>CAWKHF010000006.1:0-846284 GCA_963849325.1 uncultured Planctomycetota bacterium | reverse complement strand
GGACAAGAGCTGGCCACGATGCTTGCCGAAGGGCATCCGCGGGGGTAGCATTCCCTCTCCTTTCATGCGTGAGGCTCGATCGGTTCTCGCGGAGCGTGCCGTTGGCAGACGGCACGCTCCGCGACTCTTCTCCCCAGCCATCGGAATAGTAATCGCACAAGGACACCGTACATCTACACACTCACACCCGCCCCGTGGACACACGCACGCTCGCGCCGGCCCGCGCCCTGCGCCCGCGTGAGGGCGGTCCTGCGTCCGCGTTTTCGCTAACCCCTTGACTCACAAGGAAAATGTGTAGGACATAGGGTGCGGACACAGGGGCGGACACAGGGCGGACACAGCGTCCTGTGTCCGCATCGAGCACTATGTCTGCGTAGGACATAGTGCTGTGTCCGCCCCTGTGTCCTACCTGTACGGTCTACTGTACTGTCCTCACAGCATATGCCCATTCGTTTATCCATCCTCTCCCGGCTCGCGGTCGGTCTCCCGGTCGGTCTCCGGCACGCCGAGCAGGTCCGCGAGGAACTCGGTGCGAGCTGGATAGCGCGGTCCCGGTCATGGCCGATGCGGACTGTGCCCGCCGAGGCCGTAGTGCTCGCACAGGTCCGTCAGGCGGTGCTGCGACCAGTCGGCCAGGACGCGGACGCCGACCTGTCCAGCCAGTTCTACGCGGAGGGCCACGTAGGCGTCGGCGCCGCTCTCGCCGGCGATCAGTTGGAGCCGAACCGCCTTTTCCTCGTCGCTGGCTCCCGCCAGCGGTTTTGGCAGCTCCTCACCGCCGTCCAGGCGACACCACAGCCAGTAGGAGCGGATGCTCTCCCACGAGCCGCGATCCGCCCACAGATGGCACCAGTCGAGCAGCGAGCGTGCCTGGACCTCCGTGTAGTCGTCCCCCTCCTCGTCCCTCACCACATGGCCGAGGCTGACCACGCGGCCCAGCATGTGCTGCCAGATGGCGGCGCGCAGCTCGTCCTCCGCCCCTCGCCGGCGACCTCGGCCGTCGCTGCCTCCTCTGGCAGCTCGGTCGAGCACGCCGCGCCAGGCGACCGACGCACCAGGTCCGATATAGCCCGGGGATGGCGGAGCGGATGGCGCCGCTCTGCCGCGCGGGCAGTCCGCCGCCATCTCCAGATCGTCCACCAGCTGCGGCGTCGGTGCATAGCACGCCTCCGCGCGGGCGATCTCGCGGCCGAGCGCGTCGCTGTACAGGTTGGGACCGCGACGGAACGTGGGGCGGTAGTAGTCGAGCAGGTGCTGGCGGATCAGGACCAGGGCCGACGGGCCGGTGGTCTGGCCGTTCGTGCTCGCCTCGCCCCCTGGTCCGCCAGCGGGAGGGTTCGCGGCGCGGGCGGTGTCGGCGATCCGCTGCGCGACGATCGAGACACGCTCTCCCTGGATGACGGCAGGCTTTGCCCCATTGGCAAGCAGGTCGTCGATGCCCTTGCCGTCGGCCTCGTCCCAGGTCTCCAGCTCGACGGCCAGGCCGCTGACCTTCAGCAGCCGGCCCACGAGACGCTGGATCGCCTCGCCGACGGTGCGATTGCGGCAGGCGTCCGCATCCAGGGCGACCCGCACTACCTTCTGTGCCCAGGTCGCGGAGAAGGGCAGGGAGGCGAGTCGAGACACTAACACCGGGTAGCCCGATGGTCAGCACCCCGGATAGGCGTGTGGCGACGTTGGCCTTGAGTGCGGCCCTCTGTTATACGCACGGTGGACCTGTCCCCCTGGAACAACATGGGGACGTGGATTGCCTCCGGGTCCGGGGCCGTTTCGCCTCTTGCTGGAGACCCATAGGTACTTGGTGCCGTCGCCCTGCTCATCGGGCCGAACCAGCAGGCCGAGGATCCGCCTCTGGTGATCGCGGACGGGGATGAGCAGGCCAGGCCGACCGCCGATGGTCCAGTAGTGCCGCCCCTCGTGCTCCGCGACGAAGAACCCGGGCACGGTGGGGAGGTGCTCCTCCATGCCGGCATCGATCAGCCGGCGGACGGCTCGGTATCGGCCGCGTGCGGGGAGGGTGCGATAACCCGCCGTCCTCAACCCTTCTCTCAGCCGCGTGCCTCCATCGCCTGCGGTGCGGCTCGGTCAGGACGAGCTTGCTCAGCAGGAAAGAATAGCGCGGTGGAGCACGTCGGGGTGAATGCGACGGCCGCCGCCGTCTTCCAGGCGGTAGCGTGGCTCGGCCGACGCTGGGGCGGGACGGAGGCGGTGTAGGTAGTAGGTGCCGCCACCGGAATCGGTTCGTTGCTGGAGGGATCGCCCTGGCGACGGCACAGGCACACCTCGCCGTCCTCGCTGACGCTGCACCAGTCGCCATGCTCGCAGACGGGACAGGGGTGGGCCGGTGACACGTTGTGGCAGCGGCTACGACCGTTGTTCGTGGCGGCGTTATCGGTTACCATGAGTCAGTCATCCGGGGCTGTCCGTGTAGTAGCCGCCCGGCGGAGTCGCGTCTGCCGAGCGGTGTCGTTTGGTGGCAGCCAACCGGCCGTCTCCCTGGCAAGAGATGGCCGGCGGCGTCCAACTAATAAAAGGCGATGACGCCCGCGTCCTGTTTTCGCTGCCGCCTCGGTTTCGCTGGGGGCGGCGAACTCGCCTCGCGGGCCGCCTCGAACGCGGCGATGTCGGCCACATCGATCAGGTAGCGGGGCCGGCCGCCGCGCTTGCTGGCGGCGTTGACGGCACGCAGCTCGCCGGAACGGATGAAGCTCAGGATCTTGTCGGCGGACACGCCCCATTGCCGGGCGAGCTGAGGCGGGGTGAGCTTGGTGCGGTCAGATGGCACCGTCCACCTCCCCGTGCTGCGGTGGCGTGCCGGTAGTTCGCCGCCGCTGGTGATCGAGGTTCGGACGGTCTCGACGGCGACGCCGAGACGGGCGTCCACAGCCGGCGGTCGGGATGTAGTGCTGCTGCTCATGCTCGATGTCCGTCCATCGGGCGATGGTCATGCGGTCAGAGTAACCGACGAGGGGGGAGTAAAGGGGGGAGTAAAGGGGGGAGTTTTTTATTCCCCCCAGAAATGCTTGTCTCTCACAGCGGCGGGGCCGCAAGCGGCGGGTCCGCAAGCCGGAAAAGCCCTTGCTTTGGGCGAGTCACAATCAGCTTGCCCCATGCCGGATGCGTCCCTCCATTCTTTTGTCTTGAAGAGCCGGCGAAGCTGCGGCTTGGGATCATCGGCAAGGGCCGAGTCCGCATCGCCCAGGATGGTAACTTGGTCGAGTTCCCCGACGTTTCTAGCTTGGCTTCCCAGAGGACGCGAACACATGCCGCTTGTTGGGGCGTGAACGAAAACAATTCCGGCCCCCAACGTACCGACTTAAAATCAGGTGAGAAACTAAATGGTTCCGGGGGGGCTTCTTGCCGTTTTCGCCAGGGTGATGCGGCGACTGAGGTTTTCCATTCACTGTAACAATGCCAGGGGGACTGGATAAAGGCGTTGTGATCCTCATTTCGCCTGCCAGTGAGTTAGTTTTCTCAGTTCGGCTAGTATTTCCAGCAGGGGCTGTCTGTCTTCCTGCGAGAGTTGGACAGTGTAAGCTTGCCGGGGCAGCGGCTCGTCCTCATATCGAGAGCCGCGATCCGGCGACGGGCATGGTCTGTGTCTGATTCGCCAACTCCTGCTCGGATTCCCCTGCCAAGCGAATCACATCGGGGATGTAGTACACATAGACCTGTCTGCGCTGGCCGCGTTTGTCCCACCAAGATGCGCCGCACGTTGGTCAGTTGGCCACCCTCACGCCACTGTTTCAGGAGCGATGCCAGACGCCGCGCTTTGATGTGGTCGTAACCGAGAATTCGGGCAATGTCAGCGGCGTCTTTCCAATCTGGATCCAGGTTGTTGCCGGCCTCCACCAATCCCTTGATGGTTGCCACCATGTTCGCCAGATCGAGCTGGAGAATGGACGTTATCTCGCGGCCGCGCCATCCCGGATGTTGGGATGGTGGTTCGCGTGGTAGCGACGGCAGCTTGCCGGCCGGCAGATAACGAGACTTTTCGGCTTGTTGTTCCAGGAACCAGCGCGAACAGGTGAATTGCCAGCGTTCCCGAAGCTCCACGACGGCACGGGCAACGCTGAAAGCCGGCCCTTCCTCCGTCTCAAACACCCCATCGAAGGCGATTTCCCGCGCGTTGAAGTAGTCCTGTAGATCTGGCTGATGGTAGACGAAGGGGTATCGCTTGCCGCCGCGTGTGCGCTTGCGGACTTCCTTCTTCCTCACTACGTTGTCGCGGGCCAAACGGTACAGCACCTCGGTCGAGAGCGGTGATGTTAGGCCGCGCCCCTTTGCAACGGCTGATTGCGTCAGATACGTTTCGCCCTCGACCACGAATATATCCGTCATGGGGCATGGTTGCCCGGCCGCGTGGGAGGTCCGCCGCGATTCCAGGGCGGCACGGATACGCTCTACTTGCTTGGCGGCGATCCACTCGAACCCGTTGCTCCACACGAACCCGTTGCCGGGTGCTGGCGTCCTGATTTCGTCCAGCATCTCCCCGCCCAGTGGAACAATACCGTACTTGCCCCATAGGTAGAGAGTTTGCGGTTTTACCCCGAGTAGCTCGCACACCTTGTCCGTGTGCAGGTAGTCCTTGCCGTCCTTGCGAATCGTATTTCTGTCGCGCAGTGCCTGCACCTCCGCGGCCAGGACGTTCACCTCCCCAATGGGATAGGTAATTACGCGCTTGCCGTTGACGGGAGATGGCGTCTTTTTGGGAGTGAGCTTGCCGTCTCGCTCCCATTCGTCGAGGCGGGCTTTGCCCTGCGGCGAGAATGGCGAAATTCCGAGCTTCTTTCCAATCATCTCCCGATTGACTCGCCCCATCTTCCGATACGCTCCTCCGGCGTGGATTGGAGCACGGCTCGCAGCTCATGGACTTGGCTCTCCAGGTAGGTCTCTTCGGGTTGGCCCTCTTCGGGCGACCGCATGGTCAGCGTGTCCAGGCGGCGCGGTTGGCAATCTGCCTCTTGCCACTGGTAAAAGCCGCGCTGCTGCAAACGCCTGAATATCATCGGCTGCAAGCCGATTACTTGTGCCGCCGCCACGTCATTGAGCCGCTGTCCTCTGCCTTTCGGGTCTGGATAGGTGCGTGATTTGATCCAAGCTGTTGTAGCTGCCATGTGCAATGTGCTCCATCGCTTGCTGGGCCGGCGCCGGCCGCTCGCTGGGATGGAGCAACCAGAGCAACGGCCGGGCCAACTTGCGGGCCTTGCGGTTTCGAACCCGCACACACCGCCCGGCGGTGTCAATTGTGCCGCCCGCGTGGGCGGCGTGCCACCTCATTCCCGCCCTGCCCCTCCGTTCCGCCCGCGGCCTTGGCAGACTTTGACGCCTGCCCCGGCCGCCCTGCCGGCCGCCGCCCTTCTTCGCCTCCCCCTTTGCCTTCGCCGGCGGGAACAGCCACGCCCGCACGTGATCCGTCACCGCCTGGAGTCGTTCGTCGCCGATCCGCTCGCGGTACACGCTGGCCATGTCGTCGCGGACGTGGCCCATAATGTGATCGACGGCGACCTGGTCGCGCGACTCTCCGCCGACCGTCTCGAAGGTGTGCCGCAGCGCGTAGAAGTTCAGCCCCGGGCGGTGCAGCTTCAGCTCCTTCAGGAGCTTGGCCAGCTCCTTCGACAGCGGATTGTCCGGCGTGTCGTGCCAGCGGCCGCCCTCCGGATCGTGCCAGTCACCAACTCCTTGAGCCGGCCCGGTTTCCACCAGTGCCGCCCTGCTTCGTGACGAACACGAGTCCCGCGTGCGCCGCGTCCTTCGGCGCTCGGCCTGGCGGCGACCGCCCGGCGGAGTGCCTCGACGGTCTCCGGCCACAAGGGGCGCGGCGCGGGACGCCGGTCTTTGGCCGCGGGTAGTCCACCCAGCCGCCATCCAGGTCGAGGGCCGACAGGGGCAGCGTGCCGACGTCGGCGTTGCCAAAGCCGCAATTGACTCCCAGCAGAATCATCGCCCGCAGCTGCATGCCGGCCGCGTCGAGCATCTTCCACAGGTCGCCGCCTCGAACATGCGCGGCCCCTTCGCGTGCCGCGCCTTCCGCAGCGTCTTCCGGCCGGGCCGGCGGAACGCAGGGCCGAAGCGGATGGGCTTGTCGATCATCCCGGCATCATAGGCGTACTTGAATACCGTCCGTACCCGCTGAATCTCGTTGCCCAGCGCCACCGGCCCATAGGTCTTCGCCGTGTCGGCCCGGAGCCGCTCGAAGTCGTCGGAGGCGAGGTCGTCCACCAGCCGCGTCAGGCCGAACGTGTCGGAGATGCGGTCGCAGGTCATCCGATAATCGGAGAAGGTTCGCGTCGCCAGCTCGCCGGCGTCCACGAGCAGCTTCTTGGAGGTGAGGAAGCGGTTGAGGAGGTGCTTGACCGTCAGGCCGTCGCCCTGGACGCGGGCGTGCGGCCGGCGTGGAGGTCGTCCTTCTGCTCCTGGTACTTGTTGAGGGCGGCCCGCCAGTCCTCCCACGGGCCGAAGTAGTGCATCTTGCCGCGAATCTTCTTGGCCCAGCGGCGGGTCGCGTGGGGGAACAGGGGGAAGTCGGGGTAGGGCTTGGCCGGCCTGCCGTCGTCTTGGCGGGTGTCAGGGGTGTCAGACGCGGCCAGGTTGCCCGCCGCCCCCTCCGTGGCCGTGGCGGGCGCCGGCTGCATGGACGGGGGTTCAGAAGTGGCCGGTTTCCGTCCCTGCTCGCGGTGTTTGCGTGTCGCGGCCTTGCCATCGGCGGCGGATGCGGTAGAATCGGTCATGTTGACGCCTCGGACGGGTTTCGGGTGTCAAAGCTGGTGTCAAAGGCAAAATACCCGAACCCGGCGAGAAGTCAATAAGTGCTTGTCTGATAAGCACGTTGCACCTGTAGCTCAACTGGATAGAGCATCGGTCTACGGAACCGAAGGTTGCAGGTTCGAATCCTGCCAGGTGTAATTTCCTCCATCGTCCTCAAGCCCCTGCGAACCAGGGGTTTTCGTGTTGCCCTCCCCGCTCCGTCACTTCTCCCCTGTTGTCCGCCTCGGAGGCGTTCGGATGTTCGGCCGGGGCGGTGCTTTCATGCCGTCCCCGAGATAGAATCCGGGCTGCGTCGGCTGGTTGTAACCGACGTTCTGCCAGGCCACGCTCAGCCGATATTGCGGATCGTGCATCAGCGTGTACAGGCGATGTTCGGTCGGGACCGTGGTCGTATAGATCCGCAGTTCCTTGTTGTCGGACGAACGCCAGATCACCTCCTCGCGCCAGTCGCCGAGGAGGTCCGCACACAGGCAGGGCGTCGCCTTGGTCCCGTTGTTGGAAGCGCAGCCGGTCGCGGACAGGAGCATCGTCTCGCGCTCGGTTCGCCAGTCCCATTTGGCGATCATGGTGCGGTCGAGGATTTCGCGGAGCAGGTCGTCGTCCCACCACACGCCGAAGTTGCACGAGCGCGGCTTTCGTTCGGAGATCGTTTCGCCCTTGACGTTCCAGACGCCGCTGAGTCCCGGACCCGACGCCCACATCTCGTAGCCGCGATGGCGAGGATCGATGTCCATCGCCACGCCGCGGCCCACGTCCGCCGACTTCTTGCCCCAGAACACCTTGCCGGTTCGGGCATCGCGGAAGGACACGCCATTGTCGTGGCGCGGGTGCTCGTGGATGTTGAACACCTCCAGTCCCGGCCGATCCGGGTCGAGGTCGGACAGGTGCAGGGCGTCGCCGTGACCCAGGCCGGTCGAGTACAGCCCTTTTCCGTCGGAGCCGATACAGCACGCCCCGTACACGATGTCGTCCCTGCCGTCGCCATCGACGTCGCCGACGCTGACGCTGTGATCGCCCTGCCCTCGATAGGCCCGGTTGCCCGGCGTGCCGTCGTCGCTGTCGAAAGTCCAGACGCGGCTCAGCTTGCCGTCGCGCCAGTTCCAGGCCGCCAGCACCGTCCGCGTGTAGTAGCCGCGGCAGAAGACGGCGCTCGGGCGCTCGCCATCCAGGTAGGCCACGCAGGCCAAAAAGCGATCGACGCGGTTGCCGTAGGTATCGCCCCAGTCGGACACCTTTCCGCGCGGCGGGACGTAATCGACCGTGGCCAGGGCCCGTCCCGTCGCCCCCTCGAACACGGTCAGGTATTCCGGCCCTTGCAGGACGTAGCCGTCCGCGTTACGGTAGTCGGCGTTGGCGTCGCCGATCACCTTGCCGGTCCCATCCACCGTCCCGTCCGCTGTCTTGCACATCACCTCGGCCTTCCCGTCGCCGTCGAAATCGTAGACGAGGAACTGCGTGTAATGAGCGCCTTCGCGGATGTTCTGGCCGAGGTTGATGCGCCACAGAAACGTGCCGTCCAGCTTGTAGGCTTCCAGCTTCGTCGCGCCCGTCGTTCCGCGCTGCGAGTTGTCGCGCGGCCTCATCTCCTGCTTGAGAACGATCTCATACTCGCCGTCGCCGTCGAGGTCGCCGACGGAAGCGTCGTTGGGCGTATGGCCAGGCAAAGTTCGCAGGGGGATCGAGAGGTACGGTCGCGCCGGGGCGTCGGCCGGCAGACGGAACGAGGCGCTGGCCTCCCCTTCCTCGCCGTTGCGCACCGGCCGCACGAAATAGGCCACGGGCTTGCTCCAGTCCGCGTTATTATCGATATAATGGGTCGATTTTATGATGTATTCTTTGTTGAGCTTCACCGGCGGCTCCTCGCCGCGGACGCGATAGAGATTGAAGGCGATGTCGTCGGGATCGGTCCCCAGCAGGCGCAACTGACGTACACCTTTCCCTCGCCCTGGTTGATGGCGAGGACACCCCGGCCCAGGTTTTCCATTTGCCGCGCCGGCCTCGTCGCCGCCGGCTGGGAGAGGCTCGAGGGCGCTCGCGCATCAACCCCAGCAGAGGGAGGATGCCGGCCGTGATGCCCACCGTCCATCGGCGCGTCGATTTCCCCATGACCGTTTACCCTCTCGTCGCATCCGGTTCCCCTAAGTCCTTATACTCCGTACCCGTGGCGCGTCCACGGCATCCGCCACCCTTGTAGAAGCCCCTCGCGGCCAATAGCTTGAGAATCGTTGGCCTTTCGCCCACCTGACCTCGTGAAGCACGTTCCATGTCCCTGCACGTCCAACATCTCGCCAAGGACTATCCGACGCGCAGCGGCGCCCTGAGCGTGCTGCGCGACGTCAACCTGGACCTGGAGCGCGGCGACGCCCTGGCGATCATGGGACCGTCCGGCTCCGGCAAAAGCACGCTGCTGCATCTTCTCGGCACACTCGACCGGCCGACGCGCGGCGACGTGCGCCTGGAAGGCCGCGATCCCTTCGCCCTGTCCGAGCGCGAGCTGGCCGACTTCCGCAACCGGAAGGTCGGCTTCGTCTTCCAGGACCATCACCTGCTGCCGCAGTGCTCAGTGCTGGAAAACGTGCTTATCCCCACGCTCGTTGCCCGTGATGATCGACAAGCGGTGAAGACGTGGGCCCGGCAGCTGCTCGACCGCGTCGGCCTGTCCGACCGTCTCGATCATCGGCCGGCCGAGTTGTCCGGCGGCGAACGTCAGCGCGTGGCGGTGGCGCGGGCGCTGATCCATCGTCCCGTCCTGCTGTTGGCCGACGAGCCGACCGGCAACCTCGACCGCCGCACGGCCGAATCGATCGGCCGGCTGCTGCTGGAGCTGCACCGCGAAGAGCGGACCATCCTCGTCGTGGTGACGCACAGCCTGGAGCTGGCCGACCTGTTCCCACGCCTGCTGGTGATGGAAGACGGCTGTTTGCAATCGCCGATGTCGCGCCCGGACAGTGGAATCCGTCTGCCCCTCGTTTAGCCGCGACGCGCAGCGGAGCGCGGGAGCGTCCCGCGCTCCGCTGCGCGTCGCGGCTAAACGAGGACGTTCGTGAGGCTGCCATGACGCTGAAACGCTTGCGCCTGCGCAACCTGCTGTATCATGGACGCGGCAACCTCGCCGTGTTTCTCGGCGTCGTCGTCGGCACCGCCGTGCTCACCGGCGCCCTGCTGGTCGGCGACTCCCTGCGCGGCAGCCTGCCGCGCAAACACTTCGGCGGTTGGGATGGGTTGACGAGGCGCTGATCGCGCCGCGCTTCTTCCGTCAGGGACTGGCTGACGAGTTGGCCGCTGGCGGAGACGCCGAGCGCGTCTGTCCGGTCATCCTGCTGCAAGCCACGGCCGTTGTGCGCCAGAAAAGGTCCGGGGCAGAAAGGTCGGGAGCGATCCGCCATCAGGTGCGCGGCGTCACCGTCCTCGGCGTGGACGATCGCTTCTGGTCCCCGCAGTCCGCCCCCCCCAAGAGCGGCGATAGCCTGTCTGTCAACAGCACGCTTGCCCGGCTTCTGGAAGTGGAGGCGGGCGACCGGGTGTCGCTGCGGCTGCAAAAGCCAAGTGCCATCCCGCGCGAAACCTTGCTGGGCCATCGAGATGATCGCTCCGTCGTCGAGGAATGGACGCTGCCGGTCGGCGCCGTGCTGAGCGCGGACGAGCCGGTCGATCGCTTCAGCCTGCGTCCCGAACTGGAGGCGCCGCGCACGGTCTTCGTTCCGCTGGCCCTGCTCCAGAAGCAACTCGGCCTGGCCGAGCGCTGCAACGCCCTGCTCGCGGGCGGCGTCCGTTCCGCGCTGGCGGGACCGCTGCCGCGCACTTGCAGCTCGCCGACTGGGGCCTCGTCTTGCAGGGGCCGCAAGAGCGCGTCGAGACGATTTTCCGTAGGCTCGATAGCGACCGCGATGGCAAGCTGCAGCCGAGGGAATGGCGCGACGCCCTGGCCGCCTCGATCGTCGAGTCCATCCAGCCTGGCCGCGGTGGGGAGCTGACACGAGCGGAGGTCCTGAATTTCTATCAATCGCATCGGAATTATCTGAGTCTGGAGAGCACGCACGCCTTGCTGGAATCGTTCCTCTCGGATGCGGCCCTGGAAGCCGCGAAGGATACTCATTTGCGGGCGGCGCCCACGCTCGTTTATCTCGCCAATGGGATCGCGGCGGGGGGTGCCGAAATCCCCTACTCCGTGGTGGCGGCCCTCGATCCGACGCTGACGGCGCCGCTGGGACCGTTCCTGCCTCGCGGGGTCAAGCAACTGGGCGATGACGAGATCGTGCTGGCGGACTGGAAGGAATCGCCCTTGCCACGTCCGGTCGGCGAGAAGGTGACGTTGGCCTTCCTGCCGCCGACACCCTCCTCACCCTCCCCTCTCCCCCCCGGGGGGGGAGAGGGTAAGGGGGGCGAGCAACAGGAGCAGACGGCGACTTTTCGCCTGGCGGGCTTCCTTCCCCTGCGGGGTGTCGCCGCCGACCCCGACCTGACTCCCGAGTTTCCCGGCATCACCGACAAGCCCAAACTCCGGGAATGGAAACTGCCGTTCGAGCAAACCCGGACAACCCGGACGCCCGATGAGCACTACTGGCGCGACTACCGGACGACGCCGAAAGCCTACGTCAATCTATCGGTCGGTCAACGCCTGTGGGGCAGTCGCTTCGGGCGGCTCACTTCCATCCGCCTGGCCGCTACAAAAGGACAGGATCTCGCCGACAGCGCCGAGACGTTCGAGCGTGCCTTGCGCGACCGTCTTGACCCGGCGAAGGGCGGTTTCGTCTTCAACCCGGTCAAGGAACAGGCCCTGCGCCAGCGACAAGGGCAATGACTTTTCGTGGTTATTTCTCGGCTTCAGCTTTTTCCTGATCGCGTCGTCGCTGCTGCTGGTGGGACTGCTGTTCCGTCTCAATATCGACCGGCGGGCGGAGGAGATCGGTGTGCTGCTGGCGGTTGGATATCGGCGCGGCGCAGTTCGCCGGCTGTTGCTGGGCGAGGGCTGCGTGCTGGCGGCGGCGGGCGCGGTGGCGGGGTCGTGCCTGGCGATGCTGTACGCCGGGCTGTTGCTGGACCTGCTGGCGGCGCTGTGGCCGGGAGAGGTGCTGCAATCGTTTCTGCGACCGCACTTCGAGCCGATGAGCCTGGTCTACGGCGCCGGCGGGGCGTTCCTGGTGAGCGTGTTGACGGTGCTCTGGGCCGTGTTCTCGCTCGGCCGCGTCGCTCCGAGCACCTTGCTGGCCGGGCAGGTGCCCGGCGAGGGCGACAAACCGAGTCGGCGCCGGCGACGCGCAAGCGGGTGGATCGCGGCAAGCTCCGCCGTGTGCGCCCTCGGACTGCTCGCCGCTTCGGGCCGCGTCCAGGATCACGAGATGCGGGCCATGACGTTCTTCGGCAGCGGCAGCCTTCTGCTCATCGCCGCCCTGGCGGCGCTGTCGGGCTGGATGCGGAGCACGCGCTCGGGCACGGTCGAGGGGCACGGTTTGGGAGCGGTGGCGCGGCTGGGCATCCGCAACGCCGCCCGTCATCCCGGCCGCAGTCTGCTCACGGCAGGTCTGCTCGCCTCGGCCGCGTTCCTCCTCGTCGCCGTCGAGGCGTTTCGCCGCCGCGTCGATGCCGGCGAGGCCGTCGCCGAGTCCAACGGCGGCTTCGGCCTGGTGGCCGAGTCGGACCTGCCGCTGTTCCGCGATCTGAACAGCGAAGACGGACGCCGCGAGGTCGCCGACAAGCTCCTGCCCATCTACCGCGAGGAGGCCGGCGGCGACAATCAAAGCGCCGAGCGCCGCAGCAAGGAGGCGAAGGCGTTGCTCCAGCAGGTGAAGGTCGTCGCCTTCCGCGTTCATGCCGGCGATGATGCCAGCTGTCTGAACCTCTATCAGCCGCTGCACCCCCGGCTGCTCGGAGTGCCCGTCGCCTTCCTCGAACAGACGCGCGGAGGTTTCCGCTTCGCCGCGACGACGGCCCGCACCGAGTCCGAGCGCGCCAACCCCTGGACGCTGCTTTTGCCGCAGGAAGATGAAGTGCCCGCCTTCGGCGAAAATAACACCGTCGTCTGGATGCTCAAGTCCAAGCTCGGCGGTCCCGTCACGCTGCCGCCCGATCACCGGCTCCGCATCGCCGGCCTGCTCAGCGACAGCGTCTTCCAGAGCAGCTTGCTCGTGTCCGAGCCGAACTTCCTACGCTTGTTTCCCGGACACGAAGGATACAATTCCTTTCTCATTCGTGCGCCCGAGGGCAAGGAAGGCGAGGTGCGGCGCGTGCTGGAGCTGGCTTACGCCGATCGCGGTTTGCAGGCGACGCCGACAGCGGAGCGCTTGAATGCGTACCTGGCCGTCGAGAACATGTACCTCTCGACGTTTCAGGCGCTGGGCGGTCTGGGTCTGTTGCTCGGCTCGCTGGGCCTGGCCGTGGTGCTGCTGCGCGGCGTGTGGGAGCGGCGCGGCGAGCTGGCCCTGCTCCGCGCCCTGGGGTTTCGCCGCGCCACGCTGGGCTTTCTGGTCCTCGCCGAGAACGCTTTCCTGCTGCTCGTGGGACTGCTGGCCGGAACGGTATCGGCGCTGGTGGCCGTGTCGCCGCACTTGCTGGGCGGCGGCGCGTCCATCCCCTGGGTGCATCTACTGGCGCTGCTGGCCGGCGTCGTCCTGGTTGGATTGACGGCCGGAGCGCTGGCGACGGCCTCGACGCTGCGCGCGCCGCTGCTGGCGGCGCTGCGGCGCGAATGACGGATGGGTTTCGATCTGTTCTGACAAGGAGAAAGACGTGATACCCGAGAAATACATGTGGCTATTGTGGGTGGGTCTAGCGGGCCTGGCCTGGGGTACGTACGTACCGATGATCGCGTACGGCGGCAAAGAACTCAGCGGCAACCGCTTCGGCGCCCTGCTCTGCGTCGGCGTCGCATACTTCTTGATCGCCGTTCTCCTCCCGATCGGATTGTTTTTGTCCGGAAAAGAACCCTGGCCGGCACTCAGGCCGACGGGCTTGACTTTCGCGGGCCTCGCCGGGGTAGCTGGAGCGGTGGGCGCGCTCTGCGTCATTTTCGCCAGCAAGGCGGCGGGCGGACCTGCATCGAAGGAGTATCTGTACATTGGCCCGCTGATCTTCGGGCTGGCGCCGGTCATCAACACCATCGTCAGTCTGCTGTGGCACCCCCAGAAAGGCGAACCGTTCCACTTCCACGTGGACGTGCCGGGCTGGAAACTGTGGCTGGGTATTATCCTGGTCGGTGTCGGCGCCGCCCTGGTGCTTTTCTCGAAGGAGGAGGCAGAGGGACATAAGCCGCCGGTCAAAACGCCGTCCGTCGTCGCCGCCGGCCCGGCGCCGCAGGCCGCTTCGGAGACGTCGCCGTGAGTCCCGACGAAGCCGTCGAACGCTTGCAGGGCGTTCTCGCCCATCTGTGGATGGTGCGCACCTTCCTCAAGCACGCCGACGAGATCCAGGACGACGAGGAGCTGCTCGACGTGCCGCGCACCCTGTTCGATTTCGTGCGCGCCACGGAACCGGCAGCGCAGCGCAACGACACCAAGGAGTACCTGCACCGCATCCGCGGCAAGCTGCCGAAGCTGCGCCGCGCGGCGGAGCTGCTTCAGCAGGAGTTCCGCCGCGTGTCGGCGCACACCAATTTCGAGATGGCGGCGCTGTCCTTGACGGCCAGCGTGCGGCAGATCGAGGAGGTGCTCGCCGCCGTGGAAGCGAGTGCCCGATCCAGGGACATTGTTTCCGAGCCGGAATCGTAAGCGAAGGATGTCCTTCGCTTACGATTCCGGCTCGGATCGAGCTACTTAGTGGTGCTGCCCATTGGCGCCAGCGGAAACGTACGCGCCTAGGGCCAGGTCGAACACCAGATAGCCCACCGCCTCGCCGGACGTGGCCGCCTCCAGCGGGTTTTGCTGGATGGACAATTGCAGGTTGTGCATGTCCGTCACCAGGGCGGTGTTGTTGAAGAAGGAGCCGGTGAACGAGAAATAGGTGTCCGCCGCCAACCGAAACTCATCGCCCACCAGCTGGATGAGAGCGGAAAGGTTCTGTTGGTACGCGACCACGAGGTTGCCCGTGAGTTGCTGCTGCACCTGCGCCTGGGGCATTTGCGCCACGTTAAAATACTGATTGACGGTCACGTTGTTGATCGAGGTATTGAACGAGTCCGTGATCGTCGTATTGAACGAGTCGTGGGCGTTGATGTGCCCGGGAGGACCACCAGGAGGGCCATGGTCCGGCGGTCCATGGTCCGGCGGTCCTCCGGGTCCGCCCATGGGTGAAGGCGTGAGGCGGTCTTCGAGGTGTTCCAGTTCCGGCCGGAAGGAACGGCCACGCTCCGACGGACGAGTCGTGCGGCTGCCAAACAATCGCGCCAGCATCACAAGTCCTCCCCGATTACGTGAAGAAGTGTTTCCCCCACCTGGCGAAACACGGCCCCTCTCGTGGAAGGCCCGCATATCTCCTAGGCGTGCGAATTCGTGAAAGCGGACGCCTTTTTTCTCCTGGGTCGTCCACCGCTCGAAATCGCTCTACCTCATGCGAGTAGGAAACGTCGCCCCTCCTCGCTCCGCCGTGCGGCGCACAAGTTGCATCGTGAAGACAACGCCGTCATGGAATGATCCGCCCTTCGGCACCACCTGGGAACTCGATTCCTCCTCGCCAGCACTCGCCGTTTCGGGATGGCCATGACTCCTTCCGTTGCTCGCGTCCTCGAAGCCCCGCGGACGGAATGGTTGCAAGATGCTCGTGCCGGTTCCGCCGACGCGCTGGGACAATTGTTTGAAGCGTGCCGTCCCTACCTGCTCGCCATCGCCCGGCAGGAATTGCGTGCGTCGATGCAAGCGAAAGTCGATGCCGCCGACGTGGTTCAGGAGACGTTCATCGAGGCCCAGCGCGACTTCGCCGCCTTCCGCGGCGAGACGGGCCCGCAATTCCTTGGCTGGCTGCGCGGCATCCTGCGGCACAATGTCGCCGACCTCACGCGCCGCTATGAAACGTCGTGCCGATGTCTGTCCCAGGAGGTGCGCCTGCCGGGTTCCCTCGGCCGCTCCGCGCGGCGCGGCCCGTCCTTTGTCAATGGCATGTCAGTGTGTGAGCAGTTGATTGCCCAGGAACGGCAGTGCGCCCTCGTCGCCGCCGTGCAGCGCTTGCCGTTGTGCTACCGGCAGGTACTCCAGTTCCGCCATGACGACCGGCAGTCGTTCGCCGAGATTGGCCTGCGGCTGCATCGCTCGCCGGAAGCGGTGCGCAACTCTGGCGCCGCGCTCTGGAGCGTTTACGTCATCACCTGGAAGAATACCGAGAATACTGACGGGGACACGATCGGCTACCGGCGCCGGGTCCACTCCAGCGCGTTGTACTTCTCCGCCGTCAGCCGGCTCACCGTCTCCGCGGACCACTCCGCCGCCGGCTCCACGGCGTCCCACGCCTGCCGCAGCCGGCGCTTCAGCTCCTCTCCCGATAAAGGCAGGTTGCGCACGAACGCCAGATGATCGCGTCCGGCCCGGTAGTCCGGCTGTCGCTGCGGTTGACGGAGGTAGCGCGGCAGCAACGTCCGGTCGAAGGCGTACAGCAGCGTGCCGTGATGCAGCAGATGGAAACGCTTGCGCTGCTGGGCCGTGCCGGAGAACTTACGGCCGTCCAGGATTAGATCGCTGATGCCGGCTTGCTCGATGCGGCCGGTCCCTTGTGCCAGCGCCTGGCTGATCCGACCGAGGATATGACGATAGGATGGTCGGACCTCCGCCAGCGCCGGATCGCGGTCGTAACGGAGAATCAAGCTGTAGAGCAGGCAACCACCGCCGAGCAGGACCGTGCCGCCGCCGCTGGAGCGGCGCAGGATCGGCACATCGTCGGCGGCGCAGGCGGCTTCGTTCACATCGTCGGCCAGCCGGCAGCCGGAGCCGAGCACGACGGCGGGCTGGGGCCATTGCCACAGACGCAGTACCTCGCCGCTTTGGCCGGCCTCGGCCGCGAGCAAGAGCGCCTCGTCCAGGGCGAGGTTCTCCGCTGGGGAAGGCAAGGTCCGATCCAGGAAATGCATGCGGCCCTACGCTACCCGGCCGCGCCGGTGAACAGCGACTCCATCACCTGACCGCGGTTGAGCTGAACCGGCCGCCCCTGGCGGTCGCGCACCTCGGAGGCGGGATCGACGCCCAGGACGTGATAGACCGTGGCGCCCACGTCGTCCGGGGTGTACGGGGCCGTCGCCGGATACGCGCCGATCTTGTCCGACTTGCCGATCACCTGTCCGCCGCGGACGCCGGCGCCGGCGAACAGGCCGAAGAAGCACGGCGCCCAGTGATCGCGGCCCGGTGCTTTCGATCCGCCTTGACGGCTGATCTTCGGCGTCCGGCCGAACTCGCCCAGCAACAGCACGAGCGTCTCTTCCAGCAAGCCCGTTGCCTGTAGGTCGTCGAGCAGGGCGGCGACGCCCTGGTCCAGGGGCGGCAGCAGTCGATTTTTCAGGGTCGGGAAGATGGCGCCGTGATTGTCCCAGTTCTGTACGCGGCCCATGTTGGCCTGCACGACCGGCACGCCGGCCTGCACCAGTCGGCGGGCCAGGAGCAGCGATTGTCCGAAGCTGTGCCGGCCGTAACGATCGCGCACCGCGGCCGGCTCCCGGTCCAGCTCGAAGGCCCGAGCGATCTTGCCTGAGGTCAGGATGGAGAAGGCCAATTGCTGCTGATCGGACAAACGGCGGCACTCGGCCTGCTCTTCGAGTTGCCGTTGCTGCCGATCGACCTGGTCGAGCAGCGCCCGCCGATCGCGGAGGCGATCCGCTTCCAGGCCGGGCGACAGGCGGCACGCTGTCCACGCGAAAATCGGCCGCGTTGGGGTCATGGTTGATCTGCCAGGGGTCATGCTTGGGACCGAGGAAGCCGGCGTGCTGGCCCGGCCAGGTCAGCGGCCCTTGCATGAGGAACGTCGGCAGGTTCACGCCGCAAGGGATGCCGTCGTTCCGCGGCCGCAGGTAATCGAGTCCGGAGGAGTAGCAGGGCCAGTCATCACGCGACGCCACCTTATCAAAGAACGCTCCCGGCTGCGGATAGCCGGTCAGCAGGTGATGCGTGGCGACCAGGTGGTTGTTTTCCCGGTGCGCCAGCGAACGGACCACCGCGTACTGGTTCGCCCGGGCGGCCAGGCGCGGCAGGTGCTCGCAGAGAGGATAGCCTGCTACCTTCGTGGCGATCGGCTTGAACTCGCCGCGCACTTCCGGCGGGGCGTCCGGCTTCATGTCGAAGGTATCGAGGTGGCTGGGAGCGCCCGTGAGGAAGACGAGGATGACGGACTTCCCCTTCCTCGGTCGGTTCTTCTCGGGACGCTCCGTCTTGGCCTGGGCGGCTTGCTGATGGAGCAATGCCGGGAGACTGATGCCCAGCAGGCCGGTATATCCCACTTGCAGCAGTTCGCGGCGGGTGACGCCGATGGGATGCCGATGAGCGGAGCCAGGGGATGACATCACGACGACATTCCTTCCAGACAAAGGTGGGACACGATCCGGCGGGAACCCAGCTATTAGAACAGGTTCGTCGGAGATTGCAAAGAGTGTCCGCGGCGCCGACGCCACCGCCGCATCGGGAAATCTAATTGTCGCTGACGACACAGAAGGAGGTCATCCCATCGGGAAATCCAGTTGTCGCTGAAAGGGAAGAACAATTGTCGCTTGACACGGGATCCAACCTGACCCTGGCGCCACGGCTCCAGGGTAAGCTGCTGCTGGTCCAGGGAACCCGTGACGTGAACGTGTCCTTTGCCGACACCATGAAACTGATGTCCGCCCTGATCGAGAGCAGCAAGTCGTGTGACCTAATCGTCCTGCCTGGACAGCCCCATGACCCGACGGGGCGCAGCCGAGATTGTTGGCGCACCGCCTGCCGGGACTACTTCCTGGAGCACCTACGACCGTGAAAACCCTTGTTCCGCTGATCGTTCCGACCTCGGCCCTCGTCACCGAGGGATTCGCGAGGGCAGGCGAGGCTGTGGCCCCGTTTCAGGGCTCTGGGGCCGAAGCTCCGTTGCCACGCAAACCGTCACTTCGCGACCGAAATCCCAAGGCTCTTGACATTCTGCGTAAGGTGGGTGGCAAAAGCGGTAAGGTAGGGAAGTCCCGTCACAGCCTGGCGCGCTCTCCTGAGGCGCCCGCTAACCAGCCCTTCGCGACGAAAAACCGCCGTTAGAGCGCTTTCGATTTTGATCTAGCGCTATCCAGGAGGGGTGAGTAGACTTTGCAGGCATCACCCCAGGAGATGCCATGCGTGCCTACTCACCCGACCTCCGCCGTGGAGCGCGTCAGGTCGCGACTGGTCTTGCCCGCGTACTCTGCAAAGAGGCTGTCGGGGAGCGGGGATGTTCCTTCCGTTTCGCAAACGCGCTCCCGCGTGTCGGACCGCCGCGGGCAAGTTCGGGCGGCCCCATAAGGGCGAGCAAGAGATGCAGGCCGGGAGTGAGCTGAACCTCGTGCGGGGGAGCAGCTTCGGTTCGTGTCGCCACCCGAAGTCGATTCACCCGCACGAGGCGAGGCTCCGCCACCGGCTCGAAAACGCCCGAAAACGTCCACACACGAATCAGACGAGGTCGAAGCGGTCAAGGTCCATCACCTTGGCCCACGCAGCTACGAAGTCACGTACAAACTTCTGCTGCGAGTCGTCGCAGGCATAGACTTCCGCGATGGCTCGGAGCTGAGAGTTCGAGCCGAAGACGAGATCGACGGCCGTGCCGGTCCACTTGACCGCACCCGTCCGGCGGTCGCGCCCCTCGTAGACGTGCTCGCCTCGGGGGGACCTCCGCCACTGCGTGCCCATGTCGAGCAGGTTCACGAAGAAGTCGTTGGTCAGTGACCCGGGCCGCTCGGTGAAGACGCCCAGCTCGGACTGCCCGAAGTTGGCCTTCAGCACCCGCATCCCGCCGGCCAGCACCGTCATCTCGGGAGCGGTCAGCGTCAGCAGGCGCGCCCGCTCCACCAGCAGCTCCACCGCCGATCGATCGTCTCCCTTGCGCTGGTAGTTGCGGAACCCGTCCGCGGTCGGCTCGAGCACGACAAAGGACTCCACGTCGGTCAACTCCTGCGACGCGTCGGTGCGCCCGGCGAGAAGGGAACCTGCACGGCGTGCCCGGCCTTCTTCGCGGCCGCCTCGACGGCGGCGCACCCGCCCAGAACGATCACGTCCGCGAGCGAGACCTTCTTCCCGCCGGACTGCGAGCCGTTGAAATCCTTTTGGACTTTCTCAAGGGCCGCCAAGACCTTCGCGAGCTCGGCCGGCTGGTTGACTTCCCAATCTTTCTGCGGCGCCAGGCGGATGCGCGCCCCGTTCGCACCGCCGCGTTTGTCGGTGCCACGGAACGTGGACGCCGACGCCCAGGCGGTTGTCACCAGTTGCGAAAGGGACGGCCCGGAGGCGAGGATCTTGGCCTTGAGGTGAGCGATGTCCTGCTCCCCGATCCGTTCGTGATCGACGGCGGGCACCGGATCTTGCCACAACTGCGGCGGGGGAACCAGCGGGCCGAGGAGCCGCGAGGCGAGGGCCCATATCGCGGTGGGTCAGCTTGTACCACGCCTTGGCAAAGGCCTCGGCGAACTGGTCCGGGTTCTTGTGGAAGCGCTTGGCAATCGGCGCGTAGATCGGGTCCATCCGCAGGGCGAGGTCCGTCGTGAACATCATGGGGGCGTGCCGCTTCGACGGATCGTGCGCGTCGGGCACGGTGTCCCGTGCCGACGCATCCTTGGGAGTCCACTGGTACGCGCCGGCCGGACTCTTCGTCAGCTGCCACTCGTAGCCGAACAGGTTCTCGAAGTAGCCGTTGTCCCACTTCACCGGGTTGGAGGTCCATGCGCCCTCCAGGCCGCTGGTGATCGCGTCGGGGCCCTTCCCGGTTCCGAACGTGTTCGTCCAGCCGAGACCTTGCTCCTCCAGGCTGCCCGCCTCGGGTTCGGGGCCGCAGTATTGAGCCGCGTTGGCGGCACCATGGGCTTTGCCAAAGGTGTGGCCGCCCGCGATCAGCGCCACGGTTTCCTCGTCATTCATGGCCATGCGGCCGAACGTCTCGCGGATGTGCCCGGCCGCGGCGAGCGGATCCGGTTTACCTTCCGGGCCCTCCGGATTCACGTAGATCAGGCCCATCTGTACCGCACCGAACGGTTTTTGGAGCTGCCGGTCATCGTCGTAACGCTCGGCCCCGAGCCACTCGATCTCCGACCCCCAGTTGATGTCGGATTCCGGCTCCCAGATGTCCTCACGCCCGCCGGCGAACCCGAACGTCTGCAACCCCATCGACTCCAGGGCACAGTTCCCGGCGAAGACCATCAGATCGGCCCACGAGAGTTTCCGGCCGTACTTCTGCTTGATCGGCCAAAGCAACCGTCGGGCCTTGTCGAGGCTCGCATTGTCGGGCCAGCTGTTGAGGGCGCGAAGCGCTGGTTGCCGGAGGCCGCGCCGCCCCGGCCGTCGGCGATGCGGTAGGTGCCGGCGCTGTGCCACGCCATGCGAATGAAGAGCGGACCGTAATGGCCGTAGTCGGCCGGCCACCAGTCCTGCGACGTCGTCATCACCGCTTCGATGTCCTTCTTCAGGGCATCGAGGTCGAGTTTCTTGAACTCCTCGGCGTAGTGGAACTCCTCGCCCATGGGGTTGCACAGCGGAGAGTTTTGGTGGAGTATCTCCAGGTTCAACTGATTCGGCCACCAGTCTCGATTCGACCGGGCCCGAGGCGTTCTCGTTCCGTTAGCTCCGTTCGTCACCGGGCATTTGCTTTCGCTTGTCATATTTCCTCCGACGCGACTTTCTCGGATGCACGCTCTTTGCATGCGCGGATTCCCATCTGGAGGGTAAGTTTACTGCTGAGGATAGCTGAGAACAACCGTTCTTTCGCCCGACCGCTACGCCGATGGCGCATCTATGGGCATGTCGGCGAGCGATTCAACGACACCTGCCCTGTTCCCCGAAGATCCGGTTTACCCCTCGGTAGAATCCGTGAACTTCCTGCCGTCCGCGCTGTCGCTACCCGTAAACTGAGCAAAGGCCCAGAGTTGGTGAAAAGGCTCGACTTTGTTTTGAGCGCCGTCGCGCCAGCCCGTCCCGGCGCCAGGTAACACGGTCGGTTGGAATAGATGCCGCCGGCGATGGGGCGATCCGGCTGGATCTCCACGTAGGAGAGGAGAGGTTGCAGCCGTCGCCGCACCAATTAGCCGCCCGAGATGCCACCCAATCGCGTAGCGTACCCGAGCTTCTCAGCTATGCCGGAGTGGTCCGCACGGATTCGCCGTTCGCAATCGGCTGCGCGACGATCCGAATGACTATTTCCGTAGGGACAGCTCCTTCGGAGTTGCGACCGGGTCGAGGTTCCGGGAGAATCTACCCTGCCCAGGTCGTTACGACCAGATGGCCGTATCACACCGGCAGCTCCTCGGATCAAATAACCGGGTCGGTCGGTGATGGTACATCGACCCCGCCCTGGGCCGCGGGTGAAGAAGGCGAGTTCTGCTCCAAGGAATGCTCCCATGATTCGTTCCCGTCCGCTCACCGCAACTCTCGTATTCTGGCTCATCGCCGCGGTGCTACCCGCATTCGGCCAGGGCACTCCCGAGGATTACGAACGCTCGCGAACCTGCGCGAGATTACGCGCAACAAGGTCTTCCGCGATCGCGTTGTTCCTCACTGGCTCACGGACAACAAGCGCTTTTGGTATCGCAACGATCTCGCTGGTGAAACCCGCGAATTCATCCTCGTCGATGCCATCAAGGGCGAACGCAAGCTCGCCTTCGATCACGCTCGCCTGGCTGCGGCCCTGATGCAAACCACGGACCAGAAGCAACAGGCGGTCCGTCTGCGTATCGACGCCCTCGACTTCACGCCGGATGGATCGACGCTCCGCTTCCGCGCCGCCGGCAAGTACTGGAAATGCGAACTGCAGACGTACAGGCTGGAAGAAGACAAAGCCCCCGCCGTCGATCCGCCCCCCGCCAAAAAAGAGCCGAACACACCGCGCCGATCGTCCAGCCGTTCGCGGCGGGCGACTTCTCCGGACGGCAAGTGGACCATATTCGTCCGGGACGGCAACCTCTACCTGCGTGAGAAGGCGAGCGGCCGGGAGTTTCAACTGAGCCACGACGGCCAGGTGGAAGACGCCTACTCGGATGGAGTGTTCTGGTCGCCCGACAGCAAAAAACTGGTGGCTTTGCGCACCAAGAAAGCACAAGAGCACAAGGTCCATCTCATCGAATCGTCGCCGCGCGATCGGTTGCAACCCAAACTGCACACCCTCGATTACCTCAAGCCCGGCGATCGCATTGCCGTGACGAAGCCGCATCTCTTCGACGTGGTCGCCCGCAAGAAAATCCCCGTCCCGGACGACCTGTTCGCCAATCCCTGGGAAGTCCGCGACCTGCGCTGGTCGGCCGACTCGCGGCGCTTCACGTTCCTGTACAACCAGCGCGGCCATCAAGTGCTTCGCATCGTTGCCGTTGACGCCGGAACCGGCGCCTCCGCCGCCCTCCTCGACGAGCAGAGCAAGACGTTTATCGACTACAACAGCAAGTTCTTCGTCCACTATCTTGATTCGACGAATGAGATCATCTGGATGTCGGAGCGCGACGGCTGGAACCACCTTTATCTCTACGACGCCGCGACGGGCCGGATGAAGAATCCGATCACGAAAGGGCAATGGGTGGTTCGCGGCATCGATCGCGTCGATGAGAAAGCGCGGCAAATCTGGTTCCACGCTGGTGGCATTTACCCCGATCAAGACCCCTATTACCTCCACTATTGTCGCATCAACTTCGATGGCAGCGGCCTGGTCCTCCTCACGGACGGCGACGGCACGCACACGATCGCCTACTCGCCGGATCGTCGCTTTCTCATCGACACGTATTCGCGTGTGGATTTGGCTCCCGTGACGGAACTGCGCCGCGTCTCCGACGGCAAGCGTGTGTGCGTACTGGAATGCGGCGACATGAGCGCTCTGCGGAAGACCGGCTGGCAAATGCCGGAGCGCTTCGTCGCCAAGGGCCGCGACGACCACACGGACATTTACGGTGTGATTTTCCGGCCGATGCACTTCGATCCTCACAAGAAGTATCCGGTGATCGAGCAGATTTACGCCGGGCCACAAGGCTCGTTTGTGCCGAAGCCGTTTCGGCCGTTCCACGATCCGCAGGAATTGGCGGAACTCGGTTTCATCGTGGTGCAGATCGACGGCATGGGCACGAACCATCGCTCCAAGGCATTCCATGATGTGTGCTGGAAGAACCTGGGCGATTCCGGTTTCCCCGACCGCATCCGCTGGACGAAGGCGGCCGCGACGAAATATCCATACATGGACCTGCACCGCGTCGGCATCTACGGCGGCTCCGCCGGCGGCCAGAGCGCCCTCCGCGCCGTCCTCGCTCACCCCGAATTCTACAAGGCCGCTTCCGCCAACTGCGGCTGTCACGATAACCGCATGGACAAAATCTGGTGGAACGAGCTGTGGATGGGATGGCCGATTGGCCCGCACTACGCGGAGCAGTCCAATGTCACCAACGCCCACGAACTGCGAGGCAAATTGCTGTTGATCGTCGGCGAACTGGACCGCAATGTCGATCCGGCCTCGACGATGCAGGTGGTCGACGCACTTATCAAGGCCGGGAAGGACTTCGAGCTGCTGGTAGTGCCCGGCGTCGGCCACGGCGCTGGCGGCGGCTACGCCAAGCGCCGCGAGCGTGACTTTTTCGTCCGTCACCTACTCGGCGTCGAGCCGCCCGACCGCAACGCGTCCATAACGCGGAAGGGAGCGAACCCGGTCGGTCGGAACTCCGCGGGGAAATAGAACGGTGAGAGGAGGACGTTGATCCCTTCGCCTGACAGCGTTGGCGTGATTCCCTACCGGCTAAGTAGGCAATCCCGTCGGCAGTCTCATGGAGTACGCGCTTCGAGGGACGGCTGGTCGGGTGATACACCAGCGGAACTCTTGGGACCGACAGAAACCGCGCAGAATCATCCACAGGGGACAATCATGACCGCTCGTGCTTTGGCGGTGAAAGTCCGACGCCTGGAAATCCTGGCCAAGGTGCATTCCGGTCGGCCCGACGCTGCCGCCCGATCTCAGCAAGGGGTCTTGCCGCCCATCGACGAGTTCTGCGGCCTGCCGCTGGCCGAACAGAAGCACCGGCTATCGGCCTGGCGGCCAACCCCTTGCGGCGTGAACCTGCCGCCTCTGGAGGAGTTCGAATAGTTACCCGTGGCAGAGAGGAAACGCCTTAGAGTCTGTCCTCCAAGCCCCCCTCTCCCCCGTACTCGGGGGAGAGGGGTTGGGGGTGAGGGGGAGAAACCGGCGGAAAGCACACCCCCTCACCCCAACCCCTCTCCCCCGGAGTACAGGGGGAGAGGGGCTTCCGGGACAGACTCTTACTCGATGTCGAGTCTCTCGCTGCCTCGGGCCTAGTTGACATGCTGCTGGCTCCGGACCGCGAACCGCAGGCGGCTCTCCGGGATGGCCGGCTGCTGGTGCCGCGTCTGCTACCGCAAGCGCGGAGCGGCCTGCTGGAGACGCCCACCGGCGACTATCGCCTGGGGCTGCACGCTCGGGGCAGCCTCGACGGACTGCGGAGGACAGCAGTTGACGCAACCCTCTCTCTCGCGGGAAGTTAGTCATCCGCTGTCATCACAAGTACTTACTAGTAAAGAAGTTAAGGTGGCCAAGGTGGGACTCGAACCCACACGCCCTTGCGGGCACTGGATTTTGCTGCACCGATCATGCAACGATGATGAAGTCCAGCGCGTCTGCCAATTCCGCCACTTGGCCGTGGTTTCGCTCTTTCGTCCGTCTTCCTTCGCTTCCGTTTCCGGCTCGGACGGGAACTCGCTTGTCTGGGCACTAGCAGTTTACGGCAGCCGGTGGCGCCGTCAAGTTATCGCTGGGAAGCACCGGAGGGAGGGGGCATGACCCTTCTTCCTGCTCAGCCTCCCAGGCGCCCTTTCTGTGGCGGCTCCGGCGGCGTGCGGCCGCTGCTGATCTCGATGGCCTCAATGCGCCAGGCCGACGGAGAACGATCGGCCTCGTTTTGCTCCGCCGTCACGGCGACCTGGGCCTGGACGAGATACTTGGGCCGCGATCCGGTCTCGTCCAGGTACGTCAGAACGGCGTCGAGGAGGAAAGTCAACTCATCCCCGGCCGTGCGCGACGGCGGCATCTGCGTCTTCTGAAGCTGGAGGGTGAAGCGGGCCTTGCCGTCGGATCGAGGGTGAAAGGTCTGCTGGAGGTTCGCCAGGATAGCCTTGCGCTCGAGCTTGCTGGTCCAGAAGGTTTTGTCGTCGATGCGGATCAGCTTGCCCTCGGCGAGCTTCCGCGAGCCATCCAGAAGTTCGAGACAGGATTGGTCCCACAGACCCAGCGGAGCCAGGCCGGCCAGCGACACCGCCGGCAGCACGCGCAGCACCTGCCGGCCCTTGTGCAACCGCTCGCGCTGGGAGGGCTTGAGGGTATCCAGATACACGTCCGTCCAGAGACGTTGATTGACCTTGTCCTGCCAGGTGGAAGCAAAATTCTGGGCCAACATCGCCTTTTGCATCCACTCCGCCCCCGCCGGGGTGAGTTTCATGGTCTCGGGGATGAGGCGCGTGTCGCCTCGGTTGAGCATGACCTGCCATTGCCGGCCGCCGGTCTTGCTGTCGCGACCGAACGTCTCCACCGCCATCTCGACGGCCATCAGGGGCGTGGACACCTCGTACTTGAGGAGGACGCGGTAGCCGCCCTGCTGGTAACTCCAATCGCTGACACCCAACGGCGCGATGCGCGTGGCGCCGCCGCCGGACTCGATGGCGCGGACGAGGGGGCTTTGCCGGAACGTGGTGAAGGCGCCGCCGGAGCCGCCGGGGCCGGTGGGGGAGTTAAAGCGGAACTCCAGCGTATTGCGCAGGTCGGCGTCGTCAATGTCCTTGGCGGCGACGTCCATGCCGAGCAGAAAGGCGCGTTCCGTGTGGCCCTGCTTGAGCTGGTCGAAGAACTGGTTGGCGCAGTCCTTGGCCTGCAAGCTCACGGCGAAAAAGGTGAAGCCGTAATAGGCGGCGTAGGTGAGTCCGACCACGACGGTCAGGCGCACGCCCCAGGCGGTGAAGGCCAGGCCGCCCAGCGTTCCCTCGGAGCCGCGGATGCGTGCGCGGGCCACCCAGCAAAGGACCAGAACGAGGATGGGCAAGAGAAAGGACCAGCCCGGCATCAACCAGGGTATCCGATTGAACAGGGCAACCACGGCGCCCGCCGCCACGATCAGGGCGTAGACGACCGCCCCCGCGAAGGCGACCAGGGCCAGCAGCGACAACGGGCGATACGGTTCGGGCGCGGTTGTCCCCAGCCCCGGGGCGGGGGTCGCCCCGGCGGCGCCCCGCGGACGGTCGGTTGCTTCGGCCATGACGTCCCCCTTCGATCTGGCTTCAGTCGCCGCCGAGGTCGGCGGAGATGTCGCCGAGCATGGCCCGGCGGGCGGCGTCGCTGGCGCTAACGCCACGCGCTTGCACCTGACCCGACGTGTCCAGATAAATCTTGTCCTGCAAGATTTCTTGAATGACGATGGCCATCTTGTCGCCGCCGCGCACTTCGACCAGCGGCCGAGCGCCGGTGTTCAGCGCCACCATCCGCTTCTGGATCAGCGTCGACAGCTTGAAACGGCCACCCACCTTGTTGACGATGGCCTCTTCCTTCAGTTCATCCAGCATTGCCATTCCCTTTCGGAAAAGCCTGTGCGATCAGGCCGCGGACCTGACAGACCGCGGAGTCCAGATCGTCATTGACAATCACGTGATCGAACTCGTGGATTCGTTCCAGCTCGCGCTGGGCCGTGGCCAACCGGCGAGCGATTTGCTCCTCGGTTTCCGTGCCGCGCTTCCGCAGACGCTGCTCATACACCTCCCACGACGACGTTCGCAGGAAAAGGGAAAGGCAATCGGGATAGCGCGCCCGCACCTGGGCGGCCCCCTGTACGTCGATGTCCAGCAGGACGCCGACGCCCTTGTTCCGGTAGGCGTCCACTTCGCAGCGCAAGGTGCCGTATCGCTGTCCGTTCACCTCGGCCCATTCGAGGAAGGCGCCGGCCTGCAACTGCTTCTGAAACTGCTCGGGCGTCCAGAACCAGTAATGAACGCCGTCGCGCTCATAGGGGCGCGGCCGGCGGGTGGTGGCCGACACCGACAGCCGCAACGGCAGTCGTCCGTCCTGGAGCAGACGGGCAATGATGGTGGACTTGCCGCTGCCGCTCGGCCCGGCCAGGATAATCAACGGCGCCTTTGCCATTTTCTGAGTTCTGAGTTCTGAGTTCTGAGTTCTGAGTTCTGAGTTCTGAATCTCGTTTTCACTCAGAACTCAGAACTCAGAACTCAGAACTTTTATTCGATGTTTTGCACCAGTTCGCGGACCTTTTCGAGTGTACCTTTGATTTCGACCACGTGGCGGGAGATTTCCACGTCGCCGGCCTTGGAGCCGATGGTGTTGGTCTCGCGGAACATCTCCTGCGTCAAAAACTCGAGTTTGCGGCCGGCGCTCTCCGGTTCGTTGACGATCTCCTGAAACTGATCGAGGTGGCTGGCCAGGCGAACTACCTCCTCGGCGATGTCGCTGCGCTCGGCGAAGATGGCGACTTCCTTGATAAGGTCACTACGATCGAGCTTCACGTCCAGTTCGCCGAGCAGGTTGCGCACGCGGTCGAGAAGACGATCGCGGTACAGCGTGGCGACGGACGGCACGCGCTGACGGATGTGCTCGAGATGTCGGCCGATGTGGTCGCGCATCTGCAACATCTCCTGAGCCATCGCCCGTCCCTCTTCTTGCCGCATGGCCTGCAAGCGTCCCAGCGCCTGGTCGAGAACGCGCTCCATCATCGGCCATTCTTCTTCCAGATGGAAGGCGGCGGTGGCCGGTTCGGGCACGACGCCGGGCAGGGCGAGTACCTGAGACAGCAGCACCTGGCCGTGATCGGCCAGACCCAACGCGATCGCCTGTTCGCGCAGCTGGCGGACGTAACTTTGCAGGGCGACGACGTTGACCTGGAAGTCCTGCGAGGAAAACTGCCGCTGGCAGCGCAGATGTACCTGGATGGTGCCGCGGCGGACGACGCGGCGGATGACCTTCTCGAACTCCGGCTCCAGCAGGTTATACGGTTCGCCGGCGCGGAGGCTGACTTTCAGGTAGCGGTTGTTGACGGCGCGCAGTTCGATGGCCAGATGAAGGGCATCGCTTTGATAATTCGCCTCACCGTAGCCGGTCATGCTGCACAGCACGCGCACCTCCTCTGAACAGGGATCAGGGGTCAGAAGAGAAGTTGCCGGTTTTTCTGACCCCTGACCCCTGATCCCTGACCCCTGATTACTGTTCTTCCTCGCCGGGCGGTTGGTTCGGAGAGACCGGCTGCACCTGGCCGGCATCCGGTTGCAGAGGAGTGGTCGGCTGCACGACCTTGATGGTGATCATGATGAGTAAGATCCACACGGCCGCGACGTAGATGGTGATGCGCGTGAAGGTGTCGCCGGCTCGGGAACCGAAGGCGCTGGAGCCGCCGGAGCCGCCGAAGGCGCCAGCCAAACCGCCGCCCTTGCCCTTCTGGATCAGCACGAGCAGGATCAGAAACACGCCGATTATCAGCAGCACGACGTTCAACAAAGGGGGAAGCCACCCCCAAACGGCCCACAAGCTCATGAGCGCACCCCCGCAAAAGAATTCCTTTCGATCCGTCCGGCAGGTAAACCGTCATTATAGGGTTCCGCGCCCGTGAGGAAAGACGGATTTCCTCCACGCCGCGGCGGCGCGGCGGCGGCGTCATTCCGAAAAATAGCCGTTGAACAAACTGTAAAGGAGTACGGCCAGCACGACGAGGGTGAAAAGGACGTAGAGCAAGTCGCGCTGGACGGCAAAGGCGGCGACCGAGAAAATCACCCGCGCCACTGGCGTAGCGATCAACAGCAGAAGGCCGAGCAGGATGAGGCCGCGACTGTTCCCGGCGGCGCACTCGTGGAGGATGCCGCCGGGACCGCGCAACTCCTCCGGCTCGAACTTCTCCAGGTTGGGGGCCGCGTTGCGGCCGTTCTCCGCCAGGAACAGCATCCCACCGACGGCGACCACGAGGGCGGACACGATCACGCCGATCCGCAGCAGGTTGCCGATGACCTGGTCGATCCCCTCATCGCTCCAGTCGGGCGCGGGACCATCGGGCGGGTCCCGGCGCGGCGTTTCGGCCATGTCACAACTCTCCGGTGCAGCCCTTGTAAATCATCTCGACGGCCATGGCCAGGATGACCACGGCGAAGACGCGCCGCAGCAGGCGCGTTTGAACGGCCATCAGCACGCGCGCCCCCAGCAGCGAGCCGGCCAGGACGCCGAGCATGACCGGCATGGCCAGGTCCGGGTCAATGTAGCCGCGGTGCAAGTAGATGCCGGCGCTGGCGGCGGCGGTGACGCCGATCATGAAATTGCTCGTCGTCGTGGACACCTTGAAGGGGATGCGCATGGCCTGGTCCATGGCCAGCACCTTCAGGGCGCCCGAGCCGATGCCGAGCAGTCCCGACAGGCAGCCGGCCACGTACATCAGGCCGAAACCCAGCGACACGCGATGGACGTGATAAGCCTGTCGGCCCTTCGGCCCTGGATAACTGCCGTCCAGCCGCAGTCGAACCGCGACCGGGTCGGCCTTCTCGGTGTCCGTGCGCGGGCGCCGCTGTCGCACCGACAGGTAAGCGGAGACGAGGAGGACGACGCCAAAGACGATGGAGATCGTTTCCGCAGGGGCCACGGTCGTCAGGTAGGCGCCGGTCAGCGCTCCGAAGGTGGTGGCGATTTCCAGCAACATGCCGATGCGGATGTTGGAGTAGCCCTCCTTGACGTAGGCGGCCGCCGCCCCCGACGAGGTGGCGATGACCGACACCAGCGAGGCACCGATGGCGTAATGAATGTCCACCTTGAGCAGGACCAGCATGGGCACGATGATGACGCCGCCGCCCAGGCCGGTCAACGATCCCAGGAAGCCGGCCGCCATCGCCCCGGCCGCGATCAAACTCGTGAATTCCAGCACACTCACGGATAACGTCTCCCGTCTATCCGAGCCGGAAGCGTAAGCGAAGTTGTTGCTCCTTCGCTTACGCTTCCGGCTCGGACAGGAGCATTAGGACTGTGCGTTCGCGTCGCCCCGTTCGCGCCGCGCCTGCTCCAGCGGCAGCAGGGCGCTGTCGCGCCACGCCGTCGAGTCCTCGATCGGCTCGATGTGAACCGATACCTCCAGCTCCGGCAGCGCCGCGCACCGCCTCCTCGATGGCGCCGGTGAGCGTATGCGCCTGCTGCACGGTCAGGCGGCCAGGCACCAGCAGATGAAAATCGACGAAGCGCCGCCGGCCGGCCTGCCTTGTCCGCAGGGCGTGATAATCCATGTCCGGCCCCAGGCGCTCCTCGATGGCCGCCCGCACCGCCGCCTGCTCCGCGGCCGGCAAGGCGTGATCCATCAGGCCGTCGAAGGAGCGACGAATCAGGTCCAGCCCCGTCCAAACGATGTTCGCCGACACGCCCAGGGCGATCAACGGGTCGAGCGCATGCACATTCGTCAGCCAGACCAGGCCCAACCCGGCGAGCACGGCGCCGCTGGTCCACACGTCCGTCAGCAAGTGCCGGCCGTCCGCTTCCAGGACGATCGATCCGTACTTGCGGCCGGCGCGGAGCAGGACGAGGGCCACGGCGCCGTTGACGACCGCGGCGACGAGGGCCATCAGCAATCCCGGCCCGAGCGGTTGCAGCGGCTCGGGTACGATCAGCCGATGCACGGCGTACCAGGCGATGGCCAGGGCCGCCACGACGATCAGCACGCCTTCCAGTCCGCTGGAGAAGAACTCGATCTTCTCGTGTCCGTAGGTGTGCGATTCATCGACCGGACGCGCCGCATACCACAGCGACAGGTAAGCCGTCACCGCCGCCACCAGGTTCACCAGCGATTCGACGGCGTCGGAGAGCAGGCCCACCGAGCCGGTCAGGATGTACGCCGCCGACTTCAAGGCGATCGTCGCCACGGCCGCGAGGATGGAGAGCCGGATCGGGACCTTCAAACGCGCTTCCAGCATGCGCCGCATCCGCTGGAGAAGGAAACACGACGAACGGACGGCCCGCCGCCTCGCGGGCTATTGTACGAGCCGATGCCGCCAGCCACTACCGCCGCCCGCCCGAGGAAGAGCGACCAAGAAAAAACCGACTTTCCTTATGCGAATGACTGGGCGGCGATTACAATAAACGATGAGGTATCTCTTCATGAGTCCGCACCGTGGAGCCTCATTGCAAGAGAGGGTACTGTCATGCGTTCTCTCCCCGTCCACCTCGGCCGCGGGCTGGGGCTGTTGCTCGGTGTGGTCGTGACCGCGACGGCCCAGGGGCAACCCATCGTCGTGGCCCACTCCGCCCGGGCGAAAGCCCCGGCCGCCAAGGACACCGCCGATCGCACTCCCCCCGGCTCGGTCCACCGCATCGTCGTCTTCGAGGGCGCCAATCGCAGCGTCCACTACGTCACGTCGGGCGCGCTTTCGACCGCCGACCGCCTGGCCGCTTTCGATCTGGAGCGTGCCGAGAACGAATTGACCTACATTCACGACCTTCAGCGTCTCAAGCAGCAGTACGTCAACAGCGAGCGGATCATGGAACCGCAGCGCCGCTACGTGCAGGAGCAGTTGTACGGCACGCAGATCCGCTACGGTGGCTCCAACACCAGCTATGGCGGTTACGGCGGCTACGGGTACGGTGGGAATGGGTATGGCGGATATGGCTATGGTGGGTACGGCAGTTCCGGCATCTATTCCCCTTACGCCTTCGGTGGCCTCGGCTACCGCCGTTCCCCGTCCGGCTCTGTCGGCTCGACCTCGTATTCGGTGGTCCGCAGCCTACAATTCGGCATGGGCGACGAGGGCCGTCTCAAGAACGCGATGGTTTCCGTCCTTGCCCGTGAGGCTTCGTCGGACTACGCCGACGCGGCCCTGCGCCGCTACGATACCGCCGCCGGCCGCGCCGCCTCCTCGGCGACGCTGTCGCGCGATCTGTCGCTGCGCAAAGGCCCTGCCGCCTACGCCGACCGCGAACCGTCCTTCGCCAAGGGCGACAAGATCACCATCTGGCTGGGCAACGACAAGTACACGGGCACCGTGAAGGAGGATCGTCCCGGCTGGCTCGTCCTGCAGACCGACAAGGGCGAGGTGACGGTGCGCAAGTCCGAGATCACGCGCTCGGAGACGCCGTCGAAACCGGCTGGCGGGCCGGGCCGGTAAACGTCGTGTCTACGAATGAGTTCGTTTAGCCGCGACGCGCAGCGGAGCGCTCTGCGCGCTCCGCTGCGCGTCGCGGCTAAACGCGGAAGCGCTTTCTCGACGGTTTCTTGCTACCCTCCCGCCCGGCGCGGCAATAAGATCACAAGCGTTCGTCCCACCGCTTGTTCCGTCGTTCCGTGTGGAGGTCCTCATGCAAGTCGAAAACCGTTGGCAAACGAGGCGATGGCTCCCGTGGTTGGCCGTCTGCCTCCTGTGCCTGTACCTGGCCCGTCCCTCGCTGACCCAGCCCAAACGAGACGTCGACGCGCCCGAAGGACGGCGCCGGACAACCCCCCGTTCGCACCAGTTACGACCAGATCAGCCCGGTGCTGCTCGGCCAGGAGACATTCGCGGCCATGATGGCCAAGGACAAGGCGGCCAAGGACAAGGTCATGGCGCGGCAGCACCAACTCCTGGAAAAGCGCTACGACCTCCGCTCTCAGCCCGACAAGAAGGTGAAGATGTCGCGCGGCAAGCCGATCCCCGTCGGCCCGGCGACGCGCCTGCCGGACGGCATGACGTGGGCGCAACTCGCCGCCCTGGCGCCCGACGAGGTCCGCGACAAAGGCGTCTTCCCGCAAGGCTTCCTGCCCCTGCCGCATCCGCATCACGAGGTCGGCGGCATGGTCTTCCCGCAGATGGAGATCAAGCAGCTGTCGCGCTTGCAGCGCTTCGATCTGGATTTCGACATCCCCGAGCATTTCCTGCCGGAGTTCCCGCCAGCCATCTACCTGACCACGCGGCCCGACCTGGGCGACGTCTCCAAGGGCAAGTTGGTCACGGTCGAGAACTTCCAGGAGATCTTCAACGGCATCCTCAATTCGAAGGACCTGGAGGGCGTTCGTTTGCTCGTCACGCAGTTTCCGCAGCAGCAGTTCAACGCCACCGCCGATCGCAAGACCGAGCAGGCCATCGGCATGCAAGGCGTCACTTGTTTCGACTGTCACGTCAACGGCCACACGTCCGCCGCGACGCACCTGGTCGGCGACATCCGCCCGCAATCGCACCGCCGCCGCCTCGATACGCCGAGCCTGCGCGGCGTTCACATTCAGCGTCTGTTCGGCTCGCAGCGAGCGCTGAAGACCATCGAGGACTTCACGGAGTTCGAGCAGCGTGCCGCCTACTTCGACGGCGACCAGGTTTCGGCGTCGGCCAAGGGCATCAACCCGCTGGAGCGCGGCAGCCAGGTGCATTTCATGTCCGAGTTCCAGGAACTGCTCGCCTTCCCGCCCGCTCCCGGACTCGGCATCGACGGCAAGCTCGACCCAAGGAAGTTCGCCGCCGACACGGCCGAGATGAAGGGGCAACACCTGTTCTTCGGCAAGGCGCAGTGCGGCACCTGTCATCCGGCCCCCTACTACACCGACAACACCATGCACGATTTGCAGGTCGAGCGCTTCTACACGCCGCGAACCGTCAACGGCCTGTATGCCACCACTCAGGGTCCGATCAAGACGTTCCCGCTGCGCGGCATCAAGGAGTCGCCGCCGTACTTCCACGATGGCCGCCTGCTGACCCTGGAGGACACGGTCGAGTTCTTCAACCTGATTCTGGAGACGAAGCTGTCCTCCGAGGAGAAGAAGCAACTCGTCGCCTTCATGCGTCAGCTGTAAGGGTCCATTCTTCGTTTAGCCGCGACGCGCAGCGGAGCGCGGGAGACGCTCCGCGCTCCGCTGCGCGTCGCGGCTAAACAAACTGCAAGCGGCTGGCGAAAGGAGAACTTTCCATGCAACCCGTCGCCACCAGCGCCCCGATCCTTCTGACCGAGGTGCGTGACGAGGTGATGCACCTGACGCTGAACCGTCCCGACAAGCGCAACGCCTTATCGCGGGAATTGCTGTTGCAGTTGAACGCCATCCTCGAGGACATCGCCGCCGATGCTCGGGTGCGTGTCGTCGTCCTGGCGGCGCGAGGCCCGGCCTTCTGCGCCGGCCACGACCTGGGTGAGATGGTCGGTTGTTCCGAGGAGGATTACCGCGAGCTGTTCGCGCTCTGTTCGCGGGTGATGCAGCAATTCCGCGCCCTGCCGCAGCCGGTGATTGCGCGGGTCCACGGCCTGGCGACGGCAGCCGGCTGCCAGCTCGTCGCCACCTGCGACCTGGTCGTCGCCGCCGACGCCGCCACCTTCGCCACGCCGGGCGTGAAAATTGGTTTGTTCTGCACGACGCCGATGGTACCGCTGGTACGCGCCATCCCGCCGCGCGCCGCCCTGGAGATGCTGCTGACCGGCAAGGCCATCTCCGCCGCGCAAGCCCTCGCCTGGGGACTGGTCAATCGCGTCGTTCCTACCGGCGAGCTGGATGCCGCCGTCCAGGAATTCACCGACGCCATCCGGGCCTCAAGCCCTCTGACTGTGCGCATCGGCAAGCAGGCGTTCTACGATCAGCTGGCCCTCGATGAGTCGAGGGCGTACGAGCGGGCCACGCAGGTGATGACCGACAATGCGGTGTGCCGGGACGCCCAGGAGGGCATGAGCGCCTTTCTGCAGAAACGCCGTCCGACCTGGATCGGCGAGTGACGCTTCCGGAGCGTAGATCCGAGCCTGAAGCGTAAGCGAAGTTTGCTGTTCCTTCGCTTACGCTTCAGGCTCGGATAAATCTCCTTTCTCGGGGGCCGCGATTTTCTCCAGCGCGGGGATGCGTTTCTTCGCCTCGCGCCCGGCGGCTGTGTCGGGTCCATCGGCCAGCACTTTCTCCCAGAGTTGGATGGCCTGTCGGGCGGCGTCCGGCCGTTCCTTGGCGTACTGTGGAGGCAAATCGCCGCAGGCGTAGGCATCGATGGCCCGTGCCTGGGCGATGAGGAAACGGCGCTGCTCGGCGAGGTCGTCCGCTTCCCACGGTCGTTCCGTGCGGCCGTCGTACTCCAGAAGGACTTTCTTGGCTTCCGCGCCGATGGGCAGGTCCGGCCAACGCTGCATGCAGCCCTGCAACTGCATCAAACCGGAATACAGGGTCTCGCGCTTGCCCAGCCGCTTTTTCGCCTCGGCGAATAGCGCCTTGGCCTGCTCCTGCGCGGCCGGGCGCGGCAGTTCCAGCCATGCGCGACGCTGGATAGCGCTTCGCTTCCTCCTGGCGCCGCGTCGCGGAGTCGTCGAGCCAGCGGATCGCTTCGAGCAGCGTCTTCTCGGAGGGGACGTCATGGCCCATGCCCGGCTGCACCCAGACGCGGGCCGTCATACCCACTTCCTTCAGCAGAGGGCCGCGTAGCCGTTCGACCTCGGCGCGGTTGAAGTCCTTCTCTCCTGTCAGCAGCGCGACACTGAGGCGATCGATGACACGCTGCCGCAGCCACGACTCGCCGCGCAGATCGCCGCTGGCGCAAATCGGCATCGCGCCGCCAATGTATTCCGGCAGGGCGAAGGCGATGGCGCAGGCGATGCGTCCGCCTCCCGAGAAGCCGGCCAGGTACGTCCGATCCGGGTCGGTCGGATAATTTCGGCGCACGTCGTCGAGCACGTCGAGGACGAGGCGCACGCGCTTCTTCGATGGGCAGTCGTTGCCGGCGCCGCGCGGGCCGGCGAAAAGGATGCCGCGCTGCTTGCAGACGTTCTCGAAACGCTTCCAGCCCATCGGTTCGTTTCCGGGCGAGATGAAGACGAGGACCGGCAAGGGTTTCCGGGCATCGCGCCGCGGCGGCACGAACAGCTCATACGATTGCCGTTGGGAATCGTAGTCGCCCAGCCAGTCGGCGGGCGGACTCGCCAGGCTGCGATTGGCCACGGCGAAGGTCCAATCGATGCGCGTTGGGGCGCCGACCGCGACCTTGGCGTGATAGCCCGGCGACAGTGCTGCCGCGACCGCGGAGTTGGTCCCGATCAGGGCGAAGCCGACCATCAGGAGAGATTTCGCTTTCATGGGTCTTGTTCTCGTATGGCGTCTTCAAACAGCTTACTCCCGAGGCGAGGCGAGGCCAACGGGATTCCCGCAGTCGTGCCTCCCCCGCACGACTTCTCCGTCTCGTCCGGAATCGGTATAGTAGAGGCCCGAACGAAAGGGGCCGCTTGCGGCTTCGCGTGTGTCCAGCGGCATTCCGTTACCGCCTCTCCAGAGGAGCGGAGAACTTTTTTCTCATGACTACCCACGGTCTCGGCGGTCATCTCACGGAATACGGCGACCGCGATTTCGCCGCCTTTTTCCGCCGTTCCTGCGTCAAGTCGATGGGTCTATCCGACGACGCGCTGGGCAAACCGATCGTCGGCATCGTCAACACCTTCAGCGAGTTCAACCACTGTCATCGCGGTCTGCCCGAGTTGATCGACGCGGTGAAGCGCGGCGTCTGGCAGGCGGGCGGCTTGCCGCGCGAGTTTCCCGTCATTTCGCTGGGCGAACCGTTCCTCAACCCCAGCGCCATGATGATGCGCAACCTGATGTCGATGGACGTGGAGGTGATGTTGACGGCGCAGCCAATCGATGCGGCAGTCCTGGTCGGCGGCTGCGACAAGACGATGCCGGCCCTGGTCATGGGGGCGGCCAGCGCTGGCGTGCCAAGCGTCGCCCTGGTGACAGGCCCGATGCTCAGCGGCGACTTCGACGGCGAGCGCGTGGCGGCATGTACCGACTGCCGCCGCTTCTGGGGCCGCTATCGCCGTGGCGAAATCGACGACGATACCATCCGGCGCGTGGAGTCCAGCCTCATTCCCACGGCGGGCACCTGCGGCGTGATGGGCACGGCGAGCACGATGGCCTGTCTGCTCGAAGCGCTCGGACTCCTGCTGCCGGGCGGCGCGACGATCCCGGCGGTTTACGGCGAGCGCCTGCGCCACGCCGAACTCGCCGGCCGCTGCGCCGTGGCGCTGGTCGGTTCCAGCCGAACGCCCGCACGCCTGCTCACGGAGAAGTCTTTCGAGAACGCCTGGCGCGTGCTGCAAGCCCTCGGCGGCTCGACGAACGCCATCATTCACCTGATTGCCATTGCCGGTCGTTGTGGCATCAGACTGTCACTGGACGCGCTGGATCGCGTCAGCGATTCGACGCCGTTGCTCGTCGATCTGAAACCGTCCGGGCAGGGCTACATGGAGGACTTTCACCGCGCCGGCGGCATGGGCGTCGTCTTGCAGGAATTGAAACCGCTGCTGCACCTCGACGTTCCGACGGTGGACGGCCGCACGCTCGGCGCGATTCTCGATGGGCCGTATGAATTTCCCTCGTGGCAGACTGTCATTCGCCCGCTCCGTGAGCCGCTGGCGCCGCGCGGTTCGCTGATCGTTCTGCACGGCAATCTCGCCCCAGAGGGAGCGATCCTCAAGCGTTCGGCGGCTTCGCCGGAGTTGCTGCGCAAGACCGGCCGCGCGATTGTCTTCTCCTCGCTGTCAGACCTCGCCGCGCGTATCGACGCCCCGGACCTGGACGTGACGCCGGACGATATTCTCGTGTTGCAGAACGCCGGCCCGCTGGGAGGATCGGGGATGCCGGAAGCCGGCGCCCTGCCGATCCCGAAGAAGCTGCGCGGCCTCCAGGACATGATTCGCATCTCCGACGCGCGGATGAGCGGCACGGCGTTCGGCACGGTCGTTCTGCACGTCGCGCCAGAGGCAGCCGCCGGCGGCCCGCTCGGACTGGTCCGCACCGGTGACCGCATCGCCCTGGATGCCGAGCGTCGGTCCCTGGAATTACTCGTCGAGGCCCGCGAACTGGACGCACGTCGGGCACAGCTGCCGCCACCTCGGTCCGTTCCTGCGCGGTTACGCCTGGCTGTATCAGCAGACGATCCAGCAAGCGCATCTGGGTGCCGACTTCGATTTTCTACGCCACGAATCGCTGCGTCGATAATGGCCATCGCTTTCGTCCAATGGGTGAAGTAACGGCTCGCTTTTCAGCAGAATCAAAGGAAGAAGCAAAAAATGCCTAGAATGTCACCAATTTCCATTCTTTTCTCTTTTCTGGCGCCTTTTCTCATTTCTCATTTCTTTTCTGCATTCTCCCCTATCAGCGCCGAAGAATGTGAACCTTGTCAACACAAATACATGCAAGTCGTGCTAACTCCAGGTCTACCTCTGCTACTAAGTTGTCCATTGAGCGTGATCCAAAGAATCTCTGATGGTAATCGATAGCCATGTAATATGTGTCCTGATTTGAACGGACATCGAAACCCTGACCAGAAAACATCTCGATCGAAACGGGACCGCGCTTGATCTCTCCATTCTGATACCTACCAGCTGCAGGAGAATCAGATCCAAAAATTGTGCCCCATTCTCCCACATCGATTTCAATACCTGGCAAATGAAGAAGGGTTGGCCAATGCAGTGCAATCTCTTGCGAAGTCAGGTAGTATTTCTTGCATCCCATCATTTCTCCACAACACAAACAGCCGGACCCGAGCAGGATCCGAAGCAGCGCTGGGGTTAGAGTACGATCTCCTCCTAGCATCACCCAGGAAGACCCCTCCCAACCCCAGATACCATCCAAGTCAAGAGTAGATGAAACATGGGCACATGGAACAGAAAGGCCACACGCACGCTCCGCAACTACATCAAAATCGGCAAGAGGAGGCGGATTAGATAGGGGCGGGCTTTCCGGCCAACTCGGTGCAAGCACGAGACCGAAGCAATTCGTCTGGAGCGAAGCCCCAGCGGTGCGAGACCGGTTAAGCCGTGAACCAAGGATTCGCGTCACACACGCTTCTGAAGGTAGATAAACCGGATATCCAGCGCACATTACCGGAATCCACCAGACCGGTCCCAGCTCATCCGGACACCAAAAAAGGGGAATTCCCATAGCGAACGGACCTCGCTTCTCCATCCCGGAATAATGAGATCCTCTACAACATGGACGTCTACTCCCCCGATGAGTTCTCTGGTCCGAATAGCAAGTTCCACAAGTCCGCTCCCCCATGCGTTCCAATGTAGGGCGGCAGATAATAATTCCCTCGGTTCCACGCACTGACGGGCGCAGTGAAGCAGTACCAAGCTTTGCCACCGGATTGAGCAGCAATCTCTCGGTTCAACACGGGGAACCACCAGCGTATCGGAGCGCCATTGTGTCCGGCCTGCGACCAAACGGAGCCCGTGTTATTCCAGATAGTTAGGGGCGGTCCCTTGGAAATTTGCCCGATAGTTCCTCCAACCGTCCCTGGCTTCGGCCCCAGTGCTTCTATAACAACTACGAGTCCCGACCCGAATGGCGTTCGGTTAAGCGTAGCCTCTTTCGCTGCTTGAACTTCTGACGATCTTGGAAAGGCGGCAGCCTCCTGCCATGATGGAGTTGTCCAGACCTCATCATCTCAGGAGGCCGCCATGCTTAGTATGTCGCAAGCCCTCGAACGCATCAAGGGTGCTACCGCCCAATGGATCGATGCCCCCCTCATCCATTCCCTCGCACGAGCGCTCCGTCTGGGCGGACGTCAGCGTCGGCTGACTCCCCTGGTCACCACCCACTTGTTCATCCGCCAAATCCTCGAAGGGAACACCTCGGTCTCCGAACTCCGCCGCCTCGCCAAGCTTTCCTTCGCAGACTCGTCCTACTGCGAGGCCCGACAACGCCTGCCCGTGCCCTTCTTCCAACGACTGGGCGTCGCCGTCCTCGACCGCTGCCGCTCCAGCGACAACGACCCACGCGCCTTGTGGCATGGTCATCGCGTCTTTTTCCTCGATGGTTCCAGTTTCTCCATGCCGGACACGCCCGACTTGCATGCCGCCTTCGGTCAGAGTGGCCAGCAGGCCCAAGGCTGCGGCTTCCCCACGGCCCACCTGCTGGTGCAGTTTCATGCCTACACCGGCTATCTGATCAACGTCATGCCGGGACCGTTACGGACGCACGACCTGGCCGACCTGACCTGGACCCACCGCGGACTGCGGGCTGGCGACGTGGTGGCCGGCGATCGCGCTTTCTGCTCCTATGCTCACCTGGCGATGCGACACCAACGAGGCGTTTTCAGCCTCTTTCGTGCCCATCAGCGTCTTATCATCTCCTTCAAGCCGCGGCGGAAGCACGTAGCGCCGAACCGTCAGCCCCGCAAGGCAGAAGCGGGCTTGCCCCGCTCGCGCTGGCTGCGTCGGCTGGGCCGCGACGATCAACTCGTCGAGTACGTTAAGCCAGCCGAGTGTCCGGCCTGGATGGACAGCCAGGAGTATGAATCCTTGCCGTCGTCGCTGGTGGTCCGTGAGGTGCGTGTGCCGATCCGGACGCCGACTTGCCGGGTGCGGGAGTTGACCCTGGTGACAACGCTGTTGGATCGACGGCGTTATCCGCCGGAGGTGTTGGCTCGGCTGTACGAGAAGCGTTGGGGCGTGGAAGTCAATCTGCGTCACCTGAAACAGACCTTGCGCATGGACGTGCTGCGTTGTGAGACGTGGCAAGGTGTGTGGAAGGAACTGTTGGTCTTCGTGCTGGTGTATAATCTGGTGCGTCGGGTGATGGTGGAGGCGGCGCGACAGCAAGAGGTGGAACCAGAACGTATTAGCTTCGCGGATGCGTGGCGTTGGTTGCGGGAAGCGCGGCATGGCGAAGAATTGCCGCGGCTGCAGGTAGTACCGTGTCGTCCCGGTCGCGTGGAACCGCGGGTGAAGAAACGTCGGGCCAAACCCTACGACTTGATGAACCAACCACGAGCCGCGCTGCGCGAGAGATTGTTGCATCAAACGTCACCACCACAAGAAGATGCGGCTTAACCGAACGCCATTCAGTCCCGACCCCTTTTCTCGACCTTTTCTCGACCTTTTCTCGACCAACCTCTTTTTCTTTTCTGACTCACACCCCCTTTTCATCAAGTGGAACCCCGCAATGGGTGCAAGCTCGAATCGTGTAGTGACGTGCCTTAATTCGTTGCAAGGTTCTTCCACATGACAAGCACTGGGTCGCGCGGAACCAATCGCCACGCTGAATCGCATGCGCGCCGCATTCTGGGCAGTAGTCACCTACACCTTGGTCGAGCGCATTATGGCACGCCGGGCAATCCGGCACTGGCGATAAAAAGGCAAGGAGCATCACTATCAACCAGCAGAAAACAAAAGTGACTAGAAACCAGGAGGAGAACACAGGGAAGACCATGCACAGTAGGATGCAGGCGAAACCAACGATAATAAAGATGTATCCAATGTGTATACATTGGCGATAGTGTCGAGCAACCGGATCGAATTCTGTACGGAACCGTGTCAATTCCTCTGGCTGGTAATCAACCACGACTCGTGATGGAGCAATTACACGACGTTCTCGATACAAGCAGAATGATTTCAAGGAAGACGTCTCCTTGCTTCATACTGAAAAAAAACCATGTCTCCCTCCGTTCCCAATCGGACTTGTAGCTACCTGCGGAGTCCGGGAAGGCGGCAGAGCCTCCCAATCACCAGGAAGTAGTGACCGAGCATAAATCTGAGTCTTATATTACATAATTACCATTTTTTCTATTTTACAGGAAGACGACCCATCCAATAATTGCTATCATAATAATTTGGAAGATTACTGTATGAAAAATAGACACCTCCTCCAACAAAAAAGAATCGACTGAAAGATTTCGAGCCATAAACCCCCACCTCGTCACCTGTAAAAAACATTCCACAAGGTATTTTGCCATGCGTGCTTCCGTGGTGCTTGGGATCGACCAAGACAATTCCTTCAGCGCCATGATTTGTCGTATTCTCAACACCCCCCGTTATTGCTACGGGGCCGGCATTGAGGCTAACACCACCGAGCCCTCCTCCCCAAAAACCATCATTCAGATCATATCCGCCCAGTCCGAGAACCTCACCGCCGGAACGCTCAGGGCCAAGACTTCCTTCAGCGCCAACAAATACATAGGCTCCCCGAAACGGACTATGCTGAAATAGGTATTCGCCTCCTTCTGCCATCAACGCCTCATAGATTGCATCCGAGGTGTAACCGTCTCCAGTATAAAGCCACTTGTAAAAACTCCAATCACCGCACCCGGCGTCCCCACCTCCGGCCGTTGTCAGATCGATACGGCCTCCGCTACCCCCACCACCGCCTCCAATGGTCCCGCCATCATCCCCGAAGATCTGATCGATACGTCCCCAGTCGATCGGATTGATGACCCTGCCATTGCCCCCACCACCGCCCCCGATGGCCCCGCCACCACCTCTGAAGATTTTATCGATACGGCCCCAGTCGATCGGGTCACGGCGAGGGACATTCACCTTGATATGGCCCTCATCGGTCGGATCCAAGCCAGTGGGATCCAAAGAATACGTTGGCGCGTCGTCCTCCCAGCGATAGAGGTTGAGACCCGCTGCCTGCCCCGTCGGATCCGCCTGCAAAGGCCGCATTATAGCTGGCGAATCATCGCGGATGAACGTATGGTACAGATTCGCAACCCAGTCATAGCGCTCCCCCTGCCATAGGTACGGCATAGCGTAGGCACTTATTCCCCGCACCGAACCGTCTGGATTCAGCACGGTCACGGCACCATAAGGCTCGTAGGCGTAGCGCTCGACCACGTTGCCGCTCGTGTCCATCAACGCCGTCACATTCCAGTTGGCGTCCTGTTGCATGTACAGCCACTGGTCCAGAACGCCGTTGCCTTGACTCGATTGATCGCGTAGCACCAGAGCGTTGACATACACCGGACTCCACACGTTCCGTGCCTGCACCACGCCGCCGATACGCTCCTCCAACACCTGTCCCGCCGACGACAGGTACAGGTCCGTCGTCGTACCGCCATCCGTCTGCGTGATCCGGCGGCCCAACCCGTCATAGCCGTAGGCCGCCACCGTCGTGCCATTGTTCTGTATCGCCACCAGGCGGTTCCAGACATCATAGACGTAGGTATTGCCGCTGCCGTCCGCCGTCAGGTTGCCGTTGGCATCATATGTTACCGCTCCCGACCCCGAGATGCTCGCGATCTCGTTCTGCTGGTTGAACGTCTCCGTCTGCGTCACGCCGTTGGTCGTCGTGCTGGTGAAATTACCCAGCGCATCCGGCGTCCAACTCTGGCTCGCCGATGGCGTACCTACGATCCCCGTATTCGTGGAGTTCAACGTACCTTGCTGGTAGCTGATGAGTTCGTTGAGGTCGTTGTATTGGAACAACTGGCTCATCGCCGCATCGACCAAGTTCTGCTGGTATAGCACATCGCCATCCTGGTCATAACCATAGTCGAAATCGCCCGTCGATTGCTGCGTCGCCGTGTTGTACCAGTTGTCCGACACTATCCGGCCAAAACGGTCCAACCCCACATACTTATCGCCGGCATCGCCCGTCTGCGACTGGTTCGGCTGGGCGATGAAAGTCTGATTGACGTGGTTTTGCGGGTGGTCACGCTCGACCACCGTGTTCAGGCCCAGGTACTTGTAGCTCTCCAGCGTGCCCGTACCATCCGACAGCGACGACAGGCGGCTGATGTTGCTGTCCAACCCGCTGGCGTAGTTGTAGTAGACGGCGTAGCCGCTGGGATAGACCACTTGCGTCAGCCGGCTGTTGTTCTGACCGCCGGACATCTCCGTGTAACCGTACTGCACCTCCGGCGTCGTGCCCGGCACCACCGCCCCGCTGTGCGACTGATACTCGCCGGTCAACTGACCTAAGCCGTTGTAACCGTCCTGCACCTGGTTGACGATGTTTCCGCCCGTCGGCGCATCGTAGCTGGTGATGAGGGACAGGTTGCCTTGGCTGTCGTAGCCGTACTCGATGCGCTGCACACTGCCATCGACGCCCGCGCCCAACGTCGTCACCGCATCCGCGGTCAAGCGTCCCAGCACGTCGTAGGTGTACTGGTGGACGTTACCGTTGGCGTCGGTGTACTGCACCGTCTGGCCCAGGGCGTTGACGAGGTAACTGTCCTGATCGCTGCTGCTGGGAATGCCCGTCGTCGGGTCGGGATGCTGGATCGCCGACAGAATATCATTGCTGTTGACACCGCTGCCGCTGGCCGTGGTCACGCCGTAGACGTACTGTGTCTGTTGATACGCCCCGCCCGGTTCGTCGGCACGCACGTACACCACGTTGTTGTCGCCATCGTAGCCGTACTCGGTGGTGATGTTGCTTTCGTCGGTCTCCGTACCGTCGGTGTAGTCCTGAATAGTCTCGGTGGCGCGGCCCAGGTTGTCGTAGTAGGTGCGATTGACGATACCCATCGGGTCGGTCACGTCTTGCACCTGGCCCATCCCGTTGTAGGCATACGTCGTCACCAACGCCGTCGCCGACGCGGCCGGTGGCGTGTTCGGCCGCGTCCAGGCCACCCCGCCGTTGGTGCCCATGTCCACCGTCGCCGTCACACGATCCGTATTGTCGTAATAAGCAGCCGCGTAGTACACCCGCGCCCCGATGCCGCTGGTCGGATTGCCCAGCGGACCCGTACCGGTGGCGTTGTCGAAACGCTGGCTGTCAATCGTCTCGATGGCGTTGCCGTCCGCGTCGTAGACCGTCTGCTGCTGCTCCAAGACCGTATCGTTGGCCACGCTCGCCGCCGCCGCCCAAGTCGTGCCACCCGCGCCGTCGGTAGTGGAATCCATCACATCGCGGCCGGTGCCGTCGAACTGGCTCTTGGTCCATAGCCCGCCCGGCGCCGACTCGGCGATCAAATTGCCGCGGTGACCGTAGTAGTCGTTGGTGGTCAACGCCGTGCTCGACACCGCACCCGTGCTCGGGTTCACGTCGTAAACCTGCGTCTGGTAGATACGGCCCTGATCGTCGTAGCTATCGACCTCCTGCGCCCGCAACAGCGATGGGTCCAACGCTTGCAGTACACCGTTGACGATCTGCGGCGTCACTCCATCGCCATCGTACTGCTGCGTCTCGATGGCTTCGTTGAGATTGTCGTAGGTGGTGACGATGATAGGCCGGTTGGTGCCGTCGTTTTCGCTGTACTGTACGCCCGACTTCGTGGCCACCACCCGATCGCGCCAGTCGTACCAGAGTTGGGTGACGCGATCCGCCTGGCCCAGTCCCGGAGAGTCGGTCACTTGCGTCAGGTTACCATCGCCGACACCACCATTGTCGTACTGGTAGCTGCGCACCTGCACCATGTTCGACGTGCCGGTGTTGTTGTCCGGCGACCACTCGCCGTAATCCGGCGTGTCATTGGTACCGACCCAATCGCTGAGAGGCTGGCCCAGGCTGTTGTACACCGTGCGATAGATAGTGCCGTTGGCCGTTTGTGTGCGCGTCAAGCGGCCGCCGCTGTCGTAACCATACTGTGTCTGGTAGTAATTGACGTTAAGCGTGCCCATGACGCCGGTGCTATAGGCCAGGCCGCCCAGGTTGAAGTAGTCGTCCTCGGCGATCATCTGGCTGGCGTCGTTGGTGTAGTCGCGTGTCAGGCTTTGCAAGCCGCTGGTGGCTTCGCTGCCGTTGGGCGTACCGTCGGGGTTGAGGTTGGGCGCCGCCGTCATGGTGAAGACTTCGTCGTAGCCGTCGGCGGCGTCTTCGCGGATGACCTCGGTAGGCCCGGTGGGCATGCCGCTGCTGGCGTTCCAGCCCTGGTAGATGCGCTCTTCGTGCTGGGCGTCGAGATAGACGTAGTAGGTGATGTTGCCATCGGGCGAGGTCTCTTTCGTGGTCCGTCCCCGGTCGTCCACCTGATACTGCGTCACCAGGTTCAGGCCGCCGCCCGTCGGCGTCGTCCAGCCCGTCGGCAGGTTCGTGAATTCACTCGTGTCCGCCGTGTTCACGTCGGCGATACTCGTGACCAACGCCCCCGTCAGCGGATCGTAGGCGAAGTACTGGATGTAACCGTCGGGATCTTGCACCCAGATGGGGTTGCCGTTGGTATCGAAGACGGTCGTGGTCACGTCGGCCGTGCCCGGACCATTCTGGGCCGACGAGATGACTGGGGCGCTGACCGTCTCCGACTGCATCTCGGCCGTGCCGCTATACCAGGTGTAAGCGTAGGAAGTCGTCTCGGCACCGGTGCCATCGCTGTTGCGATACACGGTGTCGGTGGCGATGGGCGCGACGGTCTGACCACCGTAAGCGTGGGCGTAATACTGCCAGGTCTCTTGCGGTACGAGCGCGCCTTGCTGCCCCTGCTGGATCTGCTTGTCTTCCAGGTAGCCGGCCACGCCGCCCGCCGTCGTCTCCGTCGCCGTGGTCGTCGTGTAATAGTCGTAGCGCGTAATCAGGCCGCTGTTGCTGTTGAGATACTGATCGTTGTTCAGCAGGTCGGCGTAGCTGTCGTCATAGCCGGTGACGGCCGACGGTGCCGCTTGCAGGATGAGTTGGCCCTGATCGTTGTAGGCATAGAAGTTATCGGTATCCAGACCGCTGATCGGATCGTAGTGATCGATGAGCATGGTCTGGCCGTAGGCGTTGGTATAGACCGTGTCCGTACTACCGTCGGGATTGGTGACGACCGTCTTGGTTGCCCAACTGTTGTAGCCGGGAGCGTTGTTGCTGGCGGTGTAGCTGAAGGTGTAGGTACCCAGGCCGCCGGCCGTCTGCGAGTCGCCCGCGCCTTGCGCTACTTCCTGGATGACGCGCTGCTGGCTGTCGTACTGGAAATAGTTGTCGGCGAAGGGGGCCACCTGCGCGTCGGTGAGGTCGCCGAGGTCGGTGCCCAGAGCGGCGGTCAGTCGAGTGTAGGAGGCGGGATTGAAGACGTACTCCAGACCGCCGGCGTAGCCGTTGGCCTGCCCCGCCGTGTAGTAGCGGTAGTAACTGGTGGACAGGACGTTGTTATTGCCATCGAGTACGGTGGCGGTCATCAAGTCGCCGAGGCTGCCGCCGTACTGCTGGCTGCCGTCGTAGTAGGTGTACTGGACCTGCTGCACGGTGGTCCAGGCGCCGCCGTTGGTCTGCTGTCGCAGGGTGACGCTCTGGAGCAGGCCGGCGTTGGCGTCGGTCGAGGGTAGGTAACTGTACAGCCACGATTCGGTGACGGTGTTGCCGTTGCTGGTGCCCGAACGCTGCATCTCGGCGATGTGGCCGTCGGCGGTGTAAGACGTGACGGCCAGGGTGATGCCGTTGGCGTCGGTGTAGCTTTGCATCTGGCCCTTCTGGGCGGGCAGCCAACTGGAGCCGAAGCCGTCGAAGACGATCTGATCGCCCTGGCCGTCAGTCAGCGTGTAGGTGTCGTTGCTGCTGTTGACGGTTAGCTTGGCGGGATCGCTGAATCGTCCCTGGTAGCTGCCGTCGTCCTGGAGGTCGAAGTAGTAGGCGGTGGTGCCGTTGGCGATGACGGCGAGGGTATTGTTGGGAGCCCAGCCGCCGGCCTGGATGAGATGCGGCGTGTAGGTATCGACCCAGCCGTTGCCGTTGTCGGAGCCGGTGGCGTAGCCGGGACCGTTGCTCCAGGAGCGTGTCTGTCCCCAGGCGAAGCCGAAAGCGTCGGAGTGCAGGTCGGTCTCGGCAATGTTCACCGTGCCGTCGGCGAAGCGCACAGGGTAGGGGGTCTCAACCTGGGGCGTTGTTTGGACAGCGACCCCGCCCGTGCCTCCGCCGCCGGGTGTGTAGACGGGACCATTGCCGCCGGTCGCTCCGCTGGAGGAGGCGGAACTCGTCGTGGCGTTGGTATTCGCGGCTGACTGCACCGTGCTGCCCGGTTCGTCAGGGCAACCGCAGTTGCAACTGGGGCCGGTGACGTAATTCGGAGGCAGCTTAGCGTGCGGGCCTATAACCTGAGGCGTGATCGGCGTTGGGGTAGTCGTCGGTGTAGGATCTGGTTGTCTTCCTGGATTTCGATGGGGACTGTGCTCGGGTCGCCCAAGCTGTTCTTGGGGGCGTTGCGGAACGTCAGATCCTACGTTTCGGGTAGAGGATTCGTCGATAGCGTTATCGCCCGGGAAGGCGTTGTGGACACTCGGCGTGGGGGTGCCGCTCGTGTTCAGGTCATCCTGACCAGGACCGGCTGTGCTGCCGTGAGCCGGGTAAGCGGAAGCAACCGCCAAGATAGGCAGCGTGTTTCCTGCGTTGAAAGTGGAGATGAACTGGGACAAGTCAACTGCGGGCAGCAGTCTTAATTCGAGCGCTTCCACTTCGAGGTAGACGCGGCGTCGCCATGGCCGGGGCGGCCCGAAGTCGCGGCGTGAGAGAACGCGCGAGTCTTTGAGCCAGCCGCGCAGGGTAGCCCAGGCGTTGGCGAGCCATTCCGGCGGACAGAGATCGATGCGGATCGAGTGCTTCCAGCGCATCATAGGTGCGATCCTCGCGGGCGATAAACGACGGAATCTCTCGTGTCAACGGTCTGGAAGTAAATGAGAAAATGCTAACGAAGAAGTAAGGTAGTCTCACCTGGCGAGCGCGTCAAGGAAAAAATGGGAGAAAACAGAATCGCAACCGTTATTCAGTTGCACGCGGCGAAAAACCTCTTATGATCGGGGAAGATTCCGGTTTTTGCCGCCGACGCTTGTCCATTCCGAACGAGTCCGTTCGCGCCGCGGCACACGCAACAACGACGGTTCGAGAGCAGAGGACGATTGCACGAGGGGGCCACGTTCCGTCCGCATTCGCGGACGGCCGTTGGGGGATTCGTGGCCCGAGTTGTTCCATTTTGGCGGGGGACTGAAGTAATGGACCATGCCAACCTGATCGTCGGTATCGGTGGGGCCGCGGGCGACGGCGTCGCCTCGGCCGGAAACACGCTCGCCCTGGCCGTGGCCCGGCAAGGGCAGGGCGTTTACGCCTACAACAGTTACCAGTCCGTCATTCGCGGCGGACATTCCTGGCTGCGCCTGCGCGTCTCGGCGCACAAACCGCTCAATCACGGCGATCAGATCGACGGCTTGATCGCCTTGAATCAGGATACGCTCGACCGTCATCTGCAAGAGTTGGGGCCTGGGGGGGTGGCCCTGTACAACAGCGCCAAGGTCAAACCCAGCTACGAGCCGCCCAGGGGCGTGCAGCTCTGCCCGCTGCCCGTGCCTGACTTGACCACCGCCTACAAAGAACTGCCGGTCATGCAGAACACCGTCGCCGTCGGCGCCGTGATGCGCCTGATGGGCCTGGACTTCGCCGGACTCGAATCGGTCATCAGCACCACCTTCGCCAAGAAGCCGAAGGTCATCGGCACCAACGTCGAGGCGGCGCGGGCCGGCTTCGACTACGCCGGCCAACACTTCCAGCCGATGCCGCGCCAGCTGACGCCGACAGACCAGAAATGGGCGCTCGTCACCGGCAACGAAGTGCTGGCGATGTCTGCGGCGATGGCCGATTGCAAATTCTACTGTGCCTATCCGATGAGTCCGGCTTCCGGCGTCCTGCACTGGATGGCCGCCCACGGCAAGCAGCTCGGCATCTGCGTGCGCCAGGTCGAGGACGAAATCTCCGTCATCAACATGACCATCGGCGCCAACCACATGGGCGTGCGCGGCATGTGCGCCACCTCCGGCGGCGGCTTCGCTCTGATGACCGAGGCCATCGGCATGGCCGGCATCTTCGAGACGCCGGTCGTCGCCATCAACGTCATGCGGGCCGGGCCGTCCACCGGCGTGCCGACTAAGACCGAACAGGGCGACCTCAACCAGGCCATCGGCGCCAGCCAGGGCGATTTCCCGCGCATCATCGTCGCTCCGCTCAGCATTCCCGATTGCTTCGCCGTCATTCAGCAATCCTTCAACCTGGCCGATCGCTACCAGTGCCCGGTAATCGTCGTCTCCGACCTGCTTCTCAGCGAGGGCAACGAGACCGTCGATCCCGCCGTGTTCGAGCAGATCCTGGAGATCGACCGCGGCGAGGTGATTTTGCCCAGCGGCAACGGTTCGAGCAACGGCGAGGCGCATCACGCCAATGGCGAGCCGTACCTGCGCTACAAGAACACGGAGTCGGGCATCTCGCCGCGCGCCGTGCCCGGCGTGCCCGGCCATCTGTACGTGGCCGCCAGCGACGAGCACGACGAGGACGGCGTGCTGCTCAGCGACGTCTTCACCGACCCGGTGCGGCGTCAGAAAATGGTGGACAAGCGCGTCCGCAAGATGAGTACGGTGCTGGCCCATCTGCCGCCGCCGCTGTTCAGCGGGCCGGCCGACGCCGAGGTAACGCTGGTCGGCTGGGGTTCGACCTGGGGCGTGCTGACCGAGGCGGTCGAACGTCTCAACCGCGAGGGGGTCTCGACCAATCATCTGCAGGTGCGTTATCTGCTGCCGTTCCAGGTGCGCGAGGTGCAGAAGTTGCTCGGCCGCAGCCGGCGCATCATCGTGGTCGAGAACAACCAGAGCGGCCAGTTCGCCCGCCACCTGCGGGCCGAGACCGGCATCGCGGCCAACGGCCACATTCGCAAATACGACGGCGAACCGTTGGAACCGAAGCACGTCGTCGCCGGCGTCCAGGACATCCTGGACGGCAAGGCGGAGGTGGTCATTGTGCAATCCACCGAGCCGGGCTGGCGTACCGACCATCCCAGCGGCACCAGCGCCGACTGGGCCGGCCGGCTTTCCGGCGTTGCCCCCGCCACCACGCATTAAGAACTGCCCCCCTCTCCCCCGAAGCGGGGGAGAGGGGTTGGGGGTGAGGGGGAGACGCCGCCCCCTCACCCCCAACCCCTCTCCCCCGAAGCGGGGGAGAGGGGAGAACGAGAGGCTATCTCATCAAGGGAGATGTTCATGGAAACCGCGTTACTCGACCCCGACCTGGCGCGCGAAGCTGCCGCCGGAAGAGATAAAGAGCGCCTGCAAGGGATGTGGAAATTCGTCTCCGGCATCCGCGAGGCGCATATGCTCATCGCCGGCGAACACTTCACCGTCACCTTCAAGAACGGCGACGTTTACCTCGGCACCTACACCCTCGATCCGACGGCCAAGCCCAAGATGATGGACATGACCATCCGCGAAGGCCCGGAGAAGCACCGCGGCAAGACGTCGCTGATTATCTACGAACTGGATGGCGATCATCTCATTTGGTGCCCGGCCGAGCCGGGCACCGGCAACCGCATGCGCGCCTTCCCTCCCGAGGGAGACACGCAGCACCTGTGCATCATTTTCCGCCGGGACAAAGCCTGATCCCTCACGAAACCGAACGAAGGAGTTCTCCATAATGACGACCCTGACCGCAACCCCTCGCAAACTCGAAGTGAAGGACTTCAAAGCGGACGTGGCGCCGGACTGGTGTCCGGGCTGCGGCGATTTCGGTGTGCTCAACGTCTTGCAGAAGGCGTGCGCCGAGCTGGAGATTCGGCCGCATGAATTGCTGGTCGTGTCCGGCATCGGTTGCTCGTCGAACCTGCCCGGTTTCTTCCGCTCCTACGGCGTACACAGCTTGCACGGCCGGGCCTTGCCCTTCGCCACCGGCGCCAAGCTGGCCAACCATCACCTGACCGTCATCGCCACCGGCGGCGACGGCGACGGTTATGGCATCGGCTTGAACCACTTCATCCAGGCCATGCGTCGCAACATCAATCTGACCTACATCGTCATGAACAACGAGATTTACGGCCTGACGACGGGTCAGGTATCGCCGACCAGCGAGCACGGCATGGTGACCAAGAGCACGCCGGGCGGCAACCTGGAGCACATGCTCAACCCGCTGGCCCTGGCCCTGGCCATCGGCTGCGGCTACATCGCCCGCGGCTTCAGCGGCGATCCCAAGCACCTGCTCAAGCTGTACATGGACGGCATTCAGCACCCCGGCTTCGCCCTGATCGACGTGTTCAGCCCGTGCGTGACCTTCAACAAGCAGAACACGTATCACTGGTTCCGCGATCACGTCTACCGCCTGGAAGACAACGGCCACGATTCGACCGACTTCCACGCGGCGATGGACCGGGCGCTGGAATGGGCGCGAAAATCCCCATTGGCCTGTTCTACAAAAACCCCAATCCGCGCCCGTCGCTGGATCAGCTCGACGCGGCCTTGCAGGACGGCCCACTCGTCGGCAAGGCGCGCGGCCTGACCAAGGACCAGCGCCGTGAGTTGGTTGAGGAGTTCATGTAATCGCCTCACAGAACCTCGCTTGCCGGGGGTAGAGATACCCCCGGCGCTGTGGGGACAATCGGAAAGATTGGCCGGGAGTTACGACTTCGCTTGACAGGCAAGCGCCCCAGGCGAGAATTGACGGGAGGGAGTTAGAACGCGCGACACGCCCTAGCTAGTAGTTCGGCGAGGTTGGATCGATTGACTGGTTGCTTCCTTCGCCAGGGGTAACACACAGCGCTGACTTTAATACATCATCAGGAATAATTATGGCGTATTTCGACTTTTTCTCGTGTAGGATCGATGTCTCGGATCGTGGATCATCGTCTGACTTGGCTGGTATGCCGGCCAACGCGGTCATGACTATGTCCTTCTCCCATGAGTACATTCACTATTTACAGCTGATTAGCAGTAACCCAGGATTCCGAATCCTCGCCGAATTGGTGGATTTCGGAGTCCACTCGGCATTCCAACTGGCAGGGGATATTTCAGCCGCTGGGGGAGAGATCAATGGCTATCACAAAATCCTTCCGAAGCTGGCAACCTTACCTGACCATGAGGGCACAAACCACGCCGATATACGTTACCGGGCACAACAATTTGCGGACGAGACCAAACTGCTGTTTTCACCAATGGACTTTCCCTACATGGGTGGGAGCGGACCTTGGACGGTCGAACAGCAGGAAGTAACAAACGGAACATACACAGAGATGATGGCCGGGTTTGTGACGCCGGGAAAACGCTTTCGGCCGTTCTCTCCCGGCCTCTTGGCAGAGGGTATGGCGCGGCGAATCGATCAGTGGCTGAAAACCAATATGGCTTACAACACCCATACATGGCCCGCATCCGCCATTGAAACCGAGTTTTACGACGGGATCCGGAATATCCTGTCGCAGCCGCGTTATGAGCATAATGTTGTCCCGGTGACGATCGACCGATTGACAGTGATTGTCTGTAGCCTTGCCCTTGCGACTCCCCGTCCTGATCACGCAGTCTTCCGAATGCTCCAGAGACTGGAGTCGCAAGCCCCCGCTGGCGGCCTTGCAGAAACCATCGGTTATGAACTCCGTCAGGTGCTAATCGAAGAAGGACTCCTGCACGCGAAACATTACAACGAGGTTATGAGAGGGATCATGCTCGGCCCTGCCCGCGTCATGAACCGAACCGAATATCTCGGCATCCACCGGCAACTTGAACGAATCCATGCTGCTGGAGGAAAGGCGATGGCCAGCCCAGGCTTTCTGGCAGACGATGCGATAAATTGGGAGCGCATTAAAGCCTTGATGGTCGAACACACGGTTCCACCGGTTCGTGCATCTGACGGAGATGTGGCTATGGTTTCGGAAGTTCCTTGTGTATCGAACGTGACCGCGTTCCTTGAGATGGTCAAACAAAAATTGTTCTAAGCGACCTACCCTGCGCAACGACTTAGAGGAGGCCACCAGGTTCCCTACCGAGTAAACGGAGCATGCAGGCGTCGAGCCTGAACTGTCCTGAAAGACAATGCGACGGGTTAAGCTCCCTGAAGAAGAAGAAGAGGGATTTGTCTGAATGCAGGGAAAGGTCATAGGGTCTTTTTCGGAGCGAAAAAGACCCTATGACCTTTCTCACTCACTTGTGCTTCTCATTACTGGCAGTCGGCGTAAACAATGCGCAGGACGCCGTAGGCAGCTGTTGAGTCATCCACGACGACAAAGAGCCTCCACCAGCGGCCCCCGTCCCGGAAGTGATAGGTGAAATGGTAGAAGGGAGAAGACGGATCGGGTCGGTTGGCCGGATCAGACTGAAAGGAGTCCGGGACTTCAGCGGTCAACGGAATCAGATTCGCGTGGAGTCTTCCGACCTTCGCGCGTAAGAGGCAGCTGCCGGAGATAATCGCGGACGGACGCGCGGAATTCGAGCCTGTAACGCACATCCAACCTCCGGGTCAATCAGGATTTGCCAACCCCTCGAACATCTCCTCGGTGGTTGCAAAACTCACCATATGACCATCGGCGAAGTCGGCATCCGCTTCCCGCTTGAGACGGTCCCAATCCATCGACGGGGACGGCGCCGAGACTCGGGCCAACGCCTCGGCCAAAAGGCCGCGGAAAGCCTTTTCTTTCTCCTCCAAGGAGTGCAACACGGCCAAGAGTCTTGCGGAAGCGGCGTCTTCCGACGAGGACAGCTTTTCGAGAAACTCCCGAATGGTCGCGACGCGGTCCTCCGCGGCGGCCAGGAGAGGAACGCCATCGCGGACGAAGGAGCGAGCCTCGACGCCTCCCGCCAGGACTTCCTCCAGGGTCCGGAGCATACCGGCGGTCGTCTCGCGGATTTGCCGCAAGAGGACCAAGCAAAGCTCAACCGATTCCGGGGGCCAGTCGCGGACGGATTTGGCCTCGACCTCTTCTTTCACCGTCTGCAAGAGCCGTCGATCGAGTGACGGGGCCGTCAGCGTTGGCATGGCGAAACCTCCTAAAGTGGCGATTCCCCGTGGGCTTCTAAGGGACGAGGAGACCTGCGTCAAGCGGAACCTTCTTCTCGTTATCTTATCACTCGATCGACGCTCCCGCGCAAATCATCTCACTTGCCAACTGTCCGAGCCGGAAGGGTAAGCGAGGGAAAGTCCACTCTCGCTTACCCTTCCGGCTCGGACAATCAACGCCCGTGTCTCACACCTTGGCGGAGATGTTGACGTAGGTGTGAACGTGCGGCAGGACGCGATAGTTCCACACGAAGCCCGGCCCTTCCAGCCGCCAGAAGTGCCACGGTTCGTTGTCGTTCATGCGGCGATCCGGGTAGAAGGCCAGGTGAATCTTCTCCATGCCGCCGTTGGCCTTGATGATGTCCATGACCTCATCGACATCTTCCTTGCGGTATGGCGAGAGGATGTCGCGCATGACCTTCTCGACGAGCTGTTGCTGGTCCGCCTTCAAGTCCTTGTAAAGAATACCCGGCTGCTCCTCGATCTTCTTCTTGAACTGAATGGACGATTCGCCCTCGCCGGGAGTGCCGGTGACGACGGCCTTTTTGCGCTGCTCCTCGGACAGGGCGGTATAGACGCTCAGCACGCTCTTCGTCTGGTAGTTGAAGACGTTTCTTTCGCTGTAGCCGTTGGGGCTGTGCCCATAGTACATCGGCCCGCCGAAAGCGGCACCCGGTTCCGAGTTGCCATCGCAGCGCACCGTCAGATGATGGCCGGTGAACACCCAGGCGTATTTCTTGCCGCCGTCCGGCTCGCCGAATAGCGTGGCCCCGCAGCCGGCCAGCGAACCGCTGGTGTCGAAGTTGCCATTACGGCTGATGCGGCGATAGCCGTCCTCGTCCGAGCAGATCGCCCGCAGGATGCGCTCGATCAACTCCTGCTGCGGCCTGGTGTAGACCTTGGCGATCTGCTTGCCGATCGGGGCGTTGAACATGCGCAGGCGGGTCGGCCGGCGCTTGCCGCCCTCGGAGCCGTGGTCCCAGGCCAGCACGACGTCCTTCTTCTGGTCCGACGACAGGCTGGCGTACAGCTCGCGGACCAGGTCTTCGGCCGGCTTGACCGGGCGTTTGACTTTCTTCAGTTTGGCGTCCTCGGCGGCGAAGACACGGCCGGCCGCGCCGGCGCCGCCGGCGAGGGCCGCCAGGGCGGCCGCTTGACCGCCGACGACGCGGATGAAATCGCGTCGATCGAAAGACTCCCGACCCTCGAAGGAGTCGGCGCATTCGGGGCAACTCGCGTTCGCATGGTCCGGCATCGTGGTTTCCTTTCAGGGAGAAGAGGTCGCAGCCGTCCTGCCGGCGTGCATGCCCCCATCATGGCCACAGGATCAGCCCACGGCAAGCAATTTCTCCGATAAGCACGAGGCGAAAGGAGGGCGCTCAGTTGGCGCTGAAGTCCGGCGGGAAGCGGCGAGGCGTCTCCGGCGCCGATTGGGTCGGCAGTCGGGGGACCAGGTAGTCCAGCAGCATCCGCGCGCGCCGCTCGACGTGGACCTGTTCGAGCAGTTGCCGTTTGACCTCCACCTCCAGGCCTAAGGTGAAGCTGAAGATGTCGCACAGCGTTCCCAGCGACAGGCCGCTCTCCAGGAGTTGCGCAGCGGATCGAGGTCGGCGCTCTGCGCGGCGAACCAGGCGTGCAGGCACTCGGTCAGTTTCCGCCGCAGCTCTTGCTCCACGGCGGGCGAGGCCGGCGGCACATCCACCAGCGCCGCTACCTGAGCTATGCGATACGATTTGTCCGTTTCCAGCTCTCCCAGAACGCGTGCCCGGCTCAGCCCGTGGAGCAGCAGGTTGTAGCGCCCATCCGGCAGGTGTTCCTCCTGGAGGATTCGGCCGACGCAGACCATCGGAGAGATCGGCGGCCGATCGTGGTAGTGCGGCTCCCAACCGGGTTGGAGCACGGCCATGGCGAGGAGACGGTCATCCTCCAGGGCGTCGGCCATCAGCTCGCGGTAACGCGGCTCGAAGATGTGCAGCGGCTGCACCGCGGCGGGGAAAAGGACGAGGTTCGGCAAGGGGAACAGACGAACCCGACCGCTGAAGTTCGCCGGCAGAGAAGGTTCCGCGCTCATGGAGGGCCGCCTTTGCGCATCGTCATTCGTCGTCGTCGTGGACATAATCCGCGGGGTCCGGCCAGGCCGACGGCGGCGGGTCGAGCGTGAGGACCGGCATCCGCTCCGGCGCCGGTCGCAGGTCCCGATCCGGCGCGGATGTGCTCAACAGCGGCTCGAAACACTGTCCCATCTGCCGCCAGAAGTCCTCGACGTCCAGACCGAGAAACGGCGATCCGCAGCCTTTCATGTAGTCGTAGCTGGATCGGTATAACTTCACCGCCCCGCCGAGGTTGCCGCCGCCGAAATGGAACAGACCGACGGCCGCCTGGATCAAGCCCTGGTAGAAGCGACGCTCGGCGCCGTGGCTCTCGGACCACAGGTCTTCCCAGACTTCGTGGGCCTCAAAAAAGTCCTGCTCGTTGAAGAAGCGAATGCCGGCCAGGTAACGCGGATCGTAGTTGTCCATGCCGCTATTTTAGCGGTTATCTTGTTCTATCGAAATACTCGTTTAGCCGCGACGCGCAGCGGAGCGCGGGCAGCCCGCGCTCCGCTGCGCGTCGCGGCTAAACGAGTATTTCGATAGATTATGGATTAGAAGCGCAGCCAGATGCCGGCGTTGATGCCCTGGGCCCAGAAATCGGTGCCCTGAAAGGAGAAGCCGGGTCGCTGCGGGCCGCCAGCGGCGGGGTTGAACGTCTGCGACGACGGCAAGTTGGTGCGATTGACGCCGAGGTCGATCAGCTCGCCGGGCCGGGCCACATTGCTGACGTACAGAAACGTGTAGCCGAGCGTCAAGCGGATCTGCGGCGTGATCTCCAGGCTGCAATTCAGATTGCCCTCCGGCAGAAAGGCCAGTACGCCACGCGCGTAGGTGCCGATGTTGCTCGGCGCGGCGAGCACGCCGCCGTTGACCGTCTGCGAACCGATCAAGGGACTGGTCGCCGACGTACTGCCGGACACGATCGCTTCTTCGCGCATCGAACCCAGCGCGATCTTGCCGGTGGCGCGGAGGGTGAAGCGCCACCACACCAGGCCGGCCTGGGCGCCAACCTGTCCGCCGTAGAACTGATTGAGCGTGTGGAAATCGTCGGTGATGAGCAGGCTGCCGCCGGCGGTCAGGGGTTGGCCGTCGAAGAAGGCGATGCCGGTGCCCAGGACATTGCCGGACTGGCCGACGGTCAGGTCCTCGCGCAGGTTGAGGTAACGGCCGCCCGCCAGCAAGCTGAAATAGCGAACGACATCGTCATCGCTGCCACCGCGCAGCACCGGCCACAGGGCGTTGACGTCGGCGCCCCACAGCTCGGAGGAGGTGCCGATCGTGACCGAACCGGCGAAGGCGTTGGGGGCCGATACCAACTGCACCGTCTGCGTCTGGCTGCGGACGTTCGAAGAGCGGCCGCGACAGCAGCGGCGAGCCGGTGGCGCCGGAGGCGAAGCTGTCCGCCGTGGCATGTTGCGTCAGGTTGAAGAAGTTGCCCTCCAGGCCGAAGGTGCCGGGTAAGTTGATCCAACCGGCGCTGAAGCGGTAGCCACTGAAAAACCCCTGGTTGATGTTGTCGTCGCCGGCGAGGACCCGCGTGGTCGAAGTGCCGAGGGCGCCCTCGTTGGCCGTGGTGGCCAGTCCCGTGGCGGTCGTCACGAGCGGTTGCGAGACGGGAAAGTTCTTGATCGCCCACAGCAAGTAGTCGGCGTCCAGCCAGACGCGCATGGTGCTGTCCGGCTCCTCGTCCGCCCAGACCGGGCCGGCCAGGGCCAGTCCGGCCAGAAGGGCGGTCAGAAATTTTCTTCTCATCGCGACCTGCCTTGTGCCCGGCGTGATCCATCGCCTCGGACGTCATCGGTGCGGCCTCGCGGCGAGGCGGACTCCCCTCTTCCATAAAGCCATCGGAATCCCTAGACGGCGAAGTTCAGGGAAAACCGTTGAAACGCGCTCCGCCCATGCTGTCCTTCCATGCCGCACGATCTGCCCAAATTTCCCAGCCAACTCATTCTCCCGCTTCAATGCGCCGACGGCTTGTTTTCCGCCAGGAACTGCTTGACAACCTCCGCGAAACCTTCCATCATCATCGGAGAGAAGGAAGGGGCGAACCACACTGCTTTTTCTGCCGGGAATAGCACCCGCGTAGATTGTTCCGTCCGGGCAGCGCTTCCGGACCCCGAGTGAGCAGGAAGTCTCTCTGTTCTGCTATACGGTTCCCTCACCCATGCGATAGACTTGACGCCGATGGCCGACGCGGGCCATCGCGCATCCCGATCGAGTGCGGCGTCGCACCCATCGCATCGACCCGATGATGGCCCCGCAGCGAAGCGATTGCACCTATGTTTATTCTTTTCTGGCGAAATTGGCTCCAGCGGACGTTCCCCTCGTCTCGACAGCCCCGGCGGCTTCCCCGGCCAAGGCGCGGATCCTATCGCCCTCCGCGCCTGAGGTTGGAAGCGCTGGAGGACCGGACCCTGCTGAGCGCGACGCTGCCGAGCGTGGATCCGTCGGTCGCTACCCCGGACTACGTGGTCTATCACCCGTCGGGCAATCAGCCCTTTCAGTTCCCGACCCCGACGGGGCCGGTGGGCTTCAGTCCCCAGCAGGTGCAAACGGCCTACGGGATCGACCAACTCTTCGGCATTATCGGCGACGGCGCCGGCCAGACCATCGCCCTCGTGGATGCCTACGACGATCCCAACTTGCTCGACAGCACCAACCCCGCCTTCAACACCAGCGACCTGCACCAATTTGACGTGCAGTACGGCCTGCCCGATCCGCCCAGTTTCCTCAAGCTGGGTCAGACCGGCACGGGTGCGCTGCCCGGCCCCGATCCGGCCAAAGGTTGGGAAGGGGAGGAGGCTCTGGATGTGGAATGGGCGCACTCTCTCGCCCCCGGAGCCAACATCATCCTCTTCGAGGCCAACGACGCCAGCAACGCCAATCTGTACGCGGCCGTCGCCACCGCCGCCGGCACCCCCGGCGTGTCCGTGGTGTCCATGAGCTTTGGCGGCAACGAATTCGCCGGGGAACAAGGTAGTGATACGACGTTCCAGACACCGCCTGGCCACAACCCCGTGACGTTCCTGGCCTCGACCGGCGATAACGGCTCTCCCGGAGGCTACCCGGCCTACTCTCCCAATGTCATCGCGGTCGGCGGCACGGCCCTGACGCTCAACCCCAACAACACCTACAAAAGCGAAACGGGCTGGGGGAACGGTGCGCAGAGTTCAACGCTGGGCGGCAGCGGCGGCGGCATCAGCCAGTTCGAGAACGAACCGGCCTACCAGGAGAGCGTACAGAAGACCGGCAAGCGGACGATCCCGGACGTCGCTTTCCTCGCCGATCCCAATACCGGTGTGTGGGTTTACGACTCCTTCACCAACGGCGCCGCCACGCCCTGGAACATCATCGGCGGAACGAGCCTGGCGTCGCCCAGCTGGGCTGCCCTCATCTCCATCGCCGACGAGGGTTTGGTTCAGAATGGGGGAACCACCCTGGATGGCGCCACCCAGACCCTCCCCGACCTCTACGAACTGTATCAATCGAACCCCGGCGATTTCCACGACATCACCACGGGCAACAACGGCGCCTTCTCGGCTGGTCCGGGCTACGATGAAGTCACCGGGCTGGGCAGTCCGGCCGCCAACCTGCTCATCCCCGACCTGATCGGCCTGAACGTCTCGATCACGCTGCACAACGCCACGGAAGGACAGCCCTTGACGAACGTGCCCGTGGCGGTCTTCCACGGCCAGAGCAACGCCACGGGCACTTACGCGGCCACCATCTACTGGGGCGATGGCAGCAGTTCCGCCGGTACGGTCGTGAATTCCGGAGGGGAAAACTACACGGTCCTGGGCAGTCACACCTACTCGGAAGAGGGCAATTACACGCTCACCGTCAACGTATCCCAGCCGGGGCAAGGCAAATCGCGCACGGTCAGCGGCCCGATCAACGTGGCCGACGCACCGTTGGTCGCCTCGCCGCAGCCTCCCCTTACCTCCGCGACGGGATCGTTCCTGGCCAACGCCCTGGTGGCGACCTTCCAGGACACCGATACGACGCCGGAAAGTCCGAGCAACTACACGGCGACGGTCTTCTTCGAGCAGGCGGGCGGAGCGTTCGGCAGCTCCACCGGCACCATCGTGGCGCTGGGCAACAACACCTTCGGCGTCTACGGCAGCAACCCGTTCAGCTACGCCACCAGCGGCAGCTTTGTCGTGCGGGTGGTCATCACGGACGTCGGCGGCGCCTCGGTCACGGTGCAGACGGGCGTGAACGTGGCCGGCAAGCCGGCCATCCCGCCGCTCATTCCCATGTATCAGGCCGATACCAGCACCGTCAACGTGCAGTTCAACACCATGGAGAACGCCCTGACCAACCTGCTGACGTCGCAATACGTCTTCGCGCTGTCCGCCTTCGCGTCGCCGACGGGACGGTTGAACGCCTTCGCCAACCTGATGTTCGCCGAGTTCGAGTATGAGATGGCCGTGTTCCAGTTCGATATGACGCTGCCGTTCTGAGCCGACTTGTCCGAGCCTGAAGCGTAAGCGAAGAGACGGCAACCTTCGGTTGCCGTCTCTTCGCTTACGCTTCAGGCTCGGACAGTCAACGGTCGCCGTTCAAGCCTTGCTCATTTCTCCTTGAGGTTTTCCTTGATCCAGGTCAGCACCTCCTCGGGGTTCTTGTCCGCGTTGGCCGCCGGATAAATCTTGCGGACGATGCCCTTCTTGTCGATGACGAAGGTGGCCCGCTTGGCGAAGCCGCGTTCCGAGTTGAGGACGCCGTAGGCCTTGGCGATCTTCTTGTCGGCGTCGGCGAACAGCGGGAAATTGAGACTTTCCTTCTCCGTGAACTGTTTTTGCGCCTCCAGCTTGTCGGTGCTGATGCCGAGGACCACGGTGTCGAGCTTGGCGAACTCCTTGTTCAGATCGCGGAACTTGCAGGATTCGCGCGTGCAGCCGGGGGTCATGGCCTTGGGATAGAAGAAGAGGACGACGTTCTTTGCATTTATACCTCTTGAGAAGTCGGCGAGCTTGAGCGTCTTCTTGTCCTTGGCCTCCGGGAAATACTTCTGAATTTGGGTGGCGGGCAGCTCGATGGGCGGGGCCGGCTGTCCGACCTGGACTTTCGGCGTGTCGTCGCGGGCGGCGAGCGGAAACGGACTGGCGAGGGACACCAGGGCCACGATCGGGCCAGCGAGGAAGAGACGTGCGAGCGGACGCATGGCGGGTTCTCCTTATGCGTGAAGGTCCGGGGCGAGAACTGCCGGCATTGTCGCCGCAGCGGGGAGGATAGGCAAGGGTCTCGGTTCTCTGTTCTCTCCGTGGCTCCTTCTGACCTCCCTCATCGGCAGCGCCAGATTTCCGAGGTCGTCCACAAGGCGTTTGTGGAGGTCAACGAGAAAGGCACCGAAGCGGCAGCAGCTACCGCCGTTCTCATGCTCCGCCGCCCTGGCTTGTGTCTGCCGAAAGCGCAGACGAAAATCTTCACGGCCGACCACTCCTTTCATGGCCCTGTACACCGCCAAGGAGTACAACAAGGACTTTCCGTTCAGGCTGGAGTTCCGCACCACCACGGACAAGCCCAAGAACAACAGCGGCATTTCCATTCGAGGGCCGCAACTGCAACTGGATGCCGTGACCGAGGGTGGACGGACCGGCGTTTTCAAGAAGCTCAACAAGTTCAAGCCGGGCGACTGGAACGAGATCGAAATTACCGTGAAGGGGACCGAGGCCATCTGCAAGTGCAATGGAGAACTCATCGGCAAGCCCATGAAGGTTCCGGCAACCGGCGCGATGGGGCTTCAGTCCGAATATGGCCGCTTTGAGTTTCGACGCATTCGTTTCAGGGAAATGCTCTGAACATCCGCTACTTTCCGGAGGGAAGGGTTTCCCCAGTTCGGCTGTTGACTACACCAAGAACAATCCTACAAACTGCACAGAGAGGATTCTTTTACCTTTACGGGAGTGCGTTTCATGGCCAAGCAGAAAAACGGCGTCAACAAGAGTGAAGAAATCCGGCAACTGCTGAAGGCGAACCCGAAGATCACTGCCAAAGAGGTCTGTTCCACCTTGGGAGCCAAAGGCATCAAGGTGAGTGAGAAGCTGTACTATCTCGTGAAGGGAAAAATGCTGGGCAGGCAGGCTCACCGGAACAAGGCCCGAAAGATGGTCGCCAAGTTCGCCGCATCCACCGGCACCGGCAATGCCGATGCGTTGTCCACGATCTTGAAGATCAAATCCTGGGCCAACGAGGTCGGCGGCATGAAAAAATTGAGGGCGCTGGTTGAGGCGTTGAGTGAATAACGCCGGAAGAACACGACGGCGAAGGGCTTCCCGGAACCGAATGAGATTGTCGATGCACCGAATGGCAACCGTCGCCGATCAACGACTTTGACTCGGCAGGGCCGGTAGCGGCGCCCATTGATACGGACCCGGCACCTTCCACACGAGGATTTGGACCTTGTCCTTGCCGCGCAGCACTTCGCGCTGATGGATGATCTCCGATCCCTTCTGTTGCAGCGTGTGGACGACCGCCATGTACAGGGAGACCAGGTGCGGATGGCGGTTCTTCGACTGCTCCAGCACCACGTAGAAACACGGCGGTTGCTGGGCCGCAAGGCCGGTCGCTCCCTCCAGGAAGACACGGCCGGCATAGTAATAGCTCCAGCAAAAGGGATCCTCAATGAAGTCGCCGGGACAGGTGTTCTCGGCCAGCCATTGACCCACGGATCGGAAGCCGGCTCGTTCGGCGTGCAGTCGTTGCAGTGTCCGCGGTAGCGGGGCGAGGGTCAAAAGTAACAGAAGTCCCAGCGACCAGAGCCGCCCATCCGTCCATCGTGTGCCGGCCAGGGTCGGCCGGAGGCGAGCCGCTCCCTGCGCCAGCTTGACGCCGAGAGCAGCCGTCGCCGCCGCGGCCCAGTACGAGCCGCACAGGATGACCAGGAGCAGATGGCGGTCGGACAGGTATCCCATCTTCTCGGCGACGCGGTAGAGCAAGGCGACGAGGAGCAGGCAAACCAGCAGCAGGACCCAGGTCCCGGGCAACCGAAAGCGATCGCGGAACCACCACAGTCCCAGCAGCGCCGGCAGCCAAGCCGTGTAGAAGAACCCCTTGGACAACTCCAGGTAAAGGGCCTTGAACGCCCACAGATAATGCGAAGGCGGCTGGGCATTCGGCAAGTCCCGCGGATCCTTGATCTGTTTCAGGGTACTCTCAAAATCGGCATCGCCGGGGCCCCACCAGATGGCCAGCAGCGTCGAGCCGGCCGCCGTGCCGTGCGACCGCAGCGCCTTGTCTTTCGACGCATGAGGACGCAGCCGGCCTTCCCAGTCGGCGTCCGGCCGCGGCTTGTCGATCATGATGTTGGGCGTGTTCTTCACGGTGATGCCGCCGATGAGGACCATGTACGGCACCATCACGGCCAACGCCGGCACCGACAGAGCGGCCCCGTTGGCCAGGACGCTCCGCCACGGGCGGCGCCGTTGGCGACGGACTTGCAGGGCGAGCAGCACCAGTCCAGTAGCGCCGAGGACCAGCGCCCCCTCCGGCCGCGTCAGGTAGGCCAGTCCGCCGGCCAGGCCCGTCAGCGCGAAGACGACCGACGACCTGCGCCGCAGGGCGACACACGCCAGCCACAGGCCCCAGCAGGCGAACAACAGAAAGAGCGTGTCGGAGAGGCCATCGGCCATGACCTTGCCGCTGGTGGGCAGGCACTGAAACAGCACGCACGCCCAGAAGGCGGCGCGGCGGTCGAACAGTTCGCGTCCGAGGAAGAACATCGGCACGACGAGCAGGACGCTGGCCAGGGCGCTGGCGAGCTGGGCGCTGAGCTGCCACGCTCCCGGCAGGTTCTCGGGGAGGAAGGGATGCACCATCCGCGACAGGCCGAGGACGGCCAACGGATACGCCGGGTGCTGCGGCGATTGCGGCAGGACTTGCCGCCAGTCGCCATGCTCCAGCTGCCAGGCGATGCGGATGTAACTGATGCTGTCGCGCGAGATGACCTCGGTGTGGCTGATCTGCCAGGCCCGTATCCCGACGACCAGGAGGACCAGCAGCGCCAGGCGGCGCAGGTTCGCCCAGGCCGCGCCGGCCGCCGGAGCAGAGGTGGTTTCCGTCCCTTGCGTCGATTCGCTCAATCTTTGCCCTTCCATGAGCGACCCCGCTTCTCGATGAAGGAAACGATGCTTCCGGCATCTCGATGTCTACCGGCACCGAGGTCGGCCGATGGTAGATGCTTTGCGACTGGGCGTCAAGGCGGGCCCGGATCGGTTACACTCCGAACCAACTTCGGCACGCGACCTCACAATCTTACTTTTTTTTAACTTTTTTCGTTACGTCTCGATCCACGGGCTGCTACAATAGGACGAATTCTGGAACAAAGAGTTCTCCTACTCGCATCCGTTGACGCGACTCGCTTGTCTGCAAAGGATTCGCACCCATGCTGCGGTGGAAGCGTCCTCTCCGCATCAAGGTTTGTCCGCCTGCTTGGCTCTCGACGACTTGGAAGAGTTTGCTCGCTTGGCTCAAACCCGCACGTGTCCTGCGCGGCCGGGAAGTGCTGCCGCGCCTCCGCCGCCCGCGTTCCTCTGCCCTCTGTCTGGAGCGGTTGGAAGAGATCGAATCACCGACCAATATGGGCGTGGAGGGGTTACTGGCCCAGACCGCTCTGGTTCAGGTCGCCGATACGGCTCGGACCGCTCCCTCGCATCCCACGCCGGCGGCGGACGACCATTCCGCCACGACGACGGAGAGCGCCGGTCGGACGCCGGCCGACCCAGACGCCGCCCTGACCGATGCCCTCTTCCTCCACGCAGCAGCGCATCCCTCCTCCTCGGTGGACGCCAGCCGCTACCTGGCTCAGACGGACACACTTGCGCCGGCCGAGCCGCCGTCATCCTCCGACGTGGGCAAGACGAATGCTTCCGGTCTCGATGCGCGGGCTGCCGCGACTCATGCCCCGGCGGATCCGCTGGTCGATCCAGCGTTGACGAACGGCGCGCAGCCCAAGTATCACTCCGCCGACACGCCGACCAAGAACGGGCCGGCTGCCGGTGGAGCGAACAGCCTGACCGGCATGGGCACGGGGGTGGGCGGCACCTCGACGGGCGGCTCGCTGGGGGGCGGCGGTGGTGGAGGCGGCGGAGGCGGAGGCAACGGCGCCGCCAACGAGTTGACCGCCCTGGGCATCCGCGGCGCCTTCAATGGTCCGGCGCTGACGGCGGCCGTCCCGAACGGAGCGCCCGCCGCTCCCCTGACCACGATGATCGCCCCTCATGCGATGGCCAGCCCGAACCAGCCGGCTGCCACCGCCGACAGACCCGCCGGCAACGACATGACGCCGGCCGACGACCCGTCGCCGTCCTTCAACTTCGTCGAAGGGGCCTACAACTATGACGTGCCGCTGGCCTCTTTCGGCAATCCCGACGGCAATCCCAACGACCAGTACACCGCCACCGTCACTTGGGGCAACGGCCAAACCACGACCGACTATCCCACGGTCACCACCAATTCCATTTCTGTGTTTGACAGCATGACCTATGACGACGAAGGCACCTACCCCATCTCCGTCAGCGTCAGCGGACCCGGCGGCATCTTCACCGCCTCGGACACGGCCGTCGTCAGCAACGCCGTCCTGACACCGCAGTCCGGCGAGACCTTCTCGATGTACGCCGGCCTGCCCTACAGCGGGCCGGTCGGCTACTTCGATGATGCCAACCCCCTCGCCACCGCCAGCGATTACACCGTCCAGATCAACTGGGGCGACGGACAGACTTCGCCGGGCACCCTCTCGGGCGGCTACGATCCCTACGGCAACGATAGCCTCTTCAACATCTATGGCAATCACACCTACGCCGCCGTCGGCTCTTACCCCATCAGCGCGGCCATCACCGATGCGGGCGGCAGCCAAACGACGGTCACGGGCACGGCCAGCGTTACGCCGATGACGGTCCAGTTCGCCAGCCCCACCACCAACGTCGGCGAAACCGATGGCAGTGTGGGCGTGGACGTGACCCTCAACACCGCCTCCAGTCAGACCGTGACCGTGCAGTATGCCAGCAACGACGGCTCGGCCCTCGCCGGCACCGATTACCAGCCGGTCAGCGGCACCTTGACCTTCGATCCCGGCACGACCGTACAGGACATCAACATCCCCCTTCTCGATGACGACGGCAAGGGCGAAGCCGACATCCAGTCGTTCACCCTGTCCCTCAGCAACCCCAGCAACGCCACCCTGGGCGACCCCAACACCACCACGGTCGCCATCAAGGAAGACGACGCCCCGCCCACCTGGCAAGGACCAACCCCCACCTGGACGCAGACGCCTGTCGCGTCGCCCTCCGTCACCAGCAGCCCCGGCTCTCAAACCAGCACCGAGGGCGACAGCGTCTCGCTGCAAATCCAGGCCAGCGACCCCAACAACGATCCGCTCACCTTCGACGCCATCGGTCTGCCGCTCGGACTGAGCATCAACAGCAGCACCGGACTGATCTCCGGCACCATCGCCAACGACGCCTCTGCCGACTTCGACGGCAGCTACAACCCGACCATCACCATCGCCAACGGCCAGGGCGGCAGCACCACGACTTCCTTCAACTGGACCATCAACTCCGCCAACGCCGCTCCCGTCTTGACCAACCCCGGCGATCAAACCAACCTCCGTGGCGACAACGTCAGCGTGCCGGTCAATGCCACGCAGACCGACGGCGACGCGCTGGTCTACGACGCCAGCAACCTGCCGCCCGGACTGAGCATCGACAGCGACAGCGGTCTCATCTCCGGCACCGTCGATCCCAGTTCGGCGCTGGGCACGCCCTACGCCGTCACCGTCACCGCTACCGATGAGTCCAACAACCAGAGCGTCAGTCAGAACTTCAACTGGACCATCAGCCCGGCCAACGTCGCTCCCATCCTCAGCAACCCCGGCGATCAGACCAACACCGCCGGCGATGACGTGTCGCTGTCGCTGTCCGCCAACGACGCTGACAGCGATAACCTCACCTACACGGCCAACGGACTGCCGCCCGGCCTGAGCATCGACCCGTCCAGCGGCTTCCTCTCCGGCACCTTACCTAACTCCGCCGCCAGTGCCACGCCGTACACGGTCACGGTCATGGCCTCCGATGGCCAGGCCAGCAGCAGTCAGACGTTCTCGTGGACCGTCAACTCCGTGGGGCTGAGCAATCCGGGCGATCAGAGCAACGTCGATGGCGATGCCGTGTCGCTGTCCCTATGGGGCAGTGATGCCAGCGGACTGCCGCTGACCTACAGCGCCACCGGCCTGCCGCCGGGGCTGAGTATCAACAGCAGCAGCGGACTCATCAGCGGCAACCTGAGCGGCACGGCGGATACGAATAGTCCGTATGCCGTGACCGTGACGGCCAGCGATGGCACTTCCAGCGCCAGCCAGTCGTTCACCTGGACCATCGCCAAGCTGGCCCTGAGCGCCGGCCGATCAGGAGAGCCAGGAAGGTACGGCCGTGTCGCTGCAACTGAACGCCACCGATGTCGGCGGCACGCCCACGTACAGCGCGACGGGACTGCCGGCCGGTCTGAGCCTCAACGCGGCGACGGGCTTGATCTCGGGCACCGTCGGCATCGGCTCCTATGGCAGCAGTCCCTATCAGGTGACGGTGACGGCCACGGACGGCGGCGCCACGTCGAGCCAGTCGTTCGTGTGGACGGTGACGCCGCGCGTGGCCTTGGTCAATCCCGGCAGCCAGAGCAACGCCACCGGCGATAACGTTTCGCTGCAACTGTCGGCGACTTCGCCGGGCGGCACCATGAGCTACAGCGCCAGCGGCCTTCCCGATGGCCTCAGCCTCAACAGCAGCACGGGCCTGCTCTCCGGCACCGTGGCCGCCGACGCCGCCACCAGTACGCCGTACACGGTGACGGTCAGGGCATCCGATGGTACGTCCAGCAGCAGCCAGACCTTCACCTGGACGGTGTCGGCGATCAACCTGGTATCGCCGGGCGATCCGAGCAATCTCGATGGCGACACGGTGTCGCTGCCGTTGACCACGAGTTACCACGGCAGCGGCACGCTCAGCTACAGCGCCACCGGCCTGCCGCCGGGATTGAACATCGACCCCAGCAGCGGCCAGATCAGCGGCAACATCGACAACACGGCGGATACGAATAGTCCCTATCAGGTGACGGTGACGGCTTCGGATGAGACCGATAGTGCCAGTCAGACGTTCAACTGGACGGTCAGTCCGCGTCTGTCGCTGGACCCCATCGACCCGAGCAACGCCGTGGGTGATGCGGTGTCGTTGCCAGTTTCGGCCAGCGACGCCGCCAACGGTACGCTGACGTACAGCGCCTACGGCCTGCCGCCGGGTCTGACTATCGATAGCAGTACGGGCCTGATTAGTGGTACAATCGCTGTGGGAGCGGATGCCAGCAGTCCCTACAACGTGACGGTGACGACCAGCGATGGCGTCGCCAGCGTCAGTCAGTCGTTCGCCTGGGTAGTGACGCACTTGTCGCTGGTCAATCCGGGGCCGCAAGCGAGTGCGGACGGTCAGGCGGTATCGCTGGCTGTGCAGGGCGGCGATGCCGATGGCGATGCGGTGACGTGGATGGCGACGGGTTTGCCGACGGGTTTGAGCATCAACGGCAGCACGGGTCTGATCTCCGGCACCATTGCTTCCAATGCGGACACGAATAGTCCCTATAATGTAACGGTGACGGTCAGCGACAGCGTCAACAGCGCGAGCCAGACGTTCCTGTGGACGGTGGGTCCGGTGGCGTTGGCGGTGCCGGCCGATCAGACCAATACGGAAGGCGACAGCGTGTCATTGCAGTTGCAAGGCGTGTCTGATAGCGATTCGCTGGCTTACAGCGCCAGCGGCTTGCCGGATGGTCTGTCGCTCAATCCGACGACGGGCCTCATCAGCGGCGTCATCGCGACAGGCGCGGCGGCAGATGGTCCGTACACGACGACGGTGGCGGTCAGCAACGGTACGGTCAGCACCAGTCAGCAGTTCACTTGGACCGTCAATCCGGTGGTGTCGCTGACGGCCCCGGCGGACCAGAACAACAACGAGGGCGACAACGTCTCGTTGCAGGTGTCGGCCAGCGATGCGCTCGATGCGCCGCTGACCTACAGCGCGGATGGTCTACCGTCGGGGTTGAGCATCAACAGCACAACGGGCTTGATCTCGGGCACCATCGCGGCCGGCGCTTCCAGCGGCGACCCCTACGTCGTGACGGTGACGGCCAGCGACGGCGCCTACAGCACGAGTCAGACGTTCAATTGGACCGTCACCCACACTGATACGACGGCGTTGACCATGACCAATCCGGGCACACAGACCAACGTGGCAGGCGATAACGTGCCGTTGGCCGTCACGGCCAGCGACCCGGACGGCGATGCTTTGATCTATTCGGCGGCGGGACTACGCGATGGCCTGAACATCGATCCGTTCACAGGCCAGATTTCGGGGACCGTCGCCAACGATGCGGCGCGTACGACACCCTATGTGGTGACGGTGACAGCCAGTGATGGCAATGGTCAGTCCGTCAGCCAAACCCTCGATTGGCTCGTCAACGACCCGTCGATCACCGCTCAGGCGACACCCATCAGTGCCGTGGAGGGCAACGACACGGGCCCGATCACCGTGGCCACGTTCACGACCCCGGACATGAGCAGCCAAGCCGGCGATTTCACGGCCACGGTGGACTGGGGCGACGGCACGACGGATACAGGAACGGTCAGCGGCGGCAACGGCAGTTTCACGGTGACGGACGATCACACCTATGCCGAGGCGGGCCAGTACCCGGTGAGTGTGGTCCTCACCGATAGCATTGGCAACAACACCACGGCCGCCGGCACGGCGACGGTGACGGACGCGCCATTGTCGATGACGGGCGGATTTGAGTTGGGGGCCATCCAGCAGCAGTCGGCGACCTTGACGCTGGCGACGTTCACCGACGGCAATCCGAATGCGACGGCGTCGGACTTTACGGCGGCGATCGATTGGGGCGACGGCAGCGGCCCGATGCCGGCGACGGTCACGGACCTGGGGGATGGTCTGTTCGGCGTCAGTGGCACGTACAGCTACAACCTGAAGGGGACGTATGCGGTGACGGTGTCGGTCACGGATGCCGATGGGTCGAAGGCGTCGGCGGCGAGTACGGTGGTAGTCGGCGATATCTATGCCGGTCTGCCATCGAGCCTGACGGTGGCGAGTTTCAGCGATCCGGACCCGGACGTACAGGCGTCGGACTTCACGGCCTCGATCAACTGGGGAGACGGCAACACCAGCCAGGGCACGGTGGCGGGCGGCTATGGTTCGTTTTACGTGCAGGGCAGCCACCAGTATGCGATGGACAGCATCGATCAGCCAGGCGGGGTCTATTCGGTGACGGTGACGGTCAGGGGCGGCGAGCAGAATGATACGCTGACGTACGGCACGCAGGTGACGGTGGTGCGTCCACCGTTGTCGCTGGTGGTGGGTTCGGTGGAGGCGAAGCCGGGCGAGGCCTTCAGCAATATGGAGGTGGCGAGCTTCACGGAGCCGGATGTCAGTGACACGTCCGTCGAGTTCCATGCGATGATCGATTGGGGCGACGGCACGCCCCCGGACACGAGTGCGACGGTCGTGGGTTCGGGCGGTATGTTCCGCGTCCTGGGGAGCCACACCTATCAGACGGCGGGGGAGTATCGCATCGAAGTGGAAGTGTCCCAGGGATGGTCCACGACCTTGCTGGCAGCGATGGGCGCTGGGATGGGACTAGCCGTGAACCCTGGTGGCGCTGCGATCGACGGCAAGTCCGTTGTCCCCGGCAACTCGGAGTACAAGTACGTATGGAGCGGGCTGGAGAGCTTCAACTTCAAGGAGGGCGACAAGCCAAATGTAACATTGCAGTTCACGACGCCCGGGGGAGGGGCGACGAACGTGGCGATACCCGGCCCCCTGCGCTTGACGTATATCAATGGAGTTCTCAGCACGGCGTCCGTCAACCTAGTCTTCAAGAACCAGCCTGCCACGGTGATCGTCCAATTGAAAGTGGGTGGGAAAAACGTGGAGGGTGGGGCGACGACTATCAACGTTGTGCAGGTCGTGGTTACGTCGCCGACGCGGCTCACGGGGGCCACAGCGGTGCGAGTGAATGGGAAGCCGGCGATCAGCGTAACCTTTGCGAAAGCCGGAAGTCCGTTCCTCGTCGGCACGCCGGCGGACAACGGCGAATTCACGCCGACGGAAAAAAATGTCCTGATGAAATCGGTGAAATCGAGCACGAAGGTGATTCCTGTCAACAGTAGGCAGGCGGGTGATGCTGCTGGCAACCAGATCACCACGGGCCGATTTTTCCTCCAACTGCCGGGTTTGTACTGGTTTGCGACAGTGACTCTGAACGCTCGCGATGCCAACGCCTTGAGCTGGGTGCGTGTAGGCTTCATCCAGCACGTGACGATCAATAAATTGGAGGGCGATTATGACAACGGAAAGGTTTTGAAATCCCCGCTGGAGGGGGATACGATGCTGGACCTGGGGGACGACACGTCCTCGCCCTACTATCAGAGCCTGGGAGGTTACGCGAACGGTTTTTCCAATGCGACGGCCCCTCCGGGTAATTCCAAGACGATAGGCGTCCAGGACACTCCGAGCGTTGACGTGCCGTTGACCTACCAGCAGTTGTCAGCAGTGCAGGTGAAGGATCCCAAGGTGGCACGGAATTATCTGACCTACATTGAGGGAGCGTACAGTTTCCTCACGGAGATCACGGCCACCACCGATGTTAACCCGTCATGGAGTTCCACTTTCTGGTCAGAGGCGTTTATGAACTGGGCCTTCAACGGCAGCGGTAAGATCAACCCGTCGTTGGCTTGGAGCAACGATGGGAATGCGCAAGTCACGGCTCCCGACGGATGGCAGCCACGCACTGCGCCGCACGAAGTGGATACAAGTGGGGCCTACGGCAATCAGGAAATTCGCCAATACAATTTTGAGTAATCTCGATGCGAAACCGTGACGAACACTACTTGGCGAGAGAGGTTACTCCCATGCTCACGGCTTGCTTGATGTCCGCCCTAATCCTGCCCGCATCCATCCAGGCAGAAGAAGACAAAGAGACATTCTGGCCGGAAGTTTTGGTCCGAGCCAAGGCCGTCCGCGTCGTGTACGAGAAGCGACTATACTGGCAGGATCCTTGGCAGGAGGTGACCTTTCGGATCGAATACGTCTACCGCGGCGACCCGAAGCTGAAGACCACGACCTTTCAAGGACACTTTACACGACATTCGCGTATGCACTTGGAGGACGAACTCAACCCGTTCGTAAAGGAAGGGGAAGTCGGTATCTGGCAGCTCATCTCCAATGACGGCAGACTGATCATATACGGGCCGAATCACGGCACTTATGAGGGGGACGGCTTACTTCCGTGGAATATGTCTATCCCCGTACCCGCACGGAAAATCCTTGGGGGCTCGGCGAATAATATCGATTACACCGTCGCCCTGAAATGGGCTTGTATCGTGGAGACTGCCTCCAAAGCCCGCCCCGCAGAACGGCCGAAGTTTCTGAGGCAGTATGTCTTCAGCAACAACCCCTATGTTGCCGCTTGGTCCATCCAGGTTCTGGCGGCGGAGAAACCCACCGATTTGATCCCGTTCCTGGAGAAGTTGGCGGATGATCCCAAGGTGGCCGTCGCCGGGCAGGTGACGATTGATGAGATCCTGTGGGAGATCAACCGGGATAAATGGGTGGGTTCGCGGCGGCGAGCGGCGCTCTTCGACCGTTGGGTCAGCGGTGACATTATCAGGACGCATGACCTTCAGATGATTATCGCTCGTTTCCATTACGCGCTGGAAAATGACCAACTGGATTTGGATACCTGGCTTCCGTTGATAGAGAAATGGGTCGTCCGACAACACTTCTCGGAAGGGTTGTTATATAAACTGTACTCAGCGTATCCCGCGACCGATAAGCGCCACATCCGAGAACGGCAGCGCATTATTACCTACGCCCTCCGCTTGCTCGAAAAATCGGTAGACGAAGAGACCAGGGCGTACGCGGCCCACTGGCTCGAACACCTGGGCAAAGTGAGTGCGGAAGAGGTAAAGATCGTCAAGGCGGCGAGGGACAAATGCACAACCCCTCATGTTCGCTTAATTCTAGGTACGGTCATCCGCGAATCGATAGCCCCGCGTCATCCCTCCACTCCCCGCTAGGCTCTGTCTGGTAACTGCGATTTCAGGCCGTTTTCGGCAAAAAGGCTTCCAACTGGCTGTCGGCGCCGAAGCTTCGGCGCTCTCAAACAGCGTCTTTTGCTGGGTTCGGCGCTTTTCGGCGCTTTTCGACGACGTACGTTGCTCTTTACCAGACAGAGCCTAGGCTGAGGGAGCGGAGGCGGCGGCGGGAAGTTCATTCACGGTGGACGCGGCCGTCAGCAACGGCATCGACAGCAGTCAGACGTTTACCTGGGCTGTCAATCCGGGGCAGCGTGCCGGTCAATGCTACGCAGGCCGACGGCGACGCCTTGGTCTACGACGCCAGCAACCTGCCGCCCGGACTGAGCATCGACAGCGACAGCGGCCTCATCTCCGGCACCATCGATCCCAGCTCGACCTTGGGCACGCCCTACGCCGTCACCATCACCGCTACCGACGAGTCCAACAACCAGAGCGTCAGCCAGAACTTCAACTGGACCATCAGCCCAGCCAATGTTGCTCCCATCCTCAGCAACCCCGGCGATCAGACCAACACCGCCGGCGATGACGTGTCGCTGTCGCTGTCCGCCAACGACGCTGACGGCGACAGCCTCACCTACACGGCCAGCGGACTGCCGCCCGGCCTGAGCATCGACCCGTCCAGCGGCTTCCTCTCCGGCACCTTACCTAACTCCGCCGCCAGTGCCACGCCGTACACGGTCACGGTCATGGCCTCCGATGGCCAGGCCAGCAGCAGTCAGACGTTCTCGTGGACCGTCAACCCCGTGGGGCTGAGCAATCCGGGCGATCAGAGCAACGTCGATGGCGATGCCGTGTCGCTGTCCCTATGGGGCAGTGATGCCAGCGGACTGCCGCTGACCTACAGCGCCACCGGCCTGCCGCCGGGGCTGAGTATCAACAGCAGCAGCGGACTCATCAGCGGCAACCTGAGCGGCACGGCGGATACGAATAGTCCGTATGCCGTGACCGTGACGGCCAGCGATGGCACTTCCAGCGCCAGCCAGTCGTTCACCTGGACCATCGCCAAGCTGGCCCTGAGCGCCGGCCGATCAGGAGAGCCAGGAAGGTACGGCCGTGTCGCTGCAACTGAACGCCACCGATGTCGGCGGCGCGCCCACTTACAGCGCGACGGGACTGCCGGCCGGTCTGAGCCTCAACGCGGCGACGGGCTTGATCTCGGGCACCGTCGGCATCGGCTTATATGGCAGCAGTCCCTATCAGGTGACGGTGACGGCCACGGACGGCGGCGCCACGTCGAGCCAGTCGTTCGTGTGGACGGTGACGCCGCGCGTGGCCTTGGTCAATCCCGGCAGCCAGAGCAACGCCACCGGCGATAACGTTTCGCTGCAACTGTCGGCGACTTCGCCGGGCGGCACCATGAGCTACAGCGCCAGCGGCCTTCCCGATGGCCTCAGCCTCAACAGCAGCACGGGCCTGCTCTCCGGCACCGTGGCCGCCGACGCCGCCAGCAGTACGCCGTACACGGTGACGGTCAGGGCATCCGATGGTACGTCCAGCAGCAGCCAGACCTTCACCTGGACGGTGTCGGCGATCAACCTGGTATCGCCGGGCGATCCGAGCAATCTCGATGGCGACACGGTGTCGCTGCCGTTGACCACGAGTTACCACGGCAGCGGCACGCTCAGCTACAGCGCCACCGGCCTGCCGCCGGGATTGAACATCGACCCCAGCAGCGGCCAGATCAGCGGCACTATCGACAGCACAGCGGACACCAATAGTCCGTATCAAGTGATGGTGACGGCCACGGATGGGACCAATACGGCGAGCCAGAGTTTCAATTGGACGGTCAGTCCGCGTCTGTCGATGGACCCCATCGATCCCACGAACGCCGTGGGCGATGTGGTATCGTTGCAAGTTTCGGCCAGCGACGCCGCCAACGGTACGCTGACGTACAGCGCCAGCGGCCTGCCGCCGGGATTGAATATCGATAGCAGCACGGGTCTCATCAGTGGTACAATCGCGACAGGAGCGGATACTTCCAGTCCCTACAACGTCACGGTGACGGCCGATGATGGCGTCGCCGGCGTCAGTCAGTCGTTCGCGTGGACGGTGATGCACCTGTCGCTGGTCAATCCGGGTTCGCAAGCCAGTGCGGACGGTCAGACGGTGTCGCTGGCTGTGCAGGGCGGCGATGCGGACGGCGATGCGGTGAGTTGGACGGCCAGCGGCTTGCCGACGGGCTTGAGCATCAACGGTAGCACGGGACTGATCTCCGGCACCATTGCGTCTAATGCGGACACGAATAGTCCATACAATGTGACCGTGACGGTCGGCGATGGCGTCAATAGTGCGAGCCAATCGTTTTTGTGGACGGTAGGTCCGGTGGCGTTGACGGCGCCGGCGGACCAGACCAATACGGAAGGCGATAGCGTGTCGTTGCAACTGCAAGGTGTGTCCAATGGCGGTTCGCTGACCTACAGCGCCAGCGGACTGCCCGATGGCCTGTCGCTCAATGCGACGACGGGCCTGATCAGCGGCGTGATCGCGGCGGGCGCGGCGGCGGAGGGTCCCTTCACCGTGGACGTGGCGGTCAGCAACGGCGTGGTCAGCAGCAGTCAAACCTTCACCTGGAACGTCAATCCGGTGGTATCGTTGACCGCTCCCTCCGATCAGAGCAACAGCGAGGGCGATAACGTCTCGTTGTCCCTGTCAGCCAGCGACAGCATGAACGCCAATCTGACCTACACGGCGGACGGTCTGCCGTCGGGGTTGAGCATCAATAGCACGACGGGACTGATCTCCGGCACCATCGCGGCCGGTGATTCCAGCGGCGGTCCCTACGCCGTGACGGTGGCGGCCAGCGACGGCACCTATAGCACCAGCCAGGCATTCAACTGGACCATCACGCACACGGACACGACACCGCCGACGATGAGCACTCCGGGCACGCAGACCAACGTGGCCGGCGACAGCGTATCGTTGCCGGTCAACGCCAGCGATGCCGATGGCGATGCGCTGACCTACTCGGCGACGGGACTGCCCGATGGCCTGGACATCGACCCGTCCAGCGGCGTCATCTCCGGCACGGTGGCCGACGACGCCGTCAGCACGACACCCTACGCCGTGACCGTGACGGCCGCTGACTCCAACGGCCAGTCCGTCAGCCAGACGTTCACCTGGCTGGTCAACGCCCCGACGCTGACGGTCCAGTCCACGCCGGTCAGTATCGTGGGCAGCAGCGACAGCGGTTCGATCACCGTGGCGACATTCACGACGCCGGACCTGAACAGTCAGGCCAGCGACTTCACGGCGACCATCGACTGGGGCGACGGTACGACTGACACGGGTATAGTTGACGGCGACACTGGCAGTTTCACGGTGACGGGCGATCACAGCTACGCCACGCCGGGCAACTATGCCCTCCAAGTACAAATCACCGGCCCCGACGGCACCACCATCACCACTTCCGGTACGGCGACGGTGCAGGCGGCGACCGTGGCCGTGACGGGCGGCTTCCAGTTGGGCGCCATCCAGTATCAATCCGCGACGCTGACGTTGGCCACCTTCACTTCTAGCGATCCCAACGCCCAGGTCGGAGATTACACGGCGGCCATCGATTGGGGCGATGGCAATGGTCCGCAGTCGGCGACGATCATGGACCTAGGCGACGGCGTCTTCGGCGTCAGCGGCAGCAACAGCTACAGTCAGCAGGGCACGTTTACGGCGACGGTGACCGTGATCAATGCCGATGGGATCAAGACGACGGCGGACAGTACGGTGGTGGTGGGCGACATTTATGCCGGTCTACCGTCGAGCCTGACGGTGGCCAGTTTCAGCGATCCCGATCCGCACGTGCAGGCGTCGGACTACACGGCGTCGATCAATTGGGGCGACGGCAACACGTCGGCCGGCACAGTGACAGGCGGATATGGCTCGTTCTCGGTGCAGGGCAGTCACAAGTATGCAAACGATAGTCTCGATCAGCCGGGCGGAACCTATGCGGTGACGGTGACGGTCAAGGGCGGCGAGCACAACAATACGCTGACGTACAGCACGCCGGTGACGGTGGTGCGCCCGCCGCTGTCGCTGACGGTGGCCGATCAGGACATCAGCAAGAGCCTGACCTTGAATAATGTGCAGGTGGCGACGTTCACCGATCCGGACGCCAGCGATGCGGCCAGTGAATTCACGGCGCAGATCGATTGGGGCGACGGCACGCCGCTGGACACGACGGGGGTGGTACAGGGTGGCGGCGGCTTGTTCCAGGTGCTGGGCAGCCATACCTACGCGGCCAACGGCTGGTACACCATCACCGTGCAGATCTCGCAAGGCTGGCGCGTGCAGAAACCGGCTGCCCGAAAGCCTGAGGAAGCGAACGGCAAGCCTATCATCCAATTCCTCGCAAACGTCGACAAGGGTCTCGGTCCTCAGCTCAGTTCGGTGAACACGCTCCATGTTGGGAAGTGGACGAACGCTTTCCTGGGAGTAGGGAGGAACATGCAGTTGAAGAGGGGCGATTTCATTTCTCTGGATCCAGATCACTTTTATGTGCAGGTGAAGGATCCGATGGCGAACAAGAACAGAGGCCAGAAGGATACGATCCAGGTCTATGTCGATACTAGCAGCGACCTCGGCGATGACATCACGCTGACGGAAACGGGTGTCAACACCGGCCTGTTCCGTTCCAGATCGCTACTGCTGACGTCTGTCTCGGTCGATAAACAGGCCGGGGATGGCCGGGCTTTGAACGTCCTGCTCGGCGATGCGGTCAGCGCCTCTTATGGAGAGGAGAAGGCCAAGGCCACCGTGCCGGTCCAGAAGGTAGTCAAGCTGCACGTCAACATCCTAAGTGTCGCCAAGGGCAAGCCGGCGGCCTCGGCAACCCAGGTGGTACATGATTTGTTATGGGCGAACGCGATTTATGCTCAGGCTGGCATTCAATTGAAGGCGTCAGCCCAGATCGTGGACCCGCTCGCCAAAGCGAATATCAGCAAGGGTATTTTAACGCACTTCGTTTTCGGTGCCAATTGGGACTCTGGAGGCGGGATCCCGATGACGACGGCAGAAAGAAATCTGCTGGGAGCAGCTCAGCTTCGGTCCAACGCCAAAGGCGTCATCGAGGTGTATTATGTTAACAATTTTGTAGATGGAAAAGGTGATCCTATTAAAGACGGCCTCGGCGAATCCTTCCCGGCTTCGCTCGTGCCAGCCCAGTATGCGAACAGCATCATCATCAGCGCGAATTTCGAGAAATATCAGACCTTGGCTCACGAAGTTGGGCACATCCTGTTTAACAACGGGAAGCATGACAGTCGCATTGTCAACCTCATGGTCCGCGGCTTACCTCAGGATGATGGTGAAGTCACGGATTCGCGGCGTATTCCCGATGGCGAGGCCAAGGCTATGCTCAAGTCCAAACTGGCGTCGAATCCGCCCACGCAGTGACCGACAAGAACCGGGAGACGCTGTGATTAGCGATCGGAACATTTGTTCGCCCTGCCTCTCGGGTGCGTCATTTTCCAAGGAGAATTCAACATGCGATCGCGTTCCCGATTATTGATGTTCGTCGTCTTCACGGTGCTCGCGTTCGACGGCAGGGTGATTGCCGCTCCTCCTCTCAATGTGAAGGAGGAGCGGCAAATTCGTGAGGCGTTACACTGGAATATTTTAGCTGAGGGGGACGTGGAGAAGAAATGGGACTATTTGACCCAGATGGGGGGGAAGGCGTTCCCGGTCTACGAAGCCATCCTTTCGGACCCCAAGGTGGAGTCTGAGGAGGTGGCTCGCGTTCTTCTTGTACTCTGCAACTTGAAAATGGACCGGCGCCGTTTCCTCAGGCACGCTATCTCTCGGTTGACTGAGGCAGAATTCAGTATACGGTTCAATGCGGTGACTCTGCTGGGGCAGATCGGTAGCCCTGCGGATGCCTCGCCAGTAGTTGCCCTCCTATCGGACAAAGAAACGCCAATTGTGCAGGCCGCCGCGAGGTCGCTCGCTGCCATCGGCGGCTCGCGGGAAGTGGTGGCGATGGACGTATGGCTGATCGGTGCTAGCTACCCCGATAATGCCAAACTCCGAGAGCACGTCCAGGAGTGCCGCGACAAACTGAAGAAGCGGTTAGACGAGGCCCGCGTCAAAGCCCAGCCAAAGAGTCGGCCAGCGGCACCGTCCGCGCAGCAACGGTAAGTAACGGTGCGAAGGTTGGCTGGCACCATCCCTTTCTATATCTGTCACTTCAGGGCGCGGCATTCTCAACGGAGGACTCGCCATGCGACTGTGTTCCAGACATTTGGTGTTCGCTTGTTTCATGGCGCTCGCTTTCAGCGATGCGGCGATCGCTGCGGCCCCTCCTCTCACCATGGAGGAGGAGCGGCAAATTCGTGAGGCGCTCTGCTGGGGCTGTTTAGATGATCCGGAGGAGTTGAAGAAATACCATTATTTGCTCCGTGTGGGTGAGAAGGCGTATCCGATATACGAGGCAATCCTCTCAGACCCTAAGGTGACTCCAGAGGCGGTCACCAAAGTTTACCTTCTAATCGATGGAGAGAAACCGGGTGCTCGCCGCTTCCGCGAGTACGCCGTCACCCACCTGACGCACGCAGACCCCGGGATCCGGGCGGACGCGCTGATTCTGCTGAAGGATATTGGCAGTTCTGTGGAGGCGTCCCCGGCGGTCGCCCTGCTATCGGACGAGGACGTCTCGGTTCGCTACGCGGCGGCGAGGACGCTGGCCGCCATCGGCGGCTCGCGGGAAGTGGTGGCGATGGACGCATGGCTGCGCGGCGTCACTTACCGCGATAAGGTCGAATTCCGCCAGCACGTCAAGAAGTGCCGGGACGAACTGAAGCGACGGTTGGACGAGGCCCGCGTCAAAGCCCAGACAAAGAGTCGGCCAGCGGCACCATCCACGCAGCAACGGTAGGAAACGAGGCGGCTGGTCATTTGGCGAGAGGTGAGCCTCATGCGCACTTCGTTTGTGTTTTTGGCGGCTCTATCGCTCCTCGGCTCTGGATGCGTTTATAACATACCCGATCGAAAGGCAGCTGAGCAAATCGAGCCGTTGGGTTGTACTATCCGTGGTGAGCGAACCTGTGAATTGGGTAAGGTGCCCAAGATCACGGTTGCCATAACCAATCAGACCAACGCAGACATCTATCTCGTCGGGAGCCTCGACGCCTCGGACTGCAAGTGGCGTTATCCGCTCTGCTATTTTGAGGTGATTGGACCTGACGGAAAGTCGGCTGCTGAGGGAGGCAAGGGGTGTGGGAACGTGAGCGAACTGCGAGAGAAGAATTTCGTCAAGGTGTCGCCGGGCAGGACATTCGATCCCTACCAACAGATCGGCGATCATGGATTCTTCTTCGCCTCCCAGCTCAATTCACGCACTTTTCGGACAACCGGCGAGTATCGCATCCGGTTTTTCTACTCTACCAACAGCAACAACATGGACGCTTGGTTCGGCGACGCTGAAAACGATAAGCTGGTTGGTCTGCTCAGACAGGTGCCCAAGGTCGAGATTAGGAGCAACGAGATCAAGGTCTCCGTCGTTGAGCGCAGCAATTAGTAGTAGCGCCGCACGATCAAACGGGTCGCCTTGAGACCCCGGCAACGTGGCAAGGATACTCTTTCGCCAACCCATAATCCCAAGATGGGAGATGTGTTAAGTCATCCACCCCACCCTGCCACGGGGTTCGAGCTTTTGGCAAGGTGGCAGGGGCGGATGTCGATTTAATCCGCGCCGTCCGCGTCTTCATCCTCGTGGGGCTTCCGCTCCGGCCGTTCATCCTCCTCGGACGTTCTCGAAGGTATCGACGGCGACATCACGCAGCAGCGCGATGCTCGTACATACGCCCAGCAAGGTTGAAAGGGGATGACGCTGCGTCGAGGCGGTGAAGACGTGATCGGCGGCGCAGTGCCTGCTCGACCGTGGGCGCGGGCAGGTTGGACTCGCCGGCGGGCGGCAGCACCGGAGACGGCGCCTCCACCTGCGCGGCTGCGACGAGGGGCGGAACATCGTCGATCATGGCTCACCTCCAAGGGCGAAGTCGTCTCACACCGGACAGTATACCATCCTCCGGCCCGCAAGGAAACCAGGAGAAATCCGAGGCCACATCAGGCTCCCGACCCGGAGGGCGCCTCGGCCAGCCACTGCGGCAGCGCTCGCGGCAGTTCTTCAACGAATTTGCTGCGCGGCAGTACCGGATCGCAGCCGGCCGACCGCGCCGCTCGCAGGCCGGCCGCATCGACATGCGAGCCATACGCCACCACCCGCGGCGTCGGACTGCACACATCGCCGAGGCGGCGGAACAGATCATCCAGCACCAGCCCCGGACAGGCTAGATCGACCACGACGCAGGACGGCGCTTGCTGCCGCGCCAACTCGACGAGTTGATCGACCGAGCGAGCCGGCGTCACCGTCAGGCCCAGGGCGCGGGCCTCGCCGGTGATGCGGCTGGCAAACAGCAGATCATCGCACAACAACAATCCCGACGGCATGTCGCCTCCCTCCGAAGCCGATAGCGGCGTCAAATCAGTCGTCCCATCTGCTGATACAGGTACAGCGTCGCCCACGCCTTGGCGTCGATGCGTGCCGTCGAGTCGTCGCACAGCCGACAGACGGCGGCGAAATCGAGCAGGACCACTTGCAGGTCTTCCGACGCATCCAGCTTCGGCGGCGTATCCGGCGTCGCCCGCGCCTCGACGAAGGCCATCGCCACCGCTTCGTCCGTCAGGCCGCTCGACGAGTACAACGGCTGCGTGACGCGCTGGACGGCGACGACCTCCAGGCCGGTCTCTTCGCGCAGCTCGCGGCGAGCCGTGTCCTCGATGCTCTCGCCGGCTTCGAGAAGGCCGGCCGGGAACGCATAAATGTAATCGCCGACCGGCACGCGGAACTCCTTGACCATCACCAGGCGCGGCGGCTCGCCGGGCGTGCGCAGGATCGGCACGATGAGGACGGCGTCGCCGCCGGCGCCGCCGTGCGGCCGGGCCTTGCGCGAGGCGAACACCCAGCGGCCAATGTGGCCCTGGTGCTCGAACGTGGCCGCGAACAGGTTCAGCCACTTCTCGTTGGTAAGCTGCTCGACCTTCTGAATTCGCATGGTTAGATCGCTTCCGGTCCGCGTTCGCCGGTGCGGATGCGGATGCAGTCCTCCAGCGGCAGGATGAAGATTTTGCCGTCGCCGATGCGGCCCTCCGGCCCGGTGCGGCCCGCCTCCATGATGGCGTTGACGGTCGGCTCGACGAAGTCCTCGTTGACGGCGATTTGCAGCTGCACCTTGCGCAGCAGGTTCACCGTCAATTCGTGGCCGCGGTAGACCTCCGAATGGCCCTTCTGCCGGCCGAATCCCTGCACGTCCACGATGGTCAGACGGAAGACCTCGACCTGGTTGAGGGCTTCCTTGACGGCTTCCAACTTCGACGGCTGGATGATGGCGAGAATGAGTTTCATGGCAGGTTCCGTGTCCGACGTCGCGGGCGGGAGAGGCACTGTCGATGTTACGGCAAGAGATCGGCCACGGCGAGCGAAACCTGCGGGGCGGCCAGCGGATTCACCACGGCGGGCGGGACGAGGACCGCGACGCTGGCATAGCCGTGGCCGTAGAACTGCGACGAGTCGGGCCGCGGATCGCGGTACACTTCGACCTGCTTGTTCACGAGGTTGACGATCCAGTAATCGGCGATGCCCGCGCGGGCGTAGAGGCTGGCCTTGCGCGTGCGATCGTAGCTCAAGCTGCTTTCGGATACCTCGACGATCAGCACGGCCGTCGTGGGGTGATCGTTATAGTCTTCGCGCCGGCCGAGAACGACCGACACGTCCGGTTCGGGGTCGGAGGTGCCGAGGTTCAACGGGAACTGCGTACGCACCCAGAAACCAGCCCCCAGGTCACGACGGAGTGCCTCAGCCACGCGATCAACTGTGGAGGAGTGCGGCCAGTTTTGCGGACTGAGGACCATGATCTCTCCTTCGATCAGCTCGACGCGCTGGCCGTGGAATAGACCCATCTCCCCCATACGGTAATATTCCTCGCGCGTCCAGCGCCGTGGGACCGGCCCTGAGGAAGAGAGAACTTGCGGAGACGGCGTGATGACGGCGGACATGGGCAGACCCTCCGAAGAATTAGCGGGATGCGGAAAGCAGTTCCTCCAAATGCGCCTGCACGGACTCCGCCAGCACATCCAAATTGTAGCCGCCCTCCAGGCAACTCACCAAACGGCCGCCGCAGTGCGTCCGGGCCACTTCCAGCACTTGCCGCGTCAGCCAAACGAAGTCCTCGACCTCCAATCCAAGCGAGCCGATCGGATCGAGGGCGTGAGCATCGAAGCCGGCGCTGACCAGCACGAGCTGCGGCTTGATCTTGTCCGCCGCTTTCTCCAGGGCACTGCGGAAGGCGGCCTGATACTCGCGCCGCACTTCGTAATCCCGGTGTGCCGTGGGATAGCGAATGGGGACGTTCCGCGTGTAGCCCAGCCCCGCGCCGCGCCGGTTTCGTCGGCATCGCCGGTTCCGGGGTAGAAGCCCATGCCGAAGCGATGGATGCTGAAGAACATCACACGCGGATCTTCGTAGAAAACGTCCTGTGTGCCGTTGCCGTGATGCACGTCCCAGTCCACCAGGAGTACGCGGTCGAACTGGTGCGCCGTCAGGGCGTGGTGGGCGGCGAGGGCGATGTTGTTGAACAGGCAGAAGCCCATGCTGCGCGTCGGCGTGGCGTGATGGCCGGGGGGGCGAACCAGGCACAGGGCGTTGACATCCTCGCCGCGCACGACGGCATCGACCGCGGCCGCGCAGCGCCCGCCGCCGCCAGGGCGACGGCGAACGAGTCCGGAGAAACGACCGTGTCGGGATCGAGTCGGCCGCCGCCGTTGGCCGCCAACTCCGCGACGCGGCGTACCATTCGCGGCGCGTGCAGCCGTACCACCGCCTCCTCGGTCATCGGTTGATACGCGCCGGACGGCAGCGCGCCGGCAGACCGGCCTTCTCCAGGCGGGCCGTGACGACGCGCAGACGATCCGCGGTCTCGGGGTGAGGGCCGGTCTCGTGCTGGAGGAAAAGCGAGTCGGAATAGAGGAGGGTCATGAGTGGCTCCGTCGGGACCGTTAGCGGTCCCACGCAGGGCGCGGGGTGAAGGGAGCCTGTATTTTATCATTCGCTCGCAATGCGCCAACGGACAGAAAGGCGGCCCGCGGATCTTCGTGGTCCGCGGGCCGCCTCGTTCGTTCCCACCCCGTCGCCAGGATCGATTAGGGGTGGTTGCCGTGGGGAGTAGGTGTTGGCGTTGGAGTTGGAGTGGGCGTCGGTGTCGGGGTTGGCGTCGGTGTGGGCGTCGGTGTGGGCGTGGGTGTCGGCGTCGGGGAACCTGGGTGTCGGGTGTGCGGCGTCGGTGTGGGCGTCGGTGTGGGCGTCGGTGTGGGCGTCGGTGTTGGTGTCGGGCCGAATTGGACGGCGCCGATGTCGATTTTGCCGTTGGTCTTGCGAGCGAAGCCCGTGCCGCGCTGGTCGTTCGGCCCGGTGAACGCCGTGGCGGCGGTGTCGCCGCCGCCGATGGCCGGGCTGCCGCTCAGCAGAGCGAGGGTCAGCGTCGTTCCGCCGTTGTTGGCCAGCGCCGACGCCAGGCCGGGATTGAGCGGAATGGCGACGCCGCCCAAGCCGCCGCCGATGTCGCCGTGAGCGGTGCTGAAGCCGAAACTGCCGGTGGTATCGCCGATCAAGTCGTGGTCGCTGTTGTTGGCTCTGCCGAGGAAGTCGGTGGCGAAGGCGGCGACGTTGAGGGCCACCAGCGTATTGGTGAGGAAAACATTGCTGCCGGCGTTGTCGATGCCGCCGCCCTGGCTGAGGCCGCTGCCTCCCGGTGCGCCGATCGAGCCGACCTTGCCGCCGGTCCCGGGAGGTGCTCCCGGATTGCCGCCGGCGCCGCCGGTGCTTGACGTGGCCTTGTTGTCGGCGACGGTAACATTGATGAAAGTGGCGCCGCCGGCGCCGGAGACGTAGACGCCGCCGCCCAGGGAAGCGCCGCCGGTGCCACCGGTGCCGCCGTTACCGGCTGTGCTGACGGTCGCCGAGCCACCCGTGCCGCCGGCGCCGCCGGCGCCGGCCGTGCCTTTGTTGAAGGCGAGGGTCGAGTTGATGAACTGGGTCTGGCCGGCGCCGAGGAGATAGACGCCATCGCCGCGAGTGGCGCCGCCGGTGCCGCCGGTGCCGCCCAGACCGCCGCGGGGACCGCTGGTGCCGGTGCCGCCGATGCCGCCGATGCCGCCAGTGACGGTGTTGCCCGAGATGGTCGAGGCGAAAAGGCTGTTACCGGAGGTGCTATTGACGCTGGCATAGACGCCGCCGCCATACGCGAAGCCGGCAGTGCCGCCCGTCGCGCCGGTCGGGCCTTGGCCGCCCTGGCCGCCGCCGCCGCTGGTGAGGACGTTGTTGGCCACCGTGGAGGTCGTAAGAGTTAGGGTCGAAGAGCCGCCGCCCAAGGAGAACACGCCGCCGCCCTCCGCGAAACCGCCGCCGCCACCGCTGCCGGCGCCGCCGAGGAAGGCAGCGCCGCCGAGGCCGCCGCTGCCGGCGGTGGCGATGTTACCCTGGACCGTGGAACTGGTGATCGAGAGCTTGACGTTGGAGCCGGGCAACGCGCCGGTTAGGACGCCGCCGCCTTCGACGCCGCCGCCCATGCCGCCCGTGCCCCCCCCGGCGCCGGCACCGGCCGCACCGCCGGCGCCTCCCGTGACCGTGTTGGTCTGCACCGTGGAGGAGGAGTTGATCTGGATGTTGAGCGTGCCGCCGCTGGCGACGGCCTCCAGGCCGCCGCCGCCGGTAAGGCCGCCGTTGCCGCCAAGGCCGCCGTTGCTGCCGGCCGCTCCCGGCCCGCCACTGCCGCCCGCTCCGCCCATGGCGAAATTGCCGGACAGGCTCGAAGATCCGATCTGGACACTTCCGAAACCGAGGAGGAACAGGCCGCCACTACCCACGCTGCCGCCGGTGCCGCCGCCGCCCGTTTTCTGGCCGCCGACGGCGCTGCGTCCCGGCGAATCCTTGACCACCCGAACCACCCTTGGCCGTGTTGCCGGACAGGGTCGCCCCGCTGAGGCTCAGGGTCAGTGCCGTGGTGGCATTGGAGACAAATACGCCGCCGCCGAAGGCGGCACCGCCGTTTTGGCCCGCGCCGGCGGAGATGCCTTTGGCGCCGGCGGCGCCGTTGCCTCCCAGAGCTGTGTTGCCGCTGACGACACTTTTGCCGCTGATGCTCAACTCGGAGTCGTTGACGGCGTAGATACCGCCGCCGGACGCCGCTCCGCCGGTGCCTCCGCTCAATCCGCCGCCGCCGAGAGCCTGGTTGTTTTTGATGACGCTGTTATTCGTGATGGTGAGCTGCCCGCCCGAGACCCAGACGCCGCCGCCACAGGCCGCCAGGCCGGCGCCGGCGACGGCCTGATTGTTCTGCACCACCACGTTGCTGAGCGTGACGTTGCCGCCCCAGTCGAGGATGGCGCCGCCCTCCGCCGCCGTGTTCGGTGCAATGCCGTTGTCGTGCGCCGTGCCGTGCTGGATCGTCAGGTTCTGGAAGGTGACGTTGGTGCCGGCGCCGAGCAGGAAGGCGCGGTTGTTGGCGCCGCCGGCATCAAGGATCACGTTCGCCGCGTTGCCGGTCTGGCCCTGGAGGACCAGGCTGTGCCCCGTGGTGATCGACAGTTGACTCGACAGGTTGTAATTGCCCTGCGCCAGCACGATGGTGTTGGAGGCGTCCGAGCCGGGCAGGTTGACGGCATTGATGGCCTGCTGCAACGCCGTGAGGCTGTTGACATCGAAGACGGCCGGGGCCAACCGTTCTTCCAACGATTCCAGGTGTGGCCGTACTGCTCGACGCGCTTTGGTTGATCGTTTGCGGCAGATGTCCGCGTTCAGGCCGGCGAGGTTGTGAATCCACCGATAGCGAAACATGGGCATCCTCCGACGTTGAGGAATGAGGAGAAGCCAGGCATCCGTTCCGTGCGCACGAAGGACGTTCTCCCTGCGCGTAACCGCCTGGGGGTCCGGCCTGGAGGGCCATCCTACCCGGGCGATCAATCCTAGTGATTGCTCCGACTGTACCGGCCGTTGTTGGGCTTGTCCACCACTTAATCGACGGTTTTTCGGGTTTTTCCGCAAATGCTCAAGCTGATCGGTTGCACCCGACTAGCCCGGGCGTCCGGGCTAGTGGGGAAATCCGCCTCTACTTGCCCTCGGGCCCTTTCTTGCCGCCGGGCTTGCCTTGCAGTTCGTGAAGTTCGCGGACCCAGATGTTGCGGAAGCGGACGGGGTTGCCGTGATACATCAAGACCAGCGGTTGCTTGTCCGGGTGCTTGCTGTACGCCGTCGGCCGGTCGAAGAAGGTGTTGCCTTGAATCTCGGTGTGGTCCTGCACCGCCACGCCGTTGTGCAGCACGGTCACGTATCCCGGCTTCTGGAGCTTGCCGTCCTCGGCGAAACGCGGGGTCGTAAAGAGGATGTCGTAACTCTGCCATTCGCCGGGCTTGCGCGAGGCGTTGACCAGGGGCGGCTTCTGATTGTACACCGACGCACACTGGCCCTCGGGATACGTCTTGTTGTCATAGGAATCGAGCACCTGGATCTCGTAGCGGCCGCCCATGAGGCCGACGCCGTTGTTGCCGCGTCCCTGCCCTTTGCCCTTGACCTCCCTGGGCGTGGCGAACTCCAGGTGCAGTTGGCAGTCGCCGAAGCCGCGCTTGGTGCGGAGGACGCCCTTGGCGGTGAAGCCGCCGTCGTCGTCCGCCTTCCAACCCGTGGCACCGTCCCAGGCGTCGAAATCTTTGCCGTCGAATAGGACGATGGCGTCCGAGGGCGGCCCATTGCCCTCGCCCGGCGTCACCACCGGCGGCTCCGGCCAGACGATGCCGCTGAGATAACGCTGGCCGAGCAGCCGACCGCCGACCCACGTCACACCCACTACGATCCCTACGCCCAGTAACCACTTCCGCATTTCAATCTCCTGTTGTTGATTCCTGTTGTTTCCCGTTGGGGAACCGGCCCACGCCGCCCGTGCCGATAAACTAGCTGGCGATGGTCCTTCGGGCCAGCACAAGGCGGCCTGGAGCCGAACATGGCCGCTTTCGATCCCTCTTTTTTCATCCTTCATCTCCCCTTTCGGTCGGCGTGGATACAATGCCTCGGGTGTTGTTCCGGGCGGCCGCAGGCCGGCATCCGGCCGCCGGGAAAGGGTACATGCCGGCGAGGAGGTCTACCATGACAAGACCGCTGTGGAAGCTCCTGGCTCTCGGGGCGCTGCTGACCGGGGCCGTGATGACGGCCGCCCAGCCGCCGGAAGGGCGCGACAAGGGCAAGAGAGAAGGTCCGCCGCCGGGCGGCCGGCCGGACGGCCCACCGCGCTTCCAACTGGGCAGGGTGCTGCCGCCCTTCGTCGTGGACCAGCTGGAGCTGACGCGCGAGCAGAGGACCGAGATCGCCAAGCTGGAGAAGGAAGTCAAGCAGCGTCTGGAGAAGATCCTCACCGCCGAGCAGCGGAAAAAGCTGGAGACCTTACGTCCGCCGCGTCCCGGTGGGCCGGACGCCAGACCGGATGCACCGCCTCCGGGCGAAGGGGGTCGGCGAACCGAGAAGAAGAAAGATCGCCCCTAGCGCCCCGACCCTCGAAAGGCGAACGGCCGGCGTAAGCCGGCTGGTGGCTAACTTCTACCAGCCGGCTTACGCCGGCCGTTCGCCTTCCGGCTCGGAGAAATCCGCCCTGGTTTCTGTCGGATGACGAAGGAAATGGTGCAGCGGCGCGTAACGCCACGGCACGTCATGGATGCGGGCCAACTCCTTGAGACGGTGCAGGTAGGTCTCCGTGATTTCGTTGCCGGTATCTTGATAATTCGGATCGCAATAATAGACGCGACAGGCCAGCGGTCGCGGTTGCCGGGCCGTGCAGAGGTTGCCCTGTTGAAAGGGGCAAAAATCCGGCGTCACGGTTGACGGGTCGTAGGCCGGAGCCTCTTGCAGCAGGACTTCGGCTTCGAGATTGCTGAGGAACAGGACGTGGCCGTATTCCTTAAAGCGACAGCAGCGCCCGCTGGCGACGCACACGGGACCGGCGGCGGCCACGGCGGCATCGACTTCTTCATAGAGTTGCAGCACCTGACGGCGGAGCGATGCGGACATCCGTTGACCTCTCACGAAAGGACGGGCGCAATAGGGTAGGCGGGGCCCACCCCCTCCAGGATGATTTGCTGCATGGTGGAGGGGTCGCCCAGACGTTTCGCCGCGTCTAGGATCTCCAGTCCCACAAGCTGGCCCTGCGCGTCGTATTCCGCCGAGATGCCTTCGGCCAGTTCCCGCGTCGTCACCGTCGTGTCTCGAAAGGAGATACTGAGGGCATCGACTTCGGAGTCGTAGCGGATTCGCATGACGGGCTTGCCCCTTCAGAAGAAGTACGTGTACACCGTAATCACGACAATCTCTGTCGCTTCCTCCACGAAGATCGGACGCACGCGCTTGCTGGCGTAGTACGTCCCGTTCCAGTCGCTATTGTAGCCGAATTCCCACGATGCCTCCCAGCGGCCAGCAATGGAAGTGGGCCGCCATCGGCTCCGGCGAATCGTCTCGGCGACCTCAACCTCGGTGAAGCCGCGGCGCGTGAGATAACCGCGCGCATGATGGGACAAGCGAATCGGCTTGGTGGTGCCGTTGCTCACCAAACGACTCCCTCGGACGCAGGCAGCAGACCGCGAAGAGACTCACCTATCCTTCCAGCCCCGTCAGCCGGCCGGTGCTGTCGCCGAAGGAATCGACGCGAACGCCCATGCGGTCGAGCAGGTTCAGATACAGATTCATCAGCGGCGTCTCGCGGGGGTAGCGGAGATGGCGTCCCGTCTTCAGCGTGCCGCCGCCCTTGCCGGCCAGCAGGATCGGCAGATCGTCGTGGTTGTGGCGATTGCCGTCGCTGATGCCGCTGCCGTAGACGATCATGGAGTTGTCCAGCAGCGTGCCGTTGCCTTCCTTGACCGCCTGGAGCTTGCCCAGCAGATAGGCCACCTGCTCGATGTGAAACTGGTTGATCTTCTGGATCTTGGACTTCTTTTGCATGCTGCCGCCGTGGTGCGACATGTCGTGATGGCCCTCGGCGACGCCATAATCGCGGTAGCTGCGGTTGCTGCCGTCGTTGGCGAAGACGAAGGTGGCGACGCGCGTCAGGTCGGCCTGGAAGGCCAGCACCAGCATGTCGGCCATCAGACGCAGATGCTCGCGGTAGTCCTTGGGGATGCCGGTCGGCCGGGCGGCGCCGGCCGGCGCGGCGAGGTCCGTCGTCTGCTCGAAGCGAACCAGGCGTTGCTCGATCTCGCGCACGCCGGTGAGGTACTCGTCGAGCTTGTGCTGATCGGTGCCGCCGAGCCGGTTCTTGAGCTGGCGGGCATCCTCGCCGACGAAATCGAGGATGCTCTGCTTGTAGCGCTCGCGGCGCACGGCCTTGTCGTCGCCCTTGCCGGGGACGGAGAACAGGCGCTCGAACACCAGGCGCGGGTTGATTTCCTTGGCCACCGGCGACGACTCGTCGCGCCAGGCCAGGTTGGCGGAGTAGGCGCAGCTGTAGCCGGAGTCGCAGTTGCCGGAGTTCTTGCCGCCCTCGCAGCCGATCTCCAGCGAGGCGAAGCGCGTGGCCGTGCCGACTTTCCGGCGGCCAGTTGATCGACCGAGACGCCGACGCGGATGTCGGCGCCGTGCGTCTTGCGCGGCTGACGGCCGGTCAGGAAGGTGGCCATGGCGCGGGCGTGGTCGCCGCCGCCGTCGCCGTGAGGCCGGGCCTTGTCCAGCGTCAGGCCGCTCAGCACGAGCAGGTCTTTCTGGAACGGCGCCAGCGGCTTCAAGGTCGTCGGCAACGCCGTCAGCGCCCCCTCGGCGGCCGGCGTCCAGTTGGCCATGTTGATGCCGTTGGGGACGTACAGGAACGCCATGCGCCGCGGCGCCGTCGAAGCGGCCGCGCCCGAACAGGGTACGCGGCATCATCGCTTCCAGCCACGGCAGGGCGACCATTGCCCCCACGCTCTTGAGGACGGTTCGCCGCGAAAGGTGCAGGTCTTTCACTTCACTCCCCCTTTGCCTCTCCGCTTCTGGAACGGATCGCTCTTGACGATTTCGACGATCAGCCGAGAAAACTTGTAGTTGTCTTGACTGGCTCCCTTGACCATGTCATCGAGGGCGCAGCGGTCGTAGCGTTCGACGCCGCGGCCCAGGGCGTAGGTCAGCAGCTTCTCGGCCAGGCAGCGGGCGAAGGCGTCTTGCCGGCCTTTGAGGATCGTCCGCAGCTCGGCCGGTCCTCGAAACGATTGGCCATTGGGCAGCGTGCCGGATGGATCGATGGCGTGCTTGCCTTCGCGGCTGCGCCAGGCGCCGATGGCGTCGAAGTTCTCGAAGCCGAAGCCGAGCGGGTCCATGCGCTGGTGGCACGAGGCACAATTGGGGTTGGCTCGATGCTGCTCCATGCGCTGCCGCAGCGAGCCGGACAGCACGGCCTGCTTGTCGTCCTTGAGTTCTTCAACCCCGGGCGGCGGCGGCGGTGGCGGCGTGCCCAGAATATTCTCCAGGATCCACTTGCCGCGCTTGACCGGCGAGGTCCGCGTCGGATTGGACGTGACCGACAATACCGCCGCCTGCGTAAGGATGCCGCCGCGCGGCGTACCCGTCAAGGACACACGGCGGAATGCGTCGCCGCTGCACGCCGGACAGACCATAATGTTTCGCCAGCCGTTCGTTGACGAACGTATAGTCCGCATCGAGGAAGTCGAGGATGCTGCGGTCCTCGCGGACGACGTTCTCGAAAAACAACTCCGTCTCCCGGAGCATGGCCGAGCGCAGCTTGTCGTCGAAGTTCGGGAACAGGTCGGGATCGGGCTTGAAGTCGCGCAAGTTGCGCGTTTGCAGCCATTGACCGGCGAAGTTGTCCACCAGGGCGCGGAGCGCGGATCGTGGAGCATCCGGCGAACCTGCTTCTCCAGCACGTCCGGCTCGCGCAGCGTCTTCTTGCGGGCCAGCTCGAACAGCTCGTCGTCGGGCATGCTGCTCCACAGGAAGTACGACAGCCGGCTCGCCAGCTCGTAATGACTGATGGGATGGATCGCCTTGGAGTCGCCCGGCCGTGGATCGATCTCGACGCGGAAGAGGAAGTGCGGCGAGACGAGGACGGCCTGCAAGGCCAGGCCGATGCCGGTCTCGAAGCCGTCGCGGTTCTTCTCCGCCATCTCGACGAAGCGCATCAGGCGGTTCAGTTCGTCGCCGCGCAGAGAGCGGCGATACGCCCGGCCGGCGAAGCGTTCGAGGATCTGCCGGGCGGACTCTTCGTTCTGGGTCGGGACGAGGAAAATGCGTTTGCGGGCCTCCGGCGAGGCGAGGGCCTTTTCGACGATCTTTTCGGCGGCGGCGAGGTACTTCTCCATCAGCAACGGCGGCAGCGACAGCACGTCGCCGATGTTATCGAAGCCGTAGCCGACGTCGTCCTGGGGGAAATCGTTGGCCGGCTGGAAGTCGATGCCGACGAGGTCGCGGATGGTGTTATTGTATTCGGCGCGGTTGAGTCGGCGGATCGTCACGCGGCCGGGATCCCTCTCGGCGTTGCAATCGGTCTGAAAGACGATGGCGTCGAGCCAGGCGTTGAGGACGTCCAATTCGGCGGCGCTGGGTCGCGGTTTGCCGGGCGGCGGCATGTCGCCGGAGCGCAGATTGTCGGCGACCTGCTCCCACACGGATCGTTTTTTCAGGGCGGAGGCCTCGTCGGTGAAGACGGTCAGGACGACTCCGCCCTTGGGCTTCTTGTCGCCGTGGCACTTGCCGCAATACTGGTTGACGAGCGGAGCGACATCTTTGGCAAAGGTTGGCTTGGCGGGCGGAGGAGCGGCGCGTGTCGGCGCGGGCCAGCAGAGCAGCAGGCCAACCAGCACGCAACTCGAACGCGGAAGGTTCCGCAACCGGATCATCGAGGCGTTTCCTTGGACCATCGGAGGGTATCAGGGTGGCGCTTTCGGTTTCGCGCGGCGGGGCGGGTCATCGAGGCGGGAGGGTACGCATGGTCCCCATAACCTTAGCACATTATCCATTAAAGCCGGATGAGCTTCAAGCGTCGAGTGATTTCTTCCACGGAAATCAATTCGCCCTGTCCGGAGCCGGGACAGACCGCGCAGGTGTGTTGCCAGGCTTGCGGCGTGGCGACGTTGCTGTCCCAGAACGGCCAGGTGCGGCACTGCGGCGGCCGCACCGCGTAGATGGTGCATCCTTCCTTGCGATCGAAGAAGATGCAGTCGCCATTGCTCTTTTCGCGGAGGGTACGGCCGCGCGCGGTCCAGCGCGTGTACAGCGCCTTGACCTCTTCGAGCGTCTCGCCGCGCTGGGCGGCGATGGCGGTCAGGTCGTCGTCATCGACCCAGACGAAGCCCGGTTCGCCGGTGCAGCAGTGGCCGCAGCGCGTGCAGGTGAAACGCAGACCGTCCTTGTACCACGGTTCGGACATTGCTGGAATGCTCATGCGAGAATCGTTTCTTTCTCTCCTGGCTTGTTATACTACCATTCGATCCGAGCGTGGACCCTCGCCAAGCCGCAAGCGGCCCCTTCTGGCCTGCTCGCCCCATCGTTTTCGGAGTATACTTGCAGCAAGACTTCACCTCACGGGCCGTATGATGAACCCGACACCGACCGAGACGGGCTGTCCCGCTCCCAGCGACCTGCGCCGCTTGCTGCTGCGTGCGCTGCCCGAAGCGGAGGTCGGCCGACTCCGCGAACACCTGCGCGACTGCGCCGGCTGCCGCCGTCTGTGGGAGCACTTTCAGACGGAGACCGTCGCCCGGCCGACGCCGCCGCTTTCGCATCCCGCCGCCGACACCAATCCCGGCGAAGCCGCCGCCCTTTCTTCCGCCCCGGCGATAACCTGGTCCTCCGAGGTCATGCTGCCCGGAGCCGGCGGCGAGCGTGTCCCCGCGGCCCCTGGCGCTCCGTCGGCCGAAGCAAAGCCGTCATTTTCTTTCCTGGAGCCGCCGCGCGAGGCGGACGAAATCGGCTGGCTGGGCGGTTATCGCATCACCCGCCTGCTCGGCGAGGGCGGCATGGGCTTCGTCTTCGACGCCTTCGACACGCACTTGCAGCGGCGCGTCGCCTTGAAGGTGCTCAAGCCGGAGTTGTCCGCCAACCTGTCTTTCCGCGAGCGCTTTCTGCAAGAGGCCCGCGCCGCCGCCGCCCTCCCCGACGAGTACATCATCACCATCTATCAGGTGGGCCTGGTGAATGACGTGCCGTTCCTGGCCATGAAATTCCTCTACGGCGAATCGCTGGAACAGCGTCTCCAGCGCGACGGCCCGCTGCCGGCGAACGAAGTCTTGCGAATCGGCCGGGAGATCGCCCTGGGCCTGAGCGCGGCGCACGACCGCGGATTGATCCACCGCGACATCAAGCCGGCGAACCTCTGGCTGGAAACGCCGCCGCCGGAACAGGGAACGTCGAGCGGCACTCGCCTGTCCTGCGAATACCTGTATCGAGTCAAGGTGCTCGATTTCGGTCTGGCCCGTCCCATCAACGACACGCGCCATCTGACGGCCACGGGCCTGATCGTCGGCACGCCGAGTTACCTGGCGCCCGAGCAGGCGCGGGATGCCACTGGACCATCGCTGCGACCTGTTCAGTCTCGGCTGCGTCCTCTATCGCATCGTGACGGGCATCCTGCCGTTCGATGGGCCGGACACGTTGGCCCAGCTGACGGCCCTGGCCGTGAGCGACCCGCGTCCGGTCGAAGAACTGGCGCCGGACGTGCCGGCCGGATTGCGTAACCTCATTCATCAGCTGCTCGCGCGCGACCCGGGGCAGCGGCCGCCCTCGGCGCGAGCCGTCGCCGAGGCGCTGCGCGCTGGAGAAAGGCGATACGCCGACCAACGAGTTCGCGTCCCTGACAAGGGCGCCGGCGCGAACACCCGGACGCGGCGGACATCTCCCGTCACGCCGGCGCTGGCTGGCGGCCGGCGGTTTGCTCGGCGTACTGCTCCTCGGCGGCGGACTGCTGTGGCGCAGCTTCCGCCCCTCCGCGGCGATCCCGACTCCGAACCAGGAGCCCATCAAGATCGGCGTTCTGTTCTCGCTGCAAGGCCCCCTGTCCAACACGGGCGGCCCGTCCACGGACATGGCCCTGCTGGCCATCGAGGAGCTGAACAAACAGGGCGGGCTACTCGGCCGGCGCGTCGAGGCGGTCGTGGCGGACGGCGAGTCCGATAACCGCAAGTTCGCCCAGCTGGCCGAGAAGCTGATCGTCGAGGACCGCGTCTGCACGATCATCGGTTGCCGCAGTTCGGCCAGCCGCAAAACCATCCGCCCCATCGTGGAGAAGCACGACCATCTGCTGTTGTACCCCATGCAGTTCGAGGGATTGGAGCAATCGCCAAACTTCGTGTACCTGGGGACGGCCCCCAACCAGCAGATCGTGCCGGCACTGGGCTACGTGCTGGGAATCCAGCGCAAGCGCCGTCTCTTCCTGATCGGTTCGGACTACGTTTTTCCGCGCACCGCCCACGCGATTATCCGCGACGAGGTGCAAAAGTATCCGGAAGTGCGGATCGTGGGCGAGAAGTACATTCCCTTCGGCGACACCGACGTAAGTGAGGCGATCAAGGAGATCGTGGCCAGCAAACCGGACCTGATCCTCAACACGATCAACGGCGATACCAACGCCGCTTTCTTCCGGGCCTTGCTCCGGGCCGGCATCCGTGCCGAGCAAACGCCCGTTCTGTCGTTCAGTATCGCCGAGAACGATCTGCGCAGCTTGCGCGAGGAAGGCGTCGGCCATTACGCGGCCTGGAGCTATTTCCAGAGCATCGATCGGCCGGAAAACCAGAAGCTCCTCCGTATGTTCCGCGAACGCTACGGCCCGCAGCGCGTCCTGTCCGATCCGATGGAGACCGTGTACTTTGGCATTCATCTGTGGGCGCAAGCGGTGCAGTCGTCCGGCAGCATCGAGCCGAGCGCCATCCGCCAGGCCATGAAGGGACGAACGCTGGAAGCCCCCGAAGGCAAGGTGCGGATCGACGCCGACACGGGGTACACCTGGCGGGTCGTGCGCATGGGCCGCATCGTCGAGGGCGGACAGTTCGAGATCCTATGGAGTTCCGAGACTCCCCGGCAGCCGGTGCCGTTCCCACCCACGCGGACGCGCGCCGCCTGGGAGACGTTTCTACAAAACCTCTACCAGCGATGGGGCGGCAGTTGGGAAGCGCCGTCCCCGTGAGAATCGGTGGCCCAAGCCGGATGCGGCTTGGGCCACCGATTCTCAATTCTCGCGGCAAATCTCCAGAACGGTGTGCAGGCGCGTCACGGTAAACACTTCGTAGATTTCGTCGCGCAGATTGAAGAGGGTAAGCCGCCCGCCGCTGGCCGCCAGTCTCTTGTGAAGCAGAATGAGCGTCCCCAGATCGACGCTGCTGATTCGCCCAACACGGCGAAAGTCCAGCATCAGATGGCACATCGCCAAATCATCCCCATGAGCTTCCAACTCTCGGGTGATCGTGTTCTCCGCGCCTCGAAACTCTCCTCCGTCAAACAAGGTGATGGTCTTCACGTCGCCCTTCGGTTCCCCTCTGGGCGACGAGGTGGGCGGAAGGGAATTCATGGGCTGTCTCCTTTCCGAAACAGAAGAGAGGTTCCAATCTGCGTCAACTCCACGGTGCGATCCGCTCCCCGTCCCGGCTTGATCCGCGTTCCGATCTCTCTCCCTGTTTCAGTGGCCGTCGTGCGTTCTCCTTGACATCCACGGCCTCCACTGACAAAGTGGAGGTCATCAATAACGGAGATCAGGGAGAACGAATCGAGCTTAGTATGGCCCTATCCGCGGGGAAATGCAATCCCTCTAAACAGAGGGGACAAGAGCGAGACGTCCCGGCGATGCCGCCAATCCTCTCCGACCATCTCCAGCGGCGAGAAGAGACCATGAGCACATCGCAACGGCTGCGCCTGCGAGAAGTTCGGGACATCTATCGTCTGGTCGGCGAATGCCGCGAACTGGGGCCGATTCGCTGACGTGGCGGCGTCACGCCGTGGATCGTCTGCGCGGCTTGATCGGCGCGGCGGTAGGAATCGGCGGCGAATCGACGGCCCCGATCCTCAAGGGGGCGCAATGGATTCTCCAGAGCGTGGACGTGGGATGGAGTTCGCCCCAGGCTCGCCGCTATCATCTCGCGTATGTTCACGATCAGATGTTACCGCGCGATCCCTTCATGTGTCAGTTCGCTCGTCTCTCCGGCCGGTTCAACACGCGCAGCCCCGAACAGCTGATCGAGATGCGGCGCTGGCAGGCCAGCACCGGCTTCAACGAGTACTTCCGAGTGGCCGGCGTTGGCGCCGGTCTCTACTCGGAGCAGGCGTTGGAAGGCGGCCTGTTCAGCTCCTTTTCTTTTTTCCGCGCTGGGGACGCGCCGCTGTTCGCGCGGCGGGAACGCCGCCTGGTCCACCTCTTCCATCGGGAAATCGGCCCCCTCGTCGGCCGGGCGCTGGCCAGCGCCCGCGAACCGGCGGTTTCCGACCTGGCTCCGCGTGTCCGGCAAACGCTGGACGCCCTGCTCGAAGGCGATAGCGAAAAACAGGTGGCGGCGCGGCTGGGCCTGAGCCAAACCACCATCCACGAGTACGTCGGCACACTCTACCGTCACTTCGGCGTGTCCAGCCGGGCGGAGTTGCTGGCGTACTTCCTGCGCCGCTTTCGCGGAGGCAATCGACCCTGAATGGCACGGATGGTCGCGGAGTCCTTCGTCGGGATGACGCGCTGCCGGAAGTCGGCGCTTGTGTTACCATTCGCAAGGGTGATTCCGGAGGATCATGCCATGCCGAACATCGTTGCGGGCTTCGTCAAGAACGGCGTCGTCGTGCCGAACGCGCCGCTGCCGGAAGGTGCATTCGTCGAGGTCCACGTTATCCGCGGGCCGATCGAAGTCCCGCCGGAATTGCAGGAGGAATTCGACGCCTGGGACCGGGCCAGCGCAAGCCCTGGAACTGGTCGAGCGGCAGTTGCGCGAAGGGGAAGACGATGCAACGCGGTGAAGTCTGGCAGGCGGACATTCCCTTCACGCCTGGCCACGCGCAGGCTGGAGTGCGCCCTGCTGTTATCGTGCAGGACGCTCCCTTCACGGCAAGATTGCCTACCGTCTTGATCGTACCTTTCACCAGCTCGTCAAAGGCAACGCGCTTTCCCGGCACCGTTCTCGTTCAACCCGACGGTCGGAATGGCTTGACGGTCCCCTCTATCGCCCTTGTGTTTCAGGTTCGCGCTCTCGATCAGCGCTATTGCCTGCAACCCCTTGGCGTCCTCGACCCGGCGACGCTCGATCAGATCTTCGCGGAACTGGACAAGCTGACTGGCCGCTGACCGTTCTCCGAGACGCCGTTTGCCAGTTGCATTGGCATCCTGCGGGCGTTCTAATGGCAGCCGACGTACTCGCCTCGTCCTTCCGGCTGCCAGGGGGTCTGTCATGTCCGCGCGTGTCCGCCGTTATGGCGTCGCTGTCCTTGCTGTTGTCCTGATGGTCGTCGTGGCCGCGTCGCAGAAGCAAGCCGAGCCGCCGCGGCATCTCTTGCGGATCACGCTCGGACTGAAGGACAAGCAGCCCGGCGACTGGAGCGGGCAGGTCGCCATCGCCGACGGCGAGGTCACGGCGCTAACCGGCTGGCGCTTCGAGGAGAAGGACGCCGTCGAGGGCGTCAAAGGCTGGAAGTGCCGCACGCACAAAAATATCGCTCCGGGCGAACGCTTCCCCATTGCCACTCCTTCCGGCAAGGTGGAGGCTCCGCAAACGCCCTGGCCCAACGGTGTCACGCTCACGGTACGCGGCGAAGCACCGACACTGACCATCACCCTCAAGGCCGGAGAAGTGAAGTTCAAAGCCGGCGACATCTTGCTCGGCGAAGCGAAGATGTTCCTCGACGACCAGGTGCGCGTCGAACGTCTGCCGGCGACGAGCGTGCTGCGTCCGGCGGCACCGCCGCGCGCCGAGAATCCCGTGCAGGACGACTATCCCGCGTTCTGGGTGCGCTACAAGACCGGCAAGCACTATCTCGCCTGGGTCGCCTACCGCCAGCAGCAAGATCGCGTCCTGCTCGCCGAGCGCGACGGGCCGGACGGCGCCTGGTCGGAGCCGAAGGAGGTGGCGCGTCCGGGCGATCACTTCCGCGTCGCCCTGGCCAGTACGCACGGCGACACGCTCTGGATCGTCTGGGCCAGTCAGCGCGAGCACAACTGGAACCTGTTCGCCCGCTCTTACCGCGACGGCAAACTCGGCGACGAGATACGTCTGACCAACGACGCCGGCCCGGACATCTGGCACACGATGACCACCGATCAACGCGGCCGAGCCTGGCTCGTCTGGCAGGGATTCCATGACGGACAGGCCGACATCTTTGCCCGCTGCGCCGACGGCGACGGCTGGCACGAACCCATCCGCGTCAGCACGGCGAAGGCCAACGACTGGAACCCGGTCGTTGCCCCGGACACGAAGTCCGATCGCGTCTGGGTCGGCTGGGACACTTATGAGACCGGCGATTACGGCATTCGCGTCCGCAGCCTGTCCGGCGGCCCGGCACCGAAGCTGGGCGACGTCCTTTGTCCCGATCCGTCGCCCGTGTTCCAGGCCCATCCGAGCCTGGCCTGCGACCGCGAGGGACGGTTGTGGGTGGCGTGGGACCAGTCCGGACCGCAGTGGGGCAAGGACGCCGGCCATCTGGTGCGCGAGAACGCCGGCACTCGTCTGTATCACGACCGTCGTTTGCGCGTGGCCTGCCTGGTCGAGGGCAAGTGGCGCGAGCCGGAAGCGGACCTGACGCAAGCGCTGCCGTCGGACCTGCGCACATTCAGCGAGCTACCCAGCTTGCAGGGCGACACGGAGGGCCGCATGTGGCTGGCGTTTCGCCACCGTACTTGCCGCAATCCGCGCGTCGATGACTGGGGGCGCGCGGCCGCTGGGACGTGTACGCCACGGCCTTCGTCGGCGACCGCTGGACGTCCGCCATCGCGCTGCCGTCGTCGGCCGGCCGCAATGACATGCGATTGTCACCTCAGCGCGATCCGAAAGGCAGCGTTTACTTCGCCTACGCCAGCGACAATCGCGGTTGGAACCCGCCCGGCACCATGACCGAGCGCAACCTGAGCGTGGCCGTCAGCCGACTGTCGGGCGCCGGTCGGCCCGCCGAGGCCCGCCTGCGCGACCTGCGCGTCGCATCGGCGACCGTGAAGCGCATCCATCCGCGCGAGGCGGAGCAGGTGGCGCGCATCCGCGCCTACAAGGTCGAGTCCGGCGGCCGTACCTACCGCATCTATCGCGGCGACATGCACCGCCACACCGACATTTCGCCCGACGGCGTCGGCGACGGCTCGCTATTGGATCTGCACCGCTACGGCCTGGACGCCGCCGCCTTCGATTTCATTTTCATCACCGATCACAACATGGGCGGCGACAAGGAATATCCCTGGTGGCGCACCCAGAAGGCCAACGACCTGTACACACTGCCTCATGCTTTTATTTCGATGTATGGATATGAGCGCAGCGTGCCGTATCCCAACGGCCATCGCAACGTCATCTGGACGGAGCGCGGCCATCGCACGCTGCCGGTGCCGCAGCGGGCCATCCGCAAGCAGATGGCCGAGGACACCGGCAAGCTTTACGACTACCTGCGCCGTACCGGCGGCATTTGCACCCTGCACACCTCCGCGACCGATCAGGGTACCAACTGGGCCGAGCACGACAACGAGCTGGAACCTGTCGTCGAAATCGCCCAGGGCTTCGATTCGTCCTACGAGGCTCCCGGCGCGCCGCGGACCCTCAGCGAGAAAAGCGCCCAGGTCCACGGACCCTACCGGCCGGACGGTTTCGTCTCGCTGGCCCTGGCCAAGGGCTATCGTCTCGGCTTCCAGTCGTCGAGCGATCACGTCTCGACGCATATCAGCTACGCCTGCATTCTCGCCGAGGAGTTCAGCCGCAAGGGGCTGGTCGAGGCGATCAAGAAGCGCCACAGCTACGGCGCCACCGACAACATCGTCCTCGACGTGCGCATGGGTAATTACCTCATGGGCGACGAGGTCCGCACCGGCAAACCGTCGCTGGACGTGGTCGTCCTCGGCACCGGCCCACTCGACCGCGTGGACGTGCTGCGCGACGGCGAGGTGATGCACACGCATCGGCCGGATAAGGACAGCGAGCAGGCCAAGTTCCACTGGGACGATGCGGCGCCGAAGAAAGGCGACAAGGCGAGTTATTACTATGTGCGGGTCATCCAGAAAGACGGTCAGATGGCGTGGGCGTCGCCGATCTGGGTGCGTCCAGGAAGTTGATGTCGGGAGGTTCATGGGAAGGGTGGCATGATCTTACGGCTTCGGCCCGAGTGAAATACCGTGGTCGGTGCCCGCAGCGTCAATGAGGGAGGCCGACTGCTTCCCTCGCTGACGCCGCGGGCTCTGAGGAGTATTTTTCGCGGGAGCCAAGGCGGAGGAGCGGAACTTTACCACAGCGTATAGCCGCCATCGATCACGAGCAAGGCGCCGGTCATGTACCGTGACGCCTCACTGGCGAGGTACAGCGCCAGCGGGCCAATCTCGTCCGGCTCGCCGAGGCGGCCCATCGGGATGAGCGCTTCGACCTCCTTCTGAAAACTGGGGCGTTCGCGGAACCAACGGCGATTGGCGTCGGTCAGGAAACCGCCCGGCGCGATGGCGTTGACGGTGATGCCGAACGGCGCCCAGTCGGCGGCGAGGGCGCGGCTGAAGCCGACCAGCGCCGCCTTGGCCGTCTCGTAATGCCGGCCGTGGATGTTGCGCGTGGCGATCTGGCCGCAGATGGAAGCGATGTTGAGGATGCGGCCCCAGCGCCGCGCGCAGCATGGCGCCGCCGAGACGCTTGCTGCATACGAACGCGCTGGTCAGGTTCAGGTCGATCAGTCGCTGCCACGTCTCCAGCGGCATGTCCTCGGTGGCGATGTTCTCGCGCCGGCCGCCGACGTTGTTGACCAGAATGTCGATGGGCGGATGCTCGCCGAGCAATACGTCACACAGACGCTCCGCCGATTCGCCGCTGGACAGGTCGGCGGCGATCGTGCGGATGTCGTGGCCGAGAGGTTGCAGTTCGTCGCAGGCGCGGTTCAAACTGTCGGCGTCCCGGCCGACAAGGATCAGGTCCGCTCCCGCCTCGGCGAACGCCTGCGCCATCGCCCGCCCCAGACCGCGACTGCCGCCCGTCACCAGGGCGCGGCGACCCTCCAGTCGGAACTTGTCCAGTACCGCCACGAGTCAATCCTCCCAAGAGATGATGACTTCTGTTGTAGGCGTGCGGTAGGGCTTTGTCTGTAAACCGGCGTCTGCCCGTAAACCTGGCTTTGCCCATAAACTCGGGGACATAGGAATCTGGCAAAGAGAGGCTCCCACCCACCTTCGGCATCTCACCGTTTCGAGGGGTTTATGGGCAAAGCCCCCTTCGGATCGAATGGGGGAAAATCCTTGCAATCGCTATTCGGTAGTGATACCCTCCGCCGTTGGTGTTACGGCCGAGGCTCCGGAGCAGGCACGAAAGGAGATGAGTCGTGAATGATCAATGGTCCAAACCGGATTTTCAGGAAATCGACGTGGCGGGAGAATGCACGGCGTACGCCGGCACGCAGGATGCCTTCGAGACAAACGATCTCTCGGCTTGCCGGGGAGTGGACGAACGAGTGTCCGGCGAAGTTCGGCTGCCTCCCCTTTGAGGGACGCGAGCGGAGCGACCTGGCGCGGAGAAGGTGATGCACGTTCGTCTCCTGGGCACGGCGGCTGGAGGTGGCTTCCCCCAATGGAACTGCGGATGCCTCAATTGCGAAGGTGTCCGCCGAGGCACCGTGCGGGCACGGCCGCGCACCCAGTCGTGCGTGGCCGTCAGCGCCGACGGGCGGCGCTGGTTCCTCCTCAACGCCTCCCCGGACGTTCGCGTCCAGATCGAATCGTTCGCTCCTCTGCTGCCGTACGGGACCATCCGCGGCAGCGCAATCCAGGGGATCCTGGTGACGAGTGCCGATCTGGATCACACGCTTGGTCTGTTGGTGCTCCGTGAGGGCGGACGGCTGTCCATTCACGCCACTTCCTCGGTGCGGCGCGCCCTCGACGAGGGGCTTCGTCTGACCGAAGTGCTCGATCGCTATGGCGGGCTGGATTGGCGCCGGCCGCCCGCGAGCCTGGCTCCGCTGACCTGCGCGGACGGGACGTTGAGCGGATTGAGTTACGCGGCCTTTCCGGTCCCCGGCAAGTTACCGCGTTACCGAGAAGGTCGGGCCTCCCCCAGCGGAGAGGATACCGTGGGATACCAGCTCGTGGATGAGGCCACGGGGGGGCGATTGGTGTACGTCCCCGGCCTGGCCGCCCTTGACGGTGACGTGCTGACGCGGTTGCGAGATGCCGATGCCTTGCTCCTGGACGGCACGTTCTGGAGCGACGAGGAGATGCGGATCGTCGGCGCGGACGGGGCTTCGGCGCGAGCCATGGGCCATCTCCCCGTCGGATCGGAGGACGGCAGCTTGATCGCGGTGGCCTCTCTGCCCGCGGTCCGCAAGATCTACGTCCACATCAACAACACCAATCCCATGCTCCGCGACGATTCTCCCCAGCGGCGAGCCGTGGAGAAGGCCGGCACCGAGGTCGGCTGGGATGGCCTGGAGTTCCGTCTATGAAGGCCCACGAGGCACCAACCGGCGGGGGATCATGGGACCAATCGACGTTCCTGGCGCGGCTGCGGGCCGTCGGCCAGGATCGATACCACGACAAACATCCGTTCCATCGCCGCATGAACTCCGGAGAACTCAACCCGGACCAGCTCCGCGCCTGGGTGGCCAATCGCTTCTACTATCAGCGGAACATCCCGATCAAGGACGCGGCCATCCTGTCGAACTGCCCCTTGCCGGAGGTGCGCCGCATCTGGGTTCGCCGATTGCTCGATCACGATGGGACGGAGCCTGGGCAGGGGGGGATCGAGGCATGGCTCCGGCTGGCCGAGGCGACGGGCCTGACGAGAGACGAGGTATGGGAGGAGCGGCGGCTGCTGCCCGGTGTTCGCTTTGCCGTGGACGCCTACGTGCAGTTCGCCCGGTGTCGGCCGTGGCCCGTCGCGGTCGCCTCCTCGCTGACCGAACTGTTCGCTCCCGACCTGATGGGCGAGCGATTGGCCGCCTTCGAGCGGCATTATCCCTGGGTGCCGTCCTGGGGGCTGGCCTACTTCCGGGCGCGACTGACGCAGGCCCGGCAGGACGCGGCGCACGCCTTGGAGGTGACCCTCGCTCACTGCACGAGGGCGGAATTGCAGCAGCAAGCCGTCGCGGCCCTGGAATTCAAGTGCGATGTGTTGTGGGCCATGCTGGATGCCTTGACGCAGGCTTACGACCATGCGAAATGACGAGAAGTCCCTGGACCTCCAGGTTCGGCCCTGCCTGGCGAGGAAGACTCGCATGGCGAAGGACCGCATCAGCGGCGCGCCGCTGATTCTCTACCCCGAAGGGGTATTGTGGCTCAACGCCACAGCCGCCGTGATCGCGGGCCTGTGTGATGGCCGTCGCACGCTGGCGGAAATCGTGGCGGAGTTAGAGGGCCGGTATGCGGTCCCCCCGGAGGTGCTCCGGAGCGAGGCGAGTGAGTTCCTCGACCGCCTGCGCCGGTGTGGACTGTTAGAGGCGAACGGCCGGCGTCAGCCGGCTGGTACGACTTCGACTAGCCGATACGGCTCCAACCAGCCGGCTAACGCCGGCCGTTCGCCATGTCGGGCCGCGCCGCGGCGCTGGGACTGCTGGCGGAGCTGACGTATCGTTGTCCGTTGCACTGCCCCTACTGCTCCAACCCCACGGAGTTCTCGCCGGCCGAGGAGGAGCTGACGACAGCCCAATGGCAGCGTGTGCTGGGCGAGGCGGGAGAGCTGGGGGTGGTGCACGTTCACTTCTCGGGGGGCGAGCCGTTGCTGCGCTCCGACCTGCCGGAATTGGTGCAGGTGGCCCGCGCGGCGGAGTTATACACGAACCTGCTGACGAGCGGAATCGGACTCACGCGGGCGCGCGGCGAGCGACTGCGACAAGCCGGACTGGACAGCGTGCAAATCAGTTTCCAGGCGGACGAAGTGGCAGCGGCGGATACCCTCGCGGGCGTACACGCCCACGCCCGCAAGTTGGAAGCGGCGCGGCTGGCGGTCGAGCTGGGCTGGCCGCTGACCCTCAACGTGGTCCTGCACCGGGAGAACATCGACCGCATCGAGGCGCTGGTGGCCCTGGCGGAGGGACTGGGGGCCGAACGTCTGGAGCTGGCGAACACGCAGTACTACGGTTGGGCGCTGCGCAACCAGGCGTCGCTGCTGCCATCGCGGAGTCAAGCGGAGGCGGCCCAGGCGGCAGCCACGGCTGCCGCCGAGCGTCTGCGCGGGCGGATGCAAGTCGTCTACGTGTTGCCGGACTATCTCGGCGACCGTCCCAAGCCGTGCATGAACGGCTGGGGGCAACGGCACCTGACCGTCAACCCGGTGGGCGACGTGCTGCCCTGCCCGACCGCGGGGGGGATCGCGGGACTTCGATTTGAGAACGTCCGTCGTCGGTCGCTGCGGTGGATCTGGGAGGAGTCGGAGGCGTTCAATCGCTTCCGGGGCACCGGCTGGATGCCGGAGCCGTGCCGCAGCTGTCCGGAGCGCGAGCGGGATTTCGGCGGCTGCCGCTGCCAGGCGGCCCTGCTGACCGGCGACGCGGCCAATACCGACCCGGTGTGTGGACTATCGCCGTACCACGAGAGGGTAGCGGCCCAGGCGCAGAGAGCTTCAACATCGTTGGAGTTGGACCTTTCCAGGGCGTGGTCCTGGCGCCGGAATCCATGCCCAAATCCAGGATAGCGGGAACAGAGCGAGAGATTGCGACTTGAGAACGTTCACCCTCATTTCGTTTCGGAGGTTACAGAGTTGTCGGTGGCACCTGGTCCGCCACGGTGCGCCTCTTGCTGGCCATCCTCATTTCGTTTCGGAGATTTCAGAGTTGTCGGAGCGCAATTCGGTTCCTTCCGAGGTCAAGCAATGGGCGTTCCGCATCCTCGTTCGAAAGGCTGGCCCACGCCGCTTCGATATTGAGAACGTGGCCAAACTCATTGTCGATGCACTTTGCGAGTGTCAGCTCCGTAAAGATGAGTCACAATACTCCTCCCTGGCCTTCTACAAAGATGATACCATCGACTATGTCACGGTGCTTCAAGTTGCCGGTGAAAGAGTTACCGATGCGGACTCAACCGTAGTGGAGGTTTTTGGTCGGCGGCCAAGATCCGGGGACCACCGATAAAGAGTGAGGCAGCCGAATCAGCCGCTCCAGCAGAACGGCCGCGCGAATCACGCCTCGTCTGACTTTATCGCGTCTCTCGCATGATCCGATTCCTGAGCTTTGGCTGTTCCCGTCCACCCGTCGATAGTAAAATGATGGGGTAACGGTAACGTGGAGGCTCGCATGACCTTGACCCTTGAAGTCGATCTCCCCGACGATCTCGCTCGATTCCGGCTGCCGGAAGCTGTCGCCGCCCGCTTGCAGACACTTCTCGACCGTCAGGATTCCGGCCAACCGCTGTCCGCGCAGGAGCGTGAGGAGGCCGAGGGACTGGTCGATCTGGCGGAGTTCCTCACTTTGTTGCGACTGCGGGCCGAGCGAATGACCCCATGAGCGACATCTCCCCCCGCCTCCAGGCAGAAGTCATGCTCCGGGCGGGCAATCGATGCGAGTACTGTCAGTTGTCTCAACTTGGGCAGGAGGCGACGTTTCACATTGACCACGTCGTCCCCCGAGCGGCCGGTGGGCCGACCACCGCAGACAACCTCGCTCTGGCGTGTGTTTCCTGTTCGCTGCGAAAGTGGGCGAAACAGACGGCCGCCGATCCCGACACGGGTGAAGAAGTGCCGTTGTTTAACCCGCGGACACAAAGCTGGGGCAAACACTTCCGTTGGGACGGCGCAAGGGTCGTGCCGCGGACGCCGACTGGACGGGCCACCGTGATGGCCCTGGCGATGAACCGTCCGCTCATCATCGCCATCCGCCAAGAGGAAACTGTCCGCGGCCGACATCCGCCTGCCTGAGTCCCGCGCCGAAGTCATGACGCCCACCCCCTTCCGCCTTCCGCGGCGATCCGATGAAATTGCTTGACTGTTCATCAGCGTGGAGTATTATTGGCCCCGTCCCACGCGGGCAAGCATCTTTCCGCTCCAATGAGGGAACCGCCGTGAGCGCTATGCACCTCTCTTCACCGTCTCGTGTATTCCTGCGCGGACTATCTTGGATTGCTTTACTCCTTTTTGTCTGCTCGTCAATCGGCTGCGGGCGGTCCCTTGAGGAGCCGGCTGCTGAACCGGATCCGCAGTCGCGGGCCAGCGAGAAGTCGCAGGCGGGGGAGAAGCCCGCCGCCAAGGACGATACGCCATCGGCCAAGGCCAAGGCGGACGAGGGAGCGGCAGGCCCCGTCGGCGCCGTCACGCAGGATCACCTCTTGCACGCCGCGGACAACCAGGACAACTGGCTCATGTACGGCCGAACCTATGACGCCCATCGCTATAGCCCCCTGAAGCAAATCAACAAAAAGAACGTGGCACGCCTGATCCCCCAATGGTCGTTTCAGACGGGCGTTCTCGACGGCTTCGAATGCACGCCGTTGGTCATCGACGGCATTATGTATGTGACGACGCCCTGGAACCATGCCTATGCCATCGATTGCAAGACCGGGTCGCAGCTGTGGCATTACCAGAAATCGCTGCCCGAAAACATGGCCCTGTGCTGCGACGCCGTCAACCGCGGCTTCGCCGCCTGGGGCGAGCGCCTCTACATGACCACGCTCGACGCCCATCTGGTCTGTCTCGACCGCAACACCGGCGAGGAGATCTGGGACACGGCGATCACGGTTACGGGCGACGATGGCAAGGAGATCAAGGACATTTACAAATTGGCCTACAGCGCCACCGTCGCTCCGCTGGTGGTCAAGGACAAGGTGATTATGGGTATCAGCGGTGCGGAATACGGCATCCGCGGCTTCCTCGACGCCTATGACGCCAAGAGCGGCAAACGCCTATGGCGTTTCTGGACCGTGCCCAGTCCCAACGACAAGGCAGCGCACGCCCAAAAAGCCTTGGCCAGTTGGCAGGGCCAATCGTGGCTCACCGGCGGCGGTTCGGCCTGGGTCACGGGCACTTACGATCCCCAGTTGAACACCCTGTACTGGGGCATCGGCAATCCTTCGCCGGACTTCAACGGCGACGTGCGCAAAGGCGACAACCTCTACACCTGCTCCATCCTCGCCCTCAACCCCGACGACGGCAGCTACAAGTGGCACTTCCAGAACAGCCCTCACGATGTCTGGGATTATGACGGCGTCAACGAACCGCTGTTGGTCGATGTCGAGAAGGACGGCAAGCGGATCAAGGCGTTGGTGCAGGCCCATCGCAACGGCTACTTTTATTGTCTCAACCGCGAAACCGGCAAATTTCTCTACGGCAAGCCCTTCTGCGAAGTGACCTGGACCGACCGCAAGAAAGGCGTGGACGGACTCGATCCGGACACAGGCCGGCCGTTTGTCAACCCGGCCGCGCTGCCGACCGAAAAGGGTGTGCGCGTCTGCCCCGGCGCCGCCGGCGGCAAAGAGTGGAACCCGATGGCCTATCACCCCGGCACCGGCTTCGCCTACGTGCCGGTCATCAACAACTGCGCCAAGTTCACTTCCGGCAAGGCGTTCTTCATCAAGGGGCAGCCCTATTGGGGCAGCTCGCTGACGTTAATCGATAACCAGGCGTCCGGCTCGCTGAAGGCCATTGACGTCAAGACGGGCAAGATCAAATGGGACGTAGCCACGCGCTCGCCGATGGTTGCGGGAGTGCTCGCCACGGGCGGCGGACTGGTATTCACCGGCGATGCCGAAGGGTTCTTCACCGCCTACGACGCCGATACGGGCAAGACCCTGTGGAGCTTCCAGTGCGGCTCGGGACACCATGCCTCGCCCATTACGTACACCCTCGACGGCCGGCAGTACATCGCCGTGTGCGTGGGCTGGGGTGGATGGACGGCCGGCTTCGCCGGCGATGGCGCTCCCTGGCTGCGCAACGCCCGCCGCGGTAACACGCTGTTCGTGTTCGCCCTACCTCCCTCGTGACAAGGTGACAAGGTGACAGGGTGACAAGGTGCAAGATGAAACAGACAATATCCCTCTCGGGGGCCGTGCGCTTCCTCACCGCTCTCTTATTCACCTTGTCACCTTGTCACCTTGTCACCTTGTCATCTTCAAGGGCGGCGGAAGAAAGACCTCTGATCTTCTGCGCCGTGCCCGCCTCCATGCCGCGGATCGGGAAGACACCGGAGGGTCAGCCCGAAGGACTCGATGCCGCCCTGGCCAAACGACTCGGACGTTCTCTCGGCCGCAAGGTCGAATTTCACTGGTGCGGCAGCGCGGCGTGCTCGCGCAATTGTCTGCGCGAAGGCCGCTGCGACGTTGTCGTCGGCCAGCCCCACGAAGCGGGTCCGCCGCGCGATCTGGCCTGGAGTGTCCCCTATGCCGGCGGCCAGTTCGGGCTAGTGGTCCCTCGCGGCGCCGGCGAAGTGCGTTCCCTCGCCGACCTGCGCGGCAAACGAATCGGCGTGGCGGCCGGCACCGTGGCCCTTTCCGAGACGAACCATACCGTCGTGTCGTTCAAGACGCGCGAAGACCTTCTGACCGGCTTCCGCTCCGAGGTGCTGGACGCCGCCTTCCTGGACGCCGATTTCGCCGCCTGGTATTTGCACGACCGGCCGAAACTGGGTTTGCGGCTTGTCCGGGAGTACGTGCCGCGCGAACACTGGAACCTGGCCCTGCTCGTGCGGGCCAAGGACGCGGCCTTGCTGGTGGACCTCAATCGCGTGTTGGCCCAGTTGGCCGAATCCGGCGAGCTGCGTGAAATCTACGCCGAGTACGCTGTCTCGTTTCGTCCGCCCTTCACGGACAGCGCTCGGCGAACTGCCCGCGTGAATACCTGGCAGCGCATCCGCGAACGCGGCAAAATGGTGGTCGCCATGGACCCCGCGAATTTGCCCTACTCCAGTGCCAAAGGAGATCGCTCCGGTTTTGATGTCGAGATCGCCCGCGCATTGGCCAGGGAGATGGGCGTCCAATTACGCATCGAATGGTTGGACGTGCAGCGCGAGACGGCGATCGGGAAACTTGTGCAGCGCGAGTGCGACCTGGCGCTGGGGTCGGCCGTGGACCCCAACGCCGTCGAGGACGAGGAAGAGCTGGCGGGGAAGGTGATTTACTCGCGGCCCTACTACGGCACCGGCTATGTGCTGGTGCAGCGCAGGAACGGCCCGCACGTGCGATCGTTGGCGGACCTCAAGGGCGAGAAATCCCGCCGACTCGGCACCGAGGCGGGTTCGGTCGCCGATTATCGACTGCGGCAACGGGGCTACTTACGCCGACTGTTCCGCAACCAGCTGGCCGTGCTGAAGTCCCTCCACGACGGCGACATCGATCACGCCTACCTCTGGGCCAACGTCGGTTGGACGCTGCACACGTCTCCCGACCTGGCGCTGGAGATCGCCAAGGATTATGTGCCGGAGGACCACTGGAACATCGCTGTCGCCCTGCGCGAGGGCGAGGACGAACTCAAGATCCACATCGATGCGGCCATCGAAAAGCTCGTCCAGGATGGCACGGTGTCGCGCGCCCTAGGCCGCTATCACGTGCCGTACTTCCCGGCTTTCGCGGAGGAGAAGACGGAAGAAGCGGGAGTCATCCATCACAAGGTCCGGGATCGGGGCCTGGAGCCGCGGTTGGCGCGAGTCCAAAGGTCCAAGCATTCGTATGGCGGACTGGAGAGAGTTCGTTCGGCGGGCGTGCTGGTCGTGGGCCTGGATCAAAACAATCTGCCTTTTTCGACGGCCCACCCCAGGGCAGCCGGGCTTGATTACGAAATCGCCGGCCTGCTCGCCGAGCAAATGGGCCTGTCGCTGCGCGTGTACTGGGGCTATTCCGCGCACGATTCCTATCCTTCCAAGTTGGCGACCAAGAAACAGTGCGACGTGATTCTGGGGGTGACGCCGGATGATCGCTTCGCCCAGCGCGTACTGTACTCCAAGCCGTACCACATTGCCGGCTATCAGCTCGTGGTTCGGGCCGGCGAGGATCGCCGGCCGGCGGTAGGTCCGACGAGCCGAGCCGGACCCCAGGTGTCGCTCGACTCGCCGGACCTACGGGGTTGGAGCAGCTCGGCGACGAACCACTGGCCGTCGAACCGGGGATCGCGGTGCGCGGTCTCGAAGGGCGAAAGACCCAGAGCTATCCCAGTCCGGAAGCGGTTTTGCAGGCTGTGAGGGACAAGCGCGTCCGGGCGGGCTACGTCATCTCGACGCGCGGCCCCTGGCTGGCCGCCGAGCGCTGGCCCCGGGAGTTCCAATTCATCCCCCTCCCGGATTCGAAGGACCGCTTCCCCCTTTGCGTCGCGGTGCGCAAGTCCGACGGCGACTTGAAGGCCGAAATCGATCGGGCGTTGGCGGAGCTAAAGCGATCCGGCCGATTGTCCAAGGTCTTCGCCCGCTGGCATGTTCCCTACTACCCCCCGAACGAGTGAGAAGGGCCATCCCCATGACCGTGCTTCCCTCGCGCCTGCGCTGCATCTTCTGGGGCGTGTTTGGAGCGGTGTTGCTCGGTTGTGCGGCGGCGGCGGCCGTGAGCCGAGGGCGTCAGCCGCCGGAGAAGCGCGAAACGCCCTCGGCCGACGTCCCCCGCTCCGCTGCCCCGCTGACAACGGAGAAACAAGCGGCCCTGGAGGAAGGTCAGGCGCTGTTTCGCGGTCTGTGCAGTGGATGTCACGGCGGCAACGGCCGAGGCGGCAAGGGACCAGACCTGACCGACGACCGCTGGATTCACGGCGAGAGCGACGACGACATCGCCCGCGTCATCCGCAACGGCGTGCCCAAGACGACCATGAAAAAACTCGGCGAATCCCTCAAGGAAGAGCAGATCCACAAGCTCATCCTCTACATCCGCAGCCTGGCGCGGCGCCCGGCGAAGCGACCTGGAAGCCCTACCTCTCCGGCGACGCCAAAGCCGGTCACCAGCTCTTTTTCGATCCCAAGGGCAAGACGCAGTGCGCCAAATGTCACGCCATCGGCGGCGAAGGTGGCCGGATCGGGCCATCGCTGGATCGCATCACCAGCCGCCGCGCAGCCGAGTACATCATGCAATCGATCCTGGAACCCTCCAAAGACATCGATCCGCAGTACGAGTCCGTTCAGGTGGTCACCCGGAAAGGACAAACCATCGTCGGGCTGCGCGTCAATGAGTCGAATTTCAGCATTCAACTGCGCGAAGAAAGCGGCAAGTTCCATTCGTTGTTGAAACGAGACCTGGACGAAGTCGTCGTCCTGAAGAAATCCCTCATGCCGGAGAACTTCGCGGAACAGTTGACCGTCAAGGAATTGCACGACCTCTTCGCGTATTTGATGACGTTGCAATGACAGCGGAAGGAATGGATCCACGATGCCGACTTCGCCGCTCGGGCGGAGGCGCGTGCGGCTAACCGTTAACCTCGCGTCCACTTTTCGTGGGGAACTCCAAGGACTCAATGAGAAGAAGTGAGGAATTGAGGAGAAAAAAAAATTGCTTCTTGTCGCGCTCGGATCGAGACGTTACCATCATCCACTATGACCCTCTTTATCGCTTGACACCCAGCCCGTGCCGAGGGAGCTGTCTCGTAGGTTTCGGGCTTAGCTTCAAGCTCCTCAGAGGCTACTTCCATGAGCATTCGTATCATCTGTCCGTCCTGCCGCAAGCAGTACAATCTCGCGGAAACCATGCAGGGTAAGACCGTTGTTTGTCGGGAGTGCCAGTCGCGTATTGACGTCCCCACCCTGGCTCGGAAGGGCCGCGACGAGCAAGCCAGCCGGCAAGCCGAGGAGCGGACCGCGATATCCACTCGGCCGGCGAGCGCGGCGGGGCGAGCCTCCCGCGAGGAAGACGTTCGAGCCTCGACGCCGGCCGGCCAAACCCCGATCCCGCCGTGAGAACGGGAATTCGCCGGGTGGCAAAAACCTGGCGCCGATCCTTCTCGGTGTCGGTGCGGCGGCGCTGGTACTGATCGGCCTCGTCATCGGAGGCGTTGTCCTTGCCGTCGTCGGTCTGAGGGGAAGCAAAAACCCGGCGGTAGCGCTCGCCAACGAGCCGCCTCCTGTCGCGGCCGGGGGCGGAGCGGAGCCAGCCCCCGGACCCGCCGTTCCCGCCGTCGTCCCCTTGAACGCCCCGTCCGCTGGCTCCGCAGCCAACCCGTCCGCCAAGCCGGCGAAGGAGGACGAGCCGGCCATCCCGGCCGGCCCGGTCCCCGCGGACATCGCGGCGGACGTCGTCAAGAAGGTCAAACAATCCACCGTCTATCTTCGCGTCACCCTGGCCGGCGGGAATGTCGCCCAGGGGAGCGGCTTCTTCGCCTTGGAGCGCGGCCTCGTCATCACCAATGCCCACGTCGTGGGGATGCTGCGATCCAACAACCCGCCGCGCGGCGTGGAGGTCGTCATCTACAGCGGAGAGAGCCGGCGAGGCGAAGCTGGCCGGCACCCTTCTGGGGATAGACCGCGAGAACGATCTGGCGGTCCTGCGCCTGCGGGGAGACCTCTCTCGTTTGCCTCCGCCCATGCCGGTCGCCAGCGCCACCGAGCTGAGGGAAACGCAGAACGTCTACATTTTCGGCTTCCCCTTCGGGGCGCAGCTCGGCAAGAACATCACCATCAGCAAGTCCGCCATCAGCGCGTTGCGGAAAGACAACGGCTTGCTCAAACAGGTGCAGGTCAACGGCGGCATGCACCCCGGCAATTCGGGCGGACCCGTCACCGATGCCCGCGGCGCCGTCGTCGGCGTCTCCGTAGCCGGCATCTCCGGCACCCAGATCAACTTCGCCGTCCCCAGCGACTTCATCCGGCCACTCGTGGAGCGGAGTAAAAGCAGCCCGCTCGATCTGACCCCGCGTCCGGGTCCGCTCGCCCGGAACGACCCGCCCGCCGGGCCGGCCCGGGGTCCGGGTCTGGAGGGAGATCTCGCGGCACTGAAAGGCACCTGGCAAACCGGCCCGGTGAATGCCGACGGTGGCGGGGCGATGGGCACCCTCAAGCTGAGCATCAGCCCCCAGCCGGGGAGCCGGGGCGGCCGGATCCGGGTGGATATCGCTACCAAACAAGCCGGCAGGACCACCACTTCGACGTTGAACTACTCCTTCACGCTGGAGCAGAAAGGGGGCGAACGACTCCTGGTCACCACCATTCGGGGAGGGAGAGGCGCGGTCTTCCTCTACCGCTTCGAGGGCGACCAGCTGAGCCTCAGCGGAGTGGTCGCTTCCCGTCGCCTCGCCTACACGCTGAAAAACGTCGCCTTACGGCGGACGTCGGCGAATCCGGAAATCGCCGACGCCAATCCCGCCGCTCCCGCACCGGGCGCGCCTGCGGCGGGGGGGAAAGCAAAAGGCTCGGCCGTCGGGCTGAAGATCAACGGCGACGTCTTCGCTTTGGTTGCGGAGGCCGTCCGCGACAAGAGGCTCGCGGACGTTGATATCCGCGGCTTCACCCTGCACAAGAATACCTACCGAGACGTCTGCGAAGAGGGCGGCGTTCTCATCGGCTTCGAGGTGGGCCTGGGGAAATTCACCACCAACGACATCGTGAAATCCTTGCGGCCCATCTACTGGACGAAAGACGGCGAGAAGCTCGGCACCTGGCACGGTTCGGTCCCTGCGGCCCCGGTCACGGTCAAGGCCAAGCCCGGCTACGTCGTGAGTGCCATCTCGGTGCGAGCGGCCCTGACGCTCGACGCCCTCACCTTGACCTTTGCCAAGCTCGGCAAAAACGGTCTGGACCTGCGCGACACGTACAACAGCGAGCCGGTCGGCGGCAATGGGGGCAGGCCTTCCTCGATTGGCGGCAAGGGGGCTCTCTTCGTCGGCGCGACCGGGCACCTGGGGCCCGATGGGTCGCCGTCCTCGCTCGGTCTGGTCGCCGTGCTGCCGAAGTAGGATCGTGGGCCGTCCGTTGTCCTTTTCTTCCGGCACTACGGCAGGGGACTACGGGAGATCGAGGCACGTCGGGGAAACGACCTCGCATCCCCGCACTACTTGCCGTCATTGTAAGTAGACTTGGGGGGAGGCAGCGAACTCCTGGGCGGCGTCACGCCGGCCGCGAGCAGCACGCGATGCAGAGCGGCAACAGTCTGCGGGGACGGCCGGAAGTTGAGGCCCGGCCGATGGCCCTCGGCAATCACCAGGGGCGTCAACCCTGCTTGGTTTGCCTTGTTCCAGACCGCGATCTTGGCCCCCTTGTCGGCGAGTAATTGCACCACCTGGGGATGGTTCCGGTAGGCGGCACCGTGCATCGCGGTGTCGCCGTTGCCGTCCACCGCGTTCACGTCCGCGCCGAGCTTCACGAGCAACTTCACGGACCCCAACACCTCAGGCTCGGTGCCGGGCGCTTCCTCGGGCGCACCGACGCCGACGCCGGCCGCGGCCAGCAAGGGACTGGTGCGTTGGGAGTTCGCCCGCAGCGGATCGGCACCCAGTTTGACCAGCAGTTCCATGAGTGGAACGTCCGCGGTGGAAGCCGCCGCCAGAAAGGGAGTCGCGCCGGGCTTGCTCAGGATGCCTCGACCCCTCACCCCCGCTTTCGATGGCAGATTCACCTTGGCACCGTGGGCAACCATTTCCTTGACGAATTCCAGGCTGGTGAGCTTGCCCGAGCCGATCGGCGGGGGATCGCCTTCTTCATCGTCTCCGCGGCTTGGCTTGCGCACCCAGGAAATCATGTGCAATGCGCCATGGCCCGCGCGCTGGTCATTCGGATCGGCGCCGGCTTTCACCAGCTCGATCGCCAGCTCAAAATGCCCGTTCTCGACCGCCAGGAGCAGCGCACCGGTTCCGGGTTTGGGGCCACGGGGAACGGCCTTCCTGGCCGGGATCGCATCGTTGATGTCGGCACCCGCCTTCAGCAGGACGCGGACAACGTCGATGTGGCCTTCGCGGGCGGCAAAAAGCAGAGGCGTAAACCCGGAAGGCAACGGACTCTTGAAGTCCGCCTTGGCCGCCAGCAACATCGACACCACCTCCGCGTGGCCTTCCGCCGCAGCCCACATCAGGGCGGTTTGACCCTTGCGGTCCCTGGCATTCACCTCGGCGCCATGGCGGAGCAGCGCCTTGACCGGTCCCGGTTTGCCCGTGCGGGCGGCGGTCATCAAGACCGTCTCCCCGCCGCGCTGCGTCGTGTTGGCATCCGCGCCGGCTTCGAGCAGCAACGCCACGATTTCGGCGTTTCCATTCGTGCAAGCCACCGACAGAGGCGTCACGCCGTAGCGATTGGCGGCCCTGGCATGAGCACCCGCTTTGAGGAGCTGCGTCGCTAACGACACATCCTCGTGATAAGTCGCCCAGTGCAGGGCCGTCATGCCGTCCGCCTGGGAGGCGTTGACATCGGCACCTTGCTTGAGCAGGGCGGCGACCTTCGCACGATCCTTCTTCATCGCGGCGTCCGCCAACGAGGCGATGGCTTGCGCACGCGCCGAACCGCTGGCGAGCAACAGCACGACCAGTCCCGCTGCGAACCGTCGCGTGTTCGGTGATGACACCATGTCGCTTCCACCTCCGCAACGAACTTACCAGCCCGATGCGTAGAGTCGGTCCCCTACGGGTCGTGACAGCACGTTTCCAACGTGCCGGAGGGCCGGAGAATCCAGCAGATCGGCACGTTGAAAACGTGCCGCCACAACCCGTAGGGGACCGACTCTAAGCGAGGCAAGGGCCACCCTCGCTTCCGTATGGGGTTCGTGTGTTCGCTCTAAAATAACTGATCCACCTTCCCCCGGCTGTCGCCAAACGAATCGAGCCGCACGCCCACCTTGTCGAGCAGCGTCAGGTGCAGGTTGGCCAACGGCGTCGGTTTGGCGAAGCGGATGTGCCGGCCGCCCTTCATCCGGCCGGCGGCACCGCCGGCGACAAGGATCGGCAGATCGTCGTGGTCGTGCCGGTTGGGGTTGCCCATGCCGCTGCCGTACAGGAGGAGCGAATGGTCCAGGAGCGTACCGCTTGCCTTCCCGTGTCTCCCGCAATTTCGCGAGGAACTCCGCGAACAGCGAGACGTGGAAGCGATTGATCCGGGCCACCTTCTCGATCTTCTGAGGGTCGTTGCCGTGATGCGTGAGGGGGTGATGCGGATCGGAAACGCCGATCTCGGGGTAGGTCCGGTTACTGGTTTCGCGCCAGCTGGAAGGTGATGACGCGCGTGACATCGGCCTGGAAGGCCAGGACCTGTAAGTCGAACATCAAGCGGGCGTGGTCGGCATAGGAGGCGGGCACGCCCTCGGGGCGCTCCACGTCCCGGACGGGGTTGTCGGCGGCGTTGGCTTCCGCGCGTTGAATGCGACGTTCCACTTCACGGATGGAGTCCAGATACTGGCTTAACCGGGCGCGATCGGCCGGGCCGAGCTGGTTGTTGAGTTGGGCAAACTCGTCCATCACGGAATCGAGCAGGCTGGCTCGGCCCTTCAGGGAGGCCCGGCGCTCCGCCGCGGTCGCGCCGTCGCCGAAGAGCCGCTCGAACACGATCCGCGGATGAGCCTCGCTGGGGAGCGGCGTCGTCGGCGAGGACCACGAGAGGCAGTTGTGGTAGACGCAGGCGTAGCCGTTGTCGCACTGGCCGGCGAGCGTCATCAGGTCCATGGACAATTCGAGCGACGGCAATGGCGTGTCCCGGCCGAGTTGCCGGGCGGCGAGCTGATCGGCGGTGGTGCCCAGGTAATAGTCCGCGCTTTCGGTCAGCCTGGCCCGGGCGGCGCTCAGGAAGGCGGAGTTGGAGGTCGCGTGCGTGCCGGGGTAGGCGTTGCGCAATTCCAGGTTGCTGAGGACCGTGACGTGCTGCTTGACGGAGGCCAGCGGGGCGAGAGTGAAACTCAACTCGTCGAGGCGTTCGCCGCTCGGCGGCGTCCAGCGCGACCCGTCGCAGCCCATCGGCATGTAGACGTAGCTGAGGCGGCGCAGACGCTGCCGGGGCGGCCGGCGTTTGCGCCAGCGCGGTCATGCTCGGAATCATGGCATCCAGCAGCGGCAATGCCAGTGCCGTTCCGGTCCCGCGTAGAAAGGTTCGCCGCGACAACGCTTTCTTGGTAAGGATCACTGCGACCTCCTCATCTGAAACGGCACGCTGGTCGTGATGCCCACGATCAGCGAGGAGAAGCGGTAATGATTCGCCCGCGTATCGCGGACAATTTTGCGGATGGCCGGCGCGTCGGCTTCCTCCGGTGCCCGGCCCAGGGCGAAGATAAAGAGCTTTTCGGTCAGCGTGCGGACGAACCACTCCGGCCGCTGGAGCAGCGCCTTCTCGAGTCCGGCAACGCCTTCAAATTGCTGCCGTCGGGCAGTCCGCCGGCCGCATCGATCGGCCTGCCCTCGTCCAGCGATCGCCAGCGGCCCACGGCGTCGAATTGTTCCAGCGCGAAGCCCACCGGATCGATCAGGCGATGGCAACTCGCGCAGCTGGCGTTGGAGCGATGCTCGGCCAATCGCTCTCGGATGGAGAGAGTCGCGGCCACGGTGGTCTCCTTCAAGGAGGGCACGTTGGCCGGAGGTGGCGGCGGCGGCGTGCCGAGCATGTTCTCGAGAATCCACTTGCCGCGAACCACCGGCGAGGTCCGAGTTGCGTAGGAAGTCACGGTCAGAATGCTCCCCTGCCGTAGCAGGCCGCCCCTGCGACGGACGGCACCGAGTTCGACGCGGCGAAACCGACTGCCATAGATATGGGGGATTCCGTAGTGCTTGGCGAGGCGCTCGTTAAGGAACGTGTAGTCCGCCTGGAGCAAGGTCGAGTACGCTATGGTCCTCGCGGAACACGCTCTCGACGTAAAGTTCCGTTTCCTGGCGGAACGCCTTCCGCAGATTGTCGTCGAAGTCGGGGAACAGGCGCAGGTCCGGCGTGATCGATTCCAGGTTGCCCAGGTGCAACCATTGCGCGGCGAAATTCGTCGCGAGGTTTCGCGACCGCTCGTCCGCGAGCATTCGCCGCACCTGTTTTTCAAACTGTTCGGGCTTGTGCAGCTCGTTGCGCGCGGCCAGGTCCAGAAGCTCGTCGTCCGGGATGCTGCTCCACAGGAAGAAGGACAGGCGTGACGCGAGGTCGATGTCGCTGACTCGATAGGCGGTTTTCGGGGCGAGGTCCTTCGGATCCAGCTCGACGCGGAATAAGAACTGAGGATTTACCAGCAGGGCGCTGAGGGCCATTTCGATTCCCGCGTCGAAATCCCCGTCCTTGCGCCCTTGCCGATAGAACTTCATCGCCTTTTCGAGGTTGGCAGGGGTGACGGGCCGCCGGTAGCCGCGGCGCAGCAAGTCCGAGAGGTTTTTCTTGGCACATGCTTCTTCGTCCGCCGGCCCGGTGGGTTCGCGGCGAAAAATGCGCCGCCGGCTAGGCGTCGTGCCGTGGCCTTTCGCGTTGTAGGGGCCGGTAAGGGTTACCTGGTAGATAGCCGGCGACGGACGCGGATGCCGGTGCAAGTTCCAGTGCGCCTCGTAGGGCTGACGCTTGGTTTCGAGCACGTCGGGCGGGTCCTGCAAAAAAGTCACGCCGAGATCGTGCGGCCCAGCCGTCAGCGCGATGCGGGCTTTCAGCTTGGCGTCTACCTTGTCATGGCCCTCGCCTCTCTTGGGCGGCTTGACGGTGAACGCAGCCATCCGTTTTCGGTCCAGAAGCACTTCCAGTTCGTGTGGCTCGCGAAGACCCTCGACCTGCTCGTTGCGATCTCGCGTAAGCCAGACCTGGATGTCGTATTCCCCGTCCCGCGGCGCGGTGTACGGAATCAGAACGCCGCCGCGCGTCCCGAGGGGAAGCCCCTGGACGTGTCCTTCCTGGGTCAGATCCGGCGGGGTGCGGAAGGTATCGCTATTGGGCGAGGTCGGTGCCTTGCCGACTGCCAACCGGCTGATCTTCTGAGCCGCCGAGAGGTAGCGGTCCAGAAGCGTCGGTGACAGATCGCCCAGGGGAGCAGCGTCAAAGCCATGATTGGCTTCGTCCGCCGGCAACAGTGCCGCGGCGTCCACGTGCAACGCGAGGAGATCGCGGATGGCGTTCTGGTATTCGGTGCGGTTCAGTCGCCGCAAGGTAGGCGTTCGGCCGGGATCGGGCGCCGCTGCCGCCACGCGATCCAACTCGGCTTCCAGCACGGCAACAAAAGACTCGTACGTCCGCTCGTCCGGGCGCGGCTTGCCGACGGGAGGCATTTGACGCGCGGCCAACTTGCGAACTACCTTCTCCCAGACCTCCGGATGGGCCTCCAGGTCTTCGGCACGGAGGGCGTCGAGATCCAATCCAGCTTTCTTTACGTCGCCGTCATGGCAACGGGTGCAATGTTGCGTGACAAAGCTCTTGACGGTGGCGCGATCGAGTCTTGCTCCTGGCGAGGAGGGAGGTTTGGAAGGTTGTTGTGCCCCGTGCCCACTGAGCAATCCACCCGTGAGGAACAGAGCGGACGCCCAAAGGCGTGCAGAGATCCGCAAGACACGCATGACAGCAGACTCCGGCAAGTAAAAAGCGGGCGGCACGGTCGGGTGAGCGCGAGCCGGCGCAAAGTGCGGCGACCATGCATTACCGTCATGGTCGCATTTGCTCTTTCCACTCTACCCGCCCCCGGGCAGATAAATGATGTTGACTCCCCCACGGCTTCCGAGTCAACCAAGCTCAGCAGCCTATCGAGTCCCGGCAAGGATACAGGCAAACGGCTTATCCCCAAAACCCTCGGAGCTTCTCCTTGTCGGCCAACCCCAGGGGGAACTTCTTGCTCAACGGGTGGTCCGCAATGCCGGCGAGTCCACGGAGGGACTCGTGGATGTGTTCGGGGCGCACGCGGATGCCCTTGTCCTTGGTGGGCTTCAGCGTGTGCGGATCGAGCGGAACGGCGAACTGCTTGTCGTCGGTGGCGCCGATCACCCGGTTCCCCTTGATGCCGCGCCCGAGGAACAGGGCCGAGCCGATCGACCAGTGGTCCTTGCCGTTGCCGGCGTTGTAGTTCGGCGTTCGCCCCATCTCGCTCTGGACAACGACGACGAGTTGATCGCGGATCTTCAATTCAGCCCGCCCGGCGGATCAAGTAGGCGATTCCGGCGAGGAACTCGGGGATCAGCTTCATCTGGTCCCGGTCGTTGTTCGCGTGGCTATCGAATTGCCCGATGTCCAGGTTGGCGGACACGCAGACCCCCGCCTTGAACGAGGCCAGCGCGATCTCGGCTTGCTGCGACAGCCGCTCTTTGGGGATGGATTTGGGGATGTACTGCGTCACGCGCTGGAGCGCCTTCGAGCTTACCTGGGCCGCGTACAGCATGTTCTCGCCGCGCTCGGCTCGCGGCAATCGCGGCTGCGCGGCCAATGCCTCGTGCCCCTCGCGGAGGGTCCGCTCGATGCGGTCGAGCACGAACTTGTCGTGATAGGGAGACCTGTCGTTGCCATCGACCGCGTCGGCGTTGGCGATTTTCTGGAGCGACGGCAGGTACGGGACGCGGGACATGGCGACGAGGTTGCCGGTCGAGGAGTAGTTGCCGAAGGTCAGGAATGCGAGCGGGCAATTCGACCCACGACAGGCGGCGACCAGCGCGGCGAACGTCGGATAGGCCAGGCTGTCCAGCTTGCCGGTGGCCATGTAGCGAGCGCCGGGCGAGTGGTTGTTGACCGAGTAGTCCAACCCGTTCAAGGTAAGCAGCTCGTTGCCGAACTCGGCGTAGAAGTCTTCGTTGCACATCCCGCCCTGGGCGTGCTTTTTGATCGGAGCGTATTTGTGCGCCCCCTTCGTCAGAATGTCGCCTTCCTTGTAGAGGCGGTTGATCCCGTTGATCCCCTTGGGGTCCATGAGGTAGGTCGTGTCCCATCCGCCGGAGGCGTTGAACACGACATAGTACGGGCCGGCATACGGCTCGTCCTTCTTCTCGGCGGCGTGGGCCGCGGGCAGACGGAAAGGGACGGCGAGGCCGAGGCCGGCCATCCCGCAGAGCTTGAGGAAGTCGCGGCGCATGGAGTGGCTCACTCGTAAAGGAATTCCGATCGTCGCAGCAGGTACGTGACCACGCCGCGCCAGGCCCGGATGGTGTAGTGGGGGTCGTCCGACGCCGATCCCGCGGCGTCTCGGTTGCCCGGCCGGCAGGCATAGTTCTCCCGCTTGTCGAGCCCCTTCTGCTCGCCGGCGTCCTTGACGATGCCGGCGAACAGCTTGAACGTCCGCTCGACCTCAGCGGAGTCCACGGCGTCGTTACGGCCCAGGATTTTCTCGTGGAGATGGGCGATGGCCTTGCGAATCGTCCTGTCGCCTTCGCTGGAAGCACCGGGCACTACCGTTGGCTCGATGCCGGGGAACAGCCTTCGTTGGGAGGCCGGGCGGGCGAAGTCGCGGGCGACGTGCTTGCACGCCACGTCGTTGGAGAGGGTCCGCTGGATCGCGCCCATCGCGCCGCTGGGGTCCGCGGCTCGATCGGTCACCTCCTTCGAGTCGATGCCGCCGTAGAGGGTCGCGAGCTGGTCGGTCAACTTGCCCCACTTTTCGCCGAAGACGGCGCCGACCTTTCGCTCGACCTGTTCGGGAGAGAGCATCCGCACCAGCCCGACGTCGTCCAGCTCCGCCCGCCGGCACGGCTCCTTGACCGCGGTCGCCAATCCGTCGGCCCGGTAGAAGTCGGAAGCGATCCAGTCCTTGAACACGGACTTGAGGTTGAACCCGGAGCCGGCGAATCGGGCCGCGATCGCCTCGGTTTGACGGCGTTGCTCCGAGTAAGCCCGCAGCCTCGCGGGGTACAGAGGGTCTTCGACATCCTTGGGCGGCAGCAGCACCTTGCGGCCGGTGAGGATGTAGTAGACGTGCTCGGTCATGGCGACGGCGAAGCGCGGATCCTTCGCCGTGCGTTCGCCGAGCCACTGCAAGGAACGCCACCGCTCCGCGGCCGGCAGATCCTCGCCCTCGAACCCGGCCGCGAACATGTCCGTGAACCACCCGCCCTTGCGTTTGCCGTAAACGCCCTGGTCCGCGAACCGCCAGTAGTCCTGGAACAGGCCGGCGACGGGGTCGAGCGTCCTGTGGCAGACGACGCACTCGGCCGCCTGCATCGTCGGCACCTTGAACTTCGCCGTGACGGCGGCGGCGTCCGACACGCGGGCGGCCAGCTCGAGCACGTCCACCCCGAGGAAGTGCTGGTAGTACATCCGGGCACGGAGGCGGTTGCGGTTCGTTTCGGTCGTCGGGTAGCGGGTGAGGTACTGGAACGTACTTAGAAGTCCCGCGTGCGGGTAGGATCCGGTCGCCGACTCCTGGTTCTCCGCCTTGCTCCGGCCGACGAGGGCCTTCAGCTTCACGGGGACGTACTCGTAGGGGTCGTTCGGGTTCTTGAACTTGCCCTTCACCTCGTCGAAGACGCCGTAGCCGCGGGCCGAGTATGGCGAGACCATGATGTAATCGGCGGTCACGATCTCGGTGAACGGCTTGTCGTTGCGGACGATGTGCTCGATCAGCTTCATCGGCTCGCCGAGCAGGGCCTTGCGGTATTCGGCGGCGATCTTCCACTCGGTCCGCTGGCGCTCGTTCTTGTCCTTGATGTGGCTCAGGTCGTAGCTGCTGATACCAGTGCCGGGTCTTCTCGAAGTGCTCGTAGGACAGCACCGTTTGGTCCGCGTTGCCGTCGATGCCGAGCGTGAGGAAGATGTCGTTGAACCCCTCGCGGAGCCGGTCGTAGAAGGCGTCCTCTTTCATGACGGCGTCGAGGAGCGGCGGGCATCGCCTTCGGGCCGTCCCTGGCGATGGCCGCGAGCTCGGCGTCGGTCGGAAGCCGGCCGGCGAGCGAAAGGGTGACGCGGCGGAGCAGCCTGCGGTCGTCGAGCATCACAACGCCCTGGAAGAACGGGGGTGCCTTGGGGTCCGCCACGACGGCGGGCGTCTTCCCGGCCCCGCGGCCGTTCACCCGACGAACGAAGTCGGCGAGGATGCGATAGCCCACCGAGTCGGGCGTGAGCACGTCGGAACCGCCGTGGTCCAGCTCGCCGACCACCTTGAGGAGCATCCGCGACTGGTTTTTCTCCTTGACCGCGGCCATGCGAGCGAAGGCGGCGCGGTTGTGTCGCATGGCCTCGCCGCGAGCCGCTCCCTGGCGCTTGCGCGGGTCGATCAGGACGAACTTGCTGTCCTCGGCGTCGCCGCCCTTGCGGTGGCAGGTCAGGCACTTCCGAAGCCCGACCTTGGCCCAGACCTCCTCCTCGAAATAGTTGTCCACGGCCGCGGCGCACCCCATTGGCGGCCGGGGCAGTTTGTCGTCGCAGCGAACGGCGGCAGGGGAAGCAAGCCCGGTTACGAGAGCAAGGACGAGAAAGCGAACATTCGGGGACATGAGACCCTCGTGTCACGGGAAGCTGCGCCATCGGCAACAAGGGTGGGCAAGGAGGAAGGCCGCGAACTCAGTAGAATGCCATTGTATCGTGTTCGGAGCTTCCGGGAAATCCAAAACCTGTCATAAAAGAAGGAGGACTACCATGCATTCCGTCTGCCCTCTTCTCGTCGCCGGCGCGTTGCTGTCCGAAGCGCCTGTCCAGGACGTCAAACGCAACATCCCCTACGCCGATCCGGCGCACGAGCGCCAGGTTCTCGATGTTTATTCACCGCCTAGGGCCAAGAACCTGCCGGTGGTCTTCTGGATTCACGGTGGCGGTTGGCAAACGGGCGACAAAACGAGCGTCCAGATGAAGCCGCAGGTTTTCGTGGACAAAGGGTTTGTCTTTGTCTCCACCAACTACCGACTCTTGCCGAGCGTGGACATGGGGACGATTGTGCGCGACATCGCCAAGTCCATTCGCTGGGTGCATGCGCATATCGCCGAGCACGGCGGCGATCCGAAGCGCCTTTTCATCATGGGCCATTCCGCCGGTGCGCAGCTGGCTGCGCTGGTCTGCACCGACGATCGCTATTTGAAGGCCGAGGGTCTGTCGCTGGACATCATCAAGGGTTGCGTGCCCGTCGATGGCGATACCTATGACGTGCCGGCCATCATCGAGACGGCGGAAACCCGGCGCCGGGTGCATGGTCTGCCGCAAGCGAAGTTTGGGCACCGGGAGAAGTTCGGGAACGACCCCGCGAAACATCGTGATTTCTCCGCGGTCACGCACGTGGCCCGGGACAAAGGCATTCCCCCATTCCTGATCCTGCATGTCGCGGATCATCCGGACACCAGCGCGCAAGCGCAGCGATTGGGGAACGTGCTGAAAGACGCGGGCATCCCCGTCCGGGTCTTCGGTGCCAAAGAAACCAACCACAACAAGCTCAACGCCAACCTCGGCTTGCCCGACGATCCGTCTACCCAGGCGTTGTTTGAGTTCCTCGGCAAAGCACTGAAGAAGTGATTGTTTGCTCGTGTTCCGTGATCCGCGCGCCTTGGGGAGCCATCGTCCGGAATCGAACTCTTGCCCGGAGAATCGAAGAGGTTGAGGTGCCGCTCATGTCCAATCGTCTTGCAACCGTTCGTTGGGCTTGGATGGCCGTGGTATTCGCGCTGCCGCTCCGAGCGGCGACGTTCGTCGAAGAGAAACCGTCGGAGAAGGGAGAGCGCGAGAGACTCGCTCGTTCGCCGCGGCAGGTGGCCGAACAGCTCGCCGACGTGTATGGCAAAAAGCTCGATCAGGTCGCGTACATTCCGGCGTTGCCGCTGATGGCGAAACTGCGCCTGAGCGAATCCACGGGCGAGCCGAAGTACGCGGAGGAAGTCGAGAAGATCGTTGCGCCGTTCTTGCGCGGTGAAAAATCGCCGGTCCCCAGGTCCGGGAGCGAACAAGCGGGCCATCTCATCTTCGCGGAACTGGCACGGCGGTCGAAAGGGAAAGCCCGCGAACGTTGGATATTCTTGTGCCGATCCGCGGCGGACCCGATATTCGGCAAGGACGGCAAGCCGCTGGCGCTGATGCCCTTTCACAACGAGATGAGCGACGCGGTCTTCATGGCCGGGCCGATCCTCGCGGCAACGGGGAAGCTGACCGGCGAGCGGAAGTACTTCGACGCGGCCACCATGCACTTCGCTTCGATGCGGAAACTGTGCCTGCGACGCGACGGCATCTATCGACATTCGCCTTTGTGCGAGGCCGCCTGGGGACGAGGCAACGGCTTCCCCGCGCTTGGCCTTGCGCTCGCCCTGAGCGACTGGCCCGACGACCAGCCTGCGAAGAAGGAGCTGATCGCCGAATTCCAGAAGCACATGGCCGCCCTCCTGCCTCATCAGGACATCAGGACCGGCTGCTGGCATCAGGTCATCGATCATCCGAAGAGCTACGACGAATATTCTTGTACCTGCATGATCGGCCTGGCAATGCAGCGCGGCATCCACCACGGCTGGCTGGCCAAGGACAATTACCGCCCCTGCGTCGAGAGGGCCTGGAGGGCCGTCAAGGAGCGAACCGGCGCCGACGGCAAGCTGGTCAATGTCTGCACGGGCACGGGCAAGCAGCGAACGCTCCGCGATTACTTTGAACGCCCCGCGATCAACGGCCGCGACGACCGCGGCGGCGCGATGGGCCTGCTCTTCGCGACCGAATTGTTGTCTTCGAATTAGCGAGGACGCCCTGCGGACCACTTGTACTTCGAGAATCAGGGATTCGACTTGGACACCTCAAGTCGCTGTCTCGGAGGACTCCCCGGCCTCGCTCGACGATTTCGCGATCTCCCCCGGTGCTCAGAGGCTCTAACAAAAAGGCGAACGGCCGGCGTCAGCCGGCTGGTTGCAGCCTTTACCAGCCGGCTGACGCCGGCCGTTCGCCCATAAAGTTAGTGGCTCTCAACGGCGGGCTGCCGCGGCGACGCGCTCGGCCGCGAGTTCACGCGGATGGCGCTTCGCCGCGCGGCGCGGCAGCGACGTGAGCACGACGCAAATGGTTTCGCTGGCGGGGTCGGCCCAGCAGAGCGTGCCCGTGGAGCCGGTGTGGCCGAAGGTTTGCTCCGAACAGCCGGGACTGCCCGACTCTTTGCCGACGGCAAATCCCAGCCCTCGCGGTGTGAACCCTTCCGGATTGTGGTTCCGGATCATCAGCCGCGCCGTTTCGGGCTTGATGGCTTTTCCGCGGGCCCCCAGGAACTCGCCGAGAAACCGGGCGATGTCCGGCGCGGAAGCGTGCGTTCCTCCCCAGGGAGCGCCCAGCTTCCGCCAGTAGGGACTGTTCCAGTTCCACTCCCTGGCCTGCGGATCACCGCTCCCCGATTCGGGCGCGGCGCCTTCCATCTGGCACACGACCATCTCTTCCAACTTGAACCGTCCCAGTCCCTGCGCGGAGTGCTTCATGCCCAGGGGCTGAAAGACCCTGCGATCAACGAGCGTGCGAATGTCCGACCCACGGATCAGCTCCGCCATCCGCGCGGCCAGCAAGATCCCCATGCTCGAGTACTGATAGCGGGCGCCGGGGGCAAAATCGAGGCGCGTGCGCAGGACCTCTTTGACGAACTCCGTCAGCGGCGCATGCTTCTTGCGCAGCTCGTTGTTGTTGGCCACCTGATCGGGCAAGCCGGAGACGTGCGTCAGCAGGTGGCGAATCGTCACCTTGTCCCGGCCCTCGCCCGTGAAGTCGGGCAGGAACTTTTTCACGCGGTCATCGAGCCGGAACTCTCCCCGATCAAACAGAGTCATGACCGCGGTGACGTTGATCGGCTTGGAAATGGAGCCGAGCAAGAACATCGCGTCGTCCGAGGCCGCCTTGCCGAAGTGACGTGTGAACGACTCGTCTCGTTGAGCCACGTGCAGCACGGCGGCATCCACTTGCTTGTCCGCCGTGGCCCGCTGGAGCACTTCGGCCGCGTCATCCCACCGCTCCCGGCACAGGGCGGCCCACAAGGGGGAAGCGGTTGCAACGGCCAGGGCCGTCCCAAGAAACGAGCGTCGCTGCATCGCACCATCTCCTCCGCGGCAGACAAGAGTGGGCATCGATCCGAATCGGATTCTCACCCACAAGCCTAACACCGATAGTCCCCTTACTATGATTGTCCGCGCCGGTGTGTTCGCCAGGCCCAGAACACGAGCACGCCGCCGGCCAGGGGCACGATGATCCACAACCATCCCCAACCCGATCCTCTCTGCTCGCTCTGGGGAACGCCGGACGCGATCTCTTCGGCCCGAACCTCGATCTGTCTCACCTGCACGTCGAGGGCCGTCGGCGAGCCGCCGGGATCGGCGAACACCCGCACGGCGCGGATCGGTCGGTCGGTGAACGGCAGGCGATCGACCTCCTGGAGCGGCTCGGTCGGGGAATCCGCGCTCAGAAAGATCAACTCGTTCTTGATGCGACGTAAACCGATTCGCCCTTGCCGAGATGCCGCCGGCACGAATCGATCCACCTCCTTCATTTTCCCTCCAAACTCGCCCGGAGCGGTCTGCACGACGTAACCGCTCCCTTCCGTCAGCCGAGACACGCGCTGGATGGCGCCTCGGCCGACCCCGCCACCGACGTTGAAGGCCAGCCCCACACCGCTGCCGTAGCCCCCCTGCGGAGGCGGGACGTTGAGCAGATCGTAAGTGAGCGTCACTTCGCAATCGCCGGCCAGGGCGAAAAAGGAGTAGAGGCCCGTCTGGGGAACGCCGGTGACGCCGCCGGGCAGCCGGAAGCGAAGGCCGACCGTCTCCAGGAAGATCGCTTGCCGGGGCCGATAGCCGTAGGTGCCAAACCGCACTCGCAGCACGCTGAAGTTCGAGGGTTCCACTTTCAGCTCGTCCTTCATCTCGGACGCTTTGCTTCGAGGAGCGAGGAGGGCGAGGACCATCAGCACGGTGAGGCGTACCGGCGGCTTCATGGCAGAAAGACCGCCTCCCCGCCGTCCGGGGTCAAGAGGGCGGCGAAGGTGGCCTGGTCCGTGGTGCGAGGGAGCAGATGGACGGCCCCGTCGCCAAAGAGGAACTGGACGCCGCCAGTGTGGGGAGAACCCCAGTTCTCCTTGAAGGGATTGTCTTCCCAGTGGCCCTGCCAGACGCCGTCCTGCAGCCAGCGGCCCGGGCCGTCGCGCAGCAGCCCCAGCCCGCCGCGTGAGGTGGACTTGGAGCCGCCCAGGAAAAAGGGTTCGTCCCAGTACCAACTCTGCGGTTGCTCCACCCGAGGATTGAACGCCTTCTCGCCGATCAGGATGGTGTTGGAGAGTCCGTCGGTGATGATGGCCATGCTGGTGCAGTCGGGGCGGTTGTCGAACGCGAGCAGGCTCACCGCGTAGTCGGTCTTGCCCCAGGTCCAGCCGCCGCCCTGGTATTGTCCGTAGGCGTCATCGGCCACCGGCTGCGCGGTTGCCGAACGACGGGCCGGGCAGACGTACACCTCGACCCCGCTCGTCCAGACGCGCTGGCTGAACATCGCGCCTTGCTCGACATACGGCAACAGACTGAAGGCCCAGCTGCCGGTCTGCTCTCGGGGCGAGAGAAGGGGATCGCCGATGCCCCACTGGTAAGTCTGGCCCGTGATGTAATCCGTGGTCGAGGGCGTGAACGACGTCCCGGTCGCGGACAAGATCGTCTGCTTACCGTCCCAACCGCCGTTGCTGGGGAAGACGTGGTTGATGTCGTGGAATTGGTGCAAGGCCAGTCCGATTTGTTTCAAGTTGTTGGCGCAGCGAATGCGCACGGCCGCTTCGCGCGCCTGTTGCACGGCCGGCAGCAACAGCGCCAGCAGCACGGCGGCGATGGCGAGGACGACGACGAGTTCGATTAGGGTGAAGGCCTGGCGGCAGGGTCCGGGCGACGGAGGCGATGCAGGCATGATTTTCTCCACCAGGCGCGGGCGGACCCCGCCGGGGCGTCGCTTGGAGGTTACGGGACGGGCCGCGCCTCCGCGCCACTTGCGGCTGAGCGCGAAGACGCCAGCGGCGCATCGGTCGGCCGCCCAGATCACTAGCAACACCTTCGCCCCGAGCAGCGGCAGGCCATAGCGCTCGTAGTAGCTGATGGCGGCATACGGTAGCAGGTAGAACAGATAGATCCCGATTATGATCCACTGCCATCGATGGAGGGGATGCCATATGCCGGCGATGAGCAGGACCAGCAAGCCGAGGAACGGCAGGGGATGGGTCAAACGACTGAACCAGAGGCTCCACGGGTGCTTGGACTCCGCGACCGGGTTGAACGGTTCGTACCACAGCGTCGCACCCAGGAAACGGCAGGCGGCGCGGTCGAGAAAATCGAGAGGGTCGGCCCAGACCGCCTGGCGAAACTGCTCCCCCTTGCGATCCAGGAAGGCGATCTCGCCGAGCGCCTTGTACTCCCGGCGCTCCCGGCCGGCCGAGGAATTGGGATGGGTGGCGAAGGTGGTGTGATGGATCAGCCCGTCGCGTTGCAAACACTGCGATTGATACAGTTCATACGCCGCGTTCGACTTGACCGGGATCAGTCGGCCGAAGACCAGATAGTTGCGCACGGTCCACGGCGTCAACGTCAGCCCGGCGATCAGCACGGCCAGGGCGAGTCGAGACCAGGCCCGCCGCGGAAACGCCGCCGCCACGGAGGACATTCCCCAGGCGAAGGCGACGACGGGGTTGACCAGGGCGCAGAAGCCTCCGACCAGCCCCCAGCCGGCGGCCGCCTTCCAGCCGTGCAGCGGCTCGAACATGCACAGCCCGGCGATCACCAGGTCGATGGCCAACAGCACCAGCCAGCTGTCGTGGGTGAACTGGAAACATTGGTGAAAATGGCTCAGCAGTGCAACGAAGAAGACTGCGGCCGCCACGATCGCTCCGAGCCGCCGGCTCGTCTGCCGCGCCAGGGCGAGGACCAGGAGGCCAGTCCCGACCAGGACGACGACCTGCAAGAAGATGACGACGGCCATGACGGCATCGCGATCACCGTCGCACGCCCACAGCAGAGCGGCCAGGAGAGTGGGCAGCAGCGGCGGCATCCAGGCCGTCGGGCCAGTCGCCGGGCCGAACGGGTTGGCGAAGCCCTGGCCGCGGACCATCGACTGGGCGATTTTGAAATACTCCGCCCCCAGGTGGCGGTTATTATTGGCGTTGACGTATCTCTCAAACGGCGGGAAAAAACGATAGTTGGCCTTGTTGTGGACCGCGAACGAGAGGTTCGCGTAGAGCGAACAGGCGATCACGCCGCTGCCCAGCACAAGGGCTGTGAAGAACGGAAATCTCCGCATCGGAGGAGGGGTACTCGGCTGCTCCTTCATGGACACCTCAGCGTCAAACAAATCCGATCCGCGACCGTAAGGCAGCGGAGAACGCCCCGCTCCCTTACGGTTGCGGCTCCGGTTTTTCCGCCCTGTACGTGTCGGCCGCCGGGACGGCCCCCACCTTGCCGCACTGAGGACACTTGACCTTCTTGCCGGATAGTTCCGCCTTGACCTTGAGGCGCTTCCCGCAAGCGGAACAAGGAAAGGACAGGGGAGGCGCGGCGGCGGAGGTTGCTTCCTGCTGGTCGGCAACGGCCGCGCTGATGCGCTCCTCAGCGACGCGACGACGCCGTACCATGAGCCACCACCCCAGCGCACCCGACGAGAGGAAGATCCCAATGCAGAGGGCCAGCGCGATCAACCATTTTTTCGACCTGGCCATCGGCGAGACAGCGGCGGCCATGTCCGGCGAGAAATCCCCCGTATCCGCCAACTTCTCCGCTCGAAGCGTGAAGTCGAGCAGGCGGAGGTCGAGGCCGCTCGCCGATCCGCCCGTGTTGCCGCCGAACTGGACGTAACGCACGTCCTCCGGACTGAACTCCACCTCGTCAACCTGGACGAAATCCGAATGATTGCCGTCGGCGACGAGGAAACGAAGTCTCGAACCCACACGCTGGAGGCGAAGCTTGCCTATCGCTTCTGTGGACGGCAATGTTTGGACATGGTGTTTCAGCCCATCCTTCGCGGGCGTCATCCGATTCGAGATAAAAACGGTCTTGCCGTCGGGCATGAGGCGATGCGCCAGGGAGACCGCGTTGTTCGCGTCAGGATTGATCGCGGCGTAAAGGCTTACACCAACGCCGAAGCCGGTTGGCGGCCGGTCTGCCTTCAAGATCTCGAACGAGACGGTAATCTCGAAATCGCCGTGGACTTTGGCATTGGTGACGAGACCGGCAGGAGGTGTCCCAACCACTCCGGCGGGCAGCGTAATCCGCGTGCCCGCAGCTTCAAACCGTATCCCTTCACCCATCGATCGCAAGATGGAATTGTTCAGGTCGGCGGAGCGAAGGTCTTGATGGAACCTGACCCGTAATTTCGGGGCGGCCGCGTCCACCCTAGCGTTCCCGGCGTTGGGATCCGCCGCACCCCTACCTGCTGTGAACCACAAAGCCATCCCCAGTCCCAGAAGGATAAACAAAACCAGCCCCGTCAGCCAACGATGTTGGCGAAAGTATTCGACGACGCCATGCGGCAAGGACCGGGAACCAGCGTTGGCGAGAGGAGGGGACAGTTTCGGGACGGAAACGGTGGTCGGTTGTCGCAAGTGCGCGAGATAGCCCTCCAACAATGCCGCTGCCTCGGCGGCGTTCGGGAAGCGCTGGGCCGGGTCTTTCGTCATCAGGCGGGCAATGAACGCCTCCAGCCAGGCCGGTACGTCGGGGTTGAGCGAACGGAGGGGCGTCGGCTCCTCCGTGCTGACCCGCGCGAGGACGGCCAGCGCCGTCGAACCACGGAAGGGCGGCCGGCCGGTGCAGCAGGCGTACAACACACTGCCCAGGCTGAACAGGTCGGCGCGATGGTCCACCACTTCTCCACGGGCCTGCTCCGGAGCCATGTACTCCGGCGTACCCGCCACCACACCATTCTGTGTCAGTCCCACGTCATCGCTCATGCGGGCCAGGCCAAAGTCGGTGATCTTGACGCGGATCAGGCCGTTCTCCAGCAGCAGGTTGGCCGGCTTAATGTCGCGGTGAATCAGCCCCTGAGCGTGCGCCGCCGCCAGTCCCGAGGCCGTCTGCATACCGATACGCACCACCTCGGCCGCTTCCAGCGGACCTTCGCGGTCCAGCCGCGCTTGCAGCGATTCGCCGGCAACGTACTGCATGACCAGGTAGGGCAGGCCGCCGGCCTCGCTGACGCCGTGGACGGCGACGACGTGATCGTGACAGACGGCGGCGGCGGCCTGCGTCTCCCGAGTGAAACGACGCCGAGCCGTGGCGCTGCCGGCCAGGGCCGGGTCCAGCACCTTGATGGCGACGAGACGGTGCAATTCCGGATCGAAAGCCTGGAGCACCACCCCCATGCCGCCGCGACCGATCACTTCCCGTACCTGGTACGAACCCAGCAGACCCAGGAGATTGGGGTCGTCCGCCGGCTGAAGGAACGACAGGTCCGCTTCGGACGTTCGAAAAGTCCTCGTCCTTGAGCCTCTCCACCACGTCACGCAGGGCCGGCTCCGGATGGGCTTGCCGTCGTTGCTCTCCCAAGGCGCGGGCAGTATCCTCCCACAACGCCGGAGCGACGGCCAAAGACTCCAGCGTCTGCCGACAATCGCCACAGATTTCCAGGTGGTGCGCCAGACCCTCGATCTCGTACTCGCTGCGGTCTCCCTCCAGGAGAGCTTGCCAGTTGCCCAGCGGAGGACAATCGATCCGGCTCATGCGTCCCACCTTCGCAGGAAAGAGAACGTTTCTTCGTCGCCCTGGACGTCGCGGATGACGGCGCGAAGACGGGCCACGACGCGGCCCTTGGCCAGGTAGACGGCGGCGGTGGTCAAGCCCAGGGTTTGGGCCACTTCCTTGCCGCTTTTGCCCTCCACCGTCGTCTGCCAGAATGCTTGCCAGGTCGTTTCCTGGACCTGGGGGCGAACCTGCTCCGCGGCCCAGGCCAGTAGGCGAAGACGGTACTCGTGCTCCCATTGGGCCTTGTCCTCCGGCTCGCTGGCCGGCTGGAGTTCCAGCAGGCGTTGCACGTTGGGATCGCCGCTGCCCTGATGCAGCCGCCGTGGCTGCTGCTGGAAGTTGCGGCATTGGTTGCGGACGATAGTGAACAGCCAGGCGCGGAAGCTACCGCGTCGTGGATCGTAGTCCAGGCGTCCGACGTGGGCCGCCACTTGTCGCAGGCAGTTCTGGGTCAGGTCGGCGGCGTCGGCGTCCTGCAGGCCGCGCTTGCGGACGTAGGCATAGATCAGCGGGGCATACAGTTCCACGAATTCGCCCCAGGCCTGGTTGTCCCGGTGATCGCGCAGCCGCACGAGCAAGCTCGGCCGTGTTGCAGGCTCTGGGGGCATTCCCGGGTTCTCCACTCTATCTTACCGGGCAGAGTGGATAATCTATCACGCCGATCGGCGAAAAAGCGACGCTTTCGCGTGCGGTCGTCTGTCTCGGGATCGGCGGAGATGCGGTCGGCTGCTCGCTCCGGTCTACGTCACCGAACCTTCTTTCCGAGCCGCGACCGTAAGGGAGTGGGTGTCTGCACCACTCTCTTACGGTCGCGGCTCGGGTTTTTCCGCCCTGTACGTGTCGGCCGCCGGGACGACCGCCACATGGCCGCATTGGGGACACTTGACCTTCTTGCCGGAAAGTTCCGCCTTGACCTTGAGGCGCTTCCCGCAAGCGGAACACGCGAAGGAAAGGACAGGCGCGGCGGATGGGGTTACTTCCGGCCGGTCGGCAATGGTCGCGCTGATACGCTCCTTGGCGGCGCGGCGGCTTCGCCGCGCGAGGAACCACCAGCCCAGCGCAGCGAATGAGAGGAAGGTTCCAACGCACAGGGCCAGCGCGATCAACCATTTTTTCGGTCTGGACTGTCGAGAGGATTGCTCCGAGGAGAGCGGTTCGAGGGCCGGCGTCTGGCCCTGGCCGTCGATCCGTTCCGCCCGGATGTCCAGCTCCGTCCAGCGAACGTCCAGGGCGATGGGAGTGTACCCGGTCGTGCAAAAGACTCGTGCCTCTCGAACGTCGGCCGTCCCGATCTCTACCGACTGAATGAGTCGGAAATCCTGTCCTTCCTCCGCCACGAAATACTGAAGGCGGGAGCCGGTTCGTACCATCCGTAACTTCCCGCGCGACCGATGAGCCTTCTCGACCACCGTGTCGAGATACTTCTCCTGGCCATCGGGATCTTTGAGGATTTTGAAGGCGGCGAACGCTTGTTCCTGCGGATTGTGGTAGCTGCTGTTGTTGCGCGAAAGCATCGCGGACGAGAAAGCAGGTGTCTGGAACCAAACGCGCATCGACACACCGGCTCCGTATCGCGGCAGGGGCTTGCCGACGGTCAACAGCTCGTAGGCGAGGGAGATGGCAAAATCACCGCCCAGGGAGGGCAACTGCAAACCGACGATATCGGTGTTGTCTCGCTCGGCCGGCAGCGTGATCCGCCAACCTTGGGGGTCCGCCTTGACAACGGATTCCGCGTCGGGTCCGAACAAGGAAAGAGAGGGTGGCAGTTTGTCGATCCCCGCCGGCAAGTCCACCACCAGATGGTCCTGTTTCCGTTGGCGGGCCGGCGGTTGGTCCTGGCCGTCAATCCCGTCCGCCCGGATGTCTAACTCGGTCCAGCGAACGTCCAGGGCAATGGGAGTGTACATGGTGTGACAATAAACCTGCACCTTCCGGACATCGACCTTCCCGACCTCCACCGACTGAATGATTTGGAAATCCTGCCCCTCTTCCGCCACGAGATACTGAAGTTGGGGGCCGGTTCGTACCAGTCGCAACTTCCCGCGCGACCGAGTCGCCTTCGCTTGCCTGCTCTCGAGGTATTGCTCCTTGTTATCCGATCCTGTAACGATTTTGTGGCCTCCGAATAATTGTCCTTCCGGCTTGTACGAGCGGGACACAATCGCGGACAGGGGAGAAGGCGTGTCGAAAAAGGCTCGCATCACCACTCCTGCTCCGTACTTCGGCAGGGGCTGACCGACGGTCAGGAGTTCATACCCCAGGGTAATGGTAAAATCGCCGCTCAGGCGGGACGACAACTGCAAACCGACGATATCGGCGTTGGCTCGCCCGGCCGGCAGGGTGATGCGCCAACCCTGGGGATCCGCTTTGACAACGGAGTCCACGTTGGGTCCGAATAAAGAAAAAGAGGACGGCAGTTTGTCGGTCCCCGCCGGCAAGTCCACCACCAGGTGGTCCTGCTTCCGCTGCTTGTCTCCTCCCTGGGGGGGTGGCGGCTTCTCCTGATCCACCGCGGCCTGGTTCACCGGCTGAATACCGGGCCGGAACCAGAAGGAGATCCCTAGCCCCACAACGACCAGGGCCGCGAGGGCCGAAAGCCAGACCCGCGGCGGTAATCCGTGGGCGAACCGGGACCATGACAGGTGTGGAGATCTCGCCCGTGCATTCCCCGGTAAAGACGACACTTCCGGAGGCGGCACCGTGGTCGGCTGTCGGAGATGAGCCAGGTAGCCCTCGAGCAAGTGGGCGATCTCGGCGGCGCTGGGGAAGCGCTCGGCGGGATCTTTCGCCATCAGCCGAGCGATGAACGTCTCCAGCCAGGGCGGCACGTCGGGGTTGAGCGAACGGAGGGGCATGGGTTCCTCCTCGTTGACCTGGCGCAGCACGGCCAACATCGTGGAGCCGCGGAAGGGCGGCGAGCCGGTACACATCGCGTACAGCACGCTGCCGAGGCTGAACAGGTCGGCGCGATGGTCCACGACCTCGCCACGCGCCTGCTCCGGCGCCATGTACTCCGGCGTGCCGGCGATCACGCCCTCCTGAGTCAGTCCCACGTCGTCAGCCATGCGGGCCAGGCCGAAGTCGGTGATCTTGACACGGGCTACGCCATTCTCCAGCAGCAGGTTGGCCGGCTTGATGTCGCGATGAATCAATCCCTGGGCATGAGCGGCGGCCAGCCCCGTTGCCGTCTGCAATCCGATGCGGACGACCTCCTCCACTGCCAGCGGACCCGTGCGGTCCAGGCGAACTTGCAGCGACTCGCCGGCCACGTACTGCATGACCAGGTAGGGCAGACCATCGGTCGCATCCACGCCGTGGACGGTGACGATGTGGTCGTGACAGACGGCGGCGGCGGCCTTGGCCTCGCGGACGAAACGCCGCCGCGCCGTGGCGTTGCTGGCCAGCCAGGGCGACAGCACCTTGATGGCCACGACGCGGTTGAGATCCGGGTCCACGGCCTTGAGGACCACGCCCATGCCGCCGCGGCCGATCTCCTCCTGCACCTCATAGCGGTCGAGCAGGCCGAGCACGCCCGGCTTGTCGGCGGGCCGAAGGAACGAAAGGCCATCGTCCTGCGCAGGCTGGGGATCTTCCTCTTTCAACCGCCGCACCAGGCGGTGCAGTGTAGGCTCCGCGCGGGCCTCGTCCATCAGTCCCCGCGCGGCGCAGGCCCAGACGTCCGGCGGGGCCGCCAGTTCTTGCAGAACCTCCTGGCAATCGGGGCAACTCTCCAGGTGATGGACTAATTCGTCCGTGTCGTCCCTGGCTCCGCCTTCTTCCAAGAGCGCTTGCAGGCGGCCGCCGTCGGGGCAGGTTCTCTGAATCATAAAAGAGGTCTCTGAAAGGCGTTATTCTTCTTCATGCACCTCGCGGACCAAGCTCCGCAGACGGGCCATGACCCGGCCCTTGGCCAGGTAGACCGCGGCGGTCGTCACTCCGAGACTTCGGGCCACTTCCTTGCCGCTCTTCCCTTCCACCGCCGTTTGCCAGAAGGCTTGCCAGGTCGTTTCCTGGACCTGCGGACGAACCTGCTCGGCGGCCCAGGCGAACAGGCCGGCCTGGTACTCGCGCTCCCATTCGCCGGTCTCGTCCGCTTCGGGGGCCGTCGTGTTTTCCAGCAAGCGCTGCACCCGAGAATCGCCGCTGCCCTGGTACAGCCGATGCGGCCGGTCGTGGAAATCGCGCAGCTTGTTGCGGACGATGGTGAACAACCAGCCGCGAAAGGTATCGCGGCGTGGGTCGTACTCCAGGCTTCCGACGTGGGCGGCCACCTGACGCAGACAGGTCTGGGTCAGGTCGGCGGCGTCGGCATCCTGCAAGCCGCGCTGCGCAGGTAGCCGTAGATCAACGGCGCGTACACCTCCACGAACTGCGTCCAGGCTTGCTGGTCCTGCCAGTCGCGCAGCCGGAGAAGAAGGCTCGGCCGTGTCTGGGGTGCATCGGGCATTCCCGGTGTCTCCACCTGCTGGAACGGTGCAGGAGGAGAAATCTATCGCGGCCGTCACGAAAAAAAAATCCTCCCGCTCCGCCATGATAGTACGACGGCAGGTAAGTTCGTCACGGCTCTTGGCGAGTGGAGTCGCATCAGCTCGCGCCGCCGGAGTCGGTCGTTTTGAGCGACGGCACGACGGTAGTCTGGCCGCACTGGGGACATTTGATCTTCTTGCCGACCAGCTCCGCCTTGACTTTCAGCGTTTTCTCGCAGCAGGAGCAGCGGCAAAGAAACGAAGGGCGTCGCTGTGTTCGCCTGCACTTTTTCTTCGTGCGCAGGACTCGGTAGGAGGGAATCGCTGGAATGGTGACGGCGACGCACGACCAAAACAATTACGAGAGCTGTGAGAAGCAACAGAATCATAATTACCAGGCTCGCCAGCCATTTCCTTGACGCCGGTTTAACTGTTGGCTCCGGCGTCGTGGCGAAGTCCAAAATCTGTTCCGTGGCGCCCGGCTTGGGAACAAAGTTGGCGGCGCGGACCTTGAAGTCCAGCAAGCGCAGCGTCCACGGCAAAGCCGGGACTGCCGCTGTCCATGACTCCCAGAAGCGCATAGCCCATGACATCCCTGCCAAATTGCTTTATCGCTAAGAATTCCTGGAAGTCGCCGCCAAGCCCGTCGGCCGCCAGGCAGCGGAGGCTCTCCCCCGTGCGTACCACGCGCAGCTTCCCGATCCGCGACAGGGTCGGCTTCGTCTTCTGCCGGTAGTCATGGTGGGGACCATTGACCCAATATTCGCTTTGAAAAACGCTTCCTTTCTTCGGCAGAAGGCAGCGAGCAATCTTGGCAAACTTCTTGCGATTCCTGGAGTCGGCGATATCCAAGGTAATGCCAACCCCGTAGCCCTTGTCCGGCCGGGTGGCGGAGAGCAATTCGTAGGTGCCGGTGACCTCGAAGTCGCCGGAGAGGGCGAACGTCGTCGCTACCTCCACCGGCCAGTTGACCGGCCGATGAGCGGGTAACGTCACCCGGAAGCCCTCGGCTTCGAACCTGCTCAACTCCGCCTTGTCCTCGGCGCCCCACAGCTTTAGCGAAGGATGCAGCGTCTGGCTCTTGCGAAAGTCTTGGTAGATCTCTCGCAAGCCCGATTCGGCAGCGGGCGGCTCTTGTTGCGGCGGAATGACCTCAGCCAGAGGGAGAAACGATAGCCCCAAGCCTCCCAAGCACAGGAGGAGGACAGGCAGCCAGGCGTATTTCAGCCGCTGCTTTATGGTCCAGGTCCGCAGGCTGGAGAACGACGCGGCTGAGTTTTCGGTACGAAGACAGGTCGGCAATTCCGGAGCCGGCACCGTCAACGGTTGGCGCAAGTGCGCCAAATAGTCCTCCAGCAAAGCGACCGCCTCCGCGGCGCTCTGGAAGCGCTGGTCCGGATCTTTCGCCATCAGACGAGCGATGAACGTTTCCAGCCAGGCCGGCACGTCGGGGTTGAGCGAACGGAGGGGCACCGGCTCCTTGTCGCTGACCTGGCGACAGCACGGCCAGCGCCGTCGAGCCGTGAAAGGGCGGCGAGCCGGTACAGCAGGCGTACAGCACACTGCCGAGGCTGAACAGGTCGGCGCGATGGTCCACGACCTCGCCGCGTGCCTGTTCCGGCGCCATGTACTCCGGCGTGCCCGCCACCACGCCGTTTTGGGTCAGCCCGATGTCGTCGGCCATGCGGGCCAGGCCGAAGTCGGTGATCTTGACGCGGGCCACCTCATTCTCCAGCAGCAGGTTGGCCGGCTTGATGTCCCGATGGATCAGTCCCTGGGCATGGGCCGCCGCCAGTCCCGAGGCCGTCTGCATGCCGATGCGGACGATCTCCACCGCCTCCAGCGGTCCTTCGCGGTCCAGGCGCGCTTGCAGCGATTCGCCGGCGACGTACTGCATGACCAGGTAGGGCAGGCCGCCGGCCTCGCTGACGCTGTAGACGGCGACGACGTGATCGTGACAGACGGCGGCGGCGGCCTGCGTCTCCCGAGTGAAACGACGCCGAGCCGTGGCGCTGCCGGCCAGGGCCGGGTCCAACACCTTGATGGCCACGAGACGGTGCAGTACCGGGTCGAAGGCCTTGAGCACGACGCCCATGCCGCCGCGACCGATCACCTCCTGTACCCGGTACGGACCCAGCAGGCCGAGGAGGTCCGGCTCCTCCGCGGGCTGAAGGAACGATAGAATCCTCCTCGCCCGCCGTGGGTTTCTCCCCCTTCAGCCGTTCCACCACCTGTCGCAGGGCCGGGCCTTGCCCTTCTCTCCGACGTTGCTCCCCCAAAGCCTGGGCGGTGTCCTCCCAGACGGCCGGGGCGGCAGCCAGGGCTTCCAGCGTGTGCTGACAGTCGCTACAGGTTGCCAGGTGGTGAGCGAGACCCTCGCCTTCGACCTCGGTCCACTCTCCCTCCAGGAGGGCTTGCCAGTTGCGGATATCGGGGCAGTCTGTTGAGTTCATGAGTCAAACCTCGGCGCGAAGAGAACGCTTCGAGCAACCGCACCAAACCCCTGCTGTCGTCCGAGCCGCGACCGTCCGAGCCGCGACCGTAAGGGAGCGGTTGTTCCCGCTCCCTTACCAGTAGTTTCAAGGTTCTGAAGCGCCGAACTTTCGGCGTGTTGTTGCAAGCCGCTTTGTTTGAAGGACTTGCAACAGTCGAGCTCGCCGAAAGTTCGGCGCTGGCTGGAGAGGAGTCAGCAAGGGCGAGGGCGAAAGAAAACGCCGAGAATACAAGCGATTTCGCCAACTACCCCCTCACCCAACCTTGAAACTACTGTTACGGTCGCGGCTCGGTTGGGTCCGCTCGTTCTTCTTCCCCCTGGACCTCGCGGATGACGGCGCGGAGACGGGCCATGACTCGGCTCTTGGCCAGGTAGACGGCGGCGGCGGTCAAGCCCAGAGCTTGGGCCACCTCCTTGCCGCTCTTGCCCTCGACCGCCGTCTGCCAGAACGCCTGCCAGGTTGCTTCCTGAACCTGGGGACGGACCTGATCCGCCGCCCAGGACAGGAGGCCGAGGCGATACTCGCGCTCCCATTGGGCCTTCTCCTCCGGCTCGCTGGCCGGCTGGAGTTCCAGCAGGCGTTGCACGTGCGGATCGCCGCTGCCCTGGTACAGCCGATGCGGCCGGTGCTGGAAGTCCCGCAGCTTGTTGCGCACGATAGTGAACAGCCAGCCGCGGAAGGTGCCGCGCCGCGGGTCGTACTCCAGGCGTCCGACGTGGGCCGCCACCTGCCGCAAACAGTTTTGCGTCAGGTCGGCGGCGTCGGCGTCCTGTAGGCCGCGCTTGCGGGCGTAGGTGTAGATCAACGGGGCGTACAACTCCACGAATTCGCCCCAGGCCTGGTTGTCCCGGTGATCGCGCAGCCGCACGAGCAGGCTCGGCCGTGTTGCAGGCTCTTCGGGCATTCCCGGGTTCTCCATCCTCTCTTACGAGGTAGGATCGATAATCTATCGCGCCGATCGACGAAAAAGTGACGCTTCCGCTTGCGGTCGTCTGCTTGCCCGTTCATTCATCTATTGCTGAGGTTCAACTCGACAAGCAAGAAGGAAGTTAACCCATCGACGCATTCCTAGGACACGACCCGTCGCCGGCATATCCGCGCCCGTTCCTCCGCCCCACAAAGGTTCCTGGCTCATTCTCTTCCGTAAACCCATTGCAAGCGGTCGGCGGACACAATACACTGGAGAAAGGTTGTTTGACCTGACCGAGACTCCTTCGCCCTCGAGTGCCTCCCGCCTTTATGCGTACACGCCGCGCTTGATCCCTCTTGTCAGAGAAGACCGGGATTGCGGTGTGTCGCCGCCTTGTGGTTTTTCCCTCATTGAGGAGCGGGCTTGGCCGGTCGGCCGTGTGCAGGGGCGCAGGCGTCCGAACGGTGGCAAGCGACGAATCAGCGGTCTCCGCGGATCGCTGAATGAACATAGGTTACGTCCATGATCCGCTGCCGGGTTCGCCCCCGACGTCGCTGGTTGAGTCGTCTGATTCCTCTGTTGCTCCTGGGTCTATTCGTCGCGCCCAGCCGTGGCGTGGAGGAGTCCTCGCGCCCGAGTGGCCCTTTGACCCGCCGCAACGTACTTCTCTCCCCGAGGTGCGGCTCAAGAGCTGGGTGCGAAACCCTCTCGATACCTTCGTGCTGGCCCGGCTGGAGAAGGCGGGGCTGCGGCCCAATCCGCCGGCCGACAAGCTCACCCTCCTTCGCCGCGTCACCTTCGACCTGACCGGCCTGATGCCGACGCCGGCCGAGCGCAACGCCTTCCTCGCCGACGACTCTCCCGACGCCTACGAGCGGCTGGTCGATGGCCTGCTCCGCTCGCCCCACTTCGGCGAACGTTGGGCGCAGCACTGGCTCGACGTGGTCCGCTATGCCGAAACCGAGGGCTTCAAGCTCGATAAGCTGCGGCCGGAAGCCTACCGTTACCGCGATTACGTCATCCGCGTCTGCAACGACGACCTGCCCTACGATCGCTTCCTGGGCCAGCAGATCGCCGGCGACGAGCTGGAGCCGGACAATCCCGACGCCCTCATCGCCACCGGCTTCTATCGTCTGCACCCTGAGGAAACCAACGCCTCGAATTACCGTTCCGTCCGTCAGGACATCCTCGACGACGTCACCGACGTGTTCGGCGTCACCTTCCTCGGTCTGACGATGGGTTGCGCCCGCTGTCACGACCACAAGTTCGATCCGATTCCGCAGAGCGATTACTATCGTCTCCAAGCCTTCTTCGCGCCGCTGGTGCATCGGGACGACCTGGTGCTGGCGCCGGCGCCGGAGCGGGCCCGCTATCAACAACAGCTCTCGAAGTGGGAGGAAGCGACGCGGCCGTTGCGGGATCGGTGCGAGGTCATGCTCGTGGCCCCGCGCCAGGCGATTTTCGCGGAACTGCTGGCCACCTTCGACGCCGAGACGCGGCAGGCGCTGACGACGCCGGCCCGGAAGCGGACGCCGTTGCAACGTCAGTTGGCGGTCCTGGCCGGCAAGCAGGTCGATCGCCGGCTGGGCCGAGCGCACCGCCGGTTGTCGAAGGAACAGCGCGCGTCTACGACGATTTGCAGAAGAAGATCGCCGCCTTGGACGCGATCAAGCCGGCCCCGCTGCCGGTGGCGATGGGTGTGATGAACCTCGAGGGCGAGCCGCCGGCGACGTATCGGCTGGGCGACCGGCAACTACCAGAAGCCGCGCGAGCGCGTGCAGGCAGGCTTCCCGGAGTGCTGCGACGAGAAAAAGGTTCCGGACACCTTATTCCGCCGCGCGGACCTGGCCCGCTGGCTGTGCCGGCCCGACCATCCGCTGACCAGCCGTGTCGTCGTCAACCGCCTGTGGCAGCATCACCTCGGCGTCGGCATCGTGGCCACGCCCAACGACTTCGGCGCCATGGGCGAGAAGCCGACGCATCCCGAACTGCTCGACTACCTGGCGACGGAGCTGGTGCGCCAGGGCTGGAGGCTCAAGCCGCTGCACCGGCTGATCGTCACCTCGGCCACGTATCGGCAGGCGTCGTCGCCGGCCCGCAACCCCACGGTCGGGACGGCGATCCGGGTCGATCCCGACGACAAGCTGCTCTGGCACGCCCGCGTCAAGCGCCGCGATGCGGAGTCCATCCGCGACGCCGTGCTGCAAGCGTCCGGCCAGCTCAACCGGCGCATGTACGGGCCGAGCAACTGCCCGGAGCTGCCGGCGTCCGTGCTGGAGAGCGGCTACGCCTGGGACCCCGGACGAACGACCGCAGGACCGTAACCGCCGCTCGATCTACGTGCTGGCCAAGCGCAACTTCGCCTATCCGCTCTTCGCCGCCTTCGACCAGCCCGACCGCGTGAATAGCTGTCCGGTTCGGGCGACGACGATCACGGCGCCGCAATCGCTGGCCATGCTCAACGGCGAGTTCACGCTGGCGCAGGCGCGTCACCTCGGCGGCGACCTGCTGACGGCGCAGGGTCCGGACGCTCACCGGCTGGTCCGTGCCGCCTACCTGCGGACCTTCGGACGCGAGCCGGGCGCCGGACGAGACGGCGTCGGCCGAGACGTTTCTGCGACGGCAGGCGCACTTGATCGCGTCCGACGGCGGGCCGGGCCGCGGCGCCCTGCCGGAGCCAAACCCCGTCGGTATCGACGCGGCGTTTGCCGCCGCCGTGGTGGATTTCTGTCATGCGTTGCTGAATTCCGCGGAGTTCCTCGACGTGGAATGAAGTCCCCTATTTCAACCACGGATTACACGGATAACACGGATAAAGAAGACAGACGGATCATTCTCTTTCTTTATCCGTGTTATCCGTGTAATCCGTGGTTCAGGTTCTTGTGAAGGTATTATGATCCTCTCCCCTCTCTCCCGACCGAATCATATGGCGACGCCGACCTCGCGGCGCGAATTCCTGCGCCGCGCCGGGGCCGGCTTCGGTGGCTTGGCCCTGGCGGCCCTGCTGGCCCGCGACGCGCCGGCCGAGACCGCCGCCCGCTGCGCCGCCGCCAACCCGCTGGCCCCGCGTCCGCCGCACCGCCCCGCCCGCGCCCGCAGCGTGATCTTCTGTTTCATGGACGGCGGCCCCAGTCACATCGACCTGTTCGACCCCAAGCCGCAGCTGCACAAGCTGGCCGGCAAGCCGCTGCCGTCGAGCTTCGCCAAGCCGATGACGGCGATGGGCAGCACGGCCGATACGCCGCTGTTGGCGTCGCGCCCGCACCTTCAAACAGCATGGCCGCTCCGGCCTGTGGGTCAGCGACTGGTATCCGGAAATCGCCACGCTGCGCCGACGATCTGGCCGTCCTGCGCAGCTGCCGGGCCGACGGGCAGACGCACGTGGCCAGCGTGTGCCAGATGAACACCGGCAACCTGCGGCCGGGCCGGCCGGCGCTGGGAGCGTGGACGCTGTACGGCCTGGGCACCGTCTGCGACAACCTGCCGGGCTTCGTCGTCCTCACCGATTACGACGTCGATCCGCCCGGCGGCGATCGCAACTGGGGCACCGGCTTCATGCCGGCGACCTACCAGGGCACCAAGCTTCGCCCCGGGCAAGACGCCGATCCTCTACGCCGACCCGCCCGCCGGCGTCGGCGCCGCCCGGCAGCGGGCCAAGGTCGATTTCATCAACGACCTCAATCGCCACTACGCCGCCCACCGCGCCGACAGCGACCCCGTCGAGGCCCGCATCGCCGCCTACGAGTTGGCCTATCGCATGCAGTCCAGCGCCCCGGACGCGGTGGACCTGTCGCGGGAGACGGCGGAGACGCAACGGCTTTACGGACTCGATCGTCCGGAGACGGCGTCCAACGGCCGCAACTGCCTGCTGGCGCGGCGCCTCGTCGAGCGCGGCGTGCGCTTCGTGCAGCTGTACATGGGTTCGGGCAGCAAATGGGACGCCCACAGCGACCTGGAGGACAACCACGCCCAGTATTGCCGCGAGAGCGACCGGCCCATCGCCGGGCTGCTCAAGGATCTGAAGCGTCGCGGCCTGCTGGAGAGCACGCTGGTCATCTGGGGCGGCGAGTTCGGCCGCACGCCGATGAGCGAGAGCGGCAACGGCCGCGATCACAACCCCTTCGGCTTCACCATGTGGCTGGCCGGCGGCGGCGTCAAGGGCGGCGTTACCTATGGCGCTACCGACGAGATCGGCCTGTACGCCGTGGACAAGCCGGCCCACGTCCACGACGTCCACGCCACCATCCTGCACCTGCTCGGCCTGGACCACAAGGAGCTGACGTTCCTGCACGACGGCCGCGACGAGCGGCTGACCGAGACCAGCGGCCAGGTGATCCACGACATCCTCGCCTGAGCTTCAACTTTTCGTCTGCCTTGATTGCCTTTCGATACAAGGACTTCCGAGCAAGCCCCTTGTAAGATAAAACGACATTACCTAAATTAGGTAAAGCGGTATTATCTTAATTTCGCGGCACACGTCCTTGAGACAGGTGGCTATGACGGAATGGCGATTCTACGGACGTCAGTGGGAACTGCGGCAGCTGAGTTCCATCCTGGAGCGCAAGCGTTGGTTTTTTGTCAAGATCACGGGACGACGACGGATCGGTAAGACGACACTGGTCAATAATGCCCTCCCTCTCTCGCAACCTCATCCCGTCTATTACGTCCAGGTTCCCGATTCCGGAGATGCCGGCGTTCTGTCCGCGGTCTGTGATGCGCTGGACACGTTCCAGGTGCCTGCGGAGCGGTTTCCGCGCCCGCGCACGCTGGCCGACCTTGCCAAACTGATCGAGGCGATGGCACGAGCGGGTTATGTCGTGATCCTCGACGAATTCCAGTATTTCAATCGAAAGACCTTCACCGAATTTTGCTCCTTGCTTCAAGCGGCGGTAGATCGGCTGGCGGCCGACGCCAAGCGCATGAAGGGCGGTTTAATCGTCCTGGGATCGATCCATACGGAGATGGCCGCGCTGTTGGAGGATCGCTCGGCTCCCCTGTACAACCGCGTTACGGACGCCCTGGAACTGACGCACCTGGACATCGGCTCGGTGCGGGCGATCCTCGGCGAGCACGCGGAGCCTTCCCCAGAGAGGTTGCTGTTCCTTTGGACCCTGTTTGAAGGGGTGCCAAAGTTCTACCGCGATTGCTATGAGCAACAGGTACTCGGCGCCGGATCGTCCGACGTTGCTCCGCCGTATCTTCTTTGAAAGCTCTTCCCCCCTCCGCACCGAGGCCGAGAACTGGTTCCTTCGGGAACTGCGCGGCCGATACGATGTCGTCCTCAAGTTCGTGGCCCGCCATCCGGGCAAGACGCACAAGGCACTGGTGAACGCCATCCGCGAGGCAAGCGGCGATAATACCGATCAAGTCGGCGGCTATCTCAAGACGTTGACCGAACGCTATCGCTTGATCGAGCGAAAGCTACCCGTGTTCGCCAAGGAGAAGGAACGGCGTGGCCGTTACTATCTGACCGACAACTTTTTGCAAGCCTGGCTGGCGGCGCTCGCCAACCCGGTAGCCGCTCGGGAATTTCGCCCGCTTGAGCAACTGGTCGCCGAGGCCGACAGCCGGTTGGCGGAGATCGAGGGACATGCCTTGGAGAAACTGGTTGGGGAATTGTACGAGGAGCGGAGCCGCAAAAGCCTGGGCGATTTTCCTCTGACCGCACGCATCACCGGATACTGGGACCGCAAGGACACGGAGATTGACCTGGTGGCCGTCAACACGAAAGATCGCGTGATCCGGTTCGGCTCTTGCAAACGGTCTCCCGGTCCCTTGCTCTCGGACGTCAATAATTTCAAAGGGCACGTTCAGCGGTTCTTGGACACGTTCGAGAAATTTACCTCTTGGAGGATCGAATGTGTCGGCATAGCTCCCCGGTTGGGAGAGACGAGGCGCGAAGTCCTCCGCCGTCACGATGTACTACCGCAGGATCTGAACGACTTGCTCCACGGCCTCGAATGATTGAAGGATGGTCCGAGGCATGGAATGCTGGTTTCTTCGGGCTCGCCGTGTTACCCTGAAGTTCGCACCGGATCGGACCAACCTCGCCCTGATGAACGCGGACATAGCGAGCAAGGGGAACGTTGATGCTCACCATCCACGACGGTGGACGCCGTTTCGACCGCCGGGCCTTTCTCACGGTCGGCGGCCTGGCCCTGGGCGGCCTGTCGCTGGCGGACCTGTTCGCCGCGCAGGCGCGGGCGGCCAGTGACAAACAACTTGTCACCGGCAAGTCCGTCATCTTCCTCTTCCTGCACGGCGGCCCCAGCCAGATCGAGACGTTCGACCCCAAGATGTCGCGCCCCGGCCGAGCATCCGCAGCGCCACCGGCGAGGTCGCCACGCGGCTGCCCGGCGTCACCTTCGGCGGCACCTTCCCGCGGCTGGCCGCCCTGGCCGACAAGCTCGACCGTGGTGCGCTCGTTCGTCCCCGGCGACGGCAACCACGACATCAAGCCGGTCGTCGGCCGCGACACCTTCGGCGCCAACCTCGGCTCCGTCTACGCCCGCATGGCCGGCGACCAACCACGCCGGCACCGGCATGCCGACCAACGTGGCTCCTGTTCCCGCGCGCCGTCGACCCCAGCACGCAGCCGGGCACCGATGACCTTCGGCAAGTTCGGCGATACCGGGCCGTTCGGCGCCGCCTACGCTCCGTTCGATCCCAGCGGCGGCGGCAGACTGCAGCAAGACATGCACCTGACTGTCCCGCTCGACGCGCCTGGACGACCGCCGCCGGCTGCTGGCCGAGCTCGACCGCGTGCAGCTGGACGCTCGCCGAGGCGGGCGCGCTTCGAGGGCATGGACCGCGTGCGCGCAGCAGGCGTTCGAGACCATCCTCGGCGGCGTCGCCGACGCCTTCGACCTGACCAAGGAGGATCCGCGCACCGTCGCGCGCTACGACACCGCGCCGCTGGTCCGGCCCGAGAACATCGACAAGAAGTGGAAGAACTACAACAACTACGTCGATAACGCCAAGTCGCTGGGCAAGCTGCTGCTGCTGGCCCGCCGGCTGTGCGAGCGCGGCTGCGGCTTCGTGACCGTGACGACGAATTTCGTCTGGGACATGCACGCCGACGTCAACAACGCCGGCGTCGCCGAGGGCATGCGCTACATGGGCCGGCCGCTCGACCATGCCGTGTCGGCGTTCCTCGAAGACGTCGAGGCGCGCGGCCTGAGCGAGCAAATCCTGCTGGTCGTCTGCGGCGAGATGGGCCGGACGCCGACGCATCAACAAGAACGGCGGCCGCGACCACTGGGGCAACCTCGGCCCGCTGCTGCTGGCCGGCGGCGGCCTGAAGATGGGGCAGGTCATCGGCCAGTCCGACCGCCACGCCGGCGAGCCGCAGTCCGAGCCCGTCCGCATCCAGAACCTGATCGCCACGATCCTGCACACGCTGTTCGACGTCGGCGAGCTGCGCCTGGTGCCCGGGCGCCGCGCGAGATCGCCCAGACGATGACGGGCTGGGAGCCGATCCCTGGATTACTGTCCTGAATCGTGGACACGGCAACGTCTAAGCGATTTTCTCTGGAGCTTCGGAATGGATCGAGTTCCCCAGGCTTCTCGAAACGTCTCCTTTCTCGCGTTACGAGTGCTAGCGTTTTGCTTCCTCGTCGGGACGTGCATCACGGTCGGCGAGTTACCTCGGTATGCCCATGCGGAAGAGCGGAAGACTCCTCCTCCGCCCGCCCAGCAGTCCGTCGATTACAGCAAGCCCACCCGCGAATACAAGACACTCCGCGTCGATAAATGGACCGTGATGGTCGAGAAGCAACTGCTGGCCGAAGCTCCCGGCGTCGCGCCAGGCCCAGCTGCGGCTGAAACAGATGCTGGCCAAGATGCTGGCGCTGCTGCCCGAGCCGTCGCGCGCTCGTCTGCGGAAAGTGCCGATCTATCTGCTGTACGGCCCGAAGGCCAAGGGCGGCGGCCGCGATAATGGACTGGAATACTTCCAGAAGGACGCCCCGAAGCACCACCGCCTTCTCGATCCGCGCTGGAGCGATTGTGTGGTCATCTATTGTGCCGAGAATTACCTGCGCATCTCGGAGTTCTGGGCACTCAAGGCGCTCGTTCACGAATTCGCGCACGCCTACCATCTGGAGCAGTGGTCGGAAGACCAGCCGGACATTCTCCGCGCCTGGGACAACGCCATGAAAAACGGCCTTTATCGCAACGTCAAGGACGAGGAGGGCAAATCGATTGAGAAGGCGTATGCGCTGGTGAACCAGCTGGAATACTTCGCCGAACTGTCGTGCATGTATTTCTCTGGCTGCAATTACCAGCCGTTCGACCGCAAGGAGCTAAAGACCTATGACCCGAGGGGCTACGCCATGATTCTGAAGATGTGGCACGTCAAAAAATGATCGTGGATCGGACGAACTTTTCCCCGGCCTGCTGCATTGCGGCAAGCGATCCTCGACTGGGTTCTCTCATCGAGTAGATAGGCGTTTCCGAATATGACGAAAAGAAGTGGAGGGAAAGGACCATAGGAGGAAGCAATCAGTTGCCGATGTCATCTCTCCATGATAGGATGTACGCAAGTATACGGAGGGATGCCATGCCGGATGGAATCAACTTCGAATTGTTTCGTCTCGATTATCGGTTTCAGTCCTTTGGCTCGTCCCTGCTTATCCACGCCGACTGCTTCGAGTGGATGGAGCGGATCGCGGAAAACAGCGTCCACGCCATCGTCACGGACCCTCCTTATGGCGTGAAGGAATACGACTTCGAGCAGTTGACGAAACGAACGAATGGCAAAGGAGGAATTTGGCGCATCCCGCCCTCTTTCGACGGTCACACGCGGTCTCCACTCCCCCGCTTTACCGCTCTCAATCCGAAAGAACGGGAACAACTTCGGTGCTTTTTTGTCGAGTGGGCCAAACTCGCTGTGCGGGTCTTGCGCCCGGCGGGCACCTATTCCTTGCCAGCAACGCTTTTCTATCGCAATTCGTCTTCTCCGCAGTGGTGGAAGGGGGATTCGAGTTTCGTGGAGAGATCATCCGCCTCGTTCGGACGCTTCGTGGCGGCGACCGTCCCAAGAACGCAGAGGGAGAGTTCCCCGATGTATCCTCACTTCGCGCGGTTGCTATGAACCGTGGGGGTTGTTCCGCAAGCCGATGCCTGCGGGGATGAAAGTCAGCGATTGCCTTCGCGAGTACCAGACCGGAGGACTACGGCGCCGGATAAATGGCTTACCGTTCGAGGATGTCATGGAGAGCGAACGTACTCCCAAAGCGGAGCGCAGATCGCCAACCATCCCAGCCTCAAACCACAGTCTTTCCTCCGCCAACTCGTCCATGCCGCTTTGCCGATCGGAGTCGGAATCGTCGCCGACCCATTCATGGGGTCTGGATCGACCGTGGCCGCGGCGGAGGCTCTCGGCATTGCCAGTCTTGGTGTTGAGCGATTGGCCGATTACTTCGCTCTCGCCTGCGAGGCGGTCCCCTGCCTCACCCGCATCCGCACTCCGACGCTTAACAAACCTGAACCTCTCTTGTTCTGACACCTTTCAATGCGCCGGCCTCAATCCGGCCGTCGGGTATCCCCGTCCTTCAATCCTCGTCCCGATAAATCCAGTTCTTGGTCATTTTCTCGTATCCCGATTTTGTCACGCTGGCCGTGATGGTCCGGCGACTCTTTTTGCTCCTTCCGGAAAAGCTCCAATCCGCGAGAGTGAGTCGTCCCAGGAATACGGACTTGAACCGGAAGGGTATCCGCAGCGCGTTCTTGGCCATGTCGGCGGGGCGATTGCTCTCGAAGACGACGACCATCAACCAGCATTCTTCGGCATTGTGTCCTTGCCAGCCGCTGCTGTAGCGCGAAGCCTTGATTTCGATGCCCTCGGTGCCGTGCTGAAGAGAATCGGCGGGAAACATCGCTCTGGGCAGCAGGTCGGGGTGTCCATTGTGGTAGAGGTTCTTCGCAACGGCCGGGCAATACTTCGGGATGGTCGCGGTCATGAACTCCCCGACCATGCTGCTGAAGTTGGCCGGCATGAGCATGGATTCAAGACGTTGAATCCCCTTCGAGTTCAATTGGGCGTTGATGAAGCCAAGGAAATGGAGGAAGTCATTCATCGCTTGGTAGATATGTTCGATCGTGCATCCATAGGGGATAACGGCGGCGTCATGAAACTTATCTCTCTTCACGGGAACGGGATTGCAAGCCGCCTTCTCCTGCTCGTTATCCAGTGGGGCAGCCGCGACTCTCCTTGGCCTGGGCCTCTTCTGCCTGCTCATCCTTGGCTTTTTTCTTGCCAGCCACGCGGTATCCTCCGTTTTGACGACCCTGTTCCCTGTGTCCTCATGATGCTTCTTTCGCCTCCTGCGGTGTCTTCTCATCATCGGGCCAATCCTCGAAGCGAACCGCAATTCGCCGCGAGATGCCGGACTCCTGCATGGTGATGCCATACAGCATGTCGGCACAGGCCATCGTGCGCTTCGAGTGCGTGATGATGATGAACTGCGAGCGATCGAGGAAGTCGCGCAGCACCGCCGTGAAGCGGTTGATGTTCGCCTCATCCAGCGCCGCGTCCACCTCGTCGAGGATGCAGAACGGACTGGGCTTGCTGCGGAAGATGGCCAACAGCAGGGCCACCGCCGTCATGGTCTTCTCGCCGCCGGACATTAGCGAGATGCTGCGCAGCTCCTTGCCGGGCGGTCGGGCGATGACCTCGATGCCGCTCTCCAGGATGTCGGTCTCGTCCTCCAGAACGATGTCGGCCATGCCGCCGCCGAACAGCTTGCGGAACAGCTCCTGAAAGTGGGTGCGGATGGTGGCGAAGGTCTCGCCGAATAGCTTGCGACTGTCGCCGTTGATCTTGGCGATGATCTCCTGCAAGGCTTTCTGCGCCGACGTCAGGTCGTCGTACTGGATCTGCAAGGCGCCGGCCCGCGCTTCCAGCTCGGCCAACTCTTGCAGGGCGTCGAGGTTGACGCTGCCGAGCCGGCTGAGCTTGCGGCGCAGCTCCTCGATTTCCTGCTCGGGAGACAGGACCGGCTTGCGCTGGCGCATCTCGCCCTCCGTCATCGCGAGGTTGCGGTCGTCGACTGCGTACTGGCGGTGCCGCTGCTTCGCGTAAAGGACGGCGAGGTCGATCTCGTACTCTTCGTGCAGCCGCGTGCACAGCGAATCGCGGCGGTGGCGCAGGTCGTTGACGGTCAGCTCGCGGGCGTGGGCCTGCTCCTGCTGGGCGCGCCAGGTGTTGCGGCTGGCCTGGGCCTGCTCGTTGCGCTGCTGTCGTTCCTGGTGCAGCCGGGCGCGATCGCGGCCCCACTCGGCGAGTTGTCGTTCGGCGGCCTCCTTGCGGAGATACCAGGCGGCCAGCGACGACGACGCCTCCAGCAGCGTTCGCTGGTTCTCTTGCTGACGCGCGAGCGTCGCGGCCTGCTGCCGCTGTGTCTGCTCGCGTTCCTGGATGCGCTGGCGCAGGTCCGTCTCGATCTGTTCGTGGCGGGCGCGCAGAGCGGTGAGACGTTCCTCGATCTGGGCCAGTGCCACGCGCACCGTCGTCGCTTCTTGCTGGCGTTCTTGCTGGTGCGATTCGTGCTCGCGGATCTCGCGCTTGGCCTCTTCGAGCCGAGCGTGAAGCCGCTGCACCTCGGCGTCGGCGCGAGCAGCATGGTCGCGGGCCTGCCGCCATGACTGGTCAAGGTTGGCGATTTCTTGCTCCAGGCCGCTGATCTCGCTGCGGCTGACCTGCACTTCCTCGTGCAAGCCCTCGCGCCGCTGGCGGTGCTGGCCGATGCGCGAACGCAGGTCGGACACCTGCTCCGACAGCACGTCGATTTCCAGCTGGCCGTTCTCGGCCCGGCTGTCGAGCAGGGCCAGCGCCTCGCGCAGGTCGATCAGATCGCGGTCCAGCTCGCTCAGACGGCGGTCGAGTTCGGCCACCTGCTCGCGCAGCTCGCGCAGCTCGCTCTTGCGCGACAGAATGCCGGTCTCGGCGTGGTGCGTGCCGACGGTCAGTGTGCCGTCCGCTTCCAGCAATTCGCCGTGCAGCGTGACGAAGCGATGGCCGGGCAGATGGGGGGCGAGCGCCGCGCCGCGGTCAGGTCGCGCACGATCAGCGTGCCGGCCAGCAGACGCGCGGGCAGATCGGCCAGCTCCGGATTGTCGCAGCGGACCACTTGCTCGGCCAGGGCGATGACGCCGGGGTGGACCGGCACGCCCTCGATGGGCAGCGGACCCTGGCCCGACGCCAGCGCGGAGGCTGGGACCGGCGTCTCGCCTGTCCGGGGCCGCGACGGACGGGTTGCCGGTCCCACCGTCAGCGGCAAGAAACTGACCCGGCTCGAAAACGGCTGACTGCGCTGGCGCAGCGCCTGGGCCAACTGATCGGTATCGCGCACCAGGAAGCGCTGCGGCGCGATCGCCCAGGGCCAGGTCGATGAGCGGCGCGTATTCGCGGCGCACGGTGAGGAACTCGGCGAGGAGACCCAGGACGGTGCGCCACGGTCCCGGGTCCGGCTGTTCGAGCAGGGCGAACAGCTCGCGCGGGCCGGTGCCCAGCCCTTCGTGACTGCGTTCCAGTCCTTCCAGCACCTCGATGCGGCTAACCAGGCCGCTGCGCTGCGCCCGCAGATCGGAAGCTCGCTGCGTCGTCTCGTCGCGCAGCTGCCGCAGCCGATCGCGCTCCTGGCGCAGCTCGGTCAGCGCCTGCCGGGCGCTGACCAACCGCGTTTGCAGCTCCTCCTCGGCGGCGCTCAGCTCTTGCAGCTCCAGGTCCAGCGAGGCCAAATGCTCGGCGGCCTGCTCGCTGCGCTGCAACAGACGCATCCGCTCGCGCGTCAGGTTATCGACCTGGGCCTTGTAGCTGATGGCGTCGTTCTTGAGCCGGCCGGCCTGGCGCATGCACTCCAGATGTTCGCCGTCCTCGCGCAGCACCTGCCCGCGCAGTTCGGCCAGACGTGCCTCCGTCGCCTGCAACTGTTCCTCGCGCTGCTGCACGTCGCGCTGCTGCGCCTGACACGTCGCCTCGACCTGCCGCAGTTCCTCCTCGACCCGGCCGGCCGTCTCGGACAGTTCGGTGACGTGCCGACTTAGCTCGGCGCGCCGCTGTCGGGCGCGGGCCAGCTCTTTCTCGACGTCCTCGGCCAGCGTCCATTCGTGCGACAGCGTCGCCTCGTGCGAGGCGATCTGCTCGCGCGCCGCGGCCAGCTCCGCCGCCTGTTCGCGGATCGAGGCGTCGAGCCGTCCCAGCGCTTCCTCCAGCTGGCGCAGCTCGTTCTCCCAGACGTCGGCCTGCGCCGTCTGCTCGGTCAGTTCGGCGCGCAGGCGGTCGAGCACGGCCGTCTCGGACTGGAGGCTTTCACTCAGCTGGTGATACTCTTGCAGACCGAGCGCAACGCGGAGCTGCTTGAGGCGCTGGGCGTATTCCTGGTAACGCTGGGCCTTGGCCGCTTGCAGCTTGACGCTGCGCAGCTGCTTCTCGACCTCGTCGAGGATGTCGCGCAGGCGGGCGACGTTCTGATCGACGCGCTCCAGGCGGCGCAGCGTCTCGACCTTCTTGGCCTTGAAACGGCTGATGCCGGCCGCCTCCTCGAAGATGGTGCGGCGTTCCTTGGTCGAGGCTTGCAACAAGACATCGACGCGGCCCTGTTCGATGATGCAGTAGGCGTCGCTGCCGGCGCCGCTGCCGAGAAAGAGGTCTTTAATGTCCTTGAGGCGGCAGACCTGGCCGTTGAGGAGGTATTCGCCCTCGCCGCCGCGGTAGACGCGGCGGCTGATCTGCACTTCCTCGGCGGGGGTGGCCAGGGCGCGGCGGCTGTTGTCGAAGGTCATGCTGACTTCGGCCAGCCCCAGGCTGCGCCGCGACGCCGAGCCGTTGAAGATGACGTCGGCCATTTCGCCGCCGCGCAGGCTCTTGGCGCTCTGCTCGCCCAGGACCCAGCGCACGCCGTCGACGATATTGGACTTACCGGACCCGTTAGGCCCGACAATGGCCGTCACGCCCGGCGCGAAATCGAACGACGTTTTATCGGCGAACGATTTGAAGCCCACCAGTTCCAGGCGCTTGAGCATGAACGGTCACCGCAGTTAGAGGGGCCAGACCGAGCCGCGACCGTCGGGAGCGGGGGACGGGCATGGGCGTCCGCTCCCTGACGGTCCCGGCTCGGTTCACTTCGTCAATCGTCAACCGCTATTCTAGCGAAGCGTCTACTCCGGCGAGCCAGCGGCTTGCCCCTCCTTGCCCGATTTGGCGTCGTTGAGCAACATCTGCTGCTGTCGCAGACGCGACGACAGGGAGGACAGCCCGTTGTCGAACAGCGTCGGCGTCACCCCCAGGTCCTGACCGGCCGGCACCAGCTCGGCGTCGGAGTCCGCGGAGCCGGACTTGTTCTGGCCGAGCTTCGCCAACTCGTAGACGGTAGTGTACTGCGGCAGCGCGTCGCAACGCACCCGGCAGGACAGAACGCCGGCGCTGTCGGCCTGCTGCAACAGCGTCACGGCCTCCGGGTACTGGCAACCCATGTCGGCCAGCGTGTGCAGCACCTCGGCCAGCTCCAGCGAACAGTCGCGGCGCGTCGGCGGGCCGTGCAGCGGCACGCGGCTGAGATGACAGTGCTTGTCGTCCTTCGAGGCGGTGACGACATACTCGCCGCCTTGCAGAGCGAAGTCCGGCCGCAGCATCGGCTCCTCGCCGAACAGCACGATTTCCGGCCGCTTCGTGCTCGAAATGTGGACCAACGGCGCCGTGTTGGGAGCCACGCGATGGACCCAGAACGATCCGTTGAGCAGCTCGCCCTGGACGAGACGGCCGCGCGGATTCAGCTCGCGCAGGCGCGGAAGGCGCCGTAGCGCGTCTCGTCGTCTCGGGCCGTCGTCAGCAGTTCGCCCAGCTTGACGTGGCAGACGTGCTCGTCGAGCGACGCCATGGCCGTCAAGCCGAAGGAGCGCAGGACCGGCGAATGGGCCACGGCCTTGGCCAACTCGTCGGCGCACGACGGGTCGCCGAGGTACGCGAGGGCCTCGGCCGAGCAGAAGCGCACCAGGGGATGCTGGCCCTCCAGGCCTTTTTTCAGGGCCATGCGGCTGATTTCGCCCAGTGCCTCCAGGCGCAGAGCGGCCGTCACTGTCCGCGACGGATCGAGCAGGTCGTCGGCCAACTTCTGGCGGTACGAGCGATGGTCGTCGCCCTTGCCGCTCGGCAGGTCGAGCTGCGTGGTCAGCGGGATCAGGCGGACGACGCGCAGGAAGCGTGGCCTGTTGAGGCGATATTGCGGCGGCACGCGCAGCATGACGCCGGTGTTGGCCTGGGCCGAGGCCACGGCCGAGCTCGCCTCGCCGTGGAAGCCGGCCTGGAACGTCTCGTTGATGCGGTCGGCGATCAGGGAGGAGACGCGCGCATACTGCTGGCCGGGATTCAGGATGAGGCTGAACGGCGTCGGCGCCAGGCAGCGTCCGCCGCCCCAGATGCGGCCGCACTTGACGCGCACCGCGTCGTCGCCGTCGCCCAGGCCGACCAGGAGACTGCCCTCGGCCTCGACCAGAGGATGGCCGCGCAACATGCCGTGCGGGCCGTTGGGATCGGGATGCAATCGTTCGGCGAAGTCGTAGTTGAACAACGTACACTTCATCAGGTAGCCGCCGCGCAGGCTGGTGGCCCGGCTGTGCTCGGGCAGCCTCACCTCCAGATCGATCGCGTCGTCCTTGCTCGCCCCCGGCGGAATCAGGCCGGAGATCGAGGACCATGGCGTGATTGGAGTCGGTCATCACTTCCTTCACCTTGCGGACGCGCTGCTTGAGCAGGTCGTTCTCCAGCATGGCCCGGTAGGCATCGGGCGGACAATCGCCGCCGCTGCCCTCCAGGCCGACGACCAGGCCGACGCCGCCGACCGGCTGCGGCGCCGCGTTGCCGACCGTCGTCTTGTCGCCGACGGTATCGACGTAGTAGTGTTCGGCCTCATCCTCGGATTGCAAGCGCGTCTGCAGGGAGGTGCATCCGAGCAGCCCGAGCAATCCGAGCAGCACGGCCCCCAGCACCCCTTGCCCGGCCCAATAGCCGGCTCCCCGCAGACGCTTGTTTCCGCTACGACGGTTCATGGACTTCGCCCCCGATGGATGGCAGCCCGAACGAGCCGGACGCCGCCCGGCCCTCCTCTCCGATCCCGACCGAAGCCATTGAGAAGGGGCGGACGATAGGAAGTCACCCTGTCCCTGTCAAGGCGGATTCCTCAGCGGAAGGGTCAGCAACCGCGAGAACATCGTTGCCAAACCTCCGCGACTCCTCCATACTGATCTCTGTCCTCATCCCCGACAAACAACCTCACGAGGTGAAAAGCCAGGAGCGAACCATGTCCCCCAACGTCCCGTCCTCGCCGCGAATCACGCGCCGTCATGTTCTTCAAGGGGCCGCCCAACTCGCTGTCGCCGGCGCCCTGGGCGCCGGCACTCGGGCCGCGCGGGCCGAGGAACCCGCCGTCAAGAACAAGCGCATCCAGCAATCGATCGTGCAGTGGTGTTTCAAAAAGCACTGGAACATCGACGAGCTGTGCCGGCAGGCCAAACGGCTCGGCTGCCGGAGCGTCGAGCTGGTCGATCCCAAGGACTGGCCGACGCTGCAAAAGCACGGCCTGGTCTGCGCCATCGCCAGCAGTCACACCTTTGAGAAGGGCATGAACAACCCCAAATATCAGGAGATGTGCATCGACAAGATGCGGGCGGCCATCGACGCCTGCGCCGCCGCTCATTTTCCCAACGTTATCACCTTCACCGGCTTCCGCGAGGACGTTCCCGATGACGTCGGCCTGAAAAACTGCGTGGCCGGTTACAAGAAGATCGTCGGTTACGCGGAACAGAAGAAGGTGACGCTGTGCCTGGAGATGCTCAACAGCCGCGTCAACGAGGAGATGAAGGGACATCCCGGCTACCAGGGCGACCACACCGATTATTGCATGGAGATCATCAAGCAGGTCGGTTCGCCGCGCCTGAAGCTGCTCTTTGACATCTACCACGTCCAGATCATGGACGGCGACGTGATCCGTCGTCTCCGTCAATATGCCGAGTTCATCGGCCACGTTCACACCGCCGGCAATCCCGGCCGGGCCGAATTGGACGACAAGCAGGAGATCAATTATCCACCGATCATGCGGGCGCTGGTGGACGTGAAATATCAGGGCTACGTCGGTCAGGAATTCATACCGACGCGCGACCCGGCTCGGGGACTCGAAGAGGCCGTGACGCTGTGCGACGTGTGATGGACGCTCGGAGCGGGGGGCGTCAGCCCCCTGAGGGAAAGCTCAGGGGACTGACGTCCCCCGCTCGGGATCATAAGAGGGAGAATCATCCGTCGGCAGCGGCGAGGCGAACCATTCGTCGATCGGATGCTGCTTGTAGCAGTCCGGACAGCGTGTGATGCGGAACAGTTTGCCGCAACCGGGACACTGGGCACGGTGCTTGAACGTGTCGAAGCGCTCGCCGCACTCGTCGCAGACCCAGTAATTGCCGACCAACGGGGGTGTTCCGCAGGAAGGGCAGGCGGCGTCGGGGTGCCGTGGGCCGCTCAGCACGCGCGACAGTACGCGCGCCTGCTGAAAACCGATGACGGCGCGGAACACCACGAAAGCGGCCAGGATGCCCAGCCACAACGTCCCCTCAATGCCGAGGAGGGGGCTGAGCAGGGCCAGGAACAGCACACCGCCGCCCACCACCATGCCGATGATGCTCACTACCATCAAGCTGCCGGCCCGGCCGATTCCGAACCACAACAGCGCTTGCAGGATCTGGCCGCCGTCAAGAGGGTAGACCGGCAGCATGTTGAAAATCAGCAAGCCCGTGTTGATCCACAAGAGCGTTTGCAGGAACAGGGCCAGGTCGGGGTGAATCGCTTCCCAGCCGAGCGTGGCACTGAGGACCCATAGGCCGACCGTCACCGGGACGAGAAGGACGTTGACCAGCGGCCCGGCGGCGATGCTCCACAGGACGGCCGCCGGCCGAGGCGGCGGGTTGACGTAGGCGATGCCGCCCAGCGGCCACAGTACGATGTAGTTGGCGAAGCCACCCACCTGACGGCAGGCCAGGGCGTGGCCGAACTCGTGCATCAGGACGATGCCGAACAACGACAGGTACTCGATCAAGCCCCAGATCGGCCTCTCGTAGTGAACGAATTGTCCGCGATACTGGACCTGGAAGAAGGCCACCAGCAGCCAGGACCAGTGCAAATAGACATCGATCCCAGCCAGGCGGAACAGGCGGAAAGAGCCATTGCGCGTAACGGCCATAATGCCTCGATAAAGGGTTGTCCTCGAACCGGACGGCCAACGTCCTCCTGTCATTGTACGCAAACGCTCGGCGCTCCAGGAATGGCGCGCGTCACGTCGTCGAGCGGTTGATAGCCGACAAGCCGGCGAGTGGACTCCAGGTCCCAGCGCATGCCGGTGTTGGCCGACATGCCGTGAAGGACGGCGAAGCGCAGAGCAGGTTCGACGTTCAGACAGCAATCCATTAGGTGAAGATAATCGCGGTTGGACAGCCACATGAGCCGGAACCACGCTTCGCGCGTGGCGGGGATGTCCTGCGAGCGGTTGTCTCCGGGCCGCACCCAGCCGAAGCGGACGGCCAGCATCGACAGGCCGAACGCCTCGGCGTAACAGCGGCCCAGGCGTTCGCCGAACAGCTTGGCCGAGCCGTAGGGCGTGCTGTCGCGCGCCTCGCCCTCGACAAGGTAGCGCGCTCCCGGACGCGGCGGCAGGTCGGTCGTTAGCCGGACCGGTTCGGGATCGTCCTTGTAACCGCCCATGACGTGGTTGGAGCTGGCGTAAATCAGGCGCTTCACGCCGGCCTGCGCCGCCGCCTGGAAGACGTTAATGAGGGCATCGACGTTCGGACCGAGGACGTTGGACCAGGTCTGCTGCGCCGTCGGATCGGCGGCCAGGTGGACGACCACGTCGGCGCCGCGGAAGCGATCGAGCCAGTGCGCATCCCAGCGGGCGAGGTCGGCGGCGACGATGTCGCCGTCGCCGCGCGGGTCGCGGTCCAGCAGGCGCAACGGATAGCGTCCTTGCCAGTGCCGGCGCAGCTTGGTGCCCATGTTGCCGGCGGCGCCGGTTATCAGGATCGTCGGCGGAGGATTCATGCGTGGGAACTCCTGGGCTTGCGAGCATGGTAGCGGCGCGGCCGTCGATGGACAACCGGCATCCGTTTTGCTCACTGGATACAGGAAGGACGTTCCTTCCTCCCCGCGCCTGGCGCGGCGTTAAGCAAGAGACAACCCGAGGGGACGGATCATGATGGAATCCAGAAAAGATCTGGTGATCGGTGTCTTCGATCAGGAGGCCCAGGCGGAGCAAGCGGTCTCGGCCTTGTGGCGGGCCGGCTTCGCGCCGGATCGCATCGACATGGCCAATCGGCGCATGGGCGTCGTTCCGGGCACGCCGCGATTGCAATTCCAAAAGGATGCGTCCGAGGGCGCGACGACGGGGGCCGTGGCCGGCGCCGGCGCCGGCGCCGTGGCTGGGGCCGTGGCCGGCTCGCTGCTGCCGGGTGTCGGCACGCTTCTCGGCGGCATTGGCGGGGCCGCTCTCGGCGCCGCCGGCGGCACCTTCCTCGGCCCCTTCCTCGCCATGGAGATTTCCGAGGAAGACGCCAACCATTACTCCCACGCCATCGATCAGGGGCGGACCCTGGTGATCGTCCGCCAGATCGGGCGCTCGGACGAGGCGCGCGACGTCCTCCGCGATCACGGCGGCTCTGAGCTGCACGATTATCTCGCGCAGACGACGACGGCTGATCGATAGTCTTCCTCGCACTTGTCCGAGAAGCGTGAGCGAAGAGTACGACAACCGAAGGTTGTCGTACTCTTCGCTCACGCTTCAGGCTCGGACGACCTTCCTTTCTTGCCGAGGTCGTATCACCGCGCAGGATGTCACCTATTTTCGTGAAGTCCGGGTGACAGCATCGTTCTTTTCTCGACGCCAGGGAACGGTCGCGGTCCCCTCCCTTCTTCTCCGCGGGCTTTTCGGTTGCGTCCCTGTCCGGCGGGGTGTAAGCTCCAGGAGCAATCCGGGACGTCAGGCACTGCCCCGGCCCTCCGTTTCCTCGTGAGGGGTACACCTCTTCGTTCCGTGAGCGGCCGGGCGCCCGGGCGGAAGATGGCACGCCATGAATCACTCCGATCCCAAAGACCTGGCCCACGCCCTGCTCGAAGAAGCCGGCGACGCGCTGTTCCTGTTCGACCCGGACAGCGACCAGCTCTACGAAGTCAGCCGCACGGCCATCGAGCTGACCGGCTTCCGTCGCGATGAGCTGCTGGCTCGGCCGGCGACCTACTTCTTCCGCTTCGGCGGCAAGGGCGGCCAGCATCGTCTCCGCGAGGCGGCCACGCGCACCGGCGTCTTCCACGCCCAGGATGGCTTCATGCTGCGCACCAAGCAGGACGGCGTCTGGGTGCCCGTCAACCTGACCGTGTCGCGTCTGCACGTCAAGCCGCGGACGTTGGCGCTGATCACCGCCCGCGACGTGCGCGAGCAGCACGAGGCCCACGCTCGCCTGACCAACATGGAAGCCGAGCTGCGCCGCGTCATGGCCTCGGTCTCCGACTGCCTGTGGAGCGGCGAGTGCGTTGGCGAAAGCCTGTGGGTCTATCACTACTTCTCCCCGGTCGTCCAGGACCTGACCGGCCGACCGCCGGATACGTTTCTCGGCGGCCCGCAGTCGTGGCAGAACATCATCTACCCCGAGGATCTGCCCGGCTGGCAGCGGGCCGTCGCCCGCCTGCGTTCCGGCCACGACAGCCGGGAGGAATATCGCATCGTCTGGCCCGATGGCCGTATCCGTTGGCTGCGCGAGAGCGTCCGCGTCACCCGCCAACCCGACGGGCGATCGTGGCGTCTGGACGGCATTCTGTCCGACATCACCGAGCACAAGGAGGCGGAGAACCAACTCCTCCGCGAGCGGCGTCTGCTGCGCAGCCTGATGGACAATCTGCCCGACGCCATCTTCATCACCGATGCCGAGGGCCGTTACGCCGTCGATAATCTGGCCCACCAGCGCCTGCTGCGGGTAGCCAACGAGCAAGAGGTCGTCGGCAAGACCGTCTTCGACTTCCTCCCCGCCGAGCGGCCGCTCGTCATCACGCCGAGGACCGCGACGTACTCGAATCCGGCCAACCCCTCCTCAACCGCGAGGAAGCGCAGACGGATCGGGCGGGCAATCGCCGCTGGCTGTCGCTGACCAAGGTGCCCTTGCCGCGCGAGGACGGTGTGCCCGTCGGCCTGGTCGGCATCTGCCGTGACATCACCGAACTGAAACGAGCCGAGGAGGACCGCGATCGCTTCTTCACCCTGTCGCTGGACATGCTGTGCATCGCCGGCTTCGATGGTTTTTTCAAGCGTCTCAACCCCGCCTTCGAGCGCATCTTCGGCCGTCCGCTGGAGGAGTGGCTGTCGCAGCCGTTTTTGAACTTCGTCCACCCCGACGACCAGGCGGCGACCCGCGCCGCCGTGGAGCGGCTCCGCGGCGGCAGCGAGCTGGTCTACTTCGAGAACCGTTACCGCTGCCAGGATGGTTCGTATCGCTGGCTGCTGTGGACGGCGACGCCGTTCGTCGAGCAGCGTTTGATTTACGCCGCCGCCCGCGACATCACCGAGCGCAAGGCGACCGAGGACGCCCTGGCCCGCGAACGCAACCTGCTGCGCACCCTGATGGACCACCTGCCCGATCACATCTTCGTCAAGGACACCGCCAGCCGTTTCCTCACCGCCAACGCCGCCACGCTGCGCTCGCTGGGCGCACGCGCGCTGGAGGACGTCGTCGGCAAGACGGACTTCGATTACCTCCTCCGCGAGCGGGCCGAGCAGTACTACCAGGACGAGCAGACCGTCTGTCGTTCCGGCCAGGCGCTGCTCAACCGCGAGGAGCTGCTGATCGATTCGTCCGGCCGGCGCAAGTGGCTTTTGACCACCAAGGTGCCGCTGCGCGACGGCACGGGCGCGGTCGTCGGCCTGGTCGGCATGAGCCACGACATCACCGAGCGCAAGTCGGTCGAGGAGCAATGGCGGCAGGCCAAGGAGGCGGCCGACGCCGCCAATCGGGCCAAGAGCGAGTTCCTGGCACGCATGAGCCACGAGATCCGCACGCCCATGAACGGCATCCTCGGCATGACCGAGCTGGCCCTGGAGACGGACCTGACGCTGGAGCAGCGCGACTACCTGCAAATGGTCAAGGCGTCGGGGGACGGCCTGCTGACTGTCATCAATGACATCCTCGATTTCTCCAAGATCGAGGCGGGCAAGCTGCACCTGGAGCCGGCCCCGTTCGCCCTGCGCGACAGTCTCGATGACACGGTGCGCACGCTCGGCCTGCGCGCCCAGCAGAAGGGGCTGGAGCTGGCCTGCCACATCGCTCCCGACGTACACGACCATCTCGTCGGCGACCTCGGCCGTCTGCGGCAGGTGATCGTCAACCTCGTCGGCAACGCCATCAAATTCACCGCGCAGGGAGAAGTGATCGTCTCCGTCAGGGGTCAGGGGTCAGGGGTCAGGGGTCAGGAATCGGCTCATCAGGCTGCTGACCCCTGTCCCCTGACCCCTGACCCCTGTTGGTTGCATTTTGAGGTGACGGATACGGGCATCGGCGTCCCGGCCGACAAGCAACGGATCATCTTCGATCCGTTCGAGCAGGGGGAGAGCGGCGACAGTCGTCGTTTCGGCGGCACCGGGCTGGGGCTGGCGATCTCGTCGCAGTTGGTGGCGATGATGGGCGGACAGCTGCAGATGGAAAGCCCGGTGAATCGAAAAAGTTCGGAGTCCCACGTTCGGAGTCCTGAGTCCGAAAAGCGTTCTTCACTCAGAACTCAGAACTCAGAACTCAGAACTTCTTATGGGCCGGGCAGCCGCTTCTACTTCACGGCGCGGTTCGGGCTGCCGCAGGGTCCGGCCCTCACCTCGCCCGGCGAGCCGGGCGAGGTCCACGGCTTGCCGGTCCTGGTCGTGGACGACAACGCGACCAACCGCCTCATTCTCACGGAGATGCTGGCCAGCTGGCGCATGAAGCCGATGGCCGTTGCGGGCGGGCGGGAAGCGCTGGAGGAACTGGGACGCGGCGGCGGAGTTGGGCGAGCCGTATCCGGTGGTCCTGCTCGATTCGCAGATGCCGGACATGGACGGTTTCGCGCTGGCCGAGCAAATCCGCGCCCGGCCGGAACTGGTCGGCGCCACCATCATGATGCTGGTGTCCTCCGACCGCCAGAACAGCATCGAGCGCTGCCGCGAGGTCGGCATCAACGCCTGCCTGATGAAGCCGCTCAAGCAGTCCGAGTTGCTGAACACCATCCTCGATCTGCTCAGCATGAAGGAAGGAATTCGGCCGTCCGGTCCCGCGGCGGAAGTTGCGGAGACGCCGGCCGCGGCCGGGGCGGGGCGGCGGCTGCGCATCCTGCTGGCCGAGGACAACATGGTCAACCAGCGCCTGGCGGTGCGCATCCTGGAGAAGCGCGGCCATGCCATCGTCGTGGCCTGCAACGGCAAGGAAGCGCTGGCCGTGCTGGAGCGGCAGCCGTTCGATCTGGTGCTGATGGATCTGGAGATGCCGGAGATGGGCGGCTTCGAGGCGACCGCCGCCATCCGCGCCGCGAGAAGGACACGGGCCGGCACATCCCCATCCTGGCCCTGACCGCCCACGCCATGAAGGGCGACCGCGAACGCTGCTTGCGGGCCGGCATGGACGGTTACGTCAGCAAGCCCATTCAGGCCCGCGAACTGTTTCAGGCCATCGCCGAGCTGTTGCCGGAGACTCCCGTCGCCGAGGCGGACCTGACCGGGATGGTCCTCGATCGCGGCGAGGCGCTGGAACACGTGGGCGGCGATCCGGAGCTGCTGCGCGAGCTGATCGAGGTGTTCTTGCAGGACTGTCCGCGCATGATGGGCGAGATCGGCGAGGCGCTGCAAGCCGGCGACGTGATGAAGCTCAAACGCGGGGCACATTCGCTCAAGGGCGCGGTCGGCATCCTCGGCGGCAAGGCGGTCTTCGACGCCGCCCTGCACCTGGAGACGATGGCGCGTCATGGCGATTTGAGCCAGGCGGAGTCGGTCTGGCAGACGCTGCGGCGCGCCGTCGAACAACTGCGGAGCGCACTTCCGATCCTGAAGCGTAAGCGAAGAGCACTCTTCGCTTACGCTTCAGGAGTCAGATAATCGTTCGCTCATCCTGGCACGAAGGAGATTGTCATGCGTCGCTTATTCGCTGCCGTCGTGGCCGGCTGTCTCCTCTGCGCCGGCGGCTTGCTGGCCCAGGACGGCATTCAGCGCGGCAAGATCAAGACCATCGATCCCGACAAAAGGTCCATCGTTATCACGTCCGAAGGCAAGGATTACGCGATCGCGGTGCCCGACAGCGCTCGATTCATGGACGAGAGGGGGCAGCCGATCAAAGAGCGCCTGGCCGACAAACGGCTCCGGGCCGGCACCGCGGTGATGTTCAAGATCGTGCGGAAAGACGGCAAGGACGTGCTGCTGGGATTGAAACTCGGTGGCCCTCCGGCCGCGGCCCCGCCGATGCCGAAGGTGGACGTCTCCAGGCTGAAATCGCTGATGGAGATGGGCAAGGACGAGTACAAGGGTTTCGCGGGAGGTCTGTACCCCGACGGCCAAAACGAACGACCCGCCGGGCACGAGAAAGCGGGATTGGCGTTGGCGAAGCAGGTGCGGCCGCTCGACCCGGATGGCAAGCCGTCAGCGGACGGCAAGATCGTGCTGCTGTCGGTGGGCATGAGCAACACGACGCAGGAATTCTCGATGTTCCAGCAGCTCGCCAATAAGGACAGGGACAAGAATCCTCAGCTCGTTCTCGTCGATGGCGCACAGGGCGGTATGACGGCGGCGGCGATTCAGAACGTGGACGGGCCGCGCGGCAGGCAATTCTGGAACACCGTCGATCGGCGTCTTCAGGACCAGAAGGTGGGCCGGGAGCAAGTGCAGATCGCCTGGCTCAAGGAGGCCGACGCCGGACCTCGCGAGGGCTTCCCCAAGTACGCTCGGACGCTCCAGGCGGAGCTGGCGAACATCGTCCGGCTGATGCACCAGCGCTTCCCTAACCTGAAGATGGTGTATCTGTCGAGCCGCATCTTCGCCGGCTATGCGCGAACGCCGCTCAACCCGGAGCCATACGCCTATGAATCCGGTTTCTCGGTGAAGTGGCTGATCGAACGGCAGATTAAGGGCGAGGCGGAGCTGAATTACGACCCGGCCAAGGGCGAGGTCAAGGCACCGTGGCTGAGCTGGGGTCCGTATCTGTGGGTCAACGGCAAGAGCAAACGAGCGGACGGACTGTCCTACGACGAAGAGGATTTCGCCGGAGACGGTACGCATCCGTCCGCGTCGGGGCGGCGAAAGGTGGCCGAGCAGCTTTTGCGGTTTTTCAAAAACGATTCGACGGCGAAACCGTGGTTCCTGGCGCCGTGAAACCGAGTAGGATAAGAGCGAGCGGACATCCCGAGCCGCGACCGTCAGGGAGCGGAGAAAGCACCGCTCCCTGACGGTCGCGGCTCGGGGGTCCGCTCGCTCGACCCAGGTGGGAGGAGATCATGTCCACGTCCGATTCTTCCTCGGCGGGAGGAACGCCGACGGCGCAGGAACTCAAGCAAGCCCTGAAGGCGTTCCGCAAACGTCTCAAGCTCACGCAGCTGGACGAGGAATCGAAGCTGGGCGGCGGACCCCTCAGTCCCAACCGCGCCCGCATCGTGGCGATCACGCCGCCCTATCCGTTTCCACCAAGCGTCTGGGACGAGTTGGTCAAGCAGGGCAAGCTCAAAAAAGCCGGCGGCGGCACCTACGAGTTGGTGGAGTCATGACCGCCTCTTTTTCATCCCCGGAGAAGTATTCATGTCGCAGGCCACGCTGTCCCGTCCGTCGCTGACCGAGCGTTACGCGGCGGCCTTCCCGCGCTCGCAGAAGCTGCACGAGCAGGCCCGTAACATCTTTCCCAACGGCGTCACGCACGACCTGCGCCACTTGACGCCGTTCCCCGTCTACATCGATCGCGCGCACGGCGGACACAAGTGGACCGTGGAGGGCCGCGAGCTGATCGACTTCTGGTCCGGCCACGGAGCGCTGCTGCTGGGCCACGGTCATCCGGCGGTGGTCGAGGCGGTGCAGCGGCAGATGGAGAAGGCGACGCACCCCGGCGCCTGCCACGAAGGCGAGATCGAATGGGGCCGATGGGTACAGCGACTGGTGCCGTCGGCGGAGCGCGTGCGTTTCGTGTCCTCGGGGACCGAGGCGACGCTGATGGCCCTGCGGCTGGCGCGCATCTTCACCGGCCGGCCGCGCGTCCTCAAGTTCGCCGGCCACTTCCACGGCTGGAACGACTTCCTCATCCCCGGCGCCGACGTTCCGCACGACGCCGCCGTGCCCGGCATTCCGGGCGAGGTGTCGCAACACACCGTCATCATCCCGCCCAACGACCTCGACGCGGTCGAACGCACCCTGCGCGACGATGCGCGGATCGGCTGCGTCATCCTCGAACCGACGGGCGGACACTGGGGACAAGTGCCGGTGCGCGGCCCGTTCCTCCACGGCCTGCGCGAATTGACGACACGACTCGACCGTCTGCTGATTTTCGATGAGGTCATCACCGGCTTCCGCGTCGCGCCGGGCGGCGCCCAGGGACATTACGGCATCAAGCCGGACCTGACGACGATGGCGAAGATTTTGGCCGGCGGTCTGCCGGGTGGCTGCGTGGCCGGCCGCGGCGACGTCCTGGAGTACCTGGAGTTTCGGCCGGGCAAGCCGAAGATGCGCCATCCCGGCACGTTCAACGCCAACCCGCTGTCGGCGGCGGCCGGCATCACCACCCTGCGGATCGTCGCCGACGGCGAACCGTGCCGCCGCGCCAACGCCATCGCCCAGCAGTTACGGCAACGGCTCAACGCTCTGTTCGCCGAGCGCGGCGCGAACTGGGCGGCCTACGGCGAATTCTCCGGCTTCCAGCTGCTGCCCGGCTACCAGGGACCGAGGCCGGACGGCGACGACTTCCTCCCCTACGGCGGAGCGCTGGACAAGCTCGAGCGGCATCCGCAATGCGCGGCTGGCGCACGCCTTCCGCCAGGGAATGCTGCTGCACGGCGTCGATCTGCCGGGACTGGCGGGCATGACGACGGCCGCCCACACCGAGGCGGACGTGGAGAAAACCGTCGCGGCGGTGGCCGATACGCTCGATTTGCTGCGTGAGGAAGGGCTGGCTTAGAAATGGTTTTCCCACAAGCCCGGAGTGTCCGCGACGGGTAGAAGCACCCTCGCGGACGCTCTGGGCTTGTAGTACGACCGGCGCTAGAATAACACAGGTTTCGCTTCCCTCGCAGTCAGGCCAAGCAACCATGCCGCGCGATTATTACGAGGTGCTGGGCGTCGGCCGCGATGCCTCCGAGAGCGACATCAAGAAGGCGTATCGCAAGCTCGCCCGCCAGTATCACCCCGACCGCAACCCCGGCGACAAGCAGGCCGAAGCGCATTTCAAGGAAGTGCAGGAAGCCTACGACGTCCTCAGCGACAAGAACAAACGCACGCAGTACGACCGCTTCGGCTTCGCCGGGCCGGGCGGCGCCGGCGGTCAGGGGCCGTTCCGCGCCGAAGGTGGCGGACAGGGCTTCGAGTTCCAGGGCGTCAACCCCGAAGACCTCGCCAGCATCTTCGGCGCCTTTGGCGGAGGGGCCGACCTGGGAGGCATGTTCGGCCGGCGCGGTCGAGGGCGAGGACGTGCGGCCCGGCCGGCGGAGACGGCCGAAGCCGAGGTCGCTGTCCCCTTCCTGAAAGCGGCCCTGGGCGGCACGATTTCGCTGTCGGTGGACGGCCGACAGATTGACCTCAAGGTGCCGGCCGGCGTCGAGGAAGGCAAGAAGCTCCGCCTGGGCGGCCAAGGTCCGGGCGGCGGCGACCTGCTCGTCCGCATCCGGATCGAGCCGCATTCTTATTTTCGCCGCGAAGGCAACAACGTCCTTGTGGACGTGCCGATCTCCGTCGCCGAGGCGATCCTGGGCGCCAAGGTGGACGTGCCGACGCTGGACGGCACGCACCTGACCGTCAAGGTGCCGCCCGGTACGTCGAGTGGAGCGAGGTTGCGCCTGCGCGGTAAGGGCATCGCCGGCGGCGATCAGTTCATCGAGATCAAGATCGTCGTGCCGAAGCCGGCCGACGAGCGCAGCCGCGAACTTATCGAGGAGTTCGCGCGTCTGAATCCACAAGACCCACGCGCGAATGTGCCGTGGCAAGAGTAAGTTCTGAGTTCTGAGTTCTGAGTTCTGAGTGAAAAGCACAGAACTCAGAACTCAGAACTCAGAACTCAGAACTCAGAACTTTTGAGACTATGCCTTCATTTCGTTTCCGCAAGCACGAGCACTTGCGCCGCACCGCCGACTTCCGCCGCGTCTACGATCGGCGCCGCTCGGTCAGCGACGGCCTGCTCATCGTCTACGCTTGTGAGAACGGCCTGTCCTATCTGCGCGTGGGCCTGTCGGTGTCGCGCAAGGTGGGCGGCGCCGTGCAGCGCAATCGGCTGCGCCGCTTGTACCGCGAAGCGTTTCGCCTGACACGGCACGAGATGCCGGTAGGTTTCGATTTGATCCTCATCCCGCGACGGCCGGAGCCGCCGACGCTGGTGGAACTGAAGCATTCGCTGCCGCGCCTGGTCCGTCAGGTAGCCCGCAAGCTGGAGCGCGAGGCCGAGAAGTCATGAGCCATCTGCGGGAATGGCTGCGTTTCGCTCTGGCAACCGTGCTCATCGGCGGCGTGCGCGGCTACCAGGTCTGTCTGCGGCCGATCCTGCCGGCGGTGTGCCGTTTCCACCCCAGTTGCAGTGAATACTTCATCGAGGCGGTCCACAAGTACGGCCCACTGCGCGGCGCCTGCAAGGGCGCCTGGCGCATCTGTCGCTGCAATCCGTTCTGCCAGGGCGGTTTCGATCCGCCGTGACGACGATCCGTTCCTGTTTAGAGCGTTCGGAAACGATGAGCGGGAATCCTTGAAATCAAGCCACTCCCTTCGTTTTTTCCGAATGCTCTTGGTATAGAATCTGACAACCATTAATAGACAGGACACGCACCGGCTGCACTGACGCATCATTCTGGCAGGAAGTAAGAGTCGTTCATCTCCTCGTCCGGCTCGAACACATCATACACGATACGCCAGGCATCGGATGGCAGGCGCTTCGCCGCTTCCTGGTTCAGCCTGTTCACTTCTTCGCATTGGGCCACTGAGAGGTAGAAGCGGTGGTCGTGCAGCCAGTGCATGGCCAGGTTCAGCTCCGCCTCGTCCGCGACCTTCGCCTCGGCCAGGGCGCAGCCGCGCCAGCGTGGCATTAAGTTTGGCTCGGCTGATTTGCGGTCTGAGCGACGGGAAGAGGTTCACCATGCCGTCCTCAGACTTGACCACGACCATGCAGTCCTTCCGCCCGTAGGCGTACCGCACCGCGGAGTTGTAGCGGGCACCGCGGGACGGAGTGCAGTGGCGGTGGGCCTGCCCGTCCAGGATGACGCCGATGGCGTGGCAGGTGCCATCGAGATCCACTAGGGCCGTACCGCATGTACATAAGCGGGTTCCCGGCGTGAGACAGATCCCACATGAAGTTCTTCGTGAACCGGATGACGAACAGATTCTCTTCGCTGGCGTTGTAGCTGTCGAGGACGACACCTACACCGTAGATCGCTGCGGAGTCGCAGAGCAGGCACTGATCGCCGATGGCGAGTTGGAGGAGCTTACGCACCGCGCCATAGTCGCGGAGCGAGACGGGCGACAACAGTTCGAGATCGACCCGCAGGGCCGGGTGATCGGGGCGCGCGAGGACGAGGCGCCCAACACCCTCTTTGCCCTCGTACTTCAGGGTCGAGATCGTGTTGCACGCCTCGAACAAGCCGTGTAGATCGTGCAAATTGCCGCCGGCCCAGGCCGGACCGTACATCAGTTCCTTGGCTGCCCCCCGCAACAACTCCTCGTCCTCGGAGATGATCCTGAAGCCGGAGCCTGGGTTCGGGCGGTGGAGGAATGTAGCGCACGCTTCAAGGTATTCATTGATCGTAGCGCTCAGGAGCGACGGGGCGCGGTGATAGGTCACCGTCGTCCGCTCTTGCACATAATCCCGGCTGAGGCGGTAGTACGATTCGTAGATAGGCCGCGAAATCTGAAGCACCAGCATCACGAGGTAGTTATCCACCTTCGTGGGCCAGGAGATCCGCGTGAGGGTGTCTTCCGTGTCGGTTACCGCCTCGATCTTCCGCAAGACCGCCCGGCGTAGCGCCCTGAGCTTCAACGCCCGGTGGGCATTCTCGTGCGCGAGCTGGTGGGAGTGTAAGACTTTGTTCTCAGGGTCGGCTGCCTCCAACTCCGCAGCGAGTTGGTCGAGCCCTGCGAACGTCTCGGGCTGGTACGGGCAGTCGTCGGGGACGACGCAGAGGGGATGGAACCCTTTCTGCTCGTTGATCTGGCGACCGACCAAGTACACCTTGGGCTTGCAGCGTTGGAAGCGGGGGTCCAGGCGGCTCAGCAGTCGCTCGGCCTCAAGCTCGGCAGAGACGCAGTAGTGTTCCTGGTAGCCCCACATGAAGTAATTGACAGTATGCTCAGCCATCGATTCCTCCGCACCGCTGCGGACATATGATTACCGTTCGTCATTATTCGCGTCCCCATCTGGTGCGCAAGGCGCTGGGCCTCCTCGGGCGTCTTGGGCTTGCCCTCCAAGTCGCCGTAGGTCTTGGGCAGGGTGACGTCTTCGATCCTCTTGGCCGGGGAGGCGTTGAGTAGGGTGCCGATCCTCGACTCTCCACTGCCCCCAGAGCGATCAGAAAGAACGAAGGAAGTAGCTTGATTTCAGGAGTTCTGCTCATTGTTTCTGAACGCTCTTTGCGGCGGGTCGCGGGGACGCGCTCAAAACGCGGCCCTGTGAGCCGCCGCTAAACATTTTCCCCGCTCATTCCGCTGTCTTGGCCGGCGTCTTCTCCTGCGCGATGAACGGATCGATCACGCGCAGCTTGGTCGTGTGACCGACGTAACCGGCGGCGCCAAATAGCAGCAACAGCACCAGCCACGTCTTCTTGCTGAACAGGTTGAACAGTCCGAGTACGATGTGCAGCAGCAGTCCGACGGCGACAACGGCGCCGCTGACGACGATGGCCCGCGCGTACATCGGTCCCTGCGGTTCCGGCAGCCGGGCCAGCCACCACAAGCTGATGTCCACCACCTGCGCCAAGAGCGGCAGCGGGCAGAGCAGCAGACGCAGAAAGCGCGGATAGCTGCTGAAGGCGAGGATGAGGCCGGTCATGCCGTACAGCATCGAGAAGCCGAGCAAGTGAACGTGTGTCGTCTGGGCCAGTTTCTCCAGCGACATGCCGCTGGCAGTCTTCACAGTGGTGTACTTCTTGATTTCGGCGAAGTTCGTCAGGGGGAAATTTTGGGCCTCGCCGCCCGCCTGGTGGCAGTTGGCACAACGCTCCTGGAAAAGAGTTTGGATCTTGATCGTGCGCGGCTCGGCGGCATGGCCATCTTCCTCGACAAGATACGTTCGAGTCATCGGCCGCTTACTCAGATCGTCCGGCAGAGGAAACTTGTTCTCATTGTACTCCGCCTCGTTCGCCCCGCCGCGCACCCAGGCGATCATCGCCAGGCGCTCGCCGTGGCGCTCCTGGTCCACTTCTTCTTTCGCCGCCTCCTTGATGGCCGGGGCTTTGGGCTTGCCGCCTTGTTTTTTCGCCAGTTCCTTCGCTCGTTCGCGGAGGGCGTCATCGTAGTCCTCCGCGCGTTTGAAGAAAGCGTTGGTCATCTGGCCCTGACCGTTCATCTTCTTGCCCTGAAAGTCTTCCGGCAGCAGTTGCTCGATCTTGCTTTGCGGCCTGTCTCCGGTGTGGCCGAAGAAGACGCGAACGGCGTCGTCGGTGGTGGGCAGTAATTGGCCGGGCGTGGCGTGCTGAAAGTGCAACTGCACCAGGGCCGACACGTAACCGATGCCGACCGAGATGAGGAAGAGGGCCAGGGTCAGGCGAGCCGCCAGGGGCAGATCGCGCAGGCTGAAGGCGTGGGGAGCGTGTTCGGCCGGAGGTTGAAGAGTGCCGTTCATGAGGTGGGGTTCCCGCGGTGGGTCAAAGCGTGGCGTCGAGGGCCGCGCCAACCGCGGCCAGGACGCGCCTGCGAGCCTCATCGAGGCTCGTGTCGAGGATGGCGCCGGAGGCCAGGCGATGACCGCCGCCGCCAAAGCGTTCGGCCAGGAGGGCGACGTCGATGTGCTGCCGCGAGCGGAAGCTGATTTTGACGCCGCCGCGCGGCTGCTCCATGAAAAACAGGCCGACCTCCACGCCCGCCAGGCCGCGCGTGTAATTGACCAGGTCTTCGCTGTCCTGCGGCGTCGCGCCGGTCGAGGCGTAATCGTCGCGGCGAATCTCCGTGTGCGCCACCCGACCGTTGTGCGTCACCTGCAAACGCGACAACACCAACCCCGTCAGCTTCATGCGGCCGAGCGTGTTCTGCTCGAACAGGCATTCGTAGGCTTCGGTCGGACGTGCGCCGGCACGGACCAACTCGGAGGCGAGAGTGAAGGTGGCGGGCGTGGTGTTGTTGTGGCGAAACCAGCCGGTGTCCATGGCCAGGGCGACGAACAGGGCGTGCGCCGCCGACGCCGGCACCGGACCCCCCAGCGCCGCGATCGCCTCGAAGACCAGCCGGCCAGTCGCCTCGGCCGTCGTGTCCACCAGACGCACGGCCCCCAGGTCGTCCTGCGTCAGGTGATGATCGATCACGAGCTTTTGCGCCGGCAGCGAACGCAGAAACGTGCCGAACTCGCCGAGCTGGTTCCAGGTGCCGGTGTCGAGGACGATCGCCGCCTCGGCGTCGCGGTAGACGTCGCCGGGCGACTCGAAGCGGCGAACGCGCCGCGCCGGATCGAGGAAGTCGTAGCGCGGCGGCAGCACGCTGGCGACCGTCAGACGCACCGTCTTGTTGTGCGGCGGCGCTTCGAGCACGTCGGCCAGGGCCAGCATCGAACCGAGTCCATCGCCATCGGGCCGGACGTGGGTGGTCAGCACGAAGCGCCGATGGCGCCGCACCAGATCGACAAACGGAGACCAGTCAAGCGGCATGAATGACCTTTGCTTCCGGCAGGCCAACCGAGGATAGACAACGCCGAACTCGGGCGACGAACCCGTCCCAGCCGGAGGGTGTCGGAGACGCTTCGAGGCAGGCAATGAGATTGATTATAGATAGGCCGTCCGCATCGGGGAAGCGGAACTCCCCGCGCCGCCTGTGGGCGAAGGTTGTCCCCGAGACTGGAGCACGTACAATCTCTTTCTTAGGGGCCGTCCTGCAAAAATTCCTCGTTTCGCCGCGACGCGCAGCGGAGCGCGCTCCGCTCGCGTCGCGGCGAAACGAAGTTATTTGTGGATAAGCCCTCAACTCGACTCAAGGACCAAGCAACCCCATGACGCACCGACCCTTCTCGATCTTTGCGTATGTCGGTCTGTCGGCGCTGCTGGCGGGCTGTGGACAGTCTCCGGCGCCGGGGCCATCCACGGAACTGCTGGTCGTTCCCGTCAGCCATCCCATTCAGCGCGAGGTCACGGACTTCGTGGACTACACCGGCCGCCTGGCCGCGATCAACTCGGTGGACATCCGTCCGCGCGTCACCGGCTACCTGACCAAGATGCCGTTCCGCGAGGGGGCCGAGGTCAAGGCAGGCGACCTACTGTTCCAGATCGACCCGCGTCCGTACCAGGCCCTGGTCGATCAGGCCGAAGCGCAGGTGAACCTCAACGTGGCGCAGGCTGCGCCTGGCCAAGGCGACCAACGCGCGGGCCAAGACCGTCTCCGCCCGCGAACCGGGCGCTTTCTCGCAGCAGGAACTCGATACCTACCAGGCCCAGGAGCTGGAGGCCGACGCCTCCCTCAAAGCCTCGCGGGCCAGCCTGGAAGTCTACAAGCTCAACCGCAGCTTCTGCGAGGTCACCTCGCCCATTGACGGCCAGGTCAGCCGTTACTACTACACGCTCGGCAACCTGGTCAACCAGGACCAAACGCCACTGACAACCGTGGTGTCCCTGGACCCGATTTACGCCTACTTCGACATGGACGAGCGCACCGTACTGGAAATCCGCAAGCGCATCAACGAGGGCAAAATTCGAGCGGTGAAGGACACGGCGGAAATCACGGTTTTCATGGCCCTGGAGAAAGAGACCGACTATCGGCATCGCGGTAGTCTCAATTTCATCAACAACCAGGTCAACCCCCAGACCGGCACCATCTCGGTGCGGGCCTTGTTCGCCAACCCCTTGCCGGACCTGCCCGGCTCGAACAACGGCAAGCCCGAGAAGGGCCGACGACTGCTCATGCCCGGCATGTTCGTCCGTATCCACCTGCCCATCGGCCAGCCCCACGCGGCGCTGCTGGTCGCCGACCGCGCCGTTGGCTCCGACCAGGGGCTGAAGTTCGTCTACGTCGTGGACAAGGACCACAAGGTGCAGTATCGCCGCGTCACCACCGGGGCGCTCCAGGAGGATGGTTTGCGCGTGGTCGAGGGAGTCAACGCCGACGATTTGGTCGTCGTCGGCGCCCTGCCGCAAGTCCGGCCGCGCATGGAAGTCGAGTCGGAAGAGACGCCGATGCCGACCATCGACGCCGGCCAGGCGCCGCCGCCGGTACCGCCCAAGCCGTTGCCGCCCCCCGCCGGCGAGAATAAACCCTGAGGGTCGTTGATGATTTCGCACTTCTTCATCGACCGGCCAATCTTCGCCACGGTACTGTCCGTGGTCATCACCCTGACCGGCGTGATCGCGCTGGGTTCGCTGCCGGTCGCGCAGTATCCGCGCATCACGCCGCCGGGGGTGTCGGTGTCCATCCGCTACCCCGGAGCCAATTCGCAGGTGGTGGCCGACACGGTAGCGGCGCCGATTGAACAGCAGGTCAACGGCGTGCCCGGCATGTTGTACATGTCGTCGCAGTGCGGCAACGACGGCTCGTACACGTTGACCGTCACCTTCGATCTCGACATCGACCTGAACACGGCGCTGGTCATGGTGCAGAACCGTGTCACCCTGGCCATGCCGCAGCTGCCCGTCGAGGTCCAGAGCCAGGGCATCACCATCAAAAAGAAGACGCCGGACATCTTGTGTGTCGTCAATTTCTTCTCGCCGGACAATCGCTACGACGACATTTACCTGAGCAACTACGCCTACATCAACGTCCGCGACGAGTTGTTTCGGGTCTCCGGCGTCTCGGACATCAACATCCTCGGCGAGCGCGACTACAGTATCCGCGCCTGGCTGGACCCGCAAAAGCTGGCGGCGTGCGACCTGACACCGCTGGAGGTGGCGGCGGCCATCCGCAGCCAGAACGTCGAGGCGCCCGCCGGTCAGGTCGGCCAGCCGCCCGCCGGCCGCGGCCAGCACTTCCAAATGCCCCTGGATGCGCTGGGCCGACTCCGCGAGCCGGAGCAGTTCGCCGACATCATCATCAAGCGCGGCCGCGGCGCCCCGTCCGGCTCCGTGGCCCCGCCTCCCGTCGTGCTAACGTCGCCTCCGCAAAGCAGCCAAAGCAGTCGCGGCCTCACCGGCACGCTGGCCGGTCTCGGCATGACGGGCGGAGGAATGATGGGCGGTGCCACCAGTAGCGGCGGCAGCATGACCGGCGCCGGCATGAGCAGCGGCACCATGACCGGCGGCAGCACGACGGGAAGCAGCACGACCAGCGGAGGCATGAACGCGGGGAGTACCACTACCGGCAGCAGTACCACCGGCAGCACGATCAACAGCAGCACGACCAGCGACAGCATGACCGGCGCCGGCAGCGTCGGAGGCGCCACGATCGGCGGTACGACCGCCAGTGGGATGACCGGCAGTAGTTCGTCCACGGGTAACGGCATGTCGAGTGGCAGCGCGATGGGCGGCGTCATGCAGGGCGGCGCGGGCGGCGGCGCTCGGCCTCCCGCCGGGGACGTCGGCCAGCCTCGTCCGCCTGCGCGACGTGGCCCACGTCGAGATGGGCGCTCAGAATTACAACCAGGCCAGCACCTTCGACGGCAAACCGACCGTGGGCCTGGCCGTCTACCAGCTCCCCGGCACGAACGCCCTGGACGTGGCCGACGGCGTGCGGCAGAAGATGGAGGAATTGAAGACGCGCTTCCCTGATGGCGTGGACTACGCCATCGCTTACGACATCACGCCGTTCGTCCGCGAATCGGTCATGGACGTGGTACGGACGCTGCTGGAGGCGGTGGTACTGGTCGCCATCGTCGTGCTGCTGTTCTTGCAGAACTGGCGGGCATCGCTGATCCCACTGCTCGCCGTGCCCGTCGCCATCGTCGGCACCTTCGCCGTCATGGCGGCGCTGGGCTTCAGCCTCAACAACATCTCACTATTCGGCCTCGTCCTTGCCATTGGCATTGTCGTCGATGACGCGATCGTTGTCGTGGAGAACGTCGAGCGCTGGCTGGAGCACGGCTTGCCGCCGCGCGAGGCGGCGCGGCGGGCGATGGACGAGGTGACGGGGCCGGTCATCGCCGTCGCTCTGGTGTTGTGCGCCGTGTTCGTGCCGTGTGCCTTCATCCGCGGCATTACCGGGCAGTTCTTCCGCCAGTTCGCCGTCACCATCGCCGTTTCCACGGTCTTCTCGGCGTTCAATTCGCTGACGTTGAGTCCGGCCCTGGCGGCCATCCTGCTCAAGCCGCGCGGCGGCCGGCGCGATCCGTTGACCTGGCTGCTGGACATGACGCTCGGCTGGTTGTTCGGACTGTTCAACGCGGCGTTTCGCGCCGGCACGGCGGCCTACGCCTGGTCGGTGGGTCGTCTGCTTCGCCTCAGCATCCTCGTCCTGGCGGCCTACGTCGGCCTTCTGGTGCTGACGTACTGGGTCTTCGACCGCGCTCCCACCGGCTTCATTCCCCAGCAGGACCAGGGCCGGCTCATCGTCAACGTCGAATTGCCCGACTCGGCCTCGCTTGCAGCGCACTCAGGAGATAGTGGCCCTGGTCGAGCGAATTACGTCTGCAGACGCAAGGGCGTGGCCCACACCGTCACCGTCTCGGGACTATCGTTTTTACTGTCGGCCAACAGCTCCAATTTCGGCTCGCTGTTCGTCATCCTCGACCCGTTCGAGAAGCGGCGAAGCCCCGATCTCCGCGACGAGGCGATCATGGCCCGCCTGCGGCGCGAGTGGGCCCGCCAGGTCAAGGATGCGCGGATCACGGTGTTCGGCGCCCCGCCGATCCCCGGACTCAGCGTCGCTGGCGGCTTCAAACTCATGGTCGAGGACCGCGGCGGCCTGGGACTGCCCAACTTGCAGAAGCAGACCGAGAAGCTGATCGGCAAGCTGCCGCCGCATCCGCATCCGTCCGGTCTGCGCTCGATCGCAACCTGCTCGGCGTGGCGACGCAGTTTCGTTCCAATACGCCGCAGCTGTACCTGGACATCGACCGCACCAAGGTCGAATCGCTCGGCGTATCGCTGAACGTCTCAACCAGACGTTGCAGATGTACCTCGGCTCGCTCTACGTCAACAGCTTCAACGTATTTGGCCGTTACTGGCAGGTGACCATCCAGGCCGAGGGGCCGTACCGCCGCCGCGTCGAGGACATCAACCTGCTGGAAGTCCGCAACAAGTGGGGACAGATGGTGCCGCTGGGCACGCTGGTCAACGTGCGCGACGTGAGCGGTCCCGTCATGGTCATGCGCTACAACCTCTACACCGCCGCCCCGATCACCGGCAACATCCGGCCGGGCGTCAGCACCGGGCCGGTCATCGCTTCCGTCGATGAGACGGCCCGTCAGAGCTTGCCGCGCTCCATGAAGGCGGAGTGGACCGAGCTGATGTTCATGCAAATTCGGGCGGGCAACACGGCGATGTACGTCTTCGCCCTGGCCGTGGTGTTCGTCTTTTTGGCCCTGGCGGCACTGTACGAGAGCTGGGCGCTGCCGCTGGCCGTCATTTTGGTGGTGCCGCTGTGCTTGCTCTGCTCTGTCGCCGGCGTGCTGTTCACGCACAAGGCCGTGGACATCTTCGTGCAGATCGGCCTGGTGGTGCTGGTCGGCCTGGCGTGCAAGAATTCGATCCTCATCGTCGAGTTCGCCCAGCAATTGCACCGCGAGGGCAAGCCGCGCTACGAGGCGACGGTCGAGGCGTGCCGGCTGCGTCTGCGGCCGATCCTGATGACGTCGTTCGCCTTCATTCTCGGCGTGCTGCCGCTGGTGATCGCCACCGGTGCCGGCGCCGAGATGCGCCGCTCGCTGGGCACGGCGGTCTTCAGCGGCATGTTGGGTGTGACGCTGTTCGGCATTTTCCTGACGCCGGTCTTCTTCTACGTCATCGCCTGGCTCGGCGCGACGCGACTGCTGACGGGGGCGGCGACGCGCTGGATCGGCTCGGCGGTGCTGGGCGGACTGGCGGGCGGACTGCTGGGTTACTTGCTGGCGAAGATCGGCGTCGGTCGCTTGCCGCAGGCGCCGCTCGCCGGTTTCGCCCTCGGCGTGGTGCTGGCGCTGTTGGTCCCCGCGATTGGCCGCAGGGTCAGGGCATCCAGGGACGAACGACTGAGGGAGTCCGTCCGTTAGGTCGTAGCCGGAAGCCTGGGGAACCTGGCCTCGGTACGCCGCCGCCTGTCTGCCGCCTTGATCGTGGGAACGAGATCAACGGTCCTGCCAGGTCAGTATCTCGCCTTTGCCCAGCGATACCAGATCGCCGCACCAGCGCCGCCAGCTGCCGGCCAGGTAGCGCTCCGCGATGGGGAACCCCCATGCCTGGAGCTGCCGCAGATACAACGCCATGAACACGGGTCGATAGGTGCAGGCGTAGCGGAAGCTGTGCAACAGCGGCGGGGCGGCGTCGAAAAACGCCAGGGTGCCGCGCTTCATGCCGGCGCCGGGACGGACGCCGCTGGGGCCGAACAGGAAGAGGCTGCCGGCGATCATCGACACGCCGGGGAAGTCGCCGCAGGCGCCGCCGATAACGATGAGTCCGCGCCGCATGGTCGCGCCGACCTCGTTGCCGGCCTTGCCGTCGATGAGGAGGACGCCGCCGCGCATGCCGAAGCGGCTGCCGCGATACGCCGCGCCGACGAGATGGCCGGCGTCGCCGTGGACGTGAATGCGGCCGCCGCGCATCTCCGCCCCGACCCAGTCGCCGGCGTTGCCGTGCAAGTGGATCTCGCCGCCCCGCATCTCGGCGCCCAGGTGCATGCCGGCGTTACCGTGAATCGTCAGTCGTCCCGCGGTCATGCCGGCGCCCAGCCACTTCACGCGCGAGCAATCGCCCTGGACGACCACTTCGCCATCGCTCGCCTCGCCCTCGACGGTGAAGAACTCGCCGAGCGGGAGTTGCGCATTGCCGTGCTGCACGGGCAGGGCGGCGACCTCGGCGGCGGATTTGCCGACGAGATGGTCGGGCGTGACGCACTCGGCCTCGACGGGGATCGTGCTGGTGCCGTGATAGCGGAGTCGAAGCATCAATCCATCCATTTTTTAACCACGGATAACACGGATGAACACGGATAAATCAAATCATGTCATTCTCTCTTTTTGTCTTCATCCGTATCATCCGTGTTATCCGTGGTTAATGTTCTTCTTTCAAGAGCTTGTGTAGGTGCAGGTGAAACGGGCCGAGCTTGCCGCCGTAATTGCCGGCCGAGATGCGCACCACGCCCGGACGGCAAGCGGCGCGCACGCCGGCGCGCGTCGCCGCCTCGACGCTGGCCAGGTCCACGCCGTCGATGACGATCTCGTAGACGGCCCCGACGCCCTCGGACAGCTCGCTTTGGACCAGGCCGCGCAGCGTCGGACAGTAGGCGTCATTGGTGCTGGCCTTCAGTTTCTTGTAACGACTGCCGACCTTGCTGCCGGAGCGGACGACGCCGCCGGGGAAAGGGCAGATGACGCCGGACACTTGCTTAATGGCGGCGATGGCCGCCTCGGCCGCGGCGAGCGCGGTCTCCTGGCTGTCGCCGAGGATCAGGAAGTTGCCGCCGGCCACGCCCTTGATCGTGCCGAAGAAATCCTCGCAGACGAACTCGCCGTCCATGACCGGCAGGCGCCAGTAGCGCCGGCCGTCGAGCTGCTTGCTGAACTGAAAGGTGTCGCCGAAGAAGCGCAGGTTGCCGCCGATGCGCAGCGCCTTGTCCTTGACCACCGGCAGACCGTTGTAGCAGGCCGTCGTCGGACAGGTCAGAATGCACTGGCCGACGCGATTGACGACGGCCTTCTGCAAGGCGTCTCGTCCGAAGCCAAATAGGAGTAAGCTGACGCCGGGTCGGCCGTCCGGCGTTTCGTCCGGGAGCAGCTCGCGCTCGATGCCCGCCTCGGCGTCGCAGCCGATGACGGAGGCGGCGTAGCCGGTCGCCGTCCGGCCGGCGGTGCGCCGCCACTCCGCCGTCGCCGCCGTGACCAGCAGACGAGCGGCGGTCATGGGGAAGGCTTCCGCGAAGGTATCATCCAGTGGGACGTTGTTGACCGACACCACGAGGCAACGACCCCCGGCCACGCCAGAGCTAAAACGGTAGACCAACTGTTCCGATACCATACCGGGAGGGGCCAAGATGACAAGAGAATGATCGGCTACGGTCAGGATGAGGACCTGCGCCGTTCGCAAGGAGCGGGCTTTGATGTCCACCTGGTCAAGCCGGTGAACCTGGACGACCTGCAAGCCATTCGCGGTATTCCATGATCGACACTCCAGGCGACCCACCCCTCCCGTCGGCGCTTCAGGCCGCCGACGCGGGACTGAGCACCTGTTGCCGGCACAGGTCGAACAGGTGGTTCAGCGCGGCAAGCAATTCGTCCAGGCGAAACAGTTGGTAAATCCCCGGATGATGAGCGAAGGTCCGCTCGCGCAGCTCGCCGAAGCGCCAAATCGAAACCATCGGATACGATGCCATAAACCACGCGCTGCGGCTCGCCGTTGAGCGCTTGCACGGCGTGCATGGCCGCCAGACATTGGCCCCAGCCGGCGTCAAAATCGTTTTTCTTGGCTTCCATAATCAGGGCATGGGGCGTTTCCATGACGCGCGATGACAGCGACGAACGCTTGGCGAGGATGTAATCGGGCACGCCGAGCAATTCCTCGCCGCGGTAGAGCGGCGACATGGCTCCACAAGCCCAGCACGGCGGCGTAGGGCTTGAGGGCTTCCCGCAACAGCGGGAAGAGCAAGCTTTCGCAAATGGCCGCTTCCGAGCAGCTCACGTCGAAATCGCGCAGCGTCAGCTCCAATTCGGAGCGAAAAAAGTCACTGACCGCCACCTGCTTCGGCTCGATGAAAGCCCTCTGCGTTTCCGTGATTTGCAGGGCCTGAAGCGCTGCACCGAGCGTCTTGTACGTTCCAAACGGCATGCCAACTCCTCCGCGCAGGGATCACCCCATCCGCCCTGGTCTCGCCCAGTCTATCGGCCTGCTCCGCGGGCAACAAGACCACGACGGCAGCCGGATGCATCCTCGTCACTCTCCCTGCCTCACGGGGATGGCGGTCGCCCCGTGGGCCATGTAGTGTTCATCCACCGGATAGTTGGCGAACTGGATCGTGTAGTACGCCTCGAACCATTTCTTGATGTCCGGCAGCACGCCCTCGTCATACTGCGGTGGCGACGTGCAGCGTCGGGCCGTACATCTCCGCGCGGATCTCGCCCTGCTCGACGACCACCTGGCCGGCCTTGAGAACATAGCGCGGCAACTCGAACATCGCTCGCTTGTCGGCGGACGGCGTGTAGATCGTCACGTCCGCGTCGGCGCCGACGCCGAGATGGCCCTTGTGCGTCAGCCCGAGCATGCGCGCCGGCGCCGGCGCGAGTGATAATGGCGATCTCGTAAAGCGAATATTCGCGGTCGAGGTCTTTCGAGCGTCGAGCGCTGCAGGACGCGCGGATGGACGCGCTTGAGCATCTCCTGGCGGTAGGTGCGGTCCATGAGCAGCTGCACGATCTGCGGGATAGGCGAGGAAGGAGCCGCCGTTGGGGTGGTCGGTGCTCATGGCGATGCGCCACGGGTCGTTGACGAGCAGATACCACTCCAGGCCGATGGCCCATTGCAGGGCGTGGACGAAGCTCTTTTCCTTGTAGGTGATCGGCACGATGCCGCAGCCGGCCTCCATCTCGGTGTCGGCGTTGGTCCACTTGCGGCCGGTGACCTTGTGCAGGTAGTAGCCCAGCGGCCCGTCGCCGGTCATCGAGGTCGTTTCGCCGAACAGCACCTGGCCGACGTCCACGGTCAGGTTCGGATGGCTGTTGACGTACTCGGCCAGCTCCGGCACTTTCGAGCAGAACGTGCCCTGGTCGTCGGGTTCGCCGCCGTAGCTGTGGAACTGGATGTGCGTCAGGTGGGCGCGGCGGCCCTCCAGCGCCTGCATGGTGGCCAGCGTCGTCCGCCAGTTGCCGGGCAGGCCGAGGTTGTTGCAGTGGATGTGGACCGGATGCGGCAGGCCGAGGTCCATCGCCGTCTGCGCCAGCGACGTGATGATCTGCCGCGGCGTGACGCCGAAGTGCTCGACCTTGGCGTCGAGGTCGTGGATGTTGTCGCCGCCGCTCCTTCCACACCTCGACGCCGCCGGGGTTGACGAGCTTGACGGCGTAGCCCTTGCCGGCGGCGAGCAGCCAGGCGACGAAGGCGCGCAGACGTTCCGGTTCGTTGGCGGCGATCTGCTGGAGGACGTAATGATTGTTGCCGAAGAGGAGGAAGAAGCCCTTGTCGATGAGGGGCGTGTCGTGAAACTCCTCGTGGGCGTGGCGGGCGCCGAGCGGCGGGATGGCGGCGTCGAAGGCGGTGGTGTAGCCCATGCCGGCGTAGAGGTAGCCGGTGGCGAAGGTGCTGGGCACGCTGCCGGTGGTGCCGGAGCGCGTCAGCGGCGTGCGGCGGACGAGCTGGCGCCTTGCGCTTGTCCTCGGGCCGCATCTTGCGGGCGAGGTTGACCTTCGGCCCGGCGATGTGCGCGTGCATGTCCACGCCGCCGGGCATGACGACGAGGCCGGTGGCGTCGAGGATCCGGTCGGGCCGTGCGTCCGGCTCGGTCGGCGGGGCGATGACCTTGCCGTCGCGAATCCAGATGTCCTGCACGACGCCGTCGATGCCGTTGGCGGGGTCGTAGACGGTGCCGCCGGCGATCTTTAGGAGGGAAGGCATGATGTGCGATGGTCCTTGGTGTAGCTCTTTCAGGGAACACTCCAGTCGAGGACCGTCAGACCCGGTATATTGGCGAATCGCTTTATCGAATGCGTTACCAGAGGCAGCCCCTGTTCCAGGGCCGTGGCTGCGATTATCGAATCCGCGAGCTTGATTTTCAGTCCGTGGCCTTGGAGTCCGTTAACGATCATGGCCGCACGATGAGCGATAGGTTCCGTCACCTCGATGAGCGAAACGCATTGAAGGAAGTTGAAGAACCTCGTCCGGTAGTGCAGGGGAGACTTTGGACGCAGCAACCAGATCTCCAGGCCCGTGACACTGAGGACCGAAACCTGAAGTCCAGATTGCGATTGAGCGAAGCGAGTCTTCGCCGGTTGCGCATCTCGGATGATCGAAGCGCAAGTGTCCGTGTGCAGTATGTGGCTCATGAAGTCTCGGAGGGCGGGAGATCGACGGGCCGACCATGAAATTCGGATAAGGTTTCCTCCATGTCGGCCAGTTCTTCGGGAGTCATCGGTTCGCAGGGAAGGGCCAGTTGGCGGAGCGCTTCCTCCCGTGTCAGACTAAGATGAACGACCACCGGACAGCCGTCCGGCAGAAATGTCGCCTCGTCGAGCGTGATCGTCTTGCCGTGGATTACACCCATCACTTCGATATATCTGACCATGTTTCGGTCCTCCTGGATAGAGTTCCTGCTCCTCGTTCACTCCACCTGTAATTCACGCACGCGCTTCTCGATCTTTTTCAGCACCTCTTCATCGCTGGGGTACGGCGACGCGAAGGCGGGGCGCAGGGGGATGGGCACGTCGTCCATGCGGTAGACGGTGCCCGGAACATTGATGCCATAGGTGGCCGTGCAGAAGGCCACCGTCGCCTGTCGCACCGTCGCCGTCTCCTTGGGATCGAGCGCAATGTACGGGATTTTCGCCAAATGTTCGCGGGCCGGCTGCGAGAAATTGCCCATCGGGTCGGAGGCGACGATCAGGGCGGCGTCGGCCTCGCCGCGCGCCAGCGTGTCCGAGGTGGTGAACTCGCCGGGGTTGAAACGCGGATAACCGCGACCCAGGCTGACGCCGAAGGGATAGCCGGTCTGCCAACTGACCACGTTGTCGGCTCCGGTGACGTTGCCGTGACCGCGCATCGGCTTGGCGTAAAAGCGCGTGTACTCGTTGAGGTCGCGGGCCAGCGACAGCGCCGCCTCGACGTTGAGATGACGACCGCGTGTCATCGACAGGCCCATGCCGAAGAAGAGAATGCCGAATCGACACTTCTTCATCCGCTGGGCCAGGTCTTGCAGCTGCGCCAGAGGGATGCCGGTCTCGTCGCCGATGGACGGATCGAGTTCGATGCCCTTGACGAGAGCACGCAAGGCCCACAGAGCCTCGAAGTCCTTGCGCGGCTTGATCGCCAGGAAGATGTCGGCGGCGGGAGCGCTCTTGCTCTTGCGGACATCGACGAGGACCACCGTGCGTCCCTTGCGGCCCTTGGGCACGAACAGGCCCTTGGGCATGGTCGAATAGCGGCCCCAGTGACGCGGGTGCGACTCGGCGGGGTTGCTGCCCCAGAAGAGGACGAGATCGGCCCGGTTCTTGACCTCGCCGAGCGTGCAAGTAACTTCGCCGACGCCCTGGAAGGCCATGCCGGACGGACCGTGGCAGACCGACGTAGTCGTATCGACACAGCCGCCGATGCGGTCGGCGATGGCCACCGCCACGCGCTGCGCCTCGCAGGTCGTGTCCGACAGGCCGTAGACGATCGGATAGCGAGCGTCGGCCAGGATGCGGGCGGCGCGTTCGACGCCCTCTTCCAGCGTCGCCGGCTGGCCTTCGATGGTGGCGACCGGCCGGTCCTCGACGTGGTGATTGAGGAACCACGCCTTGCCCAGCACGCAGGCGTTCTTGGCCTTGGTGATGTGGTTGTCCTCGACGGTCAACTCCATGTCATCGCAAACGCAGCCGCAGAAGGTGCAGGTGGCGTTGGGGACGATTTTCAGTTCGGTGCTGGTTGCACTCATGGGATCTCTCCTTGCCGATTAATTCTCCGGCGGCGCTGGGACATCCAGCTGTTTGCAGATTTCGCGGACCAATCCGGAACCAATCTCCGGATGACGTGGGACAAAGCTTCGCCGCCCGTTTGCGGTATTGAGAACTCGGGTATGCTTCCTTCCTTCTCCGACGACCCGACAACCGTGCCGGCGAAGGTGATGGAGCAACTTCCGTCTTTTCATGGAGCAGCCGCTCCGGAGCGGGCACGGATGATGAGCCGAATGGGTTCGGTTTGATCCGCGTTGGTGTCGGTGGCAGCCGGATCGGGATGCGGGAGCGGCTGCCCATCTTCCAGTAACCACTCCGTCATCTCGCGCAGGGCATCGTTGAGCATCTGCCGGGCTTTATCAAGGGTGCGTCCCTGGGTGACGACGCCGGGGAAGTCGAGGACTTTGGCCATAAACCAACCATCCTCGATCTGGTAATACGCCGCGTGATATTCGAGCATCGTTACAACCTTTCCAGTTCGACGTCGAAACATTTGCTGCTGGGCATGCCGGTGCCGCAGGTGTCGCCGGTCATGAGTTTGCTGGACAGATCGCCGTAGGGCAGGAACAGCAGACCCGCCGGCAGTTCGCCGTCCTTGGCCGCCTGGCACGGTAGTTCAATCTGGCCCTGTTCCGAGCGCAGCGCGCACCCGAGCGCCGGCGGTCAGCCCCAGGCGTTTCATATCGTCGGGGCACATGAACAGGGTGCTCGTCTCTTCGACATAGCCGGCGGTGAACTTGCCCTCGTTGAGCGTGGTGCCCTGGCGACTGGTGCGACCGGGGATGAGGATGAACAACTCGGCCATGCGGGTGTGCTCGGTGGCGTGTGGTCCGCGGAAGTATGGGGGCATTATACCTTATCGGCCTTCCGCCGGGAATGAATCTCGCCAAGCCGCCTCGTATTCGGCGGGAGTGTTCAGGTTGCGGAGCGTCTGAAAGGTTGAGTCCACGTCGGCCAACTCTTCCGGCTGGACGATCCGCGTCGGCACCTGCTCGAACAGGAACGCCGGCCGCAAACGGTCCTCGGCGAGCAGGCGCATGGCCACGTCGGCGACCTCCAGCCGATACACCGCCGCCAACGGATGTCGGTAGCCCTCGACTTGCGGCACACAGACGGCGTACTCGCCGAGCAGCTCGATGAGCCGGCGGACGAAGGCCGGTTGCAGGAACGGGACATCGCAGGAGGACAGGTAGGCGGCGTCGGCCCGACCGCGAAGAGCGTTCAGTCCGGCGGCCAACCCCTGGAGCGGGCCGCGCCCCTGCTCGGGATCGCGGGCGATTTCGACCCCGGCGGGCAAGGGCGGCACGTCCTGACCGGGGGCGGCGACGACGACGAGGGGGGCGACGACCTCGCCCAGCATGCGGACGACACGCGGCAGCATCAACTCGTCGCCGAAGGGCAGCCACGCTTTGGGCCGGCCCATGCGGCTGGATTGACCTCCGCAGAGAACGACGCCGCCGGTACGCAGCATGATGAAAACCTCGATTGCTTCCCGGTTTGTCCACGCTCTGGTATTATGCGTCTGGACAGTGAAGAGGGAATCCATTCCCCGTGCGGAGCCGAGTCATGACTTCTCCCGCCGCGCAACCGGGGCGCCGCGACGTGCCGCATGCGCGGCTTCCAGGACCGCGCCGAGGTCGAAGAGGTGATTCGTCTCCTCGACGGGCGCGTGCGGACATTGGCGGCGGAGACGGTGCTCGTTTCGCAGGCGAGCGGGCGCGTCCTGAGCGCGGACGTAGTGGCGGAAGTGGCTGTGCCCGGATTTGATCGCGCCGCGATGGATGGCTATGCCGTGCGTGCCGAGGAGACGTTCGGAGCGGGTCCGTACAACCCGCTGGAACTGCGTGTACTCGGCGAAGCGCTGCCGGGCCGGCCTTTCGCTGGACCGGTCGCGCCGGGACAAGCGGTGCGGATCATGACGGGAGCGCCGGTGCCGGCTGGGACCGACGCCGTGGTGCCGGTCGAGGTCGCTCAGGAAGAGGCGGGCGTGCTGCGCGTCACGGAGCCGGTCTCGCCTGGCCGGCACGTCGGCCGTCGCGGCGAGGACATCGAACCGGGCCGGACGGTACTGTCGGCCGGACGGGTGCTGCGCCCGCAAGACCTCGGCCTGCTCGCGTCCATCGGCGTCGGCGAGGTGTTCGTCGATCCGCCGGCCGCGCATCGACGTCCTCATCACCGGCGACGAACTGCTGCCGGTCGGCGCCAGGCCGGAGGGCCATCGCATCGTCGATAGCAACTCCGTGATGCTGGCCGCCCTGGTGCGGCGGGACAGCGGCGAGGCGTTGGTCGCCCCGCTGATTCCCGACCGCCGCGAGGCGGTGCGCCAGGCGATCCAGGATCAGCACGGCGGACGTACTGCTCGTCTCGGGTGGATCGTCGGTCGGCCAGGAGGACCATGCGCCGACGGTGCTGGCCGAACTGGGCGAGCTACCCGTGCATGGAATCGCCCTGCGTCCGGCCAGTCCGGCCGGCGTTGGCTTCCTCGACGGCCGGCCGGTGTTTCTGCTGCCGGGCAATCCGGTGTCGTGTCTGTGTGCTTACGATCTGTTCGCCGGCCGTGCGATCCGCAAACTCGGCGGACGCTCGCCGGAACTGCCCTATCGCCGTGCGTTGCTGCCTCTGACGGCGAAGGTCGCCTCGGCTGTGGGCCGCGTCGATTACGTCCGCGTCCGCATTCGGGACGGACGGGCCGAGCCGCTCGCCGTCAGCGGCGCGTCGATGCTAAGCACAACCACGGTTGCCGACGGCTTCCTCCTCGTGCCGCGCGACAGCGAGGGCCATCCGGCCGGCGAAACGGTGACGGTGTACCTGTACGACGATGCCTCATGAACGACGCGCTGCGGCAACAGCAGTTTTTGGACGTGATCGACCGCGACGAGGCCGAGCGCCGCTTCCGCGCCGTGCTCGACCTGCGGCCGCTGGAGGCGGAAACGGTGCCGCTAGCCGACGCTCTCGGCCGGGTGCTGGCCGAGGAAGTCGTCGCGCCGCTGGACGTGCCGAGCTTCGACCGCTCCAATGTGGACGGCTTCGCGGTCCAGGCCGCCGACACCTTCGGCGCGAGCGAAGATCGGCCGCACTCCCTGCGTCTCAACGACGAAACGCTGGCCACCGGCGTCGCGCCGCGCCAAACCGTCACGGCCGGCACGGCGACGGCCATCGCCACCGGCGCCATGCTGCCGCGCGGTGCCGACGCCGTCGTCATGATCGAGTACACCGACGTGCGCGACGAACAATTGCTTCTGACGCGGCCGGTCGCACCGGGGTCGAACGTCACCTTCGCCGGCACCGACATCGGTCAGGGCGAGGTGGTGCTTCGCCGCAGCCAGCACCTGACCTCGCGCGAAACTGGCGTGCTGGCAGCGCTGGGCATCGCCGCGGTGTCCGTGGTCCGCCGGCCGCGCGTCGCCATCCTTTCGACGGGAGATGAGCTGATCGCGCCGGGCGCGGCGATGAGGCCGGGCATGATCTACGACAGCAATGCCACGGTACTGGCCGACGCCGTGCGCGAGCTGGGCGGCGAGCCGATGCCGCTGGGCATCGTACACGACGATCGCGCCCGCCTGCTGGACGTCCTGCGGCGGGCGCTCGTGTACGATGCGATCCTTCTCTCGGGCGGCACGTCCAAGGGGGCCGGCGACGTGTCGTATCGCGCCGTGGCCGAGCTGGGTTCGCCCGGCATCGTGGCTCACGGCGTCGCCCTCAAGCCGGGCAAGCCGCTCTGCCTCGCCGTCGTTCAGCGCGAAGGACGCCGGCCCATTCCCGTGGCTGTGCTGCCTGGATTTCCGACTTCGGCGATCTTTACCTTCCACGAATTTCTCGCGCCGGTGCTGCGACAACTGGCCGGGCGCCGCGATCGGACGGCGGGAGATGTAGCCGCTCGCCTACCGCTGCGCGTCAACTCCGAGCGCGGCCGCACCGAGTATCTGCTGGTCGGCCTGGTGGAGACGATCGGCGAGGCGGCCTGTCGCTACGTCGCCTACCCGATGGGCAAAGGCTCCGGCTCGGTGACGGCGTTCGGCCGGGCCGACGGTTTCGTCGTCATCCCCCGGCAGCGCGAGTACCTCGAACGCGATAGCATCGTGTCCGTACACTTGCTCGACGCCGACATTCAGCCCGCCGACCTGATCGTCATCGGCAGCCATTGCACGGGCCTGGATTACCTGCTCGGCGAGCTGCACTCCCGAGGCGTGACGAGCAAGGTGCTGGCGGTCGGCAGCACGGGCGGCCTGGAAGCGGCCAAGCGCGGCGAATGCGACCTGGCCGGCATCCACCTGCTCGACCCGCGAACCGACACCTACAACCGCCCTTTCCTCAGCGACTCCGTGGAGCTGCTGCCCGGCTATGGGCGGACACAGGGACTTGTTTTCCGGCCGGGCGATGCGCGGTTCGAGGGCCGCGACGTGGCCGGTACACTGGTCGCAGCGTTGACGGATGCCGAGTGCGTGCTGGTCAACCGCAATCGCGGTAGCGGCACGCGCATCCTGATCGATGGTCTGCTCGGCGCGGCACGGCCACCGGGATACCTCACGGAGGCGCGCTCGCACAACGCCGTCGCCGCCGCCGTGAGGCAGGGGCGAGCGGACTGGGGCGTGGCCATCGAGCCGGTGGCGCAGGCTTATGGACTGGGCTTCCTGCCGCTGCGAGCGGAACAGTACGATTTTGTTGTCCCCCGGACCCGGCGCGACCGGCCGGCGGTGCAAGCGTTCGTCGATTTGCTGGCCGATCCCGCGACGCGCCGAGCGTTGGCGGATCGCGGCTTTCATCCGGGAGCAATCGAGGGCGACGGCCGATGAGTGGACCGACAGTGACGGTGGAATTTTTCGGCGTGCCGCGCCTGCGGGCCGGTCGGCCGGACCTGCGCGTGTCCGCCGCCACGGCCGGCGAGGCGCTCGCCGCCATCGCCGCCGCCTGTCCTGCTTTGGCGAACGTCCGGCAGGCCGATGGCCGGCTCGCCCCGCAGTATCTTCTCTCGCTGGACGGCGAGCACTTCGTCACCGACCTCGCCGAGACGCTGCCGAATGGCGCTCGTTTGCTGCTGCTCTCGGCGGATGCCGGCGGATGACTTCTCTCCCGATCCGATTATTCCGGCAAGAAAGATTTTCAACCACGGATTACACGGATAACACGGATAGGAAAATACCGATAGTGGATGGGCCGCTGTATCTCTGCTTTTCTTATCCGTGCTATCCGTGTAATCCGTGGTTGAAAATCTTTCTTGCCGGAATAATATCGATGCCGAACGTGGCGAGGGCGTCAAGGACATAACAGTTCGGCTTGGGGGAAGCATGAGTGCAATGATCGCTCCTCGTCTGCTGATCGTGGAGACGTCGGGCCGCACCGGCCGGGTGGCCCTGGCGGAGGGTGACGAATGGCGCGGCGAGCGGGTGCTGGACGAAGCACGGCGACACGCCCGCGATCTGGCCCCGGCGACGGCGGCGCTGCTGGCGGAGCAAGGATGGAAGCCGCGCGACGTGCAGGCCGTCGTCGTCAGTCGCGGTCCCGGCAGTTACACCGGCCTGCGCATCGGCCTCATGTCCGCCAAGACGTTCGCCTATGCCACCGGCTGCGCCCTGATCGCCGTCGAGACGTTCGCCACCATCGTCCTGCAAGCTCCTGAGTCCGTTGCCCGCGTCGATGTCCTCGCCGATGCGCAGCAGGACAAGATTTATGTGCAGCCATTCGTGCGCGATGCCGGCGGCTGGCGTTCGCTGGCCGAATTGACGATCCGTCCTTTCGCCGACTGGCTCGCCACGCGAGAGAAGGGTGCTTCGGTCACGGGTCCGGGATTGCGGAAGTGGGCCGAGCGTTTGCCGGCGGATGTGCCGATGCTGGATACGGACTTGTGGGAGCCGCAGTCGGCGAGTTTGCTACGGCTCGGCCTGGCACGCTATGCCGCTGGAGAGCGCGACGATCCGTGGACGTTGGAGCCGCTGTATCTGCGCCCCAGCTCGGCGGAGGAACAATGGCGAGCGCGGTCATCGTGAGCCGGGCGCGGTTTAACGATGCGAGCGCAGACGTTTGAGCGCGGCTATTGCTTCCTGAGTCAAGTTCGCTTCGGGCATCCCTTTACTCAAGGCTTCGAGGAATTCCCGAGAGGAAGGCGTGTTCATTCGCTCCAGCGCTTCGACGAGGCGCAGGAGACGCCATTGCTCGGGAGAACGTTCGGAGTCGAGCTGTTCGAGCAGTCGCACGATGCGCCGGTGTGTCTCCAGCGGTGGTTTGTACTTCAAAGCCTGTTCGAGCGCCGGCCGAACCGATTCGCCTCGTTTCTCCAGTTGTTCCGCGGCCTTGGTCCGCGCGGCGAAGTCATCGCTGTCCAGCTCGCGGAGAAGCCGAGCCGTTTGCTTCGGATCGGCAATCCGAACGGGCCGCACTTGCTCCTGGAGGAATGCCGTCGATTGCTCGCCGGCCGAGACCAGAGCACCCAGAGCACGAAAGGCACGGCGAGCATCGACGCTGGCCAGATCGCTCCAGTACGATTCCAACTCTCGGCGCGATAAGCTCCGCCTGGCCGGTCGCCCATGCAGCAAGCGGCCGGTTGCGTCCCAGAGGAGGACGGTCCCGTCGCCGCCGCCGGAAGCGATAATGGGGCTTGCCGGCGAAAAGGCCAGACACTCGACGCGATATTCGTGTCCGAGAAAATGGCAACGTTCCTGTCCGCTCACCACCTCCCACAGGCGCACCGTCGGGTCTTGGCCGGTGGAGGCGAGCATCCTGCCATCCCGAGAAAACGAGATGCTCAGTATGGACGTATTCAGACCTGTTTCGGGACCGTGGAACCGCCGAATCTCTCGCCCCGTCGCCAAGTCCCACAAGTGGATCGTGGGACCACCGGCGGAAGCGGCCCATTTGCCGTCGGGAGAGAAGGCGACGGCGAAGACCCAACCCCCATGCTCCGCGAAGACACGGAGCTGCTTGCCTTCCTTCCAATCCCACAAGCGCATGGTCTTGTCCAGCCCGCCGGAAAGCAGCGTTCGGCCATCGGGAGAGAAGGCCACGCTGTAAACCGGGGTGCCGTCCGTGTGTCCCTTGAGCCGGCGCAACGGGTCGCCCGTGCTGGTGTGCCGCAGTAGGATCGAACCATCGTGGTTGCCGAAAGCGATCGCCTCCCCATCGCGACTGAAGGCCGTACAGTAACCGTCATTAATCTTTGTATTGAGGCGCCATACTTCTTTGCCCGTCGCCGCTTCCCACAAGCGCGTGGTGCTGTCCGAGCTGGCGGTGACCAAAAGTTTGCCGTCGCCGGAAAAAGCCAGACAGTGTAACTGCGATCGATGGCCGACACACCGGCGCAGCTCCTTGCCCGTGGCCGCTTCCCATAAACACAGCGACCCTTCCCAGCTCGCCGTGGCCAGGGTTCGCCCATCGCCGGAATAAGCGAGGCCGGCGATAGCGGAGGGATGGCCGCCAAGTGGGAAAAGCTCCTTGCCGGTGGCCAGATCCCACATCTGGATAAATGATCCGGTCGATCCCGTCAATTTTTTTCCGTCCGGTGCGAACGCCAGAGCGAAGGAGGCTTCGCCGCTGAAGCCGCGGAATTGGCGGCGTTTTTCTCCCGTTTTGCTGTCCCACAAGACGATCGATTGGTCCCAGCTTCCCGTAGCAATGGTTCGACCGTCGGGTGAAAAGCGCGCGGCAACCACAGCTGACGGCAGCTTGGCCAGTTGCTTGACCTGTCGGCCGGTCGTAACGTCCCATAAGCGCAGGGTCTTGTCCAAACCGCCGGAGAGGAGCTGCTTGCCGTCCGGGGAAAAGGCGAGGGCGCGGACTTCTTCGGTATGTCCGCGACACGAGCGCAGCTCCTTCAAGGTCGTCGCGTCCCACAGTCGAATTGTTTTGTCCGGGCCGGCCGAGGCGAGGACGGTCCCATCGGGGGAGAACGCAGCCGCCAGAACGGTTTCCCATTTATCGGGACAACGTTTGGCCTTGTTACTGGCCAAATCCAAAATCTTCATGCTGCCGTCCTTCGACCCTCCTCGCACGAGCCGCTTGCCGTCCGGCGAAAAGAAGACGAAAGTATCCCCACCGTCTTCCCAGCGCAGTTGTTTGCCCGTGGCCGTCTCCCAGAGAGCCAGTCCCGTCTGCCAGCCGCACGCCGCCAGCCATTTACCGTCAGGGGAAAACGCCACCCCATAAACGGTGCAGGCGCCGTGCCGCGCCTGCCCAGATTGAATCGCCGTAGTTTTTTGCCCGTGGCGGCGTCCCACAAGCGGACGCGCTCATCTTGTCCGGCCGTGGCCAGCAGCTTGCCGTCCGGAGAAAAAGCGGCCGACTCCACTAAGCCGGCATGTCTCAGGCGGATCGTTCCCCATCGCGCCAGCGCACCGGGCGGCAACGGATCACCATAGCTGTCCGTGCGCGCCGTTCGCTCGCCCTGGACCTTCGCCGGGGCCAGCGATTGCGGCGCCTCCGCTTGTTTGCCGGCCAGCGGCCGATGAGCCAGCACGCCCACCCCGCCCGCGCCGAGGCTCAGCACCAGTATCCGCAACGCCGCCATCTTGACCTTGCACCGGGCCATGCTCCGAATCCTCCCTCGCTTTGCGATGTTTTCAGCGTAAGCCAGACCGTCGCGGGCGTCAAGAATCGCTCGCAGCCCTCGCCTCTTCCCGGGAAGCATCTCTTCGTAAGCCCCCATCGAATAAGCAAGGCTCGAATCACCTCGCGGGTAGACAAGCTCGCGCTTGCCCCTTACCTTACAGACGGACAATCGCCCCCTCTTCCGGTAACGACCATGAGCGATAAGCACCTGCTGCAAGTTCTGCGTCCCCAGCTCGATGACCTTCGCACTCGCGGGCTGTACAAGGGCGAGCGACAACTCGAAGGACCGCAGGACGCGGCCATCCACGTCAACGGCCGCGAAGTCCTCAACTTCTGCGCCAACAATTATCTCGGCCTGGCGAACCATCCGGCCATCGTCGAGGCGGCCCACGAGGGATTGCGCCGCTTCGGTTACGGCATGGCCTCGGTGCGCTTCATCTGCGGCACCCAGACGCTACACAAACAACTCGAAAACCGTATCGCCCACTTTCTCGGCAAGGACGACGCCATCCTGTACAGCTCGTGCTGGGACGCCAACGGCGGACTGTTCGAGACGATCCTGGGCGACGAGGACACCGTTCTCAGCGACGAGTTGAACCACGCCAGCATCATCGACGGCATCCGTCTGTGCAAGGCGCGGCGCGTTCGCTATCGGCATGGCGACATGAGCGAGCTGGAGCACGGCCTGCGCGAGTCCGCCAACAGCCGGCTGCGCCTGATCGTCACCGACGGCGTGTTCTCGATGGACGGCGCGCTGGCGAAATTGCCGGACATTTGCGATCTTGCCGATCGCCATGACGCCATCGTGGTGGTGGACGACAGCCATGCCACGGGCATTCTCGGATCGGGTGGCCGCGGCACGCCGGAGCACCTCGGCGTGCTGGAGCGCGTGGACATTATCACGAGCACGCTGGGCAAGACGCTGGGCGGGGCCTCCGGCGGCTTCACCTGCGGCCGGGCCGAAGTCATCGACCTGCTGCGGCAGCGTTCGCGGACGTATCTGTTCTCCAACGCTCTGCCGCCGCCGATCGTCATGGCCGCGCTGAAGGCGTTGGAGTTGGTCGAGAAGAGCAGCGCCCTGCGCGACCGCCTGCACGACAACGCCCGTCGCATGCGTGCCGGCCTGGAGGCAGCCGGCTTTCGCCTCAAGCCGGGCCAGCATCCCATTCTGCCGGTCATGCTCGGCGATGCCGCCCTGGCCACGCGCATGGCCGATGCCCTGCTGGAGCGCGGCATCTACGTCATCGGCTTCAGCTATCCGGTCGTGCCGCAGGGGCAGGCGCGCATCCGCATCCAGATGTCGGCGGCGCACACCGCCGAGCAGATCGACCGCGCCATCGCGGCCTTCGCCGAGGTCGGCAAAGAGTTGGGGGTGATCGGGAGGTAATCGGCTGTTCCTCCGAGCGCGGAGGAATTAGGATGGAAGCAGTCGCCCTTGGAGGTGAACCATGACTCCCGAGAAAGATCCGCCGCCCGAGATGTTCACGGCAGGCGTTCCTTTGCCACCCAATGAGGTAGGCGAGAGCTTTCCTGCGGATTTGCCGCCACAGCTGACCGGCGAGGAAGCGGAGGTGTGTTACGACATGGAGTGGGCCTATAATGACCCAGAAGTCAATGAGTTGTATCCGGATAAATTAGTCGCTGTCTATCGTCGCAAGGTGGTCGCGGTAGCGGACGATTGGAAGACGGTCCTGGACGAAGCGGTGCGCGTCACTGGAGCGCCCCGCAACCACATCGCCGTGATCTCGACTCTCGGACCGGAATTCTTGTCCTCGTGAAGGGTAACGTGCTGCCCAACATCCCGATCCGAGAGCAGCGCAAAGACTTCATGACGGACCAGGGGCGGCTGGCACGAGCCTGTCGCCTTGTGGTTCAGATGGAGTTGTTCGATCGAGTACACGGACGATTTCGGGCCGATGCCATCCTCGACACCGGCGCGCCGTTTAGTGTCTTCCCCTATTATTTTTGGAACGGACAAAACCTTTCCTGGATACCCCTTGGCTCCCAGATGCTCACCGCATCAGGCCAGCCGGACCTCGACACTTTGAAATGGCTCGGCGTCCCCTGCGAACTGGGAGTCATCCAGATCGCTCTCCTCGATGAGAGATTGCAAGCCACCCGCTCCCTCCGTGCTATCGCCAAGTTTCCGCAATTCGCGCTGCCGATGCGCTTCGAGAAAAAGATCGTTCTCGGCTACAACTTTCTGACGGAAAACGCCATCACTCTGAATCTGACCCCGGCATCACGTGGAACGGTCGGCAATCTCGCCAACGTCGTCGGCTTCCTCACCGTCTGTTAAGCCAGCCGACGATGGCGATTGCTCCCCTCCGTCCGTATCCCTAAGATCATCCCTGGTATTTCGTGGTTTCACGGGAGACGATTGGTCATGCGGCACGTCCTGTCGGCGCTGGTGCAGAACCAACCCGGCGTCCTGGCTCACATCTCCGGCATGCTCGCCTCGCGCGGCTTCAACATCGACAGCCTCGCCGTCGGCGAGACCGAGCAGCCCAACCTGTCGCGCATGACCTTCGTCGTCCACGGCGACGACGCCGAGCTGGAGCAGGTCCGCAAGCAGCTGGACAAGGTCGTCACCGTCGTCAAGGTGCAGGACATCAGCAGCGAGAACTTCGTCGAGCGCGACCTGATGCTCATCAAGGTCAACGCCACGCCGCAGCAGCGCATCGAGATCACCCTGCTCGTCGAGATGTTCCGCGGCCGCGTCGTGGACATCAGCCCCGAGAACCTGATGGTCGAGATCAGCGGCCAGGAGAGCAAGATCGAGGCGTTCATCGAGCTGATGCGGCCTTATCGGCATCATCGAACTGGCTCGCACCGGCCGCATCGCCCTGGTCCGCGGCATGCCCGGTCAAGGAGACGTCCTGTGAGTCAACTGCCTTCCCCGCTGCCGTCGGCGACGCGGCCGGTGCGTCCCGAGTTGGCCGCCCTGGTCCGCGGCTTGCAGCCCGGCCAGCGCATCCGCATCACGCAGACGGTGGCCATCAACACGCGCCGCCGCTGGACGACCACGGTCGAGGGCGTGTTCCGCCACGTCAACTTCCTGGCGACCGGCCTCGCCACCGACCGCGTGCCGGAGGACGACATCGTCGTCGTCACCGTCCACTTCACCAAGGACAACGGCGAGCTGTCGAGCATCACGCTGGACGAGAGCAGTCAAATCGAGTTGATCCCGGCGCGGTAACTTCCAGCCCGGAGCGCCAGCGGCGGGTGGTCACTTGCGGCGCCACAAGACCTCCTCGCGCAGCCCCAGTTTCTCGATGGCTGGACGGATGACGCCCAGAAAGCGGGCGGCGTCGCCGGGGTAGCCCGCCGTCGGCTTCAGGTCGGGCACGTGCTCCCGCCAGAATCGATTGAACTCCAGCATCAGCACCTCGCGCAGGTACTTGCTGACCATCGACGCCAGGGCGACGCAGAAATGCTCGCGGTCGGCGCGCGGCTGGAACGTCAGCCGTACCTCGCGGCCCAGGCCGTGGACGCGGTAGCTGCTGCGAGCCATGCCCTCCTCGCCGGTGAGAACCACGCCATCGGGCAGGGCGTGCTGGAGCATCGCCGCGTAAGTGTTGCGGCCGCCGTGCTTGTCGATGAAGAAGGTCAGGGCGTCTTCGCCGATCAGTCGGTGGCGCTGCCAGCGCAGCAACCGCGTCAGGGCGTGGGCCAGCACGGCCCCTTTCTTGCCGCCCTCGTCGAGGAGCGCGTTGAAGCGCGACGGACAGACGATCGCGCCGCGGACCTGCCAGCCACCGACGCCCACGGCCGCACAGACCTCGTCGAAGCGAGAGGCCCACGGCCCTAGCTCGGCGGCTTCCAGGTGGACCGGCACCGCTTGCACTCCCCGATACCACACCTCGCGGCCCAACTCCTCCCGGTCGTCGGGACAGACCCATTCCAGCAGCGCCGCGAGAGTAGACACCGGGCCTCTCCGGCGCGTCCCAGGGCGGCCCAGACGCCGCGTTCCAGGCCGGCCAGGCCGCGCGCGGTGTAGACGATCTTCGAGTCATCGATGAGCAGTCGGCCATCGTCGGCGTCGGCGCCCTGGCGGACCACCGGACGGAGCAGGCGCCACAGGTTCGTATCGTGGCAGGGGTCCGGCACGCGGCAGGCAACGGAGGTCATGACGAACGGGCCGAGGTTCGGTCCGTAGCCCGCTTCGTCGATGCCGATGATCCACGCCATGACGGCCTTCCCCCGTTGGACGGTTGATCGCCGCGAGGATAACGGCTATGGTACGCGAAAGCCCCCTTTGAACCAGGAGGTCCCTTCATGCTCCAGGACAACCTTTTTTTGAAGATCGCCGAAAAGAAAATCCCGGCCCGCATCGTGTACGAGGACGAGCACTGCCTGGCCTTTCACGACATCAACCCGCAAGCCCCCGTACACGTGCTCCTCATCCCGCGCAAGGTGATTCCGACGCACGCCGACGTCAAGCCGGAGGACCGCGAGCTGCTCGGCCACTTGCATCTGGTGGCGGCGCAGCTGGCGGACAAGCTCGGCATCAGCGACGGCTATCGCCTGGTGCTCAATTGCAAGGAGCGCGCCGGCCAGACGGTGCCGCACCTCCATCTGCACCTGCTCGGTGGCCGCGACCTCGGTTGGCCGCCCGGGTGAAGAAAAAGTCTTACGCTTCCGGCTCCGCGGTTTTTTGTCCGCTCGCTCCAAAGTTTAGAAGCGTCGCCGCCGATAGAGAGGGATAGCTTCTTGACGTTGCTGCCTGCCAAGATCGTGAAACACAGAAGAGGGGATGGAGTCCCCCCAGACAACCGCCCTGTCTTGCAGGGCTGATGACTCCTACCGCGCCGGCTCGGCGGTAGGGGTTCCACGCACTTACCCCCGCCACTCGGCGGGGGTTTTTTGTTTTCCCAATCGTGGGAAGATCGAGCCGAGGTGAAATGCGTCGGACCATCCACACCGTCTGGAGGTCGGTTCGAGCCGGACTGCTGGCCGGACTCTTCCTCGCCGCGATGAACGCGGCGCGGGGACAGCCCGTCCCGGAAAGGACGCCCGCCGCCGCGGCAGTGACGCCCGCCACGCCGGCGCCTGCTCCTCTCCAAAAAGAATCCATTAAGGCGCCGCAAGAGAAGGCGGTGAAGTTCTGGGCACGAGTGCCGCCGCTGCGGCCGATGGATCGCATCGGCTACTTTCTGGTCCTACCGACCGGACCAGGTTACTACTCGCTTCTGTTCCTGCTCCTGGATGAACCGCTCGCCAAGCCGCTGAAGACGCCGTATCCGCCGGTCAGCGGCGACGGCTACTCCTTCTATGACGCCGACTACCGCTATCTGGAAAGCCCGGCCTTCGGCCAGGTTGATTTCTTCTCGCCTCTCAAGCGCATCCACGCCGGCGAGGACTGGCTGCTATCTCTCGGCGGCGAAGAGCGCGTCCGTTACATGGACGAGAACGGCGGGTATGCCCGCTTCACCGGCCAGGTTAACACGTATGAGTTGATCCGTTCGCGCGTCTACACGGACGTGTGGTATCTCGACCGCTTTCGCGTCTATGCCGAGATGCAGGACTCGCGCATCGCCAACAACGACCTGCCGCCGCTGCCCAATGACGTTAACCACGCCGACATCCAAAATCTGTTCGCGGATGCCAAACTGTTCGCCGTGAACCAGCAGCCGGCCTACGTCCGTGTCGGCCGGCAGGAGATGTACTTCGGCTCGCAGCGGCTAATCTCGCCCTCGGACTTTCCCAACGTGCGCCGCACCTTCCAGGGCGCCGCGCCTTCTGGTTGGGCAAGGACTGGAACGTGGACGCCTTCTGGGTGCAGCCAGTGCTCATGCGTCCAACCAGTCTCGACCCTCCCGACCACAATCAGAACTTCACCGGACTGTGGCTGACACAGCGGCCGCGCAAGGGGCAGGCCATCGATCTGTACTACCTGGACCTGGACAATCGCAATCCCGGCGTCGCCAGCGGGCGCGGCGGCGTCCTGGGCGGCTACAACGTCAGCACCCTCGGCAGTCGCTATTCCGGCGATTACCGCCAGTTCCTGTGGGACTTCGAGGGCATGTATCAGTTCGGCGCCTGGTCCAACCAGGCCATCTCGGCCGGTGCGGTCACGACCGGCGTGGGCTACCAGCTCGCTCACCTGCCGCTGAATCCGCAGTTCTGGGTCTACAACGATTGGGCCTCCGGCGACCCAAATCCGGGGAGCGGCGACATCCACGGCACGTTCAACCAGTTGTTCCCCTGGGGCCACACCTACTTCGGCTATCTCGACCTGGTCGGCCGCCAGAACATCGACGACGTGAGTATGCAGTTCGGTTTTTACCCGGCGAAGTGGATTCAGACCACGCTCCAGTACCACGTCTTCCACCTCGACAGCGCCCGCGACGCCTTGTACAACGCCAGCGGCGCCGTCATCCGCCGCGACCCGACCGGCCAGGCGGGAACCTTCGTGGGTGATGAGATCGACTTCACCACCAATTTCCATCTCAGCCTGCATCAGGACATTTTCGTGGGCTACTCCAAGCTGTTCGCTGGCTCGTTCATTCGGGAAACGAGTGGACCGAAGGAAGGACCGGCGCTGTTTTACTTGCAGTACAGTTTCAAGTGGTGAGGAGTTGGAGAGACCATCGATCTATTTCGGATCGGGCAGAAACTTCAGAATGTGAATGGGCGCGACCGTCATCAGTCCCTCGCCGATCATTCCTTCCAGGGCCGCGAGCAGCGGATCGATGCGCTCCGGAATGTCCACGATCTCGATGCGTACCGGTAGGTTCTCGCTCAACTCCAGCAGGCGCGTCGTGTGCAGCCGGTGGTGGGCGCCGTAGCCGGCCACGCAGCGCATGACCGTGGCGCCGGAGACGCCCTGGTCCTGGCATAGCTGCACGATGGCCGTGTATAAGGGCCGGCCGTGCCATTGATCGGTGCTGTTGACGTAAACCGTCACCAGTTTCGCTTCGCCCTCGATCTTCATAGCCTGGGCCTCCTCAGCGCGGCGGCAGGATGGCACGGACCAACAGCACCGCCAGCAGCACCGCCGCGAAACCCGCCAACACGCTGCCGACCACGTTGGCCAGGGCGAAACCCCAGCTGCCGTCGCGGATGAGCTTGAACGTCTCCCACTCGAACGTCGAGAACGTCGTGTAACCGCCGCAGAAGCCGGTGCCGACGAGCAAATACCAGTCCTGATGCTCCGGCGGCAAGCGTTCGAGGATGAGCACCGCCGCGGCGCCGAGAAGGAAGGAGCCGCTGACGTTGATGACGAAGGTGCCCAGGGGTAGTCCGCGCGTCCAGGGCTGGGCCGCGAACCAGGCGCCGAGCCACCAGCGGACGTAGGTGCCCAGTCCGCCGCCGAGAACGAGCAGGAGGGGCTTCACCCGCGGTCCTCCAAACTCACCAGCCCGGAGCGCAGCGACGGGTTCGCATAACCCGTCGCTGGCGCTCCGGGCTGGTCGGAAACCGCGTCGAAACCTCATCCCCAGCACACCAACCCCGGCTCGTAGGCGCTGGACAGGTCACCGTGGTGCGGCAGCACGCGCACGGCGAAACCGTGTTGACCACTCGACCGGCACGGGATGGTGCCGTGGAACTCCCACACGTTGTCGTGCTTGGGCGCGCCGTTATGGCCCATGCTGACCAGGTGCGGCCGGGGGATGTCGCCGAGCGAATCGACCAGGCCGTGGAACAGCTGCACCTCGATGTCGTCGGGCGTGAAACGGCCGAGATTGACGCGCACCTTGACCGGCAGTTCGCCGCCGACTTGCACCGGATCGGCAGTGCTGACCTCGACACCCTCCACCTTTACCTGGTTCCAGCCGCGCATCAAGCCCTGTCGCCACTGTGCCAGGGCGTTGGCCTTCTGCAGATTGTCCGACGTCAGCCGCAGGAAACGCTGCGCCGACGGCAGATAACACGTCGTCAAATACTCGACCACCATGCGGCCAGTGTTGAAGACGGGACACAGCGTCGTCATCGCCCGCTTCATGCGCCGCAGCCAGCCACGCGGCAGACCATCGGACGAACGGTTGTAGAACAGCGGCACGATCTCCTGCTCCAGCAGATCGTAAATGGCCCGCGATTCGACGTCGTCCTGGTAGGTCAGGTCGGTGTACTCCTCGCCGGCGCCGATGGCCCAGCCGTTCTCGCCGTCGTAGCCCTCGCACCACCAGCCATCGAGGATACTCAGGTTCAGTCCGCCGTTGCAGCAGATTTTCATGCCGCTGGTGCCGGACGCTTCCAGGGGACGGCGCGGATTGTTCAACCACACGTCCACGCCCTGCACCATGTAGCGGGCCACGGTGATGTCGTAGTCTTCGAGGAAGACGATACGGCGGCGGAACTCCGGCCGCCGCGCGAACTGCAGGATCTCGGCGATCAGCTCCTTGCCGCCGTGGTCCTTGGGATGGGCCTTGCCGGCGAAGAGGAACTGCACCGGCCGTTCCTTGTTGTTGAGCAAGGCGGCCAGGCGATCGAGGTTGCGGAAGACCAGCGTGCCGCGCTTGTAGGTGGCGAAGCGGCGAGCGAAGCCGATGGTCAAGGCGTCCGGATCGAGCACCTCGTCGGCGCGAGCGATCTCGGCCGGCAAGGCGCTGCGGTTTTTCAGCTGCTGCTTGAGACGGATGCGGGCGAAGGCCACCAGCCGTTCGCGGCGGCGCTCGTGCGTCCGCCACAGCTCGGCGTCGGGGATGTTCTCGACGCGCTTCCACATGGCCTGCTCGCTGGGCCGGCCATCGTAGGCCATGCCCATGTAGCGGTCGAACAGCTGGATCATGTCCGGCGACACCCAGCTCCGCATGTGGACGCCGTTGGTGATCGAGGTGATGGGCGCCTCGCTGTCGGGCAGGTCCGGCCAGATGCTTTTCCACATCTTGCGCGACACGCTGCCATGCAGCTTGCTGACGCCGTTGGTCACGTTGGCCAGGCGGATGGCCAGCACGGTCATGCCGAACGGCTCGTTCTGGTCGAAGGGGTTCTGCCGGCCCAGGCCGAGGAATTCGTTGCGGTCGATCTTGAAGGCGCCGAGGTAGCTGCCGAGATAGTGCTCGATCAGCTGCGGAGCGAAGACGTCGTTGCCGGCCGGCACCGGCGTGTGCGTGGTGAAGACGGTGCCGGCGGCGACGGCCTCGCGGGCGGCGTGGAAGGGCAGGTTGCTCTCCTGCATCAGAGCGCGGATGCGCTCCAGACCGCAGAAAGCACTATGACCCTCGTTCATGTGGCAGACGGTCGGCGGTTTGCCCATCGCGCAGGGCCATCACGCCGCCGATGCCCAGCACGATTTCCTGACGGATGCGCATGTCGTTGTCGCCGCCGTACAGCCGGGCCGTGATGACGCGGTCCTCCGGCGCGTTGCGCGGAATGTTCGTGTCCAGCAGATACAGCGGCACGCGGCCGACCTGGATGCGCCAGATGCGCACGTGGACGTCGCGACCGGGGAAGGGAATGCGGATGGTCGCCGGCGCGCCGTCGCGGTTGGTCTCGGGAATGAGCGGCAGATTGAAGAAATCGTTCTCGGGATAGCGCTCCTGCTGCCAGCCGTCCACCGTGAGGTACTGGCGGAAGTAGCCTTCGCGGTACATCAGACCGATGCCGACCAGCGGCAGGCCGAGGTCGCTGGCGCTCTTGAGATGATCGCCCGACAAGACGCCCAGGCCACCGGAGTAGACGGGGATGCTCTCGTGGATGCCGAATTCGGCGCTGAAATAGGCGATGCGCAGGTCCGGGGCGGCGGCGCCGTTGCGGTCGACGCCGGCGTAGGTTTCCTGATACCAGGTCGGGGCGGCCAGGTAGTTGTCGAAGGCTTCCTCGACGCGGTCCATGTGGGCCAGGAAGCCGTCGTCGTGCAAGAGCTGCTCGACGCGGCCCTGATCGAGAGCGCCCAGGATTTTGACGGGGCTGTGATCGAGCGCCTCCCAGGCCTCGACGTCGATCCGCCGAAACAGCGCCACGGCCTCGTGGTTCCAGCACCACCACATGTTGTAAGCCAGCTTTTGCAGGGCCTGAAGGCGCTCGGGCAAATGCGGGAGCACCGTGAACGTGCGGATCGGTCGAGACGGCATCGCTTCCTACCTCATTTTCACTGCAACGCAAGGGGTCGTGCCCCATGCAATTCTCATGCCCTTCCTGGGGAAAAAGGCCGACGCATTCTCCCAGCATACCGCGAACGCATAGATTTTCAATTCCGGTTTGTCCAGCTTGCCAGCTTGCTCCGTGCCGCTTGCTATGGTAGCAAGGAGCAACGACCGCCGCGGGCGGCTTGGCGACAAGCCGCCCGCGGCTCATCACGGAGGAGTTTCGACGTGCGAACAGTCATCACCGGCGGCGCCGGCTTCATCGGCTCGCATCTCTGCCAACGCTTCCTCGCCCACGGCGACGACGTGATTTGCGTGGATAACCTCATCACCGGCGCCCTGGAGAACATCGAACCGTTGCGGAGCAACGACCGCTTCCAGTTCCTCCGTCACGACATCTCGCATCCGCTGGAGATCGACGGCCCCGTGGACAACGTGCTGCACTTCGCCTCGCTGGCCAGTCCGGTCGATTACCTGCGCTATCCGATTCAGACGCTCAAGGTCGGCGCCCTGGGCACGCACAACACGCTCGGCCTGGCCAAGGTCAAGAACGCCCGCTTTCTGTTAGCCAGCACCAGCGAGGTCTACGGCGATCCGCAAGTACATCCGCAGCGCGAGGACTACTGGGGTTCGGTCAACTGCGTCGGAGTGCGCGGTTGTTACGACGAGAGCAAGCGGTTCGCCGAGGCCATCGTCATGGCGTACCGGCGCACGCACAAGGTAAATACTCACATATGTAGAATTTTTAATACTTACGGGCCCGCGATGCGGCTCGACGACGGCCGCGTTTTGCCGAATTTCATGGGCCAGGCCCTGCGCGGCGAACCGCTGACCGTCTACGGCGATGGCTCGCAGACACGCTCCTTCTGCTATGTCGATGATCTCGTGGAGGGCATCGTCCGACTGCTCGACGCCGATTTCCACGAGCCAGTCAACCTCGGCAACCCGGCGGAAGTGACCATTCGGGAGTTTGCCCGCGAGATCCTCGCCCTCTCGGGCAGCCACAGCCCCCTCGACTATCGGCCGTTGCCGCAGGATGACCCGAAGGTACGTCAACCGGACATCAGCCGCGCTCGTACCCTGCTCGGCTGGGAGCCGCGCATCGATCGTCACGAAGGGCTGAAGCGGACGCTGACGTACTTTCAGAGCGCGTTCATCCGAGCCTGAAGCGTTAGCGAAGAGAACGACAACCTTCGGTTGTCGTTCTCTTCGCTAACGCTTCAGGCTCGGATAACTTGCTCTCACATTCGAGCGGAAAGAACTTGACAGTCGGCGTCTGGAATCGTCACATTAAGAAGATGCCCCTCGACATTTTCCTCCGCCCCCGAGACGGAGGCGGATTGACACAAGGACTCACCGTAATGCATCCCTTCGCAGCGCATACGCATCGGCGCCTGGCGGCCTTCGTCGTCGGCTCTCTGCTGGTGGTCTTCCTGTTCGCTTTCTTGGCCCCGGCCTTGCCGAAGGCGTCCGGCCAGGACGAAGCGCCCGCCCCCGCCGCCGGCGAGGACAACAAAAGCGCCGACAGCGCCCCGGCCGCCGCGCCGAAGCAGTCCACCAACATCTTCATGCACATCCTCAAGTCGCTCAGCTGGTTCGCGCCGATCATGCTGATCGTCTCCATCGCGCTGATGTCGCTGGTCGTCCTGCTGGTGATGGAGCTGCGCATGGCGTCGGCCATTCCGCCGGGCTTTGTCGAGGACTTCACCGACACCGTCAACAAACGGCGCTTCAAGGAAGCGTATGAGATGGCCAAGGAAGACGGCTCGTTCCTCGGTCGCGTCATGACCACGGGCATGAGCCGCCTTCAGTACGGCATCGACGATGCCCGCGAGGCGGCCTTCAACATGGTCGAGAGCGTCAAGGCCGGCAAGGACCAGCTCATCACCTACCTGGCGACCATCGGTACGCTCGGCCCCATGCTCGGCTTGGTCGGCACGGTCTGGGGCATGATCCTCAGCTTCATGGAACTGGGCAAGGGCGGTTCGCCGAACCCGTCCAAGTTGGCCGACGGCATCTCGCACGCCCTGGTGGTGACGTTGGTCGGCATCGCCCTGTCGGTGCCGGCCATCTTCTGTCACGCTTTCTTCCGCAATCGCCTCATCCGCATTACGATGGACGTCGCCAACATCGCCGACGACCTGCTGACGCAGATGTATCACAACTCCAAGAAGCCGGGGGCGCCCGAGCCGCCCGCCGCGGCCGCCGAGCCGCGCGCCGCCGCCGCCATCAAGCAGAAATAAAAGTTCTGAGTTCTGAGTTCTGAGTTCTGAGTGAAAACAGAACTCAGAACTCAGAACTCAGAACTCAGAACTGGAGAGTTTGTCATGAGTCACGGGGGAGGGGAGGGCGGCGGCGGCGTCGCCGAACCCAACTTGACGCCGCTGCTGGATGTCGTGTTGCAGCTGCTCATGTTCTTCATGATGTGCGTCAACTTCGTCAGCGAACAGGTCAACGAGGATATTCGTCTGCCCAAGTCCCAGGCCGTCAAGCCGATGGACAAGGCCGACACGGACGTACTGTTCATTAACTTGAAGCCGTTCACGCTGGGCGAATTTCAGGACCGTCTGCCGGCCGACGTGCTGGCCCGCGTCCAGGAGCGGTTCCGCGACGGCGACGAGTGCATCCTCATCCCCGGCAAGGAGCCAATGCGGCGCGGCGATTTGATGGTTTGGCTCAAGGATCAGTTCGCCGACGCCCAGCGCATCGCCGAGAGCCGCGGCGCCAAGGACGTCAACACCGCCATCGTCATCCGCGCCCACAAGGACGCCGATTACGCTCAGGTTTTCGAGATCCTGCAAATGTGCAAGACCGTCGGCTATACGCGGCTCAAGCTGCGCGCCCTGACCAAGAACACGCCGGGAGGGGGAACATGACCACACGTCGCAAACAGGAAGCCGGGCCGGAGCCGACCCTGCCGGTCACGCCCATGCTGGACATGGCCTTCCAGCTGCTCGCTTTCTTCGTCATGACCTATCACCCCTCCGACCTCGAAGGGCAGATGGACCTCAGTCTGCCGTCGGAGAACATCACACAGGCTAAGAACAAGGACGAGGTCCAAACCGACGCCGCTCCGGACAAGAAGCCGATCGATCTGCCGTCGAACCTGACGGTGATCGTCCGCACGCAGATGGATAACGTCAACAACGGTCGCATTCAGCGCCCTGACCTTGCAGGACGACGCCGGTCCAACGCCGATCGACAACCTCGACAAGCTGCGCGAGGAGCTGAAGAAGAGGCACGAGACGGTCGAGAACAAGGAGAACATCAAGATCCAGGGCGACGGCAAACTCAAGTGGGAGGGCGTCATTGAGGTGATGGACGTGTGCCAGCAGGCGGGTTTCAAGAACATCAGTTTCGTGCCACCGCCCGATTTTCGCATGTCCGGTCAGTAAAGCCGCTTGCGGCTTCGCGTGGGCTGCAAGCGAGTCCACGTTAAGCCGCAAGCGGCCCCAGAAGTATCGGGAACTTTCCCCTCGCCGGTCGCGTCCAAAATGAAGGTAACAAGGAAGGCGACCATGCGCATGCGCCGGCAGCCAATGTCACGGTCGTTCCTCTTCCGGGTCCGTCGGATGGCCCTGGCCGTCCTTGTTGCGCTCGTGGCGGCCGCCGCGCCCGAGAAGGCGCCGGTCAAGCCGGCCCAACCCACCGACGTCCCCCTCCTTGCTCCACTCGAAATTAAGCCCGAGAACCTGGCCGTGCTGGCCTCCGGTGCCCGCTTCGCTCCGCAGAGCGGCCCGTGGTGCGCGCTGAGCGATTTGTACGCCGGTGCCTCTCCCGACGTGGCGGTATGGGACCTCCGCGGTCCCCTGTCGGCGCGGCCGGGACGCATCCAGGTCGGCGCCGCCACACTCTTTCTCAGCGGTTTCGGGCCGGGCGCCGCCGTCCGCGAATTGGCCACCCTCCAGGCCGGCGACGACCGGGAATGTTGGGCTCTTCTCAACACCGAGGAGGTCCGGCCCATTCCGAAGCTCCTGCTCGAAAACGGCTTCATCCGCGATCGCAACGGCATCTTCAACGGCGACCCGGAGATCGAGGCGTATGCGCAGTTCCTCGTCATGGCCCATTACACGTCCGCGACGGCGTTCGCGCGGACGGCTCGGCATGACGTGACCTATGCCCACCTGTTCAACGAGCCAGAGCATTATCGCGGCCGGGTCGTTCATCTGTCGGGTCGGCTCATCCGCTTGCTCCGCTTCGATCCGCCCGACGAGGCCCGCGCCGAGGGCGTCGGCGACCTGTACGAAGGGTGGATCCTGACCGACAAGTACGGCGAAAATCCTGCTTGTATCGTCTTCACCGATCTGCCGGCCGGCTTGAAGGTCGATGCCCATCACAAGCCCGACATCGAAGTGGGCTTCGACGGTTATTTCTACAAACGCTATCGCTATAAGGCGTTCGACACCAAGAAGGACAACCAGTTCCGCGATGCTCCGCTGGTGATCGGCCACACCCTGACGGGGCAGTTCGGGCCGGAGGCGCCGGCCGAGGCCGCCTCGGACAACTGGGGCCACCATCTCATGTGGGTCTTTCTGGGCGTGGTCGGCGGCGCGCTGGCCGTGGTGATCGGACTGACGTGCTGGTTCCACTATCACGATCGGCGCGTCCGTCATCGGCTCCGCGCCAGCCGATACGCGGAGTTTGTGCCGCCGTCGGCCGAGGGCGAATGGTTTACGGAACAAACCGAGCCGCGACCGCTAAGGGGAGCGGTATTCTTACCGAGCCGCGACCGTAAGGGAGCGGTATTCGACGATAAAGCAATCCATCCACCTGGGGGACTTGACTCATGGCAACCAACCAACCGGACAACGGCCGACGCAAAGTCGTGGTCGCGCCGGCCCTGAACAGCGGCTCGAACGTCTGGCTGAAGATGCTTCCGATCTGGATCCTCAGTGCCGTCGTGCATGGGGCCATCCTCGGCCTGTTGTTCGTCCTGTTATCGTTGCTCGGCAGCGCTCGCGCCGCCACGGCCGGCGAGGACAAGGAGGAAGTAGCCACGACAACGCAGGTGGAGGACCAGCCGAAGGAATTCGACCTGACCAACACCGACCTGGGCAATGACGACCAGGTGCAGCTCAACTACAACGTGGACCGCATTGAGGACGTGAGCGTGCCGGGCCCGGTGGACCCGACGCAGGCGGTGGGCATCCCGGAGGCGTCGAGCGAGGCGCCGCGGTCGAGCGTGCCGCTGCCGCCGGGCGCCGGCGGTGGACTGGGCGCCGCCCCCGATCTGGCCGAGGGATTGGCCATCGGTGGAGCGGGCACCTCGTTCGGCGGCATGGGCGGCGCCTATCTCGTCAATCAGTTCGCCGGCCGCAGCGGCTCCACGCGCGTCAAGATGCTGCAAGAAGGCGGCGGCAACGCCCTCTCCGAAGCCCGCGTGGCCAGCGGCCTCGAATGGCTGGCCCTGCATCAGGCGCAGGACGGCCATTGGTCGCTGCACGAGTTCAACCACTCCGCCCGCGATAAGCCGCGGCCCGCCGGCCGCGTCCACACCTGCAACTGCGAAGTCGGGGCCACCAACCGCAACGACATCGCCGCCACCGGATTTGGACTCTTGCCCTTCCTCGCCGGCGGCATCACCCACAAACCCGTCAAAAACACGCAAAAGGACTATTCCAAGACCGTCGATGGCGCCATCAACTGGCTCATGGGCCGCCAGGCCAAGGACGGCTCCTACAGCACCGAAATGTACTCGCACGGCATCGCCACCATCGCCATGTGCGAAGCCTATGGACTGACCTCCGATCCGCGCATCAAACTGTCCGCCCAACGCGCCTTCAACTTCATCGCCGCCGCCCAGGATCCCGCCGGCGGCGGCTGGCGCTACAAGCCCAAGCAGGCCGGCGACCTGTCCGTCACCGGCTGGCAGCTGATGGCCCTCAAGAGCGGTCAGATGGCCGGCCTGAGCGTGCCCAAGAACACCATCAAGCTGTCCGAGAAGTTCCTCGACGCCTGCGAGAGCAACAACAAGGGCGGTTACGCCTACGTTCCCGGCAACGGCCAGGGCGAATCGATGACCATGACGGCGGTGGGTTTGCTGTGCCGGCAGTACAGCGGCGTCAACCCGCGCAATCCCGGCCTGCTGGCGGGCGTGGAGCGTCTGAAGGCGTATCCGCCGGGCAGTTCGCAGATTGGCAACAACATTTATTACCTGTACTACGCCACGCAGGTGATGCACCACATGCAGGGAGAAAGCTGGAACTACTGGAACGCGGGGATGGACGAGAAGGGCCAGAAGAAGCACAAGGGGATTCGGGACAGTCTGATCGCCAAGCAGGACACGGGGACGACGCCGAAGCACCCACACCAGGCGGGCAGCTGGGGCAACGCGCCGGGCGGCCGCATCATGGCCACGTCGCTGTCGCTGTTGTGCCTGGAGGTCTACTATCGTCATCTGCCGCTGTATCGACGCGACCTGACGACCGGCAAGGAAACCAAGTAGGCCGGCGTGGGTAACCCCTCTCGTTCCCAAGCTCTGCTTGGGAATGCCGGCCGGGAAGCTCTGCTTCCCGTCTTCTCGGCGGCTGGCTGCGAAGCAGAGCTTCGCAACCGTGCGTTCCCAAGCAGAGCTTGGGAACGAGGAGAAGTAGGCCGGCGTGGGGTCGGCCCCGTTTACGCCGCTGGCAGTTTCGCGTTTTTTCCCCCCAAACGTGAAACCGTCCGCGGCATTCTCCATTTCTCCGGCAGATTCGGATTCATCGCTGCCGTCGGCAAAGCCGATAACAAGGAGGAAAGGGCCGCAGGATGTGACAAGCGGCCCCAGACAGGGTATGCGCGGAAAGGAGACCGTTGCGATGGTCCGGTCACTCTGGCTCGGGGTCGTGGCCGTGGGGCTGGTCGAGGCCGCCCTCGTGCAGGCCCAGGCACCCTCGCCGCCGCCGGGAGCGGCGTCCGCCCGCGACCGCTTCATTACCGTGCGCGAGAACGGCCGGCCTCCGCAGCGCTGCAAGGTGCTCAAGACGTGGCGCGAGCCGGACGGCGTCAGCGCCTACCAGGTGCAGGCCGTCGATACCGGCGAGGTCATGACCATCGTCGAGGCGGGACGGCCGGCGTCGGCGCCGGGTACGCCGCGGGTCAAGGCGATGCCGACGCGCATCTTCCGCTGGGGTCCAGACAACACGCCGCCGGAGCAGGCGCCGAAGCCGCCGTCCGACGCCGCCGTCTCCGGCGCACCCCTCGGCCGGCTGGCCCCGCAGGCCGCGCCGATGGCGGCGACTCCGTCGGCCCCGATCGCCGCCCCCGTCGTCCAGCAGACGCCGAGGGTCCAGGCGCCGCCGCCGAGCGCACCGCCGGTCATCGTCACCACTCCTCGGCTCGCTCCGACTCCAACGACGACGCCGCAGTTCGCCCCGCAGCCGGCACCCACGCTCTCCGCTTCGCCCTTCGCCCCGATCCGGCCGGTCCCGACCGACAAGCCGGCGGCCGCGACTGTCTTGACGACTCCGGCCAGCAAACCGATCGCCACGGCCGTTTCGGCGACCCCAGCGAACGCCGCGAAAAACACGTCGGCCGCGCCGACGTCGCCGGAGACGCCGAGGATCCTTCACGGGCCGATTACGGAGTCGCGCGGGACGAAAGATCCCGAGCCGCGACCGTTAGGGAGCGGGACTCCCCCTCGCTCCCTAACGGTCGCGGCTCCGACAGGTGGATCCAACCTGTGCGACTGCACGCCCGCCGTGCCGCCCCAGCCGCGACTGGTGCCGTCGGCTTGCGCGACCGGCGCCTGCCCGACAACGTGCGGAAATGGCTCGTCGTGTGATGCCTGCTGCCAGCCGTGCGATCCGTGCGCTTGCCAGCCGTCTTGCGTCTGCTGTCCACCCCCTCGGCAGTCGCTGCTCCGCCGAATCTTCCAGTCCAATCCGGCGCCGACGGTCGTGGTCTGCCCGCCGGCCGCGAGTCCGCCGACGGCGCCGACGCCTCCTTCGGCGGCCCCGCCGTCTCCTTCGGCGCCCCCGACAACCACGGCGGCGGTCCCCCCGCGCGACTGGCGCGAATCGTGGGGCAAGGTGGAGCCGTGGGCTGGCACGGCCCAGGCGAACGCCGACAAGCCGGCCGCCCCGGCGAAACAGGCCGCGCGGGCGCCGGTGCCCAGCGTCCCGCCGCAGCCCGATCCGCTCAAGGAGCCGGACTGGTATCACCACATGGCCCTGAAGGAGAAGCCGGTCGCCAAGATAACCCCGGCCCCGCTGGTCCCGCCCGATCCGCCGCGAGTCGAATACAAGCCGGCCCTGGTGGCGACGGTCCCGCCGCCGGCGTCCTCGACCTCTCCCGTGCAGACGGCGAGGACGACGCCCGCCGGACCTCCGTCCACTCCTCCACATGGCCGCGCCGTGGAGATCGCGGCCAACGAGAGCAACGCCTTCTGGGCGGCGCCGGCCCCGAAGCCGCCGCAAGGATTGCAACCGCCCAAGTACAACGCTTTTGCACGCGACGACAACGCGCCGCCGGGCGACGCCGCGGCGAGGATGGGCCAAGCGATGGGGCCGATGCCCGGAGGCGGAGGCCCGATGGGACCGATGCCGATGATGCCGCCGCGTCCGCCGATGATGCCGTCGATGGTGGACAGCGGAGTGCCCAGCGGCATGGGTAACGCTTTCACGCTCGCCGGCACGCGCCGGCCGATCCCGGCCGACTTCGGCCCGACGCCGCAGGAGCCGAACGGCTTTGGCGAGGCCATGCCCTATATGCCGGCGCAAGGGCCGATCGTGCCGCCGCGCACGCCCATGCTGCCGCCGTCGCCGGGGATGCTCGGCTATCTGCCGCCGCCCATGCCGCCACAAGGTCCGGTGACGGGGATCAACCCGCTCATGACCGTGCCGCCCGTCGCGCTCCAGTCGATGAGTCCGACCGTCCGTGCGGGGCTGGCCAATGTGCCCCAGGCGTTGGCCACGCTCCGCGATTCGCTGTATCCCTCCTACCGCGAATGGGCGGTCGAGGGGCTGAGTCGAGCTGAACGGACGCACCCAGCCGCAGGTCGCGGAAGCCTTGACGAAAGCCGCCCACGACGACCCGGCCGCGACGGTGCGGGCCGCCTGCGTCCGTGCCCTGGTTGCCATGAAGGTGAATACGACCGATGTGGTGGCAGTCGTGCAGGAGTTGAAGAACGATCGAGACCCGCGCGTCCGTCACGAGGCGGACGAGGCGCTGAACGTGTTCGGCGTCGCCGCCGTCCCTCGCGTCGATCCCGCCGTGCAGCGGGCGTCGAAACGCTGAACCGTCCGCCGGCGCCGCTCTATCGAACTCCTCGTTTAGCCGCGACGCGCAGCGGAGCGCGGGCGAGACGTCCGCGCTCCGCTGCGCGTCGCGGCTAAACGAGCGGTCACGTCCGCCGCTTCACCATCGTGATTTGATTGCCGCGCGCGTTGTGCTCGACGCGATCCATGAATGTCTGGATCAGCAGCAGCCCTCGGCCGTGGACACGGCCGAGGTTGGCCGGGTCGGTCGGGTCGGGCAGCAGTTCCGGGTCGAATCCTTCACCCTCGTCGCGGACGACGAAGACGGCTTCCTGTGCCGTCAGGGTGGCGGCGACGAAGACGTGGCGCTGGCCCCAGGGCGGCTGCGTCCGCCGCTCGGCGGCCAGCCGGTAATACTGCTTCTCGTCCGTCTCCCTCATGTCCGAGCTGAGTCCCAGGTTGCCGTGCAGGATGGCGTTGGTTATCGCCTCGTGCAGGGCCACGCCCACCAACACCAGTCCGCTCGGCTCGCACAGGCGCATGCGCTCCAGCTGGTGCTCGAGGTGGCCGACCAGCGGAGCGACCATGGCCACGTCATTTTCCAACACGTAGTGGGTCTCGTGGTGGACCAGGCAGTCGAGAATGCGCTGCTCGCGGCGATTGACCTGACTGCCGGCCAGCACACCGTCGAGGGTCTCGGCCAGGTCGCGGGCCAGGCTCTTCTTGGGCACATAACTGGCGGCGCCGCTGCGCAGCGACTGCATGGCCAGCTCCTCGCTGCCGTGCGCCGTCATGAGGATGACCGGCACCATCGGGTGCTTGATGCGGATGGCCTGCACCAGTTCCAGGCCGTCCATCTCCGGCATGAGCATGTCGGTGAGCACCACGTCGGGCGTCTGCTGTTGCAGCGCCTCCAGGGCTTCCTTGCCGTTGCAGGCATAGGTTGCCCGCCAACCCTCCTCCTTCTGCACGATGGCGCCGGCCAGGTGGCGATCCATGGGCGAATCGTCCACCACCAGGACCGTGTGCGCCGCAACAAAGTCTTCCAGCGCCGCCGAGTCGGCCGGCGCTTCCGCGGGGGGATCGAGTGAGTTCATGAGGACGCCTCCAGAGTTTCCGGATGACGCGAGCGATGTCCACCGCCAACTTCCTGGAAGGTACTCCCCCTCTCACGCCAGAGCAAGGAGAAACACGGTTTTGCTCTTGTGTTCGTCCGACGATTTTTCTATGAGACGATCCCTTCGTTTCCTCGTTGGGAGGGCGGTTCGTGTACGGTTCGAGTGGTTCGCTGCCGTTGTTCATCTTCGCCGCCGAGGTGTGCGTGGTGACGATTTCGACCATGCGCACCATCTTCGTCTCGCGCGGCATGAAGTTCCTGGCGCCGCTGCTGGGCGTGTTCGAGGTGAGCATTTGGCTGTTCGCCATCGGCGAGGTCATGAAGAACCTCAGCGATTGGACGTGTTCGGCGGCCTTCGCCGGCGGTTTCACGCTCGGCAATTTCCTGGGCATTCTGCTGGAAGAGAAGTTGGCGATGGGCAGCGTCGGCGTGCGCATGATTACGCACCGGGACGCCGGCTCGCTCATCGACGCGCTGCGGTCGGCGGACTATGGCGTCACGCGCATCGACGCCCAGGGCGCGACCGGCCCGGTACAGATCGTCTACACGGTCATCAAGCGCAAGGAGCTGGACAAGGTGCTGACCCTCGCCCGACGCTTCGATCCACAGGTGTTTTATTCGGTGGATGAATTGCACGCGGCGGCGGCAGGCGTGGCGCCGCTGCGGCGGCGGACGTGGGCGCTGGTGCCGAGCCTGTTCCGGTTGCAGCGCGCTGCCTGAAGGTGCGCCGCTGGTCCTCAGATGATGAACGGTATTACTTCCGCATGGGTCAGCGGCCGGTCGAAAGGCCCGGCGAGGAAAAACTGGTTGTTGGGGCCACGAGAGCAACGGACGACTTTCAGGTCCACCGACGCCGAGAAGGTATGGGCGGCATTGACGAGCAGCGCGTGCAGGACGGTGTCCGGTGCATACTCGCGCTCGACCATCACGCCGACGCCCCGCAGCGACAGGTTCTGAACGATGGCTGTCGTCCGTTCGGGCGAGCCGGGTTCCTGGAGCAGACAGAGCGTGCGATGGACCGGCACCACGCGCTTGCCGCCGCGGCGCTCGACCTGCAGGCGGCGTTGAGCCAGGATGGACAGCTTGCTGCGAAGTAACGAGGACATGACGGCGGACCCTCCCCGTAGGACGATTCACACAAGCCTAGTTCGCGGCTGAGCCTCAGTCAAATCGCTACTGGGGTGAGGGACCGGAGAGGGGTGCGGGGCCAAGCCATTCTTCCTTGATCTCAACGCCGCTGAGTTGTCGCCGCCGCATCTGTTCGGCCAGGGCCATGATGCGCCGGGCCGCTTCCTCCGAACCGACGCCGCGAGCGTGGATGTTCGAGATCAGGTTGCGGCGGGCATCGGTATGTCCGGGCCGCGGCCGGTAGGCGAGATAGGCGGATAGGCTCTCCGCCGTGGCCAGTCCGGGGCGTTCGCCAATCAGCAATATCACCACTTCGGGATCGAGAATGTCGCCAATGTCGTTGAGCACGCCGACGCGACAGTGGCGGACGAAGAACGGCCGACCGAAACTCCAGTCGCGCCGGCGCGCTTCCTCGTCGAGCCGGGGCAGCAGGCGCGGCACCTGCGCCGTCACGGCGGCAGCGGAGAGTCCATCCCCGACGGCAACCTGCACGGCGCAGCCGGCAGGACACTGGCTGTGCAGCGCCTCCCGCGCCTCCTCGTCCAGACGCCGGCCAAGGTCGGGCCGACGCAGATACTCTTCCTTCGAGCCGGCCCGCGTCCGCACCTCGAACAGCTGGAACTGCCGCACCAACTCGGTGCCGAGGTCGCGCTCCATCTCGACTTCGGCATGAACGGCATCGAGGGCGGCGGCGTGGTCGCGTCGCAACTCCAGCTGCGTCGCCGTGCGATAGGCAGGGCCGGCGCGGCCGACGAGGATGCGCGCCGGCGTCCGCGCGGATGGTGGCGACCGACTCCGCGGGAGGCGGGGAAGGCGGTCGATTCCGTTCCGCCGGAGGAGATGGTTCCGTCATTCAGGACTTTGCCTCCTCTTTGGCGAGGGCCGCGATCCGGTCCATGTCGATTTCGACCTCGCAGTACCGCGTCGTCGCTTCGGGAACCGCATCCCCGCCGCGCAGCATGCCTTCGATGTGAAACTCGATCGCCTCGCGGATCAACTGTTCCACTTCCCCCCGAGTTTTGCCGGCGGCAACGCATCCCGGTAAGTCCGGGACGTATGCCCCATAGCTCCGCTCTCCTTTTTCGATCAGCACCGTATATTTCGCCGTCATAGTTCACCTTCTTTCAATCCGGCCTGTTTGAGGATGCTGTTGAGCGTGCCCGGTGGTATATCCACGGAAGGCTTCCCTGCCACGGTCACTTTACCGGACTTGGTGGGATGCTTGAATTGGCGATGGCTGCCGCGTGTCGTTATCTGGATCCAGCCGTCCGTCCGCAGGATCTTGATGACCTCGCGCACCTTCATCGGACGCCTCCGGCCTGATATTCCAGCAGTCTCTCAATCCCTTCCAGTAAGCGTATCCTGCCCACCTCCTCGCCGTGCGCCAGCCGACCCTCGCGGAAGAGGCCGCGCTCCTCCAGCCACGCCAGAAACTCCGGCGCCGGCCGCAGTCCCAGCACCTGGCGCACGCTGGCGGCGTCGTGATAGCTGGTGGACTGGTAGTTGAGCATCACATCGTCGGCGCAGGGCACGCCCATGACATAATTGCATCCCGCTGCCGCCAACAAGAGCAACAGATTGTCCGCCGAGTTCTGATCGGCCGCCGCGTGATTGGTGTAACAGACGTCCACGCCCATCGGCAGGCCAAGCAGCTTGCCCAGGAAGTGGTCCTCCAGACCGGCGCGAATAATCTGCCGCTCGTCGTAGAGATACTCCGGGCCGATGAAGCCGACGACACTGTTGACCAGGAACGGCCCGAAGGCGCGAGCCACGCCGTAGGCCCGCGCCTCCAGCGTCAGCTGATCGATGCCGTGATGGGCGTCGGCGGACAGGGCACTGCCCTGGCCGGTCTCGAAGTACATCACATCGTCGCCGACCCAGGCGACGTCTCGCCGGCGGTGGCTTTCCCGCACACGCTGGCGTCCTTCGCGCAGCAGCGACAGGCTGACACCGAAGGCGGCGTTGGCGGCCTGCGTGCCGGCGATCGACTGAAACAGCAGATCCACCGGGGCGCCGCGCTCCAGGGCGGCGAGCTGCGTTGTGATGTGGGCCAGGCAGCACGCCTGCGTCGGCACCGCGAACGTCTCGATGAGACGGTCCAGGCCGCGCAGGATGGCGGCCACCGTCTCGACCGATTCCGTGGCCGGGTTGACGCCAAGCACGGCGTCGCCGCAGCCGTACAGCAAGCCGTCCACCGTCGCCAGCAGAATCCCGCCAAGGTCGTCGGCGGGATGATTGGGCTGCACACGGACCCCGAGTACGCCGCGTTGGCCCATCGTGTTGCGGCAGCGCGTGACGTTGCGGACCTTGCTCGCGGCCAGCACGAGGTCTTTGTTGCCCATCAGCTTGGCCGTCGCCGCTGCCACGTCGGGGTGGATCGCTCGCTGCAGCGCACGGATCTCCTCCTCGCCGACCGCGTCGTCCAGCAGGTATTCGCGGAAATCGCCGACGGTCATACTCCGCAACGGACGGAATGCCTCGCCGTCGAGCGTGTCGAGGAGGAAGCGGCTGACGTCGTCCTGGTCGGGGTCCAGAAGCGGGCGATCGACAATGTCGCCGAGCGGGACATCGGCGAGGACCATCTTGGCGGCGACGCGCTGGCGCTCGGACTGTGCCGCCAGGCCGGCGAGGCGATCGCCGGACTTCTCCTCGTTGGCCCGCGCGAACACGTCGCGCAGGTCGGCGAAGGAAAAATGTTCGCCGCGGATCGTCGTTTGATAGGCCATGACTCGCCCTCGCTCGGAGACCGGAGGGGATCGCTGCCTGCATTCCGGGGCGAAACGGGGAAAAGGGAAAAGTGTCCGGAGACTGGAAAGACCTTAACGGGTTTCTCCACGAGGAATGAGGATCAGGGGTCTTTCACTTCGACCGTAATCACCTTGTCCGGCGTGCCCGACGGGTTGTCCTTGCCGTCGTAAAAAAGCAGACGCATCTTCCGCAGCGTCTCGGGAGCGATCCACGCGCCGGTCTTCCGATCCTTCGTCGCCGCGCCGCCGAGGATGCAGCCATCGGAGTGCTCAGCCTTGTTGCCTGCGTGAAACTGTACGACGCTCCATTTCTTTCCCGTCCTGTCTGTGAAATCGTCCAGTTCGATGAGGAAGTCGCCCTTCTTGCCGAGCTTTCCTCCCGGGCCTTGAACGTGGTTCTTCCCGGACTGGTAGCGCAGATGGGCCTTGTATTTTCCCGCCGGAACGTGCTTCGCGGCCTTCTCGTAACAGGGACCGATTTCCTCGCCATTGACCGACAGCTTCCCGACGATCAGACTGTCCGCCGTCTTTTCGCGCTGAACGAGAATGTTGAACGGCTTGGATTCGGCGGCCTCCCGGCCGAGGGCCGGAGTACACACAAGAGCGAGAGCCAATGGAGTTGCAACACGCATGCGATCCTCCGTGGAGATGTGAGGAGAAGGCCATCGCATTATAATAGATCATTTGTAGGAGAGGGGTTGAAGGGAGTCAAGCTCAACGGCACTCCTCTCCTTGCCGCAGCCCCACTTGCCAACCCGGACGGATGAGGACACTCATTTCAGCATCAGGAACGGTCGCAATTCCTGCGCGGCCTGGCCGGGCGTCGGAAAGCGGAGGGCTGGATCCTTGGCCAGCATGATGTCCATGACCTCTTGGAGTCCGGGAGGCAGGCGGAGATTCAGGGTTGCCAGGCGGGGCGGCGGTTCGCTGGCGTGACTGAGCACGAGCCGGATCGGACCGAGATCCTCGAAGGGAGGTTGGCCGGCGAGCGCGTGGTGCAGGACGCACCCCAGACTGTAGATGTCCGAGCGAACGTCGGCCTGTCGCGGATCCTTCGACTGCTCCGGCGAGCAGTACAACGGTGTGCCGAGTTGATCGCTCGAACGGGTGAGGTTGACGGGACCGCCTTCCGGCGACCCGGCATCGAACAGGGCGCGTCCCAGGCCGATGTCGAGGATCTTCACCGTGCTGCCGAGCGTGGTGTCCGCCGGACTCGCGCTGCCCGGCACCAGCATCAGGTTGGCCGGTTCCAGATCGCGGTGAATCAGCCCCTGCTCGTGGACGTGCTGCAGTCCCAGCAGCGCCTGGTAGATCAACCGAACCGCTTCCGGCGCGGGCAGTCGGCCGCGCCGCAGCAGAACGTCCTTCAGTGTCTCACCGCGAAGGAGTTCCATCACCAGGAAATGGGTGCCGTGGTGCTCGCCCGCCTCGAAGGTGCGGATGACGTTGGGGTGCTGCAGACGCCCGGAGAGGCGGGCTTCACGCTGGAAGCGGGCCAGCACCGTCGGGTCCGCCGCCCGTGCCGGCGGCAGCACCTTGATGGCGACGGCCTGCCCTTGCGGATGGACGGCCTCGTAGACGCCGGCCATGGGGCCGCGGCCGATGCGTCCGCGCAACTTGTACGATCCGAGGACGAGGGGATCCTCGCGGCGGCGGAGCAGCACGTCCGCCTGGTAGTCGGTGATCTGGCGCTGATGCACGAGCCACTTGACGAACGAGACGTGATCGCCCGCCGTCGCGCCGGCCTCGCGCAGCCAGCGTTGACGCAGATTGCGGATATGGGAAGGGGGCAACAATCCCTTGCGGTTCAGCTCGTTGCAGATTCGCTCCACGGATAAAGCCATCGGATCCTCCCGCATTCACGTCCGGCTCAAGGCGTTCCCGGCAACCATACCCGGCGCACGTCCTCAAGGCTGACCCCCGCTCCCAGGGCTTGGAGGATCGCTTCCAGCGTCTCTTCTTCATGAATCTCGCGGATCTCGGGCATGAGCTTAAGCCCCTCCGCACCGAAGCGCATATGCAATAGCGTTTCGATACCGCGGCACATTCCCCGGCGGAGCCCAAAGCGTTCAATACTCGTAATGTAGGGCATACGTTTCTCCTCTTGCATTTTCTCGATCTCTTGCCGAAACACAGTCGCCAACGGCGGCGGCAATTCCATGAGCCAGTCAATAACTCGGAACAGCTCGCGCACGTCCTTCGGGGTGAAACTGCGCTCAAGCAGGTTGCGCACCAAGCGGATCTTCCAGTCGCACCGGCTGGCGGGATCGCCATGCGTCTCCCGTGCTTTCAGATGAGCCAGCATCACCTGGGCGAATGGATTGCTGCTCGCCTCCAACATGGCCTCGTGGGCCGCGAAGTCCAGCAGCTTCACCGCCGGAAAGCGGATGCCGGCCTCGCAGCCGAACAGATTGCTGGAAAATTCCGTCGGCCGCCAGTCGGCATCGTCGTCGGCCAACACGGCGAGGCTGGCTACCGGCCTATTGTAACGGTCGAAGACGCGGTAATTGTAGACGTACATGCGTCGCGGAAACTCGGCGTCGCGCGTCGTCTGCACTTCGACGTGGATCAGCACCCAGCACTCGACGCCCTCCTTCGTCCACACCTTGACCAGCTTATCGACGTAACGGCGGCCGACCTCGGCCTCGCGCACCACTTGCTGAAACTCCTTGTCCAGCGACTCGTAGCCGCGCGACCAATCGACTTGCCGGTGTACCTGCGGAAACAACAGCGCCAGGAACGGCTCGAAGTAAGCGTCCAGCGCTTCCTTCCACGGGCTGTCGTAATCGGTGGGCAAGGACACTCTCCTTTATACTTATTAGCTCTCTTGCCTATGCCTGGCAAACGCTCTCGACTTCCTCGCGCTCCGGCGGTCTAATCAAGCAGAGACACGGAGGTTTGCCATGCCGCCGCAGCGTTTTGACATCGGCAGCAAGTGGCTGCTGCACCATCAGGGCAAAGGCGCCCTCCTCGTCGGCGGCTTCAAGGACGTGCGCCGCATCGAGCCGTTGCCGGGCGAGATCGTCCAGAACCGCAAGTACCCCGATGGCCTTCTCCGTGTCTATCTCGCCGGCCAGCGGAAGCCGCACCACGTCTTGATCGAGGTCGCCACCTACCCGGAGGAGCGGGCCTTGCAGCAGGCGCTGGACGATTTGACGTTATCGTACCAGACGCTGGGTTCCCTCCCGGAGCTGCTGATGCTGGTTTTGCGACCGAAGGGGAGGTTCCGGATCAGTGGCCGGCATGAGGTTCGGAGCAAGCTGGGGCTGTCGCGGCTGGAGGCCGAGTGGAAGCCGGTCGAGCTGTGGACCCTGTCCGCGGAGGAGTTCCTGGCCCAAGGCGACGTCGGCGTGACGCCGTGGGTGCCGCTGATGCACTTCGACGGCCCGCCCGAGTCGCTGCTGGAGCGCTGCGCCGACAAGATCGAACGCGAGGCCCATCCCAAGGATCGGGTCGATTTGCTGGTGGTGTCGCAGGTGTTCGGGGAGTTGAAGTTCCCCCTGCCGCTTCTGGCCGATATTTTTGGAGGGCAACAGGCCATGTTTGAATCGCCGCTGCTACAGAAATGGTTCGCGGAGAAGATGCACAAGGCCATCGAGAAAGTCCTGAAGGCCCGCTTCGGCTCCGTGCCGCGGGACGTGACGCGGCTGCTCCGCGAAATCCTCGACGAGGAGAGGTTAACCGCGCTCAATGTTCTCGCGGCGCAGTGCCCCGACCTGGAAGCATTCCGCGAAGCGCTGCTCGCCTGACGCCCCGATTTGCTGGCGGTGTCGCAGGTGGTGACGTGGCCGTGGTGCTCCAACAACTTGCCGGACAGGACGGCATCGCTGGCGGACGCGCCGGCCTCGCGCAGCCAGCGCTGATGCAGATGGCGGATATGGGAAGGGGGCAACAATCCCTTGCGGTTCAACTCGTTGCAGATTCGCTCCACGGATAAAGCCATCGGATCCTCCCGCATTCACGTTCGGCTCAAGGCGTTCCCGGCAACCATACCCGGCGCACGTCCTCAAGGCTGACCCCCGCTCCCAGGGCTTGGAGGATCGCTTCCAGCGTCTCTTCTTCATGAATCTCGCGGATCTCGGGCATGAGCTTAAGCCCCTCCGCACCGAAGCGCATATGCAACAGCGTTTCGATACCGCGGCACATTCCCCAGCGGAGCCCGAAAGCGTTCAATACTCGTAATGTACGGCATACGTTTCTCCTCTTGCATTTTCTCGATCTCTTGCCGAAACACAGTCGCCAACGGCGGCGGCAATTCCATGAGCCAGTCAATGACTCGGAACAGCTCGCGCACGTCCTTCGGGGTGAAGCCGCGCTCAAGCAGGTTGCGCACCAAGCGGATCTTCCAGTCGCACCGGCTGGCGGGATCGCCATGCGTCTCCCGCGCCTTCAGATGGGCCAGCACCACTTGGGCGAACGGGTTGCTGCTTGCCTCCAACGTGGCCTCGTGGGCCGCGAAGTCCAACAACTTCATCACCGGGAAGCGGATGCCGGCCTCACAGCCGAACAGGTTGCTGGAAAAATCCGCCGGCCGCCAGTCGGCATCGTCGTCGGCCAGCACCGCCAAACTGGCCACGGCCCTATTGTAACGGTCGAAGACGCGGTAATTGTAGACGTACATGCGCTGAGGGAAGTCGGCGTCGCGCGTCGTCTGCACTTCGACGTGGATCAGCACCCAGCACTCGACGCCCTCCTTCGTCCAGACCTTGACCAGCTTATCGACGTAACGGCGGCCGACCTCGGCCTCGCGCACCACTTGCTGAAACTCCTTGTCCAGCGACTCGTAGCCGCGCGACCAGTCGATCTGGCGATGGACCTGCGGGAACAACAGCGCCAGGAACGGCTCGAAATACGCATCCAGCGCTTCCTTCCACGGACTATCGTAATCCGTGGACCAGGGCGCTCTCCTTTCGCGCTGCCAAGAATGTCATCGTCGGATTCCAGCAGCCGGCTCAAGGAGTTCCCGGCGACCACAGCCGACGCACTTCGTCGAGAGTAGCCGCTGTGGCGAGGGCTTTGATGATTGCCCGTAGGGTCTCTTCTTCGTGAATCTCGTTGATTTCGGGCATCAATTTAAGCCCTTCCTCGCCGAAGCGCAGCTGCAACAGCCCTTCGATGCCCTCGCGCATTCCCATTCGGCGCTCGACGCGCTCAATACTTGTGACGTATGGCATGTGTTTCTCCTTTTGGATCTTGTCCATATCTTGCCAGAAAATCTGCTCCAGCGCCGGCGGCAATTCCATGAGCCAGTCAATGACTCGGAACAGCTCGCGCACGTCCTTCGGGGTGAAGCCGCGCTCAAGCAGGTTGCGCACCAAGCGGATCTTCCAGTCGCACCGGCTGGCGGGATCGCCATGCGTCTCCCGCGCCTTCAGATGGGCCAGCACCACTTGGGCGAACGGATTGCTGCTCGCCTCCAGCACGGCCTCGTGAGCCGCGAGGTCCAACAGCTTCACTGCCGGGAAGCGAATACCGGCCTCGCAGCCGAATAGGTTGCTGGAAAAATCCGTCGGCCGCCAGTCGGTATCGTCGTCGGCCAACACGGCCAAGCTGGCCACGGCCCTATTGTACCTGTCGAAGACGCGATAATTGTAGACGTACATGCGTCGCGGAAACTCGGCATCGCGCGTCGTCTGCACTTCGACGTGGATCAGCACCCAGCACTCGACGCCCTCCTTCGTCCACACCTTGACCAGCTTATCGACGTAACGGCGGCCGACCTCGGCCTCGCGCACCACTTGCTGGAACTCCTTGTCCAGCGACTCGTAGCCGCGCGACCAATCGACTTGCCGGTGTACCTGCGGAAACAACAGCGCCAGGAACGGCTCGAAGTAAGCGTCCAGCGCTTCCTTCCACGGGCTGTCGTAATCGGTGGGCAAGGACACTCTCCTTTATACTTATTAGCTCTCTTGCCTATGCCTGGCAAACGCTCTCGACTTCCTCGCGCTCCGGCGGTCTAATCAAGCAGAGACACGGAGGTTTGCCATGCCGCCGCAGCGTTTTGACATCGGCAGCAAGTGGCTGCTGCACCATCAGGGCAAAGGCGCCCTCCTCGTCGGCGGCTTCAAGGACGTGCGCCGCATCGAGCTAATGCCCGGCGAGATCGTGCAGAACCGCAAGTATCCCGACGGACTCCTGCGTGTGCATCTCGCCGGCCAACACAAGCCGCATTACGTCCTCATCGAGATCGCCACCTACTCGGAGAAACGCGCTTTGCGGCAAGCGCTGGACGATTTGACGTTGTCGTACCAGACGCTGGGCCACTTGCCGGAACTGCTGATGCTGGTTCTGCGACCCAAGGGCCGCTTTCGCATCAGTGGCCGCCATGCCGTGCGGAGCAAGCTGGGGCTGTCGCGGCTGGAAGCCGAGTGGAAGCCGGTCGAATTGTGGACTCTGTCCGCGGCGGAGTTCCTAGCCCAGGGCGACGTTGGCGTGACGCCCTGGGTGCCGCTGATGCACTTCGACGGCCCGCCGGAGTCGCTGCTGGAGCGCCTGCGCCGACAAGATCGAACGCGAGGCCCATCCGAAAGATCGCGCCGATTTGCTGGCGGTGTCGCAGGTGCTGATGGGACTCCGCTTCCCGGATCCCGAGTTGTTGAGATTGCTTGGAGGAAAAGAATCCATGTTCGAATCTCCGCTGCTCCAGAAGATGATCGCGGAAAATCTACACGAGGCCATCCAGGAAGCTCTGAAGGCCCGCTTCGGCACCATGCCGCGAGACATAACCCGGCTCCTCCGCGAAATCCTCGACGTGAGGAAGTTAAAACACTTAAACGGAGTCGCGGCCAAGTGTCCCGACCTCCAGGCATTCCGCGAAGCCCTTTTGTCGTGAAAGTGCCAGGTGACCGCACGCGAGGCGCCGGGATCATCGCGGTAGCGGAGCAACACGTCCGCTTGGTAGTCGGTGACATGGCCGTGATGGGCCAGCCACTTGCCGAACAGGACGGCATCGCCGGCGGACGTGCCGGCCTCGCGCAGCCAGCGTTGCCGCAGATTGCGAATCTCCGGAGGGGGCAGTAATCCTTTGCGGTTCAGCTCGTTGCAGATCCGCTCGACGGATAAGGTCATGGCGTTCGATCCTCATTCACGTCTCGACTCACTATCTCCTTGCGGCAGACTCACGAGGCTGTCGGCGACCACAGCCGGCGCACTTCGTCCGGGCTGGCCGCACGGCTCGCGCACGTCCTTGGCGCTGATAACCTGTAAAATAACTAACCACAGATGAACACAGATGAACACGGATCGAAACAAAAAGAAAAGCGATAGTGAAGAATGCTCCCTTCCGGTCTCTTTCTCTCTTTTTGTCTTTTATCCGTGTTCATCCGTGTTCATCTGTGGTTCATTCTTTTGAGCCACTATAAGTCCTCGCGCCGGAAACCAACACAACGCGAAAACCTACGTCGAAGCCGCTATCGCCGGGCTCATAGTAGAGGTGGAAGGCGGAGCGACAGTGCCTGCCGATCCCGCCCCAGAAACCGCCGCGCAAAACACGGCGCCCGCTCTTTGCCGGTCCTTGTGGGTCTTGCCGAGGGCTGTGTTTATAGTATTCCCTGTCGTACCAATCGGTACACCATTCCCAGACGTTGCCGTGGAGATCGTGCAACCCGAGAGAATTGGGAGGATAGGAGCTGACTTTCGTAGGGCGCTCCAGGTAGACACCGTTGGCCGCGCCGCCATAAGGGTAGTTCCCGTCAAAGTTGGCTTGTGTGTCAGAGAGGGAGTTGCCGAAAGAGAAAGGCGGTGAAGGTTTCTTGAAAAAAGGCCCGCCGCGGCAAATGTATTCCCATTCCGCCTCGGTCGGCAAGCGATACAGACGTTCCTTTTCCTTTTCGTCGGGCCGTTCCGAGAGGCGGCGGCAGAATTCGACGGCTTCGTTCCACGTAACGTTCTCCACCGGGAACGAGCGCGTGTCCATGCCCTTCACCTTGTCCTTGCCGCTGCCCGTGGACGAGAACCAACTCGGGTTCTGGCCCATGATGCGCTCATACTGCTCCTGCGTCACCTCATAGACGCCCACGTAGAAAGATCGGGTGATCTCGACTTCATGCTGGGATTCATCGTCGCTGCGCCACGCCTCGCTGACGGGTGAACCCATGAGGAAGGTGCCTGGCTGGACGAGTACAAGCTTCATACCTATCGAGTTGGTGATCGAGTTCGGCAAATGGTCTGGCTTCTCTTTTGAGGATTCCTTGAGCGCCTCGCCGTCGGCCGTCTTCCCCTTCCCCTTGAACCCGCCGACCGCCCACATTCCCAGCAACGCAAGCAGCAATACGCCCCCACCAGCCAGCATCGGCCAACACCGAGACCACCGCGTCGGCACCTGGTTCGCTACCTTGCTCGCTCGCCTCACTTCCGGCGAGGTAACGCCGGCGTCCCTCAAGTCGGCGAAGGGCGAAGCCTCGTCCTTCGCTGGCACTTCCTTGGCCGGCGTCTTGCCGGGGACTTCCCGCAAGATCCTCTGGATCTGGCCGGTGTCCGCCGCCAGCATCGTCCCCGTACCCGGCGACCTCACGACCGGCGCCGAACCGCTCTTCGCCTCCGGCTTCGCCCCCGACTTGACGAACGGCGTCAACGCCTGCACCACCTCCAGCGGCTTCTGATAACGCTGTCCCGGCTCCTTGGCCAGCAGCCGCGACACCACTGCCCACAGACGCTCCGGCACGTCCGACCGTAACTCCGCCAGCGGTTGCGGCTGCTTCTCAAGATGGGCCAGGATGGTCTTGATCGCCGTGTCTTCGCGGAACGGCGGACGACCGGCCAGCAGACAGTACAAGGTACAGCCCAGACTGTACAAATCGGCGCGGATGTCGGCCGTGCGAGCATCAGTGGCCTGCTCCGGAGCGCTGTACTCCGGCGTGCCCATGTACGAGTTGGACGACGTCAGCCCCCTGCCCGCGCCCTGCTCGCTGACCACCTTGGCCAGGCCGAAGTCGAGCACCTTGACCTGACCCTTGGGCGTCAACATCAGGTTCTGCGGCTTGATGTCGCGGTGGACCATGCCGCGCTCGTAGGCGTGCTGCAAGGCCCACGCCGCCTGACGCGCATACTGACAAGCGGTCGCCACCGGCAGCGGGCCTTTCTTTTGCAGCACTTCGGCCAGGTTCTGGCCGGGCACGAATTCCATGACCAGCATGCGCAACTCGCCGGCCTGCTCGGCGTCATAGGCGGTGACGATGTTGGGATGCGACAGTTGCGCCGCCGCCTGCACTTCGCGGAGGAAGCGTTCCAGCGCGTCGGGGTTGTCCAGCAGGGCGCGGCTGACGACCTTGATGACGACCGGCCGGACCATCATGCCGATCTGCCGCGCCTGGTAGACGACGCCCATGCCGCCGTGGCCCAGCTCGCGCAGGATTTGGTACTTCGGATGGTTGGCCAACTCCGGCGGGAGGTTCGGACACAAGGGGGCGGCCGGCGTCGCTGGCCGGCCCGCACTGCTGGGAGCGTTGTCCGGTCGTGGCGGGTTAGGCGGGAAGGAGGAGCCGCCGGGGCTGGCGTCCCGGACCTTGTCGAGGAAGGAGTCGGGCAGAACGCCGGCGACAGCCTGGCGGCAGTCGGGGCAGACTCCCAGGTGGGCGGCGACGACGGCGGCGGCACGCTCGGGCAGCTTGCCCAGTCCGAAGGCCGTCAACTCCTGGGGCGTCGGATGAATCATGGCTTCCGGCATGGTCAGCTCCTTCGGGGAGGATGCGTCAACGACAGCCCGGTCCCTTCTCGCTCAGTTGCAGGCGTCCCTTCGCTCGGTTCAAGGAGTGCGCCCGACGGCCAAACCTTTCAGAAAAATGCGCGGTCAGTCGATCAATCCCTTGGCTTCCTGACGCAGCTTGCTGAGGACGCGGGACTTGGCGATCAGAACGGCGTTGAGCGACAGACCCAGCTCCTCCGCCGCCTGCGCCGGGGCGATGCCATCGAGGGCCATGCGCCGGAAGGCGGCCAACGTGGTCGGCTCGAACAAAGGCGCGATCAGCTCCAGGAGGCGGGACAAAACATAATGATCGTGCTCGCGGTCCCATTGGCGGCTCAACTCGCTGTTGGGGTCGGCCAGCTGCGTCAGTGGGGACTCCTCCGGCGGACATCCCAGCGCCACGGGCCGGTTCTTCCGCGAACGGTAGAGGGCGGCCAAACGGTGGGCGGTGATGGTGCGGAGCCAGCGGCGGAAGGAGCCGTTACGCTGTCGTCGGAAACCGGGTAATTCACGGACGAGGACACTCATGACTTCCTGAACGATGTCGTCGGCCTCTTCGCGAAGGGAGGGGTCGCGGAGCAGCCAGCGGCGGATGAGCGGCTGGTAGAGGTCGTCGAGACGCCGCCAGGCCGCTTCGTCGGGCGACGTGCGGAGGCGCTCCAGCAAGCTGGCGGACGTTTCCGTGAAACCTCCCAAGGAGGCATTCTGTCAACGGATGCGCAAAGGAGGACTCTTTCTCCGGAATTCTTCCTCTTGTAACAGCCCGTGGATTGAGACGCAACGAAAAAGGAAGACCTCTTTGCCGCTCCTCTCCTTTCGGCTGCAGAGTCCGTTCGCCCGCATCGCCCTTCGTTTGCCTCGTTCGCCTGAACTGCTCAATTGACAGCCTCCCTTGCCACAGGTTATAGTCGAAACAGGCTCTATCGTGGGGTTGCAGCGCCGCAGCCAACGAACCACGGAAGGAACCGTTCATCTCTCCGTTGGCGGCGATAGGCGACTCGCGATTAATCCACGGCTCGCCCCGAGGCTCGACAGCTTCCCGCGTGTGGACCCAAGAGCAATCCGGAGCCCGGATCGCATCACTCCAGAGAGGCGGGATTGTCCCGTAGCGATGTCATGTCCGATCCTCTCGGCGATCCGCCTCGGAAAGCAGTTCCTCCTCCGCCCCCCGACGACGAGGCCGTCAACCTGCTGGACGGCTCCATCGAACCGACCGACGATTCGCCGACGGTGATCTCGCGGACGCCGCAGCCTCGCTTGCCACCCAAATCGGACGAGAACTTTTCCGGCAGTCTGCGCGGCCGGCGGTTGGCCCACTTCGAGCTGATCGAGCCGATCGGCGTCGGCGGCATGGCGGCGGTGCTGCGCGCCCGCGACACGCAACTGGACCGGCAGGTGGCCCTGAAGATCCTGCCGCCGGAGATGGCGGCCGACCCCGAGAACGTCCGCCGCTTTCATCAGGAGGCCCGCAGCGCCGCCCGGCTCGATCACGAGAACATTGCTCGCGTGTTCTTCTGCGGCGAGGACCAGCGGCTGCACTTCATCGCCTTCGAGTTTGTCGAGGGCGACAACCTGCGTGTCCTGCTGGAGCGGCGCGGCCGACTGCCGGTCAGCGAGGCGCTCAACTACATGCTGCAGGTGGCGGCCGGGCTGGCGCACGCGGCCGGCCGCGGCGTCGTCCACCGCGACATCAAGCCGTCCAACATCATCATCACGCCCAACGGCCGAGCCAAGCTCGTCGATATGGGCCTGGCTCGCAGCCTGGGACCGCAACAGGACATGGGCCTGACCCAGTCGGGCGTGACGCTGGGCACCTTCGACTACATCTCGCCGGAGCAGGCGTTGGAGCCGCGCGACGCCGACGTGCGCAGCGACATCTACTCGCTGGGCTGCACCTTCTACCACATGCTGACCGGGCAACCGCCCGTGCCGGAAGGAACGGCGGCCAAGAAACTGCACCACCATCAGCACGTCAAGCCACCCGATCCGCGCCAGTTCGTACCCGACCTGCCCGACGAGGCGGCCGTTATTCTTGACCGCATGATCGCCAAGCAGCCCCGGGATCGCTACCAGACGCCCGAGCAGCTCGTCCACCATTTGTACCTGGCGGCGCGGAAGCTGGGCGCCTCGGCGGAGGCGCCGGAGGGCGTTTTGGCGGTGGAGGCGGCCCTCCCCAATCCGCCGGCCGGTCGGCCGCTGGTACTGGCCGCCCTGGCCGCCGTCGCCGTGGTCGGACTCATCTTCCTCATCGACGCCTTGTCGGCCTCGAAACCCGAGCCCTCGCCGAACCCTGCGGTCCAGACTCCCAGCAACCACAAGGCCAATGACAACACTTCCGGCTCGCCGGTGGCGACCGCGCCGACACCGTTGTTGAAGGACTTCACCTCGACGCCGCCCTCGACACCGCCCCGGCCGGAGACGAGCACCCCTGTTTACCGAAGCGACAAGCCGACGGCGACGGAGCTGGCCAAGTTCTTGCAAATGCACAAGCAGGACCGCGAGATCCGGATCGAGTTGGCCGACGACCTCATCCTTCTCGGCCGCGACGACGGCGAACCGGAGTTGATCGTCACCAACCCCATCGTGACCATCCGGGCCCGCGATGCTCACAAACGGCCAACCACCATCCGCTACGGCTACCATGCTCGGACGTCCCCGGCGCTGCAGGCGGCGCTGACGATCGACAGCAAGGACTGCACGGTGGAAAACCTCCGCTTCGTGCTGGATCAGAACGGCGCCGGCGTGTCGATGGCTGCCCTGCACTTGCGCGGCACTCGACTGGCGAAGGTCCACGGCTGCGAGTTCCTCCAGGCCGATCCGGCTCGCAGCGACAAAAATCGCCTGGCCTCGGTGTTCATCGAGGCGCGGGAGTTCGCCACGCTGACGCTGAGCGAATCGTGCTTCCTGGGTTTCGCATCATTGGCTACCGCGGACAGCGGGCCGGCGGAAGTGGTGTTCAGCGGGGCGGCCTCGGGCGGGCAGGACGCCGTGCGGCGCCGCGGCCCGGTTCGCCTGGAGGCGTCCAACTGCGTCTTCGGCCCGCACGCCGCCACCTTCCGCCTGGAAGGACACGCGCCCGACAACGAGGGCGCCGTGGTGCTCCACCACTGTTCGATCCTGACGGCCAACCAGTCGGCGGTGTTCGACGTGGCCGACGGCGCCGATGCCCGCATCGAAGCGAATGCCTCGCTGTTTTCGCACCCCGGCGAGCCGGGCATGGCTGGCATGCCCGAGGATAAGGGCGCGGTCCTGGTCCGGCAGACGTCCGCTCCGGGCCGCGTCAGCTACAAGGGCCGCGACAACCGCTACCACCAACTCGATCGTTACGTCGCCGGCGCTGCCGAGGAGACGAGGCAGAGCCTGCTCGACCAGATCCAGTCCGACGACGAGCTGCGCGAGCTGGAGACTTCTCCCTGGAAAGACCCCCAGCCGCTCAAGCAGTTGGAGCAGTTGGCGATCCAGGCCGCCTTCCAGGTCAACCCCCTGCTGCCCGAGTTGCGCCTGTCTGTCAAGGACAAGAGCAACGGCCGGCTCGTCGGCGCCGAGCAGGTGCTGGCCTTCTCCTACCTGGACAACCTGCCGCCCCTGAAGGACGGTCCCACGCCGTCCGAGCGACGTCCGCTGGTGGTCGAAAGAGAGAAATCGGATCGGGAAAATCATCTGTATCCCACGCTGGGTCACGCTCTCCTCGACGCCCAGCCCGGCGACGTCATCCGGCTTCGTCTCGATGGCGACGTGAAACTCGACCCGCTCGCCCTGGACGGTTCGCGGCTGACGGACCTGACGATTGCCGCCGACAAGGGTTTCCATCCGGTGCTGACGCTGGGCGACACGCAAGAGGCCGAGGCGGCCCTGTTCCGCGTCTACAACGGCAAACTCCGACTGGAAGGTCTGCAACTGCGCCTGCAACCGGCCCGCGACGATTTCGACGCGCAAGCGGTCGTATCGTTCCTGGGTGACGGCGAATGCGTGCTGAGCGGCTGTGTCATCACGCTGGACCGTTCGGGCAAAAAAGCGGTCCTGGCCGTGGCGGTGCTGAACGAACCGGGAAAGCTGATGAAGAAGAGCGACACGCCGGCGGAGCAGAAACCGCGTTTGGTCCTGGAGAACAGTTTCGTCCGCGGCCAGGGCGACCTGGTTCTGGTCGCAGGGCGGCCAACCCGCCGAAGTTACCATTCGCAACAGCCTGACCGCCCTGACCGGCTCGCTGCTCCACGTCGAGGGCAGCAAGGACATGCCGGCGCCGGCGGCCCCCCTCTTCCTCCAGCTCAAGAAGGTCACGACGTACCTGGGAGGGAACCTCATCCACGTGCGGGCCGGCAAGGACCTCAAGAGCTTGGCGCAGGTTCAGTGCCGGCCAGAGGACTGTCTGTTTCTGCCCGTCTCCGGCGACGGCGCGCTGATCCATCTCGAAGCGCCGGAGGGCGAGGAACGCGGCCTGATGGGCAAACTCGACTGGAGCGGCGGGACCAACGCTTACGGCGGCTTCAATACGCTGGTCGAACGGCAATCGATCGGCGTCATGATGAAGATGCCGCCGCCGTTCAGTCTGAAGGAGTGGAAGGACTACAGCCGCGAGACGGACAGCCTGTACAACGCCAGGCTGCTCAACCCGCCCGCCACCGATATGCCCATCGCGCAACTGCTGCCGACGACGTTCCGGCCTACCGAGAAGGTGAAAGACTATGGCGCCGATGTCGCCGCTCTCCGCGTCCCCTCCTCGCCGCGCGGGAAAGACGATATAACCACTCCCAAATCGGAAAATTCGATCCCGGATTCCAACTAACACCGCGGCGAGACAGCAACCGAAGACCGCCTGACCACTCGGTGCAAAAAATATAATGTCAAATGAGCAACTTTTCCTTGACTCGCTCGCCAGCTGCGATTACCTTACTTCTTCGTTAGTCTTTCCTCATTACTTCGAGACCGGTGACCCGAGGGGATCTCTCACCCGCGAGGACCGCACCGATGATGCGCTGGAAGCGTTCGCTCCGCGTCCATCTTCGTCCGTCTGACTGGCTCGCCAACGCCTGGGCAGCCTGGCGCTACTGGCTCAAAGACTCGCGCATCCTCTCGCGCCGCGTCTTCCTGTCGCCCCGCCGGCGCCGCCGCGTCTTCCTCGAAATCGAGTTCCTGGAAGCGAGGTTGGTGCCCTCCGCGACTCCCTTCGCCGAGCAAGCTTACAACGTCCATGAATCCGGCAGCCCGGTCCATCCACTCTCCACCCCGGCTGTCCAGAGTGTTTACGCGAGTCCGATGCAAACGGCCGCCATCGGGGAAGCATTAACCCCTACGGCGGAGCCGAAGATCGCCTCGAATGCGGCGGCCGTCCCAGGACATCTCCGGTCCCCGGCGACCAAATCGGCCAGCACCAGCATGACGCCGGCCGACGACCCGTCGTCCACCCTCAACTTCGTCGAAGGAGCCGAAAATTATGGCGTGACGCTGGCCACTTTCTCCAACCCCGACGGTAACCCCAATGATCAGGACACCGCCACCGTCGATTGGGGCAACGGCCAAACCACGACCGAATACCCCACCGTTACCGCCACTACCATTTATGTGTATGGCAGCATGACCTATGACGACGAGGGCACCTATCCCATCTCCATCAGCGTCAGCGGGCCAAGCGGCCCCCTTACTGCCTCGGATACCGCCGTCGTTAGCGACGCCGCCTTGCATTCGAGCGACTCCGAGACTATCCCCATGTCCGCCGGCGTGCCCTTTAGCGGTCCGGTCGGCCTCTTCGCGGATGACAACCCCGAAGCCCCTGCCAGCGATTACACCATCCAGATCGACTGGGGCGACGGGCAGACCTCGCCGGGCACCGCCTCGGGCGGCTACAATCCGCAAAAAAACGATAGCGAATTCTACGTCGATGGCACGCACACCTACGCCGCTACCGGCTCCTACCCGATCAGCGTGACCATTACGGATGTAGGCGGCAGCCAAACCTCGTTCGCGACTTCGGCCGACGTTACCACGCCCACGCCGACTCCAACGCCCACCCCGACGCCGACGCCCACTCCGACTCCCACGCCGACGCCCTTCGTCCCTGGACCCAGCTGCAACTGCGGTTGCCCCAACCAGCCCGGCAGCCTGGTGCAATTGACCGCCAATACTAACGCCGCCACCTACACACCTGGCGACGCAAACACGGGTGGGCCTGCCGTCCAAACAACGCCCCCGATCCTGACTCCTCTCCCGGTGCGCTACGCCGATGGCGTGGTGAACATCGCCGAGACCGACCTGCACTCCGACGCCTTCGGCTTCGCCTGGGGACAGACGCGCTCCTGGAGCAACGGCCCCGGCTACGCCACCGGCTCCGACAACGGCTCCGGCTGGCTCGATACCTATACGCCGCACCTCGTCCGGGCCGACGGCGAGACCAACAACACCCTCGCCGTCCTCGCCAACGGCACCACCGCTTACTACTTCGACAGCCAGGGTGACGGCACCTACCAGGTACGGTTCCGCGATCCCTCGAACCTAACTTATAACCGAAGCAACGATACCTACACGCTGATCGACGGCCAGGGCGATCAGATCGTCTTCGATGGCTTCGACTCCAGCCGGCCAGCCGCCCAGCAGGGCCAATTCCAGAGTTACACCGACGCCAACGGCGTCACCATGGCCGTCACCGCCTACACCGCCGACGGCCACATCGCCGCGATGCAGCGTTCGGGCAGCAGCAACGGCAACACCGTCACCGAATCGTGGCTGTACAGCTACCTGCCTTCCACCGACCCTAACGCCGGCCTGCTCCAAAGCGTGACCCTGCGGCAGCAGACCAACGGCGGCGCCTGGACCACCGTGCAGCAGGTCCAGTACAGCTACTACGACGGCAGCCAGCAGTACGGCGGCAGCCTCGGCGATCTCATGACCGCCAGCGTCCTCGACGGTCAGGGCAACGTCCTGTCCACCAGCTACTACCGCTACTACACCGACGGACAGGCCGACGGCTACGCCGGCGGTCTGGAGTACGTCTTCAACCCCGCCTCCTACACCCGACTGACCGCCGCCCTGGGCACCGACCTCGGCGACCTCACCGACGCGCAGGTGGCCCCCTACGCCGATAACTACTTCCAGTACGACAGCCAGCAGCGTGTCACCCGGGAAGTGGCCCAAGGCGCGGGCGATTCCACGAGCAGCGGCGGGCTGGGCACCTACACCTTCAGCTACACCGCCAGCAACAACGCCCCCGGCTTCAACAGCTGGGCGATGCAAACGGGCGTGACCAATCCCGACGGCAGCAGCGACACGGTCTATACCAACGCCTACGGCCAGACCATGCTCGTCGATCACTACGATCCGGTCAGCGGCCTCGATACGGACAACTTCTACGCCTACAACGACCAGGGCCAGCTCATCCTGCAAGCGGCGCCATCGGCCGTCAGCGGCTACAGCTACTACGACGCCGGCCTGGTGGGCAACGGCAATGGCAACTATCCGTATCTCAACAATACGAGCGGCCTGATCACGCGCTACGCCTACTACACAACGACGACGGCGACGGAGACGACGGCGGGCGGCGTGGCCGGCTACCTCGAAGACGAGCAGATTCAGCAGGGTCAGCAGGGCACGCTCATTCCGCAAGAGACCTGGCAGTATTACGCCCACGCTTTCAACGGTCAGACCCTCGCGCCCATCGCCACGGACACGGTGTATCGCAACAGCGACGGCAGCGGCGCCGAGACGACTTCCTACGCCTACACCTGGTACACCGGCACGGCCGAGGTGCACTCGGAGACGGTGAGCGCGCCGGTCATCTCGTCGGCCCAGAATGGTCCGGGCACGGCCGACGTGACAACGACTGTCTTCGATACGAATGGAGACCCTATCTGGGTACAAGACCCCGACGGCTACCTCCAGTATGACGCCTACGATCCGCTGACGGGAGCGCTGGTGACGAGCATTGCCGATGTCAACACGGCCGACACGAGCGAGTTCACGAACCTGCCGACGGGTTGGAGCACGCCGGCGGGCGGCGGCCTCAACCTGGTGACGACGGACCAGGTGGATGCGTTGGGACGCACCATCAAGGAAACGTCGCCCGGCGGCAGCGTCACCTACTACGTCTACCTCGACCCGCAGCACGAGGAGCGTATCTATCAAGGCTGGAACGCCAGCACCGGCACGCCGACGGGACCGACGGAGGTCATCCGCCAGGACGCCGCCGACGGCTACACCGAGACGCTGACCATGACGGCGGCGCCCAACCTCAACCCCGACGGCACGCCCAACGGCAGCGAAGGCATTAGCGGTCTGCAAAGTCTCACTCGGGACTACACCAACGACGCCGGTCAGGTCATCACCGAGGACGACTACTTCAACCTGGGCGGCCTGGCTTACAGCACCGGCGTGATGGGCACGCTCAACGTCAACTATTACCAGACGCAGTACGGCTACGACAGCGGCGGTCGTCTCGATCGAACGCAGACGGCCAACGGCACCATCTACCGCACGGTGTACAACAGTCTGGGCGAGGCCGTCAGCGATTGGGTCGGCACCAACGACACGCCGCAGTACGGCGAATGGTCGCCGAACAACAACACCGGCACGTCGAACATGGTGATGGTGTCGAGCTACCAGTACGACAACGGCGGCGTCGGCGACGGCAACCTGACGCAGGAGACCGACTCGCCGGGACTGGGCCAGGCCGACCGCGTTACCCAGATGTGGTACGACTGGCGCGATCGCGTCGTCGCCACCAAATCGGGCGTGCAGGCCAGCGAAAACGACGGCACGCATCGACCCATCGTCGTCACCACCTACGACAATCTCGGGGAGGCGATCCAGACCCAGCAGTACGATGGTGACGGCGTGACGCCGCAGATCGTCAACGGTGTGCTGCAAGCGTTGGCGTCCAATCTGCTGCGGACGCAGGAGGTCGATAGTTACGACGATCAGGGCCGCGTCTATCAGACGCAAGTCTTCGACGTGAACCCGAGCACGGGGGCTGTATCCAGCACGGCCCTGGCAACGAATTATTACTTCGACCATCGCGGCAATTTGCTGGCGGAGTCCGCTCCGGGCGGCTTGTGGACCAAGAGCCAGTTCGACGGCGTCGGCCGCGACGTGATGGACTCCACCACCGACGGTGCGGGCGGCACGAGTTGGTCGGCGGCAGGCAGCGTGGCCAACGATACGGTGCTGGAGCAACAGCAGACGGTTTACGACGGCGACGGTAACGCCATCGAGACGATTGACAGCCAGCGTTTCGACAATGCCACGGGCACGGGGCCATTGGGCAATCCGACGAGCGGCATTGGTGCGCGCGTGTACTATGCGGCGGCCTACTACGATGCAGCGGATCGTATCACGGCGGACGTGGACGTGGGCACCAACGGCGGCACGGTCTGGACGCGGCCGGATACGCCGCCGGCCGCGTCGGCGACGGCGTTGGTGACGACGTATGCCTATAATGGCATGGGTCTGGTGCAAGACGTGACCGACCCGATGGGCCTCGTCACGCGCACGCTGTACGACAACCTGGGCCGCACCACGAAGACGATCCAGGACTACACCGATGGCACCGAGACCGCCGACAGCAACATCGCCACCGAGTACGGCTACGACGGCGACAACAATGTGACCTATGTGCGTGCCGACGAACCGGGCGGCGCCTATCAGCAGACGCAATACGTCTACGGCGTGACCACCGCCAGCGGCAGTGGCGTCAACAGCAACGACATTCTGTCGGCGATCCAGCATCCCGATCCAACGACCGGCACTCCCAGCAGCAGCCAGCAAGACAGCTACCTGGTCAACGCGCTGGGAGAGGTGGTACAGTCCACCGACCGTAACGGCAACGTCCACCAGTACGCCTATGACGTGCTGGGCCGGCTGACCAGCGACGCCGTGACGACCCTGGGCACCAGCGTGGATGGTTCGGTACGCCGCATTGAGTACGGCTACGACAGCCAGGGCAACAACTATCTCATCACCAGCTACGACGCGGCGACGGGTGGCAACATCGTCAATCAGGTGCAGCGGACCTACAACGGCCTGGGGCAGCTGACGGCCGAGTATCAGTCGCACAACGGCCCGGTCAACTTCAACACCACGCCGGTGGTGCAGTACGGCTACACGGAGATGTCCGGCGGTCAGAATAACAGCCGGCCGACACAGTTGGTCTATCCCAGCGGCTACGCCGTCAACTACAATTACAACACGGGCCTGGACAGCAGCATCAGTCGGCTGTCGTCGCTGTCGGACGGCAGCGGCACGCTGGAGAGCTACAAGTACCTGGGCCTGGACACGGTGGTCGAGCGCGACCACCCGCAGAACCACGTCAACCAGACGTTCATTGCCCAGCCGAACCAGTCACAGACGGGAGATGCGGGCGACCGGTACGTCGGTCTGGACCGTTTCGGGCGAGTGGCCAGTCAGAATTGGTACGACACGGCGACGCAGCAATCGACCGACAACTTCGGCTATGGCTACAACGCCGATGGTGACGTGCTGTACAAGCAAAACCTCGTCGATGCCGTGATGAGTGAGCTGTACGGCTATGACGACCTGCACCAGCTCATCAACTTCCAGCGTGGCACGTTGAATGCGTCAGATACGGCGATGGTGGGTACGCCATCGGCGAGCCAGAGTTGGTCTCCTGATGCGTTGGGCAATTTCACCAGCGTGACCACCAACGGCGCGACGCAGACGCGGACGACCAATCAGCAGAACGAGATCACGTCCATCTCGGGTTCGAGTGCGGTGACGTATGACGCCAATGGCAATCTGACGGCGGACGGCAGCGGCAATACCTACGTCTACGATGCATGGAACCGCCTGGTGGCGGTGCAGAATAACGGCACGACGGTGGCTGCCTATGGCTATGACGGCTTGGGCCGTCGCATCACGGAAACGCATGGCAGCACGACGACGGACCTATACCTGTCGGCGGCGGGACAGGTGCTGGAGGAGCGTGTCAGCGGCGTGGTACAGGCGGCGCAACGTGTGGAGTCCGGTGTACGTCAATGCCCTGGTGCTGCGCGACCAGTCGAGCCAGGACAACGGCGTCCTGGACCAACGGCTGTATGTGCAGCAGGACACCAACTGGAACGTGACGGCGCTGGTCGATGGCACTGGCAACGTGCTGGAGCGTTACGCCGATGATCCTTTCGGGGCCGTGACGGTGCTCAACCCCGATGGGACGCTGCGCGGCATAAGCGCCTTCGCCGTGCCCTACGGCTCCCAGGACATGCGCATCGATAGTTACGCTGGGCTATATCTCACGCTCACCCGCCCGGTGTCGCCGGCGTTGATGCGGGCGTTGCAGCCAGACTACGCGGGGTTGGGGCCAGACAACGACTACTACCGCTGGGAGAATAATAGGCCGATGGATATGGTGGACTCGACAGGCCTAGATGGACAGTCGTCGATCCGCCCATATGAGGCGGGAGCTCTGTCAGACGCCTATTATAATGTGCCGCCGGGGCCAGGTGGTGAGGTCACGCCGCCGCCACCCCCTCGTCCAGCACCAGGGAGGAATTTACCTGGACGGCCAATACCGTTACCGCCAGGTATGCCAGGAGGGATTGGCGGACGAATAGGGAGAGGATTTCTACCACCAGGGGCGAGGCCTGTCCCACTGCGGCCCGTACCACCCCCACCAAATTGGATCTGGTTACCTGTTCCGCCATTCCCTTTGCTGCCTATTCCTAATCCACGTGCATTCCCTATCCCGCGTATCCCTCCGGGATGCATTCCACCGTTACCTCCGATTCTCCCTCGTGGGTGGCCACCGATACCACCACCGCCGCCGCCGCCGAACCCGCCGCCAATTATCATATAAGCCACCCTTTGGGGTTGTAAAAAGGCGTCTTTCTGTTTCGAGAAGTTAGCATTGGAGATCTAAGATGTCTTGTCAACGAGTGTCTCTCATTGTGGTGATCGTATCCCTCGCCTTCGGGAGTTGGCTCCTTGCACTGCGATCTCAGGATGTCTCCCCGAAACCTGAGAATTCGAATACGAGGTACATTGTACAGCATGCTGGGGACTGCGCACTGATGCTTGATCCGCATCATGGGAAGACGTGGATGCTCCGCAGGCAGGATAATGGGAATGCTATCTGGCTTCCAATCTTGAAAATCGATTCGGAAAAGGAGGCATCTCAGTTATGGCTGAAGACCGCTCCTTATAATCTGGCAGGCCTATGGAGAAATGAACGACCGAGGGAGATCTCCACACTTTTGAAGGAGTACGGGTACGAAAAGATTCTTCTCGAAAAATTCAACTGCGGATATATTGGGATTCGGATGCAGATTAATGAAAAGAAAGTACACCTCATTCTGGATAGCGGGCAGCCGGTGACTCACTTGGATCCTGAGCGGACGAAGCATCTACAGCTAAAATGGAAAGCTGTGGGCAAGGAAGAGGAAAAGAATAAGCCTCGCGGAGCTGCGTCAACCACCGATTATGCCGCCACGATTAGCAGTCTGGAAGTGGGGGGGATCAAGAGCGGCGAAATGTTGGTTGGGGGACACGACTTGTCAGATGTTAATAGAACCCTTAAGGCGTACTTCGATCCGCCGATTGATGGAGAGCTTGGTTCAGATGTTTTGATGAAATACCGAGCCATCATTGATTTTTCAACACTCGATTTGTATCTCCGGCCACGAAAATAAAAAGAAGGGAGGAAAAGTTGTCAGTAAGGAAAGAGAAAAGAAAGAGAACGGTGTCAGGAACCTTTTAAGGTCTTAAAAGGTTCCTGACACCGTTCTCGGAGCGGCTCACTCGGCGGCGAGCTTGTTGGCCTGCTCGTGGAAGAACGCGACGCACTGGAGCAGCGTGGGAATGTCCCACTTCCATTCGTACTCGATGGCGATCGGTCCCTTGAACCCCTTGGCCTTGAGCACGCGCAGCATCTCGGCGGCGCGGCTGTCGCCGCTGCCCCAGACCACGTCATGCAACCCCTGCGAACCGCCGCCAGGTGCCCTGCTGATGCAGATTGCCGACGTGAACACGGCGGACACGAGCGAGTTCACGAACTTGCCAACGGGTTGGAGCACGCCGACGGGCGGCGGCCTGAACCTGGTGACGCAGTATCAGGTGGACGACCAGGAACGGACCACGAAAGAGGCCTCGCCGGATGGCAACGTCACCTACTACGTCTACCTCGACGCCCAGCACGAAGAACGCATCTATCCGGGCTGGAACGCCAGCACCGGCACGCCGACGGGACCGACGGAGGTCATCCGCCAGGACGCCGCCGACGGCTACACCGAGACGCTGACCATGACGGCGGCGCCCAACCTCAACCCCGACGGCACGCCCAACGGCAGCGAAGCCATCAGCGGTCTGCAAAGTCTCACTCGGGACTACACCAACGACGCCGGCCAGGTCATCGCCGAGGACAACTACTTCAACCTCGGTGGCTTGGCTTACAGCACCGGCATGATGGGCACGCTCAACGTCAACTATTACCAGACGCAGTACAGCTACGACAGCGGCGGCCGCTTGACGCGCACGCAGACGGCCAACGGCACCATCTATCGCACGGTGTACAACAGCCTGGGCCAGCCCGTCAGCGATTGGGTCGGCACCAACGACACGCCGGAGTACGGCGAGTGGTCGCCGAACAACAACACCGGCACGTCGAACATGGTGATGGTGTCGAGCTACCAGTACGACAACGGCGGCGTCGACGACGGCAACCTGACGGAAGAGACGGACTATCCCGGCCTGGACGAAGCGGAGCGCATCACGCAGATGTGGTACGACTGGCGGGACCGGCTGGTGGCCACCAAGTCGGGCGTGCAGGACAGCGAGAACGACGGCACCCATCGGCTCATCGTCGTCACCACCTACGACAATCTCGGTGAAGCGATTGAGACGCAGCAGTACGACGGCGACGGCGTAACGCCGCAGGTCGTCAACGGTGTCTTGCAAGCGTTGGACCCGTCGCTGTTGCGGGCGCAAGAGGTCGATAGTTACGACGACCAGGGCCGCGTCTACCAGACGCAGGTTTACGACGTGAACCCGAGCACGGGTGCAGTGTCGAGCACGGCGTTGACCACCAACGATTACTACGATCATCGCGGCGACCTCATCGCCGAGTCCGATCCGGGCGGGCTGTGGACCAAGAGCCAGTTTGATGGCGCCGGCCGGGACGTGATGGATTCCACCACCGACGGTGCGGGCGGCACGACCTGGGCGGACGCCGTCAGCGTGACCAACGACACGGTGCTGGAGCAAGTGCAGTCCGTCTACGACGGCGACGACAATGCCATCGAGACCATCGACCGTCAGCGTTTCGACAACGCCACCGGCACCGGGCCTTTGGGCGATCCAACCAGCGGCATCGGAGCGCGCGTCTACTATGCCGCCGCTTATTACGACAATGCGGATCGCTTGACTGCCAGCGTAGACATGGGCACCAACGGCGGCGTGGCCTGGACGCGGCCGAGCACGCCGCCGCCGTCGTCGGCGACGGCGTTGGTGACGACGTATGCGTATAATTCGATGGGTTTGGTGCAGGACGTGACCGACCCGATGGGGATCGTCAATCGCACCTACTACGACGCTCTGGGCCGCACCACCGAGACGATCCAGGACTACACCGACGGCACCGAGACCGCCGACAGCAACATCGTCACCGAGTATGGCTACGACGGCGACAACAACGTGACCTATGTGCGTGCCGACGAACCGGGCGGCGCCTATCAGCAGACGCAGTACGTCTACGGCGTGACGACGGCCAGCGGCAGCGGCGTCAACAGCAATGACATTCTGTCGGCGATCCAGCACCCCGACCCGACGACGGGCAATCCCAGCAACAGCGATCAGGACAGTTACCTGGTCAACGCCCTGGGTCAGACCGTGCAGTACACCGACCCCAATGGCAACGTCCACCAGTACACCTACGACGTGCTGGGGCGCTTGACCTCGGACGCCGTGACGACGTTGGGCGCTGGCGTCGATGGCCGCGTGCGTCGTATCGAGTACGCTTACGACAGCCAGGGCAACAACTACCTGACCACCAGCTACGATGCGCCAACGGGCGGCAATGTCGTCAACCAGGTTCAGGACGTGTACAACGGCCTGGGCCAGTTGACCGGCGAGTATCAGTCGCACAGCGGTGCCGTGGTGCCGGGCACGACGCCGGAGGTGCAGTACGGTTACACCGAGATGTCCGGCGGCCAGAACAACAGCCGACTGACGCAGTTGGTCTACCCCAGCGGCTATGTCGTCTACTACAACTACGCCACCGGGTTGGGCAGCAACATCAGCCGCCTGTCGTCGCTGTCGGACGGTACGGGCACGCTGGAGAGCTACAAGTACCTGGGCCTGGACACGGTGGTCGAGCGCGACCATCCGCAGACCAACGTCAACCAGACGTTCATAGCCCAGCCGAACCAGTCGCAGACGGGCGATGCGGGCGACCGCTATGTGGGTTTGGACCGTTTTGGGAGGATAGTCAGTCAGAATTGGTACGACACGGCGACGCAGCAATCGACGGATGATTTCCAGTACGGCTACGACGCGGACGGCGACGTGCTGTATAAGCAGAACCTCGTCGATGCGGTGATGAGCCAGTTGTACCAGTACAACGATCTGAACGAACTCATCAGCTACCAGCAAGGCACGTTGAATTCCACGAATACGGCGATAGTGGGTACGCCATCGGCGAGTCAGAGTTGGTCTCTCGATGCGCTGGGTAACTTCACCAGCACGACGACCAACGGCGTGACGCAGACGGAGACGTTCAACCAGCAGAACGAGGTCACGTCGATTTCGGGTGCGGGAGCGGTGACGTATGATGCCAACGGCAATCTGACGGCGGACGGCAGCGGCAACACCTATGTCTACGATGCCTGGAACCAGTTGGTGGCCGTGCAAAACAACGGTACGACGGTCGCCGCTTATGGCTATGACGGCTTAGGCCGCCGCATCACGGAGACGCACGGCGGCACGACGACCGACCTGTACCTGTCGTCGGCGGGGCAGGTGTTGGAGGAACGTGTCGGCGGCGCGGTGGAGGCACGCAACGTGTGGAGTCCAGTGTACGTCAACGCCTTGGTGCTGCGCGACCAATCGAGCCAGGGCAACGGCGTTTTGGATCAGCACCTGTACGTGCAACAGGACGCCAACTGGAACGTGACGACACTGGTCGATGTCGGCGGTAACGTGGTCGAGCGCTACGCTTATAGCCCCTTCGGTGCGGTGACGGTATTGAACCCGGATTTCTCGGTACGGGACAGCAGCGTCTACGCTATGCCGTACTTGTGGCAGGGGATGCGTTACGAATCGACAGTGGGCCTGTATTCCACCTTCTCCGGCCGCGTCGTGTCGCCTACACTGATGCGGCCGCTGCAAGTGGATCCGCTGGGGTTGATACCTGGCAACAACGTCTACCGCTGGGAGGACAATGGACCGACGGATGCGCTCGATCCACTGGGATTGTCGCCTCTCCCCCCGAACTGGAGGCGGGTGGGTCCGAAACCGCAACCCCAACCGCCCAGACAGTTCGATTTCGGCGACCCAACAGCCGTCCTCATCGGCCATGTCGTGATTGACGTGGGTGGAGTTCGATTTGTTCCTCCTAGCACCATGATCGGCGTCCTTGGCACCACGCCGCCTGTGATCCAGATTCCCATCGCAAGGGTTACCGCGCTACCTCCCTCGCTGCCGCGCAACAAGATCACGGTCATTCAGAGGGTCCAATGGACGGCGTGCGAGACAGAAAGTCCGCCCGGCACGACCTCGGTCATTTTGGGTCCGCCTCGGAAACTGACCCCAGAGCCACCTCGTGCGTTCAATGGCTATGTGGGACCGAACCCTCTGCAGGGAGGCTATGCGCCGCATAGATACGGTGGGACGGCATGGCCGAATTACCCTCCCTCAGGATCTCGGCCAATCACTGTGGGGGAGCCTCCGCAGCCGCCTACCAGCCCTACTCTTTCAGGGGCGTTGCCGCCAGGCATGTATCCACCCGGCAGTATCTACTCGCTTCCTGGTACAAACGTGGGGGGATTTTATCAGGGATCCCCAATCGGAGGATCCACGAAGAAGGAAGGCAGCGGCTACTTCGGGCTTGGCTGCCAGTTTGGCGGAGGCGGGGTTTGGTGGCGGGGACGAGGATCCAATCGGCGTTGATGGACCTAACTCGCAACAGTGCTCGACGGTCAAGCTGATGCCTGGCGAGTACTGGCCTGGAGACTTGGCATTAGGTCTTGACGCACGGAAGGGACATTCGCTACATCGCCCCTCGTAGGAGAATGGCCCAAAAAGTCCTTTCTTGGGGAGGAGGATCATGCACCGTCTGGGGAACGCTTTCCTGCTGGCCCTCATCGTCTTATCGCTGACCAAATGCGGCTTTGCTCAGCAGACGATAGTAGGTTTCCTGGGGGGCGCGCGGGCAGCTTATGGGCGAGGGGCGGAGCTCATGCGGCATGGCGAATATCGGGAGGCCCGTTCCGTGCTAGAGACGGCCTTGCGGTCTGACCCGTCCGACCCCGACCTCCATGAACTGCTGGGTCATGCCTGTGTAAAGCTAGGAGATGGTGATCGGGCCATTGATGCCTACACCCGGGCGATCCAGCGCGGCTCCCGACGATACACCGTTTATGCCAACCGAGGAGCCGTGTATTCACTACGGGGGGACTGGGAGACCGCCCTCGCCGATTTCACCGAGGGCATTCGGATAGAGCCGGACAATCCAGCATGCTATTACAACCGGGCTCGAATCTACCGAGGTCTACACCAGTATGCCAAAGAGCGGGCGGACCTCGAACGCGCCTACGAACGGGGTGGCAAGAATCCCACCGCGGCTGCCCTGGCGCAGCTACTAGCGACATGTCCGGAGACAGCGATTCGAGACGGCCAACGTGCGGTCGAGTATGCTCGCGAGGATTGTAAGCAGGTGGGACGCGAGGAGTATCCCTCGTTGAGTAGACTCGCGGCGGCCCACGCGGAGGCCGGTCACTGGGATGAGGCCGTGCGCCGATCTGAACAGGCGTTGCAACTGGCGGAGGGAAATTGGCGTAGATTCAAACGAACATGCCTGGAACTGTACCGATTCCACGAACCCTACCGGGAATTTACACTCGAAGAGGTCTCCAAGCAACGTCCCCACACCGCAGGGGAAACACTGTTGTACGCCAACGTCAAGTTCATCGCGGGGACTTTGGAGGAGGCGATCGCCGATCTGCGAAAGGCTATCGAACTGAACCCTCGGTTGACCACAGCTCACTTTTTGCTAGGCAAATGGATAGCGGGGAAGGATACGAACGAGGCAGTCAGTCACCTCTGCCGATGTCTCGAGTTAGATCCCAAATATCCTGAGGCGATTACTTGCCGGGCTCATGTCAATATATGGTTAGGCAAGTATCGAGAAGCCTTGGCGGATGCCAAGGCAGCGCTTCAGTTAGACCCGAAAGACACCTTCGCTCGCCAGTTACATGCATGGGCCTCGGCGAGTCTCGGTGAAGTGGACCAGGCACTCCACGAACTCAAGGAATTAAGCCAAGGGCAGAGCGATACCACCGGCCTGCTCTCGCTGCGGGGGCATTGCTATCTGATGCAAGGGCGATGGAACGATGCTATCGCCGAGTTAACGGAAGCAGTACAGCATTATCCCTCGGATGTGCTGGCTTATGCAGATCGAGCCGTGGCTTTGTCCGCATTGGGCAAGGCAGAAGAGGCCAAGCGGGATCTGGAAGAATGCGCTCGTCTTGCCCCCTCCCTGCGCGTTCCGACCGCGGCGAGGATGAAGAAGGCCGAGAACAAGAAGCCTCTGCGTCCGTGATAACTTCTACCAGTCCTGATCCGAAGAAGAGAAAAGGGAAGAGAAAAGGGAAGAGAAAAGGAAGAGAAAAGGGAAGAGAAAAGGTGTCAGGAACCTTTTAAGACCTTAAAAGGTTCCTGACACCTTTCTCCAGCGGATCACTCGGCGGCGAGCTTGTTGGCCTGCTCGTGGAAGAACGCGACGCACTGGAGCAGCGTCGGAATGTCCCACTTCCATTCGTACTCGATGGCGATCGGTCCCTTGAACCCCTTGGCCTTGAGCACACGCAGCATCTCGGCGGCGCGGCTGTCGCCGCTGCCCCAGGGCACGTCATGCAACCCCTGCGAGCCGCCGCGTGTCCTGCTGACGCAGATCCAGGACGTGAACACGGCGGACACCAGTGAGTTCACGAACTTGCCGGCGGGCTGGAGCACGCCGACGGGCGGCGGCCTGAACCTGGTGACGCAGTATCAGGTGGACGCGCGGGGCGGACCACGAAAGAGACCTCGCCCGATGGCAACATCACCTACTACGTCTATCTCGACCCGCAGCACGAAGAACGCATCTATCCGGGCTGGAACGCCAGCACCGGCACGCCGACCGGCCCCACCGAGGTCATCCGCGAGGACGCCGCCGACGGCTACGATGAAACCTTCACCATGACGGCGACGCCCAACCTCAATCCCGACGGCACGCCCAACGGCAGCGAAGCTATCAGCGGTCTGCAAAGTCTCACTCGGGACTACACCAACGACGCCGGCCAGGTCATCGCCGAAGATCAGTACTTCAACCTGGGCGGTCTGGCCTACACGACCGGCGTGATGGGCACGCTCAACGTCAACTATTACCAGACGCAGTACGGCTACGACAGCGGCGGTCGTCTGGTGCGGACGCAGACGGCCAACGGCACCATTTACCGCACGGTGTACAACAGCCTGGGCGAGCCCCTCAGCGATTGGGTCGGCACCAATGACACGCCGGAGTACGGCGAATGGTCGCCGAACAACAACACCGGCACGTCGAACATGGTGATGGTGTCGAGCTACCAGTACGACAACGGCGGCATCGGCGATGGCAACTTGACGCAAGAGACGGACTATCCCGGCCTGGGCGAAGCGGAGCGTATCACGCAGATGTGGTACGACTGGCGTGACCGGCTGGTGGCCACCAAGTCCGGCGTGCAGTCCAGCGAGAACGACGGCACCCATCGGCCCATCGTCGTTACCACCTACGACAATCTCGGCGAAACCATTGAGACGCAGCAGTACGACGGCGACGGCGTGACGCCGCAGATTCTCAATGGTGTGCTGCAAGCGCTGGCGTCCAATCTGCTGCGTGCTCAGGAGATCGACAGCTACGACGATCAGGGCCGTGTCTACCAGACGCAAGTTTACGACGTGAACCCGAGCACGGGGGCGGTGTCGAGCACAGCCTTGACTACCAACGATTACTACGATCATCGCGGCGATTTGATCGCTGAGTCGGGCCGGGCGGGCTATGGACCAAGAGCCAGTATGATGGTGCTGGCCGCGACGTGATGGATTTCACGACGGACGGTGCGGGCGGTACGACCTGGGCGGACGCGGCCAGCGTGGCCAACGACACGGTGTTGGAGCAAGAGCAGACGGTCTACGACGGCGACGGCAACGCCATCGAGACGATGGACAGTCAGCGTTTCGACGATGCCACGGGGACGGGTCCGCTGGGCAGTCCGACGAGCGGCATTGGGGCGCGAGTGTACTATGCGGCCGCTTATTACGACAATGCGGATCGTCTAATCGCCGACGTGGACATGGGCACCAACGGCGGCGTGGCTTGGACGCGGCCGGACACGCCGCCGGCCGCGTCGGCGACGGCGTTGGTGACGACGTATGCCTACAACGACATGGGTTTGGTGCAGGACGTGACCGACCCGATGGACCTCGTCACGCGCACGCTGTACGACAACCTGGGCCGCACCACGAAGACCATTCAGGACTACACCGACGGCACCGAGACCGACGACAGCAATATCGCCACCGAGTACGGCTACGACGGCGACAACAATGTGACCTATGTGCGTGCCGACGAACCGGGCGGCGCCTATCAGCAGACGCAGTACGTCTACGGCGTGACCACCGCCAGCGGCAGCGGCGTCAACAGCAATGACATTCTGTCGGCGATCCAGCATCCCGATCCGACGACGGGCGCTCCCAGCAGCAGCCAGCAAGACAGCTACCTGGTCAACGCGCTGGGAGAGGTGGTGCAGTCCACCGACCGCAACGGCAACGTCCATCAGTATACCTATGACGTGCTGGGACGGCTGACTTCCGACGCCGTGACGACGTTGGGTGCGGGCGTGGACGGCTCGGTGCGCCGTATCGAGTACGGCTACGATAGCCAGGGCAACCTGGCGCTAATCACCAGCTTTGACGCGCCCAGCGGCGGCAACATCGTCAACCAGGTGCAGGACGTGTACAACGGCCTGGGTCAGTTGACCGGCGAGTATCAGTCGCACAGCGGCGCGGTGGTTCCGGGCACGACGCCGGAGGTGCAGTACGGTTACACGGAGATGTCCGGCGGTCAGAACAACAGCCGGTTGACGCAACTGGTCTACCCCAGCGGTTATGTCGTCTACTACAACTACGCCAGCGGCCTGGACAGCAGTATCAGCCGCTTGTCGTCGCTGTCGGACGGCACGGGCACGCTGGAGAGCTACAAGTACCTGGGCCTGGGCACGGTGGTCGAGCGCGATCATCCGCAGAATCACGTCAACCAGACGTTCATCGCCCAGCCGAACCCATCGCAGACGGGCGACGCCGGAGACCCGTACGTCGTACTCATTCACGGGGCGAGGTTGCCAAGTCCTAGCGTGATCGCTACGTCAGCTGCATGAGCGCAGCTCCGCCAATCCCTGACGAACTGTGGCAGCAAATCCCTCCGGCTGCCCAAGCTGCCCTCTGCGCCTTCATCCGGCACTACGAGCAACGGCTCGCCGACCTCGAAGCCCGCCTTAACCAAAACTCCACCAACTCCTCCAAGCCACCCTCTTCCGATCCGCCCGCCGTCAAACGCGCCCCGCCCCGCCCGCCCACCGGGCGTGCGGTCGGCGGGCAGACTGGACATGCCAAGAGCCAACGCCCTCTTACCGACCACCCCGACGCCATCCAACACTGCAAACCCACGGCCTGCCGCCGCTGCCGGCTGCCGCTGTGCGGCGACGACCCCCAGCCGCTACGTCACCAGGTCTGGGACGTGCCGGCCGTCCGGCCCGTCGTCACCGAGTACCGTCGCCACCGCCTGAGATGCCCCCGCTGCGGCGTCACCACCTGCGGGCAGGCGCCGGCCGGCCAGGACGGGCCACGCCTGAAGGCCGCCGGCGCCCTGTTGACCGGCGCCTACCGGCTGAGCAAGGCCAAGGCCGCCCGCCTGCTGACCGACCTGTTCGCCGTGCCGCTGTCGGCCGGACAGGTCTGCGCCATCGAGGCCGAGGTCGGCCGGCAACTGCGGCCGGCGGTGGACGAGTTGCTGGCGGCGACGCGGCAGCAACCGGCCAACGTCGAGGAGACATCGATGGGTCGAGGGCGTTGGCTGTGGGTGATGGTCACGGCGGTGGCCACCGTTTACCAGGTCGTCCGCGGCCGCAGTCGCCGCGAGCTGGACCGGCTGGTAGGGACGGACTACCGGCGCGTGATGACCACCGACCGTTATCGCGTCTACGACCACCTGCCCGACGAACGCCATCAGTTGTGCTGGGCGCACCTGCGGCGGGACTTCCAGGCGATGGTGGACCGGAAGAACGCCGGCGTGGAGGTCGGCGAGGAGTTGTTGGCCTTGTCGGGGCAGATGCTGGGCTGGTGGAAGCGCGTGCGTGACGGGACGTTGACGAAGATACGTTTCGCAGGTCGTCTGCACGCCGCGCGGGACTTTCGCGTGCGCTTCCGCGCCGTCTTGGCGTGGGGGGCGGCGTGCGGCTGCGCCAAGACGGCAGCGGTGTGCCGCGAACTGCTGGGGTGTGAGGTGTCGTTGTTCCTGTTTGCGTTCGTGTCGGGTGTCGAGCCGACGAACAACGCGGCGGAGCGTGCGGTGCGTCATGGGGTGTTGTGGCGGAAGCAGAGTCACGGCCCGCGGAGTATGGACGGCAGGGAGTACCTGTCGTGCATCTGGTCGGTGGTGGAGACGTGCCGTCAGCGGGGCCGGGGCGCATGGGATTACCTGACGGCGTGCCTGGCGGCAGCCGCCGAAAGGCACGTCCTGCCGTCGTTGCTGACCCCGGCCGTTGATGCTCATGCCGCTTGACCTCTAATTGGCCCGTGAATGACTACGGAATGATCTTCTGAATGTTGCGGTCAGAGTAGCGCGCTTCGCCCTGTGCATCGCTCTATAGATCTCAGCACATTACCTCCAACACCTGTGATAATACCTCCTCCAAAGGGCGGCAAACCTCCATTTTAGATTGCTTAGCTCGACTTTTGCACTTTTCCGATACCATGCGAGGGCATGAAAACAGCGGAAAATCAAGGCTTATCGGATTATTGAAAAGGTAGGGTTTCTTGAGGCCATTGAAAACCCCTTGGTTGAGCGCCGATGTTTCGGCGCTCAAGCTCAACCATGACCGCAACCTCAAAAAGTGCAAAAGTCGAGTTAACACTACAGCGCTGGTCTTGAGCGTGGCTCTTGTTTTTTCGCGGTTTTTCGAGATAACTGCCAAAGTGGCACTCGCTCGATTTCCAGGCAATTTCCAGCAACCTGCGCTGTAGTGTTAAGCAACCAGAGAAAGGGCACGGTATAGTCAATGAAATGCCGACTTAGAGAAAAAAGAATTGCAAACTTGATTCTGGCGTTGGCGTTTCTAATTGTGGTAGCCATTGTTTTAAGAGTATACTTTGCATTAAATCCAACGGATCGTGTCAAGGTATCGACCTCACCACTTCCTCCCGACACCATATTCATCAGTTTTGTTAGCGAATCCAACGGTTCCCTACAGAATCTGGATTGGTATCCAAGATCAGAACTACTGATTCCTTTCACCATAAGTCCATCAAAATCCATTTGGAGTAGTCTAGAATTGAAACGAATCCCCCAAATCGACTGGGATGCATATGTGAAATGGCGATGGAGCGAACGGTATGGAGTGGTTACAAAAAATAGAGCTGGTAGTTGGCAAGTGACTTGGTTTGTCCCCAAAGATGTACCAATTAATGGTCATCGATTTCTTCTTGGCAACGGTGAAGCAAACTTCGATCTGACCAAAGGGAATATAGAACCTCTGTTAGAAGAACAACTGAAACAACTTCGTCTTCATGAATTCCCTTTCCTAGGAGATCAAAGATAAAGAGAGCAGGGAAACGTGTCAGGAAGGAATGGCACTGACTAAGTCGTACTGCTTCGCGAGGTTGTTGAGCGCTCCCTCAAGAGTCATTCCCGGATCATCCACACCGCCATAATCAATTACGCGATTGAGCTTGCTCTCCCACATTTCGCTACGCGGGAATCGAGTCCATTCAATAGGCAACCTCGGAGTGCGCTTCGAGGCATCAACGGTAGGAGCGGCGTTTGACTCAACCTTCATGCTACTCGCGTTCGCGACAGTGGGAGCGGTGTCGTGGGCCGAAGACGAACGGTTCTTCAAGGCGAACCCGATGATTAGTACGAGCAACCCAGCGAGAAGCAGTACGACGGGCAGCGGCCCAATAAGCCACTTCCTCGATTGCTGCGCGTCCGCCGTCTTCATCGCCCTGGCGACCGTGGCGCGGCCCTTCCTCATCGACTCTGGGACCACCGGCGGGGCGACTGGTGGGCGGCCGGAAGGTTTCCTGGGTATTGCGGGAGGAGTGGCGCGGACGGGCGGCGAGGATCGCTTGTCCGCAGGCGCCGCCAGCGCGGGCGGTTTCGTCCTGCGTGCGGAGGTCTCGGCAGGCGGGACGACCGCATCCGGCCGCTCGACCTGGAAGTACCAATCGAGAATCGGCATCTGCTGCGTAAGCGACAGCCGCACGTCGGTTCGGGTGACGCCTTCGCCGAAGGAGTGGGTGCCGACATTGCCGAGCTTGCGGATGGTGGAAGCATAGGCATCCAGGCGATCGGGGAAGTAGCCGTCCTTGACCAGACGCTGGATGAGGTTCTCCAAGGGGCGGGTGCCGGGCGGCTCGTTCACGCGACGCTGGAAGATCTCCCGGACCACCAGTTCCAGCACCTTGCGGGCGCGGGTCAGGGCCATCTCGGGATCGACTTTGGCGACCTGGACAGCCTTTTCGATTCCTTCCCGAATTTCTCGGAATTCGTCGGAGAGACGTTCCAGACGGGTGAGCAAGGGCTGGAGCGAAGGATCCATCAGCCGTCTCGGGTAAGGATCTGGAGAGAACGAATGCGTCTGGTCCGATCATCTTGGCTGCATGCCGGTCTGTCAAGTAGCTACTATGGGAGTCCTCCTGTGTCGGCGACTTGTCAGATGCAAAAGAACCGTATTCAAATCATGTAATACCAGTCCCCCTTGCCGCGCTCGTCACGGCGGGGGCAGGTGTCGCAGAGGTCATCGCCGAGCAGTTCGTAGCCGCGCCGCACCGCCTTGAGCGTCGAGGAACCCATCGTCACGTCCTCCAGAAAGACGTAATCGCGCGGCAGCCAGTGGTGGAAGCGCAGGTTGCGCAGCGCCTGCTCGAAGTCGGGGCGGATGCCGCACAGCAGCACCGGCACCTGACGGTCCTGCATCTCTTCGAGGAATTGCTGCAACATCTCCAGACACACCATGTCGGGATTGCGCGTGCGCTTCAAACGCAGGATGAGGACGCGCGACCCCTTTCCGACGCGCCGGCGCAGCATGTCGAAGAACTCCTCCAGCTGCGGGCCAGCGCCGAAGAACAGTTCGCCTTCCAGACTGAACAGGGCGAGACGGTCGCAATCGGGATCGTTGGGTTGGCGTTCGCGCACCACGCGCTCGGGACCGATGACCATCTCCGTGACGTGCAGGCGCGCCGCTCGCGGCACGAACAGCAGAAACGACACGCACACGCCGATGAGGATGGACAGCTCGATGCTGATGAACATGGCGGCCACGGCCGTGCTCAGGGCGATGACGGCGTCATAGCGCGTCGCCCGCAGACAGTAGAACAGGCGCGAACGGTCGATCAGGCGATAGCCGGTCACGACCAGGATGGCGGCCAGCGCCGGCTTGGGGACGTACCGCGCCAGCGGAGCGAACAGCAGCAGAGTGGCGGCGACGATCAGGGCCGACAGCACGCCGGACCAACGGCTGACGGCGCCGGCCTGCCAGTTGATGTTCGAGCGCGTCAGCGAGCCGGAGCCGGGCATGCACTGGAAGAACGAGCCGCCAAGGTTGGCCAATCCCTGCCCCAGGCATTCGCGGTTGAAGTCCAGCCGTTGCCGCGTGCGGGCGGCGATCGACTTGGCGACGGCCACCGCTTCCAGCAGTCCCAGCACGGCAATGGCCACGGCGCTGCCGCCGAGAGGACGCATCCATTCGAGCCTCCATACCGGCGGCGACATCAGGGCCGGTAGGCCGCGCTCCACCGCGAGCGTCCCTCCTCTCGGTTCCCAGTTCAGCAACGGCGCCGCCACCGTCGCCAGGATCAACGCCAAAAGCAGATCGGGAAACGGCGCCGTCAGTCGGCGCTTCAGGACGCGCATCGGCATCAGCACGAGCAGCGTCCCCAGGCCCAGCAGCGCCGACGGCCGGTCGATTGGCCCGCCGTCGCGCAGCGTCAGCCCCAGGCGTTGCAGGACGGATAGATGCCCGTCTCCCTGCGGATGCAGACCGAGCAGGTTGGGCACCTGTCCCAGCGCGATCAGGACACCGGCCCCCGCCATGAAGCCGAGCAGAACCGACTCGGAGACATAGCGCGTCAGGTCGCCCAGCCGGAACAGGGCGATCAGCACCTGAATGGCGCCGACCAGGAACGCGAGCAGACAAACGGCCGGAATGATGTCGGGATTGTCGAGTCCGGCGATGGCACTGAAAACGACCAGGGAAATGGCATTGGTCGGCCCACTGATCAGGTGCGCCGACGAGCCGAACAGTGAACCGAGCGCGGTGACGATGAAGGCGGTGTACAGGCCATACTGTGGCGGCAGGCCGGCGATCTGAGCGTAGGCCATCGCCTGCGGCACGGCGATGGCCGACACCGTCAGCGCCGCGATGCCATCGCGGCGCAGCCTCTCGCCGTCCACTTGCAGTCGTTTCCCCATCCGTCCTCGTTCAACCGGGCAACGGTCGTTGCAACAACGCCTGCACCACTTCGACGGTACGGTCGATGGCGGCGGTCAGGAAAGCGCGGCCCTTGTCGGCACTGGCGCGCTCGGGATAGCCAACGCAGCCGTGATCGGTCTTTTGCCACATATCGTCGGCCAGGAACAGGCCGCGCAGGGCGAGGTCATCGCGCGGCGGGTCATCGCGGATGGCCTCGCGGCGGACCAGCTCCGGTCGCAGGGCCAGCATCATCGACGTCTCGAACTCGCAGGCGTGTCCCATCGACTTGCGCGGTCCCTCGACTAGGCCGGCCAGTTCGCGTTCGGCCAGCTCCCAGTACGACGCGGCCGATAGGACGTGGGTGCGGAAGCGCGGTTGCAGCCGGCGCAGGGCCAGGTGCATGGTGTCGATGTTGCCGCCGTGTCCGTTGAGGACGAGCAGCCGTTGATAGCCGTCTTCGAGCAAGGGCGCCAGCAGTTCGCACAGCATGGCGACGTGCGTGTCCACCTCGGCGGACAGCGTGGCGCCGAAGCGCAGATGATGCGACGACGCGCCGAACCACTGCGTCGGCAGCAGCAACACCTGCTCCGGCAGGCGGCGCTCGACGCCCTCGGCCACGCCGCTGACGAGCACCGTGTCGGTGCTGGTCGGCAGATGGCGGCTGTGCTGTTCGCACGCCGCGATGGGCGCCAGCACCACTGTCTGATCGCGCGGCACGTCGCGTAACTGCGGTGACGTCATTTCATGGAACTTCACGCGGACCCTCCTCCCCTGGCTCGCCCTCACTTTCGCAACCAGAACTATGATTATCGCAATCGTGCGCCGAACTCAAGGACACTCACACCGACCAGTCGTCGAGCCTCAGTCCGGGGATGCGGCCGAAGTCGCGGCGGTTGCGCGTCACCACAACCAGGTTGTTCGCCAGGGCGATGGCGGCGATTTTCAGGTCTGGAGTTCCGATGCGCAGGCGCACGCCGCGCCATTGCTGGAATTGACTTTCGCAGGTACTATCAAACGGCACGATGGGGAACTGCTGGAAAAAAGAAAGAGAAGCGACGAGGTTTGTATAGACTTGGATGGACAAGGGGCCGCTTTGATGGCGTGAGACGGCCGCAAGCCGGCCGCGTAGGTATTCTCCGACCGTCACCGCGCTGATGCCAACGCTGCCCAAGGAATGGCTGCTGAAGTTCCGCCAGACGGCTACCTGGGCGTAATCGAAAAGGGTCAGGTGGTCGGTGTCGAAGAGGAACCGGAGCATTGCTGATCTTCCTGCTCGTACTCCCGTAAGGTTCGCTCCAGATCCTCGGCTTTTTGTCGAGCCAATTCTGCCAGGAATTCCTTTTCCAAGGGGTCATTAGGATCAATCCAACCACGAAAACTCCTCACGGGATGCATTTGGGGAACTTCGATAGCAACCAGCTGGCCGGAAGCGACCCATTCGGTGAGCATGTTGCGGACCTGCTGCACCGCCTCCTCCCGAGTCGCGGCTCTCGAGCCCAACTCCGGCAACCCGACCACTCGCGCCGTGTATTGCCCTGGCGGTTCCGGCCGGACCACGATCCACAGCGATGAGGTCGTTCCAGCGGGATAGATAATCGGACTCATGGGAGAACCCTCCTTCGCCGCATTCTACCAGCGCCGCTCCAAGGGACCAACACCGCCGTGGGACAGAACTGGTCCGCCCTTCTCTCTTACGGTAAAATAAGCAGACGTAAGTTCTCCCGACCATTCAGGACCGAGGCGGCTGGCGATGATTTACCTAGACAACAACGCCACGACGCGAACCGATCCGCGCGTCGTCGAAGCGATGTTGCCCTATTTCACCGAGCGCTACGGCAATGCCGCCAGCCTCACGCACGCCTTCGGCCGGGAGGCGGATGAGGCCGTCGAGCACGCCCGCGAGCAGGTCGCCGAACTGATCGGCGCCCATCCGCGCGACCTCGTTTTCACCAGCGGCGCCACCGAGAGCAACAACCTCGCTCTCAAGGGCGTCGCCGCCATGTATCGGCCCCAGGGCGACCATCTGGTTACGGTCGCCACGGAGCACAAGGCCGTCCTCGATCCGATCCGCCGGCTGGGCCGCGAGGGTTTCCAGGTCACCATCCTGCCGGTGGACGCTCACGGCCGCGTTTCGGTGGAGCAGGTTGCGCGGGCCTTAACGCCCCGGACCATCCTGGTCAGCGTCATGGCCGCCAACAACGAGATCGGCACCTTGCAGCCGATCCGGGAGATTGGCCGATTGTGCAAGGAGCGCGGCGTGTTGTTCCACAGCGACGCCGCGCAGGCCACCGGCAAGGTGCCGCTCGACGTCGAGGACATGGGCATTGACCTGCTCAGCCTCAGCGCTCATAAGATGTATGGCCCCAAGGGCGTCGGCGCCCTGTACGTCCGCCGCCGCGACCCGCGCGTCCGGCTGGAGCCGCAGATGGACGGCGGCGGTCAGGAGCGCGGCCTGCGCAGCGGCACGGCCAACGTACCCGGCATCGTCGGCTTTGGCCTGGCCTGCGAGCTGTGTCGCCAGGAGATGACCGCCGAGGCGGCCCGGCTAACGAACCTGCGCGAGCAATTGCGGCGAGGCATTCAGGAGCAGCTGAGCGACGTGACGGTCAACGGCCATCCCAGCGAACGACTGCCGGGCAACCTCAACCTGAGCTTCGCGCACGTCCGCGGCGAGGCGCTCTTGATGGCCCTCAAGGACGTAGCCGTGTCGTCCGGCTCGGCCTGCACGACGGCCAGCCTGGAGCCGAGTTACGTGCTCAAGGCCCTGGGGCTGGACGATGAGCTGGCGTACGGCAGCCTCCGCTTCGGCCTGGGGCGGTTCAACACAGCGGAGGAAGTAGACGCGGTCATCCGCGACGTGGTGCGTGTGGTGCATTATCTGCGCGCCCTCAGCCCCCTGCGCGAGCTGGCCTCGCTACAATGAAGTAGACGGTTTGTGAATCGAGACCCGTGACCAACGAAAGGGACAATCATGCCAATTACCGTGACGGAAAAGGCGGCGTCGGAAGTCAAACGCATCATCCAGGAGCAGCAGACGGCCGGCTCGATGCCGGAGAAGATTCTATCCTGCGCCTGCGTGTGGTGGGCGGCGGCTGCAGCGGCTACCAGCACAAGCTCGACCTCGACCCGGCCATCAATGAGAAGCTCGATGAGGTCTTCGACTTCCACGGCGTGCCGGTCGTGGTGGACAAGCGCAGCTTGATCTACCTGGACAACGCGCAAGTGGATTTCCACGACGACCTGAATCGCCGCGGCTTCAGCATCAGCAATCCAGCCGCCAAGAGCACCTGCGGCTGCGGCAGCTCGTTCTCGATGTGAGCCGGCTCGGCGTGCGGCGCGGAGGGATGATCTTCTCCCTTCCGCGCCGCGCACCGGGTGTCTTGGTAGGCGAGGCCGAAGGGGCGCTTAGCTCAGGGGTAGAGCGGCATGTTTACACCGTGTTGGTCGGGGGTTCGATTCCCTCAGCGCCCATTACAAGTCGAATATCATAGCCAACTTACGACAACATTTCTGTAGCATTTTTTTAGCGGAATGTGTAGCGGGAAAGTACAGCATCCTCTACACTTTCCGCTACAAACCTTCCCGTCATCCTGAAACTTTCACGGCCGCTACAACCTCGCCGGGAGGGTCTAGGGCTTTTCCTCTTACCACATTTTACACACCAGTAGATTGACATGATACACACCAAGAGGTAAAATAGATGTATAATCGCTGGCTGGGCAGTTGCACATCAGATCGTGAGGAGACGCGATGGGCGAATCGGGAGTAGTGCGGACGAACATTTCGGTGCCTCGGGAGTTGAAGACTCGCATGGAACGGGTTCAGGGTGTGAACTGGTCGGCAGTTGCCTCGGAAGCGTTCGAGAGAAAACTTCTTGAACTCGCGAGCAAAATGGAGGTAAAGGGGATGGATGACATGGTTGCCCGCTTGAAAGCAGCGGCGGAACTGGAAGCGAATCAAGAATACCAAGACGGTCATCTGCTGGGCGAGAAGTGGGCCGCCGAGAAAGCCACGCCCCGCCAGTTGCGGCGGTTGCAGGCGCTGGCGGACGATCCCAAGTGCGGTTTGACCGACTGGCTGAACTATGTCGCCGCGGATGGAATGACCGTAGAGTTGATGAATGAACTGGCGGACAACCCGCGAATCGCGCCTAAACTCGCCCAAGCGGGGGCGCTTCCGTATCGTGGGCCGATGAAGACCGGAATCGGCCGAGCCCCTCTACTGGTGCTTATTTCCTGATCGGGGAGCAGACCGGGGTGAGATCGGAGGCTTCTGGCTGAACGCCCTAGACACAAGACATCAAGCCATCGAGAGCCACGACTTCGCCCGAGGCTTTATCGAGGGGACTCTCTCGGTGTGGGAGAAGGTCAGGGGCAAGCTCTAAGGAACCACCGAGTACCGGCCGAACAAGTTGCGCAGACGGGCCACGCGAAGGAAGCCAGTGCGCGTCATTCCGGGTTCTCCCGCGTGAACCGGCTGCTGAGAATGGTGTTCGGCGGCTTGGCAATCGAAGCCGCGAGGATCGCAAAAGAAACCCCGGACCCCGGAGAGTTGAAGAGGGTATGTTATATGGAAATGCAACGGCAAAAGATCGAATGCCACATTGCTGCGGCAGAAGGGATGATCCCAGCGACTGCGGATTTGATAGAAATACGCTACACAACTTATTGCGCTACGCGTCGCAAGTAGTGGCGTGCAGCTGACTTGGGCGTTTTGGTACTTATCGCCCGAAGTGGCCTTTGGTAAAGCACAGTTGGTGTCCATGATAACTCCTGAAGTACCACCCTCAGGAGAACCCTCATGGAACACCAACTGTGGAAGGCCATTGTCGCCGTTCTCGCTACCTTCGACCAGCCCCGGCGACGACGCGAAAAGGATTTTACCGATCACGACATCGTCGCCGTCTTCTACTGGGCCGTCATCCACGACCGACCTCAGTGCTGGGCTTGCAATAAGGAACACTGGCCCCTCCCTCTCCGTCGCCGGCCCTTGCCTAACCCGGGGAACTTGTCACGCCGCCTCCGTTCCCCCCGCATGGTCGCCCTCCTCGAGCAACTGGAACGCCGCGTGATGGCTCCACGCCAGCCCGGCTTGTACTGGATGATCGACGGTAAGCCGTTGGTCATCGGCGGCTGCTCCAAGGACCGCCAGGCCGGCTACGGGCGGGCCGCTAACAGCAAGGCCAAGGGCTACAAAATCCACGCGGTGGTGGCGTCGGACGGCGCTGTGGCCGCCTGGCGTTTGACGCCGATGAATGGCGATGAGCGTGTCATGGCCCGGCGAATGCTGCGTGACGCGGACGTCCAGGGCTATGTGGTGGGCGACTCCAACTTCGACTCCAACCCGCTGCACGCGGTGTGCGACCGCCGGGAGGGGTTGTACCTGATCGCGCGGCGTCGTAAGGGTCCGGGCCATGGGTTGGGTCGGCACCAGCACAGCGCCGGTCGTCTACATAGTGTTCAGTTGACGGAGAACCCGTTTCCGGCTTTCGCAGACGGTTTGCTGGAGAGTCGCAACGAGATCGAGCGTCGCTTCGGGCAGTTGGTCAACTGGGCGGGAGGTCTGTCGTGTCTGCCCGCGTGGGTGCGGAGCCACCGGCGCGTGCCGCCGCTGGGTTCAGGCCAAGATGGTCCTCACCGCCCTCAAACGACAACACGGAATAACGACTTACGCCGCGTAGCGCAATAAGTTGTACAGTCACCGGCTAGTTTTCTGGAACGCCGTCATATTGCTGGCAGATGATGATTTCAAGAGGCTCATCGCAGGAAGAAGTTCGCTGGAAGTCGTGGTCGTGCAATTGCCGGATGGGCGGACGGGTGGACTGCATATCGACTACGGAGTTACCACCTCAGACGGCTATCGTGAGATCGCCGGAGTAGGCAAGCCGAATTGACACAGCTTCTTCGATGTACCGGCGGTTTCAGTGGCTCCGAGTGTCGCCGAACCAACCGTTGCACCTGATCGGATCGCCATAGTGTTTTTTTCGCGGCATATCAAGGTTTTACAGGGGGTCCCGGCAGGATAGCTTTGGCGTTCGGCGGTTTCATCTACGGCAGCTAGGGCGGGGAAAACCTGGAGCGAACCATGATCTATTTCATCCGGGATGAAGCAACGCAACTCATCAAGATTGGGAAGACTAAGGGCACTGTAACAGACAGACGCCGAACATTTCAGACGGGTTGTCCCGGGAACTTGGTGGTACTTTTGGCGTTGGAGGGCTACACGCCGGAAGAAACAGCGTGGCATGAACGCTTTGCAGGCGCCCGAGAGCGCGGCGAATGGTTCAGACCTGTGCCGGAATTGCTGCTGGCAATCGCGGAAGCAAAGGTGTCACAGTTGAAGGTGGAAAACGCCGGATTGCAGGCGACGTTAGATGCGGAAAGAGAGCGTCTGACTGTGGCCCGTGGTCAACTGGGCAGTCTCTCGGCCTCTCTGGGTGGGCGGCCCGCTGGGCGGGGGTTGGGCGTCGTGCGTCCGGCCGAGGTATCGCCCTTAGAGGCGGAGATTGCGCGGCTCCAGGTACAGTTGCAGGCAGAAAGACGCTCTCGGGCGTCGCTGGCGGTCGCGCTCGGGAATATTAAACGTATGCTGGAGGGGCCGGCCGTGCTGCCAGTGCAAAAAGCAGTGATCTTTGGCTGTTAATTTCTGGACGGGTTCGGACATGAGATTTCCTTGATGGGACATGAGGCAGAGCTAGCCCCGCCGGATGAGAGTTGAGAAGCTGTACAGAAGACCAAACTGCCTCGAAGTGTCGAGACGGCCCAAGGGTCGGATGAGGCTACTAGGAGAGCTTGCGACCTTGGGAACCCCCCGATAACTACCTTTTTGCGGGCCGGTTTGCGGCGGGGCCGGACGATTCGGAACACGGCTGGCGCCTGTTCCAACGTGAACAGGAAGGTCGCCTCCTGGTCCCCTTCCTGGTGGCAGACCAGCCCCAGGGCGTCCATCTGGCGCCGAGTACGCGGTCGGTAATCCACCTCGACGGCCAGCCGGCCGGAACCGTGGACGTACACCAGTCCAGACCGACACGGAATCTGCTGGTAGGCCGGATCGGGCCGGCGAGGACTGGCGGTTGGCGGCCCCCCTCCGCTACAAAGCCGGCCTATCCCGTCAATTCTTGGCGACGCGAATTAGTAGCGGAAAAGAGAGCGACACTTCCTCGGCGGAATGGCCTTCTGTCTTCCCCGTTCGCGTCGATCGGATGAACTCTCGGCGTAGATCACTACGGCGACAGGCCGCTCGCCGCCAGGGCGCCGGCGTACAGCCCCATGACATAGCCGGCCGGCGTGCCGTACAGCGGATTCGAGCCGGCGGACTGCACCAGCGCCTCCAGACTGCTCAGGAGGGCCGCGTCGGGCGCGGTGAAGTTGGTCAACGTCAAGGCGCCGAGAGCCACCCCCAGATCGTAGCCGGACGCCGTGCCGTACTGCGCGTTGTCGCTGGATGCCTGGCCCAGCGCTGTGGCGGCTACCGGCTGCACGGTGGCGGGTTGGTCGAAGGAAGCCGACAACAATGCGCCGAAGGACGTTGCCAGCGCGTTGCCGCTCGCCGTGCCGTACAGCGGATTGCCGGCGACCGTCTGCGCCAACGTGGCGATGTGGGCTTGCAACGTCGGATCGGTGATGCCCTCCAGCACGGCCTGGTCGAAGAACAGCGTCAGATCGTACATCAACGTGCTCTCGTTCTGGATCAACGCGGTGGCTTGCGTCGGCGACTGCGCGGCGGCCGCCAGATACAATCCCTGCACCTGATCCAGGGCCGCAGCCAAGCTCGTAGGGTCTTGCAGTTGCGCCCCCGCACGCACGCTGGCGAAGACCTGGGCTACCAGTCCCGTCGGCGGAGTGAAGTTGAGCGTCAGCGCGGCGGATTTGTCGCTGGTGTCCGTGAAATCACCGGAGGGATCGCTGAAGGCTACCTGGAGAGTGTAAGCGCCGGGAGCTTGCCCGGTCGGCAGACTAAACGCGGCGGTGGCGACACCGTTGCTGACCGCGCCCACCGTCGTACCCACGCTGTTGCCCTTGGCGTCCTCGATGGTGAAGGTGACGTTGCCCTCGTTGACCGTGTTGGCGGGACTGCTGGTGTCGCTGACCGTGGCCTGCAAGGAGAGGACCTGTCCGCTGGTGCTGTAGGCGACGGACGATGCCTGGGCGATCGTGGCGACGTTGGCGGCGCTGACGGTGAGCGTGCTGGGGGTGTCGCCGCTGTCGGTGAAATCGCCGCTGGAGTCGCTGTAGCTAACATCAATGCTGTAGCTGCCGGCGGCCTGCCCGGCTGGCAGACTCAACGCGGCGGTGGCGACATCGTTGCTGACCGCGCCTTGCGCCGTGCTCACGGTGTTGCCGTTGGCGTCCTTGAGGGTGAAGGTGACGTTGCCCTCGTTGACCGTGTTGGTGGAAACGCTGATGTCGCTGACTGTGGCGCTGAGGGATACCGTTTGCGCCTGCGGACTGAAGGTGGCCGACGCCGCACTCGCCGTCGTGGTGACGTTGGCGGCGTGATGGTGAGCGTGCTGGCGGTGTCGCCGCTGTCGGTGAAGTCGCCGCTGGAATCGCTGTAGCTGACATCAATGCTGTAGCTGCCGAGGGCCTGCCCGGCCGGCAGATTGAACGAGGCGTCGGCGATGCCACTGCTGACGGACCCCTGGACCGGGCTGCCCACGGTGTTGCCGTTGGCGTCCTTGAGGGTGAAGGTGACGTTGCCCCCGTTGACCGTGACGGCGGCATTGCTGGCGTCGGTGACGGCGGCGCTGAGGAACACCGTTTGCGCCTGGAGGCTGAAGGCGACCGATTCCGCGCTCGCCAACGTGGTGACGTTGGCGGCGCTGACGGTGAGCGTGCTGGCGGTGTCGCCGCTGTCGATGAAATCGCCGCTGGAGTCGCTGTAGCTAACATCAATGTTGTAACTGCCGACGGCCTGCCCGGCCGGTAGACTGAACGAGGAGGTCGTGGCGACGCCGTTGCTGACCGTTGCCTGGACCGGACTGCCCACGGTGTTGCCGCTGCTGTCCTTCATGGTGAAGGTGACGGTGCCCTCGTTGACCGTGGTGGCGGAATTGCTGGTGTCGCTGACCGTGGCGCGGAGGGGCACCTCTTGCGCCTGCGGACTGAAGAAGGCCGTCGCCGCGCTCGCCGCCGTGGTGACGTTGTTGCCGCTGAGTACCACGCGGTCCTCCAATACCTCCAGCAAGGGACGAAAGCTGTAGCGTTCTCGCGCCGGCGCACGTTGGCTGTCACGGACCTGCTTTCCCCACTTCCGCCAATCAAAGGAAAACATGATGCCTCTCTCTGTTGATGGTCCTGTAAGTCTTCTCGTCGATCCGCTGCGCCGGTGTCGTAAGAAGCAACCCGCCATGATTTCCAGGCGGTGCGAACACATTAGCAAGTTAACATACGAACATTAGAGACAAATGATAGACCCTTGTCAACGCCGTAAGGTCTCTTTTGGCGAGCAGGCGTCAGCTCCCTGCTGGCCATTTGTTCGTGGCTCTTACGGTCGCGCTTCGGACTGTATCCTCGAGACGCAATACAAATGCTTCTCCGTTCGTAGGTAAATCGCGCCCTTGGCGATCGCCGGAGTGGCCAACAACATTTCCTTCAAGGCATTATTCGCCAGGATTTTGGGCTTGTCGCCGAGTTGGACGACCGACGTGTCTCCTTCCTCCTTGGCGACATAGAGCTTGCCGTCGGCGATGACCGGCGATGCGGAAAAGCCGTGGCCCAGGCGCTCCTGCCAGAGCACTTCCCCCGTGGACGCATCCAGACAGTTCACGCCGATCCCGGTCATGGCATAGATCCGCCCCTTGTAGACGACCGGCGAGGCGTAAGCGGCGGACAGTTTTCGGCTTTTCCACACTACTTCGGGCTTGTCTCCCTCGGACAGACGCAGGGCGACGGAAGGGTTGCCCGGCACGATAATCAGATCGTCCATCCGCGCCGGCGAGGGGACCGATCCCAGGTTGTCGCCCTTGTAGCTCCACAAGACCTCGCCATTGTCCACATCGTAGGCGGTGATCTCGGCGGATGTCTGAAACAGGGCGGCGGCCTTGCCGTGAAAGCGCGTTAGCAGCGGCGTCACCCAGTTGATGTCGCGCGTCCGCGGCACCTTCCAGCGGTTGCGGCCGGTCGCGGCGTCCACGGCTAGGGCGAACGAATCGCCGGCGTTCTCCAGCGGCAACAGCAGCGCGTCGCCGGCCAGCACCGGCGAGGCGGCCATGCCCACCTGGTTGGTGATGTCGGGATAGTCGCGCTGCAGGGCGCGATACCACAGCAGATCGCCGTCGCGATCGAAGGCGGCGAGGTCGCCGGTGGCGAACAGGGCGTAAACGCGCCGTCCATCCGTCACCGGCGTCGGCGCGGCCATGCTCGTCTTGGGATGACACATGGTACTGCCGGTCGAGGCAACCTGTCGTTCCCAGAGCTTCCGGCCGGTGGCGGTATCCAAACAGAGTACGTGCAGCCGCCTTTGCCGGTAGCCGGAGCTGGCCGTGACGTAGACGCGGCCATCGGCGATGACCGGACTCGACACGCCGCGGCCGGGCAGCTCCGCCTTCCAGCGGACGTTCTCGGTGTCGCTCCACTTCACGGGCAGGCCGGTCTCCTCGGAGACGGCGGCGCCGCCGGGACCGCGAAACTGCGGCCAGTCGCCGGCCGGAGCAGCGGCCGGCAGAAGCACGATTAGAGAGAGAGAAAGAACCTCACGCAAAGGCGCAAAGAACGCAAAGAAAGACCGAAAAGCGAATGCCGGTACGGTTCCTTGTTTTTTTTCTTTGCGTCCTTTGCGCCTTTGCGTGAGGCTCTTTTGTTTTTCACCCCTCATGGTTTCGCCTCTCCTTCTACGGCAACCTGCGTGTACGGCACGGCCGCGCCAACGGCATCGCACAGACGCGCCTGGAAGGTCCAGTTCTGTGCCCAATCTTCCTTCTGCTCGTTCTGACATACCTTGAGGAGTAATTCATTGCGGCCGGCCTTCAGGGTGGCGTGGGCGATGTGCTGATCGACCTCCATGCCGTGATGGTACTCGTCGCGGTGGTATAACTCCTTGCCGTTGAGAAAAATCTTGATCCCGTTCGCCGAGCCGGCGCGGACCTGGATGGGCCGCTCGGTCGGCGATTCGATGACGGCGTAGGCGTAGGCGGCGACGCCATGATGCTTGCCCAGCACCTTGTTGAGATTGACCACGCCATAGGGGTCGGTCGTGGTGAAGGGGACCCAGCGAACCTCAGCGTTTTTCTTGCCCTTGTACACGGCCTTTGGGTCAACACTCTTCTCGGGGGGATAAGCGACATTGAAGCCGGCGTCTGCGGTGTTGTCGAAGGGGGCGGCGAGAAGCCAGTGGCGGACGAAGCCGAAATGGACGGCGACATCCACCTTGTCGCCGAGCTTGCCGAGCTGTTTCGCGATGAGGTCCACCTGGTCCTTGTCGCAGGCGCCGGTGAGTGCCTTGCGGTACGCCGACCGAGCGCCGTCCGCGTCGCCCCTGTCGAGCCTGGCCTGAGCGTCCTGGAGAACGGCGGCGACCGCGTCGCGGCGCAGCTCGGCTCCGGGATCCTGGAGCATGCCCGGCAGCAGACGAGCGGGCGTCTTCGGATCGACGCGGCACAGCCATTCGTAGGCGAGTCGGCGAGCGGCGCCGTTGTGACGGGTCTGACGGATGAACTGCTCCATCGGCCCGGCCGGTAACGGCTTGCCGGCCGCGAGCGACCGCTCGGCGATGGCATCGACGGCGGTACGCAGCCAGTTGGCGGAGGTAGCGTCGGCGTCGTCCATCGCCGTCAGGATCGCCGGCAGCGCCGTGGGGCCGAGCCGCACGACTTCCTTCCACGCCCCAGCCGCCTCGGCGTTGCCGCTCCCCTCTCGACCGACAGCCTTCAGTCGCGCCAGCGCCTCCGCCGCAGCCGAATCGCCGTACACGGGCGCCGCCAGCAGAAGGAGCAACCCGGTCATTCGTCCATATCCCATTCGCCGCATCCCAGGGCCTCCGTCTCGTTTCGTGTCGGCCAGCCGTCCGCTCCTTTTGATTGTCGGGATGGTGGGGAGGACCGTCCATAGGCGGGCGCGAGGCCGGTCATACAATGGCCTGCGGAGGACGGTCGCGGACGGAGAGACCGGGCAAAAGGATGGAAGGCGATGCGGGCGATCCAGGATTATTACGTGGCGCACAATGCGGTCGTGACCGGAGACATCGTCCTGTCGGCGGGCGCGAACATTTGGTTCGGCTCGATCCTGCGCGGCGACCTGGCGCGCATCACGCTGGGTCCGCGCGTCAACTTGCAGGACGGCTGCATCGTCCACACCGATCGCGACAAGCCACAGCACATCGAGGAGGGCGTCGTGGTCGGCCACCGGGCCGTACTGCACGGCCGTTTCATCGGCCGCGATACGCTCGTCGGCATGGGGGCCTTGCTGCTGTCCGACTGCGAAATCGGGGCCGAGTGTCTCGTCGCGGCCGGCACCCTCATCACCGAGAAACGCCGCATCCCGCCGCGCTCGGTGGTCATGGGCGTGCCCGGCCGAGTCGTCCGGGAGGTCAGCGACGACGACCTGCGGCGAACGCAAGCCATCTCGGCCCATTACCTGGAACTGGCCCAGCGTTACGCCCACGGCAGCTTCCCCGCGCCGTGGGAGAAGGAGGGCCGTGTGTAACGGCCGCGCCCAGCGGCGACGGGCGTGCGTCCGCGGCATTTTTCATTTGTTCTGTCCGCGGCGACCGGGTAAACTATTCGGCAGATGGAAATACTGTCGTGGGCTGCTTTGCAAGGGGACTGGGCCATGCGATCCGTGTCACGCCTCGTCGCGTTCGTCCTGATGGGTTTCCTGCTTGTCCTGCCCGTCCTGGGGGCCGATGACAAGGACAAGAAAGACGACGCCAAGAAGACGGCCAAGACGCCGGCACCCAAGAAGGCCGAGATGAAGAACATGGCCCGAGACCCGGAGGCGGCCAAGGACAAGGCCCTGCGCTCCGGCGTCATCACCGTGCGCGTCGCGGCCGTCATCGAAGACAAGAAGACGCTGCGCCTGCATCTGACCATCCCGTACCTGAAGCTCAATACCGGCGCCTTGCAGAGTTATCAGCAAGCGCAGCTGAGCATGTTGCGGCGCAAAATTATCAGCAGATGATGCAGGCGCAGCAGCGGATGGCCCAGGCGGAAGCCACCATCTACCAGGTCGCCACGACCACCAAGGACGTGGAATGGCAGGCGACCGACGACGTCAAGGTCCGCATGCTCAACCCGCCGCCCCAGTTCGACGACAAGGGCCGCGTCAAGAAGTACACCAAGAAGGAATTGAGGGAACTCAAGGGCGACGACAAGTTGCCCGGCTTCCCCGGCGAATTCTCCGACATCAAGCAGGACCAGATCATCCAGGTGACGCTGGTCAAGAAGAAGGACGCTCCGCGCGCGCCCGTCAAGAAGGGCAAGGACGCCAGCGCCGAGGTGCTCGGCGATAACCTCCCTCAGATCTCGATGGTTATGATTGTGGCCGAACCGAAGAATTAGTACACGTATCCGGTGATACGGACTCGTTTAGCCGCGACGCGCAGCGGAGTGCGCGCTCCGCTGCGCGTCGCGGCTAAACGGGATGTATGGGATTGTGCAGCCGTTGCATCAACTTCACGCAGACGGAACCGTTGACGATGCCGCCGAACTGGCCCTCCTCGCTGGCCTGGTTCTCGAAGCGGTTCCACCAGTGCGGACCTTCGCGGAACAGCGTCAGCGCTCCGCCGATCGGCCAGTACAAAAGGCCCATCCGTAACATTTGTCCGGTGTGTCCGCATTCGTGCGCCAACACTTCGCTGGCAGTGGCGAAAGGCGAAGCTCCCGTTTCTGCCCGGCGCAGAGGACCGCGAATGCGGCCGGCGGCCACCTCCACCGGCCGCTCGCGCGAAGCCGGTTCGCTCACCTGCTCGCGCAGCACGTCCTCGGCGAAGTCCCAGCCGACCGCGATGACTTCCGCCGTCCAGGTGATGCAAGTGCCGCGAAAGAGATACCTCGGCCACCGGCTGGCGCTATCGCGGCGGTGCGTGGCGTGGACACCAATGACGTGCCAGTCGCTCTCCCGGCGCGTCTTGCCGTAGATTCGGAAGCTGGGAGGTCCACCCAGACGGCGCAAGATCGTCGTTGTCACTCGGTTGAACATACCTTCATTGTATGTTCGATCGCCGCGTCTTGCGGAATGAGAGCGGCGATCTTTCGGCGTGGGCACCCTCACAGCGGACGATCGTCGGGCAATCGCTGCCTGTGGGGTTCTCCTTCTCGATGCGGACGAACGGCAGCACAATGGGCTGTTCTTCGTCGCCGTCGTCGCCGCCGCTCTTGAGGCGTTCGCTGTCGCGACGACGCGCTTGCTGGAAACGAAACTCATTCCACAGCTTGCGAAAGCGCGGCGAACGGGAGTTGCGGAACAGGGCGATTTGCAACACCGACCGCGCCTCGTCGCCGCGCCCCGCCTGGCGCAGTCCCTTGACCAGCTTGCCCAGCACCTCCACGTCCTCCGGCGCGCGCTCGGCCGCCTCGCGGAGCCGGACCAACCCTTCCTCGGTCTGCCCCAGACGCAGCAGCAACAGTCCGTAATCGGCAAGGCATTTGACGTGCCCGGGATCGAGTTCGAGCGCGCGGCGATAGTGTTCGCCGGCGCGCTGGAGGTCGTCGCCTTCCTCGGCCTGCAAGGCCGTCGCCAGCAGATAGTGATAGCGGGCGTTGTCGGGCTGATGGCGCAGGGCGGCCGTCAGGTGACGGCGTGCGTGTTTGTACTTGCGTCGTTTCAGGTGGATTTCGGCCAGCCGCGCCTGCGTCTCCTCGGCGACCTCGGCCGGCAGAAAACGGAACCGAGACAGGCGCGTGAGGACCGTCACGGCATCACGGTGGCGCCCGACATCCTGATAGCGCCGTCCCATGGCCAGAACGCGATCGACCAGATTCAAGGTTGGCATCATGACGCTGCCTCCATGCAGCTTGGGGAGAGATGTCCCGCGGAAGACCCATGATACCGTCCTTCGTCATTCGAGCAAGCTGAAACGACGTACATCGGAAGAAGGGACTAGGGACTAGGGACTAGGGACTAGGGACTAGGGACTAGAGAAGACAGGGGCCACGTCTCTTCCCTAGTCCCTAGTCCCTAGTCCCTTCTTCCGAGCCACTCGTCTTAGCGCAGGGCGAGGCGGAGCGTATAGTGGGGCGGTTGCGGGAGGCACGCATGAGCGTCAACGGACTACCCCGAATTCTCGTCTGCGCCAATCAGCCGGGCACGCTGGCCGAGCTGCGCCACCTTCTCGCGGGCATCGGTTGCGATCTGACCGGGCACCTGTTGGACACCCCGGACCCGGACGGGCCGGGAGACTACCAGTTGATTGCGATCGAGGGTGGCCGGTGTTCGGGTCCGGCCCTCGACCTGTGTCGCCGCCTGCGCGAGCGTCTGGATGCCCGATTTGTGCCGATTCTGTATTTGACGGAGGATCGGGGAGATGCGGCCCGCCTGGCCGGCTTCGAGGCCGGCGCCGACGTCTGTTTGTTGCGGCCGTTCGCTCGCGGGGAATTGCTCGCACAAGCACGGGCGCTGCTCCGCATCAAGGACGCACACGACCGCCTCGCCGGCAAGACTGCCGAGGTCCATCGCATCAACAAACGCCTCCAGCAACTCCACCAGCAGATCGACCATGAGCTGCAGCTGGCCCAGCGTATCCAATCGAGCTTCCTGCCGCAAACGCTGCCGGACGTGTCGCGGACGCGCTTCGCCGTCCATTATCTTCTGCGCGATCGCGTCGGCGGCGACTTCTACGACGTGTTTCGCCTCGACGAGCAACACGTCGGCCTGTACGTCGCCGATGCGATGGGCCACGGCGTACCCGCCAGCCTGCTGACCATCTTCGTCAAGAAGGGAGTGCGGGCCAAGGAGGTGTTCGGCCAGCATTACCGTCTGGTGCCGCCGGGAGAAGTGTTGCAGCGGCTCAACAAAGACCTGCTCGACCAGCAGCTGGCCGAGAACCCGTTCATCACCATGGCCTATGGTCTGTACAACCACAAGGAAGGCACGTTCCGTTTCGCGCGGGCGGGACACCCCTATCCGCTGCACGTGCCGCGCGAGGGCGAGCCGGTGTTCTGGCGGCAGGAGGGTTTGTTGCTGGGAGTGGTCGATGCCGTCTTCCCCGCCCATACCTACACCCTGAAACCCGGCGACAAGGTGCTGCTGTACAGCGACGGCATCGATACGGGACGATATGAGGATCATCCACCGGGGACGGCGAGTTTGCTCGCCTGTGCCGCCCGGCATCGGGACTTGCCGATCCACGACTTCGTGGACCGCCTGGCCCGCGACCTCTTCGGCGCCAGCGAGCAGCCGGACGACCTGACGCTGCTCGGCCTGGAGGTCTCGTCCTGATCGGCGTCACTCGGCCTTCTTCAAGAGACCTTCCACGGCGGCGGCGAGACGGGGATTGGCAAGCAACTCGGCCAGCGAGCGCTCGGCGAAATGACGGATAACGTCGGTCGGCCCGATGTTGCCAACGATGCCCTGCACCTCTCGCTCCAGTTCCTCCCGCTGGACGGTGTATTCGTCGTCTTTGAGGCGGCGCACACGGTTGAGCAAATCCGCGGCGCGATTGCGCACCCTGCCCTCCGCCGCGATGTCGAGCCCGGCCGCCAGCCAGCCAACCTGTCCCGCCACCTCATCGCGCAGCTCCTCCCATTCCTTGGCGGGCAATTTGCGAACGTCCTCGAAGGCGTCCGTCAGCTTCTCGCGTGGGTCGGGGAATTCCTCGGCGAAGTCGGAGAGGTATCCCATCAGTTGCCGAGCGCCGAGGCTGCGCAGGACTTCCGGGGTGTGCCGCCGGGCCGCGTCGGTGATCTCCACGTCATCGAAGTCGGGGTCTTCCTTGTCGCGCAGCTCCTCCAGGGTCAGCGTCAGGTCGGCGACGCGAACCTCGTTGTCGTCGAGCAGCGCTTCGCGCAGGTCCTTGAGCGCCTTGTGATATTCCTCGCTCACCTTGGTTGGCCGGGGAGGGGCCGGTTTCCGCGCCGTCATCGGAGCGAGCTTGGCGAGCTGTTGGAGCTGCTCCCGCGTGAGTTTGAACTGACTGAGTGTCTCCAGGGCGGTCACTTCCATGTTGAGGGGATTCAGGTCCGGGGCCGGGGCTTTCTCCACTTTCACGGGAGCCGTCGGCCCCGGATTCACGGGGGCAGCCGGCTTGTTGACGGCCACCGTTATCGGCTTGGATTTGGTGCCGGTGTCGGCCGTCTCCGGAGCTTGCGAGACCGAGTGGCCTTTCCGGCAAGCCGTGAATCCGGCGAGCAACAGCACAATCCCCGCGGTGAACGCGAAGGAGCGGAGGATACGCATGGTAGACCTTTCGCAAGCAGGAGCGAAACCAGATACCGTCCGAGCCGCGACCGTCAGGGAGCGAGGTATTCTCCGCTCCCTGACGGTCGCGGCTCGGTTCGGTCCGCTGTTCTTTGAACCCAACGGGACACGAAAAGTTCCGCAAAGCCAGCGGCGGCTTCATTTCTGGACGCGCCGTACCTTCGTGGCCCCGGACTCCAGCTCGAAGTGATAGCCGTCGGAGAACGCCTCGGCGAACTCCTCCTGATGCGAGACGAGCAGGATGCAGCGCATCTGGCTGCGGAGGTTTTGCAATTCCTGAATCATGACCTGTCGGCCCTGGCTGTCGAGACAGCCGAAACCCTCGTCGATGATCACCGACTCGATGGGTCGATGCTGCCGACTGGCGTACTGGCCGATGCCCAGCGCCAGGCTGACGGCGACGCGGAACTTCTGGCTGCCGCTGAGGAAGGCGACGTTGATTGGCTTCTCGCCGGTGCCGCGATTGTACGCCTCCAGGTCGAGCGCGCGGTCGGATTCCACCCTCACCGTCGGCTTCGCCTTTCAATTTCAAGTAGAGCTGGCCGCCGGAGAGCCGATCGAGCACGGCGTTGGCGTACTCCACCACCTGCTTTTCCGCCTGCCGCACCAGGTACAGTTGCAGGCGGTCCTTGCCAAGCAGTTCGGCCAGGATCTTGTACAGGGACCATTCGCCTTCCAGTCGAATGCTCTCCTCGCCAATCTGCTCGCGCTGTTTGCAGTAGCCGTGCAAGAGAGCGAGCTGTTGCCGCGCCTCGGTCAAGCCCTTGTCGCCCTGCGCTTCCGCCTGCCTGGCCTGGTCCAGTTCCGCCTTGATGTCCGCCGGATCGCGGCGCGCCTCGGCCGCGAAGGCATCTTGCTGAGACTCCAGCGATTCCTTGTCCTGTCGAAACAAGTCGAGCTTATGGCGTGCTTCCAGGAGTTCCTTGCCGCGCGAATCGGCGCCGGACGCTTCCAGGTCGGCGCGTTCCTTGTCCCACTGGTTATACTCGGCGGCGCCGGCGGTCTCGGCGGCCGCCTGCCACGAAACCGGCAACGCCTTCTGGTTGACGGCGATCAATTCCCGAGCCTTCTGGCCATCCAGTTCCTTTTTCTTCAGCTCCAGGTCGATGCGGTTGAGCTGTCCCTGCCAACGCTCGCGTTCGCGCGTCCAGCGTTCGATCTCCGCGTCGGCGTCTTTCCGCTGGCCGCGCTTGGCCTTGAGGTCTTTGTCAAGCGTTTCGAGGCGGACGCTGAGATCGGTGTGCATCCGCCGCACCGCCTCGCGGTCAGCAGGCAGGCCGGCTTGCAGGCGGTCGAGGGTGGCGAGCTTGTCGGACTCTTGCGTGTGGAGCTTGGTCCACTGCTTCAGGACGTCTTCGGCCTTGTGCAAGCGTTGCCGCGCCGCGGAATGGCCGGCCGCCTCGGCGCGCAGCTGCTCGAGATCGCTCGGCGTGGGATATTCCGTCTTCAGCCAGTCGGCGACCGGCGCCGCCCCGATTCGCCGGCGATGCTCGTCCGGCAAGTCGTCGTGAGCGCGGGCGCAATCACCTTGCAAGCGTGTGACGTCGGCGCGGGCCTGGTTTACCTGGCTCTGCGCTTCGCGGTATTCTTCGCGCGCCTCCTGGTAGTTCTTTTGCGCGCCGCTCTCGTCTTCGCGCAATCGCTGTTCCTCATGCCGCGCCGCCTGGAGAACGGCAGCGGCTTTTTGGAGTCGCTCCTCGGCCCGCCTCACCTCCTCGTCGCGGCGGCGTTTCTCCTCGTGGAGGTGCTGCGGCGTCAGCTCCAAGCCGCAGTGTCGGCAACGCTTGGCGCCGTCGAGATGCGTGATTTCGCGCAGACTGTCCCGCGCCTGCTGGAGCAAGGTGCGCGCTTCGGTCTCTTGGTCCCTGGCCTGCCGCGCCGCGCCATCGGCGTCCTTCACCAACGGTCCCAGGCGCTTCAGCTCGGCGTTCCAGTGCTTGCCGCGCGTCTCGACCTGGGCGAGACGTTGTTTCGCCGTCTGTTCGCGCTCCAGCGCCTGCCGAAGCCCTTCGCGGTGTTCGTGAAAGCGAACGAGCTGGGGGAGGAGTTGCGCCAGCGCGGCGAGTCCTTCGCACGTCGTTCGCGCTCGCTTCACTTCCTCGGTGGCGTCGGCGGGCAACAGGGCGAGTTCCTCGCGGATGCGCGCCAGCTCCGCGGACTGCCGTTCGTACTCCGTCAACTTCTCCACCCCGGCGATGACGCTCCGCAATTGCGGCTCCAACTCTTGCCGCTGTTTCTCCTCCGCCTCCATGCGCGTTTGCAGCGTCGTTCGTTTGTCGCGCTCCTGCCCCAGCGCGCTGTCGCACCGCGCCAGCTGTTCCGCCGTTTTGTCCTTTTCTTGCAGCAGTCCCTTGCTGGCGAGGTCCACGTCGCGGATCGTTCCGCGTTGCTTGACGATCTCGCGCAGACGCGGCAGCACCTCGCGCAGCTCGCGCAGCCGATCCACGCCGCGTTCAATGGCGGCGGCGTCCTCGAGCAACTGTCCGGCGCTGCCAGCGCTGCCGAGCGGCCGCCAGTTTGCTTTGCAGCTCCATCCAGGCGCGGGCTTGTCGTTCCATCTCGCGCAAACGCTCGACCTCCGCGCGGGCCTGTTCGCGGGACGTTTCCGCCGTTCGGATGCTCTCTTCCGCCGCCGCCACCTCCTCCGCCTTGACCTCCGGCAGCGCCGCCAAACGGTCGGACAGACCCTCCAGCTTTCCTTTCAGCTCTTTCCGCTTGGCGTCCGCCTTCTCGTGCAAGCATTTGTAGCGCTCCAGATCGACGATGCTGGCCAGCACGGCCCGCCGTCCTTCCGGCTTCGAATCGAGCAATTTGTCCGCCTTGCCCTGAAGCAGCAGGACGGAGGAGGTGAATGTATCATATGTAAGACCAATTTTATCTCTTATCCAGTTCTGGAATTCGCTACTGTAATTCGTTCCCTCCACGGCGACCCAGTCGTGCTCGCCGCCCGGCTCGTAACGATAGATCTGCTGCGTCGGGCTCGGTGCGCCGCGCACCTTGCGGCGGAGGGTCCGCCGCACGCGGTAAACGCGCTCATCGAGGCGGAAATCGAATTCGACGGCCAAGCCGTCGCCGTCTTTGTTGATTAGCTCGACAGCGTGCTGGCTGCCGCCGCGATGATGGCCGAAGAGCGCGTAGGTGACAGCATCGAAGATGCTCGACTTGCCACTGCCGTTGAGTCCGGACAGCATCCAGAGCGTGGCGTTGCTGTCGAAGTTGATTTCCTGTTCGTCCTTGTAGCACAGGAAGCCTTTGAGTCGGATGCGTTGGGGGATCATGCGTCCACCGCCTTCAGAAGGTCTTCGGCCCGTGCCAGCACGGCTTCGCGGAAGTCATCGGCATGGTTGGTCAGCTCCTGCCGCAGATAATCGCGCACCGTTTCCTCGAAGCTCTTCGCCGGACCCTGCGGGCCGGCAAGGGTCTCGCTCAGCGCGTTTTTCTCGATAATTTTTCGATCGTACCAGCGCGGGAAGATGTCATCCAACTTGCGCAGGATCTCCTCGCGGTTATCGACCCCGGCGGTGTAGGTACAGACGATGCGCACCAAGGCTTTCTGAGAGTCGGGGTAGCGCTGGCGTAGGCCAGGGATTTCGTCTTGCGGCGAATGGATGGGAACCTCGTAAATCGGCGTTGCCTCCAGCGGCAATACCTGGGGCTCGCCTCGCAAGCCCTCCGGCCCGAGGTCGAAGAGGACGACGCCATTCTGGTAGTTACTCTCGCCCAAGTCCAAGCGCTCAACGCTGCCGCAGTAACGGACGTGTTTCTGACCTCCCAGACACTGCGCCTTGTGGATGTGGCCCAGGGCGATGTAAGCGAAGCCGGTCGGTACGTCGGCAGGCTTGAAGAGCACATCCTCCTGTTCGGTAATCCGAAAGGGCGACTCGTCTTTCAATAAACTGCCCTCGACGTGGATATGAGCGGCCAGCACCGTCTGCAAGCGCGGGTCGAAACGCGGGTCGGTCTGCAATTCGTTGAGGCGGCTAGTGTAGGCCGCCATCAGGTGACGGTTTTTCTCGTCAAGCCCCTGATAGCGCTGGGCCACCTCGTCCTGGAGGTAGCGCGTGGGTGTCGGATACGGCATGAGGAGGAACTGAACGCCCTTCTGCGCATCCCGATCCAGCAGTTGCAGCAGCGCGGGGCCGGTGGCGAGATAGAGCCGGCCGGCCGGGGCCAGTGCTCCCGGTTTGACGCCGGGCGCCGCCAGGTTCATGGCATGACGCAGGGTCTGGCAGAAGTTCTCCTTATCGTGATTGCCGGTGAGTGTGAGGATCGTTCCGCCCTCGCGCAGGAACGGCCCAAACGTCTCCTGCAAATGACGGATCGACTCGCGCAGCGCGTCCGGTCCCGCCAGCTCGCTGAACAGGTCGCCGGCAACGAGAAGGACATCGACTTTTTCCGAGCGGCAATAGTCGGCCACGCGCTCCACCGCTCGACGCAGGTCGTCGGTGCGATCGATGCGGCCAAGTCGGTCGGCCAGGTGCCAGTCCGCCGTGTGCAGGATACGCATGCCTTCGCCTTTCTCCTCATCGCCCGCAAACACAATTTGACGTATTATCGCAGAAGTCTCGGCCCGGATGCAAAGTCCGTAGGTCCGTCTTCGTCACAAATCCTCCAGTTCGACCCTGCTCCCCGCGGCTGGCACCTCCTCGACGGCTTCGGCCCCGCACCGCCCAGGGCGGGAACGGGATTTTCACCAGCAGCGGCTCGCGAAAGCTGTCCTGGATGAGCAGCTTCTCCTCCGGCAGCAGCATCGACGCCTTGCGACGCGCCGATTCGCTCAGACCTCCCCAGACCTTATGACTCAACTCGAGCGAACCGCTCTTGCCCAGCGCCCGGATGCCGGCATTCTCGATGACGCGGCCCGACACCAGCGACGCTTGTTGCTGCGCCCCCAGGAGAATAATGCCCTGGGAACGCATTTCCGCCGCCACGCGCTCGATCAATTCGGTGATGGGATCGTGCGCGCCGCTCGGGGCGAAGCGGTTCAATTCATCGAGCGTGACGAGATAGATGAGGCCGCGCTGAGCGTGCGAGCCGGTGCGTTCCTCGACCAGTTGGCGGAAGATGGTGGCGACGACAAAGCGCTGCAGCGCCGGCACGGCCGACAGGCCGTTGAGATCGACGACGATCGGGTCGCGCGAATCGCGGGCGCAAACGTCGAGTGGCTTGCCCTGCTGGGCATCGCGGCGCAGCACGCCGTTGCCCTCGTAGACCAGTCGCAGCAGGCGACGGTAGAGTTTGCGCAGGGTCGCCGAGTGATGTTTGCCCTTGAGGGGATTGATAGTGCCTTGCTCGTTGAGGGCCAATTCCTCCACCCATTTGAGCAGCCCATCAAAATGGCACGGCACGTCGGGGCCGGTTTTCAGCTTGCGCAGACGGGTGTTGTCGCGTTCCAATCGCTCTTGCGTGAGGTAGTTCTCGATATCGAGGACCAGGGTGCCGAAGTTGGCGTTGCGCACGTCGTCCTCGGCGAACAGGTAACTCAGCAGCCCGCGCTCGATCACTTCGCGCAGGCTCCAACTGTACGCCTTCACGTCGGACTTCGGCCGCCCGGTGTTGACAGGTATGTCCTGGCCGGGCAACTGCGGAGCATAAAAAGACACGTTCTGGAACGGGGCCGGATCGTCGATGCCCAGCGCGTGCCAGTCGGCGGCGTGCTTGGCCGGATCGTAGCGCGTGCTGCGGCGGTCGATGTGGAAGAGATCAAAGTTTTTGACGTTGAGGATAATGGGCACGATCCGCAGTCGGTCCCGGTCGCCGGGGCGTTCGCGCTGCTGTTTGCGCGCCTCGCGCAGCAGCAGGTAATTGAAGTGCAACAGCAAACTCGATTTCGTGCCGCGGCCGGCGACGCCGTTGACGTTCAGGTGGCCGCCATTGGCGCCGAGCAAATAGTCGAGGTCGATGCGGCCGGGGCCGATCAGGCGCGTGCCGCCGTTCTTGACAAGACCGACGGCCAGCGGTTTCTCGATCTCGTCCGCGCCGTAAGCCATGTACGCCTCGCGCTCGCCGCCGAGGAAAACATCGCTGCCTTCCTTCGGCGGAGTCATCACGGCGGGTTCGGTGCGCAGGATGGTCACGGCAGCGTAGGTGAAACCGGGCGAATCGAAGGGCGGTTGATAACCCACGTCGCCATCGTGACGGTCAAACTCCTCGCCGAGATCGCTCTGCCGGCTCTGGCGATAGACCTCGCGGATGAGACCGTAAAACACCAACCGTTGTCCGGCGACCTCGCTCTCGGTGCGGACGATCTGCGACTTTTCGACGAGCGTATCCGGCGCGACCCAGAAGTAGAACTCCTCGCTGGTCGATTCGCGTCGCGGCGGCGAGGCGACCTTGCCGATGACGTCCTTGGCCGAAGACGGCGACACGGAAACCAAACGAGATGGAGCTTGCTGCACAGTTGGGATTCCATCGTTCATCGTTGAATACTCCCAAGTCGAAACCGCCTCACAAGCCGGTCAGATGGTAAAACCGCTGGGCCAACGTGGCCGGCGCGGTGAGGAGCGATTTCAGGCTCTCCTCCGCGCGCACGATCGGTTCCATCGAGACCGGCGCTCGCGCATAGCTGCCCTGGCGGCAGCGCAGGTGCAGCAGAGCGTTCGACAATCTATCGAGATAGCGAAAGTCGCAATCGTGGCGCTCGAAGTGAGCGCAGCTGATTTCGATGCGAACGATGCCCCAGTTCGGCATGGCGCCGTGTGCGCCGTCCAGCTTGAAATACCACGACACCAGCGGCGCGCTTTGGCTGGCCAGCCGAAACGCCGGCGTGCGCTGCCCCGGTTCGAGTTGGTAGAACACCTGCCAGCACTGCGGATGCAGACCCAGATAATTCTTTCGATGCTGCTTGATGACCCCGATCGCCCGAGGGTGTTCCAGCCGTCCGAGTGGGCCATCAACCAAACTCAGCGCCTCGGGATCTTGACCTAACGCCAACTCTTCCAGAATGCGCATCTCCACTTGCGCTTGGGTGTACGTCCGTTGCTCCATGCTCGCGTAATCGTAGATCAGTTGGCGTGCGTCCTCGATCATCGGCGGCAAAGCCGGCAAGAGACGCATGCCGATCTCCGCCAACGTCGCGGCGAAGTTCTCAACCTCGTGCCAGGGGAACGGATCGACGATCAAGCACACGATCCGTTCGACATGGGCGAATTGTCGGCGCAGGGAACGGCCTTCAGACTGCATGCACACGCCGCCGATCTCGGCTAACCGGACGGGGATGGGATGGCCGAGTGCATCTTGCAGCCAGGCGACCGTCTGTCCCGAGTGACAGCCGTCGATGAAACGCCGCGGCACGGCGTCCGGGTCGAGCACATCGGAGGCGACCGAACGCGGCTGCCAGGCGTCGAGGGGCGCCTCCAGGTCGAGCGTGGCGATCGGCGTTCCGTCATCGTCGTCGTCGGCCGGCGCGTCGAGCGGCGGTTGTTCGACGTACTGCCGCAAACGCCGGCCGCCGTAGTGCAGGAGGAAATCCAGGCTCATCGTCGCTGCCTCGTTGGTTCCTCGACCCGTCGCGGGTGCTACCCGTCGCTGGCACTCCGAGCTTGTCAGGTTGTCAGCGCCAGCCCCCGCAAACGCCAGCGCACCGCCTCTCGACTGACAAGCAGAGTACCGGCGAGATGATGCTCCAGAAATCGCGGCGTCGGGCGGAAGCATTGCACGCAAGCAATCCGGCACACGGACTCCGGCATCAACAACTCGGCCGCGAATCGATTGGCCTGCCGCTCCATCTCCATCTCCGGTAGTGACAACGCCTTGACATCCCCGTCCTTCGCCTCCTCGCGCACCATATCGTCCCTGTCATCCTTGAGCAGATACGTTTCCGGATCTTGCTTCGCCTGCAATCGCGGCAGGAAGTGCAGCAGATAATGCCCCAGTTCGTGCGCCGCCGTGAACCGACGGCGCGGCAGCGGATCATCGCCTCGGACCAGAATGTAGCCGCCGCGTGCGTTGGCGAAAAGGAAACCGGCCAGCGGCGACGAATCTTCCAGCAGTTCGGGGCGCCGTACTCCCCAGCGCACGAGGAAGGCCCCGGCGGAAGCGTGGCTCAATTCGGGGACCTCCTCATGCACCAGGTTATAGCTGGCGATGAGCGTATCGAGCGGCACCGGCGTGACGACGGGGTTGGCGGGGGGCGGCCACGGCAGACCGGCAGCGGCGTGAAGCCGCCGGATCGCGTCGGCGACGAGGACGCCATCGTCGGCCCGACTCATGACCGCCCTCCCCTCGGTGTCCGGCCGGCTCGGCGCGCCGCGGCCAACTCGCCGGCCTGTTGACATCGACCCATCGCCAGCAGCACCGCCGTCTGCCGAAAGGCTCGCCAATAGTGCGGACTGGCGCTGACACCCAGCGTCGTCTTCCACTTCTCGAAGTGCGGTAAACCCAGTTCTTCCGGCACCGGCGTCGTGTCGGCCAGTAGTCGGCTGTTGGCCGTCCGATCCGCCACGCTCAGACGCCCGGCCACGGCATTATCGGACTGCAAGCGAGCCGCCACATCACGGACGGTCAGCGGCGGCGGTTCCTCCGGAGCGGAGAAGCCACTGGGTAAATGCTCGCGCAACAGATCCCGAACGCGGGCGGCGTCGGCCTCCCACGACGGCCATGCCCCCTCCTCGGCGGCGAGTCCATCCGTCAGCTCCCCTAACACTTGCTCCAACTCGGGATTCGCAGCCGCTTGCTCCCACAGCGCGGCCAGTGTGTTGATGTCGCCGGCGTCGAGGGCGTCGAGGTAGCGCAGGGCGGTCTCGGCCCAGCCGGCGGCCTGTTCGTGTTCCGTCATGGCGTCCCCTCGCCTTCAGCCAGTCGAAATTGTCGCCGCAGCGCTTGCAACGCCCGCGCCAACCGCACCCGCGCGGCGCCCGCGGACGGCGCGTCCACAGCTCGCGCCAACTCTTCTCCATCCAACCCATCGAAATACCGCAACTCCACGATGCGTCGCTGCCCTTCGTCCAGACGCGCCAACGCCTGCCGGACGTCGAGACGGATGGTCGCGGCATCCGTATCGGCGGCGCACAATTCCGCCAGGGTTTGCCGCCACGCCTCCTCGCCGAGATCGCTCTGAGCGACGACGCGCTTCGCCCGGCCGCGCCGCTGCTCCTGCAGAATGTGCAGAGCGAAACCCATTAACCAGGCGGTCGCCGACTGTCCCGGATCGAACCGCTCCGCCGCCTGCAAGGCGCGCTTCACCGCCTCACCGAGAACCTCCTGGGACCGATCCGCAACCTCATCGCGCCTCAATCGGCCGCAGATGCGGTAGACCAGCAGACCGACGCGGCGAATCAGCGTTTCATACTCGTAGTTGATCGCATAGTCGATCGCGCGGCGCAGGTGCTCCGCCCGGTCGCCGCCGGTCGTCTCGGGTCCGCCATCGGACGCATTTCCACCCATCCGACTTCGCTCCGGCTCGGAACAGGGCGTCAATCCTCACCTATTCATTGTCGCTCAGGGTGAGTTGCGTTACCCACTTTTCCCAATTTTCTTGGGGGCGAGAAAAGAGGATGCGGGAAAGATTGCCGAATGTGACGATTAAGAGGCTCTAACAAAATGTGGCAACACGTTTTCAACGTGTTGGATTGTACGGCACGTTACAAACGTGCCGCCACATTCGGTTAGTGCCTCTAAGGGCCGCATGGGAGTTCAAGGGCGGCCCTTTTCTCGACTGTTCTCGTGAACGACCTTGCCTCCGACGATGGTAGCCAGCACCTTCGTCTCAGCGATGCGATCGCGCTCCGAGTCCGCCAGAATGTCGCGCGACAGCACCACGAAGTCGGCGAGTTTGCCCACCTCCAGCGAGCCGCGATCCTTGTCCTGAAACGCCGCATACGCCGAACCGAGCGTGTACGCCGCGATCGCCTCGGCGACGCCGATCTTCTGCTGCGGGAACCAGCCCTTGGGATGCTTGCCGTCCAGCGTGCGGCGATTGACGGCGGCGTCGATGCCCAGCAGCGGGTTGAGCGGCGCCACCGACCAATCCGAGCCGAACGCCAGCCGCGCTCCCGCGTCGAGCAGCGACCGGCACGCATAGGACGAAGCGCATCGCTCCGCCCCGATGCGTCCCTCGGCCCAGCGGCCGTCGTCGATGGCGTGGTACGGTTGCAGGGACGCGATCACGCCCAGTTCCTTGAAGCGTGCATAGTCGCGTGGCCGTAAGTGCTGGGCGTGCTCGATGCGGAAACGACGATCGCGCGGCCCGTTCTTCTTCGCCACCTCGGCGAAGATGTCGAGCAGCTCGGCGTTGGCGCGGTCGCCTATGGCGTGTACGGCAATCGACAGCCCGGCCGCGTCGGCGCCTTCGATGGATTCGCGCAGACGGTTGAGCGGCGTCACGTACACGCCCGTACTGCCCTTCTCGTTCCGGTAGGAGTCGAACATCTTCGCCGTGCTGGAGCCGAGCGAGCCATCGACGAAGCCCTTGACACCGCCAATACGCACCCAGTCGTCTCCGTAATTTGCCTCGACGCCCAGCATCGCCAGACTGCGCCAGTCCGCCAACGGCCAGCGGAGATCGAGACGCATCGTCAGCTGACCCTGCCGGGCCAACTGCTGATACAGACGAAACAGGCGACGCCGCATCGCGCCGGCGCTGCCGCCCATGTCCTGGGCGCTGGTGACGCCGACTTGCCGCGCTTCGGCCAGGGCGGCGCGGACGGCTTCGATGATCTGCTCCTCCGTCGGCGCCGGGACAAGACGTTCGACCAGGCTCATGGCGTTGTCGCGCAGCACGCCACTGGGGTGACGCGAACCGGGCTTGCGATAAATCACGCCGCCGGCTGGCTCGGCCGTCTCGGCGGTGATGCCGGCGAGGCGAAGGGCGGATGTGTTGACGACGGCCATGTGTCCGTCATAGCGGCGCAGGAACACGGGACGGTCGGCGACGTACTTGTCGATTAGCTCGGCCGTGGGCAGACGTCCGCCGAAGGTGCGATCGTGGTCCCACTCGCCGCCCAGCAGCCAGCGATCGCGCGGCAGTTTGCGATCGAACGCCTGCAAACGCTTGCCGAACTCGGCCTCGTTCGCCGCGTCCTTCAGGGCGACCTCGGAGAGACGAAGGCCCGAGCCGAGCAGGTGAATGTGACTGTCGTAAAACCCCGGTACGATTCGCCGACCCTGCGCGTCGAGGACGCGCGTCTTCGGGCCGATCATCGGTCGCACGTCGGCGCCGCTGCCGACAACCGCGATTCGATCGCGCACGATCGCCAACGCTTCAGCCTCCGGTTGGGCCGAGTTGACCGTCCAGATCCGCGCGTTCGTCACGACGAGGTCCGCGAATGGGCCGCGAGCGGATGCAGCGCGGACAGGTAAGAAGAGAGAAACGGCGCACAGGATGCCCAGAAGTCGGCACATCGTCACGCTCCCGGTTGAGTATCCTTCGTCACGTTCACAGTAAGGCGAACATTGCAAACACGCAAGTAGGTCCGGCGAGCCGAGCCGGACGCCCTGTGCCGCTCGGCTCGCGGCACCTAGGGTGTGAATCATTTACTTGGGTGACTTTACGCGGCGGCGCGGTGAGGCTGCGACCAGAAGCCGTCCCACACCTTGCCGCCACTGACATATAAAGCCCGTAGGGCCGCCACGGTTGCCGCACCGTCTTCTACCCAGCGCATGCCCGAACCCTTGAGCCTTTCACCGATGATCTTGCAGCCCGCCTCCGTCGGCCCACTGCCGATGTCCCAGCCCTTCTGACGATAGCGCGGATAATCGGTGCGATGCCGGTTGTTCTCGAAGTAGCCGATCAGCTTCCGCAGTTCCTCGTGAACCTCTGCCGATGTCTCCGGCGGCAAGTCCAACGCCCGCAAAAAGGTGAGCAAGGCTTCGCCCCCTTGCTCATAGAGGATTCCTTTGGCCTGCTGCTGCCACAGCACGCGGGCCGTTTCCTCGCCGGCATGCCAGACGTTGGCGAAGGCACAGAGGTGTTCGGCGGCGTGATACCAATCCAGGATAGTCGTCAGGTTCTCGGCCAGGTGACGCTGCAAGGCTTCTTCCAGGCCGTTGCCGCCGTCGGTCACGGCGATCAAGTCACTCACCCGCGTAACGCCCAACGCCCGGGCCTGCGCGCCACTTGCTCCGCCAGCACATCGAGGTCGAAATCGACCAGGTAGCGGCTGTGCTCCTTTTGCGGCGTGTACAACAACGCGGTGTAGAGCATGCGATGCTCGGCCTTGCCTGCTCCGATCCCCTGCATCGGCACGCTGAAGGCGTCCAGGCCGACATAGGCCGCGGGCTGCCCTTCCCTTCGCGGTGCGGTCCAGAGGAGTTCGGGCTGCGTCGGCTCGACCATCGGCCCCGCTTTCTGCTGCGCCCGCAAGCGTTCGCCCTCCCCTTGGGTACAGCGCAATACCGAGGAAGCCGACAGACGCACTCCGGAGAAACGCCGGAGGATGTCTTCGGACGCATCGCCGAAGGGCACCATCGTCCCGGCCAGACAGACCAGCGGCCGCAAGCCGGGGCTGATGGCATCGTGCAAGCCCAGTACCTCGTCGTAGGGGATGCAACTGTGGTGGCAGCGGGCACAGTAGGAATAGGCGCGCTCCAGACGCACCTCGCCATGCACGGTCAACAGCCGCCGGGACTGGTAGGAATGAAACTTGGCCGTGTGCCCGCACAAGGTGCAGCGTACGCTGGAGCCTACGTAGCCCTTTTTTTCCGGCTCGCCACGCTGGCTTGCCGGACGTGGTTGACCAGCTTCTGCCCGGCATCGCGGAACTCGAAGTCGATGGCGCCGAATTCCTCCGCCTCGGGAACATCGACGGCCCTTTCGACAAGCTGGCGAACGGTCTGTTCGATCTGGGGTCGCAGCTGTTGCAGGATGGCTTCGATGCGTTCTTGGCGGGATGGGGCCACTGGGGAAGGACCGTGCTGGGAAGCCATGATGCAACTCCTGAGTGTGAAGAAGGCGTGTGCGTTTTGGACCTGGGAGTCAACCTATCGCGCGACAAGCCAAAAACCCACCCAAGTAACAGCTGCCCACCCCGGCACCTACCGCCAGTGAAATCGCTCTCGCTCGCCATTCGCCGACCGGCTATGATTCCCTGAGGGATGAGGAGTTCTCGCCTTCCTCTCTCGCCCCTCGTCCCTGGTCCCTATTCCCTGTTCGACGAGGGGGGTCCGTCATGCGTCGAATGGCCGGTGGTATCACGATCGTCGTCCTCGCGGCCCTGGTGGTTTGTCTGTTCATGCTGCGACCCTGGAACGGCAACGCCGAAACGCCGCGAAAGACCGGCGACGCAGCTGGTCGAACAATGGTTCAAGCAGACGAAGCAGCCGGCAACGCCGAAACGCCCCGAAAGACCGGCGACGCCTTCGCCGCCGACCGCGAAGCCGCGGTCGAACCAGCCCCCTTCAACGCCGGCCGCGCCATGGGCTACCTCGAAGCGCTGTGCCAGATCGGCCCGCGCATCAGCGGCACCGAGGGCATGAAAAAGCAGCAGGAGCTGCTGGAAAAACATTTCACGGCCCAGGGCGGTCAGATCGAGTGGCAGCGTTTCACGGCCACGCAGCGCAGCGTCCGCAAGGGCGTGGACATGGCTAACCTCGTCGTCTCCTGGCACCCCGACGCGCCAGCGCCGCGTCCTCCTCTGCTCGCACTACGACACGCGGCCGCTGGCCGACCAGGAGCACGACACGCGGAACTGGCGCAAACCGTTCGTCAGCGCCAACGACGGCGGCTCCGGCGTCGCCCTCCTCATGGAGCTGGCCCACGCCATGAAGGACTTGAAGGTCAACGTCGGCGTCGATTTTGTCTTTTTCGACGGCGAGGAGTACGTCTTCGAGCAGGACGACGACTATTTCTTCGGCTCGAAGCACTTCGGCCGCGAGTACCGCAAGGCCCGCGGCCAGAAGTTCTACGGCGCCGCCATCCTGCTCGACATGATCGGCGGCAAGAAGCCGAGCTTCCCCATCGAGCCGTACTCGTCGGAACAGGCTCCCGGCCTGGTGCAAGCGATCTGGGGCATCGCCAAGCAACTGGAATGCTCGGCCTTCGACGCCGACTCCTTCGGGGCGCACGTCCAGGACGATCACGTCGCGCTCTACCAAAATGGCATCCCGGCCATCGACATCATCGACTTCAAGTATCCGCATTGGCACCGATTGAGCGACCTTCCGGAAAACTGTTCGGCCGAGGGCCTCGAACAGGTGGCGAAGGTCTTGAGCGTGTGGTTGCAGCGGGTGAAGTGAAAGCGCTTTCCGCCTCCGTGGAGCCTCATCGTGGGTTGGTCGCAAATCGTCTTCGGCGCCGTCCTTGTCGTGCTATTGCTGTTCGTGGCGGCGCTGTACGGTGTGCGGCAAGTCCTGTCGATGCGCCGCCTGCGTCACGCCGAGGAGATGCCGCTGGAGGAGCGTTCCTATCTCGTCAGCCGCACGCGCCGCCGCCTGGTGACCTCGGTGCTGCTGCTCCTGCTGGGCGTCATGCTGGCGCTGGCCTTGATCTATCTCGAAGTGCCGGCGCAGCAGTTGGCCGACGAACGAGCCGAGATGGAGCGACAAGGCGATGTCGCGCCCCTCCGTGACGAGCAACGCCTGTTCGCCCGCTTTTACGGCGGCTTCTGGATCGTCTTCCTGCTTGTGCTGATGGCCGTGGTCTTTCTGGCGGCGCTCGATTACTGGGCCACGCGCCGCTATGGTTTGCATCAGCATCGCAAGCTCATCGCCGACCGTCGCGCCATGATCGAGCGCGAGGTGGGGCGGCTCCGTCGGGAGCGTAACGGCCACGCCTGAGGGCCGACGCATGAAGGTCTTCGTCTACGAATACCTGTGCGCCGGTGGGCGGGGCGGCAGTCCCGAAACCTCTCTCCACGTCGAAGGCTGGGCCATGCTCTCCGCCGTGCTGGAGGACTTCGCTCGCTGTCCCGACATCGAGACGATTACGCTGCTCGATCCATGTCTGCTCCCCGCCGTCGCGGAATTGGCTCCGAGCGTTGTCCCACACGCCGCGCCGGTTGGGAGTGAAGAGCAAGTCTTTCGGACACTGGCTGCTCACGCCGATTGGTCGCTCCTCATCGCGCCGGAGTTCGACGACATCCTTTTTCAGCGCTGTCGCTGGGTCGAAGAGGAGGGAGGACGTTTACTCGGCCCATCCTCCGCGGCGGTGCGAATGACGGCGGACAAGCTGACATTGACGTGTCACTGGATTTCGTCGGGAATCCCCACGCCGTCCTCCCCCTCCCCTTATCCTCTGGTGTGCAAACCGCGCTTCGGGGCCGGCTCGCAGGCCACGTTCCTGGTCCATAACGAGGACGAGTTGGACCGCGCTCGCCGACAGGCCCAAGACGAGGGATGGAGCGGGGAGTTGATACGGCAACCGTACGTGCGCGGCCTGGCGGTGAGTGTCGCCTTCCTCGCCGGCAGCAGCGAATGGCACTCGTTGCCGGCCGTGGAGCAACATCTCTCCAACGAGGGTCGTTTCCGCTACCTGGGAGGACATCTGCCCTTGCCCACACGCCTGGATTATCGCGCCCGCCGCCTGGCGGAACGAGCCGCACGTTGCGTGGAGGGATTGCACGGCTGGTTCGGCATGGATCTCGTCCTCGGCGACGCCGAGAATGGTAGCGGCGATGTGGTTATCGAGATCAATCCGCGGCTCACCACGTCCTACGTCGGTTTGCGACGGCTGGCACGCTTTAATCTCGCCGAAGCGCTGCTCGCGGTCGTCATCGGCTCTCGTCTGCCGTCCTGGGATTGGCGAACGGAACCGATTGCGTTTCGAGCCAATGGGGAAATGGTTGCCGGGGCCGTTCATGGTCCGGGAGGGGAGGGAAGGACAGCCGATTGCATTAGCCGTCCTTCTTTGACTTGCCGCTAACTTGGTTGAGCCGTGCTTTGCGAGCCTTCACCATCCGGTTGTACGCTGCTGGCGTAAGAGTGCGCACCAAACCGACACGGCGAACGTCTTCCGGTGTGAGCGTGCTGGCTCCTCGCATGACCTTAGACACTAGCCGCTGCTTCTGCAATGGGGTCTTGTTGGAGAAGGATGGGGAGACGAGGTAGACAAGCACACGGTTGCCGAGGGACTTGACCTTGGCGACGCGGGCTTTCTTCAGCGCTGTCGTAGCAGCAAAAGCTGCCCGGATCTTCTGTTTTAGGTCCATGATTTCTCCCCCGCTTCAACGATCACGCGGGCGTCTCGTAGAAGTAAGTTCGCCTTCTTCCGGAGAATCTTGACTTCCTCGCCTTTATTTCCCTTCACGGGGATTACCCTTCGCTTTAAGAAATCCTGGAAGATGCGCTTCTCAGAAGCGTAACGGTAATTGTTCCGCCACACTCCAGCAACGGCATCCACCGCAGCTCTAAGCCGCGTCAGCTGGTCGTTGATTTTTCGTAACCGTTCACCCGACCTCCGGAAGTGCCATTATCGCCCAGGCATCGTAGCCATTTGTGGACAAAAGAGGGCTTTGCAACGTAATTCCGGAAAGTGGTAATCTGGTGAAGCTAGGTGACTAACCATGTTCACCAACTTGACATTTTGCCGAATTACGTTGCAAAGCTACAAAAGAGGCCAAAAGTTCACTCTGCCTCAGCTGTCATGCACCGTCAAGTGTGTCGAATTCCGAGGTCGGGTGAACGGTTACGATTTTTTGAGGCTTTTCCCTTTGGCTTTTCAACTTATCTTCCAGTCGGAAGTCCAATCTCAGTAGTTTCCGGTGATCTCGAATTATGATACCATGCCCCAACTCATTCATACATCCGATGTTCCGTGGCGATTTCATCGTGGATTCCCAAACGGGCTTCGGCCCAGTGTTGCAACCACACCAGCATCTTGCGAAAGCTCAAACGCCCCAGGTCGATCCGCCGACCGCCACGCTGACGACGCGCCAACACCTGCCAATGCAACCACACCCACACGTTACGCAAGCAGCAACGCTATCCCCACGTACAACAACCGCAGCAGCGGATCGCGCGTACACGTCCGAATCCGCGCCTGGTGCATCTGCCGGTAACTCGTCTCGATGGCGAACCGACTCCGGTACGTCTCCTTCACCCACGTATACGACGACGGACGCAACGGCCCACCGAAGGCATAGACCAACGCCTCACGACCATGCCGTCCACGCTCGCCCCGCCGGTTGCGACACTTGATACACACCGCGGAACCGCGCCCGACGTTTGCCGGCGTTGGTCATCGTGTACTGCCGCCCAACCGCTCCGCTTGCGGCCGGCGAAGACTCGGCTGCCCGATGGCCCCTTGGGGTGGTCGGCCTTGCGGCCCCGCAACACCAACGGCATCAGCCACGCGTAGCGGGCGTTTTGCAGGTAGCGGATGACGTCCACGCTGCAAAAGCCGCGATCCAACAGCAGATAACGCGGGCGGACGCCGGCCCGGGCCGCTTCACGCAACAGCCGCTTGAGCACGACGGGTAAGGCATCGTGGCGGCCCACCGTCGTCAGGGCGACCGTGAAGCGTCGTCCTTTGCGGATGACGTAGGCGGTGGCGTAGGCGTGGAAGTGGCTGGTGCCACTCTTGGCCTGGCTGCGATAGATCTCGTCGGGTTGGTGCAAGGGTTTGCCGTGGTAGGGCATGAGGGTGAGGTCGATGGCCAGGGGTTGGCGATGGCGACGTAAGGCGTGGGGCAGGTCGCCTTGCAGGGCGCGGTTGAGGCGGCGTTGTAATTGGGCGTAGGTCGGGCAGGGTGGCCAGCAAGGCATCGTGGGCGGCGCTGTCGGAGGGAGCATCGCGGAGGGCGGCGCAGGCAGCGGCCAGGGAGATGATGCGGCTGGCGGCGTAGCAGAGGACGGTCCACAGGGTATCGGCTGGTGCATTTGCGGCCGTGGTCTGGCAGGCGGAGATGTTTTTGGATGCGCTAGGCGGCGTGGGCCTGGACGTGGGCGGGGGTGAGTGTATACTGCCGAGTGTCGCATGGCTTCCTCCTGAAATGTCCTTGGTGGTACAAGTCATTATCAGGAGGAGCCTTGCGATTGCCCTCTACACCTTTTGTCGTTCCGACCGAACCGGAAACTACTGAATCTGCTTGCGACGAACAACCTGTCCAGCGAGTGCTTCTCGTCAAATTGGCTGACTACCTTGAGTTTGTAGGCCCGGAACATGGATTCTACCGCCACGCCCGCCAGGTACACGACGACCGCATATCGTTCGCCCCGCAGGTTCTTTCGGCACTCCGGACAGAGGTTGAAGAGCGTCTCAGCCTGGAACAGGCGCTCTTGAGCCGCTTCATAATAATGCTTCGGCTCGAAGTCCATCGCAAGGTCATCGTCCCACAGGTTGGCCAGAAACCCGTCCCGCCTGCATCAATTGTAGGGGATGGATTGAGGAAGACGAAAGGGGTTGGCTAGAAAAATGACGTAAGTTAAGGCCTCGCTGAGATATCCTCCGTGGTCCGCAGCTGTCTTTCCTTTTCCTTTCGCCGCCTCCGCCTCCGCCCGATAGCCTGTTCTTCACCGGCGCAACTCCGCGCCGGGCCTTGGCCAGGAGTCCACGATGAGCGAGCAAACGAAAGATAGCGGCATCGATCGGCGCACGCTGCTGGGGACCGTGGGCGCGGTCGCCGCGAGCGGGATGGCACTGGAGGCGGCATTGGGGGAGGGTCCGGCCGCCAAGGTCGAAGACCGCAGTTCCTCGATTCGCATCACCAACCTGCGGGCCATTCCCGTCGGCCCGAAGGCTTACGTCAAGATCGAGACCAACCACCAGATCACCGGCTGGGGCGAGATCACCGGCCTGGAGCCGCAGCGTCGCCTGCGCCCTGGCCGAGTCGCTGCTGCGAGCTGCTCGACGGCGAGAACCCGACGCGCATCGAGCACCTCTGGCAGAAGCTGTACCGCTCGCACCGCGACATGCGCGGCGGGCCGTTCATGGTCCACACGCTTTCGGCCATCGACATGGCGCTGTGGGACATCACCGGCAAGCTGCATGGCGTGCCGGTCTACCGCCTGCTGGGCGGCCCGTGCCGCGAGCGCATCCGCATGTATCCCACGCCCAAGGCGCCACAAGGTCGGCACCGGCGGGCCGCATCCCTTCTCCGGCAACATGCACGACATCGCTCCACTGGTGAAGATGATCCAGGACACCCGCAAGCGGGTCGGCCCCGACGGCGCTGTCATGTTCGACGCCCACTGCTCGATGCCGCCGCCGCTGCTCATCCAGTTCGCCGCCGCCATCGAGCCGTATGACGTGATGTGGATCGAGGAGCCGGCCGTGCCGGGCAACATCGAGGTGTTCAAGCAACTGCAGCAGATCATCAAGGTGCCGCTGGCCACCGGCGAGCGCGACCGCACCATCTGGGAGGTCGATCGCCCTACCTGCAGAATCAGGCCATCGACATTTTGCAATCCGACGTCGGCCACTGCGGCGGCATCAGCCAGCTCAAGAAGATCGCCGCGCTGGCCGAAGCCTACTACGTGCCGATGGCCCCGCACAACACCTGCTCCGAATTGGGCCTGACCGCCAGCCTGCACGTCTCGGCGTCGATTCCGCTGTTCCTGATCCAAGAGGGCTACATCGACGGCCACATCATGCCGCCCGGCGTGGCGCAAGAACTGGTCGATCGACAAGGACGGCTACGCCTCGCTGCCGCAGGGACCGGGCCTGGGCGTCGAGATCGACGAGGACAGGATGGCGAAGGTCGCCGCTGACCCGAAACGGAAGTTCAAGTGGCCGACCCCCACGTATGCGGATGGCTCAGTGCGCGATTATTGAGAGGTCAAGAAGCTAACCAGGCGATGGGCCGTTTGCTGCCGGCCTCCGTTCGCGGGAGTACAGCGATGAGATGGCGGTGGATGATTGGCGGGATGCTCGTCAGTAACCGATCCCACCGTCATCTCAACGTGTCTTGATCTCTTTCCGCCAGGGAAACGGGTCCTTCGTCTGGACCGGCTTGGTTGTCACCTTCTCGTTCAGGATGCCCTGGAACACGGCGCCATAGATTTGTTCAATCTTCGCTCCCGCATGCGCCGCCAAGAGCCGGTGCGTCTTGCCGAGGTTGGACAACGGCTTCACTTCTTCCTTGTTCTCGATGGGCGGCAGCGGCAGAACCGGAGCCAACTTCCGGCCGTCTTTATCCCGGTAAGCCAGGGCCGTCTTCAGATCCTGCATGGTCTGGTCCTTCAGGATCGGCGTGACGCGGGCGCCATACTGGTCTTGTAGCCGCTCGGCATGATATTTCCGCAGCAGCCCCTTGAACTTGTCGGCGTTGCCCTTGCTCTCCTTGATCGCATCGCGCGTTTTCTGAATCGTCCATTGCGTTTCTTCGAGCATCGTCCTGGCGTCTACCGGGCCGGCAATGGCGTTGAGAACGCGACCATCCGGCGCAGAAGTAGGTTGCCACGTTCCCCCCTTGCTTCTGCTTGCCCTCGATCTTGAAGCTGCCCACGCGCTGGAAAGACGCGATGAAGTGCTTGTTCACCAGCTCGCCTACTGTGCGGTCGGCTAGAGCGTTCACACGGAGCGCCTCGGCGTTGTTTCAGGTGAAGTCCGGATCCTCGAAGTAGCCCGACACGTGTACGACCAGGACGAGTTTCTTCTGCTTGGCGGCCAGCTTCGCCGCCTCGACGGGAGTATCCACGAAATCGATAGCTGTGCCGTGGCGGACAGTAGACGGCTGCCTCTGCGTCTTCAACTCCGGTCCATCGGCTCCCACGGCTGTCGCCAACAGCAGACAGAAAGGCACGATCGCAAGCTTGCTTCGCATGGTTGTTCTCCGGTTACGGATTTCGTTTGTTCTCCAGTTTGTTAAGGGCCGTTTCGACGGCTTGGCGGACTCCTTCATCATGGTGGTAGCGCTGAGCCGCGATGGCTTCCGCGATGATCTCTTCGGTACTCTCATCGGCTAAAACTGCCAGAGCCTCGATCGCGGCAATGCGGTTGACGGGGAGATCGATTCGCAGAAGGGCAAGGATTCTGGAGACGGCCAGCTTTCCATGTTTCATGCGGACTAACCCTCGCAGCGCAATGGTCCGGATGAAGGGATCGCGGTTCGTCAACGCCGAAGCGACGACCCGGTACGACGACAAATCCTTCCGGCCGATTCGGCTCAGCGTGGTCAAGGCCGTGATGAGAAGGTGATTAGTCCCATTGCTTGCCGAAAACTTGACCACGTAGGCAACGAGCGGCGCCAGTGGCTCTCCATCGTCCTCCAGCTTTTGAATTTTTCCAAGCAGGGTGGCAACTCGGGAAGCGTCCGCCCCGCTTCCCACCCTCTCGGTCGCCAGCACGACAGCCAGATAGTGCATCTTGGGATCGATGTTCTTGAGGGCGTCGGCGGCCGCCACGCGGACAGCGGCGACGGGATCGAGCATGGCGGCACAGAGCAGACGGCGAGCGGGTTTGGCCTGCTCGCCCAGCTCGCCCAGCGTTCGGGCGGCCTTGATCCGTTCGGGAACTTTCCCGGAGGAAAGGCCAACGGCAACGGCGCGGAGAAAGGCTTTCATCTCCGAAGACGTTTCCTCGGGCGGTACAAGGGCCACGTCCGGCAGGTCGTCGTCCTTTGCTGGCGCCTTCTTCCTGGACGCCGGCGAATCCGTGGCTGGAGCTTCCCCTTCGGCGGAGGGCGTTGGACGCCGCGGGATCGCGGGTTTTTCTCTCGGCGGGGGTGTTCGCGCCGGCCCCGCCTCGGCAGGTTTCTCGGAGACAGCCTCGGCCCCACGGGCGGAATCCGCGCTCGTTAGACTTTTCAAGGAGGCATGAGCGGCCCGTACAACGGATGGATCGGGATCTTCCAACAAATCGATTAGTTCACTAATGTGGTCCTTATCGTCCTTCATGCCCAGAGCCAGAGCGGCGGCACGGCGCAGCTCGGCGTCTTCGCTCCCGAGGTAGGCGAGCAAGGTAGGAGAGGTAAATCGCGTCAGCCGTTCAGCCAGGGTCTGGCGTGCCCTGGACTTGGCTGCACCGGAAAGCCGGCCGATGGCGGCGGCCAGCGCCTGCGTGTACTCCGACCCCTTACCTGTCCGCAGTTTTTCCAACAACACGTCTTGTTGTTCGGGCGCGGCCTTGAGCAGTTCGTTGCCGATCGCGTCGGCCTCTTCCTGCTTCGTGGGGGGCGAAGGTGGTTTCTTCTTAGGAGTATCGTTTGCGGGACTCGGCAGACCAGGCGGAGGACGCTTGTCCGGTTTCCTGACTGCAGGCGGCGGGTCGGAGGGTGGTTTCTGGGCGTCGGCGAGAGGAACAGGCGGAGGCGGAAGCGGTCTTCGCGTCGGCAAAGGAACAGGAGGGCTTCTCGGCGAAACTTCGACCTCGGGTTGCAATAGAGGATTAATTCGCGCCAAGCTCGCCAGCTGTTCATCGTCGGGAGGCCGTTGCTCACCGGGCGGACGCGAAAAACGGGGGAAAGTCCACATTATCCAGCCGAGCAAACCCAGTATCGCTAAGCCGAGCGTCAAGCTGACGAAACGGGCCGCTATACCCACCGGGCGGCAAGATTGAGCCGCTCGTTCCGGTCCAGAGCTAATGGGCGGCTCCGCATTTGTCTGATGGGGAACCTTTTGCGGATGGCGGCAGATGGGACAAGCGGTCTCGATGCCCGCTTTTCGCCTGCCGATGGAGAGAAGATGCCCGCAACTCGTGCAACGGAAGTGGATAGGCATGGAGAGAGACTCCTGGAGTTGCCTGTCGTTGGAGAGATGATGGGAGAACGGTTAGACAAGTTTGGGCGGGCAAAGCGAATCATGGGCGGTGTTCTCCGTCGGGACAGACAGACCATGTGTCTCGCTGAATCTAAGAGGCGTGTAACTTTTTGGCGAGCGGGGGGCGTAAGCCCCCTGTTTTTTCGCCGTCAACAGGGGGCTTACGCCCCCCGCTCGCCTATTTGGTTAGTGCCTCTAACTGAATTTTATACACCTCGCTGATAACCTCGTCCAGCATGGTAGCAATGGGATGCCTGCCCTCCGTTCCCGGATTCTCACGTGCGGTCCTGTTCCTTCCCGCGCTTCGTCGTGGCAGGCACAGGAGAGACTCGATACACTCTATCCCCAGACGACACCGTCCCCCGGCGAAAGGAGCTTGTGATGTTACCGCGTAACACCTGGGGCGTTTTCTTCCTCGCGAGCATACTGTTCAGCATGACAACCATTCTGGCCGATGAAAGCGCGATTGTCGTATCCCAAGACCAAACGCATCAACCATACCGACGACTACCACGGCACCAAGGTCGCCGACCCCTACCGCTGGCTGGAAGACGACGTGCGCAAGTCGCCGGAGGTGGCCGAGTGGGTCGCCGAGGAAAACAAGCTCACCTTCGCCTATCTGCACGCCATCCCCCAGCGCGAGGCGATCCACAAGCGCCTCACCGAGCTGTGGAACTACGAGAAGCTACTCCGCCCCCTTCAAGGCCGGCGGCCGCTACTTCTACACCAAGAACGACGGCCTGCAAAACCAGTCCGTGCTGTACACGATGGACGCGCTCGACGGCGAGCCGCGCGTGCTGCTCGATCCCAACAAGTGGTCGAAGGACGGCACCGTCGCCCTGGCGGGCCTGGAGGTCAGCGACGACGGCAAGTACCTCGCCTACGGCGTCGCCGAGGCCGGCTCCGACTGGCAGACCTGGCACGTCCTCGACGTGGCCACGGGCAAGGTGCTCGCCGACGAGGTGAAGTGGATCAAGTACAGCGGCGCGTCCTGGACCACGGACGGCAAGGGCTTCTTCTACAGCCGCTTCGACGAGCCGAAGGCCGGCGAGACGTTTCAGAAGGTCAACGCTCAACCAGAAGGTCTACTACCACCGCCTCGGCACGCCGCAGGCCGACGACGTGCTCGTCTACCGCCGGCCCGACCATCCCGACTGGGGCTTTCAAACGCACGTCACCGAGGACGGCCGCTATCTCGTCCTCACCATCTGGAAGGGCACCAATCACCAGTACCGCATCACCTACAAGGACCTCGGCGAGCCGTACGCGCATGCCGGTCGACCTCATCGAGGACTTCGACAACGAATACAGCTTCGTCGGCAACGACGGCCCGGTCTTCTACTTCAAGACCGACCTGCGACGCTCCGAAGGGCCGGCTCATCGCCATCGACACGCGCAAGCCGGAGCGCGGCGAACTGGAAAGAGATCATCCCCGAAGCGAAGGAGAACCTGAGCGGCGTCGGACCTGGTCGGCAACCTGTTCGTCGCCCACTACCTCAAGGACGCGCGCACGCAGGTCAAGCTGTACGCCCTGGACGGCACGTTCGTCCGCGAGGTCGAGTTCCCCGGCATCGGCACGGCGAGCGGCTTCGGCGGCAAGCGCACCGACACCGAGACGTTCTACTCCTTCTCCAGCTTCGCCACGCCGCCGAGCATCTACCGCTACGACCTGGTCACCGGCAAGAGCAAGCTGATCCGCCGGGCCAAGGTGAAGTTCAATCCGGACGATTACGAGGTCAAGCAGGTCTTCTACACGAGCAAGGACGGCACGCGAGGTGCCGATGTTCATCACGCGCGAAGAAGGGCCTCAAGCTGGACGGCTCGAACCCGACGCTGCTCTACGGCTACGGCGGCTTCAACATCCCGCTGACGCCGGCTTTCTCGATCAGCCGCGCGGCCTGGCTGGAGATGGGCGGCGTGTTCGCGCAGGCCAACCTCCGCGGCGGCGGCGAGTACGGCAAGGAGTGGCACGAGGCCGGCACGAAGCTGCAGCAAGCAGAACGTCTTCGACGACTTCATCGCCGCGGCCGAGTGGCTGATCGACAACAAGTACACGCGGCCGGATCGCCTGGCCATCCAGGGCGGCAGCAACGGCGGCCTGCTCGTCGGCGCCGTCATGACGCAGCGGCCGGACCTGTTCGGCGCCTGCCTGCCGGCCGTCGGCGTCATGGACATGCTGCGCTTCCACAAGTTCACCGCCGGCCGCTTCTGGGTGGACGACTACGGCTCGCCGGACAACGCCGGAGGAGTTCAAGGCGCTGTACGCCTATTCGCCGTATCACAACCTGAAAAAGGGCACGAAATACCCGGCCACGCTGGTGACGACGGCGGACACCGACGACCGCGTGGTGCCGGGCCACAGCTTCAAGTTCATCGCCATGCTGCAATACTGCCAGGCCGGCGACGCGCCGGTGCTGGCCCGCATCGAGACGCGCGCCGGCCACGGCGCCGGCAAGCCGACGGCCAAGCTGATCGAGGAGGTGGCCGACCAGTGGGCGTTCCTGGTGAAGAACCTGCGGATGAAACCGTCCACCAGGCCGTCAGAATGAGACCCGCTCACCGAACGCCTGCCGGAGCAGCGCGATTCCCTCGGCGGTGAAACGATTGTGTCCGAGTCGGAGCATGGGCCCGCTCGTGAGATGGGGCGACTCGGCGAGAAGTCGGGCTTCCCCGTCCGTCAGTTGGTTCTGCTGCAAGTCGAGGAGACGGAGCCGGCGCAAATGGCGGCAGCGGGCCAGGGACGTAACGTGCCGCGTTGTCAATCGACTGCGGGACAGGAGCAATTCCCTGAGAAACGGCAGATTGCGGTCGCGCAGGGCGCGGAAGAGAAAGCGCATGCCAAAAGGGTTCGCATGGTCGCTCAGGTCGATGCGGATGATATGCGGCAGCAAGGGCGAGTAGGCGAGGTGATTGGCATGGTCTTCGGCCGCACCGTGATCCCCGGGAACACCCAACGGAAGCTTGAGGGCATCGATCCACAAAGCCGATTCCGTCCGCGCCCAGGTGGAGACTGCCAGGCTGCGGAGGTCTCCTGCGAGTGCCGTGATCTGGACCATGCCGCGCTCGAAGGTCCATGCCCTGGCCGCATCGGCTAACGGACCCAGCCACGCCCACCCATATTGCCGGAACAGCTCTCCCTCCCGGCGTTTCAGCAGCTCATAGCTGGGATCATCCGGCGCCAGACGATGACGGAGAACACTCAGGCGCAGGAACTCCCCGCGAGCGGCGGCTGTGGCATCGCCGTGTTCCTGCAACCAGTCGGCGAAGACGAGGCGCGGCGTGTCGTCGTCGGGATGCTCCTTGATGTCTCGGAAGAAGGCCAGCACTTCCGGCCGGATGGACACGGGATCGAGCGAGGAAGAAAAGGCCATGCCGACGACTCCGACGAAAGCGGCGATCGAGCCAACTCTCAGCGTAATGAAGCGGTTTCAGTGAAACAAGCTCCGCTGGAGAGACACAAAAGAGGAGGGGAAAAAGAAAAGGGCCATCCGGGGGGAACGGATGGCCCAAGGGGGATAGCGGAATGCTCAGGGGCGGGGTTCGGAGCGACGATGGGAGGGGGGAAAGACCTCCTACCGCTGCCGGAGCCACGGGGATGGCCCGGCGGATCGAGGACCGTCGCTTTCGCTTCTGCGTGTTCCTTGCAGTCGTTAGGATGAAAAGCAACCGGCGTGCCGTAAATCCGGCCCAAGCCTCGCGAGAGGACCGAACCGCCCTGCCACCCACGGGTTAGCTCCCAAATGGTCCCGGAGCCGAGGCAGGTGAGGACCGGCACGTTTGTAGAAAGGTCCATATCGTTATGTAAAATGTGCAGGTCCAAATGTACAAGCCGGCGAGGAGCGAATGGAGGAAGTATCGATCCCGAGCGGCGACGACGGCAGTGACGAGTTCAAGCAATTCCTGACGCAGTACGATGCCCCCGCGTACATTCGTCGTGCGCGGGCCGTGCAAGGCGCTCTGGAGGACTTGCTCGCCTGCTGTCGCCGGCAACGGACGGAGTGGTTGAAAATGGTGCGCCTTCGCCTCGGCCTGCTGCGTGCCCTGGCCGGCGACTGGCACAACCTCCGCCCGCTGCTCGCCGACGACGATCAGCTCGACATTCTGCGCCGGCTACATGACGAGCTGAATCCGCAGCTGCGCACACACATCGATCCGAGCGCATCGATCCGCATACTCCAGCGATCCCTGCATGAGCTATGTGAGAGCCTGGAGCACTTCAACCGACGTTGGCGTGTGTTCCTGCCGATGGTGGACCGAGGCACCGTCAACGAGCTGCGCGAAGGCTACAATCGTTACTACGTGCTGGAGAAGGAGTGTGCCGTTCGCTCGGCCCGTGTTGCTCGCCAGGGATTTACCCCTCTGCCGCCTCTGACCACGGAGGATCTCGCCGTCGAGTTCCCTCTCTTGCCCGTGCCGCAATTACGAAACTGATTCTCCCCGCCTACCCCGCTACTCCAGCGCGATCTCGTGGTATTCCAGCGCCCATTCTTGCATGTAGCGGACGCGCATCGGCCGGATGCGGTACAGGATCAGCTCGGGGTTATCGACTCGGCCCAGGTACTGGCGCAGCAAGGGATTGGCGTCCCAGATCTCCTGGAGCAACCCGCGGTCGGTGACGACTTCGGCGATGCCGGTGATGCGTACCTGATCGTGGTGATCGTCCAGGTAACACAGTTCGACCTTGGGATTGGCCGCGATCTCGCCCGTCTTGTGGTAGCCGCGCAGGTTGGCGACGTAGACCGTGAAGCGATCCGTCTTCACCGGGGAGACGGGACGGAGCCGAGGCTGATCGCCATCGAGGGTGGCGAGATAGGGAAAGCGATCCGCCGAGAGGACACGCAAGGCCCGCTCGACGAGATGGGCGGGGTCGATCGGCGCAGGGATGGGCTTGGTCATGCGGAAACTCCGGTCGCTTCGTGAGAGGGCGACAGGGCCAGGCATCAAGAGGACCACGGATTACACGGATAAAACGGATAAATACAGAAGACAATATAAAGAGATGGCCTTCGTTAGAAGTCGGAACGATCCATTCGGTCTTCTGTATTTATCCGTGTTATCCGTGGAATCCGTGGTTAAGGAGGCGTCCACGAATGACTTCCAAGTTTAGCCGCGACGCGCAGCGGAGCGCGCTCCGCTGCGCGTCGCGGCTAAACGAAGTTATTCCTGGACGCGCCCTAAGGATTCTTCTTGCCCTTTCGATCCGGGCCGCGCAGCTTCTCGAAGTAACCGCGACCATGTCGCTGGCGGAGCGCGGCAGACGCTGGCGGTCGATCGCTTCGGGTTCTTCTTGCGATGCTCGGCGAATCTCTTCCGTCATCTCGGCGGGCTGGCGTGGTCCCTTGAAGCCGTCGCCGGGCACGTGATCGATGACCTGCAAACGTCCCTTGCCCATCGGCGAGTGGGCCCATTCTTCCCTGGATGCGGTCGGCCCCTCTTTGGACTCGGGCCGTTGGCCGACGCCCGGCACCGGCTTGCCGTCCAGCGCCTGGCAGACCGCTTGCCGGGCCGCCTGTAATTGTTTGAGTTGTTCCCGCAGCTCCTTGTGCTCGCCGTTGGGATCGAGCTTGGCCAGCTTCTCGGCGGCCTCGGCGAGCTTTTGAGCGGCTTCGCCCTCCTTGCCTTCCTTCATGCACTGCTGACACTCGCCGAGCTTTTTGGCCAAGTCGTTCAACTGTTGCAAGGTCTCGGGGTCGAGCTTGGCCGTGTTTTTCTCCAACTGATCCAGTTCGCGGTCGAGTTCTTCCTTGCTGATGGCCCCCTGGCGCTGCAGTTCGCAGAGACGTTCCTTCGCCTCCTCCGACCGCGTCAGTCGTTCCAGCTTGTCCTGGATGTCGTGCAGTTGTTGCTCCAGTTGTTCCTTCTGCTGGCGGCTCAGCTCCTGGTCCTTGAGTTTTTCCAGCTGTTCGCGCATCTCCTGCTTCTGTTCCTCGGTCAGCTTGTCCTCCCGCATCTTTTTCCGAAGGCGGGCCACTTCTTCGTCGGCTTGCAGTTGTTTGCCCAGGCGTTCCATTTCTTCGCGGGCCTTTTTGAACTCGGCCTGGTCGAGCGCCTTGTCCAGCTTGCGAGCGGGTCCATCGCTCTTGTCCTTCTTGCGGAGGCGTTCGGCCTGTTTCATCTGCTCCTTGAGGGCGTCGGCGCGGTCGGCCAACTGCTTCTCGCGCTTGCGGACCTCGTCTTCGGCGTTGGTGAGGTCCTTGACCAGTTCGCGGGCCTGTTCTTTCGTGTCGTGCGGCTTCCGCGCCAGTCGATCCAGTTCGGCCTCCAGCCGCTGCAGTTCCTCGGACGTGGGACGCGGATCGATCTTCTTCATCGGCTTCTTGTGCAACGGACGCAGTGCCTTCTCGATCTCTGCCCTGGCGGCCGGACTGTCTGTCAGCGCTTGGTCCGTGTCGGCCTGCGCCGGGTTGAGGACCGGCTTGTAGAAGAAAGCCAGCCCCACCAACAGCAGGACAGCCAAAGGCACCAGGCCAGCCGACCGGGGGATGCGCAGGGGGAAGCGATCACCAATGCGGAGCGCCACCACACGGGAGTTGACATCGGCAAGGAGAGCCTGACCTGCAGGGGACGCCTGTTCTGCTTCCGACAATGTCAAAGCCGTCGTCACGCGCTCCTGGAGGTGGAAGCGTTCGTCCAGTGCCAGGGCGGCGGCGACATGCGAAGGCGTTTTCCTCACGGCGAGCACGATGGCGAGCACCATGCCCGCGCCGGCGAGACCACCGCCCACCGCCCAGCGCAGCCAGGGCGCCGCGTCGGCGTGGACATACGGCTCGGTGAGGAACCAGCCGGCCGCCAGCGCCAGGGCACCGACCCAACTCCACACCAGCGTTTCGAGGAGCATTTGTCCGAACAGGCGCCGCCGTACTCGGGCGACCTGCCACTGCAGTGGTGTTGCGGACGAGCGGGCCATGAGCCATCCCCCGAACGGAAGTCTGCCCTGTACTATAACGGTGCGGCGATCCGGCGAACAACGCGATTTGTTCTCACTCGTGCCGCAACGCCGTCATCGGATTGACGCGGGCGGCGCGACGGGCCGGATACAGCGCCGCTAGCATGGTCAGCATCGTCACGAACAGCGGCACGGCCAGCAACAGCCACCACGGGAAGACGAAGAACGATTGCGACAACGGCGTTTGCGCCTGCTGCTCGGCCAGCCGTCGCGCCAGGCGGTCCAGCGGATACGACACCAGCCAGGCGCTCAGCAATCCCAGCCCACTCCCGGCCAATCCGATCAACGCGCCCTCCACCAGAAACAGCATCTGAATGTGCCGGTCGCGCGCTCCCACGGCCTTCATGACGCCGATTTCGTGGGTCCGCTCCAGCACGCTCATCAGCAGCGTATTGGCGATGCCCAGGCCCGCCACCACCAGCGCCACCAGGGCGACGAAACTCATCGTCAGTGAGATCATCAGAGCATTGAAGCGCACCTGCTCCAGTATTTTGATCGGCGCATACGATTCCAGGCCCATGTCGGCGATGCGACCGTCCACCTCCTTGACGTTGTCCTCGCTGTCCACGCGCACCGATGGCCGAATTCACGCCGACTTCGCGGTTGTCCGGGATGCGGAAATACAACTCCGCCGCCGTGGTGGCGGGCAGAAAAACATCGGAGTGATCTTTCATCCATTGCAGCGAACCGCGTATCTCCTCGGGCGTGGCGACGCGGACAACGCCGGTGATGGTGAACTCTTCCGAGAAATAGATCGGGGGGGAGGTCTTGCGTTTCGTCTGCCGACGCTGGAGCAGTTTCGTCAGGGTTCCCTTGTCCGCCTCCGTCAGATCGAAACGAGCGACGGCCGCGGGCAACTGCCGAACAACCTTGTCGAGCACCTCATCCTCGGCCGGCGTCAAGCGGGACGCATCGCCGGTCAGCAGCCACATCAGGTTGTTAAAACGGTACGGCTGCGAGGAGAACTTCAGACGCAGCGTTTGCCCGACAACGCCTTCCATGTCCGCCTCGTCGATCACGCCAAGCTGGTAGAGCAAGTATTCGGTCACCACCGCGCCGCGCGGCTGATCCGCCGTGAAGAGGGAACCGGCCACGAGTCTCTGACGGACATACGTATCGTTCGCATCCACTGCGAAGGTGCTGCCGGGACAGTCCTTCTCGTGGAAGTGGACACGGCCGAGGAGGTAGATATCGGGCACGATCGACTCAACGTGGTCGAGGGCCGCCAGTTCCTGGAGCCGTTCGGGTGTAAGGCGCTTGGCCGTGTCTTGTTTGGGGCTGCCCTGCCAGTGACGGATGAGCGCCTGCCGCAAGCGTTCGTGGCGGGCGTCGCTCATCTGGCCCTTGACCGCGATCTCTTCCGCGGGGATGTTTTCCGCTGGGGTTCGGAAGCTGGATCGGACGTTGATCTGCCGTAGCTGGTCGTTGCGGCGCCAGGCGGTGGCGATGACCTCGCGCACGCCCTGGCCGACCGACAGGCTCAACAGCAGCACCAGCGCGCCGATGACTACGCCGAGCATTGTCAGCGCCGTGCGCACCTTCTGCTGATACAGGGCCGAGAGGGCCAGGCCCACGACGTTGGCGAAACGCACGTTTATTCTCCTCGAAGGATCAGCCGGCCATCTGTCCATCCTTCAGCCACACGATACGGTCGGCGCAGCGACGGGCCAGCTCCTCATCGTGCGTTACCAGGACGAGCGTGGTATCCTGCTGGCGAACGTGGGCAATGAGCACGTCCAGGACTTCGCCGGCCGTGGCGGAATCGAGGTTGCCCGTCGGCTCGTCGGCCAGCAGGATGCTCGGCCGATTGACCAGGGCGCGGGCGATGGCCACGCGCTGATGTTCGCCGCCGGACAGCTCGCCCGGCCGATGGTTCAACCGCTCTCCCAGCCCGACCGCTTCGAGGGCTTGCCGCGCCGCCGTCCGCCGCTCGGCCGGCGCCCGGGCCGCGAACAGCATCGGCAACTCGACGTTTTGCCAGGCCGTGCGCGAGGGGATGAGGTTGAACGACTGGAAGATCATGCCGACCGTCTCCAGCCGATGGCGGGCCAGTTGGTTGCGGCTCATGCGGCCGAGGTCGCGGCCGTGGACCTCGATGCGGCCCGACGAGGGGCGATCGAGTCCGCCCACGAGGTTCAGGAGCGTCGATTTGCCGGAGCCGGATTTGCCCAGCAGGGCCACTTTCTCGCCCCGGCGCATCTCCAGCGATACACCGCGCAGCGCATGCACGGGGGCGGAGGCCGTCCCGTAGGACTTGGCCAAATCGCGGACGTGGATGGCGATTTCGGTCATGTTCGTGTCGCGCCGCTCGCGGCTTCGAGGCACTAACCAAATGCAATTTTGACCACGGATAACACGGATAACACGGATAAAGAAAATCAGCATCCTTCTTTTGTTTTATCCGTGGTATCCGTGTTATCCGTGGTTCAAAGTGCATTAGTTAGTGGCTCTTAGCGCAGCGGCCGTTGCCCCCAGGGGATCGGCATGGTCGGCGGCTTGGCGTGGCGGTCCTTGCGCTGGTCCTTGGGCCGGTCCTTGAACCAGGTGACGAAACGCACCAGTTGCTTGACCGCCTCCTCGTAGGCCTGCTTGCCCTTCTCGGCCGTGGCCAGCTCCGCCTCGCCGAGCACGCCGGTGTCGGAATAGCTGCTGGTCCACGAGATGACCGTCGCCGGGCCCGCCGCGAACAGATCGACCCAGTTGAACGGGCTGTGCTCCTCGTTGAAGCTGATGACGCCGTTCTTGATCTGGTCCTTGCGCACGTTGTCGCCGTCGAGGTAGAGGTACAGCGACGTTTCCAGCTCGCAGGCGTGGGCGCAGCCGCCGGGGAACTTGCTCTGCCGCCAGCGCGGCAGGAACTCCTTGTCCACCGTCAGCAGGTTCCACCAGCCCGCCAGGATGCACTCGGCGTCGGTCTCCAGGTTGGTGCGGCGGGCCACCAGGTCGAGGTTGGGCATGTTGGAGCCGTGGCCGTTGAGCAGCACGATCTTCTTGAAGCCGTGATAGGCGAGCGACTTGGTGATGTCGAGCACGTGATGCATGAAGTGCTCGAAGTCGTTGTTGATCGTGCCGGGGAAGTCCATGACGTGGCCGGTGTAGCCGTAGCAGACGGTCGGCAGCACGAGCATTTTGTCGGGCACGGCCCGACCGGCGCCGCGGGCGATCTCGGTGGGGCAGATGAGGTCCACGTCGAGCGGCAGGTGCGGCCCGTGCTGCTCGACGGCGCCGCACGGCACGATGCACACCTTGCCCAGCTCGACGGCGTCGTTGATCTCCGGCCAGGTCAGTTTCTCGTAGCGATACTCTTTCAGGGCACGGCTGGTCATGGATGATCCTCGTCAAAGGAAGGCAGCGAGAGAACAACGCACCAGCGGATTCGGGGATTCTCGGTCTCGGCGACCATCGCCGCCAGGGCGTCCGCCGCGCCTGATTCTAACCCGGCATTACCGAGGAACAAGTTTTTTTTCTCACGCCACGAATGACGTCATCCTGTCCTTCTTGCCGACGAGGGTCGGTTTGGGCAACACTTGCGGTATGATAGGGGTAACTTGCGCCGCGACAGCGCTCACCACCATCCGCCCGGACACACCGTAATCGAGACCCCGCATGTCATTCCCATCCACCGTGGATTTCACCACTCTCGTCGAGTCCGATCCCTCCCTCTTCGACGTGCAAACCAGCGCCGCCGGCCCCGCCGGCAGCCTGCCGCTGACCGAGGAGCTGCTGCGCGAGGCGCCCAGCGGCGACCTGTTCGGCTGGACGCAGGACGTCGGCATGGGCTGGAAGCCGGCGGAGCTGGGCCGCCGCGAGTTCCTGATCCTCAGCACGTCCGGCGGCATCCGCGCCGCCGACGGCACGCCGATCGCGCTGGGCTATCACACCGGCCACTGGGAAGTCGGCCTGCTCATGAAGGCGGCCGCGGAGGAGCTGCGGACGCTGGGCTGCGTCCCCTTCGCCGGCTTCTGCACCGATCCCTGCGACGGCCGCACGCAGGGCACCGCCGGCATGATGGACAGCCTGCCCTACCGCAACGACGCGGCGATGGTGCTGCGCCGGCTGATCCGCTCGCTGCCGACGCGGCGCGGCGTCCTCGGCGTGGCCACCTGCGACAAGGGCCTGCCGGCGATGATGATGGCCCTGGCGGCGATGCACGATCTGCCGTGCGTGCTCGTGCCCGGCGGCGTGACGCTGCCGCCGGAGCAGGGCGAGGACGCCGGCAAGATCCAGACGCATCGGCGCCCGCTTCGCGCACGGCCAGATCAGCTTGCAGGAAGCGGCGGAGCTGGGCTGCCGCGCCTGCGCCTCGCCGGGCGGCGGCTGCCAGTTCCTCGGCACCGCGGCCACGGCGCAGGTCGTCGGCGAGGCGCTGGGCCTGGCGCTGCCGCACGCCGCCCTCGCGCCGTCGGGCCAGCCGATCTGGCTCGACATGGCCCGCCGCTCCGCCCGTGCCGTCGCTCATCTGCAGACGCGACAGATCCACACCCGCCACATCCTCACCGACGCCGCCGTGCGCAATGCGATGGCCGTCCACGCGGCGTTCGGCGGCTCGACGAACCTGCTGCTGCACGTCCCCGCCATCGCCTATCACGCCGGCCTGCGCCGGCCGACGGTCGAGGACTGGATCGACGTCAACCGCCGCGTGCCGCGCCTGGTCGATGCCCTGCCGAACGGGCCGGTCGGCCATCCGACGGTGCGCGTCTTCCTCGCCGGCGGCGTGCCCGAGGTCATGCTGCACCTGCGCCGCCTCGGCCTGCTCGACGTCAACTGCCTGACCGTCAGCGGCGAACCGCTCGGCCGCGTCCTCGACTGGTGGGAGCACTCCGAGCGCCGGCAGCGTCTGCGCGAGGTGCTGCGCCGCAAGGACGGCGTCGATCCCGATCGACGTCATCATGAGTCCCGAGCAGGCCCGCGCGCGCGGCCTGACCTCGACCGTGACGTTTCCGCGCGGCAACCTGGCGCCGGAAGGCTCGGTCATCAAGAGCACGGCCATCGACCCGAGCGTGGTCGATGCCGACGGCGTGTATCGCAAGATCGGCCCGGCGCGCGTCTTCACCAGCGAGAAGGCCGCCATCGCCGCCATCAAGGGCCACGGACCCGACGCCATCCGGCCCGGCGACGTGCTCGTGCTGATCTGCCGCGGGCCGATGGGGGCCGGCATGGAGGAGATTTACCAGATCACTTCGGCCCTGAAGCATCTGAGCTTCGGCAAGCAGGTCGCCGTGCTGACCGACGCGCGCTTCTCCGGCGTCTCGACGGGAGCGTGCATCGGCCACGTCGGGCCGGAAGCGCTGGCCGGCGGCCCGATCGGCAAGGTCCGCGACGGCGACCGCATCCGCATCGTCATCGACCGCAACCGCCTGGAAGGCAGCGTCGATCTCGTCGGCGAGGGCGAGACGCGGTTCGGCGCCGAGGAAGGGGCGTGCGTGCTGGCACGCCGGCCGCCGCGGCCGGACCTGCGCGCCGGACCCGAACTTGCCGGACGACACGCGGCTGTGGGCGGCCTTGCAGCGCGTCAGCGGCGGCACCTGGGGCGGCTGCGTCTACGACGTCGAGGCCATCGTCGCCGCCCTGTCCCGGCAAGGATCGTCAACGCGCTAAACGGCAAGCGTTTGGCACAATCGGCAAAGTTCGGATAGGAGGGCAACCGATGTAACCTGCGAGCCAGCTATACCCGCTCATCCGAGCTTGCAGGAGACTCGTTTTATGTCCCGCCTCCGCTTTCGCCTTTTGCCCCGATGTCGCCGTTTGCCGTGCCTGGCGGCGTGGTGCGCTGCCGGCTCTCTCCTGTTGTCGGTCGGCTGCAACCTGCCCATGTCCCGGCTCGCCTTGAACGGGCCGCCCGTGCCGGGTCCGTTGTCCAGCGGGCTGACCCCGCCGCTGAGCCTGACGTCCGTCCCCTATGCGCGCGGCACCTGGAGCCGAAGCGCGAAGGCGCCGAGGGCGTCCGACCTAGTGCGTGCCTCGCATCAAGAGGAAGAGGACGGCGACGAGGACACGACCGTCCCGAGCGGGCCGGTACTCAATCTCGATACGGTGCTGCGTCTGACCTGCGAGCGCAACCCGGAGATCCTCCTGGCGCGGGAGCGCGTCAACGAGAGCCAGATCGCCCTGGATGCGGCGCTGCGATCGTGCATGCCGGAGTTGCTGCGCAAGGATCTGTTCAAGCGGCCCGTCGCCGAGGCGCAAGTCTGGCGGCGCCGCGCCGAGCTGAGCAAGAAGCAGTTCGATGCCCTGCAAGACGCGGCGAACACCTACTTCGACTGGCTGACGGCCCTGCGCGGCGAGACGGTCGCCCGCGACCTGGAGAAGTACGAGGAGAAGCTGCTCAAGCGTTCGCGGGCCCTGATCGAGTCGGGCGAGAAGCCGGCGCAGGTGCTGGTCGAGGCCACGCAGACCGCCCTCAATGGCCGGCGTCAATTCAGCGCTCGGGCACGACAGTTAGGTCAAGCCGCCGCCGCCAAGCTGGCTTACCTTCTCGGCCTGAGCGACGCCGGGCCGGCGCCGGCCGCTCCCGCGCTGGAGCCGATCGATCTCGTGGACGCCGCCGCCCCATCCGCCGCCTTGGTGCAACAGGCGATGGACAATGGACCGGGTGTGCGCGAGCTGCAAGGGCTGGCGGCGTCGATCCAGCATGGACTCGACGACGCGCGGGCGCTCAGCGTCTGTGCAACTGCACTGGCTCCGCCATGGTGTGCGGCCGATTGCAAATCGCCCAGAGCCAGTTGCAACAGGCCCAGCTGGCGCTGATCGATGTACGCGGCAAGCTGAAGGCCGGCGTCGAGGAAGCGATCTCAGCCACCCTCAGCGGACGCGAACAGATCACGCGCGGCTCGAACACCATCGAGCACGCCGCCGAGACTTATCGCATCACCAACCTGCGCCTGGAGTCCGAATCGCCCCGCGAGTCGATGCGGAACAACAGCTATACCGCGGTCCTAGCCAGCATTCAGCAACTCTCCCAGGCCCACGCCAGCTACCTGACCGCCGTCAGCGCCTACAACAAGGCCCAGGTGCGCTTGCTACTGTTCCTCGGCACGTACAACGACTGTCAGTCCGCGATCCACTGATCGGGTCCACGGCCGGGCTGCGCCGCACGACGCAACCAACGAGTTTCCTCATGACACACTTCTTGTACGAGTGGCCGACATGCGCGCTCTGGCCCTGGCGATTCGGACGTTCGGCCTGGCCCCTCCCAAGTCAGTAACCCTGAGGGGCGAGAAACTCGCGCAACTCCGTCCAGACGCCGTTGAGTGGAGCGGCAAGGCCGAATGTTTGAAGTTGATTGGACCACGTGTGAAGGACTTCGGTGAGCGCCTCCGCGCGTCCGACGACGAAACCTTCTCCCGTAGACCCACGGCCCGCGATGGCTGCCTGCCGCGCCTCTTTGGCTTCGTCGAGCAATGACCGAAGGGTATCCTCGATGCAAGATAGCGCCTCGTTCATGGTCCACCTGCTGCCTTTCTGCGGGCGAGTTCCTCGACGATTTCGGCCTGCTGGGTGAAGTTGTCAACCTCCTTTTGCAGATGCCGAGTACGACCAGCCTCCGACTGCGCTTGGATCACGGGATCATCGCTGATCTTATTGTAACCAACACGGTTCCTGATTTTCTCGGCGTGTTCGGCGGCGCGCTGGCGCAAGGTTTGGCCTTCCCGAAGTAGCTCGTCAGGCGTCTTGCCCCGTCGCTGTCGCAAAAAGCCGGAGTGACGGCCTCCTGACTCCGCGATCTGCAGAGGGGTTTGTCCGCTGGCATTATGCACGAGAATCCCCGAACGATCCAACTCTGCCACCGGATCACGCGGAGAGAAGCGCTGAAGCTCGACAAGCCTTCATTCGCGCGATCGGTCTGCGGCAGCACCATCTGGTTCGGCCCGACCACCCCTACGAGTGCAAGCGCTGATACTCGTGATGGCGCGATCCCAACTCCCACCAAGTACCATCGGCCGCCCGGATGATACCATCGAATTTCTCCGCCAGCCAGCGCGTCACTTCCGAGGCCAGCACCGGGGCCATTTGCTCGCCTGGCGACGAACCGAAGGAGGCATCGACAATGTCCACGGTTTGCTGGAGGTGGGTTCGGATATGCTCCAAAGCCGGATGTCCCTCCTCCTCCAGGCCTTCGAGCACTTCGGTCGCCACGCCGCGAACTTCGTCGGCTGTTTGCCACCGTTCGACATCGACCTGCCGTTTCCCAGTCGGCCGGTAGCAAAGACGATAACAGCGAAAGCCGCTCGGATCGACGTTCTCTATCCGCAATTGGTCCAGTGCATCGATGATCGCATCGTCGGAGATTTCATCATTTTCTGCAATCGTGTGCAAATCTGCCGATCGAACGCCAGCGAGCAGTTGCTCCGGCGCGACACCAGCGACGCTGCGTTTGCAGTAGACCGTATAGCGGATCGCCATCCCGGGATCTCTGCGGCCGAACTCATTCTTCGGGCGCGCCGGTGCGCGCCTAAGCCTCTGCTTCGGCGTGCCGGCGCACCCTAACGGCGCTATCTCAAGCTCAGGGCGATTCTCTGTCAAGCGAAATCCCGGCCCGTCGCCGGTTTGTCCTTCCATGAGCGACGATGGATCGGTGGCCGTAGTGCCTCGCCTGGGCTACAATCCCTCCCAGGTATCGCTAGGGGTGTCCGCGGCCGCGCCGCGGGCTGAGAGCAGACCCTGGGACCGATCCGGGTAATGCCGGAGCGGAAAGCGAGCCGGACTCCTCGACGGCGCCCCTCCCTACTCCTCTGCTCTTCCCCGCTCACGACTCACACTGGAAGGGACCTGCCGATGACACAGCTGGAAGCCGCCCGTCAGGGCCGCATCACCGACGAGATGCGCTTCGTCGCCGCCCGCGAGGAACTCGAACCCGAACTGATCCGCGACGAGGTGGCGCGCGGCCGCATGGTCATTCCCGCCAACAAGGTCCACCTGAGCAAGCGCCTCGAACCGATGGCCATCGGCGTCGCGTCCAAGTGCAAGATCAACGCCAACATCGGCAACTCCGCCGTCACCAGCAAGATCGACGACGAACTGGACAAGCTGCACACCGCCGTCCATCTCGGCGCCGACACGGTGATGGACCTCTCGACCGGCGGCGACATCGACGCCATCCGGCAAGCCATCCTCGACGCCTCGCCGGTGCCCATCGGCACCGTGCCCATCTACCAGATCATCCAGAACGTCAAGGACGTCGGCGACATCACGCCGCGCATGATGCTGGACATGGTCGAGCACCAGGCCCAGCAGGGCGTCGATTACATGACCATCCACGCCGGCGTGTTGCTGGAGTATTTGCCGCTGACGACCGGCCGCGTCACCGGCATCGTCTCGCGCGGCGGCTCGCTCATGGGCGCCTGGATGCTGGCTCGCCACGAACAGAACCCGTGGTACACGCACTTCGATGAGCTGAGCGAAATCCTCCGCGCCTACGACGTGACCTACAGCCTCGGTGACGGCCTGCGTCCCGGCTGCCTGGCCGACGCCAACGACGAGGCCCAGTTCGCCGAACTGAAGACATTGGGCGAGTTGACGCTCCAGGCGTGGCAGCACAACGTCCAGACCATGATCGAGGGTCCGGGCCACATCCCGATGCACCTGGTCAAGATGAACGTCGAGAAAGAGCGCGAGCTATGTCACGACGCGCCATTCTATGTACTTGGCCCGCTGGTGACGGACATCGCGCCGGGCTACGACCACATCACCAGTGCCATCGGTGCCGCCCTGGCCGGCGAGGCAGGAGCGGCAATGCTCTGCTACGTCACGCCGAAAGAGCACCTCGGTCTGCCGAACAAGGACGACGTGCGCCAGGGCGTCATCGCGTACAAGATCGCCGCTCACGCCGCCGACATCGCTCGCGGCCGCAAGGGCGCCCGCACGCGCGACGACGAGCTGTCCAAGGCCCGCTTCGAGTTCGACTGGAACAAGCAGTTCGAGCTGTCGCTGGACCCGGAGACGGCCCGCGCCATGCACGACGAGACGCTGCCGCAGGAGGTGTTCAAGTCAGCCAAGTTCTGCTCCATGTGCGGTCCCAAGTTCTGCTCCATGCGCATTACCCAGGACATTCGCAAGATGGCGGCCGAAGGATCGCTGCCGGTCGTATCGTGACAAGGAATTGTCACAAGCCCTGAGCGCCAGCGCGGGGTGAAAAGCTCCCGCGCTGGCGCTCGGGACTTGTTGGGAGGCATCGTCATGGGTGCGGCCGGTCCTGTCATTCTCTTCGTGATGCTGTTGGCGGCGTCGGTCGGGGTCGGCGTCTGCGTGCTGGCCTTCGTGGCGCGGTGCGTGCTCGTGGTGGTGCAGGAGACCGGGCTGGGGCAGGACGAAGTGATCTGGCCGACCGAGCCCTACGTCGATTGGCTCGGCCATGCCGTGCTGTTCATCGAATTGTTGGGAATCTGGCTGGCACCGGCCGGCATCCTGGCCCGGTCCTTGCGCGACGTCTGGCTCCCCGGCGAGGGCGCCCTGCGCGTCCTGATCCTGGCCGGACCGGGATTGTGGCTGTTCTTCCCCATCGGTCTATTGTCGTCGCTCAGTGCGCAATCGCGCTGGGTGCCGTTCCGCTGGACCATCTTCTGTCGCTTCCTGCGTCTCGCTCCCGCCGCGCTGGGCTTTTACTTGCTGACGGCCATCCTCATTGGGATCGGGGTCGCGCCGTGGTATTTCGCCCTGGCCGCGAACCGTCCCGTGTTGCTTCCGGTGGCGGCTGGGGTCGGCGCCGCCGTGGTCCTGATCTATTCCCGTCTGCTCGGCCGCATGGCCTGGCTCATCCAGCGCTTGCCGTCCGCCCCCCGCGCCACCACCAAATCGAGGGCCGTGAAACGTCCGCCGGTCACGTCCGGCGGGAAGAAGAAGCGGAAGCCGCCGGCAGCGGTGCAAGACCCCTGGGCGGCCCCCGAGGAGGGAAAGACGCGGGCCAAGAGCAAACGCTTCCCCTGGGCCGACGATCCGCCGCCGAAGGCGAAGACGGCGTTAACGCCGCCCAGCCCGGATGAAATCGAGGGCTACGGCATCGCCGCCGACAAGCCGGCCCGGTCGGAGCCGCCGTCCGAGAAGCCGGCGAAGCCCCTTCCTTATGTGTCCCCCGAGGAGTACGAGCCGATCGACATGCAGGAGGCGTCCGAGGAACCGCCGACCACGAGGGAACCGCAATCCGAACTGTTCGCCGAGCAGGTGCGCCAGCGGATCGCCGAGCGCGAACGGTCCACTCCGCCGCCGCCGCCATACCCCTTTTTCAGCGGCGTCTACACCTTCCCCTTTTATTCGCACTGCCTGCCGCACGGAATCGCCCTCTCGCTGGCGCTATTGGTCGTTGGGGGGATGCTCTACGGTCTGATCGATTTGGGACGGCAAATCTTCGGCTGGTGACGTTGCGTCGGCCGCGGATGCTGCGTTCTCATCGCGGCATCCCCTCTTCACTTCTTCCCCCGGCGCGGATCATCCCTGATCGCCTTTTCGTGACAAGCCGGAGGAGCAACCGCAACGGTGTTCGCCGGTGGTGTATAATCCGCGTAAGGCATTTCGTTCCCGCGGAGATGGCATGATGAGGACCAGGGGAGACAACGGCGTGGGACGATTCTCGGTCGAGTTCCAGGTGGCGAATCGACGAGACATCATCAAGGCCGAAGAGGGCGCCCTCGCCGAGGATCAGGTACGGCGCGTGACGATCCGCGGCGTGGTCGATTCCGGCGCGGGCCGCCTGGTGCTGCCGCAAGCCGTTGTCCAACAACTCGGCTTGCCCCAGGCCGACAAGGTCAAGGTCCGTTCTGCCGATGGCCGTACGCGGACGCGCGACACGGCGCAGGACGTGCAAGTCGAGATTCGCGGACGCCAAGGGACGTTTACCGCCATCGGCGAGCCCTCGCGCACCGAGGCGTTGATCGGGGCCATCGTTCTCGAAGACCTGGATTACCTGGTGGATTGCCTGCATCAGCGTCTGGTGCCGCGAGACCCACGCTTTGTCATCAGCGAGATCGAGACCCTCTGACGGGGAAATGGTAGTCCGTACCTCCGCTGCTCCCTCTGTAGAATAACAACAGGCGAATGAAGCTCTCTTGATCCCGGAGAAATCCTCATGGAACTGCATGGAACGGTCCAGAACGGTGTGGTTGTGTTCGATAACAACCTGACCCTCCCCGAGGGAACGCGGGTGTCGATAACCGTTAACGAGTTGGGACCAGAGGCGACGCTCGGCGACGTGCTGAGAAAGTACGCCGGCTGCATGACGGACCTACCGCCGGACATGGCCGAGCAGCACGATCACTACATCCACGGAACTTCCAAGCGATGAAAACCCTCTTCGCGGACACGTTTTACTTCCTTGCCCAGTTCAATCCCCACGACACGGCTCACGAGAAAGCAACGAGGTTCACCAACTCTTTCCAGGGTCGCATGGTTACCACGGACTGGGTGATGGTGGAATTGGCGGACGCCTTCGCCCGGCCGCCGAATCGGGCTACCTTCGTGATTATTTACCAGAAGTTGCAAGGACGGAAGGAACTGGAGATCGTCCCGGCGAGTCGGGCACTCCTCCAGGAGGGTTTCCAACTCTACGCCCAGCGTCCCGATAAAGATTGGTCGCTGACCGATTGCATCTCGTTCGTGGTCATGCAGCGCGAGGGGATCAGCGAGGCGCTGACCGGCGATCATCACTTCGAGCAAGCCGGCTTTATCGCCCTGCTGAAATGAAGTACACTCCTCATCGTCCTTTCCAGAGATAGTACACCGGCAATCCCAGCAAGACGATGACCATTCCCGGCCAGGTCGTCATCGGCCGATACACCACCAGCACGCCGACAAGGATTGTCGCGCCCGACGATGTACAACGCCGGCACCACGGGATAGCCGAAGGCCCGGTACGGCCGCTCCGCCTCGGGCCGGCTGACGCGCAGGCGATAGACCGCGGCGATGGTGAGCACGTAGAACAGCAGCGCCGCCGAGATGATGTAGTCGAGCAGATCGTTGTAGAGGTTGCCGTATTGGCCGCCGGCGTAGGTGCGCGGCAGCACGAGCAGGGCGGCCCATACGCCTTGCAGGACCAGGCCGCCGGCCGGCACGCGGGCGGCGTTGAGCCGGCCGGCGGACTGGAAGAACAGCCCATCGCGCGCCATGGCGTAGTACGCTCGCGCCCCGCCAGGATGAGGCCGTTGTTGCAGCCGAACGTCGAGATCATGATGGCCGCCGCCATGAGCGGCACGCCGGTTCGTGGGAAGATGCGCTCCATCATCACCGTCGCCACCGGCGGGGCTGGCTCGCGCTGAATGGTCGCAAACGGCAAGGTCACCAGATAGGCGAGGTTGGCCAGCAGATACAGGGCGAGCACCGACGACGTGCCCAGCGCCAGCGACAGCGGCAGATTGCGCCGCGGATGACGCACCTCGCCGGCCGTGAAGGTGATGTTGTTCCAGGTGTCCGACGAGAACAGCGATCCGGTTTGCGCCACGCACAGGGCGACGAACAGGCCGAACCCGGTCGCCGCCGTCAGCCCGCCGCCGAGATCCTGGCAGCCGCGCACCGTCCACAGGTCGCCGAAGTTCGCCGCCGACCGCCTCCGCGTTCCAGCCGAGCACCAGCCCTACGACGATCAGTCCCAACAGCGCCCCCGTCTTGGTGACGGTGAACAGGTTCTGCACGAGCTTGCCGTAGCGCAGGCCGCAGATGTTCGTCGCCGTCAGCACGGCGATCATGGTCACGCCGACGAGTTGGGCCGTGGACAGCGACACGGCATAGCCGGGCGTCAGGTGCCACGGACCCAGCAGATATTTCTCCTCGGAGATGGCCGGCCACAGCACGCCGGCGAAGCGTGCGAAGGCGACGGCGACCGCCGCGATGAATCCGGTCTGGATGACGAGGAACAGCGTCCAGCCGTAGAGAAAGCCGCACAGCGGCGAGAACGCCTCGCGCAGGTAGAGATACTGTCCGCCGGCCCGCGGCATCATCGCGGCCAGCTCGCCGTAGGACAGGGCGGCGCTGATCGGTCAGCGCGCCGGTGAGGAGCCAGGCGACGAGCAGCCAGCCGGGACTGCCGATCTCGCGGGCCATCGTCGCCGGCACGATGAAAATGCCCGAGCCGATCATCGAGCCGACGACGACCATCGTGGCATCGAACAGACCCAGGCCGCGATGAAACTCGGTGTCCAGCCCGGCGTCGGCGGGAGCGCCCTTATCCTCGTATCTGTCGTTCATGCGTTCCTTCCTCATGGGATGCGGTGTGACAATGCCGCCCCGTGGCCGTCTCATCGTAGTGTCGCTGTGCGGATGGCTCAATGCAAAGTCGTCGTCCGGCTCCGCCGGAATAAGATGGAGTATTCTCTGGTGGATGCTTGACGGGAACCTCTCAAGCCGAGAGGATGGTCAACGGTGGACTGGTAACTCGCGGATAAAACAAAAAGAGGTTTTCATGTTCCTACGAAGATTGATCCGGTTTCTCAGCGTGATTGGTCTTTTCGCCATTCTCGCCGCCTCGATGAAGGCCGGAGAGCGTTCCGCTCCCGAGAAAGACCGGATTTCTGTGAAAGAATGCGAGAAGCTCGTCAAGAAACTCGTCAATCCGAATAAGCCGCCGTTCGACAAGGACTACGTCCTCAAACCGCCGAAAGGCCAGGACAAAAAAGCCTTAATGGAGATCCAAAAAGCCTACAATAAGTTGAGTGACAATATTGAGGTTTCCTTGCCCGTTCTTGTAAGAAACGCACATGATGATCGTTATTCGTACGTCCGCGAAGAGTACGGAACCAGCGGGGCCTTTGTCAAAGCATCGGTCGGTTATGCGTGCCGTCAGATCATCGACGTGCATGTGGAAGTCCATCAGTGTCACACCACCAAGCCCGATTTCGCAAGCATCCCGCGCAGTATCTCGTTCATTCTCGCATGCGGTGGTTACAAGTCGTGGCTGAAGGACCGGAAGGGCAAGACTCTGGCCGATCTGCAACTGGAAGGGGCCGAGTGGGCCTTGCGGCAAGAGAAGCCCCGTCACTTTGCGTCGGACAAAGAATGGGCTGGGGCGAAACAATCTCTCACAAAAATGGCCGAGAGGATTCGCACATCCAAAAGACCGATCAAGGTTGAACATCATCTGAGGAACATTGAGTATTGAGCCATTCGCTTCCAGCAACCTAACCCGGAGAGGAACACCGTCGGAGACGAATGTTGGAAAAGAAATTCGACGTCACCTTGAAATCGTTGCTGGAGGATTCGCCGGAAGACTGGCCGATCTTGGCCGGCGTCCACGAGCCGAGGGTCGAGGTGATTGACGCCGATGTGTCCACCATCTCCGGGGCAGCCGACAAGGTGCTGCGTCTGTACGGCCCGCCGCCGTCGTTGATGCACTTGGAGTTCCAGGCCGGGCCGGATGCCTCTCTGCCGCGACGTATGAACGTGTATAATGCGGCGCTGGAAGATCGGCATGATCTGCCGGTGGCCAGCGTGGCGGTGCTGCTGCGGCCGGAAGCGAATCTCCGCCTCCTCACGGGCCTCTACCAGCGACAGCCTGCCGCAGGCATCCGAACCGTATCGAGTCTTTCGCTACCAGGTGATTCGCGTCTGGCAGCTGCCGGTGGCGTCGCTGCTGAGCGGCGGGCTGGGGCGATTGGCTCTCGCTCCGGTCAGCGCCGTGGGCGAAGCCGAGTTGCCGGGCGTGCTGCGGGAGATGAAGCATCGGGTGGCGCGGGTGCGCGATCGGGGCCGGTTAGGGCGCTGGTGGACGGCGGTGTACGTGCTGATGGGCATGCGCTATCAAGACACGGTGGTGGAACAATTGCTGCAAGGAGTTCTCGGTATGGAAGAATCCACGACGTATCAGGCCATCGTTCGGAAGGGAGTTGCCCAGGGAGCGATGGAAGAAGCGCAAGCTGCTGCTGCAACTGGGACAGGATCGTTTCGGCGCAGCGGCTTCTTCCAACGTACAGGCACAAGTAGAGGCGATCCAAGATCTGCTCCAACTGGAACAATTGACGCGGCGCGTTTATCAGTCACAGTCCTGGGACGAACTGCTGCCGGCGCCGCCGAAGCCGCAGCGTCGCAAATCCTCCCGCCGTTGAAGATGCCACCGAAGTGCTGCAAGGGGAACGGTCCCGTCCCTGGCTGGTGAGATTCCGGCCGCCCCGCTATGCTGCAGAGGGACAGACGGGCGAGGACGGCCCGAGGGACACAAGAGGAACCAGCGGTGGATGACCGTTACGCACAACTGGAACAGGCCGTCTCCGCGTCGGCACTGCTGGGCTACCTGAATTTCTCCGACGGACGGCCCGATCCGCGCTGGCAGAAGCAGTTCAACGACGCTTACGCCTTCCTCGCCGAGCACGGCGAGCCGGCGCCGTGGCAGGCGCTTTTCGACTGGCTGTCGGCCAGCCTGCGCACCCTACACGAGGGCGGCAGCGCCGCCTTCCGCGACGTGACGCAGGCCGAGAACATTCTCGCCCTGGCCGCGCGGACCCTACCCGCCTACCGTCGCCATCACGCCGACTTGCTCGCCCATCTCGACGACCGCAATGTCTTCGGGCCTTTTTTCCTGCGCGCGTCTTCGAGGCCGTCCTCGCCCAGCGGGCCGCCGGAGCCGGCGAGGACGCCGACGCCATCGTGGCTGCCGTTCTCGCTCGCCTCAACGATTTCGTCGGCCATCGGCCCATCGCCATTCTAGAGACGCGGCCGCAGGGCGAGCCGTATGACCGCGAACGCCATCGGCCGTTGCCCTTGTATCTCAAGGGGGGCGGCGTCGCTTACGGCCCGTACCACGATCTGATCTCCCGCGCCCTCGACATCCTGAAGGGTACCGATCCCGCCATTCGGGCCGAGGCGCAGTTCGACCTCGATTTGCTCGACGAGTTGGCCGTTGACTTACGGGCCTACGATCACGGCCACCCGGTCAACCGTCGCCCCAATTATGTCTTCGGCGAGTGGGATCCGCATCACCTGGACAATCAGGGCCGCTTCCGCCGCTACGTGGCGCGACAGATCACTCTGGACGCCCTGCGGGAGCGCATCGACACGCCCGGCCCGATCGACCGCAACGAGTTACTGTTGGAGGGCGCCGCCGTGCTGGCCGGCACCCTGCTCATGGCCACCGGCATCAGCGGAAATAGCCCGGCTGCCCACGACTCCACCGTGACACTCGCCACGTTGCTGCCGCGCATCGCGCGTTACCGGGACATCTTCTATGAGCATTTGCTCAAGGGATTGGAAGGGCCACATGCGGCCCGGCTGCGCGAGGAGCAGGCGACGACGCGGCAGGCGTTCGGCGGCGCCCGTCAGCACCTCAACGCTTACCTGGCCCGCCATCGCGCCACGCAGTTGCAGCAGCGCGATCTGGCGCTGCTGTTCGCCGAGATGGGCTACCCGGAGTCCAGCCGGGCCGAGGCCGGTCGCATTCCCGCCGTGTCCATGCGCCTGCTCAGCGAAATGCTCGGCCGATTGACGAGCGGGCAGGTCGAGGCCGACCAGGGCCGCTTGCGCGACTCGGCCCGACGCTTGCCCGAGGTCGAGGACCTGCTGCACCGCGGTATCGCCTGCGGCGCCTTCGTCGATCCGTGGAACATCCTCGGCTTCCAGGGGCTATTCCCGCTATCGCCGGCCCGCGAGGACAGCATCCGCGATCCGCGCGTTGAGGAACTGATCCAGGTCGTCGAGCAGATTTTTCATCTCTACGCGCGCCTGATGAGCGAGGGAGCCGCCGCCGGTGATGGCGAACTAGTCCAGACGTTGACGGCCGGCCTGAAGCGGTTGGCGGAGTGGTGGGACCGTTTCGCCACGGTGGAGGTCGGCGACGTGCGGCGGCTGCACGGCGGCGAGGCGGCGTCGTCGGCGCGGGGCGTGGCCCGGGCGCTGGCCGGTTGGCACGAGCGCGGTGAGGCCAGCGCCGACCTCGGCTTCTGGCGCGGCCAGCTCGAACAGTTCCACTCGCCCAAGGCGTTTGCCCTGGTCGTGGATACGCTGTTACGCAAGGCCGATTATCGCGCCGCCCTGGCGCTGTTGTGCAGCTGGCTGAGCCAGGCCGAGCAGGTGCCGCTCGAAGACAATGTTTCGTCCTTCCACGCCCTGGCCCTGCGCTGGATGCTGGCCGTCGCCAATCCGGAGTGGCGAGTGGCGAGTGGCAAGTGGTTAGTGGCGAAGGAAGAAGAAGCCTCTTCCCTCGCCACTCGCCACTCGCCACTCGCCATTCGTCGTGAGTTGATCGTCAAGTTCTTCGACTACCTGGAAGCCAATGCCGAGGAGTACTGGCAGGTCCCGGCGCTGGAGCTGTTCGGTCCGATGCCGGCGGAGGAGGACGAGGAAGACGTTTTCGGCGCCGCCTATGAGGACGTCACCTACCGCGACACCACCGGCGGTGACGACGAAGGCGCCGTCGCCGACGGCGGCCCGGTCGAGGAGTTCGATCTGGAGGGGGAGGGCGCGCGCCTGGAGAAACGACTGCACTTTTTGTCCACCCTGGCCCGGTTGTGGCAGATCGCGGCACGGACGGTAACGGAGGACCAACGCGCCGGCGCGAACTGGGACGCGACGCCGGCCGGCTGGCTGAGCACCGCGCGCAACAATCAGCGACGCCTGCTCACCCTGCTCGACGCCATCCACACGCATCCGATCCACGAGCCGACCGGCGATTACGACTCGCTGGTCGAGTACGACCGCCGCCGCGTCCTCAAGGAGCAGCTGCTGTTCACGGCCATCGGCGCCTGCCTGGACACGTCGCTGGCCGTCGGCGCCTTGCAGGGCGCGACGGGAGAAACCGCCGAGGAAACGTCCGATCTCCCCGCCGCGGAATGGGAGGCTTCGGCCATTCGGCTGGAGCAGGCGCTGTTCGCCGGCGAGTCGGCCGCGGTGCGCCAGGTGCTACCCGCGTTCCTCGATCGGTTCCAGTCGGAGCCGCTTCTGTTCACGCCGCTGACCGAGGGCGGCGTACCGCGTCAGATTCTGCGCGTGCGCGTGGCCCAGACCGTCCTGCGGGCACTGCTGGCCAACCTGCCGCGTCTCGGTCTGCTCCGCGAAACCTACGATCTGTTGCGGACGGCCCGCGCCATGGAACAGTCCCAGCCGATGCGCGGCCGAGGCGTCACCGAGTTCAACCACTTCTTCCAGGCCGCCTACCAGGCCGTCGTCGAAAGCGTCGTCGCCTCCGCGCCGACCTGGGATCCCCGGCACGGCGGCGACGAGGAACTGGTTGGGGTGCTCGAACGCCTGACCGCGCCGTTCCTGACGCTGTGGATCGAGCACAGCCGATCACTGCAATTGTCGGTGCTGGAGACGCTGACGGGCGAGTCGGAATGGCGGGCCGTGCAGGCGTTCGTACAGCGCTACGGCGCCGACCTGTTCCATGCGCGCTTCATGACGTTGGCCAACCTGCGCGGCATCCTGCACCGCGGCGCCGCCGCCTATCTTGACTACCTCAGCGACAATCCCGATCCGCTGCATCCGGTGCGCCTGCTCGAGGAACTGGGCCGGACCATCCGTCGGGAGGACGCGATCCGCCGCCTGGAGATCGTCCTGCAAGCGGTCATCGAGAATTACGAGGAATACAAGGACTACAACACGACGACGACGCAGTCCGACTACGGCGAGAACCTGCACGTCCTGCTGGAGTTTTTGCGGCTGAAGGCGGCCTACGAGCGGCACGCCTGGCAGTTCCGGCCGCTGGTGCTGGCCCACGAGGTACTGGCGCGGCGCGGCCGGGGACAGGCCGCCATATTGTGGGAGCAGTCGCTGAACCGCGTTACGCGCGACCTGGCCCACCGCCACCTCGACCAGCTGGAGCGCCTGGAGCGCGTCCGCGGCATGCGTCTGAGCACCATCCGCGACCGCCTGAGTGAGCGCTTCGTCAAGCCGCTGGCGCTGGATCGACTGTGTGCCCTCATCGAGCCGGCCATGCGCGAAGCCCGGCAGGAAGGCGAACGGCCGGCCTTCGCGCGCTTGCGGAAAGAGTTGAAGGTGTACACGGCCACGCCGATGGGCGTCGGACTCGACGTGCCGTACTGGCTGCGCCGGCTGGAGATGGAAGTACATCGGGTACAGGCGGCGCGAACGACGATCGCGGTGCTGGCCGAGAACTACTTCCGCGTGCCGCGCCGGCCGCTGAGCTGGGACGAGTTGCAGCGCCAACTCGGCGACTGGGACCGTCCTTCGCTGCCGCCGTAGACAGACGTTCCGCTCGCGTCCACCGGATGGAAATACCCCTAATTCCTCTTCTCCCAGAAGAAATCGTGCGAAACTTGCACTCGGCAAAATCGTGACCTAGGTTACTAATGTCCTCTGCTTTGGGGAGAAGAAGAGGACCTTGTGAGCCGCCGGCAGTGAGGGGATTGCCGGCGGCTCTTTTTTTGTCCGCTGCCGCCGATAGCTATAATGAGCCGTGGAGTTCAGCGAAAGGAAACCCATGAACGGCTCCTGGTCTCGCCTGGACATCGGCGGCAAATCGGCCGACGTCTACGACTTGCCCGCCGCGGTCCAACCGCGCTTCGCCGTCCTGCATTTGCACGGTGCCGGTCTGCACACGCTCATCGAGCGCCCCGCCTTTACACGATTATTTGATGAACTGCGGCTGGTCTGCATCTGTCCACACGGCCAGCGCTCGTGGTGGGGTGACCGCGTCTGTACCGAGTTCGATCCCGAGGTGACACCGGAACGCTATCTGCTGCAAAGCGTCGTGCCGTTCTTCCGCCAGCGCTGGAACCTGGCGCCGCGCGGCATCGGCATCCAGGGCATCAGCATGGGCGGCCAGGGGGCGCTGCGACTGGCGTTCAAACACCCGGACGTGTTTCCGGTCGTGGCCGCGATTTCGCCGGCCATCGAGTATTACGAACTGTACGGCCAAGGCACGCCCATTGACGAGATGTATGACAGCAAGGAGCAATGCCGCCAGGACACGGTGCCGATGCACGTCCACCCCAGCCGCTATCCGCCGCACATCTTCTTCGGCATCGATCCGACCGACGCCGCCTGGTTCCGCGGCAACGACCGGCTGCACGAGAAGCTGAGCGCCCTGGGCGTGTCGCACGAGTTCGATTTGACCACCCGCGCCGGCGGCCACAGCTGGGACTATTTCAACCACATGGCCGAGCGCGTGGTGCGCTTCGTCCACCACGGCCTCGAACAGGAGAGCCGGCGCTTGCTGTGACTGCTCATGAACGTCTCGCTGCTCGTGACCTGCCTGGGCGACGCGCTTTTCCCCGACGTGGGCGTGGCCACGGTGCGCCTGCTCCGCCGCCTGGGCGTCGCCGTGGATTTCCCCGAGGCGCAAACCTGCTGCGGCCAACCGCACTTCAACAGCGGCTATCACAACGAGGCCCGCGAACTGGCACGTCACACGCTCCGCACCTTCGACAACGGGCAAACGGTCGTGGCCCCATCCGGTTCGTGTGCGGCCATGATTAAATTAGAATATCCCGAATTGTTCCACGATGACCCTGTCTGGCACCCGCGCGCCCTGGACCTGGCGCGACGGACGCACGAGCTGTCGGATTTCCTTGTGAACGTGCTCGGCCGGGAGGACGTGGAAGCGCGCTTCGAGGGCCGGGTGACGTATCACATGGCCTGCCATCTGCGCGGCCTGGGACTGCTGACGGAGCCGGAGCGTTTGCTGGCGCGGGTGAAGGGACTGGAGTACGTCAAGCTGGAGCGTGCGGACGAGTGCTGCGGCTTCGGCGGCTCGTTCGCGGTGCGTTATCCCGGCATCAGCGGGGCGATGGTGCAGGACAAGGCATCGTTTATCGACAAGGCCGGGGTGTCGGCCGTGGTCGCCACAGACGCCGGTTGCCTGATGAACATCGCCGGCTGTCTGCGTCGCCGCGGTAGTGGCGTGCGGGCGCTGCATCTAGCTCAAGTGCTGGAGAATACCTGAGAGACGATGCAGGTCAGGAATTATCATTACCATTGCGGGGAATGGGCTTGCCGTCACGGATAACGACATCCTTGCGCTGATAAACCGCACATTCGCGCAGCTTCTTCGCCGGGTTCTTCACTCCGAACGTGTGCGTCCTCCCACCCCCCGTCTCGCCGGCGCTGCTCTTCTCGTACTTCCAGTCGGATTTCTCCAGAAAGACGACATCCACGCGCCAGATGACGACGGGCTTACCGGGTTCGAGGGATTCCGTGGGATCGACAAGATAGCGCCAAACGATGTACCAGCCCGGATGATCATAATGGGACTGGATAGACCAGGGCCGCTTACTCCCCTTGCTCTCCAGCGATTCCTGGGGAGAAGGAGTTGAGCCGGAGCCACAACGCCGCAAGTCCGGGAAGTGTTGTTGCGCTGTGTCTCGGTGGCGGTGTTTCTCGTAGTTGCTGACGGAGTCCAAAGCTTTCGTGCCAAAGATACCGACCACGGCGCTGAACACGTTGGCTTGCTCCTCGTAAAGTTCGACTAGATCGACTAACTCGCGTTCCATGTACTCGATCGCTCGGCGAATTGCTCCCGCATCCAGGCCAGGAGGCAGAGCGACCGATGCGTCCAAGTCATCTTTCCGTACCATTACGTTTACTCTCAGGGGAGACGTATTCTGCCAGCAGGGGGATAGCCCTGGCAGCGATCTGAAAGTAGGTGGTGTCGATCTCCAGACCGATACTCCGCAATCCACATGCGGCGGCGGCCGCAATCGTTGACCCCGAACCCATGAAGGGATCGAGGATAACGCCTTCGCCAAGGGGCAAGGCGGCGCGGACGAGCTGGCGAAGGAAATGTTGCGGCTTGAGCGAGGGATGCGTCGCAACTTCACGCTCGTAACCCCGCGCGGGAGATGAGGCAATCAAGTCCTTGAAAGGCTCGTCCGCCGAGATGCGGCGCAGGCCGCCGGTTTTCCATTTGCGGAATTGTCTTGAACGCGCCCCTCACACGGTTTGCGGAACAATCCCCAGGGTTCCCAACAGGATTTCGGCATCACCGAGACCTCCGCGAACTCCGTATGGGCATTCTTCGGGCGGTCTCCCCCGCGCAGCGTGTACACAAGGCGAATGATCTCCCCCCGTTTTTCAAAGCCGGCCGCGAGAAACGGTTCGTAGACCAAATGCGAAACCAGGGGATTGGTCGCAATGAAGACATGGGCGCCAGGCACGAGGACCGGGATCAGGCGTTCGGCCAGACGTTGAAAAAACAAGCGCAAGGCCGTCTGATCCGAAGGCGTCAACACCGTGAAGCGCGGTAAAGGCTTTCGCCGGCAACCGTCAAAGGCGGGAGGAATGCGCCAAACCCCTCCGCGCCCATTCCGCATCTTCTCCAGCTCTCGGGGGGTGTATTCCAGGAGACCATAAGGAGGATCGGTGACGACCGCATGAACGGAACAGGGTTGCGCGGGCGAGCCAGTCGAAGGCATCGACATGGACGATCTCATATAGTCCTTGTCCGATCGGGAAGAGTGGGGTGCCATGAGGGCGGCCACGGTCCTTTTTCGGTTTGGGATTGGGCATGCGCTCGACCGCCATTCACGATGTCCGAGATCCTCTCTCCGCTTCTCCAGAAGGTAACTATGCTGTACCTCTAAACGTCTGTCCAGACGAAACAGGGGAGTCGGACGGTTAGGATGCGTGTATGAACTCCTACGCACAGCACGAGCATCACGATTTCCTCAACGCCGCCCGGCAGGCATTGGCCGACCCGCCCTTGCAAGCGGCGCTGGTCCGACTCACCAGTACGCTCATGGCCGGCAATCGCCGTGGTTACGCAGCCCTGGCCGACAGCGACGCCCTCCGCGACCACGCCAAGCGCATCAAGGAACACACCCTCGCCCACCTCGACCGCTATCTTGAACAGCTGGAAACATCCGTCCACAAGTGCGGCGGCCACGTCCACTGGGCGGCCAACGCCGCCGACGCTCGCCGCATCATCCTCGACATCGCCCGGCAGAGTAATTGCCGGCGCATCGTCAAATCGAAGTCGATGACCTCCGAGGAAGTCCACCTCAACCCGGCCCTCGAAGCGGCGGGACTGGAAGTGACGGAGACCGACTTCGGCGAGTTCATCATTCAACTGGCCGGCGAACGGCCGTCGCACCTCGTCGCGCCGGCGGTCCACCACACGCGCGAGAGCATCGCGCGCATCCTGTCCAAGCACAGCGGCGAGGCGCTATCCGATGAACCACACGCACTGGCTCAGGCCGGCCGGCGCTTGCTGCGCGAGAAGTTCGCCCATGCCGACATGGGCATCAGCGGGGCCAACTTCGCCGTTGCCGAGACGGGCACCATCGTACTCGTCTCCAACGAGGGCAACGCCCGCCTGACGACGACCTGCCCGCGCGTCCACGTCGCGCTCATGGGCATCGAGAAAGTGCTGCCACGCTGGATCGATGTGCCGGTGTTTCTCAAACTGCTGGCGCGGGCGGCGACGGGGCAAACGCTGTCCGTGTATACGAGTCTGATCACCGGGCCGCGCCGGTCGGGCGAGCAGGATGGACCGGACGAGTTTCATCTGGTGCTTCTGGACAACGGCCGTTCGCGCGTGTTGGCGACGCCGTTCCGCGAGAGCTTGCAGTGCATCCGCTGTGGAGCGTGTCTGAACGCTTGCCCGGTCTATCGCCGCATCGGCGGCCACGCCTACGGCGGCGTTTACTCCGGTCCCATCGGCAGCATCCTGACACCACTGTACGACAGCGTCGCCGATAACCCCCATTTGCCTCACGTCTCGTCGCTGTGCGGGGCTTGCCAGGCGGCCTGCCCGGTGAAAATCAACATTCCTCATATGCTCATTGGGTTGCGCGAATTGCAAACGCACGAGAGGGGCAAAGGGCTGGGAGAAAGGCTGGCCTATCGGCTGTCGGCGGCGGTGCTGCGGCGGCCGTGGCTGTATCGCCTTGCTCTGCGCTGTGCCCGGCTGGTGCTGCGGCCGCTGGCCCGCGATGGCTGGCTGAGGCATCTACCGGGTCCGGGTGCCGCCTGGACGGCGGCCCGCGATTTCCCGGCGCCGGCGGCGCGCTCGTTCCGCGAGCGCTGGCCGAAACTGGTTTAGCCGCGACGCGCAGCGGACGCGCGCTCCGCTGCGCGTCGCGGCTAAACTTTATTTCACCGGCTTCATCGCCGGGTTGCGCGCGAAGAAGCCGGCCGGCACGAGCTTGAAACCGGCGCGATGGACCGGCATGAGCGGCCATTCCTCCGGCCGCGGAACGTGCGTCACGCCCATCGTGTACCAGACAACAACGTCCTCGTCCTCGATGGAGCGATTGGCGCGGGTCCACTTCGGCAGACCATCGCCGGGCGGACCACCGTTGACGTAATCGCCGGCCGCGTACTGCTCGTCCGGCCGGTAAGGTGTGACCCACAGGTGAGCGTTGACGAACTCCGCGTGCCGGCGCACGAACGACTTGGCCGTGGCGAGAGGAAGGCTGTTCTCGCCGGGGACGAGCAGGTAGCCGGTCGGCTGGCCCAGCGCATTGGTGACGCAGGTGTTGACGACCTTCCACTTGCGGCCGGTGGCAAAGTTCATCCGCCGCCGCGCTTCTCGCTCGCGCCGCAACGGCGTCTCCTTCATCACGAAGGCGTTGCCGTGCGGGTTGTCCGCCCCTTCGGGCAGCGCCGCAGAGTTCCATTCCACCACCGTGTTGCGTCCCGGCCCATCCACGTCGAGGTCGAGGCGGAAATTGAAGAAGTGCTGATGATGCGGCGCCTCCAGGTGTGGCTCGACCAGGTGGCCGAAGTGGGTTCGTCCCTCGTGCCCCTCCTCATCCTGTTCGCGCTCGACCAGCTTGACGTTCATGCGGCCGGTCAGAAGCACTTCCTTCTCCAGCGTGCCGTCCTCGTGGAAGATCCAGTGGAAGCCGTAGTCGTATTCGTCCACGCGCACGAAGGAGGCCAGGACCAGCTCGTCGCGCTCGGCGAGCGTTGCGGCCGTGGCGCCACAAGACGCCGCCATCGCGCTCGTACAAGGCCACGGCTCGCGGCAGTTCGACCGGCGTTCCCCTGGGATCGTGCAGCCAGGCGCTGAAGAAAGAGGCGCCATCCGGCACATCCGCCCCTGCGTTCAGCGACGACTTGGCGTAGACGCCCATGCCGTACTCGCCCGCATCGAACGGACTCCACAGAACCCAATTCGGATCGCCATAGGGGACGACCATCTCCGACAGCGCGGCGCGGTACAGCACGGAGCGGAGCTGCCCCTGGTCCTCATAGCCGACCATGTACAGGACCAGCCCAACGCGCGGATGCACGGCGAAACGGAAGCGCCAGTGGCCCCAGCGAACCTCGCGGCCACGGACCTGGAAGCGAGCGTCCTTGGCCGGCGCCGCGAGCGGCGGCCCGACCGGCTCCGCAGGCTCATCGTGCTCGTCGATCGGCTGGAAGTTGTGTCGCTTCACTTGATACGGACTGGGGTCTTTGTCCTCCAGCTTGAAGAGCTTCTTCTTCGTCAGGTCCACGAGCACGATCAGGTCGTCGATGGTGCCGTACTCGGGGGAGAACAGAACGACGAGAGCGCGGCGGCAGCCATCCCCGTCCTCCGGCGCGTACGCCCCGATCGGGTAGCTCTTCATGATGACTTTGTCCAGCTCCTTGATGCCGCGTTTCGTCATGGCTTGACGCCAGCGCGGATCGGCACGGACAATCGCTTCGGCCCTTGGCAGATCGTCCTCGGGCAGTGTGGCCGGCTGAGCGCCGGCGATGTCCTTCCACGAAACCAACTTCTCCGTGCCCAGGTCCACGATGGCCTCGCTGGTCGTGTTGTTGGCCCAGTCGTAGAGGACGGCGAAGGCGCGGCGAGGGAGGGATTGTCCGGGGCGGTAGGCCAGCACCTTGTCCTTGAGCGGTTCGTGCAGATGAATCAGCACGAAACGGGTGGTGTCGGCGACCTTGCCGGCGGCCTTGAGCACGGCGACCGTGGCTGTCAGCTCTTCCTTGTCGAGCGGATCGAGCGGATGGATCGGCGCTGGCGTCCCTGGCTGGCCTCCCCTGGGAGATCTGTCCGCGCGACCGGCCGATTGGACGAGGAGGACGACGGCCAACATCGCCGACAGAACGCGATTCGATCGCAGCCTCATGGAGTTGTTCCTTTCTCCGGACGGGCCTGGGTCGTATCCTCTCGGGGGAGTCTATGGCAAGGACGGAGTGGCTTCAACCGTCGGCGGCGTAACGGAGGTCGCTATGAGCGAGAATCGAGAGGAATTCCTGCGGCGAGTGCGCGAGGCGGTAGCCGAGGGTAATCGCGCCGGTCGTACACCCGCCCTCCCCGAGCGTGGCGCAGTCGGCTACCAGGGCGCGGGCGCCGATCCCGTGGCTCGCTTCCGCGCCGAGTTCACGATCGCGGGGGGCCACACGCACGTCGTCGCCGACCATGCCGGCGCCGCGGCCGTCGTCCTCGACTTGGTGCGGACGCGCTCGGCCCGGCGCGTGCTCGTCGGGGGCGGCGACGTCCTGGCCGCGCTGAGGGTCGTCGAGCCGTTGCGGGCCGCGGGGGTCGAGGTGAGGGAAGTCGGTGGAGACGAGGGGCAGGCGGTGCGGGATGCGTTCTTTCAGGCCGAGTTGGGCCTGTCCGGCGTGGATTATCTCGTCGCCGAGACGGGCAGTGTGATCTTGACGAGCCGGCCGGGACAGCCGCGTTCGCTCAGTCTCCTGCCGCCCATCCACGTCGCCGTGGCCGAACGACGGCAGCTCCTTCCCGATCTGTTTGACCTGTTCGCGTCGTCCGAAGTGAAGCCCGAGGAACTGCCCGCCAGCCTATCCCTCATCACCGGGCCGAGCAAGACGGGTGACATCGAGCTGCGCCTGGTGACCGGCGTACATGGGCCAGGCGAGATTCACGTGGTGCTGATCGATCCACCAACCGGCCTCAGCGGAGCAACGGCCCCAGCGGTGGAGAGGGGATGGCCGGACGCTGCAAACCCGGACGGACCCGTTTGCGGAAGTTGAGCGGCGGGCGAGCGGACTGGGTGGCGTCGCGCAGCGCCTGAAGGAAGGCCTGGCAGCTAGGCCAGCGCGAATCCGGCAGCGGGTGCAACGCCCGCCGAATGATGGGCAGCTCGCGCTTGCGCAATTTGGTCAGGTCGATCGGTAGGCCCATCGGCGGCCCATCCACCAACACGTTCTTCCAGAAGGGACGGTCGCCGGCACACAGGTGCAGGAAGGTGATGCACAGGGCGTACTGATCGGTGCCGACCGTGGCCTGGCCCTTGAACAGCTCCGGGGCGGCGTAGGGCGGTGTGCCGCGCCAGCCGTTACGGTGCGTCTGCCAACTCGTGCCCGCGCACAGGCCGAAGTCGGCGATCTTCACGTGGTCGCCGACCAGCAACAGGTTGCTCGGTTTGATGTCGCAGTGCTGCAAGCCGCGCGAGCACTCGTTGATCCCTGGCAGCTTCAACTCGGCCAAAAAGTCCAGGGCCGCCGCCACCTGCTCCAGCATCTCCAGGGCGTGGTCCGAGGGAATGTTCTTGCCCGTCTCCTCGACGTAGACCTGGCGCAAATCCTCCAGATTGCCGTCGGCCCGCTCCATGCTCAGGACGATGTAGTGCGACGAGGCGTACACGCCGTACAGCTGGATGAAATGGGGGTGACGCAGTTCGCTCAGCCCGCGCAGGACGCGGATCTCGCTGCCGATGAGCGTGTTCGACTTGGCCCGGCAGTCCATGAACTTGAGGGCGACGAGCTTGCCGTCGGCGTCCTGGGCTTCCCAGACCTCGCCGAAGGCCCCTGCCCCCAGGGGTCGCGTCAGACGAAACCCTGGAATCGGTTGCGAACCCGCCTCAAGCATATTGATGTTCCGCTGGTATCGCGCCGCCGTCGAGAGCATGGACGACCGGCCGGCGCGCTCCGTTCCGCTCCTGCTGAAGAATCGTCGCTGAACAAAGATAGGTTGCCGTTTGCGGATGGCAAGCCGAGGACGGAGATTTCCCCGCGTCGCCCCCACCAGCCCGGAGCGCCAGCGACGGGTCGGACCCGTCGCTGGCGCTCCGGGCTGGTGGGGGCGGGTCAGTGGCTCATGTCGAGCACGGAGACGTGCGGCCAGGCTTCGCGGACCTTGCGCGTCAGGTAGCCGCGAATCTCGCCAACGGTGTGCATGCCCAGGACGCGCTGCGTGACGGCCCGGGCCATGTCCAGGGTCGTATGCCGCACAACCTCCTTGATCGACGGCACGAAGGCGGGACTCATGCTCAGACGGCGCAGACCCATGCCGAACAGCGGCAGGAAGCAGCGCGGCCAGCCGGCCATTTCGCCGCACAGCGTCACCGGCTTGGCCTGGTCGTTGCAAGCGCGGATGACGTGGGACAGCAGACGCATCAGGGCCGGGCTGAACGGCTCACACAGGTGGGCGACGTGCGGGTTGTCGCGGTCGGCGGCCATCAGGTACTGGATGAGGTCGTTGGAGCCGATGCTGACGAAATCGACTTCCTCCAGGAGTGCCTCGACGCACAGGGCGGCGGCGGGCACCTCGAGCATGATGCCCAGCGGCATCTCCTCGGCGAAGGGCGTGCCGGCGCGCTGCAGGGCCAGGCGCGTGCGGTCCACGATCTTCTTGAGGCGCTGCACTTCCTCCAGGGTGCTGACCATGGGAAAGAGCAGGCTGACCGTGCCGTGTCGGCCGGCGCAGGATGGCCCGCAGCTGCGTCTGAAAGAACTCGGGGTAGGCGCTGCTGAGGCGAATGCTGCGGAAGCCCATGAACGGGTTGGCCTCGTTGCGATGACCGAGGTAGGGCACCTGCTTGTCGCCGCCCAGGTCGAGGGTGCGGATGGTCACCTGCTGGTTGGGGGCCGACTCGATGACGGCGCGGTAGGCGGCCAGCTGCTCCTCCTCGTCGGGCACGGAGGGGTGGGTCAGGAACAGGTATTCGGTGCGGTACAGACCGACGCCGGTGGCGCCGGCGGAGCCGGCCGTGGCCGCGTCGGCCGGGCCGTTGATGTTGGCCAACAGCTCCAGGCGGATGCCGTCGGCGGTGATCGGCTCCAGGTCGCGGTTCTCGATGAGTCGGCCGGCGAAGTCGGCGTACTCGCGCTGCAGCTTGCGGTAGGCCGCTTCCACTTCCGGGCCGGGATTCAGATAAACGTGGCCCTCCCGGCCATCCACCGCGATCAGGTCGCCCGTCCGTACCTCGCGCAGCAGACCGCGCAGCCCCGACACGGCCGGGATGCCCAGGGCCCGCGCCAGGATGGCGGCGTGGCCGGTCGCTCCGCCCGCCTCGGTGACGATGCCGGCGACCAGGTGGCGATCGAACGTCAGCGCCTGCGACGGCAGGATCTCCTGGGCCACCAGGATGACCGGCTCGTTGGGATTGAAGTTCGGCGCCTGCTGTTCGCGGGACAGCTGCGTGAGGATGCGGCCGATCACGTCGCGCAGGTCGGCCATGCGCTCTTGCAGGTACGAGTCGTCGATCTGGCTGTACAGCTTGTTGTACTCGTCGAGGACTTCGCGCAGGGCGGCGGCGGCGTCGATGTGACGCTCGTGTACGGCCGTCTTGACCTTGGTGCTCAGGGTCGGGTCGCGCAGCAACAGACGGTGGGCGCGGAAGATGGCGGCTTCGTCTTCGCCGACCTGATGGCTGATGCGCTCGATGCTGGCGTCCAGGTCGCGGGCCACGGCGGCGCAGGCACGGTCGAAACGGCTGACCTCGCCGGACAGGGCGGCGGCGTCGAGATGGAACGTTTCCTGCTGGGCCAGCCCCTGGTCCAGGCAGAAGACGCGGGCCACAGCCACCCCCGGCGATATGGGCAGGCCTCGTTTCATGATCGTGTACTGCGAGCTTCCGGTGAGCGATCCTGTAGGAGACGAAAACGGTCAGGAGGAGAGTGCATCCATGCTGTCGCCCTACCTACTCCGACTGTGTTGTAACACAGAAAGCGGGCGCCATCAAGCAGGCAGACCGCCGGCTGTCCGGCGACAATAGAAATGTCCGCATTTGGACGACAGGAGAAATGTCCGCGATCCGGACAGGGAGCTTTCTTCCGCTGGAGAGGAGTCCTGCACCTATCCCCTCGTGCCCGCCCTCGCTATGATTGCACAGCGGTTGCACGAACGGGGGAGGGGATGGCATGGCCGAGGAGCGGGTTGTCCGCGTTCACCTGACGCCGGATCGACTGGTGCCGGAACGGCTCGGCGAGAGTGTTGCCGTGGTCATCGACGTGTTGCGGGCCACGACGACGATCGTTCACGCCCTGGCCGCGGGCTGCGGCGCCGTGTGGCCGGTCGAAGAAGTCGAGGAAGCGCGGCGCATCGCCGACCAGATGCGCGCCGGCCGCGTCCTGCTGGGCGGCGAGCGCGACGGCGATGCCGCTGGCCGGCTTCGACCTGGGCAACTCGCCCGGCGAATACACCTGCGCGCGCTGCAAGGGCACGACGCTGGTGCTGACCACGACCAACGGCACGCGCGCTCTGCTCCGCGCCGCCGCGGCGGCGCGGGTGCTGGTCGCCGGCTTCGTCAATTACAGCGCCGTCTGCGAACAATTGACGCAGGAGGCGCGTCCGATCGACATCGTCTGCGCCGGCTGCCACGGCGACGTCGCCCTGGAGGACGCCCTGCTGGCCGGAGCGCTGGTCGAGTATCTGTGCGAGCACGGGCCGGTCGCGCTCAACGACGCCGCCCGCCTGGCCTGGGACTGCTTCGAGCACCACGGCCGCGTCCTCGACGGGGCGCTGGAAGTCAGCGCCGGCGGCGCCCACCTGCGCTCGCCTGGGATATGATGACGACATTCGGGCGGCGGCGCGGCGTCGATCAGTTCGCCGTGGTGCCGGAACTCCGCCGCGAACCGCTCCGCGTCGAGATCGGCGCCGTCGGCATTGTCAAAAGTCACTGGCTCAAGTAAACCGGTACGATACCCCGGAGATAATACGGACCTGAAATTATGGAAATGGACAAACTTGTCGCCCTGTGCAAACGACGTGGCTTCCTCTTTCAATCGAGCGAGATCTACGGCGGGTTGAACGGCTTCTGGGACTATGGTCCGCTCGGGGTCGAACTGAAGCGCAACGTCAAGGAAGCGTGGTGGCGCGACATGGTCACCGGCCACGACGACCTGGCCACGCCGCCCGGCGCGCCCTGCGCCCTATGAGATGGTCGGACTCGATTGCACCATCATCATGCACCCGCAGGTCTGGAAGTGCTCGGGGCATTACGACCTGTTCCACGATTTCATGGTCGATTGCCGCGAGTCGAAGAAGCGCTACCGGCACGATCAGGTGTCGGGGCCGCTGGGTCGAGGCCAAGGGGAGACGCATCTTCGTGGCCGTGCAGTCTGGCGGCGAGGAGGGCGAGAAGGAGGCGGAACAGCGGGCGCTCAAGTTCTTCAACCTGCGAACCAAGAACGCCGAGGAGCTGCACTGGGATGGGCCGCTCGTGTCGCTGACGACGGTGAAGGATTTCAGTCCCGGTGCTCGGGCCGGACGCCAAGGAACTGGGCACGCTGACGCCGCCGCGCGAGTTCAACCTGATGTTCAAAACGACCGTCGGGGCACTGGGCGGCGAGGAGGACGCGGCTTTCCTGCGGCCGGAGACGGCGCAGGGCATCTTCGTCAACTTCAAGAACGTGGTCGATAGCTCGCGGGTGCGCATCCCCTTCGGCATCGCCCAGATGGGCAAGAGCTTCCGCAACGAGATCACGCCGCGCAACTTCACCTTCCGCTCGCGCGAGTTCGAGCAGATGGAGATCGAGTTTTTCTGCTCATCCGAAGCAGTCGCCGGAATGGTATCGCTACTGGCGCGACCGCCGCTATGCCTGGTATCTCGGCCTGGGCTTGGCGGGCGAGCGCCTGCGGCTGCGCGATCACAGTGCGGAGGAGCTGAGCCACTACTCCTGCGGGACCGCCGACATCGAGTACGCCTTCCCCTTCCTGCCGCCGGGCGAGTTCGGCGAGCTGGAAGGGGTCGCCCATCGCGGCGACTTCGACCTGCGCAGCCACATGGAAGGCAAGCTGGTACGCAAGGACAACGAGCTGGTGGTCGAAATGGGACCGGACGGCAAGCCGCGGTACAAGGGCAGCGGCAAGGACCTGACGTACTTCGACGATCAGACGCGCGAGCGCTACGTCCCGCACGTGATCGAGCCGTCGGCGGGGGCCGACCGCGCCACGCTGGCGTTTCTGTGCGAGGCGTACTGCGAGGACAAGGTGCCCGACGAGAACGGCAAGCTGACCGAGCGCGTCGTGCTCAAGCTGCATCCGCGGCTGGCGCCGTATCAAGGCGGCCATCTTTCCGCTGGTCAAGAAGGACGGGATGCCGGAGGTCGCCCAGCGGCTCTACCGCGAGCTGAAGACGCGACTTCAACGTCTTCTACGACGACAAGGGCGCCGTGGGCCGCCGCTATCGCCGCCAGGACGAGGCGGGGACGCCGTACTGCTTCACCATCGACGGCCAGACGCTGCAAGACCAGACCGTCACCATCCGCGACCGCGACACGCTCAAACAGGAACGACTACCTCTCGGGGAAGTGGCGACGAAACTGCACGAATTGCTGAAACCGCGAGGGTAAGTGACGCCGCAAGCGGTCCCGCTCACGTCTCCACGCGCTGGGCGTCCACGCCCAGTCCCATAACGAGAATGGCCACGAGAATGTGCTTGGCCACCATGAGGGCCAGGATGGCCGAGATGGCGCCGAAGGTGCAGAGCCAGGCCGTGACCAGCACGGTGAGGATCGACACCATGATCTGCGTCAGCCGCAGGCGCAGGTGCTTGAGGTCGTCGTTGTCGTCCAGGGCGATTCGTGGTGTGCGGGGCGGAGGCGCGAACAGAGCCATGCGAGTGTCCCCGGAAGAAAGTCCGATGCGATGCGCACCCAAACGCCTGCGGGCATGCCGCCCCTTGGCTAAGCCTATTTGTAATGCACGCAGGATACCCAAGGCAAGGGAAAAGCTCAACCGTCCCCAATAAGGCTAGGACAGGATGGCCTTGACCGACTGGTGCTCCTCGACGCCGGTCAGTCGCATGTCCAGACCCTGCGACTTGAACGTCAGCCGCCGATGGTCGATGCCCAGGCAGTGCAAAATGGTCGCGTTCATGGCGTGGATGTGTACGGGATTCTCGACGACGTTGTAGCTGAAGTCGTCGGTCTGTCCGTAGGTGATGCCGCCCTTGATGCCGCCGCCGGCCATCCAGACGGTGAAGCAGCGCGGATGGTGATCGCGACCGTAGTTTTCGCGCGTCAGCTTGCCCTGGCAGTAGATGGTCCGACCGAACTCGCCGCCCCAGACAACCAGGGTCTCGTCGAGCAGGCCGCGCTGTTCGAGGTCGCGGACCAAGGCGTAGCAGGGCCGATCCACGTCGCGGCACTGGTTGGGCAGGTCGCCGGCGATGTTGAAGTGCTGGTCCCAGCCGCGATGGAAAATCTGCACGAAGCGCACGCCGCGTTCGGTCAGCCGCCGCGCCAGGAGACAACTCGCCGCGAACGTGCCGGGCTTGTGTACGTCCGGGCCGTACATATCGAGGACGTGCTTCGGTTCGTGCGTCACGTCCATCAATTCCGGCACCGACGACTGCATGCGAAAGGCCATCTCGTACTGGGCGATGCGGGCCTGCGTCTCCGGGTCGGCGACCTCGTCGAGCTGCTTCTGATTCAGCCGGGCCAGGGCGTCGAGCATACGGCGGCGCGTCGCGGCATCGACACCGGCCGGGTTGGACAGGAACAGCACCGGATCGCCGCTGGAGCGCAGGGCGACGCCCTGGTGTTTGCTGGGCAGAAAACCCGAACCCCACAGACGGTTGTAGATCGCCTGCGCCTCCTTGCGGCCGGTCCAGGTCGCGGTCATCACCACGAAGGCCGGCAGGTTCTGGTTCTCGGTGCCCAGGCCGTAGCTGAGCCAGGCGCCGAGGCTGGCGCGACCGGGCAGTTGATGGCCGGTGCAGATGTAGGTCACGGCCGGATCGTGGTTGATGGCCTCGGTATTGACGCTCTTGATGAAGGTCAATTTATCGACGATTTTGGCCGTCCACGGCATCAGCTCGCTGACCCAGGCGCCGGATTGGCCGTGCCGCTGGAACTTATATTTCGACGGCGCCAGGGGGAAGCGTGTCTGGCCCGAGGTCATGGTCGTCAGACGCTGACCCTGGCGGATCGATTCGGGCAAGTCCTTGTCGAACAGCTTGTCCATGGCCGGCTTGTAATCGAACATGTCCATCTGCGAGGGGCCGCCGTTCATGAACAAATAGATGGCACGCTTGGCCCGTGGCGCGAAGTGCGGCAGGTCGGGCAGGCCGCCGGTAGCCGTTGTCGCGCCGGCGCGTCCGGCCGTCAGCGTCGCCAGCGCCGCCGTCCCCAGGCCGAGGGCGGCGCGGCCGAAGAAGTGGCGGCGGGTGAGGGTCTGAATGTGTTCGTGCATCGGGTGCATGGGGATGGCTCCGTTACTCGAATCTGCACAGTCAGTTGATCGGATGAGGAGGAAGACTTATTCCTCTTGAAGAGATTGTTCTTCATTGCGCCGTCGCGGATGCGGTTTTTGCCCTTCAAGCATGATCCAGGTCAGTAGAACTCCAACCAGGAAAGCAACAACACCGCTCCCCATCCAAAAATACCACGGTTCGATCTCGCCAAGTTTCGTGAACGGCATAGCGAAAAAGATCGCTGCCAAGACAAAGCCCGGTACGATTCGCTTGATCCATCCCCAGCTCATTGTTTTTCACCTCCCGCCGGTAGGCAATATCGTATCATGCCAGTCGCCGATAGAGGACGGCGTTTTTCTCGATTACATATTCTGCGGCAAGCCCGAAATCGTCTTTCGGCCGTTGTAGCCATTCTTCCACTCTGGCGCGCACCAATTCCTCAGGCGCGACATTCGCTTCTCTGGCCCGTTCCTGGAGTTTCCGCAGAACCGGCTCGGACAAGGAGATAGTGATTGTTTCCGTATCGTTAGCTCCTTTCATGCGTTCTCGTAAGGATTCGCCACGGCGAATGGCTTCGAGAATGGGGCCGACACGCCGCCAGTGTTCGACGAACCCCTTGTTGCCGCTGTCAATCGACTCCGTCATCGACAAACTTCCTCTCGCATATGAGCGATCTCTCTTATGTTCCAAGAGCACCGCTGCGCTTATCCCTTGTTGATCACCTCATCAAGGTTCAGTAGCAAATTGGCGATCATCGTCCACGCCGCCAGTTCGCTCGGATTCAGCTTCGCGTCGGGCTTGAGTTCGCCGACATTGATGAGCTGCTTCGCCTTCGCCGCGTCCCGCGTATACGTCGCCAGATGGTCCTTGTAAGCGGCGAGCAATTCGGCCAGTTCCTTGGCGTCGGGTCGCCGGGCCGTCGTCAGCCGGAACAGGTACGTCAAGCGATCCTGCGGCGTCGAACCGCCTTCCTTCATGGCTCGCTCGCCGAGAGTGCGGGCGGCCTCGACGAATTGCGGGTCATTCATCAACAACAGCGCTTGCAGCGGCGTGTTGGTCCGCTCGCGCCGCACGATGCACGACTTCGCGCGACGGAGCGTCGAAGGTGTTCATCTCCGGCGGCGGAGCGGTGCGCTTCCAGAAGGTGTACATGCTGCGGCGATGCACCTTCTCATGGCCCCGATCGGGCACGAACGTGCCGCGTGTTGCTGCCGGTGTAGCCGACCGCCTCCCACAGTCCGCTCGGCTGCGGCGGCTTGACGCTCGGCCCGCCCAGCTTCTCGACCAGGAGGCCGCTGACGAACAACGCCTGATCGCGCAGCATCTCGGCGTCGAGCCGGTAGCGCGGCCCACGCGACAACAGCCGATTGTCCGGATCCTTCGCCAGCCGATCCTTCGCTGACGTGCGACGATTGCCGGTACGTCGCCGACATCACCAGGCGCTTCATCGTCTTCTTGACGTCCCAACCGTCGTCGCGGAACTGCACGGCCAGCCAGTCGAGCAATTCGGGATGGCTGGGCGATTCGCCCTGGGTGCCGAAATCCTCGGTGGTCTTGACCAGGCCGGTACCGAAGCACTGCTGCCACAGACGGTTGACCTCGACGCGGGCCGTCAGGGGATGCTCGGCAGACAACAGCCACCGCGCCAGGCCGAGGCGATCGCGGCTGGCCTTCGTCCGGCAGCGGCGGCAGAAACTTCGGCGTCGCTCGTCCCACCTGTTCGCCGCGCTGATCGTACTCGCCGCGCTTGAGGACGTAGGCCGGCTTCGGCGTGGCCCTGCTCCTTGAACACCAGCGTCGCCGGCGTCTCCTTATCGATGCGCGTGCGTTCCTTGTCCAGTGCCGCCATCTGACTCCGCAGTGGGGCGAACGTCGTCTGCGTATCCGCGTAGGCGTTCTCGATGAAGTAAGCCGCGCAGCTCCTTCCTTTGTTGCTCGCTGCGCTTGTCGCGCGGCAGCTTGACGATGGCCTGGATGGTCGGTGGCAGGCCCGCGCCCGCCGGTGGCACGCTGAACACGGAGCCACGCCGAGAGGGTGTGGAATGGCTGCTTACCCTGCGGCGTTCGCGTGACGATGCCGGCCCGGTCCCAGTACACCGTGCCGCCGAACTGGGTGAAAGCCCAGCCGTTGATGACCATGCCGGGCTTCAAGCCGACCTTCGTCGTCTCGACCTCCAGACGCACCCATTCGCCCTTCTTCGGCAGCGGCCCGAACTGCCGGCGCTCGCCCGAGCCGTCGCGGCCCCACGGGATGGCGTTCTCGCCCCAGTAGGCACGGTGGTTCCAATCGCCGGTGTTCCATTGGAGCATGATCTCCTTCGGCGGGTTGGCCGGGTCGAGATAGACGTGAGCGAACAGCGTGTCGCCGGCGCCGACGCGCAGACCCGGACTGGCGCCCGTCGAAGAAGTGCTGACTCAGACCGGAGGCGGTACGCATCGACGACTTTTCGCCGCTGAAAACGGGGTGATCCGGTCGGCCGACGAAGTTCCACGGGCCGTTGGCGCCGCCGTCGCCGGACGGCTTGGCGCCGGCCGGCAGGGCGTCGTCGATCCACACGAATTCCGCCCGCTGGCTCTGTTCCGGCTCCTTCGCATCGGCGCTGTCGTCGTACTTCACCTTCGCCACCTCGGCGTCGATCCGCTTGCGCAGAGCGTCGATGCGCTTCTGCACGCGCTCCAGCTCCGCGGCTTGCTCGGCGGTCGGGATGCGCACGACCGGCGCCGGCCGGGCGGCGTTGCCGTCCAGGGCGGGTGCCGTCGAGGTTGTTGAAGAACGCGAAGAACTGGTAGAACTCTTTCTGCTTGATCGGGTCGAACTTGTGATCGTGGCAGCGGCAGCAGCCGACGGTCAGACCCATAAATACCGTGCCGGTCGTTTCCACGCGATCGACGACGTTGCGGACGTAGACTTCCTCCTCGATGGAGCCGCCCTCGCTGGTGGTGACGTGGCAGCGGTTGAAGCCGGTGGCGACGATCTGGTCCAGCGTCGCGTTCGGCAGCAGGTCGCCGGCCAGCTGCTCGGTCAGGAAGCGGTCATACGGCTTGTTGTCGTTGAAGGCGCGGATGACCCAGTCGCGGTAGGGCCACATTTCGCGGTAGTTGTCCAGGTGCAGGCCGTGCGTGTCGCCGTAGCGGGCGGCGTCGAGCCAGAAGCGGGCCATGTGTTCGCCGTAGCGCGGCGACCGCAGCAGACGATCCACGACCTTCTCGTAAGCGTTCGGCGACGGGTCGGCCAGGAAGGCATCGACCTCGGCCGGCGTTGGCGGCAAGCCGGTCAAGTCCAGCGTCACGCGGCGGATCAAGGTCGTCCGGTTCGCCTCGGGCGTCGGTTGCAGTCTGGCCGCTTCGAGGCGGGCGAGGATGAAGGAATCGACGGGATTGCGCGGCCAGGCCGGGTTCGTCACCTTGCGGCAGGGTTGGCCGGCTCGGCGGGACGAACGCCCAGTGGGCCGCATAGGTGCGTCCCTGCGTGATCCAGCGGCGGAGCAAGTCGATCTGCGCAGAGGTGAGATGCTTGCCGGTCTTCTTCGGCGGCATGCGCTGGGCGGGATCATCGGCGGAGACACGCTCAAGGAGGACGCTATCGTCGGGCTTGCCGGCCACGATGGCGTGTTCGCCGCTCCGTAACTCAGCGAGGGCACCCTCGCGCGTGTCGAGGCGCAGTTTCGCCTTGCGCTGCTTGGCGTCGAGTCCGTGGCAGGCGAAACAATTGTCCGAGAGAACCGGGCGAATGTCGCGGTCGTAATCGACCTTCGTTTCTGCTGCGGCAAGGGGGACGCTCATTCGTGCCAGCAGCAGCGCGACGGCGAGAGACAACCGCAAGGGCCATTTCATCGAAGGAACTCCTGTCCGCATCATCCAATCACCAAGGGGCATGGAGAGCTGCATCATCCCGGCGAGCTGTCCGGCTACGTGGGCGCAATCGTGGCGAGTATATCCAGGATAAGAGGTATTCCGTCCTCCCTTCAATCCTTTTTCTCCCTTTTTTGCCGGAATGTCCGAATGGGCGACGGCGTTATGAGCCATTCATATAAAAGAGGCGGAAGGAACCGCGTGTTGTGCCCCGGTCCTTGCGGAAGACGAGAGCGCTCATGATGGAACCGTATCAGATCGTGCTGCTGACCCTGGCCGCGGTCGTCGTGCTGAAGCTGCTGGTGCTGCTGATCGCCGGCAAGGGCAGCCTCACCCGTCTTGGCCTGGCCTGCCGGGCGTTCTTCCGCGTCATGGGTGACCCCGCCTTGGCGGAGCGCGTGCGACCGTTGCTCGAACCGCCCCCCGCCGAGGAGACGAAGAAGCCGGCTCGGCTGTCCCCCGAGCCGCTGCGTCTCCTGGCCCTGTTGCAGCGCGAAGGCGCTTGCTCGATTTTCTGCTGGAGGACATTCAAGGCGCGGCCGACGAGCAGCTCGGCGCCGGTGTGCGCGAACTGCATCGCAAGGCGCAGGCGGTCGTCAAGGACCATCTCGTTCTGGAGCCGGTGCTGCCGCATAACGAGGGCGAAACGGTCGAAGTGCCGCCGAGCTTCGATCCGTCGGCCATCCGTCTGACCGGCAACGTGACCGGCCAACCGCCCTTCCGCGGCACCTTGCAGCACCACGGCTGGCGCGTCAAGAATTACACGCTCCCCACCCCGCCCGAAGGCCAGGATCCCTTCGTGCTGGCCCCGGCCGAGGTGGAGCTGCCCTGATCCGAAGCGTCGTTGCCTGCCAACCCGAGGGCCGCGCCCATGCGCCGTACCCTGGCCTGTCTGATGTCCCTCCTATCCCTGTCCGGCCTGTATGCCGCCGACTCGCCTTCCGAATGGAGCGCCCGGCTGTCTCGGGTCAAAGTCGAACGCTACGCCGCCGCGCCGGCCTACTCGGAGGGGCCGAGCTGGCGCGACGGCGAATTGTTCTTTTGCAGTACCGGCCTGCTGCGCGTGACCCGCGACCGCAAGGTGCGCCGCTACCTGGACGTCAGTCCCGCCGGCACCTATCTATTCGCCAACGGACACATTCTCGTCTGCGATAACAAACTGCCGGCCCTGCTCGATTTGGCCCCGGATGGGACAGTGAGTGTCGTGGTCGAAAAGTATCGCGGCCAGAAGTTGAACAGTCTCAACGACGTTACGGTCGATCGCGACGGCAACGTGTACTGGACGGACCCAAGCGGCTCGTCGCGCGAGGAGCCGGTCGGCAGCATCTTCCGCGTGACGCCGGACGGCGTGGTGGATCGACTGGCGAACAACCTGGCGTTCCCCAACGGACTCGAAGTCGATCCGGACAACCGCTACCTGTACCTGATCGAATCGCAGACGGCCAAGGTGCTGCGTTACGACCTGCCAGCACCCGGCCAGCCGCTGGGCAAGCCGGTGGTGTTCTTCGCCCTGGGTGGTTCCGGCGGCGACGGCTGTGTCTTCGACGCGGCCGGCAATTTCTGGGTTGCCGACTTCCATCGGCCCCAGACCCGTCAAGGCCGTATCACCCTCCTCAGTCCGCAGGCGCACGTCCTCGGCCACATCCCCATCCCGGCCGGACAGGTGAGCAATCTCACCTTCGGCGGGCCGCGCCACGACGAGATCTTCGTAACGACCGGCGAGCCGGCCGGCGTCTTCCACGCTACCGTCGGCGTAGCCGGCTTCAAGGGCTTCCCCGGCAAACCCCTCAAGATCGTGCGCCGTCTCGGCATCAAGCCCCTGGATGAACCCCTGTCGGGCAAGTAAAACAAAAGCGATCAGCAATCAGCAATCAGCCGTTGGGACTGCTGATTGCTGATCGCTTTAACAGGAGTGAGCGAGGATGACCGAGATCAAGGCGACCAACATCACCTGGCACGAAGGGCACGTCAGCCGCGAGGAGCGCGGACAACTGCTCAAGCAGAAGGGGGCGACGTTGTGGTTCACCGGCCTATCGGGTTCGGGCAAGAGCACCATCGCCTATACGCTGGAGCACGCCCTCGTGCAGCGCGGCCGGCTCGCCTACGTGCTGGACGGCGATAACATCCGTCACGGCCTGAACAAAAATCTCGGCTTCTCCGCCGCCGACCGCGAAGAGAACATCCGCCGTATCGGCGAAGTGGCCAAGCTGTTCGCCGACTGCGGCGTGTTGACCATGACCAGCTTCATCAGCCCCTACCGGGCCGACCGCGACAAGGTCCGCGCCCTGCACGTCGAGGGCAAGCTGCCGTTTCTCGAGGTCCACGTCAACACGCCGATCGAGACGTGCGAGCAACGCGACCCCAAGGGCTTGTACAAGAAGGCTCGCGCCGGCCAACTCAAGGGCTTCACCGGCATCGATGACCCCTATGAACCGCCGCTCCAGGCGGAACTGACCCTCGACGCCACCAACACGTCGCCGCAGCAGGCGACGGTCCTGCTCATCGAGTATCTCGAAAAACAGGGGGTTCTGTAAGACTATGGCGAACGGCCGGCGTTAGCCGGCTGGTAAGAAGATCTCCACCAGCCGGCTAACGCCGGCCGTTCGCCATAGTACCAGCCGGCTAACGCCGGCCGTTCGCCTAAAAGTCACTCAGAACTTGGAATTTGGAAGGGATCGCATCATTCCGTTTATCTCCGCCGTTCCGCCTACTCCGCCTAACCGTTGCATTCCGCAGCCGGACGGCGAAAAAGCCTTGTTTTTGCGGAGTTTGCTTCAGGGCCGCGTTGACACCCTCGGCGTGCAAACGTAGACTTGGCCCGTCCTCGTGAATGAAGGACGTGGATTCGCCCGAAAAGGTTCGCCCATAAGTCCTTAGAACTCGTACAATCGGCGGAACCGCTAGAATTGGAACAACGGGTATCTCATGCCACCTACCGACCTGCCCGTCTTTCTGTCCCGTCCGGCCGAGGGCTTTTACACCTCGGAAGTACCGGCCTCTCAGGAGCGCCGCGGAGACGGTTGGCCCCTGCGGACCTTCTTGCCGACCGGCTATGAGGCCAACTATCCCTATCCGCTGCTGGTCTTCCTGCACGGCCACGGCGGCAGCGAGGAGCAAATCCTCCGCCTGGCTCCACAATTAAGCCGGCGCAATTACATCTGTATCGGCCTGCGTGGGCCGCGCGCCTTGGGCTTGCGCGACAACGGCCTGCCGGCCTACAGCTGGGACGCGGAAGCCCACGACGACGGCCGCGTCGAGGAGTACGTCTTCCGAGCGATCGAGCAGACGCGGCGGCACTATCACGTTCACTCGGAGCGCATTTACCTGGCCGGTTTCCACGAGGGAGCGACGCTGGCGTATCGGCTGGGCATGACGTTCCCTGAGCGCTTCGCGGGGATCATCTCGCTCAACGGCGCCATGCCGCGGCGCGGCGGGCCGCTGTTGCGACTGCCGGAGGTCCGCCACCTCCGCATCCTCATCGGCCACGGCGTCGCCAACGAGGTCGTGCCGCTGGAGATGGCCCGCCAGGATTATCGTCTGCTCTACACCGCCGGTCTGTCCATCCGCATGCACACCTACGCCTCCAACCACGGCATTCACCGCGACATGCTCCGCGACATCAACCGCTGGGTCATGCAGGCGATCCACGAAGAAGAATGTCCGTAGTACCAGACAAGCTTTCTTTCCGAGCCTGAAGCGTAAGCGAAGAGGACGGCAACCTTCGGTTGCCGTCCTCTTCGCTTACGCTTCAGGCTCGGAAAGAAAGCTGAATCAAATAGGTTGGCCGCGCTCGTGTACCCAGCCATCCGGGACAGAGAGGCTCGCAGGTGAATGCGGCGTCACCGGAGAACACCGCCAGATGTCGGGCGTGAGAATAGACCAGGCGTGCTCCTTCTTCGCAGCACTGTTTCAGACGATCGCGGAAGGCCCGCAGGACCGGCTCGTCGAACGGATTGAAGAGCCAGAACAGCGTCCCGTCCGGCGGTAGGTTCTCGACGGCATCGCCGGCGATGACCCGCACGTTCGAGGCGGCGGCGAAGCGCGCCGCGGTCGCGGCCGCGATGCGAGGATCCAGTTCCAGGCCGATCATCCGATTGCGATAGCCCCTCGACAGCCACCAGGCGAGAACACGTCCCTTGCCGCAGCCGACATCGACCAGCACATCGTTGGGTGCGATCTTCACCTGCCGGAAAACACGCCGGAGAACGTCGTAACGGATCGACTCGGTGTTGCAGGCTCCGCGCGCGGCGTAGGACGTTCTCGACGATGCCGCCGGTCCAGCCGCCGCAGCGCCAATCCCAGTACAGATCGTCCATCCAGCCGGCCGCGACCGTCGCATAGCGTTTGGCCCGTGTACGAAGGGCGAGGTAGCGTTTGCCACGGGCCAACAGAGACAGGACGGGGTGAAGCATCCTCATCCCTCAACTTTACATGTCCGCCCGTTCTTAGAGGTTGGCAGTGGCGGAAGGATTCGCCCTCACCCTGCGAATCCATTCCACCGGGCCGGCATCCAAAACCAGCAAGAAACGGTTACCAACTCTCTGGCTCGGGGGAGTGTTGAGGATGCGGACGCCGAAACGGCGATGGCGGAGTGCGGTCCTTCTGGCCTGCGTGGCCGGAATGGCCGGGGTATCTCCCACGCTCTTCCGGGCGGCGTCTCGTTCGCCGCAACCGGCGCCGGGCGGCACCGCCCAGGTGGTGAACGTCCGCGAGTACGGCGCCCGGGGGGATGGGGAGACCGATGACACCGAGGCAATCGCCGCCGCCCTGGCCGCCGCCAGGAAGTCCTCGCACGCCCGGCTGTATCTGCCGGCGGGCACCTACCTGCTCAGCGGTAGCCGAGGCGTCCGATTCCCTGTTTCCCGCGACGGCATGGAAATCTTCGGCGACGGTATCGGCAAGACGGTCCTTCGTTACGCGGACAACGTCACTCTTCGCGCGGACGTCAAGGTGTTCAGCCTCCAGGGACGAAACCAATCCCTGCACGACCTGAGTTTTGTCAACGGCGCCAACATGCGCGACGGCGGCGGAGGGGCCGGCCTGGTGGTGATCGCCGTCGAGTCCGGCGCGTTCGATCCTCACCTCTTCGACCTGGACATCGCGGGAGTGTTCGGCGGCGGCAACGCCGGCGGCGCCGGCATCACCCTCTACCAGCGCGCTTCCCAGGCCGAGTCCGTCACGACGCTGGGCCAGGACATAGACGCCGGAAAACGGACAGTCGCGCCGGCTTCGATGGAAGGCATCTACGCGGGGCGCCTCCTGCGGATCGGCGGCGCGGCGCCCGAGTTCGTTGCCGTCGCCGAGGTGACGGCGACCACGTGTACCGCCAACTTCGCCAACGACCACCGAGCGAACGATGCCGTCGAGGTTCCCAGCCTCGGCAATCAGTATGCCATCGTCGAACGGGTTTGCGTCCACGACGCGGGGCAAGCGACCGGGTTCGTCGTCAACTCGTGCAAAAACATTTTCCGCGATTGCCTCGTGCGGAATGTGGGCCGCCGATCTACCCAGCACGGCTTCTACATCCAGGGCGGATACAACAGCTTCCACGCTTGCCAGGCGGAGGGAGTCGGCGGTTTCAGTTATCACAATCACATCGCCGTCACCGCCTTGGATGCCAGCGGTAACCGCTACCTTGGCTGTTTGTCCGTCAATCCCGGCGCCCAACACTTGGTCGCCGATTCCGTCCCCTCCGACGGCGCCAACCCCGACGTGCCGCGCGGCCAGCCGATGAACCGATATACGGAAGTGATTGGTTGTATTTTTCGCCGCACCGCAGGCGCGAAAAGTCCGAGTACCGGCGTCGGTGTCGCCATCGGCACCGGCGGAGCGCTCCTGTCCAATTGCGTTTTTGAGGACGCTGCCGGAGTGGTCTACCTCGCCCTGTCGTCGAACGCCGACGCCTTCAATCAGTCGGTCGTCGGCAACGTCTTCCGTCCGTTGAACGACAGCGGCTCAAGCGCCATCGGCATCGTCGCCGGCAACAACGCGGTGGTGAGCGGCAATCAGTTTTTCGACTGGCGCGGCAAGGGGCCGATGGTGCGAGCCGATGGTTCCTGCCTGATTAGCGACAACCAGTTCAGCGGCTCCGCCGGCGTCTGCGTCGCTCTCAACGGCGACAACATGGTGGTCCGCGGCAACCGGGCCACGCTCCGCGGCGGAGCGTTCACGACGGTGCTCAAGGCCGACGCCCGCAACGTCGAAATCGCCGGCAATCAAGTTCTGCTGTCGGAGGGCGCGACCTTCGGCAACTGGAACGCGGCGGCCAACGTCCCGACCGGCTCGATTCACGACAACACCGTCACCGGGGCAGGGCTGCAACTGGTCGATGTGCCGCCCGGACTCGACTTCGCCAACAACTCCCTGTCCATCCGCTACAAGGCACAGGACGATCATGTTGTGCCGCTCGATCGCGCTTCGGGGCGTCTTTTGCGAGTGGCCCGATCCGCCTCGCCGCTGGCAGGCGGTCGAACGGTACGACTGGGAGACTCGGGGCAGGCGGCCCACCTGACTTTAAAGGAGAACACCTTCCTCGGCTTCGCCATCGCCGATGCGACGGAGAGTCAGAAAGGCATCCTGCTGGCCGGCTCCGCACCCGGCAGTGTCGTCCCGGGCATCCAAACCGACGGCGCCTGGAAGGCCGGCGACATCGGCATCGCCTCCCAGCGAGTCGAGGGCACGATCCACGATTCCGGCGGTTCGACCCCACCGGCGTCGGGCAGTTACGTTCTCTTCCTGGACAGCGGCCTCGCGGCGGGCCGCGCTCGCGTGATGGTCCTGCGGACCTATTGACAGACATTGATCGGCCGAAAAGAAGGCGAAAGCTATTATGGACTCCTCCACGGTTCCCCTTGAGACAACGCCAGGACGCTCGGTGGGATCACCGGCGATCTGGTTGCTCTTCGGGCTGATTCCGGCCCTCCTCTTCCTGTTCGACTCGTTTCCCGCTTTCTACGGCGATGAGTACTGGTCGCTGGCCGAGGCCCGCAACCTGGAACTCAATCCAGCCGGCATCGGCTACTGTCTGCAGCTGAGGGCCTTGTTGAGCGTGACGGACCAGGATTGGGCGCTGCGCTGCCTCTCTCTTTTCTGGGGAGGCGTGAGCGTGTGGGCGCTGCGGCGCTGGCTCGACCTGGAACCGCTCTCTCCGTTCACCCGCTTCGCCATTCTGCTTCTGTGGGTCACGAATCCGTTTTTATGGATCTATTTTCTCTACATTCGCTATTACGCTTACTTTGTCGCCGGGACCGTCCTGACCCTGTGGCGGTTCCGGGCCTGGCAGATGCGGCCGGATCGGGCGAACGCTCTTTGGTTGCTCGGCTCCCTGCTTCTGCTTTGTTCGGCCCAGTTCTTTTGCCTCTTAGTGATCGCCGCCCTGGTCGTGACCTGGATGTGGCCGCGCCTGGGACGAGCGAAGCCGCTCTTTCTGCTGGTCGGCCTCGTCCTGGTCGCGCTGTTGTTCGTTCCGCCGATCCGGCAAGGAATCGTGATGCTCGAACAGCGCCTGGAAAATCAGCCGGTGACAGCCGGCGTCCCGGCTCGCGGCGGCGTGACCGTGGGGCTGGCCAAGATGGTCTACGCCGTTCACTGCTTCACTCTCGGCAGACGGCTGTATCCCTTGTGGTGGTGGGTGTCGGTGCCCGCCATGCTGATCTCGGTCGTCGCCCTGGCGCGGGGACTGCTCCGGCTGAGGACGGCCCCATTCCTCCAATCGCTCGTCGTCATTTTTCTGCTGCAATTCGCTTTTGTCTTTCTGGTCGCGGACACGCTCGCCCCCGCTCAGGCTCCCGGGGTCGATTCCAGGCACGTTATCTTCCTCCTGCCGGGCATCCTCGCCGCCATCGCGGTGGGTATGGCCGAGCGCTACCTGTTGCTGCTGGCGCCGCTCGCCGTCCAGGTCGTCGGGCTGGGCTGCTTGCTGGTCCCGTCCTGGAACGATCCGCCGGTGGACGTGATGGATTGGCGGAGCCAGCTCCGCGAAGCCATCGCCGAGCCGGCCGATACCTGTGTGCTCGTGGATGGCCGCGCCGAGGAGAGGGTCCTCCGCTATGCGCCTCCATCCACGTCGGTGTCGCCTCCCGGAGTGGTCCCGGACAAGCTCCCCACGCGGCTCGTGCTCGTGTCCAATGACGCCCGCCTGAAGATGACCCGGCACCTCGACGACGTTGCGCTCGCCCTGGACGCCCGGTACGAATTGGTCCGCAATTACACTCTCTTTCCGGGCCAGGTCACCGTCTATGAGCGCGATCGCTCGGGCGGGCTGGTCCGCTTCCGTCCGTCTCGGCTCGGACTGCCGGAGCAGGACTTGCGACTGCCGTTGAAGGTCCACAACGAGGACTGGGAACTGCTCGGCTTCATGAGATTGGACAAGGATCGGCCGGCCGTCACGGTCGCGGCCCAACTCCCTCCGGGCCATTTTCTGGTCGCTTCCAACTACCGATGCCGGACTCCGGTCCCCGACGGCACTCCGGTAGCCCGTCTGGTTTTCGAGTCGGATAGTGGAGAGGCCCGGACCTTCGTCCTTCGGGCGAATGAGGACACGGCGAGCTGGGCCTGCGCAAGCAACGCGCTGCCGCCCCCTGGCCCATTGGCCCAAACGCTTGCACCTCGTTGGCCGATCCGGTTACCCCGATGCCTATGAGCACTACACGGCCACGGTATGGGGGACGCCTACGCCGCCTCTGGAGGCGCCGGCGTGCCGGGTTCGCGTGGAGAACCTTCTTGGCGAGGGTACGTTTTACTTCTGGGGCATCTTCCCGGCTCCGTTTAGCCGCGACGCGCAGCGGAGCGCGGGACCGACGCGCTCCGCTGCGCGTCGCGGTTAAACGAAGTTTTTCTGGACATCATGCGCATTTTGAGTCTCAATCCGACCTTGAACACGGACCCGGAATGGTTCGCGCATGCCACTCCCATCACCGAAGCCATCCCGTCGTGGCAGCGCCGATCCCTGTGGCTGAAAGTGCTCCTGTTAGGGAAAGTAGCGGGACGATACGACACGGTCCTTCTCTACGGCGACCTTCGCTTGGCGTTCCTGTTCGCGCTGCTGCGATCCATTTTCCGGCCCCGACTTTGGCTCGTCCAGCATGAGTTTTACTTCGATACCAGTGAGCCGGCGCCGACGAAGCCAACGATGTATTCGAGGCTGCGGCGGACGATGCGACGGCTCTTCTTCCGGCGGCTGACGGCCCTGGTTGACGTCGTCATCGTCCATTCCGAGGCCGAGGTCCGACTGTATTCGACGTTCTTCGGCACCCCGTCGCATCGATTCGTGTTCATTCCTTATCACGTCTACACGGATGCCGCGACCTGGCGGAAGGAGGTCCGCCCTCCGGTAATCGCATCGCCCTACGTCCTCGCCGCCGGGCGTCATCGAGACTTCCCGTGTTTTCTCGACGCCGTCCGCGACCTTCCCTGGCGCACGGTGCTCGTGGCCGGCGCCTCGGATCGGGCCACCATCGGAGACAATCTCCCGGCGAACGTCGAGGTCCACTACGAACTGCCGTTCGCACGCTACCGCGATTTCATCGCGCAGGCGGCGATCGCGGTGGTTCCTCTTTTCGGACAGCGGCACCAGCGCCTCCTGGGTCAAATCGCCCTGCTCGAAGCCGCCCAGATGCACGTACCCGTCATCGCCGCCCGGACGTTCCAGGTCATGGACTACGTCTCGGAGCGCGAAGTCCTGTTTTACGCGCCGGGAGATTCGGCGGAGCTGCGGCTGCAGATTCAGCGCTTGATCGCCGACGACGATCTCCGGCGCCGGCTGGCGGAGAACGCTTGTCGTCACGTCGAGAGTCACTTCACCTTCGACAACTATCTTCGCAAGCTGCTGGAGGCGTGTACGCCGCGATGCCGCGACCTCAGCGCGTGAGGGTGCTGAAGCCGGCCTCGGCCCATTTCCTCTTCGGAAGGAGGGCATCGCCGAGGGCGCGAAGAAATCCATAACCGTAGCCGAAGTGATAACACCAGAAGACGGCCGGCAGGAGGGGCAGAAGCTCCCAGCCCGCCTTGACGCAGGTGAGGAACGAGGCCGTCGTCACGGCGAGCAGATAACAGCTCGTCAACCCGACCCAGGCCCACAGGGCGGGCGGCCACCAGGGCGCGGCCAGCGTCAACACGATGAGTCCGGCCACGAACAGCGCGGGCACCAGATGACGCACCGACGCCGGCAGCTTGTGCTTGCGGATCACTCGAACTTTCCAGTAGCCATACTGCACGTACTGGCGGAACAGGGCCGGCAGCGAGCCACGCGGCCTATACCAGCTGCGGATGCGCGGCGACTGCCACACCAATTCGCCGGCACGGCGCAGGCGGAGGTTGTGCTCGTCGTCCTGGTTGCGCACCAGTTCCTCATCGAACAGACCGACGCGGTCGAAGACATCCCTCTTCCAGCAGCCATACGTCACCGTATCCACCGGCCCCTCGTAGGCCACGTCATGAAAGCGAGCGCCGCCGCAGGAAAACGGCGAGTGGTAGGCGGCGGCGATGGCCCGCTGCCAGATCGTGTCGTGCGCGTGCATGCCGGCCCACCGACGTTGGCCGCCCCCGTCTCGGCGAGGACGGCGATACATTGACGGACGTAATCGGGGGCATATTCCGTGTGCGCGTCCACGCGGACGATCACCTCGCCGCGGGCCAGCGCCAGGGCGGCATTCAACCCGGTAGCGACGATGCCGCGAGGGTTGTCGATGACGCGGACGCGGCCGTCGCGGGCGGCGTAGCTCGCCGTGATGTCGCGCGTGTCGTCGCTGGACATGCCGTCGGCGACGATCACCTCCATCCGCTCGCGCGGGTAGTCCTGGTTAAGGACGCCGTCGAGGCAGCGAGCGATGTGGCGCCCCTCATTCCGCGCCGGGACCAGCACGGAGACGAAAGGAAGCGAGGCGGGGGCGGTATCGGTCACGAGCATTTCTCCCGCGGACAAAAGGAATCGATCCGAGCCTGAGGCGTATGCGAAGAGAACGGCAACCTTCGGTTGCCGTCCCTCTTCGCTTACGCCTCAGGCTCGGAGGAGTGCGGCGACAAGGGCGAGGAGGGCGGCCTGGCGGCGCTGCATCGGGAACTGCTCCAGGATGCGGGCCCGCGCCTGCCGGCGCGCCTCGTCACCGTGTCCGAGCGCCTGGCGAATGGCGCCGGCGACGTTGCGGGCATCGGTCGAAGCGGTGAAGACGCCGGTGTCGCCGACCACCTCGGGCAGCGAACCGGCGCGGCTGACCACCGGAACGCAGCCGGCCGACATGGCCTCGGCGACGCTGAGACCGAAACCCTCGTGCAGGCTGGCCTGGACGTAGACCGAGGCCCGGCCGTACAGGCGAAAGAGATCGTCGTCGGGCAGGAAGCCGCGAAATTCGACGTTGGGGGCCGCCTCCCGCCGCAATTCCTCGATGCCGTCGCACCATTTGCCGACGTGAACGAAGCGCACGTCCGGTAGGTGAGCGGCAGCCCGGACGAAGGGCAGCAGCCCTTTGCGCAGGAGGTTCTCGCGCCAGACGTTGCCGACGGTCAGCGCGAGTTGTTCGCGGCCGTCCGCCGGCGCGTCGGGGGCCGGCTCCACACCGTGGTAGATCACGGAGATGCGGCCGGGGTCGGCGCCGGCGTTGGCCACCGCCTCGCGTCTGGCCGACTCCGAATTGGCGATCAGATGAGTGGCGGCGCGAATGACGGTGCGCGAGAGGATTTTCCGCAGTCCGCCGCGCTGGGAGCCGTAACCCGCCTCGGGGACGTTGGCAGTGTCGTAGCCGCCGATGACGACGATGGACGGTTTGCCCAGCCGCCGCGCCCACAGCACCGCCGGCAGCGAATGCCAGCTGGCGAACCAGGCGAAGACCAGGTCGTGATCGCGGACGGCCCGGCAGACCCGCCAGGGACGAAGCCGGCGCAGCGAGACCTCGTGCCATTCCGTCACGGCATGTTCCCCGGCGAGCAGGTCGCGGTCGATCTGCACGAAACGGGTCCGCTCATTGTGAACGAAGAGGATGCGCTTGCTCACGGCTTCTCTCATGGGCCAGGTCTTTCGGCGTCTCGGGACGCTCGATTAGATCGAGGAACGCTTCTTCAAAGCGGCGAGCATGGAGGTCCAGGCTGAAAGCCGTCTCGACGCGGCGGCGGGCGCCGATGGCCAGGCGCTGGCGCAGTTCCTCGTCCGTCAGAAGCGCGTGCAGCGCTTCGGCGAGGAGGTCGCTGCGCTCGACGGGAACGAGCAAGCCGTCGTCCGGCCCCGCCAGGACCAGGCGGACGCCGGGGATGTCGAAAGCTGTCACGGGCAGCCCGGCCGCCATGCCTTCCAGCAGCGAAAGGGGGCAGTTGTCCTTCTCGACCGAGGGATAGGCCAGGACGTCCATCGCCGCCAGGACCGAGAGGATGTCGCGGCGATAGCCCGCGAAATGAATGCGCTCCGTCAGCCCCAGGGCGACGGCACGCGCCTGCAACCCCCGCGCGTAGGCATCGCTGTCGAAAACCGGCGCCCCGGCCAGCAGAAGATCGGCGCGCGGCACACGGCCGGCGAGCCGGGCGAACGCTTCCATCAGATGGTGCTGTCCCTTCCACGGCGTCAGTCGGGCGACGTGTCCGACGACCAGGGCGTCGGCCGGGATGCCCAGTTCGCGGCGAATGGGCAAGCCATCGAAGCCCGGCCGGAACGTCCGCGTGTCGGCCCCATTATGAATGACCCGTACTCGTTTGCGGACGGCGATGGGGAGCTGCTCGGCGATCGGCTCGCCGATGACGGCGATCTCGGTGGGCAGCCAGCGCGACGCCAGGCCGAAACAGCGGCGAAAAACGCCGCCCCAGCGTTCGGAGATAAAGTCCTCCGCGTGCCACAGGCAGGGCACGCCGACGCGACGCGCGGCCAGGCCGCCGTAGAAATGCGGAAACAGCCCCTTGGTGACCACGAGATCCGGCTTCATCTCGGCGAGCAGGGCCGACAGGCCGCGCGCCGCTCTCAGAAAGGCGGCCACGTCCCAGATGCAAGCGAAGGGGTTCGGCACACGTCTTTTTCGGCCCAGCGGAATGCTGGTCGAAAAGAGGCGCGGGCGCGACAGCAGGCGGACATCGAGTCCGGCCTTGCGAAAGGCGTTCGGCAAGTCGCCGTCTTGCGGACAGACCAGGACCACCCGCCACCGCGCGCGGTCCAGCCGCTCGGCCAGACGGATGGCGTTGAACTCGACCCCGGCCATGGCCGCGCCGCCGGTGACAAAGACGACGAGCCGGCGACGGCCGTCCACGGCCGGCGGTTCACATTCACGGCCCCGGACGAGGCTCGCTGTCATTCTTCCTCCATCCCCACGACAAAGTTCTGAGTTCTGAGTTCTGAGTTCTGAGTGAAGAGAAAGAAGCGGATGGTTCTTCACTCAGAACTCAGAACTCAGAACTCAGAACTAAGGGTCTCTCTACCGAGGACTCTTCTCCAACCCAAGCTCCTCCATCTCCCACAACTTGGCCCGCGTCAGGAACACGTACATGGACCAGTAGGCACAAATCACCAACCCGCGCCAGCCGTCGCGGAACCCTTGCAGCCAGAGATAGCGATACAGGAACGCCCCCGCCGGGCGGATCAGCACGTGATGCCAGCGGAAGCGCGTGCCCTGCTTCTTCAGCTCGTCGGCCTCGTAACGGGTATAGCGGTCGAGGTTGCCCAGCGGCTTGGCGATGTGGGGAATGTCGTAGTGCAGCAGGTCGTGGCGGAGCGTTTCGATCCGGCCGGCGACCAGGATGTGAGCGTGAACTTCGCGCTCGCGCCAGCGGGCCTGGTCGCGCCGCAGTAGGCGAATCTGGTAATCCGGATAAACGCCGCCGTGGCGCACCCAACGCCCAAGCATGTGGTTGCGGCGCGGCATGCGGAAGGCGTGGACCTCGGACGGCGACTGGGCGACCGCCCGCTCGATTTCCTGACGCAGCTCGGCGGACAGCACCTCATCGGAATCGATTTGCAGCACCCACTCGTGCCGGCACTGCGGGATGGCCCAGTTCTTCTGCGTCGCCGAGTTGACGTACTCGTGCTGGAGGACGCGCACTCCGTACTCGCGGCAGATCGAGAGCGTGTCGTCGGTGCTGTAGGAATCCACCACGAGAATTTCGTCGGCCCACTTCACGGATTCGAGCGTGGCCCGGACAGTCCGCGCACAATTGCCCGTCGGCAGCAGAACGGATAGCGGAGGCCGGGTCATCGGCGAAGCCCCACCAGGGATGCTTTCGATCTGACTCTTTGGATGAGGGCAGGCGTCCGGGAGATTCGAGAGAAACGCCGGCCGGCGCGTGGTTTCGTCCTCGGCGTCCGGGACGCCTGGGCCAACCAAACCTCCACCAGCGACCACATCAGCCATACCGGCAGAATGGTCTGGGGGAGGAACTGGACCCCTTCATACAGGAGAATTCCTCCCACGGCGACGAAGGAGAGCAAGAGAGGAAGCTGCAGCGTTTCCAGCTCCGGCGTCAGGTCCGGCGAACGACTCCACTTGCCGAGCCGCCCCAGGGCGATCAGGTAGGCACCGAGAAAAAGAATGGCCGGAACGAGACCCTGATTGGCGGCGACCTGAATGAAATCGCTGTGGACCCAGCCGGAAGCGGCCCAGCCGTGCCCGGCGGGATCGTCCAAGGCCCAATGGAACGCCTCCATAGCCCGGTGCCAGCGATGTTGGCCGCTCGTATCCGTCTCTTCCGGACGACCCTCCAGGACGCGGACGAGCGATTGGATTCGATGGCGCGTGACTTCCGGGAGCACCTGATAGGACGCCAGCGCCAGAACCAGCGCGACAATCCCCAGCCAATACTTTTTGCGCACGATCACCAGTACGGCGAACTGCAAGGCGAGGAGCAGCCAAATGCTGCGGTAGCCGCTGATGTAAATGGCCGCCAGCTGCACGGCGGCACCGGCAAGTATCAGCGATCGTTTTTGCGGCGAGGGCCACCAGCGCCAGGCCGCCAGGGACAGGGGCAGGGCCATGGCGCAAATGAAGACGGCGATGGGGTGGCCGTAGAACGAAAAACGCGCCCGCTTGAAGCCGTCCGCGATGATGGGATTGGGATCGCCCATGAAACCGGGGATGACGTGCGCGACGCTGGGGACGTAGTGTTCGAGAAGGCCCATGCCGGCCAGCCAGGTGCTTACGCCCAGTAAAGCCAGGACCACCGGCCGCCATTCTCCCCGGCGCAAAGGATGACAGGCGTAACGAAACCTAACGGGACGAGCACGATGAAGTTGCAGAACTCGGCGAGACGAGCGTCCCAGGGAAAGCCGGTCTCCGATCCGGTCAACCAGGCCAGGCCCCAGAAGGGGAGCAGAACGAGCACCCACCACGGCGGACGGATCGTCCTGGGGCCGCCGGCCGGGGTGGACGATCGGCCGAGCGCCAGCACGACCAGAGCGCAGAGCACCAGTTCGGCGGGGATGATGCGCAGCTTCGGCGTCAGCGCGAATGTGCGATAACCCAGACCCAGCGTGCAGATGAACAGAAAGAAGCCGTTCCGCAGCCGGTCTCGGCTGAGCACGAAGGCGCAAAGGCCGGCACAGCCGAGAAGGACGTAGAGAAGCAGCTTGAACAGGTGAGTGTTCTCGGCCATCCGCCTCGGCCCTTCTGTCGGTTCCGTATCGCACCGGCTCGGATTCGGCTGTCGAAGCAGATGTTTTAGAAGCGCGGATCGACGAAAAGTTTCAAGCTCGGATAAATGGTGTGCCGGTGAGCACGCCCTCGTACCGCCGGCTCACTCGCTCCCAGGAATACTCCTGTCGAACGCGGCGGCTCATCCGCGCCGCCATCTCGGCTTCGGCCGAGGAGGAGAGTTGCTTCCGCAGCCCCTCGGCGAGTTCCTCCGCCGTCGGCCCCACCAGGGCGACCACGGCGTCCACCGGATTGGTAGCTTGGCCTTCGTTTTCGTCGCGCGAGGACCATCGAGAAGAAGATATTTGCGTCAGGAATTCTCCCATTCCTCCGACGCAGGTGGCCAGCACGCGCTTGCCCGCCGCCAACCCTTCCAGGGCGACGATTCCGAACGGCTCCACCCGCGAGGGGACCGCCAGCAACCGACAGCCATTGAGCAGGCAAACGACCTCGTCCGGGCTGGCCCGCCCGTAAAAATGGACCCGCTCCCGCAAACCCAACTCCCGCGCCTGTGCCTCCAGAGCGTGCTGTTCCTCGCCCGTTCCGGCCAGAACGAGATCCACGCCATGCGTCGCCGGATCGATGCGGGCCAACGCCTCCAGGAGCAGATCGAATCCTTTTTTCCGCGTCAGCCGACCCAGGGCCAGGATGTAGGGACGAGGATGGCGGTACGGCACAGGATCCTGGAAGCGCGGGATCGATGCCGTTGTAAATCACCGTTCCCTTGGCCTGGACCTTCGGCTCCAGACGACAGGCGCGGTCGAGCAGATGGCGCGAGCAGGCGGTGACGGCGTCGGCTTCGCGGAGGAGGGACCGCAAGGCCCGCGTGGTGGGCGCCTGCTCCTCGTCCTCCGCGAACCGCTGTACGTCGTGGCCGTGGAGCGATACTACCAGGCGGAAATCAAAGCGGCGGCGTAAATCGAGCACAAAGGGGATTTGGGCGTCGGGGAAATGGACGTTCACCACGTCGGGCTGGAACGACCGCAGCAAGCGCTCCATGCGGTTGCGGACGGACGGGGCGTAATAAAGTGAGGCCAGGAACAGGTCGGGCCGGGCCTGGCGAAGCTGCCGCCAGCTTGGCCGCAGCAGCGGCCAGCGCTCGACGGAGACGCCCTCGACCATCTCGCGCTCCGGCAGTTGCCGCGGATAACGCTTGGTCACCACACGTACCGAGTGCCCCCGTGCGGACAGGTTTCGGGCCAGGGCCTGCGCCACCGTCTGCAACCCGCCCAGGACGGGCGCGTAGGAAGACGGAAACAGGAGGATCTTCAGGGGTCTCCCGACCGCTGCCGCGTCTTCGCTCCGCCGGTCAGCTTCGTACTCGTTCATAAAGGGACACCGTCTCTCGGGCCACGCGATCGGCCGTGAATTCCGCCACGACGCGCTCTCGTCCGGCTCGGCCCATGCGGCGGCGCCGGGCCGGGTCCGCGAGCAGACGACAGAGGGCGTCGGCCAGGGCCGCGGATCGCCGGGCGGGACGAGCAATCCGGTCACGCCGTCCTCGACGACTTCCGGCAAGCCGCCGGCCCGTGTCGCCACCACCGGCAGGCCGAAAGCCATCGCCTCCAAACAAGAGATGCCGAACGTCTCATAAAAGGACGGCATCACCAGCAGCGCCGCGCGGCGATACCAGTCCATCAGCTTCGGCCAGGGAACGTGCCCCAGCCAGGCCACGGCTTGCGCGCCGAGGTCGTCGCTGCGCTCCAACCCCCATTTCTCCGGCCTGTCCGGCATCTGCCACGGCCCCGCCAACACGAACCGCGCTCGCGGGCATTCGCGATGCACCAGGGGGACCGCCGCCAGCAACGATGCCACGCCTTTCACGATGGCCAACCGGCCCGTGTACAGCACGATCGGGTCGGCGGAGTGCGTCGGCGGGTCGGCTCCCTCGCGCAGACCTTCCGCGAGCACTTCCGGGGCGATCGGATTGGGGATGACGTCAACTCGTTCCGGCGGCCAGCCCATTTGTTCGGTCACTTCGCGCGCCTGGAACCGGCTCGGCGAGGTAATGGCGCGGGCGTGACGCCAGATGGTTTGCTCCAGACGATGGTTCCAGCGCGACCCCGCCGGCATCGCTTCTCCGCTGTACTTGCGGAAGGTGTAGTCGCTGCCATGCAATCGGATGATCAACGGCGGCCGCGACCTATGGGCCAGAAACAGGGCGCCCAACTCCAGGCTCTCCAGTACGTCCACCGGGTCATTCGCCATCAGTTCGGCGACGACAGCGGAGAACTTGCGGGACCATTCGAGCTGGCGCAGCGGCAGGGTCAGCAGACGACCGAGGACGGGGAGACGGGAACAGTACCAGTGCAGGTTGGGGAGGCCGAAATGGAGGACGCGCACGCCCTCGCAAGGATGCGTTTCGCCGGCAGCCTGACGCGAATGGGCGAGGACGCTGACCCGATGTCCGGCATGTACGAGGGCCGGAATCACCGCTCGCAGGTAGGCGGCAATGCCGCCGCCTCCGCTGAGGTCGTAGGGAGATTCCGCCGTCAGAAAACCTACGTGCATGGCAATCTCACCGCGGCCTTGCGAGCCACGAAGATCATGTGATCGGCCAACGCCAGTACGACGTCCTCGTTCGGCGGAGACGGCCGACGCCGCCACCGACCGACGAAACGCGCGCCGATACGGACGACGAGACCGATCCCTTTTAACAGTTGTTTCAACCGGGCGAGCGGAGGGTTTGGAAACGGCCCACGCCGCCCCGGCCGCATCTGTACGTCCCGAAAACCCTGCCGTCGGAGAAATTCTTCCGGGTAATCCGCCGGCCAACTCGTTCCTTCTGTCTCCTGCCGAGAGAGTCGGCCAACAAGGACGCCGCCCGGTTCCAGCAGGACGAACGCTTCCCGGATGAGTTGTTCGGCGACCGATCGCCCCATCGGCTCCCAGGACACCACTGCCGCCAGTCGGCCCGGCGTGCCTGCCGTACTAACACAACGGTAGCCTCGGGCATTGATCGCCGCCTGGACGTCCTCTGTCCTGCTGAGGTCCAGGCAATCGCCCACCCCTGGAGGCAACAGGTGAATCAGTTCGATGCCGCGGACGAGGGAGAGGATTCGCCGAACGGTACTGCCAGCGGTTTGCTTCGTCCTCGGCATGAACGGACCCGGCGGAGTGCCTTCCGCGTTCTCGATCGTGCGGCCGGCGCGGGCGGAGGTAGCAAACCAGTAGCGCTCGCACGGACGCCCATTGCCAACGTGTCGAGCGTACTTCGTCTGGCGATCGCGCAGGACGACGGCGGAGCCGCCCAGGCCGGCCAACTGCGAGCGATACGCCATCACGGCATCATGCTTGGCCGCGAGGCAGAACGTCTATCGTTTCGCTCAACCAACCCTCCGCGCGGGAGAGCTGGTAGGACTCCGCGTAGGGCCAATCCTCGTAGAAACGGACGTCCCAGCCGTCCGCACGCAGACGCAGCCCGACCTGGAATAACAATCGGTGGTCCACGTGCCCCCCGAGGGCCAGGGGGAAGTACAACCGGCGGATGGCGGGACCGACCGGCGCACTCTGGCGGACCCGCGCTACCAGGTCATCGATCAGCGGCAGGTCGGCCGCGACCGGACGCTCCTTCAGGTCTTCGTAGCTGCAGTAAAGAGGCTGGCCCGCCGCGTTGTTCCGATACGGCGCCTCCAACAGCTCCCAGTGCTCGACGTCGGCAACGCCCAGGAGACGGAAGGAATTGCGGTCTTCCTCCAGCCGCGCCGCGGACGAGTCCGACAACCGCCATTTGTGGTGCAGGTGGCGAGCGAAGGCCGACAGCGGCGGCCGTTTGGCGATGCCCGCGAAGACGGTGATGGCTCGCACCCTCTCACCGCGAGCGACGGCCGCGTGAATCAGCCCGCCGCAAGACAGCACGGCGTCGTCCAGGTGCGGCGAGAAGAAAAGGTGCTCCCGCGGCGCGACGGACGGCCCGCCCGTCTCGGCGACCCACTGCCACAACTCCAGGTTCGTGTTGACATGGCGTGCCATCGAGAAACGCTCGAACGCGCGTTTCCGCCCTTCTTCTCCCATGCGCCGGCCCATCTCGGGATCGATCAACAGGCGGGTGATCGCTCGGGCCAGGGCGGCGGAGTCGCCGGGCGGAACGAGAAGGCCGGACACGCCATCCTCGACTATCTCGGGCAATCCCGCCGCTCGCGTGGCGACGACAGGCACGCCGAGGGCCATCGGCTCCAGCGCGGCCAGGCCGAACGTCTCGTAGAAAGACGGCAGCGTGCAGACGGCGGCGCGGCGATACCAGCCGAGCAACTCCTGCCAGGGTACGTGGCCGAGGAAATGAATCCGCTCCGCACAGGACACACGCTTCCGCGCCGACTCCAGCTCTTCGGCCGGGAGTTCCGGATGCCGCGTCCCCGCGAGGACGAAATGAGCGTCCGGCACCGTTCGCAGCACTTCCGTCGCCGCTTCGAGCAGAGGGAGAATGCCCTTGCCGTGCTCCAGGCGTCCGGCATACAGCACGATCCGCCCCTTGATGGCCGGCGCCGAGGACGGGACACGTTCGGTTCGCCCGGCCTCGATCAGACACGGTGCGAGCACATTGGGAACGACCTCAAAGGGAGGGTGGATTGACCCCAGTTCTCGGGCGATTTCGGCGGCATGGGCGCGGCTGGGAGAGATGAGGAGCCGAGCGCGGCGGAGGGGTACGCGCTGCAGCAGACGGCACAGGCGCAGACCGAGGGACAACCGCGCGCCGGGAGTATACTTGCGGAAGGTGTACGGTTCACCGTGCAGACGGACGACATAAGAGAGTCGCGGCATCCAAAAAGGGAGCCAGAACATGCCCGTCTCCGTGCCTTCGATCACGTCAACCGGGGACTCCCGATGCAGCTCGGCGATAGCTCGGCAGGCCGCCCAGCTTCGCTCCAGCTCGCGCACGGGCGCAACCAGGAGACGGCCGAGGGTGGGCACTTTCGTTAGATACCAGTGCCAATGGCCGCAACGGATGCGGCGGACGCGGACGCCCTTATCCTCCAGGGCGTCCGGCATCCCCTTCTGGGCCACGTCCAGGACCGTGACGCGGTGTCCAGACTCCACGAGCGCCTGTCCCAGGAGGCGTACCTGGTTGCCGACGCCGCCGCCGCCGGCCTCGGAGGGATAATCCAGTGCGTTGAAGCAGACGTGCATGGGACACTCTCGCGCCTCCGAGCCTGAAGCGTAAGCGAAGAAGGTTGCTCTTCGCTTACGCTTCAGGCTCGGGCAAACACCTTTGGTCCGCTCGTTCTCAAGGGAGCGATCACCGGATCCTCCCCGCGGCGAGCAGCAGGTGCGTGCGGAGCCGGCCGGCCCGCTGGATCAGCCGCAAGACATTGTCCAGGCATTGCGGCCGATCTCCACCGGCGAGAGCGAGGCCACCCTCCAGCGTGAAACGCGCCATCCGCCGCAAATCTCGATAGCCCTGTCGCAGATAGTGTCCCGCCGGATGCCCCGTGCCGGAGTCGAGGAGCGGCTGCGAGGCGCCGTCCCAGAACATCCGCGCCCACAACCATCGTCGTCGCCGCCGCGTCCGCGGGACCGCGTGCCACACCATGGCGCTGCCCGGCATAGTAGACCGCCAGGCCATGCTCCCGCAATCGGCCGACGAGGGCAGATTCCTCGCCGGAGAGGAGCGTCGAGCCTTTCCGTCCGAGGTTGGTATCAAAGCCGCCGAGTTGGAGCAGGGCGTCGCGGCGGAAGGCGAGGTTCGCTCCGACCAGGTACTCGCCTTCTCCCAACGGACGATCCTCCGCGCCGTGATCCACGAAGGTATACAGGGAGTAATAGCGGGCCGGCAACCAGCCTGGCGCGGCCGTTCCCCAGTCCAGCCAGACGCGCCCGCCAATGCAAGCCGGCGGGGGCGAGGTACACTCCTCGAAGGTGTGAAGCAGCTGCTTCAGCCAGTCTCGATCCGCACGAGCATCGTCATCGAGGTAAGCCAGGTAGGGCGCCCGGCTCGCCGCGGCGCCGGTGTTGCGCCTGCGACAGACCAAGGCGTTCTTCACGCTCATAGCGTAGATTAGACATCCGTATCATCCACTGTTTCGTCACATCCAGTGTTCGATCCGAGGAGGCGTTGTCCACCACGACGACCTCGAACTGCTCCGGCGGCAGCGATTGCTCCGCCAGGCTCTTCAAGGCGCGCTCCAGGTAGTCGGCCCGGTTATGCGTGCAAAGGATCGCCGAGATTCGCGGCGCGGCGCTCACGATCGCCTCCCCTCGCGGACGGCCCGGTACACCGCGAGCATGCGCGGTACGACCGACTCGACGCGGAAACGCTCCTGCACCCGTTCGCGGGCGGCGCGGCTCATCCGCTGGCGGAGAGCGGCGTCCTCCAGCAGCGAACACACGGCTTCCGTCAAGGCGGCGGGATCGCAGGGGGGCACAAGCACCCCCGTCACGCCATCGTCAACCAGCTCGGGTACGCCGCCGGTTCGGGAGGCCACCACTGGGACGCCGCAGGCCATCGCCTCCAGCACGGCGTAAGGAAAATTCTCCCACAGCGACGGCAGAAGGCAGAGCGGGGCTTGCCGATAGCGCTCGATCAGTTCCACCCGGCTCGTCTGCTCGAAAAGGACGCGCGGCCGCTCGGCCGGCGTCAGCGCGTCCAGGATGCGCTGTCGCCACGATCGGCCGCAGGGGGCCGTACCGTCCTTGCCAACGATTCGGAACGATGCGGACGGTCGGCGCCGCAGGATCAACGGCATCGCCTGTTCGAGGACGGCACTGCCCTTGTTCACCTCCAATCGGCCGACGACGAGAATTTCCTCGGTTCGAGGAGGCGCCGGCGGAGGGCTGTACGTCGCGCTGTTGACCGGGTTGGGCACGACGCCGATCTCGGTTCGTCCGATGTGGGTCCACGTTTTGGTGAGATCGATGACGGCGCGGCTGGGAGCGGTCACGCGGTCGGCGGCGCGGATGGACAGCGCTTCTTGAAGGTAGATGAGACGTTTCCGCCGATCCGGGACAATACCGTTCATTCGGTCCACGAAAATCCAGGCTGTATGCAGACGGACGATCACGCGCGGGCCGCGGCGAAGCAGGGGAAGAAAGAGACTGTCCGCCCGACATTCGGCCGCCTCGACGACGTCCACGGCGTCGCCGGCATGGATTTCGCGGAGGCGGCGAGCGGCGGCCCAGGCGAACCCCGGCCAGAAGCGGTTGAGCCGCCACAGGACACGGCGGCGATCCCATTGGGGTCCGTGCGGAACGCGATGGACTTCGACCCCGCCGCCGCGAGTCACGCTCTCGCCGTTTCGCGCCAGGGCAATGACGGTCACGCGCTGGCCCGCCTGCGCCAAGCCGTGGGCCATCTCATAGGTGTAGGCGCCGATGCCGCCCCAGCCCGTCTCCGGTGGATACTCTTGCGACACAAAGCAAATGTGCAGGGGACGCATTCGTCAGTTCTGAGTTCTGAGTTCTGAGTTCTGAGTTCTGAGTTCTGAGTTCTGAGGAAAGAAGTTCGGAATTTGTTTTCACTCAGAACTCAGAACTCAGAACTCAGAACTTTTTTTTCGGCCCACGAGAATGAAGACCAGGTGCGATGGCTGGGCGTTCTCCAGAGGTTCGATGACGTAATCGCCCGGCACGACCCGCGACAGGTCGTCGGCGAGGGGGTCCAACGGCCACGGCTGCTTGCCCAGCAGCCGCCGCAGCCAGTTCTCCAGACCGAGCAGTTTGCTGTGGCGCACTCGTTGCGACAGACGGTTCACTTCTTCGACCAGCTGCAGGTGACGGCGGTAGCCTTCCGAGTGCGACTGGTGATACTGCTCCTCAATGTCGAAGTGCAACGAGAACGCCTCGATCAACTCCGCGAAGCTCATCTCGGATAGATGGTAGGGATTGGCGTTCTTCTCCTCCTTGCCGGCGAAGTCGCGGTTGGGTGTGCTGCAGATGAAGAGGCCGCCCGGCCGCAGGACACGGCGGACCTCGGCGAGAAAGCGCGCCGGCTCATGCAGGTGCTCGATCGTCTCGAAGCTGACCACCACGTCGAAGGTCCGACCCAGCTGCGTGAGTTGCTCGGCGGCGACCTCGGTGAAGCCAACGCGGGGGCGGGCGAAGTGCTCGCCGGCGTAGGCGATGGTCCGCGGGTCGATGTCGATGCCGAGCACCGACTTGGCGCCGGCGCGGGCGATGAGGGCGGAGCCGTAGCCCACGCCGCACGCCGCGTCGAGCACGTCGAGGCCCACGTAACGCTCGGCGAAGAAACGGTAGCGCTGCTCGTGTTCATGGTGGTACAGCTCGCCACTCCAGCGTACCAGGGACCAGTCGCTCCGGGATCAAGGGTACCTCCAGGGAGGTTCTTTCGGAGCCTGAAGCGTAAGCGAAGGAACGGCAACCCAAGGTTGCCGTTCCTTCGCTTACGCTTCAGGCTCGGACTCGGGTGATCCACTCACACTTGGGGCGGACGAGGCCGACCCAGGCGCCGACGTAATCGCCGCGAGTCGTGCCGTCGTCGTAAGCCCCGAAAGCCACGGCGCCCACCGCCGAGGCGCGAACGGCGCGCATGTCCTGAACCAACAGGACGTCCACCGTGTAGCGGCCCTCGTTGAGCAGATGGGCCGGCACCCGGCACTCGGCGCGGTAGCGACCGGGTTCGTAGGACCGCGTCCCCCACTCCGGCTCGCCGTAGTTGGCCGTCGAGAACAGCGTCGTGCCCAGGGCGTTCTTGACGAGGAAAACCGGGTTGAGACGCATCCCACCAGCCAGGACCACGAACTCGATGGTCAGCGACACCGGCCCTTGTAGGGCGAACGAATCGCCGCCGTCGAGCCGGCCCGCCGCCCGCACGCCGACGATCCGCGCCTGCTCGTCGCCGGGGGCCGCGTCCAACTCCCACGACACGGACGGACAGGCGGACGCGCCCTGCCGCACGTACTCCTCGATGACGGTGGCCGGCGGACCTGCTGTCTTGATCCGGCCGCCTTCCAGCAACAGCACCCGGCCACAGAGCACGGCGATGTTGGTCATGTCGTGGCTGACGAACAGGACCGTTCGGCCCTCGCCGGCCACGGTCTCCATCTTACCCAGGCACTTCTTCTGAAACGCCGCGTCGCCGACGGCCAGCACCTCATCGACGATGAGGACTTCCGGCTCCAGGTGCGCCGCCACGGCGAAGGCCAGCCGCAGATACATGCCGCTGGAGTAACGCTTCACCGGCGTGTCGATGAACCGCTCCACCTCGGCGAAGGCGACGATGGCGTCGAATTTGCGGCGGACCTCGTCGCGGCGCATGCCCAGAATGGCCCCGTTGAGGTAGACGTTCTCGCGGCCGGTCAACTCGGGATGAAAGCCGGTGCCGACCTCCAGCAGCGAACCGACGCGGCCGTGAATGTCGGCCTGCCCCTCGGTCGGCTCGGTGATGCGGGAGAGGAGTTTCAACAACGTGCTCTTGCCCGCGCCGTTGCGGCCGATGAGACCGACCACCTCGCCGCGGCGCACCTCGAACGAGAACGTCCTTCAAGGCCCAGAACGTGTCGCCGTTTCCGCCCGGCTTGGGCCGACGCCGCCATCGCAAGGCCCGCGCCGACGCCCTGGCCGCCTCGGTGATGCTCTCGCGGAGCGTGCGATAACCCGTGGCCGGGCCGCCGATGCCGTAGCGCTTGCCCAACCCCTCGGCGCGGATCGCCAGGTCGCTCATGGCCCCTCTCTCTCGTTTAGCCGCGACGCGCAGCGGAGCGCGCTGCTCCGCTGCGCGTCGCGGCTAAACTGGGAACTTTGGTTTGGACGCCCCCTTAAACCAGGTCCGCGAACGTCTTCTCCATGCGCCGGAACCAGAACGCTCCGCTGACGAGCAGGATCGCGGCGGCGGCGGACGAGACAGCGATGGTCGGCCCGGGGGCCGTCTTGGCATCGAGCAAGGCCCAGCGCAGACCCTCCACGACGCCCGTCATGGGGTTGAGTCCAAACAAGGTCCGCCACGGCTCCGACAACAGACTGCTGGGGTAGGCGACGGGCGTGACGAACATCCACAGCTGCGTCAGGAACGGCACCGCGAAGCGAACGTCCCGATACTGGACGTTGAGGGCCGACAACCACAGTCCCGCTCCCAGGCAGGTGACCAGGGCCAGCAGCAAGAACAAAGGCGCCCAGAGCACGTTGACGGTCGGGACAACGCGGTAATAGGCCATCATGCCGGCCAACACGATCAGTCCCAGGGCCAGGTCCACCAAACCGGCGGTGACGCCGGCGATGGGCAGGGTCAGCCGCGGGAAGTAAACCTTGGTGATGAGGTTGGCGCTGCCGACGAGGCTGCTGGAGGACTGCGTCAGGCCGTTGGCGAAGAAGGTCCACGGCACCAGGGCGGCGAAACAGAACAGAGCGTAAGGCAGTTCGTCGGAGGCGACCCGTGCCAGCCGTCCGAAAAAGAGGCTGAAAACCAGCATGGTCAACAACGGCTGGAGGATGGCCCAGGCCGCACCCAGAACGGTCTGTTTGTAACGCACCTTGATGTCGCGCCAGACGAGGAAATAGAGCAGCTCTCGGTAAGCCCATAGCTGACCCAGACCCAGCGACACCCAGCCGCTCGGCGGCCGAATGCGGATGGCCGGCACGGCCGTCGTTTCGCAGGCGACGGCGGCGACGGACGGGCGCGATCGGTTATCCGAGAGAACACTGCTCGCCATGGTCCCCGCCATACTACCGTAGGGAATAGGGAATAGGGACTAGGGACTAGGGAAGAAGACCAGCACACGCTCCCAGCGCCTCGCCGGAGGAATGCCTTGTTCGATGCAAAAGTTAGATGCTCCCTGCCGGGAAAAGATTCGTAGGGAATAGGGAATAGGGTAAGTGATACACAGGCTGGGAGCGTGTTCCGGTCTTCTTCCCTGTTCCCTATTCCCTATTCCCTATTCCCTTTTTGAACCCCCTGGTGTGCGTCGGCATCTAAAAACACACCCCCGAACGGAGAGGGTTGCTCAAACCTCGAAGGAGTCCCCCTCATGGCGACTTCGGATGCCGGCAGCGTACCGATGACGTATGCCGATGCCAACCTGCCCGCTTCGCCGGCCGGCCCCGGCGAGCGCCCCGCGACACCCCTCGGCCCGCCGATCCTGGAAGTGGAAGAGTCGGACGGGATGCAACCCGTCGCCACGGGCATCGCCTCGCCCCTGAGCCTGGGCAGTCTCGTGAAAGCGTTTCGCCATCGCTGGCTGCTGGCCCTCGCCGCCGGATGGACCTTGTTCGGTCTGTTCGCCGTCGCCGCCTGGTATTGGTTCCCCGCCAAGTACACGGCCTCCGCTCTGCTCCGCGTCGCCGAAGCCGAGCCGCTGCCCCTGATCCCCGATCAGCGCGTGCCGGCCACCCCGGCCGATCGCTACTTCGAGAATACACAGATGGCGCTCATCAAGAGCCGGCCCATCCTCCTGGCCGCCCTGCAGCGGCCAGAGGTCGCCGACCTCGACCTCGTTCGCACCGAGCCGGACCCCGCCGCCTGGTTGGAACAACATCTCCACGTTGTCTTCCTCGAAAAGACCGATATCCTCCACGTCTCCCTCGACGGCACCAACCCCAACGAACTGGCCGCCCTCGTCAACGCCGTCAAGGACGCCTACATGGAGGGCGAGGTCAACGCCCAGCGCAACAAGAAGCTCACCCAGCTCGAGGACGTGGAAAAAGTCTACCTGTCCTCGGACGCCAAAATCCGCGGCCAGCGGTCGGCCCTGCGCGACCTGGCCCAGCGACTGCAATCGAGCGACACCCAGGCGCTGGGCGTCAAGCAGAAGGCGATCCTCGATGAATATGCCTCGCTGCGCCGAGAGTTGTCGCTCTTGCAGGCGCAGCTGCGCGGCACCGAGATCGCGCTGGCCGTGCGCAAGACCAACGGCGACAACCCCGGCACGGTGGTGTCGGAGGCGGCGTTGGAGCAGGCCGTCGAGGTCGACCCGCTGGTTATCCAGAAGAATGTCGAGCTGGCCCAGTTTGACAGCCGCATCAGCCAGCTGGTCGAGTTGACCGAGCCGGGGCACCCGATGCGCGCGCGGTATGAGAAGGAACGGCAGGGGCTGGAAAAAGCCCGCGAGGAGATACGTACCCGACTGCGGACCAGCCTGGGCAAGCAGGTGCAGGACCGGATACGCGGCGATCGGGACCTGAAGGACCAGCAGTCCCGAGAAAATCTGGAAGTGTGGCGGCAGCAGGAGAAGCTGCTCCAGGCCGAGGTGGATCGCGTGTTGAAGGAGGCGCAGAACATCGGCATCGCCACCTTCGAGCTGGAGCTGAAGCGCGGCGAACTGGAGCAAGCAGAGGCGGTCATCAAACGGTTGCGCGAAGAGAAGGAACGTCTGCAAGTGGAGCTTCAATCGAGCAAGCAGCGCGTCAGTGTGCTGCACGCCGCCGAGGTGCCGTCGAAAAAGAACGTGGTGGCGCAGGCTCGCATCGTCGGTCTCGCCGGCGGCCTGGGGCTTTTGCTCGGCCTGTTCGGCGTCTGTTACGTGGAAGCCCGCGCCCATCGTATCCGGACCAAGGAGGAAATGGTCGAGGTGCTGGGTTGCCGGGTGGTCGGTGTGTTGCCGTGGGTGAACGCGGCGGCCCGGCGTGGCGACGGCCCGGTCCCCGATTCGTTGGTGCGATTGACGGCATCGGTGGACGATCTGCGCGCCCGGCTGCTGTGCGAGGCCGAGGAGCAGCAAACCGGCCGGGTGCTGATGGTCACCAGCGCCGTCGCCCGCGAGGGCAAGACGACCCTCGCCAGTCACCTGGCGGTGAGCGTGGCCCACGCCGGACGGCGAACCCTGCTCATCGACGGCGATCTGCGCCGGCCGCAGATGCACCGGGCTTTCGACCTGCCGCGCGGGCCGGGCCTGAGCGAAGTGCTGAGCGGACAGGCGACCGTGGCGGAGGCCGTCCGTCCAGGGCCCCTGGACGGGCTGTCCATCCTCACCGCCGGCGAGGATTCCCACCAGCTCAACTTCGCCCAGGTCCTCCCCCAGATGCGCCAGCTCCTGGAGGACGCCCGCAAGGAGTTCGATTTCATCCTGCTGGATTCCTCGCCGGTGCTGCCGGTGGCCGACGCCCTGCTCTTGGGCAAGCGCGTGGACGGCGTGTTGCTCTCGGTTCGGCCGACCGTGAGCCAGTTCCCGCTGGTGTCCGCCGCCTTCGAGCGTCTGGCGTCCTTGCGCATTCCTCTGCTGGGCACCGTCGTCAACGGCGTTCGCTCCGGCCCCACGGCCTACGACGACTACCTGTTGGCGCCGCCGGCCTGAGACCCGTTGCCGCGAAGCCGCAAGCGGCTCGGGACCGGCCCCGCAAAAGCGGCGGCGTTCGCTTGACGAAGCCTTGGACGTTTGCTAGGGATTGAGGGGAGATCCGTCTCAGCCGGCCGCGCACTTGCTATCGAGTACGATTCCCTCTCGATGGCATCGGGCCGGTCCCGATCCTGGAGCAGCCATGTCACAACCGCCTTTTGAGATCAACATTTATCAAATTGCCGGCGATGAGACGCTGAAGAAGCACCGCCGCGACGGCACGGGTTGGGACTGGGGCTGGGCCGAGAGGCGGCGCGAATGGATGGACGCCACGCCCAGCCACCACGCCTACCGCTGCCTGCCCCTGACCATCATGAACCAGACGGGCTTCTGGATCAACAACCCGGTCGGCTTCACCGCCATCTGGCGCGGCCGGATGGAGCCGGGCACCATCGAGTTCTGGTTCGACGCGGCCCCCGAGTTCTGGATGGGCTGGATCAACAACCAGTTCGGCGAGGGCATCATCACCTGGAACACACCGTTCCTCTTCCGCACCAATCCTCCCGGCTCGCGCTTGCTGATCCTCGGGCCGGTCAACTACTTCAAGCACAATTTGCACCCGCTCACCGCGCTGGTCGAGAGCGACTGGATCAGCATGTCGTTCACGATGAATTACAAGATCATGCGGCCCAATGAGCCGGTTCGTTACAACGTCGGCGAGCCGCTCTTCCAGGCGGTCCCCCTGATCAGCAACGTCTGCGCCGACCTCGAAGGGGCCACCATCAATTACAACCGCCTGGCCGACAACCCCGAGGTGTACAACTCTTACCTGGAGTGGCAGAAATCGCGTAACATGTTTCACCAGCAGAAAGCCCAGGGCGAAGTCCGGGGCGATGGCTGGCAGAAGGACTACTTCCACGGCCAGGACGCTGCCGGCCGCAACGCCGCCCCCGATCACCGCACCAAGGTGACGCCGCCGAAAATCCGCTTCGGCCACGGCACTTTCAGCAACGCCCCCGACGGACTCGCCTAGCAAGGTCCTCTTTCCGAGCCTGAAGCGTAAGCGAAGGGATTTCTTCGCTTACGCTTCAGGCTCCGACAGGAACGCGCGTAAGCGTAAATCGTCCAGCGGCAGACGAATCTCGCCCTTCGCCGCGACGAGTTCGTCCAATTCGTGCGGCTTCCGCAGCCATTCCAACCAGGCTTTGGGTTCGCTCGGCATCAACGAACCCAAAGCCGTCCAGACCGGCTCCAGTTTCTTGCCGATCTCAGCCAGCAGCGTTTGCAGTTTCTCCCGCTCGGATTCATTCAACTCTTGCCGTTTGAGCAGTTGCCGCAGCTGCCGCTCGAAGTCGGCGTACAACAGCGGAGGCTTGCCCGCTTTGACGCTCAGCGCCTTTTGCGTGACCTGCTCGGTCAGACATTGGGCCATTTGGATGTCCTCGGGTCGAAGATGGTCCGCGGAGTACACCAGCCGGCGCAGGGCGCCGCCGAACTGGCCGATGGACGCCTTGGCGGCGACCATGACGTCGGCGATAGGATCGCCCAAATCGCCGCGGCGCCGATAGATCGTCAGGCTTTGTCCGTGCAAGATGTCCGCCATCGCCTTCCGGTTTCGCTCCCAGTCCGTCCGCGCCGCGGGGGACGCCGGCGGCTCGACACCGCCATACAGATCCTTGGCCGCTCCGCAACGGACCACCGGCAACCGCGCCAGTTCGTCCACGTCACCTAGGCCGAAGCCCATCGCGGGATCGTCGGCCAGGGCGTGCAGGGCGTATACTTCGAGGATGGCCCACCAATGTCCTTTCGGTCCCTGCTGGATGGCCTGACGGACCCAGGTTGAAAATGCCCTTTTGGGGTCGGACTCATCCGGCCAAGTCAGGGCGCCCTCGGCTTGCAACGCCAGTTGCAATCGTTCCTTTTGCTCTCTGCTTTGTGACAAAAGGAAAAGACCGTATTGATACTGCTTGCTCGGTTGGAACAGGGCTTCGTCGAGCAACGGGTGCCAGGCGAGCGCCGGCGGCGAACAGGCGTGGAGGTCGGCGAGGGCACCGGGCAACGCGGCGAAGAGGGCGACCGTGTTGCCGTCGAAATCGGCCCCCAGCGGTCCCAGCAGCGACGCCGGCAGGCGGATAGTGACGCCGGGTACGACACGGACGCGCACCGGCAGCAGACCCCAGCGGTGCAATACCGGATCGCGCTTGAGCCACACCCAGCGGCCGGCGACGACCTCGGCCAACTGGTTTTCCTCGCTCGGCAGTCCTGGCCCGAAAAGAGTGTGGGCCAGCGCCGGCGGCAGACCGATTTCGTCCAGTCCCAAACGCCGCGTACCGCCGGGAGAGACGGTCGCCCGTGCCGAGCGGGGCAAGCGCTGCCCCAGCACACCGCGACGCAAGTAAGCCAGTTTACTGCTGAATGGGCCGGTCGCCCCGCGCCCTACCGCCGCGATGTAGGCATCGGATAGGAACTGGCGAGCGGCGTAGAACAGTTCCGCGTTGGCGGCGTCCTCGTCTTCCGTCCGCGCTTGCCGACGTTTGCGAATCAGGCGGACCAGGCGGCGCAGGTCGGCGGTCAATTCGTGCGGCTCCTCCGAGCCGTCGAACCAACGCCGCGGCGGGCGATCGCAGGCGGGCAACACGGGCATCCAGCGCAGCGCCACCTCGACGTCATCCCCCTTGGATGGGCGGAGGAGCGGCGGATCGAAGACGAGTACGGTCGGCGTTTCGGGCGCGACCGCATCCAGGGCGTCGTAGAGTTCGGCCAGGGATCGCGGGGACTTCGTTTCCTTGCTTCCCTCCACGCCGCTCTCCGCGGTGCTTGTTTCATTCTCTTTAAGGAGAGATAATATCTTGTTATCAGCGGGTGGCTCCGCGTCGAGCGCCAGCTTCCGAACGAGCAGCGATCCGCCCTCGACGTCCATGCCGAACCCGGCCGACCCGAGCAAGCGGCGAAGACGGGCCACGGCGGGAGACAGCGCCCTCTGTCCGCCGTCCTCGGTCGCGGAGGAGGCCGTGCGCACCGATGCCGTGCGCCCACAGCGCCCAGTGCTCCATCTCGCCTAGCCGCTGCGATCGGCGGCGCACCCGATAACCCAACGATGGCGGCGGTGGAGGATTGCCGGAGATCTTGTCGGCGGCGTGATGCGGCATCCGCATGACGTACTGGACACCGGCGACGGCGCGCACTTCCTTCGTCAACCAGCGTGCCGCCATCGGAGGCTCGATGAGCCAACGGCCCTGTGCGTCGGCCCCTGCCCGTTGTGCCTCCGCCCGCACCTCTTCGCCGGAGACACCGTTGACGTCGCGCACCTGACCCGGCTCCACCAGCGCCCCGGCCAGTGCCTCGTAGACCTGTCCCCAGTTAGAGCGGTTGAGGACGCTGATCGGGTCGATCAGGGCTTCCAGCGGCCGACCGCGCCAGCGCGGCATGTCGTCATCGGGCAGGATGGCGCCGACGACGCCCTTGTGGCCGTGCCGGTTGGCCAGCTTGTCGCCAACGCTCAGCGGCAGCGCGCGTTCGATGTGGATGCGATAAACAGTCCGGAATGCCCCGGCCACCGCTTCCGGCACTTGCCAGTCTATCGGAAGGCCGCGCCGGTCGCGCAGGTCCCATTCTTCAAGCCGGATGATGGTGCCGCTCTCCGCAGCCGAGTCATCGACCTCCGGCCGAAGCGGTACCTTGTCGTCCAGGTCTTCCAGCGTCGCCAGCAGTTCCAGCGACGGGCAGAGCAAGGCCGGGGCCACAAAACGACGGACGAGCAGCTGGCCACGTTCGACCGGCTGGCCGCACTGCACCAGCAGATCGGGAGCCACCTCGACGGCACGGATGGCGATGGTCTGCACCAGAACCTGGAGCGTGCCGAGACGCCGGGCTGCGGATTCGGACAGCACCCAGGCGTCCTCGTGATTCCAACCCTGCCAGGCGAGGTAGCCGACGCGGAGGTTGACGCCGGGCGGGTCATCCGCTTCGGGAGTCATGCGGACGCAAGGCGGTTCCTGTCGCGGCAGGGGCACGGCGTGTGCCTGCATGTTGGCGGCCATCAGCAGACGGCGAGGGTCGTTGTAGCCGGCGAACGGCAGCCGGGCCGTGGACGCCGACAACGGCGGCCGTTCCGTCTCCGGAGCGTGCAGCGCCCGGCCGCGCACAGCGACACCGACGCCGAGTCGGCCGGTCAGGCGGATGTCGGCGCCTTCCGGCGTGTGGACGGGATCGAGACCCCAATCGCGCGGCTCGGCGGGGCGAATGCGGTAGGCCGATGTCCGCAAGTTCGTGGAGGGCACGGTCGGTTTGGCGGGATCGGCCGAGAGGCGAGCAGTGACCACCAGCGCGCGGGCGATACGGCGCGCGAATGGCGTTTCTCCTACGGGGCGGAGCCACATCGGACAGGCGGGCAGACGCAGGCCACCGACCACGGCCGGGCTTGCCGCGCCAAACAAGGCGAAACAAAGTACCCGGCTGATCGCTTGCAAGGCTTCGGCCGGCGAAGTCGCGTTTTGTTCGAGATGGTCCAGCAGCGGACGGGGGGAGCCATCCCGCCGTGCCGGCTCGAAGCGCCACACGGCAACGGCGTCGTCCAACCAATCGGACAGACCCAGGTATTCGACCCGTGCCTTGTCCGGTTCCTGGTCGGCTTGGAGAACGAAGAGACGGACGAAGGGCAGGACGAGTTCTTGTCCGCCGTGCAGATAGATCGGTGCTCGGCCTTCGTCCGGCTCGGACGGCGCGGCTGGTGCGGCTGGTGCGGGCAGCCACAACGACTGATCGCCGAGCCTCAAGAGCACGGCACTAGATGGCAGTGGGCGCGAGCTACCCGCCAGGTCGGCGCGGCCGAGAACGGTTTGCACCGGCTCGACGGTCAACTCCCCTAGCCGCAGGGCTGCGACACGAGGAGTGACAAGATCTAGACCGACATGCGCGAGCAGGCTGGCGCTCATGCGGATTCCTCGGTACGGACGGGGGCAGTCGCCGCCATCCGGTCGTGCTCGCGCTGGCGGGCGGCCTGGTTGGGGAAGAGGTCGCCCAGACCTTTGCGCTTGAAGTTGTCGCGCAGGCGTCGCCGCACCTGGTCTTCGGTGGGCTTGGGCACTTCCATGCCGAGCAGTTCTTCGAGGGCGTGCTGGATCTCGTCGCGGAATTCGTGGTCGCTGACCGCCACGCCCTTTTGCCGCTCGCGCTGCAAGGCCCGCCGCAGAGCCAGGAGCTTGACGGCGTTCGGGCAGTTGATCGAAGAAGTGCTCGCCGCGCTCGCGGCCGCGCTGGTCCAACAAGAGCAGACGAATGCTGAACGGCGTGCCGTCCGGCAGGGCGGCGAACTTGTTGGCGAAGCGCTCCAGGCCGATGTCGTGCGGCGTGAATGCCGCCTCGCTCTCCTCGTCGAGACGGACCTTCTCTCGGCCCTTGACCGCCAGTCGTAGCAACAGCGTTAAACGGCGGACCAACGGCGACGCGCATTGCCGAGCAGCTGGTCCCACTCGGCGTCCGTGAAGTGAGCGCGGCCATCCTGGAAGCATCGAGTCACGAAGTCACGCAGCAGCTCCAGAGCCTGGCCGGCATCGCGCGAAGCCGGTCGCGCACAGGTCCGAACGGCGACCGCACCGTTTTCCAGGCTCAGACGGAGAAGCACTACCGGAGGTCGTGAACCGAGAAGATCGGCCACTGTCAGCCGATGACGGATTTGCGGCTCATCGTCCGACTCCTCGGGTTGGAAGCAATCATCGCCCGTCGGTTCGCTGGACCCGGATTCCTCGCCGTCGTCGAGCAGCTGATCGCCGTCCGCCTCCTCATCGTAACCCAGGTCGCCGCCGCGCGGGGAAACGCCGGGGCGAACTGCCGTCTCCTGCCAGGTACTCAGTTCCTCCACGCCGGCCCGGCGCCGCATGGTGGTCTGAATTTGCACCTGCGTCTGTCCCTGTTTCTGAATGCCCTTGCGCACACCGGCACGTCTGGCCATGACAATTCCTCCGAACGGCATATCCTCCCGAGGCGGTCGCTCCCCCCTCACGTCTCCGCGAACGTCTCGGCGATGGCGTGCTCCAGCTTGTCGCGGTCCCAGCGGATCGGCGACGGCCGGCCGTCGCGGGACGAGGTCAGATGCAGCAGCAAGTTGTCGGCCAGGCGTTGCAGATCGCGCCAGTTGCCGCGCCAGCGGGTGACGTCGGAACAGCCCTTCAGCTGCTCGCAGCACTCCGGCCAAGCCCGTCCCTCGCCGCTGTACTCGATGCCGCACTCGCGGCAGCGGCGGCGGAGCGTGAACTCCCAGAACCGCCAGATGATGTCCGCCCCGTGTCGCTGAAAGGAGCGGAACGACGGCACCTCCAGGACGATCCGCTCGATGCGGTCGCGGAAGTCGTCGGCCATCTTGTCGCGCCACTTGCGGATCGTTGGTGGCGACGACCAGGTCGAAGTGGCTGATGACCTCGTAGGTCGGCCATCTTGGGGCGATAGCGGCGGCGTTGAGCGGGCCGAGCAGCGCCGCCTGCAACGGCCGGGTCAGGTGGTGGATCTCGTCGAGGAACAGCGTGCCGCCGTGCGCCTCGCCGAGCAGGCCGTCGTACGCCTTGTAGGCGCCGGTCCAGGCGTTCCCTTGGCCCAGCCGAACAGCGTGTCGCGCAGCGTATCGAGGTCGGCGAACTCCGACAGCGTGACGCCGACGAAGCTGCTCGGCCCGGTCTTCTCCGGGAAGCGTTCGGCGGCCTTTCGCATCGCCTCCTTGCCGTCGCCTTGCGCCGCCGGTCTTGGCCGGCGCGGCCTCGCTCCGCCTGGAAGGCGCGTAGAATTGTCGGCGCTGATGGTAGTAGTGGGCCAGGAACGTCTTGCCGGTGCCGCGCTCGCCCTGCAAGAGGATCGGCAGGCCGAGCATGGCGGCGTGGTCGATCTTCTGGCGCAGGTCGTCGAAGGGCGGGCCGTTCAGCTCTTCCAGCGGCACGCTCGGTTCTTCCGGGCCGAGGGCCGGCTGCGGCGCCAGCCCCCGTTGCGGCCGACCACTGAGCCAGCACGTCGATCGGCACGATGCGCAGCGGGTTGGGCGGCGGTCCCTCGACGGCAGCGCTCGACCAGTCCGCCGTCGCCCTGGACGAATTCGACGATACTCTCCGCCCGCCCAGCGCTCCATTCCAGCGCAGCATCAGCCAGGCGGCGTGCATGGACGGCGTGCCCGGACTCAGGTTGATGACGATGCGCGGCGGGTTTTTCGCCGAGCCGCGGCGGCCGAGATCGAACGGGTCGTCCCGCCCCAGCCATTGTTCGATCGCTCGAATGATGGCGGCGTGGTCGGTTGGGTCGGCGATGCCCTTGACGTCCACGAACTGGATTCGCTTGTCCGCGTTCTGGATGTCGCGGGCCTGGCAGAGTCGGGCGAGGACGTTGCGCAACAGCTCGTGCGATCCGTCCGCGCGTTCGGGCTGATACAAGAGGTAGACGACATCGAGTCCTTCGAGATTGCAGAATCGACTGCCCGGATGGAACAGGGCGCTGAGCGTCGGGCCGGTGTAGAGGCGGCATGGTCGGCCGTCGAGCACAAGCGGGATGCCCGGCCAGACGTAGCGGCCGAGGCGCGGGTCGGCCACCATCGGCGGCCCCGCCTGCTCCAGCAGCGGGACGGCCGGCCAGTGGGGATGGTCGACCGGCAGGCAGCGGATGCGTTGCCCTTCCAGCATCATCTCCCCGGTGCCGGGTCGGACCTTCTCCCACTGCGGCCACGGATCGGTGCGAAGGTCCACCCACGAGACGTAAAAGCATCGGCCAGCCATGCGATCGTCGCTCCAAGCCAGGTAGGCGCATTTTGGACAGGGGCCGCAGCGGGAGCAAGGGTGTACGTTCCCTCACTGACGCTGCGGGCTCCGAGAAGTTTTGTCTACGAACTCTTTTGTCCATTCGGCATCGGCGCGCCGGTGCGGAAAACGTCGATCAGCATGTCCTTGGCGTTTTCCGGCAGCGAACTGCCCTGGATGGCGGCGACGGTGTCCTCGATAGGATAATCGATCCTTTTGAGATCGACTTTATAATCTTCGATGATGGCGCAGGAGGCGCGCGGGTCGCCGTCGCGCGGTTGGCCGACGCTGCCGGGGTTGATGACCAGCTTGTCGCCCAGTTCCAGCACGTAGGGCTGATGGGTATGGCCGACGCAGACGACGTCGGCCTCGACGTTTTGCAGCCGCCGCGTCCAGAACTCGACGTCGGGCGGCGCGTACTCGTCGAGCGGATCGCGCGGCGTGGCATGGACCAGCAAAAAGCGCGTATTGTCCAGGGTCACCAGGCGCGTCACCGGCAGACGGGACAGGAAGCGCAAGTCGCCCTCGCCCAGACGTTCGCGTGTCAGCGGCCGCGTGACGCCGGTCAGGTACTTGAAGCCGGCGCGGCCCTGGACGATGACGTTCTGGGCGACGCCGTGGTCGTGGTTGCCGCGCACCGCGTACTGGACCCTGTCGCGCACCCAGCCGATGCACGGGGCTGGCTCCAGACCGTAATCGACCAGGTCGCCCAGGCACAGGCAAACGTCGTGCGGCTCGGCCGCCACCGCTTGCAGGGCCGGCCAATTGCCGTGAATGTCCGCGATGACCAGGATGCGCATGGAGGACAATTATGAGATAAAAGGGAAGGCCGTGCTTGACGCCGAGGCTCTTCATGGAGTATACACAAAGAGATCCGTTGAGGGGAACAACCGCTGCCATTTTCCCAACCCTCGACGGGACCATTGCGAAATTGCTCGCCGTCTCCCCACGCTATTCCCGTTGACTCGCGCGGAGGAAGCGAGACGGTGGGTCGTCACGGAACCTCCGGACGCCGAGGCGCGTCTCCGGGAGGAGAGCGCCGTCTCTGTACCTCGCTGTTCCCCCGCCGACGCGGGAGGAGTGAGCCATGATCTCCGATCGATCCTTTCGCCGTCTGCCCCTGCGCGATCTGATGACGGATGCCGAGAAACGGGTGCGCGATCTGATCGAGCACTTCACCGTCACCTGGCTGGCCCGCACCGCCGACCTGCGCGATCTCAGCCGGCCCATCCGCAAGCGCAGCCATTATCCGACGCTGCTCGCCTTGCAGAATGCCGTGCAGAAGACCATTCAGACCAACGAGGAAACGCGGCACCTGATCGCCTATCTCGGCCAGGAACTGAGCGAGATCCTCGAACACGCCCGCCGCGAGCAGCTGTCCCGACGATGAGATTTCGTCCGAGAACCTCTCTCTGTTTAGCCGCGACGCGCAGCAGAGCGCATGCCGCGCTCCGCTGCGCGTCGCGGCTAAACAGGATGGTCACAAGGGTGGCAGATTGCCGGCCGCGTCGAACTCCAGCGTTCGAGGCCGGCCGATCGGCGTGAAATCGGTTTGCCGATCCGGCTCGGTCAGACACGCCTCGGAGACCTCCACTTCGTCCAGGTGCAGCGTGTTGCGGATGCGCATGAGCCGCGCCTGTTCCGGCGTGCCGCGTGCCGATGATCGCCAGGGCGGCGTCGAGCACTTCGCGGTCGGTCTCGAAATGGACCGGCAGGAACGCCCCATCGGGATAGCCGGCCGTCAGGCAGTTGATGACGGTGGCCCGGTAGTTCATTTGCCGGACGAGGCGCGTCGTGGTGAAGTCGGCCAGGCCGATGCCGGTGGCGTTGCCGTGCGTCTTCGCGCGTCAGGCCGCGGACGAAGATCAGTCGCAGGATCGGCGAGTCCGTCCGGGCGGCGGCTGGCGCGCGGAAGGCGCGTTTGCGGCCGACGACGTTGGTGTCCATGCCCGAGCCGCTGATGTTCTTGCCGATCTCGTCCACGATGAGCAGGTCGGCCTCGCGCAACGGCAGCCGGGCCAGCAGACGTCGCGCCTCGGCCAGCAGCTGCTCCTCGCGCGCCTCGAACGTCTCCGGGCGCGACCGCTTCGATCGAGGCCGTCTCGTCGTAGGCGTTCTCGACCAGGGCCAGGCCGAAGGCGATGGGGGCGGCGGCCAGCAGCGTCCGGCCGACCGAGCGGACGACCTGGTCGTAAGGGTGTTCGAGGAGGATGCGGTGGTAGGCGAGGGCGCCGGCGTGCTTGCCCAGGCCGATCATCATCATCTTCATCAGGCCGCTCTCGATGGGGCCGTGGTAGCCGGTGTGCGGCTTGACGCGGCCGACGACGCCGATGTGGTCGGCCTCGGAGGCGATGCGGTCGAGCAAGACGGGAAAGCCCTCGGGCGTGACGCCGACCTGCGACGATGTCCATCGAGGCGCGGATGCGGCACGCCGACGAACTCCTCGGTGATGCCGTAGCTTTCGAGGATGCTGCCGCTGTCCCTCGGCGGTGCCGCCGCCGTGGCTGCCCATCGCCGGGACGAGGAACGGTTTGGCGCCGAGTTTCTTGAGGAAGGCGGCCGTGCTGCGCAGGATGAGCGGGATGTTGGCGATGCCGCGGCTGCCGGCCGTCAGCGCGACGGTCTGGCCGGGCCGGATGCGTTGGCCCAGGTCCAGTTTCTCCAGGGTCGAAGCGACGGCCGCGGGGATGTCGGCCACCCGAGGCCGCTCGAAGTTCTGACGAATGCGAACGATTTTGGGATAGACCACGGCAACTCTCGTTGGGGTGATGGCACCGCCGACGCCGGCGGCTTGGGGGATGAATCCGTATTCCTCTCATGTTACGAGCGCCGCGCGCCGCCGCCACCGACATCTTTGCCAATTGACGCCAGGGCGGCGACAGCGGCGCGAGCCGCTTCGTCGATACGCACCTCCCAGTTCGGCTCGGTGGGCGAGAAGGGAAAGAGGATGCCGCGCGAGCTGTTGACGACGGCGCCCAGTCCGTCGGAGCGGAAGGCGGTGGCGACGCCGGCGGCCGTGCCCCCCTGAGCGCCGAAGCCGGGCACCAGGAAGATCACCTCCGGCAAAATCGCCCGCAGCATCGCCAGTTCGGCCGGGTACGTCGCACCGACCACGGCGCCGACGTCGCCCAGGCCACAGGCGCCGAGGTTCTCCCGCGCCCAGGCCGACACGGCGGCGCCGACGTGCTGATACAACGGTCGGGCCGGCTCCGTACCGCTGGAAACGAGCAGATCCTGGAACTGCCCGGCGCCTGGATTGCTGGTCCGCACCAGCACGAACACGCCCGGCGCGAGGCGCGGCGGGCGCTCTCCAGGAACGGCTCGACGGCATCGCGGCCGAGATAGGGGTTGATCGTCAGCGCGTCGGCCTCCCAGACGGGATAGGTACGGCCGGCCAGGCGCGTGCCGGCGAAGGCGGCGTCGGCGTAGGCGGCCGCCGTCGAGGCGATGTCGTTGCGCTTGCCGTCGAGGATGGTCAGCAGACCGAGGTCGCGGGCCTTGCGCAACAGACGTTGCAGCACGGCCATGCCCTCCGGGCCGCACGCCTCGAAGAAGGCGCTCTGCGGCTTGACCACCGGCACCAGCGGAGCCACGATGTCGAGCACCCGGCCGCAAAACTCCTCGAAGGCGGCGGCCACCGTGGCCAGCGTCGCACCGCCGTGGCGATCGCGCAGGCTCGCCGGCAGCGATTCCCAGCGCGGATCGAGGCCGACGCACACGGCGTTGCCCTTGGCCCGCACGGCGGCGGCCAGACGGTCGGCGAAGTGGCTCATGCTCATGACTCGGTCGGGGCCGCGACCGTCAGGAAGTGGAGAAACCCCGCTCTCTAACGGTCGCGGCTCGGTGGTCCGCTGGCTCGAAACCTTGTTTTTTGTACCAGTCGATGGTGCGGCGCACGCCTTCGCGGACGTCGATCCGCGGCTGCCAGCCGAGCTGCTCGCGGGCCTTGGCGATGCTGAAGCGCGTCGAACGGCCGATTAGGGCCACGGCGTAGCGCGTCAGGTGCGGCGGCCGGCGGATGCGAATGATTCGACCGATCACCTCCGACAGAAGCCCGGCCCAGAAGGCCAGCCGGTAGGAGACATGGCGGCGAATGCGCGGCCGGCCCAGCACGTCGGCGAGCAAATTGAGGAAGTCGCGTTGCGTGATCTCGCCCTCGCTGCTGAGGTTGTATGCCTGGCCGGCGGCCCGCGGATGGTTGGCCGCCCGGATAGCGCCTTCGGCCACGTCGCCAGCGTACACGATGTTCAGCAGATTGTCGCCCGGGCCGATGATCCCCATTCGGCCGGCGTCCAGCGCCTTGAGGATGCGCGGCAGCGTCGTGCGGTCGCGCGGGCCGTAAATCCAGCTGGGGCGGACGATGGTCAACTCGCCGGGATACTGACGACACAATTCCTCGGCCCGCACCTTGGCCCGGCAGTAGTGGTCCCATACCCACAGATCCTGACCGAGCGGTTCGTCCTCGGTGAACAGCTCCTGCCGGATGTGGGGATGGCCATAGACGATGATCGAGCTGACGTGCAGCACTCGGCCGACGCCGGCGGCGCGGCAAGCATCGAGCAGGTTGGCGGTGGCGTCGATGACCTCGCGTTGGAAGACGCGCCACGGACCCCAATCGCCGACGCGGGCGGCGCAGTGATAAACGACATCGGCGCCCTCGACGGCGCGGCGAAGGCTGTTCGGCCTGGTCAGGTCGCCAACGGCCAGCTCGACGCCGAGGGAACGCAGGAAGCTCGTGTCGCTGGCCGGACGCACCAGAGCGCGGACCCGTTCGCCGCGTCTCCGCAGGTGCTCGACGATGTGGCTGCCGAGCAAGCCCGTCGCTCCCGTCACCACGTTTAGCCTGGCAGTCAAGCGTCCTCCTCCGCGTCGATCCTTCTGGACGCCGGATCATCGTCTATTGTACCACCTTCGGCCCTCTGTCGGCGAACGGCCAGCCTCCGGTGCGCCCCGACCAGAACAGGAAGGCGGCCGTCCCGGCCAGCAGCACCAGCACACTCAACACGACATACAAGGTTCCCGACGCCGCGAAGACGTACAGCCAGCCGGCCAGCGCCAGGCCGCACGGCAACGGGGCGAACCAGATGCGGAACGGTCGCGGCCGATTCGGTTGCGATCGCCGCAGCAGAAAGACGCCGACGATCTGCCCCAGGAATTGCACGAGGATGCGGGTGGTGATGAGGGCGTTGATGACGTTTTGCAGATCGAAGAAACTCCAGAACAGCGTCAGTGCGCCGACCAGCAGCAGCGACACGTGCGGGATGCGATGCCGAGGATGGACGCGCCCGACCGCCTCGAAGAAATGTCCGGCCCGCGCCGCCCCGTAGGGGATGCGCGAATAGCCCAGCAGTCCGGCGAAGGCGGAACCGAAGCAACTGCCCATCAGCAGCACCGTGACCAGCCGCACCGCCCACGGCCCATGAATGCGTCCCATGAAGTCCGCCGGCAGACTGTACTCATCCTTCCACGTCTGGCGCCCGGCCAGCGCCTCGGTCCACGGCACCGTTCCCAGCATGGCCAGGTGCAGACCGGCGAACAGCACGCACACCAGGACGGCGCTGAGCAGGATGGCGCGCGGGATCGTCCGTCCCGGATCGCGGACCTCCTCGCCGACATAGCAGATGTTGTAATAACCCAGGTACGAGTACAGCGCCAGGATCATCACCGCGCCCAGCGCGGTCCCCGGGTTCGCCGGCCCGGGCTGGCTGAAATCGAACGCCCGTGCCGCGTCAAAGTGCAGGATGCCCTCGACACCGATCCAGGCGATGACGGCCAGGACGCCGAGCCAGAGCAGCACCGTCAAGCGACCAAGGACGGCGACGCGGCGATACAGCAAGACGATGAGGAGCAAGCCGACGGCCACGCAGCCCAGCCGAGCCGGGCTAACGGTCAGGTCCAGCTCCTGTCGCGCCGAGAGGATGAATTGGAAAGTGTGAGCGCGGTTGTACGCCTGGAAGGCCGGACTGAGCGATTGCGAGAACGAGTCCATGGCGATGAGGCCGGACGCCAACTCGAGCGGCCCACTGAGAAGGAATTGCCAGATGAACAGGAAGGCCATCAGCCGGCCCCAACGCGGACGGCCGAAGCACTCCAGCAGATACAGGTACGAACCGCCCGAGCCGGGCAGGGCCGCGCCCAACTCGCTCCAGACCAGGCTGTCCACGAGGACCAGCACGCCGGCGGCCAGCCAGCCGAGCAGAGCGTATGGTCCCGCCATTTTGTCGAGCATCAGCGGGATGGTGATGAACACGCCCGCGCCGACGATCGTGGTCATGTTCAGGGCCGTCGCCTGCAACAGGCCGAACTGCCGCTGCAAGCCGCCGTCGCCATCGCCCACAACATGCACTCCCGGATGTTTCGTCTCAAACCTCACGTCCACGCCGATCTCCGAGAGAGCGGCAGAACCGGACGGTCGAGTTCTTCATGGCGGCCTCTCTCTATGGTAATATGGGAACATGCTCAAGAAGGTCACGCTCCTCATTCCCCTGACGTTCAACGACGGCAGCACGATACCGGGAGGGGAAGGGAAACGATGAGTAAAGCCGAGGAATTGCTGCGTGCGGCCGAGGAGTTGGCGCACTCCGTCACCTCTTGGGCCGATTTGTCCAACGCTTTGTTTGATCCGCTTGAAGGGATCGTCTCTCGGTCGTTTGAGACGCGCGCGGAGCGGGAAGCGTTCATGCAAACGGAAGAATACCGACAAATCCGGCAATTGCTGGAAGAGGCACGGGACCGATTCGGCTTGTCGGCCGGCGCAACGCCCAAACGAAGTGGTCGTTTGGTCGTGAGTCTGCCGCGTTCGTTGCACGCGGCCCTCGAACGCGAAGCCGCCGTGGAGGGCGTCAGTTTGAATCAACTGGTGATCGCCAAACTGGCGCTGCAGCTCAAAGACCTGGCGGGGGTGAGTTGAGACGAGGCCGCGTCCACAAAAGGTCCGCTGTCACGACAAGGCTCCCTTCGTAACCTTTTCCCGGCCCTTCATCCATTTCTAACTTGCTTTGTGCCACGGAAGCGGCATCATAAGGAGCATCGTATCCACCCGATTCCCCGCTTCGCCCGTGTGCAAGGAGTAGACAGCATGACCTGCTCGCCAATCCGCCTCGCCCCGCTGGCGCTGGCCGTCGTCCTGCTCGCCGGCTCGGCCCGCGCCGCCGGCCCGAGGGACAGCCTGACGAAAGGGACGCCGGAGCTACAGTCCATTGGTGCCCTGACCTTCGGACCCGAAGGCATCCTGTTCCTCGCCGACCCGCGCACCGCCGCCATCGTCGCCGTGGACACGCAGGACCGCGCCGCCGCCGGCTCGGAGCGCCCCAAGGTCGAGGCGCTCGATGAGAAAATCGCCTCGCTGCTGGGCATCGAGTCCAGCCAACTCGCCATCAACGACCTGGCCGTCAATCCCCTGTCGGGCAGCGCCTACCTGTCGGTGACGCGCGGCAAGGGCGCCGACGGCAAGCCTGTTCTGCTGCGTGTCGAGCGCTCCGGCAAGCTCGCCGAGGTATCGCTCAAGGACGTGAATTTCGCCCGCACCAAACTGCCCAACCCGTCCGGCGGCCGCGGCGGTCAGGAAGCCATCACCGACATGGGCTATATCAACGGTCGGCTGTACGTCGCTTGCCTGTCCAACGAGGAGTTCGCTTCGCGCTTCCGTATCCTCTCCTTCCCCTTTAAGGACGTGGACGCGGGCACGGGCGTCGAGATCTACCACGGCTCGCACGCTCGGGTCGAGACGAAATCGCCCATCCGTACCTTCGTGCCCTATGAGATCAAGGGCGAGGCGAACCTGCTGGCCGCCTACACCTGCACGCCGCTGGTCAAGGTGCCGGTCGCCGACCTCAAGCCCGGCGCCAAGGTCAAGGGCACGACCATCGCCGAGCTGGGCAACGGCAATCGGCCGCTGGACATGATCGTCTACAAGAAGGACGGCAAGGATTACATCCTGCTGGCCAACAACCGGCGCGGCGTCATGAAGATCCCCACTGATGGCATCGACAAGGTCGAGGCCATTACCAAGCCCGTCAAGGGCACGGCTGGCCTTCCCTATGAGACGATCAAGAGTCTACAAGGGACGGAACACCTGGACGCCTTCGACAAGGAACATGCTCTGGTGCTGATGCGGACCCAGGACAAGAAGCTCAACCTGGAGACGGTCGCCCTGCCGTGATCGGCGCGCCGCCACGTCCAACCCCGCGAACGGCCGGCACCCGCCGGCCGTTCGCCTGCGCTGTGAACCTCGCCGCCCTCCCTTCGCTCCCTTTCGGTAGGAAAACCTCGCCCGGTATCGAGGACGTGCCGTCCTTTGATAGGATAAGGCCAACGTGGTCCCGTCGAATCGGGACGGGTTTCGTGGACTTGCAGTGAAGTGGACGGGCGAGCATGCCGAGTTACAACCCCAAGGTCATCGAGCGGCGCTGGCAAGATTACTGGCAGGAGAACAAGACCTTCCGCACGCCCGACCTCTCCGACAAGCCGAAGTTCTACATCCTCGACATGTTCCCCTACCCCTCCGGCGCCGGCCTGCACGTCGGCCATCCCGAGGGCTACACCGCCACCGACATCCTCGCCCGCTACCGGCGCATGCGCGGCTTCAACGTGCTGCACCCGATGGGCTGGGACGCCTTCGGCCTGCCGGCCGAGCAGTACGCCATCAAGACCGGCACGCACCCGCGCGTCACCACCGAGAAGAACATCAACACCTTCCGCCGGCAGATCCAGATGCTCGGCTTCAGCTACGACTGGGACCGCGAGGTCGATACCACCGACCCCAACTACTTCCGCTGGACGCAGTGGATCTTCCTGCACCTGTTCGACACCTGGTACGACGCCGAGCAGAAGCGCGGCCGGCCGATCGCCGAGCTGCCGATCCCGCCGGAAGTGAAGCAGCAGGGCGAGTGCCGCCGTCCGCGCCTACCGCGACAGCAAGCGGCTGGCGTATCAGGCGGAGGTGCCGGTCAACTGGTGCGAGGCGCTGGGCACGGTGCTGGCCAACGAGGAAGTGATCGACGGCAAGTCGGAGCGCGGCGGCCATCCCGTCGTGCGCATGCCGCTGCGGCAATGGCTGCTGCGCATCACCGCCTACGCCGAGCGGCTGCTCGACGACCTGGAGCGGTCTGGACTGGTCCGAGTCGATCAAGAAGATGCAGCGCGACTGGATCGGCAAGAGCGAGGGAGCGGAGGTCGATTTCGCGTCTGGCGTCGGGCCTGCGAATCCGCGTGTTCACCACCCGGCCGGACACGCTGTTCGGCGCCACCTACATGGTGCTGGCGCCGGAGCATCCGCTGGTCGAGGCGATCACCACGCCGGAGCAGCGCGCCGCCGGTGCAGGCGTACCAGACGGAGGCCGCCCGCAAGAGCGACCTGGAACGCACCGAGCTGGCCAAGAAGAAGACCGGCGTCTTCACCGGCGCCTACGCCATCAACCCGGTCAACCAGGAGAGGATCCCGATCTGGATTGCCGATTACGTGCTGGCCAGCTACGGCACCGGGGCCATCATGGCGGTGCCGGCGCACGACCTGCGCGACTTCGAGTTCGCCGCGCATTTCGGCCTGCCGATCCGTCCGGTCGTGCAGCCGCCGGAGGGCTATCAACCGAGCAAGGAGGAGTCGGCCCTGGCGTATGAGGAAGGCGAACAGGACACACTACCCCTTCATCGGCGAAGGCACCGCGATCAACTCCGGCTCGTTCAACGGCCTGCCGACGGCCGAGTTCAAGCAGCAGATCACCGCCTGGCTGGAGGAGCGCGGCCAGGGCTGTCGCCGAGGTCAACTACAAGCTGCGCGACTGGCTGTTCAGCCGGCAGCGCTACTGGGGCGAGCCGTTCCCGATCCTGCACGAGATCGACGCCACAGGGCAAGCCGACCGGCGTCATCGAGCCGTTGTCGCCGGAGGAACTGCCGCTGCGCCTGCCGGACCTGGAGGACTACAAGCCGTCCGGCAAGGCCGAGCCGCCGCTGAGCAAGGCGACCGACTGGCTCTACGTCACGCGCCACGGCAAGCGCTACCGCCGCGAGACGAACACCATGCCGCAGTGGGCCGGCTCGTGCTGGTACTACCTGCGCTACATCGATCCGCACAACGACAAGGCGTTTTGCGATCCGCAAAAGGAACGATACTGGATGCCGGTCGATCTGTACGTCGGCGGGGCCGAACACGCCGTGCTGCACCTGCTGTACTCGCGCTTCTGGCACAAGGTGCTGTTCGACCGCGGCCACGTCCACACGCCGGAGCCGTTCCAGCGGCTGGTCAACCAGGGCATGATCCTGGGCGAGATGGAGTTCACCGGCTATAAGGAGAACGGAGTATGGTGTAATCCGCCGCCCGGATTTCTCAAACCGGGAGAATCGCCGAAAAAACTAGAGGACGGTCAAGCTCACCGAGGATGCAGGTTGAGAAGGAAGGAGCGCTTTTTCGTCCTGAAAGAACAACCATAGCATTCAGGTCGATCGCCGCGCGTACAAGATGTCGAAGAGCCGCAGCAACGTCATCAACCCCGACGAGGTGGTGGAGGAGTACGGCGCCGACAGCCTGCGCCTGTACGAGATGTTCATGGGGCCGCTGGAGGCGGCCAAGCCGTGGAGCATGCGCGGCGTCGAGGGCGTCTATCGCTTCCTGGGCCGCGTCTGGCGCGTCTTCATCGACGAGCGCGCCGAGGAGATGCGGCTGTCCGAGGCGGTGCGCGACGTGCCGCCCGGAGAAGGAGACGCTGCGCATGCTGCACCGCACCATCCAGCGCGTCACCGACGACCTGGACGGCATGCGTTTCAACACGGCCATCGCCGCCATGATGGAGTTCACCAACCACCTGACGCCGCTGACGGTGCGGCCGCGTTCGGTGCTGGAGCCGTTCGTGCTGCTGCTCAGTCCGTTCGCGCCGCACCTGGCCGAGGAGCTGTGGCAGACGCTGGGCCATCGCCAAACGCTGGCCTACGAGCCGTGGCCGACGTTCGATCCGGCGCTGACCAAGGCCGACGAGATCGAGGTGCCGGTGCAGATCAACGGCAAGGTGCGTCTGCGTCTGACGGTGCCGGCCGAGATCGACAAGGCGGAACTGGAGAAGACGGCGTTGGCCGACGAGCGCGTGCGGCGTTGATCGAAGGCAAGCAGGTGCGCAAGGTCATCGTCGTGCCGGGGAAACTGGTGAATATCGTTGTCGGTTAATGGATCGTCTCCATCGGCAGTCGTTTCTCGTAAGGGGCAGGAATCAAATGCATTTTGACCACGGATAACACGGATAAAACACAAGAAGCATTCTGGTTTTCGTTATCCGTGTCATCCGTGTTATCCGTGGTCAAAATGGTATTTGGTTAGCGACTCTCGGAGTGTTCTCGCCGCCCTGGAAAAGTAAGAGAGTGAGTGATTGTGGAGCCGATTCCCCTTGCCGCGAGCAGTCTGCTGGTGGTCGATGCCCAGCGCGGCTTTACGGAATTGTGCCCCCCGGAGTTGCCCGTACCCGGCGGACTGGAGATCGTGCCGAACGTCAATCGCTTGCTGGAACGGCCGTGGGCGCGCATCGACGCCAGCCAGGACTGGCATCCGCCCGATCATTGCAGCTTCCGCGGCCAGCGCGACAACCTTTATCCACCGCACTGCATCCAGGGTACGCCCGGCGCCGACTTCCTGCCCGGCCTACATACCGAGCGCTTCCATGCAGTCTGGCGCAAGGGTTACGATCGAGATTTCGAGGCCTACGCCCTGACGGCGCAGCATCCGGGCTTCGCGGACCTGCTGCGTGCCGGCGGCATCTCCACGGTCGTCGTGTGCGGACTGGCCGCGAACATCTGCTGTTTCTTCGCGGCTCGCGATCTACGGCAGGCGGGTTTTCGTGTGCTACTCATTGAGGACGCCAGCGCCGGGATTGATGTGCCCCAGGCGAACCTGTATCAAGGGAAAGCGAAAGAAGAAGGACGTCGTCTGGGCATCGAGTACACGACGGTGAATGCCATCCGAACCGAACGGAGGTGAGCCATGCAAGTGGGCGTGAAAAAAAAGGTGACGACGAAGGCAACCGTCCCTCCCGCGCGGACCATCTCGAACGTCCATTACCCCGATTCGGATGGACGACCCATGGGCGAAACTCCTCTGCACGCCGATAACCTGGCCTATCTCGTATACATGCTGCGCCTGTGGTACGAACGAGAATCGCAGGTGTTCATCGCCGGCAATATGTTCCTCTATTACGTTCCCGGCGATCGCTTGAAGCACCTGTCGCCGGATGTGTTCGTCGTCCACGGCGTTCCCAAGCACACCGATCCGGAACGACGAAGCTATCTCGTCTGGGAGGAAGGAGGCAAGGTGCCCGACGTGGTCATCGAGTTGACGTCCGACTCCACGCGCGAGGAAGACATCGACGATAAGATGGCCCTGTATCGTGACCCACTGGGAGTGAAGGAATATTTTCTCTTCGATCCCTACGAGGAATACATGGAGCCATCGCTGCAGGGTTATCGTTTAATCGAAGGCCAGTACCAGGCGATCCAGCCCGTGGACGGACGACTGCCGAGTGAAAGACTGGGGCTGCACCTGGAGCGCGGCGGCAGGTTCTTGCGTTTGTATGATCCGGCAACCGCGCGATGGCTGCCGACCCCTCCCGAGGAGCATGAGGGCCGTCTTCAGGCGGAGATCGAACGCCAACGCGCCGACGAAGGACGCGCTCGGGAGGAAGATGCACGCCGTCGCGCCGAGGCGGAAGTGGAGCAACTGCGACAAGAACTCGAACAGCTCCGCCGCCAGCTACCGCCTCAACAACCCTGAGATTCGATTCCAAGAAGCGGCCTCGCCCTCGGGGAGCCGAGGGCGAGGCGCGAACGATTTACGGCTCATTCACCTGCATCGAGGCGCCCAGCACCTTGGCGATGCGCTCGCGGCACTCCTCCAGGTGAGCGCGGGTCGTGTCGTCCACGGTCGCCTTGCTTGTCGCCGAGCGTGGCGTCAATGCGCTTGCCGATGTCGCGCAGGTGCATGCGCGCCAGGCTGCGGGCGTCCGGCGGCACCGAACTGTCGCCACCGCCGAAGAAAAAGAAGAAGAAGCTATCGTTCTGCTGTCGTTTGCCCAGCACCAAGGTGTACAGGTTCTTCAGGTGCTCGCGCTGCAAGTTGCGGCGGATCACCGACGAGGACACGCGGCTGCTTGGCCTCCTTGCCGTCCTTGTCCGGCACGTCGCTCCAGACGCCGTCCGTCACGCCGCGGAACACCTCGGCGATCGTCAGCGGCTTCTCGTCCTTGTCCGCCTTGCACGGCGTTGTTCTGGATGCGCGACAGCACGGCCGGTCGAAAACGTGCTCCAGCACGATCCGCTGGATGTTCAGGATGCGCTGGTGCAGCGGGTAATCGACCGAGCCGAACGCGTCCATCTCGTTGCCCCAGTGCAGCCAGCGATCGGCGCCGAGACGGCGCAGCAGCCGCGGCGAGAACTGGAAGTGCTTGTCGCGACAGGATGTGCTCCTGCAAGAACTTCAGCGCCTCGCGCTGCTTGTCGGCCGTGACGGGGACGAACGGATCGCGGCCGTTGGGGTCGCCGCGGTGGTCGCGGTGCATGTACTCGCCGCCGATGAACTTGGCCGATCAGGTAGGCGCCGTTGCCGTACTGCCCCAGCAGCACGTTGAAGGCCAGCCGGGCGCGCTGGTAGCCCTCGCCCTTGTCGACGACGCGGTCGGCCAGCCCCTTGAGCAGCTCCTCGGCCAGCAGGATGCGGTCCTGGGCGAACTTCATCGGGTCGGCGCCGAGGTCCCAGACGTTGACCAGCGGGTCGGACGTGCTGAACATGTCCTCATCGGTGCGCGTAGTCGTGGCCGGGCTTGGCGCCTTGCGTGGCGATCTCCTGAGCTTGTCCAGCCTCGCCGTCGGTGCCGCCCGACAGCGGCTTGTAGGCGTAGTCGATGGCCCAGTAGTCGTAGGGCCCGATGGTCGTGCTGAAGTAGTCGCCCTGCTTGACGCCCTTGGGGGCGAGGTTGATCGGGGCGTAATCCATGACCGAGCCGACCAGGCCCTTGCTTGCGCGTGATGGCTGGTGTCGTGCAGCTGCTCGTTCTTGAGCATGGTGCTGGCCTTGAAGTTGTGCCGCAGGCCGAGCGTGTGGCCGACCTCGTGCATGGTCACTTCCTTGATGGCCTGCTGAATCAGCTCGTCGGGCAGCTTCTCGCCGGGCTTGGTCTCGCCCTTGGCGGCCAGCGTCATGGCGGCCATGCCCAGCTCGTAGCTGCATGTGCGGCACCGCACTGGCAGAGACCCTGCCGCGTCGCCAGCAGGCGGGCGCGCAGTCGGTTCTGCTCCGCCTTCTTGGGATCGTTCCAGCCTTCCATCACAGCCTGCGCGCTGGCGATCGGGCGCGCAGGCGGATCGAACAGGCTCCAACCCTGCGCGGGTGGCCTGGATCAGGCTGGCCGGCGCTGCCGTCGCCGCGGAACAGCTTGGCCTCCTCGCGCCAGAAGCGGACCATGCTGGCGTCGAAGATGATGTCGGCGTCGAGGATCTCGCCGGTCAGCGGGTTGGCCCGCGACGGCCCCATGGCGAAGCCCTGGTCGGTGGTGATCCAGCGGAACGTGTTGTAGTTGATGTCCTCGGGATCGAAGTCCTCGTTCTCCTGCTGGCGCACCTCGATGGCGTCGCGGAAGCCGATCTTCTCGAACGCCTTGTTCCATTCGAGGATGCCCTCGCGCACGGCCGCCCGGTATTCGTCGGGCACCGACTTCTCGATCCAGAAGACGATCTTCTTTTTCGGCGGCGACAGCTTGTTGGGGTGCTTGGGATCGACCGGCTCGGCCCGCTCCAGCCGCCAGCGGTTGACGTAGCGCAGGAACGACGTGTCCTCGTTGTCGGAGCTGAAGTCCTTGACGACGCTGAGGAAGTAGCCGACGCGGTCGTCGGCCAGGCGCGGCTGATAGCCGTGCTCGGGCAGCTGGCACAGGCCGTAGTGGATGACGACGGTCTTGCCGCGGCTGTCGATGACGCTGTCGTCGCCGAAGAAGCGAGAAGCCGCGTCCGCCGTCGAAGGTGGCCGCCACCTCCAGCTCGATGTTGCGCGGGAACGCCTTGATCTTGTGCCAGGTGCTGCGGTTGGCGTCGAAGCGAGCCCAGGTTCAGCTGGGCGAAGTCGGTCATGAAGATGTCGTTGAAGTCGAGCAGGACGCGAGTTGTGGCCGTGGTTGATGGCCTTGATGGGCAGGGCCATCAGCACCGAGTCGGTGTAGGTGGTCTCGACGGCGTGAGCGGCCGGCGAGCCGGCCTTGGCCTGGAAGTGGACGTTGCGGCGGACCAGGTGGACCTTGTCGCCGACGCGCTTGAAGAGGAGCACCCATTGCTCGTCGAAGTTGAGCGTGTAGCCGCCCAGGCCGGCGCCGCGCGCGATGGCGATGGGGCAGAGGAACGGCTTGCCGAGCTGGTCGGTGCGGATCTCGGCGTACAGGTGCTCGTCCTTGTGGAACAGGCGGAACAGGCCGTCGTATTGCTTGGCCCCCTTGACGACCTTGTCGAAGTCCTCGAACTTCTTCGGCGGATCATCGGACGAATGCCCCGACGGAGCGGCGTGGCCGAACAGGCCGAGGGTTAGCGCCGCCAAGGGCAGCACGACCAGCAAGGTGCGTTTCATGGGTTCTCCTCGATGAGGAAGGGGGAGTGCCGGAGACGGAAAATTTAACTTAACTTCTCCAGCCTCTCGGAACAAGGCCGCGCGGACGACGCGGGATAAGGCTTTCGCAGCAAGGACTGCGGGAAGCGTGCAGACGGCAAAGCCAACAAAGGTGGAAGATGCCTCAACCAGGGCGTCACCGCGCCCAGCAACCGGCTTACGCGAGATGAGCTGTGATGACGCGCAAGCATCCATCGCATGGCGGGTCTTTGCAACGCTTTGGGCACCTGCAACGAAATTCGGTCGGCTGCAACGGATTGGCGATCCACGGACGGCAAGAGAAAGAGCCGACCAGTTATGCCAAGCATAACTGGTCGGCCCGATTTTCATTCACTCGGAAGGAGGCAGCCGTTTGCCCTCTTCGGTCTGCTTCACGGCGTTGGCGACGTTGTTGGCCACCATCGCCGTGGCTTGATTGCACTCATCGAAGCCTTGTCGATTTTCTACTTCGATCTTTCGTTGAGCTAGCAATTCGGCCATGCCCACCTTAAACAACTCCAGCAGTGGCAAGTTGTCTCTAATGCTTGCTTTTACGGGAATGCCTAGGCGACTTCGGACGGCGGCAGCCGCACCGCCGAGCGTTGGGTAATAGAGCGTGTTCGTGATGCGACCGTAATCTCGCCCCTCCGTTACTCCATGTTCTTTGAGGGTGTCTGTGAACTGATTCCGGGCAGCGATTCCTTCCTCGCGCTTTTCGATCCATTCAGGAGATAGACCCAACTGCTGATACCGTTGGCGTTCCCGAGCGCGGTACGAGCCGGTCTTGCGGATCGAAGGCAGGACTTCGGACGTGACCCACTTGCGAAACGCCTTGGCTTCGGGTTTGCGGGACCGGAAGACAAGTTGGTAGAGACCCGATTCGTAAACTATTGCCGTCTTTTGCTTTCTGCCGATGGGGTCGGCAATAGCGACCTCACCTTTCTCGTCGTCATCCAGCCCGCCGATGGCGTCGCTGTGGTTGGAGATCCCAAGAACCTCGCACATGTCCTTGGCGACGAACCAAGGCTTGTCAGCAGTTCCGCCGCAACGGACGTGTGTTTCGCCGTAGTCGAAGACAAGGACACCTTGCTCGAAACGGCGTCGAACGATAGGATGACTTGTAGTCACACCGACCTCCTGAACAGGTTTGTGTGGGACAAGGAGAGCGCTACCACGCTCTCCTTTTGTCTTAGTCTACTCACCGATACGACTGTACAGCAAGAGCGATTCCTCCATCCAAGCTTACCTCTGCTACTGCGCCCTCCGCATCATTGGCGTTTCTGGACTTTGAGACCTCTCGCCGGTGATCCCTTAGCCCGCCACGCAGAGCGGGCGGACGCAGAGGCGCAGGAAGAAGCCCGGCTGCTTGGCCGGACTTCTTGTGTGGATCGCATCCGCTTATTCAGCAAATTCCTTTGTCTCTTCCTGTTGAGCGGAGCGTTTCATCTTCTTGATGACCAACTGCATCCAGTCCGCTACGTCCTCAATCTCGCCCGCGTCGATCTTTTCGGGCCACTGGATGGCGACGACCTGCCCCTGATCCAATGTGTAAACGTCTTCTTTAAGCCCTGTCTGCATCGCTCGTCTCCGCTGCGGAGAGCGCTGCTTGCCTTCATCCACGTCACCGTCGCCGTTGCTGTCTTCCTCGACTGAATCGACCGTAGCAGCACCCCCTTCGGACATTTTATCACCCGGAGCGAGCTTTGCAAACTCGATTGTTTCCCGTAACTGGCTGATAAACCTATCGACTTGATCTTTGTTGAAGGGCGATCCTTCCCGTTCCCGCAGAAGATAGATTCTCAGGGAAGTATCGGAGGGCAACTTGCCACCGTATTTGTCCCAAATTTCTCGATGGATTTTCGGATTCAGGGCCGCAGTCTTAAGCAAATCTCTCCTCTGTAGATCGCTTTCGTCTTCATGGACTATGAGATCAAGAGCTAGCGGCGATAGTCGAACCCGTCGAACCTCGTTACCGTGTTCTTCAATGAGCAAGCCAAACTGCTTCAGTGCCGAAATTATTTGGCTCACGGCGCGTACTGGTGGACTTGTAGCCCCAGTGTTCCGCCGCCGCCTCTGGAGTGAATGCGTGGTGGTCTTCCTCGCTGTACGCCGTCTCCGCGTAATGGATCGCTTCCTTAAGATCAATGCTTGGGTAGGCTGGGCTTCGCGTGCGTTTCTTTTCCTCGCTTGCCGCCATGACAAAATCCCCCTTTCTCGATAAATCCTATCCAGGCAATCGGGCCATGTCAAGAACTGGCTCGAAAAATTCTTGAGAAAGAAGGCTGATAGGCTTGATTTTTACCCTGATAGCGATATAATCATATCAAGGTAAGGGAGGAGGATGGGTTAGACGGAAGTGCTGCCTTCCGTCTAACCCGATGGTGCATGTAGCTCAACAGGCAGAGCAACCGATTGGTGGTCGGAGGGTTGCGGGTTCGATTCCCGTCATGCACCTTGCAGAAACCGAAACGCTCAGCAGCCGCGCTAACGGCTGCTGAGCAGATCACAGTCCGGCGGATCAGCGCCAGAATGCGACCTCGCATAAGATTCATTCTACGCGATTCCGCCCTTCAATGGAAGGCAATCGCTATGGATGCCAGAGAGCAGCGCGGCCTGATTATCGCGGCGACCTGTCGGCTCAACCGCCTGGCCTGACGGCACCTGGCTTGTGCCGAGCCAGTCCACCAAGGCGGCGACGCGCTACCTATCACGTCAACCTGGAAGCGAAGACCTGCACTTGCCCGGACCACACCGAGGGCGGGCTTCACCTGCAAGCACTTCTACGCCGCCTCCATCGTCCACCAGCGCGACGTTCTGCCCGACGGCACCGTCATCGAAACGAAGACCATCACCCTCACCGAAAAGAAGGTCTACAAGCAGGACTGGCCGAAGTACAACGTGGCGCAGGCGACGGAGAAACGCCGTCTTCCGCGTCCTCTTGCACGACCTCTGCTCCCGTCTCCCGGCCCGCGACCGGGCCGGCAAGCACGACCGGCAGGAAGCCGCACTGCCGTTCGCGATGCCCTTTTCACGATGGCCTACAAGGTCTACTGCGGCCTGCAGCGCCCGCCGCTTCACCACGGACCTGCACGAAGCCTACGAGATGGGTTTCGTCAGCAAGCCGATTCCCGGCATGAAGGCGACGTCGTTCGCGGAAGACCCGTACTACACGCCGATCCTCAGAGCAACTCGATCGGCGACAGCGCCCGCCCGCTCCGCTCCCTCGAAACGGCCTTCGCCATCGACAGCAGCGGCTTCGGCAGCTCGCGGCTACGAGAAGCTGGTACGACCACAAGTACGGCGTCACGCGGACGCGCAGCGTCTGGGTCAAGACGCACATCGCCTCCGGCGTCAAAACGAACGTCGTTACGGCCGTCCGCATTCTCGACAAGGACGCCCACGATTGCCCGCAGTTCGTCCCGCTGGTCAAGCGAGACGCGGAAGCACTTCGAGATCGGCGAAGTGATGCGCGGACAAGGCTTACGCCATCCGTGGAGAACTTTGAGGCGGTCGCCGAGTGCGGCGGGCAGGCGTTCATCGCCTTCAAGTCCAACGCGCACGGGCGCGGTTGGCGGCACTTTCGAGAAGGCGTTTCACTTCTTCCAGTTCAACCAGGAAGAGTACATGGCGCACTACCACAAGCGGTGGAACGTCGAAACGCACTTTCTCCGCGATCAAGCGGAAGTTCGGGGCAGACGTGGCGAGCAAGAACGAACGTGTCGATGGTCAACGAAGTGCTTTGCAAGATCCTCTGCCACAACCTGTCCTGCCTGATTCATGGAGCAGGAAACGCTTGGCATCGTGCCCGGTTTCTGGAAAGATGAGGAGCTAGAGGAGCGACAGGACAGCGCGCGGATGGTCCTACGGTTTTCGCCGCCTGCAACGGATTGAGGCAAGTTGCCACGCATTGACGTGAAAAAGTGTCAATGCGTGGCAAAGCTGCATGGCGGAGCTTTGCAACGCATTGGCGAGCTGCAACGTTTTGAGGCGGTCTGCAACGTTTTGACTCAATAGTCAGACGCGCCGGGCAACGGTTTCGACCAATCCTCAATCCGGAGGCAAACAGGCTTGCCTTCTGCTTCAAGGACCGCCGCAGCTGCCTCAATCCGCCGCATCCCGTCATTGCGATCCATCGTCGCCAGGAATAGGTTAAACGCTACCGCGATGCTGGCGATGAGTAAGTCTCGTTCATCGATACCTAGGCAGAGTCCTGTTGCGCGGTCTTTCAACTCTTCTGGGAGTTTTTCGGCGTGACCGCGCACCTTCGCAGTGCCGAACATGAGCCAGAGTTTTTGCGCGAATCATCGCATACGGTTCGACGGTGTGATGGTCGAAAGGGAGAATCGGATAGCGCTTAAGGAATGCCCTCATGCTCGCCTGTTGTGCCGCGTCTGGGTTTGTCGCCTTCATCATCCCAAATTCGATTTCGCCGATAGCGATGCACGGAAAGACAATCGGCCCGAAACCAGACGCGGCTAGGTGTGCCTCCGCTATCGGCCTCCTTGGGTCCTTGGCACTCGCAAGAACCGAAATCACGTTATTGTCGAGCAGTTTTCCGTTTGGCAAAGCAGGTTACTCCACTTCACGGAATGCGTCGATCAATGCCGGATCGGTGATCTTAGGAGCTTTCGACAAGATGTCCTGCGGGTTGCCTCTCTGGAACTCTGGCGAGAGAAACATCCATAAGGGGATATGCGAGCTAAAGTCGGCCGGGTAGTAGTCGCCGAAGTTGAAGGGCACTGGCCTCTTCGTGCCATACCCGCTGAAATAGTTGAGCAGTTCATGTTCGAGCCTAGGCGAGAGGTCGTAGGCTCTCAGGATGGCCGCGTCAATCTCGCGAAGGATGTCGCGCGCTGAGCGCTCGCCCGACCTGACTTCAAGCTCCATTCGCTCGGCGGCTGTCCGATACTCGGCTACCAACTTCGTAAGCCCCCCTTTCAGGGCATTCGTCAGCGGCGGAACCGGAATTGCCTTGACTGTCTCGACGGTGATGTCACGATTGCCTTCGTGGGACGCAACGAACGCATTCGCAACCGGCCCGTTGAGGACTGCGGCCAGAGCCGTCGCAGTCCAATCCCCAGACGGCCACAGGGCGGTGTACGTCTGGTAGCAAACCAGTCCGGCCTCGTCGGCGTATGCCGCAATCCGCCAGGGACCGCGCACTTCCGCTTCGCGTTCATGATTACCTTGGGTAGATTCCAAGGCAAGTTGAAAGCGTTCCTTCTTCGGTACTCCTCCTTCATGCAGAGGTATGAGAGAGATGGGCACTGGTAGGAGTAAAAGCCTCTTCGCGCACGCGGCACGCCGCGCCATATTCGGGCTGTGCAGCCTTGGAGATCAACAGCTCACTTGTTCTCGTCCAGTGGAAGATTCCATTCGATGCCGCGGTGGACGTTCCCGCCCGTAACATCGCCGACCGTGGGTGATCCGGCCAGTGCGCGTCCAGATGCTTTGGAGGTCGGGTATCCCGATGTTGTCGGATGCTTGCGCTGGGGTCTTGGCTCCGGCGTCTTCTCGGCTGACCTGGGAGTAAGCGTTAAAGAGAGGCCAACCCCTGTCCTCGACCTTGCGGTGGAGAATGGACAGCGGCCCCCGATGGGTTCGCGGGACCTTCGCCAGCAGGAGAGCTGTTTCGTGTTCAGACTTCTCGAAGACCTTATCCGGCAAGCCGACCAACTCGATTTCTTCATACCGCTCGGCCAGTCTCTCTCGAATGCTGCGGTAACTCACCCCATTGAGTAGTTGCTGGGGAAGTACGAAGCCAAGAAGCCCCTGATTTCCGAGTTGGTCGAGGACTCGCTGCAATAGTTCCACCGGCTTATGGACGGAGCGTAACTCGTACAAAGCGCGGTCCCGTGGCTTGAACGGCTCGAATGGCGGGTTGCACAGAACCACGCGGGCTGCTTGCAAAGCGGCGTGGAACTGCGGCGACTGCTCGGGCGTCCCAAAAACGTCTTCCTCGACGAGCGCCCACCCGTTCGGGTTCGGGAAGTCGGCAAGCATTAGGCTGGACGCGCCACCTCCAAGCCGAAGGTTTCATTGTCGAACCCGCTGAGCATGTCGGTGAAATACTTGTGCCGACTCCGCGGGTCAATCGAAGGCGGTAGCAGTTCACGCAGTCGCTGGAGGGCCGCAACCAAGAACGTGCCGCTCCCACAGCAAGGTTCGACAATGCGCCGCTCAGCCTGTGGAATGTCTTGGATAGGCAGGCGGTGAACGAGGTATCGGGCGATGCTGGGCGGGGTGGCGTGAATGCCTCGTTCCTCGCGAATATCCCTGGTTACAAGGGTGTTCTCCCAGACGAACGCCAGCACTTCGACGGACAGATTTCTCAGGCTGATGCTCTGCCACAGCCTTTCCACGACAACCCGTTGGGTTGACACATCGGCAACGACCGGCTGGGAATCACTGTAGAATTTGGCAACCTTGTCTAGAGATCCGGGGCGTTCGGCGCACCGTTGGCCGAGTGGAAGCCTAACACCCCCCGCTCAGACATCATCTTCCCCGCGAGGGTCCGGAATACAAGGCGGTACAGTTTGTCTGGGTCCGGCGGTCCTCCCTTGCGGTATTCATACTCCTTCTTCCCCGCGTGCAATACCTCCCGCAGCAAGGGATCGAGTTTGGCGCGAACGTGTTGCTCCAGTGCAGGGATTAAGCCGAGGTCCACGAAGTCGGCTTGGCGGGGAGATGTTGCGGCGATGTTCTTTGCCCGAAAAACACTTTCCGGGTTCCACTTGTGCGCATTCTCCTGGAAGGCATCCTCTACCCGATCCGGGGGGATGACGAACTGCTCATCTCCAGCCGACATGGCTCGGCTGACTCGCCAGTGTACTACCTTGTCAGGGCGAACTTCGATAGCGAGGGGGGCACCCAAGGCACGATACTGGTTGACCAGTTCGGGGCCTTGCTGGCCGTTGGACACCACCACCGCGAAGCAAGCGCTGTCGTAAGCGAGAGGGGTCTGGCCGAAGGCCACGGCTGGGGCGACTCGCTCTTGGTTGCCGGGCAAGAACCAGTCGTCGAAGGGATACTCCTCTTTCAACAAAACGTCGCGAGTGTAACCCAACCGCTCCAACGCGCGCAGCACCGCGCGGAATGATTGCTCCTGCACTGCGCTTGTGAATTTCACACCGGACCTCAGCTGAGGACGGGGGCATCTAGTGCTCCTACACTCGTCCTAATTGTAAGCTCGATAAGGGCTTATGTCAATAGAACATCGCAAGACGGTGACGCAAAAGGAGTTACGAGGACCATTCTCCACAGCAGGGTGTCTTTTCGTGGCAGTTACTGTTGCCAACGTTCATGTTGCCCGAATGACTACGAAGGTGTAGACTTACAACATGGGGAAGGTGAACCATCTCGCGGTCGCCTCTGTCCGACAGAGAATGCGTCAGGCAGCCGAAGAAAGCGGCATGACGCAGGAAGAGATCGGCCTCCGCATGGGGCTTGCTAAGGGAGGGGCACGGCAGGCAGTGTCTCGCCTGCTCAATCCTGAATCGGACTACGATCCCCGTCTTTCCACTCTTCTCGACTTTGCTTGGGCCATCAACCGGAACCTGAAAGACCTTCTGTAACTGGCAAGCGATTACGAAAAAAGCCGAGAAAAACTAGGAAAACTGTCTACCAATATGTTTACAAATCTGTCTCCGGTGTATACAATAATGTGGACAAGAGCGTTGTCCCGGAGATTGAGAAAATGGACGCCAGAGAGCAGCGTGGACTCATCATCGCGGCGACCTGTCGGCTGAACCGCATGAACGACGGCACCTGGCTTGTGCCGAGCCAGTCCAACAAGAGCGGTAACGCGACGTACCGCGTCAACCTGGAAGCGAAGACCTGCACTTGCCTGGATCACGTTGACGGCGGCAACACCTGCAAGCACTTCTACGCCGCGTCCATCGTCCACAAGAGGGATGTGCTGCCGGATGGCACCGTGATTGAGACGAAGACGATTACGCTCACCGAGCGGAAGACCTACAAGCAGGACTGGCCGAAGTACAACATGGCGCAAGCCACGGAGAAGCGCCGCCTCCGCGTCCTCTTGCACGACCTCTGCTCGCCGTCGTGCCAGATCGCGCAGCGGCCGGCAAGCACGACGGGCACGAAGCCGCACGCGTTCTAGTGATGCCGTCTTCACGATGGCCTACAAGGTTTACTGCGGTTTACAGCGCCCGCCGCTTCTCCACAGACCTTGCAGGAAGCCTACGAGAAAGGATTCACCCGCAAGCTGATTCCCGGCATGAAGGCGACAACGTTCATGGAAGACCCGTACTACACGCCGGTTCTCAAGCAGCTCGTCGGCGAAAGGCCCGTCCGTTGCGATCCGGTCGAAAAAGACTTCGCCATCGACAGCAGCGGGTTCAGCACTTGCCGTCTACGAGCGCTGGTACGACCACAAGTACGGCGTCACGCGGACGCGCGGCATCTGGGTCAAGACGCATATCGCCTCCGGCGTGAAAACGAATGTCGTTACTGCCGTCCGCATTCTGGACAAGGATGCCCATGATTGCCCTCAGTTCGTCCCGCTGGTCCGCGAGACGAAGACGCATTTTGAGATCGGCGAAGTGAGCGCCGACAAGGCTTACCTTTCCGTGGAGAACTTTGAAGAGGTTGCAGCTTGCGGCGGGCAGGCGTTCATTGCCTTCAAGTCCAACAGCACGGGCGCGATTGGCGGCGCTTTCGAGAAAGCCTACCACTACTTTCAGTGCAACCAGGAAGAGTACATGACCCATTATCACAAGCGCAGCAACGTCGAGATCACCTTCTCGCGCCATCAAGCGGAAGTTCGGCGACAGGGTGGCGAGCAAGAACGAAATGTCGATGGTCAACGAAGTGCTGTGCAAAATCCTCTGCCACAACCTGTCCTGCTTGATTCAGGAGCAAGAAACGCTTGGCATCGTGCCGGTATTCTGGAAGGATGAGGAGCCGGAGGAGCGACAGGACGGCGCGGGGATGATCCTAAGAATGCAGCGACCTAGTTAAACGGCAAGTCCCGGCTTATTAGACTGGGACTTGCCGCATACTGGAAGCAAAAACTTACTGAGCTGCACCGATTGATTGGAGTACCTCTTCTGCTAACTTCGGATCAATCTCTCGTTGGTTTTTAAGCTCTAGTACAGTATTGATGAAGGCGACATGTTCAGCCTCCCGACACACATCCTCTGTAATCATGTCGTTCTCCCAAAGCCAATAGGCAACCTCGCACCAATACCAAAGTGGCGACTCATCGCATATGTGACAAACCGGGGGCGGGAAGTTGCCAGGGCCACGGACTCCAGTGTAGTATTGATGAACAAGCTGCCGACTTCGGTTGATTTTACGGGCAATGTCGGCCTGCGTGACAAGGTTGCAGTGATCGACTCGGAGTACATCTGCCCCGATCTTGGCCGCCCTCACGTCCTGAATTGCGCTCAGGATTGCATCTTTCAGAGATGCGGCACAACGCGAGAAGGTTAGGTATACTCGACCGAATCGGACGCTAGGCGTAGCGTCATCGCAGCCGGCCTCAAACAGAGCTTCCTCCACTGATGGCGTCAACTCGTTAATGCCAGTCAGGACCAGGACAAAGTCGTGCTCCCGCTCACACGGCTTCCCGGTTTTCATTTCCCTCCCCTTTTTTCTTGCACACTGTAGTTCTTCAACGTTGCCTTTGCTAGGTGTTCCATGAGGACAAATATCAACTTCACGCCGGATGTGGCGAGCGTGGTTTTCAGCGTTTTTGGGAGTAGACCAGACCCCGACAATGCACCCTTCACGGGTACTCTGTGGGCAGAGCAAATGGCCCCAAGCATGACCATTTGATAGCTCGACGCGCCATCCGAGAGCCTCCGCGTATTGGACGGCCTTCTCGATGTGCTTATTCGGATGCCGTGGCCTTCCCATTCAGGAACGATAGCCGGAATGTTGACACCTGTCAAGCAAAAAATGTTCGCTTTTTGGAACTACAGTTCTGGCGCGTTTCCTGCAACGCATTGAGGAAAGTTGCCACGCATTGAGCTAAAAAACCGCTAATGCGTGGCAAAGCTGCATGGCGGGTCTACTGCAACAACTTGTTAGGTGCGGATCTCGACCACATCGCCTGGCTGAATCGTTCCCAGCGCGGCCACTACGCCAGGCACTAGCGGCACCAGATCCACGAGTTGGTTGCTCGGGCCGGCCATCACCACCACCGCCACCCCGGCCGCGGCAGGTTCTGCTGGTGCGGGATGCCCTGGTCCACCGTCAGCAGCACCTCGAACCCGGCCGCCGCCATGAGGCCGAGCAACTCTCCGTTCTTCTTGCCCGACCAGCCCTGCTGCGGGACCGTCTGGACGGCGTGGCCGGTCAGCTCCCGGCCCAGCCGCTGGGGCACACACTCGTCAAGCAGAATTCGCATGGGCCATCAGTGCCTCAGCAGCCAGCCGCAGGGCAGCCACCGCCTGTTCGCGGCTGACAGACGGGAAGTCCTCTAGAAACTCGGAGAGCGGCTGGCCGCCGCCGAGGTAGTCGATCAGCGCCCGGACGGGCACGCGGGTGCCAACGAACACCGGCACGCCGCCCAGGATGTCGGGGTCACTATGGACCACGGACGATACGGGTGTCATGGCTGCACCTCCTACCGTGATTGTAGGAGCGATCCTCCCTGGCGCCTAACCAGACCCTCGAAAGGCATACCTGGCATCGACAAATCGGCAAACTCCGCATAAAGGGCGAGACCGGAAAAGCCGATAAAGGTGGTAGCTACTCATGGCTTCGCGCTGCCGTGCAAGCGACCCGCCTGTCAGGAGGCTCCCATGCCACAGCCCGTTTCGCGCCGAACCGTCCTGAAATCGATGGCCGCCGGATGCCTGGTTTCGCTGCCGGCGGGGCGGCCGGGACCGGCCGACGCCGCCCACAAGGCGCCGCCGGAAGTCATCGCCGGCAAGATGACCGGAGCGGCGGCGCTGGTGGCGACCCTGAAAACCGAAGGCGTGCCCTGTGTCTTCGGCATCCCCGGCGCCCAGGAGAACGAACTGTGGGACGAAATGAAGAGCCAGCACCTCCCTTATCTGCTGGTGACGCATGAGATGTCGGCCGCGTACATGGCCGACGGCGTTGCGCGCAGCACCGGCCGGCCCGGTGTCATCGCCATTGTTCCGGGACCGGGCGTCACCAATTCGCTCAGCGGACTTGGCGAGGCGCTGCTGGACAGCGTGCCGATCGTGGCCATCGTCGGCGACGTGGCCCGAGGCGACAAGTATCGCCCCTTCCAGGTCCACGAACTGCCGCAGGTCGGTCTGCTCCAGCAGGTGTGCAAGGGCGTCTTCGAGGTTTGCCATGCCTGTGAGATTCCCAACGCGGTGCGCCAGGCTTTTCGTCTGGCGATGTGCGGCGAACCGGGTCCGACCGCCGTCGTCGTGCCGTACACGCTGCTGATCGACACGTGCAAGTACGATTGCCTGCCGCTGGCCCCGTGCGATCTGCCCTTCGACGAGGGCGCCTTTCACTGCGCCTTGCAATTGCTCAGCAATCGCGTCTGGAAGGTCGGCATCTACGCCGGCATGGGCTGCATGGACTACACGGAGTCACTGGTGAATGTGGCCGAGGTGCTGCAAGCGCCGATCGCCACCAGCGTTTCGGGCAAGGGCGTCGTCAGCGAGTGTCATCCGTTGGCCGTCGGCTGGGGCTACGGCCCGCAGGGCACTCACACGGCCGAGAACGCCTTCAACAAGGTGGACGTGGTACTGGCCATCGGCGTCCGCTACAGCGAGGTCTCGACCGCCTTCTACTCGATCCCGCAGAGTCCGCACATCATCCACGTGGACATCAATCCCAAGAACATCGGCCGCATCCTCAAGACCGAGGTGTGCGTCAACGCCGACGCCGGCGTCTTCCTCGACCGCCTTCTCGACCATGCCGACGACATCCGCCGTCCGCCCAATAACGACCTCGTCGCCTGCATCCACAAATGGAAGGGCGAGGACGCCGCCGAGCACGCCAAATGCTACAACCGTTGCGGCGTCGATCCGATGGCCTTCATCCTGGCGCTGCGCAAGGCCACCTGCCCGGACGCCCTCGTCTTCGTCGATGTCAGCTGTTCGGAGCACTGGGCCGCCGAGGCGTTCACGGTGCTCCAGCCGCGCACTTACTTCAACCCAACCGACAATCAGTCGATGGGCTGGTCGGTCCCCGCCGCCATCGGCGCGCAGCGCGTCCATTTCGGCCGGCAGGTCGTGACCCTCACCGGCGACGGCTGTTTCCTCATGACGGCGATGGAACTGTCCACGGCGGCGCGCGAGGGTCTGCCGGTCAAGTTCTTCATCCTGGACGATCGGGCGTTTCACTACATGCAGGCGTTGCAGCTCAAGGCGTACCGCCGCACGACGGCGACAATGCTGGCCCACCTGGATTACGCCGCCCTGGCTCACGCCTTCGGGCTGGAATACGTGGAGATCACCGGGCCGGGCGATTTGTGCGGCGGACTCCACGCCGCCCTCGATCACCCCGGCCCGGTGCTGACGCGCGTCGTGACCGACTACGGCGAGCGTCCTGTCCGCTGGCTCGACGCGACGCGCAAACGCTACACCAAGGAGCTGACCGGCGAGCAGAAAAGACGCTTCCTGGCGCGTCTCAGCTCGCGCGCCCTCAATCATCATCCCGATAACGATTAGGAGCGAGAGGACAAAACGTGTTTATCCGAGCCTGAAGCGTAAGCGAAGAGCATCTCTTCGCTTACGCTTCAGGCTCGGAGGAGGCCCCTCGTATCCATCGCGGCGTTGGCATCTCGTTTGCAAAATGATACATTGAACAAAGGTTGTTATTTCCCATCCGTGGAGGCGGATACCCAGCAAACCGCCGACACCCTTCACCTATTGCTGGGCTGGCTTGCCCTCCTTCGACGCCGGCCCCTTTGTGGCGCCGCGACACGGACACGTCCACGGCAACAGAACAGGAGTGAAACGTGGACGAATCTCTGCCGGACGTTTTGGTGCCCCTGGTTGCCGCCCATCACGCCGGTGAAAAGTTGGTCCTGCTCTTCGACGACGACGGCACCTTGACGCCGCTCGTCGAGTTTCCGTGGTTGGCGAAGATCGCGCCCGGACGCGCGACTTGCTCGGGCAGTTCGCCGCCCTCCCGCGCACGCACGTCGGCGTCCTCAGCGGCCGACGGCTCGAAGACGTTGAGAAGCTGATCGACATTCCCGACCTACTGTACGGCGGCCTGAGCGGCATCGAACTGAAGCTGCATGACGGCTCCTCCTTTGTCCACCCCGCCGCCCTGCAGAGCGTCCAGCTGATCGACGAGGTGACGCGGCGGCTGGCGACCATCGAGCAGGTCTATCCCGGAGCGTGGGTCGAACACAAGCGCTACGGCTTCACGGTCCATTATCGCGGCGTCGCGCCGTCTCAGACGGAGGAAGTGCGTTCGCGCGTCCTGGGTTTCCTGGAGCGCTGGACCAAGGAGCTGCGCATCGTCGATGTCCCACGGGCCCTGGAGGTTACCGTGGCCGGCGCGGGGACCAAGAGTGAGGCCGTACAGAAGATCGTGGACCACGTTGGCGAACCGGCCTTCGTCTTCTACGCCGGCGATGCCGACAACGACAGCGACGCCTTCGCGGCCGTGACGTCCCTGGGCGGCATCACCCTGGGCGTCGGCCCGCAGGCGCCGCTGTCGGCCGCGGCCCACGTCCCCAACCCCGATACCCTGGTCGCCTGGTTGGACCACCTGCTGCATGCGTTGCAGTCGGCGGTCGTGGAAACCTGAGTCGTTATCCGGGCACCTTGCTCGGATCGAAGTCGGCGACATTGGTGGCGAAACTCCACCAGTAGCCGTCCGGGTCTTCCAGCGTACACATTCGGTCGCCGTAGAAAACGTCCTGCGGCGGCTTGATCGCCTTGGCGCCCGCCGCGACGGCGCGGGTGAACAGGGCGTCCACGTCCTCGCAATAAACGTACAGCGTGATCGGCGAGTGGATCCCCTTCTCGGCCGGAGGCCGACAGGGCCATTCGTCGCGCTTCGACTCCGGGACCGCCCCAAACATAATCATCGCCTCCTTCCACGTCATCTCGGCGTGGCCGGTTCGGCCATCCGGCCCGTGCAGAGACATGCGTTTCTCGAAGCCGAACGCCTTTTGATAAAAGTCGATGGCGGCATCCGCATCCTTCACGGTCAGGTACGGAGACAACCACGGATAACTTTGCGGCCGCGCGGGTCGCTTCGACATGGCTCTTCCTCCTTCTCAAAAACTCTGGATAGTTGGCGAAACACGGGCCGGAAGATACTCTTCTTGTGAACAAATGTCAAGCTAAGCAGAAGTTTCTTTTCCTTCACTCACGCTTCAGGCTCGGAAGCGTTTGTTGAACACGATTGACAACGCCTGGCGGAAGTGGTTTCCTTGATGCTGTTCGCTCTTCCCACCCAAGACCGTGATACCTACCATGACTTCGCTTCTGACCACCTCTCCGCCACTCGAACAGGTCGAACAACCGGCGCATCGGGAAACGCCGATGGCGATGCCGGCCCCGCGCGAGAAACCGGCCCGGCTGGCGTCGCTGGACGCCTACCGCGGCGCGATCATGCTCTTCATGGCCTCCGGCGGTCTGGCGCTGCCGGCCGTGGCTCGGAACTTCCCCGACAACCGTACCTGGCAGCTCCTCGCCTTCAACACCGATCACGTGCCGTGGATCGGCTGTTCGCTGTGGGACCTCATTCAGCCGTCGTTCATGTTCATGGTCGGCGTGGCCATGCCCTACTCCATCGCCAGCCGCCGGGCCAAAGGCGACTCCCCGACGAAGATCGTCGCCCACGTCCTCTATCGGGCCGTCTTTCTGGTGCTGCTGGGCATCTTCCTGTCCTCCAACGGGAGCAAGGGCAGCACCTACTTTACCTTCACCAACGTGCTCTCCCAGATTGGTCTCGGCTACGCCTTTCTGTATCTGCTGCTGGGGCGCGGGCTGCGCGTGCAGCTGGCGGCGCTGGCCGGTATCCTAATTGGCTACTGGCTGCTGTTCTTCCTCTGGCCGCTTCCGGCGTCGGGGTTCGATGCTCATGCGGTCGGCTGGAAGGACGATTGGCAAAGCCTGGGAGGCTGGTTCGCCCACTGGGACAAGAACACGAACGCGGCGGCGGCGTTCGATTCGTGGTTCCTCAACCTCTTCCCGCCGGCCGAAGCGGACAAACCCTTCCGCTTCAACGCGGGCGGCTATCAGACGCTCAACTTCGTGCCGTCGCTGGCGACCATGCTCCTCGGCCTCATGGCCGGCGAGATGCTGCGCACGCCGCGGAGCAAATGGCGCAAGCTGGCCTGGCTCGTCGCCGCCGGCGCGGTCTGCCTGGTTCTCGGCTGGGCAGCGGGCGAGACGATCTGTCCGATCGTCAAGCGCATCTGGACGCCGTCGTGGGCGCTGTACAGCGCCGGCTGGACGTTCTGGATGCTGGCCGGTTTCTTCTGGGTGCTCGACATTCAGGGCTGGAAACGCTGGGCGTTTCCGCTGATCGTCGTCGGCATGAACTCCATCGCCATGTATTGCATGGCCCAGCTCATCAAGGGCTGGACCCGTTCGACGCTGCGCATTCACCTGGGACCGCTCGCCATGCCCAGCCTGGCGCACGTCGTCAAGCCGCTGTTGGGCATGTTCCACGTTGCCGTCGATCCGGTGTGGCTCAACAACACCTTTGGGCCAATTACGGAGGCGGGCGCGGTGTTACTTGTGCTATGGCTGATCTGCTTGTGGATGTACCGGCGTGGCATCTTTGTCCGCATTTGAGGACGTTAGCTGCAATTCCCTCTGAGCGTCCTTCTGGCGGATGAACATTTGGTAGTGCTCCAGCAAGATCCGCCGTACTTCCTGCACCGCCAGCGGATGATGATGGACGTGGAAGTGATCGGCCGGCACCACCAACTCGGAATCGGCGTCGTCGATGTGGGCTCTTGTAGGGCACGACGCCGTCGCCGGGGTCGCGGCGGTCGCCGGCCAGCCAGCGCTCGAAGTCGGTCGTCGCCGTCGAGACGACGCCGGCGATGGTGTGATAGTGAACGCGCTCCGGTCGCGGGCGGTTGGCCATCAGCACCAGGGCCGGCGCGTTGGGGTCCAGCAAATCGACGCTGGTCGGCAGCGGCCGCGGCCGCAATAGCGTTGGCAGCTCCGAATTGTCCTTGATGAGATCCTGGCTCGCCGTCATCAGGTCTTCGGGCAGATGGATCAGGTGGACCGCCAGCCGGCCCAGGGGCGACGGACTCAGCTTCGAGCCGTGGTGCGGCGTGCCGATGAAAATGCAGCGCGTCACGCAGCTCTCGCGGCGAAAGAAAAACGTCTGCTCCAGGTCCGCCCGCGCCGCCTCGGGCAGATTCACCTTGTCGAACGGATCGTTGCTGACCAGCTTCCAGAAGTCGTTGCCGGAGTTGACCGTCATCAGCTTCGAGATTAGCCCGCCCATGCTGTGGCCGACAAACACCATGTTGTCCAGGGCCGAGTCCTGATGGCGCGGATCGACCTCGTCGCGCAGCTGGTTCAGTTGGCGGCGCAGCTCGGCGGCGGAGGCCAGGTAGGGAGCGCCCGTCGGATAGTAGTAGTACCAGAACTGGTAGCGCTCGCGCAGCACCGGGTCGGCCTGCAAGTCGTTGATGACCGGCGCCCAGGTCAAGGGCGACGACAGCAGACCGTGGACCAGGACGACGGGCACTTTGCCGGGCTGATAGGGGGAAATCATGCGGATGCCGGTCTGGCCGCGGATGTGCTCGCCGTAGACGAAGCCCTTCAAGTCGGCGAGGTTGCCGAGGTCACTGTTGGCCAGGAAGTAGGCCAGCGGCGTCGTCAGGTCGGTCTCCAGCGGCACGGTCTGGCCGGCCGTCTCAACGGTCTTGACGGTGAGCGGATTGTACAGTTCGAGTCGGCCGCAGCGCTGGGTACCGAGGTCGGCCAGGCTGCCCGCGAAGCGGAAGAAGGCGGTGGCCGCGAAGCTGGCATCGCGCGGATAGAAGGTTTGTCCCGGTTCGTCGTCGCCGGTGCCGGCGGCGCGCGTGGCGATGAGCGGCACACCCAGGCCATAGTTGCGATGGTGGTTGGCCACGCCGATGACTTCGTAGTCGGCGCAGATGAGTAGCCGGCCGAACTCCTCTGGCGTCCAGGTGAAGCCGGTGTGGGCGACCGAGAGCGTGAAGCCCTTGCCGTCCGGCGTCGGCAGGCGCAGCTCATGGCGCGGGTCGAGCTGGCCGACCCGCTGAGCGGCGGCGATGCACTTGGCCAGGCCGGCGTTGTACAGCTCGCAGGCCAGGCGGAAGCGCGGGTCGAAGATGGACGCGCGTGGAGAGAAGCGGTCGGGCAGCGGACCCGGCGGGTTGCCGACCGTTCTCAGGTTGCACTCCATGTCCGGGGCCGGACGCGGCGGCTCGTCGAACAGGTAGTGGTAGGCGTAGCCGGCGCAGAGGTAGTAGTAGGCAGTGGCGTGGGCGCAGTCGTGCCGCTCGGCCTTTCGACCCCGGACATAGTTGATCTCGGCCAGGGCGAACACCAGGTCCGGCTGCGGATTCGCGCACGGCCTCGTCGTGCAGCCGCGCCTCGGCCTCGTCGGCAGAGCGCGCATACAGGTCGGCAAGATCCCATTGTCGCAGCGTCTGCGCCGTGCGCGGCGACAACTCGTCGCGGCCGACGGCGCTGGCGTGCCAGTCGGCAAGCAGGCCGGATTGATGCGTCCGATCGACGCGGATCGAGGCGCAGCCCGGCAGGGCTGCCAGCATCAGGATGACAAAGCACGCCCCGAGCCGAGCCGTGCGGGATGAGCCGACGGCTGCCATGTGTTGCCGACCTCCGCTACCTCGGAAACGCTAGGGAGCCTCCAGTGCCTTCCGGGCAGTCCGGCAGCATAAGGACCGCCTTGGCGGCGTCAAGGCCGTTATCCCCTGGCAGTCCACGGCATCATCTCTTACACTGACCCCGATCCCCCAACCCGCGCCGCTCACAGGAGAACACCCATGAATCGACGTCAATGGCTGCAACAATCGAGTCTCGCCGCGCTGCTCTTGGGCGCCGCCCGCCTGCCGCAAGGCTGGACGGCCGGGGCCGACGCCGCCAAACGCCGCCTCCTCATGTACACGCGCTCGGTCGGCTTCCAGCACTCCGTGGTCGAGCGCAAGGGCGGCAAGCCGTCGCTGGCCGAGCGGATCGTCACCGAGTTCGGCGCCAAGTTCAACCTCGACGTCCTTTGCGAAAAGGATGGCCGCGTCTTCGAGTCGAAGGACTTCCCCACGTTCGACGGCTTCCTGTTCGAGACGCAGGGCGATCTGCTCAGCGAAAAGTGCAAGGACGGTTCGCCGCCGATGTCGAAGGCCGGCAAGAAGGCGCTGCTCGACGCCGTCGCCGGCGGCAAGGGCTTCGTCGGCTGCCACTGCGCCAGCGATACCTTCCACAGCAAGGGCGGCCAGTGGCAGAACCAGGAGCGCGACAAGGTCGATCCCTACATCGCCATGCTCGGCGGCGAGTTCATCAAGCACGGCCAGCAGCAAAAAGCCTGGATGCGCGTGGTCGATCCCCACTTCCCCGGCATCAAGGACGCCAAGGATTTTGAGCTGAACGAGGAGTGGTATTCGCTGAAGAACTTCGCGCCGGACCTGCACGTCATCCTCGTGCAGGACACCAAGGGCATGAAGAATTTCGATTACGAACGGCCGAATTACCCGGCCACCTGGGCGCGCAAGCACGAGAAGGGCCGTGTCTTCTACACGTCGATGGGCCACCGCGAGGACGTCTGGGAGAGTCCGGTCATGCAAACCTTGCTCTCAGGCGCCCTGGCGTGGACGCTGGGCCGCGTCGAGGCCGACGTTACGCCCAACCTGAAGATCCGCCGCCCCCCACGCCAGCGAATTGCCCACGCCGCCCCAGAAGTCGAAGAAGTAAGGGCTAACAGCCCGCAGCGTAAGCGAGGGACATTCCCTCGCTTACGCTGAGATCCGAATTTCTCCGACGAAGGAGCATCTGGACATGCCTACGACATCTGCTGAGTTTCGCCGTGCTGCTGGCCGGCCTGGCGGCGCTGGCTTTCGCGTCCCTGCCGGCCGCCGCCGATTCCAAGGGCCTGGACGACGGCAAGTGGACGCCACTCTTCAACGGCAAGGATCTGACCGGATGGAAAATGTACTCCAATCCCAATCCCGGAGACATCGAAGAGATCGTCAAGAAAGAGCAGGACGGCAAGGTGATCGCCTACCACGGCAAGCTGAAAAAGGGAGGACAAGGGCAGGAAGTGCCGCTGTGGCACGTCGAGGAAGGCATCCTCATCGGCAGCGGTCCTCACAGCCATTTGTTCACCGAACGCGGCGATTACGAGAATTTCCGCTACCGCGTCGAGGCCAAGATCAACGACCACGGCAACAGCGGCCAGTATTTCCGCACCGCAGTTCGGCGCCGACTTCCCCAAGGGCTACGAGGCCCAGATCAACAGCACGCACCGCGACCCCATCCGCACCGGCAGCCTGTATCCGTCGATCAAGCTCACCCCCGGAGCGCACGACAAGATTTTGATCAAGGAGCAGCTGGTCAAGCCCGACGAGTGGTTCACCCAGGAAGTGATCGCCAAGGGCAATCACATCGTCATCAAGGTCAACGACAAGACGACGGTGGACTTCGTGGACGAGAACAACAACTACAGCAAGGGGCACTTCGCCCTGCAAGGACACGATCCCGGCACCGTCGTCAAGTATCGCAAGGTCGAGGTCATCGAGCTGCCGAGCAAGAAGGAGTAAGCGGCCTCGACGCCGCTTGCGGCTTAGCTTGGCCGCTAAGCCGCAAGCGGCTTGGGAGATTGCTTCTCAATTGCCGTTCAACTCCTCGCCTTTATCCACCCAGGCATAGCCGGTGCTGCGAATATAGATGATTTTCCGCGCCCGCAGTACCTGCGGCTCGACGCCCTTGGCGATGATCTTCGATAGCGTTGCGTGGTTGCCGCCCTCGCCGATGAAGATGATTTGGTCCTTGGCCTCGTTGTAGGTCATGTGGTCGGCCTGGGCCGTGAACTCCTTGGCCTGCACGATGACCTGGCCGTTGGCCTCCATCTCCTGATGGCTCTTGCCGTCCGGCGCCGGCTGACTGAGCACCTTGAGCCGGTTGCAGCGCAGGTACATCGCTCCGGGCGGCAGTTCCGAGGCCAGCATGGCGTCGAGGTCAATCTCGCGGTACGGGTTCTCGCAGGGCAAATTGAGGAGGCGCACCGATTTCCAGAAAACCGCCGTGTTCGTCCGATTGCTGGCCTGCATCGAATGCTCGAAGCTCACGTAGGTCAGCTTCATCTCCTGGTCGGCGGCCGCCGGCGGTCGAGTGCCGGGTTTGCCCGGCGCCGGCTTGCCGGACGGCGTAGCGAGGTCCGTCCCTCCGCGCTGCAGGATGCGCACGCTGCCGGGGCCGGACAGATGCACCTCGCTGGCATCGCTGCCGCGGCCCCCTCCTTTCTCGCCTCTTGCTCCAGGAGTGGATAAAGAGGGAGGCGCGTCATCGCGCGGCACGGTATTCATGGTGATCGACCGGCCCTCCAGCAGCTGGTACTTCTGCAGACGGTCGCGCTCGACCACCTTGTCTTCCACCCGCACTTCCTTGTCGCCGACGAGATTGCGGACCTTGGGCGGATGATCGCCGCGATTGCCCTCTTTCAGCGAGATGGGCCGATCGAAAAACACTTGCAGGAACTGGCAGGCCAACAGAGCGCTTTCCTGCTCGGCATTGATGTTGCCTCGGAATTCGGCGTGATCGCCCTGGAAGAGCATGTCCTGGCTCCAGTGGATGGTGAGCGGCACGGTACGGCCCAGCGGCTTGCCCTCCAGGGTGGTGTTGCTCTCCATGCGCATGGCGCCGCTGCCGTAGACCCACGCCTTGTTCTTGGCTTGATCGATGTTCACCTCCGGCCCGAAGATGAGCATCTTGTCCATTTGCAGCTGGGCCATGTCGCCGGTGACGACAAGCAGGTTGCCCTCGGGGTACGCCTTCATGTCCAGCGTATCGCCCTCAATGTAGACGCCTTTTTCGCCCGGCTTGGCCGGCTCCTGCCGCACCTTGACGTCGCCCTCGGTCCACAGGTGGTCCAGGACGTTGCGTTCGCCACAGCGCAGCACCTCCGCCTCGACCGAGCGCGCCGTCAGATCGATCGGCCGCGCCGGCGCTGGGCCGGTCTTGGCGGACGCCCCCGGTTGCGCGGCTCCGGACGCACTCGCCGGCTTGCCCATTGCTCCGGTGGCCGGCATTGCGGGTCCGGCAGGCATCGGCGCTCCGGCGGAACCCCGGACGTTGGCCACCGGAGACGCGGCGGCGAGCTTGTTCGGCTGCGCCACGACTGCCGGCGCCGCGGAGGAGACGGGTTTGGCTATTACGGTGGGAGCGGACGTCTTGCTCTCCGGCGGCCGGCCTTCGGGCTTCGCACTGCCCGACGCGGGAGGGGGCATGCGCGACGGCGGCACGTCCGTGAAGCGGACGAGGAGCCGGCTCGTATCGTGGACGTTCAGCTCGGCCGATCGGGCCACGACGTTGCGCAGCGCCTCGACGTGGTGCGGCCGGCGCGACGACTCGGGACTCGCCGGCGCCCCCGCCGTCTTCGCCTTCACCGCCGGCGAGGGAGAAAGCGGAGGTTTCTTGTCGTCGGCGAGCAGCCAAACCTTGAGGGTCTCCGCCTTCAGCAACTGTTCGTGCTCATCGTCCACGAAGCGCGCCGATCCGATCAGGATCAGCAGATCCAGCTCGCCGTCGCGCGTTGAAATGAGCTGATCGTTCCAGAAGGCGTGTATGTTCCTCTTGTCGGTGGCTTTGTTGAGCATGTGAATGCTGCCGGGTCCGTTGGCGTGGATCTGCTGATAGGTCCTTGGCGGATTGGCCCCGCCTTTCTCGCTGCCCGGAGCAGAAGGAGACAGCGGCACGTCCCGGATGCGCAGCTCGGGCGCCTGGATGAGGCTCCCCTCCTTCTCGGCCTCCATGTACGGGACGCCTTTGAGGATGGTGAGCTTCTGGGCCGCGTCGTAGAAGAAATCGTTGCCGTGGGCGTCGAGTTTCTCGGCGTCGGAGGTCAGCGTGACTTCCGGGCCGGTGGCGTGAGCGGTCTCGATTTCCAGCGATTGCTCCGTCGAGGACGCCGGCGCCCCGGCCGGCGGCGTTGGCCCGTCACGCCGCTTGACGCGCAATTGCAAGTGCTTGCACACCAGCTGGTCGTTCGTGCCCAACCGCTCGTTGATGCGTTGCACCGTGACGTCCTGCGGCGAATTGGGCTGGTCCTGGCCCTCCGGCACGTCGAAACGAGCCATGTCGTGGTCCTTGTACAGGTCGTACTGGAAGCGCCCCGGCGTGCGGATGATGACGTGCGAGGGTTCCGGCGCGGCGGCTCATTCTTGCCCTTGACCGCCGCCGGCGGGGCGCGTCTTGTCGCCGCCGGGGAACGGCATCGCCCCGGCGATGTACAGGTGCATGGTCACGTCCTGCTTCAGCACGATGCGCTTGACGCCGGAGATGCTCTCGTTCTTGGGCTTGTGGACGATGGCCCCCGGCTTGGGCGGCGGCGACGACGTTGTCAGCTCCATCTCCATCCCCTTGGCGACGATGTCGGCCTTGGGCGGCGTCAGCTGGCCGTCCTGCAGGTGGACGACGTCGGTCGTCCAGATGAGTTGCTTCTTCTCCAGGTAGTGCAGCGGACCCGTATCGATAATGACCGTCAAATCGTCATCGCGCAGCGCCGTGCGGCGATTGTTGATGATTTCAATGGGGTATGGCTGCCGTACAGTTCCGCCTTGACGACCTTGCGGCCGTTCAGTTCGCTCGGACTCAGGGAGGCAACGGGCCGGTCGAAGGTGATGAAGGCTTGCTTACATTTGAGGGTATTGATTTCGATGTCCCGGCCGTCGTTCTTTTTCTTGCCGAACAGGCCGATGCTCATCGGCTCCAGCTTGACGCGGCCGTCGTCCTCGACCGAGAAATTGCCGGCGGCCATCACCATGCTCTTGGCGTTCAGCTCCGAGCAGGACCGGCCACTTCAGTTCCTTGCAGCCGATGCCGAACGCCAATTCCATCTTGCGTTCCAGGGGGGTCGGACCGACTCCGCGGCGGCCGATCGCCGGACGACGACGAATTGCCTTCGCTGTACTGTTCCGGCAGCGGCGGCAGCGTATTGATGCGGCCCAGCGACGTCGCCGAATAAAGGAGATACACCAGCGTGAATAGCACGAAGCCAACGGCCAGCAGCAAGATCCGTTTGGGGGTCCACATGGTCGTTCCCCTACAGGATGCAGGGCGAGCGGGGGGCGTAAGCCCCCTGTTCTCGACGAAGAACAGGGGGCTTACGCCCCCCGCTCGCCTAAATCTTCCATTGCCCCTGACAACGCAGGATCAACTCGATGGTCTCGCGGACGGCGCCATGGCCGCCCGGCGTGCGCGTGATGTAGTGGGCGTCGGCCCGCGCCTCGGCACAGGCGTCGGCCACGGCCACGGCCAGGCCGCAGGCACGCATCGGCGGCAGATCGGGCAGATCATCGCCGAGGTAGCACACCGCCTCGGGTCCGACACCGGCATCGGCCAGCAGGCGCCGAAAGGCCGGCAGTTTCTCCGCCGCTCCCTGGAGGACGAAGGCGATGCCCAGCTCCGCCGCCCGACGATCGACCACCACCGAACGCCGACCCGTGATCAGTCCTGTCCGCTTGCCGGCTTGGTGCCACATTTTGAGACCGGAGCCATCGCGGACGTGAAACTGCTTGTGTTCCAACTCGGCGCCGCCGTAAACGATGCCGCCCGCCGTCAGGACGCCATCGACATCGACGACGAGCATGTCGATGGCGGCGCAGCGCTGTTGCAGCGTTTTCACGCGCCGATCCTCCGCGGCGCGGAGGGCGGTGCCGCGCTGTCGGCCGGGGCGACGCCGATGAGGTCGGTAATGTCGAGCAGGCCCGCCGGCCGGCCGTCGTCATCGACGACCGGCAATTCGCTGATCTTGTGCCGCCGCAGCAACTCAATGGCGTCACCGACGCGGACGCCCAAGCGGCACCGTGATAGGGTCGGCCGTCATCACTTCGCCGATGGGCCGATCCAGCGCCTCGTCGCGCCGCGCTTCGATGAGACGGGCCAGGTCGCTGTCGGTGAACAGGCCGCACAGCCGGCCGTCGTCGTCCACCAGCATGACGGCCCCGGTGCGCCGCCCTTGATGGCGCGACTGGGCGAACACGCTTCGCACCGTCGCGCCGACGGCGGCGAGGCGCAGCTCGCTGCCCTGCCGCATGACGCCCTCGACCTTGAGCAGCTTGCGTCCCAGGCTGCCGGCCGGATGGAAACGCGCGAAGTCCTCGTGCGTGAAGGCGCGTTCCTGACTGAGCACGAAGGCCAGGGCGTCGCCCAGGGCGATCATGGCCGTGGTGCTGGCGCTGGGCGCCAGCCCGAGCGGACACACCTCTTCCAGCGGCCCGTACACGACGGCCACGTCGGCCTTGCGCGCCAGCGTGCTTTTGGCATTGCCGGTCAACGCCACGACGCCGCGCACCAGCGGCCGCAGCGGTCCCAGCAGGCGCACAATCTCCTCACTCTCGCCGCTGTGCGACAGGATCAGGGCGACGTTGTCGGGATGAGTCATGCCGAGATCGCCGTGCAAGGCGCGAGTGGCGTCGAGGACGTAGGCGCGCGTCCCGGTCGAGCTGAGGGTGCCGGCGATCTTCTGGCCGACGTCGGCCGACTTGCCGGTGCCGGTGACGCAGACGCGGCCGGCGCCGCGGCCGGTCAGTCGCTGCAACAGATCGACGGCTTGCAAAAAGGAGTCGTCCAGCCGCTGGGCGACCGATTCCAGGGCGGCCGCCTCGGCGCGGACGACCTGCCGGGCGTGGTCGAGACGCCGGCCGGCCTGGGGAGTCGGACTGGGCAGGTGGACCTGCAAGACCATCACCGCCTCCTTGCTCGTGCTCACCCGAGATCGAATCCGCCGATCCGGTTGGCGACTATAGCGAAAGCACGGAGAAATGCAATCGCGTCCCACGAGCGCACCCAAGGATTATCGGCAGATTTGCGCGGCGGATGCGAAATGTTGGTGCTCGGGGGAAGACAGGAAAAGCAGACAAGGCCCACCTTCAGCCCCTTCCGTGGTATGCTGGAAGGACCAGGCGACGGCCCTCATGGGAGAACCCGCGATGTTCACCACTCTCGCGCTCGTCCGGCAGCGGTTGGCCGCCCTCCGTGCGGCCGTGGATGAGCTGGCCGACCTGGCTGCGGAAGCCGAACAGACCGAGGCCGCCGGGGCCGTCCTGCTGCCCGTCTCGACGCAGGCGCAGCTGCTCCTGGAATTGGATCGCCTCGGCGAACGCCTGGAGAAAATTGGCGAGGAAATCAGCGGCGCCATCGATCCGCGACTGGTGCGGCGCACGGAAGACCCCGGCTCCTGATACCGCCTCTCAATGCGTGCCGAACTGGCGATCGCCGGCGTCGCCCAGGCCCGGCACAATGTACGACCGCTCGTCGAGATGACTGTCGATCTCCGCCAGATGAATGGGAACGTCGGGGTGCGTTTGCGTCAGCAAGCGTACTCCTTCCGGGGCGGCGATCAGGCCGAGGAACTTGATGCGGCGCAGGCCGGCCTCCTTGAGGATGGTGATGGCGGCGGCCGCCGAGCCGCCGGTGGCCAGCATGGGATCGACCACCAGCGCCAGGTCGATGGCCAGGTTTGCCGGCGGCTTGTTGTAATACGTCACCGGCCGCAGCGTCTCGTGATCGCGGTACAGGCCGAGGTGCCAGACGCACGCCGACGGAATCAACTCCAGGATGGCGTCGGCCATGCCCAGTCCCGCCCGCAGGATCGGCGCCAGACCGATGTGTTCGGCGAGGCGCTGGCCGGTACACTCACCCAGCGGCGTCCGCACCGTCCACGGCTCCAGACGCAAATCGTGCGTGGCCTCGTACAAAAGCAGCTGCGACAGGTCGCGCACCAGGACGCGGAACGGTTCGGGTCCCGTCGTCCGCTCGCGCAGCCGGGCCAGCTTGTGCGCCACCAGCGGATGACGCGAAACGACAACGCGATCAGGCTCGGCCATGAGGGCGGCTCACCATTGATGCTCGTCCTGGAAGGGGTGGATGGGCCGGGCCGCCTTCGGCTTGGGCCGGGCTTTCAGGATCGCCTCGGCCAGGGCCAGGTCCTCGCGTGCGGTGATCTTGATGTTGCCGGTCGATCCCTGGACGAGATAGACGGGATGGCCGGCCGCCTCGATCAGCTGGGCGTCGTCGGTGATGTCGCGGCCGAGCTGCGCCCGCCGAGCATAAGCCTCGACCAACCAATCGCGGCGGAACACCTGCGGCGTCTGTGCCAGCCACAGATTGGAACGCGGCACCGTCTCCTGCACCACTCCCTTGTTGTCGGCACGTTTGATGGTGTCCGCTACCGGCACGGCCAGCATGGCCGCCCCGCTCTTGGCGGCGCAGCCGAAGACAGTGTCGATCAGCTCCTTGGTCAAACAGGGCCGGGCCGCGTCGTGGATGGCGACGAAGTTGGCCTCGGCCTTGACCAGCGCCAGCGCATTGGCGACCGACTCGAAGCGCTCGGCGCCGCCGTCGGCGATCTGCACGTTCATGAAGGCGAGGTTGGCCTGGTAACGGCGGCGAAACGTCTCCTGGTCCTCGGGCGCGACAACGACAAGACACTGACAGACGTTGTCGCGGGTGATGAACAGTTCGGCGCAGCGAAGCCAGACGGCCCGGCCATCGAGGTTGACGAACGGCTTCTTCTCGCGGTCGCGGAAACGCGACGATTTGCCGGCGGCCGGCAGGATGACGGCGAAGCGAGACATGGCGAACCTCCGCGGGAGAACCCCGATTCCGTCACGGCGCCGCGGCCGTGATGGACCTCATCATACTCCGGACGGGCACTCCTACGCCAGAGTTTAGCCGCGACGCGCAGCGGAGCGCGCGATGCGCTCCGCTGCGCGTCGCGGCTAAACGGAGTCACTTTTGGACAAATCTCCTCCGGTGATCAGACGCGACGAGCGGTTGCGCGTGAAGTAGTTCCACGCCCATTGCAACACCACCAGGATGCGATTCTGGAACTCGATCAGGTAGAGGATGTGAATGAGCAGCCAGGTCAGCCAGGCGAGCAAGCCGGAGAAGGTGATCCAGCCGAGGTCGGCGACGGCGGCGGCGCGGCCGATGGTCGCCATTTTGCCGCGATCGTGGAAGCGAAACGCCACCGGCTCGGCGCCGCGCAGGCGTCGCTGAATCAGGTCGGCGACGTAGCGTCCCTGCTGCATGGCCACCGGCGCCAGGCCCGGCAGCGGCTTGCCGTCATAATGCGGATAATTGGCCATGTCGCCGAGGACGAACACTTCCGGATGTCCCGGCAGCGTCATGTCCGGCTGTACGACGACGCGCCCCTGGCGATCGAGCGGAGCGCCCGTGGCCTGCGCCAGCGCCCTGGCCAGCGGCGACGCATCGACGCCTGCTCCCCACAGCACGGTACAGGCGCCAATCACCTCGGTTGTTTCGCCCGAGCGCACCGTCACGCGGCCGGGCTGCACGTCCGTCACCGTCGTCCCGGTGCGCACGGTGACGCCGAGTCGGTTGAGCGATCGAACCGCCTTGGCCGACAATTTCGGCGGGTAGCCGTTGAGGATGCGGTCGAGTCCTTCGAGCAGGAGGATGCGCGGCGCTGGCCGGGTTGATGACGCGGAAGTTGCCGCGCAGCGTGGTGTGGGCGACCTCGCCGAGAGTGCCGGCCAGCTCGACGCCGGTCGGTCCGCCGCCCACGACGACGAACGTCAACAAGGCCCGGCATTCCTCGGGGTCCGTGCAGCGCTCGGCCCGCTCGAACGCCGACAGGATGCGCCGTCGCATCGTCGTGGCGTCCTCGATGGACTTCAGGCCCGGCGCGTATGTCTCCCATTCCGGATGTCCAAAGTAGTGATGGCGCGCCCCGGTGGCGACGATCAGCGAGTCATACGGCTCGCTGCCGTCCTTGAGGTGTACGAGCCGGCGGTCGAGGTCGAAGCCGACCGCCTCGGCGAGCAGGACGCGAGTGTTCTTCTGACGCTTGAGCACGTCGCGGAGCGGCGCGGCGATGTTGGCCGGCGAGAGGCCGCCGGTCGCCACCTGGTAGAGCAGCGGCTGGAACAGGTGGAAGTTGCGGCGATCAATCAGCGTCACGCGCACGTCGGCCTTGCCCAGCGCCTGCGCCGCGTACAACCCGCCGAAGCCGCCGCCGACGATCACCACCCGATGACTCGAATCCATGAGGCTCCCTCCGGTTGCCGACGCCCGCCGCTCTGACGTGGCCCGCATTATTGTAGTGCGGCACAACGATGTCGAGCATGGCGAAGTCGGCCACGTCGCGGGCGGCGCCGTAGGTTCGTTCCGCCAGGCGGAGGGCGTGCGATTCCTGCAAGATGGCCGTCTCCAGCCCCAGCCGTTGTTTCAAGTCCTCGCCGTACCGCTGCCCGTCGGTCTTTCGTGTCGTCTCCATCATGGTCCCCGTCTTGCCGGTGCGCGGAAAAAATTATTTTATCCCTTGCGTTTCTCCCTCAGAAGCTCTAACCAAAAGAGCCTAAATACCGCCTCCCGCCGGCGGCTCACTTTCCCCTCCAGCGAGGCAACAGGCATGGCCGACAAGAAGCAGTTCAAGGTGGCGATCATCGGTCTAGGTTTTGGCGCCGAGTTCATCCCCATCTATCAGAAGCATCCGCTGGCCGAGATGTACGCCATTTGCCAGCGCGGCGAGGGCAAGCTCAAGCAGGTCGGCGACGCCTTCGGCATCGCCACGCGCTACCGGAAATACGAGGACGTGCTGGCCGACCGCAACGTCGATTTCGTCCACATCAACACGCCGATTCCCGACCACGCTCCGCAGGCCATCGCCGCTCTCAAGGCCGGCAAGCATGTCCTGTGTACCGTACCGATGGCCACCACCATCGAGGAGTGCCAGCAGATCGTCGAGCTGGTCAAGAAGACCGGCCTGAAGTACATGATGGCCGAAACGGTCGTCTACGCTCGGGAGTTCCTGTTCGTCAAGGAACTGTACGAGAAGGGTGAGCTGGGCAAGGTTCAGTTCTTGCAGGCGAGCCATCAGCAAGACATGGACGGCTGGCCGAACTACTGGCCGGGCCTGCCGCCGATGCACTACGCCACTCACTGCGTCGGCCCGTGCCTGGCGCTGACGAAGGCCGAGGCCGAGTACGTCTCCTGCTTCGGCTCGGGCACCATCCGGCAAGAGCTGATCGGCAAATACAATTCACCGTTCGCCGTCGAAACGGCACACGTCAAGCTACGCAACTCCGACCTGACGGCCCGTATCTCCCGCTCGCTGTTCGACACGGCCCGCCAGTACCGCGAGAGCTTCGACGTGTACGGCACCAAGAAATCGTTCGAGTGGCAGTTGATCGAGGGCGAGGAGCCGGTGGTTCACACGGCCAAGAAACCGGAGCCGGAAATTCCGCAGCGCGTGAAGGTGCCAGACTACGCTCACCTGTTGCCGCCGGAGATTCAGCGCTTCACGACGCGCGGCGTCTACGATGCCGGCGAACACGCTCACCTGTCCTTCGTCCAGGGCGGCGGACACGGCGGCTCGCACCCACACCTGGCTAACGAGTTCTTGTCGGCGCTGGCGCAGAGCCGCGATCCGTACCCCAACGCGGTGCAGTCGGCCAACTGGACGTGCGTCGGCATCTGCGCCCACGAATCGGCCCTCAAGGGCGGAGAGATCGTCAAGCTACCCGCATTCACGTTGTCTTGAGAAAAGAGGTAACGGAAAAAACTCCCGGAGCGGGGGGTGTCAGCCTCCTGAGCATTCGGGAAACTCAGGGGCTGACGCCCCCCGCTTCGAGTTTTGTCCGGTAGTCCTTACGCTTCTACTTTCCCTCGACGGTCTGGCTCTGGCGGCGATATTGGCGGGGAGCCATGCCCACGGCCTTTTTGAAGGCGGCGCTCAGATATTCGACGTAGGGAAATCCCGCGCGACGGGCGATCTCCGCCATGCTCAGGTCTGTTTCGGCCAGCAGCAATTTGACGCGCTCGATCTTGAGCCGCACGATCTCCTCGTGGGGCGTGCGGCCCAGGTATTTGCGGAACAAGCTCTCGAGGACGCGCCGCGACAGCGGCACCGCCGAGAGAACGTCCTCCACGTTGATGCCGGCGCAGGCGTGCTCGCGAATGAAGCGGACGGCGGCGGCCACGTCGCGGTTGTCGAGGGCCAAGGTGTCGGTCGATTGGCGCGTCTGAATGCCGAGCGGTGCGATGGGAACGACCTCCGGCGAGACCTTGTGGCCGGTCAGAAGGCGATCCAGAAGGGCGGCCGCCTCGTAGCCGGTGCGGTGCGAATTGGGGATGATGCTCGACAGCGGCGGCGTCGCCAGGTTGCAGAGCAGTTCATCGTTATCGACGCCCAGCACCGCCAGCTCCTCGGGGACGGCCACATCGATCGTCCGGCACGCTTCAAGCAATTGCTGCGCCTTGATGTCGTAGCAGGCGAACACGCCGGCCGGCTTGGGCAGAGAACGCACCCATTCCGCCAACTCCTGCTGTTGCCGCGCCAACAGGACTTTCTTGCGGCCTCGAGCAGAGGAGAGCGTGAACAGAAAAGAGTGCAGCCCCCTTTGCGCGGCGATCTGCTGGAAGAAATGCTGCCGCTCGTTGGACCAGGCAAAGACGGGTTCGCCACAAAAGGCCAAGTTGCGAAAGCCGCGTTCCAGGAAATGATCGACGGCTGCCTCGGCGATGGCTCGGTTGTCCGTCTCGACGCAGGGAGCCCGCGGTAGATAGCGGCCGGCGCTGACGTCCACGACGGGCAGTCCCGTCTGGTCCACGAGGGCGGCGATGCGCGCATTCTCGATGCGGGCGATCAGGCCGTCGCCGCGCCAGCGCGGCAGCCAATCGGCCGAGGGATCGCCGCGGCCCTGCTCCGGCAGGTAAATGGACCAGGGCTGGTGGGCCCGGACGTAGGAGATGATCCCCTGCAGCAGCCCGCGCGTAGGCGTTGGAGGTCTCGATGAGCAGGGCGACGGCCGGTCGGCGAAGGGCAACCGTAGGCATGGTGCGAACCCGAGGCGGAGGCGAAAAAAATCTTCGGTGTCCTTTCGATGAGACGCACGGCAGCCGAGAAAGTTCACGGAAACGGTCGCGCCGCTCCCGGTAAAATATCTTAAGTTTTTTGCGCAATATCTCATGGAGGGACGGAGACGAAATGGGTACGTTTTATTGGGTATTGCTACCTCGTCTCCCGAATCTTTGGAGTTCGCCATGTTTCCTTCCTCCCCCTCGGTTCGTCTCGCGTCGCGGATCGCCTTCACCCTGATCGAGCTGTTGGTGGTGATCGCCATCATTGCCATCCTCATCGGCCTGCTGCTGCCGGCCGTGCAGAAAGTGCGCGAGGCCGCCGCCCGCACCCAGGGCGTCAACAACCTCAAACAGATAGGTCTTGCTTTCCAGAACTGCCACGATTCGACAAACGGGCTGCCGACCCCGGGCATCGGCGGCGGGGCAATCCCAGTCGCCGGCGCGGCCCCGTCCCAGCAGCAGGGATCCTGGGCGTTCCAGATCTTGCCGTACCTCGAACAGAACGCCATCTTCAGCGGCCAGGGCAACTGGCAAACCACCCCCGTCAAGGCCCTCCTGTGCCCCGGCCGCGGGCGGACTCTGGCCAACAGCAGCGACCGGGCGCCGTTCACGGCCTTGACCGATTATGCGATCAACGGCGTCGCGTACGGTTCCTCGCCGACCAACGGCAACCTGCTGTGGAGTAACACCCAGGCCACCCTGGTGCAGGCCACCCTGACGCAGATCGCCGACGGGACGTCGAACACGGCCGCAGTGGGGGAGAAGGGGTTGGCCCAATATCGCTACAATACCAACACCGGCACCTCCTGGGATGATCCCGCGTTCATCTCCTGGGGCGGTTCCTCCCGCTCGGGCTGGTGGGTCATCCAGGATCCGCCCGCCTCGGCTGGGGATACCGCAGAGGTTGACAACAACTGGGGTTCGCCGTTTACCGGCGGGTGTCCGTTCGTGTTCTTCGACGGCAGCGTACGCATGCTGCATTACACGATGACCAACGGCTTGCTCCAACCTTTCCTGACCCCGAACGCGGGGGACATCAACGTCGATTATTGATAAGAATGCCCCCAACTTGCCCTCCAACGGTGGCCCCTTCTGGGGCTCGGCATTCTCTGGCGGCGCCCCCTTTGGCATGTATGATGGAAGCGTGCGCCTGATCAATTACGAGAGCACGGGCGCCATCTCGGCCCTGATGACGCACAACGCCGGCGATATTTTCACCGGGCCGTGATCGGGCGGAACGTCTTCCAGCCGGGCTTAGGGTGCTGGGGCCGGATTGGCGAGTTGCCCTCCAACCTTTTCCAAGGTGATTGCCTTATGAAGCGACATCCATCCCTCGATCCAAGCTCGCAACCTATCGCCTCCGCGCCGGTCGAAGTGCGGACGGCGATGAAGGCATTTGTCGTCGCCTGCTTCGTGCTGACCTGCACGGTCTTCCCCGTTCGCGCGGAGTCGCCGCGGATCAAGGTGCTGTTTCTGGGCGATAATGGCCATCACAAGCCGATCGAGCGTGCCGGCGATTTGATGCCGGCGCTGGCCCGCGCCGGCATCGACATGGCCTACACCGACGATTTGAACGACCTCAACAAGGCGAACCTGGCTCGCTACGACGGCCTCATCATCTATGCCAACCACACGACGATTTCGCCGCGGCAGGAGGCGGCCTTGCTGTCCTTCGTCGAGAACGGCAAGGGATTGATTGCCTTGCATTGCGCCTCGTATTGCTTCTTGAATTCTCCTAAGTACATCTCGCTTGTCGGCGGACAGTTCCAGAGTCACAAGACCGGCACGTTTCGTCCGCGCATCGTGGACCCGAAGCACCCCGCCTTGAAGGGCGTCCAGGAATTCGAGGCGTGGGATGAAACCTACGTCCATCATCGCGTCATGGAGGACCGCCACGTTCTCATGGTCCGCGAGGACGGCGACAAGAAAGAGCCGTGGACGTGGGTGCGCCGGCAGGGCAAGGGCCGCGTCTTTTACACCGCCTCCGGCCACGACGAGCGCGTCTTCCGCAACGCCGACTATCAGCGCCTCGTCATCCAGGCCGTCCGCTGGGCGGTCGGCCGGCCCGATCACGAGTACGTCACCAAGCCGTTCGCGTATCTTCCCGGCGAACTGCCGAATTATCGCGCCGGCAAGTCCGCCCGGCTGCACCAGATGCAGGCGCCGGTCGCGCCAGCCGAGTCGATGAAACACCTGAGCGTGCCGGGCGGCTTTCGCGTCGAGCTGTTCGCCGCCGAGCCGGACATCGTCAAGCCCATCGCCATCGCCTGGGACGCTCGCGGCCGGGCCTGGATCGCCGAGACGCTCGACTATCCCAACAACAAGCAGCCCGACGGCCAGGGGCACGACCGCATCGTCATCGCCGAGGACAGCGACGGCGACGGCCGGGCCGACAAGTTCACGGTCTTCGCCGACAAGCTCAGCATCCCCACCAGCATGGTCTTCGCCAACGGCGGCCTGATCGTGGCCCAGGCGCCGCACATCCTGTTCCTCAAGGACACCGACGGCGACGGCAAGGCCGATGTCCGTAAGGTGCTCTTCACCGGCTTCCACATCCACGACACCCACGCCGGGCCGAGTAATCTTCGCCTCGGACTGGACAACTGGATTTACGCCACCGTCGGTTACGCCGGCTTCGAGGGGATGGTCGGCGGCAAACAGCACAAGTTCCGCCAGGGCGTTTTTCGCTTCAGGCCAGACGGCTCGGAGCTGGAGTTCCTCGGCTCGACGACCAACAACACCTGGGGACTGGGACTGGGCGAGACGGGCGAAATCTTCTACTCGACGGCCAACGGCGAACACTCCTCCTACTTGGCGATCCCGAACCGCTACTTCGAGTCGGTGCGCGGCTGGCTCGGCAAGGGCACGGTGCGCATGGCCGACTACTGGCGCTATCATCCGATTACGGCGATCCGTCAAGTAGACTTCCATGACGGCTTCACCGCCGCCGCCGGTCACGCCGTCTACACCGCTCGCCAGTTTCCCTCGCCCTACTGGAATCGCATCGCCCTCGTGGCCGAGCCGACCGGCCACCTCGTCGCCATGTGCCTGCTCGACAAGCAGGGCAGCAATTTCGTCACGCACGACCGTTTCAATCTGCTGTCCAGCAGCGACGAATGGACGGCCCCCATCGCCGCCGAGGTTGGGCCGGACGGCGCGGTCTGGGTGCTCGACTGGTACAACTACATCGTCCAGCACAACCCGACGCCGCCCGGTTTCGAGACCGGCAAGGGCGCCGCCTACGTCACGCCGCTGCGCGACAAGAAACACGGCCGCATTTACCGCATCATCAATGAGAGCGCGAAGACGCCCGCCCTCCTCAACCTTGATAGCACCACACCGGCGCAGCTCGTCGCCGCTCTCAAGCAGGACAATATGTTCTGGCGCGTGACGGCCCAACGCCTGCTGGTCGATCGCGGGAAATCGGATGTGTTGCCGGCGCTGGCGGAATTGGCCGGCAACCCCGAAACCGATGCGACCGGCGAGAACCTGCCGGCCATCCATGCCCTTGGAGCCTTGAGCGGCCTGGGCGCCTTCGTCAAACCCACGGCGGAAACGACGGCCTTACTCCACAAAGACCTGAAACACGCCTCGGCCGGGGTTCGGCGTGCAGCGTGCGGCTTCCTGCCGCGCTCGGCGGAGTCCGTCGGGGCGATCCTCCGGGCCGATCTGCTCCAGGACCGCGAACCGCTCGTCCGTCGTGCCGCGCTTCTGGCCCTCAGCGAAATGCCCTCCTCCCGAGACGCCGGGACGGCCATTCATGCGTTGCTGCTGGTTCCCGAGAACGAAAAGGATCGCTGGATTCCGCTGGCCGCCACCAGCGCCGCGGCCCGCCACGACATCGGCTTCCTCGCCGCGACCCTCGCGGCGAAAAAGAACAGCGACACCGTTCGCCACATGGTTCGCATCGTCGCCGAACACTACGCCCGCGGCGACGCTTCCGGCTCCGTTGCCGAGTTGCTGGCCCAGTTGAAGGACGCCGATTCCGCCGATGCCGACGTGTTGCTCGAAGGACTGGCCGCTGGCTGGCCCAAGGGCAACACGCCGAAACTCGACGAGCGCACGCGCGCGACGATCTCGTCGCTCTGATGGGGCGACTTGGCCCCAATGGCCAGTTAAATCTGGCCGCGCTGGCCGGCCGCTGGGGGCTGGCCCCGCGCTTCGAGAAGGCGATGGCTGGGCTGCGCAAATCGCTCCTTGCCCTCGTCGCCGACGAGAAAAAGTCCGACAAGGAACGCATCGAGGCCGCCCAGCGCCTCGCCCAGATGCAGCCCGACCGTACCGTGCTCGAAAGTCTGCTCGCCGAGGCATCGCCCAAGGCGAGTCCGACCCTCTCGTCCGGCATTCTCGACGCCGCCGGGCAGGCGACGACTCCCGAGCTGGCCGCCGTCCTCGTTGCCTATTGGAACCAACTGACGCCGCGCCTGCGCCAGCAGGCCGCTGCCATCCTGCTGCGCCGCCCCGAATGGTCCAATGTTCTGCTCGATGCTCTCGACAAGGGGACCGTTTCGGCGACCGACCTGAGCCTCGATCAATCGCAGCAGTTGACCAACCACCCCGATAAGAAGATCGCCGACCGTGCTCGCGCTATCCTCGCTCGCGGCGGCCGGCTGCCCAGCCCCGATCGGCAGAAAGTCCTCGACGAATACCTGCCGCTCGTCGAGAAGACCGGCGATCCACACAAGGGCTTCGAGGTCTTCAAGAACATCTGCGCCAAGTGCCACCGTCACGGCGACACCGGCGAGACCATCGCCCCGAACCTGACCGGCTTCAACGTCCACCCCAAGAGCAAAATTCTGCAAAAGATGCTCGATCCCAATCGCTCCGTCGAGGGCAATTATCGCCAGTACACCGTGACCACGAAGGCGGGGCGAGTCTATAACGGACTTTTGGCCTCCGAAACGAAGACGGCGATCGAAGTGGTGGACGCTGAGGCGAAACGGAGCGTCATCCTCCGCGAGGACATCGAGGAAATGATCGCCTCCAACCGCACCATCATGCCGGAAGGTTTCGAGAAGCAGCTGAGCAAGGACGACATCGTCAACGTGCTGGAGTTCCTGACGGCCAAGGGCAAATTCGTGCTGATCCCGCTGGACAAGGCCGCCACCATCGTCAGCACGCAGGGCATGTTCTACAGCAAGGACGCCGGCGCCGAACGCCTGAGCTTCCCCGATTGGAAGCCCAAGACGTTCAACGGCGTGCCGTTTCAGATGGTCGATCCGCAGAAGGGCCGCGTCAAGAACGTCATCCTGCTGAACAGTAGCAATGGCACGTTTCCGCCGAAGATGCCGAAGTCGGTGACACTGCCGTGCAACACGGCGGCGCGGGCGATCCACTTCCTCGGCGGCGTCAGTGGCTGGGGCTACCCCGGTGGCGCGAAAGGCTCCGTATCGATGATCGTGCGCCTGCACTACGCCGACGGCCAGACGGAGGACCACGCCTTGAAGAACGGCGAACACTTCGCCGACTACATCCGCCGCGTGGACGTGCCCGGTTCGCAGTTCGCCTTCGACCTGCGCGGACGACAGGTTCGCTATTTCGCCATCACCCCCGAGCGCGCGGAGACGATCAAGGAGATTGAGTTGCTCAAGGGAAGCGACCGTACCGCCCCCATCGTCATGGCCGTGACGGTCGAAACACGGTGAGCCGAACTCCGGTGCGGTTCGTGCCCCGTCCGAGGACAGCATGAGCCAAACGTCCTTACGCATCGCCATGTGGTCGGGGCCGCGCAACATCTCCACGGCGCTCATGCGCTCGTGGGGCAATCGGCCCGACACCGTTGTCTGCGACGAGCCGTTCTACGCCCATTATCTCGTGCAAACGAGGATTGCTCACCCTGGTGCCGACGAGGTCATCCGCCATCAGGAGAACGACTGGCGCAAAGTCGTCGCCTGGCTGATCGGGCCGGTCCCCGAAGGCCAGACGATCTTCTATCAAAAGCACATGGCCCATCATCTGTTGCCGGACATGGAACGCGGCTGGCTCGATCGGGTGACGAATTGCTTCCTGATCCGCCAGCCGCGCGAGATGCTGACGTTGCTGTTGCACTTCCTTCCGCGACCCACTCTCGCCGACACCGGACTGCCGCAGCAGCTCGAAATCTTCCGGCAAGTGCAGACGCGCAGCGGACGAACACCACCAGTCCTCGACGCGCGCGACGTGCTCGACAATCCTCGTCGCATCCTCGGCCTGCTCTGTGACGCGCTGAATGTTCCGTTCACCGAGACGATGCTGTCCTGGCCGCCGGGCCGGCGGCCGACCGATGGCGTCTGGGCGAAATACTGGTATGCCGCCGTCGAGAAAACGACCACGTTTCAGCCGTATACACCCAAGTCCGATCCCATTCCGGACTCGCTGCGCAGTCTGCACGAACAATGCGAAGAACTCTATCAGCAGCTCTATCGGCAACGGCTGCGGTCGTGATGGCGAGACCTCCCCATGCTGCAAACGTTCAACGACAAGAACCGCGATCTCATCGTTAACATCAACGGCCGGCTGGTCCACCGCGACCAGGCCGGCGTCAGTCCCTTCGATTCCGCGGTACAGGGCGGCGATGCGGTCTGGGAGGGACTGCGCCTGTACAACGGCCGCATTTTCAAGCTGCGCGAGCACCTCGACCGCCTGCGCAGTTCGGCCCTCGCCCTCGCCTTCGCGTCCATCCCCAGCCACGACGAGATCGTCGAGCAGCTCCGGCGGACGCTGGCGGCCAACGCCATGCGCGACGGCGTTCACATCCGCCTGACGCTGACGCGCGGCGTCAAGATCACCTCCGGCATGGACCCGCGCCTGAACCAGACGGGGCCGACGCTCATCGTCCTGGCCGAGCACAAGCCGCCGGTCTACGACAAGGGCAGCGTCACGCTCATCACCAGCAGCGTCCGCCGGCCGCCGCCGGACTGCCTGGACCCGAAAATCCATCACTGCAACCTCCTCCCGTCCATCCTGGCCAAGATCGAGGCCAACGCCGCCGGCGCCGACGACGCACTCATGCTCGACCTGCGCGGCTTCGTCGCCGAAACGAATGCCACGCACGTTTTCCTCGTCTACCAGGACGTTGTCCTCACAAGCCGCGCCCTGGCGTGCCCCGAAGGCATCACGCGGGCCACGGTGCTGGAGATCTGCCGCGGCGCCGGCATACCGTATGAGGAGAAGGACCTGTCGCTCACCGAGGTTTACCGTGCCGACGAGATGTTCTGCACGGGCACGATGGGCGAACTGGCGGCGGTCGTCCGAGTGGACAGCCGTAACATCGGCGCGGGCGCGGCCGGGCCAATGACACGTCGTCTCCTGGAGTTGTTTCGTCAGCGCACCGAACAAGAGGGCGAGATGATTGTTTGACCGCGAAGATGAGCCAGCCCGTTGGAGGCGGAGGTCCGCTCAGTATGAGAAAAGATTAAAGTCCTTCGTTCTTCCGCTTTCTCGTTGACAGGCTTTTCCCTTGTTGTACCATGAGAACATTGTCCCTTCCGGATTAAACTATCGTTAACTTAGATGAGAATTGGCCGATGCGTCCTTTGCTCCTTTTGGTTCTCTCGATGGTCGCCTTGCTGCCTCTGGGCTGCGGCAGCAAAGGCCCACAATCCGTGAAGGTGTCCGGCCGCGTCACCCTGGACAACCGCCCTCTGGCCAACGCCCGCGTGATCTTTCTGTCCGTCGGCGCGGACGGTAACCTCGATCCGAACAAGGAAGCGTCGGGCAACACCAATGACGACGGCCGCTATTCTCTCAAGACCCTCATCGCCGACCGCGACGGCGCCGCCCCCGGCCCGTACCGCGTCCAGATCTCCCGGATCGAGCGCGGGGAAAGCCTGCGTGAACTCGTTCCGCCCCAGTACAACCGGGAGAGCAAATTGAACTTCACGGTCCCCCCGGAGGGCACCGAGGCGGCGAATTTCGAACTGAAAAGTCCATAAGGTTTCTCTTCCCTATTCTTTTTCTCTTTGTCCAAGGAGCCCGTCCATGGTCCACGATCCTCCCCAAGTCCGGCGGCGCTGGGCGTTCACGCTGATTGAGCTGCTGGTAGTCATCGCCATCATTGCCATCCTGATCGGGCTGCTCTTGCCGGCCGTGCAGAAGGTGCGCGAGGCCGCCGCACGCAGCCAGTGCGTCAACAATCTCAAGCAGATCGGCCTGGCCCTGCACAACTACCATGACACGTATCAGCAATTTCCTTTCGAGGACGGCACTTATCCCACCTGGCCGATCCTGATTTTGCCCTTCATGGAGCAGTCGGCCCTGTATAACAACCTCATCGCCGCGGGGCAGGCTAACGCTTCGACCAAGGCCGTGGCGATCAAGCCCTACATCTGCCCCAGCCGCCGCACGACTGCCGTCGGAGCCAGGATTGACTATGCGGGGGCATACACCGGAGGGATCAACGAAGCGTCTGCCACCAGTTATCCCGCCCTGAACGCGGGCGGCAATCGATCCATCCTGAACTCGCAGGGAACCACCCTGGCCGTGGTGACCGGCGGCGCGGCGCCTCCGGCACTCTCCTGGCGGCCCATAAAATCTTGCAGCCGCAGAACTACAATGGCGGCAGCAACAAGGATCGGGGCTACTGGGACTGGGCCAAGGCTCAGACCGGCTACGACCACATGCGCTGGTGCGATAATGGGGCCGGCGGCGCCAACGCCGGACGCGGCTTTTTCCCGGATAGCAACGGCGTGGACGAGAACCATTTTGGCGGTCCTCATCCCGGCTCGTCGCCGGTACTGTGGGCGGACGGTTCCGTCAGCCTGTATACTTACGGCTACCTCCCCAGCAGTAACCCTCTGGGATTGAACGATGACGCCGTGTGGCAGGAGTTCTGGGCCTACAATCGCAGTTACCCGATAGCCCAACCGTGAGCCGATGCGATTCCCCAAGCCGCTTGTGGCCTGGCGCACCCCGCCAAGCCGCAAGCGGCGTTTCGTTTACGGGCCGGCGCCGTTGCCGTCCGCGCAAGGGAGGATACAGTATCTAGCAGGGAAGCCGTTGCGCCCGGCCCGAAGGCCGAGCGAGGATTGAAACACCCGAGGAGGATACAGCGATGGCCTTCACCTTGCCCGCCCTGCCTTACCCCGCCGACGCCCTTGAGGCCGCCATCGACAAGACCACGATGGAGATCCACCACGGCAAGCACCACAAGGCCTACGTGGACAACCTCAACGCCGCCCTGGAGGGACAGCCGGCCTTGCAGTCCAAGCCGATCGAGCAGTTGCTGCGCGACATCGCCGGCGTGCCGGAAGGCATCCGGCAAAAGGTCATCAACAACGGCGGCGGACACGCCAACCACAGCCTGTTCTGGGAGATCATGGGACCGAAAGGCGGCGGCGAACCGTCGGGACCGCTGGCCGAGGCGATCAAATCCACCTTCAACGACGTCGCCGCTTTCAAGGGCAAGATCAAGGAAGCGGGACTGGGCCGTTTCGGCAGCGGCTGGGCCTGGCTGGTCCTGCACAACGGCAAACTGCAAATCGTCAGCACCGCCAACCAGGACAGCCCGCACATGAACGGCCAGACGCCGCTGCTGGGCGTGGACGTGTGGGAGCACGCTTACTATCTGCGGTATCAGAACCGCCGCGCCGACTATCTGGAGGCATGGTGGAAGGTCGTCAATTGGAACGAAGTCGGCAAACGCTTCGCCGCGGCGCAAAGCGGCAAATAAGAAGTTCTGAGTTCTGAGTTCTGAGTTCTGAGTGAAAAAAGCAAGTGGATTGTTCTTCGCTCAGAACTCAGAACTCAGAACTCAGAACTTGGGACTTCGACCTTGACCCCAATTTCACGCAAGTTATAGTCCGCCCGGTTCCGAGGAGAGGAAGCGCTTCGTTCACCTCACCAGGGCGGGAGAGGTCCATGCGCAGGGTGTGGGAGGGGCTTGGTTGGATGCTGACCGCCGCGCTCAGCGTGGCCGGCTGCGCCGCTCCGAACATTACCCCGAGACCGCCCAAGCATCCCGAAGAACTCACCTTGCCTCCGCTGGCCGAGGCGAAGTTCAGCAGCCCACCCAAGTATCCCGATGGCACCCTCAACCAGGATGGTCCCTCCCAATCGAAGGGCGGTGGACCGCCGAACATGAGCGCCATGAACGCCATGAGTGGCATGGGCGGCCGGGGCGGCATGGGTGGTGGCATGGGCGGCGGCGGCATGGGCGGCGGCGGCATGGGTGGACGCGGGTATTAATCCTCCTTCTCGGATGGCTTTCCGGGTTCGTCCTCCGAAGCAAAGCGCTTGAGGACGGCTCGCAGGGTGGCCAACAGCGCCGCCGGGTCGAGCGCGGCATCGGCCGCGACGACGTGCAAACCGTGCCAGCGCAGAACGACCGGCCAGCCCGCGTGAGCCGCCGCCCGATTGAACTGCTCGCGCATCCGCTGTCCCCAGACGAAGCCGAACCGATCGCGATACGCCAGCCACAAACGATCGAACGCCGTGGCGGAGGCGACTCGACGGCGCAGGCCGGCCCACGCGATCCACGGCGCCAACCCCAGAAGCGCAAGGCCCACGGACCCCAGCCCCGCCGGCAAGGTCGCCCCGATCAGCCGGGCCAACTCCATCCCGCAGCCGACCGCCACCAGGATGACGGCCGGTCCCAGTCGGGTGGGCAAATAATTCAGCAGAGGCACGGCCAGCGTTGCGCCCAGGAACAGCACCTGGGCCGTCTCCAGCCGTAGCTCGCCCATCCCGTTGAGCACCGGCAAGAGAAGGACGGCCAGCAGTCCGACGACGACGAAGTTCCAGGCGGCCACACCCGGCCGTCGCGCCCCCAGGACGGCGATGCCAGCGCAGCCGGTCAGACACAACGCCGCGTAGGGGGCCAACTGCTCCTCGTGTCCGAGACCGGGAACGCGACTCCAGGCGAGGCCCGTCCAGGCGGCCCAGGCAGCCAACGTCCACCAGAGCGGTTGACGCAGGGTCGTGCGCCGGTTGGCCCGCAACGCCTGCGCCAACGGATAAGCCCCACTCAGAAGCAGTGTCCCCCCAAGCAGATCCATCGGACCCGGCCGTCCTCTCGTGTCAATCTGTAGCAGGCGTGCGGCGAAGCGGCGGCGGTCGGCCTGCCCATTTCGCTGCTTTCACGCATTTCGCCTCGTCCCCCCGGCCGATCCGAGGAAGGCGACGAGATTCCGCCTCTCCCCAGAGGCTTTCACCGTGAGTATCGTTCGTCCGGGCCGCTTGCGGCGTAGCGATTGCCTCGCTAAGCCGCAAGCGGCCCGGACGAACGATTCCGAGCAGGGGAGGCTCTCCATGAGATGCTATCGACTTCTCGCCCTGTGGCTGGTTCCGTTGATACTGCTGCCCCTGCTGGCCGGTTCGTCCTCGGCCGGCGTCTTCTTCGGCAGGAAGAGCAAGAAGCCCACCCCCAACGACCGCGTCCCGGAATTGCTCGCCATTGTCAAGACGGACGGCGACGAGAGCAAACGCGCCGCCGCCGCCCAGGAGTTGCGGCTGTACGACCCGAATCAGTTTCCCCTGATTGTGCCGGTGCTGGTCGAGGTGCTGCTGACGGACAAGAAGCCGGCGGTGCGGGCGGAGGCGGCCCAGAGTCTCGGCAAAATGCGACCGATCTCCCAGCAGGCCGGCATGGCCCTGGAGCAGGCGCTGAACAACGACTCGTCCATGCGCGTGCGTCTGCAGGCCCGCAGCTCGCTGCTGCAATATCACTGGAGCGGCTACCACAGCACGCGCAAGGACGACTTGCTGCCGCAGACCAAGGAGCCGCCGCTCGCCGACGACCCGGCCGCGCCGCCGGTCATTCACACGACGATCTTGCCGCCGGCCAACAACGGCCGCCTCGCTCCTCAGCCGGTCCCCGGAGGACGGAGCACGTCGGCCTATCAGCCAGGTCCGCCCGCTCCGTTCCCGGCGGTGCCGGTGCGACCCTCGATCCAGCAGCCGCCGCTGGCCCCCCAGGCGCCGTATCCTTATCCCGCCCCCGGCGGAAACAGCGGTGGACCGGAACTGACCCCGCCGTGAGGCTCAAAAAGGGAATAGGGAATAGGGAATAGGGAAGAAACTTCTCTCTATTCCCTATTCCCTATTCCCTATTCCCTATTCCCTATTTCAACGCGATCGTGTGCTGGCTCAGCCGTTCGTGGCCGCCCGCGGTGACGAGATAGTTGTGCTCGATGCGGATGCCGCCGATGCCGTGTACGTACAGGCCCGGCTCCAGCGTGACCACGTCGCCGACCCGTAGCGTTTCGTCGGCCTCGCGGACCAGGTAGGGTGCTTCCGGGTGCGTCAGGCCCAGGCCATGCCCAGCGTGATGCGGGAAGTGCTGCGCCACGCCGGCGCGATCGAACACGTCACGCACCGCCTCGTAAACTGTCCGGCACGCCTGACCGGCCCGTAACTCCTTCTCGCCCGCCGCCATCGCCTGCACGCACAGATCGTAGAGCCGTCGCTGGTCCGGCGTGGGATCGCGTCCGACGACGAGCGTGTTGGTGAAGTCGCTGCGGTAGCCGCCGATCACCACCGAGTAATCGAGGATCAGCATGTCGCCCGGCTCCAGCACGCGGCCGGTGGGCGGGCCGCCGCGGCGCTCGGGTCCAGGTGACACCGCGAAGTCACCGTAGACGATCACCGCCTGGCCGGCGGTCTGGATGCAGGCGGTGTTGACGCCACAATACACGTCCAACTCGGTCATGCCGGGACGGACGTTCGCCCGCGCCCAGGCTTGTCCGGCCTCGGCCGCCCTCATGCAGCGGCGCAGCAACTCCACCTCGTCGGGGTCTTTCTGCCGACGCATCTCGGCGAGGGTGCGGATGACAGTGGCGGCATAGGGATCGCCGGGCCGGTCGTGGATGCGCAGCCCACCGTGCGAAGGGTTGACCGTCTGCAACAAGGCCAGCTGGCGCGGGCCTCGGGCGGGCGCCTGGCCGCTGTACCAGGGAACAACGATTCGCTCCTCGACATGCGCCTGGTTCACCGACTGGGGCAGGCGGTCATCGTGCAGCAGCTTGGCCTGGCCGTCCTGGCGCAGCAGCAGATAACCACCGAAGCCGGCGCCGAGGCTAAATGGATCGACGAAAAAGTTGGCCAGGTAGACGAGGTGGATAGGATCATTCAGTCGCAGATGATCGCTGTCGGGCGGCGGATCGAGACGGTCCCAGAGACGCTGCCGGCGCTGCCGGCATCCCTCCGCAGTTAGCATGGATCGTTCCCCACACGGTCTTGGGCGTAAACGCGAAATCCGAACGAAACCCGGCACTCACGGCTCGTCCTGGCAATGTAGGCCGGGACGTGCGCGTCACCAAGAGTTTCGTTCGGATTTCGGCTACCGTCCGTCGGAATGCGCTCAGGGCACCCGGCCACGGCCGCCGCCGGGAGGGCCGCCGCCGCCAGGGGGGCCGCCGAAGCCGCCACCAAAACCACGTCCGCCGCCCGGGGGTAGACCCATCTGCTGACGTACCTCGCCCTTCAATCCACGCATGTAACTCGACTGCGCCCGCATTTCGGGGTCCGACCTATCGAGGCTATTCTTCGATCGGGCATGGTCAATACTACTGTTCCTGCCGGGACCGCCCCCGCCCGGACCGCCCGCACCGGGACCGCCGCCGGGACCACCGCCGCCGGGACCACCGCGACCGCCCGCACCGGCACCGCCGCCACCGGGACCACCGCCGCCGGAACCACCGCGACCGCCCGCACCGGCACCGCCCCTACCCCCTCGACCGGAACCACCGCCACCCCCGTTGGCGGCACGCTGGGCCCGCTGCGCCTGCCAGCGCGCTCGGTCGGCCTCCTCCTTGAGGATTTCCTTTTTCAACTGAGCAATCTGCTCTTCCTTGGACAGCTTGGCGAAGGCACTGACGCGCTCGCGCTCCTTGACCCGCCGATCCTGGAACATGTCGTTCTTCTGCTTTTCCGTCAGGCTGGACCAGATCTGCCCAAACTTTTCCCGTTGCTGCTCCCGAGTCAATGTTTTGTCCTCCCGCAGAGCAGCCAGTTCCCGCTTCGCCTCTTCAACCGGATCGGGAAGGAAGATGCAGTAGGAGAGGCTGCCCATGCCCAGAAGGGCCAGAAGCACCAACAGAGCGAGGAGAAGGCGCTTCCAGAGGGGGCGTTTGCCGTCCTTCGTCCCAGGAGAAGTTTTCGGCTTGGACGCGGGCGTTTTCGGCGCGGACGACGAGGGTTTCGTCGTGATCGACGAGGCGCCCGGCAGCGCCGGTTTGGGGACCGCCGGCGTTTGTCCGGCACGATACAACTGTCGTTGCGCGGTCCTGGTTTCGTCCTGCGAAGGTTCGGGCTGGAGACTCATGACACACTCCTGGAAAAACGAGAGGAGGACACGATCATTCCAGATGGCCGTCGGCGTAGAGGTAGTTGCGATCCACGCCGCTGAACGGCATGCCGTGAACCGGATCGAAGTCGTAGACCATGAGGACGTTGCTGGCGCCCCGGCCGGCGCCTTCCAGCTGCGCGTAAGTCGAGTTCCACAGTCCGGACTGATTGCCATTGGTCCAACGACCGCTGACGATCCGAGCGTTGCGGCCGTACTCGTAGCTGAGTCCCTGCGAGGAGACCGAAGGAGGAGGGGCACCATACCACATCGTCAGTACACCCGTGTTATTCCACGGCGTGCCGATCGGCTTCTGATAACGGAACTGATCGACGGGACAGATGAAGACTTTTTGATTGTTCTCGCAGAAGGGACCAATGAGCGTATTCAAGGCTCCCTTGTTGGCCGGGACCGTCGCAACCGTGGGCGTGTCGGCGGCATCGGGGAAGTAGGTATAGGTATCGGTATACATGGTGATGGCGAGGCCGATGTTGTGCAGGTTGCTGGCGCACTGGATCTTGGCGGCGCGATCGCGCACCTTTCTGCACGGCGGGCAAGAGCAGGCCGACCAGGACGGCGATGATGGCGATGACGACGAGCAACTCAATCAACGTGAAGGCGGCGCGGCGCAGACGGTAAGCCGAGCGTACATGGCGGCACCTGAGGAAGGAAACAAAAAAGTCATCCAGGCGGGCCGGTTCGGAAAAACGAGTCGGTCTTGGCGGGAGGATACGAACCGGCACGGCGCGATCCGGTCGAGATCGCGTCCTTCTAACCCCGCTATCCTAACTTCCCCTTGATGAGAAGACAATGAAATATGCAAAAAAGTTCCGCGACTTTTTAGCCCGACTCCCTCGTCCAATTCATGGACAAAAGATCACTTCCCGAGGGCGAACCGCGTTGACTGGCTGGAGAAGGTCCGAGAGGTAAGCTTCACCTGTTGTGCCGATTGTTCGGATTCTCCTGAATTAATCGACTTGGGCGGCCGAAGAAGAGAGTGAGCCAGCCAGCCGCTCTCCCGACGGCGCGGCGTTCACCCGGAGGCGAGAAGGACTCAGGTAGAGGAGAGCCATGCCATCCGTTCGTGAGGCGATGGTGTCATGCCGCGTGGTGGCCCTGGCCGCTGTCTTGGTTCTGGGGACTGGTGATTTCGTCCGCGCACAGGATGTCCCTGCCAAGCCCTCGGCAGAGAAGACCACCGCTTCGCCTCACGTCGTTCCGGTGTCGCGAAGCCAGCAGGGAGCGCCGGACACCGAGGCCCCCAGCATCGGCGGCCCGCCGTCGGCGTTCCTGGAAACGCGAACGCCCGATGCCGCACCCTCCAGCACGGAAGGACGGCCGGCACCCGAGGAAGAAGCCCCCAGCATCGGCGGCCCCGGTGAGGCCGCGCCGACCGGCCTGGACGTTACCTCGTGGTGGTCGCGTGTACCCAACGTCCAGCCGTTCCCGCCGCCGGGCAACACCGTCGTCCCGCCCAACGACGCCGGCTACTACTCGCTCCGAGACGCGCTGTGGGGTATTCGCCGGCAGCAGCCGCCGCGCTATCCCTATCCGCGCTTCGGCATCATGATGTTCTCGTTCTACAACACCGATTGGCGTTACCTGGATAATCCCAGCAATCCCGACCGCGATCCGTTCGACTTCCTCAAGCGCATCCACTTCTTCGATGACAACATGATGTTCACCACCGGCGGCGAGTTCCGCTACCGCTACAACGACGAGGTGGACAGCCGGGCGTCGGGCAAGGACAACGTCTACGAGCTGACGCGCACGCGCAGTTTGGGGCGACCTGTGGTATCGCGACCTCTTCCGCGTCTACGGCGAATTCATCAACGCCCAGTCGTTCAACCAGGATCTTCCGCCGACGGCCACCGATCAGTACAACCCCAACTTCCTGAACCTGTTCGCCGACGTCAAGGTCTGGACCGTCCGCGAACAACCCGTGTACTTTCGCGGCGGCCGGCAGGAGCTGCTGTACGGTTCGCAGCGCCTCATCTCGCCGTTGGAATGGGTCAACACGCGCCGCACCTTCCAGGGCGGCAAGGTGTTCTGGCAGAGCGAAAAGCTCAGCCTCGACGCCTTCATGGTGCAGCCGGTCGTGCCCAGCGCCAACAGTTTCGCCTCGGTCAACTACGAGCAGTTATTCACCGGCGTGTGGGGAACGTATCGGCCGGTCAGGGGAGAAATAGTAGACCTGTATTATCTGAATTTGGACGACGTGAGCCACCTTTACAGCGGCCAGTACGGCGTCAAGGGAGCGCTGAACCTGAGCACGCTCGGCAGCCGCTGGTACGGCGACCGCAACGGCTGGCTGTGGGACACCGAGGGGATGCTCCAGTTCGGCAGTTACTCCAACCAGGGCATCCTGGCCAAGGCGTACACGATGGGCGGCGGCTATCACTTCGCCAAGGTGCCAACCGTGCCGACGCTATGGGTTTACTACGACTACGCTTCCGGCGATCCCAATCCCGGCACCGACAGCGTTCACCGCACCTTCAACCAACTGTTCCCGTTTGGCCATTACTACTTCGGCATGACCGACCTGGTGGGCCGGCAAAACATCAACGACATCCACACCGAGATCTCCTTCTTCCCGACCCGATGGCTGACGACGTTCGTGCAGTACCACGTCCTTCGGCTGGACAGTCCCAAGGACGCCCTGTACAACGCCGCCGGCACGGCCATCCGTCAGGACATCACCGGCCGAGCCGGCTCGGACGTCGGCGAAGTCCTCACCGCCGTCGCCAACTTCACGATCGACTTTCACCAAAACGTGTTCGTGCAGTATTCCCATCTTTACCAGGGCGACTTTCTCCGCAAAACGGGACCGATGGGCTCGCCGGATTCCCTGTATTTCATGTACAGCTATCGCTGGTGAGCCGCTCCGCAGCGTTCGTAGCGATTGCCGGGCAGTCGCCGCACGACCTTTCGCATTTCCAGCATCATCAGGGCTCCCGAGACCTGCGGCACCGCCAGCCCCAGACGCTGCACCAGTTGATCCAGGTGACACGCCTCCGTCAGCATCTCCCAGATGCGCCGCTGGCCGTCGTCCAGCCCCGGCGGTGGACCGGACGGGGCCGCCGGCGCGGCGGGCGCGGCCTTCTTCTCCGCCACGGCCATCGCCGAGACGCCGTGCAGCTCTTCGAGAATGTCCTCGACACCGCGGCACAGCACGGCACCCTTGCGAATCAGCTCGTGGCAGCCGCCACTGGACGCCGACTCGACCAGGCCAGGCACGGCCATGACGGTGCGTCCCTGGTCGGCGGCGTGGCTGGCGGTGATGAGCGCTCCACTTTTTGCCGCCGCCTCGACCAGCACAACGATTTTCGATAGCCCACTGATGATGCGGTTGCGGACGGGAAACAGGCCGGCCAGCGGTCCCTGCTCCATGCTCGCCTCGGTCAGCACGGCCCCGGATGCCTCGACCTCACGGGCCAGGTCGGTGTGTTCGGGTGGATAGATGCGCGACAGGCCGCCGGCCAGCACGGCGAGCGTGCGCCCGCCCGCCTCCAGCGCCGCCCGATGGGCGACGCCGTCGATGCCACGCGCGAGTCCGCTCACGACCGTGACACTGGCTCGGACCAGGCCAGCCGACAGACGAGCCGCGACGCGTCGGCCGTAGTCCGTGCCATGGCGCGAGCCGACCAGCGCGACCGCGTTGGCGTCGGCCGCCGTCAGCGTACCGCGGACGTAGAGCAACGGCGGCGGATCGCCGATGTTCGCCAGCGCCGGCGGATACTCCGGCGTACCCAGCGCGACCAGGCGGACGCCGTGACGTTCCATGCGCTCCCGTTCCGCCGCGGCATTGTCGCGCAGTCGCGCCTGCTGGATGTTCTCCGCCAGACGCGATGTGACGTAGGGCACGGAAGACAACTCGGCGGCGCTCGGCGCAGGGCAGCGCCGGCCGAGCCGAAACGCTCGCGCAGGGCGGCGCTCAGGCGCGGGCCGATGCCCGGCACCAGAGTAAGGGTCAGCAGGTCGCGGACTTCGGCGGACATCGACATCGCCATGCGCTCCTCCGCGTCAACCGGACGGTCGTCGGACAGACATAAAACTACCCGGTAAGTCGGCGAAAGGCAAATGGCAAGCATGAATCCGGAGACCACCCTGCATCGTCACAGATGAGGCGCGGCGGGCTTGTGCGGCTCCTGGAAGGCGTGGGCGCCTCGGACCTTCAACTTGCGCGTGAAAACGCGGTCGCCGCAGGTGGCGAACAACACATCGAAGTCGGCGCCGCCGAATCAGAAGTTCGACACTTTGCCGTTGGGCGTGGGCAGGATGGCGTTGACCCGTCCGGCCTGATCGCATACCTGGATGCCCAGGCGCGTCGCCACGTAGGGCCGGCCGTCGCGGTCCACGCGCATGCCGTCGGCGCCGCTGTCGTCCGCCGTGTCCGGGACGTGCAGATGGTAATAGCGCTGCTTGCTGCGCCAGCGAACCGTCGGGCCGAACACGAAGAGTAGGAGGAGAAAAGAGAGGAAAAGGCGAAAAGGTATCAGGAAAGAATGGCATGGACTTTAGCTTGGGGGCAAATCCGGGCTTGACATTTCCCTCTCCTTTGTATTACTGTATTCATACAGTGGTTCATCGAGTCCGTCGCCGGCTCGGGGAGAATCGTCGTGCAGATCCATCTTAGCCGCCAGAACGGCGTGCCGACCTACTTGCAGATCGTCAACCAGGTCAAATACCTGGTGGCCTCGGGCCGACTGCAAGCCGGCGAGGAGCTGCCGCCGATCCGCGCCCTGGCCGAGCAGCTGGTCATCAACCCCAATACGGTGGCGCGGGCTTACCGCGAACTGGAGACGGCCGGCGTTGTCACCAAGCGGAGCACGACGGGGACCTATGTCTCCGACGCCGGCTCGCCCTTGGCTCGCCGCGAACGTCTCAAAATCGTGACCGAACGCATCGACGCCCTGCTCGTCGAAGCGCGCCAGCTCGACGTCGGCACCGACGAAATCATCGACCTGCTTCGCCAGCGCGACAAGGCGCTGCGCGGAACGTCCTTCGGAGGAGTGACGCCAATGATCGCCACGAGTCCCGCGCCGACCGTCATCGACATCCAGGGCGTGACGCGGCGCTTCGGTGCCAAGGTCGCCCTGGACGACGTGGTCCTGAGCGTGCCGCGCGGCTGCGTCTTCGGACTGGTCGGCGTCAACGGCTCGGGCAAAACGACGCTCATCAAGCACGTCCTGGGCCTGCTGCGGGCCGAGACCGGCCGCGTGCGTGTCTTCGGACGCGACCCGGTGGCCGATCCGGTCGGCATCCTGTCGCGGATCGGTTATCTCTCCGAAGAGAACGATCTGCCGTCGTGGATGACCGTGGCCGAACTGATCCGCTACACGCGGGCCTTTTATCCGGCCTGGCGCGACGACTACGCGGAGGAGCTGCGACATCAGTTCGGCCTCGATCTGTCGTCGCGCATCGGCGAGCTGTCGAAGGGCCAGCAGGCCCGAGCGGGGCTGCTCGTCGCCCTGGCGTATCGGCCGGAGCTGCTGGTCCTGGACGAACCGTCGTCGGGACTGGACCCGCTCGTGCGGCGCGACATTCTCGGCGCCATCATTCGCACCGTCGCCGACGAGGGGCGGACGGTGCTGTTCTCCTCGCACCTGCTCGACGAGATGGAGCGCGTGGTCGATCGCGTGGCCATGATCGACGACGGCCGTATCGTGCTGTCGGCGGGGATGGATGAGATTCAGGCCAATCATCGCCGAGTGACGCTGCGTTTCGCGGAACCGCTCGCGCAACCGCCGGCGTTGTCCGGGGCGCTGAGCTGGGAAGGGGCCGGCCACGAATGGACGGCCGTGTGGCACGGTCCGTCCAGCGCCTGGCAAGAGGCCGTGTCCGCCTGCGGCGCTCGCGTCGTCGAGGAGCACGGCGTCGGCCTGGATGAAATCTTCGTCGCCCGCATGGGCCGGCCTGCCGCGGCCGACGTAACGGAGTAATTCATGTCTCCTTCTCTGGCATTTGGCTGGCAGGTCTGGACGCGCCATCGTCTCGGTTTGACGCTCTGCGCCGGCTACTGGCTGTTGCTATTGGTCCTGGCCTCTGCGTGGGCGATCACGTCCCCTCATTTTGTACACTTCCCGTTCCTGCTCGTGTGGCCGTGCCCGGTGGTCTTCGGCTACCTGGTGATCGTCTTTTTGGTCGGCCGGGATGCACGGCTGGAGGTTGGTGCGTCCGGGTTCCCTTCGCGGCTGATGACGTTACCGCTGCCGACGTGGTCGCTGGCTGGCTGGCCGATGCTATGGACAACGTCGGTGCCAGCGTTGGCCTGGTTGACGCTGTCCTGCGGCGTGCTGCGGATGGGCGGAGTGGAACTCGGGTTCGTCACGTGGTGGGGGGCCTTGACGTTGGCCGTCGCCCTGGCCTGGTTGCAGGCCATCGTCTGGTTGCCCTTTCCGCTGCCGGGCCTACGACTATTCGTTATTGGTCCGCTGCTTGTCGCCGCCGTCATTGGGCCGCAATTGCTTCGCGCGGAGTTCGACCCCGGCACAGCGCTCGGTGGCGCCGCGCTCGCCATCCAGTTGCCGCTTGCGTACCTGACCGCCGTCTACGGCGTCGCCCGCGCTCGTCGCGGAGGTGGGCCGACCTGGGCCTGGCCGGGTTGGCGGACGTGGCTGCGCTGGACCTCCGCGACGACCGTTGACCGGCCATTCGTGTCGCCGGCGCGGCGCAACTCTGGTTCGAGTGGCGACGCAAGGGGCATCTCTTCCCCATCCTCGTCGCCGGCTTCTCCCTGCCCTGGCTGCTGATCGCCCATTGCCTCAACGAGGCGGCTCGGAATGGGGCCCGCCTCGTTCCGCCGAGCCTTCCCGCTGAGGTTGGCGGTGTATGGCTGCCCCTTGCGAGCTTGCCGTATCTGGTCCTCGTGCTTTCAGCGGGTTGTGGAGGGGACATTGGCCGGTTGCCGGGGCGACATTCGACGACATCGCTGTCGTCGTTCGCGGCGTCACGGCCGGTCGCCACCGCGCTGTTCGATTCGCGCAAGTTCGAAACGGCTGCCCTGAGCACGCTGGCTGTTTGGGGCATACTCCTGCTTGTGGTGTTCGCCTGGTCCCTGATGGACGGCAAGGCCGCCGAGCTGACGGCGTTGTTCGACGCCCTGCGCCAGCGTCACCCCTCCGGCCCGTCCTGGTGCGGCCTGGCTCTGCTCGTCGTCGGCGCCGTCGTGTTGACGTGGTTGCAAATGCTCCAGGCATTATGGCTGGGAATGGTCCGGAGCACGTGGATGATGGCCGGCTCGCTCCTCAACTCCTTCGGTCTCACCGCCTTGCTCGCTTTCAGCGTGTGGTTGATGATTACTCCTCGATACTGGCCGACCGTCACCGAAGTTCTGCCGTGGCTGGCGGGCGGAGTCGCCGGTCTGAAAAGCGTGGCGGCCGTGTGCTCCCTCCGCGCTCTGAAACGGCGAGACATCTTGCCGCGGCGCGTCCTTTGGGGAGCACTGGCGGCGTGGCTCCTCCTCGCCAGCGGGTCGTTCGGCGTACTGTACGTGCTGCTTCCGGAGGGACGAACGTCCGTAGCGGCCCTCGTGCTTGGCATCGCGCTGTTCTTGCCGTTGACGCGGCTGGCGCTGGCGCCGCTGATGCTGGACGCGAATCGCCATCGCTGAGCGCCGCGATTTGTTACACTGGACAGCCTGCCAGCGACGGGTTGGCGCAACTCGTCGCGAACGCTCCAGGCTTGTCCAGGCGCGGAACACTGACATGCAATTGTCACCAAGATCGACGCGGGCGGCGGGAGACGCGCGGTGGAGAAGAAATTCGACGTCACGCTGAAAGCGCTGCTGGAAGATGCGCCGGAGGACTGGCCCATTCTGGCCGGCATATCCGATCCCCAGGTCGAAGTCATCGACGCCGACATTGCCACGATCAGCGGCGCGGCCGACAAGGTGCTGCGTCTGCACGGGCCGCCGCCGTCGCTGATGCACTTCGAGTTCCAAGCGGGGCCGGACGCCTCGCTGCCTCGGCGCGTCAACGTGTATAATGCGGCGCTGGAAGATCGGCATGACTTGCCGGTGGCCAGCGTAGTGGTGCTGCTGCGGCCGCAGGCTAACCTGGGTGTGCTGACCGGCACATATCAGCGACAGGTCCCGCAAGCATCCCAACCCTACCGAATCTTTCGTTAGAGGCACGAACCGAATGTGGCGGCACGTTTGTAACGTGCCGTACAATCCAACACGTTGAAAACGTGTTGCCACATTTTGTTAGGGCCTCTTATCAGGTGATTCGTGTTTGGGAACTTCCGGTTCAGTCGCTCTTGGCGGGCGGCCTGGGACGATTGGCCCTGGCGCCGGTCAGCGCCGTGAGCGAAGCGGAGCTGCCGGGAGTGGTGCGCGAGATGAGACGGCGCGTGGCGCGGATGCGCGACCGAGGCCGGCTGGGGCGCTGGTGGACGGCGGTGTACGTGCTCATGGGTCTGCGCTATCAAGATGTTCTGGTGGAGCAGTTATTACAAAGAGTCCTCGATATGGAAGAATCCACGACGTATCAGGCCATCATTCGGAAAGGACTTGCCGCGGGACGCGCGGAAGGCGCGTTGCAAGAAGCGCGCAAGATGCTGCTGCAACTGGGGCAGAGGCATTTGCAGACGCCCGCGCCTGCCGATCTTCAGGCTCGGGTGGAGGAAATGCAAGACCTGGAACAGCTGGAGCAGCTTCTGTTGCGTTTAGGGCAAGTGCGTTCCTGGGAGGAACTGCTGCCGGCGTCGCCCAAGCCGCGGCGCCGCAAGTCTTCTCGACGCTGAACCTTTCGTGGAAAGCTGATGTGCGCTTGTCACCGGGATTGACGCTGGGGCTGCTGCTCGCTCTGCTCGCCGGGTTGACCCTGCTGCCTGCGGGACCGACCGGCGTCGAGGGGCGGGTCCTCGATGAGGACGGCCCGCTCGCCACCGTGCGCGTGCGCTTCAAGGGTTCCGCGGCCAGCACTCACACCGATGTCGGCGGCCGCTTCCATTTGCCGCGTCCATCACCAGGGCGACGCTTGACGGCGTGGAAAGAAGGGTACTTCATCGGCGGCGTCGAACGCACGAAATCGCCGCTGTCGATCCGCCTGACTCGTTTGCCGTCCGAAGATAACGCGGATTATGAATGGGTCGATCCCGCGCCGAACACGGCCGAGGTCCACAACTGCGCCAACTGCCATGCCGAAATTTACCGCGAATGGTCGCACAGCGGCCACGCCCACTCGGTCACGGGGCAACACTTCCGCAACCTCTACGAAGGCACCGACAGGCACGGCCATCCGGGCGTCAGCTGGGGCCTGCTCACGCAGTATCCCGACGGCGCCGGCGTCTGCGCCTCCTGTCATGCTCCCACGGCGACAGACTACGACCTCCGGAAAGTCCGAGGCGTCGCTGCTCGTGGCGTCCACTGCGATTACTGTCACAAGATCGCCGACGTCGCCGACGGAACCATCGGACTGACGCACGGCCGATTCAACCTGCGGCTGCTGCGCCCGACCGAGGGCCAGCTGTTCTTCGGTGCCCTCGACGACGTGGACCGTGGCGAGGACGCCTATTCGCCGCTGTACCGCGACAGCCGTTACTGCGCCTCGTGCCATGAAGGTATCATCTTCGGCGTCCACGTTTACAGCACGTTCTCCGAATGGCAGGCCAGTCCCGCCCGCCGCCAGGGCAAGCACTGCCAGGATTGCCACATGAAGCCGACCGGCCGCATGACCAACATGGCCCCCGGCCACGGCGGCATCGCGCGCGACCCGCACACGCTCGCCAATCATCGCTTCTTCGATGGCAGCCGAGAGGCGATGCTGCGCCGCGCCATCAAGGCGTCGGCGCTCTTCGAGCGCAAGGCGGACGGTGTGCGGGCCCGGGTGCGCCTCTGGACCGAGGGTGTCGGTCATCGCCTGCCGACCGGCTTCGTCGATCGGCACCTGGTTCTCATCGTCGAGGGGCGAAGCGAGGATGGTCGTTCGCTGCCGCCGCGCTCGGGACCGAGGTTGCCGGCGCCGGTCGGTCCCGATCTGGCCGACCAACCGGGACGACTGTATGCCCGCGTTCTCCAGGACTTCGAGGGCCACCATCCGGTGCCGTTCTGGCTCGCCGCCCCCGATCCTCCGCCGGACACTCGCCTCAGTCCGGGACAGGTCGATGAGAGCGTCTACGAGTTCCCGTCGTCGCTGGTCGGTGTGCGTCTGCGTGTCCTCTACCGCCGCTTCTGGCCGGAGGTCGTCCGTGCCAAGCATTGGCCAGATCAGGATGTGCTCGTTCTCGACCGTGCCTTTGCGTGCCGGCCGGACGGTTTTTGACTTAACGGCCTATCTTGATCGTCCTTATCCCCCGCTTCTTCTCATGTACAAAAATCAACATGGCCCTGTTCCATTTCAAAACATTTCTTGCATTTCATCGAGCCGGCATGCCGATACAGACCATAGGCATCCTTAGCGGGTTTCGGCGCAAGCATTTTGTTAATAAGGTTTTAAGAAAAACATGTCGTATGCTCTCGCCTCCTGGACTGATGATGGCATGGAATGTGCTCGTTTTATGAGTTAGAGTAGAGGCAGGGATTTGGCGAAGAGGAACAGAGAAGCAGTTGCGACTGCAAGACCCAAAGAAAGAGAAGGCATCAACGATGAGCCTTACGCACTATCAGATCCTCATCAACAGGGGGCGGAAAGCCGGTTTGACGACCCGCGAGTTGTATTCCGCCATGGCGGGCCGACCCGTCGAGGGCGGCGACGACATGCTGGGCCGGGCCGACTGTAATGGCTACGTGCCGAGCATCAACCAGAATGGGCAGCGCATCTACCGCCCGCTCGGCGGTACAAGGCGCTCCTGAAGAACGTAGCTCTGGATTGCTGAAGTCTGGGATTCGCGGGCCGGGGTCTTCTCCTCCAAGGGAGACGACCACCGGCCCGCGGGTTTTTCTGTTTTCGCTCACGCAAGCACATCTTTGACGACGTTCCCATGCACGTCCGTCAGCCGGAAATCGCGGCCGGCGTAGCGGTAGGTCAGCCGTTCGTGATCGAAGCCGAGCAGGTGCAGGATGGTGGCGTGCAGATCGTGGACGTGGACCTTGTTCTCGACGGCCTGGAAGCCGAACTCGTCGGTGGCGCCGTGGACGTGGCCGCCCTTGACGCCGCCGCCGGCCAGCCACATCGTGAAGCCCCAATGGTTGTGATCGCGGCCGTTGACCTTGCCGGCGTTGTTGCCCGGCGTCGGCAGCTCCACCGTCGGCGTCCGGCCGAACTCGCCGCCCCAAATGACCAGCGTGTCGTCGAGCATGCCGCGCTGTTTGAGGTCCACCAGCAGGGCGCCGATGGCCTGATCGCATTCGCGGGCCAGGCGGCGGTGCTGCACCTCGATGTCGTCGTGACTGTCCCACGGCTGGCCGGCGCCGTGCCAGACCTGCACGAAGCGCACGCCCTTTTCCAGCAGCCGGCGGGCGATGAGGATTTGCCGCGCCTGCGTGCCGGGCCCGTACATGTCGCGGATGTGCTTCGGCTCGCGGCTGACGTCGAAGGCATCGCTGGCGTCCATCTGCATGCGGTAGGCCAGCTCGAACGACTGGATGCGAGCTTCGAGCTGGGCGTCGTGGCGGCGGCGTCTGCTGGTGGCGCTCGTTGAGCTGGCGCAGCAGGTCGAGCTGGCGGCGCTGCTCGGCCAGCGACAGCGTCGTGTTGCGGATGTGCTCGATGAGCTTGTCCACCTCCGTGTGGCGCGTGTCGATGTAGGTGCCCTGGTAGGCGCCGGGCAGGAAGGCCGACTGCCAGTTCTGCGTCTCCTGGATGGGATAGCCGCCCGGACACATGGCGATGAAGCCGGGCAGGTTCTGGTTGTCGCTGCCCAGGCCGTAGGTCACCCACGAACCCATGCTCGGCCGGATCTGCCGGGCCTCGCCGCAGTTCATGAGCAGCAGCGACGGCTCGTGATTGGGCACGTCGGCGTGCATGGAGCGGATGACGCAGATGTCGTCGATGCAGCGAGCCGTGTGCGGGAACAGGTCGCTGACCTCGATGCCGACTTTGCCGTACCTCTGAAAGCGGAAGGGCGAGGGGAAGGCGGCGCCGGTCTGCGTTCGGTGCGGAGGTTGGTGCGCGGCAGCAGCTTGCCGGCATACGTTTGCAGCGATGGCTTGGGATCGAACGAATCGACGTGCGAGGGGCCGCCGTTCATGAACAGGTGGATGACGCGCTTGGCCCGTGCGGGGAAGTGCGGCCCCTTGGGCGCCAGCGGCGATACGGCCCGGCCCGAGTCGGTGGCGGCGGCGAGACCCTGAGAGGCCATCAAGCTCGGCCAGGCCGAGCGAGGCGAAGCCCATGCCGGAACGACACAGGAAATCGCGCCGTGTCAGGGGCAGGTGGGCGAGGTTGATGGGCTGGTTCATGGTGCATCTCCTCGTTGCGTGTGATCGTCTCCGTCGCGGATTCGTTCGTCGCGGCGTCTCGGCCGGCGCGGGCGCTCTTCGCTCTCCTCGGCGGCGCGGAGGACCTTCCATTTCGCCGGGCTGTCCTGCCCCTCGATGGGCCGGCCCCACTTGTCCAGTTCCAAGCCGCATTCGGCGCAGGTCCAGCCGCCCCATAGCGCCTGACGCCGATTGGCCGGCATGCGGACCACCGGCGCCGCCGTGCCGCATTCGGTGCAGGCGGCCGGTTTCCAGTTGATGCCCCACTTGCCGCGCTGCCGCATCGTGTCGCGGATGACCAGCACCAGGCCGGCGCCGAGCACGCCAAAGACGACCAGGCAGGCGACGATAGCCGCGAGCATGGGCCAGAGAGCTTCTTCCATCGCATCCTCCCTCACGTCCCCGCATACTGACTATTCACTGTCAGCTCGACTTCTTCCCGATCGCCGTGGAAGGTCGCCGTGAAGTATTGCAGGAAGCCGGCAAAGCCGAGTGTTGGGAAGCGAATCGGGGCCGGCGTGAAACCGACCCAGGCCTCCCACTCGCGGCGTTCCTGATTGTCGGCGATACGCAGAGTGACGCGAGCATAGCGAACGAGTACAGAATTCGACAGCAAAGTTCCGACGCGCCTCGAAGGCGCATTGGTTAGATCGATGCCGATTAGCTGGGCGATTCGGTCGGGGAAGACGTTGTCGTCGGCCCCCGTATCGAGCAGCGCATCCTGGGGCATCGAACCGCGAGGGCCGATCACGGTGACGCTGAACACGGGACGCGGGCGAATGGTCCGCCCATCCAGCGGCACGATCGGATGCGAAAAGCGAAAGGATTTGTAGCGAAAGCGCAGGCTCATAACAGGCTCTCGATCTCGCCGCCAGGAGGAATCCATTCAAAGTTCACTTCCGCTCCCCAGTCGATGCCAGACGCTTCCAGCATCTTCGCTACTTCCAGAAGGTCGCGGTGATGCGCGACGATGCGCGAACCATCCAGGCTCCAGGCTACCCATTCTTCCGCATACGGAAGTAAATCCTCCGGCAAAAACTGGTAACGGTTCTCGCGGTAAACGTCGTGATCCAGTCGCGGTTTTTCGTTCATGTATCCCCCTCCCGTTCAATCCACGAAGGCGAACTCATTAGACAGCAGCACTACCTGAGCATACTGCTCCCATGCCGACAGATGAAGCCCGGCCTTCTTCGCGCCCTCGCTCTTCCGCGCCTCGGTCGAGAAACCGCAGGCCCAGCGCGATCTCCTCGGTCTCGGCAGCACGGCCATAAGCTAGTCGATACATCCTTTCTATCTTCTCTTCATCCTTTGTCTGCGCCGCCACGTCGGCGCGCTGCGCGAAATGCCGGGCCTGCTCGACCACGAAGGGGCTGTTCATCAGGAACAGCGCCTGCTGCGGCACGGTGGTGGTGTAGCGCTGCGGCGTGCTGGTATCGGGGCTGGCGAAGTCGAAGGTGCGGAACAGGCCGGGCAGGTTCTGGCGGTCGATGAAGCCATACACCGAGCGGCGCGGGCTGAACGGGGCCGTCGTCAACTCCACCGCTCGGCCGCCCATCGTCGTGTCGAGCCGGCCGGCGACGGCCAACAGCGAATCGCGCATCGCCTCGAAGTCGAGCCGCCGCCGATTCATGCCGGCCAGCAGGCGATTGTCCGGGTCGCTCTCCAACTGCCGCGGGTCGTCGCGGCCGGACTGCTGATACGTGCTGGACAGCAGGATGAGTCGGTGCAGCTTCTTGATCGACCAGCCGTCGTCCACGAACGCGGCGGCGAGCCAGTCGAGCAACTCGGGATGGGTGGGCGGATCGCCGCGGAGACCGAAATCGCTGGGAGTGCGCACCAGGCCGGCGCCGAAATGGTGCAGCCAGACGCGATTAACCAGGACGCGGGCCGTCAGCGGATTTCTTACGATCCGCGATGGCGCGAGCCAGTTCGAGCCGGCCGCTGCCGTGGCGGAACGGCTGACGCTGCTCGCCGGCCACCACTTCGAGGAACTGACGCGGCACCGAGGGGCCGGGGTTGTTGCGGATTGCCGCGCAGGAAGACGTGCGGCGTCACCGGCGAGGGCGCGTCTTCGAGGACCATGGCCCGCGGCGGAGCGGACGGCGCCGTCACCTGCCATTGATCGACCTTCTTCCGCAAGGCCCGCAGACCATCGCGGAACTTGCGGTTGCCCTTGGCCAGCTCGTCCTTGTGCTCGGTGCGATACTTTTCGACCTCCGCCTTGCGCCGGGCCAACTCCTTCTCGAACGCCGCCAACTCCGGCGTCGGCTCGGGATGGCCGATCAACGGCAGGTCTTTCGGCTCGACGGAGCTGGCGAAGACGCCGTAGAGCGAGTAATAGTCCTTCTGCGGGATGGGGTCGAACTTGTGATCGTGACAGCGGGCGCAGCCGGCCGTCAGCCCTTGCAGGCCGCGCATGGTCACGTCAATGCGATCGTCGATGATGTCGTGAATGTTGTTGAGGAAGCGCCGGCCCAGCGTCAGATAACCCAGCGCCGCCAGCGGCCGCTTGTCTTCGCCCAGCGGCAGCTGGTCCGCCGCGAGCTGCTGCACGACGAATTGGTCGTAAGGCAGATCCTCGTTGAAGGCGCGGATGACGTAATCGCGGTAGGTGTAGGCGAAGGGATAGCGACGCTCGTCGGTGAAGACGTAGCCCTTGGAATCGGCGTAGCGAGCCACGTCGAGCCAGTGCCGGCCCCAGCGTTCGCCGTAGCGCGGCGAGGCCAACAACCGATCGACGAGCCGGGCGTAAGCGTTCGGCGATCGATCCGCCTCGAAATCGGCCACTTCTTCCGGAGTCGGCGGCAAACCGTGCAGGTCGAGCGTCAGCCGGCGGATCAGCGTGCGCCGATCGGCGGTCGGCGCTGGGGCCAGACCCTTCGCTTCCAGCCGCGCCAGCACGAAGGCATCGACGGGCGTCCGCACCCATGCGGGATGGTGTACCGATGGCAGGGCCGGTTTCCTCACCGGCTGAAACGACCAGTGCGTGCGCCGCACCTGGGCCACCGACAGCGAATGCTCCTCGACCTTGGTCTCGCCGTCCGGCCAGGCGAGCGCCCATGCGGACCCAGGTGGTCAGATGCGCGATGGACTCCGCCGGGAGCTTGCCCTTGGGCGGCATTTGCACGTCGCCGTCATAGCGGATGGCGCGGATGAGGAGACTTTTGTCGGGTTGGCCGGGAACGAGGATCACTCCGTTGTCGCCGCCCTGGAGCACGGCGGCGCGCGAGTCCAGGCGTATCCCTCCTTGCTGCCGCTTCGGACCGTGGCAGGACTGACACTTCGAGACCAGCAGGGGACGGACGTTTTTCTCGAAAAATTCGATGGCCCGCGGATCATCCCGGTCGGCGGCGTGTACCGCGGCCATCGGGACGGACCACAGAAACAGGCAGACGAGCCGAGCGGCGGTGGACCTCATGCGGTAATATCCCTGTGCTCGCAAGCGGAGGGGCGGAAGGTAGGCCAAGGCCGGACGAAACTCCTGGTATTCTATCATGTCGTTCGCGCAAGCGTCAGGGAGGAAATCACTCGGTCGCGTAAACGCTTAGAGAGTTTGTCGGGTAAGCCCCTCTCCCCCGGAGTACCGGGGGAGAGGGGCTTAACGGACAGGCACTTACACATGTATCAACTCCTCGGCTTCCGTTTCGTCCGGCTCGGTCGGCGGTCGCGGCGACCAGCGGCAGAGCACAATCCCGACCTCGTACAACCCCCACATCGGCGCCGCCAAGGCCAACATGCTGTAATAGTCGGGCGTCACCGACATCACCGCCGCCAGCACGGCCAGCAGGAAAATCGCCAGCCGGCGATGGCGACGGTAGCTCTCCACGCTGAACAGGCCGATCCGTTCCAGAAAGACCATCACCAGCGGCGTCTGGAAGGCGAGGCCGAAGACCAGCGGCATCATCAGAGCGAAGCCGAGCCAATCGCTCAGCCGCGGTTCCGGCTCGTAGCCGAGCCAGTCGTTGAAGCTCAGCAAATAATCCACCCCGGCCGGCAGCACGACGAATTCGCACAGGGCGATGCCGCCCAAGAACAGACCGATGCTCAACGGCAGATTGACGCGGACCAGACGTTTTTCGTGCGGATACAGCCCCGCCGCGACGAATAGCCAGAGTTGATGGAAAATCCACGGACTGGCCAGCACCACGCCACACCAGGCGCTGACCTTGAAATAGACGGTGAACGGCTCCGTCAAGGTCAGCGACATCAGGGTCGGCGGACGATTCACCAGCTGCGAGGCTTCGCCGGTCAACAGCGCCAAGTCCAGCGGCCGGACGCGCACCGGCACGGGCGCCCATTCTTGCGATGTTGGTTGTTCCGGCAAACCGAGCAATTCTCCCAGGCGACGCGCGGGGAAGAGGAGTTCCACGTCGCGCGGCTGGTTGGCGTCGCGCAGCCGCGGATCGCCTTCGGCCAGCTGCCGCGTCAGACGATCCATGCGGCGTTGGTGAAACTTCGCCAGCGCCCGATCCACCGGCGCGGCGAGGAAAACCAGGACCGGCCGGCTGAGGAAGAAGCCGGCAACGAGGGCGACGCCGAAGCCGAGCAGGGCACGCAGCAGGTGCGTGCGCAGCTCCTCGATGTGGTCGCCCAACGACATGCGCGTCGCGGCGAAGAAATCATCCGGGGCGTGCTCGTCGAACATGGTGTACCTCGCGGGTTGTCGGCCGGCTGGCGCGTGGCAGCGGCCGACGTGGAAAAGCAGCAAAAGGGAAGGAAGGGAAACGCAGCGCCATCGAAGCCCCTCCGGACGGCCGGGGTCGGCCGAGGTCGAAGGGTTTCTGGGCTGCACCGTCTGCACGAGACCGGCAGCGGAAACCGGCGTGAATCGAGATGTCGAAGCGATGGGGGCGAACGTAGATGACTATAGCCAGGCCCGACCCATTCACCAAGAGATTTCCACGTGAAAATGCGGTACAGTAGCGGAGGTTTCGTGTACGAAGCGCGAGTCTTGCCACCATGAACATTCCGGTCTTCGATCCGCTGACACCGCCGCCTTGGGCAACGACCGACCTGCCCGGTATCGGCGGCCGCATCAAGGAGCGGCTGGAGGATTTCGAGGTCGAGGAGGTGCCGGCCTACCCGCCCTCCGGTAGCGGCGATCACCTGTTCTTGTGGGTCGAAAAGCGCGACATGGGCGCCGAATACTTCGTGCGCCAGATCGCGCGCCGCCTTGACGTTTCGCCGTCCGAAGTGGGCACGGCGGGCCTGAAGGACCGGCAAGCGGTGACGCGGCAGATGGTATCGGTGCCGGCCCGCGCCGAGGCCCGTCTGAGTCAACTCGATGGCGATGGGATCCGCTTGTTGAACGTCGAGCTGGCACGGCAACAAGCTCAAGCCCGGCCACCTGCACGGCAATCGCTTCCGTATCCGCGTGCGCGACGTGACGGTGGACGCCGGCGAACGTCTGCCCCTCCTGATCGAGCGCCTGCGGCGTGACGGCCTGGCCAACTTCTACGGGCCGCAGCGGTTTGGCCACGAGGGCGAAACGGTTCGGCTCGGTCTGGCGCTGCTGCGTCAGGAACCTCCGCCGGCCGGCTTGAAGGCGAACCTCCGCAGTCCCTTTCTGCGCAAGTTGGCTCTGTCGGCGGCGCAGTCGGCCCTGTTCAACCACGGCCTGGCCCGGCGGATGGCGGACGGCCTGCTCCGCCGTGTGCTTGCCGGCGACGTGATGGCGCGCTGGCCGTTCGGCGGCCTGTTCGTGGCCGAGGACGTACATCGCGAGCAGGCCCGGCTGGAGGCGCGCGAGATCGTGCCGGCGGGGCCGATGTTCGGCCGGAAGATGTTCCGCGCCGCCGGCACGGCGGCCGAGCGCGAAGAGCAGGTCTTGCAAGATGCCGGCGTGTCACCGGCGGCGTTTCACGCCTTCGGCAAGCTGCTGGCGGGCACGCGGCGGCATAATCTGGTCTACGTGGACGACTTGACGGCGGAGGTGGACGCCGAGGGCGTGTGTCTGAGCTTCACGCTGCCGGCCGGGAGTTATGCCACGGTGCTGCTGCGCGAGATCACGAAGAGCTAACGGAAAAACCCGAGCCGCGACCGTCGGGGAACGGGAGCATCCCCGCTCGCTGGCGCTCGCGGCTTGTTCGGGTGGTATTGGCGATTCCTTCCGGCCGTTGATACACTTCCGCCATGCCCCGAGCGCACCCCTTCCCTTCACACCGAGGAGCATCCCCATGCGTTCTCTCGTACTGCTCGCCCTCGCCGCCACCTGTTCCGCACGGGCATGCCGGGCCGAGGAACCGGCGAAAGCGACGCCCCTCCAGCAGGACATTCTTCGTTACCTGGACAACCTGCGTCCCGAGTTGGTGGCCGTCAACCAGGACATTTGGACCTACGCCGAGCTGGGTTTGCAGGAACACCGTTCGGCGGCGCGTCTGGCGAGTGTGCTGAAGAAGGCAGGTTTCCGCGTCAAGGAAGGCGTCAGCGACATGCCGACGGCGTTCGTCGCCGAGTATGGCTCGGGCAAGCCGGTCCTCGGCATCCTCGCCGAGTACGACGCCCTGCCGGAGCTGTCGCAGCAGGCCGGCGGAGGCATGCGCAAGGCCATCCCCGGACAGGACGCCGGACACGGCTGCGGACATTGCGCCCTGGGCACCGCCGCCGTCGGCGCCGCCCTGGCCGTCAAGGACGCTCTCGACAAGCACCATCTTCACGGCACCATCCGCCTCTACGGTACGCCGGCGGAGGAGACCGTCATCGGCAAGGTGTACATGGCTCTGGACGGCCAGTTCCGCGACCTCGACGCCTGCCTGCACTGGCACCCCGGCACCAAGAACCGCGTCGCCTACCTGTCCACCAAGGCGCTGATCTCGGCCAAGTTCACCTTCCGCGGTCTGCCGGCCCACGCCTCCGGCAGTCCCGAGAAGGGCCGCAGCGCGCTCGACGGCGTCGAGCTGATGAACGTCGGCGCCAACTACATGCGCGAGCACGTCAAGGAGACCAGTCGTCTGCACTACGTCATCACCAACGGCGGCGCTCAGCCGAACGTGGTGCCGGCCACCGCCCAGGTGTGGTACTTCGTCCGCGCCAATGTCCATGAGGACGTCGAACGCAACTTCGATTGGCTGGGCGACATCGCCGAGGGCGCGGCCAAGATGAGCCGGACGAAAGTGTCGGTCCACATCGATACGGACTGCCACGAGATCATCCCGAACCTGCCGCTGTCGCGCGTCGTCCTGCGCAACTTCCGCCTCGTCGGGCCGCCGAAGTTCGACGATTCCGACCGCGAACTCGCGCGCCGCTTGCAAGAGCCGCTGCGAACCGAGTTCTCCCTCAAAGAACGCCAGCCGCTGCATGACAGCATCGAGCCGCTGCCGGAGAAACCGTACCCCGCCGACGGCGGTTCCACCGACGTGGGCGACATCAGCTGGCAGGTACCGACCTCCGGGCTGGATACGGTCTGCTTCGCGGCCGGCAGTCCAGGGCACAGCTGGCAGAACGTCGCCGCCATCGGTTCGCCTATCGGGCACAAGGGATTGCTGGTCGCCGCCAAAGTGCTGGCCCTCAGCGCCGTCGATCTGCTGCAAGATCCGCAGGCTCTCCAGGACGCCCGCGCCGATTTTCAGGAGCGCATGAAGGGGCGCGCGTACACGACCAAGATCCCCAAGGGGCAGAAAGCGCCGCGCGCGATTCGCTGAGACGGTATCGCCTCGTTTCGCGGCGGCTCTGCGAGCCGCCGCGAAACGATACCGGACCCTATCGGGCCAGGTGCGCGGAGCGATACAATCGACAGCGCCGTCTCCCGCTCCACCCACCTGAAACTCCCGGTGCCGACGGACGTTTATGGCGAACGAATGGCATTATACGCTCAACGGTCAGCAAGCCGCCGCTCCCGCCACGGCCACCCAGCTCAAGCAACTGGCGGCCTCCGGGCAGCTCAAACCGACCGACCTCGTCTGGCAGGATGGCATGTCCACTTGGGTACAAGCCAGTTCCGTCAAGGGGTTGTTTCCCTCCGGTAAGCCCATCACGGATTCGGCGATCATCCCGCCGGTCACGGCCGACAAAACGCCCGCCGCACGCAAGCCGCGTCCGTCCTTCGACTGGGAGAACATGCACCCCGCGCTCGTCCTCACCCTGACCATTTTGACGGGGGGTATTTTCGGCCTGGTGTACTCGTTCCAGGTGTGCCGAGCCTACAGCGCGAAAACCACCGGGCGGCGGACGGATACTGCCGGCCGGCCACTCGGCCGTGTGCGGCATCCGCTGGGGGTGCTTCTGCTGTCGTACCTGACGTGCGGCTTTTACTTCGTTTACTGGGCCTATCGCGTCCTGCGCGAGTGCGGCGAATACACCGGCCGCAAGGACTTCAACCCGCGCACCGAACTGTCGCTGATGCTGATTTTCCCGCCGTACGCGATCTACGTGACTGTCTTCCAGTTGTCGGACCTGATCCGCCGCACGCAAGCGCTGGCGGGTGTACCGGAGACGCCGGGACTGCGGCAGGTCGTCTTCTTTCTCAACCCGTGCCTGTTCTGCGGATTGCCGTTTCTCGGTATGATCTATCAGGAAGCCCTCAACCAGATATGGTTACCGCGCCATGATTGTCCGCATCCAAACCCGACCGTTCGCCACCCCCTCGCAGCGCGCGCTGCGCCTGCAAGGTTTCGGCCTGATCGCACTGGGCGTCGGCGTGCTGTCGGTGTGGAATCCGCTGTCGCAACCAGGTCCGAAAGTGTGTCTGCTGCGGAATGCGGCCGGCCTGCCCTGTCCGCTGTGCGGCATGACGCGCGGCGTCGCCCTGTGTCTGCGCGGCCGGCCGTTCGATGCGACTTTGTTCAACCCGTTGACGTTGCCGGTGCTGGTGCTGGCCGCCGTGCTGGCCCTGAAGTGGGCGATCGAGTTCACCACCGGACGCCGCTTCGACGTCACGGTGCCGTCCCGCCTCGGCCGCGTTCTCCTCATCCTGGGATATGTCGTGCTCCTGGCCAACTGGACTTACATGCTGGCCTACCGCCGCGAAGAGCCGTTCGCTTCGTCCTGGCTGGGGCATCTGTGGACGATGATGGGGGGGTGATGCCCTCCCGCTCGTCTTTTTTCCTCCGCCTCTAACTCCGCATCAGAGGCGCAGGTCGTCTCGCCCTTTGCGGGCAGCGACGGCGATCCGGTCGAAGGACGCCGCCGATCCTGGCGCGTCGGCCTGCAGCTGAATCGCCAGCTTGGAGGCGTCGCTCTCGGTTCGGGTCAGGCTGGTGGCGACCATCCGCAGCACGGCGGGCTGATCGGCCGGTGGCAGCTGCCGGGCCTGCTCCATCAGATGCTGGCTGACGATCCGTGCATAGAAGCGAGCCCATTGATCCAGCTTGGCCGCGTTGTCCATCATCGCGCTCGCCTCACCGTGGACTTTCTCGGCCAGGTCGGCCAGCTGGAGCACCCGTTCCTTCGGCGCCTCCACCAACAAGACCTTGCTCAGCCGTTGGTCGAGTCTTTTCTGGTCGAGCTGCCGCTGCGTGAGCTGGCCGGCTGCCGGGGAAGGGGACGTGTTGTGCGGCCAGGCCCACCAGGCCAGGGCGAACACCAGCAAGGCGGCGGCCAGGGCGAAGGCCACCGATACCTTCCGCAGGCCGCGCTCCTTGGGACCAGGGGCCAGGGAGGACTGCCAGAGGGCCGGCCGGCCCGCGGCCTCGCCTGCCCTCGTGCCGAGAAGACGCCGCAGCAGATCGGCCTTGGCCGTCGAGGGCGGGACCGGCAGCAGCGGAACCTGTCGCTCCATTCGGACCAGGCGACGCTGCCAGGCCCGGCAGACCGAACACTGGGCCAGGTGGCTCTCGATCTCGGCCGACGGTTGATCCGGCTGCTCGGCGGACAGCAGCCGGCGCTGAATGACCGTGCAGTTCATGACTTCTCCTGCTCCTGGCAGGCGGCCAGGACGCTCAACAACTTCTGCCGGGCCTTGAACACGCGCCAGCGCGCCGTCTCCTCGGTCAGGTCGAGCACCTCGGCGATCTGCCGAAAGGATAGCCCTTCCTCGACGCGCAGCAGCAGAGCGGCACGAAATTCGGCGGGCAGACGGTTGATGGCTCGCGCCAGATCTTGCACGGCCTCGGCGCTGGCCGCCTCTTCGGCTGGGCCGCGCCGCGGGTCGGGCAGGTTGTCGGGCAGCGCCTCGCGGCGGCGCGCCGCCGAACGGCACTGGTTGGCGAAATTATTGTGGGCGATGCGGAACAGCCAGGCGCCGAAGTTGGTGCCGGCCTGGAACTTCTTCAGACCGGCGAAGGCCTTCAGGAACGTCTCCTGGGCCAGATCCTCGGCCGCATGCCGGTCGTGCGTCAGGTGATATAACCAGCGATACAGGCGATCCCAATAGCGTTCGACCAGTTCGGCGAAGGCGGCACGGTCTCCGTGCTGAGCCGCGACGATCCGTCGATGCTCCTCCGCCAGAGATTCTTGCGAGTTCTCGAAGGCCGCCACGCGCATCGCTCTTGGGCCGTCAATCGGGGGACGGCATCGCCGGGATAGGGGCGACTACTCGATTGTACGGCCCGCACCGCGGCCTCGCCACCACAACTCGCCGCGGCCTCCCGTGTCGGACGCTCGCACCCTGCCTGCAAGGTAAACACCCGCCCCTGCTCCGGCGTTGGCGCAACACCTCGCTACCCGCTCATTTCTCCTCATTCCTTCCTAACATTTTTTTCATTTTCTCCTTGACCCTCTCCCTCGGCGAGCAATAAACTCATCATTGACTCGCGTAGCCCCTTTCTTCTCATCTTTCGGTTGGAGGATGTGTCCATGCTCGCGCCTACTTCTCCCTGCCGTCCTCGTTCGGCGTCCGCGTTCACCTTGATTGAACTGCTGGTGGTGATCGCCATCATCGCCATCCTCATTGGTCTGCTCCTGCCGGCCGTGCAAAAGGTCCGCGCGGCGGCGGCCCGGGCCCAGTGCGAAAACAACCTCAAGCAGTTTGGGTTGGCGTTCCAAAATCACCACGATACGCTCGCCTATTTCCCGGGCGGCGGCAAAACCTGGAGTACGCCGCCGACCTACATCAACGGCCAGCCAGCCGTCGGCCAGGCCCAAAATGCCGGCTGGGGCTTTCAGGTCCTGCCCTATATTGAGGGGCAAAACGCCTGGAAAGCGGGCGCCACGGTCGCGGTGGGCACGCCCATCAAGGTATTCTTCTGCCCGGCCCGTCGTGGGCCGCAGACCGTCAAGTACAGCGACGGCTACATCGGCAACGTCACTCATGCCCTGTGCGACTACGCCGCCAGCGACTCGAACAACAACGGCATCGTACGGTCGAACAACCTGGCTCCCGTCGTCATGACCCAGATCCAGGACGGCACCTCGAACACGATGATGGTCGCCGACAAGCGGCTGGGTCTGCAAAACCTTGGCAAAGCGCAGAGTGACGACAACGAGGGCTACACCGCCGGCTGGGACTGGGACACCATCCGCGATTCCACCATCCAGCCAGCCCAGGACGGCCTGACCAACTCGTTGTCGGAGTTCGGCTCGTCTCACATCGGCAAGTTCAACGCCGTCTTCGCCGACGGCAGCGTGCGCAGCATCAACTACTCCGTGAGCGTCAGCGCCGCCAACCCCATCCTGGAACGGCTGTGCAACATCAATGACGGCGGCGTCATCCCCGAAGGGAGTTACTGAGACACACCGGTTCTCCATCGGAGTCCGAAGCGCGAGCGAGGGAATGGGGAAATGTCCCGCGCTTACGCTTTGGGCTCCGATCGGCCGCTGAAGGCGTTCTCATCTCATTACCCGATTTGCCAATCGACTTTGCCCGACCTGCCAAGACAGGTTCCCGTCCGCGTTATAAGCTCAGGCCTGTCTTCCATGTCCTCGGTTTAACGGCGGCGGGTGACTCGCCCGCCGCCGCGAAAACGGGGAAGTCCTCGTTCGATTCGGTGTGATTCGTCGGCACAGGATCGACACTTCCGGCTCCGCCAAAACGGTCCTTGCCGGTTCACTTCTCCGGAGGTAGCTCTCATGACTCGTTCCGGTTGGACTCCGCAAGGCCGACGCGGCTTCACCTTGATCGAGCTGTTGGTGGTGATCGCCATCATCGCCATCCTCATCGGCCTGTTGCTACCCGCCGTGCAAAAAGTGCGCGAGGCCGCCAGCCGTGCCCAGTGTACGAATAACCTCAAGCAAATCGGCCTCGCCATGCAAAACTACCACGATGTCTACGGCCGACTCCCCTATGCCGACACGCACAACGGGGGCAACTACAGCTACGGATCCTGGGCCGTCGAGATGCTCCCGTTCATCGAGCAACAGAACCTGTACAATCAATTCCCGCAGCCTCTGGGTAGTTCTTCTTTTCAGGGCATGCCGGCGGCGATCCTCAATACTCCGGTAAAGACCTACATCTGTCCCTCGCGCCGTGGAGGGACCGTCAGTCCGGCACCCGCCGGCAATGGCGTTGTCGGCGGGACGGTCGCGGATTACGCCGTGTGCCTGGGAGATGACAGCTACCAGAGCGGCCCCTTCCCCCTCGCCGCCGGCACCTGCGTGACCTTCAACCAAATTACCGACGGACTGAGCAACACCTTCCTGGTCGGCGAAAAGCAGGTGCCGCAGAACAATTTCGGCAGCTCTGCTTATGGCGACCTCTGCATCTTTGGCAGCGATCACCTGACGGTCGGTCGTCAGGCCGGAGCGCGGTATCCGCTGGCCCAATCCCCCACCCAGACGACCGGAGTAGGTGGAGGCAACAACGGCACCTGGATTTTCGGGAGCAGTCACACCAGCGTGGTGAACTTCGTCTTCTGCGACGGCAGCGTGCATGGGTTGAATACAAGTGTCAGTGGCACAACCCTGGGATACCTCGCCAACATTCAGGATGGCCAAACTCCCACCAACTATTGAGAGACATCACAAGAATGCCTAATTTTTTGCCGACTAGCCCGGAGCGCGAGCGACGGGTGAAAAAAACCGTCGCTCGCGTTCCGGGCTAGTCGGCAAAAAGCGACTTCGTCGGCCGGGCACTTCCTCACACGGCGTTGCTCCGCTAGGATAAGCTGTCGCCGGGGAGGGGTGGCAGAGCGGCCGATTGCACCGGTCTTGAAAACCGGCAACGCCGAGAGGCGTTCGAGGGTTCAAATCCCTCCCCCTCCGCTTTTTTCCAAAAGCGGCCCTTCGGCGAGAACGTCGAAGGGCTTTCTCATGGTGGGGACAAGAGTTATGTCATCGAGACGGCAGTTCAAAAACACGATTTCGAGGATGCGACGCTTGGCGGCATAATCGGCCGTAAGCCATTGCTGACGCAAGGTTTGCGAAAGTTCAAACACTTTTGCCGCCAACTCGGCCGTTTCGTCGTGGCAGCGATCCACGGTCTCCAGTTGCAGCTTGAGTGCAGCCAACCGATCCCGCAACTCCGTATGTTTGCGGGCGAACGTCTCCTGATCGATGTCCTCCGACAACCGCAGGTTGAGCAGGCGATCCTGCTGCTGCACCAACAACGTCTCTTGACGCTGAAGCTCGCCGCGTTGAGCCAGCGATTGGGCTTGCGCATCGCGCGTCTGCGAGGCCAGCACCAGCCGGAACCAGTCACGCACCCCTTCGTCTTCCACACGCATCTTGTCGAAGACGGCCAGCACTTGCTGGTCGAGATCGGCTTCCGTAACCCGGATACGCGGATGCCCCGGCTTGGTGTAGCCGGTGCAACGGTAGTAGGTGTAGAACCGCTCGCTCGTCTTCGTCTTCTTCTTGACCTTCTCGCCGGTAACCGGATGCCCGCAATGACCGCATTGAATCAGGCCGCTGGCATAGGTCAGCGCGTGCGACTGATAGATATGCCCGCCCAGCAACGCCTGCACGCGGTCCCAGGTCGCCCGGTCGATCAGCGGTTGCTGCTTGCCCGGATACCATTGGCCTTTGTGGAGGATTTCACCGATATAGGCTCGGTCCTTCAGGATGGTGTAGACCATGCTGCGCGGGAACCGGGGTTGCGAGGGACGGAAGACGCGGCCCTCGGTATTGACCCGCGCCACCAAGCCATCGAGCGTTACGTTCTCGTAGGCGTAGAGATGGAAGATGCGTTGGACGTTGGCAGCGGCTTCCGGGATTGATCTCGATGATGCCGCGACCATCCTTGCGGACGTTGCGGTAGCCGTAGGGAGCGGGGCCGACGAACCAGCCTTCTTGCACGCGACGAGCCAGCCCTTCGCGGACATCGACCGATTGCTGTTCGGTGTAGAAGCTGGCCATGTTAGCCAGCGTCCGCCGCATCATGCGGCCGGCGGGCGTGTTCTCGGTCGGTTGCGAAATGGAGATGAACGGCAGGTCGTATTCCGATTCCAGCCGTTCCAGCTCGACGTAATCGAAGAGATTGCGAGCGGCCCGGTCTACCTTGTAGAAGAGCAGGCCATCGAGGAAGGGTGCATTCTTCTTGGCGTAGGCGATCAACTCGCGGAAGGTTTTGCGTTCATCGGCCTTGCTGGCCGTCTCGGCAATCTTGAAGAGCTTGACGATTTCGCCACCGGCCTGCGTGGCGTAGCGTTGGAGCGCTTCTTCCTGTACTTCGAGCGAGAAGCCCTCGCGTTCCTGTTCCCGACTGCTCACCCGTGCCAACGCGACGAACTGTTTCATGGCGATGCCCCCGAAGATAGCACGTCCAATAAGCGACCCACGTTCAAGATCATTGTAACGGCTTCTTCGGGCGTGAGAGTAGCTGGGTAGTACGGTTGCCAGACGCGAATCGTCGCTGCGATCAATTCCGGTGTGATCCAATCCGGTGTCTCGGCCGGAACGATGCCCGGTCGAGCATCCTCCGCGACTTGACAATCCTTCTTTCGATTGCTTCGAGACATGACGGGAAACCACCGCTACCAGGGCAAGAAATCCTCGATGAGCGCGCACGCTCCACGGCTCCCCACCAGAGGGGAAGATCAGGTCGCGCGTGGCGTTGCGGATCAGCGACTACGCAACAAACCTTCGCGCTGGTAACGCAGCAACTCGGTATGGGAGATGACCCACGAGGCATGGGCACCGCGACCGCTGTCCTTCTTCTGTGCCTGGATGCGCCGCGCCGGCACCATTCCCGGACGGTGAACTCGGCCCTGCCGACGAGTTGGGCGATTTGCTCCGTGGTATACCACTCCGGCGCGGTCTGCCGCTCGACCAGGGCGGCGAGCATGGCCTCCATGCGCTCCAGCCTTTCCTCAACGGTCATGCCGCACCCCCTGAAAAACGAGACACGCCTCGGCTACTTCAGCCAGTGGATCAAGAAGCGGATCACACACTACTTCGCAGCATCCGCCACGTCATCCACTACCCCGCTCCGCGGCGCACCGTACAGGACAAGGAACAGGAGCCACGCCATCTCACCGCTCCGGAACGAAGAGGCGGGGCTGGGCGCACCCCGCGCTGGTGGGTTACTTCAGCCAACGTGTGATCCACGCGGCGATGCCCTCGTTGGCCGTCTTCTTGATCGCGCCGTCATCATCGATGGCGGTGAGGATTCTTGAACGCGAAGGCCAAGAGCAGGAACAGGGCGAGCATCAGGTTGAAGCAATGCTCGCCAAGGGTAGCGGCGAACAGCATGGCGGCCTCCTCACTTGAACATGCGGCCCAGGATGCTGAGGACACCCTTCTTGGCCGCGCTACGGACGACGGTGTTGCCTTTGAGCCAGATGCCCCACTGCCGGATGCCCATCATCATGAGGAACAGGACAATGAGGACCGCCAGGGGGTTGCTCTCGGACGCTTCGGCGAACAGGTTCATGAGGAACTCCTTGAAAAAAGGGAAAAAAGGTGACGTTGTGGTTGACAGTTGCTTTCGCGGCTACATTTCGCGGCCGCCGATCTCGTGCTGCTTGTGCGGCTCGTCCCTGACCAGATCCTGCCCCTGCTCGCTGCCCTCCGGGCCTTTCATGTACAGGACATGCGCGTGCCCGGCGAACAGGGCAGCGGCGGCCTCCGTGCGACCGTGGTCAAACATCGGCTTCATGCCGTCCCAGAGCTGTCCCCCCGCTTCCTTGAGGGCGCCCGCAGCCTCTCGGATGGATTCCACCAGGGCCGGTTGCTGGCCGGCCTTGAGCTGCTCGAAGAACTCTTTCGTGTGCTTGGACATCGTTCACCTCACCGTCTGGTTGTCCCTCACCGACTCAATCGTAAGCTCGTGATGGGGGTTGTCGATTGTGCGCGGCGCGCGCGATCCTGACTATCGGGCGCGGCTCTTGAGAACCGCTGCATCGAGAGTGCGTCAGTCGGGTACGCTCTGCGCACCCTTCCCGCAATCTGCCCGCAAGTTCTCAGCAAGCCACTGCGGCCTCCTTGCCGGGGTTGGACCCGGCTCTGCCGGCCTCTGCCACCTTGACACTTTGACACCACGAAGTGCTGTCATGGCGTTCGCCTTTCATGGGAAAGTGTGGTAGAACAGCGCCGCCGTGAACCAGACGGCCAGCAGGCCGGCCGCCAGGAACAGGCACGCCGCATCCAACGCCGCCTTCACCGGCCCCAGGCCATGTGGCCGGCCGAAATCGCGCTCGTAGTACCGGACCAGCCAGGTCCAGATAGGCGGCGTGCCGGGAGCGAACGTGATCGCCACCCGCGGATCGAGCGCTTCGACTTCCTCCGGCTTGAGCAGCTTCCGGCCCATCTGCTGCCAGTTGTTGCTGGTGCTGGTGGAATAGCTGGTGTTGCTGCTTCCCTGCTGGGAGGCTTGCCGGGAGGTGCTGGAGCTGGTCCCGCCACTCTCCACGAGGATCGTCTCCTCGCCCAGCCGTGACGAGACATAGCCAGCGGTCTGCGGATCGTTGACGCCGAAGAACACTTGCGTGGTGTTGGACAGCAGGGTCGTAGCGCCGCCTTCCGGCCAGCACTTCTGGAGCTGCCCGAGGGACTGGTAGTAAAGCTGGAGCCGCACTCCGTAGCCGCGGAACTTGTCCACCGCATCGTCGAGGGCGTCCAGGTGTCCCAGGGAGGCCGCCTCGTCGAGAACGAAATGCACCTGGGTCTTCTCCTGCAAGCCGCCTTGGACCACGGCGCGGAGCAGAGAGCCAATCCACAGCCGCAACAGCGGCGACTGCGCCCGCATGTGTTCGGGCGGCAGGACCAGGTACACGGTCATCTTGCCAGTGAGCAGGTCAGCCGGGTTAAAGCTGCTCTGCTTGGTGCTCTCCGCGATGGCGATGGTGTCCAAAAACCGCAGGAAGCGGTTGGTGGTCGTGAGCGTCGAGGCCAACTCCTTGTCCTTGAAATTCGTCAGCTGGCCGCCGAGGCGGGCCAGCATCCCGTCCCATACGTCCGATTCGCACAGCAGCTGGATGACCGCCTCCATCCGCTGGGGATTGGTGAGCACCGTCCGCACCGATTGCAGCGACTTGTCGGCGTCGTCGGCGAAGGCCACGACCGCCGCCGTCATGGCGGCAATCCACATTTCCGCTGCGTCGTTCCAGAAGGGTTCCTTCTCCTGCCCCGTCCGGATGACCAGCGCCTCCGCCAAGTCCCGGCACTCGTCGATGGCGATGGGCGATTCCCGGTCGATGAACTGAAGCGGGTTGAAAGTGTCTGGCTCCGGAGTGACAATCCGGTACGGATCGAGAACGACCACTTTATGCCCCATCTTCCGACGACGATCCGCAGCCGTTTCTAGGTAGTTCTCGCCCTTGAAGTCCACGACCACGCAACTGTCGGGGCACGTCTTCAGGAACGGGATGACGCACGAGACGCCCTTGCCCACGCCCGTCGGCGCGAAGACCGCCGTGTGAACGGCCTTGGTCAGCCGGACCAGGAACTTGGGCGGCTTCCGCTGGAACGCCATCAGGAACCGCTGGCAGGCGGCCCGCGCCGGAAGGTTCCGGTTGAACAGCGCGAGGGTGCCGCGCAGCTTGTCCGGCTTGCCCCGGATATGGCCGAGGATCAGGCCGTTGCCTTCGAGCAGGTGCGGGATGTCGCTGGCGTCGGCCCAGCGTGCCGTGCCATAGGCGGTGTAGCGGTAGGTCTTCCGGCATAGCAGCACGATGCCGATGCCGGCGGCCACGAGCCAGGCGTAAGGCACCTGGTAAAGCACCAGGAGGGCCAGGTATGCCAGGAGCAGCACGGTGGCGATCGAAACGAAGCGAAGAAACTGGTACATGGTTCCCTCAGTTGTTAAGTGGTTTCAACCTGCGGAGCAGGTCTTGGGTTTCCTTGTCATAGGCGAGCAATCCCGCTTTTACGCGCTCGTAGATCATCCCGAACGCTTCGTTTTTCTCTTCCGGGCGGAGGTCGAAAACCTCCAGGATGTGCAGCGTGGTGGCCCATGCCACGTCATGCCGGAGCCGTTCCACGTTTCACCCCCTGGCCTTGTCCCGCATCATCGCCTGCCACGTCTTCACGTCGTACTGCTCGGCGGCCTTGCGGGCTTCTTTCAGCGTTTCCGCGAGCAGCTCCACCACGTCGGACATGCTCAGGTCGTTGCCGCTGAGGACGACGCTGGCCCCTTGCGGCAGGGCGATCTTCACGCGCGACAGCCGGACGGCAGGGGCGGCCTTCGTGCGGTTCCTCCGCCCCGCCTGCTCGATGGCGTCGCGGCTGGCCCCGTTGAGCTTCAACGCCAGAAGCTCGGCCTGTTCCTTCTCCTCCAGCTTCGAGGCCGCGTAGCAGTCCGAGATACCGACCTTGCCCGCCTTGAGGGCCTCTTGCCAGGCCGGGATGCACTTGGACGGGCTGAGCAGCCGCGTGACCATCGAAGGATCGAGGTGCAGATGCGCCGCCAGGTCCTTGAGTTGCCACTGCGGGTTCATGGACATCAGCTCCGCGCAGCCCAGCCACTTCTCGTAGCCGGTCAAATCGGCCCGGTGCATGTTCTCGGTGAGCTGGATCACGCGAATTTCGCTGTCCGAAAGAAGGCGATCCGTGACAATGACGGGAACGGTCTCCAGTCCTGCGGCCAGGGCCGCGATGAGACGGCGGTGCCCCGCCAGGAGAACGCCGGACGCCATCACGAGCAAGGGCTGGAGAATGCCCAACGTCTTCACCGAGGCATTGAGTTCCTCCTGCGCTTGGGGATCAGAAGCCTTGCGGACCTGCGGGTTGACCACGATGTCCTTGGGCTTCATCTGCTTCATCTGCCAGCCAGCCATGTACGTACCCTCCACGGGGCGATCTTGGGGTCGCTTTTCTGCCGCATCAGCAGTGTCTGAGAGATTTTCCGCCGCCAGGGGGACAGGGTTGCGGTGTGGCGTCCCCCTCGATTCGGTGCGTTTCCTGCGAATAAGCTACCCCCTCGCGCCGGCAACGGGGTCTGTTGCTCTATCCACCTTTATTAATGGCAGGCTTCTCGGGATTGGCGATGGTGCGCCGCGCCACGATCCGGGCTAGCGGGCGCGGCCCTCGCGGCTCTTCTGGGCCTTTGCCTGCTGTACGCCCTGTTCCTCGATATGTCGGATGAGAAACCGGGCGGTCTCGGGGCTGTCGGCCAGCCTGAAATCCACGTAAAGCTCCTCCAGATGCTTCCTGGCTTCGACATCGTACTCGTGGATTTCGTCGTCGCAGGTTTCGCTCGGATAGGGATAGAGGAAGTTCAAATAGGCATACTCCGCCACCGCCCGTTCCGCCGAAAGGAGGTTGTGCAATTGCACCAAGTGAAGGGGGTTCTCGTCCCCAAGGGGGAGGAAGAAGGAGCCGAAACAGTTCCAACCATCGCTGATAAACCCCCTGTCGAAGAATTCAGCGGGGAAGGTTTCGCGTAACCGCTTTACACTAAGCGCGTCACTGGGGAACTCGATAACCTCCAGGTCGATATACGGATTGGCAGCTCGAAATCTCTCGTGTGATGCTTGCCTCTTCTCTAGTATTCGCCTCTTGTCCTCGGGTATCAGTTCCATCGGCAGAAAAGAAATGATGATCGACGAGTTCCACCATGCCTAGATTACGACGCCATTGTCAAGCAGTTTCCGTCTTACCCCTGGGTGACGGTTATCTGTGGCAGGCACTTCATGATGGAGAGGAACCGATCCACGTAATGGAACGCCTTCCGCGCCCTTCGCGTCCACCGGCCCCCACCACGCCTCTTATAATCATATGAGACCCGAAACTCCATTCCGCGTTCGTCGTCCGCCCAGGCGTTGGAGTAAAACGGTTCCTTGTCCAGCAGCGCATAAACCACGCCGAGACAGCCGTCGCGGATGTAGCCGTTGCTGATATACAGCCGAACTTGGGTAAAGGTCGGTTGAAGTTGCTTCAACTTCCTTTCAAGTTTGCTGTACCCTATAGCCCGACCTTCTGACTCGATGGCGGCACGATCTGCCTGCCCAATGCACCAAAAAACCTGGAGCGGCGTCAGGTATTCTGTCAGGTCCACGTCTTGGAACCACGTAAGGATGCGCTGGTCCTCCTCGCTGAGAATGGGTGGCCGCGCCGATGACTCCATTGCCTCCTGTACGATGCGCTCCACCGGAATCCGAGTGAGAAGGTCCACGGCCTCCTGGCGGTTCGCATTGTGGCGCCGCTCCGCATCACGGCAGCGCTGCCAATAGTATTCGTAATCATCACCGTATCCGCTTGGCTGTTCCGCAGCGAAGGAAAAGGTACTGGTTGCGACTTGACGAACGGCATCATGCACGGTCTGGTCAAATGCACCAATCTTCTGTAGCGCGAGAAGGGCCCAGCCACAGGCGGAAGAGTTTACATCGCCGAGGCAATGCACCAAGCCCGCCAACACTTCTGGAGAGGGCGCGCCGATGTCCCCTAACGCATTCATCGCTTCGCAGACGACGGTAGGGTCTAAATCTCGTAGAGCGGCTGCCAGACCTTTGAGGACGGAGGGCGCGGCGACTCGCAGCTCGCCCAAGGCGCGAGCCGCCTCACGGCGAACGTATTCATTCCGGTCGCAAAGCCCTTGGACCAGTGCATCCAGGACGAACTGGTGCGGTGGGTTAACGCGCTTGCACACCTGGATGGCCGCCAGCCGTATGGAGCTACCTTCCCCTACTACAGCCTGGGCCAGACCGGGGAGCACCTTAGCATTGGATGGCCCCGCTTCGTTAATGACTGCTGCCATGTCGTCGTAGCTGTACGAACCATCCCCCCGCGGGTCGCACTGGGGTGAGCCGAGCAATTCTCGGATAGGCGAGCCGAGGCGGACAAGCGCCTTGAAGGCCCGCCTGCTGGCTTCCCTGTCGGGGCCTTGGAAGTCCTTCATCAAGCGCTGGATGGCCGCCGCAGCGGGTTTGGCCGGCTTCCGGGCGGGCGGCATGGGTCTTCTCCATTGGTGATTCCACCGTGCGCATGATTCTAGCCGGTGGTTGGAGGCCCAGCCAGCGAGCCGGAACGGCTGACTCTTTCCCGCGTCCGCCCTGTCCAACCCGTGACCAGCCGTCGGCGGGTTCGCTCCGCCACCTTAACAGTTTGACACTTCCGCGAAATGACCCAGCATCCGCTGCCTGGGCAGAGAGCCTGCGCCGTCTCTGCGCGGTCCTCATCCGCGTCTGGCAGAGCAGCGGGCGGCCAGTCAGGCTTGGAATGCCGACAGGATGCTCGCCGGAAGCCAGAACACAACGTCGATGTCTCCGGCTGCCGTGAATTCCCGCACGGTGTAGGCACAGCCGATCCGCGTCGGCGCGGTTAGGCGACGGCGCAGGCTGTCACGGATAACCTGCCGGAGCGGCTCCGGGTCCGAACCCGCGTGACGCACCACCTGGCCGGCCCGCCCCACGCGGCCGTAGAGCAGACAAACGGTCCAATCGCCGAAGAGATCGCGGCCGAGTCGGATTTCGTACCAGCGGTGATGGTTCCGGTCAGCGTTGTGGGCCTCCAGCAATACGGTAAGCAAGTTGTCCATCGATCTCACTCCATCTGGTTAATCCGCCCGCGCCGCTTCGGCTTCCCCTTCCCACCAGGCAAGAGCGGTAGCGCCCTGTCGCCGGCATGCTTCTTGACCAGGCGCGAAAGCGTCCGCTCCGAGACCCGCCATTCGTTAGCGATGGCTGCCAGGCTCTCCGTCTGAAGCCGCCTGATCGCTGTCTCCGCATGGCTCGCCGTCAAGACCGGCGGACGGCCCAGGTGCTTTCCCCTGTTGCGGGCAGCCTCGATACCCCGCCGCTGCCGCTCGCGCAGCAAATCGCGCTCAAACTTGGCGAGGCCGGCCATCAGCGTGAGCACCAGCTCGCCGGCTGGCGTGCCGGTGTCGATACCAAGATTGAGAATGCGGAGATGCACGCCACGCCGTCGCAGATCATCGGCGAGCAGCAGGATTTCCTGCACCGTTCGGCCGAGCCGGCTGACTTCCGTGACCGCCAGGGCGTCGCTGGCCCGCAGACCCGAGAGCAGCTCATCCAGCAGCGGACGCTCGGCGACCCCGGATGCTCGCTCCACGATGATTCGAGACGCCCCGGCATGGTGAAGCGCGTCGGTCTGACCGTCTTCGGATTGATCGGCAGAAGAAATGCGGGCGTACCCAACGACATAGACAAGAGGACCATCCATCCGACGAGGATATTTTGTCACCTACCTTTTGTCAGCAATAAAGTGAAGCGGCAACGCCAATTCCTGAACTGCGTCATAAGGTACACCTTCCGTCGGTCGAAGACACCTTTCGACCGGAGGTGCGACTATTGGCCTGCGTCAAGCAGGAACGGTGACGCCTGGTCGGCGGCAACGCGGGTATTCATCGTAATGAGATCGGTTAAGCCCATTGTCCCGACCGGATGGAACTGCGTCGGAAAGCCTTGCAGGCCGATGGCAGGATCGGAAAAACCTTTGCTCACCGTGTCGGGGAGCATCGAGCTGTAAAGTAGCCCGTTGCCGGCGCCAGGGATACCGGGGCACGGGCCGCCATAGGCACAGCCGAACCGGGCGAAATTCGCCGCCAGTCCACGGAAATGATCGGTGAAGGGAGCGGAGGAATAGATGAGCCAGCGGCCATTGGGCGCGGAAAGCGCGGATGCACCGTTATTGTTGAGGAAGTCGCCGCTGCTGGTGGCCAGGGTGAGGGGCGTGCCGGAGGCGCTGCTCATGACGCGGCCCAGGCTGCCGATGGCGATGTCGCCGGAGACGGTGTCGGCCAGGAAGCGGTTGCTGCCCATTGCCTGTGCGCCGTCGATGGCGAGGTTGCCGCTGCCGGAGAGCAACGTCAGCGGCGCGTTCCAGGCATACGTGCCGACATCCATCGCGCCGCTGTCCGACGTGTTACCGATGGTGATGCCGCCGGCAGCGATGGCATCGAGGATGCCGCTGGTTACTTGCAGCGTTCCCGCCCCGCCGGCAACGCCGATGCTCGTGTCAGCAGTGTAGGGCTTGATGGTGACGTTGCCCGCGGTTTGGATGGGGGTGGTGCTAAAGAAGCCCAATATGTCGGCGACGAGGGTGATATTGCCGGTAGCGGAAGCCCCGCCGATGACGTTAGGACCCGCCGCCGTTTCTATCCCCGTGCCGTCAACACCGCTACTGAAACCGCTAATGGTAATATTGCCGGCCCCGCCGCTGGTAATCGACGATCCAAGCTGGATTACTGTGCCATACGAAATGAAATCGAACGCCGTTCCGTTAACCCTAATATCGGCAGCATTACCGGAAATTGCGCTGCCATTGAGGAGTGCCACACCATGACTGTATCCATATGCGGAAGCAGCGGTCCCGGTAACGGTAATACTGCCAACTCCTGCGCCGGTGCCACTTGAGCTTATGCCTGTGCCTTGGTCAAGATATACACCGTAATCCGATATGTAACCGGAAGTGTCAGCGGCCGTGCCTCCTATGCCAGTGACCGTTATGCTGCCGCTAGCAGTGGCGATCTGGCTGCCGGAACCCGACAAATACACGCCATGATTGTCGCTGAGGCCGTTGCCGCCCATCCCGTATACACTTACATTGCCGCTGGTGGTGGTAAATCCCCCGTTATCTAAATACACGCCATAGTTATTGCTGCCGCCGGCATTGTCGTATCCATGACCATTGGCAATGATATTGCCGCCGCCTGCGTTGACCACGGCACCAATGCCTACACCCGTCGCTTGTCCGGCATTGCCTACGGCATAGCCGCTACCGGCCGAGATCACGCCCGAGCCGCCGCCCATCGTGATGTTGCCGCCGTTGCTCGTTAGCGCCGCCGCGATGTCGATATAGCCGCTGCTGTTGGCGTGGTTATCGGCCTGGAATAGCATGTTCAGCTTGCCGCTGGTGGAGGAGATGGGCGCGTTGACGAGGATGTCGCGGTAGGCCGACAGGGTAAGCGTGGCGTCGCTGCCGGCGGATTTGGCGATGCCGTTGGCCACGGTGATGTCGCCGTTGCCGGCAAAGGCGTCGCCGCCGGTGGTGACGCTGACGTTGGTGCCGGCGTTGAGATCGTTCTGGATGGTCGTGGTGTTGATGACGGACGCCGTGCCGCTAGGCGTGAAATTCGGGTCGCCGGTCTCGTTGCTGTTGGCCGCCGTGGCGATGGTCACGTCCGCCGGGTCGAGCAGCCAGGTGCCGGCCTTGCCCCAAGGCGAGCGGGCATCCACCCCGCCAAACGCCTGCAACACTTGCTGGCCCGAAGTCTCGACGAAGCCGCCATTGCCGCCATAGGCTCCGCCGTGCGCCGAGATACTGCCGGCGAAGTTGGTGTAATGATCGGCCCAGACGGTTACGTCGCCGCCGTTGCCATTGTTCAGGGCAGCGGCCTTGATCGCGGCGCCGGACTGCATCACCGTCGCCCAGGCCGTGGGCGTCGTGCTCTGGCCGTGGAAATCGCCGCCGGCCTGCACCATTCCGCCGCCCACATCGCCGTTTACATCAATGACGGAACCGTTGAGCAAACCGACCTGGTCGCCCAGCACCTGGACAGTACCGCCCTTCTGCCCCGCCCCGTAACCAGAGGCGTCGATGGTGCCTGACACCAGCACCGTGCTGTCGCCGCTCCTCTGGCCCTTGAGCGCCGCGTCATTGTTCTGGACGGCGTTGCTGCCTTCGGCGTAGAGCACGATGTGCCCGTTCTGGCCGCCGATACTGTTGGCCTCGATGGCCCCGCTGTTGGAGACGACCCCATCCACCAGCTGCCGCCCGGCTGCCGCCGTCAACATCACGGTGCCCCCATCGGCCGCGATCCTCCCGGTGTTGCCGGCAAGCTGCTGGGCTACTCCGCCGCTCACGGCCACCTCGATCAGATGGTCGCCCGCCATGTCCAGCGTGAAGCTGTCCCCGGAGGCCAGCGTCACTTGGCCCAGCTTGGCCGTAATGACGCCATTGTTTTCCACAAAGGGCGCCACGAAACCCACCAGCCCCGCCTCCTGGGCCGTGATCGTGCCCTGGTTGATAATGGCCGCATGGGGATTGCCCGGCTGGCTGAAGGTCAACTTGCCGGCCATGAAATCGCTATTGGCAATGTCGGCCGTGCTGGCGATCAAACCCGACACGTCAACTTTCGAGTTCGGCCCGAAGAACACGCCGTTGGGGTTGACCAGGATCACCTGCCCGTTGGCGGCCAGTGTGCCCAGAATCTGCGACGGGTTGGCGTCGTTGATGCGGTTGAGCGTCCTTGAGGAGGACGAAGGCTGGTGGAACGCCGTCAGTTCGTCGGCGGCGATGTTGAAGCTGCGCCAGTCGATGACCGCCTTGTCCGTGCTTTGGTTGATGTTCAGCGTGTTGCCGCTGGATGTGATGCTGGCCTGACCCGCCGCGACCTGCCCGCCTTGCGGATTGGCATGAGCAGGCGAGGATAAACTTACCGCCACCACGCCCAGCAGAGCAAATCCCAGCCCCCAGAATGCCGTGCCGTCAGGGATTCTCCCTGGAGACCACCCACGTCCTACCTTGAGCATCATGCGTTAGGCTTCCTCCACGAATACGATCCTTATCGTATTCTACTCTCGATACCTTAATTATTCATCAACGAACGACAAAGCTCCCCGTACACGGAGCGCCCACACGTCCACCAAGATACCGAAATAACATGGTTAATTCTTGATGTTGAGCGAGAATAAGGCCCTGGGCGCCTTGCCGTTGCCATACGCAGGCGCCGTCACGCTGCTGGTCAGCGGTTGGGCCAGGCTCAGATTGGCGAACAGATGAGGTCCATAGGCAAAGCGCCATCCGATGCCGGCCGAAGCACCACCTTGCATGCTTGCCGTATCGTGGTAAGTCCACACCCGTCCGATGTCGTAGAAGGTATACAGCTCGGAGCTGACATGGGGGATCGAGAGCGGTGGAGAGTAGCGTAGCTCGACCAGGCCAGCCACGCCGTCGTCTCCCGTCAGGACCGCGGGGTCATAGGCCCGGCCGAACTGCTGGCCTCCGTAACCAAACTGCTCCGACGACAAGAGCGGGGACCAGCTATACTGCCCACTGCCGGCGGCATAGAGCCGGACGGTATCCGTGACCGCCTGAAGCCGGCTGAGTGTGGCCGACAAACGAATGAAATCGCTGTGGCCGTTGGCCCGCGACAAGTCCGGCGTGCCGGTCCGAGTGGCTCCCAACAGATTCAGACCCTGGCTCAGCTTCACCTGGGCGAGATTGGCCCCGCCCCACGGATCGGCTACCTCGCCACTGCCGGCCACGCTGACGATGGTGAGCTTGTCGTGATACAAGGGCGTGTCCAGCGCGTCGGCCGTGATGTCCTTGATGACCACGTCCCCGGATACGTAGTAATTCTGCGACCGGGACCGCAGCAGCGGATGCGACACGGAGACACCATAGTTATAAGCGTCGCTGACGATCTCACTGGAAGTCAGCTGATAGCCCGGCTCGGTATGGGCATAGGCCGCCTGCAACGTGGCGCTGGTGCCTTGACCGTCGAGCAGCAGGCGATGCGATAGCTGGATGGTTTGCAGTTCGTGCGACTGGGGTAGCGCCGTCGCGCCGCTGACGACCGTCTGCTGGTAGGGTCCGAACACGTCATGGTTCAGCCCAGCCTGAAACGATGCCTCGTAGGGACCTGTATAGCGTGAGCCGTAATTGTCCAGGCTGACGCTGGCAGGTGCCGCCACATCGGTGAAGACGAGAAGCAAGTCCGAAGCTCCCGGCGGCGGGATGCCGCCGCTTGGGTCCGGGAGCTTCAACACCGCCCGGACCGATACGCCGGGCAGGTCATTGAGAAGGAGCATGTCGCGTTCGAGATCCTTGACTTTCAGCAGCCGATAGCTCTTAATCCGGTCGATAATGGTATCGGCCGCATCCGAGTGGCGAAAGGGGCCTTGCGTCTGCACAGCATCGATGTAGCCCTCGACTACCTGAATCCTTACTCTCCCCTCGGTTAAGTTTTGCGGCGGCACGACGGCCTTGGATAAGGCGTAGCCGTCCTCGTGGTAGCGCTGGGTGATGGGCTGGGTCAGTGCATAGAGTTTCCGCACGGATAGGTACTGGTGCAGATAGGGCCGGAAGATGGCCGCCAGCTGTCTGTTGTCATAGACGGTTGCTCCTTCGACGCGGACATCGTTGAGCAAGAAGAGTGCCTGGGCGGCACCGGGCGGCGTCGGCAGGCCGAGCTGGGGTGCTACCGTGACAGGGGGAGCCGCCAGCGTTGGCTCCGGCACCGGCTGGAGGTTTTCCAGGACTCGGCCGGCATCGGCGCTGCCGGGCACCACCGGCGTCGCAGCGGCCCAAGCATCGCCCGGCTCGGTCAGGTACACGAGGCTCCCTGCCAGCCCCGCCGTACCGAGTATCGTTCGTCGTAAGCACCTTCTCATCACCGTCACCAGCAATTAGTCCTGGTCCGAACTATGACGGGAAATGGTTAAGGATTCGCTACCAACGATCCCTGGCTCTTTCCCGTGGCTACCGGCTCTGTATCGGGAGCAGCGGGGCGATGAAGATCGCGGACCACAGGCCAAAGCCCCTCCCGGTGCGGCACGCTTCCGCGTGCCGTCTGCCAATGCCTATCTTTCTTACCGCAAGAACATCGGAGCATTCTGCGTCTGCCCTTCCTTGACAGCGGCTTCGTGGGTCAGTGCGGCTTGCTGCTGGGGAATCGTCTGGGGTCGGCCAACTGTTCGACCGTCATGTCCGCCCAAGTCGCGTACAGCGTCCGTATGCCGGCTTCCGTCTGATCGACCTCTCTCGCCATGCAGCAGGTAAGATGCTGCACGAGGGTGGCAAGTTTGCCAATGTACCACGCCATGTCGTCCGCGTCCTGGCAATCCGCCAGGATGCAGGCCAGCGCTGCGTCCGTATCATCCATAGGTTCCTCCGTTCATCCCTCTCCCCGCACGAACGCCGGAGCCTTGGCGGTGAGCCATTCCTTCAGCGCTGCCTGCGACTCGAATTCCGCGACCTCGATCCGGTCGATGGTCGGCCCGTTCTCCCCCACCTGCCGAATGTCCTCCTCGCTCATCTCCCGAATCCACACGACGCGATGGCGTTGCAGGCCCCCGGTGGTCAGATTGATGGCCCCTTCGTTCAAGGGCTTATCGAGATTGCTGCCCCGGATCAAAACCAGGTACACGAGGTCCCCGGAGAACTTCAGGAGCAGCCCCTCGGACGGGTTGTAGTGCCAGGGACCGAGCCAGCCGTAGGGGAACCAGGTGCTATTGCCGTCCCGGAAGCGCAGCTCCAAGGCACCCGGCACATCGCGGATTCCCCGCAGGTAGCCGAACGCCCCGCAGGAAACCTCCGTTTCCTCGCCTTCCGCCTCTTTCTTGGCGGGAGACGCCGCACGCTCTTTGGCGTGCATGACTTCCTGCCAACGATCCGGATCGGTGGACATCGGGGAGTGAATAATCCCCTTTAAGCGGTCCTGAAAGGTTGGTTTATCGGTCATGGCTCCTGTCCCGTTCCGAAGGCAGGTTTCTGGTAGTTTCCGTCCGCCATGCTGGATGGTGCGGCATCAACGTGGCCAGACGCCGGGCCAGCGTCAGCGGCTTGGTCAGCCCATCCCGCACCTTCGCCTTGTCGTGGGTAGACTCCAGGAGTTCGGTGGCGGATAGCGGCTCGTCGAGCCGGCTGACCGCCTTGAGCAGCTCCTTGCGGTCGTCGGTGAAGATCTGCGCCTGTTCCTTGCCGCGCGTCACTGCTACGTAGGCCGTCCGCTGGTACGTCGCCGGGAAGGAGTCGCTGGAGACGCCGACAAACACCTTGTCCACCGTGACGCCCTGGCTGGCGTGGCTGGTCACGACGTAGCCGTGCGTCAGGTGCCCGAAATCGCGGTCGATGACCCAGCCACGATCCACGATGATGTCCCCTTGCCGGCTGAACCCCTGGACCGTGAAGAGCGAGCCGTTGCTCAAGCGATGCTTGCCGTCCTTGGTCTTGCCGCCAGCCGTGACGCGCACGCGGTCGCCGACCGCCAAAGCGAGCTGCGCCGGCCGGTAAACCTCGAAGCGCTGGGCCAACCGGGTCGGAGGCTCCGCTCCTTCGTCCAGCAGCAGGCGAGAGCCTTTCGGATAGCCCTTGGCATTCTGATGGAATTGAAGCAAATAGCCCGGCTCGTATTCGGTAGGGTCCGCTTTCTGGGCAGCGGTCAGGTGCGCGGGAACCCACCTGCGGATGACCCGTTCCCCGCGGAGCTTGCCATCCGCCTGGAGACCGTCGCGGATGGCGGCCGTGATGCGCTCCGCCTCCACATGGGTCGGCGATACCACCAGCGCCGACTTGTAGGCCCCGCCCCGCTTCTTTTCCGCAACAGCGGCCAGGTAGGCAGAGGCCAGCTGCTTGTCGCGGTCGCCGTCGGGCACCTGTTTGATCCAGCCGAGCTTGTCCAGCTCCTCGAACGCTTCCTCCGTGCGGCCTTCGCTGAGCAGCCCGGCTGCCTTCTTGTAGTTGCCCTGCTGCCGCAGGATGTCCGTGACGAGGGCCACCGGCAGCCCGGCCCTCTCCTCCAGCAGCCGGAGCGGCTCCCCGGCCGTCACGCTGCGGTGCTGCCGTTTATCGCCCACGAGCAGGACGCGGGCGCCCAGCCGCTCCGCCGCCTCGAAGACCTGGAGCATGTCGCGCGTGCCGAGCTGGCTGGCCTCATCGACCAGGATAACGCCGTCCCGCGCCGCTTCCTGCATCCTCTCATCTTTGAGAAACATGGCCACCGTATCAGCGGTCGCAAACCCCGCTTCCTGCCGCAGCACTTCCCGGCTGGCTTTGACCGATTGAGCCAAGGCAACGACCGGCTTGCCGGCCTCGGCCAACGCCTCGCCAATCTCTTGTTCCAACGTCGTTTTCCCGGTGCCGGCGACACCCCGGATAATCATCACCCGGTCACGCGAGCCGAGCACGTGGCGGACGGCCGCCTTCTGTCCGTCGTTGAACCAGTCGCGCGAGCAAGGCCGCTGCGGATCGCCCAGCGGCCGGCACCGTCCCCGCCCGAGGCGAGCAAAGTCGGTCAGGCGTGATTCCAGGGCCAGCATCTCTTTCGTCGTCGCCATCATGCGTCCGGCGACATCGCTGCGGATCAGGGGACGCTTCGCCATCTCGCGGGTCACGCCCTCGACCCTGACGGAGCCGATGCCGCGTTTGAGGGCTTCGGTCAGCAGCTTGCGTTCGGGCACCACGGCCTCACGCACAAAACTGTGCTCCAGGGCATGATCCACAGCCACGCCCTCGCCCCGCTCGGGCCGGGCAGCGGGATGTTCCCGGCGGTGAACGGCCGTGATCGCTTCCCGCTCCTTGTCGCTCAGGCGGGCGTTCCATTTTTTGCGGAGACTGTCCCAGCCGAGGGCCGCCCCCTTCTTTTCGCGAGTCTCGGCCCCGAGTTCCGCCTTGCGGTCGGGATCGGTGATGCCCCGCTCCCCGGCCACCTTCTCGATCAACGCCGTGCGCCGCGAGAAGCGTTTCAGCATGTCCTTGGGCACGCCGGCAATCTCGAAGTCATCCCGCTTGCGCTCCACGCCGAAGCCCAGAGCCTGAAGCCGGTTCGCCAACCGCACCCGGAAGGCCGCCTGGAAGTACGGAGCATCCCGCTTCAGCTCGCGGAACTGGCCCGCTTTCCAGCGTTCCTCCTCCTGATCCCAAGTGGTGTTGAACACGAAGACGTGGGCGTGCAACTGCGGGTCGGGCAGGCCGTCCACCGGCCGGGACGTGGTGTGAATGAATTCCGCCCAGACCATGTTGCCCGTCGTGCGATCCTCGTCCTTGCCGCCCCGGCGCACGCGCGTTTTCATCTCCGTTTCCATCTCGCGCATGGTTTCATCCACGGCCGACCGGAAGGCACCCATGATGTCCTCGTCGCCGCTCAGCGCGTACAGGAGCGACACCGACTTGGGGACCGAGAAGGTAAAATCGTAGCCCACGGTCCGATCGGCGCGCGTTCGCACCGTCAGCGGCTCCCCGGTTCTGGGGCTAAGATTGTCGCACAAGCGCTCAAAAGAGAATTGGTCTACCGTCCCTTCCAGCCCCAGCCGGGCGGCGCCTTGACCGCCCCACAGACCGACCAGTTCCTGTCCTTCGCTGTAATAGTCCGCCGTCGCGTAATAGCGTTTGGCGTCCGGGGCACAATCCTGTTGCGTGATGCGGATCATGCCTCATTTTACGCTATCACACTTTCGTTAACGGAATGTTAACGATGATGTGCTCCACCGCAGCCAGCCTCGCTTGGCGAGAATTGTGGCCTTCTCCCTGTCACCCTCACGCCACCGAAACGCCACCCCTGGCACCGCCGCTTTCTTTCCCCTGGAAATCGGGTTGCGACCGGCCCTCGGCTCCCCTCGACGGACACCTGGTTCGGGTAGTCACCCCGCCCCCGCCGCCAAGCGACTTGCGCCCAGGCCCGAATCGCGCTAGGTTAACCGACGGAAACCGAAGCCGAGCCTCTGCCGAAACAAAGATTAACTATTATTTATATGTTTTAATGTATGCTTGGTAGTCGTAACCACCGCTCGCGCAGAGGAGTACCATGCCGCTCGAATCCAAAACCGAAAGAAGTCTGGTCGATCTCCTGAAAAAAACGCTGCGCCTTCCGGAGACCATCGACCTGGGGGTCCGGCGGGATGGCGCCGGCCAGTATAAAATAAGCTACTCGTCCTTCCACGAGGCGGATGCCCGAACCGCTCACCGCCTCTTCCAACGATCCGGCCTGGACAGCAGCCTCCAGGAAAATGGTCGCGGCCGAAAATACTTAGCATCCCACATTACTCTTACCCCACCAGAGTTCTCCGCCTATGCCAGAAGCTCGGCATCGGCGCCCAAGTGGACGGTCTCATCAAAAAGGACCGGCACGCCCACGTCCGGGTAGACCACCTCAAAGGCGAACCGACGCCGAGCGTCACCCTGTATTTCAACAGCCCCGAGGCCGTGGCGGCGGCCAAAGCCGGACTTCCCGAGGAACTCCGGGAGACGACCCGCACCGGCACCAGCAAGACCAGCGGGCTGCCCTACCTGACCTTCCCGATTCAAGGTAAGCATCCGGCCTCCTATTACGAGAAGGTGATCCAGGATGTCACCGCGGAGGTGAGCGGTAGTTACCGAGAGAACCTGGCCCGCTTCACTCCGCCCGACCCCAAAGACCCAGGAATGGTCCAGGCGGTCGATCAGTTCCGGCAATGGCAGGAGCAGCGAACCCAAGTGAAGGCAGAGCAACAAGCGGCCGTGGTCAAGAGCCTGGAGGAGTTGAGCCAGGCCACGCTGCCCAAGGAACTGCAAAAGGACTTGCGGGATGCGCGGGACGCTTTGGACCACAAGGATAGCAAAGCTCTCTTCCGGGCGAAGCAAGCGCTCCAGGACCACTTGACCACCGCCGTTCTGGACAACACGCTGGATCAGGCCACCCTGACCGGGTTCAACCGCCTCGTCCATCAAATCGAGACCTTGGCACCTGCCGAGGGGTCTGCGCCGCCCGTGGCGGCACCGCAAGCTGGGCGGGGCAAATAAGTGTCGTCCGGTGGAGAGTCCCCTCTTTGATCCGACCAAGCCAAGTTTCAATGGCCGCGGCCGCGAAGTTGGCGGTTCGGGAGAATCTCTTGAATCAAGGGCGAACCGGCAATCGTGGAGAGCTGCTCGCTCGTCACCTTCACGACGAAGGCCCGGGCGGCAGCCATCCATTGAGGATCCTCATTCAAGACTTCAGCGAGAAACGCGCGAGCCTCGGCGATCCTGCGCGCATTTCTTCCTGCTCGGCCTCGGTTGGGGGACGAACGCGAGTGGGTACTTGGTGCGGACCGTCTCCAGTGGGTACGGTGCGGAAATCGACGTGCCTCGTGGGCAAGTCGAGGGTGATAAAGACCGTGCGTTGGCCAGCGGCCTTGTCCGCAGCGAAGGCGCGTAGTTCCTCATCATGGATCTTGTCAGCAGGGCTATTCGAGTGGGACATGGTTGCCTCGTACATTGGTTTGAGTGCGTATTTAAGACTGAAATCGCACGGATGCAACCAGATATTTGGGACGTTTCCGTGATAGCAGCCAGGGGACAGTGGATAGTCCCTTAGAAGCGGCTTATGCCACTGTCTCTTGATTGTTTAGGCTCAGGGGCAGGGGGAGTGTTGGAAATAGAGTTATTATTCTTCACGGCATTCGTAATCAGTTCGACTAGCGCTGGGTCTTTTTGGGTATGGACACCAAGTTTTTCCAGCCGAGTTGTAACTGCCAGATCGACTTCTGCTTCCGTTACGACATTTTTCCGATCCAGAGCCATGAGCTTGGCTTTGTCTTCCGGTGTAATGGCGCGCTCCTTGGTATCTTGTATCCGGTAGGCAAGATTGTCACGTTCCGTCAGTATTTGGAGTGCGACCGCTGCCTTCTTCGAGGACATACCCTCGCCCATACCCGAGGCGATAAAGGTCGCCGTACTCATGTCTTTCAGAGAGAGCTTGGTTCCAAGCATGTCCCACCTGTTTTCAACCGCAGCCATTTCTTGTTCCATCGCATTTATTTCTTTGTTCGCTTCTTCCGGCGTCACGGATTTAACGAGCGCCTCTTTGTCAATCACCCGGCTGCCTTTGGTTATCTCTGGAACGAAACGCTCATGAAGGCCGCCGGCTAACAGTTGGGATATTTCAGCGGGGAAGGCTTGGCGTTGGGCCCTGAAGTTGTCCCTTGTGGCAACGACCGCGGGGTCTTGAAGAACCTTCTGGCGTATCCCTTCGTAATCGGGCAGCTCCAAGACTTTCCGTAAATGCGCTATTTCCTTGGCCACTTGGGGATCTTTCACCAATTCGGCTATCTTATCGGCCATAACCATTCCTTTTCCTGGACATGCTCCTAAATTGTATCATGTTATGGTTACCATTTTATTACTCCACGATCTTCGTTCTCATCCAGTGGCTTGTCCGTGTATGGCGTTCCCAAGGACCGCCTTTCGCTGCCGCAATCCTGACAAGCCGCGATGACCGGAAGGCCGCGCGGAAACAGCCTCCGCTCTTCACCCAATTTCCGCTCGGTGCAGCCGGTGCTGCGGGGCCTGCCCCCGCTCCGTCACTCACGCATCCGCAGCCTTCCGATTGGGACTGACTGGATAAGTCACTGGATAAGCTGCCGCAAGGCCAGACCTAGCCGGAACATGCCGGTGAACAATCCCACAGCTACCAGGGCGATCGCTACTTCGATCCAGAAAAGACCTTTCGACTTCTTTCGCTTCTGCATCCCCGCACCATGCACCATCCGGATCATTCTGGCAAGCCTTGCCTTGCGCTCCTCGCCCGTCCGACACGACCCGCCTGGTCCGTGTCGTTCGTTGGACCGGCTGAGGCGGACCTCGACGCTCGCGTTGCGGAGACGCTGGCGGTAAAGGTTTGTTAACCCTTTTCCGTTAGCATGGATGGGCACGTCAAGGAGGACCGCATGACACCCCAGGAAGCGACCAGCCAACTCTTCCAGGCCGCGGCCAGCGGTAATCGCAAAGACGCCGAGGCGGCCTTGGCGTCCGGGGCCGATGTCAATGCCCGGGATGACAGGCAGCGGACGCCGCTGCATTGTGCCATCGAGGCGCGGCAGGGCGACCTGGCCCGCCTGCTGATCGAGACAGGCACCGACCTGCGTGCCCAAGATCATCAGCAACAGACCGCCCTGCATGGGGCGGCCCGAAACGGCCTTTTTGACCTGGCGCGGCTGCTCCTAAAAGGAGGCGCTGACCCCGTGGCCCAGGACAAGTGGCGTTACACCCCGTTCGATTGGGCTTCCTCGTCCGGCCACACCCGGCTCGCTCTCTTCCTCCTGGACGCCGCCCGGCACAGCCATGCCGGCCGTCTCCACATGCGACGCAACTTTGATGACGACCTTTCGCGCGGATGAGTGACTCCCACTCCACGGTTCACCGCCCGCTGGTCCTCGTTGACGGAGCAGAAGAGGACACGCAGCCATCGCTCACACGACGCCTTGCCGAAGTCCGGCTGATCGAGATGGCGGTGGTTTTCACCGTCGTCGGTTTGATTGCGGCAGGAGTGCTCAGCATGACCCATCTCCTCCAGGCCGCGCACGTGCGGGCTACCGTAGCCCAGCTGGAGACGCTTACATCAGCCGTCAATACCTTCCGGATGAAATACAATGCGTTGCCGGGAGACATCCCTACCAGCCGGGCCTCGGCGTTCGGGTTTTTCTCCGAGACCACGCTGGCGGGCCGCCAGGGCCATCAGGACGGCAACGGACTCATCGAGGGCGGCGCCGCGGAGGCCACCATGCCGGCTGGGGAAACCTTGTCATTCTGGCATCATCTCTCCGACGCCAACCTGGTATCGGGATCGTTTGGCCGGCGAGGCAACGCCCGGATCGTGGAAACGTCAGGCCAGGTCGCGGGCAACTGCACGGAGGTGGAGGCGTTGCTTCCCGCCGCCCGCATCGCTCCCGGCCAGTACCTCATCGTTTACGCCTTCCGCGGAGCCAACTATTTTCAGCTCTTGCCGGTGACGGAAGTGCGGGCCACGCCCTTGCCGTCCTATCAATACGGCAGCCAGGGCCTAACCCCTGCCCTGGCCTCGGCGCTGGACAGCAAAATCGATGACGGACTTCCCGACAACGGTCTCGTCCAGGCCCGGGGGCTGGCCGGTGTCAACGAGGAACCCTCAGAGGCCTCCAGCGGCACACAGCCCGCGTGTGTCGTCGCCGTGGAAAATCAGAAACGCCGCGAGTGGAGGTACAACGTGACCGAAGACCATCCGGGCACCGCCGGGCCGTGCTCCCTCCGGATTCGGATGCAGTAAGGAGCGTCCGGGCCCTTCGTCTGCAAAAGGAAACGATTGCTTAACGATTCTGTGGCAGTCTGGGACATCGGCTTTATGCGAAAGGGAACCGTGCGTCATGAAGGAGAACGCCTCCGTCCTGGTGGTTGACGACAATGCGCTCATCATCAGCTTGATCCGCTTCGCCCTTCGTGACCTGCCGGTCTACGTAGCGGGCGCTGCCAACGGCAGCCGGGCCTTCACGCAGGCGCAGGAACACGCCTTGGCCCTTCTCATTGTGGACCTGGTCATGCCCGGAATGTCCGGGACGGAACTCATCAAGCAGGTGCGTCGTTTACCTGCTTATGCCACCACCCCGATCATTGCCATCTCGGGCCACGAGGAGCATTCCAGCGCCAAGGAAGCGCAAGCGGCCGGGGCCACGCTGTTCCTTCCCAAGCCGTTCACGGCCCATGACATGGCCTCTTGGGTGAGTCGGTTATTGCACCTGTCTACCAGGGACAGTCCGGGACCGGCAGGCGCCGGCAGACCGTTCCCCAACCATCAGGGAGGAAACTCGTGATCGACAACCAGGATGTCGCCGTGTTGACGCGCGTCAATGCGCTCGCCGAGCGTCACGGCCTCAAGCCCTACGATTTCGTGGCCACGTCGAAGCTCGAAGAGGACGACACGGGGATCACGCACGTTCTGGAGTTTGAAGTGCCTGCGCGGGGGAACGCCCTGCGCGAAGAACGCTTCGACCGGATGCTCAAGGGCATCGGCATTGTGCAGAGCGATAGGGCGGTGCTGAGAGGCGACACAGCGACGATCATCGACGCGCTCGACAACGCACTCCAACTGGCGCCACGCCCGCGTCTGGGCCTCTGAACCTGCACGCGGATCTTAGCCTTCTTTCTTACGCCGGTCGGCCCCCGCCATCCTCCGGTTGAACGCATCTCCTGCTCGCACCCGGCCGCTACGCGCCTGCCTACCAGGGCGATCAGGGGCCTGGCCCGCACAGCCGCGGGAACGCCTTCCACCCTCGCCCCCCGTCCTGTCTCTTCTCGGTGCTCTCCAGCCAGCGGTCCCGGCTATTCTTCTGACACTACCGCTTCCGGTTCATGCTCGCGCCGCTTTCTCCTTGCCCTCTCCGTAACAGCCCGCCCCCGGCCTTTCTCTCAGGGACGCTAAAGCCGCCGCCGGGACAGGCAAGCGGAAAATCGGTTCCCCCTGAAGGTCTCCCCCAATTTTCCGCTTGCCCGCTACGGGCTGACGCCTCCCGGCCTGCCGCGGCTTTCGGCGCGTTCCCGGAAAGGCCGCATGGGGCGGCTGAAACTTCAACAAGGAGAAAGCACATGTCTGAGAACACGAACACGGAAAACAGCGGCAAAGCCAAGAGAAAGCCGAGCCACATCGCCTACTCGATCCGCGACCGCGAAGGCAAGGACTCGAAGTGGACGGAGATCGGCGTCGCCTTCTCCCACAAGGACGGCAAGGGCTTCGACATCCTCTTCGACGTGGTGCCCCTCAGCGGCCGCATCGCCCTCCGGGTGCAGGAGCAGAAGTAATCAGGATCAACCGGGGCGGGCCAAAAGCCCGCCCTAACCGAAAGGAATCGGCTATGAATACCAACCGCATCACTCGCAAACAAATCGGCGAAATCGGCGTGGACGCCGGCCTGTGCTGGATCGGCGACCCCTGCTACATCCTGCACACCGAGCAGCCGCCCAAGGCCATCGGCAAGACCTGGGGCGAATTCTGCGACATCCTCCGCGACGACGGCCAGTACCCCGTCTGCAAGCAGTTCGGCTACGACCTGGGCCATGCCGGTCTCGGCATCGTGGTTTCCACCGGCTACGGGGATGGAGTCTACCCCGTCTACGCGGAGTTCAACGACGAAGGCCGCGTCGCCAGGGTCTGGGTCGAGTTCATCGACCAGGACGACGAATCCGACGAAGCGTAGCAGGAGGCAGCCATGAATCTCCAGATCATCGCCCTCGCCCATCACCGTAACGGCATCGGTGGCGCTCCCTTCGCCGTCATCCTCTTCGAGGACACCGGGCCGGAAGGCAGCCGCAAGGTCGCCATCCTCTTCGAGCAGGAAGCCCATTGTGCCGTGCTCGACGTGGACAAGCTGACCGCCGGAGACATCGCCTTCGGCTCCAATTCCTGGCGGGGAGACCGCTTCGAGGGGCCGCTGCGAAAGGCCGTCCGCACCGCATCATCCACCACCGATTTGAAAGGAATCTGACTATGGGCAACCGAGCTTGCGTCCTCTTCTTCGACCACAACCGCGTTTCACCAACCGTCTACCTGCACTGGCACGGCGACGCCGTGCCCCGCTGGCTGGACCAGTTCAAGGCAATCATGCACGGACGTTTCGGCGACGCGGCTTACGCCGCCGCCCGCTTCGTGGGCATCTGCCACGCCAACATCGAGGGCAACTTGAGCCTCGGCCTATGGTCCAACGCCCTCTCGCTGGCGGACCTTCGCCGAACGGACGAAATGGAAGCCGAGAGTCCCGGCAACGCCGGCATCGTCGTGGTCGATACCAGTGATTTCACCTGGAGAGCCTATGGCGGCTACCTCGCCGGCAGCCAAGGGAGCCACGAGGCAACCAACGAAACGAATCGGCCGGTGGCCGAAGAAGCCCTGGCCGCATTCTGGCACGTCGTCGTGCAGCGCTATCCCCAGGCGCAAACCGGCGATCTCCCGCCCCTGACGGCGATCCGACTCCAGCAGGCCGCGGAGTCCGCCATTGAGGAATGGGTCTGGGCCAACGTTTCAACAACCACAAACAAATAGGAGATCACCATGCAACAGCTTATCATCAATCCCTTCTTGGCCGCTCGCTTCAAACGAGTCGCACCCGCGCTCCAGCCGCAAACCCATCCTGAGCACGGGCAGGTCCTATACGCCAAGCTACCGAAGGCGCCGAAGAACGCCAGCCCGGTGCCACACTTGACCAGCTTGTATCACTTCCACGTGGCTGGAGACTACGGCAAACGGAGCTACCCCGGCAACTGCGGCGGCAATCTCATCAAGGACTTGCTCCTCTACTTCAAGCCCGGCCTGGTCCTGGACCCCATGAGCGGTAGCGGGACATGCTCGGAAGTATGCCAGGAACTCGGAGTCCCTTGCCTGGATTGGGACATCCACCGCGGGATTGACGCTTGCGACCCGCAGGGGTTTTCCGACGCCGAGGCGTTCGACTTCATCTGGGCGCACCCGCCCTACTGGCGGCAGAAGCTCTACGCCGACGATCCCCGCGACCTGTCCCGCGCTCCGACCCTGGAGGCGTTCCTGCGCCGCTACGGCCAGTTCATTCGTAACTGCGCCCGTGTTTTGAAACCGGGTGGAAAGCTGGCGATCCTGATGGGCGACTACAGCGACAGAGAAGCCGGGTTTGTCCCCCTCACCTACCACACGAAGCGGCTTGCTTTCGCCGTTGGCCTTCGCCAGCACGGTACGGACATTATCCGGTTCAGCCACGGGGCCAGCAGCTCGCGGAAGGTCTACCGCAGCAGCTTCATCCCCGGCCTGCATGACGCGTGCATGATCTTCGAGAAGTAACCCCAATCACCAACCGAAAGGAGTTTTTATGACCACCCGCAAACAACTGACCAGTACCCCGATGTTCCACACACCGGGATTGTTCCGTGCCTTGCAGAACGATTACCGCATCAAGGGGAAGACGCGCCAACGCACCGTCCAAATCCTCAGCGACGGCTACGGGCTGCCCGTCGAAGAGGCCCGAGGCTTACTGAGCGGCTCCATCCCGGTGGAGATCAACGAAGCTGCCGGCACCATCACCTACGAGGTGTCCGACGGGGCCTCTGCCCTTCTGAGCCTGTCTAACCCTCAATCCTGAAAGGACTCCACCATGAACCGTTCCCGTCAAATCCTCACGTCCATTGCCAGAGAGCATCTGGGCATCGCCACCCTGGAAACCCGACGCTCGGACAGCCTGGACTTCCACGACGTTGCTGTTTGGCAAGTCGAAACGGCCCTGAAAGCCGCCTTCGACGCCGGCCGGGACACTGCATCCCAGCTGCCTCATCAGCGAACGGAAGGCCCGGTTCGCTTCGACGATTACGAAATCCAGCCTTGCCGACGCTACCTCGACAGGGACGAGCCGCAGGTGTCGTTCGTCGAACCCTGTGAGCCGTCCGAGGCGGATTTCTGGACCCTGTACGGCCACATCCCCGGAGAGGGCGTCCAGGCCGTCGGCGACTTCGATACCCGCCAACACGCCGAGGAAGTGTTTGCGCGAATCACCGGCCGCTCTTATCCAGAGCCGAGCCACAACCGCAGGAGAGGCCAACCATGAGCGGCGATCCCGATGAAATCCTGGACGGCCTCTTCCACGCCTGCGCCTTCGCCGCGTTCCTGGAGCAGGCACACGCCCGGCAGGGGTGGCCCGACAGCGAGGCCACCCGCCAGCGGGCCTACCAACTCTATGAGCAAGCACTGGCCGAAAAGAACGGCCGCCCCAAAGCGATTGCGCCACGGCCGGCCCAGCAGTATGCTCTGGACCCATGACCGGCCGGCTCGCCCTCCTCCCCATCACGCTGGCGGACGCCAACGCCTTCGTCCAGCGGCACCACCGGCACCACCCGCCGGTGGTCGGGCACAAGTTCTCCCTGGCTGCCTTGAAAAGCGGCCAGGTCGTCGGCGTCGCCATCATCGGCCGGCCCGTCTCGCGCGTCCGCGATGACGGCCTCACGCTGGAAGTAACCCGCCTTTGCACCGATGGCAGTCGGAACGCCTGCTCGTTCCTGTACGGGGCCGCTGCTCGGGCGGCGTTCGCCCTGGGCTACCGGCGGATCGGCACCTACACGTTGCCGAGCGAGGGAGGCGCCAGCCTCCGGGCAGCCGGATGGCAACTGGTCGGCGAACGGGGCGGCGGCTCCTGGAGCCGACCCGCCCGGCACCGGGACGACTGCCACCCCATCCAGTCCAAACTGCTCTGGGAGCGATACGCCCCTGGGCGTGCGGATTGACAGCTGCCAACGCTGCCACGTGACCGTGAGTGACAATTCCGGTTGCGTGGAGAGCCGGCCTGTGGCATTTTCCACCTTGTCTACCACTACCTGTCGAAACCGTCATGCGTCTGCTCGTCTCCGGGGCCACGTCCACCCTACGCCGATACGGTTCCTCGCCCCACCTGGGGGCCTTGCTCGTTCCGGGTGCCCGTAACAGCGTCGAGACGGTGCTCCGGTCCGAACTGCCGTGGGCAGCTGATAATGCCGCCTTCACCGGCTTCGACCCGGCCGCCTTCTGTCGCATGCTCGGCCGCATTGCCGGCAATGCCGGTTGCCGCTTCGTCGCCTGTCCCGATGTCGTGGGGGACGCTGCCGCAACGCTACGGCTGCTCCCCGTCTGGGCGCCGGCAATCCGTGCCCTGGGCCTCCCCGTCGCACTGGTCGCCCAGGATGGCCTCGACCATCATCCCATCCCGTGGGACCAACTCGACGCACTCTTCATCGGCGGCAGCACCGACTGGAAACTCGGCCCGGCCGCCGCCGCACTGACCCGCGAAGCCAAGGCCCGCGGGAAGTGGACCCATTTCGGCCGCTGCAATACCAAGAAGCGGTTCCGGCACGCCTACCAGCTGGGGTGCGACAGTATTGACGGTTCCGGCTTCTCACGCTGGCCGGACCAGCGCATACCCCTCGCCCTCCGCTGGCTTGCCCATCTCCACGGCCATCCCACGACTCAGACAGCAACGACGCCAGCGGCCTTCTTCCGTGGAGGAATGGGCAATCGCATTTATGCTCAAGAGGGATGGACCGTCGAGCAGATCGTCGCCGGGGAGTCGGGTTATATCGTTCACGTTCGCTACCACACGGAACCGACCTCCTGCCCACGCTGCCACCGCTCGGCCCCCGATGCTACCCGGCTGGCCAGCCACGGGGTCAGGGCAACCCAAGTAATCGACCGTCCTCATCAGGGCCGGTCAGTGCGGCTACTTCTCACCCGCAGTCGGTTCCGCTGCACCGCCTGCGGGCACGTCTCCGCTCCGCTGCCGGCAGGCATCCAGGCCGGGTGCCGGTTCTCCGACGCCGCCCTGGCGTTGATGACCGACAGCGCCGGCCCTGTCCCCGCCGACCAGCTCGGGCGCTCGCTCGGCGCAAACAGCCGAACGATTCGCCGCGTTCGCACTCGGCATTCCCTCTGCCCCTGATCGGGCGGGACTACTCCGCAATGGAGCCGGAAACTGATCCTGCCGCCCGCATCAACCCGGTTGCCACGCCAGCACCGGCATGCTATTCCTGTCGGGTCATATCGCAACAGCTACGGACCTACATGGCGGAATATCATGTCCTCAACCTCGGCGCCGGCGTCCAATCCACGGCCCTCTACCTCTTGGCCCGCGAAGGTCGCATCCCCTGCGACGTGGCCATCTTCGCCGATACCGGGGAGGAACCGGCCGCCGTTTACCGCCACCTGGCTTGGCTCTTCTCCCTGGGCAAGCCGCCGATCTGGGTCCGCACCGCCGGGCGGCTGGGCGACGATCTCCAGCAAGGCCGCAACTCGACGGGCCACCGCTTCGCCTCCATCCCCGCCTTCACCGCCCCCGACCATCGCACCCGACCGCCCGGCGAACTCCGGGCTGGACGAGTCCGCCGGCAATGCACCGCGGAGTACAAAGTGGAAGTAATCGAGCGGGCCATCCGCCGGGACTTGCTGGGCCTGCGACCGCGGCAACGTATCCCGCGCGGCGTCCTCGTCCACCAGTATTTCGGCATCACGCTAGATGAAGCCGGGAGAGCCGCCCGTGCCAAGCGGCGTTTCGAGGGGATGACCTGGGCCAAGCCGGTCTACCCGTTCCTGGACATGGGCTGGACGCGGCAGGATTGCTTGGCTTGGCTGCACGAGCGCGTGCCTCATCCCGTCCCGCGTTCCGCCTGCGTGTTCTGTCCCTTCCATACCAATCGGGAGTGGGCGGAGCTGCGGCGATCCGACCCGACCGGCTGGGCACGGGCCGTCGCCATCGACGAGGCCCTCCGGCAAGAGGGCAACGTAGTCAATCGCGGCATGGACCAGAAGCTCTATCTGCACCGCTCCTGTCTCCCGTTGCTCGCCATCGACTTCGACACTCTGGCTCCCGAAGCCGTGGACCCGATGACCGCCGGGGAGTGCGACGGCATGTGCGGCGTCTGATCTCCACCCGCTGACGAAGCCCGCCTATCGTCCCGGACGCCCCCGTCGCCTTCGCTCTCATGGCCGGACCACGGGCGCCCTCCTTCTCGCCCCTCGGCTTGGCACGGTTTCTCGCTGATCCGGCTGCCAGGTCCGACTCACCCGCGATCCCTTGCCCGTCTCGTCACACACCGCCCGCCGCCTTTCCCTCCAGGGTCGTAAGCCGCCCGCCGGAGCCTGCAAGCTGCCAAGGCCGCTTTCCGCTGCGCGGAAGCCTTCGGCCTTTCGCTTGCACGTGCGCTGCGCCTCCGCCCTGGGGCGGCTTGGGACCGACCCCGGAAAGGCCGCACGGGGCGGCCTGCAACTTTAGGAAGGAGACCGCACATGACCCATCCCCTCGACATCCCGCTCTACGAAGACCTGGACCCCTATGCCTGGGACCCCAACGAAATCCGCGACCTGATTCAGACCACACCGCTCCGCTTCGATGAAGACGGCCTGCCGGTCGGCTACGAAGCAGAACAGCTCTTCGGCCTGGAGGCAGCCTATGCCGAATAACCAGGACACCAACCCGACGACAGACCGCTACAGCTACCACCGCAGTAGCGACGGCTGCGACAACACCTTCCTCATCGAGGATGCGGACGGCCAGTGCATCCTTCAGCTCCACTTCTGGGATGAGCCGGACACCGACGAAGCGGCCATAGCCGAGGCCAAGGCCCGGATGCTGGTTGCCGCCCTCAACCTGCAGGGCGGCGGCTGGGTGCTGCCCCCTTACCCGCACTGGACCCTTCATCACGACAAGCAGATCGCGGCCATCTGGGGCATCGAGGACGTGCAGGAACTACGCCCCGACCTGACCGCCGATCAGGCATGGGAGGTCCTGCAACGGGTCGATCATCACCATGACGCAGACCACGGCATCACCCGAAACACCATCCTGCGTACCGCTGAGGAGCTGTTCCCGGCGTCGGGCCAGCAGAAGCCGAAACGGCGTCGGACCAAGAAGCCTTGCGAGCCACCAACGCCGGACGAAATCCGGTTCTAACCAAAGCAGGCCGGGCTTGACCGCCCGGCCTCCTACCCGCTCCGGATCATCACCCCGAAACCGACCGGGACAGCCCGTCCCGGCTCCATTGGCTACCTCTCCTCCGCGGCCTCCCCATGAGCCTCCTCTGGCTCCAACCGGCCCCAGCCGCCCCCACGAATGTCGCCTACCGCGAGTTCGCTGAGCATCAAGGTTCCGAACGCCGGCGGTCGCCGGCGTTCGGCTGCATCGTCCCCCCCTGACAAACGCGACCACCGCCCTTGGCGGGCGGGGGCTTTCCCGACAGCTCCGCGAGCAAGCTGCCGGGATCGGCGCACCCCGCCACCCCATGCCGCCACCGGCACGCCCCGGCCTCCCACGAACCAGCAGAAACCCACGTTTCCCGGACGTGGCAACCGGGCACTTTTGCCGTCCTCACAATGCAATCCAGGTTGACAGGCGTCTTCCCTATGCACGGCATAGGCAGAATGGAACCGTTCCAGCGGTCAGCCGCCTGACTAGCCAGCTTGCTGTCATGCTTGCTTGCTGGCCGTGTGTCGTGACAGCCCGCTTTCTTTCCGGCTGGCCGTCCTGCCAGCATGAAAGCTGTATGGCTTGCGATCATGACGGTAGGCTTGCAAGCTGGCCGTCCACCCATCTTGCTTTCACGCCATCTCGCCAGCCTGACGCACATATTGCTTGCCAGCATGAAAGCAACGTTGTATGGTCCGGCCCATGATTATCGTCATTGCCAATTCCAAAGGCGGAGTCGGAAAATCGACCATCGCCGTCCATCTCGCCGCCTGGCTACAGCAGCAGGGGCACAGCGTCACGCTCGCCGACTGCGACACGCAGCAATCCTCATCCGAGTGGGCTAAAGAAGCAGCTCCCGAGGTGAGGGCCGTGCGACTCGCCGACCCCGATGAAATCCTCGACCGCCTGCCGATCCTGGCCCAGCAGACCGAGTTCGTTGTCGCCGACGGTCCGGGGAGCAACACCGAGACGAGCCGGGCGTTGCTCTTGCGCGCGGACCTTGCCATCGTGCCCTGCAAGGCGAGCATGTTGGAAGTCCGGGCACTGGCCCAGGCCACCAGTGTTCTGCGACAAGCCCAGGACATCCGGGGAGGCCAGCCGCAGGCCGTGATCGTGCTGAGCATGGTCGGCAAAACGTACCGGCTTACCCAGGATATGAAAGACGCAGCCACTGCGCTGGAGTTACCGCTTGCCGAAACGGCGCTGACCTTGAAACAGATTTATGCCGATGCCCCCGGCCAGGGGGCTGTCGTTTGGCAACTTGGCTCTCGGGGCAAAGAGGCCGCCGAGGAAGTCGATACACTATTCCGCGAGGTGCTGCCAAGTGCCGCAAAGATCAAGTCGTCGTCTCGCTTCCGCAGGAAGGCCGCCGGATGACAGCCAAGGGTGTAAAGACTGTGAAGGAACGCAGGCCGCTCGTGGCGGGCATCAACGCGGCCAGCAACGTCGATCCCGCCGTCGAAGACGATTTCGTGTTTGCCCGCAAGCCGAAAGCTCCCGACTCTAACCCGCCGCAAGCACGGGTAACGGAGACGCGGGAAGGGAAGGCGCAGGCGGTCAACGCCGTCGGCCGTCAGCCGCTGACCACGAGAATCCGCACCGACTACGCAACCGCCCTCAAACGAGCGTCACTGGAACGGCAACTCAGCGGCACGACCCCCAACACGCTTCAGGACATACTCGAAGAAGCCCTGGAACCCTGGCTCCGCGCAAACGGCTATCTGAGCTGACGGGGCAGACGGGCATGACCAAGGACTATGCGAGGCTGACTCTCACCAAACACCAGCAACGGCTTCTCGACACGTCAACCGCGATCCGCAATGCGCCGCCAGACAGGATCAATTTCCTCCACGCGGTCCAGTGTCAGTGTGGCATCCCTTACAAAAACCCCGGCGAGGGCGTTCTCGAATGGGATCGCCGGCAGGGCAAGGCGTCGCTCCGCATCGAGGCGGGTTCCGCCATTGACCCCAGCACCGGCGACTTCAAGAGGCTGGGGTTGCCTTATGGCGAAAAGCCCAGACTTGTACTCATCCACCTGGCGACCGAAGCCGTCCGCACCGGATCGCCGGTCGTCGATGTCGAGGAATCCATGACCGCATTCGCCCGCTCGCTTGGCCTCGAAACCAACGGGCAGCAACTCCGCTCGCTCAAAGACCAACTCGCCCGCCTTGCCGCCGCGACCGTGCCGCATGGGCGTGGTGGAAGAGGGAAGGGCCGTCCAGGTCAACACCCAGTTCGTCAGCGCCTTCGACCTGTGGTTCCCCAAGCAGGCCGACCAGCGCGTCCTTTGGCCGTCCACCGTCCGCCTGAGCGAAGAGTATTTCCAGAGCTTAGGCCAGCACGCCGTCCCTCTGGACCACCGGGCGGTGGCCGCTTTGTCCTCGTCGTCCATGGCCCTCGACATCTACGTTTGGCTTGCCCAAAGGCTTCACCGTGTGCCCGCCACAAAGCCGCAATTTGTCGCGTGGAGTTCCCTTCACGAACAATTCGGGCAAGGATTCGCCCGCGTCCGCGACTTCCGTCGCAGGTTCCTGCAAACCCTCCATCATGTCGCCTCGGCCTATCCAGCCGCCCGTATCTCAGCCGACGATGGCGGCCTGACCTTATCGCACAGTCCGCCTCCTGTCGCACGCCAGCCCACCGCTCCAAAGTTGCTGTGACCAAGCCCTACGTGCGGCCGGAACACCAACGCCTTGAATTACAGCAAATGAACCACGGTAAGTTGGTCGCGCTCGCAATCATGGCGAAAGGCCGCAGCTTCTCAAGGAATGGGGGTGGAGAAGGCGATCCAGCAGAACCCCGTAACCGCTTGAACGCCCGTGCCGTAGCCACGGTAACTTGGTCGCGCTCCTCCTGTGTGACTATTCCTGTGGATAAGTAGCGCGGAAGGAAAGTTATCCACGGTAACTTGGTCGCGGGGTCCACGGTAACTTGGTCGCGGCCCCGACGGAAAACTGCGGGTTCCGCCACGGTAAGTTGGTCGCACAAACCTATATTATAGTTACCTATATCTTACTTACCTGTAGCTTTTGGCTGCGGACTTGTGGATAAGTCAGAAGGCATGGTGGAGCGTTCAGGGGCATTCAGGAATAAGAATGGTGCCCCCTCACGCCGGCATAGCCCTAAATCGGCCGCAAACAGGGGCGGGAAGCGTGAAACATCCTTCAGGCAACCCCAACCAGCAGACAGGGCGTTTTCAGCGTCCATGCCCTTCCGGATGCAAGATCGCCTTCCCAAAGACCCGAACGCAGCACCCCATGGCTTTCCACGAAGGGCCGCCTGGAAACTTTTCCGTCCCCCCAGGGCGTGGCATCCCTGACCCCGTCCTGGGGCCCTGGACGGAAAAGTTTGGGCGATGGGCGGCGGCGGCTGCTCCGGGCGCACAAGGACGCCACAAACAAGCCATCAGCAGCCCCCATTCCTGCCGATTGCAGAGGTACTACCCCCTCGCCAGCAGCAGAAACCCTCAATTTTGTGCATGGCAAGACGCGCAAACCCGCAGCCAGCCTCTTGCGCGAGCGTTTGCAACTGTGCTAAAATCGTTAATGGGGCTTAAGGATTGCCCCGCACATCAACAAGGAGGATCATCATGTCACGTAAACGCACACCCGATGAGGAACTGCCAGCAGAAACAGCTACAGGCGTCGCCGAGCCGCCGGCAGCCGAGGCCGGTGCAGACAAACCGAGCTTCGCGGAACGGGTCGGTCAACGCCAACGTTTTTCCGCTCCCGATCCCTACCTCATCGCCATCGATACGCTGGCGGGCGTCCGCCTCTTCGAGAGCAAGCAGGACCGCCAGATGGCCCTCAAGTTTGGCGAAGGTCGCCTGCAGGACAAGCCGAATCAGGAGGTCATCGACACGCTCAAAGAGGCCGGCTACCGCTGGAACCCGCTGGACAAAATCTGGGTACATCCCCTCCGACCGGATTCGGCCATGACCACGCGCATTGAGGCGGAACGACTCTATCAAGAGGTCCGTCAGATGGTCCGCCAGCAGAAGGGCATCGATACCAGCCAGGAAGTGCCCTTCTAAGGTGGCCGCTGCTCCATGACCGTGCCGCCGACCTATTCCCTGCACGAGCTTAGCCCGCAAGCCCAGGCCATGTCCCGCAATTGCGGCAACGACCGCATGGCCATGATTCTTCAGTACGTTGCCATCGGTTCCATGATTGTCATGGCCGGGGTGGCGGTGAGCCAGGTCTGTAAAGACGCCTTCGGTTCACGCGGCCACGATCCCGGCCTGGGCAGATCACGATGACGACACCGGCAGAGGCAGGGCCGCCACCAGCTGGCCGGGCCAGGGGCCGGGAGCCGGGTTTTGCTGGCGGCTCCTGACGATGGCACGCAAACCGCCGGACTGGCGCCAACGCTCCTTATTCCCCGCCGACCCAGGCAATGTCCCTGGGTCCGAAGACAACGCAACCCAAGAAACCGAAGGAGACTCCCATGCAGTACAAGACGATCATTCACGAACTCCTGCAACAGCGGCCGCGGATGCACGAGCAGCTGCGGAAGGACCGCAAGCTCCTGACGACGCTGGAGTTTTACGCCAAGGAGCTGAAGACCAGCCACGAAGGCTGGAAGGAACTGCTGTCCCAGCTGAGGCCGGGCAGCGACCCGAGCCAGGTCTCTTCGGAAGCCCTGGAGTTGGCCCTCAAGGAAATGGAGGATCGTTTGCCCTCCGCGTCTTTGCCGAACGAGAGCGAGGCGCTGTTCCTCGACGCGGCCATGCTGTTTCTCCGCCGTCGCACGCCGCGCGGGTAAGGGCGTCACGGCGCCAGCCGACGCTGTTTGACTCCCTTCCTTCCAGCACGGCCACCACTGAGCCGGAACCACGGGCACCACAGGAGGCATCCCCTCCGGTCACGACCACCTCCCATTCGCAACATCCCTCTCCCCTCACACCTGTCGCCAGCGGCGAAAAAGCCAAAGCCCGCGACATCCTGGCTGCTATCCGTACCCTCAAGGCCATCGAGCAGCAACAGCGATCTGCAACAGCGGAGGAAAAACAAACGCTGGCCCGGTTTGCCGGCTTCGGGCCGGTGGCCCTGTCGATCTTTCCCGATCCTGTCAGCGGCCACACCAAGGATGCCGGCTGGCAGACCCTCGGCGAAGAGTTGAAGACGCTGCTCACGCCGGACGAGTACGACAGCGCCAAGCGCACGACTTTCAACGCTTTTTACACCTCGCCCACCGTCATCGCCGGCATCTTTGACGCTATCGGCCGATTAGGCGTAACGGCCAATGCCACGATCCTGGAACCCGGCTGCGGCATCGGCAATTTCATGAGTCGTGGCCAGGAAGGAATGCGCTTCATCGGGGTCGAACTGGACTCGATTTCCGGGCGCATCGCCAGAGCCTTACACCCCGAACACGACATCCGCATCGAGAATTTCCGCGACACCAAGCTGCCCGAGGACCGCATCGACGCGGTGATCGGCAACGTGCCCTTTGCCGACTTGAAGCTCGATTATCACGGTCAGAAGCTGTCCCTGCACGACTTTTTCTTCGCCAAGTCCATCGACGCCTTGAAGTCCGGCGGCGTCCTGGCCCTGGTCACGTCGCATTTCACGCTGGATAAGCAGAACGCCGCTATCCGCGAGTATCTCGCCTCCAAGGCCGATTTCGTGGGGGCGATCCGGTTGCCATCGGATGCGTTCAAGCGGGAAGGAACCGCCGTGGTGACCGACATCGTGTTTCTTCGCAAACGGGCTCCTGGGGAGCCAGCCAATCATGTTGATTCCGATTGGCTGGGGATCGCCCCGCTGGAGATCGATGGCGCAGAGGTTCCCGTCAACCGCTACTTCCTGAACCATCCCGAGATGGTCCTTGGCAGCTGGAGCCGCAAAGACACCCTTTATGGCGAGGGGTTCAGCGTCCTTCGTAATGGCGAACTGGCCAGTCAGCTCAGGCAAGCCATTGATCGCCTTCCGAAATTCGACCCGATCCAGCCATCGGGGATCGAGGACAAACCTGCCCCTTCCTTCACCCCGCCGCCGCCGGAGCGGCATATCGGTGAGGGCAGCTTCTTCGTCGGCGACGACCGCGTCATTTACCAGTCCCAGGGCGGCCAGGGGGTTTCCGTCGTCTATGGCGGCACGACGCTCCGAGCCAATGGCACGCTGACCGGCAAGCGCCTGGCGGCACTCGTGGAGCTGCGCGACCGCGCCCGCCGCGTCCTGCAATCGCAGAACGAAGGCTGGCCCGAGTCCAACCGCGAGGAAGCACGCCGCGAACTCAATTGGGCCTATGACCGCTTCGCCGTCCACTACGGGCCGATCAACAAGACCACCTTCGGCCAGACCGCCGACGGCACCCTCATCCGCCGCATGCCCAACCTCGTGAAATTCAAGGAAGACCCCGATGCCATGCTGGTCATGTCGCTGGAGGATTACGACGAGGTTACGGGCAAGGCCAGCAAAGCCGCCATTATGGTGCGGGACGTGGTGGGCAAGAAGCCGCCCATAACCCATGTCCGCACCGCCGAGGACGGTTTGCTCGTTTCCCTCAACCAACGAGGCGCGGTGGACCTGCCGTTCATCGCCACCCTCTATGGGAAGCCCGAGGAGCAGGTGATCGCCGAGCTTGGCGACTTGATCTACCATGACCCGGAAAGCAAAACCTGGCAGACCGCCGATGCCTACCTGTCCGGCAACGTGCGGGCCAAGCTCGCCGCCGCCCAGGTTGCCGGCCCGCCATACGCCCGCAATGTCCGTGCCTTGCGGGAAGTGCAGCCCGAGGACGTGCTGCCCGGCGACATCGACGCCAATCTCGGCGCTCCCTGGATACCGGAGAGCGACATCCAGGCCTTCGCGGCCGAACTGTTCCATGTCGAGCCGTCATCCGTCCCGGTCGCCCACCTGAAAAAAGATGCCGTCTGGAGCCTGGAGGCCGACTACGCCGCCAAGCAATCGGTCGGCGCGACCTCCGAATACGGCACCGCCCGCGCCAACGGCACCTGGCTGCTGGAGTTGGCCCTGAACATGAAATCGCCGACCATCTACGACACGATCCAGGCCGGCGACCGCGAGGAGCGCGTCGTCAACCAGGAAGCCACGATGGCCGCCCGCGAGAAGCAAAAGCTTATCAAGGAACGATTCCGCTCCTGGGTCTTCTCCGATCCCGGACGCACCGAGCGGCTCGTGCGAACGTACAACGACATCTACAACAATTTGCGTCCGCGCCTGTTCGACGGCTCGCACCTCGACTTCCCCGGCATGAACCAGACCATCCGGCTGCGGCCCCACCAGGACGATGCCGTCTGGCGCGGCATGAGTTCGGGCAACACGCTGCTGGCCCACGCCGTCGGGGCTGGCAAGACCTTTACGATGACCGCCACCGGCATGAAGATGAAGCAGGCCGGCCTCATCAAGAAGCCGATGTACGTGGTCCCCAATCACCTGCTGGAGCAATTTGCCCGCGAATTCATGCAACTCTATCCCAATGCCCGGCTGCTGGTGGCCGCCAAGGAAGACCTGACCAGGGAGCGGCGCAAGATGCTCACCGCCAAGATCGCCAGCGGCGAATGGGACGGCATCATCGTCACCCACAGCAGCTTCGAGCGCATCGGCATGTCGCGGGATTACCAGGAAAAGTTCCTGACCGAGCAGATCGCCGAATATGACGAGTTGCTGCGGGAACATGCGGCCGACCGGGGCGCCAACCGCAACCTCATCAAGACCATTGAGAAGCAGAAGGCCGCGAGGGCCGAACGGCTGAAGGACTTGCTGGCCGAGGACAAGAAGGATGACGGGCTGGTCTTTGATGAACTCGGCGTCGATCACATCTTCATCGACGAGGCCCACTACTTCAAGAACCTGGAGACGCCGACCAAGATGGAGCGCGTCGCCGGCATCCAGACCGGCGGCTCGGAGCGGGCCTTCGACGTGTACATGAAGGCGCGATACCTTGATGAGCAGCACCCCGGCCACGGAGTGACGTTCGCCACCGGCACGCCGATCTCCAACACGATGGTCGAGATGTACACCATGCAGCGTTTCCTCGACCCCGAAGGACTCCAGGCACGCGGCCTGGAGCATTTCGACGCCTGGGCGGCCACCTTCGGCGAGGTGATCGACACGATGGAGATTTCCCCCGACGGCGCCTCGCTCCGGCCGCGCAGCCGGTTCGCCCGCTTCACCAACCTGCCGGAACTCCAACAGATGTTCCGGGCCTTCGCCGACGTGCAGACGGCGGAAATGCTGGACCTGCCCCGGCCCAGCCTGGAAGGCGGCAAGCCGATCGTCGTTGCCTGTCCGATGTCCGAGGAGCAGCACGCGCTTCAACAGGAACTGGTGGAACGCTACGAGCAGTTACGTTCGCAGAAAGTCGATCCCCGGGTTGACAATGCCCTCAACATCACCACCGACGGCCGCAAGCTCGCCACCGACGCCAGGATGTTGTCGCCCACGGCCCCCGATTTTCCGGAATCGAAGGTCAACCGCCTCGTTGAGAATGTCGCCTCCATCTGGAAGAAGACCGCCGCGACGCGCGGCACGCAAATGATCTTCGCCGACATGGGCGTCAATCCTACTCCCTGGGGGTACTCGCCCTACCAGGACATTATCAAAAAACTCATCGCCCACGGCATTCCCCGCGAGCAGATCGCCGCCATCGGCGAGGCCGAATCCGACGCCAAGAAACAGGCGCTCTTCGAGAAGGTACGGCAAGGCTCGGTGCGTGTCCTGATCGGCAGCACCCAGAAAATGGGCACCGGCACGAATGTTCAGAAACGGCTGGTGGCGCTACACCATCTTGACGCCCCGTGGAAGCCGGCCGAGGTGGAACAACGCGAAGGCCGCATCCTGCGGCAAGGAAACGAAAACGAGGAAGTGGCGATCTACCGCTACGTCACGGAAGGTTCCTTCGACGCCTATATGTGGCAAGCCCTGGAAACCAAGGCCCGGTTCATCGCGCAGGTCATCACCGGCGACAACGCCGCTCGCCGGGCCGAGGACATTGGCGGCCAGGAACTTTCCTACGCCGAGGTCAAGGCGATTGCCTCGGGCAACCCGGCCGTGCTGACGCTGGCCGAGGCCGATGCCGAGCTGCAACGCCTCAACCTCCTGAACAAGAACCACCTGGACGAGCAATACGTCGCCCGCCGCAGCGTGCGCGATTTGCCCAGCACCATCGACAGCCTCCATGAACGGCTGTCGAAGCTCACCGCCGACGAGGCGACCGCCACGGCCCACGCCAGCGACCCGATCACACTCGGTAAGCGCCCCTGGTCACGCGAGGACGCGCCGAGTGTCCTGGCCGATCAACTCGACCACCTGCCACGCAACGTCCGCGATACGACCCGCGTGCCACTCGGCACCTATCGGGGCTTGCGCTTTGGCCTCGTCCTGCATCCGCAATTCCCGCCCGACGTGTACCTCGAAGGCGCGATCACCCGCCAAGCCACGCTGTCGCGGGAGCACCAGGGGCCGCGTGCCGTCCTCAACGCCCTGGAACGACTGGCTGGCGGCTATGGCTCCGAATGCGTCCGCGTCCGCCAAGACCTTTCCATCGCCGAGTCGCAGCTCCGCGACTACCAGGCCCGCCTGGGCAAGCCCTTCCCGCACGACCAGTATCTCAATGAACTGACGGAGCTGCGTGACCGGCTCAAGGTCAAACTGTCGGCGACGGGGCACGAGTCTGGCGAAGAACGCGGGCCGACTACCTCCGCGCTGGCAGACAGGATCAAGGCGCTCAAAGCCGCCAACACCATCGAGGCGACGCCGCAGCGCGCCCGACAGAAGCATTCATCCGCCGAGGAACCTGTCACCGCCCGCATCCGACGCCGGCAAGAGGCACATCCCGTATCGGATCAAGCGGTTGAGACGGATGGCGAATGGGGGGCTGGGGAGGTGTTGCCGGGGGCAGCGCCGGAGGATTCAACCGGCAAGCCGCCAATGTCTTTCCGCGAACGCATTGCCCTGGAGCGACAACGCCAGGACCAGGGGCCAGACCTGCCGTGATTTCGAGCCAGCCGATCCTCACCTGAGAATTCCCTTCCCGCGTCCCATCACCGATTTGTCAGATTTCGGCCCTTGCGCCCACGCCTCGCGTCCTGGTAAAGGTTGACTAACTCTTTTCCACCAAAGCTCGGAGCAACAACCATGTCCCCATCCAACGTCCCCGCTGATAAGTTCCCTGATGAGGATCTCCGATCGTTCGTGGCTGCACACGATTCGGGGCAACGACAGGTGTTCATCACTCTCGACTTCCCTGCAAGGCAAGTTGATTATCGCACCACCGGCACGGGCGCCACTGTCCCCGTTCGGGTACGGGCGGAAACTCCTGTCGATGACGACTATTGGGAGAGTTTCCCCTGTGCCGGAGCTGGCCAATCCCCACACAGGGAACTCCCCGCACGGAAATGTTGCCGGTGTCGGCCGGGGCTGGTAGAGTAAAGGCCAGCACGCACGACGCCCTGTACTTTCCCACCCCGCTTTCCACCAGGCCAAGGCCGGAGCGGCAGCGGGATGAGTCCCTAAGCAGACCCTCGCCTCCAGCTCGCCATGCCCGACGGACCTCGCGCCACTCTTTGCCTGTGCCCTGTCCAGGGACACTCCGCCGCCTGGCGATGTTGGCTGGATCGCGTCCTGGAGGCCATGCCGCCCAACGACCTGGAATTACGCTTGGGGCTGGCCGCATCCTCTCCGGAGGGACACTATGCCCTGGGCCGGCTCAGTTCTGAAGGCCGCGTCCTGGAGTATGCCCGCCTGCCCGAAGGCGTCGAACGCTTCCGCGGCAGCACCTCCTCCGGCCTGCCGTTCGCTTGCTGGTGCTTCCCACGCCGATTTCCTCTGGCGGTGATACTGCGTTGGCTGTGGTGCGACCTGCCCTTCCGAAGCGAATACGTGGTCTGCATTGATGAGGATACGCCTCCGGAGGACGGCTGGTGGTCGGAGTTGTCGTCCAGGCTGCAGCCAGGCGTGGATGTCGTCGGCCCCGTGCTGTGGAACGATTACCCGCCCGGCGAGGTCGAATTCTTGCGCACAGACGTGGTATCGAGGTGTGCCGTTTCTCGTCCGCGACGGGCGTCCGGGCGGCTGGACACCGGCGGGTCACTGGGCAGCCTTTCGCGTCGCGGCCCTACGGCAGGCGGGGCTGTTTGACAACTGGTTCCGGCACGCCGGCGCTGGGGAGCAGGGGCGGCGTGTGTTCGTGGGGCTGGGAGAGATGGCCCATCAACTCGGCTGGCGGCAAGCAGCGCCCGACCGGCCTGCATCCCTTCGCCCCGACGCCCAAACCAGCGACCGCCCTCTGTCCGCAACGAAGCCTCCAACGGAGGCACCGGATTGAGGCGGCATCGAGGAGGCTCGGCTCTCCTCATTCATCGCTATCCGCTGTCTCGATAGCGCAGGAGTCCGTCATGCAACCTCGCGTGTCCAAACCCACCCCAGCGCCGGCAGCGGAGTCAACCACCGCAGGGCCGCGCCAACGCGCCCTGACCTTGTTCCGCCAGGGCCGTCTCGACGAAGCGCGTGGCTGCCTGGAGCAAGCGCTGGCGGCACAGCCCGAACAGGCTGAACTGTGCAACAACCTGGGCGTCATCCTCGCCGAGCAAGGCTGCCACGCCGAGGCCCTCGACTGCTACGAGCGCGCCCTGAAGCGACAACCCGATTACGCCCACGCCTACCACAACCGCGGCAACGCCCTGCGCCGCCTGGGACGCCTGGAAGAAGCGGTGACCAGCTACGAGCAGGCCTTGCAACTCCAGCCGCAAACGGCCGATACGTGCAACAACCTGGGCGTCACCCTGCTGTCGCTAGGCCGGCCGGCGCAGGCCGCCGAGGCGTTCCGCCAAGCCCTGCGTGCTTGCCCGGAGCACGTCGAGGCGCAGGGCAACCTGGGTGTGGCCTTGGCCGAGCAGGGCCACCTGGCCGAGGCAGCCGCCGTCTATCAGCAGGCGTTGCGACGCCAGCCGCATTCGGCCGAGGCGCACAATAACTTGGGCGTGGCCCTGGCCGGGCAGCGGCGGCTGGACGAGGCCGTCGCCTGCTATCGCCGCGCTCTGCGTCGGAAGCCGGACTACCCCGAGGCCCACAATAACCTGGGCAACGCCCTGCGGCAGCAAGGAAAGCTGGGCGAGGCGGCCGAGTCCTTGCAGCAGGCGTTGCGGCTCAACTCGTCTTACGCGGAGGCGTACAACAACTTGGCCATCGTCCGCGTTCGCCAGGGCGACGTGGCCGCGGCCTTGTCGGCTTACGAGGAGGCGTTGCGGCTCAAGCCGGACTACGCCGACGCCCATTGCAATCGTGCCCTGGCCTGGCTGTTGCGTGGCGACTTCGAGCAGGGTTGGCCGGAATATGAATGGCGTTGGCGGACCAAGGACTTCACGCGGCGTTCGGGGGCACAGCCGCGTTGGGATGGGAGCGAGCTGGAGGGTCGGACGATCCTGTTGTACGCGGAGCAGGGCTTGGGCGACACCCTGCAGTTCATCCGCTATGCGCGGCTGGTCCAGGCCCGCGGCGGCGTGGTGCTGGCCGAGGTGCAGCCGGCGCTGGTGCCGCTGTTGCGGTCCTGCCGAGGCATCGACCAGTTGCTGCCCGGCGGCGCGCCGCTGCCGGAGTTCGACGTACAGGCGCCGCTGTTGAGTCTGCCCGGCCTCTTTCATACCACGCTGGAGACGGTGCCCGCCGACGTACCTTATTTGTCCGCCGATCCGCAACGGATGGAGCGCTGGGGCGCGGAGTTGGCCACCGTCTCCGGCTTCAAGATCGGCATCGCCTGGCAGGGTAGTCCCACCTACCGCGATGACCGCCACCGCTCCATCCCCCTGAAGCATTTCGAGCCGCTGGCCCGCCTCCCCGGCGTGCGCCTTTTGAGCTTGCAGAAGGGTCCAGGCCGTGAGCAGTTGGCGGCGGTGGCGGCCGAATGGAACGTGCTGGACTGGACGGAGCGGCTGGACGAGTCCGGCGGCGCTTTCATGGACACTGCCGCCCTGATGCAGCACCTCGACCTGATGGTCACCTCCGACACCGCCATCGCTCACCTGGCCGGCGCTCTCGGCGTGCCGGTTTGGCTCGTACTGCCGGCGGCCTGCGACTGGCGTTGGCTGCGGGAGCGGGGGGACAGCCCGTGGTATCCGACCCTGCGCCTGTTCCGCCAGCAACGCTGGGGCGACTGGGATGAGGTCTTCGCCCGGCTGGCCGGTGAGTTGCGACGACAGCGGCCGGCGGAAGCGGTGCCATCCGCGCCGCAACCGCCCCCAGCCAGCAACAACGATGGGGAGGCCTTGATCCAGCAGGGGCAGCTGGACGAGGCGGCGGCCCTCTATCAGCAGACGCTCCGTCGCCATCCCCGCTCCGCCGAAGGGTACAACAACCTGGGCATCGTCCGGCTCAAGCAAGGGAACCTGGAGGCGGCGCTGGCCGCCTACGACGAAGCCTTACGCCTGCGGCCCGATTTCGCCGCGGCGCGGGCCAACCGGGCCTGGGCCTGGCTGTTACGCGGTGATTTCGTGCGTGGCTGGCCGGAGTATGAACGACACGGCCGGAACCAAGAGGCTGGGCCACGTGCCTGGTCGCAGCCGCGTTGGCAGGGTGAGCCGCTGGACGGCCGGACCATTCTGCTGTACGCCGAGCATGGGCTGGGCGATACCTTGCACCTGGTCCGTTACGTCTCCCTGGTGCGGCAGCACGGCGGCGTGGTCCTGACCGAGGTCCAGCCAGCGCTGGCGCCGCTGTTACGTTCCTGTCCAAGCATCGACCACGTGCTGCCCGCCGGTGCCGCCTTGCCCGACTTTGATGTGCAGGCATCCTTGCTGAGCTTACCCGGTCTTTTTCATACCACGCTGGAGACGGTGCCCGCCGACGTGCCCTACCTGGCCGCCGATCCGCAACGGATCGAGCGCTGGGCGCGGAGTTGCGGGGCGTGCCCGGTTTCAAGGTAGGCATCGCCTGGCAGGGCGATCCCCACTACCCCGACGACCGTCATCGCTCCATCCTCTTGGCGCACTTCGCGGCCTTGGCGGCTGTGCCGGGGGTGCGGCTGGTCAGCTTGCAGAAGGGGCATGGCCGCGAGCAGTTGGCAATGGTGGCGCAAGACTGGGGCGTCGTGGATTGGGCGGAGCGGCTGGACGAGTCGGGCGGCGCTTCTTGGACACCGCCGCCCTGATGAAGCACCTGGACCTGGTGGTCAGCTGCGATACGCGCTGTCGCCCATCTGGCCGGAGCTCTCGGCGTGCCGGTTTGGCTCGCCCTACCGTTTGCGCCGGACTGGCGTTGGCTGCTGCACCGCGAGGACAGTCCGTGGTATCCGACCCTGCGGTTGTTCCGCCAAAGACGCTGGGGGGACTGGGACGAGGTCTTTGCTCGCCTGGCCGACGAGTTGCGGCGGCAGCGTCCCGGCGGCAATGGTCAGGCGGCGGCCCCTCCAACTGCGGACGCCAGCACCTTGGCTCGCCAGGGCCGGCAGTTGTGCCGCCAGGGCCGCTGGACCGAGGCCATCGGCTACCTGCGGCTATCCTTGCAGCATCAGCCGGACTCGGCGCCGACATGCAACAATCTGGGCGTGGCCCTGGCCCATCAGGGCCAACTGGCCGAGGCCGTCCGCGTCTACCGCCAGGCGTTGCGTCTGCGGCCCCGTTACGCCGAGGCGCTGAACAATCTGGGCGAGGCGCTGCAGCGGCAGGGCGAGTTGACCGAGGCCCGCGCCTGCTACGAGCAAGCCTTGACGCTCAAGCCGGGCCTGGCCGCGACGCACAACAACCTCGGCGTGGTGCTGGCTGCCCTGGGAGAAACGCGGGCGGCCTGCGACCACTACCGGCAGGCGTTGGCGCGGCAACCCGATTTTCGCCTAGCCCACTACAACCTGGCCGTCGCCCTGGACAAGCTCGGCGACCGCCGCGGAGCGGCCCCGCACTACGAGCAGGCCCTGCGCGGCCAGCGCGATACGCCGTCGGGTTATGTCACTCTGGGGGCGGAACGAGGCCGGCAAGGCAAGTGGGCCGAGGCGGTGGCCAGTTATCGCCTGGCGTTGCGGCTGCGGCCGGAGCAGACGGAGACGCGGTTGCAACTGGGACGCGCGCTCTTGCAGCAGGGAGAGCTGGAAGAAGCCGACGCCTGCTTCGAGGAAGCCTTGCGACAACGGCCCAACGCGACGGAAGCCCTTTATGGCCGGGGCGATGCGCTGCGCCGGCTGGGACGGCTGACAGCGGCGGAGGACTGCTATCGCCTCGCCCTGGCGCGGCAGCCCGATTCGGGTCCACTGCACAATCATTTGGGCATTACCCTCATCGAGCAGGGCCGGCCGGCCGAGGCCGAGGTGTGCTTCCGCGCCAGCATCCGCTGCCAGGCCAATCACGCTCCCGCCCACAACAACCTGGGCGTATCGCTGGAGCAGCAAGGCCGCCTGAAGGAGGCGCTGCCGTGCTACCAGGAGTCGATCCGGCTGGACCCGCACCAGGCCGACACGCACAAGAACCTGGCCTTGGCGTGGCTGTTGTGCGGCGACTTTCCGCGTGGCTGGCCGGAGTACGAGTGGCGTTGGCAGTTGCGCCCGAGCGGCACGGCGTTCGTTGGCAAAGCCGCGTTGGGACGGCGGCCCGCTGGAGGGGAAGAGGATCTTGTTGTATGCGGAGCAGGGTCTGGGCGACACCTTGCAGTTCATCCGCTATGCGGCCCTTGTCCAGGCCCGCGGCGGCGTGGTGCTGGCCGAGGTGCAGCCGGCGCTGGTGCCCTTACTGCGGCGTTGTCCGGGCATTGACCAGTTGCTGCCCGGCGGCGCGCCGCTGCCGGAGTTCGACGTACAGGCGCCGCTGTTGAGTCTGCCCGGCCTCTTTCATACCACGCTGGAGACGGTGCCCGCCGACGTACCTTATCTGTCCGCCGACCCGCAGCGGATCGAGCGCTGGGGTGCGGAACTGGCCGCCGTCTCCGGCTTCAAGGTCGGCATCGCCTGGCAGGGCAGCAGCAAATACGCTGGCGACAAGCACCGCTCCCTGCCGCTGAAGCATTTCGAGCCGCTGGCCCGCCTCCCCGGCGTGCGCCTTTTGAGCTTGCAGAAGGGTCCAGGCCGTGAGCAGTTGGCGGCGGTGGCGGCCGAATGGAACGTGCTGGACTGGACGGAGCGGCTGGACGAGTCCGGCGGCGCTTTCATGGACACTGCCGCCCTGATGCAGCACCTCGACTTGGTGGTCACCTCCGACACCGCCATCGCTCACCTGGCCGGCGCCTCGGCGTGCCGGTCTGGCTCGTCTTGCCCGTTGCGCGGGACTGGCGTTGGCTGCTGGACCGCGAGGACAGTCCCTGGTATCCGACCCTGCGTCTGTTCCGCCAAAGACGCTGGGGCGACTGGGACGAGGTCTTCGTTCGCGTCGCCGCAGCGGTTCGCGTCCGCCAGGCCCATGCGGCCCTGCGTCAGCCGCTGGTAGTGGAGATCGCCCCCGGCGAGCTGTTGGACAAGATCACCATCTTGGAGATCAAGCGGGTACGCCTCACCGATGCTATCAAGCGCGAGCACGTCTGCGTCGAGTTGGGTGCGTTGCAGGCGGCGCGGGCGCGGTCCTTGCGCGAACCGACCGAACTGAACCCGCTGCTTTGCCAACTCAAGGAAGTCAACGAACAACTGTGGCAGGTGGAAGACAAGTTGCGTCGCTGCGAAGAGCGGCAGGACTTCGGCTCGGATTTTGTCGAGCTGGCTCGTTCCGTCTACCGTCTCAACGACCGGCGGGCCGGACTCAAACGCCGCCTGAACGCCCTGTGCGGCTCCGACCTGATCGAGGAAAAGTCCTATGCCGGCGCCGATCCGCCCGCTCCGTGAACTCCGCGGGCCGTCAAGAGACCGTCGGCTTCTCTTGGAGGAGCTGGCGCCAACAAGCGGTGAGCTGACGCACGAAGCGCTCGCGGCTGTAGACGGCGGCCGTGGACACGGCCGCGTCCACCATCTGCCGCAAACGATCGCCGCCCTCGATGACCAGCCGCGCCGCCTGCGTCAGTTGCGCGGCAGCGTCCAGGCAGTCATCCTCGGCCGCCCACCAGCCGTTGGCCGACGTGGCAAAGTCGCGGCCGCCCCAGCCGGTGAAGCCGGCCACCACGCAGCCGCTGGCCAACGCCTCCAGCAGCGATAACGGCAACGCCTCGAAACGGCACAACGACAGGTACAACGCCGACTCGCCCAAGACCCGCGCCACCTCCGCTTCGGACATCTTGGCCAACGGCACCCACGGGATGGCGGCCCACGCCGGATTATCAGCCCGGAACAGATCGCGGACAAAAGCCGCCTCCAGCGGCCGCTTGCGGGGAGCGTAGGCGATCTGCAAACGCTTGGGAGGACGCGGGACGAACAGGCGTTCGTCCAGCGGATAGGGGACGAGGTGGATGGTTTGCTTGGGGCAGCGGCGGCGGCAGAAGGCGGCCACTTGCTGGCCGGGGCAGAGCACATCGGTCACGCCGAAGTCGGCGTAGTCGGACTGTCCGTCCAGGCCGCGGTAGATCATGAACTGGTTCTGGCAGAAGACGACCTTGCGGTTGCTCCAGGGGGCGAAGTGGCGGAAGAAGCCGGCATGGTTCTCGGGGAAGACCAGGACATCGGTGGCGGGGGCCAGCGCCTCTAGCGGCAGCGGGGAGGCGGTGGTCTGGAACCAGCCGGGAGGTTGGGCGTCGGGCGTGGCGACGTGCGCGTCGAAGCCGGCCTGGCGCAGGGTCTCGACGTGACGGAAAGCCATCTTGATGCCGCCGGTGATCTCGCGGGCCGGCCAGGATAAGTAGATGATGCGTCGCATGCCTGTCGCCATCGGATCGGCGATCCAACCGGGTCGGCCCACCGGCGCGGGTCCGCGTTGGCGCACCCCAACCCTCGGCGTCGTGGTGAACGCCATCGGCAGCCTGGTATCGGCTCCGCAGAGGGTCGCGCGGCCCCGGCTTTAAGTTTTTTTTACAAAATTCCCAGAATTCTTGTCCGATTTCGCGCCGATTTCGATTGTATATATAGGGGCCGTGCGGGCCATGTTTCTACCCCCACCGCCCGAACCCGCCGGGGCGAGAAGTCCCGGACCCCTCCGCTCCTGCTGTCCCTGAAGAAGTCTCGCCCGAGTACGTCGGCCACGCTGGCCAAAGCCCGGACTCGACACCGCTCCGCTGTTCGCCGCGCCCCGGCCCGTCCGCCCCGCGCTGACACGGGACGGAGTGTACCGGGCCAGGAGCGATCGGGGTGCCTGTCCGCGCGCTGACAGAGCCTCCCGACCGTTCGCCAAACGAGGGTCCGGTAGTAAGATCGTGCTCCCCGTCGTGGAGGGGTTCAGCGGGGCGGCCGGTTCGTGGTCCTCCGCCCCTTTTTCGCCGTAGTTGTCTCTTCTTGCATCCCAAAACCCGGAGGCCGTTGTGTCCCCTCCTCTCCCCGATCGTCGTCCGACTACACTTCCGCTGTTTCCCGCCTCGACAGAGCGGGCTTACGCGGAACTGCTCCGGGCCCACGCCCGCTCCCAAGCGCGCGGCCAACCGCTCTTGACGGCGGCCGGGGTCGCCTATCTGCGGCGGCTACGGACGCGAGCGCGGCAGGACCGCAAGGTCCGGCGTCCGCGTCGCCCGTTGCCACGCTGGGAGCCCCAGAGCCGCCGGCTCTGGCTGGGGCACGTCCTGGTCAAGGACTTTCGCCAGCCGGCTCCCTATCAGACCCGGTTGCTCGATGTCTTCCAGGAGCAGGGCTGGCGGCCGCAGCACAGCGACGATCCGCTGCCGCGGGCGGCCGGCGAGGGAGAGGAAGAGGCCCGGCGGCGTCTGCGCGAGACCATCAAGAACCTCAATCGCAGTCTGCCGGCCGGCACCCTCCGCTTCCGGGGCGACGGCACCGGACAGGGAGTCATCTGGGACTATGACGAGGGCTGATGAGTCCAAAGCAAGCTACCCCCCAGCTACCCCTTGACACGCCGGTCTCCAGGCCCGGATGATAGTCCTTCGCATCCATTGCTGGAAGGTATCGACTCCGCTCCGCGGCGACCCGGTGAGGTAGGCCGCGGCGACGACCGCACGGGGAGGACGCCCCATGAGACGCTGGCTGCGCTACGGGTGGACGCGGTGGGCTCGCTGGCACGTGCGTCGGACCACGGTCGGTTTGCTCCGAGCCTTGCGCTGGCCTCGTCGCCTGTATGGCCGCTGGCGGGGCCCGCTCGTCCGCATCCCTCGTCCTCCGGTGCGGCTGGAATTGCTGGCCCTGGAGGAGCGTGCTCTGCCCGGCGAGACCCTGACGGCCTTGCTCGTGCCCGCCTGGCACGCGGCCGCCGACTCTGCCCCGGCCGACGCCCTCGCCGCGCCGACCCAACCCCAACCGCAGACCACCGTGGCCGCCGCCACGCCGCCAGATGGTGCGCAGCAGGAAGTGGTGCTGGCGACGGGTTCGTCGGCGGACTGGAGCTGGCTGTTGGGCGAACACGCCTCGTCGTCTGGACATCCGGGGCAAGGGATGCCCCTGCCGATCACGTCCGCGGCCAGCGTCCGCGACGACACGCCTCCCTCGCAGCCGTCGGCATCGTCGGACGATCTCGACCTGTCGCCGCCGCCGACGCGGCGACCGACTTCTCCGCCGCCGCCGGTGGACAACAAGAACAACGTGGGCGGCGGGGGCGGCGGTGCTCCCGGCGGCAGCAGTACGGCGGGCATTGGCGGGGGTAACGGCAACGGCGGCGGCGGTGGCGGCCACAGCAACCTGCCGTCGCTGCCGCAACTGGCCTCGGCGTCGGCGGCAGCGCCACCGTCTGCGGGCGCAGGCATTCCCAGCAACGCGGCCGCGGGCAACTCTGCGACCGTGTTCGGCGTCGGCCGGTGGCAGTGGCAGCGGGTCCGGGGCGTCCACGGCTTCGGGCGTTCCGCCCTCGGTCGGCAACGCCAGCATCGGAACCCCGTCGGGTTCCACCTCGGCCCTGCCATCCACGCCGCACCCAGGCAGCACGACTCCGGCGACGCCGCCTCACGGCAGTCTGAGTAAGCCGAGCCTACCGAACCTCTCCGGCGGCCTCCCCGGTACGCCCACGCTGCCGAGCCTGGGCGAACTGACCGGGACGGGCCTCGCGCTGCCTGGCAGTCCGTTCGCCGGGGACATGCCGACGCTGCCGTCGTCCAACACACTGTCGTTGCCGAGTCGGAGCAGCCTGTCGGCGCCCACCGGCCTGACGGCAGGGGCCGCGTCCACATACCCGGCCACGCCGACGGCGACGAACGCCCGTACGAGCACGGCCCTCCCCAGCAACACAACTCCTTCGACGCTCCCGCCGGCGCCGATGCCCACGCCGACCCCCACGTCTCCGGCGACGCCGACGGCCACGCCGACAGCGACGAACACCCGTACGAGCACGGTTCTCTCCAGCAACACAGCTCCTTCGATACTCACGCCCACACCGACGCCAACGCCCACGGCGACGCCCACGCCGACGGCCACGCCGACGGCCACGGCGGGCACCAGCGCGACCATCATCAACAGCCGCCCGACCTTGACGCCGGACCTTAGCAGCCACGGCCTGACCGTCACCCTTCTGGACGAGAGCGACGGCGACGAGGATGCTGGCAGCGCGTCGTTCCACCCGGTCGTGAGCCACCCCACGGGCACCCGCACGGGCACGACCGCGCTGGCCCCCGTGGCCCTCCCGCAAGACAGCACGCCCACGCCCACGCCTACACCCACGCCGACGGTGCAGTTCGGTTCGCCCACCTACACCGTGTCCGAGACCGAGGGGCCGGCCAGTGTCACCGTCACCTTGAGCGGCTCCGCCAGCCAAACCGTGACCGTGGACTATGCCACCAGCGACATATCGGCCATCGGCGGCGAAGACTATACCCCCACCAACGGCACCTTGACCTTCGCTCCCGGCCAGACCAGCGAAGGCTTCACCGTGCCCATCCTCGACGACGGCAGCGGCAGCGACGAGGACGAACCCAGCGACGCCTTCGCCGTGGTCCTCAGTGGCGCCAGCAACGCCACCCTCGGTTCTCCCTCCGTCGCCACCACGACCATCTACGAAGAACCCGATGTCGGCGGCACCGCCTTCGCCGCCATCGAAGGACAACAATTCTCCGGCACCGTCGCCACCATCACCAACCCCTTCCACGACGCCAGCGCCTACAACGCCGTCATCTTCTGGGGCGACGGCACCACCTCCGGCGGACAAGTCCAGGCCAATGCCAACGGCGGACTCGACATTATCGGCAGCCACACCTACCTGCTGCAAGGACCGTACGTCCTCGCCATCCAGGTCACCGACACCCTCTTCCAGGCCGTCGGCGCCGGCGTCAGCTTCGGCCGCGTCCTCGACCTGACCGACGACACGCAAATCCAATCCGCCAGCCTCGGCGGCCTCACCTACCAGGCCAGCAACCTCTCCTCCAGCGACTTCGAGACCGGCGGACTGGACGCCAACACCGGCACCTACACCGCCACCACCAACGGCGAGTTGAATTACCAGTTGCAAAAGACGCTGTACACGCCGACCGGCTCGCTGACCACCCTGGACAACGTGACCTTGACCTTCGGCGTCTCGGCTTCCGGCAGCGATACGCCCAGCGTGTTTACCGAGGGCAGCTTCGCCAGCAGCGCCAACGGCAGCGACGCCGTCAGTGGCTCGGTGGAGAGCGACGACCTGTCCAGCTACGTCAGCGGCAGCGAGACCGGCAACAACAACGTCAGTGTGCAGGGCACCGGCGAGGGCGACACGGGCGACTTCTCCTGGATCGAGACCGACGGCGTCAACCTGAGCGTGCAAGACAACGGCACGGGTTCGGGCGGCAGCTTCAGCGACAGTCAGACGCAAACCGGCGGACTGACGACGCAGATGAGCGGCAACTTCATCAGCGACGGCTACGGCGGCAGCCTGACCAACAACGTGACGACGGTGACGACGACGACCGGCCAGGACAGCGGCGGCCAATACGTGCAAACGGACACGCGGACGGTCAACACCTTCCTGGGCGGCGGCGGCACCATCGGCGGCGAGTTCATGGGCAGCGAGACGGGCAGCGACAGCGACAACGCCACCAAGACCGCGACCAACGCCGGCGGCGGTTCGAGCACGACGACGACCGGCAGCGACAGTTGGACACGCTCGGTCGAGGAGTCGGAGGCGGGCGACTACACGGAGTCCCTGTCGGAGTCGGGCACGTCCAGCGTGCAGGCCAACGGCAACGAGGAGACGGCCGGCGACAGCACGACCGGCAGCGATTCGTCGGTGTTGACCAACTCGACGACGTTCGATCGCAACAGTGGGGCGTACACCACCGATCAGACGGGCAGCGACGGCGACAGCGAGACGGACACCGAGGACGACCAGACGTATCAGGATAGCAGTACGGTCTCGGGCGGTGAGGACGCGACGGCGACGATCAACGGCAACGTGTGGACGGGCAAGGTGTCGTCGTCGTCGTCGGGCAGCGGCGGCACGTCACTGCAAGAGAGCACGAGCAACCAGACGGCCAGCGACAGCCTCACGGAGTGGACCGGCGGCAACACGACAGCGCAAATCGTCGCCAACGTGCTCAGCGGCACCCAGACGGTGACGACGACGAACAGCAGCTCGTTTTCGGAGCAGGACAGCGACAGCGATCAGAGCGAAGCGGACAGCGACACGGACGTGGGCAACGCCAGCGCCACGGTGACGCTGACGGAGGACTTGGCGGGCGGTACGGAGTCGGGTTTGGAAAGCGACGGCGACAGCGACACGGAGGACGACGATACGACGGACCAGGGTTTGCAGTCGTCGAGCACATCGCAGGGCACGGACAGCAACACGGCCAACTGGACCCTGAACCTGCTGTCGGGTGTGTTGTCGGAGAATGCGTCAGAGCAGTCGTCGTCGTCGGGCAGCGGCACGACGACGGACCAGGCGCTTGCGGACAGCGGCACGGACACGAGCACGGACAACGCCAGCACGACGACCAACGGCAACCTGTACTCGGGCAACGTGACGGAGGCGATCACGGACAGCGACAGCGACAACAGCACGGATGACACGGTTGTCGAGTTGCCCGAGGCCCCGACCGACACCCGCACCGACCAGAGCACGGACAATGCGATGACGACGGAGAACGTGAACCTGTTCACGGGCGCGGTCTTGGGCATGACCAATGATACGCTGACGGACAACGGCACGGACGACGAGACGGCGCAGACGTTGACGGACGACAGTACGTCGCAGGGCAGCGACGCGGCGACGACCACCTGGAACCAGAACCTGTTCACCGGCGTGCTGACGGCGACGGAGCAAGATCAAGTCAGCGCCTTGCTCCAGAGCACGACGACGGACCAGTCGCTCAGCGACCTCCTCACGGACACGAGCACGGACAAGGCGACGACGACGGTGACGGGCAACGCGGTGATGGGCAGTCTGACGGCGACGACCACGGACAGCAGCACGGACAACAGCAGTGACGACTCGTCCGACGACGGCGACGACGACGACAGCACGGACACGAGCACGGACAATGGCACGACGACGCTGAGCGTGAACCAATTCACCGGCGTCGAGACGGCGACCAGCAGCGATACGTCCAGCGACACGGAGACGGACGACAGCAGCGATGACGGTCTGAGCGACGACGGTACGACGACAGATAGCGGCAGCAGCAGTGCCACGCTGATCGCCAATGTGTTCACGGGTGCCGACAGCGTCAGCGGCAGCGGTTCGGGCACGTCCACCAGCATCGACAGCGGCACCGATTCGCGGGGTTCGTTCACGGCGACGACGACGACCACGGTCAGCAGCAGCGACAGCGCTGCGGGCAACGACTACAGCGGCAGTGACAGCGGCGCGGTGACGGTGACGACGGTGAGCAGTACAACCAAGCAGGGCGGCGACGGCAACGACAGCTATACACAGACGGTCCTGGATTCCAACGCGGTGACGACGCAGGACAGTGGCGACGACGATACGGGCAACGGCAACTCGACCACGACCAGCAGCGACACGCTGACCACGACGGAGAGCGGTGAATACCTAGCCACGGGCACCGACTACACGTTGCAGGACACGCAGACGACCAGTGGCAGCGGCCAGGACCAGAGCAACTTCTACCAGAGCGTGGACAGCATCACCACCAACACGACCAGCAGCGACAACCTCACCCAGACGGCCAGCAACAGTGCCGGCTCGTCCACGCTGACGGAGTCGAGCACGGATACGCAGTCGCAGCAGCAGGATGACGATGAGGACACGGGCGATTTCAACGGTTCGGTCAGCGACAGCAGCAGCGTGACCATCCAGGACACGACCCGCACGGCGTCCAGCCTGGCCTCCTACACCGAAACCAGCCAGTCCAGTGCCTCCACCCAGGAGTCGGGCAACAGTGTGACGGGTGAGGATGACACGACGACGAACAGCAACGGCACGACGACGCTGGCGGACAGCTATTCGGATGCCAACGGTGTGGTGACGACCAGCGCGAGCGATTCGCCGTCGAGTACGGAGCAGCGGACGGGCAATGACTTCACCGGCAGTTACACGACGCAGCTGAACAGCGGCGACAACTACAGCCTGACGCAGACGACAACGGGCAGCAACAGCTATAGCCTTTGAGAGTCAGGTGGCGCCAGTAGCACCGGCCAGGAGAGCGGCAACGGTGTCACGGGCGCTACAGTCTTGGCCTGTCGGGCAGCGACGGCTACACGCTGGCGGAGTCGGGTCGTCGGGCGGCGGTTACAGTGAGACGTTGCAAGGCAACGACAGCACGACGCTGAGCGAGACGGGCAATTCGCCGGATCAGACTTTCCAGCGCAGTGTGACGGGCAGCGGCAGCTACAACTTGCAGGACAGCGGCCCCGGGCCACGCTGCCCACCGGCACGGGCAGTAGTAGTTACAGCTTGCAGGAGAAGGGTGACTGGAAGAGCGGCAGCCTGAGCCAGAGCGAGATCGGACAGGACCGCTGGTTATACAATGGTGGAGACGGGTCAGGCGCCGGGCGGTGGCTACAGCCAGACGTTGCAAGGCAACGAGACGAACACGCTGAGCGAGACGGGGAACACGCCCGACCAGACTTTTCAGCGCAGTGTGACGGGCAGCGGCAGCTACAGTCTACAAGATAGTGGCCTTGGTGCTACGCTGGCGAGTGGTCCGGGCAGCAACAGCTACAGCTTGCAGGAGAGTGGCGATTGGAAGAGCGGCAGCCTCAGCCAGACCGAGACCGGCCAGGATCGTTACAGCCTGCTGCAGGGTTTCATCAATGTCTCCAACGCGGCACCTGGCGCTGGTCCAGGCAACCTCGATTACTCGCCATTTGGGGAACCGTACAGTGACATTTGGCCGTTCGTCCTTATCGGTGCCGCCGCCGGATGGTATCTGCTTGGCCCTGGAGCGTCTCCCGGCAGGCACCCACGCGGCCCAACGAGCATATGGCACCTCCCCGATCGCCTTCCGAGGATGCGGTGGCCGGACTACCCGGTGCCGCCGCTGGCGCGGCGCGGCGCTACTGGCGGAGGGAACCGTCGCTGCTGGAACGGTGGCCGCGAAGAAAGCCGCCGACATGGCGAAGCGAGGGCGGGCACCAAAGGGGCCAGTGTCACCAAAGACAGGTGCGCCGATCCCGAACCCGTCAACATCGCCTGTCCCGGCAAAAGTACTTGGGGATGCAAAAACGGCGGTCAACCACATAAACAATGGCACGAAGCCGCCTGGTTGGAGTGGAAAATGGGGTCTCTCAGCATAAGAATTTGGAAGGGAATCTGCCCAAGGTAGACGCTGCCGGGAAACCGATAACGTACAAGGAGTACTACTTGCCGAAGAATCCAGGGGACACGACGAAGTGGGGCGCTAATCGCCTCGTCATCGGATCAGATGGGAACGTCTACACTACGACAACGCACTACGGACAATCGGGGAATCCGCCGTTTGTGCATGTCGGTACGACCAAATAACACCGACCGTAAAACTACCTATAGTGCCTTTTTTGGGTAATATCATGGAGAATTCCTGGTCAGAGCATCTGTCGGCAGATTGTCTTGGCTCGTTCCGTGCTGTCTGCGTCTCTTCCGGTTCGCTTCATGCCGTCCGATTGGAACTTGAAGCCCAGGGATTCAGACTCTATGCTCTCAATTCAGCTGGTGTAAAAGATAAGAGATCTTTACTTGCGGCGCTTGTTGGCTGCTTTGAGATTTCGGACCACGCAACTGGCGGGTTGTCCTCGTGGGATGCTGCTTCCGATGTCATTTGGCAAGTACTAATGGAGCGGCCGGAAAAACGTGTCGCACTCTTGTGGAGCTATGCCGATGTGATGATTTCGGACCAATTACAGCTTTTTCTTGATGGACTTGAGATGTTATTCGCTGTAGGAGACACCTTAGAGCAGCAGGAAGTGACCGCTGACTGTCACCCGGTACTGTTACGCATCGTGTTCCTTGGCGAAGGCTGTAGTTTTCCCCGATGGCCGTAATCTCAGAACTTATAGTGACGCGCCAGCGATGCTTGCCGTGAAGATGACGCCGTTCGAACACCTATTTATGCATGGATACGGACGATCAATGCCTCGGACAACAACTACGGGACAGCCTGATACTGACGGGCGGCAGCAGCGCGTAGGCCAACGACAACGAGGAGAGCGGTGGTAAGGGCGACAGCAGTAGCGATTCGTACACGTTGACCAGTTCGACGACGTTTGATCGCAACAGTGGAGCGTATAGCACCAATCAGACGAGCAGCGACGGTAGCACGTCACAGGGCAGCGACACGGCGACGACGAGCTGGGTGGAGAACCTGTTTACCGGCACGCTGACGGCGACGGTGCAGGATCAACTGCGTGCCGTGCTCCAGGACACGACGACGGACCAGTCGTTGAGCGACAGCAGCACCGACACGAGCACGGACAGCAGCACGGCGACGGTGATGGGCAATACCATCCTGGGCAATCTGACAACGACGATCCTGGATAGCAACACGGACACGAGCACGGAGGATTCCTCGGACGATGGCGACGACGAGGACAGCAGCGACAGCAGCAGCGACAGCAGCACGACGACGGTGACGGAGAACTTGTTTACCGGCGACCAGACGACGACCGTCAGCGATAATTACAGCGATACGGAGAGCGATGACAGCAGCGATGATGGCTTGAGCGACGCCGGTACGACGCAGGACAGCGGCAGCGACACCGCCACCATCGTGGCCAATGGGTTCACGGGTGCCGACAGCGTCAGCGGCGGCGGCGGCGGCACTTCGACGACGACGGAGAGCGGCACGGATTCGCGTGGTTCGTTCTCGGCGACGACGACAACCACGGTCAGCAACTCCGACAGTGACGCGGACAATGATTTCACCGGCAGCGACAGCGGTTCGGTGACGGTGACGACGGTGAGCACGACGGCCAAGGCGGGCGGCGATGGCAACGACAGTTACCATCAGACGGTCAGCGATTCGAGCACGGCGACGACGCAGGACAGCGGCGACGACGATACGGGCAACGGCAACTCGACCACGACCAGCAGCGACACGCTGACCACGACGGAGAGCGGTCAATATCTAGCCACGGGCACCGACTACACGTTGCAGGACACGCAGACGACCAGCGGCAGCGGCCAGGACCAGAGCAACTTCTACCAGAGCGTGGACAGCATCACCAACAACACGACCAGCAGCGACAACCTCACCCAGACGGCCAGCAACAGTGCCGGCTCATCCACGTCTGACGGAGTTGAGCACGGATACGCAGTCGCAGCAGCAGGATGACGATGCGGACACGGGCGATTTCAACGGTTCGGTCAGCGACAGCAGCAGCGTGACCATCCAGGACACGACTAGTACGAGTACCAGCCTGGCCTCGTACACGGAGACGAGCCAGTCCAGTGCCTCCATCCAGGAGTCGGGCAACAGCGTGACGGGTGAGGATGACACGACGACGGACAGCAACGGCACGACGACGCTGGCGGATAGTTACTCGGATGCCAACGGTGTGGTGACGACCAGCGCGAGCGATTCGCCGTCGAGTACGGAGCAGCGGACGGGCAACGACTTCACGGGGGCCTACACGTCGCAGTTGAGCAATGGCGACGGTTACAGCTTGACGCAGACGGCGGTGGGCAGCAACAATTATAGTTTGACGGAGACGGGTGGCGTTAGCAGCAATGGCCAGGAGAGCGGCAACAGCATCACCGGCAGCTACAGTCGTGGCTTGGCGGGCAGCGACGGCTACACGCTGGCGGAGTCGGGTCAGAATGGGGGCGGCGGTTACAGTGAGACGTTGCAAGGCAACGACAGCACGACGGTGAGCGAGACGGGCAATGCGCCGGATCAGACGTTCCAGCGCAGTGTGACGGGCAGCGGCAGCTACAACTTGCAGGACAGCGGCCCTGGCGCCACGCTGCCCACCGGCACGGGCAGTAGTAGTTACAGCTTGCAGGAGAAGGGTGACCGGAAGAGCGGCAGCCTCAGCCAGAGCGAGATCGGACAGGACCGCTACAGCTTGATGCAGGATTTTGCCAATGTCTCCAATGCGGCCAAGGGCACGCCGGGCAACCTCGACTATTCGCCGTTCGGGGCGCCTTTCAGCGATGCGCCCCCAACTGCAAAAGACGCTAAGGCCGCTGTCGATGCGAAGGTTGACCAACTTTCCTGGCCTGCTGAGAAAAAGGCCAGAATTAAAGAGCATCTGCATCGCCTAATTGATGACCTCGCAGTTTAAATGGTACCGTGCCTGTGGGCTATTTGTGCATTGCAACCAGTGGGTGGATGAGATTTATCCGAAAATCAAAGACATGCTTCCGGCGGCCTTGCAGGATGGCATAAAGGTTTCCCATTATGGGTGGAAGACTTGGGATATCGGATTGAAATCCGGTGGCCATGAGGCCCTAAAAATTACTGTCTCTGATGACCCTAAAAGCAAAACCAATAATTCGTTCGTTTTCTACCTCGACGATGGTCATGTCGGTGGTTCGGACCACTTTTTCGTGGATGAGGAGGTAAATGAGAAGTGGACGGAAAGACTTAATCTACTCATGACCGGACGGAATGAGACGCTGGAAGATTTGAAACTCAACCCTCCAATTGGGCCTGGCCGCCGTCCCCATCTCTTTCACCCTATATGAGGTTGACTGAGCGCGTCTGGCTCCCCTCTCGGGGACCAGCTCGGCCCTCACGGGATGACCTATGATAGCAAACTTTACCGTGCAGTTCATTGAAACCTCTGTGTCATAGATGCAAAGTCCGGCGTGAATGTCGGCGAGGATCACTCCCATATGAAATACAAATGCCTGCTGGTTGCGATTGGGTGCTTGCGTATTACGTTGCAGACGCAGGGTAGTAGCGAGGAGATCGCCATCAACGATCTACCCCCAGTTGTGGAGGGCCGTATTAAAGATGAATTTATCGGCAAAGCGGATGCCAAAATACTGTATGTGCGAAAGGAGACAGAAGACGGCAAGGAGTGTTATTCCATCATGGTTGCGCAAGCTGGTCGAATACGAGAAATATATGTATCGCCGGATGGTGTCGTAGTTGCTTATAAGGAAGGGCCGCTTACGTTAGATAAAATCGTTGACAATATAATTAATCTTGCACTTTTTGCCCTACTGCCCGGCGTAATTGCAGGACTGCTACTGAGATGGACGGTTCAGACTATGCGCGAGGAAAGATTGTCGGTCTTGACGGGATGGTTATTGGCATGGCTCGGCGTCTCCATCGCCTTCTGTGTTATACTATTATCAGTTGCAACCGTTCCCCGAGAGAAAGATGTCTTGATGGTGGTTATCAGCTCTATCGTTATGGGTGCCATTTCGGCTTCGCTCGTTGAGATTATTAGCCTCACTGTGCAGTCGGTTTTAGGCTATCGTTCTAATTATTGGCGACGGCTTATCGGATTGTGTGGCGTTGGTCTTACCTTTCTTTCTCTCTCGATTCCCGTCAACATACTTCGCATAGAACGAGAGAATCAATATCTTCGGGCATTGGCATTAAGACCGCCAACACGCTAAATGCGTTTTGTGCGAATATTATTGCGCAGGAAAATGAGCCTGTCCCTATCAAATGGACGGCAACTTCCTCGACGCCACCTATGGCGGCAGCGTGGCCAGGGGCGTGACGACGGTGACGACGACGGGTCAGGAGGGCGGCGACCAGTACACGCAGACGGAGACGTTGGCGGTCCACACGTTGGCGGGCGGCGGCGGCGGCATCAGCGGCGAGTTTGTCGGCAGCGTCAGCGGCAGCAACACCGACTTGGTGGTCCAGACGGGGACCAACCCTGGCGGCAGTTCGAGCGCGACGACCGTCGGCAGCGACAATTGGACGGGCTGTTGCAGGTGTCGGACCAGGACTACAGCGACAGCGTGACGCTGTTGAGCAGCTCCACGGTGCAGTCGGGCGACGACGAGGAGAGCGACGACGAGGAGAGCGCGACCGGCAGCGATTCGTCCGTGGTGACCTGTCCTTCCCGAAAATGCCATCCGGGCAGTCATGTGGCGGATGGAGGAGCGCGATTCAGGGATCATCGCACTGGCACCTTCGAGGTGGAGTGATGATCGACGCGGCTTCGTCGCCTTCCGAGCAGGGAGCAGGTACATTCAAGGTCTGTTTTTGCTCTTCAGACGGAGCGGGAACGCTGTTCCGGCGAAAGAACGTGAGGTGTCTCTCAATGCGGGTACTCAGCCGCAGCGGCGGTAACGGTGATGCAGACCACCTACCATCGGTTCCGCCACGACTCGGCCATGCTCCGGTGGCTCTACCGCACGCGGCTGCGGAGCATTGTGGCCCAATCCCATGTGGGGACGCGCTTGATGATAAGACTCCAGGGAGGCGTCGAGAAGCCGGCGCAAGTGTCCTTTCTTCCAAACAATCACGCGATCCAGCAAATCGCAGCCTGCCCGTCGGCACCCTCCGCTTCCGGGGCGACGGCACCGGACAGGGAGTCATCTGGGACTATGACGAGAAGCTGATGAGTCCAAAGCAAGCTACCCCCCAGCTACCCCTTGACACGCCGGTCTCCAGGCCCGGATGATAGTCCTTCGCATCCATTGCTGGAAGGTATCGACTCCACTCCGCGGCGACGACCGCACGGGGAGGACGCCCCATGAGACGCTGGCTGCGCTACGGGTGGACGCGGTGGGCTCGCTGGCACGTGCGTCGGACCACGGTCGGTTTGCTCCGGGCCTTGCGCTGGCCTCGTCGCCTGTATGGCCGCTGGCGGGGCCCGCTCGTCCGCATCCCTCGTCCGCCGGTGCGGCTGGAATTGCTGGCCCTGGAGGAGCGTGCTCTGCCCGGCGAGACCCTGACGGCCTTGCTCGTGCCCGCCTGGCACGCGGCCGCCGACTCTGCCCCGGCCGACGCCCTCGCCGCGCCGACCCAACCCCAACCGCAGACCACCGTGGCCGCCGCCACGCCGCCAGATGGCGCGCAGCAGGAAGTGGTGCTGGCGACGGGTTCGTCGGCGGACTGGAGCTGGCTGTTGGGCGAACACGCCTCGTCGTCTGGACATCCGGGGCAAGGGATGCCCCTGCCGATCACGTCCGCGGCCAGCGTCCGCGACGACACGCCTCCCTCGCAGCCGTCGGCATCGTCGGACGATCTCGACCTGTCGCCGCCGCCGACGCGGCGACCGACTTCTCCGCCGCCGCCGGTGGACAACAAGAACAACGGGGGCGGCGGGGGCGGCGGTGCTCCCGGCGGCAGCAGCACAGCGGGCATTGGCGGGGGCAACGGCAACGGCGGCGGCGGTGGTGGCCACAGCAATCTGCCGTCGCTGCCGCAACTGGCCTCGACTTCGGCGGGAGCGACGCCGTCTGCGGCCAGGCATTCCCAGCAACGCGACCGTGGGCAACACCGCGACCATGTTCGGCGCCGGCCGGCGGCAGTGGCAGCGGGTCCGGGGCGTCCGCGGCTTCGGGCGTTCCGCCCTCGGGCAGCGACGCCAACGTCGGGACCACGCCTGGTGCCACCTCGGCGACGCCATCCGCCCCGCCGCCGGGCAGCACGACTCCGGCGACGCCGCCTCACAGCGGCCTGAGTAGGCCGAGCCTGCCGAACCTCTCTGGCGGCCTTCCCGGTACACCCACGCTGCCGGGCCTGAGCGGATCGCTGGGGACGGGCAGCACGCTGCCCGGCAGCCCGTTCTCCGCGGATGTGCCGACACTGCCGTCGTCCAACACCCTGTCGGTGCCAAGTCGGAGCAGCCTGTCCGCGCCCACCCGCCTGACGGCGGGGATCGCGTCCACGCCCCCGGCCACGCTGACGGCGACGAACGCCCGTACGAGCACGACCCTCCCCAACAACACAACTCCTTCAACGATCACGCCGACGCCGACCCCCACGTCTACGGCGACGCCGATGGCCACGCCGACAGCGACGAACACCCGTACGAGCACGGTTCTCTCCAGCAACACAGCTCCTTCGATACTCACGCCCACACCGACGCCAACGCCCACGCCGACGGCCACGGCGGGCACCGACTCGATCGGCGCCAACAGCCGTCCGACCTTGACGCAGGACCAGACCCGCCACGGCCAGACCGTCACCCTTCTGGACGAGAGCGACGGCGACGAGGATGCTGGCAGCGCGTCGTTCCACCCGGTCGTGAGCCACCCCACGGGCACCCGCACGGGCACGACCGCGCTGGCCCCCGTGGCCCTCCCGCAAGATAGCACGCCCACGCCCACGCCTACACCCACGCCGACGGTGCAGTTCGGTTCGCCCACCTACACCGTGTCCGAGACCGAGGGGCCGGCCAGTGTCACCGTCACCTTGAGCGGCTCCGCCAGCCAAACCGTGACCGTGGACTATGCCACCAGCGACATCACGGCCGTCGGCGGCGAAGACTATACCCCCACCAACGGCACCTTGACCTTCGCTCCCGGCCAGACCAGCGAAGGCTTCACCGTGCCCATCCTCGACGACGGCAGCGGCAGCGACGAGGACGAACCCAGCGACGCCTTCGCCGTGGTCCTCAGTGGCGCCAGCAACGCCACCCTCGGTTCTCCCTCCGTCGCCACCACGACCATCGACGAAGAACCCGATGTCGGCGGCACCGCCTTCGCCGCCATCGAAGGCCAACAATTCTCCGGCACCGTCGCCACCATCACCAACCCCTTCCACGGCGCCGGCGACTACTCCGCCGTCATCCTCTGGGGCGACGGCACCACCTCCGGCGGACAAGTCCAAGCCAATGCCAACGGCGGACTCGACATTATCGGCAGCCACACCTACCGGCTGCAAGGACCGTATGTCGTCGCCGTCCAGGTCACCGACAACACCTTCCAGGCCGTCGGCGCCGGCGTCAGCTTCGCCGACGTCCTGGACCTGACCGACGACACCCAAGTGCAAGTCGCCAGCTCCAGCCCGGGCAAATCCCTCTACCTGTCCTACCAGGCCAGCAAGCTCTCCTCCGGCGACAGCGAAACCGGCGGACAGGACGCCAGCACCGGCACCTACGCCGCCGGCACCAACGGCGAGCTGGACTACCGACTGCAAAAGACGCTGTACACGCCGAGCGGCACCTTGGCCACGCTGGACATCGTGTCCTTGACCTTCGCCGTCTCGGCCCAGGGCAGCGACACGCCCAGCATCTTCACCGAGGGCAGCTTCGCCAGCAGTGCCAGCGGCGGCGATGGCGTCGTCGGCTCCATCGTCAGCGACGACCTGTCCCGCTACCGTAGCGGCACGGTCAGCGGCGGCGGCAACGTCCAGGTAACGGGCAGCGGCGACGGCGACACGGGCGACTTCTCCTCGACCATCGACGACGGCATCAACCAGACGGTACAGGACAGCATCGGCCGCGATGCGAATGGCAATTTCACCGACACGCAGACACAGACCGGCGGCCAAGAGATCCAGCTGGACGGCAACTTTCTTGACGGCACCTATGGCGGCAGCGTGACCACCGGCGTGGAGACGGTGACGACGACGACGGGCCAGGAAGGCGGCGACAGTTATACCGAGACGGAGACGCTGAACACGCTCACGATAGTGGACGGCGGCGGCGGCATCGGTGCCGAGTTTCTGGGCGGCATCAGCGGCAACAATACCGACCAGGTGACGCGGACGGCGACCAACGCGGGCGGCAGTTCGACGACGACGACCAACGGCAGCGGCACCTGGTCGGGTTCGTTGCAGGAGTCGGACGGCGACTACAGCGACAGTGTGACGTTGTCCAGCAGCACCACGGTGCAGTCGGGCGACGACGAGGAGACCGAGGATGACAGCGGCACGGGCAGCGTTACGTCGGTGTTGACCAGTGCCACGACGCTGGATCGTCTGAGTGGGGCGTACGCGAGCACGCAGAGCAGCAGTGACGGCAGCAGCGAGACGGACACCGGCAGCGATCAGACCGAGCAGGACAGCAGCTCGGTCTCCGACAGCGAGGACATGACGACGACGATCAGCGGCAACGTGTTGACGGGGAGCATGTCGTCGTCGTCGTCGGGCAGCGGTGGCACGTCGCTGTTGGAGAGCGTGAGCAATCAGACGGCCAGCGACAGTGCCACGAGTTGGTCCAGTGGCAACCTGACGGCGCAATTCGTGGCCAACGTGCTGGCCGGCACGCAGACGGTGACGACGACGGACACCCATTCCTTCTCGGAGCAGGGCAGCGACAGCGATCAGAGCGAAGCGGACAGCGGCACGGACGTGGGTAACGCCAGCGCGACGGTGACGCTGACGGAGGACTGGGCGGGCGGTACGGTGTCGGGTTCGGACAGCGGCGGTGAGACGGACACGGAGGACGACGACGCGACGGACCAGGGCTTGCAGTCGTCGTGTACGTCGCAGGGCACGGACAGCAACTCCGCCAGTTGGACCTTGGATTTGGTGGGGGGTGCGCTGTCGGAGAGTACGACGGACCAGTCGTCGTCCTCGGGCGGTGGCACGACGACGGACCAGTCGCTAGAGGACAGCGGCACGGACACGGGCACCGACAACGCGATCACGACGGTCAGCGGCAACCTGTTCAGCGGCTACCTAACGGCGACGATCAGCGACCTCGGCAGCGACAGCAGTACGGATGACGAGGTGGTAGAGCTGCCCAATGCTCCCACGGACACCAGCACCGATCAGAGCACGGACAGTGCGACGACGGTGGAGGGGCTGAACCTGTACACGGGCAGCGTCTCGGGCACGACCACGGACACCGTGACGGACAGCGGCACGGACGACGAGACGGTGCAGACGGTGAGCGATGACCGCACGTCGCAGGGCAGCGACACGACGACGACGACTTGGGTGGAGAACCTCTTTACCGGCACGCTGACGGCGACGGTGCAGGATCAACTGCGTGCCGTGCTCCAGGACACGACGGCGGACCAGTCGTTGAGCGACAGTAGCACCGACACGAGCACGGACAGCAGCACGGCGACGGTGATGGGCAATACCATCCTGGGCAATCTGACGACGACGATCCTGGACAACAGCACGGACACCAGCACGGATGACAGTTCGGACCAGGGCGAGAACGACAGCAGCACCGACAGCAGCAGCGACAGTTCGACCACGACACTGAACGAAGACCTGTACACGGGCAGTCTCTCCGGCGGCAGCAACGATACGGCCACGGACAGCGGCACGGACGACACGACGGACCAGGAGATGACCGACACGAGCACGACGCAGAGCAGCGACACCAGCAGTACGCTGTGGACGCAGAACGTGTTCACGGGCAGCCTGACGGCCACCATCCAGGACTTGCTAACACCAGCGGCCGCGACGACACCTCCGACCAGGGCGAGGACGACACCAGCACCGACCAGAGCAGCGACAGCAGCACGACCCTTCTGAACGAGAATACCTACACCGGCAGCCTGTCGGAGACCCTCACGGACACCGACAGCGACGCCGGTACGGAGGATGTCTCCGACCAGGGCGACCAGGACAGCAGCACCGATAACAGCACGGACAGCTCGACCACGACGCTGAGCGAGAACTTGTACACGGGCGACCTCTCCGGCAGCGGCAGTGACACGATTACCGACAACGGCAGCGACAACACCACGGACCAAGCGCTGACGGACACGAGCACGACGCAGGGCAGCGACACCAGCACCACCGTCTGGAGCCAGAACGTCTTCACCGGCAGCCTGTCCGCGACCATTCAGGACGTGTGTGCTTCCCGCCAGGACAACCGTTCGGACCAGGGTGACACGACAACAGCAGGGACAGCAGCACCGACAGCAGCACGACCACGCTGAGCGAGAACACCTTCACGGGCATCCTGTCCGAGACGATCACGGACAACCGCAGCGACGCCGGCAGCGACGACAGCAGCGACCAGGGCGCCGACGACAACAGCACGGACCAAAGCAGCGACAGCACGACGACGACGTTGAGCGAGAATGTGTACACGGGCAGCGTGTCGGGTACGAGTACGGACAGCGTGACGGACACGGGCACGGACGACGCGACCGATCAGGGACTGACGGACACAAGCACGTCGCAGGGCAGCGACACGTGCAGCACGGTCTGGAGCCAGAACCTGTTCAGCGGCAGCCTGTCGGCGACCATCCAGGACTTGCTCAGCGTCAGCGGCGGGGACACCAGTCGGACCAGGGTGCCACGGACAGCAGCACCGACCAAGCCTCCGACAGCAGCACGACCACGCTGAGCGAGAACACCTATACCGGCAGCCTGGCCGAGACCGTCAGCAGCAGCGACAGCGACACCGACAACGACGATGTCAGCGACGATGGTCTGGACGACAGCGGCGTGACGCAGTCCAGCGACAGTAGCACGTTGACGCTCAGCGGCAACCTGTTCAGCGGCGTCCAGACCGTCAGCGGCAGCGGTTCGGGCACGTCCACCACGACCGACAGCGGCACGGACTCACGTGGTTCGTTCACGGCGACGACGACGACCACGGTCAGCAGCAGCGACAGCGACTCGGGCGACGATTACACCGGCAGCGACAGCGACGGTCAGACGGTGACGACGGTGACGAGTACGACCAAGCAGGGCGGCGACGGTAACGACAGTTACAACCAGACGGTGAGCGATTCCAACACGACCACGACGCAGGACAGCGCCGACGAGTTCAGCGGCAGCGACGCGGCGACGACCACGAGCAGCGACCTGACGACGACGACGGAGAGCGGCACGTATCTGGCGACGAGCACCAGCTACTCGTTGCAGGACGTGCAGTCCACGACGAGCACCGTCCAGGACAGCGACGACTTGTACACGGGCGAGGACAGCTTCGGTAGCAGCAGCAGCAGCACGGACAATGTGGGGCAGACGGCCACCAACAGCGTGGGCACGTCGAGCTTGTCGAAGTCCAGCAGCGAGCAGCAGTCGTGGCAGCAGACGGGCGACGATGAGACCGGCAGCTACAGCGGCTCGGGTACGGACAATGTGAGCACGACCATTCAGGACACGACGACGACGTTGGCGGGGCAAGCGTCGTACACGGAGACGAGCCAGTCGAACAGCACGCTTGCCGAGTCGGGCGACGACTTCACGGGTGCCTACACGCGCAACACCAGCAGTAGCGGCACGACGACACTGCAGGACAGTGCTGGTGGCGTGGACACCAGCGAGAGCGACAGTCAGACGAGTACGCGGCAGGAGTCGGGGGATAATTTCACCGGCAGTTACACGGCGCAGTTGAGCAGCAGCGACAACTACGGGATGACGCAGACGGCGACGGGCAGCGACAGTTATAGCCTGACGGAGTTGGGCAGTGCGACGAGCAGCGGTCAGGAGAACGGCAACAACGTCACCGGCGTCTACAGCCGTGGCCTGACGGGCGGTGACAGCTATAATCTCTCGGAGTCGGGGCAGTCGTCGGGCGGCAGTTACAGCGCGACGTTGCAGGGCAGCGAGTCGAACACGGTGAGCGAGACGGGCAGTACGCCGGATCAGACCTTCCAGCGCACGGAATCGGGTAGTGGCAGCTACAGCTTGACCGACAGCGGTCCCGGCGCAACCATGCCCAGTGGTGTCGGCAGCAACAGCTACAGCTTGCAGGAGAGTGGCGATTGGAAGAGCGGCAGCCTCAGCCAGAGCGAGACCGGCCAGGACCGCTACTCACTGATGCAAGGCTTCGCCAACGTCTCTAATGCGGCGGCGGGAGCAGGACCGGGCAACCTCGACTATTCGCCGTTCGGGATGCCCTTCCGTGATGATCCGCCGACAGATACGCAATTGGATGTATTGGATTGGTATTTCAGTAATCATGATCCCGATCAGCTGGGTCCGTCCGACATTAGTACCATTGCGAGCATATTGCGTGACGAGGGTGAAGATATTGAAGATGAAGATGTGGAGGGCCTGGTTTATGCGTATTTGGCAATGTCTCACCCTGGAGGCATTAATTCCCCTCAGGCTCCGTCGACAACCGGAAAAGGGATGCCCATAGGGGAAGCGTTCAAGCAAAGTTTTCAAATCTCCCTAAAAATCTCGTCGGCATTCTATGACGATATGATGGAGGCTATCGGATGGTATGCGTTATTTGAGATAGGAGGGATAGGCACAGTTGAAGGCGAAGGAACAGCTGGCGCGTTTTCGGCAACGAAAAAGGCGATTAAGTCAGAGATTGAGGCCCAAAAAACATTGGCCAGGACAGAGGCGAAGACGCTTGCTCAAGCAGAGGCGAAGACGCTCACTCAAGCAGAGGCGAAGACACTTGCTCAAGCAGAGGCGAAGACGCTTGCTCCAAAGGGAGCCGTTGAAAACCTTGACCCAGCGAAAGTCCGGTTTAGCCAGAATACGGCGGGAGGGAGGGGGCGAGCAGATGTTCTCCGGCAGAGCATGAAGGAGAAGGGATGGGCCGGTGATCCTGTGGATGCTGTCCGAACAGCAGATGGCGTTACCACGATTGACAACACTCGTGTTGCTGTCGCCAGAGAACTTGGGATCAAAGAGATACCCGTGAGAGTCCATGCGCCGGATGAACTACTGCCTCCTGACATGATTGGTCGGTTCGGTGATGCTAAAACCTGGGGCGAAGCTCTCGCCCAGCGAACAGGGAACCAAAGGCCACCACTTCCGCCGACCGGCACGCCCAATCCGCCACGGATGCCGAAGCCCCCGGAGTGAATAGGAGGACAAGATGGTTTCTACAAAGCCAGCAATGATCGCCGTGGAGAACGGGGTCAATTTGCCCAATGGCTACGAGGAGGCCAAAGGGCTAAACTTGGTCAACCTACATCCCTGGCATTTGGTGTCCGACGAGGAGTTCGACTATCTGTTCGTCGGGGTCAACAAACGCTACCCGGAGCGGAGCATCATCCCGTTCGCACGGAGGGCCGACAACGACGACGTTGCTTGCTTCGTCATGCGTGATCCCGAACAGGGGGCGGGCCAAGTTATTGTTGTTCACGACTTCGCATCGCCCGGCTACGAGGTCGTTACCCGGATGCACACTTTTTGGGAATGGTTCAGGTATGCCGTGAATGATATGATCGAGTGGCATGAAGCTGGTATCATGGCATGATTTTCGTGAGCAGTGTGGGTTGCTCCACAAGCCGGTATCCCACGAGCCAAGGTTGTTGGCGTTCCCGAGTCGAGCGAAACAGTCACCCTTTGGAAAGCTCCCCAGCAAGGAAGAGCGGGGGTTGCTAATGAAGTCAAAAGCGGGTTCGATCCGAAGCAATACTCAGGAGATGGGGTGTTTCTGTCAACTGACAAATCAATCGCCGAAGGATTCCAGGCATCCTACAAGAATGGCCTTCAAGAGATCAACATCCCTCGAAGTACGTTCGATGAGTTGGTCCATAGAGGGGTTATCGAAGTCGATGGATACTATGAAGCTGGTCGATCCTGGAAAGTCAGCCCTGGCCGTCTTGATGAGTTCAATAAGGCCATCGAAGCTGGGGCTACCGGAAACCGATACCATCCGTAATAGGCCACTCTACACTGTGAGGTTGTGACATGCTCGAAATCGGTGCAATTGTTGAAGCGATGATCATGCGGGTCGAACCGTTCGGCATTTTTCTCGCCTACGGTAATGATAGTATTTTCGTTCCATTGAACAATGTCGCATGGATTCCTACTCCGACCATGCTTGCCAACCTCTCTGTTGGTCAAACGCTCAGGGTTATGATTGAACGGTTGAACTACGAGAAGAACACTTACACCGGCTCATTGAAGCATCTTGACCCGGAAGGAAACCCTTATCGAGCATTGTCTCGAAATCCACCAGGCACGGTACTGCGTGGCAAAGTCAAGATGGTTCACCAAAACGGTGTTACCGTCGATGTTGGAAACGACTGTGTTGGTGAGCTTCCACTCAACGACCAAACCAGGCACTTGCCCGAAGGTTCTGAGATAGAAGTTCAGATAGCGTCATTGGAAGTGAACGACCAAGCCATGACCCTAAAACTCGCCAAATGAGAAACTGCCGCCTTCGTTGACGCTGTCCCCTCCCGAAAATGCCATCCTGGCAGTCACGCAGTCGATGGCGGAGTGTGGCTCAAGGAACCCAGCACCGGATTCTTCGTGCGGCAGGAGTGAGGGGAGCGGCACGGACAACCTGGGCCAGACGGCGACCAACAGCGTGGGCACGTCGAGCCTGAGCAAGTCCAGCAGTGAGCAGCAGTCGTGGCAGCAAACGGGCGACGACGACACCGGCAGCTACAGCGGTTCGGGTACGGACAATGTGAGCACGACCATTCAGGACACGACGACGACGTTGGCGGGGCAAGCGTCGTACACGGAGACGAGCCAGTCGAACAGCACGCTTGCCGAGTCGGGCGACGACTTCACGGGTGCCTACACGCGCAACACCAGCAGTAGCGGCACGACGACGCTGCAGGACAGTGCTGGCGGCGTGGGCACCAATGAGAGCGACAGTCAGACGAGTACGCGGCAGGAGTCGGGGGATAATTTCACCGGCAGTTACACGGCGCAGTTGACGAGCAGCGACAACTACGGGATGACGCAGACGGCCGGCGGCAGCGACAGTTTCAGTCTGACGGAGTCGGGCAGTGCGACGAGCAGCGGTCAGGAGAGCGGCAACAGCGTCACCGGCGCTTACAGCCGTGGCCTGAGTGGCGATGACAGTTATGCAATGGCGGAGTCGGGTCAGTCGTTGGGCGGCAGTTACAGCGCGACGTTGCAGGGCAGTGAGACGACCTCGGTGAGCGAGACGGGCAACACGCCGGACCAGACCTTCCAGCGCACGGAGTCGGGCAACGGCAGCTACAACTTGACCGACAGTGGTCCCGGCGCTACCATGCCCAGTGGTGTCGGCAGCAACAGCTACAGCTTGCAGGAGAGTGGCGATTGGAAGAGCGGCAGTCTCAGTCAGAGCGAGACCGGACAGGACCGTTACTCCCTGCTGCAAGGCTTCGCCAACGTCTCCAATGCGACGCCGGGAGCGGGACCGGGCAACCTCGATTACTCACCGTTTGGTCAACCCTTCACCGATGCAGCCCCTGAAGGAATGGGTTGGAAGTTTTATTTGTGGGACGCTCCCTGTGCTGCTTGTTCGGGCGCGGCCGAGGGAGCGAAGAATATGGCCATCGGGGCCGCCAAGCTTCCCTTGGAGTTGGCGCTGGCCAGCAACGACGTATCGCGTGCAACCTTGCAGGCAGGATCGCTTGCCAGCAATGCCATGTTCGGTACGAGTGTGTACCAGTATGAGCCCAGTTCCGGGTTGTTCAAAGGGATGGATGAGGCCTCAAAGCGTGGCCCCGCGGAGGGTGGCAAATATATCGCCAAGCAGATGACGGATGCGGGCACGCTCGGTATCTACGGGCTGGCCGATTCGGCAATCGATGCGGTGAAGACGGGGGACAGTACCCAGTACTGCCAGAATGCCGGTGCCTTTGCGGCGAGCGTAGCAGTGGCCAAGGCAGCGAGTCCTTCTCCAAAGGGAACTGCTCCAAAACAAGTTCCGAATGAGATTAACGCTGGCAGAGTCAAAGGCCCGGCTCCCAATGAGATTAACGCTGGCAGAGTCAAAGGTCCAGCTCCCACTGAAATTCCTGCTTCACAAACGAGGACACTCCCTGGCGGAACGCAGCATACTCTTGCGCAGGCTCGGGCTCAATTCGGCCAAGGCCAGCTCATCGGTGTCGTGGAAGTGACTCCTGAAGGTGGTAGAGTTACGGCGGGCACTTATGGCAGTTCTACAAACCATCTCACGCTGTCAGGGACCAATCTTGGGCCGCTCCAAACGGGCCAACAAAGGTTTGGGTTCATGATGATAGGAAAGGATGTAGTCGTTGGTCCATCCTCAACCGGGTTTGTGCCCAGGGTAAGCGATATTCCAGCGATTCGCCAGGCGTTACAGCAACAAGGCTTTCTTACTCCAGGCGCCTGTATCGTCATAGAGGAATATCCTGGAGGTCCCCGAGCGATTTACAATCTCTCGACGGGTGAGCGGATTCACTAAGGTGCGGGCATGACATTCCTTGAAAGTCTACGAGCGCAAGGCCATAGCTATGATCTCCTTGCGTCTCAGTGTAAGATGACCGAAACCCCGATTTTTGTGGATTTGTGTTGGGGCAAGGGTCTTGATTTCACGACTATTACAAACGATCCTGGGATTGAAATTGACAAGGGATCGAGACGATTTGTTCTCCAGCGGATTGCAGGCGAGATACGGTACTATGCGGGACCGTCAGACCCTTACGACGCGGAAACAGGAATCGAGGTTGGCGTCTTTCCCAGCATAACGTCGGGTCTAACATTCGGACATGATTGGCTCATACGTGGGTGTCACTTGTCGGAAATAGACGCAGAGCGACATCCTCGGAAATAGAGGAGTCTAGGCTCTGTCTGGCAAATCGCTTCCTTCGTAAGATAGGTCGGTCGCCGTCTACCGTTGTCCTTCCCGAAAATGCCATCCGGGCAGTCATGGGGCGGATGGAGGAGCGCGATTCAGGGATCACCGCATCGGAAACTTCGGCACGAGCACGACCAGTTGGAGCCAGAACGTCTTCACCGGCGTGTTGTCCGTCACCCTCCAGGACGTGCTCACCGCCAGCGGTAGCGGCAAGGGGAAAGGAGCGGTATGGTCCTGCCGAATACGCCGATCCGAGGGGGATGAACGGATTGGAGGAACCGGCGCGGGAGATGAGGTTCTTCCGAGTCGATTTCTGGGTAGACTGCCGCGCGGTCGGCCCTCCATGCCGAGAGTCTGTTCGGAAATAAAGACCACACAATGATTTACGATTTCGTGTCGTTGCTCAATTTCTCCGAGATAATCTGCCGCAATCCGGCTTCCCAGCCCTGGATGCCGGCGATAAAAAGTTCAATTGCCGTTCTGTCGCCTCCGCTCGATGGCGACAACTCTTCGCAACGACGATGGATTGGACGCTGGCGATCGGTCTTTGGATTGGCTCACTCGGCGGTGTCGCAACGGAGCCAATCCTCTTCCCCTTCCTCACCTTGGACCCGACAATCTGGACGGTTCGCGCTCCCGCTGTCGCCGACGCTTGTTACAGGCTTGTTACTTGCCTTCCTGGCTGCCCCGGAGATGATAAGGACTTCCGGAGATGCCGCGGCATCTCGCTTGTGGAGGTCCCATGCGACGCGCGACGACTTATTCCGTCGGTTGGCTCCTGTCGTTCCTTCTGGTCCTCAGCCCGGCGCACGGGGTGGAGGACTTGCCGGCCCGAGCAGAAGCCGTGCTGCGCACGCATTGCGCCGCCTGTCATGGACCCGATGGGACCGGCAAGGGCGGCTTCGATTATGTCCTTGATCCCGACCGACTGGCCAGCCGCACGCAGGTGGTGCCCGGCAAGGCCGACGAATCGCCGCTGTTTCAACGCATCGAGCAGGGCGAGATGCCGCCCGGCAAACGGCCGCGCCTCCAAGCCGGCGACCTCGCCGTCCTGCGCCGTTGGATCGACGCCGGCGCTCCGCCTTTCCATCCCACGCCGCCGCCGTCCCTCCTCCGCGAGGCGCTGCTAGTGCGGACGGTCCTCGCCGATTTGCAGGATCTCCCACCGCGACAGCGCCGCTTCACGCGCTACTTGACGCTTTCCCACCTGGCCAACGCGGGGCTGTCGGAAGAGAGCGTGTCCAGGCATCGGCACGCCCTGGCCAAGCTGGTCAACAGCCTGTCGTGGCATCCCCGCATCTCGCCGCCGCGCCCCGTGGGTGCGGCGCGAACGATCTATCGCCTCGATCTGCGCGATTACCAATGGACGGCCCGGATGTGGGAGCGCCTGGCCGTGGTGTATCCGTACCGCCCGGGCGAGACGAGCGCCGCGGCGAAGGAGTGCGCCGCGCTGACCGGCAGCGCTCAGCCGTACCTGCGCGGCGACTGGTTCCTCGCCACGGCATCGCGGCCGCCGTTCTATCACGATTTCCTGCAACTGCCCAGCACCGACCGCGCCCTCGAACGTCGGCTGCAAGTCGATGTCCGGGCCGACCTGCAAGACGACAACGCCGTCCGTGCCGGCTTCAACGGCTCCGGCGTCGCCCGCAACAATCGCATCCTCGAACGTCACGATGCCGCCCACGGCGCCTACTGGCGCAGCTACGACTTCAGCGAGAATACGGGTAGGCAAAATATCTTCGAGCGCCCGCTCGGCCCCATGCCCGGATCGGGCGGCTTCGTCGCGGCCGGCGGCGAAATCCTTTTTCACCTGCCCAACGGCTTGCAGGGCTACTTGCTCGTCGATGCCGCGGGCCGGCGCGTGGACAAGGCGCCCGGCGACATCGTCAGCGATCCCCGGCGGCCGGATCGGCTCGTCGAGAATGGCCTGTCGTGCCTGTCCTGTCACGTCCGCGGCTTGCTGCCCAAGGACGACCAGGTCCGCGCTCACGTCCTCAAAAATCCCGCCGTCTTCACGGCGGACGAGCGCGCCGCCATCCTCGCCCTTTATCCGCAGTCGGCCCGGATGCGCCGGCTCATGAAGGAAGACATGGAGCGATTCGCGCGGGCGCTGGAGCAGGCGGGCGTACCCGCGGGAGGACCGGAACCGATCATGACAGCGGTGCGGCGTTACGAGGACGTTTTGGACTTGCGCAGCGCCGCTGCCGAGACCGGACTTATGCCCGAGGAGTTCGCGGTGCGCCTGCGGCGCTCGCCCGAGTTGATGCGTTCGCTGGGAACGCTTTTGGCCAAGGGCGGCACGGTGCAGCGGCAAGTCTTCGAGGAGACATACTCGGAACTCGCCCGCCTCTTCTCTGTCGGCGCGGACGCCGGCGCGGTTGAGGTCGTGCGGAGGCCGGCGAACTCGTTTCGCGGCCACCGCGATGCGGTACGGGACATGGCCTTCGCACCCGGTGGCGGCCTGGCCGCCTCGGCGGGTGAGGACCGAACCGTTCGCCTCTGGGGTCTCGCGGGCGGAGAGGAGCGGCGGCGCTTCGAGGGGCACACGGAGGAGGTGTTAAGCGTGGCGTTCGGCTCCGACGGGCGCAGCGTGCTATCCGGTGGGCGCGATCGCAGCTTGCGTCTGTGGAACGTGGACACGGGCCAGGAAGTGCGGCGTTTCACCGGCCACACCGACGCGGTGCGCGCGGTGGCGATCTCGGCCGATGGCCGGCTTGCCGTCTCCGGCGGAGACGACCGCACGCTTCGTCTGTGGGATCTCGCCGGCGGCAAGGAATTGCGCTGCTTGACGGGACACACGGACGCGGTCACGTGCGTGACCTTCTCTTCCGATGGACGGCGCGTGCTTTCCGGTAGCGCCGACCGCAGCGTGCGCTTGTGGGACGTGGCGAGCGGGGAGGAACGCGGCCGCTGGCTCGGCCACACGGCCGCCGTTTACAGTGTGGTCTTCGCCCCGGATGGCCGAATGGCCGCCTCCGGAGGCGGCGATCGCGTCCTGCGCCTGTGGGACGTGGTCGGCGGCAAGGAGCTGCGGCAGGGCGCGGGACACGCCAATCCCATCGTCCGCGTCGCCTTCACGCCGGACGGCCGGCAGGTGTTGACCGGAAGCAGTCAGTATCGAACGCCGGATGCGGTCGTCCGCGTGTGGGACACGGCCACGGGCCGCGAGGTCGCCCATCTCGACGGCGCGGCCCTGGAGCGCGTGGAGTGCCTCGCCTTCTCCGCCGATGGCCGGCACGTCCTTCTCAGTCTTTCCGCCGGTGAGCTGCGTCTGTGGCCGCTGGCACGTTGAATCGCGTAACCCTGTTCGCTAATAAAGGAGTTTCCCGATGAGGAAACGTCTATTTCTGATGTTGAGCGGACTTACGTTGTGTCTGGCCGCTGTGTCCGTGATGTGGTATGGTCAGGCCGCCAAGGCGGGCCGGGACGCCGAGGCGGCGCCGGCCAAGGCGGAGGCGCCGCCCCGAACCGCCGCCAGCCGCATCACCCACGTCACCGTCTACCCCGACAGCGCCCTCGTCACGCGCGAGGTCGAGGTGCCCGCCGGCGCCGGAACCGTCGAACTGGTCGTCACGCCCCTGCCCGAGCGCACGGTCAACAGCTCGCTCTACTCCGAGAGCGCCGACGGCATCCGCGTCCTGACCACGCGCTTCCGTACTCGGCCCGTCAAGGAGAACACGCCGCGAGGAAGTGCGCAAGCTCGAAGACGAGGTCAAGAAGCTGCAAGCCAACGCGCGAAAACTCCAGGCCGACATGGAGGCGTGCAAGCAGAACATGGGCCTGCTGGGCAAGCTCGAAAACTTCACCACCGTCAGCACCCAGCACGCCACCGAGAAGGGCAAGCTCGACAGCGAAGCCACCATCGCCCTGGCCAAGTACCTGATGGATGGCCGCGGCGAGAAGACCAAGGAGATGGTGTCGTTGCAGCAGCAGATGGAGACCAACGCCGAGCAGCTCGAATTCGCGCAGCGGAAGCTGCGCGAGCTGTCGGCCGGCACCAGCAAGACGGAGCGCGACGCCGTCATCGTCGTGGACAAGGCCAACGCCGCTCCCGGCAAGGTTCGTCTGAATTACCTGGTGGACGCGGCCTCGTGGCGGCCGCAGTACAAGTTCCGCGCCGGCAAGGAAATCCAGGACAAGGTGCAGGTCGAGTACCTGGCCGCCATCATGCAGCAGACCGGCGAGGATTGGTCGAGAGTCAACCTCGTCCTGTCCACGGCCCAGCCGATGCTCAACGCGGCGCCGCCGGACTTGCAGATGCCTGGCCGTCGCCGTCGTGCCGCGCGGCACGTCGAAGGGCGGCGCCGTCGCGCGCGGCTCGCAGCCGGGCCAACCGGCCGCGCAGACTGGCCGGCAATCCGTTCACTTCGAGGCCCTGACGATGAATAACAACCTGGACTCGAATTTCGGGGCCATCCCGAACCCGCAGGGATTGGTCGACGGCCGCCGACCTGGAGAACACCGCCAAGGATCTACGCAAGCAGGCCCAGCAGGAACTCAATCAAAAGAATGCGTACGCGGGAAACACGATCTGGAACTACGCCGGCGCACTCGATCAAGCCTGCGACCTGGTCCTCAACCCCGACGGCCGGCTCAGCGGCAAGGGCAAGCCATCCATTCCCAACGAGGGGCCGAGCGTGACCTATCACCTCAACGCCCGCCTGACCGTGCCGTCGCGCAACGACGAGCAAGTCCTCGAAGTGGCCAAGCTCGACATGGCGCCGGAGTACTTCTACAAGGCGGTGCCGGTGCTGACGCCGCACGTCTATCGCCAGGCCAACCTGACCAACAAGAGCAAATACGTCCTGCTGCCCGGCGAGGCGACCATGTACAACGGCACCGATTTCGTCGGCCGCATGAATCTGCCGCTGGTGGCCATCGGCGAGCAGTTCACCGCCGGCTTCGGCGCCGAGCCGCAGTTGCAGGTCCATCGCCAGATGATCGACAAGGCCCGCACCATGCAGGGCGGCAATCAGGTGCTCAAGTACGAGTACCGCATCCTCGTCAATAGCTACAAGACGGAGCGCGTTAAGCTGCAAGTATGGGACCGCCTGCCGCTGGCCGAGAACGAGACGATGGGCGTCAGCCTGGTCAAGGCCAAGCCGGAGGTCAGCAAGGATTCGCTGTACGTGCGCGAGGACCGGCCGCACAACCTGCTGCGCTGGGACCTGGACGTCGAACCGGCCATGAACGGCGAGAAGGCGCAGACGATTCAGTACGAGTTCAAGCTCGAACTGGACAAGCAAATGACCATCGGCAGCTTCCAGAGCAAGTAAGTCCCCATTGTTTAGCCGCGACGCGCAGCGGAGCGCGAGTCTGTCCTGCGCTCCGCTGCGCGTCGCGGCTAAACAATGTCAGTTTTGGACAAGCCGCACCACCGGCATCAGGTCGGGCAGACGCGGCACACCGTCGGATGGGCTGATCGTCAGCTGGACCTTCTCCTCCAGTGTGCCGGCGGTGGTCGCTTCGCTCGTCTTGTGCAGTCGCGGCGGCCGCAGCAGGCGCTCGAACTGATACATCAAGCTGCGGCCGCGCACCCAGGTGAACGCCAAGTCGTCGCGCAGGGGCAGCGTCGCCCACAGAGCGTCGCCGGGCTGATACGTCAGCCGCTGCCCTTCGACGGAGCGGAAGGAATAGGTCACGACGCGCCGCCGCGCGTCGCGCTCGCCCTCGCCGGACGACTCGAACACCCGCGCGGGTTTGTCGCCCGCCGACGCCGGGTGATAGACAGAGAAGCGTGCATCCGCGGCCGGCTTCACGCCCAGCCCCTCGGGCACCTCCAGCGTCACACGCCGCACGTCCAGCGCGAAGCTCGTCTTGCTCAGGAACTCGCGGAGGGCATCGACGGGATCGCCCGCCTCGGCATCGTGAAGACGGACGAGCACCATTGCCAGCACGCGCCAGTCTTGTAGTTCCTTTGGGTCGCGCAGCCAGTCGCGCACGCCGTCCCAGCGCGCTCGGGTTTCTTCGGCGCCGCCGCCCGCCTGCTGAAGTTGACTCAATACCGCGGCTCGGGCAGGTTCCAGCAGGCGCTCGTAAAAGGTGCGCGCGCGCCTGGCGCACCTGCGGCCGGATCGCTTCGGGCACATTGTCGAGGATAAAACCACTCTGATAATTCGGATAATATTGCGTCAGTGTCTTGCGTCGCTGGCCAGCCTGCGCCAGCGTGAAGGGATGGGGGATGACCAGCACGGCAGGCCGTTTTTCCACGGCGGGCGCCAGGCCGAGCGCCGCACTGAGATCGAGCAGGCGCTGCAAGCGGCGCTGGTCCGTCTCCCAGTCGGTGCGGGCCTTGAGTACCTCATCGAAGCGCAGCACGGTCGCATCGTAAGTCAGCGTGGTAGCGGCGCCGGGCACGGGGCTTGAACCCGTGAAGGGCGGCCGGCGCTCCGGGCTGAGCAGCGTTTCGACCTCGCGCGCCCACGAATCCCAGTTGACGCCGGCCGCTTCCGATCTGGTCTGCTGTCCCTGGAACGTCCACAGGCTGTCGGCCTTCTCGACGCTGTCGAGATACCAGTTCCGCGCCCGCTTGACGGCGGTGCCCAGCGCGTCGGCGTCCTGGACGCGATCGGCGTGGAGCCGGCCGGCGTCCGTCGCGGCCCAATCGGCGCGGGGCAAGGCCAACTCCGTACGCAAACTCTCCTTGATCTCGCGCAGCGCCCTCTCCGTATGCACGTCCTGCGGGCGCGGCGATTGGCGTAGGCGGTCGAAGTAGGCCAGGTACGCATTCAGCTCCTCGAGACGATCGCGCACCAACTGCTGTTGCTCGGCGGGAAGAGAGCCGAACTGCGGATCTTTCCGGATCGCGGCCAGTTCCTCCGCGCGAGCGCGCAGTTCGCGGATCGGGGCGCGCAGCCGTTCAGCAGCCGACGGCAGGTCGGCGAAGCGAACTGCGTCCACCCGGCTCCGCAGCGCGTTGGTCTGCGTATCGAGGTTCTGAACGACGAAGACGGCGGCCAGCGAGGCCATGACGGCGACGATGCCGCCGGCGGTCGAGGCCGTCCACAGCAGGCGACGGCCCGATTGCCGGCGACGGCCGCGGAAGGCGGCGGCCTGTTCCAGACATTGGCGGAACAGCTCGGCCACGCCATACGGCTCGCGGGCCTTGGCCGGCGAACCGGCCAACTCCGGCCGCTTGACCGCCGTTGCCCACAAGTGCAGGTCGATGCGGCCGAACGGCAGCGGGCCGGACTCCTGCTCGCGGCGGGCCAGGAAGCGGCGAAAACGCGCGTCCACGTCGCGCTTGTGCTGCTCGATGCGCTCCATCCAGTCGGAAACGCGGTCGCCGACCTGGGCCAGCAGGTCACACTTGGTCAGCACCAGAAACACCGGCAGCCCACCCACTTCGGCGCGAACCGCGGCTCGTTTCCAGCTGACGCAGGAAGCGGTCGAACTCGACGAAATCCGCCTCGACCTGCGCCGGCGGCGCCGAGGCATCGACGACGAGGACGAGCGTATCGGCCTGGACGACTTCGTGGGCCAGCGTGCCTTCGGGGCTATCCTCGGGCAACGCTTGCCGGCGCACCAGCAAGTCGTTGGCGACTCGGCCATCGCAGTCGATGACCACGGCGCCGACGTGGCGGGCCGCTTCCGCCTTGCGGCCGTCGTCATTGAACGGCTCGAAATCGATGGGATACGGTACGACTTCCTCGGCAGTGCGGCGGGCGCTTTCCTCGTAGACGCGGCGCCGCAATTCGTCCAGGCCGTGCGAGACGTCGGTGAGGCGGCCGTTGAGCAAGTGCTCCTGCGCCTGCGCCGCCTGGGCCAACGCGCCGAGTAAAGACGACTTGCCGGCCGCCGGCATGCCGAACAGGACGATGCTAAGGTTCGATGGTCCCATAAGACGATCCGCTGAGAGGAACCTATCCCCCTGCTCAGTGTAGCAAATTGAGCGGTTGAAACAGTGTATCGGATGCTTCCCATCAGGGAAGGATCGCCGCATCTTACAGACGGCCGTTCGGAAAGGCGTGTAGGCCACGCGAGGAGTTGCTGCGAAAAAAAGAGTGGCAAAGCCTGGACACTAGTCCTTGCGTCTTTCGTGTGGGCAAGGTATATCGGCCTACGGAATTAAATGCTATCCTCTGGTTGAACGAGCGAAAGAATGGGAAAAAACCAAATCAGCGCAGGCTTGGCAGACCGCAGGGATTGGGTTAGCGCTATCCTCTTTCCGAGCCTTACTTCTGGTTCCGTGGGTGGTGCGGTGGTAGGTTGCTGTTGCGGTTACCTGCTAGCTCCTTCCCATCATTTTGCTGAAACGATATTTGGGAGTGTCCTTGTAGGTGCAATTGCAGGTTTTGTCGCTGCCTGGATAGGCGCCGCCATAATAGGCATAGTTCATTACATTATCAACCGTTAGAGACATTAATTGGCGGACAGCCGAGCGATAGCGGTTGCTTTCGTGTTTTCCTTATGGCACCCCAACGTGTCCGTTAATCGTTAGAGAAAAATCGAAGCGCTGGGAGATCGAGTCCGCTTTGGCTTGGGCATCGAACAGATTGGGGTCGACCAAGTGAAAACCCTCCAATAGCTGAGCGAGGCGTGTGCCGACACGCTGATTGGTTCGAGTCGCGGATTCGCTCAAGAACCGCTTCACATAACGAAGATCGTTTGTCGCTGGGAAAAGGCAACGGTCGGGCTCAACAGGCCCACCGATAAGTACACGAAACTTCATCGAGTCCGAATGAGTGATTACACCGACATTATGGGCTAAATTGTGTCGAATTTGCCAAAGAATCGCCAAAGTGGCAGCACGATCTCGTTCCATAGCGGGCTGCTGATGGGATTGAGGAAACAGGAATTCCCAACCGGCACCCGCTGGGTCTTTCAGGAGGGATGCAAACCGAGTGTTGATAGTCGGGTTGTTGATCCAAGTGTCCGACTCGCAGAGCGCCTTGCCGACTGTGGGGGCATTTAGGAACGCTGCAATCTTATCGCTACGCTTGGGAACGAACTCCTCAAAACGGTCGTCCGTCGTATAGGGAGCAAGGTAGTCCACGCATACGGACGCCAGCTCTTTCAAGTATCTCTCGAATGACTCGATTAGTTCAGCAAGCACCATGCGCCGGAGATGACCGAGGTGGCGCTCGTACACTCTTCCATAAACGTCATTGGGATCAATATGATCGTCAATGTACTTGAGGAGCAATAATCCCGTATTAACTGAGCGCTCGAAATGTTGAATGGGACGATCAGCTTGTGGTATCAGTGGGGAAGTATGCTGAAGGACTCCCCGAACTTTCTGGTGCAAATTTACCGGCGGACGTGGCAAGGCCAACCCCTTTTGCCGCGGTGGAGAAGCATGTCAGACTTATGTTGCAAGAATTGGCTCATCTTCGAGCAACAGCCACTCCACATCCGAATTCGCCCATGACAAGAGAAAGATTCTTTGATGCCGTCTCTTGCTTATGTCGGCTAATTCATCCAGCCTATCTCCTCCAACCACTTCGCCATGAGCTTGAGAAGTCACGTTCTTGTCTTGTACCAATAGATCCTTTCCCACCTTCCGAATCATGGGGGCAAGTTCGTCGCTCGGACACGGAAAGTCCAAAACCGAAGTAAGCAGCGGGTCGCCATCGACCGACCACCACTTGTCAGGCTGGCCCTCGATCCACTGAGCCAATGTTGCGGCTGGTAGAGTGTAATGTGGCTTTTCTCTCAGGCTCATAGGTCGTTCTCTCTTGCCGATTCTCGCGGCGAAGCCCTCTACTTATGCTACGGATATTGAATGGGAATAGTAGTGCGGCGAGGACGGTACGGATCAACCGTCGTTATTTCATAGGCGCATCGGCGTCCGGTTGCGAGACGTCCACCTTCATTTTGCCATCGTCCAGGTCGGCGGCCCACGCCTTCAGCTGGGCGACGAGCGGCACGCGCTGATCCGGACTGTCTTTATACAGCACGATCTCGATGCGGCGCAGCGGCGGTTGCTCCCGTTGCCGATTCTTGACTGTCTCCTTGACCTCCGCGAACGTCCGCAAGCGCGGGCCATCGTCCGTGTCGAGGCGATAGCAGCGGGAGGCCGCGAAGTCCGCTTCGTTTAGCGTGTCTTTGCCCAGTACCTCGATGCGCAGCGTCTCGGCGGCGGCGCTTTGGCGATCCCGCGGACCTTCTCGCCGTCGGCGTCTATCCTGGCGATCTGGATTGTCTTCTCGCCTTCGCCCTTGCCCGACCCGGAACCAAAGCCCCAGCCGCCCGTGCCACCGATACCCGGACCACCGCCGCCGAACAACCACAAAGCGATGAGCCAGCCGCAGATAATTCCGCCCAGCAGTCGGACCACAAGGGCGGGCCAGCGCGGCAGCCGTCGCGCGGTGAACGCCTTCGCCAGCAGTTGCGCCAGCAGACCCAGACTCACGCCGCCCAGCACGCCGCCACCCACGACGGCGAGGATCTTCACCACTCCATCCGTCGTCATGGCCGCGGCCCTCCCTCCGAAACTCCTGGAATGTCATAACCCAGCGCCACGCCCTCGAACCAGCGATCGTAGCGCTCGCGCTGGCCGCGCGTCGGATAAGTGCTGGCCGGGCTGCGCGGATACAGGATCAGGTAATACAGTTCGCGCTGGCCGAGCTTGCGGCGATCGCTGTCGATGAGCGCGTGCGCCGCCGCTTCGTCCGGAATTGGGATACGTTCGGGATCGCGATAATACAGTTTGCCGTTGTCGGAATCGATTTCCAGGACGCGCACCGACAGGCGCTTTTGCAGCGCTTTGCCCTTCTCCTGACGCAGTTTTTCGATCTCGTCGCGCAGCTCTTGCGGCATGTCGCGGCCGGACTGGCGCAGCCGTTCGACTTCTTCTTCCTTCTCGCGCAGGCGCTGCTCCAGTGCCGCCACGTCCGCCGACGTGTCGCTCGGATTCTTTCGCCAAAGGCAGCACGAGAAAGATGCAGAAAAGCAACGTGAGCACGTCGATGAGCGGGATGAAGAAGCGCGTCACGCTCCGCTGGGGCAGCTGGATCATCGGCCGGTCCCTTCCGAAACAGGCGGCTCACCTCCGAGCGGCGTCGGCCGGTCGATAGGAGTTGGCGGCCAGCGGGTCCGGCGGCGGCGCGTCGCCGCCGAGCGAGCGGATGATGTCGCGGCCCAGCAGCACGACCCAGCTCGGCAGGATATTGATGAGGGCCATGAACAGGCCGCTGCCGGTGGCCGTGATGGCCGGAGCGTACAGCTGGATGATCTGTGCTGGCGGCGTCGGACCCTTGATGGAGCTGAATGTTTGCAGGATGCCGGCCACCGTGCCGATCAGACCCAGCAAGGGAAACCACTCGGCGGCCTGCGCCAGGTTCGACAGCCAGCGGTCGGGTCGTTCGTCGAAGTTGCCGCCGCGCCAGCTGCAGGGCGGTCCAGGCGAGCAACATCTGCACCACGAAGATCGAGCCACCGAGTCCGAGGATCAGGCCGTCGAGAGGGGTCAGCCGGTCGAGATAGAAGTTGCGCGCTTGCGCCGGCAAGGAGGCGGCGATCAGCACCGCCGCCAGCGCCGGCACCGCGCAGAAGACCAGAGGCAGCACGGTCTGGATCAGGCGACGGCGCACGATCGGTCCTCCCTGGCTGGCCCGCTCAGCCCGGATCGGACTGGGGCGGCTTCACCTTTTTGTCCTTGTCGGGTTGCTGGTTCGTCGTCCCCGTGGACGGCGATGGTCCCGTCGTCGCGGCGGGTTGACAGCCGATCCCGCTGCCGATCAGCACCGCCGCCAGTCCGATCGTGAGGACCCAGTGTCCACTCGTGCCCTTCATCGTGCTCGCTCCTCAGTTATCGCGCAGGAACTCCGGCAGGGCTTGCGGCCGGCCATCCCGGTCAACACAGGCCAGCGTGGACGTGCCCTCCGCCAGAGCCGGCCCTCGCAGGAAACCTCGTAACGATGATCGATACGCACCGTCGTCGTCCGCACCGCGGTCGTCTTCAGCGTCAACACGTCGTCGTAGCGCGCCGGCCAGCGGTAACGCACCTCGATCTTCGTCAGCACCAGCAAATAGCCCTGGTCCTCCAGGTCCTTGTACGACAGACCGTTCGCCCGCAGCAGCTCGGTGCGGCCCTGCTCGAAATAGACCAGGTAGTTCGCGTGGTGCAGCAGACCCATGCGGTCGGTCTCCGCGTAGCGCACGCGGATGGTGATTTCTCCGCTCGTCATGGCGGCCCTGCCTTGGATCAGCGAATGCGTCCGGCCCGTCCGAACGGATAGTAGACCAGCAGCGCCCGGCCCAGCAGCAAGCGCTGCGGCACGGCGCCCCACGAACGGCCGTCCGAACTCTCGGGGCTATTGTCGCCCAGGCAGAGGAAGTGGTCCGGCTGGACGTACAGAGTCAGCACCGGCGGATTGTTCAGGCCGCGCCAGGTGGACGGGTCGGTGAAGCTGACGCCGGGGACGTCGGCGTCGTTGGGCCGTTCGTGATCGTGGCCGCCGACCGTGTAATAGGTGTCGCGGAACAGCCGCAGCTTGTGGACGGCCACCGCCGCTCCCTTGGCCCCGATGCTCACCGGCCGGTCCAGGTCGTTGTCCTTCTCCGGGCCGACCAGGTCGGGCGACGGAGGCGGATACGGAACGCCATTGTCGAAGGGTAGCTCGCCATTGACCCATACCATCAGGCGCTCATCGACGTTGGCGAAGCGCAGACGATAATCGCCCTTCTTGCTCAGCGCCGTCGGCTTGCTGTCCAGCTTTTGCTCGCCGGTGCTCGTCACGCGCAGCAGGGTGCAGACGCCGGTGGCCAGATCCCAGCGAGCGCGGAAGCGATCGACGCCCTTGGACAGCTCCAGCGTCAGCTCGCCCTGCGGATTGTCAACGGTCGCCTCGCATTCGAGGATGAGGTCGCCGACCCAGTTGTTGCCCAACAGCGGCGGATGCATGCCGTCCTGGTAGGTGTTGTAACCCATGCAGTCGGTGATGAGCGACAGCTGGCCGTTGGGACGGTTGTCGTCGAGGTGTCGCGCAGCAGGTGCTGGTAGCGCAGCCAGTGCTCGGTACTGGCATCGCCGCCGTTGTGACGGAAACCGTGTGCCTGGTCCGCGTTCCAGGCGCGGTCGGCGCTGAGCCAGCGCTTCGGCAGGTTCGGTTCTTGCTGGGGTGGTCGTTGTCGTAGACGAGGCGCATCATCGACAGGATGTTTTCGGGACTCTTGCGGATGATCTGGAACTGGCCCCGATGGAACGACTCGCGCGCCTCGTCCTGGTGCATGTATTTCTTCTGCCAGAGCGTGGCCATCATCTCCGGATCGCTCTTGGCCTTCTTGTAATCGTCGTAGCGCGGCCCCTTGTCGGAGGCGAGGACGTAGAGCTTGCCGCCGCAGATGGCGATGGTCTCGCCCGGCAGGCCGATGAGGCGCTTGATGTAGTTCATCGGCACGTGGTTCTTGTGCGGGCCGGACAGGGGGAAACTGGAATCGCCCGGATACTTGAAGACGACCACGTCGAGGCGATCCGGCCATTTGCCGAGCAGGTCGTAGACGAACTTGGCGACCAGCACGCGGTCGCCGCTGTTCCAGCCGGGATCGTCGATCTCCATCGAATCGGGGTTGTCGCGGACATAGGCGTCGAGCCGGTCCAGCGGTAGCACGCCGCGAAAATGGATGTGCTGGCGGCAATTGGGACAGACGCAGGCGAAGGTCTTCATCGGCCGGCCTTCGGTGGGATCGACCTCGCGCGAGCAGTTGATCGGGAACTTGATGCCGCAGTCGGGGCAGACGACCTCTTTCTGATAGCCCAGGAGCGTCTCCGCCATCGAGCCGGTGGGGATGACGAACGCCTCGGCGGCGAACGACTTCAAGCAGCAGGACGAGCACGACGACGAAGACGATGGTTTCGACGACCTCGCGGACGCTGTCGCTGCGCTGCGACGGTTGCGATCCGGGCGCGTCCGGGCAACCGGCTGCGTTGCGGTCGCCGACTGGGGATGGAAGTCGGTCGAGCGGAAGAGCAGGCCCGGCACGCCCAGAAGCCAGAGCATGATGGCGGACTGCCAGGCGTGCGTGTTCGGTTCGATGCGCAGGCCCATGAAGCGGCTGAGCCAGAAACCTTTTTCCAGATAGAGGAACAGCCCCAGGTTCAGCACGGCGAACAGGGCGGAGGCCAATTCGGGACTTTTCACGTGCGAACGGGTCAGGTAGAAGGCCAGGCCCAGCAAGCCCCAGCCGCAAACGAGGACGATCAGAAAGCCCAGCACCCAGCGCAGCAGGAGGAGCCATTCCGGCGTCGCCAGGGACCGCGGCGCCGCACCGGCGGGAGCTTCGCCGTTCCTCGGCGGTGTGCCGTTGGGGAACTCGGACGGCGGAGTCACGGCGGAAGGAGCGTGAAAGCCGGTCGAGGAGGACGGCGGGCCGGGAACGTGTTCGTCTGGCATGGGACACCCTGAAAGAGCGAGAAGACGCCTCCGAGGATACTTCGGAATCGCCCGGCCCGCATTTTGCGCCGGAACCCGCTCGTGGGCAGACCGGCCCTCTTCAGGGATAGTACACAAAGAGGGCCGTCGCCAACAAGGGGCAGTCGAGGGTTCGTCCGAGCCGCGACCGTGAGGGAGCGGGCGAAACTCCGCTCCCTCACGGTCGCGGCTCGGATGGACGCTACTGATCCGATTCCAGCACCGCCAGGAACGCCTCCTGCGGGATCTCGACCTGGCCGACCTGCTTCATGCGCTTCTTGCCGGCCGCCTGCTTGGCCCACAGCTTGCGCTTGCGCGTGATGTCGCCGCCGTAGCACTTGGCCGTCACGTTCTTCTTCATCGGCGCGATGTTCTCGCGGGCGATGATCCGGCTGCCGATGGCCGCCTGCAAGACCACCTCGAACAGGTGCCGGTCGATCTCCTCGCGCAGCTTCTTGAGCAGCTTGCGGCCGCGCCGGTCGGCCGTGACGCGATGCACGATGGTCGACAGGGCATCGACGCGCTTGTGATGCACCAGCACGTCGAGGCGCACCAGGTCGGCGGGGCGGTAGCCGAGGAAGTCGTAGTCCATCGTGCCGTAGCCGTGCGTCACCGACTTGAGCTTGTCGTACAGGTCGTAGATGATCTCCGCCAGCGGCATCTCGTAGACGAGGATGGCCCGCGTCGGGCTGAGGTACTCGGTGCGGACGTAGACGCCGCGCCGCTCGGAGCACAGCTGCATCAGGTCGCCGATGTTCTCGGCCGGCAGCAGGAAGCTGATGCGCACGAACGGCTCGCGGAACTCCTCGATCTGGCCGGCGTCGGGCACCTTCTGCGGGTTGTCGATGACGAGCGTCTCGCCCTTGCGCGTGAGGATTTCGTAGGTGACGTTGGGGGCCGTCTGCACCAGGTCGAGGTCGCTGTCGCGTTCCAGGCGCTGCTGGATGATCTCGCGGTGGAGCATGCCCAGAAAGCCGCAGCGGAAGCCGAAGCCGAGGCCCTCGCTGACCTCCGGCTGATAGGTGAAGCTGGAGTCGTTGAGCTGCAGCTTGGCCAGCGCCTCGCGCAGCGCCTCGAAGTCGTTGTTGTTGACCGGGTACAGCCCGCTGAAGACCATCGGCTTCGGCTCCTTGTAGCCGGGCAGCGGCCTCGGCGGCCGGGTCGCAGCGGCGTCGGTCACGGTGTCGCCGATGTGGACGTCGGACAGGGTCTTGATCTGGGCCATGAAGTAGCCGACCTGCCCGGCGGCCAGCTCGTCGCACGGCGTCATGGCCGGGCGGAACTGGCCCATCTCGATGACGTCGTGCTCGGTGCCGCCGCGCATCAGGCGGATGCGCTGGCCCTTCTGCAGCACGCCTTCCTTGACGCGGACGTAGACGACGACGCCCTTGTAGGTGTCGAAATGGCTGTTGTAGACGAGCGCCTGCAGCGGCGTCGTCGGGCTCGCCGGGCGGCGGCGGGATGCGCTCGATGATGGCCGCGCAGCACGTCGTCGACGCCCAGGCCGGTCTTGCCGCTGGCGCGCAGCACGTCGGCCGGGTCGATGCCCAGGGCCTGACTCCATCTCGGCGATGACGTCGTCGGGCCGGGCGATGGGCAGGTCGATCTTGTTGAGCACCGGCACGATGGTCAGGTCGTGCTCCATCGCCAGGTAGGCGTTGGCGACGGTCTGGGCCTGCACGCCCTGGAAGGCATCGACCAGCAGGATGACGCCCTCGCAGGCGGCCAGGCTGCGCGACACCTCGTAGCTGAAATCGACGTGGCCGGGCGTGTCGATGAGGTTCAGCTCGTAGTGTCTGGCCGTTGTAGTCGTAGTAGACGGTGACGGGGTGCATCTGGATGGTGATGCCGCGCTCGCGTTCGAGGTCCATGTCGTCGAGGACCTGGTTGCGGAAGTCGCGGGCGGTGATGGCGCCGGTCTTGAGGAGGAACTGGTCGGCCAGCGTGCTCTTGCCGTGGTCGATGTGGGCGATGATGGAGAAGTTGCGGATCAGCTTCGTTTCGGTCATAAGGGGCCTTGTACTCTCCTCGTCAGCGGTCCCGTGCCTCTCCGCCGTGCTTTGGGGACAGCATAGCAGCTGCCGCGCGAACCGGATAGTCCGAGCCTGAAGCGTAAGCGAAGAGGGAGACTCTTCGCTTACGCTTCAGGCTCGGAGGCATTTTGAATGCCGTTTTCGCCGCAACCGTCTACATTAGCAACGAGCGGATCACCCCCGAGAGGCTGGTCCGAGAGTTTTCACCCCGAGGAGAGACATTCGTGCGCACACTCATCGGCTTGACGGCGGGCTTGCTGCTTCTGGCGCCCGCGTTGGTTTCCGCGGAAGGCAAGGACAAAGGAGACAAGAAGGTGGCTCCCGCGCTGAATTTCAAAATGAAAAGCCTGGATGGCAAGGACGTGGACCTGTCGCAGTACCAGGGCAAGGTTGTGCTGCTGGTCAACGTGGCCAGCTTCTGCGGCAACACGCCGCAATACAAGGGCTTGCAGCAGCTTCACGAGAAATACGCCAAGGACGGCCTGGTTGTCCTCGGCGTGCCGGCCAACGAGTTCGGCAAGCAGGAACCCGGCAGCAACGAGGACATCGCCAAGTTCTGCACCTCGAAGTACCACGTCACCTTCCCCATGCTGTCGAAGGTCGTCGTCAAGGGCGAGGGCATTTGTCCGCTGTACAAGTACCTGACCGATAAGGAGACGGACCCGAAGTTCGGCGGTCCCATCACCTGGAACTTCGAGAAGTTCCTCATCGGCCGCGACGGCGAGATCGTCAACCGCTTCAAGCCGAAGGTCAAGCCGGAATCGGAAGAGGTAGTCAAGGCGGTCGAGACGGAATTGCGGAAGAAGTAAGGAAGAAACTCTTTCTCGACTAGCCCGGAGCGCACAGCGACGGGTCTTCGACCCGTCGCTGGCGCTCCGGGCTAGTCGAGAAATAATTACGAAGCTAAGCCGCAAGCGGCTTGAGCACCCGCCGCGCCAGCAGGGCGTCGCCGGTGAAGATCGCCAGCGCCGCCCAGATGAAGGCGAAGCTGATCTGCTGCGCCGGCAGGAACGGCTCGCGGAACACCCACACGGCCAACAGAAATTGCATGCTGGGCGCGACGTACTGCAAGAAGCCGAGCGTCGAGAGCGGCAGCCGTCGCGCCGCCTGGCCGAAGCACAACAACGGGATCGTCGTCACCACGCCGCTGAGCAGCAGCAACCCATCCGTCATCCCCTCGTTGTTCCCGAAAGTCGCCGTGCCGGTCGTGACGCCGACCGCCAGGCCGGCCAGCGCCGCCGGCGCCAGCAGCATCGTCTCGATGGCCAGACCGATCAGGCCATCCACCGGCGCCGTCTTGCGAACCAGGCCGTACAGTCCGAAACTGCCGGCCACGGCCAGGGCGATCCACGGCAACTCGCCCACGGTGAAGACCAGGTATGCGAGTCCGGCGGTCGCCAGGCCGAGGGCGAACCACTGTCCCAGCCGCAACCGTTCGCGGAAGAACACCAGGCCGAGAACGACACTGAACAGTGGATTGATGAAATAGCCGAGGCTGGTTTGCAGGACGCGCTGCGTCCAGACGCCGTAGATGTAGACCAGCCAGTTGACGGCCACCAGCACGGCGCTGGCGAGCAGCAGGCGGACGATGCGGCCGGAGCGGAAGCTGTGCTGCAAGTCCGGCCAGCGCCGCCACACGGTCAAGATGCCGGCGACGAGGACGACGGACCAGACGACGCGATGGGCCAAAATCTCCAGCGGTGAGACCGTGCCGACGAGCCAGAAATACAGCGGCATCAGACCCCAGAAACCGTAGGCCGCCAGGCCGTACAGCAGTCCGCCGCGTGTGTCCTGTGATGATATGCTCACGTTCGCAGACTTTCTCCTCTGTCCGTGTTCTTTCCTTCTCTTTTTGTAGAGAAGGGCCGACGCGGGGGGCAAGCCCAAGGGCCGAGGCGGGCTTGTCCGCCGCGCCTAAAATGACACGGACCCACGCTCGCCCTCTCCGTCCGAGACGGATCGTCATGGCCCGACACAAGCACCGCGCCGGTATCGAGGCGAACGAGGACCTGCCTGCCGTGCCCTTCAGTGGCACGACTCTCCGCGAAGCGGGGCAGCTCGTGTACTATCTGCGACCCTACGCCCTCAAGTTCGCCGGCGCCCTCATCGCCCTGCTGCTGTCCAGCCTGTGCGGCCTGGCTTTCCCGTACCTCGTCGGCCTGCTGGTCAACCGTGCCATCGCGGGTGCGGACACCCCGCAGCCGTGGCCTCACAACGTCAACGGCATCGCCCTGGCCCTGGTCGCTTTGCTGGGTGTGCAATCGGCCCTTTCATTCGTGCAATCGCTGTGGTTCGTCGAGGTATCGGAGCGCAGCCTGGCCGACCTGCGCCGCGACACCTACGCGCGTCTGATCCATCTGCCGATGGCCTTTCATGTGCGGCGGCGCGTCGGCGAACTGGCCAGCCGTCTCGCCGCCGACCTGACGCAGATCCTCGATACCATCGTCGGCGCCGTGCCGCAGTTGCTTCGCCAGGTCATCTTCTTCGCCGGCGGCATCGTGCTCATTGCCCTGACTTCGCTGCGTCTGACGCTGGTCATGCTGGCGGCGTTTCCGGCCCTGATCGCCCTGGCCGTCGTGTTCGGCCGTCTGCTTCGCCGCAATTCGCGCGAGGCGCAGGACCGGCTCGCCGACGGCAACGTCATCATCGAGGAGACGCTGCAAGGCGTCGCCGGCGTCAAGGCGTTCACCAACGAGGACTACGAGGAGCGGCGCTATCGCGACAGCCTCGCCGCCTATCTCGGCGTGGTCCTGCGCGGCGCCCGCTATCGCGGGGCGTTTGGATCGTTCATCATCTTCGCCCTCTTCGGCGCGGTCGTGCTGGTCCTGTGGTATGGTTCGCGCCTGGTCGTGGCCGGCAGCCTGACGCCGGGAGAGCTGACCAGCTTCATGATCTACACCCTGTTCGTCGCCGGCGCGATGGGTTCCTTCGCCGAGCTGTACAGCCAGCTCCAGCGCACGCTCGGCGCCACGCACCGCGTCCGCGAATTGCTGCAAGAACAACCGGAGTCCGCGGCCCCGCTCGCGGACGCTCGCGGCTCGGCGGCGCGCCTGCGCGGCGAAATCGTCTTCGAGCACGTCGCCTTCCGCTACCCATCGCGGCCGGAGGTGCAGGTATTGCGCGACGTTTGCCTGACAGTCGAACCGGGACAGCGCGTCGCCCTGGTCGGACCCAGCGGCGCAGGCAAATCCACGATCGTCTCCTTGCTCCTACGTTTCTACGAGCCGGAGCAAGGACGAATCCGGATCGACGGCCGCGACGCCCGCGCCTATGGCCTGCGCGAGCTGCGCGGCCAGATGGCGATTGTGCCGCAGGACGTGCTCCTGTTCGGCGGCTCCATCGCCGAGAACATCGCTTACGGCCGGCCCGGCGCCGGCGAGGAAGAGATCGTCGCCGCGGCCCGGCAGGCCAACGCCGACGAGTTCATCCGCTCCTTCCCCGACGGCTACCACACGCGCGTCGGCGAACGCGGCGTGCAGCTGTCCGGCGGCCAGCGGCAGCGCGTGGCCATCGCTCGCGCCATTCTGCGCGACCCGGCCATTCTCCTCCTCGATGAGGCCACCAGCTCGCTCGATTCGGCCAGCGAAAGCCTGGTCCTGCAAGCGCTGGAACGCCTCATGCAAGGCCGTACTTCGCTCATCATCGCCCACCGCCTCTCGACCGTGCGCACGGCCGATCGTATTGTGGTCATCAAGGACGGCCGCACCGTCGAGTCCGGCACGCACGCCGAGCTGGTCCAGCGCGACGGCGGCGTGTACCGCACGCTGTCGCGGCTGCAACTCGATCTGACCGATAGTCCGACGCCCGAGAAACAGGAGGACGACTCATGGCCGCCAACCAATCCGCCGGGTCCGCTGCTGCCTCTCCCCAGGCCGTGATGACCCGCATGTTGACGGGTTACTGGATCGCGCAAGCCCTGCACGTCGCCGCTCAGCTCGGCGTCGCCGATCTGCTCGCGGATGGGCCGCGTACGGTCGCCGACCTGGCCCGCGCCACCGGCACACACGGCCGTTCGCTGTACCGTCTGCTGCGCGCGTTGGCCAGCGAGGGCGTCTTCGTCGAGGACGCCCAGGGACGATTCGCGCTAACGCCGCTGGCGGAGTGTCTGCGCAGCGACGTACCCGGTTCGCAGCGTTCGATGGCCATCATGAACGGCGAGGAGCATTACCGCTGCTGGGGAGAGCTGCTCTACAGCGTCCAGACCGGGCAGACGGCGTTCGAGAAGCTCTACGGCCAGCCGATCTTTCCGTACCTGGCCGCGCATCCGCGGCAGGCGCGCATCTTCGACGAGGCCATGGTCGGCGTACACGGCGCCGAGACGCAGGCGATGCTCGACACCTATGATTTCCGCGGTTTCGGCACGTTGGTGGACATCGGTGGCGGCAACGGCAGTCTGCTTCTGGCGACGCTGCAACGGCACCCGGCCCTGCGCGGCGTGCTGTTCGACCGGCCCGACGTGATCGAGCGCGCGCGGGCCAACGTCCAGGCGGCGGGCCTGCAAGACCGCTGCACCCTGACGCCGGGCGACTTCTTCCAGACCGCGCCGCCCGGCGGCGATGCCTACCTGATGCGCCACATCATCCACGACTGGAACGACGAGCAGTGCCGCACGATCCTGCGCACCTGTCGCAAGGTCGTGCCGGCCTCGGGCAAGCTGCTGCTGATCGAGAGCGTCATCCCGCCCGGCAACGATCCCTGTTTCGCCAAGCTCCTCGACCTGACCATGCTGGCCATCCCCGGCGGCATGGAGCGCACCGAGGCGGAGTACCGCGAGCTGTTGGCCAGCGCCGGTTTCCACCTGGCGCGGGTGGTGCCAACGGCGTCGGTGGTCCACGTCATCGAAAGTGTGCCGGCGTAGAAATCCTCGGCGGGTCTCTTTATAATTTCTACACGTCCTCTGTCGCTATCTGGGAGAAAGTCGATGCAATCCGAGCAATTGCGAGCCTTGATTCGCCGTGAGACGTTTCAGCCCTTTCGGCTGTACATCAAAGACGGCCGCATTTTCGACGTGCCGCAATTCGGGCTGATGCTCGTCTTCAACACCTACGTCAAGGTGGGCGTCAAGGCCCCTAACGAACCCCGAGCGATCAGTGAGTACATGGTCCCCATTCACCTGGAGTTGATCGATCGGGTGGAGATGCTGCCTCCCGCGGCGATAACGCGCTGAAGCGAACGTGGAGGACATCGCCATGCGGGAGGCGGATCTTCTCGAGCTATTGCAGGCGAAACCGTTCCGACCATTCCGGCTGTACGTGCTGGAGACGACGGTCTTCAATGTTCCTCATCCGGAACTCGCGGCGACAAACCACTCGACCCTGTCCTTGACGCTTTCGCCCGGAACAGCCGAGGAACGCGAGATCGTGATCGCCCTCCTGCACATCACGCGAATGGAACCGATCCCGCCGGCGCCGCCCGCACCCGCCGCCTCGTGACGAGATCGAATCCCGCGATCGCGGTTCCGGTTCTTCCGGCGCCGTCCCGAAAGCACCGGCGGCTCAAGGTCGGCCGCAGCCTTGACCTCACCCTGTTCCCGTCTAAGATGCCACCGTGACCTCTCCGCGTGACGCCCAGCTCGCCGGGACGGCGGCGGCGCGTCCGTTCAACTTCCCTTTTCCCTTGTAGAGGTGTGATGCCATGGCGCAAGCGACGATGAAGCGTTCGGCTCCTCCGGCCATTCGCCAGACCAAGCTGCTCATCAACAACGACTGGGTCGATCCGGTCGAGGGCGGCTCCTTCGACACCTACAATCCGGCGACCGGGCAGGTGATCGCCAAGATGGCGGCGGCCTCGGCCAAGGACGTGGACAAGGCCGTCAAGGCGGCGCGACGCGCCCTCGAATCCGGCCCGTGGGCCACGATGGACGCCGCCGACCGCGGCCGACTGCTGTACAAGCTCGCCGATCTCATCGAGAAGGAAGCGAAGGACCTCGCCGCCCTGGAATCGCTCAACAGCGGCAAGACCATCGGCGACGCCACCTCCGACATGCAGGGCGTCGCCAATACCCTGCGCTACTACGCCGGCTGGGCCGACAAGATCGAGGGCCGAACCGTGCCGGTGCGCGGCAACTTCCTGTCGTACACGCTGCGTCAGCCGGTCGGCGTCATCGGCCAGATCATTCCGTGGAACTTCCCGCTCTTGATGCTGGCCTGGAAGTGGGGTCCGGCCCTGGCGTGCGGCAACACGGTCGTGCTCAAGCCGGCCGAGCAGACGCCGTTGACCGCTCTGCGCGTCGGCGAATTGGCGATGGAGGCCGGCTTCCCCGCCGGCGTCGTCAACATCGTCAACGGCATGGGCGAGACTACCGGCGCCGCCCTGGTCGCGCATCCCGACGTGGACAAGATCGCCTTCACCGGCCACGTCGATACCGCCAAGCTCATTCAGAAGTCGGCGGCCGACACGCTCAAGCGCACCACCTTCGAGCTGGGCGGCAAATCGCCCAACGTCATCTTCGCCGACGCCGACATGGACGAAGCCGTCGCCGGCGCCTTCCACGCCATCTACTTCCACGGCGGACAGTGCTGCACCGCCGGCAGCCGTCTGTTTGTCGAGGGCAAGATTCATCAGGAGTTCGTCGAGCGTTTGGCCGAGAAGGCCAAGGAGCGCAAGATCGGCGATCCGCTCGATCCCAAGACCGAGCAGGGGCCGCAGGTCTCGCAGGAGCAGATGGACAAGATCCTCGGTTACTGCGAGCTGGGCCAGAAGCAAGGGGCCACGCTCCTGACCGGCGGCCAGCGTCACGGCGACAAGGGCTTCTTCGTCGAGCCGACCATCTTCGATAACGTCAAGGACGACATGGCCATCGCCAAGGACGAAATCTTCGGGCCGGTCGTCAGCGTGCTGCCGTTTCACGAAGGTTGACGAGGTGATCGAGCGGGCCAACCGGACGTTCTACGGCCTGGCGGCGGCGGTGTGGACGCGCGACATCGACAAAGCGCACCTGTTCGCCAAGCAGGTCAAGGCCGGTACGGTGTGGGTCAACTGCTACCACGTCGTCGATACGACGACGCCGTTCGGCGGCTTCAAGATGTCCGGCCAGGGCCGCGAGAACGGCGAGGCGGCGCTGGAGCATTACACCGAGATGAAGACCGTCACCGTCAAGCTGAAGTAGCGTTTTCTGTCCGAGCCTGAAGCGTAAGCGAAGAGCAACCTTCGCTTACGCTTCAGGCTCGGAGAGGTTTTATCCCTCAATCAAAATACGTGAACGTCCGGTTCGTATCCACGACGTTCGCCAGATACCAGTCGTGTACCTCGACGTGACCGATGGGTCCGATGCCGGGCGCGACCACGTTCGTCAAATTGCTCTCCTGGATCGGCTGACCGGATTCATTGACGATGGCCGACGCCGGGTCTCCCCAGAAGTTGACGAAGGACTCCAGTGAGTACGAGAACGGCTGCCCCGCCGGCGTTTGTTCGTCGAACAATTGGGTTTGCATGACGTTGGGAGGCACGACCACCTGCGGGTCTTGCGCCAGCGATTGGAACAGGAACACCAACTCGGCGAACGAGTCGGCATCTGGAACGAACGGCAGCCAACTGAGCGAGTCCGTAAAGGTTGCTGGCCGGATGGGGGTCGAGCAAGGTCATCTGCATGTATCCGCCCCGCAGCGCCGGATCGGTGGTGCCGACCAGGTCTTGCAGCGCCTGGCTGACAACGTCGGTGCCGCGACTGTGGCCGATGAAGTTGATGTCCACCACGTCGCCGGGATGCTGGCCGGCGAGTTGATCGGCCTCGGCGACGACTTGCCGGGCCAACTGGCTCCCTTCCAGGTTGGTGACGCCGGCGAAACGGCAGCAGGGCCGGCAGCACCCAGTTGAAGGCGATGACGGCCTCGTAGCCGTCCATTTGCTGCAAGGCCGCGGCCATCTGCGTTTCCCACGCCGGCGGCATCCCCAGCAACACCAGCGACAGATCCAGTTCCAGACCGTGGACCACCACACCCAGGACGTGCGTCTCGAACGAGGCGGTGTTGTTGCTGCCGTCGCTCTCGGCGATGGCCCCGTTGGGGTTGGCGACGACGACGACGAACGGCAGGGCCGGGTTGGGCGTCAGGGCCGTCAGCGGTTGGCCGTTGGGGTCCGTCAGCGATAGTTTGACGCCCTGGTGCGCGCCGGCGCTCAGGTCGGCGCCGTCGGAACCGGGAAGGGACGCCGTGCCGATCAGCTGGGCGCCGGCCAGCGAGTTGTAGCCGGCGGAGCGATACACGTTGAAGGACAGCGTTTGGCCGGTGAGGTCGGCGCTGAGGTTGTAATTGACGCTGACGGTTCGAGAGTCCGTGGTGGTGGCGAAGGTCATCTGGATGTCGGTCGCCGTCGATGGCACGATCCGGTCTTCCAGCGGTTCCAGCCGAAGGCGCATCGTCGAGCGCGTCGCGGTCTTCATGGGAACTCCCGTTCGTCGGGCGGCATGGACAATTTCGGCCGATTGGGTGGTCTGCCTTCCGAAGATAATATGACATGACGCGAGGATGTCACCCGAGAGGACAGGTCCGGATGAGTGCGGAAACGGAATTGATCGTCAGCGTTTCGGGCATTCGCGGCATTGTCGGCCAATCGCTGACGCCGGCGGCGGCGCTGGCCTTCGCCTCGGCGCTTGGCGGCACACGGCGGCGGCGGTCGCATCGTCGTCAGCCGCGACGGCCGGCCCAGCGGCGTCATGCTGCGTCACGCCGTCCTGGCCGGCCTGACCGCGGCCGGCTGCGACGTCCACGATCTCGGCGTCGCGCCGACGCCGACGGTCGGCCTGGCCGTGCGCCAACTTCACGCCGCCGGCGGCATTCAGATCACCGCCAGCCACAACCCGGCGCCGTGGAACGGACTGAAGCTGTTCGGGCCCGATGGCCGCGTCCTCAGCGCCGCCGAGGGCCGCAAGGTGCAGGCGCTGTTCGAGAGCGGCGCCGGCCGCCGCGTACCGTGGGACGACCTGGGCACGGTGCGGGACGAGCATCAGGCCGAGGACTGGCACCGCGACCGCATCCTTCAACTGGTCGATGGACCGCGCATCCGCGCCGCCGGGCTGCGCGCCTTCCTCGACGCCAACGGCGGCGCCGGCGGGCCGCTCGGCCTCCGTCTCTTGAAGGCGCTGCAGGTCGAGACGTTTGGCCGCGGCTGCGACGCCGACGGCCGATTTCTGCACGAGCCGGAGCCGACCGCCGACAACCTGCGCGACGTCTGCCCCCTGGTCGTCGAGCAGCGCGCGGACATCGGCTTCGCGCTCGACCCCGACTCGGATCGCTTGGCCCTGATCGACGAGACCGGCCGCTACATCGGCGAGGAGCTGACGCTGGCCCTGGCCGTGCTGTTCCGTCTGGGCCGCGAGCGCGGCCCGGTGGTCGTCAACATGTCCACGTCGCGCGTCACCGCGGACATCGCGGCCCGTCACGGCTGCGTCTGCCATCGCTCCGCGGTCGGCGAGGCCAACGTCGCCGACAAGATGCTGGAGGTCGGCGCCGTGCTCGGCGGCGAGGGCAACGGCGGCGTCATCGACCCGCGCGTCGGCCTGGTGCGCGATCCGTTCATCGGCATGGGCCTGGTGCTCAACCTCATGGCCGAGACCGGCCGCAAGCTGAGCGAGTTGGTCGCCGAATTGCCGGTGTATCACATCGTCAAGGACAAGTACACGGTGCCGCGCGAGCGGCTGCCGGAGCTGTTCGAGGCGCTGACGCAGCGCTGGCCGGAGGCGGCGGTCGATCGCGCCGATGGCCTGCGACTGGACTGGGCGGATCGCTGGCTGCACGTGCGGCCGAGCAACACCGAACCGATTGTGCGCGTCATCGCCGAGGCGCCAGCGGCGACCAATGCGGAGGAGTTGTGCCGGGCCGTGGGAGCGATGCTCGCGGACTGATGTTCCTGCCGATAGCCTGTCGCGGCATCCGTGGACGCCTAGAATAACAAATAGCCCGGTGATTAGGCATTTTTCACAAAACGGGAGAAGTTGTGCTCACCCGTCTCCAAGTACGAGGGTTCAAAAATCTACTGGATGTGGACTTACGCTTCGGCCCGTTCACCTGTATTTCCGGCCAAAACGGCGTTGGTAAATCCAATCTGTTCGACGCCATTCACTTTTTGCACCTGCTCACCAAGCACGCCATTATGGAAGCGGTGCAGCAAGTCCGTGACGCGAGAGGTCGGGCTGTCGATCCCGCCGCTCTTTTCACCGCCTTCGGCGACTACCGTTCCGCGGAGATTGAATTTCTGGTTGATTTGATAGTCGAACGCAAAGTACAAGATGATTTCGGGGTGCCGGCCTGCGCCGCCACGTCCGCATTGCGTTACGAGGTAATGTTTGTTCTCGATGATCGGGACGGCGTACAGCGCCTCAAACTCGCCAAGGAATCTTTGGTCCCTGTGCCCGTTCTTTCCGCGCGGAAGGAACTGGGATTCAACGCGGCAACAGTGTTCCGCGATTCCTCAATTACGGGGAGGCGCACCAAGCCGTTCATCTCCACGCAAACAGCTTCCGGTGAGTCCGGAAATTACCGTTCATCAAGAAGGACACGGGGGCCGCAAACGCAAACTGCCCGCCACGAACTCCGCCCGTACCATGGTCGGCGGCATGGCCTCAAGTGAATTTCCGACCATCCTCGCCGTGCATCGAGAAATGGAATCGTGGAAGACCCTTCTCCTCGAACCTTCGGCCATGCGTACTCCGTCCCTTTATCAGGACAAGCGCTCCATCGACTCGCGCGGTGCGAATCTGGCGGCCACGATCTATCGCTTGCAAAAAACCGAGGACCGGCCTGGCCGCGTATGCACGGCCCTCGCCAACCAACTCTCTCGGCTGCTTGAGGACGTCAGTGAATTGCATCTGCGCGATGATGAAAGAAGTGAAACCTGGACCGTGGAGGTACGCGGCCACGATGGCATATTCCACCCCGCTCGATCGCTGTCGGATGGAACGCTGCGGTTTCTTGTCCTCACCGTACTCGGCCAGGACCCGGAAGCAAGAGGCATGATTTGTCTGGAAGAACCCGAGAACGGCATCCATCCGGATCGCATTCCCATCATGGTGGAATTGTTACGCGACATCGCGGTCGATCCAAATTTTGCCGTGGATGAGGACAATCCCTTGCGCCAGGTCGTGGTCAATACACACTCTCCCCTCGTCGTCCAGCACATTTCTCAAAATGACCTTGTCTACTTCACCGAGGAAAATGTGCTTCGCAATGGACAGAAAGGGCGCGTCGCGGCCATTCGTGTTCCTCCCGAAAGTTGGCGTGCCCACACTGCGGACGCTCCTGCGATGGTGGCACCGGGGCAGCTAGTCGCCTACCTCGGCAACACTGCGGATGGTTGGTTCGAAATGGATTATGCGGACGGGGAACATGCTCCGGCAAGTTAGATACACCTTACTGGCCGACGGGCCAAGCGATCGAATGCTGCTGCCCATCCTCGGATGGCTCCTGAGCCAAATCTACTCATCGTGGGATTGCCGATTGATACCTCAATTCGCCGATCCCCGGACGCTACAAAAAGAATCGCGGGGCTTGGCAGGCAAGGTAGCTGCTGCCATGCGGCAATATCCCTGCGATCTTCTTTTCGTTCATCGGGACGCCGAAGGAGAAAGCAGAGAGAAGCGGGTACAGGAAATTCGAGAAGCCATGTCTCCGTACGCGGATCAACCCTATGTGTGCGTAGTGCCCGTGCGCATGACGGAAGCCTGGCTATTGACCGACGAGAAAGCGATACGGCGGGCCGCGGATAATCCCTCTTCTCAATCCCCGATCGCGTTGCCGCGCGTCCGCGACCTGGAGAAGCTAACCGATCCCAAAGAAACTCTCCGGCAACTTCTCCGCGATGCTTCGGAGCTGCACGGGAGACGACGACATCGATTTTACCGCGACCTCGCCTGGCGATGTCAGCGTGTGGCGGAATTAATCAGTGACTTTACGGGCCTGTTAAATCTTTCTTCCTTCGCGGCTTGTCACGAGGAGACGCTTCGGGCGGTTCAAGCACTCCCGCGAAGCTAACGGGATTGACAGCAGCGCGAAGGGAAAAGCCGATCCCAGGCCGGAACAAGGAGGTCAGCGGAACAGCGTGGTCGGCCACGCTTCCAGACGGGCAGATCGGCGGACGAAACCGTGACACGGAATTTCCAGTAGTGCCTGGTAAGGACAGGGACATCCTGGTATGGTAACGCAGTTACCGGCAATCACCCTCGGCATTCTCCAAGCAGGAGTTGCTCGCACCGTGAAGAAAATCGCTATTTTGCCGACGCTTCTGACGCTAGGCAACGGCGTTTGCGGCTTCGCGGCCATCGCCTATGCCAGCAAGATCGGTCCCGAGTCGTCGTCCGGTGAGATGGATTATTATTTCCTTCTCAGCGCATGCCTGATCCTGACCGCCATGATCTTCGACGCCCTGGACGGCTACGCGGCGCGGCTATCCAAATCGGCCAGCGACTTCGGCGGCCAGCTCGACAGCCTGTGCGACGCCATCAGCTTCGGCGCCGCGCCGGCGTTCCTGCTGTTGCGCCTGGGGATGGATTGGCAGAAACAGCTACTCGGCCAGGCCGTGGCCATGATCGCTGGCCTGTACGTGGTCTGCGCCGTGCTGCGGCTGGCGCGCTTCAACCTGGAGAATTCGCCGGACGCGGCCAGCCATAAACGCTTCAAAGGTCTGCCGTCGCCGGCGGCGGCCGGCTGCGTCGTATCGCTGGCCATCCTGCGCTCCTCGACCTGGAGCGGCCTCAATCCCGAGATGATGCACAGCTTCGTCCGCGTCTGGGCGCCGCTGGGCACCCTGGCCGCCGCCCTGCTCATGGTCTCGCGCGTGTCCTATCCGCACGTCACCAAGCAGGTCCTGCGCGGCCGACGGCCCTTCAGCGTCCTCGTGCAGGCTGGTGCTGGCCCTGTTCATCATCGCCCTGACGCCGGATCTGGCTTGCTTCGTGCTGTTCTGGGGCTACGCCCTCAGCGGCGTGGTCCGCCACGTCTTGTTCCGGGTCTGCGCGGCAAATCCGCTCTGCCGGAGCTGGAGCCGACGCAAAAACCCCGCATCCATCCCTGACGCGGCATCATGTTCACCGGCCTCGTGGAAGTCCTGGGCACCGTCCGCGATCTCGTCTTCGATGGCGCCGGCTGTCGCGCTGACGGTGTTCGCCCCGGAGATCGCCGCCCAGCTGAGCCTCGGCGAGAGCGTCGCCGTCAACGGCGCCTGCCTCACCGTCGTCGCCCGCGACGCCCAGACGTGCCGCTTCCAACTCGGCCCCGAGACGCTTCGCCGCACCAACCTCGGCGCCCTGGCCCTCGGCGATCGCGTCAACCTGGAGCGCTCGCTGCGCCTGGGCGATCGCCTGGGCGGGCACCTCGTGCAGGGCCACGTCGATGGCGTCGGCCACGTCGCCGAGCGCATCACGGAGGGCGACTGGGTGACGGTCTGGTTCACCTGTCCGCCGGAGCTGGCGGCGCAGATGGTGTCCAAGGGTTCGGTGACGGTGGACGGCGTCAGCCTGACGCTGGTGGACGTTGGCGCGGATCGCTTCAGCGTCGCCCTGATCCCGCACACGCTGGCCCATACGACGCTCGGCTTCAAGGGTCCGGGAGCCGCCGTCAACCTGGAAACGGACCTGCTGGCCAAGTACGTCTGGAAGTACTTGCGCAGCGGGGGGCGTCAAGCCCACCGTGATTGACTTCCTACTAGGGGGCTTACGCCACTCGCTCGACCTCGGATGAATCCGCATGACCTCCGCGACCCGGCAAACGCTCTCCTACCTGCGCAACCTCTTCGACGAGCGCGGCATCCAGCCCAAGAACAAGCTCGGGCAGAACTTCCTCATCGACCTGAACCTGCTCGACCTGATCCTGCGCACGGCCGAGCTGACGCGCGACGACCTGGCCCTGGAGGTCGGCAGCGGCACCGGCGGCCTGACGGTGCGCCTGGTCGAGCAGGCCGGCGCCGTGGTCAGCGTCGAGGTCGATTCCGCCTTCGCCGCCCTGACCGACGAGGAGGTCCGGCAGCGCGACCACGTCGCCCTGCTGCGCGCCGACGTCCTCAAGAACAAGAACGAGCTGAACCCCGACGTGCTCCGCGCCATCGACGACCTCGGTCAGCGTTGCGGCACGCGCCGCGTCAAGCTGGTGTCCAACCTCCCCTACTCCGTGGCCGTGCCGGTCATCACCAACCTGCTGCTGTGCGACCTGGCCGTCGAGCGCATGGTCGTGACGGTGCAGTGGGAGATCGCCGAGCGTTTGCTGGCCGCTCCGGGCGTCAAGGAATACGCCGCGCTGGCCGTCCTGGTGCAGAGCCTGGCGGATGTCGAGCTGGTACGTCGGCTGCCGCCCAAGGTGTTCTGGCCGCGGCCGCTGGTGGACTCGGCCATCGTCTGCATCCGTCCCGCGCCGGCCAAGCGCGAACACGTCGGCGACCCGATCCGCTTCCGCGTCTTTCTGCGCGACCTGTACGTGCATCGTCGCAAGAACCTGCGCGGTGCGCTCGTCCGCCCTGCCCGGCCGCGACCTGAGCAAGAGCGAGGTGGACGCGCGGCTGGCGGAGCTGGGCATCGACGGCGCCCGCCGCGCCGAGGCGCTCGATCTGGAACAACACCTCCGCCTGTGCGGCGCGTTCGCCCCGCCTGCTTCGTCTTGATAACTTTCCGCAACAGCGCTCCTCAGCGGCGTTAACAACGCTTACGCCCCCCTCTCGCGCCGCTCCTCAAAGGCGAACGCCCGCGTCGGTAAACGCAAGCGAATCCTCATCTTGCCGCGATTCGCGCCGGGCCGAAACGCCGCCGGGCCGCACGGCTGCCGGTGACAAGGCATTGGCACCGGCTTTGCATTACTCTGGACGCGATCGCTCCCCTTCACGATCTCGACCTTTCCCGGCCTCTTCTCCCCTCGGCCCGGAACGCCGTCCGTTGTCCACGGGACCATCATCTTTCGAGGGATTGCTTCATGTGCGGCATCATCGGTTACGTCGGTTATCGGGAAGCGGAGCCGGTCCTGGTCGAAGGGCTGCGCCGGCTGGAGTATCGCGGCTATGACAGCGCCGGCGTGGCGACCCTGACCGGGCTCGCACCTGCACGTCCGCAAGAAGGCCGGCCGCATCGCCGACCTGGCCGACCACCTGGCGCAGCAGCCGGCCCCCGGCCGCGTCGGCATCGGCCACACGCGCTGGGCCACCCACGGCGCCCCGACCGACCGCAACGCCCATCCGCACGTCGGCGGCAACGGCCGCGTCGTCGTCGTCCACAACGGCGTCATCGAGAACTACGCCGCCCTCAAGGCCGAGCTGCAACAGCAGGGCGTCGTCTTCCACAGCGACACCGATACCGAGGTCATCGCCCACCTGATCGCCCGCCATCTCGACGGCGATCTGACCGAGGCCGTCCAGCGCGTCCTGCCGCTGCTCAAGGGCACCTATGGCATTGCCGCCCTCAGCCTCGACGATCCCAACCTGCTCGTCGGCGCTCGCCTGGGCAGCCCGCTGGTGCTCGGACTCGGCGAAGGCGAGTGCTTCCTGGCCAGCGATCCGACCGCCCTGGCCGGCTACGCCGACAAGGTCGTCTACCTCGACGATCAGCAGGTGTGCGTGCTGACGCCCGAATACTGGCGCATCCTCAACCGCGAGCGCGTGGCCGTGCGAAGCGTCCGTCCACGACCTGGAAACGACGACCAACGACATCGACCCGGGCGCTTTCGAGCACTTCATGCTCAAGGAGATTTACGAGCAGCCCGAGGCGCTGGAGAACGCCCTGCGCGGCCGGCTCGACGATGACGGAGGGCTGCGCCCACTTCGGCGGCCTTAACCTCGATCCGCAGCGACTGCGGCAGGTGGAGCGCATCATCCTGACGGCGTGCGGCACGAGCTATCACGCGGCCCTGGTGGGCGAATATCTGCTCGAGGAGTTCGCGCGCATTCCGGTGGAGGTGGAGTACGCCAGCGAGTTCCGCTATCGCAATCCGCCCATCGACAGGAACACCATCGTCATCGCCCTGACGCAGTCGGGCGAGACCGCCGACACGCTGGCGGCCCTGCGCGAGAGCAAACGCAAGGGACACGCCGACGCTGGCCCTCTGCAATGTCGTCGGCAGTCCAGCATTGCCCGCGAGGCCGACGGCGGCGTCTATCTGCACGCCGGTCCGGAGATTGGCGTGGCCAGCACCAAGGCGTTCACCAACCAGGTCGCCGTCCTGGCCATGCTCGCCCTCTACTTCGGACGCATGCGCCACCTCTCCAGCCTGCAAGGGCTGCGCATGGTCGAGGAGCTGCAGGCCATGCCGGAGTTGATCCGCCGGACGCTCGCCTGTCACGAGCAGGTGAAGCGCATCGCGGCAAAGTATGCCCACGTGAAGAACTTCCTGTACCTGGGCCGGCAGTACCTCTTCCCGGTGGCGCTGGAAGGGGCGCTGAAGCTGAAGGAGATCAGCTACATCCACGCCGAGGGCTATCCCGCCGCCGAGATGAAGCACGGACCCATCGCCCTGGTCGATCGAGGCACACGCCGGCGGTCTTCCTGATGCCGCGCGGCGGCGTCTACGACAAGGTGATGAGCAACCTCGAAGAGATCAAGGCGCGCGGCGGCCCGGTCATCGCCGTGGCGACCGAGGGCGACGAGAGACGCCGCCGACCGTGCCGACGACGTCATCTACATCCCCGAGACGCCCGACTATCTGCAACCGCTGGTATCCGTGATGCCGCTGCAACTGCTGGCCTACCACGTCGCGCTGCTGCGTGGCTGCGACGTGGACAAGCCGCGCAACCTGGCCAAGAGCGTCACCGTCGAGTAAGCCGCAAGCGAGAAGAGGAGCACCCCCATGCGTATCTGCGTGTTTGAAGACGCCGGCGTGAGCAACCTGCAACCGTTGACGCTGACGCGGCCGGCGTTCGACCTCCGCTGCGGCGCCGTGTCCCTGCTGGAGCGCCAGGAACGCTGCCTGTCCGGGCGCGTGTCGGCGGCCCTCGTCCGCCCGGAGCTGGCCGACCTGTGCCGGCTGGATCATCCGCACCTGGAGATCAACGGGACAGCGGGCGACGACCGGCGAGACGGATCGTGTTCGTCAACGCCCGCTGGCTGGCGCCGGGAGAGTCCATCGCCCTGCCGTGTACCGGCGAGGTCGGCCTGGTCGGCGAGCAGGTGGCCTACGCGGTTGTGCCGGCGGCCGAGGCACATGACCTGGCGGCGGCCAACCTGTCCTGGCGGCTGGCCGAGTGGCGCCGCACGCTGCCGCAACGTTCGGCCGGCGGCCGGATGATCGATTATCCCTGGGACCTGATCGAGCACAACGGCGCCGCCCTGGAAGACGATTATCGGCACTGGTGGACGGCGGGCGTACCGGAGGCGCGCGGCGTATCGATCAGCGGGCCCGCCGAGCGCTGCCTGGTCGCTCACACGGCCCATATCGAGCCGATGGTCCACATCGACACGACGAAGGGGCCGGTGCTGATCGATCGCGGGGCGGTGGTGCAGGCGTTCAGCCGGCTCGAAGGGCCGTGCTACGTCGGGGCCGAGACGCACGTCTGCTCAGCGCTCGCCTCCACGGCGGCAGCATCGGGCCGCAGTGCCGCATCGGCGGCGAGGTCGAGTCCAGCATTGTCCACGGCCACAGCAACAAGGCCCACGATGGCTTCCTGGGCCACTCCTACGTCGGCGAATGGGTCAACTTCGGCGCCGGCACGACAGACCAGCGACCTGCGCACCGATTACGGCCCCGATCCGCATGACGCTCCACGGCCAGACGATCGACACCGGCCTGCTCAAGATCGGTTCGTTCATCGGCGACCACACGAAGACGAGCCTGAACACGCTGTTCAACACCGGCACCACGATCGGCGCGTTCGGTCAGCTGCTCGGCTCGGGCGAGTTGCTGCCGCGCGTGGTGCCGTCGTTCTGCCGATACGGTCGCGGCCGTCTGCACGAGCAGAACGGTCTGCGCGAGATGTTCGCCACGGCGGCGACGATGATGGCGCGGCGCCAGCGCGAATGGACCGAGACGCACGCCGAACTGTTTTTCACGCTGTTCGAGCAGACGGCGGCCGAGCGTCGGCAGGTGCTGCGCGAGAGCGAGCAGGGCCGGCTGCGCCGTGTCGTGTGAGCGATGTCCACCGAGGAGCACAGGGAAGGGAGAAGAAGAACGGGCGGGAAAAGACCATTATTTCGATGATGGCTCCACGGGCCCCGCTCCTCTTTCATCTCTCCCTGTGTTCCTCCGTGGGCATCCGCCCCGAAGGGATCGACGATGTCCAGGACTGCGGCCGGCTCACGCGGGAGAAACCAGAATGACGCGCACTGGCGTTAGTCGCGTGGCCGGTCTCCGGCAGCGCCTTGGTCGGCGCGGGACTTCCAGAGCTGCCTACTCGGCTATGGAGCATCCCCGATCTCGACCAAACTCTCCCCGCCTTCCAAACGCGCGACCGCAGCAGGCAACACGCGGCTGAGGATCTCACGGAGCCGGGCGTTCGATGTATTGCCGCAAGTCACCCAGAGGACCTTCGGCGGTGGGCCGAGCCGCTGCAACATCTCTACGAAGTCGCTGTCCTTGGTCATCATCACCGCCCCTGCGGCGCGGGCAACTTGGAAGATAGGCGAGTCTTTCGCATCGCGCAGCCCCAAGTCGCGGACAGCGTGGGCCTCCATCCCCAATGTCGCCGTGATCCACGCGGCGGCCGTCGGAGGGAGTTGAGCGTCCAGCCAAATGATCATACGACTGGCTCCGGGTCGGCCACGCGTCGGCTGGCGAACCGGAGGCACGCCTGGACGTCCGCCGGTTCCAAATCCGGCAACTCCTCGATGATCTGCTCAGAACTCAGACCGTTCGCTAGTAGGTCGAGTACGTCGCTGACACGGATGCGCATGCCCCGAACACAAGGGCGGCCACCACATTGTTCGGGGTCTACCGTGATCCGATCTGCTAGGGTAGCCATTGCAGCCTCCTGTCTTGCACGGGACCGAGAGCCTGAACCACCAAGCCCAAGACCATTGTAGCGACTCGCTTCGCCAAACGATCAAGCTCAGCAACCGGGCCGGCAGGCTTGACGAAATAGCACGCAGAGCCGTCGTGCCGGCCCGATCTGCTGAAGTGGCTTGTTCGGCCTGGTATGTCCTCAAATCGACTCCCGACCCCTTTTCGACCTCAACCAGCCGGTTGACGCCGGCCACTCACTTCCGGCTGTGCCGATCAAGGAAGTTGTTTAGCGATTGGAGGAATTTCGCACTGGTGAAAGCGGTGAAATGGTTGGTGCCGCCGATGACCACGACCTCCAGATGGGCCAGGCGGTCCTTGATGTCGTCCACGCTTTTCTTCAGCGGATCGTTTGCGCCGATGAGGGCGAGCACCGGCACCTTGTTGGCCTTCAGCTGCTCGTCGCTCACGGCCAGGTCCTTCCAGCTGCGGACGACAGCGGCCAGTACCTTGCCGTTGTCGCCGACCAACATGCGATTGAGCTGGGCGATCACCGCCTCGGAGGGTTTGGGTCGGCCCTTCGGGGTCAGCGCGACCAGCAGCGGGCCAATGCCCTTGCCCTGCTCCAGCGCATCCGCCAGCTCGCCGACGAAGGGCGGCAACTCGACCCCTTCGCGGAGGACGCCGGCGCCGCCCAGCGTGGCCGACAGCAGCCGATCCGGGTGCGTCGCCAACAGCTTGCCCGTGAGGATCGCTCCCATCGAATAGCCGACGACGTGGGCCTTCTTGATCTTTAGATGGTCGAGCAGGCGCACGGCGTCCTCGACCATTTCCGTGCCGTACTTTTTGGGGTCGGTCGGTTTGCCGCTCTGGCCGTGGCCGCGATTGTCGAAGGCGATGACGCGATGGTTGCGGGCCAGCTCCTTGATGATCCTCGGCAGGCGCCATTGAAGGTCCGTGTTGACGGCGAAACCGTGGATCAGCAACACCGGCTCGCCCTCGCCCACCACGGTGTAATGAATCTTGACGCCGCCCGAGTCGAAGGTGCCTTCCTCGGCGCGGCCGGCGCTGGGGAAAAGGAGGAGACCGCAAACCAGCGGCAGCGTGAAGCGGCGAGTCATGCCATTGTCCTTTCCGAGAAGGCGATGCAGGCATTATTTCCGACGGTAGCGCAGGAGGCAAGCCGGTGCCGAGGGCCGGTTCGGATCAATGGTTCTTCCGTGTCGATCACCGGAGATGATAGAATCGGGGAAAGGAGGAACACGCCATGTCAACCGTGACCCTTGAGGAAGCCCAGGCCGACTTGCCGCGGCTTCTCGCCAACCTGGCAGCGGGCCAGGAAATTCAGATCGTGGATCGAGGCCGGCCAATCGCTCGACTGATCGGCGAAGAAGCGCGGCCGCGCCCGCCGCGTCAGCCGGGCAGTGCCGTCGGCCAACTCGTCATCCTGGCCGAAGACGACGAACACTTGCGCGACTTCCAGGAATACATGCGGTGAAGCTACTCCTGGACACGCAGGCGTTCCTGTGATTCGTGCTCAACGACGTGCGCCTGAGTACGACCGCGCGGACGCTGCTCATCAATCCCGCCAACGAGTTGCTGCTCAGCCCCGCGAGTTACTGGCAGATCGCCATCAAGGTTCGCATCGGCAAATATCAAGTTCCTGGATCGTTCAAGGATTTCATGGACCGGCAGATCGCCCAGAATCAGCTTATCATTCTTCCGATTGCCGTATCTCATGCGGCCGTGGTTGCCGCCCTGCCGTTTCACCACCGCGATCCGTTCGACCGCTTGCTTATCGCCCAAGCCTTGGCCGAAAACGTGCCCCTGGTCAGCACGGATCTGGTCGTGGATGCTTATGGCGTGAAGCGGCTCTGGTGATACCGTTCCCCATCGGGAGCCTCACGGCATGTACTCCTTGAAGTCCTCCAGTGGAGCATCGAAGTCCGCTGCCATGTAGAGCACAGTGCCCTTCAGGGTTCCCATCCGTCGCGGCGGCCGCTCCGGCTTCGCCTCCGCGATCAGCCGGGCCACGGGCTTTTGATCGCGGGTGATGACGATCTCTTCCCCAGGCTGCAGTTGCTCGATCAGCTTCGCCAATAGAACCTGGGCTTCCTCAAGGGTCACGGTAGTCATGTTGGTCTCTCGGTTGATCGACGGCGGCGATCCTCTCTCCCGTAGACAGTAACCGCTTGCCGCCGAGGGACGATATGTCCTCGACAGGCGGCCTCCACCGTGGGAATCCGGCCGATCATTCCCTAGGATAAGCGAATCCGCATGAATGCTTGTCCCAGATGAGGGGGGTTGATCCGCCATGCCGGAGGAAGCACAACAAGCGCCGCGCCCGATCAAGAAGCTGCTCGTCGCCAACCGCAGCGAGATCGCCATCCGCGTCTTCCGCACGGCGACGGAGCTGGGCATCCGCACGGTGGCCATCTACTCGCACGAGGACCGCTTCGCCCTGCATCGCTTCAAGGCCGACGAAGCCTATCGCATCGGCAAACCGGGCGAGCCGATCCGCGCCTATCTCGACATCGCGGGCATTGTCGCCCTGGCTCGCGCAGCACGAAGTCGATGCCATTCATCCGGGCTACGGCTTTCTGTCCGAGAACGCCCACTTCGCCCGCGCCTGCGAAGAGGCCGGCATCATCTTCGTCGGCCCGCGCGTCGAGATCCTCGAACAGCTCGGCGACAAGGTCGTGGCCCGCGACATCGCTCAGAAGGCCAACGTGCCGATCCTGGCCGGCAGCGCGGCCGTCCAGACCAACGAGGAGGCCCATCAACTGGCGGCGAAGCTGGGCTTCCCGGTGATGGTCAAGGCGGCGATGGGCGGCGGCGGACGCGGCATGCGCGTCGCCGCCAGCGCCGACAAGCTCGACGATGCGCTCGACCAGGCCCGCCGCGAGGCCGGCACCGCCTTCGGCATCGCCGATGTTTTCCTGGAAAAATACATCGCCCGCGCCCGTCACATCGAAGTGCAGCTGCTCGGCGACAAGCACGGCAATCTCGTCCACCTCTTCGAGCGCGATTGCTCGCTGCAGCGCCGCCATCAGAAGATCGTCGAGATCGCGCCGGCGCTGAACCTCGATCCGGCCCTGCGGCAGCGCATCCTCGACGCCGCCCTGGCCGTCGGCCGGGCCGTGCGCCTGGACAACGCCGGCACCGTCGAGTTCCTCGTCGATGCCGACAGCGGCGCCTTCTACTTCATCGAGGTCAATCCGCGCATCCAGGTCGAGCACACCGTCACCGAGGAAGTGACCGGCTACGACGTGGTCAAGAGTCAGATCCTCATCGCCCGCGGCCTGCCGCTGAGCGATCCGGAGATCGGCCTGGGCGATCAGAGCCAGGTCGTCACGCACGGCTACGCCTTGCAGTGCCGCGTCACGACGGAAGACCCGGCCAACAACTTCCTGCCCGATTACGGCAAGCTGAGCAATTATCGCTCGGCCAGCGGCATGGGCATCCGCCTGGACGCCGGCTCGGCGTTCACCGGAGCGGTCATCACGCCGTTTTACGATTCGATGCTGGTCAAGGTGACGGCGCACGGTCTGCGCTTCGTGGACGCCGCTCGGCGGATGCTGCGCAGTTTGCAGGAGTTCCGCGTCCGCGGCGTCAAAACGAACATCCCCTTCCTGGTCAACCTGGTGACGAACCCGGCCTTCCTGGCCGGCGGCTGCACGACGCGCTTCATCGACGAGACGCCGGCGCTGTTCAAGTTCGTCCGCCGCCAGGACCGGGCCACGCGCCTGCTGCGCTACATCGCCGACGTGATCGTCAACGGCCATCCGCTCATCGCGCACAAGCCCGCCGGCGTGCCGCGTCAGACGGTGCCGCTGCCGGCGTCCGCTCCGCCCTGGACCGGCAGCAAGGTGCCGGCTGCCGCCGGGCACGCGCGACAAGTTCCGCGAGCTGGGCGCCGAGAAGTTTGCCCGCTGGGTGCTCGAACAGCCGCGCCTGCTCGTCACCGATACGACGTTCCGCGACGCCCATCAATCGCTGTTGGCCACGCGCATGCGCACCCACGACATGCTGCGCATCGCGCCGTTCTACGCGGCCCGCCTGTCGGGACTGTTCTCGCTGGAGATGTGGGGCGGCGCGACCTTCGACACGGCCATGCGCTTCCTCAAGGAATCGCCGTGGCAGCGCCTGGTCGATCTGCGTTCGCGCATGCCGAACATTCTCTTTCAGATGCTGCTGCGTTCGGCCAGCGCCGTCGGCTACACCAACTATCCCGACAACGTCGTGCAGGCGTTCGTCAAGGAGTCGGCGCAAGCGGGCATCGACCTGTTCCGCATCTTCGACGCGCTCAACGGCCTGCCCAACTTGCAGCTGGCCATCGAGGCCGTGCGCGACAACGGCATGTTGTGCGAGGCGGCCATCTGCTACACGGGCGATATTCTCGATCCGTCACGGACGAAATACAACCTCGCCTATTACGTCAACCTGGCGAAGGAGCTGGAGAAGCGCGGCGCCAACCTGCTGGCCATCAAGGACATGGCCGGCCTGTGCAAGCCGTACGCGGCGCAGGTGCTGGTGCGGACGCTGCGGCAGGAAGTCGGCCTCCCCATCCACTTCCATACGCACGACTGCGCCGGCGGACAGATCGCCTCGTACCTGCTGGCCGCCGAGGAGGGCGTGTCCATCGTCGATTGCGCCATGGCGCCGTTCTCCAGCATGACCAGCCAGCCGAGCCTGCACGCCCTGGTCGAGGCGCTGCGCTTCGACCGCGCTATCCCGCCCTGGACGACGACGCCTTGCAGGAGGTCGCCGACTACTGGTCGGGGGTGCGGCGGTTGTACGCCTCCTTCGAGACCGGCCAACTGGCGCCGACGGCGGACGTGTATCTCAACGAGATGCCCGGCGGACAGTACACCAACCTGTACCACCAGGCGCAGGCGCTGGGGCTGGAGGGACGCTGGCGCGAGGTGTGCCGGATGTACGCCGAGGTCAATCGCCTGTTCGGCGACATCATCAAGGTGACGCCGACCTCGAAGGTGGTCGGCGACATGGCCCTGTTCATGGTCGGCAACAACCTGACGACCGACGACGTGCTGAGCGGGACGCGCGAGCTGTCGTTTCCGGAGTCGGTGATCGAGTTCTTCGAGGGCCGGCTCGGCGAGCCGCCGGGCGGCTTCCCCGAGGTGCTGCAACAGCGTGTGCTGCGCGGCCGGCGAGCCGATGCGCGGGTCGGCCCGGCGCCACGCTGCCGCCGGTCGATTTCGCCGCCGCTCGCGTCCACCTGGAGCAGCAGATCGGCCGGGCCGTCAACGACCGCGAGTTGCTCAGCTACCTGCTCTATCCGCGCGTGTTCCCCGACCTGGCGGCGCACCAGGCCAAGTATTCGGATACCAGCGTGCTGCCGACGCCGGTGTTCTTCTATGGCATGGAGCCGGGCGAAGAAGCGTCCATCGACATCGAGCGCGGCAAGACGCTGATCCTCAAGTTCCTGGCCGTCGGCGAGGCGCACGCGGACGGCAGCCGCACGGTGTTCTTCGAGCTGAACGGCCAGCCGCGCGAGGTGGTGGTGATCGACCGCAGCCTGGCCGGCAAGGTCGCCGCCCATCCCAAGGCCGAGCCGGGCAATCCGCGCCACGTCGGCGCGCCGATGCCGGGACTGGTGGTGCGCGTCATGGCCGAGCCGGAGGAGGCGGTCGTCGCCGGGCAAAAGTTGTTCACGCTCGAAGCGATGAAGATGGAGACGACCATCTACGCCGAGCGCCCCGGCACGGTGGCGGAGGTGCTGGTGCAGGCCGGCACCCAGGTGGATGCCGGCGATCTGCTGCTGCGCTACGAGGGCTGAGAGGCGAGGGAAAAAAGTTCCGTTAGCCGCGACCGTCAGGGAGCGATATTTTCCCGCGCTCCCTGACGGTCGCGGCTCGGACGCCTCCTCTGTGCAAAATCGCTCCATCTGACGATTTTCGACACAAAGCGCCGGGGTCTTTTCCGCCGACTTCCTCCGCGCGGAAGCGAAAAACGCACTTTCGTTATTTGTCTCAAGTTCCAATATTGCATCACCTTAAGATAGGATCCATGACGCCCCGTGGATAAACGAGAAGTTTGCGACCTTTCCGGCATGGCGCTTGCATCTCCTCTCCACGCCTACCTGATTCCGTGTTGAAGAATAAACGGATCCCAACGGCGTACTGCTCTCCTCGAAGGTGAGGAGCCGACAGTATCTTCCACCCCGCCGGCCGTGGCCCCGGGGTGTTTCCACGACCTTCCGGACGAGGATGTTGATGAAGTACCTGTCCCGCCTGCTGCTGTGTGTCGTCGTCGCCGTCCTGTGCGTGGCCGTGACGCGCCTGTTCGCTTCCGAGGGGATCCTCGAAGGCCAGAACGTGGCCAGGACCATTCTCTTCGAGATGAGACGCTGCGACGCCTTGCAGCAGCGCGCCGGTACGATCGCCCGTGCGGGCGAAATCAAGAAGGCCGCCGTTGCCGACCTCGTCGCCGACCGCCTAACCCTGGCGGAAGCGGCCGAGCAGTTCCGGACGGCCGCCGAGATGATTGAGGGGGGCAACGAGGATCTCGAATTCGTGGCGACGTACCGCGTGCCGCAGACGGAAGACGAGTTGTACCGGCAGATCATCGTCTGGGTGCGGGCCGAGTTGGGCCAACAGCCCGATCTGGCCGAGGAAATCGCCTCGTACCTGGAATGCCAGCTGGAAGAACCCCTTTCTCGTTCCGAGGATGTCCAGTAGGTGATGGGCGCGGAACCGAACCAAACCCGATCGCGCCCCGCCGGAGCGGGGCCGTTCTTTTTGGGTGCTTCCTTCCGTGCCGGCACGTTCCACCCGCCTTCCCTTGAGCCGGCCGTCCGGCACATTCCTTGCATAACTCTCTCTTGCGGCCCCAACGGCGATGGGGAGCAGTCGCTCCTTGCCGACGCGCCGAGGTTTCGCCCCGCAGGGAGAGAGGTAGGGACAGATCCATCGAGTCTGCCCTGGCCGGTCCCGCCTTCTTTCCCCTCGCCTGTTATCTCCTTTCGCCGGAAAGGGCGCTTATGAAATATCTCTCCACCCTCCTCCTTTTTGCCGTCGCCTTGGCCATTCCGTGCGCGAGCGTATGGGGTTTCGCCGCGTACACGCGGTCGCCCGCCGGGCAGGGCCTGGCCCAATGGCTCCTCCACGAGGCTCGCCGTTCCGAGGCACTGCAAGAGCGCATGACGGCGCTGGCCCATTCGACGGAACTCAAGAATGCCGCCATCAACGATCTTCTCGCCGGCCGTTTGACGCTCCGCCAAGCGGAGCAGCAGTTTGGCGAGGCCAACGAGCTGATCGAGGACACCGAGGACGACCTGATCGCGCCGTACCGCGTGCCGCGGACGGAAGAAGAACGGTGCCGGCAGGTCATCGCCTGGGTGAGATGCGCCCAACGTCCTTATCCGGAAGCGGCCGAACGGACGGCTCGGGAGTTGGAGCGCGAGCTTTCCCAGCAGCATTCTCGCCAGGACGACGTACAGTAGGCGTCGATCACGGGCTGGCCTCAGGGATGCAACCCGTAATGGCGGACCTTGTCGAAGAGTTGGCGACGGCTGATGCCCAGCAGTCGCGCCGCCCGCGTGCGGTTCCACTTCTCCTGTTCCAGCGCCTGGCGGATGACGCGGCGCTCGGTCTCGGCCAGAATGTCGCGCAAGCAGCAGCGATCCCGAAGCCTCCTCCGTCGATCCGGCGGAGGAGGACATTGTCCGCACATCGTCCAGTCCGATGACTCGGCCGCGTGCCAGGATGGCGGCCCGCGCCAGCACGTTTTGCAACTCGCGCACGTTACCCGGCCACGGCCGCGACGTCAGCTGCGTCAGCGCTTCGGGAGACAGGGCCAGGTTCGGCCAATCGTACTTGTGGGCCAGCTTGCGCAGGACGTGCTCGACCAGGAGCGGGATGTCCTCGCGGCGCTGGCGCAGCGGCGGCAGCTCGATCGTCACCACGTTGAGGCGATAGAACAGGTCTTCGCGGAAGCGGCCCTCGGCGATACGGGCGGTCAGGTCGCGGTTGGTGGCGGCCAGCATGCGCACGTCCACCTGCAAGGTAGCGTCGCCGCCGACGCGCTCGAACTGGCCGGTTTGCAGCACGCGCAGCAGCTTGGCCTGCAAATCGACGTCCAGATCGCCGATCTCGTCGAGGAACAGGGTGCCGCCGTCGGCCTGCTCGAAGCGGCCAATGCGCCGGGCCACGGCGCCGGTGAAGGCGCCCTTCTCGTGGCCGAACAGTTCGCTCTCCAGCAGCGTCGGACTCAGGGCGGCGCTGTTGACCTTGATGAACGGCCGGGCGGCGCGGTCGGAATTCTTGTGGATGGCGTTGGCGACCAGCTCCTTGCCGGTGCCGCTCTCGCCGACGATCAGCACCGACTCGCGCGTCGGCGCCACCCGGCCGATGGTCTTGAACACCTGCAACATGCCCGGCGTGCGGCCGACCAGTTCCTCGTCGCCGTCGTCGCCGTCGTCGGGCCGATCGCGCGACAGGGCTTGCACCTGGGCCACCAGAGCGCGCTGCGTCAGGGCGCGGCGGATGGCGAACAGCACTTCGTCGAAGTCGAACGGTTTGGTGATGTAGTCGTAGGCGCCGAGCTTCATGGCCTCGATGGCGGCCTTGCTGCCGCCGTAGGCGGTGAGGACGATGATGGGCGTCTCCTCCAGCCGTTCGGCGTGGCCGCGCAGCACGTCCATGCCGTCCAGGACCGGCATGCGCAGATCGAGCAGGGCCAGGGCGACGTCGGGATCTTGCAGCAGGCGAGCGGCCTGTCCGCCGTCGGCGGCCTCGCGCACCTGGTAGCCCTCCGACTCCAGCAGCAGCTTCAGGTTGGTGCGGATGGTCGCCTCATCGTCGGCGACGAGGAGGATCGGTGCGTAGGGGAGCTTGGTCATGGCGGCCTCCTCTCCTCTTCGTTTAGCCGCGACGCGCAGCGGAGCGCGGGGCGCGCTCCGCTGCGCGTCGCGGCTAAACAAGGGCTATAAGGGCAGCGTCACGCGGAAGACGGCGCCCCAGCCCTCTTGCCGCATCCAACTCGATTTGTCCGCCGTGCTGCTGCACGATCTCGCGGCACAGCGCCAGACCCAGGCCGGTGCCCTCCGGCCGCGTCGTCCAGAACGGCTCGAACAGGTGTACCTGGTCCGCCGGAGCGATGCCTGGCCCGGTATCGGCGACAGACAGCTCGACGCGGCGCGGAGCATCGAGGAGGCGCGTGCGGCAACAGAGGGTGCCGCCGGCCGGCATGGCCTGCACGGCGTTGGTCACGAGGTTGAGGACGACCTGTTGCAGCGCCTGCGGCGAGGCCGTCACCGCTGGTACGTCCTCGGCCAGCTCCTCCTGCAGAGTAATCCGCTGCGATTCCGCCTGGGCCCGCACCAGCGCCAGCGTCTCCCGCACGATCGGCGTTGAGATCGACCGGCCGACGCGCCTCGTGGCCGGAGCGGGCGAAGAACAGCAGCCGGCTCACCAGGTCGTTGAGGCGATCGACGCCGTGCAGGATCGGGTCCAGGCGCGAGGGATTGCGCGCCTCGGGCGGCAGACGCTGATACAGCTGGGCGGTCGAGCGGATGGCGGCCAGGGGATTGCGTACCTCGTGGGCGACGCCGGCCAGCAGCTTGCCCAGGACGGCGAGGTGTTCGGAGCGGCGCAGCTCCTCGCGGAGCTGCTCGCGCTGCCGACGCTCTTGCCGCAGGTTGCGGCCGAGGTTCGCCGTTAAGATCAGCGCGACGACGACGCCGGCCAGGGCCAGGCCGGTCGAGGTCTGATAGCGCCGCGCGTCCTCGGCGAGCTGCTCGGGACTGGTCAGGCGGATCATGACCCAGGCGGCCATCCGGGCCGGCCGCGCCGCGCCGACGCGCTCGGTCACGATCATGACGCGACTCGGCCCGATTACGGAAATCTGCACGAGGGCCGGCACGGCGTCTCGGCTCAGGCTGGCATGGCACTGGGCCAGGACGAACGGGTATTCCTTGGGCGGCGGATCGGGCGTGCCGGCGGGAGCGGCTCGCGGCCTTTCGGATGACCTTTCTTGGGACGAGGAGGATGTCTTTTCTCCGGGAAGCCGGCGGTTCGGGCGGCGCGTGCGGATCGCTGGGGAAGGCGTGGCCGACGAACCGGCCCCATTCGCCGGCGAGGTAAAAGCCGCCTTCCACGCCCGGACAGTCGCGCAGGGCGCGGCTGGTGATGTCGGTCAAGCGACGGGGCCAGTCCGGCGGCGGCTTCCGCGGCGGCGGTTCCGGCAAGTCCTCCAGCAGCCCGGCCGCCTCCGTCGCCATGCGATGGATGGCCTCGGTCAACTCGTTCTGCCGTTGGACTTCGCGGGCCGGCATCCAGAAGACGGCCAGGCTGCTCGACAGCAACACCGCCAGCGACGCCACGAACAGGGCGACGACCAGGACGATCTGCCAACGAAGGCCGAAGCGCACAGCCATGAACGATTCTCTCGCCCCGCGTTCAGCCGCGCTCCGCCGGCAGCAAGCGTGCCTGGGTCGTCCGTGCCTCGGCGTCCGCGACCGGCAGCGTTTCCGGCACCAGGACCAACACGATCAGCGTGGCCGTCCCCGCCGTCGCCGACAGCAGGCCGAACAGGCCGCGATAGCCCACCGACTCGACGACCAGCCCGGCCAGCAGCGGCCCCAGCGCCGAGCCGAGCACCAGGCACGAACCGACCAGCACCTGCGCCTCGCCGGCCCGTCGCGGATCGGCGAAGCGATCCGTCACCCACGCCGCCGCCAGCACGCCGAAAAGCCCCTGAGCCAGCCCGTCGAGCACCTGGATGAACAGGACTTGCTCGGGCGTTTGCACCACGGCGACCAGGCCCAATCGCAGGGTCATGGCCGACCAGGCCAACAGCAGCAACGGCTTGCGGCCGACGCGATCCGCCAGCCGACCGGCCGGCCAGACGACCATCATCCAGGCGATCATCATGACGATGAACACGTAGGGCAGGAAATAGTCCGCTGCCCCGAGGTCTTGCTTGAGGAACAGTCCGAGGTAGGCGCCGCCGGGCGCCGCCGCCGTGTGAAACAGGATCATGGCGGCCACGAACGCCCACAGTCGGCCATCGCCTCTGTGGAGTGGCGAGTGGTTAGTGGCGAGTGGCGAGGGAAGAGGCGTCTTTTTCCCTCGCCACTCGCCACTAACCACTCGCCACTCCTCGTGGATGAGCAGGGCGGCGACGACCGCCAGCGCCTGGACGATGCCCAGCGGCAGCAAGATCGAGCCGGGTCCATACTGATCGGCCAGGACGCTGCCGGCCAGGGCCACCGCCATGATACCGATCGGCCGCCAGAAACGCAGCGCGCCGAGCGCCGCCCCGACTCGGCTCGGCGGGGCCAGATGCACCGCCTCGGCGCCGGCCATGCTCTCCACCGTCGCCCGACACGCTCCGTTTTCGGCGAACAGTACCACCAGCAACCCCAGCCAGACGGACCCATGCGCCCCGCACAGCAGAAACGTCGAGACCGCCAGCACCGCCAGGGCGACGATCAGGAACGGCTTGCGCGCCCGCAGGCGATCCGACCAGACGCCGAGAGGATATTGCAAAAGCCCCGCCAGCGCCGCCAAGGTCCAGACGAAGCCGATGGCCCGGTCGGACAACCCTTGCTGGCGCAGATACAGCGGCAGATACGGCAGTGTGAAGCCGATGCCCGCCATACACAAGAAATACGATCCGTAAAGTCCGATACGGTTGCGTGTGTCCATGAGGGGTGGTCCTTGCGGTTAGCCGCGACGCGCAGCGGAGCGCGGGAGATTGCCGCGCTCCGCTGCGCGTCGCGGCTAAACAAAATCAGTACGGTACAAACATCAGCCAGGCGACGCCGACGGCCAGCGTCAACAGCGTCAGCGGCACGCCGACCTTGCAATACTCCGCGAACGAAATCGCCACGCCCTCGCGGCGGGCGTTCTCGACCACGATGAGGTTGGCCACCGAGCCGAGCATGGTCAGATTGCCGGCGAACGTGCTCGACATGGCCAGCGCCAACCACGCTGTTTCGCGGCTGGACTCCGGCATGGCTCGTATTATCGGCTCGAACAACAGCACCGCCGGCACGTTGCTGACCAGGTTCGACAGGGCGGCCGACACCACGCTGAGCAGATCCACCGGATGAGCCAGCAGCCACGTCCAACGGTCGATGCCCCAGAACTGGACGACGTGGACCTTGAAGGCGTGGACGACGACGAACAGGCCGGCGAACAGGATCAGCAAGCTCCAGTCGATTTGGCGATAGATTTTGTCCGGATTGACGATGCGGCCCACGAGCAGGAAAGCGGCCGCTCCCAGGGCGATGACCGGCAGGTAATCGCTCGGCAGCACGAAGAACAGCGTCACGGCTGCCAGCGCGGCCAGCACGCTCTTGCCCATCAGCCAGGTGTGCGCTCGGCTGCGCGGCGATAAATCCTTGTACCCGGGAGTAAGACCGAGGGCACCGACGATCTTCGGCGTCGCCAGGCTGCGCCGGTAGACGAAGGCGACGACGAGGAAGTTGAGGATGAGGCCGAGGACGACGATGGGAAACAGCCGCGCGGCGAAGCGCTGATAGGAGATGGCCGACTGGATGCCGATAATCATGTTTTGCGGATTGCCGGTGATGGTGCCGGCCGAGCCGACGTTGGCCGCCGTCGCCAGGCCAATCAGGTGCGGCACCGGAGGGAAGCGCATGCGGCGGGCCAGGTGCAGCACCAACGGCGTCAGGGCCAGGCAAACGATGTCGTTGACCAGGAAGGCCGACAGCAGGCCGGAGAGCAGGATGGTCACGGCCAGCAATCCGGTCGGCGTGCGGATGCGGTCCAGGCAGCGATGGGCCAGGCGATGGAAGAAGCCGGACAGACGCAGACAGCCGACCACGATCATCATGCCCAGAAGCAGGATGAGCGTCTCGTAATCGATGGAGTCGGCGGCCACCGCTTGCGGCAGGGTCAGGACGCCGGTGACGAGCATGAGGGTGGCGCCGACCAGGGCGATGCCGGCGCGATCCATGCGCAGGCCGGGCACCTTGCCCAGCGCCAGGCCGGCATAGGTCAGGAGGAACAGGAGCGACGTCAGCCCAACGATCGATGGACCTTCCATCGAGGGAACCTCCTCTGCTCCGGGGTTTGTCGTTTAGCCGCGACGCGCAGCGGAGCGCGCTCCGCTGCGCGTCGCGGCTAAACGGGCCGGGTCTCCGGCATGAGCAGCACGAACACCAACGCGGCGACGGCGGCGATGGCCGCGAAGGTCGAAAACGCCACCACGAAGCCGAGATACTGGACCACGAAACCGGCGACAAACGGGCCGAGTACGCCGCCGACGCTCAGGGCGGTGGCGATCAGCCCTTGCAGGGCGTTGAAGCGCCCCGTGCCGCGCGTCAGGTCGGCGCACATCGACACGATGACCACGCCGTAAATGCCGGCGCCGATGCCGTCCAGCGTTTGCAAGGCCACCAGCGCCCACGGCGAATCCGTCAGCCCGTACAGCACGATTCGCACCGGCAGCACGATGAAGCCGATGGCGAAGATGGGCTTGCGACCCCAGCGCTCGCCGAGGCGTCCGGCCAGCCAGGCCACCGGCACCATGACCGCCTGGGCCACCAGGACGACGCAGGCTACCTGGGTGTTCGTGCCGCCCAGCCGGGCGACGTACAGGCCGACCAGCGGCATCACCGGGGCGTTGGCCAGGTGAAACAGGGCGACAGCGACGAACAGAATGGCGACGCGGCGGTCGCGCAGCAAGGCGAAAAATCCGACCGAGGGTCGGCCATCGTTGTGCCCTCCGCAGGCTCGTTCCTCGTCCACCTCGCCGGCCCGGACGAGGAACACCGAGGCGGCGGCCAGGACGGACACGACGGCGACGGCGTAAAAGATTGACTGCACCGGCAGCCAGGCGACCAGGACGATGGCCACCAGGGCGGCGGCGAGATTGCCGGCGTGGTTCCAACCCTGGTTGGCGCCGATCAGTCGATGGAGTCCGGCATGTCCGGCCAACCCCAGGGCCAGCGCTCCCAGCAGCGGCGCGAAGAACGCCTGGCTGGTGCCGGCGACGAACAACAGCGGATACAGACACGATCCTCGCGCCGGCAGCAGCGGCAGCAGGCCATAGCACAGACCCAACAGCAACGAGGCTCCCGCCAGCAGACCGCGGCGACTGCGGATGCGATCGACCAGGAAGCCGGCCGGCGTCTGCATGAGGAAGACGCCCAGGCCGCCCAGGGCGATGGCCAGGCCGACATGGCCGTCCGTCCAGCCGCGCTCCACCAGGTACTTGCTCAAAAACGGCACCACGACGCCGACGACCTCGGCCAGAAAGAAGTTGGCCGCGTTGAGGCCGATTCGGCTCGGGAGGGATACGCGCGGTTCGTGCCAGGCAGGAGCGATGCGTAAGGACGGGTGAAGGGGATGAATCGCTGTCGTCATACGAAGTCCTTATGACCGAAGAGAACTTCTCGTGCGGTAGCCTGTAACGCAACGGCTGTGCCAGGGACGCGCTCCACGATCCCCGACGGCGCTACGGTCGCGCAAGTCCCTGTCCCTTCTCGATCTAATGCGAATGATGGGAATGGATTCGTTGCCAGCCGGGATCGGGATACGGCGGGACGTGGTGGGCACAAATCCCCCGCCTGGGGGAGATGCTCACGGGCTTCCGGCTCCGAAGGAAGGCGTGCCAGCTTCAAGGCGCGACGTAAAGCATCCACGACACGCCGAAGCGGTCGGCGACCATGCCGAACCGCGACGAAAAGAAGGTCTTGGTCAACGGCTCGCTGAGTTGTGCATCTCTCAGGGGGCTGACGCCCCCCGCTCGCTGAGTTGTGCTCACCAGATCCGCACCGGCCTGGGGTTGAGGTGACTGCGAGCGGCGTCGGGCGGCGTCTGAAACGCCTCGAAGAACTCCGGCGTGTTGTACAGCGGGCCGAGTACGCGGAAGCGCGCCGGCGAATGGAAGTCCGTCCGCACTTGCCGCCGCAGTGACTCCGGCCGAATGGCGCAGCGCCACAGCATGGCGTAGGACAGGAAAAAACGCTGTCCGGGCGTGAAACCGTCGATCTTCTCCTCCGCGGCCTTGCCCCGCAGCGTCTTCTGGAAGGCGAGATAGGAGATTTTCAGACCGCCGAGGTCCGCGATGTTCTCGCCCAGCGTCATCTCGCCGTTGATCTTCAGGTCGTCGATGGGGACATAGCGCGCGTACTGGTCGGCGATCTGGGCGGCGCGTTCCTTGTAGGTCTTGGCGTCTTCCGCCGTCCACCAGTCGCGCAGATTGCCGTCGGCGTCGAACTTGCGGCCCTGGTCGTCGAAGCCGTGCGTCAGCTCGTGGCCGATGACCATGCCCATCGCTCCGTAATTGACCGCGTCGTCGGCCCTGGCATCGAAGAAGGGCGGTTGCAGAATGCCGGCCGGGAAGACGATCTCGTTGAGGTTCGGGTTGTAATAGGCGTTGACCGTCGGCGGCGTCATCTCCCATTGCGTGCGGTCCACCGGCTTGCCGATCTTGGCCAGGTCGAAGCGCGTCTGAAAAGCGTTCGCTTCCAGGACGTTGAGGACGTAGACATCGCGGTCCACGCGCAGACCGGAGTAGTCGCGCCACTTGGCCGGATAGCCGATCTTCACGGCCATGGCGTCCAGCTTGTGCAGCGCCTCTTCGCGCGTCTTCGGCTGCATCCAGTCCAGCGCCGCCAGCCGTTCGCGCAGCGTGTCCTTGACGTTGGCCACCAGCGCCTCGGCCTTGTTCTTGGCCTCCGGCGGAAACGCCTTCTCGACGTAGAGCCGACCCAGCGCCTCGCCGAGCAGGTGGTCGGTGGACTGCACCACGCGCTCCCAGCGCGGCAGGTTTCGCGGTGTGCCGGTCAGGACGGTGCCCTTGAAGTGAAAATCCTCCTGGACGAAGGGCGAGCTGAGCTTGTCGGCGTAAGCGTGCAGCAGCTTCCAGCGGAGATACGTCTTCCAGTCGTCCACCGAGGCCGAGGCGAGGAGCTTACCGATCTCCTGCAGAAACGCCGGCTGAGCGACGGTCAACTCCTTCAGGTCCTTCAACCCCAGCCCGTCGAAGTACGGCTGCCACGAGACGCCGGGCGTCTCCTTCGCCATGTCGGCGACGCTCATCAGGTGATAGTTGCGCTGCGGATCGCGCAGCTCGGCCCGCGCCCGCGAGGCTTTCGCCAGGCGCGTCTCGAAGGCGAGCACCGTCTTGGCCGCGCGGGCGGCGTCCTCCTCCTTGTCGCCCAGCAGGACGAACATCTTCGTCACGTGCTTCTGGTACTCGGCGCGGATGGCTTTCAGCTTGTCGTCGTCCTTGAGGTAATAATCGCGGTCGGGCAGGCTCAGTCCGCCCTGCGAGAACTCGGCGATGACGCGGCGACTGTCCTTCAAGTCGGGCGTCGAAGCGAAATCGAAGGCGGCGAAGGCGCGGCGCGTATGCAGCCGCGCCAGCGCCGGCAGGACGTCGGCCGACGTTCTTGATCGCGGCGAGGCGCTCGAACTCGGCGCGCAGCGGCTTGACGCCCTGCTCCTCGATCATCTTCTCGTCCATGCCGCTGCGATAGAAGGCGCCGACCTTGTGTCGGATGCTGTCCTTGGGGGCGTTGCGATCGTCGGCGGCCTCGTCGAGGATCTTGCGCAGCACCTCGCGGTTGCGCTTGGCCAGCAGCGTGAAGACGTAGACGGAAGGACGATCCGAGGGGATGTCGGTTTCGGCGATCCACTTGCCGTTGGCGTACTGGTAGAAGTCCTCCCAGGGTTTGCGGGCCGGGTCCATGCCGGCCACGTCGATGCCGCGCCAGAAGCGCGGCTGCCGGGACGTGGGCGATTCGCCGGGAGCGGACACGGCGACGAGCAGCAGCAGCGAACCGGGCAGAAGCAGCGCAGCGACGAATGGTCACAATGTCCCTCCGACTTGGATGTTAGGAGCACGACGGTATCTGGCGAGCGGGGGGCGTCAGCCCCCTGTTGGACGCAACAGGGGGCTGACGCCCCCGCTCGCCAATCGACTTCCAGGCGCGATTGTATCGGACGGGAGGAGGATCGCAAGGAGGAATGGTCGTTACCGCGTCCCCTTCTGGGCAATCCGGGTAGCCCGGGAGAAACAAAATATGGTAAGGTTTGACTATGAGGGCCAGGAGGCCCCCCGAGAGCGTCGCTCTCTCTCCCAACCTGTGCGGGGCTCTCCCCCGCGGATTTGACACGGACGTTCGTCCTCCCCAGAGTTGCGGAGGTTGCTGTGCTGCGACCGAATTTCGACGGAAACAGAGTCGTCCTCTCGTCTCGTTTTCTCAAACTTGCCCCTGTCGGCCGGCGACCGCTGGCGGCATCGCTGGCCGGCATCCTGCTGGGCCTGCTGCCGACGACAGCGTTCGGCGAACCGAAGGGTGACACGCCGCCGCGTCTGGCCAACGCCAAACCGCCGGCGCCCTGGTCATCGTCGGCGGCGGCGACATGCCCGACACCATCCGCGATCGCTTCCTGGATTTGGCGGGCGGCAAGAAGGGCAAGCTGGTCGTCATTCCCACGGCCAGCGAATGGGCCGACCAAACCCGCACGTACCGGAGTTACGCTTACTGGAAGCGGCAGGGTCTGGAGTCGGTGGACATGCTGCACACGCTCGATCCGAAGCAGGCCAACGACCCGGCGTTCGTCAAGCCGTTGACCGAGGCGACGGCGGCGTGGCTGGGCGGCGGCGATCAGTCGCGCCTGGCGGGCGCCTACCGCGGCACGGCCGTCGAGCGCGAGCTACGACGGCTGCTGGAGCGCGGCGGCGTCGTCGGCGGCACCTCCGCCGGCGCTTCCGTCATGAGTGCCGTCATGATTACCGGCGGCAATCCGCAGGCGCGCGTCGGCACCGGCTTCGGCCTGCTGCCGGACGTGGTGATCGATCAGCACTTCGAGAACCGCAAGCGTCAGCAGCGTTTGCTGGGCGTACTGTCGCAGCATCCGCGCTGCCTGGGCCTGGGCATCGACGAGCAGACGGCCGTGGTGGTGCACGGCCACTCCTTCACGGTGGTCGGCAACGCCAACGTCGTCGTGTGCATGCCGCCCCTGGGCGACGATCCGCCCAGCCTCCAGGTGCTCAAACCAGGCGCGGTCGGCGATCTGCTGGCGCTGAGCCGTAGTCTGCTGACTCGCCTCAAGCCGCCGCCCGAGGGTAAGCCGGTGGCGTCGCAGGAACCTCGGCGAACCACGCCCTGAGTAGCCTTTCGTCGCAGGGGGATATTTCCCCATCAATCGACCAGCCCGGAGCGTCCACGACAGGGCGAATCCGTCGCGGACGCTCCGGGCTTGTGTTGACTCCTCCGCACGTCATTTCGCGAGTTTCGTGCCGGACGGCACATCCATGTTGGCCCGCGCCTGTTCCTCGCGCAGACGTTTGGCGTTATCCGCCGAAGTCACGAAAAACACATTATCCAGCCAGACCACGCTCAGACCGGCCATGTTCGCCAAGAGCCGCACGGCGGTATCGACCGGCACGTTGTTGAATTGCACGCTCACTTGGTCCTGCACATGATCCTTGACGTGCGGATCCACAATCACGTTGAAGCTCGTCGTCTCCGTCACTTTTGCCAGGGCCTTGCTAATGGGCGTGTCCTCCAACACGTCCCACACCAGCGGCAGCAGCGGACGGGTTTCCGGAATCCGTAGTTCGGTGCGCAGGGCCTCCCGCGTGGTGATTTCCACGCTGTCCGTCCGCAAGACGTATACCGCGCCGGACTCACAGGGCAGGCCCGCCAAGACGATCCGCAACACCGTGGCCAAGCTGGTGTCGTTTTTCATCGCCAGGATCGCCTTGATTCTAACAGGTGTATCCAGCTTCACATCGGCTTCCTCCTCCTGAAATGCCCTCCAATTGAATTCAAAGTTTATACCGAGACGCTTGGAGAGTCTGTCGAGGAATTCTTCCAACGTCAAATCGGGATCCACGTTCGGATCGAAGTGAAAGGGCTGGATCAGTTTGTCCCGCCACTCTTTCAGACGGATGGGGGCCAGCGATGGGGCGACGAGCGCGGAGGGGTCATTCGCCGCCTCGATTTTGGGCCGATCGGCTTTCCGTTTGGACGGAGAAGTCTTCTCTTTCGGCTGGTCCGCCACGCCAGCCCGTAAATTCGGCGTGGCGGCACGTTTGGGCGTCGGTGGACCCGCGGCCGTTTGATGCGCCACGAACCCCGCCCCCGAACCGACGAGGCCGAGAGCCAGCAGGACGATAACAACGAACTTCACTTTGTTGAGGAACATGCTTCGCAACACTCCTTCAACCAGCGCGGCAAGCGGGACGGACAGAGTTTGCCCCGTCACCAGCGCCAGACTCATACGGATGGTGGTTTCACACAACGCCACAGGCGCCGCTCGAACGACGGCCTTCTCGGTCAGCACCGCCGCCAGCGCTCCGGCCGACACGCTCACTCCACGCCGGGCCAGGCGCCGGCGCAGCAGATCGCGCGCCCGCGATAGCCGCGAGAAGATAGTGCCCTTGGCACAACCCAGCCGACGCGCCGCTTCCTCGCTGCTCAGCCCTTGCAGGTAACACAGCAACACCGGCTGACGATATTTCTCCGGCAGCCGATTCACTTCCTCATCAATCACCGGCCGCAGGTCGCGCCAAAGGTGCTCCGACGGCTTCTCAGCGAGCTGCTCCGGTAAAGGCGTTTCGCGCGCCGCCCGCCGCGCTCGTTGCCCACGGACTTTGAGGGCGGTGCGGTAGGCGACGCCGTAGAGCCAGGGTCCAAGCAATTCGGGACCGCGCAGCGAGGACGCCTTGCGGACCAGGACGAGGAAGGTCGCCTGAAAGGCGTCTTCGGCTTCCGGCGTCTCGCCCAGGCGGCGCACGCACAGACCCCAGACCATCGCTCCATAACGCTGCACGATCATCGTGAAGGCCGATTCGTCGCGGTCGGCCAGGAAGCGACGCAGCAATTGCGCGTCGTCCCGGTCGCCGCCGGGGGGTTGGCCGAGACGGCGAAGGTAGTGCAGCAGCGGATGCAACGAAGGGGTCGCCACGTCTCGGACCCTCGCCGACAGGTTCAATCCCACTCTCCATACTGCCCCGGATCGGGCCGTCGCTTCCACCTTTTTTCTCGATTCCGGGGATATTTCACCAGAAATGGACCAGCCCGGAGCGTCCGCGCCAGGACGAATCCGTCGCGGATGCTCTGGGTGAGTGCGTGCATGGATTCGGGGATGGTATTTTTCGTTAGCCCAGCCCTTCAGGGCTGGGGAGAGCGACGAGCGCGGGAAGATTGGGCCTTTAGGCCCTCCGTTGCGTCTGCCCAACAAGCCGGAGGGGCTAAAGCCCCGAAGCCGTTTCGTCCCGCCCCTCTTCCCAGCCCTGAAGGGCTGGGCTAACGAAACAAAACCCACACGCCCCGAATCGACACACGCACCCCTCCGGGCTGGTCGCATCAAACGCGCTTCATTTCGCGGCTTTCGCCCGCACCAGCCACAACTCGGCCTCCAGCCGATACCACTCGGCCTCGTCTACTTTGATGAGCGGCATAAGGTCTCGGGAGAGTTCTTTGATAACCTTTTTCATTTCCGTCATGCGCTGGAGGTGGGCTTCCAGGGCGGCGACCTGGTCTTCGTGCTTCGGACTCCGATCGCGTTGGGCCTGGAGCCAGCGAACCGACCAGATGTAGACATCCTCCGAGTTCTGAGTGACCTGCACGAGGACATTTTGAATCCTGCGCGTGTGGGTAAGCCCCTCAAAAGCTGCCCGATAGACCTTCTCCGCCACCGCGGCACGAGCTTGGAGAAGGGCTGTCATCTCCTCTGGCGTTTTCGCCGGCTTGTCCGCTTTCGGTTTGGGTGCCGGCGGCTCCGCGCCGGTGCGACGGGCGACGAACCCGGACCCGGAATCGACAAGACCAAGAAGCAGCAGGGCGATGACGGCGAGCTTCCATTTACGGAGAAACATGCTTCGTACCCCTCCTTCCCCTGAGCGGCGCGTCGATGGAACGGATGCCAGGCGATTTAATCCCGTTCTCCATCCTGTCCCGGATCGGGCGTCGCTTCCAGCACTTTTCTTCATTGATGAGAATTTTTCACAATTTTTCCCGCCACTCGCGCATCGTCTCTGTGTGTGCGAGGCGAGCGCTCCTGGTGGTCCTCGTTCGCGGAGCCTACCGTGGGGGGTAAAGAGGGACTACGGTCTCTCGATGGTTCCCGAGGGACCAGCGCCGGAAACGGCGTGGACGTGCGCCTGGCACGTCATGGTGTTGACCGGGCCGGTTCTAACCGCGAGGTTGGCAGCGTCCTCGAGGTTGGGCCGGCCTGGTTTTTTTGCCGCGCCGCTCGCCTTCCCTTCAATCGCCGGCCTCGCTACACTGAACGAATTACCGTGCAGGCGAGGGAGCGGAGGTCGCGCAGCCGCATCCAGGACAACAAGGATCGAATCATTCATGGCGTCGAAGACCTTCGCGTTTGTCAGCCTCGGCTGCCCAAAGAACCTCGTCGATTCCGAGCGCATGCTCGGCAAGCTGGCCCAGGACGGCTACACTCTGACGCCCGACGCCGACGGCGCCGACGTCGTGGTCATCAACACTTGTGGCTTCATCGAGCCGGCCCGCCAGGAATCGCTCGGCGTCATCCGCGAGATGCTGACCCTCAAGGAGCAGGGCCGCGTCGGCGCCGTGGTCGTCGCCGGCTGCCTGGCCGAGCGCAAGAAAGACGACCTGCTGAACGAAGTGCCCGGCGTCGATCACATCGTCGGCGTCTTCGGCCGCGAGGAGATCGCGCAAGTCCTCGACCGCACCCTGTACCAGCAGCGCCGGGACGAACAGCGCAGCCTATTTCGGCCTGCCCCCGTGCGCGCCCTGGAAGACACGGCTCGCCTGCGCATCACGCCGCGACATTACGCCTACCTGAAAATCTCCGAAGGCTGCGATCGTCTGTGTACCTTCTGCGCCATCCCCGGCATGCGCGGCAAACACGTGACCAAGCCGATGGAGCAGGTGCTGGCCGAGGCCCGCGAGCTGGCCGCCGACGGTGTGCGCGAGTTGATCGTCGTCGCCCAGGACACGACTTATTATGGTCTCGACCTGTATGGCCGCGTCCGCCTCGCCGAGCTGCTGCGCCAGCTGAACGCGGTCGAGGGGCTGGAGTGGATTCGCATCCTGTATGCCTATCCCATCCACTTCACCGACGAGCTGATCGAGACGCTGGCCGAGACGCCGAAGGTGCTGCCGTACCTGGACATGCCCTTGCAGCACATCAACGACCGTGTACTGCGGCGCATGCAGCGGCGCGTCAACCGGGCCGAGACCGAGGATCTGCTGGCCCGGCTACGGGCGGCGGTCCCCGGCCTGGCACTGCGCACGACCTTCATCACCGGCTTCCCCGGCGAGACCGAGGCCGAATTCGAGGAGTTATGCGAATTCGTGCGGACGTTGCGCTTCGAGCGCGTCGGCGTCTTTCCGTACTCGTTGGAGCCGGGCACGCCGGCCGCTCGTCTGCCGGACCACGTTCCCGAGGAGGTCAAGCAGCAGCGGCGCGATCGGCTCATGGAGATCCAGCAGGAGCTGGCCTTCGCCTGGACGCGCCAGCGTATCGGCGAGGAGCTGGAGGTGATCGTCGATGGGCCGGACCCCGAGGTGCCCGGCCACGTGCTGGCCCGCAGTCAGGCGGACGCCCCGGACATCGACGGCGTCGTGCGTCTGAAGGGCAAGGGGCTGCACGCCGGCGACCTGGTCCGCGCCCGCGTCACCGGCGCTGATGGCTACGACCTGGCCGCCCGCGCCCTACGGGTCCGCTGAGGCACGGGAGGCGACAGCGATGGCCACGACCACTCCGACCCGGCCGCGGGTCTGGAACCTGCCCAATCAGCTGACCGCCTCGCGCTTCGTCCTGGCCCTGGCGCTGTTCGCACTGATCGCCTACGAACAATGGCTGGGGTGCCTGATTGTCTTCATCGTCGCCGCCTTCACCGACTGGCTCGACGGCTACCTGGCCCGCAAGCAGAACCTGACGAGCACCCTGGGACGCCTCCTCGATCCGTTGGTCGATAAAGTGCTTTTGTGCGGTGTTTATGTCAGTTTATTGCCGCTGGGCGCCCGGCAAGGCTGGTTGTGGCCGTGGATGGTGACGGTCGTGGTGGCGCGGGAGCTGGTCATCACCGGACTGCGCAGTTGGATGGAGTCGCATGGGGCACGCTTCGGCGCCGATTGGCTGGGCAAGTTCAAGATGGGCTTGCAGTGCGCCGCCGTCATCGCCGTGTTCGTGGCGCTGATGGTGCCCGAAGGCTCCGGCTCGTGGAACCTGTTTTTCGATGGGGTGCGCAACGTCCTCGTGTGGACAATGGTGATCGTGACCTTGCTGAGCGGCTTGCAGTACGTATGGAAAGCCGTCATGCTTCTCAATGCGTAGGGCGAGCGGGGGGCGTCAGCCCCCTGTTGGCTCCAACAGGGGGCTGACGCCCCCCGCTCGCCGGAGATCCGAGATGTCTCCCGCCCCCCAGCAGATCGGCTTTGCCCTGATTGGCTGCGGCATGATCGCGCGCTTTCACGCTCGCGCCCTGGCCGAGGTGCCGGACGCGCGACTGGTGGCGCTGGTCAGCCGCCGCGAGGCCAACGCTCGCGCCATGGCCGAACAGCTTGGACTCGACTGCGTCGTCTCGACCGACCTCGGCGCCGTGCTGGCCCGGCCGGACGTGCAGGCGGTCATCATCACGACGCCGAGCGGAGCGCATCGGGAGCCGGCCGTCGCCGCCGCGTCGGCCGGCAAACACGTCGTCGTCGAGAAGCCGCTGGAAATCACCACCCAGCGCTGCGACGAGATCATCCGCGCCTGCCACCGCCACGGCGTTCAGCTGTGTACCATCTTCCCGTCGCGCTTCGGCGACGCCAACCGAGCGCTGAAGGACGCCGTCGAGTCCGGCCGCTTTGGCCGGCTGACGCTGGGCGAGACGACGTGCAAGTGGTGGCGGCCGCAGTCCTATTACGACGAAGGCGGCTGGAAGGGCACCCAGTCGCTCGACGGCGGCGGAGCGCTGATGAACCAGGCCATCCACAATGTCGATCTTTTATTGTGGATGATGGGGCCGGTGACGCACATCAACGGTTTCACGGCCACGCTGGCCCATGAGCGCATCGAGGTCGAGGACACCGCCGTGGCTTGCCTGCGCTTCGCCAACGGCGCGCTCGGCGTCATCCAGGCCACGACCAGCGTGCATCCGGGACTGCCGAAAACCATCGCCGTGCATGGCGATCGCGGCACCGTCATCATCGAGCAGGACGACGTGCTGCGCTGGGAGCTGACGCCCGAAACGCCCGAAGATAAGGCCGTCAAGGAGCGTTTCGCTCAGAAGACCGGCGCCTCCGGCGGATCGAGCAACCCGGCGGCCATCTCGCACGTCGGCCACGCCCGCCAGCTGGCCGACTTCGTGCGGGCCATCCGCACAGGGTCCGCGCCGCTGGTCGATGGATGCGAAGGACGCAAGGCCGTCGCGGTGATCGAGGCGATTTATCAGTCCGCGGCGGCGGGAAAGACCGTCGCCCTCGATAAGAATCCGTAGCCGCTTGCGGCTTAGCGCTATGCCGCAAGCGGCTACGGACGAATTGCCAAAGGAGTGGCCCATGTCCAAAACCCGATCCCAGGCAGCGGATTTCGCCGTGTACATCGCGGTTCGCGTGGTCGTGTGCATCTTGCAGGCGCTATCGTTCCGCGCCGCTTGCAAGGCGGCGAACGTCCTGGCATGGCTGATTTACAAGATCGATCGCCGTCATCGTCTGGTGGCGCTGGACAACCTGCGGCACGCCTTCGGGCAGGGCGACGAAGCGGAGCGCGATCGGCTGGTGCGCGCCGTTTATCGACATTTCTGCACGATGCTCATGGAGATCATCCACGTGCCGCGCATGCTGCATCCGCAGAACTGGAAGCAACACTTCGGACTGCCGGGTTGCCGGCCGCTGGTCGGGATGCTGCTGGGGGACCGTCCGGTGCTGATCGTCAGCGGCCACTTCGGCAACTGGGAGCTGGGCGGCTACGCCCTGGCCCTGTTCGGTTTTCGCACGCACGCCATCGCTCGGCCGCTGGACAATCCCTACGTCGATGCGTATTTTCGCCGCTTCCGCGAGAACACCGGACAGAAGCTGCTCGCCAAGCACGGCGACTTCGATCAGATGCAGAAGGTGCTGGCCGCCAAGGGCATCATGCTGACGCTGGGCGACCAGGACGCCGGGCAGCGCGGCCTGTTCGTGGACTTCTTCAACCGGCCGGCCTCGACGCACAAGGCCATCGCTCTCTTGGCCCTGGAATACAATGTGCCCATGTTGGTGATGACCTGCACGCGCCGCCCCGCCTCCGCCGGCGCCGCCTGGGGACACGACATCTGGAGCGGCGACGTGATTGACCCGGCGGACTACCAGGGCCAACCCGACGCCGTGCGCGCCATCACGCAGCGCTTCACGTCGGCCCTGGAACGCATGATCGCTCGCCATCCCGAGCAGTATTTCTGGCTGCACCGCCGCTGGAAACATCAACCCAAGAGCAAGGCGAAAAACAAACAGGCGGCGTGAAAGGACTATCCGTGTTGACCGGGCCGAACGTCATTCTGGCTCTGAAAATCGCCGTCGCCGCCGTCACCGTCTTGTTCATTGCCGCGCTGATCGCCGTGCTGCGCGGCAACTACCGGCTGCATGGCCGACTTAACTTGATCTTCTTCACGCTGACGCTGATGGCGGTGCTCGGCCTGGAGTTGGTGGTCCGCGTGATCGCGCCGGACGTGTTCGTGTACTTCAACCGCGACAGTGCGCTGCGGCAGGCGCTCAACCGACACCTGTGGTTCTCCGTGCCGTCCACGTTCGTCCTGCCGGCGATGTTGTACACGGGACTGAAGGGCCACGTCCGCGCCCACCTGTCGCTGGGCGTGTGCTTCGCCGTGTTGTGGACGGGGACGTTCATCACGGGGATTTTCTTCTTGTAGTCGGAGGGGGACGGAGACGAGCCGCGATGACGGATGCCCGCGACCTGGCTCGGAGTTACGAACGGCTCCTCGATCCACACGAGGGAGAGGTGTCCGCTGTGGGGGCCGAGAGGACGCCGGAGCGAACCGAAGCGCCGGCCGAAGAGTCGTCGGCACTTCCGCTGCGGCGGATTGTCGAGGCGATGCTGTTCGTCGGCGGCGCGCCGCTGACAGCCGCCCGCGCCGCCGAGGCGGTGCGCGGCCTGACCGCCGAGCAGTTCCGCGACATCCTCGACGGACTCAATCGCGATTACCGTCAGCAGGGCCGGCCTTACCGCATTCAGATGGGCGAGCATGGCGGCGAGCTGGTCTTGCAGCCGCGCTTTCGCGGCGTACTCGATCGCCTGTACGGCTCGACGCGCCAGGCCCGCCTGTCGCCGGCCGCCCTCGACGTGCTGGCCCTGGTCGCCTATCGCCAACCCATCACTCGTCAGGAAGTCGAGGGTCTGCGCGGCGCCGAGTCGAGCGGTCCTCTGCGCCAGCTGGTGCGCCTCGGACTGATCGCCGTGCGCCGCGGCGAGGCCGATCAGCGCGAGGTGGCTTACAGCACCACGCCGCGCTTCCTGTCGCTCTTCCAGATGCGCAGTCTCGACGATCTGCCGCGCACGCAGGACTTGCACAAGCTCTAACCGACTAGCGCTTCCAGTAATCCGGCAAGTTCGTCTTCGTCGCGCACAGGATGTCGCGGATGGCCTGCCGGTCCTCCGTGGACAGATGAGCGAACTCCTTGCTCGTGTCCTGGCCGTTGAGCACATCCCACAGTCGCCGCAGCACATAGTCCTTGACCGGCGGCGGCAGCGCGTCAAACGCCTCGGAATAGATGAGGTAACTGCACGGATAGACGAACAACCGACGCTTCAGATCGAGGTCGCGCAGCGAACGGCCGTGACGATCGCGCGGCCCGCGCTGGACAAACTCCTCGGCAAACCCCGACGTGCCTTTCACCGGATCGGTCAGTTGCGCCTCGTCACACATCAGCAGGTATTTGACGACCGGCTCGCCGGCGTTCTTGATGCGGCTGAGTGTGCTCTCCGAACGATAGTTCGCCGGCCGGCCCAGCGCCTTGTTGAACTCCGCCTCGTCGCGCAGGGCGAGGCGCGTCAGGAAATTGGCCCTCGTCAGACGATTGTGCATCTCCGCCTGATGTTCCAGCACCATCAGGGCCACGATGTCGCTGTGCGGCGTCAAGTACGGCGACGTTTTGACGTAGCGCTCCAGGCTGGTCACATTGATATTGGCGGAGTTGTCGATGTCGTCCGGCCGAGGGTTGCCGCGCACGATCATGTTGCCCATGTGTGTCTGCTTGCCGCTGGTGCCCGTGACGTACCAGCCGCCCCAGCGCTGCTTGAGTGGACTGCTGTGGTCGGTGCGATAGCCGCCCGAAGTCAGCACCGGCAGACCGAGTCCGTCGGCGAACACCGAGCGGATCAGGTGTCCCGGCATGCCCTGGTTGAACGAGGAAGCGTGACAGATCAGGCAGTTGTCCGTCTGCCGCTGCAAGCGCGGCCGCTCGGTCTTCTTCTGTTGGAGCGAGTAATAAACGGAGCCGAGCTGCGGATCGCTGGCCGTCACTTCCACCAGGTCGCCCTTCTGGCAATAACCGACGTAAACGTCGTCGCTGAAGTAGATGGCCCGCGGCGTCCGCGGATTGATGCGCTGCCGCTGCAAGCTCGTCTTGGAGAAGACCAGCATCTGCGATGACGTCGGCACGTTCAGCTCGCGCAGCAGCGAGCGCAGGTAGCCCAGTCCCTCCTCGTAAACCAGTTTCACCCGGCCATCGTCCAGGCGCTCTTGCAGTCGTTCGACCGCGTTGTGAGGGTCGGCGCTGGTGTAGTTGATCGGCTCGCGCTCCAGGTCCATGGCACCAGCCGGCGCCGCCAGCGTCAACAGCAAGAGGAGAAGGGTAGCTTGCTTCACGGCTCGACTCCTTCGTCGGTGTCCCGCCGGGTGGGATCGAGGAGCGGGACGGAGGATATATGGATAAGTTTATCCAGAATGTGAGCGCGCGTCAAGCGATTTTTTTGCAAACGAGGTATTATCGTATTCACCGAGCCTGAAGCGTAAGCGAAGAGGACGGCAACCTTCGGTTGCCGTCCTCTTCGCTTACGCTTCAGGCTCGGAGTCAAACCGTGCGTCGGCCGCGCAGCCACGGGCCGACGATCATCGACAACACGAAGGCCATCACGCTGAGCAGAACAATCGTGCCGGAGATGCCGAGAGGGATTTTGGCGCCTTGCAGCATCTCCCAATTCAGCCATTGTCCGCCGACGCTGAGGGCCACGCTGAGGACGATGGTCAGCCAGAACAGCTGCCGCATGTTGCGGCTGAGGTTGATGGCCGTCGCCGCCGGGATGATGAGCAGGGCGTTGATGAGCAGGGCGCCGACAAAGCGCAGGCACAGGTTGACAATCAGGGCCAGCAGAATGATGAACAGGTAATTGACCGCCTGCACCGGCACGCGGCGCGACAGGGCCAGGCTGCTGTTGAAGCTGGTGAGCAGCAGGTGGTTGTAGATGCGGGCCAGAAGCCCGGCGGTGAAGACGGCCAGGCACGCCAGGACGACGAGGTGCGAGCTGAACACCAGCATGGGATTGCCGAAGAGGAAGTCTTCGAGGTTGAACAGGGCGCGGTTGTGGATCAGGTCGCGCAGGGCGGCGGCCAGGCCGACGGCGCCGGCGAAGAAAACGCCGATCACGGTGTCGCTGCTCAGGCCGGTGAGGGTTCGCACCCAGACGATGCCGCAGCCGGCCACGATGCCGAACAGGACCATGACCACGGTGGCCCAGTCCCAGAACTCGCGGGCCGGTCGAATGCCGGCCAGCAGGCCGGTGAAGACGAGAAAGCCGATGCTGATGCCGGCGAAGGAACAGTGCGCCAGCGCATCGCTGAAGAAGGCCAATCGGCCGCCGACGACCAGCGAGCCGATGGCGCCGCAGCAGACGCTGACCAGGACCAGGGCCAGCAGAGCGCGGATGTTGTAGCTGTAGTGGAAAAAGTGGCCGGAAGGAGCCACGCGGGTGAAACTTTCGATGCCGTTGTCGAGCCATTCGTGCGGGACGAGGGCCAGCGGCGAGATGACGAGCGCGAGGGAGGACGGCATGGCAACGGCCCTGGCGGAGTGGCGCGATCGCGGACGCCGCGATCCGGCGGAAGATTATCCTATCCGGATCGGATGGCGCCGTCCCGCCGGACGAGCCGAACGGCTCGTCCGGTAACTGATCGCCGGGCAACCCTCCTCAGCTGGCGAGACCGCCTTCCGCTGTTTCCCGGGAGGGGGCCGGCCGTCCGATGGCGTCGTGTACGACCACTCGGTCGAGCGGCTCCGCCAGCAAGGCGCGCAGCTGCTCATCGAGCGTGCGAACCTCCTCCGCCATGCGCTGGAGCATCGTCTCCAGGCCAGGCACGGGGTTCTCGCGCAGCGGCTGGGACAGCAGATCCATCCCCAGCGCGACGCTATGCAGGCGGTTGCGCAGGACGTGCTTGATGCGCGACAGACGCACTTCCGCGTCCGGGTCGGCCGGCCGGGACAGGTCGGCCGACGTTCCACCGGCGCGGCGGAAGACCTCCTCGCGGAGGATGGCGACCTCCGGCGGGGCGTCGATCCCCAGCCGAACGGCGTTGGGCTTGAGGGCGACGACCTCGATCGTCGCCCGCACCACAGGGATGATGATGCGTTCGTTCAACTGGCGAGCCAGCACCAACATGGCAGGCATCCTCCATGAGCCAGGGGCAAAAGGTCCGGAAAAGCTTCGCGCCTCGATCTCCTTGTCAATCGATCCGGCACGGGCGTCTTCAACGCCTCGTTCCCTTCGAGGAGCCTCGTGAGGTCCGTGTGGAAGTAAACGAAAAACGGGAAGGGCGGACGAGGTAGGATGGACACGTCCATGTGAGCAAAGTCCTTGGTGAGGAAGGTCCGGAACGTCGTGCTCCAACTCTTCGTTAGACGAATTTATACAAAGAAGAGGCGTTAGACGCAAGAAAAAATCGGTACTTTTTTTGCTCAGGTCGGCGAACGCCACCTGCCCGGTTCGCCGCCCCGATGCGTCGGAATCCGAGACAGGGGAGGGGTTCGTCGGGTGCCGCGGAAAGGCGATGGTCGTCGCTTCCCCAATCGAGAAGGGCGGTATGACCTGGTAGACTAGGGACAGCGGGAGAAGCGAGGCCAATGATTACGTTTCTGTTTTGGAACCTGATGGGCAACCAGACAACGACTTGGACCGCACGGGTGCCGGTCCTGCGTACCCACATCGCCCAGATCGTCTCTCACTTCGGCGTTGAGGTGCTTCTGCTGGCTGAGTCCGCCTTCGACCCGTTTGAAGTCCTCGGAGCGCTCAACGGCGGCGGGTCAGCCACCTTTTGCTACCCACCCAGCAACAGCCAGCGCATCCAACTCTTCACCCGTTTCCCGCAAGCGGCGGTAATCGATCAATTCAACGACTCGTCCGATGGCCGCCTGACGATCCGCCGCCTGATGATCTCGCCCACGGCGGACATACTGCTCGCAGGCTTGCACTTCCAGAGCCAGATGGGGTGGGATGTCAACGATCAGGCTCTGCAGGCGACCGTCTTGCAGCGGAACATCACGGATACCGAGGATGTAGTGGGGCACCAGCGAACGGTGCTGGTTGGCGACCTGAACATGAATCCGTTCGACCTGGGCATGGTCGGTGCGCAAGCTCTCAACGCCGTCATGACCCGTGATCTCGCCAGGGGTGAGGAGCGGACAGTGGCGGGACGGCCTTACCGCTTCTTCTATAACCCGATATGGGGCTGCTTCGGGGACCGGACGCCGGGGCCAGCGGGAACCTACTTTTACTCGGCCTCCAGCCCCCGCGGCTACTACTGGCACCTGTTCGACCAGGTGTTGCTGCGGCCCGCTTTGATGGATGCACTGGCGGAGTTGCGTATCCTGGAAGACGATGGACAGCAATCCCTTCTGACGGACAGGAGACGGCCCCGATCGTCCGAAGCGTCGGACCATCTCCCCGTATTGTTCCGGCTCAACCTGTAAACGTAGGGAGAGACATCATGGCCACGACTATCCCCGACCTCTGGTCAGACGACATCAAGGTAAATGTCTTGCCGCCGATTGCGATCCTCCGGGCTCAAGAGGGGCGGTTGTCCCAGAAGACGCAAGGGATGCTCCAGGCCAAGCTCACGACTACGGAGACAGACCAATTGGTTCAGCATCAGTTGGACCTCATCGCTCCCGGCCTCAACTTCTACCGAGAGCGGCTACTGTCGGCCACTCATGCGATAGACAGGCTCTACCCCGTGACGGTCACCGCCCTGGCGTTCGCCCCCAAGCCACGCACTCCGTTGCAGGCGGTCACAGCCTCCTTCGCACACGCGATAGACCCGTCGCTGCTCCAGCGGCAGGCGGTGACGGACGATGAATTCATCCGGTTGGTTCAGGAAGTCCTCCAATCTCAGACCGTTCGAGCGTTGATCCATTCGCTCATCGCCCGGATCAACGCCCACGAGACTGGACAGCCGGCGAACGGGCCGGGAGGATGAACGGTTCGGCGAGCACCAGCCAGCGATCCTGAACGAGATGGACTCCTTGCAACAGATAGCTTGCGCTGGAGGGTTGGGCAAAGGTTCCGAAACCATTTATCGAGAGCGTATGGGAATCGAACCCACAGCGAGCTTTGTTCAAACCCGCCACTGGTTTTGAAGACCAGGGCCCCCACCAGAGGTGCAAACGCTCCCAGGATCCGTCGGTCGGATCACCCTCTCAGAATACGCGCCGAGGGCGCGGCTCGCAAGAGACACCGTCGCCAACGCGGAAGTCGCTTGCCAGGTCGGCGACGGATGGACACAATGCCTGTCGTCCCGCTCTCGGACGCGCATCCCCTTCCGCGTATCGGAGGATTCACCGTGAAGCACGCTGCTCTTTCGCTGATCGCGGCGGTCCTGGTGTTCGTGGCCGGTCCCGGCCGCGCCGACGAAGTCATCCGCCTGGCCAACCATCCTGCCCTGTCGCCCGACGGCGCCCTCCTCGCCTTCGACTGGGACGGCGACGTCTGGACCGTACCCACCGCCGGCGGAGTCGCCCGGCGCTTGACCCAGCATCCGGCCCGCGACCGCCAGCCGCACTTTTCGCCCGACGGCCAGCGCCTCGCTTTCATCAGCGAGCGCAGCGGCGCGGCGCAGGTCCACGTCATGCCCACCGCCGGCGGCACGCCAGGGCAGCTCACCTACCATACGGCCGGCTGCTCGCTCCAGGACTGGTATCCCGATGGGCGGCGCCTCCTGATCAACGCTGTCCGCGATCACTTCTGGCGCCACGCCGAACGCTTCTTCTCCATCGGTGCGGAGGTGCGCCAGGTCGAGCGGCTGCTGTTCGACGACTATGGGCAGAACGGCTGCCTGTCGCCCGACGGCAAGCGCTTGCTGTTCACGCGCGAGGGTCCGGCCTGGTGGCGCAAGGGCTATCGCGGCTCGCAGGCCAGCCAGATCTGGCTCTACGATCTCCAAGCCCGGACGTTCCGTCGCTTGCTCGACGAGGACACCGGCTGCCGTTGGCCGCTGTGGAAGCCGGATGGTAAGGGCTTTTACTACGTCGGCGCGCACGGCGGTTCGTTCAACCTCTGGGTCCATGACCTCGCCTCCGGCTCGGGCGAACAGTTGACGCACTTCCGCGACGACTCGGTTGTCTTTCCGTGCGTCTCCCGCGACGGCTCCACGCTCGTCTTCCGCCACCTGTTCGACCTCTATGGTCTGCACCCCGGCCGAGACAAAAAACCGTGGAAGATCGAAGTCCGCCACGACAGCGACCCAGTGAAGGACCGCATCGAGAACCGTGTCCTGCGGCAGGCGAGCGAGGCGGCGTTCACGGCGGACGGCCTGGAGGTCGCCTTCATCGCCGGCGGTGACCTGTGGGTCATGGATACCGAGCTGCGCGAGCCGCGACAGGTGACGGCCACCGCCGAGGAGGAAAAGCGTCCCGTCTTCGCGCCGGACGGACAGACGCTCCTGTTCGTGGCCGACCGCGAAGCGCGCTCGGACATCTGGCGCGCCGTCCGCGCCGACCCCAATAAACCGTGGTGGCAAAACAGCCGCTTCCGGCTCGAACGCTTGAGCGACGACGGCGAGGTCAAGTCGAACCTGACCTTCAGCCCCGATGGTTCGCGCCTCGCCTACCTGCGCGGCCGGGGCGATCTGTGGATCGCCGACGCCGACGGCCGCAACGCCCGGCGGTTGGTGCCATCGTGGGACGAGCTGGAATACGACTGGTCGCCCGACGGCAAATGGCTGGTCTACGCCCACAGCGACAGCGATTTCAACCGCGATGTCTGGATCGTGCCTGCCGACGCTTCGCGCAAGCCGTTCAACCTGTCGCGCCATCCCTACAACGACGGCAACCCGGTGTGGTCGCCGGACGGTCGCCTCCTCGCCTTCACCGGACGGCGCGGACTGACCGAGGTGGACATCCATTACGTCTGGCTCCGCGCCGAGGACGATGAGAAAGGCGGACGCGGACGCAGCCTCGATAAAGCGCTGGAAAAGATCAACAAAGTGCGCAAAAAGAAAGGCGTCGCCGAGGACAACCGCGCCGCGGGACCGGCGCGGGCGCCGGAGGTGGTCATCGACTTCGACAACATTCACGCGCGCCTTCATCGCGTCTCGATCCCCCATGCGACGGAGAGTGGCCTGTTCTGGTCGCCGGACTCGAAGAAGCTGGCCTTCACGGCCGTCATCGAGGGCAAACGAGGGACGTACACCATCGAGGTCCCCGACGATCTCAAACCGAAATTCCTGACGGCGCAGACGGGCAGCCGGCCGCGCTGGCTAAAACAGGGCAATCAGGTGGTGTGGTTGTCGAACGGCCTGCCGGCGAGCTTCACGCCGGGCGCGGCGAAGTCGGCGACAACCGAGCCGGCCGAGCCGGCGCGGCGCGGCCCGGCGTCCACTGCGGCCGGCGAATCGGTCCCGGGAGGTTATCGCTTCCAGGCCTTGCAGCGCGTGGATCTGGCCCAGCGCAACCGCGCCGCCTTCGATCTGTGCTGGCGCACCATGCCGCGATCGCTGGTACGACGAGCGCCTCGGCAACCGCGATTGGCCGGCCATCCGCCGCAAGTATCTCGATAGGGCCGCCGAGGCCCCCGACAGCGAGGCGTTCACCACCGTCGTTCAGCTGATGCTCGGCGAATTGAACGGCTCGCACCTGGGCTTTTATCCGCCCGGCAGTCCAGGCTTCGTCCGCTTCCATCCGCCGGCGGCGGAGGCGCCCTCCGCCAAATGGTCCGAGACGACCGCGCACCTGGGCGTGCGTTTCCAGCCGGACTATCCGGGTCCGGGACTGAAGGTGCGCGACGTGCTGCCGCGCGGGCCGGCCGACCAGAAGAAGGGCCGTCTGCGCGCGGGCGAAGTCATCCTCAAGATCGAGGATACGGCCGTCGAGCCGGACATGGATTTAACGCGCGTGCTGAACGGCCCGCTGCCGCGCGACGTGTACCTGCGCGTGCGCGGGACCGAGGGCGAGGAGCGCGACGTGGTCCTGCGTCCGATCTCGTACAAGCTGGTGCCGCCGCTGCTTTACCAGGCCTGGCTGGAACACAATCGCCGAGAGGTGGCTCGCGCCGTGCGGGGGACGCTGGGCTACCTGCACATCAGCGCCATGGACCCGGTCAGCTTCAGCAAGTTCGAGGAACAGTTGTACGCCGTCGGCGCCGGCAAGGACGGCCTGGTCATCGACGTGCGCGAGAACGGCGGCGGCAACACGGCGGACCACCTGCTGACGGCCCTGACGCAGCCGGTCCACGCCGTCACCGTGCCGCGCGGCGGCGGACCCGGCTACCCGCACGACCGCAAGATCTACGCCACCTGGAACAAGCCCATCGTCGTGCTGTGCAACCAGAACAGCTTCAGCAACGCCGAGATTTTCAGTCACGCCATCAAAACGCTGAAGCGCGGCCGGCTCGTCGGCGTGCCCACCGCCGGCGGCGTCGTCAGCACCGGAGCGGCACTCATCATGGACGTCGGCCTGATCCGCGTACCGTACCGCGGCTGGTTCCTCGTCAACGACGGCGAGGACATGGAGTTGAACGGCGCCGTGCCCGATCCCATCGTTTGGCCCGAGCCGGGCCAGATGCCGCGCGGCGTGGACGTGCAGTTGACGAAGGCGGTCCAGGTGCTGCAAGAGGACGTCAAGGCGTGGAAACAACGGCCCCGACCAGCGCCTGCGCAAGGCGTCGGAGCGGCCGGCGTCCGGGATGCGCTAACAGCCTGAAGCGTAAGCGAAGAAGGGATACTCTTCGCTTACGCTTCAGGCTCTGTGGGGGTCGCTCCTTCATCGGGAGAGGAGCGCATCTCCTCGGCGAACACATCGAGGATGCGCCGAGCCGTCTGGGCGGCGGGGGTGCCGTCCTGCTGCTCGACGGCGCTGGCGACGTAGCGAACCACGTCGGCCAGGACGGCGCCCCAGGTGCCGGGGTCGGGGAAGACATCGGCTTGCAGCGAGCATTGCAGCGTCTCGCGCACGACCCAGGCCCGCAGCAGTTCCACGGACTCGGGATCGCCGGCCGCATCCGGCGGAGCGGGTAATTCATTCATACTCACCTCCCCGCTCATGGTAGCCGTCCCCTCGGGCAAAACGAAGTCCGGTCCCCGCCCTTCCTGTCATTTGCCGCCATTTCGTGCCACCTCGCGCCATCCGTCCGCAGTCAATTTTTTTCTCTTGCAACATGGCTTTGTTGCCAAACCAGTTTAGCAACAGAGGTTTTGCAACAGGATCAGCAGTTTAGCAACAGGCCGGTATTCTGTTGCAAAACCCCGGAGCCGCTAACCGGGCCGAACCATCGGCAAGATGAAAGGGGGTTCGTCGTGTTCATCCGCGAACCGAGGCTCAAGACCAAGCTCGTAGATCGCGTGAACCAGCAGGGTAATGTTGTAGGCGAGCAGCTTGCACAGAGCCTCGTTCTTCATCGCGGTTTCGTGCTTGCTCCGCACGGCGTCGGCGAACAGGCGCTTGACGGCGCTGAAGACGGACTCCACGTTGCTTCGTCGATGGTAATGGTGGAGGTAGTCTTCCTTGTTCAAGCAAAACAGGTGGTACATGCGCTCATAAACGCCGCCGACCGCTCCCGTCGCATTGCTCTTGAAGGCGATGTAGGGAGTGCCGCCGCACTCCTCCGCGATTTCAAAGTTTTCGGCCGACGCATACGCCTTGTCGGCGCTCGCTTGACCGATGGTGAAGTTTCGGGCCGTCGTCTTTACGAGGGGAGCGAATTGCGGAGCATCCGAAGAGTCTTTGGTCCCGACGATGACGCTGGTAACGACGTGGGTAGTACTGCCGCAGATAACGTGGACCTTGACCCACGAATGCTTCGACATGACGCGGCCCCACTTGACGCTGTACCAGCGGTCGAACTTGCACGACGAAAAGCCGCTGCTGTCCACGGCGAATTCCGTCTCAATGGCCCGGAACGGCAGAGCGCTCGCTTCGATGAGGCGGACGAGGAGCGGAGTTGTTTCCTCGTCCTCCAGGCAACGGGCAATCCTGCTGTGGTGAACGACGGCAGAGACGAAGCCGCGCTCTTGAGTTTCTTCCAGGTCGGTGTTGAAACGCCGACCGGACAGGCCCGAATAGACCTTGAAGACGCTGGCGAAAATCACGTCGGACAGAAGCGCGGCCGGTCTGCCGCCCTTCGTCCCGCCCTTGGGTTCGGGCTGCGGAATGGTACTGCACAAGTCGGACAAGAGATAGCGAAACTCTCTTTTCTCGTTTTCCTGCGCGGCGTCGTAGTTCGGCCAATCCTGTTGGTAGGTTTTTCGCGGCCAGTTGATCGGCGGCGTCTCCGTGCTCTGCTCGGTGAGAGAACCGCTGGCTTCACGGGACAGGGTAATTTGCACGGCAAGGACATGCTTGCACGGCTCTTGCCGCAGCTCGAAATCCGCGCAAGTACAGGACAGTGGCAACACGGTGACGAAATACTTTTCGGAGCTGTTAAGGGAGTAGATGAGCCAACCGTTCGGCCGCTTGACGACGCGGCCTCGGTCGGCAAGCTCAACGGCTTTCTGTTCGCGGATGTCCACGGATTGTTCCCTTCCCCTGTCCGGGGCGGGAACGCTAGAATGGCTTTCGAGGGTGCTTCTGGCGTTACCGCGCCGGTTGCATCTGCCTCCGGCGTTGTTACTAGCAACGGCGGAGGCTTTCTTTTTGTCTGCTGTAATTATATACAGGAGATCGATGCAAGTAAATGGCAGCAATGGGTTTGGGTCTATTTTTTTCATGCGTCTTTGACCGAGAAGCGGACTACAGATACCCTTCAATTGCGCTACGATTACGCCGGCGGCGAGCAACCGCAAGGTTCGCTCGTTAGGCTTTTCAACTTCTCAAAGTCCGAAAAAGAACGTAAGAAAGAAATGCGGGCGGGGAGGATCGAACTCCCAAGTGGTGAAAACCACGGCGGTTTGCTAAACCGCTGCGTTTACCATTTTCGCCACGCCCGCACTCCCCGGCGCGTCGGTTCCTTCCTGTCAGTTGGTGGCCGACGTTGCCGGGTCTTTTCCCTATCTACCATCCTCCGGGCCTGTGATGATGGCACTCCGAGGCCGTGGCCGCTTGCGGCGGTCGATCCCCAGCGCCTTACGCGCATTGGCAACATCGCGGCTAGACAATATCAGGTCGCCACTCGCGTCTTTCTGTGGCTGTGGGAGCTTACCGGAGCGCAGCATCGAAACCAGCTTCCAATAGCTGATACCGAGCAGTTCCGTTACTTGACGAGATTTGCGATACATGATTGGCCTCTGGCTTTCCCTTGCCAGTGGCCAAAGAAGAAATCGGCGCAAAGCCACTGGTCAAGGGTACTGTTATTCCCCTTGCTCTCGTGGTTTCGCGCCAGCAATAGACTGCTTCAAAGAGAAGCGCGGGCGGGGGGAGAATTCGCCCTACCGATGCGGCACTTCGTCACGTTCTCACAGCAGGCTCGCCTGGGCAATCTTATGAATCCACTTCGCCTACTGCGGCACGGACAATCGCCAGTTCGGCTCTCGGAGCCTTCGGCAAAGACCACAACCCTCTATAGCGAATCATCTGCCGGACTCATCCTGAGTCTGCGGATTGTCCAGGAAAGAAATTACCCAACATCTGTATATGTGTCAAGCCGAATTGTCAACAATTGTTGCCAGTTCTCCAGGCGGACGGTTTTGCGACAAACCGGATCGGTTTTGCAACAAGCGGAAGTTTGGCAACAAAGCCCTTGCAACATGAACAATTGTACAGTATCCTCGGGATTGTTTTCCGCGCGTCGATCCCAGCCAACGTCCGCGAACGAGTTTTTTCTTCAGGTCACTCATGCCCTCGCCACCCTCGATCTCACCGGATTTGCTGACCGTGCGCGACGTGGCGCGGCGGTTGTCGATCAGCGAACGAACGGTGTGGCGCTGGACGGCGTTGGCCCTGCTGCCGGCGCCGGTACATCCGCATCGCCGCAGCACGCGCTGGTGCGCCGCCGACATCGAGCGCTACCTGGAGGAGTTGTCCGCCTACCCATACCGGGGAGAATGCGAATGACGAAATGTTACCGCGTAGTGCCGCCGTTGGAGGGCGTGCAGCCGGCCAGCGCCTTGATGGATCGCATTTATACGGAAGTACCGGCCGACAAACCGGATCATCCGGCGTGTTTCGAGGGCGAGTGGACGTGCCCGCACGCGCCCTGTCCGGTGCGTACGATCCGGCTGCGCGTCAAGGCGTTCTTCCACGAGCACTTGCCGCGCCTGCGCTGTCCGCTCTGCCTGCGCACGCTGGAGTTTCGCCACTGGCTGAACATCGTCGCGCTGCGCGAAGTCCCCTCCGAACCGTCGCCGAGTCCCGTCCCTCCGCCTCCTGGTAGTAAACGTGGCGGCGTCCGACCGCGGAAACGCAAACCGTCTCGGGGGACGGACGTTGTCAACGCTTCGTGAGCGCACCACTTCGTTTAGCCGCGACGCGCAGCGGAGCGCGTCTCGCGCTCCGCTGCGCGTCGCGGCGAAACTTGGGAGCCGAACAGGCGGGAGAACTCGTCCTTGACGACCCGGTAACACTCGCAGGAAGTGGCTTCCAGGCCGGGGCGGTCCCTCACCGTGATCTGGCCCCGGCTGTTGCGGACCAGGCCCCGTTCCTGGAGCGGATGTAGGACCTCCGTGACGCTCGAACGCTGCACGCCGAGCATGATCGACAGAAACTCATGCGTGAGCGGCAGCACGTCGGAGCCTACGCGGTCTTGCGTCATCAGCAGCCAACGGCAGCAGCGTTGTTCGACCTTGTGCAGGCCGTTGCAGGCCACCGAGTACGAAACCTGCGTGGCAAAGGCCGTGTTGTAGAGGATGAGGAGTCGTCGTAACGGGCCGTCCCGGCCGCACTCCTCGGTCAGCGTTGCCGCCCTCATCCGCACGGCCTCGCCCGACACTTGCACCATCACCTCGTTGGCCGACGATTCGCCGCCGATGAAGGCCGTCAGGCCCGCCATGCCCTCGTTGCCGATCGTGGCCACCTCAATGGCCCGGCCGTCTGCCATGATCGTCATGGCCGAGACGATGCCTCGGACGGGGAAATAAACGTAATCGATGGGCGAGCGGGCTTTATAAAGGACTTGCTTCACGGGTAGGGAGACGGTTTGCAGGTGGCCGGAAAGGCGCCGGTACTCGGCTGGCGGCAGAAGGGCCAGAAGACGGTTGGTGGGCTGCGCGGGGGGTGGTTTCGCGGTTGGCATGGGTGCCTCGGTTATCCAGAAAAGGACCACCGATGGCACCGACAGGACTCCCGAGAGTAGTCCGGCGTCTAATGGGTGATGATTTCAGCCACGAGTCTTCCATTACTCTACACGGCACGGGGCTTTGGGCAAACGGCAGTTCCCAACGAAATCCGCTCCTGTGTCGGACTTCCGACAGACGAAAACGATACTTCTGTGATGATGAACATTCTGCCCGTGATAGACATCGAGAGTGCGCGAGGCTATTCCGATGGACACCCTATCGGCAGGAGTTCAAACCATGAGTGCCCCCGTCAATGGTGCCGGGCTGCACATCCTCGTCGTGGAAGACAACGCCGACGGCGCCCTGAGCCTGGCGATGTTGCTCCGCATGTACGGGCACGTCGTGGAGACCGTGGCGAATGGCCCGGCCGCTCTGGAGAGCGTACGGACCCACGAGCCGGACGTGGTGCTGCTCGACATCGGTCTCCCGGGGATGAGCGGCTACGAGGTGGCCCGACGGCTGATCGGCCCTCGCCCGCGCAAGACGCCGTTGGTCATCGCCGTGACCGGCTTCGGACAGGCGGAAGACCGGCGGCGCTGTGCCGAGTCGGGGATCGACATGCACTTGCTCAAGCCGGTGGAGCCAGAGTATCTGCAAGCCGTGCTGGCGAGGTTTCAGAAGATGCTCGGGGCCCGCGGGTGAGCGAGGGTTGATCCATTCTCCTCGGAGCCCGCAGCGTCAGCGAGGGCCGAAGCTCCCTCGCTGACGCTGCGGGCTCCGTTAACCGATAACGCGCCATCACGCCAGCAACTCCTTGACCACCCGCGCCGGCTCCACGCCGGTCAGCTTCTGGTCCAGGCCCTGGTAGCGGTAGGTGAAGCGCTGGTGGTCGAAGCCCAGCAGGTGCAGCACGGTGGCGTGGAAGTCGTGGATGTGGACCGGGTCTTTGACGATGTTGTAGGAGAAGTCGTCGGTCTCGCCGTAGATCGTGCCCGGCCGCGAGCCGCCGCCGGCCATCCACATCGTGAAGCAGCGCGGGTGATGGTCGCGGCCGTAGTTCTGCTTCGTCAGGCCGCCCTGCGAGTAGATCGTCCGGCCGAACTCGCCGCCCCAGATGACCAGCGTCGCGTCGAACAGGCCGCGCCTTCTTCAGGTCCTGGATCAGGCCGTAGCACGCCTGATCGACGTCGCGGCACTGGTCGGGCAGCCGGCCGGCGACGTTGCCGTGCGTGTCCCAGTTGTTGTGGTAGATCTGCACGAAGCGCACGCCGCGCTCGACCATGCGGCGCGCCAGCAGGACCGTGTTGGCGAACGTGCCCGGCTTCTTCGCCTCGTCGCCGTACAGCTTGAAGGTGGACTCCGGCTCGCGGGCCAGGTCGGTCAGCTCCGGCACGCTGGCCTGCATGCGGAAGGCCATCTCGTACTGCTGGATGCGCGTGTGCGTCTCCGGGTCGCCGACGGCGCGGTAGTTCATCTCGTTGAGCGGCGTTCAGGCCGTCGAGCGTCTTGCGGCGGACGTCGGCGGTGACGCCGGGCGGGTTGTTGATGTACAGGATCGGATCGCCGCTGGTGCGGAAGGAGACGCCGGCGTGTTCGCCGGACAGGTAGCCCGACGACCACAGCCGGGCGGAGATGGCCTGCACCTGCTCGGTGTTGGTCGGCTTGGCGACCAGCACGACGAAGGTCGGCAGGTTCTGGTTGAGCGAGCCGAGGCCGTAGGACGCCCAGGCGCCCAGGCAGGGCCGGCCGGTGACCTGGTTGCCGGTCTGCATGTAGGTGATGGCCGGCTCGTGGTTGATGGCCTCGGTGTGCATGCTGCGGATGAAGCACATGTCATCGACCATCTTGGCCGTCCACGGCAGCAGCTCGGTCACCCACATGCCGCGACTTGCCGTGCTGCGGCGAACTTGAACTTCGACGGCGCGATGGGGAAGCGCGCCTGGCCGCTGGTCATGGTGGTGAGCCGCTGGCCCATGCGGACGGAGTCGGGCAGGTCCTTGTCGTAACCACTCGCTGCATCTTCGGCTTGTAGTCGTACAGGTCCATCTGCGGCGGGCCGCCGACCATGTGCAGGTAGATGACCTGCTTGGCCTTGCCGGGAAAGTGCGTCTGGGCGGCCGGCGTCGTGCTGGTGATGCCGGCGTGGGCGCGGTCGGCGTCCAGCAGCGAGGCCAGCGCCGCCCAGCCGACGGCGTTGGCGCCGGCGGCGAAGAACTGGCGGCGCGTGATGTTGCGGACGTATTCGTGGAAGGGATTCATGGGGTCACTCCTGGATTCTCAAAAAGAACTCACGCAAAGGCGAAGGAGCAAAGCAGGAAGAAAGGAGGAGAAGCGATTTGGTGCTTTTGTTTTCCTTTGCGTTCTTGCGTTTGCGTGAGGTTCTTTTTGTCCGGTGTACTTACTTGTTCAACACCTCGTCCAGATTCATCAGCTCATTGGCCAGCATCGTCCACGCCGCCAGCGTGGCCGCGTCCAGCGTCGGATCGGCCTTCGACTCGCCGACGGCGATCAGCTTCTTGGCGTCCTCGGCGTGCGCCTTGTAGTGCGCCAGCAGGTCGTCCAGCGCTCGCTTGCACCACCTTCGCTTCCTCGGCGCGCAGCGGCCGGCACAGCAGGCGCCGAGCCATGAAGTCGATGCGGCCCTCGGCCTTGTCGCCGCCTTCCTTCAGGGCCGTCTGCGCCAGGTAGCGGGCGGCCTCGACGAACTGCGGGTCGTTGAGCGTCACCAGCGCCTGCAGCGGCGTGTTGGTGCGCTCGCGGCGCACGGTGCAGATCTCGCGGCTCGGGGCGTTGAAGATGTCCATCGACGCCGGCGGGGCGGCCCGCTTCCAGAACGTGTACATGCTGCGGCGATACAGGTTGCTCGCCGCTGTCGCGCCGGTAGTCGCGCGTGTTGCTGCCGATCATGGCCACCGCCTCCCAGACGCCCTCGGGCTGGTACGGCTTGACGCTCGGCCCGCCGATCTTGCGCACCAGCAGGCCGCTCGCCGCCAGGGCGTAGTCGCGGATCATCTCGGCGTCCATGCGGAAGCGCGGGCCGCGCGACAGCAGCCGGTTGTGCGGGTCCTTCTCCAGCTTCTCGGCGTCGTCACGCGCCGACTGGCGATAGGTCGCCGACGTCACCAGCAGCTTGAAGAACCGCTTGACGTCCCAGCCGGTCTCGCGGAACTCGACCGCCAGCCAGTCGAGCAGCTCGGGGTGGACGGGCAGTTCGCCGGTGACGCCGAAGTCGCCGCTGGTCCGGACGATGCCGGTGCCGAAGACTTCCTGCCAGAAGCGGTTGACCGTGACGCGGGCCGTCAGCGGGTTGTTCCGGCCGCAACAGCCACTGCGCGAAGCCGAGCCGGTTGCGCGGCAGCTCGGCCGGCATCGGCGGCAGCGACTTCGGGCGTGCCCGCCTTCACCGGGTCGCGCCGCTTGTCGTAGTCGCCGCGGATGCAGGACGTAGGCCATCGGCTTCGGCCGGTTCTCCTGCATGACGTGGGCGATGGTGCCGCGCGACTTGAGGGCCGACTCCTCCTGCTGCAGTCCACTCAGCTTTTTCGCCAGCTCCTGATACGCCGGGTCCAGGGCCGTCAGCCACCAGTCGAACAGCTCGTTCGTTCTCGGCGGCGGTGCGCTTGCCGGCCGGCTTGCGCCGCAGCCAGGCGCCGCGCGTGCCCTTGACCAGCCGCTCGACCTCCGGGCCGGGCAGGGTGCGGCCGTAGAGGCGCACGTCCTGCAGCACCAGGCCGTCGAGCCGCGACGTCGGTGTGCCGCTGGCGCGATCTTGAACGGCACCGTCGTGCGGATGGTGCTCTTGCAGCTTGTCGGCCTGCGACGTCGATCGGCTGCGGCCGCGCCGTTGACGTAGACCTTGACGCCGGCCGGCCTTGCCGGAGCCGTCGTAGGTGACGAACACGTGGTTCCACTGGTCCGGCTTGAGCGGGGTCTTGGCACGACGACCTTGAGGGCGTCGTCCGGCCACTTGTTGATGATGTGCGTGCCGACGCGGCCGTTCTCGACCCACAGGTCCCAGCCGCGGTAAGTCGTGCCTGTCGTCCATGCGGGCGAAGACGGCGCCGGTCGGGCCGCGTTCGTCGGCAGCTTCACCCAGGCGCCGTAGGAGAAGCGCCTGGTCCTTCTCGAAGTCGCCGGCGTCCGGCACCTCGACGGACGCCGCCCGGCTGGCTCTTGAACGCCTTGGCCGCGACGTGGCCGGCGTCCCAGGCCGATGCCCGACGCCGAGCGTCGAGCGTCCGCGGCTTGCCGTCCACGGTCAGGTGGACCGTCTTGCCCTTGCCCTCGCTCAAGCGCGGCGTGCAGATCGCAGCCCGTCGGTCGGGATCGAGCTGGCCGATCTGCTCGGCGCTTCGGCCGTCGCCAGCCACTTGTCGAAGTCGGCGCGGGCGGCCTGCTTGCGCGCCTCGGCCTGCTTGCGCGCCTCGGCCAACTCCTTCGCCAGTGCGTCCCAGCGCGGCCGGTCCTCCGGCTGCGGCACGAACATGATCGGCGGCGTGTCCTTGATGTTGCCGTCCATCGCCCCCTGCGTCGTGTTGTTGAAGAACGCCGACATCGAGTAGAACTCTTTCGTGCGTGAGCGGATCGAACTTGTGGTCGTGGCAGACGGCGCAGCCGGCGGTCAGGCCCAGCCAGACCTGCGCGACGTCGTCTCGGTGCGGTCGCGCGTGTAGAGGACCAGGTACTCCTCGGGGATCGCGCCGCCCTCGTTGGTGGTGATGTTGCAGCGGTTGAAGCCGGTCGCGACCTGCTGATCGAGCGTGCGGTTCGGCAGCAGGTCGCCGGCCAGCTGCTCGATGGTGAACTGGTCGAAGCGGCAGGTTGCGGTTGAAGGCGTTGATGACCCAGTCGCGGTAGGCCCAGATCTCGCGGTAGTTGTCGAAGTGGATGCCGTGCGTGTCGGCGTAGCGGGCGGCGTCGAGCCAGTAGCGGCCGCGATGCTCGCCCCAGTGCGGCGACTCCAGCAGCTTATCGACGTAGCTGCTCGTAGGCGTCGGGCCGCTGGTCGTTGACGAACGCCTCGACCTCGGCCGGCGTCGGGCGGCAGGCCGGTCAGGTCGAGGCTCAGCCGGCGGGCCAGCGTGCGGCGGTCGGCCTCGGGCGCCGGCTGCAGGCCGCGCTTCTCCAGCTCGGCCAGGATGAAGCGATCGATGGGGTTGCGCACCCAGCCGGCGTTCTTCACCGCCGGCAGCGGCGGCCGCTTCGGCGGCGATGAACGACCAGTGCGGCTGATACTCGGCGCCGGCGGCGATCCAGCGCTTCAGCGTCTCCTTCTGGGCGGCGGTCAGCTTCTTGTGCGTCTTGCGGCGGCGGCATCACCTGCGCCTTGTCGTCCGAGAAGATGCGCTCGACCAGAGTCGCTTTTGTCCGGGTTGCCGGGGACGATGGCCTCGGCCTTGACGGCCTCGTCGCGGCGGTCGAGGCGCAAGTCGGCCTTGCGCGAGGCGCTGTCCGGGCCGTGGCAGGCGAAGCAGTTCTCGGCCAGGATCGGCCGCACGTCGCGGTTGTACTCGATCTTCTCCGCCCGCACGGAAGAACTCACCACCAAGACACAGAGAGCACAAAGACAATTCCAAATCATCGAGGCTCGCATGGGGTCTTTCATCATCGTTGCTCCCTTTCGTCAATTCTTTGTGTTCTTTGTGTCTTTGTGGTGAGTTCCATTCGTCGGAACGGGCATGGCCCGGCTCCAGTAGCGGACGCCGGAGCGGATGTGCTGGGCCATCGCCCGGCCGGCCGCCCGGGCGTCGCCGGCCAGCAGCGCCTCGACGATGGCCAGGTGTTCGTGGGCTTCCTCGGCCAGGCGGTGGAAGTCGTTGCGGGCCTCGTCGTGTTGCCAGGCGACGTCGCGGAAGACGCGGAAGAGCGTCTTGAGCCGGCCGATCTCCTTGGCCAGGAAGGCGTTGCCGCACGAATCGGCGATGAGGTCGTGCAGTCGGCTGTCCACGGCGCGGGCCTGCTCGATGAAGCGCGTGCTCGGCCGGGCCTTGGCCGCGATCATTCGCCGCAGTTGCTCGGCCAGGGCGTGCAGCTCGGCCAGGTCGATGCGGCCGCAGGCGGAGCGGGCCGCCTCGCACTCCAGGGCACGGCGAACCTGGCAGACCTCGCGGACCTCGTGCGGCGTGACGCGGCGGACGACGGCCCCGCGGTTGGGCAGCAGGTCGATGATGCCGATGCCGGCCAGGGCGATGAGGGCTTCGCGGATGGGCGTATGGCTGACGCCGAAGCGCTCGGCCAACTCCTGCGTGACGAGGTGCGCGCCGGCGCGCAACCGGCCCTGGAACACGTCGGCCAGCAGCGATTGCACGATGGTCTGTCGCCGCAGGCCGTGATGGCATGAGGCGGTTTGGGAGTCATGCGATGCGGGCACAGTCGGCTCTCCGGTGAGCTTCGGCGGGCGGGCGGAGCGGACGAGTCCGGTCGCTTCGGGTAGGAGGAACAAACGGCCCTCGACTCGTCGGCTGATCTAAATAATGATCTTAGCGGAGGGCGAAAAGGGAGGCAAGGAAATTCTATAGAATCTTGTCGACGTTGTATAGAATCGACGAGGACTTCTGTCCTGACGAGGGGCGTGCGTCGATTTGGGGAGTGTGGGGTTTGTTTCGTTAGCCCAGCCCTTCAGGGCTGGGAAGAGGAGGCAGGGCGAGACGCCTTCGGGGCTTTAGCCCCTCCGGCTTCGAGGCTTTAGCCTCTTCGACGTGTCGGGCAGGTGCGGCGGAGGGCCTAAAGGCCCAAATCTCCCTACTGCACGGCCATTCCCCAGCCCTGAAGGGCTGGGCTAACGAAAAACACCTCAAACAATTACGGCACCGTCCGCCTCGGCGGGAAGCTATCTCCAGTCGCCGGAGAGGACGAAGGCGGCCCAGTAGTACGGCGGTAGGCGGCCGCCTTCTTTGCCCAGCCGTTCCTTGGGCACCTTCACGTCGATCATGCCGCGGCTGATGCCTTCCTTGAGCATCCACAATTGGGCCTGGCGCAGCGCCTCCAGCTTCGGCATCTTCTTCTTCCACAGGTTCTCGTAGAAGCGCATCATCAGGTCGCGCGTGGCCTTGTCGTCCACCTGCCACAGACCGGCCGCCACGCTCCGCGCCCCCGCCACCTGGAAGGCACGTTGCAATCCGAGCAGTCCCTCACCGCCGGCTTGCTCGCCCAGACCCGTCTCGCACGCCGAGAGCACCGCCAACTCCACGCCGGCCAGGTCCAACGCCTCCACTTCCAACGCCGTCAGAATGCCGTCGTCTCGGCCCACCTCCGCCGGCCGATTGGCCCCCGCCAGCACCAACCCCGACAGCAAACCCGGATGGAACCCCACCACGCCCTTGCGACCGCCGAACAGGTTGTCGGCGTCGCCGTCCTTGCCGCGCGACACCGCCGCCAGGGCGGAATGCACTTCCTTGGGAGCGAAGAAGCCGTGCGTGGCGAAGTGCAGATAGCGATGCTTGGGCATCTGCCGGCGTACCTCGGCCTCGGTGGCCTCGTCTTCGCGCAGGTCGGTGACGATGCCGCGGCGGAAGCGACGTTGGAAGCGGTCCTTGATGGCCGCCACCTCGTCGCCGGTATTCTCCAGCGGCTTCCAGCTTAAGAGCGTGCCAGCGCGCGGAGCGGAGCGGCTGTCCGCGACGGCCTCTCCAGAGGCTGCGGCGTCATAGCGGACGTTGCCGACCAGCAACAGCGACGGCTCGGACTTACTCTCGCCGGCAGGCGACGCCAGCAGTTGCGGCAACAGTTGCGGCACGGGCACGACGGCCAGGGCGAGTTCTTCCAGCAGATAGGAGTCCTTCTTGCTGCCGGGCAGGGCGGCGAAGGGGACGCGAGCCAGTTCGCCATCGGGAGAGACCAGCACCATCTTGGCCCCGCCCAGGTGCTTCTCCATCGGCTGCCAGATGAGCTGACGCACGGCGGCGCCGAGGGCGTTGTCGCCTTCGGTGCGGAAGCGTCGCTGCAAGGCCAGCCGCCAGCTTTGCAGCGCCTCCTGAATGGGCTGGATCGGGCCGAGGTCCACGCGCACCAGCGCGTCGCGGCGGACCACGAAGGCCGCCAGTCGGCGCTCTACCTGCCATTGCCCTTTCTTCTGGGTAGAGGGCGTGCAATGGCTGTATTGGAGGAAGTCGAGGAGGGCGGTTCCTTCGGGGAGGGCGGCTTGCAGCTGGGCCGGCATCAGCCGCCGCAGCTCCTTTTCGGTACGGAAGTCGGCGCTGCGGCGAGCCAGTTGGCTCTCCAGGTCTTCCTTCTCCTTGGTGAGTTTCTGGATTTGTTCGTGACGTGCTTGCTGCTGTTTGGGGTCGGGCACGGGCACGGCCAGGGCCAGGGCGGCCAGACGGGAGGCGACGCGATCCAGGGTAGCGAAGTCGTCCGCCAGTTCGGGATGACGCCGCGCCAGCCGCTGGTTTTGTTGCCGCAGGCTGACGGCTCCTTTCCAGGTCAAGATCGGCTCATAGATCCTCTCGGCGGATTGCCGGGCCGCGATGGCCGCCGACAGGTAGACGTTCGAGCGTGTAGCGCACCTTCTCGAGCACGTCCAGTTGCTGCCGCTCGGACTGCACGGTGGCGGCCAGTTCGAGGTTGCCGCGAGTGATGGTCAGAGCTTTCCGGCACTGCGATTCGGCCCTGGCGTAATCGCCCTGGAATTGGTACAGCCCGGCCAGGTTGTTCAGGCTGGTAGCGTAGGAGGGGTGCTGCTCGCCCAGCGCCGGCTTGAGGATCTCCAGCGCCTGGCGAAACAGCGGCTCGGCCTTGGCATAGTCGCCCTGGCAGCGGCACAACTCCGCCAGGTTGTTCAGGTCAGTGGCGTAGCCAGGATGCTTTTCGCCTAGTACTTGCTTGTTGATCGCCAGCGCCTGTCGGCACAGCGGCTCGGCCTTGGCGTAGTCGCCCTGAGAAGAGTACAGCATGGCCAGGTTGTTCAGGCTGGCGGCGTAGTCGGGGTGCTTCGCGCCCAGCACCTGCTTGCGGATGGCCAACGCCTGTTGGTACAGCGGCTCGGCCTTGGCGTAGTCCCTCAGGGAGTGGTGCAGCAAGGCCAGTTCATTCAGACTGGTGGCGTAGTCGGGATGCTTTTCTCCCAGCGCCTGCTTGCGGATTTGCAGCGCCTGTCGGTACAGAGGTTCGGCCTTGGCGTAGTCGCCCTGGGACTGGTACAGCTGGGCCAGGCCGGTCAGGCTGGTGGCGTAGAGGGGGTGCTTCGCGCCGAGCACTTGCTTCTTGATCTCCGTCGCCTGTCGGTACATCGGCTCGGCCTTGGCGTAATCGCCCTGAGACTTGTACAGCAGGGCCAGGTTGTTCAGGCAGCTGGCATAGTCGGGGTGCTTGTCGCCCAGCGCCTGCTTGATGATCTCCCGCGCCTGTCGGTACAGAGGTTCGGCCTTGGCGTAGTCGCCCTGGAATTGGTACAGCCCGGCCAGGTTGTTCAGGCTGCTGGCGTAGGAGGGGTGCTTTGCGCCCAGCGCCTGCTTGAGGATCTCCGTCGCCTGTCGATGCATCGGCTCGGCCTTGGCGTAGTCGCCCTGGAATTGGTACAGCAGACCCAGGTTGTTCAGGCTGGTAGCGTAGGAGGGGTGCTTCTGCGCCCAGCGCCTGCTTGAGGATCTCCGCAGCCTGTTGGCACAGCGGCTCGGCTTTGGCGTAGTCGCCCTGGCAGCGGTACAGTTCGGCCAGGTTGTTCAGGCTGGTAGCGTAGGCGACGTGCTTCTCGCCCAGCGCCTGCTTGAGGATCTCCACGGCCTGTCGGTACAGCGGCTCGGCCTTGGCGTAGTCTCCCTGGGACTGATACAGGCCGGCCAGGTTGTTCAGGCTGGTGGCGTAGTCGGGGTGCTTTTCTCCCAGCGCCTGCTTGCGGATTTGCAGCGCTTGGCGAAACAACGGCTCGGCCTTGGCGTAGTCGCCCTGGGAGTCGTACAGCTGGGCCAGGTTGTTCAGGCAGGTGGCGTAGAGAGGATGCTTCTCGCCCAGCAACTCCTTGCAGATCTCGGCAACTTGGCGGGCCCGATCAACCGCCTCACGGTATCGGCCCTGCCGGGAGAGTGCGACTACCTCCGCTTGGAGACGCTTCGCCTTCTCCAATTGCTGCTGCTGTTCCGGTGTCAGCGCTGGTTTCGGCGGTTCGGCCCGGAGCATTCGGGATAGGGGCGTTTGCACCACGAGACATGCCATCCCCACAATCAGGCACGAACGGAACCAACCCGCGCACCGGCTGCGAAACATGGGCCACTCCTGATTACGGTCGCCGTCCCTTCGCCCAGATTTCTTCGATCCAGACAAGGGGGAGAAAGTGTCGCCTCATTGTCCACGAAGGCATCGACCCACGCAAGGGCCGCGCTCGGTTTTCCACACGCTGGGGAGCAGGGGTGTCCGGCAGCGGGGCTGGCTTCCTCCCGGCCCGCGCTTCCGCATCCCTCCCCTTTCTGCTACAGTGAAGTCGTGAATCGGACGGTATTTCTGGATGTCGATCCGAAAACCCTTCGGCTTCCCAGCACGCGGCGATCCGGAGCCGATCCGGTCAAACTTCATCGGCAAATCGCCCGGTTTGGTAACGCTATCGCCGGAATGCCTCCTCTCCTGGTAAGCCGCGGGAGCGATGGACAATTGGTCATCAGTGACGGCGTGACTCGAGCGACCCGCGTGGCGAAACTGCTGCCAGGGGTATTGGTTCGCGTCGAAGTGATCGATGATCTGTCGATTCCCGTTGGCTCGTATCCCTCCGTGGGAGACTTGTTGCCATGAGTCACACGACCTCCGATGCTCTGCTCCAAGCCGTCGCCCGTCTTCGTCAGTTGTTCCCGGAATGGCGGTTGGGGCAGTTGGTAGCGAATTTGACAACTGCTGCCGGGTGTCCGGAAGCAGAGGCCATCTGGGACGTCGAGGACGATCAGCTCCTGGCCGCGGCACAGCGGCTCATCGCGAGAAACGCGGATCGGCAGTCGGTTCCCGTCGCGGCAGCAGATCGGCCACGCGAATAACCTCAGGCACTCCCAGCGGATCACCAATCGACCACGGAACCATCGTCGGCGTCGTACTCCTCGCGGTTCTTCCAATCGTGATCGATCTTGTCGGCCAGGGCGTGCTCGTCCAGCTCGATGCCCAGCCCCGGTCCCGTCGGCAGATCGAGATAGCCCTGGCGCAGCGCGAACGGCCGTTTGAGATAGCCGTCGCCGAGCGTGACCTGTTCCTGGGCGACGAAGTTGGGAATGGACGCGGCCAGCTGCACGCCGGCGGCCAGGGCGATGGGACCGAGCGGACAGTGCGGCGCGATGGCGGCGTAATACGCCTCGGCCATGCCGGCGATGAGACGACATTCCGTGATGCCGCCGGCGTGGCACAGGTCCGGCTGCAAGATCGTCGCCGCCTTCTTCTCCAGCACTTCGCGGAAGCCCCATTTGGTGAAGACGCGCTCGCCGGTGGCGATGGGCAGGTGCGTGCCGCGCGCGATCTCGGCCATGATGTCGTGGTTCTGCGCCTGGCACGGCTCCTCGATGAACATGGGTTGATATGGCTCCAGCGCCTTGATGAGCAGCTTGGCCGTGGCGGGACTGATGGCTCCGTGGAAGTCGATGGCGATGTCCACGTCGTCGCCGCCGGCCTTGCGCAGCTCGGCGAACGCGCTCGGCGACGTGGCGCACCTCGGCCGGCGTCTCGACGTAGCGCGCCGGCCGTCGCTTGGCCGGGCCGGTCTTGAAGGCGGTGAAGCCCTTGTCCTTCAGCTCCTTCAGCTTCTCGGGAGATGCGAGCATGGGCGTAAACGCGCACGCGCTGCCGGGTGGGTCCGCCGAGCAACTCGTAGACCGGCACGCCCAGCGCCTTGCCCTTGATGTCCCACAGGGCGATGTCGATGCCGCTCAGGGCGCTGGTGAGGATGGGCCCGCCGCGATAGAAAGCGTGGCGATAGATAGCCTGCCAGTGGTGGACGACCTGCGCGGATCCTTGCCGATCAGGTACGGCTCGATCTCCTTGACGGCCTCGGCGACGGTGCGGGCGCGGCCTTCGAGGATGGGCTCGCCCAGGCCGGTGATGCCGGCGTTGGTGTGGATTTTGAGGAACAGCCAGCGCGGTTTGACGAGGAAGGTTTCCAGCTTGGTGATCTTGAGGGCGTCCTTGGCGGCGCGCGGCTCGGCGCCGGACAGTGCGGAGCAAGCTAGGCCGGCCAGTCCGCCGGCGAGGACGGCGCGACGGTGCGGAAGAGTCATGGTGCGGATCTCCGGTGGGGATGAGGGGATGTCCGTGGGCAGGGCCATTATCGCAAGCCGCTTGCGACTTGGCGAGTAGGGTTTGTCCGAGCCTGAAGCGTAAGCGAAGGGATCGGCATGCAAAAGTTGTCGTCTCTTCGCTTACGCTTCAGGCTCGGAAGGCGACGCGGTGTCAGCGCCGTGCGTAGGCGGCCTCGGACGGTTCGCGGCGTGGACGCACCCAGCCGGCGGTGACGACTCCCGGCCGGCCGTGCGCCACGAACTCGATCGAGTCGGACAACTCGCGCAGCAGATCATCGAGTACCTTGCCGGACTTCACCAGCAACAGCGTCCGCGGCCGCGAGCGCAGGTCCGCCAGCATCTGCCGCCGCTGCTCCAGCGTGTACACGCGCACGTCGGCGCGGGGCAGGTAGAAGCTGACCGAATCCCAGCGCTGCGGATAGCAAACGACCGGCAGGCGCGTCCCGTCGGCGAGGTCGGTGTCGCCGCGCAGGTGGCCGCGCAGCGCGAACTGGCGATTGTAGGCGGGCTGCAAGTGGTAGACCCCCAGACCGAGCACGACGAAGGTGACGGCGGCGCAGACGCCCCACGAGATGCGCCGCGTACAGCCTAGCGCCAAGCCGCAAGCGGCCAGCGACCTCCAGCACGAAGGCCAGAGCCAGGACGCAGACATCTGCTTGCCGGCCGGCCAGCGGCGACGATCCCCAGGGCCAGCACCAGCACGAGCATCGTCGCCCGCCGACGCCGCCGCCGAGCGCCAGCGCCACAACAGCAGCAAGCCGGCGCCGGACAGACGGCGGCCATGCGGAACCAGGACGTTCAGGTAGCAGCCCAGCGCCAGCGCCAGCGGCGGCATCGCCGGCAGAATGTACGCGGGTCGCTTACAGCCGGAGGCCGAGAAGAACAGCACACACCACAGGGCCGACAGCAGAAAGAATCCGAGCGCGGCCGGACGACGCCGAGCGGCGCGCGGCGAACGCCGGGCAAGATAACGTACAAACCCCGGCAACAGCAGCGTCCACGGCAGCATACCGGCCAGCAGGCCGGGCAGGTAAAACCAGGCCGGCTTCTCGTGGTCGAACGGTGTCAGGAACCGTTCGACGTGGTGTCGCCAGAAGAAGGAATACGCGAAGTCCGGCTCCCGCACCATAACGGCGACGTACCACGGCGCCGCCACGGCCACGGCCAGCAGCACGAACAGGGCCGCGGCGCGGAAGGACACGCGGGCGCAACGCGGCTCCAGACACCGATAGAGCAGCAGCGGCGTCCCGATCAGGACGAGGGCCACCGGACCCTTGGTCAGCAGTCCCAGGCCGCAGGCGACGGCCGCCGTCAGCCCCCAGCGCCGCCGCAGGAGCGGCCCGGTCGTCAGCGCCCGGTGGGCCGACGCCAGGGCGGCCGTCACCCACAGGCACAGCAGGCTGTCCATGTTGAGCATGCGCTGGCGATAAACGAAGCCGGCCGACAGACACAGCACCAGCGCCCCGCACAATCCGGCGCGCTCGCCGACGGCGCGGCGGCCCCAGCCGTAGGTCAGCAGCACCGTCAGGACGCCGGCCAGGCCCGGCACCAGGCGGGCCGACCAGTCGTGGACGCCGAACAGGCCGTAACTACCCATCACCAGCCAGTACAGCAGCGGCGGCTTGTCGAGGTACGGCTGGCCGTGCAGCACCGGCACCAGCAAACGTCCCTCTTGCAACATCTGCCGGGGGATCTCGGCGTAGCGCGGCTCCTGCGGTTCCAGCAGCGGGGCGCGCAGACGGAGAAAGAACAGGGTCGCGGCGAGGAGCACGAGAAGTGCCAGCGAGCGTCCGCTCCGTCTTCTTTCTCCCCTCTCCCCCGCTTCGGGGGAGAGGGGTAGGGGGTGAGGGGGAGACGCTGCCCCCTCACCCCCTACCCCTCTCCCCCGAAGCGGGGGAGAGGGGAGAAATCGCTCATCCCCCGCGAACAGCACCCGCGACCACCAGAACGGCACCAGCGTCGCCAGCGTACGCGGCACCTCGCCCAACGACACCTTGCTCGCTCCGCGCAGGCGCGGCCGATGACGCACGCCGACCTCGGCCACGTCCAGGCCCAGCTGACGTGCCTTGGCCAGCATCTCGGCGTTGACGAAAAACGTGTTCGTCTCCGGCAGCAGTGCGGCGAGCACGTCGCGGTGAAACACCTTCAGGGCGCAGTCGCAGTCGCGCACGCGCGTGCCCAGCAAGGTCCGTGTCAGCAGGTTGTAGCCGCGCGACAGAAAGCGGCGCCGCCACGGATCCTGCCGCGCCTGCCGCCAGCCAACCACCAGCGGAAAACGCTCGGACAACGACAGCAGACGGCCGAGGTCGGCGAGGTGAAACTGACAGTCGGCGTCGGTGAAGGCCACGCGCTCGAAGCGCGCCGCGGCGAAGCCGGTACGCAGGGCGGCGCCGTAACCGCGATTGGACACGTGACGCAGCAGCCGCAGGCGCGGCCGCGTCGCCGCCATCTCGGCCACGATGGCGGCGGTGTCGTCGCGGCTGCCGTCGTCCACGACCAGGATTTCGTAGTCGGCGGTCAGCTCCGCCAGCGCCGTCGCACGCCTCGGCGACGGCCTGACGGATGCCGGCTTCCTCGTTGTAGGCCGGCAAGACCAGCGACAAATGCCAGCGACGACGTTTCGGCGCCGGCAAAGAGGAAGAGGAAAATTCAGCGGAGAGGAGTGCGGAAAACGGAGGCGGGGCAGACGCCGAAGCGGATCGACCGTCCATGGCATGGCCCTCCTTGGCTCGGACGACAGGCCGGCCGAAGAAGGTCGCACAACGCTCGCGGAGTGTCAAGGCGAGGCCAAAAACCGCTGGCGGCTTAGCGGGCAACGGCGAACGCTAAGCCGCCAGCGGCTACGCGGGCGGCTCAGAGGGCTTTCTTGCCGTTGAATCCGCCCATGCCCTTGCCGGCGAAGCCCATCATGCCGCCCATGCCCATGCCGCCACCCATGCCGCCGCCCATCATGCCGCCCATGCCGCCCATGCCCATGCCGCCGCGACCCATGCCGCCCATCATGCCGCCGCGGCCCATGCTGCTCATGCCCATCATGCCGCCGCCCATCATGCCGCCCATCATGCCGCCGCGGCCCATCATGCCGCCGCCCATCATGCCGCCCATCATGCCGCCGCTCATGCCGCCGCTCATGCCGCCGCTCATGCCGCCCCTCATGAGCATCATGCGCGTTTGCATGACTTGCGGTTGCCAGAATTGCTGCGTGACCTGCTGGAGCATGGGCGCGATCCGGGAGCGCTGGCCCGGGACGTTCCCGGCCGCGACAGCAGGAGGACGGTCGCCACCAACATCAGGGTGTAGCCAAGGCGCAGACAACGGACGGAACCAAGCATGAAATCCCCATGAAGAGAAGGAAGGGCGTTTCGACGTTCGAACGCATTCCGGGACCGCCGCGATCCGCCGCGCGGCACCAACCGGGAGGGACCGCGCGGTTCGCCCTGCTTATTTCGCTCGGCGGGAAAACAGGTCGTTGTCGTGGAGGAGCGAGAGGAGCCAGATCGAGAAAACCAGCCGGAAAACCAAACAGAGAGGTCTCGGGATGACAGTCGCGTTGCGTTCTTTCGTCAAGGTGCCGAGAGAACGACTCGGCGACGCTCGCCAAGCCGGTTCCTCGTCTGCATTGATGTTACCGGAAGGGAACGACATGTCAAGAAAAAAGATCGCGTAATTCTGGAAAGGGACGGCGACCGGCGAAAGGCGCCGGACGGGAGCGGGGAAGAAAAGGAGATCGCGCCGGCGAACAAGGGCCGGCGCGTCCGAGGAAAAAGCGGAAATCGTGGGCCGGCTCAGAGAGCTTTCCGGCCGTTGAAACCGCCCATGCCCTTGCCGGCGAAGCCCATCATGCCGCCGCCCATGCCCATGCCGCCGCCCATGCCCATGCCGCCTCGGCCCATGCTGCTCATGCCCATCATGCCGCCCATGCCGCCCATGCCCATGCCGCTCATGCCGCCCATGCCCATGCTGCTCATGCCCATCATGCCGCCGCTCATGCCCATGCCGCCCATCATGCCGCCGCTCATGCCCATGCCGCCGCTCATGCCGCCACTCATGCCCATGCCGCCGCTCATGCCGCCGCCGCCCATGCCCGCCGACAGGGACGAGCCGCCTGCCATGAGCATCATGCGGGTTTGCGACATGGACTGCGACATCTGGCCATTGACGGTTTGCAGCATGGGCGCGATCTGCGACCGTTGGCCGCGAGAGTCTCCCGGCCGCGACAGCACAAGGACGGCCGTCGCCAACATCAGGACGTAGCTAACACGCAGACAACGAACGGAGTCAAGCATGAAGATCTCCAGGAAGAAAAGGGCCTTCGACGTCAAACGCATTGGCGACCCGCGCGATACGTCGCACGCCATCCGCGTTGATGGCCGCGCCGCGGAGGAACACCATCCGCCCGGGGCGTGGTCGAGGAGCAACACCGTTTCAGGTCAAACTTTCCGTGGCCTTGTTTCTTTCGGCCAGCGGGATGACAGGCAGTTGTCACGGAAGGGCCAGGATGGCCGGGTCGGGAAACCCGAGAGGCAACCACAACGAAGAGGTTTCGGGATGATGGTTGGGGTGAGTCCTTTCGTCAAGGTGCCGAGAGAATGTTCGGCCCGACGCTCGCCAGGCCGTTCCCTCCTTTCCACCAATCTTAACGAAAAGAAAGGATACGTCAAGAAGAAAGATCGCGTAATTCTGGAAATTTATGACGGCGGCGAAAACGACGGCGAGCCGGCGAGGAGGAAAAGAGATCGCGCCGGCGAAGAGGCCGGCGCGTGCGCGAACGAGAGGAAATGGCGGACAATTCAGAGGGCTTTCTTGCCGTTGAATCCGCCCATGCCCTTGCCGGCGAAGCCCATCATGCCGCCGCCCATGCCCATGCCCATGCCGCTCATGCCCATCATGGACATGCCGCCCATCATGGACATGCCGCGCATGCCCATCATGCCGCCACCCATGCCCATGCCGCCCATCATCATGCCGCCCATCATGGACATGCCGCCCATGCCCATGCCGCCCATCATGGACATGCCGCCGCGCATGCCCATCATGCCGCCGCCCATGCTCATGCCGCCCATCATGGACATGCCGCCCATGCCCATGCCCATCATGCCGCCGCCCATGCTCATCATGCCGCCCATGCCCATCATGCCCATGCCACCCATGCCGCCCATCTGGAGCATCATCTGAGCTTGCTGGAAGGAGGGCATCATCATCTGATTGACCTGCTGTTGCATCGGCGCGACCATGGATCGCTGCGCCGTGGCCGGACGAGGCTGCGACAGCAACAGGACGACGGCGGATAGACCCAGCACATAGGCAACCTGAAACCAACGAATGGAGCCACTCATGGCGCTCTCCACAAATCGAGGAAGGGAGCTTCGACGCCTCCCGCACGGAGGCATCCTCGAGGTACACTCCGTGGCGCCAGCGGAAGCGCTTACGCCTTCGCTCCAGTATGAAGAAAAGGAAAGGTTTAGTCAAGGACTTGGTGGGCCGAAACGGGGCGAGCAGGAGACGCGCCATCCGGCGACGCGAAGAGAGAGCCAAACGAAAAACCGCGCCGGCGGAGGAACGCCGGCGCGGTTGGGAGTTCGCGAAAAAGAGGCGAGCGCTCAGAGGGCCTTCTTGCCGTTGAATCCGCCCATGCCCTTGCCGGCGAAGCCCATCATGCCGCCGCCCATGCCCATGCCGCCCATCATCATGCCGCCCATCATGCCGCCCATGCCGCCCATGCCCATCATGCCGCCTCGACCCATGGACATGCCGCCCATCATGGACATGCCGCCCATCATGCCGCCACGCATGCCCATGCCGCCCATCATGCCACCCATCATGCCCATCATGCCGCCGCTCATGCCCATCATGCCGCCCCGCATGCCCATCATGCCGCCGCCCATGCTCATCATTCCGCCCATGCCCATCATCCCCATGCCGCCCATGCCGCCCATCTGGAGCATCATGCGCGCCTGCATCATGGAGGGCATCATCATCTGATTGACCTGCTGTTGCATCGGCGCGACGCGGGAGCGCTGCGCGTGCGCGGGCTTGGGTTGGGACAGCAGGAGCACCACGGCCCCCAGAGCCACGAGGTAGACGACTTTCAGCAGGCGGGTACAGGAGAACATGACGACCCTCGGAAGAGGAAGAAGGAGAGCATGGAGACGACAGCCTGTCGCCGCTCGATGCGGTTAACGAGTCAAGCTACAATGCAAGTATGAAAAAGTGGGAAAGCACTGTCAAGAAGGAGACAGCAACCTTAAGAATTATTAACGAAAGTGTGAGAGGCGCACCCTCGCCCCGGAGACCGCTTGCGGCTTCGCGTGGGACGCTGCACCGCCGAGTCGCAAGCGGCTTGAGGAGCAGAATCCTCAAGGATGGCGCGACGTTTTAGAGAGCTTTGCGACCGTTAAAGCCGCCCATGCCTTTGCCGGCGAAGCCCATCATGCCGCCCATGCCCATGCCGCCCATCATCATGCCACCCATCATGCCGCCCATGCCGCCCATGCCCATCATGCCGCCGCGCATGCCCATGCCGCCCATCATGCCGCCGCGCATGCCCATGCCGCCCATCATGCCGCCGCGCATGCCCATGCCGCCCATCATGCCGCCCATCATGCCGCCCATCATGCCGCCCATCATGCCGCCACGCATGCCCATCATGCCGCCACGCATGCCCATCATGCCGCCCATCATGCCCATCATGCCGCCCATGCTGCCTCCCATGAGCATCATGCGCAGCGTTCATCATGGACGGCATCATCATGCGATCGACGGTTTGGAGCATGGGCGCGACCCGCGCGCTGGGCCTCGACGGGACGGGGCTTCGACAGCAGGAGGACCAGAGACCCCAGTGCCACGACGTAAGCGACTTTCAACGAACGAGTGGAATGCATGCGACCCTCGGAGAAGGAGGAAACCGGGTTGGCGAGCGGCGGCGCCTCGATGGCCGCGCTCGCAACGCTCAAGGCGCGGAACGAAACAGCGACCGGCAGCTTGGCGACGTCCGCGGAGCGGCCGGATGGAGTGACAAGGGCTTGACAGCGGAGCGGAGTCCGCGTGTTCTCGGTTGGACAACGGGCCTGATGGGCGATGCCCGGGGGCCGCCGGGGGGCTGGTTTGGTGTAGCGTGGGGGCCACGCGCGGGCGGGGTGCGAGGCACCATTGGTAAGTATGAGGAAAGATGAAAGCGGAGTCAAGAAGTTGACGAAGATGTAATCAAAGTGACGGTTCGATGGCAGTGGCGGCGCAGGAATCGGCGCCCGGGCAGCGATTTGCGAGCTATAGTTGCGCGGGACCGCGCCCGTGGTCCCGACGCGGCCGGGACGAGGACGGCCGCGATGGCAGCCGAACCCGAGCGGAGAACAGGGCACATGGTCAGACCTCTCCCCCTCCCGGAGCCGCACCGTGGCGGACCCAACGGCGGTCTCCCCGGCCGACCAGCCGCGGCCGGCCCGTTGCATTTACACGCCGCCGGGGACGACGCCCAGGGGTCTTTCGAGGAACCGGAACGGTTGGCCGAGGACGCCGCCGTCCGCGCCGATGCCCGACGCGACCGGGCCGACGGCATGGCGGAGGTGGACCCCATGCAAGAGCTGCGTCTGGAGAATGCCCAGCTGCGCCACCCTCTGTGCCGAACTGGAGCAGGCCTTGCAGGAGGCCGCCCAGCAGCTTCAGCCCGACCTCGAACAGCAGATCCGCGAATACAACGCGGTCCTGGAAGAGAAAAACGAATTGATCCGTCAGCTGCATCACGCAGCTGCAAGAGATGCAGACCGCTCTCGAACAGGCCGAGGCCGCCGGCCCGCAGGCGGCCGCGCCGCGCCGCACCAGGGCGTCGCCCCGTGCGAGGAAGAGCTGCTGGCCCTCAGCGAGGAGCTGGAACGCGAACGCCGACAGCTGCAGGAGGACGAGCAGGCGGTCATGGATCAGATGCGCGAGATGGAGATCAGCATGGCCCGCGAACGCGCCGAGATGGCCCGGCAACGCAACGACTTGCAGCGGCTGCGCAACGAGGTCAGCCGCGATCTGGAGCGTCTGGAACGCAACAATGGCGCCGTCTCCTCGGTTCGGCTCGCAGACCTCAAGGACAAGCTGCAGAGACGTCAGCACACGCCGCGGCGCCGCTCCCGGAGGCGGGCAGGCCGCGCCGGCCCCAACGCCCGCCATCCCCTCCCGCAAAGAGGGATTGATGGGACGCTGGTTCGGACAGGGCAAGTAAACAAAACGAACTTCGTTCGCACCTTCCGAGCCGGAAGCGTAAGCGAAGAGCACTCTTCGCTGACGCTTCCGGCTCGGAAGAGAATCCGTTTATTCCAACTTCACCCGCACCGTCATCGTCTTCCCATCGCGGATAATACCGACCTCGATTGTGCTGCCCTTCTTCTGGCCGCCCAGGATCTCCATGTAGTCTTCGAGATCCTTGACCGGCTTGCCGGCGATGCGCACGATCCGGTCCTCCTTCTTCAGTCCCGCTCGGGCGGCCGGCAGATCGTCGGTCACGCCCTCCAGCAGCACGCCCTCGCCCTCGTCGCTGTAGCTCGGACGAATGCCCAGGCGCGGCATGTTGGCGTAGGGGCTTTCCAGCTTCACCGAGACCGTCATCGGCCGGTCATCGCGGACGATGCCGACCTCGATGGTGTCGCCGGCCTTCTGATTCTTGAGGATGGCCAGCAGGTCTTGCAGGCTGCGCACCGGCTTGCCGGCGAGGGAGACGATGAGGTCGTCCTTCTTCAATCCGGCCTTGGCGGCCGGCTCGTCGGCGACCGCCTCCTCGATGCGGACGCCCTTGCCGCCGCCGTCGCCGGGCATGATGCCCAGGCGCGGTCCATTGGAGGGCCGGGCCGATGCGGTCTTGACCTTGATGTACGCCGGCCGATCCATGTGCGTCAGCGTGGCGATGGCATCCTGGCTCAAATCGGCGATGCGCCGCATGCCCGCGATGTTGATCTTGTCCGCCGTATCGCTGGGGCGGTGATAATCGTCGTGGTAATCGGTCCACAAGAACAGCACCGGCACGTCCTGGCCGCAGAACGAGGCGTGATCGCTCGGTCCCATGCCGCTCGGCTTGTTGACCATTTTGAAGTCGTACTTGCGGGCCAGGTCGTCGAGCAGTTCGCGGAAGGGCTTGGCGGTGCCGCTGCCCTCGGTGAGCACCTTGGGTTTGCCGCTGACCTTGTCCGTCCGCAGCCGGCCAACCATGTCGAGGTTGAACATGGCGGCCGTGTCCTTGAGCGGATACAGCGGATGCTTGCAGTAATAGGCCGAGCCGAACAGCCCTAATTCCTCTCCGCTGAAGGCGAGAAACACCAGACGCCGTCCTTGCCGCTTGGGCAGGGCCGCGAAGCGACGGGCCAGCTCCAGCATCGTCGTCGTGCCGGAGGCGTTGTCGTCGGCGCCGTGGTGGATGGCCATTTTCTTCAGGCCGGCCAGGCTGCTGACGCCGCCGTAGCCGAGATGATCGTAATGGGCGCCGACCACGATCGTTTCATCGGCCAGCGGCCCGGAGCCGTCGAGGACGCCGACCACGTTCTTGACGTCGATCTTGCCGCGATGCAAACGCACGTCCACGCCGATCGTCCAGCCGGTCAGCTCTCGGCTGTGCGGCTTCCGTTCGCGGTTGATGTCCTTCTCCACGGCCGTCAGCGCGTCGGCGCCGCCGGGCAGCATCCTCTCCAGCACACGGCGACGGACGTGGCAAACCGGGACCTTGGCCGTGCTGCGGCCGAAGGCGGTGTAGTTGAAGTCGAGCAGATCGTCGCCGTCGTGGGCGGCGTCGGCGTCGTTGACGATCAGGACGCCCGCCGCATGATGCTTCTCGGCGTTGGCGATCTTGCGAGTGAACGGGGCGCCGTTCATCAGCTCGCGGGCCCGGTCCTTGTCGGCCGAACTCGGCGCTCGCGCAGCAGGACGACGATTTTGTCGGCGACATCGATCCCTTCGTAATCGTCGTAGTTCGCCTTGGTGCTGGTGATGCCGTAGCCGGCGAAGACGGCCGGCCCTCGGTCGCCGCCGCTTCCGCCCAGGCCCATCGGCCAGAAGTGGACGCCCTGCCGCAGTTCGATCTCCTGTCCTTGTGGCCCCTTGAGCGTGAGGTGGGCCGGCTTGTCGAGGACGTTGGCGTTGAGGGTGAACGGCTGGAAATAGCTGCCGTCCTCGCCGCCGGGCTGGAGTCCGGCCCTTTTGAACTCGGCGGCGATGTAGTCGGCGGCCTTGTCGATGCCCTTGGTGCCCGGTCCGCGACCCTCGCATTCGTCGGAGGCCAGGAAGGTGAGGTCGCGGCGCATCCGCGCCTCGGCCTGTCGCTTTTGCTCCGGCGCCGGCGCCGCCGTCTCCGCGGCCCGCAGCGAGGCGACGCCCAAGAGCGCCGCGCTGAGGACAACCAAGGACCATCGCCGCATTCGCATGGAAATTCCTCGTTTGGGGTCGTTCCTCACGATCGAACGAATTCTTCGACCGTCATCCCTATGTCCCGAGCGATCTGGCGCAACAACGGCGGGGCGATGTCTCGGCCTTTGTGAAAAGGCACCGTCGTCCCTCGTCCGTCCGTATGACGGAACTGTTTGTGTGCGCCCCGCTGGCGGACCTCCACGAAACCCAGGCGTTCGAGAATCGATACCACTTCATGGGGTTTGAGGACGGGCACGGGCATCGCTCAACTCACCCGAATGGTTTGCACGCCGACGAACTCCGTTTCCAAGGCCGGATCGCCGTCTTCCAACAACATGGCAAGGACTTCCCGCATGTTTTCTTGCAATTCGTCCAGTGTCTCGCCCTGAGTGTGTGCGCCAGGAAATCCAGGCACCGAACCGACATACAATCCCGTCCGCGGACACCGTTCGATGAGGATCGTGTATGAATTCATCGCTCTCCCGGCCGTTGAGGCCGCTCCAAGGAGGGCATTTGCCCGATCACGGTTCCTCTCCAGCCTACCCGATTTCCGAGCTGCCCGCTACGGAGCGCGGCTGGGCGTTTTATCGACGACTTCCTGCGGGATGACCGGGTGGGCCGCCAGGAACACCCGGCAGTGGGCGTGTCGGAGGATGTAGCTGGCGCGGGCGTCGAGCGCGCCCAGGGGATTGTTCGGCGCCTCGTCGGACAGCGGCAGGATGACGAGATCGTACTGGTCCTTGCTGGCGCGCTCGACGATGGCCGGGCCGTCGGGCACCGGCAGCTCGATCACCTGCAGTTCGCGGCCGAGCTGGCGGGCGCGTTCCTCGTCCTGATGGACGACGCCGTGGCCGTTGAGCGGCTCCGAGCCGGGCGGCACCACCGGCACGACGCCCAGCACCACCTGCGGCGTCGAGCATGGTCAAGACGCCCTGGAACAGGTCGCTGTTGGCCGGGCTGCCGTCGTGGATGAGCAGCACGCGATCGACGCCGACGCCGGCGGCGCGCAGCTCGGCCACCGACCGCGCCTTGCGCTCGCTGATCTTGGGAATGCGATTGCCGCCGGCCAGGTCGAGGTAGATGTCGCGCTCGCGGCTGAGGATGCGCACCGTCAGCGGCGCCGGGTTGCCGCCGTGCAGGTTGATCCAGTAAAAGGCGATCTGCTCCATCTGCTCGTCGGCCGTGTAACGGTTGGAGGCGCCGAGGATCAGCTCGTGGGCCTGCAAGTCCTTGGCGGTCTTGAGCACGGCGTGGATGCGGATTGTTGGTCGGCACGATGAGCGGCTTGACCTGCTTGCCGGCCTTCTCGGCCAGCTGCACCACGGCCGTCATCAGCTGCTGATCGTAGGCGTCCAGGTCGGGCTGCTCGTCCTCGGAGCCGCCCAGCGGCATCAGCTTGGCCGTCATGACCACGATGCTGGTCGTCTCCGGGTCGGTCTCGGCCAGCGCTTTTTCCAGCATGAACAGGTTGTGCGGCGAGCGGATCGACACCAGCTTGCGATACGTCTTGGTCAGGCCGAGACTGCCGGCCGTCACCTCGCCGGTCGTCTCCTGGTTGAACTGCTCGATGTGCTCGTGCTGTTTGCCGAGGCGGCGCTTCTCGTGATAGCGCTCGGAGACGTGGAACAGGGTGAAGAAAATGGCCGTGAAGATCAGGCCGCCGATGGTGGCCACCTCCTTGGTCAGCAGGTTGCACACCGCCGACACCAGGAGAATGATCAGGATGACGATCAGGCCGACCGGCACCTCGTAGCGGCCAACGCGGACGTTGAGCGGCACCTTGGCCTCGCGCGGCCTCGGATCGGCGAAGCGCAGCACCACCATCGACAGCGCCTGGAAGACGAAGCTCCAGACGACGCCGAAGGCGTAAGCCTCGCCCAGCAGCAGCACGTCGCCGAAGCTGGCCCAGATGGTGAACAGCTGCAAGCCGACGATGAGCCAGAGGATGCGGTAGGTCGTGCCGTAGCGCGGGTGCGGCTTGAGGAACCACTCCGGCATGACGCCGTCCTCGGCGACGCGGTTGAGCACGCCGTTGGAGCCGATGATGGCCGTGTTGACGGCGCCGGCCAGGATCAGCGAAGCCGACCACGACCACGAAGCCGTTGAGCAGCAGTTGCGCCCACAACGGGCCGATGACGTTCATCGCCAGGCCGCCGATGAGGTTGTCGGAGTAGTCCTGCATGCGCACGTCGGCGGGGATGAGCAGCACGGCCAGGAAGCTGATGCCGCCGGTCAACACCAGGCTGTAGAGGAAGACGATGAAGGCGGCCTTCTTGAAGTTCTTCAGCTTCGGCGACTCGACTTCGCGGTAAACCTGGGCCAGCGTCTCCTCGCCGCTCATGGCCAGGATCGAGTGGCCGAAGGCGATGAAGATGCCGAACAGGCCGATCAGGCCCAGCCAGTCGGTCGGGGGTTTGCCGCTGACGTCGCGCAGCGCCTGCGCCGCCCTCGTGTGCTTCAAGAACCCCGTCGGGTCTTCCATCTCCTTGGTGGTCGGGTTGAGCTTGGAGTGGAAGTCCGGCGTCGGGCTGACGGTGTTGGGCGTGCCGTCCTTGGAGTGGGCGGCGCCATGCACGGCCAGCGTCACGCCGCACCACGTCAGCATCACCACGCCCATGACGGTGGTGATGATCATGATTTTCAGCGCTTTTTCGCTGGATTCGTGGATGCCGATGATGTTCTTGCGGAAGAAGTAGAGGGTGGCGAGGGTGGCGATGAGGACCGAGCCGAGCCGCTTGGCGAAGTCGCGCGCGTCGGGGTCGATGGTCATGCCGAACCAGCGCGACACGATTTCGAGGACCAGGCCGATGATGTACTGCCCGCCGGAGACGGCGCTGATCGGCCCGGTCAGGATGTAGTCGAACATGAGGGCGGACACGGCGAGCTTGGCCATGAACTTGCCCAGCGCTTCGCGGACGACGCGGTAGACGCCGCCGCGGACGAACAGGGTGCAGCTCTCGATGTAGACCGAGCGGACGGCGTAGCTGAAGAACATGACGCCGAGGATGAACCACGGGGCGGCCGAGCCGATGGACTGCTCGACGATGCCGCCGATGTAGTAGGACGTGCTGGCCAGGTCGCAGAGGACGACGGCGGCGGTGCGCCAGTAGCTGATGAAGGTGAACATCACGCTGCTGACGATGATGACCTGAGCTGGCCGCAGCAGACGGCGCGTGAAGGTTCCGGCCGCGTTGGGCGGCTCGGCTCGGCCGTCCGAAGGACCGCCGGGGGGAGGAGTCGTCATGAGGATGGTTCTCGGCGAGCGGTCGGGACAAACGAGGGCTCTTCGTCGGGACCGCCGGGACAGGTGTGCCCTTTCAAATGAGGCCAGCAGGGAGACGCTGGTCGGCCGACGAGGTTAGCTGTCGGGCAGGGCTTGAAAGTACCCCGGTTCGCGGCGCGAACCTGAGCCCCAAGGCCGGCGCGGGCCGGCCCATGGTTCCCCCGTTCCCACACGGACGGCGCGGGATTAGGCTACACATGGCTTCGTATTATAAACCGAAGCGTCGCCTTGGCAAGTCAAGCGTGCCGCCCACCGGTCGATTCAATGCTTTTGGAGGTCTCCTTTGTCATCTTCTATCGGTCTGACGTTCGACGAGGGCGCGGCGCTGGACCGCCTGATGCGATTCCTGGCCGTGGAGGGCATCACCGGCGCAGGAGAAGGCCATCGCCCGCGAGGTGGCCCGCGAATTGGAGTCCGTCGGCGTGCCGCGCCGCGCCATCCGTCACGACGACGCCCACGAGCGCATCCCGCTGCCGACGCAGACGGGCAACCTGCTCGTGACCTGCCGGGCACGCGGCCGGGGCCGCGCCTGCTGTTCGCCACGCACCTGGACACGGTGCCCCTGTGCGCCGGCGCCGTGCCGGTGCGCGCGTCGAAGGACCGCATTCGCGCCGCAAGGCGCGACGGCGCTGGGCGGCGACAACCGCACCGGCGTCGCCTGCCTGGTGACGCTGGCGGCGACGCTACGGCAAAACAAGCTGCCGCATCCGCCGTTGACGCTGCTGTTCACCGTGCGCGAGGAGAGCGGCCTGTTCGGCGCTCGCCATCTCGACCCGGCCGACCTGGGCGGTCCCGTCCTGGGCTTCAACGTCGATGGCCGTTCGCCGGCGGAGCTGACCGTCGGCGCCGTCGGCGCCGAGCGCTGGGAAGTGGAGATCCACGGCCGCGCCGCTCACGCCGGCGTCCATCCCGAGCAGGGCATCTCGGCGACGATGGTGGCCGCCCTGGCCCTGGCCGAGGTCCAGCGCGGCGGCTGGTTCGGCAAGGTGCATCAGCCCGACGGCGACGGCACGTCCAACGTCGGCCGCTTCGCCGGCCGGGACGGCAAGTGTGCCGGCGAGGCGACCAACGTCGTCACCGATTACGTCCACCTTCACGGCGAATCGCGCAGCCACGACGCCCGTTTCGCCCGTGCCATCACCCGCGCCTACCGCGCCGCCTTCGCTTCCGCCGCGACGCGGATCACCGACGACAAGGGCCGCAAGGCCAAGGTCCAGTTCACGTCCCGGCTCGACTATCATCCGTTCCGTCTCAAGGACGACGCCCCGGTCGTGCGTCATGCGAAGGCCGCCGCCGAGCGGGCCGGCCTGCAACCGTCGCTGCGCGTGGGCAACGGCGGACTCGACGCCAACTGGCTGGTGCGTCACGGCATCCCGACCGTCACCTTCGGCGCCGGCCAGAACAACATCCACACCATCGAGGAGTACGTGGACGTACCGTTGTTCCTGGCGGGCTGCCGCATGGCCCTGGCACTCGCCACGTTTGAAAACATTTAACCACGGATAACACGGATAACACGGATAAAAAAAAGAAAAAGAGTTGTCTTGTCTTTTGTATTTTATCCGTGTTATCCGTGTTATCCGTGGTTAAATGTTTTCTTCACTCGTAGCGATATTTCACCAGCCACGGATCGCGCGTCCGTACCTGCCACGTTTTGAGGCGCTCGCGCAGGTCCTTGAGTACCTCGGCGTACTTCGGGTCCGCCGCCACGTTCTTCAGTTCGTGCGGGTCCGTCTCCAGGTCATACAGCTCCTCCAGTGGTCGATGGACATAGTTATCGATGTCGCGCTCGGCCAGCTTCTTGTCGCCGCGCTGCAGGATGCCCTGCCAGGTCAGCGAGCCATACAGGTCCGTCGAGAATGGATAATCGAGCTTGTACGCCAGGTTGCGAAGATACTTGTGCGTCCGCGTGCGGACCATGCGCATGGGATAATACATCGTCACCTCATGGCACTGGTGCGAGCCGTAAACCACGTCCCAGCCCTTGGGATCCTCCTCTTCGAGGATGGGCAGCACGGAGCGGCCGGTCAGTGCCGGCGGCGCCTTGACGCCGGCCCAGTCGAGGATGGTGGGGAGGATGTCGATCCAGCTCACCAGGGCGTTGTTCGTCACGCCGCGCCGCTTCTGCTCCGGCGACGAGAGAATCAGCGGCAGATGGACGCCGGGTTCGTACAGCGTCGTCTTGGCACCGGGGAACGGCGGGCCGTTGTCGCTGAGGAAGATGACGAGCGTATCGCCGGCGTGCTTGCTCTCGCGCAGGGCGTCGAGGACGAAGCCGACGCCCTGATCGAGCCGGCTGATCGATTGGTAATAATCCGTCAGCTCGCGGCGTACCTCGGGACGATCCGGCAAGAAGTAAGGCACCGTCACGTCGTCGGGTTCGTAGTGGACTTCCTTAACGCCGGGGTACTTGTTCTCGTTGCCGAAGTTCTTGGCCGAGCGGTGCGGATCGGAGAAACCGACGACGAGGGCGAACGGTTTGTCGCCGCAGTCGCGGAAGAACCGCCGGGCCTCCTCGCCCATGCGGGCCACACTGCGATTGCCGCCGAGGTCTTTGTGTACCTCGACATCAAAGGGATAGACCGACGGCGGCAGGACGTGGAGCTTGCCGATGATGCCGGAGCGATAGCCGTTCTTCTTGAGCAGGCCAGGCAAGCTCTGGACGTTGTCGCGGGTGTGGAAATTGTGGCTGTTGTGGGCCAAGCCGTACTGCCCGCTGGTGTGCGTGTGCAGCCCGGTGTACAGCGTCGAACGGCTGGGACTGCATGACGACACCGCCGCGAAGCCATGCGTGAAGCGCACGCCGTTTTTCGCCAGGCCGTCGATGTTCGGCGTGCGGATTTTTTTGTCGCCGTAGCAGCCGAGCTGAAAGCCGAGGTCGTCGGCGACGAGCAGGACGACGTTGCGAGCCGGCCGTTCGGCCGCCGTCAGCGGCGTGACGGATCCGGCCAGGGCCAGCACGCCCAGCAAAGCAGTGTAAGGACGCATGAGGATCTCCGTGGGGGGCGAGAATCGTTTCCGGCGAGTATAAAGGCAACGGCCCGCGCCGCAACAAGAATTACCGTCCGTAGAATGGAAACAGGCCCGTTGCGAAAGGATGGCCGTCATGGTGCGATTCGAGGGCGAGAAAGATTTTCCGCAGGCGCCGGCCGAGGTGTGGGCGAAACTGACCGACGCCCGCTTCCTGGTGCAGTGCATCCCGGATGTGGAGTCGGTCACGGAGCAACAGTCCGACCGCGCCGTGCTGGTGCTGCGTCCTGGCTTCTCGTTCGTGCGCGGCACGCTGGACGTGGAGCTGCGCGTGGTCGATGCCGTCGCCCCGAGCGCGGCGCGCTACTTGATCGCCAGCAAGGGCATTGGCAGCTCCGCCGACGTGGAGGCGACGGTCGCTCTCGCTCCGCAGGGGGCCGGCACGCGCGTCCGCTGGACGGCGGAGGTCCAAACGCTGGGCGGATTGCTCAAGATGGTGCCAGCCGGACTGATCCGTGGGGCGGCGCAGAAGGTGGTCAATGATGCGTGGAGTGCGGTTGAGGCGAAGTTGAATACTCCTCCCGTGAGCGGTTGAATGCGGGAGCGGGGCGAGTAGATTCTCCCAGCGAATGACCACTCGCAATTGTTTCAACGCAACGTGCAGCACATAAAAAAGTTGCGTAGAGCATCACCATTTTTTCACTCAGTGCGCCTACTTTTTCTTTTCCTCCGCTGCTTTCAGATCCTTAACGGTAATAACATGGCGCTCGGGAATTTCAACTCCTTTAACAGTTTTCAGCACGCCTGTGACGACGACCTGCTTCCCGTTGAGGGAGGCAGCCAGCTTCTGCCATTCTTTCTTCCCACCTAAATCCAGTTCGTAGGTGGCGGCCGCGGTTTCGATCACGGTGCCGGTAGTCTCGCCGCCGATGGCGTAGACAGGGTGCCGTAGCTTCCCTTTGTACTCAATCATTTTCGCCTCGGGGCATTTTGCCTCGCCTCCCTTCGAGTCGCCCACGACGCCCGGAACGGCGGCTAGAACGACCCAGCCCAGTAGCCCGACAGTCAGCGCGAACATGGTCCATCCTCCCCTTTGCAACGCCGTCCGAGGGGCGATACCTGGTAGGCATTCTACCCGATGTTGGCGACGAAGTGAAGACTTGGCCCTCCGAGCGGCAGGGCCGTTCGATGTTTCCGTAAGTCTTCTGCCATTGATGGAGGCAAGGCCACCCTCCCACCGACATCAAAAGAGTTACGACAAGCATTGAACGGCCCTGCGCCGGGCAGCGGATGGGACAAGGCTCAGACCGTGAGCATTTGCATCCTCCGGCCGCTACTGGCCGAGGAAGCCGATGTCCAGGGTTCCGCCGGTCGTGCATTTTCCCGATAGGTCGGACAACGGGCGGGCGTGCTTCAGAATTAAGGTCTTGATCTGGGTCGCCGTATAGTGGTTGTACTTTGGGTGACCCCAAGTCAAGGCGACCGCCCCAGAGACGTGCGGCGTCGCCATGGACGTTCCACTCTTGTAGCCGTAGCTGTTGCCGGGCACGGTGCTATTGATATTGACCCCCGGCGCGCCGATGTGAACGCTGTTTTTGCCGTAGTCGCTGAAAGAGGCTTTCATGTTGTTCTTATCGACGGCGAGAACGGAGATGATGTTCTTGTTGGGGTAGGAAGCCGGGTAGAACGGGTGGGCATCGTTGTCGCTCCCGAGGTTCCCCGCGGCGGCGATGAACAGCACCCCTTTCTTCTCGGCCCGGGTGATGGCCGCCTGAAGGGCCGGAGATGCGGCCCCGCCCCCCCAGCTGTTGCTCAGGACCTTGGCCCCCTTGCCGATCGCGTAGTCGATGGCCTTGATGACCTGGTTGTCGCCAGCGTAGGAGCCGGCTTTGTTGAAGATTCTTGGCGCCGAATACTTTGCCTTTCCACATGACGCCGGCGACTCCCTTCTTGTTATTCCCGACCCCTGCGATGGTGCCGGTGCAGTGGCTGCCGTGGCCGATGCCGTCCTTGAAGTCGTTGTCCGGGGTGAAATCCTTGCTGAACCCCGCGACGATGTTGCTCGCCAAATCTTCGTGGACGATGTTGATCCCCGAGTCGATGACGCACACGGGGACCGTAGAGGACTGAGCCTTACTCCAGGCCGTCGGGGCGTTAATGTGAGGCATCCCCCAGAGGGACGGGTATAATGGGTCGTTGGGCACCTTCGTCGCGGCGAGTGCAGCCTCGGCCTTCTCCGCGGTCAGGTAGTACAGGTAATTCGGCTGCACGAGATGAACTTGCTTATCGGCGACCAGTTTCTCGATCTGCTCGGCCGTGAAGCCGTCCTTCGACTGGACTAGGACGAAGTGGCCTTCCGGGTGGTGATCGATGATCTTTAGCCCGGTTAGGGTCTCCTTCGGCGCATTCTCGCCCACGTAGAAGGCGATCAACTGAGTGGCCCGCTCAAAGGGCTGATCGACGAGGTTCTCCACGGCTACTCCGCTTGAGGAGCTGAGGAGGGCTGCTCTGGCCTCCTCTGGCTCGATCTGGCCGGCCAGTTCCACGACCGCTTGGCTATCTCGTGTCAGGCCGATGAATTTGGCTTTCCCCTCCTTGGCCCCTACCACGGCCGCTAGATCTGGTGTCAGCTTGGCGGTCGTAGGCAAGCCGCCGTCCGTGGTAAGCAGCGAGAACCCTGCTGAGGGCCGGACGCGGACTATCACTTGAGTCTCTGCCTGGGCCCGAGACCACCAACCGAGGGTCGCCGTCACGACGAGTGCGATGATTGGCAACCACCTTCGCATTGACAACATGATGTTCCTCCTTCGGGAAAAAGAGACCGGGACCGCTCCGGGCGGGTACCGGCGTATGCAGCACTCGGTTAGGATAGACCGAGCCAATTGTCTGGCACCGCATTGGAATCATCAAGGGGCGCTCTGGGGAACGTCTGGGGGAGATCTGGGGAAGCCAAATGAGGTTTCAGGAACCCTTTCAGACCTTAAAAGTTTCATGACCCAGCATGGCACTTTTTTCTCTTTTCTTTTGCGGGACCATTTTCCATGTTTTCCATGGGCGCTGACGAGTTCAACAAGTAGCAGGGGCGCCCGCTGAACTGGTCGAGTCATCGCCGAGAGAGTAGGATCGAGTAGAGGATCGATGGCCGCGATCCGCCGCCCCCAAGCACAGAGAGGGAGAATCCATGTCCACGATAGCTCGTCCGGCCGCTCCTCCGCCGGCTGTGCTGCACGGTATCGACTGGCTCACCTATACGCGCCTGCTGCGGGCCTTGCAGGGGCAGCGCCGTTTCCGCATCACGTATGACCGAGGGAGCCTGGAAATCAGGAGTCCCCTTCGGGAGCACGAACAACCGGCTTACCTGGTGGGTCGCCTCATCGATGTGTTGACGGACGAGTTGGCCCTGCCCTGCATGGCCGGTCGATCCGTAACCCTGCGGCGCCGACGGAAGCGTCGAGGATTGGAACCCGACAACTGCTACTGGATCGCCAACATGCCGCGCGTCCAGGGCAAACGTCATCTCAACCTGCGCATCGATCCGCCGCCGGACCTTGCCGTCGAGGTCGATGTCACCAGCAGCTCGATCGACCGCATGAGTATCTACGCTGCCCTGGGTGTGCCGGAGGTTTGGCGGTTAAGCACTGGAGGGATCGCGTTTCATACTCTCGATGCGGGCGCGTACCAGGTCCGCTCCAACAGCCTGTCATTCCCGCAACTGGCCTCCGCCGACCTGCCACCCTTTCTCGCTCCGTGGGGGCAGACTGACGACACCACGATTGCGCGACAGTTCCGCGAATGGGTACGGCAACAGATGCTCCCGAGGCCGATGCCTCCATCGGCTCCTTGAAGGGCGATCGATCAGGACACACAGGCCCATCGCCGCGCTCGCCCGAACTGCACTTCCTCGAACAGCGAGCTTTCGTGCCGGAAGCCGGCCTTCTCGATGACGTGCCGCGCCGGGCCGTTGTCGGCCGGCACCGAGATGTAGATTTTCTCTGTCTCCGGTAGGTGGGCCGCATCGCGGAGCATGGCCCGCAGAGATTGGCCGAACAGGCCGCGTCCTCGGGCCTCGGGCGCGGTGTGGAAGTCGAACAGGTACGCGCTGTGGGCCGGAAAGCGAAAATCTTGCATCTCCTCGTCGAGCACAAATTGCTCCGCCGCCTCGACGAGCCAGCCGAAATGTTGGAGCCGACCGTTCTCCGCGAACGTGTAAACGTGCAGGCCGTTCTCCAGGCGCGCCAGGGCGGCGGATAAAAATCGCTGACGCGACGGCCGCGGCTCGGCGGCTTGATAGTCGAGCAAATCTCCCACCGCATCGCGCCGGACCTGCGTGGCCTCGTGGACGTCCGGCACCCTCGCCGTCTCCAGGGAGTAGATGCGCAGCTCCTGTTGTCGCCCGAGCCACTGCCGGGCACGGCGCAGGACGCGGCTGGGAGTGTGCACCGGATGAGCGCCTGTGAGATGGTGGACGAGCGCGCGGACCCGTCCCGGTTCGACGCGGCAGGTGCGAAGGCCGCCGGCGACGGCGCCGACGACGCGCTCGCGGACGACCGCCTTCGTCCGCTGCGCCGGCGACAGGAACAGCGTCAAGGTTTGCACCTCGTCACAGTCATTGGCGAAATTCTCCTTGTAGGAGCTGTCGCCGGGCGTGAGGTCGAGGCGCTCGTACCCTTGCTCGCGCAGCATCCGGGCCAGGAACAGCAGATGAAACTTGCCGGGCGAATGCTTCGCCAAAAACGGGTTGTGCGCCAGAATGCCCAGGTGGACTTCCTTGTCGGTGCAGGCGCCCAGGTGGGCCGAAGCGATCTGATCGCCGACCGTCAGCACCGTGGCGTGCGGCCGAGCCGTGCCGCTGCTCATGCGGGCGAGGGTGTATTCCTTCTTGAGATCGTCGTGGCGGAACGGCGATAGACCGTACATCGCCTCCTGCCGAAAGTCGTAATAGTGAATAATCGTATCGAATAACTCCGCGAATTCGCTCGCATCCGTGATGTGCTTGAACTCCAGCGGACCTGCTTTTTCGAGTTGCTTGAGCCGATAGCGCGTCCGTTTGTTCTTGAGGACAGACTCGATCTCCTCGCCGCGCTGGAGGCGCACCAGCGGCCGGCGATGCGAAGCCAATCGATACATCCGCCGCATGTCGGCGGCGTCGAGCCAATCGGTTGGCGCTCCGGGCGGGAGGTATTGAAACGTCAGCACAGCCCGCGGGAAGCTCCGCCGCAGCGCGCGCACGGCTTGGGCGGCGAACGCGCCTCCGAGATCGGGCGGACTGATCCACGTCTGGTATTCGGCCTGCCGTCCGCCGGCGACGATCAGGCCGCCGTCCCGCGCGGACAGGGTCAGCGCCAGCAGACCCTGGAGCGCGCCGTCGCCGTCCCGCGACAGGACCAGGATCGGCTCGAAGCGGCGGCGATAGACGGCGTACCAGACGGCCGCGTAGTCCGGCTGCTGGTACGCCGTGGCCCACGGACAGCGCTGGCACAGCCCCAGCCACTCGGCCCGAAATGCCGGGTCTTCCAGGAGGGAATCGGCTTGCACGCCACGGAGGAGATGAACGCTCAAGGGTCGGATCACGAGGGTGGCCTCCTTGCCCTGGGTTGTCGGGAGTGGATCGTAGTGTGACAGAGCCGTCCCGGACCTGTCAACGGCTTTCTTCGCAAGACAGACCCCACCGGGCGAGTCGGGGAGGCGTGCGCGATTGGCGAGTCCGCGTTGACATGGCGACGCGGTTTCTTGTAGCATCGCTGTCACTTCGCAGCCGACTTTCAACCTCCCTGCCCCCGCGCATGGAATGCGGGCCAGGAACCCTCTTGGAAGGAAAGGATGCCTCCGATGAAACGCGCCGCAACCCTTGGCCTGGCGGCCGCCTGCTTTCTGTGTGCCGGCCCCGCTGCCCGCGCCGGCCTGATCACCTCCTCCGCGAGCAACACCTGGAGTTACCAGTTCTCGGCCCAGCCGCCCTTCACCTTTTTCGACAAATCGAACCATCAGACCGTCATCACCATGCCCGGCAACAGCTCCTCGGTGACCAGCAACCCCGGCACGACGACTTCCATCTCCACCCGGCTGTATACCGTCAGCAACGCTCCGGTCAGCGATCCGCTGCCCATCTCCGCCATGCCCTACACCCTCGATCTGAAAATCACCAGCCCCAACGGCAAGGTGAGCGACTTCGTCTACACCGGCACCCTCAACGGCGAGGTCTGGAAGAACGGTTCGACCCTGACGCCGACGATCCCCCTTTTAACCTCGAGCGCGGCTCCGGGGAGCGATCCCACTTTCGACGTGAAGTTCGACTCCTTCCGATTGGTCTCGGGCGCCGGCCCGTTCCAGGGCGTCGTCTTCAACTTCGACGTCTCCTACCACAATCCCGAACCGTCCAGTCTCGTGCTGGCCGGCATCGGCGTGCCGTTGTTCGGCCTGTTCCTCCGACGTCGCCGCTAAATCAAAAAAGGGAATAGGGAATAGGGAATAGGGAATAGGGAAGAAGGATCCTCCTCTCTCTTCCCTATTCCCTATTCCCTATTCCCTATTCCCTATTCCCTTGCATTCCCCAGCCGGATGCGGTTTGCTAACAGTCTCCCGGGCGTGGTCCGCCGTGCGCCGGGCTGACCCTTTGACTCCACGGGAGACTTTCGATCATGAAACGTTTGCTTTTCCTCGCCGCCTGTGTCGCCCTGGCCGGCGCCTCCTGCGCCGAGGACAAGACCACGACGATCGCCGCCGACAGGCGCGAAGCCGTCGCCGCCGACGCCAAGAACCCCGTCGTCGTCATGGAGACGTTGATGGGCACCATCAAGATCGAACTGGACGACGCCAAGGCGCCCGGCACGGTCAAGAACTTTCTCGCCTACGTCGATGACAAGTTTTACGACGGCACCATCTTCCATCGCATCATCCCGGACTTCATGATCCAGGGCGGCGGCTTCGAGGAGGGGCTAGGCAAGGCCCGCACCCCCGCGGAGGTCAAGGCCAAGGAGAAGAAGACCCGCGACCCCATCAAAAACGAGTCGGGCAACGGCTTGTCGAACGTGCGCGGCAGCATCGCCATGGCCCGCACCCGCGACCTCGACAGCGCCACCGCCCAGTTCTTCATCAACGTGGTCGATAACAGCTCCAAACTGGATCGGCCACGCTACTGCGTCTTCGGCAAGGTCATCGAGGGCATGGACGTGGTGGACAAGATCAAGAACGTCAAGACCCAGGCACTCATCCCCGGGGTCTTCGAGGACGTGCCCGAGGAGGACGTTGTCATCAAGTCGGTTCGCCGCGCCGACAAGTAACCATCTCCCCGCCTACCCCTAACTGGAGGGCTTTGTCATGCCCGGCACGTTCGTCGTCATGGAGACCTCACTCGGTACGATCCAGCTGGAACTGGACGGCGACAAGGCGCCCGTCACCGTGACCAACTTTCTGTCCTACGTCGAGGACGAGTTCTACGACGGCACGATCTTTCATCGCGTCATCCCCACTTTCATGATCCAGGGCGGCGGCTTCGAGCCGGGCCTCAAGCAGAAGAAGACGAAGGCGCCCATCAAAAACGAGTCGGGCAACGGCTTGTCGAACGTGCGTGGCAGCATCGCCATGGCCCGCACCAATGACCCCGACAGCGCCACGGCCCAGTTCTTCATCAACGTGGTGGACAACTCGGGCGGCCTGGACAAGCCGCGCTACTGCGTCTTCGGTAAGGTCGTCAAGGGCATGGACGTGGTGGACAAGATCAAGGGCGTCAAGACGGGGCGGCGCGGCATGCACGACGACGTGCCGGTGCAGGACGTCACGATTGTATCGGTGCGCCGCGCCGAGTGACACCACGGACAAAACTTTTTCACCACGGAAAACACGGAAAAGACGGAAAAAAACAAAGACAAAACCAAGAATGCCTCCGGGGATAATTTCCGTTTCGCGGCGGCTCGCAGGACCGCGCGACCCTGCGAGCCGCCGCGAATCGTCATTTATTCCCGGACACGCCCTCTTGATTTTGTCTTTGTCTTTTTCCGTCTTTTCCGTCTTTTCCGTGGTGAAAGGGTTTTTGTCTTCGTGGTTAGCGCATCAGTTTCAGCGGAATCTTGGCGAAGAACAGTTGCTGGCGGTCGCCGCGCTGGTACAGGTCCTCCAGCAGCACTTCGATACTCGGCGTCACCTTGCGGTTGGCCCACACCGCTGCAAAGTTGGCCCATACGGTCACCGGCTTATCGAAGTCGATCATGTCCTCGCCCTTGCTGTTGCGGCCCAGCCAGAGGGTGGCGTGACGGATGCCGGAGGTGGTCACGCGGATGTGGTTGGTCTCCTGGTGGATTTCGGCGAACAGCGACGCCGGCGAACGCCGCTTCACAATCTCGTCGGCACTGAACCAGTAGAAGTGGTTGTCGCCGGCGCGCATGGTGTAGAACTCGTTGCCGAACTTGCCGCCGCCGCCGTCGGTGCCGAGCTTGCGCAGCGGGAAAGCGCGGCGCTTGCTGTGCATCCAATCGAACAGGTTCGGCACCTCGCCGCCGAACCATTCGACGCCGCGTCCTCGGTAGTCGATCCACAGCATGGGGAAGTTGCGCTGCACCCAGATCTCGAACTGGCGGCGAATCTTGTCGCCGTTGGGGCCGCGGTTGCCGTGCATGACGTAAAAGGGCAGGTATTGGCCGTTGCGCCAGCAGATCTCGGCCTGGTACTGCGGCCCGGCCCCCATCGGCATCACGCCGGCGAACAGGTCCGGATGGCCCAGGCCGACGTTGAAGGCCATCGCCCCGCCTTCACCCAGGCCGAACAGAAAGACGCGGTCGTCGTCCACGTTGAAACGGCGGCGCAGATCCTTGAGCGTGCCCAGCACCGTGGCGTGCTCGCGTTCGCTGTAGCCGTAGCTGCCGCCCAGCCCGCTGTCCTGCCACTGCGGCGCGGCCAGGATGTAGCCGTGCTCCGCGGCCGACTCGGCCCAACGGTTCAGCATGTCGCGCGCGGATTCGCCGGCCTGGTGCAGCACGATCAGTATTGGGTAAGGCCGGCTGTGCCGATACTCCGCCGGCAGCTGCAACAGGTACGTCGCGCCGTCGGCCTTGCGCTCGACCACCTTGTCGTCCGGCTTCGGCTCCGGCTCCATCGGCGGCAGCTGGCGGATGATCTGGATCAGTTCGTCCAGCGAGGCCGACTCTCGGTTCGAGCCGCGCAGGTGCGCCCGCACGAGAGCCTGGCGCTGACCCTCGTCGTCGCTGCGCAGGTAGGTTAGCACCATCTCCCGGCCGCGCCACAGGCGCAGGGCCGTCTCGGAACTGGTCTCGGCCGAGGCACTGCCGAGCAGCCAGCCGGACACGGCCAGGCTCAACAACTGCTCGACGCCGACCTCGACCGGCTTGCCCTTCTTGTGCAGGCGCTCCGCCTGACGCGCCTGGCCCAGAAAGGCGTCGAGCCGGCCGACGTTCTCGAAGTCGAGGTCGGCGCGAATGACGGCGGCCGCCGCGGCCAACTGCTTGCCGTCCGCCCCTTGCGCCTCGCGTCGCACCTGGTCCAGCAGCCGGCCCGTCTCCGCCAGCAGCCGGTCGGTGTTCTCGTACTCGGCCTTCAGCTCCTGCAGCTCGACAACCATCTTCTCCGACACGCCCTTGGTCGAGAAGTCGGCCAGGCGCTGACGAACGCGCTGGTGCTGCCCGGCCAGGTGGCGGCGCTTGATCTCCTCGATGGCGTCGCGGCCGCGGAGCTTGAGGAGTGTTTTGCGAGCGGCCTCGGCGCGCTCCTTCTCGCCGGGCAGGTCGGAGACGATGCGGTCCAACTCCCGCTCGGCGAGGTCGAGCCAGCCGGCCTGGGCGAAGAAGTCGGCCTTGCGCAGACGCCGCGATACGCGCTTCGCCGCCGTCATGTCCTTGCGTTCCTGGAAATCCGGATGCGTCGCCAGCAGTGTCTGCACCGTCTCGGGACCGAACTCGCGCGTCAGGTAGGCGCAGCTCCAGAAATAATTCCCCGGCGAATCGACCCGCGCCCAGTACGGCGTCAGCAAGCCGATGTGCTGCGGCACATTGATGAGGCTAACGTTCCTTCCGGGGAGGGAGGGAGCGCGGAACTGGAAACGACGGTCCCAATGCTCGTCCCACGGCGGTGCCGTGACTACTTCGAGCAGCTCCGGCAGCTTCTTCGGGTTAATCTGCACGCCGCCATGGTGTTGGGTGTCGGCGCGGACAATCTTCTCCTCGACGGGCGGATCCTTGGGATAAACCAGCCGCACCTGCGAGGGACTGAAAAAGATGTGTCGCGGGCCGTCATCGACAAAGAAGAAGCCCTTGGGCATGTGGTACATGTCCTTGCTGACCTTGTCGAACTCCAACTCCATCTCCCTCTTGACGCGGCCTTCCATGGCGAAGCCGTCCTTGAGGAAGATCATGTCGGCGTGAGCGGGGCGAGGTCCGGCGGTCAGCGGCACGAGCGCCGCCAGTAAGGCGGCTCCGAGGACGTGGCGACACCACGAGGCGCGGAAGACAGTTGGCATGAGGCACGCTCCAGTTTTCCTTGAGACAGGCACCAACGTCCCTCGGGCGGGCCTGGAGAGAGCGATTCCGAACCAGACCGGATATACTTAGATATTCTGGCGGGTCGGGGGCCGCCCCGTCAAGTAACAGTTGCATCGCCCGTTCCCCGTTTAGCCGCGACGCGCAGCGGAGCGCGGGGAGAACCCCGCGCTCCGCTGCGCGTCGCGGCTAAACAAGAAATGATGGTTGGGCGAGAGATTCGCACCCATGCCGATCCGATTTCGCTGTCGTTTCTGCAACCAGTTGATGGGCATCTCGCGCCGCAAGGCGGGGATGACGGTGGAGTGTCCGACCTGCCACGGTCAGGTCGTCGTGCCCCACGCCGATACGGCCGAACCACCAGCCGCCGCGAAGAACAAGCCGGCCGCTCCGGCCCCGGAAGCCGCCGCCGCGACGGCCCCCCCGCTCTTCGAGCGCAGCGACTTCGAGGCGTTTTTGCTAGGCCCGGCCAACGAAGCGCCGCCTCCGCGTGAGAGCAACCCGCCTCCGCCGGGTCTGCCGGCGCCCGCGGAATTCGAGCGCCTCCCTTCACCCTCGCTCCCGTCGAGCGTGCCGCCGCGGTCGCAGGCGGGACTGGTGCTCTCGCCCACGCAGGCCACCTGGCTGACGGTACTGGCCATCCTGCTGCTGGCCCTGGCCTTCGGCGCCGGCCTCCTCGTCGGACATTACTGGATGGATTGACTGCGCACGATCGTTTCGCCGCGGCGCGCGCGCATCTGGCAATACAGACGGCGGCGCATCTGCCACTGACGGAGTTGCAGCAAGAGTTGATTGAGGGAGGGCACATCGACGGCCAGCGTTTCAATCCGAGCCAGGCGATAGTCGTCCAGCCGGACAGAAGCCGAGCCGTCCTGATGATCGACCACCCAGGGATCGCCGGTGAAACGCACATCGAGCAGAGAAGGCCGGACACTGCGTAACGGCAGGGAATTGCCGGAGAGGCGGACAAGAGGCGATCTCACACTCTCAAGCAGTTGCGGCATACCTTCTTTCCCATCACCGGCCTCCGGTCGAATCGCTGAATAAAAAGAGCGAATCGGGTGCCAAGCGGCCATCGATCGATCCGATGAACCGGATTTGTCCTAAATGACTTCTTAGGACAGATTTGCGCAGCGATGCCCGGCGGGACCGCGATCCGGGGCGGTCGGGTTCGGTGTCACGATTTCAAACAAGTTGTGTGATCGTCGTACAGAGCGGCCGGTGGCAAGATCGTTGCAATCGTTAGAATTGCTCGGCGGCGTCCGGCCCGACACGGCGGTTGACGCGAAGCGGGAGAGGTTGGCGAGGGGGATAACCGATGTCAAGGAAGAAATGCCGCGCATCCGCCCCCTCGTTGTTACAATGGGAGAAATGCGCAGGCATTCGGCCGGCGTCCGCTTTTCCGCCCGGGGCAATGGCCCCGTCAGGAGCACGACTGCCATGCAGCCAATCCCCTTGCTCTCCTCTGGTCTGGCCTCCCGCGTTCCGGGGTTCGCTCTGCTTGTCGTCCTGACCGGATTGGTCGGCGGCCGAGCCGGCGCCGTCCCTTTGCCCATGGACGGGGTCGAGGAGTTTAAGCGTCTGCTGCTCCAGGATCGCTCCCTGGGCAGTGACGATCCCATTCCGGTCGAGATCCTGGTCCAGCGCCGCCGCGATTTGCGGGAGGCGGCGCGGCAGCTGCCCTCGCTGGGCGAAGTGGCGCGGGTCCTGCTGCTGCCGGAGTGGGGTTCGGCCGAGTTGTCCGAGGGGACGGCCGTGCCGCTGGACAAGGTCGAGGCGGCGGTGCGGCAGCCGGACGACGCCCGCTTCCAACGCGACGTGGAGAACCTGGTGGCGATGGCCAAGGACAACGCCGCCGAGGCCACGCAACTGGTCGCCGCCGAGATCAAGCGGAGTGTGCGTCTGACGCTCCTGGAACGTCTGGAGGGACGTATCCGCTTTTATCTGCGGAGCGAGCGCTCGGCCGACCGCATCGCCGCCGCCAACCTGGTTAGCGAAATCTTGGCCCATGCTCGGCGCCAGGACAACGCCGAGTTGCCGGGCGTCGCTCCGACGAACCCGTTGCGCAAGAGCGGCGGAATGGGTTCGCGTTTCCTGCGTCAGCGTCTGCGCGAGCTGGACGCCGATCTGCAAAAGGCGACGCGGGACGCCCAGCCGCAGGTGCAGGTGGCCGCCGTGCAAGCCCTGAGCGAGCTGGAGACCGATCCGCTCGTGACGGTGCCGATCCTGCGGCCGCTGCTGGATGCCGAGCGCGTCGCCGTCGTCACGCGGCGAGCGACGGCGCGGCGCTGGCCCACATGGTCGATCTCGTTTATCAGCGCATGGACAAGGCCGACCCCAAGCCGACGTTGCGGGGTCTGGAGCGGCTCTTCCCGGCCGCCGTCGTCGGCCTGCTCGGACTCGGATCGAGAGGTGCGCCGCGCCAGCCTCGAAGCCTGCCAGAAAACGGCGACGACCCTGGACGACCTGACCGGCAATCGCAGGCTGCCCGCCAGCGGTCTCCCGCCGTATCGTCCCATCCTGACGGCGGTGCAAAAGAGCCTACCGGAGTTGAACCGTGCCGCGCGGGACTCGGACGCGGAACTGCGGGTCGCCGCCTGTCATCTCTTGGAAACGCTGGTGCTGGTGTCGCAGAAGGCGCGTCTGATGGAGGAGACGCCGCTGCCGGCACCGCGGCCGCTGCCGACCGAACCGACCCCGGAGCCGAAAAAGGGCCCCGACATCGGTGTGCCTTTGATCCCGGCGCGCGGCGCTCGTCGTCCCTCCGCCCGGCCCTCGCAGTGGGCGGCCGCGCGGTTGGGACTGCCCTCCCGTCCGGTCGCGCCGGCGTTGGCCGACCAGACCCCAGCCGCGACCCTGGGCCGGCCGGTGAAGCTGCAAGCGACGGAGCCGGCGCGTCCGGTCGCCGTCGTGTCGCCGGTGGCGTTTGTCGCCACGAAGGTCGAGGCGCCACCGCCGCCGGCGCAGCTGGAGGGGAACCTCCAGGGCACTGTCGAGTCCATGACGGCGGGGCTGAGCGATGCCGATTACAAGGTTCGTCTGGCCGCGCTGGACGTGCTGGAGACTTTCGGCGATCGGGCGGCGCCGGCGATCCCGGCCCTGATCCGCACCCTATCCGACCGCAACAAGTTCGTCCGCTGGGCCGCCGCGCGCACGCTCGGCCGTCTCGCCGAACGCGCCCGCGAACGGAACGAAGCGTCCGAGGTTGTCCGCGCCCTGACGCGCTTGCTCAACGACCGCGAGGACATCAGCGTCCGCATCACGGTCGCTTACGCCCTGGAGCTGTATGGTCCCTTGGCCAAGGACGCAGTGCCGCACCTGGCTCGGGTCATCAATCGCGGCGACAAGGAGTACATCATCGCCATCCTGCACACGCTGCAAGGCATTGGCACCGATGCGCAGCCAGCCCTGCCCAACGTCGCCTGGATCCTGCGCCAGCGCTCTCTGCCCGCCAGCGTGCGCGTCGAGGCGGCGCAGACGCTGGGCGCTTCGGCGCGCTGGCCCTGAGACAGCTCGGCACTCTGCGCGACGTGATGATCAACGATCCCGACGACGAGGTCCGCCACGCCGCCGGCGCCGCCGTCCTCGCCGTCGATCGCCCCCAGGAAAAAAGGGAATAGGGAATAGGGAATAGGGAATAGGTTCAGAGGCGGCGCTCCAGCGCTGTTCGCAGTGCCGTCAACATCCGACCGATTTCATTGGCCAATGCCAGACATTCTTGAAGGTCGGATTCGGACAATAGTTCGACTTCTCGGCTGAGAAGCAAGTGTGTTTCCACCTCCGCCAGAGAACCATTGGCGATGCTCAGGTGATTCAGGTATTCCTTGATGTGCATCCGACCGTTGCCTTCGGCAATGTTCGCCGGTATCGATGCGGCCGCACGGCGGATTTGACTGGTTATTCCGAAAAGTTCGTCTTTCGGAAACTTCTTTGTCACCTGATAGCAGAGCTTCGCCAGGTTTAGCGCTTTCTGCCAAACGATCAATTCTCGATAACACTGCACGCTCACGGTCGCCCCTCGCCTTCTTCCCTCTTCCCTCTTCCCTCTTCCCTATTCCCTATTCCCTATTCCCTATTCCCTTTTACATTACTCTGCGGGTTCGATGACCGCCGACATGGAGCCGGCGCAGCCGCGCGAGCTGAGCGGGTCCGGCCCGAAAGCGTGGATCTGGTCGCACTTGAACTCGGCGTGTTCCTTGGTCGTGGTCAGCACGATCACTCGTCCGGTCGTGTCCACTTCCACCGCCATCAGATAGGCGGTCTCGTAGGAGTGGGCGAACAACTCTTGCAACATGCGGATGACGTACTCGTAGGTGTGGTCGTCGTCGTCGAGCAGGATGACGTGATAGGGCGGCTGCCGTTTCGTCCGCTGGACCGTGCGCGGTTTGGGGGCCGTGATGGGTTCCGTCATGGCGCAATCTCTCCGGCCGATCAGTTGGTTCGTCCCAGGCAAACGAGGGTGACGTCGTCGTGGGGGTCTCGGTTGGTGGCGTGCTGGCGGACGGCCTTGGCCAAGCGTTCGCCGAGCACGTCGGCGGCGATGGCGCCGGCTTCCTGGACGACGCGCTGCACGCCCTTCATGGAGAAGGGGTTGTTGCGCACGTCCAGGGCGTCGGGCACGCCGTCGCTGAACAGGATCAGGTTGTCGCCCGGCTGCAGGACCACCTGGCACGAGTCGTAGGCACAGCCTTCGATCATGCCCAGGGGCAGCCCGGCCGTGGCCTTGGGCACGGCATCGTTCAAGGCGGGATTGCCCTTGCGGATGAGCAGCGGCGACGGATGGCCGGCGCTGACCAGCGTGGCGAGGTGGCGGGCCGGATCGAGCACGGCGATGGTCAGCGTGACGAAGCGGTCCATCGGGCTGGTGAATGGATAGAGCAGGTCGTTGAGCTTGCTGACAGCCTGGCCGGGATTGGACTCCGCCAGGAAGCAGAAGCGAGCGTCGGAGGACAGCTTGGCCATCAGCAGAGCGGCCGAGATGCCCTTGCCGGCCACGTCGCCGATGGCGACCGCCAACCGTCCCTGCGGCAGCGGGATGAAACCGTAATAATCGCCGCCCACCGCCTGGGCCGGTTGATAGTGGGCGAAGAACTCGTAGCCGGCCACCTTGGGCAGACTGCTGGGCAAGAAGCTGTGCTGCACGCGCGTGGCCAACTCCAGATCGCGCTTGAAGCGCTCGCGGGCCACCGCTTCCTCGTGCAGCCGAGCGTTCTCCATGGCGATGGCCGCCTGGTTGGCCACGCCCCACAACAGCTTCAGGTCCTCCTGCGTGAACTTCTTGCTGCGGTCCTGCGTGTCCAGCTGAATGACGCCGAACGCCTTGCCCTCCGGCGTACACAACGGCACGCACATGACCGAGCGGATGCGGAAATCGACGACGCTCTGGCTGAGCTGAACGCGATCGTCGCGGCTGGCGTCGTCGCTGAGGAAAGCCTGGGCCGTCTCCAGGCAACGGCGGACGATGGTGCGGCTGGGCCGAGCGTTGGTCTCCTCGTGCGGCCGCCGAGTCTTGACCACGCGCGGCAGCAGGCGATTGCTGCCCTCCTCGGCCTGGATGACGAAGCAACGGTCGGCCTGGCGGAATAGCTGGAACAGGCTCTCGACGATCTTGGGCATCAGGGCGTCGAGGTCGAGCGTCTTGCTGAGGTTGCCGCTGATCTCCAGTAGATGGCGGAGCTTCTCGGCCGGCTGCTGCTCCAGCAGCAGATGGCTGCTCTGGCTGAGCATGGCCTCGACGGTGGAGGAGCCGTCGTGTTCGTCGGAATCGCCGGCCGCTTCGATTTCCTGCGGCGTGAATTTGTCCTGGTCCACGAAGGCGGCCAGGAAGTCGCAAATGCGGATGCGGTCGTTGTGTTTGAGCGGCGTGCGGGCCGCGATGGCCTGGTTGTTGACGTAGGTGCCGTTGCGGCTCTGCTTGTCCTCGACGTAGTAGCGGCCCTGGAGGCGGAGGATTTGGGCGTGCTCGCGGCTGACGGACGTCGCCGGGATGACAATGCCGCAGTCGGGATTGCGGCCGAGGATGAATTTGTCTCCATCCAGGGGGATGATCGTCCCCTCGTTGGGGCCTTTGAGGACGTGCAGTGCGGCCATGAATCTCCTCCGGGCTGCGACGGCGGCAGCCGGCCGCCGGGCGATGGCGAAGCAAACCGGACATCTCGGAAATCACATGATTCTAGCGGATGGCCGCCGACCTTTCAAGAAAAGGCCAAGGCATTTTCCGAGTCGGAAGCTTACGCTTGCGGCTCCGAAAGACGACTTGACGCTCTCTTACAGATAGCGCTCCAGCAAACGCCGACTATGGGCATCGAACTGCCGCGTATCGGGGATGAGGTAGCGAATGCCGTGCGCGTCGGTGAGCAGCGCCCGGTACTCGTTGAGCGGATGCACGTCCTCCTCATCGTTGAGCACGAAGCGCGTACGGCCGCGGTCGGTCTCGACGTCCCACTCGGATGGCTCCATCGGCGACGACACGTGCCGAATGCGGTGGATGACCGGCACGAACTCGCGCTGCGCGAATTCGTCCTCGATCCGCCGCGCCAAGGGCGGCGGCAGCGCGTCCAGGTCGTCGATCCACAGCAGTTCGCGGCCGTGGGCGTCGCACAGGGCGACGCCGTGCCGAGGGTCCGACAGCGGAAAGGCGCGAACCGGCTCGACGCCGCTATGCCGCTGGCCGTCGGCGTCGGTCAAGACGAGCCGACCCCAGGCGTCGTGACTCAGGCCGAAGGGCTGCGCTTCCGATTGACCATTTACCGATCCGTTATGTTCCATTCGCGCCTCTCCCGTGAACCAGTTCCATTTGCGCCTCGTGCAGACGGGCATAACTGCCGCGCGCGCCGAGCAGCTCATCGTGGCGGCCAATCTCGGCGATGCGGCCGTTCTCGACGACGACGAGACGGTTGGCGCGGCGCAGCGTGCTCAGCCGATGAGCGATGGCGATGGTCGTTCGGCCGCGGATCAGGTTCTCCAGCGCCGCCTGAATCTCGCGCTCCGTCTCGGTGTCCACCGACGAGGTTGCCTCGTCGAGGATGAGCAGACGCGGGTTGATCAAGAGCGCCCGGGCGATGGAGATGCGCTGGCGCTCGCCGCCGGAGAGCGACTGTCCGCGTTCGCCCACCAGGGAGTCATATCCACACGGCAGCTTCAGGATGAACTCGTGAGCGCGGGCCGCTCGCGCCGCCGCGACGATTTCCTCGCGCGTGGCGTCCGGCCGGCCATAAGCGATGTTCTCGGCGATGGTGCCGTAGAACAAGAACGGCTCTTGCAGCACGATGCCGATGTTGCGGCGATACTCCTCGATCGGGAACGAGCGCACGTCGGTGCCGTCCACGAGGATGGCGCCGGCGCTGACGTCGTAGAATCGGCAGATGAGATTGATGAGCGTGCTTTTGCCGGCGCCGCTGGGACCGACCAGGCCAATCATCTCGCCCGGTTCGACCGTCAGGTCCAGGCCGTGCAGCACCTCGCGTGCGCCGTACTTGAAACGCACGCCGCGCAGCTCGACGCGGCCGGCCAGGCGTCCGGGATGGACCGGCCGTACCGGCTCGGGCACGTTACTGTATTTATCGAGGATCTCGAATATCCGTTGAGCACTGGCTGACGCGCGCTGCACCGCCGAGGCCATGCGGATCATCGACTCGATGCGGGCGTAGAACAGCACGATGTAGGCCAGGAACGCCGTCAAGACGCCGACCGTGACGGGGCCGTGGTAAACGCGCCAGATGCCGAAGCCCCACAGGATCAGCAGGCCGCTCGTCGTCGCCAGTGACACGGTTGGTCCGAATAGCGACCAGACCTTGTTCAGACGATTGGCGGAGTGAAAAACGCGCTCGTTGCTGGCGTCGAAGCGCTCAATCTCTCGGCCTTCCTGGGCGAACGCCTTGACGACGCGGATACCGGGGATGGTGTCGGCCAGCACGCTGGTCATCGAACCCCACGCCGCCCCCGCCTGCCGATAGCCGCGCAGCAGTCGGCCCCGCACCCGCGCCACCATCCACACGATCAGCGGAAACGGACACAGCGCCGCCAACGTCAGCAGCGGATCGAGCGAGAGCAGGATCGCCGACGTCATGACGATCATCAAAATATCGGTGCCGAAGTCGATCAGGTTGATCGAGAGGAAGTTGCACAGGCGTTCGGTGTCGTTGCTGATGCGCGAGATCAGGTCGCCGGTGCGCTTGCCGCCGAAGAACTCCACCGATAGACGCTGCAAGTGGGCATACGTCCGCGAGCGCAGATCGGCGCTGATGCGTTCGCTGACCCAGGCCAACACGTACAGCTTGGCCCAGTCGAGCAGCCAATGCAACAGCGCCGCGCCCACCAGTCCGGCCAGATACCACTTGACCAGGCCGAAGTCGCCTCCGCGTCCCTCCTGATGCGGGACGAGCACATTGTCCATCAGCGGCTTGGTCAGGTAGGGAGGCACCAGGCTGGCGGCGGTGCCGGCCAGGGTGAGCAGGAAGCCGAGCACGGCCAGGCCGACGCGCGGCCGTCCAAAGGCGATCAGGCGAAACAGAGAGGACACCGAGGCTTTCGTCGGCCCGGCCGCGCACGCTTCGCAACGGCCATCCTCCGAGCGGATGGCCGCCCCGCAGCTGGGACACACGGCTGTCACCGCCGCCCCGTCGCCGCCCTCCAGACGGAGACGCCAGGCGGCCCGTTTTTGCGCCAGTCGCTGCGCGGCCGTGCCGCGCCCCGCCGTGAAGCGCCAGTGCGCCAACCGGCCCGTGGCGTCGATCAACTCCAGAATGCCCGAGCCGCCGTGCTCCGTCGTGCGCAGGGCGACGCCCGAAGCCAGGGGCCAGGACTGCCAGTGTACGTCCGTATCAGATTGGCCCGCCTCACGCGACAGGACGCGGCGATCGGTCAGCACGACCAGTCCCCGGACGTAGCGCAGTCGTCGATCCAGGTCCGGCTCGAACCACGCCAGCAGCGTCTCGCCGGCTTCGAGCTGGCGGGAGACCTCGTTGCGGCGATCAGCCGGCAGCCCCTCCCACACTTCGTTCGATTCGTTCAAGTTTGCCCATTTCTCCTATTTTAACGACGGACGGGGTACTTTGCCGAAAGTCGGCGCCGCGTTCGGGGTTTGCGGGTTCGGCGTGGCGGCGCCGCCGGACAAATGCAGACGCCCCCCTGACCGCGGACGCCTCTTCTTTCTATACTAGGTGCTGGCCGTGCAAAGTCAGCCGCCGCGGAGCGTCCTCCGCCGGCTGCCTCCTCGTTACGGCCACGGCTGGCTTACGGCTGAGGTCGAGTACGTCCTCAGAGGAATGCCGTTTGCTGCCATCTCCATCACGCGCCAGAGAAATGGATTTCCGAGTCGATTGTCCCACCAGCCCGGAGCATCAGCGACGGGTCCAGAAATCCGTCGCTTGCGCTGCGGGCTATTCTCGTAATAGAGGACCACCCATGGAATTTCGGAGAGTCCGGGTATTAAATGGCCCCAACATCTGGGCGAATTTTCCCGTCCTGGAGGCGTGGGTCGATCTGGGGCCTCTCAAGGACTCCCCTTCCGACGAGCTACCCGGCTTCAACGAACGGCTGCAAAGCTGGCTTCCGTCCCTGATCGAGCACCGCTGCAGCGTTGGCACGCGCGGCGGCTTCTTCGCGCGGCTGCGACGCGGCACCTGGCAGGCGCACATCCTCGAACACGTCGCCCTCGAATTGCAATCGCTGGCCGGCACCGAGGTCGGCTTTGGCCGCACCCGCGAGACGTCCGAGGACGGCGTTTACAAGGTGGCCCTCGAATTCGAGTACGAGGATCTCGGCCGCGCCGCCCTGGAGACCGGCCGCGACCTGTGCCTGGCCGCCGTGTACGATCGGCCTTTCGACGTGGCGAACGCACTGTCCCGGCTGCGCGAGCTGGCCCAGTGTCTGCGGCCGCACCCCGCCGAGTCGGCCCTGGTGCAAGCGGCGCGGCAGCGGCGCATTGCGCTGTGCCGCCTCGACGAGCCGGGCGTGTTCCTCCTGGGCCACGGCATCCGCCAGCAGCGCGTCTCGCTGGCGGACAACCTGCCTCCCGCCGACCATCTTCTCCATCAGCTCTTTCCCGGCGGACAGAGCGGACGCATCCCCATCGCCGCCATCACCGGCGTCAACGGCAAGACGACGACGACGCGCTTGCTGGCGCACATCCTGGCGCGGACGCAGCGCTGCGTCGGCATGACCTGCACCGAGGGCATCTACATCGACGGCCAACGCATCGAGGCCGGCGATTGCAGCGGCCCACTCAGCGCCCGCGTCATCCTCGGCGATCCGCGCGTCGAGGCGGCGGTGCTGGAGACGGCCCGCGGCGGCATCCTCCGCGCCGGCCTGGGTTTCGATGCGCTGCGACGTTGCCATTGTCACCAACATCGCCGAGGGCGATCACCTCGGCATCGCCGACATCGACACCGTCGAACAGCTGGCCCGCGTCAAACGCACCATCGTCGATGTCGTCGCCGCGGACGGCCACGCCATTTTGAAGGCCGACGATCCGCTGGTGGCGGAGATGGCGCCGCACTGTCCCGGCGCCGTCGTCTTCTTCGCGCGCGACGGTCATCATCCGGTCCTGGCCGAGCACCGCGGCCGCGGCGGCCGGGCCGCCTTCGTCCGCGATCGCCGCGTCATTCTCGCCGAAGGAGCGCAGGAGATCCCGCTGGTCAGCCTGGAGAACGTGCCGATGACGCACGGCGGACACGTCGGTTTCCAGGTCGAGAACGCCCTGGCCGCCGCCGCCGCCGCCTGGGTGCTGGGCGTGCCCTGCGAGGTCATCCTCGCCGGCCTGGAGTCGTTCGTCGCCGACTTCGAGCACACGCCGGCTCGCTTCAACCTCTTCGAGTTCAACGGCGCCACCGTGGTCATGGACTATGGCCACAACACGTCGTCGCTGGCCTCGTTGATCGAGACGTTCGAGCCGATGCCGCACAAGTTTCGCTCGGCGGTGTACTCCGCCGCCGGCGACCGCCGCGACGTTCGACCTGGTTCGGCAGGGCGAACTGCTGGGCGACGCCTTCGACCGCGTTATCCTCTACGAGGAGGAGAACTGCATCCGCGGCCGGCCGCCCGGCGCCATCAACGCCCTCTTCCGCCAGGGGCTGTCCGGCCGTCGCCGCGTCAAGCACGTCGAGGAAGTGCAAGGCGCCATCGCGGCGCTGGAGCACGCCCTGGCCATCGCTCGGCCGGGCGAGCTGCTGCTGATCCAGGTCGATCTGGTCGATGACACCATGGCGCTGATGCGCCGCTATCTGGAGTCGGGGGTGTCCTGCCGCCAGATCGATTTCCGCGAGGCGCTGGCGCTGTCGCGGCCGCGCCGCCGTCCGACGTTGATTGTCCTCTCCGAGCCTGAAGCGTAAGCGAAGAGCAACCTTCGCTTACGCTTCAGGCTCCGAAATTCCGCATTCCCCTCCTCTCGACCCCGAGGCGTCTTGACGCCTCGGGGTCGCTCGTTTGATCCCCGTATTTTCCCGAATTTGTCCGCTCCCCGCCCGTGTTGCGTTGGATCGGATGAGTCGCGAGTCAACCCGGCGGCCCTTTCAAGAGCCTCCCATGCGAAGCACGACCCTTTCCCTCCGCATCCTCTTCCTGACAGCCGCACTTGTCGTCACGGCGGGATTCCAGCTCGGCGGCGAGCCTGACTCCTCCGGCCCAGGCCGCCGCGCGGAACCAGACCCGTCTGGCGACCGAGCGGCAGCGCCTGCAGAACACCAGCAATCGGAGGAGCTTCCCGCGTCTAGGCTCCGCGTTTGAAGTGCTGGCCCCCGCGACCGACCGTTACAACTGTATCTCCCACTCCCTGGGCATCCACAATCGCTGGATCGACCCGCAAACGGGGCCGGCCAACGCGCCGCTGGCATTCATGGATCAGCTGTACCGCTCGGCCGGCTATCGGCGGATGTCGGTGCTGGACTTCCGCCGGCAATCGGGAGTGCAGAAAGTCGTCGTCTACGGCCTGCGCAACGAATCCGGCCGGATCGTCCGCGTGACGCACGCGGCCATCCAGGCGACCGACGGCACCTGGCAGAGCAAGCTGGGCGGACTGGCTCTGATCCGCCATGCGACGCCGCAGTCCCTCGCCGGACCCGAGTACGGCGTACCCATCGCCCTCTACGTTCGCTGAGACGCCGGGGCGAAAAAAATCGCGGCGTTTTGTCCGCTTCGGATCGAAATCGCGTTGAATCTGTCGAGCAGGCTGGCCGCGATGAAACGATGGTCAGCCGGAAAAGTCCTTCTTCTCACCCCTGATGCCGCACTGCGGCGAGGAGCCTCCCATGCGTAAGTTTCTGATGTCTCTGCTGGTGAGTCTGGCGATCGTGGCCGTGGTCGGCACGCAGGTCCGGGCCTGCAACGGCCCCGGCGTCCCCTATGCCAACGCCTACCCGGTAACCGTGTACGTCAACGTGACCAACGTCCCGAGCAACGCCCGCACCAGCAACGTCGCCAACACCTCGAACAACGCCCGTACCAGCAACGTGGCCAACACCTCGAACAACGCCCGCACCAGCAACGTCGCCAACAACACCCGACACAGCAACGTCGCCAATACCTCGAATAACACCCGCAATGTCGCCAACAACTCGCGCACCCGCGTCGTGACCACCACCAACAGCTCTCACACGCGCGTCGTGACCACCATCAACAACTCCCACCACAGCAACGCGGCCAATGCGGCCAACACCGCCAACACCGCCAACACCACCAACAAATCCCGCCGCGGCAACGTGGCCAATATCACCAACAATCGGCGGAACAACACGGCCAATACCGCCAACAGCTCTCGCAACAGCAATGCCGCGGGCGCGGGCCGACTGACAGCCGGCAACTCCGCTCCCTGAGGTCGCCAACCGCCAACCGTTCTTCTACTTCCGAGCCCGCGGCGTAAGCGAGGGAAGATTGCAACCCTCGCTTACGCCGCGGGCTCGGCTCGCAAGCGGCCGCTCACACGCCCATCACGTTGTAGCCGCAATCGACATAGAGGACGTGTCCGGTGATGCCCGAGGCCAGCGGACTGCACAAGAAGACGGTGGTGTTGGCCACCTCTTCCGGCGTGACGCCGCGCGGCAGCGGCGAACGCTGGGCGGCGTAATCGATCATTTGCTGGATGTCGCCGATGCCCTTGGCGGTGCGCGAGGCGTAGGGTCCGGCCGAGATGAGATTGATGCGGATGCCCTTGTCGCCGACGTTGTGGGCCAGCTGCTTGGCGTCGATCTCCAGCGCCGCCTTGGCCGTGGACATGCCGCCGCCGTAGTGCGGCACCACCCGTGCGCCGCCCAGGTACGTCAGACCCACCACCGACGCTCCACTCGGACGATTCTCCATCAACGGCAGCGCCGCCCGCACCAGGCCGATCAGCGAGTAAGCACTGATGCTGATCGCCGTCCAGTAGCCCGCTCGCGTCGTGTCGATCAGCTTGCTCTTGATCTCCGGCGCAAAGGCGACGCTGTGGACGAGCATGTCGATGCCGCCGTGCGATTCCTTGACCGCCTTCATCAATCCTTCGATGGAGTAATCGCCGTGCTGCTCCTCGACGCGCTTGTATCGGCGGTCGTTGCGCGTCGCCTCGGGCACGTCGGCGAGAGTGTCGTAGCCGACGTCGCAGGGCAGCAGCTTCTCGACCTTCAGACTGCCGCCGCCGTAGGGCAGGGCACGGCTGGCCAGGTCGTCGGGCGCTTCGCCGCTGAGGAAGCCCTCGACGATGCGGATCATGCGCGGATGGACGGCGAACACCAGGCGCGCGCCGGCCGCCTGCAGCGCCTTGGCGATGAACCAGGCGAAGCTCTCGTTGTCGCCCACGCCGGTGACGAGGGCCGTTTTCCCGCTCAGGTCAATGGGGATCATACGTCTTGCGCGCTTCCGTCCCTTGGTTGAATTGAGGCGTCGTCGTAACGCCGTAAGGTCTAGCAGATGGGGGAGCTTGGGACAAGACGAAAGCCGAACGGCGACTTCCTGTTTCGCCGCGACGCGCAGCGGAGCGCGGGAGTCTCCCGCGCTCCGCTGCGCGTCGCGGCGAAACAGGAAGGAATTCTGGGACGGATCCTTACCCGCCCTTACCGCGGTGGTTGAGCCACGGGAAGGGCGTGACGACCTCGACGGGCCTGGTCGAGATCTTCTCGCCGAGGATGCCCTCGAAGATGGTGGCGTAGATCGTCTCGATCTTGTTCATGGCGTGGGCGGCCAGAAGCACGTGAACGCGGCCCTGGTTGCCGAGCACCCAGCGACGGCCCCGGCGATCGAGCAGAGCACGCGCGCCGGCCATCTTGGCCTCGGCTTTTTGCAGCGCCAGCGCCGGCCGAATGGTAACGTCCGGCCCATCGATCGGCGGCGGCGGCAGCTTCGGCGCCAGCGGCCGGCCGCTCGGGTCGCGGTAGGTCAAGGCGCCATTCTCGTCCGCATCGGCCGGCGGATCGAACGTGACCGGCTCGACGGTCAGGCCGTGCTCGTCCTTGAGGCGCTCGGCATGGGCCTTGCGGAAGAACGCCTTGAACTTCAGGCCGTCGCCCTTGGCGTCGTCCATCGCCTTCTTGGTGGTCTCGACGACCCACTTCGCTTCGCGCAGCAGGGTGTCGGCGTTGACCGGCCCGGCGACGACGTGCAGGACGCGGCCATCGGGAGCGCAGAAGTAGCTGGCGACGTTGCCGCCCTGTTTCTGACCGCCGACGATGCGGAAGGTGGCGACCTTCTGGAAGGAGGAGACGAAGTATTCGTTGAGGTACTTGCCGACTTCGGCATTGGCCAGGGCGTTCACACGGAGCGCCTCGGCGTTGTTTCAGGTGAAGCGCGGGTCTTCAAAGTTGCCGGAGACGTGCAGCACGAAGACGAGCTTCTGCTCTTTCTTGGCGATGGCCGCGGCCTTGCTGGGCGTGGCGACGAACTCGACGCGCGTGCCGTGCGAGCCGCAGGTCAGCTCCTTGTCCGGGACGAATACCGTGGCAGGCGTGGCGGGTTTGACAGGCCGGACGGCGGGTTTGCCGTCCAGCTCGGAGGCGTGGACCAGGGCCAACCCGGTCAGCGGGGCCAGGCACAGCCCGGCGACGCGGAAGAGAAGACGACGCATAACGTTGTACCTCCTTCGGGACAGTCAACGCCCGCAAGCGTTGGGGCCGTGTTCGTCGTGACCTCCTAAAAGGAAGACGATTGGCGAAGGCGAAAGTTTTCTGTCGCGGCGGGTTGTTACAATTCGCGATGCCCTTCGCCGGTTTCCGCGCAACTCCAAGCACAACGGCATCGTCACACCGGATTCGTGGGAGGGATCTCCCCAAGTCGGTGCAATTTCTCAATGATGTCGAGGGCCGACCAGGCCGGGTCAGAGCCATACCGCGAGTCCGCTTCACGGACTAGCTCCAGGAGACGCCGGAGTTTGAGCGCCCCCGGTCCCGGCACATAAGCCGCCTCCTGCCGGTCCAACTCGGCGCGATAGGCGTCCATATAAACATCCACTTCCGCCTGATTCTCCAGGTAGAAAGCCAGCGTTTTGTACACTAGGGCCAGTCCCAGCGACGGCAGCTCCTCGGCGATCTGCTCGGCGGACTGCCCTTCGCGGTACAGACGCACCACGGTGTACAAGCCGATGCGATGGCCGGTCAGGCGAATGTCATTGTCCGCGTGGCGCGTGAGAAAGTCCGGCAGGACCATCGTAGGCTCCTCGAAAATGGCTCCTCATTGTACCCGCCATCGCCGGAGCATCCCATCCTGGACCGCCGGGGTCGATTAGAACGGGATGACGCGGATGGCGTCCTGAAAGTCAGCCGCATCGCCGGCGTGAGCCGTCACGACAAGGTCTCCTAGCACGGCAGACAACGAGGCACGCGGGCGAAGGAGAAAGATCCCCGGCGCATGGCGTCCCGTCCGAAGATGCTGGACGAGGTGTCCCGGCAAGCTGCTGAAATCGCGCGACAGGAGGATTCGGCCTTCGCGCTCCGCCCAGATCAACACATCCGGATCCGTTGTTCCCAGAGGGAGATCGAGCGGGTCGCCCACGCGGACGGCATCGAGAAGGTTCAGCCCCTGCGCGTTGTGTTGCTGGATAATCCGCCACAGGCCACCGCCGCGCAGATGTTCATCCAGCACGAAGCGTAAGGGCATCGTTACACCGCCGGAGGAGAGGTTGCTTCCTCCATTCGTCGAATCTTCTCCGGGATTGGAACGGTCGCCCAGCCCGGCTCGGAACCGAACCGTTCATCGGCTTGCTGGAGCAATTCCCGGAGACGCCGCATCTTGAGCGCTACCGGACTATTGTCGTACAGCGCCTCCTGCCGATCCAGTTCGGCGCGATACGTATCCATGTAGACATCCACTTCCGCCTGATTCTCCAGGTAGAAGGCCAGCGTTTTGTACACCAGGGCCAACCCCAGCGACGGCAGCTCCTCGGCGATCTGCTCGGCGGACTGCCCTTCGCGGTACAGGCGCACCACGGTGTACAAGCCGATGCGATGGCCGGTCAGGCGAATGTCATTGTCCGCGTGGCGCGTGAGAAAGTCCGGCAGGATCATGGCGTCCTCCGTTGCGGGCCGTGGCGAAGTTCAGGGGATGAACGTGATGCCGTCCGCGTAATCGATGGGCTTGCCGGCATAGGCGGCGTACACGAGATATTCAAGGACTTCCGCGAGCGTGCTGGATGGCGTCACGATGAGAATCCCCGGCGAATGACGGCCCTGCTGGAGATGCTGGGCCAGGTGGCCCGGCAATGTCGTTTTGTCCAGAGACACGAAGATTCGTCCCTCCCATTCGGCCCACAGAAGAATGTTCGGATCCACCGTCCCCAGAGGCAGGTCCGGCGGATCGCCGACACGGACAGCATCGAGGGGGAAGGCGCCGAGACCGTTGTGTTGTTGGATGGCCTGCCAGAGAATGCCGCGTAAGTTCTCATCCAGGACGTAGCGAAGGACAGGCATCACGGCGGCGTCCCCAACCCCTTTTCTTGCCAACGTCGCCGCAATTCCTCAATGCCAGGGCCTTTTCGATGAAGCTGCGCCTGCCGGTCCAGTTCTGCCCGATAAGCGTCCACGTAAACATCCACTTCCGCCTGATTCTCCAGGTAGAAGGCCAGCGTTTTGTACACCAGGGCCAACCCCAGCGACTCCAGTTCCTCGGCGATCTGCTCGGCGGACTGCCCCTCGCGGTACAGACGCACCACGGTGTACAGACCGATGCGATGGCCGGTCAACGTAATCTCGCCGTCCGCATGGTGCGTGAGAAAGTCCGACAGGATCATACCATCCTCCGCGAAGAAGTTCCCCTTTGGTCATTCTACCCGCCGTCGCCGGCATCTCCCCTGCGGCATCCCGCACCGCTTCGCCCTTCGCTGGAGGGGTCTCTACTTTTTCCTTGCCTCACGGAACAGAGGCGACTCGGCCAGCGTGAAGAGCATGACCTCCTCGCCGGTGAGGGTGCTGATGTCGTGGTGCAGGCTCACCACCTTGATGCCGGTGATCTCCTGGACCATTTCCTCCATGACCGGACGCGCCGTCTCGACCAGATGGGTGCGCACTTGCTTGAGCAGGTCGCGGCCCTTCTCGGCCGGAAGCGACTTGACCAGCTGCTGTTCGGCCACGGTCAAAACGCCCAGGAGGCGGACCACGAGGAGGTCGCCGAGTAGGTAGGCGTGAACGTGCTTGGGGCCGCGACCCATGTATTCCTGCTCGAAGCGGCTGATCCCTTCGCCGATGGCGGCTTCGATCTCTCCCTGCGATTTCATGATCACCTCGAAGGCGGGTCCATCCCCGTGAAAGGTCTGCCCCGTGAAAGATAGGATACTGGGAAAGGGCATGTCCGGAACCGGAAAGCCCCCCTTGCTTTCTCCACTCCGAGTCTTACAATGAACATACCGAACCTATTCCAATCCGAATAGGTGAATGCGTTGGATGACTAGCTAAAGGGCAATCTGGCCGAGCCAGAGGGTCCGTTTACGAGTAAGCCGACGCGGTGGGTTCCCTTCCGGGAGATCCACCGCGTCGGCTTTTTTTATCGGCCGACCGGGGCGGACTTAGCGGGAGAGACGCAATGGTCCCTACGACCAGGGCTGAATCCGATGGTCAGGCCGTCTCGGCGGCCCAGCAGATCGCCCAGGCGGCGATCGATTTCGAGTGCCGGACTACAGGCCGCGCACCCAAATCGGTGACTGTGGTCCTCAGTGACAACACGCTGGTGATCACGCTGCAAGGCGCTCTGTCGCCGGCCGAGAAGACCCTGGCCATGAGCTCGGAAGGCGTCGCGCAGGTGCAGGAATTCCACCGGCAGCTGTTCGCCAACTCCTCGGATTCGCTGCGCCAGGACATCAAACGAATCACGGGAGTGGAGGTGCGCGAGGCGGCCGCGGAAGTGGAGACGGCCAGCGGCACGGTGGTGAAAGTATTCACCAGCGGCACGGTGGTCCAGGTGTTCCTGCTCTCCCACAGCGTACCCGCGGATACCTGGAGCGGCAGCGGACCCGCTACGCAAGGTCGATAAGGAGGTCCTAGCATGTTGAGCCTCGGTTTGGAAGCCGTTGGGGTGGACGGTCCTGCCGTCCGCGCGTCGTTGCTACCGCCCGGTGATGTCTTGCCGGCGCGGCGGAGCGGCGACTCGATGCCGCGCCTTGCGGACAGCCAGCGGACACTCCACGTGCTGGTCGTCGATGACAATCGAGACGCCGCGGACAGCTTGTCCGTGCTGGTGAACCTGTGGGGGCACGAGGCGCGGACGGCCTACGATGGCGCGGCCGCCCTCGACATGACGGTTGTTCGTAAACCTCATGTCGTGCTGCTGGACCTTACCATGCCGAAGAGGGACGGCTGCCAGGTGGCGCGACAGCTGCGGCAGCAGGCGACCTTCGCGGATACTCTGCTGATCGCCATCACCGGCTGGACGGACCAGGTCCACCGTCGGCTCTGCGACGAGGCGGGCTTTGACCATTACCTGATCAAGCCGATCGACCTCGCGCGCCTGGAAATCCTGCTGCTGCGCGAACGCCGCTTGGTGCGTTCCCAAGCGCTCATCGAGGGTGTGTCCATCAGGAAAACGGAGGTTCTGCCATGTTGGTTTTGACCCGAAAGAGCCAGGAGGTGGTTGTCGTCGGAGGGACCGACGGCCTCGCCCCTCTCCTCAAAGTCACGGTGCTGGACATTAAAGCCGGGAAAGTGAGACTGGGCTTCGAGGCCGCCGCCGACGTTGCCGTCCATCGCCTGGAAGTGTGGGTGCGCCTCCACGCCGGCGAGACCCAGTGACAGGCCGGCGCGAGGAGGAGCGGCACGGATGGCGCGAGGACGTTTTGAGTATGTTCCATCCGGAAGTGGCAATCGCGGGCACGTCTGGCACTTCGCCAACGAAGCCCAACCTTTTTGAAGGAGGATCTGACCATGTTACGCCTGGCCATCGTGTTTCTCGTCATCGCCCTGGTCGCTGCCTTCCTCGGCTACGGGGGGGTGGCCAATTTCTCCTGGGAGGGGGCGAAAATCCTCTTCGTCGTCTTCCTCATTCTCGCGGCGCTTTCTTTCCTGGGACATGGGTACAGAAGGCGGTCGTTTTGGGGGTAAGGGAGGACCATCGGAGGTGTAATCCGCCGGGATGCAAATGTCGTGCCTTCCGTCAGAAGAAGGGCAAGAGCAAGAGGGGAACAGATTCGTCTAACCCAAGGAGAGACTGCCATGCGTCTGCAATGGAAACCTTCGCTGGAAATGCGGATGGCCCAGCACCAGGAGGCCACGGACGAAGCCACGGGTATTACGGCCGTGGTCGAGTGTGATGACCCGAACGGCCCCGCGCCCTGGGTATGGTATCTGACGAACTACCCCGTGGTGAGCCGGGAACCCACCGACAGCGAGGGACCGGCCGGGAGGGCTTCGACCAAGGAGGCCGCGATGGAGGCCGCCGCCAAAGCCCTGCCCACCCCCGAGCAAAGTGCCGACCTCCAGAAAGAGGAAGCGGAACTTTACCAAAGTGAACAATGATCGGCGCCTCCACTTTTCCTTCGCCCTCTACCCCCTTGGGGGAGGGCGAACAAGGAGCGGACATTTCAGGGACCGCAGCGGACGGCGGTGGCGGCCTTGCCGCCGCGCGCGAGGGCGCGCTGCACCAACTCGACCGTGAACTGCGCGTGCGCGAGGCCCGCCGACTGTCAGGCCGCCGGCCAGGCCGGCCGTCGGACTGAAGTCCGGGTTGGGGTTCACCTCCAGGATGTACGGCTTGCTGCCGCGCACCCGGAAATCGACGCGGGCGTAGTCGCGGCAGCCCAGCAGGCGAAACGCCTGCCGGGCCAGCGTCTCCAGCTTGTCGCGCAGGCGCGGCGAGACACGGGCCGGATACGCCGGCGGCGTCGCTTCGTAGTCGCGCGTGCCCGGCTTCCACTTGGCGTCGTAGGTCACGATCGGCCAGAACTCCGGGTCCTTCTCCACGAACAGGATCTCCGACACCGGCAGCACGCGCAGCTCCGGCGCCTCGACCACGCCGACGTTGAACTCGCGGCCGCGGATGAACTCCTCCACCAGCACCGGCGGGCCGTAGGTCTCCAGCAGGTATGCCACGCGTTCGTTGAGCCGATCCAGGTCGGTCACCACGCTGCCCTGATCGACGCCGACGCTGGCGTCCTGCGTCGCCGGCTTGACGATCACCGGCCAGTCCAGCGGGCAATCCTCGACCGGCACGTCCTCGACCACGAAGAAGCGGGCCGTCGGCAGGCCGGCCCCGGCCAGCAGGTGCTTGGTCAGGTGCTTGCTGCGGGCCAGGCACAAGGTCTGATACGGACAGCCGGTGAACGGCAGCTCCAGCCATTCCAGGATGCCGGCGACGTGCGCCTCGGTGTCGCCGAAGTCGGCCAGTCCCTCGAACAGGTTGAAGACCACGTCCGGCCGATACTCGCGCAGGCCGTCCAGCAGGACCGACGGATCGCGCGACACGCCCAGCGTGGCGACGTCGTAGCCGGCCTCCGCTCAAGATCCCCTGCACGACCTCGGCCGTGTAGAGGACTTCGTGTTCCGAATCGGCGTCGGGATGGTCTTCCGGCAGGATCGGCTGGTTGTGCAGGATGAGGATCCGCGTAGGAGAGGAGCGGTCGGCGGCTGGCGTCTCAGCGATCATAAGTAAACGGACCTACCAAATGTCGGTATCAGGATTTCCTCAATGAGACAATATCCCACGAGATAAGTATTGGATAAGAGCGGTCCACGTCGCAACCCCTATCCATGCGAAAGCGTGACAACTCGTTGTCGTTGTCTCAGATTGTGGCAATCGTCACGGCTGTAACGGTTTCCGCGCCGCTGTTTTTATCCGAGCCTGAAGCGTAAGCGAAGGGACGGCAACCGAGTTGCCGTCCCTTCGCTTACGCTTCAGGCTCGGAGGCGTTGGGTCCGCTCCACGGCCTGCGCAAGATGCTCTCGATCAGTCGTTCGTAGCTCCAGCCCGCCAGCCGCGACAGGATGACCAGGTCGCTCGACTCCGGGTTGAGGCCCGGCAGCGGATTGACTTCGAGGAAGTACGGCATGCCGTTGGTGCAGGCGGAAGTCGATGCGCGCCACGTCGCGGCAGCCCAGGGTCCGGTACGCCCGCAGAGCGGCCTCCGCCACCGCCTCGGACTCCTGCCGCCGGACAAACACTCGTAGCGGACCTGTCTTCGCCAGTCGCGCTTGACCTCCAGGCTGTAGACGAAACGCTCGTCGGCCGCTGCGGCACCACGCGCAGGACGCCGATGATGCGCGGCGGATCGTTGCCGACGATGCCGACGGTCAGCTCCTCGCCGGCGATGTACTCCTCGACGAGGATCGGCTGGCGATGATCGCGGCGCAGGGTCGTCACCGCCTCGACCAGCTCGTCCACGCGATCGACGACGCACTTGCCGCGGATGCCCTTGCTGGAACCTTCCCAGGCCGGCTTGACGATGGCGGTGTACGGCAGCCGCGGCAGAGCGGTCGGGTCGTGGTCCGGTTCGAGCACCGTCCAACGCGGCACGGGGACGCCGGCCGACTGCACCAGCCGCTTGGCGCAATCCTTGTCGAGCGTGACGGCCAGGGTGAGCGGGTCGGAGCCGGTGTAGGGGATGCCGAGCATCTCCAGCACGGCCGGCACCCGCGCCTCGCGGCAGCGGCCGATGCCGTGGCCCTCGGCGAAGTTGAACACGAAGTCCGGCGGATCGCGCAGCAGACGTTCGAGCAGCTCCCGGCCGTCGCCGAGCGCTTCGACCTCGTGTCCCAGGCCGCGCAGCACCGCGGCGATGGCCTCGATGGTGGCGGGGCTGTCGAACTCTTCCTGGAAGTCGTCGGGCAGGTCGGCGCCGGCGGGGACGTCGGCTTTCAGGTCGTAAGTGATGCCGATCTTCATCCTTCATCCTTGAAGTCCGTGGTCCGAGCCGCGACCGTTAGGGAGCGGTGCAGTTCCCACGCTCCGCTAACGGTCGCGGCTCGGACCACGGACGAATTCACGAGCCACAGCCGTTGGCCAGCACGCCCAGCGGCAGCAACTCCTCGGCGTGGCCATTGGCCGCAGCAGCCGTTGCAGCAGCCGTTGTGTCGTGCGCGTCGTCCGAAGTAGGTGCTTGTTGATTGGTGAGGACGGTCAGCTCGCGGCGGGCCATGCGCTCGTTGCCCTCGGGGATCAGGGCCGATCTTGCTCCCCTGCAGCAGCGACGACACGCCGCGCGACGGCGTCGGCTGGACCGTTTGCGGCTTTGTCCTCCGCCTGGTAGCGGACCAGCATGCCCTCGTAGTTCCGCAGCACGACGGCGTCGTCGCTGGCGGACACGAGGTAGTTGGGCATGAGCGGGATCTTGCCGCCGCCGTGCGGGCTATCGACGACGTAGGTCGGGATGCCCAGGCCGGACATGTGGCCGCGCAGCCCTTCCATGATCTCCATGCCCTTCCACACCGAGGTGCGGAAGTGGCCGGCCCCGATGACCGGGTCGCAGTGGAAGATGTAGTACGGCCGGACCTTGATGCGGAGCAAGGCCCGCATCAGCGACCGCATCGTCTCCAGCGAGTCGTTGACGCCCTTGAGCAGGACGGTGTGGTTGTTGACCGGCATGCCGGCCTTGAGCAGGGCCAGGCAGACGCGGGCCGCCTCCGGCGTGATCTCGCGCGGGTGGTTGAAGTGCGTCTGGATCCACACCTTGCCCGCCGAGGCCAGCAGGTCGATCAGGCTCTGGATCGTACAGCTTCTGCGGCAGCGTCACCGGCACGCGCGTGCCGATGCGGATGACATCGACGTGCGGGATGGCCGCCAGGTTGTCCAGGAAGAAACGCAGCTTGGTCAGCCGGCAGCGTCAGCGGGTCGCCGCCGGAGACGATGACGTCGCGGATCTCCGGATGGTCGCGGACGTACTCGATCATGCGCTCGTCGTTGCGGCTGATGGCGTCCCAGCCGCCGCGCACCATGGTGGCCCGCTTGCGCGTGCAGAAGCGGCAGTACATGGTGCAGACGTGCGTGGTGACGAGCAGGGCGCGGTCGGGGTAGCGGTGCGTCAGGCCCGGCACCGGCGAGTCCTTGTCCTCTTCGAGCGGGTCCTCCAGCTCGTAGCCCGACGGATTGAGCTGCTCCAGCGGCGAGGGCACCGCTTGCAGGCGGATCGGGTCGTTGGGGTCGTCGGGGTCGATCAGGGAGAAGTAGTAGGGCGGGATGGCCGTCTTGTACTCGGCCTCGAGCGAGCCGATGGCTTCGAGTTCCTCCGGCGTGAAGGGGAGCAGGTCGCGCAGTTGCCGGACGGAGCGGATGGCGTTTTGCGACTGCCATCGCCAGTCGTCCCAGAGGTGGTCGGGGACGTTGCGCCAGAGCGGGTGGCGCCTGGGCTTACCGGGAGGTTCTTCTTCCTCGAAGCCGCGGCAGGTGTCGTGAAGGGGCCGCGGCTCGAACCCGGTGCGCTCTTCAGATTCACTCATCGTCCAGGATGCCTCCAAAAGACTCAGATGCCTCGCGTACACTCCGACATCGTCGATCCGCCTCGTTTCCAGGGTCCGCGGGGGCTGTCGCGGAGGCCGCCGGCGGTCGGCAGCTGTCGAAGGCACTTCACATCCACGCGGATGCTAACGCGAAGCGCACAAAATACAAGCCCTACCCAGACAAATTCAGACTCGCGCGTCGATTTCGTCAGGTATCTTCGTCCCAACTGGCACAACCCGCCCGGTCGCCGGCTTCGTGCCGCTTGCCTCGTTCGCGCGAACCTCGCTAAGCTGCTTGCCTCGTGTCGGATCGCGCCAGCGCCCAGCTGCGCTAGTCCACCCGCGAATCTGAGCAAGTGTAGAATGAGCCTCTCTTCCGGCCAAGACGACTTCGATGGAAAAATCGGTGGCGGCGGAAAATTATTTATCTCATCGGCGATCGCGTCGGACGAATTCAGTCGGGACACGTTGTTCCTGGGACATTCGCGTGCGCCGCGGGCGGCGAAACCGACTCCCGCTTGGCCCGCCGATGCCGTACACTGGTCGGCCATGAAACCATCTTCTGCTTCCTCGTCGTCGGGCCTGGTGCGTGCCCTGGGTCCGCTGATGGCGACCGCGGTCGTGGTCGGCACCGTCATCGGCTCGGGCGTCTTCAAGAAGCCGCAGTCGGTCGCCGAAAACGTCCCCCACTTCGGGTTGGCCGCCCTGGTCTGGGTGCTGGGCGGCGTGCTCGTCCTGCTGGGCGCGCTGGCCTACGCCGAGGTGGCGTGCTCCTGCCGCGAGCCGGCGGCAACTACGTCTTTCTGCGCGAGGCATATGGCCGACTGGCCGGCTTCCTGTGGGGCTGGGTGGATTTCTGCATCATCCGTTCCGCCTCGCTGGCGGCCCTGGCCACCATCTTCACCGAATCGCTGCACGACATCCTTCGCAACGAGGCGTTCCAACAAGCCTGGTCGGTCTGCCGCCGGGCACGCAGCTCGGCTTCTGGCCGCAGCGACTGTTAACGGTGTCGATCCTGGCTGTCCTGGCCTGGGTCAACGTCCGCGGCGTGCGCTGGGGCGGTCTGGTCCAGCTGGTGATTACCACGGTCAAGGTCGGCTCGCTGGCCGCCATCGCCGTGTTGCCGTTCCTGGTCCTCGCCGCGTGGGTCGTCGGCCCCGGTGACGCCGCGCTTCGACAACCTGCGTCCGGTTTGGCCGGACGATTGGCGGCAAGTGTCGCTCAGCGGTTTGGCGACGGCTTATCTGGGGGTACTGTGGGCCTACCACGGCTGGCAGAACATCGCCCCGGTGGCCGAGGAGGTGCGCCGCCCGCAGCGCAACCTGCCGCTGGCGCTGCTGGGCGGCGTCGCCATCATCATCACCCTGTACCTGGGCGCCAACCTGGCCTATTACCTGGTCATCCCGCGCGTGGAGATGGCCGAGCTGAAAGAGACGACGGTGGCGACCGACTTCAGTTTGCGTCTGCTGGGTCCGCTGGGAGCGGCGGCGGCCTCGGCGGCGGTGATGTGTTCCGTCTTCGGAGCGCTCAACGGCAATCTGCTGGTCGGCCCGCGTCTGTTGTACGCGATGGGCGAGGACGGCCTGGCCCCGCGCGCCCTGGGCGCTGTCCACGCTCGCTATCGCACGCCGGCCCTGGCCATCGTCGTGCTGGCCGCCTGGTCGTCGCTGCAAATCGTCACGGTGGCGTTTCTGACCTGGATGGGCTGGCTGGAGGAGAGCAAGTCGCACTTCGATCGTCTGACCGACTTCGCCATGTTCGGCGTCGTCATCTTCGAGACGCTGGCGGTGGTGTCGATTTTCGTCTTCCGCCGCCGTCGTCCCGACGCCGAACGGCCGTACCGCTGCCTGGGCTATCCGGTGGTGCCGGCGCTGTACGTGATCCTGCCGGCGTTCGTGCTGGTCAATATGTTCCTCAACCAGCAGGCGGAGGCGCTGGCCGGCGTCGGCTTCATCGCACTGGGGGCGGCGGTGTACGGTGTCCTGGGCTTGGGACGAGTGCGATCTGGTGATCCGACCGTGCCCTCGATGGAGCAAGAGAAGATGGGCCGTTGATAGAGGGCTGGTCAAGGCAATCGCTTGCCGCCGAGCAAACCGAGGATGGCGCCGCAGCACATCTTCCAGGTGGTATCGCAGGTCTCGACAACCTTCTTCAGCGTCTCGGTCTGCAAGTCCGGCGGACGGGTGGCGAGATAGAGACTGGACCCCAGCGAGAGGACGGCGAGAAGCACAACCACCCAGAACACCGTCTTGTAACTGACCGGCACGTCCAGATTGGGCGGCTTCGGAGACGATGCCTTCCTGGCCATCCTATCTCGCTCCCACAGGTGGTATCGGAGGGCGCGGCGTCTGGGACGGCGAGACCGATTCCTCATGATGGACCTTCACTTGTCCGTCGAGGACTTCAATTCGGCTGTGCGTGAAGGGATGACGGAGCGTGTCCCAGAACACGGCCCGAAGGACCGGCGAACTCGCCAGCAGCACGGCCAAGATCACCACGAAGAGGATCAGAAAGGTCAGATTGACCGTGCTCATGGATCGGCCCTCCGCCGCTAGGGGAACATTGCTTTCCCCTCCAGGATACCACAGACAGATGCTCAAGCAATGGTCTGGGAATCGTGGGTTGGAGGACAGGATGCCGGTTTGGTGATTCCACCAGAGATTCAATGCCGCATCAGGAACATGACCGTAAAGAGGATGCTCAGGGCGAGACCCCATCCGGCCATCCACTTGGCCTTCTGCGTCTGGGGGTTGAAGCGGCCCAAGCCGATGGCGCTGAACACAATCCCGAGGATGGGGATGATCCCGATGGCGTACAGAACGACGGACACAAGGCCCAGGATGAAGCCCGTCAAGGCGAGTGGGTTGAAGACTTTGGCGGGGAGGACGACGTTCACCGCCGGTCGTTGGAGCGGAGCAGAGAGCAGATCATTGTCGTCATCCGCGCCGGCGTCTTCCTCGCGGGCCGGAGGTAGTTCGGTGATGATGGCACATTCGCTGGGGAGATCGTCTGGTGAAGCATCGCCGTGAGCTTCCCGTTCGGCGTAGGCGGCCTTGCGGTGTTCGATGGCTATGGTGTCGGCCGGGTCCAACCGGATGGCGTCGGAGTAATCCGTGATCGCTCGGGAGTAGAGACGGAGCGCTGCGTAACAATCGGCCCGCAATCGGTAGAGGTTCCCTTCCTCTGCATCCAAATGGAGGGCGCGGCAGTAATCCTCGATTGCCTGCTTGTACATGCCCTTGTGGTAGTGTGCCTGCCCTCGCATTCGGTGTCCGCGGATGCGTGCTGGATCGCGTCTTATTTCTTCGTTTGCGCAGGACAAGGCGAGGTCGAAATCGCCGCGCTCCAGTGCTTCTTGGCCTTGGTGGTAGTTCGCATTCTCACGCCGCTCTGCCTCGCGCTGAGCAGCTTCCTGTAGTTCCTCCTCGCGGCTCTTCTCCATCGCCTCGCGGTACCCCATCCATGTAAAACCTCCAACGCATACGCAAAGCCCGATGAGGACCAAGAGGCTAAATTCCATAGGCGCAACCCTCTAACCAGCCGACGAAGCACGGTCAATCACGTCACATCATCCCTTCGTCAAGAATTGATGCGGACGGCTCATCCGAACCATAGTACATCGGGAGGCGAGGTCAAAGTTTGCCTCGGGGAAATGGCGACAAGTCGAAGCCACGGTAGAATGATGCCGGGAGGCTAACCTGGATGCGGAGGGCTTGACCGATGAAAGACGAACTGGTCCGACTGACCTACGAAATCGAACTGCAACCGGGCGAGCCGCTGCGCCTGCCGGAAGCGTTGGTGGCCGGTATTGGGCCGGGCCGTTGGCGTGTCAGGGTCCAGCCGGTGCGTCGGCCGCCGGCGCGGAGTCACGCTGCCTTCCTCAACGGCTACGCCCCGGAAGACGAAGGGCTGTACGATGACTATCCAGCCCGGTGAGTTCTGGGTGGCCGACATTCCCTTCACCAGCGGAAGCGGCCTCGCGATGAGCGGCAATTACGGCCGCCAACTGAACCAAGCCGAACGGGCCGTGCGGGTTGGCCACCGACAGCGACACGACCCGGCTGGCGTGCAGAGCGGAACGGAGCGCTTCTTCGATCAGCATGGGTCTATCTCGGCGTATTCGGTGATACGGGGCGGAAAAGATACCGGGAACCGTTAAGACATCATGTCTTGCCCACCGGGTCCGTCAAATCGACCAAACCGCCGCCGACCGCGAACAGGGCGCGAAACAGCAGATCGAGCGAGACATCCACCGACCCCGCCTCGATCTTGGCGACCCGCGACTGGCTCGACTTCAATTTGCCGGCCAATTGCTGTTGAGTCAGGTGCCGCTTTTCGCGCAGACGGCGCACAGATCGACTGACCGCGGCGCGCAGCTCGACGAGGCGACGCTCCTCCTCGGTCAATTCGAGGAAGTCCTCCGCATCTCCGACCCGGAAGCCGGCCGCTTGCAGGGCCTTCTGTTTCTCTCGATCCATCACTCCTTCTCCTTCTCTCTCGCCTTCCGCACGGCTTCGTCATACAACCGTAGCCGTCGTTGGCAGGTATCAAGGATATGCCGAGGCGTCTGACGAGTGGCCTTGGCGAATACCTCCGCGATGACGATGGCATCGGCGTCCAGTCGGTAAAGGATTCGCCAATTTTTGTGCCCATCCCTCACGCGAAGTTCGTGGCAGCGGGGGCCAACACTCGGCATGGGCCGCGACTGCGGCATGCTAAGCGTCTGGCCCTCCTGAAGCAGCCGGAGCAATGTTCCCACCTCCACCCGCGCTTCCGCCGAGAAAGGAGGTGTCTTAATCTCACCGTGTAACCAAGCCAGAGGTTTCCGGGAGCCGTCCATTCGCGCACTCTATGTCAAATCCGACATAAAAGCAACAGCGGATGGTGCTCCTCCGCTCTTTCGTTATCATGGGAGCGATCTCGTTCTCGGAACGAAAGGGCGAAGCCATGATTACGGTGATTAATGAATCCAACTGGGTCGTGAGCATCCCGAGCTGGGTCGTGGACCTGGAATCGTTTCGCCGCTGGGCCGACGCCGACGACTTTCCCGAGGATGGCCGCGCCTGGTATCTCAAGGGCGAGGTGTGGATCGACATGAGCAAGCAGCAGATCTTCACCCACGTTCTCGTCAAGACGGAACTCACGATCACGCTAGGTCATCTGGTGAAGACGGCGAACCTGGGTCTGTTCCTGGGTGACGGGGCCCTGCTGAGCAACATTGCGGCCAACACCTCCGGGGTGCCGGATGCCATGTTTGTTTCCCATGCCACCCTTGCGAGCGATCGAGTCCACCTGGTCGAAGGATGGGAAGGGGGCCACGTGGAACTGGAAGGCACGCCCGACATGGTCCTGGAAGTCGTCAGCTCCAGTTCGGTCCATAAGGACACGGTTGTCTTGCGTCAGGCGTACTGGCAAGCCGGCATCCGCGAATACTGGCTGGTGGACGCGCGGCAAGAGCCGGTTCGCTTCGACATCCTCCGCCGCACCGCCAAGCGCTACACCGCGACACCCAAGCGCGATGGCTGGCTCAAGTCGGCCGTGTTCGGCCAATCGTTTCGGCTCAGCCAGCGCATCAACGCGGTCGGCCATCCCGAATACACGCTCACCGTCCGTTGAAGCCCTGTGTCCTTCGCCGTATTGCTCCGCCAACACGACTTCGGCAGGGGAGAATCACGGCCCCAGCGAGGTTTCTCCCGTGTGTTCCGCATAGACGACCTGGAGAACCCCGTAGGGCGCGGCCGCATCGCTGACGATGAATCGGAACGAGTGGACCCGGCCATCCCCCTCCACGTCCCAAACGATAAGCTCATAGCGGAAATGAGGAGAACCCTCACCGAGGCACCGGGACGGGTCGTTGCGGAAGACCTCGCCGTGATCGGCGAGGTCGCCGACGACCTGGGCGAACAGCCTCACCCGAACGGATCGCGCCAGGGAGGGAACTTTTTCGCGGAAGTAGGTTTTGACGGCGTCCGCGAACTGGACGGTGTAGGCCACGGCGCCCCCTCCGCATCACAGGTCGCCGCCGGCCTGGAGGCGGGCGAGGATGTCGTTGCCGCTCTCGAAATGGCCGCGCTCGAAGTCGAGGACGGATTGCTCCCGAAGGGTCTCGTCCAGCGGGCCGCGCGGTGCCCGCAACCAACGGAGCAGATGGCTCGCCGATCGCTCGATGGACTCGACCTCCTGAATAGCGCGACGCAACTCCTCCATCTTGGTAGTCCCCTCCTCAGCCGGAGGAGAATCACGTTCCGCCATCTCCAAAAGCAAGCGATCGAGGCGCTGTTCCGCCTCGATGCCCTGGATAAGTCGTTGCAACGCGAGCTGTAAACGCGCCGACTCGACGCCGGCCGCGAGTGCGCTCCTTGACAGCCTGCCAGTCCGAACGCAATAACTCCGCTCGCCGCAACGAAAAGTCCACGAGTGCGACAATCTCCCGTCGCTCCAGAGTTGGCGAGGCGGCGAGAAGCGCGCTGCGCCGATTCGGCGCTCTCCCGGATGACCTGCGACAAAATGGCTTCGGGCATCGGCTCCTCCTCCGACCGTCGGACCCTTCCGAAACTCCCCCTCATTGCTCGCCTCATTCTCTCCCTCCGCCAGCAATCGGTCAAGCGCGGGCCGGCTCCGGGCAATCCTTGCATCCCTCTCCTCCCACGGGTATAGTTTTTTCTAGCCCTGCCTCGGCGGAGAGCGACTCCATGAACGATCCCGGCCGCCGCGCCCACGCGCATCAACACGCCTTCATCGGCTTCCGTCCGCTCCAGCGCGAAGGTCTGACGCTGCTGAGCCGTCGCAATATGCTCAAGGCCGGACTCGCTGGTCTCGCCGGACTCAGCCTGCCGGACCTACTGCGGCAGCGCGCCGCGCCGTCTCGGAGGCACGAACCGCGCCGGACGGCAAAAGTGTCATTCTCTTGTGGATGACCGGCGGGCCGAGCCACATCGACACCTGGGATCCCAAGCCGGATCGGCCCGTGGAGAATCGCGGTCCCTTCGGCACCATCGCCACGAAGTTGCCCGGCGTCCGCTTCTGCGAACACCTGCCGCGCATGGCCGCCCTGCTCGACCGCTTCACCCTGATCCGCTCCGTCGATGCGCGCCACAGCAATCACGAGCCGAACATGGTCTTCCAGACCGGCAACGTCGAGGCTGCTCCGCGCGTCAACCCGCGCGGCCGCCTGTACCCGGCCATCGGCTCGGTCGTCGCCAAGCTGCACGGGCCGAACCACCCCGGCATGCCGCCCTATGTCGCCTTCATGAAGTCGCGCTCGCACCTGGCCTTCGGCGGCTACCTCGGCAAGCCGTACGATCCGTTCATCGCCGACCAGGCGGCCCGGCTGCCGATCTACACCAACGTCGGCGAGGACACCGGCCGCATGACCGACGCCGACCTGTTCCGTCTGCCGCTGGGACTGAGCCAGGAACGCATCCACGAACGGCGAACGCTCGTCAAGGACTTCGATCGACTGCGCAACGATCTGGACACGTCCGGCGTGATGGAGGCGATGGACCGTTACGGCCAGCAGGCGGTCGAACTGATCGTCGGCCGGCGGGCGCAGTGCGCCTTCGATCTGTCGCAGGAACCCGACCGGGTGCGCGATCGTTACGGCAAACATCTGTGGTGCCAGCAGGCGCTGTTGGCGCGGCGGTTGGTCGAGGCGGGGGCGGCGTTCGTGACGCTGGACCTCAGCTATCACTCCGCCTCCGGCACCTGGGACACGCACGGCGACAACATCCCGCCCTACGGCGGCATCCAGAAGGGACTGCGTCCGCTCTTGCCGCTGTTCGATCATCTCCTCACCACGCTGGTCGACGACCTGGACGAACGCGGCCTGCTCGACAACGTGCTGGTGCTGGCGATGGGGGAGTTTGGCCGGACGCCGACGATGGGCACGCAGGGCAGCACGGATGGCCGCAATCATTGGCCGGTGGTCATGTCGATGGCCGTGGCCGGCGGCGGCCTGCGCCACGGACAGGTGATCGGCGCCACCGAGAAGGACGGCGGCACCATCAAGGAACGGCCGGTCACGCCCGGCGATCTGGCGGCGACGATCTATCAGCACATGGGCGTGCCGCTGGACGCGACCTACGCCGACACCAGCGGCCGGCCGCGCTACGTCGTCGAGAACGGCCAGCCCATCCGTGAGTTGCTGTAATCACGGCGTCGCCAGCAGTTCGTCCCAGGTAGACACGATGAGAAGTCGATCGGCCATCCGCTGAAGGCGTTCCAGGTCCGTGATGGCCGTGAGGGCGGTGGTTGTGACGTCGCTCGGCGAACCAAATTTGTGCTGCCCTTGTCGCAGAATCATCCCGCGAATACCCTTCTTTTCCCCTTCCTGAAGCCCCTCCTGACGGCCCTCCTGACGGCCCTCCTGACGGCCCTCCTGACGGCCCTCGTCAAGGATAGCCTGATAGGTACTGGATTCTCTCATGCTTCGCACTCCTTGAAATAACTGGGCCGCCACTTCACGCGAGACACGCAGTCCGATCAGCACATAGGTCGCATTGAGCAATAGCGCGGCTTCTTCCGGCGGCACCTCACGCCGCAGCCGTTCATCGAGGCGGCGAATTACTGCGGCCAGCGCATCCTCCGCGGATACATTTTCCGGCAAACGACACAGCGGCGCCAAGGGCAGCGTACCCCGATGGCCTTCCAGCAGCCGCCGTACCGGACGCTGCCACAGGCGCACGACCTCGTAGCGGAACAGCACCCGGCCGCGTCGCGGCCGGCCCTGATAGCGCAGCTCGCTGGTCAGTTCGGGACCATCGGCCGCCGGACGCAGCAGCACGACCACGCTATGCACCGGCACACCATAGCGATGGTGCAGCAGGGCGTTGTACATCAGCAGACGGCGGGGCAGGTCGGCGTCGCGGCCGGACTGGAAATTGAGGTCCACCAGACCGACCGGCGGATCGCCGTAGCCGAGCACGATGTCCGTGGCGGCGCTGATGGTGGACAGATCGACGTTGAGTACCACGGCCGGCTGCGGGCCGACCAGGCCGAACTGCTCCTCGAAGTCGCGCGTGAACTTCCGCAGGATGTCTTTGAGCGTGGCGTCGAAGGGCAGGGGCATGGACCGGCCTCCTCACCCCACTGACGCCGCCGGCAGGAGCCATACGCCGGAACTGAGCAAGGTCCGCGGCGGCTTGCCGTCGGGGTTGCCCTGCCAGCTTTCGACCCACTGCTGCCACGACAGCGGCACCCGCGCGAAGATCAGCCGCTTCGGATCGAGGGTCGGCCAGTCCGGCGCCGGCGCTCCGGTCAGGGTGCGCGGCCTGAGCGGACCCTTGGGTTTGGTCAGGTCATAACGGACGGCCGGCGCGTGGTGCGGGCCGACCTCCAGCACCAGGTCGCGCGGCGTCAGCGTGAAGCCGGACGCCGCCGCCGGCAGCGTTGGCCGCATCTGCTCGCGCACCAGGTCGATGCCGGCCAGCTTGTACAGCCCGGCCAGGGCCGTCGTCACCGCTTGTCGCGGCTCCTCGGCCAACGACTCCAGCCAACCCGGCTCGCGGATACCCGCCACCAGCCAGCCGGCCTGGTCCTCCCACTCCAGACGCACCGGACCCACTCCGCTCGATCTGCGTCAACTCGATGCCGATGCGCGTCGGCGTCAGCATCACGCCGCCGACGCGCAACGGCTCGCCCTTCCAGCGCGGACTCTCTTGCAGCAGCTTGACCAGCTCGCGTTCGACCAGCCGGCGAAGGGTCTGCTCGACCTCGGCCAGGGCACGGCGACACGTCCGCGCGGTTCGCCAACTGCCGGTGCGGATGGCCTCGCGCTCGGCCTGGCGCAGCCGAGCGTACAGCTTCGGCACCGTGCCGGAGTGGAAACCCGGCTGCAACAGTTGCCGTACCGTCTCGCCGTGCGGCCCGACGCCGACCGGACGCAGCAACCGCTCGCGGTTGGCCCGGTACAGCCGCCAGTTCTCCTTGGTCTCCCAGAACAGGAAGCCGAACAGGTCCGGCAACAGCCACACCGTCGGCACGGCGATCATCCAGGCCAGGATCGGTCCCAGCACCGGCTCCAGCGGATGCACCAGTCCCTCCGTCAACGGCTTGACGAGGGGCACCATGAACTTCGCCGCCAGGTACGACACCGGCGCCTTGAGCGGGTTGAAGCCCGGCTCGATCAGCACCACCAGGTAGAAGCGCGCCAGCCAGGCCACCGGATACCACAGCAGGCCGGCGACGGTGCGCACCAGCAGCGACAACTGGCTGTCACCTTGACGGAAGCGCAGCCATTCATCGACGGTGTGCAGCACGTATTCCATCGTGTCGATGGTCTGCTTGAACGCCCACAACAGCAGGCGCAGCAGGCCGGGCAGCAGGCCGGCCCGCAGCAGCTCGTAGACGTTCGCCAGCGATTGCATCAGCGCCTCGCCGACGGCCTTGCCGACACCGCGAGTTCAGGACAATGGCCACGAGCAGGAAGGTAATGCAGCCGACCTGCCAGCTGGCGAAGGCTTTCGGCAGCAGCCACCACAGCACGGCGCACACCACCGCCGGCTTGAACGCGAACGACCACAACAGTTGAAACGCCCAGCTCTTGAGGGCTTTCTGCACCAGAGGCCGACGCGCCAGGTAGACCGGCAGATCGATCAGCAGGCCGCGCAGCGCGCGGTAGGTCAGCACCAGCGTCTGCTTGCAGCCCTGGCGGAACGATTCGACGTGCAACAGCGCCAGCAGGAACAACCCCAGCAGGGCGATCGCCGCCAGCTTCCAGGACAAGGGTAGTTCCAGCTTCTCGACGCCGATGCGCTCCGCCGAGGTCTCGGAGCCCTCCGCGTCCTCGGACGGCGCCGGCCGCTCCGCTTCCTCGCCCTGGTCGCCGCGGCTGGGCACGACCGCCGGCTGGAAATGCCCGACGAGCACTTGAGCGCCTTGCACCATCACCGCCGCGCCGCCGAACGGCAGCAGCACAAACAGCACCAGCCAGCGGCCCGAGACCGTGCCGAACGCCGGCGCCGTCAGGCGCTCCAGCCAGCGCAGATACACCTCGCTGGGCCGATACACGCCGTCCAGCGCCGTCGCCAGCCGACGGTCCAGCCGCAGCAGCGGATCGCCGCGCACGAACTCCTGCGGGTCGCCCAGGTCCGGCATCTTGAGTTGGTTGCGCGAGATGGTGTCGCGCAGGTCGCTGAACGTCAAAAAGCCCAGCTCGACGATGCGGTCGAGCATCTCCTCGATCATGCGGGCGAAGGCGGTGCGCTCCGGCGGGTTGGCCGGCTGCAGGCCGACGCTCGACAGGGCGTCGGTGAGCACGGGACGGAAACGGCCGCGCAGCCGTTCCTCGCAGTGGTGCAGGGCCGCTTGCAACAGGCGGGCCAGGTGCTGCCGTTCGTCGTCGGACAGGCGAGCCTGGGTCAAACGCTGGGCGGCGCTGCGCAGGTGCTTGGTGATGCGCACCAGCCGCTGACTGGGCAACGGCCGCTTGATCGGCCGTCGGCCGCCGGAGGTCAGCCAGGTCACCAGGTCCAGGGCGTAGATGTCGCGCTCGTGATCGACGCCGACTTTTTGCAGGTCGTACAGCAGCGCCGCCTCGACCGGCCAACTGCCCTGGTCGGCCTTGTCCAGAAGGGCCGGCAGGTCCATGAGCCATTCGTCCGCCTCGCGTTCGCTCAACTCCAGGGCCGCTCTGCAAACGGCGAGTCAACTGCCGCAGGTCTTCATGGGCCCTGCTGCCGCGTCGGCTCTTCCAGCGACGCCGGAGCGACACGGGCGGCCTTGGTGCGCAGGATGGCCGCGCGAACGGTGTTGCCCTCGTGCTCCGCCTGGTCGGCGGTGCCCATCAGCTTCCAGTAGTAATCGTGCGATTCGTCGGAGCTGGTATCGGTGCGCACGACCGGGTCGGCGATGCCGGCCAGGCGGGTCTGGGCGAACAGGCCGGCCGCGTCCACGTCGCGCGCCAGCAAGGCGTCGATTTTGCCGCGGTCGGACAGGCCGGGGAAGTAGATCGGCAGCAGGTTGGCCGCGAAGTAGCGCAGCTCCAGATAAACCGCGGCGAACTCCATGTAAACGGCCGTTTCGTCGCCCTCGTCGGGCAGCAGATACTTTTCCTGATCGAGCACCATGCGGATTTCGGCGAAGGTGCCGGCGCCGATGTCCTCGATGCGTTCGCGGACCAGGGCGGCGGTCAGCCGGCCCTCGCCGATCTGCTGTCGCAAACTACGATGGACGGCGGCGTGGAACAGTCGCCGCCAGTAGATGAGCAGGATGGTCTCGCGTTCCTGCGTCCCCAGGGTGTTCGGCGACGGCCGCGCCAGCAGAATGACCGTTGACGGCAGCAGACGATCCGGTTCCAGGTCCAGCTCGTCCTGCTCGACGTAGCGGTACAGGGTGGATCGATCGACGACGTAGCCTTTGCGATGCGGCACGGACTCGAACAGGTTGGACAGCTGGTGCTGGGCCTGGATCAAGCGATCGAGCACGCGCGGCGGCACCAGCACCGCCGCCGGGTCGGCCGCGCGCAAGGCCTGTTGCAGCTCCGCCAATCGCATCGACGTGCTCCCGACTGAGTCCCCGTCCGCACCGAGGCGCCGGCGCCTCTTCCTCGTTTGTACTCTACGACAGAGCGTCAGACCAATGAATCCCGGCGTCTTTGGCGCTCGGGTCGCCCACGGTTACGATAGGGACTGGCGCTGCCCGTCGGCCGACGATCTGGTATCGTCCTCCCTCAAGGAGGGATGACCATGAACGAGGACGGACACGATCTGGTGGCGCGAATCCACCGCGAGGCCTGGGAGCGCTATCGCCAGCAGCCTCCGCCGCCCCCTTCCCCGCCGCCGACCATCCATTACACCGAGCTGCCCGCGGCCCGGCCCGGCGACGTGCTCGGCGAGGAGTGGGAAACCTATCGTCGAGAAGTCGGCCGGCTCCTCGCCGAGGGGAATGAGGGAAAATACATCCTCATCAAAGGGCGAGAGATCATCGGCATCTGGGAAAGGCAAGAGGAAGCTCTGAGGATAGCCCATCAAAAATTCCTGCTCCAAGCCTTCCTCGTCCACCAGATCCAAGAGCGCGAACGATTCCTGCGCCTGAGACGTCATTGGCCATGTCCCAGCTAACTTTCCCGATTCAGCAAAACGAGCTCCGGTTGGCGGTGATGATTAGCCTAAATCATCCGACGATGATGGCCTTGATCGCCGCCGGGCAACCGCCACCCGTTCCCATTTGGGCGACCGGAATCCTCGACACCGGATCGAGCATTAGCTGCGTGGCAACGGCCATCATCCAGCAGTTGGGGATTTCCACCGCCGCCCAAACCCGTACGCAGACGGCGCGTCGATCCGTCCCGGTTCAACTGTTCGAGGTCAGCCTGAGCATTGCTCCGGTGGGCAATCTCCCCGGACCGATGCTGACGCGAGGCGATCTGATGGTGATGGAACTGGCAGACCCCATCCCCGATGTCGAGGTGCTGATCGGCCTGGACATTCTGCTGGACTGCCGGCTGCTCCTCGACGGTCCCGGCCAGCAGTTCACCCTAGATTTCTGAGGCCGGCACCGGCCCTCTCCGTTGCCTGTCTTACTTCGTCGGCAGCTTCATCACATAGGCATTATTCCTGTTGCCCTCCTCGCCGGCGGCGTTGGCACCGCCGCCGCTGCCGACGGCCAGGAACTTGCCGTCCGGCGACACCGCCAGCGAGAACAGCGTGCCCAGCGCCTGCTCGCCGCCGTACAGCATCTTGCCGTCGGCGGCGTTCCAGATCGCCAAATAGCCCTGGTTCCGCGGCGCTCCGCCGACGCTGACCAGACGCTTGCCGTCCGGCGTGTAGCGCAGCGCGTACACCACGCCCGGATGGGCCTGCGGCGATTGCGGCCCGGCGCCGGCCTTGATGGTCGGATTGGTCAGCTCGCGCAGCACGCTGCCGTCGGCGACGTTCCAGATCTTGATCGGCGTGGTCCCAGCCGCCGGCCGAGGCCAGCGTCTTGCCGTCCGGCGCCAGCGCCAGCGACACGACACGCCGTCGCGGTGGCCCTTCTCGAACTTCTTGTCCTCGTAGCCCTTGAACTCGCGGATCAGCTTGCCGTCGGCGGCGTTCCACAGTTTCAGGCTGTGATCGAAGCTGCCGGAGACGATCTGTTTGCCGTCGGCGCTCCAGGCCAGGCAGTAGACGGCGGACGGCTGCGGCATGGTGACGTGGGCCTGGATCTCGCGGACCACCGTGCCCTTGGCCACGTCGAAGATGCGCACCCGGCCATCGTGACAGCCGGTTGCCAGCTGCGTGCCGTCCGGGTTGAAGGCCACCGCATCGACGAGGTTGGGGTGCTGGAAATGTCTTCGCCGGCGTGTCGGCGGCGAACTTCCACACCTTGATCGCCTTGTCGGCGCTGCCGGAGTAGAAGGTGCTGCCGTTGCCGGCGAAGGCGACGTCGGCGACCGCGCCGGCGCCGGCGTAGGTCTGTACCGGCTTGCCGAACTCGGCCGGCACCGGCTGGCCGGGATTGTAGACGACGTTCCACGTCTGGATGACGCCTGTTGCGGCAGGACCACCCTCCGGCGGGACGCAGGCGGCGGCGAGCGTCTGGCTGTTGGGCGTGAACGTCAGACTGCGGACGACGCCGGGCGCTTTGATCTCGGCGAGCAGTTTGCCGTCGGCGAAGGTGAAGACGCGCACAGTCCGATCGTCGCCGCCGGCCGCGAGCAGGACGTTGTTTTTCGACACGGCCAGGGCATGCAGCGCCTTGCCGCCGCCGTCCAGGGTGCGGTCGTTGGCGCCGGTGCCGGCGTTCCACAGCTTGACCTTGCCGTCGTCGCCGGCCGTCAGGACGTGCGTGCCGTTGGCGGTGACGGCCACGGCGCGCAGCGGGGCGCCGGCGGACAGCACGCGCGCCACCGTCATCGTGTGCAGGGCGACGGTCTTGTCGGCGCTGCCGGAGAGGACGAGCGCATTGTTGCCGGCGTGACAGGCGACGGCGCGTACGGGTGCCGGCGTGGAGGAACGCCTGCAATTCGTTGCCGGTGGCCAGCTCCCAGACGCGGACCTCGTTGTCGGCCGCGGCGGTCGCCAGGCGCGTGCCGTCGGCGCTGAACGACAGGCCCGCCACCTCGGCCGGATGCTCCAGCTTGCGCACTTCCTTGCCGTCGGCGACGTTCCACACCGTCACCGTCTTGCCGGCGGCCGCGCCGATCTGCGTGCCGGCGCGGTTGAAGGCGACGGCGCGGACCGCCTCCGGCAGCGGGCCGAACGTCTTGAGCACCTGGCCTTTCGTCACGTCCCACAGCTTGACGGTCTTGTCCGCGCCGGCCGAGAGCGCCTGCGTGCCGTTGGTGTGGAACGCCACGCTCGTCACGCCGCCGGCGTGGGCATCGAAAGATGCGAGCACGTTCATGTCCGAGAGACGAACCGATCTTGTCCGCGCCGGCCGAGACGAGCGTGCGATTGTCGGCGAGGAAGCTCGAGCGCGCGGATCGCCCCGGCGTGCTCGGCGAAGACGAGCAGCTCCTTGCCGCTGGCGGCGTCGAAGACGTGGACATCGCGAGGTCTTCGCGCCGGCGACGGCGACGGCGACGCGCCGACCGTTGGGACTGAGGGCCACGGCGGAGGCGGCCGCCGGCAGCGTGAGGACGACGGGCTTTTCTTCCTTGGCGTCCGGCTTGGCCGGCAGCGCGAAGACCTTCACCGTCTTGTCGGCGCCGCACGAGACGAGGCGCGTGGCGTCGGCGTTGACGGCGACGCCGGCGACGGGACCGTCGTGGGCGTCGAGCGACTGGACGAGCTTGCCGTCGGCGGCGTTCCAGACCTTGATCGTCTTGTCGTCGCCGCAGGAGACGACGCGATCGCCGCGGCCGTTGAACAGCGCCTGCCGCACCGGGCCGGCGTGGCGCGCCTGCCACAACAGCGACAGCGACCACGGCCGCACCGTCTTGTCGGCGCTGGCGGTGAAGACGACGCTTGCCGTCGCCGTGGAAAGCGACGGCGAGTACCGGCCCCTCGTGCGGGAAGAACTCGACGAGCTGGCCATCGATCCGTAGACGCGGGCCTTGTTGTCCGCGCCGCCGACCAGCAGGCGCGTGCCATCCGGGCTGAAGCGCGACGCCGTGCACGGCGGCGGGCGTGGCGATCGTCGCCTGCGGCTTGCCGTCGGCCAGCGTCCAGACCTTGACCGTTTTGTCCGCGCCGCCGGCCGCCACGCGGGCGCCGTCCTTGCTCAGAGCCAGCGCCTGCACCGCCGCGCCGTGCTCCAGCTTCGTCTTCGACTTTGCCGTCGGCGACGGTCCACACCTGCACCGTCTTGTCGGCGCTGGCCGAGACGAGCTGATCGCCCTTGGCGGTGAACGACAGCGCGTTGACGGCTCCGGTATGTCCGGTGAGCGTCTTGATTTCCTTGCCCATCGCCAGGTCGAAGAGGTGAATGCTGTTATCGGCGAGGCCGGCGGCGAGGGAGCTTGCCGTCGGGCGAAAACGCCACGCTGTTGACGGCGGCGGCGAGGGCGAATTTCTTGATCTCCTTGGCGGTCGCCGTCTCCCAGACGAAGCAGCGTCTTGTCGGCGCCGCCGGCGGCGACCTGCGTGCCGGCCGCATTCATCGCCACGCACAGGACGCCGAGCGTGTGGCCGGCGAATGGCCGCTCGACCTGGCCGGTGCGTCAGGTTCCACAGGCGGACCTGCTTGTCGCCGCAGCCGGTCAGCAGACGCGTGCCATCGGGGCTGAGGACGGCGCTGGTGACCTGGCCGGGATGGGCGAGCAGCTTCGCCGCCGCGGCCGGCGGCTGCCACAGCTTGACGCTGCCGTCCGCCGACGCCGACAGCACTTGCCCGCCGGCGTTGAAGGACAGGCTCGTCACCGGGCCGGCGTGGGCGCCGATGAAGGCGGTCTGCTGGCCGTTGGTCTGGTTCCAGAAGCGGATCGTCTCATCGTCGCCGGCCGAGGCGAGGAGCTTGCCATTGGCGCTGACGGCGACGGCGTTGACGGCGGCGGTGTGGCCGGAGAACTGGCGCTCCGGCTGCTGTGGATCGGCCAGGTTCCAGGCGCGGACGATCTTGTCGGCGCCGCCGGTGAACAGCCGCTTGCCGTCGGCGCTGACCGACCGCCGCACGCACGGCGTCGGGATGCGTCAGCATCCGCTCCGGCGCCGGCGGCATGGCCCACAGCTTGAGCGCGCCGTCGCCGCCGCCGGTCAGAAGCTGGTTCGAGGCGGGGTTGAAGGCGAGGCCCGTCGCCGGGCTGCGCGACGTTGGCGAGCACTTGGCCATCCTTGGCTTGCCAGACGAGCAGGCGTCTGTCGGCTGTACCCGCCGCGATCAAGGCGCCATTGGGCGACAGGGCCACGCGACTCGACGGCCGCCGCCGCCCCCGTGAAATCGCGGACCAGCTGGCCGTTCGCCGCGTTCGCCAGGCGCACGCTCTTGTCGGCGCTGGCGGAGACGAGCGAATTGCCGTCCGCCGACAGAGCCAGGGCGCGTCACGGCGTCGCCGTGCGGCGCGCCCAGCGGTTTCGAGGCGACCGGCGGCAGCGCCCAGAACTTCAAGGCTGCCGTCGGCGCCGGCGCTGTAGACGGCGTTGTTGTTGGGACTGAAGGCGACGCCGCGAACCGCCGCCGCGTGCGCGCCGATGACGGCGACGGCTCTGGCCGTTGGCCGGGTTCCAGAAACGCAGCGTCCTGATCGCTGCCGCACGAGACGAGGAGCTGGCCGTTGGCGCTGAAGGCGAAGCCGGTGACGGGGCCGCGGTGCCCGTCGAGCTGGAACAGCTCCTTGCCATCGGCGCTGTTCCATATCTTCACATGCCCATCCTTATCGCCGCCGGCGAGCTTCGTGCCGTCGGGGCTGACGGCGAGGACGCCGGCGCCTTCGCTCTTGGCGATGTCGCGCAGCGGGCTGGAGCTGGGGAAGTCCCAGAGCTTGGCCTTGTTGTCGGAGCCGCCCGAAGCGATCAGGCCGCCGTCGGCGCTGACGGACACGCTGAGGACGAGGTTCTGATGGCCGGTCGGCCCGCCGAAGCTCTTGATCTCCTTGCCGGTGGCGCCGTCCCACACCTTGACGCTGTGATCGCCGCTGCCGGTGACGACGTACTTGCCGTCCGGCGTGAAGGCGACGGCGTAGACGGCCTCGCGTGTGTCCCTTCAGGGTGGCGACCAATCCCGGCGCCGCGGCGTCCTCCGCGGCCGGCAGCCACGGCACGACGCCGACGACGGCGAGCAGGACGGCGATGGCGGCGAATCGGCGCGAAAACAAAGGGGATCGCAGGCGCATGAGGAGCCTCCGGGTGGGGATTGTGGGATGCCACCGAGCGGGCGATGACCCCCGAGGGCGTCGCGAGGGCGGGCGGAGAATGTGCAGTCTCCCACGCCCGCGCGCAGCTGTCAACCGAAGGGAAGCATATCCATTCCGGAATGGCGGCCTCGATACCGATTTCGCTTGACGGTGCGGCATAGCAGGGGTTGAAATATCCGAATTAGGGCGCACGCCCTAAGCACCTGCTTCGGCACGCCGCCGAAGAACATAGTTCGGCGAAGAGGGGCCCGGACTACAAGTGACACTGCCTCGTTTCACCGCGAGCAATGGAGCAACCTATGCTGGTAGAATGGCATGATACTCGTACCCTTGGACCGCGGCCTTACATCTGCCGCTTCTGCGATGACCTTGAGGTGACTTCGACCGAAGGATATATTGGATTGCGCGAAGGTGATCGTCTCCGCGATGAGATTCGGATTTGCCCTAGATGTGGCAACCCTACTTACTTCAACGAGCTTGTAGTCGAATCCCAGACGCCTTCCCCATTTGCAGGAGCCAAAATCTCCAATCTTCCCAGTGATCTTGTTCGCATTTACCGCGAGGCACGCATCTGCTTGACGGAATGGGCATATACAGCCGTGGCTCTGCTATGCCGGAAGATGCTGATGATCGTAGCCGTCAATCAAGGGGTGGCGAGGGAAGGGGAGCATTTCCAGACATGCGTTCAGAAACTCGTGGACGCCAACCTGATTCCCGCGAGAGCTTTACCCTGGGTTGACCACATACGCGAGGTTGGAAACCAGGCTGCCCACCATATTGCCTCCGTCTCCAAAGAAGACGCGGTTCGGGTGATGGATTTCACCCAGACGGTCCTTGTCCTGCTCTATGAGAATCCTGGCCGGTTATCGCAGAAGCAAGAGTGAGCAAGCCCGCCGAACCCTTATATGACCTCTTTTGTCAACAGGCGCACCGCGAACGGGGAAGAAAAGTCCTCCTTCCGAGTCGTTGGCTCCCTCTGGAGTCACCCCCGACGCCGTGAAGGGAAAAAGATAGGGGAGTCGTTGTCGCGACAACGACTCCCCCGGCCGCTCGTCGATCAGACCTCGAATCGCTCCGTATCAGGCGGTGATGATGGTGATGGGGGTGGTGCTGGCGGAACTGGCGTCGTCGAAATCGTAGTTCACGCCCGTGTTGCCGCAGAGTAGATGAATCTGGTCGATGACCCCCTGCGTCGCCACCGAGCCGTCCGTCGCGCCGGCGACCGTTCCCGGACTGGTCGCCGTGTCGGTCATGCCTGACGGGACGGTCTGGGTGATGGTGTACGTCCCTGGCAACACGTTCGAGAACGAGTACGATCCGTCCGCCGCCGTCGTGGTCGTTAGGTTCACCGTCTGGCCGCTGGCGGTGGTTCCCGTGAGGGTCAACATCACGCCGGACAGGGCGGCCTGGCCACCGTTGGTCACGTTGTAAACGGACCCCGACAGGCTGGTCGGCGGCGTGCCGGAGTTCGAGGTCGGGCCGCAGTAGGTCCCCACGTTGTAGATGGCTTCCCCGGCGTCGCCGCCGGCCTTGTTCTGATCGCCATCGTGAACGATGACCTTGAAGCTATAGCTGTCGCCCACCTTGAGCACGCCCTGCTGATACAGGTCGTTCAGGTTCCAGCGCACCTCCGACGTGTAGCCCTGGGTGGACAGGCCCGACGGTGGAGCATCGGCGCCGGCACCCAGGTTCCAGCCGTTCTTGGCGGGATCGGAGTCCGCCGTCATCGTTATGGTGGGTGTCGTCGTCGAATGGGTGTAATCGACCGTCCGCACGAAGTACTTCCAGGTGCCGAACACGGCACTGGGTGTGATGGCCACGCTGCTGGAGACGCCGGTGGTGTTGTCCGTGATGTACAACGAGGGCGTCAGCAGATAGCCGTAGGCATCGGTCCCCGCCTGGTCGCCCGTGGTCGCGGTCGTGCCCACGGCGGGATTGGTAGCGGCGCCGGGATTGGAGGTGAGCGGAGTGGTCGGATAGTCCGTGACCGTGGTGCCGCTGGCCGTCTTGACGATGACCTCGCGAACGCCCAGGGCCAGGGCGTGCTCATCACTGTACCAGACGTTGAAGGTGCCGTTGGTCGTATCCATCTTGGAGGCGACCAGCACGTCGCTTTCGCTGAACACCGAATTGGTGCCCGAAGGGCCTCCCCCATGATCCGGCGGCGGAGGCGCATCGTGTTTGTCTTTGTCCGGCGATTTGTCTTTGTCCGAGTGATTATCTTGGTTCGACGATTTGTCTTTGTCCGAGTGATGGTCTTGGTTCGACTGGGCCCCGTCCGTGCCGCCCACGCATTTGTCTTTGTCCGAGTGATTGTCTTTGTCCGAGTGATTGTCTTTATCGGAGTGGCCCCCGTCCGTGCCGCTCCCGCAAGCCGGCGACGGCGGCTGATGCGCGGGCGGTTCCACGACGGCGGTACTACAGGCTGACGGTTGCAAGCGGTCTTCCAGCGTTTCGAGCAATGGCCGGATGCGGTGCCGTACCGGCGCGGGCGCGGGCGTGGTGTCGTGTGGATTCCGAGTTCGCGGAGGAAACGGAACAGGACGGGCATTGCCATTCTCCGGTGGGGTGACGGGTTATCGGGACGTTGTCTTCCGGGAGGCAGGCCGACTACCGCACACAGGGTAACGAGCGCGGCGGTGCCGTGGCCTGACTCGTAGCTGGGGAGGTCTTACCGTTGCGAGGGGAAAGTATCGGCGTGGGGAGATTTCATTCTGAGAAGCAGCGCGTGTCGAGGGGGGTCTGGAAGGGGCCGGGAGCCTCGCAAGGAGAGATCGTCGGCCCGACACAAACGACTGCTTTTTCCTACAAAACCATAAGTCACAATCCCGGACTGTCAAACCGGGGAATAAAAATCTTGCCGGGTAGGAAGAGTCCTCCTGGCCCGGCGAAGGACAGGACCATGCGAATATCCGTCCGATGGGCGCTCCTTGTTTTGTCCCTGACGGCCCTGCCGGCGCGGGCGGCCGACAAACCGCTCGCTCTGCATCCCGACAATCCGCATTACTTCCTCTTTCGCGGCAAGCCGGCCGTGCTCGTCACCTCCGGCGAGCACTACGGCGCCGTACTCAACCGCGATTTCGATTACGTTCCCTACCTCAACGAGTTGCAGGCGCGCACGGTTCAACCTCACGCGCACGTTCGCCGGCACCTACCGCGAGATACCCGGCTCGTTCGGCATCGTCGAGAACACGCTGGCGCCGGCGCCCGGCCGTTTCCTCTGCCCGTGGCGCGCAGCGGCAGGGGCGGGGCTGGCGACGGCGGCAACCAGTTCGATCTGGGGAAATGGGACGCGGACTACTTCGCTCGCCTCAAGGACTTCGTCGCCGAGGCCGGCAAACGCGGCATCGTCGTCGAGCTGTCGCTGTTCTGCACCATCTACGACGACAAGCTATGGGCGGTCAACCCCATGAACGCCGCCAACAACGTGCAGGGCGCCGGAAAGGTCGGCCGGCTCGACGTGTATACGCTCAAGGACAAGGCGCTGACCGCCGCGCAGGAAGCACTCGTGCGCAAGCTCGCCGCCGAGCTGAAGGACTTCGATAACCTGTATTATGAGGTCTGCAATGAGCCTTATTTCGGCGGCGTGACGCGCGAGTGGAACGACCGCATCGTCGCCGTCCTCCGCGATGCCGACGGCCGGCGGCACCTGATCGCCCAGAACATCGCCAACGGCTCGAAGAAGATCGACAGACCGAACCCGCACGTCTCTCTCTTCAACTTCCACTATGCGACGCCGCCCGACAGCGTGGCCGTCAATGCCAAGCTCGCCCGGCCCGTCGGCGATGACGAGACCGGCTTTCGCGGCACGGGCGACCTGCCCTACCGCACCGAAGGCTGGGACTTCCTGCTGGCCGGCGGCGCCGTGTACAGTAACCTCGATTATTCGTTCACCTGCAAGCACCCGGATGGGACGGCGAAGGTGACGACTTCGCCCGGCGGCGGCGGGCCGGCGCTGCGCAAGCAGCTGCAAATCCTCAAGGAGTTCATGGACGGCCTCGATTTCGTGTCGATGCGGCCGGACAATAGCGTCCTCAAGGGCGGCCGCGTCACGGCGGCGCTGACCGGCAATCCGCCGGAGGCGAAGGCGACGGCGCGCGTACTGGCCGCGCCAGGACGGACGTATGCGGTGTACGTCAAGGGCGGCACGCAAGCGACTCTGGAAATGGAGATGCCGGCCGGCGCGTACCGGGCCGAGTGGGTCAATACGAAGACGGGGACGGTGGACAAAACCGAGGATTTCGAGCACACTGGAGGAACGCGGACGTTGGCATCGCCGGCTTATCGAGAAGACATTGCGCCTGCGCGTGCGGCGAACGAGAACACAACCCTGACGCCAGAGTTCGGATCGGCACGATAAAAAGAGGAGAGCGGTCCATGAAATCGGAGATTCCTATGGGGGCGTCACCACGGAAGCCACCATCGAGAGCTTGAAAGACCTCTGGGACGTCGAGCGCGGCCGTCTGCCCGCCGACCAGGCCCGGCGCATCGTCGTCCCGGACGCCCTCGTCGATACGGGGGCGACCTTATTGTCGATGCCGACCCGGTTGATTCAGCAGCTCGGCTTGTCGCGCACCGGCTCCAAGCACGTCACGAGCAGCATCGGCGTATCGGAAGCCGGCATGTTCGAGGCCGTCCGACTCACCATCCAGGGACGCGCCTGCACCATGGATGTGATGGAGGTTCCCGATAGCGTGCCGGTGCTGATCGGCCAATTGCCCCTGGAGCATCTCGATCTCGTCGTGGATCTGCGCAATCGTGTCCTGACCGGCAATCCCGCTCACGGCGGAGAACACATCTACGAGCTGTATTGAAGCAATCGCCATGAAAAAGATCCTCATTATCGATTATGGTATGGCCAACCTGCGCAGCGTGCAGAAGGCGTTCGAGAAGGTCGGCCACGCCGCGGACATCAGCGGCGATCCCAACCGCATCGCCGAGGCGGACAAGGTCGTGCTGCCGGGCGTCGGCGCCTTCCGCGACGCCATCGCTCGGCTGCACGAGGCCGGCCTGACCGCGCCGCTCCTGGAACATCTGCGCGGCGGCAAACCGTTCTTCGGCATCTGCCTGGGCCTGCAGCTGCTGTTCACCACCAGCCACGAGGACGGCCACCATCGCGGGCTCGACTACTTCCCGGGTGAGGTCGTGCGCTTCCCGGACATGCCGGGACTGAAGGTGCCGCACATGGGCTGGAACCAGCTGCGCGTCCGCAAGCCGGCGCCGCCGCTGGCTGGCCTGCCGCCCGAGTCGTCGGTCTACTTCGTCCACTCCTATTACGTCGTGCCGCGCGACCCGGACCTGACGGCGACCGAGACCGATTATCCGACGCCGTTCGCGTCGGCCGTCTGGCAGGACAACGTCTTCGCCACGCAGTTCCATCCCGAGAAGAGCCAGCGCGTCGGCCTGGAGATGCTGCGCCGCTTCGCCCAATGGCGCTGAGGGAACCGGCCATGCCGAAAGCGGACACCATCGCCGAACTGGCCCGGAAGCTGCTGGACGCCCTCGAACGGCAGCGGCAGTCGGGCAGTGACTATCCGTTGACCGTGGATCGGCTCGCCGCCCTGGCCGATCCGCAGGCAACACCCGAGCAGGTAGGCAAGGCACTGGCCAAGAAACCATTCGCATCCCAATGGATTCCCGCGAGCAAGAAGGACGCCAGCAGCCCCATCGCCCTCGCCGAGGACGCCGAACGACTCGCCGCCAGCCCCCAGCTCCTGGAATTCGCCCTGGGACGGGTGTGCAGCGCCGAGAAGCCGGTGCATACGCCGGCGAAGGTCGTCATCAAGGTGGACAAGGCGCTGCAGCCGGCGTTCCGGGCGGCGCTGGAACGACACATCGCCGACAATACCCTACCGCCGGCCGTCGGCGTGCTGACCGTGAAGAACAAGCCGTACCTGTATCTGCAGCGATTGCCACCGCCACCGCCGCCGCCGCCGAAGAAGAAACCCGCCGAGGAGCTGAGCGAAAAGCTGGTGCAGGTGTTGAGCGAGCAGCGTCTGCGCGGAGTGGATGCTTATCCGGTGCCGCTGGACCGCCTCTATGAGTTGACCGGCCTCCCCGCCAGCGCAACGACGCGAAAGCAGTCCGTGGGCCGCGAACCCTTCCGTAGCCAGGCCGTCCTCGCCCTGCCGAGCCGCGCGGACAGCCCCACCGCGCTGGCGGACGACGCCGAGCGCCTCCTCGCCTCGCCCCTATTGCTCTTCAAGGTGATCGCCGCGACGCGAACGCCGGATAACCAGATCCTGTCGGTGGCCGATCTGAAAAAGAAGCTACACAAGAGCTTGCAAGTCTCTTTCACCGACGCCGTGAGCCGGCGACTGAGCGCGCCTCCCCTGCCCGATGGGATTGGCGTCCTGCTCAGCAAGAAAAAACCCCTGTTGTTTCTCCTCGCGGACGTCAACGCCGGTTCGTCAGCGACCGTAGCTCCACCCGTGACGACGGCGGCGCCTCCCTCCGAGCCGAAGCCGGCACCGACACCGCTGGATTTCCCGTCTCGCTTCGAGGAGGCGTTCGCACGGCTGGACCGCGCGCACGGCTCGCACAACCACGTCAGCCTGGTCGCCCTGCGGCGGGCACTGCCGCTGGAGCGCGGCGTCTTCGACGCCGGCTTGCGGCAGCTCGCGGCGCGAAGGCCGTTACAGCCTCAGCGCCGCCGAGGGGCGGCACGGCATCAGCGCCGAGGAGCAGGACGCCGGCATCCGCGAAGATGGTAGTTTGCTGCTGTTCGTATCTCGACGCGAAGTCTTCTAGCCATCCGAGGGAAGAAAAGAACCACGGATAACACGGATAACACAGATAAAGAAAGAAAGATGAATTCCCTTTCTTTATCCGTGTTATCCGTGATTAATCTTTGGAACGAATGTCTCGCGCGGGATACGCGGTCCCTTTCACCGCCTCCAGGTCTCGGCGCCAGCCGGCGATGCGCTCGCCGCGGTAGACGATGCCCGTACATTTCCCCTCGTAGTAGGCGTCGCCTGGCCGGCCTGTGTCGGCTCGCACGACGAGGGCGGGCAGCGGCGGCAGCCGCAAGCGCCGGCACTCGGCGCCGACCTCAGCCAGGGCGGCGTACAACTGCCGGCTGCGATGATGGACCCACTCGAAGGTCGCGCCGGCGTCGCGCACCTGCTCAGCCAACTCAGCGTAAGTGATACGCGGATCGACCAGCGAAGTCCGTTGGCGCAGGATGTCGTAGAGGATCTCGGCCAGCGGATTCATGGCTCCCTCTCGTGCAATGACGTTGGCAATCTCCCCGAATCGTTATAGCCCTTTCGGCATAGAATAATCCTGGATCGATTCTCCCTCCTCCCGGCGAAAGAGAACCCCATGCCGATTCACGACTGGACGCGCGTTGATGCGAGCATCTTTCACGACTTTCACCACACCTGGATCACGGAAATCCGGCGCGCCTTGAACCGTGGACTCCTGCCGCCGGAGTATTACGCCCTGGCGGAGCAGACCGCCGGAGGTCTCGGCCCGGATGTCCTCACCCTGCAACGGCCCGCCAACGGCTCGCCGCCTCGCGGAGATCCGACGGGAGGCATCGCCCTCGCCACGACCCCGCCGCGCGTCGAGTATCGGCGGCGCAGCGAGACGGAACTGTACGCCACCCGGACCAAGTTGGTTGTGATTCGCCACAAGAGCAATCACCAGGTCATCGCCATCGTCGAGATCGTTTCGCCGGGGAACAAGAACAATCGGCACGGCTTGCGGTCGCTGGTGGACAAGGTTGGCGAGATGCTGCGGGCCGGCGTCCATCTGCTGCTCCTGGATTTGTTTCCACCGAGTTCGCGCGACCCGTATGGGCTTCACAAGGCCATCTGGGACGAGATCGAGGAGGAGCCGTTCGCGCTGCCCCCGGATCGCCGGCTCACCCTCGCCGCGTACATCGGGGGACCATGCCCGGAGGCGTTCGTTCAGCCGGTCGCGGTCGGATTGCCGCTGCCGGACATGCCGCTCTTTCTGACGCCCGAGGTCTACGTCTCGGTGCCGCTGGAAGCGACCTACGAGGCGGCGTGGGCGGACGTGCCGTCGTTCTGGCGCGACGCGCTGACGGCCGAACCGGGGCCGACGTTGTCCGACGAGCCGGCCGAGGAATAAGGGCCATCGATCCTTCAGGGCTGCGCGGCGATTTCCGCCGTCCCTCCACAAGAGCGCCTCACCTGCTCGATCACCTCCACCATCGCCTGGCGCAGCACGTCCGGAGCGTGCTCGGCGGTCCCCTCGACGATCAGTAGCACGTTGCGCGTGCGCTGCGTCACCTTGCTGAAGTCCGCCTGGCGCACGTCGAGCCGGCACAACAGCCGATCCGCCGCATCCACGTAACCGTACTCGCCGGGCACGACGGCCACGGGCGTCGTCTCGCCTAGCGGCGTGAACGACTCCCGGCCGGTCAGCAGGCGCAGACCCACCGGCAGGGTGATCGCGTCGAGGTCGTGCGCCCCCAGCGAGCAGCGTGTGCGCAGCGAGACAAGGTTATACGCATCGACCAGACTGTTGATGGCGGGCAGTTCGCCGCGCTTGAGGGCGAGGAGGAGCAAGCGCTCGACCGAGGACGACTCCTTGCGCGGATTGACACCGACGCGGCGATGCAGCGCCTGAAACGCCGCCACCTCCGCACCGGAGCGCACCTCGGCCGGAGTGGCGAACCGATCGCGGACGGCCCGCACTTCCCGACCGATCTCCGCCCGCAGGTCGGGTCCAGCGGCGGCGATACGCACGTCGCGGAAGATGACGGACCTCGGCGCAGACCTAGCGAAAGGCATTCCTCGGCCATCTCGAACATCATGCCCGGCCCTCCAATCCCGCTTCAAGGATACGCCTTGCATTGTAAGGAGTTACGATTGTGCCGAACATGCGGGCCGCTGGTGCGTCACCCCTCCCGAAAGGGTGAACGTTCGTTCCGAGGGAGGTTGGGGCGATCTCGTACTTATCTCCTTGGCGCACAAGAAGTTTCGTTACGACGATTGTGCTTGTGGCGGGGGGCGGATTTCGCTAAAATGATGTCAGCTGCAGAGGGAAGACCGAACCATAGCGAGGCGAAGCGCAAGGGCATGCAGACGTTTGCGAGTTGGGTCCCGCTGGCGGAGAACGAGGCGGCGCGGCTGGCCGTCGAGCGCGTGGCCGACTGCGTCTGCGGACGCGGCCCGCGACGGACTATCAATCCGCTGTTCCTGTACGGACCCGCCGGCACCGGCAAAAGTCATCTCGTCTCGGCCCTGCTGTCCGACGTCACCGGACGAGCACCCGACTTGCAAGTCGCGCGGCTCGCTGCGGGCGATGTCGAGTCGCTGCTTCGATCCGACGCCGACCGGGAAGATCTGAAAGCGGCCCGGCAGGCGGACTTGCTCGTGGTCGAGGACGTGCAACACTTGCCCGCGCGCGTCGAGGAAACATTTGTACATCTGATGGATCGCGGCCTGTCGCGCGGACAGCAGCTGGTATTCACGGCCCTGGGAGGACCGGCGCAACTGGCTCATCTGCCGGCGCGGGTGGCAAGCCGGCTGGGCAGCGGTCTGGTCGTCGGTCTGGGACCGTTATCGCCGCACAGCCGGCGGACCTTCTTGCAAGATCGTCTCCATCGGCGTGGACTGAAGGTGGGGCCGGACGCAATCGACTGGCTGGCCGACCATGTTCCCGGCAGTGTCCGCCAGCTCGAAGGGGCTGTGGCCCGCCTGGCGAGCCTGACTCCCCTTCCGGGCCAACCGCTCGGCGTCGAAAGGATCGCCGAGCATTTCGACGTGGAGGCGTCGGCGGGCCGGCCCACGGTGGAACGCATCGCCCAGCGCGTCGGCCGGTATTTCCAGGTCGAGCCGCGGCAGCTGCAAGCGCGGAGCCGATCGCGCGGCGTTCTGCTGCCCCGCCAGGTCGGCATGTACCTGGCCCGCCAGCTGACCGAGCTGTCGTTGCAGCAGATCGGCTCGTACTTCGGCGGACGAGACCACAGCACCGTCCTGCACGCCTGCCGCAAGGTCGAACAAGCCCTCGCCTCAGACATTCGCCTGTCCGGGGCCGTGCGGCAGCTGCACGCGGACCTCGCATGACACAACCTGGTGGAAAACCCGTTGTCGGCTCGATGAGTGCCCGTCGCGAGGCGACGGTATCCGCCCGCCTTCGCCGTCGCCGTGCGGATCGGCCTGATTCGCTCGACGCCAACCGATGCCGGCGCGACAGGCGATCGACGGGATTTCCACAACGGGAACACAAGCGCAACCCTTGATCCCGCAAGGATAACAGGTGCCGGTAGTAGAGGAAGTAACCGTTTGAGGTCTCACCTCAATACGACTGCTGGGGATATAGAGAAGTAAGGATTCATTTGGGGTAAACGGCCGGCATGAGCCGGCAGGGCAAGGAGGATTGCATGAAGGCCATCTGTCATCGCGAGGGATTGCTGGCAGCCTGCCAGCTGGTCAGCGCGGCCATTCCGGCCCGCGACGTCAAGCCGATCCTGAAGAACATCAAGGCCATCGCCAGCGACGGCCGCTGCACCCTCATGGCCACCGACATGGAGGTCGGCATCCGCCTGGACGTGCAAGGGTTGACCATCCAGGAACCGGGCGAGGCGATCCTGCCGGCGGCCAAGCTGCTCGCCATCCTGCGCGAGACGCGCGACGACGAGCTGGAGATCGAGGCCGATCCCAGCGCCTGCGTGGTCAAGGGACCGTCGCTGGAGTTCGAGATGCCCAGCGAGGATCCGGCGCAGTTTCCCGACCTGCCGACCTTCGCCGAGGACAAGTTTCACGAGATCACGGCCGGCAGTCTGCGCGAGATGATCCGCCGCACCGTGTTCGCCGCCGCCGACGAGACGGCCCGTTACTCGATGACCGGCGTCATGTGGGAGCTGGAAGACAACATCGCTCGCCTGGTGGCGACCGATGGCCGGCGCCTGGCCCTGGCCCAGGGGACCGCCACCGGCCACGGCGGCCACACGACGCGGGGACAGACGCCCGTGGTGCCGACCAAGGCCATGAGCCTGCTCGAACGCAACCTGCAGGACGACGAGGAAACCGGTGCGCATCTGTCTGCGGCCCAACGAGGTGCTGTTCCGCACCGAGCGGGCGGTGATCTACAGCCGGCTCGTCGAGGGCCGCTTCCCCGATTACCGCCAGGTGATGCCGAAAAAGCAGGCGGTGCGGGTCGTCCTGCAAGCGGTGCCGTTCCAAGCGGCGGTGCGGCAGGCGGCCATCATGACCGACGAGGACAGCAAGCGCGTGACCTTCCGCTTCGCCAAGGACAACCTGACGCTCAAGGCCCAGGGCGCGACGGCCGGGCGGTCCAAGGTCGAGCTGCCCATCGAGTACGACGGCAAGACGCTGGACATCAGCTTCAACCCGACGTACCTGGTGGACATGCTCAAGGTGCTGCCGCCGGACGCGGAGCTGACGCTGGACCTGATCGACGCCGGCAGTCCGGCCCTGTTCCGCAGCGGCGCGAACTATTCGTACCTGGTCATGCCGCTGACATAGTTCTGAGTGCTGAGTTCTGAGTTCTGAGTAAAGACGGGCAAGAAAATAGGAGACTGAGGACTGTGTGTTGGGCACTCAGAACTCAGCACTCAGAACTCAGAACTGATTCATGGCCATACGCCGGGACGTGCCCAATCGAGGACCGGAGCGGCTGGGCGAGATTCTGAGCCGGCTGTTCACGGCGCGCGGCTGGGGTCGGCGGCAGGACCGGCTGCACCTGGAGCGAGCCTGGGCCGAGGTCGTCGGGGCCGAACACGCCGCCCACACGCGCCCCGCCGCCCTGCGCCGCGGCGTGCTGGAGGTGACAGTCGACAACGCCGTGCTGCTGCAAGAACTGGCCCATTTCCACAAACGGCGCCTGCTGGAACAGCTGCGCCGCCGTCTGCCCGATACCCCCCTGACCGACCTGCGCTTCCGCGCGGGAGTTCTGGAATGAACGCGGCGGCCGACCGCCGATTTGTGAGGACACACCGATGAACGAAGAAAATGTTGGGATCGCCGACAAAGCTCTGACCGCCGAGGAACAGGCGACGTTGATCGCCTCCGAGGATTACGGCGGCGAGCAACGTGCAGATCCTGCGCGACGCCGACCACATCCGCCGCCGCCCCGGCATGTACATCGGCGACACCGGCTCCAGCGGCCTGCACCACCTCGTCTACGAGCTGGTCTACAACAGCGTCGACGAAGCACTGGCGGGCCACTGCCACAACATCCAGGTCAAGATCAACGTGGACGGCAGCATCAGCGTCACCGACGACGGCCGCGGCATCCCCGTCGAGGAGCACCCCGACGCCAAGCGGCCGACGCTGGAAGTGGTGCTGACCACCGTCGGCGCCGGCGCCAAGTTCGACAAGAATCGTACAAGGTGTCGGCCGGCCTGCACGGCATGGGCGCCAAGGCGGTCACCGCCCTGAGCGAATGGACCGAGGCCGAGGTGCGCCGCAACGGCCGCGTCTACAAGCAGGAATACGAGCGCGGCAAGGCCATCACCGAGGTCAAGGACATCGGCGCCGCCAAGGGCACCGGCACCCTCGTCACCTTCAAGCCCGACCCCGAAATCTTCAACGAGACGCGCTTCGACTACGACACCCTGGAAGTGCGCCTGCGCGAGCTGGCCTTCCTCAACAAGGGGCTGGCCTTCCAGCTGATCGACAAGCGCACCGGCAAGGAAGAGACGTTCAAGTACGACGGCGGCATCGCCGAGTTCGTCGCCTATCTCAACCGCTCCGAGGAAGTGCTGCACAAGCCCATCTACATCGAAAAGATGGTGGACGACGTCCGCGTCGAGGTGGCGCTGCAGTACACGACCAGCGACGAGGAGCGCGTGCGCTGCTACGCCAACAACGCCTACAACCCGGTCGGCGGCACGCACCTGTCCGGCTTCCGCGCGGCCCTGACGCGCACGCTCAACACCTACGGCGGCAAGGAAGAATTGTTCAAGAACGTCTCGCCCATCGGCGAGGACTTCCGCGAGGGCCTGACGGCCATCGTCAGCGTGCAGTGCCCCGAGCCGCAGTTCGAGTCGCAGAACAAGATCCGCCTGAACAACCCCGAGGTCGAAGGCATCGTCACCAGCGTCGTCAACGAACAGCTGGCGAAGTACCTGGAGGAGAACCCCAAGGACGCCCAGCGGATCATGAAGAAGGTGACGTTGGCGGCCGAGGCGCGCGAGGCGGCGGCCAAGGCCAAGAAGGCGCTGAAGGACCGCAAGAGCATCCTGTCCGGCGGCGGTCTGCCGGGCAAGCTGTTCGACTGCACCGAGCGCGACCGCGACGCCTCGGAACTGTTTCTGGTGGAGGGCGACTCGGCCGGCGGCTCGGCCGAGACCGGCCGCGACCGCAAGTTCCAGGCCATCCTGCCGCTGCGCGGCAAGCCGCTCAACGTCGAGAAGGCCCGTGTCGAGAACCTGCTGAAAAACGACGAGATTTGCAGCCTCATCTCCGCCATCGGCATCGACATCGGCAACAGCGAGGACGATAATCTCAAGAATTTGCGCTACGACAAGGTCATCATTCTGACCGACGCCGACGTGGACGGCCAGCACATCCGCACGCTGCTGCTGACGTTCTTCTATCGGCAGATGCCGCGCCTGGTGGCCGACGGCCACATCTACGTGGCCCGGCCGCCGCTGTACAAGGTGACGCAGAAGAAGCACGTGCGCTTCGTGCAGACGGCCGAGGAGATGCAGCGCGAGCTGATCGACCGCGGGCTTGCGCGACACGCGGCTGAGTGTGCTGCCGCCGCCGGCGGAGGGCGATACGCCGCCGCGCGTGCTGCAAGCCGGCGAGCTGTCGGCGCTGTTGCAAGTGCTGAACCGGCTGGAGGGAGCGCTGCAAACGCTGGAGCGGCGTGGCCTGAACCTGCGCGAGTTCTTGGCCCGCAACGGCGCCGGCGGATTGCCGCGCTATCGCGTGCTGCTGGGCAGCCACGATCGAATGGTGTTACAGCCGCGAGGAGGTGGACGCGTTCCGCCAGCGGAGGAAGAACGTCTGGGCCGCGAACTGGTGGTGGGCGACGAGACGCCGGCGCAGCGGCAACGGCCACGGCGAAGTCCTGTACGAACAGGAACTGCACGAGGTGCCCGAGGTCAATCGCGGTCTGACGGAGCTGCGAGCGCTTCGGCCTGAAGCCGAGCGATCTGGTGCCGGCGCCGCGCCTGGCCGGCCGCGAGCCGCCGCCGCGACTGGTGCTGGAGAACGGCGAACAACGCCGTCTGCTGGCCACCCTGCGCGAGCTGATCGTCGAGGTCCGCAAACTGGGCGAGCGCGGCCTGTCGATCACGCGCTTCAAGGGACTGGGCGAGATGGACCCCGAAGAGCTGTGGGAGACGACGCTGGACCCCGACAAGCGCATCCTGCTCAAGGTGCAGCTGGACGACGCGCTGAAGGCGGATGAGATGTTCCGCATGCTGATGGGCGAGAAGGTCGAGCCGCGCCGCGATTTCATCCAGAAATACGCGCTGGAGGTCAAGGACATCGATTATCACGGCGCCTAGGGCCGGAGCCAACGAGGTGTTGTCGGAGCCCGCGGCGTCAGCGAGGGAATGACCCTCGCTGACGCCGCGGGCTCCGAAAGATCGTCCTTTCCGCGCATCACTTCTTCGGCTCGGCTTTGTGTTGTTCGATCAGCGTTTGGGCCTGGTGAAAGTCCGCGGCGGCCTTGTCCTTCTGTCCGGTCTCGGCGTAAATCTGTCCGCGTGCTTTCCACACTTCCGGATCGTCGGGTTGGCGCTGCACGGCCAAATTCAGGTCGGCTTCGGCTTCCTTGTAGCGTTTCAGCTCGGCCAGGCGGCGGCCGTGCGCCAGCCGCAGACGCGGTTGCCAGGAGTGCAGGGAAATCGCCACGTCGTAATCGACCGTGGCCGGATCGCGCTTCTGGAGCCAGTCGCGCATCCTGTCGGTTAATTGCTTCAAACGCGGATCGTCCGCGGGTTCCGTCCCCAGGATTACCTTGTGGGCCTCGCGGCGGAGAAGGACGAAATTCGGCCAATCCGCCCAGTTAAAGAGCGTCGCGGAGCGGGGGGAGGAAGCGCGCGCCTGCTCCATCGCCTTGTCGTACCATTGCTCGGCCTTGTCGAACCATTGGCGGGCTTGCTGGGCATGGCCCAGGCGGTGGTGGGTCAGGGCCAACCCGAATTCGGAGGCATGGCCCCCCGCGACTTGCCAGCGGGGATTTTTCAAGCTCTCTTCAAACCGCTCGATGGCTCGATCCCATTGGCCGGCACGGTAGTGGGCGAGTCCGGCGGCATGGAAAGCAAAGCCGTTGTTGTTGCGCTCCAGGCCATGCTCTGCCAGCTCCACCAGCCGCAGGGGTTTGACCGCGCTGTCCACCATTCCCCCCACGTAAGCTAACCAGGCCCAGGCGATGTTGTTCTGGTCGTAAAGCTCCAACATGCGGTCCAGGCGGCGGCGATAAGCGGCCGTGTCGCCCACGAGCAGATGGGTCTGGCAATACCGGCAATCGAGTTCCACAGACGAGTGCCGGTCGATGCCGCGCTCGAACAGGGCAGCGGCCTCCTCCCACAAGCCCAGCTTGGCGCGAACAATGGCGCGATCGATGGGGTTGTCGCCGATCCGCAAGAACAAATAGTGGTTGCCGACAACTTGGCTCACTTTGCACAACAAGACATTCCGGCCGGCTTTGAGCGTCACCGGAACAAGGTCCGGCTCCCAGGCCGCACCGAGCGCTTGATTTCTTTCGTGAAACAGTCGGCCATTGAGCCAGACGCGAACTCGGTCGTCTCCGCCGACCATCAGCAGCGCCGTCCGCTCCTTGGGCGAATACACGTAGGTCAGAGCGTAGGCCGAGATGTGTTTCGCCTTGAAGAACTTCCACAGATCCACCAAGCCGGCCGGCTCCGTGGGGGCCGGCTGCCAATGGTATTCCTTGGCGCCCTCGGCGGCGGCGACGGGACGGGACGGGTCCGGCTCCTTTTCCGGTGGACAGGGCCGTTTGAGGTCTTCCGGATACGGCCCCACCACCCACCAGCCGGCCTGGGGAAAGCGATCCAGCTCCTCGGGCGTCAGGGCGGCGGCCCTGGCGAAGTCGGCGTCGGCCTTATCGTGTTGACCCAGCTGAGCGAAGACGCGCGCCCGCGCCAGCCACATCGCCGGCTCGCGCGGCGCGAGCCGGATGGCCGTCTGCCATTCGGCCTCGGCCTTCGCGCTCTCGCCGAGCTGGCGGTAGAGCAAGCTGCGATGGGCATGGTCGTGAGCCTCTGCCACCGGCGCGACGCCCGCAATCAACAGGGATGCCTCGCGGAGAAGGACCTCAAATGTCAGCCAATCGTGCCAGTACTTGTTCCAGTCTCCCGAAGTAGACGGAAGGACGATCCGGCTGTCGGGAGAACGCAGCAGAGGACTGAGGCGGCGCCATTCCGCGAGCGATTGGTCCAGCCATTTCCGCGACTCGGCGGCGTGTCCGAGGCGGTGATGCGCCATCGCCAGCACCGGCCAGCTCTGGAGCTTGCTCATCCAACTCGGATTGGGGGCCGTCGATTGGTTCGCATGGGCAATCGCTTCGGCGAACCGGCCGGCCCGGTAATGAGTCAGCGCAAGCACGAGATGCCACCAACGCTCGCGGGCCGTGTTCGTTTCCGTCGTGACGCTCACGCGCTTGAGCAGTTGCGAACTATCCACGCCGGAGTTGTCCGCGAGACCGCCGGCCCAGACCAACATGCGACCGTGGCTCCCTTCCGTGGCGTCCGCAAATCGTTTGGCCATGGCCTCACAGTTTCGGCGATAAGCGGCGGCATCGCCGGCCCGCAGCGCCAGGCAGGCCGCATTGTAATAGTCCTCCTCGCTCGCTCCTTCCCATTGGATCAGACGGTCGAATTGGGCAGCCGCATCGGGGAACAGCCCGGCCCGCGCGTAATGTTCGCCGACGGTTCGCCGCATGGCGACAAGCTGGCTGGTGAAGGAGGAGTGATCGGGTGCCTGGCGCGTGGCCGCTTCCAGAGCGTCCAGCTGGCGCTGCCACGTCCTGGCGGCCTCGGCCAGCCGGCCGGACTGCCAATGAAACTCACCCAGGGCGAAGCGGCTCACCGCCAGGTCCGCCTGGTATTGGGCATTCTTTGGCTCGTCCTGGACCAGGGCTTCGCGCAGGGCGATGGCCTGTTGCAGTTGCTTTTGTGCTTCGTCCGTCTTGCCGAGGTCGAGCTGAATGAGGGCGATGGCGTGCTGGCTGGCGGCCAGGTCGGCGCGAAGCTGCTTGTTTTTGGGATCGGCCTCCACCAACTTCTGACGCAGGGCCAGGGTCTGCTCGTTCGCCTTGAGCTTGTCCGGCGGCTTGGCCAGGCGGGCGGCGAGGTCCGCTTCCAGGGCCTTGAAGTCCGCTCGGCTGCGCAGCACGTTCAGGTCCGAATCCTGGCGAATCCACTCCAGTTCCTGATAGCCGGCGGCGACGGCCTTGCGTAACGTCTCCATCGCCAGGTCCGCCTCGCGCTTTTGCTCGGCCTGCTCCTCGGCCGTCGCTTTCTCGTTGCCCTGGCGGAAGGAGGTCGAACAGAGGGCCCGGTAGCAGGCCAGGTTATACAGGTCGAAGGGACTGTCGCTGGGCAAGCGCTCGCCGACTTCGCGGGCCAGCCTCATGTTCCGTTCCGCCTGCTCGGTTTGTTTCAGTTCGCGCTGGTAGTGCGCCAGGTAGCTGTAGGATCGGAACAGGTAGCTCTGTGCTTGCGGGACCGCCGGATTGTCTCGCGCCACTTTCCGCGCTACTTCCAGGCCGCGCCGGAAGGCCGCCAGCGCCTCTTTCTCTCGTCCGAAATGTTGTTCGAGGAAGGCGATCCAGTTCTGGCAAAGAACGAGGAACGTTCCATTGGCGATCACCTGCGGCGCGCGGGCAAAGGCGGCTTCGGCGTGATCGGCGGCTCGACGAAACAGCGTCAGCGTCTCCGCGAGCCGTCCGTTTCGGAGCAGGAGGCCGCCCAGGTTGCTCAGCGCCCCGCCCAGGTCGCGCTGGGCGTCGGGGTCGTCGGGGTGGAGACGGAGCAGCCTTTCCCGGATAGGCAGGATCTGCTGGCGTACCTGCAACGCCTCGGCGATCTTGCCCTCTTTCTGATACCTGGACGCCCGAATGTGATAGGCATCGGCCAGCTCCTTCTGGAAGCGGGACTGATCGGGTTGGACCAGCTTCTGCCACAGAGCGATGGCCTCGTCATTGCGGCCCAGACCGTAATAGGACTGGGCCAGGCCGTGCCGCCACTCGACGGACTCGGGCGCGGCCCTGGTCAGCGCCTCGTACAGCTGCCGCGCCTGCGCGTAGGCTTTGCCTGACGCGGCCCTTTCGCCCAGCTCCAGGCGAATCTTGCCCACGCGCAGAAAGGCCGCCGCCAGGTCGCCGCGCAGGGCCGGATCGTCGCCGCGCTCCTTGAGGAAGTCCTGGTAAAACGCCAGCGCCGATTGCAGCAAGTCGCGGCGGAGCGGCTGCATGCCCGCGGCGCGCAGCAGGTGGCTATCGCTGACCGTGGTGAAATAATCGTCCACCGCCTTCTGGGCCTTGGCGAAGTTGGCGTCGGCTCGTTGCTTTTGCCGTTCCGCCTCGCGCAGATTGCTCTCCGCTTGTTTGCGCAGTGCCGCCTCGTGTTCCTTGGCTTCCTCGGCCTCGCGCCGCGCCTGCCGTTCGTTCTCCGCCGCCGTCGCTTGCTCGCGGGCCAGCCCATCGAAGCGGGCCGCCGCGAAAACCGAGGCCATCGTGACGGCGAGAAGGATCGCGGCCAGCGTCGTCGTCAGCGTCGCCACGCCCGGATGATGGCGGCACCATCGCCCGAAGCGCTCCACGAACGAAATACGCCGCGCCCGGATCGGCTCATCGTCGAGAAAGCGCTGCAAATCGGCCGCCAGCTCGCCGGCCGTCGCATAACGACGGGACGGCTCGCGGTCGATGGCCTTGTGGACGATCGTCACCAGGTCGCGCGGGATGGCCCGGTTCAGCTTGTCCAACCGCGCCGGCTCTTCCGTCGTCACGAGCTTGATGAGCCGATGGCGGTCTCGTTCCGCAAAGGCCGGCTGGAGCGCCAGCAATTCGTACAGCGTCAAACCCAGCGAATAGATGTCGCCGCGCTTGTCCGCTCGCCCCTCGAAGGCCTCCGGCGGCATGTAGCGCAGCGTGCCGACAATGTCGCCGGTCTGCGTCAGATGGTCCTCGCTGTCGGCCCGGGCCAGGCCGAAGTCCGTCACCCAGACGGTGCCGCGCGTGTCCAGGAGCAGATTGGAGGGCTTGATGTCGCGGTGCTGAATGCCCTGCTTGTGGGCGTATTCCAGAGCGTCGGCCACCTGCACGCCGATCCGGGCCACGCTCTGTCCGTAACTCGCCTTCTTGCCCTTGCTGTGCGCGACCCCGCCCGAGCCGGGCAGCTTCACCGCCGACGATGACAAGGTGAACGAATCGGACAGTTTGTCGGTGCTGCCCTCGGTGGAGCGGGGGGCGTCAGCCCCCTGAGAGGGGCGAAACTCCGGGGGCTGACGCCCCCCGCTCGGCTCCTGGAAGGCGCCGGTCAGGAGCGAGTGGGCCGCGTCCGCCGCCGACACGTCCTTGCGTCCGACACGCAGTTCGCCGCCCGTCGCCGTCGGCGTGCCGCCGTGCATGCGTTTCAGCTCGTCGAGCACGTCATCCAGTCCCAGCCCTTGAATGAACTGCATGACGTAATAGGGCAAGCCCTCGTGCTCGCCGACGCCGAAGACCGGCACGATGTTGGTGTGGTGCAGCCGGGCCGCCGCCTTGGACTCGCGCTCGAAACGCCGTCGTTGCTGGGCATCGACGAACATTTTGCGCGGCAGGACTTTCAGCGCGACGTGGCGTCCCAGCGAGATCTGCTCGGCCTCGTAGACGATGCCCATTCCGCCTCGGCCGACCTCGCGGAGGATGCGATAATCGCCCAGTTGCGTCGGCGGCGCGGCCCCGGTCGTCGGGGCCGGCCCGGTGGCCTCGTCGGCCAGAGATTCATCGGCCAGGGCGACGTTCTCCATCAGGGCCATGGCCGGGAACACGTCCTTGATGTCGGCGGCCAGCTCGGGATGGCGGTCGATGTATTCCTTGAGGGACGGCCGTTGTCCCTGGCGGTAGCGTTCCAGAAACTCCTCCGCCAATTCCAGCACGACCGCGGAACGCGATTCCGATGCGGACATACGGCCCCCTCCCCATTGATGGAGCGAACGAACGGTTAGCAGGGAATCCGCCTCTGTCGCTGTCCGTGGTGGTTACAGGTCCCGAAAACCGGGAATGCGCTCGAGGATCTCGCGCAGCCGTTTGATCGCGCGGAGATAACGGCTGCCGGCGCCGGCCTTGGACAGCCCCAGCACCTGGGCGATTTCGCTGGTACTGAGCTGCTCGAAGTGCTTCAGCGCCAGCACTTCCCGGTCAAGGGGGTCCATGCTGTTGAGCGCTTCCTGGACGTAAATGCGCTGCTCGGCCTTGATGGCGGCCTGCGAGGGCGTCGTCAATTTGCCGAGCAGTTGCGCCGCCAGTGATACGGAGTCGGCCTCGGGCAGTCCGCCGCGATGCAGCGAGACCTCGCGGTCGGCATCGCGCAGCTGCGTCCCCAGATGACGGCGATGGATTTCCGTCAACTTCAGGCCGGTCATGTGTCGCAGCCACAGAAACAACGGCATCTGCGGCGCCCGCGCGTATTCCGGCAATTTTCGGCTGATCTCCAGAAACGCTTCCTGCACCACGTCCGAATCGTCCACCCGTCCCGACAGCCGGCGGCTCAGACGCAGGTGGACCATCCGTTTGAGCCGATCGCGATAACGGGAGAATAATTCCCGTAGGGCCTCCGCATCCTCCGCGGCGGCTCGTTGGAGCAGATCGGAAACCTCGCCGGAATTATCGCTCATGACAGCGCTCATACTATAGTTAAGTGCGGACGCGAGCGAATCGTCTCTCCCGAGGACGCATTTTTTCCATTCGTCCAACTTACTCGCCGCCGTGCCGCCGGAAAAGGAACAAGGGAGAGAAAAGGTGTCCGGTCGCGGCCTTCGGCGAAATGGGGACTTTTGGTTGGACGGCCGCTTACCGCTCGGAAACCGGACCTCGCGGCTTGTTCTCGGCCTCCGTGGGATCCTCAAGGGGCGCTTGGGGGGAAGTTGGGGGAAGCTCCGGTTTCCAGTAGTCCCAGCGAATGCCCCGACCACTGCCGTCGCCACGGAAGGAGATGATCCGCAGCCGATGGCTCCGGTTGAGGGCCTTGATCGTGTCGTGCAGGCGGACCTTGGGATCGATGCCCCGAACCGGCGGCAGCGGATCATCGACGCACGGCGGCCAACCCTCCTCCTCCAGCACGGCCAGCACTCTCTCCTGGTTGGCCGCAACCTTTTGGAACTGTTTGATGAGGCAACCCTGCCACGACAACCGCCGCGTCGCGCCGTCCAGCGCGGCACCACTCCGAAGGGATGCGCGTCCATCTCCCCCTCGACGGCCAGAGCGGAGACGGCCCTCCGTCCCTCCTCGGTCAGTACGAAGCAAGTTCGGCTCGGCAGGACCAGGCTATCGAGAGCGCGGAAGGCGCGTTGGCCGGTCCCCAAGCGCGTGCGTTCGCGGGCATGCGCAGGTAGCCGCGGCACAGCAGGCGGCGCAGGTCCGTGTGAACTCAGTCCCAGGGCGCGGAGTTGGCCGATCTCCACGGCGAACTGCCAAACGTCGCGGCCCTCGGCCCGGGCCGCGTCCCAGGCCGCACGCAGCAGGCGCAACGCCTGCCCCTGGAGGAAGGCGGCAAACGAAGGGAGGACGATTCGAGGCGCGGAACGGAACGGCGGGCTCATGGGTTTACCTCACGGTGCGGGTCTGTAGGGGGTGCGTCACGGGCCGGAAGGGAGGAAAACACCGGACGGCGTTTCCATCGGCCCTACTTATTCCATCGAAATCGGCGCTTCAAATCGGACAAGGATTTTTTGATTTTTTCGATTTTTTCCTCAAGTCATGGCTCAGCTTGGAGTACGGTTCGGTAAGTTTGCTGTCCTTTTCTCATTTTGATCTCATCAACCTACGGATTTGTAACTATTTTTTGGGTTGACATTTTGAGAGAAATCAATACGCAGTCCCTCGTTCCCAAGCTCTGCTTGGGAACGCACGGATGCGAAGCTCTGCTTCGGGGTCGGCCCCATGCTTGGACGGGAAGCAGAGCTTCCCGACGTGCGTTCCCAAGCAGAGCTTGGGAACGAGGGCGACTACCGCAATCCGCGCACGCACCTTGCCCATCCCCCTTTTCCACTTCTGCCTTGCATGGGACTGCGGCGCCGTCGATAATTGCGGAAGAAGCAGCTCCCTCGCGCCGGCCCCGCGCCGGCACTCCGGAACAAAGAGGATCGACACGAAAGGACGGACCCGCCATGACGCGCATCCGTTGCTTGCTGGCGTTGGCGGCCCTCGCTCTCGGGGCCGTGCCCTCGCGGGCGCAGCTGCTGTTGCCCGGCGGCTACGGCTACGGCGGGATCGGCTATGGTGGCATCGGGTTCGGCATCCTCCGGCCGCGCGTCCGCGTGGCCATCTCGCTCGGCGGCGTTTACGGGCCGGGCTTCCGCCTCGGTCCACTCGGCTACAGCTACCGACAGATGACGATCCTCTACCCACCCCCGCCCATCCTGGTGGTGCCGCCGCCCCGGCTGTTCCTGGACGAGCTGGAAGACGAACTGCCGCCGCGGCCGCGCGAGGACGCGCCGGTCCCTCCCAAACCGCAACCACCGCCCGCCGAGCGCGTGCAGCCGCCTCCGCCGTCCGAGCCGCCGTTGCCCAAAGGTGATCCCGTCGGCGGCTTCCGTCCCCTCGATCCGGACAACCGTGCCCGCGCCCGCGAGGCGATGCCGCCTCCGCCGGAGCAGCCCAAGGTGCCGGAGCCGCCGGCCCCGCCGCCTCCCCAAGCGGCGCCGCCGCGGCGGCCCGGTCAGCCGCCCGAGCGGCCGCGTCCGCCGCAACCGGAAGCGGAGCCGGCGGCCGAGTCGGCTCGACTGATCGAGGCGGGCCGCGCCGCCTTCGCCGCCGGCGAGTATGGCCGGGCCGCCCAGCGCTTCCGCCAGGCCATCGCCGTGGCGCCGCGCGAGCCGTTCGCCCACTTCCTGCTCGCTCAGACACTGTTCGCGCTGGGCAAGTACGCCGAGGCCGTGGACGCCATCCACGTCGGACTGGCCCTGCAACCGGCCTGGCCGACCGTCCTCTTTCGGCCCATCGAACTGTACGGCGCCAACGTCGCCACCTACGCCGAGCACCTGCGGCGGCTCGACGACGTGCTCCGCCAACGTCCCGACGATGCCATTTTGCTCTTCCTGTATGCCTACCAATTGTGGTTTGATGGCCGGCGAGAGGAAGCCCGGCAGTTCTTCCAGCGCACCAGCCGAAGGCCAACAACCCCGGCGACATCGAACGCTTCTTGCGAGCCTTGCCGGGAGCGCCGGTGGTATAGGTTGCGGCCATGCCCCGAGCCGCCGCGAAACACCTTTGGTTCATCCCGAGAGGACCGACGATCGCGCATGTTGTTGCTGAGTTGCTCCCGCCTCTCTCGCGGCTTTGACGAAGGGCCGCTTTTCCAGGACATCGGCTTTGAACTCCAGGCCGGCGAGCGCGTCGGCCTTGTCGGTCCCAACGGCGCCGGCAAGACGACGCTGCTGCGCCTCCTGGCCGGACTCGATCGGCCCGACGATGGCGAAGTGCGGCTGCACGCCGGCGCCCGCGTCAGCCTGCTGCGCCAGCAGCCGCTGTTCGAGCCGGGCCGTACCCTGTTCGCCGAGGCGCGCTCCGCTCTCGACGAGCTGCTCGCCGCTCACGACGACATGATTCGCACCGCCGAGGCGCTGGCCCGCGCCAGCGACGAGGCCGAGCGCAAAAGTCTCGCCGCGCGCTACGATCGCCTCAACGAGCTGCTGCGCCATCACGATGCCTACAACGTCGATCATCACGTCGAGCAGGTGCTGGACGGACTCGGCTTCCGGCCGGAGGATTACGGCCGGGCCGTCGAGACGTTCAGCGGCGGTCAGCAGGGCCGGCTCATGCTCGCCAAGCTGCTGCTCGCCTCGCCCGACGTCATGCTGCTCGACGAGCCGAGCAACCATCTCGACATCGACACGACACGCTGGCTGGAGGACTACCTCGTCAAGCAGGCCGAGGCCATGCTGATCGTCAGCCACGATCGCTATTTTCTCGACCGCGTGGTGACCAAGGTGTTCGAGCTGCACGGCCATCGCATCACGTCGTATCCCGGCAATTTCCGGCAATACTGGCGGCTGCGCCAGGAACGCTACGAGCAGGAATGCAAGGCGTGGGAAGCGCAGCGCGAGTACATCGCCAAGCAGGAGGAGTACATTCGCCGCGTCCACTATGGCCAGCTGCACAAGCAGGCGGCGTCGCGCCAGAAGGCCATCGACAAGATCGAACGGCTGGAACGACCGACGAAGGTCGAGACGCCGCACATGCACTTCGGGTCCGTGCGCCGCAGCGGCGACGTGGTGCTGGACGTCGTGGACCTGGCCAAGTCGTACGATCAGCCGCTCTTTGAGGATCTGAGCTTCAGCCTGCCGCGCGGCCGGCGCATGGGCATCATGGGACCAAACGGCAGCGGCAAGACGACGCTATTGCGCGTGCTGCTGGGCGAGGAGGAGCCAGATCGCGGCGAAGTGCGGCGCGGTCATCTGGTCGAATTCGGTTATTACGATCAGAACCTGCAAGCGCTGCCGGCGGACAAGCCGGTGATCCGCGCCGTCTGGCCGGACGCCGACCCCAGTGCCGAGGAACAAGGCATGCGCGACCTGCTGGCCCGTTTCGGGCTGAGCGGCGAACAGATTTACCAGCGCGTCGGCGACCTGTCCGGCGGCGAGAAGAGCCGGGCCGCCCTGGCCAAACTGGTGGCGCAGGGCGTCAACGTCCTGGTCCTCGACGAGCCGACCAACCATCTCGACCTGTGGGCGTGCGACGCCCTGGAGCAGGCGCTGCTGGAGTTCGAGGGCACGGTCCTCGTGGTCAGCCACGATCGCTACTTCCTCAACCGCGTCGTCGATCTGCTGCTGGTGCTCGACAGCGCCGGCCGCGTCCAGGTCATTCACGGCAATTACGACACCTACCAGATGATGTGCGCCGGTCAGGGAGAGATCAGACCTCCCAAATCCGAAATACGAAAGAAGACCGAGCCGCCGGAACCGGCGCCGGCGAAGGGCAAGCGCAAACGGAAGTTCCCCTATCGCAAGGTCGAGGATCTGGAAGCGGAGATCGCGGCCACCGAGACCGAGATTCAGGAATTGGAACAGCTCCTGGCGTCGCCGGAATTGTACCGCGACGGCGAGCGCGTCAAGCAGACGACCCGAGCGTTCGAGGAAGCCAAGGCGCGGCTCCAGCAGTTGTACGAGCACTGGGAGGAAGCGGTGGAATTGAATGGAGTTTAGCCGCGACGCGCCGCGGAGCGCGGGGCTTGCCGCGCTCCGCTGCGCGTCGCGGCTAAACCGTGCAGGAAACGACCGACACACGCGCTCCACTCCTGCGGCCGACCGGCCGCGAAGGATTCGTGTCCGGCGCCCTCGAACGAGTGCAGCTGCTTGGCGCCGCCGAGGTTGTGATAGATCGAGGCAATCTGGGCGCCAGAGACGCGGTTGTCGAGCGTGCCGTGCAGCAGCAGGGCCGGACACGTCAGGCGGCGCGCGTAGGCGGCGGGGTTGTGGCCGAAGCCGTTGAAACCGTGCTGCCAACCGCCCCAGAAGACCAGCAGCCGCGCCGCCGGGAACGCCGGCAGCCCCAGGACGCGGAAACGCGCCTCCACCGTGGACAGCAGCCGATCGAACGGACACTCCAGCATCACCGCGTCCGGCCTCATCGCCTGCCGAGCCAACGCCCGCAATACGGCCGCCGCCCCCATCGACTGACCAAAGAGGAGAAGTCGCTCGCTCGGCCAGCGGCCGCGCACGTAGGCCACGGTTCGCGCCACGTCGTCGGCCTCGTGGTAGCCGATTGACGTGCGATCGCCGTCCGAACTGCCGTGGCCGCGAAAATCGACGAGGAAACAGGCGTAGCCGAGATCGTGGAAGCCCTTCGCTTCCGGCAGCAAGCGGGCTTTGCCGGCGGCGTAACCGTGAAAGAGGACGACCAGTCCGGCCGGGTTGGCGTGAGGGATGTGCCAGGCAGCGAGTCGTCCGCCGCCTCCCGCCAAGTCGTGGTCCTCGTAAGGCAGTCCGATCTGATCCGGCCGTCCTTCCTCGGTGGGTCGCTCCATCGCCACGCCGTTGACGGCCAGACGTACCTTGTCCGCGAGCGTCAACGGTCCCTCCCGCGGACGCCGGCCCTCTCTCGTCCGCAAACCGCGGAGCGGCGGCGCGAAGTGCGTCAGGGCGCGGGCGTGGCGATAGGCCAACAGGTTGAGCAACCCGAACACCGCCAGCACACACAAGCCGGCGGTCAGCGTGGGATTTTCTTCCATCCACAGGATCAGGTTGCCCATCTCGCCCCTCCTCCTTCGAGCGCGCGGACCAATCCGAGCCGCGAGCGTGAGCGAGCGGGGCTTTCTCCGCTCCCTGACGGTCGCGGCTCGGACGGCAGCCAGAAGTGTCCGCCTGTCTGATTGATCGACCCGGCCGCGTGGGGAAAATAAAAGAGATTTGAAGAAAGCGCAGGCCTTCCCGCCCCTCATTTGATGATGTGGAAGAGGGGATCCAGCAGTGATCGCAGCGTCGAGGTCACCAACGGGAATTGCACCATCAAGCCGGCGAGGATCGGCAAGACATAGGCGGTTGCGCCGTGCAGGAAAGACCAGTCCGGCGTGAAGCGGTTCGGCGTACTCCGAGTGATCCGGCTGACGAGTTCGTCCCGGTTGAGCTGGACCAGGAACGTCAGGATGAACAGGGCGATGCCGCCGGCCAGGGCGGTCAGAAAGAGGAGCAGTTGGTACTGCGCGGAGAAGGGGTACACCGTTGCCGCCAACACCAGCAGCAAGGAGCCGAGCGTCAGGCAGGTGAGGAGATTGCGGAGCTGGACGATAAATTGGCTCAGATAGCGGATGATCTCGATGGCGACGAAGTCTTCGGCGGCGACGATCCACTCGCGGAGGGCGTCGCCTTCCGGCAGCGACAGGAAGTTCGGTGTACCGGCCGCGTGTTCCGCCGACTCGCCGGTTTGGGGCGCCCGCCCGAACGCCTCTTCCATCGAGTGGATCGACCAGAACGGATACAGCACGCGAAGGCAGCGCCGCGTCAGCTGGTGAATGTCCTCTCCGGTGACGCCGCCCCATTCCAGGACGGACGAACCGGCCGGCGGCTCCATGTCCTCCTCGACGACGGGATTCAACTCCTGGTCGAACTGTTGAGCGACGGGCGGGCCGAACACCAAGTTGGGGAAAACGATTTGCACTTCCTGCCAGGCAGCGCCGAGGGTCGCGGGGTCTAGTTGCCCGAGGGGAAGGTTCGATTGAGCGGCGCGCTGCAGTTCGACGCGGAAGGGCAGGAACAGCCGGCGCACCCGATGGAACTGCTGGACGTTGATGCCAAGGTGGGAGTGCCGAGGACGCAGGGAATACAGGTAGTGGCCGAAGATGCCCACTACCTTGTCGGAGAGGCGCTCGAAGGCGTTCTGCATTGGCAGCAGGGCCACGAAACGCAGCAACTTGCGCAGGCTGCGCCAGGCGAAGTGAAACTGGAGCAGGGTAAACAACAGCAAGAAGGAGCCGGCGCAAAACCCGATCGACGCCCAGCGGCCAAACCCCACACCGTCTATCGGCCAGGCGGCGTCGTAAGCCAGCTTGATGAAGCCAATCAGCACCAGCCCGAACGTCAACAAGCACCAGCCGAAATGCTTCTGAAGCGTGCTCGGCGGCATCAGCTCGGAATGGACGGCGCGGTGGAGGCCGCGCAGTCCGTTGAAGCTCGCCGACCCATTGCAGGGGAACGGACTCTCGACGGAGTAATGGTTGGCCAGGTGCAGCTTCTTGACGAGGAAGAAACTCCAGCCGAACAGGGCCGCGCAAAAGAACACGCGCGGCAGAAGGGGGGAGACACCATTGGAGAGATGAACGGTTCGCTCGAACTGGATCATCTTCTGGGGCTGAAAGTCGCCGGTGGCGCTGAAGAAGATACGCCAGGCGAAACCGACCACCGCGAAGGTCACTACCGCGAGCATGGCAAGGTCGGAGACGGCAATCCAGGAGCCGCCGCGCGATGGCCAGCCCAGCCAACGGGGCCAGCCACGCATGGTTGCCGACCCCCGAAATATCTCCACGTAGGCATCCCAGCGGCGCTTCAGCGCGAAGCCCTCGAACTCCTGACAGTGAGCGACTATCAGCATGACCCAGGCGGCCGCCACCATGAGGACGGAGGCGAGCAGGACCAGGCCGACCGCGAAGGCGACGAGACGGTCTTGTGTCCAGAGGCCGGCCCGCAGAGGCGTGCAGGTCAGCTCCGCCATCATCCCGTATAGCAGCACCTGGGCCAGGCAGCCCACCGCGAAGTCGATGCGCTGCTTGTAGCGCGCGGCACGGTCGGCGACGGTGACGCCCCAGCACGAGTCCCCCAAGTAGTAGCAGACGCGATAAAAAAAACAGACGTTGACAACCAGGAAGACGGCGAAGGAGAAGAACCACATGTTGGGAGGAGTCAGCCGCCCGTAAGATACCCGATTGGGGGCCGAGGGCGCGCGCTTCCGCTGATAGAGGTACTGGAGAGAGTCATCGCACGGGGCATACTCCTTCGGCGCGATGTACGTGACGGGGACCATCTGTCCGTTGCCGCCGACCACGCTGATCCACAGCGGCGGCATGGTGACATCTCCTCGCGTCCCCTCCCAACCGTAATCCATCATGAGGGACGTGAGTTTCTCCGCCTGCGTCCTCTCCTTCTGCTTGTCCGCGAGGTGGACGAGGGCGGCGTTATAGCAGCCTTGGTAAGCCTCCTGGGCGAAGAGGATCCGTCCGGAGTAGCGCCGGTCCCGCGCCACGTCGCTCCACCCCTGGACGGAGGGGTAAAGCGGATAGGTCGAAGCCACGACCATACCGTGCAGGGCGTAGTTGTAGTCCTCGTGCGTCAAAAGCAGATCGCTGCCCAGGGTGACGAGCTGCACGTCACGTTGATGGTTGCGGATCTCCTGAGCCAGAAAGATCGTGTCGCGGACGTCGGTACTGACCAGGCAGGCATAGTTGGTCCGCTTTTGCGCCATGGTGGTGACCAGGTTGCCGAGGACCAGGTCGTCGATGGCGGCCGTCATCAGCGGATTTTGGACGGCAATCGCCTCCTGTCCCGCCTCTCCCTTGTCCTGGTCCTCCGAGGGGAAGGGGAGGTTTCGGCCCGAGCGCGGCAAGCCCTGGCTCTCGGCGCGGGCCATCTGCTCCTTCGTATAGGAAGCCCGCAGCTGCGAAATGTGCAGGGGGAACGGTATCAGGAACAACTCGATTTTCTGGTCGTTGTCTCCGGTTTGTTTCCCCTTGCCGATCATATTCAGGTCGATCGAAAACTGGCCGAAACTCGTGTTCGCTTCGTGGAGCACGACGATCGGCGCCGGCGATTTCCCGTGTACGGGGTCGGCTGGGTTGCCCAGGTATTTGCGTGCCCAGCGAAGCAGCAGGTCATTGGGCAGGATGGTGGTTGCGAAAGCCGGCTCCTCCTCGTCTTTCGGGTCGCCCCGCCATCCGTCCTCGTCGTAGGTCTTGACAAAGTCGTGGTGAATGAACCCCGACGCGCTGCCGCAGACGACCTTGATCCACGGCTCGCGCGGCTTCTCCCCGCGGGGCATGTGCTCCATGATTTTCCGGGTCTCCTGCAGTGCCAGGCCGAGGGAGACGGCCGAGCCGGAAAAGTGAGGCCCCAGAACGCGGATGCGATTGCCCTCTTCCTTGTGCCCCGGACAGGAGTGGATGACGCGGACGGCGTTGCGGAAGGCGAATCGGTTGATGCCAGCCGTGGCGGTTTCGCCGACCAGCAGCAGGGCCAGCAGTCGCCGTTGTAGTCGGCCGCCCCGTTGCGAAGCCTTCGTCGGCGGATTGTCGTCGCGGAAGAGGACCAGGCCCGGATGTCTCTCGTGAAGGCGCGGATCGGCGGGCCGGCCCGAGGCGGCGCGGCGCCACGGAAGCCAGGCGCGGTCGATGACGTAATCGTCCGCCTCCACGGCGCGCTGCACCGCCTCCACCACCTGGTCGAACGCATAGCCGAAGCCGGAATCGAACGGGTCCGGCACCGTGGCTATCAGGAAGCGAAACGTGAAACCCTCCAGATCACAGCACGCGGGCCAATCGTAGAGCTTCGCCGCCGCCTCGGGACCGGCCGTCTCTTCCGTAACGACGGCGCCGTTGCGGGATAGCTCAACCGCGTAGCGTGTGGTCCGCGTCTCGGCCTTCGCCGGAGCGAGCGCGAGGAAGTCCCAGATGGGCTTGGTCGGTCCATCCGGCACCGGTCCCTCGGACGGGCCGGCATCGCGCAGCGACGCCTTCGCTTCCTCGCGTCGTTTCTCCCCTTCCTTGGCGATGCTGTGTTCGGCCGGTTTGGGTTGCATCGTCACGAAAAGGGTGGCCAGGGCGGCGAAGCCGAGCAGCAGTCCGCCCTCCTGCCGATTCACAGACATGGGCGCCTCCCACGGATAAAGCCCGAGGTCGTCAGGGGGCCGAGACTCGTCCGCCCTTGCCGAACCAATCTTGCAGAGATCGCACCCGAGTCCGGATCCAGCGCGGCATCCGCTCGGCGGCGTCCGCGCTATCCGGCCGGCGATAAAACGCCTGGGCGATCCGCCGGGCTTCGTTGGCCGGCAGCGTCCAGCTCAGGGCGGCGTCCACCTCACACTCGAACGCGATCGTCGTGAAGAAATCCGACTGCTTGCGGTTGAAATGCCGGTCCAGTCCTTCGAGCAGCTCGTCATTGCGGTAGTAGGCCGCCCGATCGCGTGCGTTCAACAGCGCCTCGACCGGCGTGGACAGCCACTCCAGGGTCGCCTCCAGCGCATCTCGGTCCCGGCGGGGCGCTCCCTCGCGGTTGGGGTCGGGTTGCGATTTCTCCGCTTCCTTGTCCTGGAAGTGCCAGCGCGCGTAGCCGTTGCGATAGGCGCGAACCTCGATCAGGACAACGCCGGAGGTGTATTCGCGGAGGGCCGGCTCGTGACGATACAGCCATCGCGCCGCCAGGTTGACCCCATAGTTGTCGTAATAGCCGGCGTCCACGACGCGCCGCGGCGGATTGGTCGGCAGGCTGACGCCGGGGCTGACCAGCGGAAAGGAGGCGTTCATCCGGCCGGCGGTGCCGACCTCGAACCTGGCCTGCGCACACGGGAACAGCCGGAACAGCTCGACGGACTCGAGCGACAACAGCGGCCGATCGGGCGCGGCGGGGAATGGATACTGCTTTGCAAACGACGTGAAGCCGAGTACGTCGCCGGAGGTCCAGGTCAGGTCGAGCAGGTCGAGGTTGCTGACCAGCAGCCGACGAGCGTCCTCGACCAGCATCGGCGCGAAAATCAGCGATGGCCGGCGTCCCTCTTTTTCGAGGTCTTTTAACTCGTTGAACGACTTTTGGAACGGCGAACGTCCGTTCGCTCGGAGGGTGTTCTTGGCCCACGTTTGCTCGAGTTCGCGTCCCCGGTCCCAGTGGAGCTGGCCCGGTCGCCATAGGGTTGGCAAGTCTTGCAGCAGCATCGTCTGTACGGTGCGGCGAAACTGTCCCGAGCCAGTTCCTCGGAGAGACCTCGGAGTCCGGTGTCCGGGTTGATCGGCGACCGATCGGCGGGCGCGTTCTCGAAGTCGGCGACGTACAGGGCGGCCCCGACCATGCCTCCGCTGGCCCCGGTGAACAGGCGGATGTGATCGCGGAAGGGAGGGCCGATCTCGCGCTCCAGTCCGTCCAGCACCACCGCTGTCCACACCGCCGCCCGGATGCCGCCGCCGCTGGTCGCGATGAGCACCAGCCGCGGTTTGCTGCCGTCGTTGTGCTCTTGCCGCCAACGCTCCGCCATCGCTCGCACAGGTCCCTCGCTGGCGATCAGGTCGGGCTTCGTCTCCTCTCCGTCGGCCTGTTTTCTCAGCAGTTCGTAGTAATGGTCGAGACGCTTGTGCTTGCCGCCTTCCTCTCCCACCAACTCCTCGTCGATGCGGAGAGGGTTGGCGTACTGGTCTTCCAGGTTGGGGAACGTGAGTTTGTAAGCGTGGTCGGACCTGTTGTTGGCCAGCAGGGCGAAGCCCACTACCAGCACTAGGGCGAGGAACTGAGAGCCTGGCGCCCAGAAGGCGAGGAAGCCGTAAACGGCGTCGGCCAGTATGAGCAATACGCACAGGACCAGGATCGGGGAAAATACGCTGCCGGAGAAGTGAAGGACGTAGAGGAGGAAGAGGGCCAGGACGGACAACAGCGTGGTCAGCAGGGCCACGCCGTGGAGGGAGAGCGCCTCCGTGTCGCTCGGCAACCCGCGCCGGATCAACCGGGTGAGGAAGTCAAACCGGCTGGCCGCACCGATGACCCCAACGCTCGCCCCGACGGCGAGGACCAGGCCGATGGGCAACGCCCAGACGCGAACGTCGCCCGTCCAAACGTCATGGAAGAAGAGTTTGCCTCCCCACAGGACCAGCAAGCTCGGGATCCACAACCTCAGCAGATACGCTCCCAGGCGGCGGACGTCGGCGTCCGCGACGGGGAAGAGGGAGAAGCGGAACGAGAAGCGTCGGCGATTCGGATCGAGAAGGTAGCGGACCAGTAGGACTTCGCCGAACAGCAGTCCGCAGGCGACGCCGTTGAGGATCTGCTCGCCGGCGTGCTCGCTCCAGAACAGGTCTTCCGCTCCGAGGTCGTAGCCGAGTCGGCCCCAGGCGACCAGGAAAAACAGCAGGATTTGAAGCGGCAGGAGAGGATAGCGCAGCAGCCAGCCCAGCGCCGACTCGAAAGCGTGAAGCCAACGCAGAGGCGATGGAGTGGAAGGCATGGAGCGGACTCCGTAAAGCGAAAGAGCAATGCCGCGAGCCGACGCTCCGGCCCGGACGCCTGGACACCGCCTCAAGGATCGACGGTGTACTCGAAATACAGGTCCGTTTTCGCGTCCACGAAATTCGAGCGGATCGGCGGCGCGCCGGGGATCGGGGCGAGCGTGGACTGCTTGTTTGCCGGCTTGGCTCCCTCGTCGTTGCGGGCGATGCGGCCTCCGGTGCGGAGAGCGAGTTCCTTGAGGAGCGAGCGCAGCGGCATCTCGCCGTAGTGCGCCAGGTCGCGGGCCACGTGCTCATCGACGGGCAGCAGCGCCACCAGCTCGGCGGTCCCATCGGGGCGACCCATCAGCTCCAACCCCTGAGCGCGGAGCGTGGCGTTGTGGCTGCCGTGGTGGCCGACCTTGTACAGCACGGTACGCCGCAGAAGGTCCACGGCCGTGATCGATTGGCCTCCCACCTTCCAGGCCATGTCCTTGCCCACCGTCTGCTTGCCGACCTGGACCTTGCCGAACCACGACTGCCAGTTGCCCACCTGAGCGTCGCCGGGGAACAGCAGCACCTTGCCTTCGCCGGGTGGGCCAATCTCCAGGGCGAACGCCAGGCTCGTGTTGTTGGTGGCGCTGTCGAGCTGCAGTGCGAACTCACCGGCCGTTTCCAGCCAGTCGCCCTCGATGGTCCGCCACGCGGCCGCCTTGTCCTTGTCGTAGTAATGCTCGCGGAAGAACTTGTCCTTGCGAGCGTCCTGGACCTCGACGCGATGGCCCTCGTCGAACGGCAGGCTCATCTGCTGGGCCTCCTTGATGGCGTCGCTATCGGGAGGATCATCGAGGTTGGTCGGGACCACGCCGAAGGCGGCGAAGAAGGAAGCCTCGATGGCTGCGGCCATCGCCCGCGGATAGACCTCCGAGCCGGAAGCGCTGGGATTGTAGCGCTTGATCAAGACCGGATCTTCCGGCGGTCCCAGGACGTACACGCGGGCGTCGGGCACGCCGTCGAAAGTCAGCGGGCCGTCGCCGGGGTGGAGGAACTTCGTCTTGCCCTTGCCGTAATGCTCCCGAATCCAGGTCATGGCGTCTTCGGTCTGGACGCTCTTGGCCCCGAACACCGGATCGCCGAAGAAATCGAGGACTTTGCGGATCAGGTCGCGCGTCTCGCTGTCGGCGCCGAGACCCTGCATCTGCTCCAGCGCGCCGGCCAGGGCGGCCCGAGCGGCCTTGCGGCCGTTGTGGAGGTCTTTGGCCAGCTTGAGGTTCAGGTTCTCCGTCCACGCCATCCACAGCGTTTCCAGGGCGATCTCTTTGTCGAAAGTCGCCTGGGACTGCGAGGGGTGGAAGGCCGATACGTGGTCCCAATGCTCGTGGGTGATGACCAAGAGGTCCAGCCGTCCGCCGGTGGCGTCGCGGATGTTCTGGACGATCTTGCCAATCAACGTCGCGTTGTAAGGCTCGGGAGTGCCCTTGTAAACGCCGCAATCCACGAGCAGGTAAAAGGCATCGCGGGAGGCATCCGCCGCCCGGGAGCGCGGGAAAGCCAGCAAAAAGCAGTCTCCCAGACCCGTGCGATACATGCGGACCTTGACGCCCCGGATCGGCGGCGTCATCCGTCCTCCGGGCGCCGGCGCGGCGGTGGTCCCATCTTGCGGGGCGCCGCTCGTCCCTGGATGTTTCTTGTTCGCCTTGCCGTTGGCGCCAGCGGGGCGGCTCGTTTTCGCCGGCTTTCTCGGCTTGCGGCTGGGCTTTTGCCGGATCATGCGGACGTCCTTTCTCAGTGGGAGCGGTGCAGGAGTGCGAATGGCTCGTGGACCGGGGCGCCGGGAGCCAGGCGCGAGTAGGTGGCGCGGAGCGATGGTCCTTCGGCCCCCGAGACGAACGTCCGCTGACGCGCCAGGCGGGTCTCGCTGCCGATGCTCTTGGCGATGCAGTAGCGCACCGTGCCCGTCTCGCCGTCGATCAGGAGAGTGCAACCGCCCCGCAACTTGAAGTCCGGTCGAAACTCCGCTGTCCGCCATTGGGGAGAATCGGGAGGAAGTTTGTCGGCTTGTTTCTGCTTCTGGGGATCGAGATAGCCGCGGCGACGCTGGGTCATCTCGATAACGAGGTCGATGATGGTACGGCCGTCCTGGAGCGGCCGGCGGGCGGAGCGGACGGAGTGGACCTCCAGCGCGGGCAGCCCGTCGAATTTACTGCGATAGATCGTCGCCGGCGCGTTCGTCCCGAGGGCCAGGCCAAGGGCGTCGGCGAGCGATGGTCCCGGCCCTTTCGGGTTGCGGGCGGCGGCGGACTGCTCCTTGAACCAGGCCCAGGTGGCGTACTGGTACTGGTGGTTCAGGCGATCGATGTCCTCGCGGGAGGCCGTGGCCGTCTGCCATTCGAGCGTCGGCAGGTCGTCGGCCCGCGCCGGCGGCTGGTTGCCGCCGGCGCGTTTCGGCATCCATCCGGACTTCAACTTGCGGATGAGGTCGGCGAAGTCGGGCAGACCGCCGGCGGGCTTCTGCCACAAGAGCGCGTCGGCCGCCAGGGTGCGGACATCGCGCGGATAAATGCCGCGGCGGCGGAACGCTTCGATGACGGCGATGCGGTAGCCGCGCGGGTCGTCGGGAGCCAGCTCCGTGTCGGCCGTGACCAGGGCACGGAGGTATTCGCCGAAGGTGATGTCCACCGGCGGACAGTAATCCAGCGCTCGGATCGCCATGCGCAGAACGTAAGCAGCCGTGTCGGTCGCCTCATCGGCCATGCGCTTGACCAGATCGGGATGCAGCGATCCCGCCGGCAATTCGCCGGTGCCGCCGGTGGCGATGCGCAGCAGGTCGGCGATGCGGGCCTTGTAGACCGACAGAAAGGCGTCGAACATCGCCGCCACCAGGATGGCGCCGCGCGCGTGCGGCTCGGTCGTCGCCGGATACAGATCCGGGTCGGGCACCTGTGGCTTCCACTGGCCCGTCGTCGGGTCGGGCTTGCCGATGGCGTCGCGCAGGGCGCCGTGATTGCCGATGGCCTGGCCGAACTGGTGCGCCAGCTCGCCCAGCAAGTTCTGACTGGCGAGGTCGCCGCGCGTGCGGGCGATCTGGTGCCGCAGCGCCTCGGGCTGCGTGAAGTGCTGAAACAGGGCCGCGATGTCGGCGAACGCCTCGTGGAACGCCAGCACGTCGGGATTGGTCGGCTCGCCGAAATAGCGATGCAGGCCGTCCAACAGGGCGTGCGTCGTCTCGTGGGCCACCACGTCATGCGACAGGCAGGTGAAGACCATGCCGCCCGGCAAATTCTCGCCGGGGTTGGCCAGGATCGCCGGGAAGTAGCCGAACAGCAGGGCTTTCTTTTGCGGACTGTAATAGGCGTTGGCCTCGCGCAGCGCGTGCGGATAGATGCGCAGCCGCGGCACCAACTCGGAGGCGCGGAACTCGCCGGTCTCCGGATCGTGGTCGATGTGCGGCGCCCACAGCACCCGTCGTCCCAGGGCGCGCTCGAAGTTGTGGATGGTGGTCATGGCCACCGCGTAGACCATCTGCTGATGAAAGTGCGGGTTGCCCTCCGAGGGGGCCAGGCCGTCCTGCGCCAGCACGTAGCGATCTTCCAGGTCTACCGGCTTGTAGAAGCAGCCGCTGGCCGGATCGTAGTCCACCACTTCGAGGTATTCGCCCACCGGCCCGGGTCCGAGCTTCTCCCAGGGAACGCGGAGCACCGTCTCGTTAATCAGGGCCGTATCCAATTGCGTGGCCAGGCTCGGGTCGAACGTATAGGCGCGCAAGCGACGATGAGGGGGCGGCGCGGGTGACTCCTCGCGGCGCGGATCGACAGAAGCAGGGGTGAGGCGGGTCATGGTTGTAGGCTCCGGGGTTGGCCGCGACGCGGCGATTCAATCGAAGGCGTCGTTGAGGACGGCCGCCAGGCGGACGCCGGCGCGCTGAAGTTGTTCCTTGACCACCTCCGTGTTGTCGTCGAGGTATTTTTGCGGCAGCGCGAACACCGCATGATGCCCGCCGGACGTGGGGATGCCGGCGTAAGCTTTCTCTCGTGCCAGCTTGTGGGCGTCCCGGATCCAACTCTTCAAGTCGCCGCTCGCCCATTGCTTGCGCTGCTGCGGGGTGATCTGTCCATCCAGGCGGTCGGCGAAATCGTCCCGGGACAGTCCGGCCATCGCCTCCTGAACGAGGTCGGTGTCCCAAACGCGGTGCAGGTTGGAGACGGGAGCGTGTCCGCCCTCGTCGTGCGGCAGCTTGACGCGAACCATGTTGCCGCCGTGGTCCTCGTTTCGCTCGGCGCAGTGCAAGGGTTGGTGAGCATCGCCGATCAGATGGACGACGAAGAACAGCGCTTCGCGCCGGTCCTGGAGCTGTGCCTTGGCATCCTTGATCACTGCCACGAAATAGGGAACCCTCTTCCACACGCAATCGTCGTGTGTACAGGCTTTGTCGAGGTCGAGGGATTCGAGGTCCGTGCCCACGTCGAGATCGATGAAATGCCATTTCTGGTTGTTGGGGTAGCGTCGCTGGAAGTAGGCGCTGCGTTTGATCTCATCGGCCCATACGGCGATGCGAGGGTCGGAGATCGAACGGCTGCCGATCAAATCGCGGATGCCGTCGCGGGCTTTGCCGCTGAGATGGGCCTCGGCGATGCGAGCGACGATACAGTGGCCTTCCTGCCCCCAGGCCCAGGCGCGGGCCGGCGACAGCACGACGGACAAGGCCAACACGACGAACCAGCACTTCCGAACGAGAGGGGACAATGGACACCTCCTCAACCTTGCATGGACCGGGACAATCGGCCGGAGCACGCGGAGGGTGCCCCGGCCCGCCGTCCCAACTTATCCCTCGATGGTGATACCCAGGGTTGTTGTCTGCGGCGCGTGCCACGGATCGCCGGTGACGACGTCCACGCTCGCTCGTCCGGGTCGAAGGGCACGAAACAGGACCGTGTTCGGGGCTCCCATCGGCGTCAAGATTTCGCCATTGTTCCCCAGGACAGCCGGGAGATAGGCGCCTAACATCTCGATTACGTCTTCCCCAGACCGAACGTGACCGCCCGTCGCCTTGAACAGAAGCACGTCGCCCACGCGCAGCGTCAGACTCGAAGGGGCCGCTCGCACATTTTGGATCTCAATGATTCGTCCCATGCTGTTTGCGTCCCTCCATTCGGACGGTGCCGCACGGTCCCGAGCGTCCGGCGAAGGTCAAACCGGCACTTCGACGTCTTCGGAGGGCGACCATTCCTCTTCCTCCTCGTGCGTCGGAGCGTGGCCCGGCTTGGGGTAGATTTTGCCGGCGAAGGCATAATCCGTCGGATTGATGTCCACGCCGCCGCGGATCGGCTGCCCATCGCGGGTAATCGAGCCGGGCAGCTGGTAACACATGATCGAGTCCTGATCGACGGGCGTGGCCATGAGCGAGCTTTCGTCCAGTGGAGTGAGCACCTGGGCGTCCACCATCGGCTTGTTCCAGCCCTGCGTCCGCAGGAAGTAGTCGTAGGCCTTCTGGGGGTCGATCCGCGCGACCAGGGCGCTGTGCATGTGTTCGTGGGGGAAGCCGAGGGTGTGTCCGGTCTCGTGCCGGATGACGCGGCGGTATTCCGACTCCGGCGTGTTCATCGTGAACCCTTCCAGATTCATGGTCTGGCGGTTTCTGGGGATGTGCAGAATGTCCGTGCCGATGTACGACCAGTATCCACCCGGTTCGAGGGAGATGCGGACGTTGCCCGTACCCAACGTCTCGACGAACGAGATACACGCCGTTCGGGTCCAGGCGTTCATGTGGCTGAGGATGCGGGCGCGCAGATTGGCCGCCGTACTCTCCATGAAGCTGACCGTCAGGCGTCGCGGCGAGGGGCCCCAGTATTTCGACGTGATCACCGCGATGCGCAAGGGGTCCATCACCTGAAAGTCCGCGGCTACCTTGGCCAGGGGGCCGAACGCCGGCGCGTTGACCGGGTTGATCCGCTTGGCGGTCTCCGCCGCCTCCACCAGGAGTCGCTTGGGGAGGGTCTTGGGCGTGCAAACGAGTTTGCTTTCCGCCGCCACGCCGCCGTTGTTCTCGTTGCTGTCGCCTTCGCCGCCATTGACGGCGACGCTCGCCACCTGGGCGATCTTGGCCAGGGCTTCACGAAGCTGACTTTCGTTCTCACTCATGGTCGGGCCTCCCGTAAGGGAACCGGATCGAGGTCGTCCTACCTTCCCGCGCGGATGCGTTGGCCGCCGATCGCGACGGCCGAGAAGCGAACGCCGTTGACCTTCATCGGACCTGTGCCAGTATGGGCTTCCCTCGCGGCCGATCAAGGGGCGCTGTGGGGACGCATTGGGGAAGATGTGGGGAAGGTCAAGGAATGGTTCGAGCCGCGAGCGCGTCGGCCCCCGTTCAGCGCCTACTCTCCGGTTGCCTTCCACAGCCGGACGGTCTCGTCTCCGCTACCGCTGGCCAGGATCTGCCCGTCGGGCGCGAAGGCCAGCGTACTCACTTCGCCGCGGTGTCCCGAGAGCGTGGCCCGTTCCTGGCCGGTGACCGCATCCCATAACTTCACGGTTCGATCCGCGCTGGCCGTGGCCGCCGTCTTGCCGTCCGGCGTGAAGGCGACGGCATGGACGGCGCCGGCGTGTCCGCTCAGGACAGCGATCTCCCGGCCCGTCTCGACGTTCCAGAGGTGGGCCGTTCCGTCTATCCCCGCGCTGGCCAGGGTCCGGCCATCGGGCGCGAAGGCCAGTGAACGGACCTCGCCCTGGTGGGCCTGGAAGGCGGCACGCTCTTGATGGGTGGCGAGGTCCCAGATCCATATCTTGCCGCTGCCGCCGGCGGCGGCGATCGAGCCGGTGCGCGGAGCGAACGCGACCGAAAGAACGTCCGCCCCGACGGCGAGCCGGCCCTGTTCCTGCCCCGTGTTCGCGTCCCACAGCTTGATCGCCCGATCCGTGTTGCCCACGGTGGCCAGCCATCGACCATCGGCCGAGAAGGCCAGGGACGTAACCAATAATGGATCGGCGCGCAGAACCAGACGCTCGCGCTGGCCGGCCAGATCCCACAGTTTCACGCTGCCGCTGCCATCTCCGGAGGCAATCTCCCGGCCGTCGGGAGCGAAGGCCAGGCAGCTTACCCAGGCGGCGTGCTCGGGCAACGCGGCCTGCTCTCGTGCCCGGTCCACGTCCCAGAGTCGCACCACCCGATCGTATCCCCCGGAGGCCAGGAGCCGGCCATCGGGAGCAAAGGCCACCGCGGTGACGGGGCGAGCATGGCCGCGGAGCACGGCGCTGTCCTGCCTTGGGCTGATCTCCCACAGCTTCACCGTTCGGTCGAGGCTGCCGGACGCGACCTGGTGCCCATTGCGCAAAGGCGACGGACGGGACGGCGCCCTGGTGCCCCTTGAGCACCAGCTGGTCTCGACCGCTGGCCACGTCCCAGACGCGCAGCGTACGATCGTAGCTCCCCGAGACCAGCGTTCGGCCGTCGGGACTGAAGGCGAGCGAACTGATCGGCCCCCGATGCTCCAGCAGAGTGAGACGCTCCTTGCCTTCCGCCGCGTCCCACAACTTGATGGCCCGATCGAAGCCGCCCGTCGCCAGCGTCGCGCCATCGGGGGCGAAGGCCACCGCCGTGACCCAGGCATGGTGGCTGCGCAGGCAACGCTGTTCTTGTCCCGTGGTCCGGTCCCACAGTCGGGCCGTCCCATCCTTGCTGGCGGTGGCCAGGGTCCGGCCGTTGGGGGCAAAGGCCACCCCGAAGACGGAGGCGGTGTGGCCCTGGATGACGCGCTGCTCTCGACCGTCGGCCACCGTCCAGAGCTTCACCGTCCGATCCGTGCTGGCGGAGGCCAGCGTTTGACCGTCGGCCGTGAAGGCCAGCGCATTGACCGGATCGCGATGGGCTTGCCAGGTCCGGCGCTCCGCTCGGCTGAGAGGATCCCAGAGGCGGACGGTCCCATCTTCGCCGGCCGAGGCCAGCAGGCGACCGTCGGAGGTGAAGGCCACGGCGTTGATCGCCGCGGTGTGACCGCGAAGCGTCCCGCATTCCTCTCCCGCGATCAAATCCCAGAGCTTCACCATGCCCTCCGTGCCGGCGGAGGCCAGCATTCGGCCATCCGGAGAGAGAGCGACGGCGCGGACGCCGTCCGTGTGGCCCTGGAGAACGAGGCGTTGGCGTTGACAGTGCCGATGGAGAAAGCCCCAGCTGAAATCGCGCAGCTCCGACGGACAGCGCTGGGCATCGCGGAGCATCTGCAAGCCGTGTGCGGGATCGTGGTCCGCCGCGGCCGCCACGCGCTCCAGCTGCAGCGCGTACATGCTGCGACGCACCTGCTCCAGCCGTTCCTCCGCATCGGCATGGGCCCGCGTCGCTCGATCGCGCTGCTCCTCCGTGTCGTCCAGGGCGGCTTGCAGACGGATGTTGTAAAGGCCACCACCCAGGCCGATCACCAGGGCCGCCAGGATGCTGACGGCGACCAGCGCCGCCAGGGCTGGCCGGCGCCGTACCCACTTCCATCCCCGCTCCCAGGCCGGCGTGGGTCGGGCGTGGATCGGCTCGCCAGCGAGAAAACGGTGCAAGTCCTCGGCCAAGGCCATCGCGTCGGCATAGCGCCGTCCCGGCTCCTTGTGCAGACAGTTCAGGCAAATGGTCTCCAGGTCGAGCGGCAATCGGGAGCGCAGCCGGCGAGGAGGCACCGGATCCTGCGAACGCACCTGCTCCAGCGTTTCCAGGGCGGTCTCGCCCCGGAACGGCGGCCGGCCGGTCAGCATCTCGTAGAGGATGGCTCCCAGAGCGTAGACATCGGTGGCCGGTCCAATTTCATGGATCCGTCCTCGGGCCTGTTCGGGGGCCATGTAACAGGGCGTTCCCAGGATCGATCCGGAGAGGGTCTGCCCGGAGTCGTCGTCCACGCGCTTGGCCAGTCCGAAGTCGGCGATCTTGGGCGTGCCGTCGAGCATCAGCAGAACGTTGGACGGCTTGAGGTCTCGATGGACGATGCCGCGGAGATGGGCGTAGTGGATCGTTCGCGCCAGGGTTTCGAGCAACTCGGCGGCCTGTCGTGCCGACAGGGGAGCGTCCGCCAGACGGCGAGCGAGCGTGCCGCCGTCGATAAACTCCAGCGAGAAGTACGCATGGCCGCGATACTCGCCCACCTCGTGGATCTGCACGATGTTGGGATGTTGCAGTCGGGCCACGGACTCCGCCTCGGTCCGGAAGCGCGTCAGTTCGTCGCGGCCGGCATGAGTGCCGGCGAGGACCATCTTGAGGGCGACGATGCGCCGCAGGCTCGTCTGCCGAGCGCGGTAGACGACGCCCATGCCTCCCCGACCCAGCTCATCCAGCAGCTCATAACCGGGCACGCACGGCATGCCGGCCCGGGGAAATGTACCGGCCAGGGGTTCGCTCGATCCCGGCATCTCAGGGTGTGCCAGCCCGGTCTTCCAGGTTTCCACGACGACCTGCGACGTGGATTCCTCCCGCGCGGAGGGGTCAACGGACGGAGAGGAAAGAGGGGCGAGAAGGAGGTGGTGCAGGTCGAACAGGCGTTTCAGCTGTGGGCCGAGGTCGGGGAAGCGTTGCTGATACTCCTCCAGCTGGGGCGATTCTCCCCCTTCTTCGCGGAGGAGGACTTCGCTCTGGATCAGGTCGAGGAGCAGTTCTCCGTCGGCCTGGAGCGCGGGCTGTCGTTGCAGATATTCCTCCACCGGGACGCGGTTTCCACTCTGCCAGCGCTCCCTCTGGTCGATCCGCAGTACGGCCAGCAGCTCCAGCGGCATCATGGCGTCCGCCTGAGCGAGAAATGCATGTACGTTCGGCTGGTCGCCGGGCGCCACAGCCGCCAGAATCGCTGGGCGGGAGGACCGTCGCTGTCGGACAGGGTGGCAGGGGGAGGAGGGTTACTCACCGTGTACCTCGTCCAGGCCCATCTCTTCGAGCACGCGGTCGATGGCCCGTTTGAGCCGCTTGCGCAGCGCCTCGGGACTGTCGCCGACCTCGGCGGCGATCTCGGCCCAATCGCGTCCCCGGGCGCGCTGGTCGGCGAGAAACAGTTCGTCCGCGCTCAGTCGGCGGCGCGCTCGCGCAGCATCTCCTCACCGGCCACGATCTGACTGGGCGTCTCTTCTCGGCCGGGCAGGGCTTGCAGCGCTTCGGGACTGCCGGCCTGCTGACGGCGATTGTCGCGCCGCTCGGCGTGCTGGCGGCGCGCGTAATCGCGGAACTTGTTGCGCACCATCGTCACCAGCAGCTTGAGCAGCTGTTCGGGCTGCTCCAGCTCGAATTGTCCGGCGGCCGCGCGGACAAAGAAATTGGCCAGGACGGACTGGCAAATGTCCATGGAGTCCAGGACGCGATGCATGCTCGGGTCGGTCAAATACATGCGGACGGCACGGCGAATCTCCGGCTCGTACTCGCGCACCAGGGCCGTCGCCGCGTCGGCGTCGCCGGCGCACTCGCCGCATGAGCGTGGGGAACGAAACGTCTTGCTGCATGGAAGGCTCCGTGGCAAACCGCGCTGTTGCTCGGCCGCGCTTCCATGAGTTTATCCGAGAAACCCCTCTGCGCCAAAGGGGAGAAGCTTATCAATCTTCCCGAGCGGGGGCGTCAGCCCCCTGAGTTTCGCATCTCTCAGGGGGCTGACGCCCCCCGCTCAGGGGCTGAATCCGTTCGCTCACGGCTTGTAGTAGGTGATGGTGGCCGACATCACCGGGATAGGATCGGCGTTGAACTTCACGCGCTGCACCTCCGAGCTGGTCTTTTCCCCCTGGGCAATCAGGCCGCGAGTGGCCGAATCGCGCAGCTGGGCTTGCAGGGCGGCCAGGTTGCGCGGCTGCTCCTCGGGAAAGACGCCCCGGCTCAGTGCCGCCAGGTCCTCCGCCTCGTCGGCCTCCTTGAGCACGACCGCCATGGGCTTGTCCGGACCTTTTTTCTCGCGGAAGACGGTCATGCTGATGGTGCCCACGTCGGCCCCATAGTACACCTCGCGCGCCTTCGACTCCTGCGCGCGACAGGACGCGAAACTTCTCCGCCGTCTGTCCGTCCTTCTGATAGCCGAGGATGTCGGCCGGCTCATCGCCCGGCTCCAGCACCCACTTGCGGCAATCGATGTCGCGCATCCGTTGCCGGTACAGGGTGTTCTCGCCATTGACTTTCAGCACCACGGCATAACGCTCCTTGTTGTCTCCTCGGCGACGGAGGACGCACGTCACCTCCTGCCCCTCCTCCGGCTCGGGGATGCACGCCTTGCCGTCCTTGATCTCCAGGGGCACTTTCTTGCCGTCGTAGCGAATTTCCAGCTCCACCGGGGCCGCCTCATCGGCCAGCGGATAATCCTGTTCCTGGTCCGCGCACCTGCGCCGCCGTCTGCACCGCCATCGCCGGCGTCGAGGGTGCCGGATGCTTGGGAGTGGTCTTCTCCTCGCGCCCTGGTCGAAGCGCCGCGCAGCAGGAAACTCTCGCCGCTCTCGACGAGGGCGACGGCGTCCACCGTGGCGGTGAACTGGGCCACCTTCCGCAGCCCTTTGCCGTCCTTGTCGAAGGCCAGGATGCCCACGGTCATGTCGCGCAGGTCGGGGCTGATGAGGGCGATGCCGGTCAGCAAGGCATCGGGCCGCACCTTCTCTTTGCCCCAGGCCAGCGGATAGTCGGCCTCGAACAGCGTATGGCGACCCTCGGCAGTGACGTGGCTGGCGCCACGCAGACGAGCGGCGACGGCGCTGGCGTCGTGAATGATGCCGAGCGGTTGCTGCACCTTGTTGGCCAGGATGAGGGCCATCTCCAGCCGATTGGCGAGGGTGAGGTTGAGCGGACCGGCGTTGTCGGTCAACGGCTCGTTGCCCTTCTTGACGCGGAATTTGAGGACGCCGACGGTCTTGCAGCCTCGGCCCTTGAGCTGGGCCAGGATCTTCGGCGCCTCGCGGAGCATCTGTTTCTCCAAATCCTCGGCCCACAGCGCCGGCGCGGCGACGAGGACCAGGACGGATGCCAGGCCGGCCCGGAGGCTTGGCAACGCATTTCGCAGACGATTCATGACCGTCTCCTTAACCCGAGAGATCGCTACCGATAAATGAAACGCAATCGGTCGATCGCGCGGACAATTCCACAATGGTTTTTGGTGCGCTCGTGCCCAGACCAGGGAGCATCTTTCCGAGCCTGAAGCGTTAGCGAAGAAATCTCCCTCTTCGCTAACGCTTCAGGCTCGGAAAGATGGCCGCCTACTGTCCGGTGAGGGTGAAGGCGGCCCAGAAAAACGGATGAGCAGCGCCGTGGCGGCTTCGCCGCGCCTGGATCAAGCCCCGCTGCGCCTCACACAAGGCATCCGCTCGGTCTTTGCCACGAGCCAGGTTATCGCAAAAGTCGCTCATCAACTGGGCCGTCTCGCGGTCGGGAATCTGCCAGAGCGTGGCCAGCACCGACTGCGCCCCGGCCAATTGAAACGCCTGACGCAGCCCCGCCACCCCTTCGCCGTTGCGCACGTCACCCAGTCCGGTCTCGCAGGCGCTGAGCACCACCAGTTCCGTGCCACGCAGGTCCAGGCCGACGATTTCCAGTCCCGTCAAGACGCCGTCTTCTTCGCCCTCGGCCGCCTTCTGTCGCTGATTGCAGCCGGCCAGCAACAGACCGCAACGCAACAGCGGATTCTCCAGCTTCTTACCGGACTTGTCCAGCATCTTCTCCGGATCGGGTAGAAAGAAGCCATGCGTGGACAGCATCAACAGTCGCGGCCGACGGATCGCCTTGACCTGCCTCTCGCTGGCCCCCGCGCCGGTATGCACCGCCGGCTCCTTGCCGGTCAACTGGCGCAGCTTCGGCGCCACCAAAGCCGCCTCGCGGGCCGTGCCGGGAAGACGAGCCACGGCTGGAAGCGACAGGCCCCGCAGGACCGGCTCGGCCGCCCTCGTCGCGGCCTCGGCGGGTGCCAGATCGAAGTCGGGGTCCGCGAACAGGTGAGCCGCCCCGTCCCGGTCCTTGTTCGCCTCGGTATTGGCAACGAGGTCGCGTCCGTTGACGAGATAGCGGAGAGAGTGCTTCTCGATGACATAGCTGCCGTCCTCCAGCGGCAGGGCGGCCCACGGCACCAGCCACAGGGCACCATCGGGACTGACCAGCCAGCGCTGGCTCTGGCCGATGTGCGGCAGCAGCGGCCCCAGCACCAGGCGGCTCAAGGCCCGCAACGGTTCGAGCACTTCCTTTTCACTGTCCGGCTCTCCCTGCACGCGGATCGTTTGCGGCGCCTGCTGCAACGCCTGCCGCAGCGACTGGACGGCCCGATCGATGGCCTCGGCCTCGCCCAGATCGATGAGGCGGACGTGTCCCTTGCCTGCGGCGGGGATGACGAAGGCGGCGTAGTGGGCCGGCCGCCATTTTCGTTCGTCGCCCCTGGCCTGGAAGTCGAAGACGCCGAAGCGGGCGATGTCGAGGAAGACGCCGTCGGCGGGGATGGCCTTGCGAAGCTCCTTGAGTTCGATCCAGGGTTTTCCCGAGAGCTTCCGGCCATGTGCATGGGCTAGGCGTTTGGCCAACTCCTGCTCCTGCCGGCTCATGTCCTGGATCTGCTGGCGGCGCGGCGTCTCCTGTCCCGATGCGGGGGCAGCCAGGGTGAGGGCGGCGAGGCGGCGCCGAACGTCGAACAGTTGTCGAACCGTGTCGGCGTTGGCTCCGGCGGCATCGCGCGTCAGCAAGATCTGCTCGGCAAGAGATTGCTGGGCCAGGGCTTTGCCGTTACTCAGCCAGTCGGCATGATCGGACAGACCCCGCGTGCTTTTGGCGCGGAGCAGGGCGAGCGAGAGGGCGCTGCGAAGTCCCGGCTCGTGGTTGGCATGGAGAAAAGTCAATTGCTCGCGTTCGGACAGGGCGGGGAGGACGTGCTGGACGTGATGGTGCCGACCGCGGCACGCTCTCTCCAGGGCGTCCGTGGCCTCGTCCCAGCGCTCCATCGCCGCATACAGCGTGGCCAGGTTGTTGAGGCTCGTGGCCACTTGCGGATGGTGCGCGCCCAGCCGCGCCTCCGAAATCCGGAGGCTGCTTCGATAGAGCGGCTCCGCCTCGGCAGGATGGTTCATGGTCTCGAACAGCTGGGCCAGGTTGTTGAGGCTGACGGCCACGAGCGGATGGTCCTCACCGAGCCGATCCTTGCGGATCCGGAGGCTACGCTGGTAGAGCGGTACGGCCTTGTCGTACTGTCCCATGGACTTGTACAGCACGGCCAGATTATTGTGACACGTCGCCAGGTGAGGATGATCTTTTCCCAGCCAGGCTTCCATAATCCGGAGGCTGCGCTGATAAAGCGGCTCGGCCTTGTCGTACTGGCGCATGGACGCATACAGCCCGGCCAGGTTGTTGAGGCTCGTGGCCACACGCGGATGGTCCTTGCCCAGCCGAGCCTCCAAAATGCGGAGGCCACGTTGGCCGAGCGGTTCCGCCTTGTCGTACTGGCCCATCGCTTCGTACAGCACGGCGAGGTTGTTGAGACTTTGAGCCACGTCGGCATGGTCTTGGGCTAGCCGAGCCTCGCGGATCTTGAGGCTGCGTTGGTGGAGTTGTTCCGCCTCGGCGTACCGGCCCATCGACCCGTACAGCACGGCGAGGTTGTTAAGAGTTTGGGCCACGTCGGCATGGTCCTTGCCCAGCCGAGCCTCGCGGATTTGCAGACTGTGCTTGTAGAGCCGTTCCGATTCGACGTACCAGCCCATCGCTCGGTACAGTCCAGCGAGATTGTTGAGACTTTCGGCCACGTCGGCATGGTCCTTGCCCAGCCGTTCTTCTCGAATTGTGAGGCTACGCAGATAAAGCGGCTCTGCCTTGTCGTAATGGCCCATCGACTCGTACAGCCCGGCGAGGTTGTTGAGACTTTGGGCCACCTCGGAAGGCTCCTCGTTCAGCCGCGCCTCGCGGATCTCCAGGTTGCGCTGGTAAAGCGGCTCGGCCTTGGCGTACTGACCCAGGTTCCAATAACAGTTCGCCAGTTTATTCATCAGGTTGGCGGCTTGCCGGCTCTTGGCTCCGTGGACGGCGGGAGCCAACTCCAGGGCACGCCCGTAAAAGGGCACGGCCTCGCGATACTTACCCTGCTTGATGAACGCCTCGCCCTTGCGGTAGGCGTCGAGCAGTTCTTGTTCGCGCGGCGATTCGTCCGAGGCGGCCGGCGCGGCCGTCCGGCCGTCGGAGACCAGCACGACCAAGGCCAGCAGTCCGGCGCCGATCCGAGACGTTTCTCGCCACAGACCCTTGCCCATGCGTCACCCGCTTTCTTCGCTCCTTATCGCGTTTCGATGTCGATGGTCTTCTTCATCAGCCGCCACGCATCAAAACGCCGCGCCGCTCGCTTGCCGCTCGGCGGCAGGTCGTAGAAGGCGTGATAGACGCGATCGCCCATACTTTGGCCTCGCACCAACTGACCGGCCGGCATCTCCACATCGCTGGCAAACAGTGTGATCTCTTCCTTGCCCACACCCGAGCGAATCTTCAATCCTCCGGTCGGCGGGTAGCGATATTCTTGACCGGCCGCGATGCGATTCATATTCAGCGGCAGGATCACCTTCTCGCCGCGCGCGCTGGTGCCGATCAGCTCGATGTAAATGTCCTTGCCCGAACGATTGTTCACGTAAATCGCCATCTCCTCGCCCGGCTCGAAGACGTTGCTTTTCTTGTTGGTCCGCATTTCCACGTCCAGGGACGGATCGCCCCGGAAGTCGCGGCGCGTCAGTCCGTCGAGCGGCACGACGGGGATGCCCAGTCCCAGGTCGCGCACCACCTGACCGTAGTAGTCTTCCCACATGTCGCGCCGCACCACGCCCTCGCCGGACAGCGGGACCAGGCCCAGAGCGGCGAACCGCGGTGAGCGGAACACGGCCTTCAACCCGCTCGGCTCCGCCAGGGCCAACTCCGCCGCCGCCGCCGACAACGGCAACGGCGCATCGAGGAAGCGCTGCGACACGGGAATCAACGGTTCTCGTCCTGGCGGCTTGCCCAGCGCTCGCTGCATCGCCGACAGAAAGCGAACCGTGTCCTCTTTCACCAGGCGGTCCATCTCTTTCTGCTCCGCATACAGTTGCAGGATCTGCCGCTTGTCCAGGCCGGCGCTTCCCGGCAAACGTAGCATGGCCGGCCGTACCGTGTCGAGGAACGTCTTCATGCCCTGGTCGTGACAGCGCATGCAGGCCAGGCCGTTACGCACCGTTCGGTCCTCGGCGAACTTGTCGGTGACAATCTCCGTCGGCGCCGTCTCGATGCGCACGCCCTTGCCGTTGGCCAGGAGGTAGCCTTGAAGTCCGTTGGGCAGACTGAAGATCATCTCGCCGCCGGCCGGGTTGAGGTGCATCGGGTCCTGGAACATATTCTGATCGCCCTTGCTGGAGCGAAAATCGAAACTCTTCCAGTAGGCGCCGTACTTCGAGGGATGACGTTCCACCACGCGGTTGTTGCGCGAGACTCCCGAGACCGTCATGCCCGCTCGCCGAGCGATGTCGTCGCGAAGTTGGCCTCGCTATCGATGCCCAACTTGGACTCCAGATCCTTCAGCTCGAAGGGCAGCTGCAAGAGGTCTTCGTACAACGGCGGCTGGGTGGCCATGCTGACAAACCAGTCCGCCCGCACGGAGACGATCGGCCGCACCTGGCCGGCCGGACGCAGGAACTCCTCGGCGAGGTGGTCGGCGGTCTCCGAATCCTCGTAGAGGATCGCATAGGGATACTCCAGCAGCACCAGATCGAAGAGGTTCAATTCACTGTGGCCGGCCTTCTGCCGGCCGTGGACGCGCTGGTACGGCTGCCTGTGCCAACCCAATCGTCGGATGTCCACGGCGAAGAGGGAGTTGACCGGCTCATCGATCGACTGCGGCCGAACTAGCCCCGGCTCCCAGGAGAGGTGGTTGACGGCCTTGGTCAGCGCCTCGCGGTGCAGCTCCAGCTCGTCGCGGGTGACGCCGGCGGTCAGCAGATGATTGAGGCTGAAATAGCGCACGTAGCGGCGATCCTCCAGGCGCAGGCCGCGAACGTGTTCGAGGATCTTCTTGTGGACGTAGGCGACGCCGACGACGTCCTTGAAGGCGGACTCCTTGTCCGTTTCCTCGGGTCGAGCGACGTCGGCGGGAAAGGCGGCCGCTCCCTCGGCCAGCCAGCGGCGGCACCAGCTCGACATCCTCGGCCGACAGACGCGGCTGTCCTGGCGGCGGCATCCTCGGCTCGTCTTCCGCGGTGAGCAGTTGGAACAACCGCGACTCGTCGGGTTTGCCGGGAACGATCTTGTCCTTGGCCAGCAGCAGTTCGCGGTCGAGGATCTTGACGCCGGCTTTGGTCTTGCTGCCGCCGTGGCACTCCAGGCAGCGCGTGCGGAAGAGTTCCTTGACACGGCCGGCCAGCGCCGAGGCGTCCTTCGGCGCCGCCTTGTCGGGGACGGCCGGCGCGCCGACGGCGACGCCGTCAGGAATCCAGGAAGGCCACGATCCCTACGGCGAGGAGGGTTACTCTGCGACCGTGCCGAGCCAGAAACTCCCGCATACGAATGATCCTCCCCGGCAGGAAACGACGTGGACGGATCAATACGTTTCTGCCGGGACGAAACGGTATCGAGTGAGAGATTGGACAAGGACGGATGCTTTCCCTAACGAGAAATTCAGGTTAACGTGGTCGGAACCGGATTGCAAGCCTCGATCAATCGGAATGAAGAACCATCCCGGATCGTTTAGCCGCGACGCGCAGCGGAGCGCGGGATCTCCCGCGCTCCGCTGCGCGTCGCGGCTAAACGAGATACCATCCCTGGGAATGTGTATCAGAACGGTTTGGGCAATTTCGGGAGCTTCACCTGAGGAGGCCGTGGCGCGGGCGCGGCGACCTGCGGCCGGTATGCCTTGATGGTCCCCTGCTTCATTTCGTGCAGGGCATAGACATTCGTGACCACGTAGCGGCGGCCGTCGCTGTTCTGTTCCAGGACCGTCACGACATCGCCGCGAACGCCGACGACGACGGCGGTATGGTGCAGGGCCGAGTAGCTCCACGAGCGCCGGCCGCCGTCGGGCAGGTTTTGCCGCCCGGAAAAGCGGGCATTGCGGTATTGCAGGATGTCGCCGGCCATCAGCGAACTGACGCCACGCGCCGTCCCCGGCTTGAAGGTGGCGATGGGTTTGCCCCAGACGTAGTCGCCCGGATGCCGGCCACGGAGGTCACGCGGAAGGGACGCCCGGTGGCGGATTCGAGGGCGCGCTGGGCCAGGGTGGCGCATTCGCCGTCCCCTACCTTCTGTCCCAGCCGGCCCTCGCTAAAGAGAAAGACCCGCTGGTTCGCCGTCGGCAGGCGCCGGACATTCACCGCGTTGGGTTGGATCAGGAAGGCGCCGCTGACCTGCTGGGGGATGTTGGCCTTCTCGTCTTCGTCGTCCGACTCCGAGGAGGCAAGGGCGAGGCGGGTGGCCGACAGACAGCCGAGGGCCGCGAGCAGGACCAGGGTGGTGCGGGGAAACATGACACGTTCCTTTTTCCAAGAGGGTTTACGTTTTCGCCGGACTCATCGGATCCAACGCAGTCGGAGGGCGAAGCGGACAGATTCGCGCCGATGGAAAAAACCGTGCGTTTCTTGCCAATTCGCGGAATCCATGCCACATTTAGGGGAGTGATGTCTTCCCCCTCCTTGCGTTCCTTCTACTCTCCCGTCCGCAAGCGGCTGATTTATGCCCGCGCCGGCAACCGTCGCTGATTTTCTCGGACTGGTGTCGCGGAGCGGTCTGCTGGAGCCGCGAGAGCTGGACGGCTACCTTGGCCGACTGCGGCGTGCGGAACCTCTGCCGGGACAGCCGGCGTCCCTGGCCGCTCAGCTGGTGCGCGACGGCTTACTGACGAGCTTCCAGGCCGAGCAGCTGCTTCACGGTCGCTGCAAAGGGTTCGTACTGGGTAAATACCGGCTGCTGAATCGACTCGGCGCCGGAGGCATGGGCACGGTGTTTTTGGCCGAGCACGTGCGGATGAGACGAGCGGTGGCCCTCAAGGTGCTGCCGGGCGAGCGCGCGGAAGATCCGGCCTGCCTCGGCCGCTTCCTCCGCGAGGCCCAAGCCGCCGCCGTCCTCGATCACCCCAACATTGTCCGCGCCTACGACCTGGAGTCCGACGGCGCGGTCTACTTTTTGGTGATGGAATACCTCGACGGCGTGACCCTGCAAGAGTTGGTGGACCGCCGGGGCCGACTGACGCCGGAGCGAGCGGCTCACTACGTTCGGCAGGCGGCCCTGGGCTTACAGCACGCTCACGAGGCGGGCCTGGTCCACCGCGACGTCAAGCCGGCCAACCTGCTCGTCAGCCGGGCCGGCATCATCAAGGTACTCGACCTGGGACTGGCGCGGTTCTTCCTGGACGAGACCGACGCCCTGACGCGCGAGCACAACGCCAAGGCGGTCCTGGGCACGGCGGACTACCTGGCCCCGGAGCAGGGCCGCGATAGTCACGCGGTCGATATTCGAGCGGACATTTACAGCCTGGGAGCGACGTTTTTTTACTTGCTGACGGGCCGGCCGCCCTTCGACGGCGGGACGCTGAAGCAAAAGATGCTGGCGCACCAGATGAAGCCGCCGCCGGACGTGCGGGAGTTGCGGCGCGAGGTGCCGGGCGAGATGGCGGTGTTGATGGCGCGGATGCTGGCCAAGGAGCCGGCGAAACGACCGCGAACGCCGGCCGAGGTGGCGGATGCCCTGGTGCCGTGGGCGCAAACGCCCCTCGCGCCACCGACGCCGGATGAACTGCCCTCAACCAAATCCACTGTTGCGCGGGCCGGTCGGAGGTCGAGCCGCAGGTACAACCGACCTGGACCTCGCCTCGCCGTCCCTGCCGAGCGGACGCGATACCGCCGATCCGCGGGAGCTGGCGTTCGCTGTGGTGGCTGCTGTCGCTGGGGGCGCTGGCCGCCGGCGGATGCTGAGAGGGAGCGGAACAAACCGAGCCGCGACCGTCAGGGAGCGGAGAAAGCCCCGCTCCCTGACGGTCGCGGCTCGGTTCGGCGGGACGATCAATCCGAGCCGCGACCGTTAGGGAGCGGAGAACGCCCCGCTCCCTGACGGTCGCGGCTCGGTTCGGCGGGACGATCAATCCGAGCCGGGCGGTAGACGGCAGCAGCCGGGACCGCAGGGCGGCAGGTTGGGATTGCAGCTCATCGGCAGCGCTTCGCTTTCGACACGCGGCCGGGCCGGTACGCTCCACTGGCGCTGAAGCTGGTGACCGTGGCAGCGAGGGCACTCGATGTCTTCGCCGTCGAAAACCAGCGTCTCGAAGGCGTGCTCGCAAGCGCGACAGGTATATTCGTAAAGCGGCATGGGGTATCTCTCCTCGAACCGTCAACTGCGGCGGCGGCGGAAGACCTCGCTGGCGCAGCAGCAACTGGCGTTCGTTCTCGGTGAGGTTCTCCTTGCCGACGCGAGAAAGCTTCTCCAGGATGGCGTCCATCTTGGCCTCCAGCTGTTCGTCGTCCGGCGGCGCGGCCGCGGCGTGGACGCCGACCGGGGTCCGGACTCCCTCTTCGCGGTAGACGCGCAGGCGCGGCCGGAACAGCTGACGGCGCCAGCTACGCAGCTGCGAGAGGCCGTCGCTCAGGCGCCAGTGCAGACGATGGTAAATGCCGGCGAACAGGGCGCCGCCAAGGTGGGCGGCCACCGCCGTGCCGCTGTCGGCCCGGCGCAGGAAGACATAGGCGTCGCTGGCCAGGAAAATGAACAGGAACAGCCAGATCGGCACCGGCAGGATGAAGAACAGTAGGAGGACGCGCCGCGGATAGTGGATGGCGCACAGCGTCAGCACGGCCATCACCCCACCTGAGGCGCCCAGGCACGGCGCCGCCGTCGGCATCCAGGCCAGGGAACTGAGGAAGAAAGCCAGACCGCCCACGAATGCCGACGTCAGGTAAAAGGTCAAAAACTCGCGCGGTCCGTACAGATCCTCGACGTCGGTGCCGAACCACCACAAAAACAACATGTTGATGAGGATGTGCCAGATCGTGCCGGGATCGTGCAGGAAGGCGTAAGTCAGCAGGCGCCAGACCTGGCCGTGCAGGACGTGATCGACGTCGAGCTGGAAGGCGCCGGTGAACCAACCCAGGCTGTCCTCGACGGCCCCACCCGGCAGAGTCAGGATCTGGACGATGAAGGCGACGACGTTGATGCCGACCAGCCACTTGCAGACGCAGCCGCGCTCCCCAAAGGTACCCAGGAAGCTCGGCCCTTCCCGACGAACGTAATCGCGGTCGTAAATCCCCATGAGCGTTCCCCGAACGTCAGGCAGTACCTCGGCGGCGAGACGGACCCTGTACCTCTTTTACCACATGGGGGGCGGGAGGGGAAAGCCCCCACCTGCGAAAAGGAGGGCAACCGCGGAGTCGGCGCCGGCGCGAACGAGAAAAACCGGCTCCTCGTTTAGCCGCGACGCGCAGCGGAGCGCGGGAGAGTCCCGCGCTCCGCTGCGCGTCGCGGCTAAACGAGTAAGCTCTTATTCCTTGTTGTCCTTGCGCTGGACCTTGCATTCCGGTTCGATGTACCACGCGCCCTGAACATTCCCGGTCAGGTCGCAGCCCTCCACCGTGGCGTTGCCTTTCTTTTCCACTCCCACCCCGTAACACAGGTTGCGGTTGATCCGGCAGCCGTGGAGGTTCGCCGTGCCCTGGTTCGTGGACACGCCGGAAAGGCCATTCCCGGCCAACTCGCAATCCTCCAGGGTGACGAGGCCTTTGCTGTCGTCCACGAAGACACCGTTTAACTTGTTGTCGTGGATACGGCACTTCTTCAAGACGACTTGTCCGTCGCCATCGACCCAGACGCCCTGGTAGCTGCTGTCGAACACCTCGCAGTCTTCCAACTCCGCCCGCGCCGCCGGTCGGACGATGACGCCGCACGCCTGCACGGTGCGGCGGACCTGGCATCGCCGCAGGACAAGGGAAGCCGGCGCCTGTACCACCACGGACGCCTCCTCGCCCTTGTTCTCGTTGCGGCTGGTGAAGACGCAATCCTCCAGGACGTGTTTGCCGCTGTCCGTCCAGACGGCGCTGCCCTGGGGACTGCGAACCGTCAGGTTGCGCAGAATCGCGCGTTCGGCCAGCAAGTGAAAGCCATTCGGGCTATCCTTGGCGAACTCGATCACGACTCCCCCGCCGGGTCCGTCGCCGACGATGGTCAAGTTCCGGTGGACGACGATTTCCTCCTCGTTATAGGTTCCGGGGCGGACGCGAAGAATGGCGCCGGCCTTGGCCTCCAGCACGGCCTGACGCAGCGAGGTGTACGAACCGCTGCCGTCCTTGGCGACGAGTACTTCTCCCTTGGCCGGCTTCTTGGCGACCGGCCCATTCTTCTCGATGGTCGCCAGCACCGTCTGGCCTCGCTTGAGCGTTACTTTGCTCAGGTCCAGCTTCAATCCGCTCGGTCTCCCCTTCAACTCCAACTCGTATTCGCCGGACTTCAACTCGATCGACTTGCCGGTTCGCGTGTCGATCACGCGGACGACCTTGCCGCCCTGCTTGATGACCACCTCGACGTCGTCGTCGTGGGTCTGGATGACCAGCTCGCCCGTATCGGTGTGGATGCGATAGACGGCGAGGGCCGCCGTGATGCCCGCCAGGCCGAACAAGGCCAGCACGACCACCACCCCCACCCGTCGGCGGGAGCGACCGACCGCAACGGGGAAGCGCTTGCGCCGGTCGTCCGAGGGGAAGGCAACGCCTCGGTTCGTTCTCCCGCCAGGTCGAGCAGCTCGTCCGCCACGGCTCGGGCGGAGGGAGGACGGTCGGCGGGATCCTTGGCCAGCAGGCGCACGATGAGATCGGCCAGGGTCGGCGGCAGGTCCGGGTTGAGCTGGCGCGGGTCGGGCGGCTGTTGGGTGAGGACGGCCGTGAACGTCGTGAGGGGATCGGTGCCGCGGAAGGCCAACTTGCCGGTGGCCAGGCGATAGAGGACACAACCCAGGCTGAACAGGTCGGCGCGATGGTCCACCCGGTCGGCGTTGACCTGCTCCGGCGCCATGTACGCCGGCGTGCCCAGCACCGCGCCGGGCTGCGTCAGCGGGGCGCCATCCTCCAGCGCCCGCGCCAGGCCGAAATCGAGGATCTTGACCCGGCCCTTGTCGCCCTCCAGCCAGACATTGCCCGGCTTGATGTCGCGGTGGACCAGGCCGCGCTCGTGGGCGGCGGCCAACCCCTCGGCGATCTCCCGGCCGATCCGCACTACCTCGGCCAGGGACAACTTGCCCTCGCGCCGCAATCGCGCCTCCAGCGATTCGCCCTTGAGCAGAGGCATGGCCAAAAAGGGCACGCCGCGATCCTGACCGACTTGAAAGATGGGCACAACATGATCGTGTTCGACGGCGGCGGCGGCTTGCGCCTTGCGCAGGAAGCGCTGCCGATGCGTCGTCTCCTCGGCCAAGGTGGGCAGCATCGCCTTGAGGGCCACCGGCCGCTTGAGCTGTACGTCCTCGGCCAGGAAGACAACGCCCATGCCGCCGGCGCCGAGCACTTTCAGCACGCGATAGCCGCCCAGGCGGCCGATCTCGTCGGGCCGTTGCGGCGGCGCCAGGATGCCGGCCAGCTTGCCTCGAAGGTCCGACGCGAGGGGAGCGGCAACCGGAATCGCCATCGGCGCCGCGACCGTCGTCTCCTGCTGCTGCGCCGGCGCCTGCGAGGACAGCGTTGCGGACTCGGCGCTGGAAGGGTCTACGGGGGCTGGCAACGAGGCGACCGTGTCGGCCAGGGCCGGCGTCGCCCGGAGAGGAGAAGACGGTTCGGAGGGTTCGGGGGTGAGGGCGGGCGCCACATTGACCTGCCCACAACGAGGACAACGGACCCGCTGGCCGGCGAAGACGGCATCCACGCGAAGGTTCTGCTTGCAGCCGGCGCAGGCAAAGACGATCATGAGTTCCTCCGCTGGGAAGGGAGGTTCCGCTGTCTTGACCCTCATCCTATCTCGCCGCGGAGCCGGTGTCGAATGTTTCCTCAATGGCTTCCTCGTTTCGCCGCGACGCGCAGCGGAGCGCGGGAGAGTCCCGCGCTCCGCTGCGCGTCGCGGCGAAACGAGGGTGTTCCGGGACGTGCCTATGTTGGAGATTTTTCTCTGCTAACCTGGTAGGACGCACAGCCTCCGTTATACTAACATCTGTACAGTTACACGGGGCAAAAAACCGATCCGGAATACCAGCAGCCGTCGCTGCCATCCATCGATTCACGAGGGGAAAAACATGGCCGAACCGTCGCAGAGCAAGGAACTGAAGAACGTACTGGCGCAGATCGAGAAGGACATCGGCAAAGGCTCGATCATGCAGCTGGGCGAAAGCTCGCACCTGGACGTGCAGGGCATTCCGACCGGGGCGCTGAGTCTGGACATCGCCCTGGGCGGGCGCGGTTTGCCGCGCGGCCGCATCATCGAGATTTTCGGGCCGGAGTCCAGCGGCAAGACGACGGTGGCCCTGCATGCGGTGGCCAACGCGCAGAAGCAGGGCGGCGTCGCCGCCTACATCGACGCCGAGCACGCCCTCGATCCCGGCTGGGCCAAGCGCCTCGGCGTCGATCTGGAAAGCCTGCTCGTCAGCCAGCCCGGCCACGCCGAGGAGGCGCTGCGCATCGCCGAGATGCTGGTCAAGTCCAATGCCGTCGATCTGATCGTCATCGACTCCGTGGCCGCCCTGGTGCCGCGGCCGAGATCGAGGGCGAGATCGGCGATTCGCACGTCGGCATCCAGGCCCGCCTCATGAGCCAGGCCCTGCGCATCCTCAATCCGACCATCGCTCGGACGCGCACCTGCATGATCTTCATCAACCAGATCCGCCAGAAGATCGGCGTCATGTTCGGCAATCCCGAGACGACCTCCGGCGGTTTGGCCCTGAAGTTCTACAGCTCGGTTCGCCTGGACGTCCGCAAGGTGACGGGCATCAAGGAAGGCGACGTGACGGTCGGCTCGCGGACCAAGGTGCGCGTGGTCAAGAACAAGGTGGCGCCGCCGTTCCGGCAGGCCGAGTTCGACCTGATGCACGACCGCGGCATCAGCCGCGAGGGCGACCTGATCGACCTGGGCATCGAGGACGAGATCATTCAGAAGAGCGGCGGCCATCACAGTTACGGCGACATTCGCCTGGGCAATGGCCGCGAGAACGCCAAGCAGTTCCTGCGCGACAATCCGGCCCTGGTTGAAGAGATCAGCCGCAAGGTGCTGGAGAAGCGCGGCCTGCTGACGCCGGCCGGCGCCGTCGCCGACAGCGACGGTCAGACGGCGGAACCGGCGCCCGCTCCGGCCGAGCCGGAGACGACCTCCAAAGGTTCGCGCCGTCGGGCCGCATCGTCGTCGGAGTGAGCATCGAGGCCTTGATTGTCCGAGCCTGAAGCGTCAGCGAAGATTGTCTTCGCGGACGCTTCAGGCTCGGTTCCTGCGCCGAAATCTTCGGAAAAAATCCTGTAAGCCGCACCACCGGACGGCCGATGAAATCGATACCGAAGGAAGAGAGGAGCCTGGCGAAGGCTCGGCCGCGAAGAGGGGAAGGAGCCAATATGGTGCGAACGTCGGCGGTCCCATTGTTGTTGGTCTGCGCCGCTTGCCTGCCTTTGCTGTCCGGTCCTGTCCGGTCGGCCGCGCCGGAGCCGCCTTATGCGATCCTCCTCCGCTCGCGCAGCGCCGTGGTGACACCGGAGAAGAGCAAGGAGGCCCAGACCGGCGGCGGCTTCATCCAGGTCACGCAGCTGGAGCCGAACCTGATCATGGTGCTGATGCGCGGCGCCGTGGTCGCCGGCTCCGAGCACCAGGCCGACTCGGCGTCGATGCAGTTCGATCTGAACCAGGATTTCGAGATCGTGCCGACGCGCAAGGGTCTGCGGCCGCCGCGGCTGACGCTGGCGGCCTGGGCCATCGGCTGTCTGAACTCGACCCTGCCGGAAGGCGGCACGGCGGACCACGGTGCCGGCTGCGCCTGCGTCCAGTTCGCCGGCCAGCAGCTGCTCAACGTCTGCGTCAAGCCGCACAGCGTCGCCGGCGGCCAGAACCTGCTCGTCAACGACCGTGTTGGGCCGATGGAGGTGCCGGCCACGCCCGGCGCCTACTGCCTGCACCAAACCTTCGCCCTCAACGCCAACCAGCAGAAGAGTCGTTGCCATCCCGGCTCCGCCGCCGCCGACTTCGACCCCGACCCGAAATTCGACTCGCGCTGGAACACGGTCATGAAGCCGTTCCGCGCCGTGCCGCACAAGGATTTCGGCTTCCGCGCCATCCTGCGCGTGGTCGAGGAGCCGCCCCCGTCCGCTCCCTCCCCCGAGACGCTCCCTCCCCCCGGACGCGCCGGCAAGGAGGAAGTGCAAGTCCCCGGACGCTTCGACAAGGAGACGCCAGCCGTCCGCCGCGCGGACAAGGAGGAGAAGGAAGAGGTGCCGATCCTCGAAGAGACGCCCGCGAACCCGTGAAGCGAAGGACGAACGGAAAAAACCATCCGAGCCTGAAGCGTAAGCGAAGAGGACGATAACCCAAGGGTATCGTCCTCTTCGCTTACGCTTCAGGCTCGGATGAAAATGATCCCTGAGCACGACATTGTTGCCGCCGGCCGGAGTGATATAAAGGAAGTGTCCCGCTATTCGGAGACATCCGTCTCCGAGCGGACGCGCCCGTAGCTCAGGGGATAGAGCATCGGTTTCCTAGGTAATTGGGCATCGCGAGGGGAAACCGCGCGATGAATGTGACCTGATCAGGAAAACCTAAAGCCGTACCAAATCCGCGATCGAATCCTCCACGGTACCCGAGGAGCCAGGACGTTGCTCCTCTGGACCGCCAGGGAACGTCAGGAGAGTTTCGAGTTCCGGGCCTTTCGGCTGCGGAACGGACCTACGGCCACGGCAATCCTGAGCAAGAGTTGATTTGAAGCTGCTGTGGTCATCGCGCCTCCTACGGTTCAAGTCAGTTCCTTGTGCAGAGACTGTACGGTCACCGCCTACACCACGATGGCATGGCGAAGAGACAGTCCAGACCACGAACGCTCCAGGGCGGCGGGGAAACTCGTCGTGGCAAGAAACCGGTGGTCGCAGGTTCGAATCCTGCCGGGCGTAATCCCCATTGTATCTTTGCTTGACGCTCAGCGCCGACCCTCCGAGAGCGCCGGCGTCGGCGTCTCCCCCTCGGCCAACAGCCGGCGCCGTAGTTGTTCGACGTCTTCGCGCAGCAGATAGATCCGGTCGAGGGTGTGCTGGGCCTGTTCGCGCGTCTCGTGGGCTTGATCGCCGAGGGTGGCCAGACGCTTGCTGATGCTCGTCAGCATACGCAGAAACTCATCCGTATTCATGGCTCGCTCCTGCTTGGAGGGGGAGGGTCCGACGCCGCGGCGTCGAAGAGAAATGTTCCGCTATATATTCCATCGAAATCGGCGCGCGAAATCGGACAAGAATTCCGACTATTTTTCCATTTTTTTTCAAGAAAGTTGTTTTTGTGAACATCCGTTCCCTAATTGTGGGGGGTTTGGCGACCGGAGAGGGCTGGTTGCTCGCTCTCGGTTCGTGACCTACGCTTGTGGCGGGAGGTCCGTCATGAGCCAGCCAACCGATCCGTCCAACCGCCGCCGTTCGCGCCGGCGACTCTCCAAGAGCATGGTCAAGGTGCGTTGCCAGAAGGGATCGTGGGGGATGGGAGCGGATATGGCGCGGCGCTGCTCGACGTGTCCACCGACGGCGCCCGTCTCGTGGTCGCGTCGCCGCTGGACAGCGGGCAGGAAGTCACCCTGAGCGTGGAGGGACCGTGGCACGTGCGGCCGCTGACCCTGTCGGCCCGCGTCCGCTGGTGCGCGGCGCTAGCCGACGGCACGCACTGCATCGGGGTCCACTTCGACAAGACCCTGGCGTACAACGAGGTCCAGGATCTCGGCCTCCGCCAGCCAGGGTTGAGGCCGACTACTCCAACTGGACGGCGTCGCCGCGGCGGACGGTGCCGCCGTGCAGGACGGTGGCGTAGACGCCGACGTGGCCCTTGTTCTGCTGCACGGCCGTCCGCAGGATGCCAGGATCGTTCGGCAAATCCGACTGCGGCAGCGTCGTCATGACGCAGCGCCCGCACGGCTTCGTGATCTTCAGCCGCACCTCCGAACCCAGCCGCAGCGTCCGCCCCACCCAGTCATTCTCCACGAACGCCGGCTGGGCGCCGTCCACGTGTACCACGATGTTGGGACGGAAGCGGCGCGTCTCGAAGCGCCCCTGCGGATACAGGGCGCGGAGACGGTCGAGGGTCGCCGTCGTCAGCAGATGGACGGGGGCGAGGTCGAAGAACGTGCCCGCCGGCATCGTCTCGTCGGTGACGGCGTCGCGGTGATCCAGTCCTTCCAGGTCCGGCCAATACTCCTCCAGGATCGGCTTGTCCGGCGCCGCCGCGTGCAGCGCCACGTCCCGGCCGAGGATCGGCGCCAGCATCGCCGACAGGCCCGGCTCGGCGCTGCTGGTGCGCGTGCCATCCGGCAGGGTGATGTGGACGGGCGGGACGGCGGCGCCTGGACGCGGCGGCTCGCGGTAGGCGGCCTGGAAGGCGAACAGGTTCGGCCATTTGCGCGGGTTCTTGGCGCTGCCGATCTTGCCGTCGCGGGCATCGACCAGGGCGTAGGCTCGATCGCCGAGCAGGCCGCGCTCGCTGACGGCGCTGGCGTTCAGCTCCTCGCCCTGCATCGATTTGACCGGATAACGCCACAGCGCGACGATACGGCTGGCGGCGGAGGCGGGAGAGGTCATGGGTAGTCCTTTCCGGAATCGAGATCGAGGAACGTTGACGCTATCCTAGCACTCCGGCCGGCGCGGGCGAGCCGTGAAGTCATAAAACAGCCAGGGCGACCCGAATGGACCCAGCCGACCCGCGGCCGCGCGGATCGGCCAAGCAAGGAGATCGTCATGGGCAAGGCGTGGAAGAAATGGTCGATTCTCGTGGTAGCGGTCGTCGGACTGGCCCCGGCCGCGCCGGCGGCGGCGCCGCTGGCCGGCAACTGGAAAGTCACCGTCGTCAGCGAGGGCAAGGAGATCACTCTCGCCCTCGTCCGGGTCGAGGACAAGGGCGACAAGCCGGCGATCCAGGTGCTCGCGCCCGCCGCGATCAAGGACGCCCGCCTGGAGGACGTCGCGGTCGAAGCGCGTTCGCTCCGCTTCACGCTGCGCGTGCGCGGCACGCCGCTGCACCTGATCGGCTACGCCCCAAAGGGAGAGGAAAAGTCGAAAAAACTGCTCGGCTCCGTCCATGCCGGACCCGGAGAGGTCGATCCGCTGATCCTGGAACGCACCGAACAGACGAGCCTCGCCGAGAAGGACGCCGTCAAGGACAGCCCCGGCTTCGACGAGTTCGTTCGGCTGCAAGAGGTCAAGGACGCGCGCAAGCAGCAAGAGGGGTTGAAGGAGTTGGCGAAGAAGCATGTCGGCGAGCCGGTGGCGCTGGCCGCGGCCGAGTTGCTCGTCGATCTGGCCGTCTCCGGCGGCGCGGCGGAGAAAGTCCGTGCCGCCGCGGACTCGTACCTCCAGGAAGCGGCGCGCTATGGCCGCGAGCTGGAGCTACACGCCGCCTTCGCGGTCGCCCGCGCGCTGCTGTCGGCCGGCCGGCACGCCGAACTGGCCCTGGAGTACGCTCAAAAGGCGGAGAAGCAACTCGCCCCGACCGATCCGCTGGAGCAGCAAGCCGCCGTCCTCAAGATCCTGGCCCGTGCGCTGGCCAAGGCCGGCAAGGACGGCGAGGCCCGCGCGGTACACGCTCGCCTCGCCAAGCTGGATAATCAGCTCGATGAGGAGTTCGCCAGGAACGCCATCCCCTTCCAGCCGGCCGCGCCGCCGCGCCGCCAGCGCGGCAGTGACCGCGTTGTCCTGCTGGAGCTGTTCACCGGCGCCCAGTGTCCGCCGTGCGTGGCCGCCGACATCGCCTTCGACGCCGTCCTGAAGACCTACAAGACCAGCGACGTTGTGCTGTTGCAGTATCACCTGCACGTTCCCGGCCCGGACCCGCTGACCAACGCCGACAGCGTGGCACGATCGGAATACTATGGCAAGGCCATCGAAGGCACGCCGACGGCCTTCCTCGACGGTCGGCCGACCGAGTTGCTGGGTGGCGGCGCCGGAGACAGCCAGGAGAGCTACGATGCACTCCGCAAACAACTCGACGAACGGCTGCAAAAGAATGCCGGGGCCAACCTCAAGCTGGACGTGCGGCGCACCGGCGACAAAATCGAGCTGGCGGCCGAGGTGAGCGATCTCGACAAGCCCGGCGACCGGGTACGGCTGCACTTCGCCCTGGTCGAGGAAGTGGTGCGCTATCCCGGCCGCAATCGCCAGCGTCTGCACCATCACGTCGTGCGGTCCTTTCCCGGCGGCGTCAAGGGCTTCGCCTTGCTGGAGGCGACGGCGAGCAAGAAAGTCGCCGTCGATGTCGCCGACGTGAAGAAGACGCTGAGGAATTACCTCGACAAGTCCGCCAAGGACCAGCCGTTTTTGGACGACGAACGGCCGTTGAACTTGCGGCACCTCAAGGTCGTCGCCTTCATCCAGGACGACAAGAGCAAGGAGGTTTTGCAGGCCGTGCAGGTGGACGTGCCGGCGGGGGAGTGATCGTTTAGCCGCGACGCGCAGCGGAGCGCGTCGCGCGCTCCGCTGCGCGTCGCGGCTAAACGATCATCTCTTCGTGCATAGGATGATGATAGCCGCCCACATACCTGGAGATCGTCTCCCATGAGCGCCAGCAAGTTCCACGCCCATGTCCTCGAACTGATCCGCCGCACCTCCGCGTTCCTGCCGCCGGATGTGACGCAGGTCCTCGAGATGCATCGCGCCCTCGAACAGCAAGGCTCCAAGGCCAGCCTGGCGCTGGACCTGGTGTCGCAGAACATTGGCCTGGCCAAGCGGCTCAGCGCCTCCCATCTGCCAGGACACCGGCACCATCACGTTTTACGTGCGAACGCCGGTCGGCTTCGATCAGCTGGAGCTGGAGGAGCTGTGCCGCGAGGCCGTCGTCGAGGCCACGGCCAAGGGCTACCTGCGGCAAAACTCGGTCGATAGCGTCACCGGCAAGAACACCGGCAACAACCTCGGTCCCGGCAGTCCGGTCTTCCACTGGCACCAGCATCGCCAGGACACCATCGACATCCGCCTTGTCCTCAAGGGCGGCGGTTGCGAGAACATGAGCGCCCAGTATTCGCTGCCGGCGACGCTGGGCGGCAAGCGCTGCGACCGCGACCTCGACGGCGTGCGCGCCTGCATCCTCGATGCCGTGTGGAACGCTCAGGGCAAGGGCTGCGGACCCGGTTTCCTCGGCGTCTGCGTCGGCGGCGATCGCGCCACTGGCTACGAGTTCGCCAAGGAGCAGCTGCTGCGCGAGCTGGACGATACCAACCCGGTGCCGGAGCTGGCGGCCCTGGAGGCACGCATTCTCGACGAGGCCAACCAGCTCGCCATCGGCCCGATGGGCTTCGGCGGCAAGCTGACGGTCGGCAGTTGCAAGGTTGGCGCGCGCAATCGTCTGCCGGCGTCGTTCTTCGTCAGCATCGCGTACATGTGCTGGGCCTACCGCCGCCGCGGCGTCGTGCTCGATACCGTCGGCGACGTGGTTGACTGGCCCTACCAGGCTCGCGGCGAGTTCGACCCCCTCACCCTGCCCTCTCCCCCTCCAGGGGGAGAGGGTGGGGGTGAGGGGGTCGAGTTGCTCGACCTCGGCGCCAGCGGTCAGAAGGCGATCGCGCTGACCACGCCGCTAAGCGAGGCCGACGTGCGCAAGCTGAAGGCCGGCGACATCGTCTTACTGAGCGGCACCGTCTACACCGGCCGCGATGAGGTCCACAAGTACCTGTGCAAGGGCGGCGATCTGCCGATGCTGAAGGATGGCATCCTCTACCACTGCGGCCCCGTGGTGCTCGAAGAGAAGGATTCTTATCGCGTCATCGCGGCGGGGCCGACGACGTCGATCCGCGAGGAGCCGTACCAGGCCGACATCATTGGGCGCTATGGCATCAAGGCCGTCATCGGTAAGGGCGGCATGGGCGCCAAGACGCTGCAAGCGTGCCGGGAACACGGCTGCGTCTACCTGCACGCCATCGGCGGCGCGGCGCAGATTTACGCGCGCTGCGTCGAGAAGGTCGAGGGCGTGCATCTGAAGGAGAAGTTCGGCAGTCCCGAGGCGGTGTGGGTGCTGCGCGTCAAGGACTTCCCCGCCGTGGTGACGATGGACGCGCACGGTCAATCGCTGCATCAGGAGGTGGCGGACACGTCGAAGGCGCGGTTGCAGGGCGTCCTCACGGAGACGTGAGGGAAAGCGGGGTGGCCTTCAACTGGGGGTATCACTTAGGTGCCTTTTGGAGACCCCAATAAACTTCACTTTCTCACCCAATTGATGCTTAATTTGCAAATAGAATTCACATGGATTATGCTATTGACGATTTAGAATAAATATTTAAGCTAATCTGCATGGCTTCTCGGCACCCAACTTGGCGACCGAGTGTTGCGGATTACGAGCAGGTCTTCAACGAGCAAAACCCCTGGCACCACGACGGCAAAGTACCGGATGCCTGGGCGCGGCAAGTCGAAAGACCGCTCGTGCGTTCCTTGTGGCAAAGGCTGCGCGCGAGAAGCCACGCCGATTCCAATTGGTTCTCGGTCCACGCCGGGTCGGCAAGACCACCTCCATGTACCAGACCGTCAAGCATCTCTTAGCGGAGGGAGTGCCGCGTCAACGGCTCTGGTGGCTGCGACTGGATCACCCTCTGCTGATGGAGATCCCGCTTGGAGAGTTAGTTCGTTCCATCTTCACGACGACCGCCGACCCAGCTTACCTCTTTCTGGACGAACTGACCTACGCGGACAAGTGGGACCTCTGGCTGAAGACTTTTTACGATGAAACCTGGCCCCTCCGCATTCTCGGCTCCTCCAGCTCGACGGCGGCCTTGCGCGATCGCCGGTTGGAAAGCGGTGTCGGCCGGTGGGAGGAACAATATCTCGCTCCCTACCTGTTCACCGAATACCTCGATTTGTTGGGCCGTTCCGTGACGGTCCCCGTGGGGGCTTCCCTGGCCGAAACCATCGACGCCTGCATCGTGGAGGGTCCGGCCGTGAGCGGCCTGGCCGACCTTCGCCGCCGTTTTCTCTTGACCGGAGGGTTTCCCGAATTGCTCATCGGCGGCAAGGACCATCCCAGCGACGAGCAATCGGTCCTGCTCCAATCGCAGCGCACCTTGCGCAACGACGCCGTTGAGCGGGCCATTTACAAAGACATCCCCCAGACGTTTGGCGTGCAAAGTCCGAAGCTCCTGGAGCGGATGCTTTACACGCTGGCGGGCCAGGTCACGGGGGTTTTATCTCCCAAGACGATCTGCCAAGGACTCGATGGCCTCTCTCAGCCGACGTTCGATCGCTATCTCGCTTACCTGGAGCGCGCCTTTCTGGTGTTCAGCTTGGAGAACTACTCCGGGAGCGAGGCGTCCAAGCAGAAGCGCGGCCGCAAGCTGTACTTCGTCGATGGGGCCGTGCGCAATGCCGCGCTGCAGCGCGGCCTCGCCCCCTTGAACGACGCCGCGGAGATGGGATTACTCCTGGAAAACTTGGTGGCCGGTCATTTGCACGCCCTCAGTCAGCAAGGCCAGGTTCGCGTGTACCACTGGAGACAAGGGAACGAGGAAATCGATCTCATCTACGATCACCCGGAGCGTCCGCTGGCCTTCGAGATCGGCTCCTCCGGTTCCCACCACCGCAGGGGCTTGCAAGCGTTCGTGGAGCGGTTCCCGCGCTTCCAGGGCCGCGCTTTCCTGGTCGCCCCCGACCTCCTTCCCCGCGCGCCGGAAAAAGTACCGGGGGGATTGGGACTTTGCCCCTCGATTTACTCTTGCTCGCCATCAGCGCTCAAGCGGAGCGGGAGTTGATGGCGCGGCTGATGGCCTGAAGGAAATGGCGGACACGTCGAGGCGCGGTTGCAGGGCGTGTTGACCGGAGCGGCGACCTAGGCATCGTTTTAATCGAAGAAATCGCGCAGGACGTTGGCCAGCTCGGGGTTCTGCTCGATCAGCGTCCGCAGGTCGGGGACGAGTCCTTCGGCGGCGGCCTGCGGATAACTGAGAAGGACTTCTTCGAGCGTCACGCCATCCGCGCCGGGCCAGGACGGAGCGTCGGCCGCCCGCAGATGCGCCAGCAGAAGTTCGTGGGCCCGCTGGCTTTGGCCGGACACCTCGCGTTTGTCATTGACGATCATGTTTGCGTCCTCCCGCGTGCGAGAACCCCGTCACGCCGTCCGCCGCGCTCCGATGCTTGGGTGGAGTAACGGCATCATACTCCTTCCCGGCCGACGTGGCAAAGGGGAACCGGGTCGATCCGCGGATTCGCTCCGTGGCTCCGCTGGCGTGGACCGGGTAGAATGGGGATCGAAGGATCGTACCTGGAGGAAGACCGATGACGCTTCAACTCACTTTGTGTCCGGAATTGCAAGAGCGTCTGCGTCAAGAAGCCGAGCGCCGCGGACAGTCGGCCGAATCGGTAGTGTTGCGACTGCTCGACGAGCACCTGCCGCCGCCGTTAGACGCACGCCGCGCGGCCGCCATCGCCCTGCTAAAGCAATGGATGGAGGAAGACGCGGCCCTTACTCCGGAAGAGGAGGCCGCGAACGAGGAGTTCCTCCGCAGTCTCGACGCCTCCCGTACCTCGAATCGGCCGCTCTTTCCGCCGGAACTCAAGGGCATCTCGTGGTGAAGCCGGTTGGTCGGCTGTGTCCCAGGTAGAGATGAGGTTCCACGACAAAGGAGATCCATCATGCAGAAGTTGATATTGGATACCGACCTGCGCGTCCGCCTGCGCGACCTCGACGTTGAGTGGGAAGTCTGTGATGAAAGCGGGCGAACGCTGGGGCATTTTCTGCCGGCCGACATTTATCAGAAGCTGCTCTACAGCTGGGCCAAATCGCTGTTCGACGACGAGGAGGAATTGAAACGGCTGCGCCAGGAACCGGGAGGGATGAGCACGGCCGAGGCCATTGCCTATCTGGAGGAACTGGTCCGTTCCGGCCGGTGTCCGTCATGAACAAGCCCTACACGGTCATCTGGAAGCGATCGCTGATCGAGAAGACGTTAGCCTCTCTCGTGCTGGCCGCCATGCAACGGGGTGAGGATGTTTCGGCCCTCACAACGGCCATGACAGAAATCGACCGAACTCTCGCGGCCGATCCCGAGACCCGTGGCGAATCGCGAGGCGATTTCGAGCGCGTCCTAATTGTTGCGCCTCTCACGGTTACTTTCGAGGTCCACCCGGAAGAGCGCATCGTCTATGTATTGAGGGCTCGCTACGCTCCTCGCCGCCCCGGAGCAAGCGAAGAATAACGAGAAAGGGGCCGCAGTCCCTTTCTCGGCGAGGTGATACCATGTCCTTCGACAACGACTACAGCAAGCCGGAACCGACCCGCGACGAGATCGACCGCCTGAGTGGGCCGGTCCTGCTCGAATTCGGCACCGGCTGGTGCGGTTACTGCCAGGCGCTTCAGCGACCGCTGGAAACGCTGTTGGCGGATTTCCCCGAGGTCCGTCACATCAAGGTCGAGGACGGCAAGGGTCGGCCGCTGGGGCGTTCCTTCCGCGTCAAGCTCTGGCCGAACCTCGTCTTCCTGCGCGACGGTCAGGTGGTGATGCAGCTGGCTCGGCCCGAGCCGGAAGAGGTTCGCCGAGGTCTGGAGTCCCTCACGCGGCCCGACGGTCATTCGGATGCGGACGCGCCGGCTTCGGGTGGATAGGTGACGTGCGTTCCGTGGACGTGGGCGAACGGTCGCAGCGTATGCGGCTGCCGACGGGTGGCACTCAGGATGTGCTCGACCGGGATGCCGCGAGCCACGAGGGCGTCGGCGATCAGCGAGCGATGGCAGCGCCACGGCACCGCCTCGGCGCAGCATCAGCGCCACGCGCCGCCGTCGTGCCGCCTCGATCACCGCTTGCAGTCCCGCCTCGAAATCCTCCGTCTGCATGTAATCGGCATAGCCCTGAAAGGAGCGGTTGCGCCAGCCGCCGTTGGGCGAATCGACGCGCGGCCGACGCAGGCCGCCGAGGGCCGGGACGTGGACGTAGCCGATGCCGGCTTCGGCCAGGGCGGCCGACAGCGCCTCCTCGTTGAAATGCGGATGGGCCGTCGAACCCGGCATCTTGCGCACGTCGATCACCTGGCCTACCTCATCGGCGCGAAGTAATTCCAGGAAATCTTCCCGCGACCGCGACGAATGACCGACGGTCAGCACGGCCGGCGTCGATCGCTGGACTCGTTTGCTCACGTCGGTCCCTTAGCTTGGCTGGGGCGATGCAGGCGAAACAAGGACGCATGGACCGTGCCAATCGGCCCTCCGCCCCGAGGCAGAAGGCGCGGCCGTCCGTCGCTCCTCATCGGCGCACCATTTGCTCATCTCCCTATCGGACCTGGAGGGTTACTCCGGGCCGTACCGAGGGAGGGTCTTCCCATGCGTTTCTTGTGCTTCCTTTTCCTGGTGGTGTTCGCCGGGGCCGTCGGTGTCTTTATCTACCAGAACCAGCACGACGTGACCGTGACCTTTCTTAACTGGCACGTTACCAAGAGCATCCCTCTGGTGGTGGGTGCCACGTTCGTACTCGGCATGTTGAGCGGCTGGAGCATCGTCGGCCTGCTGCGCCGCTCCGTTTACCGCGCCTCGGAGTTGCTGGAAGAACGCCAGCAAGTCCGCGCGGGTTACTGAGCCGCGCTCCCTTCCGAGTCGCCCGTCATCTCGCCTTGCGTGGCCTGTCCGAACCCACTACGATGCGCTTTTTGGCGCTCCGTCGGACCTTGACGGGAGCGGGGGAGGGGAAGGCTGTGCAAAAGTCAGGGACGCCCCGAGGCGTTGAGCACCATTACGACCCCAGCAACCCTCTCATCGTCCAGGGCGACCGCTCCGTCCTGGTCGAGGTCGATAACCCCCGCTACGCCGAGGCCCGCGACGCCCTGGCTCCCTTCGCCGAGCTGGAGAAAAGTCCCGAACACATCCATACCTATCGCCTGACGCCGCTGTCGCTGTGGAACGCCGCCGCCGCCGGCATGAGCGCCGACGGCCATGCTCGACGTGCTGCGCCGCTACAGCAAGTTCCCTCTGCCGTCCAACCTCGCCCCCGACATCGCCGAGCTGGTCAGCCGCTACGGCCGCGTCAAGCTCGAACGTGCCCCTCTGCCTCCAGAGGAGACGAGAGAGGAGGGGCGCTGTCCGCCTTGCGGCTGGTCTGCGAGGACGGGCCGCTGCTGGAGGAGTTGGCCCGGCAGCCGCGAGGTGCGCGATTACCTCGGCGAACGGCTCGACGCTACCAGCTTCCTCATCGACCCCGGCCATCGCGGCGTGCTCAAGCAGGCGCTCATCGCCGTCGGCTATCCGGCCGAGGACCTGGCCGGCTACACCGAAGGCGCCGCCCTGCCGATCCACCTGCGCACCCTCGCCCGCAGCGGTCTGCCGTTTCACGTCCGCGATTACCAGCGCGACGCGGCCGACATCTTCTACGCCGGCGGCGACGTGCGCGGCGGCAGCGGCGTCATCGTGCTGCCCTGCGGCGCCGGCAAGACCATCGTCGGCATCGCCGCCATGGCCGCTGATGCAGCGCTCCACCCTCGTGCTGACCACCGGCATCACCGCCGTCAAGCAGTGGCACCGCGAGATCCTCGACAAGACCGACCTCGCCGAGGACCAGGTCGCCGAGTACACCGGCGAGACCAAGGACATCGGCCCCGTCACGCTGGCCACCTACCAGATCCTCACCTATCGGCCGGACAAGAGCGAGGAATTTCCGCACTTTCGCCTGTTCGACCAGCGCGACTGGGGCCTCATCATCTACGACGAGGTCCATCTGCTGCCGGCGCCGGTGTTCCGCGTCACGGCCCACATCCAGGCGCGGCGGCGGCTTGGCCTGACGGCCACGCTGGTGCGCGAGGATGGCCGTGAGGCCGACGTCTTCAGCCTCATCGGCCCGAAGAAGTACGACGTGCCCTGGCGCGAGCTGGAGACGAAAGGCTGGATCGCCGAGGCGACCTGCGCCGAGGTGCGCGTCGCCATGCCCGAGCCGCTGCGCATGGAGTACGCCGTCGCCGAGTGGCGCAACAAGTACCGCATCGCCAGCGAGAACCCGGCCAAGGACGACGTCGTCGCCTGTCTGCTCGATCGCTATCGCGGACAGCCGCGTGCTCATCATCGGCCAGTATCTCAAGCAGCTGCGCCAGCTGCGCAAGCGCTTCAACATCCCGCTCATCACCGGGCAGACCAGCAACAGCGAGCGCGAGGAGCTGTACAACAAGTTCCGCCACGGCGAGGTCCGTTCGCTGATCCTGTCGAAGGTCGGCAACTTCGCCCTCGACCTGCCCGACGCCAACGTGCTGATCCAGGTGTCGGGCACGTTCGGCTCGCGCCAGGAAGAAGCGCAGCGGCTGGGCCGCATCCTTCGGCCCAAGAGCGGCGGCGAGGTGGCCCACTTTTACACGCTGGTCAGCCGCGATACCCGCGAACAGGACTTCGCCCACCATCGGCAGCTGTTCCTGACCGAGCAGGGCTACAGCTATCAGATCGTCGACGGCGCGGAGATGCTGGAGGAAGCACGCGCCGCAGGGTGAAGAAGAAATGGAAAAGTGAAAAATAAAAATTAAAAAGTGAAAAATGAACGGCGGATGTTGTTCATCCGGACAATTTTCACTTTTTATTTTTCACTTTTCACTTTTCAATGAGTGTTGAAAGAGGAAAACTCCCTGATGCTGAACGATCCGGTTCGCCCTGCGGCGGGCGCTCGCATCCCGGTCAAGCTGCACCGCCGCGTCTGCCTGGTGCAGACCGAGGACGCCGTGCTGGCCGAGGAACTGCTGGCCCGCAAGAAACTGGCTCAGGACATCGTCGGCCGGCTGACCGATCGCGTCCTGCTCATCCGGCCGGGCCGCGTCGAGGCCGTGGTCCAGGAACTGCAGAAGATGGGACACACGCCGCAAGTCCGCAGTCAGTAAGGTGGGCCGCGCAAGCTCGGTCCACCCTACGACGGACGAACATGAGATGCCTGTTGTCGATCCTGCCTTCTGGTCCGACTTACAGCGGCAGACGCTGGCGTGCTACGACGAGGCGCTGCTGCGTCAGGTGGCCGCACGCTCGTCAAGCCGCGCAACCAGTGGCCGGTCGAGGAACTGATCGACCGCGGCGTCGCCGTCCCGTCCAATCCCGTCGTCCTCGACCGCCGCTTGCAAGACCTGACGCCGGCCGCCCGCCAGGTGCTGGCGCTGATCGGCCACAGCCGGCAACCGTGCTGGAACCTCGGCAACCTCGTCGAGATGGCGATCGCGCTGGGACAGACCGACGGCCTGCAACCCGTGTTCGACCTGCTGGAGGCGGGCTTGCTCTATCCGCGCCTGCACGGCGCCGAGGGCGAGCCGGGACGCAACGGCGGGACGAGCCGTAAGATCAAGAGTTTCGAGCAATGGCTGGCGGCGCCGGGACCGGCGGGCTTGCGGTGTTCACGCCGCCGCCGATCGCCGTCCGCGCCATCGGCGAAGACCTCGGCTTGCCCGATCTCTCCGAGAGCGAGCGAACGGCCGGCGTCGGCCGGCTGACGCCGGCCGTTCGCCCTCAGGAAGCGGACGGGCTGGAATGGCTGCTGCGTCTGGCGGTGCTGTGGCAGCAGGTGGCCGGCGCGCCGCTGCGGCGGACGCAGCAGGGCGGCTTCTTCAAGCGCGACCTCGAGCGGCTCCAGCAAGACCCTCTGCTCAACGCCCCGCCGGCGGAGCGCCTGGCGGACGTGCCGGACCTCGGCTTTCCTGGCCATCGCGCTGGCCGAGCTGGAAGGCATGGTCGAGGACGTCGAGGGCGAGCTGCGTGCCGGGCCACTGCCGCCGGCGTGGGACAAGGGTACTGACGGCGGCGCTGGAATCGCTGTGGGTCGATCTGCCGCGGCTGTCCACCTGGAACCCGCTGGACGGCTGGCGCGGCGGCGAGACGCCGCCCGGCAACCCGTTCCCGTCGGCGTACCTGCTCGCCTTCCTGCTGCTGGCGCGCCTGCCGGAAGACGGCTGGGTGCGGCCGGAGACGGTGGAAGCGTGGCTCTTCGAGCAGCATCCGTACTGGACGAGCGAATCGCTGCGGCCGTCGCGGCAGAAGCCGTGGCTGGAGACGTTCCTGCTCGGCGTGGCCTACCATCTGCGGCTGGTGCAGGCCGTGCGCGGCGACGAGGGTGCGTGGCGCGTGCGACTGTCGCCGACCGGGCCGCTGGCTGCTGGGACTGGGCGAGGCGCCGGCCCTGGAGGCGGTACACACGCAGACGCTGCTGGTGCAGCCGAACCTGGAGATCCTCGCCTATCGCCAGGGATTGACGAGCGGCCTGATCGCCCGGCTGACGCAGTTCGCCGCCTGGGAGAACCTCGGCGCCGCCTGCACGCTGCAACTGCAGCCGGAGACGGTCTACCGCGCCCTGGAGGCGGGCCAGACGTTCGACAGCATCCGCCTGACCCTGGAGCAGCACGGCACGCGCGGCGTGCCGCCGGCCGTGCTCGATTCGCTGCGGACCTGGGCGAACAAGCGCGATCGCATCACGGTCTATCCGTCGGCGACGCTGCTGGAGTTCGGCAGCGCCGACGACCTGAACGAGGCGCTGGCGCGCGGCCTGCCGGCCGTCCGCCTCGCCGACACGCTGGCCGTGGTCGCCAGCGAGGAGGCCATCGAGTTCCGCCACTTCCGCCTGACCGGCACGCGCGATTACGCCCTGCCGCCGGAGAAGTGCGTCCACGTCGAGCCGGACGGCGTGACGCTGTCGGTGGACCTGGCGCGTTCGGACCTGCTGCTGGAGACGGAGCTGCCGCGCTTCGCCGAGCTGGTCGGCGGCACGACGGCCAACGGCCGGCGCCAATACCGGCTGACGCCGGCCTCGCTGTTGGCGGGACGTGCGGCGGGGATGACGCTGCCGTCGCTGGAGACGTGGTTCGGGCAGCGTGCCGGCCAGCCGCTGCCGGCGGCGGCGCGGCTGCTGCTGACGGCGGGACAGGGGGAGCCGCCGCGTCTGCGGCGGCATCTGGTGCTGCACGTTGCCACGGCGGAATTGGCCGACGGCCTGATGCAGTGGCCGCAGACGCGCGAGCTGATCGCGGAGCGACTGGGGCCGACGGCGCTGGTGGTCGCCGAGGAGAACGCGGAGACGTTGCGTCAACGGTTGCACGACGCTGGGATCGCGCTGGAGTAGACGTAAAATGGTCGTTCGGCAACACCGGAGGCTGTCAATGGTGTTGTGAGTCTGAGGTGAGCATGATTGGAGGTAAAGCAACGATTAGTGGCCAGAATGAGATGAGATATGGGATGGTAGACGAGCTGATCGAGATGTATCGGGATGGCGCGATAACGGGGTATCAAGTCATGATGGATTGCCTGCATATGCTTGACCCGGACCATCCGGACCTCGTTCTGAGCCATCTCCCCGAGGAGATACTCGAGGAGATGTTGGATTTCGCTCATCGCTATGATCCGTCCTGCATGCGCTCCATCGCGGGATTGCCCCCGGCCGTGGATCAGGTGAGAGCGGCTCAGCAATGGATTGAGGAAAAAAGGCGACAAAAGGCCGAGCGGAACATGGCGTCGTCTTCCGAATAAGGGCGAAAAAAGACGAAGCCGGTCCCTGCGGCTCCGCTTGGGGATCTTTCACGAGACGAACCGGGCCGAGGTGTATCCAAACCATCCGCCCGGCAGCGACCATTGATACTCGCCATAACCCACCGCCGCCAGCTGTTCGCCCAGCCGGACCAGCGAGAGGAAATGGCATTGGTAGCGGCGATGGAGCCAGTTCTTGAACCGTGCGTGGGCGCGGGCGTGAAAGGAGACGTTGGCTTCGGGCGGACCCGCCGCGAACGTCGAGGCCGTCAGCGTCGCGCCGGGGCGGCTGACGCGGGCGATCTCGGCCAGGGCGCGGGGCAGGTCGGGGAACTGGTGGAAGCCGCCCGAGCAATTGATCTTGGCCAAGCAGGTGTCGGCCAGCGGCAGGTTCAGGGCGTCGCCGCGCACCAGCAGGACGTTGTCCAGCCGCCGCTGCCGGACCCGCGCCGCCGCCCGTGCCAGCATGGCCGGAGAGAGATCCATGCCGAGTACCAGTCCGCTTGGGGCCACTCGCCGCGCCAGTTCGGCGGTGAAATTGCCGTGCCCGCAGGCCAGGTCGAGGACCACGTCACCCGGCACGATGCGCTGCTTCCGCTGGATGGAAGCGATCTCGACGGCGAAGCTCGGAATCCCGAGCAGCCGAAGCAGGGCCGTCGAGCGCAACCGATCGTACAGCCACGCCGCCGCGCGGGTATTGAGCGCTTTCTGGCTGACCGTCAAGTTCGGCTCTTGTCCGATCAGGTCGAGAACGCCATTGCGAACAGGATACTCCCGGCCGGAGAGCGGGCAGCGCAGACCCGTGCCGTCCGCCAGCACTTCCGGCGACCGATGCGGAGACGAGGGCAGACGCAAGTAGACGGCGGCGCGCGACAGCAACTCATACTTCGAGGCGGATAGCGAGTGCAACATGGACGGGGCCTCCGAGAAGGGTTGAAAGGCGGTTGTTCTCTTCGCCGGCCGTGACGGCGAGGGGAGTTCAGTCCGCGGTCAACCCGCGAGCCGCCTTCTCCCCTGCCTATCTTACGGCCCATCCGCATGGTTGTGACCGCAGCCGAATAGGAGAACGAGGACTTCGGTTGCGGCCGGCGCTGGCGGCGTGGTACAACAGGCGGCGAACCAGCGCGGAGGGAGCCATGACAACGCAAACGATTTCTCTACCCTGGCAGGGCACCATGGCCGGATTTCACCGCTTCAGCGTGGCCGAGTATCACAAGCTGATCGAGATCGGCATCCTCACGGAGGACGACAATCTCGAACTGCTGGAAGGCTATCTGGTACACAAGATGTCTCGCAATCCCCCCCACGACGCGGCTTTGCAGCTCATTCAGGATACATTGCCGCGATTGCTGCCCGGGGGCTGGTGCTTGCGAATGCAGTCCGCCGTCACACTGGGCGGAAGCGAACCGGAACCGGACGGCGCGATCGTCCGAGGAAACGCCCGCAGCTACTCCTCGCGCCATCCGGGCCCCTCGGATGTCGGCGTGGTGATCGAGGTGGCCGATACGACGCTGGCTGGCGACCGCGCGGATAAGGGACGCATCTACGCGCGGGCCAGTATACCTTATTACTGGATCGTCAATCTCGTCGATCACCAGGTGGAGGTTTACACAGATCCCTCCGGCCCCACGGCGACACCGGCCTATGCCCAGCGGCAGGATCGGCGCCTCGGCGATGACATCCCATTGACACTGGACGGAGCGGCGGTGGCGACCATCCCAGTCGGGGACTTGCTGCCGTGAGGTCTCATCCTCGTCGCAGGCGCGCGACAACGACGGCGATGCGGCGGGTGGCTTCGTCGATCTCCTCCGGCGTCAGCAGCGGACTGAGACTGAAGCGCATCGCCGAGCGCAGCACGGCGTCGGGTACGCCCATCGCTTGCAGCACCGGCGAGGGCAAGAGCGAGCCGCTCGAACACGCCGAACCCGTCGAGCAGGCGACGCCGGCGAGGTCGAGGTTCATCAGCAGCAGGTCGGCCTTCAATCCCGGAAACGACACGTTAATCGTGTGCGGAATGCCGTCGTCGGGTCCGTTGACGACGACGGGGGCGACGTTCGTCCGCAGCTGATCGAGGAAGCGTTCACGGAGGCGGCGGACTTGGGCCAGGCGATCGTTCCTGTCGCGGCAGGCGTGATCGAGGGCACAGGCCAGGCCGACGGCCAGGGCGACCGGCTCCGTGCCGGGCCGGCGGCCGTGCTGCTGATGTCCTCCCCACGTCCGCGGCCGCAGTTTCACTCCCCGACGTACCAGCAGCGCGCCGACGCCTTGTGGCCCGTGGAATTTGTGGGCGCTGATCGTCAGGGTATCGACGCCGAGGGCGTGAAAGGAAACGTCGATCTTGCCGGCGGCCTGCACGGCGTCGCAGTGAAACAGGGCACGGTCATTCAGCAGTTCGGTCAGGGCGCGGACGGGCTGCACGGCCCCGGTCTCGTGGTTGGCCAGCATGACGGCGACGAGGCGCGTGTCGGAGCGCAGGGCGCCGGACAGGGCGCCAGCGGGGGCGCGGCCGCCGGCATCGACGGGTAGGTAGTCGAGCGCGAAGCCGGACTCGGCCAGGCGGCGCAGCGGCTCGGCGACGGAGGGGTGTTCGACGGGGCTGGCGAGCAGGTGGGCGGGCGGCTCCCCCGACAGGCCGAACAGGGCGAGATTGTTCGCCTCGGTGGCGCCGCTGGTGAAAAGGACTTCGTCGGGATGGGCGTCGAGATGGGCGGCCACGGATTCGCGGGCGTCCTCCAGGGCGCGGCGAGCGCGGCGACCGACGGCATGAGCGCTGGCGGGGTTGCCGAAAACCTCGGTGAGATACGGACGCATGGCGTCGCCCACCGCGGGCAGCAGGGGCGTGGTGGCGTTGTTGTCGAGATAAATGCCGTCCATGAGGCCGCCGCAAGCGAGGGAGACGGCAGCAGGGTAACGGAAGGCAAATTCGTCAGTCGAATTGCACCCTGCTCACCGCATTCCTCATTGTAGCTACGGCTTGCCGAACTTGCGGCCCCAGGCGAAGTAGATGGCCACAACCAGCAGGACGCCGACCACGCCGAACAGAACGGGCAAAGGCAAATGGTGCATGAACGAAACCTCCGCGCAGACCCGGATAGGGCGAACACTCCGCGCAAGCATAGGTCACGAATGATCGCTTCGCTTTTTCCGAGCCTGAAGCGTAAGCGAAGAGCACTCTTCGCTTACGCTTCAGGCTCGGAGAGAAGCTCGCTTGCGAGGTCATTTCACCTTTTGAAAGGTCACCTGGGTGCCGTCGGAATCCGTCATGGTCAATTGATCGCCGTTGATGATGATCTTTTCGGCGTGATTTTTTCTCCCAGCCAGGTCTTGATTGAGCTTCAAGGTCACGGTCGGACCCATCCCCAACGAGTATGTGCCGGTGTACGTTTGCGGACCCCCTTTGTAAACCAGGCTGCCGTCCTGGCCGAATTCCAGCTTCAGCGCACCCGCCGGGAGGGCATTGCCCTTCACCGTCGTGGCCAGGGACGTCCATTTCGTTCCCTCGATCTTCCCCTTGTTGCTGGACGAACAGCCGCACGCCAGCAGAAGCCCCGCGACACAAGCGATACGAAGCACAACGATCGGCCGCATGAATAACTCCCTACCAGGTTAGAAGAATACGGCGTGGCGACGATTCTACATCGTGGCGCGAAGATCGCCAAGCCGCGTGGTTACTTCACGACCGACGTCGCCACATTCGGACTGTCCGGGTTGACATCAAGGGTCCGGGTCTTGGGGATGAGGACCAGATCCATGTCTTCCATCGGAATGGCGCCGAGAAGGACCTCATCGCCCAGCACGAGAGTGCCGGCGAAGCCGACGCGATTCTTGAAGCGCAGCTCGACCGGCCCGACATAGGGGACGAGTCGTTTCCCGCCGTCCGCCAGCGTGACCTCTTTTTTCGCCGTTTCCTCCAGCTCCAGCTGGATCTGCACGTGCGGCGGAATGCACAGATGCACGGCCCCCGAGTCCGCCAGGGCGTCCACTTCGATGGCTTGCAGGTCCGGCCGCGCGGGTTCTTGAGCAGCAATTTCGCGTTTATCAATCCCATAAGGCAGTTATTCCTTGCTCTGGTGCCGCAACACCTGACCCGCCAGGACGCCGGTGAATTGGCCCTCGTCAATCGCCAGTTTGCCATTGACGAACAGGTAACGCACGCCGGTCGCGTACTGGTGCGGCTTGTCGAACGTCGCACGGTCGCGGAACGTTTTCGGATCGAACACAACCACGTCGGCGAAATAGCCCGTCTTCAGGTAGCCGCGCTCAGGCAGATGCAGCACGTCCGCCGGCAGACCGCTGGCGCTGCGGAGGGCGTGCTCCAGCGTGATGACCTTGTCCTCCAGGGCGTAGCGGCCGATCTTGCGCGGGAAACAGCCGTAACTGCGCGGGTGCGGCACCGTGTCCGCCGAGGGCAGCATCGAGGCGCCGTCGCTGGCCGTGGCCACGAATGGCTGACGCATGATCAGACGCACGTCCTCCTCGCTCATGCCGAAGTTGACGATCTGAGCGCCGCCGTGACGCTCGATCTCCAGGACGACGTCGGCGGCGGGCTTCTTCTCCATCTCGGCGATGGCGGCCAGGTCCTTGCCCTGCCAGGCCGGCTTCGGCGTGTAGCGAGCGATGCGGACGTCCTTGCCGCCGCGCCGCCGCTTCAGCCCGTCCGCGATGATCTTGCGCAGCCGGGCCGATTGTTCCGGGTCGTTCAGCCGAGCCAGATAGTCCTTGCGCGCCCCCTCGCGGAAGGAGGCCGGGACCAGCGTGGCCGCCAGGCTCGTGCTGCTGGCGACGTAAGGGTACTGGTCGGCACTGACGGCCTGTCCGGCCTGCCGCGCCTTGGCGATCAGGGCAATCTCGTCGGCGGCTAGCCCCCAGGCGCGGCGGCCGGACGCCTTCAGGTGCGAGATGTGGACCGGCAAGCCCGCCTCGCGGCCGATCGTCAGCGCCTCGTCGAGGGCGGTCAGCACATCCGTGCCCTCGCTGCGGATGTGGCTGGCGTAAAAGCCGCCGTGCCGCGCCGCTACCTTCGCCAGCGCGATCAGCTCGTCCGTCTTGGAATAGGTGCCGGGGTTGTAGATCAGGCCGGTGGACAGGCCCCAGGCGCCGTCCTTCATGGCCTGATCGACCCGTTCTTCCATGCGCCGCAGCTCCTCGGCCGTCGGCTTGCGGTTGGCATTGCCCATCACCTGCCGGCGCACGTCATTGTGCGGCACTTGATGGAGGACGTTACTGCCTACTTTGCCTTTCTCCAAAGTCCGATAATACGCTCCCGTATCGACCGGCCCGGAACCGCAGTTGCCGGTGACAACCGTCGTCACGCCCTGGTGCAGATAGCAGCGATTGGCCCGCGTGGCCGCTTTTTGCAGCGGGTAATCGCTGTGCGTGTGCAGATCGATGAAGCCAGGCGCGATCACCAAGCCCTTAGCGTCGAGGATGCGCGGCTGGCCGGCGACGGTGAAGCGGCCGACCGCGACGATGCGCTCGCCGCGCACGGCCAGGTCGCCAACGACGCCGGCCGCGCCGCTGCCGTCGTACAGCGTGGCGCCGCGGATAACGACATCGGCCTCGATGCCCGGCTCTCCGGGCAGCAGCAGGCACAGAAGCATCGGATACAGACTCGTCATGACAGGACCTCGATTCGGAAGAAGAGACGCCGGTTGGCTGGAGCGGCCTTGATTGTACGCGAGGGAAATTCGGTCGGGAAGGCTCTCTCTCGGATGGAAGCGCCGTTGAAGCCCGCACAGTCGGCGCAACCGGAACCGGAAAGGAGGATCGACGCTCGGATTGGCTCGATCCTCATTGACCGCTATTCGTTCCAGATTTACCATATTATCAGGTTTACGCATCTTCTCCCGTTTACCTACCACGGAACCGGAGGAGGGGAGAGGCAAATCGCAGGCGGCACCGTCCTGCGCCCGTGGAAGGTGCGTTCCGTGCCGCGCGTTATCGAGGGTTCCAAGCCCATGTGAGGGCTTACGCGTAACGAGGTCGATTGAGTTCCTTTCAGTACTGGGAGGCGTTGCACGATGTACAGTGTTGTGTTGTTGATGGCGATGACGGGCGGCGCGGACATGCCGGCCGGTATGTTCGGCGGCGGCTGCAACGGTGGCTGCTCGGGCTACAGCTGCAACGGCGGCGGCAAGCACCACGGCGGCTCCAGCTGCATGGGCTGCTACGGCGGCTGCTACGGCTCCAGCTGCATGGGCGGCGGCAAGCACCACAGTCGCGGCTCCAGCTGCATGGGCTGCTACGGCGGCTGCTACGGCTCCAGCTGCATGGGTTGCTCCGGCGGCGGCAAGCATCACAGTCGCAATCGCGGCGGTTGCTGTGGCTGCTACGGCGGCTATAGCTGCTGCGGTTGCTACGGCGGCGCCTACTACGGCGGCTGCTACGGTGGCGGCTATGGCTACGGCTGCGCGTAGGCGGCGTCGGCATCGGCGCCCCGATGGGCACCGGCACCCCGGTCAACCCGACCCCCAATCCCACTCCGAACCCGACGCCCAAGAAGACGAGCCTGGACAACGCCGCCTCGGCGACCCTGGTCGTCAGCGTGCCGGCCGACTGCGCGTCTGACCATCGACGGCGAGGTCACCACCTCGACCTCGACGCAGCGCGTGTTCGTCTCTCCCGCCCTGGAGGCCGGCCGTGAGTTCCACTACACCGTGACGGCGCAGTTCGTCCAGGACGGCAAGCCGGTGACGGTCAGCAAGGAAGTCGCGGTGCGGGCCGGCGATGAGACGCGCGTCACGCTCGACGCCGACAGCCTGGCCGGCGTCGCCAGCCGCTAACGCGGGCACGACTCGCCATTTCCCAAACGACAGAGGGGAGCCAATCCGGCTCCCCTCTGTCGTTTGGGATGGCGAACGGCCGGCGTCAGCCGGCTGGTGCGGGCCAAACCAGCCGGCTGACGCCGGCCGTTCGCCCAGAAATCACTCGGCGACGGTGTGGACGGTGCCGGTCTGTCCCATGAGATAGCCGCGCAGGTCGCAGAAGATGTGCGTGCAGACGTTGCGCCAGGCGGGGCTGGCGTTGAGATCGGTGCCGGACGAGCGGAAGATGACGGTGATGCGGAGTTGATTTTGGCGGTCGGCGTCGGCGTGGTCGAGGTACAGCTCCATGTCGATCGGGCCGCCGCGGCGACCCAGGCCCAGCCAGGACAGACCCTGGCGCGGCGCCGCGTAGCTGCTGCCCTTGCCGCCGACGCGGACATGGATGCGGCCGGGCACACTCTCGATCATCTCGCCGCCGACATCGTGGATGAAGCCGCGCAGCTTGTAGGTGGCGATGCTCTCGGGCATCCACGCTTCCAGACGGTGGACGACGGCGAACGGATCCTGTGGCTCGCGGTCGTCGGCCGCCTCCTCGACGGGCGGCGGAGATGGGACCGGCACCTGGACCGTGCGGTCCAGATGGGCCGGCCGAGGTTCGGTCTTCGGATGGATCGGCGAGACACTGGTCCGGTCGGCGACCGGCGGAGCGCCGGTCGCCGACCGCAACCGCGCCGAGGGGGCCACGGCGGGCGGCGGGACGGCGGCGGTCCTCTCGCAGGTCAGGGCCTGCTCGAAACGCTCGGCCAGTTCACGGGCGCAGCGCGGTCGATCCTCCGCGCTTTTGGACAGGCACATCCGCACCACGTCCTCGATGCCGGGTGACACCTCGACGTCGGCGGCCGAGAACGAAAACGGCGGCGGCTCCTCGGTCACGTGGGCCAACAGCAGGTCCATCGTCGAACAGCCGGCGAACGGCAGCCGGCCGGTCAGCAGCTCGTAGAGGATGACGCCGACGCTGTACAAATCGCCGCGGCCGTCCATCTCGTCGCCGCGCGCCTGCTCGGGACACATGTAGCCGGGCGTGCCGACGGCGAACTCGGTGTGCGTCTGCGTGATCTTGGCGAACTGGTCCGGCGTCAGCATCTTGGCCAGGCCGAAGTCCATGACCTTGAGCATCTCGTAGGGCGTGTCCGGATCGACGATCATCAGGTTGGCCGGCTTCAGGTCGCGGTGGATGATGCCCAGGCCATGAGCGGCTTGCAGCACCTCGCACAGCTGGTACAGCAGCCGGCCGACGCGAGCCGGCGTGAGCCGGCCGTTGCTTTGCAGTAGCTGGTCGAGGGTGACGCCGCGAATGTACTCCATGACGATGCACGGGCCTTGCGGGTCGTTCAGCGAGGCATCGTAAAGCGTGACGGCGTAGGGGTGCTGGAAGCGGGCCATCAGCAGCGTTTCGCGCGTGAAGCGCTCGCGGAACTTGGGGTCGGCGGCGATGTGGTCGTGCATGACCTTGACCACCACCTGCCGTCCCAGGTCGAGCTGACGAGCCAGGTAAACCCGGCCCATCCCGCCTTCGCCGAGCAGGCGGATGGTCTCATACCGTCCCATGAACACACGGCCGAGCATGGAGTATCTTCCCGGGATCGCGGGGAATGGCGACTCTGCCTGCCGCAAGTGTAGTTCACAAAAATCAGTTCTGAGTTCTTCGCCAAAAGTTCTGAGTTCTGAGTTCTGAGTTCTGAGTGAAAAACAAGACTTCTTCTTTCACTCAGAACTCAGAACTCAGAACTCAGAACTGACGAAGACTCGCCGTCCCTCGACGCGCAAGCGTCCCTGCGCAAACCATTGGATCGCTTCGGGGTACGCCTCGCACTCCTGGGCGAAGACGCGCGCCGCCAGGCTCTCGGGCGTGTCGTCGTCGAGGACCGGCACCACGCGCTGCGAGACGATGGGGCCGTGGTCGTACTCGTTATCGGCGAAATGGACCGTGCAGCCGGAGACCTTGACGCCCATCTCCAGGGCGGCACGATGGACCGCCGCGCCGTGGAAACCCTTGCCGCAAAAGGCCGGGATCAGCGCCGGATGGATGTTCAGGACGCGGTTGTGGAAATCGTCGGGGATGGGCAGGAGCTGGAGGAAGCCAGCCAGGCAGACGAGATCGACGTCGGCTTGCCGGCAGTGGGCGAAGATGCGGGCGCTGAACTCCTCGCGCGAGGCGCAGGATTTGCGCTCGACCGCGACGGCGTGTACGCCGGCTGATCGAGCACGGTCCAGACCGAGGGCGTCGGCCTTGCTGGAGACGACGACGGCGATTTCCGCCGCCAAGGCGCCGGCGGCGATGCGGTCGAGCAAGTTTTGCAGCGTCGTGCCGCCGCCGCTGAGCAATACGGCCAACCGGATGGGATGGTGCATGAGAGACCTCTGCGCCGCGTGCGGCTCCCGATACTCTCGGTCGATTCCCTTCCGTGATAGCTACAATAAAAAGAGCCTCACGCAAAGGCGCAAAGAGCGCCAAGAGAAAGAAAAGAAGTCCCTCTCTGTATTATTCCGGTCTTTCTTTGCGTCCTTTGCGCCTTGGCGTGAGGCTCTTTAACCGGCGCGGGAGGATCGGACGATGCTGTACAACTGGTGGGGCCGCGAACAGGCCGGCCGTCCCGTCCAGCGTCCGCCTCTGGAGTCGTGTGCGCCGCCGCTGGAGCCGGGACCGGAGGGCGGCACCGATGTCCCCGACCTCCGCGCCGTCCTGCTGGAGTTGGCCGGCGGCCGCGCCCGTCTGCGCCAGGACCGCAGCCTGTTCCAGAAAGAGACGGAGCGATTCACGTCCGTCCTGGAGCCGCTGCCCGGCTGGCTGACGGACACGTACAACCTGACGCCGGAGCGTCGCCTGGAGATCGCCCTGCACTGGGCCAAACGGTTGCAACTAACAACGGAGAAGAAAGAGGGCGATCATCGCTGGCTCGACCTGAGCGCGACCGGACGGCGCTGGCTGGCGCGGCGGATCGAGGAGCAATACGCCTTCCTGTACGAATCGCTGCGCGACGTGGAGCGGCCGGACGAATTGCTCCCCTACTGGAGCCACTACTACGATGACGGCCTCTTCCTGGGTGCCTCGATCGTTGCCTTGCCCGTGAGGGCCGGGCACGGCAGCGATCGTCCTTCTCCGCTGACGCCCGGACAGCGACAGCCCCTGCGCGAGGCGCTGTTCGCCGCCTTCCGCGAACTGCCGGTCGGTATCTTTTTCCGGCTGGATGACTTCATCGCTCACGCCGCTTTCGGCCCGCACAATCCGCTGTTGCTGGGACGCAAGCCGGAGGAAGTGCAGGTGCGCCTGTCCGGCCGCTTGCTGGCTCCCCTGGAGGAACAGCTGCACGAGGCGGCCCGCCACCTGCTGGGCCAGCTGGTGAGCAATCGCCTGGTGTCGCTGGGCTGTCTGCAAGCCGGCTGCGGCGCCGACGGCGAGCTGCTGATCGCGCGGCGGCCGCGGCTGGACACGTATTTCGGCCGGCAACCCTCGGCCGAGGAAACGCCGCCGTCTCCCGCTGTCGCCACGCGCGTCGTCGTGCAGCCGGATTTCAGCGTCGTCGTCATCGGCATGGACCTGGCACCGCTCGCCGAGCTGGCCCCGTTCTGCGAGCGCATCAAGGAGCGCAGCGGCGGCGGCGCCGTGACGCTGCGCATCACCCGCGCCTCGGTCGTGAAGGCGGTCACGGCCGGCCTGAGCGGCGCGGAGATGCTCGACCGCTTGCAGCGCCACAGCAGCACGCCGCTGCCGGGCAACGTGGCTCATGAAGTGCGCGAGTGGGCTGGCTGGGTGCGCACGGTGTCGGTCGAGCCGGCCACGGTGCTGCGCTGTCCCGATGCGACTGCCGCTGACCGCGTCCTCGCCGCCCTCGGCCGGCAAGCGGAAAAGCTCAACGAGACGACCGTGGCGTTCGCCCGCGCCGCCCTCGGCGATGCCGACCGCCGCAAACTACAGGAACAGGGCATCCTTCTCGGTCGAGAAGAGGCCACGCCGCGGCCGAAGAAGACGCACAAGAATCGCCGGCGCTGAGAATCGGTTTCCCGACCAGCCCCGAGCGCAAGCGACGGGTTTTCCTACCCGTCGCTTGCGCTCGGGGCTAGTTGGGAAAGGGCCGAAGCGTAGTTGGATTGATGCGAAGATCCTGGCACGCCGTCTGGTAGCTGGCGTCCAGGTCGAGGGGCACGGAGAAATCGGCGGCGATCCACAGGGGAAGGGTCGGCAGGGTCTGTCCCAGGGCGAGCGGCGCGGGCCAGAGCTCGAGTTGTTGCGTTTCCTCTTCGCGGCCGATGGCCCGGTAGGACACGGCGGAGAGGCCCGCCGGCATTGCCGTGCCGGCATCGACTCCGAGGAGAGACAGGATGACGGCGTTGCAATCCGCCCGCCGCGTGGTCACGGTATCCACGACCACGACACTGCTGCCCTGCTGCAAGTAGCCGACGCACTTGACGGCGAAGGCTTGCCGGGCCTGGGGGCGGTCCTTGTTGCGCGGGCTGAGTAACTCAATGGCGGCCATCAGGAGCGGGTCATCCTCGTCGGCAAACACCTGGACCTCGACCGCATCGACCGCGGGTATCTCGACGGCGACCGCCAGGCCAGGGGCCGGCGGCGCCCACGTCTGAGGCGATGCGGTCCCGCTTGCGGCTTGCGGCATCTCGTGCTCGCGCAAGGTGGCCACATCGATCTCGATGGCACCTACCCGATCGGCAAGGGGGACGGCGTAATAGCCGGGAGGCAAAATGCCCTGGTTGAGCAGACGGGCCATGGCCGCGGCCCAGGCGCCGTGGAAGCTGCGCCAGGGATGCGTGCGGTTCAGCGGCGGGTTAAAGTGGTCCAGCAACGGCATGTCCGGCTCCTCCGCGTAAGGCGCCATTGGCATTGTAGCAAGCGGAAGCCTCAGCCACCTCGATGGAGTTTCGCGCTTTTTGCGAGAGGCGCGTGCGTGGCTTGCGGGAGCGTTGGCTTTGTCTCGTTAGCCCAGCCCTTCCGGGCTGTCTATTCCCCCCATCAAGAACATTCCCCGCGAAATCGCCGCCGGAAAAAAGTGGGATGCCGGACGGTCGTCGCTGTCTCTATTCCGGCAGAGGACCACGACGGCCCTGCCCACAGGTCCCTATCCATGCGCGAGTCGTCAGGGGGGCGTGAGACTTCCTCCTGCAAGGTGGCGGAGTCCACCCTCCCATCTCCGCCCTCCTGATTTCGCGCATTTCTATTCGATTTAACAGGTCTTTTTTGTATCTTCAATCCGGAGAGCGATCCTGTCTTCCGGATGGCGCGGATGGTGGTGGCGGTTCGAGGGTGGGTCGGTGACGCGGAAGCCGCCTCGCGGCTCGGCGTTCAGCGCCGCCGCGCCCGGAAAATGTTGCCGCCCCCCTTGTACTCCCAGACGACCTTGCCGGCGCGGTCCACCTCGAAGGCGCGCTGGCCCTGGTGACTGGCCACCAGGAAGTGGCCGTTGGGCAGGCCCGTCGCCGTCGTCGCCATCGGCGCATCCACTTCCACGATCAATTTCCCTTGGCGGTCGTACTCCGCCACCTTGTTGCGATCCGGCTGGGTGATGAGGATGTGGCCGTTGGCCAGCAGGTCGATGCCGCTGGTCCAACCGGCTTGCCGGTTGGACGCGAAGCTCTTGAGCTGCTTGCCGGTCGTGTCCATGAGCACGCACTGGCCGTTCTGGGTCAGAACAGACGATGTTGCCGTTGCGCGCCGATAGGCGGCGGTGATGCCGCCGGGCACGTTGTGGATCGCGTACACTTCCTTGCCGGTGCGGTCCACCTCCACAAGCTGCGAATCGGTGGCGATGAAGGTGTTGCCGCTGCGCAGCCGCTGCACGTTGACCGGCTGGCTGGGCAGACCTTCCTTGGACCAGAACACCTTGCCCTTGAAATCGCGCTCGGTGATGCTGCCGGCCGTTGTACTCGGCGATGAGGACGCGATTGCCCGGCAGCACCCAGGCGTCCACGGGGAAGGGGACGTTGTTGATGGACCAGCGCTGTTTGCCGTCGCGGTTGACCTCGTAGACGCGGTTGTTGCTGCAATCGCACAGCAGCGTGTAGCCCAGCCAGACGCGCGACGTTAGCCGGCCCAGATCGACGCGGGCGGCGTTGACTTTCCACCAGGCGGCCCAGGCATCGCGGCACTTCTTTTTCTCGGCCGCCTCGGTGCCCAGCGACACTTCCGGGGCCGTGTCGCCGGCCAGCTGGTACAGAGCGTCCTCGGCCTGCCCCACGTGGTCGGCCGACAGGACGGTGAGCAGGTCGATCAATACCGGAACGCCTTCGCCGTCCTTGACCATCGCCAAGGCGAGGGCGGTGCGCAGGCGGACGGTGGGCGTCGCGTCCTTGAGCAGCTTGCGGGCGGCGTCGCGGCCGTCGGCGCCGCCGCCCTTGGCCAACGCCTCCGCCGCCGTCGCCCGCAGCATGCGGCTGAGGGTCCGCCAGGGTCCGCACCAGCATCGGGTCGAGCTTGCCGTCGCGCCGGGCCAGGGCGGTCAGCGACTTCTGTACCTCGGCGACAAGGTTCTCGTCCTCGGCGAAGGGCAGGTAGGCCAGGAGCGCTCCGACCGAGCCGGCCGGCTTGCGCATGGCCAGCAGACGGATCGCCGCCGCCGGCAGACGATGGCTCGGCTCCTGCTCGATGCGCTCCGTCAACTCCCTGGCCCGGTGCGCTATCTCGGCATCCTTGCTTTGGGCCGCTTCGCGCAGCTGCGGCAAACTGCGGCGACCCAGGGCGAACAGTTCCGTCGTCGCCGCTTCCCGCGAAGCGAAGTCCTCCGAGCCGAGCTTGGCGAGCAGGCCGCGGATCTTGTCGCGGTCCTCGGTCGTCCGCGTCCGTTTGCGGATGGCGGCCAGCAGAGCGTCGCCGTCGGTGTTGCGCCACCAGGCGGCCCAGGCGTCGCGGCGGATCTTGCGGGCGATCTCGTCCTCGCCCTGGAAGTGGGCGGCCGGCGCCCATTCGCCGGCCAACTGCGTCAGAAACTCCTCAACGCGATGCCGCGGCTCGATGGGCAAATCCGCCAGCAGTTCAATAAGTATCGGGATGGCTTCGGCGTCGTGGGACTCCGCCAGGGCCAGAGCGGCGCGCAGACGCACGCCCGGAGCTGGATCTTGGAGGAGATGGCGGACGGCGGGGATCTGGTCAGGCGGATTGACGCGGCACAGGGCGACGCCGGCGGCGGCACGGCGAACGGCGATCGGATCGTTCAGGCCGCGCAGCAGCGACGGCTCCGGCTTGCCGTGGGGAGCGGCGACGGCGGCGAGAGCGGCGGTGACGGCCCGCAGCACTTCGGCATTGTCGGCGAACGGCAGGTAGTCCAGCAGCGCCGCGGCGCCGCCTTCGGGCTGGCGTTGGGCCAGGACGCGGGCGGCGGCGGCCGGCAGCGTCGAGGCCGGCGGACCTTCCAGCCAGCGCAGGCAGTGGGCCGCGCGGCGGGCGACCTCCGGCTCGTTGAGGTCGTTGGCGGCGCGGCGCAGGACGGGCACGGCGAGCGGACCCAGGCCGAGAAATTCGGCCGTGGCCAAGCTGCGCTCGCGGTTGGAAGGAGCGGCGAACTGGCGGAGCAGGATGCGGAGGTGGTCCGGTTCGATGTCGGTGCGTGCGCGCGCGTGGAAGTAGGCAAGGAGAGCGGCGCCATCGCTGGACAGACCGGCCTCGTGCAGCGTCTGCTCGTCGTTCTTGTCGGCCACGGGAGCGAGGGCGGAGCGCGCCTGCGCCGACGGGGGTTCCGTCCTTGCGGAGGACACGGTGACCATGACGGAAAGGACCGCCATTCCGATACCAGACTTTCGCAGCATGTCCATCTCTCCTCACCGTGTCATCTTCGCCGCGCTCGATAAGCCGCGACGTTGGTTTGTTCCCAGACGATTTTTCCCGCACGATCCAGTTCGACGACCCGGTTGACATTTTGACTGGAGACGAGAAGGTGGCCGTTGGGCAAGCCGGTCGCCGTCGTTGCCTGCGGCACGTCCCATTCGTGCAGCCGTTTGCCCTGGCTATCGTACTCCATCACTTTGCCCGCCTGCTCGGAAGCGATGAGTATGCGGCCATCCGACAGCAGATCGAGACCGCCTCGTGCGACGATGGGGTATTGGATAGCGAAATTCCGCAGCGGGTTGCCGGTCGTGTCCAAGGTAAGACATTGGCCTTTTTGCGTCAGGCAGACGATGTTGCCTCGCCGCGAGCGATAGGCGTACAGCACGTCGGGTATTTTGTCGATCTTATAAATCTCTTTACCGGCACGATCCACTTCGAGCATCAGACCCGTTTTAACGGCAATGAACGTATGGCCATTGGGCAAGCGTTGCGCGTAGACGGGGTTGCTGGGCAGTCCGTCTTTCTTCCACAGGACGTTGCCTTTCCTGTCGCGTTCCGTGACGCGGCAAGCGTTCCACTCGGTGATGAGGACGCGATTGCCGGGCAGCACCCAGGCGTCGGTGGGGAACTGCAAGTTGCCGATGCTCCAGCGCGTCTTGCCCTGCCGATCGACCTCCACAACGCGGTCGGCATCGCAGATGAGCGTGTAGCCGAGCAACGGACTCTCGGTCAAGCGTCCGAGATCGACGAGCGGAGCGTTGACTTTCCACCAGGCGGCCCAGGCATCGCGGCATTTGCGGCGGTCGGCCGACTCCGTGCCCAGCGCGACTTGCGGGGCCGTGTCGCCGGCCAGTTGATAAAGGGCTTCCTCCACCTGTCCGACGTATTCGCCCGGCAGCACGGGGAGCAGATCAATCATCACGGGGATGGCCGCGCGCTCCTTGACCCGGGCCAGGGCCAGGGCGACGCGCAGGCGCACCTCGGGCACGGCATCCGTGAGCAACTTGCGGACGGCCTTGCGCCCCGCCTCGCCGCCGCCTTTGGCCAACGCCTCCGCCGCCGTGGAGCGGATCGCCGCTTGGGTATCCGACAGGGCGCGTACCAGAGCGGCATCGAGCTTGCCCTCGCGCAGGGCCAGGACGAGGAGAGATTTCCGCGCCTCGGCGCTGAAGGTTTCGTCCTCGGCGTAGGGCAGATAAGCCAGCAGCGCCTCGACCGAGCCGGCCGGCTTGCGAACCGCCAACAAGCGAAGAGCCGCCGCCGGCAAGTGATACGACGGCTCCAACTCAATGCGCTCGATCAAGTGCTTGGCGCGACGCGATACCTCGGCGTCCTTGTCCGTGGTCGCTTCGCGCAGCTGCGGCAGGCTCCGGCGACCGAGAGCGAACAGTTCCTTCGAGGCCGCCTCCCGCGAAGCGAAGTCCTCCGAGCCGAGCTTGGCGAGCAGGCCGCGGATCTTGTCGCGGTCCTCGGCCGTCAACGTCCGTTTGCGGATGGCGGCCAGCAGGGCGTCGCCGTCGGTGTTGCGCCACCAGGCGGCCCAGGCGTCGCGGCGGATCTTGCGGGCGATCTCGTCCTCGCCCTGGAAGTGGGCGGCCGGCGCCGACTCGCCAGCCAACTGCGTCAGAAACTCCTCAACGCGATGCCGCGGCTCGATGGGCAAATCCGCCAGCAGTTCAATAAGTACCGGGATGGCTTCGGCGTCGTGGGACTCCGCCAGGGCCAGGGCGGTGCGCAGACGCACACCCGGAGCTGGATCTTTGAGGAGATGGCGGACGGCGGGGATCTGGTCGGGCGGATTGGCGCGGCACAGGGCGACGCCAGCGACGGCGCGGCGAACGGCGATCGGATCGTTCAGGCCGCGCAGCAGCGATGGCTCGGGCTTGCCGTTGGGAGCGGCAACGGCGGCGAGAGCAGCGGTGACGGCCCGCAGCACCTCGGCATTGTCGGCGAACGGCAGGTAGTCCAGCAGCGCCTCGGCGCCGCCTTCGGGCTTGTGTTCGGCCAGCACGCGGGCGGCGGCGGCCGGCAGCGTCGAGGCGGGTGGACCTTCCAGCCAGCGCAGGCAGTGGGCCGCGCGGCGGGCGACCTCCGGCTCGTTGAGGTCGTTGACGGCGCGGCGCAGCACGGGCACGGCGAGCGAACCCAGACCGAGAAATTCGGCCGTGGCCAGGCTGCGCTCGCGGTTGGAAGAAGCGGCGAACTGGCGGAGCAAGACGCGAAGGCGATCGGGATCGACGTCGGTTCGCGCCCGCGCGTGGAAGAAGGCCAACAGCGCGGGACCATCGCCGGCCAGGCCGGCGTCGTGCAGCGTCTGCTCGTCGTCTCGGCTCTCGGCGCGCACGCTCGGCGAAACAGTGGATACGATGGTCAACGCTATCAGCCAGGGAGCCACACACCTGATGAGCCGATTCATGCAGGCGACTCCAAAAAAGGCGCATCCAGGGATAACTTCTCTCAGAGTCTGTCCCACAAGCCCCCCCTCTCCCCCGTACTCGGGGGAGAGGGGTTGGGGGTGAGGGGGCGAGAAACTCGCGGAAAACGCACCCCCTCACCCCAACCCCTCTCCCCCGGAGTACCGGGGGAGAGGGGCTTACCGGACAGACTCTCAGCGCTGCCGAGCACGGAAAACTTGACCGGCGCCGCCGTATTCCCAGACAATCTTACCGGCGCGATCCACTTCGTAGACGCGCTGGCCTCCTTGCGTGGCCACCAGAATTCGTCCGCTAGGCAGCCCCGTCGCCGCCATCGCGCCGGGCGCTTCGACCTCCAGGATCGTCTTGCCTTCGCTGTCGAACTCCACCACCTTGTTGCGGCCCGCCTGCGCCACGAGAATGCGTCCATTGGGCAGCAGATCGATGCCGCCCAGGGAACGGGCGTTCTGACCCGACGCGAACGTTCGCAATTGTTTGCCGCTCGCATCCATGATGATGCACTGGCCGCTCTGTGTCAGGCCGACGACGGTGCCGCGGCGCGAGCGCGCGGCGGCCAGCGTGTTGCCGGGCAGGTTGTGGATCTGCGACACCTCCTTGCCGCTGCGGTCGATCTCGAAGATCGGCCCGTTGATCGTGGCGACGAAGGTGTTGCCGTTGGCCAGGCGCTGCACGTTGATCGGATTGGGAACGCGCCGCTCCCAGAGGATGTTGCCCTTGAAGTCGCGCTCGGTGACGCGGTCGGCGCCGTACTCGGCGATGAGGACGCGGTTGCCGGGCAGAATGCGAGCGTCGGCCGGCCCGCCGGCATTGTTGATGAGCCAACGCTGCTTGCCGTGGCGATCCACCTCGAAGACGCGGTTGCCGTTGAGGTCGCAGATGACCGTGTAGCCGAACCAGGGCCGAACGGTCAGCCGAGCCAGATCGACGCGGCCGGCGTTGATCTTCCACCAGGCGGCCCAGGCATCGCGGCACTTCTTGCGTTCTTCCGGCTTGTCGCCCAGCGACACCTCGGGGCTGGTATCGCCGGCCAGTTGGTGCAAGACGTCCTCGATCTGCCCCAGCTGATCGCCGGAGAGAGTGGCGAGCAGGTCAATCAGCACCGGCACGCCGTCGCGGTCGCGGGCCACCGCCAGGGCCAGCGCGACGCGGAGACGGACGGACGGAGCGGGGTCCGTCAGCAGCTTGCGGACGACGGCAAGTCCTTCGAGTCCGCCGCCCTTGACCAGCGCCTCGGCGGCGGTGGCGCGGACGGCGGCGTCGGCGTCGGCCAGGGCGCGGAGCAGCACCGGGTCGGGTTTGCCGTCGTGCTGGGCCAGGACGGCCAGCGAGTTTTTCACCTCGATGGACATCGTTTCGCCCGGCGCGTACGGCAGGTAGGCGAGGAGGGCCTCGACCGAGCCGGGCGGCTTGCGCACGGCCAACAGTCGGACGGCGGCGGCCGGCAGCCGGTGGGCCGGCTCCTGCTCGATACGGTCCATCAGCAGTTTGGCGCGGCGCGAGACCTCGGAATCCTTGTCCCGGGCCGCCTCGCCCAGCTGCGGCAGACTGATGCGACCCAGGGCAAACAATTCCTTGGAGGCGCCTTCGCGGGCCGTGAATTCCTCGCTGGCCAGCCGGGCGATCAGGCTGGCGATGCGCGTTCGTCCCTCGGCGGTGAGCGTGTGTTCGCGGACAGCGGCCAGGAGCGAGGAGCCGTCGGCATTGCGCCACCAGGCCGTCCAGGCGTCGTGGCGGATGCGGCGGGCGATGCGGTCCTCGCTCTGCGGCGGCAGCACCGGCGCCCATTCGCCGGCCAACTGCGTCAGAAACTCCTCGACGCGCTGACGCTGCTCCATCGGCAGATCGAGCAGCAGGTCGATAAGGACGGGGATGGACTCGGCATCGTGGGCCTCGGCCAGGGCCAGGGCGGTGCGCAGACGCACGCCGGATGCCGGATCTTTGAGGAGATTGCGGACGGCGGGCACCTGGTCGGGCGGCGCGGCCCGGCTCAGGGCGATGCCGGCGGCGGCGCGGCGGACGCCCACACGATCGCTCAGGCCGCGCAACAGCGCCGGATCGGGCTTGCCTTGCGGAGCGGCGACGGCGGCGAGAGCGGTGTTGACGGCGACGATCACCTCGGCCTCCTCGGCCGAGGGCAGATATTCCAGAAGCGCGGCGGCGGCGCCCTCGGGCTTGCGCGCGGCCAGCACGCGCGCCGCGGCGATCAGCAGCTTGTAGCTGGACGGCCCTTCGAGCCAGGGCAGACAGCGCCTCGCTCGCTCGGCGGCCTCGGGATGATCGAGATCATTGGCGACCTGCCGCAGTCCCGGCAGGGCGAGCGGCCCCAGGCCGAGCAGCTCCGCCGTCGCCGACCCGCGTTCCTGGGGAGGGGCGTCGGCGAACTGGCGCAGCAGGTGGCGCAGGTGATCGCGGTCCACCTCGGTTCGGCTGCGGGCGCGGAAGAAGGCCAAGAGCGCCGGCGCGTCGGTGCCCAGGCCGGCGGCCTTGAGCGTGTCCTCGTCTGTCTCCGGCGCTTCCTCGACGCGCACGCCCGACTTCGTCTCCTGCCGCTTCTCGGCGCGCGCGGCGGGCCGCGGCGGCTGCGCGGTCGCCGCGGCCAGGACGGTCAACACCACCAACCACGGAGCACTTCGCCGAATGAGCCGAGGCATACAGGCGATCTCCCCACGCGCCAATTTCATTCGTTTCGCCGCGACGCGCTCCGCTGCGCGTCGCGGCGAAACGAATGACCCCTCCGGGCGTTCACTCCCCGGTGAGCGGCTTGATGAACGCCTTGTAGAACTCCTGAACGGCGGCGGCCGAGACGAACGTGTCGAAGCCGCCGCGCTGCGGCTGCAAGGTGACGGACACGCCGATGAAGGACGCCGTGCCCTTGCCCGGCATGTTTGGCCAACCCGGTGGCAGTTGCATGAGTTGGCCGAACATCGGCTTGAGTACGTCCGCCACGGTGCCCAGGTACTGCACCGCATCGATCAGGCCCAGGAAGGACGCTCGGGCCGGCATCTCCTTGCGCACGTCGCGGAATGCCGCCACGTCGCCGATCGTCTTTTTGTTCTTGAAATACTGGTCGAGGATTTGCGCGCGGCCGGCCAATCCGGGGCCATGACCTGCACGACCGACTTGCCGTCGTGGCCGAGCCAGAAGTTGAGCTTCTCGCCCATCAGTCCTTTCAGCCCCTCGACGACCTTCTTTTTCGCGTCGTCGCCCTGGAGGGCGGCGGCGGACTCGGCCATCTTGTCCAGGTCCCACACCATCTGCACCGAGTGCAGCTCAAAGTCGCCGTACTTCTCGGCGGCGTTCTTGACGACCGGCTTGTCCTTGAGGACGCCGGACTGGATGGTGCCGCCGGGCCCCATCGCCTTGACGAGCTTGAGCTGGGCGGCGACCGCCTTGGCCGGATCGTCGTACTGCGTCACTTGCAGACCCGCCGGCGGCAGCGAAAAGGCGTCCAGGCGCACGCCCGGCCCGGCCTTGGCCATCTCCTCCAGAGCGGCCGATACCTCTTTCGCCTCGGGACTGTCCTTGTCCGGCAGGATGCCGAGCAGGAACGAGCCGAGGTTCTTGTACAGTCTCGAAGTCGTCTTCATCGCGGTGTAGTACGTTCGGCCGTCGGGCATGAGGGCCAGCTCCTGGAACGCCGCCGGCCGTGAGTCTTGCAAGAACTGTCCCGTCGGGCTGCCGGCACGAACCTCGCTCTGCCCATGCAGGGCCAGGCCGCCGGGCCGAAACTCCAGCGTCAGCAGGACGCCCTGGCTGTCCTCGACGGCCTGGAAAACGGGTCCGATCAGCTTCTTGGCCATCTCGATGGCGGTCTTCTCGGACTTGCCGGCCTGGGCGGCGCCCAGGTCGATGAGTTGCTCCAGCCCCTGCCGGGCCTGCTTCATCTGCTCGGCGTACTCCTTGCTCAGCGCGTCCACGGCGACGTAGACGCCGACGTTGGCGCTCAGCAGCTTGGCGGCTTGCTCCTTGCTCAGCTTGCCGTCCAGTCCGGGCTGCTTCTTGGTGAACGAGTTGGCCACCTCCTCATTCGGCGTGACGATGGCGTAGCCCTTGCGATCGACGAAGTAGGTGGTCTCGTTCTTGATGACGACTGCCTCGACGCCGTTGCCGTTGGCCTTGATGCCGTTGCGTTCGTCCTCGGTCAGCACGTTATCACGGAATTCCTTGTAATTGCTGACGGCGACGATAATGGCCATCTTGGGCGGATTGTCTCGGGGCTTGGGCATGTCGGTAAAGGCGAGGAAGATGGGTCCATCCTTGACCAGTCCACGGAGCTTGCGTCCCTCGATGCCATTTTTGAGGGCGTCGTCCATCTGCGGCTGGAACTTCTTGAGCACCTGCGGCAGGGCTTTTTCCATCATGGCGACAAAGCGGTCGCGCGTGCCCTGGACGCCGCGAACGTGAATGACGATCGGCGACGTGGCCGGCACCTGATCGAGTCCGGAACGCTCCGACGGCGCCGGCGCCGATCGGGCCGTGCCGACGGCTGTCAGCGCCATCAAGCAGGCCGTTGTCATCCGGGAGATTCGCAAGCGATTCATGGGAAAAAACTCCTTGAGGTTTCGGACTCGTCCAATTATTCCTTCTCGTTTAGCCGCGACGCGCAGCGGAGCGCGGGCTGCCCGCGCTCCGCTGCGCGTCGCGGCTAAACCAAGCGCCCGGCCGCCTTGACCCCGCCCTCCGTGCCGCGTCCTCACGGCGGAGTCGTGGTGCGCTCGGCGACGGGAACGGGCCGGCCGGCGAGGCCGCGATTGAGGCCATTGGGATCGCGCGACTCCATGTGGAAGCGGCCCCACGTCACCGGCCGGGCCAGCGGCTCGACGTGCAGCACGACCTCGCCGTTCTGGAACAGACGCACGGTGCCGGACGACTGGCTGACGGTGACGGCGATGGCCTTGGTGCTCTTGCTGATGGCGGCGGCGGCGGCGTGGCGCGTGCCCAGCCCCTTGCTCAGCGTGAAGCCCTTGTCCGGCGCCTCGATGCGCATGCAGGCGGCCACCGCCACGCCGTCGCGGCGAATGATGATGGCCCCTTCCAGCTGGGCGATGTCCTTGATCTGTTCGCGGACGTTGGGATCGCGGATGTCGCGCTCCTCGGCGCTGTAACCGCGGAACGGATTGAAGTTCATCGGCCGCGACATGGTCAGCACCTTGCGCGTGTCGCCGACGACGAACATGGTGCCGACCGGGTGGCCCTCGCGGCCCTCGCGGCCGATCTCCACGGCCAGATCGACCACCGCCCGCAGCGTCTCCAGCGGCACCTGCGTATCGAGCTTGCGCAGGTCCTGACGCCGTCAGCCGTTCCAGGTGTTCGCCGAGGTGGATGACGCTGAGGGTGTCGATCGGCTCGTTGCGGTCCTCGTCGGCCTCGATGCCGTTGTACAGGGCGACGACGTCGGCGCCTTGACGGAGCTTGTCGCTGCGCACCGCTTCGAGCAGGGCCAGGCTCATGCGTTCCTGCGTCGGCGTCGGGCCCGGATCGATGTCGAGGACGGTCAGGTTGGGCCGCGCCTTGAGGCGCGCCGTCAGCGGGCCGTCCTCGGCGGCGACCAGCAGTCGGCAGCCGTCCAGGTGTTGCAGGACGGACTCCCAGTCGAGGTCGGTTTCCGCCAGCAGCAGGACGGCGTCGGCCGGCAGCGTGTGGACCAGCTGCCGGGCCGCTTGCAACAGCGCGACCGTTTGTGGAGCGAGACCCATGCCCACCTACGATCTATTCTCGGAATCCCGAAGCGAGGGTAACCGCTCCCATCCTAACGACGATTCGGCATGGGGGCAATTGGTGCGCCCCCGCATTTTCGGCGCGGGGCCGACGCTCCTCTACACAACCCGCTAAGGAGGCGGTTCGCTTTCTCCCCTCTCCCCCTGTACTCAGGGGGAGAGGGGTAGGGGGTGAGGGGGAGGAGCCGCCCCCTCTCCCCCGAAGCGGGGGAGAGGGGAGGAAAGAGACTCCCCTTGCCCGAATGCCCCCGAGGCGGCCAGAATACAAACCCCAGGTGGGACAGCGCCCACAACAGGAAAGGGGAGCCGATGCACGACACCATCCTGCAATCGATCGGCTGGACGCCGCTGGTCCGGCTGCGCCGCCTGGCCGCCGACGTGCCGGCGACGGTCTACGTCAAGGTCGAGTCGCTCAACCCCGGCGGCAGCGTCAAGGACCGCGTCGGCCTGGCCATGATCGCCGAGGCCGAGCAGCGCGGCTGGCTGCGGCCGGGCGGCACCATCATCGAGGCCACCGCCGGCAACACCGGCGTCGGCCTGGCCATGGTCGCCGCCGTCAAGGGCTATCGCTGCATCTTCGTCCTGCCCGACAAGATGTCGCGCGAGAAGATCGCCCTGCTCAAGGCCTACGGCGCCGAGGTCGTCATCACGCCGACCAACGTCGCCCCCGACTCGCCGGACAGCTACAACGGCGTCGCCGACCGCCTGGCCCGCGAGATCCCCGGCGCCTGGCGGCCCAACCAGTTCACCAATCTCGCCAACCCGGAGATCCATTATCGCACAACCGGCCCGGAGATCTGGGAGCAGACCGAGGGCCGGGTCACCGCCTTCGTCGCCGGCGTCGGCACCGGCGGCACCATCTCCGGCGTGGCCCGCTACCTCAAGGAGCGCAACCCCGACATCAAGATCATCGGCGCCGACCCGGAGGGCAGCGTGCTGTCGGGCGGTTCGCCCAAGGCGTGGAAGGTCGAGGGCATCGGCGAGGACTTACGTCCCCAAGACGTTCAACAGCCAGCTGGTGGACGAGTGGGTCCGCGTCAGCGACGCCGAGTCGTTCCACGTGGCCCGCGCGCTGGCGCGGCGCGAGGGCATCCTGGCCGGCGGCTCCAGCGGCACCAACGTCGCCGCCGCCCTGCGCTACGCCCGCCGCCTGACGCGCGATCATCTCGTCGTCGCCCTGGTCTGCGACACCGGCCGCAACTACCTCAGCAAGTTCTTCGACGACCAATGGCTGAGCGACAACAAGCTGACGTTGAAGGAGCAGCCGGCCCACTCGATCGGCGACCTGCTGCGGACGCGCGGCCCGCGGCCGATGGTCACGATCAGCCCGGACGCCACGGCGGCGGCGGCCATCGATGCCATGCAGAAGGCCGGCATCTCGCAGTTGCCGGTGCTGCAAGACGGCAAACCGGTCGGCAGCCGTCCAGGAGGTGACGCTGGCCCGCGTGCTGCACGACCACAGCGATCCCTCGGTAATCACCGTCGGCGAGATCATGGCCCGGCCGCTGCCGGCGCTGGACGTGACCGTGCATCTGGACGAGGCGTATCGGCTGCTGATGGCCGGCAATACCGGCGTGCTGGCGCTGGCGGACGGCAAGGTGGTGGACATCGTTACGCGCATCGATCTGGTGCAGTACTGGCAATCGATGCGCAAGCAAGTTTAGCCGCGACGCGCAGCGGAGCGCGGAGATTCCCGCGCTCCGCTGCGCGTCGCGGCTAAACGACAAGGAGGATCAGCTATGTCTTCGGAATCATCGCGTCACGGTTTCGCCACGCGGGCCATCCACGCCGGCCAGGACGCCGACCCGGCCACCGGCGCCACCGTGGTCCCCATCTACGCCACCTCGACCTACACGCAGGCAGCGCCCGGCCAGCACAAGGGCTACGAGTATTCGCGCAGCGGCAATCCGACGCGCACGGCCCTGGAGACGTGCCTGGCGTCGCTGGAGGGCGGCGAGCGCGGCCTGGCCTTCGCCTCCGGCCTGGCGGCGACGACCGCCGTGCTCTCGACGCTGAAGCCCGGCGACGAGGTTGTCGCCGCCGCCGACCTTTACGGCGGCACCTATCGCCTGCTCGAGCGCGTCTTCAAACCCTGGGGCCTGGTGACGCGCTACACCGACGACGCCAGTCCCGCCGGCTTCGCCAAACTTATCGGTAAGTCCACGAAAATCGTCTGGATCGAAACGCCGACAAACCCGCTCCTGCAAATCCTCGACATCGCCGCCATCGCCGACGTGGCGCACAAGGCCGGCGCGCTGCTGGCGGTCGATAACACCTTCGCCTCGCCGTACCTGCAACAGCCGATCGCGCTGGGGGCCGACCTCGTCGTCCACAGCACGACGAAATACCTCGGCGGTCATTCCGACGTGGTTGGCGGCGCGGTCATCGGCCGGCGCGATCTGCTGGCGCCGATCGCCTTCTACCAGAACGCGGCCGGCGGCGTGCCGGGACCGTTCGACGCTTACCTGACGCTTGCGCGGCATCAAGACGCTGGCCGTGCGCATGGAACGCCACTGCGCCAACGCCCGCCGCCTGGCGGCGTGGCTGAAGCGAACAGCCGCAGGTCGAGCGCGTGTATTATCCGGGCTTGCCGTCGCATCCGGGGCATGAGACGGCCAAGCGGCAGATGCGCGATTTCGGCGGCATGGTCAGCATTCGCCTCCAGGGCGGCGGCGCGGCGGCCAAGCGCTTCTTGCCGCGCACGAAATTGTTCAGTCTCGCCGAGAGCCTCGGCGGCGTCGAATCGCTGGTGTGCCATCCGGCGACGATGACGCACGCCAGCATTCCGGCCGACATCCGCATCGCGCGCGGCGTCGATGACGGGCTGATCCGCCTCAGCGTCGGCATCGAGGACGCCGACGATTTGCAGGAAGATTTGCGGCAGGCGCTGGCGTAATCTCCTTTTCATCCGAACGGAGATACTCTCATGCCATCTCCCTTTCCTGGGATGGATCCTTTCATCGAGGCGTGCGGCCTGTGGGAGGATTTTCATCCCAAGCTGATCGCCGAGATCGAGCGCGCTCTCGCCGCCGTAGTGCCCCAGAACATATTTCGTGCGGTTGGGTGAGCGCTCCTACATCGCCTTCGCCGGTGCGGAAGGCAAGGAGTTCCATCCCTTTCTGCCCGATGTTGGCGTTGACGACTTCCGCGAGCGAATCCGCTCGCGAAGCGTGCCTCGACCGCGTCGCCGAAGCGGCGGACGAATCCGGAGGCGGTGACCATGCAAGCATTCGTGGCCGAACCCTTCCGCGAGACGTTCATTGAAATCCATCGAACACGATGCCGAACAGCGCCTGGTCACGTGCATCGAGGTGTTGTCGCCCTCGAATAAACGGCGCGGCTCGAAGGGCTGGAAGCTCTATCTCCGCAAGCGCCAGGCGCTGCTGCTGGGCGTCGCCAATCTCGTCGAACTGGATTTGCTTCGCGGCGGCGAACGTATGCCGATGATGACCGCCGTGGCCGAACAGTCCTTACACGTTGCTCGTCTGCCGGCAGCAACGCGCGCCCTACTGCACAGTCTGGCCGGCTCATTTCCAGCAACCCCTGCCGGCCATTCCCATTCCCCTCGCTCCTCCCGGACGCGGATATTCGGCTCGATCTTCAACCTCTGGTGGCGGCCATCTATGCCCGCTCCCATTATGACCAATCGAGTTCGATTACTCGCGTCCTTTGCAGCCGGCGTTGACCGAAGAAGAATCGACCTGGCTGGCCGAGCAACTTCGCGGCCGCGCTTGACAGCGGCGGCCAAGGGGATAAACTCGCTGCATCACGCCTTCCGCCTCGCAACCGGAGACCAACCATGTCCGCACTCAACCGCCGTCGCTTCCTGCAAACCTCCGCCGCCTCCGTGGCCGCCCTGTCGGCCGTCACCGCCGCCGGCGCCGCCGACAAGCCCAACGAGAAGATCGTCATGGCCGTCCTCGGCGTCAACGGCCGCGGTCGCGGTCTGCTGCAAGGCTTCTCGTCCCGCGATGATGTCGAGATCGCCGCCCTCTGCGATCCCGACGAGAACGCGGCGAACCGTGCCCTGAAGGTCGTCAGCTCCAAGCAAAAACGGACACCGAAGGTCGTGCAAGACCTCCGCCGCATCTTCGACGACCGCGACATCCACGCCGTCGCCATCGCCACGCCGGACCACTGGCACGCCCTGGCGACCATCTGGGCCTGCCAGGCCGGCAAGCACGTCTACGTCGAGAAGCCGGTCTCGCACAACCTGATCGAGGGCCGCCGCATGGTCGAGGCCGCTCGCAAGTACGACCGCGTCGTGCAGGTCGGCACGCAGCGGCGCAGCGGCGCGCACTTCCAAAGCGCCGCCGAGTTCGTGCGCTCCGGCAAGCTCGGCAAGGTGCCGTTCGTCCGCACCTGGATCGCCGGCCATCGCAAGACCATCGGCCACAAGGCCGACGCTGCCGTGCCGGCCGGCGTCGATTACGACCTCTGGCTCGGGCCGGCGCCGAAGCGGCCGTTCAACCCCAATCGCTTCCATTACAACTGGCACTGGAACTGGGACTACGGCACCGGCGAGCTGGGCAACAACGGCATTCACATGCTCGACGTGGCTCGCATGGTGCTCGGCCTGGACGCGCCGCGAGCCATCTCGTGCGGCGGCGGCAAGCTCTTCTACGACGACGATCAGCAGACGCCCGACACGCAGGTCGCCGTCTTCGACTTCCCCGGCACGACCGTCGTATGGGAGCATCGCATCTGGTCGAAGACCGGCGCCGAGGGTGAGCCGTCCGGCGTCATCCTGTACGGCGAGAAGGGCACGCTCGTCTTCGATAAAAAAGGCTGGCACGTCCAGGACGGCGTCGAGGCGTCGGACAAGGCATCGGAGATCGAGGCGCCGCACCTGCGCAACTTCCTCGACTGCATTCGCAGTCACAAACGGCCCAACGCCGACATCGAGGAGGGGCACAAGAGCACGCGCCTGTGTCACCTGGGCAACATCGCCTACCGCGTCGGCCGCCGTCTGACCTTCGACGCCTCGACGGAGACGCTGCGCGGCGACGCCGAGGCCAACCAGCTGCTCGGCCGGACGTATCGGCCACCGTTTGTGTTGCCGGAGAAGGTGTGAGACGAATGACCAGCCGAGCCGCGACCGTAAGGGAGGGGAAAACTCACTAAAACCGCTCCCTTACGGTTGCCCTCCTTTGCTACCATGACCGCATGAGTATCATCGGTGTCGTGAACCCGCCACCGGGCGGGAGCCGTCCGGGTTGCACGCCGTGAAGGTGTGCGGAACCGTTCTTACCGACCGTCCTCACGGGGACGGGACTTGACAGGGGACGTTACATCTGCAGCAAATGGTTCGGCCTTGCCTTCAACTGATGAGCGTATCGTACTCCGCATGCGACCCGATCCAGAACCAGGAGATCGTGTTGCCCTCCACAAGACCCAAGGCTCGCCACCCCAAGCCGACGCGAACCGAATACAGTCCTTCCTGGCCGTGAATCCGCTTGAAGTGCAAGCTCGGATGGGCTGGGTTGTCGCGCCACATCTGGTAGCACCGACGGGCTTGCTCCTTGACGGCCTCGGGCAACTTGGCAAAGCAAGCCAAAAAGTCGGACGTGAGTTGCGAATTCACAGCTGATCGAAGCCTCCGCTCCGGACCCGACCAGCTCGAATATCCTCGCGCACTTTCGCGGCCAGGCGCGCCAACTGGTCCTGCGAACGGGTGAAGCTTTCCTGCCAACGCCGTTCGTCGGAGAGTTCATCGAGAATCAGCGACGCAATCGCGTCTTGCTCCGGTTCGGGAAGCTTCTTGACTTCGGTGAGGGCTTGTTCCAGTAACTGCGTCATCGTTCCAATCCCCTTGGGGTAGTGGTCATACTTCGTCTACCCAAAATCCTAACGTTCATCGCCCTGACGAGCAACAAGCGAACCCAAAAGAGACTCGGCCGAACACTAAAGCTCAGCCGCCGGGGCCGCTTCCGGCGACGTTGAATCAGGAGGAACCGAAGTGGCGGCCTCGGTCGGCTGCAGCGCCTGGGGCGGCACAGGCTGACGAGCGATGCCCCCAACGAACTGGAGGCCGCTCTTCTTTTCTCGCTCCTTGATGTCCTGGAAAATGGCGTCCGGATCATAGTTGAAGCGAGCAGCGTGCGCGTCACGTACCCGGCGAACTTCATCGACAATTGGATCGTTCATGGTTTGGCCTCCAGTAGTTCTTCGGGCGTACAGATGATAGGGGCCTTGAATCCCTTGGCTGTGCAAACGGATTCGATCGCGGGTCGCATCACGGCATTAGCCAAGTGGCGGCAATTCCACGTCAACAGATAGGGCACCCTCTTCGTGGCCGCAACCGCGATGTGCAGTGCGTCGTCGGCCGCCTGCGCTGGCAACGCTCCTGCTTGAAGCAATTCCTTCGCCAACTCCAGCGCATCCGTCGTCATTTCGAGCACCAGCATGGGCTGTAACACCAAAAACCGTTCTTGGGCAGCCTGCGCATCACCAGCCCCTGCCTCGTCGAGAACGAGCTGCGATACGCAAAGCTCGTAGTTCGTCCTGCGAGTATCCCACCATTCGTGGGTGATTTGCTGGTGCCCGGCAATGACCACGTCGCGGCTGGGCCGTGCTGTCAAGTAGCTGACAAAAGTGGTCTCGATGTAGACTCGCTCAGGCATGGTGGCGAACGTCATAGCTCAGCGGCGCGGCGGCGGGCAAGGCGACATACCTCGAATAATCGTTATCGCCGCCGCGTCCGCTGCAGAGGATTATTCGGCTCGTTTTAGTCTTAATTCGACTCCCGACCCCTTTTCTCCGCCCGGGAGCAATCACCAGGGTACCGCATTGCATCTCTGCGGTTGCGTCCGGCTGAGTCGAGCCAAGCGGGCAAGTAAATTTTCAACGCAAGAGGTGAGTTTGATTGGAGAAAAGTAAACTGTTACCTTCCTCTCCCCGCATAGCACTTTCGTGGGACTCGCTTGTTAACAGTGATAAGTCACCGATACGAAGGCTATATAATCAAACAGATACAGAGGGAAGCCACTACTGGAAGCCCACTCATCTCCATCTCCGCCACTACTATTTATGGTAGGACTCCAAAATTGACCTGACGTCCATAACAATACACCGTTATCTTCGTAAAAATCAAAGTGAAGAATGCCCCATGAGTCATCACCAGGATCACCTGAAATTAAGTTACACGAAAAACCGAAATTACCTTCGTTATTAATGACAAGTCCTAAATTTACACAAGCGCAGTCACCCGAAGTCAATCGACCCCAACTCCATGATTTCCATTGAAAATTATCCCCAAAATCTCCCGGCTTAATGTGGTCAACTAGTTCCTTTGTACTCTTCAAGCCATCAAATTTGGCCATCTCTGACTTGATTCTTTCTACTTTAACCTGGCGGTGCAATAACTGTGCTGCGATTGCCTTTAGCGTCTTCATCTCTATCTCCCTTGTTAACAGGATTGAACCGGGATTCACCCGAGAGTTCGGGGGAACTTGCTCGATCACCTACTCGGACAGGCGGTGTGATGCGCCCTGGTTCGGCATAGTCGCCTCCAACCGAGCACCTTATCGCGCCGGGGGCTTGACCGCAACCCCCTCCGGCCACTTTTTGCCTCCCCGGGAGCCGGGCTTGCCGGGCCGAACATCTGATTATATCGCGCACGTGTGCGATCTAGCAAGGGTCTGCGCGACCTAGCACGGCTGCTGCGCAACCTAAATAGAACCACACAATAGCGAAAGTGTGTTGTTGAGTATCAGCGCCGAAAGTTCGGCGCTCAACCGCAAAAATGCCGGATTTTCCTGCGTTTGGTAGCTGCTAATTGTCAACGAAGCTGGACCTCAGCCACTTTCGCTATTGTGTGGAGCTATTTAGCACGGGTCTGCGCGATCTAGCAAGGGCGTGCGCGACCTAGCACGGCTATCCTTATCTATCCGCAACCTTGCGCAGCCGTCAAGGAAATTTCGACCCGGCGCGGTCTCTTTTTCAGGTTGCCGGCGATCCATTCTTCGAGTCGTCGCCGACCGGGAAGAAGTGCCCGGAGTGGCATCACATCCCGAAGAACGGCACCGGCACGAGGAAGGCGTGCTGCTCGTACAGGCTCCAGACGCCGTTCCAGCTGGTGTACTGCGTGAAGAAGACGATGAGCACGTAGAACAGCGCCGCGGGGACGAGCGGCAGACGGCCGGTCCAGCGGAAGAACCAATGGCGCGGCGTCCGACGATGGCGAGCGCGCGACACGGCCCAGCCGGTCAGCAGACGCGCCGGGAAGATGAAGAGGATGAACACCAGGCTCGGCAGCCAGGCGGCCTCGCGCGGCACCATCTCGATCTTGAGCAGGTACAGCGGCAGGGCGAACAGCAGCGTCGCCAGGAAGGCGAAGGCGTAGGCCCACGGCGCCCGGCGAAACTCCTCGCGCACCGCCCCGAACTCGAAGACCGCCGACAGGCGATTGGTGACGGCCAGACGCATCTGCAAGAAGGGCAGGTACAGCAGCACGAGCGCCAGCAACAGCGCCCCTGCAAGCCGATCAGGAAAGCGAACGGAGAGCGGCCTTGGCCGAGGGCGAGCAGCGTGACCGGCAGGGCCAGCCAGGCCAGCGCGCCGACGAAGCCGCGGAAGCCCAGCCAGAAATAGTACGGCAGACGCAGTGATCGTGCGACGTCCCAGACGGCATCGCGTGCCTCGGCGTAGTAGCCGCCGCGAACGAGGCGGCGCAGCACCCAGAGGAAATTGAACGGCCAGAAGAAAGTAACGCAGTCGGCCGCCGCGCGCAGGCGGTGCCGACGTGGAACGCCGTCAAGCCGATGAGCACGAGCAGGCCGATGCGCCAGCCGGCGGCCACGCGGCCGCCGGGGTCGATGACGTGCGCCGAGTGGGCCAGTGTCCGCGACCAGGCGAACCGGCAGCAGCATGAGCCAGATGCCCAGCACGACGCCCCCCAATCGGGCCGCCAGGCGCACGCCGATGAAGCCGTCGCGCAGGCGTCCGCACCGTGCCACCCGGGCGCCGGCTTCCAGCAGATAGCCCAGGCTGAGGAATTGCAGCACCGGCAGGGCGGCGAGCGCCGCCAGACCGACCATCAGCACCGCGACGCCGAACAGCCATTCCAGCATTGATCCAACGGCTCGCACCCACTCCCAGCCGAACAACAGCACACGCAGCACCGGATCGCGGCGGCCGGTCGTCGCCGGGCAATACTTCCAGGATGACGCCGGGGTTATCGCGGACGGGCAGAGCATCGAAGCGGTCGGCCATGAAAGAAAATACCCGCTTGCTCCCCCTGCGGTTTCAAGAAAGCAATTGAACCACGGATAACACGGATAACACGGATAAAGACAAAGAAAACTTTCTTCCTTTTGTCTTTATCCGTGTTATCCGTGTTATCCGTGGTTCATTTTTTTAGCCGGCACTCGGCCGCCCGCCGAACAGCGATTGCCAGAAGGATTGGAAGTACGAGAACTGAGCGATGAACTGGTCGATGAGCCGCAGCCAGGCGGCCCAGGGACTGGACGCGACCGGCGGACTGGGCGGGCTGGGCGGGCTGGAAGGAGGCGGCGTCGGGGCCGCGAACGAAACCGATGCGGAGCCGGACATACCGGCGGCGGAGGCTTGCACGACGGCGTTGCCGCTGCCGGCGGACGGGGCGACATAGACGCCGTTGCCGGACAGGGAGCCGGGGCCGGAGAGCGTCCACGTCCACGTCGGCTGCTGACTCATGGCGTTGCCGAACTGATCGCGAGCGAGGGCCGTGAGCTGCACGACGCCACCCGTACTCACGCTGGAGCTGCCGGGCGTGACGAGGACGCTGCTCCAGGTCTGGTTCACCGTCACCGTGACATCACTGGTGACGGCCAGGCCGGCGGCATCGCGGATGGCAACCTGGAAGGTGTAGGTGCCGGCCTGCGAAAAGAGGGCCGTCGTGTTCTGGGCCGCGTTGCTACCGTTGACAGTGAACGTCGGCGCCGCGGCGCCGGCCGGCCCACTGAGGACCGACCACGTGTACGTCAGGCTGCCGGCGCCGCCGTCGTCGTTGCCGCGAACGCTCAGGCCGGTCGTGGTGCCCGTCACCGAGTTAGACGTGGCGCTGGCCGGCGTGACGACCCACGGCGGGTTGGCGGACGTGCTGCCGACCAGGCCGGAGACCACCAGGTTCGCCAGCGGCGAACCGCGGCCCGTGACGAGATCGTAGCCGGTGCCGGCCAAATAACCACCGTTGCTGCCGCTGAGGACGTCGTGGAAATCGCTCTGCGGTAGCTGATACAGCATCGGCAGGGTTTGCGTGGCGCCGTCGAGTGTGCCCTCGCCGGCCAGGGCGCGGCCCTGATTGGCGATGGCCAGGAGGCCAGCCCACTGCGGCGCTCCCGCACTGGTGCCGCCGACCGCCAACCAGCCGCTGTAACCCGACGAATCGTAGACGGCGAACGGCGTGCTGGTGGAGGCGTCGTAGGAGACGTCCGGCACGGCGCGGCGACTGCTGGTTTGCGTCACCACGCCGCGCTGGTAGCCCGGCTGCGATTGGTAGGCACTGATGCCGCCGCCGCTGCCGCTCCAGGCCGACTCGCCCTGGTAATTGCCCGCGCTGTCGGTGTTCAACTGCGTGCCGCCGACGGCCAGGACGTTGGTGGAGATCGACGGAAACAACGGTGCGCCGCCGGAGCCGTTGTCGCCGCTGGAGGCCACGAACGTGACACCCGTGTGTCCGGCCGGCGTGGTGAAATAGCTGTCATACGAGGCTTCGTCGCTCCATTCGCCGCCGCCCCAGCTCATCGACACGACCGACACGTTCGGCTGATTGCGGGCATAGTTGACCGCCGCCAGCAGGTCCGGCGTGCTGTTGCTGTTGGCCTCGACGAGCAGGATGTTGGCCTGCGGCGCCACGGCATGCGCCCATTCCACGTCGAGGCTGATCTCCAGACCCCAACCCGTATCGGTCGCGGGCAAAGGGCCGCCGCCGTTCTGGTTGACCACGCGAAAATTCGGCGGGGCCGGCAGTCCGTACATGGAGTCGAACGCCTGCAAATCTCCGGCGATGTTGGGCTGATTGTAGGCGTCGATGATGGCGATGGTTTGGCTGGCGCCGTTGCCCGCGACGCTGCCGTTGTTAAAGGTGATGAGGTTGAAACCGTAAGCCTGGCTGATCTGCTGGGGACTGAAGCCGTAGGGCTGTCCCGTACCGCCCGCCGGCGACATCAGGCCGGCGGAGGCCAGCTCGACGCCGGGGTTGGCGAAACCGGCGAAGGCGTCGAGCGGATTGCCCGACGGCAGGAGGCGATCTTCCAGGATTTCCAGGCCGAGACGAAAACGGCGGGCGCGCAGCTCCCTCGGCGCCCGCACCCCCGCGAACAGGGTGGTGCGTCGCATAAAAGAAAAGCTCCTCCACGAGTCTCTTCAAGCGACGGGAGATTGTGGCGAAAGCACAGACTGCCGGGACGAGGGGAGGGAGGGGGTTGCGAATCAGTCTGTTCCTGTCGAACTGTAGGACAGGATTGCAAGGGGGTCAAATGTTGCGTTCGCCCGGCGAGGCGGGGTATGATGCCGATACGGTCGGGCCTCAGCCTTGTCGGTCTCATCATCTCTGGTCTGGGGTCCGCGGTCGATCCCATCACGTCCGGAGGCCCCTGTCATGACGCCACACATCGATGTCCGAGTCACGTCCGCGCCGCCCTCGGTTCGGGGCGGGCGAGGTTTGCTCCGCTGGGTCTGCACCAGCAATCCCTTTTACGTCCTCAGCGCCGGCCTTTTCCTTATTGGCCTGTGGATGTCCTTCGGGGCGCAGTCGCGGGAAGTGGATACCTGGGCGCTGATGTCCGGGCTGGCCGGCTACACCCTGCTGTTGGCCATCACCGCCTGCCTGCTGGTGCGGTTCGGCAACGTCTGGGACGACGTGCGGACCGTGCTGCTCCTGGTTGTGCTGATGTTTCTGGCCACGTCGGTGACGTTCGACGAGGTGCTCGTCCTCGACCCGGAACGAGGGTTGATTTGCTATCTTACGGGTCTTTTTTTCACGGTCGTGGTGAGTGAGGGATTGTTGCGTGGCACTCGACTTATACTGCCGGCGTGGTTTCGCGGGCCGTATTACCTGGTCCTCGGATTGTTCTTCCTCTACCCGCTGGCCCTGCGCCCCCTGCTGGCCGATCCGCGGAGCGAGGCGTTGATGTGGGGCCTATTCGCCTTCGCGCCGCTGGCCGGCCTCGTTTTCCTGACACTGTTGCCGGCCGTCCGGCGCGGCCCCGACTACGTCCGCGACAACGGCAGCCCCTGGCGCTGGCCGCTGTACCCCTGGGTGCTGTTTGGACTGCTCGGTCTGGCGGTCCCGGCGCGGTCCTTCCTGCTGTGCTGGTCGATGCAGCTGCTCAGCGCCGACGACCGCGACTACCTGGTCTTTGGTCCCTTCTTCCTGGTGCCTTTTGGGCTGGCCCTCGCCGTGCTCCTGCTGGAAGCCGGTCTCGTCGTGCGCCGCCCCGGTGTGCTCGGGACGGCGCTGGTCCTCCCGGCCGTCCTCATCGTCCTGACCGTGGTCGGACACCGTGACGATCCGATTTATCGTCAATTCCTGGCGCTGTTCGCCGCCCGAGTGGACGATCCGCTGTCCGTGACGCTGCTGATGTCGGCGGGGTTCTACGGGTACGCGGCGCTGCGTCGCGTGTCACTGGCCACCGAGGCGTTGACGGCGGCGCTGATTGCACTGGCCGTCGTCGGCCCGGATACGCTGGATCGGCATGAACTGGTCTCCCCGCGCCCGACGCCGCTGTTGGCCGCCGCTGTCTTGCAACTGGAGCTGGGACTGCGGCGCCGCCAGTCCTGGCGCTGGCTCCTCGCCGGCGGACTGGGCGGCATCGCGGCCCTGGCCGTGCCGAAGGAAACCGCCCCCGTCGCCTTGCTCGACCCGGTCCTCTTCCACCTGGCCCTGTTCGTCCTGCTCGTCGTTGGCGCCGCCTTCGACGATACGCTGGCCCGTTGGCTGCGCCTGGCCGGCTCCGTCCTGGTGCTGCTGGCCGGCCTGGCCGTGATCTTTGACGGAGTGGATCGGCCGGCGAGTCTGCCATCGTGGGTGATGGCGCTTTATCCACTGGTCCTGGCCGTTCTCCTGGCGGGATACGGCCGACTGCTCGGCCAACGCTTCTCGGTGGCGGCGGCCGCGCTGATCGTGGTCTGCTGGCTGTCCGTGGCCGGCGGACGCGGCTACGGCTGGCTGAGACAGATCGTCATGGGCCTGGACCAGATCGCCTGGGGCCTGGCCCTGTTCGCCCTGGCCGTGCTCGTCAGCCTGGGGAAGTCCGGTCTGTTCGGACGATGGCTCGCGGAGCGGCGGACGGTGTTGCCGCAAACCGATGCGGTTCGGCGGGACATGGGGGATGCCCCGGCGGGCCCGTGAATGGATCTTGAGTTGTTCGGCGCCATAGAATACCGCCCGTCTCAACCACGAACGCTGGTCCGAACCCGGGAGATGGAACATGCGGAAACTTACCACGGTCATCCTTCTCGCCCTCGCCCTCGCCGGCGTCGCCGCCTCTGCCGAGGACAAGCCCGTGTCCCTGTTCGACGGCAAGACCTTCGACGGCTGGGACGGCGACACCAAGACGACGTGGCGCATCGAGGACGGCTGTATCGTCGGCGGTTCGCGGACGAAGAAAGTCCCCCGCAACGAATTTCTCGCCACCAAGCGCAGCTACGGTGACTTCGTCCTGCGTCTGAAATTCAAGCTCCTGGGCAACTCCACGAAGGGCTTCGTCAACTCCGGCGTGCAGTTCCGCAGCCAGCGTGCGCCGGAGGGCAGCGAGATGATCGGTTACCAGGCCGACCTCGGCGACCCGAGCTGGTGGGGCTGCATTTACGACGAATCGCGGCGGAAAAAGGTGCTGGCGCAGTCGGACATGGAGAAGATCAACAAGGTGCTGCGGCGCGGCGACTGGAACGAATATGAGATCCGGGCCGAGGGCCGACGCCTTCGTACCTTCATCAATGGCGTGCTCGCCGTCGATTACACGGAGAAAGACGAGAAAATCCCCCAGCAGGGGCGGATTGGCCTGCAGATTCACGGCGGCGGCCCGGCGGAGGTGTGGTTCAAGGACATCACCATCGTGGAGCTGCGATCGGCCCCTTGATAGACGTAGGCATTCCTCTCCGAGCCGGAAGCGTAAGCGAAGCTCTTCGCTTACGCTTCAGGCTCGTTGTTCGCTTCAAGGCTTCATTCGACAGAGGTTCCGTGATGACCAGCTTGATGGCCACGCTGGCATCCACCACGCACGCGATGGGGCTGGCAATCATCGTCCCCGGTCCTCCGCCAGCAGCGCGACGCTGTCCGGCGTGCCGGGCGGCGGAGTAAAACTACAGCGGCGCAGCTCGGCCAGGAGTTCCGCCTGGGAACGATCGGACGGATGTTCGAGTAGAAGATAGCAGAGTAGACGAACCGCTTCCGCTTCCGGACTACTTTGATGAACCGCGGCGAGTTGCCGAAGCCGTTCGTAAACCTCGTTCGGCATGTCTTTCAGATGGAGCACCGGCATCGCAGCACCTCCGCGATCTATCCATCCCCCACGAGTCGCTCTCTCATTCTACACCACCTCGCCGATTGGACGGGCGGAAAAAACCCAGGAAAATCGTCAAATCTGCTCTCTTAACAACCCCCTTCATCAGGATAGTATCGAAGTTGTGGACCTGCAACATCTGCTCGCCCTGGCCCTCGATCCCTCCCGCATTCTCGAGGCCCGTGGCATCCCTCCCGACCCCTGGCAGCGAGCATTCCTCTTGTCCGCCGAGCGTCAAATTTTACTCAATTGCAGCCGCCAGAGCGGCAAGAGCACCGTCGTCAGCGCCCTGGCGCTGCACACGGCCCTGTTCACGGCCGGCGCGCTGGTGCTGCTGTTGTCGCCGTCGCAGCGGCAGAGCAGCGAGATTTTCCGCAAGGTGCTCGACGCCTACAAGGCGCTGGGCAAACCGCTGCCGGCGCGACAGCAGACGCAGCTGCGCCTGGAGTTGGCCAACGGTTCGCGCGTCCTCTGTCTGCCCGGACGCGAAGGCACCATCCGCTCCTTCGGCGGCGTCAACCTGCTGGTGCTCGACGAGGCCGCCCGCATCCCCGACGACCTGTATCGCAGCGTCCGCCCCATGCTCGCCGTGTCGCAGGGACGGCTCGTCGCCCTGAGCACGCCGTTCGGCCAACGCGGCTGGTTCTGGCAGGAGTGGGAGAGCGAGGGGCCGTGGAAAAAGGTCCGCATCACCTGGCGCGATTGCCCCCGCATCACGCCGTCGTTCATCGCCGAGGAGACGCGCGCGATGGGCCTGTCGTGGGTGCAGCAGGAATACGAATGTCTCTTTACCGCTCTCGAAGGTCTGGTTTATCCCGATTTCGAGCAGGCACTGGTGGACGATTGGCCGGAGGTCTCTGGCCGGCTGGTCGGCGGCATCGATTTCGGCTGGCGCAATCCGTTCGCGGCGGTGTGGGGCGTGCTCGACCGCGATGACGTGCTGTGGATCGCTGGCGAGCGCTACCGCCGTGAGACGCCGCTGCACGAACACGCCGCCGCCCTGCGCGAGCTGGGCGAGGTGATGTGGTACGCCGATCCCGCCGGCCGTACCGAGATCGAGGAATTGCGAGCGAGCGGCCGGGTCGTCCGCCGCGGCGATAACGACATTCGGCCGGGCATCGCCGCCGTCGCGGCGCGTCTGCGCACCGGCCGGCTCAAGGTGCGGCGCGACGCCTGCCCCAACCTTCTCCGCGAAGCGCGGCTGTATCGCTATCCCACGGCGGCCGAGCGCCTCCTGCGCGGCGAAAACCCGGTGGACGACCACAATCACGCCCTGGGCGCCCTGCGCTATCTCATCTCGCGCCTGGACGCGCACTTCATCGCCCGGCTTCGCAAGCGCTCCGGCGAGCACGGCGACCGGAAGCCGGTTGTGGACCAGGGCATCGATCCTGAGGACTTGTGGACCAAGCTGTCATGATGCGTACTCTCCTCGCCCAAACGCTGCTGCGGTTGGCCCAGTGGGTGCGGCCCAAGAGCATGCCGTTCGCGCTGGCCGGCTCGCAGTGGACCGGCACCAGCTTCGTCGATAGCTACCGGCGCAACCGACAACCGACGCCGAATGAGATCCTGGCGGAGTTGAAGAACACCGCCTGGACCTGCGCCAGCGTCAACGCCGCCACCTGCGCCAATTATCCACCGCGTTTGTATGTCATTACCGAACACAATCAGCCGCGGCCGAAGTGTCTGACGAAAGCACTATCGCCGCGGACAGAGCGCCGCCTGCGTTCGCTGCCGCATCTGCCTACGCGCACCAAGAGCGCCGCCCGCATTGAGGAAGTCACCGACCACCCGCTGTTGACCTTGCTCCAGTACGCCAATCAGGCACACACCGCATTTGATCTCTGGGAGTTGACCACGCTGTATCAGGAGGTCCACGGCAGCGCCTACTGGTATCTCGACCTCGATCCGGTGCGGAACGTGCCGCGCGCCATCTGGATCTTGCCGTCGCAGAATGTCACGCCGCGCCGCGATCCCAACAGCCCGAACCTGGTGGATTACTACCTCTATCGCAATGGCCGTAGTGAGGAGCACTTCGCCCCGGAACAGGTCATCCACTTCGCCTATCCCGATCCGCGCGACCCGTACACCAGCGGCCTGTCGCCGTTGCGGGCCTGCTTCGAGCAGGCCGCCCTCACCAGCGAATACGCCGCCTTCAAGAAGGCCAAGTTCGAGAACCATGCCATCCCCGACGCCATCGTCTCGCCCGACGAAGTCATGGGCGAGGAGGAGCGCGACCGCCTCGAAACGCAGTGGAACAACCGCTTCCGTCGGGGCGGTACGGGCAAGGTGGTCGTGGCCGAGTCGTCGCTGAAGGTGTCGCTGCTCAACCAGTCGATGGGCGACCTCGCCGCCCTGGCCGACATGGCGGCGACGAAAAATGACATCGCCAACGCCTTCCATGTCCCGATTGCCTTCCTGACCTCGCAGACGAACCTGGCCAACTTGCAAGCGTCGCAAAGCCAGCACATGAGCCTGGCCATCGGTCCGCGCCTGGAGCGCCGCGACGAAAAGCTCAACGCCCAACTGGTGCCGCGGTTCGACCCGACCGGCCGACTGTTCCTCGCCAGCGAAGATCCGGTGCCGGTCGATCAGAACTTGCTGGTGGAACAGCAGATCGCCGACCTCAAGTACGGCGTGGTGTCGATCAACGAGATCCGCAGCGAGCGCGGCCTGCCGCCGGTACCGTGGGGCGATGTGCCGTGGCTGCCGCTGCAATGGGAACGCACCGACATGCCGCGCCAAGATGAGATGCCCCACAGCGGACGCGCTCGGCCGCCCCAACCGGATACGCCCATTGAAGACAATCCGAAACTCGATTGAGGTTTGCTCATCATGCCCGATTTCCTCACCTCGCACTACGGCCCGGTCGAGGGGCCGCTCGGCTTCCCCATGCTCGACCGCGCCGCCCATGCACTCGACACGCTGCTCAAGACGCTGCCGCGCACGCCGGAGTACGAGTATCGCCATCTCGTCACCACCAAGGCGGCGACGGAGATCAACCCCGGCGAACGCAGCGACGTCGAGCTGGATCAGCAGCGAAAGCCCCGACCGCACCGGCGAAGTGGTCCTCGCCAGGGGCATGAACGATGCGCAGTTCCAGGCCAACCCCATCGTCACGCTCGGCCATGCCTACTCTCTGCCGCCGGTGGGCAAATCGCTGTGGCGCAAGCGCGTCAAAGACGGCGCCCGCGTCGGCGTCAAGGCCAAGACCGTCTACCCCGCGCGGCCCCAGACGTGGCCGGCGCAAGACCCGTGGCCGTCCGACCAGGTGTTCGCTCTCATTCAGGCTGGATTGCTGCAAGGCAAGTCCATCGGCTTTCTGCCGGTCAAGGCGCACGTCCCCGACAGCAAGGAAGTACACAAGAACGGCTGGGGCAACGCCGTCGGGTTGGTCATCGACGAATGGCTGCTGCTCGAATACGCCTGCGTCTTCCTGCCGGCCAATCAGGACGCCCTGGTCGAAAGCGTCGCCAAGGGCAGCCTGGAACTCAGCGACGACGTGCTGACGGCACTGGGACTGAACAAACAACTGTTCGGCGACGGCGACGGCGGCGCCCACGAGCGCATCCTCCCGTTCACGTCGCTGAGCGAGATCGAGAATGACGTTCTCCGCCGGATCGCTGCCATCGACTTTCCGGCATTAGCCCAAAAAGCGATAAAAGAGACCTGGTACAAATCGATTGGCCGGGTGTAAGATACAATTCCTGCCTCATCGAAGCCGTCCGGGCGGGCCGGCGGAGGACGACGCCAAGCGTTCAGCCGGTCCCCCTCCGAGATGGACGGATGATTTCGTGATCCCTCCTCCCATCCGTGGACCTCCGAGAGCATCCCCCATGTTTGTCGAACTACTGAAAGACTTCCTCGGCAAGAAGGCCGGCGAACGCATCCATCTCGGCGAGGCCGAGGGCCGGCAGCTGATCGCCACCGGCATCGCCAAGGCCGTCAGCGACGATCCGATCGCCCCGCTGGTGACCAAGGCGATGGAGAGCACCCTGTCCGGCTTCACGCGCGGCCTGGACACCATCGTCAACGAGGCGCTGAAACAATTCGGCCAGGCCCAGGGTCTGGCCCGCAAGCACGCCCTGCCGGCCCTCTTCGGCGCCGGCGGCAGCGGCGATCCGGGCAAGTGCTTCGGCGACTGGCTGCTGGCCTGCGCTCGCAATGACGCCCGCTACCTGGAGAAGCATTACGGCAGCAACTTCGTCGCCTGGCAGACGAAGGCGGCGCTGGCCGAGTCGTCCGGCGTCAGCGGCGGCTACACGGTGCCGCCGGAGCTGTTCGAGCAGCTCATGAGCATCGTCGCCGAGATGACGTTCATCCGGCCGCGCACCTTCGTTATTCCGATGGCCGGGGCCAGCTTGCAAATCCCCTACCTGGACATCACCACCACCCAGAGCGCCGGCGTCTCACCATTCTTCGGCGGCTTGCAGATGTACTGGACGGCCGAGGCGCAGACGCGCCAGGAGACGGAACCGCAGTTCAAGCAGATGGAGCTGAAAGCGTGGGAGCTATCCGGCTACTGCGTCAGCTCCAACGTGCTGCTGCAAGACAGCATCCTCGGCCTGGAAAAGTTCCTGATGACGCTGTTCGCCAAGTCGATCGCCTGGTTCGAGGAGTACGCCTTCTTGCAGGGCAACGGCGCCGGCAAGCCGCAGGGCATGCTCACGGCCGGAGCGACGCTGACCAAGACGCGCGACACCAACAACCAGGTCAGCTTCAACGACGTGGCGACCATGTGGTCGAAGCTGCTGCCGTCGTCGTGGAGCACGGCCATCTGGGTGTTCTCGCCCAGCGTGGTGCCGCAGCTGTTGCAGCTCAAGGACGGCGCCAACCGGGCCATCTTCATCAGCATCGATCAGGGCGCGACGAAATCGCCGGTGTGGTCGCTGCTGGGCCGACCGGCCTTCCCGAGCGAGAAGCTGCCGGCCCTGGGCACCAAGGGCGACCTGATGCTGCTCGATCCGTCGCTGTACGTCGTCGGCGATCGCATGCAGATCGAGATCGCCGCCTCGGAACACGTGAATTTCCTCAAGAACCAGATGACGTGGCGCGTCTCTGGAGCGCGTGGACGGTCAGCCGTGGATCGAAAAACCCATCACCCTGCAAGACTCCAGCGACGCAGGTCTCGCCGTTTGTCGCCCTCAACTGACAGGGTTTAGGGTTTAGGGTTTAGGGTTTAGGGTGAAGATCAACAGGCCGCGCCCGTCCCCTGTATCCCAAACCCCTAAACCCTAAACCCTAAACCCTAAACCCTAAACCCTACTCAGGAGTCCGCATGTATACCGAACAACTCACGCAGCGCCTGGGCCTCGCGGCGCCCGTATCGCCGCAAACGCTGACCGGGACCGCGACCGTCACCAGTGGCAAGGTCGATATGTCCGTCTTCCACCGCGCCCTCTTCCTCTTCGAGACGGGCGTTTTCGGTGGCACCAGTCCAACGCTGTCGGCCGCCCTGCAAATCCAGGACAGTCCGGACGGAACGACGTGGACCAACAACGCCGTCATCCCCAGCGCCACCGTGACGGCGGCGAGCAAACAAGCGACGCTGGAGATTCGGGCCGACCAGCTCAACAGCGGCGCCCGCCATGTCCGCCTCCAGGCCGTCTGCACCGTGGGCGGCACCAGTCCGACCATCCCGATCGCCGTCGTCGGCTTCGGCGACGAGGCCGACCACAAACCGGGCAGCGCCAGAACGACGCCAGCGTGGTCAGTCAAACCGTGGTCAACTGAGTTTCGCCGCGACGCGCAACGGAGCGCGCTCCGTTGCGCGTCGCGGCGAAACGAATAGGGCAACGGAGGTGTAAAATGTCTCTTTCTTCCGGCGATAATCCCAAGGCCGGCCAACTGGCGGCCACGACCACGGCGGCAGCACTGGGCAGCCAACCGTGCAGCTCCGTGGTCGTGCAAAACGATCCCGGCAACTCCGTGAACGTCCTCGTCGGCGACGCGACGAACCAGTATTTCGTCCTCCAACCCGGCCAGGCCCTGTCCATCCCGTGCGGCAACGTCAGCCAGGTCTATGCCAAAACCGCGTCCGCGACCGGCAACGTCAACTGGATCTCCGTGCAATGAGAGGACCGACATGGCAAGCAGGCACCGCCTGGAAATGACGGGGAACGCCGCCTGGGCCGCCAGTCCGAACACGGGGCTGCGTCCGACCTTCGCCGGCTTCACTCCCTTGCAGCTGAAACCCGTCCTCTGGCTTTTGGCCGACCGAGGACTGTACCAGGACAGCGGCGGTACGACGCCGGCCATGGCCGACGGCGATCCGATTGGCTTGTGGCAAGACCAATCCGGTCACGGCAACCACGTCACGCAGACCACGAGCGCCGACCGCCCCGCACTCAAACGAGCGATCCAGAATGGACAAAACGTGGTGCGCTTCGATGGGACATCTACCTGGCTGAGCCAGGCGTCGCCTCAAGGATTCAGCGGCGAGACGGGTCAAACCATTCTCGTTGTCACCAGCCGGAGCGCGGCGGATGCCTTTGGGATGATCGTGGTCACCCACGAAGTCAAACGAGAATTTCGCTGTAACAGCAGCGGAGTCACCCCCGAATGGTTAATCGATGATGGAGTGGGAACACTCGATTTTGGCTCGGCCAGTTCGGGCTGGCACTGCTACCACGCCCAGTTCGACCAGTCCGCCCAGGCCAGCAGCCTCGACGTGGACGGGGCCGGGACGGTGACCAGCCCGGACACGAGCAGCCTGGCGAGTTATCCCTCCAACGTCCTCGAAGTGGGTTCGCGCGGCGGGGCGGACTTCTACGCCGGCGACATCGGCGAGGTCGTGGTTTGCAATTACCCCTTGCCGGCCTGGCAATTGTCTGCATGGCTCGCCTACGCCCGCAGCCGATGGGGAACGCCCTGACCCTGTGTACGGAGACGGACAATGGCCGCGAAAGACCTCATCACCGAAGCGCGGGCGGACCTGAACCTGAACGGCCTGGCCTCGGGCAATGCGACCGTGCAGGCGCTCATCACGGCGTACTCGGACGCCATCGAGAAGTATTGCAAGCGCCGCTTCGTGACGGCGTCCTACGACGAACTGTACAACGGCAACGGCGACCGGAGATTGCTGCTCCGGCAGTATCCCCTGCAGAGCGTGCAGAGCGTGCGCTATCGGCCCGTCACCGTGGCGAAGGTGATCAACAACAACACCGAGCCTGAATCAGCAGGCCCGCGTCCAGGTGACCTCCACGGGGCTGCAATGCCGGCGCATGGCATCGGGCACGGCCGTCACCGAGACGCTGCTCACCTGGGCGGCCTATCCCACGCTGAACGCCCTGATGAACGCCGTCACCGCCCTGGGCAACGGCTGGTCCGGCCAGATTGTCGGCGATGCGGCCCAGCAGTACGGCCAGTCGGGCGATTACGGCTTGTGGCCGTCCGCTGATTTGTACGTCCCGGCCTCCTACGGCGATCCCCTGGAGATCGAGGGCGTCCAGACCAGCCAGGGCTACGCGAACGCGCGCGGCTGCTTCGCCGAGTTGAAGATGCACACCTACGAGCTGCAGGGTTATCAGTGGGACGCGCGCGGCTGGCTGCTGCGCGCCATCCCTTATACCGACCCGGAGTTATTGCACCCCGAAGACCTGGTCTGGCCGGTCGGCATCAACAATTTCCGCATCCAGTACACGGCGGGGTACACGATTGTCCCCGAGGCCGTGCAGGAGGCGTGCGCTCGCTGGGTGTCTTACGCCTGGTTTGCGACGCAGCGCGATCCGGCCTTGTTGCATCAGGTGTCCGCCGGCGGCACCGCCAGCGGCTGGGGGGCGCTGTTCAGTCCGCGAGCGCAGCCGCCGGCCGACGTGCGGGCTTTGCTCGCTCCCTACGTGCGCCGCTCCATCGCTAACGACCAGGGCTGAGTCCATGGCAATCAAGGCCAAGTCGTGTTTCCTACCCTCCAGCCCCTCCAACTGGGTCCACAAGGTCTTCCTGACTTGTGACAACCGGATCGCCGTGCAGTTCAACCACGGCCAGAAGGACAAGAAGATCGCCGACCACGGGCCGGGAGCGTACCGGGGACAGGGCGGCGTGCCGGGCGTGTGCTGTCTCTATCCGGGCACGCAAGGACCGCTGGCCAAGCAGCTCTATGAGCTGGCCCAGGTCTGGGCCTTTGCCGGCGAATGGGTGCATCGCTTCCTGTATCGGAAGTTTGGCTACACCCTGATTGCGCCGCCGCAGCCTTGCGGCAACTGCAACACGGAGTGCAGCCTGAGTTCCAGCGACAACCCGGCCTATCCCGGAGAGAACATCACCTTCACGGCGATCATCACCAACACCGACGGCCGGCCGGGATTTGGCGCGGCCCCCTGGGGCACGGTCCGTTTCTCGGTGGATGGAACGGTCGTCTGCACGGTGGACCTGCCCGAGCTGGACCCCGACAACACCAATGTGCGCACGGCGGCGTGTACCTGGAGCACGAATACGGCCGGAAGCTATGCCGTCTCGGCCACCTTCACGCCCGGCACGAATTCCGGCTTTTTAACGACGACATGCAGTCTGACCCAGGTTATCGGAGCGCAGTGCGGCCACTGTGTAACGGTGCCGAATCAATATCAGGTCAGCTTGCCCGGCGTCGGCAACGTCAGCTGCACCGACTGCGGCAACCTCGACGGAGCCGTCCTCACCTACGTCGATACCTGCAGCTGGAGGAGTCAGCCCGCGCTGTACTGCAATCCGCCGGGCGAAGACGTGGCCTTCAGCATTCTCAATGGCGGCATCTTGGGACAGCTCGACTTCGGCGTGGATAACGTGACCTACCAGGCTGACACCACTAATTGGGATTGTCAAACTCCCTTGACGCTGAACCTGGCGACTACGCCGACGAACCTCAACTGCACCGGCTACCCGGCCACGGCCACTCTAACCCCGGTCTGAGAGTGTATCCGGCAAGCCCCTCTCCCCCGTACTCGGGGGAGAGGGGTTGGGGGTGAGGGGGCGAGAAACCCGCGGAAACCGCACCCCCTCACCCCAACCCCTCTCCCCCGGAGTACCGGGGGAGAGGGGCTTACAAGACAGACTCCGAGATGGAACCCTTACCCCTGTGCCGCTGGCGCGGCCACGAACGGAAACCGGGCCGCTATCTTTGTCTGTCGCCCAAGCTGATCGTCAGCCCGGAGGGCGTGGATGCCAACACCTGCACCAGTGTTATTGCCGCGACCATGAACCCGTGGCGGCGAGGCTGCCCGCGGTGAGGAACCTACCTTGTGTCTATCTGGGGCCGATCCTGAACAAACTCGATTGTCCTTGTCCCGGCAAATGGCTACGCGGCTGTGAGATTCACACCACCTGCACCATCGAGCAGTGCAAGGTTTGCGCGGATTATTCAACCGACTAAAGAGAGCGAAAAAATGATTACATGGTCCTGGCTTTGGCCGTGGGCGCCGCACGCTCCGCCGGTCGTGGTCCACGACGCCCTGAAGGCCGGCGAGGCCGCCTTGCAGACGGCCTACCTGGCCGGCTTCAAGGACGGCCTGCTCGTGGCCGTCGCCGTTTTCTCCGTCCTCTTCGTCCTCTTTCGCCGGGAGTGAGCCATGCCCCTGGAACGCCATGAATTGATTCCGCAGCCGCTCAAGGGCGAGATGAAGGTCGAAATCATCCTGCCCGAGCCGGCCATCCGTCTGATGCAAGACCTGCACGCCGACCGCCAGGGCATCGCCGCCGGCGGCGTCCTCTTGCTGGCTTGTGTTGTCGCCCTGACCGTCAAGCACCTTTTTCGAGAAGGAGGGAAGTCGTGAACCTGGCATCCCTGGAAGCGGAAGCGAAGGCCGGCCTGGCAAAGATCGGCCATCTGCTCTACACACCGTCAACCAAGCATCCCCTGCTGGAAGACCTGCGGCAATTGATCGTCACGGAAATCCAGGCCCACCTGGGCAGCGTGACGAGCGGCGCGGTGGCCCTCGGCAACGCCGTCCTTCAGCAGGTGGAGCAAGCGCTCCCTCCGTCTGCTGCCCCTCCCTCCTCTGCCGTCGTTCCCGCAACCGTGAAGGAGTGAACCATGAAACATCGTGTCTTGCTCGCCCTGCTGATCGGCGGAGCGCTGTTGTGGTGGTATTTCGACCGGCACGAACGTCGCCAACCCGCTCCGCCGCCTTCGCCGCCGCCGGCGAAACCGGAACCGAAAAAACCCGATGAACCCAGGCCGAAAAAGCCCCGTCGTCCCTGTCCCGGACCCGGCCCCTGTCCGCTGGAAGACAAGGAGATCGGCGTTCGGCCGGTCGAGGGCGGCCGCGTCTCTCCGGATGGCGCCGTGGAGATCGTTTGCGATTTGCCCGCCTCCCAGCGCAAGAAGAACATCGCCAGCAAGGGGCTGGGCTGCTGCGTCTTTCGCAGCATCGACTACGCCGCGCGTTGGCAGCAGGTACACGAGCTGTACGACCTGCCCGAACAGCTGGTCCAGGCCGGCATCGAGGGCGGCGGCTACCCGCACAAGGTCGAGCAGGTGCTGGCCCGCTTCGCCCCCGGCGTGCCGTACTTGCAGGACACGTCGGGAGATCCCGACATCCTGGAAGCCATCCTTCAGAACCGGCCGCATGCCCTGCGTCACCTACGACGGCCGCGATTGCCATTACGGCGGCATTATCGCCCACATGGTCTGCCTGCCCCTTTTCGATCGCGAAGTCCGATTGGGCTGTGTGTCTGCGATAACAATTTTCCCGACGATGGCCGACTGGTGTGGATGAGTTCGGATGAATTTCTCCAGCGCTGGAAGGGCGGCGGCGGAGGTTGGGTCGTGTGCCTCTTGAAATCGCCGCCCCCGCCTCCACCCCACAATTGAGGTGCGCCATGTTGAAATTATTGTTCTCCGCTTCCCTCGCCGGACTTCTCCTGGCTGGCGTGCTTCGCGCCGACTACGAATGGCGGTCCTTCGCCGACGATACGGACCAGGTGTCGCTGTGGCAGCGATGGCCGCCAGCTCGGCAATTACCGTTTCTCCACCCGCGTCTATCATCCGCTGCTGGCTCCCGGTGCCTGGGGCGAGCCGTGCGAGCCGGCCTGTCCACCGCCCTGCCGCTGTTGCGATGGCTGTACATGCGGCGACGCCTGCGCGTGCTCACAGGGCAAACCTTGTTGTCCGGGTTGCCGCTGTCTGCTGTCGGCGGGCACGAGTCGAGCCGGACGGCACCCTTAATTTCGGACTCGACCTGTCCAAAATGCCCTCGGCCGGCAAGCACCTCCTCAACGGCAAGGAGGTCAGCAAGGCGGAAATCCTGCAAGCCATCGGCAAACCTCCGCTGCCCAACGACAGCCAGTGGCTGTGTCTGACCGTGATTGGCCCGGAAGCCGCGCGGAAACAAGTGGTCAACGACCTGGCGTCGGCGTCGGCGCTGGCGGCCTGGAAAGACAAGATCAAGGTGCAGGATTATCCGCCGGATCACTGGGCCGTGCGCGACGCCGGTTTCCAGTGCGACGGCAACCCGACTCTCTACTGTCAAGCGCCGGACGGCAAGGTGCTGCACCGGCAAGACGACTATCGCGGGCCGGAAGCCCTGGCCGAAGTGCTGCGCCGGGCCGACCCCGCGTATCGACCCGAAAAAGACCCGGATCTGAACCGGAGCCTCGCCGGCGTTCCGCCGTGGCTGTGGGTCGGCGGCGCGATCCTCCTGGTCCTCCTCTTGTGGAAAGGCGATGACAAATGAACCTGGAATCCCTGCTCGTTTATGCCGCCGTGGCGTTCGGAGGCTGGCTGCTGCGCCACCTGGGCGTCGGGGCCGGCGTCAAGGTGCCGGGCGCCGTCAAGCCTGTCCCGGCAACCGGACCCACGTCCGGCCACGTCCCGTTGATGGCGACGCTCAAGGCCGACATCGATCAGATCGTCAAGTCCGCCGTGGAAGCGGCGGTCAAACAGGCCATCGACGACATCAAGGGAGCGGCCATCGCCGCGAAATAACATGAATCCCGATACACCCATCCGCAACCGCATCAAGGCCCATGTCCGCGTGCGGGCCGGCGACCTGGTGCCGCACGAGATGAACCCGCGCCGGCACAGCGAGGCGCAGCGAGCGGCGCTGGCCGCACTATACGCGGAGATCGGCTTCGCTCGCTCGCTGCTGGCCTACGAGTTGCCCGACGGACGCTTAAAGCTCATCGACGGCCATCTGCGCCAGGATGTCGCTCCCGACCTGGAAGTGGAGGTTGAGGTGCTGGACGTGGATGACGCCGAGGCCCGCGCCTTGCTGCTGTCGCTCGATCCGCTGGCCCAGCTGGCCGACTACGACCACGCCGCCCTGGATCGCCTGCGGAGCCTTGACGCGCACCGACTCCGACGCGGTCGCCAACCTGTGGGCGTCAATCGCCGGGGCCAACGCCGCCGTCGAGGAAGCGCTCACCGCCGCTTGTTCGCCGCGCGACAAGTCCGAAGACATTCCCGAACAGTTCCTCATCCTCGTCGAGTGTACCGACGAAGCGACGCAGATCGAGCTGCTTCAGCGCTTCCAGGAGGAAGGGTTGAAGTGCAAAGCGCTCGTGTCGTGATTGGTGTCCGAGCCTGAAGCGTAAGCGAAGAGAACGATAACCGAAGGTTATCGCGCTCTTCGCTTACGCTTCAGGCTCGGAGGAGATTGCCCGCTCAGGAACGCACCCATGCACGCTACCATCACCGTCGAATCGCCTATCGCCCTCTCGCCGCGCGTCGCTCAGGTATGCGGCATGTTCGATCTCGCCATCGAGCAAACCTCGCGCGTGCAGTGGACGGTTTCGCTGCCCCTCGACGAGCGGCCGTGGAACATCGGTCTGATCGCGGGTCCGTCGGGTTGCGGCAAGAGCACCATCGCGCGGCACTTCTGGCCCCGTCACGTCCACCGCGATTTTTCCTGGCCGCGCGACGCCGCGCTGCTGGACGGCTTTCCCGCGGCGCTGTCGATCAAGGACGTGACGGCGCTGCTGTCGGCGGTCGGCTTCTCGTCGCCGCCGGCGTGGCTGCGGCCGTTCCACGTCCTCTCGACCGGCCAGCAGTTCCGCGTCACGCTCGCCCGTCTCCTCGCCGAGGCGCCGGAGCTGGCCGTCATGGACGAGTACACCAGCGTCGTCGATCGCACCGTGGCGCAGATCGGCTCGGCGGCCCTGGCGAAGGTCATCCGCGGACGCGGCCAGCGCTTCATCGCCGTGACCTGCCATGACGACGTGGAGGCGTGGCTGCAACCGGACTGGGTGTATCGGCCGGCCGAGAACGCCTTCACCTGGAGGTGTCTTCGACGCCGACCGACCATCACTCTCGACATCGTTCGCTGCCGGACATCGACGTGGCGGCTATTCGCTGCGCACCACTATCTGAGCCACAAGCTCAACCCCGGCGCCGTCTGTTTCCTCGCCACCTGGAACGAGCGGCCGGTCGCCTTCAGCGCCTGGCTGCCGTTCGTCGGCGCCGGCCCGCCGACGCGGCGCGAACACCGCACCGTCACGCTTCCCGGACTTTCAGGGCGTCGGCATCGGCAACGCTCTGTCGGCCGTCGTCGCCTCGATGTGGAAGGCACTGGGCTACCGCGCCGTCTCGACGACGACGCACCCGGCGATGATGCGCGCCCGCCAGAAGTCGCCGCACTGGCGCATGCACCGGCCGCCGTCGCTGGCGACCGGCCGCGAACGCCGCTTGAAGAAACTCCGGCACGCCACGACGCGCCTGACGGCCGGCTTCGAGTACGTCGGTCCCGCCTTGCCGCGTCGCCTGGCTCGCCTGCTGCTGTCTTCGTGAGTCGCCCGCATGGCCCGCTCTCGCTATCGCCTGACGGCCAGCCCTGCAGGAGCAGATCGTCGCCTACGTCCGCGCCGGCGGCTTTCCTCACGTCGCGGCGGAGGCGGCCGGTCTGCCGCGCGACGTGTTCGCGCGCTGGCTGGAGCGCGGCCAACGCCCGGACGCGCCGCCGGCTTACCGCGAGTTCGCGCGGGCCGTGATGGAGGCGCAGGCGCAGGCACGGCTGCGCGCCGAGCTGACCGCCCTGACCGACAAACCGCTCGACTGGCTCAAGGCGGGTCCGGGCAAGGACAGCGCCGACAATCCCGGCTGGGCCGGTCCCGGCAAGCCGCGCACCGCCTCCACGAAGGCCGGTGGACCGCGAGCAGATCCTGACCGAAGTGCTGCACCTCTTCGGCCGCTGCGTGGACCGCCTCTGACGGAGTTCCCCGAGGCTCGCGCCGCCCTCGCCGCCTGGCTCGCCGGGCCGCCCGAACCGACCCCGCCGCGATGATTCCGAAAAATGGCACTCGCTGGCACGAATTGACACATCAACAACCCCTTGATTGTCTCGTTTCGCCGGCGAACAATAGCAATGTCCCGGCCTGACCCTCTTCTTCCCAACCTATTCGCGTCCGGTCTCCCCGAACCGCGCCGCCCAGGAGATTCTCATGCACCTCGAAGCCTTCCCCATGCAGTTTGTCGCCCTCACCGATGGCGTGCTGGACGGCGTCGAACACGTCATCCTCTTTCTGGAGCACGCCGGCGGCAGTTCGACGCGCGGCTTCGCCCTGACCCTCGGCGACGCCCGCGCCCTGCTGACCGCCCTGGGCAACCTCGTCCCCGAAGCCCAGCAGATCCAGAAACGCCTCCACGAACAGAACTGACCCCGCCTCCCAGCCCTAGCCGCCTCCCCATGACGCCCTTTAACGATCCTGTTTGCATTCATTGCGAGCAGAGACCGCCCATCACGGGTCGGGATCTCTGCCCCGCCTGCCACGCCGTCAAGGGCATCCGCGTGCTGTACCTGCGCCGCCGCGGCTGGACGCCCGAATGGGAGGCCCACCTGCGCCGCCTCACCGAGCGCGCCGAGCAGCGCCTCCCCCTGTTCCCCGACGGACCCTCCGCCGCCTGACCCATCCCGGAGTTCCCCATGCATCATTCCTACCGTTGCCATCTCTCCCCTGACGTCCTTCTGGCCAGCAACCCCGCCGCGGAGCGCGCACCGGACGAAACGCGCCGTCTCGATCCGAGCGAGACCCTCGGGGAAGCGCGCTGTCCGTGCTGCCGGACGCCGCTGGTCGCCCGCATGGGCCGGCGGGCCGTACTTTCATTGCCGCTGTTCCGAGTGCCCGAGCCGCCTGCTTGGCGGGCCAAACGGCACGAAAGAAATACACGGCATCGCGCGGTGCGCTTCCGCAGTCCCAGACGTCGCCGCTCCGTCCTCGGAGCCATGACGGCCTTCAGGGCCGACGAGCCAATCGCGCCAGGGCCGCCTTCGCTTCGCGCGTCAAGCGGAGCAGCTTCGGCCCCTTGCGCCAGCGTCTCCAGCACGCGGCGGGCCTCCGGCGTGGCGATGGATTCCAGCACGCGGATGGCACGGAGATGTCGGCGCTCCTTCGCTGTTGGCAGCCGGCGCGGCTCGGCCAACAAGCCCTCGATGCGCCGGCGTACTTCCAGCGATGGCTTGCCTTGCAACGCCTCCCGCAAGGCGGAGTCGGCCAATTCGCCCAACTCGCTCAAACGATGAGTGGCGGACTCGCGGCGCTGGAACTGCTCGTGGTCCAGGTCGGCGAGCAAGCGGCGCAGCTCTTCCGCAGGCACGGCCTTCGCCGGTTGCAACCGGCCGCGCAGCAACTCCACCGCCTGCGCCGGCGCATCGGCCAGATGCACGATGGCCGCAAAAGCGCGACCGGCATCGGTTCCAGCGAGATCCTTCCAGTATGCTTCCCGCTGCGCCGCCGTCAGCGAAGGAGGTGGACGATCGGCCCTCGGCGGCGACAGATCCCACAAAAGGATAACGGTGTCGTGTTGTCCGGTCGCCACGGTGCGGCCGTCCGGAGCCAGGGCAAGACAACTGGCGAAAGAGGGGCCGTAGGAGCCGCGAAACAAGCTGGGAGCAGGTCGGCGAGCCATCACTCGGCCCGAGGCGAGATCCCACAGTTTCAAGGCGTCGAGGCCGGCGGTAAGGAGGCGGCGGCCATCCGGCGTGAAAGCGAGGTGGGCCGCTTCGCCGCTCTCCAACCGCGCCACGGGCAGCCATGTCGCCGTCTCCCAAACTTGAACAGCGACCATATCCTTTCCTTTGTAATCGGCGCGACGGGCCTTATCCGTGACCCCCATCGCAATCAGGGCGCCGTCCGCCGAAAAGGCAACCGGCATGTCCAGCTGCTTTTTGCTGTCGGCGGAGAGGTGAAGCACTTGCTTGCCTGTGGCCGCGTCGAAGATACCTCCACCGGGCAGCGCGAGCCATCGGCCATCGGGAGAGAAACGGCCATAGGCTGTCAGATGATCATCTTTCGGGGTGAACGCGAGGAAACGTACTCGTTTGCCTGTTTTCATGTCCCAGGCATGCAGGCCATAGACACCGGAGTTAGAGCCCGTTCCCGCTGCGGGCATTCTCGGTTGCCCCAAGTTTTGGCTGACGGCGAGGAGCGTGCGGCCGTCCTCGGTCAATTGCAGGAGGAGTAAATGCTGAGGATCCTCCTTGCCCTCCTCGAAGAGAGGATAGCGGCCGACTTCCCGACCGCTGGCCACTTCCCAACGAATGACCGTGGGACTCGTCCCCGCGAGGAGATCCTTGCCATCCGGGGTGAATGCCAGGTCTTGGTTCTGAGTAGACAGGCGCTCCTTGATGGGGAGCAATCGCAGCAGGCGTCCGGTGGCGGCGTCCCATAGACGCACGCTGCCGTCGTCCTGGCAGGCGGAAGCAACCGTCCGGCCGTCCGGCGCGAAGGCGACGCTGCTCACTTCGCCTAGGTGGCCGGCTTCCGCCACCGTGACGGCGTGAGGGATGCCGGTCTCCACATTCCAGGTACGCAGTACAGAATCCGTGCGGATCGAAGACAAGCCCCGAACCTAACGCTGCCAGGGTTTTGCCGTCGGGGGAGAAGGTGAAATGGGCTTTCGCCTTGCCCGGAAGCGTGCGGATGCGCTTCCCGGCAACCGGATCCCAGACCAAGATCTCGTCCTCCGTGGCGATGACAATCGTTTTGCCGTCGGGCGTGAACCGTGCCACATGGATCTGTTTCAGACGGGGAGCAATCCAAGCCTTGGCGGGTTTGCCGGTGGCGGCGTCCAGAAAGCGCAGCCCCTGATCCTGGTCCGGATTCCGATAATTCCAAGCGGCCACGATGTGGCCATCTGGCGAAACGTCCGCTCCCAGGAACCTGTGGGAAAATCCCAGGTGCGACTGCTGTCGGCCGGCGGCTAGATCCCAGAAGTCGATGCCACGGTCGCCCTGCGTCAGGAGCAGCTTGCTATCCGCGGTGAACGACAGAATCGCATTGTCGTTCTTGCCCAGGCTACGACCTTTTCCGGTAGCCACATCCCAGGCGCGTAAGGAGCCTTTGTAGGAAGACGCCGCGAAGACCTTGCTATCTGGGCTGAAGGCGCCGGTTTGCCATCCCTCGTCCTTGAGGAGCCACGGAAAGCGCCGGAGTTGGTTGCCTGCGATGTCCCAAAGGCAGAAGCTGCCTTCCGTGGCGTCCTGGTAAGCAAGCAGCCGACCATCGGGTGATAGGACGAATGCGGAAATGGTAGGTTTCGAGGGGACTCTCTGCTCGCGGAGCAAGCGACCCGTGGCAAGTTCCCAGGTGCGAAGGGTCCGGTCGGCGCCGCAACTCAGGATGGATTTTCCATCCGGAGCGAAGGCCAGGGTCGTTCCTCGGCCATGTCGAAAGCGCATGGTCCCCAGCCGGGCGAGGGCGCCGTCGGGCAGGGGATCGCCGAAGCGATCGACGCGCGGTTGCTTCGCCGCCTGCGCCGGCGGGGCCGCGTCCGGCTCGCGCTCCGTCTCCGGTCGCTTGCCGGTCGTGAGAGCGACCACACCTGCCCCGGCAACCAACAATCCCACCGCCAGCGTTAGCTTCGCCCCGGCGAACCACACAGCCGGAGCCTGCAGGGCCGTCCGCATCGCCTCTCGCACCGTCGTCCCGACGAGCAAAACAGGCAACGCCGCTTCGGTGACACTTTGGGAAATGCTTGCGGTCAACAGGCCGACCGACAGCGACATGCCGCGACGCGATAAACGATCGTGCAGCAAACGTTTGCCGCGCTCCAGCCGGCGCCGCAGCGTATCCTTGCTCCAACCCAGCTGGGACGCCGCGGCCTCTTGCGTCTGTCCGGCGAAGTAAATCAGCACCAACGGCGTCCGATATTTCTCCGGCAAACGCTGCAGCTCGTCATCGAGCACGGCACTCAACTCGCGCCAGGCCGCCGCCTCCGCCACATCCGCCGTCGCCGGAGGAGGACCGGCCTCGCGCTCGTGCGCCGACCGCCGCGCGTCGCGCAGCCGGGTCTGCGAGGACAGCCGCGCCGCCACGCGGTACAGCCAGCCGGCGACGGATTCGCGCTGGCGGATGGAGCCGGCGCGACGGACCAGCGTCAGGAACGTGTTCTGAAAGACATCCTCGGCGGCGTGGTCATCGTGCAGGATGCGGCGGGCCACGCTCAGGACCATGCCGCCGTGCCGCCGCACCAAGGCCGCGAAGGCCTCCTCGTCGCGCTGGGCGAGGAAGCGTTCCAGCAGTTGACGGTCGGGCGCCGACTGGTTCCGCTGCCGCGCCGCCAGGCCGTACACCTGTCGCCAAACGGCGGCCAGGGATGGGGTCGCCATGATCGCGTTCTCCCTCGGGTTGTTTTCCCGCCTTTATAGTGCGCGCCGGCGACCCCAAGTGCGCACTTATTACTCCGGCACGAAAGACCAGCACCAAGTGAACCACGGATAACACGGATAAGGAAAGCAGAGAAACAGCGTCGCATTCATGATCGGTATTTTCCCATCCGTGTTATCCGTGTTATCCGTGGTTAAGTATCTTTCTTGCCGGAGTAGTTTTTTGGAAAGAGATTGGCCGCGCGGCGGAGGGCGTCCGCATGGGTCACTTCCGGGGTTCAAAGCCAGGCCGCACCTTGCCGTCCTTGTCGATCAGCGGGGCCGCGTCCTTGACGCGGCCGAGTTCGCGGCAACCGCGGCCCATGCCGTCAAGGCCGAGATCGTCTTTCATGGCCGCGACCAGTCCTTGCAGTTGCCGTACGACTTCGGGATTCGCGGCGGCAACGTCCCTGGATTCTCCGATGTCGGTCTGGAGGTTGTAGAGCCTGGCCTGCACGGGCGGGGCTTTGGCATTCGCCTTCCCGGCCGAGTTGACGATGTGCAATTTCCAGTCGCCGTGGCGGACGGCTTCCAATCGGAGTCCGCGATAGTAATAGAAGGTCTCGTGCGCGGGCTTGGCGTTCGGAACTCCCGCCAGGTGCGGCCAGGCATTCACGCCATCGATCTTGCGATCCATCGGTACGTTGCCGCCCGCCAGTGCGGCGAACGTGGGCAGAATGTCGAACATCGCCAGAATGGCGTCGCTTTCGCTGCCGGCGGGAACCTTCCCCGGCCACCAGGCGATGGTGGGCACGCGCACACCGCCTTCCCACGTGCTCCCCTTGTGGCCGCGGAGCGGGGTGTTGATGCTCCGGGGCGTTCCGCCGTTATCGCTGGTGAAAATCACCAGGGTCCGGTCGGCGAGACCCTCCTTGCGAACAGCGTCGAGGATCTGGCCGACGCTGGCGTCCACCTCCTCCACCCAGTCCGAGAAGATACCATGCGGCGATTTCCCGGCCCACTTCTTGCCGGGGTAGATCGGGAAGTGGACGGCGTTGTGAGCGAGGTAGAGGAAGAACGGCCGGGACTTGTTCGCCGTGAGGAATTCCAGCGCCTCCCGCGTGTACAGTTCGACGAGGGCTTGTTGATCGTCGGGCCGTACGCGCTTGACCACGGTGCCGTTGCGGAGCAGCGGCAACGGCGGTTGCCCCGGACCTTTGGGCTTGGGCAGCGGCCGGCCCAGGTCGCTTTTCACTCCGTCTTCGGCCGGGCCCATGTCGTTGGAGTAGGGCAGACCGAAGTGCAGGTCGAACCCTTGCTGGTTCGGCAAGAACGCCGGCTGGTCGCCGAGGTGCCATTTGCCGACAATGGCGGTGGCATAACCCTCGGCCTTGAGGATCTCGGCGACCGTCACTTCATTCGGCGACAGCCCCACGGCATTGGCCGGGAAGAGCACGCCGGGAATGGGGAGTACGCGCTTGGGATAGCAGCCGGTCATGAGCGCGGCCCGCGAGGGAGAGCAGACCGGGGCCGCGTAGAACGAGGTCAGCTTCCGCCCTTCCTTCGCCATGCGGTCGAGGTTCGGCGTGCGGTTGATCTTCGAGCCGAACGGCCCGATGTCGGCGTAGCCGAGGTCGTCGATGTTGATGAAGATGAAATTGGGCCTGGCCGGCTTCGGCTCCTCCGCCGCGCGAAGGTCGGCCGCGAGAGACAGTAGCGCCGCGAGGACGAGAACGCTCCGTTTCCCATACCGAAACGAGGTCATGATCGGGGTTCCTTCTTGATTCGAGGGGAGGAGATCACCATGAGGAACACGAGTCAGACTGGGGAGATCAGCCGTACCCAGATCATCGCCGCACTAACGTTGCAAGGAAAGAGGGTGCTGCTGCCCCTGGGCGATTTTCAGCGCTACGACCTAGTCCTTGACGACGGCGGCCGATTCCTGCGCGTGCAGTGCAAGACGGGGCGGTTGTCTCATGGGGCGATCCTGTTCAACCCCTGCAGCATCGATTCCCGCAGCAAGCAGGGAGGGTGCGTCCGCAAGGGATACAGTGAGGAAGAAATCGACCTCTTTGGTGTGTATTGCCCCGACAACCATACCTGCTACCTAGTGCCCGTCACGGAGACGGCGCGAACGGCTTGCTTCCTGCGCGTCGAGGCGCCACGGAATGGTCAAGCCACACGGATACGATGGGCAGCCGATTATGAAATCAGGAAGGAAGTGGAGCTGGCGGGGTTCGAACCCGCGACCTTCTGAATGCCATTCAGACGCGCTCCCAGCTGCGCCACAGCCCCAAATCGGTCTCAACCAGAGATAACCTAGCGGAGACCGCTCACCCTGTCAATCGGGGCCGCGGCTTGGCGGCGAAATCTCCGCTGGACAGCACTCCCCCCCCTCGGGACAATGAACCGCGGCGACGGGGCCATCACGCGCAAGCCACGGACAGGAAGGCATGGTGAGTAAACAAACCGTTCTCAACCTGGGCAAGTATCTGCTGGCCATTGGCTTGCTCGCCTGGGTGATCTCCAGCAACTGGGCGCCCGAGCACGGCAAGGGTCTCGGCTACGTCTGGCAGACGCACCTCGTCGAGGGCAAGCCGATCCACGGCGGCTACCTGCTGGCGGCGGCGTTGATCTACCTGGCCGTGCTTCTGCTGACGTTCTTCCGCTGGTATCTGCTGGTGCGGGCGGTCGAACTGCCGTTCCGCGTGGCCGACGCGATGCGGCTGGGGATGGTCGGCCTGTTCTTCAACGCCTTCCTGCCCGGCGCGGTCGGCGGCGACATCATCAAGGCGGCGGTGCTGGCCCGCGAACACAGCCGGCGAACGGTGGCGGTGGCCACGGTCATCATGGATCGCCTCATCGCCCTGTGGGCGCTGATCTGGTTCGTGGCGATCATGGGCGGCGTCTTCTGGGCGACGGGACAGCTCGACGAGCAGGTGGCCGAGCGCTCCAAGGGCGTCATCGTCGGCGCGGCGGTCGCCGTCGTCGTCTCGGTGGTGGGATGGCTGCTGCTGGGTCTGTTGCCGCCGGAGCGGGCCGAGCACTTCGCCGGCCGGCTGGAACGATTGCCGCGCGTCGGCGGCTCGGCCGCCGAGTTCTGGCGCGCCGTCTGGATGTACCGCTGTCGCCAGGCGATGGTGGCCGCCGTGTTCGTCGTGTCGTGGGTCGGCCACGTTGGTCTCGTCTTCGTCTTCTGGTTGTGCGCCAACGCCCTGTGGAGTCCCGAGCTGGGGCCGATCCCACCGCTGGCCGAGCATTTCCTGCTGGTGCCGATCGGCGTGGTCGTGCAGGCGCTGGTGCCGACGCCGGGCGGCGTCGGCGGTGGCGAGTGGAGCTTCAGCAAGCTGTACCAGGTCTTCGGCGGCAGCGAGGTCAACGGCGCCCTCGGCTCCCTCGTGAAGCGCGTCCTGGACTGGCTGTGGGGCCTGCTTGGCTATCTCGTCTATCTGCGGATGCGGACCAGTCTGCCAGCCCCTCTTCCCGCCGAGCCGGGGCCGGGGCAAGCGAACGGAGTCGTGGCCGCGTCGTGCAACGGCGCGGCGGGCGTCCACCCTTCGAGCGAATCGTGTACGGCCCGCTGACCTTCCGGCCGAACGCGGCGGCTGTTGCGAGGAAACTGTCTCCGGGCGGCCTTGTTGGAGTCACGAGCCATGCGCGTCGAGTTCTACGGCCTGCTCTTCGAGACGCCCCGGGTTACCTTCTACCTATGGTCGCCCTGGCGAGCGGCGGCCCTGGAACATCGCCTGTTTGATGCCATTCGCACCCTGCCGCGCGTCGTGGCCGAGGCGGGACCGGACGAACTGCGCCTGCACGTCGGCGATCCCAAGACGTGCCGTGCGGCCCTGCAAGCGGTGGCGCGGGTGCTCAAGGGCTGGCAGGAAGAGGCCGACCCCGGCAGCGAGCGGCGCTCGTGGCGCTGGCTGCTGGAGGGCGACACCGACGCCGACGGCTACGACCACACCGGCGAGCCGGTCAGCCTGTGGGGATTTCTCCGCGTCAGCCTGGAGCGCGGCGGACCTGGCGAGCCGGACAAGGGCGAGGACATCGATCTCGAAGGTTTCGGCTTGCAGGTGCAGGGCGAGGGACAGAGCGGATAGGTTGAAAGAAGGTGCTCGGGGCGGCCCGAGGAGCCAGTCAACGATGAGGACGCTGCGCCGCTTCCCGGAGCCGCTTGAATCTTGAATTAGGTAATATCGAATAAATTAGGTAAAGAATTAGGTAACGGGAAACAGCGGGATAGGTTTCTCGTGAATCCTCTTCTCATTTCCGGATCACGCGAAACCCACGATACGCCGGTCCCGCCTCGGTCCCCTTCGCTTTCGCATCCGCCGGTGTATCGGCACTGCCGCCGCGGAGGACGCCCTTGCCGTCCTTGGTCGTCACCCACTCGGCGACGTTGCCGCCGAGGTCGAACACGGCCGCCTCCGTGCCGGCGGCGCGAAAGCTGCCCACCTCTTTCAACAGCGGCGCTCCGCCCCCCAACTCTTTCAGCTTCTCGCGCAGCCGGGCGGCATCGTCCGGGTTGACCTTGTAGCCGGCCCAGTGATCCAGCGTGTTCTCCTCCCCCTCGGTGCCATCATACAGTTCCTCCGCCTCGTCTTCATTCGGCAGGCGGTAGGTATGTCCGGTTCGCTTGCTCAGCCAGGTGCAGTAATCCTTCGCTTGCTCGAAGGTGATGCCGCCGGCCGGATCGTTTTCTCGGCCCGCGGCGACCGAGTAGGTCTTGTCGAACTGAGCGAACTGCGCCCGCGTGACCTCGAAACGTCCGACCTGCAGCTCGCCGTGCTTCACGGTCTCGGGAACGAGTTGGCCCTTGACCAGCAGGCCATAGCGGCCGGACTCGCGGCGCGCCTCCCGGCGCCGCAACGCTCGGGCCAACGGCGAATCCTCCTTGACGGAGGAGTTTGTCTCCGTGGCCGTGCCGAACAGATAGCGGTCCAGCCAGGCCAGCTCTTCCTTCACCTTGCGGCGCTGGTGGGGCAGCTTCTTGAGGATGTGCTTCTCGCCGGGGAAAAGCACGAAGCGCACGTCGGTCTTACCGAGTTGCTGCAAGGCGCGGTACTGCACCCAGCCCTGGTGGACCGGCACCGTGCGATCGTCGTCGCCGAAGAGAATCAGCGTCGGCGTCCGCACGCGGTCGAGGCGAAAGAACGGCGACTTGACGAGGTAGCGCAGCGGGTCGTCCAGCGGCGAGGCGCCGAGGTAAAAGCGGTCGAAGGCGTCGCCGAACTCGCAGGCGGCCCAATCGCTGACGTACTCGACGTTGCCCGCGCCGGCGACCGCCGCCCGGTAGCGCGTCGTCTCTACCGTCAGACGGTTGGCCAGGATGGCGCCGTTGGACCAGCCGCACAGGGCCAGCCGCGCCGGATCGACCAGGCCGCGAGCGATCAGATGATCGACGCCTTTTTCGATGTCGATTGTTTCCAGATCGCCGTAATGTCCGCGCGTAATCGATTCGAGCCATGCCAGGCCGTAGTTGGAGCTGCCGTGATAGTTCGGCTTGAGGACGAAGGCGCCGCGCTGGCAGACGAGGTTGGCGGGATACATCCACCAATCGTCCCAGTCGTCGAAGTCGGCGCCGGCAGGTCCGCCGTGGATCATGACCGCGAGCGGATACTTCCGGTTCGGCTGGTAACGGTGCGGATAATAGAGGATGCCTTCCACCTCGTCGCCGCGCGCTCCCTTCCAGCGGACAACCTCGGTGCGGCGCGCGGTAGCCGACGCAGGTGCTCGTTGAGGACGGCGAACGACCGTGGTTTGCCGAGGTGCGTGCCGTCCAGTTCGGCGCGATACCACTGCGTCGGCGTGCTGGCCGTCGAGTAGGCGTAGAACAGCGTTCGGCCGTCGGCGCCGGTCTGGAGACCGAAGACGTTGGCGGCGTGTTCGCCGGTCAGCCACTCGCGTTGCCAGCCGTCGGCGCTGCGCCGATAGCGAGCGAGCTTGTTGCGAACGCCGTCGGCCAGCAGGGCGAAGAAGCCGTCGCGCGTGACGGCGAAACCCAGCGCCTCGTCATTGACATCCTGCTCGCCCAACCCTCGGTCCCAGCCGAGGTCGATGGGCGTGGAAGCGGCGCGGGCCAGGTCGAAATAGTGCAGGCGGAGGATGCCGGTCTGCGCGAGCTGCGGCCGGCTGTTGTGCCAGTTGGCGGCGTAGAAACCCTTGCTATCGGGCGCCCAGCGGACGTGCTGAATGTTCCAGTGCGGCGCGCGGAAGACCGGACGTCGGCGACCCGTGGCCAGCTCGTACAGGAAGACCGCCGGCTTGATCTTGTTGTCGTAGACGTAGCGCAGGCTGCGGTTGTGGATGGCGACGGCGTGCCGGCCGTCGGGTGAGACGGCCAGCTTTTCGATGCGATCGCCGTTGTCGCTCAGGCGCGTCACCTTCTTGGACCCCATCTCGACGCGGAACAGCCGGACAGGCGGCTCGTTCCGATCGTCCTCGACGACGACGGAGTCGTCCTTGTCCTCCTTCAAGGTGGTGGCCCGCAAGGTCGCCTCTTCCGGGGCGGCGAAGACGAGGGCGTCCGGCCCGGCCCAGTCATAGAGGAGGACGCCGGGCGACCAGTCGGTCAACGGCCACGGTTCGCCGCCCGTGGAGTCCAGCAGCCAGAGCTGGGATTTCTCGTCGTCCGCGCGCGTGCGGAGGAAGGCGAGGCGTCGGCCATCGGGCGACCAGCGCGGCCGCAGACAGTTCTCGGCGCCTCGCGTCAGGACCGTTTCGCGGCCGTCGGCCAGGTCCAGGCGCACGAGGTTGGCGACCTCCTCGCCCTTGTCCTTGTCCGGGGCGTGATGGAGCCAGACGGCCCAGCGTCCGTCCGGTGACACCTGGATGTCACGAATGGACTCGGTGAGGACCACGTCGTCAATGGTCCAGGCCGTCGGCTTCGCGGCCGTCAGGGGACATGCGGACAGGAAGAGTCCGGCGAGGACGCAGACGGCGGATCGCATGGGGTCGCTCCTGTTGTGGGGCCATTGGTTTAGCCGCGACGCGCAGCGGAGTGCGCGCTCCGCTGCGCGTCGCGGCTAAACCAAATGCGGACGGCGCTCAGTGATGCCCGGCCGACGCGCCGCGGTCGATGTCGCCGGGCGACTGCGACAGCAGCTTGCGGGTCGGCTCGACCAGGTCGATCGGCTTGTTGGGGTTTTTCAGCATCACGCGCGGGTTGGCGGTCTTGCGCAGATCGCCGAAGGACGTTCTGCATCGCCAACTGCACCTTGCGCTCGAAGACCTCGCGCGTCAGCTCGGCCCGCTTCGATTCCAGCGTGATCGACGTGTCCGGCGGGATGCGCTTGTCGAGCTTGAACATGACGTGGCCCTCGACCGTGCCGACCAGCGTGGTCACGTCGCGCGGTTGCAGCTTGAACGCCTCGCGCTCGAGGTCGTCGTTGCCCAGCGTGTGCCGGCCGAACGGTCCGACCTGGCCGCCCTTGGCGGCCAGGCTGCTGCACGCCTGGTGCTGGGCCGCTTCGTCGAACGCCTTGGGATCGTCGCGGATGCGGGCGTACTCCGTCAGGGCGAACTTCGTCTGGTCCGACGGCCACAGGATCATACGGCCTTGCAGCTTCTCGCCATAGCGCGACTCGAAGGCCAGCTTCAGCTCGTCCTCGGACACCTGCACCTTGTCGCGGCACAGCTTGGCCAGCAGTAGACGTGGCCGAATCACGTCCTCGCGCCATTCGTACAGGCTCTTGTTGTACGGCCCGAGAAAGTCCTTCTCGAACGCCTTGAGGTCCACGTTGAGCTTCTTCAAGTCCTCGGCCAATCCCGCCTCGATTTCCGCCGCCGTCACGCTGATGTCGCGGGACCGGCACGCCTTGTCGATGATCCGCCGATTGATGATGAATTCGACCTGCTCGACGCCGTAACGGGCGATGAGGAACTCGCCGAGATCTTCGCGCGTGATTGACGTTTGGCCATTATAGACGGCGACGACCTGGCGCGAGCGCGGGCCGCCGTCCGCCGACAAACCGTCGGCGTCCTCGGCCTTGTCCTTCTTCTTGAGCGCGACGTGCGGGTCGGCCTTCTTTTTCAACACCAGGAACGCCTTCTGCATTTCAGCGGCCACCTTGCGATCCGCGATCGGCTTAATGAGCTGGTCGCGGACCGAATCGAGGTGGACGGAGCTGTCGGGCGGATAGTGACGCAGGCACTTGACGACGACCGGCCCGTCCACGGTCTCGAAGACCTCGCTGACCTCATTGGGCTGCAAGCGGAAGACGAGGCGATCGAAATTGTCGTCGCCCATGACGTAGCGGCCGAAGGGCCGGACCTTGCCGGCGGTGGCCGCCAACTCGGTCTTGGGCTGGGCCTTGGCCTTCTGATCGAACGCCTCGGCATTGTCGCGGAGACGAGCGTAATCGGCCAGGGCGTCGGCTTTGCCGCGTTCGCCCTTGGGCCAGAGGATGATCTGGCACTCGACCTTTTCGCCGTAGGCCGACTCGAATGCCTTGCGAATCTCCTCCTCGCTGACCTGCACGCGGCTGCGACACAGCTTGGTCAGCTGCAAACGCGGACGGACGACGTCCTCTTTCCACTCGTACAGGTTCTTGTGATAGCGAGCCAGCAGCGTATTGACGAAGGTCTTCTGGTCGATGGCCAAACCCTGCAATTCCTCGGCCAGGGCGCTCTCGACCTCGCCGGCGCTGACCTCGACGTTGTACTGCCGGCAGGCGTCGTCGATGACGCGCTTGTTGATGAGCAGCTCGATCTTGTCGCCGTAGCGGTCGATGAGATATTCGCCGAACTGTTCGCGCGTGATCGGCTCGCTCTCGTAAAGGTAGGCGACGACGCGACGGGAGTAATCGGAGAACTCCTCGCCGCCAGCGGACGCGGAGGCGGGTGCCGGCGCGGAGGTGGCCGTGGTCTGGGCATCGGCTCGCGGCAGCATGGCGCTACGAACCCAGTAACCGGCCCCGGCGAGGACGACGACGCATCCCGTCAGCACCGCGACGCCGCGCCAACCGCGACGATCTTTCTTGCGAGCAGACATCCCTTTCGCCTCCCTGTGCCTGGCCGTCCGTCCGGCCGGATTCACCCCCTGGAGGCGGCGAGATATAGCGATCGGGGCGCGACACCGCAAGAACAGTTCCCAGGGAATAGGGAATAGGGAATAGGGAATAGAGAATTAGAGAAGGAGCCCTGCCCCTATTCCCTATTCCCTATTCCCTATTCCCTATTCCCTATTCCCTGGGGTTCGTGTTTCATGCCGCACAGACGCTCATAGAGCGGGCGCAGCCAGGGAGGCAGGCAAGCGTCGATGCACGAGCGCCGCGATTGGCCGATGTGGACCTGATCGTACGGTTCCAGGATGACGTTGGTCTCCGGGTCGTTGCGAAGGACGATGGCGGCCAGGTCGATGTGGAAGACTTCCGGCGTCTTGCCGTCGGCGATGTGGGGACGGATGATCTTGACGTCGCGCACGGCGGTGGCGGGAGTGACGCCGTCCACGCGGCGCAGCAGGTCGAGCACCGTCTCCGGCCCCCGGTACGGCACGGCCCGCTGCAGACCATCGACCGGGCCAATCAGGTACAGATACTGGCTGTTGTACTCGGCAACCTGGACGTGGACGTGCTCGGGCGAGACGCCGACGGACTGGGCCACGGTGCGAACGATCTCCGCCGCCGTTTCGCCATCCACCCGTGGCCGGCAGGCGTCGCCGAGATGGATGCGGCCATCCGGGCCGATGCGCTGGGCGCCGCTGTAATGCGGCGCGTCGGCGATGTCCACGCGGAGTACGTCGGGGCAATGAGCATGGTAGGCGTTGGCAATCTCGGCGAGATGGGCCGGCGGCGGACGGCCGGCGAGTACGGCCTGCTCGACCCGAGTGCGCGACGTGACGCAGCCGGCCGGCAAACCGAGCAGGAATGCCAGCAGTCCGGCCCAGCACAACGACCGGCCTCGCCCCGAGCCCATAACTCGCCCGCACCTTCCACGGCGATAACGAACGCTTGGCCATAGTATCGACGCCGGACTTTGACGATCTTGAGGCGCCTACGGTCCTTCGCTTGTCCACAAAGAACTTCGTTTCGCCGCGACGCGCAGCGGAGCGCGGGAGACTCCCGCGCTCCGCTGCGCGTCGCGGCGAAACGAAGACCCTTTGCTGGATAGCCCGCACGGCGCAATCCCGTTGGCCGGCACAGCCGCCAACCCTTCCCCATCTCGCCTGTTGATTTTTTCAACTGTTCTCCGCAAGCCCAAGTGCTATCCTAAACTCATGGGAGGCATCGGGTGTCCGGGTCGGGAGGAACTCTCCTCAGAATTCAGTGATGCCGCGAGGCGTTGAGCATAGCACAGCAGAGCAGAGCAGAGCCTTGCACGAGCTTGCACGGAACATCAAGACCGAAAGCGTTAGTCGCTTACACCCGACGCCGCCCTTTCGCGTCCGGCCGGAACAGAGCGTGGCCGAGGCCGTCGCCTTGATGCGGCAGCAACGAGTCGGCTGTGTGCTGGTCTGCCGCGACGACGAGCAACTGGTCGGACTCTTCACCGAGCGCGACCTGATGCGGCGTGTGTTGGCCGCCGGCCTGCCCCTGGCCGTGCCCGTGGCCACGTGCATGACCCGCAACCCCGTTGTCGTTCATCCGAAGGAACCCATCGGCGCCGCCGTGCGTCGAATGGAGGAGGGAGGCTATCGGCACTTGCCCGTGGTCGATCCGGCGGGACGGCCGTTGGGCGTGTTGTCCGTCAAACGTATCGTCCATTACCTGGCGGAGCATTTTCCGTCCACGATTTACAATCAGCCCCCCGACCCCAACGTCGTGCCCCTCGAACCCGAAGGAGCCTGAGCCAATGCGGAAGGAAACAACCGACAACGGGGTTTCGCATTCGGCCTTCGGCGTTCCCCCTGGCCCCGGTCCCGCCTGGAGGCTTCGTTTTTCATCATGACGGTCCTCAATCCTGGCATCGCCGCCCCCCGCCCTGGTCATCCCATCCCCATTGAAGAAGTCCGTGAGGCGACCATCCGCCTGGCCGGCGATTCCGGCGACGGCATGCAATTGGCCGGCACGCAGTTCACGCACACCTCGGCCATGCTCGGCAACGACATCAGCACGCTGCCCGACTTCCCTGCCGAGATCCGCGCTCCGGCCGGCACCCTCGCCGGCGTGTCCGGCTTCCAGATCCACTTCAGCAGCAGCGACATTCATACGCCCGGCGACCAGCTCAACACCCTGGTGGCCATGAACCCCGCGGCCCTGAAGACCAACCTCAAGGACCTGGAAGCGGGCGGCATCCTCATCGTCAACAAGGACGCCTTCCAGGCCGGCGATCTGCACAAGGCCGGCTACAAGATCAATCCGCTGGAAGACGGTTCGCTCAAGGGCTATCGCCTGTTCGCCGTGCCGATCACGGCGCTCAACCGCGCCGCCGTGGCCGACCTCAAGCTGAGCACGCGCGAGGCGGATCGCTGCAAGAACTTCTTCGCCCTGGGCCTGGTCTACTGGCTCTACGAGCGCTCGCTCGATCCGACACTGCGCTGGATTCAAACCAAGTTCGGCAAGAACCAGAGCGTGCTGGAGGCCAACACGCGCGCCCTCAAGGCCGGCTACAACTACGGCGACACGACCGAGGCGATGCCGGTCCACTACCGGGTGGCCCAGGCCAACATCCCGCCGGGCCGCTATCGCAAGATCACCGGCAACGAAGCGCTGGCCCTGGGCCTGGTCGCCGCCAGCCAGCAGTCCGGCCTGCCGCTGGTCTACGCCACCTACCCCATCACGCCGGCGTCGGACATCCTGCATCAGTTGGCGGAGCTGAAGCGCTACGGCGTGCGGACGCTGCAAGCGGAGGACGAGATCGCGGCCATCGGCGCCGCCATCGGCGCTGCCTTCGGCGGCGCCCTGGGCGTCACGGCCACGAGCGGCCCCGGCATCTGTCTCAAGTCCGAGGCGATCGGCTTGGCCGTCATGACCGAACTGCCGGTCGTCATCATCGACGTGCAGCGCGGCGGGCCGAGCACCGGCCTGCCGACCAAGACCGAGCAGGCCGATCTGCTGCAAGCGATGTTCGGCCGCAACGGCGAGTGTCCGGCGGCCATCGTCGCTCCCTGTTCGCCGGCGGACTGTTTCAGCATGGCGATGGAAGCGGTGCGCCTGGCCGTCCGCTTCATGACGCCGGTGTTTCTGCTGTCCGACGGCTACCTCGCCAACGGCGCCGAGCCGTGGTTGATCCCGGACCCGGCCACTCTGCCGAAGATTTCGGTTCGCTTCGCCCAGCCCCACCACGACGGCGCCAACGGCACGACCAACGGCAGCAAGGGCGATGCCGCGTTCCACCCTTACCAGCGCGACGAGCGCCTGGTGCGGCCGTGGGCCATCCCCGGCACGCCCGGCCTGGAGCACCGCATCGGCGGGCTGGAGAAGGAAGACATCACCGGCAACGTCAGTTACGATCCGATCAACCATCAGCACATGGTTCAAACCCGCGCTCAGAAGATCGCCAATATCGCCAATGAGATTCCCGAGTTGAGCGTCACGGGTCCGGCCGAGGGCGACGTGCTGGTGCTCGGCTGGGGCGGCACCTACGGCGCGCTGGTAACGGCTGTCAGCGGGCGCAGCACAGGGGCTTGAAGGTCGCCCACGCTCACCTGCGCTATCTCAACCCGATGCCGCGAAACACCGGCGACGTCCTCAAGCGTTATCGCAAGGTCCTCATCCCCGAGCTGAATGGCGGCCAGCTGCGCTTGCTCATCCGAGCGACGTACCTGGTCGACGCGGTCGGGCTGAACAAGGTGCAGGGCAAACCGTTTCTGGTCAGCGAGATCGAACAGGCGATCGAGCAGCTGCTGGCGGGGTGTTCCGCGACGGTGAACCTGGAGGGCAGCCTGATCGGTGATTTCGAGGACGACGCCGCCAAGGCGAGGTAATCCTCCTCCGTTTCCTCGCCCGGGGCTTTACTGGGTTCCGTTCTTCTACGAGGATCGCCTGCTGGGGCAGCAGCCGATTGTGTTATGCTGAAAGAGACCACGCCCTGCCATTTTGAGGTACTAATCCGATGTCTACCCTGACCGCCCTGCCGACCCTGCAACCCAAGGACCTCGCCAGCGACCAGGAAGTGCGCTGGTGTCCCGGCTGCGGCGATTATTCGATCCTGGCCCAGATGAAGAAGGCGCTGGCCCCCCTCGGCATCGCCCGCGAGAAGTTCGTGTTCATCTCCGGCATCGGCTGCTCCAGCCGCTTCCCCTACTACATGAACACCTACGGCTTCCACACCATCCACGGCCGCGCCCCGGCCATCGCCACCGGCCTGAAGCTGGCTCGGCCGGACCTGAGCGTGTGGGTCATCACCGGCGACGGCGACGGCCTGTCCATCGGCGGCAACCACCTCATCCACGCCATCCGCCGCAACATGGACCTGAAGATCATCCTGTTCAACAACGAGATTTACGGCCTGACCAAGGGCCAGTATTCGCCGACCTCGCGCGTCGGCACGCGCACCAAGTCCAGCCCGCTCGGCTCGATCGACTCGCCGCTGCGGCCGCTGTCGCTGGCCCTGGGCGCCGAGGCCACGTTCGTGGCCCGCACCGTGGACGTGGACATCCACCACCTGACCGAGACGCTCAAGCGGGCCGCCGCCCACAAGGGCACGGCCTTCGTCGAGGTCTACCAGAACTGCAAGATCTTCAACGACGGCGTGTTCGAGTACGCCACCGACAAGAGCGTCAAGGCCGACAACGTGCTCCATCTCGAGCACGGCCGGCCGCTGGTGTTCGGCAAGGACCAGAACAAGGGCATCCGTCTGCACGGCCTCGACCCGGAGGTGGTCGAGCTGGGCAACGGCATCGCCAAGGACGACCTGCTCGTCCACGACGAGAAGGCCGACGAGCCGAGCCTGGCCTACCTGCTCAGCCGCATGGTTTATCCCGACTTCCCCGAGTGCATCGGCGTCTTCCGCTGCGTCGAACGGCCGACCTACGATGGCGTCCTCAACAAGCAGATCGCCGACGTCATCCAGACGCGCGGCCCCGGCCAGCTCGACGAGTTGTTCGCCGGCGACGAAACGTGGACCGTCGAATAAAAGGGAATAGGGAATAGGGAATAGGGAATAGAAGTGCCAGCCACTCCTCCCTATTCCCTATTCCCTATTCCCTATTCCCTATTCCCTACTCCCTACTTATGATTTGTCCTCATTGCGCGTTCGACAATCTTCCGGGCAGTGAGCAGTGCGGCAACTGCCAGGCCGACCTGACGCAGCTGGACCGGCCGACGGCGCAGGACCGCGTCGAGCGGAGCCTGATGGAAGACACCATCGGCCAGCTCAAGCCGCGGCGCGCGGTGACGCTGACGGCGGGCGCGACGGTGAAACAGGCCATCGAGGTCATGCTGTCCAATGACATCGGGGCGGTGCTGGTCGTCGATGACGCCGGCCGATTGGTGGGCATCTTCAGCGAGCGCGACCTGCTGACGAAAGTGGCCAGCCCCGACATCGATCATACCTCGCGGCCGGTGAGCGATTTCATGACGTCCAATCCGGAGACGGTGCGGCCGACCGATACGCTGGCGTTCGTGCTGCACAAGATGGACGGCGGCGGCTATCGCCATCTGCCGGTCCTCAAGGACGGCCAACCCCTGGGCATGATCTCCGTGCGCGACATGCTGCGGCACATCACCCGCCTGTGCGAGAAGAGCTGATTCTCTCGCCCCTATTCCCTATTCCCTATTCCCTATTCCCTTCAAACCTGTGCTACTCTAATAAAAGGCCCGACGGCCTTTCCGCGGCCCGCGTCCGAAATCGCCCTTCGTTCTGACGCAGTTGTCAGTTGTCAGTTGTCCGTTGTCAGAAAAGGCAACTGACAACTGACAACTGACAACTGACAACTGACAGAGGGACAACCCATGCCCGAGACCGCCTCCACCACCTACGATCAGATCCCTTATCCCAGCTATTGCTTCCCGCAGACCCATCCGGATCGCTTGGCCGCCGTCGCCACGCTCCTGGGTCTGACGCCGGCGCCGGTGGAACGCTGCCGTGTTCTGGAGCTGGGCAGCGCCGCCGGCAGCAACCTCATCCCCATGGCGGAGGCACTGCCCGACAGTCGTTTCGTCGGCGTGGACCTGTCGCAGCGCCAGGTGGACGAGGGCCGTAAGGCCATCGCGGAACTGGGCCTGAACAACATCGAACTGCGGCACCAGAGCATCCTCGACGTTCGAGCCGGCGCGGAGACGTATGACTTCATCATCTGCCACGGCGTTTATTCGTGGGTGCCGCCCGAAGTGCAGGAACGCATCCTGGCCATCTGCCGCCAGTCCCTCGATGCCAACGGCGTCGCCTACGTCAGTTACAACACGCTGCCCGGCTGGCACATGCGCGGCATGATCCGCGACATGATGCTCTACCACGGCCAACGCTTCCCCGATCCGCGCCAGAAGGTCGCCCAGGCCCGTGGCCTGCTCGACTTCCTGGTCTCCTCCATCAACATGGAGCAGAACCCCTATGGACAATATCTCCGCTCCGAATTGGAGCTGATACGCAGGCAGCCGGACTCCTACCTGCTGCACGACCACCTGGAGGAGCACAATACGCCGCTGTACTTCCATCAGTTCGTCGAGCGCGCGGCCGCCCATCGGCTGCGCTACCTGGCCGACACCGAGCTGAGCACCATGGAGTTCAGCCACTTCCCCAAGCAGGTCGGACAGGTCCTGCAACGAATCGGCTCGGACCTGGTTCAGGTGGAGCAGTACCTGGACTTCCTGCGGAATCGGACCTTCCGGCAGACGCTGTTGTGCCACACCGAGCGCGAAGTGAAGTACCGCCTGGACCCGGCGATCCTGACGCCGTTCTTCGTCGGCTCCGCGGTTCGGCCGATCTCTCCTCAGCCCAATCTCCGCGGCTCCACGCAGGAACAGTTCCAGGCCCCTTCGGGAGCGTCCGCGATTTCGATCCACCCCATCGTCAAGGCGGCGATGGTGGTTCTGAGCGAGGAGTGGCCGCAGATGGTGTCGTTCCCGCAGCTGTGTTCGCGGGCGCGGGCCAAGCTCCAGGAAGGAGCGGTCCCGGACGCGGCGGCCAGCGCCGAAGACGAGCGCGTGCTGGGGCAAGCCTTGTTGCAGTTCTACACCACCGCGTCGGGATTGGTGGAGTTTCGTCTGCGGCCGCTGCGGATGACGACGCAAGCCGGATCGCAGCCGTTGGTCCGGCCGCTGGCGCGCTGGCAGGCCCGATCCGCCTGGCAGGTCACGAACCTTCGTCACGAGCCGATCACCTTGAACGCCTTCGCGCGCGAGGTCCTGCTGCGACTGGACGGACAATGCCCGCGCTCGAACCTGGTGCGGCAGTTGACCGGGCTGGTCGAAGGAGGTCAGTTGAACATCCAGCAGAACGGCGAAAAGATCTCGGACCCGCAGCGGGTCAAGCCAGTACTGCTGCATTCCCTGGAGCAACAGCTCGTACAGTTCGCCCGTCAATCGCTGCTGCTGGCGTAGCAGAAGTTCTGAGTTCTGAGTTCTGAGTGAATGGCACTCAGAACTCAGAACTCAGAACTCAGAACTCAGAACTGAGAGAGAGGGCATCATGCGACTGGCGACCATTCAGACACCGGATGGACCTCGGGCGGCCCTGCTCCAGGGTGATTCTTACGTCGATGTGCATGTGAGCCGGCCGGACCTACCTGTGAGCGTGCGCGGTCTGCTCGCCGCCGGTGCCGGCGCGCTGCGGGCCGCGGCCGAGGCGGCCGCCCGTCCCGATGCCGTGCGCCATCCGGCTGCATCGGTTCGGCTGCTGGCGCCCATCCCCGATCCGCCCAAGGTGGTGTGCATCGGACTGAACTACCGCGATCACGCCGCCGAGAGCGGCGCCGCCATCCCCAGAGAACCCGTCCTGTTCAGCAAGTTCGCCACGGCGATCATCGGGCCGGGCGAGTCCATCCGCCTGCCGGCCGTCAGCCGCGAAGTCGATTACGAGGCCGAGTTGGTCCTGGTCGTCGGCAAGAAAGGGCGCAACCTCCGCGCCGCCGACGCGATGGATCACCTGGCCGGCTACACCATCGGCCACGACGTTTCGGCCCGCGACTGGCAGCTGCAAGAAGGACGGCAAACAATGGTTGGCCGGCAAGACCTTCGACACCTTCGCGCCGATCGGTCCGGTGCTGGTCACGGCCGACGAGGTTCCCGATCCGCACAATCTCGGCATCCGCCTGCGCCTCAACGGGCAGACGATGCAGGACAGCAACACGCGGCAGATGATCTTCCGCGCCGGCGACCTCGTCGCTTACCTGTCGCAGATCGTCACGCTCGAACCGGGCGACCTCATCTTCACCGGCACGCCGCCCGGCGTCGGCTTCGCGCAAACCGCCCGTCTTCCTCAAGGACGGCGACGTGGTGGAAGTGGAAATCGACGGACTCGGCGTACTGCGTAATCCCGTGGTGCAGGAGTGAACCCGTTCCCGTCACGGAAGGGCCGAGAAGGGCCTGCGCCGGGCGGAAGCGCTCCGGCTCGGTTCGACGGCCGCCGGTCGCGGCGGTTCCTGATAAGGCCCGCGCGAGCTGAGGAAGTCCCATTCGGGCGCCACCTCGGGCACCTTCCGTGCCTGCTCCGTCCGCAGGGGCGCGGCCGTGGCGCTTCCTCCAACCCCGGCGACGGCGGCGGTGGCGGCGGCAGTACCTTTTCGACCGGCACCCGTCGGGCCACGACCGCCAGCTCGCGGGCCAGCACCTTCCGCGTTCCCGGATGCGTCGGCGAACCGAAGTGCCAGACGTTGGTGAAATGAAGGTTGTCGGCGCGATCCATCTGCGCTCCATTCCAGATACAGCCCGCGGCCAGGATGTTGACGATGTGTACGACGTGGTCGGGCTGGTTCGGAGGCGTGTTCTCCAGCGTGTTGCCGCCCAGGTAGACGAGCAAATCGATGACGATGCCTTCGTCCTTGACGGCGTTGGCCAACTGCCGCACCATGTTGGCGCCGAAACTGAAGCCGATCAGCACGAAGCGGGCCTCGGGATCTTCCTTGTGGACGCGGCGCAGTTCATTTTTGAACTCCCACAGATGGTACAGCTGGCCGTAGTGCGTCTTGATGTAACCTAGCGCCTGGATGTATTCGGTCAGGCCGTTGAGGTTGGCCAGGTCCAGCGGGTCCATGCCGTGAATGAGGAAGACGTGGACGCGATTGCGGCAGGGTGCCGGGACCATCTCGCCTTGCAGAAGCTGCTCTCTCGGCGGCACATCGAGCGAATGTACGAAGCTGAGACAGCCCGGGCCGGTGCCCAGGCAGACCGCCGCCAGCAAAAACCCGGCGAGCCGGCGCGTCGAACGTCCCTGTGGCGTCATCCTCGGCGTCCTTCCCTGGTGCCGTATCGTGTGTCGTCGGCTGCTGGGCGCTGATCATCCGACGGGAGGGCGGCTCCTTCCGCCTTTCCGTCGCTTGACTGTCTTTCGGATCTTCTTTCTTTTTCGGCGGATGCCGTATCTTGCCTACACGCCAAGCCTGGCGCGAGGCGACGAGCTGGGATGGAAAATGCGGCGCCTGTCGAGAATAAGCATGACTCCGGCGTGGCCGTTCGCGCCTGGATGGCAGGATGTGACGATTATCCGGCATCCGACAGCGGAGGAGCGAAGGAGATGAGAGCAATCGGTAGCTGGATGGCGGCGGGCCTTGTCCTCCTGGTCCCGCTCACGGCTCACGCGCAGGGCGTGTCATCCTCGCCCAAGCCCCTCAACGCGGGCAACGTCCTGGCGGCGCTGGGCGGCGGCTCGGTGGACGCCCTGGCCGGCACGCTGCGCGGCTTCGTCATCAAGGCCCTGCCCACTCCGCTGTACGAAGACACGCGGCACTGGGGACTGCAAAAGCCGGTGCGCGAGGTCAAGTGGCGCGGCAAGGGTCTGCACGTCCACCCGGAAACCGTGGACGTGCCGAAGAACGACGGTCGCTGGTGGAAGGTGCGCGTGACGGCCGAGCGCCTGGCGGACACGCTCGTCTTTGACCTGCGCGAGGTGCGTCAGCCCGAGCCGGGCCGCATGACGTTCACGGCCTTCATCTCGTTCGATACGCACGTCGATTTCGATCGCCAGGTCTGGCGTTCGGGAACGCGCACCTACTCCGGCAGTATCCGCGCTCGTCTGCGGATGCGAGCTGACGCTGCACTGCGAAGCGACGGCCCGGCTGGACGCGAGCGGCGGTCTTCTCCCGGAGGCGGTGTTCCGGCTGCGCGTATTGCAAGCCGAGTCCGGCTACGATAATTTCGTTGTCGAGCACATCGCCGGCCTGGGCGGCGAGGCGGCCAAGTTGCTCGGCGATGCGGCGCGCGGCAGCGTCAAGCAGTGGCGGCCGTCGATGGAACGCGAACTGCTCGCCAAGGCCGACGCCGCTCATCGTCAAGGCTGGCGACACCAAGGAAGTGCGCGTCAATCTCTCGAAACTCCTGGGAAAGAAGTGAAGGCGAACGGCCGGCGTCAGCCGGCTGGTAGTCTCTACCAGCCGGCTGACGCCGGCCGTTCGCCTCCCACGGTGACGGCGTTGCCGGACAGGACCGACTGACATTCTTTTTGACACAGCACCAGGGCGTCGCGAGCCAGGCTGGCGCGGAGCAGGTCCGGTTCGCGGCCGCTGGACACACCATCGACCGCCGCCTGAATCTCCGCCGTGAAGGCGCCGTCGCCTCGGTCGAACCCTTGAGTTTCGGCTGCTTCGTCTTGCCGTCCTTCGTCAGCACGGTTAATGGCTGTGTGCCGGATTCGTAGAGCAGGGTCGCCTTTTCCAGATAGAGTTCGTAGCCATGCACGAACTCGCGTCCCTTCTTGGCCAGCGCCCCGCTGGAGCAGGACAGGGCCGGAGCGCCGCCTTTCGATCCGTACAAGTATTGCGTCGTCAGGTAAGTGACGGTCTTGTCGTCGGCGGCGATGCCAGTGGAGAAGACCTTGTGCGGTATGCCGGCGATCAGGCCGATGAAGTGCGTATCGTGGATGTGCAGATCGATAGCGGGCCCGCCTGTTTTGCCGACGTCGGCGATCTCCGCCGACCAGTCCGGCTGGGCGATGATGCGCTTGAAATGTCCGCCGAGAAGCCGGCCATAGGTGCCGGCGCGGATCGCCTCGGCGGCGAAGGCGAACTCGGGGACGAATGGCAACACGTGGGCCACCAGGAGCAACTTGCCCGCTCGGGCCGACGCTTGCAGCATGGCGTCGGCGTCCTTGCGCGTCAGGGCGATCGCCTTTTCGACCAGGACGTGCTTGCCCGCGCGCAGGGCGGCGCGGGCCATGTCTGGATGCAGATGGGTCGGAGTGCAAATGTCGACGAGATCGATGTCGGAGTCGGCGCAGAGGTCGTCGAAGTCGACGTAGCGTTTGATCTTGCCGAGGTCCATTTTCGTGCCCAGCGGCCCGAAGTTGCCGCGGATGCCGCGCCAGTCGCCGGCGAGTTTCTTCGGATCGCGCGTGCAAATGGCCGTGACCCGCGCCCTGCGCAGCTTGGTCGAAGCCAGGTAATGGATCATGCCCATGAACCCGACGCCCACTATGCCGATCCTTATCATTGACGCAACTCCTGTATTTTCAAGTTGTTGTAGTTTTTCATGGTTCCCACCGTTCCCATCGTTTTGGCCCGTTTTCCCGCGTTTTTTCGCCATTCTTTTCAGTTTTCTTTTCGCCTGAGCCACTGAAAAACGCGGGATTTTCAAGGGGTATTCTACTGATCCGGGACAGTTGGACGAT
>CAWKHF010000005.1:0-1161350 GCA_963849325.1 uncultured Planctomycetota bacterium | reverse complement strand
AGAGGCCGGGTCCGGCGAAACAGCGGTTGACACCCTCTCCTCGGATTGCTATCGATGCCCCTCAGAAAAGGATAGCTCGGTGGCCTGAACATGCAAACCTTCTCCCGTCTGTATCTGCGTGGACTGTTCGCTTGCTTGCTGCTGCTTTTGGCGGTGGGCGGGCCGCTCCATCACCGCGGTCGCCGGCACGATTCCCACGTTGGACGCGGACATCCTCCCAAGGCCGTTCTCCTGCGCGGCGCGGCAAGGGCGCCCCGGGACATCGGCCCGTTCGGCCCTGTCCCAGCGCGGCAATCCCCCCCGACGATGGCGACGACGTTCATCGATCGCGCCTGGCACAGGCGAACACTCTCGAAACCTTGTCCCCCCATCTCAACGAACGTCCCGGTCCCCCGTTGACTTCCCGGTCTTCTCCTCTCCGGGGCGCGCCGAATGAACCGCTGTACCGCTCTCTCTGCATCTTGCTCATTTAGTCGCTCCTCCTCTCTTCTCCCCCGGCCCCAAACAGGGTGACGTCTGGACGGAGGTGGTCCCTCGTCCTCCCGGCGCGAACCGCCCGGATGCGTCGCGGCATAAGAACATTCGGGCACTCTTTTCTCACATCCTTAAAGGAGTTCCAATATGTTTCATACGACTTTGCTGCCCCGTCAAGCTCTGACGCTGGAACGGTTGTTGGGATACCACACGGAGCGGGGCGACCCCGCCACGGAGCCGGCGCGGGTGCTGGATCGCTTCACGATCGCGCTGTCGCGCGAGGTTGGCACGCCTGCTCTCGAGGTCGCGCAGCAGGTCGCCGGCCGGCTCGGCTGGCAGGTGTTCGACCGCGAGCTGCCCGTCCGCATCGCCGGCGAGCTGGGCTTGCCGATTGCGGTTGTCGAGGAGATCGACGAGCGAGGGCAGAGCTGGCTGCTGGAATGCATCGAGTCGTTCATCTCCGCGCCGGAGCGGAGCGAGAGTCGCTACTTCCGCCGACTGATCGCGGTCCTCCGCTCCCTGGGCGAGCAGGGACGCGGCGTGATCGTCGGCCGGGGGGCCGCGTACGTCTTGCCGCCGAATTCGACGCTACGGGTCCGCCTGGTCGGCGACCGCGAGGACCGCATCGCCGCCTTCGGCCGTCGCCTCCACCTGGACCGCAAGACCGCTGCCCGCCAGGTTGAGGAGATCAACCGTCAGCGAAACCAGTTCATCCGCGAACACTTCCACATCGACCCGGCCAAGCCGCGCAACTATGACCTGGTGCTCAACACCTCGCAGTGGTCGCCGGCCGACTGCGCCGATGTCATCGTCCAAGCTCTGCATCACAAGGCGACCGCGCACCTGAGCGGGTGATCGGTTCGGCCGGCCAGGGGAGTACTGACGTCAGACAGTCGCGGTGTAAAAGCAGGAGGAAGGCGATGCCAACGATCGATCTGGAGAAAGGGCCACTCGCGGAAGGCAGCTCCCCGGAGCGGGGGATGGTCGTGGAGGTGAGTCTTCTGCTGGAATCCTGGCTGCTGACAGCCCTGCAGGAGCAGGCATCCGAGCAGGAGATGACAGCGGGCGAGTTGGCCCGCCGCCTCCTGCGCGACTTCCTGTATTACTCGGACGGCAGCGTGCCGGCTTCCCGGCCAGCCTCGGTCCCAGGGCCGCGCTCGCACCGAAACGCGGCTTCAAGAAGACAAGCCCAGAGCGTCCGCGACGGGTGAAGAACCCGTCACGGACGCTCCGGGCTTGTCGGCAAAAGGCGAGGGTGTAACCCAATTCTCTGGGGTTGTCGGCGCCCTTGTAGGGTGAGTCGTGGGCCGCGTGGCCCACCATGCGGACGTGGTGGGCCTCGCGGCCCTCGACCCACCCTACCCCCGGCCCCCAGAGATTCTGGTTACACCCAAAGACGAGGGCCTCATGTTTTCCCTTCATTTCGACCGCCGGCAAATCCGATACTTCCACAAAAAGCCCTCACGCCGAATGAGGGCCGGGGCATCGTGCGACCGTGGGGGATTTCGTGCTCTTCTGCTCGCCGGAGTTTTTGCTGTTCTTCACGATCGTCTTCGTGACGTACTGGGCGATCCCCTGGCGCCTCGGACGGATCGGCCTGCTGCTGATCGCCAGTTTTTTCTTCTACGCCTGCTGGAACAAGCAGCTGGCCCTGCTCATCAGCGTCGTCCACGGTCCTCGATTACCTGCTGGCGCTGGGCATGGACCGCGGCGAATCGCCGCGCGGACGCAAGCTGCTGCTGTGCGTCAGCCTGGTCGCCAACCTGGGTTTGTTGGGATATTTCAAGTACGCCAACTTCTTTTTGCTGTCGCTGGACGAGGCGCTGATCGCGGCCGGTTCGCCGACGTGGTTCCGTACCTTGCGAGTCATTCTGCCCATCGGCATTTCCTTCTACACCTTCGAGGCCATCAACTACACGGTGGACGTTTATCGCCGCCGCATCCCCGCCGAGCGCAACCTGGCCCACTTCATGCTGTTCATCCTGTTCTTTCCGCATCTGGTGGCCGGGCCGATCGTCCGCGCCCGCGACTTCCTGCCGCAGATTCGGCAGCCCAAAAGCTGGAACTGGTATCGCCTGCACGTCGGGATGCAATTCGTCCTCATGGGCCTGTTCAAGAAGCTGGTCATCGCCGACCGCATGGCCTGGTTCGCCGACCCGGTGTACGCCGACCCCGGCAGTTTCCGCACCGGGACGGCGTGGATGGCGGTGGTGGCTTACGCCTTGCAGGTGTATTGCGATTTCTCCGGCTACACGGACATGGCCATCGGCACCGCCCACCTACTCGGCTACAAACTGGCGCAAAATTTCAACATGCCGTTTTTGGCCGTCAACGTCGCCGACTTCTGGCGGCGCTGGCACATGTCGCTGTCGAGCTGGCTGCGCGATTATCTCTTCATTCCGCTGGGCGGCAGCCGCGGCGGCACCTGGAAGACCAACCGCAACCTGCTCCTCACCATGACGCTGTGCGGTCTGTGGCACGGGGCCAGCTGGACCTACGTTGGCTTCGGCGCCGTGCAGGGGATGTACATGATTATTCACCGCATCTTCCACGGCTATTGCCGCACACGGCCCCGGTTGGACGGCCTGCTGCGCTCGACGCCGGGGACGTTGCTGCGCGTCGCGCTGACGTTCTCGACGTTCTGCCTCAGCCTGGTCATTTTCCGTTCCGCGGACTTTTCGACGGCGGGTCGGATGTTCCAACGCTTGTTCCAACCGATCGGCGGCCTGAGTGGGCCGCCGTTGCCGAGCGTGGGTTTCTGGCTGACGGTCGGCGTGGTGGTGGTCTGCCACGTCGTGCGGCACTTCGGCTTGTGGCAGCGGTGGGATTGGCGGTTGCCGGCTTCGGTGCTGGGCGTCGGCTATGCGGCCGTGCTCATGGTTGCCTTGTTGCTGGCCCCGCACGGCGGCAAGCCGTTCATCTACTTCCAGTTTTGAGGAACTCCGCGTGACCGTGGCCGACCCGCAAGCGCCGGACTACCAGACTCGGGCCAATACCCGCGCCGGATCGCCCTGCTGGCGGGACTGCTGGCGTTCGTCGGGGCGCAGGCGTTCCTCGCCTACATCGTCGGCCGTGCGCATCCGGAGTTGCGCGACCCGGAATATGGTTATCGACTGACGCGCCTGCGCGCCCAGCAAGCGGCGACCCCGGATCGACCTCTGTTCCTCATCCTCGGCAGCTCGCGCACGCTGAGCGGCATTTGCCCTCCCGCCCTGCCACCCTGGCCGGAGAGGGCCGGAGTCGAGCCGCGTGTCTTCAACTTCTCCGTTCTCGGCGCCGGGCCGGTGCGCGAGCTGCTGCTGCTGCGCCGTCTTCTCGCGGCCGGCCATCGCCCCGATTGGCTGCTCGTGGAAGTTTGGCCGCCCTTCTTGCCCCAGGAAGGCTACTGGGCCGATGAAGGGCACATTCTGCAAAAAGATCTGCGCTGGGTGGATTTACACGTCGTCCTTCGCTATTTCGCGCACCGTGGCCAGGCCGTGGGTAAGCTCGCCGCCGAGGGCTTGCTGCCCATCAGCGGCCTGCGCTCCAACCTCCTGGCACATTACGCCGCCCGCTTGCTCTCCCCCGATCAGCGGATGCGCGAAGAGATCGATCGCGGACTGCGCGAGGGCGAGCCGACCGGCTGGCACCCGTGGCTCGAACACGGTACTCCGGAAGAGTTCCGCGCTCGTATCCCGAAGGTGATGTTGGAAACGAAGCCGCGCCTCGATCATTTCTTCATCAGTGACACCGCCGACCGGGCCTTGCGCGAACTGCTGGAGGAATGCCGCCGGCACAACACGAAGGCGGCGCTGATCCTGATGCCCGAGCACAGCCTGCTGCGCAGCTGGTACACGCCGGCGGTTCACGAGCAGGTCAACGCCTACCTGAACCGCCTCCGCGGGGAGTTTGACGCTCCCATCTTCGATGCGCGCGATTGGGTCGGCGACGATGGGTTTCACGACCTGACGCACATGGCGCCGCCGTCCGCCGCTCCCTTCACGCTCCGCCTCGGCCGCGAGTTCCTCCAGCCATGGCTCGCCAGAAAATAAACCACAGATGAACACAGATAAACACGGATAAGGTAGAATAAAGATAAGAATACATTTTTTGTATTTTTCATCCATGTTTATCTGTGTTCATCTGTGGTTCATTTCTGGGGTTGATCGCTTCCCGCGTTTGAGTACACTTTGCCTCGCACCTCGTGTCTGCCGTCCTTGAGGCCGGTCCCCCATCGTATCCCCATTCCCCCTGAAGCCCCGGGGCCGAGGCGCGTGCCATGCTCTTTTGTTCGTGGAACTTCGCCCAGTTCTTCGCCGTCGTCTTCGCCGTTTACTGGCTCGTGCCCTGGCGCCGCCTGCGCCTGAACGTCCCGCTGCCGGGTCGGCGAACGGCGACGCTCACCGGCCACGAGGTCCGCATCTGGTGGCTGCTGGCCGCCAGCTTCTACTTTTACGCCTCGTGGAGCCGCAAACTCGCCCTGGTCATCGTCGCCTCGACGCTGCTCGACTACGTCCTCGGCCTGGGCCTGCAAGCGTGCCATCGGACGCCGCTGCGCCGTCTGCTGCTCGGCCTGAGTCTGACGGCCAACCTCGGTCTGCTGTGCTACTTCAAATACGTCAACTTCTTCCTCGGTTCGCTCCAGGAGGCACTGCGAGCGGCCGGGGTGTCCGCCTCGCTGCCGATGCTCAAGGTGATTCTGCCGGTCGGCATCTCGTTCTACACCTTCGAGGCCATCAACTACACCGTCGAGGTCTATCGCCGCCGCGTGCCGGCCGAGCGCAATCCGGCGCACCTGCTGTTCTTCGTGCTGTTCTTCCCGCACCTGATCGCCGGTCCCATTGTGCGGGCCAAGGATTTCCTGCCGCAAATTCGGCGCGGCAAGCGCTGGAGCTGGGCGCGCTTCCAGCTCGGCGCCGAGTATTTCCTGCTGGGTCTGATGAAGAAATGGCTGGTGGCCGACCAACTCGCCGCCTTCGCCGACCCCGTGTTCGCCGCCCCCGAGGCGTTCGGCACGCTGGCCAACTGGCTGGCCCTGCTCGCCTTCACCTTGCAGGTCTACTGCGACATCTCCGGCTATTCCGACATGGCCCTGGGCACGGCGCACCTGCTCGGCTACAAGCTGGCCATGAATTTCAACATGCCGTACCTGGCCACCAGCATGGCCGACTACTGGCGGCGCGATCACATCTCGCTGTCCACCTGGCTGCGCGATTATCTGTTCATCCCGCTGGGCGGCAGCCGCGGCACCAACCGGCAGACCTGCCGCAACTTGCTCATCACCCTGACGCTCGGCGGCCTGTGGCACGGGGCGAGCTGGAACTTCGCCTTGTGGGGCTTCCTACACGGCGTCCTGCTGTCGATCAATCACGGTTTCCGTTCGTTCAGCACGGCCCGCCCGCGCCTGGAAGCGTTCCTGCGGAGCGCGCCCCGGCACCGCCCTGCGCATGGCCCTGACGTTCTTCTGCGTCTACCAGGGGTTCGTGCTGTTCCGCGCGCCGACGTTCGCCCTGGCCCGCTCCATGTATCGGCGCCTGTGGGTCTTGTCCGAGGGACCGATGGTCATACATCCCTTTGGTTATGGCCTGTTCGCGTGCATCGTGGCCGGCTTCGTGCTGGCCCACGCGGCCGCCTGTCGCGGCTGGTGGGACCGTCTCAGCTTGCGATTGCCGGCACCCATCATCGGCTTTACCTATGTCCTGGCGTTGATCTTGTGCATGGCGCTGGCGCCGATGGGCGAGAAGCCGTTCATTTACTTCCAGTTCTGAGGACGATGAGCGATGAACCCGCCTGTTTTCGCTGACCGCGACCCGGCGCCCTCGACGGCGACGGACGTGACGGTTGCGGCAGAGCGGCCGCGCCGGTCTCCCTCTCGTCTGAACTGGGCGCTGCGCGGCGTGGCCGGCCGAACTGAAGCGTCGGCGCGGCGTCCGCTGTCCGCGCTGGCGCGGCCGCGACGGATGCGCGGCAGCGCTCGCGCCGTGCTGCTGTGGTCGCTGCTCTTCTACACCGCCGCTGCCGCCGTCCTCAACGCCGTCATGGACCACTGGTGTCCGAATTCACCGGAGAGGGTGTACCGGACCAAGTGGCAAGGTCTGTGCCGGCTGGCGCGCGAAGAGGCGGATCGGCCGCTCGTGGTCCTGCTCGGCAGCTCGCGCGCCGACGGCAACTTCCAGGCGGGGCGACTGGACGGCCTGCCTGGTCCGGACGGACGGCCGCTGGCCGCCTACAACTTCGGCGCCCGGCGGTCGGATCGATCCACCAGCTCCTTTACCTCCGCGAGATGGTCGAGCACGGCATCCGTCCGCGCCTGCTGCTGATCGAGTTCACGCCGCCGCTGTTCCACGATCCGCGCCTGCGCATGGCCTCCGAGGAGAACTGGACGACTCCCGAATGGATCAGCGGCCGGCAACTGGGCCGAATGATTCCCTACTTCGCCCGCCGTTTGCGTGCCGGCCGCGCCTGGCTGGAATCGCGGGTGGCCCCGTGGTACACCTACCGCTGGTTCCTGACCGATCAACTCGCCTCCCTGGACGGTTCTCCGTCTCATCTGGCCCTGGATCCCTGTCCGCGCGACCGCTGGGGCTGGCGGCACGCCGAGCCGATCACGGCCGCGGCGCGCGCCCAATGCTGGCGGGCGACCCGGCAATACATCCCCGTACTCGAACGCTTTCGATTCGGGACGGGGGCGGCACAGGCCCTGCGCGACCTGCTGGCATACTGCCGTCGCCAGGGCATCCCCGCCGCGCTGGTATTGTCGCCGGAATCGCTGTCCTTGCGAAGTTGGTATTCGCCTCATTCCCGCCGGCAGATCCAGGACTTCCTGGCGGAGATGCAAGCCGATTATGGCGTGGCGGTCATCGACGGCACGTGCTGGCTGGACAACGATAACGACTACCTGGACGGCAATCATCTCGACGTCAGCGGCGCCACGCAATTCACGACGCGGTTGATCGCCGAGGTCCAGCGGCTATTGCCGTGAGGGTCTGTTGCCAAAGCCGCTCGCGGCTTAGCGTTTGTCGTTGCCTCGCTAAGCCGCAAGCGGCACGAAGGAAGGCCGAGAAACGATGAGCGCGTTCCATTCTCCAGCCCCCATCGAGACGCCGCCGGCCACGGATTCGACGGAGGCTCCGGCGCGGACGGAGCCTTCCCGAAGGCCGTCCGCGCGCATCGGCTGGGCGCTGCTGGGAGGTCTGACGCGAACGGATGCCTCCACGACAAGGGTTCGCCGTCCGCCATCGCCGCTGGCGCGGCCGCGTCGGATGCGGCGCAGCGCGGCCGCGGTCTCGTTATGGGCGTTGGTCTTCTACGCCATCGCCGCCCTTGCCCTCGATGTCATCATGGCTCGCCGGCGCCCCTACGCCGCGGTGCCGACCCTGTACTCGAGCAAATGGAAGCAACTGCGGCGGAAGACGAGGACGGAGCCGGAACGGCCTCTGCTGGTCATGCTCGGCAGCTCGCGTGTGGACATGGTCTTTCAGGCCGGCCGGCTGGAGGGTTTGCCTGGTCCGGAGGGTCGGCCGTTGCTCGCCTACAACTTCGGCATCCCCGCCGCCGGACCCATGCACGAACACCTCTACCTGGACGACATGCTCCGCGCCGGCATCCGGCCGAGCCTGCTGCTGGTCGAGTTCCTGCCGCCGCTGCTCACCCAGCCGCACAGCCCTCTCATCTCCGAGGAGGGCTGGATCAAGCCCGAGTGGATGAACCGCCACCGCTTCGCCGGCCTGTACCCCTACCTGGCCCATCCTGTCGGTATCGCCGATGAATGGCTGGGAGCCTATCTCGCTCCCTGGCACGCCTATCGGGAAGCGCTCAACCTCGGGCTGCGGGAGCGGCTGGGTCTGCTGCCCGAACCGGTGCTGATCCCGTACTACCACGACCGCTGGGGATGCCGCTGCCCTCAGACACTGAGGCCGGAGTACCGGAGCATCTGTCTCGCGGGGGCGCGGGGCTACGTCTTCGCGCTGAATCGCTTCCGGCCGGGCAAGGGCCCCATCCAGGCCATGAAGGACCTGCTGGAACGCTGTCATCAGGAGCGGATTCCGGTGGCGCTGGTGCTGACGCCCGAATCCCGGATGTTCCGCAGTTGGTACACGCCGGCCTGCCGGACGACGGCGGCGCAACTGCTGGCGGAGCTGCGCGACCACTATGGCGTCAAGGTCATCGACGCTACCTGCTGGCTGGACGACGAGGACTTTGTCGATGGCCACCATGCCAACCACGGCGGCGCCACGAAGTTCACGGTACGACTGAGCGAGGAGGCCCAGCGTCTCTTGCGGTGAGGCCCGAAATCTTCGCCTCTCTGTCAGGTTGGGATAGCGTAATGGATGGTGGGGTTTTTCGTTAGCCCAGCCCTTCAGGGCTGGGAAGGTTGGTGGGTGTGCGGTTGCTGGCAGGGGCTTTAGCCCCTGGGGAAGGGCCTTGGCCCTTGACTCGACTCAGCCCCAACCAAGGGCTAAAGCTCTGAAAAACCCGTCTCTTTCCCCTGCAATCCCCAGCCCTGAAGGGCTGGGCTAACGAAAAAGACGAAACCATTCCCGCGCTCAAGTTTGGAAGGACTGTCCCGCAGGGGGTACAATGAACCCCAAAGTTATTGTCCAACCACATTCCTTGGCAATTCGATGGGCACTCCAAAGGTATATGCCGACTTTCAAAACCTGGATGACTTCAATCGGCTTCGGCTGACCTGCGCAGGCACGCACGAGGATCTCAGTGCGCCAGGGGATTCAACTGCGTGAAGGATTGGTCCTGACCTGTTACATGGATGACGCCGACGATCGAGGGCGGCCGGATGAACTCCGCGCGGAAGGGGTCGTTCACTTCAACGAGGACGAACGCTGCTGGGTCGCGGCCGTTGATTGGTCTGCCCTTCAACATGCCTCGGATGAGGATCGGCCGGATACAGACGGCCCTCCCTCGTCCAATCCTCCCTTACCGCACGAGAGCCAAGCTCTTCCGAAATCCCGTTGAACGGGACCTCGGCCCCGTCGCTCACTTCTTCTCTGCTTCCGGCGTCACCTTGTCCATCGGCGGTCGCTTGAGGTGATGCCCGGTCGCCTGCTGGTAGGCATGGGCCACCGCCAGCAACTCCGTCTCGCCGTAGAGCCGGCCCGTGAAGGCGATCGACGTTGGCAATTCGACATCGCCGGACTTGCGGAAGCCGTTGGGCAGTACGACGGTCGGGTGTCCCGTCAGGTTGGTCAGCAGCAGATCATTGCCGCCGACATAAAGATCCACTTGCCGCATCACGTCGTCCATCTCGCGCATGACCAGCGTGCGGATGCGATTGGCGCGGAGATATTCGACGGCCGGCACGAACTGGCCCTGGCGGAAGATGCGCGGCCAGGCGTTGAGGCCCTCCGTGACGCCCTGGCGCGTCAGCTCGTCGAAGACCGCCGCCGCCTCAGTGTCGAGGATCAGCGTCAGCGGTCCCAGCGGATACTTCGTCGGCAGTTCGATCGGCACCAGGCGGACGCCGAGGTCGCGGAGCACGCGCAGTTCGGCCCGCTCCGCACCCGCCTTCTCAACGTAACCGACCTTTAATGTGCGCAGATCGCGGCGCGGCGGCCAGGCGAACGGACGATCGACCGCGCTGGGATCGAGTCCGTCGAAGCCGTGGATGGCGGCGAAGACGAGGGCGCAGTCCTCGACGGAGCGACACAGGGGACCGAGCTTGTCCATGCTCCACGCCAAGGTCATGCAGCCGTGCCGGCTGACGCGGCCAAAGGTCGGACGCAGGCCGGTGACGCCGCAAACGCGCGACGGCGAAACGATGCTGCCCAGCGTCTCGCTGCCGATGGCGAAGCCGACCAGTGCAGCGGCCGTCGCCGACGCCGGCCCGGCCGACGAGCCGCTGGAGCCTCTTCGCGGATCCCACGGATTGCGCGTCATGCCGCCGAACCAGCGATCACCCATCGCCAGCGCCCCCAGCGTCAGCTTGGCCACGAGGACTGCGCCCGCCTCCTCCAGACGCCGGGCCACCGTCGCCTTGGTGTCGATCACCTGTTCCTTGAACGGGGCCGCCCCCCAGGTGGTCTTGTAGCCGGGATAGGCGATGAGGTCTTTCGCGCCCCAGGGGATGCCGTGCAACGGCCCTCGGTAGCGACCCGCGGCGATTTCGCGGTCGGCGGCGCTCCGCCTGCTTCAGGGCCAGGTCTTCCGTAGAACTCACCACGCAGCGCAGGACGGGATCGTATTTCCGCAGCCGTTCGAGAGAGAGCTTCGTCAATTCGACGGACGATACCTGGCGAGCGCGGACCAGGGCCGCCAGGGCGGTGACGGGCAGGAAGGCCAGATCCTCGGCCGCGTCGGGTTTCTTCGGGACCGCCTGCACGGTCGGTTCGACGTTGCGGCGAAGAGGTTCGCCGGAGGGCGGCAACCACGGCGCCGGGTGGAACGATAGCGCCGGCGGGATTTCATTGGCGAGCTTGATCGACCGCATCGCCTCGAACGCTTTCAAGGCGTGGTTGACGCTGTTGGCGACCGTCTTGCGGTCCTCGTCGGAGAGGGTGATTCCCGAGATCCACTCGGCCTGCCGAATCATCTCGGGTGTTACCTGGGCCGCCTTCTCGGCGTCGGCGGCCAGGGCACGGTGAAACACGGCCGAGCCGACGCCCAGGCCAGCCAGCAGCCGCAAGAGATGGCGGCGCGTCGGCGGCAGAGACGCCGCATCGTTCCCGGGCGGTTCACTCGCTGTCATTGTCACCTCGCTGTCAGTGCCCCGCCGCCGACCGGGCACCCTCGACATCGCGGCGGAGTTGTTCGACTAACTCCCCAGCACTGCCGAAGGACCGCGTATCGCGCAGGCGCTCGATGAAATCCACGGCCAGCGGACGACCGTAGAGGTCGCCCCGGAAATCGATCAGATGGACCTCGACTTTGCGAGCGTTTTCGCCGAAGGTCGGATTCGGACCGACGTTGGCCGCGCCCGTCCACATTTTTCCTTGGTGGGGCACGCGCACCGCGTACACGCCGTCGCCGGGGACGAGGGTGCGCATCGGTTCGAGGTTGGCGGTCGGGAAGCCGAGTTTTTGTCCGCGCCGCTGTCCGGTGCCGACGAGGCCGTGCAGCCGGTAGGGACGTCCCAGCAAGGCCGCGGCTTCGCGGACGGCGCCGGCCGTCAGAGCGGAGCGCACCCGGCTGCTGGACACTTCGACGCCATCAAGGATGACCGGCGGAACGACCGTCAATCGGACGCCGGCCGGCTCGCACAGTCGCGCCAGCGTGTGTACGTCACCCTCACGGCCGCGACCGAAGCCGAAGTTAGGGCCCTCCACCAGCGCCCGAGCGGCCAGGTGTTCCTGGATCACCCGAGCGAAGAACTCCGCCGCCCGCAGCGCCAGCATCTCCTGGGTAATTCGCAGGACGAGGACGTGATCGGCGCCCAACTCTTGCAGCAATCGGGCGCGGTCCTCCGCCGTGGTCAACAGCGGCGGCGACTGACCGGGACGGAGCAGGTCGATCGGGTGCGGCTCGAACGTCAAGGCGATGGCCGGCCCACCGATCTCCTCGGCCTGGCGGCGCAGCTCGGCCAGCAGGGCGGCATGACCGCGATGCACGCCGTCGAAATTACCGATGGACACCACCCCGCCGCGGCACTCGTCGGGCGGAGTCGCGTCCCAGTCAATTGTGTGAGCCGCCATGTCCGGATTCGTCCTCTTCTCCCGAACCGCCCCCGCTTGCCCGCTGTCCGCTATAATAGCGAAAGTCCACGGGTCGGCCGGACGGTCGCTGTCCGCCAAGCCGCCGAGACCCCTCGGCGGGGAAGCGGAGGGAGGAAAGTCCGGGCTCCACAGGACGCGGTGGTGGGTAACGCCCACCGTCCGAAGTTCCCCTTCTCCCATCGGGAGGGGGATGAACGAAGGACCGGGAAAGTGCAACAGAAAGGATACCGCCGATGGCCCGGCTCTAGCCGGGATCAGGTAAGGGTGAAAAGGTGCGAGTCTTCGTTGACTCTGCCGCCCTTTGCGAGGATGTAACCAAGATGAGGCAGGAAGCGTTTCTCACGATGGAAGCGGCCGATGGGAACCGTCCGGCTCTACTTCAATAGCACCTATTTGCACAGGTACATCCAGTAAAGGGCGGCAGAGTTGGCGGAGACTTTTAGTAAGAGCGCACCAGCAGCCTGGTGACAGGCTGGCTCGGCAAACCCCACCGGGAGCAAGACCAAATAAGGGGGCAGGGCTGGTCCGGCCCGTTACGACCCTCGGGTAGGTCGCTTAAGCTGCCGGGCAACCGGCAGACCAGAGAAATGACCGTCCCCGCGCTCGACGCGGGACAGGACCCGGCTTACAGGCCGGCCCGTGGACTTTCTTTTTGAGCCGGCGCAGCTGAACGCCCAATACCGTTTTTTCGATGCCGAGACCATGCTTCCGCCGCTCATCTTTTGCCATTGGACCTCGTTATTTTCGGATTAAGCGATACATTCGGAACTCCCTTCCCTGGCTCTTCACCAGCGGCGCACGAGGTCCGTCTGGGAATGCCCCCGTCGCGGATTTATAATGGGGGTGGAGTGAGGTCCGCGTGTTGGCACCAACGCTCCTTTCTCTACACTCGCCAACCGAGAGAAGGGGTCCACTCATGAGCCTGCCCAACGCCGAACGTCCAGACATGCCGCGCCGTCCCAGTCAGTTCAGTGCCCGTCAATGCCCTATCGAGAAGAAAAATGCGATGCCGCGGTACAAGGTGATTCTGCTGCAGAGCGCGATCGACGACCTCATGTTCATCGTCCGCAGCGTCATGGAACTGACCCGCTTCCCCCGCGCCGAAGCGACGCACAAGATGTGGGAGGCCTACCACTGTGGCCGCTCCGTCGTCCTGACAACCTACCTCGAACGCGCCGAGCTGTACGCCGAGCAGTTCGCCAGCAAGGGATTGGCCGTCATCATCGAGCCGACCTGACCAATCTCGTTTAGCCGCGACGCGCAGCGGAGCGCTGCGCTCCACTGCGCGTCGCGGCTAAACGTCCGTTTTCAGCAGGCAGTGCAGCAGGCAGTCGATGGCCTGGGGGATGTAGTTTTCCTCGGCGAATAGCGGGATGCCGAGCGGCAGGGTCAGCGTGTATCCCAGGGCGGTGCGGATCATCTCCCAGGCGCCGGCGCGGATCGAGCGAGCGCCGGAAGACGCCGGCTTGCTGCCCCTCGGCGATGATCTTCGTCAGCAACCCTTCGCTGTCCAGATAGAAGGAGCGCAGCAGGGCGACGATCTCCTCGTCGTCGGCCTCGACGAGGGTGCGGTGCATGATGCGGAACTCGACGGCGTGCGCCCGCGTCGAGCCGAGGTACATATCGGCGATGGCGTGCAATTTGGCCAGGGGGTCGGTCAGGCCGGCTGTCTCCTCGCGCCAGCGTTCGAGGGTGGCGGCGCGGACCTCTTCGAGCACTTCCAGGAACAGGGCTTTCTTGCTGTCGAAGTGACGGTACAGCACCGGCTCGCTGACGCCGGCGGCCTGGGCGATCTTCTCGGTGGTCGTGGCGTGATAGCCCTGGGTGACGAACAGGTGTTTGGCATGGGCGAGGAGCTGACGCTTGCGCTCGGCCTTGGTCAGGCGCGCGGCGGGGCGAGAACCGTCCGTCCGGCGACGTTGCGGTGAGGTCATCGTGTCCACCTGAGAAACCATCGGCGCCCCGTCGCGGGTGCGCCGAGCTATCATAGCGGGGCTGGTGATGACCTCCCAGAGCAAGTTCCAGACGAGCCGCGACCGTCCGAGCCGCGACCGTCAGGGAGCGGTGTTCCCGCTCGCTGGCGCTCGCGGCTGGTCTACACGGCCTGGCGAAGGACCTCGCCGCGGCTGATGGCCAGCGGCCGACCGAGCGTGTCGTGAATCTCGGTGTGCGCTTCGTGGCCCAGGCAGTGGAAGACCGTCGCCGTCAGGTCTTGTGGTTGGACGCGGCCCTCGCGCGGCAGACCGCCGGTCTTGTCGGAGGCGCCGAGTACCTGTCCGCCGCGGACGCCGCCGCCGGCCAGGGCCACCGAGAAGACGCGGCCCCAGTGATCGCGTCCGCCGCCACGGTTGATCTTGGGCGAGCGTCCGAACTCGCCCATCCATACCACCAACGTCTCGTGAAGCAGCCCTCGCGCTTCCAGGTCTTCCAGCAGGGCGGAATAAGCCAGGTCCATCGGCGGCATCAGATTGTTCTTCAGGCGCTGGGCGTTGCGGTTGTGCGTGTCCCAGGCGGGGCTGTCGTCGGTATCGCCGGGCATGCGCGTCCAGTTGACCTGCACCAGCGACACGCCGGACTCGACCAGGCGTCGGGCCAGCAGCACGCTCTGCCCCCAGCGGTTGCGGCCATAGCGGTCGCGCAGGGCCGGCGGCTCGCGCTCCAGGTCGAAGGCGCGACGGGCCTTGCCGGCGCGAAGCAGGTCGAACGCTTGCCGGCTGCGGTGGTCGAAGCGCGCGATGGCCTCGCCGCGCTCGACCGCGTCGAGGCGGCGGTTTACCTGCTGCAAGAGCGACAAACGGCCGCCCAGGCGTTCGGCGGACACCTCCGGGGACAGGCTCAGTCCGGGGATCTGGAAGCTCGGCGTGGACGGGTCACAGCGGACCATCCACGGATCGGCGGTGCGGCCGAGGAAGCCGCCGTCCTGGCCCGGCCAGAAAATCATGCCGGTGTTCCAGATCGGTTCGGGCAGCGACACCGTCGCCGGCAGGCCGCTCTTGCCGGCACGCAGGCGATTGACGATGGCGGCGGTGCAGGGCCAATCGTTGGGAGCGCCCGGCTTGGCATTCTCCGAGTTCATCGGCTGGTGCGGCACGCCGGTGAGCATCCAGTAGCCGCTCGACGAATGGGCGTTGTCCCCGGTGGACATGGCGCGCAGCACGCAGATGCGGTCGAGCAGGCGGGCCGTGCGCGGCATCAACTCGCCGACGCGGATGCCGGGGACGTTGCTGGCGATGGACTTCAGCTCGCCGCGAATCTCGACCGGGGCGTCGTCCTTGGGATCCCAGGTCTCATGCTGCGGCGGCCCGCCCAGGTGGAAGAGCAGGATGCACGCCTTGGCCTTGCCGAAAGACGAACCACTCGCCGGTGCCGCCTGCGTCCGTTCCCCCAGCAGGGCCGGGAGAGACAGGCCGAGCGCACCCAGGCCGCCGACGCGCAGCCACTCGCGCCGTGTCAGGCCGTCGCACAGTCGCGTTCCCTTGTCGTAGAGGCTGAGCATGTCCTTCCTCCCTGGCGTGTCTACGGAATCGAGTGTAATCGATTCGGAGCGTTGGCCCAAGAAGAAATGCTCCGCAGCGCGAACCTCACGGCGCGCTGAGCGGGTTGAGGTAGCAGTTGTGATTGTCGTGGCCGGTGACGACGGATTTGCCGTCCGGCGTGAAGGCGATGCAGTAGGCGCCGAACGCCTTGAGCTTGCGCGACACCAGCGCCTTGCCGGCGGCGAGATCCCAGAGCGTGATGTAACCGGCGTAACCGCTCGTCGCCAACGATTTGCCGTCGTGCGAGAAGGCCACGCCGTACAGGTCATCGGGCGTCGGACCCATCTCCTTGACCTGCGCCGCCGTCTGGACGTTCCACAGCCGCACGAAACGGTCCTGGCCGATCGACACGAGCTGCTGGCTATCCGGCGTGAAGACGACGCCGGTCACGGCGCTGGTCACGGTCCCCGCCGGCAGCTTGAGCGTGCTGGCCTCCTTCTGCGCCGCCACGTCCCAGAGTTTGATGACCGTGTCCGCTCCGCCCGAGGCCAGGCGTTTGCCGTCGGGGCTGAAGGCGACGCTGTAGACGTGATTGGCATGCGTGCCGAGGTTCTTCACCTCCTTGCCGTCGGCGGGGTTCCACAGACGCACACTCTTGTCGGCGCTGCCCGAGGCGAGCAGCTTGCCGTCGGGGCTGAAGGCGACGCTATCAACAATGTCGGTGTGGCCCTTCAGCTCGCGGAGGAGCTTGCCGTCGGCGGGATTCCACAGGCGGATGGTCTTGTCCAGGCTCGACGAGGCCAGGAGCTTGCCGTCCTTGCTGAAGGCGACGCAGTAGACCGGGCCGGTGTGCCCATTCAGGGTGCGGACCACCTTCCCGCTGGCGAAGTCCCACAGCTTGACGGTGTTGTCGAAGCCGGCGGTGGCGAGCGTCTTGCCGTCGGGGCTGAAGGCACAGACTGTAGACCAGGGCGTCGTGTCCCTTGAATTCCTTGGGCGCGTCGGCCAGGACCGGGTGCCCGGCGAGGAGGAGCAGACCGAGAATCGAGAGAGCATGTTTCATCAGGCGTCCTCGCGGAAAAATGTTGCCTGGCAGGGAAGGCATCCGGTTCCGTCACAACTCCGTGGCCCCGACGTCCGGGGCGAAGCCGCGGCGGAGGGTGTTCTCCGTAATAGTACGCGGCAGGACGAATTGCAACAAGTAATCCGGCCCGCCCGCCTTGGAGCCGATGCCCGACATCTTGAAACCGCCGAACGGCTGGCGATCGACCAGGGCGCCGGTGATCTTGCGATTGATGTACAGGTTGCCGACGCGAAACTCGCGCTTGACGCGCGCGATGTGTTCGGGACTGCGCGAGAACAGTCCGCCGGTCAGCGCGTACGTCGTGCCGTTGGCGATCTCCAGAGCGTGATCGAGGTCGCGCGCCCGCAGCACCGCCAGGACGGGACCGAAGATTTCTTCCTGAGCGAGACTCGCCTCCGGCTTCACGTCATCGAAGATGTGCGGCGCGACGTAGTAGCCCTCCTCCTTCAAGGCGCCGACGTCGCCGGCGTAGACGAGCCGGCCCTGGCCCTTGCCCTTCTCGATGGTGGCGAGGATGCGCTGGTAGGCATCGGCGTCGATGACAGGCCCGACGGTGCAGCCGGGTCCTCGGCGGGGCCGATGCGTGAGGCTGCGCGTCGCCTCGACCAGGCGGGCGACGAAGGCATCGTGCAGCGACTCGGGAACGATGACCCGGCTGCACGCGGAACACTTCTGGCCGGCGTAGCCGAAGGCGCTGGCGACGGTACCGTGTACGGCCTCGTCCATGTCGGCGTCGTCGTCGATGATGATGGCGTTCTTGCCGCCCAACTCGGCGAGGACGCGCTTGATGTGGTCCTGTCCCGGCCGCACTTCCGCCGCCTGGCGGTTGATGTGCAGGCCGACGCCGCGCGAGCCGGTGAAGGCGATCATGGCCACGTCGGGATGATCGACGAGCGCCGGGCCGATCTCCTCGCCGACGCCCGGCAAATAAGCGACTACGCCGGGAGGCAACCCGACGTCCTGAAACACCTCCATGAGCTTGGCGCCGATGACGGCGGACTGCTCGGCCGGCTTCATGACGACGGGGTTGCCGGTGACGAGGGCGGCGGTGGTCATGCCGCATAGGATGGCCAGGGGGAAGTTCCACGGCGCGATGACGACGGTGACGCCGCGCGGCTCGTAGAAATAGACGTTCTCCTCTCCCGGCACGTCGCGCCGCCGCGGCACGGCCAGGCGCAGCATCTCGCGGCCGTAGAACTCGCAATAATCGATGCTCTCGGCGACGTCGGCGTCGGCCTCGCGCCACGGCTTGCCGCACTCGTATACCTGCCAGGCGGCCAGCTCGAAACGTCGTCGCCGCATCACCTTCGCCGCCGCGAACAGGAAATCGGCACGCTGCGCCGGCGGGGTATCGCGCCATGCTGGAAATGCTGTCTTGGCGGCGGCGACGGCCTCCTGTGTCTGCTCGACGCTGGCCCGTCCGCAACGGCCGACGATTTGCTTGCTGTGCGATGGATTCACCGAATCGAAGGTTGTGCCGCCGAGCGCTTGATTGCGGATCACCACGGGATAGGTTCGGCCCAGCTGCGCCGACACCTGGGCGAGGGCTGTCTGCATCATTTGGCGGGTCTCGGCGCGGCCGAAGTCGGTCAGCGGTTCGACCCGGAAAGACGGGAGGTCACGGTTCATGGCTGTATACGCGGCCACCGGCGTTTCCGGCGTCCTCCTCCTTTCCCATCCCTTACGGGCTATCCCTCGGCTCCGGCCTGGCCGTGAGTACGTCGCGCCAGTATGCCGGCATGCCCTCCCACGCCGACTGGTAGGTCGCTTCGAGCGGCACGGAAACGTACACCTCCGCTGTCAAAAAGAGCGGCATGTCGAGCAGGTTGTCTCCAACGGCAACCAGTTCGATGAAGGCTTCGGAGTCGGCACCGCCGAGGTAAGCAACGCACGTCAAGGGTTTGTCCGCGGGAAGAGTGTAGTCCGCGTCGCAATCGTCGCCCCAGACGGCACGGTGAATCCCTTGCGGGTCGCGCGGGCCAGGCGGGAACAGATCGACGAGTAACAGGTGGATCCCAGCGGCGAGGGCTTCGTGCGCTTTCCGCACAAAGGCATTCAATCCATTCTGATTGTTCTTGTTCCCCGGCGAAAGGATCTCCACCATCGCCACCACCTGATGGTCGCTCACGTGGCGAATCGTCACCGCTTTCGCCTTGGCCGCATATCGATTCGCTTCGGAGTGCATTCGGATGCGGACTTTCGGTGGCGACACCGCAAGGGCTACGCCTCCCTCCGGGGGACCGGCGTTCGGCGATGCGCCATTCCCACTCGGTCTGCGCAAGCTCAACACGTCGGGTCCGAGACCGCCGGCGAGTTGTTCGGGCAGTGCGTAATACGCGGCCGGCAGAAGGCCGCGGTTGAGCGCACGCGCGATCTCGGTGATCCAATCGTGGTGAAAGGCGTGAAAGATACCCGCATCGACGCGAGTCCAGTCGTGGATTGGCATGGTCGCCCTCCGCACCGCGGCTATCAGTGGCCCAGCGCCCATTCTACGCGCGACACCCGCCCGTCTTCGAGGGGATTACGGAGCAACTGCTCCTCGGGCACGTGCTCGGTGAAGCTGGCTCGCAGGAACGATTCGTTGGCCGTGTTTTCGAGCAAGCGGCGCACCAGGTACGCCATCCCCGGCAACAGTTGCCCATACGGTGTGTATACCCGCACGCGCTGGCCGAGCCGCACGAGGGTGTCCTTGATCGGCTCGGCCATGCCGTAGAGCATTTGCCATTCGATGCTGCCCGGCGGCAGGCCGCGCAGCTGCGCCAGGGCGAGGCCGCGAGCCAGGCTGCGGACGTTGTGACTGCCGAACGCCGGACGCAGCCAACGGCGGTTGTCGATCAGGAACTCGGTCAGGCGCTCGTAGTTGGCGTCGGTCTCCCACTTGTGCGCCCACACCGGATTCGGCCAACCCTGCTGGGCCGACAGGATCGTCTCGTAATCCCAGTACGCTCCCTTGACCAGCCGCACCGTCACCGGCGTGCCGCGTCGCTGCGCCCACGCCGCCAAGTCTTCGAGATCGTGGGCCGTGTCGCGCAGATACGCCTGGATGGCGATGCCCACGTCCGGCCAGTCGCGGAAGTCGTCTTCGTCGAGCACCTCGCGGAATATCGCAGCGTGAGATCCTTGAAGGCGTATTGCTCCATGTCGATGTTGACGAAGGCGGACTGAGCGCGGGCGGCGTGCAGGATCGGCCGCAGACGACGACGCACGGCCTGGCTGGTGCCCTCCGGGTCGATCGGATCGAACTGGCTGTACAGGGCCGACAGCTTGACCGAGACATTGACGCGCGGCAGCGGGCCGCGATCGTCGCGGTCGATGAGATCGTTGGCCGGCCAGGTGTTGACCTCGCGGCTCAGACCGTTGAGGAGATCGAGGTATTCCGCCTGTGCCTGCTCGGCCTCGCGCCTCGGTGATGGTCGCTTCGCCGAGGCGGTCGATGGTGAAGGCCAGCGAGCGCCGCCGCAGCCGGGCGATGGCGTCGAGCGCTTCGTTCAGGTTCGAGCCGGCGATGAACTTGCGGGCCAGGCGCTCGGCCGAGCGATACGCCGTCTTCGCCAGCAGTCGGCCGAACAGGCCGTGACGGGGCAGCCAGCGCAGGCCGAACGTCAGCCAGCCGGGCAGACGCTCGCGGGCCTCGCCGAAGTATTCGCGCAGATGACGCGCGATCGACTCCGGCGAACGCAACAGCGGCAGCACATCGACGAAGCGGAACAACTGGAGCTTGACCGCTTCATCGCCCATGCTCCATTCCATGAGCCGTTCGTCCCACCACGACGGCGAAAACGGCACGGCGCCGGTTCGGCCCAGCCGCGCGAAGATCTCGCGGCCGTAACTCTGCGTCAGCGCCTCCAGGTCCGCGGTCCGTTGCTCGATCTTCATTCTTCCGCCTCGCCCTCCCGCATGATACCATAGTTTCTCGCGGCGAGCAGACAGCGCACAGCGGACAGCGGATAACATGAGTGACTTTCGTATCGGTCGATTTCAGATTCTCGGCACCCTCGGCTCGGGGGCGCACAGCACCATCCTGCACGTCCATCGCAGCGCCGACGGCCGTAACTACGCCCTCAAGGTCGTCCCCATTCGGAGCAAAGAGGACCACAAGTTTCTGGAACAGGCCCAGCACGAGTTCCGCGTCGCGCAGATGCTCGACCACAAGAACCTCATCAAGGTCTACGCCCTGGAGACGCTCAAGGATTGGCTGTTCCGCATCCGCAAGGTGCATCTGCTGATCGAGTACGTCAACGGCAAGACGCTCGACACCTGCCCGGCCATGCCGATGCCGAAGCTGGTGCAGGTCTTCAAGTGCGTGGCCGACGGCCTGGTCCACATGCACCGCCGCAAGGTGTACCACGCCGACCTCAAGCCGAACAACATCATGCTCAGCCGCTCCGGCGACGTGAAGATTCTCGACTACGGCCTGGCGACGGTCCAGGGCGAAGGCAAACACCGCTTGCAGGGCACCCCGGAATACATGGCCCCCGAGCAAGCCACGCACAAGACGGTCAACGAACGCACCGACATTTACAACCTCGGAGCGACGATGTACCGCATGGTAACATTCCGCCTGCCGCCGAGCGTGGTCCAGAAGGAGGGCGGTCTGCCCATCGAGGCCAAGATGTGGACGCGGATGCTCAAGCCGGTTGCGGAGTGTGACCCCCAGACTCCGCCGGCCCTGGCCGAGCTGATTCATCGCTGCCTGTCGTTCAACGCCGCCAACCGCCCCGAGCGCATGAGCGAGGTACAGAGCGCCCTCGATCGACTGGCCGACGAGTTGATTACCTCGCCGGAGGACCGGCTGGAAGCGCTGGAGTGGTAGGCGCCCAAACGATTCCGAACCTGAAGCGTTAGCGAAGAGAGCCATTCCTTCGCTTACGCTTCAGGCTCGGATAAAAATATTTGGAATCGTCGCTATGGAATCCTCGACCGCCCCCGAACACTTCATCCCCTTGGCGCGGAGCGAGTTGATCGACCTGCTTTGCACCGACCGAGCGGTCCCAGAGAAGGACCGCGAGCTATTTCGCTCCTTCTGCGAGCGGGTATCGATTCTCTACCACGGCGAGTATCACCGCCGGCTACAGGAATTGAAACGCGATTATCTGCCCTTCGATCCCGACAGCGACACGACCAGCCTTCTCCCGCCCAGCGCCGAGCAACGACAGGCGCGCCTCAACGGGCTGCTGAGCGACCTGGGCTGGCTGCTCGAACGTGCCGGGTTCAAGCATCTCAGCCGTGGCGAAATCGAGCCGGCCCTCGATCGCGCCAGCGATTGGGGCGTCCACATGGACGTGGACTTCGGCGCCTTCGAGCACGTTGCCATCTTCGCCCGCGGCGCCACGGTGCAGACGCGCAGCCGTCGCCGCTGGTATCGGCTCAACCGTCTGGAGGAGGCGGAGGTGCCGATCTACCGTCGCCTCGTGCTGGTCCTCAAGCTGCGTCCGCACCCTCGTTTGCGCGGGCCGATCGATACGCAGAACGTCTACCTGAAGCTGTTCAAGGACATTCCCAAGCTGGACGTGCTGATGCTGCTGCCCGGCGCGAGTGCGATTGAGCCGACTGGATCGCGGCAAGATCGGTCTGCCGTTGCTCAGCGGCCTGGCCCTGGCGGCGTGGAACGTCCTGCAGGACATGGCCGCGGTCCTCGAGCGCTCCCTGTCGTCGCCCAATACGATGTGGGCGCTGGCCGCCGGCGGCATCGGCTACGGCTACAAGTCCTTCTACGGTTATCAGCAGACCAAGCAGCGCTACCATTTGACGCTGACGCAGAGCCTGTATTTCCAGAACCTCGACAGTAACGCTGGCGTCCTGATGCGCCTGCTTCGACGAGGCCGAGGAGCAGGAGTGCCGCCTGGTCATCCTGGCCTACTGGTGCCTGTGGCGCTACGCCGGCGCGGAGGGCTGGACCGCGGCCGACCTCGACGCCTCGGTCGAATTGTACCTCGATCGCTACGCCGATCTCGCCCTCTTGTGCCGCAACAACGCGGCCCTGACGCAACTGCGGCGCTTGCATCTCATTGAGGAGGCGGATGGTCGTTGCCGCGCCCTGCCGCTGGCGCGGGCCGTGGAGATGCTGCAACCCGGCGGAAATCACCCGTTGCTGTATCCGTCGCGCATGGGCGCCAACGGAGAACAAAAGGCACATTGAAACGCTTCGACTGACGCCACCTGGGAGGGTTCGTCCATGGCCGAGTACAAGGACCGCGAGCACTTCATCCCGCTGCGCAAGAGCGACCTGATCGAACTGCTCTGCAAGGACAAACAACTGCCGGCCGCCGAGCGCGAGTCGTTCCGACAGTTCTGTATCCTCGTCTCATCGGTATTCCACTTTGAGTATCTCAAACAGCTGGAGGAGTTGAAGGATTCTTATGCGCCGTTCGACCCGGACGCCGACACGAAGTCCCTCCGACCCGCCTCCGCCGAGGAGCGGGACCAGGACGAGGAACGGCTGTTTCAGAAGTTCACGGCATTGATGGAGCGGGCCAACTTCAAGCGGCTGGGCCGCGACGAGATGATGGAGGCGCTCCAGGAGGTCGCCACCATCTCGGGCGTCCACACGCACGTCGATCTCGGCATGTTCGAGCGCCTGGAAGTGTTCGTCCGCGGCGACGTGATGGGCCGCATGCACCGGCGTTCGTGGTCGAAGTTGTGGCGCAAGGAGGAATGGCATGTCCCGCTGTACCAGCGCCTGGTCCTGATCGTGAAGCTGCGGCCGCACAAGCGGCTGGACCACGACATCGATACGTCGCGGGTGTACCTGAAGATTTTCAAGGACATTCCCAAGGCCGACCAGGACATGCTGCTGCCCGGCGCGGGTGCGCATGACGCGGCTGGACAAGGCGATGATCGCCTATCCGCTGGTGGGGGGCGTCAGCATCATGCTCTGGGAGATCGGCAGTCAGATCGTGCCGAAGTTGAGCAAGCTGGAGATGGGGGCGCTGGCGTCGGGCATCGGCGCCGCGGCCACCTGGGGTGTGGCCGCTGCCCTGGGCGGCTACGGCTACAAGTCTTACCACAGCTACCAGGTCAAGAAGCAGGATTACAGCTTGAAGTTGACCAAAAGCCTGTATTTCAAGAGCCTCGATAACAACACCGGCGTGCTCATGCGCCTGCTCGATGAGGCCGAGGAGCAGGAGTGCCGCGAGACGTTCCTGGCCTACTTCTGCCTGTGGAAGTACGCGCCGCCGGAAGGCTGGACGGCGGCGCAGCTCGACGATTACGTCGAGATGTATCTGGAAGGCAGCGCCAACTTGAAGGTCGATTTCGAGATCGGCGACGCCCTGGCCAAGCTGGAGCGCTTGAAGATCGTCCGCAAGGCCGGCGACGCCTACCACGCCCAGCCGATCGACAAGGCGCTGGAAATGCTGGACTGGACCTGGGACAATTATTTTAAGTACGCTAACCAGCAGGTGGAGAAGACGCCGATTTCGTAGGGCAAAAGTTTTGGGTCCGAGCCTGAAGCGTAAGCGAAGGAAACTCTTCGCTTACGCTTCAGGCTCGGAAGAGTGCGGCGTGAAGAGGAGTCCAACGTGAAGCGTCTGTCTCCCGTCCTCGCCCTCGTCCTGTCGGCAGGCGTTGCTCCTTTTCTCCACGGCCGTGAGCCGGGCGCGGAATCGGTCACCCTGCTCCAGAAGGCATTCACCGACTATTCCGGCGCCCGTCTGGTTTTCACGGCCACGGATTTGCCAGAGGGCGCCTATCACGACGTCATGCCGCCGCTGGACGCCGAGGGGCGTCTACGGGCGGCGCGAATCGTCCTGCGTGAAATCCACAAGTTGCCGCCGCGCTACCTGGAGAAAATGGGACTGAAGGCAGTCGGCGTCTTCGCCGCTTGCGTCTCGCACCAGGGCGACGGCTTCCGACCTTACGACGAGCGGCTGAAGGGCTATCGCTATTTCGGCATCTACAACGGCAAGAACGCCCTCGCCGCCGCCTATTACAGCGACACCCAGCTGCCGACGACGCTGCATCACGAAATCTTCCACCACGTCGATGCGACGCGACGCGGCGAGACGAAATACACGGTCAACTTCGTGCGTGATGTTCGTTTCCAGGCGGCGTTGTCGGGCGAGGAGTCGTATCGCGCCCTCGTCCTCGCGGCGGCGGATCTCGCCGCCCTCCAGAAAATCAGTGCGGGTCGCGTGCTGGAGAAAGCGGTCAGTAAGTACGCCGACAAAAGCGTCGGCGAAGACAAGGCGGAGGCGGCCCGCTACCTGATGACCGCACTGCCGGACGCCCTCGTGCAAATGGCCACGCGCCCGGAGCTGCCGGGCAGTCAACGCTTGCTGCACGTCCTGCACAAGTATCAGCAGGCCATCGCCGACGGACCCGGCGCCGAGTGGTTCCTCTCCATCGCGCTGGGACGCACAGTCGCCGGACCCGACAAGACGGCACCGCGACCGGTGCCCGTCAAATAATCTGTCGGATCGCCTCGGCCCCCTCGACGCCGACCAACTTCTGATCGAGTCCGCCGTAGAAATACGTCAACCCGTTCGGATCGAAGCCGAGCTGGGTCAGTACGGTGGCGTGCAGGTTCTTGACATGCAGGCGATCGACCACGGCGGAAGAACCGAGTTCATCGGTCTCGCCGACGCTGACGCCCCCTTTGATGCCGCCGCCGGCCAGCCACATCGTAAAGCCGTAGGCGTTGTGATCGCGGCCGGTGCCCATCGCGTATTCGGCGGTCGGTTGGCGACCGAACTCGCCACCCCAGATCACCAGCGTCGAGTCGAGCAGGCCGCGACGTTTCAGATCCTGAAGCAGGGCCGCGATCGGCTTGTCGGTGCGGCCGGCGTGGTACGTGTGGTTCTTCACCAGGTCGCCGTGGGCGTCCCAGTTGTCGTCGTTGTGCGCGCCGCCCGCGTACAGCTGCACGAAGCGGACGCCGCGCTCGACGAGACGGCGGGCCAGCAGACAGCGCGTACCGAAATCGCGCGTTCGCTTGTCGTTCAGGCCATACATCTCCTTCGTCGCCTCGGTTTCCTTGGCAAGCTCGACCGCCTCGGGGGCGTGCCGCTGCATCTTGAAGGCCATTTCGTAGCTGGCGATGCGCGCGGCGAGGTTGCTGTTGTCGGCGCGCGGCGTCTGATGCTCGGCGTTGTAATCGTGCAGCGTGTCGAGCAGGCGGCGCTGGGCGGCTTCACTCATACAGTCGGGGCGACGCAGGTTCAACACCGGAGCGCCGGCCGAGGCGCAGGATGGTTCCCTGGTAACTGGCCGGCATGTAGCCGCTCGACCAGTTCTTGGCGCCGCTGATGGGACCGCCGGTCGGATCGAGCATGACGACGAAGCCGGGCAGATTTTCGTTGACGCTGCCCAGTCCGTAGTTGACCCACGAACCGAGGCACGGACTGCCGGACAGGATCTTGCCCGTGTTCATTTGCAGCATCGCCGAGCCGTGGATCGGCGAATCCGCCGTCATCGAGTGCAAAAAAGCGATGTCATCGACGCGCGTTGCCAGGTGCGGGAACAGGTCGCTGACCCACTTGCCGGATCGGCCATATTGCTTGAATTTCCACTTCGGCCCGACGACGCGACCCTGGTTCTTGCGGCCGCCGCGACCGAACGTTTTCACCGGGATCGTCTTGCCGTCCAGTTCGTACAGCTTGGGCTTGTAATCGAAGGTATCGACCTGGCTGGGTCCGCCGTACATGAACAGGAAGATCACGCTTTTGGCCTTGGCCGGCCGCGGCGCTTTCTTGGGAGCGAGGGGGTTGCCGAACTTCGTGACGCCGTCGGCGGCGATGGCCTGATTGGCGAAGAAGCCATCCAGCGACATCAATCCCGTCAAGGCGAGGCCGGTGAAACCGGCGCCGGCTTCCCAGAGGAATTCACGTCGGGTGCGACGGCAGAACGCCGGAGCGGTTCGGGATGAAGTCGGAGAAGAACCCGTCATGATCGGTCTCCCATCGTCTCGTTCAAGCGATTCGCATTACCAGGCCCGGTTTTCCACGAACTCGATCAGGGACCGTAGTCTTGTGGCCCTTCCACGTACTCTCCCCGTTGACGCAAGCACTCGGCGGCAGCGGCGGCCTGGTCGAAATCATCGAATTCGTAGGTCAGGCAAATACTCTCCCGAGGTTTGCCGTTCGGCTCCTCTCGATAGTCCAATCGCCCGCCAAGCTCCGCGATACATACCAGCAGTGCCGTTTCTTTGTTTGGGTCAGCGGGCGGTCGGTAATACACTTCAAGCGCGTAGGACATAATGGCACCTCCTCCATTCCTCCCCTCATTCCTCGACCCGATGAGTTAGAACTCGATGTGCCCCCAGCTTCCTCCTCTTCCCTTCTTGCCGCGCGTCCAGTCCGCGTACTTGAAGTGCGGTCGGTCATGGCCGACGCTAGGTTCCGGTGGATGCCGCTGATACCATTTCTTGCAACCTCGTGGCGGATTCGGATAGGCTTGCCCCGACGTTGCGAGAGGAAGTTCGATCGCATCGGGCATGGCTTGTTGTAGCAGTCGGCGCGCTTCGGCTTCCGATCCGGTATGGGCATTATACCTGCCAGGAGCTTGAATACCCGCGATGATCTCCGCATCGGTTGGCACAGCCGGTTACGCTTTTCTTTGTCTCAATCCAGATAAACTAACTCGTTCAAGTTCAGCACGACCAGACAGAAATATCTCAGCGCCTGCTCGGCAACGATGCCCTCTCTCGTTTGCAGGTCGGCGATCAGGGCCACGCCGCGGCGGATCTCGTCGTCTGTGGGCGGCCGGGTGGTGGCCAACGTTAAGGCGAGGCGAACCTGCTTCGGGACATCGAACCCGGCCTCGCGGCGGAGACGGTCGGCGAACAGACCCGCCTGTGTGTTGACGAAGTCGCCATTGAGCAGTGCCAGCGCCTGCGTCGGCTGCGTCGTGACGAAGCGCACCGGCGTGGAGCGATCCGTCTCGCCCGCGTCGAAGCTTTCGAGGATCGGTGTCAACAGCGAGCGTTTGACGTGGACGTAGACACTGCGGCGGCACTCCTCCTCGAAGGGCGATTGGCCCCAGCCGTTGCCCGGCATCGATTGCCCGGCCAGCACTTCGCGCGGGATCGCCGTGTACACGCCGGGTCCGTACATCTTGCGGTTCAGCGTGCCGCTCAACGCCAGGATCGAGTCGCGGACCTCCTCGGCCGTCAGGCGGCGCATGTCGAAACGTCCGAAGAGATCGTTCGCCGGATCGGCTGACAATGTCTTGTCATTGGTCCGCGACGACATGCGATAGGCGCTCGACGTGAGGATGAGCCGGTGCAGGGTTTTCAGGCTCCAGCCGCGACGCACGAATTCGTCGGCCAACCAGTCGAGCAGTTCGGGATGCGTCGGTCTGTCGCCTTGCAGACCGAAGTTGCTCGACGAACGGACGATGCCGCGGCCGAAGTGGTATTGCCAGATGCGGTTGACCATGACGCGAGCGGTCAGCGGATTGTCCGGCGACACCATCCAGTCGGCCAACACGCGACGGCGGCCGGTCGTTTTCGCCTCGGGCGGCGGCGGCGGAAGGACCGGACGGACGCCGCCGAGGACGACGGGGAAAGCCGGTTCGACCTTGTCGCCCTGGACGTGCGGATTGCCGCGGACGAGGACGAACGTGTCCGGCGCCCGCGAACCGGACTCGGTGACGCACAGGGCCATTTCGCCGGCCACCTTCGTCCGCAACAGCGTTCGCAGCTCGCGCCGCTGCTCGCGGTAATGCCGAAAACGCTCGTCGCCGAGTAACTTCGCGCCTTCGGCATCGATCCGGCTCGACAAGTCGTTCGACGCGACGCTCCCGCCGTGGACCTGCTCGTAGAGCTTGCGGAAATCCGTCTCGAACACGGCCAGGGCAGCTTGCAGTTCCTCGCGCCTCTGCTCGTGGGCGCGGACCCGGTCCTCGTAGGCGCGCTTGCCGACCGGATCGGCTTCGATCAGCGCCTCATCGGTGGGTCCGCCGTTGCGGTAGGGATTGATGTTGTGGAAGAACGACAGCAGCCGATAGTAATCCTTCTGCGGAATCGGATCGATCTTGTGATCGTGGCAGCGAGCGCAATCGACGGTCAGCCCGAGAAAGACTTGCCCCGTCGTCGCCACGATGTCGTCCAGTCCATCGTAGCGAGCTTGTTCGCGGTCGGTCGGTTCGTCGTCCCAGATGCCCAGACGATAGTAGCCGGTGGCGATCAGACCGTCCGTCCCGCCGTCGGGCATCTCGTCGCCGGCCAGTTGTTCGCGAAGGAAGCGGTCATAGGGTTTGTCGTCGTTGAACGAGCGGATGACGTAATCGCGGTAGCGCCAGGCGTTGGGCTTGCGGCCGTCGCGTTCGTAACTGTTGGTCTCGGCGAAGCGCACCAGGTCGAGCCAGTGACGGCCCCACTTCTCGCCGTAGTGCGGCGAGGCCAGCAGTCGATCAATCCGCTCCTCGTAGGCACGCGGCGACGGGTCGGCGACAAACTCCTCGACCTCGCGCGGCGTCGGCGGCATTCCCGTCAGGTCGTAGTAGACTCGCCGAATCAGTTGTCGCTTCGTCGCCGGCGGATTGGGCGAAAAACCTTTCGCTTCGAGCTTCGCCAGGAGGAAGGCATCGATGGGGTTGGCCACCCATCCCCGATCCTTGACGGCCGGTATCGCCGGCTGCTGGACCGGCTGGAACGCCCAGTGAGCGCGCTCGCGCTCGCCGATCTGGAATTCGCGCTTGCCTGTGACCGGAGCGCTCGCGCCTCCTGTCGGCCAGGGCGCGCCCATCTTCACCCACTGCGTCAGGTCGGCGATCTGTTCTTTCGTCAGTTTCTTCGAGGGCGGCATTTTCAGTTCGTCCTCGTGGCGCACGGCCTTGAGGAGCAAACTATCGTCGGGCTTGCCCGGCACGATCGCCGCGCCCTGATCGCCGCCGGTCATCAAGGCGTCGCGCGAATCCAGGCGTAGACCGCCGCGCTGTTTCTTGTCGGCGTGACACTTGTAACAGTGGTCCACCAGCACCGGACGAACGCGCAACTCGAAGAAACGCAGCGCCTCCCCAGACGGTTGCGCCGCCGGATCCGCCCCGCGCACCGTCGCCGCCAGCAGCAGCGAACCGGCCAACCATCCGAGAAGTCGGCCGCCGCCACCTACGCGGCGGAGAAAATGAACTCGTGTCATGGAGCCTATTCCAATGCGACGCCAGGCGGGAGGTTCCGGCAGGGCACCTCTTTACCATACAGCCGCGCCGGGGACTACGCCATGAGAATCGACGTACTTTTCTTGAGATCGTTTGCGGCTGACGGGAGACCATGACCCCACGAGAACCGAGCCGCGACCGTCAGGGAGCGGAGGAGTGAGCTTTCCTCCGCTCCCTGACGGTCGCGGCTCGGTTACGGTCGCGGCTCGGTTCGTTTCCTGCGCCGAAGCTCGGATCATGGACCCGTGTAGATGTCACCCGCGTTGGAGGTGAGGAGAGCCTGGAGGTAGCCGGCGCTCGCATCGTACTGCATCATGCGCACACTGCCATCGTACATGCCGATCGGGAAGCCGCCGGAGTAGGGCGCACCCCACCACGGGCCGCCGTTGCAGGTTCCATAAAGAGGAACCTTATAGGCATTGTCCTGGAAGCTGTAAATCCCATTGCGCTGGTCGCCCCCGTAGGACTGGAAGGCGGAGTCGTCCCAGTTGCCCACGTTGTTGTTATAGGCAGTGGAGGGCACCGCTTTCTCTCCCAGGAACATCGTGGTCGAGGTTCCGTCCGGGATGCCCATCAGGGTCAGGGGCGACTTGGAGTGGACGTTGCCCCCGGTACAGCTCGTGTTGACGGTCGGCCCCTGGGCACCGCCGACGCCAGGAAACCAGGGCGTGCTGTTGATAGCGTAATCCGTGCGGGCGTAGCCATTGCTATCCGTCGCGGGCCGTCCGCGGCCGGGGTCCATGAACACTTTTACCCCAATCCCCGGATTATTTTTCCCGGTCACCCAATTCTGCCAGAGATTCTGTTGCTCGATGAAAGGCAGGATCTGGTAGCACCAAGGCCCCGGCTGCGCCGTACCCATGAGCAGGGCGGTGGGCCAAACACCTTGGCCCGAACCCGCGTCGGGCAGACAGTTGAGCGTATCGTGGTGGTTCTGCATACCCAGGCCCAGCTGTTTGAGGTTGTTGACGCCCTGGGTGCGTGCAGCGGCCTCGCGGACCTTTTGCACCGCCGGCAGAAGCAAACCGATGAGGATGGCGATGATGGCGATCACCACCAGCAGCTCAATCAGCGTGAAGCCACGCGAGCGTTTCCCGAAAGGCAATTGAAACATCACGAGACTCCTTGGAAAAGAAACAAGAAAAGACGGACAAGAAAAAACAGGATGGAATTCTCGCGCAAGAAAAGGCATGGGCCGTTCCATGCGTGCCCTTGCTCCCGATGGTTGAGCGCGGCCAGCAGGGGAAATGCGTCCACCTTGCTTTCCTCCCCTATATCAAGTATCGGGTCCGTACCCGAATCTTGCATGGATTTATCCAACCGGATAAGGCGAGCGGGGCGGCGTGAGCGGTCCCCTACCTTTCGGATGGGCGCAACGGTTAATTAATATTCAAAAACCGTGCCGATTCGCCGCGAAGGGACGATCCTTTCTACGCTCTTGACCTTACGTTAACGTCGCGTTGTGGGCCTGTCCATGAGAATCAGCGTATTCGTTTTGAGTTCCTTTGCCTGCCTCCTCAACGCGCCGACATTGGTACGACCGAGAAGAGAACGACGGGCGGACAATCGGGTTGAGAATGGTTGCCTCTGGGGCCACAATAGGAGTGGTAACGACGGATGGCGTGAAGCGTCGGAAAAGAGGCAGGATCCGTTATGCGGCCTCACGTCGCTCTGATGGTGGAAACCTCGCAGATCTACGGCCGGCAGATCCTGCGCGGCATCATCCGTTACCTGCGCTCGCATCAACCGTGGTCGGTCTTTCTGGAGCTGCGCGAGCTGGGGGCCGCTCCGCCGAGCTGGCTCAAGGACTGGCGCGGCGACGGCATCATCAGCCGGATGACCGATCCGCCGTTGGCCGAGCTGCTGCGCAAGAAACGCATCCCGGTCGTCAACCTCAATGACGTGCATGCCGGCCTGGGACTGCCGCAGATCGAGTCGGACCATGGGGCCATCGGACGTTCTGGCCGCCGAGCATTTGCTGGAGCGCGGCTTTCGTCACTTCGCGGCGTGCGGCTTCACCGGCCACGCCTGGTCGCGGCAACGCCTGGAAGGGTTTCGGCAGGCGCTGGGCGTGGCCGGGCCGAACTGCGCGGTGTACGAATCGCCGTGGGGCGGACGGCACGCCCATCCGTGGGAACTGGAGCAGTCGCGCATCGGCGACTGGCTGCGCGACCGGCCCCGCCCGCTGGGCGTCTTCGCCTGCAACGACTCGCGCGGCCAGCACGTCCTCGACGCCTGTCAGCGCATCGGTCTGAGTGTGCCGGAGGAAGTCGCCGTCCTCGGCGTGGACGATGATGTGTTGCTCTGTGAATTGTGCGATCCGCCGCTGTCGAGCGTGGTGCCCAACCCGGAGCGCGTCGGCTACGAGGCGGCGGCGCTGCTGGATCGTCTGATGGCCGGCGCCAAACCGCGACGGCTGCACGAGTGCATTGAACCACTCGGCGTGGCGACGCGGCAATCCACCGACGTTCTCGCCATCGACGATCCGCACATCGCCCTCGCCGTGCGCTACATCCGCGAGAACGCCTGCCGCGGCGTGACGGTACACGAAGTACTGCGGCACGTGCCGCTGTCGCGGACCATCCTCGAACGACGCTTCCGCAAGTATCTGGGCCGTTCGCCCCAGGCCGAGATTCGCGCCGTGCAGCTCAAGCGTGTCAAGCAGCTGCTGGCCGAGACCGATTTGCCCCTGGAACGCATCGCCGAGTTGGCCGGCTACGAACACCCCGAATATCTCAGTGTCGTCTTCAAACGCGAGACCGGGCAGACCCCCGGCCAGTATCGGCGTCGCACGCAGACCGGCGACTCATTGACGACCTGAGCGGGGGCGTCAGCCCCCTGAGTTCGCATCGCTCAGGGGGCTGACGCCCCCGCTCAGGAATTTGCACAGTGAAGGATACCGAAATGACACACGATTTACGCGGAAAAACGGCCCTGGTAACGGGAGCGTCGCGCGGCCTGGGAGCGGCCATCGCTCGCAAGCTGGCGGCGTGCGGCGCACAGGTGGCCATCAACTACTTCGGTAGTCCGCAAAAGGCCCGGCAGTTACTCGACGAGGTCCGCCAGGCCGGCGGCGGCGCCGAGGTCTTCCAGGCCGACGTGCGCGACGAGGCCGCCGTCTCCGGCATGGTGGCGCAGGTGACGAAGGCGTTCGGCCCCCTCGACATCCTGGTCCTCAACGCCACGGGACCGCAGCCGTTCATCCGCCTCGACGACCTGACCTGGCGGCACTGTCTGGATCAGCTGGAGTTCTTCGTCAAAAGTCCCGTGCTGCTGGCCAGGGCCGTGCTGCCGTCGATGAAGGAACGGCGCTATGGGCGGATCATTCACATCGGCTCGGAAGTGTTCGAGCGCGGCGTGCCGGAGTTCTCGAATTACGTATCGGCCAAGGGGGCGCAGCTCGGCCTGATGCGGTCGTGGGCGATGGAATTGGCCCCCTGGCAAATCACGGTGAACCTCGTCGCGCCGGGCTGGATTCCGACGGAGCGCCACGCCAAGGATTCGCAGGAGTCGAAGGACGCTTACGCCGCGCTGGTGCCGATGAAGCACATGGGCGAGCCGGACGACGTGGCCGAGGCGGTGGCGTTCCTCGCCTCCGACGGCGCCCGCTTCATTACCGGGCAAAAACTGTCCGTAAACGGGGGAAATACGCTGACGTGAGTTCGTCATCGGGGCGTTCAAGGCGTCCGCAAGTCGTCCAGAATCACTAGAGGGAGACCCGCCAGGCCCCGGAAGCCGGCATCGTTGGTGACAAAGAGCACGCAGCCTACTTGCTGAGCTGTGGCCGCGTGCAGGGCGTCAGGGGTTCTCAGCTTGGTGGTTGCCCGCAAGCGGGCTGCTTCGCGCAGAATGGCTTGTGTGATGGGGATTAGACGCATGTCCGTCCCCAGGAGCGCCTGTTCATACTGGCGCTCCTGGATGGTATTGCCGTTTTTTAACGGACCAACCAGGGTCTCCATGAGCGCCAGCTCGCTGCTGATTACTTCGATGGTCTTGGCCTGGGCGGCCTGCCACAACGATTGAAGCAGCGGCCCGTAAACGGGATGTTTCTCCACGGTGTAGATGATCGGGTTGGCGTCGAGATAAACCAGGCCGGAAGCAGGCAGGTTTAGCGCTCCCATGCATCTTTCTCCTCCTGCAAGTGCCTTTCGTACTCCTCCCAGGTGGGAAAGGCCCGAGGCCCCGGCGGTAACGATTCCACAAATTCCAGCATGGACATCCGGCGCGGCGACGGTTTCTCCGGCAAGATAACGATGACCTCGACCTTGGCCCCTTCGGGTAGTTCCGGGGCGCTGAGTTCGAGACGATGGCCCGGCAGGACCGTGGTTTCCATCCGCAAAGCGGTTTGCATCGGCGTCACCTCCCTGGACCATTATAGCGGGGAGAGGCCGTCCGAGCGGGGTCGGCGAAGACAGGACACTTCGGAGGACCACCCCTGCGCGGCGCCGTGGCGAGGTCGTATAATTGCGGCAGGTTATTCGTTCATGCCCTTGAGGGGCCAGCCATCGAGGTTCGCCGCGAGGAACAGGCACATGAGCGACTCGCCACCAACCCCGGAGACGCCCAGGCCGCGTCTCCACAAGGAGTACGAAGATCCTCATTTCCACGATGAGGACGACATGGCCTCCGTCGAGGAGGATGAACCGCACGGCAGCCACACCAAGCCGCCGCCGCGGCGCAAACCGGCCTATCGGCCGCGGCGCCGCTTCGAGGAAGATTGATCCACCCCAGCCGCCGTCGCCGACGGCCCCGAGGAGAACACCATGCGCGCCAACCCCGTCAAGCGAGCGTTGAAGGCCGGCCAGCCGTCCGTCGGCACCTGGCTGTCGTTGGGCAGCGTCATCGTCTCGCGTTTCCTGGCCCGCGCCGGCTTCGCCTGGCTGACCGTGGACATCGAGCATACGCTGGTCGATTGGGAGACGGCCACGCACATGTTCGCGTCCATCGCCGACGCCGGCTGCATCGCCCTGGCGCGGGTGCCGTCCAACCGCCACGAGAACATCAAACGCGCCCTGGACAACGGAGCACACGGCATCGTCGTGCCGATGGTCAACAGCCGGCAGGAAGCGCTGGATGCCGTCAGTGCCGTCCTGTATCCGCCGTTCGGAACGCGCAGCGTCGGCGGCAGCGTTCACGCCCTCAACTTCGGCGGCACCGCCGTCGATTACTTCGCCCGCGCCAACGACGAACTGCTCGTCGTCCTGCAATGCGAGCACATCCAGGCCGTCGAGAACGCCGACAGCATTTTCTCCGTGCCGGGCATCGACGCCATCTTCGTCGGACCCAACGACCTGGCGGCCAGTATGCGGAGCAAGGACGGCAAACCACCCAGCGGCGAGGCCACGGCCCAGGCGATGAAGCACATCCTGGCAACCTGCAAGAAGCACGGCGTCGCCGCCGGCGTCCACTGCTTCAGCTCCGAGGAAGCACAGGCACGCATCGAGGAAGGCTGGCAGTTCCTCGCCATCAACAGCGACCTGCGCATGCTGCTGGACGGCGTCAAGGATGTGCTCGACCGGCTCGGGCGCAAGAAGGAAGCGGCGCACGAGGCCCAGATGGCCAAGTATTAACGGCGCGCTTGCGGCCTCAGAGTATATTCCTTAAGCTCCCCTCTCCCCCGCTTCGGGGGAGAGGGGTTGGGGGTGAGGGGGCCACTCCTCCCCCTCACCCCCAACCCCTCTCCCCCGAAGCGGGGGAGAGGGGCTTTCGGAACAGGCTCTCAAGGGAGGGGACCGTGGAAAAACGCAAGCTCCTCATCCAACTCGACAGCGATCCGCACCCCAGCGTGTTCGACCGCGTCGTCGCCTACGACGCCGGCGCCGACGAGGTGCTCAGTTACGGCGGCGTGAGGCCGGAGACGGTGCGCGAGAAGGTCCACGGGGCCATCTTCACGCGGGGGCCGAAGGACCTGCATCGCACGGCGTTGTTTCTGGGCGGCAGTGACGTGGCCCTGGGCGAGAAACTGCTGGCCGAGGCGTGCAAGCACATGCTGCCGCAGTTCGGCTTGCGCGTGTCGGTCCTGCTCGACGCCAACGGGGCCAACACCACGGCGGCGGCGGCGGTGCGGGCGGCGGCGCGACACCTGGATCTGAAGACGGCCAAGGCGCTGGTGCTGGGCGGCACCGGCCCGGTTGGCCAGCGCGTGGCCCTGCTGCTGGCGCGACAAGGCGCCGACGTTTGCATCGGCTCGCGGCAACTGGCGAAGGCGGCGGCCGTGGCCGAGGCGATCCGCGCTCGGGTGCCGGACGCTCGACTGGAGCCGGCCGCAACCGACTGGGCCGGCGACCTCGCCTCCGCCCTCGACCAGCGCAACCTGGTTGTCGCCGCCGGCGCCGCCGGCATCACCCTCCTGCCGCGCGACGCCCGCCGCGATTGTCCAAGCCTGCGCGTGATGATCGACCTCAACGCCGTGCCGCCCACGGGTATCGAAGGCGTCAACGTCATCGACAAGGGCGCCGAGCGCGACGGTGTCGTCGCTTACGGCGCCGTCGGCGTCGGCGATACCAAGATGAAGATCCACAAGGCCGCCATCGCTCGCCTGTTCGAGCGCAACGATCAGGTGCTGGACGCCGAGCAGGTTTACGCCCTGGGCGAGGGCCTTTGATGGCAGCGTCGATCCGCGTGGCCGGCACCGATCCCGGCAGCAGCAGTCTCGACGTCGTCATTCTCGAAGACGGCGTCGTCGGCGAACAGTGTCGCTTCACACCTCAAGAACTGCAAGCCGATCCCGCTCTGCCCGTCCGCTGGCTGAGCGAACGCGGCCCCTTTCACCTCATCGCCGGACCTTCCGGCTACGGTCTGCCGCTGGTCCGCCGCGCCGACTGCACGGAGCGCGACCTCGCCCTGATGACGCTCGTTCGGCCGGACGAACGCGGACCCGACGACGCCGGGCGCCAGGGCGTCCTCGGCTTTTCGTCGCTGCTGCGAGCGCTGCGGGCCTCCGACTTGCCCATCGTCTTTCTGCCCGGCGTCATGCACCTGCCGACGGTGCCGGCCCATCGCAAGATCAACCGCATCGACCTGGGCACCGCCGACAAGCTGTGCGTCGCCGCCCTGGCGCTGGCGCAGCGGACACGGAAGTTGGACATCGAATGGAGTGCCTATCACGGCTGTGTCGTCGAACTGGGTTCGGCCTTCACGGCCTGCCTGGTCCTTAACGGCGGGCGCATCGTGGACGGCCTGGGCGGGACGAGCGGTCCACCGGGATGGCGCGGCTGCGGAGCGTGGGATGGCGAATTGGCGTATCTGCTTTCTCCCTTACAAAAGCGCGATTTGTTCGCGGGCGGAGTGGCCTCGATCCCGGACGCGGCGATGGCCCGTCAGCTGTTCCGCGAATCGCTGCGGAAGGCGGTGGCCGGCTTGCGGGCGGTGACGAAGTTCGAGGAAGTGGTGCTGTCGGGGCGATTGCTGGAGAGTGAGCCGGATCTAGTGGAACAAGTGGCGCTGGATCTCGGTCTGCTCGCCCCCGTGTTGGTCCTGGAGCCTTTGTTGGGAGCGTGGGTGAAGCACGCCGCCCAGGGGGCCGCCCTCCTCGCCGACGGTCTGGCGGGCGGACGCTGGGCGCCGATGGTCGAGCACCTGGCACTGCAGGCGGCGAGCGGCACCGTGCTGGATCGGCTGTACTCCCGTCCCGTCAACCTCTCCTGAGCCGCGCTAGGAAACATTACCAGGTCCGAGCCGCGAGCGTCAGCGAGCGGTCAGTCCCGCTCGCTGACGCTCACGGCTCCGATCCGGAAAAATCGCCCTGTCTCCAAAAAACCTCTTGACTTCCCAGACAACCTGTCTTAGTCTCATCTCTCAGACGCATTGTCTCAGTTTCCTTCACCAACCCGAGGCAGGGTGTTCCGCAATGACGGAGAAAGTCCCGCAAGACGTCACCGACGCCGAGTTGGCGGTCCTGCAAGTGCTGTGGGACCGCGGCTCGGCCAACATTCGCCAGTTGACCGACGTTCTTTATCCCGAGGGCAACGACGCCCACTATGCGACGGTGCAGAAGCTGCTCGAACGCCTGGAAGGCAAGGGCCACGTCGAACGCGACCGCAGCGGCCACGCTCACCGCTTCCGGGCCCGCACCGACCGCGACACGCTCGTCGGCCATCGCTTGCGGGCCATGGCCGAGAAGCTGTGCGGCGGACTGATGGCGCCGCTGCTGACGCACCTGGTCCGCGCCGAGGCGCTGTCCTCCAGGGAACGCCGCGAACTGCGCGACCTTATCGACCAGCTCGATCGCAAGAACAAATCGAAGTGACACCCCTCGCGCCGAGGACCACATCATGTCCGCGCTCGTACCTATCGGTCTGGCCAACGCCGTCTGTGCCGGCGTGCTCGCTCTTGTCGCCGTGCTCGTCGGCCGATTCTGCCGGCGGCCCGCAGTGCTGCATGGCCTCTGGCTGCTGGTCCTGCTCAAACTCGTCACGCCGCCCTTGTGGCCCGTGACCGTCGCCCATCTGCCGCAAGAACCGGCTGCTCCCGCCGAGATGGCGCCGGCGGCAATGGAGCACGTGATTGTCACGCTGCCCTCTTCCGATCCGGCCGAGCCGATCCTTTGGACGAGCGAAGCCGAAGGAGCGGCGCCCTTGGTTCCTCTCCGGGTCAAGCCGGCGAGAGCAGGGCTTCCGCAGCGAAAGAAGGCGAGCGCGCCGCCCGCCCTCGACCCGTCGGACATCGAATATACCCTGGTGAAGCCGGCCTCCGCCCCTGCGGCGATTCCGTCGGCGAAGGGCATCGAGCCGCAGTCTCGGAGCTTGCAAGGGTGTGTTTCCCTGCTCGGCGTCGTTTGGCTGGCGGGGGTCGCGGTCTGGCTCGCCTGGGGCAGCACGTACATCGTCCGCTTTCAGCGTCTGTTGCGGTACGCTCGCCCCGCGGACGCCGACGTTCAGGAGCAGGCCCGTTGCCTGGCCCGACACATGGGGTTAAGACGCTGCCCGGAGATAGGGCTGTTGCCGGGACCGCTGCCGCCGCTGGTGTGGGCGGCGGTTGGCCGAGTGCGGATCTTCTTCCCGACAAAGCTGCTCGAACGACTCGATCCGGCGGAGCGCGGCAGTCTGCTGGCGCACGAGCTGGCGCACGTCCGGCGGCGCGACCACTGGGTGCGCTGGTTGGAGCTTGTCGTCTCGGCGCTGTATTGGTGGTATCCTGTAGTGTGGCTGGCTCGCCGGCGCCTGCACGTCCACGAGGAAGAATGCTGCGATGCCTGGGTGGTCGGCGAGGTGCCGGCGCGGACTTATGCCGCTGCCATCCTCAACACCCTCGATTTCCTGGCGGAGGATCGCTGGCCTCTGCCGGCGATGGCGAGTGGCCTGGCCGGCATCGAACTACTCAAACGGAGGTTGAGACTCATCATGGACGGTGGCGCTCCCAAACAATTGTCGCGGTCGGGAAGAGGGATACTCATACTGGCCGGTCTGCTGTTGCTGGCGCTGCGGCCGAACCTGGCCCAGACGGAAACGAAGCCGGCCGGCGACACCGAGGCGAAGAAGCAGCCGGCGGCGAAGACGGAGACGCAAGGAGAGGCCGAGTCGTTCCTGCCCAATCCAACCTCTCTTCAGGGCCGCATCCTTCCCGTGGACAGCGTGGCTTTCTCCCCCGACGGCAAGCTCCTGGCCATGGCCGCCGGTCGCGGCGTCAACTCGGGAGCGGGCGAGCTTCGTCTGTGGGACATCAACAAAGATCGACTGGCCGTCACGGTCCCGCTGCCTCATGTCGTGCGCTCGGTGGCCTTCTCTCCCGATGGCAAGATCCTGGCTACCGGCGAGTTCGACGGCACCGTGAAGCTACGCGACCCGGCGACCGGGGCGATGCGTGCCGCCCTTGAGGGGCACACGATCGGCGTCAACGCCGTCGCCTTCGCGCCGGACGGCAGGATGCTGGCGGCGGCCGGGCTGGACAAGGTCGTGACCGTCTGGGACGTGGACACGCGAAAGCAACGGCTGCGCTTGCAGGGACACACCGACATGGTCCTGTGCGTGGCCTTCTCTCCCGACGGCAAGACGTTGGCCTCGGCGAGCAAGGATCGCAGCGCCATCCTGTGGGATGCGGGCACGGGCAAGGTCCGGACCACTCTTGCCGGACATGCCAATGCGGTGGAGTGCGTCACCTTTTCCCCGGATGGCAAGACCATCGCCACGTCCAGTTGGGATGGTCGGGTGAAACTCTGGGATGCCGCCACGGGCCAGGAGCAAAAGACGCTGCCGGGTCCGGGAGGAAGCGTGATGTGCGTGAAATATTCGCCAGACGGCAAGACGCTGGCGGCCTCGGGAGGCAATGGTCAGGTGAAGCTGTGGGATGCCGTCACCCTGGAGGAACGGACCCTCCTCGACAACCAGACTTCCACCGTTTGGGGATTGGCCATCTCTCCCGATAGCAAACGCCTGGCGGCAGGGAATAATGAGGGGACGGTGAAGCTGTGGGACGTGACGGAAGGCAAGGAGTTGGCCACAGTGCGGCCGGTGAGGGAGCGTCGCTTCGAGCCGCAGCCGGTCCTCGCGCTGGCCTCTTCGCCCGACGGTAAGAGCGTGGCCATCGCCGGCGAGAACGGCAGCGTGCAGATGTGCGAGCTGGCCACCGGAATTCAGCGTCACGTCCTCAAGGGACATGCCGACGTGGTTACTTGCCTGGCGTATTCGCCGGACGGCAAACTCCTGGCCAGCGGCAGTCCCGATCAGAAGATCAAGCTGTGGGACGCGGCGACCGGCCAGGAAATCCGCACGCTGGAGGGCCACAGCAGTTGGGTCTACGCTCTGGCCTTCACGCCCGACGGCAAGACGCTGGCCAGCGGCAGCTACGACAAAACCATCCGCCTCTGGGATCCCCTCACGGGCAAATTGCTGCGTATTCTCAAGGGGCACAAAGCATCCATCCGAGCTCTCGCTTTCTCACCGGACGGCCAGACGCTCGCTTCCGGCAGCAGCGATCGCGCCATCAAATTGTGGCCGATGAGCGGCGACGGCGAACCCGTCACGCTCAAGGGACATGAAGGCGCGATTCGCACCCTGGCCTTCAGCCCGGATGGCAAAACGCTGGCCTCCGGCGGCGACGATCAGGTAATCAAGTTGTGGGACGTGGCCGGCAAGAGCGAGCGGGCCACGCTCAAGGGCCACAACGCCGAGGTCATGACGCTGGCCTTCTCGCCCGCGGGCAAGACCCTGGCCAGCGGCGGCGCCGACAACGCCATCCTGCTTTGGGACGCCGCGACCGGCAGCCAACGCAGTCGATTGAATGGCCACAGCAACGCCGTCACGGGCTTGAGGTTCGCGGACGGCCGACGGCTCGTATCATCCAGCCTGGACAATACGGTAAAGATCTGGCGGGCGGCACTGGCGCCGATTCGTCTGCTGCGCGGACATACCGGCCCGGTGATCAGCCTGGTTATTTCCCGCGATGGTCGTCGTCTGCTCTCGGGCAGCGGTTGGCCCGAGGGGGACAAGACGGTGCGCTTATGGGATCTGAAAACGGGCAAGGAACTTCGCGTCTTTCGAGCGGGAGAACAACCCCATCAGATCGAGGCCGTGGCTTTTTCGCCGGACGGCAAGCAAGCCGTCTCGGCCGGCGTCGGCGGTGTCGTGATCCTGTGGGACGTGGAGACAGGCGCGGAACGGCGACGTTTCCACGGCCACGCCGGCATCGTTTCCGGACTCGACTTCGCACCGGACGGACGGCACGTGCTCTCCGCTGGGGAGGACAAGAGCATCCGTCTCTGGGACGTCAAGACCGGCCGTCAGGTTCGTAAGTTCGAGGGACATACGGAATGGGTCCGCAGTGTGCGCTTGGCAGGCGACGGCCGGCGCTTCCTGTCCGGCGGCCGAGATGGGATGATGCGCTTGTGGGACATCGAGAAGGACAAACCACTGCGTTCGTTCCAGGCCGGACCGAAGGGATGGACGGAGTGCGTGGCCTGGATGCCCGACAATCGCCGGGCCGTCTGCGGGGCCGGCGGCAGCGTCTTGCAGTTGTGGGACGTCGAGCGCGGCGAGTTGCTGCGGACCTTCCAGGGGCACGTCTACGGCGTCACCGGCGTGGACGTGTCGCCGGACGGCCATCGGATTCTGTCGTGCGGCTACGATTTCTCCGTGCGCTTGTGGGACGCGGACACCGGCCAGCAGCGCAAACTTTTCCCGCATAACTATTTCACGCGGGCCGTGAAGTTCTCTCTCGACGGCCGACAGGCCTTCACCGCCGGCGGAGGGCGGAGTGCGGGCGACGGCAAGTACGTCGCCGGCGGCACGGACTTCCCCATCCGCGTCTGGTCGCTCGCCGACGAACCGCCGGCGCGGACCATGAAGAAAGCGGCCGCGCGAAAGTAACGGGGGCCGCGAGCGTCAGTGAGAGGGACGGATCGACGACGAGAAGAGGACACGTCTCGATTGAAGGAGGTTCGTTCATGGTTCGTTCTCGTTGGCTTGTGCTCGCGGGTCTGTTCGTGCTGGCGCCGCAACCCAACCTCGCTCAGACGGAGGCGAAGAAGCAGTCGGCGGCGAAGGCCGAGTCCCAAGAGGAGGCCGAGTCGTTTCTGCCCAATCCCGCTGCTCTCCAGGGTCGCGTTCTCACCGTGGACAGCGTGGCGTTTTCGCCCGACGGCAAGCTCCTGGCGATGGTCGGCGGTCGGGGCGGACAATCGATAGGCGAGCTTCACCTGTGGGACCTAAACAAGGATCGACGGATCGCCACGGTCCCGGTGCCCCACATCGTGCGCTCGGTCGCCTTTTCCCCCGACGGCAAGGTGCTGGCTACCGCCGAATTGGACAACACGGTGCAGCTGCGCGACCCGGCTACGGGGGCGGTTCGCGCCACCCTGCGCGGACACACGGCCGGGGTGAATGGCGTCGCCTTCTCGCCGGACGGCAAGATGCTGGCGGCGGCTGGGCTGGACAACGTTGTGACGGTCTGGGACGTGGACACGCGAAAGCAGCGGCTGCGCCTCCAGGAGCATAGCGACCGGGTCTTTTGCGTCGCCTTTTCTCCCGACGGCAAGACGCTGGCCTCGGTCGGCCGCGATCGACGCGCCCTCTTGTGGGACGTGGCCGGCGGCAAAAGTCGGACGACGCTTACCGGACATGCCAATGGCGTGGAGTTCGTCACCTTTTCCCCGGATGGCAAGACGGTCGCCACGGCCAGTTGGGACGGCACGGTGAAGCTGTGGGATGCCGCCACGGGTCAGGAGCGAAAGACGCTGCCTGGGCCGGGGGGAAGCGTGATGTGCGTGAGGTATTCGCCCGACGGCAAGACGTTGGCGGCCTCGGGAAACAACCGCCAGGTGAAACTGTGGGATGCCGTCACCCTGGAGGAACGAATTCTCCTCGACAACCAGACTCCCTCTGTTTGGGGATTGGCCTTCTCTCCCGATAGTAAACGCTTAGCTACGGGATGCAACGAGGGCACGGCGAAGCTGTGGGACGTGGCGGAAGGCAAGGAGTTGGCCACGCTGCGGACAAAGGAACGCCGCTTCGAGCCGCAGCCGGTCCTCGCGCTGGCGTACTCACCCGACGGCCAAAGCGTGGCCATCGCCGGGGAGAACGGCAGCGTGCAACTGTGCGAGTTGGCCACCGGAATTCAGCGTCACGTCCTCAAGGGACATGCCGACGCGGTTACTTGCCTGGCGTATTCGCCGGACGGCAAGATGTTGGCTAGCGGCAGTCCCGATCAGAAGATCAAGCTGTGGGACGCGGCGACCGGCCAAGAGGTTCGCACGCTGGAGGGCCACAGCAGTTGGGTCTACGCTCTGGCCTTCACGCCCGACGGCAAGACGTTGGCCAGCGGCAGCTACGACAAAACTATCCGCTTATGGGAGCCCGCCACGGGCAAAACACTACGTATTCTCAAGGGTCACAAAGCATCCATCCGCGCTCTGGCTTTCTCACCGGACGGTCAGACACTCGCTTCCGGCAGCAGCGATCGCGCCATCAAGTTGTGGCCGATGAGCGGCGACAGCGAACCCGTCACGCTCAAGGGACACGAAGACGCCATACGGGTTCTCGCCTTCAGTCCAGACGGCCAAACCCTGGCCTCCGGCAGCGACGATCGCACCATCAAGCTGTGGGACATGGCGAAGAAGAGCGAGCGGGCCACCCTGAAGAGACACACAGCGGAAGTAACAACACTGGCCTTCTCTCCGGCCGGCAAGACCCTGGCCAGTGGCGGCGCCGACAACGCCATCTTCTTGTGGGACGCCGCGACCGGCAGCCAACGCAGTCGGTTGAATGGCCACGGCAACGCCGTCACGGGATTGACCTTCGCCGGCGGCCGACGGCTCGTATCATCCAGCCTGGACAACACGGTGAAGATCTGGCAGGCAGCGCCGACGCCGATTCGTCTGCTGCGTGGTCATACCGGCCCGGTAGTCAGCCTGGTTATTTCCCGCGATGGTCGTCGTCTGCTCTCGGGCAGCGGTTGGCCCGAGGGGGACAAGACGGTGCGCTTATGGGACCTGAAAACGAGCAAGGAACTCCGCATCTTCCGGGGTGTCACGTCGGCGGTGGACAAGGGGCCGCGCGAACAGCCTAATGAGATCGGCGCGGTAGCCTTTTCGCCGGACGGCAAGCAGGCGGTTTCGGCCGGCGTCGGCGGCGTAGTCTTTCTCTGGGACGTGGAGACCGGCGCCGAGCTGCGGCGCTTCCACGGCCACGTCGGCGCCATCAACGCCCTGGACTTCGCCCCGGACGGGCGACATCTGCTGTCCGGCGGCCGCGATAAGACCATCCGTCTGTGGGAGGTCGAGAACGGTCGAGAAGTTCGCAAGTTCGAGGGCCATACCGACTGGGTCCGCAGCGTGCGTTTCGCCCGCGACGGCCGACGTTTTCTGTCCGGTGGTCGAGACGGCGTGCTGCGGCTGTGGGACGTGGAGGGCGGCAAACAACTGCGTTCGTTCCAGCAAACGCAGGGATGGATTCATAGCGTGGCCTGGATGCCCGACCAGCGCCAGGCCATTTGCGCGGCCGGCGGGAGCGTCATTCAGTTATGGAACGTCGAAAGCGGCGAACTGGTGCGGACTTTCCAGGGGCACGCGGGCGGCGTCACTTCCGTCGATGCCGCGCCGGACGGCCACAGTATCCTGTCATGCGGCTACGACGGCACGGTGCGCTGGTGGGATGCGGCCACGGGACAACAACGCAAGCTCTTCCGACAAACCGGCTTCGTTTGGGTCGTGAAGTTCTCGCCCGACGGCCGACAGGCCATCACCGCCGGCGGAGGACGGGGAGAGGGCGGCGGCAAGTACGTCGCCGGCGGCACGGACTTCCCCATCCGCGTCTGGTCGCTCACCGACGAACCGCCGCCACAGGCCATGAAGAAAGCGGCCGTGCGAAAGTAATTGGGGCCGCGAGCGGAACAGATCGACGACGAGGAATGGGTAGGTATCGAGAGAAGGAGGTTCGTTCATGGTTCGTTCTCGTTGGCTTGTGCTCTTGGGTCTGTTTTTGCTGGCGCCGCAGTCGAACTTCGCTCAGACGGAGACGAAGAAACAGCCGGCGGCGCGGGCCAAGCCGCGCGAGGAGGCCGAGTCGTTCCTGCCCAATCCGACCTCTCTTCAAGGCCGTATCCTTCCCGTGGACAGCGTGGCTTTCTCCCCCGACGGCAAGCTCCTGGCAATGGCCGCCGGTCGCGGCGCCAACTCGAAAACCGGCGAACTTCGCCTCTGGGATCTGACCAGGGAGCGATTGGCCGTCACGGTCCCGCTGCCCCATGTCGTGCGCTCGGTCGCTTTCTCTCCCGATGGCAAGATCCTGGCTACCGGCGAGTTCGACGGCACCGTGAAGCTGCGCGATCCGGCGACCGGGGCGATGCGTGCCACCCTTGAGGGACACACGGCCGGCGTCAACGCCGTCGCCTTCTCCTCGGACGGCAGGATGCTGGCGGCGGCCGGGCTGGACAAGGTCGTGACCGTCTGGGACGTGGACACGCGAAAGCAGCGGCTGCGCCTCCAGGGGCACACCGGCATCGTCCTGTGCGTGGCCTTCTCTCCCGACGGCAAGACGCTGGCCTCGGTGAGCGCGGATCGCAGCGCCATCCTGTGGGACGTGGCCGGCGGCAAAAGTCAGACGACGCTTACCGGACATGCCAATGCGGTGGAGTTCGTCACCTTTTCCCCGGATGGCAAGACCGTCGCCACGGCCGGTTGGGACGGCACGGTGAAGCTGTGGGATGCCGCCACGGGTCAGGAGCGAACGACGCTGCCGGGTCCGGGAGGAAGCGTGAGGTGCGTGAGGTATTCGCCCGACGGCAAGACGCTGGCGGCCTCGGCGGACAACAGCAAAGTGAAGTTGTGGCATGCCGTCACCCTGGAGGAACGGCCCCTCCTCGACAACCAGACCGGCGCCGTTTGGGGATTGGCTTTCTCCCCCGATAGCAAACGCCTGGCCGCGGGGAACAATGAGGGCACGGCGAAGCTATGGGACGTGGTGGAAGGCAAGGAGTTGGCCACGCTGCGGACGCAGGAGCGCCGCTTCGAGCCGCAGCCCGTCCTCGCCCTGGCGTACTCACCCGACGGCAAGAGCGTGGCCATCGCCGGCGAGAATGGTGGCGTGCAGATCTGCGAGCTGGCCACCGGGACCCAGCGCCACGTCCTCAAGGGTCATGCCGACGTCGTCACCTGCCTGGCGTATTCGCCGGATGGCAAACTCCTGGCCAGCGGCAGTCCCGATCAGAAGATCAAGCTGTGGGACGCGGCGACCGGCCAGGAGGTCCACACGCTGAAAGGCCACCTCAGCTGGATCTACACAGTCGCGTTCGCGCCGGACGGCAAGACGTTGGCCAGCGGCAGCTATGACAAGACCATCCACTTGTGGGATCCGGCTACGGGCCAATTGTTGCGCATTCTGAAGGGGCACAAAGCATCCATCCGAACGCTCGCTTTCTCACCGGACGGCCGGACGCTCGCTTCCGGCAGCAGCGATCGCGCCATCAAATTGTGGCCGATGACCGGCGAGGACGGACCCGTCACGCTCAAGGGCCACGAGGACGCGATCCGTGCTCTCGCCTTCAGCCCGGACGGCAAAACCCTGGCCTCCGGCAGCGATGATCGCACCATCAAACTGTGGGACGTGGCGAAGCAGAGCGAGCGAGCAACCCTGAAAGGACACGGGGCGGAGGTAACGACGCTGACGTTTTCGCCGCGGGGCAAGACCCTGGCCAGCGGCGGCGCGGACAACACGATCATCTTGTGGGATGCCGTGACCGGCAGCCAGCGCAGCCGACTGAATGGCCACGGCAACGCGATCACGGGATTGCTGTTCGCGGACGGCCGGCGGCTCGTGTCGGCCAGCCTGGACAACTCGGTGAAGGTCTGGCAGGCGGCACCGGCGCCGATCCGTCTGTTGCGCGGACACACGGGTCCGGTGTTCAGCCTGGTTATTTCCCGAGATGGTCGTCGTCTATTTTCGGGCAGCGGTTGGCCGCAAGGCGACAAGTCAGCGCGATTGTGGGACTTCCAGACCGGCAAGGAACTCCGCGTCTTCCGGGCCGAGACGCCGCCGGTGGACAAAGGGCCGAACGAACAGCCCAATGAGATCCAGGCGGTAGCTCTTTCGCCGGACGGCAAGCAGGCGGTTTCGGCCGGCGTCGGCGGCGTGGCCTTCCTGTGGGACGTGGAGACGGGCGCCGAACTGCGGCGCTTCCACGGCCACGTCGGCGCCATTTACGCCCTGGATTTCGCGCCGGATGGACGGCACGTGCTGTCCGGCGGCCGGGACAAGACCATCCGTCTGTGGGAGGTCGAGAACGGTCGCGAAGTCCGCAAGTTCGAGGGCCACACCAACTGGGTCCGCAGCGTGCGCTTCGCAAGCGATGGCCGACGCTTTCTGTCCGGCGGTCGAGACGACATGATGCGGTTGTGGGACGTGGACAGCGGCAAACAACTGCGCCAATTTCAGTCCGGACCCAGGGGAGGGACCGACTGCGTGGCCTGGATGCCCAGCGCGCACCAGGCGGTTCGCACGGCCGGCCCGAATGTCATTCAGTTATGGGACATCGAAAGCGGCAAACTGTTGCGGACCTTCCAGGGACACGCTGGCGGCGTTCTCTGCTTGGACGTGTCGCCGGACGGACATAGCCTTCTGTCGGGCGGCTACGATGGCACCGTGCGCTGCTGGGACGTGGCCACGGGGCAGCAACGGAAGATTTTCCGACAAAGCGGCTACGTTTGCACCGTGAAATTCTTGCCCGACGGCCGACAGGTCGTTTCTGGCGGCGGAGGGCGGAACGAGGGCGGCAAACCCGTCGCTGGCGGCAAGGACTTCCCCATCCGCGTATGGTCGCTCACCGACGAACAGCCGGCGCGGACGATGACGAAAGCCGCGCCGACAACGTCGGTCTCTCCGTGAAGAACAACAAAGGAGGTCTCTCCTCATGGTCCGTCTTCGGTTGTGGCTGATGCTCGCCGGTATGCTCCTGCTGTCTCTCGGTCTGCCTCTCGCGCTCACCAAGGCGGAAACGCCGAAGGCCGAGGAACCGACCCGGTTCAATGCGCAGCCGACAAACCTGCTCGGCGCCAACAACAACATGGCGCCTCAAATCCTGGCCCTGGCCTCTTCCCCCGACGGCAAGATCCTCGCCACCGCGCTGGACGATCAGACCATTCACCTGCGCGACGCCGCCTCCGGCGACTTGCTGCATCGACTCAGCGGGCACACCGATGCCGTGCAGTGCCTGGCGTTTTCGCCCGACGGCAAGCTCCTCGCCAGCGGCAGTCCGGATCAGAATATCAAGCTGTGGGACGCAGCGACCGGCAAGGAAATCCGCACGCTGGAGGGCCACACCAGTTGGGTCTACGCTGTCGCCTTCTCTCCCGACGGTAAGACGCTGGCCAGCGGCAGCTACGACAAAACCATCCGCCTCTGGGATCCCGCCACGGGCAAAGCGCTGCGTATTCTCAAAGGCCACAAGGCATCCATCCGCGCTCTCGCTTTCTCACCGGACGGCCAGACGCTCGCTTCCGGCAGCAGTGATCGCACCCTCAAGTTGTGGCCGATGACCGGCGACGGCGAACCTGTCACGCTCAAGGGCCACGAAGGCGCCGTTCGCGCCGTGGCCTTCAGCCCGGATGGCAAGACCCTGGCCTCCGGTGGCGACGATCAGGTAATCAAACTGTGGGACGTGGCCGGCAAGAGCGAGCGGTCCACGCTCAAGGGCCATAACGCCGAGGTAATGACCCTGGTGTTCTCGCCCGCGGGCAAGACCCTGGCCAGCGGCGGCGGAGACAACACGATCGTCCTGTGGGATCCGGCCGCCGGCAGTCAGCGTAGCCAGCTGCGCGGTCACAACGACGCCGTCACCGGCATCGTCTTCTCCCCCGACGGAAAGCGGCTCGTGTCCGCGGGACTCGATCGCACGATCAAGCTGTGGACGCCGATCGCGCTTCCGCAGAAGGCCCGGCTCACACTCCAGGCTCACCCCGATCAAGGCTGGTTCGCGGCCTTTCGCCCGACGGTCGGACCCTCGCCACGGTCAGCGGCATGGACAAGGGCGGCGAACTGAAACTGTGGGACCCGGCCACGGGCAAGGAGCGCGTCGCCGTCCAGGAGGCGAAGGGCCTGCGCTACGTCGCCTTCTCGCCCGACGGCAAAATGCTGGCGACCGGCTGTTTCGACAACAACGTCCAGCTGCGCGATCTGGCGACGGGGAAAGTCCTCCGCGTTTTGAAGGGACATAAGGGAGGCGTTAACTCGCTGGCGTTCTCCCCGGACGGTCGAATGCTGGTCACGGGCAGTCTCGACAAGACGGCGAAACTGTGGGAGCTGGCGACAGGTAAGGATGTGAGGACGTTCGAGGGACACCCGGACTGGGTGCTGTCCGTGGCGTTCGCCCCGGACGGCAAGACGATCGCCACGGCGAGCAAGGACCACACGGCCCGGCTGTGGGACGCGGTGGAGGGCAAGCTGCGGCTGGAACTCAAAGGGCACAGGGAGGGCGTCGAGGCCGTGACGTTCGCGCCGGACGGCAAAACGGTGGCGACGGCCAGCTGGGACCAGTCCGTGCGGCTGTGGGATACCGCTACCGGCCAAATCAAGGGCCGCCTGCAAGGGCAGCGTTGTGGCTTCCTCAGCCTCGCCTTCGCCCCGGACGGCAAGACGCTGGCGACGGCCAGCGGGCATTACCAGAACGCGATCCCCGGAGAACTGCGGCTCTGGGACGTCGCCACCGCCCGAACCGTGCGCGTCTTCGAGGGGCACGTCCGAGGCATCCGCTGCGTATGCTTCGCCCCGGACGGCAACAACCTGGCGTCCGTGAGTGACGATGGAATCGTCAAGTTATGGTCGCTCGGCGCGGCGCCGCGCGTCGAGAGTACCCGGCGGCGGAAAGCTCCGTAACGCTGCCGCGTGCGGCTTGATGCCAAGCTGCACGCGGCCCCTCGGCGAAGGAGGTCTCTTCATGATCCGTCTTCCATTATGGCTGATGAGCGGCTGTGTCGCGCTGGCCGGCCTGTACACGGCGGCACAGGCGGCCCCCGGCGCGGCGTCCGACCCGGACGTGATGGCGCTGGCCGCTCGGATCGATCGTGCCCTCGCGGACGGTTGGAGCCGCCGACAAGGTCCAGCCGGCACCCCCGGCGACGGACGCCGAGTTCGTCCGCCGCGTTTATCTCGACCTGGCCGGACGCATCCCCTCCGTCGCCGAGGTGCGCCGCTTCCTCGACGACAAGACGGCCCGACAAGCGGCAGCGCCTGGTCGAGCAGCTGCTCGCCGGGCCGCGCTACGTCACGCACTTCACCAACGTCTGGCGCGCCCTGCTCTTGCCCGAGACGACGGCGAGCTTGCAGGCGCGTTTCCTCGCCCCCGGCTTCGAGGCCTGGCTGCACAAGAAACTCCAGCAGAACACGCCCTACGACGTTCTGGTGCGCGAACTGCTCACGGCGCCGATGAACGGACAGGGCCGCAATCCCTTCGGGCAGCAAGGCGGCGAACCGACGCCGATCGCCTTCTACCTGGCCAAGGAGGTCAAGCCGGAGAACCTGGCCGCCGCCTCGGCGCGGCTGTTTCTGGGCGTGAAGATCGAATGCGCCCAGTGCCACAATCACCCGTTCGCGGAGTGGAAGCGCGATCAGTTCTGGAGCTTACGCCGCCTTCTTCGCCAGCCTGCAACGGCAGGGAAACGGCGATTTCGTGGCCGCCGGCCGCGAGGTCGCCGACCGCCGCGAGCTGACCATCCCCGGCACCGAGCGCGTCGTGCAGGCCGCATTCCTCGACGGCACGCAGCCGAAATGGAAGTTCAACACCAGCGCCCGCTCCACCTTGGCCGAGTGGATGACCAGCAAGGACAACCCCTATTTCGCGCGGGCGGCGGTCAACCGCCTGTGGGGTTACTTCTTCGGCACCGGCATCATCGACCCGGTCGATGAGATGGTCGGCGGCGAGCACCCGGCCAGCCATCCCGAGCTGCTCGACGAGCTGGCCCGCCAGTTCGCCGCCCACGACTTCGACTTGAAGTTCCTCATCCGCGCCATCACGGCCAGCCGGGCCTACCAGCTCGGCAGCTCGGTCCACGCACGACAGCCAGGACGACCCGCATCATTTCGCCCGCATGCCGCTGCGCGGTCTGTCCGCCGAGCAACTGTTCGACAGCGTCGCCCAGGCGACCGGCTACCGCGAGACGGGCAACCGCAACAACAATCCGTTCTTCGGCAATCAGGGGCGCGCGGCCGCTTCCTGACCCAGTTCGCCAACACCAGCGACCAGGCGACCGAGGTGCAGACGTCCATCCTGCAAGCGCTGTCGCTGATGAACGGATCAGATCACGTCCGAGGCGACCCACCTGGAGCGCAGCGAGACGCTGGCCGCCCTGCTCGACGCTCCCTTCATGGACACGGCCGAGCGCGTCGAGACGCTCTACCTGGCGGCGCTGGCCCGCAAGCCGACGCCGAAAGAACTGTCGCGCATGGTCCGGTACGTCGAAAGCGGCGGCTCGTCCGACGACAAGGCTACCGCGACCTCGGCCGACAAGGACAAACGGTACAACCAAGCCCTGGCCGACGTGTTTTGGGTGCTGCTCAACAGCGGCGAATTCTTCCTCAATCATTGACTCATGGGCGAGCGGGGGGCGTTAGCCCCCTGTTGAGCGCCAGACAGGGGGCTGACGCCCCCCGCTCGCCAAATCGCAGGAGATCCCCTCATGACCCTCCCCTCGAATCACCTGTCGCGGCGCGAATGGTTGACGCTGTCGTCGGCCGGCGTCATTGGTTACTCGATGTCCGGCTGGCTGGAGAACCTGGCCGCCGCCACGGCCACCAGCCCCGAACGCAAACGCGCGTGCATCCTCCTGTGGATGGCCGGCGGACCCAGCCAGATGGATACCTTCGATCTCAAGCCCGGCCACGCCAACGGCGGCCCCTACAAGGAGATCGCCACCAGCGTGCCCGGCATCAAGATCAGCGAGCACCTGCCCAAGCTCGCCACGCACATGAAAGACATGGTGCTGGTCCGCTCGATGAGTACCAAGGAGGCCGACCACGGCCGCGCCACCTATTACCTCCGTACCGGCCGCCTGCCGGGCGGGCCGATCCAGTATCCGCCGCTCGGCTCGTTCGTGGCCAAGGAGCTGGAGCGCCCCGACGCCGAGCTGCCCAGCTTCGTCAGCATCGCGCCGTTCCGTTTCCTCAATCCCGCCGCCTACACGCCCGGCTTCCTCGGGCCGCAGTACGCTCCTCTGATCGTCGGCGAGAACGGCAACGGCCTCGGCCCGCAGCGCGGCGGCGACGTGGCCCAGGCGCTGCGCGTGCAAGACCTCGACCTGCCCGGCGACGTCAACGCCAAGCGCGCGGCGGCGCGTTTGCAGATGCTCGATGAGATGGAGCAGGACTTCCTGGCCCAGCACGCCAGCATCGCCGCCCAGAGCCACCGCACCGCCTACCAGCGGGCCGTCACCATGATGCGCTCCGCCGCCGTCAAGGCGTTCAACCTCGACGAAGAGCCGGCCAAGCTGCGCGACGCCGTACGGCCGCAACCTGTTCGGCCAGGGCTGTCTGCTGGCTCGCCGTCTCGTCGAGCGCGGCGTGCCGTTCGTCGAAGTGAGCCTCAACGGCTGGGACACGCATAACCAGAACTTCGACCAGGTCAAGCGGCTCAGCGGCACGCTCGACCCGGCCTGGGCGACGCTGATGGACGACCTCAAGGCCAAGGGGCTGCTCGACTCCACGCTCATCGTGTGGATGGGCGAGTTCGGCCGCACGCCGAAGATCGCCACGGAGCGCACCGGCCGCGATCACTGGGCCGTCTCCTGGTCCACGGTGCTGGCCGGCGGCGGCATCAAGGGCGGGCAAGTCGTCGGCAAGACCAGCCCCGACGGCATGTCCGTCGAGGAACGCAAGGTGGAAGTGCCCGATCTGCTCGGCACCATCGGCCTCGCTCTGGGATTGGACATCCGCAAGCAGAACAACTCCAACGTCGGCCGGCCGATCCGCCTCGTCGAACCCACGGCCAAGCCCGTCAAGGAGGTGGTCGCATGAGGAACTCCCTTCTGGATCGCCGCCGTGCTGGCCGTCCTCGGTTTCGGCCTGACCGCCGGCGCCGCCCCGAAAGCTGTCCCCGGAGCGCGACGTGCAGGACTTCGTTTACCTGGGCGACAAAGGTCCGGTGTTGATGCGCTTCCACGTCCGCATCGACGGCAAGCCGCTGCTCGACGTGTGGGAGGATTTCATGGGTAAGCTGTTCGCTTACCTGGATCAGAACGGCGATGGCGTGCTGAGCAAAGAGGAAGCGGCCCGCGTGCCGCCGATGCAAGTGCTGTTCAACAACGCTCCCAATTTCGTCGGCCAGCGGCCCAACTTCCCCGGCGCGCTGGACCAAAACCGCGACGGCAAGATCACGCGCGCGGAGCTGGCCGACTGGTATCGCCGCATCGGCGCCACGCCGTTCCAGTTCCGCACGGGCGGACTCCAGCAGCAGCAGCAAGTCCTCGTCGTGCGACTTATGCGGACAGAGCTCAACCGCTCTCCAATGACGCTCTCAACGAAAAGCTGTTCGCCCTGCTCGACACCAACAAGGACGGCAAGCTCTCGCGCGAGGAGTTGGGCCGGGCGTCTGCCCTTCTGCCCAAGCTGGACGATGACGATGACGACATGGTCAGCATCCGCGAGATGAGCGGCAACGCCCCGAGCGGTTCGCAAGGGGAGGCAGTTTATTCCTACGAGAAGCAGCAGCCCGTCAACGATGTCCCCTTCGTCATGGTCACTCCCGGTCCAGGCAACAAGCAGCTGGCCCGAGAGTTGTTGAACCACTACGCCCCCAAGGGGAAACGGTCGGCCGTCCGCAAGCTCACCCGACAGGATCTCGGCATGGAGGAAGCGGCCTTCGCCCGCCTCGACGCCGACGAGGACGGCGCCCTGGACAGCGAGGAACTGTCGCGCTTCGCCCAGCGGCCGCCCGACCTGGTGTTCCGCGTTCATCTCGGCAACAAGAGCGACAAGGAGAAGGCGGTAGAGTTGGACCAAACCAAGGACCGCTCGTCGCCTCGAACCCAGCAAGTTCGTCCGGGATCAGACGAGACCTTGCTACTGGAGTTCGGCACCACGCAGATCGAACTGGGCCGAGGAATCACATCCACGGAGCCTCAGTTTGCGTTTCGACTACGCCAGCAGTATCTCGCCCAGTTCCGCATGGCCGACCGCGATAACAACGGCTACCTCGACAAGAAGGAGGCGGAGCAAAATCCGCTCTATCGCAACCTGTTCCCGATGATGGACCGCGACGGCGACGGCAAGCTGTTCGAGAAGGAAATCGTCGCCTACCTGGACAAGATGAAGGAGTTGCAGGAGAGCGCCATGCGGAGCTGCGCCTCGCTGGCCGTGCGGGACCAGGGCAAGGGTCTGTTCGACCTGGTGGACGCCAACGGCGACGGGCGGCTCAGCCTGCGCGAGTTGCGGCAAATGGTCTCGCTGATCGATCAGCTCGACCGCGACGACGATGGCGGTATCAGCCGCGGCGAGATACCGCACAAGTATCGAGTGGACGTGCGGCAAGGGCCGGCGTCGGGCAACCAGTTCGCCCCGCGCGCCGTCGTTATCCGCCGCATGGGCGCCAACGAGCCGCAGTTGCCCGAGCGAACCGCCGGCCCGCGCTGGTTCCGCAAGATGGACCACAACCACGACGGCGACGTATCGCGTCGGGAATTTCTCGGCACCGACGAGGAGTTTCGCCAGATCGACGCCGACGGCGACGGACTCATCAGCGCCGCGGAAGCCGAGCGCGCCGACCACCTCTTCCGCAAGGGGAAGATCGCCAAACCCTAGAGTCAGGACCAACGAGATTCCGTCGGAGCCTGAAGCGTAAGCGAAGAGCAACCTTCGCTTACGCTTCAGGCTCCGAGGACTTCAGCGGAAGGTGAAGGAGTCGAACCTTCTGAACCACCTTAGCAGGGCGGTTTGCCACCCGTCGGCGACCCTCCGACAGCGGAAGGAGAGGGAGTCGAACCCTCAAGGGCTTGCGGCCTCGCCCCGTTTCGAGCGGGGTGCCATCGCCAATTGGCTCGCCCTTCCGTATGCAGTCCGGATGGCTGGATTTGAACCAGCGTGGTCCGGCTTCCAGGGCCGGCGGATGCAACCAGGCTCTCCTACATCCGGATCGATCCGTGCCGTCCGCGTGAATCGCTGTGTCTCGGCCGGACAGGAGATAGACGGAGCAATCCGACCAAAGGTTCACGGGACCGAGCGGAAGGGGCTTCCCTGCAACGTCTCTCGATGTTAAAGTTTCACCAAGGCCGGCGGTGAACTCTTCCCTCCGCCGGCGTGTCTTTATCCGGAAGGTCCGGCACGCCAGGACAACGAACCGGACGCCTCCCTCCGGCCGACGCAAGAGGATCGCCGCGTGCCGATCCGTGTGGACCGGGCCATCGGCCCGGCGAGCGTCGGTCCGAATGGGCGTCCCTTTCCGAAAGGAGATCGAGGTATTCCCCCCTTCGACCGTCATTCGCAGCAGCCGCACGACCGTGGTTTGCGGATCAACGAACAAATCCGCATCAGTCCGGTTCGCCTGATCGGGGTCAACGGCGAACAGCTCGGCGTGGTGCCCACGTCGCAAGCGATGGAGATGGCCCGCGAAGCGCAACTGGACCTCGTCGAGGTCGCCGCCAACGAGCGGCCGCCGGTGTGCAAGATCCTCGACTACGGCAAGTTCCGCTATCAGCAGTCGCACAAGAAGACCAAAACCAAGGTCCATCAGCAGAAGCTCAAGGAGATCCGCGTCCGGCCCAAGACCGGCGAACACGACGTCGATACCAAGATCAACCAGGCCCGCAAGTTCCTGGAGCACAACGACAAGGTTCTGGTCAACGTGCTGTTTCGCGGCCGCGAATTGCAGCACATCGAGGAGGGCCGACGCATCATCGACGGCATCCTGGAAAAGCTGGCGGACGTGGCCAAGATCGAAAAAGCGCCGTCGATGGAGGGCAAACGAATGACGGCCATGCTCGCCCCCAAGGCGTCGAAAGCATGACGCCGATTCTTTTCCCCCCTGCCCGCGCGCGCGTTTTTCTTCTACAATTAGGGTTCTCCCCGGACATCCCGGCGGAGTGGATGGAAAGGGAGGGGCACAAACCATGCCCAAGATGAAAACGCACAAGGCCTCGAAGAAGCGCTTCCGCGTGACCGCTTCGGGGAAGCTGAAACGCCGGCAGGCCGGCAAGAAGCACTTGCTCAGTCACAAGACCGGCAAGCGCAAGCGCCAGTTGCGCGGTGTCATCGTGGACGGCGGCAAGCTGTCGCGCACGTACATCAAGGCCATGGGCGGCAAGGCCTAGCGCCAGACGAGTTCTTGCCCGAGCCTGAAGCGTAAGCGAAGAGTATCTCTTCGCTTACGCTTCAGGCTCGGAAAGATTGACCGCCAAGGGAGTTTTTTTCATGACACGAGCACGCAGCGGCAAGACGGTCCTTCGCGGCCGCAAACGCATGCGCCGATTGACCAAGGGGTTCCGCCTGAGCCGGCACCATCTGTATCGGCAGGCGGTGGTGACGCTCATCCGCGCCCGCGTGTACGCCTTCCGCGATCGGCGCGTCCGCAAACGCGAGTTCCGCCGTCTGTGGATCGTGCGCATCAACGCTGCCTGTCGCATGCGCGGCCTGCGTTACGGCCAACTCATCGCCGGCCTGCAGCGCGCGCAGGTCGAGTTGAACCGCAAGACGCTCGCCAACCTGGCCGTACACGACCCCGATACGTTTACCAAGATCGTCGAGTTGGCGAAGGCGAACCTGCCTTAGAACGAACGGAACCCGCAGCGTTAGCGAGGGCCGCACTTCCCTCGCTAACGCTGCGGGTTCCGACGACTCCCTGAACATCATGTCCGACCTCGCATCTCTGGAACAACGGGCGCTCGCGGACTTGCAGGCTTGTGCCGACGAAGCGGCGCTGTGCGCCTGGAATGCTCGATACCTTAAGGGTGAAGTCGAGGAAGCGGTCAGGAAGACCGGTGGCTTGCCACCCACCGAGCGCCCGGCGTATGGGCGACAGGCCAACGAACTGAAGAAGAAGCTGACCTCGGCTTACGAAGCCGCCGACGCCGCCATGAAGGAACGCAGCCTGGCCCGCAGCCTGGCGTCGGAATCTCTCGACGTGACGCTGCCGGGCCGGCCGGCGCGGCGCGGCCGATTACACATCTCGACGCAGACGCTGCGGGCCATCTACGCCATCTTCGCCGACCTGGGCTTCCAGGTGTATCGCAGCCCCGAGGTCGAGGACGACGAGACGAACTTCGGCCTGCTCAACATGCCGGAGCACCATCCGGCGCGCGACATGTGGGACACCTTCCACACGACGACGCCCGGCGTACTGCTGCGGACGCACACGTCGCCGGGCCAGATCCACGTCATGCGTGAACTGTGTCCGCAGCCGATCCGCGTTATCCTGCCGGGCATGTGCTACCGCTACGAGGCCATCACGCCGCGCAGCGAGATCATGTTCCACCAGGTCGAGGGATTGGCCATCGGACAGCGCGTGACGATGGCCGACTTGAAGGGCACGCTCATCGCCTTCGCGCGCCGCCTGTTCGGCGATCGGCGCCAGGTGCGTATCCGCTCCAGCTACTTCCCGTTCACCGAGCCGTCGATCGAGGTGGACATGGACTGCATCGTCTGCGCCGGCGCCGGCTGCGGCTTGTGCAAACGGAGCGGCTGGCTGGAGATCCTCGGCGCCGGCATGGTCCATCCGGTCGTCTTGCGGAACGGCGGCTACGATCCGGAACGGTTCAGCGGCTTCGCCTTCGGCATGGGACCGGAGCGCATCGCCATGCTGACTTATGCCATCGACGACATCCGCCAATTCTGGGCCAACGATCTACGCTTCTTACAGCAATTCGGCACCTGACGCCGTTTCGCGGCTGAACGTTTTTCCGGATCTATTGTTCCGGTTCGATGCCCAAGGCACGCAACTGGGCGGCGAGTCGTTCGGCGCGCGCGGCGGCCTCCGTTTCCCGTTGCTGGGCTCGTTCTTTCTCCTGTCGTTCCTGTTCGGCGCGTTGTCGTTCCTGTTCGGCGCGTTGTCGTTCCTGTTCGGCGCGTTGCCGTTCCTGTTCGGCGCGTTGCCGGGCTTGTTCTTTCTGCTGCCTCTCGCTGTCGCGCTGCGTCGCCAGTCCGAGAGGATCGACGAACAATTCGCCTTCTCGGCTGAAGATCCGCAGGTCCCTGGCAGACAGGTCGAAGCGAATGCCCAAACGCGGACTGACCCAACCGTCCAAGGTCGAGATGGCCGCCAGGAGCGCTCCGGATCGCTGCCAGCCCTCCAGATGCCGTTCATCGGGATCGTAGACGTAGTATTCCTCGACGCCATAGCGCTGATAAAACTCGCGCTTGTTGTCCATCTCGCGCGGAGTGTTGCCCGGCGAGAGGATCTCGAAAACGACCTGCGGCGCGACGTTGTCCTCCATCCATTGCAGGTACGAACGCCGCTCGCCTCGCGGCCGACCCAGGGCAACCAACACGTCCGACGCCACGCGGATCTCCGGGTGCCCCTCGACGGGATACCAGAACAGATCGCCAGCGACGAACACGTTGGCATCTCCGCCATACTGAATGTCCAGGCCGCCCTTGATGGTGACCATCCAACGATACTGCGTGGTATTGTCCGCCATCGGCAGCCCGTCCGATTCGGGGTAGATGTGAGAAAGGTCGTAAAGCCACGGCGTCGGAACAATCATGAGGAGTTTGCCTCCCGCATCCAAGGAACAGGGCGTATCGATCGCACGTTCTCCCCCGAGGGTAATCTACCTCGGTGGGCGAGTAAAGGTGAGTAGTCCAGCCCGCCGGCTTGCCGTTGTCCCGCGCACGGCGCGCCCTCTATAACAAGGGTGTACCCGAGGCGACGTCCCGCGGACGTCCACGACGGATTCGAGAAGACACCATGAAAATACCTCTGAAGTGGCTCGCGGAATACGTGCCGTTGACGGTTCCCGTCGCCGAGTTGGTCGAACGCCTCACTCTGGCCGGCCTGGAAGTGTCCGCTGTCCGTCTGATCGGCGTGCCGCCCCCCGAGGGACTGCGCGTCAAGTCCGCCGAGGTCGGGCCGGTGTGGCAGCCGGACAAAATCGTCAGCGCTCGCGTGCAGAAAGTCGAGCCGCACCCCGATCCCGCCGTCGTCAACCTGAAACTGCCGACTGTGGAATACGGCGAGGGCCGTACCAAGCAGCTCGTCACCGGGGCGCCGAACCTCAAGATCGGTGATTGCGGACAGAAGGTCATCCTCGCCCTGACCGGCTCGGTGCTGTTCAACCACCATGCCAAGAGCAACGAGAAGACGTTGCAAGAGTTGAAGCCGGCGAAGATCCGCGGCATTCCCAGCGATGCGATGGTCTGCTCCGCGTTCGAGCTGGGCATCGACGACGACAAGGAAGCGGGCATTATCCTGCTGGATGAAGACGTCGCGCCCGGCACGCCCGCCGTCGATTTCCTGGGCGACATCGTACTGGAGCTGGAAGTGACGCCGAACATGGCGCGCTGTCTGTCCATGCTCGGCGTGGCCCGCGAAGTCGCCGCCCTCACGGGGCAAACGCTGCGTCTGCCGCCCCCCCCTCACCCCCAACCCCTCTCCCCCGAAGCGGGGGAGAGGGGAGCAGGGGGACCGGCCATCGAGGGACAGGTGCGCGTCTCCATCGAGAACCCGAAGTTGTGCGCCCGTTACGCGGCGATGCTGCTCCGAGACGTGTACATCGGTCCTTCGCCGGGATGGATGCGGCGACGCCTCAGCTACGCCGGCATGCGGCCCATCAGCAATATCGTGGACATCACCAACTACGTCTTGCTGGAATGGGGCCAGCCGTTGCACGCCTTCGATTTCGATAAGCTGCGCGCCGCGCCGCCGGCAAGTCGCCGCACATTCGCATCCGTCCCGCCCGCGCCGGCGAGACGTTGGCGACGCTCGACGAAGGCAACAAGACTGCCCCCTTGAAACTGACAACGGAGATGCTGATTATCGCCGATGAGGCAGGACCAATCGCCCTGGCCGGCATCAAGGGCGGCGCCGAGACGATGGTCACGGACGCCACGCGCAACGTCTTGCTGGAGTCGGCCAATTTCGATTTCATTTCCATCCGCCGCACCATGAAGGCGCTCAACCTGCCCAGCGAGGCGAGCGTGCGCTTCAGCAAGGGCATCCATCCCGAGACGGTCCAGCCCGCCGTCGAGCGCGCCGCCGAGTTGATGCGTCCGCACGCCGGGGCCACGATCTGTCGCGGCCTGGTCGATGTCTACCCTCGACCGTTGCCGCTGCGGGTCATCGAACTGAAGATGTCGGAGGTCCGCCGTGTCCTCGGCATGGACCTGCCACGCGCGGAGTGCGTCCGCATCCTGCGGGCGCTCGAATTTCAGGTCGAGGAAGGAGATGCAGACGTTCTGCGGGCGACGGCGCCGCCGCATCGACTCGACATTCAGGAAGGGCCGGCGGACCTCATTGAGGACCTGGTTCGGCTGTACGGCTACGATCGTCTGCCGGCGACGCTGCTGGCCGATCAGCTGCCGCAGCAGCGAACCAATCAACCACTCGTCTTCGAGGAGCGCCTGCGCGACCGTCTGGTCGCGCTGGGCTTGCAGGAAGTCATCACCTACGCCTTGACGACCGAGGAGCACGAGAAACCGCTGGGCCTGCCGCCGGGCGAGTACGTCCGTTTGCAGAACCCCATTAGCAGCGAGCGCGAAGTCATGCGGCACAGCCTCCTCGCCGGCGTGCTCGACGTGGCGGCGTCGAATTTGCAACACACCAACGACGTGCGGCTATTCGAGATCGGCTCGGTTTATCTGCCGCGGCCCAACCAGAAGCTGCCCGACGAGCCGCGCCGCCTCGCCCTCATCCTGTGCGGCGTTCGGCAGACGGAGTTCTGGAGTGATGCGCCCGCTGCGCCGGCGCCGATGCTGGATTTCTACGACCTCAAGGGCGTCCTCGAAGCGCTCCTCGCCGATTTGCACGTGGCGAACGTGAGCTATCGTCCCGCCCAAGTGCCGGCCCTGCATCCGGGCCGCGCCGCCGAGTTGGTCGTGGGCGATCGCGTTCTCGGCCACTTCGGCGAATTGCATCCGAAGGTCGCCGAGGCGTTCCGGCTTGGCGGGCGTCCGGTGCTGGCCGGCGAGATCGACCTGGAGGCGCTGCACGGCGTGCTGCTGCCGCGTCCCCTGTATCAGTCGGTGCCGCGCTTCCCAGCTGCCCTGCGCGACGTGGCCGTCATCGTCGAGGAAGCCATGCCCGCCGAGCGCGTGGCCGGCGAGATCCGTACCGCCGGCGGTTCGTTGCTCCGCGGCCTGCGTCTGTTCGACCTATACCGCGGCGACAGCATCCCCGCCGGGACCAAGAGCCTCGCCTACGCCTTGACCTATCAGGCCGACGACCGCACACTGACAGATAAGGAAGTGAGCAACGCGCACAAGAAAATCATGGGCCGCCTCAAGCACGTCCTCAAGGCGCAGATCCGCGAGTAGGGGATGGCAGGGTTCGGGGCCGCGAGCGGCCCCTGGTCCAAACCGCCGGAAACCGCATGTCCGAGGTTCCCTCTTCTCGTACCGATCTCCCCTCCGTCGAGGGCTTTCTCAAGACCGTGTTGCGTAGCGGCCTGCTGGACCGTGCTCAGCTCCAGGAGGCGCTGCGCGACGTACCGAAGGAACAGCGCGACGATCCCCGCGCCCTGGCCGACCACCTCGTCCGCAAAGGCAAGCTGACGCGCTTCCAGGCCAGTAAGATCATGCGCGGGGCCGGCCGAGGGCTGCTCCTGGGTCATTTCCAGATCCTGTCGCCGATCGGTCGCGGCGGCATGAGCACGGTGTACCTGGCCCGCGACGAGCGCAGCGGCGAACTGGTGGCCTTGAAACTGCTGCCGCCCAGCCGCTGGCGCAACGAAGACCGCTTGCTGGCTCGCTTCCAGCGCGAGATGGAGATGAGCCGTCGCGTCGCTCATCCGCACCTGGCCTGGACCTACGAGAGCGGCATTTGTCAGCACGTCTACTACATCGCCATGGAGTACATTCCCGGCAAGAACCTGTCGCGCGTCGTCGCCGAGGGCGGGCCGCTGTCCGTCGCCCGCGCCGCTCGGTTGATGGCTGAGGCCGCCTCGGGACTGGAGCACGCCCACAACCAGGGGCTGATCCACCGCGACCTGAAGCCGTCGAACATCATGGTCACGCCCAACGATCATGCCAAGGTGCTCGATCTCGGCCTGGCGTTGATGCTGGGCGAGCAGGCCGAGGAGAGCGTGATCGGCGGCCAGGGTTACATCGTCGGCACCATGGACTACATCGCCCCGGAACAGACGACCGATTCGGCCGGGGTGGACGGCCGGGCCGACATTTACGCTCTGGGCTGTACGCTGTACTTCGCCCTGACCGGCCAACCGCCGTTCCCCGGCGGCAGCAGCCGCGACAAGGTCCGCCGTCATCGCAACGAGGAGCCGAGGCCGCTGTTGGAGCTGGCCCCATCCGTGCCGGCCGACTTCGCTCGGCTTGTCGAACAGATGATGGCCAAGGAACCGAAGGAACGCCCACCCTCGGCGGCGGCCGTCGAGGAGGAGCTGCGCGCCTGGGCGACGGACGCCCCCATTCTGCCGTTGGACCGCCGAGAGGATCCGTGGTACGTCGAGGCGGTCGCCGCTCTGGAACAGGCCGAACCGCCGGTGGAGGATAACTTGCCGAACCCCTCCGCCTCGGAGATGGATTTGTCCGATGAGAGGGAGTCGGAACCCGCCCCGCCGCGCTGGTCGGTGCGAATGAAAATGCTGCTGATCGCCATCGGGATTGTGCTTCTGGGCGTGAATCTGATTATCGTCTTGTTGCTCTGGCTGTGGGGGTCGTGACCACAGCAGGTCGTGTCGGTCAACCGGCTTGAGTGACTGGCTCAATGCGCTCCAGGCGGACCATGTGGCGGAGGGCGACGATCTCCCAGGAACGATTCAAGCCGGGATGTTCCGGGTCCGGGAATGCGATAATCGCGGAGGCCAGGCTGAGCAAAACCAATTCGGGATGGCGGATCTCATACACCGTCCCATCGGACAGATGAATACGGAAGGGGACAAACGGCTGGGCGCGAAGCATAAGCAGCAGATCGGCGGGAGGCATGGGCCAGCTCCTGTCGTAGGTAATGAATCTGTCCCCATTCTACCTCATTGGTCCCCTTCCGCCCAATGTCCCGTGAAGGATTTGCCGTGGAGCTTCCGTGGCTTTCCCGAAAAAACGCCGAGTGGCCATTGCCTCTGCCACAACGATGTCCTAAGATCATGTTCTGACAACCTGGTGGGTATCTTATCCAGAGTGGCTGAGGGATTAGGCCCTGTGAAGCCACAGCAACCGGTCCTCCGCAAGGGGGATGCTGGTGCTACCTCCTACCCGGCGTGCGCCGGGAGAGATAAGATCGTGTGCCCCGCACGCCTCTTGCCTCTCTACTCTCTGCCTTCCGCAGAGAACCCCTCCTGGACGATACACACCTCCGGCTCGGGAACCTTGCTCCGGCTTGTGGAGGAATTGTCCGTGTCTTCTTCTTTCGTCCGCGGCCTGAAATGCCGCCTGTGCGGCCAGGCTTACCCCATCTCGGCGACCAACTTCTGCACCGAGGACTTCGGCCCCCTCGAAGTCGATTACGACTACGACGCCATCGCCGACGCCCTCGACCGCGCCAAGATTGAGCTGCGGCCGTTCAACATGTGGCGCTACCAGGAGTTTCTGCCGCTGGACGGCGAGCCGACCGTCGGCCGGCAGGTCGGCGGTACGCCGCTGGTCCCGGCCGACCGCCTGGCCCGTGAGCTGGGCGTCGAACGGCTGTGGCTCAAGAATGACGCCGTGAACTTCCCGACGCTGTCGTTCAAGGACCGCGTCGTCGCCGTCGCTCTGAGCAAGGCCCGCGAACTCGGCCTGACCACGGTGGGCTGTGCCTCGACCGGCAACCTGGCCAACAGCGTCGCCGCCAACGCCGCCGCCGCCGGCCTGGAGAGTTACATCCTCGTGCCGGCCGACCTGGAGCGTTCCAAGATCCTCGGCACCAGCGTTTACGGGGCGAAGGTCATCGGCATCCGCGGCACCTACGACGAGGTCAACCGCCTGTGTACGCAGATCGCCTTCAAGTACGGTTGGGGCTTCGTCAACATCAACCTGCGGCCGTTCTACGCCGAGGGTTCCAAGACGTTTGGTTTCGAGATGGCCGAGCAACTCGGCTGGCGGCACCCCGCGACACGTCGTCTGTCCGATGGCCGGCGGCAGCCTGATCGGCAAGATTCAGAAGGCGTTTACCGAGCTGCACCGCACCGGACTGATCGAACAGCCGCGCTGCAAGTTCTACGGCGCCCAGCCGACCGGCTGCAACCCGATCAGCGCCGCGGTCAAGAACGGCTGGGACGCTCATCGGCCGGTGCGCAAGCCGAACACCATCGCCAAGTCGCTGGCCATCGGCGATCCGGCCGACGGCTATTTCGCGGCGAAGGTCATCCGCGACTCGGGCGGCTGGGCCGAGGACGTCAGCGACCGCGAGATCGCCGAGGCGATGGCACTGCTGGGCCGAACCGAGGGCATCTTCGCCGAGACGGCCGGCGGCGTGACCCTCGCCGTCGCCCGCAAATTGCTCGAACAGGGTCGCCTGCCGCGCGACGAGGAGATCGTGCTGTGCATCACCGGCAACGGCCTGAAGACGCAGGACGCCGTGGCCGACTACCTGGAAGAGCCGACCGTCATCGCGCCGTCGCTGGAGGAGTTCAGCGGTCTGATCGCCGAGGCGTCGAGTCCGGTGCTGGTGTGACACGGTGGCCGCTGACGGCTTAGCGTCGCGCGAAGCCGCCAGTGGCCCGGAAGAGAGACGCGCCATGTCCCGCGTACGATGTCTGTACTGCGACGCCGACAACGACGCTGTCCAGTCGGCGGGCTATTGCGAGGGCTGCGGCAAGAAACTTCCCCCCGCCTCCCTGGCACACCAGCGCCACGAGTCGGTCTCGCACGAGCGGGCTGCCGTACCCGCGTCCGATTCCGAGCGGACGCCAAGCCAGCAGCCCTCCGCTTGGCTGTTCAGCGCCGCTCTCGTCAACCTCATCGGCTGCGGCGGCTTGATCGTCCTGGGACCGCTGCTGGTGTCGCGCGAGCAGCTGAAGGCCGACTTCATTCCCGACCTGCTGCTGATCGGCGTGGCGATATTGCTGATTTTCCTCGCCCTGGGCTGGTGGGCGCGTTGGCAGCCGCTGCCGGCCGTCCTGACGGCGGGAGCCATCTACCTAGGGCTGGCCCTCGTGGACGCGCTGGTGTTGCCCGGCCTGGCGCTGCTGGGTCTGCCGGTGAAAATCGTCATTCTCGCCCTGTTGATCCAGGCTGTCCGCGTCCGCCGCAAACCGCGCCGGCTCGCGGCTGGACTGTGACGACCTGGTTTCTGTTGTCGCGCTTTGTGGAGGAACATCATGCCGATCACCATCCATATTCCGACGCCGATGCGTCCGCACGCCGACGGGCAAGCGTCCGTGCAGGTCGCCGGGACCAACGTGCAGACCGCCCTCGCCGCCCTGGGCAGTAAGTACCCCGCCCTGACGCAGCGCCTCTTCGACAACGGGCAGGTGCGGCGCTTCGTCAACATCTACCTCAATAATGAGGACATTCGCTATCTGGATAATCTCGCCACGCCGGTCAAGGACGGCGACGAACTGGCGATCATTCCCGCCGTGGCCGGAGGTTGACATGAGCGATGCCGGCGAGGCCGAGGTGCCCGAGGGTGCGGCGGTCTTTCCCCTGATCCCGCCCGAGTTGGGTGTCAACCCCCTGCTGCTGGCTGCCTTGCACGCCACCGTATTCCTGGCCGGTTCCGACGATACCGTGGTCGATGCCGCCGCCGCCGAGGAGGCGCTGCATTACCTGGCCGGCTACCTGCAGCGCCTCGACGGAGCACTGCTACGGCAAGTGCGCGAGGACATGGCCTGCCTGATCGCGTTCGCCAAACAGGAAAAATGGCCCAAACAACTGGTGCGGGTGCTACAAAGTTTCCTCCAGGATTTCGGCATCGAGAAAGGCGAAGCATGACGACGGACGCATCCCCCCAAGCCCGGAGCGCCAGCGACGGGAGCCTGGAGCGCTACAGCCGGCAAATTCGCTTCCCCGGCATCGGCGAGGACGGCCAACGCCGCTTGCTCGCTTCGCGCGTGACGCTGTGCGGCTGCGGCGCCCTGGGCACCGTGCTGGCCAACGCCCTGGTTCGCGCCGGCGTCGGCCATCTGCGCCTGATCGACCGCGATTTCATCGAGACGAGCAACCTGCAACGGCAAGTGCTGTTCGATGAGCATGACGTGGCCGAGAACCTGCCCAAGGCCGAGGCCGCCGCCCGCAAGCTCGGCGCCATCAACTCCAGCGTCCACGTCGATCCCGTCGTCGCCGACATCGATCGCACCAACATCGTCGAACTGGTGCAGGACGCCGACCTGATCCTCGATGGTACGGACAATTTCGAGATCCGTTATCTCATCAATGACGTGGCCGTGAAGCTGGGCAAACCGTGGGTCTACGGCGGCTGCATCGGCAGCCACGGCCAGACGATGACCATTCTGCCCGGCGAAACGCCGTGTCTGCGCTGCGTTTTCGAGGCCGCCCCGGCGCCGGGCGAGGCCGGCACCTGCGAGACGGCCGGCGTCCTCGGCCCGATGGTCAACATCATCGCCAGCCTGCAAGCGACCGAAGCATTCAAGATCCTGACCGGCCGACGCGACCGGATCAACCGCGAACTGCTGTACTTCGACATCTGGGACAACGTGCAGCGCCGCATCAAGATCGCGCCGCTGCTGGGCAAGGTCGATTGTCCCTGCTGCCGGCATCGCCGCTTCGAGTGGCTGGACGGCGCCCACGGTTCGCAGACAACCAGCCTGTGCGGCCGCAATGCCGTGCAGGTGTCGCACCGCACGCCGACCAAGCTCAACTTCGAGGAGATGGCCCGTCACCTGGAGAAGATGGGCGAGGTGAATTACAACCGATTCCTGCTCAAGTTCAACGTCGAGAGCTATGAGTTCACGGTGTTCCCCGACGGTCGGGCCATTATCAAGGGGACCGCCGACGTGGACAAGGCGCGGACGTTGTATGCCAAATACGTCGGGCATTGATGGGGTCCGTTGCGCGTGGAGCGAGACGGGTGATCGGGGGAAATGAAGTAGCCCGGGTTTCCGCAAGCGATCCGTTGCCGTCCGGTGCGTGAGAGAACAATCCTGGCAGGCAGTAAGGTTTCTCGTTATGTTGATGGTATAAGGAGGATTGCATTCATGAAACACATCGTTCTGAACGACGAGCAGATGAAAATCCTCGCTGAGACACCAAGACAGGTTGAAGTGCGCGATAGCGGTGGCCATCTCGTCGGCTATCTCCAGTTTGTCGGTTTCACGCCGGCTGATCTCGAAGAGGCTGAACGACATCTGGCCTCCGATGAACCGCGTTACACGACGGAGCAGGTTTTGGCGCATCTGCGCTCGTTGGAGTCGAAATGACTCGCTTCACGGTTACTTGGTTGCAGCACGCCCTCGACCAACTGGCGCAGCTTTGGATCGATCATCCTCAGCAGCGCGAAGCCATTACCACGGCAGCGGCGGAGGTTGATGCGGAGCTGGTGAACGATCCGGAGCGGAAGGGAACCCTATCTTCCACGGGAAGGCGAGAAATGGTTTTCTATCCGCTGTTAGTTCTTTTCGCGGTTCGAGAGCCGGATCGAATTGTTGAGGTGGCCAAGGTCCATTACGTTTCCTTCCGGTCCAATGGCGCAGTCCCCTGAGCGAGAATTCACGGTTAACTCATGACGATTTACCTCGATAACGCCGCCACCAGTTTCCCCAAGCCTGAAACGGTCTATCAAGCCCTCGACCGCTTCGCCCGGCAGAGCCTCGCCAACCCCGGCCGCGCCGGACACAAGATGGCGCTGGCCGCCGAGCACGTGCTCGACGAGGGCCGCCACCTGCTCAACCAGTTCTTCCACGGCAAGGAACCGGAGCGCTTCATCTTCACCCTCAACTGCACCGACGCCCTGAACATGGCCTTCAAGGGCGTGCTGGCCGAGGGCGATCACGTCATCACGACGAACCTGGAACACAACAGCGTCAGTCGGCCCTTGCGAGCGATGGAGCTGGCCGGACGCATCAGCCTGACGCGCGTGGCCGCCGACGGCGGCGGCACCGTGCAGCCCGATGACCTCCGTCGCGCTATCACCAAGAAAACGCGCCTTATTGCTCTGACGCACGGCAGCAACGTGCTCGGCACCGTGCAGCCGATCGCTGAGATCGGACGCCTGGCGCGCGAGCACGATCTGCTTTTCCTGGTGGATGCGGCCCAGACGGCGGGCGTCGTACCCATCGACATCCAGGAGATGAATATCGACCTGCTGGCCGCTCCCGGTCACAAGTCGCTGCTGGGGCCGACAGGAACGGGCTTCCTCTACGCCGGCCCGCGCACGCGCGTGGCGGCGTGGCGCGAGGGCGGCACCGGCGGCGATTCGTCCAGCGAGACGCAGCCGCGCGAGTTCCCCCACTTCCTCGAAGGCGGCACACCCAACGTCCTCGGCGTCGCCGGCCTTATTGAGGGCATCCGCTACGTTCAGCAACGGGGGATCGAGCACATCCATCGCCATGAGGTCGAGTTGGTCGAACGACTGTGGCGACGGCTGGACGAGATGAAGGGATACGAGGTATTCGGCCACCGCGATCACGTCCGGCGCGTCGGCACGATCAGTTTTCGCAACGAGGCGATGGATACGCAGGAGCTTGGGGGCACCCTCGATAGCTCTTTCGATGTGGCCGTGCGGCCGGGATTGCACTGTGCCCCGTATATCCATCACGCCCTGAAGACGGCCCCCGAAGGCACGGTTCGCGTCAGCCCCGGCCCGTTCAGCACGCCCGAGGACATCGATCATCTCGCACGAGCGCTGGCGGAAATCGGAGCGTAAACCGAGCCGCGACCGTCAGGGAGCGGTCTTCGTCACCGCTCCCTGACGGTCGCGGCTCGGATCAGCGCGCCGTCGGCACCCACTTTTTCCAGCTGGCGGCGATCCGATCCGGCTTGAGTCCGGCAGTGTCGAACGCCTGGGCGGCGGTCTTCTTCTCGATTCGTTCTTCCGGGGCGAAGCCGGCGACAAACTTCGGGAACGCCCGCGAGGCCGGGCCGTAGGCCAGGAAGTCCACCAGGCTGCCCTGCAAGGCGTCGGCCTCGTCGGCGGAGACCTTGCCGTCCCAGATGTCGGCGGCACTGTGCTTGCGCGACAGGGCGGCCGCCTGGCCGCGGTCGGACAGCACTGCCCGGTCGCGCGGGGCGACGCGGTAATACGTCGCCCGACCGAAGCCGGCCACCAACCACTCCGGCAGGATCGTGCGGACCCCGGCCCGTCGCGCCAGCATCAGGCTCGCCGCCTGCTCGCACGCCTGGCTCTCGACCGACCAACCCTGCTTGCTCCGCGGCGGACTGGCCGCCACGTGCAGCTTGGCGTCGGCGGCCGCGTAACTGCCCGTCTCCTCCGGCAACAGGCGACGGCCCTCGATCCGCCGCACGAACGCCGTGAACTGCTCGCGCTCCGGGAACAGGTACACCGTCACCTTGCCCGGCAGCACCTCGCCCTTGTTCTCCTCCTTCCTCTCGAACTGCAACGCCTCCTTCGCCTTGTCGTGGTGCTTCTCCAGCAGTTCGCCCACGTCCTTGAGCCGCTTGGCCATCGCCTCGGGAGCGCAGACCAGGAAGTGCTTCGTCTCGTACAGGACCGGCTTGCCGGCGCCGACCGTGTCCCAGTTTGCCTCGGCCCTCTTTTTTAGCTCGTCCGCCGAGCTGGCCGGGTCCGCCGCCATCGCCGTACCTGCCAGCCCGACCGCCAGGGCCAGCATCAGCCCCCGAAAACTTCGCATGGTTTGCCCTTTCTTCACGGTGTACAATATCTTCCGCGATTATAAGCCGGAGCCGGCCCGCGGTCGCCACTCTTTTTCACCCAGCGACGCGGACGACTCCGAGGACCGTATCGCAGGACGTTCGGCGTTCGCCCCGTGGCACGCCCCGATATAGGGAGGAATCCGAGATGGTTCGGACTGGTTCACGTCGCGTTGTCGTTCGCTCGCCGTCGCATTGGCGGCGCTGGTCGCCGGGTCGGCCGGCACGGCGCGAGCACAGATCAAAAAATCGGATTCCGTCGTCAAGCTGAACGCCACGGCCGACAAGCCCGACGCCGACGGCAAGCAGACGGTGACGCTCACGCTGGACATCGAAAAGGCCTGGCACCTGTACGCCAACCCGGTCGAGAACGAAGACCTGGCCAACGCCGAGACGGTCGTCACCATCAACGCCAAGGCCAAGCCCGAAGACGTCAAGATCGACTACCCCGCCGGCAAGGTCCACGAAGATCGCGGCGTGAAGTACAACATCTACGAAGGCAAGTTGACGATCAAGGCCCACGTGAAGCGCACGCGCGGGGACAGCGACCCCCTCGAAGTGAGTGTCAAGCTGCAAGCCTGCGATAATGCTCGCTGCCTGCTGCCGGCGACCGTCAAGGTCTCGGTGCCCTGATCCCTCTCGACCAGCCCGGAGCGCGAGCGACGGGGCTGTCCCGTCGCTCGCGCTCCGGGCTGGTCGAGAGGGTGACTTTCCACCTAAGGATTCACCCCTCATGTTGCGAACGACGTGGCGCTGGCTCCGCCGCGGCCTGACATTGGGCATGCTGGTCCTTCTGCTGGCCCACATGGTTCCGGCCGACCCCGACAAGCCCCGAGGCCGAACCGCCGGCCAATCCCGCGTCCAAGGCCAAGCACAGCAACCGCCTGGCCCGCGAGACCAGCCCCTATCTCCTCCAGCACGCCCACAATCCCGTGGACTGGTATCCCTGGGGCGAGGAAGCGTTCGCCAAGGCCAAGAAGGAAGGCAAGCTCGTCTTCCTGTCGATCGGCTACAGCTCCTGCCACTGGTGCCACGTCATGGAGCGCGAGTCGTTCGAGAACGAGGAGATCGCCAAGCTCCTCAACCGCGATTTCGTCTGCATCAAAGTCGATCGCGAGGAACGGCCGGACATCGACAACGTCTACATGACGGCCATGCAGGTCATGCCGCCGCGGCAGAACGGCGGCTGGCCGCTGTCGATGTTCCTCACGCGCCGACGGCAAGCCGGTCTTCGGCGGCACCTACTGGCCGCCCGAGGACAAGGAGCTCGAGGGCGGCAAGGTACGCGGCTTCAAGACCATCCTTCAAGATCGTTCAGGACGCCTGGACGGACAAGCCCAAGGAAGTTCGGGAGCTGGCCGACCAGAACGCCGAGAAGACCAGTACGGCCCTGGAAGGCCTGGTGCGCGGCACGGCGATCCTCGATCTCAACCGCGACCTCGTCGACGCGGCCGTGGACGAGGTCAAGGAGAGCTTCGATCCCAAGTACGGCGGTTTCGGCTCGCCGGCCCGCGACTTCCGCGGCCCCAAGTTCCCGATGCCGTCGCGCCTGGCCCTGCTCCAGCACGAGGCGCGGCGCGTCAGTCGAAGGACCGCGCCAAGGAACTCGACGACATGGTCGCCGTCACGCTCGACCACATGGCGCGCGGCGGCATCTACGATCAGCTCGGCGGCGGCTTCCATCGCTACAGCACCGAACGCACCTGGACCGTGCCGCACTTCGAGAAGATGCTGTACGACAACGCCCAGCTCTGCGAGGTCTACGCCGACGCCTACCGGACCACGAAGAAGCCGCAATACCGGCGCGTCCTGGAGCAAACCATCGCCTTCATCGGCCGCGAGATGACCTCGCCGGAGGGCGGATTTTATTCCGCGCTCGACGCCGACTCAGAGGGCGAGGAGGGTCGCTTCTACGTCTGGACCGCGAAGGAGATCGACGCCGTCCTCTCGGACAAGGGGCAGACGGATTTGTTCAAACAGGTCTACGGGGCGGACGGCGAGGCCGAATTTCGAGTCGCGCTATCACATCCTGACCCTGCCGCGTCCGCTCGCCGAGCAGGCGAAGGACCGCGAGATGACGGAAGAGCAACTCGAAGCGCGGCTCGCCCCTCTGCGCGAGAAGCTCTTTCGAGTGCGGGCGAAGCGGCCGCGACCGTTCCTCGACACGAAGGTGCTGACGGCGTGGAACGGACAGATGATCGCCGGCCTGGCGGCCGCCGGGCAGGCGCTGGGCGAGAAGAAGCCGATCGAGAGCGCGGTGCGCGCCGCCGACTTCGTGCTGCAGACCTTGCGGACCAAGGACGGCCGACTGCTGCGGACCTACGGCGCCGCTCCCGGACAGAAGGCGGAGGCCCGTCTCAACGGCTACCTCGACGATTACGCCTTCCTGGTGCATGGCCTGCTCGGCCTGCACGACGCGACCGGCGAAAAGCGCTGGCTCGACGAGGCGAAGACGCTGACGGACATCATGGTCCGAGTTTCACGGCGACAAGGAGCACGGCGGCTTCTTCTACACGTCCAACGATCACGAAAAGCTGTTCGCCCGCAGCAAGGAGCAGTACGACGGCGCCCAGCCGGCCAGCAACAGCGTCGCCGCGCGCAACCTGGTCCGCCTGTGGACGAAGACCGGCGAGGAGCGCTACGCCGAATGGGCGGAGAAGACCTTCAAGGCGCTGGCCGTCCCGCTGAAGACCAATCCGGGCAGTCTGACCGCCCTGGCCGACGCGCTGGGGATGTACCTCGAAGCCAGGGCGGCGAAGAGGAAGTAAGGCTGGCGAGCGGGGGGCGTAAGCCCCCTGTTACACCCAACAGAGGGCTTACGCCCCCCGCTCGCTAGGTGCCGTGCGTCCGTCTTGATACCCCGCCTTCCCACTTCTTGGCTTGCCGATGCCGAGCTATTCCAGTCTCGCCTGAGCAAATCATCGTTCGTTCCCGTAAACTGTTACCGAGCCGTAGCGTGGAGCGAGGCTTGCTCCAGCCGATCCTTTCGCCGGTCTTGGCATCGATCTTGCTTCGTATGTCCCGTGCGTCGGGAAATGTTTTCGGGAAAGGAGAACAATCATGTCGGACACCAACGCCATTCGGAGCAATGTGGAGGATGCGGCGAACCAGGCCAGCGAGAAGGTCCAGCAGGCGGCGTCGGCCGCGATGGGCAAGGCCCAGGAATTGGTTTCCAACGCCGGCAAGCGCGTGGACGAGGCCACCACCGCCCTAGGCGAGCGCGTCAAGTCCGCGGCCGGCACCCTCCGCGAACGGGGGCCGCACGATGGCATGATGGGCACGGCCACCGGCACCGTCGCCGATTCGCTCGATCACGCCGGCCGCTACTTGCAGGACGAGGGTATCCTGGGCATGGCGGAAGACGTGACCGAACTGATCCGCCGGAACCCCATCCCGTCCATGCTGGTCGGCGTCGGCATCGGTTATCATGCTCGCCAGGCTGTTGCGGAGATAAGCCATGAGGACGGACGTGCGCAATGGGTTGTCCCAGCCGAGCATGTCGTCCCTGGTGGGCGGGATCCTCGAGGACGTCCAGCAACTTTTCGTCCAGCAAACGCGGCTGGTGCGGCTGGAGATCCAGGAGGACTTGCGCAAGGCCCGTACCGGGGCCATTTTCCTCGGTGCGGGCCTGGGCGTCACGCTGGTTGGCGGACTGTTGTTCTGTTTCATGCTGCCGATGCTTTTGAACTGGCTCGCCCCGGCACTGCCCTTGTGGGCCTGTTTCGGCATATTCGGGATCGTGTTCCTCTTCCTTGGCGGCGGCGCCTCGTATGCCGCCCTGAAGAAATTCCAGGACGCCGCGTCCTTGTCCGAGTCCGCCGCGTCCCTCAAGGAGAACGTCGCATGCCTCCTGAGACAGAAGTAATCAAACAGCAGATGAGCCAAACCCGGTCTGCGCTGACGGAAAAGATGGAGGCGCTCGAAAACAAGGTGCTCGGCACGGTACACGACACCACGAGCCAGGTGATGGGAACCGTGCAGGACACCACCCACGCCGTCTCCGGTACCGTGCAGGAGGTGGGGGCCACGGTGCGCGAGACCGCCCACGACGTCCGAGCGACGATACGCGAGGCCCTGTCCTCGGTACGCGATACCCTGGACGTTACGCAGCAGATGGAACATCACCCCTGGGTGTTGCTGGGCGGCTCCGTGTTCGCCGGTTACGTGGGCGGCCGAATCCTCGACAACCTGGAGCGCGGACGTCTGCCGTCGCTGCCGGCCCTGCCGGCGTCACCGGAGCAATTACTCCCCGAGGGTTCCGAGCTTCGCCAACGAATGGAAGCCGAGGCGCTCCGCGCCGTTCCGCTCCCTCCTTTCTCAAAGCGCTGGCCGACACCTTTGCGCCGGAGATAAACAAGCTCAAGAGCGCCGCTCTCGGAATGGCGCTAGGAGTGGTACGCGACAAGGTCAGCGAATCGGTGCCTCCGCAAATGCAGCAGAACTTCGCTGACCTCATGGACCGCGTCACGACGAAGCTCGGCGGTCAACTCGTCCCACCCGGGGCCATGCTGGGCCGAGGCGAAGACGAATACGAAGAGAGCAACGGCTCGGAGAGGGCCCGATCGATGGGCATGGGCTAAAGAGAGAGACCACGAAACACACGAAAGACACGAAAAAAAGACAAAATTAGTATCTTTTTTTCGTGTCTTTCGTGGTCTGTTTGGTTATTTACGGACGACGCGCTTCAATTCCTGCTCGGCCAGCAGGGTGAAGTACAAGCCGTGCATACCGTTGCCGTTGTTGATTTTGAGCAGGATGCGATTGACACCCTTCTTGAGCTTCACATTCGCCATGTACTGCTCGGGCCGAGCGGCGGCGTGGTCGCGGCTGGTATGCACCACTTCGCCGTTGATCCACAGCCGAGCGCAATCGTCAGCGCCGAGTAGCACGGTCGCTTCCTGGTCGGCCGGGGATTCAATCTCCCGATACAAGTACGAGACGATTTGATCGCTGTCCGGGGCGAAGAACGCTTGCAGATCGACATATCCCTTCGCGTCCGGCCGAACGGTTCGCCAGCGGATCGGCCCGTTCTTGCCCGGATAGGTTGCTTGCAGATCGACGCTCTTTTCCGGCGGATATACCTTGTCGAAACCGGCGTCGGCCTCGCCGTTGTCGAACGGCCCGGCGATGTGCCACCAGTCCATCCCCAGCGCCGGCGTCTTCTGCTCGAACAGGTAGGCGACAAGGTCAACCAGGTCGTCCTCGGTCATGTACACGAGCAAATCGTCCGGCATCAGCGATTTCGGACTCTTTTCGCGGCTATCGATGTCTTTTTTGTCGATTTTGGTGTCCTTGCCGTTGCCGTCGCGCAGGGTCACGCTGGCCGGCGTTTCCTCGACGACAAGGCCGGTCAGCGACAGTCCTTTCCTCGTCTCGATCTGCCAGACGAGGTACTGATCGGCGATGGCCTTGCTGGGGTTCAGGATCGACTCGAAGAGGTTCTCCTTGCTGGCCTTCTTGCCGATGACGGACAGGTCGGGTCCGATCTGTCCGCCGGTGCCGCGGATGGTATGGCATTTCAGACATTGCATGTCGTTATTGATGCTGGCAGCCATGAGTTTCTTGCCGCGAGTCGGGTCGCCCTTGCGCGTCAGCAGTTGGGCGATGGACGGCAGTTTCTTCGGATCGATACGGCCCGGCGGCGGAAAGGCGATCATGGCCTTGTTGCGGAGATCGACGTAGGAGCTGTTGCGCAACAGCCGGGCGGCGTCGGCGACGAGATCCGACGGAAGCTGCTTGCGGGCGTGCAGGTCGAGCAGCCACTGCGAACCTGGGCGGCGTACCGACCAGGGCCGACAGGGCCGGCAGACGAGCCGATCCGGGCGTTCCCTTGGCGGTAATGGCGTCTTGCAGCTTGCGCAGGGCCAGGGTTGCGACGCCGCGGTCGCTCTTGTGTTGCGCCAGCCGGCCGAGCGCCTGGGCCGCCTCGTTGCCGATGGCGGCGTCTGCCATCAGGTCGGCCAGGACGGCGACGGAATCGACATGGGCCAACTGACCGAGCGTTTGCACGGCGGCCTTGCGCACCGCCTCGGCTTCGTTGCGGTCGCGCGCAGCGCCGTCACCCGAGGCACGGCCGCTGCCTGTTCCGCCGCGCCGATCAGAGACAGGCCGATGGCGCGCGTATCCGCCTTCGCCAGCAGGTTCTCGATGGCGCCGTTCAACTCCTTGCCGTTGCGTAGACTTTGCCACTTGTTGGGCAGGAATAGTTTGAGGTTGTCGATGATCTTGTCGCGCACCTCGGAGGGCGCGTCCGCTTGCAGCACCTTGAGCAAGGCCAGGCCGGCGTCCTTGTCCTCCGAGGCGGCGAGGATGTCCACGATCTGCGCTCGCTGGGCGGCGGGTATGCTGGCATCGGCAATGCGTTTTTCGAGTACCGGCAGCATGGCGGGCGGCCGCAGCTCCCAGACGAGACCAGCGACTTTCTCGTTCCATTCGGGGAACTGCTGGGCGAAGTCGGCGAGGATGATTTCGCGGCGTTTCGGATCGTGGCCGACGGCGATGCCGATGGCTTCGAGATAAAAGCGATCCTTACCGTCGTAGTGCTTGGCGAGAGCCAAAATCAACGATCTCGCATTGGCTGGGGATTGATCGTTGGGTGCCTTTTTCGCCGGATCCACATTGCGGAGTAATAACAGCGCTTCACGCCGGACTGCCGCCGAAGGGTCTCTCACAAGCCGAAGGCGACTCCTCCTATCTAGCCACTCTGGCGTCGCGCCCAATACCTCGCTGAACATGCGAAGGACGATAATGCGAATTCGCGGATCGTCATCCAGCCTCTGTTTGAAAATGTACTGGAGCTGATCCAAATCTCTCAGTTGCCATAATGCTCTTGCCCGCAGACAGGGATCTTCTCGCTGCTCAACGGCTGGACGCAGAACGCGCTCGCGTTCATATATAACGTGCCCATTTTCCGAAACTAACTTCTTCTGCCTGAGTTTAGCGATCGCCATATAACGGACAGAACGTGCGGGCGACGCCAAAGCACTCCGAACGCCATCATCGTTTTCTAAGTCCACCTTCGGCACACTGTACTTGCTTCCCTTTGGTGCCAGTCGATAGATACGGCCGCGTGTCGTGTCCCCCATGCCATGACCGCCGACACCTGGATCGTACCAATCGGCGACGAACACGCTGCCGTCCGGCGCCACGCAAATGTCACTCGGTCGGAACCAGTTATCCGTGCTCGTTACCATGTCTTCGCGCTCCACGTCGTAGCCGGCGCCCTTGGGCGTCAGGTGATAGCAGCGGACGTGACGTGGGCCGGCATCGACGTGCAGCAACTGGCCCCAGTATTTCTTCGGCAGGAGCGTCCCCTCGTAAACGCACATGCCGGTCGGCGAACCGAACCCGGTGCGCAGGATTTTCGGCACGATGCCGGGCAGCTCCTCGTTCCAATGGCTGACCTTCTTGCCGGTGGCGTGATAGCCGTAGTTGCCGCCGGGCATGACGTAGCAGATGCGCGTCTGCTGATTGCCGTCGTCGTCGTTGTCGGAGACAAAAACGGTCCCGAAACTATCGACGCACGGCTCGTACTCGTTGCGGAAATTGTGGGCGATCAATTCGAGGTGGGTGCCGTCGAGGTCGCAGCGCCAGATAGTGCCGGCGCGGCAATCGGTGTTGTTACTCTGCCATTTGCGGCCCTTGCCGTCGGCGCTCTGCAGACCGTGGACGCCCTGATCGCCGACGCTGAAATAGAGCTTGCCGTCCGGCCCGATCAGGATGCCGTGGACGCCGTGGTCATGGTCGTAGCCACCGAAGCCGGTTAGAAGCTTCTTCGGCGGGCCGTCGGCCTTGCCGTCGCCGTCCTTGTCCTCGAAAAGCAGGATGTCCGGCGACTGGCAAACGTAGACCTTGTAGCCGGGACCAACCGGATCTTTGGCCACGGCGATGCCCAGCGGCGCCAGCAGGTCCGGCGACTGGTAGAACGTGATTGCCTTGTCGGCCCGGCCCGTGCCCTTGCTGTCTTCCAGAATGACGATGCGATCGCCCTCCGGCCGGTTGAGCGTCTTCTTGCGGTGCAGCTTGTTGCGATAGTTGACCGACTCGCAGACCCAGACGCGGCCCTTATGGTCGATGTCCATGCAGGTGGGATTGACGAACAGCGGCTCACTGGCCCACAGGGACATTTCCAGGCCATCGACCACCTGGAAGGTGGACGCCACCTTGTCGGGCGGCAGCTGGGCCTGAGCGGCGGGTACAAACAGCAAGCAGACGAGGCAGAGCAAACGCGACCAGCGATTCATGACGAGTGGTGACTCCCAGGTGGGCGGGCGCAACGCGGTGAGTAAAAGCGGCGAATATCAGTATAGCAGAGCGGGCCGCTGGCGGCTTAGCGTCCGTCGGCCGCGTCTGCTCCGCCTCGTCTCAACTGTTCCAGTTCCGCCCGCAGCCGGGCCACTTCCTCTTCCGCGGCCAGGCGACTTTGATGCTCCTTCTCTCGTTCGCGGCGTTCCTTCTGGAGTTCGCTTTGTAGCTCGGCAGGCAACGGTAGCAGCTCGCCCCGGAACCAGTAACGCATCCAGCCGCCATGCAACCCCACTTCCAGTTCCAGTTCGGGGATCTCATAACGGCCGTGGGCGTTGGCTTGGACGCGGTCGTATTTTTCGCCGTTGTGGTGATACAGCGTCATCTCTTGCAGTTCGGGCATGAACGCCAGGTAGTACGGCACTTTCAAGTCGTGTTCGTACTTGTTCTTGCTGTCCTCGTAGTCCTTGCGCTCGCTGCTTTTGGAGACGTATTCCAGCATCCAGAATGGCCCGACCGGCTGCAACGGCAGATTGTAACTTCCGTGTGCCTTGATTGGTTCCGGGTGGACGACCACCATGTTGTCGGGCACGACCTGGCCCAGTCGTTTACGCCGCGGCAAGGGGTACTGCACCAGCAACTCGTTAAACACCTGCACGTCCGGGCGTTGGGCCTTGAGCAAGGCCAGGCTTTCCAGGGTGATCTCTCGTTGGGTCCCTTGAGGAGTCGCTTCCATGAAATGCTCCAGCGGCAGACGGCGTAGATACTCCCGCTCCATTTTCTCGTAGTACCATTCCATCAATCCCCGCGACCATTCGGCCGACATGGCGTTTCTCCCAAGTACAAGAGGGACCGTCCCTTATTCTACCTATTCGCATTCGATCCGGGAAAGCGAAGCGACGTCGTGATCTATCCGGTCGGTCGCTCCTCCTCTTCTTGCAAGCGGCGCCGCAGCGCCGAATAGCGTCGATTCGTGTCCTGGCGCTGCACGGCCATCTCCAGCGCCTTGCGACTGCCGACGATCACCACCAGCTTCTTGCCGCGCGTCACGCCGGTGTATAACAAGTTGCGTTGCAACATCATGTAATGCTGCGTGTGCAACGGGATGACGACGGCGGGATATTCCGAACCTTGCGCCTTATGGATCGTACAGGCGAATGACAGACTTAGCTCGTCCAGCTCTCCGAAATCATACACCACCGATTTGCCGTCGTACTCGACGGTCAGCTCGCGCTCGGTTTCGTCGATGGCAGTGATGCGGCCAATGTCGCCGTTGAAGACTTCCTTCTGATAATTGTTGTGCGTCTGCATGACCTTGTCGCCGGCGCGGAAGGTCCAGCCGAAGCGCTGTACCTGCGAACCACCGTCGGGGTTAAGCACCTCCTGCAAGCGGAGGTTGAGCGACTGCGAACCCAGCTCCGAGCGGTTCATCGGCGTCAACACCTGCACGTCGCGGAGTGGATCGAGGCCGAAACGGGCGGGGATGCGCTCGCGCACCATGGCGACAATGCGTTCGAGGATGCCGTCGGGCGTGTTGGCCTCGACGAAGTAGAAATCGCCCTGGCCGGCCGGCGCCGACTCGGGTAGCTCGCCGTGCTTGATGGCGTGGGCCGCGCGCACGATCCAGCTCTGGCCGGCCTGGCGGAAAATCTCCGTCAGCCGTACCACCGGCACCGTGCCGGAGGCGATGAGATCGGCCAGCACCAGGCCCGGACCCACCGACGGCAGTTGATCGACGTCGCCCACCAGCACCACGCAGGCGTGCGCCGGCACGGCCCGCAACAGTTGATACATCAGCACGACATCGACCATCGACGCCTCGTCCACCACGAGCAGGTCGAGGTCGAGCGGTTGGGCCGCGTCGCGCTTGAATCCGCCCAGCGCCGGGTCAAATTCCAGCAGCCGGTGGATGGTCCTGGCCTCACGGCCGGTCGTCTCGCTGAGGCGCTTGGCGGCGCGGCCGGTCGGAGCACACAGGGCGCAGCGCTGGTTCCGCGCGGCAAAAACCTCCAGGATGCCGCGGACGATGGTTGACTTCCCAACGCCGGGTCCGCCTGTGACGATCAGCATCTTTTCGCGCGCTGCCGCTCGAATGGCGTCGCGCTGGGTGACGGCCAGTTGCAGGCCCATCTTCTGCTCGACCCGTGCCAGATCGGCCTCGACATCGATCGCCGGCAACGGATGGCGCCCCTGCCGCAACTTGCGAACCGAGCGGGCCAGGCCCAGCTCGGCGAGGAACAGCGGTTTCAGATAGAGCCACGGCTCGTCGCCGCCCGGCTCGCGCACCACGTCGCCGGCCTGCCGTTCGTGCTCGACGGCGGCGCGGAGGATCTCGTCCGGGATGTCCGTCAACTCCGCCGTCTGCCGCACGATGGCTTCCTCGGGAGCGCCGACGTGGCCTTCCTGGCTGGCCTCTTGCAGCACGAAACGCAGGGCGGCGCGGTGCGCAGCGGCGAGGCGCGATCGATGCCGAGCCGTCCCGCTAACTCGTCGGCGGTCTGAAAGCCGAAGCCCCAGACGTCGGTCGCCAGGCGGTAGGGGTTGCCGCGCACCAGCTCGACCGCCTGGTCGCCGTAGGTCTTGTAAATGCGCACGGCCCGGCCGGTGCCGACGCCGTTGGATTGCAGAAAGAGCATGATGTCGCGCACCGCCTTCTGTTCCTGCCAACTCTCGCGGATGCGCTGGATGCGGCGCGGGCCGATGCCTTTGATCTCCTTCAGGAACGCCGGGCTTTCGTCGATGACCTGCAACGTCCGCTCGCCGAAGACGGCGACGATCTTCTTGGCGAAGTGCGGCCCGATGCCCTTGACCAGCCCCGAGCCGAGGTATTTTTCGATGCCCTCGACGGTGTGCGGCGGCGTGCAGCGCAGCTCGGCGGCCTTGAATTGTTCGCCGTGCGTGCGGTCCTGAATCCATTCGCCGCTGGCCTGGATGTACTCGCCGACGACGGCGGACGGCATCTGTCCCACGACGGTCACCAGCCCGCGCCGCCCGCGCACCTGCACGCGCAGCACGGCAAAGCCCGTGTCGGGATTGTGGAATGTCACGCGCTCGATGATGCCGGTCAGGTTCTCGGCCATGTCCGGTATTGTACCGCCGTGCCCCGCGCGAACGCATCCCAGCAGGGGACAGCGAGCTTCATTCCGAGCCTGAAGCGTAAGCGAAGAAATCTCTTCGCTTACGCTTCAGGCTCGGAAAGAGGAAAGCCGATAGAGAGGGAGGGACATTCTCCCTACCGCCGTAGGAAGCGAGGCACCTCATGGGTTTCTTCTCCGGACGGGTCAGCTTCGGGCGCTATCGCCTCAAGGGTCCATCGCCGGGCCTGTTCGGTCCCGAGCACCTGAAACGCCTGCAAACGCACGCCATCGGCAAACAGAAGATCGCCTCCGCGGACGGCGTCGAGGTCGGCTGGACCGCCGGCGATCATCTGCTCGATACCTCGTTCGACCTGGCCAAGAACATCGTCAACGATGCGCTGCACTTCTGCCTGCGCATCGACAGTATGCGTCTGCCGGCCGATCTGCTGCGGGCGTATACGCACATCGAGCTGCAAGGCTTGGCGGCCGGCAACCCCAGCGGTCTGCCCAGCGCCCGCCAGAAGCGCGAGGCCCGCGAGATCGCCCGCGAAAAGCTGGAAGACGAGGCCCGCGACGGCCGTTTCCTCAAGCGCAAGGTCTACCCCCTGCTGTGGGACGCCCTGTCCAACGAGCTGCTCGTCGGCACCTCCTCGGTGACGGCGCTGGACCGTCTGCACACGCTTTTCGAGGACACCTTCGGTCACGGTTTCGAGCCGCTCGGCGCCGGCCCACAGGCGTTTCGACTGTCCGAACCGCGCCAGCAGACGCGCGGCATCGATGACGCGACGCCGGCCCCGTTCGTGCCCGGCTCCTCGCCCTCCGAGGTCGCCTGGCTGCCCGACGAAAACAGCCGCGATTTCCTGGGCAATGAATATCTCCTGTGGCTGTGGTACGTGCTCGATTCCGATTCGGACACGATCCGGCTGGGCGACGGCTCGGAAGCCGACGTCCTGCTGACGCGCACGCTGGTCCTGGAGTGTCCGCGCGGGCAGACCGGACGCGAGAGCATCAGCAGCGACGGTCCGACGCGCTTGCCGGAAGCGCGCCGCGCCATCCAGGCCGGCAAGCTGCCGCGCAAGGTCGGTCTCACCGTCGTCCGTCACGATCATCAGTACGAGCTGACCTTGCAGGCCGAGACACTGGCCGTCAGCGGCGCGCGACTGCCGGCGCCGGAAGCCAGCGACGAACGCGCTCGGCTGGAGGAACGCATCACCCAACTGCGTCATTTGCTGGAGACGCTCGACCTTCTCTACGACGCCTTCAGCGCGAAGCGGGCCGGCGATCAATGGACAAAAGAGCTAGCGAAAATGCAGAAATGGTTGGCGCGCGATGAACGTGGTCGGGCATCGGCGTAATCGAAGGAACCGCCAAGGCGCCAAGGACGCCAAGAGAAGTAGAGAGAAGACAAAGCAGCAAAAGGTAGGGGGAATAACATTCCCCTTGTCATCCCCTTTTGTTGGTTTTTTCTCTTCTTCTCTTGGCATCCTTGGCGCCTTGGCGGTTTATGGTTTTCGTCTATTCCTCGTTTCCGCTTGCCGGAAGGCGGCGGCCGGCAGTAGGATCGATGCAGTGCTTCCTTTCCACCGAGGAGATCGGCGCGAGTACGAGTCCCATGAAAACGCTATCCATCGGCTGCGGCCTGTCCGCGCTCGTCCTCGGGGCCGCCTTCGTGCGGGCCGACGCGCTTCCCCTGACAAAAGAGGAACATGCGCGTATCAACCGGGCCATCGACGAGGGCGCCGCCTACCTCAAGCGAGCGCAGGGCACGCACGGCACCTGGGCCGGTCCGGGGGAAAAGTATCCGGTCGGCTACACGGCCCTGCCCGGTCTGACGCTGCTGGAGTGCGGAGTGCCGGCCACCGATCCCGCCGTTCGCCGCGCCGCCGCCGTGGTCCGGCGAGCCGTGCCGAACCTCGAGGCCACCTACGAGATCGCCCTGAGCATTCTGTTCCTCGATCGCCTGGGCGACGCCAACGACAAGGAACGGATTCAGACGCTGGCCGTCCGCCTCATGGCCGGCCAGGCCGAGACGGGCGGCTGGACCTACCGCTGTGGACTCGTCACCAAGAAGGACCAGCACGACATCCTCACCGCGCTGCGGCAACTCGATCCGCCGCCGCTCGCGGGCATTCCGGCGAAGACCGGCGCCGCGCTCTCGGGAACGGCCGTCACCGGCAAACCGCCTCTTCTGGAAGGAACGACGACGGCCAAGCCGGCCGAATCGTCTCCTTCGGACATCCCGAAACTATCCAAATCAGCCCCCTCCAAACCGGCCGATCTCGCGCCTCCGCAGGAGAAACCGCCCACTCTCGATCCGGCGGCCTTGCCGCGCCGACTGAAGGCGCTGCCCGTGTTCCAAGACCCCGACCCGTTGTCGCTGCGCGAGGCTCGCGGCCGGCAGAGTGTCACGGACAACTCGAACACGCAGTTCGCCCTCCTGGCCTTGTGGGTCGCGCAGCGGCATGACGTGCCGGCGCGGTGCAGCTTGCGGCTCCTCGTCCACCGCTTTGAAACCAGCCAGAATCCGGACGGCAGCTGGGATTATCGTTACCAGTACGGCGGCGGCGAATCGGGGGAGCCGGCCATGACCTGCGTGGGCCTGCTCGGCCTGGCCGTCGGCCACGGCATTGCGCACGCGCCGCTTGACAAGTCCGACCCCAAGTCGGTCGCCGGCCCGCGCATCCGCAACGGTCTGGCGGCGCTGGCCAAGAGTGTCGGCCAGCCGACCGGCCGCTGGCGCGATCAGCCGATGGAGAACCTGTATTATCTGTGGTCGCTGGAGCGTGTCGGCGTGCTGTACGGCCTGCCGGCGGTCGGCGGCCGAGACTGGTATCGCTGGGGGGCCGAGGTGCTGGTCGCCAACCAGCAGAAGCGCGGTTACTGGACCAATGGAGGCTATCACAAGGCCAGTCCGACCATCGACACCTGCCTGGCCCTGCTGTTCCTCCAGCGCGCCAACTTCATCGCCGACCTCACGGCCAAACTGCCGTTCAAGCCGGCGGAGTTGAGCCAGACCATCACCATCCAGCCGGTGCCGTCGCCGGGTTCGACCGGCGGGTCCGTCGGCCCGGAGAAGAAGCCCTGAGTTAGACAGCCAGCTCCGTCACGAACCGCCGGCGAGCAGGACTTGCTCGCCCATGACGCGGCTGCGGAAGTTGAGGTCGGCGATCAGGCAGGGATGCTTGTACTGCTCCAGCGTGCCGCCGGTTTGCAGAAGGCGGGCGCGGTCCCACTGCGGCCAGAAGCCGGTCCGCACCAACTCCAGCCGCACCGGCGCCAGCCGCTGGCTCTCGCGCTTGCTGTCGTACTCGATGTTCACCTGCCGCAGCCGAGCGTCCAGTCGCTCCGCCAGGCGCTGCCCCATCGAGGCGTCGGGCAGGTCGCCGTGCTCGACGAACAGACCGTAATATGGCTGCTCGAAATCCTCGGTCGGCGCCGATGCGCCGTCGTTGGCCAGCACGGAGCCAGGCTGTAGGCCGTCAGCGTCAGGTCCAGCTCGCGCAGCACCTCGGCCATCGCCTGCGTGACGTGATACTCCGACAGCTTCTCGCCGGTGATGTTGGCGAAGTGGGCCCCCTTGCTCAGGAACTCGATCAGCGGCGTCCCGTTGTGGAAGCCGGCCACGCGCACCAGGTCGTGGATGTGGTAGCGGTACAGGCCGAAGGCCGTCGTCAGCAGGATGATAGTACGTCGCGCCCTCGCGCAGCTCGTGCGGCGCCCAGCACGGTCGGCTGCGGGCTGTCGCCCTCCGCCTCGGGGATGAACTCGAAGTAGTGCGTGGTCACGTCGAGGACGCCGGCCGGCGTGCCGTCGGCCAGCGGGATGGTCATGCGGCCCTCGCTGGCGATCAGGCCCACGTCGCGGACCGGCGTGGTCGCCGTAGTAGCGCGGGTAGTGCCGCAGGTAGGCGCCGACGCTGCCGCCGGTCCAGTTGCCCAGCAGGCAATCGGCCGGCCAGTAGTCCTTCGGGATACAGCGTGCCGGTGCGGCGGACGATCTCTTCCAGCTCGCGGGCCCGCTCGGGGTGGCGGCGCAGCGCGCCGCGGTCAGCTCGGCGCGGATGTCGGCGGGCACGTCGAAGCGCGGCGACAGCGTGCCGTCGTGGAGGTCGCGGATCAGCGACTCCTTCTCCTGGTCGCCGGCGCGGGCCAGGTTGATGAGCGTGCTGGGGTTGGCGGCGATGATCATGCCGACCCGGCGCGGCAGGCTCAGACGCAGGGCGGCGTAATACTTGGCCGCGCGGTCCTTGATGCGGCCGACGCACGGCCGGCACGCAGTAGAGCCAGCGGATGATGCGCTTCTGCATCGTGGCCGTCAGGCCGGTGACGGCGCCGCAGGGCACGCCGGACTCGGTGCGGAACTCGTCGCAGTCGCCGGACATCTGCACGATCGGCCGCAAGCGCGACCTCGGGGTGGTCGCGGAAGACCTTCAGGCCCCAGATGTTCCAGCCGCGGCGGTAGTCGGCCAGGTACTGCGGCGTGACCGGGATGAACTTGCGCGTCGGCCGTGGTGCCGCTGGTCAGGGCGAACATGTGGACGCGCGGGTCGGCCAGCAGGGCGGCCGTCTCGCCGCGACGGACGCGGGCGATGTACGGCTCGACGTACTCGTAGCCGGCCACGGGCACCTGACGGCGGAAGTCGTCGACGCGTGCGGATGGCGTCGAAGTGGTGGTCGCGGCCGAAGGCGGTGGCCGCCTGGTAGGCCAGGATGTCGCGCAGCAGGGCCTCCTGCACCTCGCGCGGCCGGTGCGTGGCCGCCTCGAACTGCGCCAGGCGGCGGCGGATGGGCCGGGCCATTGCCTTGAGGACCACTTTGTGCAGCAGGAAGTGGAGGACCGCTTCACGCCCCGGCGGAGGATCGTACTCATGGCGTTCTCGCGGGGACGGAGACACGAATCCGGGACGAAGGTATAAGCCACGGATACACGGTACACGTAGGCAGAATACAATACGTTGGCGTGCGGACTGGCTCTCTAGCTCTATCCGTATCCGGTTAGCCGTGCAATCCGTGGTCTGCTCTCGGCGACACGCCGTCACAGCCGAAGAAGGCGAGGCACGGAACGAGTGCGACGCCCTCCGTGGCTCGGCCGCGCTCGCAGCGTGGCTGGCCCTGTGCTCCTTGTCGCCGATCGGCGGAGTGGCTCGCGCTCCTTCCGGCGCTCGGCCAGGTGCTGCTCGAAGAACGCCAGCACGCGCTGCCGATACTCCTCGCCGGCGACCTGCAGCGCCTGGTTGTGCTTGGCGCCTCGACCAGCCAGAACTCCTTGGGCTGGCGGGCGAACTCGAACAGACGGACGGCCATCTCCGGCTTGATGTAGGTGTCGGCCTCGCCGTGGATCATCAGCAGCGGCCGCGGAGCCAGCCGCGGCAGATGCCGTCTCCAGGTGCGGGAAGTGGCAGTGCCGTTCGCGCTCGATCTGCCGCAGGCCCGCCAGGCCGATCAGCCCGTAATACCACGGCGGGATCAGGCCCTGGACCGCGATAATGGTTGTTGTAGATGCGGAACCACTGCTGCATGTACGGCACCAGCGTCGTGTAGGTGGCGAACATGCCGTCGGTGACGCAGCAGCGGACGTAGGGGTCGCGGCCAGCGGCGAGCAGGCCGGCGCCGGCCCCCTTGCTGATGCCGAAAAAGCCGACGCCGCGCGGGTCGGCGTCGGGCCGGCCCTTCAGGTAGGCCAGCGCCGCCTGCGACGTCGCGCACCTCGTAGTCCGTCACCCACTGCAGCGGCTCGTAGCCGGGCTGGCAGTCGCTGTCGCCCTGGTTGCGCGACTCGAAGGCGAAGACGTCGAAGCCGCTGGCGACGAGGTGCTCGCAGTAGGGCGGCACGACCAGCAGTTGGAGCCGAACTCCAGGCCGAACAGGATGACGCCGCGCCGCGGCCGGGTGGCACGCAGGTAGCAGCCGGAGAGCGTCAGGCCGTCGCCGTGGGAAAGCGAACTGTTCGGCCTCGGCGTCGGGCTGGCCGCGCGGGATGATGAACAGCGGCTTCTCCTGGAAGATGCGGACGAGAAAGTGCAGGTACTTTCAGCCGCAGGTAAAAATGCAGGAAAACCATGAACGCGCCGAGAGCGGCCGGCATACTGCACATCAACGCCACACCGAGCCAGAACAACACAGCGGCAACCTCCGAGTCATCCGATCCGCAAGCGTCCGCGAGCGGTATTTTTCCGCTCGTTGACGTTCGCGGATCGAACTACGATGAAAAACGGCTGACGATGAGCGAAATGTTCTGCCCGCCGAAGCCGAAGCTGTTGCTCAGGGCGTGGTGGACGCGTTTCTCGCGGGCCGCGTTGGGGATGTAGTCGAGGTCGCACTCCGGGTCGGGCGTCTCGTAGTTGATCGTCGGCGGCAGCACGCCGCGGCGCAGCGCCTCGACGCAGGTAATCAGCTCGACCGCGCCGGCGGCGGCGATCAGATGGCCGAGCATGCTCTTGCTGCTGCTGACCGGGACCTTCGGTAGGCGTCCTCGCCGAAGACCTTCTTGATGGCCAGCGTCTCGACGCGGTCGTTGACCTGGGTGCTGGTGCCGTGGGCGTTGATGTAGCCGATGTCCGCGGCGTTCAGGCCGCTGTCCTTCAGGCGCCGCCCGGATGCAGGCGATGGCGCCGCGGCCGTCGGGATGGCTGTCGGTGACGCGGAAGGCGTCGGCCGTCGAGCCGTAGCCGGTCAGCTCGGCGTAGATGTCGGCGCCGCGCCGCCGGGCGTGCTCCAGCTCCTCCAGGACGAGCATGCCGGCGCCTTCGCCGAGGACGAAGCCGTCGCGGTTGAGGTCGAACGGCCGCGACGCCTTCTCCGGCTCGTCGTTGCGCGTGGACAGGGCGGTCAGCAGGTTGAAGCCGGTGACGCCGAGCGGGTGGATCATGCTGTGCGAGCCGCCGGCGAGCATCAGGTCGGCGTCGCCGTGGCGGATCAGCTCGGTCGCCTCGCCGATGGCCTGGCTGCTGGCGGCGCAGGCCGTCAGGCAGTTGTAGTTCGGGCCCTCGCAGGTCGAAGTGAGCGGCCAGGTGGGCCGGCGTCGTGTGCAGCTCCTGCTCGGCCTCGCGGCTCGGCGTGGAACGGCGTTCAGGCCGCCGCTGCTCGAACGCGGCCGCGTCGAACTGGCGCGTCTCGCGGCGATAGGACTGGCGATCAGCGACACGAGGTTGTGGAAGTCCTGGATGCCCTCGCCGGAGCCGAGGTAGACGCCGAAGCGATTGCGATCCACGCGGCGGTCGTCGAGCAGGCCGGCGTCGTCGCAGGGCCTGCTGGGCGGCGGCGGCGGCGAACTGGCTGTTGACGCCGGAGTGCGCCCAGCGGCCGGCGTCGGGGACGAAACGGCCAGGTCGAAGTCCTTGACCTGGGCGGCGAACCGGGTCGGGAAGCGGCGGGCGTCGAAGCAGTGGATCGGGCCGACGCCGCTGCGTGCCGGCCAGCTGGGCCTCGAACGATGTCGCTTGACGCTGTGGCCCAGCGGCGTGATGGCCCCCATGCCGGTGATGACGACTCGTCGTCGCATGAATGCCGCTCCTCTGCTGGCGAGCGGGGGGCGTCAGCCCCCTGTTAGAAGCAACAGGGGGCTGACGCCCCCCGCTCGCCAAAATCGATTCTTACTCCCATTTCCGCACGACCACGGCCGCGCACTGGCCCATCTGGGTGAAGCTGACCTTGACCACGTAGGGCCGCGTCATCGGCCGCGGCGCGCCGGCCAGTACCGTGATGGGACAATCCGGGTCGGGTTGCTCGTAGTTGAGCGTCGGCGGCACCTGTCCGTGCGGCAGGGCCAGCAGGCTGGCGGCCAGCTCGGTCGTGCTGCCGCCGGCGCCGAGGTTGCCGATGTAGCTCTTGGCGGCGAACACCGGCACGGGCGGCGAAGCAGTCGCCGAACACCTCTTGCAAACAGCGTGCCTCCCAGGCGTCCGATTCGCGCGTCGCCAGGCCGTGGGCGTTGACGTGATCGACGTCCTCCGGCCCGATGCCGGCCTCGGCCAGGGCGGCGCGGACGGCCCGCGCCAGGCCGTCGCCCGTCAGCTCGCGGTCGAAGGCGGCGCCGAAGCCGACCACCTCGGCGTAGATGCGCGCGCCGCGCCGCCGGGCGTGCTCCAGTTCCTCCAGCGACGAACACGCCGGCCCCCTCGCCGAGCACCAGGCCGTCGCGGTCGCGGTCGAACGGCCGGCACGCCTTCTCCGGGGTCTCGTTGCGGTGCGACAGCGGCTCGAACAGGCACTGGCGAACCATGCTCAGCGGGTTGATCTTGCTCTCGGCGCCGCCGACCAGGAAGAAGTCGGCCTGGTCGCGGCCCAGGATGCGGTACGCCTCGCCCAGGGCCAGCAGGCTGGCGACGTCGCTCTCGGTGATGCTGTTGTTGGGCCCCTGGGCGTCGTGCAGGATCGAGACGTGACAGGCGAGCATGTTGGGCAGATACTTGAGCATCCACAGCGGCTGGATGGCCGGCAAGCCCTGCTCGCCCCACTTCTCCAGATCGACGCGGCCCGGCTGGCAGTTGGCGCTGACGTGCGGCCGCGTCGGCCAGGTCCGGCAGCTCGGTGGCGATCAGGCCGGCGCCGAACTCGACGCCGAAGCGCGTCGGGTCGAGCTTGCTCTTGTCCACCTGGCCGTCGTCCAGGGCGCGCTGGGCGGCGGCGACGGCCAGCTGGATGGTGCGGGCCATCACTCGCAGACTTTTGCGGTCCTTCTTCTCGACGTAATCCTTGGCGTCGAAGTCGGGGATCTCGCCGGCGAAGCGCACCGGCAGGCCGGAGGCGTCGAAGGTACGGATGGGCCGGACGCCGCTGCGCCCCTCGTGCAGCGAGCGCCAGAAGGTGGCCGCATCGAGGCCGATGGGGCTGATGATGCCGATGCCGGTGATGACGACCCGGCGCGATGGAACAGCCATGGAACAGCAGCGGCGACCCTCGCCGAAGTCAGCGAGTCAGCCAAGCCGCCCCTCCTTACTCTTCTCATGTTTCTCGTGAATCCGCCGCCCGCGTCCTGTTGCACACTCAGCCCCCCGCCGTCCCGACAGGGCCTCCCGTGGTGTCCTTCCCGCCGGTCATCCGGCCCAGCAGATACTTCATCTCGCCGCTGAAGACGAAATTGTGATCGCCGAACAGCTGCTTCGAGCGCGACTGGTCCAGATGGGCGAAGAAAATCTCCGCCTCGGCCGTCACCGTATCGCCGACCCGAACGCGGCCCTGCACCGACGCCCCCTCGGGGCGCAGGTGCTGGATCTCCACCTCGTAGATCAGCTGCTCGCCGGCCAGCATCTCGCGGTGGAAGACCACGCGCGGCACCTTGGCCAGCACCACCTTCTCCTGAAACTTGTTGGCCTCGCCGACCAGGATGCCGCCTGTCTGCGCCAGCCCTTCCAGGATCAGCGCCGCCGGCATCACCGGATAGCCGGGAAAGTGGTCGGCGAAGTGGTCCTCGGCCAGGCTCAGGTTCTTCACCGCCCGCGCCGACTTGCCACTCTGGAAGTCCACGAAGCGATCGATCCAGATCCAGCGCATGCTCGCCGTCCTATCCGGGCCGCCACGTCGCCAGCGGCTCGTTAATTCTGGCTGCCGTTTACCAGCTTGCCCTGGATGTAGCGCGTGATCAGATCGACCGTGAACAGGTCGCTCAGGTTGCCGACTTCCGGGTCTTCCTCGAACTTCGTCAGGTCGGCGAACGGCATCTTGGTGCGCAGCTCCTCCAGGCCCTTGGCCGTGACGCGGCCGTTCTGCACGAATTCCGGGTCGCCCTGGAAGATCGACTCGGGGAACAGTTCGCCGCGCGGGATCTTGATCCCGAACTCGCGTTCCAGGCGGAAGACGATGTCCAGGAAGTCGATCGACTCGGCGCCCAGGTCGCCCTGCAGCGTGGACGTCGGCTTGATGTCTTCCTCGTCCACGTTCAGCGCCTCGACCAGGGTCGCGGACACCTTCGAGTAAATTTCGTCCTGCGTCGGCATTGGAGCAAACCTCCCACAAGATTAGAGACAGCGAAGCAAACTACCGTTTCCACGATTCGGGCCATCGGCCCTCGCTAAGAGGCTCTACCAAAATGTGGCAACACGTTTTCAACGTGTTGGATTGTACGGCACGTTACAAACGTGCCGCCACATTCGGTTCGTGCCTCTAAGCCGCAAGCGGCTAATTCATCAATCCGCCCCCACGGCCCCCAGCGTCAAGCCGCCGTCCACAGTCAGCACCTGTCCGGTGATGTAGGCGCTGTCGGCGCTGGCCAGGAACACCGCCACGCGGGCGATGTCCTCCGGCGTGCCGATGCGGCGCATGGGGATGAGCTTGGTGATCAGGTCGCCGGCCTTGTTGCGGACGGCGGCGCTCATGTCCGTCTCGATGAAGCCGGGAGCGATGGCGTTGACCGTCACGCCGCGCTTGGCCAACTCGACGGCCAGGGCGCGGGTGAAGGAGTTGATCGCCCCCTTGCTGGCGGCGTAGTTCGTCTGGCCCATGTTCACGTGCTCGGCCGCCACGCTGGAGATATTGATGATCCGCCCGCTGCGCCGCTGCATCATGCCGAAGGCGACCTCATGACAGAAGTTGAACACGCCGCCCAGGTTGGTCTGGATCACCTTGTTCCAGGCTTCCGGCTCCATGCGGACGAACAGATCGTCCTCGATCACGCCGGCGTTGTTGACCAGGATGTTGACCGGCCCCAGCTCCTTCTCGACCCGCTCGACGCACGCCTGCACGGAGGCGGCGTCGGCGACGTCGGCCTGGATGGCCACGGCCGTGCCGCCCTTTTCGCGGATGTCGGTCGTCACCTGGTCGGCGGCCTCGCTGGCTGCCGCGGTAGACGACGGCGACCTTGGCACCCTCGGCGGCGAACGCCTGGACGATGCCCCGGCCGATGCCTCGGCTGCCTCCGGTGACGAGGGCGATCTGGTCCTTCAGCCGCATGGGTGTCAATGTCCTTTGCTCAAGCGGACAACCGCAGCAATCCGTATTGTTCCCGCAAATGCCGTACCAGCCGTTCGTCGGTCGCCTGCATCGCCGGATCGCGGTCGCGCAGGTTGTAGTGAGCCAGGGTCAAACGAGCGGCCACCGTGCTCTGCCCCTCCGTCTCGCCCTTGCCCTTGAACGTCGCCAGGCCGCTGCCGCGTTCGATCAACTCGACCGAGATGGCCATCTGCTTGCCCGGCTCCATGAAGGTGCCGTACTTGACGCCCTTCGCTTCCCGCAGCACGATTACGCTGTGGCGAAATCGTCCGTCAGCCGCAACAGCCAGGCGCCGGCCTCGACCAGCGTTTCCAGCATCAGCACGCCGGGCATCACCGGGAAGGTCGGGAAGTGGTCGGCCAGGTACTCTTCGCCGAGGGTCAGGTTCTTCACCGCTCGCAGACCCTGGCCCGGCCGCACTTCGACGATCCGGTCGATCAGGTTGAAGCGCATGTTGGCGATCCAAAGCCTAACTCTTGCCCTGCCACTACCTTCAGCCGATCATCCGGCTAAAAGAGGGAAGTATATCTACCGCCCCCCCGACCGGCAACCCCGAAAGTCCCGAAGTCTCGTCTCTCTCTTCACTCAACTACCCAAGTCCTGTCTTTCACCCCAACTACTTCTCGTCACGTCCTTCTATCATGCGCTTAGAGTGAATCTGTTGGCAATCTGAATCGATTGCGAAATCTGGGTAGTTCACTGAACTGAGGCATCCTGCACGGAAAAGTTAGAATAGTTAGAGCAGGTACTTTCTCAACAATGTTCCTTCCTTTTCTCGCCGGCTCCTCTTCTTCTCTCGACGGAAAGTAACGGCTGCGGACCCTCTTCCTGTTGTATCGGCTATCCGCCGGAGGAAGTCTCGCTCTTCCGTCGTTTTCACGCTGGAGGAGGGGGTGATGGATTTTTCAGATTTTTTTTGAAACTCCTCTTGCAACTCCCGATGCGGAGGATACGATTACCAGCGTTCCGCCGTATGACGACTTCGGTGACTGGGCGACGCCGAAGGAGCCAGCGGCGGAACTTTTTTTCTCCCCCTCCAAAACATTCCGGATTAGCCGCGACGCGCAGCGGAGCGCGGCACGCGCTCCGCTGCGCGTCGCGGCTAAACGGATGATTGATCTTCCGTGCGCCACGTCCCCAGGCTGAGAAAGAGAAAAAGCAATCCCCATGCCCATTGCACGGTCGAGAGCCACAGATAAAGGCGATGCCGGGGACGAAACGTCCCGACATCGAGGACGATGTGGCCCTCGGGATCGAGCAGCTCATCGAGCCATCCGTGCAGTCCGTGCAGCATCAGGAGAGACAGGACCATCCCTCCCCACAGCAGCCAGCGGCCCCATCGGCGCCAGGAGACCGCCTCGCGCGGCGAACAGATCCCAGACGAGGATGAGCAGGGCGACGGCCCCGGCGAGGTTGAGGTAAACCGTCACTTGCCGGGTGACGAAGCCCTGGCGCAAGTGGCCGAACACGTGCTGTCCGATCGGCACGACCACGGCCGCGTAGAAGGTGAATCCGCCCTGCCAGAAGAACAGGGCGAGGAGAACGAGGAAACGACGGAGAAGAGCCATAGGGTTTAGGGTTTAGGGTTTAGGGTGGAGGGTTTTGGGAAAGAGGCGGACGCTGCCGGCCCTTCTTCACCCTAAACCCTAAATCCTAAACCCTATCAAAACTCGGCGACGGCGCCGCGGAGGAAGCCGCTGTCCGCGGGGGCCGTGTAGCGCACGTCGAGTTCGGGTGTCTCGAGGCGCGTGCCGCGCTGGTGGTGGCTGTTCATGGCGGCGTCGAGGATGCCGGTGGTCAGCAAGGTGCGCTCGACGGGGTAGGGAGCCTTGCCGGTATCGAGGAACTTTTCGAGGTTGGCCACCTGGGCGTCGAAGAAGCGCGCGCCGGGCGGCGGCGGCAGGCGGAACAGGCACGAGGCGGGTTTGTTGTCGCCGCGCAGCTTGGCCGCGAAAGTGAAGTCGAGGACGTGGCCGTTGAGCAACAGGATCGTGCCGCGCGTGCCGTCGCGGTATTCGAGGAGGAAGGCCAGGGCGGGCGTCGGCTTGTAGTTGTAGACGGCCATGCTGCCGACGTTGACGCGGATGTCGCCGGGGTTGACCGTCTCGCTGCGCGCCAGCGCCGCTTCGAGCAAGTCCCAGCTCCAGCGCCCGGCATCGCCGGCCTTCCACACGTCCTTGCCGCTCAGGCAGGTGACGGCCTTGACGCCGGTCTCGCCGCCCTTGCGGCGCTCCATCATGACTTGCAGCGTCTCCAGGGCGTGGAAGCCGTATACCTCGATGGGACCATACCCCGCCACCAGGGCGTCCTCGATGGGCGACTCGCAGGGGCAGCTCCAGCTCCGGGCCGCGCCAGGTCACGGGCAGACTGGAGCCGGCCATCATCGGAAAGTTCAGCTCGCGCGACCAATCGAGCATTTTCCTGGCGTTGGCGAAGGTGTACGACAGGTGCTTGTCATTGAAGACCGGCACGCTCCGCCCGGTCTGGCGGAAGACGTTGACGATCTCCTGCATCAACTCGAGGCGCGGATAGAGGATCTGTCCCTTGTCGTTGCGTTCGTAGTTGCCGTGCTCGGCGACGAGGAGGACGCCCTCGACGGCGAGCTTGCCGCCGGCGGTGAGCGCCTCGGCGACCGGCCGCACGCGGTCGGCGCCGGCGCGGCGCGTGACGCGGACGCCGAAATCGCGGGCGACGTCGCGCGACAGGTCGTTGTCCGGCGTCTGATCGACGTAGAGGGAGTGGACGTAGTGGTGCGGCACGTGCAGTTGTCCGCCGCGTGCGTAGCCGTGCAGGAAGCGTCCGCCGATGTGGTAGGCGTGCGACAGCGGTCGATACACCGTGGACAGGACGGCGAGCGGTTTACGGCCCTTGGTGGAGGGCTTGCCCGGCCGGGTGCGCGACAGCGGCAGCGATCCCTCGGGCGCTTCGCGGGCGGAGACGCCGCCCGCCAGGGTGAGGGCCGCCGCCGAGGCGAGGAACTTGCGACGCGAGCAGCGCTGTTGACGATCTTCCATGGGTCGAATTATCCGAGACCACGGGGTGAAAACAGGGGGCGTGGGCATCTGTTCTGAAGGTATCACGTCGGCGAGTCGATTGCCAGTAGGAAACGAGGCAGCCGGCGGGAGGTGGGGTCTGAATACGCGCGTAGGGCGGCACGTCGTACAATCAGAGTCGGTAGTCCGAGCCGCAAGCGGCTTGGGCAACGTCCCCTTCGTGAAGAGAGGAAGCACATGCGCTCCATGCCAGTCCGTCTCGGCCTTCCCTTGCTGATCCTGACCACGCTTCTGAGTCCGCCGCTTCTCGTCCGGGCCGATGACTGGCCGCAGTGGTTGGGGCCGAAGCGCGACGGTGTCTGGCGCGAGACGGGCATCCTCGAGCGCTTCCCGTCCGGCGGTCCCAAGGTCCGTTGGCGCACGCCCATTGGCGGCGGCTATGCCGGTCCCGCCGTCGTCAAGGATCGCGTCTACGTCACCGACCGCATCCTGCCGGAAGGCGTCCAGAACCCCGGCGACCCCTTCGCCCGCAAGGCGGTCCCCGGCAAGGAACGTGTCCTCTGTCTCGATGACGCCTCCGGGAAGATTCTCTGGAGCCACGAGTACGATTGCCTCTATCGCATCTCTTATCCTTGTGGGCCGCGAACCACGCCGGTCGTCCACGACGGCAAGGTCTTTACTCTTGGCGCGATGGGGCACCTCTTCTGCCTCGACGCGGCCGGCGGCAAGGTAGTGTGGTCGAAAAACTTCGTCAAGGATTACCAGGCGCCCGTGCCGCAGTGGGGTTTCGCCGCCCATCCGCTGCTCGACGGCGACAAGCTCATCTGCCTCGTCGGCGGCAAGGACCACATCGTCGTCGCCTTCGACAAGAACACCGGCCAGGAAAAATGGCACGCCCTGTCGTTTCAGAAGCCGAACACCGAGGTGGGTTACTGTCCGCCGATGATCTACGAGGTTGGCGGCAAGCGCCAGCTCATCATCTGGCACCCCGAGTCCGTCAACGGTCTGAATCCGGAGACGGGCGAACTGTACTGGTCGCAGCCGTTCCGCGCCAACGCCAACCTGACCATCGCAACGCCTCGCCTGGAAGGCGATCGGCTGTTCGTGACTTCCTTCTACAACGGCGCGATGATGCTCCAACTCCCTCCCGCCGACAAGCCGGCCGCCCGCGTCCTGTGGCGCAGCCGCGTGCAGAGCGAGCAACCGGATCGAACCGACACGCTCAACAGCATCATTCCCACGCCCTTCTTCAAGGACGGCTACATCTACGGCGTGTGCAGTTACGGCGAGCTGCGCTGCCTGCACGCCGAAGACGGCAAGCGCGTCTGGATGACGCTCCAGGCTACCGAAGTCCCCGACGAGAGCGTGCGCTGGGCCAACGCTTTCCTGATCGCGCAGGGCGATCGTTTCTTTCTGCCCAACGAGAAGGGCGATCTCCTCATCGCTCGCCTCACGCCGAAAGGTTACGAAGCGATCGACCGCGCTCACATCCTGGAGCCGACGGGGCCAATCGGAGACCGCAAGGTCGTCTGGTCTCACCCGGCCTTCGCGCACAAGTCGATGTACGCGCGCAACGACAAGGAGATCGTCTGCGTCTCTCTCGCCGCCAAGTGAGGTTCCGTGTTTAGCCGCGACGCGCAGCGGAGCGCGGGAGCATCCCGCGCTCCGCTGCGCGTCGCGGCTAAACGAATTGATTGGAACACCTCACGTCAAACCGAGTCGTTTGAGGCGGCTGAGGAAGGTGCTGCGAGCCATGCCGAGGGCACGGGCGGCTTCGGCCTTGTTGCCGGCGGCGGCGGCCAGGGCGCGGACCAGCGTCTCGCGTTCGCGCCGTTCCCGTTCGTGGCGCTGGCCCTGGATGGCGGACAGCAAGCCCGGCGGCGTCGTGAGGATACTGGACGCCGACGACGGCATCGACCGCAGCGGAGACCAGCCTTCGCGGAGTGCATCGTCCGGCGCTTCTCCATCGCCGTCGAAGGACGATCCGGTGTCCGTGACGACGACCGGCCGATAGGTCGTGGTCGCCAGGTGGAAAGGGTCGGCCTGCATGTCGTCGGGCAGGTCCGCCACCGTCACCAACGGTTTTTCCGCGACGACGACGGCGCGCTGGATGACGTTTTCGAGTTGGCGAATGTTGCCCGGCCAGGTGTACGCCTTGAGTCGGACCAGGGCGTCGTCGTCAATGCCGGCCACCTGCTTGTTCATGCGCCGGCCGTACAGGCGAAGGAAGTGCAGGGCCAATTCCGGCACGTCCTCGGACCGATCGCGCAAGGGCGGTAGAACGATCCGCAAGACATCGAGGCGGAAGAATAGGTCCTGGCGGAATCGCCCCTGGCGCATCAGCGTTTCCAGGTTCTGGTGCGTGGCCGCGAGGATGCGCACGTCCACCTTGAGCGGCTCGCTGGAGCCGACGCGCTCGAACGTCCTCTCTTGCAGCACGCGCAGCAGCTTGATCTGGACGTCGAGGCTGATGTCGCCGATCTCGTCGAGGAACAAGGTGCCGCCGTTGGCCGCCTCGAAACGGCCGACCTTGTCGCGGATGGCGTTGGTGAACGCTCCCTTGACGTGGCCGAACAGTTCGCTCTCCAGCAGGCCCGGCGACAGGGCGGAGCAGTGGACGGCGACGAAGGGCTTGTCGGCGCGCGGGCTGTTGTCGTGGATGGCCCGCGCCAGCAGTTCCTTGCCGGTGCCGCTCTCGCCGCGGAGCAGGACGACCGAGTCGGTGGCGGCGACCTTGCGCACCAGTTGCATGAGTTGCTGCACCTGCGGGCCGGAGCCAATCACGCCGTTGTCCGCTGTCCGCTGTCCGCTGTCCGCTGCCTTGGGTTCGCCGTCCGCCATTGGTTGTCCGCCCAGGGCGGAGGGCGGATGGCGGGTGGCGGAGAGCTGATGCTGCAGGGCCATGATGCGCCGCTGCTGCTCGGCGATCTTCTCGACCTTGGCCTGCAGTTCGCGGTTGAGCGTGTCGATCTTGCGATGCCCTTCGGCGCTGACCAGGGCCAGCACGGTCATCTGAGCGAAGGCGGTCAGCAGGTGCAGATCCTCGGCCGTGTAGCCGCCCGTCGCGTCCGTGGCCGGGCCGCGAGGTTCCGTCGGGACGCCCAGCACCAGAATGCCGAGCAAGTGCCCTTCGTGCAGCAGTCCCTGGGCGATCGCGCCGCCCAGGAAATGCAGCTGTCGCAAAGCGGCGGTCGCGGGCGGAGTTGGTGCGGACACCGTCAGGGAACCCTGGGACAGCAAGGATTCGACCAGCGGACAGCCGGAGGAAAGCTCGGCCAGGGCGGGGTCGGGTCCGATCGACTCGGTGAGATGGTACAGGGGCGGATCGCCATGCCGCAGGTAGACGGCGCCGCGACCGGCGCCGAGGATCTCCGCTGAGGTGTGCAGGAGACGATGGGCCAGCGTCGGCGGATCGACCAGCTGCTCGATGGCCTGGCTCATGCGCTGCAGCGTGCGGTCGAGCTGGTGCTTTTCGCGGCGGAAATGGCGGTTCAGCGCCGACGTGAATCGACCGCGGAGCAGGTCGAGTCCGGCCAGCACCAGCAGCACCGTGCTGCTGATCGCCAGCACTTGCCCCAGCTTCGGCTCGTCGATGACTTGACTGCCCAGCAGGACCATGCCGGTGAAGACCAAGCCATAGTAAATCGAGCCGACCAGCGAGCTGATGAGGAAGTAGACCACGCCGGAGTTGATGAGCTGGTCCAGCTGCATCAGACGGTAGCGCGTGATGCTGATGGTGAAGGCGACCGTCACGCACACCGAGGCGAAGAACATCGGCCAGGTCGCCGCTCCGCCGCCGAAGCGCTGCCGTTCGGCCAGGGCGAGATAGAGCGAGTACCCGATCGGCGCCAGCGAGGCCACGGTGCCGAACAGGATCCATTTGACCTGGTTGCGCTCCGTGGCCCCGACGGCAGCGCGGTAGCTGTGCAGCAGGCAGACGACGCTCGCCAAGTACCACAGGGCGGCCACGCCGAAATAGCAGTAAATCTCGAACAGCATCTCGTCGAGCAGGTGTCGCACGGCGTCGGGGGAGTCGGACTGATAATACAGCCAACGGACGCGATAGTAGTTCGAGATGAGCAAGAGCAGGAAGAACACCGGTGGGCCGTACAGCGCCAGCAGGACGCGGCGCGGCGCACGATCGAGCACGGCCTTGGGCCGTGGAAAGACGAGATAAAAGTGCAGACTGACGGCCGGCAGCAGGACGCTGCAAATCATGAAGACCAGGATCAGCGCCGGCTGGGTGACGATGCGCGACCAGTGATAGCCGCCCATGTAGGCGCCGAACGACACCAGGCAGAACAGGAAGAACTGGGTGGCGGAGCGGTCCTCCGGCCGTTTCCAGAAGACGATGGCGCCGACGACAAACAAGCCGATCTTGAGCAGGAACCACAGCACCGAGGGTGCCAGCGTTTCCAGTGGCGGCGGCCGGACGCGAAGCCAGGCCGTGCCGATCGTACCATCTTCGGCACGGACATAGCGAACGCGAAGCACCTCCTGACCGTTGACGACTAGATGGGTCTTGTGGGAATGGAGGTCCAGGTCGGCCTCCGTGCCCGGCTCGCCTTTCTTCCGTCGCAGTTCCACCATCTCGTGCAGGATTTGGGCCCAGTTGGAGACGTCCTGGTCGCCGATCTGGACGATCGTATCGTCTCCCTGGAGCGGTTGCGCGTCGGGTTGGAACAGGAACTCGCTATGGAACTGATTGACAACCGGCGTGAAGGCGCAGCGGACGCCGATGTCCGGCGTGAGCATGACATAGCTGTTGACCCCCACGGCGTAAGCACAGACGAGGGCCGTGGCCGCGAGGATCGCCAACCTTCGGCGCACGATCTTTTGCCGCAACAGGGTGCTCAAACCGGACAGGGACAGCACGGACGAAGGAGCCATTCTCCGCCCGACCTGAAGGACTTGCTCCCAGGTACGTCGAAACACCGGGCCCATCTCCTACCCCTGATCCGGTTGACGGGAACGCTGACGAAAGGCGCCGAAAGTTCGGCGCCATTCCTAACCCTTTGGCTCCATGCACTTTTCCGCTTCGGTCCATTCCTCCACGTCAAAACCATAAAATGGGAACCACCCTTAATCTCCTCACTCTACTTGGTCCATAACGTCGGGTCAACGGTCTCCTCGTACTCCGCCCAAAGACTCGCCCGGTTTGCCAGTCAGGCTGAGATTCTTTCCATCTGTCGTGTAAAGCGAAAAAGCTTCGTTAATCCCAAGCAAACAGCCATATCCCCCATTTTTTCCAGGCTTCCAACCTCGCGCCGAAAAAACGTCGATCAGCGCCGAAATGCGCCGAACGCTGACGAAAAGTCGTCAGCGCCGAGAAAGAATTGATACTCGTCTTCTCTCATTGATCTCTGTAAGGGCGTTATCCTCAGGTTGTTATGTCATTCAAGCGATGTGTGAAACGGGATGGTTCGGGCTGTCTCTCTTTGGTATGAGTCGTGCTCAGGGAGTGTTGTCCCACGGAACAATCCGAGGCAAGCTCATCGCGCGTGTCAGGTATGAACTGAGAGGGGAGAAGAAGCGTGCAGGCATCTCTGGAGTGGGTCAGCGGCAGTGGTGCGGAATTCAGTCCCGGGGTCGGCCGCTCGGGTTTGGCCCATCTGAAATATTACACGGCTCGATATAGTGTTTGGGGCGAAGGACGACCTCTCGTACTCGTTCCAGGTCTGGCGGGCGGCTTCGAGTTGCTTGGCCCGCTGGCTCGTCTGCTGTCCCGCAACTTCCAGGTCATCAGTTACCAGCTCCGCGGCGAGGACGATTTTTTCGCCCTGCGCCGGCGTTTTGAGTTGCTGGATCTCGTCGAGGACTTGCGCGAGTTCCTCGACTGGTTCGGATTGGAACGGCCGCCGATCCTCGGCGTTTCCTTTGGCGGCGTCCTGGCCCTGGAGTTGGCGATGCGTTGGCCGCACCGATTGCAGGCGCTGGTGACGCAAGGGGTAGGGGCGCGTTTCGAGCGTGGCCTGCTCCAGCAGGTAGCCGGCTGGGTGCTGTCTCGTTATCCCCTGCCCTCGGACAGCCCGTTCGTCAATCAGTTCTTCAATCTGCTCTTCGGCTCGCGTCAGCGGCCTGGCCCGCTCTTCGAGTTCGTCACGCGGCAGTGCTGGCAGACGGACCAGAGCGTGATGACGCATCGCTTCCAGCTGGTCGAATCGTTCGATCCGGGGCCGCGCCTGCACGACGTTCGCGTTCCGACGCTGCTGATGGCCGGCGACCGCGACCTGCTGGCCTCCCCGCACAGCCTGGCGGACCTGGCTCACGGCATCGACGGTTCGCAGCGGGTTGACCTGCCGGGTTGCGGGCACCTCGCTTTCGTGACCCAACCCGATCGCGTCGCCCGCGCCGTCGAACGCTTCCTGACCTTCGAGTAACCGTCAAATCGAAATCCTCGTTTAGCCGCGACGCGCAGCGGAGCGCGGGAGCAACCGCGCTCCGCTGCGCGTCGCGGCTAAACGAGAGTTAGCGGTTATTTCGTTTCGTCTGGGGTGCGGCGTTCGCGGCTGTAGCGCAGCTCGAAGCTGCCGTCGGGATCGAAGGGAGCGTCCGCGTCCCACGCCAGGGACGTTTCGCTCGCCCGGTGCATCAGAGCCAGCCACATCCGATCCGGCGGCATCACCCGCCGGACCTTGGCCCCCGCCGAACTGCTATCGATCCGTGCGTCGAACTGCATGAAATGCTCGCTCAGCGGCATCGTCTGCATCACGCACAACAGAAAACCCGCCACGAGATAGCCGGTCAGCAGGCCGAACAGAATGGCGCCTCCCTGCTGGACGACTCGGTGATATTCGAGGGTCGAATGCATCAGGGCGTTGGTGGCCCAGCGCAGAAAGCTCAGCGGCAGGCAGAACAGCACGATGAGACAGAGACTGTCCACGTAGGGCTGCAAGAACGAACCCTCCAGCATCGGGTCCAGCTCGGCGGCGATCGGCTCGAAGAAATTGAACGCCACCAGGCCGGCCAGGAACACGTTGACCGCCATGACGAAGGCTGCCAGCACGCCCTGGCGCCAGAAGGCGTAGGCAACGCCCAGCATAATCAGCACCGTGAAAAAACCGAGCGGCATATCTCTCTCAGTTCTGAGTTCTGAGTTCTGAGTTCTGAGTTCTGAGTTCTGTTTTCACTCAGAACTCAGAACTCAGAACTCAGAACTGGTTATTTGCTGCACACGCGCAGCAACTCCTGGATCGAGGTTTGCCCCTCGATCACCTGCCGCAGGCCGTCTTCCTGGAGATACTTCATGCCGCTTTTGACCGCCTCCTGCTTGATGGCGTTGAAGTTGGGGTTTTCGCTTGATCATCTCGCTTGAGGTTGTCGGTCAGGACCAGCAGCTCGAAGACGCCGGTGCGGCCGCGGTAGCCGGTGCCGCCGCAGTACGGGCACGGTGACGATGTCCTCTTCCGGGTTCTTCTCCGGCGGACGGTAGAAGAACTTGATCTTGTCGGCGGGCAGGTTGGCCTTGCGCAGCAGCTCGGCGTTGGGCTTGTAACGCTGTCTTGCACTGCGGACAGAGCACGCGGACCAGGCGCTGACCGAGGACGGCGGTGACGGCGTTGGCGACCATGAACGGCTGCACGCCCAGGTCGATGAGGCGGGCCAGGGCCGTCACGGTGTCGTTGGCGTGCAGCGTGGTGAAGACCATGTGGCCGGTCTGGGCCGCCTGGCAGGCGATCTCCGCCGTCTCCTGGTCGCGGATCTCGCCGATGTAGATCACGTCGGGGTCTTGGCGCAGGATGCTGCGCAGCTCCGAGGCGAAGGTCTTGCCGGCCTTGGGATTGACCTCGATCTGCGTCACGTTGTCGATGTGGTACTCGACCGGGTTTTCGATGGTGATGACGTTCTTCTGATAGCGGTCGATCTCGGACAGGCAGGCGTACAGGGTGGTGCTCTTGCCGGCGCCGGTCGGGCCGCAGACGATGAACAGGCCGTGCGGCTGGGTGACGATGCCGCGGACCTGTTTGCGTAGCTGCTCGCGCATGCCGATGTGCGTCAGGCTGGCCACCTGCCGGCTTCGGATCGAGGATGCGCATGACCATCTTTTCGCCGACCACGCTGCCGGCGGTGGCCACGCGGAAATCGATCTGCCGAACCGCATTCGAGGCGGCGGCCGGCTCCTCGGCGTCCTCGTCTCCCTCGCCGTCGCCCTCTTCGTCGCGGGGTTTGGCGGGCGGCGTCAGGCCGATCGAGCCGGCCACCTCGGCGGAAAAACTGCCGTCCTGCGGCTTGCGTTTCTCGGTGATGTCCAGGTCGGCCAGCACTTTGAAGATGTTGACGACCGAGTCGCCCGTGGCCCGGCTGAAGGGCGTCGTCGGTTCGAGGATGCCGTCGATGCGGAAGCGGACGATCATCTCGTTCTTGGTCGGTTCCAGGTGGATGTCGGTGGCCCGCCTTTGCAGAGCCTCGTGGATCATCTCCAGGGCGGCGCGATAGCCCTTGGTGTCTTGCAGCCGGGCGATACGGCGGTCGTCCTCCCGTTCGCCGCTGGAGCTTTTGCCGACGAAGCGGATGGGGATGTGCCGTTCGCTCGGCCCTTGCGGTTCGGCCAAATCGAGGCGCAGCCAGCGGCGGACCAGTTTCCGCAGGTGCGGCGGCGTCAGGACGCGCTGGTCCGGCGTCGCCTTCTCGTTGCGAATGCTGACGTAAGCCAAGGTCGGCGCCAGGTAGAGCACGAGGAGGACGAAGAAGCCGAGCCAGAACCACGGCAGCAGCCAGACCAGCAGCAGGCCGGCCACCCCGCAGATCAGCAGGACCGGGTTCCACGTCTCGCCGGCAGCTTCAGCTCCTCGCAATCCTGATCCACCCACCAGCAGGTTCGCACCCAGGCGAGGTAGACGAAGGAGCAAGACGAGCAGCTTGGCGGGGTGGAAGTAGAGGCCCGGGCCGCGCGGGAACGTCGTGTCGGCGGCGAAAAGAGGATTCACCGCCAGGACGCCAAGGGCGCCAGAGAAGCCAGAAGGCAATGAGTCCCCGCACGCATGGCCGAATTCCTTCTTTCTCTATCTCTCTTTTCTCTCTCTTCCCTTGGCGTCCTTGGAGCCACTAACCAAATGGCGAACGGCCGGCGTAAGCCGGCTGGTGGGGGCCACAAACCAGCCGGCTTACGCCGGCCGTTCGCCATTTGGTTAGTGGCTCTCGGCGTCTTGGCGGTTGGTCTCCTACAGAATGCCGGGGGCGGAGACCTTGATGCCCTTGAAGGCCATCTTGAGCTTCTCGGGGTCGGGGGCGAACTCCAGGGCGGTCGCCTTGTCGATGTCGCCGCGCTCGACGAGCTGCCGCAGGTTCTCGGTGAAATCGACCATGCCTTCGTGGTAGAACGATCTTGATGGCGTCGCTGAGCTTGCTGTCCTCGCCCTCGGCGATCAGCTTGCGGATGGTCGGGTTGACGATCATGATCTCGTTGGTCGGCACGCGTGCCCTTCTTCAGGCCCTTGAGCAGCTTCTGGGCGACGACGGCCTTGAGGTTGTTGGCCAGCGCCTTGCGGATGGCGCCGTGCTTGTCCGGGCGGGAACAGGTCGAGGATACGGTTGATGGTCGTGGCCGGCGCTGGAGGCGTGGATGGTGCCGAACACCAAGTGGCCGGTCTCGGCCGCGTGGACGGCGGCCTCGAACGTCTCGACGTCGCGCAGCTCGCCGACGAGGATCACGTCGGGGTCTTGCCGCACCGCGTCCTTGAGGGCCTTGTGCCAGTCGCAGACGTCCAGGCCGATCTCGCGCTGGTTGATGTACGACTTCTTGTCGGTGAAGGTGAACTCGATGGGGTCCTCGACGGTGAGGATGTGCAGCGGCTCGCGCTCGTCGATGTAGTCGAGCATGGAGGCGATGGTCGTGCTTTTGCCGGAGCCGGTGACGCCGGCGAGGATGACCAGTCCTTCGGGGAAGTTGCACAGGTTCTCGATGCTCGGCGGCAGGCCGAGGTCGGCGAAGCTGGGGATGGACGTGTTGACGCGGCGGGCGACCAGCGACAGCCGGCCGCGCTGCTTGAAGAGGCTGACGCGGAAGCGGCACTCGTCGTTGCCGATGACGTAGGAGAAGTCCACGCCGCCCTCCTCGTCGAGGATCTTGCGGTGCTTGGGCTTGAGGACGGGTCAGCAGCAGCCGTTCCATGTCTTCCTGGGTCAGCGGCGGCGCATTGACCTTGGCGGATGTCGCCGCGCAGTCGCATCATGGGCGGCTGGCCGACCTTGAGGTGCAGGTCGGAGGCCTCGTGCTTCATGACCATGCGGAAGAGCTTGTTGACCTCCGGCTCGCGGCGCGGCGTAGCGGCGGTCGTGGGCGCCGCGGCGGGAGTAGTGGCTTTCACGTCGGCAGTGGCCATCGAGACCTCCAAGTTCTGAGTTCTGGAGTTCTGAGTTCTGAGTGCCTTTCAGCTCAGAACTGCAGAACTCAGAACTTCGGACCGGCACGCCGCGCTCGGCCAGGTAGGCCTTGGTCGCGGGGATGCCATATTCATTGTAGTGGAAGATGCTGGCGGCCAGAGCGGCGTCGGCGCGGCCCTCGGTGAGCACCTCGCAGCAGGTGCTCGCGGCGAACCGGCGCCGCCGCTGGCGACGACGGGGATGCCGACGGCGTCGGCGACGGCGCGCGTCATCGGCAGGTCGTAGCCGGCCTTGGTGCCGTCGGCGTCCATCGAGGTCAGCACGATCTCGCCGGCGCCCAGCTCCTCGACGCGCCGCGCCCAGGCGACGGCCTCCAGGCCGGTCGGCACCCGGCCGCCGTTGATGTGGACCTCCCACCATTCTTCCCCCTCACCCCGACCCTTCCGCTGGGGAGAGGGGGAAGAGGCTTGCGGACGCGCCGCGGATCGATGTTGACGACGGTGGCGCAGCGGCCGAACTTGCCGCGACACGGCGGTGATCAGCTCGGGCGTCCGTGACGGCGGCCGAGTTGATGCTGACCTTCTCGGCGCCGGCCTGGATCAGCCGGGTGGCGTCCTCCAGGGTGCGGATGCCGCCGCCGACGGTGAACGGCATGAAGATCTCTTCGGCCACGCGCCGCACCACGTCGAGCAGGATGTCGCCGTCCTTCGTGGCTGGCGCTGATGTCGAGAAAGACCAGTTCGTCGGCCCCCTGCTCCTCGTAGCGGCGGGCGACCTCGACGGGATCGCCGGCGTCGCGCAGGTTGCAGGAAGTTGACGCCCTTGACGACGCGGCCGCGGTCCACGTCCAGACAGGGGATGATGCGCTTGGTGAGCATCCTGGGCCTCAACCGCCGCGGCGCTTCCAGGGCGGGGAGGCGACGGCAGGTGAGGAGGTAGGCCCTCAAATGATCGAAGCTACCCCTTCACTTTACGCACTGTATTCGGCGCGGTCAACGGTAGGTGTTTGTCCGAGCCTGAAGCGTTAGCGAAGGTTGTCCTTCGCTAACGCTTCAGGCGCGCAGAAGTTTGGTAAAATATCCCCCAGCGGTCGGCGAACAACCCCCCAGAGGCTCCTTCTCTTGCGAGGTTCCCATGACACAGCTCAAGCACGTAGTCGATCCGTTCGGCGAGGTGAACGTCTATCCGGCGTCGGCAGGGAAGGTGCGCGTGGTGGCCACCATCCTGATGGAGCCGCACAAGGAGGGAGCGCAAACCGGCATCGCCCTGGACGGCTCCGGCTCCATGAGCAAACTCTACGGCGTCGAGGACGGCAGCCGCGTCCTGTCGCCGATCTTCGGCGGACCCAAGAAACTGCACAACGAGATTACTCCCATCGCCCAGCAGTTGTGCTCCTACCTGGCGCGGAAGATCGACGCCGACGGCGGCACCACCTGCATTTACTGGGCGGTCGGACCCAATGGCGGCGAAATCGAGGAAGTCGGCGACCTGACGGCCGACGAGGCGGAGCGACACGTCTTCGGCCCGCCGCGCGACTTCGGCACCGGCACGCGCCTGCTGCCGGCCGTCCGCTATTTCGTCGAGCGCTTCCGCGACGCGCCCTGGGGCTTCTACGTTTTCATCACCGACGGCGAGCTGCACGACCTCGACGAGGTCAAGGCGTACAGCGTCCGCCTGGCGAAGGAGATCGCGGCCCGGCGGCGCAACCCGCTGAAGTTCGTCCTCATCGGCGTCGGGCCGAGCGTCAACGAGACGCAGATGGAGGAATTGGACGATCTCGATAGCGATACGTCCATCGACCTGTGGGACCACAAGCTCGCCGCCGAGATGCGTCTGGTGCAGGAAATCTTCGCCGAGGTCGTTGACAAGAACGCCCGCGTCGCGGATAACGGGCGCATCCTCGATGCCCAAGGCCGCGTGGTGCGAGACTACCGCGATACCGGGCTGCCAGCGTACCTGGAGTTCGACATGCCCGCGGGGGCCGAATACTTCACTCTCGACGTCAACGGCACGCAGGTTCATCAGGCGCTGTCCGATCGCGCTCGGGTGCCGGTCTCCGGGTCGGTCCCTGTCCCGGAGCCGCCCGTCCTCGAAGCGCAGCCGGTGGCCGAGGCGAAGGAAGAGGACGATGCCAATGCCGAATGGCGCTCGATCCACTTCGAGTTGGCCAAAAAAGAGGACCAGCCGGACATCGATCTGGAGAAGCCGAAAAACGAGTAATCGGCGGCCGCTTGCGGCTTAGCGCGAGCGTGAGCCGCCTCACGGGGAGCCTTTCATGGCGCAGCTCAAGAAAGTCGTGGAACCGTTCGGCGAGGTGAACGTCTACCCGGCGTCGGCAGGGAAGGTGCGCGTGGTGGCCACCATCCTGATGGAGCCGCACAAGGAGGGAGCGCAAACCGGCATCGCCCTGGACGGCTCCGGCTCCATGAGCAAACTCTACGGCGTCGAGGACGGCGGCGGGGGTTTTCTCGCCTCTCTGTTCGGCAGCAAAAAGCAGGCCCACAACGAAGTGACGCCGGTGGCGCGGAAGATTTGCACCTACCTGGCGCGCAAGATCGATGCCGACGGCGGCACCACCTGCATCTATTGGGCGGTCGGTCCCGGCGGCAGCCAGATCGAGGAGATCGGCGACCTGACGGCCGACGAGGCGGAGCGACACGTCTTCGGTCCGCCGCGAAACTTCGGCACCGGCACGCAACTCTTGCCGGCGGTGAAATACTTCGTCGAGCGCTTCCGCGATGCGCCCTGGGGCTTTTACGTCTTTGTCACCGACGGCGAGTTGCACGACCTCGACGAGGTGAAGCGCTACAGCATTCAGCTGGCCAAGGACGTGGCGGCGCGGCGGCGCAACCCTCTGAAGTTCGTCCTCATCGGCGTCGGACCGAACGTCAATGAGGAGCAGATGGAGGAGTTGGACGATCTCGATACGGGCACGTCGATCGACCTGTGGGACCACAAGCTCGCCGCCGAGATGCGGATACTTCAGGAGATTTTCGCGGAAGTCGTGGACAAGAACGCTCGCATCGCCGACCACGGCCGCATCCTCGATCCGCAGGGGCAGGTCATCAAGGACTACTCGGATACGGGACTGTCGGCGTTTCTGGAATTCGAGGCGCCGGCGGCGGCCGACTACTTCACGCTGGAGGTCAACGACAATAAAATCCACCAGGGTCTGTCCGACCACGCCCACGTTCCGCCGTCGCAGTTGGCTCGCTGAACCCTCTTTCCGAGCCTGAAGCGTAAGCGAAGAGCTTCCTTCGCTTACGCTTCAGGCTCGGATAGGAAGCTATGTCTTTGTTGTCCCTCCATCGCATGCGTCCATCCTTTGTTACCGCCGCCGGCTTGGGCCTCCTGGCTGTCCTCACCCTCGGGCCGCTGCTCCTGGAGCCGCGGCCGGTCCATTTCCTCGAACCGTACTCGCCGGCAACCGCCACCCGACTCGGCGTGGTCATCGTGCTGCTCCTCATGGGGATGACCCTGGTGGTCCGCGCTCGGCTCGATCGGCGGGACGAACCGCGCGCGGTGGAAAACATCGTGCTGTTCGCCGGTCTCGCGGGGCTGATGACGCTGCTTCACTGGTTCGAGGTCGATCGCTGGCCGGAGCCGGGGCAGTGGCAGCGCGAACTCTACGTCGGAGTGTTCAATCATGACTTCACGGCGCCGCACAATTATCGACCGTTGCCCTACGGCTTTGCCCGGCTCGTCGAACGGCTCACGCACGAGTGGACGTTCGCCTGCCTCGCCTATCGCTGGTTCTTCACGTTCTGGTTCGTATGGGCATCGTATCGCCTGGCCCGACTGTTCCTGGATTCCAACCTGCGCTCGGCTGACGCTGGTCCCGCTGGCCGTCCTCTATCCGCTATCGGTCGCGCATCACTGGGGCCAGCTCACCGATCCGCTCAGTCACACCCTGTTCGTCCTCGCCTTCGTCTACCTGCTGGAGGACCGACCGTTCGCCCTGGCCGCGGCGCTGGCGCTGGGCGTGCTCGCCAAGGAGACCGCCGTCATCGTGGTGCCGGCGTATCTCGCCTGTTATTGGCGGCGCGGCCGGCCGGCCTGGCGGATCGCGGCGGGACTCGGCGCTGCGTGCGTGGCGGCGTTCCTGGCGGCGCGACTGCCGTTGGGCTGGCGGCCGGGCTACGGCAACATCAACGGCACCGCCGGCTTGATGATCGGGACGAACCTCGGTTTCGGCACGGCGATCGCCTGGACGACCGTCCCCCTGTGGGAGAATTATTTGCATCCGCTGCTGTTCGTCGGTCTCTTCGTGCCGGCGCTGGCGCGGCGCTGGCCGTGCATCGATCCACGTCTGCGCGCCTGTGCTGGACCGTAACGCCGTTGTTGCTGCTGAGCAACGTCTGTTTCGGCTGGCTGTACGAGTCACGCAACTACATGCCGCTCGTGCCGCTCCTGGCGACGATGGCCCTGCCGGCTTTCGGCACGGTGACTCAATCGGAGGGACCGAAGGAACTCCACAGGATCGGCGCGTAACCGAGGACGATGCCGGCGATCAGACCGCCGGCGTGGGCGCCGTTGGCGATGGGACCGACCCAGCCCGTCATGCACAGGAAGAACCAGACGATTAGATAAATCACCGTGTTGGGATGGATGCGCAGACCGAGTTCGGGTTGAAAGCTGCGCCTTCATCCACAGGTAGCCGAACAGGCCGTAGAGCACGCCGGACATGCCGCCGAAATTGGGCACAAGAGTCCACCGCAGCTCGGAGCCGTCCCAACTGGGATGGCCCAGGAAATACTGGACCAGGTTCGAGACGACGGCGAGGACGAGGACGAGAGACAGATAGCGGATCGGGCCGCGCCGCCGTTCGATGGCGCCGCCGAGATCGTAGAGCATGTACATATTGAACAACAGGTGCAAGATGCCGAAGTGTATAAAGATGGGCGTCACCAGTCGCCAAACCTGACCGTGCAGGACCGGTCCCAGCCCCTCCGACTGGAGCCGCGGCACGAACCTCTCTTCCTCGTCTTCCGAATCAGCCGGCGACAGGACGGCAACATAGCGGTAGGGCGCGATCGACAGCTCTTTCACGATTCCAGTATTGGAACTGCCGCCTTCGGACAAGAGCGAGACGAGTACACTGACGACAATCAGCGCGATGGTCCATCGACCGGCGGCGTCGGCGTCGCGCATCTTGGCGTCAAAGCGCCGCTGGCGGCGATGATAGGCTTGCTCGGCGCTGGCCTGTTGGCGGCGCAGAGCGTCCGCCTCGGTCGCGGCGGCGAGATAACGCGCGTCGTGCGGATTGCGGGTGAACTCGTCCAGTTCCTGACGTGCCTGTGCCATTTGGTCCTCGTCGCGGACCCAGACGGCCCAGCCCTCCGGCTGCCGCTCCAACTTGGTGTCGATATGCAGCGTCAGCAGATAATCGGCCAGGCTCTGGGCCGTGTCGGCGCTGGGGAAAGTGACGAGCTGTCGCATCGGTGCCGTCCTCGGGGGTGAACACGGTTTATGCTATCGCACGCCGGCGGAATCGCACATGGTTTGTCCGAGCCTGAAGCGTAAGCGAAGAGAACGGCAACCTTCGGTTGTCGTTCTCTTCGCTTACGCTTCAGGCTCTGTTAGCTGTTAGCGCGGTGCCGACACCGACGTGGTGAGGATGTCGGACGATTCTTTCGGACCCATCGGCTCGATGCGAACGTCGTCGAAGTAGACGCTGCCCAGGCCGGTCAGCGCCAGGGTGACGTTGATGGTGCCGGAGGAGGGCACCTGTCGATAGAGGATGAACTGCTTCCACGGGCTGGCCAAGTTCAGGCGGACGGCGAGCGGTTCGCCGCCGGCGCTGTCGTAAAGCAGGGCGCCATCGGGTGAGCCGGTGATCGCGGCGGGGACGCGCGCCGAGACGCTGATGCGCACCTTCGTCCCAGGCTGGAGACGCACGGTTGGACTGTGGATGGCGAGGAAGGTGCGCTCCAGCACTTGCGGCGGCGCGACCTTATTTTTCGCTTCGATCTTGAGCAGAAGACACTGCTTGCCCTCGTGGGCCTCGGTCGCCACGCGCTTGGCCTGGCACTCCACCTCATCCAGCGACGGCACTTCCTGCACCAGCCAGCCCGGCGGGACTGCGCTCGGGCGGCGACTCGAAATCGCCGTCCGGCAGCACGTTCGCACCCGGCTTCATCTTGATCAGCTCGTCCACGAACGACCAGCAGCGCGGCAGGGTATAGAAGCTGACCGCGAAGGGACAGGCCACCGGCGTCGTCAGCCTCTTCATAACATTGTCCCAGTGCTCGCGCATGAGGATGCGTAGGGCGCGGAGGGCCAGCTCGGCGTCGGTGTAGGCTTCGCTGTATTCGCCGTTGATGCGGTGCTTGCGGCTCTTGTCCAGCCATTGCCGCGCCGTGTCGAGCAGCCCATCGCCGTCGTCCAGCTTCTTGCCCATCTCTTTCAAATCATCGTGGACCTTGGCCACCTTGACGAGTTCTTCCTGGGCCTGGTCGTGGGTCCACTGGGCGGCGTCCTTGCGCATCTGCCGCTGTTGTTCCTGCAAGCGGACCACCAGGCCGGTCGGCCCGAGATCGCCGGTGAAGACGATGGCCGACGTCAGACTGAAATCTTTCAAGATGATCTCGCGGCCGCCGAGCACCGGCATGGTCCGGTATGAGCAGAGGCGTCCGGGCGAAACCTCCCAGGCGACGTAATTCTCCGGCACCAGCGGCACTTTCAGCTTGAGCATGGAGACGTGGCCCTGCGATGGGACGTACTGCGAGCCGGCCCCCATCCAGATCGGCAGCACGAGCACGGCCTTGTCCGTGCGCATGACGGCGGCCATGACCGAGGGGTGCGACGTCTCGATCCACTGCGGTTCCTTGGCGGCGACGAGCAGCGGTTCGAGCATGCGGAATTCCTGGTTGAGCCGAGCCAGGGCCAGCAGACGATCGCGACCGGCGTGGCTGTCGGCCAGGAAGCGATCGGACCAGTAGCCCAGGCCGCGATAGCCGGAGCCGACAGCGGTATAAGCGAGTAAGCGGATCTGCTCCGGTTGAGGACCGATCGGCTCGGTGAAGCGGCCGGTGGTGCGTTCGTAGGCCGTCGTCAGGAACCAGTCGGGCAGGTGCGTTTGAATCCAGGTCCAGCAGAAGGTGTCCGGCGGCATGAGCCGGCGGCGCTGGATCAGCCAGTTGCGATAGGCCGGCAGCTCCAGACTAGTCAACAACGGCCAACGATGCGTGCCGATCATCAATTGCTGATCGCCGCCGATGTAGTAGCTGCGGAAGCCGTCGGACACGTCGGCGGACAGCGGCCGCATCGGATCGATGTTGTGGATGGCGCGGGCCAGGCTGACCACGCTCTTGGCCTTCTCGAAGGGCAGGTTGCCGCCCAGATCCCAGGACAGGACCGCCTGCTCCTGGAGGAAGCGCGAGACGTTGCGGACGAACGCCTCGCGGGAGGTGAGCTGGCCCTGAACGCCGCCGCCGGGCTGCTCGACGATCTCGGGCGGATGCAGGGTCGGCACGATCCAGAAGCCGAGGTTGGCGGCGTCCTCAATCAGGCCCGACGGCGTACTTTCGTCGAGCCAGACGGTGTTGAAGCCGGCCCGGCGCAGGACGGCCAACGGCGTGCCGGTGTGGCGGATGCCCGTCAAAAAGAAGCGCTCGCCGCCGACCAGCAGTTGCCGGCCTTGCAGCTGGATCTCGTCGGGACGGCGATTGACGGCCGGACGCCCTGGCGTCGTCTCGCGGCCGGCGGCCGGCCCCGCGGTCGGCGTCGCCGCGTCGAAGACCGGCCCGACTTCCAAATCGTCGATCCACACCCGCGTGTCTCCGGGACCGGCGTAGACGTTGAGGACGAGTTGGTCGATGTAGGCATCGGTGGCGATGATCTCGCGTTTGAGGTTGCCGCCGAGCAGTTGTTGCTGCTGCCGCAGCAGCTTGACCGGCGACGGCAGCGATAACTGCTGCCAGTGGTTGACGATCTGGTAACGGTCGCCCTCCAGCAGGGCGGTCAACGGCTGGCCGGGGTTGTTCGGATCGGTGTCCTTGGGGAAGACGACGCGGGCCAACAGCTGCACGCCGGGACGGTTGGCGCGGAGCCACAGACTGACGCTGAAATCCTCCGTGACCGGCGCTCGGCCGAGATTGTAGGTGTAATGGATGAAACTGCCGCGCTCCGCCTCCAACTGGATCGTCTCGGAGCGTTGGCCGTCGTGGACGTATTCGTCGGTGAGACGATGGACCGTCTCCTTGAAGGCCGCGTCGTGCGGCCCTTGGACCCATACCGGATCGCGGGCCTCGAAACCGTACTGGATCATCTGCTGGCCGTGGACGAGAACGACGAAGCCGAGCACAAGCAGGGCCGCCGTCAACACGAGGAGTCCATTCGTCCGGGCGCGTCCGAGTCGTTTCATGCTGGCCGCTCCTTAAAACAGCATTGAAAAATGAAAAGTAAAAAGTGAAAAATAAAAATTGACAGAATCGACGTATCGAGGACAACTGTTCTCGTATTTTTTACCTTTCATTTTTTATTTTTCATTTTTCAATGGTTTTCTGCATCCTGGCGCAATCTCTCCGCGAACCCGTGAGGCGGAAGTGATAGCAAACGACTGCGGCGCGGCCAAGAGCGCTTTCGGTCGGCCGCTGAGTCCCGCCAAGCGCCATCCTTCCGCAGAAACCGAATCTCCTTGCCATCCCCGATACTCTCTCCGTCGGGCACATTCCCCTTGCTCGTTGAGGTCGGCGCAGCTGACATTCTTTCGGCTCTTTTTGCGGAATTCGCAATCCGATTTACTTGGCCAAACCGCCGCTATTGGGCATATTTCCCACAGTTCCACGAAGGCTCGATTGGGCCCCCCGGATTGTGCCTGGCTGAGGGCCGGATCGACTGTACCGCATCCCACGGAGAAGAAGGCATGATTTGGCAGCGCGCCCGTCTCGCTCTGCTGGCGAACGTCGTCCTGGCCGCGGCGGCCGTCACCGCCCGAGCCGAGGCCCCTCTCGCCCCCGTAGCCAACCCCGCCGGCGCCGCGGCGACGCCGAACGTCGGCGTCACCCAATGGGTGCCGGAGCAATTCACCACCACGCGCACGGTCTACCGCATGCAATGCGTGCCGGAGACCTACACCGCCTATCGGACGGTGTGCGTGCCGCAGATCCAAACGCGGGTCTGCACCATCAATCGCATGGTGCCGCAGTATCAGAACGTGGTCCGTACCGTGTGCGTGCCCACGCCCTGCGTCGAAACTCGTACCGTCATGAAGATGGTCACCGTCTGCAAGCCCGTCACCACCGTGACGCGCAAGTGCGTGGACATGGGGCACTGGGAGTGCCGCTGCGTCCCCGCTCGCCAGGGCTGCCTGGCCAAGATGCGCAGCAAGCATAACAATTGCTGCTGCTGCGAATGCCCGCCAATGAAGATGGCGCGCGTCTGGTGCGCCGAACAAGGTGTGGGTCGAGACGCCCTGCACCCGCATGGTCCGCTGCTGCGAGTGCGTGCCCTGCACCACGCAAGTGACCGTGTGCAAGATGGTGCCCAAGCAGGTGACCTGCCAGGTCTGCTGCTATCGCTGCGTGCCCTGCCAGGTGACGCAGACCTGCACGGTCATGGTCGCCAAGTGCGTGCCCTACCAATGCACGCGCATGGTCGCTCGCTGCGTGCCCTGCCAGCAGCCCGTCACCTGCTGCCGCATGGTGCAGCGCACCGTCGTCCAGCCGGTCGATCCCTGCAATCCCTGTGGCAATGCCTGCGGCAGCCCCTGTGGCAATGCTTGTGGCAATGCTTGTGGCAATGCCTGCGGTAGCCCCTGTGGCAGCAGCTGCTGCAATACCTGCACGACCTGCTGCACGACCTGCTGCACGACCTGCTGCACGACTTGCTGCACCAGCAAGTGCAAGAAGTGCCGTCGCTGCCGTTGATCGAAGCTCCTCATCCGCGTCCGACATGACAAGCGTGCGAGGCGAGGTCCACAACCTCGCCTCGCACGCTTTTGTCCTTCGTTTAGCCGCGACGCGCAGCGAGTGCGCGCTTCGCTGCGCGTCGCGGCTAAACGGAAAATGGGTTGAATCAACCGGCGTCCGTCGATTACAGGGACAAGTTCGGCGCGAGGCGAAGGAAGGCGCGGACGAATACGGGATCGAGGTGGGAGCCGGAACCGGCTTCGAGGATGGCGAGCGCTTCGGGTACCGGCAGGGCGGGCCGGTAGGCACGGGACGTGGTGAGGGCGTCAAAACAATCGGGGATGGCGATGAGGCGGGCCAGAAGCGGGACCTGAGCGCCGGCCAGGCCATCGGGATAGCCGCTGCCGTCGAGGCGCTCGTGATGGCCGCGGATGGCCGCCAACACGACGCGGCTGCGGACGATGGGGGCGACGATGCGCTCGCCCATTTCGGAGTGGCCGCGGACGATGCGGTCCTCCTCCGGCGACAGCCGGCCCGGCTTGTGCAGCACGGCGTCGGGAATGCCGACCTTGCCGATGTCGTGCAGCATGGCGGCCAGGGCGAGCTGCCGGCTCTGACGGCGATCCAGCCCCAGCTCCGCCGCCAGACGCAGAGCGTAGCCACGCACGCGGCGAGAGTGTCCGGCCGTGTACGGATCGCGCTGTTCGACGGTGCGCACCAGGCTGGCGATGGCCGACAGGAAGGTGCGGCGCACGCGCCGCGTCTGTCGCCGCACGGCCCGCTGCAAGGCTGCCTCGCTGCGCTGGTGCGCCTGCTGGCGATGATAGTCTTGCCAGGTCGTCTCCAGGACGTGGCGAAACTCGTCGAGCTTGATGGGCTTGAAGAAGTAGTGATGCGCTCCGGCGCGAAGGCATTCCTCGGCGGCGTCGGGATTGTGGCCGGCCGTCAGGACGATGATGCCGACGTCGGGCCAACGACGGCGCACCTCGCGCACCAGCCACAGACCGCCGCGGCCGGGCATCAGCAGGTCTGTCACGACGATGGGCGTCAGGTTTTGTTCGAGCAACTCCACGGCCTGTTCGGCGCTTCGGGCCGTCTGGCAGTGATAATCCCAGGAATGGGCGGCGCGGACGAGAACGTCCTGGGCCATCGGTTCGTCATCGACCACGGTCACGGAGATGGGAAGAATGCCCTTGTCGAGCCGCATGGTCATCGCCGGTTCCGTGGATTGCTGGCGAAGCCCCCGCGAGAGGGGCAAAATAGATAAGTTTGAGTATAAGGGTAATCCTCCCCCAATCGCAAGCTGGAAGTGTACGAAATCGTTTAGCGGCGGGGCCGAACCCGTCGCTAAACGAGGAAGTGTCCGCGAAGGCGCTCCTTATTTGCCGGCAATCCCTCACCAGCCGCTGGTCAGGGGATTGCCATCGCGCGGGTCGCAGGCGTAGGACCAGGTCGTCGGGTTAATGCCCTGGCTGATGAAGCGCACACTGCCGTCGCCGATGCCCGCCATGATGCCGCCGGTGTGCGGCGAGCTGGGCTGGGTGAAGATGCAGTTGCTGGTGTAGTTGGGCTGCACCTGGAACATGGGAGCGAGCGGGTACGTGGTGGGAACGGTCCCCTTGGAATTAGTCAGGTCGAAAGCGGGACGCCAGCTGCTATTGGAGTCGTTCCAAAGACTGCCCTCGGCGGTAGCGATGCCGGCCTTGCCGCACGTACCGTACGCCTCGGTGAACATGATAACGTTGGAGGTGCCGTCCTGGAAGGTGGCGGGGATGCGGGCGGTGCCGAAGGTGTTGCCCGCCGCGCAGTTGGCGAAGACGTAGGCGTTCGCCTGGTAATTGCTGACGGCATCGCTGGTATATCCGGAGGTACATTTGCCGTTGTTCGAGCTGGGGTCCGACGGGCACAGGAACGCCTTGACGACCGTGGTGTACTGCGGACCCGAGGTCGTCATCTTCGTGTACAGGTTGCCCTGTTCGAGGAAAGGCAGCAGGAAGCCGAAGATCGTAAACCCATAACCGCTGTACGGCGGATATCCCGCCGGGATGACCACGCCGGCGGCGGAACTGGCGGCGCACAACGGCGGCAGGACGCTGTTGGTGTCGTTGCAATTGTGCACGGCCACGCCAAGCTGTTTCATGTTGTTGCCGCACGCCATGCGCGCGGCGGCCTCGCGGACTTTCTGCACGGCCGGCAGCAACAGGCCGATCAGGATGGCGATAATGGCGATCACCACCAACAACTCGATCAGCGTGAAGCCATTCCGTCTCTCCGTCACGACACGTGCGAACCGTTGTCGCCGCACGATCCACCTCCCTTGGAAAAGGAACAAAAAGAGACAGAAATACTATCTGGAGATTCCTTCGCGCGAAGACGCTTCTTATTTGCCGACCGTCCCTTTGCCGATGTCGATGGTGATCTTCTGGACCGGCTCGCTGGTGATGTCGCATTCCTTGCCGTTGATGCGGGCGAACTGCGCGTTGACTTTTTCGAGCTTGGCCAGGCTGGCGGGATCAGAACCCCCGGAGGATAGGTTGATGGTGATCTTGTACTTGCCCGGCGGAATGCCTTTGCCTTCCGGCCCATTGACGACGAAGGAGCCGGCGCCGGCGTTGACGGTCGCAGGGTAGATCGCGTCCTCGCCCTTGGCGTTCTTGCCGGCGAAGGAGAGGTTCACGGTCTCGCCCTCGGCCGCCGCGTAAGGGTTGCCGTCGCGGACGATCTGGCCCTCGACCTTAACGCCCTTGTCACCGCCACAGCCCGGGACGAAGGGGGCGGCGCAAACCAGTAGGAAAACGAATGGATGGAAACGAAGAACTCGTCTCATGTCGTCGCAATCTCCGTGGAGGAGCCGCTTGCGGCTTCGCGCGAAGCCGCAAGCGGCGTGGGGAACAGACTCTCAGGGACGCGACACCACCTCGCTGCCCTGGTAGGTGGAGAGGGCCTGATAGACGGCCGCGGTGATGCTGGTATTGATGAACTGGACGCTGCCATCGGCGAAGGCGAAGTTGGCGCCGTTGGTGTGGCGGCTGCGGAACGAGTAGACATTGTTCCAGTCGCCGGCCCCACCGGGGTTGGTATCGGGTGGGATGCCGTAGTTGAGCGGGATGGCGCAGGTGCCGGTGGCGGCGTTGCTGTACGGCCAGGCACACCAGTTGTTGTACAGAGGTACGTCTTCCCCGATCATGAAGGTGTTGCTCGTGCCATCGACGATGGCGACCATCGGCAGGGGGCCATGCCCGCCGGTGGTGGGAATCCCGTCCGTGCGGTAGAAGATACCGTTGCCGTTATCCAGACCGCTGCTGCCGCCGGTCGGTTGGTTGCCGTTGGCGTATTTGCCCCAGCTCCAGTTATCGCCGCAGACGCCCTTGTAGTTAGTTTGCCCCACCTTCCCGCCGATGTCGGAGGTGTTCGTCTTGGGGCATGTTCGTCGTGCCGTCACTGGGGCACTGGAGCGTCTTGATCCCCGTCGCCAGTAATCCGTTCGCATTCTCGGTTGCCAGGGTCGTATTCGGGATACCCATCTGCACGTACAGGTTACTCTGCTCGAGGTAGGGCAAGATGCGAGCCAGCCAGCTCCAATTCTGGCCGCCCATGCTGTAGGTGGCCTGCGGGCCGTTGCACGGGAACCGTTGATAGGTGTCGTGGTAGGAATGGACGGCGACGGCCAGCTGCTTGAGGTTGTTCTGGCAACTCATGCGTGCGGCCGCCTCGCGGACTTTTTGCACGGCCGGCAGCAACAGGCCAATCAGGATGGCGATAATGGCAATGACCACCAACAGCTCAATCAGCGTGAAGCCGCTCCGCTTCCCACCTGTACGCAAGAACAGATTTCGTTGCACGATCCACCTCCCTTGGAAAAGAAACAAAAAGAGACAGAAATACTACCTTGGTGTCCCTTACACCTCGGGTTGAAGCTGGCCTCATTCGTGCCCTCGGGGGGCACGGTTTCTCGGCGCCAACGAGTCGTTGGCTGGATTGACACACAGAAGAAGCGCATCATCCATGCGGGTTTGAACGTCAACGCATCACTGCTCCACGGATAGCGAGTCCTCAACCGCAGTGGTGGGCAAATGAATAGTTTCACGAGCGATATGGCATTTACCCTACACGACCGGACTTGCGGAACGCAAGAAGAAAATGGGTTTTTTGTAATCTCTGTCCGACTTCACTTCCGCGTCGCGCTGGACTTGACCTTACCCCCGGTCTTGTGCCAGTTGGGGCACAGCCCCAGCCAGCAGGTGAACTGCTTGACCGTCGGCCATTTCGTGAAGTCCCAACCCAGCTCACTGACCAACGTCAACGCATGCACCTCGTCAATGCCTTCGATCGCCGTCAGGTCTACGCCCGTGGCCAAGTACAACGCCTGGCGCACGTCAAAGCGTGGGTCGTGCGGCTTGCGGCCACGCATGCGGGGCTTGGGCGGCAGTGGGGGCAACGCGGTCTGCCGACGCATGCTCCGCAGGTGGGCGTCGATGGCTTCGTCCAGCTCACCGATCACCTCCTGATACTTCTCCCACAAGGTCAGGCAACAGCGCAGCTCGGTTATATGCTCGGGGCGATAGCGGCCATCCAACGCCTGGGCGATGTCCGCAACGCTGTGCCGGCAGCGGCGGTTGCGCAGCCTGGCCAGTTGCTGCGGGTCGCGTTGGCCGGCGAGGATGGCCCGGATGATCTTTAGCCCCGTTACGCCGGTGACGTCGCCCAGCACGCCGGTCAGCTTGAGGTTCATCAGTTGCAGCGCCTTCTGCATCCTCTGGATGTGCTGGCCGGACAGGCGGACCAGGTTGGCGCGTTGGCGGACGTAGTCACGCAGGGTCTGGGTGGCCTCGTCGGGCTGGAAGATGGCCGGCAACAGGCCGTGCTTGTGCAGGCGTTGAATCCACTGGCAGTCACGCTTGTCGGTCTTGGGCCGGCCCTTGATCTGGCGGGCAAACTGCGGTGCGGTCATCACCACCACGAAGCCGGCTTCCAGCAGAGTCAAAAACAGGACGTGGGCGTAGACGCCGGTGGCCTCCACGGCCACGGTGGTGACGCCGCATTGGCGTAGCCAGGCGACCAATTGCCGCAGCCCGGCGGTATGAGCGGGGAACGCGCGACGGCGTCGCTGTCGTCGGGGGTGGATTCGACGCAGGCCCAGTGGCTAACGTTGCCAGCGTCGATGCCGGCGGCGTGAGCATGCTGCGCGGGTGCCGGATCGAAAAAATCACGGGCGTGTCCGAACCGGGTTCAACACCATTTCCACTCGCGCCGGCCGGAAAAATAAGCTAGATATTTTTGGCGGTCGATTCGTCCCTCTCGCGCCCTCGAAGAGGGTGCCGCGCATCGGCGTTCGCCCCTGGACCCCTCATGGAGTGCCTTCTCTCATGGCCGACCGAGTCCTTGTCACCGGCGGCGCCGGCTACCTCGGCTCGATCCTGTGCGAGCATCTGCTGCACAAGGGCTACCAGGTGACGGTCCTGGATAGCCTGCTGTACGGCGAACAGAGTCTGTTCCACCTGGCCGGCCATCCGCACTTCGATTTCGTCCACGGCGACGCCCGCGACGAGGAGCAGCTTCGGCGACTGGTGCGCGGAGCGGATGCGATTATCCCGCTGGCGGCCATCGTCGGCGCCCCGGCCTGCGACCGCGATCCGCTGCTGACGCGCAGCGTCAACGTCGATGCCATCCGCCTGCTCAACCGCGTCCGCAGCCCGCACCAGCTGCTCGTCTATCCGACGACCAACAGCGGCTACGGCACCAAGTCCGGCGACGTGTTTTGCACCGAAGACAGTTCGCTGGAGCCGATCTCGCTTTACGGACAGACGAAGGTGCAGGCCGAGGCCGCCGTGCTCGACAGCCCGCACGCGCTCACGCTGCGGCTGGCCACCGTGTTCGGCCTGTCGCCGCGCATGCGGCTCGACCTGCTCGTCAACCACTTCGTTTACGAGGCGGTGACGCGCGGCTACCTGGTCATCTTCGAGAAGGACTTCAAGCGCAACTTCGTCCACATCCGCGACGTGGCCGACTGTTTCATCCACTGCATCGAGAACGGCGAGCGCATGGCCGGCCGGCCGTACAACGTCGGCCTGGACGCGGCCAATTGCTCCAAGGAAGACCTTGCTCGTCTCATTCAGAAGCACGTGCCGCGCTTCTACGTGCATTACGCGGCGGTCGGCAGCGACCCGGACAAGCGCAATTATGTCGTCTCCAACCAGCGCCTGCGCGAGGCCGGCTTCGAGGCCCGCCGTTCGCTGGAAGACGGCGTCCGCGAACTGATCAAAGGCTATCGCCTTCTGGGTCGCGGAAAGTTCACGAACGTGTGACGCCCCCAACAAGTTCCTCGTTTAGCCGCGACGCGAGCGAGTGCGCTCGCTCGCGTCGCGGCTAAACGAAGTGATTTTTGCGGACCCTCTGTCATGACGAGAATCCTGGCCCCGACGCGGATGGCGAAGCGGCGCGAACGGCCGGCCGGCGACGGCATCCTCATCCGCGCCAAGGCGCCGCTGCGCATCAGCTTCACCGGCGGCGGCACCGACCTGCCGCACTGGTACGAGGAGCACGGCGGCGCCGTCTTCTCCAGCACCATCAACCGCTTCGCCTACGTCACGCTGTACCCGCGCGACGACCGCGAGGTGCGCATCCGTTCGCTCGACCTGGGCTACATGGTCCAGTACGACATCCAGCAAAAGCCGATCTACGATGGCGTCCTCGACCTGGCCAAGGCGGCCATTCATCGGCTGGCGGCCGGTCGCGGCCTGGAACTGGACGTGCGCTCGGACGCCCCGGCCGGCAGCGGCCTGGGCGGCTCGTCGGCGCTGACCGCCGCCGTCATCGCCGCGCTGGCGCGCTACACCGGGCAAGACCTGGACGCCTACGAGCTGGCCGAGCTGAATTACGAGATCGAGCGGCACGACCTGCGCATCGCCGGCGGCAAGCAGGACCAGTACGCCACCACGTTCGGCGGTTTCAACCTCATCGAGTTCTACGCCGACCGCGTGCTGGTCAATCCGCTGTCCATCGACCGCGACATCCTCAACGATCTGGAGAGCCATCTGCTCTTGTGCTACACCGGCCGCGTCCGCGCCGACCTCGGCCTGGTGTCCAAGCAGGTGAAGATGTACCGCGAGGGGCGGACGGCGACGCACCAGGGCTTGCGGCGGCTGTACGAGCTGGTTTTCGAGATGAAGGAGTCGCTGCTCAAGGGCCGGCTGACGGAGTTCGGCGAGCTGCTGCACGAGGCGTACCTCGCCAAGAAACGCATGAACCCGGACGTGGCCGTGGGCACGATCGCCGACAAGCTCTACGAGGAGGCGCGGTCGTGCGGCGCGTGCGGCGGCAAGCTGCTCGGCGCCGGCGGCGGCGGCTACCTGCTGCTGTACTGCGAGACGGATCGACAGCACGAGATCCGCCTGGCCCTGGAGGCGATGGGCGGCCAGTTCACCGACTTCGCCTTCGACAATCTCGGTTTGCAATCGTGGCGCAGCAACAATCGATAACAGGGCGAGTTAGCCATGCAAGACATTCCAGCGTTGATCCTGGCAGGCGGACTCGGCACGCGCCTGCGCGGCGTTCTGCCGGAGACGCCCAAGGTGCTGGCCCCGGTCGCGGGGCGTCCGTTCCTCGCTTACCTGCTGGACTCGCTGGCCGACGGCGGCGTCCGCGACGTGATCCTGTGTACCGGCTACCGGGCCGAGCAGGTCGGCGCGGGCCTTCGGCGCTCGCTACCGGGAGATGTACCTGTATTACTCCTGGGAGTCGCAGCCGCTGGGCACCGGCGGCGCGCTGCGGCAGGCGCTGGCCCTGACGCACGCCGAATCGCTGCTCGCCCTCAACGGCGATTCCTTCGTCGCCTGCGATCTGCCGGCGTTCCAGTCCTGGCACCAGGCCCACGGCTTCGCCGGCTCGCTGGTGCTGGCGCAGGTCGAGGACGCTCGCGCTTCGGCACGGTCGGCGCCGACGACCAGGGATTCATTCGCATCCTTCGAGGAGAAACAGGGCCGGCCGGCGCCGGGCTGGATCAACGCCGGCGTCTACCTGCTGTCACGCTGGCTGCTGGAGTTGTTGCCCGAAGGGCAGCCGCTGTCGCTTGAGCGCGACGCCTTCCCCGCGTGGCTGCCGCACGGACTCGGCGGCTATCGCAGTTCCGGCGCCTTTCTGGATATTGGAACTCCGGAATCTCTGTCCAGCGCCGAGGCATTCCTGGCCGGCGTGGGGGCGGTGTCATGAGCACGACGCCGCTTCGTACTCCTGGATCGCGATGGCACCCTCATCGCCGAGCGCCATTACCTGGCTCGCGCCGAGGACCTGGAGATGCTGCCCGGCACGGTGCCGGGTCTGCAACTGCTGAACAGCTTGGGCCTGGGGTTGGCCGTCCTGACCAACCAGTCCGGCCTCAAACGCGGTTATTTCGATCCGGCCGCGCTGGACGGCATTCACGCCTGTCTGACGCACTTGCTGGCGGACGATGGCGTGATCGCTGGCGGGGATCTACGTCTGTCCGCACGGGCCGGAGGATGGCTGCGACTGCCGCAAGCCGGAGCCGGGTCTGGCCCTCCGCGCCGCGGCGGAGCTGAACTTCGATCCGGCGTCGTCGTTCGTCATCGGCGACAAGCCGTGCGACATCGAGCTGGGCCGGCGCCTCGGCGCCGTCACGTTCCTGGTCCGCACCGGCCACGGCGCGCATTATCGAGCAGCAAGGGGTGCGGGCGGATTACGTCGTCGAGGACGTCTGGGCGGCGGCGCAGCGTCATCGGTGTACCTGTGTAGGCAACCGAAGCGGATTGCGCGCTGTAATCGTCAACCATTCGGGGAGTATGCAACGATGAGTTTCTGGACGGGCAAACGGGTGTTGGTCACGGGCGGCGGCGGCTTCCTGGGCAGCCATGTCGTGGATCAACTGAACGAAACCGACTGCGCGAACATCTTCGTCGTGCGGCAGCGCGAGTACGACCTGACCCGCGAGGAGCAGGTCGTGCGCCTGTTCGCCGAGCATCCGGCGGATGTGGTGCTGCACCTGGCCGGCCACGTCGGCGGCATCGGCGCCAACAAGGCGCGGCCGGCCGACTTCTTCTATCGCAATCTCATGATGAACACGTTCACGCTTCATCATGCGTGGAAGAGCGGCGTGCGGAAGGTCGTCGCCGCCGCCGCCGGCTGCGGCTATCCCGAACACGCCCCGATGCCGCTGAAGGAAGACAACTTCTGGGACGGCTTCCCGCAGGAAGAAGAGCGCTCCCTATTCGCTGGCCAAGCGCATGTTGCACGTCCAGTCGCTCGCCTACTGGAAACAGCACGGCTTCCTCGCCGTCTCCACCATCCCCGGCAACATCTACGGCCCTTACGACAACTTCGACCTGGAGAACGCCCACGTCGTGCCGGCGCTGGTTCGCAAGTTCGTCGAGGCGACCGAGGAGAAGCACGAACGCCTGATCGTGTGGGGCAGCGGCACGCCGACGCGCGATTTCGTTTATGCCGGCGATGTGGCCGAGGGCATCCTCCGCGCCGCCGAGGTCTACGATCGGCCGGCCATCGTCAACCTGTCGGCCGGTCGGGAGACGAGCATCGCCGACGTGGTCGCACGCCTTGGCGGACCTCACGCGGGTTCGCGGGGCAGCTCGTCTGGGATTCGAGCCGGCCCGACGGCCAATCGCGCCGTCTGTTCGACGTGAGCAAGGCCCGCCGCGAACTGGACTGGCACGCCCGCACGTCGCTGCGCGACGGACTGGCGCAGACGGTCGCCTGGTATCGCGCCAACCGCAAGACGGCGCGGAACGTCGGCTGATTCTGCCCAACAACAAGTTCCTCGTTTCGCCGCGACGCGCAGCGGACGCGCGCTCGCTGCGCGTCGCGGCGAAACGAAAGGTGTTCCTGGAACCAACACATGAAAATCCACATCACCGGCGGCCACGGTTTCCTCGGCTCGCTGGATCGTGCCGCTGTTGCGGGAGGCACACGAGGTCGAAGTCTCCGACCGCGACAGCATGGACGTGACGGACTTCGACGCGTGTCTGCGCCGCGCTGGCCGCCTCGCGGCCCGACGTCGTCATTCATCTGGCCGCCCTGTGCGGCGCCGAACCGAGCCGCGAACGACCGCCCGAGTTTTTCGCCGTCAACGCTCAGGGGGCCGTCAACGTCCTGGAAGCCTGCCGTCGCGCCGGCGTGCCGCGCTTCCTGCTCGCCTCCAGCCTGACCGTCCACGGCTCCGGCGACGAGGCCCGCGATGAGGATTCGCCCTTCGCTCCGCGGCATCCCTACGCGGTCAGCAAGGTCGCCGCCGAGTTCGCCGCCCGCAATTACTGCCGAAAACTTCGGCCTGAGCGTCACCGTCGTGCGGCCAACGCTCGTGGTCGGCGAGAACTACAAGGAGCCGCACGCCGTCGGCGATTTCGTCGCCACGGTGCTGCGCGGCGACAACATCGTCCTGTTCGGCGACGGCCATCATCGCCGCGATTTCGTGCATCCGCTCGACGTGGCCCGCGCCGTGCGACTGGCCGTCGATCGTCTCGGCCGCGCCTCGGCCGGCACGCACGAGGTCTTCAACGTCAGCTCCGGCGAGTCGTTCCGCATGGTCGATCTGGCCGACCTGGTGATGCGCGTCACCGGCCGCGGCCGGCGCGTCCACGGCCCGGCCTCGGAGCAATCCTTCAGTCTGTACACGCGCATCGACCGAGCGCAGAGCGTGCTCGGCTATCAACCCTCGGTGCGCACCGAGGACATCATTCACCGGCTGATCCCCAGCTCTAACCTCCACGGAGCCGCATGACCACTCCCCACATGACGCTGGTCGTCACGACCATCAACGTGCCGACGTTGCTGGAAGAATACGCCGCCAACTTCGAGAAACACGGCCATCTGGAGCACACCAGCGCCCTCATCGTCGGCGACAAAAAGACGCCGCACGACGCCGTCCGCCAAGCTGGCCTCCGACCTGCGCGGCCGGGGTTTCGACTGCCTGTATCTCGATCTCCCGGCCCAGGAACAGTACCTCGAACGCTTCCCGCGCATGAAGCCGCTCATCCCCTACAACTCCGACAATCGCCGCAACATCGGCTACCTGATGGCGGTCGAGAAAGGGGCCGACATCCTCGTCGCCGTCGATGACGACAACTTCGTCATGCGACGACGACTGGTACGCCGGCCACGCCCACGTCGGCAGACGCAGCGGCTGGACACCGTGTCCTGCGCCAATGGCTGGTTCAATCCCTGCCAGCTGATGGAGTACGAGCCGCACTGCACGGTCTACGCGCGCGGCTACCCGTACAACAAGCGCTGGCAGCCGAATAAAGAGACTTACGAGACCACCATTGGGCGTGTCGTCCTCAACGGCGGCCTGTGGTTGAACGACCCGGACGTGGATTCGCTGACGCGCCTCAGTGTGCCGGCGCGCGGCGTCTCGGTGCGCAAGGAGCGCGTCATGCTGGCCCCGGGAACCTGGGCGCCGATCAACACGCAGAACACGGCCTTCCACCGCGACGTCGTGCCGGGCTTCTATTTCGTGCCGGTCGGCGAACCGATCAGCGGTCTGCCGGTCGAGCGCTACGGCGACATCTGGGCCGGTTTCTTCGCCAAGAAGCTGATCGATCACCTCAATGATCGCATCACCTTCGGCGCTCCGGCCTGCGATCATCGCCGCAACGCTCACAAGCTGCTGCACGACCTGGAGCTGGAGTTCTGGTCCGTGGTGCTGACCGATCCGCTGGCGGACATGCTGCGGAGCTGGCAATTGACCGGCAGCACCTACTGCGATTGCTACGCGGAGTTGGCCGATCACCTCGAACGGGCCGAATGGCCGCACAAGAAGATGGCCGGCGAAATGAAGGCGTTCTTCGGCCGCATGGCGACGGCGATGCGCGTCTGGGTCGAGACCTGCCGGCAGATCGGCTATTGAAAAACCATTCACCACGGAAAACACGGAAAACACGGAAAAAAGACCAAGACAAAAAAGACGTAACAGAAGGGACTGGTTGGTGGTAGATGAGGCCCATAACCCTTCTCGTTATTGGTCTTTGTCTTTTTTCCGTGTTTTCCGTGTTTTCTGTGGTGAAATGTCTTTACGGTGGTTGTTCGCGGACGTTGAATTCGAGCTTCCAGCGCTGCTTACCGTCGCGGCTGAGGCACCATAATTCCAGCGTGCCAATCTCCGTCATCTTGCTGTGCAAGATGCACCGGCACCATCTGCCCTTCCTTGCTCGGCGCTTCCAACGTCGTCGCCAGCGGACTCAGCTCCTCGATCTGTCCCTCCCACTCCTCGACCATCGTGCCGACCGTGTCGCCGCGACGCACGGTCGAGCCGAGGAAGCGGAACTCCGCCGGCGCGCCGACGATCAGGCCGAACTCCTGACCGGGCACGTCCGATCTCGGTTCCTTCCTCCATGCCGAAAGGCACGACGCACAGCGCCTTGAGCGGCGGCGGTGCGCCGGGCACGGCGGGCAAGGCCGTCTCGATGCCGACGTAGTAGACACGCGCCGCGCCGCCGCGGATGCGCACGCCCCGACCGCGACGCACCAGGCCGTAGTAGGCGGCCCCGCGCGCCACGGCAAGATCGAGGTCGTCGTTGGGCAACACCTTGACGGAATGACCCCACTTGCCCAGCGTGGACACGATGCGCTGGCGCAGCAGCTCGGCCTTGAAGACGCCGCCGTTGAACAGGACGGCCGTGAGACCGCTGACCTTCTTCTTGCCCTTGCCGCCGCGTGTACGCTCGACCAGCGCCTCGGATTGGCGGTGCAGGAACGAGGCGAGGTGCTTGGTCACGGCCGGATCGCTGGCGTAGGGCAGGCCCAACTCTTGCAGGCCGACGCCGCGCTGGCGGCGCGGCTCGTCGCTGACGGCGCACTCGGGGAAAAAGCCGTCGATCAGCACGCGCTCGACCTGCTCGCGCGTCAGGTCGCCCTTGAGCGTGCCGGCGATGACCTTGCTGCCGCGGCCGAGCACCGTCACCGGGGCACTCGCCAGGCTCGGGTCGCTGAACAGACGCTCCTTCGCGGCCCGGCAGCTGTGCCACAGCATGAGCATCTGTCCGGCGTCGAGCTTGATGCTGCGCGCGGCGAACGTCTGTGCCATGGCGTGCGCGAGGGCCAGGTCCATGTTGTCGCCGCCGAGCAGGATGTGATCGCCGACGGCCACGCGCGTCAGGGCCAACTGGCCAGCGTCCTCGCTGACGGCGATGAGCGTCAAGTCGGTGGTGCCGCCGCCCACGTCGCAGACGAGCACGCTGTCGCCGACCTCGACCTGCTTGCGCCAGCTATCGCCGCTGGCGTCGATCCAGGCGTAAAAGGCGGCCTGCGGCTCCTCCAGCAGCGTGACGTTCTCGAAACCGGCGGCGCGGGCCGCCTCGACGGTCAACTCGCGGGCCACGGCGTCGAACGAGGCCGGCACCGTCAAGATGATGTCCTGGTGCTCCAGGCGGTTCTCCGGCCGGTCCTTGGCGATCTTCTGGTTCCACGCCTCGGCCAGATGTTTGAGATACAGAGTGCTCGCTTCCAGCGGCGAGACACGGCGGGCGTTGTCCGCCGCCTTCCACGGCAGCACGGCGGCGCGGCGGTCGATGCCCGAATGACAGAGCCAGGACTTGGCGGAGGCGACGACGCGCGTCGGCACGACGCCGCCTTGCTGGCGGGCGAACTCGCCGGCGGCGAAATCGCGGTTGGCGTCCCACGGCAGACGCAGACTGCCGGTCGGCAGCTCGTTGGGACCAGGAAGATACAAATACGAGGGTAAAAGAGGTTTATCCTCGACCGAGCCCGGCTGCACCACCTGCGGGATAAAAAGCTGCGTCGGACGAACGTCTTCCTCTTCGCCCACTCCGGTATCGACGTAGGCCAGGGCGCTGTTGGTGGTGCCCAGGTCGATGCCCACGACAAAACGCGCGGAGCGCCACGTTGCTCTCCTGGGAGACCTTTCACCACGGAAAACACGGAAAGAACGGAAAAAAGACAAAACGCAAGAGCGAGAAGGGTCATGGACGAGAACCGTCTCGAACCATGCTGGCCATGAATCCACCTTTACGGTCTTTGTCTTTTTCCGTGCTTTCCGTGTTTTCCGTGGTGATAGATCTGGAGATTGGTTCGTCCTTCGCCGGCTGGGTGGCGAACGCCTGGATCAGTAGCAGGAAGGCGCCGCACACCAGGCAGCAGTCGGCGACGTTGAAGACCGGCCAATCGAACAGGTAGTTCCAGTGCAAGAAATCGCGGACGCCGTTGAAGACGACGCGGTCGTAGAAGTTGCCGAGCGTGCCGGCCAGGATCAGGCCCAGCGCGGAGCACAACCAGCGATCGCGGGCCGTGGTGCGATGCGTGCTCCAGTAGACGATGGCCGCCGCCGCCAGCAGGCTAATCAGCGCGAAACCGCCGTTGGCCAGCGCCTTGTGATCGCGCAGGAAACCGAACAACGCGCCCTGGTTGACGTGCGGGACTCGTTGGCCGGCGGCATCGAGAGCCTCCACGCCGAGGCTGTCGCGCTCGAACTGGGCGACGAGCTGGAAGCCGCCGTTGTCCGTGCGGAACAGGACGTATTCGTGTTCGGGCTTCTCGGCCAACCAGGCGAAGACGCCGTACTTGCTGGATTGATCCAGGGCCAGGCCGACGAGGGCCAAGGCCCACAACAGCACGCGATAAGATCGTTCTGGCATGGGTCTCTTCAGGAACTTTGTTGGAGCTTCCGTGCACACGCGACGCAGTGACGGGTATAAGGCAAGGCGCTGCAGGCGGGCCTTGGAGATGGCTTCCTGGCACTCCTCGCAGCAGCCGAACGTGCCGCGGCGAATGCGCTCCAGCGCCTCGGTGATCTCGCCCAGCGCCTGCTCCTGGTTTTGCAGCAGGCTGAGGGTGAACTCTTGCTCGAAGTTGTCGGTGCCGAGGTCGGCCATGTGCAAGGGCGCGTTGGACAGGCTGCCGCTGGCTTCGCCGCCGCGCGCCGCAGCGCTTCGTCGGCGAGGTGCGATACGTCGCCGGTCAGGCGATTACGCAGGGCCAACAGCGTTTCGCGATAGGTCTCCAGATCGGCCTTGGTCATCGTTTCCTCAAGGTGTGGGCCTGACGACACTGTCCCGCAGGCAGCATGTTTTACGATAACCCACCCGCCAAAACCCGTCAAGGATGACGATTTCCGTCCCGGTGCGACTTCGGATAACCCTATAACGATCCGCCGTGCCCTGAACAAGAGCAGAAGCCGCCGACGCTCCTCCTCTGCCGGTTGTGCCGTCCGCGCAGCACTCCACCGGCGGTTTCGCGTCGCGGAGGCCACGGTCGGGGCAAGCGGGGATTTCCGGAGAACCGAAGGAAGATCCCGGACTCTCGGTTGCAGGGATGCTCACCATGTCGATTTTCTACCTGATGCCGCCGCGCCCTTTTGTCGGCGACCGCTTCGCCGCCTTCTTGCAGGATCTCTTTCCCGGCCTGGACTGGGACAGCGGACAGCGGACGGACCTGGCCGACGTACTCGGCGACGCCGCCGGCGGACGCGACGGCGTCTTCATCGTCTATCGCGATGAATTGCCCCGCGAGGAATCGCCGACGCAGGCGCTGGTCAACGGCTTCGGCGCCGAAGCGGGCGACGAGGTCGTCGAGGTCCGCCCCGGTGGCCGGCCGGGCGAGGTGGTGACGCGACGCTGGCGCGTTTCGCTCGAAAGAATGAACCACGGATTACACGGATAACAGACAAGCCGAGCCGCGAGCGTCAGCGAGCGGAGCAGTTCGCTCGCTGACGCTCGCGGCTCGGCTTGTCTGTCATCCGTGGTTAATTCGAGATAATCCACGGCGACCGGCGTTTTCCCGGAGGCGACCGCGCCGAACACGACTTTCTCCGTCCCCTCGGCGATGTCCAACGTCATTTCGTGGACAAGAAAGGTCTTGCCCGGAGAGAAATCCGTGCCGTGCAAAGGCTGCTCGGCCAGCGTCGCCGCCGGAAGATAGGACCAGGCACGCAATCGGACCACCTCATCGGCCCGCGTGTTGTCGCCGACCCGCACGGCCCAGCGGAGACGATAACGGCCGGGCGGCAAGGTCAGGTCAGGCGTGAAGGCGAACGGGCCGGCGAAGCCGGCCGGCCGCGGCGAACGAGGCCGCCGCTGGCCGTCGCGTCCGCCTCGTCGGCCAGGGACGTACCCGCAACGAGGGGCAGCATCGATTCTCCCTCCAACCGCACACGCGCCGGCGACGGGGCCGGCTTCGTCTCTTCCAGGCCCGGCACCCCCTCGGCGAAGACGAGCAGGTGCGCCAACCGAGTCTTGTCGCTCCCCTGGCGGAGACGGACGACGACGCGGTCCCACGTCCGCTCGCGCAGCACGGCCGGCAGGGGCAGCAGACGCGACTGGATGCCGGGATGGTCGTAGCAGGCGCCGGTCCACGGCACCGAGGGAACGAGAACGCCCGCCAGCCGTTCGTCGCCCTGGTAGAAATCTAGATCCAGCCAGGCATCGTAGCTGGCGCCGACGTCGAGGAGACGGCCGGCGATCGGCCCGGCGAAGCGCACCTCCAATGGCCGATCGGCTTCAAGCACGACGTTGCCACGTGCGCTGACCGGAGATAGGTTCGCCTTGGGCCGGGACAGACAGGCCGGCTCCACGGGTCCGACGTAGGGGCGTCGGCCGCGCAGTGGCTTGGCGAAGCGGCTGCGCAAGAAGCGATCGAACGGCGACGTCCGCAGCGAGTCGTACAGCCAGAATCTCCTCCGGCCCGACCACGATCTTCTTGGCTGGCGTCCCAAACTGCAGGGCGAGGACGGCCGGCACCGGACTGTTTGGATCGCCCGGCCGAACGATGAGGAACTGATAATCCGCGGCGCGAACATCGTCGGCGCCGTCGGGTACGAAGCGAGCGGGGTTGCAGGCATGAAACCACGGCTCACCCAGCAGCAGCGGATTGATAACCACATCCTCGCGGGTACACCAGTTCGTGGATCGCGCCAGCCAGTAACCCGCCAGGCCGCGCAAAGGGCCGCGCTCGCGTGCCAGCCGGTCCAGCGCCTGCGCCAGCGGCGGATACGGCCGCTTGAACTTGTCCCTGTCGATGTGCGGGGCCAGCACGGCCGCCTGCCGCACGGCGAACAACACCACGCCGAGCTGCAGCAGCGCACCACCCATCCGCGCGACACCTCGGGGCAGCCAGGCCATCAGCAGGGGCAGAAGCAGACAAGGAAGGAACCAGCACGACAGGACGTAACGGCCCATCGCCGGATGTCGGGCCACGCCCATGATCCACACCGCACCCAGGGTACACAGGGGCGACAGAACGACCGTCAGCGTCGCCAGCAGCACTCCGATGCGATCCGGGTCCGGGGATCGCCGAAACCAGGCCCACAGCACCGTCACGCCGACGAGCAGATGCAGCGGAACGAGCGCGGCGAGCACATATTCATGCTCCACGAACGGATACAGGCTGCGCAGCAACAACGGCAGGTCGGACAGCGTCGGCCGCGCGAACTCGTTTTCCACCGTCAGGAGGTGAAAGCCCAATCGCCGAAGCGTGAAACGGAGTCCGAACGCGAGCAGGACCACGGCCGCCAGCAGCCCGAGCCGGGCGGCCGCCTGTCGGACGCCGACCACGCGCCGCGCCGCCAACACGATCAGGGCCAGGGCCAGCGGCGCCAGCAATTGCGACAGCAGCAACCGATCCGAGAATGCCCCCAGCCCACCGGCCAGGACGAGCACGGCGACAACGGTTCGAGATAAGCCCTGCCGCAGCGAGCGGACGGTCAGCGCCAACAGCAACAGCCCGATCAGGATGGCGCCGACATGGCCGCCGGGGTGAACGAGGAGGCAGGCCCGGCCGAGGGCGTAAGGGTCGAGATGGATCGTGGCGAGCAGGATCGCGCCGCAGCCGGCCGCCGTCAGCGCTGCGCCGCGCACGAGGCCGGTCAACTGCCCCAGCCAGGCGAGGACGCCGAACAGCGAGAGATGCAGGACGAAACAATAGGCCACAAACTCGGCGACGACGTGCGGCGTCAGTGCCTGGCAGAACGTCAGCAGCAGCACGTCTGGAAAGAGGTAAGGTGCCCCCGGCAGGTGCCACTCTCTCACGTCGCGCCCGTGCCGCAGGTCGTCGCAGAGGGCGCTGCAAAGCAGGTTGTCCGAGTTGAACGCCCCGGACCAGGAGAGATACGAGTAGCTCAGCAAGAACACACTCGTCATCGCCATACCGGCGACGAGGACCATGAAAAGCGAAGAGGCCAGCCTCCCGACGCGCCGCCGGGTCTCGTCACGCATCACGACTTTCCTCAACGCGAAGGGAACGAAAGGGTATCGTCCTGCTCCGGAGCGCGGGCGTCCTACCCGCCGGTGGCGTAGGCAGCCGGGACTCCCTGTAGGGAAAAGCGCATGGCCGGTCAAGATAGACGTGGAGGCGAGCCGGGAGACATCTTTGACGGTTTAGAGGCTCTACCAAAATGTGGCAACACGTTTTCAACGTGTTGGATTGTACGGCACGTTACAAACGTGCCGCCACATTCGGTTCGTGCCTTTTATGACGAAGAAGAGGGCTGCCGATGGCGAAATCCACGGCGACAAGGGAAAATTTGCCGATTGTGTCAATGATGCTCGTTGTAGATATAGAGAGACGGGTTTCTGGGGCAAATGGTCCTCGGCCGTGTTCCGGGTCATGCTCCGCAGGGAAGCGAGGTCCGTCTTCCCGGTCACTTCCGAATGCCTCCGCTCCGATCGCTGTTCGGGAGGAAATCCATGTCACGGTCCCATGTCGCGCTCTCTCTGGCGGCCATTCTGACGTCGGCGTTGCCGGCCTTGGGCCACGGCGGCGGCGGCCACGGCGGCGGTCACGGAGGCGGTTACGGAGGGCACCACGGCTACGGCTATGGTGGTGGCCATGGTTACGGCGGCGGCTTTCACGGCTTCGGGTACGGTGGCTACGGCTACAGGGGGTTTGGTTACGGCGGCTTCGGTTATGGCGGATTGGGCTACGGCGGTTTCGGCCTGGGTGGATATGGTCTGGGTGGTCTCGGTTATGGTGGACTGGGCTACGGCGGCTTTGGCCTGGGCGGTTATGGACTGGGTGGTCTGGGTTACGGCGGGTTGGGCTATGGCGGCTTCGGCCGGGGTGGTTATGGCCTGGGTGGCCTCGGTTACGGCGGCATGGGTTATGGGGGTATGGGTTACGGCGGCATGGGCTACGGTGGGATGGGCTACGGCGGTATGGGTTATGGCGGTATGGGCTACGGTGGTATGGGTTATGGGGGTATGGGCTATGGCGGCTTCTCCTCCGGTTGCGGCTGTTGCATCCTCTCTCCCGCTGTTCCCGCCGGCTCCCCTCCCGCGTCGGGTGGGACCGGCGGCACGCCCGCCAAATCCAACGGCGCTCCGCCTCCCGTTCCCGATAGCCTCAGCTTGAACTTGCGTTACGTGGACTACTACGCGCGCACGGGTGGATCGGCGCGGTCCTCGGGGACCGCTGCCGTCGTCTCGGGACCGCGCTCGCGCTACGTGGACTACTACGCCCGGAACCCCGCGCGGCGGCGCCTGCCGCTGACGTCAGCCAAGTCCTCTACCGCACGATGGCGCCACCGCCGACAACAAGGCGCGCGTCCACGTCCGCCTGCCCGCGGATGCCGAGCTGTGGGTCAACGGCCAGCTCACGACGCCGACGGGCGCCGAACGCGATTTCGCTTCCCCGGAGCTGATCGTGGGCAAGACCTATACCTACCAGGTCAAGGCGCTGGCTGCAAGACGGACGCGCGGTCGAGCAGACGAAACAGGTCCAGGTCCGCGCCAACAACACGGCGGTTGTCGCCTTCGGACCTCTGCCCTCCTCAACGGACTGACGTTCCCGTCCTTCTTCCCAGTGCCGAAGGGCTGGGCAACGAAACCAATTCCCCACGCCCCCAAGCGGCGCACGCAACCCTCGATGGCAACCGAGTAACCGAACGCTTGCGGTCGATCCACCGGCGCGGGATGATACCCTGGGGTCGCACGTGCGTCCCTGCTTGGCCAACCCCGGCTCGCGGTCGGAAGGCCACGGCGGAAATCGCAACCTAGACGGAACCCGCAGGGCCTGCCATGACGAGATACGCGAGGATTGGGGCCGTTCTCCTGATCGGCCTGTCCCACTCGGCGTTCGCCGCGGAATCGGGACCAACGGCGACAGAGGTCCGCGATGCCATCGCCAGGGCGCTGCCGCTGATCCAGAAGGGTAGCGCCGGCCACAGGACGCAGAGAACTTGCTTCGCCTGCCATCACCAGGCCATCCCCGTCCTCGCCATGACCACCGCCCGATCGCGCGGGTTCGCCGTTGACGAAGAGGAGGTGCGGAAGCACCTGCGTTTCATCGCCGACTTCCTCGGCAAGAACCGGGCCAACTACTTGCAAGGCCGCGGCCAGGGTGGGCAGGTGGACACGGCCGGCTATGCCCTGTGGACCCTGGAGTTGGGTGGCTGGCAGCCGGATCGCACCACCGAGGCGGTCGCCGAGTATCTGCTGCGGCGCAACGACGACCTCGATCACTGGCGCAGCGGCACCTCCAACCGGCCGCCCTCGGAAGCCAGCGTGTTCACCGCCAATTACCTGGCCGTGCGCGGCCTGCAAACATTCGGCACGGCCGAGCAGAAAAAGCGGATCGACACGCGCATCGCCGCCGTCCGCGCCTGGCTGACGAAGACGCCGGCCCGCGATACCGAGGATCGTGTCTTCCGTCTGTGGGCGCTCGCAGCAGACGGGTGCCGGCCTCGAGTGGGTACAGGCCGCGGCACAGGAATTGATCGAGGAGCAGCGTGCGGACGGCGGCTGGGCGCAGCGGGACACGATGGGATCGGACGCCTACGCCACGGGCACCGCCCTGGTCGCGCTGCACCAGGCGGCCGGACGAGCGCCGACCGAGGCGTTCTACCGGCGGGGCATTCGGCACTTGTTGGCGGCGCAACGGGAGGACGGCACCTGGTACGTCCGTTCGCGCAGCAAGCCGTTCCAGACCTACTTCGAGAGCGGCTTTCCGCACGGCAAGGACCAGTTCATCTCGCTGGCCGCCAGCAGCTGGGCGACGACAGCCCTGGCGCTGGCGCTGCCGGCGGCGGAGGACAAACCGGACGCGGCGCGCGTCGCACCCTTGCGGCAGGCGCACGCGCACAACGATTACGCGCACAAGCGGCCGTTGCTGGACGCGCTGGAGCAAGGTTTTTGCAGCGTCGAGGCCAACGTCTTCCTGGTCGGCGACGAATTGCTGGTCGGGCACGAGCGCCGCGACCTCCGCCCGGAGCGGACGTTGGCGAAGCTCTACCTGGATCCCTTGAAGGAACGCATTCAGGCCAACGGCGGCCGCGTCTACCGCGATGGCCCTCGCTTCTATCTGCTCATCAACGTCAAGACGGAAGCGCGGCCGACCTACGCCGCGGTGGACAAGCAACTGGCTCGCTATGGCGACATGCTGTCGGCGACACGCAACAGCAAGTTTGAGCCGGGCGCCATCACCGTGGTCATCAGCGGCAACCGCGACCGGGAGACGATCGCTGGCCAGAAGGTGCGTTACGCCGGCATCGACGGCCGGCCCGCCGACCTCGATTCGGATGCACCGGCGCATTTGCTGCCGTGGATCAGTGCCAGCTGGGGTTCGGTCTTCCGCTGGAAGGGCAAGGGGCCGATGCCGGACGCGGAGCGTGCCAAGCTCAAGGAGTTCGTCGCCAAGGCGCACCGGCATGGCCGGCTGGTCCGCTTCTGGGCCACGCCGGAAGAGCCGGCGGTGTGGAAAGAATTGCTCGCAGCCGAGGTGGACCTGATTAACACGGATCGCCTCGTCGAACTACGGCAGTATCTGCTCGATCATCCGCCCGAGCGGCGAAAGCCCTGATCCAGTCTCCTCTGCCCTGAAACTGTGGCCAAGCCCAGGGACTTCAGAAAAAGGAAGAGAAGAGTTGACTTCTGCCGATTCCCCTGAACAAGATAACGCTTCCTTCACCAAGAAGAGCAGAGGACAGGCGGGGAGCGGGCGAAGTTGCCGGCCGTGTTGTTCGACGAGCGGACGTAGCTCCCAATCAGGTTGCGAAGGGAGATGAACATGTTTCCAAATCCATTAGCGAGCATCCGTGGACTCCTTCGCCTCGCTGGCGGCAAGATTCGCCACTACGGGCATCAGTACAAGACGCGGACGGCGATGGCGTCGCGCAAGTGGAAGCGAGCGATTTTGCAATTGGAAGCTCTTGAGGAGCGTTGGTGTCTTGCATTGTACACTTGGACGGATGCAAAGGGTGACGGTCTCTGGACTACTCTAGGAAATTGGAGTTGGTCAGTAAACAACCAAACGCCGACGGTGTTGCCGGGAGCCAACGATTCAGTCGTCTTTGATCCACAGTCAACTAATGATTCTTGCCACATCCCTTCGATGGGGATAGCCGGCGTTGAAATTGCCTTCCTGCAGATGGACCCTGGTTACATGGGAACTTTAGATCTCGATGGAGATTTGACATTGGATAAGGGAGGCGATATAGAGGCAGATCCGGACGGAGGGGTGTCGGGAAGTGGCAACCTGACTGTGCAGGGAGACACATTAAAATGGGTCAGCGGAAAAATGTCGGGCGATGCCAGCGGGGCGATCCTTGGTGTCGATAATGCCGGCATCTTGCTCATTCCGGCCAATGCTTCGCAAACTTTAATACTCGATGGTCGAGACATCCAGAATAACGGCAATATCTCTTATGAAGCTGAAAATACACTCAGTCTCCGTAACGGTGCCACTATCAGGAATAGCGAAGGAGGAATATTCACTTTTGACGCGGGGATTACGACCAAAGCGACGATCGACGGTAGCCAGTCGCCCAGTTCCAGCTTTCAGATTACCGATAGTGCATCGTCAATGGTCGATAATGTTTCTTTCCCTGGCAGTACAGTCATCATCAATACACCGTTGGTCGATAACTTTGGCACGGTGACTATTGCTGGTAACCTGCAAGCCCAAGCTGGTGCCATCATAACGGGAGACGGTCAAAATACAAACGTCAACATTGCCGGCGATTTTTATATTTCTTTGGGGCCAACTATAACTAATCAATGGAACGGCGCTGTTTTTTCTGGAAACGGTTATCTTGGCTTATCTGGTGGTGGGAATGTTCAACTCAGCGGTGATAATGGCGATAATGTAATCCAGATCCCTAACCTCACGGAAAACACAACGCAAAGCTTCGTCGGTACGGGCAACTTGGATATTGGGCCGGGAAGTGTTTTTATTTGGAAGGGAAACTTTAACTCCTCCGGAGCCCTTAATATCGCCTCCGGCGGCAATGTGGATGTTGAAGGCGGAATTCAAACGGTCAACATGGTAAACGGTGGTCAAATATACAATGATGGAACTATTCAGTTTTTCACAGGGGATTTGACCCTGGGCGGCGGAGTAATCATCACCAACGTAGGCTCTATACTCTGGGGCCAAGGTCCGTGTGACATCGCATATAACAATGTTGTGCCCGCACCTCTCTCTTTAACGAGGGAACAATCAATTCCCTTGGCACGCAAGTGACAATGAACCTCGACCTAACGAATTACGTCACTGTCACGGATGGACAGGGGGCCAACTCCATTATTGTGGCTGGGTCGTTGGACAATTATGGCCTACTTGCTGTCGTTAATGCCATCCAAGTTCAGGGTGACTTTCAGTCCGAGTCGAATAGCAGCATCACCGAGTCGATTTACGGCAATACCACTTTCAGTTCCTTAAACATCACCGGGACGGCGACGCTGAACGGGGGGATTGTGACAGTTACCTATGGCAATGGTTATACCCCGCCGCCGGGTACGGCAATTGATGATTTGATGATTCAATGGGGGCAACAGGCTGGGACGGGGTTCGACCAAATCAATCCGCCAAACGGCTTGACGGTCGTCCCGAATACCAAGGGCGTTGAGCTACGCGGACAGTTCTGACGACCACTACGAAGCGGAGGTAATAACGTGGTTTTTTTTCCCAAATCTCTGGTATTATCCTTCGTCTTTGCCTGCTCTTCGGCCTGCGTTTCAGCAGAGGAGACCGATGTCGAACGGCTCCTGAAAGAGTATTTAAAGTCTCGTCCCGCCGAGCGCCTGGCTGCCATGAAGAAGATGACTTCGATAGCCAAGAACGTGCGGCCAGCGATGATGGTAATACGGGAGGGGCTGTTGGATCGCGAGGAAGAGATTCGCTTTGAGGCTCTCTCGGCTTTATCGACCTTAACTTCGGCTTATCGCTCTCCTTCCGCTGATGCCTCTTCTGTGACCACTGTCCTTACGAAGCCAGGACAGAACCGCCGGGTACGGTTACAGTGTATCACTCTTCTCGGCCTAATCGGTCCAAGGGGCGGCGGTTCGTCTACATTGGCCAAGATCCTTATCTACGATGAAGACATGGCTCTTCGCCGAGCAGCGGCACACGCATTGGGCGCCATTGGAAAGCAGCCCAGATACGCCGTTCCCGCGCTTATCGAAGCCTTGAAATCAGACGATCGCACCGAGGATCCAAACGAGATGCCTCTTTCCCAGGCTGCCGCGCGCGCCTGGGCGGTTTCGGCCGTGGGGCACGCGATGCCGTTCCGGCCCTCATGGAGGTAATCCGGACTTCCCAGGACCGCACTTTGCGCATCTATTCTCTGAACTCCTTGGGCAAGATCGGCACGAACGCCGACAAGGTTGTGCCGTTCTTGATCCGCATGTTGGGAGATAAAAAAGAAGAGGGGATTCGGAATGTCGTGGCCAGGGCCATCATGGAAATGGGGCCGGACGCCAAGACGGCCATCCCCCATCTCCTGAAAGCCCTGGACGTCCGCGATGTCAATCCCGTCCCGGATACGTCCTTGCCCTTGCGAATAGTGGACTCCGTTCTCCAGGCTCTTGGAGCGATGGGGCCAGACGGCAAGGAAGCCGTGCCGGCACTTCTCGCCCTCTTTGGCGATCCAGACACGCCAATCCGCGTCCGCTCCCGAACTCTTTCCACCCTCGGCGAAATCGGCTCCGGCGCCAAGGCGGCCATTCCGCAACTTATCACCTGGCTGGTCGATCCTCAATTCGGCCGGCATCGATTCGGGTTCTGCCAGACGCTTGCTCAAATCGGCCCCGCTGCCGTTAAGCCGGTCATGGAGCGCTTCAAGACGGCGACCCCTTATGGCCGCGTCGGACTCCTCTGGACCTTGGGGGAAATCGGTCCTCCGGCCAAGGAAGCGATCCCGTTGCTGGAGCAGCTGGCACAGGACAAGGACGCGATGGTTCGCGGCGAAGCTTCCAAGGTCATCCACCGCATCGATCCGAAACATCAATAACATTACTTTGCGGGTCCGCGAAGGACGTCTTCGATGGCCTGCTGGGGCGGCGCGATCGATTTGCCTTCCGCGTCCACGAACGTCCCGACGGAATACTCGCGTACCAGCAACTTGCGCGTGTCGGCGTGGCAGATCTCCTGCGTCCACGCCCAGCCGTCTCCCGCTGTCTCGTGCAGCCAGCTGACGATCTCGATGTTGTCGTTGTCCAGCGCCGGCGCGAAATACTGGACTTCGCGTCCGGCCTGGAGCACACTCCATCCCTCGCGCTGGCCACGCTCCGGTGGATGGCCCGCGGCGCGAAGGGCGTCCAGACGAGCTTGCTCCGCCCATTGCAGATACATTGCGTGGTTGACGTGCTGGGCCGCGTCCAGATCGTGGAACTGGACCGTGCGCCGGCTCGTGTAGCGGTGAGCGTTCGCGGTCGGTCGCGCATCGACCAGACGAATACCGAGATCCTCTGCCGTGGCGGGTCGAGGAAAGGCTTCCGACCAGGCATCCGGGAAGCGGATCGGCTGGGCCGTCCGCACGTCGATGTAAACCCACTCGGCCCGCCCACGGGCCACGCGGGCGCCGTCGCGGCTGCGCGTCACGTCATACTCGCGGATGGAGCGGACGCCGCGCAGCGTCGAGAGCCAGGTGGCGACGGCGACCTCCTCGCCGTAGCCGACCGGGGCGAAGTAACGAACGGAGAGCCGTCGCACCACCCAGGCGGTGCCGTGCTCCTGATACCAGTCGGGGCTGAAGCCCAGGGCGGTGGAAGCCTCGATCGCGGCCTCCTGCATGTAGCGGACGAGGACCACGCCGCCGACCCGGCCGGTCGCGTCCAGCTCGTAATGGCGCACCCGGAAACGTCGGGTGAATCGATCCGTCATTTCGCCCTCCTTCTTTTTCCGCCTTACAGGCGATCGATCTCCACGCTTGGGGCCAACGCTTCCACCTGTTCGCGCGCGACGAAACCGGGCAGCGGCTGAGTGACCTTGCTGGCGGCGGCGGCCACGCCGAAACGAACGGCGTCGATCGGCTCGCGCCCCTGGAAGATGCTCCAGGCGATGCCCGCAGCCATGCAGTCGCCGCAGCCGATGGGATTGACGATCCGGCCGGCCGTCGGCGGCCGCAGCCGATAGAGATGGCCGTGCGACCGCGCGTACAGCGGATGGCCGCCGTCCGTGATGACCACCCACTCGGCGCCGCGCTCGTTGATCTCGCGCATGCCGTCGCACAGCTCCTCCTCGCTCCGCAGCGGCCGACCAAGTGTTTTCTCCAGCTCGGCCCGGTTCGGCTTGACGAGGAAGGGCCGGGCCGGCAGAGCGTCGAGCAGTTCGGAGCCGCGAGCGTCGAGGATGACCTTGCCGGGAGTGTGGGCCAGCAGATCGCGGTACAACGCGGAGGGCGTTCCCACCGGCAGCGAGCCGATCAGGACCACGACGGCGGCGTCCGCCGCCTCCTCGGCGTAAGCGGCGACGAAGGCCTCGCGCTCGGCGTCACCGAGTTCGGCGGCGTTGGGGACCAACTCGGTGGCGGTGCCGCCGGCGGCGTCGAGGACGGTCGTGCAGATGCGCGTCGGCGTGTCGCTGTCGATCCATCGCGCCGGCAAGCCGAGCCGCGAACAGTCGTGCCGGATGGCCGACCCGGCGGTGCCGCCCACCACCGTCAGCGCCTTGCAGGGCGCTCCCAGGTGCAGCAGCGCGCGCGGCGTTCAGCACCTTGCCGGAGGCGCACCAGCAAACCTGGCGGCGCGCGGTTGACCTCGCCGAGTGCGAACGAATCGAAAAGCAAGACCTGCTGCCAGGCTGGCGTAAGGCCGGCGCTGAGGATCGTCACGATTCCTTCTCCGAATTCGACACCGAGCCGATCTTGCGCACGCCGCCCTTGCGCGCCGTGTCCTGGCCCTCCGGCGTCTTCAGGTCGGCCAGCAGACTGACGAACACGCGATCGAAGAAGTCTTCGCGCTGCAACGGAATCCGAAACACCTCTCCCTCTGAACCCAGCTTGACCCGGTGCTCTTCTTCGGTCGGTTGAAAGAGAAGGTTCAGCAGGAAGCGGTGGTGCTGCTGGGAGTCCGTGGCGATTTCCAGCTGGAAGGCGTGCCAGCCATCCACGTCGCGCAGGGATGGAAAGCCGACGTGGACCATGACGCCGCCTTCCTCGCTGACGTAGTGGACGGCCTCTTGCGGGGCGTTGAGGTAGGCGGTCAATTGTTCGCAGAAGCGGCCAGCCCAGGCTTGCTCTTCGTTCGCCGCCCGGGTCGCCATCCCCCGCGCCTCCTCGACGGCCTGCACGAGCTGCTCAAACAGGCTCATAATTCTCCCCTGGCAATGGCGAGCGAACCGATTCATGCTACCCGTTGAGATCGTCCTGAAACAAGTTCGGACGGACGGACAAAACCTATCCGAGCCTGAAGCGTAAGCGAAGAGAGCGACAACCGAAGGTTGTCTTCGCTAACGCTTCAGGCTCGGATAAACATCTTACGATTCGGGTTTTCAGCGCGCCGGCGTGACATCGTCGATGCTGGCGCGTGGATGCCGCGAGACGGGTCCGCCGACGCGGAAGTCGAGCGAGCTGCGTGCGCCACGCGACGGGGCCACCCCTTTCGATCCCGGAGCGGCATCGGTCCAATCCTCGACCGCGATCCATACCGTGTACGAACCGGGCGGACAATTCAGCGGCACGCGGAAGCGGAAGTTGACGAAGTAATCCTGTCGCGGCGTCCAGCTGAAGTCGCCGCGCGGTGGGGAGTCCGAGTACAGGAACGGCTTGTCGCGGTTGTTCTCGTCGTAGATTTCCAGCCGACCTTTGAGGACCGTCGTATATCCGCCCTTCTTGTCGCGGCGGCTGGCGAAGTTGCGGACCTGCACGTAAACGCGCACCAACTCGCCGGGCTGGAAGCAACACTGGCTGGGCGGCAGCATCGTGAACTGGCCAAAGTTCTCGATGTGGCTGCAAAAACACATATTGTCGAGGACCAGCTGCGCCGCGCCCGCAGGCCGGCGGTCAGGGCGTGCAGACGATCCGTCCAGGTGGCCAGGTCGCGCGGCGCAGCTGCGCCACGCCGCCCCCCTGTTCCAGCTGGGCCACGTTCCCCAGCAGGATGAACAGCGCTTCCTGCGTGGCCGGATCATAAGGCTTCAGCTGCTCGCGTACCTCCTCCTCGGGTTGGCGTTCGAGCAGAGCGCGGAGCGCCTGCACGGAGGCGGCGTCGGGCTTCGCCGGCGGCGAGGCATGGACGTCCATCCGTGGTGCGGGTGGGTCGGCCGGCTGGGCCGGTGGCGGCTCCTCGGCTTTGATGCGCAACTCCATCGGCTTGACCGGCATCGCCGTGGTTCGCACGTCCGGCATGACGGGAGGAGGCGGGGAGTCTTGGTAATCCGATGGCGACGAATCGAGTTGTTTCCTCTCCGGCCCGGCACGTTGTTGTCCGGCCGGGTCGGGGACGTCCGGCGCGCGACAGGGCTTTCCGGCGGCGAGAGGGTGCGCAGACACCCCGACAGCAGGCAGGCGGCCAGGCCGAAACTTCCGATCAGCAGCCAGCGACGCCCTCGCATCCAGCGCCCTCGTCCAACGGCAACCAACGACCCAATTTGCCGCGCCGACTGGTCCTCCCCGATTCACCAGGATGGACGCCGGCGCGCAAGGGCGGGATAGTAGTGCGCGGTCCAGGGCGGGTCAAGACGAGAAGCGATCCCGAGTGCGGCTCAACCGAACAGCAGCAAGTCGTTCCACTGTGGCGTTTTGACGAAGCGACAGCCGACTTCCCACTCGCCGCCTTCGGGACGGCACGAGCGGACCTCGATGGCCGTCCACGGCGCCGTCTGCGGCGCCTGGCGTGGACGGACGTTGAAGACGGAGCCTTCGGTCAGCGGTTTCTCCACGATCAGGCAGAGACCGCCCATCGAGCGATCGACGACCCAGCCTTGCAAGGGCGGCCGTTTGGAGTCGTCGGTTAGGTAGACCTCGACGCGGTTGCCCTTGCGGCGCGGCGCGGACCGCCGATCGGGTTCGGACTTTTTCGGCTGTGCAGTGGTCAGTGTCGTCATGCCTTCTTCCGGCGGCGGCCCTTCCTCGACGGCCGGCGGACGGACGATCAGCCAGCGCCGGCCCACCAGGAACGCCAAACTCGCCACCAGCAGGCCGATGACGAGGACCGGGATGACCCACGGTTGGTTCGTGAAAAAGTTCACTATCGAGAGGGAGGAGTTCATGATCGCCAATCCCACATGAACACTCGAACAATCGGCCACCAAAGTTTGTACCAAGAAACCCTAGCACACACTTGCCTCCCGCGCACGGCAAAGTTCGGAGTTCTTCGGTTAGCCGCGACGCGCAGCGGAGCGCGGAAGACTCCCGCGCTCCGCTGCGCGTCGCGGCTAACTGAAGAACTCAGAACTTTTTTACAGCCAGAGGCGGACGCGCGTGGCGCAGCTGCGGCGGCAGTTTCGACTCGACGATGCGCTTGACTTCCTGCGGATGGTAGCGCGTGCTCAGGTGCGCACAGATGATCAGTTCGTTCTGGAAGCGGTCGGCCCGCTCGATGTAGTCGTCCAGGTGCATGTGGCCGAACTTGTGGATCTTCTCGCGGCGGTGGTTGGGCCGGATGAAACTCAGCTCCGTGATAAGGATCTTGGCCTCGAAAACGGGCGGATAGGCGTCCATGCCGCCGGGGCTGGTGTCGCCGGTGTAGGCCACCAACGGCGTGCGCACCTCGCGCGTCACCGCCACGCCGGACAGGCGCAGGTCGCGGATCTTCTCGCCGGGCAGACCGTGATACTCCTCCTTGAGCTTGAAGCGGCGCTCCCAGACGACGTAGCCCAGCGACGGGATGGTGTGCGTGGTGGCGAAGGCGGTGACGACGTGATCGCGCGACAGTTCGATCTCGTCGCCGGCGTTGACGCCGCGCAGGTCGCAGATCATGCGGCCGCGGTCGAGGCGCTGGAAGACCAGCAGCAGACGGCGCAGGTCTTCGACGGCCGGCGCCGGCACGTACAGCGTCGGCGGTTCCATGCGCATCATGCGCCGCCGAGCCACGTAGACCGGCAGGGCGGCGACGTGGTCCAGGTGCGTGTGCGTCACCAGCCAGGTCGGCGTGCCCATGAAGTCCCACGGCTGCGCGCCGAGGTCGAAGCCGATCTTCAGCTCGGGGATGCGCCAGTACGACTGCACGGCCGCCCGCGAGTAGCCCTCGATGGTCAGACCGGCGTGCTGGCAGGACAGGATCGGTGCGTTCTCAACCATATTTCGAGTCAGAGCTTAGGGTTTAGGTCCGTCTCTCTCAGCATGACGCGGCGGATGGCGTGACTTTGGCCGGTCGCCGGGTCGATGTCCACGAGGGCGCCGGCCAGGCGCGGATCGCCGGTCGCCACGTCGAAGGCGCTGGGCACGAACGTGATGGTCGTCGGCAGCACGCGGTCGATGCGGCGGCCGAGGATGCTGTCATACGGCCCCGTCATGCCGACGTCGCTGATGAAAGCGGTGCCGCCCGGCAGGATTTGCTCGTCGGCGGTGGCTACGTGCGTGTGAGTGCCGAGCACGGCGCTGACGCGGCCCTTGAGGTGATGGCCGAGCAGATACTTGTCGGCGGTCGCCTCGGCGTGGGCATCGACGACGATGCAGCGTGTCTGCCCAGTTAGCGCCGCCAGCACGCGGTCGGCGGCGTGGAAGGGGCAGTCCACCGCGCGCATGAAGGTGCGGCCCAGCAGACACAGCACGGCCACCGGCGTGCCGTCGCGCGCCGCGGCCAGGGCGAAGTCGCGGCCGGGCGCCTCGGGTGGGAAGTTGGCCGGCTTGCAGATGCGGTCGTCTTTCTCCAGTGTGGGGATGATGTCGGCCTTCTTGTAGATGTGATCGCCCAGTGTCACCAGATCGACGCCGGCCTCGCGGATGCGGCGGTACAGCGTGGGCGTCAGGCCCGAGCCGTTGGCGGCGTTCTCGGCGTTGGCGATGACCAGGTCGATCCGCTCGCGCTCGATCAGCGGCGGCAGCGCTTGACGCAGGAACGTCACGCCCGGCGAACCGACGATGTCACCGATGAACAACACACGCATACACACCGTCCCTAAGAAGAGATTCACCACGGAAAACACGGAAAACACGGAAAAAAAAACAAAACAAGAATAACCCACCAGGCGGAGCGGGATTGCTGGGTGTCTCGGGCCTCATTCTTGGTATCTTGTTTTCTCTATTATTTGTCTTTTTTCCGTGTTTTCCGTGTTTTCCGTGGTGAATCTCTGCTTTACCGGGCAAACTCGACGGCGCGGGTTTCGCGGACGACCGTGACCTTGATCTCGCCGGGATAGTGCAGCTGCTCCTCGATGGCCTTGGCGATGTCGTGGCAGACCTTGATCGCCTCGCTGTCGGACGTTTGCGAGGCGTTGGCGATGACGCGCACCTCGCGGCCGGCCTGGATGGCGTAGGCGTGCTCGACGCCCGGGAAGCCCGACGCCACCGCCTCCAGCTCCTCCAGCCGCTTGACGTACTTCTCCAGCGTCTCCCGGCGTGCGCCGGGGCGCGAGGCGCTGATGGCGTCGGCGGCGGCCACCAGCACCGTGTAAATGTGGTCGATCGTCACGTCATCGTGATGGCCGGCGATGGCGTGCAGCACGTCCTTGCTCGTCTCGCCGTAGCGGCTGGCCAGCTCGGCGCCGATCTTGGGATGGCCGCCTTCCATCTCGTGGTCGGCCGCCTTGCCGATGTCGTGCAGCAGGCCGCAGCGCCGGGCCAGCCGGCCGTCCAGGCCCAGCTCGTCGGCCATCATGCCGCACAGGTGGCACACCTCCAGGCTGTGCTGCAAGACGTTCTGGCTGTAGCTGGTGCGGAACTTCAGCCGGCCCAGCAGCTGCACCAGCTTCTCGTGCAGTAGGCCGATGTTCGCGTCCTGCACGGCCTGCTTGCCGACCTCCAGGATGTGCTTCTCCATCTCCGCCTGCGTCTCCGTGACCACCTCCTCGATGCGCGAGGGGTGAATGCGGCCGTCCTGGATGAGCTTGGTCAGGGCCAGCCGGGCCGTCTCGCGGCGGACGTTGTCGAAGGCGCTGACGATGACCACGCCGGGCGTGTCGTCCACGATCACGTCCACGCCGGTGCACTTCTCGAAGGTGCGGATGTTGCGCCCCTCGCGGCCGATGATGCGGCCCTTCATGTCGTCGCTGGGGATGTCCACGGTGCTGACGGTGGTGTCGCCGGTGTGCTCGGCGGCGTAGCGATGGATGGCCGTCGCCAGGATGCGACGGCTCTTCTCCTCGCTGGCCTGGCGCAGCGCTTCCTCGTGCTTTTGCAGACGCTCGGCGATGCGCTCGGACAGTTCGCGTTCCAGGCGCTCCAGCAGCAGCGTCTCGGCCTGCTCGCGGCCCAGGCCGCTGATCTCGTGCAGCTTGCGCGTCTGCTCCTGGACGAGCTTCTCCATCTCCTGGCCGCGCTTCTCGACCTCGGCCTTGCGCTCGTTGAGCTTGGTTTTGAGATGTTCCAGGCTGCGCTCGCGTTTTTGCAGCGCTTGGTTTTTCTCCTCCAGACCGTCCTCGCGGCTGGCCAGGCGGCGTTCCTGCTCGCGCAGCTCGCCGCGGACCTGTTCGGTCTCGCGCTTGAACTCCTCGCGCTGCTGATACAGGTCGTCCTTGGCCTTCAGCTCCGCTTCCTTCTTGATCTTGTCGGCCTCTTCGCGGGCGCTGCGGGCGATCTCATCGGCTCGGCTGCGGACGCCTTTCAAACGCGAACGATCGATCAGGCGAACGCCGGCATAGCCCAGAGACAAACCGACCAGGGCCGCGAGACAGCTGAAGAGGACCACGTACAGCGGCTCCACCATTCAGCCCACTCCTTCCCGAGAGGGCCGCGGCGTCCGAATCCGGCCGACACACCGGCGAAGTGCGCGAAGCCTTCGCCTCCCGCGGCGGCGGCGGGAGAGGGAGAAAGGAACATGCGGACGGGCAACCTCAACCGATCACGTCACACTTCCGATCGCGCCGGCGGATACGTTTTCCTCGACGATCCGGCGGCGCGATCCGCACTTATCTCGGACCCGCGCGCGTGATGACGCGCGGCGGAGGCAAGCGATCGTGTGGAGGACTACGGGCAGGGACCGGAACGGGCCGCCCGGACGAGCGCGGCACCCGTTGACGGACTCCGAAACAGTGGAGCCACCAGTCCCCCAGGGTCGCACGCACCGGCGGGCATACGGCGAGTCCAACCAGTAGTAGACACACGCAAAGCAACCAGAACAGAGTCATGCGGTTTGTTTCAATCCTCGCCCAGCCTTTCGACCAGGCGCCACCCCGAGGGGCCTTTCCGTCCAGCCCCAGAGCGGGGAACGTCATTCCGATAGCGTGCTTGAGTCGGTGAAGGCGCCCGCGGCACTTCCGGTCCCACTGGCAGAGCGTGTCGTGGTCCCGACGCTGCGGACCTCGTAAGCCAAAACTTGTCGCCAATCCACTCCCGGCCTTCGGGCCGAGAGGAGAGTTTTTGGAAATACCTAGGGACCATTATGAGGGGGAACGTGGGGCGGCGTCAACTCAAAAGGGCGGATGTCACGAACGGCGCCGAAATAAAAGCCGACCAGGGCGGCCAGGATCGCTTCCACCACCGGCAAATCGAGCTGCTGTTCCAGCGATAAGCTGGTGTTGATGAAGACCTGGATAATCAGAATGACGCCCATGCACAGGATCGCCAACAGGGCCACCCACGCCTGCACGTCCTGAAACCAGAACGGTAAGACGCCGCCGGAGAACCAGAGGACCGCCCCCGTAAGGACGTGGCCGAGGAAAAAGCCGCTGAGCAGCACGAGCAGCAGGATGAAGGCACTGGTGGACGGATACTCGAACTTCGGCTGCGTGTGGTAGAGAAAGCCAGCCAGGCCGAGATAGCCGGCCAACAGAAGGAAACGCACACTGCCGCGCGGCAAGTGCAAAGGCGAGGGTCCGACGCCGCTGGCCCGAATGCTGTGGCCGTGGGCCGCGAAGAAGTGGGCCAGGATCAGCACCATCAGGATTTGCAGGTCCATGAAGATGGTCGGCAGCTTGATCTCGGCCGGCGTTTCGGCGTGACCGGGCAGCGGCCGCAAGGCGAGCAGCCAGAGCAAACCCAGCACCGCCAGGGCGAGCAAGGCGCGGATGCTGCCGGCCGGCAGGCCGAGGGCGTGGCGCGGAAGTGGCAGGGTTGGTGGCGGGGGCGGCAGGGTTGGCTGGATGGACATGCGGGAATCTCCAGAGAGCAGGCGTCCGCGCGAGTGGAGGCCGTCGGCATTTTAGAGAGGTTCGCCTCGAAAGCTATTCGCCCGCGGACGGTCAGCATTTCAGCCCTTCAATCGATCTAGCCGCGCCGCCGGACATTTGGCATCATGCCGCCCTTCGCCCGGATCGGACCCGGGACGGACAGGGAGGCGCATGGACCCATGACAGACTCCCCCGTCGCCACACGTCCCCGGCTTTCGCTGGGACGGGTCCTTTTGCGCGGTTGCCTCCTCGGCTTGCTGTTGGCCGTCGCCGCCCACGCTGCTTACATCTTGCTTGGCAGTAATTTCCACACCGTCATTCCGGGCGAAGTCTACCGCTCCGCTCAGCTGCCGGCGGCCACGCTGGAACGGTTTCTCCAGGCGCGGCACATCCGCACGATAATCAACCTACGCGGCTGCTGCGATCCGGAAGCGTGGTATCTCGACGAGAGCCGCGTCACGCACGGCCACGACGTGTCGCAGGAAGACCTCAGCTTCTCGGCAGCCCGGCTACCGTCGCCGATCGCCCTGCGTCAGTTCGTCGAGGTACTCGACCACAGCGAATACCCCATCCTCTTCCACTGCCACAAGGGCGCCGACCGCACCGGCATGGCCTCGGCCATCGCCCTGCTGCTGCGCACCGACAAACCGCTGGAGGAGGCCCGCGGCCAGCTCGGCTTCCGCTTCGGCCATCTCGCCCTGGGCCGCACCGCCAACATCGATCGCTTCTTCGATCTGTACCAGGAATGGTTGACGGCGCACGGTCTGACTCACACGCCGGCCGCTTTCCGCCGCTGGGTCGAACAGGATTACTGTCCCGGCGAATGCCGCTGCCGGCTGGAGATGCTCCATCCGATCGCTCAACCGCTGCGGCCGGGGCTTTGCCAGCCGACACCGCTGCACGTCCGCTGTCACAACACGTCGATCAAGCCGTGGCGTTTGCGGCCGGGCAGCAACGCCGGCATCCACCTGAATTTCGTGCTATTAAACGATAGGGACCAGCGCGTCGCCGAGGGCAAAGCCGGCCTGTTCGAGGCCATCGTGCCGCCGGGCGAATTCATCGACCTGACCATCGCCGTTCCGGGACTGGCCAGTCCGGGGCGGTACGAACTGCGCCTGGACATGGTGGACGAGCAGCACGCATCCTTCCTGCAGACCGGCTCGGAGCCGTTGACCTGGAGTCTGGAGGTCCCGTGAAGAAGTATTGGCGGCTGCTGGGCAGCCTCGTCCTGGTGGGCTTTCTCGTCTGGCGCGTCGATTGGCGGCAGGCGGGAGCGGCCTTCGCGCAGCTGGACGTGACGTACTGGCTGCTGGCGCTGGCGTTGTTTCTGCTGGCGCAGGCCGTCAGCGCCGTGCGTTGGCAGATCCTGGCTGGCCGGCTCGGCCTGGGCGGTCGCTGGTGGGATTACCTCAGCTACTACTTCACCGGCATGTTCTTCAACCTCGTCCTGCCCACCTCGGTCGGCGGCGACGTGGTGCGCGCCTGGTATCTGGGCCGACTGGAGGGACCGACGCCGCCGACGGGACGGCGCACGGCCGCCTTTTTCAGCGTGCTGGCCGATCGCGTCAACGGCTTCGCGGTGCTGATCGGTCTGGGCTGCCTGGCGACACTGTGCTGTCCGACGGCGTTGCCGGGCTGGATTTGGGCCACCGTGGCCGCCATGGGCGGCGCCTGCGTGCTCGGCCTGGCGGCGCTGCCGGCCCTGCCCCTGTTGCGTTCGATGCTGCCGGCCCATCCACGCCTGGCGCATTTGCTGGACGGCGCCGACCTGTATCGGCGCGACCGTCGCGGCATGTTCCTCATCACCGCCCTGTCGCTGGTGGTGCAGCTGGCCAACGTGGTGCTGGTGTGGCTGATCGGCGAGGGCATGGGCTTGCCGGTGCCGCCGCTGTATTACGGCGTCATGGTGCCGCTGGTGGCGATGTTGACGCTGTTGCCCATCAGCCTCAACGGCATGGGCCTGCGCGAGGGCGGCACCGTCCTGCTGTTGGCCCCGCTGGGCGTCAGCTCGGCGTCGGCCGTCACGCTGTCGCTGCTCATCTTCGCCGTCTACACCGCCGCCAGCCTGGCCGGCGGACTTTTCTATCTCTTCGGCCTGGCGCCGCGCTTTCAGCCGAAGGGGTCAGGGGTCAGGGGTCCGGGGTCAGGAGTGAGCGATCAGGAGTCAGGAGTCAGCGATCAGGAGGCAGAGGTCGAAGAACAGGTGCCGGCAGCCTGACCCCTGACCCCTGACCCCTGAATGGAGGTCTTTCATGCAGACGCTGTCCGTGGTGATTCCGATCAAGGATGAAGGCGACGAACCTACGGCCGCTGCACGATCGGCTGCGTCGCGCCCTCGATCCGCTGTGCCTGGCCGGTGATCGGCCGGCCCGTTTGCGCGATTACGAGGTCCTTTTTATCGACGACGGCAGCAAGGACGACTCCTTCGCCGTGCTGCAAGAGTTGGCGGCGGCCGACCCGCGCGTCAAGGTGGTCCGACTGCGCCGCAATTTCGGACAGACGCCCGCCCTCCGCGCCGGCATCGACTGGTCTTGCGGCGACGTGCTCGTCACCATGGACGGCGACCTGCAAAACGACCCGGCCGACATCCCCATGCTGCTGGACAAGCTCGACGAGGGCCACGACGCCGTGTTCGGCCTGCGCGCCAACCGCCAGGATCACTTTCCTGGTCCGCAAGCTGCCGAGTTGGATGGGCAACTGGCTGATCCGCTCCGTCACCGGCGTCCACATCCGCGACATGGGCTGCACGCTGCGCGCCATGCGCCGCGACCTGGCCGAGGCGCTGCCGCTGTACGGCGAGATGCACCGCTTCGTGCCGGTGCTGGCCCAGATGCACGGCGCCAGCATCGTGCAGGTCCCCGTCCGCCATCACGCCCGCGTCGCCGGCCAGACCAAGTACGGCCTGACGCGCACCGTCCGCGTCCTGCTCGACCTCATCACGGTGAAGTTCCTGCACAGCTACCTGACGCGGCCGATGCACGTCCTGGGCACCGCCGGCCTGGTGTCGATGGGCCTGGGGGGGGTCAGTCTGCTGGCGACGATGTGGATGAAGTATTTCGCCAGCCATCCGGTGTTCATGACCGGCAACCCGCTGCTGCTGTTGAGTGTGATGCTGGAGTTGGTCGGCGTGCAGTTCATTTCGATGGGCCTGCTCGGCGAACTGCTGACGCGGCACCTATTTCGAGAGCCAGGGCAAGTCGGCCTACACGGTGCGGGCCACGCTCAACCTCGATGCCCAGACGAAACGCCGGGCCGCCTGAGAAAGATCAACTGCCGGTCGCCGGTGCGGGCGTCCCGGACGGCGGCTCGCCTGGCGGGGTGAAGGGCGAGGCGCCAGGGGTCAACACCTCGTACCGCGTGACGTGCATATACCAGACCGTCGCATGGCGATCGTAGGGTTGTTCCGCCGCGTTAGGATCGAGTAAGCCCACGATGGCATAGCGCCGTCCCGGAAAGACCAACTCCGGACTGCGGACGTCAAGGTGTCCACCATCGCTGAGCCACAAACGGAACGGCGCGAAGGGTCGTGTGCTAATCAAGGCCCGCATGTCGTCGTGTGTAAACATCGTCCTTTCCGCTCTGACTGCGGACCCGAGTCAGCTGCCGGCCGCCGGCGCGGGCGTCCCGGACGGTGGCTCGCCCGGCGAGGTGAACGGCGCGGCGCCAGGGGTCAACGCCTCGTAGCGCGTGACATGCATGTACCAGAGGACTATGTGCCGGTCAAAACCCGTGTCCATCGCGCCCGGATCGAGCAGAGCCACAATGGCATATTGCCGCCCCGGCAAGACTTGCTCCGTACTGTGAACGTCAACGTGCCCGCCGTCACTCAGCCACAAGCGGAACGGCGTGAAGGGCCGTGTTTTCAGCAGCGCCCGCATGGCATCCAGCGTAAACATCTCCAACTCTCCTCCGCTGGCATCCATACTGGCCAGTATACCCGTCTCGCGACCTCCATGACAGGCCACGGCCGGCGGAAAGCGCTCTGTCAGCGGATTCGCGGCTTGCCCTCCGCATCAATAGCGCATGCCGATCTGGAAGAGCAGGTTCATGCTCTGGTAATCACCGTTGTTCTGGCTCTGCAACAGCGACGTCCAGATGTAGTTGTACTCGTAGCGGATGCCGGCCTGGACGATGCCGCAGCGGAAGGGATATTCGACGTCACTGTGGATGGCGGCGTACAGACCGCCAACCACGTCGGTGTGATGCTGCAGTTCGTTGAACTGCACCATCGCCGAGCCGTAACGCCCGCCGCCGTCGAAGCCGACGCGCCAGTTGCAGCCCTGCATCTGGCCGGGGTTGGCCGTGCCCAGCAGATACCACTCGCGGCCGAAACCGACGTTGACGAACGTCATGTTGAGCGAGCTGACGGTCGCCGTCACCTGCGGCACGTTGGCGATCACCGGCGTGGTTGCGGCGACGGACCCCGGGACGTTGGTTTGCCCCGGGACCGTGATGCTCGTTCGCACCGGCACGTTGAACATCTCAAAGGATTGGTTGGCGTTTCCGGTGCGGTTGAAGATGTTGCTGACGCTCAGGCTGATGGTCCAGGCCTTGGTCACGGTGGGATCGAAGAAGAGCAGACGGCCGCCGCCCTCGATGTCCCAGCCGGGATGGAGGTACTTCTCGAAGATGCCGGGTCCGATGGGGAAGGCGATACCACTGCGGACGAACAGTTCGTAGCCGAGCGGCCCGCCGCAGGAGCCGACCTTGCCGCAGCAGCAGGGCGAACGCATGTAATTGAGATAAGGCGAGGAGGGCAGCCCCAGGACAACGGGCGGCTGCGCGGCCGGCGGCGGGCCGCCGTCGCTGCTGGCGAAGGTGCTGCCGCCGACGGCCCCGCTGGCGGCCGCCGGAGGGACGGCCGCGTAGGGCGACGGCTGATCCACGCTACCGGGCGTATACAGCGGCATCGTCTCCGAACCGTTCGGGGGCAGGGCCGGCGCCTGGGCCTGGACCACGCCCGAGACCCAGAGGGCCACGACCAGACAGCTCAGGCCGATACGCTTCACGCTCATGCCGCCCTCGTCTATTCGAGACCGCCCCACGCCGAGACTTCGGGTGCGGATCATCCTCTTCATCGGACGAAAGAGCTGACGGAATTAACCGCAATACGGAACAAGCGGGTTGCGCGGAATGCGCGGGTGGTGCTGCCTAGCTGGTCCACCGGGGAGGATGGGCGGTTATAATGCGAGGAGGGGGAATGGGAAGGATTCATCTGACGGAAACTTCGTTTAGCCGCGACTGCGCAGCGGAGCGCGGGAAAAGCCCGCGCTCCGCTGCGCGTCGCGGCTAAACTCGAACGGCTGGCTGCGGATTATGAGTCGATACGAACTGCGCGATTCCGACGAGGCCCGCCGTTTCCTGCTGCAAGGCCTGTGGTGGCAGCGGGTGACGCCGCCGCGTCCGGCGCACGTGCGCGAGGTATTGGAATGGGCGTTGGAGATCGCGTCGAGCGGCCACGACCTGCCGCCGCCGGGTTTTTTGGCCGACCTCGGCCATGTCGCCTTCGGCCAGGACCACGAAGCGCCCGCCGTCCGCGACGTCCTCACCGTGCCGGCCCTGCCCGTTAACCTGCTGCGCACCTACGAGGACCACGTCCTCGGCAAGTTCTACGCCGACTGGACGTTCAGCCGGGCCGGCGACGCCCTGCGGCGCTACAAGGGACGAAAGCAGTCGCGCGGACTGGCTTTCCTCTTCCGCCAGTTCGCCGAGCGTTCCGGCTTCGACGGCGTCCGCCTCAGTCCCGGCGTCATCAAGGCCGTCCTGGAAACACCGCCCGACGAAGTGCATGCTCGCGGCTTCGAGTCCCTTGGCCGCGACGGACTGCAAGCCGCGCTGGTGCCGCAGTATGAGATGCTGATTGCCGCCGTCCGCCGAACCGCCGAGATACTCGGAGCGGAAGACATCTCGCAGTTGGAGCGCGGCACCGCCCTCAAACCGGAGGGCGAGCAATTGGCCGAGCGCCAGGTGTTGCGCGCCGCCGGTCTGCTGGAGGCGACCCTGCCGCGCCATCGTCTCCGCCCCCAAGCGCAGCGCCAGGAAGTGCCCACGCGCATCCTCGACGAGGACACCTATCCCGTCGGCGGCTTCACGTCCCTCTCGACGCGCGGCAGCGTCGAGAGTCTGCTGCACTCCCAGCTCGGCCTACATGGAGAAGGACGAACGCCCCGACCTGTTCGACATCAAGTTCGTGCGCGACGAACTGCTCTATTACGCACGGGACGAAAACCAGTTCCTCCGTCGAAGGCGGACCTTCGTCTTCGTGCTCTACCCCGACCTGGACCAGACGCGCTTCAAGGACCGCGGCCTGGAGTTCCAGCGCGGCGTCCTCTTGCTGGCCCTGCTGTACGTGACGGTTCGCAAACTGACCGAGTGGCTGAGCGCCGATGCCCTGTCGTTCCGCTTCCTGTTCGTCGCCGAGGGCGACAACGACGCGCTGGCCGCCGAGCGCGACTTGCTCGCCTCGCTCTTGATGGACGAGATCGCCAACGGCTCGGTGCGGCTGGAGAAAATCGGGGCCGAGCCGATCGTGAGCCTCTGCGCGAACTGGGCGCGGCGCAGCCTGTGCCATGCCCTTCTGATCGACGTCCGGCCGCGGGAGATGAAGGCCAGCGATACCGTGGTGGACCACCTGCACATCGACGGCCCGCGCCCCGTCCTGAATAATGCGAACGTCGAAGTGATCGGCGACGACCCACTCGACAGCTGGAGCACGGTCCTGCAGGAGATGTTACAGCGTTGGATTTGAGTCAAACGCCTCCGAGCCTGAAGCGTAAGCGAAGGGACGACAACCTTCGGTTGCCGTCCCTTCGCTTACGCTTCAGGCTCGGAGACAAACATCTTGTCCGCTCGCGCTTAGTACACGCACCCCGGCGCACAGGTGACGACCGGGCATGGCACGCAGGTGACCACCGGCACGTTGACCGTGATCTCGCGGGCCACGGTCTGATAGCGGACCACCTGCACGTTGATGGTGCGCTGCGTCGGCACGCACTCCACGACGTTGACCGTGTACTTCTTCACGGTCGGCACCATCTCACAGACTTGCACGTTGTAGTTCCGCACGACGGGGGTCGTCACCGGCACGTTCACCGTGCAGGTCTGCACTTGCTGCTGCATCGTGCAGACGGGCACCTGGATCGTCTTTTCGACCTGCTGCATGGTGCAGACCTGGCGCGTCACGGTCTGGGTCGTCGGCTTGTAGGTGCAGACGTTGACCGTGTAGTTGTGGGTGACGGCCTCGGGAACGCAGGTAGTCACGGTGCGGTTGATGGTCTCGACGGTCGGCACCATCTGGCAGATGGTGGCGCCGCAGGGGTTGCAGCAGCTGGGCGGCAGTTGCACCAGCTGCGGCTTGCAGACGGTGATCTGGCAGGGCACCACCTGCGTGACCGGCTTCATCACGTACACCGTGCATTGCCGCTGCTGTTGCGTCATCTGCGGCACCATGACGGTTACTTGTTCCTGGACGTTCTGATACGACGGCACGCACTGCCAGACCTTCTGCGCGACCGTGCTGTAGACCGGCACGCAGACTGTCCGCTGGATCTGCTTCTGCACGTAGGAGCACTGGTACACGGTACACTGCTGCTGGACGGTTCGGTACTGCGGGACCATGACCGTGCATTGCTGCTCGACCTGCCGAGTGTGCGGGACCATGACCGTGCATTGCTGCTGGACGGTCTCCGTCACCGGCACGCATTCGTGGACGACCTGTTTGACCTGCTGGTACGACACCTGATACTGCACGCCGCCGTATCCGCCGCCATACCCGCACGTCGGGGCGCAGCAGCCGCCCCGGCTCCGATGGGCAGCCGACGCCATCCCCGGAACCTGGAGCAACAGCGCAAGTCCCGCTACACCGACAAGCAGTCGTTTCATGGCCTCCCCTTCTTTTCGAGTTGCCGACAGACTAGTTAGTTTGGGTAAGCTGGGTTACACAGAGAAAAGAGTAATTACTTACCGGGAAAAGGGCAAGTAAAAACTTTTCCGAAAACTCCGCATTTTCCGGGCAAAGCGGGAGCAAATAAGATGCCGACTTGTCAATTTGGGTGTTTTGGGGAAAAAAGATGGGATAGAGCAGATCGGAGTCCGCCGCTTAAGCGAGGATCCTCCCTTTCTTACGCGGCGGGACGCACTTTCGAGCATTCGCGTGCCAAAAAAGAGGCAATCCCCTGCCGATGAGGCGATTCTCCGGAGCGCGGACATCGCGCCTGCATTCAAGCCGCCCGTCGGCGGGTCGAGTCGGCGCTCGGTTGCAGTACGTTGTCGAGATAGGTGAACAACTCGTCGGCGAAACGCGGAGCGTTGAAACGCAGAGCCTGACGCCGAGCCGCCGACGGCGAGAAGGCGCTCGGCGCGCCTCGAAGGAGGCGAGCGTCTCCGCCAGCGACTCGACGGTTTGCTCGTCGAACCACATGCCGGTCGGCTCGCGGCGGCGATCGGGAGGGATGACCGTCTCGGTGGCGCCGCCCTGGCCGAAGGCGATCACCGGCGCGCCGCACGCCTGCGCTTCCACCGGCACGATGCCAAAGTCCTCCTCGCCGGGGAAAAGGAGAGCGCGGCAGCGGCGCAGGTGGTCGCGGATAACCGTGTCGGGCTGCCAGCCGAGAAAGTGAATCGTCGGTCCCGCCAGCGCGCAAACGCGCCTCGTCCTGGCCGGCGCCGATGACCAGTAACGGCCGGCGCAGGGCGTTGCACGCCTGGATGGCCAGGTCGAGCCGCTTGTACGGAGCGAAGGCCGACACGGCCAGGTAGAACTCCTCGCGCGGCAGGGCCGCCGGGTGATAGAAGTCGGTATCGACCGGCGGATAGATAACCGTGCTGGATCGGCCGTAGCACTCGGCGATGCGGCGCTGCACCGTCTCGCTGATGGCCAAAAAATGCGTCACGCCGTCGGCGGTGCGCCGGTCCCACTGGCGCAGCCAGCCCAGGACGCGCTCCAGCGCCCGCGCCTTGACGCCGCCGACGCGATCCGCTCCGAAGTACGCCCTCTGCATGTGCCAGGCGTAACGCATGGGCGTGAAGCAGTAGCAGACGTGAGGAATAGGGACTAGGGACAAGGGACTAGGGACTAGGGAAGACAGGGACCATGTCTCTTCCCTAGTCCCTAGTCCCTTGTCCCTAGTCCCTATTCGGCGTGGACGGATGGCCTTGGCGACGCAATGGCTGAAGCTGACCACCAGGTCGCACGGCGGCAGGCGCCAACTCGTGACCGCCGCCGGCATGAGCGGCAGCAGATAGCGATAATAGCGATGGTTTTCGGGCAAGCAGTTGAGAAAGCTGGTGCGTGGCTGCAGGCGCTCGATGGCCGCGCTGACGGAGCCGCGGCGGTGGAGCAGGGTGAACAGCCGAGCGTGCGGCCAACGACGGCACAGCACTTCCAGGCACTTCTCGCCGCCGCGCATGCCGGTCAGCCAGTCGTGAACCAGCACCACCCGCGGCCCCTTGTCGCTGTTCGCATCCATGCGTCATCCCCTTGCGCGGGCCCTCATCCGCCCGCAAGCGAAGCTCCAGTAGACAGAACGCGGCCCTTCCGAGTCAACACGAATCGCCCTTGCGGCGATGGGCGATGAGCGTGGGCCGACCACTGCCTCTGATCGGACAGCGGCCACGCTGGCCGATCCGCGATCACACGCGGCGGCGTCCGTCCAGCCGGTCATCGCGGTCTTGCTTTCGCAGGGGCTTTTATGTGAAGGAGTTAGGTGATAAGATAGTTGGACGAAGAGACCACCCGGCCATTGGCATGGCCCTTGCTTTTCTTTCGCCCACGCCAGACATTCTCGGAGCGCCCCGCCGATAAGCCGGAACTCTCTATACGAACCGCCGTTTAATTGTTAGCGTAGCATAAGGTGTGTGCCAACGCTGGCGCGTGACCTCCCTCCTGCCATCGGATTTTTATGTCCCGGTCCTCCACCATCGTGAAAGCGTTCCTCCGTGTGTTCGTCGCTCTCCTCCTGCTCGGCGGCATCGCGGCCGGACTCTTTCTGTGGGTGAAGTATCGTCCGGTCAACGCGACCGAGTCGTCGCCCCCGGGCGCCCTGCTGCCGCGCATCGGCTGGGACGCGCGCTCCCCCGACGTCCTCCGTCTACCGGCCGACTACACGACCTCGCTGAAAGTGCAAACCACCACGGTCCAGCCTGCTCCGCCGCCCGAACCGCTGCGGCTGCGCGGCTCGCTCATGCTCGACGCCAATCGCTTGGCCCGCATCAAGTGCTTCTTCTCCGGCCAGGTCGTCTCCATCGGCAAGGCCGACTCGAACGGCCGGCGCATCGGCCCCGCGCTGCCGGCCAGCCTGATGAGCAAAAAAACGGACGATCCCGGCACCCTGCGTTACGGCGATGTCGTCAAGAAAGGCCAGATCCTCGCCGTCGTCTGGAGCAAGGACGTCGGCGCCATGAAGAGCCAGCTTGTCGATGCGCTCTCGCACCTGGAAGTCGATCAAAAACTGCTGGGCCGCTATCTGCGTGCGGAACCCGGCATCATCAAGGAGTCGGACATCGACGCCGCCCGCCGCAACGTGGCGGCCGACCTCATCCAGGTATCTCTGGCCGAGCGCACGCTGCGTTCGTACCGGCTGACCGAGGCGGAGATCGCCGCTGTCCGCCGCGAGGCCGAGAAGCTCTCCCTCCAGAACGCGGCCGACATCACCGCGCGCGGCCAACTCGACAAGAAACGCCCCGAACATCGGGCCGTGGACCCCGAGGTCGAACGCACCTGGGCCGAGACCACCATCCGCGCCCCCATCGACGGCGTCCTCGTCGAGAAGAACGTCACCATCGGCGACGTCGTCGATAACACCACCGATCTGTTCAAAGTCCTCGATCTATCTCATTTGCAGGTGATGGCCAACGCCTACGAGGAGGACATCGCCGCCCTGCGCCGGCTCAAGCCGGAGCAGATGCGCTGGAAGGTCCACCTGGACGGGGCCGGCGACGACAAGCCGATCGAGGGAGAGATTGACCGCATCAGTCCAGTCATCGATCCGACGCAGCACACCGGCCTAGTCAGCGGTTGGCTGCGCAACCCCGGCGATCGGCTCATCGGCGAGTTTATCGCGGCCACCGTCGATCTGCCGTCCGATCCGTCGCTGGTCGCCATCCCGTCGTCGGCGCTGATCGAGGAAGGCGACGCCGCCAGCGTCCTCGTCGCCGTCGATACCGCCCACCGCGAGTTCACGCCGCGTCCGGTGGCCGTCGTGCAGCGCGGCCGTCAAACCGTCCTCATCCGCGCCGAGCCGAACGAGGCCGAAAAGAAGCGCGGCGCTCGACCCCTGCACGCCGGCGAGGAAGTCGTCACCACCGGCAACCTGCAACTGGCGGCGGAGTTGGCCAACTTCAAGGCATCACCCAATGGCAAATAGGGAATAGGGAATAGGGAATAGGGAAGAAGCAGTCCTCGCTCCTACCTATTCCCTATTCCCTATTCCCTATTCCCTATTCCCTATGTCCCTAAATCCAGATGGTACGCAAACTCATCGCCTGGGCGGTCAACAATCCGCTCATCGTCCTGTTGCTCATGGCGGGGCTGGCCGGCTTCGGCGGCTACGCCTTCTTCAAGGTCAACGTCGAAGCCTACCCCGACCCGGCGCCGGCCATCGTCGAGGTCATCGCCCAGTATCCCGGCGCCTCGGCCGAGGAGGTCGAGCGCCAGGTCACCATCCCGCTGGAAGTGACGCTGGCCGGCATGCCCGGCCTGAAGTACACGCGCGACCAAATCGCTGTTCGGCCTGTCGCACCTGCGCAACCAGTTCGAGTACGGCATCGACTACGAGAGGGCCAAGCAGGAGGTCATCAACCGCCTGCAATTCACCGAGTCGTTGCCGCCGGGCGTCCTGCCGATCCTGTCGCCGCAAAGTCCGACCGGCGAAATCCTCCGCTACACCCTGACCGGACCCAAGGACGATCATGGCCGCGATATTTATTCGCTCAACGACCTGAAGGCGCTGCAAGACTGGAGCCTGGAGCGCATCTTCAAGCGCGTACCGCGCATCATCGACGTGTCCAGCAGCGGCGGCACCGTCAAGCGCTACGAGGTCCGTCCCGACCCGGACCGCCTGCGGCGCTACGGCATCACCCTGTCGCAGCTGCAAAACGCCATCGCCAACGCCAACGCCAACGTCGGCGGCGAACACCTCCAGCTCGGCCCCAACCTCCTCAACGTGCGCGGCATCGGCCTGATCGGCGGCGGCATCGACCCCATGCAGGCCCCGGAAGTGCTCGCCACGAGCAACCCCCGCGCCGCCGCCGACTACCTGCGCCGCGAGGACGAACGCCGCGTCCGGGCCATCCGCCAGATCACCATCGCATCAATCAACAATCGCCCATCCGCGTCGGGGACGTGGTCGAGGGCGGCCCCCTCAAGTACGCCACCGACATCGGCCGGCAGGGCGTCGTCGTCGCTTCCCAGACGCGCCTCGGCCGGGTCATGTACAGCGAACCGAAGAAGAACGCCAACGGCCGAGAAGTCCACGATGCCGACGGCAACGTAGTCTGGCTCAGCGAGCCGGAGAAGGTGCAGAGCATCATCCTGCTGCGCAAGAACGAGGACTCGCTGCCCGCCCTGCACGACGTCGAAGTCAAGATCAAGGAACTCAACGAGAAGCCCGGCCGGATGCTGCCCGGCGTCAAAATCGACACCTACTACGATCGCACCGACCTCATCCACGTCACCACCGAGACCGTGCAAGAGAACCTCCTCCTGGGCATGGGCCTGGTGACGGTCATCCTGTTCATGTTCCTCAGTAACGTGCGCAGCGCTCTGATCGTGGCCATCAACATCCCGCTGGCGCTGTTGTTCGCCTTCTCGATGCTGTTCCTGCGCGGCAAGTCGGCCAACCTGCTGTCCATCGGGGCCGTCGATTTCGGCATCATCGTCGATTCCTCGGTCATCATGGTCGAGAACATCTATCGCCACCTCAGCTCCGGCGAGTACGCCGAACTGCCGCTGAAGGACCGCATTATCCGGGCCAGCGGCGAGGTGCAGAAAAGCCTGTTTTTCTCGACGCTCATCATGGTCTGCGCCTTCCTGCCGCTGTTCACGATGCGCGGCCCGGAAGGACAGATCTTCGGCCCGATGGCCGACACCTACGCCTTCGCCCTGGGCGGCGCTCTGCTTCTGGCCCTGACCCTGGCCCCGGTGCTGTGCCTGCTCTTCTTCAGCAAGCTCGAGCCGGTCCCGGACAACTTCCTGGTCCGCGTCCTCAAGTCGCGCTACCTCAACCAGCTGGAGCTGTGCCTGAAGTATCGCTGGGCGACGCTGGCGGTCATGGGCAGCCTTATCGCCATCACGGTGTTGCTGTTGCCGTTGCTGGGCCGCGAGTTCATGCCCGAACTGGAAGAGGGCAACCTGTGGATTCGCGCCACCTTCCCAATGAACATCAACCTCGATGCCGTGTCGGTGCAGACCGATCGCGCCCGGCTCATCATGCAGACCTACCCCGAGATCCAGGCGATCATGGCGCAGATCGGCCGGCCCGACGACGGCACCGACCCGACCGGCTTCTACAACGTCGAGTTCTTCGTGCCGCTCAAGCCGCAGCGCGACTGGCCGGCGCTCAAGAACCAGACGGGCTGGCTCCGCTGGTTCCGCACCCGCCGAGCGCGGACCAAGCCGGAACTGGTCCGCGAGATGAACGACGAGCTGAACCTCAAGATCGTCGGCGTCGATTGGAACTTCTCGCAGAACATCCGCGACAACGTCATGGAGTCGCTCTCCGGCGTCAAGGGCGACAACTCCGTCAAGATCATCGGCCCGGACCTCGACGAACTGGAGAAGCTGGCCGATCGCTTGCAGATCATCCTCAAGGACGTGCGCGGCATCGAGGACGTCGGCGTCTTCCGCGTCAAGGGCCAACCGAACCTGGAATTTCCCATCGACCGCGACAAGTGTCAGACGTATGGGGCCAGCGATAACGACGTGCTGACCGTCATCAAGTCGGCGGTGGGCGGCCAGCCGTTCTCGACCATGATCGAGGGCGAGAAGAAGTTCGACCTCACCCTGCGCTGGCCGGAGTCGCTGCGAGCGAGCGAGAAGACCATCCTGAACATCCCGGTGGACATCGGCAACAACCAGACTTCGGGCTTCGTCTCCGGCGTCGCCCCGACGCGGATCACCGGCGGCAGTACGGGGTTGTCGAGCATCGGCACCAGTGTGAGCATGCCGGGTTTGCACGGCAGTTTGTGGAACGGCACCCTGAACTATCTGGCGGCGAATCCGCAGCGGCCGCTGCAAGACTTCGTCACGCCACTCGACGAGCAAGGCCGGCCCGACCCGAAAGGCCATTTCATCCGCGCAGGCGCCTCGACGATTTACCGCGAGCAGGGTGAACGGCTGATCGCCGTCAAGTTCAGCGTGCGCAACCGCGACCTGGCCGGCACCGTGGCCGAGGCCCAGCAGAAGTCGGCCGAGCTGTTCCGGACCCCTTACCGGGCCATCTGGAGCGGCGAGTTCGAGGAGATGGAGGAGGCCGAGGGCCGCCTCATGTTCATCATCCCCTTGTCGCTGGTTTTGATTTTCCTGCTGCTGTACCTGGCCTTCCACTCATTTCTGGACGCCTTCGTGGTGCTGTCCAACGTCCTCGACCTGTCGATGGGCGGCATCTGGGCGCTCTTGTTGACCGGCACGCACTTCAGCATCTCGGCGGCGGTCGGCTTCATCTCGCTGTTCGGCGTGGCCATCATGGACGGCCTGCTGATGATCTCCTACTTCAACCAGCTGCGCGCCCAGGGGTTGCCGCTGCACGACGCCATCATGCAGGGGGCGGAGAAGCGGGTACGGCCGGTGATGATGACGGCGTTGACGGCCATCCTGGGCCTGCTGCCGGCGGCGCTCTCGACGCGCATCGGCGCCCAGACGCAGCAACCGCTGGCCATCGTCGTCGTCGGCGGCATGATTACGACGCTGTTTTTGACGCGCTATCTCATGCCGATCCTGTACAGCCTCTACGGCCATCGCGAGCCGCCCGCCGGCTCGGACAGCATGGCGCACTGAATCAACTAGGGAATAGGGAATAGGGAATAGGGAATAGGGGCAAGGAGTCTTTCCTATTCCCTATTCCCTTTTCCGAGCCTGGACATCGACCCATTCGCCGGGTTTGAGGACGACGGGTTCGGCCTGCGTCTCGCGGCGAACGCGCTCGGCCCAGGCGCCGGCGTCCTGCGCGATCAGTTCCCAGGTGTTGTAGTGGATGGGCACCACCTGCCGCGGCTGAATTAGCTTCACGGCGCGCACGGCGTCGCCCGGCCCCATCGTGAAATTGTCGCCGATGGGCAGCACGGCCAGATCGATCCCCTCCTCGCCGATCAGCCGCATGTCGCCGAACAAACCCGTGTCCGCGGCGTCGTAAACGCGCGTGCCGTCCGAGAAGGTGATGAGGAAACCGCAAGGATTGCCGCCGTAGCTGCCATCGGGCAGCGCCGAGCCGTGGAAGGCCAACGTCAGCTTGACGTGGCCGAACGGATAAGCATGTCCACCGCCGTGCTGCTGGCCGTGGACGTTCTTCACTCCCTGCTTTTTGAACCACTCGCTCATCTCGTAGTTGGCGATGACGGTCGCGCCGGTGCGCTTGGCGATGGCCACGGTGTCGCCGACGTGATCGCCGTGGCCGTGCGAGACGAGGATAAAATCGGCCGGCACCTTGTCGGCCGTTATCGCCGCCGAGGGATTGCCGGTGAGGAACGGATCGATCAGCACCCGCTTGCCGTCGCTCTCCAGCAGCAAACACGCATGTCCCAACCAACACAATCGCGTCGCCATGACCAACCTCCTGGATGATGCCGGTCGCCCCGCCCCTCTCGATCTCTCGTCAATGATAACCACCGCGCTTCGACCCCATCCAGGCCAAGCCGTCCTCCGACGTTCCCTGGCGGACGTGCTCGACCTGCGGCCGTATCTGTGCTAACATCCAGACGGCGGCAGGACACCAAGGTATTATGAAGACATGCCCGAAACGACTACTCTCACGCGCGTCTTGGACCGATTGCTCGACCCGGTAGGACGTTGCCTCTCCAAACGGGCAGCCCGCGAGTTGGCTGGCCTACGCGGCGACGAAGAGGCTCAGGCCCGAATCCGCGAACTGGCGGAGAAGTGCAACGAGGGCTTACTCTCAACGGAAGAGCGCGCCGAGTATGAAGCCTGTGTCATGGCCGCGAACATCGTGGCTATCCTCCAGGCCAAAGCCCGGGCACAGCTCCGTACTACTTCCTGATGGACGCGCTCACCCGCAACTTGGTCCGGCAGCGCGCGGGGCAGCGCTGCGAATACTGCCGGCTCCACGAGGACGATGACCCTCTCTTCGCGTTCCATGTCGAGCACGTCATCGCCCGGCAGCACGGGGGCACGGATTCTCCAAGCAATCTGGCCCTCGCCTGTCACCAAGACAACTTGCACAAGGGGCCGAACCTGACCGGGATCGACCCCGTCACCAAGAAGCTCACTCGTCTCTTCAATCCGCGGCGACACAAGTGGTCTTGGCATTTCCACTGGGACGGCCCGATCCTGACCGGGCGCACGGCCATCGGCCGTGCGACGGTGGCTGTGCTGGGCATGAACCTTCCGCATCGCGTTACGCTGCGCGAAGCGTTGATCGCCGCTGGCTACTTCCCGCCGCCTTGACCGCCGCGCAGCAAAGGTATCCGAAACTTTTCGTTGGCTTTCCTCGCACCCGGCAAAACTCGGATGGCGAACGAGAGTCAGGACATCACCGCCACGGGCTATCTTCGTACTCGCCGGCATCCTCCCAGTTGTCCCACGCATCTTCACCCAAGTCTGCCGTGTCGGGTGGCACGGTCGCCGTAACCTGCGTGTAGTGATGCAGCGGTTGCACCAGCTCGCGATACGCCTCGCGCGGCAGAGTGACAGTCTCCCATTTCGGACTGCGGACGCGCATGTGCCGCTGATACTCGTTCACTTCGATCGCGCGCAGAAGATAGCGCCGGCCGCGCCACGTCCACAGATCCTCGGTGTCGGCGGGCAACTCCACGTCGGGCAGGATGTGATAGCTGAAGACGAGCAAGCCCTGATAGCCCTCGCCCCACAGATCGACCCAGCGCCGCAAGCCGTCGATGTCCGCGCGGGTGGACCAGCACTCCCAGACGCGGCGGCGCTTGCCGGCCCGGCCGGCCGGGAAGCGGCGACCCTTCACGTCCACCACGAGGCGGGCGCCGTTCTCGCCGAAGACGATGAAATCGAGGCTCTTGACCGGCGAGGCGCCGAGGATGGGCCGCCGCGTCTCATCGACGGCGACGTAACAGAGACGATGTCCTTGCAGGTACGCCTCGAAGGCCGACTCGTAATGGTTGCTGCGGTCCATGCGGCGCCCTCGCTCACGTTGTCCCCAGCACCTTGCGCACGGCCGGCACGACTTCCGTCGCCGGCACGTTGATCTGCTCGCGCCGCGCCAGGTCCTTGATCTGCCACATGCCGCGAGCGAACTCGTCCGGTCCGGCGATGAGGGCGACGCGGAAGCCGCGCCCCTCGGCGTACTTCAACTGCTGGCCGACCTTCTTCGCCTCGGGATAGACCTCGACGCCGACCCCTTCCGTTCGCAGGTGCCGCGCCATGCGCTGGTACGCCCCGATGTACTCGGCAGCGAACTGCACGACCAGCACCGGGGCCGGTGTACTCACCTTCGGCAGCAGGTTCATTTCCTCCATCGCGGCCAGCAGGCGGTCCAGTCCCAGCGAGGCGCCGACGCCGGGCAACACCTGCTTGGTGTACAGGCTGGCGAGGTTGTCGTAACGACCGCCGGAGCAGACGCTGCCGATGTCCGGCTTGTCGGTCAGGAACGTCTCGTAAATGGTGCCGGTGTAGTAGTCCAGGCCGCGCGCGATGGACAGGTCCAGTCGAATCCGCTCCTCGGCGATACCGGCGTCGCGGGCCACGGTGACGAGTTCGCGCAGACGAGCGATGCCGTCGGCGGCGCGCGGGTTGGCGCCGAACTCGCGTTCGAGGCGAGTGAGGATGTCGGTGTTGCCGCCTTGCATCCCGGCCAGGGCCAGCACGCGCTCGGCCTGAGCACGGCCGACCCCGGCCTTCTCGGCCATCTCAGCGCAGACCGCCTCCGCCCCGATCTTCGGCAATTTGTCGAGAGCGCGCAGCAGCGGTGCCGCCTGCCCGGCCAGACCCAACTCTTCCAGCAGGCCGTTGAGGACAAGGCGATTGTTGATGCGGATTTCAAACTTCTCGAAGCCGAGGGCGCGCATCAGGTCGTGAATGACCAGGGCGACCTCGATGTCGCTGGCATTCGAGGTAGTGCCGATGGTGTCGAAATCGCACTGCCAGAATTCGCGGTAGCGTCCGTGTCCGGTGTTCTCGCCGCGCCAGACCGGCCCGACGTGATAACGCTTGAACGGCGTGCCGAGCTGGCCGATGTACTGGGCGGCGAAACGAGCGAACGGCACCGTCAGATCGAAGCGCAGGGCGACGTCGCGGCCGCCGTGGTCCTTGAAGCTGTAGATGAGCTTGTCCGATTCCTCGCCGGCCTTGCCGCGCAGGATCTCCAGATACTCCAGCGCCGGCGTGTCGATGGGAGCGAAGCCGTAAGAGCGATAGACGCGCCGCGCCTGTTCCAGCAGGTGTTCGCGCGGAATCATCAATTCCGGCAGATAATCGCGGAAGCCCTTGAGCGTTCGGGGAGGAATTTGCTCGGCCATGTTAATTTCGGTTGCGATAGCGGTCGCTGACGCGCTTCATGAAGCGGCGTTCCTCGTCGGTCAGGGCGCCCATGCCGAGGCGCTGCACTTTTTCCAGCAGTTCGTCGAGGCGTCGCTCATCGGCCTCGCGTGTCTCCATGTCGCGCTGGAGCTTGCGAGCGGCGCGGCGGTCGCGCCAGCGCTTCCACCAACTCGCCTTCTTCGTGGCCGGACGCGGCTGATCGCGCTCCAGGCTGGTGTAGCCCTGCGAGAAGTCGTAGCCGAACAAACCCTCCTCGCCGCCGGTCTCCAGGACGAACAACTGCGTGCGGCAGGATACGTAGATGAAGGCGGCCAGGCAGAAGATGAGGATCTCGTTCCACACGATCGACAACAGGCCGACGATCACCGTCATAACGAAGCCGGCGTAGATGACGACCAGCGTCGCCTGGCGGAAGCCGAGCTGCGGCCACAAGGCGCTCTGCAGCATTCGGCCAGCGTCCATCGGGAAGCAGACGAGGACCATGTTGAAGAGGAACAGCACCCAGTTGACCCAGAACAAGCGGGCCAAAAGCACCAGACCCAGGCGGTTGATCGCGTGCGGTTGGCCGTTCCAGGCGTACAGGGCGATCGAACCGTCCGCGGAGATTCGGAACGGACAGTTCAGAGGGTTCCAGGGCGGCTGAAAGGAAGGATCAAACACGACGGCCAAAAGCAGAGCGCAGAGGGTGGCCAGCAGGAGGTTGACGGCCGGTCCCGCCGCCGCGGTGAGGAAGTGAGCGCGCGGCTGGTGCGGCAGATCCACCGAGGCCAGGCCGCCCAGCGGCCACATCATGATCTCCGTGGCGTCGCCGTCCACCCAGCGGGCCACGAAGCAGTGGCCGAATTCGTGGCACAGCACCGACACGAAAAACAGGACCGTCACCATGACGGCGTCGATCCACGAACCCTCAATGTAAGGCGGGTCTTGTTTGAAGGCGATACGCAGGATCATGGCCAGGGCCACCACCGGAAACAGCAGGTGGACCCGGATGGTGATACCGAACAGACGGCCCAGCGGAATCGACCAGAAAAACGGATCGCGCATCACAGCAGCTCGCCAGTTCCCGCCGTCCTCGCCCCTCGCCGACACGCGGACACGTACGGGCCGGACGGCGCTGTCTTCCGGTGGAAGCGTTGCCTCTTCGACGTTGTGATTCTATCATCGCAGGCACGGACACGCAATCATCCGCTCCACCGCCGAGGCTCGGCGTAGCGGCCGACCCTTCAGGAGGCCAGTCATGGCATGGGACATTGTTCACCGGGGGCGCAAGATTCAGGTTGCCGTGGACCGCAGCCAGGCGCCCGACGGCCAGACGGTCCTGCGCGACGTCGTGCTGCATCCAGGGGCCGTGGCCATCCTGCCGCTGGTGGATGACGAGCACATCTGTCTTCTGCGCAATCATCGGTTCATTCTCAACGAAGTACTGTGGGAGATCCCGGCCGGCACGTTGGAGCCGGGCGAAGACATCGAGGCGGCGGCCGTCCGTGAACTGGCCGAGGAGACCGGCTACCAGGCCGGCCGTTGGCGCAAGCTGCTGGAGTTCTATCCGTCGCCCGGCATCCTGAGCGAACGGACGCACCTGTTCGTCGCCTCGGACCTGACGGCCGGGACCATGAGACCGGAGATCGACGAGCAGCTGGAACCGCAAGTCGTCGCCTGGTCGCAGGCATTGGCCTGGACCCGCGACGGCACCATCCGCGATGCCAAAACGCTGCTGGCGCTGCTGTGGTGGCAGCAGCTGCGCAAGGCGGACGGATAGCCTCTCTCCGAGCCTGAAGCGTAAGCGAAGGTTGCTCTTCGCTTACGCTTCAGGCTCGGACGGATGGTCCCTGGATACCATCAACAAAAGAACATTTCCACTCTCCCCCGAGGAGACGCATGTCCGCCGTCGCGATCGAACAGGTGACCAAGACCTTCCGCCAGCACGTCGCCGTGGACGACCTCAGCCTGGAAGTGCCGCGCGGCAGCATCTACGGCTTCATCGGGCCCAACGGCTCCGGCAAGACGACCACGCTCCGCATGATTATGCGCATCCTCTATCCCGATCGCGGCACCCTCCGCGTCCTCGACGAGGGAGGGCGCGACGCCCGATCAATCCTCGACCGCGTCGCCTACCTGCCGGAAGAGCGCGGCCTGTACAAGCAGATGAAGGTGCGCGACGTGCTCCGTTTCTACGCCGAGTTGAAAGGCTTTCGCCGCAGCCGGCCGGCCATCGATGCCTGGCTGGAGCGCATGGACCTCGCCGACTGGGGCGACAAAAAGGTCGAGACGCTGTCCAAGGGCATGGCCCAGAAAGTACAATTCATCGCCACCATCATCGCGCGACCGGAACTGGTGCTGCTCGACGAACCGTTCAGCGGCCTCGATCCGGTCAACACCGAGGTGCTGCGCGAGGCGATCCTCGACCTGCGCCGCCAGGGGGCGACCATCATCTTTTCGACGCACGACATGAGCGTGGCCGAGAAGCTGTGCGACTTCATCTTCATGATCTACAAGGGCCGCAAGGTACTCGACGGCACCCTGGAGTCGATCCAGGACGCCTACGGCCGGGACACGCTGCGCGTCCACCTCGACGGGCCGGCGACGCTGGAGGACTTGCCGGGCGTCGTCCGCGTGACGGACCTCGGCCGCTGGCAGGAGCTGCGTTTGGCGGCCGAGGCGGATTCGCAAGAGGTGCTGACCGGCCTGATGCGGCGCGGCCGGGTCCGCCATTTCGAGCTGGTCCGTCCCACCCTGCACGACATCTTCGTTCGCATCGCCCGGCCAGACGCCGCCGAGGCGGCCGCGGCGCCGGAGGACCAGGTCCATGCGTAAGATGTTGGTCGTCGCCGTGCGCGAGTACCTGGCCGCCGTGCGCACCAAGGCGTTCGTCGTCAGCCTGGTCATCATGCCGGTCATGATGGGCGGCAGTCTGCTGGTGCAGTGGCTTCTACGCGATTTTCACGATATCGCCGAGAAGCGCTTCGCGGTCGTCGATCGCACTCCCGGCACCCGCCTCTATCCGTCCATCGAAGCGTGTGTCGAGCAGTACAACCGACGCAAACGCGCGATCCCCAGACGGGCAAGCAGGTGCAGCCGTTCTTCCGCGTGGAGGCAGTGGCGCCCTCGGCGGATACACCTGAGGCGATGGCCGGACAACGCGCCGACCTCTCCGAGCGCGTTCGCAACGGGGAGTTGTTCGGCTTCCTCGACATCGGTCCCGATGTCCTCCAGCCGCCATCGCTCGCGGACGACGCCGAGGACCGTCACGGCATCCGCTACCAGTCGAATCGTCCCACCAATGAGAGCTTCCCGCGCCTGATGAGGACGTTTCTGGCTCCCCGCGTGCAGGAACTCCGCTTCCGCGAGGCCGGCTTGCAGGCGCCGCTGGAGAAAGTGCGCGAGGTCATGCGGCCAGTGACGCTCGAATCGAAGGGGTTGACGCGGCGCAACCCGATCACCGGCGAAATCGAGGACGCCACCTTGCAGAGCCGGTTCGCTCCGGTGGCCGTGCCGATGGGTTTCATGATGCTGATGTTCATGATTATCATGATGAGTGCGACGCCGCTCATGCAGGGCGTGGTTGAGGAGAAGATGCAGCGCATCGCCGAGGTGCTTCTGGCGTCGGTACGGCCGTTCGACCTGATGCTCGGCAAGCTGCTGGGCATGACGGCGGTGTCGCTGACCATCACGGCGGTTTACCTCGGCGGCGTGTACTGGTCGGCGCAGCACTACGGTTTCGCCGAGTACATTCCCGGACATCTGCTGGCCTGGTTCGTCGTCTTCCAGGCGTTGGCGGCGCTGATGTACGGCTCGCTGTTCATCGCCATCGGCGCCGCCTGCACGGACATGAAGGAGACGCAGAACTTGATGTGGCCGGTCATGATGTTGGCGGTCATGCCGATGTTTCTCCTGGGCAGTGTCTTGCAGGAACCCAACAGTTCCGTGGCCACGGGACTATCGTTCTTCCCCTTCGCTACGCCGATGCTGATGATCGTGCGGCAGTCGGTGCCGCCGGGCGTCGAGACCTGGCAGCCAGTCGTTGGCGCCGTGGTGGTGCTGGCCACGACGATGCTGTGCGTCTGGGCCGCCGGCCGCGTCTTCCGCGTCGGCATCCTCATGCAGGGCAAGGGGGCGAAGTTGGGGGAGATGATGCGCTGGGTGTTCCGTGACTAACTCCCCAGTCCTTCGCGCCGGCAGAGGCGGACAGGATGGCCCGGCGCAGACGGCGGACGCCTTCACGAAGCTGTTCCGGCGTCGCCACCCCGAAGCTCAACCGCGCCTCGTGGCGCGGCAACGGAGCGCCGTCGTCGGCGACGTAGCCGTATTCGCCGGGAACGTACAGCACGCCTTCGTCCAGCGCCGCCCGCAGTAGCCGGCTCGACGGACCCGCCTCCATGCCGGGCGGGAAGGTCGCCCACACGTACAGTCCGCCCGCCGGCCGCGTCCAGGAGATTCGCGGGTCATCTCGAAATTCCGCCGCCAGCGCGTCGAGCAGGGCGTCGCGCTTGCGGCGGTAGACGTCGCGCAGCCGTTCGACGTGTACATCATAGGCCCCACTCGCCAGCAGGCGCTCCAGCAGGTATTGCGTCAGATTGTTGGACCCGAAGTCGTGATTGCCCTTCAGCCGCAGCAAGGGGCCGACCAGATCGCGCGGCAGGATACCGTAGCCGGTCTTCAGCCCCGGAGCGCATGGCTTGGAGAAGGTCGAAGTCCAGATGACGTGTTCGTTGCGGGTGTCGAAGCTCTTGATGCTCGGCAGGTCTTCGCCTTCATAGCGCAGCTCGCGGTAGGCGGCGTCTTCCAGGATCAGGATGCGATGCGAACGGCTATACTGTCGCGCCAGCTCCAGCAGCTTTCGCCGCCGCTGCATCGACAGCGTCAGGCCGGTCGGGTTCTGATAGTAGTCGCAGGTGTAGATCAGCTTCACTCGCCCCAGCTCGCCCGCGCGATCCAGACGCCGCAGTAGTTCGTCGAGGGCGTCGGTGTTCAGCCCGTCGGCGTCCATCGGCACGGCATGGACGCGGGCGCCGGCGCTCTGGAGGACGCCCTGATAAACGAAGTAGGTCGGCGCCTCGGTGATGACGATGTCGCCCGGATCGAGCAGGACGTCGGCGAGCAGGGCCAGCAATTGCTGCGAGCCGGTGGTGATGACGACCTCGTCGGGCGTCAGGCTCACGTCCTCGGGACGCAGTCCGTCGGCGGCGGCGAAGCGATGGAGGATCTGCCGGCGCAGCGGCCCATGACCCTGGACGGTGCCGTACTGGAGGGCGGCCCGGCCGGCGGTGGGCTGGGCGAGCAGTTCGGCCAGCGCCTCGGCGACCTCCTCGACCGGCAGCGACTCCTCATCGACCAGGCCGGCGGCCAGGCTGATGAGCGAGGGATCTTCCAGGGCCAGGCGCACGAAATACCCGATGGGGGACTCGGTGGTGCGTTGCGAGCGCGACGACAGCGGCACCGGCGGCATGAGGGTTCTCCAGGCGGGAAAGAAAAAACCCGGGGGGCTACCCCGGGTCGTGGTTCTCCAATCGAGATAAGACGACCCGGTTAGCCCGTGACAGCGATGGCGGCGGCGACGAGAACAGCCCGACCGGCCAGCGGGGCCGGGAGGATGCAGGCTGCCAGGTTCGTCCGACGTGCCATCGCGGCAAGCTCCCCGATCGTCGAAAAGCAACGTAAGAATCTTGTAGCAGCAAAGGCAGCGGATGGCAAGGGAGAGTCGGTCGCCCAAGCCCCTTGCGGCTTATAACCTGTAAAATAATGAACCACAGATGAACACAGATGAACACGGATCAAAACAAAAAGAAAAGCGCTAGCGAGGAACGCTCCCTTTCCGGTGTCTTTCTCTCATTTTGTCTTTTATCCGTGTTCATCCGTGTTCATCTGTGGTTCATTTTATTAGAGGCACTTAGCGCTGCGGGGCGCACGCCAAGCCGCAAGCGGCTTGAAGAACGGACTTGGACGCGGACTATTTGCCGTCCTGTTTGTTCCACCAATCGAGCCACTTGCGCGCGGCTTGTTCGCGGTCTTCGCGGCTGGCCGCGGCGGCGGGACCGAAGTCCTGGCCGGTGAGATCTTTCAAGGCCGCATGCGCCGCCTCCGCCACCGAGCGATCCGCGTCGCCCACAAGCGGGATGAGGTGGGGAGTGAGCGCCTTGTTCTCCTTGCGTGCGCAGGCCAGGGCAGCAGCTCGGCGAATCTCGGCGTCTTCGTCTTCGAGATAATCCCTCAGCGTCTCCGCCTTCATGCGCGTCAGACGTTCGACCAGCGCTCGCCGCGCCTGTTGCTGGATGTCGCCGCGCAGACGCGGAATCGCGTAGGCCAACGCCTCCGTGAACACGACGCCCTTGCCATCACGCATGTGGCTCAGCAGCGACGTCTGGCGCGAGCCGGACGATTTCACCAGGTCGTCCGCCATCCGCGTGCTGGGAGTATTCAGCGGCTTGGGATTGGCGGGGAGATCCTGCAGCGGCTTGGCGATCGGTTGGGCGTCCTTGCTTTCGAGGCCCGGCTTGATCTGGGCGATGCTCTCGCCGAGCACGGCGGAGCCGCCGACGCCGCCGCCCTTGAGGGTCCGTTCGGCCGGGTCTTGCAACTTGCCGGTAATCCGGGACGTCAGATCGCGCGCCAGGTTGGCGCGCTGGAGGAACAACAGCGCGAAACACGTGTCGATGCCGGCGGGCGAGTAATCGCCATCCCAAGAGCCGTCACGCTGTTGATTGGCCAGCAGGATTTCCGCGCCCCAGCCGTACCAATCTTTCTTGCCGATCGTCTTCAAGTCCAGCGCCACGGCGACACGCTCCAGCGACCACAAGAAATAATATGTTCGTCCGCCCACCCGCGCGACGCCTCCGCCATTGCCCATCGGCGCCCTGCCCCGGCCGGATTGCCGACCGCGGTGCCCAGGGCGAGTAAGCCCTTGCGCACGGCGGTGTCCTTGCCAAGGTCTCGGACGTGTTTTTTCGCGCGGCGCTTTCCAGCGCCGCCCCATGCTCCACCGCCAGAGCGAGCAGGCCGGCACAGGTCATCGAGGCGGTCGAGGCGGCACGCCGGCCGGGTCCGCGTCCCGTTCGCCAATCGGAGTAGCCCCAGCCGCCGTCGGGGTTCTGACTGGTGCGGAAACGGGCGTCGATGAGGCGCAAGGCTTTTTCAACGGGTAAGCCATGACGCCGGGCCACCCACAAGGCCAGCGTGGCGAACTGCGTGTTGGAATTGTCGCTCTGTCCGGTGCCGAAGGTCGCACCCGCTCGGCTCAGCGCGGCCAGTTGTTGCTGGATCTCCGCGGGCAACTTCTTGCCCGCACGTTGACCGGGACCGGGCTTGGGAGGATCGCGGCCATCCGCCGGTCCTTTCCGGTCATTCCGCTTCGCCTGCAGGCGCCGCACCTCTTTCTCCGGGATCGCCGGACAATGATAGGTCCAGCCACCCGTGCTGCCCTGCCCTCCCAGCAGACGCACGGTCAGCGATTCAATCAACGCCTCGTCCGCCGGATCGCCGAGGCGATCGAGAAAGAGAAGGATCAGGGCGATCGAGTAGGTGTGCGTCAGAGTGACGCCGGCCTGTCGCACGACCTCGGCGGCCTGCGACACCGACCGATCGTCCGCCGGCACGCCGCACTCCAGCAGAGTCAATCCGGCCAGGGCGGTGGCGCCGATCTCCGGATAACGCCAGGTGCCGTCGGCGCCCTGCAAACCCCGCAATGCAGTTACGCCTCGATCAACGGCCCGTTTGACGGCGTCCGGATCGACGGCGCGAGCCGGGTTGACCATCGCTGTCAGCATGACGCCGGCCAGGAGTCCCACCGTCAGTAGCTTCTTCATGATGCGACCTCGCCGAAGGGAGGTGAGATTTGCCCTACCCGTCAGGATACCTCGTCCGTCCACAAAAGTCAGTATCCGCGTCGTCCGATCCGTGCTAGAGTGGGGCCGTTGCTTCTCCTCCCTTGCCGATTGCGTTCCGGGAGCGGCCCATGTCCACGGCCCACGACGTACTGCGTCAGACGTTTGGTTTCGAGCGCTTCCGCCCCGGACAGGAAGAGGTCATCGGCCACCTGCTGGCCGGTCGATCCGCGGCGGCCGTCTTTCCCACCGGCAGCGGCAAATCGCTGTGTTATCAACTGCCGGCCCTGCTGCTGCCGGGATTGACCGTGGTTGTTTCGCCGCTGATCGCCCTCATGCGCGAGCAGATCGAGCGCTTACAAGCTCGCAACATTCGCGCCGAACGTCTCGATTCGACGCGCGACGCCGATGAGGTCGCCGCCGTCACCAGTTCCCTCCGCGCCGGCCAACTCCGCTTGCTCTACGTCGCGCCCGAGCGTTTCAACAACGAGCGATTTCGGGCGGCGCTGGAGCGCGTCCGCGTGTCGTTGTTCGCCGTGGACGAGGCCCACTGCATCTCTGAATGGGGCCACAATTTTCGTCCGGATTATCTCAAATTGGCCCACTTCGCGGCCGCCTGCCGTGCCGAGCGCACGCTGGCGCTGACGGCGACGGCCACGCCGCACGTGTTGACGGACATCTGCCGCGGCTTCGGCATCGATCCAGCCTGCGCCGTCCGTACCGGCTTCTATCGCCCCAACCTCACCGTCCTCGTCTCCCCCGTGACTCCGGAGAAACGCGACGAAGACCTGATCCGAGGTCTGAGCAGCCGGCCCCCCGGCGCGTCCATCGTCTACGTCACCCTGCAGCGCACGGCCGAGGACGTGGCGTCGCGCCTCGCCGCGGCCGGACTGCCCGCTCGCCCGTATCACGCCGGACTCGCCGACGAGATCCGCGCCGAAATTCAGGACTGGTTCGCCCGTGCCGATCATGCCGTCGTCGTGGCGACCATTGCCTTCGGCATGGGCATCGACAAGTCCGATATCCGGGCGGTGTACCATTACAACCTGCCCAAGAGCCTGGAGAACTTCTCCCAGGAGATCGGCCGAGCCGGACGCGATGACGCCCCCGCCCATTGCGAGATGTTCGTCTGTCCGCGCGACCTGGGCACCCTGGAGAATTTCGTCTACGGCGATACGCCGGCCCTCTCCTCGGTGCAAGGACTGCTGCGCGACGTCTTCGGACGCGGCGACGAGTTCGACGTCAGCCTGTACGACCTGGCCGCCGAGCACGATCTTCGCCCGCTCGTGCTGAACACGCTGCTGACCTATCTGGAGCTGGACGGCTACCTCGAAGCCGGTACGCCGTTTTACGCCCGCTACCAGTTCCAGCCGCTGTGTACCTCGGCGGAAATCCTGGCGCGCTTCACCGGCGAACGGCGGACGTTTCTATCCAGGGTGCTCGGTCAGGCGGTCAAGGCGGTGAAGTGGTTCACGATCGACGCAGAGAAAGCGGCGGCCGCCGCCGGTGCAACGCGCGATCGGGTCGTCAGCGCTCTGCAATATCTTGAGGAACAAGGTCTCTTGACTCTCAAAGTCGAGGGTGTGCGCAATCGCTACCACCGCCGCCGCCCGCCGGCCAGCCTCGACGAGATGGCGCGGACGCTGCACCAGCGGACGCTCGACCGCGAGGCGCGAGAGATCGGTCGGCTCCGGCAGGTGCTGGAATGGGCCGGAAACGATGGATGTCTCGTATCGCGCCTGGGCGAGCATTTCGGCGAAGCGCTGGCGAAACCGTGCGGCCATTGTTCCTGGTGTTTGAACGGGCATCGGCCGGCGGACATTCCGCCGCGTCCGGCGACCGTCCTTGATCCGGCGCTCCGGGATCGCGTCGGAGAGTTGCGCCGCGAGCGGCCAGAGCTGTTCGCCGAGCCGAGAACGCTGGCCCGTTTTCTGTGCGGTCTGACCTCGCCTCGATTATCGCGGGCAAAGCTCGGCGGTCATCCCTTGTTCGGCGCCCTCGATCAGGTGCCGTTCCCGCGCGTGCTGGAATGGGCCGGGGGTTAATCGTCTTCGCGGCGTCGCGTGGCGTCGCGGTCGTTGCCGTTGAGTCCGGCGCTGCCGTGACGGCCAAAGTCGAACGTCGTTTGCCCAGCGTTCTCGGGGTGTTCCACCAGTTCGCGCTGAAGCTGGCGGCGGCGCTTGCGATTGCCAGCCCGTTTCAGGTCGCGCTTGAGCTGGCGATAGCGGCGTTTGTCCTGGTCCATGTCCGTCAGACTCCTCGCGGAGAGAAAGGTTCGCCCTTACGCCGGCAGATCTTGCCCTCGCGTCTCGGGAGCGAACAGCAACAGCAGCGCGCCGAGGGGGAACAACAAGCTGAGGAGAGCTGCGGCATTGGCCATGCCCAGGTTCATGCCCCCGTCCGATTGCAGCCAGCCGCTGAGGAAGAGAATGGGAGCGGCCAGGATACGGCCGACGTTGAAGCAGAAGCCGCCGCCGGTACTCCGCAGGCGCGTCGGAAACAACTCGGGGAAGTAGACTGCATAGCCGGCGTGCATGCCCAGCGTCAGGAAACCGAAGATCGGCAGGAACACACCGATCGTCGTCACTCCCGTCAGTCCCTTGAAGAGCAGCAGGGCCGCCGCCAATCCGCCCAGGTGATAGAACAGGAACGCTCCGCGCCGGCCCAGGCGTTCGCAGATCGGCCCGAAGGCGACCAGTCCCACGCCGCCGCCGAGCGTGACGAGCAACATGCCGAGCATCTCGACCTGTTTGACGACCTTCGCGTTCTCTTCCCCGGTCGCCGCCCTGTACGCCTGTTCGAGCATGTCCTTGCCGTAGATGTGCGTACCCCAGAAGGTCGCCAGTCCGATCGTGGCCAACCCCACTCCCACCAGCGTCCGCCGCAAGAGTCCCGGCTCGAATAGTTGCCACACCGATGGCGTGCTGTCGCCCGGGACCGCTCGCGCTTTCAGCCAACGCTCCGGTTCGCGCAGACTCACCCGGACCCAGATAATGAGCAGGGCCGGCGCGACGCCGAGGAGAAAGCCCATGCGCCAGCCGGTGACGACGAAGTCGCCGCCCGGCAGGGCGATCGTGAAGGTGAGGCGCGGGTTGGCGACGATGAGCGCCCCGGCGGCGACGGCCAGCAGCGTGCCCAGCACGCTCGACGCATGGAAAATCGACTGCGACCAGGTGCGGGCGCGTTGCGGAAAGACCTCGGCGGCCAGGGCGCTGGCCACCGCCCATTCGCCGCCGACGCCCAGCGCCACCAGAAAGCGATAGCCGGCCATCTCCCACCACGTTCCGGCGAAGGCCGACACGCAGGTGAACAGCGAGTACATCAGGATGGTGTACGTCATCGTCCTCTTGCGGCCGATGCGATCGCTGAGCAGGCCGAAGACGACGCCGCCCAGAGCGCCGCCGAGGAGGAAAGCCGCGAGCGTGATGTTGGTGTAATAGGGTAGGTTGTGGCGCTGGCTGCCGGCGGGCACCAGCGCGGGCATCGCCTGGTTCATGCTGGCGACGAAGATTTGGCCCTCGAAAACGTCGAAGACCCAGCCCAGCGAGGCCACGATCAACACCAGCCATTGATAGCGGGTGATGCCCTCGTACCAACGTCCGTCCGCCTGCCGCTGCCCACTCACCGATCTACCTCCCGCCGCGATTCCGGGCTGCCTCGACGGCCCTCTATAATACAATGCTCTCCATCCACCGGATAGATGCCGCCAGGGAATCGGAGACCATCGTGAGCAGCATTCGTTTCGGACTGATCGGTTACGGCGCCTGGGGCAGTCATCACGCCCGCGCCATCGCCAAGACGGAAGGGGCGGAGCTGGCCGCCATCGCGGCGCGCTCGGAGAAGACGCGCGCCGCCGCCCAAAACGATCATCCCACGGCCCACGTCTACGAGGATTATCGCGCCCTGCTCGAACGCGAACAACTCGACGTGGTGGATGTGGTGCTGCCGACCTACCTGCACTACGAGGTCGGCCGAGCGGTGCTGGAGTCCGGCCGGCATCTGTTGCTGGAAAAGCCGATGGCGCTGCGCGTGGCGGAGTGCGACGAGCTGATCGCGCTGGCCGGTGCCCGTGGGAAGTGCCTGGCGATCGGCCACGAATTCCGCCTCTCCTCCCTGTGGAGCAAGATGCACGAGATGGTCGAGTCCGGCGCCGTCGACCGGCCGCTGTACTTGCTCATCGAGCTATGGCGGAGGCCGTACCGTCTCGGCGCGGAGGGCTGGCGTTACGACATCAACCGCGTCGGCAATTGGGTGCTCGAAGAACCCATCCACTTTTTCGACATGGCACGCTGGTATCTCGCCGGAGCGGGCGAGCCGGTCACGGTGTACGCGCGCGCCAACTCGAAACAGGAAGGCCATCCCGAATTGCAGGACAATTTCAGCGCCCTTCTCACCTTCGCCGGCGGGGAATACGCCGTCATTTCGCAGACGTTGGCCGCGTTCGAGCATCATCAGGTGGTCAAGCTGACCGGCACGCGCGGCGCGCTGGGAGCGAGCTGGAGCGGCGCCATGGACCGCGACTTCCATCCGCGCTTTTCGCTCCAGTATCACGACGGCACGAAGACCGAGAACATCCCCATCACGAAAATCACCGGCGAGGTGTACGAGCTGGAAGACGAGATGGCGATGATGGTCCGCGCCGTGCGCGACGGAGGCCCGATCGCGGCCACGGGGACGGACGGCAAATGGTCGGTGGCGCTGTGCCTGGCGGCGCAGCGCTCGGTCGATACGGGCGCGATCGTCGCCGTGACGGATTTCGCGCGTGAGAAATGAACGACCGCGCCGCAAGTTTCGCCGCGACGCGCAGCGGAGCGCGGGAGTGCTCCCGCGCTCCGCTGCGCGTCGCGGCTAACCGAAATGATTGCTGGGCAAGCGCTCTTACTTTTCGACTTCCGCGAGCAGCTTCTCGACCGCCTTTTCCAGCTCGTCGCCGCGGACGTGCTTGTAGCGGATGACGCCCTTGGCGTCGAGGACGTAGATCGTCGGGAAAAACTGGACGTTCCAGTCCTTGAGGATGCCGCCGCTGGGGCCGTTCCACCAGTGCGTCCACGGCATCGATTCGTTGTCGAGAAACTCCTTGATCGTGTCCTTCGTCTCGTCGGCGCTGACGCTGATGAGGGCGAACGGCTTGTCTTTCAGCTTCTTGACCATGTTGCGCTCGTGCGGAATCATGGCCCGGCAGGGACCGCACCAGGTCGCCCAGATGTCGAGCACGACCACCTTGCCCTTGTAATCCTTCAGCTGGACCTTCTTGCCGGCCAGGTCCTCGCTCTGGACGTTCGGCGCCGTCTTGCCGACCCCGCGCGCGCGAATTTCGCTCAGGGCGTCCTTGGCTTGAACGCCCAGGGCGGCCCCGCGTTTCGCCTTCACGTCGGCGAAATCTCGGCTCACCCGTTCGTAGAATTTCTCGGCTTCCTCAGCCGCTTTCGGATCGCCTTCCGACTCACTTTTCTTCAGGGCGGTTTTCGCCAGGGCGAAGCAGGCCAGACCCTGAGCGTCCTTGTCCGGGTTCTCCTCGAGCACCTTGCGGAACAATTTCGTGGCGCTGGACGGTTGGGACGACATCGCCTGGCACACACTCTTGATTCGGGCGTTCGTGGCCCAATGCTCCGTCAGCAGGTCGTACACCTTGGTATCGATTTGCGGCACGTTCTCCGCGCCCCACAGCAGAATCTCGAAGGAGAGCTTGTCCTTGGGGTCGGCTTCGACGAGCTTGACGACGCGCGGGCTGTATTCCTTGCTCAGCCGATCCAGGATCGCTTGCCGCTCCTTGGACGTCTTGGCCGCCTGAAATTCCTTGACCACCTCGTTGATGGTCTTCTGGAAGTCCTTCTGGAGGATCTCGAACTGAGAGGCCCGGTCGTTGCCCTTTTCGTCGGCCGGTTTGTCCAGGGCCATCAGCGAGGTTGCCGCGATCCCAGCGGCGAGGAAAGCTCCAATCCAGTGACGCATGGTTGTCCCTCTTGGTTATGCGGGAAAAGTCTAGTCTTAACAGGATCGACCGAGAGGATCAAGGCTTCGGAGGGAAATCGGCCCAACGGATGCGGTCGGAGAGCGGGCCACTCCGGCATGGATCACGGCTCAACATCGAACGGCTCGGCCCAGCAAAGTCCCAGGTCATCGAGCCGATAACGCGGCTCGTAACCGAGGACGCGCCGCGCCGGTCCCAGATCCCAGACGCGCCGCGAACTCTCGCCGACGATGGTGACGACCTCATAGCGATCGAGGGGCGCCGTCAGCGCTCGGACGAACGCCTGGGCCAGATCGGGCAAGGGCACCTGCTGCGGCCGTATCGGCTTGCGGGTCAAGTCGGGATCGCGGAGGTCCAGCGGCGCCGCGATGCGGAGCGTGACGACTTCCATGCCGAAAGCGACGGCGTAATGGCGAGCGATTTCTTCGGACAGGGTCTTGGTCAAGGCGTAGGTTCCGGCCGGCCGCGGCGGCGCATCGCCGGGCACCGGCGCCGCGTTCCCATGTCCCCAGACGACCATCAGGCTGCTGACGTGGACGACGCGACGGACGCCCGCCCGGCGCGCCGTCTCGAAAACGTGATAGGTGCCCTTGACGTTGACGTCGAAGCGCCGGTCGTTGAAGACATCGTCTTCGTACACGCCGGAGTGCCCCGGCGCGACGGCCAGGTGCAGGACGGCGTTGATGCCGCGCAGGGCGCTCGTTAGCGCGTCCCAGTCGAGCAAATCGGCCTGGAGGCGGCGCGGATCGTCACCGGGAGGATCGAGCGCCAGCAGACGCAACGCGAACTCGTGCTCCAACCAGGGCAGCACTCCGCGCGCTACCTCGCCGGTCGCGCCGGTGACGAGGACAACGGACATGGCCGATCCTCCCCTCGCAGGGACTAGGGACTAGGGACTAGGGACTAGAGAAGAGGATTCTTCTTCTCTAGTCCCTAGTCCCTAGTCCCTAGTCCCTAGTCCCTAAGGTCAGGGCGTGTACTGGTACAGGATCTCGCACAGACGGCCGAGGGCTTTGGCCTCGCGCGTGGTGGGAACGCCCGGCGGCAGCGGCACGTCGTTGACGAACAGGGCGAACACGAGGTTGCGGCCGTTGCGGGTGGTCATCACGCCCGCCAACGACTTGCAGCGGAGAAACATGCGGTCGTTGAGCAGATCGGTATCGGGATAAGTCCCCGTCTTGGCCATCACCTTGCCGCGAGCCGGGCTGTCTTTCTCGACCACGTCCACGAGCGTGCCATCGACGCCGAGTATCGGCAACGCCGCGCGGAAGACGGGGAAATCGGGCCGGCGGGACAGGGCGCGCGAACAGCTGCACGGTCACGCGCGGCGTCACGTTGTCGCAGGAGCCGCCGCCGGCGCCGCTCTCCAGGGCGATGTCCTTGACGTCCACGCCCAGGTCGGCCAACAGCTTGCCTTGCAGCGCCATGCCCTCCGCCAGCGTTCGCTTGCCGTGCTTGGACGCCAGCAGCAACGGCAGCGAGCTGGCGTACAGGTTGTGGCTGACTTTGAGGATGACGCGGAGCAGCTCCGACATCGGCGGCGACTCGTAGCGGGCGACCCGCGTGAGTCCCGCATAGCCGTCCGCCTCCGGCAAGATGGCGGTCGGCCGACTCAAGACGCTGGCCTTGACGGCCACCCCTTCCTTCCGCAGCGTCTCGATGAACAGACCGCGGGCGAAGCTTTCCGGGTCCGTCACCGGACAGATGCGCGGCAGCGGCGGCGAACCGAGCGGGATGCCGCCGCGCAAGACGTATCGACCGATCCCAACCAGCTCGACCGTGATGTTCGGTTTCTTCTCGGCGGCGACGCGTCTCGACCTGGACGTTGATCTGAATCATCCCGTTGGGCGGACGAAACTGCACGGAAGCCGGCTCGCCGACCGCCTTGCCCGGCGTAATGATCGCGTCCACCAGGTTATCGTTGACCATGATGGGCGTGATGATCTTGGGACCGCTGCCGCTGCTGAAGGCCGGCGCGTACAGGCGATCGTCGATGAGCACGTCGCCCTCGACCTTGTGGACGCCGCTCTTCTTCACCTGCCGGGCCAGCTCCCGCAGTCCGGCCAGCGGATCGGTGTCGGTCAACTGGGGCAACGTGCTGACGAAGGAGGCGTAGGTGTGATCGAAGTTCTGGAAGACCAGGTGCCCCTTGGCGTCGGTGCGGCCGCCCAGCGTCGGATCGCCCTTGGCGACCAGGATGAGGTCGCCCTGGAGAGTGCCGTCGGTCAGCACGCCGCGACGATAGACGGGCGTGCGGAAGCGATAGTCCGGCCCGAAGGCGATCAGCGCGGCGGCGCAGGTGTAGAGCTTGGTCACCGAGGCGGGAGCGAAGAGTTGGTCGGCGTTGTGCTCCAGGATCGGTTTGCCGCTGTCGGCATCCACGACGAGGAGACCCCATCGGCTGTGCTTGTACTCGGGCCGCGCGAGGATCTCCTTGACACGGGACTCCAACCCGTCGGCGGCCCGGCCGGACGACAGCGGAGCGAGAACGATAGCAGCCGAGAGAACGACGAGTCGGGAGGATGAAATCAGCATGGTAACTTTCGCGGTCAACCTGGCGAGGACATCCGAGGAGGGAGACGGCGAGCCGTGCGAGGAACGGTCCCGTCACCCGGATTCATCCTACTCAAAAAAACCGAGAGGATCAGGCCGGCCTTCTTTCAAGGCCCCTCTTCCCCCATCAGGTACGCCAGCAGCCGCTCGTGCCGGCGATATTCCGGGATGACGATGTCGGCACCGGCCCGTACCAGCCGGTCCCGCTTCCAGGCGTGGACGCCGCGCCGGTTGACCTCATCGCTGGCGACGGCCACGGCGACGCCGCCGACGCGCTTGATCTCCTCGATCTCCACGAAGCCGTCGCCAAAACCGAGCAACTCCTCGCCGTGCAGATCATTCTCGCGCAGGATGGCGCTCGATAATCATCTGTTTGGAGAAGTTATGATAGTCGTCCAGCGCCCCGTAGATGCGATCGCCGAAATACTCGGTCAGACCGAGCAGGTCCGCCTCGTGGCGCACGTATTTCAGATCGGTCCCGCTGGCCAGGTACAGAGTCAGGCCACGACGGCGCAGATTGTCCAGCAAGGCGTGACTACCGGGCACAGTCCACTCTTCGGGCGTCGCGCTGCCCGTCTGGAGGGCGGACAGACGATCGCGGATGCGCTCCATGAGCCGGTCGTGATAGCGATGCTTGTAGACCAGCGGGTCGAGCGGTTGGCCGCCGCGCCGCCGCACTTCCTCGGCCAGTTGGATCATCTGGTAAATCGTCTGCCGGCCGTTCAGACGCATGACGAACTCTTCCACCTCGGCCGTCAGCTCCGCCTCGGTCTCGCGGGTGCCGGTCTCGCGCAGCACCTCGACCATCAGCGGGACCATGACCTGCGGCCAACCTTCGCGGATGAGCGACAGCGTGCCGTCGAAGTCGAAGAGCACGGAGCGGAAGCGGCCGCGGGGCAGGTCGGCTCGAAGAATTTCCATCTCCGCATCGAGAAACATCACTTTTCTCCGTCCGTTCGCTTGTCGCATCCTCCGAAGGCCGTCTGGACTGCTCGCGACCGGGTTCGCGGAGGGGCGATGGAAAAACCGCTATCCTCCGCAGTGCCGGAAGCCGCGAAGGGACCGAATCGCGGAACCGGACGCCGCCGTCCTCAGACGGCGGGCCTTCCGCTGTTATATTTCAGCAAGACCGCATCGGGGCGAAAGCGACCCCGATCGTCTCCCCCATTCTTCGCGACTGACGCCCTCTGGGCATCTCGGAACAGGAGAGGTCGTCATGCACATCGACGAATATCTGCTCGAACAGCGGATTGATTTTGAATGGCTGCCACATCCGCCGGCGTACACGGCGCAGAAACGAGCCAAGTATCTGTCCGTGCCCGGCGAGCAGGTCGCCAAGTGTGTGCTGCTGGCGGGTCCGTCCGGCTACCTGTTGGCCGTGCTGCCGGCGACGCATCAGGTCGATACCACGGTACTGATCGAGCAGCTGGGCGGGCCGGTACGGCTGGCCACCGACCGCGAGGTCGCCGCGGTTTTCCCCGACTGCGAGTGGGGCGTCGTACCGCCGTTCGGGACGCGCTACGGTCTCTCGACCTTGCTCGACGACGCCATCGCGCCGGATGCCCTCATTGTGCTGGAGACGCACACCCAGTTCGAGGCCGTCCGTCTGCGCTGCCGAGACTTCGAGCGCCTGGAGAACCCGCGCCGCCTTCGTTTTGCCCGCCGCTCGCCGTCCCGGCCGCGCCCTTCCGTTCAGCACGGGTTAAGTCTCCGAGCCTGAAGCGTAAGCGAAGAAAATCCTTCGCTTACGCTTCAGGCTCCGACTGCCCTCCATCACGCTTCGCCGTTGACCACCTGGATCAACGCCTGGATGTAGCCGAAAGCATAGGCGAACGCCTGCGCTCCGCCGCTATCGCCCTCGATGCGCGGGACGTGATCGGGCATAATCATGCCGTTGTAACCAACCTCCTTGTACACGCGCAATGCCCGCGGCATGTCCACGTCGCCGTCATCGGGAAAGGTCTCCTGGAAGTTGAGGAAACCGCCCTTGATGTTGCGGAAATGGACGTTGAAGATCTTGCCGCGACGGCCGAACCAGCGAATCACGTCGTAAATCTGCTCGCCGGGCTTTTCCAACATTTCGGCCACGGTGCCCTGGCAGAAGTTCAAGCCGTGATACGGACTCGGCATGATGCCGACGAACTTCTTCAGCCCCTCGACGGAGCCGAGGACGCGCTCGACGCCGCGGAAGCCCTTGCCGCGCGGCATGCCGGGATCGTGCGGATGACAGCACAGTCGCACCTTGCACTCCTCGGCCACCGGCACGACGCGCCGCAGGAAATAGGTAATGCGCTCCCACATGGCGTCCGCGTCGAGAGGGCCGGTCTCCTCGGGCGGCGGACCTTGCACAGCTTTGCTGAAGACGAAGGTGCTGTACGCCGCGCCGCCGCGGCCGCGCGTGCTCGGAGTGCGGACCACGCCCAGGACCGAGAGGTTGTACTTCACGGCCGGGATGCCCACCTTGGCCGCGTTGCGGATCATCTGGCAAAGGTTGTCGATCTCGCGGTCGCGCTCCGGGCTTTTGCCCCTCATGATGTGAGGGTTCTCGACCCGGCTGATGGGAGAGCTGCTCAACGGCAGCGGGACCATGTCCAGCTGGATGCCGAACTTCTCGACGCGCTCGCGCAAGCGCGACAGTCCCTCGACCGACCAGTTCGCGTCGAAGCGGCGGGAGGGCAGGGCGCTGCAAATGTGATTGACTCCCAGCGCGGACAGGACGCGCAGGTCGGCGTCGGTGGAGTGATGTTGATGGCCCGCCTTGAGCCGGGACTTGACGACGGGCGCGCCCTTGTCGGCCGGCTCGGCCCCGGCGGCACCCAGCGTGGCGGCCCCGATCGCGCCACCACGCAGGAAAACTCTGCGATCCATATTCCGCCCCCTTGGAAAGCATCTACCCGGCGTCAATTGCGCCGATCACCGCACCTCCGTGCCCAGCCACGGGAGGGAAAACGGTATTATCATACTCCCGGAGGCGGAAAAGCCCATCGAGGATCGGAAGGACGAAGTAGCTTCATGGGCTGGGTGAAGTTTGGGCAGCGCGCACGCCTTCGGCAGTCTTGCCCAACTCTTCGAGCATGTCCTGCTGCACGTCGAGGTAATCGGCGGTCGCCGTCCACGCGGTTACGACCAGCGTGCGTTTGTCCGCTGTCCACTCCTGGACGAACAGTTGCGGCGGCGGTTCCTTGGCGATGCGCGGCTCGGACTGCAAGCGCGCCCGCAGCGCGGCCTTGACCGCGTCGAGGTCGTCGCGGGCACCGACGGGTAACGTCCACTGCACGCGCCGCGCCGGCAGAAACGTGTTGTTGCGCACGGGTCCGTTGGTCAGCAGAGTGTTGGGCACGGTGATGCGCTGGTTGTCCGGCGTCTCCAGGACAATGTGGAAGGGCAGCATCTCGCTGACCCGGCCGCGCACGTCGCCAACTTCAATCCAGTCGCCGATGCGTACCGTGCGGAAGGCCAAGAGCAGCAGTCCCGAGGCGAAGTTGGCCAACGAACCTTGCAGCGACAGGGCCACGGCCAGGCCCGCCGTGCCGAGCAGGGTCAACAGCGACGTCGTCTCCAGGCCGAACTGCTGGAGCACCGCCAGCAGCACCACCAGCAGGATGGCCGTGCGAACTGAGTTGACCAGGAACGACGCCACGGAAACGTCGAGACGACTGCGGCCGAGCAGACGGCGCAGCGGTCCCACCAGCAGACGGTTGGCCACCCAGCCCAGCAACAGGATCAGCACCGCACCGGACAGGCGAAGGGCGTACTCGCGCAGCCACGACGGGATGTGTTCCCACCAGTTCCCCATGTCGGGTCGAACTCCTATTCGACGCGGCGCAGCCAGACGCGATTGCTGTGAAACGTACTTTGCCCGGCCATGTCGGCCAGGGCGTCCGGCGTCGTCCAGTTGACGTTGCGACCGCCATCGAGCTTGGCCCACCGTCCCTTCGCCGACGCGACCACGCCGGGCCGAACCGCATCCGTGACCACCGCTCGCAGCCGGCACGAACCCCGGCCGTTGGACACGAGGACCGTATCGCCGCTGTCGATGCCGCGCCGGGCCGCGTCGGCGGGATGGATCTCCACCAGCGGCGGGCCGGCGTTCTTGAGCAAATGCGGGTGGTTGGCGAAGCTGCTGCTGACAAAGTGGTGCGAGGCGGCTGTCAGCAGTTGCAGAGACTCGCCGACCGGATACTCGGGATCATCCGCCGACACGCCGCCGTCATCCTCTCGCGCCAGGAAGCGGCCGGGCACCGGATCGAGCCCTCGCTCGGCCAGCGCCGGGCAACACAACTCGACCTTGCCGCTGGGCGTGGGGAAGCGGCCGTCGGCGAAGGGCGTCGGATCGTCGAGATGGATTGCCACGGCGCCCTCGGCGCGCAGCCGGTCCAGGGTGATGCCGCGCAGCGGCGGCAGACGCTCCGCCGTCGCGGCCAGCACCTCCTCGATCACCTCGTCGGCGCTCTGGTGCAGCCACGGCTCGTCGAAGCCCAGCGCGGAAGCCAGCAGGCCCATCACCTCCCAGTTGCTCTTGCATTCGCCCAGCGGCGCGATGGCCGGACGATTGTACGTCAACAAGGAGGTGCCGTAGGCCTTGTGGAGGTCGGTCTGCTCCAGCTGCGACGTGGCCGGCAGCACGATGTCGGCGTAATCGGCGGTGTCGGTGAGGAACAATTCGTGGACCACGGTGAAGAGGTCTTCGCGTCGCAACCCCTCGACGATGCGGCCGGCGTTGGGGCTGGAGGTCGCCGGGTTGGCGCCGAAGACGTAGAGAGAGCGGATCGGCGGGTCGGCGATCTCGCCGAGCAGGGCGGCGCCGAGACGGTTCATGTTCACCCGCCGCGCCGGCGGCGGACAGTCGCTCCAATGATTGACCGCCTCGCTGTCCCATTTCACGGCATCGCTCGTGCTGTAGGACAGACCGCCGCCGCGGACGCCGTACTGCCCGGTCAACGCCGGCAGCGCGCAGATGGCGCGCACGTTCTCCCCGCCGTTACGATTGCGGTTGATGCCGTCGGCGATCTTGATCAGACCGGGCCGGTGCATTGCGTAAAGACGGGCCAGTTTCGTGATGTCCTCCTCGGCCAGTCCGGTAATAGCGGCGACACGATGGGGCGGATATTCCGCCAGCCGCTCGCGCAACAACGGCCAACCGATGGTGTGCGCCTCCAGCCACTTTTCGTCGTGCCAACCTTCGGCAAGGAGGACGTGGCCCAGGCCCATCGCCAGTACGCCGTCGCTGCCCGGCCGAGGCGCCAGGTGCCAGTCGGCGCTTCGCGCCGTCCGCGTGCGGTGCGGATCGATGACAATGACTTGACATCCGGAATGCTGGGCCTGGCGCAAGAACGGCATGAAGTGCGGCGCCGTGCAGATGGGGTTGTGGCCCCAGAGAACAACCAGCCGGCTGTGCAGTACGTCGTCATACGCTGGACTCCAGCGCCGGCCGAGCGTGGCCACGACCGCGGCCTCGGCGGCCGCCCCGCAAATACTGCGCTCCAGCTGGCTGGCGCCCAGGCGGTTCCACAAACGCGCGCTGGACACGATCATTTGCACCAGGCCGAGCGTGCCGCTGAAACTGTAAGGCAAGATCGCCGCCGCGCCCGACTCGGCGATGATCGCCTTCCAGCGAGCGGCGATCTCCGCCAGCGCTTCGTCCCAGCTCAGGCGCCGCCATCGGCCCTCGCCCTTGGCTCCCACGCGGCGCAGCGGATGCAGCAGACGGTCGGGATGATAGACGTGCTGGAGGTAGGGCCGGACCTTGGCGCACAGCCAGCCGCGCGTGATGGGATTGTCGGGATCGCCGCGGACGGAGACGGCTTGACCGTTCTCGACCTCCGTGATGATTCCACAGGTATCGGGACAATCGTGCGGGCACGCCCCGCGAATGCGCAGCCGTTGCATGTCGCCGCCTCGTCGTGGTGGAAAGCGTAAACGTTCCGCTATCCAACCCCGGCCGCCGCATCTCGTCAAGACCGTATAGCGGGTTCCCTGCTCACCGATGACTCTGGATTGGGGAGGGCATGCGATGACCGAAATGTCTACCAGTCATTCCCCAGCACTTGCCCATCCGCCGGATTCAGTGCGTTCGTCCACGTCGTCTGCGTCAGAGCGGGAGAAATCTTGCGAATGCTGCCGTCCATAAGTGCCACGACCATGATGGCGTGGTAGCTCTGCGAAAGGTTAGGGTCCGCCTTCATGGGGTTGACGCCGATCTGCGGCAAGGAGAACACCCCGCTGTAGTTCGGCTGTCCGGGAAGCTCGTCCGGGTCGGGCCAGTAGGGACCGAAGGAATTCGGATAGGCGGGCCAATGCCAGGTCATGTAGCTCGTCAGCGTGCCCGTCTGCGGGTCCACGGTGGGGTAGCCGGGGAAACAGCCCGACGCCTCGACAATGCCGATGGTGTTCGAGGAACCATCGGGGATGGTTTCGATCTTGTAAGGGGGGGGGGCCGCTTGGATGTTCCATGTGCCGCTAGCCCCCCACAGCGCCAGGTTGAGGGAGTAGTTGCCGGTGGCGTAGTTGGGGGGAACGCTGCCGATGCCGTTGTTGGTCGTTGGATCCGAGGGGCAGACGTGGACCTTGAGCGGCACCCACTCGGCCGTCAGGTATCCGGGCTTGGGAATGTTCTGCGTACACTGGTTGAAGAGGTTGCCCTGCTCGTAGTAGGGCAACAACGCGTAGAAGGCGCTGCCTTGGGCCACGTCGCCGGTCTGCGGGTTTACCACCTGGGAGAAGTTCGAGGGCGGCAGAGCCTGCATGGTGTCCTGGTAGGCATGGATCGCCAACATCAGCTGCTTCTCATTATTGCTGCACCGCGTAACGCTGGCCGCCTCACGGACCTTCTGGACAGCGGGCAGCAACAGTCCGATCAGCACGGCAATGATGGCGATGACAACCAGCAGCTCGATCAAGGTGAAGCCGGGAGAATGGGAACGGAGGCAACGGCGTGCGGTCATGATTTCATCCCCTTTCTCTGGATCAGGCCACAGGGAAGTTGACTTCGGCGGATGGCGCCTCTGGCTTACGGCTTCGCCCATTCGTTGGCGGATGCCAGGGGCTTCCTTATCCGGTAATACGCTTCTCAAAATTGTAATAACAGCGAGGAGAAGGGCAAGGACGTGGTCATCGAAGCCCGCAGCGTAAGCGAGGAGGGATCTTCCCTTGCGAACGCGGCGGACTCGGATCAGCTGAGCACGGAGGGGCCGACGGCGTCGTGGAGTTTGGCCAGCAAGCGCTGCAAATCGTCGAGGTCTTCTTCCGCGAGCTTGCCGATCAGGTGGTGAATGCTGCCGATGCGCGCCGACTGGTACTCCAGGAAAGCGGCGATGCCTTCCGGTGTCAGGGCGACGTCAATCTTCCTCTTGTCGTGCGAATTGATGCGGCAGGCGATGAGGGGACGTTCGCGCGTCTCCAGGGAGCGGATGATCCGCGACATCTGAGCGGGCAGGACGCCGAGCTGGCGCTGGATGTCGCCGACAATGAGCGTATCGTGATGGTGCAGCAGCGACAGCGTCAAAAACTCCACTTCCTTGAGATCGCCGGAACGGCGACGGCCGCGCGGACTGACCAGGCAGAACTGCGTGATCAGGTCGAAAAGATCCTGCGCGATCTCTTGCACGCGCATCTCAGTTCCGGTGGCGACCATGATGACCGTGCCCCTCCCCGCGCGGACGGCCCGCGCCGGCGTCCCAGGAAAACGTGTCGAAGAGAACATATTAACGATAGCTTCAATGACAGCGACTTGTCAACGTAAGGAAGATAGGCAAACGGGGAGGAAGGAGAGCAAAGGGACCGCCCGCGCCGAAACTGCGGATTGTATGCCCGCGGCGTGCCGCGTCCGCTCTCAGTGTCCGAAGAATTTCTCCCACAGGACACGGGCATAGGTCCGCCACAGGGCGACGTTGATGGCGACCAGGGCCAGCAACAAGAGGACGGTCCCCGGCTGATCGACCATCAGCGACCAGGCGGATCGGAGCAGGCGTTGGCGCCACGGCCGATTGCGGAGCGAGCGCGCCTCCCGGCGCAGAAAATCCCGATGGGCCAACAAGAGTTTCTGGCCGGCCCGCCAGTCGCGGGTCAGCGCCTCGCGCTGATGCGGCGAGAAACTCTGAAACACCTTGACCGTATCTACCTCTGTCAGCGTTCGGACCAGGTAGCCCGGCTGACCCGCCTCGCCCAGCACAGGAGGGAACCGCTTCAGCAGCGTGAGCATTTCGTCCAGAAGACGAACCAGCTCCGGGCCATCGGTGGAACGGCTCAGGCGACGCTTGGGCGAGGCGACGTATTTGCCCAGGTTGATCCACACACGCAGGAGTCGGCGGGTACGGACGATGCGGTGATAGAGGGCACGCTTGGTAGCGATGCCGCGAAGGGCGGGGCCGGACTGGGCCGCTTCGAGCACCGGGTCCACTGGCTCCGGCGGAGGCGCGGCTGGGACGGGGACGGGAGCGGGACCGGCTTCCGCGGCGGCGGGAGGTTCGGCCTCGGCGAGGAGGCGGCAGCGGCGGCAAGGGCGGAGGCTGGCGAATCGGCGGCGGGGTGGTGGCATAGTTCAAGACGGCCGACGCGGGCAGCGGCGGAGGAACGACCGGGACCGCGAACGGGAACGAGACGGCGGCCGGCGGGCCAAACGGCACCGCCTGGGCGGACGGAACGACGGCGGCCTGGTCGTCCAACCAGACCGGGCCATCCTCGTTCGCCGCCTGCTCGGCGGCGTTGGCGGAGGAGGCGGCCCGAGCCGCGGCGCCCGGCAAGGTGGCGTCGTAGGCTTTCTTGGACGCCGGGTCCATGAGGCAGACGAACGCCTGGGCCAGCCGATTCATCGCCTCGGTGGCCTGCTCCGGATGCATGATCTGATAGCGACGGACGGAGTCCAGGCGCTGGTGGACGCGCTGCTCAATCAGTTCCGCGTTGTCTTCGCCAGGCTCCAGGCCCAGCAGGCGGTAATGATCGGGCGGCCACCCTCCCGGCGGCAATCCCAACCAGGAACAGAGGAGATCGTCGTTCATGTTTCAATCCGCCCCCGACCCCACGGCCAGGGGAAACCCCCATGCTTGCCTGGGGGGACCTTCCTCAAATCCTACTGCATCGCGCGGCCAATTGCCAAGACTCTGTATGCCCATCGGCCGGCTGGGTGTAACCCGAATCTCTGGGGGCCGGGGGTAGGGTGGGTCGAGGGCCGCGAGGCCCACCATGCGGGCATGGTGGGCCTCGCGGCCCTCGACCCACCCTACAAGGGCGCCGACACCCCCAGAGAATTGGGTTACACCCGGCCGGGTGGACTCGCCCTTGTCCCCGATCCGCCCCTGTGCTAAAACCCGAAGCCGCGCCGAGACGGATCGCCTGGCGTCCCTGCTGACCTCCCCAGGTTCGTGAGTACCATGAAAAATTTCCTCCGCGCTCTCCGTCATGCCGTGCCGTACCGCCGGCGCCTGATTCTGTCCATCTTGTGTGCTCTCTGCGCCGCGGTCCTGTGGGGGGCCAACTTCACCTCGATTTATCCCGTCCTCAAGCTGCTCAACACCGAGCAAAGCCCGCATCAGTGGGTCGATGGACGGATCAACGAAATCCAGGCCCAGATTACGGAATATCAGAACAAAGACGAAGAGCTGAGCCACCTCAAGGAACTGGAAGAAAGCAAGCAGCGCAACAGCTACGTCGAACAGCGCATCCGCGACATCAATCGCGATCTGTCCAGGTGGGAGGCCAAGCTCGGTCCCGCCCGGAGCAGCCTGTACTGGCACCAGGTGCTGCGCAAGTACATTTACCGTTTCCTGGCCCCCGATTGCTTCACCACCCTGGCCTGGGTGATCCTCTTCGTCGTGGTGGGCGTGGCCATCAAATGTTTCTTCGAGTTCGCCCAGGAATCGCTGGTCGGAAGCGTCGTCAATCTGACGCTGTTCGACCTGCGCAATCGCTTCTATCGCAACGTCATTCACCTCGACGTCGATCAGTTCGGCGAACAGGGCACCAGCGAACTGATGGCTCGCTTCACCAACGACATGGAATCGCTGGGCACCGGCATCAAGACGCTGTTCGGCAAGGTGGTGGCCGAGCCGCTCCGCGCCCTGGCCTGCGTCATCATGGCCTGCTTCATTAGCTGGCAATTAACGCTCATGTTTCTGGTGCTGGTGCCGGTGGCGGCGTTCATCTTGGCCCGCGTCGGCCGAATCATGAAGCAGGCGACGCGACGGCTGCTGGAGCGCATGTCCAGTATTTATAAGATCCTGCAAGAGTCGTTCCAGGGCATCCGCGTCGTCAAGGCCTTCACGATGGAGCCTTACGAACGGCGGCGCTTCTGCCTGGCGACGAAGGACTACTACTACAAAGCGATGAAGGTGGTGACCATCGACGCCCTGGCCGATCCGATTATCGAAGTGCTCGGCGTGGCGGCGGTGGCCGCCGCTCTGTTGGCCGGCTGCCATCTGGTGCTGCAAAAGCACACGCATCTGTTCGGCATGCGCATGACGCAGCAGCCGTTGGAATCGGAGTCGCTGCTGCAACTGTACATTCTGCTGGCCGCCATCGCCGACCCGGTTCGCAAGTTGTCGAGCGTGTTCACGCGCATTCAGTCCGGCTGCGCGGCCGCTGACCGCATCTTCGATTTCGTGGACCGTCGGCCGCGCGTGCGCGGCAACAGCGACGGTCCACGCCTGGCACGCCCCACCCTCCAGATGGCCTCCCTGGAAGAGTCGGCGGTCGAATCGAACGCGGCCTCCTCGTCATCGGCCCGAAGCCGGCCGTATTACATCGAATTCCGCGACGTATGCTTTTCGTATCAGCCGGGCCATCCGATCCTCTACGACATCCACCTCGGCGTCCGCGCCGGCGAAACGGTCGCCCTGGTCGGCGCCAACGGCTGCGGCAAGACGACGATGCTGGGTCTGCTGCCGCGTTTCTACGACCCCGACCACGGCAGCGTCCTCATCGACGGACACGACCTGCGCACGGTCAATCTGCGCAGTCTGCGGCAGCAGATCGGTCTCGTCACCCAGGAGACGCGCCTTTTCGACGACACGATCTACAACAACATCGCCTACGGCACGCGCGCGGCGAAGCCCGAAGACGTGGAGGCGGCGGCCCACCGCGCCTTCGCTCACGACTTCATCACCGCCCAGCCCCGAGGCTACCAGACGCGCGTCGGCGAAATCGGCGGCAAGCTGTCGGGCGGACAGAAGCAGCGCCTGGCCCTGGCCCGCGCCATCCTGCGCAACCCGAGCATCCTGATCCTGGACGAATTCACCAGCGCCGCCGACGCCGAGAGCGAGGCGCTCATTCATCGGGCCATGAAGGACTTCATGGTCGGCCGCACGACCTTCGTCATCACGCACCGCTTGCACACGCTGGAGATCGCCGGCCGCATTGTGGTGCTGGAGAACGGTCGCATCGCCGCCGTCGGATCTCATGCCGAGCTTCTGGCCGGATGCCCGCCCTATCAGCGCCTGCAGGAAGCGTACAATCAGCGCTTGTGTGCGTGAACGAACGTGGAACTGCCTATCCAAACAATCTCCTCGTTTAGCCGCGACGCGCAGCGGAGCGCGGGGTTCTCCCGCGCTCCGCTGCGCGTCGCGGCTAAACGAGTTTTTGTTATCTGCGCCCTCTTGGCGATTTATAGTTTGTTCTTTCATCGTCTGGCCGAGCGCGACCTGTGGAGCAGCCACGAGGCGCGGGCGGGCATGGATGCCCAGACGATCCTCGACGACGGCGCCGGCGGCTTGCCGCGACTGTACGATGGCCGTCTCGAACTGCAAAAGCCTCCCCTCTACTACTGGTTGGTTGCGGGTATCGCCAAGCTGCGCGGCGGCGAGGTCGATGCCTGGGCGGTGCGTCTGCCCGCGGCGGGCGCGGCGACCCTTTGCGTGCTGGCCGTGGGACTGGGACTGGGATGGGGACGACAGCGCCTCGCGGCCGGGCTGATGGCGGCGACCGTTCTGGCCACGGCCGTCCACTTCACCTGGCTGGCCCGCATCGGCCGCATTGACATGCCGTTGACACTCAGCGTCACCCTCGCAGTCGGTGCCGCCTACCTGGCACGCGGTTGGGAGGGCCGCGTGCGCTGGCTCCTGCTGGGTCTGACGTATCTGTCCGTCGCGGCCGGCGTTCACCTGAAAGGGCCGATCGGCCTCGTCCTGCCGGCGGCCGTGCTGATCGCCCACGTCGCCCTGGAGTGTGGTCCGCCGTCGCCGCGGCGCTGGCGGAACTGGCGCCGGCGCTCGGCGAGCTGGGCGTGTGGTGGGGTCTTCCGCTCGTCGCGGTCCTGACGTTGCCCTGGTTTTTCTGGACCAACGCGCGCACGCAGGGCGAATTCTTCCGCGTCTTCCTCTGGCACCACAACGTCGAGCGCGGCTGGGGCGGTTCCGGCTTGCGCTCCAATCCGTGGTGGTTCTACTTGCCTCAGTTCGCCGGCGATTTTCTACCGTGGACGCTCTTGCTGCCGTTCGCCGCATGGTGGGCGTATCGTCGCGGCTGCTGGCGGATCGATGCCGAGGCGCGTTTCGGCTTGGCCTGGTTCGTCAGTGTTTTACTGGTCCTCTCCTGTTCGCGCTTCAAGCGTGCCGACTACCTGCTGCCAGCGTATCCGGGGGCCGCGATCTTCCTGGGATGCGTGGGGCAACATTGGTTGCAAAGCCTCCGCCCTGAACGACGAAAAGGGGCCGTCGGTTCTCTCGCCGCCGTGGCCGGCGTCATGACGCTGTTGTGGCTCGTGCGGGTAGAGTGGCAGTTGCCCGCCAACGAGCCGTACCGCGATTATCGGGCGTTCGCCGCCGCCGTGCGCCGACAGGCGCCCCGCCCGCGGAGATCCTCTTCTTCCGCACCGAGGCCCATCCTCTCGCCTTTCACCTGGGTCGGCCGCTCGTCCTTGTCGTACAATGGGGAGAACTGAACGCGCGACTGCTCGGGCCGGGTACGCACTATGTCGTGACCCCGCCGCAGTACGCCGCCGAATGCCGCCGCTCTTTGCGTGGAGTGTACCTGGAGAAAGTCGTGGCGAACACCGACCTCTCCAGCATGGGACACGAACATCCGCTGGTCCTGCTCCGCGGCGAACGCGCGCCGGAACTCGCCCCCTGAGACCTTCTCCACCATCGCAATATGCCCGAACTCCCCCGTCTGCCGCCGATCGCTTCACAGTCGCTGAGCGTGATCCTGCTGGCACACAATTCGGCGAACCATCTGGAAGCCGTGCTCGCGGCCTGGGTGACGTTCCTCAACGGGCTGGATCGGGACTATGAAGTGATCGTCGTGGACGACGGCAGTACGGACGGCACGGCGGCGCTGGCCGACAAGCTGGCCTCCGGCTATCGGCGCGTGCAAATCCTCCGGCACGCCACTTCCCAGGGTGAAGGAGCGGCCCTGCGGACGGGACTGGCTTCCGCTCGTCATCCCTTGCTTTTCTATACCCTGTGCGATCCGCACTATCAGCCGAGCGACCTCGGTCGCTTGCTGCGGAAGCGCCCGGAGCCGGACAAACCGGACCTGGAACTCGATCACGTTCACGTCCTGTCCGCCGCGCGCGGTGGCGAGCGGATGCCGTGGCCGGGACGCCTTATGGGATTGCTGTGGCGTTTCTTTTGTCGTGTGCTCTTCGGACATTCGCCGGCTCGCTCACCCGGCTGGCTGGGCTGGAAGCGCGAACTGGGCCGACTGGCCGTGCGCGTACTTTTCGGCGTGCGCTATCGCGACGTCGCCTGCCCCTTCCGACTGCAACGCCGCGACATCTTCGCGCGTATCCCCATCCAGTCGAATGGTTCGTTCGTCCACGTCGAGATTTTGGCCAAGGCCAACTTCCTCGGTCTCGTCATGGGCGAGGAAGTACCGCTGGAACCCGGCCATTATCCTCCCCTGCGGAAAACTCCTTTCCCAGAGGAGGCCCGCCGATTGAGAGTTGACGCGCGGCAAGTGATTTTCCACCCCGATTTCGGTTCGGTCAGCGCAAAATGAAGACAAGCCCGGAGCGCAGCGACGGGTGAACAACCGTCGCTGGCGCTCCGGGCTTGTCGGCAAAAAGGTTCGTGCCTCGAAGCGAGGGTTGGATTTTCCCCGTTAACCTCGGGCGCCGAGCGGGAACGCTCGAATGGGCCGGCGGTACTCATAATTGGGAAAGTACGGGCTTTTGAAGAAGGGCCCACCCGGATCGCGGAAGTTCAGGCTGGCCGGATCCGGGTAGAGGCCCGAACCCCATCCCGGATCAATCGCCGAGCCATAGCGCGGATCGTAGTGCCCCAACCAGTACAGCGGCCGGCACTGCGCCAATTCCGCGGCGACTTGCTTGCGCGATTCCGTTCGCAGACGTAGCAGCCAGTAACTGACTTCCCGGTCGGACGGTTCGCGTCCGAGCACATCGACGTACAACCGCTCAATGAAGGCCGCCGGTTTGAAGTCATCCTGGTAATACGATGCCTTATCCATCGTGTCCCGAGGCTTCTCCTCGGGTTGCTCTCTCTGCAACGATCCCATCCGGCCCAGGTCGCGGGGGGCGGTGACGCTGGTGCCTTCGGTGGTCTGCGGAGAAGACGCATACCTCGAACTCATCGACTGTCGGGCCGGCAAGGGGTGGATGGCGCCGGAATAAAACTGGGCCTGGGCCAAGCTCGTCCAGGCGAAGATGCCGGACAAAGCAATCGCAAAGGTGCGCGTCATGATGAACTCCTCTTCTCGGGAACGTGTTGGTCGCGGGGTTGCCTTTCGTGCATCGGCTGGGCCGCCGGCGTCAACCCTCACTCGGATGTAGTGCATCTGCCATGCCGAACAGGTTCGCGTTGTGGCGCGGGAACCGCGTGGGTAAGATACCGCTCCTCTCGACGGACACCGGGCCGGACGTAGGGTTTCCTAGTTCACGAGGCGGGTGCGGTGAGACCATCTCTTTTCCTGCGGAAGCTCTTCCTTCACAGTGGATTCTCTCGGTTTGTACCGGGTGGGCGACGCCGCCCGGGCGGCGGGACGGACTTCCTGCGTCATTACAGCAATCGGCTGTTCGCTTCCCCTCTGCGAGAGCTGGAAGCTGTCGCCGACGAGTGGGGGCCGCAGGAGCCGGACGCGATCGATCTCTGCCGCGGCTGGCCGTCCTTCGACTGGCTGCCCTCCGCCTCCACCAAGCTGCCGGTGGATCGGCGCGGCTTGCCGCCGCTGGCCGGTCTGTCCGAGCTACGCGCGGCCGTCGCCGAGAAACTTCTCGCGGACAACGGTCTCGCATTCAATCCCGCCAGCGAAGTTCTGATTACGGCGGGAGTGCTGGGGGCGGTGCAGACGGTGCTCGACGCCTTCGTCAATCGCGGCGATCGCGTCGTCCTGCTCGATCCCTGTTCGCCGTTGTATACCCTGTCGGTCGGTGCGCGTCAGGCCCGTGTCCGCTGGCTGTCCACCTGGAACGAGGACGGCCGCACGCGCTTTCGCTTCGATCACCTCGCCCGCGTCCTGCGCAGAGCGCGCCTGATGGTGCTCAATTCGCCGGCCAATCCGACCGGCGGAGTGATCGCCGCCGAAGACCTGGAGCAGATCGCCTGGTGGGCCGATCGCAACGACGTGCTCCTGCTCAGCGACGGCGCCTTCGAGCGCTATCATCCGGGAGGTCCGCCGGCCGGCATCGGCGCCATGCCCCGCGCGCGTCCGCGCACTTTGACAGCGGGCAGCGTCAGTCAAGGCCATGGCCTGGCGTCGGCCCGCGTCGGCTGGCTGGCCGCTTACCGCCATTTGCTGCGGCCGTGCCTGCTCACCGCGGCCCTGCGCTCTCCGTTCGTGCCAACGGTCAGCCAGCAAATCGCCCTGGCCGCCCTGCGCGGCGATGCTGGGCAATTCGCGTCCGTCCGCGCCGAATGGGAATCGCGTCGGCGGTACGGCTACGAGCGCTTGCGGGCCATGGACTTGAACCCGACCTGGCCGGCGGGAGGTTACTTCTTGTGGGTGCCGGTTTGGCAAAGGGGCGCGAGCGGCCGTCGCTTCGCCGAGGGGTTGCTCCGCGAGCGCAAGGTGCGCGTGACGCCCGGCGACCTGTTCGGGCCGAGCGGCGCCGGCTACGTCCGCATCAGTTACGCCGGCGACGACGGCCGATGGCAGGAAGGGCTGAACCGGCTCGGCGATTATCTTCAAAGCACGCCGAGTCAACCGCTCCGGCAGGTCCAGCCGGTGGCGGCGTAATACACGTGTCCGGTGCTGGTGTCCCATTTCCTCTCCGTTTAGCCGCGACGCGCAGCGGAGCGCGTCTGCCGCGCTCCGCTGCGCGTCGCGGCTAAACGAGATACCTCAGCGCGTATAGTGCAGCTGAACGCTGCCCAGCGCCAGCAAGAGAAACCAGCCGCAGCCGAGCAGCGTCAGGCCGTAGGTCAGCCCGAACGGGACACCAACCATGAACACGGCCAGCCCGAAGAAAGCCAGGCTCCAGACGTAGAACCAGCCCCAGATCGTCGCTCCGAGGCTGGCAAAGCCCATGCCGCTGAGCACGGCGAGCACCGGGGCCAACGGCAGCGGCTTGTCGAGGAAGTGATTGACGATCACCAGGGCGAGAAAGCCGCCGTAATACGCCGGCACCAGGTTCCAGATCTGCCGTTCCACCGCCGTCAGGCCGCGCTCTTTCACCGGGCGCAGGCGAACGGCCAGGTAGAGCATGACGCCGACCTGCGCGATTTTCGTCGCCAGCATCGCCATCCAGCGGACGTCCGGCCCCAGGTGAAGCTCCCAGTAGTTGGCCAGGGCGCAACCGGCGAGAATGGTCAGACCGACGGCCAGCAGCAGACGCGGCCAACCTTCGGAAAGAATGTCGCGGTGACGAGCGCCCAGGCCGTGCTTGAGGCGTTGGAACCAGGTAAGCCGTTTGGCCGTGACCGCCCCGCCACCCAGGAAGGCGTGCAAGTCAGCGGCGAGAGCGGCGGCACTGGCGTAGCGCTCCTCGGGCCGCTTGGCCAGCGCCTTGAGGCAGATCGCTTCCAGGTCGCGCGCGATGGCGGCGTTCAGGTGACGCGGCGAGGGCGGACTGTCCTCGACCACCTGCGCCGGCAGAGCGTGCGGCGGCCCGTCGAACGGCAGTCGGCCGGTCAGCAGCTCGTAGAGGATGACGCCGAGCGAGTAGATGTCGCTGCGAGCGTCGGCGGCGTGGCTGTGGCCGGCGGCCTGCTCGGGGGCCATGTACGCCAGCGAACCGAGGATGTGGCCGTCCGACGTCGGGAGCGCTGCCGGAATCGGTGAGGAAATCCAGGCGCGCCAGGCCGAAATCGAGGACGTGCGGCCGACCTTCCGCGTCGATCAGGATGTTGCCCGGCTTGAGGTCGCGGTGACAAACTCCCTGGGCGTGAGCGTGTTCGACCGCCTCGGCGATGCGGGCGACCAGATCGACCGCCTCGCGGATTCCAGCGCCGTGCCGCCGGCACCACAGGCGCGGCTCGTCGCCCTCGACGAACTCCGTGACCAGGTAGTACGGCGGTCCTTGACGGCTGTAATCGAAGAGTTGAACGATCCCTGAATGGGCCAGGCGGGCGATGGCGCACGCTTCGCGCTGGAAGCGACGGACGGCTTCGGGCTGATCGAGCCGGCCGGGGTGCAGCACCTTCAGCGCCACCCGTCGTTTCAAATCGGGATCATAGCCCAGGTAGACGATGCCGAACCCGCCCTGTCCCAGCTCGCGCTCGACGCGATACGGCCCGAGCTGCGCCGGCGCGGTACACGTCCGAGCCGGTGGCCCGTCGGGCAGGGTGGTCGGGTCGCCGAAGAGATGATCGACGGCCGCCAGGGCGACGCCGAGCTGCGGATGCCGGGCGAGCAGTTCCTGACGGTCCACGGGCCGGCCCGACTGAAGGGCGTCGAGGGCGGCGTCCAGCGCCGCCGCCGCTTCCGGGTCCAGCGTCACGGCGTCCGGTCCATTCGATCGCGGAAGCTCTGTCATAATAACAGACCAATCAGAGCGAAAAAGAATACAATCGGCCCGGCGATTCGGGAAAAATCGGGACGGTCGAGTCTGTCCGGATTATCCTTCATGGGCGGCTCGGCCGCAACCATGTCTCCGCCAAAACCATAAGATAGCTCCATCCTCCGCAACGACGTTTGCGGAAGGGTCGATCGATCCATTCCCCCAGTCCGGAGAAGTCCGCCATGCCACGCATCCAGCCGCTCAAGGACGAGCAAGCCAGTCGACAAGTTCAGGCCGTTTTCGACAAGATCCTGTCGGCGTTCAAGACGGTGCCGAACATCTTCCGCACCCTGGCCCACGTTCCCGAGGTGCTGCAAGCGACGCTCGCCATGAACCATGCGATCCAGGGCGAACTCGACCCCAAGCTGCGCGAGCTGGCCTATTTGAAGGCGTCTCAGGTCAATCATTGCAAGTATTGCCTGCACTATCATACCAGCGCCGCCCGCAAGATCGGCGTATCCGACGTGCAGGTGCAAACGCTCGAAGATTACGAGCAGAGCAGCGCCTACAGCGACCTGGAGAAACGAGTCATTCGCTTCGCCGAGCAGTGGTCGCAGCAGGGCAAGGTCGATACCGAGGTAGTGGCCGCCCTCGCCAAAAGCCTTTCTCCCGCGCAGCTCGTCGTCCTCGCCGCCACCGTTGGCTTGGCCAACTGGACCAATCGCTTCAACGAAACGTTCGGCGTCCAGCTCCCCTGACTCGTCGTGGATGGATACCTCTTGACAAAAACGGAGGTTTCAGGCATCCCCTTCGCCCCGGACGGTCTCGATTCGCTCGGGACCGCGGCGCGGAGGAGAAGCCATGAGACGAGTTGGATGGATGTCGGCGACGATGCTGTTGCTGGTCGGGGTGGGCGTCGGGGCCACGGAGTTGGTGGGCGTGCGCGGCAGCAGCACGCATTTCACCACGACCATGGGCATCACCATCGGCGATCGGCCGGTCAAGCTCGTGCTCACCGGCGTGGGTCTGCGGGAGAAGCTGTTTCTCAACGTCTACGCCATCGGTAGCTATCTCCTCGAAGGCGTCAGCGTACACACGGCCGAGGAGTTGGCGGCGGTCGATCAGCCCAAGCAGTTACACCTGGTCCTGGAGCGCGACGTGGACGGCAAGGACATGGCCGAGGCGTTCCGCATCGCCATCCGCCAGAATTATCCGGAGCCAGCCTTCGCCGAAGAAGTGGAGCGTCTGTGTGCACTGATGCGCAATCTCGATTTGACCAAGGGCGACCACATTTATTTGACGCACCTGCCCGGCGTCGGTTTGCGCTGCAACGTGGTCAACAAGGGCGAAATCCTCCTCGATAAACCGGAGTTCTCGCGGGCGGTGTGGGACATTTATTTGGGAAAGAACAACGTCGGCGAGGGGATCAAGAAGGGACTGGTTTCGCGCCTGAAGTAAACTTCACGCTCCTTGGCGTTGTCGTTTAGCCGCGACGCGCAGCGGAGCGCGGGAGTATCCCGCGCTCCGCTGCGCGTCGCGGCTAAACGTTACGAGAGACGATCCGCGGCGCCGGCTCCCACGTCTCGATTTCGTCCCACGGCCATAGCGGGCGCGGGATGCGGCGATACTCGTAGTTCCAGAAATCGGACGGAGCGCAGCCGGGGGCGCGGACCACGAGGATCTTTTTCGCGTGCTGCTGGTACGCGGCCCGAAAGCCGCACGGGCTTTTCGCCACGAGGACGGCGGCCGCGAAGGGATCGATGCCCGCCGCCTGGAACAACTGCGGAGCGAAATGCGGCCCGGAGCGCGTCGTGACGACAACGTGGATCTGACCGTGGCGCAGGACGACAGACGGCCCCATGTCAATCGGCATGTTGCGGGCGAGATGACCGTGCAGAAGAAAGCGCGCATCGAAGAGATGGTGGACTTGCGCCGTGACGGTCATCGGCTGCGCGAAGCGTCGATCGCGCCGGCCTCCCAGCGCGGTGGTCAATTCATTGCCGACGCCGTGCTGCCGGGCGGCTTCGACGACGTCGGGAGCGACGAACGTCACCAGGGCCGGACGCGGCCAATCGTACTGGAGCAGTTCGCGCAACAACCAATTGCTGTCTCCCGGCGCGCCCGAGGTGGTGGCGTCGGCGCTATCGCTGAGCACCACCAATCCGTCCGCGTTCTCGTGGGCCGTGCGGACGGCGTCGGCGACGGAGACCAGTTCCGGCAGGTACTCGCGCCGTCGCCGCCAAACTTCCGCGGCGATTTCGGCACACGCCTTCCGCGCCCGCTCGCCGTCGCCATCGGTGACAACGACGACGGAAGATCCTAACTCGGGAATGTCGAGCCAGGACTGCACCGTCGCCAGGCCGGCACTGAGGATGTGCGGATCGCGCTCCAGCTCTTGCAACCGTTCGCGCAAGCCATAACTGACACTCGCCGGCTCCTGCGTGTTGGCGCGCTCGGCCGGGACGACGAGCGGCAACTTCTGGAATGCCGCGATCGGTCGAGCGCCCTCTACGAGCAGACGCCGCAGCACGGCGGCACCGCGCTGGCCGGTCTCGAAGACATCAATGTGCGGGGCCGTGTGATACAGCACGAGGGCGTCGGCGGCGGCGACCATGCGCTCGGTGACGTTGGCGTGCAGGTCGAGAGTCGCCACCAGAGGCACGTTGGGGCCGATCCGCTGGCGCACCGCATGCAATATTTCGCCCTCGACATCGGGAGCCTCGTCGGCCACCAGGGCGCCGTGCAGGGCGAGCAGGACCGCGTCCACCGGCCCCTGTTCCTGGAGTGCATCGACCATTTCCCGGCGCAGCCAGGTGAAGGTGTCCGCAGTGGCGGCGCCCGCCGGCCAGGCCGGCAGGCGCACCAGTCCGACGATCTCCGGCTGTTCCGGCCAGCGCCGCAGCGACTGGATGAAGCCGCCCAGCTCGTTCGTCTCCGCCATCCGTTCGACCAACTCCGGCCCGCGAACGATGCCGAAGTGCTCGAAATCGCCGCGCGTCGTGGGAATGGGGTTGAACGTGTTCGTTTCCTGCCACAGCTGGCCGATGGCGATGCGCATAAAGCCCACCTGTCCCACGGGTCCGCTCATCCCCTCTCAAGGCGCGGCACCTCGTCGATGATCGGCTTCTACACCGAATCATCAAGCCTCCGTGCATAATTGATGAGGGTTTGAGCGGTTGAATCAACTCATCCCAACCGACCGAGTGCCGGTTGCCTCCGCAGCCGCGCCGCCCGTACATCCTGCCATACCAGACCGTACAGCATGGGCATCCCTTCGATGCGATCCAGCACCTCCCGCACGCGGGCTACGAAACGAATACCCAGGCCGGCTTGCAACTGTTCCAGTTCGTCGTGGGTCGCCTGGATGTCAGCGTCGGCCGAAGGCCGAAGGATCACAGGTAAATTCATGATCCGTTCCCGAACCGCGCCAGGGACTCGCGCCACGGCTTGCCTACTCCCGGAGAGGCGTCGGCCTCTGCGCCGCTTGGCGAGTTCTGCCAGGTGCCACGGCGGCACCTCATCGGGATTCACGTCTTCGGGCAAACTATCCCAGATCTGCTCGATCAATTCCAGCCGCTCCCGGACACTGAGCCGGTCGATCCCCAACGCCTCGATGCTGACAGGTATGGCCGTTCCTCCTGGATGATCCGTTTCTCCTGAGAGGATACCATAGCCGGCGGAAAGAGGAAAGGATGGCCGAACGAACTCACCTGCCGAGCTGGCCGGAGAGCCGCAATACCTCGAAAGACCAGAATGACGTCCCGGTCTACTGCAGCGAATGGATACTCATGAAGGCTCTTGAAGCACACTTGAAGGAGACAGCACTCAGCCGCTATCTCCTTCACCCGCTTACACCGGCGCTTTTGAATGGCGGCGACGCTGGGAACGCATGAATATCGGGACCGGCCAGGGCAGGTTCCCTGGCACAGCCGCCTGGTCCTTCGGGTCTGGGCCGCCGGAGTCCGCAGGAGTGTTGGGTTCGCCTCGACCGTTGAACGTGCATGTGCCGCGTCCGCCGTGGATATCCAAGCCGGATCGCCGAGGACTTGTGTCCGCCGCCGCAGCTACCCTGTTCGGAAATCCGGCCAGAAAAACGCCGCCGATTGCCGTTCCCGTGGAAAATATTTTCTCTTGACACCAAGAGCCTTAGAAGGGTTCGGCGTTCAGCTTCCTCTGGTCCCAGAGCAGTTGCATCACGCCCAACGCAAGGCCCATAGTGGCTCCGACACCCGCTCCGACGGCCAGCCCGAGCGGCGGTAGGTGCTGCACGTCCTCCTCCACTTCCGCACGCGGTAGGCGCTCACTCGCCACTCCGGTCCCGACAATCCAGCCGAGCGGGGCTGCGAATGCCGCGCCGAGCAGGACGGTCGAGGCCAACCCCAAGGGGCGGACCAGCCGGGGCCAGCGAGCACATGCCCCCGGGATCCCGCACCCCACTAGCACCCCAGCGAAGCCGCCCAGGAACATCCACGTCACACTGTCGTCAAGGTGGACTCGGTACGGGGGCTCGTTGTGTGTCAGCATGCCCACGCTGAGGCCGACCCCGGCTCCAACCAAGAGGAAGATGATCGGCCCGAGCTGCGTAGCACGACCCATCCGCCCCTCCTTTCGCGCCGAACAACTGATTAGCTGGTTAAACCACTTGGTAGATCGCCATTAGGCGAGGAGCGGGACAAGGCCGTCCTCCCTACATTTGCTTGGGCGGTCGGTCGTGGCCCTCGCCGCATTCGTGGTGGCTGGACCTTCACGGTCCCCCCGCTGATTCGTCGGAGGCGGGGCGTCTCGCGGCCTCCTTCGTGGCGGTCCCGCGCGGACCCCGTTCGGAAGTTTGCCCTTCCTCACGCCACGATGCGCCTTCGCCGGCCTCCCACGGTTGTCCCACGAACGCCTCTATTCTGAAGGCTACCATGTCCCGGCACAAGCACAAAACCGCCTCGTCCGCCCCCACGGGTGCGTGCAGGATTCTGGTAGTCGCCCTCGTCGCCCTCGTTCCCAAGCTCTGCTTGGGAACGCACGTCGGGAAGCTCTGCTTCCCGTCCGCGTAGGGGTCTGGCCGCGAAGCAGAGCTTCGCAACCGGGCGTTCCCAAGCAGAGCTTGGGAACGAGGGGCTACCGCCCGACACCAAAACTACCAGAAACGATTCGCGCACCCGCCCCCACTTGGGATTCCTCACAACGGATCGCGGACTTCGCGCACGGCGTCGTCAAGGCGGTTCAGCACCTCTTCGGTATCCGCCAACGTCATCGCCGCGCAGAAGCCGTGATGGCAAGCGGCGCCGCCGTAGTCGTGGAAGTAGACGCCATGCTGGATCGCGGCGGCGATGAAACGCAGCATCTGCTCGCGCTGATGGCGCACGGCGTCGCGGTAGTTCCGTATCGGCTCGGCGACGCCGAAGTAGATGCCGAAGCGCGCCCCGAGTCCCTGCACACGGCCGGCGACGCCGTGCCGCGCGAAGAGCTCGTTGAGACCCTCGTAGAGCCGGTCGGCGACGGCGTGGATGTGGTCGTAGAAGCCCGGCTGACGGTAGGCGGTCACGGCGGCCAGGGCCGGCGGCGACCGCGACGGGATGGCCGTTGTAGGTGCCGCTGTGCTGGCAGTCGCCCGTCGGCATGAGCCGGTCCATGATGTCCTTGCGGCCGCCGAAGACGCTCAGCGGAAAGCCGCCGCCGACCGCCTTGCCCAGCGTACACAGGTCGGGCGTGACGCCGAGGTATTCCTGCGCTCCGCCGGGCGCCATGCGGAAGGCGCTGAGCACCTCGTCGAAGATCAGCAGCACGCCGTGGTCCCGCGTCAGGCGGCGCAGCGCGTCGAGGAACTCCGGCGTCGGCACGATGCAGCCGGCGTTGTAGTAGATCGGCTCGCAGATGACGGCGGCCAGCTCGGGCCGTGCCGGCGGAAGGCCGCTTCCAGCAGGTCCGGGCGGTTGTACGGGACGACGACGAGGTTCTGGTCGAGCCCGGCGGGCAGGCCGGTCGAGCCGGGGTAGAGCGGCGGCGCCTCCTCGGGCCCGAGGCGGTCGGCGGGCGTGCCGATGGCGTACATCACCTGATCGTGGTAGCCGTGGAAGTTGCCCTCGAACTTGAGCAGCTTGCGTGCGGCCGCGTGAAGGCGCGGGCCAGCCGCAGGCAGTGCATCGTCGCCTCGGTGCCCGAGCCGGTGAAGCGGACGCGCTCGCAGCAGGGGATCGTCTCGCACAGCAGCCGGGCCAAGCTCGCGTGTGCAGCTCGTTCTCGTAGGAGCAGGCCGCGCCGCGCGCCAGCACGCGCTCGACGGCATGGCGCACGCGCATGTCGCCGTGGCCCAGCAGCGTCGCGCCGTGGCTGCAACACAGGTCGATGTATTCGCGGCCGTCCAGGTCCCAGATGCGGCAGCCCTCGGCCCGGTCGAAGAGCATGGCGTGGCCGAGAGCGCGGTTGAGCCGCGTCGAGGCGGTGACGCCTCCCGCCAGGTATTCGCAGGCTTGCCGATACTGTTCGTCTACGCGACTCATCGGGACCATCATAAAACAAAATAAACCACAGATGAACACAGATAAACACGGATAAAAGCAAAAAAAGGCAGGCGGAAGGCCGTCGAGGGGCACGTTTGCCGGCGCTTTCTCCCTCTCTTGAATTGATCCGTGTTCATCTGTGTTCATCTGTGGTTTATTTCTCGATAAGATGAGCGACGATGCTGCGCGAATTATCCGTGCAGAACCTGGCGCTGATCGAGGACGTGCGCGTCGAGCTGCAGCCGGGCTTCTGCGCCTGGACCGGCGAGACCGGGGCCGGCAAATCGCTCTTGCTCGGCGCTCTCGGCCTGCTGCTCGGCGAACGCGGCTCGGCCGACCTGCTCCGCGCCGGCGCCGACGAGTTGCGCGTCACCGGGCGGTTCGAGCTGACTTCCGCCGAGACGCGCCGCGAGATCGAGGGCATCCTCGGAGGCAGCGCTCGACGAGGACGAGATCATCCTGGCGCGGCGGCTGCACGGCAATGGCCGCAGCCACGCCTACGCCAACGATCAGCCGGTCGTCCTCGCCACCCTCAAGCAGATCGGCAACCTGCTGGTCGATATCCACGGCCAGCGCGAAACGGAATCGCTGTTGCAGCCCGCCTACCAACTGCAATTGCTCGACGCTTATGGCCATCTCGAAGGGCCGCGGCGCAAGTACCTGACCCTGGCGGAGCGCGTGCGCGAGCTGCGCCGCCGTCACCACACGCTGTCGGCCGAGCGCCAGCAGCGCCAGCGCGAGCTGGCCCTGCTGCGCTTCGAGCGCGAGGAGCTGGATCAGGCCAGCCTTGAGCCGGGCGAGGTCGCCGAGCTGACGCGCGAGCGCGAACGGCTGGCCCACGCCCAGAACTTGCAAACCTTCGCCACGCTGGGCTGTGGCGAGCTGTACGACGAGGACGGTTCGGTCGTCGAACGGCTCGGCAAGCTGCAGCGCGAGGCGCAGTCGTGGGCGGCGCTCGATCCGAGTCTGGAAGAAGTGGTGCGGCGGCTGGAGGCGCTGCACGTCCGAGGTGCAGGATCTGGCCCAGGTGCTGCGCCAGCTCGGTCAGCGCTGGGAGGCCGACCCGGAACGGCTCGAGGAGGTCGAGCGCCGCTTGCAGTTCCTCCGCCGGCTGGAGAGCAAGTATCGCCGCTCCGTGGATGACCTGATCGTCTACCGCATCAGCCTGGACGAGCAGGAAACGCGGCTACGGCAACAGGAAGACGACCTGGAGAGCATCGACGCCGAGCTGGCGGAGGCATATCGACAGCTCCGCGAAGCCGCCGCCGAGCTGAGCAAGCAGCGACAGCGCGTCGCCGACCGTCTGGCGAAGGAGACGCAGAAGCAGTTCGCCGACCTCGGCATGGTCGGGGCCAAGCTGGAGGCCGTGCTGGAGACGATCCCGCTGGGCGACGATCCGGCTCAATCCGACGTTCCCGCCTGGGGCGCCGATCAGTTGGAGCTGACGCTGGCGGCCAACCCCGGCGAGCCGGCCCTGCCGCTGCGCAAGGTGGCGTCCGGCGGCGAGCTATCGCGCACCATGCTCGCCCTCAAGACGGTGCTGGCCGGACACGATCGCCGCGGCACGCTGGTCTTCGACGAGATCGACGCCAACGTCGGCGGCCGGCTCGGCGACGTGCTCGGACAAAAGCTAGCCGCTCTGGGCCAGACGCATCAGGTCATTTGCGTGACGCATCTGCCGCAGGTGGCCAGCTACGCCCGCCATCACTGGACCATCCGCAAGTCGCGCCGCGGCAAACGCACGCGTCACGCAGATTCAGCTGCTGCCGGAGCCGGAGCGGCTGGAAGAATTGGCCAGCATGTTGCGCGGCGAGGCACGCGGCGAGACGACGCGGCAAGAAGCCGCCGCCATGCTGGAGGCGGCCCGGCGGTGCTGGTGAGACGCGCTCGAAAAGGCGCTAGCACCTACTTGTCCGCAGCGGTGTCCCCTTGGTAAGATGCCCGCAAAGGAGACAGCCATGATCGAACTCACCGAAGAACAGCGTCAATCCATCGACCAGGGGAAGGCCGTGCGGATTCAGGAGGACGATCGAGAATACGTGCTGCTGCGGCCCGACGTGTACGACCGCCTCGCCGAGGGGGGCTATGATGACAGTCCGTGGGACGCGGCGGAGATGGATTGGTTGCGGGAGGAGTCGGTGGCGCTACTCGACCGTTACGGTAAGGACGAATGAAGGTAACTCGTGGCGACGTAGTCCTGACACGTTTCCCCCATGCAGGCGGGCTGCGGGGGAAGAAACGGCCGGCGCTGGTAGTGCAAGCGGATGGCTACAACTCCACGGTCGGGCACGTTATCGTCGCGGAGATCACGACGAATTTGGCGCCCGCCAACGATCCCGCCTTCGTTTTCATCGACACAACGACACCCGAGGGGAAGGCGACCGGGCTGGATCAAAACGCGCTGGTGAGCGGCCTCTTCCTGGCAACCGTGTTCGGAGACCGTATCGACCGGGTGATCGGCAAACTATCGGCCGGGCTGATGCAGAAGGTCAACGCCTGCCTCAAAGTGGCGCTGGAACTTCCCTGAGTGCGTATCGCCCTCAACCGGCTTGGCAAGAAAACGTCTTTTGGCAATGGAACTTGGCGACTTGCAGGAAAACGCCATTTCGACGGGACAAACACACAAGTGCCGCGGTTCCGTCCAACAGCGATCTATCCGCCGTGCCGGTCGCTGGCACGGGAACGGTTTCTGCCGGACGGCACGGCGGATAGATCGCTCTTCGTTCGGCGAAGAGAGTGAATCGATGCTCGACTGGCTGTTCCGACCATCGTGCCCATGTGATCCTGCCGCGAAAGCGTGGGTCGAGGAGCGGCTGGAGTGGCTGGCCGAGGAGTTTGACGACAACGCCTTCTCCGGGCGGCGGGTCGTTCTCCCGACTACCGAGTTCTTTCCCGACCCCTATGACGGTTCCAAGAAGGCCGTCCGCAAGCTGCTCGACCGAGTATGCCAGTACATGGACGTAGTGCCTGACCTCGTCGCTCTCAAGTTCGTGGCCGACGCTGGCAAGATTTGGTTAGTCAACGATGCCGGGCACTACCTCCCTGGGGCGGCCGGCACCTACGAAGAGGGCAAGCGGAGGTTCATCCTCCGCATCGACAAGTCTGGGCTGGACGACGCGATGGGGCTGGTTGGCACGATCGCCCATGAGTTGGCCCACGTCCGCCTACTCGGAGAGAGCCGGATCCTGCGAGAGGTGTTCGACAATGAGGTGCTAACCGACCTGACGGTGGTCCACTTCGGTTTGGGCATCTTCCTGGCCAATACACCACGCAACTGGGACAGCCAGTACAGCAAATGGCCCGAGACGGACCTACTCAAGCCCGAGTACATGACTCCGCCGATGTTCGGCTGGGCGCTGGCCCACTTGGCTTGGTTCCGCGGTGAGGAGCATCCCGAGTGGGCGCGGCACTTGAACTTTCGGGCGCGAGCCAACCTCAAGCAGGGCCTCCGCTATTTGTTGGCGACAGGCGATTCGTCATACAAGCCGAAGTGTCTGCGGCGGGGCGGCTAGCACGCCGTGCAGCCATGCTGGCTTTCCGAGGCGCACTGTCCTTCCTGGCTGCCGGAACGAGAAAAAAACGAGAAAAAGGGTCGGGAGTTGAATGAAGACCAAACTCGGCCGACCCAGGGGAAAAACAGGGACGCTTCTCGCAAGCTCCTGTTTTCGTTCGAGATCTGGAGAAATCGAAAAATCGGCAACGATTCGCGCTCCCCGGCGGCCAATTCGGCATTGCGTTGTCGTCCGGGTGCGCTTCGCTCCTATTGGAGTCATGTCACGACAACCCTTCGAGCAGACCCGTGCTATCGCCCAGCTTCGCGGTATGCGCGCCCATGCGGTCGAGCATTGCCAACCACAGGTTGTTCAGCGGCGTCTCCCTCGGCGAGCGCAGGTGGCGACCGGACTTGATGCTGCCGCCGCCCTTGCCGCCGAGCAGCACCGGCAGATCGTGATGCGTGTGCCGGTTGCCGTCGGCGATGGCGCTGCCGTAGGCGATCATGCAATGGTCCAACAGCGTGCCGTCGCCCTCCGGCACCGACTTCAGTTTGCCGAGCAGGTAGGCGAATTGCTGGACGTGATACGTGTTGATCGCACGCACCTTGGCAATCATCTTGGGATCGCCGCGATGGTGCGTCAATTCGTGATGCCCCTCGGAGACGCCGACCATGCGATACGAAAGATTGCTGCCTTCCCGAGCGAACATGAAGGTGGCGATGCGCGTCACGTCGGCCTGAAACGCCAGCACCAGCAGATCGCACATCAGGCGAAAGTGCTCGCCCAGGTCCGCCGGTTCCGTGGGCCGAGCGCTCCCCTTGGGCGGCGGGGCCGGCGGTAGCTTCTCGGCGCGGGCGATGCGCTGCTCCATCTCGCGCACGCAGGTCAAATACTGATCCAGCTTCTGCCGGTCGGCGCCGCCGAGCTGCTTGTCCAGGTCGCGCGCGTCCGCCAGCACGGCGTCCAGGACGCTGCTGCGGAGCCGGCCACGCTTGCCGCGCTCGGGATCGTTGGCCTTGTCGGAGAAGAGACGGTCGAACACCAGCTTGGGATCGGTTTCGGTCGGCAGCGGCGAGGTGGCGTTGCGCCAGGCGAGCGTATGTTCGTAGACGCACGAGTAACCGCTGTCGCAGTTGCCGCTGCCGCGAAAGCGCTCGATGCCGATTTCCAGCGACGGCAGACGGGTGCGGTCGCCGAGGCGGGCGGCGGCGGCCTGATCGGCGGAGATGCCGGCGTGAAAATTGGCGCCGGCGGTCTTGCGGGCCTGGGCGCCGGTCAGGAAAGCGGCCGAGGCGCGAGCGTGATCGCCGGCGCCGTCGCCGTTGGGCCGTGACTTATCGCACGTCAGGCCGCTCAAGACCAGCACGTCGTCCCGGAGGGCGGCCAGCGGTTGCAGGATCGGCGTCAGCTCGTAGCCGGCCCCCTCCGTCTTGGGCGTCCAATCGGACGGGACGACGCCGTTGGGTACATAGATGCAGGCCATGCGCCGCGGCGGACGCGCCACAGCGCCCGCCCGCGACAACGGCAACATCGCCTCCAGTAACGGCAGGGCCACTGCCGTGCCGACGCCGCGCAGCACCGTCCGTCTCGAAATCCGCCGGCCAAGTATCATCGCTTTCCTCCCGTCGCCGTCCGCAGCTGGAACGGTTCGCTCTTCACCACTTCGACCAGGATGGTCGAGGATCGATAGTCATTGTGGCCCAGGGCGTCGAGGATTTTATCCACGGCGCAGCGATCGTAGTATTCCAAACCGCGACCGAGGGCGTACGTCAACATTTTCTCCGCCAGGCAGCGGGCGAACAACTCTTTTTTGCTCTTGAGGATGGTTTTCAGCTCGGCCGGTCCCTGGAAGGAGGGACCGCCCGGCAGCGTCCCGGACGGATCGATGGCGGCCTGGCCGTCGCGGTCGCGCCAGGCGCCGATGGCATCGTAGTTCTCGAAGGCGAAGCCGATCGGGTCCATCTTCTGATGGCAGGAGGCGCACAGGGCGTTGGCGCGGTGCATCTCCATGACCTGACGCAGCGAGCCGGTCAGTCGTTTCTCTTCCTTCAATTCCGGCACGTCCGGAGGCGGCGGCGGCGGCGGCGTGTTGAAAATCTGATCGAGCACCCATTTGCCGCGCTTGACCGGCGAGGTGCGCGTTGGGTTCGAGGTCAGCGTCAGGATGCTGGCCTGCGTCAGAATACCGCCGCGATGGGCCGGCAACTTCACGCGGCGAAATTCCTTGCCCGTAACGCCTTCGATACCATAGTGCTTCGCCAGCCGTTCGTTGACGAAACTGAAATCGGCGTCGAGCAAATCGAGGATGCTACGGTCCTCTTTGAGGATCGCCTCGAAGAACAGCTCCGTCTCCATCCGCATGGCGGCGCGCAGCTCGGCGTCGAAAGTCGGGAACGTCTTGGCATCGGGCGTAACGGTGTCGAGCTTGCGGAGTGTCAGCCATTGGCCGGCGAAATTGCGCACGAACGCGGCCGACTTCGGGTCCTTGAGCATGCGCTGGAGCTGCGCCGCCAGGTTTTTGCGCAGCTCGTTCTTCGCCGCGAGGGCGAACAACTCCTCGTCGGGCATGGTGCTCCACAGGAAGTACGACAGCCGGCTCGCCAGCTCGTACTCGCCGATGGGATACGCCGTTCCCGGCTTCGCCTTTGGCGGATCGCGCTCGACGCGGAAGAGAAAGTGCGGCGAAACCAGCACGGCGGACAGGGCCAGGCGAACGCGATGCTCGAAGCGCTCGCCCTCCTTCTCGGCCTGATCGTACAGTTTCAGGAGGCGCTCGACCTCGCCTTCCGTCGCCGGACGACGAAAGGCGCGTGTGGCAAAGAGGGCGAGGATTTCCCGCGCCGCCGCGCGCGGCGACTGTCCCTTATCGTGGGCCATGATGCGTCGATGACTTTCCGGCAGTTGGGGCGGCGGCGCGTTGTACGGCCCATCCAGCACGATGCCGCGGAGAACGAGCTGTCGTTTCGGCTTGTCCTTCTCGCCGGAAGGATTGACGAAGGCGACGGAAATGCGGGCCGTCTTCGTCGGCAGGCGGACCTTGAACTCGAACGTCTCCGGTTTCGCCGCCTCGGCCTTGACCGTGAATTCCTGGATGTCGTCGCGGTTGATTCGCAGCGCCGCCGCGCACCGGCTCGTCGCCGGCCTGTTCGCCATACGCTTCGATGCGGATGGTGTACTCGCCCTCCTCGAAGAAGCTCTGCCCGCCGACCCGGCCACTGGAGCGCAGCACCGCGCCGCCGCGACGGCGGATCTCGCCGGCATCCGGAGGGAAGACGCGCAAACTTCCCAGGCGAGTCTTGGCCGGCTTCGGCGGATCGACGACGACCAGCGCGCGGTCGAGGATGGCGTCGGCGGCGAGGAGATAGCGCTCCAGCAGCAGCGGCGACAGCGACAGCACGTCGCCGATGTTGTCGAAGCCGTAGCCGACATCGTCGGCGGGGAAATCGGCGGCGGGTTGGAAGTCGATGCCGACCAGGTCGCGGATGGTGTTGTTGTACTCGGTCTTGTTGAGGCGGCGCAGGGTGACGCGGCCGGGGTTGCGCGTCTGCGCGCAATCCGCCGAAGCGAACACGCCATCGATGGCCCGCAAGACGGTCTCGATTTCCGCGGCGGACGGCCGTGGTCGTTTTTTCGGCGGCATCTCGCCGGTGCGGACCACGTGCAGGACGTTTTCCCACACCTTGCGGTCCTTCAGGATGCTCTCGTCGTCGGTGTATTTATCGAGGGCGAGATCGCCGCGGTCCTTGCCGTTGCCGTGGCAGCGATAACAATGCTGCTTCAGGAAGGGAACGACGTCGCGCCTAAAGCTGGCCGGGGACTGCTCCGTCGCGGGCGCCGAAACGGCCCCTCGAAGGGCGGCAGAGACCGTCAGGGCAAAGGCGCCAAGCAGCAGATAGCGCAACTTCCTCATCCGTATCTTCATCCTCGGGAGTACCGATTTTTCCTCAGTAGCTCTCTCCAAAAGAGCTTCACGCAAAGGCGCAAAGAACGCAAAGAAAAAGAAAATGCAGACGAACAACAAGGAAAGACTGGCCTTTTTCTTCTTTTCTTCTTTTTGTCTTTCCTTTGCGTTCTTTGCGCCTTTGCGTGAGGCTCTTTTGGTTAGTTGCTCTCAACGCGCCGCGTTCGCCGGCAGAACGTCCCGCGCCCGCAGCCATTCTTCGCATCGCTTGGTCCACTCCGACGCCGGACGTTTATTGGGACGCAGACCGTAGCCGTGGCCGCCAGCGGCGTAAAGGTGCATCTCGGCGGGAACGCCGGCTTTCTTCAGCGCCAGATACAGCATCACGCTATTCTCGACGCCAACACGGTCGTCGCTGGCCTGCGTGAGAAACGCCGGCGGCGTCTCCTTCGACACGCGGATGGCTGGGTCCATCTCGGCACTGTCGCGCTTGACGACGCCGCCGGGATAGACGATGACGGCGAAGTCCGGCCGGCAGCTCTCCTTGTCCGCCTCATCGACCGGCTCGTAAGCTCGTTTGTCGAAATTCGTGGCGGCCAGGGCAGTCAGATGGCCGCCGGCGGAGAAACCCAGCATGCCGATCTTTTTCGGATCGATTTTCCACTCCCTGGCCTTGCCGCGCACCAGGCTCAGCGCACGCTGCGCGTCCGCCAGCGGACCCTTGGGATGATCGCTCCGGCGCGGCACGCGGTACTTGAGCAGAACGCCGGTCACGCCGATCGAGTTTAGCCAGGCCGCCACGTCCTCGCCCTCGTGGTCCCAGGCCAGCACGCGATAGCCGCCGCCGGGAGCGATGACGATCGCCACGCCGGTATCCTTCTCCTTGGCCGGCCGATAGACGGTAATCGTCGGTTTGCTGACGTTGGTGAGACTTCGTCCGCCCTTGGCGCCGGTGATTTTCTCCTCACCGACTTCTGCCGTCTCGCCGGGCGGCTTGCCGGGCCAGACATCGAGGATCCGTGCGTTGTCCGCCGCGCGGCCCATCTCCGCCAGGCAGACCAGACCAAGCAACGTCAAACCAATCGGTGTCAATCGCATGGATCGAGGCTCCGGTGCGGGCGAGGTTCGTCATTCTACCGCGAGTATATCCGCTACTAAAGGCGGTTGTCTCCGAAAAAACATCCATCCGGCGGGAAGGCGGCCGGAACCGTCGCTCGACCCCTTCAGGCGCGCAGCGTGCCGATCACTTCACGAACGCTACCGGCGCCGAGTTGGGCCAGCGCTTCCGGCAATTGTCCGGCCATACGCATAGACGCCGTCGGATCGTAGAAATTCACGGTGCCTAGCTGCACGGCGCTGGCCCCGGCGACGAGGAATTCCATCACATCGTCAATTGTGGCGATGCCGCCGACACCGAGGATCGGCACCCCCACTTGCCTCGCCACCTGCCACACCAGCCGCAGCACCAACGGCTTGATGGCCGGCCCACTCAGACCGCCGGTGACGTTGCCGAGGACCGGCCGACGCCGCCGCCAGTCGATGACCATGCCGACGAACGTGTTGGTCAGCGACAGAGCGTCGGCGCCCGCCTCGGCGGCGGCGCGAGCAATCGGCACGAGGTTCGTCACGTTCGGCGTCAGCTTGGCCACGATCGGCAGCGGACAGACGGCCCGCACGCGCGCAACGACGCGGCGCGTCACCTCGGGATCGATGGCGAAGTCGATGCCGCCGGCCACGTTCGGACAAGACAGGTTCAGTTCGACTCCCGCCAAGCCCTCCTCACCGCCGAGCTGGGCCGCCATGTCCACGAAATCGTCCTCGTTTTCGCCGGCAATGTTGGCGAGAACAGCGGTCGGTAAAGCGCGTAGATACGGCAGATGATGATGCCGGAAGTGCTCGATGCCGTCGTTATCCAGTCCGATGGCGTTGAGCATGCCGCACGGCGTCTCGACGGTGCGCGGCGGCGCGTTGCCGGCGCGCGGATGGCGCGTGACCGTCTTGGGGATGATGCCGCCCAGGCGGGCGAAGTCCACGACGCCGGCCATCTCCCGCGCGTAGCCGAACGTGCCCGAGGCGACGAGGATCGGGTTCTTCAGGTGCAGACGGCCCAGGCGGACGGAGAGATCGATCATGGTTGCGCATTCTACAGGGTCAACTTCTCGCCGGCCCGCACCTTGCGAACTTTTTCCACGATCTCATCGCCTCCGCCGTTGTAGACCAGCTGGCCGAGGGCGTGCAGTTTTCTCGAATCCATGTCGGCGTTGGATTGGGCCATGCAAAGGAAGTCGTGGGCGTCAATGTATTTGTCCGCATAGTCGCGAGTGACGCTGACCATGGCCGTGAACTTCATCACCAGGGCCAATTCCAACGAAGGAATTGAATAGACCTGTCCCTCCCATTTCACGCCATGACGGTGCCGGAAGGCGGCCCGGTAGAGCGGTTGATTCGTCTTCATCACGTCGATGAGAACTTGCCCCGTCTCCCCATCCCGGAGACGAGTCACGTCCTCCTCTTCTTCCGCTTGTAACTGCGGAAACGCCGCCAGCAAAACGCCGCACGGCCTTCTTGTGGCCGCGATTTCCAACGAGGATATCAACGTCCGTGGTGGTGCGTGGCTCGCGCATCCAACCGCCCAGGGCGTGGGTTCCCAGGAGCATGAAACGCATTTGTGCCGCGTTGAGGACGCGAAACACTTCCAGCGGCGGAATGAAATTGGTTATGTAGTATGCCGACAGGGCCGTGGAAGTCTCCAGGCTTTGGGCGTGGATATCACGCACTTTCACAGGCATGGCCGACCTCCGATCGCCATGACTCGCCCTCGTCGGTTGGTTCGCTGTTACGGTTCTTCCAGGTAAGTATACCCTTCCAGCCCGACTCGTAGAAGCGCAGCAGCTGCCGCGATTCCGTCAGCGAGATCTTGCCCCGTCGCACGGCCCGCTCCACGTCCTTGCGCAGACTGCGCCGTCAGCTCGTCGGCGGAGTACTGCACGTAGGCCAGCACCTCGCGCACCGTGTCGCCCTTGATGACCGTCGTCGAGGTCGATCTCGCCGTCCTCGTCGAGGCTGACGTGGACGGCGTTGGTGTCGCCGAACAGGTTGTGCAGGTCGCCGAGGATTTCCTGGTACGCCCCGAGCAGGAACGCGCCGAGGTAGTACGGCTCGCCGTTGAACGGGTGCAGCTCCAGCGTGTTGCGCACGTCGCGCAGGTCGATGAACTGGTCGATCTTGCCGTCCGAGTCGCAGGTGATGTCGCCCAGCACGGCCCGGCGGCGTCGGCGCCTCGTTGAGCCGGTGGATCGGCATGATCGGGAAGAGCTGCTTGATCGCCCAGCTGTCGGGCATCGACTGGAAGATCGAGAAGTTGCAGAAGTAGGTGTCCGACAGCATCGCCTCCAGGCCCTGCAACTCCTCCGGGACGTAGTCCATCTCGCGGACGATCTTCAGCAGCTTGCCGCACATCGCCCAGAACAGCCGCTCGGCCAGGGCGCGCATGCTCGAGCGTGCAGTAGCCGAGGTTGAACAGGTTGAGCGCCTCGTCCACCGCCTGCACGGCGTCGTGGTAGCTCTCCAGCAGGTTCTTCTTCTTCAGGTCGCGGTGGATGGCGAACAGGTCGGCGATCTGCTGCGGCGCGTCGGCGGGCACCTCCGGCGGCGCCTCGAAGCGGTCGAAGTTGCGACACGCCCAGCACGTCGAAGACCAGCACGCTGTGGTAGGCGACCACGGCCCGGCCCGACTCGGAGATGATCGTCGGGTGCGGCACGCCGGCCTCGTCGCAGACGCTCTTGACGCGGAAGACGACGTCGTTGGCGTACTCCTGCAGCGTGTAGTTGACCGACGACTCGAAGTCGGTCTGCGAGCCGTCGTAGTCGATGCCGAGGCCGCCGCCGACGTCGATGTACTTGACGCCGGCGCCGACGCGGTGCAGCTCGACGTAGACGCGCGCCGCCTCGGTCAGGGCGTTCTTGATGCTGCGGATGTTGGTGATCTGGCTGCCGAGGTGGAAGTGGACCAGTTGCAGGCAGTCGGCCATGTCGCGCTGCTTGAGGTACTCGACGGCCTCGAGCACCTCGGTCAGGGTCAGGCCGAACTTGGAGCGGTAGCCGGCGCTGGACTGCCAGCGGCCGGCGCCGCGCGGCGGCCAGCTTGACGCGCACGCCGATGGCCGGCCGGACGTTGCAGCTCCTCGGCGTGACGGACGATCAGCTTCCAGCTCGGTGAACTTCTCGACGACCGGGATGATGTTCTTGCCGATCTTGCGGGCGAGCATGGTCATGCTTGATGAACTCGTCGTCCTTGAAGCCGTTGCAGATGATCGGCGTGTCCAGGCCGTTGGTCAGGGCCAGCACGGCCAGCAGTTCGGGCTTGGAGCCGGCCTCCAGGCCGAAGTGGTAGGGCTTGCCGAAGTCGAGGATCTCCTCGACGACGTGCCGCTGCTGGTTGACCTTGATGGGGTAGACGCAGCAGTAGCTGCCCTGGTAGCTCGTACTCGTCGATGGCGCTGCTGGAAGGCGTCGTGGATCTCGCCGACGCGGTGGCGGAGGATGTCGGTGAAGCGGAGCAGGATCGGCAGCTGGATGCCGCGTGCCTGGAGCTGATCGACCAGCTCCTTGAGGTCGATCGACTCGTCGGGGCGTTTGTTCGGCTGGACGGTGACGTGGCCGGCCTTGTTGATGCCGAAGTAGCCCTTGCCCCAGTTGCGGACGCCGTAGGTCTCGACGGCGTCCTGCGATCTTCCATTTGTCCATCAATTCCGGCTCAGCGCCTTTCGGCATCGATGGGGTCCCCCGAGGTTGGAGAGGAGTGGACGATCCGTACAGAGACGCCAACGGTGAGAATGCACGCGGTCTGCCGCGGATGAGGGTACGGGTTAATCGGATCGATGATGAGGGCGCTTCGGTTTCCCCTGCCTGGAGTTCCGTATTCCGGAGTACGGCGTCCCGATGCCGAGAAACTCCTTGTGCCGCAGTGGGTTCAATCCTATCATCCATCATGTATAGGCTCGTCTCCTTGACGTCAAGGACATTTCCCGGCCAAACCTCCGAAGGCGTCCGCGCCGGCCCGCGCGTCCCGCGAAACCGTTGCTTTCGCACTCGCCGCGTTGGTCCGGGGGACGATGCGAGGAAGTCAACATGAGCACGGCCGCCGACGCAGCCAACCAGCACCTGGTCGATCAGTTGATCGCTCGCGGCGCCTTGTGGTCGCGGCCGTTGATCGAGGCGTTCCGCGCGACGCCGCGGCATCGCTTCCTCGATCGCGTCTACCACTACCAGCGCCAGCCGCCCGGCTGGCGCGAAGTGCGTACGCAGTCGCCCGGCCGGCACGAACTGCGTCTGCTCTATGCCGACCGCGCCCTGACCACGCGGTTGAGCGAGCCGGGACCGGGCTTCGTCCCGGTGCCGATCAGCTCCTCCAGTCAGCCGTCGCTCATGGCCGAGATGCTCGAAGACCTGCGTCTGTCTCCGGGGTTGCGGACGCTGGAGATCGGCGCCGGCACCGGCTACAACGCCGCCCTGCTGGCGCGCGTGGTCGGCCGGGTCGTGTCGCTGGAGGTCGATCGCCGCGTGCTGGCCGAGGCGGAGTCCCATTTGCGGACGTTCCCGGATCGTCCGGTGGAATTGTACCACGGCGATGGCCGGCTCGGTTGGCCAGCGGAGGCGCCGTTCGATCGCATCCTGGTGACGGCGGCGTCGCTGGACCTGGAACCGGCGTGGCTGGAACAGTTGGCGGTCGATGGCCTGCTGCTGGTGCCGTTGGATCTGGCGCCCGGCCTGGCGTTCCTGGTGCGCGGCAGCTGCCGCGATGGCGTCTTCGAGGGCCGGCTGACCCGGCCGGCCTACTTCATGCCGCTGCGGGCCGAGGAGGATGAAGGCCGCGACAATGTGCCGGTCCCCGCCGGCCTGCTGCCCGCTCCCGAGCCGCTGCCGTCGATGACGGCTCCGTGGGCCGACTGGGCCGAGCGCAAGGCGCCCTGCTCCGGGCCGGGATTGCTGCCGTCGCTGGCCTTTTTCGGCTGGCTGCACGGCTACGCGGTCGGCTATCAGTCGCTGTCGGACGGCCGAACGCTGTACGGGCTGGGCGACCTCGTCCACGGTCACGCCTGCTGGCTGGGTCTGCGCGAATGGCGCGTGACCGGCCCGGCCGGACGCGATCTCGGCCATCGGCTATGGCACGCCTTCCTCGATGCCGGCGGTCCCTGGCCGACTGAGTTCCGCTTGCGTGCCGTACCGCTGGAGACGACGTGCGCGGAAGACGGCGCGGCCGATGGCGAACTGGTGTTCCAACGTCACGGGCCGCGCTGCCGTCAGGTGTGGACGCTGGATCCCGTCCGTGAACGTCCGGCGTGGAGTTGAGACACCGGGGCGAGCGATACTCAGCGCGAAACCTCCAACTCGGGAATGGCCTTCCGCAGCTCGGCGACGCCCTTGGCCGTGACTTTCGTTCCGTCGAGACGGACGTACTTCAGTCGCTTCAGCCCGTGCAGATGAACCAGCCCCGCATCCGTGACGGGGTGCCCGGACAAATTCAGTTTCTCCAGCTTGGTCAGTCCCTCGAGATGTTTCAGGCCCGTGTCCGTGATTCGGCGTTTCTCCGGCTTCTTCTCCGGCTCCTGGCCGGGGAAGAACTTCATCTGTTGTATCGCCCCCTCAAATGGGTTGAAGTCTTTCAGGCTTAACTCACGTAAGTTGTTCAGCCCCCGCAGGTGGGCCAAACCGGCATCGGTGATTTTCGTGTTGGACAGGTCTATTTTTTGGAGATGGCGAAGTCCCTTGAGGTGGACCAGACCGGCGTCGGAGATCTCCGTGCCGCTAAGCCACAGCTCGCGTAGCTCCGTACACCGCTCCAGTTGCTTCATTCCTTCATCCGTGATTGGGGTGTAGACGATGTACAGCTTTTGCAGCCGGGGCAGAGCAGCGAGGTGAGCCAGCCCTTTGTCTGTCACGCACTCACTCAACGAAACCTCCCGGAGCTGAGTGAGCTTGCGAAGATGAGCCAGTCCCTTGTCCGTGATAGACGTGTTAAGGTGCAAGTTATCGATCGACAAACTCTCCAGTTTCGGAAACGCTTCCAGGTAGCTCAGGCCGACATCGCTGACGTTCCGACCGTCAAGGGAAAGATGGCGAAGATTGGTCAATGCTTGGAGGCGCCTCAATCCCTTATCGGTGATCCTGGAACAAGACAACTCCAGCTTACGAAGGCCGGTGAGGCCGTTGAAGGGAACGAGCCCGTCATCGGTGATCGTGTAGCTGTACAAATGGAGGCCGTGGAGGTAGGAGAACGCAGTGAGGGCGAACAGATCGTCATCCGTGAACTTGTTCTTCAATTCGGAGAGTCGGACTTGGACCACCGGCAAGGCGGGATGCTTCTTGCCGCCGTTGATCTCCCCGCCTCGTTCGCGGAGGTAATCCATCGCCCTCTGCTCGTCGGCCGGCGTCAACGGTTGTCCGAGGGCCGCCAAGGCACGCATCGCCTTCGTGTTGCCCTGGTCGTGTTGCAGGACTTCCCAGAACAACTCTTTCGCTCGGTCGGGCCGATCCGCTCAGGGCGGCGTGAATGCCGCGCAGCAAGGAATAACTCACCTGGCGCGATTTGCTCTTGTCGTCGCTCTTTCGCACTTTGACTTCGCCGAGTTGTTCGCCCGCTTCCTTCCGCGCTGCCGAATCGTCGCGCTTCAGCAGCATGGCAATCAAGCCGAGCCGGCAATCAAGGTCCTCCGGCTCCTGCTTCAGCCCGATACGCAACTGTTCGGCCGCCTTGTCGAATTGCTTCTGTTCGGCGTACACCTTCGCCAGAAAGAAGCGATTGTGGGCGTTGTCCTTCCGCGCGATCCGCTTGCGGGCCACGACAGCCGCTTCCTCGTACTTCGCCTGTTCCACGAGCAGCGGCGTCAACATCTCCCAGGCGCGCTCGCGCGACGGATCCAACTCGACGGCGCGGCGCAGATAGTCCAGGATTTTCGAGATCGTTTTTTCCCCTATGTCCTTGTCCTTGCGGAAGGGCGAGTGCGAGCCGCCACCGTGATCTTCATCCCACGATTGCAGGAATAGCAGCGTGACGGCCAGCATTTCGCAGGCCACGGCGGACGCATCCTTGTCCTTGCTCTTCGTCAGATGTTCCAGGCGATCCTGTGACCAGCGAACGAAGTCTCGGCTCTTTTTGGGCAGCAGCTCCAGCAGGGGACGATTGTTCCCCATAATGCTCGAGAAAGCGTCGTCCTTTACGTCGATCTTGCCATGCAGGACGCAGGTTAGGATCTCCAGGAACATCGCCATCCCGATAGGCGCGGATCGTCGGGGGAGAGCCGGGCGACCCGGCTCATGTCGGCGGCGACATCGGGCGTCAGCAGGGCGGCGACGAGATCGGCTTTCTCGACCTTGGCCATGCGGAGACCCGCTTCGATGGCCCCATGACCCCAGCTCGAAGCGGCACGCCAGAAATAAGGTTTCGTCTCTCGCGGCGCCAAGGTGACGGCCCGGTCGTAACAGGCTCGCGCTTCCTTGTGCAGCCGGCGCATCTGGGCGATCTGCTGCGCCGTCGGCTTCTTCTTGAGCAGTGTGGAGACGATCAACTTCTCACTGGCGAACCGGAGAGTGAACCCTTCGTCCCCCGTAACCGCGTGAACGGCTCGGCCGTCCAGGCACTGGGCCAGCGCCAGCCACGCCCGCCAATCCTCCGGCGCCTCCCGGATCGCACGGCGCAGGAGTTTCTCGCCTTCGTCCGCCTGGTCGGTAGCGACAAGGGCATCGCCCAGGCGAGCCAGCCAGCGCTTGTCCTCCGGATGTTCGCGCACTTGCCGCCGACACAGGGCGACGGCCTTGGCGTAGGCTTCCTCCGACGCCTTCTTTTGATCGATCTTGTGATAGAGCAGTCCCAGACGCTGATAGCGCTCCGCATCCGTGGCATCGCCCTGGAGTTGCTTGCGCAAGCGAACAATCTCCGCCGCTGGATCGGGCTTCTCGTCGTTGAAGGTGAAGCCAGAGGTGGTCGAGAAGCCGACGCCGGCGACGACGGTGACGGTCGGCAGTTCGGCGAGCTTGCGCAGCTTGGCTTTGTCGATCTCGCCGGCCCCAACACGGCCGGTCAGAAGAAGGAGAACGGCCAGGGCAATCCGTGCGTTCATGATCGAACCTCCTGTTTCTCATCATGCGAACGAGGAGCGAGAGGGCGGCGGAAGGAGTGTACGGAAACGAGGAAGTCCGCGTCAATCGCGGCTCCTTCGGGGATGCTGGCACTTCCCCGGAACGCCCCCTATAATGGACCCCGCGAGAGCCTCGGAGCGGTAGTGGAAAATTCATTTGGACAGGCCAAGGGCGAACGGTAGTCTAGGGGGAGTGCGCCCTTGGGACGAAGCGGAGAGCGTGCCGGCCGACCGCGAAACCGGCTCTTGAGTTCGGGACCGCTCCGCGACCCGAAACCTTGTCTGTCCCGTGCCGTTCTCCAGGAACCAGGGAGATGATCGCCGATGCCGAGCCCCTTTCCAGGTATGGACCCTTACCTCGAAGATGACGCTCTGTGGCCGGTGTTCCATCACCAGCTCGTCATGTGTCTGTATCAAATCCTGCTGCCCGGCCTCGTCGATCGCTACCGGGCCCGCGTCAACCAGCGCCACTACGTCACCGAGCAAGCCCTGTTCACCTCGGTCGTGCGCGAGGAACACCACGAAGACTACATCGAGGTCCGCCAGCGCTCCGACGGCCGGCTGATCACGATGGTCGATGTGGTCAGTCCGGCCAATAAGGTGACGTCGGCCGGCCGCGACGCCTATCTCGACAAGCGCCGTGAGGGCCGCAACGTCAGCGCCAACCTCGTCGAGCTGGACCTGGTGCTGCAAGGACAGCCGACGCTGGAGTATTCGCGCGACGGTCTGCCCGACTGGGACTACGCCGTCACCGTGACGCGCTCGACACAGCCGGAGCGCTATGAGATTTACACGGCCACGCTGCAAAAGCGTCTGCCGCGTTTTCGTCTGCCGTTGGCCTCCGACGACCGCGATACGGTGCTCGACCTGCACACGGCCTTCACGCGCTGCTACGACCAGGGCGGCTTCGCGTCCAAGATCGACTATGGCAAAGACCCCAGCACGCCGCTAGGCGCCGAGGACCGTCAGTGGTTGCAGGAAGTGCTCAAGCAGCAGAAATTGCGGTAGAATAATGGCCAAACTCTTCCGAGCTTGAAGCGTTAGTGAAGAAAGGAAATCTTCGCTAACGCTTCAGGCTCGGATAAACACTCGCAGCCGCAAGCAAGCGGCCGAGATTAGCGCCGATGGCTCAGCCGAGTCCTCACGTGCCGGTGCTGTTAGTGATAGCCGCCTTCAGCCGTCATCCCGAGGTGCTGACCCGGGCGCGGGGCCGGCTGGAACACTTCTTCGGTCCCGTGCAGCTGGCCAGCCCGCCATTCGTCTTCGATCAGACGGCCTACTACGAGGCGAGCATGGGGCCGGATCTGCTCAAACAACTCCTCGCCTTCCGTGATCTCGTCGCACCCGACCGCCTCGCCGACATCAAGCTGCGAACCAACGCCCTCGAACGCGAGTTGGCCGTCGCGGGCATTTATCCCGAACTGCGGCCGCTCAACCTCGATCCGGGTCTCCTCGTGCTCGGCAAGTTCTTGCTGGCCACCACCAAGGACCAATCCCATCGCGTCTACCTGCGCGACGGCATCTTCGCCGAGGTGACATTGCGCTATCACGCCGGCGCTTTCGAGCCGTGGCCGTGGACCTACGCCGATTATCGTCTGCCCTGCGTCCACGACTTCTTGCAACAGGCCCGCGATTACTACCGCCAGCGTCTGCGCGAAGAAAGACCGGCAGACGAGCATTCCTGAGCGGTGCGCGTCCTTTACCTGTTGGCGCTGGTCAACGGGGCGAGTGGTCTGCTACTCTATGCGGTGACGACATGGCCGGCGGTGGAACGGGTCGCCGGCCGTTCGCCCCGGTGCTCTCAGGAGTCATGCCACGACCCGCAAACACAAGACCGCGCCGGCCGAAACCCCGAAACCGCCGGACCCCGAAGCCGAGGACGTTCCGACCCTTTCCGGGCCGGCCCTGCTGCGCCGCGCCCTGCTGGTGCTGGCGACGGCGCTGCTGGTGGCCCGGCCGTTGGTCCTCGGCGAAGACCCCGGCCTGATGGAGGGCATGACCGATCCGCTGGGCATGGTCCTGACGCTGTTGTGGCTGGTGGCCGCCCTCGGCTGGGCCGTCTGGCGCTTCTGGCTGCGGCCCGCAACGCGCCCGGATGGGACCGTCGAAGAATCGACCGGCGAAACGGAGGGCGAGGGGCCGCCGGCGCGGAATTGGTATGGCGGCGTGGTGCAGACGGCCTTGCTGGCCACGGTGGCGCTGATCTTCCTCAGTGCCGAGATGGCCGCCCACTACAAGTTCCCGGCCCGGCTCATCGCCTGGGAGTGGTTCGGCCTGTTCCTCGCGTTCTTCGTGGTCCGCCAGTTGGCCGTCACGACAGCCGAGCAGCGCGGATTGTTCACCGCGTGCTGGCCGGCGCCGTGTCGTTGGCGGCGCACGGCATCTATCAATACCGGGTCGAGATACCGGAGACACGCCGCCAGGTCGGCGACGACATCGACAAGTTGCGCGAGATGCTCGCTCGTCAGGGCGACTTGCAAGACCGCGACGAGGCCCACCTGCGGCAGTATCTCCGCCGCCTGCACGAGAACAACATCTTCGGGACATACGCTCATCCCAACAGTTACGCCGGCTATCTCGTCCTGTGGCTGCCGGGCCTGATCGGGGCGGCCGTGGTCTGTTGGCGAACGCGCGCTCCGACCTGGCAAACCATCCTGGCGGCCGGCTGCGCCGTGCTTGGCGGCGCGGCCTTGTGGCTGACTCACAGCCGCGGCGCGATGCTGGGCCTGGTCCTGGCTGGCCTGGGCGTCGTCGTCCTGCTCTGGCGGCGCACGCTGCGCACCCACTTGCTTGTCACGCTGGCCGCCGTGCTCGTGCTCGTCGGACTGGGCTACGGCGCCTGGAGGAGCGGCCTGCTGACGACCGCCGTGGGCAAGCAGAACAACACGGTGGCCCTGCGTCTGCAATACTGGAGTGCCACTTGCCGGATGATCCGCGAGCGGCCGTGGCTGGGCGTCGGTCCCGGCAATTTCGGCGAAAACTACACGCGCGTCATGGACGAGACCGCCGGCGAGAAGATCAAGGATCCGCACAACTTCGCCCTGGAGATGTGGGCGACGTGCGGTCTGTTCGCCCTGCTCGCCCTGCTGGGAGTGCTCGCGTCTTTCTTCTTGCGGGTGGTTGGGTGGTTAGGGCGAGCGGGGGGCGTCGGCCCCCTGTTGACGCCGGAACAGGGGGCTGACGCCCCCCGCTCGCCGGAGGTTCGCTGGCACTTCTACCTCGGCGGCATGTTTGGCCTGCTGCTGGCGTTCCTGCTGCGCGTCTGGGACGCGGCCCCCGAAGAATCCTGCCGGAGACGTGGGCGGCGGCGCTGCGCTCCGTCGTCTGGTTCGCGGCCTATGGCCTGCTCGAACGGGTGCCGTGGTCCGATCGCGGCCGCGCCCTGGCCCTGACGGCCGGCGTCGCCGCCTTGTTGCTCAACCTGTGCGTCTCCGGCGGCATCGCCTTTCCGTCCGTGGCCGGGCCGCTGTGGGTCGCCGTCGCCCTGGCCCTCAATGCTCATTCGCTCCAGCCGTCGCGCTGGCTCAGCCGTCCCGGCGTCGCCATGATCCTGCCTCTGCCCATCCTCGTCGCGGTCGTCCTCGGCTACGTCACCTCCATCCTCTATCCAGTACTCGGCAGCGATAGCCTGCTGCGCGATGCGGTGCGGGCCGTCGCCTTTTTCCACAGCGAAGGAGCCAAGCCGCCGGCCGAGCGCGTCGCGGCCATCCGCAACGACCCGGACGGCTATCTACGAAAGCTCGTCCTCGCTCGGTTGGAGCAGGCCATCCACTTGACGCCGGACGATGCGCGGCTGCACGTCCAGGCGGCGTTCTGGTACGGCACCGTGTGGCGGCTGAACCTGCAAAAGACGCAAGTCTCCGACCTCAAGATCGCCCGCCAAGCCGTCGAGCACGGCGTAATGGCTACCCGGTTCGACCCGGAGGGAGGACAGGGCTACATGGTGCAGTATCAGCTCCGCATGATGTTCGGCGGACTCAACGAGGCGATGGCCAAGCTGCCCGACCGCGACCCGCTCTTCGTCAACGAGAAGGAGCAGACCGCCAAGCAGCAGTACGAGTTGGCCGGCCGGGTGCTGGAGGGCTTTCTGCCCAACGATCCAACCGAGGCCAAGCTGCACTACTCGCTGGCCCTGGCCTGGGCCAAGGCCGGCGACAGGCGCCGATGTCGAGAACAGGCCGAGGAGGCGCGCCGCCTCGATGAGATCGCCACCGCCCCCACGCGCAAATTAACTGACCCGCAGCGCAAGCAGGTCCGCGACTGGCTCGACTCCTCTTCGGCTAGCTGACTCTTGCTCCCTGAGTTGATTACGGTTATGATCGTTTCCGAATCGGTGACGGAGAAGGGACAGCCCGGCGAAAAAAGAGAGCCTCGACGCCCTCAGGCGTTGAGGTCCAGCCAATGTTCCATCGAAGCGATCCCCGAGGGCAGCCCGTGCTCGGCCGGCCAAGGGGCGGAAGGAACAGACGAGGCCGTCTCCGCCGCGTTCGGCCATGCCGCCGGAATGGCCGACTCTCTCTCCCCGACCGCCCCGGACGATTTCGACATACCAGGGACTTTTGACGCGAACAGAAATGTAAGGTAGGACATGAGGTTCCTCCTGCCGAGAGGTTGGTTGCGCCGGACGAAAGGTACACGCGGTCGAGGCCACGAGAAGGGATCGGCCCCGGCATGAGACGTGCCCCTAAGAGGGTTAGAGGCCGAAACCGATCCCAACTCCGGATCGACCCGTGACGCGGGGACCGAAGGGGTTTGCCTTCCGCGTGGGGCAATGGATTCTACGCAGCGGCCTCGACCCCAGCTGTCCAGACAAGGGGTCTTGGAGCGGATTTCGGATCGAAGCCTGAGAAGGGAATCCGGTCGGGCAGACCGGACAGAGAGGACCGTGTGCATGGCGTGCTGGCTGTTCAAGGAGGAGCCGACCCACTACAACTTCGCCTCCCTCCAGCGCGAGGGACGAACCGTGTGGGATGGAGTTCGTAACGCCTTGGCAAGACAGAACTTGTGGCAAGTACGCCGGGACGACCGCGCGTTCTATTATCACACGGGCAAGGAGAAGGCCGTCGTCGGCGAGATGCGGGTGCTGAGCGATCCGCGGACGGACCCCGACGCCGACGATCCCAAGGAAGTGCTTGTGGAGGTGGAGGCCGTGCGGTTGCTGCCCCACCCGGTCTCGCTAGCCCGGATCAAGAACGATCCGCTGCTGGCCGGCTGGGACCTGGTTCGACTGCCGCGGCTGTCCGTCGTGCCGGTCACGGAGGCGCAATGGCGGCGGGTCGAGGAGTTGGCCGCCGAACCGGGATGAGTGCGTTGTCTTGGCAGGAGCCTTGGCGAGAGCTACAATTTTGTTCAGAGTCAGGGAGTGCCTCCGCACTTCCCCCCTCGGGTCGCGGTCTCTGGCTGCGGCCCACGCGAAGGACGGAGGAGTTGCCCTGGATGTGCCAACGGGTTCGCAGCCGCCCAGCTGTCGTCCCCGTGCGACCTACCCTGACTTGCTCCTGAGGAGGAAAACCCGTTATGGCGCGTCGCAGCGCCGATTGTGGATTGAATGGCAAGACATCGCCCCTCCGTCGTTCGGATCGCTTTCTGGAAGGATTGAAGGAGGCGGCCACCGTCACCTTCGTCTCGCACGTCCACCCCGACCCGGACAGCCTCGGCAGCATGATGGGCCTGGCCCATCTGGTCGAAACCGTCCTGGGCAAGCGGACCCGTTTGACCCGCGACGGTCTCATCAGCCGGGCCGAGAACCGGGCCATGGTGTCGCTGCTCGACATCGACCTGGTGCCGATCGAGAAGGCCACCTGGCACGAAGGCGACGCCATCGTCATGGTCGATAGCCAGCCCAACACCGGCCGGCACAATCTCGATCCCTGCGTTCCCCTCTATGCCGTCATCGATCACCACGACACTCCCGGCGACCTGGACGGCGTCCCGTTCGTGGACGTTCGCCGCACCCTGGGCGCAACCTGTTCGCTGGTGACGAGTTACCTGATGGAGCAGAGCATCGATTTGCCGCCGCGCTTGGCGACCGGCCTGCTGTACGGCATTGAGACGGAGCTGAGCGGCTATCCGCGCGAGGCCAGCTCCCTCGACGACAGTGCCTTGCTCTACCTCTATCCCCTGGCCGAGAAGGACCTGCTGGCCCGCATCCGCAACGCTCGTCTGCCGCAGAGCCATTTCGAGTGCATCCTGCACGCCTTGCAGAGTTCGTTCATTTACGATCGGCTGATTATCAGCTGGGTCAACGAGCTGCCGCAGCCGGAGCTGGCGGCGGAGGTGGTCGATTTCCTCATCCGCTTCGAGGAGATCGACTGGGCGGTCTGCGGCGGCGTCTACGACGACAAGTTGATCCTGTCGGTGCGCAGCGCCGCGGCGGATGCTCGGGCGGGCGAGATGTTGCGTCAGGTGGTGGGCAAGCTCGGTCGGGCCGGCGGTCACGACCGCCGCGCCGGCGGCACGGTGCCGCTGTTGAGCACGTCCGCCAGCGCCGTCGAGCAGATGCAGGGCGAGCTGCGCCGGCGTTTGCTCAAGACCCTGCGCATCGACGAGTGCCGCGGCCATCGCCTGGTATCGCGCCGCGAGATGCTGCAAAACCTGCATGCGTCATGATCCGGTTTCGCCGCGACGCGCTCCGCTGCGCGTCGCGGCGAAACAATCCGTTCGTTCTCGACCTTCTCGCTTCCTTCACACAAAGTTCTTCAAGACACGATAATAACCCCTGGCGGCCAACGACTTTTCGGCCTTTGCGGGTATTTCCTCTTATTCCGGTTGCGCTATCTGGTCGATCCATCTCGGGGTGTCCCGGGGCGCTCAACGTCTCCTTCCCGTGCCGGAAGGCGGAATCATGCGGTCGAGCTGGAGAAAGGGGTGGAGACAGCGGACGGCGTTGGTCCTGGCAACGCTTCTGCTGGGCGCCGGACGGATCCAGGCTCAGGAGAGCGTGGAGGATTTGCGGCAAATCATCGATGTCCAGAGTCGGCAACTGGAGCGGCAGCAGGAGCAGATGGACGTTTTGAGACAGCGAGTGGACGCCCTGAGCACTGGACCGAACCTTCTGCCGGTCTCGGCCAACACCCAGCCGCCCAGCACCACCGCCGCGCCCAAGAGCATTGAACCGGCCAGCGGGGCGAAAGGGAAAAAGGGCAAAGGGACGCCGGGCGGCGTCGGCAAAGAGGGCGAAGAGAGCAAGGAGACCGCCGAGGGCGGCGAGGGACAGGACAAATCGGCTTTCCAGGCTATTATCGATAGCTATCTCAAGGAAAAACCGGGCATCGGCATGCCGGCCGGCGTGCAGACCGGCTTCGCGGCCGGGCAGGGTTTCTACATCCGCAGCGCACCCAATCCGAACTACGACAACTGGCACGATCAGAGCCGCATCCCCTTCGAGCTGCGCATTCGCGGCCGCGTCCAGCTCGATTACTACTTCTACAAAGTCACCGATAATCTCAACCACCTGACCGGCCAGCGCTACGAGCCGGCGGCCGGCGACTTCTCGCAGCTGGAGGTCAAGCGTCTGCGTCTGTTCTGGGAGGGTTCGGCGTTCGACCCGAACTTGCGTTACCAGTTCCAACTCGACGGCAACACGCGCGGCCTGGGCGTCATGCAGAACAATCGCATCGTCGAGACGACGGGCACGCCTCCGGGAGCGTCCTATGCCGCGCCGGGCATCGGCGGCGCGGCCTCGGCCATCGGCGGCGGCGCCGCCGTGGACGCCGGCGTGCGTCTGTTCACCGCCTGGGTGGCCTACGACGTGATCTTCGGCCCGCGCGGCAAGGGCTGCGGACCGGACTGCCCCGAAGGCACCTACGCCTACCATCCGGTGCTGACCTTCATCGCCGGCAAGCAGCAGCCGTTCTTCGGCTTCACGGAAATCCTCGGCAGCGCCAACGCCCAGTTCGTCGATTTCGCCATGGCCGACTGGTTCTTCGATTCCGACGACAACAACATGCTGACGGCGGCCGCCGTCCAGTACCGCGATTTCGACGACCGCCTGTTCGCCACCGCCATGATCACCAACGGCAACGATTCGCAGTTTCCCAATACGCAGATGGACAACATGCCTGCTTTCATCGGCGGCTTGTGGTACGACTTCGGCGGCACCTGGGACGCGCAGGCCAAGCGCTACAACCTGTACGGCTTCTCGACATCGGACCTGGAGTGGAGTCCCAACCCGACGCTGCGCGTGGGAGGGGCCGTCGATTTAGTGCCGATGGGTCGCCGCAGCATCTACGGCGACGACGAGCAGAGCCGAGTGCTCGTCAGCCCCGGCGGACCCAACGGCACGCGGCTGATCAACCTGCTCGACGGCGTCGCCAGCACGCCGGCCGGCGCGCACGACGTCGATAAATTCGATTATTACGCCGGCGACGCCTGGGCGTCGTTCCACTGGCGCGGCTTCAGCCTGACCAACGAGTGGTGGGCGCGGCGGCTAACCGGCTTCCAGACGACCCCCGCCGGCAACAACCTGATCGTCTACCAGGACGGCACCGGGGCCAACGCCCTCTTTCCCGGCGGCAACCTGACCGACTTCGGCACCCTGGTGCAGGGCGGCTACTTCGTCATTCCCAAGAAGTTGGAGATTGTCGGCCGTTACTCCATGATCGAGGGCGACAGCGGCGACATCGACGGCACGGGCAAGTTCCGCACGGTGAGCGTACCCGGCGTCGCCGCGCCGGTGCGCGTCATCGACGGGGCCTTCCGCAACTACCACCAGGCCACCGAGATCGCGGCCGGCTTCAACTACTTCTTCTATGGCCAGCTGGTGAAGTGGTCCACGGATTTCAGTGTCTACCAGGGCGGCAACCCGGCGGCCGGCGGCGCTTCGCCGGCCGGTTACATCGCCGGCGTCGATGGCTGGCTGGTGCGGACGCAGATGCAGCTGGCGTTTTGAGGGCTGGCGGCTACGGATAAGGGGCCGACCACCGCGAGGGCGACGGCGCTGGGTTCGACGGTGTCTCCGTCGCGGAGACGCGGACAACGGGTTGCGCGGCGGGCGTTCCCGTGCCGGCGATACGAAGTTGACCGTCACGCGCTTGCCGGACAGGGTACGCACCTTCAGGCTTTTCTCTACCGTGAGGCTGCCCTCCGTCCAGCGTGCCCGCATGACATACGTATAGACGCGATCGGGATTCAACTCCGGCGTCTCGAACTCGCGCACCGGCCCGGTCGAGGTCGTCTTCTGGCCGTTGATGAGCAGCTCAGCGTTGGCCGGCAAGCGGACGCGGATGCGGGCCGGCATCTTCTCGTCGGGCTTGTCCGGCGGCGCGTTGGGGTAATCTTCCTCGTAGTAGTCCGGCTCTCCGGCTCGTGGAGCTTCCGCCCCGTAACTGGGGCTGGACTTCGGAGCGGCGGCAGCCGGGGCCGGGGCGTACACCGGCACGTAGCCGACGCCGGGGAGGAAATAATAGTAGAGAAGCGGACGAGACGGAGACTGGGCCAGGGCCGGCGAAACGGCGAGGACCAACAGTCCCACCGCCCCGAAGGACCGGAACCACCGCGATGTTCCGTTTCGCCACATGACGACATCCTCGCTTTGTCTACCTACTAACCCGTCGCTGGCGCTCCGGGCTGGTAGGTAGATCGTCCCACCATTTCCTCTTTTACTTTACGCAATGCTCACTTCTTTTCCAAATCAAATCTTCACATTTCCTCGATAACCTGCACAAGTCGTGATAAGTCAGGTTGCTGGGCGAGTCTATGTGCCTGTGTTTGCGTGAGATACTTTTCCTCGCCGCTCTTCTCCTCCCTGCTGCCCTACATGCCGAGGTGCCGATTCCGCTGGCTTGCCGGGTCCGCGACCTTCCCGGACAGCGTTGCGGCTGGTGCGCCCTGGAGACGCTGGCCCGCTATCACGGCATCACCGACCTCTACCACCTGGCCGACAAGCACACAAGCCCCGCTCGTCCCGAAGACCTGGAAGCGGCCCTGGACGAAGTCGATGTCAACTACATGGTCCAGGATCCCGGCTGCCGCGATAAGAACCTTCTCCGCTACGCGGTGCGCGAGAAACAGGGCGCCCTCGTCGGTTTCCGCGAACGCCGACCCGGAGCGGGACGGCACATCGTCACCCTGGTCGATTACGGTCCCGACGAAGTGCGCGTCATCGACTCCAACGACGCGGACGGCCGCATCCGCACCATGCCGCTGAAGCGCTTCCTCTCCTGGTGGGATGGCTTCGTACTCGTCATTGAGCCGGAAGAGGCCGGCTAACACTACTCCTCTTTGGTCCCCGCACCCGTCGTCCGAACAGGCCATACTGGTCCAGCGCCTGGCGCAGCGACGGCCAGTTGTAATCGAAGTAGGCGTAATGCCCGGTGCCGGGGATGCCGTTGTCGGTGGCGAAGCGGGAATAGCGTTCGGGATTGGCCGGCGGCCCGATCCAGATGCGCCCCTGTCCCGGAGACCATTCCGCGGCGCAGGGACCGACCGCCGAGGTGAGTAGTACAAGGATCGCCAGCGGCCGCAACATCGCCCTCTCCTTACTTCCCCTCCACTCGCCAAGTTCTAACACTGGATCGACGGCCGCGCGGCCGCGCCTGCACCCTGGCGAGCCGCTCCGGTCCTTCCGTGGCCTCGCCTTGTGCCGAGGGAAACGGTCGTGACGGATAATTCGCGCGGCGTCGGAGTGGTTTCCCTTTTTGCGCGCTGGGCGGCGGAATCGCGTCTACCATCAGTGGAGACATGATGATCGATTCCGAAGAAGTCCTGGTGCTGCGTGCTCGGAGCGGCGATCGATCCGCGTTCGAGGAACTGGTTCGCCGTACCTCGCGCCTGATCTTCGCTCGGCTGTACCTGGAGGTAGGCGACGCCCATCGCGCCGAGGATCTGCTGCAAGAGACGCTGCTGACCGCCTTCCGCTCGCTGGGCAAGCTGAGCGAACCGAAGGCGTTTCGCGGCTGGCTGCTGACCATTGCCCAGAATGTCCACACCGATGCCGTCCGCCGTGAACTGCGACAGAAACGCGCCGGGTCGGTGCGGAGTGGGATGGCGGCCCTGGCCCACGTCGAGGACCGCTCGCCTCGCCCCGAGGAGCAGGCTGTCCGCGGAGAGACGCGGGCGCAAGTCCTGGCCGTGCTACGCTCGCTGCCCGAGGAATATCGTCTGCCGTTGACGCTACGCTATCTGACGGGCGCCGACTACGAAACCATTCAACTGCAAATGGGTGTCACCAACGGTTCGCTGCGCGGTCTGCTGCACCGTGGTTTGAAACTGTTGCAGGAGAGGCTACCCGCGGAACTGCGCGAGAAGACACGATGACTCGTTTAGCCGCGACGCGCAGCGGAGCGCGGGAAAAGCCCGCGCTCCGCTGCGCGTCGCGGCTAAACGGTGAGGAGATACCGTGATGTCCGATCATGCCTGGGTTGTGGAGAACCTCGCTGCGTACCTGGCCGACGGCCTGGAGCCGGCCGAGCGCGAGCGCCTCGACCAGCACACGGCCGAGTGTGCCTCCTGTGCCGCCGCCCTAGTCGCCGCCAGCGACGTGGACGCCGCGCTGTCCGGGTTGTTCGCCGCGGCGCGACCGGGTCCGGCCCTGGAGGATCGCGTCATTCAATCGCTGCGGACACGAACGCAAGAGTCCGCATGGCGTCTGCCCGTGCCGGGGTGGTTCGTTTTTGCGGCGGCGGCCGTGGTGCTGCTCGCCCTCACCGGTGCCGGAGTGAGTCAATTGCTCGTATCCAGCGGCCTATCGTTTCCGGCGTGGCGTGGTCCGCAGGCGCTTTCCAGCGCGGTGTGTCCCTGGGAGATGGCCAGGACGTGGACGAGATGGCGCGAGCCTCACGCGAGTCTGCTATAGGGCGACTTGATGCTGGAGGGGATGTGAAAAATTTGGACCAGGTAAACAACAACCTCGGCTACCATCCTCCGGTTCAAGCATTGAGCGAGAAAGCTACCTCGACGATACAAAGCAGAACCTCCAACACGATAACATCGGCTGAGAAACCCGTTGACCAGACGCACGTCAACGGGCCGATGCCGCCGGGAGGCGGCGTGATGAACGGGCCAATGCCGCCGGGAGGCAGCGTGATGATGGGGGATGGCCGTATGCCGGCCGGCATGATGGGCATGGCAGGCGGTGGTATGGGCATGATGGGCGGTATGCCCGGCCCAGCGGGCATTCCACCCCAAAATACACCTTATTACTCCTATACTCCTTCTCTCGCCGCGACCGCCACGCCCACCACGGCACCGGCCAAGGTCAATGCGAACCCACTGCTACGCGGCTACTTCGCCCCGAGCCAGCTGCTGGACGTAAAGGAGTTGGCGAAGCTCGCCGAAGGACGAGCCGTCGGCCGTCGCCTCGGCCCAGAAACCATCGAGTACGAGCAGCCCGGATCAGAGCGGCCGAGACAAAGCGGAGGCACGCAAGGGTACACCCAAGTCGCCCGACAAGCCCGACGCCCAGGCCGGCCCGCGCAAGATCGTCATCCGCACCGGCGAGGTCGAGTATGAAGTCCAATCGTTCGACGCCGCCGTGGCGACCATCACGCGCCTGCTCAAGAACATCAAGGGCGGCTTCCTCGCCACCGTCAACAGCGACAAGCTGGCCAACGGCAAGGTGCGCGGCACCGTCGTCGTCCGCGTGCCGCCGGAGAGCCTCGACGCCCTCTTGCTCGACCTGCGCACCGACCTCGGCAAGGGCGGCGAACTGAAGAACCAGCGCATCGGCAGCCAGGACATCACCAAGCAGTACACCGACCTGGAGAGCCGCCTGCGGGCCGCCCGTGCGATGGAAGAGCGGCTGCTGCAAATCATCAAGAGCGGCAAGGGCGAGATCAAGGACTTGCTCGCCGTCGAGAAGGAGCTGGGCAACTGGCGCGAACGCATCGAGCAGATCGAGGGCGAGCTGCGCTACTACGCCAACCAGGTCGCCCTCAGCACGTTGACGATTACCCTGTACGAGAAGGAGATCCAGGCCCCTTCCGGCGTCATCGAGCGCGAGCGCATTCAGATGGGCATCGAGGCGGACGACGTGGACCAGGCGTTCCAGGCGGCGCAGAAGGCGGTGCGCGAGGCCAAGGGACGCATCACGCGCTCGGAGATGAAGCAGCACTCGGCGGGACAGTTCGCCGCGGTCTTGCAGTTCGAGGTATCGCCGGACGCGGCGGGGCCGCTGCGCGATCACCTCAAGCAGCTAGGCACCGTGGCCCGGCTCGACATCGATCGGCTGGAGGAGACCGAGGGCGGCAGCGGCAAGCCGGCCGACGGCAAGACCAAGCGCAAAGACAGCGTTTTTATCGTGTCGTTCTACAACCTGGTCAACGTGGCGCCGCGCGAGACGGTGATCGTCAACCTGGCTTGCGTGGACGTGGAGGCCGTGCTGAAAACATTGCTGGCCCGCGTGGACAAGGCGGCCGGCCGCGTCCTCGCCTCCAACTTCAACAGCAACCACACCAATCAGACGCAGAGCGATGTTCAGCTCGAGGTCAAAAGCAGCCTGGCCGACGCCGTGCTGGACGACGTCAAGGCGGCCGGCGAAGTGATGCGTCTGCAAGTGACCGAGAACCCCGACGTCCCGAACACCACGCGCAAGAAGCGCGGCTTCCGCGTGCAGCTGTGGCCGATGGGCGCGGTGACGGCCCGCGAAACCGACGTGGTTCAGATCGCCTCGGCGGACGTGGCGGCGGGCTATCGCGCCGTGCAGGAAGCCGTCGCCAAGGTCAAGGGACGCATGATGAACGCTCAGCTCAACGAGCAGAATCGGCAGAACGTCACCGCGACGCTCGACTTCGAGGTCCGTCGTTCGGAAGAGGCCGTGCTCCGCGCCGCCCTCGCCGCCGCCGGCGACATTTACACCCGTCACGTGACGCGGGCGCCGGAGGGCGACAACGTCCTCGACAGCAAGGTCCACTGGCAGCTCGACGCTCATCAATCAGGCCGCCATTCCGCCGCGCGAGACGTTCGTGTTCGGCGTCGAGGTGTCCGACGTGGACCAGACCGCGGCCATGCTGTCGGCGCTGGTCGGCGAGCGTCAGGGCCGAACCGTCGAGTCGAACGTATCGCGCGAGCGCAACGGCCGCGTCACCGGCAAACTGGTTTACGACGTGCCGCTGGCGAAGGTCCACGAGCTGCTCGATCGGCTGAAGTCGGCCGGCACCGTGCGCGTGCAGCAGTCGGCCAAGCACCCGGAAGTGCCCGATAGCGCCCTGGCCATCGCTCGCCTGGACGTGACGCTGTTGAACAAGCAGCTGATCGTGGCCGGCGACGAAGGGTTGTGGCCGAAGATCCGGGCGGACTGTCGTTCAGCTTCGCGGCCCTGTCCTGGAGCCTGATGTTCCTGATCGTCGGTGTTTGCGTTATCCTGCCCTGGGTGCTGGTGATCTGGGCGGTCTATCGGCTGTTCCTGCGGATGCGCCGCCGGACCAGCCCCGCCGCGCCGGCGGTCTGAGTCGATCCTTTCAGGGAATAAGGAGAAAGAGGATGAAAAAAATCGCTCTGACGGCCGCAGCGGTTCTGCTCTCGTTCGGCTGCGGTGGTCCCGCCAAGGACGGACCGCGCTTCGACAAGATCGAGGTCGAGCGCCTCTCGCCTCGGGGCGGCCGCGACAAGGCGATCGTCGTCACTGATCGAGAGACGCTTGCCCAGATTGCCGGCTTCTTCCCCGGTGTGGGACAGGGCAAGAAGTCCGACATCGCGGGCGGCTGGAGGCCGGGGTATCGCCTGAAATTCGTCCCCGCCGAGGGCGCTCCGATCCTGGTTTCCGTGGACCCCGATGGCAAGGTCTGGTCGGAAGGGCACGGCAACGGCGACTGGCAAGCGAAGACTGGGCTGAAGAAATATCTCGACGATCTCCTCGCCAGGAACGCAGACCGGGAGGCCGACGCTGGCTGGTCGGAGGCGGTCTCCGGACTGCGCGGCCGGCTGGTTCGGCGCGCACGACCGCGCAGCAACGGCAGGGAGATCATCGACCTGTACGTCGAGTTGAAGAACGTCTCCACGGGACCGCTGGCGGTGCGGAACGATCCGGCATCGGTGCGCGTGCGGTTGCTCAACCTCGATGGAACTCCCATACCCCAGCAGATGCCGCTGGCGCGGAGCGGCCCCGTGCCAGGTCCGCAGTGGGGCGTCTTGCCGCGTGGCTGCTACCTGGGATTCTCGCTGTACGACTACGGTATTGGCATCTCGGCCGGGCCGGGAGCGCACCTGGCGCTCCTGCCCACCATGCAGTGCTGGGAATTGAAGCCTGGCAGGTACATCCTGCACGGGAGGTTCGCCGTCTCGTCCCCAGAGACCGAGACGTACCAAAAAATTGCCTGGAAGGGCCAGCTCGATCTGCCGACGCTGGAAATCGAGGTGCGATAATTCAGGGCGAACGGCCGGCGTAAGCCGGCTAGTGTGGATCCCACCAGCCGGCTTACGGGGCGAACGGCCGGCGTAAGCCGGCTAGTGTGGATCCCACCAGCCGGCTTACGCCGGCCGTTCGCCATCCTGGGCCAGCCGCGCCGCGCTGGCGGGTGATGTCGTCCGGTCGAGGTCACGCCTTCTTCCCGTCTCCTCTCCCTCTCTCGATTCGCCGTAATCGTTACAATCCGCGCCTTCGCGGCCGAGAATGTCCGCGCCCGGAGTGCCGTGGCACGAGCCGGTATGGCACTTGCCTGTTTTATCCACATCGAATCGCTAACGATTGGGACCGTTTCAGGGAGGAGAAGTCATGATCGCCAAGATCCAGGGATGTTTTGGGAAATTCCTCGCCGTCGTTTTCACGAGCATCATCGCCCCCGTGGTGGTGGACATGGCCGTGCGGGACATTCACGGCGAGGGAACGAAACCAGCTGCCGAGGCCCGACCTTCCTCTCTCAAGGAAGAAACGCCTCGGTCCCCTTCGCCGTCCTCGGCTCCCCTCTCGCCCGGCGAGGTTGTCTGCGTTATCGCTCAGGGGACGGGTTGGACGTCCGAGGAGGCCATCCGCGACGCCCTGCGTACCGCCTTGCTCCAGGCGCTGGCCGCCCGCGTCGATGCGAACACCTGGTCCCGGCAGCGACAAACCCTCGGTGAGAACATCTTACAAGACAGCGGTCGTCTCATCCTGGATTGGAAAGAACTGGGGTCTCGAAAAGAATGGCGACTGCGCGGCATCCGCTACCACGAAGAAATCGCCGTCCGCGTGAATGGCCGTGCCCTCGCTGAGCGACTGCGCGTCGTCCAGGCTCCCCGTTGGGACCGTCCTAGCGAGTGAGGTCCGCCGGTCGTCTGAACGGCGTTGCCGGGCCTGCCGGCGTTCGCCACAATAAGATCGGTGGACAAGTGCTCGAGTGGGGAGGGCCGGCGATGGCGTTCGTGAAAGTAGTCACGGTGTCCGAAGTGCCCGCGGGCAAGTCCCGGCAGGTGAAGGTGGCCGGCAAGACACTGGCGCTGTTCAACGTCAACGGCACCTTCCACGCCATTGACGATACCTGTCCGCACCGCGGCGCGTCGCTCTGGGAGGGAGAAATCGAGGGACATCACGTCACTTGCCCGTGGCACGGCGCCACCTTCGACGTCACCACCGGCGCCCACCTGTCGCCGCCGGCCCGCAGCGATGTGGCTTGCTACAAGGTCCAGGTCGTCGGCGACGAGGTACAGGTCGATGTCTGACCCGCGCGGAAGCCGAGCCGCGAGCGTTAGCGAGCGAACCAGTTCCGCTCGCTCACGCTCGCGGCTCGGAGAATGCGGCTGGATCGATCAGTCGATGCGGGCGAAGCGCCAGATGGGCACGTGCGGCGGCAGGCAGCCGGAATAGTAGGCCTGTTCTCCGATCGCCTCGCGCAGCTTCTTCAGCGCCTGCCGCCGAACCGTCACATAGTAGTAATCGCAGCGCGCATCGCGGACGGTGTCCCAAATCTGGTACAGCCGATCCGATTCTTGCATCGCCTCGTGCAGTTCCCACCAGCCGGTCGGGTCCAGCGCCTGCCGGCTGTCGAGGTGCTGGCGGTAGGCGCGATTGAACGACAGCAACTCGTTGATGAGGCTGCGGTCGGGGAAACGCATGCCGTCGCACAGCGGTGGAGCATCGAGGAGATCCTGATAGCGGCGGCGCAGAAGCTTCAAGTCGGCGCCGAAGTCCTCCGTCCGGGTGAGCACGTAGCGGACCTCGCGTGGGTCGAGGATTTCCCAGGAAATGGCGACGCGCTGCAACGTCGGCCGGACGGTGGCGAACTCCTCGGCGGCGGCCGGCAACTCGACCTGGTCCGGCGCCGCGGTCAGCAGGGCCACGGCCAATGCGTAGTTCAACGGGAACATGCCTCGTACTCCTGCCCTATCGGCGCGGAGCATCGGCGTGGCTGCCCGGAGGCAGCGCCGACGCACCGGCAGCCCTCATTGGAACGAGACGAAAACGAATGTCGGGTACACGGACGAAAGACGGAACTTGCGGGGGTCGTGCGCCGAGAGGCTTCCTTGAAAGTGGACCCTAGCAGGGGGTCAATCGGAGCAGCAACCTCTCTCTGTCAACCGTAGCTTACGAAGTCCTTTCGTATCTCGGGCGGCGACTCCTTCGCCGCCGATTTCCTCTCTGGAAAGTCCGTTTGTAGCGGCCGAACGCGGCCCACACTTGCATGGTAATCAAATTTATTTTTTTTCACTAGCCGAAACCGCCTCCATTTCATAGCGATTGAGGGTGCAATTGTTATGCCAAAAGTTCAGCCAGAGTTCTCTTCGACGACCATCTCGCCGTCCGCGAACAGTCCGGCGAGGGGTTTACCAGCCGTAAGCATTTAATTCATTTCAACTTGCAGTTCAAGATGTCGAAGCGGGGCAAGAAAGGTCCGATGCCGCTCGCCATCGGCCGTCCGGGCGGGGTGCTCCCTTCTCTCTCCCGCAATCTGCTACGCGACTGGGCAAGTATTGATCGATCTGACGGCTTTTTTCGCGGCGAAGAGGATGAGCAAGCTGCTTCCCACCTCGGGATGCGCGGGCTGCACTGGAAATCGGCCCCTCCAGCCTCCAAACTAGACAAGGAATGTCTCCGAGCGACCCAAGGGGTTCATGCGATGAGGGAACCACTGGTGTATCTGAACGGCCGCCTCGTGCCTGCCGGGCAGGCGCATCTGGCTCTCTGGGACGCCAGCGTCGTGCAGGGAGCCACCGTCGCGGAGATGACGCGCACCTTTCACAAGCGGCCGTTCCGTCTCGAGGACCATCTCGACCGTCTTTTCCGCGCCCTCCGCATCACGGGCATGGACGTGGGCGTCTCGAAGGCCGAGCTGACGGACGTTCTCGTTGGAACTGCTCGCCCACAATGGCCGACTGCTCGACGATGCGGCCGAGATGGGTCTGGTGCATTTCGTCACGGCAGGCGAGCACGCCGTCTATGCCGTTGGCCGGCCGCCACGGACGGGTCCGACCGTCTGCGTCCACACCTTCGCGCTGCCCTTCGCCCTGTGGGCCGACAAGCTGAAAAGGGGGACGCGGCTGCTGACGCCGTCGATCCGCCAGGTGCCGCCGCAGTGCTGGGACGCGAACATGAAGTGCCGCAGCCGGATGCACTACTACCTCGCCGAGCGCGAGGTCCATCGCGCCGACCCCGAGGCGTCGGCGCTGCTGCTCGACCTGGCCGGCAATGTGACGGAGACGAGTACCGGCAACTTCTTCCTGGTCGCCCGCGGCGTCCTCGTGTCGCCGACCCTGGACAACACGCTGCCGGGCATCAGCCGGGCCACGGTGATCGAATTGGCTGGCGAGTTGGGCATCCCGTTCGAGGAACGGGACATCCCGGTGTCCGCGGCCGAGCACGCCGAGGAAGCGTTTCTGTCCAGCACGTCGTATTGTCTCATGCCGGTGACGAGGATCAACGACGCGCCCCTCGGCGACGGCCAACCCGGCCCGGTGTATCGCCGGTTGCTGACGGCGTGGAGCCAGCGCGTCGGCCTGAACATCGAACGACAGATGGAAGAAAAAAATGAACCACAGATGAACACAGATAAACACGGATAAAGAATTCAATAAATCTTCTTTATCCGTGTTTATCTGTGTTCATCTGTGGTTCATTCGTCTTGGTGGCCCGGCGAGCGATGAGGGCCGCCACGTAGCCGCCCTTGAAGCCGCTGTCGATGTTGACGACGACGACATTGGCGGAACAGGCGTTGAGCATCGTCAACATCGCGGCCAACCCCTGAAAGGCGGCGCCGTAGCCAATGCTGGTCGGCACGGCGATGACCGGACAATCGACCAACCCGCCGACCACGCTGGGCAGGGCGCCGTCCATGCCGGCCACGCAAACGATGGCGTCGGCGCCGGCGAACTGCTCGCGGTGGCGCAGCAGACGGTGAATGCCGGCCACGCCGACGTCCGCCAGCAGTTTGACGTCGCAGCCGAGAGCGCGGGACGTGACGACGGCTTCCTGCGCCACCGGCAAGTCGCTGGTGCCGGCCGTGAGGACGACGACGCGGCCGGCGGGCGCGGCCGGCGTTTGGGCCGGCAGCCAGAAGGTGCGGGCCACACGGTCCTGCTCGGCCTGCGGGAAGAGCTGCGCCAGATAGGCGGCCTGCTCGACGTTGACGCGCGTGGCCAGACAGTCCTGGTTCGCCGCCGCCAACTGGCGGACGACGCCCTCGACCCATTGAGGAGTTTTACCCTCGCAAAAGATCACTTCGGGAAAGCCGCAGCGCTGGCGGCGGTGCAGATCGACCTGGGCGAAACCGAGATCCGCCACGGACGGCGCTTCCCGCAGTTGGCCGAGCGCCGCCTCCACGCTCAGCCGCCCGGCGTGGACCTGTTCGAGAATCGTCCGTACCTCGTCGGCCGTCATGGTTGCCTCGCGGGAGAATACACCGCTGTTGTCCACGGTTATTGTAGAAACTCCCGCGCCGGCGACGCCGCCGCTCAACTTGACGGAGCGCGATAGGCTCCCTAGCATACGGTTGTCGTTGACCGACGACGTGGCCCCGTCGTCTAGAGGCCCAGGACACGGCCCTTTCACGGCCGCGACAGGGGTTCGAATCCCCTCGGGGTCATCCTCGCTTCCTCTCGCTTTCGCATTCCCTCCGACGGCTCAATCCTCACTACGCAGGCGGCGCAGCACGTCATGGGCGCTGATGACGCCGATGAGATAATGCTCCGCATCCACGACATAGAGTTGGTGGACGTTTAGCGTCAACAGTTGATCGACCACCTGCTCGACGGACGTCTGCGGCGTCACCGAGAACACGGCGGGCGTCATGATGTCGCGCACCAGCGTGGAATCGAGGTCCGCCGAGACACCGCCGCGCGGCCGTTCGCGCTCGTGGACAAGAATGTCGGCCCGGCTGACGACGCCGATGGGCCGGCCGGACTCGTCGATTACCGGGGCGGCGCTGAAGCCGCGCTCGATCAGCACGGCGACGGCCTCCGGCACCGTCGCCTCGGCGCGAATCGACATCGGGTTGGGCGTCATCAAATCGTCGGCCCGCGCCGCGTCCAGGCTCATCCGGGACGCGGGCGGCACGGTCGGCGTGCTCGCCATCGGACACCTCATCGTGAGAGGAAAGCGGAGAGGGACCGGAATTCGGCCTTGAGGAAGGATGATAGCAAACCACAAGCCGATCGGCAAAAACAAAGTTGGCCGATCCGTCATGCGCCGCGAAAGGAGGCCGGGGTTGTGCCCCTCCGCTGCTTCTTTACAATGAGTCGGATCGAAGAAACGGGCAGACAACCCCGTCGAAGGGAGGAAGATTCATGACGGCGACACGTTGGGCGGGCGGCGCGATGCTGGTGCTGCTGCTGGCCGCTCCGGGGCGGACGGACGACGCCGCCGACATCTTTCAGAAGGGCAGCGAGGCGCTGGCCCGGCAGCAGTACGATCAGGCCATCAACCTGTTTACTCAGGTGCTGAAGCTCAACCCCAAGAGTCAGAGCGCCTACCTGCTGCGGGCCGTGGCCCAGGGACGCAAGGGCGAGCGCAAGGCGGCCCTGGCCGACTTCGCCAAGGTGCTGGAGCTGGACGCCAAGAACGTGCTCGCCTACACCTACCGCGGCGCCATGTACCTGGAGGGCGGCGACGTTCGACAAGGCCCTGGCCGATTTCAGCAAGGCCATCGAGTTGGACCCCAAGAACGTCATCGCCTACACCAGCCGGGCCGGCGTGTACAACGCTCGGCGCGAATACGACAAGGCGCTGGCGGACTTCAGCAAAGCCGTCGAACTGGACCCCAAGTCGCTGCCCGCCCTCTACAGCCGGGGGCGGACGTACCTGTACAAGCGCGACCTCGACAAGGCGCTGGCCGACTTCAACAAGGTGCTCCAGATCGACCCGAAATTCGTCAGCGGTTACGTCGGCCGCGGCGACGTCTACGCGGAAAAAGGCGAGCACGACAAGGCCTTCGCCGAGTTCAACCGGGCCATCGAGACCGATCCGAAGCACCCCGAGGCGTACCAGGCGCGCGGCGACGCCTGGATGGAGAAGGAAGAGTACGACAAGGCCATCGCCGACTTCAGCCACATCCTCCAGCTCGTCCCGCGCAACATCCGGGCGCACGTCAGCCGAGCCGAAGCGTACGGCGAGAAGGGCGAATACGAGAAGGCCATCGCCGACTTCGAGCAGGCGCTGAAGCTGCACGGCGATAACCCCGACGCCCTGTCGGGTCTGGCCTGGATCCTGGCCACCTGCCCCAAGGCGGAACTGCGCGACGGCAAGAAGGCGGTGGGGTACGCCGAGAAGGCGTGCCGGCTGACCGACAACAAGGAGATGACGTTCCTCGACACGCTCGCCGCCGCCTACGCCGAGTCCGGCCAGTTCGACAAGGCCGTGCAAACGCAGAAGGCGGCCCTGAAATCGCCCGATGAATTCCCCAAAAAAGAGCTGGAAAAGGCGCAGAAACGGCTCAAACTGTACATGGCCGGCAAGCCATATCACAAGGAATGAACTCCGATGTCTGTCCCGTAAGCCCCCCTCTCCCCCGTACTCGGGGGAGAGGGGTTGGGGGTGAGGGGGTGCGGTTTCCGCAGGTTCGCCGCCCCCTCACCCCAACCCCTCTCCCCCGAGTACGGGGGAGAGGGGCTTACGGGACAGACACTCAGCGCAGCGCCAGCCAGATGCGCACGGTATGGTCGCCGCCGCAGGACACCAGGCGCCGCCCCCGCGCGGCGAAGGCAATGTCGCTGATGTAGCCGGTGTGGCCCTCGAAGGTGAACAGGTGTTTGCCCGTGGCCACGTCCCACAGCAACAGCGCGCCGCCCTCGTCGCCGGAGGCGAGGTGCCGGCCGGCGGGCGAAAAGGCCACGCCGTAGAGGTGGGACTTGTGGTCGAGGCGGCGCACCTCCTTGCCGCTGTCCAGGTCCCACAGCCGAACGGTAGCGTCCCAGCTGGCGGAGGCCGCCAACCGGCCGTCGGGCGAGAAGGCCACGCCCATGACGCGCTCGCCGTGGCCGGTGAGCTTGTGGATCGCTTGGCCGCTTTCCAGGTCCCACAGACGCACCGTGCGGTCGTTGACCAGGCCGCCGGTCAGCGCCCGCTTGCCGTCCGGCGAGCACGCCAGGCACATAATCGAGTCGGAATGTCCGGTAAAGGAGCGCAGCTTCTTGCCGGTGCGCACGTCCCACAGACGCAGGACGCCGTCGTAGCAGGCCGACAGGGCGCGTTTGTCCGTCCGGCGTGAAGACGGCGGCCCGCACCGCTTGCGGATGATGGTCGAACGACCGCACTTGTTTGCCGTCCGCCACATCGTAGAGGGCGAGGCTGCCGTCCTGTCCGCCGCCCAGGGCGAACTTGCCGTCGGACGACAGGGCCACGGCCCAGGCCTGGCCGCGATGCCCCTGCATCGGGCGGATCGGCTTGCCCGTTGTCGAGTCCCACAGGCGGATGGTGCCATCGTTGCTGCCGGACAGCACTCGGGTGCCGTCGGCCGACACGGCGATGCTGACGACCACGTCGCGGTGGCCCAGGAGCGCCAACCGTTGACCGTACAGGCGGTGCTGGATGAGGCGAACCAGGTCGCGGGCACGGAAGCGCACTTCCAGATCATCGCTTTGGAGCGCTTGCGCAGTCGAGGCAGGGCGGCCTCGCCGATTTCGTCCAGCCGCCGGCCGGCCTCCTCGCGCTCGGCGTAGCTGGCGCATGCCCAGTTGCCCGATCAGCCGGATGATGATGGCCTCCTCGGGCCGTTCGCCGCGCTGGTCGGGCACTTCGCTACGGGCGGCGATCGCTGCCGCCAGCACAAGGCCCAGCGCCAGCAGCAGACGCAACAGGGCACCCGCGCCCCCCTCCGCCCAGCTGTCTCGTCGTTCTGCCGGCAGCAGACGTTCACGCTTCACCTCCGCGCCGCGGCCAAGAGGGAGAGTCGTCTTCCATCTTTCCCCGAACCGTCGCCCATTGCAAGACCGTCCCGGCGTCGTAGGTAGACATACGGCACGGGAAGCAAGCGGGGGTGTGAATCATTTACTTGGGTGACTTTACGCGGCGGCGCGGTGAGGCTGCGACCAGAAGCCGTCCCACACCTTGCCGCCACTGACATATAAAGCCCGTAGGGCCGCCACGGTCGCCGCACCGTCTTCTACCCAGCGCATGCCCGAACCCTTGAGCCTTTCACCGATGATCTTGCAGCCCGCCTCCGTCGGCCCACTGCCGATGTCCCAGCCCTTCTGACGATAGCGCGGATAATCGGTGCGATGCCGGTTGTTCTCGAAGTAGCCGATCAGCTTCCGCAGTTCCTCGTGAACCTCTGCCGATGTCTCCGGCGGCAAGTCCAACGCCCGCAAAAAGGTGAGCAAGGCTTCGCCCCCTTGCTCATAGAGGATTCCTTTGGCCTGCTGCTGCCACAGCACGCGGGCCGTTTCCTCGCCGGCATGCCAGACGTTGGCGAAGGCACAGAGGTGTTCGGCGGCGTGATACCAATCCAGGATAGTCGTCAGGTTCTCGGCCAGGTGACGCTGCAAGGCTTCTTCCAGGCCGTTGCCGCCGTCGGTCACGGCGATCAAGTCACTCACCCGCGTAACGCCCAACGCCCGGGCCTGCGCGCGCACTTGCTCCGCCAGCACATCGAGGTCGAAATCGACCAGGTAGCGGCTGTGCTCCTTTTGCGGCGTGTACAACAACGCGGTGTAGAGCATGCGATGCTCGGCCTTGCCTGCTCCGATCCCCTGCATCGGCACGCTGAAGGCGTCCAGGCCGACATAGGCCGCGGGCTGCCCTTCCCTTCGCGGTGCGGTCCAGAGGAGTTCGGGCTGCGTCGGCTCGACCATCGGCCCCGCTTTCTGCTGCGCCCGCAAGCGTTCGCCCTCCCCTTGGGTACAGCGCAATACCGAGGAAGCCGACAGACGCACTCCGGAGAAACGCCGGAGGATGTCTTCGGACGCATCGCCGAAGGGCACCATCGTCCCGGCCAGACAGACCAGCGGCCGCAAGCCGGGGCTGATGGCATCGTGCAAGCCCAGTACCTCGTCGTAGGGGATGCAACTGTGGTGGCAGCGGGCACAGTAGTAATAGGCGCACTCCAGACGCACCTCGCCATGCACGGTCAACAGCCGCCGGGACTGGTAGGAATGAAACTTGGCCGTGTGCCCGCACAAGGTGCAGCGTACGCTGGAGCCTACGTAGCCCTTTTTTTCCGGCTCGCCACGCTGGCTTGCCGGACGTGGTTGACCAGCTTCTGCCCGGCATCGCGGAACTCGAAGTCGATGGCGCCGAATTCCTCCGCCTCGGGAACATCGACGGCCCTTTCGACAAGCTGGCGAACGGTCTGTTCGATCTGGGGTCGCAGCTGTTGCAGGATGGCTTCGATGCGTTCTTGGCGGGATGGGGCCACTGGGGAAGGACCGTGCTGGGAAGCCATGATGCAACTCCTGAGTGTGAAGAAGGCGTGTGCGTTTTGGACCTGGGAGTCAACCTATCGCGCGACAAGCCAAAAACCCACCCAAGTAACAGCTGCCCACCCAGCAAGCGGGTAAAGACAAAAGAGCCGTTGCCTTCCTCGCCTGGAACCCCTACACTATCTGCTAAGGTTTTCTTGCGCACCAACAGCGGAACGCCCTCGCCCTTCCGACACCGCCATGACGACTCAGCTACTTTTCAGCCTGCTCGACACGCTTCTCCTTCGCGGAGACGGGTCCTAGGCGCCTCCAGCCGGTGTTTCCTTCGCGCTTGCTGAGCACAGCCCTGGGACGGAAATCCCAGGGCTTTTTTCTTCGCCGGAGTCCGACCATGACCGACGACCGCCTGATCATCTTCGACACGACGCTGCGCGACGGCGAGCAATCGCCCGGGCGCCAGCATGAACCTGGCCGAGAAGCTCCAGGTGGCGCACGCCCTCAAGGATCTCGGCGTGGACGTCATCGAGGCCGGCTTCCCCATCGCCTCGCCGGGCGACTTCGAGGCGGTGCAGGCCATCGCCCGCGAGGTCGAGGGGCCGATCATCTGCGGCCTGGCCCGCTGCAACGCCGCCGACATCGACCGCGCCGGCGAAGCCCTGCGCGACTGCGCCCGGCCGCGCATCCACGTCTTCCTCGCCACCAGCGCCATCCACCGCGAATTCAAGCTCAAGATGGCCAAGGAAGAGATCATCCGCCGCGCCGTCGAGGGCGTCCAGCGCGCCGCGGCTACTGCGACGACGTCGAGTTCTCGCCGGAGGACGCCGCCCGCACCGAACTGGATTTCCTCGACCGAAGTGGTCGAGCGCGCCATCGAGGCCGGCGCGACGACGGTGAACATCCCCGACACGGTCGGCTACGCGGTGCCCGAGCCAGTACGCCGCCGCCATCGCCCACCTCAAGAAGCACGTCCGCGGCATCGACAAGGCGATCATCAGCGTCCACTGCCACAACGACCTCGGCATGGCCGTGGCCAACAGCCTCGCCGCCATCGCCGAGGGCGCCCGCCAGGTCGAATGCACCATCAACGGCCTCGGCGAACGCGCCGGCAACTGCGCCCTCGAAGAGGTCGTCATGGCCGTGCGCACGCGGCAGGATTACTTCCAGGTCACGACGCACATCAACACCAAGAAGCTGTACCCGACGAGCCGGCTGGTGTCGCACGTCACCGGCATCCAGGTGCAGCGCAACAAGGCCATCGTCGGCCAGAACGCCTTCGCCCACGAAGCGGGCATCCACCAGGACGGCATGCTCAAGGAGCGGACCACCTACGAGATCATGAACCCCGAGGACGTCGGCGTGGCGCAGACGGAGTTGGTGCTGGGCAAGCACAGCGGCCGGCACGCCCTGCGCCAGCGCGTCCTCGACCTGGGCTATCACCTCAACGAAGAGCAGTTGCAGAAGGTCTTCGACGGCTTCAAGGCGTTGGCCGATCGCAAAAAGGTGATTTACGACGCCGACGTTGAGGCGCTGGCCGAGGCGCAGATCCACAGCGGCCCGACGCTGTGGACGCTGGAGGCGGTGACGTGCAACGCCGGCTCGGCGACGATCCCGTCGGCGGCGGTGTGCCTGTGGCACCAGGACGGCACCATCGTCCGCCAGGCCAGCCTCGGCGACGGGCCGGTCGATGCGGTGTTCAAGGCCATCGAGCAGATCACCGGCATCGAGGTGAAGCTGCGCGATTACCGCATTCGCAGCGTGACGGTCGGCGAGGACGCCCAGGGCGAGGCCCACATCGAGGCCGAGTACAACGGCAAGCGTCATCAACGGCCGGGCCGTGAGCACCGACATCATCGAGGCCAGCGCCCTGGCGTTCTTGCAGGTCATCAACCGCATCGCCCTGCGGATGGCCGCCGAGCAGCGCATCCACTCGACCGAGGCGCCGCCGCGCGAGCCGGCCGCGGCGAGTTAAAGAGATTTCCCGGAAAGGAAGGAACGATCATGCCGCGAACGAAAGCGAAACCGAGTCCAACGAAACCTTCCCAGCCACCGTCTCCGCCGATGGCGCCTCCCCCTCCGGATACGTCCAGCGAAGTGTTGACGCTGGCTGAGGTGGCGGCGTATCTGCGCGTGGCGGAAGCCGATCTGCGGGGGATGATTGGCCGCGACGGCATCCCGGGCCGACGGATCGGCGGCGAATGGCGATTCTTGAAGTCCGCGTTGCAAGATTGGCTGCGCACGCCGCCGCGGAAATCAAGCAAAGAAGCTATCCTGTCCGTGATCGGCGCCTGGAAGGACCATCCGGACCTTGATGAGTTCCTCAAGGAGATTTATCGGCAACGCGGTCGGCCGATGACCGAGGAAGGTGAATGATCCTCCTCGATACCGATACCGTGACGCTGCTTATCCACGCTCATCCCCGAGTGGCGGCGCGTGCCCTGGCAACAACGGACCTGATCGCCATAACCATTGTTTCCCGAATCGAGGTTCTTCGGGGGCGGTGGGATTTCCTGCTCAAGGCCGCCGACGGGGCACAACTGGAACGTGCCCAGCAGTTGCTGCAAGAAGCCGAGCAAAACCTGAACGAGTTCGACACCATCTCCATCGATGCCGCATCTGCCGCTGAATTCGACCGCTTGCGGCAGGACAAGAAACTCAAGAAAATCGGTCGCGCCGACCTGCTCATCGCCGCCATCGCCTTGGCACACCGAGCAACACTCGTCACCCGCAATCTGCGCCACTTTCGCCTGGTGCCGGGGCTGCAACTGGAGAACTGGGCCGACGCCTGAACGTCGCCAATGACTCCCCGGTACATCCTATCCGGATTTACGCCAACCTCTCTCTTTCAGTATGATGATGGCTTCTCTCCCGAGGTGAGGACCGGCGGGACATGGCGGACGCGATGGCTCGGATTGGTTTCCTGGGCGCCGGACGCATGGCGACGGCGCTGGCGCGGGGCTGGCTGCGGGCCGGGTTGGTGCGCGCCGAGGACTGCCGCGCCAGTGATCCGTTGCCGCTGGCTCGCCAGGCATTCACCGCCGAGACCGGCTGCCCCGCCGTCGCCGACAACCGCGCGGTCGTCGCCGCCAGCGAGTTGCTCGTCCTCGCCGTCAAGCCGCAATCGATGGCCGCGCTCCTGGAGGAAATTCGTCCGGTGCTGAAGGGGCAGCTGGTCGTCTCCATCGCGGCCGGCATCACGCTGCGACAACTCGCCGACGGACTCGGCCCGGACTGCCGGCTGGTGCGCGTCATGCCGAATACGCCGTGCCTGGTTGGCGCCAGCGCCGTCCGGCTACAGCCCCGGCGAGAACGCCACGGCCGAGGACGTCGCCCTGGTCGATCGGCTGCTGGGCGCCGTCGGCGTGGCGTTTCGGCTGCCCGAGCACCTGCTCGACGCCGTCACCGGCTTGTCCGGCAGTGGGCCGGCCTTCGTGTACCTGATGATCGAGGCGCTGTCCGACGGCGGCGTGCGCGTGGGCTTGCCGCGCGACGTGGCGACGGCGCTGGCGGCGCAGACGGTGCTCGGCGCGGCGAAAATGGTTCTGGACACACGGACACATCCGGGCGTGCTCAAGGACATGGTGGCCAGTCCCGGCGGCACCACCATCGCCGGTCTGCACGCCCTGGAGCGCGGCGGCGTGAGAGGAGCCCTGATGGATGCCGTTGAGGCGGCCACGCGGCGAGCGGTAGAATTGGGAGAGTCTTGAGATGGCGGATTACGCCGGGAAAACGGTCGCCGAGATCCTCAAGGGCAAACAGGCGCGCATCAAATATGCTCCCTTGGGTCCCGGTTCTCCGAGTTGGGGTGACATCCTGTCCTTAACGTGGGAAGAGGTCGTGGAAAAAGCGCAACGAGGAGAGACGGGATTCCGAACGATTTACAAGCTTCTCAACACAAAGAGGTTTGACAAATGAAAGACGATCAATTCACCAAGCTGCTGGCTTTTCTCGAGCGCCTCGATCGAGCGAAGATCTCTTATACGATGGAACATTCGCGCGACGATGCCATCATGGTCGTGGCCGGTGTTCCTGGCGAGTATTGGGAGATCGAATTTCTTCAGAATGGCGAAATTGAAGTGGAACGCTTTCGCAGTAACGGACGCATTGACGATGCTTCCTTGTTGGACGTGCTGTTCGCCAAATTTTCGGCCGATTCTCCGGAACCGACGCCGGAAGAAATTCGCCACTATCAGGAGTCTTTTTTTCAATAAGAAGTCCCATGACTGCTTTGCCTGAGAATGAAACGATCCTGATTCTCGACTTCGGCTCGCAGTACGGCCAGCTCATCGCCCGCCGTGTCCGCGAGCTGAACGTCTTTTGCCAGATCGTCCGCCACGACCTCGCGGCCGAGCGCATCGCCGAGTTGAAGCCGCGCGGCCTGATCTTCTCCGGCGGCCCGGCCAGCGTCTACGCCGCCAAGGCGCCGCGCTGCGATCCGCGCCTGTTCGACCTCGGCATCCCCGTGCTCGGCATCTGCTACGGCATGCAACTGGCCTGTCACCTGCTCGGCGGCAAGGTTCTGTCGGCCCCCAGCCGCGAGTTCGGCCCAGCCGTCTGCCGCATCACCGACGCCGACGGATTGTTCGCCGGTGTGCCGAGCGAGACGACCGTGTGGATGAGCCACGGCGACCAGGTACAGCTGGTGCAGGGCGATTTCGTGTCCCTGGCCGCGACCGATACCTGTCCGATGGCCGCGACCCGTCATCGCACTCGTCCCGTCTACGGCTTGCAGTTCCATCCCGAGGTCAGCCACACGCCGCAGGGCACGCGCATCCTCCGCAATTTTCTCTACGACGTGTGCGGCTGCCAGGGCTTGTGGCGGATCGACTCATTCCTGTCGCAGACGGTGGCGGCGCTGGTCGAGCGTGTCGGCGATCGGCGCGTCCTGTGCGGCCTGTCCGGCGGCGTCGATTCGTCGGTGACGGCCGCCCTGCTGTTGCGGGCGGTTGGCCGGCAGGTGTCGTGCATCTTCGTCGATAATGGCCTGCTGCGCCAGGGCGAGGTCGAGTCGGTGCGGCGCACGTTCACCGGACATTTCCAGGCCGATTTGCACATCGTCGATGCCGGCGCCCGCTTCCTGCAGGCGCTGGAAGGCATCAGCGATCCGCAGGAGAAGCGGCGTCGCATCGGTCACGTTTTCATCGACGTGTTCAAGGACGAGGCGCGCCACATCGAGGGCGCTCACTTCCTCGCCCAGGGCACGCTCTACCCGGACGTGATCGAGAGCGGCGGCGCGGCCGACGGTCCCGCCGCCAACATCAAGACCCATCACAACGTCGGTGGACTGCCCAAGGAACTCGGCTTCGAGCTGATCGAACCGCTCAAGGACTTGTTCAAGGACGAGGTGCGCCGCCTCGGCGTCGAGCTGGGGCTGCCCGAGGCACTGGTCTATCGGCATCCGTTCCCCGGTCCCGGCCTGGCCGTGCGCTGCCTCGGTCCCGTCACCGCCGAGCGTCTCGCCGTTCTCCGCCAGGCCGATGCGATTTTGCTCGACGAATTGAAGCAGTCTGGGTGGTATCGCCAGAACGTCGCAGGCGTTCGCGGTGCTGTTGCCGATCCAGTCCGTCGGCGTCATGGGCGACGGCCGGACCTATGAAAATGTCATCGCCCTGCGCGTGGTGCAGACGGACGATTTCATGACCGCCGACTGGTCGAAGCTGCCGTATGAATTGCTGGGCAAGGTGTCGGCGCGGATCGTCAACTCGGTGGCGGGAGTGAACCGGGTCGTTTACGATGTCACCAGCAAGCCGCCGGCGACGATTGAATGGGAATGAGGATAAATCCGAATGGCTTCGGCAGAGGATTGGCCGACGAAGTACCCCTGGCGGTTGCTTCCGCGGCGGGGCAGGCACTCGTTTGTTCCGCCGAAGCGAGATGATTGGTTGAGAAACCCGCCGCGTGGCCCGCAGGATGGTTATCTGGATGCGAACGGCAATGAGTGGGTGCCGCACCCTCATCCCAGCGGACGCGAAGAGGATTTTCATTGGGACGTGCAGCATCCGAATGGTTCTCATACAAATGTTCGGCCGGATGGCGACGTTCATCATGGCGAGGACAACTTTTCCTGAAAGGCGCGAACGATGAGCGTGATCCTGGAGTGCCAGGCCGGCGAGGAGTTTGTGTGTATTCAGGCGTTTCATGCCTCTCCGGATGGGGAGGGCTTTTCCTGGGACACCTGCCGTCATTTTCGTGTCGGCGAACGTCTTCGCTATCTGGGTTCCCGACAAGACCTGCGCTTGTCGGATCGGCCCAACGGGTGGCTGGTGATCTTTGAAACCGCCGACGGGAAACGTTACGCCGCAACTCAGACCTACTTTGTTACCGAAGAATGCTGGCAGAGAATAAAAAAAGTATTAGCCCGGCGATTGCTGCGCGAACCAGGACGTAAAAAAACATAGTCATTCGACCGCTCCGAGGAATCAGAGAATTCTTGATTTCATGCGTTTCACCAAGATGATCGAATGGGAGTGAGCCTTGGCCAGCGGCCCAAACCTGTTCGCGCGATTACACAAATGGGCGGCCCGGCAGGATGAGAACTTCCTGACGGAATCGCTGGCGGTTGTGCTGGAACAATTGCTGATTTTGGCTCCCGAGGTCGGCATGCGATTGGTGAGCCGGCTAACGGGTGGCTTTGTCGATTTGGCACCGGGAGATGCCAGCGCCATAGAGATCCACACCCAAGTTGAAACCGGCTCGGGACGGCCGGATCTGGAAATCAGCACCAAAGATCGCTTGGTTTGGATCGAGGTGAAAGCGGAATCGCCGCTGTGGGCCGGGCAATTAGAGGGATATCGAGTGCTGTTGGCTGAATCCGGCATGAAACAGACCCGGCTTGTTCTTTTGACTCAGTACCCGGAGGTATTCCAGGCGGACGAAACACGCCCGGATCTCGAAGTCCGCTGGTTTGAGGTTGCCGATTGGCTGGAAAGCGAGTTGCCTGCGGTAGAGGCAGCCAATGAGATTGCCAGCTTTCTGGCAAGACAGTTTCTCGACTTTTTGAGGGAGAGAAATATGAATCTGACGCAAGTGGGCAAATACATGCCTGAAGGGATTCGGGCATTGGCAAACATGCTCAACATGCTTCACGAAACCGCCATCGCTTGCAAAGTGCCTGCCAAGAGGGCGGCGAGTTGGGATTACATTGGACTCCGGCTCGATGGACAAAAGTATTGGTTCGGTTTGGCCTACGAGAATCCAGACGAACTTTGGTTCGGCACACGCTGCCGAATTGACCCAGAAGCAGCCGCTCGTCTCGGCGAAGGTGAGTTGGGGGAAGAAAATTGGATTCCTGGCCGCTGCCGCTGGTGGCGAGGTGCTGAATTGGCCTCCGAATCGATTCATTTCTTCGAGCGGTCGAAGGTGAGCCAGATACGGTGGTTAGAGAGTTTCCTACGCGAGTGCCTGACTATGGCCCGCTCCATCGAAACACCCGACCAACCGCCAATCCCCGATGAGCCGGAAGAGAGTTGATGGCATGCACTTTGTCAAAATGCACGGTTGCGGCAACGATTATGTCTACGTCGATTGCTTCCGCCAATCGATGCCGCACGATCCAGCCGGTCTCAGTCGCGTCCTCAGCGACCGACACTTCGGCGTTGGCAGCGACGGGCTGATCCTCATCTGTCCGTCCGACAAGGCCGATGCCCGCATGCGCATGTACAACGCCGACGGCAGCGAGGCGGAGATGTGCGGCAACGGCGTCCGTTGCGTGGCCAAATTCGTCCACGATCACGGCCTGATCCGCAAGTCGCCGTTGACCATCGAGACCGGCCGCGGCGTGTTGACGCTAGAACTGGAAATCGCCGGCGGCGCCGTCCGGCAGGTGCGCGTGGACATGGGCGAGCCGATCCTGCAAGCCGACCGCATCCCGACCGCGTTGCCCGGCGATCCGCCGTTGAACGCCGGGCTCGACGTGGCCGGGCAGACGCTGCGCGTTACCTGCGTATCGATGGGCAATCCGCACTGCGTCACCTTCGTGGACGATGTCACCGATGCCCTGATCCTCGGCGTGGGACCGCAGGTCGAACGCCATCCCGCGTTTCCGCGCCGCGTCAACGCCGAGTTCGTCCGCGTCAATCGACCCGACGACGTGACCGTGCGCGTGTGGGAGCGCGGCTCGGGGGAGACGCTGGCTTGCGGCACCGGCGCCTGCGCCGTCGTCGTGGCCGGACATCTCACCGGACGGACGCAGCGACGCCTCACCGCGCATTTGCCCGGCGGCGACTTGCAACTGGAGTGGTCCGAGGCGGATAATCACGTATATCTGACCGGCCCCGCCGTCGAGGTGTTCCGTGGGGAGTGGCCCCAGTAGCCGCAAGGGGTCCGTGTGGCAGGGAGGCCCGCGATGAAGATTCGCCATCCGATGTTAATCAAGGCACTGGGGTTCGCGGTCGGCTGGCTGGTCCGCTTGTGGATTGGCACCTTGCGTTACCGCTATCGGCCGATGGGCGCCAACCTCGACCCGAATCAGCCGAACTTGCGAGGTCGTTATCTGTATGCTTTCTGGCATGAGAACATCCTGGTGCCAGCCTACCATTATGGGCGGCGCGACATCCACGTTCTCATCAGCCAGCACGCCGACGGCCAGCTCATCGCCGAGGCGTGCCGGCACCTGGGCTTCCGCGTGGTGCGCGGCTCGGCCACGCGCGGCGGCGCCCGCGCCATCCGGCAGATGCAGCGACTGAGCCGGTCGGCGCACCTGGCCATCACGCCGGACGGACCGCGCGGGCCGCGACGGAAGGTCCAGCCGGGCGTGGTCTACCTGGCGGCGCTGACCGGCCTGCCGATCGTGCCCTTCGGCGTCGCCTTCGCCCGCGCCTGGCGCAGTGCGCAGCTGGGACCGCTTCGCCGTGCCGCATCCGTGGAGCGCCGCCGTGTGCGTCACCGCCGAGCCGATCCGCGTGCCCGAGAACGTCGGCAAGGACCAGCTCGAACACTACCGCCTTCAGGTCGAACAGGCCATGAACGCGGCGACCGAAGCGGCGGAAAAAAAAGTTCTGAGTTCTGAGTTCTGAGTTCTGAGTGAAAAACATCTCCTTCTTTCTTTCACTCAGAACTCAGAACTCAGAACTCAGAACTGGAAACTTTTGCCCTTGCATCGCACCCGGATGATCGCTATGACTCCCCTTCCAACGCTGTCGAGCCAAGAAGAGCCAGACGTGTACGACGCCATCCCCGTCCTCCGCGCTGGGTGCGCGGGTCGCTGATCGGCGTGGCGCTGGCCCTGGTCGCCGTGTTCGTCGTGGCCGCCCTGCTCAATCCGTACCACGAGGACGGTTCGCCCCTGCGCATGGCCACGCACCAGAAGATGGGCCTGCCGCCCTGCACGTTCTTCGACAAAACCGGCCTGCCGTGCCCGTCGTGCGGCATGACCACGAGCTTTTCCTTGCTCATGCACGGCGACCTGGCGAACTCGCTGCGCGCCAACTGGGTCGGTACACTGCTGGCCCTGTTCTGTCTGACGCTCATCCCCTGGTGCCTGGGCAGCGTGGTGTGCAAACGGACGCTCTTCCTTTACTCGGTGGAGCGCGCCCTCACTCGGGTCGTCCTGGCCTTCCTCGGCCTGATGATGCTGCGCTGGGCGATCGTTCTCGGCTGGGCGTGGTGGTCCGGCACGACATTTCAAGGATGAGGGAGAGAGCCATGAACGGATTGCGTCGGGGAGCTTTGCTGCTGAGTCTGTGCGGGGCCGTCCTCGTCGCCGGCTGCAGTTTCCCCACGGCCATGTACTTCCTCTTCCCCGAAGCGAAGGAGCCGGCCAAGTACAAACGGCTCGCTTCCGACGACAAAAATAAGGAAATCACGGTCGTCCTGTGGACCTACATGGGGCTGGACCTACGGCCGGAGTTCGCCCAGGTCGATCGCCAGCTGACCGACATGCTCGCCCGGCAAATCCATCAATTGTCCGAGGAGAACCAGGAGAAAGTCACCATCGTCAAGCCGCGCCTGGTCGAGGAGTACAAGAATACCCACCCCGAGTGGAAGAGCCTCGATCCGGCCCAGGTCGGTCGCTATTTCAAGGCGGATTACGTGATCGTCCTGGAGATCGACCAGCTGAGTCTCTATGAACCCAACGCCAATCAGCAGTTGTACCACGGACGGACCCACATCCTGGTGTCCCTGGAGGACGTCAAGAAAACCGACGAGACGCTCCAGCCGGACGAATTCACGGACCTTTATCCGAGTGAGCCGCGGCTGAGCAGCTTCGACATGCCCGTCATGCAGTTCCGCCAGCAGTTCCTGGAACACGTGGCTCGTCGGCTCTCGTATTATTTCGTGAACCACCCCAAGCGCGACCGCGTGCTGGAGATGGAGGGCTGAGAAGAACACCCAAGGGACGAAAGGACAACCGATGTCGGAACCCGTGGAAATCCGCTGCCGTGAGAATGGCCCTTACGTGGTCAAAGGCCCGGTGCGCATCGTCGATCACCTGGGCAACGTGTTCACCATCCCGCCGGGCAAGGAGTCGGTGGCCCTGTGCCGCTGCGGCCAATCGAAGAACCGTCCCTTCTGCGACGGCAACCATCGCACCTGTGGCTTCCAGGCCGCCGAGACGGCGCCGCCCTCGTGATTCGTGGATCACGGCTTGTTGAACGTGGCGCCGTCGAGGGCGGACAGCAGCTTGTAGCTGGCGAACTTCACCTCGCTCTGCTTCTTGCCGTTGATGGTGATGATCTCCTTGGCGGGCAGCTTGACGCCGTCGAAGTCCTTGTGATCGCTGTACAAATACTCGCGATCGAGCGGCACGCCCGCTTCCCTGGCGCGGCGAGCGATCTTGACGAGCAGGCCGGTCTTCTTATCGAAGAACAATCGGCTGTCGGGATGGCCCTTGCTCGCCACCTTGACGACGGCGGCGTCCTGACCGTTGACCTTGGCGTCGGGCAGCGGCGTCAGGTCGAAGCCGTCTTTCTGTAGAGGGGTTAACGTCATCAGCCACCAGACGTAAGGCTCCTCTCGCCGCTCGGCGAGCTGTTCCTTGTTCATCGGTTGGGCAGAGCCGCCGGGCGGCAGCAGCCAGCCCTTGTCGCCGTTGAGGACGATGACGACACGGTTGCGACCGACCTCCAGGACGACCCGGCAACGATCGGGCAGATGGACCGTTTCTTCGGTCGTGAAGGGCACCTCGCCGGTGAGCGTCAGAACGCCTTGTCCGCGGCGCGAACGCTTTTGCGCCTTGGTCAGCGCCTCGGCGCCGCCGTGGGCCTTGATGGCCTGTTCGATCACGGCCAGCGCCTTGTCGCGCTCGCCAGCCCGTACCGGGGTGTGTATTCCCAGCCCCAGCGCCATCAAGGCGATCCCCACGATGATTCGCATCCGTTCCTCCTCTCCCGACCACGGGCGACGACCGAGGATCGTTGTACCGCGGCGGCGCAAGCCTGTCCACGCCGGGGCGCCGGCGGTAGGATGCCAGGGAAGAGATTGAGGATGGAGGATTGAGGATTCTCCAAACCTGTCTTCAATCCTCCATCATCTATCCGAGTGGGGAGCGTTGGTCATGCAGCAGTTCACCCGGAGCTTGACGCGCGAGATCGAAGTCGGCGGCGAACGGTTGGCCGTCACCCTGAGCAAGGAGGGACTGTCCGTCCGTCCGGTGGGCGGTCGTCGGCCGCCGCACACCATGAGCTGGGAGTCCTGGGTCTGTGCCTGCGTGGCCGGCGCCGCGGAGCCAGGGCCGGCGACGGAGCAGATTCAGCAAGCCCTTAAGGCGATCCACGCCGGCGGACCCAAACCGAAGGAGAGTCCCGCGGAGCCAGCTGAATCCGCCCCCGCGGCCGCGCCGCCTCCGGCCGCGGCCCCCGCGACATCGACCGTCCCGCCGGCGCCGTCGGGGCACAATCTGAACGACCTGCTGACTCGCCTCGATGAGTGGCTGAGCACCCACCGGGCGCGTTTCCGGCAGGCGCTGCAGCCGGGCGCCGACATGGCCAAGCTCGACGCCCTGGCCGCGGCGCTGGGTCGGCCGCTGCCGGAGGAGTTGCGGACCTGGCTGAGCTGGCACAACGGCCAGAACGCCGACGTCCCCGGCGCCTTCGAGCAGAGCTGGAACCTCATGGGCGCCCGAGAAATCGCCGATGCCAAGAAGGAACTCGACGCTCAGCCGCACGAGGGCTGGCAATCGTCCTGGACTCCTTTCCTCGACGACGACAACGGCAATTACCTGTGCCTGGACCTCGCTTCGCCCGGCTGTCCCGTGCGCGAGTGCTGGCGCGGACGATCCGATCATCCCGTCGCCGCCCCGTCGCTGTCGGCCTGGGTCGCGAACTTCGTCTCCGCCCTCGAACGCGGCGCGTACAGCGAAGACCCCGAGCGCGGCACGCTGATGCGGCGAACGGCCGAATAACATCGGTTAAGAGCCTCTAACCAAAATCCTCACGCAAAGGCGCAAAGAACGCAAAGAAAGACAACAATAGGCGTGAGTGACTTGGATCTTTATTCTCTATTCCTTTGCGTTCTTTGCGCCTTTGCGTGAGGTTCTTCTTGGGAGAGCTTCCAAGCCGCAAGCGGCTCGAAACGAAACGAAACCAAGGGAAAAGCACATGGCGGAGTGGCAGCGGACACACACCTGCGGCGAATTGCGGCCCACGCACGTCGGGCAAACCGTCGTCCTCAACGGCTGGGTGAACAGCTATCGCGCCTATCCGGACCAGGTCTTCGTCGATCTCCGCGACCGCTATGGCTTGACGCAGGTTGTCCTGGAGTCCGATCATCCCGAATTGTTCACCGTCGCCCAGGAGGTCCGCGACGAGTGGGTGCTGTCCGTGCGAGGATTGGTCCGCGAGCGCTTGCCGGGCAAGCACAACGCCAAGCTGGCGACGGGAGACATCGAGGTGGTGGCCCAGTCGATGCACGTCCTCAACCGCTGCCCGACGCCGAAGTTCACGGTCATGTCCGTGCCGCTGGAGAGCGGCCTGGGCGATCCGGAACTGGCCGGCGAGGACCTGCGCCTGGAGTATCGTTATCTCGACCTGCGCCGTCCGAGCTTGCAGCGCACGTTGGCCCTGCGCCATCGGCTCAACAAGGTCATCCGCGATTACCTCGACGCCCGCGGCTTCCTGGAATTGGAGACGCCGTTGCTGGGCCGCAGTACACCGGAGGGGGCGCCGCGATTATCTCGTGCCCAGCCGCGTCTGGAGTGACGAGAAGACCGGCCGGCCCTATTGGTACGCCCTGCCGCAGTCGCCGCAGCTGTACAAGCAGCTCCTCATGGTGGCCGGCTACGACAAATACTTTCAGATCGCGCGCTGCCTGCGCGACGAGGACCTCCGCGCCGACCGTCAACCCGAGTTCACGCAGCTCGACCTGGAGATGGCGTTCGTCGAGATCGACGACGTGCTGAAGGTCACGGAGGGGCTGATTGCGGAAGTCTTCGACAAGTGCCTCGGTGTGACGATCGAGCTGCCGGTGCCGCGCCTGGGCTATGAAGAGGTCATGCTCAAATACGGCAGCGACAAGCCGGACCTGCGCTTCGGCCTGGAGATCGCCGAGTTGACCGACCTGGCCGGGCAGACGCAGTTCAAGGTGTTTCAGGACGTCATCGCTTCCGGCGGCAAGGTGCGCGGTCTGAACGTCCGCGGCGGAGCGGAGAAGTTCTCGCGCAAGGGACTGGACCAGCTGGCCGAATACGTCGGCCGATTGGGGGCGAAGGGACTGGCCTGGATCAAGGTCGAGGCCGAGAAGCTGACGTCGCCCATTGAGAAGTTTCTGCCAGCCGCGATGCAACCGGCGCTGCGCCAGCGGCTGTCCGCCGAAGCCGGCGACCTGCTTCTGATCGTCGCCGACAAGGAGGACGTGGTTTGTCAGTGTCTGGGCGCCCTGCGGGTCCACCTGGCGACGACGCTCGGCCTGGTGGATGCAACCCGCCGCGATTTTCGGATCGCCTGGGTCGTTGATTTTCCTTCCTTCATCTGGGACGAGGAGGAGAAGCGCTGGGCGGCCAACCACCATCCGTTCACCGCGCCGCGCAACGAGGATCTGGCCCTGCTGGAGAGCGAACCGGCGAAGGTGCGCGCCAAGGCCTACGACCTGGTCATCAACGGTTACGAGGTGGGTGGCGGCAGCATCCGTATCCACAGCCCGGAGGTGCAGTCGCGGATGTTCGCCCGGCTCGGCATGTCGCCGGAGCAGGCCCGGCAGCGTTTCGGCTTCCTGCTCGACGCCTTGAAGTTCGGCGCACCGCCGCACGGCGGCATCGCCCTGGGCCTGGATCGTCTGAGCATGATCCTGGCCGGCACCAGCAACATCCGCGATGTCATCGCCTTTCCCAAGAACCAGAAGGCGCGCGATTTGATGACCGGACGCACGGCCCCGGTCGATGCCAAACAGCTGAAAGAGCTGGGGCTTTAGCAAACCGAGCCGCGACCGTAAGGGAGCGGGAGAAAGCACCGCTCCCTTACGGTCGCGGCTCCGATGGGTTGCAACCCCGATAACCGGAACGATCCCATGTGGCCCCAACAGCCGGAAACCGATCGGTTACTCGAAGAGGCGCGCCGAGGAGAGGCGACGGCCGTCGAGCGTCTGCTGACGGCGCACCGCGAGCCGCTGCGCCGCCTGATCGGCGTGCGCCTGGATCCGGCGCTGGCCGCCCGCGTCGATGCCAGCGACATCGTTCAGGACGTCCTTATCGAGGCACATCGGCGTCTGCCGGATTATCTGAAAAACCCAGCCATGCCTTTCCCCCTCTGGCTGCGGCACATCGCCAAGGACCACATCATCGACGCCCACCGCCGCCATCGCCAGGCGCAGCGGCGCAGCCTGGACCGCGAGCAACCAATCGTCCCCGCCGTGCTGGCCGACCATTCGTCCTACGAATTGGCCGGCCAGCTGGTTGACCCGGAGCTGACGCCGGCGACGGAGGCCATCCGCCGCGAGCTGCAGCGCCGCCTCGATGCGGCCATCACCGAGCTGGACGAGGACGACCGTGAAATCATTTTGCTGAGACACCGCGAACAGCTGTCCAACCAGGACGTTGCCGCCGCCCTGGGGCTGAGTGAAGCGGCCGCCTCCATGCGCTATCTGCGGGCCGTGCGCCGCCTGCGGGCCGTACTGACACCATGAATTCCCCCGCGCCATCCTCGCCGCATCCTCCGCCGCAACCCTCGCAAGCGGAGCGCGATCAGCAGCTGGCTCAGTTGCTCTCCGAGTTGAGCGAGGAGCGGCGTCGCGGCCGTCCGGCGGACTTCGACGCCATCGCCGCTCGACATCCCGACCTCGCCGACGAACTGCGCGAGTTGTGGGGCGCCGTCGTGCTGGTGGATGAACTGGCGCACGGCGAGCGGGAGCGCGTCAGCGCTCCGAGTGCGCCGTCTCTCGGGCGCTGACGCAACCCCACTCGAAGACGTTCGGCGATTACGAGCTGCTCGCCGAGATTGGCCGCGGCGGCATGGGAATCGTCTACCAGGCCCGGCAGCGCAGTCTCGACCGCATGGTCGCCCTCAAGATGGTCCTCCGCGGCGAATCGGCCACGCCGGAGGATCGGGCACGCTTCCGCACCGAGGCGCAGGCGGCGGCCCTGCTGGAACATCCGAACATCGTACCCGTCTACGACGCCGGCGAACACGATGGCCAGGCGTACTTCAGCATGCGCCTGGTCGAGGGGCAGACGCTGGCCGCCCTGCTGGCGCACGGCCCACTGCGGCCGCGCGACGCGGCCCGCTACCTCGCCGCCATCAGCCGGGCCGTCCACTACGCCCACGAGCACGGCATTCTGCACCGCGACCTGAAGCCGTCCAACATCCTCCTCGACCCGGACGACCAGCCGCACGTCACGGATTTCGGCCTGGCCAAGCGCGTCTCCGGCGAGGCGGCGGTCGGCCGAACCGCCACCGGCGCCATCGTCGGCACGCCCGCCTACGTGGCCCCCGAGCAAGTCAGCAACCGGCGTGGCACACCTGGGCCGGCCAGCGACGTTTACAGCCTCGGCGTCATTCTCTACGAGATGCTCACCGGCCGGCCGCCGTTTCAGGCGCCGACGCCCGTCGATACGTTGTTGCTGGTGCTCGACCAGGATCCGGTGCCGCCACGCCTGCTCAACCCCGGCGTCGATGCCGACCTGGAGATGATCTGCTTGAAGTGCATCCAGAAGGAACCGGACCTGCGCTATCGCAGCGCCTGCGCCCTGGCCGACGATCTGCAAGCCTACCTCGACGGCGAAGCGCTGTCGGTGCGCTCCGGACGGCTGGTCAGCGTCTTCAATCGTACTTTCCGCGAGACGCCGCACGCCGTTGTGATGGAGAACTTCGGCTTGCTGTGGATGTGCCACAGCGTCCTGATCCTGCTCCTGTGCGGCCTGACGACCTGGCTGGCCTGCCGCGAGGTGGAAAACCCGTTGGCATATCTGCTTCTGTGGGGCGGGGGGTTGATCGTGTGGGCCGTCGTCTTCTGGCAGCTGCGCAAGCGGGCGGGTCCGGTGCTGTTCATCGAACGGCAGGTGGCGCACGTCTGGGGAGCGGCCATCGCGGCCACCATCGGCGTGTTCGTCATCGAGTATCTGTTGCGGCTGCCCGTGCTGGCGCTGGCGCCGATGCTGGCGGTGATCGCCGGCGTCACCTTCGCCGTTAAGGCCGGCATGTTGTCCGGCGTCTTCTATCTCTCGGCGGCGGCGGAGTTCCTCACCGCCGTGCCGATGGCGCTGCCGCCCTTGTATCGCAAGTACGGCGTGCTGTTGTTCGGGGTTGTAACGGCGGTGTGCTTTTTCCTGCCGGGCCTGAAATATCACCGTCAGCGCCTGCAGGCGCGCAAGTCCGAGCCTGAAGCGTAAGCGAAGGACGCTCTTCGCTTACGCTTCAGGCTCGGACGGTGCGTTCCCTTCCTCATTCTCGGACCCGGATTGGACCGCGTTCATCCTGTGAACTAACCTTGGGATGCTGGAGGAAGGAAAAGGACGTTCGGGCAAGCCGCTGCCGCTCTCCTCCCGTACCCTGGCAAAGGTAAATGCCGTGGAGCAAGCAGTCCCCGTTGCCTCGAAACTGCCGACCTGGGCCCGCGAAACGGGCGCCCAGCCGATCCCCGGTTATCGCTTGATCGAACCGTTGGGTCGCGGCGGCTTCGGCGAAGTCTGGAAGTGCGAGGCGCCCGGCGGCCTGTACAAGGCCGTCAAGTTCGTGCCCAACCAGGACGAGAAGGACGGACCGGCCAACCAGGAACGCGAAGCCCTGCAGCTGGTCAAAACCATCCGCCATCCCTTCATCCTGTCGCTGGACCGCGTCGAGGTCGTGGACGGCGTTCTCGTCATCGTCATGGAGCTGGCCGACAAGAGCCTGTACGGCCTGCTGGGCGATTACCAGGGCCAGAACCAGGCGGGCATCCCGCGCGAAGAGCTGCTGGGCTACCTGCTGGAAGCGGCCGAGGCGCTGGACTGGATGAACTTCGGCCACGGCCTGCAACATCTCGACATCAAACCGCACAACCTGTTTTTGGTCAGCAATCACTTGAAGGTGGCCGACTTCGGCCTGGTGGATCGGCTCAGCGAGGTGGACCGCAGCCATCCCTCGCATCGGCAGGGCGGCATGACGCCGTTGTACGCGGCGCCGGAACTGCTGCGCGGGACCGTCAGCCGTCATTGCGATCAGTACAGCCTGGCCATCGTCTATCAACAGCTGCTCACCGGCACGGTGCCGTTCTGGTGCCAGAACATGTATCAGCTGATGATGCTGCACCTGACGGCCGAGCCGAACCTGGCGCCGCTGTCGCCGGAGGACCGGCCGGTACTTGGCCGCGCCCTGGCCAAAAGCCCCGAAGAGCGTTTCCCCTCGTGCCTGGACTTTCTGCAAGCGCTGATCTGCGGCGGACAGGAAGGCACGCGGCGCGATCTGCCGCGGCGGGCCATGACCGTCAAAAAAATCGTGTCGGCCCATCCGTCCGAGGAAAAGGCCGGCCATTCGGCCAGCCCGGCGGAAGACGCGGGGGCGAGTCCGCCGGCCGAGCCGACGCCGGCCATGATGCAGACCAACCCGGACAACAAGCTGCTGCTACCCGGCCGCGGACTGGAGACGGTGCTCCGCCCGGCCCTGGCGCCGGACGCGGCGCCGCCTTCGATACCGCGGGGCCGAATGGGGCCGATGGGGCTGGCGCCGACCTGCGTTTCGCTGCCCGGCTATCGTTTCCTCCAGTGCATCAACCAGACGCCGCTCGGCGACGTCTGGAAAGCCGAGGACGAGCAGGGCCGTCCGCGCCGCCCTGTGCCTGTACAGCTTCGTCGAACAAGATCCCATCCTGATCGAACGCTTGCAGGGCTTCAACCATCCGGCCTTGCCGGCCACCGAGGTATCCTGGAGTCCGGCCGGCCGCCTGGTGCTCGTCACGGAGGAGTTCGAGCAGAGCCTGCGCGAACGCCTGGAAGTGTGCCAGAAACAGGGACTACCCGGCATCCCGCGCGACGAACTGCTGGCCTTCCTCCGCACCGTGGCCGAGGCACTGGATGCGCTGTACGGACAGCACAGCCTTCCGCACCTGGGACTGAACCCGCGCGCGCTCATGCTCCACCAGGAAGCGATCTATCTGACGGATTTCGGCCTGGTGCCGCTGGTCTGGCTGCCGACCGGACAGAGGGCGGCCAGCGTGAACGGGCGCTATTCCGCGCCGGAGCTGTTCGACAAGCCGGACTTGAAAGGCATTCCGCCGGGCGACGCGGCGTGGGCGGCGCTGATGGGTCGGGCCGGCTCCGCCGCCGACCAGTATAGCCTGGCGCTGATCTATGCCGAGATGCTCAACGGCATCCCGCCGCAGGTGCCGCGTTCCGCCGCCGCCTCCTCGCGCCGTCCCGCCGGCGTGCGCAAGGGGCGTCGCGGCGATTCCGGACTGATTCCGATACGCGGTCAGCCGCGCCTGGACCTGGATCTGCTGCCGGCCTGCGACCGCGACATCCTCCAGCGGGCGCTGCGCGACGATCCCGAACAGCGCTTCGCCAGCTGCACGGAGCTGATCGCGGCCTTGGAGAAGGCCGGCGATCAGAATACGCGGCGCGGCAACCTGTATTACGACCTGCCGGCGGTCATTCCCTTCTCCAGCCTGCAAGGGGAGCCGCCGTCCAAGGACATCATTCTGCCGCCCCTCAACCAGATCGCCATCGCCCTGGCCATGCCCAACCTGGCCTCGTCCGCGCCGCCGCGCATCATCCTCGGGCCGCAGAACGTCCGCTACGTGTTGCAGTCCAGCGAGGTCTGGGAGTGCAAATGCCCTATCCAGCTTTTCGCCGGCACGCTGCCGTTGAAGGTCGCCGGCTTCAAGGGCGAATGGCAGGCGCGAACCGTCCGCGAGAAGGGCGACTCGTTCGTCTTCCACCTGGACGTGCAGCCGCCGCCGCGACCGGGAGCGGGCGACCGCGAACCCATCGCCCTGGTCCGCCTGGCGTTCGAGCTGGACGTGCAATCGACGATCGAGCTCCGCCAAGCATTTCGCCGAGGCGCGCATGCGCGTCCGCCCGGCGGGCGGCGACCGCGAGCGGATCGCGCGCTTCTTGCCGGAACTGGCCCCGCGCCTGTTCGACAGCATGCGCCGCTACCTGCAAGCCGGACCGGAGCAGCGCTCGGCGGATCGTTGGCCCTGTCCTCAGCCGCTGCACGTTTATCCCGTCCGAACCGACCTGGAGCTGGACGAAGTGCTCGACGGCATTAGCCGCAACATCTCGCTGGGCGGCGTCAGCTTCCGCGTCCCCAAGGCGCCGCGCACCGAGCAAGCCTACCTGCACTGGCACAAGTCGGCGACGGTGTCCTGCTTCGCCGTCCTCGCTCGCATCATTCGCGTGCAGCCGATGGCCGGCGGTGGCTTTGAAGTCGGCGCCGCCTTCCCGGCCGCGCCGGAGGCCGAAACGCGCAAGTAATCGTTGAGGCGAACGGCCGGCGTAAGCCGGCTGGTTTGGACCGCACCAGCCGGCTTACGCCGGCCGTTCGCCCATCCCGCGCGGCGGGGCCAGAACGAAAGTGCCCAGCACCACCAGGGCGAAGACGACGTGAAGGCCATTCACGACCCACGGCGGCCAGCTCACAAAGATCAGCTCGTGGAGCAACCGGCCGACGAACGATTCACCGCTCGTCGCCTGCCCAGCCAACTCGCGCAGGTTTCTCTCCCAGCGCGTCAGGGGGCACTCGATACCCAGGATCGCCTCCCCGGCCACGATCGCGATCATGAGCAAGTGCGTCCAGCGGAACCACCTGTTGCGGACCCAGCGCCATCCCAAGGCCAGCCCCAGCCAGATCGCCAGCTGACCCAGCACGACGTAACTCACATAAGCGACGTGAAGCGCCACGATCCCGTCCGCGAGCAGGCCGTATCCCATGACTGCTCTCCTCGGAACGCCAGCAGAAGTTAGCGGCCACTACCTATTTCCTTCGATCCGAGAGCCGAGCGTTTATTCCCGCACGGCGACAATCTGTGCGGCACGAATCCGCGCCAGCCGAGGTGCTTTTCTCTTGAAGGACTGGCGCGGGAGGCGTATTCTGAATAACAACAACCTGTTCCGTTGCCTTGCGAAAGGCTGGACAAGTCTTGCCGATCGCGGACGTGTAGCTCCCACACGGTCGTGTGGGTCTCCGAATGAACCGAGACGGTTTCCTCCGCGCTCCCCGGGTCCGTACTTCCTGGAGTTTGTACACATGGCCAAGTCGCGTGGCGATTTCACGGACATCCTCGTTCGCCGTCAAGTCCTCAGCTCCGATCAGTTGGAGGAGGCGAAGGGACTCCAGCAGCAGACCGGCGTCAAGATCCAGGACGCCCTGCTGAAGCTGGAATACGCCACGATGGAACAGATCATGACGGCCATCGCCGAGTTCCACGGCTTGCAGTTCATCGACCTCACCGAGGTGACGATCCCTCCCGCCGTCGTCGAACTGGTGCCCGAATCGGTGGCCCGCGAGAACGTCGTCCTGCCCCTGGCCCAGGACAACGGAGCGCTCAAGATCATCATGAGCGACCCCAGCGACTTCGACACCGTTCAGAAGCTCCAGTTCATCCTGAACAAAGACATTCAGCCGGTCCTGGCCCCGCGCGAGCAGATCATCGAGGCCATCAACCGCCACTACGGGCAGTCCGAAACCGAATCGGTGGACTCCATGCTCGCCGAGTTCACCGATACGGCCATCGACTTCACCGAGACCGAGGCGACCTCGTCCACCTCCTTCGAGGAGAGCGATGCTCCGGTCGTCAAGTTATGTAACTTGATCATTCAAGAGGCGGTTAGCCTGCGGGCCAGCGACATCCACATTGAGCCGTTCGCCGACCGCGTGCGCATCCGCTATCGCATTGACGGTATGTTGGTCGAGCGCGACAGTCCGCCGCGGCGCTTGCTCGCCCCCATGCTGTCTCGTCTCAAGATCATGGGATCGATCGACATTGCCGAGAAGCGGCGACCGCAGGACGGCCGCATCAAGATGAGCATCGCCGGCAAGCATTTCGACCTGCGCGTCAGCCTCCTGCCGACCAACATGGGGCAGACCTGCGTCATGCGCATCCTCGACCGCAGTAGTATACAGGTGAGCATTAAAGACCTGGGGTTCGCGGAGGACGATTATCGCCGCTTCCAGTCGATCATCAAACGGCCCAACGGCATCTTCCTGGTCACGGGACCGACCGGCTCGGGCAAGACCACGACGCTGTACGCCGCCCTTAACGAACTGAATCGACCGGATCGCAAGATCATCACGGCCGAGGATCCGGTCGAGTATTATCTGCCGGGCATCAATCAGGTCGAGGTGAAACATCAGATCGGACTGGACTTCGCGCGCATCATTCGCGCCATGTTGCGGCAGGCTCCCAACATCATCCTCGTCGGTGAAATCCGCGACCATGAGACCGCTGAAATCGCGGTGCAAGCTTCTTTAACTGGACACTTGGTTTTCAGTACATTGCATACGAACGATGCGCCCAGCGCCATTACACGTTTGGTCGATATTGGTGTGCAACCGTTCCTCGTTGCCTCCTCTGTTATCGCTATTATGGCCCAGCGTTTGGTGCGTGTGATCTGCCCAAAATGCAAGGCTCCCGACCAACCCTCGGACGCCGAAATCAAGGCGTCTGGCCTGACGTCGGAGCAACTCAAGACCGCCACCTTCATGCGCGGGCGCGGCTGTAGTCACTGTAACCACACCGGCTATCGCGGCCGCAAGGGCATCTTTGAAATGATGAAGATGACCTCGGCCATCCGCGAGATGACCTTCAAACGCGAACCGACGCAAACCATCCGTCGTCAGTCTCGGCTCCTCGGTATGCGTACCTTGCTGGAAGATGGACTCTACAAAGCACTTACGGGCATGACCACCCTGGAGGAAGTGCTGTCCACCTGCCATCACGAATCGTCCCTCTAGCCCCCGGCGAGGGATACCGAAGGCGGAAGGTTGTGGCGCTTCCCTCCTCGCTCCCAAGCTCCGCTTGGGAACGCACGTCGGGAAGCTCGGCTTCCCGTTGCGATGGGGGGGCGAGACGCAAAGCAGAGCTTCGCACCCGGGCGTTCCCAAGCAGAGCTTGGGAACGAGAGGGGAAGGAGTAGGGAGACGAGGGAATGCCTCCTTTGCGGTTCCGAGGGAGGATTTCGGATTTTCGCCTTCGGCGTTCGGTATTGGTTTTTTTGTTGCGATGAATTGATCCTTCACAACCGGCAACGGATAATGCGGGTGAGGACATTGAACCCGTCCTGCTCGATTTCTGAGCGGCTGTGTCTCACAGCTCACGCGCCCAACGCCTGAGGTTGTGAAGGCCCACCCGGCGCCGGGTGGAACCTTCCGCTTTGCGCTTCGCAAGGCCGGCCGGGGAACCCTCTCGGCTGAACCGATGGTCCTCTTGATTGGCGAGGAGTTCTTGTGGCTGCCACCACGCCGCTGATTGACAAACTGCTGGCCACGGTCATCCAGCTCAAGGCGAGCGATCTGCACATCACCGTGGGACAACCGCCCGTCATCCGCCATAGCGGCCGCATGCGCCGCCTGGACACCAAGTCGCTGGATAGCGACGACACGACCTCCTTGATGAAGTCCATTACCCCCGACCGCTGCCAGCAGGAGTTGCAGCAGAAGGGCGGCTCGGACTTCGCCATCGAGTTCACCGATGGCTATCGTTTTCGCGTCGCCGTCTTCAAACAGCGCGGCAGCATCGGCCTGGTCTTGCGGCGCATCCCCAGCCAGTTTCTCTCCTTCGAGAATCCTGCGCATGCCGGAGGCCATCAAGCGCCTCATCACTCGGCCGCGCGGTCTGCTGCTGGTGACGGGACCGACCGGCTCGGGCAAGACGACCAGCCTGTCCAGCATGATCAACTTCATCAACGACAATTACGATCGCCACATCATCACGCTGGAAGACCCGATCGAGTATTTCCACAAGCACAAGAAATGCACGGTCAATCAGCGCGAGATCGGCGTGGACGTGCCGGATTTCAAGGAGGGCATTCGCCGGGCCTTGCGTATGGACCCCGACATCATCCTCGTCGGCGAAATGCGCGACCTGGAGACGATCCACGCGGCCATCGAGGCGGCCGAGACCGGCCACGTCGTCTTCGGCACGCTGCACACCAGCGGGGCGTCGAGCACCATCAACCGCATCATCGACGTTTTTCCCAAGGAGCAGCAGGACCAGATCCGCACGCAGCTCTCGACGGCCCTCATCGGCGTGCTGTCGCAGGCGCTGTTGCCGAAGAAGCCCGAGGGCGTGATCGCCGCCTACGAAATGATGGTCGTGACGCCGGCCATCCAGAACCTCATCCGCGAAAACAAGACCTATCGCATCGACTCCAGCATCCAGACTGGCCGCAAGCACGGCATGTTCCTGCTCGACGAGAGCCTGTTCAAGCTGTGGAAAGACCAGCTGGTCGATAAGGAAGAGGCCCTCCTTCGCGCCGCCAAGCCCGCCGAGTTGGCCGCCAAGTTCGCCCTGGCCGAGCGCGGCGACTTCGAGGAGGAAGAGTACGACGAGGACGAGGATGAGGACGACGAGGACGAGGATGAGGACGAAAGTCCCCCTCGTCGGGGCATTCGTCGCTAATCGCCAGAAATGTCTTTTGTTTAGCCGCGACGCGCAGCGGAGCGCGTCAGTCCCGCGCTCCGCTGCGCGTCGCGGCGAAACGGCGAACGTGATCCTGTCCGGCATCTTGCTGAGGAGCACCTGGTATGGCGGCGCCGAACGAATCGATACCTCCCAAGAAACCCACTCCACCGGGCGCGGCGTCCGGCAAGCCGCCCGCGGGCAAACCGCCGGCGGGCAAGCCGGTCTCCGGGTCCATCAAGCCGGCCGCACCGACGGGCAAACCGGCCGCGCCGGCCGGTAAACCGGCTGTGCCGACGGGCAAACCGGCGGCGCCGGTCTCCAAGGCCGGCAGCGGCAAACCCGCCGCCAAGGCCCCCGCCAAGAAAAGCCCCGCCAAAAACACCTCGGCCGGCGGCCGTCGCAAGTTCGGCCAGGTCCTCGTCGATCTCGGTTTCCTCGACGAGGACCAGCTGTGGGAAGTCCTCGAAGAGGCCAAGAACACCGCCCAGCCGATCGGCCAGGCCGCCATGGGACGCGGCCTCATCACCGAGGACCAACTGCTGCAAGCTCTCGGCGAACAGCACGGACTGAAGGTCGCCAACCTGCAAGAGACCAAGCCGACGCCGGAGGCCACCCAACTCGTCCCCGAGACCATGGCCGGCGTCTACAAGGTGCTTCCCCTGTCCTTCAAGGACAAGGTATTGACCATCGCCATCGGCGATCCCAACAACCTCGCCGCCCTGGACGACCTGCGCAACCTGCTCAACATCAACGAAGTGCAGGCGCAGCTGGCCACGCCGCAGGCCATCGACGAGGCCATCGCCAAGGCCTACGCCGGCAAGGAAGAGAGCATCATCGACATCATCACGGAGATCGAGAACAACCCCGAGCTGGGCAAACGCCGGGCCGAGACCAGCATCGACCTGGAAGACATGTTCGAGATGGCCGAGGCCGCCCCCGTCCGCAAGCTCATCAACATGGTGTTCCTGCTGGCCATCAAGGACCACGCCAGCGACATCCATTTCGAGCCGTTCGAGGAAGAGTACAAAATGCGTTACCGCTGCGACGGCGTGCTCTACGAAATGGTGCCGCCGCCGCGCCACCTGGCCAACGCCATCTCCAGCCGCATCAAGGTCATGTCCAACCTCGACATCGCCGAGCGCCGAATGCCGCAGGACGGCCGCATCGAGCTGAACGTCGGCGGCAATCCGGTGGACATGCGCGTCAGCATCCTGCCGACCATGTTCGGCGAGAGCGTCGTCATCCGCGTGCTCGACCGCACCGTCGTGTCGCTGGACCTCAACAAGATCGGCATGCCGTCGCAGACTGTTGGCCGAGTTCCGCCAGGTCATCGGCAAGCCCAACGGCATCATCCTCGTCACCGGCCCGACCGGCGCCGGCAAGACGACCACGCTGTACTCCGCCCTCAACGAGCTGAACGTCATCAGCGAGAAGATCATCACCACCGAGGACCCGGTCGAGTACGACATCGACGGCATCATTCAGTGCCAGATGAACCACGAGATCGGCCTGACGTTCGCCTCGGCGCTGCGGGCCATCCTGCGCCAGGACCCCGACAAGATCCTGGTCGGCGAGATCCGCGACCTGGAGACGGCGCAGATCGCCGTGCAGGCGTCGCTGACCGGCCACATTGTCTTCAGCACCCTGCACACCAACGACGCGCCCAGCACCATCACGCGCCTGCGCGACATGGGTCTGGAGCCGTTTCTGATCACGGCCACGGTCGAGGCCATCCTGGCCCAGCGCCTGGTGCGCAAGATCTGCGAGGACTGCCGCACCGAGTTCGAGCCGTCGGCCGAGATGCTCATGGAGTTGAACATGCGGCCGGAGGAGGTCAAGGGCAAGAAGTTCTACTACGGTCGAGGCTGCGATCGCTGCAACAACACCGGCCACCGCGGCCGCACCGGCCTGTACGAGCTGGTCATCATCAACGACGACCTGCGCGACATGATCTCCGCCGGCTCTTCGACCGACGAGCTGCGGGCGGCCTGCCTGCGCCACGGCATGGTCGGTCTGCGCGAGTCCGGCCTGCACGCCATCTACGATGGCGTCACCACCATCGAGGAAGTGGTCCGCGAAACCGTGCTGGAAGATGAGGGCTAGAAAAAAAGTTCTGAGTTCTGAGTTCTGAGTTCTGAGTGCAAGACGGAGCAGTCGAGGCTCAGACGGAGGGACCAGATGTGAGTACGGGGGTCAAGCGATTCGAGGACTTGATCGCCTGGCAGAAGGCGCGATTACTAACGAAAGCAATCTACCGAGTGACGCGGACAGGGTTGTTCGCTCGGGATTATGGTCTTCGAGAGCAGATTCGTAGGGCCGCGGTATCGATCATGTCGAACGTGGCGGAGGGGTTCGAGAAAGGAACGTCGGCGGAGTTTCACAACTTCCTTCGCATTGCGAAAGGATCCTGTGCCGAAGTTCGTTCTCAGTTGTATGTTGCGTTCGACGCGGAATACTTGGATCAAGAAGTCTTTGCCCAATTTCTCCAACAAGCGGAAGAAGTGGGCCGGGTTATTGGAGGTCTGAGAGCGTCCGTCGAGCGGTACTGCGACAATCGCTAGATGACGCTCGCTGTTCTTACTCAGAACTCAGAACTCAGAACTCAGAACTTTGGGGGCGTCATGCCGACCTACAAGTACGAGGCGATGGACACCAGCGGCGGAGAGGTCAAGGACTCCGTCGAGGCCATGAGCGAGGAAGAAGCGCAACAAAAGATCCGCCAAATGGGCTATTTCGTGACCAAGATCACGGAAATGGCCGGCGCCAAGAAGGCCAAGGGCAAGAAGGGCGCGCAAGAGAAAGAAGGGCCAAACCTTCACCATCGGCGGCGTCTCCAGCAAGAATCCTCTGCACCTTCACGCGCCAGTTCTCGACCCTGCAAGACGCCGGCCTGCCGGTGCTGCGCAGTCTGCGCATCCTCGAACATCAGATGAAGCCCGGCGTCCTCAAAAACGCGCTGATCGACGTGGTGGACGACGTCGAGTCCGGCAGCACGCTGTCGGAGGCGTTCGCCAAGCACCCCAAATGCTTCGATCGTCTCTACGTCAACATGGTCAAGGCCGGCGAGGCCGGCGGCGCCCTCGAAGTCATTCTCAAACGCCTCGCCGACTTCAAGGAAAAGGCGCAGAGCCTCAAACGCAAGATCACCGGCGCCATGGTCTATCCCGTCGTGGTCATCCTGACGGCGGTGGCCATCCTGACCTTCATCATGTTGTACATCATTCCGAAGTTCGAGAAGATCTTCAAGGACTTCGGCATGAAGCTGCCGGCCCTGACCGAAGCGCTGATGGCCACGTCGCGCTGGTTCGCCAACTACTGGTACGTCCTGCCGCTGTTCCCGTTGTGCTGGTGGCTGATGATCAAGCTCATCCGCCTCAACAAGACCGGCTCGTACGCCCTGGACCGCATCTACCTGTGGATACCGATCGTCGGCCCGCTGATCGAGAAGACGATCGTGGCCCGCACGACGCGGACGCTGGGCACGCTGGTCAGCTCCGGCGTGCCCATCCTGGAGGCGCTGAGCATCGTCCGCGAGACCTGCACCAACGCCGTCTTCGAGCGCATGTACCAGCGCGTCTACGAGTCGATCCGCGAGGGCGACACCATCGCGCAGCCGCTCAAGGAGAGCCGGCTGGTCGATGACATGGTGGTCAACATGATCGACGTCGGCGAGGAGACCGGCGACCTGGATACGATGCTTTACAAGATCGCCGATGTCTACGATGAGGAAGTGGACGTGATGGTCGAGAGCCTCATCAGCCTGCTGGAGCCGCTCATGATCGTGGTGCTCGGCTTCATCATCGGCACCATCGTGATCGCGTTGTTCATGCCGCTGATCAAACTGCTGGAAGGGTTGAGCAAGTAGAGAGGCCGCTTGCGGCTTGCGCGACACAAGGAGACACTCATGATACGCATCCATTCGCGGAAGACGCGGTCGGCCTTCACGATGATCGAGCTGATGGTGGTCATCACCATCATCGCCGTCCTGGTGAGCCTGACGGCCGCCGCGGTGATGAAGGCGATGGAGAAGATCCCGGAGGTGAAGACGCGCACGGAGATCGGCAGTTGGAAGTCGCCCTGGCGGCTTCATGTCGGATTATAATCTCAGCACGCCGCCGCCCAGCTGCCTTTTTCTGTGCGAAAATGGCAGTCAATATGCGGCGGTGATCGGTGGTGCTCAAGGCCCGGTGAATGCCGCCTTGGCCGCCCAGACGGTCGCTTTCCTCCAGCAGTGGTTTGGGCGCAGCTTCAGCGTGACTTCGGCGATTTGCGATTGGAACGGTAATGGCAACCCCAACGAAATGTATGTCTTGGAAGGCGAACAGTGTCTCGTCTTTTACCTGGGCGGCATTCCGATTTCCACGGCCAGCGGCGTCAGTATGACCGGGTTTTCGCCGAATGTGGTGGTCAGCCCGGCAAACCCCATGGGGCCGGCGACTCCTGCCAGTGCAGGTACGCAGCGCAAAGGCCCTTACTTCAACTTCAACCCGGCGCGTCTCCGTCCCGTCGGCTCGTTCCCCGTCTATGTAGATGACTGGAGCATTAAAACACCGAAACCGTATGCCTTCTTCAGCTCCGCAGGAAAAATCAACGGCTACAACCCCGTGACATCCGCAGTCGGGGGAGACTGCGCATCCATCGCCGCCTGGCCGTACTTTGAAATGACAGCCGCCGGCACAGCGAACTTCACGAACAACAACACCTACCAGATCATTTCGGCGGGGAAGGATGTCATGTTCGGTACGGCGACGAATGGTTCTATCCGTGGAATCCCGCGGGCGGCGTGACCAGGGGTACTCCCGGTTACGATGACCAGGCGAACTTCGCCAGCGGCACCCTGGGCGCCGGACAATAAGGAATCGAGGAGGATCGGTCATGCCACGAATCGAGGTCCATACTCCGTCCGGCGCCAGGCGCCGGACGGTTTCACGCTGATCGAGTTGATGGTGGTCACCGTCATCATCGCCGCGCTGCTGGCGCATGGCGCCTCGGCCGTGTTGAAGTATCTGTCCGTGCAGGAAGTGGGCAATACGCAAACGACGCTGAACAAGCTCCAATCGGCCCTCAACAAGCAATGGTCCGCCGCCAAGGACCAGGCTCTCAGAGAAACGATCCCCCCCAGCGTGCAAGCTCTCAACCTAGCGGGGACGGACGCCAATGCCACGGCGCGTTTCACGTGGTCTATGTGAAGCTGAGAATGCGCCAGCTGTTCCCGATGAACTTCGGCGAGGCACTGGGCGTTCAGTACAACAACCCGCAACTGGCTCAACTGGGAATATCTCCCATCGTTCCGGCCTCGCCGCTGCCTCCGCTGCCGGCCTATGTCAGCTACCTGAACAACCTGGGGATCACCCAAGCGTATGTGAGTCGCGCGGCCTACAGCCCTCAACCTTACGAATCCGCGGCGTGCTTGCTGATGGCCATGCAACGGACGCAGAGCGGCGGCGGCGGAAGTGGAGACGTTGGCACCGGCGGCTCGACGCAGAGTATCCCCCTGGGAGGCAACCAGAGCATCCGCGCTTATGTGGATGCGTGGGGACAGCCGTTGTATTTCACGCGCAGTCCCGGCCGGTTGTCCGTTGGTCAACAGCAATCCCCAGGTTCCCAGCGGAGGGCAGCCAGGCATCAACGATCCGGGCGATCCCCAGGGCTTACTGAACAGCCAGGCCTGGTCCAGCGCAATACGACCCTCTTCACGCAGTTGACCCTGCAACCGCTGGCTGGAGGCAATTGTTCGTACAAGCTCATGCCCATGCTCGCCTCCTCCGGGCCGGACAGGGACAACAGGGGCAAGAACCCGAGCTTCGATCCGATCTGGTTGTCGGTGATGACGCCGGTTACCTACAACGACGACCTGTTCAGCACCCCGTAATCGCCGGCGGAGGTCTTGTCCATGTATACGCATCCATCGCTGCCTGGCCGCCCGGCCTTTACGCTGATCGAACTGCTGGTGGTCATTGCGATCATCCTGGCCGTTTCGGCTCTGGCCGCCGCGTTCATGCCGAGCGTGCAGGACAGCCAGAACCTTGTCCAGCGGCATCGATTCGCTGGAGCAATGGCTGCTGACGGCCAAGATGCGGGCCAAGCGCGACGGAGTGGTCACTGGAGTTCGGCTCATCGACCCCACGGGTGGGGGTACGTTCTTTTCCCAGGCCCAGTACGTCCAGCAACCGGACCCGCTGTCGGGAGGTATTTGTCAGCCGACACCTACCCGAATCCATATCCGGGAGTCGTTCAGTTCGCCAATGTCGATTTCACCCTGGGCGGACTTCCCGCCAGTGAGTGGTTGGTGCAACAAGGCGATTACCTGGAAATCCCCGTTGGCGGCAGCATCTATCTGATTCGGTCGCCGTTACTACAACCCCCTTTCAGTCCTGTGAACACGCTTCTTCTCGGCTCGCCCTTTCAGACCCCCACTTATTACACCACACTTTCGGCTTCATCCGCACCTCCGCCGCTTACGTCGCAAACGTGGCAAAGTACCTACGAACAAACGCTGTCCATCCCTACGGCAACCATGAATTATCGCATCATCCGCCAACCGCACCCCATCCTCGGCGAGAGCACCATGCAATTGCCAGGCAACATCGCGGTGGACCTGACGAGCAAAGACCCAGGCCCCCCCCCTCAGAACTACACCAACGTGATGCCTACCTCCAACGTGGGGAATGCCGGGCTGCAGACCCTTGACATTTTATTCTCGCCCTCGGGAGCCGTTGTCGGAGCGAACGCCAGTCTCGGCAAAATCTATCTGCTCGTCCACGACCTGACGCAGCAGCCGTTCGATCCCGGCCGCGCTGGAATCGTTACCATCCAGTCGCGCACCGGCTTCATCGGTGCCTACGATGTTGGGCCCGCTGGCATACCGTACTACTACGCCATCGCCGGGCGTTCGTCGGGGTTGTAAACGATGGAGATACGCATCATGATACGACGGCCCGCTGTTACGCTGATGGAAGTGCTGGTGGCCATGTTCATCATGGCTATCGGCATGCTGGCGTTGTTGGCGCTGTTCCCACTGGGCGCCGTCACCATGGGCCAGGCCCTCAAGGACGACCGCTGTACCAGTGCCGCCAGCATGGCCGAGCAGGTCGCCCTCGCCAAGAACCTCCGTCAGGATCTGTGGATAACGGGTGATCCGAGTCAGACCCTACCCAATCTGTTCGTCGTTCAATCCAACGCGGGAAATTTGACTTTGCCCCCGTGGTACACGGGGCCGAGCTATCCGGTCTACGTCGATCCCTCTGGGATGAGTACCCTGGGCACCTCTCCGCCGCTCATCCGGCGCAGGCCTCGTCAGTTTCATCGGCCTGCCCCTGACGATACCTCTGCCGTCTCCGCCCGTGGCGATGCCGTTGGTGGATCGATGGTTCAGCTTGCCCAACGACATTACTTTCCTTCCCAACGGCACACCGGACCTCAGCGGCGGCAGTATCGAGCGCGGCCGGCGGTACAGCTGGGCGTACATGCTACGTCGGCCGCAAGCGTGGTCCAATACGACGGTCGATGTCACCGTGGTGGTCTACAGCGGTCGGCCGACCCTCGTACCCACCATCGAACAGACCTATTCCGCCAGCGTCGCCGGGGGTGGATTGGTTCTGAATTGGAACCCCGCAACGCAGTCGCCGAACCTCAAGCGCGGGATATCGATCCTCGATACCACGCCGATCTTTGGAACCGGAGTGCCTGGGATTCCCGCCGTTCCGCAAGCGAATTTTTATCGCGTCGTGAACGTGACCGACACGGGGGCCGGATCGGCGGCACTCGACGTGCAGCCCAACCCGATCGGCAACGTTTCCCAGGTCGTGGTCATGGATTACGCGGTGGAAGTTTTCGATAAGGGGTTTAGCTGGCAACCTTAAGCGGATGGACCGGAGTTTTTTTATCCACCTCATCAACGGCCCGTCCGGCGCATCTGGGAGCATCGACCATGCGACGCCGACAACGGCTTTACGCTGGTGGAACTGCTGGTGGCGATGGCCCTGATCATGTTCATCATGGCCATCCTGTCGCAGGCGTTCGTGTCCGCGACGAACACGTTCCGCAACCTCAAGGCCGTCGGCGACATGGCCAACAAGTTGCGTGCCGTTACTGCGATGATGCAGCACGACCTGGCCGCCGACCACTTCGAGGGCACGAAGCGTCTCAGCAATCCGAATTTCTGGGTCAACGGTCCGCCGCAGCAGGGTTTCTTCCGGGTCTGGCACGGCAGTCCGCCTTCCGCAGTTCCCGGTAGCTCCAGCGTTCTTGAAGGGACAGACATCGACGGCATTAGCTCCTTTCTCAGCGTCGATCACACGATCTCCTTCACGGTCAAGCTGCGCGGCAATCAGCAGGGTGATTTCTTTACCTCGGGGCCGTCCGGAAGCGGACAACTTCTCGGCTCGATCACGGTTTCGGTCCCATGGAAGCGCAGGTATCAAACGTCAACCAGCACCTACAATTACCAGTGGGCCGAGGTGACATGGTTCCTCCTGCCGCAGAGCGACCCCAATACGAACTTTCAGGACACGGCAGGCGCGGGAGGGCCGCCGCTGTGGACGCTGTGCCGCAATCAGCGCTTGTGCGTGCCCGACAACAGTTTGGTGCCCCCGCAGTCCATCGCCTTCTCGGTGCCCGCGGGAATTTAGGCGTTCCAGAAGCGCTTGTTCAGCCATTCCTCGAAATGAGCCATGGATGTATATTTCTCCAATCTCGCCCCGGCGAATACATACTCTATATACTTCAATAACCCTAGCGACCTGACCGTGCCGAACCGGCGTTTCGGCATGATACTTGGGCCTCCTGAACCCCCTTTCGGATTGCAAGATTATGTGATGGCAGACTATCCGCCCGAGCCGGTATTCGACCATGGGTTATCCGAGCCTGGCCCTATGGCAATTGCCGTCCGACCCTCAAGGGGGCGGACATCCAGCTGACCGATGTGGTGTCCTTCGACGTGCGCCTGCTGGCCGCTAATATACGCGGGGTTCTACGGCCCTCCTTATAACAGACCCCACATTTCCCGATGAACCGTTCGTGACGCTGCTCAACCCGGAACGTTCACCAATGCACCTGTCGCCCCGCCAACTATTTCAACGGCAACCCGAACATCTTTCAACCCGGTCACAGGACCGATGGTCTTCGACACCTGGAGCAGCGTCACGATAGTTTCAGGTTCCGCCTTCTCACCGGCCAACTACTCGATTTGGAACAGCCAACGGACAAACACGAGCATTCCATTGTGGAATTCCGCTACTTCAGTCCGGCCCGATCGTGCAGGCGATTCAGATATCGATTCGCATTTGGGACACGAAGACGAATCAAACGCGGCAAGTGACGGTTGTGCAAGCGATGTAATGAGGCCGCCGCCGCCGAGCTGCAGCGCCACGGCCCGCGGGATGGTACGCACACGGAGACCACAGTCATGCGATTGAACCGAACACCGAGCGGCGCGGCATCATCCTTCTGGTCGTGCTGGCGCTGTTGACGTTGTTCGCCATCGTCGGCATCTCGTTCGTGCTGTACGCCAGCAGCGAGGCCACCTCCGCGCGCATCGCCCGCGAATCCGAATCGACAGCAACGCGCCGACGTGGACCCCGAGCAGGCCCTCGCGTTCTTCCTCGGCCAGTTCATCTACGACGTGAACGATGACGTTACCGGCGTCGGCTCCGGTCTGCGCGGCCACAGCCTGGCCCGTACCATGTACGGCTACAACTATAGCCAGCCGGCGGTCCGGTATTCGTCCCCGGAAGCAATATCGTCCCGTTCAATGGCATCGGCCGACTGCACTACCCGATCCGCTAACGATGTTCAATCCCGCGACAGGCAGCTCCAGCCGGTGACGGTGGACGATTACACTCTGTCAATTATACCTGGTTCTCCGGAGACCATTTCTTACGCGACCCCGAGCGCTACTCTACGCGGACGAATGCTCTTGCCCAGAGCAATAGTCTGCCTAATCCACCGAACACCTATGTGGGCGGCAACGCTCCTTACACCTATCCCGATCTCAACAACTTCTTCCTCGCCGCCGTGAACGCTTACGGCCAGGTACTGACGCCGTCCTACCATCGTGCCTGGCTGTTCCAGAACGTAGCTCGCGAACGGTCAATGGAATTCTACCAATTGAACGACATGACGAATCCCAATTGGACCAGTCCGCAGGGCAAATACCTGACGCCGCGTCCGCGACCCGCCGAGCATCCTCTGTTCCCCCTCCCGGACGATCCCAACGGTGATGTCAAGAACCTGGTCTGGGCGCCCGGCGGCAACGACAGCATCTGGATCGACCTCGGCGCGCCGGTGATGACGGCGGCGGACGGCACGCAATACAAGATGCTGTTTGCTCCGCTCATCGTGGACCTGGACGGCCGCATTAACCTGAACACGGCGGGGAACATTTTGAACTATGCGAATGCGCCGCAGCACCGCGCCGCACGTCTCGAACCAGGGTTGGGGTCCGTGGGAAGTCAACCTGGCCAAGGTTCTCTACGCGGACCAGGCGGTAAACACGATGAACCAGCCGCCCACCTATACGACCTGGCCCACCGAACACATCAATCTGATCGTAGGAAATCCGCCTCCCGCCGGTCCTCCTCCCGCTGGTGTGCAGAAGGTCTATGGCCGCTACGGCGCAACGGGCACGCCGAACGCGCCAAACCTGCCCATCCAGCTGACCCAACCTGGTGTGCCGACTCCGACCGCCTACCCGGCCCCGGCCGGGACCGGCCCGCATTTCTACGCCCCGGTCGATTATAACGGACTGAACGAGGCTGCGACGCCGGTTGTGTCACCGGCAGTGCCAACGCCCAGCAGTCGTCCGGTGCTCGCCGCAGTCCGGCGCCACCGCGACGAATTGCTTCCCGACGTTCACTCAGGGTTACCTCAACGGCGGCACCGAGAACACCAATCATCCATTACTGTACGATCTCCTCCGATCGGTGCATGTACAACGGAACCGACGATCGTCTGTTTCGCGCGTCGGACATGGAACCGCTGATGCGGCCGAACAGCCTCACCGGAAGCGCCGTCGATGCCGGCAGCTCGGCCCTGATGTCCGACCTGCTGCGGCTGTGTCCGAAAAATCTCGGCCCGAGCCCGCCTATCCGAGCCGCCTATCCGCGACTTCGCAATCTCGTGACCACGCTCAGCATGGACCTCGGCACGCCCGCTCTCTCTCCCAACTGGTGGAGTGGGATGCCGGTGGCGTCGTATCTGGCGGCCAATACGAACGGAGCACAGTTCGCGCCGTCCGGCCAAGCCGTGCTTTTCCCAACGCTGCCGCCCAATCAGACCATCGTCAACCCTGCGGGGACCAGTCCACCCACGAGCGAGTTTGGCACCGACTGGCGAGCACTGACCGCCAATGTGACCACATATACGGCGAACAATTTGTTCCCGTATACGTCTCCCGGCGGTCGTATCCAGTTGAACCGTCCGCTGCCGCCTTATCCACACATGGGCAGCGGTTTGGTCCCTCCCTATACGGCCGGCGCTATGGCGGGAGCGAGCACCGGCTACAACCTGACGGCTGGAAATCCGATCTACAACCAGTTCCTGGCGGCCCAAAACGCCCGGCAAGCGCTGGCCAACGACATCTATCGCCGTCTGCTGGCCCTCGCGGGGATTCCGGTGCCGGGCACCGCTGGGATCACGGGGCCGGGCACGCCTACCAATCCGACGGGCACGCCTATCAATCCGTCTGCCGCCGACCTTGCCCCGCGCCGCTGGCTCGCTCAGCTGGCGGTCAACATTGTCGATTTCATCGACGAAGACGATATCAGCACTCCCTTTAACTTTTACACCACCCAGGACACGAATGGGGCTGCGATTACTACTCCGGCCCCTCAGATGAACGGCAGCGACGAAGCGACCAACACGGGAGCCAATCCCATGTTCTGGGTGTTTGGCACCGAACTGCCGAAGGTGGTGCTCAACGAGGCGCTGGCCGAGGCCCAGAATTCCACCCCGGCCCTCGCCCCCGTCGCCGGCGAACAGGTGAATGTTTGGGTCGAGTTGTACAACTCGATGCAGACGCCGCCCACGGCGCCAACATGGCCCAGCAACAAGACGGCACTCCCGTCCCGCTATACATGACGGGCAACGGCGGTTACAGCCCCTATCGCGTTACCATCGCTCAGAACCTCATGGCCAACCCGGCTCCCCTGACGGACGCCAGCATGAATGTCCTGGGCAAGGCGAACATCGTCGCGCCATTCCCAGTCAGCACGAGCAATGGGGATTTCTTGGCCGCCAACGTGAAGACGATCGGCGGGGCCGCAGTCCCCGGCGGAGCCACCGTCGCTCCGCAACAATACTTCTTGGTTGGTCCGAATTCACCGACGCCGGCCGCCGACTATCAAGATCCGTTCTCGGACGCACCGGCCGCCACGCTCGTAGTGCGCACGGCCAATATGTCGTATACGCCGACCTGGGGTCTCGGAGGGACCACCGATGAGCGGACCACCGGCCTTACGATACTGCTTCGCCGGCTGGCGAATCCGTACTTGCCGTACAACGGAACGCCTGGACCCAATTACAACCCCTACGTCACGGTCGATTACCTCCAGAACGTGCCGATTCGTTCCAACGGCGTCTCGGCGGCGGGCGTGCCACCGGCGCCGCTGCCGGGCTATGCCTCGCGCGGCAAACGTCAGCCATACGCCGCCTTCACGCAGGTTAACGGAACAGGACCGACCGCAACCACGCAGGCCACCAGCCCCACGGCCGATCAACCCGGCCCGGCGAAGGCATCCGGTGTCAGCCACACGTTCGGACAGCAGAACAGTCCGCTGCCGCAGAGCAATCATTACGACTGGTTGGTCCATCTCGACCGCCAGGTCATCAGTCCCATCGAGTTGCTGCACGTGTCTGGGTATCAACCCTACCAGCTCACCCAGATGTTCATGCAGGGTAGTGACGCCACTCCCGCCAACATGTTCCAGCACTACGCTCCGTGGTTAGATGGGCTTCCGGCAACGGCGGCGCTTAACCCAGCGACCTGCCCCTGGTGGTTTGACTCTAAATTACCGGCTGGATCGACGCACCGGCTCTCTCGCCTCTTCGAGTTCCTCGAATGCGGCGACCGTGCCTTCGGCGTCAACGGCCTGGGACGCATCCCCGGCAAGATTAACATCAACACCATCTGGGACGCGGAAATCTTGCAGGCCCTCATTGATGCCAACCAGAGCATTGGCCTCCCCGTTGTGCCTTCCAATAGTTCGCCCTACGCCACGGACCCCGTCGCCCAGCTCTTCAATTACATGATGCAATCGCGTTCGCCCAGCGTGGGATACGCCTTGGGCACAGGGCTCTGCACCGGCGCGATTGGACCAACCAATGTGCCGACGACTTCGGTCCCGACCGGCTATTCGTTAGATCGGCCCTTCCTGCCCTTGGCCACCGGGGCGAGCCAGGCTGGGCAGCAGTATCCCAACGGCGTGAGTATTCAGGATACCCTTCTGCGTACGATTACGAATTCGACGGCGACTACGACACAGTTGCTGATGCAAAACCCCGGCGCTAGCACGGCCAATCCCGCGATTTCGGCCGACACCTCGGCCACCCATCCCTACTTGCAGACGCAGTTGCTGACGAAACTGTACAACAACGTGACGACGCGCAGCAACACCTTCGCGGTGTTCGTGACGGTCGGCTTCTTCCAGGTGATACCCGGCGGGGCCGTGGGCCAGCCGAACGTGCCTCAATTGGGGCCGGAGATTGGCCGCAGCGAGGGCCGGCAAGTGCGGCATCGCATGTTCGCTATCGTCGATCGGACGAACTTGAACGTCTTCTCGACGACATACACGGGCGGCGCGATCAATGTAACGGCGACCGGCGCGCCGACCGGCGGACCGCAGACCGCGCAACAACCGATAGGTCCCCCGCCTCCCGCGATACCACTGACGTTTTCGGCGACGGGAGGCAACAACCTGTACACGGGAGTACCCTGGAGCATCGGCGTCGGCTCGACGCTAGTGTTCGAGCCGGGCACCGACAACGAGGAGACGGTAACTTTGCAGCAAGTGACGAGCGCTCTTCCGACGGTACAATACCAGGCCACCTTCTACAAGAGCCACGCCCCCGGCGTCCAGGTGATCCAGCGCGGCAACCCCGGCCCGTGGACGCTGAAGTCCTACGATCCACGACAAGATCCGTTGGTGGTGCCGTATTACAACATCATCGATTGACCCATGAGCCGTTGGCGGCTTGACGATTCGCGTCAGGCCGCCAGCGGCTCGTTCCTCATTTCCCCTCGACGCCGATCTCCTTCGCCTTGAGCAGCTCGACCGAGCCGGGCCGGGCCACGGCGTACTGAAAGCCCGTTTGCTCGGTGCAGGCGGCGCCGACGCGGCCACGCGGGTCCAGCGCCACAAACGCCACCCGCGCCGGATGCACGCCGCGACGCACGGCCACGGTGTTGACCGTGCGCACCGCCGACTCGCACGCCTCCTGCGGACTTTTGCCGGCCCGCAGCGCCTCGACGATGCGCAAACTGCCGCCGAGGCGAATGACCTCCTCGCCGACGCCGGTCGCGCCGGCGGCGCCGGCCGTGTCGTCCACGTACAGGCCGGCGCCGATCAGCGGCGAATCGCCGACGCGGCCGGGCAGCTTGTGCGCCAAGCCCGACGTGCTGCACACGCCGCCCAGCGAACCGCGACGGTCCAGCGCCAGCACCGTCACCGTGTCGTGACTGCCCGACGGCGAACCCATCGGCGTCTCCGGCCGCGGTCGGCCCCTGGGACGTTTCTTCTCCCACTCGGCCACGCTCTCCGGCGTGTGCAGCGTCTCCAGGGCGAAGCCCTGCTGCACGGCGAACAGCTTGGCCCCCTCACCGACGAGCAGGACGTGCGGCGTTTTCTCCATGACGCGGCGAGCCACGGCGGCGGCGTGGCGGACGTTCTCCAGACCGGCGACGCCGCCGCAGCTCAGCGTGCGGCCATCCATGACGCAGGCGTCCAGTTGCACCGTGCCGACGGCGTTGCCCAGGCCGGCGAAGCCGACCGAGTGGACCGTGGGATCGTCCTCGACGGCTTGGCGCCGGCCAGGGCGGCGTCGAGGGCGGATTGGTTCGCTTGCAGCAGCGACGCGGCGGCTTTCACCGCCGTCTGTCCGAACGGCCAGGTGGCCACGACCACGAAGTCCGGCATGATCGACGATCCTCCGTGCGGGGATGAGCGAGGACATTCTACGGATCGCGGAGGGACAAATGAGGAGGGCCGCGTCCCCGGAAGAGGAGACGCGGCCCGTTGCTTGACGGATTGCGGATCGCGGAGAGCGATTAGCGATTGCTCGACAGGTCGATCTCGATTTCGGAGAGGTCCACTTCGCGCTGCTCCTCCAGCGGCGTGGCGGCGTCGTAGACTTTCTCCCAGCTGCCGACGGAGCGATGGTCGGCCCAGTCGGGATACTTTTCCATCTCGCGCTGACAGGCGATGCACAAGGTCGTGTACGGCAAGGCGTTGAGCCGGCCGATGGGGATGCGGCAGCCGCAGACCTCGCAGCCGCCATAAGTGCCCTGCTTCAGCCGCAGCAAGGCGCGCTCGATCTGGTTCAGCTCGCGCGCGTCCAGTTCGGCCAACTGCGAAGCCATCTCTTCGCTGCCCGACTCGAAGGCGACGTCGGCCGAGTCTCCGGTCGCGTCGTGCCCCTTGAGGTTCCGCAAACCATCCAGCTCATCCGCCAGCTTCTTGCGGATGTCCGATCGGCGACTCAAGAGCGATTTATGCAGTCGCAGTAATGCGTCTCGTCGTGCCATGACTGACCACCTCACTCAAAGGATGAAACTCGGTTGCCAGGTTGGGACGGGACCCAGCCCTCAGAGACCGTCCGTCCGTTCGGACAATCCGCCCGTTCGATCCGATCGCTGAGCCTTGCCCCACTCCGTTCCAGGGAATAAGAAGGAAAGATCCCAACTCCCGTAGGAAAGCAATCTTTGTGCCGTTTTCCTCTCTTAGCGATCTTTTGCCGTTCTCATTCATAAGTTGCGATAAAATGAGCAGTTCCAGCAAAAAAAACTCACGAATGCCGCCGCGATCCTTGCCGGTCTGATCCATTATTGAACACTTCGCTGCCGGATTTACAGCCATCGGTGGCGCATCGGACAGAATAGGCTACTCTCATTCCGCTGCGTCTGAGTTGGGCCGTAAGCGATCCAAGTATATCCGACAAAAAGACGAGCGAGCGTCCGAAGCGCTTGCAACCTTGAGTCTTTTCGTCGAATCGCTCGGATTATTCGTCGGGAAAGGATAGACGAACGCGATCTGCGGATTGCAGGGGAAAAGGGGCGTTTCCGTCCTGCGCCGACACTTGGGGAGTGATACGGGCCTTGGCGTCGGCGGGACCGAACCTCCGTCAACGCGGGCCGACTCCCCGACCGGGGCGGGCTTTATCCGTAAGGGTTCGTTTCCACAGCAGTTGCGGTTGCTGACCGCGGGGACAATCGAACTGGAGGCGAGCGGCGACCGGGCCATCGTAGATCCATTGTTCGAGGTAGCGATGATAGAGGATCTGCCGGGCGATGTGCTTGGGCGTTCCTACTCGTTGGCGCACCTGGTCGGCGGTCATGCCACTCTCCAGCTTGGCGAAGGCGGACGCCGGATCTTCCTTGACCTGCTCCTGAGTGAAGCCCACATCGGAAGCCCCAAAGACCAAAAGAGTTAGGAGAAGAAGCACTGCTCGCCAGAGCGGTCGAGACCGAAGCAAGGTGCTCATCGCTACTTTCCTCGGCAGATGTTCTTTGAAAGCAAGAGGTTGCGATTTACTCCCGCGTTGCCGCCAGGAACCCGGACGCCTCGGCCCCCGGCGCAAGATACCACAGACGAGGCATGAATCCGGCTTCGAGGCGCGACGGGTCGAGGAGAGAGCCGGCGGGAGGCGTCGGCGAATGGACGCCGAAGCCGAGCAGGCCGAGGAGAGTGAGGGGCCGTTCGTACTGGATGGCCTCGTAATGGTCGCCGAGTCCGGCCGCGTCGTGGGCCGCCTGGATGGCATCGTCGAGCGTGCCGATCTGGTCGATAAGCCGATGCTGGAGCGCCTGATCGGTGGTCCACACGCCGCCGTCGGCCAAGTAGCGGGTGTACGGCTCACGCTTTTCGCCGTTTTTCCGGAACGCCGGACCTGCCTGGAGGGGCGTTATCTTCAACGGTTCCAGGAGCTTGCCGCCAGCCAGGGCCGGTCGGCCTTTCTCGACGACCTGCACGAAATGCTGGTAGGCGTTGTCGATCATGTCCTGCCATACCTGCCGTTCGTCCTGGGTCATGTCGTGGAAAGGTGAGCCGCTGTCCTTGATTTGGCCCTGCTTGATGGTGTTCAGCGACACGCCGATTTTCTGGCCCAGTTCCTTGACGTTGGGCAACGAGACGTAGACGCCGATGGAGCCGGTCAGGGTGGTTCGCTCGGCGAAGACGGTCTGTGCGGGCATGGCGACGTAATAGCCGCCCGAAGCGGCCATGCCGGCCATCGAGACGACGAGCGGTTTGCCGTTGCGGTCCTTGCGGGGATTGCCGTCGCGCAGCTCGGTGAGGCGGCGGTAGAGATCGTCGCTGGCGGTGATGCTGCCGCCGGGGCTGTTGATGCGAAGGACGACGGCCTTGACGGATTTGTCGCCGGCCGCCTGCTCGATCTGCTTGCGGACGTAGGACAGCAATCCTTCGAGGATGACGCCGTCCAGGGTGATGACGGCGACCTTGTCGTTGGCCCCTTTCTGGCCCGCGTAGTGCTGTTCGGCCAGGGGGATGACGTCGGGCTTTTTGACCACGAACAGGCCAAGGCAGCCGGCGAGGATCACGAGTCCGGCCAGCAGGTTGAGAGCGAAGGAAAAGGCGAAGGCGCAGCCGAGCATGGAGGTGTTGGGCGTCGGCTGGCCCCGCGAGCCGAGCGGGGCGGCCCTCCCGTGCGGCGGAGGCGGCGGAGGGACCGGCGGATTGCCGGCCGATTCGGGTACGTCATTCATGAGCTGGCTCCCGCGGGGCGGTTCGCCTCCGCGCCGGTGCGGAGGCAAGTCCATCCTAGGCGCCGGCCGTCGCTTTGAGAAGCATTCGCGCCTACCGACCTTGGAGCCGGATCGGTCGCCGCGTTACGCTGAGAGAGGAGAACGCGAACGAGCGCTTTCAGGGGAAGGGAACGCGCCGGTGACGATCCGCTGTTTACTCGATGATTTGCTGTTGTACGCGACACTGCGGCCGGAGGCGCCGGCCCTGCTGGCCTTCGATGGTGACGAGTCGTTCGCCCTGGAGGCGGTGGAGGCGTTGTATTACGAGCTGGTCGCCGCGACGCGCGGCGAATTGCTCGGGCTGGAGCGTGCTTGTTACCGTCTCCTCCGCCGCGCCGCCGACTTTCGCCAGGTCGAGGACGGCGACGCCGCCTCCGTCTGAGTCCCGAAGGATCGTGTTCCTCATGTCTGGCTCTGCCGCTGGCGGAGGCGTCCTTTTAGCCAACTCATCTCCTCGGCGGTCAATGGCGGAGTCAGCGGTTTGCGATAGTCGATGCTGGCCGCGTAGCGGGAGCGCTGGTAAATCGTCTCGATCAAGGGTTGAAGGGGGAGCGGAATGTCGGGGTCGGGTTTGGCCAACGGTACGGGGATGACAGGGAGCGGCTCCTGGAAATGGGCCGGCCAAACGTCGCAGCGATCAAACCAGTCTCCGCGCGACACCAGCAAGGTATAGGGGGAATCTGGCCACGGATCCAGCATTGGCAAGCGCTGGCCGCCGCGCAGCAGGTCGATCTCGACCAAGTTGAGACCGCTGAGTAGTAAGCTCTGTCGCTTCCGCTGATACTGCTCCCAACCCGGCGTATCGGGGCGCTTATTGGATGGAGAAAGGACCTCAATCGTCGTCACCAGGCGTTGCTCCGGTTCCGCCTCGAAGATTTCCAAGAAACTCTCGCGGTGTTCTTCGGTGATGAAGGCGCGCATCTTCACGGGTTGCGGGCCGGCGCCGGTCTCCGCGACCTTCGCTCCTCCCTTTTTGTTCGCGGGTTTTTTCCGGCTCCGGTGGGTGGTGGTGCTGACATCGGGATAGAAAGGGCGGTCCTCCTTACCCTCCGCGCCCACCAGCACCAGGTAAAAGCGTTCTCCGGTACGTACCAGATAGCGCGGCGAGACAACGTCGGCGAGACAGCGGCAAATCTCGCTGATCAGATTATGATGGAAATCTCCCCACAAGCCACGGTCTTCAATGTAGGGATCCATGCCCGGAAATGGTGATTTCATAAGCCGATCCTCCATGCCTCTGCCGCGCCACGCGAACACGCCCCGCATTGTATCCTGGATCGCCCCGTCTCTCAACTTCCCCTTCGCCTTCGCGCTCTCCGCTGGTATCAATAACTCTGCCCAACGAAGGGACCGCGCCGCGGGCGCCTCGTACTCCTCTCCGAGCCTGAAGCGTAAGCGAAGGGATGCTCCTTCGCTTACGCTTCAGGCTCGGAGAGATGGCCCCTGGCTCTCGCGCTAGCGCGCGGACGAATTCAAGGAGGAACGACGTGATCCAGACAGGACGAGAGCCGCGCTACACCACGGCCCAAGGTGAGTGCTACGAAGCGGATGCGCTGGAGGTGCTGCGGCAGCTGCCGGACAATTCGGTGGCCCTGGTGCTGACCTCGCCGCCGTTCGCCCTGCGGCGGCGCAAGGCTTACGGCAACGTCGATGCGTCGGAATACGTCGAGTGGTTCTGGCCGTTCGCCGTCGAGATCCAGCGCGTGCTCGACGCCGGCGGCAGCTTCGTCTTCGACCTCGGCGGCGCCTGGAACCGCGGCAGCGGCACGCGCTCCCTGTACCAGTACGAACTGCTCCTGCGCCTGTGCCGCGTCTTCCATCTGGCCCAGGAATTCTACTGGTACAACCCGAGCAAACTGCCGACGCCGGCCGAGTGGGTGACGATTCGCCGCACGCGCGTCAAGGACGCGGTCAACACGTTCTGGTGGCTGTCCAAGACGGAGTCGCCGCGCGCCGACAACCGCCGTGTGCTGCGGCCGTACAGCCGTTCCATGCGACGCCTATTGCGCGACGGCTATCAGACGGCCAAGCGGCCGTCGCAGCACGACATTGGCCCACACTTTCGCCGCGACAACGGCGGCGCCATCCCGCCGAACCTGCTGCAAGTGCCGAACACGCGCTCCAGCGACGAGTATTTCCGCCGCTGCCGCGCCGCCGGCCTGCCGATCCACCCGGCTCGTTTCCCGGCGGCGGTGCCGGAGTTCTTCATCCGCTTTCTGACCGAGCCGGGCCAACTGGTGCTCGATCCGTTCGCCGGCAGCAACATGACCGGCCACGTCGCCGAGCGGTTGGAGCGACGCTGGCTGAGCGTCGAGATCAACGCCGACTACGTGGCCGGCTCGCGGCTGCGCTTCGAGGACGCCGCCGTCACGACTTCCCTGCCCGGTTGCGCAACAGGGTGAGATGGCGGCTGAAGCGCTGCAGCAGATGGTTGTGGATGTCGCACAGCAGGCCGATGTCGTCGAGGGTGACGTTGTGGCCGTCGCCGAGGTTGGCGCTGCCCAGGCCGATCTGCCGTTCGACCTCGGCCAGCGTCGCCCGCAGATGGTCGAGCCGAGCGTCGAGCGCCTCGCCGGACAGGTTTTCGGTGATGCTCCAGAAACGGCAGCCGTCGGCGAAGGTCAATTCTTGCTGCCGGCCCTCGCGGAACTTCTCGTAGGCCGAGGCGACGAACAGCCCTTGCAGCAGCTTGTCGTGCTCCTTCGTCAGCTTGACGGGCCGGTCCTTGTGAACGACTTCCGGCTGGTCGTCGCCTTGCAGCAGGCGGCGCACCACGCGGCGGCCGTCGTGCGTGAGGGCGTACAACTTCTGGGCCGGCTTGCTGAGCCAGCCGCGCCGCGTCAGTCCCTTCTCGCCCATGATGCTGGCCAGCACCTTGTTCGAGTCGGGGTGCTGCTCGTCGTAGCCTTTCAGGCCGAAGGTGCGCGGATACTTCTGCCAGGCCGCGACGATGAGCGCCTCGGCGCTGAAGGGCGATTGGCCCTGTTCTTCGAGCTGGAAGGCGGCCAGGAGGATTTTTTCCGGTACGGTGCATTCAGCGATGGTGTTCACACTTGCCCCCACGTGTTCCGCGAAGCGATGCCGGCGCTGGACTTACTCGATTGTGCCGTTTCGACGGTGGGGGTCGCAATGCGATTTGCCGGCAAGGTCATAGACAGCGGAAAGCAGCGCGTAGCACGCTCGTCACAACCGTCGCGCGTGACGCTCGGCTCCCCGTAAAATGGACCCGTGATCTCCTTCCGTGCTTATGTCTGCAAATACGTTCAGTGCACAGCCTTTCTCGTCTCTAGCAACAACTTGAGAAAAAATCGGAAAAATAGTCGGAATTCTTGTCCGATTTCGCGCGCCGATTTCGATGGAATATATAGAGGAATCTGAACCCCTCGCACTTTTCATCCCCAGACAGCGAGACAACCATGAGTGGGCAACGCAATCGAGGCCAACGGGCCTCCGCGAAGACGGTTTGCGCGGAGGGTGGGAGCGAGACGCCCTGTTACGACGAAGAACGTCGCGTGCTGCATGTCGGTGGCGTGCTCGTCAAACGCTTCACGCAGGAATCGGACGCTCAGGAGATCATCGTCCGGACGTTCCAGGAGGACAACTGGAGTTGGAGCATCGACGATCCTCTGGCGGGGAAAGACGAGCAGGAGCCGAAGCAACGCTTGCGGATGGCGGTGACGAACCTCAACCGGCGGCAGCGCGTGTCGCTGCTCCGTTTCCACGTCATCCGCCAGGGCACCGGCGTGGCCTGGGAGTACCGCAAGACGAGCGACAGTAGAGCGACAGTAGAGCGACAGTAGACAACGGCGGATTGCATGGGACAATCCGTTCGCTGATCCGCGGCTCCGTAGATTTGGACAGCAGCGAGTACACTCGACTCGGTTTCTCGGGAAATCGCCGGAACGCCGCGACAAGTTGTGTGGAATCAGCGGCAAGCATCCGCTATTGCTTGTCGGCGATCGTGGGTAAACCCAATGCATAGGACCGGATTCTACCGCAGACATTCAGTGGGCCATCAGCATGCGTAACTGGCTAGGTCGCGCGCACCGCGATCTAATTCTGTTCCGGCCCAAAGCCCAGTGCAGGCTACAAAGCCGGGTTCCTTGTGGCCGCAGGCATTCAACTGCGTCTTGCTGGGTGATGTAGGTTAATGCCTGAGTCTTTTGGAAAAGACTTTGTAGGAGGACGTATGCAGTACACCTTTGAGAACCAGTGGGAGAATCGTGGGGATCACTACCGTAAGCAGTGCCGGTACAAACCAGATAATGCTGGGCCACAAGATCCCTGGCTCGTATTCCTTGTCGTGTTCTACCCCCTTCCTTCGCTGTCAAGCTACTTCCTCTGTTATACTCCGTACCCAACCAGTGATGACATGGGCAACCAATATCCCAATGGGGCTTATTGGTGTTATTGTCCAAGCCCGAACTACCCCGGCTACGATCCGAACTCCAGTCCCAACAACTTTGGACTGTTGAACCACAAAACGCCGGATATCAATCAGGTGATGAACAACTTTGGTCCCATACAAACAACTTCGTCGGCAGCAGGTGCTAATTTCCCTGGGACTTCGGAGGCGTTGCCCAATCTTCCACAAGACATCCCTTGACAGGAAACGGCTCAGGAAAGAGTCGGAAAAGAAGGGCTTATAAGGAAACGCTCTGAAGAACTGAACCGAACCAATTGCAGCAGCAGACCGTCCACGCGATGGAAGTCTAAAGTGTTAGCGCTTTAGCCCGCGTGAGCTGGCTGCTGCTCCTTGTCGTTCGGCCTCCACAAATGAGTCCTCAACAAAGGACAAGTTCATGGCGGTCAAGCGTGTCAACTATCGAAGCCTCTCTCCAAGCCAACGTAAGACATTTGTCGATGCACTGCTCAAACTCAAGAAAGACGGCAACCCCGCCACCCGCAGGAACTACGATACCTACGTCAATTGGCATTGGCAAATGATGCAATTGCCGATGTCCCAGATGCGGGCGCACATCAGTCCGATGTTCCTACCCTGGCATCGAGAATACGTGCGATTGTTGGAGTTGGATCTCCAGGCCGTCAGCGGCAACCTTACACTGGCGATCCCGTACTGGGATTGGGCCGATCCCACAGCGGGAGCGAGCGAACCGTTGTGGGCCGATGATTTCATGGGTGGCAATGGTCGTTCCAGCGACCTCAAAGTCATGACCGGCCCCTTTGCAGTCGATAAGGGCAATTGGCCCATTGTCTACGACGACACCGGTATGAACTATCTGTCACGCGCGTTCAGCTCGTCTCAGGCAGCTCCGACTTTGCCGACGCAGCCAGATGTCGCGGGAGCCCTCGCGCTGGACACCTACGATGTCAGTCCGTGGGACATGACCTCGGACATTGCCCAGAGTTTCCGGAACAATTTAGAAGGTTGGGGTGCCCAGCTTCCTCGCCTGCACAATCAGGTCCACGTTTGGGTAGGCGGGGACAATGCGACCATGCAGGGCCAAGCGTCACCGAACGATCCCGTGTTCTTCCTCCATCACAGCAATATTGACCGAATTTGGGCTCAGTGGCAAGACGCTTCCGGTTCGCATACATACTTGCCTGCCGAGGAACAGCCGAGCCGCCCCGGAGTCTCCCTGCATTCCATCATGCCTCTGTTTCCATCGAATGTCACACCGGCTGATGTTCTTGACTACCGCGCCCTTGGGTATGTCTACGATACCTCAGCTTCCGCGCCGAGCGCTCCTCTTGCGGTCGTGCGGCCGCTCGCGGTGCCGGTCTGGCGATTCCGTCCGTTTCGCGGGCTAGTTCGCAATGAGAGTGGGAGTTCCCGTGCTCGGTGAGGGGCCATTCGAGAAGGGGTTGGAAACGGCACATGACAAGACCGAATACTCCCACGCCAAGTCGTGGCGTAAGGTGAATTGGTGAACGTGCATCATACGGGCCGGCTTCTGAAAGGAATACGTATGAAGAGCAAAGCGATCGGATCCCTGAGCCTTCTGCTTGGAGTGACGCTGGGAGGTGCCGCGACTTCTTGGGTCAGCGAATCAGAAGGATGCGAGAAAGAGTGAGCCAAAAAAGGCCGAGGTGCCGGCGAAACGATTGGCCCAAACCGCCTGCCCGGTAACGGACGAAGATCCCACCTGGGTGGAACCGAGGACGTACTCTCCGGCGAACAAACGAACGGTGGTCGAATTGAGCGTCCAGGAGGCCGTGTCAACGATCGGCAAGGATCAAGTCCGCCACCACTCCTACAACAGTTCCTTGGTCGGGCCGGTGATCCGCACTCGACCCGGGTACAAGCTGTTCGTCCATCTGGTGAACAACCTGCCTGTGACCTCGGCGGACATCGACCCTCTTCTCGACCCAAAGAATGACCACGCCGTCGAAGTTCCGCATGGGTTCAACACGACGAACCTCCACACTCATGGCCTGCACGTGACGCCAAATGAGCCGAGCGACAACGTCTTTTTGAAGATCGATCCTTTCGTCAAAAAAGAATACTCCTACACGTTTGACATCCGCGACGATCACCCCGCGGGAACCTTTTGGTATCACGCGCACAAGCATGGCTCCGTGGCACTTCAACTCTCCAATGGGATGGCGGGCGCCTTGATCGTCGAGGGGGGCTCGATGATTACGAGGGCCTGCGCGGTGTCGAGGACGCGTCATGGTCTTTCAACAAATGGCTTATCGACCGGTCCCTTCTCGGCCGGCTGTCATCTTCGCTCAGGACATCTACACCGGATTCAATCTCCCTCCCAACCCCCCGCCGAAAACGTCGAGGACGCTTATCAACGGCCAACTGGTGCCCGTCATCACGATGCGTCCCGGAGAAATTCAGCGTTGGCGGATGATTCATGCCGGGCTGAATACCTCTATCCACGTCCACTTGGAGGACCACACGCTGACAGCCATTGCCCTCGACGGAATCCCGTTGAAGAAAATGCATACGCTTACGCGCGCCGAGTTGGAACCCGCTTACCGGATCGACGTACTGGTGAAGGCAAGTCTCACACCTGGCACGTATTGCCTTTACAACGAAGTAGGAAACGCCCAGACGGCGTTTCGGGGAGCCACGGTTCAAGCGCACATGCTCGCCAAAGTTGTTGTCGAAGGGGAGAAAGGCGACATGCCTATGCCGAACCCCGCAAAGATGACGGCTTGGGTGACTGACCTGATCGACAAGAAGCACCCTCAGCTCAAAGATATTGATGAGAAAACAATTACCGGAAAGCGAACCGTGACGTTCCGGCACGAGGGTCTGTGGAAGTTTTTCGTCGACGGCAAAACCTTCAATGAAAATCGGATCGATCAGACGATTCAACTCGGCGCGGTTGAAGAATGGACGCTCACTTCGGAGTTGGACTCGCACCCTTTTCACATTCACGTCAATCCGTTCCAGGTTCAGGCTTCGTTCCCGGATGGGACTGTGGAATGGGTCTGGCGCGATACCATTCTGCTGCAAAATAAGCAATCAATCAAAATTCGAGCACGCTTCTTGGACTTCTCCGGGAAGACGGTTCTCCACTGCCACAATCTCGACCATGAGGACCAGGGGATGATGCAGGTCATCCAGATCATGCCGAAAGGAGCTGCCAGACCCACAAACCCCGAGGCGCATGTCCGGGGCCTGCCTAACCTACTCCAGGCCGCCCCCGAATGGGCCTTGCAGGCGACTGATGGCCGCCGTTTCCGCTGTGAAGCCTTCAAGGGACATCATCTGCTCCTCGTCTTCCACCGTGGCATGGGCTGCCTACACTGCTCCCGGCAACTCGCCGCCCTGGCAAAAGCAGCCCCCGCGTTCCATACTCTGGACGTAGAGATTGCGGCCATCAGTCCTCAATGGCCCGATGAGGCCGAGGTCCGAAAGGCAAGCGAGCGACTTGGAATTGGCTTCCCCCTTCTCGCCGATCCGGCTCTGTTGGTCTTTCGACGCTACGGCTGTTACGAAGAAGGACCGTTGCACGCCCTGTTCCTGATCGACCCGGACGGGCAAGTGCGCTGGCAATCCGTGACTGAACAACCGGAGACGGACGCTCGACGTTTGCTTGGACTGGTTCGAGCACACCTTTCGCCGCGGCGCGAGTCTGTCACAGGGACTTCGCTTCAGCCAACTCCTTCGGTCAGCGGCAGTCCGAGGGTTCCTGTTGACTCGCGGCAGTGACTTGATGTCCGCACCGCTCGCTATCTCGTTGAACCGATCTGTCCCTCTGTCTTGCTTAAAGGAGGTTTTTCTCATGGCTACCACAACGGTCTATATTGATGATCCTATGGCCTTCACTCCGCCAAAGGCGAACATTAACACAGGAGATACAGTCCAGTGGATTTGGAGGGGCTCTGGGCACTCGACCACTGCGGATGACAACAGTTGGGATTCGGGTGTTCAAGATAGTCCTTTCACTTACAGTCATACGTTCCCTACTGCTGGAACCTATCCCTATTACTGCAGCCAGCATGGTGCTCCGGGCGGCATCGGCATGGCCGGCACCGTCGTCGTCAGTTGAACCGCGATGAGTCGCTCTATACTCTTGCCCAGGAACGAATAAAGGGGACATCGGAACGAAAAAGAGGATATCGTGGGTTTTCGAGCCGAACCATTTGCTTCAGCAGACCGGCCACGCGGAGGGTTTCTCGGACTTCCATGTCTCTCTCGCGTGAGCCGGCTGCTGACAGGTGCCGTTCGACGGCATCACCCTTGTTGTCCGTCGATGCGGAAGTTTACCGAAGGTCCATCTCGAAGAAACGGGAGAACGAAGGCCAGCGCCTTCGGGACGCCCTCGAAGAGCGACCATCGCTTGACTTAAGCTCAGCCATTGCCTCTTTTGCCCATTTTTTGCTTGACACCTCCTTTTCCGTCCCTTAGAACCAAAACACATAAAAGATCGAAAAGAAGCGCATTCGGCTCAATCGGCTCGGCGGCGTAGCCGCACCGATTGAGGATACCTTGGACCTTCCCTCTACCGAGAAATCGCACCATGTTCTTCTCGCCATTCCGGAGCTGGTTGAAACGACAATCGCGGGCCTCGATGGGTCGCCGTGGCCGGGTTGTCCGCGACCAATGGCAACGCCAGCTTGTATCTGGAAATCCTGGAAGCGCGAGTAGTACCGTCCACCGATCCCATCGGCCTGCCAGCCGCCACTACGACGACGCCGGCCATCAGCCACATCGATCCGACTCTCCTGAGCCTGTATCAGCAGGCCGGCGGGGTGGGGCTGTCGAGCAACAGCCAGTCGGCCAATCCGGCGGGGACCAGTAACCTGCTCCTGTACGACAGCCAGGGCCGCGTCGCCGTCAACATCACGGCCACCAACGTCAACCAGCTCCTGTCCGGCCTGCAATCGCTCGGCTTCCAGTTGACCGCGTCGCTGACGCCAGCGATCATCTGATCCAGGGCTACCTGCCGGTCCTGTCGATCTTGCAAACGTCGCAGTTGGCGCCCGAGGGGTTGATGGGCGTACTGCCCAGTTACAAACCGATGACCGCCGTCGGCAAGGTGACCAGCGAGGGCGCCAACGTACTGGAGTCCGACCGCGTCAACGCCGGCACGCCCGGCTACGACGGCAGCGGCGTCAAGGTCGGCATCCTCAGCGATAGTTACAACGCCAAGGGTGGCGCCTCCGCCGACATCGCCAGTGGCGACCTGCCCGCCAGCGGGGTGACGGTCCTGCAAGATGACCCGTTCACCGGCGGCACCGACGAAGGCCGCGCCATGCTGCAGATCGTCCACGACGTCGCGCCCGGCGCCACCCTGGGCTTCGCCACCGCCGCGGGCGGCGACCTCGCCTTCGCCCAGAACATCAAAGCGCTGGCCAATACCTTCGGCGCCAACATCCTCGCCGACGACGCCTTCTACTTCGACGAACCCTACTTCCAGGAAGGCCCCATCGGCCAGGCCATCGACACGGTGACCAGCCAGGGCGTGACCTACTTCTCCCTCGCCGGCAACCTCGGCAGCCAGGCCTACGAATCGACGAATGTCTCCTTCATGACCGACACCATCCCCACCATTTCCAGCAGTTCGAGCAGTTATTACAACTTCAACCCCGGCGGGACGGCCACCGACAAACAGCAGATCACGCTCACCGCCGGCCAGGGAGCGACTCTCGACCTGCAGTGGGCCCAGCCGTTCTACACCGCCAACGGAGTGACGACGGACCTGAACTTCTATGTCCTCGACGACAGCACGGGAGCGGTTGTCGCCTCCAGCACGACCAATGCCGTCAGCACGCAGGAACCGCTGCAAGTCCTCGGGTTTACGAACAGCACGGGCGCCACGCATACCTACGACGTGGTGATCCAGAATGCCAACGGCGGGCCGACCCCCAGCACGCTCAAGTACGTCAATTACGGCGCCAACGATTTCGGCAACATCACCTTCGACGACTTCGCCACCAACAGTCCGACCCTAATTCCCCATGCGGCGGACCCCAACGCCATGGCGGTGGCGGCGGCGCCGTTCTTCGATCAGCACACTCCGGAAAATTATACCTCCCTGGGTCCGGCCACGTTTCTGTTCGCCGCCAACGGCACGCCCCTGGCGATGCCGCAGGTCGTCAACAAACCGGACATCATGGCGATCGACGGCGTCAGCACCACCTTCTTCGGGACGACTCAGTTCGAGCCAAACGGCTTCCCGACCTTCTTCGGCACGTCCGCCGCGACGCCGCACGCCGCCGCCGTGGCCGCACTGGTCAAGGAGGCCAACCCGATGTTCACACCGGCACAGATCGACGCTCGCCTGGAAAGCACCGCCGACCCCAACGTCAGCATCAACTCGGGCGCGGACAACTTCAACGTCACGCCGGGCAATCCCAACATCGTTGGCCACGGTCTGATCGACGCTTATCGGGCCGTCTTTCCCACGACTCCTATCCCCGCGACACCGAACTTCACCGACAATTTCGCCTCTGGCGCCCTCGGCCAGGACTGGCAAGTTTACAACGCCGGCGCCGGCCGAACGCGAGTGACCACGGCGAACAATCCCCCCATCGGCGATACGTTCGACCTGACCATGGACGGGGCATCGAACGCCTTTACCGAGCCGGTGCTGAACGAGGCCATCCTGCACGTCAACGCCACCGGCGACACCAACCTGGCGCTGTCGTTCAACGAAAAGAACCTTGCCACCTTTGCAGGCTCGAAGACTATCCCGCCCGATTCGACGACCCCGCTGCCGGCCAACCCCTTCACAGGCCACGTTGACGGCGACGGCGTGTCGCTGAGCGTCGATGGCGGCACCACCTGGTTTCCGTTAATCAGCTTGTCCGGCGCCAATACCAGCAGCTCCTACCAGTCGCATAGCATCAACCTGAGCGCCTTCGCCGCCAGCAACGGCCTGACGCTGGGCAACGACGTGCAGATCAAGTTCCAACAGTTCGATAAGGACTCCTTCCACTTTGATGGCCCTTCCGGCTTGCAGGAGGGGTTCGTCTTCGATGACGTGTCCGTGACCGGGACGCCGACGCCTACTCCGACCCCGACACCCACGCCGACACCCACTCCTACGCCGACCCCAACCCCCACTCCGACACCGACGCCCACCCCGACACCGACTCCGACGCCCACACCAACACCGACGCCCACCCCGACACCGACTCCGACGCCCACCCCAACACCGACTCCGACACCGACGCCCACTCCAACGCCCACGCCGGCACCAACACCGACGCCTCCACACGGGAGACATCCAGGCTCTCCAACGCCGACACCGACACCGACACCGACGCCGACACCGACACCTACTCCGACGCCGACACCTACTCCGACGCCGACACCTACTCCGACGCCGACACCTACTCCGACACCGACCCCAACGCCAACGCCAACGCCAACGCCCACGCCGACACCGCCGCACGCCAGACATCCAGGAGGCTAGACGGCGCCCACGCCGAAGGCGACTTCGAGCGAGCGGACAAACGGCGTTTATCCGAGCCTGAAGCGTAAGCGAAGGAAGACCCTACTTTTCGCTTACGCTTCAGGCTCGGAGGGATCTCGATGGGGAATCGTCGAGACTTGCTGAGTTCCAGTCTCCAGTGACAATGGCTTGACATCAGCTCAGCCATTGGTTTTCAAGCCGTTTTTGCTTGACACACCCCTTTCCGTCCATTACAAACAAAAACACATCAGCGAACGGAAAGAAGTACCTACGGCTCCTTCGTCCTGATGGTGTTGCCGCGCCGGCAAAGACTGCCTGGACCTTACCCCCCCTGAGGAATCGCAGCATGTTCTGGTCGCCGTTTTGGGCCTGGCTGAAGCGACAGTCGCAGTTCCCCAAGGGCCGCCGCGCCCGTGTCGTCCGCGACCAGTGGCAACGCAAGTTGTATCTGGAGGTCCTGGAAGCGCGGGTGGTGCCGTCCACCGATTCCATCGGTCTGCCGGCCGCAACGACGCAGGCGCCGGCCACCAGCCACATCGACCCGACCCTCCTCAGTCTCTATCAGCAGGCTGGCGGAGCGGGGCTGTCGGGCACCGAGCCAGCCAATCCGGCGGGGACCGATAATCTGCTCCAGTACGACAGCCAGGGCCGCGTCGCCGTCACCATCACCGCCACCGACGTCAACCAGGTCCTGTCCGGCTTGCAATCGCTCGGCTTCCAGCTGACCGCGTCGCTGCCCAGCGATCACGAGATCCAGGGCTATCTGCCGCTCTTGTCGATCTTGCAGACGTCGCAGTTGCGCCCGAGGGGTTGATGGGCGTACTGCCCAGTTACAAGCCGATGACTTCCGCCGGCTCGGTGCAGAGCGAGAGCGCCAACGTGCTCCAGTCCGACCGTACCAACGCCGGCACGCCCGGTATAGACGGCAGCGGCGTCAAGGTCGGCATCCTCAGCGACAGCTACAACAACCAGGGCACCGCCGCCGCTGACGTCGCCAGCGGCGACCTGCCCCCCAACGTGACCGTCCTGCAAGATGACCCCTATGGCGGCGGCACCGACGAAGGCCGGGCCATGCTGCAGATCGTCCACGACGTCGCGCCCGGCGCCACGCTGGGCTTCGCCACGGCCGAGGGCTCGGCCGGGGACCTCTCCTTTGCCCAGAACATCAAGAACCTGGCCAACCCGTCGATGTTCGGCGCCAACATCATCGCCGACGACGTTTTCTACGAGGACGAACCCTACTTCCAGGAAGGCCCCATCGGCCAGGCCATCGACCAGGTGACCAGTCAGGGCGTGACCTACTTCGCCGCCGCCGGCAACCTCGGCACCCAGGCTTACGAATCGACGAACGTTTCGTTCATGAATGACACCATCGCCAGCATTTCCGCCACGGCGAGCAGTTTTTACAACTTCAACCCCGGAGGGGTGGCCACCGACAAGCAGCAGATCACGCTCAGCGCCGGTCAGGAGGCGATTCTCGGCCTGCAGTGGGCCCAGCCGTTCTACACCACCAACGGCGTCAAGACCAACCTGAACTTCTATGTCCTCGACGATACCACGGGAGCGGTCGTCATGTCCGGTACGACCAATGCCGTCACCGCGATGACGCCGATGCAGCTCCTCGAATTTACGAACAACACGGGCACCGCGCATACCTACGACGTGGTGATCCAGAACGCCAACGGCGGGCCGGTCCCCAGCGCGCTCAAGTACGTCAACTTCGGCTCTAACGATTACGGCGACATCACCTTCGACGATTTCGCCACCAACAGTCCGACCATCACGCCGCACGCGGCGGACACCAACGCCATGGCCGTGGCGGCGGCGCCGTTCTTCGACCAGCACACGCCGGAATCCTACTCCTCAATGGGTCCGGCCACGTTCCTGTTCACCGCCAACGGCACGGCCCTGAAGGTGCCGCAGGTCGTCAACAAGCCGGACATCATGTCGATCGACGGCGTCAGCACCACCTTCTTCGGATCGCCCGACTACATCAACGGCTATCCGAACTTCTTCGGCACCTCCGCCGCGACGCCGGCCGCCGCCGGCGTGGCCGCACTCGTCAAGGAGGCCAATCCCGGTTTCACGCCGGCGAAGATCGACGCTCGGCTGGAAAGCACCGCCGATCCCAACGTCAGCGACGACTCGACGACGGGCGACTTCAACGTCACGCCGGGCAACGCCGACATCGTTGGCGCTGGCCTGGTCAACGCCTACCAGGCCGTCTTCGGCGCGCCGGTCGCCGCGACGCCGAACTTCACCGACAACTTCGCCTCCGGCGCCCTCGGCCAGGGCTGGCAGATTTACGACGCCGGCGCCGGCCGTACCCAGGTGACCACGGCGAACAATCCCCCCGCCGGCGATACCTACGACCTAACCATGGATGGCTCGGCCGATGGCTATGGCTTCCCGACGCTGAACGAGGCCATCCTGAACGTCAACGCCGCGAACTACACCAACCTGACGCTGTCGTTCAAGGACAAAAGCATTGACACCTATGACGATCCGATGAGTCCGCTGCCGGCCGGCGTCTTCACCGGCCACGTTGACGGCGACGGCGTGTCGATCAGTGTGGATGGCGGCAAAAACTGGTATCCGTTGCTCAACCTGAACACCGATACGAACAACGTCTACCAGTCGCATAATAACATCAACCTGAGCGCCTTCGCCGCCAGCCACGGCCTGACGCTCGGCAACGACGTGCAGATCAAGTTCCAGCAGTACGACCCGAACTCCTTCGAGTATAATAGCCTCACCGGCTTGCAGGAGGGGTTCGTCTTCGATGACGTGTCCGTGACCGGCCGTACGAAACCGACCATCACCCTCAATCCATCCAACCAGAACGGTGTCGGCGGGTCAGACGGCGACGTTCACGGCAGCGGCCAGCGGCAGTCCGGCGCCGACGGTGCTGTGGTACGTCAACACCAACGACGGCACCGGCTTCAACGCCATCACCGGCAACCTCAGCGCCACCACGACCACGCTGACGCTGAACAACGTCACCACCGCCATGAGCGGCTACCAGTACGAGGCCGTCTTCACCAACGGCACCGGCAACGCCACCACGACGGCCGCCACCCTCACGGTCAACTCCGTCCCGGTCGCGCCGGCGGTGACCGCCAACCCCGTCGCCGAGACGGTGACGGCGGGGCAGACGGCGACGTTCGTGGCGGGGGCCAGCGGCACGCCGGCGCCGACGGTGCAGTGGCAAGTCAGCACCAATAACGGCAGCAGCTGGACCGCCATCACCAACAACCTCAGCGCCACCACGACGACGCTGACGCTGAGCAACGTCACCACCGACATGAGCGGCGACGAGTACGAGGCCGTCTTCACCAACAGCGCCGGCAACGCCACCACCACGGCCGCCATCCTCACCGTCAACCCCGCCCCGGCCGCGCCGGCGATCACGGTCCAGCCGACCAGCCAGACGGTGACGGCGGGGCAGACGGCGACGTTCGTGGCGGGGGCCAGCGGCAATCCGGCGCCGACGGTCCAGTGGCAAGTCAGCACCGACGACGGCAATAGCTGGACCGCCATCACCAACAACCTCAGCGCCACCACTCCGACGCTGTCGCTGAGCAACGTCACCACCGCCATGAGCGGCTACCAGTACGAGGCCGTCTTCACCAACGGCACCGGCAACGCCACCACCACGGCCGCCGTCCTGATCGTCACTCCCGCGCCGGTGGCCCCGACCATCACGACCCAGCCGACCAGCCAGACGGTGGCCGTGGGCCAGTCGGCGACGTTCACGGCGGCGGCCAGCGGCTCACCCACTCCCACGCCCCAATGGTATATCAGCACCGATGGCGGCAAGACCTTCGGCGAGATTGTCGGCTCGAACGGCAATTCGCTGACGCAGAACAATGTTACCCTCAGCATGAGCGGCTACCAGTACGAGGCGGTCTTCTTCAATAGCGCCGGCCAGGCCACCACTACCGCCGTCACCCTCACGGTCACGCCGACGCCGACGCCGACGCCGACACCCACGCCGACACCGACCCCGACGCCGACGCCGACACCGACACCGACCCCAACGCCGACGCCGACGCCGACACCGACACCGACACCGACACCGACACCGACCCCAACGCCGACGCCGACACCGACACCGACACCGACACCGACACCGACACCGACACCGACCCCAACGCCGACGCCGACGCCCACTCCCACACCGACACCTACTCCAACGCCCACTCCGACCCCAACGCCGACGCCGACACCTACTCCGACGCCCACTCCGACACCGACGCCCACTCCGACACCGACGCCGACGCCGCATGGCAGCCATCCAGGCTCCCCAACGCCGACACCTACTCCGACACCGACACCGACGCCCACTCCGACGCCGACACCGACGCCCACTCCGACACCGACACCGACGCCCACTCCGACTCCAACGCCCACACCGACACCTACTCCAACGCCCACTCCGACCCCAACGCCGACGCCGACACCGACACCGACACCGACCCCAACGCCGACACCGACACCGACACCGACACCGACACCGACCCCAACGCCGACGCCGACGCCCACTCCGACTCCAACGCCCACACCGACACCTACTCCAACGCCCACTCCGACGCCGACACCAACGCCGACGCCAACTCCAACACCGACACCGACGCCGACACCGACACCCACTCCGACACCCACTCCGACGCCGCCGCACGGTAAACATCCAGGAGGCTAACTGACACCCGCGTCGAAGGCGATTTCGGACGAGCGGACAAACCGTGTTTGTCCGGGGCGGAAGTGTAAGAGGCACGAACCAGAGGGCGAGCAAGGTCGCATCCGTGCCCCGAGAAGTCCGCACTCGGCGTCGACGCGACCCCGCTCGCCCTCTGGTTCGTGCCTGTTATCCGTTTCTTGTGTCCATCAGGAAATGTGTCCATGAGAACAATCGGTACTTTATTGCTCTTGTTAGGACCTCTTGTTGCCGTCGGTTGGAGCGATCCGCCCGCCGGACGCAACGCCGTCCCTGCCGCGCAGTCCAACAGCGCCGGCCCGAAAACCGCGCCGGCCAAGGGCCAGGACAAAATGGGCGGTGCCGCCGCGAAAAAACGTCGGCCGAAGTTCACCATCGGCAAGGAGACGACCTACGTCCCCGGACCCCGCGACGCGGACGGCTACATCGACTACGCGGCCGCGCTCAACGAACGACTGAGGCAGGGCGTGACGCCGGCCAACAACGCCAATGTCCTCCTCTGGAAAGCCCTCGGGCCGCGCCCCGAGGGAGCGCGGATGTCCGCCGAGTTTTATCAATGGTTGGGCATCGACGAACCGCCGCCGCGCGGCGATTATTTCCTCCGCATGGGCGACTACCTGAAGGAACAGATCAAGTCGGGTCCGCCCGCTGGGGGCGAGACCGTGTTCGACGAATTGGAGCGCAGCCTACGGCGGCCGTGGAAAGCGGTGCGCTATCCCCACATCGCCGACTGGCTGAAGGCCAACGACAAGCCGCTGACGGTCGTCATCGAGGCGGTCCAGCGCTCGCACTATTATTTGCCGCTGGTGCCGACAAGAACGGACAAAGGTTCGGCCGGGTTGGTTAGCTGCCTGTTGCCCTCGGTGCAGAAATGCCGCGAACTGGCCACGGCCCTGACTGCGCGCGCATGCTGCGCATCGGCGAGGGACGCTTCGACGACGCCTGGCGCGACCTGATCGCCTGCCATCGGCTGGGCCGGCTCGTTGGCCGCGGCGGCACGCTCATCGAGGCCTTGGTCGGCATCGCCATTGATGCCATCGCCAGCCGGGCCGATCTGGTCTTCCTCGACAGCGCCGGCTTGGACTCGCGGCGGATCATGGCTTGCCTGGACGATCTCCGCAAGCTGCCGCCCTTGCCCCGCATGGCCGACAAGGTGGATCTCTGCGAGCGCTTCATGTTTCTTGACATCGTTATGATGGTTGATCGGGGAGGGACCAAGTATCTCGAAGGTCTCGGTTTCGGTACGTCGCCGCGTATCCCGGACGCGCTCTCCAAGCTTCTGCTGTCGGCCATCGACTGGGACCCGGCCTTGCGCAACGGCAACCGCTGCTACGACCGCATGGTCAAGGCCATGCGTATCGCAGATCGGGCCACACGCGCGGAGCGACTGGAGGAGATCGACGAGGAATTGAAGGCGCTCAAGAAGAGTACCGCCGAGATGGTGCAGAACCCGCTGAAGATCCTGCTGGCGAAGGACACCGGCAAAGCCCTGGGCGAGACCGTCGGCAACCTCATGATTTCCCTGCTGGTCCCGGCGGTTCGCAAGGTGCAGTACGCAGCCGACCGCGCCGGGCAGGTGCAAGACAACCTGCACCTCGCCTTCGCCCTGGCCGCCTACCGCCGCGACCACGGCCGCTATCCGGAGAAGCTGGCGGCGCTGGCGCCGAAGTATCTGCCCAAGGTCCCTGCAGACATCTTCGCCGGCAGGGCACTCACCTATCGTCCGCAGCCGAACGGCTATTTGCTGTACAGCGTCGGCGTCAACGGAATCGACGAAGAGGGGCGCAGCTTTGACGATGAGCCGCGCGGGGACGATCTGACCGTGCGCATGCCGCCGCCGGAGCCGAAGCAGCCGCGGAAATAAGCCGAGCCGATCCGAGCCGCGAGCGTCAGCGAGCGGGTCCGCTCGCTGACGCTCGCGGCTCGGATCGCGCCAGCAAGGCGGCGACGCGCGTCGCCTCGATGAGACTGGCGGCGTCGGCGACGCCGCGACCGGCGATGTCATAGGCCGTGCCGTGGGCCACGCTGGTGCGCACGATGGGCAGACCGGCGCTGATGTTGACCGCCCGCCCTTCGCCGAGCAGCTTCAGCGCGATGTGACCCTGATCGTGATACATCGCCACGATACCGTCGAACTCGCCGTGGCGGGCGCGCACGAACAGCGTGTCGCACGGCCAGGGACCGCTGGCGTCCAATCCCTGCTCGCGGGCGGCCTGCACGGCCGGAGCGATGATCGTGGCTTCCTCATCGCCGAACAGGCCGCCGTCGCTGGCGTGCGGGTTCAGGGCGGCCACGCCCAGGCGCGGCCGACGGCCCAGCATGCGCCTCAGCAACCGATCGAGGAGATGGGCCTTCTCCAGCACGGACTCCGGCCTCAGATGGCGGAACACGTCGCGCAGGGCCATGTGCAAGGTGACGTGGGCCACGGCGAGGTTGCCCACCGCCAGGACCATGGCGAACTCGCGGACGCCGGTGCGTTCGGCCAGGATCTCGGTATGGCCGGGGTATGGCAGGCCGGCGGCGTGCAGTCCCTCCTTGTGCAGCGGCGCCGTCACGATGCCGTCGGCCTCGCCGGCCATCGTCGCATCGATGGCCCGACACAGAAAATCGTAGGCCGCTCGCCCGGCCGCCGCGCTGACGCGGCCTGGCTCGACGCTGCTCAGGTCCTGCTCGCTGCCGCACAGGCACGGCATCACGTCGGCTCGGGCCTCGGCCTCGCCGGGATGAGAGACGACGTGGACGCAGGCCGGCGAGCCGATCAGCTCCAGGCCGCGCCGCACCCACAGCGGATCGCCGACGAGGACCGGCCGACACAACGGCAGCAGGTCCGGCCAGGCCCGCGCGACGATCTCCGGCCCAATGCCGGCAACGTCGCCCAGCGTAATCAGCAAACGGGGTAGCGAGGACGACATTTTCACCTTTTATCTTTTGCGCGCCAGTTGCACGACCAGGCGCTCCAGCAAGGTGCGCGGCGGCAGTTGGCTGGAGCCTTTCATGCCGAGGTCGGTCTCCAGCAGCCAGTCGTACACCTGATCGAGCCGGCGTCGGCCGAGGTGGCGCAGTTGCTGCTCGGCGCCGCGGCGGCCGAACGGCGGCACGCCGGCGTGCTCCAACGCCTCGGGCACCGATTCGCCCTGGCCGTGCAGGCGAGCGGCCTGGGCCAAACGGCGCAACTGCATGCTGAAGGCGCCCAGCAAACGCAGCGGCTCCTCGCCCTGGTCGAGCAGGCGGTCCAGCAGCGTCAGCGCTTCGCCGTTCTGACCGGCGCCGATCAGGTCGAAAATCTTCCAGGTGTTCTCCGCCCGACTCTGGCCGACGAGCTGATCGACGTCGGCGGTGTCGATGCGGCTGTTGCCGCCGACGAAGATCGCCAGCTTGGCCATCTCCTGATCGAGCAGCCCCATGTCCGAGCCGACCAGATCGACCAGCAGACGGGCGGCGGGCACCGACAGCGGTTTGCCGTGCCGGTCGGCGCACCAGGCGACGCACCACTCCGGCAGCTTCGCCGACGCCGGCGCCTTGCAGACGATGGCGGCGGTGTCCGGCAGCAGTTTGGCCAGCCGCGTGTTGGCCGGCCAGGACTGCACGTCGAGCACCAGCACGCCGGTCTTCGACGGCTCCGCGAAGTACTTCTCCAGCCGGGCGCGTTCGCGCGTGACGAACGGCTCGGCGCGATCGACGACGACGAGGCGGCGCGGACTGAGGAACGGCAACGTCTCCAGCTCGTCGTGGACCTCAGCCCAGATGGCCTTGTCGCCATCGCGGCTGGACAGGGCGAAGCCGCCGTCCTCGGGACCGAGCACCAGCGTTTTCAACGCCGCCAGCACGCGGCGCTTGAGGAAGTGCTCGTCGCCGTGGAGGACGTAAATCGGCCTGGGCTTCGCTTTCGCCGCGCCGTGGAGAAACGTCAGACTATCCATGAAGGCATTGTAGCGACACCGTTGCTTTCCAAAGAGAAAGTCCAGTAACCGGCTGCTTCATCTTCGTGAAAAAAGTCGCTCCTCCCTTGCCAAACCATTCGTGATGACTAAATAGCTAATTAGTTTAGGCTAATTAATCGATTAGTCTAAACTACGATAAGCTTTTTGGTGCGGTGAAAAGCGGGGAATAGCCAGCCGCCCCGCGGTCGAGCCGGCAAAGGAGGACGGAATCATGGTTCGATGCGTCTCTTGCGCGGCGGAGCAACGCCCCCGCGTCGCCTTCACGCTGATCGAACTGCTGGTGGTGATCGCCATTATCGCCACCCTGATTGGTCTGCTGCTTCCCGCTGTCCAAAAAGTGCGGGAGGCAGCCAGCCGTATAAGTTGCCAGAACAACCTCAAACAGATGGGGGTCGCCTGTCAGAACTTCCACGGCGTTTTCGGGTTCTTTCCGAGCGACAATGCCGCGACCGCTCCTCCGTATCCATATCCAAATACCTGCTGGATGCTTCAATCGCTCCCCTTCTGGGAACAACAGAACGCGGTGCAGGCAGTGGTTAACGGGCAAGGAGGTGGTGGGAGCGACCCAACGGGTGGCGCCGGCGGTACAGGCTCACTCGTCCCTGTCAATAACGGCAACATCCTGCTCAAATTCTTCCTCTGCCCCAGTCGCGGCATTCGCGGCAATGGGTTGACCGATTACAACTACATGCAGCAAAGTAACGCCGTCCTCTACGGGTGCGCCTGTGGGGGTTTCCTTGGGGGCCATTACCAACGCCAACGGTGCCTCCAACACGGCAATGGTGGCTCACCTTGGCTGCAATCCTCAGGACTATCCCATCGGCCCCACGTCTTGGTACGATTGCGCTCAACCGACTTCCGCCCAGAGCGTGCAGGACAGTCAAGTTCCGCCAGGTCAGATGGACCAATTCTTCAGTTCGCCGCATGCGGGCGTCAACGGGGTGCTGTTTGCGGACGGTCACGTGCAATCGATCGCTAACCCGTGGCTGACGGCCAACTCGTCCATCTGGAACTGGCAGAACACCAGTCCCCTCCAGTTCCCTTAGAGGCACGAACCCAATGCCATTTTGACCACGGATAACACGGATAAAACGGATAAAACCAAAGAAGCGTTCTGTATTTTCTTTATCCGTTTTATCCGTGTTATCCGTGGTTCAAAGTGCATTTCCCCCGCGGCCGCTACCGCGGCACGGCGTCGGTCATCGGCGGCATGGTGGGCGGCTGCGTGCCCTGGAGCTGCCGCAGGTACGTCCCGGACAGGTCGGCCCGCTTGACGATGCCCAGGACGCGCTTGCTGCCCAGGCCATCGACCACCGGCAGGGCCAGCAGGTCGCTTTCGACGAACAGCTCCATCGCTTGATCGAGCGGATCGTCGGGGCACAAGGGCATGACCTCGCGCATCAGGTCCATCGCCACCAGCAGCGAGCGCAGGTGCGGCGACTGCGATGCCAGAAGCACCTCCTCCACGGTGGCGACGCCGAGAAGGTGTTCGTCCGAATCGATCACCGGCACCGCCTGGAACGGGCTACTGCTCAACCGCTCGATCACCTCGGCGACGCGATCGCCGGGATGGAGAAACGGTACGTCGCGCAAGGGCGTGATGAAAGAGCGAACGTACAGGCCGGTCAACACTTCGCGGACATAGGCGCCCTGGTGGGCCGGCGAGCGCGAACGGCTCTGCACCTGCGAGCTGTAGATGGATTGCTCGTCGGACAACAAAAAGGCGATAGTGCAGACCCACAAACTCGGCAATAGCAGATTATAATTGCCGGTCAACTCGCTGACCATGACGAGGGTGGAGAGCGGCGTCTTGGCGGCGGCGGCGAAGAAGCCAGCCATGCCGACGATGATGAAGCTGGTCGGCGGCGGCATGTAGGCCGGGTGGGAAGACGCGGTTGAGAAGGATGCCCAGCGCGCCGCCGCCGCAGCCGCCAATCACCATCGAGGGACCGAACACGCCGCCGGAGCCGCCGCTGCCGATCGTCAACCCCGTCGTCACGATCTTGCCCACCGCCACGGCCAACAACAGCACGGCCAGACGACAGGTCCTCGGACTCCGCCGGGCAGCGTGTCAGAGCTGTCTTGCAGGATGCCGTAGCCGAAGGACAGCACCGCTGAAGACCCGCACTTTTCCCAGGACGAAATAGAGGACCAGGGCCACGACCGCGGACAGAAACGCGCCGATAGCTGGCTTGAAGTGCGGGCGGATGGGGATGCGCCGGAACAACTCCGTCAGGCCGTAGAAGCTGCGCGTGTACAGCATGGCCAGCACGACCATGAACAGGGCCAGCACCAGGTAGGGGAGCAAGTGGAGCGGATTGGTGAAAGTGATCGAGCCTGCCAGAGCGGGGGGCAGGTCGAAGAGCGAACTCCAGCCCAGGCGCGGTCCAGTGGCCGAAGATCAGGCCGAACGTGCAGTAGGCGGTGATGCAGGCCAGCGCCGCGGGGATGACGACTTCCGACTCGAAGTCGGGCGAGCGGTACAGCACCTCGGCGGCGAAGAGGGCGCCGGCCAGCGGGGCGCGGAAGATGGCGGCGATGCCGGCGCCCATGCCGGCGGCCATGAGCAAGCGTCGCTCGGCCGGCCGCAAGCGCAGCAGTCCGCCCAGCCACGAACCGAAGCCGGCGCCGATCTGCGCAATCGGTCCTTCGCGGCCGCCGGAGCCGCCCGTGCCCAGCGTCACCGCACTGGCGAGGATCTTCACCAGCGGTACGCGCGGCCGAATCTGTCCGCCCTTGAAGTGATACGCCGCGATGGCCGAATCCGTGCCGTGCCCCTCTGCCTCCGGAGCGAACGTGTAGACGAGAAACCCGCTGACCAGGCCGCCCATCGCCGGCACGATCAGCAGCAGCCACCAGCGCAAAGGCTCGGTGGTTTCCGGGAACAGCGGCGGTTCGTTGGCGGGACCACCGGCGTGGTAGCCGACCAGGACGTCGAGGGCGTAATGGAAGACCAGCCGCGTGGCCAGGTAGAACACCACGGCGCCCAATCCCGCGATGACGCCCACGCATAGAGAGAGTCCCAGCAAACGCGCCTGTGGACGCAGTTCGGCGCCGGCCGAGTTGCCAGAACTCGGGGAACCAGTGCAGAGGATTCAAAGGACCGGTCTGCGCGCGCTCGCTCATGAGCCGGAAAGCTCCCGTGCCCCGAAGAGGAAGTCCGGGAGATTTCTTATGAGCCGACCGCCTCGGCGGCTTGGAATCGATGCGAAACTTCGCGGACGCTCTCCTCTCCGCAAGTGTGGGAGAGTGTGGATTTTGCTCGCATCAACGGATAGGCAAATAGAAGACCCCTCGCACATGCTTATCTGGCGAGGGGTCTCGTTATCTGGGGATTTAGGATTCGAACCTAACCCCAACCTCTCAAGGCCAGCGGGCGACTGGAGGGCATTTGTGCTGTAAGCGTTAAACCACTAACCTTTTGTGGCGAGAACTCGCCGGAACAAGAGGGCAACAGCAGGGCATTTGGGTGGCCCATGTCGTGTCAGAATTGTGTCAGGTTTTCGGATTGGACACTTGGCTGGTTGAAACGGTCACTAAATAGCACACGCGGCTGTCTACATACGGTGTGCGTGCAGTCCCGCGTCATCTCCGAGACGCCAACGACTTCGTGGCCCAACACCACCGGCACTCGCTGCCCACGGTCGGCGGCAAGTTCGCCGTGGACGCTGCCGACGACGAGGGCAAGTTGGTCGGGGTCGCCGTCGCCGGTCGGCCCGTCGCCTGCCGCCTCGACGATGGCCTGCCGCTGGATGTCCTCCGGGTCTGCGCGGACGGCACGACGAACGCCTGCTCATTTCTCTATGCGCTCTTTACCAAAATCGAGCGACTGATGGGCTGCGAGGTTTTCATCAGCGACATGTGAGCGTCGGAGAGGAAGCAAGCTGGTCAAGGCATCTACGCTGGCCGATCCTACGGTCGTCGATCCGTTCCTCGGCTTGAACAGTATCCCGATGGCCTGTGCTTTGGGAGGGGCGAAGTGACTGGGCGTGGAGCGGTCGCCGAAGTGAGCCCCTGTGGCGCGACAACGGTTGCAGGAAGGGACGATGGCTTTGCGTCGGGCTTGACCTCAGCCGTGAAATGCAATGTCGCCCGCTGAACCTCTACAGACGGCAGACGCCCCTGCCGACAACATAAAGGACCGAACCCATGACGAAGATTCTCAAGATCCGCAAGCCCAGACGGCAGAAGATGGTATTGCGTACCGCCGACTACGGCGGCGAGTTGGCTGATAAGTGGCAGGCCCGTTCCGTCGAGATCTCCGACCTCGACGGCAACCATGTGGAGATCGAGTTCGAGAATCTGCACGCGGTACGGAACCTGATCGGGATCTGCGAGCACTACATCCGTCATCAGGAGGCGAAGGCACGCAGGGACAGGGCCAAACGAGCCGCCGAGACACGGCGACGGAAGCGGCTCGCTCTGGTCTCCTGACAGACCTACAATCTGAAAGCTAGAGGCCCGCCGAGCCTTCGACCTCGGCGGGCCTTTTCGTTGCGCTACCGCGCTTGGGCCGAAGCCGAGCTTGTGGTAAAATCCGTTGTTGATCCGAAACTACTTTTGTTCGAGCCGCAAAGGAGTCCTCGATGTCCGCGCCTCAGCAGGCCATCCCGTTCCCATGCTACGCCCTCATGAACAACGCCTGCAACGGCGGAGTCGTCTTGAATCTGAACACCGGGGCAGTGGCGATGCCCCTTTTCACGAGCGAAGACAAGGTGAATAAGTTCAGGGCGGCACAAGTGGCTACCCAGAAGTTCGCAGGACCGTGTATCAAGTTCAACTGGGACCACGAGCTTTATCTCTACCTCAAGGCCCTCCCGCCATCCGTTACGGAGATCGTCGTTGATCCCGAGCAGACGCAAGGGACGTACTTGAACTTCACCGTGGCAGGGTTGAAGAAGCAACTCCAGCAGTCGATCAACGATCCGAATCAGCGCTGAACAGACGCTGGCAACCACCAGCCAGCCGCTTTCGTCTCCCAAGCCGTAAATCCTGATCCCACAAACGAATCGAAGCCACAGAAGTTCGTGAACCGACCTTGCACCTGCCGTGTCCGAAAGGATAATGGCGATAGTGTTCCTATGTTCAACGGAGATGCCGTATGAACTTCTCGCAGCGGATCGGTCTGGAACCGGCCACGAAAGCGTTGCAGAAGAACTCGATGGACTGGGATTTGCGAAATAGCCTCTGGAACGTCTTCGAGCTACTGATCTTATCGCCGATCAAACGAGGATGGGGGCTATCACCCCGGAGTCGAGACGGGCACTCAGGGACGCTACTTGTCAATTTGTGGGTTCACTTCTTCAAATGGCCGCTGGATTCGCTTTACGACGATCCGAGTTTTGCCTTCAGGACCGTGAGGGAGTGGTATTTCAATGAGAAGGTTCCTTGGAACAGGATCTACGACTTCGTGCAGTTCGTTGCAGAACTCGGGGATGATCTCCGAGCGTGGGCTGTGACGTTCCAAAGCGCCTGCAACCGTGTTCTGGAACGGGAGTTTTCGGCGTACCGCTTCGTCAACGGCACGCTCACTCCGATCACCAGCGAGGCTGAGATCAAGGCCATCGAGAAGGCAGCTTCTCTGGACACGAGCCTGATGCGCCCGTGAGCCAACACATCGGCACAGCGCTCAAGCTGCTCGCCGACAGGAAGAAGCCAGATTACCGAAACTCCATGAAAGAGTCGATCTCGGCGGTTGAGGCCATTTGCAAGATCATCGCTCAGAACGAAAGGGCAACTCTGGGACCGGCCCTTGACGCGGTGAAGGCACGGACGAACCTCCATCCGAAGCTGCAAGAGGCGTTCAAGGCGTTGTACGGCTACACGAGCGATACGCACGGCATCCGTCACGCCCTCAAGGACGATGAGGAGCCAGAGGCCGAGGACGCCATGTTCATGCTGGTGTCCTGCTCGGGGTTCGTCAACTATCTCGTCGAGAAGGCGAGGAAGCATGATCTGTTGCCGAGGTAGGAGGGTGACGTGTTTCTGGATGACGAACCGATCCGCTCTTCTGCCGAAGACATTCTTTGTCGAAAAAAGTTCGCCGACTCGCTGGCGCAGGCCCTCGTGTCCCGTCCCGACAAGTCGCCGTTGGTGATCGGGCTGTTGGGTCCGTGGGGTTCGGGGAAGTCCTCCATACTCCGAATGGCGAGGGAGTGTCTCGCGGAGAAGATCAGGGGAATACGGAAGGAAGAACAGCCGATTGTCATCGAGTTCAACCCTTGGATGGTGACGGACGAAACCGTCCTGATATACAGGTTCTTTGACGAAATGTTAGGCGTGCTGGGCAAGTGGAACACGTCACTAGGGATCAGGAAAACGTCAAGGCTGTTGGAGACTTACTCGGATTACCTTACCCCGATGGGACTGATCCCCACCCCGGAGGGGAAGATCATCGGCGGATTGTTGAAGCTGGCTAATTGGTTCAACAAATGGCTCGCGGGGTTTGTGACGGGGGCAGAGAGCATCGAAAAACAAAAGCGGAACATCGACGAGGCACTTGCCAAACAACCGCACAAGCTGATCATCATCATTGACGAGATCGACCGATTGAGCGCTACCGAGGCCCGGCAACTGTTCCAAGTGGTGAAGTCGTTGGCGAACTTCCCCAACACGGTTTATCTGTTGGCGTTCGATGAGAAGATGGTGGCAGAGCAACTGGCGGGGGTGCAAATCCAGAGCGGAGAGGCGTTCTTGGAGAAGATCGTCCAAGTCCCGTTCAGAGTGCCCGAGATTCCCGTCGTGGAAGTGCATAGGTTTTTGCAGCGTTCCATTCGGGAACTGATGGACAGAGTGAAGACTGAAGAATACGACCAAAATCATTTGCGAAACGTGTTCCAGTATGGTGTGAAACCTTACATCGCCGATCTTCGGGAAGCAAAGCGGTATCTGAACGTCTTGTCCTTCAACTTCAACACTGCGAGAGGAGGATTGTCGCCGACCGACTTAATTGGCATCACCGTTCTTCAACTATTTGAGCCTGCGATCTACGAGGCCCTCGCCGCCAACAAGACGTTTCTCACTCGGCAGACATCCAAAGAAGAAAGCAGTCCTTATTACATCATCATGCAAAATGCAGTCGCCACGCTTAACGAAATCGTTAAATCGCAGAAGGGCAAATCGGACAACCATCCTCTTACGATATTACAGCTTCTATTTCCGAAGATTAACAAAATTGTTACTGAACAGAAACAAGGGGGCGTTCTCGATTACACGCCACAGCCTCAGTGGAGGAGAGAGGGAAGGATTCTGCTTTCCCACCAATTTTGATCTGTTCTTCAGCCTTTCTCTGCCGAGGGGAGATTTGGAGAGGAGCGAAATTGAAAGGCTCCTGACAAATGCAACTGATTTGCGAGGCGCTAGCTGGTGGCCTATTAGTCCTGAATAACGAAGGCCGTGCTAGGCGGTTATTGGAAACTCTCTGGGGTTATGTAGATTCACGACTTGTCTCTGATGACATTGCCGCAAACCTCATTATGGCGCTTGCTGATTTAGGTGATGTGTTCGACGAAAGCTCCGCATCCGAAGAGGAGAGAAGCCTTGACATTCCGACAACGCAACTTGTGATGGACATAATCAACCAAGTGATCTTTCGCTACGGTCCCGAGAGCAAACCCAGTTATGCAATCGAGGAAGCGGCTGCGACTTCTTCGAAGAGCCTTTTAATCCCGATCTTGATGTGTCAAAAGTATCTTGCGGGAAGCGCAGATGCGAGGCGGTTCATGAACGAAAAAATTGCCACATGGGCGGCTGATGGACGACTACTGAAGCATCCACGGATTTGCGCGATTCTCAATTACTGGGAACAAATTGCTGACAGAGATAATAAGGAAATCGCGGATTTTATGGAGAAAGTGGTAGAAGACGATGATGCACTTATCCACTATTTGTGCGAGTATGTGAGAATAAAACCTTCTAGTGGGATGGACTACTACGAGCAGCGTCAGGTTGACGCGAATATCGATCAGCTTAAAGGCCGCTTCAGCCTGCCTTTTCTTGTCAACAAACTGATAAGAATGACCACAAAAAAAGAGTTTCGTAGTCGCCCAGACGAAGAGAAATCTGTCATTTATGCTTTAATTCAGGCGATCTACGCTGGCAATAGCTCTTGATGACTTCGCAGATGGCGCGTCCTTCCATGACCTCCCCGACTTCCACCGGATTCGCATAGGAGGTAGATGATGCGCAGCAACATCTGGCCGGGGCCGGGCTCAGGAGCCTCGGTCTCGACCAGCTTGAAGTTGTCGAGGGTGGGCTCGCCGCGAGGGCGTGAGGCGAGGAGGATCTGCCGTTTGCTTATGACTGACATGGTCCCCTCCTTCGGCGATCTTGGCGAAAGCCTGCTCGGCCTGAGTTCCTGACGAGCCTGCGGAGCAGCCCGGAGATGGTCCCGTCGTTGTGCTCCTCTGCTTCGGCTCAGAGAGAACAAAGCAACTTCAGCAGCGCTGCCGCAGCAGGCTCGGAAGACGCAGGATTCTGGCCGGTCACGAGCCTGCCGTCCACTTCGACATGAGGCGTCCAGTTCGGTGCGCTGCTGTAGATACCGCCCCGCTCCTTGAGACGGTCTTCCAGCAGGAAGGGCACAACAGCGGTCAGGCCCACCGCTTCTTCTTCCGCGTTCGAGAATCCCGTTACGCGCTTACCCTTGATCAGATACTCGCGGTTCTTTCCGCGCACGTTTATGAGAGCGGCTGGGGCGTGACAGACCGCACCCACCGGCTTGTCGGCTTTCACGAAGGCTTCGATCAGCGCGATGGAGGTCGCGTTGTCGGGCATGTCCCACATTGGGCCGTGTCCTCCGGGGTAGAACACGGCGTCGAAATCGCCTGCCGATACATCGGCGAGCTTCTTCGTGTTAGCCAGTTGTGCTTGTGCGTCGGCGTCGGCGCGGAAGCGCTTCGTCGCTGCGGTCTGGTTCTCGGGGAGGTCGCTTTTCGGATCAAGCGGCGGCTGACCGCCCTTCGGCGAGGCCAGCGTGACTTCCGCCCCGGCATCCTTCAGGGTGTAATATGGCGCAGCGAACTCTTCCAGCCAGAAGCCGGTCTTTTTGCCGGTGTCGCCGAGTCGATCATGAGAGGTAAGGACGATGAGGATCTTCATTACAGACCTCCTCCGTTGCTTGGCTTGGAAGCGGCGCGGCCAGTCGTTGCCCCTCGTTGCCGCCGCCTACCCTCCTCGGTCGCCTCTTTGAAACCGACTCTCCGAGGAGGAACACGTCCATTGTAGGCGACTGGGGGCAGGATCGCTCGACTGCTGGGGATACGGCGATGCCGTCCAAAGAGGGAAACATCATGTGGTTGGATCGACCAGACGCAGATGCAATCGCCACACTTGAGGAAATGGAGCGAAAGAGCGGCGGGGATGAGCGGGAGCGCGTGTCTCTGGTGAATGCCGTGCGGAGACTACTGGAGACTCTCCGCAACTTGCCGGAGACGGAACCCGCACGAGAAGTGAGAGAGGCATGGGAACAGGTCAAGATCCTTGCCGAGCAATGGTGCAGGAGGAGGCAGGGATAGGAGCGACAGAAACGAGTCGTTCGGCGTCGATCAAGAGGCCGGACGACAAACCTGCCAGCGCTGGTCAGATTTCCTCGCCCCGTCATGCCTTCACAACGCTCAGGTCGGCCAGCAGCCTCATCAACGAGGTCGGGTCCACTGGCTTGACCATGTGATAGTCGAAGCCTGCCTCCTGAGACTTACGCCTGTCCTCATCCGCACCCCAGCCGGTCACAGCGATGATTACCATATTCTTGCTCCACGCCTGCTGACGAATGAGGCGGCACGCCCCGTAGCCGTTCAACTTCGGCAGGCCGATGTCCATCAGCATGACATGGGGCCGGAACTCAGCCGCCGCTTGCACCCCCTTCTCGCCGTCGCTGGCCGTGCGGACGTTGTTGCCCATGATCTTGAGCAGCATCGCCAAACTTTCGGCGGCGTCCCGGTTGTCGTCCACCACCAAGATGCGAAGTTTGGAGGTCGCCTTCGCCGCTTCGGCGTTGTCGCCGGTTACGCTGGCTTCACACTGTTCAACGGCGAGCGGCAAGCGGACGACGAACCGGCTCCCCCGCCCCGGACCCTCGCTCTCGGCTTCGATGGAGCCGCCGTGCATCTGCACCAATCGGTTCACCAGACACAAGCCAATGCCCAACCCGCCCTGCGACCGGGACAGCGCCGCCTCCACCTGCGAGAACATCTCGAAGATGCTCCGCAACCTGTCGGCGGGGATGCCGATGCCCGTGTCCTTCACCGCCACAACCACGTCGCTCCCCTGCCGCTCGGCGGTCAGCAAGATGCGACCGCCTCGGTCGGTGTACTTGGCGGCGTTGGTGAGCAGGTTCGAGAACACCTGTGTCAGCCGGGTCGAGTCGGCTTCCAAGATGATCGGCTGCTCAGGCAGCAGGACGGTCAGTTCATGGCCCATCTCCTCGATGAGCGGGCGGGCTATCTCAACCGCACTGTTCACCACTGCCACCAGTTCGACCGGCTGCTTCTTGAGTTCGATCTTGCCCCGACTGATGCGAGTCAGGTCCATCAGGTCATCCACCAGCCGCACCATCTGCACGACCTGCCGCTCCATCATGGTGCGGGCCTGATCGACCGTCTCGACCTTCCCGCCCGCCATCTGCATCAGTTGCAGGCCGTTGCGGATCGGGGCGAGCGGGTTGCGGAGTTCGTGGGCCAGTGTCGCCAAGAACTCGTCCTTCTTGTGGTCGGCCTGCCGCAGTTTCTCCACCAGCCGCAGCCGCTCGTAGGCCACGGCGACGTAGCGGCAGATCGCTTCCAGAAACTCTAGTTCGTCAGGGGCAAACTCGTCCTTCGACCGGGTGGCGAAGGACAAAGTGCCGAGCAGTAGGTTGCCGGACAGCATCGGGAACCCGGCGTAGGCCCGCACGCCGAGCAACTTGTACGCTCGTGCCTTCGATTCGTCGGACTGCTGAACGTAGGCCACGACGACGGGCTGGCGGTGTAGAGCCGCCGTGCCGCACAGGGTTTCCCCGAACACCAGCCGGGGCGGCAACGCCTCTTCGGAGACGCCGACGCACGACGCCAGCCGCAGGCCGTCGCCAGCATCGTTCACCAGATAGTTGAGGCAAACGTCGGCCCCGATGGTCGGGCCGATCTTGGCGAACAGCGTCCGCATCAGGGCAGTCGGATCGGGGGCGTAGAGGATGATCGCCGCCGCCTCCGAGAGCAGCCGCAGCCGCTCCTCGGCCTGCTTACGGCGAGTGATGTCGCGCGCGATCTTCGACGCACCGATGATGTTGCCGTGGCCGTCGAAGATCGGCGAAACGGTCAAGGAGATGGTCAGCGGCGTGCCGTCCTTGCGGCGACGGATCGTTTCGTAATGGTCGATCTTCTCGCCGCGACGGATGCGCGCAGAATGTTCGGCTCTTCATCGACGCGCTCCGGGGGCATGAGCATGGTAACAGGCTGCCCAATCGCTTCTTGTGCCGTGTAGCCAAACATACGCTCCGCGCCCCGATTCCAACTGGTAATGATGGCGTTGAGGTTTTTGCTCACGATGGCATCGTCGGAGGACTCCACCAGCGCGGCGAGTTTGGCGTTGGCTTCCTCGGCCCGCTTCCGCTCGGTGATGTCCCTTGCGATCTTCGACGCCCCGATGATCCGCCCCTCTTCATCCTTGATGGGTGAGATCGTCAGGGAAACCGGGATGGTCGTCCCGTCCTTTCGCCGCCGCACCGTGTCGAAGTGTTCCACCCGCTGCCCTGCCCGGATGCGGGTAATGATCCTGTCTTCTTCATCGAGGCGGTCAGTGGGGAAGAGCATGGTAATGGGACGCCCCACGGCTTCCTCGGCGGTATAGCCGAAGACCCTCTCGGCGGCGGCGTTCCAACTCTGGATGATCCCGTCCAGCGTTTTGCTGATGATGGCGTCCTCCGAGGAGTCCACAATGGCCGCTAACCTGCGTGCGGCTCTACCCTGCTCGGCCTTCTGCTGCTCTAACCGTCGCCGCTCGGACACGTCGCGGAAGACCAGCACGCAGCCGATGATCTGGCCCTCCTTGCACCGGATCGGGGCGGCACTGTCGTCGATGAACCGCTCCGTACCGTCTTTGGCGATGAGGACAGTATGGTTCGCCAGCCCGACGACGATGCTCTCCCGTATCGCCCTCGTCGTGGGGTTGGGGACCGTCTGGCGTGTCTCCTCGTTCACGATGCGGAATACTGCGTCAAGCGGCTGGCCGGTCGCCTCCTCTTTTGCCCAGCCGGTCAGCGACTCGGCCACGGCGTTCATTGTGGTGATGCGCCCCATCCTGTCGGTGGCGATGACGGCATCCCCGATGCAGGCGAGCGTCGTTCGCAGCCGCTCTTGCTGCTCTCTAACCTCCTCTTCGGCCCGCCTTCTCTGGATGACGATGGCTGTCTGGTTAGCCCCGACGCTGAGCAGCAGCCGGTCCCGCTCGGATGGGAAATCGGCACGCCGGGAACCTGCGATCAGAACCCCGTGGTCGTCAGCAATGCCGAACCGGGTAATGGCAATGTGCAACGTCCCAGCGCCGAACGGATCGGGGATCGTGAGAGGCGAGTCGGAACGGTTGGCCCCCAGCACTGGGGCGAGCGATGCCTTCACCGCTTGGACGTGTTCTGCGTCGAGGCCACGCTTGTTGCGGACGACTTCGACCACGCCGTTCCCGCCCAGACCCTCCAGCCGCGACGTAAATCAGTTCGAGCGACAGGGTGTTCAGCAGCACGTCAGCCAAGCTGCGGACGATGCCGTCTGGACTCAGGCCGGTCCAGACGGCAGGCAGGGTCGAGAGGGCAACCAAGTCCCGCATCGTCCGCCGCAGGTGGCGGTTCTCTTCCAAGGTGTTCTCTGGCGTGTGCATTACTGATCCGTCACGCGGTTTCGGCCTCGACGTTCCCGCAGTTCCCGCAACATCTCATCGGGCGGCACGAAGAACGGGTTATCTTGCAGGATGCCGCCGATGATGACCATCGGGTGCGTCCGCATGATGTCCATGACGACCTCTGCACCGAACTGGTGCAAGTCATACGTTCAGCACACGGCGTCGTCGTACTTCGGCAGGACGTAGTTCAGGCGCGTTTCGTACTCCACGATGTCGTCCACGCCGGGGCGGTCCTCCAACGCCCACTCCATGTTGGCGACCAGCCGGGTAATCCGGTAGCCCTGCACCTTGCCGCCTTGGAGGACTTCCTCGATCAAGGCGAGCATCCGGTTCTGGTCAAAGTGGCCTTCCCGCAGGTAGGCATCCTCCCAGCGGCGGACCTCCAGTTGTCCCTTTCGCTCGGCCTCGTCCACGGCGATACCCGCCCGTTGCAGCCGCCGTCGATGCTCGGGCCGGTGGTCCTCCTTGACGATGTGGAACGCCTTGTCACCTTGCTCGAAGCCCTCCTTGATGAAGGGCAGGAGTACCTTGTACTCCTCATCCTTCGTGTGGAAGAAGGCGCAGACGTGCCGGGAACGACCGAGTGCCGTTCCCGCCAGCCGGACTTCCGGGTTTTGGCTCATCGTTCGTCCCTCCAACGGGCCAGTCGCCAGAGGCCACGGGCCTCAGTATGACGCCACCGACATCACGCCGTTCACCCCTGCAACCCGGCCAGCATCTTCTCAAGGGAGTGCCGGTCCACCGCCATGCTCCTCAGCCATCCTTGATGAAGGCGAGCACCCGGTCGAGCCGTTTGTCATCCAGCCGGGCGATCAGCCGGAAGGCGTCGGGGCGCTCGAAACACCGGCGTCGGATCGGCTCGGGGATTTTCTCCGCGAGCAGGAGAAGTTCCTCCTCGTCGGCGTCGAGCGCGGCGGCGAGCCTGCGGATCAGGTCTTCGCTGGGGTAGTCGCCGAAGGCGAGTTTGCCGTTCTCGACCTTGCTGATGTAGGCGTAGGAGACGCCGAGCCGCTGGCCCAGCGCACGCAGGCTAAGGCTCTTCGCCGTTCGCAGGGAACGGACCTTTTCGCCGAAACGCATGGCATTCACCCTTGCAATGGAGCGAGTACCTATTCGCGTTGTACCGAGCGTGTACTAAAAAGGCAACACCGCAGCCCGCTCGATCCACGAGCAGACGAAGACTGCGGCAGTGGACCTGTTCAGGGAAAGTAGTGTGGCGGTTTGAGGAGGAAGCCAATACCACCTTCGGATGCTGGCGGCATAAGCGAACGAGGATTGACGGCCTCCTACACATGCTTCGCCAACTGGAGTCGCGCCTGCTCAGCCCAGCGGCGCAGGATGCCACGGTGCTTGTCGCCGGGGAGCATGTTGCACTTCCCTCGTGCCTGACAAATCAACTTCGTTGCGGTCTGTACCTCGATGGTCAGTATCTTGGAGCGTCCCTCGAACGTCTCGACCTCTAACGTCCAGATGGAGCAATCTCCGCTGGCGCACGAATGGGCGTAAGTTGCCACGCAATGCTTCATCTTTCGGCCCTCGGCGACGAGCGCCTTGGTGCTGAGCAGTTCGGTGATTGTCCAGACCTTCAAATTGCCACTTTTCTCTCCCCCTTCGATGAACTCGAATGTTGGAGTCCCCGAGGGAGGCCACTCGGCTTTCGGCTGCTGCACCTTCGCCAGCGACTTATGCCATGAGTCCACCTGCCGCAGCAAGGACGCGGGCGTGCGTCCTTTCATCGTGAAGTTCGGCTGCGCCGGTCCTCGGCGTTCGACGACACCGGGAGCAATGAACCCGTCTTGCGAAACAAACCGCTGCTGGTGGATGTAGTCGATGAGCGGGCCGACCTGAGCCAGATCAAGCATCGGATTGGCGATAAAGAACTGGAACACGGTGATCCAGAAATCATCGTGCTCGAAGTCCGTGCCGAGGCGCGTTCCCATGATGGCTCGCACCAGACGCTCCGAGCCGCCGAGTCCGTGGATCTGGCCCCAGCGCAGCGCCGCCTCGACCGTGAGGTCAGAAGGAGCTTGCATAAAGTGGTGAGCCATGCGCTTCGTGTAGGGAAGCGGGAGATCCGCCGTGCGAATGTTCTGCCCTCTGCCGATGTGCAGAAACCAGCCTTGCTGCTGGACGGCTGCTCTGCTGTTCCCCAAGAACCAGACGGAATCCATGAAAGGGGGAACCGGCCACTCGGCGAACAAGTGCCGCGCCAGTGAGGAAAACTGGCGGCGCGTGTTGTGCGTCTGGGGCTTCCAATCGGCGACCGGGCGAGTCCAGTTTCGTGAGTGCCGGGCCAACGCCAGCAGGCCATCCACGAAGGTATTCCCGGCTTGCCAACCATACTGCGAGATCACGGGCTGGCAATTTACGAGGTCGGAGCACATGCCGACGTGTTGCAGGAGGTCGTGAAAGGCGAGCCGAGTTCGACGCGATTCTTGTGCAGATTTGCACGCCCGGCAGACCGCCTTCAAGTGAGGCTGGGTGACATCATCCTCGTGAAGCTCGCCGTTGAAGATCCTCTGGATAATCTTTTCGGGCTTTCTGAGTTCTTGTTTCTTTTGGGCAAGGCGGGCATCGGCGATGGCGCGGGTGGCGTAGGTCCGCTCCTTCAAGCGGAGTCGCCAGTGCTTGTCCGTGCGGCGGCTGAAACCGTGCTCGGCGCACCACGCGATGTAGTCCTCGACGCCGGTGAGGCCAAGCGACCTGATGTGGGTGAGGAGGTCCGGGTTAAGCTCTTCGGTGAGATCCTTCTTCGGTTTGCGGTTGTCTCGGTCCATATAGCTCGCGTCGTGAACGGATTGTCAGAGTGAACCACCGGGTACGGCAGCGTGTCGTGTGAGGAATAAGATGAATGGGACTCATGGGTTGTGCCTCCGAAAACGGCCAGTGAAACGGGCGATCCACCGATTGACACCAAAAAGCCGACGCAGGTTCGTGCCGAAGGTGAAGGATACCTGAATGCTCTTGACGATCACCACCACGCACCAGCCCGCCTCGGACCTCGGCTATCTGCTGCACAAGCACCCTGAGAGGTTCCAGTCATTCGATCTGAGCTTCGGGAAAGTCCATGTCTTCTACCCGGAAGTCAGCGCCGAGCGGTGTACGGTCTGCCTGCTGCTCGATGTGGACCCGATAGGCATAGTCCGTGGCAAGAACGCGAACGCCAGCTTTCTGCTGGCCCAGTACGTGAACGACCGTCCGTACACCGCTTCATCGTTCATGTCCGTGGCGATTGCACAGGTCTTCGGTTCGGCGCTTCAAGGACGCTGCAATGACCGGCCCAAACTGGTGACAACGCCGATCCCGCTGTTGGCTCGGCTCGACGTGTTGCCAGTGCGCGGCGGTGAGCGGTTCTTGCGGAATGTCTTCGAGCCGTTGGGATACGCAGTCGAGGCGATTCGGTGTCCGCTCGATGAACGGTTCCCCGAATGGGGCGAGAGTCCCTTCTTTGCGGTCACGGTTCAGAAAACGACGACGCTGGCTGACTTGCTCACGCACCTATATGTCCTGATCCCGGTGTTTGACAACAACAAGCACTACTGGATCGGCAAGGATGAGATGGAGAAGCTGCTCGCCAAAGGCGAGGGCTGGCTGGCAGGACACCCGGAGAAGGAGGAAATCACGCGCCGCTACCTGAAGTTCCAACCAAGTCTCTTCCGTGAAGCCATCGCCCGTCTCGTGCAAGAGGAGGAGCCGCATGAGGCAGATGAGGACGAGCGGCCAGTCGACAAGACCGAAGACACGCTGGAAAAGCCGCTGAGTTTGAACGATCAACGCCTCGGTTCCGTCACGGCGGCTTTGCGGATCAGCGGCGGACAAGCGCGTTCTCGATCTTGGCTGCGGCGAAGGAAAGCTGATCCGCGAGCTTCTGAAAGAGAAGCAGTTCGAGGAAATTGTGGGACTGGATGTGTCGATCCGTTCGCTGGAAGTGGCCCAGCGGAGGCTGAAGCTGGAGCGGTTGCCGACCAAGCAGGCCGAGCGTGTGAAGTTGATCCACGGCTCCCTAATGTACCGGGATAAGCGGCTGGAGGGATTCGACGCCGCCTGTGTCGTCGAGGTTGTCGAGCACCTTGATCCGCCACGGTTGTCGGCATTCGAGCGGGTGTTGTTCGAGTTCGCCAAGCCGCGAACGGTCGTGCTGACGACGCCGAATCGGGAGTACAACGTCAAATGGGAGACGCTGGGGGCCGGGTGCTTTCGACATCCCGACCACCGCTTTGAGTGGACGCGGCAGGAGTTTCAGGACTGGGCGAAGGGAATCGCGGGGCGGTTCGCCTATACGGTGCGGTTCGTAGCGGTGGGGCCGGAAGACGAGAAGCTGGGACCGCCGACGCAGATGGCGATTTTCGACCTTGCCAAGTGACGAACGAGGTTGAACTGTGGAAGCCGTGATCTTTATTGGGTTGCAGGGCGGGGGAAAATCGACGTTCTACCAACACGAATCCTACGTGCCGAACGGCAGGTGTACATCGAGCCGCGAAAGAAGCGGATTCGGGTCATCGGCTACTACTTCCAGTCCCGAGTCGAGGACTGCAAGCGCCGCAACGAGCAGCGTCCTGTCGAGCAGATCCCGCTGAGAGGCATTCTGGGACGCGGGCGGACGCAAATCCCCAGCAAGGAGGAAGGGTTCGCCGAACTGTATTACGTGCGGATCAACGAGAGCAACCAGTTCGTCGTCAAGGAGTGGAAAGATGAAGTTTGATGACCTTGACCAGAAGATGCGGCGTGTTTGAGACGGCGCACGACCTTTGCGTACTCCCCGGCCTGTACATGGTCACACGGCTGGATGGCCGCAGCTTCACGCGCTTGACAAAGGAGGTCCACTCGTTTGAGGCTCCGTTCGATCCTCGTTTCCGCGACCTGATGGTCGAGACCGCCGAGTACCTGATGAGCGGCTGTGACTTCAACATGGTCTACGGCTACACGGAGAGCGACGAGATTTCTCTGCTATTCGGGTTGGAGGAGAACAGTTTCGGTCGCAAGCTCCGCAAACTGATCTCGATCCTCGCCGGTGAAGCCAGCGCGAAGTTCTCGCTGTTGCTGGGGGCGTTGGCGTCCTTTGATTGCCGCATCTCGCAGTTGCCCTCCCTCGAACTCGTTGTCGATTACTTCCGTTGGCGCAGCGAAGATGCGCATCGCAATGCGCTCAACGGCCACTGCTACTGGCTGCTGCGGAAGCAGGGCCAGAGCATCGGCGAGGCCACGGCTGCGCTGAAGGGCCTGTCCGTCTCGGCCAAGAACGAGTTGCTGTTCCAGCATGGCATCAACTTCAATGATCTTCCCGCGTGGCAAAAGCGCGGCGTCGGGCTCTACTGGGAGGAGTATGACCGGCCAGCGGCGAACCCGGCCACGGGTGAGAAGGTGTTCGCTCGAAGAAGGCGAATTCGCCGCGACCTTGAGTTGCCCATGAAGGACGACTACTCGGCATTCCTGCGGAAGCTGATTGCCGAGAATGATGGGGGGTGCGCTCATGATTGACGACCTGAAAGCGTATACCGAGTCTCGGACCCGCGAGGCGCGAGACGATCCGCGCACCACCCACGAGTTCATTACGATGGCTCTCACCGGGCTGGATGAGGAAGCTGCATGGGATGCAGTGGTGATGCTCCACTATCGCGGAACGCGGGAAGTGTTCGACGCTGCCTGTCAGCTTTGCGCCAGCGAGTGTCCGCAGGAGAGAACGCTGGGGGCGAACATTCTGGGGCAGTTGGGAGTCCCGAACCGAAGCTCCCCGGACGAGTCGGTGGCGGTCTTGCTCAAGCTTCTTGAGGTCGAAACCGACGAAGATGTCCTCGACGCGATCTGCATCGCGCTGGGTCACATCCACGATCCGACCGCGATTCCTTCGCTGGCCCGGCTGAAGACGCATCCGAGCGCCAAGGTGCGATATGCTGTTGTCTTCGGTCTGCTCGGTTTTGAGGGCCAGTTGGCGATTACGACGCTGATCGAATTGTCGAGAGATCAGAATGACCTCGTGCGAGATTGGGCGACTTTCGGGTTAGGGACGCAGGTTGACGAAGACACACCCGTAATCCGTGCGGCTCTGCTTGCGCGTGTTTTCGATGAGGACGAAGTGACGCGCGGCGAAGCTCTCGTGGGACTTGCACGCAGAAAAGATCAACAAGTCATTGAGCCTCTCATCAAGGAATTAAAGCGCTACCCTGACGCGGAATACGGCAGCTACAGCCTTGAGGCGGCTGAGGAAATTGCCGATGCACGCCTTCTTCCGGTCCTGAAGAGGCTGAAGCAATCAGCAGAAGCCGACGACACCACACTCGATGAGGCGATACGACGTTGCTCTGGAGGCAGTTCATGAAGTTCGGCGATTATTCCCCACCGTCGTCTCCCTCCCTCGACCAGCAGCGGGACGCCTTGCAAAAGGGACTCGGGCGGGCATGGCAATGGGCGCTCAACGGGCGTCTCGGCGACGAGCCACTCTTGGAGGCGTGCCTTCAGGACAAGCGTTTCGACGCCCAATGCGAGGAATCACGAGCAGGCTGGCTCTGGCAAATCGTCGGGGCGGCTGATGCCATGCAACGGTTCCGCGTACCGATTCTCCATGCTCTGCACGAGTTGTCTGACGAGCGCAGCGCCAACCAGCTTTGCGAACTCGCTCGCTTTTATGCCGAGACAGGAGACGGAACCTTCCGCGACCGGCTGTACGAGATCGTGGAACAGAGGCCGTTCCCCGAAAGTCCTTCGCTCGGAGAGGAAGAGATCATGGCGTTAGATGGCGAACGGGCATTTCTTTTTGCCGCGAGAGTTCGAGGGCAGCAATTGGCATGTCGTGAATGGGACTGGGACGATAGAAGCCTAATCGACCAAGCCACCGACTGTCTCGGTGAGGATCGCGTCAGCAGCCTGTTGAGCGCACCCTCCGACACGGCGGTCAGCAGATTCGGGGAATGTTGGCGGCGAGACAAGCAGAGAGCAGCCGAGGTGAAACAGGCCCAATCGCACCGGGAAAGGATGAAGGCTTTACCCGTCGAGGAGATCAACCGAGCAGCCGAAGGCGACACCAAATGTTATTGGTTCCGAGGCTGGGGGATGCACGCCGAGGAAGCGGATCTGAAAGCCGTGCTTCAGCGCCTTTGGACCGTGGAGGAACCACGAGTTATCGCCAATCTGGTCAAGGTCTTTGTGGCCCGCCCGCTGCCCGAGTTCGACGCCCAACTCATCAAACTCTGTCGGCACGCCGATAAAGAAGTCCGCGCATGGGCCTTCAGAGGCTTGAAGGAGAATGCCCATCCGCTTGTCCGGGTGTTCGCCCTGACTGAGCTTCAAAAGGGATTACGAGACAGGTCCGTGGTCGGCTTGTTCATCAACAACAATCGGCAGGGGGACGAACACCTGATTCTGAATGCGATGGAGTTGCCCGACGACGAGTGCGAGCTTCACTGGCTCCTGATGGATGTCATCAAGGTTCTTGAAAAGAACACGGAGGCAGATTGTTCCCGGCTGGCTGTCATCAGCTACGCCTTAACGCCCTGCGCGAACTGCCGATTCGATGCCGCCCGACTCTTGCATCAACAGCAAGTGGCTCCCGAATGGCTGTGGGAAGAGTGTCGATTCGACTCAGCGGAGGATTGTCGAAAACTGGTTGAAAAACCCACAGGATCTTCTGAGGCAGGCTGAGGAACGATGGAGTTGCACCGATAGGAGTTCTTTGCTGTGGCAGACCGAGTGCATTGCCATCCCAAACTGATCTTCTCCGTGGGCACGCAGGTCGTGACTCTGGTAGACATTCCCGGCTCCGCTGGCCTCGTCCTTCACCCACGCGGCACGGTGGGCGTCGTCGTGAAGTCGCCGACCGACCATGAACACTCCTACCGAGTCCGCTTCCCAGACGGCTTCGAGGCTCCACTCAAGCGAAGCGAGGTCACGATGCTCGCCCGGTTCAAGGAGGGAGAGATCGGTGACAGCGCCCATGCGGTCGCCCACGCGGACCTGTATCAGCGCGTCATCTACCGTTGTGTGATTGGCTCGCAGGCGTATGGCCTTGCCGACACCGCGTCCGACGTGGATCGCCGAGGCATCTACTTGCCGACTGCCGACCTACACTGGTCCCTCTACGGCGTCCCTGAGCAACTGGAAAACCACCAGACGCAGGAAGCGTACTGGGAACTCCAGAAGTTCCTCGTGCTGGCCCTGAAAGCGAACCCGAACGTGCTGGAGTGCCTCTACACGCCGCTGGTTGAGAAAGCGACTCCGCTGGCCGAGGAACTGATCGCCATGCGAACGAGCTTCCTTTCGCGGCTGGTGTATCAAACGTACAACGGTTACGTGATGAGCCAGTTCAAGAAGATGCAGGCCGACATTCGGAACCACGGACAGGTGAAATGGAAGCACGTCATGCACCTGATCCGCCTATTGCTTTCGGGCATCGGAGTGCTACGCGAGGGGATCGTTCCGGTGAGGGTCGATGCCCACCGCGACAGGCTCTTGGCGATCCGGCGCGGTGAAGTGTCGTGGGAGGACGTGGAGAACTGGCGGCACAGCCTGCACCAAGAGTTCAACGCGGCATTTGAAACCACGAAGCTGCCCGAACGCCCTGATTACGAACGCGCCAATGCGTTCCTCATCCGTGCCCGGCGTCGGGCCTTGTCGGAGGAATTGCCATGATCCCGATGCTGCTGTTGAAGAAACAAGTCGAGGAGCATCCGTACCGGCTGATCTTCGCCACCACCATCAGCGGGCGCACCTGTATGGCTTCCCGTCGCCGGATTCCGACTTCGATCTACGCGGCGTTCACATGCTGCCGCTCAACGAGGTCGTCGGTCTCCGTACCGGCCCGGAGACCATCGAGAGGTCTGGCGTTCACGATGGCCTCGAAATCGACTTGGTGACGCACTGGACTGCTCCCCAAAAAGTGGTCCAGGTGCTATGAGAGTCTCTGAGGCTCTTCGCGGGCAGGAGACGAACCATGAAACGACACACGGCCGAAGAGATCATCCCCAAGCTGCGACAAGCCGAGGCCGACCTCGCCCAAGGCTTGACCCTCGCCCAGGTCTGCCAACGCCTGGCCATTAGCGAGCAGACCCTGCATCGCTGGCGCAACCAGTACGGCGGACTCAAGCAAGACGAGGCCAAACGCCTCAAGGAACTGGAAGCCGAGAACGCACGCCTCAAGCGTCTGGTCGCGGAACTGGCCCTGGACAAGCAGATGCTCCAGGAGGTCGCCCAAAAAAAGTGCTGAGCGCCGACCAGCGTCGTCAGGTCGTGCGTCAACTCCAAGAGACCTTCGGCGTGTCGCAACGTCGCGCCTGCCGTGTGCTGAGGCAACCACGCTCCACGCAGCGGCAGACGCCCCAAACCGCCGAGGAGGAGGGACGATTGGTGCAGCGGATGTTGGCGATGGTGCGGCAGCATCCGCGTTGGGGCTACCGCCGCATCACGGTGTTGCTGCGGCGGGAAGGCTGGCGTGTCAACCGCAAGCGGGTGTACCGACTGTGGCGGCAGCAAGGGCTGAAAGTACCCCGAAAGCAGCGAAAAAAACGGCGGCTGGGTCACAGCGGCAACAGTTGCGTGCGGCGGCCGGCAGAGCACAAGGACCACGTGTGGACGTGGGATTTCTTGCACGATCGGACGAGCGATGGCCGGCCTTTGAAATGGTTCACGCTGATCGACGAGTACAGCCGCGAGTGCTTGGCGTTGGAGGTGGATCGGGGCATGACGGCCCAGGCGGTGAAGACGGTGCTGGCGAGCGTGGTGCAGCAGCGTGGCGTACCGATGCACGGTCCGCAGCGACAACGGCTCGGAGTTTATCGCCGCCGCCATCCGGACGTGGATGACGGCTGCGGGGTTGGAGACGTTGTACATTGCTCCGGGCGCACCGTGGGAAAATGGCTACGCCGAGTCGTTCAACAGCAAGGTGCGGGACGAGCTGTTGAACACGGAGGAGTTTGGCAGCGTGGCAGAAGCGAAGGTGGCTTGCCCCCATTTTATGTACCAGGCGCTGTGAGAGTCGGATCAACCGTTACAGATGTGTCCTCGTCCCGGCGTAGCGCAGCGGAGTCGGGACGAGGACACATCTCCCCGAACTCCGCTGGCGTCCGATACCCCAACGAACTGTGAGGACGGACATGGTTGTATTCCTGACGCCACTCCTTGGCTAGCACCTTCGCTTCTGCCACGCTGCCAAACTCCTCCGTGTTCAACAGCTCGTCCCGCACCTTGCTGTTGAACGACTCGGCGTAGCCATTTTCCCACGGCGCGCCCGGAGCAATGTACAACGTCTCCAACCCCGCAGCCGTCATCCACGTCCGGATGGCGGCGGCGATAAACTCCGAGCCGTTGTCGCTGCGGACGTGCATCGGTACGCCACGCTGCTGCACCACGCTCGCCAGCACCGTCTTCACCGCCTGGGCCGTCATGCCCCGATCCACCTCCAACGCCAAGCACTCGCGGCTGTACTCGTCGATCAGCGTGAACCATTTCAAAGGCCGGCCATCGCTCGTCCGATCGTGCAAGAAATCCCACGTCCACACGTGGTCCTTGTGCTCTGCCGGCCGCCGCACGCAACTGTTGCCGCTGTGACCCAGCCGCCGTTTTTTTCGCTGCTTTCGGGGTACTTTCAGCCCTTGCTGCCGCCACAGTCGGTACACCCGCTTGCGGTTGACACGCCAGCCTTCCCGCCGCAGCAACACCGTGATGCGGCGGTAGCCCCAACGCGGATGCTGCCGCACCATCGCCAACATCCGCTGCACCAATCGTCCCTCCTCCTCGGCGGTTTGGGGCGTCTGCCGCTGCGTGGAGCGTGGTTGCCTCAGCACACGGCAGGCGCGACGTTGCGACACGCCGAAGGTCTCTTGGAGTTGACGCACGACCTGACGACGCTGGTCGGCGCTCAGCACTTTTTTTGGGCGACCTCCTGGAGCATCTGCTTGTCCAGGGCCAGTTCCGCGACCAGACGCTTGAGGCGTGCGTTCTCGGCTTCCAGTTCCTTGAGGCGTTTGGCCTCGTCTTGCTTGAGTCCGCCGTACTGGTTGCGCCAGCGATGCAGGGTCTGCTCGCTAATGGCCAGGCGTTGGCAGACCTGGGCGAGGGTCAAGCCTTGGGCGAGGTCGGCCTCGGCTTGTCGCAGCTTGGGGATGATCTCTTCGGCCGTGTGTCGTTTCATGGTTCGTCTCCTGCCCGCGAAGAGCCTCAGAGACTCTCATAGCACCTGGACCACTTTTTGGGGAGCAGTCCAATTCTCAGGAGGAGCCTTGCGATTGTCTCCCTCACCCCTCCTCCCTCAGCCCGAACCGGAAACTACTGAGACTGGTTCAACACAACACGTCCTGAAGGTCCATCTCGCATTCCGTTCGAGCAAATAGTCGGGATACTTGCGGGGAGGAGTAGGCTCCTGCTTCGTCGGAGCCCCGTGATGCTCTCGTGAAGATCCTTGAAGGCAGTAAATAGCGAATCCTTCGCTCGCTATCAGGTCCGCTGAAGTATTGTCGCGGCTCTTGCTGTCCAGCGGCAACGCGCCGGTCCAGACTGATTTGGCCGGATCATGGGCCTCGCAATCGCATTCAGCATGGTGTGGTTGGCCGATGCCTACCCCACAGCCGGGGCATTCAGTTTGAGTTGTCATGGTAATCTCCCATTCTTTGTGGCTTGTCTTCTCTTCAAGTCGTTGAAGCGCCAATGACGACCTGTATCAAACACGGGTTCGATCTGCCCTCTTCGAGAACCCGTGCGCCGGAGTGCGCGGGCACGATCCAGCGGCTCATTTGCCGAGTAGGCGATGGTGAACCAATAACGCCAACTATCAGCAGCAAGCGTCACTGGGAGTCAACTTTGCCAGATGAGCAAGGCAGCGTGCTTATCAGGAACGATCAGATTGGCGGTCGGCCTTCATCGGGTTAGTGCTTTTCGTTAATAGACTCATAATCCTCGTCATCGTCTCCTATTAGCTGCGTGATCCAGCGCTTCACAGGCTCGGAGTCGGCGTGGAAGCCGAAAGCGCGCTCGATGCCCTTGAGCGGCATCGTCCGATCCAGCAACTCGTACATGTAATCCACGAGCTTCCGCACTCCGGGTTGTTCCAGTCCCTCGGCAATCCTCGCCTCCTTGGCGGCGATGTCCTTCCAGATCGCTGCCTTGGGCTTCACCCAGAACGGGCCGATGGCATAGTGCTTGTGCAGCCCCAGCTTCGGCTTGAACAGGATGCGCTTGCTGGCGTAGTAGTCATCGACCAGCCTGCCGTTGACGTACCCCGGCTTTTTGGCCTTCGTCACGTAATGGGCAAGTTCCCACGTTTCGCCGGGCTTAATCCGCTGGGGCCGGTTGTGCCAGCCGATGACTTTTTGGGACGGCATTGCCTCCTCGACCGCCCGCCTCAGCGCGGCCTCGCTGATCCTGCTACTCACAATTAGGTGAAAGTGGACGTGGTTGGACCGATTGACCTCCATGACGGACAGGGCCACCACGCCGCTCCTCTTTAGGCTCTTGCGCACCTTCGCCCAACGCTCTCTGATCTCGGCGGGCGTCTGGTCGGCGTCGAAATTGATGGTCACATGCCACTGGTAAGAGTGGTCCATCAGTCGCTCGTTGAGCAGGATGCACATGGTCAGTTTCTTGGCCTCACGGATGTATCCGGCCACAGTGTCGGTCCAGCCCTTCGGCTTGTAGAGGCTCGGCTTGCTGAAAGGAGGGTCGGTCAGGAAGAGGTTGTTGTCAGGGTCCGGCCTTGTGGGGTCAAGGGACACGTCCTCTTGATGAGCACCTTCCGTTGCTGATCGCCGCCGATGGTTGTGGCGGCGTCTCTTGGCATTCTCCATTGTCTCCTCGTTCGCTTTCGATTCATGCTACTTACTGTCTTGGTTGTGGTGTTGAGTTGTTCCCTAATACTATGTAATAGCGTCTGGATACGGCTCCCCTTCATCGTCCACAGCGATACAAGTTGTGTCTTCTCTTTCTGATCTCGCGTAAGGACACATGCTCAAACCTCATGTGACCTCCTTCCCGGCCTGCACCACGCTGAGGTCGTCAGCAAGGGTTAGGCCGAAATGCTCGGCCACTCGCCGCAAATCATCGGCGAAGTACACTCTCTTGCCGAGGAACCGGCGTGCCGGTTCCACAAGCTGTTTGCTGGCATGGTCATACTCGATTTGATGGGGCCGCAGGCCCAACAGTCGGGCCACCTGCCCAGTTGAAAAAAGTTGCTGCATGTTGTCCTCCTTGCCGTATATATGCAACAGCCGCGATTCCTTGTCGTCGTTACGAGAACAGCCATCGCGGTCCCATGCGTTCAATGAGGGGTTAAGTATACGAGGGAGATCAAGGTGCTGCTGGGCGGCGAGCGCCTATGGACCGCCACTCCACAAAACAAGTTTCCGTCAGGCGTCTGGCGGGGCGAAGGCTTCAGGACGCGAAGGCATTCCTCGTAGATCGCCCAGCGCCGGGTCAACGCCCCAGTCATACCGGCAGTTCTTGCTCGTCGGTCATTGCCTCCAGATGAGCGTGATCCAGTTCTGGAGCCACTGGCCTCGCCAATTTCATCCTCTTTACAACCTTCTTCTTGAGGTTGTACCACTGGCGGCGATGCCTGCCACATTTTGCCGTGAACGCTTCAATACGCTCCTTGTCGGTCTTGTAGCGGGGGTCGGCCAAGAGCAACTCCACGATCTTCTGCGGATCGGCTTCTTCAGACTCCTGCGTCCAGCTTTCGACGAGGGCCTTCTTCCAGTCGAGCCCCAAGCGTTTCAAGTTCTCGGCGGTGACGTAGTACCGGATCGAGTGCCGAGTTATCTGCTCCAAATGTTCGCCGATGAACTGGAAGATCTCCTTGTCTTTGAACCAGTTAGTCACGAAGCGATGGATTTCCTCGGGCACGGGATCGAAGAAGACGATGATGCCCCGGTCCAGCAGGGCCTTCAGCTTGCGGGTCAGAATCTCGAAGTCGTTGCTCACCAGCAGCACGCGGCTACTGGTCTTGAACTCCTGTGGGATGGGGATGACCTTCTTGCCCTTCCGTACCTTCAACTGGGACTCAGTGCCGAACCATGCTACTGTTCGGGACTCCTCGTCAGTCTCGCCGAGGTTCATCAACATGCGGGGGATCTGCTCGCCCTTGAGAGCGTCCTCCACGTCATCGAGGATGATGGCTCGGTCCCGGTGCTTGAAAAGCTGCTTGTAAAGCTGGAACGCCGTCAGCCGCCCGCACTTGAAGTAGCGGTGTAGGTCGGCATCGAGCCGCTGCTTGATCGAGAATGACTTGCTGTGACCCGGATCGCCGATCAAGAACATCAGGCTCAGGCCGTTCGGCTTCATGAAGGCGTCTACCCACGTCTCCAACTCGTCGAACGTGGTCACGGTCAGGTTCATGCTCATGGTCGTGATCCTCACTGCACCGTTGCACTATTGCACTTGTACACCAGTGCAATAGTGCAATGGTGCAGCCTTACTACCAGATACCGTGCCCCGACCCAGCCAATTCGTCGTCGAAATCGTCATCCTCAACGTCCTCGTCGGAATCCTCATCGAAGTCGTTCCAGTGCCGCGATAATCGTCTGGGGCGGAAGGGAGCTTTGTGCGCCGACTCGAACACGCAGACCTGCGGCTTGCCATCCAGATACGCCTTGATGCTGTAGAGGGCGTCCTTTAGGCGGGGTTCCTTGCTACCGCGCGGCTTCGCTTCAATCTCGTCGATCTCGTTGACTGCCTGTCCCTGCTGTGTCGGACAAGGGCGGTGAAACGTGTAACCGCTCCCCTTGAGTACCTCGGCCCAGTTTCCTTCGGGGAAGCGATGATGCCCCACAACCTCCAGCCGCTTCTCCAAGAGCAAGTAGTGGAGAGCCTGTCCCTTGAGGCGGTAGAGTTCGAGCTTCTCTGCCTTACTGACAGCGGCAAAGCCATGTGTGCCGGTCTTGTAGTGGGTGCTGGCGAGATCACGGCAACGCTTGGCGCGGCGGTTGATGGCCCACAATGCAGCCAGCGTGTCGATCAACACAGGCGGCGTCGAGGACACCGGGCGGCTTGGGCTCGACCTGATCTTCCCGGTAGACGGGGTACGTGATGCTGCCACGCCCAGCGAAATGAACCGAGCGTTGGCAATGGGGTTCGGCATCTTGGCGCAGATGATAGCCTCTCCTTGACCACTCCGTCTGGGACTGCGCTTCCTTTGGGTTTCGGACCAGCAACCGTCCCTTGATGTATATCTCCTCACCCCCATACTCCCAGATCTTGCGCTCCCGAAAGCCCGCCTCTCGCGCGGCCTTGACCGTATCGAACATGGAGACCTCCCTCCATATTTGGCTTAATGTTTCGGCCATGCCTGCCGGGCGCAGCCGTCGAGACAAAATCAACTACGTCGGTGCTGTTTGATAACGGCTTCCACGTCGGTCCACTCTTCCTTTTGCTCAACGGAACCGTCGTCGTGGATGAAGAAGGTGCGGCTGAACTGCTGTCGTGGTCGTTTGCAGCATTCAAGAGCGAACGACAATCGGCTGCTGAGCGCGAGCAGGTGGTCCAGTTCAGCACGATAGGTGTCGCGGTTTTTGGAGCGCACTTCACCACGCAGTTTCGCGGAGGCCGCTTCGGCGGTCTCGGTGGGCTTACCGCGCTTGGCAAGAGTCGTTCGGGGCACGAAACCTCCGAACTGGCCGTAACGCTCAAAGAAGCGCCGCAGCTTGGGCTCGCACGGGTATTCCGTCGTGGTGGTGTTCTCGTTCTCCTCTAAGGCGCAGCGGAGGTCGATCTCTAACTGGTCAAGGAAGTCCTTGAGCATTTCGGCGTTGAAACCTTTTGCTCGTTGATCGACCAACAAGGCGTCGGTCTCTGCGAGCGCTTTCTGGAGCCTGTTCACTTCCTGCTCCTTGTTGGTGAGCCTCTGAGCGAGGCTCGCGGCTTGCTGCGCTTGCTGCTGGGCCTCGGCTCTGGCGTGCTGCGCGTCTCGTTGCACGGCGGGGAGTAATGCCCCGGCCTCGTCTGTTTTGCGCCTGAGCGTGGTGTTCATCTGGCGAATTTCCTTGAAAGCCCGCTCAAGTCGTTGGAGGTCGGGAAGGAGCATCTCTGGAAGCTCCTGCCGAAGCCGGGCGACGGCCTCCGTGAACTGGTCGAGAACACGAGTCTTGGTACTCATAGGTGGGTCTCCTCACCCTTGTCTTCCGAACACGGTCAAAGTCTGCCTCTTCATTGGCTCCTTGCTCGATTAACGTGTTTCGGCGAAGCCCTCTTCGGCCCAGCCGAAAAGCCGCTTGCACAGCAGGACCGGAGCCAAGCAAGGCTCTGCGGTTGTTTCCAGATGGCGGACCAGATCAAGCGCAGTCCTCTGCACGACAACGCCGTGCAGCCTCCCATCGACGCGGCCCGGCAGGTAGGTCCGAATCCGCTTGTCGCCGTAGACGAGGCAGTTCACGGTGCTGTCGTCGTTCCCCCTCCAGACGCAGCAGAGGCGGTTGTTAGGTTTCAACGCTCGGATCATCTCACACTCCTTTCAGTCGGACGACATGGTTCAGTTACTATCCGGGTACGGGAAGAACTCCTTGTCCGAGATCCAGAACTCGCTCTTGTGGAACACGATGGACAGCGCGCACCGAACACGCTTGTTGAGGAGCACTTCGATCTGGCCCATTTGGGCCTCCGAGTGCGTTGGTGCGCGGACCAACTCGACGGACGAACCTTCGACGAACCTCTTGGTGGTGGACGCCACGGCCTGCATCCGGTCCATGAAGTCGGGGATCGCGTCCACGAAGCGGTCCATCACGGACTCTCTAATGTTGAAGGCGAAGCGGCTCAGATGCGGATTCCGGTAGTTGCGCCACATGGCAGTGGCAATCTCATGCTCTATCAACGGGATAGCCTCTCTGCGTTTCATGGCATTTCTCCTTGAAATAGCGGCACGCTTGCATTCCCCAGTAAACCATCCCGGAGGGCTGCGTAGCTTGTCAAGAAACTGCACTACCTCGGCCATGCCTGCCGAACGACGCCATCAAGCAGGCCATCGAAAACGATCTGGCTCCCCTCATACCGCTGCTTGAAGAAGTGGACGATGCCTGCCTCTCGGCACTGCCGGTCGATGTCCCGCAACCAGTCGAGTTCCATCGGTCGGCGCTTGCCGACGCCAGACTGCTCGCAGCCCGTGATGATCCAGTGGATCGAACCGTCGAGGTATGGTCGGAAGTCAATGGATTCCAGCAGGGGCTCGGCAGACACGAAGCGGACCACTGCCGGGATATTCTTTAGGATCGAAAGGCGACTCAGCGAGGCCCGCACACCGCAGGTGACACCAAGCCAGACGTTCCCGTAGCCCTTGCCCCAGTCTGCCGGGAGCCGGTCGGCGATGAGTTCCGGGCGCTTGGTCAGAATGAGCCAGTCAAGGTTCGGGCAGGCCCGGATGACCTGCCACGCCTCGGGCCTCCATTGATCGGCCCCCGGATGGAAGAAGTCGCTCATCGAGCAGGTGAAGATACGCAGCCGTTTGCCAGTCTTCGCTGCCTGCCTCTGCCATTTCGCCGGATGGCCCCAGTTCACCGTCCTCATGGGTCCACGGAACGGGACGCGCCCGGCCCGGCGCATGATACCGTCGATGTAGCAGTGGGTGCATTCCGGCGAGACCTTGTGGCATCCCCACCAGAAGTTCATCGTGTGGTCGGTCCACCCGATGCTAGTGTTTTCGGCCATGCTGCTCTCCTTCCCGTTACCTGCTGGCAATTACCCGGTCGGGTCTTCATCGGCTTGGGCGATACGCGGCGCAGGTGTCCGCTCGCGGTGACTCTCTACCGAGCCAGTTCGCCGTTCACGTTGCGGAGGACGATGCTGCCATCCTCGACATCGCTGTGCGCCGAGGATGGCATCGGGCCGTCGATGCCCCGCATTTTCACCACCGCAGGTAAGCTCTGATGGCCCTCATCACAAGCTCGTCCATGCCCCTCTCCCTTTCGCCTCAGCCCGGCGCAAGCGGTGACAAGCCGCTCGCCATGTATGGATATATGGCCGTGGATGCCCACGTCAAGTATGTGTACTAATTTTTACGTCTAATATGGACACGACCGCCGCAGCGCCTATACTGTCATAGGTGGGAAGCCGGTGTTTTCGGCTCGAAAGAAAGGAGTGCGTAAGCATGACCAGCCAAAAGCGGAAGCCGGAAGAGGAGAGTGCCGGGCCTGCGGGTGGATCGAAGAAACCCTCAGTCCGGGTAATCCCCGGCGAGAAGTCGGCGGACTCACTCAAACGAAGACCACCGAAGATACGGGTCGTGACAAGCGAGGAGGGCGAATCCGAGGAGCGGCTGACCCTCACGGAACTGAAGAAACGCTTCGCCGGGAACCTCGACAGCCTTCTCAAGATCATCGGCCTGAACCGGAAACAGGCTGCTCGTGAAATCGGAGTCGCCGAAAAGCTGATGCGGCGGCTGGCCTCTGCCGGGGTGAGCTTCGTGGAGGAGCGAAACGCCGAGAACCTGTCGATGATCGCCGACTATTTCGCCCTGCCGGGCGTGGATCACCTATGGCGGGTGAACCTCGTGCGGCGGCTCCTGACTACGGAGGACGGGGAAGGCTTCGTGGAGAAATTCCGTAACCGGCTGCTGGCCGAGCGCGAGCGGCGGCTCGCTGCGGCACGGGTCGTCGGCGAAGAGGAGATGACGCTGGTGGGGCGGGCGCTGGGAGTCGAGGATGCGGAGCAGCCGCCGCTCATTGGGCCGAACGCGGACAAGGTAGCGGCGATCCTCGCCTCTCCGAAGGCCGACACCTTCCAGCGCGTTATCGACGACTACTACGAATTGGTCAGGCGGCACGTCTCCGATCCCGACGAGGATCGGCGTGCAGCGCGCTCCGCCCGTGTCTGAAGGCGTTGTCGTGACGGAATTGTGGAGAGTTTCGCTGCCATGCTCCTGTGCCGGACGGCTTGCGGGACCGAGGATCAAATAGGATGGACGAGCACTTCTCGAACCTCTTGCAGCTAGGACTACACCATGACCTCGCGCCTGCCTTTCCCCACGCGCTACGAAGGGCATCTCGCCGAGATCACCGATCTCCTCCACCGGCTGACCGATGTATTGGATCGAGTCGATGATCTACATCGGCTGGGCGAGTTGCTGGACCGGCTCGAAAGCCGGTTCGCGGCCTTCGAGGTAAATCAGGCCGCTCTGCTGCGGAGGACGGCAGGTGACGACTGGTACACGACCGCAGAGGTCGCCGCGATGCTCGGGCGCGAGGAATATACGGTACGGGAATGGTGCAGACTCGGGCGAGTTCGCGCCAAGAAGCTCCCGCACGGGCGCGGCAACGAGGGCGAGTGGCGCATCTCGAAAGAAGAGGTCGAGCGTTACCGGAAGGAGGGGCTCCTCCCCTTACCCCGAAAATACTAACTCGATGGCCTTGCGGCGTTGGTCGGGGAAAAGGTGGCGGTAGCGCTTCCGCATGGCCTCCGTCTGGTGGCCCATCCATTCATCGATGAGACGCTGATCGATTCCCTTTGCGGCGAGGTTGGAAGCGAACGAGTGGCGGAACACATGGAACCCGCGAACCTTCTGCCACTTGCTTTTCGCCAGCGCTCGTCTGAACGCCTTAGCCGCATTTTGGCGTGACAGGGGCCTTCCTGCGAAGCGGCAGAAGGCATACACCCCTCCGGGGTGGTATTGTCCGAACCACTCCTTCAAGACTGTCACCAGCGGTGCGGCGAGGTCAACGTGCCGATACGTCTCCTGCTTGGTCTTGTCCTTCTTCTTCTCGCGGATCACGACCCTGCCTTCGGCGAGGTTGAAGTCCTCGACGCGCGCCCGCATCATCTCGCTCCGACGAGCGCCGGTGTACGCGACGAACGCGATCATCGGGTACACGAAGGCGGGCTTCTTTGGCTTACCCTCGACGTGGGCGAGTAACTCGACGATCTGCTCGACGGTCAGGAAGAGTGAGTCCCAGAGTTCCTTCTGGGCGTCTTTCGACATGCCACCCCGCTCGATGACGCGCTCGATCTCATCCCACGTCTGGAAGCGCGGCTTCTCTTTACCCTTGGGGAATACCAGACCCTTCACCGGAGCCGGGCCGGACAGGTACTTGAGATGCGCCGCCCAGTTCCAGACCGCGCACAGCGTAGCGATCTCCTTCTTGATCGTATCCACGCCGATTCGCCGCCCTCGCCACTTGTCCTGCGACCGCTTGACGATGTACTCTTGCAGGATCTCCGTGGTGAGAGCCTGCACCACCGTCTTCCCGCCAAGGTGGCGTTTCAAGTGGTTGAAGTGGATGCGCTCGGTCGTGGTGGTGCTGGTCTCCTTCGCGCCTTCGGGCAACATCTCGCGGTAGCGGTCGAACAGGTCACTCAAGGTGACGACCTTCTCTACCACTGGCTTTTTGACCAGCTTGCCGTCCGTGACGATGAACTGGCCGGGGTCCACGTTCGGCGGCATCTCGACGAGGCCGCGTTCCAGCAGGGCGATCATTTCCTCGATCCGGTCGAGCGTGATCTTGGCCTTGTCCTCGTCCTGCGTTTTCAGGGAGCGTTTGAACTGCCGTCCGCCGTACCGGAAGCGGACGCGGTAGCGGCCAGAAGCGAGGTCGTGTTCGAGGGTCGCCATCGTGATTCCTCCAAGGCAGTTACGTCCTGACCGAGTAAGGAATCCTACGCGAAACGCCCTCTGTGTTGCCACCAGTGCAAACGCCCGCCAAAAGCCCTATTTGTGTCAGGAATGTGTCAGAAAAGCAAAAAGGACATGCAGCAAATCGCCGCATGTCCTTCTGCCACAATCACATCAGTCAAGCTGGGGATCTAGGATTCGAACCTAGACTAACTGATCCAGAGTCAGTCGTGCTACCGTTACACCAATCCCCAATGTCCGGAAAGTCGAAGAAACGGCGAGAACCGGCTTCTTGGTGCGCTCTCTTCTACTTGAGCATTCTACCCGTGGAGGAAATGGCTGACAAGCCAGTTTGGCTTCCGTTCGGGATGCGGATTCGGCACGAGGATGGCCGAAAAGAGATCAACGACCGGCTTCTTGCACCCCGAAATCGCGGATCGTGAAAACGGCCTGATAGTCCGCAATGCCTTCGTCCCGGAAGAGTTTCTCGGCTCCTTGCAAACGGTCCACCAGCGCCAGGACCGAGACGATCGCGCAATCCTTTTGCTTCACTTCCTGGATGGCTTTGACGGAGGAAGCACCTGTCGTAATCACATCGTCCACGACAACGACACGCGAACCGGGCTTCAGGTTGCCCTCCACGGTTTTCCGCGTCCCGTGGCCCTTGGCCTTGTCTCGGACCCAGAAGCCTTCCATCGGCCGGTCGTGCAGGTGGTAGCTGATGACCGCCGCCGTGGTCAGCGGGACGGCGCCGATTTCCAGTCCGCCGATAGCGTCGATGGCCAGATCCTTCGTCCGCTCGTACAGGACTTCCCCGATCAGATAGGCCGCCTCCGAGAAGACTTCGGACATCTTTCCGTCTATGTAATAGTCGCTCACGGACCCGGATACCAGGCGGAACGTACCGCGCTGGAACGAGCGTTCCTGGAGGAGTTGAAACAGTCGCGCTTCGGCTGCGGTCATGGACGGCCTCCTTCCCCGGGCGTACCCACGACGGTCGCGCCGGCAGGTTCGCACTCCGGGCTTTTCTCTCGTTTCCCGCAAACGGCCATTCTACCGCAAACGCACAGGGCAAGAGGCCCGGATTCGCCGTAACCCCTTGCCCTGTTCAGTTGCCGGAGACAGGGATCGAACCTGCACTCCCAGTGATGGGAACCAGGCCCTCAACCTGGCGCGTCTGCCAATTCCGCCACTCCGGCACGGCTGGTTCCTTTCATACCATATGAGGAGGGCCGGTCGGAAATCAAGTCCCTCCGCCCACCCTGGGACTTTTTTCCGGTCGCTCTTGCAGGCGTCTGGACGAGGCACTCCAGAACTTCACGGCGGAAGGGCACGGGATTTTTGTGGTTTTGGGAACTCTGTCGGCAACCGCCGCGTCCAATCGACAACGAATCAACAACGAGCCGTCCGTTGCGGCTTGCTCGTGGGCCGGGATCGGTTACACTCCAAGAAGTTCGGTCAAAGCTGGTGTTGTGGGCCGGAGGACGCCCTCCGCGATCCGAACAGCCCCATCCTCGCGACACAGGGGGTCTCCATGCAAGCGGCTATGAATCGTCGGCACTTCCTCAAGCACGCGGCGGCGGCTTCCGCTCTGGCCGTACCCGGCATGCAGTTCTGGCAGGGGTTGCGGGCGGCGGCGCCCAAGCTCAAGAAGGACAGCAAAAGTCTGATCATTTTGTGGATGGGCGGCGGACCCAGCCACATGGATCTGTGGGACCTCAAGCCCGGCGAGCAGACCGGCGGCGAGTTCAAGCCCATCAAGACGCCCGCCTCCGGCATCGAGATCAGCGAGGTCCTGCCGACCGTGGCCAGCCAGTTCAAGCACCTGTCCATCGTCCGCTCGCTAGTGACCAACGAGGGCAGCCATGAACGCGGCACGGTCCTGATGAACACCGGCCGTCAGCCCAGCCCGGTCGTGCAGTATCCGGCCATCGGCGCCACCGCTTCGTCGCTGTTGACCCCGAAGGAGCTGCCGTTGCCCGGTTTCATCGGCGTCGGCGGCACCGCGCAGCGCATCGGCCCCGGCTTCCTCGGCATGATGTACGCTCCCTTCACGGTGCAGAACGCCGGCCAGCCGCCGCAGAACATCAAGGCCCCCGCACTCGGCAACGACGCCGAAACGACCGAGCGCCTGCGTCGTCGGCAGCGCCTGTTCTATACCGTCGAGGACAACTTCTCCGAAGGGGCCTTCCCGCACCTGAAGACCTCGGCCGACCGCGAGGCGGCCGGCAGCGCCGCCCAGTCGCACGAGGCCATCTACAAGAAGGCGTTCGACCTGACCATCTCGCCGCTGCGCACCGTGTTCGAGGTCAACAAGGAGCCGGCCAAGGTCATCGACGCCTACGGTGGACAGCGGAACGGCTTCGGCATGGGCTGTCTGCTGGCCCGCAAGCTGGTCGAGCAGGGCGTCACCTGCGTCGAGGTCGATCTCGGCGGCTGGGACAATCACGGCAACATCTTCAACACGATCAAGAACGGCAACGGCCCACGGCTGGACAAGGGCATGGGCGCGCTCGTCAAGGATCTGGTGGACCGCGGCATGTGGAAGAACACCGCCATCGTGTGGATGGGCGAGTTCGGCCGCACGCCGCGCATCAACCAGAACAACGGCCGCGATCACTGGGCGCGGTGCTGGTCGGTCGTGCTCGGCGGCGGCGCCATCCAGGGCGGCCAAATTTTCGGCGCCACCAGCAAGGACGGCATGGACGTCAAGGGCGACGATCGGGCCAGCATTGGCGACCTGTTCGCCACCCTGTTCAAGGGTCTGGGCATCGATCCCGGCACCAAGGTCCGCGACAACCTCGGCCGGCCCCTGGAGATCGCCGACGGCAAGCCCCTCAAGGGTCTCGTGTAAACGGCCGCCTCTTCGACACCTTCCGACGACCCGCTCCGAAAAAGAGCGGGTCTTTTTTTTGCGCCCGAACCTTCCTGACGGAATCGTCAGTTTCATATGCTCACATGGTCATGTGCAATAACGCTTGATCCTGTTGTTTTTTGCACACGAGCGCCTTTCATGACACATTAATCTTTCGCAAGCCGCGATCGTGGCCTGGTCCGTTCGTTCCTTGCAATCTACTTGGCGGCAAGCACTTCCATCTCCTCTCTGCCCTGGTCCGTGCCCATCCGACCAACGGGGCGCGGCTGGCGGCGCATCAATTGCAATTTCCCTTTTTGCCCCCGGCCCTGTTTCAGAGTGCTACGACAAGCCATGTGAAAACCGCTCCCCCCCGCGTATTTCGCCCTCCCTTGCCCGCTCATTCGGAAGTCTTCTCTCCCTCCGCGGAGATAGCATTTACCCCTGCGCACTTTTTCAAGGAGAATTGCGATGTCCGAAGTGTCTTCACGGAAACGCCGGCCTGGTTTCACGCTGATCGAGCTGTTGGTGGTGATCGCCATCATCGCCATTCTCATCGGCCTGCTGCTGCCGGCCGTGCAGAAGGTTCGTGCGGCAGCCGCACGCGCGCAATGCACCAACAACTTCAAGCAGCTGGGCCTGGCGGTTCAGAACTGCGCCGATACGTATAACGGGGCCTTGCCTCCCGCCTACGGAACTTTCCCCCCCGGAGCCGCCATGGGGCCGAATGGGAACGCGACGACGACCTGGGGCGTTCACGTTTGGCTGCTGCCGTTCATGGAACAACAAAACATCTACAACAACTTGGCGAACAGTGCCGCCGTACCTGTCAAAGCCTATATCTGTCCCTCGGACCCGTCCGCGACCACGTCTTCGCCGGGATACACCTCGTATGCGGCGAATGCCCTGGTGTTCGGGACGGTCACCATGGCGGGCGGCGGCAGCATGGGCACCCAGGCCCCGACGGCCACGGTCACCAGTCTCGCGGGCATGTCGCGCTTCCCCGCCTGCATGCAGATGGACGGAACCTCGAACACCATTGTCTGGACCGAGACCCTCGCCGTCTGCAACGGCACGACGAACACGTGGTATACCTCCGGGAACGGCGGCATCGCTCTGGTGGGCTATTCCCCTGGCTCGCCTACGGCCGCTTTTTACCCCAGCCGGACGCAGACCACCTGCATGCAGGGCCAAGCCAATAGCGGTCATTCCGCCGCGGTCGTGGCCGGAATGGGTGATGGCAGCGTGAGGACCCTCACCTCGAGTCTGAGTACGAACAACTACTACGCCTACGATCTCGCCCTGATCCCCAACGATGGTTGGCCCATGCCGACGGGCTGGTAATCTCTCCCGATGCCGTCAGAGCCGCGACCGTCAGGGAGCGGTGCGTTCTCCGCTCCCTGACGGTCGCGGCTCGGTTGGGTTCGCTCGTTCTTTGTCTTTGTTCGAGGCATGTCTCCCGACGCCAGGCCGGGAGACATCTTCGTTATCGCTTGTGACGATTGGGTCGATTCGTCCCGGCGTCGGGCCGGCGCGGCCGCTTTGCCCATCTTCCGCAACTCCTAAAATCATCCCCCTCTTGTCCTGCCCGCCCCGGCGCGTTAATCTCCATACCGTCCGACTCGCTTGACAACGTCGCCACCGGGATCGCCTTTTTCTCCCAGGCTTCCGCTGGGAGCGGATTGAAACTTGAGCGTGAGCTGGAAAGCCGTACAAGGATGGTTGACGGAGAGTTCGCTGGGCCGGCGGACGGCGGAGACGTTGTTTCGCGCCGCCGGCCGTCGCCACCTGGCCCGGTTCGATCGTCAAGACGCGGCGGGCTGCCAGGTCCGCATCCTGCTCGGTCTGCTCCATGAGGCGCAGACGACGCGCTTCGGACGCGATCACGATTTCCGCCGCATCCGCACGGCCGACGACTTCCGCCGCCTCGTGCCCCTGGGTACACGCGCCGACCTGTGGCGGCACTACGGACAGCCGGTCTTCCCGAACTTGGCCGGGGCGACCTGGCCCGGCTCGGCCCGCAACGGCCAGGCCGACACCGGAGCATCCTTCCATCCCACGGCCGCATCCGCCGCTCTCCAGACCGCTCACCGGCACGCCCTGCGCACCGCCCTCGCTCTGGTGGTTCACGCTCGGCCGCAGGCGCGGCTTCTGTCGGGCCAATTCCTCATCGTGGGCGATGACGGCCCCTCGGGCCTGACGGAGGAGCGCGGCAGCGTGACCGAGAGACTTCCGGCTCTGGTACGTCCCTACGCGCCGACGGACGCGGACACGAGGGCGGAGCGCTGCGCCCACCAGCCGGTGACCTGTCTCGCCGGGCCTGCCGAGCGCCTGCTGCCCTTGCTGGAAAACGTCAAGCAGGTCCGCGGCAAATGCTGTCTAACCGACGTTCTGGCCCAGCTTGACGGCGATCCTCTACACTCGTCGTTCGCCGGCCACATCGATGGAACGGCTGCGCCGCGAGGCGGAAGGCGTCCTGCTTCTAGAGATGGCCGGCCGCGCCGAGGGACCGATCGCCGTCGAAGACCCGCGCCACGGTCTGCCGCGGCTGTTGTTCGATCACGGCGTCTACTTCGAGTTCGTGCCGCCGGACCAGGCCGGCGAGCCGCGTTGCCCACGCCACGGCGTCGCGGAGGCGGAGCTTGGCGTCCCCTATGAGCTGGCGTTGACGTCGCCGGCCGGCCTGTGGGCGTGCCGGATCGGCCGAACCGTTTGCCTGGAACGCCGGGATCCACCGTTGATCCGTTTCCTCGACCCAGCCGTCCCGCAACCGACGACCCTCGCAACCATCCGCCGCTCGCGCCGCACCGATTTGATTCCGCCTACTCCGGCGGTGCCGGCACCCCATCCACAAAGCGGCGACAGTCCGGCAGCGCCGCCAGAAAGTTCTTGCCATAGCCCTTGGTCAATACTCGCGGATCGAGGATGACGACCAGGCCCGTATCGGTGCAGGTACGGATCAGCCGGCCGAACCCCTGCTTCAGCTTGATGACCGCTTGCGGCACCTGGTAGTCGAAGAACGGCTGGCCGCCGGCCGCCTCGATTGCCTCCTGGCGGGCCGCCAGCACCGGCCGATCCGGCACGGCGAACGGCAGCTTGGTGATGATGACGTTGGACAGCGCCTCGCCCGGCACGTCCACGCCCTGCCAGAAGCTATCGACGCCGAACAGCACGGCGTTGCCCGCCGCGCGAAAGCGCTCGATCATCTGCGTGCGCGGCAGGCCGTCGCTCTGGCTGAACAGCGGATAACCCTGGCGGGCGCACCACGGCCGAAGCTGCGTCGTCGCCTTCTGCATCATCTGATAGCTGGTGAACAGCACGAAGGCCCGGCCACGCGTCTTGTCGATGTACTCCGGCACCTTCGCCAGCACCGCCTCCTCGTAGGCCGACGGCAGCGCCGACGGATCGGGCATGGCGCGGAACAGGTGCAACTCGACCTGCTCGCGGTAGTTGAACGGGCTGCCCAGTTGCAACGTCGCGCAATCGTCCAGGCCGAGCCGGCCCTGGAAGTGGCGGAAGCCGGATCGTGCCGCCGGCGCTGAGCGTGGCGCTGGTCATGACCACCGTCGGGATCTTGTCGTAGAGCTGCTCGCGCAGGACGGGGCCGACATCGATGGGGGCGCTGACCAGATCGACGCGCTCGTTGCGGCCGGACGTGATGTCGATCCAGTAGACCTGTCCCTCCAGCGCCTGGGCCAGCCAGTGCTGGATGCCCTCGGCGAGCTGGCGGGCGCGGTCGGCCACGGCGAGGAACTCGATCTGCTGCTCGTCGTCGAGGTTCTCGGCCACGGTGTCGAGACAGGAGCCGAGTTTTTGCAGCTCCTCGGAGAGAACGTCCGGCACGATGTTCGGCTGGCGAACGCGGAAGGAATCCGAGCCGCGACCGTGAGGGAGCGGGCAAGACCGCTCCCTCACGGTCGCGGCTCGGCTGCTGGCGGCCCAGACGCGGATGGCGGCGAAGAAACGCTCGGCTGCCTGGCGGACGATCTCCGTCTGTGCCGCCGCGTCCTCGGAGGGAATGAAGGCGAGCAGGCCGCGGCGGCTGCGTGGGCTGAACAGCTTGTTGAGCAGGTACTCGACGGCGCCGCGGCTGATCTGCAAGCCGAGGTGATCGGCGGCCACGTCCTCCAGCGTGTGCGCCTCGTCGAAGATGACGACCTTGTAGTCGGGCAGCAGGTTCGCTCCCTGGCGGCGCAGGGCGAGGTCGCTGAAGAACAGGGCGTGGTTGACGATCAGCAGCTGGCGCCGAAGATCCGCTTGCGCGCCTTGAAGTAGAAGCACTTGGCGTAATCGGGACAGCCGCGGCCCAGGCAGTTGCCGCTGTCGCTCTCGACGAGATCCCAGACGGCCGGCTGCGGCTGAAACGACAGGTCGCTGCGGCTGCCGTCGCTGCGTCGTCCGCGACCAGCGGCCGATCTGCTGCAACTGTTCCACGGCGGCCGGCTCGACCAGCAGCGAACCGACGCGCTGCTGCGCCCGCGCAGCCGCCGCAGGCTGAGATAGTTCGAGCGGCCCTTGACCAGCACGGCGTTGAACGGCTGCGGCATGACGCCTTGCAGAAACGGGATGTCCTTGTGGACGAGCTGTTCTTGCAGGCTGATGGTATGCGTCGAGATGACGACGCGGCACTCCTTGTTCGCCGTCGCCGCCAGGATGGCGGGCACGAGGTAAGCAAAGCACTTGCCGACGCCTGTGCCGGCCTCGACCATGAGATGGCGTCGGTCGGCGATGGCCTCGGCGACGGCGTCGGCCATGTGCAATTGCTGCGGTGCGCGGCTCGTACTGGGGCAGCTGGCGGGCGATGACGCCGTCGGGGCCGAGGATGGAAGCGATGGACATGAAACCGTCCCTGATTTAGGGGATATATTCGTACCGATCCCGCTGCGCTGCCGGATCGGCTGCATGAGCGGCGATGGCGAGATAATCGACGATCCGCGGAACCGTGGCGGAGCGGCGCACCAGAAAAACTCCCGGCGAATGATGGCCGCCTTGCAGATGGATGGCCAAGTGCCCGGGCATGGTCCCTTTGTCATAAGAGACGACTACCCGCCCTTCACGCTCGGCCCATAGCAGGATGAACGGATCGGCGGAACCTAAGGGCAAATCCAGAGGATCGCCGACCTGCACCGCGTCAATCGGAAAGACGCTGGCGGCATTGTGTTGCTGAATCGCCTGGAACAAGATCCCGCGCAGGTGTTCATCGAGGACGTAGGCCAGCGGCATGAATCATCGTCTCTCCGCTTGCTTCATGGCCTCAAACCGCTTGCGTAATGCGTCCCAGTCGAGCACGCGCCCGACGCCACGTGCTCCGCATACTGACGATCGAGATCCTCTCGATAGCGCGTCATGTAAGCATCCACTTCGGCTTGGTTCTCTCGGGCGAACGCCAACACCTGCTCGATTAGATCGAGCGGTAACGTCGGGAACCGCTCGTGCAACATCTCCGCCGTATCGCCGTCATTGAAAAAATACATGACATCGTACAGGCTGATGCGATGGCCGGTCAGCACGATCTCGCCAAAGGGCCATTCCGTCAGAAAGTCAGGCAGTTTCATGTGCGTCCTTCCATTCCGGAGATGGAGGGATTGTACCACGTTGCCGTGAGGGCGGGAAAGGTTGGCGGAGAGCATTCTCGTGGAGAACCTTCCGCTGTCATACAACATCCGTGCGGATCGATGCGGGAACGCTCGGAGGGAGGACGGCGATGGCATGGTCCTGGCTGACGTGGTGGCGATGGTTTGGCCGAGGTAGGCCGAGCCTGGAGCAGGCACGCCGCTTGTTCCAACAGCAGCGCGAGCACCTGGAATTGCAGTTCTTTCAGGCCGCCTCCGCCAGCGGCAAGCCGCGCGGCCTGCGCTGGAAGGCGATCGATTGGGAGTCGAGTCTTGAGTTCGCCCGCGAACGCGCCAGCGGCCGGCTCGTTGCCCTGGCCGGCGTCACCATCCAGTTCGAGGCCGTCGAAGGCGGCGACATGGAGGGGCTTCCGGCCGTCGGCAACCTGCGCAACGCCTCGGCCGTGTTCTTCTTCCATCGCGGCCGCTGGCACACCCTCGGCAAGACGGTGTTCAACCTCAATCCCGATGAGGCGCTGGCGCACTTCGGCAATCAATACGAACGCTTGCCGTCAGGATGACGGTGGTAACGGATAGTCAATGATGGGAATGCCGAGGCGGGGCAGCTCTTGCAGGCGTCGCCAACCGCGCGTGACGCGGGCCTCCTCGACGGCGACGAAATCGCGGTCCATCTGCTCCTTGGCGAAGACGCCGTCGCAATGGACCGGCTCGAAGGCGTCATCGACGATGTACTGGGCCAGCGCCGGATTGCAGCGGAGGTGTCGTTCGGGCAGCAGGTGCAGTTGTTCGGGCGGCACTTCGCCGAGCACGTAGCGCAGGTACAGGTCGGACTCGGTGATTTCGCCGACGTCCTTTCCGCACACCTCGCACAGATAACCCTGCTCGCAGCGCGCCATCGGCACACTCCGCGTTTCGCCGCGACGCGCAGCGGAGAGCGGGATGCTCCCCCGCGCTCCGCTGCGCGTTGCGGCGAAACGAAAACCTACTCGATGTCGATGCGATACGGCAGCGTCATCCACACCGGCTGGCCGCGCAGTTGCAGCATGGCGTCCAGCGAGCGCAGTTGACGCCGCAGCTCGGGCACGTCGCGCAGCAGCTGCATGGCGGGCACCCGGCTACCGAGCTTCTCCTCCAGCAGCGTATCGAGGAAGCCCTTCGATTTCGGCAGGATGAGCAGCTCCGGCTCCTTGCCGGCGGGCAGGTCGGTCATGCCGCGAGCGGCGGCGATGGCGTCGTCGAGGCTGCCCAGCTCGTCGATGAGGCCGTTCTCCTTGGCCTGCCGGCCGGTCCAGATGCGGCCGCCGGCCAAGTTGACCAGCTCGTCGCGCGTCATCTTTTTGCCGGCCTTCTTGCGGCCCTCCAGGGCTTTGTCGAGGAACTGGTCGTAGATGTCCTTCATCATCGCCGTCAGCGCTTTCCGTTCAGAATCGGTGAACGGCTTCTCCGCCGAGAAGATGCCGGAGTTGGCACCGCGGCTGATGACCTCGGTCTTGATGCCGATCTTGTTGAAGGTGCCGCCCACGGCCAGTTTGCCGCTGACGACGCCGATGGAGCCGGTCAGCGTGCCGGGGTCGGCGTAGATTTTCTTGGCGGCCATGCTGATGTAGTAACCACCGCTGGCGGCCACGTCGGACATGCTGGCAATCACCGGCTTCTTCGAGTGCCGCAGCTCGTTCCAGATGAGGTCGCTGGCCAGCGCCGAGCCGCCGGGACTGTCCACGCGCAGCACGATCGCCTTGACCGTGTCATCGTGCTCCGCCTGGCGGATGGCCTGGACCAGGGTCGTCGAGCCGACCGTCTCGGCGCCGAACAACCCCTCCTCGCTCTTGCCCGTGGTGATGACGCCGACGGCGTAAATCACCGCGATCTTGGGGCCCTTCGAGGAGGTCAACTTCGGCGGCGCCAGCAGCTTGAGCAGGGCGAAGGGGTTGGAAAAGTCGATGTCCTCGCTCTTCTTCTTGGCGTAGTCCTTGACGATCTTGAGGGAGTCGGCCTGGAGGTGTTTTTTCATGCCGGCGCGGAAATCTTCGCGGTAGCCGACGCGGTCGATGAGTCCGGCCTTGAGCGCGCCGCGAGCGGTGTACGGCCCTTCGTCGATGAGCTTCTTGACCTGTTCCGCCGTGAACTTCTGGGCCGACCGCGAACGGACGATGCGCGCGACGATGTTGTGATCGTAGTAATCGTCGAGGACGCGGGTGAGCTGCTCGCGGGCCGGCTTGCTCATGCTGCTGCGCATGAACGGCTCGGCGGCGGCCTTGAAATCGCCCATTTGCAGCATGTCCGCCTTGACGCCGATCTTCTCGAACAGGTCCTTGAAGAAGGACACCTCGGCACGCAGGCCGGTCAACAGGATCCAGCCGGACTCGGGCACGCACACCTCGTCGCAGGCCAGGGCGAGCAGGTAGTCCTTGGTGCTGCCCGCTTCGAGGTAGGCGAACGCTTTCTTGCCCGACTTGCGGAAGTCGGCGATGGCTCGGCTCATCTCGTCGAGCTTGGCCCAGCCCATGCCGACGCTGTCGATCTGCAAATACAGGCCGCCGATGGCGGGATCTTTGCGGGCCTTCTTGATGCGATCGAGCTTGGCCTTGAAGTTCTCGCTGCCGGCCCCGAAGAGCGGATCGGCCGACGGCGGCGACTCGTCGAGCGAGCCGGACAATTTGATGTGAGCCAGGCTCACGGTCTTTTCTTCGGCACGGGCCGGCAGCGCCGCGACGGCCAGGCCGAACACGGCCAACAGGGTCCAATGTCCATAGCGACGAAACAACATACTTGTCTCCTCCGATTCCATCCCTGTTTAGCCGCGACGCGCAGCGGAGCGCGGGAATACTCCCGCGCTCCGCTGCGCGTCGCGGCTAAACGGAGGACGGCGTTTTGTTTCAGGCCATGCCCACGTCTTTCCTCACCCGATTGTACCAGTTGCTGAACATGCCCGTCTTGATTTTGAAGCTGTTCTCCTCGATGACCTCCACCACCATGCGCTTGCACTGGACCTCGTTCTTCTTGCCCTGGGTCCGCTTCTTGCACTGCGCCACGGCGTCGTTGAACTCCTTCTCGTCGATCTTGCCGTCGTTGCTGGCGAAGGTGTCGATCAGGTCCTTGATCTCGCTGAGAACGCGGGTTTCGAGGACGTAGCCGTTGCCTTCACAGACCTGGGCCAGGGCGGCGCGGGCCGAATCGACGCTGACGCCTTGCTGCAGGGCGATTTGCAGGATCTCGCGCTCTTCGTTCTTGTCGATGTACTTGTCATCGTAGGCCCGCAGCTTGACCTCCTCCACGAACCGTTTCTTCACTTCGTCCAAAGACATGAGCCGACTCCTTGTGCAAAGGGAGGCTGGGCGAGGTGTCGGGTGCCCATCCTCGATGGCGTTTCTGCCGAAACTGCCGCCCACGATGGGGGCAGAGGGTGCTCGGAGAGTAGTTCGCCGCACGTCCGCCGAGATTTCGGGAAATCCGCAGCGATTATACTTGACCCCACCCTCCGGTCAAGCAAGGAAGGAGAAGGATTCTCGTTCGCTGTCGGGCGGAGGGCGGATATAATCGTCCGTTGAAGCGAGTTTTTCCCTGACGAGGTGGCTATCATGGGTTTCAAACTGGATCGAGCGCATGTCTGGTCGGGCGAGGTGATGGATCAGGCGGGCGGCGTGTCGGCCAAGCTGGCGCTGCTGGCCCAGGCTGGCGCCAACCTCGAATACATCTACACGCGGCGGCAGCCGGACCAACCGGGCAAGGGCGTGATCTACGTCGCTCCCATCACGGGAGCGATGCAGGTGCGCGCGGCACGTTCGGCCGGCCTGAGCGAAACCGACAACCCGGTGGTGCTGCGCGTCGAGGGCGACAATCAGGCCGGCCTGGCTCATCGCCTGACGCAGCAGTGGGCGCTGGCCGGGTTGAGCATGCAGGGCTTGATGATGTCCGTCCTCGGCAACAAGTTCGTCGGCTACGCTTCGTTCGATACCGTGGCCGACTCCAACCGCGCCGCCGCCATCCTTGGCGACCTTGGCGCGGTCAGCTCGTAAAGAGGAAAATAACTTTTGTTTAGCCGCGACGCGCAGCGGAGCGCGGATCTGTCCCGCGCTCCGCTGCGCGTCGCGGCTAAACGGTTACGGTTTGCCGTCCGCAAGGGCGGCGTGGGCGGCGTTGAAGCCGCAGGCGCCGTGGACGCCGGCGCCGGGATGCGTCGAGGCCGACGCCAGGTACAGTCCCTGGATCGGCGTGCGATAGCGGAAATACGGGAAGGCCGGCCGAAAGATCAACTGCTGGCTGAAGCGCGCGCTGCCGCCGCCGAGGTCGCCGCCGACCAGGTTCTCATCCATCGCCTCCAGGTCGGCCGGCGACGCGAGGAATCGACCGCGGACCAGGGCGCGAAATCCCGGAGCCAACTCCTCCAATCGACGTTCGATGCGGTCGGCGAACGACTCTCGATGCCGGCCCCAGCCGTCCTCCACGATCGACGGGACGTGCGAGTAGGCCCACAAGGTATGCCCGCCGGGCGGTGCGCGGCCGGGGTCGGCCAGGGATTGCTGACCGATGACGAGATACGGGTGGTCCGGCAGTTGGCCGGCCCGTACCTGCCGCGTGAAGGCGTCGAGGTCGGCGAGACTATCGCCGGCGTGGACGACGGCCGACTCGCGCGCCTCGTCGGCGAGCCAGGGCACGGGGCCGGACAAGGCCCAGTCCATCTTGAATGTGCCCCAGGCGTAATGGAAGTGTCGCATCCGCGTCCGCAGCCACCACGTTGTTTCGCGCTCGCCGAGCATCTTCAGAAACAGGGCCGGCGCGCCGACGTCGGCGAGCACGGCCCGCCGTACGGCGATCTCCTCGCCCTGCTCGGTGCGCACGGCCACGACGCGGCGCCGGCGCGTGAGGATGCGCACGATGCGCGTGGCCAGCCGGAGCTTGCCGCCGGACTCGTGCAGACGGCGAAGCAGCGCTTCGGTAATGGACCGCGCTCCGCCGCGCGGCACGGGAAAGCCGGTGCCGGCCGCCATCAGCGCCAGCACCAGGCCCATGCCGGCGCCGCCGAAGTCGTCCGGCCCGAGATCGGCGTGCAGGGCCAGTCCCGGCACGACGCGCCGGGCCGCCTCCGTTTGGAAATGCAGACGAGCGAAGCCGCCCGTGCTGAGCAGACCGACGCGCGCCAGCCGCAGCAGATGGGCAACCCCCAGCCGCCAGGCCGGGCCGATGCCGGGCAAAGGCGCCAACAGCGCCGCGGTCAAGCGATCGCCCATGCCGCGCCGCCACTCGGCCAGGCGTCGCCAGGCCGGCCCGTCGGCGCCGAACGAGCGCACGGTTGCTTCGACATCGCGGGAGATGGTCGCCGCGCTGCCGTCCGGCGCGGGATGACAGCTCTCGCGGCGGGCGTTGAGCCACTCCAGGCCGGCGCCGCGCAGGTCGAGAGCGCGGAACGCCGGACTTTCCTCGGCGAAGGGGAAGAAGGCGGCGCCGACATCGTGCAAGTGGCCCGGCAGCGTCAGTTCCTCGGAATACACTGCCCCGCCCGGCCGCGCCTGCGCCTCCAGCACGAGCACGTCCCAACCGTGCCGCGCCAGCGTCGCCGCCGCTGTCAGGCCATTCGGTCCCGCTCCGATCACCACTGCATCCACGGCCCATTCCCTGTTGAGGAACTGCTTCCCTACTAGCCCGGATGAAGCACAGCGACAAGTTCGTCGCACCCGTCGCTGGCGGTACTCCGGGCTAGTAGGGAAATCACGTCGAAACCTTAGCAATCCCTGTTGTATGTTGAAGCACCTGACGGTCGAGCCAGGCAAGAAGGTCGGCGAGGAAGGGTTCGGGGTCGGCCTCGAACTCCAGAGTGTGGTGGGCGCCGGCGTACTCATGCACTTCCTTGTCCGCCGCGGGTATGCCTTCGACGAAGGCGCGGGTGCGGGCGTTGTCGATGATGCGATCGTGCTCGGCGAGCAGGAGCAGGACCGGCACGTTGACACGCGCGACGGCGAAGCGCAGGTAGAGGTCGAGGCGAACACTCTCGACGAAGAAGCGGGCCGTGGCCTGGCGAAGTGAAAGAGGGTCCTCGCGGATGAACTGCTGCCAGCGCGGCGTGGCGGTGAATAGCTGCGGATCGCTGAGCGGCACCGGAAACAAGCGGCGCGGCGCCGTCAGACGTGACCACAGAATGGCGAGGCGTTCCTTGCGTTTCGGTCCCACTTGAGGGCGGAAGCCGGGACAGAGCAGGGCGAGTCCATCCACCAGGCCCGGATGGCGGCGCTGCAAGGCGACGACGGGTTTGCCGCCCCAGGAGATGCCGGCGAGGAAAATCGGCAATGTCTGGTCTCGCCGCAATGGTCGCAGGAACTCGGCTATGTCGTCGAGCAAGCGGCGGAAGCTCGGTGTGTCGCCGCGCGCCTCGGCGTTCTCGCCCGAGCCGCGACGGTCGAGAAACGACACGGCGAAGCCGGCCGCGCTGAGTCGCCGACAGGAATGCTCGTACCAGCCGGCGTGGCTCTGGATGCCGTGGACGAACACGACCTGGCCGCGCGGCGTCCCCGCCGTGGGGTAGTCGCGGTAATGGCAGCGGTAGCCGTCGCCTGTCGTGTAGGTCCGCCGTGCGAACGCCGGACTGGCTGCGGGTTCGATCAAACGAAGGGGTCTCCCGTGGCAGGGGAAAGGGTGGCGGTTAAACGATGGGTTCGGGCACTGGCAGCAAGCGCGGCCGCGGCACGACGACGCCGACGACGTTGCCGTGGCGGTGCTGCAACTGCGCGAAGTTCAGCCGCAGAAAGGCGTGCAGCGAACGGTCGGTGCCGTTGGACAGGTAGGCGCGGGCCAGGTCGGCCATGTGGGCATCGTACAGGCGCTTGCTGCGCGTGTGCAGGGCGCAGCGGCCGTCGTGGCGGCGCAGGTCGCCCTCGAAGTTCGGGCTGATGTGGTACAACTCGTGGAACAGCGTGATGAACTTGTCGTCGAAATCCTGATCGAGAAAGCGCGGCAGACAGAACGTCACCAGGTAGAGCATCTCGCGGCCGGCGACGAAGTAGCGCTGCACCTGGTACAAGCCGCCGCCGCGGCGCAGGCGCGTCAGTCGGCCGTGACGGAAGCGCAGCGGCGTGACGCGCGCCTGCAAGCCGTGCCGTCGGCCGCTCCGCGCCTGCGTCATGGCGAACAGCAACCGCGATACGTCGATGTGGCGCAGCTCCGGGCAGTGGTGGATGATGTCGGCGCACAGGGCGCGAACGTGGCCGCAGAAATCGAACGGTTGCTCGGCCGGCCCGGTGGACAGCCAGGGCGGTGCTTCCAGGCCCGTCGTCTGCCGTCGCGCTCGCGGCGGCAGACGCACGGCGCGCCACGGTAGCGGTTGGTTCGACTCGCCCCAGCGTAAAATCAATGGCAGCGACGCGCCGTCACGAAGCGATCGAGTGTTGGACACGCCTGTTCTCCTCGGATGCCGAATGAATCGCAACCACCTTGCCGCGCCCCGGCTGGCTTCCGGCCTGGCTTCCGCGTGTCGATGTGCGTTCCGACGGGTCTATCTTGATCGATTTCTTCCGCAAATCCAGTAAATTCCGAGTTTGTTCCCGTCCGATAAAAAGGTCCAGATGCCGCCTCGGAATCGGCACCCTTTCATTCGGGCGATCGGCCCGCCAGAGGGAGTATCCTCGCCATGAAGACCAGACGACGCCGGCCGAGCCTCGTGGCCGGCCTGGGCTTTGCCCTGCTGATGCTAAGCGGCTGCCAGACCTGGACGTCGGGCATGACCTTGTGGTCGGGCCACTATCTGAACCATCCGCCGCAGTATATCCCTCCTTCGCCACCCTTCCCCCTGCCGCGGGAGCTGGCGTCTCAGGAAGCGGCGGCGGCCGCCGCCGTGCCGGGCGGCGGCGGAGGGGTGCCGTTGCCGCCGCCGGTGCCGGCCCCATAACATGAAGAGGCCCGGGAGACCGGCGCGGATGGGCCGCGCCGGCGCTGTGGGTCTCGGAGACGCACGATGCCGCGGAGGGGCCTGGGGCAAGTGCAGGCCGAGATCGTCGCCTGCCGCGCCTGTCCGCGCCTGGTGCGTTGGCGTGAGCAAGTGGCGTGCGAAAAGCGTGCCGCCTTCCGTGCGGAGACCTACTGGGGCCGGCCCGTGCCGAGCTTCGGCGATGGGCAAGCCCGTCTCCTCATCTGTGGCCTGGCCCCGGCGGCGCACGGCGGCAATCGCACCGGCCGCGTCTTCACCGGCGATCGCTCCGGCGATTGGCTGTTCGCCGCCCTGCACCGCGCCGGCTTCGCCAACCAACCCACTTCCACCCATCGCGGCGATGGCCTGCGTCTGACCGACTGCTACATCACCGCCTGCGTCCACTGCTGTCCTCCCGACAACCGCCCCACGCCGGCGGAGCGCGACAACTGCCAGCCTTTCCTGGTCCGCGAGCTGCGCCTGCTGCGCCGTCTGCGCTGTATCGTCTGCCTGGGAGGCTTCGCCTGGGACGGCTTTCTCCGCGCCCTGTCGGTCCTCGGCGAGACGGTGCGTCCCCGGCCGCGCTTCGGCCATGGCGCCGAGGCGGTGATTGGCCCGTGGACGCTGCTCGGCTGTTATCACCCCAGCCAGCAAAACACCTTCACCGGCCGACTCACGGAGTCCATGCTCGACGACATCTTCGCCCGCGCTCGCCGCTTCCTCGTTTAGCCGCGCAGCGGAGCGCGGAATTTCCGCGCTCCGCTGCGCGTCGCGGCTAAACGAGGATTGCGATTGAGCAAGATTGCGACAGAAAGGGGAGAGCGGGATACGGGAGTCGAACCCGTCTAGCAGCCTTGGGAAGGCTGTGCACAGCCGATATGCCAATCCCGCGCGATTAGCCCGATTCTATCGGAGCGCGCCGGCGTCCCGCAAGAGCATTCCGCCTTTTCGCGCTCGGCGTTTGTCCCCTCTTTACCCTGGACAGCAAAAGCCGCCGACGCCATACTATCTTGCCAACCTCGGACGTTCGTTCGACGAGCAAGGATGTCGGCCATGAGCACGACCGTCGCATACCTATCGCCCCTCTACGTGGATGACCGCTCGGCGCGGGGGGCGGACATGGGGCTGCTGCTGGACCTCGCGCGCCGTGTCGTCGAGGAGAGCGGACGAACGTGTGCGGTCGAATTGATCGCCTTCGGTCCCGCTGGACGCGAGCATGACCTGGCCCCTGGCGTGCGGCTGCGCGTCCTGCCGATCGCCTACCGCGACGGCCATCCGCTCGACGTGCTGTCGTGGGACCTGCCGCTCGTGCTGGCACAGGCGGACGTGGTACACATCCACCAGGCCAACACGCGCACCGGCGAGATGGGCCTGCTGCTCGCCAAGCTGCATCGCAAGCCCGTATGCCTCAGCACGCACGGCGGCTCGGGCAGCCGACTGGGCGAGTCCGTCGATTTTCTGTCCCTGGCGGACTGCGTCGTCGAACTGGGCGATCCAGCGGAGGACGGCCTGCGGTTGGCGCGCCTCTACCAGCGTCTGTCCGGCGCGGCGGAGGAAGCCGCATGAGGATTCTTGTCCTCAGCAATCTCTATCCGCCGGACTTCTTCGGCGGTTACGAACTCGGCTGCCGGCAGGCGGTAGACGCACTGGCCGCTGTCGGACATGACGTACTCGTCCTGACGTCGGCGCCGCGCTTGCCGGTGCCCCCCGAGCCGCACGTTCGGCGAGCGCTGCAACTGACCGATGTCTATAACCCCTACTTGCAGGGCAAGCACCACGTTGTCACGCTGGGATTGCGCCACGCCGCCGCCTGCTTCGTCAACGCCTTCAACGTCCACGCCCTGCTTCAGACGCTCGATTCCTTCCGGCCGGACGTGGTCTACGTCTGGAACCTCGTCGGCCTGGGCGGTCTCGGTTTGATGGCCTGTCTGCAACATCTCGGCGTGCCGTGGGTGTGGCACCTCATGGACCAAACGCCGCGCGACCTGTGCCGGCTGCCGCTCGCGGCGGCGCGGACGCCGCTGGCCGCCATCGTGCGGCCCCACCTGGAGGGCGTCTATCTGGCGTGCAGCCGGCGTGTCGTCGAGGAAATTGACGATCCCGATAATCTCTTAAATGGGACCGTCGAACTGGTGCCCAACTGGGTCGAGGGCGTCGAGCCGCCGCCGCGGACACGCTTCTTCGAGGGCGGCGTCTTGCGCGTGGCGTCGGCGGCGGGCCATCTCTGTCCACCCAAGGGGACCGACCTACTAATCGAGGCCGCGCATCGGCTGCGCCGGCGCGGCCGAACGAACTTCGTCCTCGACCTCTACGGCAAGGTGATGGATGATACCTACCCATCCCTCCTCCAGCGGCACGACCTTGGCGCTTGCGTCCGCCTCCAGGGATTGCGCGATCAGCGCGAGCTGGCGACGCTGTACCGGGATTACGACGTCTTTGCCTTTCCGACCTGGGAGCGCGAGCCGTGCGCCTTCGCCCCGCTGGAGGCGGCGGCGGCGGGATGCGTTCCGGTCCTCACGAATAACTGCGGCAACGGCGAATGGCTGGTGCATGCCGTCCACTGCTGGAAGATCGAGCGCAGCGCCGCGGCGCTGGCCGACGTCCTGGGCGACATCCTCGACGGCCGTATCGAGTTGGCCCCCATCGGCCGGCGCGTTGCCGACGTCGTCTGGAGGGATTTCCACATCCGCCGGGTGCTGCCGCGCATCGAGCGTGCCCTGAGCGGGGCGGCGCGGCAGCATCGGTCGGCGGCCGGCGACGCGGCGCAGGTTTATCACCTGGCGCTGCTCGGCGAGAAGTTGACGCAAGTGATGATCGAGGAATGGCTGGCGGCCTGAAGGAGACAGGCATGACAAACCCGGAATACACCCTGGTGCGGAGCGGACGCCGCCTGGTGCGCTGGCTGCGCCGCCTGGCCACGCGCATCCTGCTCGTCCAGGTCCACGCGGAACTGACCGAGCTGCGCCAGCGTCAGGAGCGCCTCGAACGGCAGTTGCACGTTCTGCTGGGGCGCCATTACGATGGCCTTGCCGCGGCGCAGCGGTTGGCGACGATCGAAGACCATCTCCGCGAGCTGCGAGCCATCCACGAGGCGCGGCCGGAATGTTCCCTGCCCCGAAAAGGGTGAGTTGTTTAGCCGCGACGCGCAGCGGAGCGCGCGACGCGCTCCGCTGCGCGTCGCGGCTAACCGATTGCTCACGCCGCGCGTTTGCCGGCGCCGGCCGCGGCAGGCGCGACCTTGACCTCGGGCGGGCGCGGCGTGAGACTTGTGCGCGTGGAAGTTGTCCTTGTACGTCCGCACCAGTTCGGGATGGCCCTTGATGACCAGCAGGTTCTCGGCGTTCTCGTTCTCGGCGTGCTGCGTGAAGTTGAAGCTGCCGGTCAGCAATGTGCGGTTGTCGAGAATCATGACCTTGTTGTGTGCGATGGCGTGGTGCGGGTCGATCAGCGGCGCCAAGCCCTGCTCCAGGAAGAAGTGCAGGTCCGAGTAAACTTCGTGCTCGCTACTGTGGTCGAGCACGATCTCGACATGGACGCCGCGAAGCTTGGCATCGACCAGCGCCTGGGCGATGGCCTTCGACGTGAACGAATACGCCAGCACGAGCACCTCGTGCCGGGCGTGCTGCAACTCGCGGACGATGGCGTCGGTGCAGCCGCCCTTGGGCGAGAAGTGCGCCTCCAGCGACGGCGGCGTGTACCAGGCGTGGTACGCCGTCCGTAGCAGGTAGATCAGGGTCAATGCTCCGGTGAAGCCCGTGGCGATCAGCAGCCAATCCATGGCGACCTCCTGAAACAACTCTCCTCGGCGCGACAGGATACCATGCCGCGCGCGGGCTGTCTGCGCCGCTTGCGGCTTAGCGCTTCAGTCCGTGGCTCTTGATCTTGCGATCCAGCGTCGAGCGCTCGATGTTGAGGATGGTGGCCGCCTGGCTCTTGTTCCAGTCGGTGTAGGTCAACGTCTTCAGGATGTGCTCCTTCTCGACTTCTTCCAGCGACACCGGCCGATAGACCGCCTCGCGCGCTCGGCGGCGCCAAGCCGCTGATTTCCAGCGATGACAGCCAGATGTCATTGACGTCCAGCAGCGGCCCCGTGCCCAGGGCGACGGCGCGCTCGACGACGTTGCGCAGCTCGCGGACGTTGCCGGGCCAGTTGTACTCCTCCATCTTCCGCAGCGCCGCCGGCGTGAAGCCGCGGATCTTGCGGCCGGTCTCGCGGACGAAGCGACGCAGGAAATGCTCGGCCAGGATCGGCACGTCGCTCTTGCGCTCGCGCAGCGGCGGCACGCGGATCTCGACCACCTGCAGGCGGAAGAACAGATCGCGGCGGAAACGGCCCTCCTGGATGGCCTGCTCCAGCGGCTGATTCGTCGCCGACACCACGCGCACGTCCACGCGGATCGGCACGCTGCCGCCGACACGCTCGAAGGGGTGGCCTTCGAGGATGCGCAGCAGCTTGGCCTGCGTGCCGACGTTCATCTCGCCGATCTCGTCGAGGAAGATCGTGCCGTGGTTGGCGGCCTCGAACTTGCCGACCTTCTTCTCCGTCGCCCCGGTGAACGAGCCTTTCTCGTGGCCGAACAGCTCGCTCTCCAGCAGCGTCTCGGTCAGCGCGGCGCAGTTGAGGCAGACGAACGGCCCGTCCTTGCGCGGGCTGGAGTAGTGGATGGCGCGGGCGACCAGCTCCTTGCCGGAGCCGCTTTCGCCGCGAATCAGACAGGTGGCGTTGGTGCCGGCGACGCGGGCGATCTGCTGCTCGATCTCCTTCATCACCGTGCTTTCGCCGATCAGCTCGCTCTCGACGTGCAGCTGCTCGCGCAGCGAGCGGTTCTCGGCGGTCAAGCGACACCTGCCGCTGCATTTGCTGGATGACGCCGCCCAGCTGCTTGGCGACGGCGACGGCGAACTCCAGGTCCTCGGCGTCCAGCGCCTTGTGCGGGTCGGTGCAGTACAGGTGGATCAGCCCGAGCACGCGGTCGCCGAAGACAATGGGAGCGCAGATGAGGCTGGTGGCCCCCATGTCGTTGAGGCTTTCGCGGTTGCGCAGGTAGCGATCGCGGGCCACGTCCTCGGCGAGGATGGCCTCGCGGCTGGCCAGCACCTCGTTGCTGACGTACTCGGAGACGCGCTGGTAGTCGTGCAGGCTGGGGTCGCGGTGACGATGGGCGGTCACCTCCAGCTCCAGGCCGCGCAGCGACTTGCCGGCGTCGGCGGGACTGACGCGGACGCCGGCCGGCGGACCACCACGGCCGCCGTCACCATCGCGGGCCACCGACAGGATGGCGCCGACCTCGGCGGGGATCGCCTCCAGCAGAGCGTCCAGGACGATGCGGCACAGCTCCTCGTAGCTGCCGGCCGAACCCATGTCCAGGGCCAGCCGATACAGCAGCGACAAGTCGCGGCTGAGCGCGTGCCGCGACATGGGACCGGCCGTGGTGTCGCTGTCGGACGCCGCCTCGATCGGCGGCTGCGGCGTCAGAAAGCGCGTCTGCCCCAGGCGTTTGCGGATGGACACGCCTTCCGCTTCCGGCTCCTCGTCTTGTCGTGCGGCACGTCCGGCAGCTGGTTCATGTCCTCGACGAACAGCAGATGGGTGCGGCCCAGGTACACGTCGTCGTGCGGCGTCAGCTCCCATTCGCCGTCGAGGCGGACGTTGTTGACGCGCGTGCCGTTGAGGCTGTTGAGGTCGCGGACGCGCCAACGGCCGCCACTGTAGCTGACCTCGGCGTGTTCGCGGCTGCACAGGTCGTCTTTGAGGACGATGCGGTTGGTCGTGGCCCGGCCCATGGTGTAGGTCTGGCCGGCGACGAGCGGGAACACGTCCCCGAAGCCATCGTCGCGACGGACCACGAGATACGCTGTCGTGCCTGCGGACATGGTTACGCCGGAGTTAAAGGGTCGTCGCATCCTGGAGCTAAGACCATCTTATGGCAGTATGACACGACGGCACCACGGTTTCAAGGACGCCCCGCTTCGAGGAAAAACCATTCACCACGGAAAACACGGAAAACACGGAAAAAGACCAAAAATTCGTTTAGCCGCGACTGCGCAGCGGAGCGCGGCAGTCCCGCGCTCCGCTGCGCGTCGCGGCTAAACGGGGAAGTCCTTCTGGCACGCCTCCGAAGGAGTTGCCATCGTCCCGCCGCCGGAAGACAATAAGTTCTGAGTTCCGAGTTCGGTTTTCACTCAGAACTCAGAACTCAGAACTCAGAACTCAGAACTGAGGTGAATGCCATGAGTGACGCATCCAGCAATCGTCGGGAATTCCTGCAAACCTCGCTCGCCGCCGGCGCGGCGCCGAGCCTCGCCGCCGGCGCCGAGGCCGCCGACGACGCCTCCGCCAAGGGACTGCCGACCCGGCCGCTGGGCAAGACCGGCGTCCGCATCTCCATCATCTGCCTGGGCGGCTGGCACGTCGGCGCCGTCAAGGACGAGAAGGAAGCCATTCGCATCATGCACACCGCCCTCGATGAAGGATTGAACTTCTTCGACAATGCCTGGGATTACCACGACGGCGGCAGTGAAGAGATCATGGGCAAGGCGCTGTCGATGGACGGCAAACGCAAGCAGTGCTTCCTCATGACCAAGAACTGCGGCCGCGACGCCAAGACGGTTCGACAGCACATCGAGGACAGCCTGCGCCGCCTGCGCACCGACCACATCGACCTCATGCAGTTCCACGAAATCAATTATGACAACGATCCCGACTGGATCATCGAGCGCGGCTGCCTGGCCGAGGTGCTCAAGGCGCAGAAGGACGGCAAGGTTCGCTTCATCGGCTTCACCGGCCACAAGGATCCGCGCATCCATCTGAAGATGCTCCAGCGCCATGCGTGGGACACCGTGCAGATGCCCATCAACATCTGCGACTACCACTATCGCAGTTTCCAGCGCCAGGTCGTGCCGGAGGCGAACAAACGCGGCGTCGGCGTCATCGGCATGAAGGGACTGGGCGGCGGCCACGACCATCAGGGCCGTCTCGTCGTCTCCAAGGTCTGCACCGTCGAGGAGGCCCGCACCTACTCCCTCAGTCAGAACATCGCCAGCCTGGTCTGCGGCATCGATTCGATGGAGGTGCTCAAGCAGGACCTGGCCATCGCCCGCCATTTCAAGCCGCTGAGCGAGGAAGAACTGAATCGCCTGCGCGACAAGGTCAAGGCGGTCGCCGGCGACGGCCGGCACGAACGCTTCAAATCGACGCAATTGTTCGACGGGCCTTACCACCGCATTCAGCACGGCATGACCCAGAAGGAGGTCGAAGGCACCTGAGCGGGAGGGTTGGCCGAATCGAAGTTCTTCGTTTAGCCGCGACGCGCAGCGGAGCGCGGCCGTATCCCGCGCTCCGCTGCGCGTCGCGGCTAAACGAGAAGGATTGGATGAATCCTAACCCGAGGCGCGGCGCACCGCCAAGGCGACGGCCATCTCCTTGACGCCCTGCAAGTTGAGCTTGCCGCTGCCGAGCACCGGCAGTTCGGCCACGGCGTGGAAGTCGCGCTCCGCCGGCAGCCACAGGTTCGGCAGGCCGTGCGCGCTCAACTGCTGACACCACGAACGCACTTCCAGTCCGTCCTGCGCAGATAGAGGACGACCAACCGCTCGCCGCGCGCCTCGTCGGGCACGCAGGTGACGGCGCAGACGCGCTCGCTGGTGCCGAGGATGTCGTGCAAGACTTCTTCGATCTTCTCCAACGGCACCATCTCGCCGCCACACTTGGCGAAGCGCGACAGCCGGCCGGTCAGGGTAATGAAGCCGTCCGCGTCCAGTCGGCCCATGTCGCCGGTGACGTACCAGCCGTCGTGGACGGCGTTGCGGGTCAGCTCGGGCCGGCCGAGGTAGCCGCGCATGACGTTGCCGCCGTGGATCAGCAACAAGCCCTCCGCGCCGACCGGCAGCGACGCGCGCGTCTCAGGGTGGACGACACGGCCGGCCACACCGGGGATCGGCTGACCGACCGTGCCCGGCTTGTTGGCAACCTGACGGACGCCCTCAACCTCCAGGTCCGGCAGGTTGGTGCTGGCGACGGGCGACAGCTCCGTGCAGCCGTAGCCCTCCAGCGGCAGGATGCCGAACTTGCGCGGAACTCCTCGGCCAGCGACACCGGCAGCTTCTCGGCGCCGCAGATGAGGATGCGCAGACTGTGGAAATCGTCCGGCGTACACTTGCGCAGACAGAAGCGCAGAAACGTCGCGGTCGAAATGTAGATGGTGCACTGGTGCGTGCGGCACAGTTCGCCGATCTCCTTGGCCTGGCGCGGATCGGGGTGGTACAGCACCGAGGCGCCGACCTGCAACGGCGCCCACAGCGTCACGGTGTAGCCGAAGCTGTGGAAGAAAGGCAGCACGCCCAGAGCGCGATCGTCCGGCCGCAGCGCGACGGCCTGAATCATCGACTCGATGTTGGCCGCGATGTTGCCGTGACTGAGCATGATGCCCTTGGGCTCGCCAGTGCTGCCGCTGGAGAAGATGACGGTGGCCAGGTCGTCGAGGCTGTGCCGGCCCAGGCGGAGCACGACGTATTCCAGGAACCAGCCCGGCAGCAGGACCACGGCCAGCCAGCGGCTCAGGCGCATCCAGGCGGTGAAGCGCGGAGCGATGTCCTCAAAGTAAATCACCTCGACGCCCGGCCCCGGATCGAGTTGCATGCGGGCGGTGAAGCGCCGCGAGGTGATGACGTGGCGCGCGCCGCACTGGCGCAGGGCGGAGCGAATGGCCTCGGGCGAAGAGGTGTAATTGAGGTTGATGGCCGTCTTGCCGAGCATGGCCAGGGTGATGTTGGCGAAGGCGCCGCCCATGCTGGAGGGCAACCAAATGCCGACCATCGGGGCATCGCCCAGCAGCGGCCGAAAGAACTTGACCGCACACATCACGCCGGCCAGGGCGCGAGCGTAGTTAAGCCGATCCGGCCGGGTGCTGTCGAGGAAGCAGGAACGGAACGGGCGGCGGGCGGCCACGCGCACAAAGCGCCGGTGCGCCGGCCGGCGTCGGTCGGCGCGCTCGATGGCGGCGCGGGCCGACAAGAGTTGCAGCGCCTGCCGCACGTCGCCGGCCGGCGTGCCGGCCGGCAGCGGCGAACCGAAGGTCGCGTAGGCTGGGAACGGCAGCGTCAACGGCCAGCGCCAACTCGAGACGTCCCTGACGCACCACGAAAAGACTGCCCAGCGTTTGATCGAGACAGACCGGCACGATCGGCGCTCCGCTCTTGCGAGCGACGCGCTCGAACTGACGGTGGAATGGCAGCGACAGGCCGCCCGGCAGCACCCGGCCCTCGACGAAGAGACATACTAGTTCGCCGCGTGCCAGGCACTCGCGGGCCTGCCGCAGAGCGCGGACCAGGCCGCGCGTCCCCGCCGAGTCGTCGATGGCGAGGACCCCGGCCCAGCGGAGCAAATGACGCACGCCCCACTGTTTCGTCCAGCCGGCGAAGACCACCAGACGAAGGAAACGCCGCTGCGCCGCCAGGAGCAGCAGCCAGTCGAGATAACTGACGTGGTTGCACACCAGCAGCGCGCCGCCGCGCCGGCACGTTCTCCCGGCCGTTCACCCGCAGCCAGTAGATCGAATGGGTCGCCAGTCCCAGCGCCAGGCGCAGGGCGCGGTACGGCCACAACCAGCAGACGGCCAGGAAGACGACCAGCGCTACGCCAACAACGCCCGCCGCTTCTGCCACGACTTGACTCTCCGACGATAGCCTCGCGGAAACGCTAGTCCGCACTAACATCGCAAGGTAGCCCGTCGCGCCGACGACGTCAAGATGGAGCGTGTCGGCACCCGGCGAACGGCCGGCGTCAGCCGGCTGGTACGGATGGGCGGGACCAGTACCAGCCGGCTGACGCCGGCCGTTCGCCCTTCTACTTGCTGACAGGTGGATAAAGCGTGATGGCCGTCACCTTGTCCTCGTGCATCTCGAAACCGATGCCCAACGCATCGTAACGGCGGACTTCGATCTTGCGCCGGACGCGCGCGGAGTTGGCCACGTCCATCGAGAAGTCCTGACTGACGTCCTCGGGATAGACGTCGAGGACGCGACCCTTGCGGTCGAGGACGCGCAGACCGCGTCCGGTCCCGGCGTGCGCCCGCGCACGACGATGGCCCTCACCCGGTCCTCGTGGAAGACGACGCAGACGTTGTCGTTGGCGCTGCGCTGCACGTCCAGCCGAAACAGGGCTTCGGCCGGCAGGGCGAGGTCGTCGGCGCAGAGCACGTGACCGAGGTAGCCGGGCGTCCGATCCGTCTCCCAGGGGTTCATCGGTCCACCCTTCACCAGCTTCAGCCTCTCCACCACCTCCTGCTGCGGATCGTCGATGCGGACGCCCAGCACCGATTCGTGACGCCCATCCCCCAGCCGGGCGAAGAAGAGCGGCTTGAGCAGCGCCACCAGTCCCAGCAAGACGAGCAGCAGAGCCAGGCCGAGAAACAACCGCCGCCGCATCCGCGCCCGCGGCACAAGCGGCGGCACGTAGGCGATAGTCGGCTCGGAGGACTTGCGCGAATCGACCAGCTTGTCCAGGTCGCCGGGCGGCAGCAGCAAGATGCCGCTGGCCTTGCCCAGTTCCTGCAAGCGCAGGTACACCTCGACGGCCCCAGGCGGGCGCTCCGCGGGATTGGGCTTGAGGCATTGGTCGAGAAGATCCTGCAAGGCCGGCGACGCCTCGGGGCACATCTCGCACAGCTTCTTGCCGCTGACGTAGGGCAGCTGGCCGGTCATCGCCTCGTGAATCACCAGGGCGGCACTGTACAGATCGGAGAGGGCGTCAACGGTCTGGCCGGCGAGCTGTTCGGGCGACATGTAACGCGGCGTGCCGAGCACGGCGCCGGGGTTGGTCAGCGTCTCGGCCTGGCCCGGCTCGCCGCGGCGGAAGATGCGAGCGATACCGAAGTCGAGGACGCGCACGTGCAGCCGCACGCCGCTCTGATTCAGAAGAAAGATGTTGTCCGGCTTGATGTCGCGGTGGACGATGTTCTTGCCGTGGGCGTGGATCAGCGCCAGCAAGAGCTGAGCGGCCAGCTGCAAGCCGGCCTTGAACGGCAGCGGTCCCTCGCTTTGCAGCCGCTCGCGCAGCGATTGGCCTTGCAGATACTCCATGACCAAAAACGGCCCGTGCGTCGGATCGATGCCGAAGTCGTGGACGACGACGATGTGCGGATCGGACAGCTGGCTGGCGATGCGCGCCTCGCGCTGGAAACGCGCATCGAACTCGCTTTCGTTGCGCAGCTCGGCGTTGATGAGCTTGACGGCGACCTCGCGTTCGAGCGTGTCGTCCACGGCGCGATAGACCCTCGCCATGCCGCCGCCGCCGCGCAGCTCGGTCAGCCGATAGCGGCCGCCAACCACGATGGGCAACTCGATCTCCTTCGCCGCCGGCGGACGGCCCGTCGCGGTCCCCTCGGCCGGCGTGCGCGTCGGCTGGGCGGCGGACGTGTCCGTCAACGGCGTGCCGTCGTGGGGGCAGAAACGGATGCCCGCTTCCAACTCCTGTTTACACGTCGGACACTGCGTCATGATGTCCTCAATATCCCTGCGTTTCGCCGCGACGCGCAGCGGAGCGCGGGCTTGGCGCGCTCCGCTGCGCGTCGCGGCGAAACCAGAACGTCATTTCTCCGATGGCGCCGCCTTCCAGAAGTCGTCGAACAAACCCGCCCTCTGTACTTCGACGGCCAGGGGGTCTTTCTTGTCGGACTTTTGGTCGGAGGCCAATTTCAGGATGGCGTAATCGCCCAGGCGCGGGTAGAGCAGGGCGTTGGTGCCCTGGAAGTCCGCGGCGTGGAAGGTGTGGCCGGAGTTCAGCACGACGTAATGCTCCGACGACAGCGGACTGGGGTAAATCAGCACCGGCACGTGTTCGCCGGCGGCGTAGGCCTTGCCCTCCCAGGCGATCTTGTCCTTCGTCCACGTCAACGGCAAGCCTGGCAGAGCCTGCGCGATCAGGCTGTTGGACGACGGATCGCCGAACAGAATCAGGTGGCGGCTGGCGATGTCTTCCGGCGTCACTTCCACGTCGTCCTTGATCGGCAGGTCGCCGCGCAAGTACTTCGACCACTCGTCGCGGAAGCGTTCGAGATTGGCGCGGGCATAATTGTCGGTGGCTTCGTGCCAGGCGGCGCCCGTACCGCGCACGCACAAGAACGGCTCCATGAAGGCGTCGTCGATCGGCCCTTGCAGTCCCGGCGCCTTCTGCGGGCGGCGCAGACGGTCGGTGACGATCCTCTCCGGCAGCACCGAATGCCAGCGGCCGCCGCGACGTTCGAGGTCCACAAACAGGTACGGCGAGTGCGCGGACGTGCAGATACGGCTGGGCCTCGAGGCGCTGGCCGTCGATCTGCACGGCGACTGCTTGCCGCGAGGCGCCGGGCCACAGGCGCAGGCGGAGCGTGCGCACGTTGCTCGTCTGGACCTTGAAGCCGTCCTCGGTGCGTTCGGCATCGACCGAGGCGCGCTCGTAGTGGCGCTCGAGACCGTGAATGCCGACCCAATCGCAGCTGGGATACTTCAGCGTGTAGGTCACGAAATGGACGCGCGGCGGATACTCCGGCCGGCCCTTGGCCGCGTACTTCGCCGAGCGCTTCGGCGACCTTCTTCTGCCACTCGGGCGGGAACTGATGGCCGAGCTCCGGCGCGACCAGCAGTTTCATGGGGATGTTCCGCTCCTTGAGGCGGGCCTCGATGTTGCGCGCGGCCTGCAATTGCGGATCCTCGGCGCCGGCGTAGGCGACGACCGGCACGTCGAAGGCGTTCTCGGCGTAATCGACGGCGTCGTAGATGTGCAGGCACGCCTCCTGCTACGGCGGCAGCTTGTCCGGCAGGTTCGTGGATGTAGCCGTGCGTGGTGGTGAAGCCGGCGCCGGGGCTGATGACGCACCAGTGTCCGGGCCGTGCAGGCCGAGGTGCCAGGTGCCGGCCCCGCCCATCGAGAAGCCGCGCAGCACGCTGCGATTCGACGTCCAGGAACTGCTGCGCTCGCGTCAGCTTCTGCTCGACGAGCAGGAAGTGCTCGACCGCCTCGCTGACGTCGGTCTCGCCGGCCCAGCGGTAGGCGTTGTTGCCGCGGCCGTAGATGTCGAGGCGGACGTAATCCTGGTTCGGCGGCGCCGGCTTGTCGCCGTTGTGCCGATGCAGGAAGCTCACTTCGGTCAGGCCGTTGTCGCGGCCGTGCAGCACGACCTCGATGCGCCACTTCTTGCGTTCCTTGCCGTAGTCGGCCGGGAAGGTGACGGCGTAGGGCTGCACGGAGCCGTCGACCTGCGAACGATAGCCGCGAACGACGGTGCGGCCGACGATCTGATACCACGGCGTCTCGCCCTGGGCCTGCTGGCTGGCGCGGAGCAGGCCGCGCTCCAACGCCTCGACCGTCCAGTCGCCGGCGTCCTTCTGGTAAAACTCATTGTGGCGCGTGATCCACGAGGCCGCCTTGTAATAAACCTCGATGTCGGCCAGGAAGGGATCCGTCACTCCCAGCTGGCGAAACTGGCGGATCATGCGGCCGAGCTTGTCCTTGCGTTCCTCGATCTTTTTGAGGACTTCCGCGCTCGGCTTGACGGCCGGCGGCGGAGCGTACTTGCTCGGCGGGGCCGGAGCGGCGGTCAAAACGATGGTGAAGAGAGAGAGCAGCGCCGGCAACAACACCACGGCTGCGAAGCGTCTCGATACGTTCATGGTCACGGTCCTTGGCCGAGGAAGCGAACCTCAATGACGTGACCTTGACGATACTGTGCCCGCGCTCGCGGAGCAAGAGGCTGACCCCATCGGAGCCGCGACCGTTAGGGAGCGGGAAGTAACCGCTCCCTAACGGTCGCGGCTCGGTATCTTGAGCGGCTGCGCCATCTGCGCCGCCAGAGTGAAGATGACCTGGCCGGGGGCGGAGCGCTGACGCAACTCGATGCGATCGACGAATTGCAGGCCGGCGAGGAGGTTGTCGAACTGTCGGCCGGCCGCGTCGGGGTCCAGCTTGTTCTTGTCGGCGAGGAAGTGCACGATCGGCTCGCGGCGTTCGCGGAGGTAGGCGCGTCCGTCCTTGATCGAGAGGCGCAGCAGGGGCGTGGGAGCATCGGCGGAGGGAGCCGGAGCCGGCGTCGTCCGGGCGAAGTCGGACCAGGTTGTCGAGCGAGCTGGACAACACGAGATAGCCGTCGAGCAGGGCGAAGGCCGGCTGCACACCGCGAGGCAGGCCGCGCTCGCTGGACAGGTAGCGGACTTCGTGCTTGTCCGCGTCGGTCGTCTTGAGGGTCATCGGCTGATCGGGGTGTTGACGGTTATGGCCGAGGAGGACCAGCCGGGCCGCGAAATCGAGGGCCGAGGGCAGCGTGCGATCCAGCGGCGCCGTGTCCTTGGTCGGGGCCACGCGCAGAGCGAACAGCGTTTGCGGCATCCAGCCCTTCGCCTCCGCCGCCGGCGCCGTCACGCACAGGCCCCAGTCCGGGCCGAGGGCGGGCAGCACTTCCTTGCGGAGATCGCCGCCCAGGAAGGCGCCGAACTGGCGGTTCAGATCGGTGTCGAGCGCTTGCCGACCATCGGGCCTGAGAAAGCCGTTCAGCACGTCGAACAGGGCGGCGCCGTCGAGCCGGCCGCCGGCGGCGAGCAGGGCCGTCTCGGGGAAGCGCCGCCACAGCTCGCTCGGCGCCGATGCTTCGCGGAACAATCGCTGCGCCGCCGGCGGCAACTCCTCGACCCGAGCGCGGACGCCCAGGGACAGGTCGATGTCGCGCTCCGTTGGCGACAGCGACAGGACGACACTGTCCAGCGCCTTCCAGTACCGGCGAAGTGCCGCACGGTCGCGGCACGCTCGGCCGGGACGCCGGCGGCCTTCGACTCGACCTCGGCGTCGAAGGCACGCGGGTTGATCCACACGGCGAGCAGAGCACGGTCGGCCTCCAGTTCGCGCAGGCGGCGCGTCACGTCCGGCACGACCTCGGCGGAGCGGAGACGGTCGCAGTCGATCGCCTGCCGCAGCATGTCTTCCTGCTCGGACAGCGCCACCACGGGACCGTTGACGTAATAGAAGGTCGCCGGCTTGTTGCGTTCCAGGCGACGATGGTAGACGGCGCCGTTGTGCCGGCGTTCTTCCAACTCCTTGAGCGAGCCTTCTTCCTTCTGCACCTGGTTGAGCCGTTCGATCAATTCGGCCAGGATCTTGGCATTGCGGGCGCGGACGAGGATGAGACCTTCTTCCCGCTCCGGTTTACCGGGCGGTCCCGGCCGGTACACGAACACGAGGGCGTCGCCCAGGATGTCGTCGCGCAGCTGCGCCCAATCGAGACCGAGTTTATCTTTCAAATGGGCTTCCAGTCGGCCGAGTTTCTTCATCTCCGCGCTGTTGCGGACCTTGCCGGCCAGTGGCGACTGCCGCAGCTGCTCGACGAGCGGCGAGGACCGCCAGGCGGCGGCGTGCGTACGCAGGTCGTGTACGACGAGACAAAAGCCGATCGAGTCGGGCACGAGGCGGAGCAATTCATCGCGCGGCGCGGCCGCGCGCAGCGGCGCGGCCAACGCGAGGAGGCCCAGCGCCAGCCACAGCGACGTCCGCCGCGAACGGTCCCAAGACAACGCCTGCATAATGGAATACCCTTCGCTGGGTGAAAAGAAGAGCCTCACGCAAAGGCGCAAAGGGCGCAAAGAAAGACAAAAAAAGGAAAAAGGCCGGATTGTTTCTTCTTTTTTCCTTTGCGTTCTTTGCGCCTTTGCGTGAGGCTCTTCTTATTAGATCCTCTTACAACCCCTTTCTGTCCCACGTCCATCGGCGGCAGCTCGCGCAGGAACAGGCCAACCGCGCGCCGGGCCGAGGTCGTCACGGGTTCGAGTCCACGGGAGACGCCCTCGCCGGCCTCGCGCAGCGGACGAGTCGGCGGCTCCATCGACTCCAGGTCCACTTGCGGCAAGGAAGGCCCGGTCACTTTCGGCACCAGCCAGCGCGTCTGTCCCACCGTCTCGTCGGCGGTCTGACTGGTCAGGGCGGCGACGGCCTCTCCCGCCTCCGCCACCGACTCGCGCAACGTCGGCGTCGCTTCGGGCGTCTCCTGCGCGGCGACCGGCCCCTGTTTGTCCGTCTCGGCGTCATCGCGTCGCCCGCGCCAGTCGAGGCGCAGGGTCAGGGCGACGAACAGGCCGGCGGCGAGGGCGAGGCTGACGGCCCAGCGCCGGCGGGACCGTCGGCGGACCCGCCGGCGGTCGAGTCCAACGCGGTCGGCGATGCGCTCGGCCAGGTCCGGCGGCGGAGGCGGCAGCATCAGCAAACGCAGACCCTCTTGCAAGCGCCGCGTCGCCGTCGCCAGGGATTGGCAGTCGGGGCACTGGCGCAGGTGCTCCAGCAATTCCGGCGACTCGATCGGCGCGCCGTCGAGGTGCTGCTGCAACAATTCGTGCGCGGCGTTACATTTCATGGTTGCTCCCTTCCGCTTTCCGGCAGGGGGGTGGCCGGGTGTTCTTCGCCGGGAACCATGCCCCGGCGGCGCAGGCGCTGAAGGACTTCCAGACGGGCGCGGTGCAGCCAGGTCTTGATGGTGCCGACCGGCCGGTCCATCACCTCGGCGATGTCCTCGTAAGGCTGTCCCTGCTCGTGAAAGAGCACGAAGACAGTGCGATACTCCAGGCGCAGCTCGCCGACGGCGGCCTGGATCTCGTGGAGCAGCTCCCCGGAATCGTCCGGCGGCGGGCTGGCCAGGGTGTCTTGCAAGTAATCGACCAGCTCCGGCCGCCGCGCGCGCTGGGCCAACCAGGTCCGGCAGCGATTGACGGCAGTTCTCATGATCCACGGCCGCAGCGGACGCCGCGAGTCCCATCGGCGCAGGCTGCGGAAGATGCGCAGGAACACCTCCTGCGTCACGTCCTCGGCGTCCTGGCGATGGTTGAGCAGGCGCACGCACAGGCCGAATACCTCGGCCTGGAAGCGGCCGACCAGCACACGGATGGCCTCGTCCTCTCCGCGCAGGCAGCGTCGAACCAGGGTGGCGTCATCGTCGGTGGTCACGGTGGCTGCTCGCGGCCGGCGGCTTGAGAGAACATACCCCGAGGGAGAGAAACGGGTTTCAGCCGATTACTCGTAGACGGACTCGACCACCTGACCGGCCACGTCGGTCAGGCGCTCATCGCGGCCGCTATGCAGGAAGGTCAGCTGTTCGTGATCGAGTCCGAGCAGGTGCAGAATGGTGGCGTGGAAGTCGTGGACGCTGATGCGATCCTCGACGGCGCGGAGGCCGAATTCGTCGGTGGCGCCGATGGCCTGTCCGCCCTTGACGCCGCCGCCGGCCAGCCACGTCGTGAAGCCGTAGGGGTTGTGATCGCGCCCCTTGCCGCCCTGCGACATGGGCGTCCGGCCGAACTCGCCGGCCCAGACCACCAGCGTCGTATCGAGCAGGCCGCGCTGTTTCAGGTCTTTCAGCAGCGCCGCGATCGGCCGATCGACGTGGCCGCACATCTTTTCGTGGTTGGCGTTGATGTCGTCGTGGGCGTCCCATTGGGTGATGAGCGGGCCGCCGCCGGAATACAACTGCACGAAACGCACGCCGCGCTCGACCAGCCGTCGCGCCAGCAGACAGCGCGTGCCGAAGTCGGCGGTGCGCTTGTCGTCCAGGCCGTACATCGTCTTCGTCGCCGCCGATTCGCGCGACAGGTCCACCGCCTCCGGGGCGTACTGCTGCATGCGGAAGGCCAGCTCGTAACTGGCGATGCGCGCGTTCAACTCGGTGTCGTCGGGATCGCGGCCGACGTCGTTCATGCGCTGCACCAGGTCGAGGGTGCGGCGCTGCTGCTCGGCGCCGACGCCGGGCGGCGGCTTGAGGTGGAGGATGGGGTTGGGTCCGCGACGCAGGAGCGTGCCCTGGTAGACGGCCGGCAGAAAGCCGGCACTCCAGCACGGCGCGCCGCCCTCCGGCGTGCCCTCCGGTTGCAGCAGGACGCAATAGGCCGGCAGACTGTCGCTGACGCTGCCCAGGCCATACGTCACCCACGAGCCGAGACTGGGATAGCCCATCTGCGTGCGGCCGCTGTGCAGTTCGTACATCGCCGGCGCGTGGATGGTGCTGGTACACCAGCACGAACGCAGAAAGGCGATGTCATCGACGCACGTTGCCAAATGCGGCATCAGGTCGGACACGTCCAGGCCGGACTGGCCGTGCTTGCGGAAGGTGCGCGTGCTGGCCAGGAGCGGCGTATCGCCCTTGGTGAACTGGCTGACGGGCATGCCGAAGCTGGGCGGCAACGGTTTGCCGTGGTGCTTCGTCAGCGCCGGCTTGGGATCGAACAGATCGATGGCACTGGGACCGCCGACCATGAACAGGAAGATGACCGACTTCGCCTTGGCCGGGTGGTGCGGTTGCCGTGCGGCCAGCGGATTGACGTGCGGAGCAGATGCCTGGCCGTCGTGCGCCAGCAGCCACGACAGCGCCAGGGCGCCGCAGCCGCCGCCGGCGCGCACCAGGAAGTCGCGCCGTGAGGTGGCGATCGGCCAGTGATCCGGCGAGGTAAACGGCTTCATGGAAAGAGTCTCCCGTTTCGCCGCGACTGCGCAGCGGAGCGCGGCAAGTCCGCGCTCCGCTGCGCGTCGCGGCGAAACGATTCGGACCATTCCATAATCCTACCCTCAGCGGGCGGCATAGTACAGCACGGCGGCGCCTTCGAGCAGGGCGTACTCCGGCTGTGGCAGGTCGGCCAGGCTGGAGGCCGGCCGCAGGTGCAACAAACGCCGTTCGTGCAAACGGCGCAGCCCCTCGTGAAAGACGCTCATCGACAGACCGGGATGCGGGCGCACCAGGGCCGCGAACAACTCCGGCAGGGGACAATCCGTGGCCTCGTCCTCGGCGGACGAGCCGGACGCCAGGCGGCGGCGGTCAAGGTAGTTCAGCGCGTCGATGGCCCAGGGGTGTGACTTCGGCGATCTCCGGCGGCAGCAGCGGGGCCGACTGTTCCAGGCGGCGCAGCGTCTCGTCCACGCGGCGCGACAGGGCGTCGAGGCGCTCCAGCCACTTGTGCGCGTCGGCGGCGAGGCGTTCGTCCATCGCCTGCAAGGCGGCGCGGATCTCCGCCAGCCATACCGGCACTGCCTGCTGATTGAGCCGCAGCGCGGCGCGCAGCTCCTGCAGGGCGCAGAGCGGCGATTCGCGCTCGTGCAGGAAATCGACGCCGCGCGGCGTCAGACGCACCCACTCGATGATCGTCTTGCCCTTCGTCTCGCGTGCGGACGATCTTCCAGCAGGCCGTCGCGCAGCGCCTGGGCGGCGGCGGTGCCATGCGACGCCATTGCGGCCGGGGAACAGGCCCGTCAGCTTGCCGCCGCGGTACAAACGCTGCTCGCCCGGCTCGGCCAGCGCTTGCCGCAGAGCTTCCACCAGAGATTGTTCGATGCGATCCATGCCCGGATCACTTCCCTCCATCCTCTTCGGGACGCCGGACTAACTTTACCCGGTAAAAAGAGCGTGGGATAGAGCAACCGGCCGCTGGCGGCTTAACGCTAAGCCGCCAGCGGCACAAGAGATACTCGACATGGCCAACCCTCCCTCCGGCCCGCGACGCATCCTCAGCGGCGTGCAGCCGTCCGGCAAGCTCCACCTCGGCAACTACTTCGGCGCCATCCGCCAGCACATCGCCCTGCAAGACGAGGCGCCGTGCTTCTACTTCATCGCCGACTATCACGCCCTGACCACCATCGACGAGGCGACCCGGCGGCGAATCGGCAACGACAAGATCGAGCCGGCCGACCGGGCCGAGACCCTGCGCCAGAACACGCTCGATGTCGCCCTGGATTACCTCGCCCTCGGACTCGACCCCGACAAGGCCGTCTTCTTCCGCCAGTCCGACGTTCCCGAAGTCACCGAGCTTGGCCTGGATTCTCTCGACCGTCACCAACATGGGCCTGCTCGAACGCGCCGTCTCCTACAAGGAGAAGATCGAAAAGGGCATCGACGCCAGCGTCGGCCTGTTCTTCTATCCGATCCTCATGGCGGCGGACATCCTCATCTATCGCTCGCACGTCGTGCCGGTGGGCAAGGACCAGGTGCAGCACGTCGAGATGACGCAGGACATCGCCGGCAAGTTCAACCGCGCCTACGGCGATGTCTTCCCCATCCCGGACTATCGGCTCGACAAGGAATCGAAGGTGCCAGGCATCGACGGGCAGAAGATGAGCAAGTCGTACAACAACACCATCGATATCTTCGCCGAGGGCAAGCCGCTGCAAAAGACGGTCATGAGCATCGTCACCGACAGCACGCCGGTGGAGGCGCCGAAAGATCCCGAGCGCTGCAACGTGTTCGCGCTGTACAGCCTGTTCGCCACCGACGAGGAGAAGGCGGCGCTGGCGGCGCGCTATCGTGCCGGCGGCATGGGCTACGGCGAGGCCAAGAAGATGCTGCTGGAGAAGATCAACGCCCACTTCGGCCCGGCCCGCGAGCGGCGCAAGCAACTGGCCGCCCATCCCGAGCAGGTCGAGGATGTCCTGCGGCGCGGCGCCGCAGCGCGCGCGGGCCGAGGCGCGGCAGACGATGGCCCTGGTGCGCCAGGCGGTCGGCATGAAACCGGCGAGCGTGGGATGAATCTCTTCATCCCATCTTCATCTATCCCTCACAGGTTCCGCCAGGTGGCTGCCTTACCATGCGAGAGTGCTCCTGGGGGAAGAACCATGACGATGCGGACCTGGAAGGGGCTGAGTCTGGGCCTGACGTGCCTGGTGCTGGCCGGCGGTGTCGGCTGCGGCAACGGCTCGAAAACGCTGAGCGGCTCGGGATCGACGTTCCTCAAGCCGATCATGGACAAGTGGATCGACGTTTACGTCCGCGAGAAGGGTGGCTTCGAGACCAACTATCAGGGGCAAGGGTCCACGGCCGGCATCAAGCAGATGACGGAGAAGGCCGTCCACTTCGGCTGCACCGACGCCTTCCTGACTGACGAGCAGCTGGAGATGGCTCGCCAGGAGGGCGGCGAGGTCGTCCACGTTCCCCTGGTCCTGGGCGGCGTCGTGCCCGCCTACAACCTGCCCGGCGTGGACAAACCGCTGAACTTCACCGGCGAAGTGCTGGCCGGCATCTTCCTCGGCGACATCACCAACTGGAGCGACGATCGCATCCAGGCCGACAACCCGGACGTGCCGCTGCCCGACCGGAAGATCAGCGTCGTCCATCGGGCCGAGGGCAGCGGCACGACCGCCATCTTCACCGAGTTCCTCAGCACGGTCAGCCCCAGGTGGAAGGAGAAGTGCGGCTCCAACACCAGCGTGGATTGGCCGGTCGGCAGCGGCGAAAAGGGCAACCCGGCCCTGGCCGACAACATCGCCCGCAACGCCGGCAGCATCGGCTACGTCGAGTTGCTCTATGCCTTGCAGAAGAAGGACATCCAGTACGGCGCCGTCCGCAACAAGGCCGGCAAGTTCATTCGGGCCACCCAGGCCAACGTCAGCGCCGCGGCCGGCTCGCTCTCGAAGGTGCCCGACGACCTGCGCTTCTCCATCGTCCAGCACTACCAGGCCGAAGACGCCTATCCGATCAGCGGCACCACCTGGGCCGTGCTGTACCGGAACCAGTCCGGCGACGCCGGCCGCGAGCTGGTCCAGTTCCTGACCTGGATCGTCCACGAAGGCCAGAAGTACGCCGAAGAAATGCAATACGCCCGGCTGCCCGCGTCGCTCGTCCCACGCATCGACGAGAAACTCCAGAGCATCCAGGTCAAGTAAAGGTGTGGATCGTGAACCGTGCCGGTCTCTCTGTCCGCTCCGCCCCGGGACTCGGCGCCGACGGACGGACTGTTCAAGAACCTCTGCCTATCCTCGGCGGCGGTGGTGATGCTGCTGGTGGCGCTGATCGTCGTGCTGCTGACGTGGCAGGCCTGGCCGGCCGTCCGCGCCGTCGGCGCCCGCATCCTGATCAGCGGCACCTGGGACCCCAACCACGGACGCTTCGGCGGACTGGTCTTCGTCTATGGCTCCCTCGTCACCTCCGCCCTGGCCATGCTCCTGGCCGTCCCCTTCGGCGTGGGGACGGCAACGTTTCTGGCGGAGATCGCCACCGGCTGGGTCAAGCGGGCCGGCTCCTTCCTGGTCGAGCTGCTGGCGGCCATTCCCAGCGTCGTCTACGGCTTCTGGGGCATCACCTTCCTCGGACCCGCCTTGCAGGAGCTATTCGACGTTGCCGGCGGTCCCAACGTCGGCGGCAAGGGGCTGCTGTCGGCCGGACTGATTCTCGCCATCATGGTCGTGCCCTACGTCGCGGCCATCTCCTACGACGTCTGCCAGGCCGTTCCGCGCGCTCAGCGCGAGGCGGCGTTGGCCCTGGGAGCGACACGCTGGCAGATGATCTGGGGCGTCGTCCTGCCCTACGCTCGGCCCGGCATCCTCGGCGGCTGTTTCCTCGCCCTGGGCCGCGCCATCGGCGAGACCATGGCCGTGACCATGATTATCGGCAACGTGCAGCGCTTCCAGGCCTTGCCGTTCGGCCAGGGCAACACCATCCCCAGCCTCCTCGCCGTCGAGCTGCCGTCCAACCTCGGCCGAATGCACGAATCGGCCCTGATCGAACTGGGTCTGCTGCTCTTTGGCATCACCATCGTCATGAACGTGCTGGCCCGCGTGCTCATCGGACGCATGGGCCGGCCGCGCCGCGGCCGGTCGTTGTGGACCCGGCTCCTCCGCCGACCCTTGCCCACCGCGACCGGCGAACGCCTGTCGTCCGATCCCCGCAAGGCCGCCGCGCTCAACCGGCTCATGACCGGCGGCGGCGGACGCGACAACGTGCTGGGCCTGACCGCCCTCGCCGTTCTGGCGGTCGTGGCGATGGCGCTCGCCTTCCTGGTACACGATGCCGGGCTGCGGACGAGCCTGCTGGCCCTGATAACGACCGTCGCCGTCCTGGTGGTGCTGGCGACCCTCGGCGTACTCGGTCTGTGTTTGGTCGCTACCTGCGTGCCACTGTTTTTGATCCTCGGCTTCATCCTGTATCGAGGCGTCGGCGGCCTGGACGTGGCCTTCTTCACCCAATTGCCGCGGCCGATGGGAGAAACCGGCGGCGGGCTGGCCAACGCCTTGCTGGGCAGTCTGCTCCTGGTCGCCCTGGCCACCGCCTTCGCCCTGCCCATCGGGCTGCTGGCCGCCGTCTTCCTCGCCGAGTATCGCACCAACCGTCTCGGTTCCGTCGTCCGCATTTTCGGCGAGCTGCTCAACGGGGTGCCGTCCATCGTCGTCGGCACCTTCGTCTACGCTCTCGTCCGCCTGTTTATCCACGCGAAGTTGTTGCCTCCCGACGAACAGTTTTCCGGCTGGGCCGGCGCCTTCGCCCTGGGCTGCATGATGGTCCCCGTCGTCCTGCGTTCGTCGGAGGAAGCGCTCAAACTGGTGCCGCAAACGCTGCGCAACGCCAGTCACGCCCTGGGCGCCCACCAATGGCAAACGGTGCTGCGCGTGTCGCTGCCGGCCGCTCTGCCGGCCATCCTCACCGGCACCTTCCTCGGCATCGCCCGCATCGCCGGCGAAACCGCTCCGCTGCTGATGACCGCCTTCGGCAACGATCGCTGGTCCTTCTCCCCGTCGGACAAGACCGCTTTCCTACCGCTGTACATCTACCAGTATTCGATGAGTCCCGACGACAACCAGGTCCGCCTCGCCTGGTCCGCCGCCCTGGTCCTGCTCGCCTTCGTCATGATCCTCAACGTCGGCATTCGTCTGCTGACCGGGAAGCGCGTCGTGTTGGCCAGCCGGGCGGAGTAGAATATTTTGGCGAACGGCCGGCGTCAGCCGGCTGGTTCGGGCCAGACTAACCGGCTGACGCCGGCCGTTCGCCTGTGGATCCGGTTTATGTTTCGCCGTCTCTTCTCCACGTTCACCCTCTTCTTCCTGGCGCTCCTCGCCGGCGTCGCTCTGGTCATCGCCCTGGGCGCGAAGGATCCCGAGCTTCGGCGGCAAGGCGTCGTCCGGATCGGCGTCACGGCGGCGGTCGCGGTACTCGGCGTTGTGGTCCTCAGTACCCGGCTGGCGCGGCGCTGGCGCCGGCCCATCGAGTCTCTGATCGCCGCCGCCAACAAACTCAGCGACGGCGCCTCTGGTCCGCGCGTCTTCACGGATGGCCAGGACGAGATCGGCGAGCTGGTCCGCGCCTTCAACCGCATGAGCGAACGGCTCGATGCGCGGATCGCGCGTCTGGAAGAGGACCGCGAGCAGCTGCGCACCATCCTCAGCGGCATGGTCGAAGGCGTCGTCGCCCTGGACGCCAACCAGCGTATCCTCTACGCCAACGAACGCGCCACGCAGTTCCTGGGTCTGCCCTGGCAGGCGCCGGTCGGCCGGCGCTTGTGGGAGGTCGTCCGCCAGCGGCCGCTGCTGGACGTGGTGCAGCGCGCCCTGGACAGCTCCGAACCGCAGCGCGAGGAGCTGGGCTGGAACGGACCCAGCATGCGCAGCCTGACCGTCCATGCGGCGCGGCTGCCCGGCCCGCCGCCGCGCGGCGCCGTGCTCGTCTTGCAGGACACGACCGAGCTGCGCCGCCTCGAACGGCTGCGCCAGGAGTTCGTCGCCAACGTCTCCCACGAACTCAAGACGCCGCTGTCGGTCATCACCGCCTGCGTCGAAACGCTGCTCGACGGCGCCATCGACGATCCCGAACACCGGACCCACTTCCTCGAACAGATCGCCGGCCAGAGCAATCGTCTGCACGCTCTCATCCTCGATCTGCTCAGCCTCGCGCGCCTGGAGTCCGGCGAGGAATTGTTCGACTTCCAGCCTGTTGTCGTGGCCGAGGTCGTTCGGGCCTGTGTGGAGCGGCAGCGTCCCCGTGCCGAGGCCAAGGGGCAAGTCCTGGAAATCGTCCCGCCGACCGAGGAGCGGCCGCTGACCGTCTGGGCCGATGAGGAAGCCGTCGAACAGATCCTCGACAACCTTCTGGACAACGCCGTCAAGTACACGCCAGAGGGCGGCCGCGTCTGGGTCCGCTGGCAGCCGGAAGGCGACGAGATTTGCCTGGAGGTGTCCGACACCGGCATCGGCATCCCGGAGTCGGACCTGCCACACATCTTTGAGCGCTTCTATCGCGTGGACAAGGCGCGGTCGCGCGAAATGGGCGGCACCGGATTGGGGCTGTCCATCGTCAAGCACCTGGCCCAGGCCATGCACGGCAGCGTCCGCGCCGGCAGTCGGCCCGGACAGGGCACTACCTTCACGGTCGGTCTCCCTCGCGCCGCTCGAGTAGCGCAATTGACCGAGCCGCGAGCGTCAGCGAGCGGTCCCGCTCACCACTCGCTGACGCTCGCGGCTCGGTAAAACCCAAAACATTGAGTAGTTCTTTTCGGATTTCGCTTGACAGTCCGACAATAACGGCTTTACTGTCACTGGTCGATCGCGGATCTTCACCGCCGTGGAGCAACAGAGGACGGTTCGATGCGCAACTACTTTGAGATGCTTGGACTGGCCGACGATGAGCAAGCCAAGGTCGATCCGGTGAAGATGAATCTGCTGGTGGCCAAGAGCATCCCAAGTCTGGCCGGGCTGGAGATCCGCCGCTAGCAGCGTCTGGCAGACGACTGGGCTGAGGGGGTCAGGAGGAGGTTGCCGGGAGCCGAGCGGGTTTTCCGGAAGACACCGCAGGACTGGAAGAATGATGTGAACTTCTTTCGATTCGGTGTGCTCTGCTGCTACCTCGAGCACGAAGCCGGCATCGCCTACAAAGAGGACCAGAGGAACGTCACGGCCGTCTGGTACACGGACCCTTCGGACCTCTTCCTCAACGGGGTGATGGATACTCGGCGGGGAACCTGCGCTAACATGGCTGCCTTGCATGTCGCCATTGGGCGGCGTTTGGGCTGGCCGGTTTCCCTGGCGTGCGCGAGGTCGCACTTCATCTGCCGCTACGACGACGGCAAGGTGACGCACAATATCGAGACGACCCAGGCGGGGTACGGCGGGTTCAAGTCGGATTGACATTATAGTTCGTGAACTGGGGCGAAGAGAATGGTTTGATGAAACGAACACAGGGAACGTGTTGACAGATGCTACGGAATGGCAACATATTATTGATTATCTTGCCAGGAAATATGATGAAATGATGGCGAAGAAAAAGTGACTATTCCGTTACAAATGAGAGTCATGGAAAAAAATTCACTCTCTGGGGCTATTCCCGAAGAAGAGAGCGAGGGACGTGAATTCTCTCATCGGCCCCCTTCGGAGAACTTGCGCACACAGCCTGCCGGCTTTCGGAATAGATTCTCAGTCGGCGTCGTGACTGTCATAGTAGTGCTTGCTGGACTTGCACTTATTTGCCCTGGGATTGTAGAACTTTGGGATGGCGGATTCTCTCAAGTGGAGTTTCAGGTCACGGTTATCAATCAGAACGGCCGACCCATTGAAGGCGTTACCCTTTCGGTTACGGACCATAAGGGGGATAGCGCCTTAGGTTATCCTGTGATGGATTTTAGGGGTGGACTGACACCAACGTCCGATGAAAAAGGACTGATGGTTTTCCACCACGTCAATTTGTCCCCAGAATTCGGCGGGAAATGTCGAAAACTCTTCTTTCTAATCCCAGTGGGAGTCTGCGAAGCTCCCAAGTATCATTTACATTTCTTGTTGCGAGACAGAGAACTGGCATGCTACGAATATAGTGATTATTTAGGACGATGGCCGTTGGATTGGAAGACCTTACCCAAGGTGAAACGTCCATGGAAGCCTATGGGGCGATCGCCCGCTTCTTTGCCTGAATATCTTCGTCTGGAGAATCGCTCTATGCCTCCCAATCTTGAGTATTATGTAATTGCTCAAACCATCACCATTAACCAATAAGGCGCGCACCCTGAAGCGACGCATGGCGAAGATCTGGGACGCGGCCCCGTTCTAGCCGGATTTCTTGCCAATGGTGGTCGCTCTGCCGGAAGTCGCCAAGTGAAGCCTTGTGGGCGGCCCCATGTGGTCGTCGTCAATTCTCCCCTGCATCTTCATCAAATCAACACAATCGGTCCCTAAAATAGGGGCACTCATGGGGAACCGACGCCCGTTCGAGAGCGCAGGCAGCCAGGAACGCTTTCGAGTGAATGTATGTCCACTCTCTCTTATTCCGCCATCATCACCGAACGCGGCCTGAGCGGACGCAAGCCCTCCAACGAGCCGGGCGTGCGCACCAAGTTCCAGGTCCGCAACATGTCGTTCTGGTACGGGGCGAAGCAGGCGCTCTTCGACATCTCGCTGACCATCCCGGAGTGTTCGGTGATGGCCCTGATTGGGCCGTCCGGCTGCGGCAAATCCACGTTCCTGCGTTCGCCTCAACCGCATGAACGATCTGATCGAGGGCACGCGCCACACGCGGCGAGTTGATCCTGGACGGCGAGGACATCGGCGGCCGCAACGTCAACCTGGTGGATCTGCGGCGGCGCGTGGGCATGGTGTTCCAGAAGTCCAACCCATTCCCCAAGAGCGTCTTCGAGAACGTGGTGTTCGGGCCGCGCGTGGCCGGCGTCCGCAACAAGGCGCGCGCTGCACGAAATCTGCGAGCGCTGTCTGCGCGGGGCGGCCCTGTGGGACGAGGTCAAGGATCGCCTGGACGACTCGGCCCTGAACCTGTCCGGCGGCCAGGCGCAGCGCCTGTGCATCGCTCGCGCTCTGGCGACCGATCCGGAAGTGCTGCTGCTGGACGAGCCGGCCTCGGCCCTGGACCCGGCCTCGACGGCCCGCATCGAAGACCTCATCTTCGAGCTGAAGCGCGATTACACCATCGTCATCGTGACGCACAACATGCAGCAGGCCGCCCGCGTCTCCGATCGCACGGCCTTCTTCTTCCAGGGCCGGCTCATCGAGTCCGGGCCGACCGATCAACTGTATACGCGCCCGCTGGTGAAGCAGACGGAAGACTACATCACCGGACGATTCGGATGAAAATGGGTGGAGATGTCAACGATGGCAGTCGCCGCGTCCAACGCCCCGGCGTCCACCACGCCGCGCCTGCGCATCCTCATCATCGAGGACGAGCGCGGCCTGACCGACGTGCTGGAGTACAACCTCAAACGCGAGGGCTACGAAACGGTCGTCGCCCACGACGGCCAGGAAGGACTGCGCAAGGCGCAGACGCTCTTGCCCGACCTGATCCTGCTCGACCTCATGCTGCCGGGCCTGAGCGGCTTCGACGTTCTGCCGCGAGCTGCGCGGCGGCGAGCGCACGCGCGACATCCCCATCATCATCATCAGCGCCAAGGCGGAGGAGACCGATCAGGTGGTCGGCTTCTCGCTGGGGGCCGACGATTACGTGACCAAGCCGTTCAGCGTCAAGGTGCTGCTGCAGCGCATCAAGGCGCTGCAGCGCCGCGTCGAGGGCGTCACCGACCCGGTGGACGTGATCGAGCACCTCGACGTGCGACTGGACCGCGTGCGGCATCGGGCCTACGCCGAGGAACGCGAGTTGGACCTGACGCCGACGGAGTTCCGCCTGCTGGAGTGCCTGCTGCGCCAGCCGGGCCGGGCCTTCACGCGGCATCAGCTCATGGACGCCGCCATCGGCGAAGGCGCCATCGTTCTGGAACGCACCATCGACGTCCACATCAAGACGCTGCGCAAGAAGCTGGGCACGTCCGACCTGATCGAGACGGTGCGCGGCGTCGGCTATCGCTTCCGCGAGACGCGCGAGTGAACCCCGATCAAGCGGATAGCATGTGTTTCTCCGAGCCTGAAGCGTAAGCGAAGAGCGCGACAACCTTCGGTTATCGTTCTCTTCGCTTACGCTTCAGGCTCGCAAGCGTTTTGCCGCAAGCAAACGCCTGGTCGGTTCAACGTCAATCTGTCTATAATATCTCCCATTCCCTTCCTACCGATTCCTCGCGGGGGACTCACGGGAGACCATGAACCGCAACCACACTCCCCCCGGAGGACCGACCGGCGAGGCGATCCGCCTGCTGGAAAAGCTGCAAAACAACGTCGCCAGCGTTCTGCTCGGCAAGCCCGAGGTCATCCGTTTGGCCCTGGTGACGCTGCTGGCCGAGGGACATTTGCTCATCGAGGACGTGCCGGGCATCGGCAAGACGCTGCTGGCCAAGGCGCTATCCCGCAGTCTCGGCTGCTCGTTCCATCGCATTCAGTTCACGCCGGACCTGCTGCCCAGCGACGTGCTCGGCACCAGCGTCTTTCACCAGGGCACCGGCGCCTTCGTCTTCCAGCCCGGCCCGCTGTTCGCTCAGGTTGTGCTGGCCGACGAGATCAACCGGGCCACGCCGCGCACCCAGAGCGCTCTGCTGGAGGCGATGAGCGATCACCAGGTTTCGCTGGATGGCCAGACACGCTCGCTCGGTCCGCCGTTCTTCGTGCTGGCCACGCAGAACCCCTACGAGTTCGAGGGCACCTATCCGCTGCCGGAGAGCCAGCTCGACCGCTTCCTCATGCGCCTGCGCATCGGCTATCCGGAGCGCGAGGCGGAGAAACGCATCCTGACCGGCCATCGCGGCGGCGAGCCGGTCGATCACCTGCACGCCGTGTTGTCGGCCGAGGAGGTCGTGTCGCTGCAGCAGACGGTGCGGCAGGTGCGCGTCGAGGACACGCTGGCCGACTACCTGCTGGACCTGATCGCCGCCACGCGCTATCATCCGGATGTCCACCTGGGCGGCAGCACACGGGCGGCGCTGTCCCTGTATCGCGCCGCCCAGGCGCTGGCGCTGGTCGAGGGCCGCGATTACATCGTTCCCGACGACGTCAAGCGCCTGGCCCCCGCCGTGCTCGCCCATCGCATTCTGCTCCGCGCCTCCGGGCAAGAAGGCTCCGCCGGCACCGCCGAGGATCATCATCCGCGACATCCTCGGACAGACGCCGATCCCGACGTGACAAGGTGACAAGGTGACAAGGTGACAAGGTGAATGGAATCAGGAGAAACGGTATGAAAGAGACACTAGCCCACCCTTGGGCCAGGCGATTGCTCGTCCGGCTCATCTCCTTGTCACCTTGTCACCTTGTCATCTTGTCACCTTGTCACCTTCCGACGGTCGGGCGCGTATTATCTGCTGGTGGCGGCGCTGCTGCTGGGCATCGGGATACACCGCAGCATCAACCTGCTGATGTTGCTCGGTTACGCGCTGCTGACGGTGGCGGTGCTGAACGGGGTGTCGGCGCGGCGGAGCTTGCGCGGTCTGCGGGGGCGGCGACGCCTCGCGGAGTGGGTGTTCGCGCGGACGCCGTGCGACGTGGAGGTGCGGGTGAGCAACGCCGGCCGCCGTCCGCGTCTGGGTCTGCGCATCGAGGACCGGGGACCGGACCATGCCGTCACCTGGTTCGCCGACCGGCTGCCCGGCCGCGGCAATCTGACGCTGCGTCAGGAGGTGGTCCTGCCGCGAAGAGGCCGCTATGCCTGGGGTCCGATCACGGTCCACAGCGGCTATCCGTTCGGCCTGGTCGAACGCCGCGCATCGCTGGCGGTGGGCGAGGACGTGATCGTGCTGCCTTGCCTGGGTTGGCTCCACCGCGGCCGCTTCCTGCGCCATCTGCGCAGCCTGGCCGTGCTGCCGCGGTGTGTCTCCAGCCGCAATCGTCCCCGGCCGCACCCGGCGGCCCAGGCCGAGTTCCACGGCTTGCGCTCGTATCGCAGCGGCGACAGTCCGCGCTTGATCCACTGGCGCACGTCGGCCCGGCGCAGCGAACTAATGGTCCGCGAGTTCGAGGACGAGCCGAGCGACAACCTGCTGCTGGTGTTCGACCCGACCCTGCCGCCCGAAGCGGACGGCAGTGCGCAGCCGCTGGAAGACGCGATCAGCCTGGCCGCCACCATCTGCTGGGAGTGGTGTCGTCTTCGCGGCGACTGGCTGGTGCTGGCCACGGCGGGACCGAACCCGTTGGTCCACAAGGGGCTGACAGGGCCGATCCACGCTCGTCGCGTCCTGGAGTGCCTGGCGGAACTGGAGGGCGCTACGGCGCCGGCCGAGACGGCCCTGATCGCCCGGCTGAGGGCGTCCGCCCTGCCGTCGGCCGTCGTCGTGCTGGTGGCGATGGGCCGAAGTTCCCTGGCCGGCGCCCTGCGCGGGCCCTGGGACGACCCGTGAACGCACTCGATGCCACGCGGACGGACGACTTTGATTTCTACACGCCGCCGTGTTGACCGGAGGACGCCGATGTCTCTGGAGAGTTGGTTCCGCCTCTGCGGTTACGCGACGCTGGGACTGTCGTGTGTGGCCCTGGTGTTCGCGGAGTCGTTCTTCCTGCCCAGCCTGCAAATGTGCTTGGCCCCGGTGTTGGCGCTGTTGTTGTTGGCCTGGTGGGCCGAAGGACGCTGGAGCCTGCCGGTCTGGGGAGCGAACGTCCTGGCCGCGCTGATCGGCGGCGGAGGAGTGGCCTGGCTGGCCCTGCACCTGGCCGATCCCGAATCGTGGTTGACGCGCGTGCCGGTGCAGTTGGCCCTGGTGCCGTACATGGGACCGCTGCTGATCGCCGCCCTGCTCGTCAAAGTGTTCCAGCCGCGCCGGCCGGGCGACTTCTGGCGTCTGCAAGGGTTGGGGCTGCTGCAAGTCGGCCTGGGCTGTGTGCTGGCCGAGGGGCCGGCGTTCGGCGGCTTGCTGGCCGTCTACCTCGCCAGCACCCTCGCCGTCCTCGCCCTGCGCTATCGGCTGTCGGGTCCGGCCGAGCCGACCGTCGCCCGGCAAACGATCTCCGCCCGCTGGCTGTTGGCGTTCACCTGTCGCTGGGGTCTGCTGGTGGTTGCCCTGACGCTGTTGCTGTTCCTGCTTACGCCGCGGCAGGATGGCTCGGCCTGGGAGCCGTTGGAGGACCTTCGCCCGGAATCGGATCAGCCAGCGCACCTGCGGGTCGGCCAGAGCGAGGAAATCGACCTCAATCACACCGGCACCCTGGAGCCGGACAACGAGGTGGCCCTGGAGGTCCTGGCCAGCGACGCCGACGACCAGCCCAAGCTAGACCTGCCCGGCGACCAGCGCTGGCGCGGCGCGGTGTTCGACAGCTACGAGGCGGGCAGATGGATGGCGATGCCCCCCCGGCCTTTCCGAAGGAGACCTCGCCAGAAAGAGCTGCCGGACTTCGGGCCGGGCCAGTGTTTCCTGACCTTCACCGTCCAGCCGCGTCAGGCCGGCGGACTGGTGCTGGCCGAACCCATTCATTTCGGACCCGAGTCCGCCCGTCTGCCCGTCGTCCAGGTGCCCGGCCCCAGCCGCGGCCACCCCCTGTTTTCCGAGGCGTCGGGCACCGTCCTGCCGCTGGCCCCGTTTCGCCGAAGGGAGTACCACTATCGCCAGGTCCTCCGCGCGGGAGCCGATCCGCGGCGCGTACCCGCCGAAGGCGTCCAGTCGGGACCGTATGTCGAACGCCTGATCCGTCAGAACCTGCCCGGCATGCAGGAGTGGACCTTCGACCTGTTGCGCCGCCTCTCGGTCCAGCCGCGCTACCATCTGCCGGACAGCGTGTGCGTGGCCCTGGCGGGACCACAACACGCCTTCCTGATCGACCGCTCGGAAGATTGGGAGGCGGTGGCCCGCGTCTTGACCGACTACCTGGCCAACTCGGGCGAGTTCGGTTATTCCCTGCAGTTGACCCGCAAGGACCTGGGCATGGACCCGGTGATGGATTTCCTGGTCAACCTCAAGCAGGGCCACTGCGAACGATACGCCGCCGCCCTGACGTTGATGCTGCGCTCGCTGGGCATCCCGGCCCGGCTGGTCAAGGGATTTCGCGGGGCGGAGGACCAGGGTGGCGGCCGCTACGTCGTGCGCCACCGCCACGCCCACGCCTGGGTCGAGGCCCTGGTGCCGAGCCGCGAGGCGTCGCCGCCGTTCGACTGGTTGACGCTGGATCCGACGCCGGCCGAGCCGGCCTCGTCGCCGGTCGCCTTCGCGCTGGCCTACTGGTGGCAGGAAGGCCGGCGCGGCGTCGCGCAACTGTGGCAATCGTTGATCGTCGAGTACAACGCCGACCAACAGGCCGACCTGTGGGACCGCCTCAACCCCGACGGCCATCCGAGTACGCTGGCACGGCTCGGCTTCCTTCTCGCGGCCGGTTCGACGGCGCTGGTGGCGTTGCCTTTCCTTCGCCGCCTGTTCCTCCGGCGCCGGTTGGCCGCGCGCGGCCGGATAACGTCGGGGCCTTCTACGATCGTCTCCTCGTCCTGCTGGCGCGCCGCGCCTCGTTGCGGCCACGCCCCGGACAGACGCCGTGGGAGTTCGGCGAGGCGGCGCGACAACTTTTGCGGACGCGGCCGGGCCTGGCCGTCGTGGCGGACTTGCCCGGCCGTGTGGTCGAGCTGTTCTACCGGGTGCGTTTCGGCGCTCGCCCGCTGAGCGCGGACGAGGACCGGACACTCGATGCCGATCTGCACCGTCTCGCCAAGGCGCTACGGATGGCGAACGGCCGGCGTTAGCCGGCTGGTAAGAACCAGTCGGCTAACGCCGGCCGTTCGCCCAAAAAAGTAAGGGCTCTCCACACCCTTGTTGCGGGGCGAGAGCGCTGTTAGACTCGTTCTAATAAGCGCCTCCGTTGTTTCTCCCTCGCCCCGACGAATCGAGCTGGCCCATGCCGTACAGCGCCGAGATCACCCGCACCAATCCCACCTGTTTCGTTTTCCTCGTCGATCAGTCCAGTTCGATGCTGGAGCCATTCGGCGGCCAGGAGGACAAGAAAAAGTCCGAGGGTGTCGCCGACGCCATCAACCGCCTGCTGCAAAACCTCATCCTCAAGTGCGCCAAGTCCGACGGCATCCGCGATTACTTCTATGTCGGCGTCATCGGTTACGGCGGCCGCGTCAACTCGGCCCTGGGCGGCGGCCTGGCCGGGCAAACCCTGGTGCCCATCAGCGCCATTGCCAACAACCCGCTGCGCGTCGAGCAGCGCACGCGCCGCGTCGATGACGGCGCCGGCGGCATCCTGGAACAGTCGTTCAAGTTTCCCGTCTGGTTCGAGTCCAAGGCCACCGGCCGCACGCCCATGTGCGAGGCGTTCCAGCTCGCCAAGCAATACCTCGAAGTCTTCCTCGGCCGCTTCTCCTCTTGCTATCCGCCGTTGGTCATCAATGTCACCGACGGCATGGCCACCGACGGCGATCCGCTGCCGGCGGCCAAGACGGTGCGCGAGCTGGCCAGCCAGGACGGCAACGTGCTGCTGTTCAACACGCACGTCTCGAAGTCAAAGGTGCTGCCCATCGAGTTCCCGGCGGCCGAGGATGGTCTGCCCGACAACTTCGCCAAGCTGCTGTTTCGCATGTCGAGCAAGCTGCCGACACGGCTGTTCGAGGCGGCGCGGGCCGACAAGTTTCCGGTGGATGCGGGAGCGCGTGGCTTCGTCTTCAACGCCGACCTAGTGTCGGTGGTCCGCTTTTTGGACATCGGCACCCGCGTGGCCCAGACGGTGCGGTAAATCGAGTCCCCCCTCTCCCCCGCTTCGGGGGAGAGGGGTAGGGGGTGAGGGGGAGGAACCTCCCCCTCACCCCCTACCCCTCTCCCCCGAAGCGGGGGAGAGGGGAGAAAGGCACGCGCGTGGCCCAGACGGTGCGGTAAACCATGCCCGACAACGGCCTTCTCCCGCGCTGGCACGCCTTCCACCTGCCCAAGCGCGGCCACGCGCCGGAGGAGTACGAGGACGCCTTCGCCGGCGACCCGGATCGTGGACGCTTCGCCGTGGCCGACGGCGCCTCGGAGAGTTCCTTCGTGGCGACCTGGGCGAAATACCTGGTCGAAGGCTTCGTCGCCGCGGAAGGTCAGCCGTGGCAGGAGTTGGATTGGCTGACACCGCCGCGTCAGCGCTGGGTAGCGGAGGTCGATGGCCTGACGCTGCCGTGGTATGCTGAGGACAAGCGCGAGCAGGGCGCCTTCGCCACGTTTCTGGGCGTCGCCTTCCACCAACCGGAAGCGAATGAGGAATCGGGTCCGTGGCGGGCGGTGGCCGTCGGCGACAGCTGCCTGTTCCACCTGAGCAGGGGCCGACTGCGCCACGCCTTCCCGCTGAAGCGCTCGGCCGACTTCGGCAATCAACCGCCGCTGCTCGGCTCGCGCGGCCGGCCCATCGATACGCCGCATCCGGCCGTCCGGCGCGTCGACGGCCGATGGCGGCCCGGCGACCGCTTCCTGCTCATGACCGACGCCCTGGCCGAGTGGTCGCTGCGCCGCGGCGAAGAGGACGGCCGGCCCGGCGACGACATCGCCGGCCTGCTGGCGGAGTCGGCCCCGCTCGACGCCTTCGCCGGCTGGGTCGAGGAGCGCCGCGACAAGCAGGGTCTGCGCAACGACGACGTGACACTGGTGATTATCGACTTTCCCGTTTAGCCGCGACGCGCAGCGGAACGCGACAGCCCCGCGCTCCGCTGCGCGTCGCGGCTAAACGAAATCGCAGGAGTTTGCCCCATGAGTTGGCCTCTGTCCCAGGATTACAACGAAGCCATCCAGGACCCGCGCCAGAGCTTCGGCGACGCCGAGCTGAAGACGGGCGAGGCGGTCAGCAACGCCCTGGGCATTCCTCTGCCGCGCTCCGGCAACTTCGCCGATGTCTACGAGGTGCGCTGCCCGTCCGGCTCGCGCTGGGCCGTCAAGTGCTTCACCCGCGAAGTCGCCGGCCTGCGCGAACGCTATCACGAAATCAGCAAGTACCTGCACCAGACCAACCTGCCGTTCATGGTCGATTTCCAGTATCTGGAGCAGGGCATCCGCGTTCGCGGCCAATGGTATCCCATCCTCAAAATGCAGTGGGTCGAGGGCTTCGTCCTCAACGAGTTCGTCCGCGACAACCTGGACAAGAAGCCGATCTTGCAGGCGATGGGTCAAATCTGGCTGCGCATGGCGCGACGTCTGCGCGACGCCAAGCTGGCACACTGCGATTTGCAGCACGGCAACGTCCTGTTGGTGCCCGGCAGCAATGCCAATTCGCTGGCGGTCAAGCTGATCGATTACGACGGCATGTGCGTGCCGGCATTGGCGGGCAAGAAGTCGGGCGAGGTCGGCCATCCCGCCTTCCAGCATCCCGAACGCTTGCGGACGGGAGCGTACAACCAGGAAGTGGATCGCTTTTCTCTGTTGGCAATCGCCACGGGTCTGCGTTGCCTGACGGTCGGCGGTCGCTCGTTGTGGGAGCGTTATGACAACGGCGACAACCTGCTGTTCCGCCAATCCGACTTGTCGGCGCCGACCGAGTCGCCGCTGTTCAAGGAACTGTTGGAGATACGAGATGCGCAGGCGCAGCCGCTGGTGAAGGAACTGTATGACGCTTGCCGGGGTCCGCTGGACAAGGTGCCGCTGTTGACGGAACTGGTGCCGGAGGAAAAGCGGGCGAGCAAGGCGACGAAGGCGACGGCCGACGGACAATCGGCCGCGGCGCAGGGACCGGATTGGGACTTCGGCGACGGCGAGCCAGGCGAGCCGATTGACAAGAAGCGGAAGGCGACAGGCAAGATGCCGATCTGGGCCTGGGGCGCCATTGGCGGCGCGGCGGCCCTGCTGCTGTTGCTGGGCATCGGTGTGGGCGCCGGCCTGGGGCTACGCGGCGGTTCGTCTGCCAAGCGCGATACACCCGTCGCGCAGAATCGGCCCCAGTCGAAGCCGCCCAAGTCGGAGGCGTCCAAGCCGGAGCCGGAAGCCGATCAACAACCGCCGGTCGTCCCACCGAGCAGCCCCGTCAACAACGACAACCCTCGCCCCCGGAACGTGGTCCAACCGCCTCCCGCTCCGACCGTGGGGCCTCTCCAGGACGCCGTGCTGGTGATGAATTTCGACAAGGACTCGTTCTATCAGAAGGACGGCCAAACCTACGTCCGCGACCGGAGCGGTCGCGGCAACGACGGCTTGTGCGATAAGGTGGCCTTCACCGACGAGGGCAAGGCCGGCGGCGGCCTGGCGTGCAATGGCGGCTCTCTCCGCCTGAAGCGCTCGCTCATCAACCGCCTACCCAACTACACGCTTACGGCCTGGGTCCGCCTGGACGATACGAACGACAAAGTTTGTTGGATCTACTGCGCGGGCGAACGAGCCATTGAAAGACTTCCATTTCGGCCTCACGACCGATATCGAGCGCATGCTGTGGGTCAGTGCCTGGAACCCGGACCATCGGCCGGACTTATGGATCAAGTCCAGCACGCGCCAGTTGGTCTTTCCGAAAGGACAATGGGTCTTTCTCGCCGCCGTGCTCCGCAACGGCGGCACCAGCCAAGGCGACCTGCGGCTGATCGTTGACGATCGCACTTACGAGTTGAAATCGCAGATGACCGCCGGCCCCGATGAGGGCGCCTTCGACTTCCTGGGCGTGAATATGAAGGGTGTCCTCGACGAGGTCACGCTCAGCCCGCCGCGCTGTCGGATTCCGAGATCCAGGACATCCGGCGCCAGGGCGTCGAGGGCAAGCCGCTGCACGCACCCGCGAGCACCTTGGTGGCGGAGCGTATCTTCCTTCTGTCGCCGAAGGGGGACATGCTGGCCATCTCCAACGAAGGAGAAGCAACCTGGCGCCTGGTCAACCCGCAAACCAACGACGTCATCCGCACGTTTACCGGACATAAGGGAGCGATTACGTCCGTGGCGTTTTCCGCCGACGGACAGCGTGTCCTCACCGGCTCTGTGGATGGAAGCATACGCCTGTGGAACGTACAGACCGGAGAGACGATCCGCACCGTTTCCAACCGTGCGCCCATCGTTACCGTCGCTCTGTCTCCCGATGGGCGGCAAGGGGCCTTCACCAACACCCGCGACCTGCGGAACTGCCACCGATGGGACTTCGAGGCGTCGAAGCAAAATGGTTATGGGTTTCAACGACGCCCTCTCTGTCTGGCCTTCTCCGCCGATAACCAGGCATTCTTCATTGGCTTCGAGCGCGGCGACAAGGACATCGATCAGGTGATGATGATGTGGTCCCTCGTCCCCAATGGAGGTATTCGGTCCTTCCGCGGCCGCCCGGAGCCGGTCGGCAGCATCGCGGCTTCGCCGGACGGCAAGTATGTCGCCTCGGTGCAAGGAGGTCAATCCCCGCTCCTCTCCCTGTGGGAAACAAGCAATGGCAAACTTCTTTGGCAGTCGAGCCTGCCGAGCGGTCCCATTCATCAACTGGTTTTTTCTCCCGACAACGCCTTCGTCCTGGCCGCCGGTAGTCGTGAGGTCCGCGTCTGGAACCTGGCCACGCGCCAAAACGTGCCCGGTCTCGCCTCCTCCGCGGATATGCTGAGCGCCGGCTTTTCGCTCGACAGCAAGCAATTGCTCTGCGCCAGTCTCAACGGCGACAAAATCCACCTCGATACGTTTCCTCTCTCGGGCGCGACTATGGTCGCTGTCAATCCGTCGTCACCCAGCGGGTCCGCCGTCGCCTGGGAGAAGCCGGTTGATCCCGATGGCGATTGCAAGTTCCCCAATGTCGCCGGCAAGCTGACCATCGCCGTCCCGGACAAGCCTCACATCCTGGAAGGCCCCGACAATCGCGCGAACTCCCCGCGCGTGCTGTTCGACGTTGAAGGCGACTTCACGGCGCAGGTGCGGGTTGGCGGCGACTTCGTGCCCGCGAAGACCGCGACCCGGGGGCCGTATTCCTGGATCGGAGCTGGCCTGCTGGTGTGGGTCAAGGAAGGCACCTTCCTTCGTTGGGAACGCGCGGGATGGCACGAGCGAAAACCTTCGACGCTGTATGCCAACTGGGAAGTGCGTCAGGACGGCGTGCTGAAGAACGTCGGACACAATTTCCCGAGCTTGAGTGAAGAGGAAACCTACTTGCGGCTGAGGCGTCGCGGCAACACGATCTTGGCCTCCTACAGCGAAGACGGCCAACAATGGCACGACGTCAAACCGTTGGAAATCGAATGGCCGGCCAAGGTCAAGCTCGGCGTCCTCGCCGGCTCGACTTCCGCCCGGACTTTCGCCCCCGTCTTCGATCAGTTCCAGTTCAAGCAGGGACCAGGAGAAATGGTCCGCGTCGATCTGCCGGGTTCGTCGGCGGTTACCGTGGTCAAACCGCCCCCCCCGCCTCGACCTCGGCCGCGCCGGTCCTTCAATACGATGGAAGTCCCCAACGAGCAGACGGTGGTCGAGAAGCAGAAGCTGTTCCAAGTTATTTACAAGGACGATCTCAAATCGATGTCTTCGCGCAGTCTATCGGCCCGGTTGTGCGAAGAGAACCGGCGTCAGCCCGATCCGGGTTTGCGCTACGTCATGCTGCTCAAAGCGCGCGACCTGGCCGTCGAGAGCGGCGAAGTGAGCACGGCCGTCCGCGCCGTTTCGGAGCTAAGCTCCCAGTTCTCCGTCGAACCGTTGGAGGTCAAATGCGAGGCTCTCGAGCAGGTCCTGGGCAAACTCTCCGGAAAGAAAGAAGAGAAGGAGAAATACCGCATCCTCACGCAGAAGGCGCTGCTGCTGTTGGATCGCGCCGTGATCGACGAGGACTTCGTCCGGGGCGAACGTCTGTTGAAGGTGGCCCGCGCCGCCGCCCTCAAGGCCGACATGAGCACCGTCCTGGGCAAGGCGGTGGAGCGGGCGTCCGGCCCGTTCGAGTCCCTTCGCAAGGAGTACACGGCGATCAAACCCTCCGTCCAGAAGTTGGATCAGGATCTGGACGATCCCGAGGGGAACCTGGCGCTGGGCCGCTTCCGCAGTTTCGTGCGCGGTGACTGGGAGGCTGGTCTGCCGCTTCTGGCCAAGGGTGGCGACAAGGACATGGCGCTGAGTGAACTGGCCGGGAAGGATGTGGACGATCCGGCCGGCCCCACCGAGCAGGCAGACCTCGGCGACGAGTGGGCCAAGTACGCGGACAAGGCGGACGCCAAGGACAAGGCCGCCGCTCGGCGGCGGGCGTACTTCTGGTATCAGCGCTGCCTGGACAATCCGAAAGCGGACAAGAAGGACCAGGCCCGCGCAAAAAAAATCTCGGTTCCCTGATCGGCAAGCTGCCGGAACTAGGCCGTCCGTTCCACGACCTGGACTATGCCAACGCCAAGTCGATTACAAGGCCGGCTGTAGGGACGCTCCTCCACGTCCCGGCGTTTCTGCCCGTCACAACGCGCCAGCTCTACGATGGCCCGATTGACATTCGTGTGACAGTGGTGTTGCCCAAGGGGCACCTTCGCATCTCTTTCCTCAGCGGCGGCGCCTTGACCCTCGACCCCGACGGAACGTCCGTGAAAGCGCGGGTCTACTGGCCCTACGAATCGGACCCGGACGAACGGAGTCGGTTCGTCCACAACGCAGTCGCGCGGCTGAACCCCGCTCCCGGCGCCTTGCAGGAGATCCGCATCTTGATGAAGCGGGATGGGTTGACGGCCTGGGTGAATGGTCGGGGTATCGGCGGACAGGGCAGCTCCAGCCTCAGCACGCTCCCCAACGCCCGCTCGCCGGTGCGCGTGTGGTCGGAGGACGGCGACATCGAGATCAAATCGATCGTGGTGACGCCGGTTCGCTGAGGGGCTGCAAAACGACTAACCCGGAGTGTCCCCGACGGGAAAAAACCCGTCGCGGACGTTCCGGGCTGGTAGAGAGACGGGAAATCCTTATGGCCGATCGCTGGTATTACACGCACGCGGGTCAGACGCTCGGCCCGGCGACGGCGGCGCAGCTGCGACAGCTGGCCCTCGCCGGACAGCTGGGGCCGACCGACCTCATTTGGCCGGAAGGCAAGGACCACACTCAGGCGGTGCCGGCGCAAACCGCCGTCGATTTCTCCCCTGCCGCCCCCAGCAAGGCCGCGCCCGACTGGCTGAGCGACCTGCGCGCCGCCGAGGACGAGAAGCCGGCCGCCGCGCCGGCGCCGTCCGACTGGCTCGACGACGTGCGGCAAGCCGAGCAGGCCGAGCAGGAAATGTTCGCCGCGCCCTGGGACGGCGAGGCCGCCGCCGCGCCGGTGGACGACGACGAGCGGGTGATGGAACTCCTGGATGAGCTGGAAGGAGTCACCCGGGAGAAGAAGGCGGCGCCGGCCGCCGCCGGGCCGTCGGCGCCGACCGTGCGTCTCGTCCTCGGCAGCGCCACCACGCGCGGCCGAGTGCGCGATCGCAACGAAGACAGCCTGCTGGTGCAGCAGTGTACCTGGAGCAGCCTCGACCGGATGCACGAAATCGCCTTGATCGTCATCGCCGACGGCATGGGCGGCCACCAGGCCGGCGACCGGGCCAGCGCGCTCGTCGTCCGCGCCCTCGGCGGCGCGGTCATGCCCCTGGTGGCCGATGTGCTCAGCGGCAAATCGGTGTCTGCGGACCTGGCCGAGACGCTGGATCGCGGCATGCTCGAAGCGAATCGATTGGTCCGCGAGAAGGCGCAGCAGGACGCCGACTGCAAGGGCATGGGTTCGACGGCCGTGGCGCTGCTGCTATGGGACGGCCAGGTCTACATCAGCCTGGTGGGCGACTGCCGCGTCTACCACGCCAGCGGCGGCCGGCTGACGCAGGTGACGCGCGATCAGACGTTGGTGGCCCGCATGGTCGAGCTGGGCCAGCTGACGCCGGAGGAGGCGGCCAAGCACCCGCGCCGCCACGAGGTATCGCAAGCCATCGGCAAGTACGCCCTCCTCGAGCCGGCACGCTATGAGTTGACGCTGGGCAAGGGCGATTGGCTGGTGGCCTGCTGCGACGGCCTGTACGCGCACGTCACCGACCGCATGATGCAGGAGGTGATCGCCAAGGCGGGTACGTCCGCGGCGGGTTTGGCGAATCGCCTGATCGAGTTGGCCAACCAGGGCGGCGGCAGCGATAACTGCACTGTCGTCGCCGTGCATGGTTTGTGAGCTTGGGGCCGTGCCTCGTCCCTTCCGTCAGGGCGCCGGTTTGGCTGCCGCCGCGGCGATGCCCTTCAGGGGAGGAGTCGCGGCCGCGGGAGGGCTGGCCGCTTTCGTCTTGGCGAGGCGCGTCTGCTGCCGCTCGAACCAAAGGCTCCACTTACGGGCGGCGGCTTTCTGAGCGGCGCGATTGGCCTGAGGAGCTGGTCCAAAATCGACGCTGCGTCCGCTGACCGGCTTGCCGTCGCGCGTCACGGTGCTGGTGTTCAACTGGACCAGTCCACGCCGAGCCGCCTGACGAACGAAAGCCTGGTCGTCGGTCAGCAGCTGGATCAAATCGTCCGTCAGCGCGGGGCCGTACTTGCCGACAACCAGGGCGGCCAACGCGCGCTTCTCCGCGGACGAACCGTGCAGGGCGTCCTTGATCGCCTCGGGTCCCTGGCGGACCATCTCGCGCATCTGACGATCGAGCTGCACCGTCTGCATCAATTGCTGTCGCTGGATTTGCTGCATCAACATCCGCTGTTGCATCAATTGCTGCTGCATCAATTGCTGCTGCATCAGCCCCGGGGTTTGTTGGGAATTGGCCCCTCCGCCGTGGCGGCACTGAGCGCGAGCACGGTTCGCGTAAGGACCACCGGCGAAAGCGATGCCCAACAAGGAGACGACGAGGGGGAATTGCCAACGCGCAGACATGAGTGGACCTCCTGCAAGAAAGGCGTCCTGGATGTGCGGAGAGGCATATGCAAATTAGCTGATGGGAGGACCGGCTGTCAAGGGGCGGCGATGCGAAGCAGGACTTGAACCATTTCCGTGATCGTTTCCACGGACGCCATGGCGCCGACGCCGACGTCGCCGCAGGCCAGCCGCCGGTCCTCCGGGGCCGCGATGCGCAGACGCGGGTTGTGGCCGTTGATCCACTCGGGCAGTTCGTCCAGCGGCACGTCGGCGGGCGGCGTCGCCCCCATGTCGGCGGCGATCTGGCGCAGGTGCCGGCCGGTCGCCGGATGCTGCCACATGAGCGTGTTCATCGCCGGCGCCAGCACCACCGGCCGGCCCGGCTCCCAGGCGCGCCACACGCAGGTCAGGCAGTTGTCGGCGAGGCCATTGGCGAGTTTAGCGAGCGTATTTGCGTCCAAAGGCGCGATCAGCAGCACGTCCGCCCAGCGGCGCAATTCGATGTGCAGCACCTCCTCGTCCCGCTGCCAACGCCGTCCTTCGTTCCGCCCCGGCCATTCGTCCTCATCGAGGACGAGGGTTTCGCGCTCGATAGCGGCCGGGTCGAAGAAATAGAGAGAGGCTTGCGTGGCGACCACCTTGACGGCATGGCCCGCACGTTTCAGCGTCTCGTACAGCAACGGGGTTTTGATGGCGGCCACCGAGCCGGTGACGCCGAGCAGAAGGTTAGCCATCGGTGTGTTTCCGTGGGTGCTGTTCGAGTGCAGTCAGCAGTCGCTCGGCCAGGTCGCGCCGCGGCACGCGCTGATACTGTCCGTCCAGCGGGCCGAGGAAGGCCCACTCGCCGGCACCTTCCAGCGTGTTGGCCACCATCAGATCGGCGGCGGAGTGCAGCCGCGAGCGTTCGGCGACGGCGAGCAGTTGCTCGTCGCCGACGCCGACTTCGAGCTTGAACTTGACGAGCAGGCCGCGAAAGCCCCAGTCGCTGCGGACGCGGTCGATCAGCTTGGGGGCGCGCACCAGCCGCAGCCACAACTCCGGCTCGTCGCTCTTGACCTTGCCCGCCGCGCGATCGACCAGCGCCGGGCCGGCCGCGTCCTCACTCTCCCAGCGCCCCGATTGCGGGCGAAAATGCGTGTGCTCCGCCGAGGAGTAAATGCCGCCCACCAGGTAATCGCTGACGGCCGCGCAGTGAATGACCGCATCGAGGCCGCCGCTCGTCACCAGCTCGCCCAGAAGATTTTGCAGGTCCTCAAACGTGCAATAGCGGACCATCGCCCAGCGCCACCGGTAGGCGCGTCCACCACTTCCGGATGCGAAGTCAGCAAGGTGACGGTATGGCCGCGCTCCCAGGCGCACCGGGCGATGGATGCGCCGGTGCGGCCGGTGAAGACGTTGGTGATGGCGCGCACACGATCGATCGGGACGAGCGTGTTGCCGGCCGTGACGAGGAGGTTCATACCGACCACGAAAAATCCAAGAAGATCACCACGGAATACACGGAATACACGGAAAAAATACCAAACTCCATTCACTTCCATCTTATCTGCTTGACGATCTCGGTTGTTATCTTTTGTCTTTTTTCCGTGTATTCCGTGTTTTCCGTGGTGGTCTCTTCTTCAGCGCTGGGCTGAGCGGGCCAGGAACGGGTAGTTCGATGACCTTCGAGGTGTTTCTTGAAGGCTTCGGGCAAGGACGGGAAGACGGCGGCCAGGCGCGGGCCGAGCAGACCGGGGTTGCGATTCGTGCGTAAGTCCTGCAAGTACGCCAGCAGCACCTTTTTGGACTCCGGCCGGGCGTGCATCATCAGGTGGACCCACAGCCACGCTTCGCGGTATTCCGCACTTTTCATGTCGCCTACGTCCTTGAGCTTCTCCAGTCGATCGAGGTCGGGCTGGAAGCTGACGCCGAGGTCGCGGCGGAGCGTTTCGACGTGCGCGGCGTTGACGCCCTGGCGCTCGGGCGGCAGCTCGAAGTATTCGGCCAAGCCCTCGTCCAGCCACAGCGGCACGTCGCGGATGACGCTGTGCAGCAGGGCGTGCGTCAGTTCGTGGCGCAGGTCTTGCTGGATGCGGTCGCCCCAGCGCGTATACACCAGCAGATCGTCGGCGCCGCCCATCGCCCGCTGCTGGGCGATGAAGAAGGCGCGGCGCGGCGGCAAGTTCGGATAGACCGCGTGCATGAACTGCTCGTAACGCTCCTTGTTCTCGAAGAGGTAGACCTGCACGGCCGAGCGGCCCGGCGTCAGTTGCAGCTCGCGGTAGACCTGGTCGCGCAGCTTGGCCAATTCCTGGAACAGCGGCTGATCGCGCTTCACCTCGAAGTCGGACAGGAAGACGTAGGGGGCGATTCGGAACGTGTAGCGCCCCGGCGAGGCCGGCAGCACATGCGCATCGGCGCCCGTCTTCTCGGTCTTGTCGCGCGACAGCAGATTCAGGCTGAAGGAATTGCAGCCGAGCATCGAAGACAAAAGAACGGAGTACCACAGAGACACAGAGAAGACAGAAGAAGAGGAGACAAAACACCTTGAAAAACGGAGATTTTGCCCTGCCATCCTTCGTTCTCCGCCTTCGCGTGCTTCTCTCTTTTTGTTTCTCTGTGCTCTCTGTGTCTCGGTGGTTAGTTCTTGCTCGGCTTCTCGACCTCATACGGTCGGCCGCGTGGATTGGCAAGAGGAGTTGCCTGGCGGTCAGCCCAGCGGACGGCGGTTGCGTCCATTGCGGCGGACCTTGTCGGCGGTCGCCTCCGCGATCTGCCGCCACCAGCGTTTCCAACCGATCCGCCCGCGCAGCCCCAGCGCAGGTACATGCGCAGGAAGCGCAATCGATCCGTGCGCGTCAGGCCGGGGTGGTCGAGGAAGCTGGTATTCAGCCGAGCGAGGTTCTGCACCCGCCGCGAGCGGCACAGCTTGAACGGTCGGCGGACGCCGACGAGATCGATGAAGCAGACCGACACCTCGCCTCCGGCGGCCAGAGAGGAGACGCCGCTCACCAACAGGTTCGCCGCCTTGAGGTCGCGGTGTGACAGGCGGCGCTGGTGCAAGATACCAACGAGGTGCGCGACCTGATCGATGAGGCGGCGCAGCAAGGCACGGCCCTCCGCGGCGGGCAGCGTGTTCAGGTGGTTCACGAAGGGAAGCAATTCCAGGGCGTCGGGAGCTTTCTCGGTGAGCAGGTAGCCCTCGTGGCGCAGACCGCGACGATAGCGGTGCCAGACCGCCAGGGGACGCGGCGTCGGCAGACAGCGCAGCAGCAAGCCGTGCCCCATGACGTAGGAACGCAGTGCCGGCGTCGGCCGAAATAGTGCCGCCCACGGGTCGCTCCAGGTCGTCACGGCGAAGCGCTTGTAGATGACGCGCCGCGACCCCTGCGGTCCCGGCAGGTCCAGTTCGACGACGGCGGAACTGGGCGATTTCTTCAGCACCATGGCGTCCGGCCGCTCGAACGGCGCATCGGGGTCGGCCAGCAGCGGCGCCAGCGCCTCGGCTGGAAGGTCTGCCACCGCATGGCCCGCGACGCCCTCGCCGCGCACGCGCCGAAAGTGGCGATTCCCTTTTCGACAACGACGATCCAGCCCGCGCCAGAAACACAGGTTCGACGCCAGCGTTCCGCGCTCCAGTTCGGCGATCGGCTGCCGGCCTTCGACCGTCGGCTCCTCGCTCCGGCCGGTCGAGCGGTAGGCGTGCCAGAAGCGCAAGCGATCGCTGTGCTCGGTGCGGAGCATGAACCAGCGGTTGAGGACAATGAGGTTCGCTCGCCGGGCACGCCAGGACAGCGGCGCACCCAGGTGAAGGCCATGCAGGTCGATGAGGAAGAGTTCGAGCCGATCGTCGGCGTCGAGCCGCAGAAGGACGTTGCCGGGGTGGAGATCGGGATGGGCGATGCCGGCGTCGTGCATGTGGGCCAGCAATCGGCCCAGCGTCACGGCCAGGCGCTGGCGCAGGCGGGTACGGCGCGGGGCCGGCCACTGCGGCAGCGTCGTTTCCAGGAAGGAGTTGAGCGGCCGGGTCTCCGGCAGTGCTCGCGTGATGAGGTAACTGCAGCGCGGCCCGGCCCCGCGACTCGTTTCGCCGAGGGCCAACGGCTCGATGGTCGGCACCCCACGGGCGGCGACGACCAGTGCGTTGTCGTATTCGCCGCGGGCCTTGCTCGGCCGTACCATTTCGCGCAGCCAGGCACGGCCATCGGCGAGGCGATTGTGCTTGAGATAGAAATCCAACTCGGGCAAGGTGACGTGATAGACCGTGCGATGCTGGCCATGTTTGATGACGCGGGCCTGTCCCGCGGCCAGCCATTCGTTCAGGCGCAAGCCGTCCGACCCGAACAGATACTCCAGGCCAGGCCGTATCTGCCAGCGCACTCCGCCGGTCACAAGGATAGGGGACTCCGACATGCTGCCCCTCGGTGTCGTTGTGCTCACAAGCCGCTTCTAAGAGTCTGTCCCGTAAGCCCCCCTCTCCCCCGTACTCGGGGGAGAGGGGTTGGGGGTGAGGGGGCGGCAAACCCGCAGAAAACGCCCCCTCACCCCAACCCCTCTCCCCCGGAGTACGGGGGAGAGGGGCTTACGGGACAGACACTAAGCCGCCAGCGGCTCCCTCAAGCGATCCAACAGCGTCACCCAGCGCGCCGCGCCCGCCGCGACGCTGTAGCGTGATTCAACCAAGTCGCCGACCGGCGCGTCCCATCCGCCTCCGCAGGTCCGGGTCGTGCGCCAGTCGATGCACCGCCTCGACCCACTGCGCTGGCGTCTCGGCCAGAAAACCCGTCTCGCCGTGTCGCACCATCTCGACCTGGACGCCGACGGGGTTGGCGATCACCGGCAATCCGGCGGCCATGTATTGCAGCACTTTCAGGCCGCACTTGCCGCGGCTCCACAGGTCATCGGGCACCCAGCTGATGCCGATGTCGGCGCCAGCGATGTCCTCGGCCTCGCTGGACTCGCTCCACCGGCACGGCATCACGGTCAGGTCGTGCAGTTGCAGGAAGCGATCGCAGAGGAGTTTCAAGCGCAAGCCGGGCAGACTGCGGCCAATCTCTTCCAGCAGCGGCGCGATCGCTTGCAGTCCCTGCAAGGTGCTCGACGATCCCACCCACACTAGCTCGACGCCGCTGCCGATCCGCGCCGGTTCGGCCAGCGGATAGCGGCCGGGATCAATGCAGGTCGGGATGACGTGGACGCGCTCTTCGCCGGCCCAGCGGGCGGCGTGCTCGGCGAGAAAGGTGTTACCGGCGATCACCGCATCGGCGCAGCGCAGCAGGCCGGCGAAGCGGCGCAGACGGCGAGGATCGTGCAAGCCGCGGGCGGCATACGAATCACGTAGGAACACGGCGTCGTCGAAATCGAACAACAGTCGAGAGGCTCGGCGCAGCAGAACGCGCTGCCAGGCGGACGGTAGGCGGCGCTGCAAGATCACGTTGGCCCCGCACAGCCGGCGGAAGAAGGCCAGCCGCGACCACCAGCGGCGCGGGACCGCCTGCAGCTCCAGGGTATGGCCCGCCTGCTCCAGAAAGGGACGGAACGCCGCCAGGCGATAGCGGCAACAGACGTGTTCGGGATGATCGACCAGGCCGATCCAGTGCATGGGGCCCTCCCTGACCCGGTGCGCGTATCCAGCCGAAAAAAATAACAAGCTCAGCAGCCGGCTCACTCGGAAGAAGGCGCTGAAGCACGAACAGGCGTTATTCGCGTGGCCGGTCTGCTGCAACGCCTGGTTGGGCATGGTTTCGCTGGGCATTGTTCGTATTGCTGGAGATCGTCTGCTTGACAGAAAGGCGAGGCAACAGCCGGCCGGTCTGCCGCATGTAATCACGATACTCCTGCCCGAAGAACTCGCACATCATCTGTTCCTCGCGGGGCGTACGCACGAAATACAGCGGCGCGAACGACGCCAGGGCCGACCAGCCGGCGAGCCAGTTGTCCAGCAGGAGTCCCTGTCCCATACTGAACAGCCAGATGGAAGCATACATCGGGTGGCGAATCGAGCGGTAAACGCCGCGCTGGACCAGTTGATGGCCCTTGCGCAGCTCCAACGTAACCGACCAGTTCGGACCCAAATCGGCGTGAGACCGCCAGAACAGCCAGAGCGCAGCCGCCATCACCACCGTGCCGCACCAGTGAGCCAAAGCCGGAAGACGATAATCCGCGAACGAGAGCCAAGGCGTGAGCAGATAACCGGCCGGCAGCAGGAGGCTTCCAAGTAGGACGAGGGACAGCAAAGCCCGATCGCGCCAGTCCGTTCGGCGGACGGTCTTTTCGTTGCTTCGGCGCGGTGATCGAACACTCCTCGAATGCCGAGATAGGCAATGAGGGCGATAACAAAGACGATATTCCAGGATGAAGTCGGCATGATGCCTGACCTTGCCAAATCACGGATAACACGGATAAAGAAGAGGTATTTTCTTGTTTTTTGTCTTTATCCGTGTTATCCGTGGTTCTTTTCTGATTGTTACCGCCGGCGCTCGGAGATGGCCCGGCGAATTTCTCTCTGGGCGTCGGACTTCTTCGCCGCCTGGCGCTTATCGTGCAGCTGCTTGCCGCGAGCCACGGCCACCTCGACCTTGGCCCGGCCGTCCTTGAAGTACATCTTGAGCGGCACCAGCGTGAAGCCGCGCTGCGACGCCTTGGCGGCGAACTTGGCGATCTCGCGGCGGTGCATCAGCAGCTTGCGCGGCCGCTTGGGCTTGTGGTTCATGCGGTTGCCCATGCTGTACTCGGGAATGTCGCAGCCGATCAGCCAGACTTCGCCGTCCTCGATCTTGGCGTAGGCATCTTCGAGTCCGCCGGCGCCGTCGCGCAGGCTCTTGACCTCGGTGCCGGTCAGCACCAGGCCGCACTCCAGCGTGTCCTCGATGTCGTACTCGTGAAAGGCCCGCTTGTTGCGGCAAATGATGCGGATGCCGTCGGCTTCGTCTTTCTTGGGCTTGCGCGCCATGGTCTGTTCTCCTGCCCCCTCCGGGACGGGGACGCTTCAATGGTAGCACAACCGTTCGGGCGGGTGAATCCGAGAAGCCGCTGTCTCGTCGAACGGCGAGGTCCGGGTTGACACGCGGACAGTCGCGGGAGTATCACGGACGACCCGTCCCGTGCGGCGGGCACACCACGTCCCCTGGAGAGAGGTCGTCGTCGTCATGGATGGATCACCAACGGCCGGCTCCCGACAGGCGCCTCCGAGCCGTGTGGAATGGCTCGCCCTCGCCGCCTTCCTTACCGTCCTCGTGGTTTTCGGCGTCGTGGTCGAAATCCGCTCGGCCTTGCAGCAGACGCGCAAGGGCGACCTGAACGTCTTCCTCCGCGCCGGTTGGGCCGTTCGCGCCGACGCCGACCTGTACGACGTCACGGACGACAACGGCTTCCACTACCACTATCCGCCACTGTTGGCCATCCTCGCCGCCCCCCTGGCCGACCCGCCCGCCGGCGCCGACCGAGCGGGCATGGTCCCCTATTCCGTCTCGGTTGCCCTGTGCTACGTCTTCAATCTGCTTTTGCTGGCCTTCGCCGTCCATCACCTGGCCGGGGCGCTGGAGCGGACGGCGACCGGCCCGTATTCGCTGGTCGGCTCGCCGCGCAGCCGCGGTTGGTGGGCGCTGCGCTTGTGGCCGCTGCTGGCCTGCCTTATCCCGATCGGACACACGCTCAGCCGCGGCCAGGTCAACCTGCTGCTGCTGGCCCTGTTCGCCGGCTTTCTGGCGGACCTGCTCGACGGCCGGCGCTTTCGCGCCGGGCTGTGGCTGGCGGCGGCCATCTGCGTGAAGATCATCCCGGCGTACTTGCTGCTGTTGCCGCTGTGGCGGCGCGACGGCCGCTGCCTGGCCGGCTGCGCCACCGGCCTGATCGTCGGACTGATCGTCATCCCCGTGGCCGTCCTGGGACCGACGCGCACCGTTCGGTGTTACGGCGAGATGACCCAAACCGTCCTGCTGCCCGGTCTGGGCAGCGGCGCAGACGCCTCGCGCGCGAGGAGTTGACCAACCAGACTGCGACCGAGGGACAATCGATCCTGACGGCGCTGCACAACACGCTTTATCCGGACTTCACCAAGCGGCCGCCGAAGGCGCCGCCGGCCGTGCGGCTGGTCAGCCACCTGCTGGGCGGCCTGCTGACGCTGACGACGTTGGCGGCGTTCGGCTGGCGGCGGCGCGACGACGGCATCGACATGGTGGCGTTCTTCGGCCTGCTCGTACTGGACATGCTGCTGGTCAGCCCCGTTTGTCATCTGCACTACTTCAGCCTTGCCCTGCCCTTGGTAGCGGCGATCCTGGCCGAGCGCTGGCAGCGCCAGGAGGGGTTGTCGCTGCCTGCGTGGCTGTGGGCCTTGCTGGCCGTGAACGCGCTCGCCAATCTGCTGCCGCAACTGCCGAACATGAACCTTTTGCGCGATTGCGGCTCGGCCATGTACGGTAATTTGCTCCTGTGGCTGGTCGGGGTTGTGCTGTTGAGGCGTCGCGGCCGATTGCAGCTCGGCGCCGAAGCGCGAGCAACGCCGGGACCGCTCGCCGCTTAGACGAGATCCCTTGCTAGCCCGGAGCGCAGCGACGGGTGAGAACCCGTCGCTGGCGCTCGCGGGCTAGTGAGAAAAGGTGTCGAAGCGCCGGTTGTCAGGAGGACACTCGTGACGGGCACCCTCTGGCAGCGTCTTTTTCGCGGTGTGCGTCGCTTGCGCCAGCAGCCGCACTGGCCCGACCTCGCCGGTCCCGACTGGGCCGAGCACATCATGCACGCGGCCGTCACCGACCGCTTCCACGCCAAGCAAGGCCGCACCATCGGCCGCTGGTCCCTGCGTTCGGACGGCCGGCGGCTCGTGGTCTATCTCAAACGTCACTATCGGCTGCCGTGGTGGCACGGACTGCTGGCGCTGCTCTGGCCGGAGGGCGACTGGTCGCCGGCCATGCAGGAATGGGCGCACCTGGAACAGGCGCGGGCGGCGGGCCTGCCGGTGCCCGTGGCCGCGGCGGGCGGCGAATTCATCGGACCCTGGGGCCGGCTGCAAAGTTTCCTCGCCGTCGAAGAGCTGACCAACATGCTGGCGCTGCACGAGGCCGTTCCCCTGGCGGCCCAGCGGCTCGATCCGGCGACGTTCCGCCTCTGGAAGCGCGGCCTGGTCCGGGAGATGGTCGCGCTGAGCCGCCGTCTCCACGATCGCCGTTGGTTCCACAAGGATCTCTATCTCTGCCACTTCTACATCGACGAGGAGGACACGCGCCGCCTGCCCGACTGGCGCGGCCGCGTCCACCTCATCGATCTGCACCGCCTCGGCCATCACCGCTGGACCTGGCCTTGGTGGAGGATTAAAGACCTCGCTCAACTACTTTATTCGTCCGACCTGCCCGGCGTGGACGTCCGCGACCGCCTGGGGTTCTGGCGTCTGTACTTCGGCGACACTCGCCGCCGCCGCGCGGTGCGCTGGCTGCGCCGCATCATCCGTCTGCAAGCATGGAATTACCAGCGGCGCCACGAACGCCACCAGCGCAGGCGGAGCGCCGGCCGCTCCGAGCCTGAAGCGTAAGCGAAGAGAGCGATAACCTTCGGTTATCGCTCTCTTCGCTTACGCTTCAGGCTCGGACGAAAACACTACGCGCTGACGCGGCGACCGCCGCCAAGGATCTGTTCGATGCGCTCGATGACCATGCCGGCCGTGACCTCGGTCATGCAGGCGTGGTTGTGCGGGCAAGCGCGCAGCTGTCGAAAATAGCAGGGGGCGCAAGGGAGATGGGCCTGGACCACGCTGCCGGGCCGGCCGTAAGGCCCGATCCATACCGGATCGGTTGGCCCGAACACGCTGACGATCGGGCGTCCCAGCGCCACCGTCAGGTGCATCGAGCCGGAATCGTTGGTGACGCACAAATCCGCTCCGCGGATGAGCGCGGCCAGCTCCGAGAGCGTGGTTTGTCCCGACAGGTCCACCACACCGGGAGCGAGGTCCGACACGGCCTGGCAGCGCGGCCGTTCGCTCGCCGAGCCGGCGAGCACGACCCTTCGTCCGCTGCCGCGCAGATGGCGCGCCACGGCCGCGAAGCCCTCGACGTGCCAGTGCTTGGTCGGCCAGATCGTCCCCGGCACCAGCACGGCGAACGGTTGGCCCCGCAGTCCGTGCTGGCTCAGCAAGACGTTCGATGCGCGCCGCCGAGTGAGGGGGGATGGGCACGTGAAAATCCGGCGGTCCCTCGTCCAATCCGAGGATGGGGCCGAGCGAGAGATAGCGATCAACCGCGTGGACGTCGGAGCGAGGCAGAGGGATGCGATGGGTGTACGCCAGCCAGGCGCCTTCGCGGGCGCCGGTCCAGCCGTGCCGATAGGCGTTGGCGATGAGCCGACGGTCGCCGGCCGAGCGCGGGCCGGCGAAGGGCCGATCGAAGCCGAGCCGCACCGGCACCCGCGCCGCCAGCGTCAGCACCGCCGAGCGAAACTGGCCGTGCAAGTCAATCACCAGGTCATAGCGCGTCCGCCACAGTCCGGCCAACATGCGCAGCACGCCGGCCGACCAACCCCGCCAACCGCGGGCCAGTGCGCCGCGGTCGAACAGGACAACGTTGGACAAGGCCGGATGGCGGCCGACCAACTCGGCGATGGCCGGCGTCAGCAGCCAGTCGATTCGCGCCGACGGATAGCGGGTCCGCAGCTTGGCCAGCACCGGCAGGGCGTGAATGACGTCGCCCACCGCCGACGGCTTGATGAGCAGGATGCGCTCGAACGGCCGGTTGCGCAAGGTAGACGTGTTCACGCGATCTCCTGGCGAACGGCAAATCGCCCTGGGTTCAGGCCGAGCGACGGAACATCGCCAGCGTCCTCTTCATCCACGCCGACACCCGATGGCGGAGGAACTCCCGACGCTGATAACCCTGATTGGCCACCCAGTTGAACTGGATGACGCGGCGCGGCCCGATGAACAGCTTGTGGCCGTGCCACGAATTGTCGCGGCGGCGAAAGGCGACGAGCGTTCCTTCCGTCGGCGGCACCTCGACAATGACATCCTCGATGTCGTTGCCGGAGCGAAGCAGGCGCAGCCGTCCGCCGGACTGCTCCCACGTCGGATTCATGTACAGCAGCACGGTGATGATCTTGTTGACGGCGTCGGTGTGGATGTTGCCGTCGCGCGTGCCGCAACGGCCGCGCACCGTAATCATGGTGCTGCGGCCGCCCAGGTCGAGACCGAATTTTTCCTCGCAGGCCGATCGGAAGGCCGGGCCGCGCAGCTCGTCCAGCAGCTGACCGAAGCCGGGTCCGTAAGTCAGCCCCGTCACCGGGAAACTGCCGGGGTCGTCGATACGGGGGTAATCGGCGTTGACCTGTTGCCGCGCCGACGGCTTGATGAATCCGGGGACGACGAGAAAGGGAAAAGGCTCCCGGGTCAAGGGCGTGGCCCGGAACGCCGCGAGATCGAGCCCGTCCATGGGCGGCGTCTCCTCTGTTCCAGGCGGGCGCGGACGCTGCCCGCGGAGGGAGCATTGCCGACCCGCTCCTCGTCTGTATCGACCGGGGACGTCGAATTCTTGAAGGAATTTTCGGCGAACGGCCGGTATCAGCCGCCGGTCGAGTGGGCCACGGCCGCCACCTCGTAGGTACGGCCGTTGACGCTGCCGTTGCGATGGCGCAGCGACAGTTGGTACAGGCGTTCGCCCGTGGGCGTGGGATACTTGCCCGTCAGGCAGCCGCGGCAGAGATGGCCGGCGTCCAGGCCGATGCAGCGAGCGACGGCCTCCAGCGGCAGATAGAACAGCGTGTCGGCCCCCAGCTCGGCGGCCATGGCGTTCTGCTCGGCCTCGGTGAGTCGGCCGCCCTTCATGAAGCGCGGCGCGAACAGCTCGCGCATGGTGGACATGTCGATGCCGTAAAAGCACGGCGCGACGATCGGCGGACAGGCGACGCGGACGTGGACCTCACGCGCTCCGCCGCGAACGCGCAGGTCGCTCAGCAAGCGTCTTCATGGTCGTGCTGCGGACGATGGTGTCCTCGATCAGCAGCACGCGCTTGCCGGCCAGCACCTCGCGCAGAGGCGTGTACTTCAGCTGCACGCGCTCGGCCCGGTTCTGCCCCTCGATGAAGGTCCGGCCGATGTAGCGGTTGCGGATCAGCCCCTCGACCGACGGCACGCCCAGCTCGAAGGCCATGGCGTCGGCGGCGGCCTTGCCGGTGTCCGGCACCGGCACGACGATGGTGTCGCGGTCGAGCGGCACCAGGTTCACCTGCCGTTCCTGCCGGGCCAGCTCCTTGCCCAGGGCGGCGCGCGTCAGGTAGACGCTGCGCTCGTCGAGCGTGCTGGCGACGTTGGCGAAGTAGATCCACTCGAAGAAGCAGTGCGACGGCGTCCGCGGCTCGGCGAAACGTTCATGGCGGACCTCGCCGTCCTCAATGAGGATCATCTCGCCCGGCTCCAGCGAGTGGACGTTGGTGAAGCCGAGGTTCAGCAGCGGCACGCTCTCGCTGGCGGCGGCGAACAGCGGGCCGTCCTGGGCGTAGCACAGCGGCCGGAAGCCGTTGGGATCGCGCAAGACCACCATGTCGCCCATGGCGTTGAGGAAGACGATGTTGTAGGCGCCGTCGAACTTGCGGCTGAGGTTGCGGAACACCTGGACCAGGTCGGGCCGGTCGTCGCCGTACCGGCTCAGCTCGTGGCTGAGGTAGTGCATGATGACTTCGGTGTCGATGTTGCGGGTGAGGTGGTAGTCGGTTTGCGTGAGCAGCTGATCGCGCAGCTCGGCGAAGTTGGCGAGCTGGCCGTTGAAGGCGAAGGCGAACCATTTCCATTTGCAGCCGTGATGACGCTCGAACGGCTGGGCGTAGCTGCGATCGGTGGCGCCGCAGGTGGCGTAGCGGACGTGGCCGATGGCGGCCCGGCCGGCGTACTCACGCATGATGCTCTCGTACTTGGCCTGGTGGTTGAGGCGGAACGCCTCGATGACGGTGCCGATCTGCTTGTAGGTGTCGAGCAGCTTTTCGCGGCGGGGGTTGAAGGTGGCGAAGCCGGCGGCGAGCTGGCCGCGGTTTTGCAGATCGAGGAGCATACGCGGCATCAGCCGCGAGACTTGCTCGGCTCCCTGGAGGGGGGCGAGCGGCGAAGCCTGCTGACCCGGAAGGTGGTACAACGCGGCGATGCCGCACTCGTGATGCAGTTCGTCCATCCAGGGAACCCCCGGCGAGGGATGACAGTCATCTCAGGCTGCTGGGCAATCCATTTGGCAAAAGGACATATTCCGATTATAGGAACTCCTTCCCTCCCTCACAAGGAAATCATCGACGGATTCGACGTCCCGCCAAAGAGGCCACGGTACGACAGGCGCGAACGGCAGGAACGTCAGATACGACTTCGGTTAGCCGCGACGCGCAGCGGAGCGCGGGACAGTCCCGCGCTCCGCTGCACGTCGCGGCTAAACGGGGAGTTGCAGGCTGGCGACGGCGGCCGGCACGTCTGCCTGTACCTCGAAGGCAGCCGGCGTCGAGTCGTTGGTGGCGATCAAGCGCGTCACGCTGAAGATCTCATGCACGTCGCGGTTGAGGTTGCACAGCACCAGGCGTCCGCCCCCGTCGCGCACCTCGCGCAACAGGCTCAGCAACGGCCGAAAGCTGGAACTGGACAGGTACGTCACCGGCTGGAAATCGATCACGACATTCCGCGCCCCCACCAGCTTGCGCAGTCAAAAACTCCTCGCGCATGGCGTCGGCGACAGCTTCGCCCACCAACTGGGCCGGCCCAATGCGAAGGACAATCACCGAGCAACACACGTGCTTGAACGGCGGTTCCGACATGACGCAGCCTGCTCCCTGGACGACCGGAAATGTATCCGGGGATGAGTCTAACGCAAGCCCGGCCGGAACACAAACAGGAAATGGGGACCGAAACGTCTTCGCCGCTTGCGGCCTGGCGGGGAAGACCGCCAGGCCGCAAGCGGCTTGGGGACACACTTTTACTCACCTGCGCCGGCTGGCTGGGGCATTCGCCGCGCATGTCCGTCCGCTGACATCCGCCCGCCAATACCGAACCGATCGGCCATCTCCGTGACTTTGCCGGCCACCTTCTGCGGGACGTGCGGGATGTCCTCGATGGGAATGTTGCTGACGCCCTCCGCGATCAGGGCCAGGCCAACCGTACCCATGACGCATGCCGTTGGAGCGTTTCGCGTCAGCCCACTCAGGAACAGGCCACTGCCCGCGAGGGTCATCAAGGCCCGCGCCGACGGTGACCAGCCGCCGCGCAAGGGATTGCTCAGCGCCCGCCGACCGCCGACGAGCACCGACAAGTCGCCGGCCGCCAGCCCCTGCACCGGTTCCTCATGTCGCAGGAGATCACTCGGGCCGCTTCGCGGGTTTCGCGGGCCATGCGAATCGTCCGATCGCGTAGGGTGGTCCGACGACGCCGGCCCGCCCGAGGGTCGAGAAAGTACATCAACCCCGCACCCAGGCCCGCTCCGGTCAACAGTGCGATTGCACGGTTCATAACGCACTCCTTTCCAAAACGAACTTCGTTTCGCCGCGACGCGCAGCGGAGCGCATCGCGCTCCGCTGCGCATCGCGGCGAAACGGGGAACCTATTGGATGGATGTGCAAACCCCGTGCCCGCCTATGCACCCGACACTTCTCACCACATCCCCAGGCAGCAGCCGACGCCGCTGCCGCCCGTCAGCGGCATCGCCCGCCGAGCGAACGGCAGTTTCAGATACTCGCCACGGTCATAGACGACTCGACCATCGATCAGCGTGTGCGTTACGTGCGTGGCGTGCTCGAATGGATCGCCGTCGAACAAGACGAGATCCGCGGTCTTGCCCTTCTCGATGCTGCCGCGCTCGGCGTCGATGCCGAGGATACGGGCGGCGTCGAGGGTGACGGCACGGAGGGCACGGTCGTAGCCGAGTCCGTTGACCATCGCTATCGCCGCCTCGTGGCGAAGCACGCGCGTCTTGGGCACGTACGCCTCAAAGCCGGTGCCGATGGCCAGCGGAATGTGGTGATCGGCCAGCACCGCCGCGTTGCCGAGGTGGCTGTGATACGTCTCCATCGAGCCGGGCCGCTGCATGGTCGGATGCACCACCACCGGCACCTTCGCCTCGGCCAGACGATCGGCCAGCAGATAGCCCTCCGTCGCCAACTCCAGAACGCGGTCGCAGCTGGAACTCCTTGGCCAAGCGCAGGGCGGTGTTGATGTCATCGGCCCGATGGGCGGCGAAGAGGACCGGCAGCTTGCCCTGCAAGGCCAGACCCAGCGCCTCCAGCTTCGGGTTGTGCGGCGGGCGTTTGTCGTCGTTCTTGGCGGCGGCGAGCTTGCGGGCGTGATTTCGTGCCTGTGTCAATGCCGTTCGTAGCAGAGCAGCGGTGCCCATGCGCGTCGTCGGCTGGCGATTGCTGTACGCGGACTTGGGCGCTTCGCCGAGATTGACGAGTAGACCGGCCGGGAAGCGCAGGGTCATGCTCTCGGCCGTCCGCCCCGAGGTGCGGAAGATGCCCGTCTGCCCAGCGAGGACGTTGGCCCGGCCGGGGACCGCGTGGACCACGGTGACGCCTTCGCGGCAGACGAACTCCAAAAGCGGCTCACGCGGATTGAAGCTGTCCAGCACGCGCAAATCCGCCTGATTCGGATCGCTCATCTCGTCCTGGTCCTGGTCGGCGCCGACGTTGGCCGCTCCCGAGAGACCGACGACGGTGTGGGCGTCGATCAAGCCCGGTGTCACCACGGCCGCCGTCAGGATGGGCCAGCCATCGGGCACCTTCACGTCCTCGGCGGGACCGACGGCCTTGATTTTGCCGTCTTCGACGAGGACGATGCCGCCGTGGAGGGTTCCGTGGCTAACCGTGTGGAGGCTTGAGGCCAGGATGGCGAAGCGCGGCACATTGCGGTTCCAGGGCTTCTGGCCCACGCGGAGGATAGGCGTGCGCAGAGCCGCTTCGGCCTGGGGCTTGATCAGCGACGGCGTCCTCGGCAGTCGTTCGCGCTGGCGCAGGGCGAAGCCGCCCACCTGGTAGGACCAATCTTGTTGTTTGCTCCGATCGAAGACGCATTGGCCGTCGATGTAGGTTTGCAAGACGTGCGCGTAGACGCTAAACGGCGGGCCGGACAGCACGACGAAATCGGCCTCCTTGCCCTTCTCCAGCGAACCGAGCCGATCGTCCAGGTGCAACATGCGCGCGCCGTTGATCGTCAGAGCGCACAGGGCCACCGCCTCGGACATGCCGCCGCGCACGGCGATGGCGCCTGTCCGCAGCAGGAAGCGCGATTCGGTGATCGAATCGTCCGTGTTGATGGCGACCTGGACGCCGGCCTTGTCGAGAAGGGCGGCGTTCTCTTCGAGCAGGCCCGCCACTTCGAGCTTGCCGCCGGGACTATCCACCAGCGTCAGCGATACCGGGATCTTCTCGCGGACCAACTCATCCACGATGCGATAACCCTCGGTGCAGTGTTGCAACACTAGCTCGAAGTGGAATTCCTTCGACAACCGGATCGCCGTCATCAGATCGTCGGCGCGATGGCTGTGGAAGTGGACGGTGCGCTTGCGCTGCAGCACCTCGACGAGCGGTTCCAGGCCGAGGTCGGTCTCGGGCGGCGTCGCGTCCTTGCCCTCGGCCTTGGCCTGGCGATAACGCTGCCACTGCCGCAGATAATCGCGGGCCTTGGTGAACTGCTCGCGCTGCAGGGCGGCGATCTTCATGCGCGTGGCCGGCGCCATTTTGCGGCCCTCGAAGTTCCAACGCTTGGGGTTCTCGCCGTTGGCCATCTTCAAGCCGCCCAGAACCATCGGCGAGCGCACGCGCATGTCCTCGATGGTTCGGCCGCGCAGTTTGACGTAGACGGTCTGTCCGCCGATGACGTTGGCCGAGCCGGGCATGATGTTGGCCGTGGTAACACCGCCGGCGACGGCCATGCGAATGCCGGGGTCGTCCGGCTGGATGGCATCGAGGGCGCGCAGGCTCGACTGCACCGGCCCGCTGCCCTCGTTGCCGTCGTTGTGCGCCGGCACGTGCGGACGCGGCCAGATGCCGATGTGCGAGTGCGTATCCACCAGGCCGGGGATGATCGTCTTGCCGGTCAGATCGATGACTTCCGCCCCCTCGGGAATGGCTGTGTCGGCCTCGGCGCCGACGGCGAAGATTTTGTCCCGGCGCACGACGAGGACGCCCTTGTCGATGGGAGCGCCGGCCGCAGTCAGGATGCGGGCGCCGCGGTAGGCGATCGTCCGCTCCGCCGGCGCGTCGCCGCTCGTCGTTAGCACGAGGACCAGGGGCAGGGACAAGGCCAGGGTATAGGGACCGAGCCGACGCATGGTTGTTCTCCGTAGGTCGCAGGAACTACTTTCAAACATATTAGCCCGGAGCGCAAGCGACGGGTTTTTCCTCCCCTCGCTTGCGCTCCGGGCTAGTTGTGGTAGACAAAGAGTTCGCGGTCATCACTCAAACAGACGAGCGACCGGCACGCGGAAACCCGGCAGGTGCGGCTCGCCGGACAGCTCCTGACGGACGTTGAACAGCTCCGGCTCGGCATCGGGCCGATGCACCATCACCGTGCGGTTGTAGGGATCGAGCACCCAGGCCAGCGGCACCCCGGCCAGCCGGTAAGCCGTCAGCTTCTCATGAATGTCCTCCACGGTGTCGTTGGGCGAGAGGATCTCGACGGCCAGCGTCGGCACGCCATCGATCAGACTTGTCTCGCCCGTCTGGCGGACGATGACCTCGGAGGAGACGTACACGACATCGACGCCCACAGTTGTGTCGGGATCGTGGCTCAACCGCACTCCGGCCTCACCGCCGAGTATCTGGCCGCGCGGCGAGGGCTGCTCATCGAGCCAGTTGTCGAGAAACTTCCCGACCCGAATCATCGCGCGGCTGTGAAAGCGATTGCGTACCGTCATGGGACGTTCCCTCAGTTCACCGGCGATGAGCCAGCGTTCCATGCCGTTGTCGGGCAGGGCGAGCATCTCTTCCGTGGTCATCGCGGTCGCAACGGTGGCCATGATTCAGACTCCTCTTGTTCGGAATTCACCGGCATTCTAACCGGCCACCGTGGCGACGGGGAATGTCGGTTCGCGCCGCGCCCTCGGAAAAACTCTCCTCTCCGCCAGAAAAATCCTTGAACGCCGACCGTCCATGTGCGAAGATAATCCTCAAGAGTTAAACGACCCGCCCTCCACGCTGCCTTCCACCCTGAAGGAAATCCGCGGGCGGCTTGCCACCGAGCCGTTTGCGGCGATCCCTACGTCTCACGAGCGCTTACCGAGGAATGCTTCATGATTTCGGGCCGATCTCTCCTCCTCGCCGGCGGATTGCTGGCGCTGTCCGCCTCGTTCACCGCCGCCGCCGAACCCACCGACCCGAAAGGGACGAGTGAGGTCAGCTACTACAAGGACGTCCGCCGCATCTTCCAGCAGCACTGCCAGGGCTGCCATCAGCCGGCCAAGCCGCAGGGCGGCTACGTCATGACCGGCTATGCCGATCTGCTCAAGAAGGGCGATCACGATCAGCCCGGCATCGTGCCCGGACATCCCGAGCAGAGCATGGTCGTCGATCAACTGCTGCCCAAGAAGGGCAAGAAGCCGGCCATGCCCAAGGGCAAAGCCCCTCTGCCCGCCGCCGACATCGAGATCATCCGGAAATGGATCGCGGCCGGGGCCAAGAACGATACGCCCCGGACGCAGGAGCTGGTCATCGACGCCGAACACCCGCCGGTTTACGCCGTGTCGCCGGGCCTGAGCTGCATCGCTTACTCGCCCGATGGCAACCTGCTGGCCGTCTCCGGTTATCACGAAGTCCTGTTGCACAAGGGCGATGGCTCCGGCCTGGTTGGCCGGCTCGTCGGCCTGTCGGAGCGCATCGAGGCGATCGCTTTTTCGCCGGACGGCAAACGGTTGGCCGTCGCTGGCGGCGCGCCCGGCCGCTTCGGCGAGATCCAGGTCTGGGACGTGGCCCGACGCAAGCTGAAGCTGTCCGTGCCGATCACTTATGACACCATCTACGGCGTCAGCTGGTCGCACGACGGCGACAAGCTCGCCTTCGGCTGCGCCGACAACAGCGTCCGCGCCATCGAAGCCGATACCGGCAAGCAGGTGCTCTTCCAGGGAGCGCACAGCGATTGGGTGCTCGGCACCGTCTTCTCGAAAGATTCGACGTTCCTGGCGTCCATCAGCCGCGACCGCTCGGTGAAGCTGACGGAGGTGGCGACGCAGCGCTTCATCGACAACGTCACCAGCATCACGCCGGGAGCGCTCAAGGGCGGCCTTTTGGCCGTGGCCCGCAATCCGGTCCAGCGCGACGACAAGGTCAAGAACACCGCCAAGGGCACCGACCAGAGCGAGAAGTGGTACGATGAACTGCTCATCGGCGGCGACGACGGCGTGCCGCGCCTGTACAAGATGCATCGCACCAGCAAGCGCGTCATCGGCGATGACGCCAACAAGGTCCGCGACTACGAGAAGATGCCTGGCCTGCTCTACGCCCTGGCGTTCAGCGCCGACGGCAGCCAGTTCGCGGCCGGCAGCAGCCTCGACGGCAAAGGCGAGCTGCGCGTCTACCAGACCGCCGACGGCAAGGTCGTCTCGAAGTTGACCGGCATCGGGCCGATTTATTCGGTGTCGTTCCGGCCCGACGGCCAGGTGGTCGCCTCGGCCGGCTTCGATGGCGTGGTTCGTCTGAGCGACGCCAAGACGGGCAAGGTCGTCAAGGAATTCATCCCTGTGCCGCTGACCCGGACGGCCAGGGCGCGCTAAGCCGCAAACGGCTAATACCATTGACATCACATGAGGACCGCCATGACTCGATACGTTCTGGTCGCCTGGACACTGGGTTGTCTCGCCTCCGTGGCCACCGCCGTTGAGCCGGCCGAGGCGCTGCCGCCCGGCGCCCGCGTCGTCAAGCTCGAAGCGCATCCGCCGCGCGTCGAACTGAAGACGCCCTTCGAGTATTCGCAGCTCTTGCTGACCGCCCATCTCGCCGGCGGCGAACAGCTCGACGTGACGCGGTTGGCGAAGATCGAGGCGCCGGCGCCGCTCGTCCGCGTCAACGACACCGGCGTCGTGCGGCCCGTCGCCAACGGCCGCGGCGCCCTCGACGATCCGCCTGCAAGAGCAGACGTTGACGCTGCCCGTCGAGGTCAAGGGCCAGAAGGACAAGCACGAAGTCAGCTTCGTCCGCGACGTGATGCCGACGCTGTCGCGCATGGGCTGCAACGCCGGAACGTGTCACGGAGCGCAGAAGGGCAAGAACGGCTTCAAACTGTCGCTGCGCGGCTACGATCCGATCTTCGACCACCGGGCGCTGACGGACGATCTCAAGGGCCGCCGCTTCAACCGGGCCGCTCCCGACGCCAGCTTGATGCTGCTCAAGTGTACCGGCACCGTCGCCCACGTCGGCGGCGTGCTGACGCAGCCGGGCGAGCCGTACTACGACCTGCTGCGCGCCTGGATCGCCGACGGCGTCAAGCTCGACCTGAACGCTCCGCGCGTCCAGAGCGTCGAGGTGCTGCCCCGAAAGCGCCGTCATCGCGCTGCCGGGCATGAAGCAGCAGATGGCCGTCCGCGCCGTCTACAGCGACGGCAGCACACGCGACGTCAGCGCCGAGGCGTTCCTGGAGAGCAGCAATACCGAGGTGGCGACGGTCAATCGGGCCGGCACCGTGACGGCCGTGCGCCGCGGCGAGACGACGATCCTGGCCCGCTACGAGGGCGCCTACGCCGCCGCCGGCCTCGTCATCATGGGCCAGCGCGACGGCTACCAGTGGCACGACGTCCCGGAGCACGGCTACATCGACAAGCTCGTCGATGCCAAGCTCCGGCAAATGAAGATCCTGCCCAGCGAGCTGTGTACCGACGCCGAGTTCATCCGCCGCATCTACCTCGACCTGACCGGCCTACCGCCCGAGCCGTCGGACGTTCGCGCCTTCCTCGCCGACAGCCGGCCGACGCGCGTCAAGCGCGACGCCCTGGTCGAGAAGTTGATCGGCAATCCCGAGTTCATCGAGCACTGGACGAACAAGTGGGCCGACCTGTTGCAAGTCAACCGCAAGTTCCTCGGCGAACCGGGGGCGGCCGCCTTCCGCAAATACATCCGCGACGCCATCGTCGCCAACAAGCCGTATGACAAGTTCGTCTACGACATCTTGACGGCCAGCGGCTCCAACATGGACAACCCGGCCGCCAGCTATTTCAAGGTCCTGCGCGACCCGGACGCGGTCATGGAGAACACGACGCAGCTGTTCCTGGCCGTGCGCTTCAACTGCAACAAGTGCCACGATCACCCCTTCGAGCGCTGGACGCAGGACCAGTATTACCAGACCGCCGCCTTCTTCGCCCAGATCGAGCGCAAGGAAGACCCCAAGTTCAAGGGGCAAAAAGTCGCCGGAAGCGGGACGGCCGTCCAGGGCGCGACGCCGCTGGTCGAGATCATCGCCGACAAGAAGTCCGGCGAAGAGACCCACATCCGCACCGGCCAGGTGGCGCCGCCGGTCTTCCCCTACCGGCACAAGGACGTGTCCCCGGCCAGCGCCAGCCGCCGCGAGCAGATGGCCCACTGGGTCACGTCGAAAGAGAATGTCTACTTCGCCAAGAGCTACGTCAATCGTCTGTGGAGCTACCTGCTCGGCGTTGGCATCATCGAGCCGGTCGATGACATCCGCGCCGGCAATCCGCCGACCAACCCCGCCCTACTCGACGCCCTGACCGACGATTTCGTCAAGAGCGGCTTCGACGTCCGGCACATGCTGCGGACGATCTGCCAGTCGCGCGTCTATCAGCAGTCGGTGCGGACCAACGCTTTCAACCGCGACGACGACATCAACTACTCGCACGCCCTGGTCCGCCGTCTGCCGGCGGAGGTGCTGTACGACAGCATCCATCGCGCGACCGGCTCGCTGAGCCGTCTGCCGGGCCTGCCGCCGGGAGCGCGGGCGGCGCAGATGCTCGACTCGCGCGACGACGTGCCGGGCGGTTTCTTCGTGCTGTTCGGCAAGCCGGCCCGCGAGAGTGCCTGCGAGTGCGAGCGCTCCTCGACCATGATGTTCGGCCCGGTCCTCAACCTGGTGAACGGCCCGTTGTCGGCAACGCCATCAACGACCCCAAGAACCGCATCGCCAAGCTGGTCGCGGCCGAGAAGAACGACGCCAAGGTCGTCGAGGAGATGTTCCTCGCTTTCCTGGGCCGTCTGCCGACGAAGAACGAGATGCAGGTCGGTTTGCAATCGCTCCGGGATGGGGGGCAGGTTTATCAGACGCTCATCACCGAGGCGAAGCGGCACCAGGACGCCCTGGCCGCCTACGACAAGGGTCTGGACGCCCGGCAGGCGCAGTGGGAGGACGGCATCAAGCACACCGTCCCGCCGACGTGGACGCCGCTGGAGATCGTCAAGGCCGCCTCCAAGGGCGGCGCGACGCTGACCAAGCAGTCGGACGGCTCCATCCTGGCCAGCGGCAAGAACCCGTCGCCGGAGGTGTACACGATCACGGCGCAAACCAAGCTCAACGGCATCACGGCGATCCAGCCTGGAAGTGCTGTCCGACCCATCCCTGCCGGCGAAGGGTCCGGGCCGGTCGCCCAACGGCAACTTCGTCCTCAACGAGTTCAAGCTGGCGTTCGCGCCGGCGGGCGAGAAGAAGCCCAAGCCGATCACCCTGCGCAACGCTCAGGCCGACTTCGCGCAGCAGGGCTTCGCGGTGGGCAACGCCATCGACAACAACCCGGCGACCGGCTGGGCCATCATGCCGCAGTTCGGCAAGAAGCACACGGCCTGGTTCGAGCTGGCATCGCCTCTGTCGCTGCCGGCCGGCGCGACGCTGACGGTGACGATGGTGCAGCAGCTTCCCCGGCAAGGAGCACAACATCGGCCGCTTCCGCCTATCGCTGACGACGAGCAAGACGCCCTTGTCGCTGAAAGGACCGCCGGAGGCGATCGTGAAAATCCTCGCCGTCGATCCATCCCAGCGGACGCCGCCGCAAAAAGCAGAGCTGAGCAACTTCTACCGCTCGATGGACGCCGAACTGCCGCGGCTGCGTCAGGCTGTCGTCGAGCATCCGATGCCGGTCGATAAGCGGCTGCCGGGGGCACAGGATTTGGCCTGGGCGCTGCTCAACTCGAAGGCGTTCCAGTTCAATCATTGAGTTGGCCAATCCATCGGAGTCCGCAGCGTCCGCGAGGAAAAGCCCTCGCGGACACTGCGGACTGCGACGCCGACGTTTCAAGCCATCAGGCTTACGTCTCCGGCTCGCAGGGACTGCTCCCGCTCGCTCTCCGGCGCCTCGTCTTCCGGCGTGTCGCCAAAATCGACCCAGAAGAGATTGTCACCAATGCGGATTACGTCACCCTCCTCGAGGATGTGCTCCGTAGACGCGGCGTTGTCCGCCTCTTCGGCGGTGCAATCCTTGCTACGATGGCCGATGTCCTCGCCGTTGAGGAGGGTGCCGTTGCGGCTGCCGAGATCGCGGAAGGAAACGAAGGGAGAGTGAACGTCGAACCGGCAGTGATGCCGCGACACAAGGGGCGAGTGCAACCGGATGGCGCAATTGGTAGCGCGGCCGAGAACGTAGGTTCGCCCGTTCGCCAGGACGAATTCTTCGTGTCCCCGGTCTCCGTGGATGGCCCGAAGAATGACATGGGTAAACATGGGGAGTGCTCCTCATAGGAGGTTCATGGACGGGAGGATCGGTATCCGACCGATCGACCTCGTTGTCCGGTGGGATCAGCCGTTCGTCAACAGCGACAGCGGAACTCGCCCCGCTTTCCGCCTCATGCGGGCGGTGTTGAGGGCCACGAGCAGTTCTTGCGTTGACACGCCCATCATGGCACAGGCGCGGGCGATGGTGAGGCGACGCGCCAGCGACCGGCGCAGCACCGGGTTGGCCAGAGGCTGAAAACCGAAGGCGAGAAAGACGGCGAGCAACTCGGGATCCTGATCGAGGACGCCGCCGACGCGGTGCCGCGCCTCGACCGGCGCTCCGCCCGCCAGCGTGGCGTTCTCCGGCTCGGGTCCGTCGCCGTAATGGCCGGCCATGATCGCGCCACAGGTGGACACCCCACAGCGCCAGGCCGCACACCTCCAGCACGCCGCTGACGCCGGTGACGAGGAAGGCCTGGGGAACGAAGTCCGTCAATACCTGGCCGCACACGCGCAGAGCGCAGCCGGCGTTGAGCAGCACAAACGGCAGGAGCAGGCGCGGCAGACGGCCCGCCTCGACGCCGTTGAGCGTGGGCACGATGCGGGAGGCCACGCCGACGATCATCAGGCTGATGAAGCCGACCGTGACGGCATGGCGGATGGCCCCGAAGTAGGCGTGTGAGAAGTGAATTCGCGCCGCCTCGCTCGCCGGCGCCAGCCACGCCAGCAGGACGTGCTGGTGAACCGGCATCAGCACGAGCATAGCCAGCGACAGCAGCAGCCAGGCATAGGCGGCCCGCACGAACTTCAGGGAACGGTCGGCTTCCGCCTGCGCCGTGAACACTCGTCCGTTCCACACCAGGGCGGCGACCGTGCCGGCCAGCAGCAACGTCGAGGCATACCACCATCCGAGCCACGCCTGTCCAGCCGTGCGGTGCAGGACCAGGCCGAGGACTTCGCCGACGACCGCCGTGTTGATCGCCGCGAGACCCAGCCAGCTCAGTCGCCGGTTCAGCGTGGGCAGGCCGTAGAAGTTGGGCAAAAGACGCTGGCTGACGCCGAGGATCATCAGCAAGGCGAAACCGTGGATCTGCACGTCGCGCAGGGCGCCTTGCCAGGTCGCCACCAGATGGATCAACTCTTCGCCGTCGGCCGTCCGCAGTGTCGCCGCCAGGTAAACGGCCTCATACACCGCCTGGACCAGGAACCAGGCCAGCGCGCAGAGAATGTAATAGTCGTAAACGGCGAGCGGTTTGCCGGACCCTCGCCAGGTGGCGACGACGACCCAGACGAACAGGGCGATGGCCGCCACCTCCAGCACCGCGCCGGCAACCGCCCCCGTCCCGGCCCAGGCGACGGCGCCGGCCAACGGTTCCAGGATGGAGCGGGCGACCAGGCCAATGAGCAGGAGGACCAGGCTGGTCCAGGCGAGACGAGGCCGAGCCAAGGTTGTGTGTTTGAAGCGCGGGAAGGCCTGGTAGGCGAAGCCCATCACGAACAGTCCCACCCAGCCGAAGATCTGAGCATGACCGTGGGCGTTGACTTCGTGCAAGCCGGCCGCCCGGAACGAGCCGGTGAAGGCAATCCGCAAGAGCAAGTAGGCGCCCCAGACCGCCCCCAGCGTCAACGTAACCGCGATGCCGGCCTTGAAGAAGGGCCGATAAATGGCATCGGCCAGGGAAGGAGCTTCCTCCGGCGGCGCCGGCGCGGCCGACTGGCGCGAGGCCGCGCGGATCTCGTCCAGCAGCCGCGGCAAGGAGACTTCATGGGCGCGAGCGAAGAACTCCAGAGATTCGGCCGGCCCCATGGGTCCGCCGCAGCCGCGCAGCCCGTAGCGGTCGAGTACCGGCCGCACCTGAGGAGCGGCGCGGAGCAAATCGGGGATTCTGGATGCGGGCATCGATCCACTCCGGGGAAGAACGCATCGTGAATACTCCTCATTCTGGATAGGAATGTCCAATTTTTAGAAAGATGTGCAAACGAAGTGCCGTATATTCCCGCGGCGGAAGGGATGGCGGGAGATGATTTAGTCCCTTGGTACAGAAAGGTTTCGGATGCCAGAAAGGGAGGAGTCCTTGATAGCGAGGCAGGAGTCAGCTGCCTGGCTGTGTTCCATTTTCGCACGCGCTGCGCCATCCCCGCGACAGAATCGCACACCGAGTCTCCGGCGTTGGACGGGCCTCCTCTGGGACCATCTCAAAGAAGCCAGAGAATCCTACGCTGGATTTGTAGTGCCGAGTGCCTATACTTCCTATAGGCAGGTGTTGAGTCGGACGTTCAACAACACAGAACTTTCCGCGCCTAATCCGAGAGAGTTTCCGGACAAGCGAGTCGTTATCATGTCGAAGGACATTACCGGCGCTCCCGAGTTCAGCGATGAACAGCTGCGCGTCGCCTTGAGGCGTGTGGGTCGAGACGCTCGCCGGACAGCGTTTGCGGCAGGGCGACCCGTATTCATCGTCAAAGGTGCGTCGCTCGTGGCCCTGCATCCGGACGGCACGGAAGAAATCATTCAACCCCTCCATGGGGAGACGGAGGCAGGCCACACGCACGAATGACTCCAGACCTCCCGAAACGCCTGCGTATGTTCGCCGGCCCTAACGGGTCCGGTAAGACCAGTTTGGTTCGGAAACTCGCCCGAGAATACACACCGGACGGGCTCTTTCAACTTCATCACTTTCTCAACGCCGACGAACTGTTCCGCGACCTGCAAGAAGGAAGAGGGGTTTCGTTAGGACTCCTCAAGAGACCCGTTGCGGTGGAGCAGATCCGCGCCGCCCTGGCCGCGGGAGGACGTTTGAGATCGGATCATCCCTTTCTCGCAACCGCCCAGGTGGTCAATGGACGCTTGATCGACCCGGTTCGGCTATCCGATGCCTACACTGCGGCGGCCGTTGCCGACTTTCTTCGTGAAGAATTGTTGTCCGCCGGCCAATCCTTCTCTTTTGAAACCGTAATGTCCCATCGGAGCAAGATCGACTTCTTCGCCCGCGCCGGCGCCGCTGGTTATCGAACTTACCTGTACTTCATCGCCACGGAATCCTCTTCCCTCAACGTTTACCGTGTCAAGAATCGCGCCGCTCTCGGCGAACACGATGTCCCTGAAGACAAGATCGTCGAACGGTATCAGCGCTGCCTCGAACTTGCCGGGGAGGCCCTTTCCCATGCGTACCGAGGTTTTCTGTTCGACAACTCGGGCGCAGAGCCGATTTGGCTCGCCCAGTTGACGCCCGAGGCGGAACTTCAACTCAAGGTGACGGCCGACTCTTTACCCGCCTGGTTCCGGACGTGGATCGCACCCCACTATCCGGGTCGAATCCTCCAACCACCTCCTCCATGAACCGGATCGATGGGGAACGCTTTACCGCCGCTGTGTGGTTGGGGTTCTCTGGATTCGGGCCAACGCCTCGCTCACGGCCTTGCGAACGAGTGTATGGGGATCGCCCTGGCACTGACGCAGAGCGGTCTCGGCGGCGTGGGCCGGCGGACCGATCTTTCCCAGGGCCACGGCCGCCTGGCGGCGCACCGTCCACTCGGGGTCGCGCAGCGCCGCTATCAGCGCCGGCACGGCGTCGTCGGCGTCCGCGCCGATCTGTCCCAGGGCGAGCGCCGCCTGCTGGCGCACCAGGGCGTCGGGCGACTTCAGGGCGCGCACCAGGCCCGGCACGGCCGGACGAGCGCCGCTGCCGTGCTGGCCCAGGCCGAACGCTCCCTGCACCTGCACCGTCGGATTGGGGTCGTCCAGCATGCGCTCCAGTTCGGCGACACTCCGCCCCTCGTAAGGCGGTTTTCGGCCGCAGCCCAGCAGCAGGGCAATCCACAACCATCGCGACCATCGTCGGGGCATGGCTCCTCCTCTCCCTCAGAACTCCATAGCGGAGATCGTCTCCCCTCCCGCGTAGGTCGAGAGCGCGCGATACACGGCCGGCTGGATCGACTGCGGCAGGAAGTGGACGCTGCCGTCGAGGAACAGAAAATTGCAGCCGACCGTATGCAGGCTACGGAAGCCGCTGACCTTGTTGCGTCCGCTGACGTTGTAGCCGGAGGAATCGCCACCAATGATCGAGGGCGTCACGGGCCGGCGGTTCATGGGTTCGTCCAGCGGGTCGGACGGCAGGCCGAACTGGGCCGTGACACCGAGGATACCGGCGTACCACGGGTGCGACGAGTCGCCCAGGCTGGCGGCGCCCCAGGCCTGGTCCGCCTGTATCGGGCCGTTGACGAACGGCTCGGTCGCCGGCTGGCTGGGGTCGTTGACGTCGGCGATGACGAAGTACGAGGTGCCGCCGGCCGCCTCGCCGATGGCCAGGGTGGACGACAGACCATCGCTGACGTCCGTCAGGCGGACGCGGAACCGCGGCGTTGGCGCTCCTTGCAGCTGGCCCGTCTGCGCGTTGACGCTCCCGTCGGCCTGGCTGATGTTGAACGGGCCTCGCGCCGCCAGCGGAACCCGAGACGGATCGGCGGACAGACCGGCGTTGGCCCCTTTGCACAGGACGTAATCGCTGGCACCGACCGAGGGCGGCATGGCGCTGCTCCACTGCTCGATGTACGACGACAGGTCCATGGCGCCGCCGTTACGGTTGCTGGGACAGTACAGGAGCGGCGCCTGCTGCTCGACGGCCGGGTAGTTGTCGGCGTCGTACCAGGGTCTGTCGTAGTGGTAGAGGCGGTGGATGTTGTCCTGTTCGATGTAGGGCAGCAGGTAGGTGAAGCCGGTGTGGTACGAATCCTGAATGTTCCCCTCGGTGACCATGCCGGCCGGCAAATAGCCGTTGGCGTCGTGGAAGCCGTGCAGGGCCAGGCCCAGCTGCCTGAGGTTACTCTGACACTTCATGCGGGCGGCGGCCTCGCGCACCTTCTGCACCGCCGGCAGCAGAAGGGCCAGCAGCACGGCGAGGATGGCGATTACCACCAGCAACTCGATCAAGGTGAAGCCCCGCCGCGACGGGAACGGCGACGCGAGCCGATTCATGGGTGGATCTCCTTGGCGATGGCCGCTCGATCCAGGGACCAGATCCTCCGCGGGTCGGGACGGTCGATCTCTTCTCGAAGGGTCTTCCCTTGTAGTAGAGCAAGGGGTGACGATAGTTTATCCCTTTTTTCTTTTCTCCAAACGAAAAGAATCCGGCGCGGCCATCGGCCCGCGGCGCGGATCTTGTCCTGAATGCTCTTTCCTTCCCGCCCGCGTCCTTTAGAATGGGGCGCGTGGCAGGTGCGTCCCGAACCGGTGACCGAGGTGTATCATGGCGTCCTCCTGGATCGTGCGGCACGGCGCCATGCGCTTCCTCGGCGAGTTCGATCCCGAAGCCGGGACCTATGCGCGCGGCCAGGACGTCGTCGTCCGCACCGAGCGCGGCCTGGAGCTGGGTCAGGTGCTTTGCCTCGCCACGCCCCGGGCCGTCGAGCTGATCGCCGAGCCGACGCACGGCCGAATCGTCCGCGTCCTCGGCGAGCGCGACCGGGCCGAGCGCGACCGGCTGTGCGAGCTGGAGCAGCACGAGCTGGAGACGTGCGGTCGTTTCGTGCAGCAGCGGCGCTTGCAGATGGAGTTGGTGGACGTCGAGCACCTTTTCGGCGGCGAGCGCATCATCTTCTACTTCCTGGCCGAGAAGCGCGTCGATTTCCGCGAGCTGGTCAAGGATCTGGCCCGCGAGTATCAGACGCGCATCGAGATGCGGCAGATCGGCGTGCGCGACGAGGCTAAGTTGCTGGCCGACTATGGCGACTGCGGCAAGCCGGTCTGCTGCAACACGCACATGGTCGCGATGCCGCCGGTATCGATGCGCATGGCCAAGCTGCAAAAATCGACCCTCGATCCGTCGAAGATCTCCGGCCGTTGCGGCCGACTCAAGTGCTGCCTGCGCTTCGAGCAGGACGTGTACGAGGAGTTCCAGGCGTCGCTGCCGCCGGTCGGCAGCCGTGTCCTGACCCAGAAGGGCCAGGGTCGCGTGCTGGCCCAGGAGGTGCTCGCACGCCGCCTGCTGGTCGAATTCGAGGACGGCCGACGTCTTCCCGTGGCCGTCGGCGAAGTCCTGACGAGACTGGGAAAATGATGAAGAAGGGACTAGGGAATAGGGAATAGGGACTAGAGAAGAAGCTGCCTCTCTACTCCCTATTCCCTATTCCCTATTCCCTATTCCCTAGTCCCTTGAGACATGACGATGCACCATCCGAAACTCGATGAGGTGGTCCGGCGCGACCCGCGCTACACCTACGAAGCGTATGAGTTTGTCTTCGCCGCCCTGGCCCACACGCAGCGTCTGCTCGGCCGCGTGCCGCCGCAGGAAGGCAGCGGCGAACCGGACTATCACGTCAGCGGCCGACAACTGCTCGACGGCATCCGCGACCTGGCCCTGCGCGAATACGGGCTGATGGCCCGCACCGTCTTGCACATGTGGGGCATCGACTCGACCGCCGACTTCGGCGAGATCGTCTTCAACCTCGTCGCCGCCAACCTCATGAGCAAGACCGCCGAGGACAACCGCGACGATTTCCGCGACGTTTATGACCTCGATCAGGTGCTCGTGCGCGATTACCACATCGACTTCAAGGAAGAAGTGGAGGAAGGGTCATGAGGCCCGCCGTGGGGCGCCTGGTTCTGACGGCTGGGTTATTCGTCGCCTGGCTGGGTTATCTCGGCTACCTGGTCCTGTGCCGGCCGCACACGCCGGATGGCCGGCCGCTCACCCTGTCGCGGCCGCAGTTCCTCGTGTCCATGCTCGACATCGTCGCCCAGGTGGAGGACGACAAGGGCGGCGAGGTCGTCGTGGACGAGGTGCTCTATCCCGGTGACAATCCGCCCGTGAAGGCCGGCGACAAAATTCAGGTCGGCAACCTCGACAAGTGCCAGCCCTTGCCCGACCCCATGGAAAAAGGCAAGGAACCGCCGCCGGACTACACCGGGCCCGGCAAGTACATCCTGCCGCTGCAAATCATCCCCAAAGATGGTGCGCGAAACTTTGAGGTTGCGCCGACGCCGCCCTCACCCGGCTATCCTCCCTTGCACGGTGCCAGTATCGGGCCGCCCCGCATCTACCCCGCCACGCCCGAGATGCTCGCCGAATACCGGCAAATCGCCAAGCCGAAGTAAGTTTTTGTCCGAGCCTGAAGCGTAAGCGAAGAGCTTCCTTCGCTTACGCTTCAGGCTCGGAGGAGTGTTATTAAGGCGTCATCAGTCCCAGCACCAGGGACACCGCCGTCAAGAGCAGCGCGAGGAAGATTGGCAAACGCAAGGCCGTCTGCAATGGTGTCTGCGCTGCGCATGCCGACCAGTGGCGACAGCAACAGACTGCCCAGCGCGCCAGCGGCGAACACGAGTCCGTAAGTCAATCCCTGCTCGGCGGGCGCGACGTGGCGGAAGACGAGGCCCAGAAGCGTCGGCCAGACGGGGCCGAGCATCAGGCCCAGCAGGACCAGGCCGGCGCGAGGCCGGCCGGAATGGCTTGCTCCCGCCAGGTTGCCGATCAGCACCGCCGCCAACAGCGGCGGCACCACGATCAGCGAGCGGTCCCACCACTCCGACAGAAATCCCGCATGTTGGGCCAGTGCCACCAGCAGACGCGAGGCCACGAAGGCGGCCCAGAAGCCGGTCAACAGGCCGCCCGCTTCGCGCTCGATCCTGCCCGCGCTCACGGAGAAGCGCGAACGTCCACAAGCTGATCGACGCCTCCAGCGGCGCGTAAAAGAAGCAGACCAGCGCCGCCAGCCAGCCCGCCGGCGTGAACAGCAGCGCCGTCGGGTCGCCCGGATGATCGGCGATCTGCCACGATGCAGAGTCTGGGAAGACGGCGAGAAAGGCGGGGACCAGCGCCAGCAGGGCGAACACGGCCAGGGCGCGGCGCAGCTCCAGGACGCCGAACAGGATGTCGGCCAGCACCGGCGTCAGCAGGGCGCCCAGGGCGACGAAGACGTAGCCGAGGTTGATCGAGGCGGACGTCTCCGGCGGCGCGAAGAAGGCGCGCGGCATCAACACGGTGACGGACGCGCTCAGAGCCACGGCCCCGAAGCCGGCCAGCAACACCGAGAGAAAAGCGTGGGGATACCTCGGCCGCAGGCTCAGGCTGACCAGTCCCACGGCCAGGGCGACCGAGCCGGCGATGAGCACCGGACGAGGTCCGTAAATGTCCACGAGGATTCCGCACAGCAGCACCAGCGGAGCCAGCGCCACCGTCAAGGCGATGAGCCATCGGCGGACCTGGCCATCGTCCCGCTGTAGCCGCCGCGTCAGGGCCAACTTAAGATTGCCGAACAGCGCCACGCTCATGCCGAAGACAAGCGCGCCGCCGATCGTCACTGCCGTCACCATCTGCTGGCTGGACATGCGTACCTCAATTCCGCTGCCGCATCCTGGCGAGGGGATAGCTTACCGGCGGGCGATCCCGATGCGAGAAGATTCTCGAAGGCCCTCATCCCCTAATTCGTTCGGACTGCGGAATAGTTTAACCAGATAGGCGAACGGCCGGCGTAAGCCGGCTGGTACGGGCCAAACCCGCCAGCGAGTTTGGCCCGTACCAGCCGGCTTACGCCGGCCGTTCGCCTTCGGTCTTGCAACGTCATCGGGCAATCGCTATCTGTGCCCCGCACGGGGACAGGTGAGAGCGAACCTCGGGAGGATAGGCCGTGAAGGGCATGAAAGCGATTGATCCCTTGGCCGGCGCCCTGGCGTCTTTGCGCGAGCTGGCTCACGGGGACGGCCCCGTCCGCCCCGCTCCCTGCCCTCGGCCGCTGGTCGGCCCGTTCCTCACCGCCGTCCGCAAGCTCGCCTGGAAGCTCGCCGGCCCGACTCTGCCCCGCGAGATCGAACGCCAACGCGCCTTCGAGGAGCGCGTGGTCGCCATCCTGCGCCGCATGGAACAGTTCGTGGCCCCGGCCTTCCACGTCCGCGAAGGGACGTGGGACGAGAAGATTCTTCCACGACGTCCACGACGGCAACGAGTACCGCCTGCCCGACCACCTCGACACCGACGACGTTGTCGTGGACATCGGCATGCACATCGGCGCCTTTTGCTATGCCGCCGTGCAGCGCGGCTCGCACCGCGTACACGGCTTCGAGGCGGAGCGCGGCAACTACGAATGCGCCGTGCGGAACCTCAGCCCCTTCGGCGGTCGTGTAACTCTTTATCATCAGGCCGTGTTCCGCTCGGATCGGATCGGCGATCGACTGTTTCACGCCGGCTACGGCGCCGACGGCGTCAACACCGGCGGCGGCAGCGTCCTGTGGTCCACGTCGGGGGAGGAGATGTCCGTCGTCACCTTCGACGATATCGTGCGCCGGCTCAGCGAGGACGGCCGACTACGGATCAAGCTGGTCAAGATCGACTGCGAGGGGTCGGAGTTCCCCATTCTGTTGACCTCGCGGATGCTGTCCCTTATCGACCACATCCACGGCGAATACCACGAGATCGAGCCGCACGACATCCCGCCGGCCAGCCGCGTATCCGGAGTGGACCGCTTCTCGCGCCACGAGCTGGCGCGCTGCCTCGCCGACGCCGGATTCGAGGTGGAGGTTTGCCCGCTGCCGGGCGCTCCCATCGGCACGTTCTTCGCCCGCCATCGCCAGGCCGCCGCCTTGCGCTGACAAGCTCCTGTCAGGAAGATGGGCGCCCGCCCGCCCGCACGCGCGCTTCCAGGTGACGCAGCGCCTCAACGATCAGATCCGCGCTCTGGGCGTAGGAAAAGCACGAGGAATTGAGCACCAGGTCGAAGTGCCGCGGGTCGTGCGGATCCTTGTGGAAATGGTCCTTGACGAAAGCGTCGCGCTCGCGATCAATGACGTTGAGCCGGCGGTTGGCCTCGTCGCGCGACACGTGTACTTCGCGGCCGAAGGCGGTGACGCGATCTTCGCGGTCGGCCACCAGGCGGACGCGCAGGGTCGTCGCCGGCGGCAGGATGTGCGCCGAGCCGCGGCCGACGATCACGCACGAGCCGAGCGCTCCTAGCGACAGGATCGTTTGGATCAGGTGCCGCACGTAGGCGCTTTCGCTGACCAGCGGCACCTGGGCGAACGACTCGACGCACTCCGTCAGCCAGTTCGTGTGCCGTTCGTCGATGCTCTCCAGCAGTTTCGTGCGCAGGTGCATCTCCTGGGCGATGCGCTGGACCAGTTCGTTGTCGTAGACCGGCCAACCCAGCCGCGTGCCGACCTCGGTGGCGATCGCGGTGCCGCCGGCGCCGACCTGTCGGCTGATGGCGATGGTCAAGGACGGCGCGTCGGACGAGCCGCGCGCCTGCTGGTGGGACTCGCGATAGCTGTTGGCGTGGACGATGGCTTCGGCCATCCCCCGCGCCGAATGGTGATGAATCATGACGTCCTCTCCGGCGCCGCTGGCGGCCCGGCGGCGGAAACCGCCGTGCTGCGAGCGGCCCTCACCCGGAAATGTTTGCCTCCCTCTGCGCCTCAGCGATGAGCGAAGCGGCCGCGGCGCGGGTGCTCGACGGCCTCGTAATCTTCCCGCGACATGCGGATGGCCTGCTCGTGGTCCTGCGCCTCGAAAACGATGGTCGGGTCTTCGCTCAGGCTTTCGTCCATGATGGTCGGCACCTGGTACAGGCTGCCGAACGGCGGCAGAGCGCCGCGCTCGCAGTCGGGGAAGAGGCGATCCATTTCCTCCTCGTTGGCCAACTCGACGCGCTCTCCGCCGAGATCTTCGCCGAGCTGTTCGAGATCGACGTGATGCGTGGCCGGCAGCACGGCCAGAACGTGGCCGTGGCCGGTGCGCACGAGTACGGTTTTGGCCACCTCCCGTCCCTTGACGTGCAGCGCCTGGGCCATGCGGTTGGCCGTGTACGTGCGCCGGTGCGGCAGCCGTTGGAACGCGATGTGACGGCTGACCAGCAGTTCCTCGAGTTTCATGGTCCGGACCCTCCTCACGCGAACCTTCCGAAGTGTCTCCCCGGACGCCGGCCGACCGTTCGCCCGGCCCGGAGAGGATAAGTGCCGAAGAGGCGGAGACAGCGTGCGCGAGACCGCGCGAAAGGCGAATGGCGTTTCACCCCTCAGAATAACCGTTGGGAAACGGAAAGCAAGACGGGAGAAGGCGACGGTGGGCGCATGGCCCCGGATACGCCGGCTCAGTCCAGCCCTTCCAGAAAACCTTGCATCTCGCCGGCCGCATGCTCGTCGCCCTTCTGCCGGGCCACGGCGATGCCACTGCGAAACAGCTCGCGCGCCTCCTCCTCGCGTCCAAGCCGGGCCAGGGTCCGCCCCGCCTGCATGTAGGCCGGCACATAGTCCGACGCCACGCGCAGCAACTCCTGAAAACAGCGCACCGCCTCGTCGTCCTGCCCGGCGCTGACGTACTCCATCGCCAGCCCGTAACGCAGGAACGGGTCGTTGGGGTCTTCCACCAGCATTTCCTCGATCTGTTGCTTGCGCGACTTGCCTGTCATCGCCTTCACCCTCCACCTTTCACTCTCCACTCCTTTGTTCTACCCTCGCACGCATAGGGGGCAACACCGGCCCGGCCATCTTTTCCGGCGCAACCGTCACAGCCGGCAGGGAGCGCACACTCCTTGTCATCGCTCCGCGCACGGGGGGGAGATGGTGAACCTGGCGAGTCGGCTTGGAGCGTTGTCCGGCCCTCGGTCGAAACCAACTACGAAAGTATCGAGCACCGGACACAGGGTAGTGGCGCAGATCGCCCTGCCCGTGTCGCGCCGCGGTGCTGGTGCTTCGCCCTTGCCGTGTGGACAGCCCCGAGAGCGAATCGAGAGGCGACATGAGCATACACCCCTCCCTGACGGCCCGGTTCGTACACAAGGATGGAAAACGAACGGCGGCGCAGCGCCTGCGCGGCTGGCTGCTCGGCACGGCGTTCGTGGTCGGCGGCGGAGGGCTGTGGGCCGCCCCCGAGACGCCGCCTACTCCACCCGCTACGTCCACGACCAACCCCTATGTCGAACCGCCGCCGCGCACCAGTCCGCGGGCGTGGAACCCTCGACAGACGCCGGTCGTCGAGGTGGTGCGGCGCGTCCGCGAGGCCGTGGTCAACATCCACAGCGAGCGCACGGTCCGCGCCACCGGCGTCGAAGAAATGTTTTCCAACACCAGCTCGCATAGCCGTGTCAACGGCATGGGCACCGGCATCCTCATCGACTCGCGCGGCTACATCGTCACCAACCAGCACGTCGTCGAGGACGTCGCCCTCATCCGCGTCCGCCTGTCCGACGGCACCACGACCAGCGCCCGCGTGCTGGCCCGCGATCCCGAGTCCGACCTGGCCCTGCTCAAGATCGACGTCGATCACCCGCTGCCGACCATCCCGCTGGGCAGCACGCGCGATCTCATGGTCGGCGAGACGGTCATCGCCATCGGCAACGCCTACGGCTACGAGCACACCGTCACCGTCGGCGTCGTCAGCGCCACCAGCCGCGACGTCAGTCTCAACAAGGAAGTGTCGTACAAGGCCCTCATCCAGACCGACGCCAGCATCAATCCGGGCAACTCGGGTGGGCCGCTGCTGAACGTCTTCGGCGAACTGATCGGCGTCAACGTCGCCATCCGCGCCGGCGCCCAGGGCATCGGCTTCGCCATCCCGGTGGACACGATGATTCGCGTCGCCGGCCGATTGATGGCCTCGCGCGCTCCGCAAGGCGGCGCTCACAGCCGCCTGGGTCTGGGCGTCAAGGATGAAGTGCGCCTCCCGGCGGGCGCCAGTCCCGGCGAGACGGCGACCTTGCGCTCGGTCGTCGTGGACGCCCTCGAACAGGGCAGTCCAGCGGCCCGCGCCGGCCTGGAACGCGGCGACATCCTGCTCGCCGCCGGCGACACGCCGATCGCCAGCAGTCTCGATCTGGAACGCGCCGTGTTCGATCGGCCCGGCGGCGAACGGCTGACGCTGCGTTACCGCCACAGCGGCGCGGAGAAGACGGCCGAGGTCTCGCTGGAGTCCAGCCGGCCGGCGGCGATCGAGCAGGCAGTCAACGCGGCGGGCGATGCGGCGTGGCAAAAGATGGGTCTGCGTCTGCGGCCCGTCGGCGCCGACGCCGTCAACCGCAGTTATCCGCAGTTCCGCGGCGGCCTGGCCGTGACCGACGTTCGGCCGGACAGCCCCGCCGAGCGGGCCGGCGTTCAGCGCGGCGACATCCTCGTCGGCCTGCACAAGTTCGAGATGCTCAGCGGCGAGCACATTCACTACGTTCTCGCGCATCCCGACCTGGCCACGTTCCAGCCGCTCAAGTTCTACGTCCTGCGCAGCGGCCAGCTCCAGGCCGGCAAGATTCAACTCGGCGAGTAAAGCGCTCGTACAAGGTTCGGCCTCTTTCCGAGCCTGAAGCGTAAGCGAAGAAGGATACCCTTCTTCGCTTACGCTTCAGGCTCAAGGCATTTCCACACGTTCTCTCGCTTGTCTAATAATGTGACTTTGCACAAAAAGACCTCGGATTGACCGAGTTTTTGTGCAGGCGGAGGAGTTTTTGTGCAAGTGCCAGGATGGCAGGAGAGGAGTCAGGGGGTTGCCCGAATAGAGTCTCGGTAGGCGACGAGAAGAGCGTCAAGTTCGGGGATCGGCTCGGCCGCCGGAGTAGCGACGAGAATATCCACGACCTGAATCAAACTGGGACGCACCAAGGTTTCAAACGGTTGATACTGAGCGATGGGGACGCCCTGCGGATCAGTCCAACCCCGGTCGATCAAGTCTTTGAGGAGCGACTGGAGCGTGAAAGTGACAAGGCTTGGCTCAGCCGAGTACCACGAATCGCAGATGGCAGCAGCGTCCCGCAGCCTATCGCCAAGCAAGGGGCCACTAGCGAGAAGTGGCTTCAATTGTGCCGCAAACATCGGCTCCGACCCCAAAATCGCGGATTGTGAAGATGGGTTGGTAGTTGACTACGCCGAGTTCTCGGAAGAGGTCTGCGGCCCCCTGGAGGCGATCCACAAGAGCCAAAACCGCTACGACTTCGCAGCCTACCCTTCGCACTTCCTCGACCGCTTTAGCAGCAGAGTTCCCCTTCGTAAACACGTCATCCACGACAACGACGCGCGATCCGGGCTTGAGGTTCCCTTCGATGAGTTTCTGAGTTCCGTGATCTTTTGGCTTGGCGCGAACCCAAAAGCCTTCCATCTTTCTGCCATGTAGGGCGTAACTGAAAACGGCCGCCGTGGTCAGCGGCACGGCACCGACCTCTAGGCCACCGATGGCTTCAATGTTCAGTCCCTTGGTACGCTCGTACAGGGCTTCTCCGATCAGGGGAACGGCTTCGGAGTAAACCTCGGTCATCTTCCCGTCAATGAAGTAATCGCTCACGCCGCCAGAGGCAAGGCGAAACCTTCCCCGCGTGAACGAGCGGTCTTTGAGCAACTGGAGTAGTCGCGATTCGATTTCAGACATTGACCGGCCTCGCAATCGAGCAGGGTTCCTCGACTTGAGGATTCTATGCCCGAAGTTTCTCATCGACCTCGGGCGAACTAACATTTTATCGTAAAGGTCGTTTTCGGACAGTCGAGGCCATGAAACAAAGCGCGTTGCCGGTCGAACCGACACGCGATTCATAGGCGTCAACCTGGGAACCGCAGAATGAACCAGGGTAATTCCTCTCTGGTCGGAGCGCCGAACGTCGGGTCAATCCCCAGTTCGTACATCTCGTGAATCACCACGACGAGGTTGTGGCAGAGCAGCTTCGCCAGCGCCTCGTTGACCATCGCCGCGTCCGACTTGGACCGCAGGGAATCGCCGAACTTCCGCTTGACCATGCTGAACGTGCTTTCGACGTTCGAGCGCTTGTGGTAGTGCCGCAGGTAGTCCTCCCGGTTCAGGCAGAACAGATGGAACATCTTCTCGAATAGCCCGCCGACGCTGCCGGTCGTGTTCGACTTGAAGGCCGCGTACAGCGTGCCTCCGACTTCCGCCACGGCGTCGAAGTTCTCGCGGCCGGCGTATGCCTTGTCGGCGCTGACCTCCGCCACGCGGAAGCCCTTGGCCGCTGCCCGGACGAGCGCAGGTAACTGCGGAAAGTCGTTCGCCTGCTTGTCGAGGATTTCCACGGCGGCGATGATGTTCGTCTTGACGCCGGTGATGATGTGGACCTTGACCCACTCATGCGCCTGCTTCGTGCTGCCGTACTTCTGATCGAACCAGCGGACGAACCGCGAGGTCATAAAGCCGCTGGAATCCACGGCGAAGTCCGTGTCTACTTCGCGCAAGGGTAGAGCGCTTTGCCGGATGAGGTCAAAGAGGATCGGCTTCACGTCGGCGTTGTCCAGGCAGTTGAGGACGCTATTGAAGCAGGGCACCTGTCCGACGTGCCCGCGCCGGTGGGCTTCCTCCAGGTCGCACATGAAGCGCCGCGCCGAGAGAGTGGAGTAAATTTTGAACGTGGCCGCGAAGAGCGCATCGGCCAGCGGGATACGCTTGCGGCCGGTCTTCGCAGGTGGAAGTTCCGGGACGTTCCGGCATAGGTCCGCCAAGAGCGCCTGAAAGTGGTCCTTCTCGTTGGTCTGGGCAAGATTGTAGTTCGGCCAGTCCTGCGGATAGGTCTTCTGCTTGGGAGGCAACGGCACCTTGACCGGCTCGGGTAGCGGTTCGCCGGTCTTCTCCCGCTCAAGCATCATTTGCACGGCGAAAATGTGCTTGCACGGAAGCTGTCGTTCTTCAAAATCGGCGCAGTCGCAAGAGGGCGCTTCGCCGTCCAGCATGACGGAGTGGCGCGGCTTGCCGGACTGACTCGGCACGAAGAAGATGTGTCCCTGCCGGACAATCATGCCGGTCGCAAGGATCTGTTCCGCTCTTTGCTGGCGTGGATCAGAGGGATTCATGGAGCGATCCCTTCCCAGAGAGTCGGCGGGATCGCTAGAATTGCGATTGAGGGTGCTTCTGGCGTCAACCCGCCGGTTGCATCTGCCTCCGAGGTTGTTTCCAGCAACCTCGGAGGCTTTGTTTTTCTCTGCTGCCATTATACACAGTATATCGTCGTAAGTAAATTGTAGCAGAGGATTTGTGTCGATTTTTCTCATGCCATTACGTCCTTGTTCCAGCGCAGAGACGCCATCCAATCGCGCCAGGCTTGCGCCAGGGGCGAGCGGGGACAAAACCTGCCCCCTTGGCCGCTCTACTTCTCAAAACTCAGAAAAAAGAGTAAGAAAGGGATGCGGGTGGCAGGACTCGAACCTGCAACCTTCCCGTTAGCACCAGGTTGCTCTATCCGTTTGAGCTACACCCGCACTCCCCCGCGCGCGTCGGCTCCTCCTTGGCAGTTGGTCGCCGACGTTGCCGGGCCATTCTTCGTTCGCTGGCCTTCTTCATCTCCTGCAAAACAAAAGAAGCGGGCACCGAAAACAGCGACATATAGTCGCTCTTTCGGTGCCCGCTTCTTGGCACTCGATAATCAGAATTTTGGAGATCGGCGGTTAGTCAGACCGCCAACTCTGACCATCGTAGATCCCTCAACTCTTCGAGTCAAGAGACTTCAACAGTAGATTGCCGAAGCAGTGCCAGGGGCTACAAAGTCCCGGACGGTCGGTCTTGTCAACCGGCCATCGCAAGTACCCTATCCGGCAAGGTTCAGAGGCTTCTCTCTCCCTTGTCGGATAGGGGTTACTTCCATCCGCGCATTCCTATCTGTCTCCTTTCTGCCACTTCGACACCTGCCATACTGGCGTTTTTGTGCAGCCCGAAGGGTTTTTGTGCAGAACCGCGTTTTTGTGCAAAGTCTAATAATGTCTACTTATTTGATCATACTCGGCCATCAGAAGGCTATTTTTTGTGTCAATTCAGGAAATAAACCGAAAAAAATGCCCAAAAAGCGTTGACAGAAATAATGTACATACTTACACTAATACTATGGAGTCATGAGAGACGAAAAAACCCAACGACGAACCAAGCCAACGGTCCCAAGGACAGGAGAGCGAACGATGGAAAGCTGGCAAAAGGTGTGGCGGGAAGGTGTGGCGCCGCTGCTGTCCACGGCTGGACTGGAAGCGTTGCGGCAAGCCTTGACGAACGATGACGCCCGCTTGCTGCAGGGTGCGACGACGACGCCGCCACCCTTGCAGTGCGTGCAGGACTGGCCGGTCGAGGCCGCCTGCGCCCTGGGCTTCTGTGGCTGGCAGGGCGACGGACTGGAGACGGTAGCCGAGGTCGAGGAGTTCTTCGCCCGCATGTGTTTCGAGATCGATCAGCGCTTGGGCGAGCCGGCCGCCTGCCGCTGGTTCCTCAACTGGTTCGACGAGACGCCGCGCGACGAGATGCGCGCGCAGCTACTGGCCGAGGTCAACCGCGCCGTGGCCCAGCGTCAATCGGCCGACATCGGTGAGCCGGCCCAGGCAGATGGCGACATCGCCGCGGCGTGAACCGACAACGCACGGGATAGAGAAGAGGCTTTCGACAATCCCCGGAACTTCAGCGCGTGAAAGGATGAAACCATGTTGTGTCGGCACTGTCAGCGTGTGCAGTCGAACCGTCCGCGGGGCCTATGCTGGTCGTGCTATTACACGCCGGGCGTCCGCGATCGCTATCCGTCCACCAGCAAGTTCGCCCGCCGCGGCGTTGGCGACTTCAACGGCCAGCCGTGTCTGCCGGCCCAGCCGACGAGCGCTCCGCCCGGCTCGCCGGAGAAGGTCGCCATCCTCGAAGAACGCGCCCGTCTCGGCCTATCGCTGTGGCATCCGCTGGACGCGCCGATGGACGTGGAGAGCCGACTGCTCGGCGTCGCGGGCTAGGACGGGATTTCCCAACGAGTGCGGAGCGCCAGCGATGGGTCTGTGCAATCCATCGCTGGCGGCACGATACCCATTCCGCATTCCAGCACCAAGCCGGTTTGCCGCTTACTGATTGCTGACGGGAGGCGTCGGCTGTTCACCCTCCGGACTACTCGCAGGAGACGCCGGCGGATTGCTCAACATCTTGATGATGTGGCGAGCCAGCCGATCCTTAATCTCCCGATGCCGTGGCACCGGCTGAGATACCCCCGTCGTCGGATTACGATACCAGTCGTGCTTCCCGCCATGACGCACGAACTCGCAGCCGAGTCCTTCAATCGCACGGATCAAGTCAACACACTTCATGCCACGTCCAGGTCATCGACTCGGCGAATTCCTGAGAATTGACCACCGCTCAAATCCGCATACAAGTCACGCAAGTGTTCCTTCAAGTCTTCAAGCGTCTCACCTTGCGTCCAGTAGTCCGGGAAGTCCTGAAGGTAGCCCAGCCAGGCTCCCTCCTCCTCCCAGTGGATGTACTTCACCGTGTGCATCAATTGACCTCCTCAACAGGGCAACGATAAGCATAGTGTATCGCAAAACGTAATGATGGGGCAACCAGAGAGGCCGAACAACAAGCTCAGATGGGGATGATGCCGGGTTGCTCCCACCGACGACAAGCCGGCGGTATTATGGAGTAACCCAGTAAAAGCCACCCCATCTGGAGCAACCCGACATGTCCACCACTCTACCACTGTTCGTCGGACTGGACTACTCCCAACACGCCGTCCAACTGTGCGTCTTGGACCCCACGGGTCAGGTCTTGTGTAACCGCGCCGTGCCTGACTCCGCCGACGCCATCGATCAGGCCGTCCGGCGATTCGGTGCCGTCCGCGGCGCCGCCCTGGAAGCCTGCACCGGAGCCGCCAACCTCGCCGAAGAACTCGCCGACCGCTACGCCTGGCCCGTCCACCTCGCCCACCCCGGATTCGTCAGCCGCATGAAGCAGTCGCCCGACAAAACCGACTTCTCCGACGCCCGCGTCCTGGCCGACCTCGAACGGGTCGGCTACCTACCCCGCGTCTGGATTGCACCCCAGCAGCTCCGTGAACTCCGTACCCTGGTCCGCGACCGCCAACAACTGGCCGCCCAGCGACGCAATCTCAAGCTCCAGATCGGTGCCCTGCTACGGGAACACCGCCTACGCTGTAGCCACAACCGCTGGACGCGGGCCTGGCACGCCTGGCTGGAGCATCAAGCTCAACTGCCCGAACAAGCACGCTGGGTCATGCAACAACGCCTGCGTCGGCTGGCCTGGATCGTCCAGGAGATCCGCACCGTCGAAGAACGTCTCCAACAAGTCACCGCTGTGGACGGCACCGTAACTTGGCTGCGGACGATCAAGGGCATTGGTCCGGTCACCGCCTGGACGTTGCGGGCCGAGATCGGTCGCTTCGACCGTTTCCGAACCGGCAAGCAGTTGGCGCGGTACTGCGGCCTGACGCCGTGCAACCGCTCCTCGGGCGTGCGTGAGGCCGACGCCGGTTTGATCCGGGCGGCCAATCCCGAACTGCGTCGCGTGCTCATCGAGGCGGCCTGGCTGTTGGCTCGTCTGCAGCCGCGTTGGCGGCAACTGGCCGAGCGTCTGAAGGCACGGGGCAAACCGAGTACGGTGGTGATAGCGGCCGTGGCCAACCGCTTCGTGCGTTGGTTGTACCACGAAGGAGTCCGCCAACAGGCGGCGGCCTGACGGATAGTGACAAGGCGTTGTCATTGTCGGGGAAGTTCCTGAGCGGTTGCGGGTGTGCTCGGCCGGCTGCTGGGGTTTAATCCTCGCGCTCAGATGGGGCAGCCCGCAACCTTTCTTCGCATCCCATTTGGGCAGGGTCTTGAACCCACGCTCGGATAAGAAGCATGGGAGCCCCGACAGCGTCGGCGTCCTGCCGAAGATTTCGCCGCCTCCGTGCGGCGACCAGGGGCGCTGATTGCCGCCCCCTGGACCCCCGGCTAGCCTCTCTCTGTTCCGGGAGGAAGAGAGGAGACTAACGCCGAGAAAAGGTGATTTTCCTCTTGACGAGTGGCCTGGCATCATAGAAGCTGCCGGCTCACGCGGAGCGCGGCGCTGTAGCACGAGTAACTGCTAGCCGCGTGGCCGGTCTGCCGCAGCGCCGTGTTCGGCCCTGAGTCACTACGCTAACGACGGCTCAGATCGAGGGCCAGTACTGCCATTCGCCATCGGTTTGTTGGATACTGCCGTTGATCGAAACCGCCCAACCTTCCGTTGCCCTCCAAGTTGTCCTCCAAACGGTCTGGATCTGGTCAAGCGGCACGTCGATTCGTGCTGCCCCATCCAACTCGCTGAACGATGCCGCGTTGCCAAGCAGATCGACACATAGGAACCGGACCGCCACGGATTCGAGATGAGCGCTCTGACCGTCCCCGTACCCAGTGCCCAGCACTGTTGCATGTACCACCCAACGAAGGATGATGTGCTCGCGTTCGTTCGCGGGAATGGAAGTCAGGATGGCGGCGGCACGGCGGGCGGTCATGGATTCGTAGACTCCGAACTGGTCCGGGTGAAGGAATTCGGTCAGTGCGCCGACGCGGTATGGGAATGCCCATCCCTTATCGACAAGGAGACCACCCCTGTCTTGGCGAAGGCAGACGCCAATCGGTGCGCGGGCACTTGCCTCGATGGCAACCACGACAACCACTTTCGGCGATCCCGGCAGGCCAAATGATCGAACATTGAAGATCGGCGTTGGCCGACAGCGATCCTTAACCTGTTCCTCGATGACTTTGGTGATCTCGGTTGCAAGGTCCTTCTCGATGCCGTGGAACCCCGTGCAACGGATTCCATTCATATCGGTGGATACGCCGACAAGCACATGACCGCCCAACACATGGGCCAGCGCAGCGACGTCCTTCGCAAATTCGATTTTGCCCTTCGACGGATCCAGTGTCGCTTTGAAGTCAAGGTCGGCGCTCTCTGAAGTTGTGCCGACAAGCGGCTGAAGGCTCTCCCAACTCGTCAGGGCGCGCATGAACGTCATCTCCACTGAGAACGCAACAATGTCACCCAGAAACGACACCCAAAGCACCAGCCAAGGTTCGCGCAAGGGGCCGAAATTGTCTCGCTATCAACAGAAATCTCAAGACGTACCGCTTTTCGCTTTTTTCCTTCCACGTCTGGCAGGGCGATTCACTTGTACGCTTCATACTCCTTGCCCAGCACGGCGGCGGCGATCTTCAGCTTGAGGATCTCATCCGTGCCTTCGTAAATGCGGCAGACGCGCACGTCCATCAGGTGCCGGCCGACGCGATACAACGTGGACCAGCCGCGACCGCCGTACACTTGCACGGCGCGATCGGCCGCCTCCCAGGCGGCGTTGGCGGCGAACAACTTCGCCTGCGCCGCCAGCAATTCGGCCCGCGCACGCAGCTCGGCATCGGCGGGGGCGGCGTTGCTGGCGTCCTTCGCCTCGGCGGCTTGCCGAACCAACGCATCCGACGCCACCCGCGCCATCTCGATCGCGGCGATGTGTTCCTGCACGAGCTGATGGCGGCCGATGGGCTTGCCGTGCTGCTGGCGCTCCTTGGCGTAACGGACCACCTCCGTCAGACAGTCCTCGATCACGCCGAGACAGCCCGCCGCCACGCTGAGCCGGCCGCTGACCAGCGTGCCCATGGCGATGCGAAAGCCCGCCCCCTCCTCGCCGAGCAGATTATTCGCCGGCACCTTGCAGTCGCGCAGCTCGAACATGGCCGTGTTCGCCGACGGCATGCCCAGCTTGGCCGTCAGGTCCTCGCTGACGAAGCCGGGACCGCGATCGACGAGGAAGGCGCTGATGCGGCCGCCGTCCTTGGGATAGGCGAAGCAGACCACGGCGTCGGCGATGCCGCCGTTGGAGATGAGGTATTTGACGCCGTTGAGGATAAAGTGATCGCCGCGACGTTCGTAGGTCGTCTGCATTTCCAGCGGATTGCTGCCCGCCTCCGGCTCGGTCAGTCCGAAGGCCAGCACCTTCTCGCCACGGCAGGCGGCCGGCAGGTAACGGCGTTTCTGCTCCTCGCTGCCCCAGGTCAGGATGGGATATTCGCCGATGGACGTGTGGCCGGAGAAGAAGGTCCGCACGCCGGTCCCCTCGCGGCCAATGCGAGCCAGGGCGCGAGCGTAGGTGACGGTGTCGGCGCCGCGGCCGCCGTACTCGCGCGGCACGGGCATGCCCAGCAGGTTGTGCTTGCGCCAGCGGCAGGACTTGATCGTTGAAGCGGTGCTCGACGTAGCACAGCTCTTCGATGGGCCGAACCTCCTGGCAAAACGCCTCGACATCCGCGAGCAACTGTTTCTGGTCCGTTGTCGTCATGAGGGACTCCTTCTCGTTCGAGGACAACCCTGCTCAGTGTATCCTCTCCGCCCCCCTGTCCGATACATTGATCCGCAGGCACAAGGAGAGGAGATTCCGTCTGCCGGAGAGAAACACATGAGCGAATCGCCGACAGTCCTGGTCACGGGTTCGAGCGGACGCATCGGCCGGGCGGTGGTGGCGGAGTTGCAGGCGCGCGGCCGGCCGGTGCGCGGCTTCGATCGCGTACCGACGCCGGGCCTGGAGGACTGCGTTGTCGCCGACCTCACCGACGCCGCGGCGGTGCGTCGCGCCGTCGAGGGCGCCGGCACGGTCATCCACCTCGCCGCCACGCCGGACGACGACGATTTTTTGACCCAGCTGGCGCCGAACAATCTCGTCGGCGTTTATCACGTCCTGGAATCGGCGCGGCTGGCCGGCGTGCGCCGGCTGGTGCTGGCCAGCAGTGGCCAGGTCGTGTGGTGGCAGCGGCAGCGCGGGCCGTGGCCGATCAAGGCCGATGATCCACCGACGCCGCGCGGCTGGTACGCGGCGGCGAAGGTCTTTCTCGAAGCGGCCGGCCGCATGTCTCGCCGAGAACCACGGCCTGAGCGTGATCGCCGTCCGCCTCGGCTGGGTGCCGCGTTCGCGCGAACACGTCGAGGAGTTGGCCGCTCTCGATTGGGCCAAGGATGTGTACCTCAGCCCCGGCGACGCCGGCCGCTTCTTCGCCTGCGCCGTCGAGGCGCCCGCCGACATCCGCTTCGCCGTCGTCTACGCCACGAGCCGGCCCCTGCGAACCGCCATGTACGATCTCGAACCTACCCGAAAGCTGCTCGGCTTCGAGCCGCGCGACCGCTGGCCGGAGGGCATCGAGGACATGAACGCGATCACCGGCGGCGCGAAGCCCCCAACTGCTTGAGCAAGCGCGTGGCGGCTTCCACGAGTTCCTCGCCGCCGCCCGGCCGAACGCGGGAATTGACCGTCTCGTAACTGCCCTCCTTGAACGCCTTCAAGGTCGGCACGTAGCCGGGCGCGTCGTTGCACAGCTCGACCACCAGCGTCACCGGGAACGGCGACGCCTTCTTGATCGCCAGGCCCAGCTCGACGAAGATTTCGCCCGGCAATCCCACAAGGGCCACGTCGTCGCTCAGGCGGAACACCTGTACTTCCATCGGCAGCGTCTCACCCGGCAAGAGCTGGAGCGAGACGATCTTGTACGCCTCGACCTGCTTCAGAAACGGCAGATCGCGCGTGCCGATCTTCGCCATGTCCTTCTTCGCCTGCGCGATCGCTTCGGCATCGTACTTCTGGAGCGGCGCCTCCACGATGGTTCGGCGGACGGCGAGGCTTGGCGAGCGCACCGGCCGCAGCTTGGGCAGCGCCGCCCGCACGGTCTCGCCCAGCGTCGTACCGAGCCGGGCGGCTTCAAGTTGTCCCTTTTGCGGATCTCTTTTGGATACATCGATATGGTTGATGTCGCCGCACGTCCCGGCGCCGAACAGCGAAACGCCCTCCGGGCCGAGCACCGGACGGAGCTGGCGTTCCAGGTGGAAGGGGTAATCCGCCGAGTATTCCGTGCCGCCGACCGTATCCAGATGCAGGGCGAACACGGTCAGGATCGCCAGGTTTTTCTCGCCGTCGGCAAGGCGCAGCAGCCCCACGTCCGGATCGACGGGACCGGCCGGCCGCACGATGTTGGGATTGAGCTTGCCGGGATTGAATTGCACGCTGCCGTCCTTCATGTGAAAGCGACGGTTGAACGACAGTCCCGCCTGTCGAGCGACGCCGGCGGAGAGGGTGACGGGTCGGACGGCTTTCCGCGCGCGCTGGATCGCCTCGGCCAGCTTCTCGACGAGGACGGCCGGGTAATCGATCTTCTCGTGCGGGTCGGCGCCGTTGGCCGTGACGGCCCGGTCGTGGAAATAGTTGCGCAGCGCCCCCATGTACAGCGGCCCCGTGTGCGAGTGCGTCGCCGCGATGACGATGTTCGCCGCGGGGATGCCGGTCTTTTTCGCCGCCAGCTCACGGGCGCGGCCGGACACGTCGCGGGCAATACCGATGAGGTCGCAGAACACCAGCGCCGCCTGTTCGTCGCCCTGGCGGAAGACGAGCGCCTTGGCCCAGAGCGGGTCGTGGGTGCCGGTGTTGAGTCGTTCGCGGAAGTAGCCGCTCATGCGGTAGCCTTTGGGCGGCGTGATGTCCACCACGGCGACGCCCGCCTGCAAGTCCGCCGCCCGAAGAAAAGTGGGCACCGTCCCCGAGAGCAGCACGGCGAATAGGGCGACACCCATTCGCGGAAGAGTCAGCGCGTATCGCATCGGAGCCTCCGTTTCCAATCGACTAGTCCGAAGTATCCGCGACTAAGAGCTTCTAACCCAAAGAGCCTCACGCAAAGGCGCAAAGAACGCAAAGGAAGACAAACAATAGACGCGAGTCGCTTGCCTCTTCTTCTTTTTTTTCCTTTGCGTCCTTTGCGCCTTTGCGTGAGGCTCTTTCCTCTTTTGTGTACAAAGAATCCACCAATTTTCGAGATGCCTCTCGGACGGCGGCCTTGTCGAAGTCCGCCGCGTTCGTTAAGCTTCGTCAGCCTCTCCACGCTCGCTCGGACGCCCGCAACCTCTCGCCCGATGATCCCATGAGCACCCCTCCTTCTCCCCTGTTGCTGCGCCGCCGCCGTACCAAGATCGTCGCCACCGTCGGGCCGGCGTCGCGCGAGCCGGCCGTGCTCGACGCCCTGCTCGGCGCCGGCGTCAACGTCTTTCGCCTCAACCTGTCGCACGGCGATCATGACGGGCATCGCGCCAACTTCGCCCGTGTCCGCTCGGCGGCCGAGGCGCGGGGCGAGCCGATCGCCGTCCTCGCCGACCTGTGCGGGCCGAAGATCCGCGTCGGCCGTTTCGCCGGCGGACAGATCACGCTCGAAGCCGGCCGGCCGGTGACGGTGACGACGCGCAACGTCCTCGGTGGGCCGGGCCTGATTCCCTCGCAGTACGCCGCCCTGGCCGACGACGTGCGGCCCGGCGATCGCATTCTGCTCGACGACGGGATGCTCGAGCTGCACGTCGAGGCGGCGGCCGGCAGCGAAGTCACGTGTACCGTGACGTTCGGCGGCGTCCTCAAGGACCGCAAGGGCATGAACCTGCCCGGCGTGTTCGTGTCCTCGCCGGCCCTGACCGACAAGGACCGCGAAGACGCGCGGTTCGCCCTCGATCTCGGCGTCGATTTCCTCGCCCTGTCGTTCGTGCGCCATCCGCGCGACGTCGCCGATCTCAAGGAGCTGATCGCCGCCACGGGAGCGACGACGCCGGTCATCGCCAAGATCGAGAAGCCGGAGGCGCTGGACGCCCTGGACGAGATCCTGGAGGTGGCCGACGGAATCATGGTGGCGCGCGGCGACCTCGGCGTCGAGCTGGCCCCGGAGGCGGTGCCGATCATCCAGCACGACCTGGTGCAACGCGCCCGCCAGCGCAACAAGCCGATCATCGTGGCCACGCAGATGCTGGAATCGATGGTCGAACATCCGCGGCCGACGCGCGCCGAGGTGTCGGACGTGTCTCACGCCGTTTTCGCCGGCGCCGACGCCGTCATGCTGTCGGCGGAGACGGCGTCCGGAGCGTACCCGGTCAAGGCCGTCGAGATGATGGACCGCGTGGCCCGACAGGTCGAGGGTTGGCAGTGGATCGAGGGCGGCTTCCGCTCGATCACCGAGGGTGAGCGCGAGCTGCCGCCGCCGTTGCCGCTGCGGACGGCGGTGGCGCGTTCGACGGCCCAGCTGTCGCGCGATTTGCAGGTACGCGCCGTGGTGGTGCGCACCGTCAAGGGATTATCGGCCGAGGTCGTCGCCGCCACGCGGCCGGCGGCGCCGACCATCGCCCTGACGATGGACCCGCGCGTGTACCGGCGCATGAACCTACTGTGGGGTGTCATTCCGCAGTTGATCGACCGGGCCGAGTTCGATCAACCCGAGGAGGTGGCCCGACGGCGCGCGCGCGAGTTGAAGTTGGCGGAGGAAGGACAGACGATTCTGATGCTCGCGGGTTTCGGCCAGGGCAAACCAACGATCACCGTGCTTCCGATCCGGTAGGTAAACCAAGCCGAGCCGCGAACGTCAGGGGAGCTTGTCCTTCCCTCCGCTCCCTGACGGTCGTGGCTCGGCAAAGAACGACCTAACTCAACAGCCAGGCGGCCTGGAGAGACGGCGCGCCTTGAAAAGCCGGCATGGCCGCCCGGTCTGCGGCAGCGACGGGTTCGGCGAGAAGCCGCCTTACTTCGAGCCGAAGGGCGGTCGTGCTATTCTGTAGACGGAGGTCTGACCAGATCCCCAATTACCTGAGCAACCCTCTCATGATCGAAAACCGCAGGCACGCCTCCCGGCCCGACGAACAGAGCCACGCCATCTCGCACTGCCAAGGCATCCGGATGGTCCACTTCCAGGCGTTCGCCATTCACCAGCGAGACGGTGAATGGTCGGAACGGCGTCCGATGCTTGAAAGTGCGGATCGTGCTGTCAAAAGTGTCTCGGTCCATTCCATTCCTCCGGGAGCCGGGACATCCTCTTTCTGGATCGTCCCCCGAAGCCACCGGACGGACAACATCGTGTCTCCGTCGCGGCGTATACATCCTGATCCGTCAGAAACCTCATACCGCCTCCGCCAGGCGGATGTCCTCCAGCGCAATCAGGTCGATGGCATACTGGACGCACGCCCGGATATCATCGGCTGACAGGTCTGGGTAGTAGTCTCGACATATGTCCGCTGCGGGAACCCTCTCGCGGACGAGTTCCAGTACGCTCTGCACCGTGATTCGGGTGCCGGCAACACAGGGCTTGCCAAAGTGGACGTGCGGTTGAACGGTAATCCGCTCCCGCATGATGATACCCTCAAGGAGGATAATTACAGACTAGTGTAGTAGTTTCCCCCTTCGCCGAACGACACGCTCACCGGCCGGGGCCGCTCGATAGCCGTGATGCCTCGGGACGCCGTCATGCGGCCCCGGTCAGGTGCAGCGGCTGATTCGGCCGTTAGCACGAGCAGTAGAGCTGGAACCGCGTCCCGCGCTCGGGGTCAGGAAATAGTGCCAGGAACCTTTTCGGATTCAAAAAGGTTCCTGGTGCCTTTTCTCCTCCTGTTGTCGTCATTTCTTCCGTTTGAATTCGAGGACTCGGCCGACATCGTCTTCTGTGACGAACTCCTGGTCGGTGAGTTTCTTGATCGTCACCGTGCCCTTTTCTTCACGGTCGGGGGTCTTCAGAATCCCCGTGAACTTGTTGCCCTCGACGACATAGGTGCCGTTGGCGACGAAATCCTTGCCGTTGGCCTTGCCGGTCATTTTGACCTTGCCGTCCTTCGTGAACTCCATGATCGTTCCGAGCGGGGGTCCGCCCTTGTCGGCTTTCGTCAATTCCCAGAAGCCGACGATGAGCGTCTTGTTATCGGCCTTCTGTCCCTCGGCCCGTAGGAAGCCCACCAGCCCGGCAGCCAGGGCGGCCGCAGCAACGATCCGCAACGCATTCATTGGAACACCTCTCAAGCTGACGCCACCGCCGATTGCCGCACGCCATCTGGTTGCGGTGCGCTCACGCTAACAGGACAGGTGCCAAGCTACTTATCGCCGAACTACTGTTTCGGGCGCGCCGTATTTCCGGGGTTAGAGTGCGCCGTGCGCTCTAATTCGGAGTGACTGGATCCGCTCGGCGATGCAACAGCCTCACGGTACAGGACGTTTCGCCGATTGTCCAACGAAAACCGCCCGGGTTAAAGCGCGCTCTAACCTGGAGCATCGATCCTGGTTAGAGCGCGGCGTAGCCCGAAAACCCTCCGGCGGCTCGGGCTGTCCATCTGGCAACAAGACCCCTCTTCATTGATATGTGAGAGATGATGCCAGCGCGCGCCGAGAGGTTATTCCGCTTCGGCGAACTCCGCCAGCCGCTGGCTGCGCAGCGGCTGCCGTAGCTTGAGAAGGCCGTGCGCCTCGATCTGGCGGATGCGCTCGCGCGTGATGCCGTAGGCTCGCGCCACTTCCTCCAGCGTCCGCGGTTGGCCGTCGCGCAGACCGAAACGCAACTCGATCACCTCGCGCTCGCGCGGCGTCAGCGAACGCAGCACTTCGGCGATGCGCTCGCGCAGCAGGTGTTGATCGACCTGCTGGCCGGGGTTGGCGGCGTCGGGGTCGTCGAGAAAATCTTCCAGGGCGCGTTCGCCATCGCCGCCGAGCGGCTCGTGCAAGCTGACCGGATGGCGCGCGACCATGCGCAGCGATTGCGTCTCCTCGGCCGTCACGCCGAGCACGGCAGCGATCTCTTCGACCGTCGGCTCGCGGCCCTGGGCAATCGACAGTTCGCCACGCACTCGTTCGACCGCGGCCAGCGTGCCGACCTGATGGCACGGCACGCGGATGGTGCGGGCGTGGTCGGCCAGGGCGCGGGTGATGCCCTGACGGATCCACCATGTCGCGTAGGTGCCGAACTTGTAACCCAGACGATGCTCGTACTTGTCCACGGCCCGCATCAGACCGCGGTTGCCTTCCTGAATGAGATCGGAGAACGGCAGGCCGCGACTGCGGTAGCGCTTGGCGATCGACACCACCAGGCGGAGGTTGCCCTCGGCCAGCTCGCGCCGGGCCTTCTGATACTCGATGCGGCGATGTTCCAGGACGCGCACCAGCTGCGCCAGATCCTCCGAAGAGGATCGCACCTCCAGGGTGAGGTCGCGCAGCTGCTTGGACGCCTTGGTACGACGTTCGCGGTCGGCCGACGAGCGGTCGCCGGCGTCCTTCTGATGCTCCAGCTGGGCCATCTGCCGCGACAGCCCGCGCAACTCATCGACCCAGCGATCGAGCAAGTCGATGCGCGGCGACAGTTCCTCGGCGAGGCGCACGGCCTTGCGCAGGCGGCGTACCAGGTCGCGGCGAATGCGAACCTGGCTGGAGGACGAACCGGCGCGCAAATGGCGGAAGTCGGCGTCGGCCGCCTCGATGAGCTTGTGCAGCGTTTTCAGGTTGTGCGGCATCCGTTGCAGGATATTGTCGCGGCTGAGTCCCAGCGTCGTCACGACATCGATGGTCGGATCAAGGGCCAACTGACCGGCGCGGACGCGCTCGAAGGTGTCCACGATGGCGGCCAGCGTGCGCCAGTTCATCATGGCGGCGTGGCGATAGCGGCGGCGCTTGCGCTCCAGCCGTTCCGCCAGGGCCAGTTCCTGCTCGCGGCTCAGCAGCGGGATCGCCCCCATCTGACGCAGATATAGACCCAAAGCGTCGTCCGGGGCGTGCGTGTCCTCCTCTTCCGCTGCCTCGGCCGGGGCGGCGTTCGGTTCCTCCGCGGCCGTCTCCTCCGCCTCGTCCGAATCGTCCGACGCGAAGGCATCGTCTGGCACATCGCTCCACGGCGTCTCGCGCCGCGGCGTCTGGGCCGCTTCCGGAGAGGTCGGAAGCATCTCGGGCAAGGTCCGCGTGGGATCGGAAGCCGTGCCTTTGCCCGTCCGCCTGGTTGTTCGTTTCATGACCATGGCTCTGTCCTGTCTATGCCATCCCGTTCCTCGCCGAGGAGCAGGGAGGGAAAATACGGTTGCCGCCGGTCCCTCCAGGGGCACCCGACGGCACTAAAGAGCAGATTGCATTCCACACCCGCCTCAAATCCATTCCGACCATGCGGCCAGGGGGAGGGGGTGCGCCCCAGGCGAGGAAAACAATCCTACTATGTTATGAATCCATGCCACCCCACCAAGAGGGAGGCGCCGATTTCTTCGCCTCGTCCACGACCGCGGCGACGGCTGCTCGCAAAAGCGCCGGGTGGGAATGCGAACTGGTTGCGGTCGATGCTCCTATGATGTATTCTACGCAGAACAAGCCCTCCGAGTTGCCGCGGGCGCACAAAATAGTGCACAAAAATTACCATCGCCGCCCCGCTGCCCGCCTTCGAGATCCGTCATGCGTGCTGTTCTGACCCTTCTGGTGCTCCTACTCGCGGCCCCGCTGCCGGCGGCGGAGACGGTCGAGCCCGCCTTCTCGGCCCGCCAGCGGTCGCACTGGGCCTTCCACGTCGCCCTCGCATCCCGCCCCGCCCCGGACCCGCGATCCAAGCTGGATCCGAACTCCGGTGGATGCGTTCATTCTCGCCCGCCTGGATCGGGAGGGGCTGCGGCCGGCCAGCCGCGCCGGACGGGCCATCCTGCTCCGCCGTATCACCTTCGACCTGATTGGCTTGCCGCCCACGCCGCGCGAACTGGACGACTTCCTTCAAGACACGCGGCCGGACGCTTACGTTCGCGTCGTCGAACGCCTGCTGGCCTCGCCGCATTACGGCGAACGCTGGGCGCAGCACTGGCTCGACGTGGTCCGCTACGCCGAATCGAACGGCTACGAGGCCGACGCCGAACGGCCGAACGCCTGGCGCTACCGCGATTACGTCGTCCGCGCCTTCAACGACGACAAGCCCTACGACCGCTTCGTCACCGAGCAGCTGGCCGGCGACCTCCTCTTCCGGGAGAAATCCAAACCGTCTTCTCCCTCATCAACCATCCATCCTCAAGCCTACCTTGATTTCTTGGTGGCGGCCGGGTTCAACCGCTGCGGGCCGGTCCATCAGACCAGCGGCAACGTCGATCCGGCCGTCGGCCGGCAGGAGATGCTCACCGAGATGACCAACGCCGTCGGCGCCGCCTTCCTCGGTCTGACCGTCGCCTGCGCCCGCTGTCATCATCACAAGTTCGATCCCTTCTCGCAGACGGATTATTATCGCCTGCAAGCCTTTTTCAGCGCCGCGCAGCCCAAGGACGTCGACCTCGCCACCGCCGCCCAGCGTCAGGAGTACGATCGCCGCCGCCGCGACCTCGATGCCCGCATCGCCCCCCTGCGGCAGCAGTTGCAGCAGCTGGAAGCCCCCTATCGGCGGCAGTTGACGCAGGCCAAAAGGGACCGGCTGGAGTCCGTCTATCGCGCCGCCCTCGACTGCGACCCCAAAAAACGGACGCCCCAGCAGCGCCAGTTGGCCGCGCACGCCGACATCCTTCTCAAGGTGACGTGGGACGAGATCGTGAACGCCCTCTCTCCGGTCGACCGCGAACGGCGCAGCCGTCTGCGCCAGCGGATGCACGCTCTGGAAGCCGAAAAGCCGACGCCGCCAATCCAGGCCTGGACCCTCCTCGACAGCGGCGCCGCGCCGACGACCCACGTCCTCAAGCGCGGCGATCCGCACAAGCCCGGAGAAGCGGTCGCTTCGGACTTTCCTCGCATTCTCCAGAATGTCTCTCCTCCTTCTCCCTTAAAGGAACCCAAAGCACTCGACCGCCTCGCCCTGGCCCGCTGGCTGACGCGGCCGGACCATCCTCTGACCGCTCGTGTCCTCGTCAATCGGTTGTGGCAGCATCACTTCGGCCGGGGACTGGTCGTCACGCCCAACGACTTCGGTCTACGCGGTTCGCCGCCCAGTCACCCCGAGCTGCTCGACTGGTTGGCCGGGGAATTCGTGTCGCACGGCTGGTCGCTCAAGCACGTGCATCGCCTCCTGGTCCTGTCCGCCACCTATCAGCAGGCCGACCGCTGGAGCGACCCCCGCGGACGGACGGTCGATCCGGACAATCGTTTGCTCGCCCGCATGAACCGCCGCCGCCTGGAGGGCGAAGCGCTGCGCGATAACGCCCTGACCGTGGCGGGAACGCTCAATCCGGCGCTCGGCGGCCCGGTGGTCCGCGTGCCGCTGGAACCGGAAGTCTACGAGCTGATTTTCACCGAAGGCGAACCCGACGGACTCTGGCCCATCACTCCGGACGCGAACCAGCACACGCGCCGCAGTCTCTACCTGTACAACAAGCGCAACCTCCGCCTGCCCTTGTTCGAGGCGTTCGATCAACCGGACACCTTGACGTTCGTGTCCGGTGCGTCCGGTCAGCACCTTCGCTCCGCAGGCGCTTCTGTTGTTCAACGGTCCTTTCTTGCGCGAGCAGGCGGCGGCCTTCGCGGCACGGCTTTTGCTGGAACCCAACCACGACGAGAAAGACTGCATCGTTCGGGCTTATCATCTGGCCCTGGCGCGTCCGCCGGGTGAAGAGGAACAGCGAATGGCGATGGATTTCCTCCGCGAACAGAGCGAACGCCTTCGGGATCGCTTACGGATGCGTCTGCCGGTGGACGTGCCTGCGGAGACGCCTACCGGGGTCGATCCCGCCTTGGCGACAGCGATGGCCGATTTTTGCCTGGCGCTATTCAATCGCAACGAGTTCCTCTACGTCGATTGAGAATGAGCCGCCCTTTTTTGGTTAGCCGCGACGCGCAGCGGAGCGCGGGTCTGTCCCGCGCTCCGCTGCGCGTCGCGGCTAAACCGGGAACTCTTTTTCTTGCGAGAGGCGCGTCCGAGGGATAGGATGAGAGATAGACACATCCACGAATGGAGGCGTTGCGGCTTGTTCCGAGCCGGGATCGGTTGCACTACTGGCTTTTCGGGAGAGGTTGCCATGTACGTTCCTGTGCGAAGCGGCGTCGCGGTGTTGCTGGGTGTCCTGGGTGCCCTTGGTCCCTTGAGCCGGGAAAGCTCGGCCCAGGTGAACCCGATGGCCTTGAATCCCAATATCTATGCCAACCCCCTGGCGAGCCGGGCGGCCGGCGCGGCCGTGCTCGGTTCCAACCTGGCGGCCCTGGCGCATCCGGTGGCTGCCGCGAGGGGCTTCGGCGTGGGCTACGGCTCCGGCGCGGGCCTGGGCTACGGGGCTGGCTTGGGCCGCGGCATGGGCTACGGCTCCGGCATGGGCTACAGCGCCGGCATGGGCCGAGGCATGGGCTACGGCTCGCTGATGAACAGTAGCGGTTACGGCGGTGGTGGCGTCTACGGCGGCTTGGCCGGCGCCATGCTCGGCCTCGGCTACGGCGGTATTGGCTCGTACTATAGTGGCATGAATACCGCCGGTATCTACGCCGGCCTCTCCGGCGGCTACCAGGGCTACCTGAGCGGGGCAGCCTCCCTGACCACTGCCCAAGCCAACTATTATTTGACCATCTCGCAGGCCAAGATCTACCGCCAGGAAGCGCGGCAGGCGTCCATCCGAACGCGGCGGGCCATGATCGAGGAGGCGCAGTGGAAGCGCGCCCAGATGCCCGACCCCGAGAAGATCCGTCAGGAGCAGATCCGTCGCACCATAGATCGCGCCCGCAACAGCCCGCCCTTGGTCGAGGTGACGTCCGGCCAATCCCTCAACGCGTTGCTCGGCTACCTCATCGAGCAGCAGGGGCGGGGCGTTCGCGGGGAGAACGTGCCTTTGAGCGAGGACACGCTCCAGTCGATCCGCCTGACGACCGGCGACACGCGCGGCAACCTGGGACTGCTCCTCAAGGAGAACGGCAAGCTGCAATGGCCGCAAACGCTGCAGAGCGAGCCTTTCAAGGATGCGCGCGAGAACTTCAACCACCGCATCCGGAACGCCTTCGATGCCGTTCGGGTCGGCAACAAAAACCCCGACCCGGCCACCCTCAACGATCTCGACGCCGACCTCAAAAAGCTCCGCAACGCGCTCGATGAGAATGTCGGGAGCATGTCGCCGGACCAGTACACCGAGGCCAGTCGCTATCTGCGTCAGGTAGAACACGCCGTGACCGCGTTGAAGTCTCCCAACGCGGTCAACTACATCGACAAATGGAAGCTGCGGGCCAAGAACGTGGCGGAGCTGGTGCAGTTCATGCGCGAGAACGGACTGTCGTTCGCCGAGGCGACGCCGGGCGACGAACCCGCCTACATCGCCCTCTACCACGCCCTGGCCGACTACGACTACAAGGTCGCTCGCCTGGCCGGCAGCGGCGCCGATACCAAGCCGTAAGCAAGGATCGACGAAACTCGTCGCCTTGGCCGCGAGCCGGCGCCTCGTCCCGGGGTGCCGGCTCGCCGCGTTTCGTCGCGCGGAAGGCGCTGACAAGTTTCCAGGGCGAAGAGTATCCTGGGAGAAGGTTCCGCTCGCCTCCCTTCGCAGAGGACATGCCATGAGAATACTGCTGGCTTGGGGACCGCTCGCCGCGGTGGTGCTGGTGTCGGCGGCCGCGCCGCGCGGGCGGTCGATCCGCGGGACGTCCAGCGTGCCATCGACCGCGGCGTCGAGGCACTGCGTCGCATGCAGGGCGGCAACGGCACCTGGCAGCACAGCGAAATCGGCCCGACGGCCCTGGCCGGCTTGACCCTGCTGGAGTGCGGCGCCGGCGCCGACGACAAGGACGTGCGCCGCGCCGCCGATGCGGTGCGCCCAGCCAGCCTTCGAGCCACGCAAACGTACTCCATCTCTCTGTCCATCCTGTTTCTCGACCGGCTCGGCGACTCCGCCGACGTTCCGCTGATCGAATCGCTCGTGGTCCGTCTGCTCGCCGGGCAGGACGCCTCGGGCGGTTGGAGTTACAGCTGTCCGGCCATTGGCGAAGGCGAGGTGCGCCGTCTGCAAGCCTGGCTGGACAAGCACAAGGAACGCAGCGGCCGGCGCGAGCCGCCCACGCCGGGCGCCGCCAAGCGCACCGTCAAGGACCTGCCCGAAGAGATCCAGCGGCAGTTGCTCCTGATCGAGCGCGGCGCGGCCGGCGCCGCCACGGGGCCGGTCTTCGCGGGAGGAGACAACTCGAACACGCAATTCGCCACGATCGCCCTGTGGGTGGGGCGTCGATATGGCCTGCCGGTCGAACGGGCCGCGCTCCGGATCGGGACGCGCTTCCGCAGCAGCCAGAACGCCGACGGCGGATGGTCGTACACGATGTCCGTTTCCCAGCCCGGCATGGCCTCGACCGCGAGCATGACCTGTGCCGGCCTGCTCGGTCTGACCGTCGCCGATGCGGCCGCCCTGGAACTGCTCAAGCAGCGCAAGCCGGCCGGCCGGAAGCTCCCCGACCTCGGCAAGGACGTTCATCTGACGACCGGCCTGACGGCCCTCGGCTCCGTGATCGGCAATCCGCGCAACCTGCGCCTCAACCCCTTCGACCCGCCCAACCCGGACCTGCGCGTGGGCGGCCGGACCTATTACTTCCTGTGGTCGCTGGAACGAGTGGCGGTGGCCCTGGACTTGCCGACCCTCGGCAAGAAGGACTGGTACGCCTGGGGCGCCGAAATCCTGCTGGCCAACCAGAAGCCGGACGGTTCGTGGTCCGGCGATTACGGCACCTACGGGGCCGACACCTGTTTCGCCCTGCTGTTCCTCAAGCGCGCGAACCTGGTGACGGATTTGACGGTCCAGCTCAAGGGCCAGCTGAGAGATCCCGGCGAGCGCGAGATTCGCGGCGGCGGCATCGGCGGCGACAGTTTACGCGGCGTCAAGCCGCGCGCTGCGCTCGGGCATCGAATCCACCGACGCCAAGCCGATCCTCAAGCCGTTGCAAGACGCCCAATGGACGGACACCGAGGGCGGCCGACTGGCGGAGACGCTGGTGAAGGCCTCGGGCGGTCGGCAGGCCGAGTTGCTGGAGAAGATGCGCGATGAGAAGGGACCGCAATATACCGAGGCGTTGGCGCTGGCCCTCTCCCGGCTGGAAGGCGAGCCGCACCGCAAGGCGCGGCGTGCCCTGGCCGAGCGCCTGACGCGCATGAAGGACGAGACGCTGGCCGCCTACTTGCAGGACGAGGACGGCGAAATTCGCCGCGCGGCGGCCCTGGCCGTCGCCATGAAGGAGAGCAAATCTCTCCTTCCCCATCTCATCCCGCTGCTGCGCGATCCCGAGATGTCGGTGGTGCGCGCCGCTCATGCGGCGCTCAAGGAGATGACGGCCCAGGATTTCGGTCCCGCCGCCGACGCCAGCCGCGAGGACCGCGATCGGGCCGCCCTCCAGTGGTTGCAGTGGTGGGACAAGCAGAAGAAATGAGCAAACGATGTTTCGCCGCGACGCGCAGCGGAGCGCGGGAGTCCCGCGCTCCGCTGCGCGTCGCGGCGAAACAAATCAACTTAGTGCCGGCCAACCGGCGTGTGATCGCCGGCCGTGGACATCGACGCCGACTCCTTTTCCGGCAGCACCTGCTCTTTCTGAGGGATGCGCATGGCGTAGAACGAACGCCACACGAACACCAGCGCGATCAGCAGCATCACCACGCCCACGATCGGCAGTGTAGTTGGTCGTGCCCTCGGTTCGCGCCTTCAGCCGAAGGTTGACGGCGATCTCCACGGCCAGCAGGCCGAACAGCGTCGAGAACTTGATGATCGGGTTGAGCGCCACCGAGGTCGTGTCCTTGAACGGATCGCCGACCGTGTCGCCGACGACGGTGGCCGCGTGCAGCGGCGTGCCCTTCTCCTTCAGATCGACCTCGACGAGCTTCTTGGCGTTGTCCCAGGCGCCGCCGGCGTTGGCCATGTAGATCGCCTGGAACAGGCCGAAGACGGCGATCGAGATCAGGTAGGCGACGAAGAAGTTCGGGTCGAAGAAGGCGAAGGCCAGCGTGATGCGTCATCAGGGCGATGAAGATGTTCCACATGCCGCTCTGGGCGTACTGCGTGCAGATGCGGACGACCGTCTTGGAGTCCTCGATGTCGGCCTCCTTCTTGGTCGAGGTCCATGTTCTTCTTGATGAACTCGACGGCCCGGTAGGCGCCGGTCGTCACCGCCTGCATCGAGGCGCCGGAGAACCAGAAGACCACGGCCCCGCCGCAGATGAAGCCGAGCAGCACCGGGGCGTCGGTCAGGCTCAGGTGCCAGCAGCCCGCGTTGCTCCAGCAGCAGGATGATCGAGAAGATCATCGTCGTGGCGCCGACGACGGCGGTGCCGATCAGCACCGGCTTGGCGGTCGCCTTGAAGGTGTTGCCGGCCGAGTCGTTGGCCTCGAGGTAGTGCTTGCCGCGCTCGAAGTCCGGCGTGAAGCCGAAGTCGCGCTGGATCTCCTCGCTGGATGCCGGGGATCTGCTCGGTCTGGGCCAGCTCGAAGACCGACTGGGCGTTGTCGGTCACCGGGCCGTAGCTGTCCACGGCGATGTTGACCGGCCCCATGCACAGGAAGCCGAACGCCACCAGGCCGAAGGCGAAGACGGAGCCGTACGAGCCCATGACGTGGACCAATTCGGCGGAAAACCAACTCGTTTGCAGGGAGCTGACGAAGTAGGCGACGGCCATCAGGCCGGCGATGAGCATGCCCATCCAGAAGGCGCTGAAGTTGCCGGCGACGAGGCCGGACAGGATCGTCAGCGACGCGCCGCCCTCGCGCGAGGCGGTGACGATCTCGTGGACGTGCTTGGAGTGCGAGCTGGTGAAGACCTTGGTGAACTCGGGGATGAGCACCGCGGCCAGGGTGCCGCAGCTGATGATCGTCGCCAGCTGCCACCACAGGTGGGGCATCGGATGCACCACGCCGCCGGCCTTGACCGACAGGTCGTTGAGCAGCAGCCAGCTCATGCCGAACGAGGTCGAGATGCACAGGATGGCCGCGATCCAGATGAGGCGCGTCAGCGGCTGCTCGAAGTCGAACTCGGTGCGGCCGCTCGTACTGCTTCTCCGAGATCGCCTGGTTGATGAAGTACGACACGCCGGACATGAAGTCCATCAGGAAGCGCATGGCGAAGATCCAGACGATGAGCTTGGCCTGGATGTCGATGCTCCGCGGCGACGGCCAGGGTGATGAAGGTGATCAGGGCGACGCCGGTGACGCCGTAGGTCTCGAAGCCGTCGGCGGTCGGGCCGACCGAGTCGCCGGCGTTGTCGCCGGTGCAGTCGGCGATGACGCCGGGGTTGCGCGGGTCGTCTTCCTTGACGTTGAAGACGATCTTCATCAGGTCGGAGCCGATGTCGGCGATCTTGGTGAAGATGCCGCCGGCGATGCGCAGGGCCGAGGCGCCGAGCGATTCGCCGATGGCGAAGCCGAGGAAGCAGTAGCCGACGATCTGCCGCGGCACGAACAGCAGGATGATGACCATCATCACCAGTTCGAGCGAGATCAGGAACAGGCCGACCGACATGCCGGCCCGCAGCGGGATGTTGACCACGTCCCACGGCTCGCCGCGCAGCGAGGCGAAGGCGGTGCGGCAGTTGGCGTAGGTGTTGACGCGGATGCCGTACCAGGCCACCGCGTAGGAGCCGCCCATGCCGACGATGGCGAAGAGCAGGACGAGGATGAGCGTGGTGATCGGGCTGATGTGCCCGGCCGCCTCGGCCGCGTTGACGTCCGGCTCGTGGCCGAAGCCGAGTAGGTAATAGCCGATGGCGATGGCGATGAGCACGAACAGCATGAGCAGGAACTTGCCCTGCTGGATCAGGTACGTCTTGCAGGTCTGGAAGATGATCTCGGCGACGTCGAGCATCGACGTGGGCGGGCAGCTTGTGGATCTGCGTGAGCAGATAGAGGCTGATGCCGAGCGTGCCGACGATGACCCAGGCGCCCCAGAAGAGCAGCCACCAGGCGCTGATGCCGCCGAGGCTGGTGAATCGGCCCTCGTGCAAGTCCGGGATGGCCAGGTCGGCCTCGCCGGCGCGAGCCGAGGCCGACGTCAGAAACAACACGGCCAGGGCGCCGAGGATCGTTTTCAGGCTCGACAGCAGGGGCCGTCGGGATGAGTAATGGGTAATCATGAGCGGCGAAGTCTCCTAAAGAACCATTTTCGCATCTTCGTCGAACCGGCACCTGCACGGGTCGAAGCGGGGTGCGCCGGCATTCCTGCCGGAACATCGTAAGGATAGAGGGCGTTGGCGGGGAAGTCCACGGATGCCGGCGGGCCTTTCCGGTTTGTGGCTCCTTGGCGTCCCGCGATCCGCGGAAGAGAAGGGAAAAACGGGGTCATTGAGAACGAGGACGACCGCGACGGGAGGAGCCATTGGGACGCGGTTTGAGGCTAACGACCAACAGCAAATCCACGATTTCCAACGTCCCGTCGGCATGTCCCACGGCAATGGTGCGCCCGTCGGCGCTTGAGCCAGAAATTCCGGATGCTCTATCAACAGCACGCGACCATCCGTCAGATGAATCTCGAACGGCTGAAAGGGCCGAGCCAGGTGCATTCGCCGCAATTGTTCGATGGTCATGGCGGTATCTCCGTTGGACTCCTCGGCGCGGTCAACGAATCAAGGATACCAGCGGCATCGAACCGCGAAAAGACCCATCTTTGGTAGCGATCCTGTTGTTTCGGCGTTACCATGACGGCGGATTCGAGCCTCCAGGAAGGGTCTCGTTTTATGAGTGTTCCGCCCGCCATCGTTCTGACGGTCGCCGATCTCGAGCGGATTGTGAGCCAGACGGAGCCGGCCGCGCTGCTGGTCGCGCCGCGTATCCTCCGTCGCGTCATCAAGAAGGACCGCGGACTGACCGGGCCGGGGCTACAAGTCCCGCATCGCAAGAGTTACGTCATCGACCGCGAGCGCTTGCTGCGGATCGCCGACCGCGACGAGTTAGGGGTCGAGTCGGGCCGCGATCTGCCGCCGACGCTGCTGCTCTTCCCTCGCCCCGACACTCCGCGCCTGTCGGCGCGGAAGCGCGAGGCGACGTTGGTGAAATACTGGCGCCTGCTGTTTCACGCGCGGGTCCACCTGGCCTTGCAAGCCCGTCCTGTCAGCGAGGGGGAGGTGCGCGCGCGCATCCGACGGATCGGCCTGACCGAGTTCGACGAGGCGATGGCGGTGCTGCGGCAGGAGCATTTTCTTCTGCCGCCCGACGACGCCCGCACCGTCTACGAGGAATTCACCGCCGTTTACCTGGAACTGCGTTATTTCGCTCCGCACCTGCTGCCGGTGTACTTTCCGACGTGCGCCCACCGGGAGACGATCGAGGCGACGCTGGCCGTGGACGTGGACGCGGCCGGTCTGTTTGCCGCGACGCGGCTGGAGGGTGCTCCGGATCCCGTGGCGATGCCGGAAGCAAGGGATGGCGAGGAGGGAGCGTCAGCCCCCTGTTCTCCCGTGCAACCGGGGGCTGACGCTCCCCGCTCGCCGCAAGCCTATCGCCGTCTCCTGGACCGCGCCGACAGGGCCGACTCGCGCGGCAACATGGTGCGCGCCGCCATCTTTCGTATGCGGGCGGTGCCGCTCGCTCCGAGCGGCCAGGCCGACGCCATCCGCGCCGCCGCTCGGGGTGAGATCGAGCAATTCAGCGCGCCGCTTGCAGAAGGTGCTCGGCTACTCGGACGAGGCCGCCGCCGACTGGCGGCAGGCGCTGCTGGCCCTGCTCGAACCGGCGGCGCGCGGCGCCTGGCCCAGCGAGGGCCGGATGCTCTACGATCTGCAAAAAGTGTGCATCGATCAGGAGCGCCCTGTCTACGCCGTGGACCTCGTCGAATGGTTTGCTTCCTGGGGGCGACGGTCGATCCAGCGCTTGCTGCCTTTCCATGGCCCGGTACGGATGGTCAAGCACCTGCGTTCGGCCATGCACCGCCTGACCGCCATCCGCATCCCCGAGCCGATCCGCCGCCGCCTTATCGCTCGCATGATCGAGTCGGCCCACCACTGCGAGCACCGCCTGCGCGAGAGACTGCGGCCGGTCATCCGCGCCGCCCTGGACAAGGTTGGTCTGCCGCCGCGCCACATCGCCGAGCAGGTGGCGCGCGACAAGGTGGTCGAGGAACTGATCGACCGCATCGTCGAACAAGGCTTCCTCGGCATGAGCGACCTGCGCGACGCCATCGCGCGCAATCGCCTCAAGCTCCCCGACCTGACCGGACCCGACGATCCACGCCGCTGGCGACTCACGCCAAGCCGTCAGCGGCATCCGGGACGTGATAAGGGCCATCGCACGGGGCATCGCCACGTTTTTCCTGGGCGACGCGCTCCTCCGCGCCAACCGCCAGCTGGCGGCCGATCTCGACGGCGTTTATCATCGCGGCGAGATTTACCTGCGCTGGCTGCAGCGTTTCAGTGCCGCTGCCTTCGGCACTCGCGTCGGCCGATTGCTCACTCGTTACGTCGCCCTGCCGTTCGGCTGCTCGCTGGCGCTGCTGAAGGTCTGGGACGAAGTGATGGAGCGCATTCACGGCGCGCCGCCCGAAGGCAGCGAGGCGGCGAGCGAGGCGGCCAAGCACATCAATCCCTATGCTTTCACGCTGCTCGGCCTGTTTTTCCTGGCCCTGTTCCACGTCGGCCCGTTCCGTCGCGCTCTGCTGCGGGCGGCCGTGAAAACCTGGCACGGGCTGCGCTGGCTGGCCGGCGATCTGCCGGCCTGGTTGCTGCGTTTGCCGTGGATGGTGCGCCTCTTGCAAAGCCGCCCGTGGCTGCTCGTCTACCAGTTCATCCTCAAGCCACTGCTGTGGGCCGCCCTGTGTACGCTGGGCCTGTACGATCTCGGACTGGGCCTATCCCTCTCTCTCGGCGTCGGAGCCGGCGTGTTCGCCGTGGGCAGTTTGCTGTTGAACTCGCGGCTGGGGATGTACGTCGAGGAAGTGGGCACCGACCATGTGATGCGCACCTGGCAGCTCCTCCGCGCGGACATCGTGCCCGGCCTGGTGCGCTGGGTCCTCTACCTGTTCCGCCGCTTGCAGGAAGAGGTCGAACGGCTGATCTACACCGTGGACGAATGGCTGCGTTTTCGTCCCGGTGACAGTCGCTTGTCACTCTATGCCAAGCCCGTCCTCGGCCTGATGTGGTTCGGCGTCACCTATTTGTTTCGGCTGGTCTTCAATCTGTTCGTCGAGCCGACGTTTAACCCGATCAAGCATTTCCCCGTGGTGACGGTGACGGCCAAGCTGATCGTGCCGATCTACAAGGACCTGCTCGATTTCTTTCTGTCCTCGGTCGAGCCGGTGCTGGGCAAAGCGATGGGCTACTCCGTGGCGGTGACGGCGATCGGGCTGCTGCCGGGCCTGGCCGGCTTCCTCGTCTGGGAGTTCAAGGAGAACTGGCGTCTGTACCGCGCCAATCAGTCGCCGACGTTGCGGCCGGAGATCGTCGGCCATCACGGCGAGACGGTGCTGCGTCTGATGCGTCCGGGCCTGCACTCGGGCACGGTGCCCAAGCTGTACGCTCGGCTGCGTCACGGTCGCGGCCGCTCGCCGCGCAAACAGTACGAGGCGCTGCACCATCTCCGCGAGCGTCTGCGGCAGTTCGTCGAGCGCAACCTGCTCGCCGTGCTGGCCGGCAGCAAAAGCTGGGGCAGTTGCCTGTCCCTGAACCCCGGCGAAATCACCATCGCCATCAACCGCATTCGCCTGGAACTGTGCGGTCCTGGAGCGAGCATCCACGTCGATTTCGAGGAGCACGCCGGCTGGCTGGTCGCCGGACTCATCTGCCCGGACGGTTGCCGGGAGACATGGTTCGCCCGGCTCGCGCCGGAGCAAGCCTCGGCCTTCCGCGACGCCCTGGCCGGTTTCTACAAGCTGGCCGGCGTCGATGTGGTGCGCGAACAAGTCGAAGCGCTGCTGCCGGCGAAGACGGTGTATGACCTGACCGCGGAGGGACTCGTTGTTTGGCCGGACACCGGCGCGGGGGGGAGGTTGTCTATGATCTGTCTGCCGGCCCGGAGCTTTCGCCGCGCTCGCACGGCACGTCCGCGCTTGCGATTCTGCCTCCGCTTCGCCGCGATACGCTGCTGTATTCATCCGTGCCGATCCGCTGGGTGGATTGGGTGCAGACGTGGCAGCTCGATCACGACGGCAAGGGGCACGCGCCGCTGTTGCCGCTGGGGGTGCGGTTGCTGCCCGATTCATCGACGTAGAGGAGGTACATCGGAGAGAATAAAAAAGGCCAGCTGAGGTTCAGGTCGCCCTGAACACGAGCCGCCAACAGACAGCTCTCCCAACTGACCTCTGTATTCTACCGAACGATGGTATCGCAAATCAAGCGACGCTTCTCCCGTTTTCAACGGGCTTCAGTCATCGTTTTCGTCGTTCCCTCTTTCACCGCGGCACCTCGACACGCTCCAGCACGGTATTCAAGATGTCATCGGTCGTAAATCCCTCGACGTAGGCATCCGGTTGTAGTGTAAGGCGATGGCGCAGTACAGGACGGCAGATGCGCTTGACGTCATCGGGCGTGATGAAGTTTCGCCCGCTCATCAGCGCCCGCACCTTTGCCGCCTGCAACAGATGCACGGCGGCGCGCGACGACGCCCCCATCAGCACCTTGTCCATCTCGCGCGTCAGGCGGACGATGCGGCCGATGTAAGAGCAAATTTCCGGCTTGGCGACGACCTTGGCGGTTTCCTGCCGCGCCCGCAGGATCTGCTCGCGCGTCCGTCCGCCTCGGCCGTCCGATCCGCCGGCCAGCGTCTCCGGCGCCGCGAGGATGTCCAGCGGCGCCCCCAGCGTGCCGCGGCCCTGGTACAAACGCAGAATGCGGTCCTCCTCCTCCGGCGGTGGATATTCGATGCTCAATTTCAGCAGGAAGCGGTCGAGCTGCGCCTCCGGCAGCCGATAGGTGCCCTCGTACTCGATCGGGTTCTGCGTGGCCACCACCGTGAAGAACTCCGACAGCGAATGGCTGACGCCGTCGAGGGTGACGGTTCGTTCCTCCATGACTTCCAGCAGGGCCGATTGCGTCTTGGGCGGCGTGCGGTTGATCTCGTCGGCGACGAGGATGTCGGTGAAGACGGGTCCGGCGCGGAACTCGAACTGACTGCTTTGCAGGTTGAAGACGTTGGTGCCGAGGATGTCCGAGGGCATCAGGTCGGGCGTGAACTGCGACGCGCTTGCAGTCCAGCGCCAGCAGTCGGGCCAACGTGCGAGCCATGAGCGTCTTGGCCGTGCCCGGCACGCCTTCGAGCAGGACGTGGCCGCCGCACAGCAGGGCCAGCAGCACCAGCTCCAGGTTGTCGCGCTGGCCGACGACCACGCGCTCCGCCCGGTTCAGCAGCGACTCCACCCATTCCGGGACGGCCGCGGTCTCCTCAGCGTGCATGCAAGAATCCTCCCTAGTCCGCCGTCCGTCCGAGCCGCGAGCGTCAGCGAGCGGGGCTGGCTTGATCGCTCGCTGACGCTCGCGGCTCGGACGGACGGCGGACTTTGGTCTGCGTGAATTGGCCGAATGCCTGCGCCCATGCCAGCAGTTGGCGCTCGGACACTTCGCCGCGGCGCAGCTCGCCGACGCCGCGCAGCAGCGTTTGCAAGCGCTCTGCCGACGGCCCCGGATCGTGCAGCCGCCACGCCGCCAGAATCTCGGCCGGCAGCGCGTTGCGGCGCAGACGCAGGTGCCGGGTCATGTCGGCGAGAAAGCTGCGCACCAGGGTGCGAGCCAGCAAACGCCGCGCTCCCGTCCGCTGATACAGCCGTGCCAGCGCCGAGGCGTAATCGACCGCGTCGGCGCTCGATGTCTTCGGCGTCGGCACCGGCGGACCCAACCGCACCGCCCACGTCCATCCGGCGACCAGCAGCACCAGCAGCACCAAAAGCAGCGTGACCTTCTCGCCGTGATAGCCGAGGTAACTCCAGAAACCGCCGCCGGAGTGCAGGCCGTGATGGTACTCGTCGAAGTAGACCCTGCCGTCGCGGGCGTCCAGCGCCGCCACGTTCGCCAGGAAAACCACGTTGTCGTCGCGCGGTTCGCCGTCGGAGCGGACCAGTCCTTCCTGCGTCAGCAGGCGGGGGTCGGCCACGACCAGCACGTGCCCCTTCTTGCGGCGGAGCAGGACGGCCCCTGGTCGATCGCCCAGCCACCACAGCGGCAGGCCGCCGCCCGGCCCGCGCAGCGTGGCCCGCGAGCCGACGCTGAGGTGCTCGATGCCTTCGGTATAGCCGCCCGCCGCGCCGAGGGCCACCGGCGTAAAGCCGTCGTCGCCGCGGCCGCCCTCGGTGACGATGACACCGAGCGCCTGGTGCAACGCCGTGTTTTTGCGACTCATCAGCAGCAGCGTGTTGCCCTGCTCCACCCAGCGCAATAACGCCCGGGCATCGCCATCCGAGAGGGCGTCGGCGTCCTCGCCGAACAGGCTCCGTCGCGGCGGCTCCGTCAGGATCAGCAGACCGCGATGCCGGGCGTGCTGGATCGGCTGCGTCAAGGCCACCGGCGTCCAGCCCAGTCGGCGCAGGACGTGCGCCGCCTCGCCGAGTCCGTCGCCGGCTTCCGAGTAGACCGAGTACGCCGGCATGTCGCGCCCCGCCAGGCTCCGCTCGCGCAGCAGGTGCGCCGCCACGACGCCAAAGACGCCGAGCAACACCACCACCAGGCACCAGCACACGAAACGTCTCATCCGTCCGCTATCCGCTATCCGCTATCCGTTGAATCTCCTCGGCGAGCGTGCGGTAGGCGCGATAGTCGTTCGGATCGCAGGCACGCTCGCCGTACCACTTCGCCTCGAACTGATCGGTCAACTGGTGGAAGGGATCGTGCAAGCTGGCCGGCGCCTGCTCGGACAGGCGCACCTGCCGGACGTATTCGCCGTTGGTGCGCATCGGCTCGAAACGGATGAGCCGCTGCCGGTGCAGCAGCGCCAGCACGGCGAGGTACAGGAGGCGCACCGCGTCGCGGAAGCGGCCCGCACCGGCCAACGCCTCGGCCTGTCGCCATAATTCGCTGGGCGACTCCTCCAACACCTGCCGCGCCTCGCTGTCCGCCGCTGACGGTTCAGTCCCGGTCGCGGCCGACGACTTCGGCGTCCGCGGCCGACGGCGCGACGACAGGTACAGATAGAGAGCGACCGTCAGGACCGCCAGTGCCAGCCCCACGAGCAGCACCCAACCCAGAACGGAGAAGCCGCCCCCCCCACGGGGAACGCTCCCCCGCGACCCGCCTCCGCCACCGTGCCCACGCGGACCTTCGCCCTCCGGCTCCTCGCGGCGAACCTCTTCACGCCGGGGTGGTTCCTGACGTTCCGGCTGGATTTTCTCGCGCGGATGGGAGCGCTCGCGCTTCCGCCCTTCCGTGCCGCGCAGCAGCGACTTGACGTCCTCCGGCGAGCGCCGGGGACGGCCGCTCGTCTCGCCCTCCGCCGGATCGTGGCGCGGCGCCGCCAGCGAATCTTCCAGCAGCGCCAGGCGCCGGTGCAGATCGTCGAGCACTTGCAGGGCGTCCTCGCGTTTGCGTTCGCCGAAATCCGTGAGCGCCTGCTCGAACCAGCGGAAGCGCCGAGCGTCGCCGTCGCCCGAACGCGCCAGCCGCACTCCCAGTGTACGCAGCCGGCCTACCCAGCGCTGTCCGCCCGGATACGGTTCCGCCTTCTTCACCTCGTCGCGGACCGTCTCGATCCCCTGGCGGACGGCACGCACCGCTTCCAGCTGCCCCGCGTCCGCCCTTGCGGAGACTGCGGATGACAAGGAGACAAGGTGACAAGGTGACAAGGTGACAAGCAAGGCCAGGCACCGCGTAACCCAGGGGAGCCTCGTCGTCCGGTTCCTGTTGTCTTTCGGCTTCATTTCACCTTGTCACCTTGTCACCTTTCTCAGCCTCACTGGACATGGATCCGATTCTCTTGCAGCCAGTCGTAGGCGGCGACCGTGACCATGCCGTATACCGCGTGTTCGGCCGCCGGGGCGAGTGCCTGGGGAGCACTCTGTTTCCAAACCGGACGCATCAATCCCAGCGCCGGCAGCCAGCCCAGGTAGCCTGCCGCCCAGGCGGCCGCTCCCAGCAGGAGACCATCCCGCAAGGGTGAACCTCCGCGGGGACGGACGACTGCGTAAAGAGCGCCGAAGGTCAGACCATAGCCAACCCCTAGCGCCTGGGAGGCCGCCATCTCGGCCATCTCCGGGATGCGATCGCGAACTTGCTCCGGCAGCGCTTCCTCCGCTTTTTCGACCATGAACTCACCGGGATGTTGGCGAAGCGGAGGCGCCGCGCTCGGGAACCACTTCTGACTGGCGCTCAGGAGGGTCTGAAGGGCGAGAGTGCCAGCGAATCCTCCGGCCGCACCGAGCGCGATTCGCTTGAGTACGTCGAGATTGTCGAGCATGTTGATCTCCTTGATCCTTCGGTAGATGGGTTGGCGCAACCCATCTACTCTCCATTATCGCGGGCAACGAGATGCCGGCGAGCCGCCTCCTGGCTTCTTGTCGATCACCCCATCCCTGAAGGCGACAAGCCTCCCTTTTTCCATGCTGTCATTCCTTCGTTCCGCCGCGCGACGAGCCGCCGCGGGAGTGACGATCTTTCACGAATTCCTGTGTCCCATTCGACCGCTCTGGTAGTCCTCGATGGCCTGACGGATTTCCTGCTGCGTGTTCATCACGAACGGGCCGTAGGCGACGACCGGCTCGTTGATGGGCTCGCCGCTGAGGACCAAGAGGGTCGCGCTTTCGCTGGCCTCGACGGTGATGCGATCTCCGCTGCGGTCGAAGATCGCCAGGCCGGCCTCTGCGGCGGTTTCCGAGCCGTTGATCACCGCCTTTCCCTTCAGGACGAGAACGAACGTGGTATGACCCTCGGGGAAGGTCATCTCCGTGGGATGTCGCGCTTTCAAGTACACGTCCCACACGTTGACCGGCGTGAACGTGCGTGCCGGTCCCTTCACGTCCCGGAAGACGCCGGCGATCACGCGCCCGTGCCGCCGCCGTCCAGATCGACGGTCGGAATCTGTCGAGCGCGGAACGTCCTGATAGCGCGGCGGCGACATCTTGTCCTTGGCCAGCAGGTTCACCCACAGTTGTACCATCTCCAACGTACCGCCCCTCTTGGCGAACTCGTCCGCGTGCTTCTCCTCGTGGAGGACGCCGGAAGCCGCCGTCATCCACTGCACGTCGCCGGGGCCGATCCGACCGTGGTTTCCCGCCGAGTCCCGGTGCTCCAGTTCGCCCTGGTAGACGATGGTAACGGTCTCGAAGCCCCGGTGCGGGTGTTCGCCGACCCCGCGTGGCTGATCCGTGGGCGGAAACTCCGCAGGTCCGGCGTAGTCGAGCAGCAGAAACGGACTGATGCGGGGGCCGAGGCTCTGGAACGAGAAGAGGGTGCGGACGGGGAATCCATCGCCGACCCAGTGAGTGTCCGCATCTCGAAGGATCTCAATGAGTTTCTTCATAGTGTCTCCGCTTGTTCGGTTCGTTGCCAAACGGCGTTTTCTCGCAAAGCCACCTTATCATCCGCGAAGGCTGGCGAAGACGCGCTGCACGCGGTATTGCAGATCGAGTCCCTCCTGGCGCGTGCGGATGTCGGTGTGCAGCAGGAAATTGCCGGCCTCGAAGAACGGCGTCAGCAGCAGCCAGCTCAGCAGGAACAGGGCCGTCGTGTAAACCGGGTTCGCCAGGAACGTCAGCTCCACTCCGAGCAGGGCCGTGTCGAAGCCGCCCAGGTTGATCAGCGATCCACAACACGGCCAGGCCGAGCAGGTGCAGCTCGACGGCGACAAGCAGCAACAGGGGCAGGCGGCAGAAGACGACGGCGGCGGACTTGGCAGGGGCAGAGGCATCGCGGCGGAGTTCGCGCAGCAGCGCGCCGGATCGTCCCTTGCCGGCGGCGAGCAGAGCGTGAATCGACGTGCTGCTCATCCACAGCGCCAGGCCGGGCAGGAACAACAGGAACAGCCCGAGCACGACGCCGCACAACAGCACGGCGCGGGCGGCGGCGTGTTCCAGTCCATGCCGCAGCGCCGCCAACAAGCAGGCGCCGGCGGACACCGGCTCGTCGGCGGCCCGGCGGCGGAACAACTCCTGGCACGCGCCCGAGGCCAGGCCCGTCAGCGGCAACAGCACCGCGGCCAGGGCCGGCAGCACGCCTTGCGCCATCCCCGAGGGAGAGGGCAAGGCCAACAGCAACAGCAAGACGGTGAAGGCCGGGACCAAAAACAGAGTGCTGAGCAGCAACAGCAGCGGAGCGTCGGCCAGGGCCAGGCGCCAGGCATCATCGAGGATTTCTCCCGTACTCCGCGGCCGAATGTCCACAGTCGTTCCTTCGCTTACGCTTCAGGCTCGGAAGAGTTGTGGCTAGGGGGCCATCCAGCCGCCGACGGCCCAGCACAGGCCAAACAGCACCAGCGACGCCGCGCCCAGCAGCAGCATCGCGGACACGGCCCACAGACCGCCGCCGCGCGCCTCCTCGCGCCGCCCGCCGAGCACCTTGAGGCAAGCGTGGCAATGATTGACGCCGTTCAGCCGCGTGCAGCAGGCCGCGCAGATCACCACCCGGCAACGCATGCAAATGCCTACACCGGGACGGTCGTCGTGAAAATGACAGGTTCGCACGCCTTCCTCCGTCAACGTCCCAGAATGCGAAAGCTGTCCAAACCGCGTTCCAGCTCGCCCTTGTTCTGGGTGTAGCGGCGCTTGTGCGTGTAGGCGCGGACGACGTAAATCGGCCCGTTGCCGCGGCGATACAGACGAATGACGAACTGCCACGACTGGCCGGCACAGCGCACGCTCACCTCCATCTCGCGGCCCTCCACGCCCTCGTGGGTTTCCAGCTGCCGGCTCGTTTGCAGCTGCGCCGCGGGGCCGGCTGGAAGTCCTCGTCGTCCTCGCCGAAGGGACTCGGCGGCCGATGCGGCGCCTCGAACTCGGCGAGGATGTCGTCCTGGCACTGGTCCAGCGTCCGGAAGTGGCCGCGCGGCCGGGTGCGGACGTCGAGAAAAGCGTAACGGGCCGCCTGCAGCAGCAGCAGGTCACGGTCGCGCTGCAACGGCGACACGGCCGGGTCGTCGCTCTGATTGCCCGACACCTGTCCCCACTTCTCGCTCGGCCGTGTGATGGCGAAGCCCTTGGCCCCGCGCACAATCTCCATCGGGCCGCTGGTATCGACCTGCTGCGCCAGGGTGCGCTCGCGCACCAGACCCTCCAGGCCAAAGAGGTCGCTGCTGGAGAGGGCGAACAGGGTCAGGCCGGTGAACAGGACGCCCAGACCGATGCCCAAGACGGCGAAACCGGCGCCGGTGAGGCGCTCGCGGTGACGAGCGATCTGCGCCAGGGCGATGAGGCCGAGGAGGACGGCGACAACCGTACCCAGCACGGTGAAGGCGCCAACCAGGGCCAGCACGACGCTGGCCAGCGCCCAGCCGCTGGTGACCTGCGGTGGACGTTGCCGGGCCGGCGCCCTGAGCGGCTGCTGGCACTCCGGACAGAGCACTTCCTGACCGGCCAGTGTGTCATCGACCTCGAAGCGTGTACCACAGGCGCAGGTGAGCATGGCTGATCGAGTCCTTCCCGCGTGGCCTGATTGTCCGCGACTTCCGCCATTGTACCGGCCGGCGCCGTCATCGCAAAACAAGTCGCGGCCGCGGCCCTCCGAGCCGCGACCGTCAGGGAGCGGGGCGTTCTCCGCTCGCTAACGCTCGCGGCTCGGTTTGTTCTCATATCCCATTTTGCCGCGGCGGCCGCCCTCCGGGCCAACCCTGCACTTTCGCTACAGGGCGCGTCCTCGCCCCGCCGAAGATACCAGCAGTGTCTTGCAACCTTCGTGATAAACACCCCATCGCCCCCGTCTCGCCCTCCGACCCGGGCGCGACGGGGGCCGCGGCGCACTCACCAGGGGAGACACGGACCATGTTCAAGTATCTCGGGCGCTTCACGACGTCGCATCCCTGGCTCATCTGCCTGGCCTGGCTGGTCGTCGCCGGCGCCGTCGGCGTGGTGGCGCCGCGCTGGGACGACCGGGCCGTCGACGACGACATCCGCTTCCTGCCGGCCCGCTGCGACAGTGTTCGCGGCCATCGCCTGCTCGAACAGGCCTTCCCTCAGGACGTGTTCGCCAGCCGCCTCATCGTCGCCGTCGAGCGGGCCGACGCGCCGCTGACGCCGGCCGACCTCGCTCTCGTCGAGGGCATGGTCGCCGATCTCAACCAGTTGCGGCAGGGCGACCCCGGTTTGCAGATCGTGCGCGTCTGCTCGCACCGCGATCCCTTGATCGGGAAACGTCTGCTCAGCGCCGATGGTCACTGCACGCTGATCCAGGTATCGCTGGGTACGCCGTACCTGGCGGTTCAGACGCGGACCACGGCGGACGCGGCCGAGCAGTGCGTTCGCCGCCGCGTCGCCGAGGCCGGGCCGGGCGCCCCAGCCGTGTACGTCACGGGTTCGGCCGGCATTGGCCGCGACCTTGTCGCCGCCAGCGCCAACAGCCTGGAAAGCACCACGCTGGCCACCGTCATCCTCGTGGTCGTCATTTTGCTGCTGGTGCATCGGCGCTCCGGTGATGGCCCTGATTCCGCTGGCGACCATCGCCGCCTCGGTGTGGGTGGCCCTGAAGGTGCTCGCCCTGTGTACGCTGATCCCCGGCTTCTGCCTGGTCAACATCAGCCAGGTCTTCGCCGTGGTCATGCTGTACGGGGCCGGCACCGACTACTGCCTGTTCCTCATCAGCCGTTACCGCGAGGAGCTGGGCCGCGGCCACGAACCGTCGGCGGCGCTGGCGCGGAGCATCGGCGGCGTCGGCGGCGCCCTGGCCGCCAGCGCCGGCACGGTCATCTGCGGCCTGGGACTGATGGGCCTGGCCGAGTTTGCCAAGGTGCGTTGTGGCGGGCCCGCCATCGCCGTCAGCCTGGCCGTAGTCCTGGTGGCGTCGCTGACGTTGGCCCCGGCGCTGCTGCGCCTGCTGGGACCGATCGCCTTCTGGCCCGGTCGCCTGCCGGTGGCCGGCCCGCGCCGCGCCGCCTCGGAGCGGGAAGGCATTTGGGGTCCGATCAGCCGTTACGTCGTCGCTCGCCCCGCGCGAACCTGGGCGACGGCCGTGCTCGTGCTGCTGCCCCTGGCCGTGGTCGGCCTGGGTGTACGGCCCAATTACCGCGCCACCGGCGAGCTGAACCCGGCCAGCGACAGCGTTCGCGGCCTGGCCGCCATCCAGCGCCATTTCACCGCCGGCGAAGTCGGGCCGATCACCGTCTTGCTCGAATCGACCACCGACTGGGAAGGTCCGAGCGGCCAGGCCATTCTCTCGTATCTGAGCCACGGCTTCGCCCTGCTGGACAACGTCGCCGAGGTGCGCAGTCTGACCCAGCCCCTGGGCAGTCCCATGACCATGCCGGCGCCGCCGGACATGCCCGGGGGGAAGGGCACGCTCTTCAAAACGATGTGGAACAACGTCGTCCAGAACGTGACCGACCAGATCAACCGCTCCGCCGCTACGTTCTACGTGGCCCATCTGCCCGCCACCAACGCCGGCGAGGCGCCGCGCTTCGTCACTCGCCTCGACGTCGTGCCGCGCACCGACCCGTTCGATCCGCAAAGCATCGAGACGCTGGAGCTGATCCAGTTGTGGCTGCGCGAGGAACTGCCACAGTATCCCGGCGCGGCAGGCGTCCATGCCGAGTGTCACGGCATCACGGTCAACGCCCGCGACCTCGCCCACGTCACCGAGAGCGATCGCCTGCGCATCAACACGCTGGTCCTGGGCGGCATCTTCCTCATCCTCTTGATGCTGGTACGGCGTCCGTGGCTGGCGGTGTATCTGCTGGCGACCGTGCTGCTCAGTTACTACGCCAGCCTGGGCGCGACGACGCTGCTGGCCCACTGGTGGAACGGTCGGCCGCTGGGACTGGTCGATTGGCGCGTGCCGTTCTTCCTGTTCACCATCCTCGTGGCGGTTGGCGAGGATTACAACATCCTGCTCATCACGCGGGCACTGGAGGAACGGAAGCGTTATGGACTTGTCGAGGGCACGCGGCGGGCGCTGGCGCGCACCGGCGGCACGATCACGTCCTGCGGCCTAATCATGGCCGGCACGTTCGCCACGCTGATGCTGGGAGGATTGAGCACGCTGGTGCAGATTGGTTTCGCGCTGGCCTTCGGCGTGCTGGTGGATACGTTCGTGGTTCGGCCGTTTCTGGTTCCGGCCTTCACGCTCTGGCTGGGGCGGAATGAGCCGGTGCCGTCGTCGCGGTACTTTCATCGCGCGCCGGTCGCGTGAAAACCGGCGACGAGAGAAACCGCTGGCGGCTTAGCGCTGCTTGTCCGCGAAGCCGCCAGCGGCTTCTCCTCACGCGGGGTTACTCGCTGGCGTTTTCGTCTTTTCGTGCAGCTTGCGAGCCATCTGCGATTTCTTGCGCCGCCAGGTTGGGGTGGATGATGCGCTTGGCGGCGGCCTTGTCCAGCTTCTTGGCGGCCAGGTTGTACTCTTCGCGCAGCTTGTCGATCGGTCCCTCGACCGCCGCCAGGAAGCGCTTGAGGTGCGTCTTGAGCGTCCTCTTGACGGCCCGATTGTGCAGGCGACGTTTCTCGGTCTTGCGCAAATGCTTCTTGGCGCTTCGCGTGTGCGGCATCGATCCTCTCCGTGGCTCTCCGTCGGAATTACCCCGTTTTGGGAAAGGAGTATTCTAGCGGATCGTCCGTATCCGGCAAGGTCGCGCGGGAAGTTAAGCCGTCGCCCGGCTTGCGGTTGCTCTTTTGGGCAATTCCGCTCGCCTGGAAAATCCGCCGTGCCCCTCGTAGCATGTCGGCTGAAGCCACGAATCGCGGTTTTCTCGACGTAGGACGAGTACATGATCCCACTCCACTCCGACGCCCGCCTGGCCGCCATCCGCGACAAAGTCGAGGCCGGACAACGTCTGTCCTTCGAGGACGGCGTCTTCCTCTACGACAGCGCCGACCTGTTCAGCCTCGGCGAACTGGCCAACCTCGTCCGCGAGCGCAAGAACGGTCGTTTCACCTATTACAACGTCAACACGCACCTCAATCCGACCAACGTGTGCGTGTATCGCTGCACCTTCTGCGCCTTCCGGGCGGACCTGAAAAGCCCCAGGGGCTACGTCATGTCCGACGAGCAGATCCGGGAGCGCGCCGCCGAGGCGGCGCGGCGCGGGGCGACCGAACTGCACATCGTCGGCGGTTTGCATCACCAGCTGCCCTACGAGTGGTATTTGAATGTCGTCCGTATCATTCACCAGGCGCAGCCGCGCCTGCACCTGAAAGCGTACACGGCGGTGGAGTGGGACTGGTTCGCGCGCCTGACGGGCCGGACCACGCGCGACCTGCTGGCCGAGTTCCAGGAGGCGGGATTGGGCAGTCTGCCCGGCGGCGGCGCCGAAATCTTCCATCCCGAGGTGCGCGACAAGATCTGCGAGCACAAGGCCGACACCGACGCCTGGCTGCGCATCCACCGCGAGGCCCACCAGCTCGGCCTGCGCTCCAACGCAACCATGCTCTACGGCCACATCGAAGAGGCTCGCCATCGCATCGATCATCTGTGCCGGCTGCGCGAACTGCAGGACGAGACCGGCGGTTTTCAGACGTTCATTCCGCTGGCCTTCCACCCGGACAACACGCGCCTGTCGCACCTCCCCAAAGCGAGCGGCCTGCTCGACCTCAAGACGATGGCGATCAGCCGACTGATGCTCGACAACTTCCCGCACGTCAAGGCGTACTGGGTCATGCTCGGCCTCAAGACGGCGCAGGTGGCGCTGAGCTTCGGCGCCGACGACCTGGACGGCACGGTGGTCCACGAGAAGATCTATCACGACGCCGGTTCGGATTCGCCGCAGGAGCTGAGCGTGGCCGAGATCCGCCGTCTGATCGAGGAAGCCGGCCGCATCCCTGTCGAGCGCGATACGCTCTACAACGAAGTCCTCCGCACGGAGGACCGCTGGCAGACGGGCCGGGCGCTCCAGCTCGTCGCCGCTCCTTAAAGGGCCGCACAAATAGAACCACGGATTACACGGATAACACGGATAAGACAAGAAGCGAATCTGTCTTATCCGTGTTATCCGTGTAATCCGTGGTTAAAAATCTTCCTTGCCTCGGCTTCCTCAAGATGCTGAATGCGTTCGGGGGCCAGTACCAGGGGCGGCCATCCGGGTCGCGCCAACTCGACGGCGCGGAAGCTCAGCTCGATCAGTCGGCCGTGGTGGCTGGCGTCGTGGCACTCCGCGACAACGTGTTGGCCGAGCAGACCGAGGCGTTCTTTCCACCGCGTCTCCAACGTGCCGAGATCGCCTTGGCAGATCCCATCGTAATCGCGATCGAGTTGACGAATCAGGTCGGCGGCGAGGGCGTGCGTGTCGAGTGGGCTGGCCGCGAACTGCGCCAGGGAAGTTGCCTCTGGCAGACCCGCCGCCGCGAACGTCGCGGCGCTCTGCTGGACGTTCAGGCCAATGCCCACGACGAAAGCAGGCGAGCCGGGAGCACAAACGACCGGAGTTGACCTGCTCCGGTCGCTTGCGCTCCCGGCTCGTCGGCCCGCGACGGATTCGATGAGGATGCCACAGACCTTGCGGTCGTGCAGCAGCACGTCGTTGGGCCACTTGATGCGCGTCGGCAAGCCAACGCTCGCGCGGATGGTCGTACACACGGCGACGGCGGCCCAGGCGGTGAGCACGGCAGGGCGGCACAACTCCGGCGGAGGAGAGACCAGGATCGACAGCAACACACTCTGTCCGGGCGCGGCCAGCCAGATGCGTCCGTGCTGGCCGCGCCCCGCCGTCTGTTCGTCGGCCAGGATGGCGAGGCCGTCGTTGGCCGGATCGTCCGCCAGCCGCGCCGCCTGATTATTGGTGCTGTCGAGGCAATCGAAGACCAGCACCCGGCGACCCAGCCGTCGTGTGTCGAGGGTCCATTCCTCGCGGGGTTGGCTCATGACAGATAGTCGAGGCCCATGTCCAGGGCCGGCGCCGAGTGCGTCAGGGCGCCGACGCTGATGCGATCCACGCCGGTCTCGGCGATGGCGCGTACGGTGTCCAGCGTGACGCCGCCGGAGGCTTCCAGTTGCACACTCGGGGCGACGGCGTTGCGACGACGGACGGCTTCGCGCAAATCGGCGAGCGACATATTGTCGAGCAACACAATGTCGGGGCGAACCGGCAAGGCCACATCGAGCTGTTCCAGCATATCCACCTCGATCTCGACCGGGATGGCCTTGTCGTGCCTTTGCCGAGCGCAACGGATCGCCTCGGGAATGGGATCGGCATGTCCGCGCAGTGCGGCGAGATGATTGTCCTTGATGAGAATGCCGTCGTGCAGGCCCATGCGGTGGTTGTGTCCGCCGCCCTGGCGCACGGCGTATTTCTCCAACAGCCGCCAGCCCGGCGTCGTCTTGCGCGTGTCGAGGATTTGACAAGGTAGTCCAGCGACGGCATCGACATAACGGCGTGTCAGGGTGGCCACGCCGCTAAGGCGCTGCACGAAATTGAGGGCCGTCCGTTCCGCCGTCAGGAGGGAACGCATGGGACCGTGGATAACGGCCAGTTGGTCCCCCGGTCGCAACAACGAGCCGTCTTCGCGCAGCCCTTCCCATGCCAGGGCGGGATCGACGAGAGCGAACGTCTGTTCGGCGGCCGGCAGTCCCGCGAGGACGCCGGCCTGGCGGGAGACGAGGACGGCCCGGCCGGTCAGCTCCACGGGGAGGAGGGTCTGGCTGGTCGGGTCGCCGGCCGATCCCAGGTCTTCCTCCAGGGCCAGCGCCGCCAGGCGGCGAAACGCCTCGGTTTCCGCCGGACGGAATGACATGACGTCCCTCGTCTTAAAGATGGCAGCGTACCGCATTGCGGAACAGGGCCAGTCCCTCGCCTTCCACGGCCAGGCCCTCGCGCGTCCAGCGCGGATGCTGCGTCGGCAGGACGTGTCGCTCGGGATGCGGCATCAAACCGAGTACCCGGCCGGTCGCATCGCACAATCCGGCGACGTCGCCTTGTGACCCGTTGGGGTTGAGCGGGTAATCCGCTGTCCCACTCGCCGGATTGACGTAGCGCAGGACGACCTGTCCGGCCTGTTCCAGTCCCTGCAGCTCCCATTCGGTGCGACAGAGGAAGCGCCCCTCGCCGTGCGCCACCGGCAGATAGAGGCGATCGATGCCGGTCAGAAAGGGGCAGTGGCCGGGCGTCGCTTGCAGCGTTACCCAGCGATCCTCGAACCGGCCGCAACGGTTGGGGGCCAGCGTGGCAATCGGCCCATCCTCGTCGGGCGGCATGAGCAGGCCAGCCTTGAGCAATACCTGGAAGCCGTTGCAAATGCCGAGAATCAGCCGTTCCGCATCGCGGAAGCGTCGCAGGGCGTCGCCGAGGAAATGGGCGAGCTGGTTCGCCAGGATCTTGCCGGCGGCCACGTCGTCGCCATAGGTGAAGCCACCGGGGATCGCAAGGATCTGATACCGCATCAGCTCGGAAGGCCGTTCGCGCAGACGGTTGATGTGGACGCGCTCGGCCAGGGCACCGGCCTTCTCGAAGGCGAACTGCGCCTCGGCGTCGCAGTTGGCCCCGGGGGCCCTCAAAATCAGCACACGGGGGGTAGCCATTCGTCCGTCTTTTTGCCGCGAAGGATACGCATTTCGCTTGACAGAGGCCAATCGGCCACCGCATAATCGTTTTGTAGAGGTCGAACGCACCCAACGCCAGTGCGACCGGCAGGAATCCGGTCCCGAGGCTGCAAGCAAGCCTCGAAGCATGGCCCGGTGGGAGCGGCGGATGTCTTTTCCAATTTTTTTCCGCAAAGACCCTTGACAGCCGATCAAACCTGTCTATACTTCACTCTGTCCTATTTGGGACGCACGAATGGAACCTCACTTCGGTGAGGCGATATTCGTTGTTCTTTGACAAATCGGCGTACCGAGCCAAAGCGAGGATGTGTCTAGCCTGTCGGTTCGACACATTCCTCGTCGGCAACGATGACCACATCGTTGCCGCGAGTTCTTTGAGTCGAGTCGTCAGGCGACCTCAAACTTTTCTGTGTTCCCAAGCCCGACTAGCCCGGAGCGCAAGCGACGGGTACATCGGGACAAGCGAACTTTTTTGAAGGGTTTGATCCTGGCTCAGAACGAACGTTGGCGGCGTGGATTAGGCATGCAAGTCGAACGAATCCCACCTGGGTAACTGGGTGGGGGAAGTGGCGAAAGGGGCAGTAAGGCGTGGGCAACCTACCCCGGGGACGGGGATAGCCGTCCTAACGGACGGGTAATACCGGGCGATTCTGGCGAAGGGGCATCTCTTTGCCAGGAAATGAGTTTCGCCTCGGGAGGGGCTCACGTAGTATTAGCTAGTTGGTGGGGTAACGGCCCACCAAGGCGAAGATGCTTAGCGGGTGTGAGAGCACGACCCGCGCCACTGGCACTGAGACACTGGCCAGACTCCTACGGGAGGCTGCAGTCGAGGATCTTCGGCAATGGGCGCAAGCCTGACCGAGCGACGCCGCGTGTGCGAAGAAGGCCTTCGGGTTGTAAAGCACTGTCGAGGGGGAGGAAAGCCCGCAAGGGTCTGATCGACCCCTGGAGGAAGCACGGGCTAAGTTCGTGCCAGCAGCCGCGGTAAGACGAACCGTGCGAACGTTGTTCGGATTCACTGGGCTTAAAGGGCGCGTAGGCGGGCGGTCAAGTCGGTGGTGAAATCTTTCGGCTCAACCGGAAAATTGCCTCCGATACTGGTGGTCTCGAGGGAGGTAGGGGCATGCGGAACTTCCGGTGGAGCGGTGAAATGCGTAGATATCGGAAGGAACGCCGGTGGCGAAAGCGGCGTGCTGGACCTTTTCTGACGCTGAGGCGCGAAAGCCAGGGGAGCAAACGGGATTAGATACCCCGGTAGTCCTGGCCCTAAACGATGGGTACTAGGTTGTGGACTGGACATGGGTTCACAGCCGAAGCAAAAGTGTTAAGTACCCCGCCTGGGGAGTATGGTCGCAAGGCTGAAACTCAAAGGAATTGACGGGGGCTCACACAAGCGGTGGAGCATGTGGCTTAATTCGAGGCTACGCGAAGAACCTTATCCTAGGCTTGACATGTGCGAAAGCGGTGAGGAAGTAGGGTGCGGAAACGTTCCCCCAACGGTATCCAGTCCGGAACCTACTACAGGTGCTGCATGGCTGTCGTCAGCTCGTGTCGTGAGATGTTGGGTTAAGTCCCGTAACGAGCGAAACCCTTGTCTCCAGTTGCCAGCGGGTCATGCCGGGGACTCTGGAGAGACTGCCGGTGTTAAACCGGAGGAAGGCGGGGATGACGTCAAGTCCTCATGGCCTTTATGCCTAGGGCTGCACACGTGCTACAATGGCGTGAACAAAGGGAAGCCAACCCGCGAGGGGGAGCCAATCCCAAAAAACACGCCCCAGTTCAGATCGAAGGCTGCAACTCGCCTGCGTGAAGTTGGAATCGCTAGTAATCGCAGGTCAGCAACACTGCGGTGAATGTGTTCCTGAGCCTTGTACACACCGCCCGTCAAGCCACGAAAGATCGGGGCATCCGAAGTCGCCGTGCCAACCGCAAGGGGCAGGCGGCTAAGATGAAACGGTCGATTGGGACTAAGTCGTAACAAGGTAACCGTAGGGGAACCTGCGGTTGGATCACCTCCTTTCTAAGGATGATCAGTACCGCCCTCTCACGGGGCGGAAATCTCTCATGTTCGCATCCACGCTTTGACTCACGCCGATCACACAAAGAACACCCCGCCGTCTTCACCAAGACGGCGGGGTTTTTTTGTCTCCCTCTTCTTCCGCTCGCCCACGGAATAACTTCCACGTTTAGCCGCGACGCGCAGCGGAACGCGCGCTCCGCTGCGCGTCGCGGCTAAACGAAGGCATTCCAGGACGCGCCCTTACAGCAGCGCTTGCAGGTCGTTATCGCTGAGTCTCGCGGATGAAGTTGCAGCCGAGCAGCTGGCCCTCGGACGTGGTCTGGACGCGGACCACGCAGGCCAGGATCGTGACGACCGGCCGGCCGTTGGCGTCGTGCAGTTCCGTGCTGAGCAATTCGCCGGCGGGCACTTCCTCCGCGACCAGAAGGGCCATGCCGGCGGCCGCGATGTTCCGCACCCGAGCCGGGCGAAGCGCGTGGTCCTTGTCGCCAATCCGCTGGTAGACCGCCGTGGCGTCACAGCCGAAGCGCGACCAGATGCGCGGGTCGGACGACGGCGTGCGAACGCGCGTGGCCCCGAAGGCTTGCAGCTGTTCGTCATTGAGTTCGCAGGAGAAACGACAGCCCATCGCCCATTCGCTGTCGCCGTGGGGCTGAGCGCGGACCACGCAAGCCAGGGCCGCCAGTGCGGTGCGTCCGTCGATGGCGGGCAATTCCACGCTCAGCACCGTACCCGGCTCGAAGCGACACGGCGCGACGATCTGGACGCCGCCGCGCGAGATGTCGCGGATCACCGCGAAGACGCCGGTCTCGGCCTCGGCCCCCAGCTCATCGCAGCGGACGTTCAGGCTGGCTCGGAAACGAAGCCACACCCGGCGGTCGTCGGCGTCGTCGGCCTGGCCCGTGGCGTCCAGCGGCATCGGCTGGTTGGTCAACCAGCGCCAGAAGGTGACAGCACTTGCGAGCATGTGCGACTCCGAAGGGCGGGAACGCCCTGTTGCCGGCGAAGGGTATCCCGTCGCAAGCCTAGGTCATCTCTCACGGGCGGTCAAATCGTCGGGCAATAGCTGGCCGGTCACGGCTCGGACGAGTTTGGAATTGGGGGATTCCAGCCGGACGCGGAAAAATAGCGGTCCTCTTCAAACCGAGTTCAACTGAGGAAAGGGGGCGTGCCGAAAAGAAGGGTGGTGCCGCTTAGCGCGGCCATGCGGGTCAAGATCGGCCCCGGCGGAAGCGACGGGGTCTACGCGGTGTGGCGAGGATGCCGACCATGATGAACGGACGCCTAGCTCGGTCTCCCTTTCTCCCCGGATGGCTTGTGTGCGCCTGCCTGGCGGCGGGCGGTTGCTTGAATCAGACTCCTCCGCCTCCGACCGTCCCGCACGAACTCGCCATGTCTCCGCTGCCGCCCTACGTCATCGAGCCGCCCGACATCCTCCTCATCGACGCCATCCGCCTCGTTCCCCGCCCGCCCTACCTGATCGCTCCGCTGGATTCGATCCTCATCCAGACCATCAACATTCCGCCCGAAGAGCCGATCCAGGGACTCTACGCCGTCGCGCCGGATGGGACGGTCAACCTGGGCTTTTCCCATGGTTCGGTGAAGGTGACCGGGATGACCCTGGAACAGGCCCAGGCGGCGATCGAGAAGCAGTTAAAGCTATCCCGTCTCAAGAACCCCCAAGTGCGCGTGTCGCTGGGCCAGATGGGCGGCATCCAGTTGATCCGCGGCGACCATCTGGTGCGGCCCGACGGCACGATCGGCCTGGGAATTTACGGCAGTCTTCAGGTCGGCGGCTTGACTCTCGACCAGGCCCGCTGGGTGATCCAGCAGTTCCTGTCGCGCTTCTTCGTGGACCCGGAGATTTCCCTGGACGTGTATGCGTACAACAGCAAGTATTATTACGTCATCGCCGACGGGGCCGGCTACGGGCAGCAGATCCTGCGCTTCCCGGTGACGGGCAAGGAGACGGTCCTCGACGCCATCAGCCAGATCTGGGGCCTGCCGCTGGTGTCCTCCAAGTACAGGATTTGGGTGTCGCGTCCGGATGCCTCCAAGCCGTGCGGCCAAAACGTCCTGCCCGTCGATTGGGTCTGCCTTACCGAGGGCGGCTCGTCGGCGACGAATTACCAGCTCTTGCCGGGCGATCGCGTCTTCATCCAGTCGCAAGAACTCATCCGCACCAACAACGCCTTGGCCAAGGCGTTTGCCCCGATCGAACGGATCTTCGGCCTGACCCTGCTGGGGGCCACGACGGTGCAGAGCATTCAGCAGATCGGCGTCCTCTCCCGCACCGGCAGCGCCACGGGCGTCGTAACCTCGGGCGGCACCATCGTCGGGACGAATCGTTGATTGCGGATCGCCGGCGCGAGTATAATAGATCGGTTGGGTGTCGGAGGATCGTCGAACGGCCGTGGATGGGGCTCCTTCGGGGAACCCTCTACCCGAAGGAGAGGAGACGCCATGACGAGGACAACGTTTCGACATGGGTGGACCGCGCTGGTGCTGATCGCGGCCGGTGGAAGCAGTCCGGCCCTGGCCCAGACCATCGGCGGCCAGAACCCGGCGGGACCGGCCGTCAGTCCGTATCTCAATCTGGCGCGGCCGGGCACCCTGCCCGGCATCAACTACTACGGCCTGGTCCAGCCGCAGATGCAATTTCAGTCCTCCATCTCCAATCTGCAGCAGAACCAGATGGGTCTGGTACAGTCGGTGACGACGGGAGGTTCGGTCGGCAGCGGCCCCGTGACGACAGGTCATCCCGTCATGTTCGGGAATTACTCTCACTACTATCGTCCCCCCGCCACCGCCGGAGGTGCCGGCCTGGGAACGTTGGCGGCGCAACAGAACTTCACGAACCGGGGAATGATGTTATCCCCGGCGCGATTCCTCGGCGGCATGACGTCAACGGGCCTGGGCGGCATCAGTACGTCCGGGCTTGCCCCCGGCATTTCTCCGGTGGCGAACCCGTCCGGCTCCTCCTCGCAGCTTTACCCGCGCTAAAACATTCGTTGAGCCGCGACGCGCGGCGGAGCGCGCTCCGCCGCGCGTCGCGGCTCAACGACGCCATCGGCGACCGAGCCATTCGCGGAGCGGCCGCAGGGCGAGCAGAAAATCGCCCGTGCGACGACCACTGGAAACCAGAAGCGAGGTCACGATTCGGCGCTGGCACCACAATCGATTCAACAGCTCGTTGTTGGGGTCCGTACAACTATCGACCCATCGCAACCCTTCCATCTCATGGAAGCGGCGAACTTCTTCCAGGTAGAGCAGTACACCGGGAGAATAGGGAGAAAAGCTCTCGTCAAACGCTGGTTTGAACGAGAAGCCGCCTATTCCCGAGCGGAAATTGCAATCCATGGCGATAGGCCGGCCGTCGAGTTGCAAGGCGAAAAACAGGAGCTGGCCTCGGCGGAACGCCTCGGTGGCGGCGGTCACGAAAAACAGTCGATGCTTGTCGTCGCAGGCGAGAGCGGTGCCGGCCTTGCCCTTCCATCCCCTCGCCTCCAGGTCCAGAAACGAGTTCAGCCAGCCGTCCAGTTCCGACTCCGATTCGAGCTGCGCGTAGCGAAGTTCTCCCCGTTCTTGCAGCTGTCTTTCGAGTCGGCGATTTTGCCGACGATGTTTGCCGGAGAGGGCGTGCTGAATGTACGTCTCGGCATCCCGCTCGGGCAGGAGAAACGCTCGGGTGTAGGCCTCGGTCACGACGGCCCCCGACGAGCGCTCGTGGAGGAAATCCAGGAGCGCATGATAGAACGGCCCGTCGCCCGAAACCCTTGCCAGGTTGAGGACGGCTGCTCCCTGCGTGTCCGATGCCGCCCATTCAAAGAACGCGGCCAGGGTCTCCCGGGCGTACCCCCGTCGGAGCAAGGGTGTGCGCAAATAGCAATGGGAGTGCGAAAAGAGATTGAGGACGTTGACCGGCAGCCCCAGGAAGCGCCTCCCCCTCTCCAGGGGGAACAGACCACACAGCGAGGGCTGTCCTTCGGGGTCGTCGGTTTTCGTCCGGAAGACGAGAACAAACAGCGGCGGCTTTTCCGCCGTCAGGAACCGCACGGCGGGCAGAAGCATCCAGGGCTCATAGTAAACATTCGGCTCGATCGCTTCCTGGGCGAGTGCCTGCCAGGCCGTCGCGTACTCGGACAGGGCCGCGGGGTCTTCGACGACGGTAATCGTCATTGGGCCCTTGTCGGCGCGGTACACTCCGGCCACTTCTTTGCGGTTCGAGGCCGTGGTGTCCGTATCTTCATTCCGTGCTTGCGTCACTGCCATTGCTGTCTTCTCGCAAACGGACAAAACCCTTCCGATCCCGCACCGTAAGAGACACGAATCAAATACATTTTGACCACGGATAACACGGATAAAACGGATAAAACGCAAGAAGCGTTCTGGTTGTCTTTATCCGTTTCATCCGTGTTATCCGTGGTCAAAATGTATTTGGTTAGTGGCTCTTACCCAGGCATCTCCCCAGCCAAAGACGAACTCTCGGCCCAACGCGGTGCGACTGAATACGGACCTTCCGGGTCGGGACTTGTTGTGCGGACCAATGGCCCTTGTAGTCCTCCTCCCCCACGCCAAAATCGAAGATGGAGAGCTTGCCCTGGATCGCCGTCTTGATGCAATGCACCAGGACGGCCCGGCCAGGGCTGAAGTCTCGCCACTCCCGGGAGTAACCCGGAAGATACCACAGGAAGGAATCGCCGTAGCGGAAACCATAATGGGCGGCGATGAGGGTGTCGCCGACCTGGAGGCCCGTCACGTGAGCGAGGCCGGCGGCCATCAGGTCCGGCAACACGGCGGAATGAAAGCGATCGTGGCGCACGACGTTCGCGGGCAACTCTTCCGACAAGCCGACACCGGCCCGAAATCGATACAGACGGTTCAGGATGGATCGCGCCTCGTCGATCGTGTCCGGCTCGCGGATAAGGGGAACCTGTGTACTGAATTGTCGCTCATCCCGGCGAACCCGCTCGCGCCAGCGGCGCCCCAATCCGGCAAAGAAAGCGTCCCAGGTGGGTTGCAGGGTCGTATGCCAGGCCGCCAAGGACGGGGCCGTATCCACTCGGTGTCCGCGTTCCACGAAAGGCGACAACCAGGCTTCGATCCGCTCCTTGGGCCAGAGCAAGCGATCCAGGAGCAAGGTGTCCCACCAATCGGCCTCCGTCAGATGCCGCGCGATGGCGGCCGCGACCGCTTCTTCCTCTCCGGCCAGGCAGGTGAAGTCCGCATAATCGACGATGCCGGTGCCGGCGATGGCAAAGGTCCGGACGCCGCGGAAGCCGCGACCTTCCGCGCTGAAGGGCGCCATGCCCAGGCAACGTCCGTCTCGGCTCACCTCGAAGACAGCGAGCGAGCGGCCGTCGCGCAGGTGTCGCCACCAGGAGGCGCACCACGTCCAGGTGGTGGAAGGCCAGCGCTGCCGCGACCCGTCCCAGGCGGCATCCCAGCGAGGTTTGAGAGCGAGAAGGGAAGGTTCGTCCTCAATCCAATGGACCTGGACAGCAGTTCCATCGGAGGAGTTCATTGCTCTCGCCTCGTGATCCGCAAAATCATGTCTCTTTGGATGCCGGGGGAGCGCGGGAGATTCGGCAATTCCCTCGGCCGTGTCTGTCCACCACGAACGAATAAACTACAAGCCTACAAGCCCGGAGCGCCAGCGACAGGTTGTGTCAACCCGTCGCTAGCGCTCCGGGCTAGTGGGCAACGAGTGTCCACCTCGGCGAGCGCGATCAACTTTTCGACCTCTGCTTGTAACCGGCGTGTCTCTTCCCACGTCTGGCGCACACCTTCGTCGTCGGCGGCCGGGCCGTGGACTTCCGCATAGTCGTCGATCACGCGGATGCCGCGGATGTCGTCGCGCGCCGCGAGCGCTCGACGCCCGAAGCGATCTCTTCGAGGACGGCCGGCAACTGCCGCAGACCCGCGCACACCTCCCGAACGCCAAGCTCCTCAACGAGAATCCGCCGTGCGTGCTCCCAGGCCGGATCGCCGGAGGGAGCGGCGAGCAGTCGGTCCTCCAACCTTGTCCATCCGCACGAGGCGGCCACGGCTCGCCTTTGGAGTGCGAGCAGCGCGTAATACCGCAGATACAGCCGATAGGCGTCGATGGCGCCTTGGCGGTGGGCTTCGCGCAGGAACGACTTGCCCAGTCCGTCGATGTCGTGTTCCGTATACCAGGGCTTCGGCGCGTCGATCGTTTCCAGCCGCCGGCAGGCGGCGCGCATCAGGTCCACGATCTCGGGCCGAAAAATGGTCAGGTCGCAGACGGATCGCCGGCCCTTGTGGCGTGCCCGATATTTCCTCTCATTGCGCTGGAGGGCGAACGGGTTTTCGCGGAGCACCCAGGCCGGCACGATCTCGGTGGGGGTAGGAGTCCTCTCCGGATGAGAGACGCCAGGGTCCAAAAGGAGGGAAAAGGGGAACGTCACCTTCTGCGGCGGCAGCGTCAGGCCGCAGGCCACGACAGTATACGGCGCTCGGCTGAAATCGCAGGGGAATTTGACGTTGACCCCCAAACCCAGGAATAGACCCTCGCCCGCCGAGAACTCCTGGTCGGGCGCGCGGGAGGTGTGGTTCGAGCCGACGTTGGCGCCGGCCCCCACATTGCCGCGACCGCCGGGCCACAGGGTCGAGATCAACAGAGATTGGTGATGGGCGAGGACGTGCGGCCCCAGCAGGCACGAGGTCACTTCGCCCTCGGCGACGCCGCTGTTGGGTCCAAGGATGCTGTCGCGGACCTTGCCGTGCCGCTCGACGTGCGAATGTTCCAGCAGGACCGAGCGCTCCACCAGGGCGAGTTGATCCACCCGCGCGCCCCACTGAAGCAGCGACGAACGGACGCAGGACCCCGACTCGACCCGCACCTCTTCCTCGGCGTCGCTCAGGAGCGTGCTGTCCCGAACCGACGTGGCGCCTTCCACGCGGGCATGACATCCCACGAAGCTGTCCTGGACCTCGACGGTGTGGCAGATTCGCGCCTCTTCGGCGATGATGCCCCGATCCGAAAAAGCTCGCGCCTGGTAGTCGGCGACGGCGGCCGCATACGCTCCGAGTTGATCGCGGTGAAATCCCGGTCGAGCGACGATGGCCGCGATGTCCAAGTCGATTTCGGCGTACACAAGGATGTCGCGGCCGCCGACCTCCGGCCCGACGCGCACCGCCATGCCGTTGCCGAACGCACATCCCCGCCGGCAGGTGATACGGCCGCAGTCGAACAACACCGCCCCGCCGGCCACCACGTACCCGGACAGCAACCTCACGTCGCGGACCAGCGCGTCATGGCCGATCACCGCATCCACCACCGTGCTGTTGTCGATGCTCGCCGGCAGTTCGACGTCCGGCGCCACCTCAACGCGCCCGCGGAATCGACCGAGGACGACGTCCCCAGCGAAAGAGGAGCGATGAACGCGAGCGGGGTCGAAGCCTTCGGCCACGCGGACCCGGTCCCAGTCGTCGGCGCGATTGCCGTTCTGGCGGAGACGGCGCCGCTCCTCCGGCCGCAGCGGCCGGACGACGACATTGCCCAGGGCCGCGGACAACCCGCCGTCGGCACGAACCGACATCGTCCGGCGCAGCAACTCGGAAGCGTCGGCCGCCTGCCGGACCTTCTCGGCCAAACTCGTGAGCATGGGTTCCTCAGGAATACGCCTCGCGTGTGGGCCGCGCAAAGTAGGCCCAATGTTCGGTCTCGCCCTCGAACTTCCAACCGTCCCTCTCGTAGAAGCCGATGGCTCGGGCGTTGCGCTTCATCACCGCCAGGCCAACCTCGTCATACCCGTCGAGGGCCAGCGCGTCGTTGAAGTGGCGGCTGAGCGCGTCGGCCACTCCCTGACCGCGGAAGTCCGGATCGACGCCGATGGAGAGCAGACGGACGGGGATCGTGGAAACGGAGGGCGTCGATACGACGGGGCGACGGAGAAGGAGCGAACGCACCGATCGCCAAAGGCGCCGCAGACCGGGGGCGATCACGCGGGACGCGACCTCGCGGCGGACGTAGCCATCCGCCACGCAGCGGCACAGGACAATCCAGGCCAGGCGCGCGAAATGCCGGCGGTAAAAGCGCTGGTTGACAAGCCGGGTGGACGGCGTCCCGATGACATAGCCAATGATCCGGCCGGCCCTTTCCGCCACGTAGCCGTAGCCCGGTCTGGAGGAGAACTGGGCGTAATAACAGGTGAGGAAGTCTCTCCCCAGATGCCCGAGAAAATACTCGGAGAAGAACCGGGCGTGGAGACGGGCGACCTCCGCCGCGTCGTCTTCCCGGATCGGACGGACAGCCCAATCCAACAAGCCTCCCATGCGGCGTTCCTCCTCCGCGAAACGAGAAACAACCGGCCGCGCCCGCTCCGAGTCTGTGCCGTAATTCCCCCTCTCCCCCGGTACTCCGGGGGAGAGGGGTTGGGGGTGAGGGGGTGCGTTTTCCGCGAGTTTCTCGCCCCCTCACCCCCAACCCCTCTCCCCCGAAGCGGGGGAGAGGGGAGAAAGAGCGCCCCCTCACCCCCAACCCCTCTCCCCCGAAGCGGGGGAGAGGGGCTTTTCGGACAGACGCTCACTCGACGGTGACGCTCTTGGCCAGGTTGCGCGGCTTGTCCACGTCGCAGCCGCGCAGGCGAGCGATGTGATAGGCGAGGAGCTGGAGCGGGACGACGGCCACGAGAGGCTGAAGGTACTCCGGGACGGCCGGCACGGGAATGACGTGATCGGCGCGGGCCGCTACCTCGTCGTCGCCCTCCGCGGTCACGGCGATCACCGGGCCGTGGCGAGCCTTGATCTCCTCCAGGTTGCTCATCACCTTCTCGAACATCGGTCCCCGCAGGGCCAGGAACACCGACGGCGTATCCGGGTCCACCAGGGCGATGGGTCCGTGCTTCATCTCGGCGGCGGGATAGCCCTCGGCGTGGATGTAGCTGATCTCCTTCAGCTTCAGCGCCCCCTCCAGCGCCACCGGAAACAGGTACTGCCGGCCCAGGTACAGGAAATTGCGGTGGTGGACGTACCTCTCGGCGATCTCCTCGACGAGCGGGCGCAGGTCGAGCGCCCGGCGGATCAGGTCCGGGACGGCACGCAGCTCGGCGATCAGGCGCGCCCCCTGCAAGCTGGACAGGTGCCGCAGTCTTCCCAGCTTCAAGGCCAGCATGGCCAGCGTCAGCACCTGCGAGGTGAAGGCCTTGGTACTGGCGACGCCGACCTCCGGCCCGGCGTGGAGGTAGATGCCGCCGTCGGCTTCGCGGGCGATGGTGCTGCCGACGACGTTACACAGGGTCAACGTCGGATGTCCCTTGCGCTTCGACTCGCGCAGGGCGGCCAGCGTATCCGCCGTCTCGCCGGACTGGCTGATGGCCAGGACGATGGTGTTGCGGTCCAACGGCGAATTGCGATAACGGAATTCCGAGGCGTATTCGACCTCGACGGGGACGCGGGCCAGCTCCTCGAACAGGTACTCTCCCACCAGCGCCGCATGATAACTCGTGCCGCAGGCGGTCAGAATGAGCCGTTCCACTTGCCGCAGACGCTGCGGATCGAGGTTGAGTCCGCCGAAGCGGGCGCTGGCCTCGGCGTCGTCGAGCCGGCCACGCATGGCGTTCTCCAGCGACAGCGGCTGCTCCATGATCTCCTTGAGCATGTAGTGCTCGAAGCCGCCCTTGTCGGTGTCGCCGGTCTCCCAGCTGAGCGGGCAGACACTGGCCTGCACTCGTGCGCGCTTGGCGTCGAAAATGTGCCAACCGTTGGCGCTGAGTTCGCAAATCTGGTTGTCCTCCAGGTAAACCACTTCGCGGGTGTGGGCCACCAGCGCGGAGGGATCGCTGGCGAGGAAGTACTCGCCCTCGCCGATGCCCAGCACCAGGGGACTGCCCAGGCGCGCGGCGATGAGGCGCTGCGGATCGACGTGGCTGACGACGGCCAGGCCGTAGGTGCCCTTGAGCAAGGGCAGCACCTTGCGGACGGCCTCCAGCAAATCGTCGTCGAGATGGCAGGCGATGAGCTGAGCGATGACCTCGGTGTCGGTGTCGCTGCGGAAGGCGATGCCGTCCTCCTGCACCTGGCGTTTGAGGATGGCGTAATTCTCGATGACGCCGTTGTGGACGACGCCGACCTTGCCGTCGAAGCTAAGGTGGGGATGAGCGTTGTCATCGGTGGCGGGACCGTGGGTGGCCCAGCGCGTGTGAGCGATGCCGAGGCAGCCAGGAGCGGGCCGCTCCCGCAAGTGCGCCGCCAGGACGGCGATTCGCCCCGCGCGCTTGCGCAGGTGCAGACGGTTCGGGCCCCGTCACCGTGGCCAGCCCGGCGCTGTCGTAGCCGCGGTACTCCAGGCGGCGGAGACCCTGGACGAGGATCGGCTCCGCCTCGCGATGACCGATGTAGCCCACGATTCCACACATACGGACCTGCCGAGGTTTTCAAACCGAGTAGCCCGAAGCGCGAGCGACGGGCGGAAAACCCGTCGCTGGCGCTTCGGGCTGGTGGGAAACAACTCCTTTGAGCCACTAACAGAATGTGGCGGCACGTTGAAAACGTGCCGAACTTTCCCGGCACGTTGAAAACGTGCCGCCACATTCTGTTAGTGGCTCTTTGGATCGGCGCAATTGGATGCCGCGAGGGAGCGGCTGGATTCAAGCAATTCGTGGAGAAGATATGTCCGGCTACGATTGGCCCAGGAGCAGGTCGAGCACCCAGCAGCCGCGCACGTGCTCGCCGGGTCGGCGACAGTGCTCGAGCAGGTCGGCGTCGGTGCAGCCGGCCTCCGTCAACGCCTCGGCGATCTCCGCCAGGCGGGCGTTGTCCAGAGTGCCGGCGGTCAGGCGGCGGTTGTCATAGGCGGCCCGAGCGAGGGTGGCGAGATGATGGCCTTTCCACGTCCGCCAAGTGGGACCAACCGCATGAGAACGGAACGGATTGCCCAGCACGTCTCGAACGCGCTGACAAAGGGCGAGGTCGGTTTCGCCGAGGCGTCCCTGGCGCTCGGCCGCCAGGCGAACGCTTTTCAGGCAATCGCCCAGATCGACGCGGACATTTCCGGCGGCGAAGAAAACCGCCCAGGCGGCGGCGGCTTTCGCGGGGCTCCGTCGCCCCACCTCCGTCACTCGAGCCTTGCGCGGGCCAGGTCCTCGGCCGTCGCCTCCTGGTCGGCACATTTCTCGGTGACTTCCAGGGCGCTTTGGCCGCGCCGCGTCAACAAGTCGCCCAGCAGTCGCACCCAGCTACAAGCGAGCAGACGCAACTTCCGCTCGCTCGTCCGCAACGCCAGGGTCGCCAGCATCCGCTCGGGATTGCAGCACACGAGCCATTGCTCTTCCTCGCTGCCGTGCGCTTGCGGAACGAGTTGTCCTCGCTTCGTCACCGCCATGTTGACATCCCCGCAGGTTATCGTCGTGGACGAGGCCCGCATGCACCGTGCAAAAGGACGAAGGGTGCCGAAGGGAGAAAGGAGGCTGCGTGGGGGTTACGGGAAGGCGAACACGATCGTGACCGCCGCCAGCCGCTCGTCCACCTCTACCTCATTAATTATAGGATACGCGGCGGATAGAGAACAAGACCGGAAGCCGCTTGCCGCTTCGCGTGACCGCGACCAACGCGAAGCCGCAAGCGGCTTGGGGAACCGAGTCTCAGAAGTCGGGGGCGAGGGTTTCGCGCATCATCAGGCGGGCGCGATGCAGTCGGCTCTTGACCGCCGGCACTCCCAGCCCCAGCCGCTTGCCGATGTCCGCGTTACTCAGTCCCTCGACGTCGGCCAGCACGTAGACCTCCCGGTACAGCAGCGGCAGCCGCGCGATGGCCCGGTCGATCAGTTCGCGCGTCTCGCGTTGCAGCGCCCGCTGGTCGGGGGCGGCGGGGGTCCGGGAGCTACGATGGTTCTCGGCCTCGGCCCAGAGGGCTTCCAGTGGGGTGCCGGTCGGGCGCTCCCGTCGGCGGCCCTGTCGGCGGCGATGCAGCAGGGCGGCATTGACCGTGACCCGGTACAGCCAAGTGGTCAGGCCGGACTCGCCGCGGAAGGTATCGAGCTTGCGGACGACCTGCAGCAGGACGTCCTGGGTGACGTCTTCGGCATCCACGTCGTTGCCCAACATGCGGCGAGCGACGCCGTAGACGCGCGGTGCGTAGGCGTAGAAGACGCCCTCGGCCGTCGTGGGCATGATCCCCTCCGATCCCGCCGCGGTCCGAACCGCAGGGGCGCGATCGGCGATATTCGACCAGTACTCCAGAAGCATCATTGGCTCTGTCCCCAAACAGTGTCCTACGTGACACAGAACGCTTGACGCCCCGGAAGGGACGCTCTGGCGAAAAAACACCGCAACGATCCAGGACTCGAAGGCCCAAGGATCCTTCCTTCTAGGCGGAGTACGTTGTCGAGGTCAGGGTCCGAAACGAAAGTGTGACGGAACGGACGACAGGGAACGTCCTGTTATGCAGCCTTGTCCCGTTCGACGATCCCTAGATCAAGGGGTCATGTTGACCTTTCTTTTCCGCGATGTCAAACAAAAAACAATAACTAAGGAAAAATAGGAAAGATGGATAGAAAAGGCAAGCTGTTCAGGCAATTCGGGGATGCGGCGTTCCGGCAACGGTCGTCCCCTGGGTGGGAGTCTGGGCCGCGAGGGTTTGCGGCGGGTTGAGGAATCGACGTTCGACGAGCCGGTAGAACAAGCGTCCGGCGAGCAGCGAAGCCGCCACGCAGACCGGCACGATGATCAGCAACGTCGGCCCGAGACCGCGGACGCCGCCCGCGTACAGAGCGTGACTGAGGACTTTTACCACCGGCCAGTGGACCAGGTAAAGACTATAGCACATGGTCCCGCACCATACCAGCGGACGGGCCAGTCGCCCCTGGTGCAGCGGTTCATCGAGCGGGCGCAGGATCGGCAGGAGCAGGGCGAAAGCGAACGCCACCACGCACTCCTCGGCGAACAGGCCGATCGGCCGCGACAACCGAGAGGAAGCGGCCGGCCACCCCAGCAGGACCGAGGCGGCGCCGAACCCGACGGCCAACAGCAGCGTCAGGGCGCGGCCGGTCCACGGGCGTGCGTAATTGAGCTGGTAGTAGACGGCGACTCCGGCGGCGAAGAGGAGCCAGTGGCCGTCCACGAACAGGCCCAGCAGGTTGACGTGCGTGGACCCGAAGTGCAGCCCGGCCAGGGCCAGGGTGAGGAGCGTGACGACGCCGACTCCGGCAAAGAAGCGCCGCGGACACAGCAGCAGGAGCAGGCCGCAAACGGCGTAGAATTGCTCCTCGAACGCCAGGGACCAGGCGTGCCCCAGGAACCAGGCCGGGCTGCTGCCGGCGACATGCGGACGCCACGATTCCGTGAGCGTGAGGTTGCCCAGCCACTTGACGGCCGTGATGGTCGAGTTGTCCGGGATGGGATGAGGTGCCTCGAACAGCCAGCCGGACCCGAGCGCCTCCGGCCAGGGCGACGGCGGCCACGCTCAGCCCGAGGCAGGCCCAGTAAGGCGGAAAGATGCGCCGCAGACGGCGGCGAAAGTAGTCGAGTACGCCGGCGCCTTTGCGGCGCGTCGAATCGGCGGTGGCCGAGATGCAATAACCGCTGATGACAAAAAACAGCGGCACTCCGACCCACAGGTGCGCCAGCAGAAACGGGACGTTGTCCTCGGCTTCCAGGTAGAAGCAGGAATGGAAGACCACGACCATGAGGCAGGCGATGCCTCGCCACAGGTCCAGGCTGGGATAGCGCGGCGCGCGGGGAGCCATCGGAGTCAGCACGGTCGTCCTTGGGGAGCGTGGTTCGTCCTTCGGAATCCAGACCCGATTTCGCGGGGTTGGATGCGCGGTTGGCGGAGGAGGATTCAGGGCGGAGTCTATCCGAGCCTGAAGCGTAAGCGAAGAGAGACCTTCACTTGAGGCATCAGCGTTTGTTGCTGAACCAGGTCAGAACGCCGACCAGCAGCATGGCGAGGGCCGACAGGCAGAATACCTTGCCGGGAAAGCCCCCGGTGCGGTCGATCCAATCCCACAAGTACACGATCGGACGAGTGAATTCATCCACGATGGTTTCCTCCCGCTTGGCGAGAAAAAATCTACTCCAGTATAGCTCGCGTCCGCGGAGTTTGCCGGCCACCGTCAAGGATGCGGCCTGTAACGGCGACGACGGCCGCGGCCGCCGGAATCGCGGCCCATCCGCCACAGTCGGCCCACCCCAACGTCAGATAAAGAGAACCGGGACGGAGTCCAATCGGCGAAGAGGGAGCAGACATGACGCGAAGCAGTCGCAGATGGGTGGCGGGATTTCTCCTGGCGGCGGTTTGGAGTTTGCCGTCGCGGACCGAGGCCGGACCTTACGTCAACGTGATGCAGCCATGCGATTGCCCGCCGACGCACTACAGCGCCCTGCACGTCTTGACGCCATCCTTCTATCGCTGGGCGGCCTGGTGCCAGGGTCCGTGCCGCTACATCTTCGCCCAGAAGATCCACCCGGACATCTCACCGACCGATTATTTCGTGCCGTATCACTGTCCGGCGATCAACCCGCTCCAATTCTCGGTCGCCAATTATCCGGGCCTGGGCGGTCGGCTGCCGAGTTCCATCTATCAGCCGCCGCCAGCGCCGGAGAAGAAGAAAACGACGGAAACGGCCCCCCAGCCGCTTCCTCCGCCGCGGCTGGAATCGGAAAAGAAGAAAACGGCCCCCGAACGGCTTCCCCCACCGCGGGAAGAGCCGGAAAAGAAGTGAGTCCCTAACGATATCTCGTTTAGCCGCGACGCGCAGCGGAGCGCGGGACAGACCCGCGCTCCGCTGCGCGTCGCGGCTAAACAGAGCGGAGACCGTGGAGGAGTTGTGCCGGATGCAGGGCCGTGCGGCCGCTGCAATGGGCGATCTGCATACGGCAGGAGAAACCGGGAGCGACCACCACCGCCTCCGCCGGCGCTGCCGCAGGGCCGGCAACAGCCGCTGCTCGGCGACTGTGCAGCGACACGTCGTAATGTTCCTTCTCGTAGCCGAACGATCCGGCCAAACCGCAGCAGCCAGCGTCGAGATCCACCACGGCCGCGCCGGGAATGCGCCGCAGTAGGGCCAGCAGCGCCGCCGTGCCGGTCAGCGAACGCTGATGACAATGCGGCTGCACCAGGATTTGCCGCGGTCCCGAGGGCCACGACGCCGGCAAGGGACCATCGGTCTTGTCGCGCTGCTGGAGACGTTGTTGCAGAAACGCCTCGAAGGTCCGGCAGGCGGCGGCGACGGTCTCGGCCTGGTCGCGGAGTCGGCCGCGCAGCAGGGCGGGATAATCGTCCTGGAGGGTGAGAATGCAGCTCGGCTCGCAAGCGACGATGGGCTTGCCGTCGGCCGCCCACGAGTACAAGCGTGCGACGTTGTGCGCGGCATGAGCGACGGCTTCCGCCAGCAGACCATTGGAGATCAGCGGCCGACCGCAGCACCTCAATCTGGAGAGGCCGCGTTCCGAGGGAACATCGAGAGTGACGGTGCAGCCGGCGCGTTCGAGCACCTCGACGGCGGCCATCCCGATTTCCGGCTCGTGATAATTCGTGAACGTGTCGGGCAAGAGCAGGACGTCGGCAGGCGATCCCGGCTCGCGTTCGCGCCGCCGAGCGTGGAATTGCTGGACGAACGTTCGCCGCGCGAAGGCCGGCGGCAGCCGGCGAAGGTCGATGCCAAAGAGTTTATCGTGGAGCCAGCGCAGAGGAAAACTGCGGACCAGCCAGTTCGACACGGGGGCGAGGCGGCAGCCCCAGCGGCTGACCTCGGCCACGTGAGCGAAGAGCCGGTTGCGCCAGGGCAGACCGTGCCGGCGGTGATAGTGGTGCAGAAACTCCGCCTTGAGGCGAGCGACATCGACGTTGGTCGGACATTCGCTCTTGCACGCCTTGCACTCCAGGCACAGGTCCAGGGCGGCATGCACGGCTGGATCCGTCAGGCCATTCAGCCCGGCCTGGCCGGTCAGGGCGAGGCGCAGGACGTTGGCCCGACCGCGCGTGCTGTGCTGTTCGTCGCGCGTCGCCTGGTAGGAGGGGCACATGGTCCCGCTGCGCGTCTTGCGGCACTCGCCGACGCCGGCGCACAATTCCGCCGCCCGCGCCAGGCCGCCGTCAGCCGTGAAATCGAACGTCGTCGCCACCTCCGGCGTGACGTAACGCGGCCCATAACGCAGGTTGGCCGACAACGGCGGAGCATCGACGATCTTGCCGGGGTTGAGGAGGTTCGCCGGATCGAAGGCGCGCTTGATCTCCCGGAACGCCTGGTAGAGCTGGGGACCGTACATCTTCTCTTGAAACGGACTGCGGACCAGACCGTCGCCGTGCTCGCCGGACAGGGCGCCGCCGTAGCGGAGGACGAGATCGGCGACCTCGGCGGCGATGGACTCGAAACGCTGGACGCCGGCTTCCGTCTTCAGGTCGATCACCGGCCGGACGTGCAAACAGCCGACCGACGCATGGGCGTAGACGCCGGCCTTCGTGCCGTGCCGCCGCAGGACCGTCAGGAACTCGGCGATGTAATCGTGCAAATACTCGGCCGCGACCGCCGTGTCCTCGACGAAGGAGATGGCCTTGGCGTCGCCCTTCTCGGCCATCGATAACCCCAGCGCCAGCCGCCGCAGCTTCCAGATGCGAGCCTGCGCGGACGGATCGACGGCGCGGTGCGCGTGATAGCCGTGACGGCGACTGTGCAGGTCCGTTTCCAGGGCGTCCAGACGCGCGGGCAGATCCTCGAAGCGATCGGCGTAGAACTCAACGATCAGGATGGCGCCGGGGTCGCCGGCGAGGAAATCGCGCAGACGGGCGGCTTCCGCGTTCAGGCGAGTGGCATCGAGGACGTATCGATCCATGACTTCCACCGCCGCCGGTTGGTGCGCGAGGATCGCGGGCGTCGCGGCGAGGGCTTCGAGCAAGTCGGCGAACTGGATGACGAGCAAGGCCTTTGCCTGCGGCAACGGCTCCAGATGAAGCCGTGCCTCCAGCGTGACGCCGAGCGTTCCCTCGGAGCCGACGAGCAGGTGCGCCAGGTTGAAGGGGTGATCCATGACGAAGCGATCGAGGTTGTACCCGCCGACGCGGCGGAGGATGCGCGGATAACGGCGTTCGATCTCCTCTCGGTGCTCTGCCGCCAGGCGCCGCACGACGCGGTAACATTCCCCCTCCCGATCCGGTTGAAGACATTTCTCCTCCAGTTCGTCCCGGTTCAGCGCGCGCAGGTGGACGGCCTGTCCGTCGGCGAGGACGGCGCGGAGTTCGAGGACGTGATCGAGGGTCTTGCCGTAGACGAGCGAATGAGTGCCGGACGAATTGTTGGCGATCATGCCGCCGATGGTGGCACGGTCGGACGTGGAAATGTCGAGCGGGAAGTGCAGGCCCAACGGTTGCAGTTCGCGATTGAGTTCGTCCAGGACACAGCCGGGTTCGACCCGCGCCCAGCGCTCGGCGGCGTTGACCTCCAGGACGCGGTTGAAATGGCGCGAGCAATCGAGCACGACGCCCGGCCCGATGCACTGCCCGGCCTGCGAGGTGCCGCCGCCGCGAGCCGTCAGCGGTACGCTGAAGCGAGCGCACGTCTTCACAACCGCCTCGACATCGGCAGGCGTTTTCGGCAGGACGACGCCGAGCGGCACAATTTGGTAGACGCTGGCGTCGGTGGAATACAGGGCGCGACTGAGACGGTCGAAGCGGACTTCGCCGCCGACGCGGACGGTCAGGGCCGCTTGCAGACCGGCCACGTCCACGCGGCCTGGCCGCAATACTGGCAGAGGGACGGCGCTCATGGAGGGTCTTTCGGTCACACTTTCGCGGCGGGGACGTAGATGGAGTGTCGGAGCGAAACGGGATTGACAACGGTCCTTCACCTTCGGTACGGGAGCTTTTCATGGACGCGACACGAACTCGACGAACGCGAGACCAGGCTCGCCGCACCTGGTACGCCGGCCATCGCCAGCGCCGCTTTGCCCGTCACCTGGGGTTCGCCGCCCCGGAGACCGTCGCCTCACTTCCCGTCGCCAAGGCACCACAAATGCTTGTACGATCGGATAAAGAGTTCGCCGTCGGCCAAGGCGGGCGAGGACAGTACACGCTCGCCCAGGCTGTTGCGGGCCAGCAACTCGTACTTAGGGCGGGCTGACAGAACGAGCGTATCGCCGGCCCGAGTGTTGATGTACAGTCGGCCCGCCGCGTACCCCGGCGAACTCCAGGAATCGCCGCCGACCCGCTGATTATTCCACACGTCCGCGCCCGTCGTCCCGTCGAAGCATTGCCCCACCCCCGACTCGTTGAGCAAATACACGTATCCGCCGACGAAAATCGGCGAGCCGATGCGCTGGGGATTGCGCTGGGGGTGATGCCAGAGACGGCGTGTCGCCGTCACGTCGCCCGTGCCGCCGGCGCGGACGGCCAACGCCGGCCCGTGGAAGCCGGACACGACGACGACGATGCCGTCCGCCGAGCACACCGGCGAGGCATAAATCAGATCGCCCAATCCGCCGCACGACCATAACTCGGTGCCGGTTTTCGGATCGAAGCCCTTCACCTTCCTCGGCACGGGAACGATCAGCTCGTCATGATCGCCCACCCGGACCTGAAGGGGCGTGGCCCAGGAACCGAGCCATTCCTTGCTGCCGCCGCTGCCGGACTTGCCGCCGGGTTCCTCGTGCCGCCACACCGTCTCCCCGTTGATCTTCTTCACCGCCAGCAGAAACTGGCGCGGACCCGGCCCGCACCACAGGATGACAAGGTCGCCGTACAGGATCGGCGAGGAGCCATTACCCCAGATGTGCTCCAGCTTGCCGAGGTCTTTGCGCCACAGTTCCTTGCCGGCGAAGTTGTAGCAAACCAGGCCGGCCGAGCCGAGGCTGGCGATGACGTGCGTGCCATCGGTGACGGGGGTCGCCGAGCAATACGGATTGGTCTCGTGCGTGGGTTCCTTCTCGGTGTAGACGGTCTCGCGCTGCCAGAGGAGTTTGCCCGTGGCGCGATCCAGGCACAGGACAGCCCGGCGTCGGCCTGCCTCCAGGGCTTGCGTGAGAAAAACACGGTCTTTCCAGACGATCGGCGAGGAGTTGCCCGGTTCGGGAAGGGCCGTCTTCCAGCGGACGTTCTCGGTTCGGCTCCAGCGCAGCGGCGGAGCCTTGTCGGAGGAATGGCCGTCGCCGTGGCGGCCGCGCCAGGCCGGCCAGTCGTCCGCGGGCAGCGCCGTCACGGCGATCAACCCTACCAGGCCAGCGCACGCCCACATGGGTTTCATGGCATTCCCTCGGCATGGGGAAAGGTCGGACCCGCCGTCATTGTAATCGCTGCGTCCGCGCCGGCCATGCGTCCGCTGTCGGTCGCGTGGCGAGGACCAGTCGAGCGGCCGACCATATTCCCGGAAACCCCATGTCGCGCACTTCCACGTCCAGCCCCTGCCGCCGCAACAGTTTCTCCACCCGCGGCAGCAGGAACGTCAGGTAATACATGATGAACGGCGGCGAGACGAGGAAGTTACGAACGCGCATGGCCGCGTTGAACAGATGGGACGCCCAGTAATGGGGCGAGGTCGCCGGCGGCATGTACGTGGTGATGAAGAGAAACCGCCCGCCCGGCTTCAGCACGCGAGCGATCTCGCCGACGAAACGCGGCTCGTCCTTCTCCAGAATGTGTCCGAAGGCGCCGAAGGAGACGGCAACATCGAAGGCCGACTCGAACGGCATGGCCAGGACGTCGCCGCGGACGAACTCCAGGCGGGCGGCGCCGGCCGCGTCGGCGAGACGCTGCCGGCCGACCTCCAACATGCCCTGGCTGAAATCGATGCCGACGACGCGCTCGCGGCAGTGCGGCCGCAGCATGGCCATCGCCGCTCCGGTGCCGCAGCACAGGTCCAGCCCGGCGCCGAAGGGTCCGAGCGCTTTCAGTTGCATACCCACGGCATCGAGAAGTCCCTGCGGCGTGCGGAACGGAGTATAATCGAACTTCGGCGCCAGCAGATCGTAGCCGCGCTGCGTCGAGGATAAGGCTTGCACCGCCAGTTCGTAGAAGGTCGGTCCCTTGGGGTGAAACATCGGCATAGGAAAACGGTCATGTTAGCGCGACGGGTGAGGATGACGGATTCCTTACTCCGACAAGAAAGAACCGCGTCCCAAGAACCACGGATAACACGGATAAATCGGATAACACGGATAGGAAAATACCGGCGGTAGAAAGGACGCTGCATCTCTGCTTTTCTTATCCGTGTTATCCGTGGTTAAGGATTTTTCTTGACCCAGTAATACCTGTCCGTTTCACACGTTGAATTCGATCGACCGGCTCGATTCCTCCTTGGTTTCGAGCGTGCGAACCACCGCCCGGGCTTGATGTCGCCCCGGCGCAGGCTCGGACAGATGAAACTGGTGAGAGTAGTCCACATAGGCGTCGCCGCGCGGTCGTTTCTTCGCCACGAGTTTCGGCATGACGACCTTTCCGTCCACCATCAGCTGGACCAGCTCCGCGATCGGCTTGCGGGGAAGCCCTTGCGTGGTGTTTTCCCAGGCGCAGCGGACGCGAATCATGACCCCTTTGTCCGGTCGCGCCGCCTCGAATTCATCGCTCGGCCGGACGGCCACGATGGACACGAGGGGACGCTGAATCGCCGGGTTGTCCCACCAGCGCCAGTCGCGCTCGTGCCGGCGAACGAAGTCCAACACCTCGCGCACGCCGCCGTGCATCCACGTTTGGAGCTGGCTGACGGCATCGTGACGAACGGCGACCACCCAGTTTTGCCGCAGCGCGTTCAGCCATTCGTCCCAGGTCGCCGCGCGGGCGAGGAAGACGGTGCGAAAACCCGTCGTCATGTCCGCGAACCACCACGGCTCGCCGCCGTGCGCGTCTTGCAAGGCGAGGAACGGAAGCTGATGCCGGTAGCGCTGCAAGAACGGCTCGCTGTTGGTGAAGTCCGGGTTGCCGAAGTGGAACGTGCTGATGGCCGCGAAGCCGCCGTGCTGCAACGAATCGTCGAGGAAAATTCGCGTCAGCTCCTCGTTCTCTCCGAATTGCCAGACCAACCGGCCATCCGCCTTGCGGAGCGGGGCGAGGCGCTGCGCGACGAACTCCGGCCAGGACACCACCCCCTTGTTGGCCAACGAGGGGCCGAAGTCGGTCCCCGCCGGCGCCATGATGTCGCTGGTGTGGCTGTACGTTCCCATGCCGGGCACGCGGACCCAGGTGCCGTACTCTTCGTTGGCGACGAAGAAGGTCACCGGCACTTTCTGCCGGTCGGCCAACGCTTGCGCATGCGCGATCCATTGCGGCTTGGCATTCTTGGCGCCCCAAAGGTGGATGCGCAGGCGCGGGCCAGGTCCACCGCCTCGGCCGGACTGCCCTGTCCGTGCGCTTCCATTTGCAGCGTGAACACCTGCAAGTCGGCGGGAACGCGGGGCCACGGCGCGGAGGGAGCCTGTGTGGAGGCGGCGCGGCGGCCAGGACATTCAGCGTATCGAGGGCGTAGTACGTCGCCATCGGGTTGCTGGCCCAACCGGGCCGGTCGCCGAACCCGCCATCCGCATTGGCGAGCGAACCGAGATAGCGGACACATGCTTCCCGATCGGCCGGGGCGCTGTTCAGTTGCGCAAGCGCGCGCACCGCCGCCCACGTGTACGCCACATCGTCCACGCCGCCGATACTCGCCCGGGGTTGGTAAGTGAAGCCCCCATTCGGGAGTTGACAGTCCCGCAGCCACGTCACGGTTTTTTCCGGGTTTTCCACCTCGCGGCCCAGGGCGCGCATGGCCTGCAAGCCCCACCAGGTGTTCATCGCGTGCCCGTCGCTGCCATCCGACGCGGGCGTATTGTTGAAACTGCCGTTGGGCCGACGGCGAGACATCAGATAGTCGACAAACGTCGGCGCGAGGTCATCGTGCGGCAGCCCGAGCAGAGTCCGACACGTGAAGGCGGTCAATTCCAGGCGGAAGACCGGATAGCCGTGCTGCTCGTATTGCCGAGGGTAAATCGTCGGTTTCGTCCAGCGGCGAACGAGATCGCGGAAGGCGGACACGTCCTCTTCGAGCCAGAGCAGACTTTGAATCTGCTGCCACTCGAAAACGCGGAGGTCGCGCTCCAATTTCTTGATGCGGAAGGGATGATGAGTGCGGATAAATTCCGCGAGTTTGGCCTTGTTCGGCGGATCGTGCTTGAGCAATCGGTAACAGCCGACCGCGGCGAAGGTCGGCGTGAGGTGGGACCGGGACTGATCTTCCCACCAGGCGTATCCGCCATCGGGGCGGGCCAGCCGGGCGAGGTAGGTCAACACGGCCGACCGGTCGCTGTCGTCCCGGCCGAGCGCCGGGACAGGGAGGATGACCCCCAGGCCGGCCGCGGCTGCCGTCCGCAAGACCGTGCGACGATCCAGGACAGGGGCATGGGGATTCGCACACGGTCCTTGGAGGTCTCGTGCTGACGGGCCAGGCACGGTCATGGAGTACCCTCCTTGGTTCGCGGTTGCTTTTTGACGGGTTCGCGGACGGGCCACAGCTTGGACTCCGTGCGCCGTCCGGAAGTAGTCCGCGAACTGTTTCACCACGTCGGGGTGTTGGGCGGCAACGTCGTGTTCTTCGGCGCCATCCGTTTTCAGATCGTACAGCTCGATGGGACTTTTCGGCCCGCCGCGGCGGACGGCCTTCCAGTCGCCGATGCGGGCCGCCTGGTCAAACCCGCGCTCGTGAAACTCCCAGTACAGCGGCGGATGGGGGACAGTCTTGTTTTCCAGCAGCGCCGGCAGAATGGAAATGCCGTCTCCCTCCGCGGGCGCTCGCTGACCCGTCAGCGCGGCCAGCGTGGGCAGAACGTCCCAGAACGCCCAAACCTGTTCGCTCACGGCCCCTCGTTGCACGTGTCCGGGCCAGTACGCCAGGACCGGCGTGCGGATACCACCTTCGTACATATCGCGCTTCATCCCACGCAGCGGCCCGGAATGGTGGAACAACTTGTCCCGATAAGCCGCGCCGTTATCGCTGGCGAAAATCACCAGCGTCCGTTCGTCCAACTGCAGTTCTTTCAACAGCGCCATCAGCCGGCCCACGTCGCGGTCCATCCGCGTGATCATCGCCGCCAATTTTTTTAAGTTCTCCGGCCAGGCTTCCTTGGCGTAAGGTCCAAGGTCCGGCACTTGCAACTGGGCGTGCGGGATGGTGAACGCGAGATAAAGAAAGAACGGCTTCGTCTGGTTCCGTCGTACAAACGCCAGCGCCTCGTCGGCCATCAGGTCGTGCGAATATTTCCGGCCGTTGAGCATCACCTTTTCGTTGTTGCGCCACAGGTACTCCGGGTAATATTCGTGGGCCTTTCGTTGACAGTTGTAGCCAAAGAAGTAATCGAACCCCATCTTGTCCGGCGTGCTGTCGGAGCCGGGATGGCCGAGGCCCCATTTGCCGATGATTCCCGTGCGGTAGCCGGCTCGCTTCATCAAGTGGGCCACGGTGAACGTGTTCGCCGGCATGGGCACTTGCCCCTCGGGCTTGATCTCTCGGTTGCCGCGGATGGAGGCATGTCCGTTGTGTCGGCCCGTCATCAGGGAGCAGCGCGACGGCGCGCAGCACGGTGGCGCCGGCGTAAGCCTGCGTGAAACGCATTCCCCCCGCCGCCAACCGATCCAGGTTCGGCGTTTGAATGAGCTTCTGCCCGTAGCAACCCAGGTCGCCGTAGCCGAGGTCGTCCGCGAGGATGAAGAGGACGTTGGGCGGCGCGGCGGCGCCACAGGACGACGAGACGCCCAGGCACGCCGCCAGCACTATGATCCAGCGGAACAGTAGAGAGCACGAAGGGCGCGAGAAGAGGACGTACACGGGGCATCTCCTTGGTGGAATCGGGTGGGTCGGAGTATCGAGACGAGTATTCGCCGGGACGCCGGACTTTCCTCTCCACCGCACCCGCTACCATACTCCGAAGCGCACTCGTTCGCCAGTAGCATTCCCTCTCCCTGATCCGAGACGCGAGCGTCAGCGAGCGGTCAGGCCAGCCTGCTCGCTGACGCTCGCGGCTCGGAGCCCATGTCGCATTCGCCAGGCTGATCCATGCATTTCGGGCCGCCCTCTTTTCTTACGTTTTCTTCATTGTCAACGGTTGCTCCCGGCGGTACGATAGGGGGCAGTTCGTTGGAGGGAACGGTTCTCGTTCCTCTCCGCGCGAACTTCTTGGGAATCATTCCCGCATTAACGATGAGGTGCCCCATGTCTTCGTCCAACACCAGGGATCGACGCGGCTTCACGCTGATTGAGCTGCTGGTGGTGATCGCTATCATCGCCATCTTGATCGGCCTGTTGCTGCCGGCGGTGCAGAAGGTCCGCGAGGCCGCCTCGCGCCGAGGTGTACCAACAACCTCAAGCAACTCGGTCTGGGTCTGCACAACCACCATGATGCCCAGGGCGGGTTCCCGCCCGGCAAGCAGGACACTCCGCTGCACACCTGGACGCCATTCATTCTGCCCTACATCGAGCAGCAGGCGCTGTACAGCATCTACAATTTCAACGTCGCCTGGACCACCGCCCCCAACAACGTCAGCGGTACCGGGGTGGTCGAAACCAAGATCGCCATGTTCCTCTGCCCTTCCGCCCCGGACTCGTCGAGCCGGCTGGGCACCAACAAGCGCGAGGTCATCGACTACTCGCCGGTCAACCAGGTCGTTCGTCCCAACTCGTTCATCACCAACATGCCACCGAGCGACCCGACGTTCATCGGCGTTCTGGGGCATAACGTCCGGCGGCAGATCACCGAAATCACCGACGGGACGTCCAACACGATCTTGCTGGGCGAGGACGCGGGCCGAAACCAGACGTGGGTGATGGGCAAGATGACGTCGACGAGCGGCACTACCGGGGCGTGGGGCAACCCGAGCACCGAGATCGACATCAACGGGTACAATCCGGCCACCAGCTCCCAACCCGGGCCGTGCGCCATCAACTGCACGAACAACAACGAGGTGTACAGCTTCCACAGCGCGGGGGCCAACCTGTTGTTCGCCGACGGCTCGGTTCGCTTCGGCCAGAGCAACCTCAACGTCAACATCCTGCTCGCGCTAGCCACCCGGGGGTATGGCGAGGTCGTACAGATCAACTTCTAACCATCCGGATCGTGATTCTCTCGGGGCCGGCAGCGTTAGCGAGGGCCGAACTGCCCTCGCTAACGCTGCCGGCCCCGAGGCCAACGTTCAATCCAATCGAGGATCAGCGAGAGATCGCTTGTTCTCGGAGCGGTTCGCTGTTATGTCTCGCCTCTGGTCGGAGGCGGCCCCATCCCGCACAGACCGTTGCGCGCCTCGACCTTCCGGAAGGACGACGGTATGCGCATCTTCCTGTCCCTAACGCTAGGCCTTCTGCCGCTGACAGCGGGCTGCATGAGTGATCCATTCGGCACGCGCGGCATCCTTTCCGGGCCGGCCACCGTCTCCGACGCGAAGGAGAGGCGACAACAGATCATTACGGCCATCCACAAAAAAGGAGGCGCCGTTCAGTTGGATGGGGAGGAATCGGATCAACTCGTCGTCCGCGCCGATCTGCACGGACTCCGCAACGTCGCGGCCGTGCTGGCTTGCCTGGGTCCGCTGACGAAACTCGCCGAGCTGAACCTGTACGAGACCGACTTCACCGACGCGAACCTGGAGCGCTTGCGCGGCCTGCCGGAACTCCAGACGTTGAACCTCTCCGCCACGTCCATCAGCGACGCCGCCCTGCCTTGCTTGCGAAGTCTGCCCAACCTGCGGACGTTGTATCTCAACGACACGCGGATCGGCGACGACGGACTTTCGGCCCTCCGCGGCCTGTCCAACCTCCAGGATCTGGCCCTGTTTCACACGGCCGTCACCGATCGCAGTCTCGCCCTCCTGGCGAGCTGCCCCAACCTGCGGAAGTTGACGGTGGGCGGCAGCGCCATCACCGACCGGGGCTTGATGTCCCTGACGGGCCTGTCCAATCTGCGGGAGCTATGCCTCCTGCAAACGCGCGTGACCGATGCCGGCGTCGAGGACTTGAAAGTGGCCTTACCGCAAGCGAAAATCTTCCGTTGACGGCGAGAGCCACAACCTGATGCTTCGGGGAGGTCGCGTATGTATCCATCGTGGATGAAAATCTATGTCGTTCTGTCCTTCTCCGTCCTGTGTCTGCACGTCCCGGCGGGGGGTCTGTCGGCGGCGCCGTTCGCCGACAAGAACCTGGAAGCCGCCGTGCGCGAAGTTCTCCGCGAACCGTCCGCGCCTCTGAGCGACGACAAGCTCAAGAACGTTTACATCCTGGAAGCCGACGGCAAGAGCATCCGCGACCTGGCCGGACTCGAAAAGTGCAAGAACCTCGCTCAGCTCAAACTCGCGCACAACGAGATCGCCGACCTGAAACCTCTGAAAGACCTCGTCAATCTCCAGTATCTCGACCTGGCCGGTAACAAGGTCCGCGACGTCGCGCCGCTGGCCGGATTGACGAAGCTCCAGTACCTCGAACTCTCGAACAACCATATCGGCAACGTGGACGCGCTGAAGTCCCTCACCAGTATGGCCTCGCTGTACCTGACCGGCAACCAGATCCGCGACCTCAAGCCCCTCGGCACCTTGACCCGGCTGTCGTCGTTGTACCTGGGCCGCAATCAGATCCAGGACATATCCGCGCTGACCAAGGTGACGCGGATCATGACGTTGGAGCTGCGCGAGAACCAGATCGCCGATCTGGCGCCGCTGACGAAGCAAACCGAGTTGAACCTGCTGCTGCTAGAGAAAAACAAAATCACCGACCTGAAGCCGCTGGTCGATTGGGCCAAGGCCGACGCCGAGGGACAACGACGTTTCGCGCCGTTCCTCCGTCTCTACCTGGCCGGCAATCCACTCTCGGAATCGGCGAAAACGAAGCAGATCGACGCCCTCAAGAGCTACGGCGTGAGAATCGAGAATTGACGCGATCTCAACATGGTGTGTCGTTTCGCCGCGACGCGCAGCGGAGCGCGGGAGTATTCCGCGCTCCGCTGCGCGTCGCGGCGAAACGACACACCTGTATTACGGCGGAGAGTGTTTCCCCAGTTGCCACCAGACGACGAAGGACACGCCCGCCACGATCAACCCGCCGGCCGCCAGCCGTCGGCCGAAATCCTCCTCCTTGAAGAACACGCGGCCGCCGATGATGGCCAGCAGCAGCGACAGCCGCTGCACGGCCGCGACAGCCGGCGCGTCGAGAAACTCCAGCGCATACAACTTGCAGACCATGAAGGTCGCTTCCAGAAGTCCCCGGATCAGGAAGCCGACGCCGTGCGTCCACAGCGCCTGCCGGCGATCGGCGCGGGCGGCGACGAAAGGAAAGAGGAACACGGCGGACAACAAGGTCATGCCGAAACCGGCGAAGACCGCCGTGGCAAACCCCGAGGCGAGGCGCGATTCGTTCCGCACGGCCAGGAAATCGAAGCACGCATTGAGGCTGAAAAACAGCGACGCGCCGACGGCGAGGAAGATGCCCTTTCGCTGCCCAGTCCAGCTACGCGCCGAGGGACGATACACCATCAACATGCTGCCGCCCACCACCAAGACGACCGCCGCCACGTCCGCGACCGTCAGCGGCACCTCCGTGATCAGAGGCGAAGTCACGAGCAGAAACAGCGGCGAGAAGGCGAAGATCAGCGACACCATCGACAGGTCGCCGTGGGCCAAGGCGTACATCTTCATCCATTCCGCGAAGGTGTCGGTGAGGCTGCGCAGCAGCACCAGGGTCAGGAACGCCAGCGAGAAGGTGAACGCCTCGTGGCCGAGGAGCGCGAGGCCGAGCAGCAGCAGCAGGTAAGAGGGCAGCGCGAAAGCGAAGGAGGCGAACGCGGAAACCGTGCCGTCCAGGCGCAACGCCAACCGCTTGCTCATCAGATCTTTCGAGGACGAAAAAACGGCGCTCAGCAACGCGGCCAGCAGTCCCATGTACCCAACCCCTTCCGGATGAACCTCGCAAGAGGTCTTTTATACGAAGCGACGGAGGCGGCGCCGCGGCCCTCCGTTTAGCCGCGACGCGCAGCGGAGCGCGGGAGGCTCCCGCGCTCCGCTGCGCGTCGCGGCGAAACGGAGAACTTGTTTATCGAGCATCCGTTTTCCGCTTGACAGGAGAGCGCGCAAAAAGTAACAACAAATAAGGGACTGACCAGTCAGTTCCGTTTATTATTCGAGGGACTGAGTATTCAGTCCGTCGCTCAACGGAGCGCAATATGACAGAGACGGCGGCGAGAAAACCCGGTCGGCCCAGCGATCCGCTGCGGCGAGCCAAGCGTCAGGAGCAGATCCTGGAAACGGCCGTGCAACTGTTCGCGGAGCACGGCTACACCGATACCGACACCCAGCTCCTGGCCGAGAAGCTGGGCGTCGGCAAGGGCACGATCTACCGCTATTTTCCCAGTAAACGCGAGTTGTTCCTGGCGGCGGCCGACCGCGTCATGCGGCTGATGCGCCAGTGCGTCGATGCCAGCATCGAAGGGATCGACGAGCCGCTGGATCGCATCGCCGTCGCCATCCGCGCCTTTCTGACGTTCTTCGCCGAGCACCCCGAGTACGTCGAGCTGCTCATGCAGGAACGCGCTCAGTTCAAGGACCGCAAGAAACCGACCTACTTCGAGCACCGCGAGGTCAACGTGCGCCGCTGGCAAGCACTGTACGCCGCGCTGATCGCGGTCGGCCGTATCCGCGACATCCCACCGGAGCGCATCTCCGACGTGATGAGCAACCTGCTGTACGGCACCATGTTCACCAATTACTTCACCGGCCAGCGCCACGCCGTCGAGGCGCAGGCGCGGGACATCCTGGACGTCGTCTTCCACGGCATCCTCAGCGAGTCGGAACGTTGCCGCCGCACCGGCGGCACGGTGGGTGAAAGGAGGGACAAGTGAGAAGCATCCCGGGAAGCTGCGTTCTTGTTGTCGGCCTGCTGGCCGGCGTCGCTCTGGGCGGCTGCGAGAAGCATCAACCGCCGCCGGCGGCGAAAGGGCCGCCGGAAGTGTACGTCAGCACGCCGGTGGCCAGGGAGATCACCGATTTTGAAGAGTTCTCCGGCCGGCTCGAATCGGACCAGACCATCCAGATCCGGGCCCGCGTGACCGGCTATCTGCTGAAGTACAACTTCAAGGAAGGCGGAATGGTCAAGAAGGGCGACGTGCTCTTCGAGATCGATCCACAGTTGTACGAGGCCCAGTTGGCCCTCGCCGAGGGCAGCGTGCTGGAGGCGCAAGGCCAGCACGAGCAGGCCAAGGCGGATTGGCTTCGCGTCCAGAGGCTGCGCGGCGCCGAGATCAGCGACGAAGAGCGCAACAAGTTTCGCGGCGCTTACGTCATGTCCGAGGGCAAGCAGAAAGCGGCCAAGGCGCAACTCAAGATCGCCCAGGTCAACATGGGCTACACCAAGGTCCATGCGCCGATCGGCGGCCGCATCAGCCGCACCGCCATCGATCCCGGCAACCTGGTCAAGGCCGACGATACCATCCTGACCAGCATCGGCGCCGTCGATCCGATCAAGGCGTACTTCGACGTGGACGAGCGCACGGTGCTGCGCGTCGTGGACCTGATCGCCCAGGGCGTTCTACCCGAAGATTCCGACGGGCCTGCCGGTCGAGATGGGTTTGGCCGACGAGGAAGGCCGACCGCACAAGGGCGCCGTGGACTTCTTCGATACTTACGTGGACGTTCGGCACGGGCACTCTGCGCGTGCGCGGGTCGTTCGAGAACGCGGACAGCTTGCTCGTTCCCGGCATGTTCGTGCGCGTCCGTCTGCCGATCGGCAAGCCGCAGCAGGCCATCCTCATCGCCGAGAAGGCCCTGGTGACCGACCAGGGACAGAAATTCGTCTACGTCGTCAAGGACGAGAACACGGCCGAGCAGGAGGGTAAGGTGGAGTATCGCAAGGTCGAGTTGGGCCGGCTGCACGAGGGTCTGCGCGTTGTCAAGAAGGGACTGGCGCCGAACGAAAAGGTCGTCGTCAGCGGTCTGCAGCGCGTGAGGCCGGACATCAAGGTCAAGCTCAAGGACGTTGAGATGCCCGTGAGCGCTCCGCCGAGCGATGCCGTCGATCCTTCCAAGACGCTGCGCCGCAGTCGTCGGCGAACTCCCGCACTCCGCCGAGCGCCGGGCGCCATCCCCGCATCACGATAAGGGGCCAGGGAAACGGACCAAGGGACGTTGAGGGCGAGCGAGCTTCTCTCCGAGCCTGAAGCGTAAGCGAAGAAATCCCCTTCGCTTACGCTTCAGGCTCGGACGGAGGGAGAATCGGCCTTGATCTCACGCTTTTTCATCGACCGACCGATCTTCGCCGCGGTGCTGTCCGTCTTCATCACCCTGGCCGGAGGCATTGCCGCCTTTAATCTGCCCCTGGCCCAGTTTCCGCAGATTTCGCCGCCCACGGTGTCGGTGACGTGTCAGTACCCCGGCGCCAGCGCCAAGGACGTTGCCGAATCCGATCGCCGCGCCCGTCGAGCAGCAGGTCAACGGCGTCGAGGGCATGATGTACATGTCCTCCTCGTGTACCAACGACGGCTCGTACAACCTGAGCGTCACCTTCGAGCACAGCGTCGATGTGAACATGGCGCAGGTGCTGGTGGAGAACCGCGTCAACCTGGCCCTGCCGTCGCTGCCGACGGTCGTCAAGCAGACCGGCGTCACCACGCGCAAGCGTTCGCCGGACATTCTCATGGGCATGGCGCTCAACTCGGTGGACGGCCGCTACGACCAGCTGTATCTGAGTAATTATGCCTTGCTCCAGCTGCGCGACGAGTTGCTTCGCGTCGAGGGCGTGGCCGACATCCTCCTGTTCGGCCAGCAAGATTACAGTATGCGCATCTGGGTGGACCCCGAGCGGCTGGCGGCGCGGAGCCTCAACGCCTCGGACGTGGCCCTGGCCCTGCGCGAGCAGAACGCCCAGGTCGCCGCCGGCACCATCGGCCAACAGCCCATCGCCAAGGGGCAGCAGACGCAGGTCACTCTCAACACGCTGGGCCGACTCTCCGAGGCCGAGCAGTTCGAGGACATCATTCTGCGAACGACGCCGGACGGCCGCGTCCTCCGTCTCAAGGACGTTGCGCGCGTCCAGTTGGGCGCCAAAAGCCTGGACGTCACGGTCAATTTCGACGGCCGGGACACCATTTTCCTGGCCGTCTTTCAGATGCCCGACGCCAACGCCCTGGACGTACACGAGCGGGTCATGGCCCGGATGCACGAGCTGGAGAAGAGTTTTCCGGAAGGCATGGTGGCCGAGGTCGCTTTCGATACCACGCCGTACACCAGCGAGTCGATCAAGGAGGTGTTCAACACACTGCGCGACGCCATCATTCTCGTCGCCGTCGTGGTGCTGTTGTTCTTGCAGAACTGGCGCTCGGCCATCATCCCGTTGATCGCCGTGCCCGTGGCCATCGTCGGCACCTTCGCCGTCATGCTGGCCCTGGGATTTAGTCTGAACAACCTGACGTTGTTCGGCCTGGTCCTGGCCATCGGCATTGTCGTCGATGACGCCATCGTCGTCGTCGAGGCCGTCGAGCATCACATCGAGCACGGCCTGGCCCCGCGCGAGGCGACGATCAAGGCGATGGAGCAGGTATCCGGCCCGGTCATCGCCGTCGGCCTGGTGCTCAGCGCCGTGTTCGTGCCGTGCGCCTTCATCAGCGGCATCACCGGCCATTTCTTCCGTCAGTTCGCCCTGACCATCTCGGTTTCGACGATCATCTCGGCCTTCAACTCGCTGACCTTGAGTCCGGCGTTGGCGGCCGTGCTGCTTCGGACGACACGGGACAAGAACAAGGTGCACCGTCGCTGCCGCAGCCTGCGTTCTTGCCGCGGTTGGCTGGCGGCTGGGCGGGCTGGACTGGTCTTGACAGTACCTGGCTGCACTCCGGTTGACGACGGCGTTCGACACTTGCCGGCATCGCTACGCTGTTCCTTGCAGCCGTGTCTGCCGTGGGTCGCCGCGGCGACCATGTGTCTGCGGTGCGTCGGCGCGGTGGCCGGCTGGCTCATCGCTGCGCTTCTTCAACGCCGCTTTCATCGTGGCGACTCGCTGGTACACGAGCGCCGTCGGCCTGACACTGCGTCTCAGCGTCCTCACCCTCGGCGTCTACGGCGTGCTGGTCGGCGTGACCATCTGGCGTTTCCGCGAGACGCCCAAGGGGTTCATTCCCGCCCAGGACATGGGCTATCTCCTGGTCAACGTGCAGCTGCCCGACTCGGCGTCGGCCGAGCGCACCGACACGGTGATGCGGCAACTGCAGAACATCGCGCGCAACACGCCGGGCGTCCTGCACGCCACGGCCATTCGCGGCCAATCGTTCGTGCTCAACGCCTACGGCTCCAACTTCGGCTCGATGTTCATCAACCTCGACGACTACAACAAGCGCCGCGATCCCGAGTTGGCCAGTTCCGTCATCGCCGCCCGCTTGTGGAAGGAGTTCGGCGACCAGATCTCCGACGCGCAGGTGGCCGTCTTCGGTCCTCCTCCCGTCCGCGGGGCCGGCCGCGCCGGCGGTTTCGCCTTCATGATCGAGGATCGCGGCGACCTCGGCGTCCAGGAACTTCAGAAGCAGATGGAGAAACTGGTCCGCCGTGCCAACGGGATCGGCAGCGACGGCAAGCCGGCGCCGCCGACGGGCCTGACCGGCGTCTTCTCGGTGTTCCGGGCCAACGTGCCGCAATTGCACATCGACCCCGATCCCCGCGAGTGTCTGAGCAAAGGCGTGCAAATGAAGGATTTCGCCGACACCCTCGCCATTTATCAAGGCTCCACCTACGTCAACGATTTCAACCTGTTTGGCCGTACCTGGCAGGTCATCGTCCAGGCCGACGCCCGCTTCCGCGACCAGGTGGAGGATTTGCCGCGTTTGAAGGTCCGTAACATCCGCGGCAACATGGTCCCTCTCGGCTCGCTGGCCACGGTGCGCGAAGTCAACGGCCCGCTGGTGCTGACTCGTTACAACATGTATCCGGCCGCGGCGATTAACGGCAGCGCCGGCCCCGGCATGAGTTCCTTCGACGCCATCGCCATCATGCAGAGACTAGCCCGCGAGGAGTTCCCGCGCGGCATGAACTACGAATGGACCGATATGTCCTATCTGGAAGTGAAGTCCGGCGACGACGCCACGAAAATCTTCGGCTTCGCCGTGCTCATGGTCTTCCTGGTGCTGGCCTTTCAGTACGAAAACTGGTCGCTGCCCCTGGCCGTCATCCTGGTCGTGCCCATGTGCTTGCTCAGCGCCATCATCGGCGTCAACCTGGCGCACATGGACATCAACATCTTCACGCGCATCGGATTCGTGGTGCTGGTTGGCCTGGCCAGCAAGAACGCCATCCTTATTGTCGAGTTCGCCAAGGTGCAGCGCAGCGAGGGTGTGCCGCGTCGCCAGGCCACTCTGGCGGCGTGCAAACTGCGTTTGCGGCCGATCATCATGACGTCGCTGGCCTTCGTGCTCGGCGTGCTGCCGTTGATGATCTCGCACGGGGCCGGCCACGAGATGCGTCGCACCCTGGGCACGGCGGTGTTCAGCGGCATGTTGGGCGTGACGCTGTTCGGCATCTTCCTGACGCCGGTCTTCTTCTACACCATCGACAGCCTCGGCGAGACGCGCCTGTTCGCCTCGCGCTTCATGCAGCGGACCAGCGCCATCCTGATGAGCATTCTGCGCCCTGGGCTTCGCACGCCGCCTGGCCACCCGCCGCTCGCGGCTCGGCGCGGGGCCGCATGTGGCCCCGCGCCCGGAAAACATCAACCAGCCGCCCACTCACCTTCGTGAGTCCGTGAAGCAGAAGTGAGGTCGTGCTGTGTTCTCGAAATTTTTCATCAATCGGCCCATCGCCGCCTCGGTGCTGTCGATTGTCACCGTCCTGGGCGGTCTCATCGCCGTCTTCAAGCTGCCCATCGCGCAGTACCCGGAGATCACGCCGCCGACCGTCGAGGTGTCCGCCGTCTATCCCGGCGCCAACGCCCGGGTCGTCGCCGACACGGTGGCCGCGCCGATCGAGCAGCAGGTCAACGGCGTCGAGAACATGATGTACATGTCGTCGCAGTGTACCAACGACGGCAGCTACTCGCTGACGGTGACGTTCAAGCACGGCGTCGATCTGAACATGGCGCAGGTGCTGGTCGAGAACCGCGTCGCCCTGGCCCAACCGATCTTGCCCGACCTGGTCAAGCGCCGCGGCGTCACCACCAAGAAGAAGTCGCCCAGCGTGCTCATGATCGTCAACCTGTTCTCGCCGGACGGCAGCCGCGACAACCTGTACCTGAGCAACTACGCCACCATCCAGCTCAAGGACGAGCTGTCGCGTCTGCCGGGCGTTGGCGACATTTCCTATCTCGGTCAGCGCGATTACAGTATGCGCGTGTGGCTCGACCCGTCGCGGATGGCGTCGCGCAACCTGTCGGCGTCGGTGGTGACGCAGGCCATCATGGAGCAGAACACGCAGGTGGCGGCCGGACAGATCGGTCAACCGCCGGTGTCGCGCGGCCAGGTCTTCCAGTACACCATGAGCACGATGGGCCGGCTGATGAATCCCGATCAGTTCGCCGACATCATCCTCCGGGACAATGGCGACGGCCGGTTGGTGCGCCTGCGCGACGTGGCCGACATCGAGCTGGGCGCCCTCGGCTACGATCAGACCTGCACGCTCAACGGCAAGCCGTCGGTGGCATTATCGATCTATCAGTTGCCCGGCTCCAACGCCCTGGACGTGTCCAACGAAGTCAAAAAGAAAATGGCGGAGCTGAAGGTGAACTTTCCCGAGGGACTCGATTACGACATTGTCTACGACACCACGCCGTTCATTGAAGAATCGATCCGGGAGGTGTTCAACACGCTGCGCGACGCCATCATCCTCGTCGCCGTCGTGGTGCTGTTGTTTTTGCAGAATTGGCGTTCGGCCGTCATCCCGCTCGTCGCCGTACCCGTCGCCATCATCGGCACCTTCGCCGTGATGATCGCCATCGGTTTCAGTCTGAATACCCTCACGCTGTTCGGCCTGGTGCTGGCCATCGGCATCGTCGTTGATGACGCCATTGTGGTGGTGGAAGCGGTGGAGCATCACATCGAACATGGCCTGGCGCCGAAGGAGGCGACGATCAAGGCGATGGAGCAGGTGTCCGGGCCAGTCATCGCCGTCGGCCTGGTGCTCAGCGCCGTCTTCGTGCCGTGCGCCTTCATCAGCGGCATCACCGGACAGTTTTATCGCCAGTTCGCCCTGACCATCGCCGTTTCGACGCTCATCTCCGCGTTCAACTCGCTGACCCTCAGCCCGGCGTTGACGGCCCTGCTGTTGCGGCCGCGCACCAAGGGCAGCGTCACGCCGCCGCTGCCGCGCGTGGCCTTCGCCCTCGCCGGCGCCGCGGTCGGTGGCTGGTATCTGGCGCCGTGGTTGGACTACTGGCTGGGACAGGGAATGGAACGTCTGCCGGCGCCGTATGCGGCTTCTCTGCGGCCGCTATCGCTGGAAATCGCCGTGGGCGTGATGGCCCTGGGCGGCGCGGTTGCCGGCTGGATCGTCGGCGGGCCGCTCAACCGCATTCTTGGCTGGTCGTTCCGCGCCTTCAACAAGGGGTTCGACGTCGCCACCAACGTCTACACGCGCATGGTCGGCATGTTGCTGCGTGTCAGCGTCATCGTGCTCCTGGTTTACGGCGGACTGCTCGGCCTGACCTACGTGGGCTTCATCCGCACGCCCAAGGGCTTCATTCCCGTGCAGGACAAGGGCTACTTGCTGGTCAACGTCCAACTGCCCGATTCATCGTCGGCGCAACGCACGCAGGACGTGGTGCGGCAGATCGAGGACATCGCCAAGGACGATCCCGGCGTCAAGCACACCGTCGCCATCGCCGGCCAATCGATCCTTCTCAACGCCAACGCGCCGAACTTCGGCGCCATGTACGTCATGCTCAAGGACTTCCACGAGCGGACGACGGATGACCTGAGCGGCGACGCCATCGCGGCCCGCTTGCAGACGGTGCTGCAAGACAAAATCCCGGACGCCCAGATCAACGTCTTCGGCGCTCCGCCCATCGACGGCCTGGGCACGGCCGGCGGCTTCAAGATCATCGTCGAGGATCGCGGCGACACCGGCCTGGAATCGCTGCAAAACGTCGCCGAGAAGACGATTCAAAATGGCGAGGACACGCCGGGACTGCAAGGCCTGTACACCAGCTTCCGGGCCAATACGCCCTGGCTGTACCTGGACATCGACCGCACCCAGGCCAAGACGCACGGCGTCCCCATGAGCGAGGTCTTCAACACCTTGCAGATTTACCTCGGCTCGCTGTACGTCAACGACTTCAACCGTTTCGGCCGCACCTGGCAGGTGAACGTGCAGGCCGCCGCCGACTACCGCACGCAGATCAACGACCTCAAGCAAATCAAGGTCCCCAACGTCTACGGCCGCATGGTGCCGCTGGCCGCCCTGCTCAAGGTGCGTCAGGAGAACGGCCCGGTGCTCATCATGCGTTACAACATGTATCCGTCCGCTGCCATCAATGGCACGCCGGCAGGCGGCATCAGCTCCGGCCAGGCCATCGAGTTGATGGAGGACGTCGCCAAAAAAGACCTGCCGCGAGCCATGCGCTACGAATGGACGGAGCTGGCCCTGTTGCAGTTGCAGACGGGCAACACGGCCATGTGGGTGTTTCTGCTGGCGGTGGTGCTGGTGTTTTTGGTGCTGGCCGCCCAGTACGAGAGCACGTCGCTGCCGTTGGCCGTCATTCTCGTCGTGCCGATGTGTCTGCTGTGTTCGGTTGCCGGCGTACTGCTGGCGCACATGGACATCAACATCTTCACGCAGGTCGGCTTCGTGGTGCTGATCGGCCTGGCGTGCAAGAACGCCATCCTCATCGTCGAGTTCGCCAAGGCGCAGCGCGAGTCCGGCAACGATCGCTTCCACTCGACGCTGGCGGCGTGCAAGCTGCGTCTGCGGCCGATCATCATGACGTCGTTCGCCTTCATCCTCGGCGTCGTACCGCTGGTGATCGCCGAGGGGGCGGGGGCCGAGATGCGGCGCCTGCTGGGCACGGCCGTATTCGCCGGGATGTTGGGCGTGACGCTGTTCGGCATCTTTCTGACGCCGGTGTTCTACTACGTCATTCAGTGGTTCAACGATCTGCGTCTGAAGAAAGCGGCCGATTCGCTGCCGTCCCGACTCAATGGCCATGTCGTTGACGTTGTGGCCGTCAGCTCCAACGGCGGCCTGGTGGCGTCGGGCCACGCGGACGCCCACAACGGCTCGCGCCAATAGCCAGGAAGGCTCGCAAGATCGGTCAAGCACGGCCGGCCGCGCTTCCGACCACGACTCGCTTCGAGCGAAACAGTCCTTCGCCTTGCATTACCAATATTACCGCTTTTTCGCCAACCTGGTAATGCCCGAGTAATGGGTAAAAGGTTCACAGCCGATTATAAAAGTGTTCTCCTCCTCGTAAAGCCTATCGAGCCTGTCTGGCTCTTGTGGCTCGATTTCAGTGAATAGGAAGGAGAAGTCGTCGTGTTGCGGCTTCCCAATGTAAGGCAAACGACGCTCCTCTCTTGGGACGGGGCGGACAGTGAACCACAGCTCAAGCTCACCAAGAGGCAATAGGAACGAATCTTTCCCTTGCCGCACTAACGTATGAGACTCAATCCTCTTGTCCTCTTCCTCCGCTGTGATCGTCTCACAGATATATTCGTGGAAGAAATCCCCCTTATCGTCCACGGGAATGACAAAACTGATGTAATGCGGTGCGTCGTCACCCAGCTCAACCGGCGCGCACCATCCGGTCTTTCCATTCCGCTTCGTCTTCACCAGGCTATGTACAAACGCCATTGGCTTCCCTCCAATCCGGTTTTACTTCACCATCCGCTGAGTCAGCGGTCCATTTAATAGGACCTGTGCATTCACCGTTTGGAATTTCTGCTGCTCAATTCGCGGCTGATACACGAGTGGACCGACCAAGGCATCGTGCACTGTCGTAAAAATATGCTGTGTATTGCTACCCCTGAGTTGAGCATTTAACGCCTGTGCCATGTTCAGCGTCAAACGCCGAAAAGTCAAGGCATGATATGCCTGATCGTCTATGGTCAAGACCAGCACGGCGCTGTTGTTGCCGTAGAGAGCCTGCGCACGGCGAGCGGCGTTGCCGCTGGAGCTTTGCGTATAGAAACCACGCCCAAACTCTCCCCTGCCCCGTGTTACATCCATACCTCCTCCGGCGGAGGTACCCGCCATCGCATTTGCAAACGCTCGACTTGTACCATGATAAAGCACAGGCATAAGGTCTTCCAGCAGGACGCACACGGAATATTCCGCGCTACCGCCTCACCATAGTTCCGCCTAGCCGATCTCCGCCAGATCGAGCGTCTTTCCGTAGCGTTCCAGAACAGCGGCGCGGAGCAAGGCGTGTTCGGGCCGCTGTAGGCGCGGATCGTCCGTGACAAGAGCGAAAGCATCCTTACGGGCAAGCGTCAACAGGTCGGCATCGCGTACCAGGTCGCCAAAGCGCAACTCGCCGAGACCGTGCTGTCGGGTGCCGAAGAACTCGCCGGCGCCGCGCAGCCGCATGTCCTCCTCGGCCAGCGCGAAGCCGTCGGTCGTCCGCAAAAACGCGCGCAGACGCTGCCGCCCCTCATCGCCGGGCGGCTCAGCGAACAGGTAGCATTGTCCCGCCATCGGACCACGACTGACCCGGCCGCGCAGTTGATGCAGCTGCGACAGGCCGAAACGCTCCGCATGCTCGATCACCAGCAGCGTTGCGTTCGGCACGTCCACGCCGACCTCGATGACCGAGGTACACACCAGCAGGTCCAGTTCGTGCTTGCGGAAGCGCTCCATCACCTCCGCCTTGGTCTCCTCGTCCTGCCGGCCGTGCAGCAGACCGAGGCGGAAATCGCGGAACGGTCCCGCCTGCAATTCCGCGTGCGTCTGTGTCGCCGCCTTCACGTCGAGCGTGGCCGACTCCTCGACCAGCGGACAGACGACGTAACCCTGCCGGCCGCGTTGCAGCCCCTCGCGCAGCCGGGCATAGACGCGCTCGCGCTGACCGGCCGGCTCCCAGCGCGTCGCCACCGGCTGCCGGCCCGGCGGCAACTCGCGGATGAGCGACACGTCGAGATCGCCGAAGACGGTCAGGGCAACCGTGCGCGGGATCGGCGTGGCCGTCATCACCAGGTAATGCGGATCGACGCCCAGCCGGCGGAAGCGGGCCCGCTGATGGACGCCGAACTTGTGCTGCTCGTCGATGACCACCAGCCCCAGCCGGGCGAACTGCACGTCCTCCTGTACCAGCGCCTGCGTGCCGACCACGAGATCGATGTCGCCGGCGGCCAGCGCGGCCAGGGCGTCGCGCCGCTCGGCCGGCGTCAGCGCCGCCGGTCAGCAGCAGCCGGCGGACGCGGCTGTGGGCGAGGTAGCGATCGAGTGTGCGGGCGTGCTGGCGGGCCAGCACCTCGGTCGGGGCCATGAGGGCGGCCTGATGCTTGTTGGCCACCGCCACCAGCAGGGCGTAGACGGCGACGGCCGTCTTGCCCGCGCCGACGTCGGCCTGCAACAGCCGCTGCATCGGCCTTTCGCGCGGCCAGGTCGCGGCAGATTTCGGCGACGGCGCGGTCCTGGTCGGCGGTCAGCCGGAAGGGAAATAAACGGCGAATGCGCTCGTCGATGGCGGCTGTGACGGCGAGCATCGGCGCTCGCCCCTCGTCGCGGACCTCGCGGCGACGCACGGCCAGCGCCAGCTGAAGAATGAGGAACTCCTCGTAGACGAAGCGGCGCCGTCCGCGCGTCGCCGTCGCCAGCGACGGCGGGAAGTGGATGTCGCGCAGGGCCGGCTCGAACGCCGGCCAATCGTGCCGGCGCCGCAGGGCGGCCGGCAACACGTCGGCGACTGCGGCGGCGTACAGGTCGATGGCCCGGCCGATCAGCGGCCGCAGGTGCTCGGGACGCAGGTCTTCCGTGAGCGGATAGACCGGCACGACGCCCGGTTCCTTCGCCGCCGTCTCCGTCGAGGACCTGGACGCGCGGGCTGCTCATCTGCCAGTGATCGCGATACCACTTCGGCTTGCCGCTGAAGGACAGGCGTTGACCGTAGCGAAAGCGCCGCGCCGCGAACGCCTGGTTGAACCACACTCCTTCCAGGCAGCTTTTGCCGTCGTCGCTGAGCACGACGCTCACGACCGTTCGGCCATCGCTCAGCGAACGGCCGTCGATCTCCACGACCTCGCCCTGCACCGTCTGGATGCTCCCTTCCGACAGCGCCGCGATGGGCCGCACGTCGTTGAGATCCTCGTAAGTCCGTGGGAAATGAAAGAACAGGTCTCCGACGGTTCGCAGGCCGAGCCGGTCGAGCCGTTCCAGCCGGGCGGGGGAGATGCCCGGCAGAGTTTCCAGGCTGACGCTCAGAGGGTTCGGCTCGGGCACGATCTTCCTGCTTTCCAAGGCATTCTCGATACAAACGGTAAAGTCTCTCGTATCACCCCAGAATCCCCGAAACGAAGCGGCGAAGCAAGCCCGGCAGCCATTCGGAGAAGCCGTTTGTAGTTTCCTCCCTGCCAAGTTGTAAAAGAGTTGCGCATCGCTGGGCTTCTGTTTGCCGCTCCTCGCAGAAAGCGGACGACGTTTCAACCCTAAGATCAATGCTCGCAAGGACGTCCGTGTGAGTCCGAAAAATCGTCTTGACAGAAAAAGGATTTGGTATCCGACTTGCAATTGTTCACGGCGTCGAAACAACTCTCACGCCGTTCCGGAGAAGAGTCATGCAAGTCGAACTCTACTGCCCTCGCTGCTCGTGCTCGTTCGCGGCCTCGCCCGAGACGCCGGCCGCCGACGTCCTGGATCGCATGGCCGAGGGTGGCCCCTGGTACGCCCTGGGCGATGGAGAGACGTTTGAAGATATGATCTTTTCGACCCTGTTCGCCTGCGGCACGATCCGCTGCACCGACTGCGGCGAGGCCGTGTCCGTTTCGGAGCAGAGCCTTGGCCAGCTCACCCTGGAAGTCCTCGGCAGTTGGTAACTCGAAATAGGGAATAGGGAATAGGGAATAGGGAATAGGGAAGAGAGAAGAAGCCTCGTCCCTATTCCCTATTCCCTATTCCCTAATTTCGGAACGTCGCGTTGACGCTGTCCTCGCAAAACGGGTAGACTCCGCCCTTCCGCCGGACCCCCGGGTGTCGAAGGAGTTGACGTCGGCGGATGCTCTGTTCCAAGGAGAAGGACCATGAGAGCCTTGTTGTGGGTAGGAAGCCTCATCGTGGCCTTGGCCGTGGTGGTCGGCGCCGGTCGGTTGCTAGCGGAGGGCGAAAAGCACAAGCTGGCCTCGCCGGCCGCCCCGCGCACGCGGCTTGCCCTCGTCAACCTGACCTACGTTATCAAGCACTACCAGAAGTACATCCATTATCAGGAAGAGATGAAGACGGCGATGCGGCCCTTTCAGGAGCGCGAGAAGAACCTACGCATCCAGGCCGAAAAGCTGAGCAGGGGCATCGCGGCAGGCACCGACCTGATACCGGCGAAGTCGGAGGACGCCGAGGAGAAGCTGAAGACGTTGCAGCGCGAGATGGAGGACAACCAGGTCAAGGCCAAGAAGACCGTCGGCAAAAAGACCGAGGAAGCCATGAAGACGCTGTACCTGGACGTGACCGACGCGACGCAGCGCTACGCCGTGGCCCACGACCTCGAATTGGTCCTGCACTACAATGAGCACGTCACCCCGGAAGAGAGGAACAGCCCGATGAACATCGCCCGCAAGCTGCAATGCGGACCGTTGACGCCGATTTACTCCGTCGCCGGCATCGACATCAGCAAGGAACTGGTGGACATCCTCAACCAGTCCATGCGGGAAGAGTGACTCGTCTCGCCCAATCGGGCCAACGTCGGAGCCGGCAGCGTCAGCAAGGGAAAGTCAACCCTCGCTGACGCTGCCGGCTCCGACGTTTTTTCCAGATGCCGAGGCGAAAGTTGCGGGCTTTTTCCTTGACCGCGAACTGTCGAACGAGTGCAATCAGGGCGTGGTGAGAAGGCCGGATCACTCGTGAAAAAGCGAAGGAAGGAAGTGAGTCATGAACGTACAGAGACGGATGGGGTTCGGCGTCCTGGTGCTCGGCCTGGCAGGCTGCCTGCTGGCCGGCGGGGCGCGGGCGGAGGAGAAAAAGGCCGCGGCCAATGCGACCGGAACGTGGAAGTCGAGCTTCACCACCGGCAACGGACGGACGATCACGTCCACCTACAACCTCAAGCAGGACGGCGAGAAGCTGACCGGCACCGTGACCGGGCCGGGCGGCCGAGAGACCGACATCGAGGACGGCAAGGTCAAGGACGGCAAGGTATCGTTCCAGGTCACGCGTGAGCAGGGCGGGCAGAAGTTCACCATGAAGTACAAGGGCGAGCAGAAAGGCGACACCATCAAGGGCAAAGTGGAGATCGGCCGGGGCGATCAAAGCCGATCGTTCGACTGGGAAGCGAAACGTCAGAAGAAAGCCGACTGACGCGGACCCAATCTTGGCCGGCTGGGAACAAATCCCAGTCGGCTGGGAACGAACTACTTCATGGCCGCATCGCCCTCGCCGGCGATGTGGCCGACGGAAAGAATCTCTGCGGAGAGAACGTCATGAGCGCCGTGTGCCTGGAGTCCTACGACGGGCGTGTGCGCGACCTGCCGGAGCTGTGCATGAAATGCGGGGCGCCGGCGACGCTGCGCAAGGACAAAACGTTCTCCTGGTATCCACCGTGGGTTGGCGTCCTTCTGCTGGCGGGACTGATACCGTTCCTCATCGTGGCCCTCATTCTGACCAAGCGCAGCCGCGTCGAGGTGCCACTGTGCGATCGGCACAAGGGCCACTGGATGATACGGCAGCTTGTGGTGATCGGCAGCTTGTTGTTCCTCCTGGCGGGAGGCTTCCTCGCCTTCCTCGCCACCGTGAACAACAAGGGCAACGACTCCCTCAGCGCCGCGGTATGCATCGGATGGGTGGTCCTCATGATCGGCTGGGTCGTCCTGGCGGTCATGGTGCAATCGACCTCCATCCGTCCCAAGGAAATCACGGACACGTCCATCACGCTGACCAGCGTCTCGGAGCTGTTCGTCGCGGCTTACGAGGACGAATGGGATGAGGAGCGCGATCGATTGGACGAGCTGGCGCGCGAGCGCTGGGAGCGCGGCCGACGGCCACGCGCCGCGCGTCCCCCTGTCGAGGGCGCCGACCGCGTTCGAACGTCGTGATGACGAGGGACGCCGCCGGTCGCCCGATACCTACCGCGAAGGGACGCCCTGATCGTCCGGGGGGAGCTTCGTGGGGCCGCGCAGACCCACTCGTGCCGAGATCGCCGCCGCCGAGGGCAAGACAGTCCCTGACGTCATGGCCCCCGAGCTGAAAGTCCTCTTCTGCGGCATCAACCCCGGCCTGTACACGGCGGCGATCGGACATCATTTCGGCCGGCCGGGCAACCGTTTCTGGCCGGCGCTGTTCGCGGCCGGCTTCACCGATCGCTTGCTGTCGCCCTACGAGGAGCGCGAGCTGCTGTCGCGCGGCTACGGCATCACCAACCTCGTCGCCCGCGCCAGCACCGCGCCGACGAGCTGACCGAGGACGAGCTGCGCCAGGGCGCCGACATCCTGAAGCGGAAGGTCGCACGCTATCGGCCGCAGTTCATCGCCTTCCTGGGAATCACGGCCTACCGCACGGCATTCGCGCGGCCGCGCGCCGTCCTGGGTCTTCAACCGGAGAAGCTGGGCGAGGCACAAATCTGGGTGTTACCCAATCCCAGCGGACTGAATGCCCATCATTCGGCGGCCGATCTCGCTCGGCTGTTCGGCGAACTGCGACAGCTCGTTTAGCCGCGACGCCAGCCGTGTGCTTTGCTATAAACCTCCGTAGGCGCCCCGCAATCCCACCTGATGATCTGCCCCCAACAATCGAGTTCCCCATGCGTACCTCCTTGATGCCGCTTCTGCTTCTGCCCCTCCTCGTCACCACCGCCGGTGCGGAGAATTGGCCGCAGTTCCGCGGCCCGCACGGCGACGGCCGCGCCGACGCGGCGAAGCTGCCGCTAGAATGGAGCGAGAGCAAGAACGTGGTCTGGAAGACGCGCATCCACGACAAGGGCTGGTCGTCGCCGGTGGTGTGGGGCGATCAGGTGTGGATGACGACGGCACGCGCCGACGGCACGCGCCTGTTCGCCGTCTGCGTCGATCGCAACAGCGGCAAGGTGCTGCACGACATCAAGGTCTTCGACGTCGAGGAGCCGAGCCGCCTGTGGGCGTCTTACAACAGTTTCGCCTCGCCGACGCCGGCCGTCGAGGAGGGCCGAGTCTACGTCCATTTCGGCACCTACGGCACGGCCTGCCTGGACACGAAGACCGGGCAAACGCTGTGGCAGCGGCGCGACCTGCACTGCGACCACTTTCGCGGAGCCGCCTCGTCGCCAATCCTTTCCGGCGATCTGCTGTTTCTGCAATTCGACGGCTACGACGTGCAATTCGTGGCCGCCCTGGACAAGAAGACGGGCCGAACCGTATGGAAGAAGGACCGCGACATCGACTACAAGACGACCAACGGCGACGCCAAGAAAGCGTTCGCCACGCCGTCGCTCGTCACCGTCGGCGGCAAACCGGAGCTGGTCAGCCCGGCGGCGATGGCGACCATCGCTTACGACCCGAAGACGGGCGAGGAGTTGTGGAAGGTCTATCACGGCGGCATGAACGCGACGACGCCGCCGCTGTCCGGCCAGGGCAAGCTGTTTCTGTGTACCGGCGACGGAGGGCTGCGACTGCTGGCCGTGCGCCGGACGGCAGCGGCGACATCACCCAGACGAATATCGATTGGACGATTAAGAACAAGAACAGTGTGCCGTCGCGGTCGTCGCCGATCCTGGTGGACGATCTGCTCTACATGGTGAACAAGGACGGCATCGTCTTCTGCACCGAAGCGAAGACGGGCCAGTCGGTATGGCAGGAGCGCATCGGCGGCATGTTCTGGGCGTCGCCGATCTACGCCGACGGCCGACTGTACTTTTTCGATGAGGACGGGCGGGGACACGTGATCGCGGCCGGACGACAGTGGAAGAAGCTGGCCACGAACAAGCTGGACGACGGCTGCCGGGCCTCGCCCGCCGTGTCCGGCAATGCCCTGTTCGTCCGCACGTTGACGCATCTGTATCGCATCGAGAACAGAGAGTAACGATGAGTGCTCCGCAGAAAGTCCTCGAACTGATCGATCTCTTCCGCCGCAACGCCGACGCCTACCATTCGCCCCATTACAACGAGGCGCAGGTCCGCCAGGAGTTTATCAATCCCTTCTTCAAGTCCCTCGGCTGGGACATGGACAACGAGCAGGGCTACGCCGAAGCCTACAAGGACGTCATCCACGAGGCCGCCATCAAGATCGGCGGCGCCACCAAGGCCCCCGACTACTGCTTCCGCGTCGGCGGCACGCCCAAGTTCTTCCTCGAAGCCAAGCGGCCCTCCGTCAACTTGAAGGACGATCCCGCCCCCGCCTACCAGCTCCGCCGCTACGCCTGGACCGGCAAACTGCCGCTGTCGGTCCTCACCGACTTCGAGGAGTTCGCCGTCTACGATTGCCGCAACAATTCACCGCCGCCAAGACGCCGCAGAACCAAACCGTCGTCAAACGCCAGATCGACGCCACGGATCGTCAGATTGAACAACTGGTCTACGAGTTGTACGGCTTGACCGATGAAGAAATCCAGATCTTCGAAGCCACCAAGCCGTGATTCGCGCTTTCACGGCTTTTACCCTGTTCAGGCAGCTTTGATCAGGATCGAGAGAATGCCGAGGATCGTCCCGGATAAAGCGATCCACATGCTGAGTGTAATACACAAATACTTTTTCCGAGCCACGGCAGCGACTGTGTGGATCTGAAGGCAGAGATGACGGGTGAGTTGGTTAGTGTCATTCCTCCCGAGCTCGTTTGCATACAAATCGCCACTCGCATGCACCAGAATACTTTCCCAGAAAACCAACCCGCTCAATTGTTTCGTCGGAAGGCGAGGGATGATTGACCATGCTGCGGCGAGAAACGATACGCCCAAGAGAGGGAACGCCAGCGTCGCTAGCGTTGTTGCCCAGGAAATACCTTTAAACGTGAAGTGGCTCTGCATAACCGCCTCATGGAGACGGCCAACGTAAAGTGTGCCCAGAATCGCAGAACTCCAGGCGATAATGAGCGCAGCCTTTGTATCGGCAAAACGAATGTAGTTATTGATATATTCGTGAGTTTTCCAGGCGAAGTCGAGTTGGTGCGCCTGAAGGTTCGGCTCAGCCACGGCGTTACTCATCTGTGCTCTCCAAAATAGGACTGCTAAATGCTAAAGCTTAACCAAGCGTTTTGTAAGTGGTCGGATAACGGAGCAAAAAAGCATCGGATTCGTCCTTGTAGCGGTGGAATGCGGTTTTTCCTCCTTCTGATTTTGGGAACATTCGTTTGGCGGCGAGCGTCAGGATGACGCCGTTATTTGCGCAGCTGCGCTTGCAGCATTTGTTGACGCAATCTCCATATGCAGTGAGTTCACTGGCACTCCCTAGTCCAATGTTGGTGGCGACAATATTACCTACATCAATGCCAACACCGAGTTGTAAGCCGCCGCGAATATCAGCCGCCACGAGCACCTTGTTCACCACCAGATCGATGGCCTTAACCATCGCGTCACCGCACCGACATGCTTGCCGCACGGCCTTGGCTGCCTGTTCGCTGCTTACCTTTGGTTCTCCCTCGGACTGGTCAACTAGCCCGAAGCAGGTGATCGCACCATCTCCCCGCAACCCCACCACGATTCCGCCCGCGCTACTGATGAGAGACAGCATCGTAGGCAAGTATGTATGCATTGTCAGGTACGTATCTCGCGGTCCCAACTCCAATGCCCGCGCACTGGACTTGCGCAAGTCGAACGCAAGCAGTGCACCCCATGCACGCATTCCCCGGAAAGTCTTGACTTCCGAGTAGCCGGGTTCATCGGCGAGCAGGCGCGCCCGGTAGTTTTTCACAGTATCTACCGACTCGCGGAAGGTGGAAAGGTGAATTGCCTTGGCAGCTTTCTCCGCCTCGTTAAGGCAATTCTGTGCGAAGTTAAGGAGATCAGCAATCAAGGCGATGGGCATCGGCGAACTCTTTCTGGGTCGGAAAAGGCCAGGGACTTATCCAGAAAAAACGACGCCCCCACTCGCTTCAGCGTCGGGGGGTTCGATGATTACTGCTTGCCACAGGTCGGGTCGAAGTATGCGCGGAGTTCCTGCTCGATTCGCTCGCGCCAACTCAGGTTGAACCGCCCTCGATAAACCTGTTGCGTTGAATGAAGAACCCCAACATCGTTCCAGCCTCCAACCAGAAACTCATGTGTTGATTCTACCTTTGGCCTTCTAATAAGTCAACGCCTGTACAGTACACCTGAATAGTAAAATATCAGAATATGTAAAAGCGACAGGCGCCAAATCAACGCCGCCGACCACCTGATTGACCCGCTGGTGTACAATCTGTACGGGCTAACGGCTGAGGGTTTTTGGATTGTGGAGGAAATCGCATGAACAAACGCAAATCCAATAAGCGAGACAAGCGGACGCCGGTGGAGGCGGTCAAGATCATTGTCGAGAAGCACGCGGATGGCTATGTGGCTTATCCGCTGGGACTGAAGAGCGTGGTGGTTGGCGAAGGCGACAGCTATGAGCAAGCGATGGCCGACGTGAAATCCGCCATTCGCTTCCACATCGAGACCTTTGGAAAGCAGGTGCTGGACGTCGAATCACCCGTGCTGGAGGCGTTCGTCGCCGAGGCGGAGGTGACGATGTAATGGCGAAATTTCCCCGAGATGCTCCCAAGCAGCGCGTGGTGAAGGCGCTCGAAAGCCTGGGCTTCCGGTTGGTCCGCGAGCAGGAGCACATCTCGATGGTACGAGACAATGCCGATGGCACCCAGACGCCCTTGACCATGCCGAATCACCGGCGGCTCAAAGGCTCGACGCTGCGAGCCATCTGCACGCAGGCCAACATCTCTCGCCACGATTTCTTGCGCCTTATCGGGAAGCATAAGAGAATCGGCCGCCATTACGAAGTACGAAGGCTTCAAGTGGATCAAGAGGAAGCACTCCGACGAGCCGCACCTAAACCAGCAGCGTCGCCAAGTACGGGAGAACGCCGTGAAAATCATCTACGACAAAGAAACCGACACGCTCTCGATCATCCTGCGCCCTGGCAAGGTGGCCGAAAGCGACGAGTCGGATCCCGGCTTCATCCTCGATTACGACAAAGCCGGCCGACTCGTTTCCATCGAACTGCTGGATGCCTCCAAACAGGTCAAGGCGCCTCACGCGATCGAATTTGCCTTGTCCGCGAGTGACGGAGCCGCGCGATAGAATGAGACGGGACCACTCGAACCCCTGGGAGAACGAGCCATGCAGATTCCTGTCCTGATCGAACCTCTTGCGAGGAATGGCTACCGAGCCCGAAGCATGGGACCGTTCGCGGTCGGTGCCAAAGGCGCCACCCGCGTGGAGGCGCTGGCCAAGCTGCGCGCCAAAATTGAGGGCCGCCTCAAGAAAGGAGCGGAGCTAGTGGGGCTTGAGGTCGGAGTGGCCCCGCATCCGTGGATGGCCTTCGCCGGCATGTTCAAGGGCGATCCCTGGATCGAGGACTGGAAACGGTCCATCGAGGAATACCGCAAGAAAGTAGACGAGGACGCCGACGCGCCATGAGTCTGTACGTCCTCAGCTAAATGTTGGCGATGAGGTCATAATACTCATCGTCCTCGTTCTTGCCGCCGTGGCCCTTGCCCACGTGTTTGATGTCGGCGACGAACTCGATGGCACGAATCCACTTCACCTGCTTGTAGCCGAGTTGGTTCTCAATGCGCAGCCGTAACGGGGCACCGTGCAGATGGTTGAGCGGCTGGTAGTTCATCTCGTAGGCCAAGAGGCTTTGCGGATGGAGTACGTTTTCGAGAGTGTGGCAATCGTAATACTCGCCGCCGTACAGCCCCTCGCCGAAGGAGTGGAAGACCACCCATTTCGCTTCCGGTTTCGGTCGAACCAGCTCGACGAGCTTCGACAGCGGCAGACCGCCCCATTCGGCGATGCCCGTCCAGCCCTGGATGCAGTGGTGTGTCGTGATTTGCTCGCGCTTGCCCAGCGCCTTGATTTCCGCCAGCGACAGCTCAACCGGCTTCTCGACCAGCCCGCCGACGCACAGACGATAATCGCGGAAATCCTTGTCGGCCAGCTGCTTCCACTCGTCGCTGGTGGGCATCTTGCCGTTGGGCCAGAAAAACGGCGAAATGTCCTTCCGAGTGTACTGGCGCGCGAGGCGCCAGCGGGTTGATGAACAGCCGCATCAGTCCTTCGATGACCGAACGAATGACGTACTGCACGGCCCGCGGACGGTGCCACGACAACCAGTGCGCCGCATAGCAGGCGAAGAGGATTACCGCGATGCCCACGGCGCCGAGCAACAGCCCTTCGTGGCTAGTGCCGTCGGTGCCCAGGACGATGTGGTCCATGTTTCGCGGCAGGTCGGTGATGACCACCATGAGGACATGGACAGTGATGAAGCCGAGATAGCCCAGTAGCAGCAGAAAGTGGATCGAGCGGGCGCACTGGCGGTTGCCGAACAGGCGTGGATACCAGGGGAAATGGTTGCCCACGGCCGGCGACATGGCCAGGCCGGTCAGGATCGACAACGGGGCCAGCAGGAACACCACCGAGCCGTAAGCCAGGTGTTGCAGCGAATTGTAGCGGAAGTAACCGTCCGGCTCGGGCGGCATGTGGAAGGTGGCATAGTGGACGAAGACCGACCACGCCTCGGGAAAAATGCGTGCATCGGAGGGCAGGATGCGCCGCCACTGTCCCGTGGCGAACAGCAGAATGACGAAGAGAAACCCGTTGACGAGCCAGAACAGGACGGAGAGGAAGTGCCAGTGCCGGGCCATGCCGACGGTGTGCCGGCCGCCGGGCAGGCCCAGCCACGGCGAAAGATAGCGAGCGTCGTCCTTGGCCGTCCACACGCGATCGGTCGGCACTCGCAGGGGCGTGAAGCGAATCCACTCCGAGCCGGGCGTGCAGTGGACGTTCCAGTACAGGCGCGGGTGGTCCATCAGGATCGAAAGGCCGGCCCGGATGATGAGGACCATGAACAGGAGATTGAAGTAGTGGGCGTAGCGGAGCCAAACCGGGAAGCCGTGCGGTCCCGGCTCGGCGGGGTCGTGGCGGCCGCTCAAGTGCGGCAGACCGAAGACGAGATACTGGATCCAGGCCACGATTACCGGGGCCACGGCGAGGACGACGAACAGAAGCACCAGCGAGGGGCGAACCCAGATGCGTAGCCGGCGGTCGGCGGGGAACGCCATTTCCTCGTGCGTCGTCATGGCTGCCTGCGTCGAGATCCTGGGTTTCCGTTCAACGTTGGTTTTTTGAGGAAGCAAACGAGATGCCGAGCGGATGTCGGCTGCCGCCTCTGTCCATACCCAAATGACGGCGCGGAAGGCCAGAGGACTTTTGTACGACCCCGCCTTGTCACCTTGTCACCTTGTCATTTTCCGACGGAGCCGGTATGTTCGCCCGGCCCACCACGATCCGGCAAAAGCAGCACATCCATCTTTCCTTGGGGGACCAGCGCATGCAAGCCATTCCACCCGTCTTGCTCGGCCTGGGGATGCTGCTCGGCGAAGGCGGCGCGGCCGCCCCGCCGGACCCGGACCTGGCTCATCTGCACGAGATGCTTTACGACCACCAGAACGCGCACGGCCAGAGCCAGGCCGCTCTGCTGCTGGTGCAGGGTACGCTGGACGGGGCCGAAAAGACCGTGCGCGACGGCCTGCGCGGCATCGAAAACGTGGAGGTCTTCCTCGCCCTCGCCGCCGCTGTGCGCCTGCGCCAGGACCGCCGCTTCCTCGATGAGTTGTTGGCGGCCCTGTCCGCCCGGCGGCCGACCATCCGCGAGGCGGCGGCGCAGACGCTCGCCGTGCTGCCGGATGCCCGCCTCGTGAGCCGGCTGCGCCAACTGGCCGCGGATCGAGACGCGGAGCCGCCCGTGCGGCAGAGCGCCTTGTGGACGCTGGGCCGCTGCGGCAGCAAACGAGCCGCCCGCGCCCTGCTCGACCACCTGGACGACGGCGACGAACGCTTGCGCCGCGCCGCCGCCTCGGCCCTGCACGATCTGAGCGGGCAGGACTACGGACTCGAACGTCCCACGCTGGCAGGATTGGTGGCAACGCCATCAGCATCTGACGGACGAAGGCTGGCTGGAGGCGCGCCTGGCCTACCAGACCAGCCGCGCCTACCGCCTGGAGGGCGACCTGGCCCGATCGCGCGCCGAGGTGCTGCGCTTGCAGCAGCAGCTGTACGGCCGGCTGTCCGGGGCCGAGCGCGTCAGCCACCTTCAATCGCTGCTGGAGCAGGACGACCCGGCGGTGCGCACCCTGGTGGTGAACTGGAGCGTCGAACTGCTGCCGGCCGCGGAGACGGCCCACAAGCGCCAGCTCACCCGGGTGCTGCTGCAACTGAGTCACGACAGCGCCGTGCAAGTGCAACAGGCGGCGGTGCTGGGTCTCGGCGGCATCAACGAAGCCGACGTCTTCGAGCGGCTGCAACGGCTGACGCACGCCGACGCTCCGGCCGTGCGTACCGCCGCCCTGCACTCCCTTGCCCTGCACGCACGGAGCCGCGAGGGCGAGGGCCCGGCGCGGCGCAAGCAGGTCATGCCGCTTCTGCAACAGGCACTCGACGATCCCGCCCTGGAAGTGGTGGTCGAGGCGGCCGAAGACCTCGGAGCGCTCGGGCGCCCTGGAGGCCGGTCCCGTGCTCACCGGCCTGCTGCGCCATTCGTCCGGGCCGGTACGGCAGGCGGCGGCGCAAGCGCTGGAGCGCGTCGCCGAGCCGTCCGTGCTGCCCGGCTTGCTCGCCGCCCTGGACGACTCCTGCGCCACGGTGCGCTTCAATCTGGTGGGAGCGCTGGCCCACGCCGCCGGCGACGGGGCGAGTCTCTCCGAAGAGCAGCGGAACAAATTGCTGGCGCGTCTGGAGGAATTGCTGCTGCGCGACAGCGATCCGGGCGTGCGCAGCCGGGCCGCGACCGTGCTCGGCGAGTGCGCGCCGCCGGCGCGGATGGCGGCGCTGTGGCGCGTCGTGCTGGCCGGCGAAGATGGCCGCGTCCAGGAGAAGGCCTGGACGGCCTTCGTGGACATTCTGGCGCGAACCGGCCAGTTGCCGTTGCTCCAGGAGTGGGACCGTACCCTGACTGCCGCTCGGCAAGGGCCGCGCCGCTTGCAGATGCTCGGCGAGGTCGTCACGCGATGGCAGGAACAGCCGCGGCGCAAGGACCTGGTCGTGCCGGCGCAGGAGATCTTCGTGCAGGCGCAGCTCGAACTGGGCAAGTGGTCCGCCGCCGCGCCGCTGGTGCGCGAACTGCTCACACGTCCGGCCGGCGAGACCGAGTTGAACCGCCGTCTCGACTGGTTGTTGACCGTCGGCGAGCAAGCGTTCCACGAAGGCAACCGCACCGAAGCCCTCCGCGCCGTCGAGGCCGCGCAACCCTTCCTGCCGCGCTTGGGCCGACTGACCGACGCCTTCGCGCGCCTGGAGAAAGAGGCGACGCGCTGAGATCAGCCGCTTGCGGCTCAGCGCTAAGAGTCTGTCCCCTACGGGTTGTGGCGGCACGTTTCCAACGTGCCGGAGGGCCGGAGAATCCAGCAGATCGGCACGTTGAAAACGTGCCGCCACAACCCGTAGGGGACAGACTCTTAGCCGCGAGCGGCTGCCCACACTTACGCCTTGGGCAGTTGCTGCAGCGCTTCGCGGAAATCGGCCGCATTCTGGAAGCGCTGATTCGGATCGCGCTCGATCGACTTGAGCAGGAACTGCGCCGTCCGTTTGTCCATCTTCGGACAGGCTTCGCGCGGATCCTTGCCGGTGCTGTTCATGTGGCTGAGCAGGGTTTGCAACGACTCGGCCTTCTCCCACGGCAGCGTACCGGTGTAGACCTCGTAAGCCGTTACGCCCAGGGCGAACAGATCGACGCGATGGTCCGTGGTCGAACGGCGGATCAACTCGGGGGCCAGGTAGTTCGGCGTGCCGGTGCGATTGCCGGGCTTGCAGAACTCCGGCCGGTTCGGGATCGTCAGGCCGAAGTCGATCATCTTGACGACGCCGTCGCGCGTCACCATGACGTTGCGCGGGCAGATGTCGCGGTGCAGGAAGTGCTGGTTGTGCAGGTATTCCAAAGCGTCGGCCATCTGCGACAGGATCGAGATACGGTTGCCTTCCAGCTGATTGCTTTTCGTCTCGATCAGGAAGTTCAGTCCCATGCCATCGACCAGCTCCATGACCAGGAACGGCTCGCCCTCGGTGCTGATTCCATATTCCAGGGTCTGGACGATGTTCTTGTGCCGCAGCGACGTGCAGATGGCGCCTTCTCTCGGCTTGTTGAGGCCGACGAAACGCATCTCGAACTTGGCCGTCTTCTCCTTGTCCAGCAGCTTGAGGCAGACGGTCAAGCCGAGGCTCTTGTCGCGCGCCCGCCACACTTTCGACATGCTGCCCTGGCCGGTTCGGTTGAGTAGCTCGAAGCGCTGCGCACATCGACCGTGGGCAGATTGCTCTTGGGTTTCGACTTGAACCAGCTAAACAGACTCACAACCAGACCTCTTTCAGGGGTCAGGGGTCAGGGGTCAGGGGTCAGAATGGCTGACCCCTGAACCCTGACCCCTGACCCCTTTTAATGTTCGCAGTAATCGATGATCTGGGCCACCTCGGTACGCAGGTCCTTGCGCAGGACGATGCGATCGATGAAACCGTGTTCGAGCAAGAATTCGCTGGTCTGAAAGCCCTCGGGCAGTTCCAGGCGCACGGTGTTCCAGATGGTGCGTTTGCCGGCGAAGCCGATCAGGGCGCCCGGCTCGGCCAGGGTGATGTCGCCCTGCAGGGCGAAGCTGGCGGCGACGCCGCCCATGGTCGGGTTGGTCAAAATCGACACGTACAGGCCGCCGGCGCGGTCGTAACGGCCCAGGGCGGCGGAGACCTTGGCCATCTGCATCAACGACAGAATGCCCTCCTGCATGCGCGCGCCGCCGCCGGAACCGCTGACGAACAACAACGGCAACTGCAATCGCGTCGCCTCCTCGGCGGCGCGCGTCAGCTTCTCGCCGACCACCGAACCCATGCTGCCGGCCATGAAGGCGAAGTCGGTGACGCCGAAGACGACCGGCCGGCCCCGGATGAAGCCGCGTCCGACCACGGCCGCGTCGGCCATGCCGGTCTTGGCCTGCTCCGCCCGCAGACGCTCGGCGTAGGGCAGCCGGTCCTTGAACTCCAGCGGATCGCAGGGACGCAGATCGGTGAACCACTCCTCGAAGCTGTCCGTGTCGAGCAACTGGGCGATGCGGTCGCGCGCGGGCAGGTAGAAATGGTAGCCGCATTCGGGACAGACGTTCAGACGCGCCTCGGCCTCTTTGCGGAAGATGGTGGCCTTGCACTGGGGACAGCGAATCCACAGCCCTTCGGGCACTCCGCGCTTGGGCCGATCGGCCATCGACATCCCCGGTTTGGCTTCGTTGGGCGTCATCTCGTTCCCGCCATCGCAACCACGTCGCGGACCACGAAATCCACAGACCTTATCACAACGGCGATGACCCGGATCGTCAAGCTCTTTTCGCCGCCGCGCGTGGCCGCGGCTGCGCAGCGAGGCTCTCTTGCGGGGCGTGGAGACGACTCCGCGCGGCGGGGACGACGTTCCCTGCTCCGGAAAAAATGTCGAGTGGGACCCTTGACGCGGCAACCTACGGCGGTCTTATCCTCGACAAGTGGATAGCCAAGTCAAGTCGTTCACGTTGTATCAAAAGCGAGGCACCTGCTGCCGCCCTTTTGATGGTCTTGTTCTTTCATAGAGGATTCGGGGAGGTTGATTCATGGAACGTCCAAGGTCCCATCCACGTGTGCGCGCCGCCTTCACGCTGATCGAGCTGCTGGTGGTGATCGCCATCATTGCCGTCCTCGTCGGTCTGCTGCTGCCGGCCGTGCAGAAAGTGCGCGAGGCCGCCGCCCGCAGCCAGTGCCAGAACAATTTCAAGCAACTCGGCCTGGCCACGCAGAACGCCGCCGACACCTACGGCGGCGAACTGCCGCCGGCTTACGGGCATTACCCGACCACGGCTGCCAACTTGCAGGCGCCGATCACGGTGTGGATACTCCCCTATATCGAGCAACAGCCGCTCTATCAGAGCCTCATGTAATCAGAACAGCCTCTCCAGCCCGATCAACTACAATGGGCAAAGCCCCACCAGCATCAAGATCTATCAGTGCCCCAGCGATGCCACGCTCAAGGCGGGCATGACCGCCTCGGGGGACTCCCAGGGGAGTTTCATCTCGTATGCCGCCAATAATCAGGTCTTCGGGTCGATCACCACGACGCCGAACTCCACGAACATCACCGCTTGCGTTACGAAGGGTGGCACCATGATCGCGCGCGACATCCCCGACGGCTTGTCCAACACCATTTTCTGGACCGAGAGACTGGCTTACTGCGGCGGGACGGTCAATCGCTGGGCGGGCGCGGGCGGCGCATCCACGCCCCTTGTCGGTTCCAAAGTTGTAAACGCTTTGGGCGTGTCGCCCAATATCGTGCCCCAATTCAACATCTTCAACAGCGCGAACTGCAATGCCTATTGGCCGTCGAGCAGCCACACCGCCGCGCTGATGGTTGGCCTGGGCGACGGCAGTGTGCGCAGCCTCAACAGCAGCATCTCGAAGAACAGCTTCAATATCGCCATGGTCCCCAACGATAGTCTCACCCCTGGCCCGGACTGGTGAGATTCCGTTCGCCGTCCTCCGCCGGTTCCTGCCGGCGGAGCGACGGCGAACGGAAGGCACCAGGGCGGTCAGGGCCAAGTAGAGGATTCGAGGAGGTTGATTCATGAAGTGTCCGAGATCCCGCCCACGTGTGCGTGCCGCCTTCACGCTGATCGAGTTATTGGTGGTCATCGCCATTATTGCCGTCCTTGTCGGTCTGCTGCTGCCGGCCGTGCAGAAAGTGCGCGAGGCCGCCGCCCGCAGCCAGTGCCAGAACAATTTCAAACAACTCGGTCTGGCCACGCAGAATTGCGCCGATACCTACGGCGAACTGCCGCCGGCGCATTCGTTTTACCCAAGCACGGCGGGTGCCGGTTTGTCGGCGCCGCCCACCGTTTGGATACTCCCCTACATCGAGCAACAAAACTTGTTCAACCAGATCAAGTTGGCCGGTTCGTCCAGTAACTGGAATGGGAATAGCAAGGTTACCATCAAGGTCTACCAGTGCCCCAGCGACGCCACGCTCAAAGCGGGCATGACCGCCACGGGAAACACCGTGGGTTCCTTTGCCTCCTACGGCGCCAATGGCCAGGTCTTCGGCTCGATCATCACGACGCCGAACACCACGAACGTCACCAAGTTCAACTGGAAGGGGGGCACGGTGATCCCGCGCGACATCCCCGACGGCTTGTCCAACACCATTTTCTGGACCGAGAAACTGGCTTATTGTTCCAGCGGAGGAGCAGCGGGGACCCGTTGGGCGGCCAACGGCAACGGCGGCTACATGCCCCTTGTCGGCACCAATCAGGCCGGCGCGATGGACAAGTCGCCCAACATCAAGCCCCAATTCACCATCACCAACGCCAGCAACTGCGTCCATTATTGGCCGTCGAGCAGCCACACCGGTGTGCTTCTGGTGGGCCTGGGCGACGGCAGTGTGCGCAACGTCAACAGTAGCATCACGCAGAAGAGCTTCAACATCGCCATGGTCCCCAACGACAGTCTCACTCCTGGCTCGGATTGGTGAGCTTTCGCTTATCGCCCTCCGCCTCTTCCTTCCGGCGGAGGGCGAAAAGCGGATGACCGAGGGCGGAAAGGATCGGGGCGGCCAGGACCAGGCAGATCAGCACCATTCCCCATTCCGACAGCGGCGATCCTTGGAGCCAGGCGACGACGCGAAACAACTCCGGCTCGACGAGTGGCCCGCGCAACAGCAACTCCCAGACGAGATGAAAGACGATCGCACTGCCGACGCTGCCGGTGCGCAGCACGAGCAGGGCGAGGACCATGCCGAGCAAAAAGTGCGGCCCCGCCTGGAACACGTTCATCTGATACAGGGCATAGACGAAACTGCTGAGGAGCACGGCCGTCCACGGCCGAAAGCGCCGGAGCAGGCCCGTGAGGATGAAGCCACGGAAGGCCAGTTCCTCGCACACGGCCGGCAGGAGCACGAACACGAACAGATACAGAGCCGCGGCCGGCGCGCTCGGGCAGTCTCGCCTCCGGTGCGGCCGGCATCGTGCGCTTCCAGCAGTGTCTGCCGGATTTGCGGGAATTGTTCGAGCACGAACAGCGTCAGGGCGGCGAACGGCGGCAGCAGCAGGACCGCCAGCACCACCGCCAACGGCCAGGCCCATCGCGGCGGCCGGCGCAGCGACAACCCTTGCAGCGGCCGCGTAGTCAGCAGCAGGGCCATGAACAGCGGCGGGGCCGCCACGAAGGCGAGATAACGGATGGCGTTGCAGGCCACGACCGGCGCCCGGCCGCCGACGCCCAGCGTCAGCCAGTGCAGTCCGAAGATCAGGGCGAAACAGAACAGCGCCTGCCCGGCGCTGGGCAGGGCTTCTTTCTCGCGGAACAATCGCCGCAGCCATAATTTCAAGTCGAGGCGCTCGGCCTCGCGGAACAGCACTTCCTCGCGCTGGAACTGCTCGATGGCCCAGCGCAGGGCCAGCCAGCTATACACGACCATCGGCGCCAGCACCGGCACGAAATAGGCCCACAGATCGTTGTCCGGCGGCTTGACGGCCATCAGCTTTTGCAACAACAGCGCCACGCCCGTCACCGGCACCATGCTGTAAAAGGGATTCAGCTCGACTCCCGGCGCCAGCGTCAGAAAGATGAGCGGCATGGTGACGAGGAACAGCGGCATCAGGTAATACTGACCTTCCTTGGTGCTGCGGGCGTAGGCGCCGACGGCGAGACAGACGGCGCTGAAGAACGCCGACAGCGGCAGCAGCAGGGCCACGGCCCAGAACAGGGCGGCCGGCCGGAAGGCGGCGCCGGCGCTGAGCAGACTGCCGAACTGCCAGGTGGTGACGCCCATGCTGAGCAGGTTGAGCAGGGCGGTGGCGGCGCTGAAGACCCAGATGGTCAGGAACTTGCCCCAGACGATCTCCTCGCGGCTGGCCGGGCTGATGAGCAGCGTCTCCATCGTGCCGCGCTCCTTCTCGCCGGCGCACAGATCGACGGCCGGATACAGCGCCCCGGCCAGCGACCACATGACGAGGATGAACGGAAAGATACGCACGAGCATTCCAGCAACTCGTCGGAGGCCCGTTTGCCCGCCGCGCCGGCCCGCGCCGCGTCGCGCACCTCGATCGGCTCGTCGTAGTCCGCCGGCAACCCCTGCCGCAGCAGCCGCACGTCCTTGAGATGTCTCTTCCACTGCCGCAGGATCAGAGATACCCGGTTGTCCATGAGCCGCGAACGCTCGTCGCCTTCGCGCGTCAGGACGTAGAGCAGCGGTCGGCCGTCCGCTCGCAAAATCTCCTCGAAGTTGGCCGGCACGATGAAGGAGGAGATCGACTTGCCGATTGTCCAGCGCGGTGCGATCCACATGCGCCAGGAAGTCGTGCGGTCGGCCGTCGAGATGGCGGGTGAAGTCGTTCGGGTCGAGCGGTGCCGGGTCGGCGTCCCGCGTCGGCGTGTCGAGCGGCCGGATGACGAGCGTTCGGGCCTCCTGGGGCGTTTCGAGGTACGCCGTCGGGAAGCGGAGATTTTCGCCGTCGGAGAGGAACAGAGGCGGGTAGTCCTGATGAGGGTCGCTCCGCCGTGCCTGCGCCAGCGCCGCCGCCGCGACCACTCTCTCCGCCCCGGCCATTGGGACGCCGGGAGCGGCAGGCGTGACGGTCAGCCAGGACAGGGCGGGTACGGGGCTGAAAGCGGTGCAGTGGGATGTCAACGGAGGAAGATACTGCCGGCCCTGCACGCCGATGACGGTCGGTTTGCCCAGGTAGCCCAGCGCCAGCTGCATGACGCCGAAGCCGGCGAGCGGGTAGAGCAGCACCGGCAGCACGGCAATCATGAAGACGGTGCGGCGGTCGCGCAGCTGGTCGCGCAACTCTCGCATCCAGATGAGACGAATGATGGACCAGCGCATGAACGAACCCACTTCCCGCCAGAACGCACCGAGAGGGCACGCGATTATACTATGGGACCGAGCGCGATGCGGGACCACGTTCCTCGGGACGCTCATCCGGTCCCGCTCGCCTGGTTGGCACGAGCATTGCTCAACCCTTGTCGCACAAGCCCACCTTGTTACCAGGAAACCTCACGTCCCAAGGAGACATCATGTCGGAGTTGACACGTCGCCATTTTTTGGTCGGTTCAGCGGCCGCGACCGCGATCCTGGCAGAGGCGGCGGCCCAGCCGACCCCTACCGACCTCGTCAACCAACCCGACCCCCTGCTCGACGGCGACGAATTGCCGACGTTTCGCTTCGCCCTGGAAGACACGCAAGGGCAAGGTCATCGGCGGCAGCTCCGGCAAGGAGGCCACGGTCAAGCAGCTGCCCATCTCCAAGGGCATCGCCGGCGTGTCGATGCGGCTGGAGCCGGGCGCCATGCGCGAGCTGCACTGGCACGCCACCGCCGCCGAATGGGCCTTCGTCATCGAAGGACGCTGCCGTACCACCGTCATCGACCCCGAGGGCCACGCCGAAACCAACGACTTCGACCCCGGCGACATCTGGTATTTCCCGCGCGGCCACGGCCACTCCATCCAGTGCCTCGGCCACAAGCCCTGTCATTTCGTCCTCGTCTTCGACAACGGCTATTTCTCCGAGTTCTCCACCTTCAGCGTCACCGACTGGATCGGACATACGCCGCACCGTCTGCTGGCCAAGAACCTTGGCCTGCCCGAAAAGGACTTCGACAAATTTCCGACCAAGGAGGTCTATTTTGCTCGCGGTCCCGTGCCGCCCGACGACATCCAGCCCGAACATCGCAAGGCGCTCGATCCGCCGCCCAACACGCACAAGTTCCGCATGTTGGCCGAGAAGCCGCACTCGCTGCACAGCGGCGGCCGCGAATGGCGCATCGGTCAGGATCGTTTCCCCATCTCCACAACCGTCACCGGCGTGATCCTCGACCTCAATCCCGGCGGCCTGCGCGAGCTGCACTGGCACCCCAACGCCGACGAATGGCAGTACGTCATCTCCGGCCGCGTCCGCATCAGCCTCTTCGGCTCGAAGGGCCGCTGGCGCCAGGAGACGTTCAACGCCGGCGACGTCGGCTACGTCCCGACCGGCTTCGGCCACTCCATCGAGAACGACAGCGACGAGAAGCCGGCCCGCGTCCTGATCGCCTTCAACACCGGCCATTACCAGGCCATCGACCTGTCGCAGTGGTTGGCCGCCAACCCGGATTATCTGCTGGCCGCCAACTTCGGACCGGCCGGAGTCGGTGATCGACCAATTGCCGCGCTATCGCGTCTTCATCGCCGACAAGGACGGGCCGGCGAAGTGACAAACGCTTAACGATTGGCCGGAAGGCGGCAAGAGGCATCGCATTTGCGAGCACCTCGTTTAGCCGCGACGCGCAGCGGAGCGCGTCGGCACTCGCGCTCCGCTGCGCGTCGCGGCTAAACGAGGTACTGGGAAGGCGGATTGACGCTGGCGCACCCGAATGCGCGGCGATGAGAACCAGGCTACGCAAACGAGACGCCCACGGCCGGACTTGTTCGGCTCGATGAGGAGGCCGATGTGTTTCGTGAGACGCGCAACAGCATCGAAGACATCTGGGGGCCACGCACACCCTACGAGGGGGAAGGACAATGGCCGGTGCGCGTTGATGAGCGATTGGACGAGCAGCCGGACCATTGGGTGCAGTCGGCGTGCGTCTTGTGTGCCAATGGCTGTGCCCTGGACATCGGCGTCAAGGACAATCGCATCGTCGGTGTGCGTGGCCGGGGCGTCGATCGCGTCAATCGCGGCCGGCTCGGTCCCAAGGGGCTGTATGGCTGGCGCGCCAACCACAGTCCCGATCGGCTGACCCGTCCGCTGATCCGCGAAGGAGACCGTTTCCGTGAAGCGTCCTGGGACGAGGCCATGGACCTGCTCGTCCGCCGGACGCGGGAAGTGCGTGACCAGTACACCGGCGGGGCCGTCGGCTTCTACAACACCGGCCAGTTCTTCCTCGAAGAGTATTACACGCTGAGCCTCATCGCCCACGGCGGCCTGGGCACCAACCACCTCGACGGCAACACCCGCCTCTGTACCGCGACGGCGTCCATCGCCATGCGCGAGACGTTCGGCACCGATGGCCAGCCCTGTTCTTACGTCGATGTCGATGTCGCCGACGGCGTCTTCATCATCGGCTCGGACATGGCGATGACCAAAACGGTGCTGTGGATGCGCCTGCTGGACCGCCGCCGCGGCCCGCGGCCGCCGCGCCTCGTCGTCGTCGATCCGCGCAAGACGGCGACGGCGCGCGAGGCCGACGTCCACCTCGCCCCGCGCGGGGACGAATGTGGCCGTCCTGAATGGGCTGCTCCATCTCGTCATTCAAAACGGCGGCGTCGATCGCGCCTTCGTCCAGGAGCACACCGTTGGTTTCGAGAAGCTGGAGCAGGTCGTCCGCAACTATCCGCCCGAGCGCGTCCGCGACATCACCGGCATCCCTGTGGACAAACTTCGCGCCGCCGCCGAGATTCTGACGTCCACGCCAACGCTGGTGTCCGTGGTCCTGCAAGGCGTCTACCAGTCCAACCAGGCGGGCGCCGCCGCCTGCCAGGTCAACAACTTGAACCTCATTCGCGGGCTGATCGGCAAGCCCGGCTGCGGCATCTTCCAGATGAATGGCCAGCCGACGTCGCAGAACACGCGCGAATGCGGCTGCGACGGCGAGTTCCCCTTCGGTCTCAACCCGCTCAACGCCGCCCACGTCCGGGAGCTGGCCCGCCGCTGGAACGTCGATCCGCTCACCATCCCCCACTGGCACACGCACGCCCACGCCCTGGAGATTTTTCGCCACGCCGAGACCGGCTCGATCAAGTTGCTGTGGATCATGGCGACCAATCCCGGCCGTGTCGCTGCCGGAGCTGCACCGCATCCGCAAGATTCTGCGCACCGAAGGGGCTGTTCGTCGTCGTGCAGGACGCCTTTTTGACGGAGACGGCGACAGCTGGCCGACCTGGTGCTGCCGGCCGCCATCTGGGGCGAGAAGACCGGCACGTTCACCAACGCCGACCGCACCGTCCACATCTCGCACAAGGCCATCGATCCTCCCGGCGAGGCCCGCGCCGATCTCGACATCCTGCTCGACTTCGCGCGGCGCATGGACTTCCGCGACAAGGACGGCCAACCGCTCGTCAAGTGGACGACGCCGAGGGCGCCTTCAACCACTGGAAGGAGGCGACGCGCGGCCTGTTCATCGACTACAGCGGCCTCAGCTACGCCAAGCTCCGCGCCGGTTCCGGCATCCCCTGGCCGTGCAACGACAAGTACCCCGACGGATGCGAACGCATCTACACCGATTTCGTTTTCCGCACCGCCTCCGAGGTGTGCGAGACCTATGGCCACGACCTGGAGACCGGCGCCTCCATCACCGAGGAGGAGTACCGGGCCAACGATCCGAGAGGGCGGGCGATCCTCAAGGCGGCGAACTACCTGCCGCCGCCGGAAGAACCGGACAAGGAGTATCCGTTTTGGTTGACGACCGGCCGGCTCGTCTACCACTTCCACACGCGCACCAAGACCGGCCGCTGCCCGGAGCTTCAGCAAGCGGCCCCGGAATCGTTCGTGGAGATGGCGGCCGAGGACGCCGGGCGACTGGGCATCCAGGAGGGCGACGTTGGTGGAAGTGTCCTCGCGGCGCGGTACGGTGCGCAGCCCCGCTGCGCATCGGCGACATCTTGCCGGGCCATCTCTTCATCCCCTTCCACTACGGCTACTGGGACGAGAAGGATCCCGATCACGAGCGGGCGGCCAACGAACTGACCCTGACCGCCTGGGATCCCGTCAGCAAGCAGCCGCTCTACAAGACGGCCGCGGTACAGCTGCGCAAGGCCGGCACGGCGCAGCCCTCGCTCGGCCAACGAGCGGCGGACGTGGCCTCGAAGATCGTGGACCGAGCCAAGGAACTGACGGACAAGGTGCTGTCCGCCGCCCACGAATCGCGCAGCCACGTACCCGATCACCTCGGCCTGCTCGCCGACGCCAACGAGCAGTTCGCCAAGGCGTGTCAGACCGTGGCGGGGCATCACATCGACGAGACGGAGGTCCGCTACATCCTGTCGATGCTGGCGGGATTCTCCCGCGAGGCGGTCGAGGCGCTGGGGCCGTTTCGGGCGAAGTACGGCCGGCGCGATTCGTCCGAGCCGGCCGACCTGCGCAAGGAAATGTTCGGTCCCACGCACGTCGGCGCGCTGGGATTGCTGCGCGACCTGCAAAACCTGTTCGTGCTGGCCACCGAGGTACAGGTTCTGCTGACGACGGTGATGCAGGCAGCGCAGGCACTGCGAGACAAGGATTTGCTGGAGACGTGCCATCACTTGCAGGGGCAGAACAAACGGCAGCTGGCGTGGCTCAATACGGAGATCCTGCACCGTGCGCCGCACACGTTGACCGTACCGTCGTGAAGGCGCTGGCGGCTGAGAGTCTGTCGCGGAAGCCCCCTCTCCCCCGTACTCGGGGGAGAGGGGTAGGGGGTGAGGGGGCGGCAAACCCTGGGAAACCGCACCCCCTCACCCCAACCCCTCTCCCCCGAGTACGGGGGAGAGGGGCTTAACGGACAGACACTTAGCGTTCTCTGGACGCGAAGCCGCCAGCAATGGACTGAAATCGGGGGTCCGGGAGGCCGGGCCACGCATCACTGGGTTGCACAAAAATGGAGAATGCGACATGGCAAAGACTGTGGCCGACCTGCTGCTCGAACGACTGATCGACTGGGGCGTGAAGGTGATCTTCGGCCTCCCCGGCGACGGCATCAACGGCTTCTTCGAGGCGCTGCGTACGCACCAGGACAAGATCCAGTTCATTCAGGTCCGGCACGAGGAGGCGGCGGCCTTCGCGGCCTGCGGCTATGCCAAGTACACCGGCTCGCTCGGCGTGTGCGTGGCCACCTCGGGACCGGGCGGCATCCACCTGCTCAACGGCCTGTACGACGCCAAGTACGACAACCAGCCCGTCCTGGCCATCACCGGCCACACCTTCCACGACATGATCGGCACTCAATTCCAGCAGGACGTGGATCTCGACAAGGTGTTCATGGACGTGTCCGTCTACAACGAGCGCCTCATGGGTCCGACCCACGTCCATAACGTGGTGGACGAGGCCATCCGCACGGCGCTGGCGCGGCGCGGCGTGTCGCACATTACCATCCCCAAGGACATCCAGGAGTGGACGGCGGACGAGGTGCCGCGCTCCAGCATGAACATCGCCGGCCACAGCGGCGATACGTTCGCGGCGGCCAGCCCGTTGCCGTCGCGCGATCTGCTGCAAAAGGCGGCCGACATCCTCAACGCCGGCAAGAAGGTCGCCATCCTGACCGGCCGCGGCGCCTTGCAGGCCCGCGAGGCCGTCACGCAAGCAGCCGAGAAACTCGGCGCTCCGGTCGCCAACGCCCTGCTCGGCAAGGCGGTGTTGCTCGACGACAGCCCCTATGCAACCGGCGGGATGGGACTGCTGGGCACGGCGCCGTCGCAGGACGCCATGATGGCGTGCGATACCTTCTTCATCATCGGCAGCAATTTCCCCTACGTGCAGTTTCTGCCCAAGCCGGGACAGGCCAAGTGCGTGCAGATCGATCTCGACGCCGCTCGCATCGGCCTGCGCTACCCCGTGGACGTCCCGCTGGTCGGCGATTGCCGCCGCGTCCTGGAAGCGCTCCTGCCGATGGTCCAGCCGAAGAAGGACCGAAGTTTTCTGGAGACGGCGCAGAAGAACGTCAAGGAGTGGCGCGAGTTGATGGACGAACGCGCTACCCGCAAGGACAAGCCGATGAAGCCGCAGGTGGTGACGGCCCAGCTGAACAAGTTCCTGGCCGACGACGCCATCATCGCCTGCGACTGCGGCACGGTGACGACCTGGGCGTCGCGCTACCTCAAGATCCGCGACAAGATGATGTTTTCCTGCACCGGCATGTTGGCGACCATGGCCAACGCCCTGCCGTACTCGGTCGGCGCGGCCATCGCCTATCCGGGCCGACAGGTGCTCTGCTTCATCGGCGACGGCGGCTTCGCCATGCTCATGTGCGAGTTGGCCACCATCGTCAAGTACAAGCTGCCCGTCAAGGTCGTCATCATCAAGAACAACACGCTCGGCCAGATCAAGTGGGAGCAGATCGTCATGGAGGCCAACCCGCAATTCGGCGTCGAGCTGCACCCGATCGACTTCGCCAAGTACGCCGAGGCGGTCGGCTGTCCCGGTTTCACCATCGAAGACCCGGAGAAGTGCGAGGAGACGCTGCGCAAGGCGTTCGCGGTGCAGGGTCCGGCCGTCGTGCAGGCGGTGGTCGATCCGCACGAACCGCCGATGCCCGGCCACGCCACCATGAAGCAGGCCTGGCACTTCGCCAAATCGCTCATCCGCGGCGAAAAGTTCGCTCCGGAGATCCTCAAAACGGTCCTGGAAAACAAGATCAAGGAGGTCGTCTAGAGTTCTGAGTTCTGAGTTCTGAGTTCTGAGTGAAAACAGGACTCAGAACTCAGGACGCGGAACGGAAAGAAGGAGCAATCATGCCTGCCACCGCGACGGCGACGCACGCCGCCATCGACCACCTCCACGTTTCCGCCTACAAGGTGCCCACCGATCAGCCCGAGGCGGACGGCACCATCGCCTGGGACAGCACGACCCTGGTACTCGTCGAGGTCGAGGGCGGTGGACATACCGGCCTGGGCTATACCTACGCCGACGAGGCCGCCGCCCACCTGGTCCACGAGAAACTGGCGAAGAAAGTCGAGGGCCGCGATGTCATGAACATCGCCGGCGCCTGGGTCGAGATGGTGAAGTCGATCCGCAACCTCGGCCGGCCGGGCGTCTCGTCGATGGCGATTTCCGCCGTCGATTGCGCCTTGTGGGACCTCAAAGCACGTCTTCTCGACCTGCCGCTGGTGACCCTGCTGGGGGCCGCGCATGAGTCGGTCCCCGTCTACGGCAGCGGCGGCTTCACGTCGTACTCGAACAAGAAGCTCCAGGAGCAACTCGGCGGCTGGGCCAAGCAAGGTATCCCGCGCGTCAAAATGAAGATCGGCACCCACCCGGAGGACGACATCGAGCGCGTGCGGGCGGCGCGCAAGGCGATCGGCGACGATGTCGAGTTGTTCGTCGATGCCAACGGCGCCTTCAGCCGCAAGCAGGCGCTGGCCTTCGCGCACCGGCTGCACCAGGAGTTCGGCGTCGTGTGGTTCGAGGAGCCGGTCTCCAGCGATGACCTGGCGGGCTTGCACTTGATCCGCGATCGGGGCCCGGCCGGCATGGACATCGCCGCCGGCGAGTACGGCTACGACCTGCGTTACTTCCGCCACATGCTCGACGCCGGGTCCGTGGACGTACTGCAGGCGGATGTCACGCGCTGCGGCGGCGTCACCGGCTTCTTGCAGGTCGGCGCCCTGTGCTCCGCTCACTGTCTGGAGCTGTCGGCCCACTGCGCCCGTCGGAATCCGTGCATCCCTGCGCCGCCATCCTGCCGTTGCGCCCGATGGAGTATTTTCACGACCACGATCGCATCGAGCACATGCTGTTCGACGGCGCTCTCAACCCGGAGAAGGGCGCTCTGCATCCCGATCTGTCGCGCCCCGGCATGGGGCTGGAATTCAAACACACCGACGCCGAGCAATACCTGGTGTGGAAAGGTTAGATATTCCCCGTTTAGCCGCGACGCGCAGCGGAGCGCGGGGCTTGCCGCGCTCCGCTGCGCGTCGCGGCTAAACAAGGTCATTCGAGGAGAGCCATGATTAGCCTGACCGTCCTGAGAGAGCAGAACCAGAAGGCCCGCTTCGAGCGGCAGCGCCGCGACGACAGCCGGACGGCCATCCCGCCCGCCGCCGTCCGCGAACTCGAGCACCGAGCTGCGCCATCGCATCGAGGGCGAAGTGCGCTTCGACGACGGCAGCCGGGCGCTGTACGCGACCGACGGCTCCAACTACCGGCAAGCTCCCATCGGCGTCGTCCTGCCGCGCAGCAAGGAAGACGTGGTGCAGACGATGGCCCTGGCCCGTCAGTTCGGGGCGCCGGTCCTGTCGCGCGGCGGCGGCACCAGTCTGCGCGGCCAGTGCTGCAACGTCGCCGTCGTCATGGACTTCACCAAGTACATGCACGGTGTCCTGAAAATCGACGCCGCCACGCCGCCTGGGCACGGTTCAACCCGGCTGTGTGCTGGACGATCTGCGCGACGCCGCCAAGAAGCAGGGGTTGACGTTCGGCCCCGACCCGGCCACGCACAACCACAACGCGCTCGGCGGCATGCTCGGCAACGATTCGTGCGGCACCCACTCGTTGTTGGCCGCCAAGCACGGTATGGGCTATCGCACCGCCGACAACACCCACGAACTGGAAATCCTCACCTACGACGGCGTACGAATGCGCGTCGGCGAAACCTCCGACGAAGAGTTGGAGAGCATCATCCGCCAGGGCGGCCGCCGCGGCGAGATCTACGGCAAACTCAAGGCGCTGCGCGAGAAGTACGGCGACGAGATTCGCCGTCGCTATCCGAACCTGCCGCGTCGCGTCTCCGGTTACAACCTCGAATACCTGCTGCCCGAACACAAGTGCCACGTCGCCCGCGCCCTGGTCGGCTCGGAAGGCACCCTCGTCTCGATTCTGGAGGCGACGATGTGTTTGGTGCCGGAGCCGAAGGCGCGCACGACGCTGGTGCTCGGCTACCCCGACGTGTACACCGCCGGCGACCACGTCACCGACATCCTGCCGCTCCAACCGACCGCCCTGGAGGGCATGGATCATCTGCTCTTCGAGTTCGAGACCATCAAGGGATCGAAGAAGAAGAACCTCGCCCTGATGCCGGAGGGCACCGGCTTTTTGCTCGTCGAGTTCGGCGGCGACAGCAAGGAGGACGCCGACGCCCAGGCCATCCGCTGCATGGAGTTGCTCAAGAAGCAGGCCCATCCGCCGACCATGAAGATGTTCGATGACCCGGAAGAAGAGGAGATGATCTGGAAGGTGCGCGAGGGCGGCCTGGGCGCCACGGCCTGGGTGCCGGGCAAGCCCGACAACTGGCCCGGCTGGGAAGACTCGGCGGTGCCGCCCGAGAAGGTAGGCAACTACCTCCGCGAGCTGCGCAAGCTGTTCACAAGTACGGCTACCAACCCTCCTTGTACGGGCATCTCGGCCAGGGCTGCATCCACTGCCGCGTCGATTTCGACCTGTACACCGCCGAGGGCATCAAGAAATGGCGTAGCTTCCTGGAGGAGGCCGCCGATCTGGTTGTCGGCTACGGCGGCTCGATGTCCGGCGAGCACGGCGACGGCCAGGCCAGCGGCGAGTTTTTGCCCAAGATGTTCGGCGAGACGCTGTACCAGGCCATGCCGCGAGTTCAAGGCCATTTGGGACCCGCAAGGGAAGATGAATCCCGGCAAGAAGATCGACGCTTACAAGGTTGACGGAGAACCTGCGCATCGGCGCGGACTACAACCCGCCGCAGCCGCAGACGCACTTCCACTTCCCGGAGGACAAGGGTTCGTTCGCGCGAGCGTCCCTGCGCTGCGTCGGCGTCGGCGAGTGCCGCAAGGAAGGCGGCCAGGTCATGTGTCCCAGCTACCAGGTCACGCGCGAGGAGAAGGACTGCACGCGCGGCCGGGCGCATCTCTTGTGGGAGATGATGAACGGCGAGGTGCTGACCGAGGGCTGGAAGAGTGAGGCGGTCAAGGATTCGCTCGATTTGTGCCTGGCCTGCAAGGGCTGCAAGGGCGACTGTCCCGTCAACGTGGACATGGCCACCTACAAGGCCGAATTCCTGTCGCACTACTACGAGGGCCGGCTGCGGCCGCGCCACGCCTATGCGATGGGCTGGATTCACTGGTGGTCGCGCCTGGCGTCGCTGGCGCCGGATGTCGCCAACTTCTTCAGCCAGACGCCCGGTCTGAGCAGCATCGCCAAGTTCCTCGGCGGCATCTCGCAGCATCGCCACATGCCGCCGTTCGCTCGCCACACGTTCAAGGAGTGGTTCGCCCAGCGCGAGGTGCGCAACCACGGCAAACCGCCGGTCATCCTGTGGGCGGACACGTTCAACAACTATTTCCACCCCGAGGTCGCCCAGGCCGCCGTGGAGGTGCTCGAGCACGCCGGCTTCCAGGTGTGGGTGCCGCAGGCCAACCTGTGCTGCGGCCGGCCGCTGTACGACTTCGGCATGTTGGATACGGCCAAGAAAGTGCTGCACGAAATCCTGGCCGCCTTGCAGCCGCAGATCGAGGCCGGCATTCCCGTGATCGGCCTGGAGCCGAGTTGCCTGTCCGTCTTCCGCGACGAGATGATTAACCTTCTGCCGAACAATCACGATGCCAGCCGCCTGCGCGAACAGTCGTACCTGCTGAGCGAGTTCCTGGACGCGAAGGTGGAGGATTATCGGCCGCCGCAGCTTCAGCGCAAGGCACTGGTACATGGCCACTGCCATCACAAGGCCGTCATCGGCTTCGGGAATGAGCAGTCGATCCTGAAAAAGATGGGACTGGACTTCGACATGCCGGACCCCGGCTGCTGCGGCATGGCCGGCTCGTTCGGCTTCGAGGCCGATCACTACGAGGTATCGATGAAGGTTGGCGAGCAGCGGCTGTTGCCGGCGGTGCGCCAGGCCGACGACGACACGCTCATCATCGCCGACGGCTTCAGCTGCCACGAGCAGATCCTGCAAGGGGCCGGCCGCAAACCGCTGCACCTGGCGCAGGTCATCCAAATGGCCCTGCACCAGGCGCCGTATCGGTCCAGTCACGATCACGGCCCGTCGCTGCTGCATCCACGCCTCGGCGGCCGCATGGGGCCGCCACCGTCGATGCAGCCGCCGCGGCGCCGTCGCCGGGTTGGAGCGGGCACGGCGGCGCTGCTCGGCGCCGGCGCCCTGGCCGGCGGCCTGCTGGCGTGGCAGATGTATCAGGAGAAGGCGCGATAAAAGGTGATGCTCACCAGCCCGGAGCGTCCGCGACGGGTGTTCACCCGTCGCGGACGCTCCGGGCTGGTGAGCATGCCTCCTTCGTGGAGAGACCCTCTCATGCATTCGCATCCCCCCGTGCCCTACGCCGCCATCCGGCATCACGGCGTCGTCGGCGACCGTCGCACGGCGGCGTTGGTCGCCGCCGACGGCTCCATCGATTGGTTCGCTCTGCCGGATTACGATGGCAACGTCCTCTTTGGCGCCTTGCTCGACGCCCAGAAAGGCGGATACTGGCACTTCGGACCCGGCAGCCGGCACCTCGGCCGGCAGAGCTACCTGGAAGACACGACGTCGTTGCGGACCGAGTGGGACTTGCGCGAGGGCCGACTGGAGTTGACGGACGTCATGGCCTGGCCGGCCGATCAGCGGCCACCCGGCCGAGAAAAGCACCATGCCGTCCTGCGCCGGCTGCGCTGCGTCCGAGGCCGGACTCCTGCTCGCCTCCTACTCGCCATCGCCTGCGATTTCAAGCCGGTCGAACCGACGACCCTCTCCGAGAATACGGTCTCGCTGCGGACGGGCCATCACGACATCGAGTTGTGGGCCAGCCGGCCCGTCCGAGTCCATCCGTCCGGCGTCGCGGCGGCCTTCGAGTTGAAGGAGGGCGAGGAGTTCTGGTGCGTGCTCGCCTGCGGACACCGGGCGGCGGACTGGAATGAGCCAAAGGCCGCCGAGGCGATGGCGGAGTCCGATCGCTACTGGAAACAATGGGCGGCCCGGTTGTCCTACAAAGGGCCGCGCCAAACGATGGTGCGGCGCTCGGCGATCCTGGTCCATCAGCTCGGCTACGCGCCGAACGGCTCGCACGTCGCCGCCGTCACCACGTCGCTGCCGGAGCGGATCGGCGGCGATTGGAACGCCGATTATCGCCTGTCCTGGGTTCGTGACACGTCTTTGTCACTCGAAATCCTCACCTTGCTGGGCGACAAGGAAGGGGCACAGCATTATCTGGAATGGCTATCGAAGCTCCAGTCGTCCGACGAACCGCCCCTCCAAGTCGTCTACGGCATCCACGGTGAGAAAAAATTGTCGCAGCAGGAGCGCAAGGACGTGGAAGGCTATCGCGGCTCGAAGCCGGTGCGCCTCGGCAACCGCGCCTACCGGCAGGACCAGCACGGCTCGATGGGCTACCTGGTGGACTGCATCCACGTGTATCTGGAGGGCGGCGGCGACTGGCGGCCGGAGTTCTGGGACCTGGTGCAGCGCATCGCCGATTACATTGCCGAGCACTGGAAGGACGAAAGCAACAGTATCTGGGAGCTGCCGGCCAAGCAGCATTATGTCAGCGGCAAGGTGTTGGGCTGGGTCGCGCTCGATCGCGCCCTCCGCATCGCCAACAAACTCGGCAAAGCCGAGAAGACCGAGCGTTGGCGCGCAGTGCGCGACGAGCTGCACGCCGAGGTCATGGAACGCGGCTGGAGCGACCATCACCACCTGGCGGCGTTCCGCCAGCGCTACGAGGGCGACAACCTCGACGCCGCCGCCCTGCTCATCCCCATCGTGGGCTTTCTACCGATCGACCACCCGCGCGTGAAGTCCACCGTCGAGAAGGTGATGGAGTTGCTGAGTATCGACGGCTTCGTGTATCGCTTCGACCCGCTGCTGACGCCGGGCGTGCAGAAGCAGCAGCTGCCGCTGGGCGAGTTCGAGGGAGCCTTCCTTCCTTGTACCTTCTGGCTGGTGACGGTCCTGGCCATGATGGGCCGCGAGAAAGAGGCCGAGTCCATCCTCGACCGGGCCGAACAAATCGCCGGTCCCGTCGGTCTGTTCGCCGAGGGCTTGGACACCCGTTCCGGCGATTTCCTGGGCAACCATCCGCTGCTGTTCTCGCAGATCGAGTATGTCCGGGCGGTGCGGGCACTGGCCAAGTCGAACTCGGGCCATCCGAGCCGGAAGCGTTAGCGAAGACCTTTCTTCGCTAACGCTTCCGGCTCGGATGTGAACGCTCGTTCATATTTGGCCACCGTCAAGAAGGAGTATTTGCACAAAATTTAGCTTTTCCGCGTATTCTTCTTGCATCCACGTAAGTCAATCTGTAATTTTATAAGTTATCTGGTTGGCCGACTGGACCAGAAACGTTCCTCCTGCCGATGGAACACGGAACACCACGCAGGAGTAGCCCTCGGAAGGGTAGCAATCGTTTGCTCCGGTCCCCAGGGGCAATCGCATCTCCCCAGCGGGCATTCATCCAGCATCACGAGTCATCCACGCGAGAATCATCATGTCCCTCCTCTCTTGGCGGAAGTGGGGTCGTCTCTCGACCCGTCCCAGCAGCTCGAACAAGAAAACGTACTATCGGAAGTGCTTCCTGGAGACCCTGGAAGACCGGACCTTGTTTTCCGCGAACACCTATGTCGTCAACGTGCTGACCGACGCTGGCGGCGGCCCGAACGGCCCGGGTGTGGGTGTGGGCCTGACCGGCGATCTGCGTTACTGTGTCAATCAGGCCGACCTCAACCCCGGCAGCACTATCACGTTCGCTCCGAGTCTGAAAGGCACCATCAGCCTCTCCTTCGGCAAGGAGCTGGAAATCTCGGCCAGCACGACCATCACCGGGCCGGGCGCCAACGTCCTGACTGTCGCTGGCGTCTCTTCGCGCGTCTTCAACATCGAGTCGAACACGGCGGTGGTGAGCATTTCCGGACTGACCATCACCGGCGGCGACGGCGCCGTGGACAAGACCCAGCCCTTTGGCAACCAGGGCGGCGACATCTTCAATGGCGGCACCCTGACCCTTCTCGACGACGTTGTCAGCAAGGGCACGGTCTTTGGCGCGTTCGGCGCGCCGAACGGCCTTGGGGGCGGCATCTTCAACGCCCAGGGCGAAACACTGACCCTTCTCGGCACCACCATCACGGGCAATACGGCCACGGGCCTTAGCGAGTACGCCACGGGTCTTGCCAACGGCGGGCTGGCCGGCATGGGCGCGGGCGGCGGCATCTATAACGACACGTCCGGCACCGTGACCGTCGGGCTGGACAGTCAGGGCAACGCCAGCCAGATCACGAACAACGTCGCCCAGGGCGGCAACAAAACTCCCATCCCCGGGGCCCGCGGCATCAATGGTTTTCCGCCGCAGAACACGGGAGCCAACGGGACCGATGGTCAAGCGGGCGCCAATGGCGGTTGGGGTGCCGGAGGCGGTATTTTCAACGCCGGCAACCTGACCCTCCAGGGAACGCCCACAAGCCGGATTACGGTCTCGGGCAATCAAGCTGCCGGGGGCAACGGCGGCAATGGCGGCGATGGCGGCGACGCGGCCAGTGGACCCACGGGCGGCAACGGCGGTAAGGGCGGCAACGGCGGCGTGGGCGGCGACGCCTTCGGCGGCGGCTTGTTCTCCGAGAGCGGATCGCTCACCCTGGACGCTATGACGTTCACGGGCAACCAGGCGCTCGCCGGTGCCGGCGGCGCGGGCGGCGCGGGCGGCTATGGCGGCAATGCGACCTCGCCGGGCGGTCATGGCGGCGACGGCGGCCACGGCGGCTTCGGCGGCGACGACGGCACCGCCGAGGGCGGCGCCGTCATGAACCAGGGCGGCGACTTGACCGTGGGGGCGGTCTTCGGCAGTACCTTCACCAATAATACGTCCGTTTCTCTCCCCGCTGGCGACGGCGGTCCCGGCGGCGCGGCCGGACTGGGCGCTCAGCCCAACACCGACAACCCCATTGGCCATCCTGGCGACGGCGGCGATGGCGGCAACAGCTTCACGTCGGTGGCCCTGGCCCAGGCGTCCGTCCCCATCGCCGATTTCCCCATCACCCTGTTCCCCGCCAACACGTCCTTGCCCGCCCCTTACACCCTGGGCGGCGCCATCGCCAATCTGGCCGGCAACCTGAGCGTGTCGGCGAGCACCTTCGGCACGGCCGCGGCTGGCACGGCCGACACCGTGACCGGCGGAGCGGGCGGGGCCGGCGGGGCCGGCGGAGCGGTCCCCACTCTCCCCGGCGGCGTCTTTCCCGTCGTGTGGACCAATCCTCCCTTTTTGCAGACCCCACCCGTGACCTGGGGAGAGGGCGGTTTGGGGGGCAACGGTACGGCCGTCTACGGCGGCGCCATTGCCGCCACCAGCAATAATCAAAACCTCACCCTCCTCAACGACACCTTCACGGGCGATTCGATCGTCTCCGGCGTCGGCGGCAATGGCGGCGCCATCAGCAACTACAACAACCCGCCGATCAACGTCAACGTCACCAATGCCGGCGAGGTCCTGTACAGCCCCACGATTAGCTCGCTCGTGGGTCCGACCACCACGACCATCCTCTCCGGTACGGGCGGTGATGGCGGAGCGGCCTGGGGCGGCGCCGTTTCGTACTTCATTCAGATGAACAACGGCAACAGCCAGACGCAAACGATCACCATCACGAACAGTCCCTTCAGCGGCAACCAGGTGACCGGCTCCTCGGGCGGCGAAGGCATTACCGCCGGCGCGGGCGGCAACAGCGCGGGAATACCCCTCAACGGTTTCCCCGGAATCACCGCCCTGGTCGGAGACCCCAACCAACGTCAGGGTGCCCGCGGAGGTGCCTTGTCCGTGTTCGATCAGTCGGGCACCGCCAACGTGTCCATTGATACCAGTGCGTTCAGCAGCAACACGGCGACCGGCGCCAACGGCCAACAAGGCGGTCCCGGCGGCGCCGGCGGCACGGCCTTCGGCGGGGCCATCGACCTGGCGTCGATCGGCACCGCCAGCGCGACGATCAACAATAGCCCGATCACCGGCAACACCGCGATCGGCGGTAATGGCGGCCTCAGCCCCAGCGGTCCCGGAAGTAGCTCCGGCCCTCCCCTCTTTCCCCCCGTCGTCGGCACCACGTTCACCAATCCGCTGGGCGGGCAGGGCGGTTTGGTCTCCGGGGGCGGCCTGTCCGGCGAGAATTTCAACCTGAACCTGACCAACAGTCCGGTGACCGGCAACACGGCCAAAAGTGGGGCTGGCGGCGACGGCGTCCAGGGTGGCAACCCCGGTTCGGCCGACGGCGGGGGCCTGTCCGTCGGCGAGCCGGCCACCAACTTGACCGTGCCGCTCAACTACGTCCTCTCCAATAGCAACATCAGCGCCAACACGCTGACCGAGGGTAACGCCGGAGTGGGGGCCGCCGGACTCGGCGGCAACGGCGGATCGGCCGGCACGGTCCCCGCCGGCGGCCTGGCTCCCACCGGACTGCATGGCGCCGGGGCCAGCTTGAACAACGGCAACGCCCAGATCAGTAACACGAACATTGACGACAACGTGGGCGTTGCCGGCGCCGCCGGCTCGGGCGCCAACGGCACCTTCAGCATCAACGGCGGCGTCGGCGGCAACGGCGGCGACGGCGGCAACGCCCTGGGCGGCGGCGTCTTCTTCAACAACAGCCTCGGTTACTCCCTGAATTTCACCTTCAACGCTGGCTCGATGTCGAAGAACCAGCTGACCGCCGGCCTGGGCGGGCTCGGCGGCGACGCCGCCGGGCCGGGTGGCCACAACGTCCTGGCCGGCAGCGGCGGCAGCGGCGGCGAGGCGGTCGGCGGCGGCCTCGCTCTGTGGGCCGGCAATGCCAGCGGCAGCGTCAATACCAGCCAGCTCGACCAGCCTGAACCTGCTCAACGACAGCGTCACCGCCGGCGTCGGCGGCAACGGCGGCGCCGGTTCTTCCAACACCACCAGTCCGACCGTGGGCGCCTCCGCCGCCGGCGGGTCCGGCGGCCTGGGTGCCGGCGGCGGCCTGTACAACCAGAGCCTCAACACCAAATCGCCCAGCATCCTCCAGGTCCTCGACACCGCCATCGCCGCCGACACGGCGGCGGGCGGCACGGGCGGCATCGGCGGTTCGGGCACGACCGGCAACGGCGGGCCGGGCGGCAACGGCGGCAACGGCGGCAACGGCGAGGGCGGCGGACTCTTCGGCGGCGACAATACCAAGCTGAGTGTTTACAACACCACCATCGGCGGACTGTCGCCCAATCCCAGCAATCCCACCCTGGAAAGCAACACCGTCACCGCCGGCAACGGCGGCCGCGGCGGCAACGCTGGCATCCCCCCGGGGTCGGGGATCACCAAAAACAACGGCGGCAGCGGCGGCAACGGCGGCACCGTCGAGGGCGGCGGCGTCTACATCAACAGCGGCACCGCCACCTTCCTCGACGACACCATCCTCAACAACCAGGCCACCGCTTTCGGTCAGGGAGGCTTTTTCGGCTCCCATGCCGGCAACGGCTCCGACGGCGCCACCGGCCCCAACGGCACCTCCAACGGTGGCGGTTATTTCGCGGCCGGATTCGGTTCCACCAACCCCAACAGTCCGACCGTCAACACCGTCGGCAACGACATCATCGCCCTCAACGCCGCCGCCATCGGGCCGGATGCGGCCGGCCAATTCAACAGCCAGGGTCACAATCTCCTCAGCGTCGTCACCCCCAGCAGCGCCAGCGGTTTCATCAACACCGACGTTACCAACGTCACCGCCGGCCAGCTGAACATGGGACCGCTCCAGAACAACGGCGGCAACACGCCGACCGACGCTCTCTTCGCGGGCAGCATCGCCGTCAACAATGGCGACAACACCCTCATCCCCGGCGGTCTGACCACCGACCAGCGCGGCCCCGGCTTCGTGCGCATCAGCAACTCGATCGTGGACATCGGCGCCTTTGAACTCCAGCCGGTGGCCTTGACGATCACCAGCCTGAGTCCCAACTCGATCGCCGTCAACAGCCCGTCCTTCACGCTGACCATCAACGGCACGAACTTCCTCTCGGGCGCCACGGTGAACTTCAACGGCACCGCTCTGCCGGGGCCGGCCACCGTCCTCAGCAGCAGCCAGCTGACAGTGCAGGTTCCCGCGTCGTTGCTGACCAGCCAACAGGTGTACAACGTCACCGTGACCAATCCGGGCGGCACGACCTCGGCTCCGGCGACCTTCACCGTCACCGCGACGCCCACCGTCTCGCTGACCGACCCGGGTCCGCAGACCAACTCCATCGGCGACACGGTGTCCCTGCAAATCCAGAGTTCGGACCCCAATGCGTCGAACTGGACGGCCACCAACCTGCCGACGGGCCTGAGTATCGACCCCAACACCGGCAAGATCACGGGCACCGTCTTGGGTCCGCCGAATACCTACGCCGTCCAGGTCAGCGCCTCGGACCAAGGCGTCACGGGCAATACCGCCTTTGCGTGGACCGTTAACGCCACTACGCCGACGCCCACGCCGACGCCAACCCCGACGCCCACGCCGACGCCCACTCCGACGCCGACGCCCACTCCAACCCCGACGCCGACACCGACGCCCACGCCCACGCCGCCGCAAAGCGCGGGGTTCTTCGGCCTGATGATCGAGGAATTCGAGGTGACGCTCGATTCCTTCCTGGTCCTGTTCGGCTCCTCGAACGCCACGCAGCTCAACGCCACGATCGGCCAGCTGTCCACCGCCATCGCTAACGATCCCATGACGCCTACGTCTCTGGGTCAGTTCGCGCTCTTGTTCGGTTACGTGGAGGCCGTGAGCGTGCTATCTTCCGGCGGAATGGGAGGAGGGCTGCCCCTCTTCTCCGGAGATGTGACGTTGCTCTAGGAGCACGGTTTTCCCAGCCGCTGGCGGCTTCGCGTTGTCCCGGCGCTAAGAAGCTGTAACTTTTTGGCGAGCAGGGGGCGTAAGCCCCCTGTTTTTCGCCGTCAACAGGGGGCTTACGCCCCCCGCTCGCCTATTTGGTTAGTGCCTCTAAGCCGCCAGCGGCCTTGCTCTGTTGTATGTTCTTCTCGTCGCGCTTGTCCCTGTCCAACCTGATCGAGTTGTGCCGGGTGCTGCGCCATTATCTCGGAGCGGGCTTGCCGCTCGTCGCCGCCTTCCATCACCAATCCGACAAGGGCGCCGCCGGCGTTCGTCCGGTGGCCGGCCGCATCGCCGCGGCCCTGGCCCGCGGCGACAGCCTGGAAGACGCCCTCCAGCGCGAAAACGCCTTCTTCCCGCCGTTGTTTCTGTCCCTGGCGCGCGTGGGCGAACACACCGGCATGTTGCCCGAGGTATTCGCCGAGTTGGAGAAGTATTACGCTCGCCAGCGGACGCTCTGGCGACAGTTTGTCGCCGCCAGCACCTGGCCGATTCTCCAGTTCGTGCTGGCCATCTTCGTGCTGGCCGGGCTGATCTTCATCATGGGGATAATCGCCGACTCGCAGGTACCCGGAGCCAAACCGCTGGACCCGTTGGGCATCGGCTTGGCCGGAGCGTCCGGAGCGATGATCTTCCTCGGCATCGTGTTCGGCTTCCTGTGCGGGCTGGCCGGCGCTATGCGCTGATGCGGCGCGGTCTCCGCGAGAGCGCCGCGCTGGACACGTTCCTGCTCGGCTTGCCGGGGATCGGTCCCTGTCTTCGCGCGCTGGCCCTGGCGCGGTTTTGCGTGGCGCTGCGCCTGACGACCGAGACCGGCATGTCGATCGTCCAGGCCATGCGCCTGAGCCTGCAAGCGAGCGGCAACCGGGCCTTCACGGCACGGAGCGAGGCGATCGAGATGGACCTGCGGCGCGGCGAGGAACTGACGGCCACGCTGGTCCGTAGCGGCCTGTTTCCGCTGGATTTTCAGCACATGATCGCCGTCGCCGAGGAATCCGGTTCGCTGGACGCGGTCCTCGCCCACCAGGCGGAGCACTACCATGAGGAATCGGGCCGGCGTTTGACGGCGCTGACGGCCGTGGCCGGCTACGCGGTCTGGGCCTTCGTCGGCCTCATCATCATCGTGGCGATTTTTCGGATCGCTAATTGGTACGTTGGCTTGTTGGGATAGCGCCGGATGGCGCCAGCCCGGTTCGACCACGGCGATGTCGCACAAGCCCAGGGCCGTCTCGCCCATCAGCTGCACGAGCACCTTCATCAGGCGCGGCGGCACCCCGCGAATATCGCGCAGGCCGAAGTGGGCCTCGTCCACGATGCGCACGTCCGGCGGCAATAGCTGCCGCAGTCCGCCGAGGGAATGACGGTGCGTACACAGGATGACCGTGCGCGGCCGGACGCGGACCAGGGTGCGCAGCTCCTCGATGCTCTTGCTGCGATAACTGCGCAGGTCGTCGCGGCCAAGGTAGAAAGCCGCCGAGTCGCAGTTGCGCGGATAGCAGACAACGGTAATCGTCGGATCGGCGCACAGGCGGCGAACCTCCTCGGGTCGCCCGACCGGCGAACGATAGGCGGCGTACCAGGGACATGCGAGATGATGGACTGCGGCCAGGACGGTGAAGGTGACGGCGGCTGTGATCCGGGGCAGACGCGATGCCTGCCAGCGGCTGTGGACCAGGAAATGGCCCAGGGCGAGGGCCAGAAGCGGAAATGCCGGCATGATGTACGTCGGCAGCTTGCACTGCGACAGCGTGAAGAAGAACACGCACCATCCGCCGGCCAGCAGTACGAAGCTCAGTTCGGCGGTACGCCGTCCGGCACGGTCGGGGGCGCTGCTGAGCAGGAATCGCAGAAAGGGCAGCAGCAGCAGCGTACCCGGCAGCAAGCCGGCGAGCAGGACCGGGCCATAGAACCAGAGGCCGTGCTCGTGCGCGAACGGGGCCAGGAAACGACGGACGTTGTGCTCCCACAAGAAATCACCGGCAAAGGCCGGCACGCGCATCGTCATGGCCGCGTACCAGGGCAGGGTCACCGCCGCGAGGACGAGGACGAAGACGAACGCCCCGGCCCGACCGACGCGGCAGGTCGTGCCGGTCAGCCATCGTTGCAATGCCAACGGCGGCAAGAGCAATACAAGGGCCACCGGACCCTTGGTGAGCACGCCAAGGCCGCAGGCCAGCGACGCCAGCAGCCACCAGCCCCAGCGCAGCCGGCCGCCGCGCACGGACTCGAAGGCGCTGAGCAAGGCCAGCGTCGTCCACAGCGTCAGCAGGCTGTCCATCAACAACAGGCGCCCCATGCTCAGGAAGCCCGGCGCCAGGCCCAGGCCCAGGGCGCCCCAGAACGCCGCTCGTTCGCCGAGACTGCGCCGGCCGAGCAGGTACACGAGCAGGATGCAGCCGTGTACGGCCAATGCCGGCACCAACCGCGCCGCCCACACCTTGACGCCGAACACGGCGTAACTGGCCTCGATCAGCCAGTACAGGAGCGGCGGTTTATCGAGATACGGTTCGCCCTGGAGATACGGCACCACCCACTCGCCGCGCTGAAGCATCTCGCGGGGAATTTCGGCGTAGCGGCTCTCGTCCGGCTCGAACAGGTGGAACGACAAGCACGGATAGAGCAGCGCCGCCGGCACCAGCAGCAGCACCAGCAGCGACGACAGACGACAGCGTTCGACCCCGGAACAGGCACCGCCCGGAAAGAGTACGCGCGACCACAGGAAGGGCAGCCAGGCGGCCAGGGAGCGCGGCAGGTTCGCCGGCATCTCTCCCCTCTCCCCCGCTTCGGGGGAGAGGGGTAGGGGGTGAGGGGGCGGCGTCTCCCCCTCACCCCCTACCCCTCTCCCCCGAAGCGGGGGAGAGGGGAGCAAAGCCCCGACGGAGCGGACCTGGGGAGCCTGATCTTCCATGATCGGGACCTCGACCGAGTGCAGCCATCCTTCCCACCCGGCGAAATGATGCCAGAGTCTCGTCCGAGGGTCAATGGCCGTCCCGGATTTTGCGAGGCATAGCCCGGACGGCGAGATACACTGGGATGGATTCGTAAGTCCTCCGCCACCGTCGTCCCAACACGAGGGAGCCATGAGAAGGCAACTAGCCCAGTGTCCCTACTGCCAAAACGGCGAGATCGCCCTGACCGATAGCCTGGATGTCGTCTTCAATCCCGATGCCAACCCGCCCCAACCGTGCCCGCACCTGATCGGGTTGGAGGGACGCTACTCCCAGTGGGGGCTGAGTCCCTTGCCGGGGAGGAAGACGAAAATCGCGCGCATGGTCGGCTCCAACGAGCTGGAATGGCAGCACCCCAGCCTCATCGACCGAGACGACGCCGGCCCCTTGCGTGCCTACCTCAAGGAACTGGTCAGCTCGGGAGGCGGCTGGGAGTTCGCACCCGCTGAACCGTACCTGGTGCGAACGATTTCGCTCGACCAGAAAGTCACCGACGCCAACGGCAAAGAATACCCCGGCTGGGAAATCGAAGGGACGGCCCTCTTCGCCCGCGATCCCGCAGCCTTCATCGAGAGTTTACCTTCCTGTCTCACTCGGCACAGCGCCGCCTGGACCGACCTGCCCGCTCCCTCCGCCGGAGATTTTGACTTCACGAAATAGCCGACGCCTGGGCCGCCGGCTGGGATGCCTCTTCGCCAGGCTGAAACATCGGCGTCCGTCCGCCGTATTATTCAATAGAGAGGCGACCAAACTCCAGACCGAGGAGGAGAGCCGATGGCGGAGAAAACCCGTCCGTGCGAGATTTGCGGCCAACCGATCGATGCGGAGCGAGCCGAGCTGTTGACCGACACGCGCCTGTGCATTGAACACGCCCGGCAGATCGCCAAGTACGGCGGCGAGTTCCTGCTGACGACTAGACGAGTGAGCCTGGGCAAGGCCGGAAGCCTAAAAAAGAACTACGGCGACGTTTCCGTACAGAAACGCCGAAACACCGAAGGACTCCAGCGGCTGCGCGAGGAGTACGAAGCCTCCACACGAGGCGAGTGACCGCCGCACGCACTGCGAGGAGGGGCAAGCAGCATGGCGAACCTCACGAAACGAGTACCGGAGGACGCGCCGGGCGATTTCTTCGTGGACCGAACCTGCATCGACTGCGACACCTGCCGGCAGCTCGCTCCCGCCGTGTTCGGAGAGGCCGCCGATCATGCCTTCGTCCAGCACCAACCGGCGACGCCCGACGACCGCCGCCGCGCCCTGCACGCCCTCGTCTGCTGTCCCACCGGCTCCATCGGTTCTACCGGCGCGGACAGGCCGCAAACGGTCCTCGACGACTTTCCGCTGATGATCGAGGAGCCAGTCTCTTACTGCGGCTTCAACTCGCCGAAGTCTTACGGCGGCAACAGCTACTTCGTCCGCCATCCCGACGGCAACTGGCTGATCGATTCGCCGAAGTTCCTACCTCGTCTCGTCCGCCGCTTCGAGGCGCTGGGCGGCATCGCTCACATCTTCCTGACCCACCGCGACGACGTGGCCGACGCCCAGCTTTATGCCAAGCAGTTCGGCGGCCAGCGGTACATTCACCGGGCCGAGTTGGCGGCGCAGCCAGACGCCGAGGTCGTTCTCGACGGCGAGGAGCCGATTTGGCTGGCCCCGGATTTTCTGGCCGTGCCGACGCCGGGCCACACGGAAGGCCACTGTGTTCTGCTCTTTCGGCAGCGCTTCCTGTTCACCGGCGACCACCTGGCCTGGGACCGCCACGGTCGGCGCCTGGAAGCGTACCCCGATTATTGCTGGTACTCGTGGCCGCGACAGACAGAATCGATGCACCGGCTCGCCGGCCTGTCGTTCGAGTGGGTCCTGCCCGGTCACGGCCAGCGCGTGCAGCGGCCGGTCGGGGAGATGCGGCGGCAGATGGGGGAACTCGTGGATTGGATGGAGAGGGTTTCCTCGTAGAATACGCAGATGGCTCCCATTTATCTCGACTACAACGCCACAACGCCCCTCGATCCCGCGGTGATCGAGTCCATGCTGCCCTTTCTCCGCGAGCATTTCGGCAACCCATCGAGTAGCCACCTCCTGGGGAAGACAGCGCACCATGCCGTCGAGCAGGCCCGGAAACAGGTGGCCGAGCTGATCGGAGCGCAGCCGGACGAGATCGTCTTCACCGGCGGCGGCACCGAGGCCAGTAATCACGCCCTCAAGGGCGCGGTGTTCAGCAAGCTGCGCGGCTCCTCCGGCGGCTGGGTCCGCGACGCTCACGTCATTATCAGCGCCGTCGAGCACCCCGCCACGACGCAGCCATGCGAGTTTCTTCGCCGCCTCGGCTGCCGCGTCACCGTCATGCCGGTCGATGGCCGGGGAATGGTCGATCCCGAGGCGGTGCGCCAGGCGATGGATGGCGGCGCCACTCTCGTCAGCATCATGCACTCCAACAACGAGGTCGGCACCTTGCAGCCGATCCGGGAGATCGCCGCCCTGACGCGCCTGCGCGGCGTGCTGCTGCACACCGACGCCGCCCAATCGCTGGGTAAGGTGCCGGTCGATGTCAACGATCTGGGCGTCGATCTGCTGACGCTGGCCGGGCACAAGCTGTACGCCCCGAAAGGCGTGGGCGTCCTGTACGTCCGTCGCGGCGTGACACTGGAGCCGCACCTGCACGGCGCCGGCCACGAGGGCGGACGGCGGGCCGGTACGGAGAACGTGCCGTACCTGGTGGCGCTGGGCACGGCCTGCGTCCTCGCTCGCCAGGGACTACCGGAAGCGACGCACCACTTGCGCGAGCTGCGCGAACGCCTGTGGCAGCGTTTGCAGGTCGGACTCGGCGAGCGTGTCGTGCTCAATGGCCATCCGGACAAACGGCTGCCGAACACGCTCAACGCCAGCTTCGTCGGCCACGTCGGTTCGGAACTGCTGGAGAAAGTGCCGGAGATCGCCGCCTCGACGGGTTCGGCGTGTCACGAAGGCAAGGTCACGCAATCGCCGGTGCTGTGTGCGATGGGTGTGCCGCCGGAGATCGGCCGAGGGGCGCTGCGCTTGACCGTCGGACGATTCACCACCGAGGAGCAAGTGGACCGCGCCGCCGATGCGCTCGTTCAGGCCGCCCGCAACGGAGCACACACGTGAGAGCCACCGACATCCGCATCGACGAAATCACCCATCAGTTCGAGGACTTCCTCTACCGCACGCCGATCAAGTTCGGCGGCATCGCCGTCGATCGCGTCACCCTGCTCAACGTCGAGTGCCGAGTGCATACGGGGAGCGGGAAAACCGCGCGCGGCTTCGGCTCGATGCCGCTGGGCAACGTGTGGTCCTTCCCCTCGCGCGTCCTCGACTATGAGACGACACTCGGGGCCATGAAGACCCTGGCCGAGCGCATCGCTCGCCTCGCCGGCTCCTGCACGGAGACGGGGCATCCGATCGACCTCGGCTGCACGCTGGAGCCGGAGTACGAGCGCGCCGCGGCGGAGCTGTCACGAGAGCTGCGGTTGGCCGAACCGATCCCGCGTTTGTGTACGATGGTCGTCGCCAGCGCCTTCGACGCCGCCGTCCACGACGCCTACGGCAAGGCCCACGGCCTCAACTGCTATCACACCTACGGACCCGATTTCCTCAGCCGCGACCTCGGCCACTACCTCGGCGACGAGTTTCAGGGCGAAACGCTGGATCGATACATCAGCCGCGAGCCGCAGCCGCGCTTGCCGCTGTATCATCTCATCGGCGCCCTCGACCCGCTGACGGTGGCGGACGTGACGCGGCCGGTCGGCGACGGCCTGCCGGAGACGCTGCCGGAGTGGATTCACTCGGACGGCCTGACGCACCTCAAGATCAAGCTCAACGGCGACGACCTGGCCTGGGACGTCGGCCGCGTCGTCGGCGTCGATCGCGTGACGACCGAGACGCAACGACAACGAGGTGTCACGCGCTGGTGCTACTCGCTCGATTTCAACGAGCGCTGCGGCAACGTCGGCTACCTGCTGGAGTTCCTGCGCCGGCTGCGCGAACAGACGGCCGACGGTTTCGAGCGCATCGCCTACATCGAGCAGCCGACGGCGCGCGACCTCCAGGCGAATCGCGGCAACGTCATGCACGAGGCGGCGGAGCTGCGTCCGGTGGTCATCGACGAATCGCTGCTGGACCTGGAGAGCCTGCGGCTGGCGCGCGAGATGGGCTATACCGGAGCGGCGCTGAAGGCGTGCAAGGGCCAGAGTCAATCGCTGCTGATGGCGGCGGCGGCCCGCAAATACGGCATGTTCCTGTGCGTGCAGGATCTGACCTGTCCGGGCGCGTCGCTCATCCACTCGGCCGGATTGGCGGCGCACGTGCCGGGCGTGTCGGCGATCGAGTCCAACGCGCGGCAGTACGTACCCGCCGCCAATCGACCCTGGGAAGAACGCTTCCCCGGCATTTTCCGCATCACGGACGGCATCATGGAAACAGGTTGTCTCACCGGGCTGGGCCTCGGCGCGGTGCCGAGTTAAGACTCACGAACCAAATGCAATTTTGACCACGGATAACACGGATAACACGGATAAGACAGAAGAAGTATTCTGGTTTTCTTTATCCGTTTTATCCGTGTTATCCGTGGTTCCAAGTGCATTTGGTCAGTGGCTCTAATGGTCTCGGCGCTCGATCCTCTTCTCCTGGAGTGCGATGCCCCATGTCTTTATTTCTCACCTGTCCCGGATGCGGCGGACAACTGAAGGTTGCGGACAATCTCGCGGGGAAAAAAATCAAATGTCCCAAGTGCGCGGCGGTATTTCCGGCAGCCGCGCCCTCGGAAGCGGCGATCACCGCCGAGCCTTCCACGGTGGAAGCGGAGGACATCACGCCGACCCTACTCCCCGCGCTGGACGACGAGGACGACGAGCCGATTCGGCCGCGGCGCGGCGCTCGGGACATCCGCCGAAACCCGGCGGAGGAGGCGGTCTCGACCATCATTCCCTATAAGAACGGCCTGGCCCTGGCCGCCTATTACTGCGGCGTTTTCAGCTTGATCCCCTGCGCGGGGCTGCTGCTCGGGCCGACCGCCCTCATCCTGGGTATTCTCGGTCTGCGCTACGTTAAGTCGTATCCGACCGCGAAAGGCACCGGCCACGCCATCGCCGGTATCGTCATGGGAGGCTTGACGTTGCTGGGCAACTGGGGCGGTATCCTCCTCTTCGTGATTTTGGGTGCCTCGGGCGCCTTCCGATGATCTCACTCCGGCAGCGGTTGTCCGCGTGTCTCGGGCGCCAACCAAATGACGAGAAACCCGGCGAGGTAAATGAGACTGATGGCGGCGCCGGCCTGCGCGTAATCGCCTCGGAAAACATTATGGAGGAGGTGGCTCATGAAGAGCGCGCCAGCCGCGGCGATGATGCGGCCGAAGTTGTAGCCGAAACCCTGGCCGGTGGCACGGACGCGCGTCGGAAACAGTTCCGGCAGATACAGCGGCAGCCAACCATAGAAGGAGGCGGTGAAAAAGCCGGTCAGGCCGATCACCCACAGCAAACCCGCATCCGGTTTCGGTTCACTGCCGACCGGGAAGTAGAAGCGGAAGAGATAAGTACACATCAGGAGAGAACCGACGGTGAGGACGAAATACGTGCGGCGGCGGCCGAGGTAATGCGCCAGCAGCGCTCCGCTCAGGCGCCGAGAATGGCGCCGACGGCGGAACTGGCCTGGGCGTAGTTGACCCAGGCTTGCTCGTTGCTCATCGACTTGACCCAGACGGGTATCATCGAGGCGACGGCCCCCCAGGTGACGAGCAGAGGAATGCCGCTGAGGGTGGCGGCGAGAATGCTGCGACGTTGCAGCGCCGGCGTGAAAATGTCCGTCATGCGCGGGCGCGGCCCGGTCTGGACGGCGTGCAGCCACTTCTCCGATTCCGGCACGAACACCCGTAAGAAGAAGGTGAGCAAGGCGGGGAAGGCACAGGTGCCCAGCGCCCAGCGCCAGCCGCCCGCAGCCACGGGCATCCCCACGGACTCGACAATCTGGACGAGCGGGACCGTCAGCAGGAAACCGACGTTGGCGGCGGCGCCGATCAGACCGGCGAGCAGCGGGCGCATCGACTGCGGCCAGCTCTCCATGACCAGGGCGACGCCCAGCGCCCATTCGCCCCCCATGCCCAGCGCGGCCAGAAAACGCAATCCGGCCATCTGCCACGGGCCGAGGGCCGCCCCGGCCATGCCGGTGAACAGGGCGTAGGTGAGCACGCTGAAGACCATGGCGCGGACGCGGCCCAGGCGGTCGCCGAGCCAGCCGAACAACCAGCCGCCCAGGGCGGCGCCGACCAGAAAACCCGCGGTGATGCCGCTATTCCAGGCGCCGACCGGCCGGTCCACTCGCTGGCGCGCCTCCTTGCGAACCGCTTCGGACGCGGAGGGGTCCGCGGCCAGGCGGGCGTCCTCGCGCAGGTGCAGTAACTCCACCAGTGCCGGCCGGCTGACCAGGCCGAAAATGCCTTGCTCGAAGCCGTCGAACATCCAGCCCAGCAGCGCCGCCGCCAGGGCCAACCACTGACCTCGACTGATTCGTTGTCCGTCTGCCCCACCCATGCCGCTCGCCGCCTTTCTTGGGCGCCACGTTCGCAAGGACATGGGGGCCAGCATAACGGTTGGCGCGGCGAAGTCCAGGAAAACTCCGCTTCCCACCAGCCCGGAGCGCCAGCGACGGGTTCGCGCAACCCGTCGCTGGCGCTCCGGGCTGGTGGGGAAATCCTTCTTACCGAGACGTGGCGGGCCGTGCTCCGTTGTCCTCCGGCTCCACGATGCGAACGACCTTCGCCTGATTGTTCTTCAGCGCGACGAGGAACACCCGGCGAAGGGGCTGATGGTCTTTCCAGCGAATCGGACCCGTGGCGGCGTCGAACTGTTCCAGGCGCGAAACTTCCTTCACCACTGCGTCCTTGTTCGCGGCACCGGCCCGATGCATCACCTCGCAGAGGAGGCGTACCGCGTCGTAGGAATGCGTGGCGTGCAAGTCGGGCGCCTCGTGGAAGCGCTCTTCGTAGCGGTGCGCGAAGGAGCGGCCGGACTCGGTGAGATGTTCGGCGCTGTAGGCGGTGGCCAGGTAGATGTCGGGCCGCGCTTCCAGCTCGGCTTGCAAGGCCGAGGCACCGGCGTCCTCGCCGCCGTAAAGCAAGGGCGTCTTCGGCAGGGCGGCGGACAACCGGGGACCGAGGGCCTGGAAATCCGCCGGCGAACAGGCCAGCACGATGACGGCCGGCGCGGCCTGGATGACACGGCCGGCGCGGTCGTCGCGTTCGGCGGTGGTGGCGAAGGTCCATTCCTCGATGCTGCCGCCGCGCAGCGCGGCCAGTCCTGGACGAAGGCGGCGGCCAGGGCGGCGGCCGCCGGACGGCGGCTGTCGGTCAGGACGGCGGCGCGGGACAACCGCAGCTCGGTGGAGGCGTACTGGGCCAGAAGCCGGCCGCGCACGGCGGGCGGCACACCCAGGGAGAGGACAGCGTCGCCCTCGGCCGCGGCGGCCATCTCTCCGGCGACGACCACCGGCACGCCATAAGGATGATTGGCACGCAGCAGGCGTTCCGTCAGCACGGGGTCGAAATCGGCGAGGAGGGCGGCGGCCTTGTTGACCGTCAGAAGGCGAACGGTCTCCGCCTGGACCACGGCAGGATCGCCGCGGCTATCGATGTGCAGCACGGCGCAGAGACGTCCGGCGACCGTCTGCTCGGCGCTGCCCGCGTCGGCGACCGCCAGCTCAGCCCCCTGGCGAGCGTGTCGGCCGGCCGTGCGGTTCGGCCCATCCAGCGGCAGCAGCTGACCGATCCACACCGGCTCGGGCGCCGTCTTCGACGAGCAGCCGGTCGCCGCGAGGACGAGAACCAACCATCCCCACCCTGAACACGTCCGACACATGGGAGCCTCCCCCTGGCGGCGCACGCCGGCGCCCTGACTCTCTCATGGTAGCGATTTCCCGCTAATCCCAGAAGGACTCCCTGAGCGGTATCCCTTCCTTGCAAATTCTCGGTAGTGGACTATTCGTGAGTTGGTGCCGCATAGGATGAGTGAGCTAGAATTGCAAGAGCGGTCACGCATAAGGGAGATAAGCGCGATGAAGTGGAATACCCCTGACTGGTGGCTCGGCATTCTGACTGGGGTGCTGTTCGGACACTACCTCGCGCTAAGCCTTGTTGACGGAATCTTTCAACCCAGTTCGGATGCCAGAAATTGGATCGGGGTCTCCGGCCTCGTCGCTAGCCTGATCGTCGTGCAGGTGCGAAGTTGGCGGTTCCGATCCAAGAACCCGCCCGCGTCAACACACGAATCGTCCACTACCAAATTCTCGTAGGCGCGACGGCCGGTGGGCCGCTACCATGACGCCCAGACCACAAGAGGGCGCCAGCGGCCTTCGGTGGTTGGCGAGCGGCGGAGCTGGGCATGCACGTCACGACCAAGAGCGAGCCGCGTCTGGCGGCGCGGTTTCTGGAGCAGGTCTTACTTATCAACCTGGGCGTTCACGTCCTCGCCCTGGCCGGCACGGCGCTGTTGCTGCTGCCTGGCCTGCCCGGCGACACCTCCGCCGACGACGCCGCCCGCGTCGCTTACCTGGCGGCCCATCCCTGGCTATGGCGGTTGGGCTGGCTGCCCTGGCAAGTGACGGCGTTCGTGGACTTGTTGACCGGCCTGGCCCTGTGGCGCACGTCCTGGGTGCCGCGTCTGCCGGCGGCGGTCGTACTAGTGTGTACTCTGCTGGCGATTTTTCCCGACCAGCGCGGCCAGGCTCTGTGGGTGACGCGCGGTCTGGACCTCGCCGCCAGGGCCGACCGCGATGGCGACCTGACGCCGTATCTGCAATTCGAGAAGCAGGCATACGAGGCGGTCGTCGCCTGGGGCGGCACGCTGTACCTGTGCATGGCCCTGGGCTGGAGTTGGTGCTTCGCCGCCGCCGGGACATGGGGCCGAAACTTGACGCTCCTGTCGATCGTGACCTGGAGCGCGCTCGCCGTCGGCAGCGCCGGGCTGTTGCTGCCGGAGGAATGGCAGCCCCCCGCGGCCGTGGTCGGCGCCGCCAACGGAGTGGGCCTGACGCTGCTGCTGGCCTGGCTGGCCGTGGCCGCCGAGCAGGTGTTGCGCCGCGCTCGACCGGAGGAGACCCACGGCCGGTTGGCGCCGTGGCGGCACCCTGGACGCGGCCCGGTCGGCCGCGCCCTCGACGTTCTGGCCAACAGCCGGCTGCTCCGTGCCTACTGCGAATGGCTGCCGCCCGTCGCCTTCGTTAGCGATATAACCGACGTTATTTATGTTAATTATCTCGTGGAGGCGGAGCGTCTGGAGTCGTTCGTCCCGGCCGGGCTGGAGCTGCAACGACTCGGCCGCGCCGGCCGCTACGCCCTGTTCACGCACCTGACCTACCGGCACGGCCATTTCGGCCCGCGCCGGCTGGGGCCACTGCGCCGCTTGCTGCCCTCGCCGGTGCATACCAACTGGCGTCTCTACGTCCACGACCCGCACAGCGGACTGCCGGGCGTCTATTTCGTGACCAACGCCATCAGCAGCACGCCGCACGCGCTGGCCGCTCGTCTGCTCTCCGAGGGCATGCCCATGCACGCTCTCCACCGCGCCGCCGTTGCGGTCGGCGCGGATCACGTCTGCCGTGTCCGGCTCGATCCAGGGACCGGCAGCGCTCCCGACCTGGAGGCAGCGCTCCGTCCCAACGGCGCCGCCCTGCCCGGCCCACCCTGGAGCGAGTGTTTCGACAGCTATCGTGCGTTTCTGGCCTACTGTGTGCCGCAGGACCGCGCCTTCTCGTCGCAGCCGTGGTATGGCCGAATCACCCGGCAGGAGATCGCGCTGGAAATCCCGCTGGACAGCTGTGAGCCGCTCGCCGGCGAGGTGCGTTCCCGCGCCGCCGCCGTTTTCGTCGGCGAAGCGGAGCCGCTGTGTTTCCGCGTGGCTCGCGTCGCCTTCTGCTTCGAGCGCGAGGAGTACGATCAGCGCGTCGGGGAGAGCGCCGCCCTTCGACTGGGGATCGCCCAGGCGTGCTTGCTGGCGCCGGCGTGGCGAACCGGAGTTATGGGACATTCCTTGTCGGATGGTCAGGCCAGGATTTCCTTCACGACCTGGCCGTGTACGTCGGTCAGCCGCCGATTCGGGTAATGACCCATCCATGGGACTGGCCGCGCAAGGCACGAGCCGCAAGCGTCCGCGAGCGGGGTTGCCTCCCCTTGCGGACGTTCGCGGCTCGTATCGTTTCCACGAACCACCAGATTAGTTGGATCGCATCCACACGGCGAACTTGTCGCCGTCGACGGCGAGGTGCCAGCCGCCGCCGGGCGACCAGCCACGACGACCGAGCTTCATCGCCACCTTGCCGTCGATGATCGCCGCGTACAATCCGTGGCCGGCCTCCTTGATGTCCACGTGGCTGCGCGAATGAATGCCGCAGTGCCGTCGCAGGTGGATCAGGCGCTCGATTCGCTGCCGCGTCGGTTGGCCCCAATCGAAGAAGTGCGGCCAGAAGACGCACGGCGTACCGGGATGCGTCAGCAGGTAGGCGTAACCCATGCCGACCGTCTCGCCGGGAAAGTGCCGCGTGCCGTCGTTGTGACAGCTATGTTCGTAATCGCGGCGACTTTCCGTATCGTGATTATCCAGAAAAGTCACCGAACGGCTCGGCCACAGGCCGAGCAAACCGCCGGGAACCACTCGGCCGCTGTTGTGCGAACGGAGCCGGCCGTAATCGTCGCTCAGGCACGCCTCATACAGCAGATAGCGCGTGGGGAAATCGAACGCCGTCGTCTTGCCGCCGGTGGCGTCGATCCAACTTGTCACCTTCTGCCGATCGCCGTCGTAGAATTCGCCGACGGAGAAGCCCGGCTCGGTGGTGTCGTTGTACTCGGCGATGAAACGGCCGGCGTAGCCCTTGGTCAGGTCGTAGCGCCAACCCTGGAAGCCGATCGCTTTGAGCTTGCGCAAGTAGTCCGTGATGGCGTGGCGGACATCGGGGTTGGTATGGTCGAGATCGCGGCCGGCGGCATGGTGTTCGCCGGAGTCGGGATTGCCGGTGCCGACGCCGGAAGAATCATCGCGGGCAATGGCCGCTCGGTTATTGGGAAATGGCGGATCGTCAAAGTCGGCGCCGCTGGTGTGGACGCCGACGCGGTGATTGATGACCACGTCGGCCATCGCCCGCACCGGTTCCAGCGCGTGGATGGCCGCCCGCAGTTCGGCCTCGCTGCCATAAGCCGTATCCAGGACGTTCCAACGCCGTGGGATATATCCCTGCGGCGCCAATGAATCGGACGGCGGCGGGAACCACACCCAGGTGAAACCGGCCGCCTTGACAGCTGCCGCGTTCTCCACGAGAACGCGATACCAACTTTTGCGCATGCCCGTTGCAGGATCGGACGCGCCGCCCTGGTGGGACTCCCAGTGGAAACCCTCCAGGAGAATGTCGCGCCCGTTACCGATATAGTGTTTCCCCTCGGCGGGCGTTTGCCCCGGAGGAAACGAGACGACTGCTACCCACGGAACCTTGATGTCTTGTTGCATATCTCTGTCCGCCCTCGACGTGGTGGACGCGGCCCCTCCGAGCCGCCGCGTTCCAACCTTCTTCGGTAGCCTCAGCAAGGCTCGCTCCCTCCGAGCCTTTCCGTCGATGAGGCGCCGTCTCCACAGCCCAAGTGCCTCCAACCGGGGGCTGGAAGCCGACAGGAGTGGTAGAGCAAGCGGCGCGCCAATTGGGACAAGGGAACTTTCGCCGATGAACCGAGGGCGGGCGAGAGTGAATCCGTGATTTTTGGTGAAGAAAATCGCCGGCACCCTCTCACACCTGTTCTTGTTCTCCTACCTTCTCGCGCCGTGCGCTTTCTCCTCCTCTCTTTTCTTGCGCGATCCCCAAAAAACAATCGGAAGAAGAGCGAAAGAGCATGAGAAAAAAATCGCGCAGGCAACGGCTGCCGGCCTGGAAAGAGGGATAAGCGGAGACCGAAGTCCCCGGTGTCCGTCTTTTTTGAACAAGCGATGTGCAAATTTGAGCTGTCGCTCGCTCCCATGCCGAGCGTGGCAACGAGCGACCCATCACCCGTTCAGGCGCCTCGCCGGGACGTGCTTTTCTCCGTCGTCGCGCCATCCGGCGCGGCGAGAGGACGCAGGCCGAGGAGGCTGCGCAGTCGGGTGGCGGCTTCGACGAGGAGTTGCGGCGGGTCGGGCCACTGCTCCAGGATCACGGCACCGCGGTAATGGCGGCGGCGCAGGCGATCCAGGAACGCGCGCACGCCGGCGTCATCGTCCTTCGAGGGGCCGGTGAACAGCGTCAGGTGGCTGTCAGCATCGCCGTGGTTCTCGTGGGCGTGGACGTGGATGATGGGCACCGCGGGCGCCAGGGCGTCGAGGTAGCGCACGAAGTTGTTGCGGGTGGCGGCGCAGAGGTTGGCGTGGCCGATGTCCAGGCACATGCCGACCGTCCCGGACGGGACGGCGTCCAGCTGGGCGAGACGGGCGAAAGTTTCGTTGAAGTCGTCCGGCGTCGTGTGCGGCGTGTTCTCGATGCTGACGCGCAGCCCCGCTTCGGCGGCATGCCGCAGCACCGGCGCCAGCGCCGCGCGTAACCGTCCGGCCCCTCCTCCATGTACAGGTGCAGGTTGACCAGGTCGGCACCGATGTCGCGGGCGAAATCGATGCTGCGGATCAGGAGGGGGATGCCGTCGCCGTGCAGTGGGTTGGCCTGCCAGGGGGCGTGGACGGTGAAGAGCACGTCATGGGCCACGCCGGCGTCGCGGATGGCGAGGCGCGTGGCCGCGTCCATGTCCGGCTCGTCCCAGCCGGTGCTACGGCCGTCGGCATGTACCTTCTTGTCGGCGAACCACTCGAAGGCGTCGAAGCCGTTGTCGCAGGGCGAAGCGGAAAGGCGTCAGGGGTCGGCGCACGAAATGGCCGTCTGATTGCCGATGCGGATGCGCGGGGTCACGATGAATCCTTTCTGGTTTAGCCGCGACGCGCAGCGGAGCGCGGCGCTCGCCGCGCTCCGCTGCGCGTCGCGGCTAAACGTTTACGCGGCGAGAGAGTCGTCGTCCAGTCCCACTTGCGGACGGGTCTGGACGACGTGCAGCTCGCCGCCGGCGATCGCTCCTTCGATGTCCTGGGCCGAGCCGAGCAGACGTTCGACTTCCAGCCCGGCCCGAGCGATCGAGCGGAGCAGGTCGTCGCGGACCTTTCGCGTCCCAGACCAGCTTCTCGTTGCGGTAGTCGAGCAGCGCGATGCTCCGGCTCCTCGGCCAGGAAGCTATCATAAAGTCCCGCGCCGGCAAAGCCCTCCAAGTCCTCGCCGTTGGAGTCGGAGCGGAAGATCACGCCCTTGCCGTAAAGGCCCACGCTCTTGCCGGGATAGGAGAGTATCTCGGGCTTGAGGTCGGTCTTGCGGCAGACGAAGCCGAGCGCCCGGCCGGGATAATTGCCGACCAGCGTCTCGCCCATGCCCAGAACGACCTCGGCGAAGATCTCGCCGTGGTTGCCGGTGAGCGGATTGACCGTGTGGATGACGAAGGCATAATCGGCCGGCACCACTTGCTGAATAAGCACGGCCATTTGCAGGCTGTCGTGCGGGACACCGCGAGCGCGGCGCGACAGGTAGGCGCGATCGTTCCACTTGGACGCCCAGACGCGGCGGATGGCGTGCCAGGTCTGCTCCCACGGCACCGGCGGCAGGCCGGCGCGCTGCCAGCCCTCCCGAAGCGCCGCTGGCAATTCCGTCGGCGCCGTCAATCCATGCAGCTTGGCTCGCAGTTCGGCCAACGCTTCGGTCCCCTTCGTCTCGGCCGCCGCGATCAGGGTTTTGCATTCCTCGCGCAGACGACGATTGGCCGCGTCCGCCAGCACGCGGTCGAAGACGCCGAAGGGCAGGGCGATGGATTTCGGCAGACGGATCCAGTCGGGCAGTCGGCCGCGCAGGCCGTTGAGGTTGTTCGACTTGCCGCCAACGAGGCCGGGGGCGAACTGGTCCTGTCCAACTACCCATCCGTGGAAGGACGCGGTGGCCTTCGTGGTCTTCGTAGGGTGGGCCGAGGAACGAGGCCCACCACGCTCCTCGGTGGGCCTCGAAGACTCGGCCCACCCTACGGACTTGGACGATTCCGTATATTGCACGTCGCCGCCCGGCGTCACGCGCAGGCTGAGGAATTGGCCCGCCAGCGCCTGAGACGTTCTGGTATTCGTCGGCGTCGAAGCAGGTGGCGAAGAGAACGCCGGCGTTGCGGGCGCGGACGGCCACGTGCGACACCAGGTCCGGCGAATCGGAGGTGAGGACCGCCGTGACGCCCTCGGGCATCTCCTCGTCGCCGCTCACCTGGTCGGCGACCAGCACGGTCGGCTCCGCGAAGCGCTCCGCCTGCACATCGTGGAGGCGACTGACCGCGCGGACTTTGCCGGTGGCGCGAGCGGGACTGATGACCTGCCAGCCGCCCAGTCCCGCCGCCTCGCGCAGAAGACGGTCGAGCGGACGCAAGAGCAGCGAAAGGGTGAAGGCCGGCCCGCCGCGGATGACCTCCTCGCTGAACAACGGCACCGTCCACTTCTCGGCGCCGAAGGCGGCGCCCAGCGCCTCGGCCTTGGGTTGCAGGCGCCGATAGATGGCGCCGGTGAAGTCCTGCGACCCAGCGCGAAACGCGATCGGTCACGCTGCGGGCATGCAGCGCCCAGTCGCGGCCGTCGCGCGGTCGAGCCAACAGCGCCGCCCAGTGTCCGGCGCAGATGGCCAGCTCCGCGGAATCGGCCGTGAGCTGGAGGTTTCGCAGGGCCGCGCCGCACCAGCGCCGCCAACGCATCGCGGCGGAGCTGGCTGACGTTCTGCCGTTCGATCGCCGCACGCAGGTATTCCTCCAGCGCCAGATCGAGGAAGAGCAGGTCGCGGCGGCCGGCGTCGTCGCCGATGGCGGCCAGCGCCTTCGCCAGACCTTCGCGCGCCGCCGTGACGGTACCGGCCAGCGCATCCACGACCGGACCCTTCCCGCGCAGGGCCGAGCAGGCCATCGAGTTGCCGGTTCATGCCGCCGTCGAGTCGGCCGCGCGCCGCGGCGACGGCGCTGTCCAGGTCCGTGCCCGAATGCACCGACTTGAGGATTTTCAGGAAGTTCTCGAATTCGCCGATCAGCGCATCCTTGCGGTCGCCGTAGAGGATCGGCTCGGAGCGGATGGGGCGCTCGAAGCCTTGCAGCCGCTGCGCGCGTGACGCCGCCCTGCTCCAGGGTGCGGTAGAACGTGCCGGCGTCGCCGTTGCTACGGAGGAAGGCGAGGTAAGCCTGGCAGATGACGACGTCGTCGGGCGTGGTGTTGTTGTGCAGCTTTTGGTGCCATTCCTCGATGAAGTTGCCGGCCGTTTCCTTGAGATGATTGCGGTGCATGATGTGCAGGATCTCATCGCGCACGCGCTGCCCCTCGCCGCCGCGGCCGAGTGTCGTGAGCATTTGCCGCACCCAGAAGCGACTGCGGAGACTCCGGCGGGTTCCGGCGCCAGACGCCGGCCAACCGTATCGTCAGTCGATCCTGGGCGTGACTCAGCTCGCGCGGCTTGGTGTTGTAGCGCCGCTGCCAATCGAGTTGGCGGATGGCGCTGTAGCGCAGCCAGGCGAACAGCAGCGCCAGCCCCTCCTCGTCATCCTGTACCGACCCCAGCAGATCGTGGCATAGGTTGAAGCGGTGCATCAGGGTCCACGAACCGGCACCCTTCTCGGCGCCGACGATCTGCTCGGCCAACTCGCTCAGCTTCGGCGCGGACAGTCGCGCGTCCGGCTCGCCCTGGAACAAGCGGCAAGTACAGGTCTTTGCCGTCGCTCTTGAGCCAGCCCTCGTCGGCCTGATGCAGAACGAGGCGCAGGCCGCGCGGCCCCGGTCCCTCGGACGGTCGGGGGAAGCGCAGCTCCAGGTATTGCAACCCCTCGCGCTCGGTGAACGGCGTGCGCGCGGCCTTGTCGTCGGCGAGCGTCGTGCCTTCCGGCCGGTAATTCTCCGGCGGCAGCGTCCATTCCTGCTGGAACTGCCACGCCAAGCCCCAGTGCAAGGCCAGCGGCGCCGCGGCGTCGCAAACCAGGCGGACGCGCACGCCGTCGGGCGTCTCGGCGATAGCCGCCGCGACGCGATCACCGTTGTCGAGCGAATGGACCTGGCGCGTCCCCGTTCCTTCCGGCGCCCACTCAGTCAACGCTTCTTCGGGCGAGCGGCCCCGCGGACGGGGCAGCGGCAGGACGAAGTCCGTATTGCCGCTCTTGATCCAGCGATTTTCTTTCGGGGCGTGGACGACAAAGGCCAGGCCGCGCCACGGGCCGGATGAATCGAGGTGGATGGACACCTCTTTCTGACCATCGCCAGCGAATGGGGTACGCACGGCGTTACCGTCGGCGGGCGTCGTCCCTTGCGGCCAGCACGACTGGGGAGGGCGATTCCACGCCCCGCCGGGACGCCGGCTCAAACCCCAGTGCAGTACGCAATCGGATGGACCCTGAAGGCGGATGGTCAACGTCAGCCCATTGCCGTTCGCAGTTCGGCTGACGGAGAGACCCTCGGCAAGCTGGGTCGTCATTTCGTTCTTGGAAGTTTCGGCCATGACGGAGGATCCTCCCGGCAAACAATTCCTTATCGGTCCAAGACGCTTCCGATGTGGAGCAATTCATGTGCCCGAGGTTGTCCGCCCGGCGAAAACGGGGAGAATAGTCAAAGACCGGCCCCGCTGTCAATCTCGTGTACCGCGCGAGGGTTCCGTCGTCATGCGAATCGTGTCCGTCAACGTCGGTTTGCCCCGCGAAATCGCGTGGGGGAGCGATGTCGTGTCCACGGGGATTTTCAAGGAGCCGATCGACGGCCGCGTTCCGTTGCGGCGTCTCAACCTGGAGGGCGACGCTCAGGCCGATCTCTCCGTCCACGGCGGGCCGGACAAGGCCGTCTATGCCTACCCCGTCGAGAACTACGATTACTGGCGCGAGCAGCTTCCGGGCCGCGAACTGCCCCTCGGCGTCTTCGGCGAGAACCTCACTACCGAGGGGCTGCGCGAGGACGCCCTGCACGTCGGCGACGAGCTGCGGGTCGGCACGGCGCGCCTCGTCGTCACGCAGCCGCGCCTGCCCTGTTACAAGCTGGGCATCCGGTTTGGCGATCCGGGGATCATCCCGCGCTTCCTGGCGAGCAATCGTCCGGGGTTTTACCTCGCCGTGCTGGAAGAAGGCACGGTAAGTCCGGGCGATGCGGTGGAATTGCTGCGCGAGGAGGAGAACCGGCTGAGCGTGACCGAGTTGCTTCGCCTGATGGTCCACGACAAGACGAACACCGAACGGATGCGGCAGGCGCTTTGTGTGCGTCACCTGGCCGCGGTCTTGCGGAAGAAATTCGAGACGCGCCTGGGACAGACGACCGAATGAGGGTAGACGCGGCGCTTTCCCAGAAGAGGCCCACCACGGAAAACACGGAAAACACGGAAAAAGACAGCAAGGGAGGTAGCGCTCATTTATCGATCTTCGCTGGTCTGAATTCTCTGTTTCTGTTTTTGTCTTTTTCCGTGTTTTCCGTGTTTTCCGTGGTGATTTTCTTCTTCTTCAGCGAAAGCTGTGTTCGGGTCCGGGAAAGGCGCCGTCGCGTACTTCGCGGCAATAGCTCTCGACGGCCTGGCGAACGGCCTGGCCGAGATCGGCGTAGTTCTTGACGAAGCGCGGCCGCAGATCGTCGAACAGGCCGAGCAGGTCGGGCGTGACGAGGATTTGGCCATCGCAGGCCGGGCCGGCGCCGATGCCAATGGTCGGAACCTTCAGCGCGGCGGTGATGCGCTCGGCCACGTCGGTCGGCACGCACTCGACGACGACGGCGAAGGCGCCGGCGGCCTCGACGGCCAACGCATCCTCCAGCAGGCGCTCGGCGTCGCGCTGCACCTTGAAGCCGCCCAGGCGGCGAACCGACTGCGGCGTCAGGCCGATGTGGCCCATGAGCGGGATCTCGGCGGCGGTGACGGCGGCGATGGCGGCGGCGCTGCGAACGCCGCCCTCCAGCTTGACCGCGTGCGCTCCGCCCTCCTTGAGGAGTCGGCCGGCGCTCTCCAGCGCCTGCTGCGGACTAACCTGGTAACTCATGAACGGCAGGTCGGCCACTAGCAGACTGCGGCGCACGCCGCGGGCCGCCAAGCGCGTATGGTAGACCATCTCGTCGAGAGTGACGCCCAGCGAATCGGGTTGGCCCTGCACGACCATGCCCAGCGAATCGCCGACCAGAATACTATCGACGCCGGCGTCGTCGAGCAGCCGGGCCGTGGTGTAGTCGTAAGCGGTCAGCATGGTCAGCCGATGCCCCCGTGCCTTGGCGGCGACGAAGTCGGGCACGGTTACCTGGCGTAGCTCATTGGTGGGCGTGAGACCGCTACCGTTGCTCGTCTTGACGGGGGCCGACATGCGAATACTCCCTTGGCCGAGTTCCGAGAGGGAAACGGCCGATCCGCCCTCTCGCGGTGCGCATCCGTACACGCGGCGGACCAGCCTCGCCATTATAGTCATCGCCCTCCGGCGCAGCAGCGTCAACTCGCCGCATCTTCAAGGCGGGGCGGGGTGCGCGAATGGTTTGGGGTCTGGTGTTTTTTCGTTAGCCCAGCCCTTCCGAACAGGGTGCATTTTCGGTCGTAAGTCCTTCGCCTTGATTCGCGGCCCGAAATGGGTATAGTCTTCTTGCTCCCGGAGACGGGCGCGAGCACGGAGAAGAAGCCCTCACGTTGCCTACCCTTCGCGTCTTATCTCGATGTGCCTCATGAGTGATTCTGTTTCCGGCGCCTCGCCGCGCCACGTGTCGGTCCTGCCGGTCGAGGTGCTGGCGGCACTGGCGCCCGAGCCGGGCCAGGTATTCGTCGATGCCACCGTCGGCGCCGGCGGTCACGCTCGCCTGATCGCCGAGCAGTTGGGACCGGACGGCCGGCTCATCGCACTGGACCGCGATGCGAGCATGTTGGAGTTGGCCCGCCCTCGCTTGGCGGACCTGCCGGTGACGCGGATTCACGCCCCGTTCTCGCGGCTGGACGAAGTCCTTGAGGAACTGGGCGTTGCCGCCGTCGATGGCGTACTGGCCGACCTGGGCATCTGCTCGGACCAGCTGGACGAGGCCGGTCGCGGTTTGAGCTTCACCCAGCCGGGTCCGTTGGACATGCGGCTGGACCCGACGGAAGGCGAGCCGGCCGCCGCCCTGCTGCGTCGCCTCAACGAACGCGACCTCGCCGACCTGATCTGGCGCTGACGGCGAAGAGCGCTTCAGCCGGCGCATTGCGCGGCGGATTGTCGAAGCGCGGCGCCGTCAGCCGCTAGAGACCACCGAGGAGTTGGCCGACCTCGTGCGCCGCTGTGTACCGCGGCCGCCGCGCTCGGCGAAACGGCGACGGCCGATCATCGATCCGGCCACTCGCGTCTTCCAGGCGCTCCGCATCGCCGTCAACGACGAGCTGGACGAGCTGGAGCGCTTACTGAAGGTGTTGCCGGCGCGCGTGCGGCCGGGAGGACGAGTCGTCCTCATCAGTTTTCATTCGCTGGAGGATCGCCTGGTCAAACAGGCGTTCCGCGAGCGCTCGGTGTGGGAGGCGCTGATGCGCAAGCCGGTGCAGGCCGGCGAGGACGAAATGAAGAACAATCCGCGCGCCCGCAGCGCCAAGCTGCGGGCGGCGCTGCCGGAAGCCGGCCGAGATCCGCGCTGAACGCGGCCGGACCCGGATAGCGATGACCCAGGAGATCCGGCGTGCGGCCTGACGCGAAAACAGGCCGCTCGCCTTCACAAGAGGAGCAAGGATGCTTACCCGCAAGACCCAGTACGCATGGATGGCCCTGGGCGGATTGATCTGCCTGTTCGGCCTGGTCCTCGCTTGCAAACTCCACGACGGCAACAAGGCCGTCGCTCAGGCGGACAAGCCGTTCGAGATGCCGCCTTCGAGCAAGGAAGACAAGGAACCATCGCCCCCGCCCAAGACGAGCAAGGACAAAGGAACACCCGTCAATGACTGGAGCCTCGGTCTGCACTCGGCCACGCCGGAGAAGGTGCTGCCGCCGGTGATCGATACCAAGACGGCGGCTGCCAAGTCGAAAGAGAAACCCACGGCGAAAAAGACGCGCCCGAGCCGAAGGTCCTGCTCGGCATGCCCACGATGGCGGAACCTCTCGCCAAGCCCAACGCAACTCCGCCACTGCCGCCTATCCCCCCCGTGCAGCCGGTATCGTTCAATCCCAACACGCCCGCGCCGCCTACATCGAAGAAGGAAGAGACAACTGCGAAGGCGGGACAGAAGAAGGACGAAGATCGGAAGATGTCGGCGAGCACACCGGCGGCTGGGACCCCGCCCAGCTTCCCTGCTTTCGCGCCTTCTTCTGCACCCCCTCCAATGACCCCAGACAAGTCGAAGCCGAGTAAGGTATTGCCGCCGTCCACGTCGATGCCACCGGCCTGGTCTAACCCTCGGCCGCCGTCGGAGAAACCGGCCGAGGCGAAACCCTCCTCGTTCATGCCTTTCGATGGACCGCCGCCATCGAGCAATCCCGACAAGGTGGCTCCGACGTCCTATGCCACGACAACGGCCGCTGGCGCCAGCGCCGCGCCCGGCGTGGACCACGAGGGCAAGCCGCAGCCCGGTGAGCCACCGCTGGCCCCGGCGCCCGGACCCGTGCAGCTGTACCATGTCCACGGCTCCGAGACGTTGCAGGACATCGTGCGCCGCACGCTCGGCAGCACGGAGCGCTGGACCGACATCCACAAGCTCAATCCCACGCTGAAACCGGATGCGCCGCTCGGCGCCGGCACGACGGTTCGGCTGCCCGGCGACGCCTGCATGCAGGGCGATGAGGCCGAGCCGGTCAAGCCGCTGCCGGCGCTGCGGCCCAAGCCGGCGCCGCCCAAGGCCCGCGTGCTGCCGCTGACCGGCACCTACCAGTGCAGCCTCGATGAGAAAAACCAGCTCACTTTGCCGCGCACCATCCGCGATCAGCTATCCGGCAGCGATACCGTCCTGGTCTCGCCCGGCCCGGACAAGTGCCTGTGGCTGACCAACCAGCCGCACCTGGAACGCCTCGGCGAACGTCTGGAGCAGTCGCAGGCCAACGAAGTCGACGTGCGCGTCTTCAAACGCCTGTACTTCGCCCAGACGGAGAAGCTGTCGGTCAACACCGACGGCCGGGTCACGCTCCCGGATCGGTTGGCCCAGTTCGCCGGACTGCATCAGGAACTGGTGCTGGTCGGCATTGACGATCACTTTGAGGTCTGGGACGCCGCGCGCTGGCGTCAGTACACGCAGCAGAAGAGCGCCGCCGCCAGCCGTCCGACGACGACGGCCGAACAGGAGTGACCGTGTTTTCCCGACAAGCCCGGAGCGCCAGCGACGGGTGAGAACCCGTCGCTGGCGCTCCGGGCTTGTCGGGAAAACAGTTCGCCCTTTCGATCCCCCGTTGGCCGGCATGTACGGAACCATGTCCGCCGGCGGGGGATTCTTGATTCGTGCAACCCATCGTCCGAGAGGAGGACGCGGATGACACGCGAGCACAAAATCGGCGTGGCGGTCACGTGTACGTTTCTGTGCCTGACCGGGGCCGTGATTGGACTGAAAATGCAGAACCAGCCGGCCCCCAAGGCGGCGAATGCGACGACGGCGGACGCGGACGGAGCCTCATCCAAGGCGTCCTCCGCCGCGCCGCCACTACGTCGCACGACGGAACAGGCGCTGACCCGGAGTGGAATCCAACGATCCTCTTCGGACACACCTCCGCCTCCTAGGGAGGGCAACAACAGAAAGACGCCGGAATCTAATTCCGGCAAGGAGACGCCCCCGACCGCTTCGAGAAGTACCGAATCGCCGGAGCCTCCCCGGACGCCACCGTCTGTCGAGCCCGGCGGCTTCCTCTCCTTTGATGGCAGGGACTCCGCTCCGGCATCGACTCTTGAGACGAAGACGCAGAAGCTAGACACGCCAAAAAAAGAAGATCCCCCTACTTCCGGAGGGAAGGCGGCGACCACTTCTGCCCCACCGGGTATCGGTCCCATGACATCGCCCAACTCGGGTGGCCCGACGCCCGCCGCTGGGCCATCCACGAAGACGGTAAACCCATCCCTGATCATTCCCGTCTCGGGCGGCACCTCCGGACGAGACGGTCCTCCTCCGGCCAGCACCGGCGGGGAGAAGGCCACTCCCGCGCCGTCGTTGCTGTTTGGGCCGGGGCAAGCCACGAAACCGACCGCGCCGGCTGCCGCTGCGCCGACCTCACCGGAGCCCCCCAAGACATCTCCGACCGAGAAAGCCGCCGCGACGCCACCGACTCCGGCGCCGCCGCTAACGGCCACGGGTGGCCCTCGCTTTACAACATTCGATCCTCCATCCGTCTCGTCCACACCGCCCGCGCCCCCGCCTTCGTCGCCTCTGACGGGTGCGGCACCTTCTCCCTCAACATCCGGGCCAATGGCCGTCGGCCCTGGACTCGTAGGCTCGGCGACATCCGCCCCGCCCAAGCCGGAGCCGCCGCCTGCCCAGAATAAGGCAAACAACAATCTGGCTCCCGCATTCGCTCCGATCGTGGGAACGCCGCCGGAAAGCAAGCCGGCCCCTTCCGCCCCTCCACCGGCTTCACCCTCGTCGGATCCCAAACCGCCCGCTGGCAACAGTTTTTTCATTCCCGATCCGCATACTTCCGCCAATCCAGCGAGCGGAACAACGCCGCGCGACAAGTCCGGATCGGCGGGGACAACTCCCGCGCCGCCGCTGCCGTATCCAGCGCTGCCGGATTCGCTATCGACCGGCAGTGCGTCTTCCTCGTCCTCGGGGCGCGACAAGCCCGTGGCGTCCGCCGGCGCGTCGGCAACGGCGCGGCCGGCGACCCTCTCCAATCCGCAGGTCATCGTCTATGACGAACAGGAGTACGTGTGCCAGCCCGGCGACACGTTTGAAAAGATCAGCGGGCACTTCTATATGAGCGAGGCGTTCGCCAAGGCGTTGCAGCGACACAATCGTCGTCACGCCCGCGCCAGTACGCAGATGGCCAACGGCGGCACCATCACACCGGGCGAAAAAATCTTTATCCCCCCGGCCGACATTCTGGAGCAGCGCTACGGCGACGCCATCGTGAAACCGCAATCGCCGGCGACGTTGCCAATGGTGCCGGCGTCATTCGTGCCTCCGGCTGGCTCGCCACCTGCCGCGGTCATGCCAGCGACGCAACGCTAAAGAGCCCGCAGCGTGAGCGAGGGTTGTGGCATGCCAAGCCCTTTCCCTCGCTTACGCTGCGGGCTCCGAAGGGCTTTTTCCGTTAGTTAGGTCGCGTCCACAAATAACTTCGTTTCGCCGCGACGCGCAGGGAGCGCGGGAGTGCTCCCGCGCTCCGCTGCGCGTCGCGGCGAAACGGGGAACTTGTTGTTGGACGGCTCCTTAGCAACCGGAAATTGCTCTTCCCAAAACGGGCGCTAGACGTTATACGCCCTCTCGTCAGTTACACACGACTGCGAGGCGAACGAAGTGAGCAACAGCCGAGTTCTGCTGTGTGCTGGGGTTTGCGGGAATGCCAGCACTACCCGCCCTCCTGGGTAGAGGCAATCAGCTCGCTGGGCCAAGTGGTTTCTGGGTCGGCCACTCCGGCGAGCGCTTCACAGTGGAACTCATGTCGGACCGGGAGCCGGGCCTTCGCGCCCGGCTCCCGGGGATACACTCGGCCGGGGCGGGAGAACGGGCAGACGAGGTCGGCCTCCTCCGCGAGGACCGATCAAACGCACCCCTCCGCCGCCCCGGCCGACTTCCAGGACCATCTCGGCCCTTCGGTCAATCCAGCCATTCCACCAAATCGCGCAGGTTCTTCTTGCCGATGCGTCCGGCGATGTCCTTGATGGTGCGAAGGTCTTTCCAGGGCACAACGTCGTGGGAGATGGTGGCGGGAGCGGCGGCGACCGGCGCGCCTTCGGCCTTGCGCGGCCGACCGCGTTTTTTCCGCCGTCCCTTCATGCCTGCTTTCCGCCGCAAGCTGCTCTTGTATGAGGACACCATGTTGGCGGTCATGTCCTGATCGAAGTTGTCCTTGACGAACTTCTGGATTTCCAGCGGCTGGGCCTCATAACCCAGGCTATCCATGGCGCGCCGCACGGCCTCCATTTTGTTCTTCTTGGGGTCGGTCCCTTGATCTCCGTTCGGCCTACCTCGTGGCATGTCGTCGTCTCCCCTTGCAAGTACCTTCTGGGATTGTTTGTATCCGCCGCTGGGTTAACCTTTCTCTGTTTCGTCGGCCCCGTCCGCCTATCTCGGGCGACCAACCCCCACTCCGCCGGCCAACCAACTAACGACTATCATACAACCGTCTTTGTCCAATGCAATCAGTTAATAGATAAAATGTATCGATTGGACAAACGGTCCAACCGACTTTCATGCACGGCAGGAATCGGCGGAAAGGCATCCGATGATTGCGCTTGCCCCGGACCCTGGCGCCCTTCATAATCGGAAAGGTGTTGGCCGGGAGGGCGATCGGGCCAATCTTCGGTGGCCCGGCCCTGATACCCTTGGCGGGAGATGGACCTGTGCGCATCGCATTCGGATTGGCCGCCGTCTGGGCCGCTTGCTGTCTCCCCGGTGTCAGCGATCCCGCGTCCACGCCGGCCCGCGAGATGCCGGCGACGGGGCGCGTCGATCCGCGCCTGGCCAGCTTTGACGATCTGATGAGGCGCTTTCTCCGCGAGCATCAATTGCCGGGAGCGTCCCTGGCCGTCGCCAAGAACGGCCGGCTCGTCTACGGCCGCGGCTTTGGCTACGCCGACCGCTCGACCGCCGAGCCGGTCCAGCCCGACGCCCTGTTCCGCATCGCCAGCATCTCCAAACCTCTTACGGCCGTGGCCGTGTTGCAATTGGTGGAACGAGGGCGGCTGAAGCTCGACGCCCCGGTCTTCGACGTATTGCAATTGCGACGGCCGAAGGGGCCGGGCGGCCGTTTCGATCCGCGCTGGAAGCAGGTGACGATCCTGCACCTGTTGCAGCACCGCGGCGGCTGGGACCGAGACCACTCGTTCGATCCGATGTTTCGTTCCCCCGCGATCGTCAACGAGTTGGAGGTGCCGCCTCCGGCTGGGCCGCAAGACATCATCCGTTACATGCTGCGGCGGCCTCTCGATTTCGATCCCGGCAGCCAATACGCCTATTCCAATTTCGGCTACTGTCTGCTCGGCCGCGTCATCGCCAAGGTTAGCGGCCAAACGTATGAGGCGTACGTTCGCAAGGAGGTGCTGGCCCCGCTGGGTATTGGGGACATGCGGCTGGGCGCGACCCTGCTCGCCCATCGTGTCTGCGGCGAAGTGAAATACCATGTCGCCAAGGACGCCACCGCGCCCGCCGTGATGGGGCCGCGCCGAGGCCAGCCGGTGCCGCTGCCTTATGGCGCCTGGTGCCTGGAAGCGATGGACGCCCACGGCGGTTGGTTGGCCTCCGCGCCCGACCTGGTGCGCTTCGTCAGCGCCTTCGACGACCCGCGACATTGCCAGATCCTCAAGCCGGAAAGCATTGCCATCATGTTGCAGCCTCCGCCGGGCACGGCCGGACATAAACCAAACGGCCGGCCGCGCGACGCCTATTATGGGTGTGGTTGGATGGTGCGTCCGATCGGCGCTGTCGGCGCCAACATCTGGCATAACGGCGCGCTGGATGGCACCTCGACATTGCTGGTACGCCGCCACGACGGCCTGGCCTGGGCCGTCCTGTTCAATTCGCGCGACAGCGCCAAACACGAGGAGCCGGCCGGGGCCATTGACCCCCTGATGCATGGGGCCGCCGACGCCGTCAAAAATTGGCCGCGCTAGCGCGGGTCTTAGCGTCTGTCCCGGAAGCCCCTCTCCCCCGAGTACGGGGGAGAGGGGGGCTTGTGGGACAGACTCTTACACCCTATAAGCCGCAAGCGGCTCGGAAATACATCTAGCAGGGAGAACCTCATGTCGCGCCCCCTCGAAGGACGTACCATCGCCCTGGCCGAAGCCCGCCAACTCGAAGAGCTGGCGCAGCTGCTCGAAGGCGAAGGGGCAACCACGCTGCGCTGCCCGATGGTCAGCATCCTCGACGCCCCGGACCCCGATCCAGTGCGGGACTGGCTGCGCGACCTGGGCGACGACCGCTTCGGCTACGTCGTGCTGATGACCGGCGAGGCCCTGCGCCGCTTGCTGGCCTTCGCCGAGCGCGAGGGGTTGCGCGACGCTGTCATCGCCGCCCTGCGGCGGACGAAAATCCTCACGCGCGGTCCCAAGCCCGGTCAGGTGCTCAAGGAGATCGGTCTGTCTCCGACGCGCGTTGCCCAGGCACCCACCACGGACGGCGTCATCGCCACGCTGCGCGGCGAGCCGCTCGCAGGTCAGACCGTGGGCGTCACACTCTACGGTGAGCCGAACCCGGCGCTGGAGCAGTTCCTCGCCTCGACCGGGGCGCAGGTGCGCACGGTCCTGCCTTACGTCTATGCCCCCGCCGCCGATGAGGAGCGGGTCGCCGACCTGATCGCTCGCCTGGATCGCGGCGAGGTGGACGTGTTGTTGTTCACCAGCTCGCCGCAGGTCGATCGTTTGTATGAGATCGCCCAGCATCGCGGATTGCAGGACGTCTCTGCGGAAAGGGCTGACGCGCACGCGCATCGCCGCGATTGGCCCGGTGCTCGCCGAGCACCTGCGCCAGCGCGGGGCGGTCGTCTCCATCTGCCCCGAGCAAGGCTTTGTCATGAAAAATCTCGTGCAGCACATCAAGCGCGCCCTCGGCGCTTGACGCCGCCCAGACTCGCCTATCTCTCCCCGCCCTCCGCTGGTACAGTTCGCCTCGCACACGGATTGGCCGCGCCCGAGGAGCGGGCCGCGCCGGTCCCGGCAGCGAGGTGGCGGATGTCCCTGCTCGCATCGTCTCCATTCCGAGTCGGTTCCGAAAACCGCTTGCGGCTGAGCGGCCATCGACGGATGGCGGTCGCCCTGTTGTTGGCGCTGTGGTGTGGTGTATTGTTCTTTTTCGGCCTCAACACGGGCGAGCTGTATCAGACCGAGAGTCTACGGGCGATCCTGGCGGCGGAATTGCTGCGCGACGGCGATTGGATCGTTCCCACCTTGTATGGCGAACCGCTGTTGACCAAGCCGCCGGGGATGTATGCGGCCATTGCCGCAGCCAGTTGGCCGCCTGGGCGAGTGAGTGCCGCGACGGCCCGCCTGCCCTCGGCGCTGGCCGCGACGGCGACGGTCTTCCTCTTCTATACGGCGTTCGCGCGGCGCCTGGGCCGCCGCGCCGGCCTGATCGCCGCCGGTCTGCTGCCCGCCTCGGCCCTGTGGTTGGGCCGCGTTCCCTCCGCCGAGATCGACCTGGTACAGCTCGCCTGGGTGACGGCGGCGCTGCTGTGCTTCCTCCGCGCCCTGGAGATTAGCGAATCGACAGAGGAGCGCACGTTCGGGCGGGAATGGCTGTGGTGGCAACTCGCCCTGTTGTGCGTGGCCGGCGGCGTCCTGACCAAGTGGACCGCTCCGGCATTCTTTTATCTCACCGTCGGGCCTCTTCTCTGGTGGCGTGGACGGCTGCGGATGTTGTTTCGTCCATCCCACCTACTCAGCGTGATCGTGGCGGCGGCTCCGTGCATCGCCTGGGCGGCGATGGTGGCGACACGGATGGGCTGGGATACCTTCTTGGACGCCGTGCGGCGCGAGGCGCTGCCGCGCCTGTCGCCCGCTCATCATTCGCGTCCCTATCCCTGGCACGAACTGGCCGCCTTCCCCGCCGCGTTCCTGGCTGCGAACCTGCCGTGGTCGGCCTTCGCGCTGAGGACGCTGCATCCCGGCTTCGCGCGGCTGTGGGACGAGCGCGGCCGCCGTCTGCTCCAGTTCTTGCACTGCTGGACGTGGCCGAATCTGCTCTTCTGGGGTCTGGCGCCCGGACATCACCTGCGTCATGCCATGCCACTGCAACCCGGCCTTGCCGGGCTGGCCGCCCTGGTGTGGGTCGCCTGGCTCGACGGCCGCTTGCGCTGGCCCGTGCCCAGACTGCGGCCGGGCCGCGTCTTCCTCGCGCTGCTGGTGCTTTGGCTGGCGGTCAAGCTCGTCTTCGTGCAGGCGATCCTGCCGAGCCGGAACCCGGCGCGCCAGCCGCGCGCAAGGGCGAACAGATCGCCGCCCTGGTGCCGCCCGGCCGGATGCTGTATCTCTTTCGCCTCAAGGATGAGGGCATCCTGTTCTATTACGGCCGGCCGGCGCGGCGCTTGCCCGGATCGTTGTCCTTACCGGAGGGCGAAACGGCGTATTGCCTCCTGGTCGAGTCCGAATATCGACAGTGGCCCTCCTCCCGCCGCGCCGAGATCCTCCTGCGACTGCGCGACGAACAGGGCGCCCTTCTCGTGCTGGTGAAGGTCATTTGAAAGCGGCCTGGCTTCCGATCCGTCCGGCGAACAGCGCCGACAGCAAGGCCCCGTGCAGCCAGCTCATGCCTGCTTCCTCAAAAACGCCTCGGTCAGCTCCTCGATCACGTCGTCGCCCATGCGCCGCACCGCGCCGATGGCCCGGCTGTTGATGATCGCCTCCGCCGTGGACTCCAGCACTTCCAGCCGGTCGAAGGCGTCCAGCGGACTCGTGCCCAGGACCAGTACGCCGTCGTTCTCGAGCAGGGCGATGGGCCGATCCGGCGACGACCGCCTCAGCGATGCGTCCGCCGTCCTCGTACTGCCAACCGAACGGCACCGCGGCCACGTCGCGCAGCAGCAGGTAACTCTCGGGGATAGTACGGCTGTCCAGCGGCGTGGCGGTGACGCTGAAGGCCGTGGCGTTGACCGGGATGGCGTTGACGATGGCGTGGACCTCGGGATGCCGGCGGTAGATGGCCCGGTGGATGTGGACGGCGCGGCTGGGCTGCGTTGCCCACGGCCCGGCGGCCGTCGTGGACGAGCGTCAAGTTGATCCGACCTCGACGTGCCTGCCGGTCGATGCCGTAGGAGGTGATGAGGAAGGTGTCGCCGTCGAGGCGAGCGGAGAAGCTGCCCTCGGTGCTGGTCATCAGGCGCTGGCGGTAGCCGCGACGGACGAATTCGCAGACGGCTCGGCGCAGCTCCTTCTCGTGCGTGCCGGCCGGTCCCGGCTCGAACTCCGGCAGCGGCTCGCGGCGGCTGCGACCGGGCGATCTGCTCCGGCGTCAGGTAGCGCACCGGGCCGAGCAGGCTGGCCTTGATGATCGTCTTGGCCGTGAATTCCAGGGTCTCGAAGCGCTGGAACGCCTCGGCCAAGCTGGCCCCGCCGATGACGACGCCGTGGTTCTCCAGCAGCACGCAGTTGAACCCCTGGCCGAAGACGGCGGCGATGTTGCGGCCGAGCTGCTCGCTGCCGGGCAGGGCGTACGGCGCGAAGCCGACGGCGCCGCAGACGTGTCCGGCCTGCGGCATCAGCGACGTGTCCGGCACGCGGCGGCAGATGCTGAACGCCACCAGGGCGACCGGATGGGCGTGGACGACGGCGCGGAGGTCGGGCCGCGCCTGGTAGATCGCCCTGGTGGAAGGGGTGCTCCGAGGACGGCCGGTGCAGCCCCTCGACGCCGCCGTCGGCCCGGACGCGGACGACGTCCTCGCGGCGCAGGCTGCCCTTGTCCACCCGCGCCGGCGTGATCCACACGTCGCCGTCCTCGTCGCGGACAGACAGGTTGCCGCCGGAGGTGGTCGTCATGCGGTAGCGGTAGATGCGCTCCATCGTCCGCACGATCTCGTCGCGCGGATGGACCAGCAGACGCGGCGATGCGTTCATGGCGGACCCTCCTCGAAGGACTGCCGTTGGCGGACACGCTGACGGGCGTTTATTGTAGGTGGGTTGGACGAAAAGACGCCTGAGGGACAGCCATTCCATGCGAAGTATTTACGAGTTGACGACCGAGGAGGCGTATCGGTTGGTGGCGGAGCATTTCGGTCATCCGCTGCCGCCGCTGGAAGCCATCGAGAACGAGGATTGGGGCCGCGATTATGTGTTGCAGCACTTTCAGCGGCACACCGCCGAGGAACTGGCAGCGGCGGGATTGACCTGGGGAGAGACAGCCGATTGAGGAAGACGACCTTTTGCCTTCTCGGATTTATCCACCCGCATTCGCTGCCAGGGTGTACTGTTCGAGACGGAACAACAAATCTTCGAGGAGTTGGTCGTAGGTAACGCAGAGGATGTGCTTGGAGTTCACGACGACGTGTTCTTGCCGCCATTCCAGCCGCAGCCGTTCGCCGGGCAGCATGTGCTGATCGCGGCCAATAATCAGTACACCCGTGTATCGAATGGATCGCTTGCCAAGCCGAGACTCCATGTCCGGTGTGTCGGTCATGACGTGCAACTTGTAGAACCAGTCGATGATCTGACCATACCCCCTGTCAAACCGCGGCGACCAGGCACGGGTGGCCTTCTCCCCTTGCTTGACGAAGAGGCTGTTCGGGCCGGCGTCCTCGTACTCCACGAACGTGTACACCTTCCGCGCCGAGTCACCGATGGCGAAATCACAGCGGAAGTCACCGAAAATCGGGTACTCCCAGGCGAGAAGGTCCGGCGAAGCGAGCGACGGGTTGTAGGAGCCGATCAAGGCCCGGAGATGCGCTCTCGGCTCGAAGAAGGCGTGAAGAACTGCTTCCGCAATATCGGACGATCCATCAAGCAGGGCTTTGAGTTCCTGCACCTGAACCCGGCAGACGGTCCAATCGAGGACGTGCGGCTGAAAATCGGGCATCGCTCACCCGTATTCAACTGCCGGTCTGGGCGGCGGTTTTCGTGAAAGACTCCAGTGTCTCGTGTCGAACCATGTCCATCACCTCGGGCTTCTGGCCCTCAACGGCCCGAACAATCATCCGCAGGCTGTCGTTGATCCGCACGAGGTAGAGCGACTGATCGCCGGGCAACCTCTTGGCCTGTGCCGCAGTCCACTGGATGGCAGGAACATCAACGAGCGAGGCCAAGCCCTCCAGTACTTGCGCCTGTTCCTCGTCAGCCAGTTGATGGAATGCCGCCAAGGCACGCCGATGAAAACAGTAGCTTCCGACTTCCATTGTTCGACCTCCGACTAGCCTGAACATATGCCCCGACTGAGGACGTTCTCCCGATCAAAGCCGCCTCCAACGGAGTCCTTCGTATCCGCAGCGAAATTGATGGCAAGCGCGGGGGAGTTCACGGTTATCTCATCGAGCACTCTTTGTTGAATTAACCTCTTCTTTCAGGCGTCTTGACGATCTCATATTCTCCATCGACAGCATTCTTCGGACCACGGAAGATGATGAAATCATCTTCGATGTAGCAGCTAGCGGCAAGCTCCTTGTACTCCGCGATCAAGATTGGCATCATCTCCTTCAAATGCTTCATCGCGTTCCTCCCTCTTCGTGGCCTAGAGATAAGTAGAACTGACGGACCAAATCCCTGAGCGGGGCGTCAGCCCCCTGAGTTCCGCAGTTCTCAGGGTGCTGACGCCCCCCGCTCAAAGCTATCCTCCCATGACCTCTCCACCTTTTCAAGCTCCGTGGCTCACAACGTCAGTGTCCATGTTCATGTCCCCCCTGGAACAGCGGGCTGCGGGCATCGCCCTTGGCAGCGATGTACGCGATCAGATCGAGGATCTCCTCGCGCGTCAGCTTGTCGAGCAGGCCCTTGGGCATGATCGACGTCGGCGCTTTCTTGCGCTCGGCGATGTCCGACTTCTTGATGACCACCGGCTCCGCCTTGGCCAGCGGGTTCTCCATCACCTTCACCACGTCCGGCGTCTCCGCCACGACCAGGCCGGTGACGACCTTGCCCGACTCCAGCTCGAAAGTGAACGTCTGGTACTTCTCGTTGATGCGGAACGACGGGTCGAGGATGTCGCGCAGGATCTCGATGGGTTTGTCCTGCTTGGGATCGATCTTCGTCAGGTCCGGGCCGATCTCGTTGCCGACGCCGTTCATCTTGTGACAGGAGACGCAGATCGCCGCCTGGAAGATCTGCTTGCCGTTGCTGAACGAGCGGCCGTCTTTCGAGCTGTTCAACCGAGCCGGCCAGCTCCTCGAACTTCCACTCCTTGCGCGGCCGCACGAACTTCAGCAATTCGTCGGCGACCGGCAGCGGATGCTTGGCCAGGTAGCCCTCCGGGTCGGCGAGGTACTCGTCGAGGTCCTCGACGACGTACATGGCGCCGTACATGCGCCGCCAGTGGCCGGGGTAGGTGCAGACGTAGGGATAGACGCCCGGCTTCGACGGAGCGGTGTAACTCGAGCTTCTGCGAGTTGCGCGGCTGGAGCAGCCGGCTCTTGAGCAGCACCTTGTTCGAGGACGGGACGTAGCCGCGCTCCAGGGCGCCCGGCTGCGTGGCCGTGGCCTCGGCGAGCGTGCCGATCTCTTCCAGCGATCCCGGCTGCGTCACCACGAAATTGTGCGGCATCAGGTCGTTGTTCTCGAAGAGGATCTCCACCGGCTTGCCGGCCTTGACGACGATGCGCTCCTTGTCGAAGAGCATCTGGTCCGGCACGGTGCCCATGCGGATGACGCGCACGCCCAGCTCGCCCAGCTCGTGGCGCACTTGCTTCGCCTCGGCCAGCGGCAGCAGCGACGCCAGGGAGTCGGCCAGCTGCAGCGCGTCCAGCGCCGCTGGCGACGTGCGCTCGGCCACGGGAATGGTGCGGATGTATGGCAGCAGGACGTCCAGCAGCGGCCGGGCCTCCTCCTTCGGCCGATGCACGGAGGGGATGCGCTGCAGGGCCTGGATGGCGGCGTGACGGTCGGCGTCGTTGCGGACGTACTTGGCGATGGCCTTGAACGCCTCGGCCTCCTTGCCGCGCACCGACGTCAGGGCGATCATGGCCGCCCGGCGGATGCCGCGCTCCGGCGCTTCGCCGCCGACCTCGATGGACACCTTCTCCTTCGGCGCCGGCAGCTTCTTCTTCTCGAAAACGACCTTGTGATTTTTGTCCAGCACCTTGAGCGTGAAGCCGTCCAGACGCTTGCCGAGTCCGTCGTCGGTGCGGTTCCAGACCACGATCGAGTCGATGGGCGACTCGCCGCCGAGATCGACCTCCCACCAGGGGTTGGTCGTGTCCTCCTCGCGTGTGGGTCTGGCCGCCGCCGCAGTAGCTGCCGCTTGGTGTTGCCGTCGATGGCCCTGCGGGCCTCGCCGCCGTAGGCGGTGTTCTTCTGCCTGGCCTTGCCGCGCAGAGCGATGTTGCTGGCCGTCGCTGAAGACCTGCACCTCGGCCAGCGTCAGCGTCTTCCTCCTGCCGGGCAGCTCGATGCGGACGTAGCGGCCGAGCGTACTCTTGCCGTCGCCCGACGAGGAGGCCAGCTCCTTCGGCAGACCGGCCAGCAGCGGCTCGACCCTGGGATAGAGGGCGGCCTTCTGGCTCGGATCGCGGATCAGCGGCATGGCACGGAGTAGATCGCGCAGGCCGGCGGTGGACTTCAGGGCCAACGTCCACGCCTTGTCGACGTTGCCGTCGGCGGCGATGAGGGCCACGAAGCCGAGCTGCCGCGTCACCGGCAGCTTGGCCTCGACGGCCATCTTCTCCAGCTCGCCGCGGGCCTCGGTCAGCTCGGCCGCGGGACGGCTGGTCAGCAGACGCACGAGATCGAAGACGACGCTTTCGTCCGTGTCCGTGGAGGAGCGCCGGCTGTCGGCCTGGTCGTCCTGGTTGCGGATGGCGTCGAGCAGCACGCGCAGCTCGCTCTTGTTCTGTCCCTTGGCCAGCCCCGCCAGCGCCTCGCGGCGGTACTCGTCGCGGACGCCCTTGCGGAACAGCAGCTCCACGTACACCGCCGGCGTCCGCTTCATGCGCAGCAGGTCGTCGGTGCTGACGTTCTTGAGGAAGAAGCGCGCGCCGGCCGTGGTCGTGAAGTGGATCTCCTTGCCGGCCTTGATGGCCTTGCTGACGATGGGGTCGAGCGCCTTCATCGTCTCGCCGCGAATGAAATCGAGATACTCGTCCGCCGGCTGGTCGGCGGAGATCAGCGGCACCTCGATGGCCTCGGGCACGGTGAAGAAGCTGGCGGCGCGAACCGCTTCCAGGCGCACGCGCGGCGCCGGGTCGGCGGCAAGCTTCTTGAGCAGCTCCAGAGAGTCGGGCACCCGGTCGCGCCAGTAGCAGAGCACGCGCGTGGCCGCGGCGCGAGCGCGGAACTCCGGCGAGTGGAGCAGGCGCTTGAGCAGATCCACGTCCACGACGTTGTGATACTGGTGCATCCACAGCGCTTCGAGCAGATTGTGCTCGTATTGCGGGTCTTTTTTATCGAGATGTGGCGACCCACTTCTTGACGGCGGCGATGACCTCGTTGCTGTTGCGGCCGCCCAGCTCGATGCGGGCGCGGTAGCGAACGCGGTCTTCCGGCTCCTTGAGCACGTCGAGCAGTTTCTCGATCGGTTCGCCGGCGATCTTGGCCGGCTTCAGGAGCGGGCGGTCCTCATAGGTGACGCGATAGATGCGGCCGTGCGTGCGGTCGCGGCTGGGGTCGCGCAGGGCGTGCTGCAAGTGGCCGATGATCGTGTTGTGCCAGTCGATGAACCAGATGGCCCCGTCCGGCCCGATCTTGAGGTCCGACGGCCGGAAATTCGGATCGCTGGAGTAGACAATCGGGTCCGTCTCGGTGGCGGTGAAGCTGGCGCCCTTGTCCTGGACCTTGTACTGCAGAATGCCCTGGAAGCCGATGACGTTGGCGACCAGCAGGTTGCCCTGGTTGGCCTGGGGGAAGTGACGGCTGGAGAGGATTTCGACGCCGGGACAGGGCCGAGTGCGCTGCTGATAGACCTGCGGCGGCCGGGCGTGCTTGTGCGGGGAAGTCCAGATGGCCGGAGAACAGGCGCTCCGTGATAGGGGTTGGCCCCGGTGCCGTCGTAGACGAAATCCTGGCCCCAGTGGTCCCAGACGTGGCCGTGCGGATTGGCGAAGCCGAAGCTGACGTAGACGTCGAACTTCTGCGCCGCGCGGCTCGTAGCGGAAGACGCCGCCGTTGATGCAGCGCTGCGGCGGCCCATAGGGCGTTTCCACCTGCGTGTGATGGAAGGTGCCTTCCTGGAAGTACAGCGCTCCGCCCGGATCGAGGGCGAAGCTGTTGGCCGTGTGGTGCGAGTCGGCCGAGTCCAGGCCGCTCAGCACGCGGACGCGCAGGTCGGCCTTGCCGTCGCCGTCGGTGTCCTTGAGGAACATCAGGTCCGGCGCCTGAGCGACGAGCACGCCGCCGTTGTAAAACTCGAAGCCGGTCGGACAGTGCAGATGGTCGGCGAAGACGGTCATCTTGTCGGCCTTGCCGTCGCCGTCGGTGTCCTCGAAGATGAGGATCTTGTCGTTCATCTCCTCCTTGGGCTTCCAGTGCGGATAGCTCGGCCAGGCCGCCACCCACAGCCGGCCCTTGGCGTCGAACTGCATCTGCACCGGCTTGGCCAGTTCGGGAAACTCCTTCTCGGAAGCGAACAGGGTCACTTTCATGCCCTTGCCGACGGTCATGCGGCCGATGGCCTCTTCGCCGTCGAGGTAAATGTGCGTGCCGCCGGGTCCGCTGCCGGGCTTGTTCGTCTTCACGGGGATGAACGGCGGCGTGTTGCTGTCCTCGACTTGCAAATCCCCGCCCTGCGCCACCGCCCAGATGCGCTTGTCGCGGTTGCTGGTCATGACGTCGAGGACTTCCATCTCGCGCTGCTGGTCCTCGTAGTTGGACTGCTTGTCGGCGTACTTCTCGAAGGCCCGTCCGCCGTAGACGTTGAAGCCGTCCAGCACGCGATAGCGATTGAACCAGTAGAAATTCTTGTCGAGTACGGCCTGACGCAGCTTCTCCAGCTGCTTCGACTCGCGCTGCGCTTCGGGCCGTCCGGCGAACAATGCCTGGTCGATGATGCGGGCCACTGCCTCGTTGCCGCGCGAATTGAGGTGGACGCCGTTGATGGTCAGTGGCTTGTCCGGCGATTGACCGTACAACTCGCGCGTGGGGCGAAACAGGTCCACGAAGACGACGCCATTCGCCCGGCAGACTTCGCCCATCGCCTTGGTGTACAGCTCCAGGCGCTTGTTGTTCGCGCTGCCGTCGGGCAGGTTGCGATCATGCAGGTTTTCGTGAGCGATGGGCGAGAAGAGAACCAGACGCGGAGCGCTCTTGCCGTTGTACTTCTGGGCCAGGGTGTGCTTGATGAAGTTTTCGAGGTCTTTTTTGAACTTGTCCAACCCGGCCTCGCCGGCGAACGATTCGTTGTAGCCGAAGAAGGCGAAGACAACATCGGCCCGCGTGTTCGTTCGCTCCAGGCGGTTGTCGGTCAGCCCCTTGCGCGTGACGAGCTTCTCCGGCTCCGGAATGGGCTGCACACCGGCGAGCCATTGATCGGGCGTGCCGAAATTCTGCGAGCGCAGACGGAGGGTCAGCTCGTCGCCGGAGAAGCCGAGGTTGCGGAACGACCAACTCGTGCTTGGGGAATCGGCTGTGCAACATCGTCTCCAGCCAGCCGTCGTGCTGCATGCGGTCGGCCAGCGTGTTGCCGATGATGCAGATGTGGTCGCCGCGACGGACCTCGAATTTCGCGGCCGGCTTGGCATCGCCGGCGCACTGCACCGGCGTATGGAGTAGCAGGAAGGTCAAGAGGGGCAGGGACGCGGTCAGGGTCACGAGGGAGAGGTAATGTCGGAATCGAGCCGGTCGGGAAGACAGGTGCATGATGGGTGGCCTCGCAGTACGTCGGCGGGGTGGATGCCGTGTATTGGGACGATATAGCGATTACACTCGACACCGCCCGCTTCGGCAAGGGTGCCAAGGTTCCCTCTCGGAAGTCGCTGTCGAAGCGAACCGCAAGCCGGACGCGGCCGATCATCCCCGCCTTCTTTGACTCAGACGGGGAAGTGGATAAAATTCCAGAGTGCCAGGGAGGATATTGCTCCGGAACCGGGAGAGCGACCATGTCTACGACTCCTCTACCGTCGAACCTCCCCACTCCGGTGGCGCAGCGCGCTTAGAACTTGCGAATCGCCTTTTCCGTGAATTTTACTCGTCGTGCTTTTGGCACTGTCGGCCGGACCTGCTCATCACCGAGGACACGATTCCGCTCGTGGTGAAGGGGTTGCGTAGCCACGGCGGCAGGCGAGGGCTTTTGGCGGCGGCTCGGCTGCTCTCTCCGGGGGAATCGTCCGACTCATGCCGTTAACTGCCTTCCAAAAAGAAGCCGCTCGCGTTCTAGCGGCCCATCGCAACCCCGAAAGTTACCTCGCGGGCGGCACGGCCATCAATCGCGCCGAGAGCAGCCTTCGCTATTCCAACGACCTCGACGTGTTCCACGACGCCGCCGAAAGCGTCGCCGTCTGCGCTGAAGCCGACGTGGGCGAATTGCTGGCACGGGGCTACGCCGTCGAATGGTTGCTCCGCCAACCGGGATTGTTCCGTGCCCGCGTCAGCCAAGGGACGGATACGCTTCGCTTGGATTGGTGTTTCGACTCGGCCTTTCGTTTCTTCCCGGTCCAGCCGGATGAGGTCTTCGGCTACTGCTTACATCCGGCCGACCTCGCCACCAACAAGGCGCTGGCGCTCGCCGGTCGATCCGAGATCCGAGATTTTCTTGACATCCTTTATCTCAATGCCCATTACTTGAGTTTGGGCGCCATCGTCTGGGCGGCTTGCGGCAAAGATCAGGGGTTCACGCCTTGGTCCTTGCTGGACATGGCGAAATGCCACGTTCGCTATAGGCAAGAAGACCTGGAAAGTGAACATCTGGCTCGGCCCTTGGACCTCAAGGAGTTGAAGGAACAGTGGCTCGCCGCCGTCACGCAGGCGGAGGGACTTTTCCCGCAGTTGCCGGTGGAGGAAGTTGGCTGTCTGTACCTCCTCGGTGACAACACTCCGGTGACACCTGTTCCTGGGCGCCCCGATACCGCCGAACCAATACGGCACTTCGGGAGCGTGCGGGGGGCATGGCCGAAATTGAGTTAAACATTCCTCGGCTGGCGCTACCGGAACCGTCTGTTGCTCGGGGGAGAGGAGGTGGAGGGATGAAGATTGCTTCCGTCGCGGATGTGAAGGCGCGGTTAAGCGCCTAGAGGATGTATTTCATGTCCCATCGCGGGTTTGGCGAACCAGTTCGACGGCGAGATCCTGCTCGCCGAAAAGCTGCCGATTTTCCTCGCGGAGGCGGTCCATGCGCTCGCAAGCAGCCTGCATTTTCTCGGGACGGCGGATGTCCTTCGCCAGATCCTCCAGGGCTTCCTGGATCTCCGCGGCAAGATCGGGCGGGATGCCGGCGGTCTCGGTCGTGTTCATAGGATTACTCCTTCCTTCTCAGTCTAACGACACGCGCTTGCTTGCGGAAGTTCGAGTCGTTACGCTGGCAACCAGCTGCCCATCCCGCCTCAACATCCGCAAGGAGATGTGCTCATGTCCCGCTGCTCTGTGCGCCTTCCTGCTCGGTCTGCTCTGCGCCGCGCCCGCCGCTGCCGCCGATGCGAAGGTCCGTCAAAAGCTCTACGTCACCAACAGCGCCGGCGATGACGTGACGGTCATCGACGTCGCCAACAACAAGCCGATTGGCCGTATCGAGGTCGGCCCGCATCCACACGGCATCGCCGTGCCCGCCGCCCAGAACTTCATCCTCGTCACCATCGAGGGCAAGAAGCCCGGCGAACTGGTGTGGATCGATCCGCAAACCGACCGTATCACGCGCCGCATGGACGTCGGACCCGCGCCGAACCAGTTGGCCGTGACGCCCGACGGCAAGACCGCCTACGTCCCCTGCGCCGACGGCTACTGGGACGTGATCGACGTGGAGAACGGTAAGATCCTCAAGCGCATCTTCACCGGCGGTCGGCCGCACAACACGCTCTGCTCGCCCGACGGCAAACGCATGTACCTGGCGCCGATGGGTTCGCCGAAGAAGGTGACGATTACCGACACGACCACGCACGAAATCCTCGGCGAAATCCCCTTTAGCAACGTGGTCCGGCCGGTCGCCCTGACGACGGACGAGAAGCGTCTGTTCGCCGAGGTCGATGGCTTGGTCGGCATCGAGGTCGCCGACGTCGCTCGCCGCAAGATGGTCCATCGCGTGCCGGCCGAGCTGACTGATGGACAGGGCAAGGTCGCCAGTCGCAGTCACGGCCTGGGCATCCGGCCCGATCAGAAGGAAGTGTGGGAGTGCGACGTCGAGCATTATGACGTACACGTTTACGACATCACCGGCGAGACGCCGAAGCAGATCGCTACTATTCCCATCGGCACGCGCATCTACTGGCTGACGTTCAGCCCTGATGGCAAGACGTGCTACGTGGCGGCGCGGGGAGCGAACGCCGTGGCCGTGGTCGATACGGCGACGAAGAAGGTAATCGGCCGCGTCCTGGCGGGCAAGGAGCCGAAACGCCTGCTCGTCGTCGGCGTGCCGGAGAAATAATTCACCACAAAGACACAAAGAACACAAAGAAGAGAAATAAAGGTGATAGGAGAAAGATTATGTATCGATTTCCGATCCCCTTCCTTGGTGTCGTCTCGGCGGTTGTCGCCGCGGCGACCCTGTTTTCCTTGTCTTCTTTGTGCTCTTTGTGTCTTTGTGGTGAATCGGTTGGACCCCATCGCAGTCCGGTGGACGTGGCCCTGTTGCCGGGCGGCCGACTGGCGTTGACGGCCAACCACACGGCGGATTCGGTATCCCTTGTAGATCTCGATACCGGCAAGGTGTTGGCGGAACGGCCGTGCGGCCGCAAACCGACGGCGGTGGCCTGTTCTACGGACGGCCGGCACGCCGCCGTCAGCAACCTCTGGTCGGATAGCCTGTCGCTGTTCGACCTCGATGGCGACACGATCAAACCCGCCGGCGTTCTTACCGTCGGCGTGCAGCCGCGCGGCCTGGCTTTCGCGGCGAACGGACGGCTCTATGTCGCGCTGTCCGGCAGCGACGAAATCGCCGTCCTCGACTGGGCCAGCCGGAAGATCACGCAGCGCTGGCCCGCCCCGCGCGAACCGCGCCACCTGGCCCTGTCATCGGACGGCCGCTTTCTCGCCGCCGCCAGCAGCCGCTCGGCGCAGGTGCGCCTGTGGGACGTGACGACCGGCAAGCTCGTCTGGACGCGGAAAATCGAGGACGCCTTCAATCTGCGCGGCCTGGCGTTCACGCCGGACGGCCGGGCGCTGATCTGCGCTCACGCGGTCAGGCGTTCCTTCCCGGTATCGCGCGAGAACATCGACAAGGGCTGGGTGACGGACAGCCGACTGACGCGGCTGCCGCTGGACCCCAAAGCCGTGCCGCCGCTGGAGCAAGTCGCCCTCGACAAGCACGGGCAGGCGGTCGGCGACGTACACGGCGTCGCCTTCGACCCGTCGGGGCGTCTATCTCGCCGTCACGGCGGGCGGCACGCACGAAATGCTGGTGTTCGAGGCGGCGGCGCTGCCGTGGAGCGGCGGCGATCCGGGCGATTTCCTTCACGAAAGTCTGGCGAACAATGACGGCAAGCTGCGCCGTCTGCCGTTGGAGGGCCGGCCGCTCGCCCTCGCTTTCCTCCCCGGCGGCTCGCGGGCCGTGGTCGCCAACTACCTGCGCGACGCTCTGCAAATCGTCGATGTCCGCGCCGGCCGGGTGATACGGACGGTCGCGCTGGGCGGCCCGGAACGGCCGTCGCCGGCTCGGCAGGGCGAGGCGCTGTTTTACGATGCTCGCCGCTCGCACAACCAATGGTTCAGCTGCCACACCTGCCACAGCGACGGCCACACCTGCGGCCTGACCTTCGACACGCTCAACGACGACTCCTACGGCAATCCCAAGCTGACGCCGAGCCTGCGCGGCGTCGCTCGCACCGCTCCGTGGACGTGGCACGGCTGGCAGACGGACCTCGCGGCCGCCGTCGAGAAATCCTACGTGCAGACAATGTTCGGCCCTCGGCCGACGGCCAATGAGGTCCGCGCCGTCGTCGCCTTCCTCGGTACGCTCGATCATCCACCCAATCCGCATCGCCTCGCGGACAATCGGTTGTCACCCGCGGCGGAACGCGGTCAGGTGCTTTTCGAGGGCGCGGCGAAGTGCTCGCGCTGTCACGCCCCGCCGGAGTACACCTCGGAACACACTTACGACGTAAAATTGGAGGCGGACGGCAGCCCGTACCGCCGCTGGAACCCGCCGTCATTGCGGGGTCTGTGGCAGCGCGGCCCCTATCTGCACGATGGTCGGGCGGAAACGCTCGACGACTTGCTGCAAGGGCCGCACGCCCCGGAGAAGCTGGGCGGGCAGACGCTGACGCCGTCCCAGCGACAAGACCTCCTCGCCTTCCTTCTCTCCCTGTGAACCGATGAAACTGGTCATCCATCCCCCGGTCGAAGAAGCACGCCTGACCCGCATCACGGCGGAAGCCGCCGGCATGGAAGTGGTCAACGCCGCCGACGACAGCGAGGCGCGGGACCACATGGCGGACGCGGACGCCTTCTTCGGTAAGATCACGCCGCCGCTGCTGGCGGCCGCGCCGCGGCTGCGCTGGGTGCAGTCGTCGACGGCCAGCCTGGAACACTACATCTTCCCCGAGTTGATCGCTCACCCCTGCGTCCTGACCAACATGCGCGGCCTGTTCTCCGACGTCATCGCCGATCAGGTGTTCGGCTACGTCCTCTGCTTCGCCCGCAATCTGCACCAGTACATCCTGCAACAGATGTGCGGCCACTGGGCGCCGGTCGGCGGCGAGGACGCCCGCGTCGGTTTTGCCACCGGACCCGGCGTCATCAACGCCATCGACCGCGCCCACATGCACCTGAGCGATGCCACGCTCGGCATCGTCGGCTTCGGCGGCATCGGCGCCGAGGTCGCTCGCCGCGGCCTGGCCTTCGGTATGCGCGTGCTGGCCGTCGATCCGGTACCGAAGGAGACGCCGCCGGGGGTCGCCGGGGTGTGGCCGGCCGAGCGCCTGCCCGATCTGCTGGCCCAGAGCGATTTCGTCGTCATCGCCGCCCCGCACACGCCGCGAACGGTCAAAATGTTTCGCCGACCGCAGTTTCAGCAGATGAAACCGACCGCTTATCTCATCAATGTCGGACGCGGGGCCATCGTCGATCTGGAAGACCTGACGGCGGCGCTGCGGGCCGGCGAGATCGCGGGGGCGGGACTGGACGTGTTCGAGGTCGAGCCGCTGCCGGCCGAGCATCCGCTGTGGAGCATGGCCGGCAAAGTCATCCTCACGCCGCACGTCGCCGGCTATTCGCCGCGCATCGCCGAGCGTCATCTCGGTGTGTTGCTGGAGAATGTACGCCGCTTCGTGCGCGGCGAGCCTCTTCAAAACGTCGTCGATAAGACAAGCTGGTTTTGACAGGACCGGCAGACGATTCGCGTCACCGTTTCTCGATCTCTGCGCTTCGGCTAGAATACGGTGGTTCGATTCGGTCCTTCGGGAATGGAGGTCTGCCATGAACCACCGAGGACGTTCCACCGCCTCGAAGAACGGCACATCGCGCCGAGCGGAGCGACCCGATCCGTTTCGCTTCGGCTGGCGTTACGTGCGGCAAATCGGTCCCGATGGCTCCAAGGTGTCGGTGCAAGTGCCGTTGACTCTCGATGACGTCCTGCATCCCCAGGAGGGCGATCGCATTACCGAAAGCAGCCAGCAAGAACAAGACCGCACTTACCTGGTGTCCGTGCTGCGTTATCGCCTGTCCAGCAATGCGCGGACGGTGGTGCTGAGCGATTGCCTCATTAACTGGGGCGTCCGCGGCCTGCGCAATCATTCGCCCGACATCAGCGTCTTCGACGGCGTTGCCGACCGCAACCGTCACTGGAAGACCTTCCGCGTGGCGCGGGAAGGCGCTCGCACCCTTCTCGTAATCGAAATCGTATCGCCGGACGCCCACGATCGGCAGGCGCGTGACAATGACGTGGTGACGAAGGTGCGTGAATATTACCGGGCGCGTGTGCCATTGTACGTCCTGGTGGACCAGGAACAGGAGGATAGCCCACGGCAGATCGTGGGTTATCGACGTGGGGTGCGTAAGTACGAGCGTCTGCCGCTGGATGGTCAGGGCCGGCTACTGCTGGGGCCGCTGAACTTGCTACTGGGCCTGCGCAACGAGAGAGTCGTTTGTTGGGACGCGGACACGGGAGAAGAGATCCAGGACTTCACGGCGATGGCCCAGGCACGCAGCGCCGCCGAGTCCGCCCGCGCCGCCGCCGAGGCTGCCCTGGCCGCCGCGCAGGCACGCATCCGCGAACTGGAAGCGCGGACGCGAAACGGCTGAGGCGCAACAGGGAAGACATTGGCCTGGGGCGGCTCGATTCGGTCCCTCGGGAATGGAGGTCTGCCATGAACCACCGAAGACGTTCCACCACCTCCAACAACGGCACATCGCGCCGAGCGGAGCGACCCGATCCGTTTCGCTTCGGCTGGCGTTACGTGCAGCAAATCGGACCCGACGGCGCCAAGGTGTCGGTGCAAGTGCCGTTGACTCTCGATGACGTCCTGCATCCCCAGGAGGGCGATCACATTACCGAAAGCAGCCAGCAAGAAAGAGACCGTCGCTATCTCGCCGGCGTGCTGGAATGGCGTCTGTCCGGCAACCCGCGGACGGTGGTGCTGAGCGATTGCCTCATTAACTGGGGCGTCCGCGGCCTGCGCAATCATTCGCCCGACATCAGCGTCTTCGAGGGCGTACAGGATCCCAAGCGTATCTGGAAGACCTTCCGCGTGGCGCGGGAAGGTGCTCGCCCCATATTGACGATGGAGGTGGTCTCGCCGGACGCGCACGATCGGCAAGCGCGGGACAATGACGTGGTGACGAAGGTGCGCGAATATTATCGGGCGCGGGTGCCGTTGTACGCCCTGGTGGACCAGGAACGGGAGGAGGGTCTGCGGCAGGTAGTGGGTTATTGGCGTGGGGCGCGCAAGTACGAGCGTCTGCCGCTGGATGGTCGGGGCCGGCTACTGCTGGAGCCGCTGGGCTTGCTGTTGGGTCTGCGCGACGAACGGGCCGTTTGTTGGGACGCGGACACAGGACAAGAGATTGAGGACTTCACCGCGATGGCCCAGGCGCGCAACGCCGAAGCGCAAGCCCGCGCCGCCGCCGAGGCGGCCCTGGCCGCCGCGCAGGCGCGCATCCGCGAGCTGGAAGCGCGGACGCGAAACGGCTAAGGCACGAAAAGGGAGACATCGGCATGGCGGTGATATCCGCTCGGCGAATCGTGCTCACCGGCGTCACGCGCGGCCTGGGTCGGGCGATGGCCGAGCAGTTCATCGCTTTGGGCCACACCGTTCTCGGCTGCGGTCGATCCGCATCCGACCTGGCCGACTTACGGCAGCACTTCGGCCCGCCGCACGACTTTGCCGCCGTGGACGTGACCAGGGCCGATCAGGTCCCGGCCTGGGCCGAGCGATTGCTGGCTGTGTACGGATGCCCGACTTGCTTATCAACAACGCGGCGGTGATGAACGCCAATGCCGTGCTGTGGCAGGTTCCGGCCGAGGAGTTCGACCGACTCATCGACGTCAACGTCAAGGGCGTGGCCAACGTGCTGCGATGTTTCGTGCCGGCCATGATCGCGCGCGGCAGCGGTGTCCTCGTCAATTTCAGCTCGGCCTGGGGGCGCTCGACCTCGCCGGAGGTGGCGCCGTACTGCGCCAGCAAGTTCGCCGTCGAGGGGCTGACGCAGGCGCTGGCGCAGGAATTGCCTCGCGGTCTGTCGGCCGTGCCGCTCAATCCCGGCATCATTGACACGGACATGCTGCGCGGCTGCTTCGGCGATGACGCCGGCCGCTATCCGCCGGCCGACGAATGGGCCGAACGCGCTGTACCCTTCCTGCTCGGGCTGGGACGGCGCGACAATGGCAAGTCGTTGACAGTGCCCGGAGTGGAGGAGGAGTGATCGTCATGTTCGCCAATCCACGAGCGGCGCGAACGGTCGGCCTGATCGTCGCGATCCTCGTCTCCTTCGGGATGGCGCTGTTTCGAGGCGATTCGCTGTCGGCGCCGGCCGCGACGCGGGGAAGCACGCTGTATGATCCAGACCCCCAACATCTGTGGAACCGGCTGCACGATGCACTGCGTGTTCGTTTGACGACGAATCGAGCCGACGAGGAGTTTTTGGTCGAGGCGGAAAATGAAGAAGAGAATGCCAACGACCTCGATCCGATGCTGTGGCATCCCAGCAAGTATCTGTTCACTGGTCCCGCGGATGCCCACTATGACGCACTGGTCCGCAAGGCGCCGCACTTGCGAGAATTCCCCCGCAAGTCGCGCGACGCCCACCGCGAAGCTCTCGCCGTACTCGATGAGTTCCTCAGCAAAGACGGGGAAAAGCTCCTCCGCGATCCGCTGCGGCGCGCCCTGCTCCAGCGCGACCTGTGGGCGCTGTTCGATACCCTCGCCGATCCGGCCTTTCCGCTCTTGGATTCATCCCGGTTTACCCCGGCGCGGCGCCCGCTGCTGGCGCGCCTGGCGAAGCTCCTGCCGCGTCTGGCCCTCTCTGGCGAGCAAATCCGCCAGTTGCCGGACAACTTCGCGGCCGCGGTGAAGGCCGGCACGGTGCCCGCGGCATTCGACCCGGAGCGACCGAAGGCAGCGTTCTTGCCGCGCGATCTGTGGCAGGTGGACGGCCCCTGGGTGCTTGTCGGCGCAGCCTCGGAGGGGCCGCTGGCCTCCACCCATGCGCGCTTTTTTGGCGGCCGCTCCGCTTTCCTGGTGTTCCTGTGCTTGCCGGGTGGACGCCGACAAACCCTCGATTACGTGAATCAATTGCTCGACGACGCCGATAAGCGCGTACAGGCCAACCCGTCCTTGCCGCCGCGGACGCAGGTGGCGCTGGTCCGCCGCACCATGCTGCTCGACGAACGCGGCGAGATCGTGCCGACGCCGTTGACCGAGACGATGCAAGTCCGCGTCTATCTGGACCCAAAGCAGCAGATCACCCAACCGGACGGCGGTGACGTGCAAACGTTCATCGAGCACCGACTGCGGCGCCGCGACCTGCTGGCGGGCAAGGCCGGTGGGTTGACTCCGGCCGGGGCACAGGAGCGCGAACGGGCCTATGTGCTCTTTTACGGTCTCGGCGGCGGAGACGAGCGCGAAGTCATCGGCACCTCGTGCCGGGGCTGTCACGGCCGTCCCGGCATCGAATCCGTGAACAGTTACGTGGGCGATTTCCGGCGCGGGAGAAAGACACCTCTGAGGGCAACCACCCTCACGCAGGAGGAGCGGGTGACGGTGCAATGGAAAAAGGCCCAGTATACCTGGGGATTGCTCGAAGGGTTGCAGGCCAAGCCGACGCAATGACGTCCAGGAGAGCGCATGGTGCGTTGGGGTGAGTCGCTTATCCGCCGCGAATTCGCGCAGCGTTTTCAGCGCCGCCGACCTTCGTGGTCCGCGCTCCCGGCCGCGTCAACCTGATCGGCGAACACACCGATTACAACGACGGCTTCGTGTTGCCGCTGGCCATCGACCGTGCCGTGTGGATCGCCCTGCGGCCGCGCGTGGATCGGCAAGTGCTCGCGCACTCCTTCGACTTCGCCGCGTCGGTGACGTTCGCGCTCGATCGCATCGAGCGGACGAACGGAGATTGGGCCGAGTACGTCAAGGGGGTAGCGTGGGCCTTGCAAGAGTCCCGCCACGTCCTGCGAGGCTGGGAGGGGGTGATTGCCGGCGACGTGCCGGTCGGCGCCGGCCTGTCGTCCTCGGCGGCGCTGGAACTGGCCGTGGCGCGGGCGTTCGCCGCCGTGTCGGATTTGCCCTGGGACGCGGCGCGGATGGCGAAGCTCGGCCAGCGCGCCGAGAACGAGTGGGTCGGCGTGCGCTGCGGCATCATGGATCAGATGATTTCGGCGACGGGCCGAGCCGGACACGCCCTGCTCATCGACTGCCGGACCCTGCACACGGAGGCCGTGCCCTTGCCGCCGGGCACCGTCGTGGTCGTGCTCGACAGCGCCACGCGGCGCGGCCTGGTCGATTCGGCCTACAACGAGCGGCGCGGCCAGTGCGAGTCCGCCGCTCGCGCCTTCGGCGTGGCCGCTCTGCGCGACGTGAGCGCGGACCGCTTCGAGGCGGAAGCGGGCCGGCTCGATGAAGTCACACGGCGGCGGCGCGGCACGTCGTCAGCGAGAACGAGCGCACCCTGCAAGCGGCCGCGGCCATGCGCTGCGGCGATGCCGTCGCCCTGGGCCGGCTCATGAACGCCAGTCACGACAGTTTGCGCCACGACTTCGCCGTGTCCAGCCGCGAGCTGGACGTACTAGTCGAATACGGTCGGCTGCATCCGGCCTGCCTGGGCATTCGCATGACCGGCGCCGGCTTCGGCGGTTGTGCCGTCGCCCTGGTCCGCGAGGACGACGTACACGCCTTCGCCTCCGTGGTCGCGGCCAGCTACCAGTCCGTGACCGGCCTTTCCCCCGTCCTCCACGTTTGTGCGGCGACCGATGGGGCCGCCGTGATCTCGTCCGGTTGAGCGTCAGGAGAACATCATGCGAATGACGATCGGAATTGTCGCTCTCGGCCTGGGACTGCTCGCGCCTGTCGCGGCGCGGGCCGACGAGCCGCGCCCGCAGAAGGCCGTCCTGGCCAACTACTTCCCGCCGCCCGAGAGCCAGGGCGGTTGGCGCAGTCTGCTGCCGGACAAGGGCGAACCCAGCGCCGAACAGAAGGCCGTCCTCGCCAAGACGGGCGGCGTCGATTGGGACAAGCTCAAGTTGGCCTGGGATCACAACGCCGCCATAGACGGCGCCAGTGGTCTGCTCATCATCCGCCACGGCTACGTTGTCGGCGAATGGTACAAGGACGGCGGCCGCGACAAGACCTTCAACATCTACTCCAGCTCCAAGGCGTACACGAGCCTAGCGTTCGGCCTGCTCCTGGCCGAGCACGAGGGCGGCAAGCTGTCCGGCGGCAAGCGACTGACCCTGGACACCAAGGTCTGCAACACGGAATGGCTGCAAGAATCGCTACCCTTGCCCGATCCGCGCAAGGCCGACATCAAGCTGCGCCACCTGCTCAACATGGCCTCCGGCCTGGGCGGCGAGAATTTGCCGACCGATAAGGAGCCGTTCGAGATCGCCCTGGGCCATACGGACAAATCGCCCTTCAAGAAACTCCAGGCCGACCCCGGCACGAAGTTCATCTACTCCAATGCCGGTGTCGCCCACCTCGTACTGGTCTTTCACCATGCGACGGGAGAAGATCTGTATCCGTATCTGAAAAAGCGTGTTTTCAAGCGCGTCGGCATGGAGAACGTCAAGTGGACGCCGATCGGCGGCGACGGCAAGATCGGCCCGTACAGCCAGGGTTACAGCGGCGTGCTGACGACGCCGCGCGAGCACGCCCGCTTCTGCTACCTGGCCCTGCACAAGGGCCGCTGGGACGACAAACAGGTCGTGCCGTCGGCCCACTACGATTTCGCCTGGCGAAGCACGAAGACCAACCCCAGCTACGGAGCGCAGTGGTGGGTGTTTCCGCGCCACAAGGACGGGCCGCGCGACCTGGTGCAGACGGCCGGCGCCTTCAACAATCACGGTTTCGTGGTGCCGAGCCTCGATCTCGTGTTCGTCCGCCTCGGCGATGGCCGCAAGTTCCCCAAAAACTGGGAGGACGATTTGGTTCAGAAAGTGGTGGCCGCGGTCAATAAGTGAATACCTTTCCCCAGGCGGACAAATCTCCTCCGAGCCTGAAGCGTAAGCGAAGAGGAACGGCAACCAAAGGTTGCCGCTCCTCTTCGCTTACGCTTCAGGCTCGGACAAAACCATTTGGTCCGCTCGCGCTAAGCCGCAAGCGGCTCGGAGAATCAGGAGATCCACGCCGGCTCCCAGCCCTTGCGATAGCGCTTGCGGAGCAGGGCGTTGGCGGCGGCCGTGTTGGCGATCGCCAGGCGGGCACTGTCCCAGCGCAGCGTCTCGCCACGGACGCGGATGGCGATGGTGCCGAGCAGCACCGTCTCCGTCAGCGGGCCGGCGTAAGCGAACGACGACGTCGTCCGCCCCTCGCCGCGGCAGGCGTCCGCCCACGACGTGTAATGGTCGCGCGCCGGCACCGCCTCGATCTTGAAGTCGGCGAATTTCTCCTCGGGAAACAGCTTCGGCATGGCGACGTGCGGGATGACCAGCGAGCCTTTCTCGCCCACCAGTACCGAGCCGGCGCCGGGCAACTTGTAATTCTGCGGCAAGCCGTGCGCCTGCGGCGGCGGCAGATGGCCGTCGCCGTCGTACCACGTCAACGCGAACACTTCGCCCGCGGTTCGTTCGGTGGCGGGGAATTGGTAACGCACCGTGGAGCGCTTCGTCCACACCTCGCGGTTGATGGCCGGTGCCTCGGCCCGCACCGTGGTCGGCGCGGTCAGACCCAGGGCCAGAAAGACCGGATCGAGGATGTGACAGCCGAAGTCGCCGAGCTGGCCGTTGCTGTAGTCCTGCCAGGCGCGCCAGTTGAAGGGGTGATACACGCGGGCCTTGTACGGCCGCTCCGGAGCGACGCCGAGCCAATCGTCCCAGTGCAGCTTCTCCGGCACGGGGTCCGACCCGGCCGGCCGGTCGTCGGCGAGCATCCAGCGCATCGGCCCGCTCTGCCACGAGTGGACCTCCTTGACGCGGCCGATGACGCCATCGTGTACCAGTTTGACGGCGGTGCGGTACGCCGGGTGCGACTGGATCTGGTTGCCCATCTGCGTTACGACGCGATATTTCTCGGCCGCTTGCCGCATCTGCCGCGCCTCGAAGACGGTATGCGTCAGCGGCTTTTGACAGAAGACGTGCTTGCCCAGCGTCATGGCCGGCAGCGCGATCGGAGCGTGCATGTGGTCCGGCGTGGACACGATAACGGCGTCGAAGTCGTGCGCCTGCTCGAACAGGCGGCGCCAGTCGGCGAAGCGCCGGGCGTGCGGATACTTCTCGGCGGCGCGGCCGAGATGTTCGGCCCCCTCGTCCACGTCGCAGAGGGCGACGATTTCAACCTTGGGACTGGCGGCCACGGACGTGTGGTCCGACCAGCCCTTGCCGCTGACGCCGACCGAGGCGACGCGCAGGCGCTCGTTGGACCCCGGCGCGGCGGCCCAGGTGCGGGCCGAGAGAGTCATCGCCCCGCCGGCCGCGAGGAGACCCTGCAAAAACCGGCGACGTGAACTTCGTTGCAACGTCATGAGAAACTCCTGGATGGTCCACCGAACATAGATATTTCCTCTCCCCTTTCACCAGTTTTGAAGCAGCGTCCGGATAGCGGTCGTGGTGCGCTGCCGCAGCAAGTCCGGCTTCAGCTCCGGCAGCGTCGCCGCGTCGCAATCGGCCAGCGCCTGCCGCGTGGCGGCGAACTGGTTGACGGGCACGCTGAGCGTATCGACGCCCAGGGCGGCGAGGGCGAGGGCGCCGAGCGGATCGGCGGCCACCTCGCCGCACACGGACACCGGCCGGCCGGCGGCGTGGGCGTCGGCCGACGACGTCGTGGATCAGCCGCACCAGGCCCGGATGCAGCGCGTCGGCCTGCCGCGCGATCAGCGGGTCGTCGCGGTCCAGGCCGAGGGCCGAGGCCGTCAGGTCGTTGGTGCCGATGGCGAAGAACGCCACCTGTTCGGCCCAGGACGTGCACCAGCGACGCCGCCGCCGCCACCTCGATCATCACGCCCAGCGGCACGTCGGCGGCGAACGCCAGCCCCTCGCGCGTCAGGCCGTCGCGCGCCTTCGCCACCGTCTCCACCACGAAATCGAGCAGTTCGCTGCTGGTCACCAGCGGGATGAGGATGCGCACCGGGCCCTCGGTCGAGGCGCGGAGGATGGCGCGGACCTGGTCGCGGAAAGAGCTGCTGCAAGGGCGGCGACTCCAGCACCAGCCGCCAGTCGAACGGCCGGGCCGCCGCCGAGCCGAGGTGCGAGTAGGCCGCCAGCTTGTCCGGCCGCAGGTCGAAGGTGCGGATGGTGACCGGCCGGCCGGCCATCATCTGCAGCAGCTTGCGATAGATGCTCGACCTGCTCTTCCTCGGTCGGCAGCGTGCGGCGGGCCAGGAAGAGGAACTCGCTGCGATACAGGCCGACGCCGCCGGCCCCCTGGCGCGACGGCGGAGCGCGCCTCGTAGAGCAGATTGATGTTGACCTCGACGCCGGGCAGGCCCGGCGTCGGCGGCGCGGCGGCGGCCTGCGCCTGCCGATCGGCGCCGACGCCGCTGGGCGGCACCACGCACAGCGGCGCGGGATCGAGGACCACGGTGCCGGCGGTGCCATCGACGAGCAGACGGCGGCCGGAGTGCAGCAGCGGCGGCGAAGTCGGCGACCTGGCCGACCATCGGGATGCCCAGGCTGCGGGCCAGGATGGCGGCGTGGCTCTGCGGCCCGCCGTGCTCGACGACCACCGCCGCCAGCCGGTCCAGATCGACGGCGAACAGCTCCATCACCGACGCCTCGCGCGCCACCAGCACGAGCCGATCGCCGGCCGGGTCCGCCGGCTGGCGCGGCCGCAGCTGCCACAAAATACGATGAAAGACATCCTTGATGTCGTAGATGCGCTCGTGGAAGAACGGCGTCGCCACTTTTTGCAAGGCGGCGACGTACTTGTCGAGCGTGGTCAGCAGGGCGGCCTCGGCGGTCGCGCCGCCGCTCCAGGCAGGCGTCGAGATCGCTGCTCGATGGTGCGGTCCTGCATGATCATCAGCTGCGCTTGCAGGATGGCGCCGTGATCCTCGCCGACCAGCTCGGAGATGCGCTGGCTGAGGCGGGTGATCTCCTCGCGGGCGCGCTCCATCGCCTCGGCGAGGCGGCGTCGCTCGGCGTCGAGGTCGCGGCCTGCGTAGCGGCACGTCGCGCCGCCATTCCTCGATGCGCATCGACGACGTAAGCCTGGCCCAGGCCGATGCCGGGACTGAGGGCCGCTCCCTGCAGCACGGCCGTCGCGGTGCGGCCTCGGTCGGCGGCGTCGGCGCGGCGAGGGGATGGGCGACGGCGGACACCTGTTCCAGCAGCAGCGCGTCGCCGACCAGGGCGGCCAGCTGGGCCGCCACCGTCACCAGCATGCGCACTTCGCTGGGCGAGAACTGCCGCGGCTCGCGCGTCTGCACCACCAGCACGCCTTGCAGCGTGCCGCCCTCGACCAGCGGCACGCCCAGGAACGAGTGATACGGGTCTTCGCCCGCCTCCGGGAAATACTTGAAGCGCGGATGCTCGAAGGCGTCGGCCACCGCCACGGGCGCCATCTTCTGCGCCACCAGGCCCGTCAACCCTTCGTCCAGGCGCATGCGCACCCGGCCGATCGCCTCGGCCTGGAGTCCGACCGTGGCGCCCAGGACCAGCTCGCCGCGCTCGGGCACGAAGAAGTAGACGGAACAGACGGCGGTGTGGAAGCGGCCCTGGATGAGGCGGACGATGTTGGCCAGCGTCTCGCTGGAGTTGTGGCTGTGGGCGACCAGCTGGCTGATCTCTTCGAGCGTGAGCAGCAGGGAGCCTTCGTAGGTGGTGCCGGCCTCGCTCATGTCCGTCGTCCCCGTCCTCGAACCCGGCCCCCATCCCGAGCCTGGGATCGCCTTGTTCGAAGGATGTGGCATCGCCTGATTATCCGCCAGGAAGAGCGTCCGCGAAAGAGAGAAGTTCGCGGCCTTTCTCCCCTCTCCCCGAAGCGGGGGGAGGCGGCTCTCCCCCTCACCCCCTACCCCTCTCCCCCGAAGCGGGGAGAGGGGAGAACGGGTCATTTCTCCGCCGGCAGCGCGCCGCAATGAACCAGGGTCGGGACGATCGTCCGCGGTCGTCAGCCCGGCGGCGGTCAGCCAATCGCGGTACTCGGCGGCGCTGTAGGCGCGGCCCTCGGTCATGCAGAACAGGGCGGCGGAATACAGCGCGATCGGCAGCGGACCATCCAGGGCGTCGTTGAGAAACACATCATGGACGATCAGCCGGCCGCCGACGGGCAGGGCGGCGGCGCAGCGGCCGATCAGTTCGCTGGCACTGCGGCACGTCCCAGTCGTGCAGGACGTTGGACAGCAGCACCACGTCCGCGGCGGGCACGGCGTCGGCGAACATGTCGCCGGGGCGGCACTCCAGGCGATCGCTGACGCCGTGAACGTGCGGCCATCTCGGCGGCGACCTTGAGCACCTCGGGACGGTCCCAGACGATGGCGCGCAGCTCGGGGTTCTTGCGCAGGCAGGCGATGCTGAACAGGCCGGTGCCGCCGCCGACGTCGAGCAGCACGCGCGCCTCGGCCAGCGGCAGGCGCTCGGCCAGCACCGGCGCGACGTTGCGCGCGCGGCCGGCCAGCGCCAGGGTCAGCCGCCGCGCCTCCGCCTCCTTCTCCATCGCCGAGGCGACGCCCTCGCGGTAGATGAAGGCGGCGCCGGCCTCTTCCGGCTTCATGCCGGCCGGCCGGTTCGTCCGCAGGCGCTCGACCATGCCCAGCACGCCGGGACTGTCCGCGTTCAGGCCGACGTAGCCGCTGATGTCGAACGGCGGGCCGACGAGGAACTCGCGGCTCAGCGGCCGTCAATTCCAGCCGGCCCGAGGCGTCCGCGGCCAGCAGTCCCATCGCCCGCAGCGCCGTCACAGCACGATGGCGGGACGCTCCGCCAGGCCGAGGTCGCCGCGCAGCGCGTCGAAGGAACGCGGCCCTTTCGCCAGGTGCTCGAAGACCCGGAAATGAGCGACGGCGGCGGTCAGCAGCTCGGAGCCGTAGTGGCCGCGGAAGTGATCGAAGATCGGCGTCGGGTCCAGCGGAGGGACGCTCAGCGGAGGCAGAGTCACGGCAGTACACTTTCCCAACGGGGAGGCATCGGCCGGCGTCCCACACAGCGCCGGTCAAGATTACCCTATGAGCGCCTCGGCGGATTGTCGAGGTTTCCGGCGTAAACGCGGAGCGTAAACCGTGTAAACCGCTCGAAACAGTCGCTTGTACGCCTTCGCCACTCCGGCATTAGGGTCCGGCAGGAATGGCCGTCGGGTTCCGCGGCATGAGCGAGGGAGATGGTCCCTCGCTCACGCCGCGGGCCACGACGGGGGAGATTGAGACAACAACGTATTCTCATGAGACAATAAGTTTGCCTGTGAATGTCTGGTATGCTACTTGCTTTAGGCCGGCCGGCTTGCCTCTCCCCCATTCAGGCAACCACATCCCCTTGTACCACACTCCGCCTGGGAAGCACGGATCGAACGCGCACCGAGGGAGCCGGCTCGCAAACCATGACCCGACCGACCGCCAACTCGCCGACCGCCGGACCGGACGCCAGCCGCCCGCGGCTGGCACGTGTCGCTGGCCGTCGCGCTGCCGGTCCTGGGCTGGGCGTACTGGCCGGCGTTGGCCGGCCTGTCGCAGCGCTGGGCGCACGATTCCCGCTACTCGCACGGCTACGTCGTGCCGGTGCTGGCGCTGGTCGTGTGGTGGGTGCGCCGCCGGTCGTACCCCGTGACGACAGCGCAGCCGAGTTGGTGGGGGCTGCCGGTCCTCTCGGCCGGCGCGGTGCTGCGGTTGGTCGGCGCGCTACTACTATCTCGACTGGTTCGATGGCCTGTCGCTGCTGCCGGTGCTGCTGGGACTGGCCCTGCTCATCGGCGGTTGGCCGCTGTGCCGGCAGATGGGACCGGCCATCGGCGTGCTGTTCTTCATGCTGCCGCTGCCCTACCAGATCGAGGGCACCCTGTCGGCGCCGCTTGCAGCGACTGGGCACCGTGGTCAGCACCTTCGCCCTGCAAACGCTCGGCCTGCCCGCCGTCTCGGAAGGCAACATCATCCTCATCGACGATCTGAGCATCGGCGTTCTGGAGGCGTGCAACGGCCTGGGCATGTTGTCGGCCTTCTTCGCCATCTCCACCACCGTCGCCCTGGTGATTCGAGCGGCCGCTGGCGGATCGCGTCGTCGTCTTCCTCAGCGCCATCCCCATCGGCGTGCTGATGAACCTGGTCCGCGTGACGGCGACCGGCCTGGTGTACGCGGTGGTCGGCGCTCCGGCGGCGCAGGCGTTCTTTCACGACCTGGCCGGCTGGCTGATGATGCCGCTCGCCCTCGCCGCCCTGGGACTCGAACTTTACCTGCTCGGCCGGCTGTTCGTGGCAGCCGCGACCGCTTAGGCGAGCGGGAAATCTCCGCTCCGTAACGGTCGCGGCTCGGTATCACCCAAAAGGAGATCATCATGGCATCGCTCGCTCGAAGCTCCTTCGCCGAACCGTCCGTCCGAGGCGAGCGTCGCGCCCACTCCCGCGGCGACAGCGGCCGGCCCTCCGGGTCTGTCCGCGCCGCCCAGCCTCGAATCGCTGTGGCACGCCGTGCGCCGCCGCTGGGTGCTGGCCCTCGGCCTGGCCGTGCTGGCCGGACTGCTCGGCGGCGGCATCGCCTGGTTCGTGATGCCCGCGCAGTACACGGCCCAGACGCTCCTGCAGCTGGCGCCGCGGGCCAGCCGCAACGGCGGAAGGCGAGGACAACCTGCTCACCTACCAGCGCACCCAGGCGGCTCTGGTCAAGAGCTACGCCGTCGTCCAGGGCACGCTGGAACGGCCCAACGTCGCCGATCTCGCCGAGGTTCGCGCCCAGTCCGACCCGACCGCAATGGCTGATGCAAGGCGCTCGTCACCGATACGCTGCTCGGTCCCGGAGATCCTCCGCGTCTCGCTCAACGGCGACCGCGCCGAGGACGTGGCCGTCCTCCTCAACGAACTGGTACGTGTTTACATGAAAGAATGTGCCAGCAAGGAAGAGGCCAAGATCGTCGCCCGCATCAAGCAGTTGCAGGAGAACTACCGCGAATGTGCCGAGAAGCTGCGCGAGCGGCGGCAGACGCTGCTGGCCCGCGAGGAGGAGTTCGGCCTGGACGACCCGGAGACGGTGCGGCTGCGGCAGGCGACGACCATGCAGCAGTTGGCCGCCGTGCAGACGCCAGCGCGTGCAGGTGCAACTGCAAGCGCAAGGACACCGAGATCGAGCTGGCCGGCCTGCGCGAGCTCGTCGCACGATCCCGAGAGCATCGCCATCTCCGATTTCGCCGTCATCGAGGAGCTGAAACTGGACGGCGTGATGAAAAAGCACTTCGATCGGCTGACCGAGATCGAGGCGCAGATGCAAAAAATTCGCCGCCTGGTCCCCGCCGGCTCCAAGAGCCGCGACTCGACGGGCTACGAGAAGGAACGCACCATCTTGCTGAAGGCGATGGGCGATTATCAGAAATCGGTGCAGGAGGCGGTCGTGGCCCGGCTGCGTTCGCAAGCAGGTGGCCGAGGCGCAGGGACAACATCGTCAAGCTGGAGCGGACCTTGCAGTCCGTCAAGGAACAGGAGCGTTCGCTGGACGGCGAGGTCAAGCGGCTGGAGAGCCTGGTGTCGTCGCTGCGCGGCGTGGGCCGGCCGCTGGAGAAAACCACCTCCGGCGTCGAGGCGCTGCGCGACGAGGTGGCGCAGATGGAGCTGGTGGTCAAGAAGGTCGGCGAGGAGCTGGGCAACCTGCAAGCCGAGCTGCCGGCCACGTCGCGGGTGACGCAGCTGGAGCCGGCCAAGCCGCCGCCCGCCCGCAAGCGCGACCGCCAGTTCAAGGTCGCCGGGGCCGCCGGCCTGGGTCTGTTCGGTCTGGTGTTCCTCGGTGTCGGCCTGCTGGAGTTCCGCAATCGCCGCGTTTACACCTCGGAGGACGTGGCGCGCGGCCTGGGCCTGAACCTGCTGGGCACGCTGCCGGACGCGCCGGAACACGCTTGCTACCTGGTGCCGGCCGGCGGCGCGGCGGGACGACGGTCGAGCAGACCCGGTTGACGGAGGCGGTGGACGGCGTTCGCACTCGGCTGCTGCACGCCGCTCGCCACGAGGCGACGACAAGTGGTGATGGTGGCCAGCGCCGTCGCCGGGGAGGGCAAGACGTCGCTGGCCAGCCACCTCGCCGCCAGCCTGGCCCGCGGCGCGCACAAGACGCTGCTGATCGACGGCGATCTGCGCAATCCAGCCGTCCATCGCCGCTTCGGCCTGCCGGTGCAGCCGGGCCTCGCCGAAGCTCTGCGCGGCGAGGCGACGGTCGAGCAGACTCGTGCGGGCCACCCGGTCGAGGGACTGTCGATCCTGACCGCCGGCCGCTGCGACCGCCGGGCCATCCAGGCGCTGGCGCAGGACGGTGTGAAGACGATTCTCGAACGTCTCCGGGCCGAGTACGACTTCATCATCCTCGACGTCTGCCCGGTGCTGCCGGTGGCCGACGCGCTGCTGCTCGGCCAGCACGCCGACGCGGTGGTGCTGGCTGTGCTGCGCAACTTCAGCCGTCTGCCGGCCGTCTACGAGGCGCAGCGGCGTCTGGCGTCGCTGGACATCCCCATGCTGGGCGCCGTCGTCCTCGGCGAGACCACCGACAGCTACGGCGTCGAGCGTTACCTGGCCGAGATGAAACCGTAAGCGCATTCTGGCGAGCGGGGGGCGTAAGCCCCCTGTTGCTTCCAACAGGGGGCTTACGCCCCCGCTCGCCAGAACGGAGGACTCGCATGAACCGCAGCATCCCCCTACTGGCCGGTCTGCTCGTCGTGGCCGGCGCCGCCGTCGTGCAGGGCGTGTGGACGCAGCGCTGGCAAAAGTCCGCCGACCTGGAGGCGGCCGTCGCGCGTCTGGACCAGGCACCCGGCGACCTGGGCAGCTGGAAGGCGGAGCCGGCGAGTACTCGACGCCGAGGCGCTGGCCGCGGCCGGCGCCGAGGGTTCGTGGGTGCGGCGCTACACCGACGCGCGCAGCGGCGCCTCCGTGCTGGTCATTCTGCTGTGCGGCCGCTCCGGCAAGATGAGCGTCCATCGGCCGGAACATTGCTACCGCGGGGCCGGCTACGAGATGATGGCCGTTCCGATGCACTGGCAGGCGTCCGGCGATCCCTCCGCCGAATGCTGGACGGCCAAGTTCCGCAAGGAGGAACCGACCGGCGACGTGCAGCTGCGCATCTTCTGGACGTGGTTCGGCGATGGAGTCCTGGCATGGCCCCGGACAGTCCGCGTCTGACGCTTCGCTCACCTGCCCGCCCTGTACAAGCTCTACGTCGTCCGCGAACTGCCGCCGCGTCCGGAACGGCTCGAACAGGATCCCTCCCTCGACCTGCTGCAGCAGCTTCTCCCCGCGCTGGCCACCGTGCTCGCCCGTCCATGAATGCGGTCCTTGCGGCCCAATCGAAACTTCGCGCGATCGCAGGCAGTCGCCCGCAGTCGTGGGCTATGTTTGCACAGAGAGACGCCGCGCGATCGGAACCTCGGATTGTTCCGTGAGAATCGATGTCTTCGCTGGCCGCACCTGATCCACGTTTCGCTCCCGTTGACGAGCCGGGTTCGCTGGTGCCGCGCTACGGACTGGGCTTTGCCCTCTTCGTCATCCTCAACGCCATGCTCTTCGTCCGGCCGGCGGAGATCGTCCCGGCCCTGCTCGGGCTGGGAGATCTACCAGGTCTGCATCCTGGCCTGCCTGCTGACCTGTTTCCCAGTCCTCCTCGAACAGTTTCAGCCGAAAGACCTGGAAGCGCGGCCGATCACGGTCTGCGTCCTCGGCCTGTTGCTGGCCGTGGTCCTGTCGCACCTGACCGCCTTCCGCTTCGACGAAACGGCCCAGTTGGGCTGGGACTTTTTCAAGATGGTGCTGTATTTCCTGCTTTTCGTCGGCCTGGTCAACACGCCGGTTCGCCTGCGCTGGATGCTGTGGTGGCTGCTGCTGTTCGCCTCCGTCGTCGCCCTCCTGGCCGTGCTGCAGTATCACGGCGCCATCACGCTGCCCAACCTCAACCCGCTGAAGGAGCAGGGCGAGGACAAGATCACCGGGGCGGCCGTGGTGGCCGTGTCGCCTGCGCGGCAGCGGCATCTTCCAGGATCCCAACGACCTCGGCATCTCTGCTCGTGATCTCGGTCGTGCTCGCCCTGTACTGGATAACCGACCGCGCCTCCGGCCCGCTTCGTTTCCTCTGGGTCGGTTCATTGCTCCTTTTTCTATATGCGCTTATCTCTAACCCAGTCGCGCGGCGGCACTGCTGGCGCTGATGGCCGGCCTGTTTCTGCTGCTGCGGACGCGCTTCGGCTGGCGCATGGCCGTGCTGATCGGCGCGGCGTTGCTGCCGGTGTTGTTCGTGTTCTTCGCCGGCCGGCAGACCGACCTGAGCACGTCCGGCGGCACCGGACAGGAGCGCATTCAGCTGTGGAGCGAGGGACTGGTGCAGTTTCGGCAATCGCCGTTGTTCGGCATCGGCCGCGACCGCTTCGACCAGGAAGTGGGCCTGGTCGCCCATAATTCCTACGTTCACGCCTTCGCGGAGCTGGGCTTTCTGGGCGGCATGTTCTTCGTCGGCGCCTTCGTCCTCGCCCTGGGGTCGTTGTATCGTCTGAGCGCGGATGGTCGGCACATCCTCGATCCCGACCTGCGCCGCATGCATCCGTATCGTGATGGGCGTCGTCGGCGGCTACGCGGTCAGCATGATGTCGCTGACGCTGTGCTACATCATTCCGACCTACACCATCCTGGCCCTGGCCGGCGTCTACCTGCGCATGACCGCGACGACGCCGCCGGCGCCGGCGCCGCGCTTCGACGCTCGCCTGCTGGCGCGACTGGCCGGCATCGCCGTCGCCGCCCTGATCGCCCTGTACGTGTTTCTCCGCCTGTTCCGCGGTCTGAGGATGAGGTTGATGATGAGCAGTCAAGCCGTTGTCGAGGAAGTCCCGCAAACGGGTTGCGAACCGGACGTGTTGCCCTCCGGCCCGCCGCCGGTGCTCACGCTCATTCGCCCGGCCCGCGCCTGGCAGCTTATCAATCTCCGCGAGCTGTGGCAGTACCGCGAGTTGATCTTCATCCTGGCCTGGCGCGACGTGAAGGTGCGCTACAAGCAGACCCTGCTCGGCGCCGCCTGGGCGGTGCTGCAACCCGGCCTTGATGATGGTGGTCTTCACCATCTTCTTCGGCCGCCTGGCCCACGTCTCTTCCGGCGGCGTGGACTACTCCGTGTTCGTCTACGCCGGCCTATTGCCCTGGACCTTCTTCGCCACGGCCATCACCAGCGCCGGCAACAGCGTGGTCGGCTCGGAACGGCTCATTACCAAGGTATACTTCCCGCGCCTGGCCGTGCCGCTCGCCTCGGTCGGCGCCGCCCTGGTCGATTGCCTGATCGCCTTCGGCCTGCTGTTCGTGCTGATGCTGTGCCACGGCATCGCGCCGGATGCGCGGATCGTGCTCGCCCCGCTGTTCCTGGGGCTGATCCTGCTGGCGGCGGTCGGCGTCGGCACGCTCATGGCGGCCCTCAACGTCACTTACCGTGATTTTCGCTATGTGATACCGTTTTTGACGCAATTCTGGATGTTCGCCACGCCGACGGTGTACATGCAGCCGGACTCGGACGCTTCCGCGGCCCTGCAAGTGTTCCTGGCGCTGAACCCGATGACCAGCCTCATCGCCGCCTTTCGTGCCGCCGTGCTCGGCGAAGCGGCCGGGCCGATCGCCTGGGGCCACGTCGCCCTCGCCGCCGTGCTGAGCGTGTCGCTGTTTTTGGCCGGATGCCTGTATTTCCGCCGCGTCGAGGATTCGTTCGCCGACGTGATTTAACCGAAGTTCTGAGTTCTGAGTTCTGAGTGAAAATCAGAGCCAGGCACTCAGAACTCAGAACTCAGAACTCAGAACTGAAATATGCTTCCCGTGATCCGTGTCGCACAGCTGGGAAAATGTTATCGCCTGCAAACCGCCGGGCCGCGCGGCGGCTACAGCTACCGCAGTCTGCGCGAGGACGTGATGAGCGTGCTGCGTTCGCCGCTGCGCCGCTTTACGAACCACCGGCCACGGACGCGAGGAATTCTGGGCGCTGCGAGACGTCAGCTTCGAGCTGCAAGCGGGCGAGGCGCTGGGCATCGTCGGCCGCAACGGCGCGGGCAAATCCACGCTGCTGAAAGTGCTGTCGCGCATCACCAAGCCGACCACCGGCGAGGTCGAGCTGCGCGGACGAGTCGGCAGTCTGCTGGAGGTCGGCACCGGCTTCCACCCGGAATTGACCGGCCGCGAGAACGTCTACCTCAACGGTGCCATTCTCGGCATGAGCCGGGCCGAGATCGCGCGCAAGTTCGACGAAATCGTGGCTTTCGCCGAGGTCGAGAAGTTTCTCGATACGCCGGTCAAGCACTACTCCAGCGGCATGTACGTCCGCCTGGCGTTCGCCGTGGCCGCTCACCTGGAACCGGAGATACTTATTGTCGATGAGGTGCTGGCCGTCGGCGACGCGGAGTTTCAGCGCAAGTGCATGAGCAAGATGGGCGACGTGGCTGGGCAGGGGCGGACGGTGCTGTTCGTCAGTCACAACATGGGCGCGGTGCAAACGCTGTGCAAACGAGCCGTCCTGCTGGAACGCGGCCGAGTCAAACAGGTCGGTTCGAGCCGCGACGTGGTGACGGAGTACCTCAAGGCCGGCGATGCCGCCGCCCATACTCCGCTGAGCGAGCGGCACGACCGCGCCGGCGAGGGGCGTTTTCGCTTCGAGGAACTGACCCTGCTCGACGCCGGCGGCCGGCCGCGGCCCTACGCCGTCACCGGCGAAGACCTGTACCTGCGCTTGCGGCTGAGCACACCCGACGACGGCCCACTGCCGGCTCCGCTGGAAATCGGTATTGCCATCCGTGAGCCGCAGGGACTGCGCATCACCGAGGTCGGCTCGCATTTCACCGGCGAAAGTCCAACGACCGGCGCCGCCGCCCGTGAGGTAACGTGTTACGTCCCGCGCCTGCCGCTTCTGCCCAGCCAGTATCGGCTCGATCTGTGGTGCGGCATCATGGGCGAGACGGAAGATTACATCCTCGACGGCGCCGTGCTGCGCGTCGAGCCGGGCAACTACTTCCGCAATTTCCAGGACGCTCGTTCGCCGGTGACGGACAAGAACGGTTATTGCATGATCCCGCAGCACTGGGGCGCCGCCGCCCCCGTATCCGTATCGGGAGGCATCCTTCTTCTCCCCTCTCCCCCGCTTCGGGGGAGAGGGGTAGGGGGTGAGGGGGCGGTGTCCCCCCTCACCCCCTACCCCTCTCCCCCGAAGCGGGGGAGAGGGGAGAAAAATGGCCTCTGTGCCCGTGTCAGGAGGCGAGTTGTGCGCGATACGCCGTTGGTTTCCGTCATCATTCCGTGCTATCGGCAGGCCCGCTATCTGCCGGAAGCGATCGACAGTGTGCTGGCCCAGAGCTATCCGGCCGTCGAGGCCGTCGTCGTCAACGACGGCTCCGACGACGATACCGAGGCTGTCGCCCACGGCTACGGCGACCGCATCCGCTACGTATGGACGGCCCAACGGCGGCATCTCGGCGGCGCGCAACACCGGCATCGAGCATGCGCGCGGCGCCTACCTGAAGTTCCTCGACGCCGACGACTACCTGCATCCCGAGCAGATCGCCCGGCAGATGGAATTGACCGGAGACAGTGACAGTTGTGTGTCATTCACCGGCGTTCGCCTCTTCCGCGACGGTCATCCCGAGGAATACCTCGATCACGTACCGCCGGCAACCGCCCTGTTGCCGGACCTGTTCAAGCCGTTCGATTGGGGCAGCATCCTCGGCTTTTTGTTCCCGGCCCGCCTGGTGCGCGAGGCCGGCGGCTTCGCCGAGGGCGTGACGCACGCCGAGGACTGGTACTTCGCCTGCCGCGTTGGTTTGCTCGCTCCCATCTTCAAGGTCGATCCGCGCGTGGGCTGTTACTACCGCCAGCGGGCGGGTTCGGCCAGCGCCGACCGTTCCGCCTGGGTACGTTCGCAGTCGCGCCTGGTGATGCAGCTGCACGACGAATTGCGTCGGCGCGGCCGGCGCGACTGGTTCGGACTCGACTTGCTGAAATTCGAGCAGGGCGCTTATGAGGGGCTGGTGCGCCTGGGCGTCCGCGAGCCGGCGCTGCTCGACGGCCTGCTGCGACGCATCAAGGAATTGCAGGCCCGCGAAGGGTTCGGCAATTACGGTTGGCGCTTCCGCCTGATGGCTCGCGTGCTCGGCTATGCCCGCGCCGAGCGTCTGCGGGCCTTCGCGGTGCGTACACTGAACATCCGGCCGCCGCAAGCGCTCGACACGGCTTCCTGGAGGCTCAACTCGTGAGCAGCGACCCGCATCCGACGGTGAGCGTCATCATCCCGGCCTACCGGGCGGCCCGCACCGTCGGCCGGGCCGTTGACAGCCTGTTGTCACAAACACGGACCCCGGACGAGATCCTCGTCATCGACGACGGCAGCCCCGACGACCTAGCGGCGGCGCTGACGCCCTACGGAGAGCGCGTGCGATTGGTCCGCCAGGCCAACGGCGGCGCCGCCAGCGCCCGCAATCGCGGCATCGACCTGGCGACAGGCGAATGGATTGCCTTCCTCGACGCCGACGATTACTGGGAACGCGGCAAGCTGGAGCGCCAGCTGGCCGTCCTTCAGAGCCATCCCAAGGTCGGCCTGGTCGCGGCCCATTATTACCTCGAACCTCCCGGTAAACCGCGCTATCCGAACAGTCTGCCGCCGCCGCAACACCTCGACCGTGTACTGACGGTCCAGGGACCGGAGACGCTGGCCGTCGCCCGCAAGATCTGGACCTCGACGGTACTTGTGCGGCGGACGGTGCTGGGCGATCGTCGCTTCGACACGACCCTGGCCACCGCCGAGGACGTGGACTTGTGGGTCCGCCTGGTCCTGATCGCCCCGGTGTATTTCCTCGCGGAGCCGCTGGCCACGGCGGTGCTGGAGGCGGGTTCGCTGTCGCGCTCGGACGTGGCGGCCGATTCGCGCAACATGCTCACTGTCGTGCGCCGACACGCGATCGATCCTCGGCCGCGCCGGCGTGCGCGCCTGGGAGAGGCGCGTCTATCGCGAGTGGGCGGCGAGCCACTTGGGCAACGGCGAGCCGCGCGAGGCGATTCGTCCGGCGTGGCTGCGCGTCGCCGGCCAGCCGTGGTCGCCGCGGGCCTGGTGGATCCTGCTGAAATCGACGGCCTGGGCCGGCCAATCCTGGGCCACGGGACGCAAACCGCGCCCCGGTAGGGTTGACGTGATCGTGAGGCATTACCAGCCCGGAGCGCAGCGACGGGTCTCACCCGTCGCTGCGATCCGGGCTGGTAATACTCTGCAACTATGGAGTTTTCCCTTTGGGCATCCTGGTGTCACCGGAACGCCGGCTGCGCGTGGTCCACGTCACGCCGGGGCTGGACATGGGCGGGCTGGAGAAACTGCTCGTCGAGTTCGCCCGTCACGCCGACCGCCGTCGCTTCGCCCTGCGATTTGTCGCCCTGGGCGGCGCGGCGTACTGGCCGAGGAAGTCGAGGCGTGCGGCTGGCCGGTGACGGCGCTGGACGAGCCGGACGGTCTTCGTCCTCGGTTGGTCGTGCGCCTGGCCCGGCTGCTTCCGCCAGCTGGCAGGCCGATGTCATTCACACGCACGACGACCGCGCCCACCTTTACGGCACCTTCGCCGGCCGTCTGGCGAACGTGCCGCGCATCCTCCACACGCGCCACGGCCGCAGCCCGCACCTGAGCCGGCGCCAGAGGATGCTGGTCGGCACGGCGTCCCGCCTGATCGATCGCTTTGTGTGCGTCTCCGACGACAGCGGCCGCCTGGCCGTGCGGCAAGGCGTGCGTCCGCGCAAGGTGCGGACCATCCGCAACGGCATCGACGTGCAGCGCTTCCCCTGCACCGGGCCGCGCCCGGACGGACCGGCTGTCCTCGTGGCCCGGCTAAGTCCCGAGAAGGACATCGACACGTTGCTGCGGGCGACGGCCCTCGTCGTCCGCGAGGATCCGGCCTTCCGCCTGGAAATCGCCGGCGACGGGCCGTGCCTGCCTGCTCTGCGACAAACCGCGTCGGAACTGGGACTGCAAACGCACGTTCGTTTCCTGGGCCAAGTGCGCGACGTGGCCGGCCTGCTGGCGCGGGCGGGACTGTTCGTCCTGTCCTCGCTGTCCGAAGGCATTTCGCTGACGCTGCTGGAAGCGATGGCGAGCGGACTGCCCATCGTCGCCACGCGCGTCGGCGGCAACCCCGAGGTGGTCGCCGAGGGCGAGACGGGAATTCTCGTGCCGGCGCAAAACCCGGCGGCGTTGGCCGCCGCCCTGTTGCGGCTGTGCCGCGATGGTGCCGAAGTCGTCCGCCTGGGGATGGCCGGCCGCCGTCGCGTCGAAACCCACTTCGACGTGCGTCGCATGGTCGCCGAATACGAGCAGTTGTATCAGGGCGTTAACGCTCTTAACACCGTGGGCGTTCATCCCTGATACGATCCGGCGGCGGCTTTCGTGTGGGTCTGCCCGCATGGCCCTCCCAGCGGACCCTGCCGGCGGCGGAATGACCAACAACTGACAACTATTTGTCACTGCCAGCGTACTTCCGAGCAAACGGCATCGAGTTTGCTTAAACGTGCATACGAAGTGAGCCCTTCCAACGGCGGAAGCGGTGCCTTCGCCGGTCAGGTCTCCTCCCTGACTCCGGATACGGGTAAAGCTCTCCTGGCCGTAGCCCTCCCCTCACGCGGCCGGGTCCACAGAACCTTCCATTTTTTCACGGTGAAGAGATGTTTGCGCACCCCGGTACGCAAGCGGCCACGCTGCCTCCTCCGGATTCCTTGACGCGGGACGTCGCTCGCATCCCGGCGCCGCCAAGGCCCGCGACGCCTCGATCCGCCCCGACCCGCACGCCGGCGGTCCAGCCCCGTCCGCAATCGTGGTACGTCGCTGGCAAAGCCATCCTCGATTTCACGATCGCCGTGGTCCTGGTCGTGCCGGCCCTGCCGATCCTGCTCGTGACGGCACTGCTCGTCAAGCTGACGTCGCGCGGCCCGGTGCTGTACTCGCAGGTGCGTCTCGGACGCCACGGCCGGCCGTTCGCGATGTACAAGGTCCGCACCATGTACCACAACTGCGAACGAGCCAGCGGCGCCCGCTGGTCCACACCGGGCGACCCGCGCGTGACGCCGCTGGGCCGCATCCTCCGCGCCACGCACCTGGACGAACTGCCGCAACTGTGGAACATTCTGCGCGGCGACATGAGCCTGGTCGGGCCGCGACCGGAACGGCCGGAGTTCGTGCCGGCGCTGGAACGGGCCATCCCCAACTATCGCGGCCGACTGCTCGTCCGTCCCGGCATCACCGGGCTGGCGCAGGTGCAGTTGCCTCCCGATACGGACATCCCCGGCGTCCGTCGCAAACTGGCTCACGATCTCTACTACATCCGTCATTTCAGCGGCTGGCTCGACCTGCGCATCCTGGCCTGCACGGTCCTGCATCTGTCGGGCATTCCCTGTCATGATCTGTGCCGCGCTTTCCTCACGACGGCCCGCGAACCGCTCCCGGCGAACGAGGAATGACTTCCGCGTCGCCGCGTTTCGTGACGTAAACTTCGGTGGGTGCCCGGTGCCGGTCCCACGAGGAAAGACGAGCCAGCCATGCACGCGGTCGTGGTGGATGGAGACGTGTCGTATCCGCCGTCCTCGGGCAAGCGCCTGCGGACGCTGCACCTGATGCTGCGCCTGGCCAGGCGTCATCGTCTCACCTACATCGCCCGCGCCCAGGGCGGGGCGGCCGAGGCACGCCAGGCCGTCGCCTTCCTCGGCGATCACGGCATCGAGCCGATTCTCGTCGAAGATCCGCTGCCGCGCAAAACAGGGCCGGGCTTTTACGCCCGGCTGGCCGGCAATCTCCTTTCGTCTCTGCCCTACTCGGCCGCCTCGCACCGCAGCCGGCGCATGCGCGAGGCGGTTCGCTCCTACGCCGCCTGGCACTCGGTTGACTTGTGGCAGTTCGAGTGGACGCCCTACGTCGCCGCCTTGCCGGCAGACCCGACCGCTCGCCGTCTGCTCATCGCCCACAACGTCGATTCGCTGATCTGGCAGCGCTATCACGAGAACGAAAGCCATCCCTTGAAGCGCTTTTACATCCGGCAGCAATGGCGCAAGTTCGAGCGCTTCGAGCGGCGCGTGTTCGCCGAGGTCGATCGCGTCGTCGCCGTCAGTCCCGAAGATGCCGCGCTCGTGCGGCGTCAGTTCGGCGTCGAGCGCGTGGACGTGGTCGATAACGGCATCGATCGGCCTTTCTTCGAGGGCGTTCGCGGCGGAGGCAAGCCCGAGACGATCCTGTTCCTGGGCAGTCTCGATTGGCGTCCCAATCTCGACGCCGTGCGTCTGCTGCTCGACGACATTTTCCCCGCCGTCCGCCGCGCCGAGCCGTCCGCCCGTCTGTGCATTGTCGGTCGCAATGCTCCCGACTGGCTGACGCGGCGTGTCGCCGCGATGGACAACGTTGAACTGCACGCCGATGTCGCCGATGTGCGGCCGTACCTGGCCGACAGCGGTGTCCTGGCCGTGCCGCTGCGCATCGGCGGCGGCTCGCGCTTGAAGATCCTCGAAGCCCTGGCCTGCGGTCTGCCCGTGGTCTCGACGCGCATCGGCGCCGAGGGATTGTCGTTGCGGCCCGGCGAAGACCTTGTCGTCGTCGAGGATGAGGCCGGCATGGCCGCGGCCCTGATCGAGTGCCTCCGCGATCCAGCGGAGGCGCGGGCGAAGGCGCGTCAGGGGCGGCAGGTCGTACACGAGCGCTACGACTGGGACGTCCTGGCCGGCAAGCTCGAAGAAGTGTGGGAGAAGTGTGTTCTCGGCGAAGAGCGTCGGCGGTGCGAGGGAGAGGCATGCGTATCGTCCATCTGATGGCCTCGCCGTTCGTCGGCGGCCCGGAGCGACAAGTCCTCGGCCTCGCCGGCGCCCTGTCGGCGGAGTACGAGTCGGTATTTCTGTCGTTCGCGGAGCGCGGACTGTGCCGGCCGTTTCTGGAGACGGCCCGGCGACAAGGATTCGAGGCCATCGAACTGAGCGCGAACGCCCCGCGCCTCGGCCGGGCGGTGCGAGAGGTAGCCGAGCACCTGCGCCGCCTCGGCGCCGACGTGCTGTGTTGCAGCGGCTACAAGCCGGACGTGATTGGCTGGCGGGCGGCTCGCCGGGCCGGCGTGCCGGTCGTCTCCATCTCGCACGGCTGGACGGCGGCGACGTGGAAGGTGCGCCTCAACGAACTGCTCGACCGGCTGGTGCTGCGCTGGATGGATCGAACGGTGTGCGTCTCCGCAGCGCAGGCGGCGCGGGTGCGCCGTGCCGGCGTCGCCCCGGAGCGCATCGTCGTCATTCGCAACGCCATCGATCCCGAATCATGCGAAAAAATCGATCCGTCTTATCGCCATGCGATGCAATCGTGGTTCGCCCAACCGCGCATACGCATCATCGCGGCAGCGGGGCGTCTCAGTCCCGAGAAAGGCTTCGACCAGTTCATCGCCGCGGCGGCGCTGGTAGCGCGGCAAGACCCGAGCGCCGGCTTCGTGCTCTTCGGCGACGGCCCGCTACGCGAGACGCTGGCCGAGCAGATCGCCGCGCGTGGGTTGACGGGGACGTTCGTGCTGGCCGGCTTCCGCACGGACGTCCAGCGTTTCTTGCCGAGCTGCGACCTGGCCGTGCTGTCTTCGTGGACGGAGGGACTGCCGGTCATCGTGCTAGAAGCCTTGGCGTCGGGAGTGCCGGTCGTGGCGACGGCCGTGGGCGGGACGCCCGAGGTCGTCCGCGATGGCATCAACGGTTACTTGGTGCCGCCGGGCGATCCGGCAGCGCTGGCACGGCGCATCCGCGATGTTCTCAGTGACGAGCCGCTGCGCCGTGTCATGGGCGAGTGTGGCCGGCAGCTCATCCGCGAGGAATTTACCTTCGCGGCCCAGGCGCGGGAGTATCAACGGTTATTCAACGCCGTTCGCGGTTCGAGAGGCTTGCGGCTTGGCGCCCAGCCGCGAACGGCTCCGACTGTGGACTGTGGACAAGCTCAATGATTTCCTGGCTCAAACGCTGTGCGATCGAAGGGGAGGACCACCTTCGTTACCATCCGCGCGTGCGTCGTTGGCTGAGCAGCTGGGCCTGGCTGCGCCACGCCGGCGCCAACCCCGGCGACGACCAGACCCTCGCCCGCTCCGTCCGCGCCCTGTGCGCCGCCGCTCGCCTGGCCTCACCGGAGGAGGGACAGCGACGCATCGGCCGCATTCGGGAACAGGTTTGGCGGATGCGCCCGAGCGCGTGGACTGGACCGAATTCGTGCCCGACCTGGACAATCGTCACATCGCCAAGGCGGTCCTCCTCAAACCCTGCATCAGCGAACGCGAGAAGGGCGTTCTGTTCATTTCCTTCGAGGGTGAGTGGTTCAAGTTATTTATCCATTGCAAACTGGAAGAATTCGCCCGTCGCTATAATCTCGTCGTCGCACCCAGCGGCGATCCCCACAATATCATTAACTATGTTTTCCCCACGGTTTATCCTTCCACCATCTTTACCCTGATTAGCCATCAAGAAGAGGAAGACATTCTTCCGCGCATCGCCCCCAATTACGCGGTCGTTCCGTTGTACGCCTCCAGCTGGGTCCACCCCGACCTGTTCCAGCCGCGGCCGCGTTCGCAGCGCGACATCGACCTGGTGATGGTCGCCAACTTCGCCAAGTTCAAACGGCATTACGCGCTGTTCAAGGCCATCCGCAACATGCCGGCTGATCTGCGCATCCTCTTGATTGGCCAGGACCAGGATTCGCGCACGGCGGAGACGATCCGGTCGGCGGCCGACTGCTACGGCGTGCGCGACCGCTTCCGGCTTTTGAGCAACGCTCGCTACGAAGAAGTGGTGGACGCCCTGTGTCGTTCGCGGGCCAGCGTGATCCTGTCGCGGCGGGAAGGTTCGTGCGTCGTCGTGGCCGAATCGCTGTTCGCCGATACGCCAGCGGCATTGCTGGAACATGCCGAGATCGGCTCGCGCGCCTTCATCAATCCGCGCACGGGACGCCTGCTGCGCGACGACGACCTGGCCGGGCAACTCGTGGAGTTCATCGCCCAATCCGACCGCTACTCGCCGCGGGCCTGGGCGGAACAACACATTTCCTGCTTTCGCAGCAGCGCCGTCCTCAACGAGATCATCAAGCAACACCAGCTCGCGGTCGGCGAGGAATGGACTTGCGATCTGGCGCCCCTGTGTTGGCAGCCCGATCCATGCCTCGTGTCGTCCGAGGATCGGCGGCGCATGGAAATCGCGCACACGGACCTGCGCCAGCGCTTCAACATCGAGATCGGTTCGGCCTTTCCCGCGTGATGGCCGGACCTCACCCGGATGGAACAGTGATGCGCTTCGTCGAGATCGCCTTTTGGCTGTGTGCGGCCTGCGTGGTCTATACCTACGTCGCCTATCCGTTATTGCTGGCGCTGCTGGCCCGGTGGCGCGGCCGGCCGGTGTGTGCGTTGGGCCCACCGCCGCGCTCCGTGTCGATCGTTATCGCCGCTCACAATGAGGAAAAAAACGTCGATCGGCGCTTGACCGAGTTGACCGGCCTACTGGAAGCATCCGGGTTGAGCGGCGAGGTGATCGTGGTTTCGGACGGCTCGACCGACGGCACGGCGCCGCTGGCGCGGCGCACACCAAGAGCAACGTGCGTGTGCGCGAGTTGCCGGCTCGCGTGGGCAAGGCGGCGGCGCTGAACGCGGGCTGCGCTCTGGCCGAGCACGAAATCATTGTCTTCGCCGACATTCGGCAGACCTGGGAGGCGGACGCCTTGCTTTTGCTGCTGGAGAACTTCGCCGACCCGAGCGTCGGCGCGGTCAGCGGCGATCTGCTGTTGCGCGACGCCGACGGCGTGCTGGCCGGCGTGGCGCTGTACTGGCGCTATGAGAAAATGCTGCGGCGGCTGGAGGGCCGCGTCTGGTCCGTCGTCGGCGCGACCGGGGCAATCAGCGCCGTGCGCCGGCAGCTGTTCTGCGCCATCCCGCCGGGCACGCTGCTCGATGACGTTTACTGGCCGCTGTGCGTCGCGCTGCAAGGTTTCCGCGTCATCCACGACCGCCGCGCCATCGCTTACGATCGGCTGCCGTCGAGGACGCGCGACGAGTTTCGCCGCAAGGTACGGACGCTGAGCGGCAACTTCCAGCTGCTCGACGCGGCTGCCGGTGGCACTGCTGCCCGGACGCAATCCGATCTGGCTCCAGTTCGTTTCGCACAAGCTGCTCCGTCTGTTGGTGCCGTGGGCCCTCGCCGGTCTTTTCATCGCCAGTGCTCTGCTGCCGGGTCCACTCTACCGGATGACCGTCGTCGCCCAGACTGCCTTCTATCTGCTGGGTCTTCTGGGTTTGTGTCCGGCCGTGGCTGCGCGGTCGCGGCTGGCCTCGGCGGCCGGGTCGTTCCTGGTCCTCAACAGCGCCGCCTGGCTGGCGTTCTGGGTCTGGATGTCGGGCAAGGCAGAACAGAGTTGGCACAAGACCGCTTATTCAATGCCGAATGCCGAATGCCGAATGCCGAATGAAAACACCAGCTGTCTTTGATTTTTCAATTTTTAATTTTCATTTTTCAATGGAAGGGAACAATCATCATGCTTATCGCCCTTCTTGGTGTGGTCTCGGTCCTGGCGCTCGTGCTTGGCTGCCTGTCGTGGCAAGCTGCGCCGGCGCGGCGTGGATCGCTGGCTGGTGCCGTATCTGAACGAGAGACCTCGCCGCCGCCGGCCGCGGCCGGACGAGGAAGTCCATCTGCTGCTGTGCATCGCCGACCATTACGAACCCAAGCAGTATCGGCCGCGCCGCGGACGTCAGCCGCGCCCGTGTCCGCCGCTGGGTCGAGGACTATCCTCGACAGTTCGGCCGCTTCCGCGACAGCGACGGCCGCACGCCGCGGCACACCTTCTTCTACCCCATTGAGGAATACGAGCCGGAGTATCTCGACGCCCTGGCGGACCTATGCCGCCGAGGTTTCGGCGAGGTGGAAATCCATCTGCACCACGACGGCGACACAGCCGACAATTTGCGGCAAACGCTGCTGTCCTTCAAGAAGTTGCTGCACGAGCGTCACGGTCTGTTGTCGCGCCACCGCCTCACGGGCGAACTGCTCTACGGCTTTATCCACGGCAACTGGGCGCTGGACAACTCGCAGCCGAACGGCCGATTTTGCGGCGTCAACAACGAATTGGACGTGCTACGCGAAACAGGCTGCTACGCTGACTTCACGCTGCCCTCGGCCCCCAGTGCGGCACAGACGCGCAAGATCAACAGCATCTATTATGCAATCGATGATCCCTGCCAGCCGAAGTCGCATGATACCGGCATCGATGTGGGGACCGGGCCGGCGCCGGAGCGATCCCTGATGCTCATTCAAGGTCCGCTGCTGCTGGATTGGGGCCGGCGCAAGTTCGGCCTGTTGCCGCGCCTGGAAAACGCTTGCATCCAGGGCAGCCAGCCGGCGTGCATCGAACGGCTCGACCGCTGGCTGCAAGCGCGCGTGCAGGTGCCGTCGCGGCCGGATTGGTTCTTCGTCAAGCTGCACACGCACGGCGGCGACGAGGCCAATCACGACGTCCTGCTCGGCGAGCCGATGGTCCGCTTCCACGAAGACCTGGCTCGCCGCGCCCGCGAGAACCCGCGCTTTCACTATCACTACGTCACGGCCCGCGAGATGTACAACCTCGTCAAGGCCGCCGAGGCCGACTGGCGTGGTCGCATCGCCGACGCGCTCGACTTCACTCTAATAATTTAACCACGGATTACACGGATAACACGGATAAAAAACAAGAGATAACCAAATCGGTTTTTCTTATCCGTGTTATCCGTGGTTCAAATATGGGGAATAATCATGTGCCGGAAGACCTCGACGTTTCTCGTGCTGCTTTTCGTCGTCTCGTTCGCCGTGCGGGCGGCGTTCGTCTGTGCGATGCGCGACCCAAACAAGGGGCCGTGCGGCATCGCCTCGGCCGACGATGTGGAATTTAACAACCTCGCTCTGCGCGTCAGTCGGGGCGAGGGATACGTCAACGACCAGGGCTTGCCGACGTCCTTTCGGGCACCGGGTTGGCCGCTGTTCCTGGCCGGCGTCTACACACTGGCCGGTCCCTGCATTCCGCTGGTCTACGTGGCGTTGTGTGGTCTCGGAGCGCTGGCATGCGTGCTGACGTATCTGCTGGCGCGCGAACTGGTCCCAGAGGGCACGGCCCGCATCGCCGGAGTGATGGCGGCGTTTTATTTGCCGCACGTTTATTTCTCCGCCGGCTTCCTCTCCGAAGGATTGTTCGTGCCATGCTTGACGCTCGGAGGATGGCTGTTCCTGTTGTCCTTGAGGCGCGACTCGCGGAGCTTGCTGATTCTGGCGGGGCTGGCGTTCAGCTGGGCGACATTGACACGACCGTTTGCCCTTCTGTTGTGGCCCATTCTGCTCGCCGTCCTCGTCATCGCGCAGGGGCGGCGGAAGGGACCGCGCCTGCTGCCGGCGATGGTGTTCTCGTTCGCCTTTTTTGCCTGTGTTGCCCCGTGGACACTCCGCAATCAGCAGGTACACGGCCGGTTCGTGCTCGTCGCCACCAATGGCGGCTCCACCTTCTACGGCGGCAACAACGAGCGCGTGGCCCACGAATTCCGCCGGCTGGGCAGCTGGATCTCCACGACTGAACTGCCGCACCGCGATTGGGTCGAGGCCACGCCGACGGAGGTGGCCCACGATCAGATGGAATGGAAGCTTGGAATCGACTGGCTGCGCGAACATCCCGGTTCCGTACCGCTGTTGGGTGTGTACAAGGTGGCGCGGCTGTGTTTGTGGCTGCCGGACTTCGATGGTGGTTCGCGCTGGTTTTTGTGTTGGCGCATACTCGGTTATGTGCCCTTTCTGCTGTTGATCCTGATAGGCATGGCCGGATGCGTGCGTCAGCGCGTGTACCGGCAACCGGCCTGGCTGGTCGTGCATGGCGTCATGTTGGCGACGCTCGGGACGGCCCTTGTTTTCTGGGGCAGTCCGCGTTTCCGGGACGCAAATCTCTCCTTCCTGATGATTTACGCCGCTCTGGGATGGACGAAATTATGGCGACGTCAAAATGTTAACGAACCGAAGCGCGGTTTACTAACTCCGCAAGTGAACCTGTACACCCCAAACGGATGTGTGGTGCAGAGGGAGGCACCAAACCGGCGCGAAGAGAAAAAAGTAGAGTCGGTGGGTTCAAAATATTACTTGACAGACGTTAAGGAACAGCAAGTGCTCTAATGGGGTGTCCAATGATACCAGACTGTCGATGTGCCGTCCCGGCAGTCGCCCCAGGAGGTTGCACGGATCATTCGGGTGGGGCAGGAATCGGGAGACGGCTTTTCCTCGGGGAGCGAAGCGAATCCGGTCATCCCATGTGTACCTTGCGAGAAAGAACGGCGGCCATGAAAACAATGAATGCAGAGCGGTCGAGGAGGGGTGGGGCACTGGCGCTCGGCCTGGTCCTCGCTCTGGCGCCGTCCGCGGCGCGGGCGGAAGAGCTAACGAAGTTCACCGGATATACACGGCCGGGCGTGCCCACCGGGCCGGCCGGTCCCATCAAGGACGCCGACCACGAGCGCGGACGGCATGCCCATCGGCGCGACGGTTTATTTCCGCGTCTACGAGCTGGGCGGCGACGACGGCAACGATCCGTGGGGCACCGGCGTGAAAAACTTCACCCGTGCCTTCGTGCCGGGGCAGGCGTCGCGCGGCCGCGGCTCCGATAAGCTCGATACGACGGCGCGTTTCCTGTACACCTACCAGGTCATCAACGACAGCTACCGCGATGCCCAGATCAAGAGCGCGGCCATTCGATTGTTGATCCCGCCGCACCTGATTACTTCCTGGGGCCATTTCGCGGAAAAGGCGGAAAAGAAGGGCGAAGCGGCGACGCGAGGTCTGGGCTTCACGATGGAATTCGACCAACTCGACCCGAAAAATCCTAAAACTAAAAGCATGGTCCTGCCGGTGTCCACCGATCATCCGGGCGTGTCGGACGGACTGTATCGCAATCCCGCTCCGTTCTTCCATCCGCCGAAGCCCTACGGCGTCTCGGGCATCCAACTGAACAACAAGCCGGCGCCCTTGACCGACGGCGAGGACACCGGCCGCGAGCCGGAACGGGTCGTGCTGCAAATGATGGCCAATTTTGAAGGAGCACCGATCCTGATGGCACCGGGAGGCATGTTGCCGGGGATGCTGCCGATCATGGGGCCGATGGCGCCGTCCGCCAACCTCGCCAGTCCCTTTTACAGTCCCTTCCGCCCACTGGGACCGATGGCCGGCATGGGTCCGGTGGGCATGATGGAAGGTCTGCGGCGCGCTCCGGCGGTGGTGGCCTACTGGACCGAGGAACCCCTGCTGCCCGGCGTGGCGGGCACCCATCCGGGACAGCGGAGCACGTTGTTCGGTTTCACGTCCAACTGCCCGCCGGCCTACGATGACGTGCGCGTGCGCGGCAACGTGCCGCCGGCTCGCGGCGCGGCGGCGCCGGTGGCGGACGGCCGGGCGTCCAACCTGCTGGCGGACGGTCAGGTGCCGACGCCGTTGTGTTGCGAGCCGTGTCTGCCGCCCGCGCCCGGCACCCTGGGCGGACGGGTCGGCGCCATCGGCGCGGGCAGCAACGGTCTGCTCCGTGGCTTCGGCGGCGGCGGTGGCGGCGGCGGCTTCGGTGGCGGCGGCGGTGGCGGCGGCTTCGGCTTCTTCCCCTTCGGCGCCGGCATGGGCAACAGCACCGGCACCAGTTCCAGCACGCCGGCCCAGCAACAGGCCCAGCAACAGGCTCAGCAGCAGGTGCCGACGACAACCGTTCAAACCGGCGCCGTCACGGTGAATGTCCAGCAAGCCCAACAGGCTGTCCTGGAGCAGCAACAGATCCAACAACAGCAACAGCAGCAGCACCAGCACCAGCACCAGCATCCTCAACACGGCCACGTGGTCCCCGAACCCGCCGCCGTGGTGCCGGCCCTGCTCGGCGTGCCGGTGTTGCTCTGGCTGGCGTGGCGGCGCAAGACGGCGATGGCCGCGACCGCCTGACTTGAAAGAGGGAATAGGGAATAGGGAATAGGGAATAGAGAAGAAGCCTATTCCCTATTCCCTATTCCCTATTCCCTATTCCCTATTCCCTATTCCCTATTCCCTATTCCCTCGCGCACAATGAAAAAACAGATCAATTACCGGCTCCTGGCGATCCTGTTCGCCGCGCTGGCCGTCACGGCCGGCGCCACCTTCCTGCTGCACTCCTGGCAGATGCGGCGCCACGCCCGCACCCTGCTGGCCCAGGCGTGCCAGGCCGAGGCGGACGGACGGCTCGACCAGGCCATCGTTCGTCTGCGGCGCTATCTCGTGTTCGCGCCGAAGGACAACGCGACACGGGTCCGCTACGGCGAAATCCTGGAACAACTCGCCACTTCCAACCACGAGCGCTGGCGCACCGTGGCGGTGTACGAGCAAGCCCTGTATCAAGAGCCGTCGCGCCACGACATCCGCCGGCGATTGGCGCTTCTGGCGGCGCGGCTGGGCTGGTACACCGAGGCGAGCCGGCATCTGGAAGTGCTGCTCCGCGAACAGCCGGGGCAGGCCGAACTCGAAACGCTACTCGGCCAATGTCAGGAAGCGGCCGGAGACTATCCGCGGGCGGTCGCGTCCTATCAGAACGCCCTCCGCGATGACCCGGCGCAGGTGGGAGCTTACCTTCGCCTGGCGGATCTGCTCCAGTACCGCGTCGATCAACCGGAGAAGGTCGGCCGTGTCCTCGACGACCTGGTGACCAACAATGGCCGTTCCGTCGAGGCGTACCTGGCGCGGGCACGGCATCGCATGAATCACGGCTCGCCGGCCGACGCCGGCCGGGACATGGACCGCGCCCGCGAACTGGCGCCCGACGAGCCGCGCGTCCTGCTGGCGGCGGCGGAGCTGGCGCGACGGCGCGGCCAATTCGACGAGGCACGCCGCTGTCTGCGGCATGGTCGCGAGAAAAATCCGCGCCACGTCGCCCTGCATCTTGCCCTGGCCGCGCTGGAGCTGAGGTGCGATAAACCATCCGATGCCGTCGCCTGCCTGCGACAGGGATTGGAGACGCTGCCCGATCAGCCGGAATTGCTGCACCTGTTGGCCGAGACGCTCCTGGAGAGCGGCGACGAGCACGCGGCCGAGGAGGTGATTCAGCGACTCCGCCGCGCCGGCGCTCCGCCGGGGTTGGCCCATTATCTCGACGGCCGACTCCGGATGACTCGACGGCAATGGAACGAGGCGATCCGCACGCTGGAGGAAGTCGTGCAGTCGCCCGCCAGCGCCGGCCGTGGCCAGTCGCGCAGGACTCGCCCTCGGCCGCTGCCACGAGCAGCTGGGCGATAGCGACCGTCAGTTGGCCGTGCTGCGCCAGGCCGTCGTCCTGGACCCGTCCTCCGCGCCGGCCCGCCTGGGTCTGGCCGCGGCACTGCGAAACGCTGGGCAGATCGACGACGCCCTGGAGCAGTACCGGGCGGCGGTCCAGCTGCCGCAGGCGCCGGACGAGAGCTGGGTCTTGTTCGGCCGGCTCCTCGTGCAACGCAACCGCTCGCTGCCGCCGCGCAAGCGGCCGCACGCGGAAGTGCAGCGCGTACTGGAGCACGCCGCGCGTCTGCCGGTCCTGGAAGTCCCTCTCACGATCCTGCGGGCCGACCTCCTCGTGGACGACGGCCGCCCCGAGGAGGCCCAAGACCCTGCTCGAACAGGCCATCGCCGCTCATCCGGAGCAAGCCGAGCTGTCGATGGCCCTGGCCGACCTGACCCTGCAGCAGGGGCAGGCGGCGCGCTCCGCCCACATCCTGGACGAAGCGCGCCACCGTCTCGGTTCGCGGCCCGAACTGTACCGGGCGGAGGTTGAATTGATGGCGGGGCGCGACCCGCGTCCGGCGCGGGAGTCTCTGCGGAAGCGCGAGAAGGAGCTGGATCGATTGCCGGCGGACGAGCAGACGCGCCTGCTGGAGCAGATGGCGGCGACGTACTTTCAACTCGGCGAGCCGGCGGACGGACAGAGAGTATGCCGGTTGCTCGCCGGACGGGCGCCGGCGGACCTTGCTTCGCGCCGGACGCTGCTGGAATTGGCGCTGGAGGGCGGCGACGAAACCCTGCTCGCCGAGGTGACGGCGGACGTGCGCCGCCTGGAAGGCGAGGAGGGGACATGGTGGCGCTATGGCGAGGCGGCCCGGCTCCTCTTGCGCGCGGCGCGACGATCCGAGCGGCTTGAACGCGGCACGATCACTGGTGGCGGACATCCGCCGCCGCCGGCCGGACTGGTCGCGCGGCGCCTTGCTGGAGGCGTATGTCCGGGAGTTGGACGGTGAGTCGGCCCTCGCCGCCGACGCCTACCTGCGTGCGTTCCGCGCCGGCGAGCGACGGCCGGGCGTCGTCGAGCGTCTGGTCGGCCTCCTTGTCGGGCAGGGCCGGCTCGACGACGCCGACGAGGTGATTCGCAAGTTCCAGCAGCGGCAGGCGCCGCCGGCCGGACTGGCTCGGCTCGGCGCGGAGATCGCCCTGCGGCAACACCATGCGGAGCGAGCGGCCGAACTGGCGCGCCTGGCGGTGCCGGCCGACAGCAACGATTATCCGAAACTCATCTGGCTGGGTCAGACGCTGGCCCTGGCCGGACAGCCGACCGAGGCCGAAGAAGCGCTGCGCCAGGCGGTGCGGCGACGCGATGACCTCGCCGAAACGTGGATCGCCCTGGTCGCCCATCTGGCCCGAGCGGAGCAGCGAGCCGAGGCAGAGGATGTTCGAGAGCAGATGCGGCGCCGCTTGCCGCCGGACCAGATGCCCCTGGCCCTGGCCGTCTGCGCCGAGACGTTGGGACAACGCGACGTCGCCGGCGAGCATTATTCCCGAGCGCTGGCGCAGACGCCGGAGGACGGCTTGGTCCTTCAGCGCGCGGCGCAGTTCCATTTGCGTCTGAACCAGCCCGCGCGGGCCGAGCCGCTGTTGCGCCGCATGATCGCCTCGGAGGCGAACGTGGCCGCCGGGAACCAGGCATGGGCCCGCCGTCAGCTCGCCCTGCTCCTCGCCTTTGGCCCCTCACCCCAACCCTCTCCCCCCTCGGGGGGAGAGGGCAGGGTGAGGGGGGGCTACGATCGGGCGCTGGCCCTGCTCGATGACCATTCCCGACCAGAGAAAGACACCGTTTTCGGCCGCCGCGCCCGTCTCCTCGTACATGCGACCCGAGCGGGAGAGAGGAGCGCGGCCCTGCGACAGCTAGAGGAGTCGGGCCGAATCGAGCCGTTCACTTCCGAGGAACTGCTCCGCCTGGTGCAGCTGTATGAGATGGACGGCAACGAAGACGCGGCCCACGAAAAAATGCTCGATTTGCTGGGGTTGGACCGAGACAACCCGGAATACCTGGCCCACCACATCGACCGCTTGCGGCGGCGCGGCCGGAACGACGAGGCCCGGCCCTGGATCGTTCGTCTGCACAAACTAACGGCGAACGGCCGGCGTCAGCCGGCTGGTTGAGTACGCCTCAACCAGCCGGCTGACGCCGGCCGTTCGCCATACCGTTACTCGCCGTCCACGGACAGGATCGACACGGACGGGCAGATCATGGTGGCGGCGACGGGACGAAGCATCGGCTCGACAGTCGGCGGCTCCGGCACGCTGACCAGTCGCGGTGGCTCCGTGGTCGCCGACTCCTTGCGATGAGCGCTCGCCGTCGGTCGGCCGGGGATGTGCAACACCGTCGTCTGCGCCAGGCCGGCGTTGCCCATCAGGTCGGTCGCCTGCACGCGGACGTAGACGTTGCCCGGCACGCAGGGCGGCATCGACCACTCGTAGCGGCCGCTGTTGTCCACGTTGGCCGCGATGGGCGACCACGGGCCTTCGGCGCGCTCCGCATACAGCAGCGTGATCGGACGCGGCCCGAGGTTGCGGTCCTTGGCCGTCCAGCGGATGACCAGGCCCGGTGCCGAGGACATGATGTTCAACTCGGCGCCGAGCAGGCGAACGTCGGGCTTGGTGGTATCGACGGCCACCCACACCTGCGGCGCCTCGCCGGCGTGCGGCGGCTGGTCCTTGGCCGCCTCGCCCTTGCCGCGCGCCACCATCGAGAAGCCGTACACCCCTTCGTCCTTGACCTCAACGATCAGAGCACCCGGCTTGCGCTCGACCGGCTCATACTTCTTCCAGGTGCGCAGGTCCTTGGTGCCCCACAATTCCAGTGTGGACACTCCGGACGTGCCGGGGTCCTTGACCTCGTAATGGAAGGTCACGCGCTTGCTGTTGAGCAGCCGCAAGACGCCGAGGTTGACGGCGGGCAGCTTGGCCTCGACCGTCCGCGGCAGCACGTCCGCGCTCTTTTTCGCCGTCGAAGCACCGCCGGTCGCGGTCGTCGCGCCGCGGTCGTCGCGCTTTGCTTTTTTCGCCGTCGGCGCCGTCGTGTACGTGGCCCGCACCAGTTCGGAATTGTAATCGACTTTGGAAGCCGTCTGCTTCGACGACGACGAAGAGTTGGCCGCCGTCGTCGTGGACGAGCCGGACCAAGCGGCACTCGTTCGGGACGTCGAGGTCGTCGCGGGCGCGTAGGCGGTCGTACTCGATCCGCTGTTTATAGCTCCGCCCTGAAGGGACTTGCCATCCGAGTTGCGCCAACTCGATTGCGAGCTGACCCAAGGTTGGGCCATCGTCTTCGGGGGCGCGTCATAATACGCATCATCCCGATCGACCCCGAGGCAGCCGCCCGCTGCGGCCAGCACGACGAAAGATACCGTGAATCGGTTCATCTACCTCTCCCCCTCTCCGGCGACGGCAGCCAACTGGGCTGGTCCGCGACGCCGAGAGACAAGAACCCCCAAATTTCTCTGTGCTCCGCACGGGCAGCCCTCTCGCTGCCGCGAGTGTCCCAAGGGCTGCTTCCCGGACAAACCCCGGACCTGTTGCTGCTGGCTCGCACTATCACGATTCGGCGAGGGGTGATACACGGGCCGAACTTCCAAGTCAAGCCCAATGTTCACACGATTTCCCTTTTCGTTCCCCCTTTAGCCGCGACGCGCCGCGGAGCGCGGGTCTGTCCCGCGCTCTGCGGCGCGTCGTGGCGAAACCCGCATGGGATGTTCGCTAGGTTTCATCGGCCATCGTCCGAGTGAATATCCATAAGAATTGACAGACTCGTTGGAACCCGCACAACCCGTCCTTATGGGGATGAGGAGCAAAAACTCCTCTTGTTTTTTTGTGGTCCCCTGGATATAGCCCTCACCCTCGACATGCAGATCAATCAGGCGCTCGGAAGTCGATCCGGCATCCCGGATGGATATTCCACGTGCCGGCTCGGAAGACCCGCGTTCCTCGACCTTCGTGGCCGGGGGTTGGCTTTCCGGGCCGGGGAGCAGAGAGGCCCCACCGCGGCCGCCGCACGGCTGGATACTTCGGTATCGGTTGAGGACGGCACGGGGAGCGGCGGGGCGTCCGCCGGTCAGGCCGGCGACGGCGCCGGGGGCTGCTTGGCTTGGGACGTTTAGTCTCCAGGCCCATGGACTGGGGCATCCACAAACCAAGGAGTGGGGAGATGGCAAGGAACAGGGTTGGCAGGCCGGCTTCGGGGAGCTGGCTGGCGGCGGTTCTCGGCTTGGGTCTGTTGGCCTGTTCGGCCCCGGTCGTTGGTCGGGCCGACGAGCCCGCTTCGCCCGGCGGACCCGAGAACACGACGGGGAGGACCGGCGCCGACACCGCCCGCGCCAAGGGCGATTTCACCGACGAGGAGCGCGGCTGGGGAGGGAACCCTTCGGGCCGCTCCGCGGCACCCAATCGCGGCAGCGAGTCCGCCCCGCCCGCGCCGCCGGGAATCATGGACGGCGCTCCCATCGGTCCACCACCGCCGCCGCCCCTGCCGCGCGAACTGGCCAAGACCACGTTGCCGCCTTACATTATCGAACCGCCCGACGTCCTCTTTATTGACGCCGTGCGGATCATCCCGAAGCCGCCCTACCGCATCGAGCCGCTCGACGTGCTGCTGATCCAGGTGGCCGAGACGCTGCCCAACCAACCGATCGGCGGACCCTTTCCGGTCTCGCCCGACGGCACGGTCAACCTCGGCTATTCCTACGGTTCGGTGCGCGTGGCCGGGCAGACCCTGGAGCAGGCGGCCCAGAACATCCAGCAGCATCTCAAACGCACGCTGACCAATCCGCAGGTGGCCGTGGCCCTGGCCCAGTTCCGCGGCGTGCAGCAGACGCGCGGCGACCATCTGGTGCAGATGGACGGCACCATCGCCCTGGGCAGTTACGGCTGTGTCCCCGTGACCGGCCTGACGTTGGCCCAGGCCAAGTGCGTCATCGAGAAATACCTGTCGCAGTGGCTGCTCAACCCGGAAATCTCCCTGAGCGTGTCCAGCTTCAACAGCAAGGTCTATTACGTCATCATCGACGGCGGCGGCTACGGCGAGCAGGTCTTCCGCCTGCCCGTCACCGGCAACGAGACCGTGCTCGACGCCATCGGCATGATTAACGGTCTGCCAACGATCTGTTCGACCAAGCGCATCTGGGTGGCCCGGCCGACGCCGGCGTGCAACGGCTGCTACCAGGTCTTGCCCGTCAACTGGCAGCGTCATCACGCAGGCCGGTGACACCGCCACGAACTACCAGCTCTTCCCCGGCGACCGCGTCTACGTCAAGGCGAACCGCCTGCTCTTCTTCAACAACCGCGTCTCGCAGTTCCTGTACCCGATCACCAACGGCTTCGGCGGCAGCTTGCTCGGCGCCGGCGCCGTCGGCGCCGTCCGCACGGGCGGCACGGGCGGACTATAAGTTCTGAGTTCTGAGTTCTGAGTTCTGAGTTCTGAGTTCTGAGTGCCATCCACTCAGAACTCAGAACTCAGAACTCAGAACTCAGGATGGACACGGGAACGGTCGATAATCCTTCCGAGAAGCGAGGAGGTCGTTCATGAATCGTCTGGGTCTGATCGGCGGCGTGTTGCTCGGCTGTGCGGCGGCGACGGCGGGACACGCGCAGCAGTATCTCCAGCCGCAGATTTCGCCCTACGGCGACCAGATCAACATGCCGATGGTGAATCTGTTGCGCAATCGCAACGGGGTCGGCAACCCGGCGGTCAATTACATGGGCATCGTGCAGCCGCAGATGCAAGCGCAGACGACGTTCCAGGCGCTACAAAACCAGATCATCACCCGGCAGACGCTTCCGGGCGTGGCGCCGCCGCGCAACACCGGCGTGTCGGACACCGGCTATTCCGCCGCTCGATTCATGCAGTACAACCAGTATTTCTTCAGCCTGCCGACCGGACGCGGCAACTATCCGAACGCATCTCGCCCCAATACCGCCGGCACGAGCATCGGCGGTCTGGGCGCCGCCGGCCTGAACGTCGGCGGACTGAACCAGCCCCCCTACGTGCGACAACGTTAATGAAAAGTGAAAAATAAAAAATAAAAATGTAAAAATGAATGATAGTTGTGTTTGCCCTGTTGCTACGCAGCGCCTGACGAACACCAAGGATGAAAAAGGGCGCCGCACCTGTGAGACTTCAAGGAGGAACTCCCGTGACGCTGAGATCCGTGGCCGGCTCGCTGGCCCTGCTTCTGGCTCCCTGCCTGGTGTTGACGGCCGTGTCCCGCCCCGCTGGGGCGGGCGAGTGCCACTGTCCCACGACCGTGTTCTGCCGGCCCAAGGAGCCAAGGATCAAGTACAAGAACGTCTGTCCCAAGCCAATCTGCCCAGCCTGTGAGATGGAGAACTACGGCTTCTATCCGACGTGCTGGCACCCCTGGCCGTTCCCGCCGAACTACGCACACTGCGAAGGTCCGGCGATCGCTCCGCCGCCCGGCGCGGCGCTTCCGCCGGGACCGCTGCCCATGCCGCACGAGGCGTTGCCGGTCCCCAAGGGTCTATAACACCATTTCCGTTTAGCCGCGACGGGCAGCGGAGCGCGGCAGACGCGCTCCGCTGCCCGTCGCGGCTAAACGGAGAACTTTTCTCACACCTGCAACACGCCGGTGCGGAACGGCCGGCCGTCGTCGTAGCGCGTGGCCACCGCCAGCGCCGTCAGCAGCGCGTCGCGCGACTGCGGCCGGATCGATGATCCGGTCCACCCACAGCCGCGCCGCCGCGTAGCGCACGTCGGTCTGCTCGTGATAGCTCGCCTCGACCTTCCGCCGCAGCTCCTCCAGCTCCTCGGCGTCCGGCTCGTGGCCGGTGCGGCGCAGGGCGTTGATGGTGATGTCCAGCAGCGTGCTGGCCGCCTGGTCGCCGCCCATGACGGCGTAGCGCGCCGTCGGCCAGGCGAAGATGAAACGCGGATCGAACGCCTTGCCGCACAGGGCGTAATTGCCGGCCCCGAACGAGCCGCCGAGGATCAGCGTGATCTTCGGCACGACGCTGTTGGCGATGACGTTGACCAGCTTGGCGCCGGCGCGGATGATGCCGGCCTGCTCCGAATCGCGGCCGACCATGAAGCCGTTCACGTCCTGCAAGAACAGGATCGGCATCCGGCCCTGGTTGCAGTCCATGATGAAGCGCGCCGCCTTGTCGGCGCTATCGACGTAGAGGACGCCGCCGAACTGCAACGGCCCGCTCGCCGGCCGGCAGCGCTTGTGCTGGTTGGCCACCACGCCGACCGCCACGCCGCCGAGCCGGCCGTAGCCGCACACCAGCGTCTGGCCGTACTCCGCCTTGTACTCGTCGAACGGTCCCGCGTCGAGCAGGCACGGCAGCAGGTCGCGCACGTCGTACTCCTGCCGCGGGTTCGGCCGGAAACAGCTGCAGCAGGTCGGCCGGCGGCCGGCCCGGCGCGACGGTCGATCGAGACGCGGCGCGGCGTCCGGCGGCAGCAGCCTCGACGAGGCGGCGCAGGCGGTCGAGGCAGGCGGCGTCGTCTGGTTCGCGGAAGTCGATGGTGCCGGAGATGGCGGCGTGCATGGCGGCGCCGCCCAGTTCCTCGTGGTGACGTTCTGCCCGATGGCCGCCTTCACCAGCGCCGGCCCGGCCAGGTACAAGCCGCTGCCCTCGGTCATCAGCAGCTTGTCGCACAGCACCGGCAGATAGCCGCCGCCGGCCACGCAGTTGCCGAGGATGGCCGCGAACTGCGGCATGCCCGCCGCCGAGATGACGGCGTTGTTGCGGAAGATGCGGCCGAAGTCGTCCTCGTCGGGAAACACCTCGTCTTGCAGCGGCAGAAAGACGCCGGCGCTGTCCACGAGGTAGACCAGCGGCAGGCGGTTGTCCAGGGCGATGCGCTGGGCGCGCAGCACCTTCTTGCAGGTCATGGGGAAGAAGGCGCCGGCCTTGACGGTGGCGTCGTTGGCGATGAGCATGACGCTGCCGGCCGCAGACGCGTGCCGATGCCGGTGACGACGCCGGCCGCCGGCGCGCCGCCCCACTCGCGGTACATCCCCCACGCCGCCCACAGGCCCAGCTCGAAGAACGACGTGCCGGGATCGAGCAGGCGGTCGATGCGTTCGCGGGCGGTGAGGCGGCCCTTGGCGTGCTGGCGGTCGATGGCGCGCTGCCCGCCGCCGGCGCGAATCGGCTCCTCTTCGCGGCGGATCGACTCGACTCGCTGTTCCAGCTCGTTGCTCATCGACAAAATCTCGTCGTCAGGGCCGCTTGCGGCTTAGCGTGCGGGACACGCTGCAAGTATACACGCTGCCGCACTCTGGCGAGGGAGTCGCCTTATCCTCTATACTGACGCGACAGGGCCAGACGAACCGGCCGCTCGGTGGTTTCCTTCCTCTCACCCTGACGAATCATGCCATCACTCCGCATTCTGGTTCTGGGCGCTCACCCCGACGACGCCGACATCAAGGCCGGCGGCACGTCCGCCCTCTGGCGACGGCTCGGCCACGAGATCAAGTTTGTCAGCGTCACCGACGGCGGCGCCGGCCATCAAACGCTGCGCGGCGCCGCCCTCGTCACCCGCCGCCGCGCCGAGGCACAGGCCGCCGGCGCCGTCATCGGGGCCAGCTACGATGTGCTCGATCATCCCGACGGCGGACTGCTGCCGACCCTGGAGGCACGGCACCAGCTCATCCGCCTCATCCGCGCCTTCCAGCCCGACCTGATCCTGACGCACCGGCCCAACGACTACCACCCCGATCATCGCTACACGTCGGTGCTGGTGCAGGACGCCGCCTACATGGTCACGGTGCCGGCCATTTGCCCCGACACGCCGCACCTGGAGCGCGATCCGGTCATCCTCTACCTGAGCGACGATTTCAAAAAGCCGGCGCCGTTCAGCGCCGACGTCGTCGTGGACATCGGATCGGAGATGGACGCACTGATAAATATGCTTCACTGTCACGTCTCGCAGTTTTACGAATGGCTGCCCTACAACGGCGGCTACGCCGACCAGGTGTCGGCCGACGACGGCGCCCGGCGACAGTGGCTCAAGGAGTGCATGCAACACCGCCTCCGCCCCCTGACGAATCGCCACCGCGATCGCGTCGTGCAGACTTACGGCGTCGAACGCGGCCACGCCGTCGAGTACATCGAGGCGTTCGAGGTGTCCGAGTACGGCGCGCCGCTGGACGATGCCGCTCGCGCACGCCTGTTCCCGTTCCTGCCCACCATCGCGCCATTGGGCGATGCCGCCCCCGTCGAGGATTGGAGCGACCTGCGCGACGAGGAGTGAGGGCGCGTCGGCCAAAAATCTTGCGTGCATTTGCTTGCGTCCGGTGCCGGCCACGGATACAGTGATTCTTGGCCTTGCCTCGCCCTCCCTCCGTGAGGCCACCCGCCTTGTTCGGCCCGCCTCGGCCTTCCTCCGAACGCGGCCCGCTGTTGGCCCGACCACCCGACTGAGCGATACCCGCCATGAACACCACCGAGTCCGTTTCCGCCGCCGACGTGCAGACCGTCGAACAATTGCGCGATGCCCATCGCCGGCTCCGCCAGGAGATCGGCAAGATCATCGTCGGTCAGGAGCACGTCCTGGACCAGCTCTTGATGGCCATCTTCTGCCGCGGCCATGCTCTGCTCATGGGCGTGCCGGGGTTGGCCAAGACGCTCATGGTCAGCACGCTGGCCCAGGCGCTGGACCTCAGCTTCAAGCGCATCCAGTTCACGCCCGACCTGATGCCGTCGGACATCACCGGCACCGAGGTCATCCAGGACGATCCGGTCAGCAAGCAACGTATGTTCAAATTCTTGCCTGGCCCCGTCTTCGCCAATATTCTGCTGGCCGACGAAATCAACCGCACGCCGCCCAAGACGCAGGCCGCCCTGCTCGAATCGATGCAGGAACGCAAGGTCTCCATCGGCGGTGCCGATTATCCGATGAAAGATCCGTTCTTCGTCCTGGCGACGCAGAACCCGATCGAGCAGGAGGGCACCTATCCCTTGCCCGAGGCCCAGCTCGACCGTTTCCTGTTCCTCATCAAGGTCAATTATCCCAGCGACGCCGAGGAGGAGCAGATCATGCGGCAGGGTACCTCCGACGTGCAGGCGACGATCACCAAGGTGCTGCACGGCGACGACATTCTGCGTTTGCAGCACGTCGTTCGCCGCGTGCCGGTGGCCGACCACGTCTTCGGCTATGCCAAGCGCCTGACGCGCATGAGCCGGCCGAACACGCCGGAGTCGGCGGACTTCGTCAACAAGTGGCTGACGTGGGGTGCTGGGCCGCGCGCAGCATGAACCTGATCTTGGCGGCGAAGGCCCATGCCGTGCTGCACGGCAGCTACCACGTCTCGGCCGACGACGTGGCCGCCGTGGCGGCGCCGATCCTGCGCCACCGCCTCATCCCCAACTTCACCGCCCAGAGCGAGGGCGTCAGCGTCGATGACGTGATCGCGCGATTGTTGCGTGCCATCCCCAAAAACCAGGCCGCCTGAGGAGAAAATAACTAACCACAGAGTCACAGAGAGCACAGAGAAAAACACGGAGAAAAGAAATACAAGAGACGTTTTAACTATTAATAATTCATTTTTTCTCGGTGTTGTCTTCTCTCTGTGTTCTCTGTGACTCTGTGGTTAATTTTGGGGTCTTACCATGACACTGACCTTGCCGGCGGATGTCGTCGCTCGCGCAGGCGCTGGGGCTAAAGGCCCGCGGCATCGTCGAAGGGCTGCGCATCGGTGACCACAAAAGTCCCTACCGCGGCTTCTCCGTTGAGTTCGTCCAGCACCGCGAGTACGTCCCTGGCGACGACATTCGCCACATCGACTGGAAGGGCTACGGCCGCTCCGAACGCTACACCATCAAGCAGTACGAACAAGAGACAAATTTTATCGGTCATGTCGTCGTGGACGCCAGCCGATCGATGCTCTACGGCGAGGGCGAGACGAATAAGCTGGAGTACGCCAAGCTGCTGGCGGCGACGCTGGCTTACGTCATCATCCATCAGCGCGACAGCGTCAGCCTCGGCATCTTCGACGCCGGCTGGCGCTTCCGTCTGCCGCCCAGCAGCCAGCCCGGCCACATGCAGACGATCTTGCGCCAACTCGAAAGCGCCGAGCCGCGCGAGAAGACGGCCATCGCTCCGCTGCTGCACGACCTGGCCCAGCAAGCTCGGCGGCGCGGGTTGGTCTTCCTGATCTCCGACTGCTTCGACGATGTGGCTAGCCTGCTGACGGCCTTGCAGCACCTGCGCTTCCAGGGCCATGAGGTGACGATCTTCCACATCCTCCACCCCGACGAAATCGGCTTTCCCTTCGAGGGCATGACGAAGTTCGACGCGCTGGAGGAGCGTCAAAATGTGCTGGCCCGGCCGCACCTGATTCGTCCGGCGTACCTGCGGGCGGTGCAGGCGTACTTGAAGGAGTTGCAAGCCGGCTGCCAGGCCAACCGCTGCGATTACGTGTTGATGGACACGTCGCGGCCGCTGGCGCCGGCGCTGGCGGAGTATCTGGCACGGCGACTTCAGGGTCTGTGAGTTTTGCTCCCCTCTCCCCCGCTTCGGGGGAGAGGGGTTGGGGGTGAGGGGACGGCGTCTCCCCCTACCCCTCTCCCCCGAAGCGGGGGAGAGGGGAGCCGGAATTGAGGAGGCTATGTCGTTCCTCGCACCCTACATGCTCGGCGGTCTGCTCGCCTGCGGCATCCCGATCGCGCTGCACTTCTTCTACCGCAGCCGCTATCGCACCGTGCCGTGGGCGGCCATGAAGTTTCTGCTCACCAGCATCGAGCAGACCAGCCGACGCCTGCGCTTCCAGGAGTTGTTGCTGCTCGTCCTGCGCGTGACAGTCCTGGCGCTGTTGGCGTTGGCGTTGGCGCGGCCCTCGACCACGGCGCATGGCGGCGGCCAGGGCGATGCCGTCGATGCCGTGCTCGTCCTCGACACGTCCCTGAGCATGGCGGCGCGCGACGGCGTGGCCCCGCCCAACCCTGGCAGCGATTCGTACCTGTCGGCCCTCAAACAACTCGCCGACGACGACGGCAGCGTCCGACGTCTCGACCGGGCGAAGGCGGCGGCGCTGGCCGTGATCGCCGGCCTGCCGGCGCACTCGACGGCGCAGGTGATCGGCGTCTCGGATCGCGCGACGCTGCTAGGACCGCAGACGCCGGCGCACCTCGACCAGGCCCGGCGGATCGTCAGCGACCTGGAGGCGACGGACCAGGGTAGCGACCTGCTGCCCGGCGTCGCCGAGGCCATCGCCGTGCTGCGGCGTGGCCAATCGCCCAACAAGGAACTGTACCTGTTCAGCGACATGCAGAAGCGCGGCTGGGACGCCCAGGCCGCCGCCCTCACCGAGAAGTTGAAGGACATCCACGAGCTGGCCCACGTCCATCTGGTGCATTGCGCCACGCGCACTCCGGCCAACGCCGCCATCGTCGGCATCACGCCGCAGAGCAGTCTGCGCAGCGGCGAACGGGCCGACTTCGCCGTCCTGGTGCGCAACACCGGCGCCGAGACGCTCCGCAACCTCAGCGTCAGCCTGGAGGTAGATGGCAAATCGACGGAGCGCGACACCCGGCCGCTGGAGGAGCTGAAACCGGGCGAGACGCGCGCCGTCGTGCTCACCGGCCTGCTCGACCGGCCTGGCCGCCGCATCCTCACTGCCCGCGTCCGCCCCGACGACCTCGACGCCGACAACCGTTTCGATCAGGTGCTCGCCGTCCAGAACGAGGTCAGCATCCTCCTCGTCGATGGCGCTCCCAATGAGCGCGAGCCGCGCCACGCCGGCGGTTTTTACCTGCGGCACGCCCTCAACCTGCCGGCGCAGACGACGACGGCCGAACGCGCCACGCCGCGGTCGCTGGCCAACAAGGACTTGTGCATCCTCGTCAACGTGCGCCTGGAGCCAGGCGGCAAGAACGAGGGCGGCAACCTGTCGCCGGAGTTCCTCAAGACGCTGGCCTCCTTCGTGCGCGAAGGTCACGGCCTGATGATCTTCGCCGGTGATCGTGTCGATCCCGACTCGTACAACCGGCTGCTGTATGAGCAACATCGATTGACCCCTTTGAAGGTCTCCCATGTCGTCGATGCGCCGGCCGACAGGCCGTGGACGTTCGACCGCCGCAGCGCCGAGTCGCATCCATTCGCCAAGTTCCGCGAGGAGGAGGGTTACGCCGGCATCGACCGCGTCGAGGTCCGGCGAGCGCTGGAGCTGGAGAATCAGCCCGAGACGCCCGGCACGCTGGACGAGACGCGCGTCCTGCTGCGCTACAGCAACGGCGGGGTCGCCGTCGCCGCTCGCAAGCGGCCGGGCGAGGGCGAGGTGCTGTTTTTCACCACCTCCGTCAGCGATCCGCGTTGGACCGACTGGTTCATCACGCCGGTGTTCGTGCCCTTCGTGCAGGTGTCGCTCAACTACCTGCTGCAAGGTCAGCCGCAGGCACACAACCGTATCGCCGGCGAACGACTGCACTGGCAGGCACCGAAGGCGGGCACCGTCCGGGCTTACGACCTGGTACGGCCCGACGGCGTGTACGTCCGCCTCGGCTATCCCGAGACGGTGGCGGGCCGGCCGCTCGTGACCGCCGACGATACGCCGCGTGCCGGCGTCTATCGCATCGTGCCGGCCGATCGCACACCGCGGCCGGGGGAGGACACGATCGACTCACGAGCCGACGAGCCGGACGGCGTACCGTTTGCCGTGACGCCCGACGTGCGCGACAGCGAGCAGATGGGACCGATGAGCGTCGAGGACATCGACAAACAACTGGGGTTCAGGCCGATACACCTGACGGCCGGCGACGATGGCGGCGCCTTCGGCAGCGGCGAACGGCTCAAGAACGAATGGACGATGTGGCTTCTGGCCACGCTGTTCGTCCTGGTCTTGGGAGAGACGGTGCTGGCGTGGTTCTGCGGACGGGCCTGGTGAGGGGCGTTCATGCACTGGTTGGAACGACTGCACCTGATTGATGTTCCCGAACACACGTCGCTGCACGCGGCGGAGCTAAGCTGGCGCGGACTGCTGCCGGTGTGGCTGGCGGCGCTGCTGCTCCTCGCCGCCTCGGCGGGCGTCGTCTTCCTTTACTTGCGCGAGAACGCGCGCCTGGGTGTGCTGCGCCGCTCGCTCCTGGCTGGGCTGCGCATCGCTATCGTCGCTCTCGTCCTCGTGCTGCTCGTGCCGCCCGGTGCTGATCGCCGAGTTTCGCGGCGAACGGCCGCGCGGCGTCGTCCTGCTCGTGGACGATACCGAGAGCATGAAGCAGCGCGACCGCCGCGTTTCGGACGAGGACCGGCTGCGCGTGGCCATCGCTCGCGGCCTGCTGCCGGCCACGATCCCGCTAACCGATGTCAAGCGGTTGTCAGCACTGCCACCCGAGAAGCTGGCGAACCCGACGCGCGAAGAGTTAGTGCGGGCGGTGCTCACCAACGACGAGCTGAAGCTGCGCGACGCCCTGGCCGCCAAGGGGCCGCTGCAAGAGTACCTGTTCGACCGCAAGCTGCGCAGTCCGGGCGACTCGGCCCGCGAGTCGACGCAGACGGCGCTGGCCGACTCGCTGCGCGAGTTGCTGGTGCGCGGCGGCGGCGAGCCGCCGGCGGCCGTCGTCGTTATGACCGACGGCCGCGACAACGCCAGCAAGCTCACCCTCGAAGAGGCCGCCGCCGCGTGCCGCGACAAGGGCGTGCCGCTCCACGTCTACGGCGTCGGCTCGTCCCACGGCGGCATCCTGCAAATCAAGGACGTGTCGTTGCCGAACACCGTCTTCGTCGATGACAAGCCGGACGTCAAGGACGACCCTATCGAGATTGGCGTGCGCTGGCGCTGCCGCGGCTTCCAGCAGGGGACGCTGCTCCTCAAGATGACGCTGGGCAGCCAGGTCATCCGCCGCGAGATTGCCGTCAAGGAGGGCGAGGACGTCCGCCAGATTGTGACCTTCGTGCCGGAGAAAGGGAAGAGAGGGCAAGCGCGAGTTCACCGCCACGCTGGAGCTGAAGGGCGACGAGACGACGCGCGACCAATGGCAGCGCACGGTGCAAGTGAAGAACAATCGCGTCAAGGTGCTGTACGTCGAGAACGTGCCGCGCCGCGAGTACAAGTTCTTGCAGCCGCTGCTCGACCGCGACCGCCGCGTCCTGGCCCGCTTCTTCCTCGTCGAGGGCGACTCGCGCGTCGCCGAAGGCAAACCGCCCGGCCCGGACACGTCGCTGTTTCTCGACAAGTTTCCCGAGAACTTCCCCGACCCGTCCAGCCGCGACCCCGACGCTCGGCCGTATGATCTGCTCATCCTCGGCGACGTGCCCACGTCGGCGCTGGGCACGCAAGGGATAAAGGCGATCCAGAAATTCGTCAAGGAAGGCGGCGGCCTGGTCGTCATCGCGGGCCGGCAGCACGTCCCGGCCGACTACGTCGATTCGCCGCTGGCCGAGGTGCTGCCCGTCGAGTTCACTCGGCAGGCGTTTCCCATTCAGCCGGAAGCGCGGACGCAGCCGTTCCGGCCGATGTTGACCTACGACGGCGAGCAGAGCGGCATGATCGCCCTGGCCGACAGTCAGGAGGACAACCTGCGGCTATGGAAAGAAGACTTGTGGAAGGACGGACGCGGCTTTTACTGGTTCTATCCCGTCAACGGTCTGCGACCTGGGGCGACGGCGCTGCTGGTCCACCCGGAGCTGAGGACGGGGCAGAAGCCCAATAATCGGCCGATGCCGCTGATCGCCACGCAGTATTACGGCAAGGGCGAGGTGCTGTTCCTCGGCGTCGAGGAGACGTGGCGCTGGCGCGACAGCACGGGCGACCGACTCACGTCGCGTTTCTGGGGGCAGATCGTGACGCAGCTCGGTCTGCCGCACTTGCTCGGCCATTCGCGGCGCGTGCAGCTGGAGCTGGAACGCGGCGAGGCGACGCTCGGCCGTCCCGGCACGGTCAAGGCCCGCCTGCTCGACAAGGACTACGAGCCGCTGACTCGGCCGACGGTGCGGGCGACGCTCGTGTATCACGATGCCGGCGAAGGCCGGCCGAGCGAGCGGCCGGTCGAGCTGAAGCGCATCCGCGGCATGCCCGGCGAGTACCGCGCCGCGCTGGCCAACGACACGCCGGGCCGTTTCGAGCTGAAAGTGGATGAGGCGGAAGGTCTGGAGTCGGCGTCGCTGTGGTACCGTGTCGAGCCGCCGCCCGGTCACGAAACGGAGGTCGCCGGCATGGCCGAGGAGGTGCTGCGCTCCGCCGCTGGGACCAGCGGGGGGCGCTTCTACCGCGAGGAAGACCTGCATCATTTGGCCTCGGACATCGAGGCGCGGACACTGCCGTTCGTGCAGCGGCAGGAGATTTTGCTGTGGGGTCCGTTGGCCCTGTTGCTATTCGTCGGCCTGATTAGTGCGGAATGGCTGCTACGCAAGTTCTCGAACCTGAGCTGATGTTTATGGTGCCCCGTTCCATCCAGCGACAATTGAACCGCCTGCGCCGGCGCGAGCGTCTGCTGCGGCTGACCTGGGCCGCGGCGCGCGGCCTGACCGTCTTCGCCGCCGTCCTCGCCGCCGCCTGCCTGATCGATTTCGTCGTCGATCTGTACCGCGATACGCCGCGCTGGCTGCGCGGGACGCTGCTCGGCGTGCAGGTTGCGCTGTGGCTGGCCGGAGTGGTGTTCCTCCTGCGGCTGCTGGCCCGGCGGCTGAGTGACACGCAAGTGGCACTGTGGATCGAGGAGAAGATGCCCGAGCTGGGTCATCGGCTCATCTCGGCGGTGCAGCTCAACCGGCCGGGGGCCGACACGGAGGGCATGTCGCCGGCGATGATCGCCGCCGTCACGCGGCAGGCCGAGGAGCAAGCCACCGCCCTCGACTTCGCGCGCGTCGCCGACGCCCGGCGTTGGAAATGGTCGGTCCTGCTTCTGGCGCCGCTGGCACTGGCTGCCGTGCTGGCGTTCCTGCTGTGGCCGGAGACGGCGCAGGCGCTGCTCGCCCGGCAATTCCTCGCCGAGCGTCCCATCCCGCGTTCGCTCGCCATCGAGAGCGTCCGCACCCATGAGGTTTGGCCGGCGGGCGAGGAAGGCTTGCTGCGCTTCCACGTCCGGGGAGCGTTCGCCGAGCATTTCAAGGGCGAGGTGCGCCTCGAACCCAGGGACGGCGACAGCGAACGGCACGAGTTGATCTTTGAATCGCGGGACGAATCGGGAGCGACGTTCGCCGCGCGCGTGCCGCCCGGTACGCGGGACTTCAACTATCGCGCCTGGCTCAAGGACGGCCGGACGCATCAACCGGCGGACATACACTTCGAGCCGCGGCCGGTCGTGCAGCGGCAAGAGGCATGGGTGCAGCTGCCGGCCTACGTCGGCTCGAAATCGAGCGGCCAACCCTATGAGGAGCCGCAGAAGGGGGCCGACATCGTTTACCGCCTGGCCGGCTCGGCGGCGCGCATCGCCATCGAGACGCAAAAGCCGATTGCCAAAGCTACCGTCGAGGTGCTTGGCCCGCCGCACGCCTTCGCCGAGGTGGTCAAGCCCGGCGCCCGTGCCGAGGCGGTGCGGCGCTCGGTCGATCTCGCGGTTGGAGAGGACGGCCGCAAGGCCGAGGGCACATTCTCGTTCCAGCCGGGGATACGGCCCGAACTGCTGGCGCCGCTGGCCGTCGGCGTAGGTATCGGCTGTCCGGTCAGCCTGCCGTGGGCCGGTCTTGTCCTGGTCGCGCACGGCGAGTCGCTGCAAACGGAGACGGCCTACCGCATCGTGGTGCGCGACGAGTTCGGCCTGGAAAACAGCGACAAGCCGCGACGCGGCATCCGCACCGGACCCGTCGATCCGCCGGAGGTCGCCCTGCTGCCGGAGACGCTCTCCAGCACCAGCAGCGCGCCGAGCGAGGATGACGAGATCGAAGGCATTCCGCTGCTTCTGGGTCAGCGTGTGCCACTGGCCTACCGCTGTAGTGCCGCCTACGGACTCAGTCACGCTCGCCTGCGCTATCGTGTCATCCCCCACAGCGCCAGCCGCGAGGACGACACCGAGGAGCCGCGCGACACGGATTTCTTGCCTCTGCCGCTGGGGGCGCCGGCCGGAGCGAAAGATCCCGGCGACAAGGCCCGCGAGGAGTTTTCTACCTGGCCGGTAGATGAGCCGGACCAACTGGGCGGCACGGAGGGCGGTGGCCGCTACGATTTCGACTCAGCCGGCATTCCCGACGGCAAGGGCGGTCTGCTCAAGCTGCAAGAAGGCGACCGCATTCAATTCTTCGTGGAAGTGTTCGGCCGCGCCGACCCCGAAGGCCAGCCCGGCCGCTCGGGGCTGCGCGAGAAAGAGGTGGTCGGACAAAAAGACTTCCTCGCCTGGCTCGACCGCAAGGAGGACCAGAAGGAACGTATCCGCCAGCTGGAGGAGAAGCAGCGCGGCATCGCCGGCAATACGTCGCTCTTGCCGGACGAACGGCCCTCCGTCGCGCCGACGCGGAACATGCCGGCGCCCGCGAACAGCCCAACGTGGTACACGACGCCGAGAACGTCCTCGGCCGCAGCTGGCTGCTGCTCGGCCCATTCGCCAACGACAAGGACGCCGGCCACGAGCAGGCGTATCCGCCCGAAAAGAATAAGATCGAATCGATCGACCTCGCCAGCCAGTACGACGGACTGGGGGGTAAGGTTCGCTGGCAGCTCTATCACAGTCCAACGGACAAAGTGGACCTGCAAAAGTTCTTTGGTCACGGCGAGGCGGGCGTGGCCTACGCCGTCTGCTGGGTCAAACACGCCTGGAGGGGCAAGGCCATCCTCGCCACCGGCAGCGACGACGGTATCAAGGTGTGGATCGACCGCCGGTTGGTGCTGGACAAGGCCGTCCACCGCGAGGCCGTGCCCGGCGACGAGAAAACGCCGGTCGTCCTCGACGCCGGCTGGCAGGAAGTGCTCGTCAAGGTCGATAACCGCTTCGGGACGTGGGCGTTCTACTTCGACCTGCTCGACCCCGCGACGGGCAAACCGCTGCGCGATCAGCGGCTGCGCGTGCGGACGACGCCGCCCAACGACGGCAAACGCTTCGTCAAGGATTGGCTGGTGCTCGGGCCGTTCGCCGACCCCGACCAGCGCGGGCACGGCCGGAGCTATCCGCCGGAGAAAGGCCCGGTGGAGCTTCAGCGCGAGTACGACGGCCGGGGCGGCAAGGTCCGCTGGCGCGAATACCACAGCGTCTCCAGCAAGATCGACCTGCTTGGCGCCTTCGCGCTCCGCCCCGAGACCGCCGACCGCTCCATCGGCTACGCGGTCTGCTGGGTCCGGCCCGACAGGAAACGCCACGTCCTCCTCGCCACCGGCAGCGACGACGGCATCAAGGTCTGGCTCAACCGCCGGATCGTACACGATAAGAACGTGCAGCGCAAAGCCGAACCCAATAGCGACCGGGTGTCCATCGAGTTAATGGACGGCTGGAATGAAGTGCTGGTCAAGATCGATAACCGGATGGCCGCGTGGGAGTTTTACCTGGAGCTACGCGATCCGGCGACGGACGAGCCGTTGCCCGGGCTGGAGTACCGGACCGCGCCGCCGGAGAAGAAACGCTAAGAGCGAGCGGACAGCGCGTGTTTGTCCGAGCCTGAAGCGTAAGCGAAGGATCTTCTCTTCGCTTACGCTTCAGGCTCGGAGGAGTTTTGGCACGGACGAACGAGGCGCGATACCATTAGGGTTACGAAGGGGTTTCCGGGCGCGATGTCGAGAGTCGGCATTTCGCCGCTTCCTCCGAGGACGTATCCATGATGCGCACACGAACGATCGGTCTGGCGGCGTGGGTATTGCTGGCACTGACGGGACTGTCTCCGGCGGCGCCCGCGACGCCCGACCTGGCGACACAGGAGCAGCGGCAAAAGCAGATTCAGGCCGAGACCGACCGCCTAGTGCGTCGCGTCGAAACCATGGTCCGCGTGCTGCAATACAACCGCCTGGACCGGACGGCGGAGAAGCAGCTGCTCGATCAGGTGGCCGACACCCTCAGCGGTCTCAGCCGCGAGCAGATGACCCGCCTCATCGACGCCCTGGAGAAAGCCGGCAAGACCGGCGGCGAGTCGCGTACCAAGGAGTTGCAAGAAGCACAGGAGCGGCACGAACAAATTGTCCTCGGACTGAAGGGATTGCTCATTCGCTTCGAGGCGATCAAGAGCCTGGAGCAAGCGGCCGAGCGCCTGGACAAGCTGGCGCGCGACGAGTTGGACCAGCATCTGCAGAACGTCCAGCTGGCCTGGGAGGACGAACGCCAGTCGGACCCGCGCAAGCACGAGGAATCGCGGCTGCGAGCGGAACGGTTGGCCGGCGAACAGAGCTTCCTCCACCGCGACCTGACCGCCCTGATCGAGCAGGCGGCCGGGCTGCGGAAATTGCTGCCGCCCGAGCAACAAGAGCGCGTGCGCCGGATGGAGGACATCGCCCGGTCGGCGCAGCTTCTCGATAATTTGGTGACAATCGGTCGTCACCTGCGCACCACCTACCCGGTCGAGACGCGTCGGCCGCGCTGGCGGAAGGCATCCGAGATGCAGTGGCAGGCGGCCGGCGACATCCGCGAACTGGCCCGCCTCTTGCGCGATCCGCGCGAGAAGCTGGAGGCGCTGCGCGAGGCCCGACAGCGCGTCGAACGCGCCATCGAGGACCAGGAGATCGTGCGGCAGATCGCGCAGACGCCGCCGGAGAAGGAGAAGCCGGACGCTCGGCCCGAGGAGATGCCGGAGCTGAACTTGCAGTGGGCGCGCGGCCTGAGCAGCCGGCAGGCCGCGCTCGAGTTCGAGACGCAGGCCACTCGCGCTCTGCTGCAGCCGCACGTCCGGGAGCTGGCTGGCCGGTTCCCGCTGATCGAGAAGGTCATGCGCCAGGCGCAGCTGGCCCTGCGCGAACAGGCCACGCGCAAGCCGCCGATCGCCGAGGCACTGCGCCCGCAGGAGAAGGCCGCGGCCGAGCTGGCGCGGTGAAGACGGAACTGGATCGCCTCATCACCGAGGCGGAGAAGGCCCAGGATGATCCGCTGGCCAACCTCAAGGACACGTTGGCCCAGGTCGAGCAGATCATCAAGGAGCAGAAGGACGTCCGCGACAAGACGGAGGAGGCCGGCAAGGCCGAGCAAACGCAGCGCCTGCCGTACCTGGCCCCCAAGCAGGAAGACCTCGCCCGGCACACCGAGCAGATCAATCAGCAGCCGACCGCCGCCAAGCCGGAGGCGCAGAAAGCCCTCGACCACGCGGCGAAGGCGATGACGGAAGCGGCGAAACCGCTGAAGGACAAGCAGGCGCCGCCGGCGGTGGCCAAGCAGGACCAAGCCCTGGCCAAGCTCGAAGAGGCGAAAAAGGCGCTGGCCGAGCAGGTGGCCGAGATCGAGCAGCGCCGCGACGACATCGCCAAGCTGGAGGACGCCGACCGCAAGTTGCAGGAGATGATCGAGAAGGAAGGCAAGGTCGCCGAGGAGGCACACGACAAGGCCAAGAAGCCCGAATCGGCGGACGCCAAGGACCTGGCCAAGAAACAGGGCGAGCTGACGCCGCAGGCGAAGGAGCTGGGCAAGCAACTCGAAAAGTCGGCCCCCGAAGCGGCGCCGCACGTCGCGGACGGCGTCAAGCACATGGACGCCGCCAAGACCGACCTCGACAAGAAGCAGCTGCCGCCGGCCGCCAAGAACGCGGACAAGGCCGTCGAGAAACTGAAGGAAGCGCAGAAGGCGGTCGCCAAGGCGCTGGACGAGAAGAAGGGCATGGAGGCGGCCGACCAGGCGGCCATGCAGCCGGACACGGTCGATCCGACGAACGCGGCCCAGCAAATCGCCAAGGCGCTGGAGCAGACCGAGCAGGCCGCCAAGCAGTCCAAGCAGGCGGCCGAGCAAATGGCCCCCAAGCCTCAAGCGGCCAAGCCCGACCTGGCGAAGCTGCAAAAGGATGTCGCCAAGCAAGCGGAAAAGGTCGAGGCGCCCGAGGCCAAGCAGCCGGCCCGCGAAGCGGCGGAGGCGCTGCAAAAAGGCGATCTGAAGGAAGCGATGGCGCAGCAGAAGCGAGCGCTGGCGCAGCTGCAAGACGCCGCCCACCAGAAGGGCCAATCGACCGAGGTATCGCCGAAAGGCGCGCCGATGCCGGCCGAGTCCAAGAACGCCGGCCAGCTGGCGCAGTCGCAGAAGGCTCTGATGGAAGCGACGAAGGCGCTGGCCAAGTCGCAGGCCGCCAACCGGGCCGCGATGGCGGCGCTGGCCCAGGCCCAGGCGCAAGCGCCCGGCGTGGTCAAGCCGCAGCTTCAGAAGGCCGGCGAACAGCTGGCCAAGGCCGGGCAGAAACTCCAGCAGACCGAGGCCCACCCCGCCCATAAGGCGCAGGGAGAAGCCGCGGCCCAGCTCAAGCAAGCGCTGGACACGCTCCACTCGGCGATGGCCAAGGCCGGCGAAAAGGGCGAGGGCCACAAGCCGGGACAGGGCCAACCCAAGGAAGGGGAAGGCCAGGGACAAAAGGAAGGACAGGGGCAGAAATCGGGACAAAAGCCGGGCCAGAACGAAGGCCAGGGCAAGAGTACCAAGCCCGGCAAGGGCCGCGAGAAGAACGAGGGTCGCGGCAACGGCAACCGCATCGCCGACGGCCAGCGGAACAATGGCCCCTCCCAGTTGCGGGATCTGCGCGGCGACGGCGCCTTCATCCACCTGCCGCCGCGCCAGCGCGAGCTAATCAAGCAAGCCCTCAGCGACAAGCTGCCGCCGGAATATGCCGCCCTCATCCAGCAGTATTACGTCAACATCGCCAGGGGCAAGCCGGCATCGATGGCGCCGGAGAAATCGAAGCCGTGAGGTAGGGCATAAGGTGTTGAAATCTGGTCCGCCGTAGCCGCTTGCGGCTTAGCGCGTGTCGCGGCCCGCTAAGCCGCAAGCGGCTAAGATGACTCCAGGACTTTGCCTCGGAGGACGGCGATGCGAACCGAAGACATTCGCGAGTATGTGAGACGGCAGCCGTTTCAGCCGTTTCGTCTGACCCTGACCGACGGAAGAACCTACGAGGTTCACCACCCGGAATTGGTGATGGTAGGCCGGAGCACGGTGGCGGTTGGACTGCCGCGCCCCAACGACCCCGAGCCGGTGTACGATCGCCTGGTGACGATTTCGTTGCTGCACGTCATGCAGGTGGAGGCGTTGGCGTCTCCCGCCCCTCCCGCGAACCATTCCTGAAGGATGGTGGGATCAGGGCCAGAAGCATTGAGGATTGCTCCCATGTGCTCATTTCGTCTGATCTACTTGGTTCTCACCATTGCCCTGGTAGCCGCTCAACCATCCCGCGCGGCGGACCAAAACGACAAGACCGCCCCCGCCGAGGTCAAGATGAGCGAGCGGGCCCGCAAGGCCACGGCCAAGGCGCTCGAATGGCTGGCCAGCCGGCAGAACTCGGACGGCTCCTGGAGCGAGGGACGCTACCCGCACAACACGGCCATCACGTCGTTCGCGCTGTTGGCGTTTCTGTCGCAGGGCCATTTGCCCAACGAGGGGCTGTACGGACCGGAGGTCGCCAAGGGGGCGCGGTTCCTGCTCGCCTCGGCGCGCAGTGACGGCTACCTGGCCGGCACGCGCGGCGGCAACATGTACGGTCATGCCATGGCGACGCTGGCGCTGGCCGAGTTGTGGGGCATGAACGGCGACAAGGACATCAAGCCGGTGCTGACCAAGGCCGTCAATCTCATCGTCGGCTGCCAGAACCCCGAGGGCGGTTGGCGCTACGAGCCGCGGCCGACCGGCGCCGACATCTCCGTCACCATCATGCAGGTGATGGCCCTGCGCGCCGCCAAGAACAGCGGCCTGCACGTCCCCGACGAGACCCTGCGCCGGGCCATCGCCTACATCAAGCGCTGCTACAACCGTCACGCCGGCGGCTTCGCCTACCAGCCGGGTTCGGCGCCCGGTTTCGCTCGCACCGCCGCCGGCGTCTGCGTCCTGCAACTGACCGGCGAATACAAGGCGGCGGAGATCCCCGGCGCCTCGACCTTTCTCAAGCAGCGCGCCGGCGAACGTCAGCACTTCTGGTACGGCCATTACTATGCCTCGCACGCCATGCACCAGGTCGGCGGCAAGGAGTGGGAGGACTGGTACAAGCGCATCGGCGACACCTTCCTGCCGACGCAAACCGCGGATGGCAGCTGGTCCGGCCGCGACCGCTTCGAGGTCGGACCTGTGTATCAAACCTCCATCGCCGTCATCATCTTGTCGGTGCCGATGAACTACATGCCGATTTTCCAGCGCGTAGGTCGCCGCTGCCTTCTCCCCCCTCTCCCCCGCTTCGGGGGAGAGGGGTAGGGGGCGGCTCCTCCCCCTCACCCCCTACCCCTCTCCCCCGAAGCGGGGGAGAGGGGAGAAAGACAAGCCGCCACTAGTAGCAAGACGGCATTGCTTCGCAGACGGCGGAAAGACTATACTTCACCGACTTTAACCAGCTACCCGGCGATCGATCGTCGTTCCAGGGAAGGAACCCGATGGACTCCAGCGCTACATCCCTCCTCTCGGTCTTGCTCCCGGAGCCCCGCCGCCGGCAGTTGCGGCCCCGGCTCGTTCCCGCCGTGCCCCGGCTGTCGGTGGTGGTGGTCAACTACCTGCAATGGCAGGACACGGCGACGCTGGTCCGGCAGCTGCGCGCGGCGCCGGCCCTGCGGCACGGCGCCGCCGAGGTGGTCATCGTGGACAACGATTCACCCTGGCACGCCCTCATCCCGCGACTGCGGCGGATGCCGGGCGTGTCGCTGCGGCGCTGGCGCAGCAATCGCGGCTTCGCCCGCGCCGTCAACGAAGGCGTTCGCCTCAGTCGCGGCGACTGGCTGCTCTTGCTCAACCCCGACATGACGCTGGAACCCGGCTTTCTCGACAAGGCCCTGGCGCGGGCCGAGGAGCTGGCGCGAACCGACGCCCACACGGGCATCCTCGGCTTCGGTCTGCGCGATGCCGACGGCGGCCGACAGCGCTCGGCCGGGCCATTCCCGACTCTCGTGTCCTCGCTGATTCGCCTGCTGCTGCCGCGACCGTGGCGGAAGTATTACCTGCGGCCGACGGCGGCGTGCCGGCCGGTGGACTGGGTAACGGGCTGCTGCTTGCTGGTGCGGCGAACGTGCTGGGAGAACCTCGGCGGGCTGGACGGCGATTTCTTCCTCTATTACGAGGACGTCGATCTGTGCCGGCGGGCGCGGGAGCGCGGCTGGACGGTGTGGCACGAGCCGGACCTGTGCGCCACGCACCATCATCCGCTGCACGCCCGTTCGGTGCCGGCGCACTTGCGGCTCATCACGCGGCACGCGCTCTTGACCTACGCCCGCAAGCACTGGCCGGCGTGGCAGGTGCGCATCCTGGCCGGCATCATCCGCGTCGAGGCGTGGCTGCGACAGCGGCGAGCATGGCGACGAGGCGACGAGGCGCACGCCGGGCTGTTCGACACGTCTGGGCCGCATGGTGAAGGACTTCGGCGCGGCCGGATCGGCGCCGCCGGCCGGCGGCTGCTGCGCGTGGTGCGGCGCCGGGAGGAATGGCGTGCGGCCCTCTCTGTCCATCGTGATACCCAGCCATAACCGGGCCGACCTGCTGCGCCTGTGCCTGGCGAGCGTGCGGCGGCACGCACCGGCGGACGCGGAAATCGTCGTGGTCGATGATGCTTCGCCAGGCTGGGCCGTCAGCCGGACCGCCTACGAGTTCGCCGGTGTGCGTGTGCTGCGTCTGCCGCGGCGACGCGGTTTCTGTGTCGCCGCCAACGCCGGCATCCGCGCCGCCCGACATCCCGTCGTCGAGTTGCTCAACGATGACACCGAGGTGACAGCGGGATGGACGGAGGCCGCCCTGGATCATTTCCTCCATCCGCGTGTGGCCGCTGTCGCCCCTCTGGTGCTGCGCGGCCCTCCCACGGACGAATCGCCGCACATCGACAGCGCCGGCGATCGTTACTTCGTCGGCGGCGTGGCCGGCAAACGCGGCCACGGGCAGCCTCTCACCGCGAATCTACCTGCAAGGCGGCGAAGTCTTCGGCGCCAGCGCCTCCGCCGCCTTCTATCGACGCGAGGCGCTGCTGGAAGTGGGTGCGTTCCCGGAAGAATTCGGCGCCTACTTCGAGGATGTCGATCTGTCGTTTCGGCTGCACTGGGCGGGGTATCGTGTCGTTTATGAGCCGGCGTCGCGGGTGTGGCATCGCGTCTCGGCGTCGCACGGCCGGCCGTCGCGCCGCCTGCTCGAACAACAATCGCGCAACGAGGAGCGCGTGTTCTGGCGCAACCTGCCCGGCCGCGAGCTGCTCCGCGCCCTGCCCTGGCATGCGGCTGTCCTCGCCGCCAAGGCGTGGCGGCGCTGGCAGGAAGGCGAATTGATGCCCTTCGTGCTCGGCCGATTGCGGGCGCTGGGGGAGATGCCGAGCGTGCTCCGCCATCGTCGCCGACTGCGAGAGAGCGACCGTCCGACCCCGACGCGGCGGCCTGGGGCGTCGAGCCGCGGTCTGGTGGAGTTGACCTTACGGAGAGACGGACGCCAGCCGCCCCGGCGTCGGCGAGAGGCGGACGGCTTTGCCTCGTTTTGACGTATTTGCTTGACACCCCTGCATATCGGAGAGTAGCATCGAAGTCCGCGTTGATTCCTTCACCAATCAATAATGACGTTTCCAGATGGATGGAACCCATCATCCTGTACGCAGCCGTCGTGAGGTATGGATGATCTGATTTCTCTTCGCTCCTTCCCAGGACATTTCCATGATCCGATTCGCCTGTCCATCCTGTGGCATGATGGCTTCCGCACCCGAAGATTGCGCGGGACGCAGTGCGAGATGTCGCGGTTGCAACAATCCGATGGTCGTGCCCCCAGCCGCGATGGCGCACCCTCCGCAGCAGCCCGCGAAGCCGCCGCCCGATAAAACCACCCTCGGCCGCGTCATTTCTCACACTCCCACGACGGTGAACCCACGGCGCGCTTCCGCATCCCGGCCCGCCCGACTCGCCGCCCCGGAAGGCCGCCAAGTCTGTCGTCGTCCCACGCCAGGAACCCCATCCGCCACCCAAGCGTTCGTTGCTGGCCAAATTGGGCATGATCGGATGCGCCGTTTTCCTTGTGTTCGGTGTGGGCGGATTCTTTGGGTTCGGCGCATTTTCTACATGGAGTCACAGCAGAAAACCAGCAAGGGCAGGGGCGATGACTCGTACGCCCAGAAGTCAGCCAAGTCCGAGGCAGACCTGCCCCGATCTCCGCGCAGACCTAACAACTCGAAAAGACACACCGAAGGAGGGGAATCCGGCGCCTGTTGAGGCCGCCCCGCCTCAGCCACGAAGAGACGAAGCGCCTCCGGAACCACGGAGAGAGACCATCCCCAAAAGAAGGGGGTTCTTCATCTCCTTTGACGCCCAATGAGGGGAACCCACCTCAAGGAATCGAGCCGAATCCACGCTCCGAGCGTCCCATCCTGCCGCGCGATTACGGCCGCTGATGAATCGGTTGCAAAGCGGAACGACAGAGGAGCGCGTCAGGGCGGCCGCTGACCTTGCGAATCTGGGCGAAAAGGCTCGACCCGCGACCGGCGCCCTGTGCGAGGCGGCGTTATCTACTACCAAAGAGGTATCCCATGCCGCCCTGGAAGCTCTCGAAAAGGTGAATCCTGAACTGTACAAGCCCGTCTTCGACCTCCTCGTGGACGAGCAGGCGGCCAAGCACGAGGCCGCCTTGACCAAACTGGCCTCGCTCGGGGAGCAAGGCAAGCCGGCAACGCCCGTCGTCCTGCATGAGATCCAACGATGCCAGGCTTTGTTCGCCGATCCAAGAGCGCGGTGGGGGCTGAATGTTTTGATCCAGGTCACCAACGACAGCATGGAAACCTTACCCAAGATCGCCGCCGCCGACCCCCAGGCGTTGAAAACGATCATCGAACTCACCCAATTGTCGTTACCGAATGTTGTGCAAATTCGCATGAAGCGGCGGTTCGTCGTAACGGCAACGCCCTTCCGCGATGATGGTCTGGAAATCCTGGGAGGATTGGCCGAGAGTCATCCCGACTTCCGCAAGCAGATTATCCCGCCGGTGGTGGCGATTCTCAAGGAGGCGGCGCAGCACACCAACGACCCTAACGAGTACCAGATCCTCGCCGCCATTGCGTCGATCGATCGGGCGGGGGATACCCTGCTCAAGTGCGGCCCGGAGGCCAAGCAAACCCTGGCCAAGGAAGTGATACCGCAGCTGAAGGACTTGAAGTTCCACAAGTCGGAGAACGTCCGCAAGACCGCGGAAAACCTTCGCAACAAAATCGAGCGCGCGCCGTAAAGATGGCTGTCCGGCCAAATCGGGCAGCCTGATGAACACGCAAAGGAGTCCGGTGCCCTTGCGGCGCGACAGACTGGCGAAGTGAGGGCTGCTCCATGATCCGGTTTAGCTGTCCCGCTTGCTTGTCGGTGTACGAACGACCCGACCGCGAAGCGGAAACCAAGTTCGGTTGCCACGTGTGCGGTAAGCGGATTCAAGTTCCACCCGTTCCGTCGTCTCCCTGCAAGAGTGTCGCTCCCCACCGCCCCCGCATCTCCCCCCTTTCGGTAGCCAAGGATGCTCCCCGGAAATCGCATTCGCCCCTACGCTGGATCCTCGCCGCCGGCTGTGGTGTGTTCGCCGTGGCTGGCTGTGTTCTCCTTGTGCTGGCGTATCGCCATCTTCCCGCCCTCCTGGCGGATCTCGAGGAACGGCCCAGCGCGAGAGTAGCGACAAGCGCCGAGAACCCGGATCGAATCGGCCTCGCCCGCCAGGCACACGATATTCTGCGTTCCACCTGCTACCGCTGTCACGGTCAGAACGGCGCCGCCGAAGGCGGTTTCAACTTCATTCTCGACCGTGATCGATTAATAGCCCGGAAGAAGCTGGTGCCGGGCGATGCCCAACGCTCCAAACTCTTTCGCCGCATCCAACAAGACGAGATGCCGCCCGCCGACGAAACTCCGCGGCCCAGTCCCAACGAGATCGCCGTGCTGAAACGGTGGATCGAGGCCGGCGCCCCGGCAGAGCAGGCGCCAGCCGGCCGCCCCGATTTCCTCGGCGACGGGCAACTGGCATCCCTGATTCATCGGGACTTGCGGACTCGGCCCGAGCGCGAGCGCCGATTCGTTCGCTATTTCACGATCGCGCATCTCGCCAACGCCGGTCTGTCGGAAGATGAATTGCAAACCTATCGCTTCGCTCTGGCGAAACTGGTCAACAGCCTTTCGTGGAACAAGGACATCGTTGCCCCCCGCCCCGTGGACTCGGCCCGAACCGTCTTCCGTATCGACATCCGCGATTACTCATGGAACAACGGCGTTTGGGGCCGACTCCTGGCGGCCTATCCGCATGGCGTACTGCTCGACACGCCGGAGGCGCGGGCCTGTTACGATGCCGCCGGTGAGCAATTGTCCTACGTCCGCGCCGATTGGTTCGTGGCCGCCGCCTCGCGCCCGCCGCTCTATCATGAGCTGCTCCAGCTCCCCCAAACCGAACAGGCGTTGGGAGAACAACTACATCTCGATGTACGTGAAGACGTGCGCCAGGAGCGCGTGGCCCGAGCCGGCTTCAACGGCTCCGGCGTGTCGCGCAACAATCGCCTGATCGAACGGCACGCTTCGCCGTACGGCAGCTACTGGCGCAGCTATGACTTCGCCAACAACAGCGATCGACGCAATCTGTTCGCCCATCCGCTGGGGCCGGGACCGAACGCCAATGATTTTGAATACGACGGCGGCGAAGTCATTTTCCATTTGCCCAACGGGCTGCACGCCTTTCTGTTGGTGGACGGGCGCGGCCGCCGTCTCGACAAGGCACCGTCGGCCATTGTCAGCGATCCTGCGCCGACCGGATCGGGCCGTCGAAAACGGCGTCTCCTGCATGAGTTGCCACGCGCGGGGTCTGATCTCCAAGGAGGATCGGGTCCGGTCGCACGTGGAGAGCAACCCGAACGCTTTCTCCGCGGCTGAGGTGGCCGCCATCCAAGCACTCTATCCGTCGTCGGGGGCGCTGGCGGACTTGTTCGCCAAGGACAACGAGCGCTACCGTAAGGCCGTCGAACAGACCGGCGGGCGTTTGACCGCCACGGAGCCGATCGCCGCGCTGGTCCTCCAGTACGAGAAGGAGCTGGACCTTGTTACCGCCTCCGCGGAAGTCGGCCTGCGGCCAAGCGAGTTCACGGCCCGACTGGATCAAGCACCCCAACTGAGTCGCACGCTGGGACCGTTGCGTACCCCCGGCGGGACTGTCCAGCGACAAGTGTTCATCGATGCCTTTCCGGCTCTGGTTCGAGAACTGAAGCTGGGCGTCAACCTCCCTTCGGACAGCAAAAGCCGTTAACTGCTTCTCGATGTCACTCGGAAAGCCGTGCGCGGCGTCCGGCGATACAACGAACCGCGTCGGCTTCGCGCGAGGACACAACGCATGCAACCGCTGGTCGGCGTCATCATGGGATCGCGCTCGGACTGGGAAACGCTCGTCCACGCCATCAATACGCTCGATGCCTTGCAGGTGCCCTATGAGGTGCGCGTGGTGTCGGCCCACCGCACGCCGGACCTGCTGTTCGAGTACGCCTCGACGGCGGAGGCGCGCGGCCTGGAAGTGATTATCGCCGGGGCCGGCGGCGCGGCGCATCTGCCCGGCATGACGGCGGCGAAAACCGTGCTGCCGGTCCTCGGCGTGCCCATCGAGTCCAAGGCGCTGCACGGCGTCGATTCGCTGCTGTCCATCGTGCAGATGCCGGCCGGCGTGCCGGTGGCGACGCTGGCCATCGGCCGGGCTGGCGCCGTCAACGCCGCCCTGCTGGCGACGGCGATCCTCGGCGGCAAACATCCGTCGTTCCGCGCCGCCCTGCACGCCTACCGGACGAACCAGACTCAGAACGTCCTCGACCACGCCGATCCGAGGGAGGACGCGGGATGATCGGTGTACTGGGCGCGGGACAGCTGGGCCGCATGTTGGCCCTGGCCGGCTATCCGCTCGGCCAGCGCTTCCGCTTCCTCGACCCCGCCCACGAAGCGCCCATCCGCGACCTCGCCGAGTTCGTCCGCGCCGACTTCCACGACGCCGACGCGCTGGACCGCTTCGCCAACGGGCTTGGACGTCGTCACCTACGAGTTCGAGAACGTGCCGGTCGAGGTGGCCGAGAAGCTGTCGCGCCGTCTGCCCGTCTATCCGCCGCCCGTCGCCTTGCAGGTCAGCCAGGACCGTCTCACCGAGAAGACGTTCTTTCGCCAGCTGGGCATCCCGACGGCCCCGTTCGTGCCGGTGCGAACGCGGGCGGATCTCGACGGCGCCATGACCGAGGCCGGCTGTCCCGCCGTCCTCAAGACGCGGCGGATGGGCTACGACGGCAAGGGGCAGTGCCTGATCCGCGATCCCGCCGGCGCGGAGCAAGCCTGGCAGACGCTGGTGAAGTCGCGCAAGGACGTCGCGGCGGCCGACGCCGGCCTCCTGCTGGAGGGCTTCGTGCGCTTCGACCGCGAGCTGTCGCAACTTGCCGTGCGCGGCCGGGAGGGCGAGTTGGCGTTCTACCCGTTGGTGGAAAACCATCACGCCGAGGGGCTGCTGCGCCTGTCGCTGGCCCCGGCGCCGGACGTTGCGCCGGCGCTGCAAGAGTTGGCCCGCGATTATGCCCGTCGCGTCCTCGAACGGCTCGATTATGTCGGCGTACTGGCGATCGAGTTCTTCCAGCAGGGCGAGCAGCTGATCGCCAACGAGATGGCGCCGCGCGTTCACAACTCCGGCCACTGGACCATCGAGGGAGCGCAGACGAGCCAGTTCGAGAACCACCTGCGGGCGGTCCTCGGTCTGCCGCTGGGGTCGGCCGACGCCCGCGGCCCCTGCGCCATGCTCAACATCATCGGCGAGCTACCCGATCCGCGCGGTGCTGGCCCATCCAGAGGCGCATCTGCACCTGTACGGCAAGAAGCCGCGTCCCGGCCGCAAGGTCGGCCACGTCACCGTCTGCGCGGCCACGGCCGATGACGTGCGCGAGCGAGTGGAGAGATTGCGGATGCTCCTGCGCAAGAGCTTCTTCAAGAAATCCTCAGCGCAAAGAACGCAAAGAAAGACAAAAAAAGGCCGAATCGCTTTGATCTTCTTCTCCTTCTTTGCGTTCTTTGCGCTTTGCGTGAGGTTCTTCTTATTTTTCCTCCTCGGCGTCGAAAGTGATCTCCGCGACGGCGCTGGCCGGGATGAGTTTGTAACCGACCGGCACGCGGCCGACGAAGCCCAGCAGCCGCGCCGACTTGCCTTCGAACGGCATCGTCTCCAGCAGCGTCAGCGTCTCCTCGCCGCCGTCCTTGAGTGTGACTTGCCAGCCACCCTCCTCGCCGCCGACGGCCACAATTTTTTTGATCTTGCCCACGTCCAGCTTCAGTGTCTTCTTGAACATCAGCGTTGGCAGCAGCTTCTCGGCGCGGTTGGGCAGCCGATACAGCGGCATCAAATCGACGACTTGGTGAGTCGCCTTTTTGCTCTTGCCGTCGGCGGAGACGACCCGGACGCGCCGGCCCGGCGTCGGCGGAGCGGCGGCCTTCGGCGTCGGGAAGTACACGCCGCGGATGCCGCGCGGATAGCCGCCCAGGTACTTGACCTCGGCGACGCCCAACTCGCCCTTGTCCACGTCCGCCTCGATCGCCAGCTTGTTGATGCGTTTGTACTTCGTGCTGCCGACCAACGGCTCGGACCCTCCGCTCGCCTGGACGGTCATGGTGTCCTTGTCGCTGTCGAAGTCGATCGAACGCAGGCGGTCGAGCGGGACTAGCGTCAGGACGCCCTCGGCGTATTCGATCTCGGTCTCGGTGCGCAGGGCCAGGGCTTCGGGTCCGGCCTTCGGTTTCTTCTCGTGGTCGTCCTTCGCCTCGGCGGGAGCGAGCCAGCCCAACCGGCGGACGCCCTCGGTGAACCTCCACGCTTTCAGCTTCTGCTTCTTGCCGGCCGCATCAACGACGAGGAGGGTGCCCGGCTCGGGCGATGGCGGCGCATCGGCGGCGAACACCGTCAGGCCGACAGCGAACAGGAGGAGAAGGCTTCGAGGAAGGTTCATAGGCAGGTTCCTGGCGGTGGGATCGATCGCGGCTTCGTCTGTGCATGGTGCGGCTTGCGACGGCGAAGATCAAGCGGAAAACGCCCCCCGGAACAGGGAATAGGGAATAGGGAATAGGGAATAGGGAATAGGGAATAGAGAAGAGAGAAGGAGCCCTGCCCCTATTCCCTATTCCCTATTCCCTATTCCCTATTCCCTATCTATACCAGAAGGGAGTCGAAAGGATCGCGCGGCTTCGCGCGTCGCCCCTGCCGTCCGCCTGAAAGGAGAAGAGACCATGAGATCCCGGCCGCAAACCAAGGCCAAGCGCAAGTCGCGCTATAGCCGCTGCCCCAAGTGCAACAAGCAAGTCCGTCTGCACCAGAGGCGCTGCCGCACCTGCCATCAGGTGCTCAAGATCAAGTAGCGATTGTCCGGGCCTGTCCGCCCGCACCGGCTCGGCGGACGCGAATGGGTTCTTGCGTTGGGCGGGCGGCTTCGCCATAATCACACAATAGGCTCCCGTCTCTGTTGGAAGGGCCTTCCATGGCGACGCCGGACGGATGCGCGGACGACATTTTTCTCCCGGGCGGTCGTCTGCGGCTGGATTGCTTTGCCGACGAGGCGATCCGCGCCCTGCGCGAATCGCTGCGGCTGGCCCGCGAGACGCGCTGGGACAGCGTTCGCAGTCCGCACGTCTTCATGGGCCTGCTGGCCGTGCCCGATGCCAGCGTCCGCAACTGGGGCGAACGCCTGCAAGCCGACCTGTCCACGCTGCTGGACAACTTCCAGGAACTGTTCCACCAGGAAGAGGGCGAGGAAGAAGCCATCCTCATCCTCAACCGCGAATTCCTGTCCGACAACGTCATCCGCCTGCTGCGCGACGGCTACAACCGCGCCGTCGATCACCACCGCGGCAAGATCACGCCGATGGATCTGCTCATCAGCCTGCTGACCGCACCCAACAGCATCGTCGCCGATTGCTTTGCGCGCATCGGCGTGACGGCGGCCAAGCTGACCGAGTTGGCCGTCATGGCCGAGCACCACGGCCGCGATAACGAACGCGGCGAAAAGGCCAAGAAATAGACACATCCGTTTAGCCGCGACGCGCAGCGGAGCGCGGCGGCCGCGCTCCGCTGCGCGTCGCGGCTAAACGCTCGGCGGCGGCACACCGAGGTTGAGCGGCGTGGGAGGCTTCGTCGCGGCGAGGGTCGGCGACGTGCCCGGCCGCGTAGCCGTGCCGTTGGGGCTGGCACTCAGGCGAATCGAGCCGCTGCTGCCGGTGACGAAGTGGCGCAGGGCGCCGGCCACCAGCAGCGGGATCGCGTAGCGCTCCTCCGGCCGCTTCGCCATCATGCGCTGCACCACGGCGTCGAGGTCTTCGGGCACGTCCGGCCGGACGGCCCGCACGCTCGGCCGCTCTGCTTGCTGATGCTGCAACAGCTTCTGCATCAGCGACGTGCCGGAAAAGGGCGGCCCACCCGTCAGCAAGAAGTAGAGCGTACAGCCCAGGCTGTAAACGTCGGCGCGGATGTCCACCAGGCACGGATCGCGGGCCTGCTCCGGAGCGATGTAATCGGCGGTGCCGATCAACATGCCCTTTTCCGCGTCCATGTCCAGGTTGGCCGATTCCGACGCGCCGGCATCGGGCCGCAGCCGCGCCAGGCCCCAGTCGAGAACCTTCACCACCGTATCAGAGGCGCGCCGGGCCGGCGCTGCGCCGGGGGTGGGAGGATTGATCAGGAAGAGGTTGGCCGGCTTGATGTCGCGATGGACCAGGCCAAGTTGATGGGCGTGTTGCAGCGCCTGGGCCACCTGACGGACGTAGTCGCACGCTGGTTCGATCGGCAGCGGGCCACAGCGGCGGACGTGACGATCGAGGTCCAATCCCTCGACGAACTCCATGGCGAAGTAGTGCAGGGCGCCGACCTGGTTGGCGTCAAAGGTCTTGACGATGTTGGGGTGCGACAGGCGCGTCACCGTCCGCAGTTCGCGCTGGAACTCGCGGATGGCGGCACTCTGGTCGCTCAGGTGCTGGCGCAGCACCTTGAGGGCGACGGATCGCCCTCGCAGAGTATCCCAGGCCTTGAAGACCTCGCTGACGCCGCCCTCGCCCAGCCGGTCCAGGATCAGATACGGGCCGATCGCCAATTCCTCCCAGCGATCGGAGAACAGCAAATCGACCTGATACTCGGTCAGCCACTCGATCTCGATCAGGTAGTGGGCCAGGTCCAGCGCGTCGGCGAAGTGCGGACACAGTTCGTGCGCCACCTGGTGCGTCTCTTCCGGCGTCAACACCCGCATGCGCTGCAGGATGGTGAGCATGGTTTCGGCGCTGTCGATCGGCATGGACGGGCCCAGCAAACATGCCCCTTTCGCGGCGCGGGGGGTGCGCAGCGCGGCTCGGTTACAGCGGGGGGAGGACGGGATCCGCATGGCGTCGGCCCACCTGGAAGGCGGCGGGGCTCCGACACGGTGAAAGTCTAGCTCACAAACGGCGGCCGCGCTACATTCCCTCTCCTCAAGACCGGCGGTAAAATAACTCTCGACGGGACAACCAGGCTACAAGCCCGAACCTCTCGAACCGGGAAGGAGTGCGCGACCATGACGCGGATCGGGACACGCACGGCGAGTAGGGCCGTACTGGCCGGACTGTTCCTGTGCGGGACGATGGCGGTGGCGGCCGACGAGTCCATCTCGTTTCGCAAGCGCGGCGACGAGGAGAAGCGCTTCGTCGCCGCCGTGGGCACGGCCATCGTGCGCGCGGCGCACAAGACGGCCAAGAAGATCGACCTCGTCAAGCACGAGTACACCAAGCCGCGGGCCGGCCGCACCGAACTGACCATCAAGATGCACTACCACGGCGCCGTCACCGGCAAGCCCTACGTCGCCAACATCCTGGTCAAGATCGACTCCAGCAACAAGGACGCCTGGGAGGTGCTCAACGTCGAATACACGGACAACAACAACGTGCCGCACAACGAGAAGAAGATTCAGGAGTTGATCAAGGAGATGAACAAGTGAAGGAGATTTCACCTCACCAGCCCGGAGCGCCGCGACGGGTTCTGCTGACCCGTCGCGGGCGCTCCGGGCTGGTGGGGTAAGAATCAAATCCCTCATTCGGCGTAATAGGCGACGATAGTGGACAGACGTTTCGTGGCGCGTTGCTCGCTGACGCCGTAGTGCTCGGCGATGTCGCCGGCGGCGGCGCAGATGGCCTGATACTCGACCACTTCCAGAGGCAGCGATTGCTCGGCGGCCTCGGCCCGCAGACCGGGACCGCTGAGAACCAGCACGGCCCCGTGGACCGCGACGGCGGCTTCCACCTCGGGGATGCCTTGCTTGGCCAGCCAGGAATATTGCTGCTGCAACAGCGACTCGAATTTGCGCGAAAACTGGGCGTCGTCCAACTCGCCGGCCCGGTAACGACGAAGCTGTCGATTCAAGCGCTGGGCCAGGCGGGGCAACACAATGTCCATCAGTTCTTTGCTCATGGCGCCCCTCAGATGGAGTGCTCGGTCGGCCCCGGACGGCGGAACGTCCGGACAGGGCGATTGGCGTTCCCGCGTCCTTTACTCATTCTAGGTTGTCCGGGGGCGGCGAGCAAAAGCGGTCGGCGGCGGAAGAGCGATTCCCCGCTCCCCGGAAGGAGGATGGGAGGGAGACAACGATATTTCCAGCCGAAAAGCCGCCCTGCGCGGCATCCCCGTTCTCGGCCTCGTCCGGTTTTTTTTCGTGCGGGCGGCGGACACCTAGGGAGGAGCGACCTTGTCGCGCCCGTGGCCCGCGAGTATAGCCGGGAGACTTACTGTGAAGGCAAAAATGATGCCGCGGGGACGATGAATGAGGCCGATCCAGATGACAATGGGTGCCCGAAGGCGGGCCTGGCTCCTCCTTGGCTTGTTGCTGCTGGGACTGGCGCTGCGGTCGTTCCACTACCTGCGCGACCGGGCCGTCTGGCAGGACGAGGCGGGGCTGCTGCTGACGGTGACGGCGCGCGGCTTCGGCGACCTGTTCCTGGGCCGCCTCGACTATCACCAGGCCGCTCCACCGCTGTACCTGTGTCTGCTGAAAACGGTCAGCCTGGTCCTCGGCGACGGCAGCCGTGCCCTGCGTCTGCCGTCGTTTCTGGCCAGCTGCGCCGCCCTGCTGCTGTTCGTGCCGTTGGCTCGTCGCTTGCTGACGCCGTCGGCCGTCCCCTGGGCCGTGCTTCTGTTCGCCGTCTCCGAACAGCTCCTGTGGCATGGGTCCGAGGCCAAGGCGTACTCTGTCGATGTGTTGGCCGCCGTCGTCATGCTGGCCGTGCCCTGCTGGGGCCGGCTCGAAGCGCTCGGGCGTCAGCTGCTCGCCTACGCCCTGCTGGCTCCGCTGCTTTTATTGTCATCCTATCCCGCCTGTTTTCTCTACGTCGGGCTGCTTCTCGCCTATCTGCCGGCCGTGTGCCAACGCAAACAAGGGCGTCTCTGGCTGGCCTATGGAGCGCTGACGGCGGCGACGGGGGCGGTCGGGCTGTGGCTGGTGGCCGGTCCCGTGCGCTGTCAGCACGATGCCGAGATCCACTCCTGCTGGATCGCCTGCATGCCGAACTGGGAGCGGCCGTGGACGGTGCCCGGCTGGCTGCTACTGGCGCCGTTCGAGGTGGGCCGCTACTGCTGCAAGCCGCTGGGACAGGTGCTGACGCTGCTGGCCGTGCCGGGGGTGTTGGTCCTGTGGCGGCGCGGCGAACGAACGGCCGTGTTGCGTCTGACGGCGCCGCTCGCCCTGGCCCTGGCCGCGGCGTGTGTCCACCGTTATCCGTTCGGCGGCGCGCGAGTCATGGCGTATGCGACGCCGGCGGTGCTGCTGCTCGGCGCCGCCGGCGTGCCGCCGATGTTCGCCTGGCTGGCCGTTCGCAGTCGAGTAGCGTGTGCGGCCCTGGCCGGTGTACTGGTGCTGCCGGCGATCTCGTCGCTGGAGCAGGTTGTGTATACCTGGCGCGAGGCGGACGTCCCTGCCGCCGCCGCCTACGTGCAGGCGCGGCGGCACCCCGAGGACTTCGTGCTCGGCAATGACGTGGCACAGCAGTATTATTTCCGGCACCTGGGGCCAGCCTTTCATCTGCTGGAAGGGCCTCGGCCCCCGTCGCCGCCGGGCGAGCGAATATGGGTGGTCCTGACCGCCGCCCTGCCGGGCGACGAGCGCGTCCGCCTGTCGGGCCACCTGGCCCCGCCCGGTTGGCGCCCTTGCGAACGGCGCGAGTTCGATTTCACCACCGTCACGCTGTTCTGCCGTTGAGCCGACCCGCCAATCCCCTTGCCGGCGCCATGCGTGCGTTGCTATGGTGGAGCATCCGTTTCGGTTTCGGATACGACGGTGTCGTGGCAACGGATGGATGCTCATGCACCTGGACCACTCGAGCTGCGGGGGCGCGACGGCGATGGGTTCGGCCCTGCGCGTCTACCTGCTCGGCTCGATCGAGTTCGAGGCGGCGTTGAGCTTGCAGCGGATGCTGGCGTACCAGACGGCGGGCGAGCGGCACTCGGCCGCGCTGCTGCTGTGCGAACATCCGCCGCTCCTCACCATCGGCCGCGATGGCTCGCCGGCGGACATCCTCTGCGATTTCGACCAGCTGCGGGTACGACGCTGGCCGGTGCGCTGGGTCAATCGCGGCGGCGGCTCGTTTCTGCATCTGCCGGGCCAGCTCGCCATCTATCCGATCGTGCCGCTGGACTGGCACGGCCTGGGCCTGGCGGCTTACCTGGCGCGCCTGCAGCGCATCCTCGTGGACGTACTCGACGACTTCGGCGTAGAGGGCGTCACGCGGCCGGGGCGTCCCGGCGTATGGGTCGGGCCGCGACTCCTCGCCGGCGTGGGCGTGGCCGTGCGCGACTGGGTGGCCTACTTCGGCGCCGTGCTGAACGTCAACCCCGACCTGTTGCCCTTCCGCATCCTCCGCAGCGATCCCGACGAACGCGAGCCGATGACGTCTCTCGCGCGCGAGCGGCGCGGGCCGCTGCGGCCCTCCCTGGTCCGTGAGCGCCTGCTCGAACACTTCACCGCCGCCTTCCCCTTCGAGCGCACGGCGTTGTTTACCAGCCACCCCGGCCTGGAACGCCGGCCGGCCCCCTCGGGACAGCTCGAGCGCGACCTGATGCGATCCGAGCCGCGACCGTCAGGGAGCGGAGAATTCCCCGCTCCCTGACGGTCGCGGCTCGGTCGTGTCCGCTGGCATTCGTTTCACGGCATAAACCTCGAACTCCTCGTCCGCGCGGTGATAGCGCACCTCAAAGCCCGCTTGCCGAATCGTCTCCTCCACCGCCGCCCGGTCGAAGGGTAGCCAACTGGTGCGAATCACGACGGCACCGACGGGATACGGCGACTCCAGGGCCAGATAATCGGGCAGCTTCTCCAGACTTGGGTCCAGCCAGAACGGAATGCTCAACGCGCGGCGCCGGCTGGAGTAGGGCAATTCCGACGACCAATCGCAGCCGAGGACCACGAGCACGTCCTCCGGCCGCGTTACCTGCTGGATCGTGCGGCTGACGGCGTTCAGCTCCTCGTGGTTATGCGCCTGGATCGGCCGGTAATGCTCCTGATGGCGCCAGACGGCCAGTGCGAGGAAGCCGGCCAGGGCCGCCAGACCCAGACGGCGGTAAGCGCCGCCGTGCTCCAGGAGGGCGGTCAGACCAAGGGCTGCCGCGGTCAGCAGCAGTACGTTGTTGGCGAACGAATAGTATTCGTGGAACCAGTACAGGTTCGTGAAAACGAGGGGAGCGATAGGGTAGACGAGCAGGCACGCCAGAAACGGCCGCCAACGACGCCGGGTGAGGAGCATGGCGATCAGAGCGAACGCGAGGACGGCGCCGTGTCCCAGCGCATAGTGCGCCGAGGTCAGGACCGTATTCCAGGTGGCCGGCGTGCGGCGCTGCTCGAAGGTGCCGTAGTTCCACTGGCGCATCAGGTCGGCCGAGGTCGTCAGGTGCCGGCCGATGGGGTTGCGCGATTTCTGCTCGTCGGCAAAGCGCGTCCACATCCAGCCGGCCGCGAACGGCACGCCGAGCAGGAGCAGGGAGAGCAGTGCCTGCCGGCCCAGCACCGCCGGCTTGAATCGGCCGCTTCCCCGGCCTCGCCAGACGTGAACCAGGTAGAGCAGAAGCAGCAGGGAGAAGACGAAGCAGGTGGTGATCTTGACCAGGGCGGCCAGCACGCCGAACAGGACGGCGGCGCTTATCCGCCCGAGACGGGGTCTGTCCACGGCCGGCAGGGCCGCCGCCAGGTAACCGACGCTGAAGAACAGGGCCGTCGATTCAATGAGAAACGTCCGCGACCAGAACAGGTAAAACGGACTGACGGTCAACAGCGTCAGGGCGAGGAGTCGATGCCCCGGCGCCAACCCCAGCCAGGCAAGGATACGATAAGCCGGCAGCAGCGTGAGCAGGAAAAACGACAGGCTGACAGCACGGCCGGTCTCGTCCATCGGCGTATCGCAGAGGGTGACGATGGCGGCAACGATCCCCTGGTAGACCGGCAGCTCGAACGGAATCGACCAGGGCGGACCCACGACGGGCGTTTCGTAGGCCAGACGCGGGGGTCGGCCCACCATGAAGTAGGCGGTGAGCGCCGTCTGCGCCTGGCGAAAGCCGAGGAAGTCGAGCACGGTGTTGTGCCAACCGATGGACGCCGCCCAGACGGCGTAGACCAGGCAAGCTCCCAGGAGGAAGGCAGCGGGCGCCGCGACAGTCAACGGCCGACTCATGGCCTTGGGACTCCCGGTCGATCGCCGCTCGCAAGGACCGCTATCCGGGCCTTGACGGCGGCGCGTCGCCGTCGCCAGATCACGAAGCCCGGCGCGGCGAGCACGGCCAGCACCGCCAGCCACGGCGCCAACGCCACCACGATCAGTACCAGCGTCTTGCCGAAGAGGACCAGGGCGTCAATCGAATTCTGAAAGGTGCGGCCGACCGTGCTGCCGAAGTCCGGCAGCAGCGGCGGCGTGTAGTCGCGGCGGTCGAGCAGCTTGACCGTCACCGTCGCCAGGTCCACGTCCTTGTCCCAGCGTTGGATCTGGCTCTTTTCCTCCTCGATTTGGCCGCGCACCACCCGCAGCTGCTCGCGCATGCGCAGGATGTCCTCGACCTTGCCCTGCGTCTTCTCCAGCAGCGCCAGCAAGCTCTTTTCTTCCGTCTCGTCGGCCTTGAGACGGGCGGCCTTGTCGTGGTAGGCGTCGGTGATGTCCTGCGAGTTGGTGTTGCGATTGCGTACCTCGCCGAACTTGACGACCGCCTGCAGGAAATCGTTGAAGTGCCCCGTCGGCACGCGCACCGTCCATGTCCCGGAGCGCGGCACGCCGGGCTGGTTGTGGATGTCGGAGTTGGCCAGGTAGCCCTCGTGTTCCTCGACCAGTTGCCGTAGCTGCTGCTCGGTCCGGTCGAAGTCCTCGACGACGAGATCCACCTGGCCGGTGTAAATGATCTTGCGCGGCGTCGCCTTGTCAGCGGCAGGCACTGCGCCGCGCCGGCCGCATTTTTGGCCGTGGACTTCGGCGCGTTCTTCGTCTCCGCACTGCAGCCCAGCAAGGGAGCGAGGACGATCAGCACCAGAATGTTCGCGCGCTGCATCACGGGTATATCACCCCACTTCAGTGAGATCGTCATTTTAACGAAGTTTGACGGCACACGCACCCCGATACGTGTTTGCGATGCCCCGGCGGAGGCGTGCGTGGATTCTGGGCGTGTGGGGTTTGTTTCGTTAGCCCAGCCCTTCCACAATGGCCAGAGGCACCGGCGCGGAGCGGACCAGCACGTATCCGAGCATCAGGGCAGGCGTCATCCAGATGAACCAGAAGGCGTCGATGCCGCCGAGGTCCATCGCCAGGGCCAGGCCGTTGACGGCGAAATACGCACTCGCCGCCACGACGGCGAGCCGCGGCCGACCAGCCCGGCACACCCCCACCGCTGCCTGGATCACCACCGGCAGCAGCACAACGAGGTCGAACGCCCAGGCGCCATACGCCGTGGTCAGCACCGAGACAAGCAGCAGCATCGGCATCCGCTCATTCCAGTTCCAATGCCGGCGGTGCCGCAGCCAGTACGGCAGCAACCAGGCCAGTCCCAGCAGCGGAGGCACGAACTGCAATTCAAAGCGATCCAGGCCGAAGACGATCCGCAGGACCGCCCCCAGGCTCGGCGACAGGCAGCGCGACGGCGGATTGTGGGTCATGAGGTCGGCGTATTGGCCGATCACCTGCGGATTACAGGCCAGGGCGATCGTCGTCGCCGCCAGAAGAGCACCAGCCGCGCCGATGAGCACGTCCCAGCGGCGGCGGTCCCACGTCCACAGAAGCAAGGCGATCCAGAAGAGAAAGACCAGGTGCGGCTTGATCGCCGCCAGGACCGTCGCCGCCCCGGCCCAGCCGTCGCTGCCCCGGCGGATCGCCCACAGAAATCCGACCAGTCCCAGCAAGACCAACGGTCCGATCTGCCCCATGCGCAGCACGATCAACGTGGGAAACGGCGCACAGGCCAACCAGCAATGCCATCCCCTGTCCTCGCGGCGGGCCTCCGTTCAACCGCCACAGGGCGCCGCAGCACAGCAGGACCACGGCCAGGTTCAGCAGCAGCCACAGCAGCCGGCTGACGCCGAAGTCGAACAGGCCCAGCGGCATGACGAACGGCAAGGTCCACGGCGGATTGTACATCATGACCGGCCACTCGTCGGGGCAGCCGCACGGCCGCTGGAGCGGAAAGAGCAACTCGGCGGAATAGGGATTCTCTCCGCGCCAACAGAGCCGTCCCGCCGACCAGTATTCGACATAATCCGTCGTGCCCAGCACCGCCGGATCGGCCAGCCGCGCCGCCTGGTGGATGAGGACGGCCACGACCGCGACGCGCAGCCAAGAGGACATATCATCTCCGCCTGCCGAGAACGCTGGGGCCGTGAGGTTTGTTTCAACTATAGCTCATAGGGAGATGAGCACCGGCCATCCACCGGATGAGGGAAGACATCATTTGCCAAGTCCGCAGCATTTCTTGAATTTCTTGCCGCTACCGCAAGGGCAGGGATCGTTGCGGCCGACGTGCCCGCTCGGAGCGGGAGAAGACGGTCGGCGCCGCGGGGAAGGAAGTTCGTCCGGGTTCGCATACCTCACGTTCTCGCCCGCGCCCGCCTTGAGGAAAGTCCGAAGGAGGGTGGCGACCGACTCGCTGATTTGTTCCGCCGACCGGCCGGTCCCGTCTACTCCTTTCATCTTTTCGAGCAAGCCCTGCAACGGCGATGCGGCCCAGGTGTTGGGCAGTACGCCCAGCGGAAGGGGCGCGCCGGTCGTGGTGAACACCGATTCAAAGGGAACGAGGCGCGTGGCGAGCACCATCCGAGGGCTTGCCGTGTTGCCGAAGCTGACGTCCATGATGAATTTCGTGCCGTCCCGCCACAGGTCGCGCACCTCGATACCGCAACCGCGTTCCACACGCTCGATGAGGAACACGGAATACTGAGCCTGTTTCAGGGTGGTCAGATAGGCCATTTCCTCCGAATCGGGAGGGTAGGGCGCGTGGGGAAAGAACGACTCCACGGCCGTGCGTCCGTTGCGGCGGACATCATGGATGCAAAAGTCCATGAGGATCGCCAGCTCATCTTCCGAATCCAGGACAAGGGTCTTGCCCTGAAGGATGCCGAGTTTCTTTGCCCCTTCGTCGAGAACGTCCTTGCTTAGCCGCTCCACGAGGGCGTGGTTGACGGCCTTACCAGCAGAGCGGCGACGTTTGTAGCGGGGCACCAGATTGAGGAGATCGTCCACGATTCTACGCTCCGTAATCCGTTCACTCGGCCAGGCGTCGATATTTGCCGCCGAAGTACAACAGCGGCGCGCCGTCGCGGCTGTCGCCGGCCAGGATTTCGCCGAGGAAAATATCGTGATCGCCGCCCGGCAGGATGTCGGTCAGCCGGCAATCGACGTAGGCCAGGGCGTCGGCCAGGATCGGAGCGCCGCTGGCCGCATGAATCCACGTCAGGTCTTTCACTTCCTTGGCCCCGCGCATGGCGAAGCGGCGCGACAGGTGCTCTTGCTCTTCGCTGAGCATGTTGAGGGCGAAACAGCGGCTCTGCGTGAGGGTGGCGTGCATGGCCGCCGTCTTGCCCACGGCCACCAGGATCAGCGGCGGATGCAGCGACAGCGAGGTCACCGCGTTGGCCGTCATTCCTTGGATTTCGCCATTTTGGTACGCCGTCACCACCGTGACGCCGGTGGCGAAGTGTCCCATGATGCGCCGCTGAGCCAGGGAGTCGAACGCCATGAACCCTCCTTTGTGAAAGGGCGCCGCTCTCTCTTAGAGTAGCACAGCCGCCCGGAGGGGGGAACGCGGAGTGAGGGCGTCGAATTCGTCGCTGGCGGCTTGGCTTGGTCCCGCGCTCGATTTGGTTTACCATAATCGAATCGTCCGGGGAACGCCTTGCGTAAGGAGGGATCGGCTTGCGGTTCACGACACTCGCCAGCGGCAGCGGCGGCAATGCCTGCCTGGTGGAGTCCGGCGGCTTCGGCGTACTCATCGACGTGGGCCTGGGACCGCGGCAGCTGGCCGCCCGCCTGTCGGCGGCCGGACTCTCGTGGGCCGCCGTTCATGCTGTCCTCTTGACGCACACGCACTCCGACCATTGGAAGGATGCCTCTATCCTGCACCTGCATCGCCACCGGATCCCCCTGTGGTGTCATGCCGCCCATCACACCGTCCTGCGCACCTACTCCGACGGCTTCCTCGCCCTGCACGACGCCGGCCGGGTCCGCTGTTTCGAGTCGCACCAGGACTTCGAGCCATCGCCGGGGCTGCGCTGCCGGGCGCTGCCGGTGCGACACGATAGCGGCGCCACCTTCGGTTTTCGGCTAGAGGGAACGGCGGACCTGTTCGGCCGACGCGGGACGATCGGCTACGTCGCCGACCTGGGTTGCTGGGATGACGAATTGGCCGGCCACCTAGCCGATGTCGATTTGCTGGCCGTCGAGTTCAATCATGACGTGGATTTGCAGCGTTCCAGCGGCCGCATGCCGCGGCTGATCGAGCGCGTCCTGGGCGACGACGGCCATCTGTCCAACGCCCAGGCCGTCGGCCTGGTGCGGGCGGTGCTGGAGCGCTCAACGCCTGATCGGCTTCGCTACCTGGTGCAGCTGCACCTGAGCCGCGATTGCAACCGTCCGACCCTGGCCCGCGCGGCGGCGCAGGCGCTGCTGGATGAGCTGGGCTTCCCCGTCGAGCTGCGCACCGCCGCGCAAGATGCCGCCGGCGCGACGCTGCATCTGAGCGCCGCCGCTCGATCCGTTCGTGCGCGACGGTCCTCGGGACGCCGCTCCTCCCGCGCACAGCCGGTCCAGCCATTGCTGCCGGGACTGGACAACCATCTTTCCGAGCCTGAAGCGTAAGCGAAGAGATCTTCGCTCACGCTTCAGGCTCGGATAGGACTCAGGCCGGCGCCAGCAGCAGTCCGGCCAGGAACTTCTCCAGCTCGGCGGGGTCTACCGGCTTGACCATGTGAAAGTTGAAGCCCGCTTCCTTGGAGCGGCGTTTGTCCTCGTCCTGGCCCCAGCCGCTCAGGGCGAGGATAACCACGCGCTCGCCGCCCGGCTGCTCGCGGATGCGGCGGCAAACGTCATAGCCGTTCAAGCGCGGCAGGCCGATGTCCAGCAGCACCACGTCGGGCCGGAACGCCGCCGCCATCGCCACGCCTTCCAGGCCGTCGTGAGCCATTTGCGTATCGTGCCCCATGATCTTCAGCATCAGACCCAGGCTGATCGCCGAGTCCTTGTTGTCGTCCACAATCAGGATACGGTATTTCGAGGAGCGATGCCCATCCTCCTCCGCGCCATGCTCCGGCCGCGTCTTTCGGGCGGTCGAGAGCAAGACGGGCAAGCGCACAACGAACTCGCTTCCTCTTCCGCAACCGCCGCTGTGGGCGTCCACGCGGCCGCCGTGCATCTCGACCAACGCACGCACCAGGCTCAGTCCGATGCCCAGGCCGCCCTGCGACCGTTCCAGCGAGCGATCGACCTGGGTGAACATCTCGAAAATACCAGGCAAGACGTCGGCGGGGATGCCCAGGCCGTCATCGCGGACCTTGACGACGACATCGCTGCCCTCCGGCTCGACGCGCAGCCGCGATGTGACCGCCCCGATCGGTGTACTTGGCGCTGTTGTTGAGCAGGTTGGCGAACACCTGGGACAGCCGAGTGCGGTCGGCATCCACGAAGATCGGCCGTGACGGCAGCGTGACGGTGAGCTGGTGGCCGGACGCCTCGATGAGGGGACGGCTGGTCTCCACGGCGTCGCGCACCGCCGCCGCCAGATCGATCCGCTCTTTGCGCAGCTCGATCTTGCCCTTGGTAATGCGCGACAGGTCGAGCAGGTCGTCGATGAGCCGAACCATGTGTCCGAGTTGGCGCTCCATCATGGTCCGCGCCTGATCCGCAACCGTCCGGTCGTGGCTCGCCAGCCGCATGATCTGCAAGCCATTGCGGAGGGGAGCCAAGGGGTTGCGCAGCTCATGGGCCAACAGCGCCAGGAATTCGCTCTTGCGGCGATCGGCTTCGCGCACGGCGTCTTCCGCCTTTTTGCGCTCGGTGATGTCCACAAGAATGTTGACGGCCCCGACGAGCCGGCCGGACTCGTCGTAGAAGGGGTTGGCATGGGCCAGGGCCGTGCGGCGGCTGCCGTCGGAGGCGCTCGATAACGATTTCCTGTTCGTTGTAGCCCTGGTTCTCGCGGAGCGCCAGGGCCATCCAGCAGCGGTCGTGCAAGATTGGTGAACCACCAATCGTCAAGAGCTTGAACGAGCCTCAGTAGCGGTCGATGGGATCGTTCACCGTCGGCTCGCGCCCCCAAATCTCGACCGCGCGTCGGTTGAAGTAGGTGATGAGTCCTTCGGCGTCGCAGGTATACGCCGCCGCCGGCATGACCTCCAGCAAGCGGCGGATCTCCCGGTCGCTCGTGTGCCGCAGATGGGGAGCCGGCCGTTCCGGATGGACTTCGGGCATGATGGGTTTCCTTCGGCTTCAGCTGGCGTGAGGAGAGCCGATGGCGCCATTGCCGCTCGTCCGTGGGCCTCCGCGCAAGCAAATCGCGGTGTCGTCTCCAACTCGTATTGTATCCCGAGGGGTGGGTCGCTGATAGGGGAGAGATGCGATTTCAACCCCGGTGAGCGGTATCGGTCAAGGAGAGTCCACCAGCACGGCGTCGCGCGGCACCCAGCCGATTTCGCCGCCGGACAGCTCGATCCGCACCCAACCGCCGCGCTCGAACCGCAGCCGCGCCTCGACGCCGCGAGGGATCGGCGTGTCATAGCGCGCCGGAAACACCATGCCGTTGCCGCGGCGCAGGCGAACGCCGTCGCGCGCGATCACCACCAGCGGATGCTCGTCCCGGTCCCTCTCCTCCCGTGTGAGCGTGAGCAGCCAAACCGACAGCAGCCCGGCGAGCAGCAGGGCAACCATTCCCCCGGCCAGCAGCCGGCCGCGGCGCACCATCAGCCAGCGCGTCGCCCACGTCCACGCCAACGTGTAGCAGAGGGCCGACGCCGTGAGCAGCCACTCCGTTCGCGGCTGCGGTAGCCACGGCGGGCGCGGATCGCTGAGCGGCCGGCCCAGGCTGCCCGACGCCGGATACACCACCCGTTCGCGCGCCTCGGCGAGACCCTCGCGCAGGGCGAGATCGTTCGGCGCTAGACGCAGACCGCGATGGTAGGACAGGATGGCACGAGGCAGGTCGCCGGCCAGAAGGGAGGCATTGCCCAGGTTGCGATACAGAGCGGGATTGTGGACGCCGCGACGACGCAGTTCGTCAAACGAGGCGGCGGCGGCGCGGAAGTGCGGTCGAGCCTGGTCCGCGGCCTGGCGCAGACGCACGCCCTCCTGAAAGGCACTTACGGCGCACTCGGCCACCTCTGATGGTGACAAGGTGACAAGGTGACAAGGTGACAAGGTGACAAGGAGACAAAGACAGAAGCCAGTCTTCCCCAACTCCGGATGTAGCTGATTGTTTACTTTTCCCGCCATAATTCTCACCTTGTCACCTTGTCACCTTGTCACCTTGTCACCTTCCTCCACGGCGAGGATGAACTGGGAGGCGATGTCCGGCAGGTCCGATTGTGTAGTCCCGGACGCCGGCAGGAAGCGACGACGGTCGCACTGCTCGAAGAAGCGGACGGCCTGCTCGGCCAGCGTCGGCGAACGGCCCCGCTGTGCGAACAACTCGGCGACCTCGCCCGGCGTCGGTTCGGCGATGGCCAGGTCGAGACGCTGCCGCAGGTAGTCGGCCACGATGGCGGCCGTCCGTGTGGCGCGCTCGGCCGAGCCGAGCCGGCGCACGGCGTACAGCAGCGCCAACGCCTGCCGGGCGGCGCGGCTGCGCCGTTGCTTCGCCTGCCGCGCCGCGTCCGGATACAACCGGCGCCAGCAGACGTACCAGAGGACGCAGCTAATCGGCGGCGCCAGCAACAGGGCGAGGCTCGTCCCGATTCCCGGCGTCCACGTCGTCCATCGCTCCAGCAGTTTCGGCCCCGTGGCGAGGACGAAGGCGTTGTCCGGCGCCTGCACGGGCACCTGTACACTTTCGTGCGGCAGAACGTGCAGAGGGATGGGGTCGGTGTAGAGGACCTGGAAGCCCTTGCGGGCGGTTCGCAGGTACGGGTTGAAGTAGACGAAGGGCACGCTGGGGATCTCGGTCACGCCGGTGCGGCGCGGCTTGAGACGGTAGCGGAACTCCCAGGTGCGGTCATCGGGCCGCTCGGGTTCGTCGCTGCCGGGTTCCTCGATGTAAAAGCGCTCGGCGAACGCCGGCAGTTGGCGGAGGTCGATCCGCTGCGGCGGCCGCCGCGCCGGGCGCGTGGCGCGCACCGAGACCGTGAACGTGAGGGTCGTTTCCGCTTCCACGGTGATCGGTTCAGCCTGCGCTCGTACCGTGAACCATCCGCTGGCTTCGCTGAAAGGCAGATCGCTGGGCCGGCCCACCACGGGGATGTCGTCGGCTTGCGCCTTCTCGTCCGGCTCGGCCCTCGGGACGAGCAGCGTCAGCAGGACTAGAGCGAAGCGAGCCGTGCGCATGAGGTCTGTTTCACCAATCTTTCACTCCCGTGGCGGAAGCGCGTTCGCCGCGGCGGTGATGCGCCTGCCGTTCTTGCCGCACTTTCTGGGCGGCCGACTCCAGATGTTCGGCGGCGTCGTGGGCCGACAGCGGCGGCACGTCCACCTGATCGGGGACCGGCGGCAGGTTGCCTTTGCCCGGTGGCGGCGGCGCGTCGGTCGTCGTGGCTGTTCCTGGCTCCGGTTTGACGGTGCCGTCCACGGCTCGGGGGTCGGCGTTGCCGTCGGTGCCTTGCTCGCCACCTGTCACGGGCGCATTCGGACGCGAATCGGGTCGAGGCGGCGGCGGATTCGCCTCATCGCTGGGCGGCTTGTCGCCTGGTGGGCCGCCGGGAGGCGGCTGGTATTGAGACAGCAGCAATCGAGCCTTCTCTCGATTGTAGCGGGCGTCGGCGGTCAACGCTTCGTCGTCGCCGGCGCTCTGCAAGCACTGATCGTAACAAGTGATCGCCGTGCGCAAGCCGGCGGCGTCGCCGGTCGGCCGCTTGGCGCAGCAGACAGTTGCCCAGGCCGTACAAGGCGCGTGGTCGGCGCGGGTCCGCTGGATCGAGGCAGCAGCGATACAGTTGCTCCGCCTCGCGCAATTCCGGCGACGGTCCTTCCGTCTTCGCGGCCAGGTGATACTTCGCGGCGGCGAGATAGAACGCTACCTCGGCCGGATCGGTACTGCAAAGCTCGGCCTGTTCGTACCACATCGCCGCTCCGGCGTAGTCGCCGCGCGCGAACGCCGCGTGTCCTTGTTGCAGCAATTGCCGCGGATCGCCCCGCGACGACGCGCCCAGCAGGAACAAGACAAGGAGACAAGGAGACAAGGAGACAAGGAGGCGCGGTATTCTTCGTCTCTTCCATTTTTCATTTTTCATTTTATATTTTTCATTTTTCATTACGACTCACCGGATCGCTTTCATCCGCATGGAGCCATCGCCGAGGAACAGGACCAGCGCCAGGAAACCGAGTGCCGGCCCGAGAAACCACGCATAGCGCTGTTGATACGTGGGCAGAGCGTCATCGCTGTCCTCGCGCTGCGGTTGATTGGCGATGGTATCGAGGTACAGCGCGCCCAGCGGCAAGGCGCGAGTGCGGGCCGGGACGTAGACGCCGCCGGTCAACTCGGCGATCTCGCGTAGAGGCGCTTCTTCGAGGCGCGTGTGGACGGGTTGACCGTCGTGCAGCAGGGGGCCGCTGTCGAGACGGATAACGCTGTCCGTGTTCGGGTCGCCAATACCGATGGTGTGGATGCGGATGCCGAGAGCGACGGCGATGCGAGCGCCCTGTCGCCATTCGCCGTCGCGGGCCGGGTCGTCGCCGTCGGAGAGCAGCAGGACGTCGCGCGTCTCCGGCGAGCGTCCCTCATCGGCGACGACGGCCAGGGCCAGGGCTTGCCCCAGGCGCGTGCCGGAGGGCTGGCCCGGACCTGGCTCCAGGTCGCGCTCGCGGGCCGCGGACTCGATGTCATCCAATCGAGAGCGGAAGTGGTCGTAATCGTGCGTCAAGGGGCAGGCCAACCGCGCCTTGCCGGCGCAGAAGACCAGGGCGAGGCGATGGCCGCCGCGCTGTCTCGACCGCGTTGGCCAGGTCGAGCAGGGCCGTCCGCGCCCGTTCGAGCCGGCTGGGCGTCTCGGCGAGCATGCTGCGACTGCAATCGAGGACGACGACGAGATCGCGGCCCGGCGCCGCCGACTGGTCCCAATCGCGTCCCCACTGCGGCCCGGCCATGCCCAGGCCCAGGCCAAGCAGGCCCAGCAGCAAACACAGGCCGCGCAGCCATCGCCAACCGGGTCGCGCCGTCAGCTGCATCTCGACCGCCGCCGGTTCGCCCAGCCGCGCCAACGCCCACCGTCGCCGCCGCGCACTCCACAACCCCAGCACCCCCAGCAGCGGCAACACCGCCAGGAACCACAACAGTCCAGGGATGGGCAAATGCGTGACGCAACATATCCGGATGTCTTTCGCCGCAAGCAACCCCGTCACGGGATTCGCCGCCATACCGTTCGTTCCAGCCCCAGGGCGCACCGCCAACAGCGCGAACGCCGCCAGGCCGAACCACGGATACGCTTCATGATACCGGCGGTACTGGAAACTGCGGATGTCGCTGCGCTCCAGGGCGTCGATGGCGCGGCAGGCGCTCAGCAGGCCCTTCGTATCGCGGGCCTGGAAATACTGCCCGTGCGTGATGTGGGCCATCTCTTCCAGCGTCCGCACCGCCTGGGCGCGGACCTCGCCCGGACTGGCGACGCCTTCGCTCCTCTCTGCTTCCTTCGCAGCCAGTTTTGTCACCGAGGCGCCGGGACCGCCCGCGTCGATGGCGTAGATGGGAACGTGCAGGCCGTTGGCCACCTGCGCGGCCTGGCGCGGCGTCCAGCCGGAGCGCGGCTGCGGGACGTTGTGCTCGCCGTCGCTGAGCAGCACCAGCACCTTGCGGCGCGGCCCGGCGGCGTGGAGACGATGCAGCCCCAGCGCCACGGCGTCGCTGAGGTTCGTCTCCGACTCGCCGGGGATGCGGCGCGGCTGCTCGTCATCGAGCAGGCGCAGCAGGACGGAATGACTGAGTGTCAGCGGACAGGCGGTCTCCGGCCGCGTGGCGAACGTCACCAGGCCAATGAGGTCGGTCGGCCGGCCCTGGAAAGCGGACAGATCGGTCCCATCTCCCGTGTCCTCGGGACCGGCGCCGCCGGAGACGAACAGGTGAAAGACCTTCTTGACGGCGTCGAGTCGGCCGATCGGTTCGCCGCGCCAGTCGAAATCGCGTTCGGCCATGCTGCCGCTGACATCGACGAGCATGACGAGGGCGATGCCCTCGGTGTCGATGCGCGTGCGCAGGTCCGGCCAGCGCGGGCCGGCCAGGGCCATCACGATCAACAGCAGGGCCAGCCCGCGCAGGATGCCGGGACCCCAGCGGGCGAGGCGAGCCTTGCCGGCCGGCAGTCCCGATCAGGAAACCGGCGACCGGATGCCGCAGGGCGTTGCGCCGCCGGCGCAGCGACCACCCCAGCAGGAGTGGTACGATCAGCATCAACCAGAGACAAACAGGATTGGCAAACTGCGGCATCATCGCGGCGGCGAGACCTCAGAAGTTATTGTCACGATAACACGGCGGAAAAGCAGGCACAAGCCGCGAGCGCCAGCGAGCGGTGGCCGCCGCTCGCTGGCGCTCGCGGCTTGTATCCCGAGATGTTCGCCCTTGCCGCGGCCTCCCCGTTCTGCGAGCAATAAAAGAGGAACACGGCGGGGCCGTCTCGCCGGGGAAAGACCGTCCCGCGGTTGGGGCTGACATGACCGTGCTGCTGAGCGTACAAGGGCTGACCAAGGGCTACGGCCCTCGGCCGCTGTTCACCGACCTGTCTCTCGACCTCCGCGCCGGCGAGCGCGTCGGCCTGATCGGTCCCAACGGCTCCGGCAAATCGACGCTGTTGCGTCTGCTGGCCGGACGCGAGGAGCCGGACGCCGGCACGCGCTCTCTGCGCCGAACCGTCCGCCTCGGCTACCTCGCCCAGGACGACGTTTTCACCGACGGGCAGAGCGTCCATGACGTGTTGCTCGCCGCCCTCATCGGCGAACCGATCGAGGAGCACGAGCGCGAGACCCGCGCCGCCATCACCCTGACGCAGATGGGCTTTCTTGACCCCGAGCAGCCGGCCGACGTTCTCTCCGGCGGCTGGCGCAAGCGGCTGGCGCTGGCCCGCGAGCTGGTGCGCCGGCCCGACCTGCTCCTGCTCGACGAACCGACCAACCATCTCGACCTGCCCGGCATCGTCTGGCTGGAACGGCTGCTGCGCGCCGCTCCTTTCGGCTACGTCGTCGCCACGCACGACCGGGCCTTTCTGCGCGCGGTGGCCGACGACATCCTCGAGATCAGCCGCGTCTATCCCGGCGGCTCCTTCCGCGCGGCCGGCCCCTACGATGAGTTCGCTCGAGCGCCGCGAGGAGTTCCTCGACGCCCAGGCGCGCCGGCAGGAATCGGTCGCCAACCAGGTTCGCCGCGAGACGGAGTGGCTGGGACGCAAGGCGGCGGCGCAGACGCGCAAGGCCGGCTTTCGCATCGACGACGCCGCCCGACGCCGCGAGGAGTTGGAGGAGTTGAAGTACCGCAATGCCGCGGCCGGCTCGGCCGGCATCGACTTCGTCGCCACCGGCCGGCAGACGCGCAAACTGCTCACCGCCGCCGGCATCGCCAAGTCGCTCGGCGGTCGGCCGCTGTTCGCCGGCCTCGACCTGACGCTGTCGCCGGGTACCAAACTCGGACTGCTCGGCCCCAACGGCAGCGGCAAGAGCACTCTGCTGCGCGTCCTGGCCGGCGAGATCGACGCCGACGCCGGCAGCATCACGCGGGCCGAGGGGTTGCGGACGGTGATGTTCGAGCAGGGACGAGCGGCGCTCGATCCGTCGGCGACGCTGCGGCAAGCGCTATGCCCCAACGGCGACACCGTGATCCACGGCGACCGTCGGCTGCACGTCGCCGCCTGGGCCAAGCAGTTTCTCTTTCGTCCGGAGCAGCTGGACGTGCCGGTCGGTTCGCTCTCCGGCGGCGAGCAGGCCCGCGTCCGCATCGCCCAGCTCATGCTGCGGCCGGCCGACCTGCTGCTGCTCGACGAGCCGACCAACGACCTCGACATCCCGGCCCTGGAGGTGCTGGAAGACAGCCTGGCGGAGTTTTCCGGGGCGCTGGTGCTGGTCAGCCACGACCGCGAATTGACGGATCGGCTATGCACGGAGGTGATCGGACTCGACGGTCGCGGCGGCGCGGCGCTGTACGGCAGCGTCGCCCAATGGCTGTCGGCTTACGAGCGTGTCTCGACGGAGACCGTCAAGCCGGCGGCGTCGCCCACTCCGCGCCCGACTCTCGCGGCGCCGAAACCGCGCAAGCTCAGCTACCGCGAGCAGCAGGAGTGGGAGCAGATGGAAGACGCCATCCTCGCCGCCGAGGAGGTGGTCGTCGGGCGCCAGGCCGAGGTGGAGCGCGCCGCGACGGCCGGTCATGTCGCCCTGGCCGACGCCTGCCGGGCGCTGGAGGAAGCCCAGGGTGTCGTCGAGCGCCTTTATGCCCGCTGGCAGGAGTTGGAGGCCAAGGCATCGCAGGGACGTGAATAGTTTCGATTCCTTCGTTTAGCCGCGACGCGCAGCGAGCAGCGCGCTCCGCTGCGCGTCGCGGCTAAACGAGGTTATTCCCGGACAAGCCTTGATCGAGCACTTCGCGGACCTTGCGGGCCAGCGCGTCGGGCGAGAACGGCTTCTGCAAGAACGCGACCTCCGCTTCCAGCAAGCCGTGACGCACCACCGAATCGTCGGTGTAGCCGGAGACGTACAACACCTTCAGGTCCGACCGCAGCGCCGTCAAGCGCTCGGCCAGCACCCGGCCGCTCATGCCCGGCATCACCACGTCCGTCACCAGCAGGTGAATGGGGTCGTCGTGCTCGGCAACCCAGCGCAGGGCGTCGTCGGGATCGATCGCCTCGATGACGTCGTAGGAGTGGTTGCGCAGCACCGTGCGCGTCAGAGCGCGGACGGCGTCGTCGTCCTCGACGACGAGAAGCGTCTCGTGGCCGCCCGTCCTTGCGAGCGGCGGCGCGACGGCGGGTCGCGGCGCGGCGACGGCTGTTTCCTCGGCGCGCGGCAGGTAAATCTTGAACGAGGTGCCGCGTCCCGGCTCGCTGTAGACGTAGATGGAACCCTGCGACTGCTTGACGATGCCATAGACCGTCGCCAACCCCAGGCCGGTGCCCTTGCCGACTTCCTTGGTCGTGAAGAACGGCTCGAAGATGCGCGCTTGCGTGGCCTCATCCATGCCGCAGCCGGTGTCCGTGACCGCCAGCATCACGAAACGCCCCGGCCGAATCCCCGGATGCATCCGCACGTAGGTCTCGTCGAGCACGACGTTGGCCGTCTCGATGGTCAGGTTGCCGCCCTGCGGCATGGCATCGCGGGCGTTGACGACCAGGTTGAGCAAGACCTGCTCGATCTGGCCGGGGTCGGCCCGCACCGGATCGAGATCGGGCGACAGGGTGCTGCTCAGCTGGATGTCCTCGCCGATGAGTCGGCGGAGCATCTTGTCCATGTCCTGCACGACGCTGTTGAGCGCGAGCAGTTGCGGGGCCATCACCTGCCGGCGACTGAAGGCCAAGAGCTGCCGCGTCAGGGTGCCGGCGCGGTGGGCCGCCTTGAGGACCTCCTGGACCGACTCGCGGGCCGGATGGGACGGTTCCAGCACGCCGCCCAGGAGGAGATCGCTATAGCCGGTGATGATGGTCAGCAAGTTGTTGAAGTCGTGGGCGACGCCGCCGGCCAGCTGGCCGATGGCCTCCATCTTCTGCGCCTGTCGCAGCTGCTCCTCGCTGCGCCGCAGCGCCTCGCGGGCCTGCTTCACCTCGCTGATGTCGCGGTAGGTGACGACGGCGCCGACGAGGACGTCCTGCTCGTGCATCGGAGCGCAGGTGCAGCGAACCGGGAACAGGCTGCCGTCCTGGCGCGTGAAGCGGCCCTCCTCCAGATGGCGCGTCTGACCGTCTTGCAGGACGGCGTGAATCAGCGACTCCTCCCAGGCGGGCGTCGGCTGATCGGCTGCGGCCGGCCGCAGAACGTCGTGCTGGAACTGGCCGATCAGCTCCTCACGAGACCAGCCGGCCATGCGCGCCGCAGCCGGGTTGGCGAAGGTGATGATTCCCTGCCGATCGACGCCGAAAATGCCTTCGTCGGCCGCATGGAGGATCAGTTCGTGCTGGCGCGCCAACCGCGCCAGCTCCTCCTCGCTGCGCTGGAGCAGCAAGTCGGTCTGCTCCTTCTCCTCGCGGACGCGGATGTTCTCCAGGGCCGTCTCCGAGGCCAGCTGGGCCAGCTGTTCGGTGGTGCGCGTCAGCAACGAGGAATATTGCAAGGCGGTGCCGATCTCGACGTTGATGAGGCCGGCGAACTCGTCGATCTTCTCGTGCAGCGGCTCCAGAAACTTCTGCAGCAGCTGATCGTCGAGGTGGAAGCGCTCGCTGGCCAACTTCAGCAGGGCGGCGGTCAGGGACGGCTCGCCAGGAGCGATCTGGAGCTGGCCGATCAGCGTGGCGAAATGCAGACGGAAGGCGCGGCCGATCACCACCGGGCTTTGGCCGCTGAGCGTCTCGGGGCGGTGATGATGGCGGATGGCCTCGGTGATGTCTTCGGGCAGCCCCCAGCCGCGCAGCAGATGAGCGCCGACCTCGGCATGGTTGGCGCCGATGTATTCCTCTTCCAGCTCGCACTGGCGGCGGACGAAGACCTCGACGGGATGGGCCAGCACGCGAGCGTACTCATTGGGGCAGACTTCGCGGAGAATGAGGGCGCCCAGGTCGCACAGCAGGGCGGCCACCATCTCGCTTTCGGGATCGGGGTCGTGGATGGCGAGGGCCCACTCGCGGGCGGCCATGGCCGTGGCGACCGAGATCTTCCAGTGATCGCTCATGCGGGCATCGCCGGCGGTGCGCTTCTGCATCGACGGCAGCGACAGGCCGAGGATCAGGGCGCGGACGCGCTTCAGGCCCAGCAAATTCAAGGCCCGGCCGATGACCGTTACCTTGTGCGGCAGGGCGAAGAAAGCGGAATTGACGATTTTGAGGAGCTTGGCGCACAGGCCGGCGTCGTGGCTGATGAGATCGCTGATGTCGGCCAGAGAGCAGTCGGGTCGGCTCGCCTTCTCGAGCACGCGCAGGGCCAACGGCGCCGGCGTGGGCAGGTGCGGGTCGTGGACAATGCGAGCGAGCACGGACTCGAGGGCCATCGGTGAGTCACTCCCTTGGGACCCGCCGGAACGGCGCGGCCATGCAAGTGTGGCCTACAAAGCCGTCCGGGTCAACAATCGACCGCGTCCGCCGTGCCGAGTTTAATGCGTTCCAGGCGCTCTTCGGCCCGGCGGAGCAGGCTTTGGACCGAAGCCGTATCCGGGCCGAAGCAGGCGATGCCGAACGAGACGTGCCGCCGGCCGAACGGGCCGGCCGCCTGGTCCGGCCGTTCCAGCAGCGGACGCAGCCGGCGGCAACAGCCGACGGCGCCGGCCTCGTTCGTCTGCGGCAGCAGCATCATGAAGCCTTGCAGCCCGTACTGCCCGGCCACATCGGAACGGCGCTTGACTCGGCTGACCTGCTCGGCGGTCCAGGCCGCCTCCGTCGCGGCGTCCTCCTCGGCGGCGCGATCGGAGGACGGACCTTCGATTTCGCCCAGGACCACCGCCAGCGGGCCGCCATAGCGCTGAGCGCGCGTCACTTCCTCTTCCAGCCGTTCGAGCATGTGCCGCTGGGTGAACCAGCGTGCCCGTCCCTCGCCGGGCACCGCCTCCCAGAGCAGGTTCACCAGGCGGCTGACCTGGCGGCGCGTGTCCTCCAGGGCGGCGCTGGTCTCGCGGCCGCGCCTCTGGCCGTCGCCGAACGCCGCCGCCTGCCCGAGCATGAGTGCAAGGACCGAGGCGTGTCGCCGAGCCACGTTGCGCGGCAGCCAGTAATGCGCCCCTTGCCGCAGGGCGGCGGCGAGCGTCTCCGGCTCGCCGTCGGCCAGGAACAGCACCGGCGCCTGCCGCTGGCCGTCCAACCAGGCGAAATCGTCGCGGCCGCCGCCGCGATACAGGCCGCCGTCCAGCAGCAGAACGTCGCAGGGGTCCAGCTGGAGCACGAATCGCGCGCGCTCCAGGCTGTCGGCCTCGACGACGTCCCAGTGGCGTAACGGCTCGGTTTGGAACAACTCCCGGAAGGCGGCGCGCTCACCGGGTTCGGCGGCCAGCAACACGCGCCGATGTGGGATGGCGTCGGACATGCGAGTGGGTCTCCCTGTTCCGATTTCGGGAATTCGAGAGTAGACCTACTGTATTCCAAGCCGCCGCACAAACGAAGCACGTCCCGCAGCCTTCGCGGATTTTCCATCTTCACGAGAAGCTACATCTGCTAAGGCCGGCAGAATCGCATCCTCAACCGAGCCTGAAGCGTAAGCGAAGGGACGTCCTTCGCTTACGCTTCAGGCTCGGACAGGTTGGCGAGAAAATCGGTATTATTGCGGCGCGAAGGCCACTCATTCCGGGTCTAATAGCGAAGAGGACCATCTCCATGAACCGTCTCCCCGATTCGGACCCGGAACAGCTGTTGCGTCTGGCCCGTGCCGGCGACGGTTCGGCCCTGGGGCAGCTGTTTGAGTTGTACCAGGGCTATCTGGAACTACTGGCCCGCCTGCAAATCGGCCGACGCTTGCGAGGAAAGGTCGATGCCGCCGATTTGGTTCAGGACACGTTCTTGCAAGCGCACGACTGTTTCGTCCAGTTCCGAGGGACCAGCGAGGGGGAGCTGGTCAGCTGGCTACGGCACATTCTCGCCTCCCGGCTGGAGAAGCTGATCCGCCACTATTGCGGCGTCCAGCGGCGAGACGTGCGCTGGAGCGCCAGTTGGCGATGGAGTTGGATCAATCGTCGCGCCTCCTCGATCAGGGGCTGGCGGCCCCAGGCAGTTCTCCCAGCCAGCGGGCCGTGCGACGCGAGCAGGCCGTGTTGCTGGCCGACGCCCTGCGGCAGTTGCCCGACGATTATCGCGAGGTGCTGATCCTGCATCACTTGCAAGGGCTGAGCATGCCCGAGGTGGCCCGCCGCCTCGGCCGCACTCTGGATAGCGTCAAAAACGTGTGGCTGCGCGGCCTGGCACGCTTACGCCATTTGGTAGGAGACTCCTCATGAAGCACACGGAAGACTTCCATCCCGTCGCGGTTCCTCCCTCACCCGGCCCACCGATCGAGCCGTCTCTGGAGGATCCGCGGGTGCTGCAAGCCGTGGAGGAGTATCTGGCCGCGCACCAGGCGGGGAACGGGCCAGAGCGACACGAGTTCCTGGCCCGCTATCCGGACATCGCGGCGGCGTTGGCCGATTGCCTGGATGGCCTGGAGTTCATTCAAGCGGCCGCCCCGCTTCTGCATCCGTCCGTGCCCCTCCCCGCGGACCAGTCCGCGGCAGCAAACGTCGAGCCAGAGGCCCCCCTGGGCGATTACCGCCTCGTCCGCGAGGTCGGCCGTGGCGGCATGGGCGTGGTCTACGAAGCCGTGCAGATGTCCCTGGGCCGTCGCGTCGCCCTCAAGGTGTTGCCCTTCGCGTCCACCCTCGACGCCAGGCAACTGCAGCGCTTCAAGAACGAAGCCCAGTCGGCCGCTCATCTGCATCATCAGAACATCGTCCCGGTCTACGGCGTCGGCTGCGAGCGCGGCGTGCATTATTACGCCATGCAGTTCATCGACGGTCAGACCCTGGCCGGCCTCATCCACGAACTGCGGCGGGGAGTGGGCGCCAACGCGAGGGAGGGATCCGCTTCGCGCGGGACGGCCCCGGTGTTCGATCCGCAAGCCACGGAGGTTTATGCGTCCACGGTCCCCGCGGCGGTCCCTGCCGTCGTCGTCGATCATTCCACGCGAGACCCGGCGTTCTTCCGTATGGTGGCACGGCTGGGCATCCAGGTGGCCGAGGCGTTGGAGCACGCCCATCAGCTGGGCGTGGTGCATCGCGACATCAAGCCGGCCAATCTGCTGCTGGACGGCTGCGGCAACCTGTGGATCACCGACTTCGGCCTGGCCCATTGCCAGAACCAGGCCGGACTGACCATGACGGGTGATCTGATGGGCACGCTCCGCTACATGAGTCCGGAACAGGCGCTGGCGCAGCGCGTCGGCATCGACCACCGCACCGACATTTATTCGCTCGGCGCGGTGCTCTACGAGTTGTTGACGGGGGAGCCGGTCTTTGATGGCCGGGACCGGCAAGAATTGTTGCGGCAGATCGCCCTGGAAGAGATGCACGCGCCGCGGCGCTGGAACAAGGCCATCCCGGCGGACCTGGAGACGGTGGTGCTCAAGGCGTTGGCCAAGCATCCCGACGAGCGTTACGCCACGGCTCAGGAGTTGGCGAACGACCTGCGGCGCTATCTGGAGGACCGGGCCATTTGCGCTCGGCGTCCCACGCTGGCGCAGAAAGTACGCCGCTGGTCGCGGCGGCACAAGGGCGTGACGAGGACGGCGCTGCTTTCGGCGGCCCTGCTGCTGGCGACGATCGCCGTTATCGCCTCGCTGGCCGCGTTCTGGCTGCACGAGGAGCAGCAGGCTACCCGGCAGCAATTGCAACTTACCGAACGGGCCGAAGGCCAAGCGATGCGACGGCTGTATGCGGCGCTGGTGGCCCAGGCGCGGGCCGGCCGGCTGAGCCGACGCATGGGGCAGCGCTTCGACAGCCTGGACCTCCTGGCGGAAGCGACGCAGATGGCCCGCGAGATGAACCTGCCCGAGAGCGATGTCCTCGAACTCCGCAACCAGGTCATTGCCTGCCTGGCCTTGCCCGACGTGCGCATCGCCCGGGAATGGGACGGCTGGCCGGCCGGCAGCGCGCATGTCGATTTCGACGCCGCCCTGGAGCGCTACGTTCGCACCGACCGCGCCGGCGGCGTCCGCATCGGCCGCGTGGCCGACGATACGCTACTCCATCACTTCGCTTCCGGGATGCGGGACCCGCGGCCCCGGCTGAGCCCGGACGGCGCGTTCCTGACGCTCGCCACTTCGCCCCGGTGCGAGCTGTGGAAGCTGGACGGCCGCAAGCCCGTGGTCGTCGCCTCCGAACTGGACTGCGTCGCCCATGACTTCAGCCCGGACGGCCGGCGGGCCGCCCTCGTCCATGGCGATGGTACGATCAGCCTGTACGACCTGACTTCCGGCCAGCGCGTCCGGCGGTTGAAGGCCGGTCCGCACCCGATCGCGTTCGCCGCTTTCCATCCCGACAGTCGGCGGCTGGCGGTTTCCCATGCCGAGGGCGTTCAGGTCCGCGACCTCGATACGGGAGATGTCCGCAACGATCTGCCCCAGGCGGGCGCCGAGCGCCTGGCCTGGCACCCCAACGGCCAGACGTTGGCGGTGGTGAGCAGCGACCAGGGCATTCACGTCTGGGACGTGGCGGCGCCGCGGAAAGCCGCCGAGCTGCGGAGATGGAAGAACGGTGGACTGCGGATCGCCTTCAACCGCGCGGGCGATCTCTTGGCCAGTTACGGCTGGGAGCACATGCTGCGGCTGTGGGACCCGCGCACAGGCCTGGAAGTGTTTCATACGCCGGCACGCTTCACCGGCGCGTCCCTCCGCTTCGGCGCGAAGGACCGCCTGCTGGCGGCGGACGTCAAGGACAACAAGCTCCGCTTCTGGGAAATCGTCCGGGGCCGGGAGTGTCGTCGGCTGATTCAGAACCCGGCCTGGGGGCGGGCGCCGTACGGTCCATTCGCGGTCCGTCCCGACGGCCTCGTCCTGGCCGCCTGCACGCCCGACGGGTTTGGCCTCTGGGATCCGCGCACGGGGGAACGGCTCGCCTCCGCCTCGGTAGCTTCCCCCCTGGACGTCGTCTCGTTTGAGCCGTCGGGCGCGCTGTTGACCAGCGGGCCGTCCGGGACCTTCCGCTGGCCGTTCCGGTCGGACCCGGCGTTGGTGGGGACGGTGCGGCTCGGTCCGCCGCGGCGGCTTCCTCTGCCGGAGACCGCGGGCGGGCAAATCGCTTGCAGCCTCGATGGCCGGGTGCTGGCGAGCGCGGATGGCGCGGGCGGTTGGGTGCTGCACGACGACTACCCCGGTCGGCCGATCCGGCTGAAGCCGCACGAGGACGCGCGGGCGGTCGCCGTCAGTCCCGACGGCAGCTGGGTTGCCACCGGCAGCCAGCACGGCACCGGCGCCAAGGTGTGGGACGCCCGCACCGGCCGGCTGGAAAAGGAGCTGTTGTCTTCGGAAGGCTGGGTGCGCGTCGGCTTCAGTCCGGACGGCCGCTGGCTGGCGGCCCGCGGCAACGGCTTGCGGTTATGGGCCGTCGGCTCGTGGCGTGAAGGGCCTCGCCTCGGCGGCATCCCCGGGGCCGCCTTCGCCTTTTCGCCGGTCGAGAAGCTGTTGGCGACGGAGACCGGCCATGGCGCGCTGCGGCTGGTGGACCCGGACACAGGCCGGGAGTACGCCCGGCTGGAAGACCCCGACCAGGTTCGCGTCGCCTGGATCTGTTTCAGCCCGGACGGTACACAGTTGCTGACCGCCGGCGCGGGGCCCGGCGCCTGGATTCGCGTTTGGGATCTGCGAGCGATCCGCCGGCAGTTGGCCGCGATGGGGCTGGACTGGCATCTCCCTGCCTATCCGTCGCGCGGGGAGAGCGCGGACAGCAAGCCCTTGCGGATCCAAGTGGACTCGGCCACGCCGCCCTGACCGAATTCTCTTCCCGATTTCGGAGCGGAGCGGTTTCCACACCATTAGCCCGCAGCGCCAGCGACGGATTTTTCCGTCCGTCGCTGGCGCTCCGGGCTCGTAGTTTGGAAACGGTTTCCGAGCGGCGGCTCGGAGGGTCTTCTTTCCGAGCCTGAAGCGTAAGCGAAGGGTATCCCTTCGCTTACGCTTCAGGCTCGGAAAGAAGACCCTCGAAAAGTTAGCACTTCACGTCAAGTCGTCCGAACGCTGTCGCATTCTTTTTTCCTCCCCGCGAAAAAAAATGGATCGGAGCGCGGCGCGATAGGCGCTCTTTCCGGGTCTAGGGAGAGAGCGTGAAGAAGATGGCCGAATTCTTGAGGCGTTGGCTTGAGCTTTGAGGAGACCAAGGGAAAGCGATCACCTCGTTTTCTCTCCCTCTTAGCCAGCGGCGCACGCTCCTGCGGGAGCGTCCGAGGAAAAGAGGACATCATGTGTCGCATGGGGTGGCAGCGTCAGATCCAGCGTTGGTTGTTCGGCTCGCGCGGGCCGAAACGGCGCCGCGCGCGAGTCGGCCGAGGTTCCGGCCGGTCCTGGAGCAACTGGAAAGCCGGTTGGTGCCGACGACGCAGACGTTCAATGCGGCCAACACGGCGGACCTGATCACCGACCTGAATTTCGCGCAGACTCAGGGGATCACGACCATCATCAACTTGCAGGCGGGAACCACCTACACGCTGACGGCGGTGAACAACTCCTGGTACGGCCCCACCGGCCTGCCGGCCGTCGAGGGCAACGTCGTCATCCAAGGCAACGGCGCCACCATCGCCCGCGATCCGCTCGCGCCCGCCTTCCGGCTGTTCTACGTGTCGGGCGGCCTGGAGCTGCCCCAGGGCAACCTGGCGCTGGTCAACGTGACACTGGAGGGCGGCCTGGCCGTGGGCGGCAATGGCCGGGACGGCGGCGGCGGCGGCATGGGCGCGGGGGGTGCGATCTTCAACCAGGGCGTACTGAACCTGAACGCTGTGACATTGACCAATAATGAGGCGGAGGGCGGCAGCGGCGCCGCCGATATCTCCCCCATCTCCGGTAACGGCGGCGGTGGCGGCGGCATGGGTACGGATGCCTCAACGAATAGTTCGGGCGGCGGCAATGGCGGCGGCTTCGGTCCCGGTCTCGCCGGCCTGGGCGGCGAGGGTGGAACCAGCGCCTCCCCTGGCGGCGGCGGCGGCGGTGGCTTCCACAAGGAGGATAAGGGCGGCGACAGCTCCGGCGACTCCGGCGGCTTCGGCGGTGACGGCTTTATCCGCGCAGGATGGAATCGGCGGCGATGGCAGCGTTGGCGGCTTCGGCGGCTTCGGCGGCAACTTCAGCGGCGGCGGGGGTGGCGGCTTCGGCGGCTTCCCTGTCGGCGGCGGCGGCGGCGGCGTCGGCGGCGGTGGCGGCGGCGGTGGCGGTGACACCGCCGTTAACAACGGCGGCAACGGCGGCAACGGGGGCTTCGGCGGCGGCGGAGGAGCAGGTGGAAATGGAGGCTCCCTCGCCAACACGACCGGAGGCGCAGGCGGCAGCGGGGGCTTCGGCAGCGGTGGCGGCGCCGGTGGCATCGGTGGGTCCAGCGCCGGTGGCTTCAGCGGCTTCGGCGGCGGTTCCGGCATCGGCGGCAATGCCGGCGCCAGCGGCGGCGGCGGTGGTGCCGGTTTCGGGGGCGCCATCTTCAGCATGGGGGCCGACTCCGAGGATAACGAGAGCGGCCTGGTCACCATCGTCAACTGCACGCTCACCAACAACAGCGCTGTGGGCGGCCTCGGCGCCAAGCCTACCGGCTCCTCCGTCAGCGCCGGCGATGGCAGCGCCTTCGGCGGCGCCCTCTTCAACCTCGACGGTCAGACCATCCTGACCAATGACACCCTGGCCCGCAACAACGTCGAGGCCAACGTCGGTACCGGTGCCAGCGCCGACGGCGGCGCGGTCTACAACCTGGCCATCGGCGACGACATCGACACCGGCAACCCGGTTTCGGCCCAGCTCTTCCTGAACAACAGCATCCTGGCCACCACCGCCGGCGGCAGCGACCTCGCCTCGCAGGCGATCAACGGCGGGGGGACGAACCTGGCCTCGGTACGCGGCACCTCCAACCTGGTGATGAACACGCTGGTGACGAATACCGGCGGCATCGCACCGGGGGTCATCCTCAGTTCGCTCAACCCCAACCTCGGCACGCTGCAAAACAACGGCGGCCTGACGCAAACCCTGCTGCCCGCCGCTAACAGTCCGGTCCTCGGCGAGGGCAACCCCGTCGTCAGCCCCGGCCTCGATCAGCGCGGACGATCGCGCCCGTCCGGCGGCCCCATCGACCTGGGTTCCGTCCAGGTTTCGATCCCGACGCCGACACCGACACCCACCCCAACGCCGACGCCGACGCCGACGAACGCAGGTTTCTTCGGCCTGGTGATCGAGGAGTTCGAGCTGACGCTGTATACGCTCTTCAGCGAAATCGAAGCGTTGCAGGGCGTGCCCCATGCCTCCCTGGATGCGACGATCGCCCAGTTGCAGACGGCGATTGACAGCGACATCCTGTTCCCCACGCAATTGGGCGAGGTGGCGGTCTTCCTGGGCGAGGACCTGGCCTTCAACGCCATCAGCGGCAACAAGTCGTCGTGATCGGCCCTCCGCGGCGAGGAGGGACGCAACCCTTTCCCCGCAAGGACGGAAGAGGACAGAGACAGAAAAAGGAATGCAGACTCTTTTCCCGCGCGTACCGCGGAAACGAGCCGCGTTCCCTTTTCGCCCCGCGATGGCAACGTTTGCCACCGTGGGGAATCTTGGCGGCATCGAGCCTCGCACGACCCTCAGCCGGGGTCTCTAGAAGGAGACATTATGTATCGCATTTGGTGGACACGTCAAATCCAGCGTTGGTTGTTCGGCTCGCGCCAGCCCAAACGCAGCCGCGCACCGATCCGGCCGAGGTTCCGGCCGTACCTGGAGCACCTGGAGGAGCGTACCCTCCCGAGTACCTTTACTCCAACGACCTTCGGCGACGGCGTCAGCGGCGACAGCCAGGTCAACACCCTGCGCAACGCCGTCATCGCCGCCAACCAGGACACCGCCAGTAGCGGCACCGACGTCATCCAGCTCCAGGGCGGCATGTACACGCTGAACATCCAGAACACGAGTGGCCCGACGGGCGCCACGCAAGGCGATCTGAACCTCACGAACACGACGCGCACCATCGTCATCGAGGGCGCGGGCGATAGTGGACCCAACGCCACCGTCATCGACGCCAGCCAGCTGAACGATCGCGTCTTCCAGGTCGCCCCCGGCGTCACGGTCCTCTTCGAGAACCTCGTCATCCAGGGCGGCAATGCCCAGGACGACGGCACAAACACCTTCTCCGTCGGCCGAGGCGGCGGCATCCTCAATAACGGCGGCAATGTGACGCTGAGCAACGTGGCGGTGCAGAACAACCAGGTGACAAACGCCAGTGCTGGGTCCGCGTACGGCGGCGGCATCTATAGCGCGGGCGGAACCTTGACGCTGACGAATGCCGTTGTTCAGAACAACATCGCCTCGGTCACTCATGGCGATGTGTCTGCCGAAGGCGGGGGGATCGATGACGAGGGCAGTCTTTTGGCCATCGCCAATAGCTTGATCGCGGGCAACCAAGCGAACGGTGGCCACGGCAACAATGGAACGGTGAGCCAGAGTGAGGGCGGCGGCGGCGGCGCCGGTCTCGGCGGCGGACTCTACGTTAACGGCGGCTCGGTGCAGATCGATACCACGACGATCTCCGGCAATACGGCCCGGGGCGGCGACGGCGGCAAGGGCTTTACCGGGGACCTCGTCGGGGACAACGGCGGCGACGGCGGCCCCGCCGCCGGCGGCGGCGTGTGCCTCGGTCCCGGAGAGGTCACGGTGCGGGACAGCACGACATCCGGCAACTTCGTCGTGGGGGGCGATGGCGGCAACGGCGGCAACGGCAGCACCGAGACGGCCAACAGCAATACGAATCGCGAAGGCGGCAACGGCGGCAAGGGGGGCGGAGCGGACGGCGGCGGCTTCCACATCGAGACGGGTACCCTGACGCTGATCGACACCACTGTGGCCGACAACAACCCCTATAGTGGCAAGGGCGGCGCGGGCGGCAACGGAGGTGGCAACGGCTTGGCGGGCGGCAACTATGGCGGCAATGGCGGCAACGGCGGCGTGGCCTGGGGCGGCGGCATCGGCAACGCCCAGATCCTCGACACCTTCAACGTCACCATCGCCGGCAACTTCGTCGGAGCCGGCGGCGGCGGGGCCGCCGGCATCGGCGGCATCGGCGGCACGGCCGGCCTGCAAGGGCTGATCGGCTCCACCCAGGGCGGCGGCATCTGGAACGAAGGCGGCAATCCCGTCAACCTGACCAACACCCTCATCGCCACCAACGTCGCCGCCACCGGACCCGACTTCGCCGGCGCCGTCACCACCAGCGACCATACGCTGATCGGCGACGACAAGGACGCCACCGGCTTCAGCGCCGTGCAAAACGGCGACATCGTGGGCACGCCCAACGCGCCGGTCAATCCGCTGCTGGGGCCGCTCGGGAACAACGGCGGGCCGACGCAGACGATGGCGCTGCTGCCCGGCAGCCCGGCCATCGACCGCGGCGACAACAGCACCGAAAGCGCCACCGGGCCGAACGATCAGCGCGGCTCCGGCTTCTCCCGCGTCGTCCATTCGATCGTGGACCTCGGCGCCGTCGAGTTCAGTCCCGTCGCCGTCACGACCACGGCCGGCAACGCCGGCGCCACTTTCAGCGCGAACGGCCAAAACGTGACGCTCACCGCCTCCGTCTCCGGGTCCAGCCCGGTCACCGAGGGCACCGTGACCTTCACGGTGTATCAGCAGGTGGTGCAAAACGGCTATCAGGTCGGCACCGCCGTGCAAGGCAACGTCAGCAACGGCAGCGCCTCGGCCAGTTTCACCGTGCCGAATGGCCTGGCGGTCGGCTCCTACATCATCGCGGTCTCCTACAGCGATGCCGGCAGCTCGTTCGCCGATGGCAGTGACACGAGCGGCACGCTGACCATCAATCCCGTCCCTGTCGCGATCGTGGGCGGCAGCGTCGGCACGTCGTTCCATCAAAGCACGCAAACGGTGACGCTCACCGCTAGCGTCAGCCCAGCGATCACGGGCCAGGGCGTCGTGACCTTCACGGTGGTCGATATCAACGATCATCCGGTGGGCAATGCGGTGCTAGGAGGCGTCAGCAACGGCAGCGCTTCGGCCAGTTTCACCGTGCCCCAGGGGCTGGCGGTCGGCACCTACTATATCGTGCCCTCCTACAACGATATCAGCGGTTCGTCCGTCCAAAGCAGCCAGGTCCTCGGCGTACTGACCATCACGCCGCCCCCGTCACGATCGCGGCCGGCAACGCCGGCACGTCGTTCAGCCCAGGCACGCAAACGGTGACACTCACCGCCGCCACCAGCCCGGCGATCAGCGAAGGCGTCGCCACCTTCAAGGTGCTCGACGGCAACGGCAACCAAGTGGGCAACACGGTGCAAGGGAACGTGAGCGGCGCCCACGCCTCGGCCAGTTTCACCGTGCCGACCGGCCTGGCGGTCGGCGCCTACACCATCGCGGTCTCCTACAGCGACGCCACCGGCTCGTATGTCGATAACGGCGACACCTACGGCACGCTGACCATCAGCACCGCTCCCGTCACGACCACGGCCGGCAACGTCGGCGTCCATTTCAGCAGCAGCGGCCAGGCGGTGACGCTCACCGCCGCCGTCAGCCCGGCGATCACCGGCGGCATCGCCACCTTCACGGTGTTCGATGGCAACGGCCATCAGGTGGGCAACGCCGTGCAAGGGACCGTGAGCAACGGCAGCGCCTCGGCCAGCTTCACCGTGCCGAGCGGCCTGGTGGTCGGCACGTACACCATCAAGGTATCCTACAGCGATGCCGGCGGCCCGTTCGTCGATGGCGGCGACACCAACGGCACACTGACCATCAGCGGCACCGCCTCCGTCACGATCGCGGCCGGCAACGTCGCCACTCCGTTCAGCAAAAGCACGCAAACGGTAACGCTCACCGCCGCCGTCAGCCCGGCAGTCTCCGAAGGTACGGTGACCTTCACGGTACTCAAGCATCGAAACGACGGCAGCTACGTTCCGGTGGGCAACGCCGTGCAAGGGACCGTGAGCAACGGCAGCGCCTCGGCCAGCTTCACCGTGTCGAGCGGCCTGGCGGTCGGCGTCTACACCATCAAGGTGTCCTACAGCGACGCCAGCGGCTCGTTCGTCGATGGCGGCGACACCAGCGGCACGTTGACCATCGCCCCCGTCACGACCACGGCCGGCAACGTCACCACTCCGTTCAGCAAAAGCACGCAAACGGTGACGCTCACCGCCGCCGTCAACCCGGCGATCTCCGAAGGCACGGTGACCTTCACGGTACTCAAGCATCTAAACGACGGCAGCTACGTTCCGGTGGGCAACGCCGTGCAAGGCACCGTGAGCAACGGCAGCGCCTCGGCCAACTTCACCGTGCCCAAGGGTCTGGCAGTCGGCGTCTACACCATCAAGGTGTCCTACAGCGACGCCAGCGGCTCGTTCGTCGATGGCGGCGACACCAGCGGCACGTTGACCATCGCCCCCGTCACGACCACGGCCGGCAACGTCACCACTCCGTTCAGCAAAAGCACGCAAACGGTGACGCTCACCGCCGCCGTCAACCCGGCGATCTCCGAAGGCACGGTGACCTTCACGGTACTCAAGCATCTAAACGACGGCAGCTACGTTCCGGTGGGCAACGCCGTGCAAGGCACCGTGAGCAACGGCAGCGCCTCGGCCAGCTTCACCGTGCCGAGCGGCCTGGCGGTCGGCACGTACACCATCAAGGTGTCCTACAGCGATGCCGGCGGCTCGTTCGTCGATGGCGGCGACACCAGCGGCACGTTGACCATCGCCCCCGTCACGACCACAGCCAGCAACGTCAGTGCCAATTTCAGCAGCAGCGACCAGTCAGTGACGCTCACCGCCGCCGTCAGCCCGGCAGTCTCCGAAGGTACGGTGACCTTCACGGTACTCAAGCATCTAAACGACGGCAGCTACGTTCCGGTGGGCAACGCCGTGCAAGGGACCGTGAGCAACGGCAGCGCCTCGGCCAACTTCACCGTGCCCAAGGGTCTGGCAGTCGGCACCTACACCATCAAGGTTTCCTATCACGATGCCGGCGGCTCGTTCGTCGATGGCGGCGACACCAACGGTACGCTGACCATCCAAGCGAAGCAGTAATGCCAGCAGCATCCTCGGACAGATTCGGAGTGGCCGTGACACGCGGCGTCACGACCACTCCGTAATACAAATCACTTCATGAACAGCATCTCGCGGTAGGTCGGCAGCGGCCACAGATCGTCGGCGACCATCGTCTCCAGCTTGTCGCCCAGGGCGCGGACGGCGGCCATCGACGGCAGGATGCTATCGCGGAAATACTTGGCGTGGGCGAGTATGTCGCCCTCGGCATGGTGCGCCAGCGCCTGGTCCAGCGCCGGTCGCCTTCTGGAACTCGGTGATGGTCGCCGTCAGACTCTTGAGCAGATCGACCTGGGCGCTGTTGTCGGCGCCGGCCGTCTTGGTGGCGTTGACGGCGCCAGCCACCTCGCCCTGGTAGCGCAGCGCCGCCGGCAGGATCATCGTCCGCGCCATCATGCTCGTCAGACGCGCCTCGATGTTGACCGTCTTGACGTAATTCTCGCCCAGGATGGCTAAGCGGCTGTGCAACTCGCGCTCGCTGTAGACGCGATATTTCGCGAACAACTCGATGGTGTCCTTGCGGAGAATGACCGGCAGGGCGTCCACCGTATTGCGCAGGTTGGGCAGGCCGCGCTTCTCGGCCTCTTGATGCCATTCCGGAGTGTAATTATCGCCGTTGAAGATGACCTTCTTGCTCTCCTTGATGAGGACCGGCAGCAGGTCCTGGATGGCCTTGTTGATGTCCTTGCCCTGTCCCTTGGCCTTCTCCAGGTTGGTGGCGATGTAATCGAGCGATTCGGCGACGATGGTGTTGAGCACCGTGTTGGGTCCGGCGATCGACTGCGAGCCGCCGACGGCGCGGAACTCGAATTTGTTGCCGGTGAAGGCGAACGGACTGGTGCGATTGCGGTCGCCGGCGTCGCGCGGCAGCTTGGGCAGCACGCTGACGCCGATCTCCATGTGGCCACCCTGCTTCGTGGACTTGGCCGCTCCCTTTTCGAGCTGATCGATCACGTCTTGCAGCTGATCGCCGAGGAACACGGAGATAATGGCCGGCGGCGCCTCGTTGGCGCCGAGGCGATGGTCGTTGTGCGCGCCGGCGACGCTGACGCGCAGTAGTTCGGGATACTTGGCCACGGCGCGGAGCACGGCCACGCAGAAGACCAAAAACTGCGCGTTGTCGTGCGGCGTGTCGCCGGGGTTGAGCAGGTTTTCGCCGGTGTCGGTGGACATCGACCAGTTGTTGTGCTTGCCCGAGCCATTGATGCCGGCGAACGGCTTCTCGTGCAGAAGACACGCCAGGCCGTACTTCGGCGCCGTCTTGCGCATCACCTCCATGACGAGCATCTGGTGGTCGGTGGCGAGGTTGGAGTCCTCGAAGATCGGCGCGATCTCATACTGGCTGGGCGCCACCTCGTTGTGCCGCGTCTTGACCGGCACGGCGAGCTTGAACAGCTGCGCCTCGCAGTCGGCCATGCAGGCGATGACGCGCTCGGGGATGTGGCCGAAATACTGGTCCTCCATCTCCTGACCCTTGGGAGGCGTCGTGCCGAACAGCGTGCGGCCGGCGTTGATCAGGTCGGGCCGGGCGTAGTAGAAGTTCTTATCGATGAGGAAGTATTCCTGCTCCGGCCCGACGGTGGTGAAGACCTTGTGGGCCTCGTTGTTGCCGAACAGGCGCAGGATGCGCAGCGCCTGGTTGGACAGCGCTTCCATCGAGCGCAACAACGGCGTCTTCTTGTCGAGGGCTTCGCCGGTCCAGCTGAGGAAGGCGGTGGGAATGACCAGGGTGGCGCCGTTGGGGCTTTCGAGGATGTAAGCGGGACTGGTCGGGTCCCAGGCGGTGTAGCCGCGCGCCTCGAAGGTGGCGCGGATGCCGCCGGAAGGGAACGACGAAGCGTCCGGTTCGCCGCGCACCAGCTCCTTGCCGGAAAATTCGAGGATGGCGCGGCCGTCGCCGGTCGGCGCCATGAAGCTGTCGTGCTTCTCGGCGGTCAGGCCGGTCATCGGCTGGAACTGGTGCGTGAAGTGGGTGGCGCCGTGCTCGATGGCCCAGTCCTTCATGGCGGCGGCCACCGTATCGGCGATGGCCGGGTCCAATGGCGCGCCCTGCTTGATGGTCTTCTGGAGCGCCTTGAAGACCGGCTTGGGCAACCGTTCGCGCTGCACGGCCTCGCTGAAGACGTTTTCTCCATACAGGTCCTTCATGTGCGTTTCCGTGAAGTTGACCCGTTGCAGCTGATACTCGGTACTGGCGACGGCCCGCAGGGCCGCCTGGCGAAGGTTCGTGTGACTCATGGCTTTGGTACTCGGACACCTTTCAAGTGGAGAGGAGGATTCCTTCCGAGAGAAAACATCCCCCTAATCCTAGGGGGAAGAGGGATCGCGGGTAGGGGACGGCCGCTTGCGGCTTCGATCCGAGCCTGAAGCGTAAGCGAAGAAAGCCCTTCGCTTACGCTTCAGGCTCGGAAGGCTTGGCCCGCTCACGGTCCGATGGCCTCGCTGCCGCGCTCGCCGGTGCGGATGCGGACGCAGTCTTCCAGCGGCAGGACGAAGATTTTGCCGTCGCCGACCTGGCCGGTCTCGGGCGTGCGGGCGGCGTGGACGATGGCCTCGACGGCGGCCTCGACGAAGGCGTCGTTGACGGCGATCTCCAGTTTCAGCTTGGGCAGCAGCCGCACCTGGAACTCGGTGCCGCGATACACCTCGGTGTAGCCGCGCTGCCGGCCGCAGCCGCGCACGTCGCTGACGGTCATCAGGTAGACGTCGTGCTCGTTGAGGGCCTTCTGCACCGCCTCCAGTCTTTCGGGGCGGATGATGGCGACGATCAGTTTCATCCGTTCGATATCCTTGCAGAGAGGAGGCGAGCGGAGGGCGTCAGCCCCCTGTTGGCGCAACAGGGGGCTGACGCCCCCGCTCGCCCAGTGGGAAAGTAATCAACTTTCGACGCGCGCCTGGATCTTGCGACCGCTGAAGCGGCCCTCGAACAGGCGCGCGAGGTTGGCGCTGCATGGTCGCCGGGTCGCCGCCGCGGAAGTGGAAGCGGTTGCCCTGGACCGTGGTGACGAAGGGGTAGACGGCCCGGAACTCGGCCGGCGGCCGGTTGCGGCCCGCTCTGGCACAGCTCCGACCAGGTGTGAATCAGATCGCCGGTGCTGGGCGCCGTCGACGACGACGGTGAAGCGCCGCTGGCCGTTGGGCGGCACCGTGGCCGGCCGCGGCTCGTGCGGCGGCGTCTCGGGGACCTGCTCGTAGGCCAGGCTCGAGGTCGAAGCCGACCTCGCCGTGCTGGTTGCGGTCCAGACCCTCGTTCTCCGCCTGTGGTTCCAGGCAGAAGCCCCAGATCGCATCGATAGCCTTGACCAGGACGAAGGTGACGACGAAGGCGAAGCCGACGGCGACGACGGCGGCCACGCCCTGGGTCTTGAACTGCTCGAGCAGCCTGGCAGTCGGCCGCCGTTGTCCGGCGTTGATGGCCTTGACGCAGAACACGCCCGTCAGCAGGGCGCCGAGGAAGCCGCCGACGCCGTGGACGCCGAAGGCATCGAGCGAGTCGTCGTACTTGAAGAAGGGCTTGAGGCAGACGACGACGTAGCAGACGACGCCGGCGAGCAGGCCGATGGACAGGGCGCCGAGCGGCGGGACGAAGCCGGAGGCCGGCGTCACGGCGACCAGGCCGGCGACGAGGCCGGAGGCCAGGCCCAGGGCGGTCGGCTTGCCGCGATGCGGCCCACTCGGCGAGCATCCAGCTCAGCGCCGGCGGCGGCGGCGGCGATCTGCGTGGCGGTCAGGGCCGAGCCGGCCAGCGGATTGGCGCCCAGGGCGCTGCCGCCGTTGAAGCCGAACCAGCCGAACCACAGCAGGCCGGCGCCGGTCAGCGTCAGCACCATGCTGTTGGGGTGCATGGCGTGCTCGGGATAGCCGAGCCGCTTGCGCAGCACGAGGATGGCGGCCAGGCCGGAGAAGCCGGCCGCGATGTGGACCACCGTGCCGCCGGCGAAGTCGAGCGCCCCATCTGCCGCCCAGCCAGCCGGCCGGCTTGCCGTCGGCGTCGACCGCCCAGACCCAATGGGCCAGCGGATCATAGACCAGCGTCGCCCACAGCAGGATGAACAGGCAGTACGGCCCGAAGCGGATGCGCTCGGCCAGGGCGCCGCTGATGAGGGCCGGCGTGATGATGGCGAACATGCCCTGGTACATGCAGTGGACGAAGATGGGGATGTTCGTGCCGGGGAAGGGATCGCCGGAAGCGACGCCCTGCAGACCGAGCAACGAGGAACTCCAGCCGATCCAGCCGCCGTGCGTGTCGCCGAAGGCCAGGGCGTAGCCGAACAGCACCCACTGGATGCCGATGATGGCCAGGGCGACCATGCTGTGCATCATCGTGCCCAGGACGTTCTTGCGGCGGACCATGCCGCCGTAGAACAGGGCCAGGCCGGGCACCATGAGCATGACCAGGCCGGTGGACGTCAGCATCCAGGCCGTGTCGCCCGAATCGGTCTTGGGCGGTTCGGTCTTGGGCGCTTCGGCTGGGGCCGTTGGCCCCGCCGCCTCCGCGGGCGTCTCCGCCCGGACCACCGATCCAACCAGCAGTAACCAAACGCCAACCAGCAGCACAATTGAGGAACGCTTCACGGACTGACTCCTTCGACGTTACCGATAAAGCACCGCGCACGCAGCACAATCGGGGGAGAGGATCGTCGGCGAATGAGCACCCCGTTTAGCAACAACCGTGCCAAGGGGAAGAAGGGAGCCAATTGTGGCCTAAACAATTGCGGGGAAAAGGGTAAATACGAGGGTACTTGTGACCTCGGCGGGCATCGGCCTGGGACCACTGCCCGGACTGCCGGCATCGCGTGCATGTGAATTCAGCACAGGAGGAAGAAAAGAGTCACCACGGAACACACGGAAAACACGGAAAAAAGACAAAACCAGACAACTCCTCGCTTGACATCATCGCCCAACCACGAAAAGATTGACGCTCGCCTTCGATGGATGTTGGTGGTCTTTTTTCCGTGTTTTCCGTGTGTTGGGTGGTGACTCTTTTCTTGATGCCTCATGTTGCAGCTCATCGGCGTCAGCAAGTCCTACGGCGGCACACCGGCCCTGGGACCGACGGACCTAACCATCGCGCCGGCGCGGACAACGGTGCTGATCGGCCCCAGCGGCTGCGGCAAGTCCACGCTGCTGCGTCTCATGGCCGGTCTCCTCCAGCCCGACGCCGGCGTCGTCACCTTCGAGGGCGTCCCCATCACGCCGGCCAACTCGCGGCAGATGCGTCGCCGCATCGGCTTCGTCGTCCAGGACGGCGGACTCTTCCCTCATCTGACGGCGCGCGGCAACGTCACGCTGCTGGCCCGCCATCTCGGCTGGGGCCGCGGCGCATCGATGAACGGCTGGCCGAGCTGACCGCCCTGACTCGTTTCCCCGCCGACCGTCTCGACCATTACCCCGTGCAGCTGTCCGGCGGCCAACGGCAGCGCGTCAGCCTCATGCGCGCCCTCATGCTCGATCCCGCCCTGCTCTTGCTCGACGAGCCGCTCGGCGCCCTCGATCCGCTGATTCGTTCGGACTTGCAAGTGGATCTGCGCGGCATTTTCCAGGCGCTGCACAAGACGGTCGTGCTGGTGACGCACGACCTCGGCGAGGCCGGCTTCCTTGGCGATACGCTGGTCTTGATGCAGGCTGGCCGCGTCGTGCAGCGCGACACGTTCGATAACCTCGTCCGCGCTCCTGCCAGCGACTTTGTGACGCGCTTCCTCAACGCTCAACGCTCGGCATCACCAACTCCCAGTCGAGACGCCCGCGAACCTTGAAGGTCCATTATTACGGCTTTACAGGTCCGCTTCGGTCAAGCCGGCGTCCCGCATAATCGCTCGTTGTGTGCCGGGCTTGAGCGTTGTGTTCCCATGAACGGGAACGCTGACATGGCCGCCTGATGGGTTTTTGTAGACGTGATGACTGCCACGGATGCGGTCCCGGAGCCAGCCCCGCCGCTCCAGGGCGCGGCACATTTCCCTGCCGGAGACCGCTTTCACAACTCGATCTCGCGTATGACTTCTTCGACGGCGACACTGCCGTTGCCAAAAGGACTGTCGTTGTCGTTGCTCGCTTCCAACCACGCTTCCGCGGCCTCGCGGGCATTAGCCAGAGCTTCGTCCTCCGTTTCTCCTTGGGTATAGCAGCCCGGCAACGCCGGCACCGCCACGGAAAACCCCCCCTCCGCCTCTGGCGACAGAATGACTTTTAGCTTCATGAGTTCGCCACCGCCTTTCGAGAACGCACACTCCGATGCGTGTGTCAGGGCCAGCGCGCCGCCGGAATGCCCGGCGGGTGCTCTCCGTATTTCATGGACTTCTTCAACACACGAAAACACTACCCTTCTATACAGTATCAACCACGGACGCAAAGAGGGAAGAGAGGGCGGCCGCCGCAGCAAGCGGAGGGGGCCGACACAAGCTACCTGCTTCCGTGAACAGACGTTTCCGGTTTCGGGTATTGCGCTTCCTTGTCCCCGGAGTCTGCTATTCTATAGGATCGGTTGAAGGTCGCCGCAGGAGTGACTGAGCATCTGGTGGTGGTGTCGTGATGTCCCGACATGGGCGGCGGCTTTGGGGATGGCTCGGCGTGCTGGCCGTGGCGCTGCCCGGCTGCACCGGGCCGCGGGCACTGCCCGACAAACCCCTGGTGCGCATCGGCGCCAAGGCGTTCCCCGAATCGCAAATCCTCGGCGAGATGCTGCGCCTGCTGACCCGCGAGGCCGGCGCCGAGACGGAGGACTTGCAAAGCCTGGGCGATACCGGCAAGGTGTGGAACGCCCTGCTCGTCGGTCAGATCGACGCCTATTGCGAATACACCGGCACGCTAACGCAGCAGCTCCTGGTCGGCGAGGACGTGGGCACTCCGGGGAAACTGCGGCGGGCGCTGGCGCGGCGCGGACTGCGCATGAGTCGATCGCTGGGCTTCAGCAACAGCTATGGCCTGGGCATGACGCGGAAGCGCGCCGGCAACTTGGGCATACACACCATTTCGGACCTCCGAAAGTATCGAGAATTGAAGATCGGTCTCAGCGCCCGTTCCTGGACCGCCCCGACGGCTGGCGAGCGCTGCGGAGATTTTACGACTTACCGCAGGATACGCGCGACGGTATGGAGCACGCCCTCGCCTACGAGGGATTGGCGGCCGGCACTCTAGACGTCACGGACGTGTACACCACCGATGCCGTCATCCGCCAGCGCGACCTGATCGTCCTCACCGACGACCGGCACTTCTTCCCGTCCTACAACGCGGTCATCCTCTACCGTGCCGACCTGGACCGCCGCGCTTCGCAGGTGGTCGATGACTTGCTGCGGCTGGAAGGCACCATCAGCGAAGAGGCGATGATCGACCTCAATGCCCATGTCGTGATCGAGAAGAAGCCGGTACGGCAGACGGCGGCGGCGTTCCTGAGCGAATCGGTCGGTTCGTCCGTCGAGGCGAGCGACGAATCGCTGGCGGAGCGCGTGCTGCTGCGGACGTGGCAACATTTGGTGCTGGTGTCCGTGTCGCTGGCGCTGGCGATTGTCGCGGCGGTGCCGCTGGGCGTCGCGGCGGCACGGCGGCCGCGCCTGGGCCACGTCCTGCTGGCGGCCATCGGCATCGTGCAGACCATTCCCGCCCTGGCCCTGCTGGTACTGCTGCTGGTGCTGCTGAACCGCATTGGACCGCTGCCGGCCATCGCGGCGTTGTTTCTGTACAGCCTGCTGCCCATCGTCCGCAACACCTTCACTGGACTGCACGACATCCCCTTGCCGCTGCGCGAGTCGGCCGAGGCGCTGGGACTGGTGCCGTGGCCGCGCCTGTACCTCATCGAACTGCCGCTGGCCTCGCGGGCCATCCTGGCCGGCATCCAGACGGCGGCGGTCATCAACGTCGGTTACGCCACGCTCGGCGGTCTCATCGGCGCCGGCGGCTACGGCGAACCGATCATGGATGGCGTCATGCGCAACGATTATCGACTGATCCTCGAAGGCGCCATCCCCGCCGTGGCGATGGCCCTGCTGGTGCAGGCGCTGTTCGAGGGGATCGAGAGGTTGGTGGTGCCGAAGGGATTACGATTGCGGATGTCCGCCTAGTGCAAGATCCAGGGACATTCTTTCCGAGCCTGAAGCGTAAGCGAAGAGCACTCTTCGCTAACGCTTCAGGCTCGGATAAAAGCGACGCAATCGTTCAGGCAGCGCGGCGCCCGAGCAGACGGTCGAATACCGAGCGACGATGGCCGATTTCGATAATCAGCCCATAGGATGTACACACGTATTCGCCCAGTTGCAATTTGAGATGAGGGCCATCCTTATAAGGCGGCCGCGAGACGAACCAATCGGCGAGCTGGGAACCGAAGTCGAAGTCCAACTCGATGCCGTGGCCGGCGCGGCGCAGGCGGTCGGCCATGCGTTCGAGATCGCGGCGGCGGTAGGCGACGGCGTTGGTGTGGTCGATGGTGTGCGTGTTGGACAGCACGTTGATCTCGGTGGTATGCACGGCCACGCCGCCCGGCTTGAGGCAGCGCGTCATCTCGTGGATGAAATGCTCGCCGCGGCGCAGCGAGCCGAGGTGCTCGAACGAGCACGACGACCAGACGAAATCGAAGCCGCACAGATCGCGCGGAATGCGCCGCATATCGACGGGACGAAAAGTGACGCGGCGACGAAAGTCCTCCCACGGACAGATTTCGCGCTCGTTGACCGCCTCCAGGGCGGCGGCGTGCTGCAAACCATCGGTCCAGCCGGCCTTTTGGGCGTTGGACTCGCCAAGGTCGGTGGCGACAATCTCGCAGCCGTGGATGGCGAATAGCGACGCCAGCGGCTCGCGTCCGACGGCGAAGCCCAGTCCTCTCCGTCCCGGCCGCAGCATGTCCCGCTCGTACAGGGCCTGGCTGATGAAACTCCATTCCCACAACTTGCGATGCAATTGCGGCCGATCGCGGAACCGCGGAATCCAGCGCTGGAACGCTTCGGATTCGAGCCGGGCCTGCGTGCAGGGACAGGACTTGAGCCAACCACTCATACCATGACTCCGTTGGCCGGCGCGGGGAACGATGCGTGAAGGGAAAGGAGAAGAGGCCCTTCCCGGATTTGAACCGGGGATGACGGATTTGCAATCCGTTGCCTTAGCCGCTTGGCGAAAGGGCCATCGCTGACTGGGCGTCAGCACCCGTTTTATCGGCAAGGCGCGAGGGGCAGCTTGAGCGCGCCGCGATCTTTTTCGGTGCGGTCGGGCGTATCGAGTCCCTGTCTGGCCACGGCGGAAAATCCGCGTGTGTCGCCCAGGGGAAAGGGGTAAATTGACAACATCGTCTCGATCCTTGTCCTTCTCGGGAGGTGCCTGCCATGCGTGTGCGCGTTCTCTCGGTGCTGTCCGCGGTCCTTTTGCTGGGGGCCGACACCTCGAAGGGACCGGCGGTGCCCGAGGTAAACAAGAAAGTGCTGGCGTTCGTGGAAGCTCAATTGGGCAAGCAGGTCGGCGACGGCGAGTGTGCCACGTTGGTCGTGCGGGCCTTGCAGGCGGCGGACGTGCCGCCCTCCTCGTACTCGTTCCGCGGCCGCGAGTACGTCTGGGGTGAGTTGGTGCGCACGGTCACGGCCGGCACCAACTTGACCGGCCCGGCTCTGCCCGGCGACATCCTGCAATTCCGCGATGCGATCTTCAAGGGTCGGACGCGGCGCGGCACCTACGAGGCCGGCTATCCGCACCACACCGCCATCGTCGCCGCGGTGAAAAACGACGGCAAAGTCCTGGAAATCCTGCACCAGAACGTCGGCGGTCCAGACGACAAGGAAGGACGAGTCGTCCAGCGGGCGACGCTGCGCTTCGACGACCTGCAAAAGGGCGGCTGGGTGAAGATCTATCGGCCCCAACCGTGAGCGCGGCGAAAGAGAAGGGCCGCGCGGCTCAACGAGATGAACGGTTACCCCAAATGAATTGAAACCACGGATAACACGGATAACACGGATAAAACCCCAGGAGCGTTCTGGTCTTCTTTCGAGGCACTAACCAAATGGCGAACGGCCGGCGTCAGCCGGCTGGTGGAGGCCAGAAACCAGCCGGCTGACGCCGGCCGTTCGCCCAAAAAGTTAGGGGTTCTTATCCGTGTCATCCGTGTTATCCGTGGTCAAAAATTGCATTGGGTTAGCGCCTCTTAATTCGGGTCCATTTCCTTCAGCGCCCGCTGGGCGGCCGCGAGGACGTCCTTGTAATTCTCGCGCCTTCCCGGTTGCGGAGCGACTTGACCTGGTCGTAGTTCTCTTTCGACTTGCACCCCGGTCCCAGGCTTTCCAGGGCCAGGAAGAGGTTCTTACGGTGATTGATGTTGTCCGTGCCGCGATACGAGATCGTACCGAAGAGCTTGAAAATCTCCTCCACGGCGGGCTGTCCGATCGCTACCAGCACGGCGTTGACTTGCGCGGTCGTCGGTGCCCCCGTCTTCCTCATGCGCGGGTGCAGCCCGGCGAGGAGGTGGGGGAGCATCACCTCGACCACCTTGGCATCCTTGGACTCGATAGTCCCGATGGTCACGACCACGGCGAGGCGCTGGGACTCGGGGACTTCCTTGAGTGCCTCCAGCAACGGCGGCACGGCGGCCTTGCCGGCCGGCCCGATCGCTTGCAAGGCGTCGAACGACATGCGGCGCACCCGGGCATCGGAGTGCTTCACCAGGCCCGCCAGCTCGGCCGCGATCGGGGCCGCGTCGCGCTTCTTCATCAGCACGATCTTCAGGCCCGTCAGAACGATCGCCGGCTCCTTGTGCCGGAATAAGGGGATGAACTCGGTCATCTGCTCGGGCTTCAAGGCGGCGAGACGAATTCCTAACCGTTTGGCGATCGCCTCGCGCATCTTTTCGCTTTTTTCCGTAACCGAGCATTCCAACATCTGGCCGGTGGGGAAAGCGGAAAGATCGAGCGACTCGACGGCCTCCAGCGATTCCATGCGAATTTTCTCCTCCGGATGGGAGACGATCAACGAAACCAGGGCGGCGCATGCCGCCGGCCGCTTGTCGCCGATGCTTCGTAACGCGCCGATCGCCAGGGACAGGAGATTGAGGTCTTTTTCCTTCTCCAGCACTTTCGCCAGGTGCGGGACGGCCTTGGCGGCCTTCTCGCCCTGCAATCCCAGACGATGCGCGGCGAAGCGCCGCACCCAGACTCGCCGTTTGACATCCCCGAGTGCTTCGGTGAGGACGTTGATCTCCGCCTCGGTCAAGGCGCCGAGTTCCAGCAAGGCGTCGAGGCCGGCCCGCGCCACCTCCTCGTCCGAATCGTCGGCCAGTTTCAAGAGCGGCGCGAAGGCGAGCGCCCGAGCTTCGGCCCGAGGGTCTTCACCATCAGGGCGGACTTCTGACGTACTTCGCTGTCGGCGTCTTTCAGTCCCAGGGCCAAGACGCTAATCGCTTGTTTGGCGTCCGGCCCCAACTGCGCGTAGCGCGTGCAAGACGTAGAGTCGCAGCGGTTTGTACGCTATCCGCATCGCGGGGGCGAGGCAGTCGATGTCTTCCTTGACGGGCGGGCCGATGCGTTCCAGTTCCTCCGTCACGCGCCGGCGAAAGCCCGAATCGGGATGACGCTGCAGCGCGCGCACCAGGGCCGGGATCGCCCGCCGGGCGTCGAACGGGTCCACCCCAGACAAATCCTCGACCGCCTTGCGACAGCGTTCCGGGTCGGCATCGTCCAGTTGCTTGAGGAGGTCCAGGACCACCGCGCTGGCCGGCGGCAGCACCTCCGAGGCAACCACTTCCGCAGGCTCGACATCGTATTTTTTCAGGAACGTCAACACCTCGTCTCGATCCACGGCATACTGGAGCGATGCGCCTTTTAGAGTAATAGCGCCGAAGTGTACGCCGACGATCTGTCCTTGATAATTGACCACGGCGCTGCCGCTGTCTCCTCCGAAACTCGGTATGTGGGATTCGAGAGACCGAGTTACCTTCCATCCCGCGACCCCGGACAGGCGATTCTTGACCAACCCCGGAGCTATACCAAAGGAGCCGCTGCTAAGGCCCGAGTTACCCACGAGCACCACTTTTTCGCCGCCATTGGCCGGCCGTGGCGCCAGCTTCAGGGCGATACTGTCTTGCGGCATGTCGTTTTCCAATTGAATCACCGCCAGGTCCGGATCTTCGCTGCTGCCGGGGAGGACACGGGCCGGTTTGCCTTCGCCCCTTTTCATCCTGTTTAAGTAGTATCCTTTGTCCGTGATGAACTCGCCTCCTTCACCGGGCTGGGGGAAGAGCACTTCGACCCGAGGCACGATCTCCTTGCTCACGATTCTTCCTTGTCGGTCCTTCCTTTCGTTCAGCACAACATGCTGGTTGGTGACGATCAACCTTCGTCCGCGATGGATAACGCTTCCGCTCCCCAGGCTCCCACCATCACGGTTGTAGATCAATACCACCGATTGCAGAAGGCGCTGCGCAATTCCTTTTCGGTATAAGTGCGTGGTCCCGCGTTGGTGGAGGTGCGCAGAACAGGAGACTCAGGCGACTGGGGGCGATCCCGTTCCTTTTCCTCGGATTTCTCCCGTTGCTTCGCGTCGGATCTCTCCCGGTCGTTTTCCTTGGCTTTCCGCTCCGGCGGCTGTTTTTCCTTTTCGGTCGCCGGCGCGCTCGGGAGCGGCCGCGATGGCCGTATTGTCCGTGGCGCCGTGGTCCACGAATACCCAGGCGGCGACCGCACCGCCGACCAGCAGACTCCCCAGCAGCAGTACGAACGACAATCCCAGCATGAGGCAGGAATCCAGCCCCCGCGCCGGAGGACGCCGGTACGGCGCCGTGTCCGGCGCCGTCTGGATGCGGCCGCAATCGCACTGGATCTTGTGACCGATCAGCTCATCGCGGATCAGGTGAGTCCGCTTGCATCCTTCGCAGAGAATGGCTCGTGGCATGGTCGTTGTGCTCGAAGAAGGTGGGGACCATCCCTCGACACTTCCGGGGGCGAGGGACTTATCGCCTTTTATTTTTCAGAAGCATGGCGTAACCGAGGACCGGACCCAGGTAGCCGTCGCGCGCGAACAGCATCTTTTTGTCCGCGGAGGACTGGAAACCAAGGTCGCCGCCCAGCGCCAGCAGGATCTTCATGCCGGCCAGAAGTTGTTCCCGATTGTACGTTTTCCGCACACTGCGCATGGCGGCCTCGACCGCGCGGGCCGCGGCCTCCTCCTTGTCGCCCGTCCACTTCGGCTCCGGGATCGAGCCAGACGGCCCTTGCAGTTGGCCCGCCAACGCCTCCACGTCGGCGAAGGTCAGCGCGACGTGCGGGCCGCGCTCCTGGGGATGGGCGATCGTCGCCAAGGCCCAGATCGGCCCTCCCGTCAGGTAAACGTGCTTCAGGTTGACCAGCCCGGGATGGCGTTGCAGACCCTCGCGCCACGGTTGCAGCTTTTCGCCGTCCTTGAGGAGTTCGTCGATCCGCTCGACGAATGAACCTCCGCGTTCGCCGACACGCTGATTCGCTTCCTCCGTCAGCGGCACGGCGCCAAACGGAAACGACAGGGACACGAAACGGGCCAGCGATCCCTCGCTGTAGCAGACCGTGGTCTTACCAGCAGACAGATCGACCAGCAGCGCTTCCTCGGCGTCGCCGGGCGGCACCGAGGCTCGAAACGTCAACTCCAGGTCTTGCTCCTTGTTCAGGAAAGCGACCTCCTGCCCCGTCGCCTGCTTCACGGCGGCGGTGAGATGGCGCTGTTCGTCTCGATCTGCTCGGGCTTGTCCTGGATGGAGGCGAACAGGCCGCTGCTGGCGATAATGTAGATGCGTTCGGGAGGCAATTGATGATCGCGCCGCAGGCGCTCGTGGAAGCTGCCGACGACACGCACGGTGTCGCGCAAGGCGTCGGGATCGAGGATGCCGGCCTCTCTCAAGTGAGTCACCAGGGTGGTGTTGGCCGTTTGCACGGGCGCGGCCAACTCCGAAGCGTGCCCCTGGTTTCCCGACTCGCGCAAACGCACCACGACGGACTTGATCCCCTTGGAGCCAATCTCAATCCCACCGTACAGCTCTTCGGGACGACTCGGGGGAGCCTCCGGTTTCACCGGCTGGGAGAGGGGCGTTTCCCTGGCTTCGCTGGCAGTCTGCGCGACCGGGGGTGGTGCGCCTTTCTTTCGTACTTTCCAGATCGCCAATCCCGCCGACGACGCCAGCAGCGACACCGACAGGACCAGGCACGTCAGCGTCATCAGACGGCGCGGCCAGCGCGGGGCCGGATCGCACAAGGCCTTCTCGACCGGCGTGGGAACTTCCGACGGCCCGCTCCGGACTTGCCGGGCCAGACTGGAGTTTCTCCGGCCCCCCACGGCTACCGGCTTCGTCGCCTCCTTCGGAAGCGGCTTCTTGGCGGCGTCCGGAGCCAGGCCCGAGCGCCTCGCGGGCTTGGTCTCGGACGGAACCGGAGCGGCGGTCGCCGAGAAACAGTCCGCGGGAATCGGTTTGGCGCAACGAGGACAGGCCCAGGTCTGGGCGGTCATACCCTCGGGGAGCGAACAGGCGCCCTGGCAATGCGGACAGCGGAAAATCATGGATTCCCCCTTTCTTCCTCGACACCCGCGCGACGGCCATCGAGGCGGAGTTTCAGGGGAAGAGGCGTTTGAACGTCGCCGCCGTGGCGCTATCCTCGCGGACGTTGCGGAGGTCCGGATGGACCTTGGCCGACTCCATCTCGCGGAAACCCAATTTCACCGCCTGGCCGAGACAGGCCAGGCTGACACGGGTGTTGCCGGTAAAGCTGGAGACACGGGCGCAATCGTACCAGAACTCCGGGCGCACGGAGGCATTGGCGTTCAGCATCGCGTTTTGGAATCGGCCGGTACCCCGGAGGATGACGATGGCCTTGAGGATGACGGCCTGGGCGTTGGCCGCGTACCCCGCCTGGGCGCAGGCCAGGATGAAAGCGCGAACGACCTCCTCGGTGTAATTGGTGTCGAACGGCTCGACCTTGGCGTAGGCGGTCCAGATTTTGTAGGCCAATTTTCCGGCTTCCGGGGCATCTTTCGGCCTGGCAGGGAAGCCGGTGACGCCGAGGTCCTTGGCGGCGGCCCGGTTGGCGATGGTGCCGGCGACGCCGAGGAAGGCCGCGCGGTAGAGGTTGAAAACGCGATCGGCGGGCACCATGCCGGCGGCTTGCCGGCATACTTCCGCCTGCTCCATCAGCTCCTTGACGCTGGCGTCCTTGTTGTTCAAGATCGCGGCCGCCTTCGCCGTCCGCAAAAACGGGTTTCGCTCGGGAGGCAAATCGCTTTTGGCTACCTGGAAAGCGAACTCCGCGTCCTCGGTCTTGCTCGTCTGGACGAACTCCTCGAATTGCGTCTGAAACTGCTGATGGCTTTTCTCCCAGCGCGGGGAAAATTGCTCGTTGGCGCTTTGGAAGCTGGACTTCAGTTCGGCGCCGGCGGCGGCGCTGAAGACGCGCATTCTCTGTCCTTCGGCGATGGCGGTCTGGAACATGCCGTTGAGGCTGCGGGCGAAATGCTTGCGCTCGTCTCCCACGGCGACCGGGGCCAGGGCGTAGCCCAGGCCGGTCACCAGCATTCGCGTCGAGGAGACCGAAGCCGCCGCCGACATTTTCTGGTTGTAGGCGACCCACGGCTTATCGAGAGCCTTGAACCATTCATCGAGCACGTTCAATTCCTTCTCATAGTTCTCGAACAGCGGCGTGAGTTCCTCGATCTTGCGTTTCTGCACGTGACGTCGCAGGGTATCGCAGACGAGACGTTGCTCCGCGACGTACCGCGCCAAAAACACGTGGGGCGATTCGCAGCGGCTGCCCGGCCGGTTCGTGTCGGTGGGGCGTCGAACCGACATGCTTTCCAGCGCGTAGAGCAAGAACGGACGTTCCTCGATGCGAGCACCGTTGGCCTTCCCCTGGGCATAAGCCCCGCGTACACCGAACACCAGGCAGCCGAGCAGAACAGCTAGAAACAAGCGGGGCAGGCGACACGTCCTCCGAGGCAGGCGACACTTCATCGGGCACCTCTTGAGACAGGGGTGAGGGTCGAACGAAGGTGAATCCGCGTACGAACTGTATCCGTTCTACGTTGAGTTTTCGGACCTCGCAAGGGGAAACCGAGAGGCCGAACGTTTTTAATGAATAAAAACGCGGCCCGCCTTTCGTCGGAGGGCCAGCCGCCCTCTCCGAGCGAAAGCGAAGCGGGCCGTTAACTCATCAAGGTTTGGACAGAAGGGATGGGCGATGAAGAGGTCGAAAGAGGCCCCTATCTGCCGCCGAGCGCCCGCTACTTCGGTTGCCGGCACTGCCACGAACTGACCTACCGCAGTGCTCAGGAACACGATAAGCGGGTGGACGCCTTCCGTCGCAACCCTGCGGCGCTACGGACCCTCATGGACGACCCGAAGGCTTTGAGCCTGAGCCAGCTGCTGCTGGCCTTGAAGGCCAGCCGCCTTGCCGACCGTCGAAGCTGACCGGGCAGGACGATGTAGAATGAATACGAATGCTCCCTCCCCCATGGTGCCGCCTTACGGTGGACAGGCGTTCGCTGGTGCTCCAGCATCCCATCCCTACCATATTGCCTGTCATTTCGGGCCGCACAGAGGAGGCTGTCATGCGGGCGACAACGAAGCCGGCACCAAGGATAGGCAACAGGGGATTCGACTGTGGCCGCAGAGAAACCACGCCGCCGAAGAAGCAACAAACACGCCGCCACTGACAACGGCCAGAAACCCTCTGAATCGTCAGCCTCTGCCTCAGACGAACACCTCGATCTCAGCAGTCTGGAAACCTGGCTCTGGGACGCCGCCTGCGCCATCCGCGGCGCCACGGACGCCCCCAAGTTCAAGGATTACATCCTCCCCCTGATCTTCTTCAAGCGCCTCTCGGACGTATTCGATGATGAGCTGGCAGAGAAAGTCCAGCTCTTCGGCGAGGAGGCCGTGGCGCGGGAAATCATCGAAGCCGACCACACGGACGCCCTTGCTTCCAACCGGCCACCGATTGTTCGCTTTTATGTTCCCTGCGCCTACAACTGGCAAGCCGTGCGCAACCACCCTACTGACGGCCGACTCGGGGAGTTCATCACCCTGGCCTTGCGCGAAACCGCCCGGCTCAATCCGGAACTGCAAGGCGTCCTCGACGTGAAGGACTTCAATGAGCGCCAGGCTGGCCAGCGTATCCTCGACGACGATCGCCTAGCCGCCCTGGTCGAGGTCATCAGTCGGCATCGCCTGGGGTTGGAGGACACCGCGCCGGACGTGCTCGGGCAAGCGTATGAGTACCTGCTGCGCAAGTTCGCTGAGGGACAGGGGCAAAGCGCCGGCGAGTTCTACACGCCGATGGAGGTCGGCCGCTTGATGGCCGAGGTACTCGATCCGCGGCCGCGCATGGAGGTCTACGATTGCGCGTGTGGGTCGGGTGGACTGCTCATCAAAGCTCGCATCATCTACCGGGAGCGTTATCCGAACAAGTGGGGCCAGGCGCCGAAGCTGTACGGTCAGGAATTGAACCCGGCCACGTTCGCCATGGCGCGGATGAACCTCGTACTGCACGGCGACACGAGCGCCCGGATCGCCCTGGGCGACACCTTTCGCAATCCCAGCTTTTCGGCCCCCGGCGCCGGCTTGAAGCAGTTCGATTACGTCATCGCCAACCCCATGTGGAACCAGGACAACTACGACGAATCGTTTTACGATAACGACCCCTATCGCCGTTTCACGTTCGGCTTCCCGCCACGGTCTTCAGCGGATTGGGGTTGGCTGCAACACGTCTTGGCCTCGCTGAATGAGACGGGCCGGGCGGCGGTGGTGCTGGATACCGGCGCCGTGTCGCGCGGCTCCGGCAGCCGGCAGACGAACAAGGAACGCGAAATTCGCAAAGCATTCGTGGAGGGCGACCTGATCGAGGGCGTGATCCTGCTGCCGGAGAACCTGTTTTACAACACGACGGCCCCCGGCGTGATTGTGGTGCTGGCACGCGGCAAGCCGGCGGCGCGGAAGGGGCAAATCCTGCTGGTGAACGCTTCCGCTCATTTCCGCAAGGAGAAGCCGAAAAACGTGCTGACGGCGGAAGGCATTCAGGCGGTGGCCGAGGTGTTCCGCCGCTGGGAGAGCCGGCCGAAGCTGAGCCGCATTGTCACGCTGGCGGAAGTGCAAGCGGCGGACTACAACCTCAGCCCGTCGCAGTTCGTGGAGGTCAACGACCGGGTGAATCACCGTTCCCTGGCAAAGATTCTAGCGGACTTGCAGGCGGCACGAGTGGAGGGGGAGAAGGCGGACGTGGAGCTTGATACGCTCTTGGCAATGCTCGGCCTCCTCAGTGGAACAAGCGAGCCATGACGAGGCCAAGATTACCCGATTACTGGCGCTCTGTTCGAACTGGGCGAAGCTGCCTCCATAGTGATGGGGCAGTCCCCGCCCGGTGAGACGTACAATGTCGAAGGGAACGGCAAACCGCTAATCAACGGTCCCGCTGAGTTTGGCCTAAACTATCCCAAGCCAGTTCAGTGGACCTTTGCCCCGACGAGATTATGCTTACCCGGTGACATCTTGTTCTGCGTCCGTGGTAATACCACAGGGCGCATGAATGTGGCTGACCAAGAATACTGTATCGGTCGCGGAATTGCAGCATTTCGTGCGAAACCGGGAGTGGCCGAAACATCCTTCCTCCAACGGGTTCTCGAATACGGGCGTTCTTGCAGGCCATCTTCGCGGAACGCCAGCCTGACTTCTCCGCCCTGGTTCTCAGCGGGGCGAACATCGACCACCTTGATCCCGATGGCATCGAACGTTTCCGCTCTCTCTGGCACCGCAAAAGCGGCAACGGCGAACTGCTCAAGCTGCCTGCCGTCCGGCTCCTGGCGGATGCCGAGCTGATCGATCACGCAGGAAGCGTGACCGTCGCCGCGTTGGTCCTCCTGGGCAAGGAAGCGGCCATCCGCCGGCACCTGGCCCCAGCGGAACTGATCTTCGAGTACCGCAGTAGGCTCTCTTCGATTCCCTATCAGCAGAGGAAAGAATACCGCCAGGGCTATTTGCTCTACGATGACGAGGTATGGAATCTTATTAACCTGCGCAACGAGGTCCAGCCGGTTCGCGACGGCATGGTCATTACCCAGGTGCCCGCCTTCAACGAGGAGGTGGTTCGCGAGGCGCTGCTCAACGCCGTGTGCCACCGCGACTACCGCAACGGCGAATCCATCTTGGTGCGGCAATATCCTTTACGGCTGGAGGTCGAGAGTCCGGGCGGTTTCCCAGACAGCATCACCCCCGAAACCGTCCTGCAGCGGCAGTACCGCCGGAACCGTCTGCTCGCCGACGCGCTGCAAAAGGCCGGGCTGATCGAACGCTCGAGCCAGGGGGTAGACAAGATGTTCCGCCTGATGGTCACGGAAGGCAAGCGGCGGCCGGATTACGGCGGCAGCGATGCCAACCGCGTCCTGCTCCGCCTCGACTGTTCCCTCCAGGACACCGACTTTGCCAGTTTCATGGCTCGGGTCGCACGGCACGAAGAATTGAACCTTGACCTCTACGATTTCCTCCTGCTTGAGGAAATGCACCGTCGCAAGGTCCGGAAAGCCGACGACCGCGTTCAGCGGTTGCTCCAGCTGGGGCTCCTGGAAAAGGTCGGACGGACCCGAGGCGCTCACTACACCCTGTCCCTGAAATGGGGGACCGTCCACCCGCCGGCGTCGGGCCGAGAAGCCGACCGACAAGCACTCCTGGATTACCTTGACCAGCACGGGACGGCCACCTTTCACGAGTTCGCGCAGCGGTTGTTCCATTTGACACGCGGTCGGCTTCAGTGGCTTCTCAGAGACTTGCAATCAGCCGGCCGTATTCGCTTCGTCGGCACCCGCCGTTCAGGACACTGGGAGAAAGTTTGAGGATGGATTGACGGGGAATGGTATCTCCCCCTGCAATACCATGCATTGATAATGCCGCAACGTTTTTGTTGGAAACGACTTAGAATGCTTGGCAATTGGCGGAAATCCTGCGATCTCTGATACACCTATTCGAGAGAGAGCTATGTCCGGCACCGAACGCACCACCGTCCTTAAGTTACGACTTGTCGAAAAGATCGGCTGAGCACGCGGCACGCACTACATGCTCTCCAAGAAGTATTACGTCGGTGGCAGGGCAGAAAGGCATTTACACCCGCGAACGCGGCCTCGACAAGGAAACCAACAAAGAATTGATCCTCAAGCACCTAGAGCATCACGAGAACCAAGGCACTATGCAAGAGTTTCTGGACGTATTGAAAGACTTGAGCCGCAATCAAATCCTACGCCTCCTGCACGAGTTACGCGAAGAGGGCCGGGTTCGCTTTGTCGGCAAGCTACGGACAGGACACTGGGAAAGAATCTAGCGGACGAACTGTACAACGGCAATTGCTCTGGTCAAACGCATAAAATGCGAAGCTAATGCAGCAATCGTATATGACGCAACTTGCTTTATAATAAAACAGCTTGCATTAAGCGACTCAATCCGGGCTATTCCATTACTACGCCGTAAAACTCCCTGGAGAACGAGCCATGAGCGAACGCTCCGAAGTGCAGAATCCCATGCTCAAGTACGCCGGCGAGATCGGCTGGCAGTACGTCTCTCCCGCCGACGCCTTGGCCCGGCGCGGCGGCGACCGCGGGCTGTTCCTCAGCGACGACTTGGCCGCTCAACTCGTCCGCCTCAACCCCGGCGTCCTTGACAGCGACCGGGCCGCCGAGGTCATCCGTCGGCTCAACCTGCTCCGCCCCACCATTGAAGGCAACCGAGACGCCCTTTCTTGGATGCGCGGCGAGCAATCGATCTTCGTCCCCGATGAGAACCGCGAGCGTAACGTCCGCCTCATCGACTTCGACAACCCCGACAAGAACCTCTTCCACGTCACCGACGAATGGGTGCAGCGCGGCGCCGTCTACCGCAACCGGGCGGACGTGGTATTCCTCATCAACGGCCTGCCCGTGGCCGTGGCCGAAACCAAGAAGGCCGCCAAGCCCGACGGTCTGGAGGAAGGCGTCCAGCAAGTCCGCCGCTACCACAACGAGACGCCGGAGCTGTTCACGTCCAGCCAGGTTTTCGAGGTCACGCAACTGGTCGATTTCTTCTACGGCGTCACCTGGAACACGGCCCGCAAGGGACTGTTCAACTGGAAGGACGAAGAGCCGGGCGACTACGAGCGGAAGGTCAAGGGCTTCTTCGACCGGCCGCGCTTCCTGCGTCTGCTGCGCGAACATCTCGTCTTCCTGAACCGCGATGACGTGCTGGTCAAGATCATCCTGCGCCAGCACCAGACGCGCGCGGTCGAGAAGGCGGTCGTGCAGGGCGCGCGATCCGGTCAAGCGTCGTGGACTGGTCTGGCACACGCAAGGCAGCGGCAAGACGCTGACGATGATCGCCATTGCCTCTCGGCTGCTGCGCGAGACGCGGGGCGGCGACAAGCCGACTGTGCTGATGATCGTGGACCGGCTGGAACTGGAAGGCCAGCTTTTACAGAACCTGGCCCACTACGGCATCTCCAGCCCGTGCGAGGCGCACAGCAAGCGCGAACTGCAAGACATCCTGGCCTCGGACTATCGCGGCCTGGTCGTGTCGATGATCCACAAGTTTGACGACATCCCCGCCAACCTGAACCGCCGCGAGAACATCATCGTTCTGGTCGATGAGGCCCACCGTACCACTGGCGGCCATCTCGGCAACTACCTGATGGGTGCTCTGCCGAATGCCACTTACCTCGGCTTCACCGGCACGCCGATTGACCGGACCTCGCAGGGCAAGGGCACTTTCAAGGTGTTCGGCGTGGACGATGAGCAGGGCTACCTCGACAAGTATTCCATCGCCGAGTCGATCGAAGACGGCACGACGGTCAAGCTCCATTACGCCCTGGCGCCGTCGCATCTGCTGGTAGACCGCGAAACGCTGGAAAAGCGGTTTCTGGACCTGGCGGAGGCGCAGGGTATCAGTGACGTGGAAGAACTGAACGCCATCCTCGATCGCGCCGTGGAACTGAAAGAGTTGATGAAGGCGCGGACGCGCATCGAGCCGATCGCCCGCTACATCGCCGAGCACTACCGGAACACGGTCGAGCCGATGGGGTTCAAGGCGTTCGTGGTCGCGGTGGACCGCGAGGCGTGCGTGCTGTACAAGCAGGCGCTCGATAAGTACCTTCCGCCTGACTACTCGCGCGTTGTGTACTCGCCGAGCCACAACGACGAGGAGCACTTGAAAGAGCATTACCTGGAGAGCGACGAGGAGAAGCGAGTACGCAAGGCTTTCGTCCGCAAGGATGCACTGCCGAAAATCCTGATCGTCACCGAGAAGCTGCTGACCGGCTTCGATGCGCCGATCCTCTATTGCATGTACCTCGACAAGCCGATGCGCGACCATGTGCTGTTGCAGGCCATCGCCCGCGTCAATCGGCCCTATGAGGACGAGGATGGCCTGGTGAAGCCGTGCGGGTTCGTCCTCGATTTCGTGGGCATCTTCGAGAAGCTGGAGCAGGCGCTGGCATTCGATTCCGACATCGTGGCCTCTGTCATCCAAAACGTGGATGTACTGAAAAAGCTATTCGCCACCTGGATGCGCGAAGCGGCGCCGGATTATCTGCCGCTTGCTCGCGGCTTCGACGACAAGGCCAAGGAGAGGGCCATCGATCACTTTGCCGAGCGAGGGAAGCGTGAAGAGTTCTTCAAGTTCTTCAAGCAGCTGCAAGGGCTGTATGACATCCTCTCCCCCGATGCGTTCCTGCGGCCTTTCTTGGAGGATTACCTGGCCCTGTCCGAGTTGTTCGCCCTGATCCGCAACGCCTATGCGGATCGCGCTTATGTCGATCGGGAAATGACCGCGAAGACGCGCGAGCTGCTACGCGAGCACACGGACGGCCAGTATGTGCAACTGCCGGGAGCGGTCCACGAACTGGGCGCCGCCGAGTTGGCCGCTCTGAAACAGGCAGACACGTCCGACGTCGCCAAGATACTGAACCTCCGCAAGCTGCTGACCGCAGCCGTCCAGCGCGACGGGGCGGCGAAGCCGTTCCTGACATCCATCGGTGAGCGCGCCGAGCAGTTGGCGCAAGCGTATGAAGACCGGCAGCTCACCACGCAGCAAGTCTTGCTGGACTTCCAGAACCTGGCCCAGCGCTACGTCGAATCGGACGAAGACCGCCAGCGGCTCGGTGTCGATGAGAACACCTTTGCCATCTATACCACCGTGAAGCTCGTGGCGCCGGCCGTCACGACCGAGCAAGCCGGAACATTGAACGGCATCTTCGACCGATACCCGGATTACCAATGGGACCAGCAACAGAAGGGCCAACTGCGCGCCGAGGTGTACAAGGCGCTCCGTCCCATCGTGGGACCGGCCAAGCTGATTGAAGTCGCCAACACCCTGCTGAGGTTGCAGCGCGTATGAGCCAGCGGAAGGCACGGACAACGAAGGCAAGAGGTGCCAAGAGCAACCGCCGCGCCCCGTCCGAGAACGGACAGGGGTACGGTGGCGCTTGGCGCGATGCTGACGATCTGCGCTGGGCGGCGAGGCATTGGGCGACGCGGATCGGCGTTCGACCCGCGCAAATCCACATACGCCCGATGAAGTCGAAATGGGGGTCCGTGTCCTTGAAGGGGCGGCTGACGCTCGACACGCATCTGCTCGGCATTTCGCAGGAACTGGCCGAGTACGTCATTGTCCATGAATTAGTGCATTTCCTGGCGCCGAATCACGGCAAGCTCTTCAAGAGCTTCCTGTTCGCTTACATGCCGGATTGGGAAGACAGGCAACAGCGCTTGCAGGAATGCGGTCGGCTTGATCCCGCCGGGAGAGAGTAAAGATGCGTTAGCGGAGCATCCGACGGCGCCGCAAAACTGTGGACGCCGTGCCGTGCGTCGCATCTGAGAGAATGAGAATGTGGCGATGAGCAACCAACAACGGTCTATCACAGCCGCAAGCGATCAGGCAATGTGCGATCTCATCGCACGGGCAGCCAGCCGGCTCGTCGTGCTGGCCCCTGCAGTCAGTACGACGGTGGCTTCCGCCATCCGTGAGAAATGGAGGCAGCTCGGCGGCAATGGGGTGAACGTGATTCTGGACCTCGACCCAGAGGTATTTCGGCTGGGCTACGGGGATTTTGACGGACTGAAGATCCTCGAATCAACCGCCGCCGAACTCGGCACGATAATCCAGCGGCAGCCGGGCATCAGAATCGGGTTGATCGTCTCGGACACCCGCACTTATCGAGGCCGACCCGTCCAGCCCCGATACGCCCAATGCCGTCGTGTTTGGCGGGACGCCGCCGGAGATCGAGCGGGACTTGGGCCACGGCGAACACGGCGTCAAGGGCCAAGTCATCGGGCTTGATAAAGCGACTGCGACTGACGTGGAGAGGGTCGAGATCGACTTGAGGAAGAACCCCGTGCAGAAATTCGACATCGCTCGCACGGTACGGGTCTTCAACGCCAACTTCGAGTTCGTCGAATTCGAGATGTCCGGCACCCACATCGGGCGACATGACGATCCCGATTCCCGCAGAACTCATGGGGCTGACAAAGGACGACGAGACGAAGCGGCGGCTCAAGGCCAGTTTTCGGCTAGTTGATGAGCGAGACGAACTTTCTGGAGAGCGGCTGCGACATGCGAAGACCTGGCTGGTGAAGACGTACTTGGCCACGATTCCGGGCTACGGAAATGTTGTCCTGAGGGAGGTGAAGCCGGTCTTCGAGAAAAAGGTCGAGCAGCTTCGGCGCTGCATCGAACTCTTCAAGCGGTCAGTAATCAAGAATCTCGCTCAGGCGATGGATCGCAACCGAGAGGCACTGGTGGAAGCCCTGTTTCGCTCGGTCAAGAATAGCCCTCCTGACCGTTGGCGCAAATACTTCGCTTCGACCCCCGACCCCGACACGATTCGGAGACTACTGGACAAGGAGATCGCCCAGGCGTCTGGTACGCCAGAGCGACTAATCGGGGAAATGAAGCTGAAGGTTGTTTTCAAAGGCGTGACCTACGAACTCCTTTCGGACGAGAAATTCATGGAGGCGGCGCGGAAAGTCTTTCCGGGGCTTCCTGAGCTTCACGTCGAGTACGAGGCTGCGAGAGCCAAGCGCCAAGGAAGCAGTCTGTTCGACGAGTAGGGGGTGAGCTTGGGAGGTCGGTGCCGACCACCTGATGGTCGGAGCGACGCGGAGGCTCCACTTCCTGAGCCTGACACCGGCGGCCAAAGCCGTTTTTGTGGATTGGTTCAACCGTTGGGGTGAGAAACAGGCCGCCGCATGGGATGCCGAGGCGGCCGCACTTTCCAAGTTGGAAGGATACGCCGCCCGGCTGGCGCTGGTGCATTCGGTGGTGGCGCATGTCGCGGTGGAGGTTGGAGACATTCGGCCCGTGGGAGAGCAATCCATCCATGCCGGTATCCGCCTGGCGGAGTGGTTTGCCGGCGAAGCCGAGCGCGTCTATGCCGTCCTCTGCGAAACGGAGGACGAACGCCGCCTCCGCGACCTGTTCGAGTGGATCGAGGCGCGCGGGGGCGAGACGACGGTGAGGGTCGTCCAGGCGGGGCTGCGCTCCCGCTATCCCACGAGCGATGGCGCCAAGGCCGCTCTCGACGAATTGGCCGGTGCGGGACTCGGCGATTGGCTCGACAGCACCAGCGGGCCACGCGGCGGCCGTCCCTCCGCGCGCTTCCGACTCCGCGCCACAAAACCACAAAACCTCCCGACCTGCTGGAAAAGAGGCCAGATTTTCAGGGGGGAGCGGGGTTTTGTGGTTTTGTGCGCGCGGAGGACCACAACGGCGAAGCGCACGAACAGGCGGCGCCGCACGGCCGCGAGCCAGGTGAGGAAGGATGAGCAGACACGCGAACGCTGGATCGGACACCGTGGAGCGGTTCGCCGCCACTGGCCTGGACGCTCCCGCCGTGAGGCCGATCCCGGTTGCGTTGACCGCCTACGGACCTTTGTTCGTCCGCCCCGTCCGCGTACACTGTATCGATCCTTTGGCCGGCTCCGTCGCGTTCGTCCTCAGAACCGAGCGGGGCGGGGCCGGCCCGCCGGAACAAGAGCCGCAAGACCAAGGTGCAGCCGCTGCCGCCGGACGTGGCGGAACTACTGCGGAACTACCTCGCCGATAAACCGGCCGGTCTGCCCGTTTGGGGCGGTACATGGGCGAAGGACTGGAAGGCGGCGGAAATGCTGCGGATCGACCTGGAAGCGGCCGGCATTCCCTACACCATTGAGGGACCGGACGGCCCGCTGTACGCCGACTTCCACAGTCTGCGGCATTCCTACCTGACGCTGGGCGCCCGCGCCGGCATCGACCTGCGGACATTGCAAGAACTGGCCGGCCATTCGACGCCGACGCTGATGGCCCGCTACGCGCACCGTCGCCTGTACGACCTGGCCGGCGCCGTTGAGCGGTTGCCGAGCTTCTTGCCGCTGGATGCCGGCCGCGAGGCGGCGGCGCTCCGCCCCACCGGCACCGACGCATCAATGATCGTTGATGGCGCTTACACGGCGCTTACACAGAAATCTGATAGCGATTGCGCTTCGCTGAGATTGATTGAGGATGAGGCGGCGGAAGTGCCCCGAACGCCCTGCAGCGCAAGTCTTGATCGTGGGAAGGGTTTGAGAGTGGATGAGGGCGATTGCGACGGATTGAGACAAGAGGCCCCTCCCGGATTCGAACCGGGGATAGCGGATTTGCAATCCGCTGCCTTACCACTTGGCGAAGGGGCCGCGATCCAGGCATGTTACCGAGGGTCCGCCGTGGGGTCAATCGCTTCTCATGAATTCTCATGAGGAGGCCGCATGGTCCGAGCGCGCGGCGGAGTATACAGTAATCGAAGGCTCGCCGACAAGGCGAGCGGCGGACTTCGCCGGACGGACGGGAGCGATTATGCGGCTGCGCGTAGGAGTGATTGGCCTGGGCCGACGCTGGCGGCGGTATCGGCCGGTCCTGGCCCGGCTGGGCGACCACATTGAGGTGCGGGCCGTGTGCGATCAGGTCGTTCGCCGCGCCGAGGCCGCGGCGCGACTGCTGCGCTGCACCGTCGCGGGCGGACCCGTCGAACTGCTCGAGCGCGCCGACGTCGAGGCGGTGCTGCTGCTCGACGCGCAGTGGTTCGGTCTGTGGCCACTCGAACGCGCCTGCGCGACCAACAAGCCGGTCCTTTGCGCCCAGTCGCTCGACGGCGACGACGCGCACGCCGACGCTCTGCGCCAGCAAATCCACGACAGCGGCCTGCCCGTGCTCATGGCCTTGGCCCCCGTGCTGTCACCGGCAACGCTGTATCTGCGCGAATTGTTGACGCATCGACTGGGGCAGGCGCGCCTGGTGCGCGCGGACTGGGCCGTGGACCCTGCCGGCTCGGGGCGCGACCTGCTGCACCATCCGGTCGTGCTGCCGCTCCTGGCCGGCTGTGCCTGGCTGCTGGACGATACGCCGCGGAGCGTATGGGCGGTCGAAGGCGAAGGGGCATCGTTCGCCACGCTGGTGCTCTCGTTCGGCGGCGGACGGCTGGCGCAGGTGACGCTGTGGACGGCCGCGACGGGGCGGACGCCGGGACGGTTCGAGGTGGTCGCGGAGACGGGCACGGCGACGGCGGGATGGCCGCGACAACTGCGCTGGCGCGATGCCGACGGCCAGCACGCTCAGCGCTTGCCGCCGCGCACGGCGGAGCAGGCGGCACTGGAGCGCTTCATCCTGGCCCTCCGATCGGGACAGACGATGCGGCCGAGTTTCGAGGATGCCTACCAGGCCTTGACCTGGCTGCGGGCGGCGTCGCGCAGCCGAGCGGAAGGACAGCGGATCGTGCTGGCGACCCCGGCGCAGCGGGAGGCGTCAACCTCCTGAGCGGGCGCCGTCAACGTCGGAGCTTTCGCGGCGGGAAACCGCCAAGAAGGATAGCCGATACGAGGACAAATCATGTACCGAATCCTTCCGTCCCTCTTGTGGCTTGCGCGGAGGCGAGAGATCGTCCGGAGACGGAATCCCTCAGCCCGCCCAAGCAAGTCCGCCCGACGGCTACTGCCGCGACCCGCGGCGTGGCAGGGCGTTGGCTTCCTATTTGGTTGCGCTCTGCTGGCTTCTCCTCTTTGCGGCTTCGCTCATTCGCAAGAGACGCGCATCACCGTGCAGACGGCACGGACCCGACAGGTTTTTCAAGGACTCGGCGCGGGCGCAATCTTCTACGAGGGGCACATTACCAGCCTGGCCGCGCGGGACAACGACAAACGGCAGCAGCAGCTCTACGACGATATGTTCGCCCGCGTGCCCACGCGATACCTGCAGCTCATGATCCGCGAAACCCATGAGCCGGAGAACGATAACGCCGACCCCTGGACGCCCGCTTTCGACGAGAAGAACTTCGCGTATTGCGCACACCCTGCGGATTGCCAAGGCGGCGTTGAAACGGCGAAAGGACATTCAGCTCTTCGCCACGCTCACCACGCCGCCGCCGTGGATGAAAACGAACAACGCCGCCTCCGGCGGCGGCGAAGCCCGCGCTACACTCAAACCCGGCATGGAACTGGAACTCGGCGAGTACGTGTGGGCGTTCCTCGCCCACATGCAGCGGAATGGCGCTCCCATTCAGTACCTCTGTATCGCCAACGAACCCGATTGGCCGCACACCCAGCCCGGCTGCTTCTGGACTCCTCAGCGCCACGCCGTGGTTTTCAAGACGGTGGGAGAATATCTGGAAAAGATGGCCCGCCGTCACCCGGAGGTCCCGCGTCCCAAACTCGTCGGGCCGAATACGCTGAGTGCGCCGGGAGCAGCCCAGGATTACGTCCCACCCCTTCTGAGAACGGCCGGACGCTACCTCGGCGTGGTTGCCTCGCACGATTACGACCCGCGCGGCGACCGCTGGGGTGCCTTGCGACGACTTGCCGGCGAACGTCCGGTGTGGATGACCGAATGGTGTGCCCGGAAAAAAGACGCCTCTCCGGGGATGATTAACTCCGCGACCGAATACGGCCGAGCCATGCACGAGGCGTTCAAAGGCGGGGCGAACGTGTGGATGGCCTATGACTGGGTGTATCCGCCACGCGAGAGCGGCGAAGCCCTGATCCACGTGGACTGGGGCAAGGATTACCGTTTGACAAAGGCCTACCACCTCTTTCGACAGTGGGCCGAGCCACTCACGCCCGGCATGCGCGTTGTCGAAATCGGTCTCACCGGGCCGGGGGCGAGCGGCGACGGCCAGGCCGGCGTCAAGCCCACGGGCTTTCTCTCCGCCGATGGCCGGACGCTCGTTGTCCATATCGTGAACGTGCAGGACAAGGACGCCTCCATCGCCCTCAAACTGACGGGCAAATGGTCCCCCGTGACCACCGCCACGCGCAGCCGCACCAGCGCCACGGAAGAGAGGGCCGACCTGCCGGAACTCACAAGAGGCGCCGGGAGTTTTGCGGACACATTGCCCGCTCGATCGCTCGTCACTTACCGCTTTGCCCGCCCGGACAAATAAGGGGACTCGGGCGGAGACTGGTCACGCCGCCCCGTTCCGCAGCGCCTCCAGCAGCAGCGGATGCAGCGGGCCGTTGCTGGCCAAACCATCGGGAGTATACGGGTCGAAGGGCGTGCCATCGACGTTGGTGACGAGGCCGCCGGCCTCGCGGACCAGCACGACACCGCCGGCCACGTCCCAGACGTGATTGTCGAAGGCCCAGTAGCCATCGAAACGCCCCGCCGCCAGGTACGCCAGGTTCAGCGCCGTCGAGCCGGTGCGGCGCAGCGAACGTGCCCGCAGCGAGAAGTAACGCCACCACGCCAGCGTTCGCTCCTGACCGCGCAGGTCCGGTGGAAAGCCCGTCGCCAGCAGCGCCTCCTCCAAGGTGGCAGCCGGACTGGTATGCAAACGGCGCGAGCCGAGCCACGCTCCCTGTCCCTTCGCGGCGACGAACAACTCCTTTTGCCGTGGGTCCAGCACCACGCCGACGACCAACTCGCCGGCCACTTGCAGACCGATGGAGACGCAGTACATCGGGCAGTCGTGGACGTAGTTGGTGGTGCCGTCCAGCGGATCGACGATCCACGTCGGCGGCGCGTCGGCGGCCGGCCGCGCCTTCGACGCGCCCTCCTCCTCGCCGAGGAAGGCGTGGTCGGGGAAGCGCTCGTGCAGGTAAGTGTAAATGGTCCGCTGCGAAGCGAGGTCGGCGTCGGTGACGAGGTCGAAGCGTGCCTTCTCGCGGACCTGGAAGCGGCTGCGCCAGTCCTCCAGCACCGCCGCCCCGCGCCGCGCCGCCTCGCACGCCGCCTCGCGATAAGCCGTCAGGTCGTCCGTGGCCATTGGTTAATCTCCCTCGCGGCCGTCCGGGGCGATTAGCCTCGTACCCACACCTTGCCGCTGTGCAAAAAGCGGATCACGACGTCGCAGCGGCCGGCGTAGACGAACGCGATCTTGTGCGCAGTGACGCGCACCGTGCGAATGCAGCCGGGCGGCAGCGCGAAGTGTACCTTGACCGGAACGCCGGTCTTGGGATGGATCAGGAGCACCTCGTACTTCCCCGGCAAGGGTTTGAAGGCGGCGACGAATTCGTTCACGGTCATCGGCCGTACCGGGATTACCACCGGAGGCGTTCCCGTGGGCGGCAGCATCGCGGGAGGCGGCAGCGTGGTCACGACGGGCGGGAGCGGCGCGCTGTCCGGGTCGGGCAGAGTGGGCACCGAGGGCGGTGGCGGCACCACCGTCTGCGCCGCCGGCGCGGCGGCACTGCCGCAGACGCGCAAACACTTCACGGGGCGGCTGGGACCAAACCCACGAGGGCGACGGCCGCCAGGCCGAGATACGACAACGCACGCATGACGCACAACCCCTTTCGAGTGGAGACCGTTGCGTCGGGTGATGGTCTATCGAGGAGGACGCCGAGCGGCCAGGCCGGGGGTCCACAGCCGGCGCGACCCATTTATTCTCAATCTATCATACGTTCAAAACAACCCTCCGGTTGTGCCTGAGATGCACAATCCTTGCCTGCGACACCGGCACGGCAGGCCGAAAGGTCTCGATCTGCCTGGTTTCCCTTTTGTGCGTGAGTTTCCCCGGCAGGCAAGGTCTACCCCACTTCGCCAGGCGGAGCCGAGGGGCCAATCATCGGGAACAATTGCGGATGCGATCCCGTTCGCCTCTCGGGCGTAGAATGAAAATAGAGGATGGTGTAAAACCACGGTCGTCTTCGGCGAATGTTTCCCTCAAGCACAAGGCGGAAGGAACGATGAACACGGTCACGCCAGCAGATCGGGACCAGCAGAGCTTTGCCGAGACGGCCTTGCGGCTGGGCGGCAAGACGGAAGAGGAAGCTCGGCGCACCGGCGCCGTGGACCGGGCCGACGAACAGGTCGAATCGCTCTTCAAGCCGCAGTACCAGACGGCCAACAGCCCCATCCACAAGGCGGTCTGGGACGGCCACGTGCCGCTCGATCTGTTCTCTCCGCCGCCGCTGCCGGCGTCCGCGCCATGCGATCGCTGCATGGAGGCGTCGCTCGAGATCGTCCGCCGCCGCCGCGCCGAGGGCCAGATCCACGACGAGCACGGCAAGGTCTCGCCCCAGACGCTTCAGGAGTTGGCCGGCGCCGGCTACTGGGGTCTGCTCATCGATCCGCGCTACGGCGGACAGGGCGCGCCGTTCGCGCGCTTCAGCAACTTCCTGACGCGCATGGCGACGCAGGATGCCATGATCGCCGGCCTGGCCTCGATCCACGGCTGCATCGGCGCCGTCGATCCGGTGCGCACCTTCGGCACGCCCGGAGCAGAAGGAGCGCTTTCTGCCCAGGCTCGCCAACGGCCAGGCGCTGTCCGGCTTCGCCCTGACCGAGCCGGGCGCCGGCTCCGACCTCACCGCCCTGCGCACCACCGCCGTACTCGACGGCGACTACTACGTCGTCAACGGCGAAAAGCTGTTCATCACCAACGTCATCCCCGGCCGCACCGCCGGCCTGGTGGTGCTGCTCGACGGCAAGCCGGCCGTGCTCGTTGTCGATCTGCCGACCCAGGAGAACGAGCATTTCCAGGTCGTGCCCTATGGTCTGTACGCCCTGCGGCACGCCTACAACAACGGCCTGCGCTTCACGAATTTCCGCGTGCCGAAGGAAAACCTGCTCAAGCCGCCGATCGGCGACGGTCTGACCATCGCCTATCACGGCCTGAACCTGGGCCGCGTGTCGCTGTGTGCCGGAGCGGCCGGCAGCATGCGGCGTGATGCTGGCCAACCTGCTGCCGTGGGCCGAGTTTCGCCGCACCTACGGCCAGCCCATCGCCACGCGCGAGCTGGTCAAGCGGCGCATCGCCCGCCTGGCCGGGCTCATCGCCGGCGCCGACGCCCTGGTGGCCTGGGGTTCCTGGCTGATCGACGAGGGCTACCGCGGCGAGATGGAGTGCATCATCGCCAAGATTTTCGGCAGCGAGGCCATGAAGGAAGCCGCCATCGAGCTGTTCATGAAGACGCACGGCGGCCGCTCGTTCCTCAAGGGCCACCTCTTCGGCGACAACGTCTACGACTTCCTGGCCCCGTGCATCTACGAGGGCGAGGGCGAGATGCTGGGCATGGCGTTCTTCAAGTCGCTGGTCAAGGAGCACGGCAAGCGCTTCTTCGAGCCGATCGGCAAGGCGGTGCAACGGCTAGGGATCAAGAAGCCCAACCCGCTCAACCCGCTGCACGCCTGGAAGCTGCGCAAAGAATTGGCCCCTTATGCACGCTGGAAAGTCGGTCAAATGCTCGCGCCGCGCGATCGCCAGCAGGTGCCGGGCATGGACAAACGCCTGGCCGATCACGTCGATTTCGCCCTGGACGGCTTCGGCCGGCTGCGCGGCGAGGTGACGGGCGCGATGGAGAAGTATCAGCTCAAGCTGGCCGATCGCCAGTGCCGCATGGCCGAGTTGTCGCAGCGCATGCAGGACAACGTGGTCATTCTGGTGACGGCCCTGTGGGGCCATCGCCAGGGCAACGAAGCCTCGGCCGCCGCCGCGGACATTTTGTGTCAGGATCTGCGCCGCAAGCTGACGGGCAAACGGCCGAGCGATCGCTACTTCCGCGACGTGAGCCAGCTGGCCGACCTGATCCTGGCGGGCGGCTTCGAGTCGATCGCCGGCGTGCCGCGCGAGGAGATCCTGCGGAAGTACGAGAATAAGTGATCGGGGCCGCCGGCGGCTTGGCGAGGAACGCTAAGAGTCGGTCCCGTAAGCCCCCCTCTCCCCCGTACTCGGGGGAGAGGGGTTGGGGGTGAGGGGGCGACAAACCCGCGGAATCCGCACCCCAACCCCTCTCCCCCGGAGTACCGGGGGAGAGGGGCTTAACGGACAGACACGAAGCCGCCAGCGGCAACCGGGCTACCCTTTCTCCCTCTCCCGCCGCTACAATCGCCAACAGATCTCTCCGTCATTCTCCCCCCTTACCGATGGGAGACGCTGTGGACGACGACATCATCGATCCCACGAATCCACTGGACCCCCCTTCGTGGTCGCCGACTGGACCAGGTGATAATACGCCTTCCCCATTACCATCCCAAGAGTGGCCCAATATCGACGATCTGGTCATCGAGGACGGCGAACCCGTGGAAAGCATCTACGCGGAAAAGCAGTACCGGCTGCTAACCGAGCCGTTGTACGTGTCGTGGAAGCCGGCGGGCGGCCGCACCTTCGTGGTTTTCTCCAACGTGGGACTCTTCTACTCGAAGAAACCACCGCTGGTTCCGGACGTCATGCTCAGCCTCGATTACCCCGTCGGCAGAGATCTGTCGCGGAAAGAGAACAATTCTTACTTCACCTGGATCGTCGGCAAACCGCCGGAAGTGGCCATCGAGTTCGTCTCGGATCGCCGCGGCGGCGAGGAGGACTACAAGAAGGACGAATACGAGAGCATCCCGGTCCCCTATTACGTCATTTACGATCCGGATAATCACTTGGACGGCGGCATCCTGCGCGTCTTCGCTTTGCGCGGGGGCGTCTATCGACCTGCCAAGACCGCGTGGCTGCCCAAGGTGGGACTGGGCTTGACGTTATGGGATGGCGTTTATGAAGAGTGGTCCGAACGCAACTGGCTGCGTTGGTGCGACCGCGACGGCTTCCTCATACCCACCGGCCAGGAACGCACCGAACAGGCCGAGCAACAGACCCAGCGCGCGAAAGCGAACCAAGCAGCAGCGCCAACGCGCCGAGCAAGAACGGCAACGCGCCGAGCAGGAACGCCAACGCGCCGAGCGACTGGCCGCCCAACTGCGTGCGTTGGGGATCGACCCGGAGACGTGAGCGGAGAGAGCTGGCCATCGATCGCCGTCCACCCGGAGCGTCGCCCGACCCTCCGGGTGGATGTGCGGCTCGTCCGTCAAATCAGCGGCGTCTTGCCGGGCATGGCCACCGGCGGCACCGTCAAGTGCGTGTCCCAGGTCAGATCCTTGGGCATGGTGTCTTCCTTCGAGTTCAGCGCCTGCTCCCACGAGACACGCTTGCCGGTGTACGCCGACATGCGGCCCAGGATGGCCGTCAGCGTACACTCGGCCACCTGTTTCAGCTCGTTGAGCGGCTTGCCGGAGCGGATGCTCTCGATCAGGTCGGTGTGCTCCTGCACGTAGGGGTTGGCATGTTGCTTCAACTGGGCGCGCTTGAACAGGACGTTGCCGTTGAGGTTGTAGGCGTTGACGTGGCAGTGGCCCTTGCTGCCGACGAGGTGCTCGCCAATCTCGTTGACGCAGTTGTCGATTTGACGGCACATGCTCAGGGCGTGGACGCCCTTGGGATACTCCAGGTCGATGGCGAAGAAGTTGTAAATGGGACCGAAGCCCTCATCGCGGGGCACGCGGTAGCCCATGCCCACGGCCGCCACCGGCGGGCGCCGAACGCCCAGTTGAGCACGTCGAGATTGTGGACGTGCTGCTCGACGATGTGATCGCCGCTCAGCCAGGGGAAGGCGTACCAGTTGTGAATCTGATAGGCGACGTCGGTCACGCCCGGCTTGGCCAGACGCTTCCACAGCGTACCCTGGTTCCAGTAACAGCGGCCGCCGACCAGCTCGCCGATCGCTCCGTCCTGGATGTGCTTCAGGGTTTCCAGATAAGCTCGTTGATGGCGGCGTTGCGTGCCGGCGACAATGTGCAGGCCCTTTTTCTGGGCCTCTTCGTAGGCGGCCAGCACTTTGCGGATACCCGGTCCGTCCACGCCGACGGGTTTCTCGGCGAAGATGTTCTTGCCGGCGGCGACGGCCGCTTGCAGGTGAAGGGGACGGAAGCCGGGCGGCGTCGCCAGAATCACGTAGTTGACTTCCGCACAGTTGATCACCTTGTCGTAAGCGTCCAGCCCGACAAAGCAGCGCGACTCCGGCAGATCGATGGCGTTGCCACGCTCCTGGATCTCCTTTTGCGCGGCGAATTTCGTCAGCTGGTCGCGGGCCGCCTGGAGACGGTCGGCGAAAACGTCGCCCAGGGCCACGATGTGGACGCCCGGCGCGGCGGACAACACATTCTCGGCGGCGCCGCTGCCGCGACCGCCGCAACCGATAAGACCAACCTTGATTCGATCGCTGCCGGCGGCGTGGACCGCCGGCGCCAGACTCAGGTTGCCGATCACGGCGGCGCCGGCCGCCACCGTCGTCGTTTTGAGGAAATCACGCCGCGTGGCGCGCTTCCGATTCGTGTTGGGGTCGTTCATGCTCGGTCTTTCCTGATTCGGGCTACCCGCCCCCCGCGCCGACGGCGAGACCATTCCGTCGCCGGCGCGGTGGGCTTGTCAAGCCATTCGTTTCGTCAAATCAGCGCCGTCTTGCCGGGGACCGCGACCGGCGGCATCGGCAAACTCATCTCCCAGGTCAGATCCTTGGGCATCGTGTCTTCCTTGGAGTTGAGCGCCTGCTCCCACGACACTTCCTTGCCGGTATACGCCGACATGCGGCCCAGGATGGCTGTCAGCGTGCTCTCGGCCACCTGTTTCAGTTCGTTGAGCGGCTTGTCGGTACGGATGCTCTCGATCAGGTCGGTGTGTTCCTGCACGTAGGGATTGGTGCCGCCCTTGCCGGCGACCCTCTTGCCGTTGATGTTGTAGGCGTTGACGTGGCACATGCCCTTGGTGCCGACCAGGTATTCGCCGACCTCGCTGGCGCAGTTGCTGATCTGCCGGCACATGCTCAGCGTGTGGACGCCCTTGGGATACTTGAAGTCGATGGCGAAGAAGTCGTAGATGTGGCCGTAGCGCGGGTCGGTACGAGTGCGATAACCCATGCCGACGGCGCTGACGGGGTGCGTGCCGATGGCCCAGTTGAGCACGTCGAGGTTGTGAACGTGCTGCTCGACGATGTGATCGCCGCACAGCCAGGTGTAGTTGTACCAGTTCCAAATTTGCTTGGCGACATCGGTGGTCATCTCCGGCCGCGGATCGCGCGCCCACAGGATGCCCTGCATCCAGTAGCCACGACCGCCGACAATGTCGCCGATGGCGCCGTCGTGAATGCGCTTCATCGTCTCGATGTAGGGCAGCTGATGGCGGCGCTGGGTGCCGGCGGCGATGTGCAGGCCCTTCTTCTGGGCTTCCTCGTAGGCTTCGAGCACCTTGCGGATACCGGGTCCGTCCACGCCGACGGGCTTCTCGGTGAAGATGTTCTTGCCGGCGGCGACGGCCGCTTGCAGGTGGATGGGCCGGAAGCCCGGCGAGGTGGCCAGGATGACGTAGTTGATGCCGCTGTCGAGCACCTGCTTGTAGGCGTCCAGACCGCTGAAACAACGGCCATCCACGTCCACGCTGTTGCCCATGCCCTTGATGTCGTCCTTCTGGGCGAGCTTGGAAAGACGGCCGCGGGCGCCGTCCACCTGGAACGAGAACACGTCGCCTAGAGCATGGATGGTGACGCCCTTGGCGGAGCGAAGGACGTCTTCGCCGGCGCCGCCGCCGCGGCCGCCGCAGCCGATGATGCCGACCTTGATCTGATCGCTGCCGGCGGCGTGGACCGCCGGCGCCAGGCTCAGGTTGCTGACCAGGGCGGCGCCAGCCGCCACCGTCGTCGTCTTGAGGAAATCGCGCCGCGAGGCGCTGTCCCGAGTCGTGTCGCTGCTATTCATCTCGTGTCTCTCCTGGTGCGAAAGGATTGGCCCTGCGCCCGGCACCATACCAGGAACGCAGGGATACCAGCCCAGAGCGTCAGCGACGGGTCCGCCCCGTCGCTGACGCTCTGGGCTGGTAGCGTTACTCCACCGGGCTTTGCCGCGTGATCCGCGAGCGGAAGCCCTTCAAATTGTCCTGTTCCTCGACAGCACGGACCACACGAAACCCAACGAAATCGGCGTCGGTCAGCCACCAGATGCTGCGCGGCCGTTGCGGATCCTGGACCATCCAGGCCAGCTCCGAGGCCAACCGGACGGCGCTGCGGCAGTCCTTGGCCTCGTCGCCCCACGAGCCGCCACGCACCGCGCGCGGAACACTTTCTCGCCCGGCAGCACCACCGGCGCCAGCGTCGGCTTGTCGGAGGAGAAACCGGCGTAGGCGTTGCTCTTGTATTCGTCGAGACACCATTCGGACACGTTGCCGTACATGTCGTGCAGACCCCACGGATTGGGCTTCTTGCTGCCGACCGGATGCGTCTTGTCGTCGGCATTATCCATGAACCAGGCGTAATCGCCGAGCTTGGCGGGATCGTCGCCGAAGAAGTAGGCCGTTTTGGTGCCGGCGCGGCAGGCGTACTCCCACTCGGCCTCAGTCGGCAGACGGTAGGCCTTGCCGGTCTTGACCGACAACCAGCGGCAATACTGCATGGCGGCGTGCCAGGTGATGCACAGGACCGGATGACCCTCGCGGCCCTTTTTGAAGGTCTCGTCGGCGTAGGGCGGCGTCGGTCGCGTGACGGCGTCGGCGTCCTTGGGATTGTCCGGCTCCTTGTCCTCTTTCTGGCCCGGCTTGGCGCGCCAGAACAGGTCGAACTCGTCCCACGTCACCTCGCACTTGCCCATCCAGAACGGTCGAACCTTGACGGGATGCTGCGGCCCTTCGTCGTCCTTGCGGTCCTTTTCCGTGGCCGGACTGCCCATGACGAATTCGCCTCCGGGGATGGCGATCATCTCAAACTTCGCCTGGGTGCCGGGGATGGTCTCCGTGTACGACGGATGCGCCGCCGCCGGCGCTTCGGCGCGGGCCGGCGCCGCCTCGGGGATCTCGCCCGGCCGTCCCAGGGCCAGGACCAGCACGCCGAGACTGGCAGCCACGGAAAACTGTAACAGTCGTCCCATCTGTGGTAATCTCCACAACGTTGCCAGAGGTTGTCGATTGAGGAGGTCCACGCCATGCGTCCGCGTCTATTCGGTCTGCTGGCCGTCCTGCTGGCGGGAGGGGCGGAACCCGCCCTGTCGCGCTACAGCTACACCGAACCGCACATGGGTACGCGGTTCCGAATCCTCGTTTACGCGCCGGACAGGGACATGGCCGACCGCGCTGTCCGGGACGCCTTCGCTCGCATCGCGTCCCTCAATGCTACCATGAGCGACTACGATCCAACCAGCGAATTGATGCGCTTGTGTACCCGCGCCGGCGGGCCGCCCGTGCCGGTCAGCGCCGAACTGTTCTTTGTTCTATCCCGTGCGCAGGAAGTGTCCCGACAATCCGATGGCGCATTCGACGTGACAGTCGGCCCGGTGGTGCGTCTGTGGCGCAAGGCGCGCAAGCAGAAGAAGTTGCCCGACACCGAGAAGTTGGCCGAGGCTCGCGCCCTGGTCGGCTGGCGCAACGTCCGCCTGGACGAGAAGGCGCGCACGGTGCAGCTGCTCAAGCCGGGCATGTTGCTCGACCTGGGCGGCATCGCCAAGGGCTACGCGGCCGACGAGGCGCTGACGGTGCTGCACAAGCACGGACTGGGCCGCGCTCTCGTCGCTGCCGGCGGCGACATCGCCGTCAGTGGACCGCCGCCCGGCGCCGAGGGCTGGAAGGTCGCCATCGCTCCGCTGCCCGGCGAGAAGGACGCCGGCCGCCTCGTCCTGCGCGACGCCGCCGTGTCCACCTCCGGCGACGCCGAGCAGTTCGTCGAGATCGACGGCAAGCGCTATTCGCACATTGTCGATCCGCGAACGGGGATTGGCTTGGTTGGCCGAATGAGCGTGACAGTCGTGGCGAAAAAAGGTATCGACTCCGATAGTCTGACGAAGGTGGCCGCCGTGCTTGGGCCGGAAAAGGGCATGAAGATCATCGAGTCCCGCGGCGCCAGCGCCCGCATGGTCCGCAAGACCGATACGAAGTTTGAGACCTTGGTATCGAAGAATTTTCCGAAGCTGCAACCCGCCGAGTGATTTCGTTTAGCCGCGACGCGCAGCGGAGCGCGGGACGGCCGCGCTCCGCTGCGCGTCGCGGCTAAACATTGGGAGCGCCTATGAACCAACCCAAACGAGTTGCCGCCGTCGTCACCGTGTACACGCGCTGGTCGCACGCCGACGTCATCGTCGGCAAAATCCTCGAAGGGTACAACCACGACGGCGGCGCTGGCCCAAACCTGAAACTCGTGTCCCTGTACGTCGATCAGACGCCGGCGAAGGACAGGAGCCGTGACCTGGCGAAGAAGCACGGCTTCACCATCTATCCCACCATCGCGGGCGCCCTGACGCTTGGCGGCGACGGGTTGGCCGTGGATGGCGTGTTGTGCATCGGCGAGCACGGCGACTATCCGAAGAACGCGCGCGGCCAAGTTCTCTACCCGCGCCGCCGCTTCTTCGAGGAAGTGTGCCAGGTCTTCGAGAAGTCGAAAAAGTCCATGCCGGTGTTCAGTGATAAGCACTTGTCCGCGACGTGGACCGACGCGAAATGGATGTATGATCGATCGCGCGCCCTGTTCGTGCCGCTGATGGCCGGCTCGTCGGTGCCGCTGACGTGGCGGCGGCCGCCGTTGAAACTGCCGAAGGACTGCCCGCTGATCGAGGCAGTGCAGATCGGCTACGGGCCATTCGAGGGCTACGGTTTCCACGCCCTGGAGGGCTTGCAGTGCATGGCCGAGCGCCGCAAGGGCGGCGAGACCGGCGTCCGCGCCGTGCAGTGTTTGCAAGGCGCGGCCATGTGGCAGGCGCTGGACGAGGGCCGCTGGTCGAAGCCGCTGCTGGAGGCGGCGTCGGCGCTGGTGCCGGCGCACGCCAGGACCGACATCCGCGAGACGACATCGAAGGCGAAGGACGCCGGACTGTTTCTCATCGAGTACCGCGACGGCTTCCGAGCGGCGGTCCTGATGCCCAACGGCTGGATCCACGAGGGCGACGGCGGCGCCTTCATCTTCGCCGGCCGACTCAAGGGCCGCGATAAGCCGGTTGCCACGCATTTCTATTTGCAGCATCCCGATCCGTTCGGCCACTTCGCCTATCTCGTCAGGGCCATCGACTCCATGATGCAGACCGGACACGCCGCCTACCCCGTCGAGCGGACGCTGCTGACCACCGGCATTCTCGACGCGGTGATGACGAGCCGGGCCGAGAAGCATCGCCGCGTCGAGACGCCGCACCTGGGCATCAAGTATCAGCCGGTAGATTGGCCGTTCGCCACCGACCCCGTGCCGAAGACGATCAAGCGTTGAGGACCATTGGCCGATCGGAACTGGCATTGACAGGACTGGTGCCTCGGATTATCCCCTCCCGATTCGGGTCGGTATCCGGGAGGTGCTGTCATGTCGCGGCTCTTTCTCAGCCCGGCGCCGCGGGGACGGGCGGCGGTGCTGTGGACGCTCGTACTGTTCGCGTGCTGCCAGCTCGCCCTAGGGTTCTGGCTGGGTCATCGTCATCCCGAGCTGCGCGATCCCGAATTCAGCTCGGTCCTGACCAGCCTGCGGCGCGCGTGGCCGAGACGCCCGGCCGGCCGCTGGTCCTGGTCCTGGGCAGCTCGCGTCCGGCCAACGCCATCCGGCCCACCGTCCTCAATCCCTTGCTCGGCGACGCCGCCGCGACGCCGACGGTCTTCAACGCCGCGCTGTTGTGGGGAGGACCGCTGCACGAACTGCTCGTCTTCCGCCGCGTCCTGGCCGCGGGAGTACGGCCGGACTCGGTGTTGATCGAGGTCTTTCCGGCGATGCTGACGCAGGAGGCCGGCTTCGCGGAAGAGAGCTTCCTCACGGCTCGCGGACTGGAGTGGATCGATGGGCCGTTTGTGTACCGCTATTTCGCGGCGCGGGCGGCGGGGCTGACGCAGCTGCTCCGCGAAGGCTTCGCGCCGGTGCTATGCCATCGTGCCCGCGTCCTGGATCGCTACGCTCCGGTGTTGCTGCCGCGTCACGAAGGGCCGATCGTGTTCTGGCCCGACTGTGGCCGGCGCGAGCCGAAGGAGCTGGGCTGGCTGCCGGCCCCGTCGGAGCGCGGCTCGCCGCAGGATTTCCAGCGCCGCATTGAGGACGTCCGCCGGCAGATGCGCCCCATCCTCGAACAATTCCAGGTCAAGCCGGTGGCCGACCGCGCCCTGCACGAACTGCTCGACGAGTGTAGCCGGCGCCACGTCCGCGCCGCCCTGCTGCTCATGCCCGAACACAGCGTCCTCCGCGCCTGCTATCCCCCGGCGACTCGGCAACGTCTCCAGGCATACCTGAAGCAACTGGCCGACACCTACCACCTCGCCATCCTCGATACCCGCGACTGGGTGCCGGACGACGATTTCTTCGACCTGACCCACGTGCTGCCGCGTGCGGCCACGCCGTTTAGTACACGCTTCGGCCGCGAGGTCGTTCGGCCCTGGCTGGCGGAATCGCCGCCGTCTCACTCCGACAGTGTTACGGTGCCGTGATATTCCAGATGCGCGCACAGCTCCTCTTGCAAACGACGGCAGACCGCCTCGGCCTGACTGGGCGACGCCCGCAAGCGGGCCTCGCTCTCGACCCACTTCATCACCTGGAGACAGACGCTCTCGCCCTCGGAATGGGCCGGGAAGGCGCGGCGGAGGTTTTCGCGGCTCTCGGGCGTGTCGTTGAGGGCGATGAACCTGGCCGCCGCCTGCAACAGGGTCAGGTCTCCCGCGATCACCTGCTGCGAGATCCGGTCCTTGTTGCGGAGGCGCGCGAGGACGATGGTGGACTCCTCCGCCAGCTGGACGCTCCGGCGCTGCTCCTCGACCAGCGAGATGCGATCCGCGGACGGGTCCGCCTGGAGCAGCAGATCAACCATCCCTTCGACGGGCAGATCGGAGAAGCTCAGCAACAGGGCGGCGAAAACGAAGGCGCTACCGAACGTGCGGCTCATCCATTTCATTGGAGGTCTCCCAAGTAGACTTTCGGGGTCCGGGCGCTGGCGAGCCCTTTCGCGTCAACGGGTCGCCCAGCCGGCAGCGGAGAGAGCATGGGTGGCAGGTTCCTGACATCCTTCGGAGGGCCAGGCATTGTAGGCATACTCATATGAAAAAGGCGTTACCTGTTCAGGTAATCCGGATGAGTATGCTCCGCCGGGAGAGGTTGAGCATTGGTAAAGGCAAGTGACGTGCCGGGCGGAAAGACCGGCACTCCGATTGCTTGAACCATCTGTCATTCAGGTACTTACGCCATCAAAGCGACGGCGGGACGGCCGGCGTGCGCGAATGGATTGCTCAGCGTTGATGCGTGCGCTGATGGCGGATGAGGCAGAACGAGAAAGGCGAGCGGGGGGAGCTGGCTATTCCCAAAATTCAACCGCGAGTCCTGGAATGTTCTGGAAGTCACGGCGATTGCGCGTGACCAACGTGGCCGCGTTCACCACGCAAATCGCGGCTATACGCAGATCGTGCGTGGACCCTCGGATTTTCAATTTCCGCCATTCGTTCCGCAACCCCTCCGCCTGCTCGGTAAACGAAAGAACCTTCACCTCGCGGATGTCGGCCAGCGTTGGCTCGAACAGCATATAAGCTTGTTCAATCGTGATTTTCGCTTTGGCGGCTTCCGCTTGGCGGATGGCGTTGAGTCGGCCGCGGAGAATTTCCTCGACGGCGACAATCGGCACCGCCTGCTCAACGACCGCAACCTTTGCGATTCGCTCGGCGTAGGCCGGATTGCCCGCCAGGATTTCCGTCAGAATGTCGGTGTCGAACGCTTTCATTCCCGCACGTCGGCATCGCGCTCTTGGTAGACCGCTTGACAGATTTCGCGCAAGGTGGGATCGTCGCGGTATCTCCCAAATAACCCGGCCAAACCGCGGCGGCGAACTTCCAGCGCGACCAGCTCACCCTGATCCAGTCGCCGCGCAATCGCCGTTTCCAGTGCGGCGAGCGCTTCTTCGCGTGTCGCAGCCGTAGCGCATACGTCGGGCGCACCAACGAGTGCGGCTTCAAATTGACCGTGCGAAGGATGAACGATCACGGGGAACGTCATAGCGGCTCCCATTTCAAAGGGAAAATCATCACCAATACAGTCTAGCAGAATGGAGGACGTGTCGGGCGTCCGAGCAGACGTGCTCACCCGATTTCGTCGGGACTCGTAGCGTACGCTACGAGTCCCGAACGACGCCTCTACTTCTTCCGTCCCGTCAGCTCGTCGGCCAGCTCGTCGGCGTCGTAGACCTGGCGCAGCGCCTCGACGATGCCGGCCGAGTGGACCGACACGGCGCGGGCCTGCTCGTCGCTGTAGACGAAGTCCAGCACCAGCGACTGGATGTTGCCGTCGAAGATCAGGCCCACCACCTCGGCTTGCCGGTTGATGACCGGACTGCCCGAGTTGCCGCCGATGATGTCGGCCGTGCAGACGAAATTGAACGGCGTCTTCAGGTTCAGCTTGTCCTTTTTCTCGACCCAGCGCGGCGGCAGGTCGAACGGCGGCCGGTTGTTCTTCTCCTTGGCCCGCTCGTACAGGCCGGCGAAGGTCGTCTCGAACGGCACGTGCTTGCCGTCCTCCTCGTAGCCCTTGACCTGCCGAACGCCAGCCGCAGCGTGAAGGTCGCGTCGGGGTAGGTGTTGGTGCCCTCCAGGGCGAACTTGACCTTGGCGATCTCGGCGTAGGCCTGCCGCTGCACCTCCTCGACCTCGCTCTCGATGACCTTGCGCACCGCCCGCGCCTCGGGATCGACCAGGCGGGCCAGCTCGATCATCGGGTCGTTGGCGTCGTCCACCGCCTCCTTGCCGCCCTCGTACAGCTTCTTGCGGAACGCCACCCGCTTGACCTTGGTGCCGTTGACCAGCTCGTAGGCGCGTTCCGCGGCGATTTGCCGGCCAGCACTTTCTTCACCAGCGCGTTGTCGTAGCCCAGTTCGCCGGCCAGGAAGGTCAGAGCGTCGGCCAGCTTGACCTTCTCGTAGTTGTCGTAGATCGGGCGCCGTCGAAAAGAGCTGAAGTTCCAGCGATTCGAGGTTGGAGTCGCGGAACTCGCGCAGACGCTGGGCGTTGGGCTTGGCCTTCTCCGCGGCGGCGCGCAGCAGCGTGCGGGCGATGCCGAACAACTCGCTGTTGAAGCCGGCGCCGGCTTCGAGCATGGTGTAGCGGACGAATGTTGGCGGCGCGGACCTTCTGCGCCTTGGCGATGCGGTCCCAGGCGGTGCGCGTGTCCTTGAGGGATTCATCCTCGGCGGCCTTGGCTCGCAGTCTCTTTTCCTGCTGCTTTCTTGCGAGCCATCAGCTGCGGATCGAGCAGGCCGGCCAGGCCGCCGACGCGGGCCTTGCGGCTGTTCTGCACGCCGAATAGCAGTTCCTTGGCCTGTCGAGCGTTCTCCTCGCTGCGGCCGCTGAACGCCAGCAGCAGCACTTCCCAGCGGTTCAGCCGCTGCAGCAGGAACGGGAAGCCGGTGTCGCGCAGATAGTCCAGCTCGGCCAGCGTCGCCAGGCGGTCGGTGCGGCCGGGATGGCCGGAGACGAACACCAGTTCGTCCTTCTTCGCACCGGCCTTGCTCCACTTCAGATAGTGCTCGATCCGGGCCGGCTTGCCGTTCTCGTAGACGCGGAAGAAGCAAACGTCGAGGTCGTAGCGCGGATACTCGAAGTTGTCCGGGTCGCCGCCGTAGAAGGCGATCTGCTGCTCCGGGGCGAAGACCAGACGCACGTCGGTGTACTTTTTGAAGCGATAAAGGTGATACTGTCCGCCCTGGTAGAGCGTGACGACGTCGCTGCGCAGGCCGGTCTTGTCGAGCGATTCCTTCTCGATCTCGGCCATGACGGCGCGGCGGGCGGCGAACGCCTTCGGCCGGCTGTCATATCCGGCTTGACCGCCGCCTTGACGCGCTCGGTCACGTCCTCGATGCTCATGAGGACGTTCAGTTCCAGGTCGTCGCACTTGCGTTCCTCGGCCCCGGTGCGGGCGTGGAAGCCGTCGCGGTACGTAGTTGTGCTCCTTGTCGCTGATCTTCTGCAGGCAGTCGGCGCCGACGTGGTGGTTGGTCATCACCAGGCCGTCGGCCGAGACGAACGAGCCGGAGCCGCCGCTGTTGAAGCGCACCGACGACTTCTGCACGTGTTCGAGCCAGTCGGGCGTGATGTCGAAGTCGTAGTGCTTCTTGAGGTTGCGGACGCGGCGGGTTGTTGAACAGCCACATGCCCTCGTCGCCGAAGACGACGGGCACGGCGGTCAGCAGCAGGCCCGTTCCGATCAGCGTCGCCAATAGCAGAATCTTCATGACAGAGATCCTCTCCAGGAGAAGAAGGAGTCTTCCGTTTAGCCGCGACGCGCAGCGGAGCGCGAGCGCGCTCCGCTGCGCGTCGCGGCTAAACGGAAGAGTGATTCGATGTCCCGGCCGCATCGTCCTCCACGGGCGCCCTGCGCACTCCTACCCACAACAACACGGCCGCCAGAATCGAGAAACATCAGCAGCGCGACCCGCTTCGGCTCGGCCGCGCCTTTCGCACGTATTCCGTCGCCCAGGAAGCGGCTGAGGTCCAGGGTTTGGTTGAAGCTATCCGGCAGAAACACGAAGAAGGCGATGACCAGACCGCACAGCGTCCCGCCGGCGATGTAGCCGCTGGACAGCAGCACGCCGGGACTGGTTTCCGTCTCGGCCTCGGACGCCGACCGGCCGCGCAGCCGGTCCGCCAGCCAGCGCAACATGCCGCCGACGAAGATCGGCGTCGTGGCGCTGAGCGGCAGATACATGCCGACCGCGAACGGCAGCGCCGACACCCCCGCCAGCTCCAGCGCCACGGCGATCAAGCACGCCGATGACGACCAGGCCCCATTCGAGCTTGCCGCCGAGGATGCCCTCGATGAGCAGGGCGAACAGCTGCGGCTGCGGAGCGGCGAACGCCTCGGGGGCATCCTGACCGTTGTCCATCTTGGGCCGTTTGCGATTGATCGGCATATCGGTTCGATACGCCGGCGAACCATCCGTCCTTGACGAGATAGCGGCCCGGCGTTACCTCGGGATTGTTGCTCGTCGTTCTCTCGCGGACGTGAACGACGTGATATTCGTTGACATCGTCCTCGTGGGGCTTGCCGGCCCGTTCGCGCGGAGCGTCCGGAGGGATGACGAATTTGCTCTTTGGCAGCTCTTGGTTGGTGTAATGGGTGCCGGCGGCGTCGAGGGCGAGCATGGTCACGCCGATCACCACAGCCGAGGTCAGGGCGCCGACCAGGATGGCCAATTGCTGCTTGCGCGGCGTGGCCCCGACCAGGTAGCCGGTCTTGAGGTCCTGCGACGTGGTGCCGCCGTTGGACGAGGCGATGCACACCACCGCCGCCACCGTCAGCGCCGTCAGCATCGCCGACGGGCCGATGCGGCCCAGGGCCAGGAAGATCAGGCACGTCATCAGCAGCGTGGCGATGGTCATGCCGGAGATCGGGTTGGACGACGAGCCGACCTCGCCGGTCAGCCGCGACGAGACGGTGACGAACAGGAAGCCGAACAGCAGGATCATCAGGGCGCCGAGCAATCCCTGGAAGCTGAAGCCCAGTCCCAGGGCCGGCACGCACATCAGCAGGACGACCAGACCGAGGCTGCCGAACAGGACGACGTTCATCGACAGATCGCGCTCGGTGCGGGCGACGGCCTCGGCGCCGGCGACGCGCGTAGCGCGCAGGTCGCGCAGACCGGAGACGATCGAGGCGAGGATCAGCGGCATCGCGCGGCATCATGCTGATGATGCCGCCGGCCGCCACGGCGCCGGCGCCGATGTAGCGCAGGTAGTTGGCCTTCAAGTCGCCCGGTCCCATGTCGTGGATCAGCGTCTTGGCCGGCGATACCGGCTCGGGGAGCTTGTCGCCGAAGGTGGCGATGAGCGGGCCGATCACGAAGTACGATAGCAAGGCGCCGGCGATCATCAGCGAGGCGATGCGCGGCCCGATCAGGTAGCCGACGCCGAGCAACTCCGGCGCCAACTCGCCGCTGACCTCGGCGCCCGGCAGGCCGTATTTGACGCCCTTGTCGATCTGGTAAAGATGTTGTGCCGGCTCGTCGGCCCAGAGCTTGCACGCCTTGGTCAAGAACTTGTGCACGCGCGCGATGCCGAAGCCGACGAAGACCATGCGCGCCGTGGCCCCGCCCTTCTCGCCGGCGACCAGCACTTCGGCGCAGGCCGTCCCCTCGGGATAAGTCAGCTTGCCATGCTGCTTGACGATGAAGGCCCGCCGCAGCGGGATCATCATGAGGATGCCGAGCAGTCCGCCCAGCACCGACACGGTCATGACGCGGACCACGTCCATCTCGAAGCCGAGCAGCAGCAGCGCCGGCATGGTGACGCCGACGCCGAAGGCGATCGACTCGCCGGCCGAGCCGGTCGTCTGCACGATGTTGTTTTCCAGGATGGTCGCCCGGCGAAAGCCGAAGGCCCGCGAGAAGGCGCGGAACAGCGTGATCGACAGCACGGCGATGGGCACCGACGCCGACACGGTCATGCCGACCTTGAGCAGCAGATACAGCGACGAGGCGCCGAAGAGGATGCCGAGTCCAGCGCCGAGCAGGACGGCCTGTCCAGGTGAACTCCGGCATGTTCACGGTATCGGGGACATACGGCTGGTGCTTCGATTCCTCCGGAGCGAGGTTCCCCGAAAGGGAGGCAGGGGTTGTGGTGATGCTGGTCGGCTCCGCCATCGCAATCGGCTCCGCGGGAGTCGGGTTGCCCGGTAATCCAGGTAGATTGCGGGTTCGGGCAGGGGATTTCAAGCCCCCGCTCGATTTCGCGTCGCCGGAGACGAATCTACCAGCGATGGCCGGCAGGGTGCGGAAGCGGTACGATGCAGGAAAAGGAGGTCGTCATGATCGAACTGACCGAACAACAAATGCGAGCGCTGGAGAACTCCGAAGCCGCCCCGCCGCGCCTCGTGAATCCCCGGACCAAGGAGACGTTCGTCTTGCTCCGCGTTGACGAATACGAGCGTCTAAAGGAGGAGGAGTACGACGACAGTTCGTGGACGCGCGAGGAGCTTCACGATCTGGCCTGGGAGGCGGGCAAGCACGCGGGTTGGGAGGACATGAACGAGTACGACGATGTCCCGGAGAAACCATGAACCGAGGCGACATTGTCCTGGTCCGCTTCCCGCATCCGTCGGGGCTGCGCGGGAAGAAGCGGCCGGCCGTGGTCGTGCAGTCCGATGCGTATGCGGGAGCCGTCAGTACCATCGTCGTTGCCGAGGTCACGAAGAACCTGACGATGGCGGGCAATCCCGCCTGTCTGTTCATCGACACGAATACACCCGACGGAAAGGCTACAGGACTGGTCCGTGATTCCGTCGTGTCCTGCCTGTTGCTCGTGACCGTGTACGCGGACACCATCGCCCAGGTGCTGGGATCGCTCTCGGCGGCCATGACACAAAAGCTCAACGATTGCCTGAAAGTAGCGCTGGGACTGCCGTGAGAATCCCTTCGGAACTCGGGCGGCTGAGACGGCACAAGCGGCCAGCCTTTCTGCTACACTAATACGAGTCGTCTTGAACCCCACGGACCCCGGATGCGCGGCCCCATGCTGACTGACACCTTTGGGCGTACTCACAACAACCTGCGCATCAGCGTCACCGATCGCTGCAACCTCCGCTGCACCTACTGCATGCCCGAAGACGTCGTCTTCCTGGATCGCGCCGAACTACTCACCTTCGAGGAGATGACGCACTTCGTCCGCGTGGCCGCACCCCTGGGCATCGACAAAATCCGGCTGACCGGCGGCGAACCGCTGCTGCGGCGCGACCTGCCGCGCCTGGTGCGCATGCTGGCCGACGTACCCGGCATCCGCGACGTCGGCCTGACCACCAACGGACTCTTGTTGGCGAGCCAGGCGCAGGCGCTCTTCGACGCCGGGCTGCGCCGCATCAACGTCAGCCTCGACACGCTCGATCCGCGGCCGTTTCCGCGACGTCAGCCGCCGCGACGGGCTGGAGCAAGTGCTGGCCGGCATTGAGGCGGCCAAGCAGCGTCGGCTTCCGTCCCATCAAGATCAACGCCGTCAGCATCCGCGGACTGACCGATGCCGACGTGGTGCCGCTGGCTCGTTATGCCCGAGAGCACGGCCTGGAGATGCGCTTCATCGAGTACATGCCGATCGGCGCCGCCGAATGGGAGCGCGGCAAGGTCTACTTCGCCCACGAGATCCTCGAACAGATCGAGCGCGAGGTAGGCCCGCTGGTTCCGGCCGACGACTACGACCCGCGCGCGCCGGCCATGGATTTTCAGTACAGCGACGGCGGCGGCAAGGTCGGCATCATCGCTTCGGTGTCGCGGCCGTTCTGCATGAGCTGCAACCGTCTGCGCCTGACCTCCGACGGCAAGCTGCGTAACTGTCTGTTCGCGCTGAACGAGGCGGACGTCAAACCGCTGCTGCGCGGCCGGCCGGACGACGCGCGCCTGGCCGAGGTGATCCGTCAGAACGTGTACGACAAGTGGGAGGGGCACGAGATCAACACGGCGCGGTTCATCAAGCCGTTACGCACCATGCACGCCATCGGCGGATGAGCCGTGTCGCCTCGCGGCTAAACGGTATCGTGGGCCACGGAAGGAATGCCCAGGACCGGGGTAGAGCTTCGCAGCGCGGGCGCGGCCAATTCGACGGGACGAGCGGCCAGATCGAACCACTCCCTTTCGCCGTCGTCCAGGGCCGGCAGGCCGATCCAGTGCAGGACCGGAGCTTCATCGCGGTCGAGGTCGAAGACGACGGTGGTGGGCGTGCCGTCGAGGAAGTGGAGCCGACCTTGTCGGCCGTCGCGTTGGAGGAAGAAACGGCGGACGCGATGACCGGGCAAGCGCGTCAACGACGCCTCGCGGTCGGGCAGTGGAAAAACGATCAGATCCACCAGGCGTTCGCGGGCGCCGGCCAGATGACGACCCAGGCCGAGCAGTCGCTGACCGTGCGTACACAACGCGGTCAGTCCCACGGCGGCGGGCCGGCCGTCGGGCCAAAGAAAGTCATATCCTTCATACCGAATTTGGTCTTCCGCACGATCGCGGGAAGGGGTCGCGGCGGAAAAGTACTCGCAGGGTGCGGGACATCCGAGTCTCTCTTCTAGGAGGAATAACCATCGGGTGCCATGTTGGGCGATTCTTCTACTAAAACCTGGCATCCCTTTTCCTCTTGCATACGGCGCGCCGTGCTGGGAAAGAGACACCGACTCTTGAAGCTGGGTAATTTATATCGATTGCGAAGATAATGACAGGGGGTAACTGTGGTTTTTTCGATCAGAACTGTACTTGCGAATAGGTGAAGAGTGCGACATAACGAGATCACGGCTCGTTTCTTTCGAGGATTGCAGCTGACGCTCCGCCCCTCCGAGCCGCGACCGTCAGGGAGCGGAGAACGCACCGCTCCCTGACGGTCGCGGCTCAGACCTTAATCGAACAGGCCCGGTTGACGGTCTTCCGGCGGCTCGGGTTTCATGGGCCGGCCGAGGACCTGATAGGCCCGTGGCGTGGCCGTCCGGCCGCGCGACGTCCGCAGGATGAACTGCTCGCGCAGCAGATACGGCTCGATCTCGTCGCTGAGGGTATCGACCGGCAGCGTCATGCTGGCGGCCAGCGATTCGACGCCGGCCGGGCCGCCGTTGTGGACGCCGACCAGCAGTTCCAGATAGCGGCGATCCTGCTTGTCCAGCCCTTCCCGATCCACCTCGGCCATGTCCAGGGCGGCGCGGGCGATGTCGAAGGTAATGTGGCCGTCGGCCTCGCTGGTGGCGAAATGGCGCGTCCACCACAGGCGCGCGTTGGCGACGCGCGGCGTACCCCGGCTGCGGCGGGCCAACTCGATGGCCGCGTCGTCCGCGATCCTCGTCTGCAGCTTGCGGGCGTTGATGCGGCACGATCTCGGCCAGCTCCTCGACCGTGTAGAACTCCAGGTGCTCGTGCATCTTGAAGCGGTCGCGCATCGGGCCGGACAACATGCCGCTGCGCGTGGTGGCGCCGATCAGCGTGAACGGCTTGAGACGCAAATTGATGGTACGGGCGTTCATGCCTTCGCCGAGCACGATGTCGAGGCGGAAGTCCTCCATCGCCGGATAGATGAACTCCTCGACCACGCGCGGCAGCCGGTGGATCTCGTCGATGAACAGGATGGAGCCTTCTTCGAGGTTGGTCAGGAACGGCAGCAGGTCGGCCGGCTTGGCCAGGGCGGGCCCGCTGGTCATCTGGATCGCCGTGCCCAGCTCGTTGGGCAGGACGGTGGCGAAGGTCGTCTTGCCCAGGCCGGGCGGGCCGTCGAAGAGGATGTGCGACAGCGGCTCCTTGAGTTTCTTGCAGGCGTTGAGGACGATGTTCAGCCGCTGCACGACGGCCTTCTGGCCGATGACCTCGCGCAGCCAGCGCGGCCGCAGCGCTGCGTCGCGCTGCCGCGATTCCTCGTCGCCGTTACCTTGTACGATGGCTTGACGTGCCATGAATGGACCTCGATAACGCATCCCGGCGAGCGGGGGGCGTCAGCCCCCTGTTGCTTCTCAACAGGGGGCTGACGCCCCCCGCTCGCCCAAGATTATTCTCCCTTGTAAATCTCCAGCAGCACCTCTTCCACCGACGTGAACGAGCGGCCGGTGGACAGCACCTTGTCGAGGCGATTGCGCGCCTCCTGCGGGCTGTGGCCGACGCTCATCAGCGCCTGGTACACGTCCTCCATGACGTTGCCGTCCACCACGGTGGCGGGCGACGCCGCGGCGCCTTCGGGCGTCTCCTCGCCGGCGGGCGTCATGAGGGCGTATTTCGTCACCTTGCGGCGCAGCGTGGCGATGATCTGCTCGGCCGTGGCGGCGCCGACGCCGGGCAGCGTCGTCAGCCATTTGCTGTCCTGCCGCTGGATGGCGTCGGCGATCTCCTTGATCGGCCGCACCATCGCCTTGAGCGCCTTGCGCGTGCCGACCTTGTCCACGGTGCAAAACAGCTCGAAGAAATCCAGCTCCGCCTCGCTGGTGAAGCCGATCAACCGCGGCACGACGCGGCCCTGCATGGGATTGCCGTCGAGGTAATGGCTGGTGTGCAGGGTCATCTCGCGTCCGATGCCGCCCTGGACGCGGCGACGAATGAACTCCGGCACCAGCACCTGATACTCCAGGGCGCCCACCTGCAGGCGCACTTCCTCATCGAGTACGCGGTTGAGTACGCCGGTGATCTTGGTAATCATGAATCTCCTCCGGTCGCTTACGCTCTCGGCTCGGTAGCCGGCAGTTTGACGGCGTGGTAATGGCACAGGGCGGCGGCCAGGGCGTCGGCCACGTCGGGCGGCTCCGGCAGCTCAGCCAAGCCCAGCTCGCGCTGGATGGTCCGCTGCACTTGCTCCTTGGAGGCGCGGCCGCTGCCGGTGATCGTCTTCTTGATGCGCGTGGCGTTGTAGCTGACCACGGGCAGATCGCGCTGCGCCGCCGCCAGGAACATCACGCCGCGGGCGTGCGCCATCAGGATCGCCGTTCGCGGATGCTCGTAATGGGCGAAAAGCTGCTCGATCACGACCACGCCGGGTCTATACTGTTCCAGCACTTCTACTATACCATCGTACAGATGTCGAACGCGCGGGGCCATGTCCGTTGTTTCGCGCGACTCGGCGCTGCGGATGACGCCGGCCTCGCAGACGCGCGGCGTACCGTCGCGCGCTTCGAGGACGGCATAGCCGGTCACTTGCAGGCCGGGATCGAGGCCGAGAATGCGTGGACCCGAGAGCGAGGACGCCGCGTTCATGCTCCCAGCGTACCGTCCCGGCGCGGACGCACAAGACGGAATGGCGAAACGGTCGAGGACCAGCATCTTGCTCCCGCCGTCCGCGCGAGGTAGGATGCGGAAATGCGTCGTGCTCCCAGGGGATTGCCAGGGGCCGCTCATGTCGGACGCCGTCCTGTTCGATGACGAACTGGTCCAGCGCCTGCCGCTGCCGCTGGCGCAACTGTACCGCCGCGCCCACAACGCCAAGACGCCGCTGGATCGCCATCACACCGCCTATTACCTCTGGGAAGCCGCCCTCAAACTGCTCGGCTCCGCCGCCGTCGTCGCCTACGTCCACGCCGGCCGCACGCCCGACGCCGCCTCGCCGACGTGCTGCACAACCTCGCCCGGCCCGCCGTCGGCCACTGGTGGGAGTTCGTCCGCCGCCTCGCCGCCGCGCTGGCCGACGGCGACGCCGCCTTCGCACGCCTCAGGACCTGCTCCTCGGCCGCGCCCGCGACGACCTGCCGCGCGTCGCCGGCCTCGACGCCGCCCTCGTCGCCGCCCTGGAGGGCAAGGGCGGCGCACGCAGCACCGTCCGGCTGACCGAGCTGTTCGACCGCCTGGTCCGCTACCGCAACCGGGAGTTCGGCCACGGCGCCGCCGGCCAGCGGCCGCCGCGCACTACGAGGACATGGGCCGGCGCTGCTGGCCGGCGTGCCGCAACTGCTCGGCCGGCTCGACGTGCTGGCCGGCCGCCGCCTGCTCTACGTCGCCGACGTGCGCCGGCTGAGTTCCGGCGCCTGGCTGGTGGAGCGCTACGAGCTGACCGGCGAGAGCGCCGCGGCGGCTGGAGTCGCTGGACGCGACGCACGACGAGGCGGCCGCGTCTGCTGCCGCAGCAGGTCTACCTGGCGGCGGCGACGGCCGACTGCTGCCGCTGCACCCGCTGCTGCCTACGACGCCGAGGCCGACGAGGTGCTGTTCCTCAACGCCCGCCGCGGCAAGCAGCGCGTCGAATACCTGTGTTACACCAGCGGCCGGCCCGTCGAGCGCGCCGAGCCGGCGGCGAGCAGACGACCTGCTGGCGCAGCTGCTGGGCATGCCGGTGGACGACGCGCGGCCGGAGGAGTGGCAGCCGCGCTCGCACGCCGAGGAGACGGCCGAGCCGACGGAGATCCGCCTGACGAGGCCGGCGGACGCTGGGCGAGTTCGAGCTGTTGAGCGAGCTGGGCCGCGGCGGCATGGGCGTGGTCTACCGGGCGCTGGCAGCCGTCGCTGGGCCGGCAGGTGGCCCTGAAGTAGCTGCTGAAGACCGGCGACGCCAAGGCGGAGAAGCCCGTTTCGCCCGCGAGATCCGCGCCCTGGGCCAGGTCGAGCATCCCCACCTGGTCAAGGATCTTCACCTCCGGCTCGGACGGCGACCGCTGGTTCTACGCGATGGAGTTGGTCGAGGGGGCGACGCTGGCGGCGGTGTGCGACCGGCTGTCGGCGTCGGGTTCGGCGGCCGGCGAGGTGGACCTGCGACCTGGCGGCAGCGGTGAGCACGGCCTGCGCGGAGGCGCGGCGGCGAGAAGCCGCTGAGCGATCCGGCCGACGACGTCGCCCGCAGCGGCGGCGCCCGAACCGCCGGCCGGCGCGGCGAGACGGCGGACGGGACGGCGCGGCGGGACGCGCCTACGTCCGGCACGTCGTCGAGCTGGTGCGGCAGACGGCGGAGGCGGCGCACGCCCTGCACGAGGCGGGCGTCATCCACCGCGACATCAAGCCGGGCAACATCATGGTCGGCCCGACGGCGCCACGGCGGTGCTGATGGACCTGGGCCTGGCGCAGCTGGCCGACGAGGTCGAGGGCCGGCTGACGCGGACGCGGCAGTTCGTGGGCACGCTGCGCTACGCCAGCCCGGAGCAGGTGCTGGCGGTGGCGCGGCTGGACCGCCGCAGCGACGTGTACAGCCTGGGGGCGACGCTGTGGGAGCTGCTGACGCTGCGGCCGCTGTTCGGGGCGACCGAGCAGACGCCGACGCCGGAGCTGATGGAGAAGATCCAGATCGAGGAGCCGGAGCGGGTGCGGAAGCACAACCCGGCGGTGCCGCGCGACCTGGAGGCGGTCGTGCACAAGTGCCTGGAGAAGGACCCGAAGACGGCGTTACGCGACGGCGGCGGAGTTGGCGGAGGACCTGGCGGCGTTTCTGGCGGGCGAGCCGGTGCAGGCGCGGCCGGTGACGGGACCGGAGCGAGGTGGAAGTGGGCGCGGCGGCGGCCGGCGCAGGCGGCGGCGCTGGTGCTGACCGTGCTGGCGCTGGTGGGGCTGGCGGTCGGCGGAGCGTTGTTCGCCTGGCAGGCGGAGCAGGCGCGTGTTGAGGCGGAGTACTCATGCGCAGGGAGCAAGGGCAGGATGCGCCGGGAGGCGGACGACAAGCGCGACGAGGCGGATCGCCACGCCGGGAGGCCGAGAAACAGAAAGGCACGCCGAGAGGCAGAAGGGGCTCGCCGAGCAACGGGCCAGGGACTTGAGAAGCGCGGGGCAGGCCGAGAAAGCGGAGAAAGCGAGCCGCGATGAGGCCGAGCAAGTCGGCAGGAACGCGATCGCAGCGAAGAACCTGCTGTGCGAACACGTCGGTCGCGTTGGCCGATCGAGAATGGGATGCGGGCCATGTCGCGCATGCGCGGGAATTGCTCGAGATGTGCCGAAGCGAACTCGTCAGCTGGGAATGGCGTTATCTTCGGCGGCAAGTCGCAGGGCAGCTATTGCACGCTTTACGGACATACCGGCTTTGTCAACAGTGTGGCCTTCAGCCCCGACGGCAAGCGGCTGGCCAGCGCACTCCGTTGACCAGACGGTGAAGGTGTGGGACGCGGCCACGGGCAGGAAGTCCTCACCCTCAAGGGGCACACCGGCGCGGTCAGCAGCGTGGCGCTTCAGCCCCGACGGCAAGCGCCTGGCCAGCGCCAGTCGTGGACAAGACGGTGAAGGTGTGGGACGCGGCACGGGCAAGGAAGTCCTCACCCTCAAGGGGCACACCGGCTCGGTCAGCAGCGTGGGCTTCAGCCCCGACGGCAGCGCCTGGCCAGCGGCTCGCTAATGACCAGACGGTGAAGGTGTGGGACGCGGACACGGGCCAGGAGTCCTCACCCTCAAGGGACACACCGGCTGGGTCACCAGCGTGGCCTTCAGCCCCGACGGCACGCCGCCTGGCCAGCGCCGTCCGAGGACAAGACGGTGAAGGTGTGGGACGCGGCCAGCGGGCCAGGAGGTCCTCACCCTCAAGGGGCACACCGGCTCGGTCTAGCAGCGTGGCCTTCAGCCCCGACGGCAACCGCCTGGCCAGCGCCTCGCGTATGGACAAGACGGTGAAGGTGTGGGACGCGGCACACGGGGCAGGAAGCCTCACCCTCAAGGGGCACACCGGCGGTGTCTACAGCGTGGGCTTCAGCCCCGACGGCAACCGCCTCGCCAGCGCAGTCCGTGGACCAGACGGTGAAGGTGTGGGACGCGGAGACGGGGCAGGAAGTCCTCACCCTCAAGGGACACACCGGCGCGTGTCATGCAGCGTGTGCTTCAGCCCCGACGGCAAGCCGCCTGGCCAGCGCCTCGTGGGACAAGACGGTGAAGGTGTGGGACGCGGCAGACGGGCCAGGAAATCCTCACCCTCAAGGGGCACACCGGCGGTGTCGACAGCGTGGCTTCAGCCCCGACGGCAGCCGCCTGGCCAGCGGCCTGGGGACAAGACGGTGAAGGTGTGGGACGCGGCCACGGGGCAGGAGAGCTCCTCACCCTCAAGGGGCACACCGGCGCTGTCATCAGCGTGGCGTTCAGCCCCGACGGCACGCCGCCTGGCCAGCGCCAGCTGGACAAGACGGTGAAGGTGTGGGACGCGGCCACGGGCCAGGAGGTCCTCACCCTCAAGGGGCACACCAGCGGGGTCCTCAGCGTGGCGTTCAGCCCCGACGGCAAGCGCCTGGCCAGCGGCGAGCGTATGGACAAGACGGTGAAGGTGTGGGACGCGGCACGGGCCAGGAGGTCCTCACCCTCAAGGGGCACACCAGCGCTGGTCAACAGCGTGGGCTTCAGCCCCGACGGCACGCCGCCTGGCCAGCGCCTGCGGGGACAGGACGGTGAAGGTGTGGGACGCGGCCGACGGGGCAGGAGGTCCTCACCCTCAAGGGGCATACCGAGCGGGGTCACCAGCGTGGCTTCAGCCCCGACGGCAACCGCCTCGCCAGCGCCTAGCTGAGACGAGACGGTGAAGGTGTGGGACGCGGCGACGGGCCAGGAGGTCCTCACCCTCAAGGGGCACACCGGCGCGTCTACCAGCGTGGCCTTCAGCCCCGACGGCCAGCCGCCTGGCCAGCGCCTCGAGCTTGGACAGGGACGGTGAAGGTGTGGGACGCGGCCACGGGCCAGGAGGCCCTCACCCTCAAGGGGCATACCGAGCTAGTCATCAGCGTGGCCTTCAGCCCCGATGGTCGCCGCCTGGCCAGCGCGTCCGATGACCAGACAGTGAAGGTGTGGGACGCGGCCACACGGCACGAAAATCCGCACCTTCAAGGGACATACCGACATAGTCACCAGCGTGGCCTGCAGCCCCGAGGGGAAGACGCTTTGGAGCCGCGATAATGAAGGCATTGTCAAAGCCTGGAGCCTCAACACCGGCAAGGAGATTCCGAACCCAGGCACTCCGCCTCCGTTCGTGGCTTCGGGCGCCGTCATCCGTCCTCACCTCTCTTGTCCCTCCCCGAGGACAAGAATATCCGGCTGATCGATCTGTCGCCGCCCGATGCGTATGAACTCGCCTTCCGCGCGGGCAAGGCCGCCTTTCATTCCACCTGGCACGAGCAGCAAGCGGCCGAGGCTGAGAAGAAATCCGAGTGGTTCGCGGTATCGTTCCATCGCGCCTTGCTGGCGGAAAACGCTCCCTGGAACCTCCAGAACTGGGCCAAACTGCAAGATGCCTCGGCGAAACTCGGCGACTACCGGCGTGTTCGTGCCGTCTGCGATCGCTTGCTCCGGCACGACCCGACCCTCGCCCCCATCTATCTCCAGCGCTCGCCATCCGTCTGCGCGACCACGACATGCGGGGCGGCTGGACCGACCTCCTCCGCGCCGCGTACCTCAGCCTCGGCGACCACCCGGACTGGATCCCGTTCGCCGATGCGGCCGCGGAACAAGGGAAAGAAGCCGCGGACAAAACGGACTGGCCGCAAGCTGTGCCGCATTACACCCTGGCCAACGCCTGGCAGCCGCACGATCCCTGGACACTACACCGCCTCGCCTGGGCCATGCTGGCGGACGGCGATGAGGAGGGCTATCGCACCTTCTGTCGTCGTCTGCACGCTCGTTTCGGCAATCTCGAAGGCCGCCGCGACCTCTTGACGCTATCGGTGATGCTGGGACAACCCTTGCAGCCGCTGACGCCCGCCCCGCTGGTGATCGATCGTGCCGTCGCACGGGATGCCGCCCGGCGTGCCGATGTCATCGCCTATACGGCGACCTTGTTGCCCTTGTTGCCCGACAGCGGCATTGCTCCCGGCATCCTGACCGCCCTGGGTGCCCGTGAGGTGGCGGTCGATCCATCCAACGCCGAGTACCGGGAGACGTATGGGGCTGCCCTGTACCGGCGGGCCGGTACAAGGAGGCTGTCGAGCAGCTAACAAAGGCCGTTCGGCTCAACGGCGAGGACGGCAGCAACTGGCAGAACCTGTTCCTGGCGATGGCGTATCAGAACTTGGGCGACACGGCGAAGGCGCGCCAGCACTTCGACACGGCGAAACTCGGCGACAAGGCGAGTTGGCAGCAGTGTTTGCTCTACCGACGTTTGCGTCAGGAAGCGGCGGAGTTGCTTACGACGGACTCCAAGCCCATGCGCTGAGTCTTCGTAGGAGAAAAGGGACAGCGTAAATTAGGATAGGAAAAAAAGGAGGGAAAAAAGGTGTCAGGAACCTTTTAAGGTCAAAAAGAGGGAAAAAAGGTGTCAGGAACGAATGGCGTTCGGTTAAGCGTAGCCTCTTTCGCTGCTTGAACTTCTGACGATCTTGGAAAGGCGGCAGCCTCCTGCCATGATGGAGTTGTCCAGACCTCATCATCTCAGGAGGCCACCATGCTTAGTATGTCGCAAGCCCTCCAACGCATCAAGGGTGCTACCGCCCAATGGATCGATGCCCCCCTCATCCATTCCCTCAGCACGAACGCTCCGTCTGGGCGGACGTCAGCGTCGGCTGACTCCCCTGGTCACCACCCACCTGTTCATCCGCCAAATCCTCGAAGGCAACACCTCGGTCCCCGAACTCCGCCGCCTCGCCAAGCTTTCCTTCGCGGACTCCTCCTACTGCGAGGCCCGCCAACGCCTGCCCCTGCCCTTCTTCCAACGACTGGACGCCGCCGTCCTCGACCGCTGCCGCCGCTACGCCGACGACGACCCGCGCGCCTTGTGGCATGGTCATCGCGTCTTTTTCCTCGATGGTTCCAGTTTCTCCATGCCGGACACGCCCGACTTGCGTGCCGCCTTCGGCCAGAGCGGCCAGCAGGCCGAAGGTTGCGGCTTCCCGACGGCCCACCTGCTGGTGCAGTTCCACGCCTACACCGGCTATCTGATCAACGCCATGCCGGGACCGTTGCGGACGCACGACCTGGCCGATCTGGCCTGGACCCATCGCGGCCTGCGGGCCGGCGACGTGGTGGCCGGCGATCGCGCTTTCTGCTCCTATGCTCACCTGGCGATGCGGCATAAACGTGGCGTTTTCGGCCTCTTTCGTGCCCATCAGTGTCTGATCATCTCCTTCAAGCCGCGGCGGGCGCACCTGCCGCCGGACCGCCAGCCCCGTAAGGCAGAAGCCGGCTTGCCGCGGTCGCGCTGGCTGCGGCGGCTGGGCCGCGACGACCAACTCGTCGAGTACTTCAAGCCGGCCGAGTGTCCGTCGTGGATGAACAGCCAGGAGTACGACGCGTTGCCGTCGTCGCTGGTGGTCCGTGAGGTGCGTGTGTCGATCCGGACGCCGAGTTGCCGAGTGAGGGAGTTGACGCTGGTGACGACGCTGTTGGATCGACGGCGTTATCCGCCGGAGGTGTTGGCGCGGCTGTACGAGAAGCGTTGGGGCGTGGAAGTCAATCTGCGTCACCTGAAGCAAACGCTGGCATCGGATGTGCTGCGTTGTGAGACTTGGCGTGGTGTGTGGAAGGAAATGTTGGTCTTCGTGTTGGTGTATAATCTGGTGCGTCGGGTGATGTTGGAGGCAGCGCGGCGGCAAGAGGTGGATCCGGATCGTATTAGCTTCGCGGATGCGTGGCGATGGTTGCGGGAAGCGCGGCGTGGCGAGGAATTGCCACGGTTGCGGGTAATACCGTGTCGTCCCGGTCGCGTGGAACCGCGTGTGAAGAAACGTCGGCCCAAACCCTACGATCTGATGAATAAGCCACGAGCCGTGCTACGCGAGAGATTGTTGCATCAAACGTCACCACCACAAGAAGATGCGGCTTAACCGAACGCCATTCGTTCCTGACACCTTTGATTCGCTTCCTTTGATTCGCCTTCCGCGTGGCGGCGGCGACGTCTTGAAGGGAGAGCACCTCTTTCCCGTGCTTGAGCCAGAGGAGTGAACGATGTCCAAAAAAACATTCCGGCCACCCAGTCTCGCGCCTTTACAGCGCGTCCGGGCCGAACCGATCACGAATCCGGCCGAAAAGGCGGCCGTGGACAAGGTTCGCAAACGGAAAAAGCGAAAGCAGAAGGGACGGCCGGCAACGAAAGACCGCAAGGGCGTCCGGAACGCGCGGTGAACGACGACCGAACCGCGCGTAAGGCGAGCCGGGAGGATTGTTTGCTCTACCAACGGCTGCGGCAAGAGGCGGCGGAGTTGCTCAAGGCGGACGCCAAGCCGCTGCACTGAGTCTTCGCGGCGGATGTGTCGTGTCCACCGCGCCGGCTATAATAAACCTCGAGTGATCCTGAGGGCTGAACACGGAGAGCCAACCATGCCCATGCACGACTGGACGCGCGTCAAAGCGGGGATCTTTCACCATTTCCATCACGATTGGATCACGGAAATCGCGCGAACCTTGAATCAAGGCGTTCTTCCGGCCGACTACTACGCCCTGGCGGAGCAACACGCGGCTGGCTTCGGACCCGACGTGCTGACTCTCCAGGGCAAGTCCGAGGGTGACGACGACGGCGACGGGACCGATGGCGATGCCTCACCCTCCGGCGGCGGCGTCCTGCTCGCTTCCCCGAAGTTACAGCCGACCGCCGAGACCGACATGGCGTTCTATCGCCGCAAACAGAATAGCATCGCGGTTCGTCACGTCAGCGGCGACCGCATCGTGGCCATGATCGAAATCGTGTCGCCGAGCAACAAGGCCGGCCGCAATGCCCTGCGAGCGTTCGTCCAGAAAGCGGCCGAGCTGCTCGACAACCGCATCCATCTGCTCATCCTCGATCCGCATCCGCCGGGACGACGCGACCCGCAGGGCATTCATAACGAGATCTGGCAGGAGATCGCCGGCGAGGAACAGGCCGCCCCGGATGACAAGCCGTTGACACTGGCCGCTTACGAATCCGGGCTGACGGTGCGGGCCTACGTCGTGCCGTTTCGAGTCGGCGACAGCCTCGCCGACATGCCGCTCTTTTTGGCGCCGGAGAAGGCCGTCACGGTCCCGCTGGAAGCGACGTACGGCGCCGCCTTCGCGGAGGTGCTGCGGCGCTGGCGGCGCGTGCTGGAGACGCCGCCGAACTAACCGCGTCGTCGTCCTTCGAGACGCGGCCGAGGAACGCTCGCCCGTCGAACGGAGCGGTGGACAGATTCGTTCGCGGCCTGCTATAATCTCCCCACCGTGGATTCGCACGGGACTCGATCCCTCAGGCAACGGCGCCAGGATACCGGTATGAACCTCGATCCGCGAATGCTTCGTTCCGAGCAACACCGGGAGGTCGGTCTGCTGATCCAACGTGATGCCGGCATCCTCCTCGAACGTTGGGCGCGGCGGGCCGTTGAGGAACAGCCCCACGCCGCCCGCGCTCACCATCAGACCCTTCTGGACGATTTGACCCACTTGCTCCACACTCTGGGGCAAACCCTGGCCGAGAGCATCGGCAGCAACGGGGCGCCGCACCATGCCCCGCGCGCGAACACGGCGAACAGCGCTGGGAAGTCGGCTGGTCGCTGCCCGAGGTGGTGCGCGATTACCAGATCCTCCGGCTCGTTCTCTTCGAGTACCTCGAAGAGACGCTGGATCGTCCGCTGCACTTCCGCGAGGTCATGGCGATCAGCCTGGCCCTCGACGAGGCCATCACCGTCAGCGTCAGCGCCTTCGCGCGGCAGAGCGAAGCGTCGCTCCGCGAGCAGGCCGAGGCGCTGAAGGAGGCCGACCAGCGCAAGGACGAGTTTTTGGCCATGCTGGCCCACGAGCTGCGCAATCCGCTGGCCCCCATCCTGACGTCGCTGGAACTGTTTCGGCTGACCGGCCTGTCCGACGCGCGTCTCCTTCAGGCCCGCGAGATCATGCAGCGCCAGGTCAAGTACATGGTGCGCCTGATCGACGACCTGCTCGACCTGACGCGCATCGTTCGCGGCAAGCTGGAGCTGCGGCGGACGGTCTTCGACGTCGGCCAGGTGGTGACGCAGGCCGTGCAGACGGTTCGGCCGCTGTTCGAGTCGCAGGAACATCGTCTCTCGGTTGAGCTGCCCGCCGAGCCGGTCTACCTGGAGGCCGACGAGGCGCGCGTGGTGCAGGTGCTCGTCAACCTACTCGGCAACGCCGGCAAGTACACCGAACGCGGCGGGCAAATCCACCTGACGGTCGGCCGCGAGGGCGAGGAGGCGGTGCTGCGCGTACGCGACAACGGCGTCGGCATCGAGGCGGACATGCTCGGCCGCATTTTCGACCTGTTCACCCAGGTGGGCCGATCGCTGGACCGCGCGCAGGGCGGCCTGGGCATCGGCTTGACGCTGGTGCGTCAGCTGGTCGAGCTGCACGGCGGTCGAGTCAGCGCTCACAGCGAAGGGCCGGGCCAGGGCAGCGAATTCGTGGTGCGTCTGCCGGTGGCGTCGGCCCAGCCTTCGGCGCCGCCTTCCGCTGGATCCCAGGAGCCGCTCGACATCGCCCCGCCCGTCGCGCCGGCCTGTCACATTCTCATCGTCGAGGACAACGCCGACGCGCGGGACACGCTGGCCACGCTGCTGAAGATGCTTGGCCATCGCACCGAGACGGCGGCGACCGGCCCGGAGGGTGTCGAACGCGCCCTGGCCGTCCGGCCGCAGGTGGTCCTCATCGACCTGGGCTTGCCTGGCCTGGACGGCTGCGAGGTGGCACGGCAGGTCCGAGCGACGCTGGGAAACGCGGTGCTGCTGGTCGCCCTGACCGGCTACGCTCAGGAGGAGGACCGCCGGCGCACGCAGGACGCCGGCTTCGACGCCCATCTGCCCAAGCCGGTCGAGCTGGAGGAATTGAACCGCGTGTTGGGCGGCGTGAAGAACCCCTGATACTCCGCAGGCGGAGAGCAAGAAGACAGCGCGGCTAACCGACGTTGCTCCGAGCCGTCAGCTCGTCGAGGACGCTGGTGTCGATCTCCCCTCGTTTGCTCAGGTCAAAGCGCACTGTCCCGATGGGGACATCGCCCCAGCAGCGCATCGCCTTCTCCGGCAATTTATCCCAGGAGCCGGCGAGTTCCTCCTCGGAAGGTTCGGGAATGACGTAGACCCGATACGAATCGGGATAATCTTCGCTCGTCTCGTCGAAAGGGCAGTCGAACAGGAACCATTTCCCCTGATAGGGGACCAGGAAGATGCGGGGGACGTCCCAGAATTCCCGGTATCGGATCGGCGCCCAGGGGTTCATGATGTCCTCGCCTCAATGCAACGACCGCGTTCATCCCCTCCGCCATCCGGTGCCGCCGGTGCGGTCCTCCAACGTGACGCCGAGCTGTCCCAGTCGTTGCCGAATCTGGTCGGACAGAGCGTAGTTCTTGGCCTTGCGCGCCTCGGCCCGTAGATCGAGAAGCAGCTGCATCAAGCCGTTGACCAACTCATCGCTCGCGCCGCCGCTCTCCTGTGGCCGGTGGAACAGACCCAGCACTTGACTCAACTCACGCAGCACGATCGCGCCGCGATCGAACTCCGTGACGGCCTCTTCTGTCCGTCCCGGCCCTTCGAGTTGCCGCGCATCGGCGAACCGATTGAGGGCGGTCAACAGTTCGTTCAGCGCGCCGATGGCGCCGCCGGTGTTGAAATCGTCGGACATATTGTCGAGGAACGTCGCCCGCAGTCGAGCCACGTCGTTGAGGAACTCGCTCGGCGACGAGCCGGCGTCGAACGGCCCCTGCTTCGCCGGCGCGGTCAACTCGTGGAAGCCGCGGCCGCGGATGCGCTGGTAGCGCTCGAAGAAGCGATAGAACCCGTCCAGACCGCGGCGCAGCTCGGCGAGGCGATCCTCGCTGTACTCGATCGGACTGCTATAGTGCGTGTTCAGAAGCAGGAAGCGCACCGTCTCCGCCGAGTGTTTCTGGAGCAAATCGACGATGTTGACCACGTTGCCGATCGAGCCGGCCATCTTGGTCTGTCCCATCTTGAGTAGGCCGTTGTGCATCCAGTAGCGCGCGAACGTCTGTCCCGTGAACGATTCGGACTGGGCCAGTTCGTTTTCGTGGTGGGGAAACTGCAAATCGAGACCGCCGCCGTGGATGTCGAGGGTCGTGCCCAGGAGCTTCATGCTCATGGCGGAGCATTCGATGTGCCAACCGGGCCGACCCGGTCCCCACGGACTGTCCCAGGCCGGTTCGCCTGGCTTGGAGCCTTTCCACAGGGCGAAGTCGCCGGGGTTGCGCTTCTTGTCGCTGACCTCGATACGCGCCCCCGCCTCCAGCTGTTCGGGATCGCGGTTGCATAGTTTGCCGTAGTCCGGGTCGCTGCTGACGTCGAAGTAGACGTCGCCGCCGGAGGGATAGGCGTGGCCCTTGGCGATTAGGCCGTGCATGATCTCGATCATCTCCGCGATGTGCTCGGTCGCGCGCGGCATGTGGTCGATGCCGGTGACGTTGAGCTTTTGCAGGCAATCGACGTAATCGCGCGTCATGCGCTCGGCCAGCTCCTTGACCGTGGTGCCCAGCTCGCGGGCGCGGACGATGAGCTTGTCGTCCACGTCGGTAATGTTGACGACCCAGGTGACTTGGTAGCCCAGGTAGGTCAGGAAGCGTTTGACCGTGTCGAAGATGACCGGGCCGACCATGTGGCCGATGTGGCTGGGCTTGTAGACCGTGGGGCCGCACACGTACATGCGCACCTTGCCCGGATCGACGGTCTGAAACTCCTCCTTCTGACGGGTCAGCGTGTTGTAGACGCGCAGGGCCATAACTCCTCAGGGAATAGGGAATAGGGAATAGGGAATAGGGAATAGGGAAAAGACATTTCGAGTCGCTATTCCCTATTCCCTATTCCCTATTCCCTTGTGAGATCAGGGCGACGACCTGGCAACTCAGCGCTTCGGCGCGGCCAATGTGGCCGACGCGCTCGCCGGTCTTGGCCTTGACGTTGACGGTCGCGGCGTCGAGTCCGAGCAGTTCGGCGAGGTTGTGGCGGATGGCGGCCTTGACCGGCCCGAGCTTCGGCTCCTGGGCGAAGATGATGACATCGACATTGACCACGCGCCAGCCCGCCTGGTTCAGCCGGGCCAGCGTTTCGCGCAGAAAGCGGCGCGAGTCGGCGTCCTTCCAGGCGGGGTCGGTGTCGGGGTAGGCGTCGCCGATGTCGCCCAGGCCGGCGGCGCCGAGCAGGGCGTCGGTCAGGGCGTGCAGCACGACGTCGGCGTCGCTGTGACCGACCAGGCCGCGCGGATGCTCGACGCGAACGCCGCCCAGCAGCAGAGGCCGACCCTCGGCCAAACGATGCGTATCGTGTCCGATACCGACGCGGAACGGCACGGTCTGACGCGGAGTCGTCGTCATGGCGTGGATTGTAACGAGACGGCGGCGAATCTGACAACGCCACTCAAAAGTTCTGAGTTCGGAGTTCTGAGTTCTGAGTGAAAACCGAACTCCGACTTCTTCACTCAGAACTCAGAACTCCGAACTGGAAGCGCAGCGCAGGGCCTCGGCGGCGGCGTCGCGGACCATCGGCTCGGGGTCGTGCAGCAGTTCCGTCAAAGCCGGCACGGCGTCGGCGGCGCGGGGGTTCTTGCCCAGCGTCCGGGCGGCGTGACGGCGGACGTTGGCGTCGGCGTCGCGCAGCGCCTCGATCAGACGCGGCACGGCTCGGGTGCCCATCTTGACCAGGGCGGCGGCCGACACCGCTCGGTTCTTGACGTCGTCTTCGCGCAGCGCCTCGATCAGCGCCGGGACGGCGACGGCGGCGGTCGGCCCGATGTCGCCCAGGGCCGCGGCGGCGTGACGGCGCACCGAGGCGCTGGCGTCGCGCAGCGACTGGATGAGAGCGCCGGCGGCCAGCCGCGCCTCCGGCCCCATGTCGCCCAGAGCAACAACGGCGCGACGGCGGACGGCCTCGCTCTCGTCCTGCAGCGCCTGCATCAGCGCCGGGATGGCCGTGCGCGCCTCGGTGCCGATTTCACCCAGGCTGAAGGCGGCCATGCGCCGCACTTCCGGCAGGGGATCTTTCAGCGCCTCGATGATCGCTTCCAGGGCCGTGCGGCGCGCGGTCCCAGCGACGCCAGCACCGTCGCCGCGTGCAGCCGTTTGTGTCCGTCCTTGTCCTTGAGGCGTTCGATCCACAGGCGTAAATCCGGGTCGCCCCCGGTGCGGGCTGTCGCCACGATAGGCCCCTCGCTCGGCGGCGCGGATAGCTCAAGGGGAGGAAGGACCGCCGTCCGCGCATGCCATTCGTTATTGTAGGTCGAAATTCGTGCCCGTGCGTTTCGACTTGGTTTCCCTTGACGAGTGAGTCTAGAATTGAGGGAGAAGGAGGGACAACAAACAACTGTGACTCTCGATACAACCCGCGACGAACTGACCGTCCACCTGGAACGTGCCTTTCTTGTCAGCGTGGCCTTGCCGGAGCGGCCGTGGCTGGGCGGCGACCCCTTGGAGGAGCTGCGCGGCCTGGCGACCACGGCGGGTGCCATCGTCGTCGGCGGTCTGTGCCAGCGCCGCGACAAGGTCAACCCCGCCAGTTACATCGGCAAGGGCAAGCTCCAGGAACTGCAAGAGCAGGTCCAGGCCAGCGACGCCGACGTCATCATCTTCGACAACGATCTGTCGCCGGGCCAGGTCCGCAACCTCGAAAAGGCCACCAAGCTCAAGGTGCTCGACCGCAGCGAATTGATCCTCGACATCTTCGCCACGCGGGCGCGTTCGATGGAGGCCCGTTTGCAGGTGGAGTTGGCCCAGTTGGAGTACGCCCTGCCGCGTCTGCGGCAGATGTGGTCGCACCTGGGCCGCGCCGCCGGCGGCATCGGCACGCGCGGCCCCGGCGAGACGCAGCTGGAAGAAGACCGCCGTATCGTCGATCATCGCATCCGCGACCTGAAGGCTCGCCTCGTCGAGGTGCAGGCGCGCAAGGAGCGCGAGGTGCGCAGCCGCCGCGAGGAGCACACCGTCTCGCTGGTCGGCTACACCAACGCCGGCAAAAGCACGCTCATGAACGCCCTGACCGGCGCCGGCGTCTACGTCGAGGACAAGCTGTTCTCGACGCTGGACACGCGCACGCGGCAATGGCACCTCAAGGACTGGGGCCGCGTCCTGCTCAGCGATACGGTCGGCTTCATCCGCGACCTGCCGCACCATCTGATCGCGTCGTTCAAGGCCACGCTCGAAGAAGCCCGGCAAGCACGGCTGCTGTTGCACGTCGTCGATGCCGGCAATCCCTTCGCCGAGGACCAGATCAAGGCCGTCAACGCCGTGCTCAAGGAGTTGGGCTGCGGCGACAAGCCGACGCTGCTGGTGCTCAACAAGGCCGACCGCGTGAGCGATCCGTCCTATTTGCAGGTGTTGCAGAGCCATCACCCGCGCACCGTGGCCGTCAGCGCCGTCGAGCGGCGCGGACTGGAGCAATTGCAAGAAGCGGTGATCGAGATGCTCAGCGCCGACTTCGCCGACGCCGCCATCGAGACTGGCGCCGGCAACGGCAAGGTACTGTCGTACCTGGCGGCGCACGCCGAGATCTATCGGCAGGAGTTTCACGAGGACCGTGTCAGTATCCGCTGCTACCTGCCGCGCCACCTGCTGCACCACATCCAGGGGCCGGACGTGCAGGTGCGCTTTCTTCACGGCCATGAAGAGTAAAAGGGAGAACATCAGGGAGACATCATCCATGGCAAAGTGCTGGTGACGGCCATGATCGAAAATCCGGATGACCTTTTCTACTTGGAAACGGATTGCTGTCTACCCAGCCGGTTCGCCGCTTAGGGCGCGTCCAGTAATAATTTCGTTTAGCCGCGACGCGCAGCGGAGCGCGGCAGCCCCGCGCTCCGCTGCGCGTCGCGGCTAAACTTGGAAGTCATTCGTGGACGCCTCCTTAGAATGAGTTCAGGCCCAGATGGCGAAGCTCCCAGGACCGCAGGACCTTTCCGATGAATCGTTGGCAGGAACGAATCACGACCGATCCTCGTGTTTGTCACGGTAAGCCGTGCATTCGGGGGACGCGCATCATGGTCTCCGTCATCCTGGATAATATGGCCGAGGGATTGAACCCGGAGGAAATCGTCCGCGATTATCCTCCCTTGACCGCGGAGGACGTTCGAGCAGCCCTGTCCTATGCCGCGATCCTCGCCGGTGAAGAGGAATTGGTGCCCTTGCGATGAGTGCGTTGCGGCTCAAGCTGGATGAGAACCTGGCCCAGTCTCATGGGGAATTCTTGAACGGGGCCGGTTACTCCGCGGAGCGCGTGACGGACGAAGGACTCAGCGGCGCGGAAGACACTTTGGTGTGGCAGCGGGCGGTTTCGGAAGGGCGGTTCTTCATCACCCTTGATCTCGATTTTGCCGACGTCCGCCGCTTTCCGCCCGGCGCCCATCCGGGGATACTCCTTCTGCGTCCTCGCAATCGCAGCCGAGATGCCGTCCTGGAAATCCTTCGGCGCGTGGTCCAGGAACAGCCTCTTGACACCCTGGCACGCTGCTTCGTCGTCGCAGACATCAATCACACGCGCATCCGACGGCCGCCAGCTGCTGATCCCTCGCCTTGAAAGGGAATGTCCGTTGATGCCGGTTGCTCACCGGCTCAATACTCCGCCGTGACGAAGTCATACGCCGCTACGCGCCAGCAGCGCCGCGGCACAGAGGCACGACGCCAGTAGAGAGGCGACCGGCTGCCAGGCGCCGCACGCCGTCAGGGCGTGCGTGTCGAGGACTCGCCCCAGCCCGCGATCGTCTTGCAGGAGGCCCAGCAGGAGGAGATGACCGTCGAGAGGCTTGGGCAAAGTCCAGTACCCCAGCTCGACGGTATGACCGAGGCCAGCGGCCGCGCCTTGCACGTCTGGCAGCAGCAGCAGGCAGTGCCGGCCGAGGTTCATCGCCCAGCACAAGAGCCAGAACAGCACCGAGCCGAACACGCAGGCGACCGTGCTGCGCGTCGCCGACGCCAGCATGGCCGAGAAGCTGAAAAAGATGGCGAAGTGCAGGAGAAGCAACGGAAGACACAGCAGATACGTACCATCCCATACGCCGGTGCGGAGACCCAGCGCCATCCAGGTGCCGAGGACGAACAGGCCATCCTGCACGGCGACGAAGGCGAGGACGCCGAGATACTTGCCCAGCAACAGGCCCCAGCGCGGCACCGGCTTGGCCAGCAGTACCGCCGCCGTGCCGGCGTCGAGGAACGACGGTAAAAACCCGGCCGTCCACAGCAGCGCCAGCAACAGACCGGCCGTGTCGGCACCCCAGCCGGCCAGGTACGCCTCCAGCGTTCGCACCGCGGCGTCCGGCCCGCCGTCTAGCGGCACCTGCACGGCGCCAAAGGCCAGGTCGAGGCGGCCAGGGGCGTCGGGACCATCGGCGACGAGCGTCGTCGTCAGGCACAGAGCGACGCCGGCCAGGCTGACGGCGAGCATCAGCCCGAAGGCGCCGGAGGCGCGCGACTGGCGAAACGTGTCGCGGACCAGCCAACGGACGGCGGATAGGATGGCGAAGAGGTTCATGCGCTCGTCTTTGCGTACAGGTCTTTGAGGGTCTTCTCCAACGAACGCGGCGCGCCGGAGTCGTCATGTGTCAACTCGGCGAGCGGACCATCGTGGACGAGCCGGCCGCCCACCAGCACGGCGACGCGGTCGCATAGGTGCTCGACCTCCGATAGTACGTGCGAGATCAGCAGCACACTGCCGCCGCGCTGGCGCACCTCGCGCACCACGTCGCGCAGCAGACGCCGGCCGCCCAGGTCCAATCCCTCCGTCGGTTCGTCCAGCACCAGCAGGCGCGGTTCGTTGAGCAGCGCCTGGGCGATGCCGAGGCGCTGGAGCATGCCCTTGCTGAAGCGAGCGATCGGTTCGCGTCCGCGGTCGGCCAGGCCAACGCGCTCCAGCAAGCGCGGCACCCGTTCGCGGACCAACTCGGAAGGCAGCAGCGTCAGCGCCTCGTAGTATTCGAGCAGGGCGGCGGCGCCGAGGTAGCGCGGGAAGGCGTGGTTCTCGTGGACGTAGCCGACCTGTCCCAGCGTACCGCGGTCGGACAGCGGCCGGCCCAGGCGCACCACCGCGCCGGACGTCGGCTGACACAGCGACAGCAGCATCTTGGCCAACGTGGTTTTGCCGGCGCGGTTGGGACCGAGCAGGCCAAGCACCTCGCCGGCCTCGATCCGCAGGCTGACGCCGCGCACCGCCTCCACGTTACGGCGGCGGAACAGACCGTCTCGATACGTCTTGGACACGTTCACGAACGCCGCGGCGGCGTCCGTCTGATTGCGGACGGGGGGAGGAGCTAAGGTTGTTGCGATCATGACCGCCACCGGATCGAGGTGCGGGGCAGACGCCGGGGACCACTCCCGGCCGGCGCTGGAGTCTAGCTCACGCAACGACGGCGAGCAAACGGTGTGGCATTTGACAGGCCGCGGAGCATGTTCTAGATTTTGACAATTCTTCTGTCTGGTTCGGAAAAAAGGGATTACGAGTTCTTTTCTACGAGCCCGGAGCGCAAGCGATGGGCGGAAAAATCCGTCGCTTGCGCTCCGGGCTCGTCTTGTTGACAAGAGGGGAGTTTGCTCCCATGCTTCGTCGCCGGCGAAGGCGCCGCGGCGTGGCGGCCGTGGAATTCGCTTTTCTCGCGCCGCTGCTGCTGCTGTTGTTGTTCGGACTGTTGCAGGTGGGCCGCATCATCGAGGTCATGCAGCTGATGGACAATGCCGCCCGCGAGGGAGCGCGGCTGGCCTCGCAGGCGCAGATCATCAATCAAGTCGGCGCCTTCACGCAAATCCACGCCTCCAGCGGCCTGCCCAACGTCCAGGACACCGTGCGCGAGTACCTTGTCGCCGCCGGCGTCGTCGGCGCCAGCCAGGTCAACGACGTGCAGGTGACGTTTCAGTTCCTCGACGGCGACCTGACGCGCACCGACCCCTACCAGGGCTTGCAGGGCGAGCGCTTCCTGGTCACCGTCGCGCTGCCGGCGCAGGACGTCAACTGGACGCCGATCCCTCTCGGCGGCACGCTGACGGCGCAAACGACCTGGGTGATCCTGGTGGATACACCGTTCACCGTCAACACGACGATTCCCGGTTGGTCGCCCTGATAGTGGGACCGAGGAGTGGCAACGATGAGGCTTTCCCAGCAGCCCCAGCGCCGCGGCGCCAGCACGGTGGAGATGGCCTTCGTCCTGGGCATCGCCATGCTGTTTCTGTTCGGCATCCTGGAATATGGCCGCTACCTGATGGTGCTGCACACGACCAACAACGCGGCCCGCGAAGGCGTGCGCTACGCCGTGGCCCACACCGGCGACGGCACCACGCAGGGCCAGGTGATCGGCGTCGTCAACGCCAAGATGGCCGGCGTGGACGCCCAGATCCAGGGGTACACCGTCAACGTGTTCTCGGCCGATCCCACCCTCATTTACAACAGCAGCACGGCAACGGCCATTTATCCGCCCACGATTCAGGCGCTGAACGGCTCCAGCTGGAACTCGGCCACCTTCGGCAGTCCCATCGTGGTGCAAATCACCGGGACGTATCGACCGATCTTGCCGTCGTTCTTGCTCATGGGGAACACCTTGCCGATCTCGGTGACGGCGATGATGAATAGTGAAGCGAACTGAGAGTCGGTTCGATACACTCCCCTCTCCCCCGCTTCGGGGGAGAGGGGTTGGGGGTGAGGGGGTGAGAGACCCGAGTAGATCCGCCCCCTCACCCCAACCCCTCTCCCCCGGAGTACCGGGGGAGAGGGGCTTTCCGGACAAGTTCTGAGGGCACGCCCGCGCCGGGCGAGGAGACATCAACCATGTTATTCCGTGACGCCGCCGTCCGCCGCCGCGGCTCCATCTTACCGATGGTAGCGGTTTCCTTGATCGCCCTGATTGGCCTGATCGCCCTGGGGGTCGATCTGGGCATGGTGGCGGTGGCGCGGACGCAGTGCCAGAACGCGGCGGACCTCGCCGCCCTGGCCGGCGCCCGTCTGCTCAACGGCAACGCCGTCAACAACAACCTCACCGCCGCCCAGAATTTCGCCACCACCGTGGCCACCAATAACAACGTCCTGTCCACGGCGTTGACGTTGGCCCAGATCACCATCACGACCGGCGTCTATCGCTACAACAGCGCGGCGCAGCAGTTCGCCGCCGACTTCAGCGGCACCAAGGGTGCCAACGAATCGTGGACGGCGATGCAGGTACAGGTGCAGACGCAACAGCCGACGTACTTCGCCCAGGTGTTCGGCATCAGCCCGATCTCGGTCGGGGCCCTGGCCGTGGCCGTACACCGTCCGCGCGACGTTGCCATCGTGCTCGACTTCTCCACGTCGATGCAGTACGGCAGCAACGTCAACATCCGCGGCGTCAACGAGAGCACCAGCGATCCCACCGCCGGCTCGATGAATCCGGACCCGACGTATCCGCAGTTCGGTCCGTGGTCGATTTTCCCCTCGTCCAACGTCACGGCGGGCAACCCCAATCCCATGATGAGCCTGGACGCCTACGGTGACTTGCACGGCGAGTCGCACGCTCCCAGCAACCTGACGATGGCCACCAGCAACGGCCCGGCCATGGTCGGCGACTACCTGTGCGATACCACCGGCAGCGGCAACTACGTCAACGCCTTCGTCGTCGGCAATCCGTCGAGCTACAACGCCAATCTGACGCCGGTGGTGACGCCCACGCCGTCCACGAACTTATATCTCGCCACCCCGATAGACGGCGATCCGTGGCCGCTGAAGAAAGGCAAGACCAGCGCCGCCAGCCCCAGCGATTACGCCGGCGACGTTCAGGACTATCTCGGCCAGGCTTTCGTGAAGAGCACAAACACCATCGACAAAAATTTCAAGCAGAACGGCTACGACTATAACTACAACACCGCGAAGAATAAATGGCAGGTGACGGCGGGCCTCTTCAAAGGCTACACGGTAGGTCCAGGTTACTACGGCAAGACTTTCTACACGTGGCCGCCCGACCCACGCACCCCTGTAAGCACACCGGGCCAGGGCGGTTACGTGGCCGGCGATTGGCGACAGCGCTATTTCTTCAAAAGTGACGGCGTGACGCCGGTCACGGACAACACGGTGTTGTGGAACAGCTCCGGCCAATGGATCCAGAACGGCGGCACCATCAACTATGCCAACGTGTTGGCCTGGATCCAGTCGGGTCCACAGACGCTGCCGCCCAACCTGCAATCCGGCCGCATCGTCTACTACAGTTCCATTCCCAGCGACGTCTCCAGCTATACCAGCAACCTGGACCAGCGCTTCTGGAAGGAATACATCGATTTCGTCCTCGGTTACAATTCCGAGACGAACACGTACAATCCGATCAACACCTTGTACGGTCAAAACTCCTCCAACAGTTTTGGCGGCCAAACCTTCGGTCCCACGCCGAGTATCACCAGCCCACCGGCGAACGGCGCCTACATGAGTTACACCGACGCTCCCATCCATCCGCGCCTGCACTTCTGGTTCGGGCCGCTGACGATGATGGCGTTCCTGGTCGGCGTGCCGGAGTACGGCCGCAATTGGAACCCCGGCACCAGTCACGAGGCCCACGATTGGCAGCTCAAGGCCGGCATCCAGTCGGCCATCCAGGACATCCAGACCAACCATCCCAACGATTGCGCCTCCCTGATCTACTTCTCCTCCAACTCGGCGTACAACACGGCCCGCGTGCCCATGGGACAGAATTATACCTATTTGACCAACGCCCTGTGGTATCCTTACAGCCTGATCAATTCGTCCACCGGCGCGGTCAGCGGGACGATCCGGCCGTATGACACGAATTTCAACGACACGACCAGCGGCAACGTGCCCAATGCCAACGGCGGCACCGATTCGTCGGCCGGCCTGGCCGTGGCCTACAATCAGTTCAGTTCCAATAGCAGCCGTGGCTTCAGCGGCCGCTGCGGCGCCGTCAAGATGGTCATCCTGGAGACCGATGGCGTCACGCACGACCAGTTCACTTACTCTCTCAATACGGTCAGTCCCTGGAACAACTACTACACAATCGGCAACAGCGACAACAGCGAGACCGTCAATTCCGACCCTAATTCGTCTGCCAAGACGATGACGTACACGGTGGCGCAGCAGCTGTGCAACCTGACGTTGGCGGGCGGCTACTCGACGGCCCGGCAGCCGGCCCGCATCCACTGCCTGGCCTTCGGCCAGCTGATGGAGCCGTCCATGACCAACGACCCCACCGCCGGCCCGATGCAGCAATGCGTCCTGCAATTCCTGCTCAAGATTCAGCAGGTCGGCAACACGTCGCCGACTACGGACACCATCCAGAGTTGTTGGGGCTATCCCGGCACGCCGACCAGCGGCGGCGACGGCGTCACGCCGGCCAGCGGCGGCTACACCAGCGGCACGCAGTCGTTCAAGCTCATCGTCGGCGGCTATCAGCAGCGCATCAACCTGATTCAGCAGGCCATGTCGCGCATCATGCAAAGCGGCGTGCAAATATCCCTGATCGATTGACGCATCCCCTGGAGACAGAAACGCATGAACTCCCCCACGTTACTGCGGCTAATCGGCTGGGTCGTGTACACGACGTTCCGTGAGGCGGTGTCGTCGCGCCTGTTCGCGGCGACGTCGCTGGTGACGGGTGTCTGCGTGGTGTTCTGCCTGGGCATACGCATCTCGGGCGAGCCGCCCTTGCCGGTCGAGCGCGGCGAGGCGCGCATGCGCCTGCCGCTGGAGGAGGCGCAGCGGCTGGCCTCGCCGCGCGCCGAGGGCGTGGACGTGGCCTCCAGCGAGGTGAGCTTCCTGTTTGGCCTGGTCCGCGTTCACTACCGCCACTATCCCGAGGACGCCATTATCTTCGTGCAGCTGTTGCTGGCCGGCTTCGTGGCCGATACCGCCGGCGTGCTGCTGGCGCTGATCTGGACGGCGGGTTTTCTGCCGAGCTTCCTCGACCCGGCGCGGTCGGCGGTGCTGCTGACCAAGCCGACGCCGCGCGGCGTCTTGCTGGCCGGCCAGTATCTCGGCGTGCTGGCCTTCCTGACCTTGCAAGCGTGCCTGTTCGTGGCCGGCACCTGGCTGGCGCTGGGATTGGCGACCGGCGTCTGGGCGCCGTTGTACCTGCTGTGCCTGCCGGTACTGCTGTTGCACTTCGCCGTCTTCTTCGGCCTGTCCGCCTGGCTGGCCGTGTACACTGCGCAGCACGACGGTCTGCCTGGCCGGTTCGCTGTTGTTCTGGATGCTGTGCTGGTGCGTCAACCACGGCTGGCACGCCGCCTCGGCCGGCGAGACCTCGGCCGGCCTGTCGATCGCTTACTGGCTGCTGCCCAAGCCGGCCGACCTGAGCTGGCTGCTCTTCGACCTGCTACGCGCCGACCACTACTTCGGCCGGCTGCTCGATTACAGCGCCCTGCGCGATGGCGGTGTCCACCTGGCCGCGTCGATCCTGACTTCTCTCGTCTTCACCGTCCTCGTCCTGGTCCTATCCGCCCGGCGCTTTGCGCGCACGGATTATTGAGGGCCTACCGAGCCGCGACCCTCTTTCGGAGTCTGAAGCGTAAGCGAAGGAATTCCCTTCGCTTACGCTTCAGGCTCGGAGAGAGTTCGCGGCTGGTCGCTTCTTTCTTGTGGCAGGCGCGGCGGGCTGGTATGATTCAAACTCCTGCCCGGCGGATTCATCCGCGGTGCGCGCTTGACGGAAGGATTATCTCATGGCGAACCCCAAAACGATCCTCATTGTGGACGACGACGTCGAGCTGAGCGACGGCCTGCGCGTGGTGCTGGAACGGCAGGGCTTTCGCGTCATCCAGGCCCGCGACGGCCAGCACGGCAAACAGATGGTGTATCAGCAGCGGCCCGACCTCGTCATCCTCGACATGATGATGCCGCGCATGGGCGGCTATCCGGTGCTGGAGCACTTTAAGAACAAGCCCGATGCGCCGCCGATCATCATGATTACGGCCAACGAGGGCAGCCGGCACAAGGCCTACGCCGAATACCTCGGCGTCATCGACTACATCCGTAAGCCGTTCGCCATGGAGCGCCTGCTCGAAGCCGTCCAGCGCGGCCTGCAAGGCCCGGACAGCGACAACCCCCAGGCCAAGGACCAGGACGAGGACGAATCGAGCGCCATCCCCCAGGCGGCCAGCGTGCTGCTCGCGCGCGGCCGGGGATCGGACGAGGTCTTTGTCGTCGCGCGCTCCGCTGCCCTGCGCTTCCTGGGTGGCTTCCTCGCCTTCCCCGGCGGCAAGGTCCATCGGAGCGACGCCGCCCTTGCCCAGCACACGCCCGGCCTGACCGCCCAGCACGTCGCCGCCGTCCGCGAGCTGTTCGAGGAGATCGGCATCCTCCTGGCCCGCGACGAGCGCGGTTCCTACCCGCCGCCCGACGAACTGATCCGCCTGCGCCGCGAACTGATGGCGGAGCAAATCTCCTTCAACGACCTGCTGGCCGAGCGCGAGTTGCACCTGCGGCCGGACGACCTGGCCTTCGCCGGCTCCCTCGTGACGCCGTCGTTTTCGCCGATCCGCTTCGACACCGCCTTTTTCGTCGCCGTGCTGCCCCCCGGACAGACGGCCGAGGTCTGGTCCGGCGAGCTGACCGAGGGATCCTGGCGCAGCGCCGAGCGCGTCCTGGCCGACTGGACTTCCGGTGACATCTTGGTGTCACCGCCGACCATCTCTCTGCTGGAGGCGATCCGCGGCCGGCCCGTCGAGGAGTTGCCCGGACGGTTTCACGCTCCGCCGCATGCGCCGATCTGGTTCAGCCCGGCCGTGCAGATGGTCCCGTTGTTCTCGCACGGCCTGCCACCGAGCACGCACACCAACGCTTACCTCGTCGGCACCGACCCGGCCTACTTGCTCGATCCCGGCGCGGCCGACCCCGCCGAACAGGAACGGCTCTTCGCCGTGCTCGGCGACCGGCGTCCGGCCGGCGTGGTCCTCACGCACCATCATCCCGACCACGTCGGCGCGGCGAACGCCTGCGCCCGCCGCTACGGAGTGCCGATCCTCGCTCATCCGCTGACGGCGGAGGCGCTGCGCGGGCGTGTCGAGGTGCATCGCTATCTGAACGACGGCGATGGTCTCGACCTGGGACCGGCGCCCGACGGCGCGGGCCGCTGGCACTTGCAGGCGGTGCATACGCCCGGCCACGCGCCGGGACATCTCGCCTTTTACGAGCCGCGTTATCGCTTATTGTTCGTCGGTGACATGATCTCGATGCTGTCGTCGGTGCTCATTCCGCCGCCGCCGGAGGGCGACCTGTCCGTGTATCTCGATTCACTGCGGCGCTTGCAAACGTTTCCGGCCCGGCTATTGCTACCGGCGCACGGTTCGCCCAGCGCCCGGCCGGCCTTCGTCATCGAGCAATCGCTGGCCCATCGCCGTGAGCGCGAGGAGCAATTGTTGCAATTCCTGGGTGCGGAACCGCAAACGGTGCCGGAGCTGGCCGTGGCGATGTATCGCGGTTTGCCAGCGGAGTTGATGCGCTACGCCGAGATGCAGGTGCTGGCCGGTCTGCACAAACTCCAGCGCGAAGGGCGCGCCGTTCCTAGCGATGCCGCCGGCAGTGCCTGGCGACGATCCAGCTGATCCGCGGAACGCCCCATTGCATGGCGATGGACCGCAAGGAGGGTGACATGACGAAGCGCGAAATGGTGGAACGAACCCGCAAAGCACTGGCGGAATTCGGCGCGTTGCCACCCGAAGAGCAGTTCCGGCAACTGATCGCCGGGGGAGTGATCGACGACAAGGGTGAGGTCTTGTTCGGCCGCGACGAGTCCAGACAGAGGGACCAGGAAGGCACTCAGACTGCGACCGTCCCGTCTCCCAACTGAATCGTTCAGCTCCAATCGAGAGAGAAGAACAAGCAAAGGGGCCGTTCCCGCTAGCTGGCGGAGACGGCCCCTTTGCTTGCAGTGCAATCGGCGTAGAAGTGGCTTTGGTTTCGCGGCGGCTCACAGGGTCGCGCGGTCCTGGGAACCGCCGCGAAACGGGGTCGTCATGCGGGAACGGTGGATTAGCGGCTGACGGCCTGTACCGCCTCCTCCTTGAACTCGACCGTCACCTGTTTGCCGGCCTCGACGGTCACGCGCTTGCTGAGAGTGTGCGGCGCGCCGTCGCGGACGAACTCGGCCTTGAGCGTGTAATAGTAACTGCGGCCGGTCTCCAGCTCCGGCGTGTTGAACGACCGCGTCGCCGACGTCAAGGGGCAGGGTACGCCATCGACGTACAGGCGGGCGTCGGCGGGAAGTTTGACCGTGACGCGCGCCACCTCCTTGCTCACCGTGGTCAGCTTGGTGAAGTCCGCCTCGGAGGTCTTTCCGGCCCGCACGTGGACCTCCTTGGTCAGCGCGACCGGCCGGCCATCGCGGACGAACTCGGCCTTGAACACGTAGGTGTACGAGTAGCCCGGCTCCAGCTCCGGCGTGCGGAAGGTTTCCTCGGCCGACGTGCGGGCGATGGCCCGGCCGTCGATCGACAGCTGTACGTCCGTGGGGGCCTTGAGGACCACGGCCGCCGTATTGCCCAGGGAGACAGAGGTCTTCTTCGGCGTGGAGGGCAGCGTCTTCTCCGGCGCGGCCGGCGCGGTCGGCGCGACCGGCATCCCGACGACGGGAGCGACCGCGACGCTGTAGCCGCCGCAGCAACCGTAGCAGCCCCAGCAACCGTAGCAACCGCCGCAGCAGCCATAGCAGCTACCCCAGCAGCCACCCCAGCAGCCATAGCAACCGCCGCAGCAACCGTAGCAACTGCCCCAGCAGCCACCCCAGCAGCCGTAGCAGCCACCACAACAGCCGTAACAACCGTAGCAACCGCCGCAACAGCCATAGCAGCCATAGCAGCCGCCACAGCAGCCGTAACAACCGTGGCAACCGTGGCAACCGTGGCCGAAGTCCGGAGCGGCGCCGCCCGCCGTCAACATGGTGGCCAGAACGAGACTGTACATGCCCGGAACCTCCTCACTGAAAGAATCGTGCGGACCTCTCCAGCCGCCCGGAGAGGCAATCTGTGCCTTCTCGGCAAAACCGATCTGTTCCTGCTTAGACCATAAGAAGCGAATGGCCCGGCGTCAAAGGCAATCTGGGATATTTCGGCAGAATGCACAATTTTTAACGATACTATCGGCGCAAACGGACCTGCGGACCTGGGCCGCAGGAGAAATGAGGTTTTGACGAGGCGAAATGCGGGCCGGAGGGCGGTCTTTTTCTCCCCTCGCTTGACAGCGGGCCGCCCAGTATAATCCGGAGGTTGACGCCAGCGGTTTGACGCCAAGCCGCCAGCGGTGTCTCGTCTTGCCGGAGGACTGCTCGAACATGTCGCGTCGAAACCTGGGCTGGTTGCTGGGCATCGCCGGGGTATCGCTGCTGGGACTGACCGTCTCCTACAGCGCCCCGACGCGCGAGAAGGACAAGGATTACGAGCTGGTCCGCCTGGTGGTGGACGTGCTGCACGAAGTTCGGCAGCGCTACGTCGTGGACATCGACGCTTCGCGCGAGCGCAAGCTGGTCGAGGACATGATTAACGGCGGCCTGGAGCGGCTCGACCCGCACTCGGCCTACATCCCGCCGCGCGAGTACAAGCAGTTCGAGAAGACCAGCGAGGGCAAGTTCGGCGGCGTCGGCATCCAGGTCGGCTTCGACCGTCAGAACCGCGGTCAGCTGACCGTCATCAGTCCCATGCCGGGCACGCCGGCTTACGAGGCCGGCATCCTGGCCGGCGACCTCATTCTCAAAATCGACGGCAAATCGACCGACAACCTGCGCATGAGCGAGGCCGTCGATCTGATCCAGGGCGAGCCGGGGCAAGCGGTGACGCTGACGGTATTGCACGAAGGCACCAAGGAGCCGGTGGACGTGGCCATCACGCGGGCCATCATCGTCGTGCCCAGCGTGCTCGGCGACCGCCGCAAGGCCGACGCTCCCAAGGTCTGGGACTTCGTGCTCGACAAGGACAGCAAGATCGGCTACATCCGTCTGACCAACTTCAGCAAGACGGCGGCCAAGGAGATGCGCGACGCCATCGAGGAATTGCAGCATGAGGGCATCCGCGGCCTGGTGATCGACCTGCGCAACAATCCCGGCGGTCTGCTCAAGGCGGCGGTCGAGATCAGCGATCTGTTTCTCAGCGAGGGCCGTATCGTCAGCACCAAGGGCCGCAACCACAAGGAAGAGGTTTACGACGCCAAGGCCGACGGCACGCTGCTGCTGCCGGCCGAGAAGTATCCGATGGCGGTGCTGGTCAACAAGTACAGCGCCAGCGCCAGCGAGATCTTGTCGGCGGCGCTGCAGGACCACAAGCGGGCGGTGGTCGTCGGCGAACGCAGCTACGGCAAGGGCAGCGTGCAGAACATCATCGAGATGCACGAGGGCGACGACCGCAGCGCCTTGAAGCTGACGACGGCCAGCTACTGGCGGCCCAGCGGCAAGAACATCCACCGCTTCCCCGACAGCAAGGAGACCGACGACTGGGGCGTCAAGCCGGACGCCGGCTTCGAGGTGTCGATGAAGGACGAGGAGCGGCTGGAGTACATGATTTACCGCACCGAGCGCGACATCGTCCGCGGCAAGCCGAAGCCGGTCGCGGCGAACAAGAAGGACGGCAAGGACAAGAAGCCGTTCGTCGATCGCGTGCTGGAAAAGGCGGTCGAGCACCTCAAGAAGGAGATCGACAAAACGGACGCCGCCGCCGTGCTGCCGCCGATGGGGAATGCGTAACCGCAATCCCGTTTCGCCGCGACTGCGCAGCGGAGTCGCCAGAGCATCCCGTGTCCGACCCGCTGCACATCCTGTTCGAGGACAACCATTGCCTGGCGGTGGCCAAGCCGGCGCCGCTGTTGACGCAGGGAGTGCCGCCCGGCATTCCGACGCTGGAGGCGATGGTCAAGTCCTACCTCAAGGAACGCTATCACAAGGCCGGCAACGTCTACCTCGGCATCCCGCACCGTCTCGATCGGCCGGTCTCCGGCGTGGTCGTGTTCGCGCGCAACACCAAGGCGGCGCGGCGACTGGCGGAACAGTTTCAAAATCGCCAGGTGCGCAAGGTCTACTGGGCCGTGGTCGAGCTGTCGGCCGACGGCGCTCCGCCGCCGACCGAGGGCGCGTGGGAGGACTGGCTCTTGAAGGTGAAGGAAGAGTCCCGCAGCGAGCGCGTGTCGGCGGACACTCCGGGCGCCCGCCGGGCCGTGTTGCGCTTTCGGCGCTTGCGCGAGCGGGAGGATGGAGCGCTGCTTGGAGATCGAGCCGGAGACGGGACGGATGCACCAGATCCGCGTGCAGGCGGCGGTGCGCGGCTGGCCGGTGCGCGGCGACGTGCTGTACGGCTCGCGTCTGCCGTTCGGGCCGCCGGCCGAGCTGCCGCGCGATCGCATCATCGCCCTGCACGCCCGCAGTCTGACGTTTCTGCATCCGATCCGCTACGAACCGCTGACGGTGACGGCCCCGCTGCCGGACGTGTGGGGCGAATGGAAATCAACCACGGATGAACACAGATAAACACGGATAATACAATTCTATCGTTTCTTCATCTTTTTTGTCTTTTCTTTATCCGTGTTCATCTGTGTTCATCTGTGGTTGATTCTCCGCCATTGACACCCAGATGTCACCGAACGCATCGGACTGTTCCGGGACGATCCGCCGTGTCTTGGTCAATTCGAGGATGGCGAGGAACAGGCCGACGAGCCGGCCGCGCGTGTGCGGCGGCGTGAACAGGGCCGAGAACGGCAGGCGCTTCGCCTCGCGCAACAGCCGAAGGATGTCTTCCATGTGGACGTGCAGCGGCGTCTGATCGACGGCGATGGTCTGCGGTTGCAGCGCCAGCGTCTCGCGCATGAGCCGGCCAAAGGCGCTGACCAGGTCCCACAGCTCGACCGGCTTCAGAGGCGGCGGCGCGGCGCCGGCCGGCGGCGGCGCGGTCTGGCGCGGCAGACGCTGGCTCTGTTGCTCGGCCCGTGCTTCCAACAGGGCGGCGGCGTCCTTGAACTTCTTGTACTGCACCAACTGTTTGACCAGCTCCAGGCGCGGATCGTCCTCCGGCTCGGCCGACTCCTCCGGCCGCGGCAGCAGCATCTTGCTCTTGATCTCCAGCAGTGTCGCCGCCATGACGAGGAAATCGCCGGCCCCTTCCACATCGATCAGCTGCAGGGCGTCGAGGTATGTCTGGAATTGTTCGGCCACGCGCGCGATGGAGATGTCGCGGATGTCCACTTCGTCGCGCTTGACCAGGTAGAGCAGCAGGTCGAGCGGGCCGCGAAAGGTGTCGAGATCGACGAGATAATCGGAGTGCGTGCCGGCGAACATCCTGGCAGCCTATCGCAGCCGGCGCAACGCTGTCCAGAGCAATGTCGAGGCGCGGGCGCGACCCCGCCCGCCGATGAATAGAAGCTCAATTCTGAGTGAGGATGACGTTGGTGGGATTGTAGGTCGCCGTCATGCCGTCGGGAATGACATCGAAATGTCCGCCGATCGAGCCGGCCGTCACCACCGTGAACGCGGTCCCCGACGACGGCGTGTAACCGTCCACGTATTGCAGATCGACCGTGCCCGCCAACGCCGCGCTGCCCGTGACCGACAGCGTCGTGAACGCCGACGGCGCTTGCTGCAGCTCCAGCGTCCCGTAGGAAGCCTGCTGATAAGAGGCCAGGCTGTTCACACCGCCCAGGTCCAGCGTCAGCGTACCCTCATTGCTCAATTGGGCATCGCTGGTCAGCGTGCCGCTGCCGGTCACTTCCACGTGGCCGAAGATGTTGGCGCCCTGCGATAAGGCCAGACTGCCGCTGTCGCCGCTGTCATCGCCGACCTGCAGCGCCTCGCTGCCATTGACGATCAGCCCATTGGACGACACGAACGTGCCCAGCAGCGTCATGACGCCCTCCAGGTCGAGCGTGCCATCCAACTCGTCCGCGCCGCTGGAGGGACTCAGCGTCAGCGACGAGCCGCCGGACACGTCCAGGGTGCCGGTGTTGGTGAAGGGGCTGAAAATCGTGAGCGGCGTCTGCACCTCCAGGGTGCCGTTGGCATCGTTGATGAAGGTGCCGCCGCCATAGGTGACAATGTTGGGAATGGACACGGCCGTGGTGCCGAAGGCGTTGTCGAAGATGGCGCCATTGGTGAGGTTCAAGCTGCTGCCGCCCTGCAATTCGGTGTAGGAGCTGATGTTGGTGAGATTGCTGGCCAGGGTGCCGCCGTTGATCATTTTGAAGTCGCTGGACGGCTCGATGGTGGTGCCGCCGGCTATGGACAGGGTGCCGCCGTTCCAGGTGAAATCGTGCCACTCGTCGAGGCTGCCGCTGCCGGCGAGGAGTCCGCTGGAGTCGAGGGTGATGTCGCCGTCGGGGTTGAGGGCGGTGTTCACGTTCAGCGTGCCACCGATGAAGAACTGGCCGTCGTTGAGGGCGCTGCCGACGGGATTGCCGGCGCCGATGGTCCAGGTCGAGCCGTTGAAGAAAGTGAAGGAGCCGTTGATCTCGGCGACGAGCTTGCCGTTGGCGCCACTGACGGTGCCGGTGCCGCCCAGGACGACGCTGCCGCCATCGAAGGCGCCGCCGTTCTCGGCCTTGATCTCGCCGTAGACCGTGCTGGGACCGCCGAAGAGGGCCGTGTTCTTCACATCGATCTCGCCGCCGCTGTTGACGGTGGTGGCGTTGGAGCCAGCGGCGTTGAGGGTGTAGACGTCGAGGACGGAGCCGCTGCCGCCGGCGCCGCCGACGATGAGGGTGCCGCCGTTCATGGTCATGGTGTTGGAGACGTCCATGTTGCCGCCCAGTCCGGTGCCGGGGTCGCCGAGGTTGAGGAGGGCGAAATCGCCGAGGGTGGCGAAGGTGGCGTCGATGGAGCCGTTGCTGCCGCCGCTGGGTCCGCCGACGGTAGCGGTGGCGGTGCTGTCCATATCGAAGGTGTCGGTGTCGAGGGAGGCTTCGGCGTTGGGATCGCTGGAACTGCCGATGAGCAGGGTGGCGCTGCCGGTGAGGGAGGTGGTGCCGCTGACGCTCAGTTGCGAGGAGACGGTCATGGCGGCGCTGCCCGAGATGGTGGCGTTGCCGCTGACGCTCAGGGGCGAGGCAACGGCCATGCTGCCTTCCACGGTCAAGCCGGCGAGACCCTGTTCGTTGAGACTGCTAAGGGTGCAACTCGCTCCGACGGGGATGTCCGCCGTGTCGTTGGCACCAGGCAATGCCTTCGCGGGCCCAGGCCCTCCTAGAAGGCCCAGATCGGTCCAGTTCCCGAGCACCGTGTAGGACCCAACGCTGGGAAGACCTGTAATCGGATTCACAAACGTCATCGCATCGGGGACCAGCCGATCTTCCAGGATTTCGAGCCTGGGACAGAAGAAGTGCGGATGGCGGCGAAGGCTCCTCGTCTGGCCGGGTGCGGAGAACCATCGGTACAGGCGGATCGCGGTAGACAACATAGCAGACCTCCTTTGCGAGTAAAGGGCGACACGGATTATCCTTGCGGGCGATGCGATGGAATGTGCGCAATGCCCGTTGATCGTGGAGCAAGTGGCATAGAGCGTCAGCGCGTTCTCGCGTGAATCGCTGGATCATTCGGGGGCAATATTTGCGGCAGACACCATCATCTACTTCAGGGATCAGGGTCCCCTGTTGGACTCGGAAGTTGCTCCTCGACTTTCCAACGATGGAGAAGTCGGCGTTCCGCTCGACCGCAAATGAGCGATGATGGATTTGTTCAGTTCTCGGCCCATCAGAGGCAATTTCGCTGTCAGTTCTCTCGTGAAATTCGCCCGCTTCAAGAACAGCAAGCCAAAGGACGGGCTGACCGCTACGTTGAAATAGGACCCTGTGCCAAACCAGTTCCCATCATCCTTCTGATTGGTCACGAGGATTTCAGCGCCCCAGCGGTACCAGTCTTTCTCGCCGATCAAGGAAAGGTTATACAGTGTAGCAACACGCTCCACAGACCACAAGAAATACAAGTCCTTGATGGGCACTTGCCGATTCATCTGTCCTGTTGGAGTACCAATCTCCTTGCTCAAGACCGCCAAGCCCTTGATAATCCGCTCCTGAATATCGGCAGCCGTAACGTCCTGAGGCAATTTGCGCATCCCATGCGCCATTGCCAATCCAAGAAGAGCGGCTGTCGTGTTGCACATCCCTCGCTCATCCCATTTTCCACGACCTCTTCTGGTAAACTCATAACGGTAATTCCACGTGCCGTCCTCGTTTTGGCTCGATGTGAATCGTTTGACGACAAGGGCCAAGGTCCGGTCAACGGGAATGCCATGACGACTCGCCGCCCACAGGGCCAGCACAGCGAACTGGGTATTAGAATTATCCGTGGTCCCGGCCAGAAAACGCGAGTCCAGGTTCGGAGGAGGCATTCCCTCATGTATCAGAACTTCTCTGCGCTTGAAGAGGTGCGTCGGATCCTGAAAGATCGCCAAGGTTCTCAAAATCGCGGGGATGGATGGGTTGGTCTTCGCTATCTGAGGAGACTTTGGCGCTTTTCCATCCCGCGAGTCGGATGAAGGATAGTCTTTGGCGTGCAAGGCAAGCAGAGTTTTCCAGAGGATTTTCTGGTTTTGCTCGCTGAGGGTCGAACAATAATAGCCCCACCCCCCAGTGTAGGTCTGCGCCGCGATCAGACGCAGTGCCAGGCTGCGTATAATTTCCTTGTCTTTTGGGTCGCCCAATCGATCTAGAAACAAGATAGCCACGGACACGCCGTAGGTGCGATCCATCTGGGGTTCCCAGGCGCGGACCATCTTAGCCGTTTTTTGGATGGCTGGATTTGTCGCTGGAACTCCGCTTTCCAGGAGCGCCAAAGCCGGAAAAAAGAAATAGCCGCGGTTGAAGATCAGACCCGGTAGTCGGATTTGAAGCTCTCCAAACTCTCCCGTCTCCTTCTGCGTTTTTTTCACGAACGCCATGGCCCGTTCGATGGCCTTATCGACCTTGGCCTGCTCCGCCTTCGACAGCGGCTTGAGATCGGCGTGGATGCGATGCCGAACCCAAGCACGACTGCACAGCCGAGGAGAGGAGCGACCTTTCGCAAGCACATGCGCAGCTTCAGAAACATGGCTTTCCTCGCAAGGGGCGAATCGGTGATGAGAAACCGCTCCTCCGATCAACGCTAGGGCTTTGTGCTACGGCTTGGAGTGGCGATCGATCGTTCCATGCGGCTATCGCTGGACCGTAGGCGTGCGATTCCCTCGTTCAACTCCTTCGCTGTGAAGGGCAATTTCGCCGTTAAATCTCTCGTAAAATTCGCTCGTTTCAAGAACAGTAAACCAAAGGACGGGCGAATCACTACGTTGGCATGTAACGCTGTGCGAATCCAGTTTCCGTCATCTGTCTGATTGGTCACGAGAATTTCAGCGCCCCATCGATACCAGTCCTTCCCGTCGATCACCGAAAGATTGTACAGGGTAGCCACGCGCTCTATGGTCCACAAGGTATACAAGTCCGCCATAGGCACTTGTCGATCCATCTGTCCTGTCGGTGTGCCAATCGTCTTGCTCAAGACTGCCAAGCCTCGGATAATCCGCTCACGAATATCAGGATCAACGCTCTCCTGATGCGGTTGGCGCACCCCGTACGCCATTGCCAATCCGATAAGAGCGGCCGCCGTGTTGTTCGGTCCCAGCCCGTCCCATTTTCCACGATCTGTTCCGGTGAACCCATAACGATAATTCCATGTGCCGTCCTCGTTTTGACTCGCCCTGAAGCGTTTGATGACGAGAGCCAAGGTCCGGTCAACGGGAATACCATGCCGGCTCGCCGCCCATAGGGCCAATACAGCAAACTGGGTATTGGAATTATCCGTGGTCCCAAGCAAAAAACGCGAGTTCAGGTTCGGAGGAGGTGCCCCCTCAGGGATTAGAATTTCCCGGCGTTTGAAAAGGCGCGTCGGATCCTGAAAGATCGCCAAGCTCCTCAAAATCACAGGGATGGATGGGTTGGTTTTCGCTATCTTAGGAGACTTTGGCGCTTTTCCCTCCCGTGGCTCGGAGGGAGGATTGTTGTGGGCGTGCAAGGCAAGTAGAGTTTTCCAGAGGAGGTTCTGGTTTTGCTCGCTGAGTGTAGGGCAATAATAACCCCACCCCCCAGTGTAGGTCTGCCCCGCAATCAATCGCAGAGCCAGGCTGCGTATGATCTCCTTGTCTCTTGGGTCGCCCAATCGATCTAGAAACAAGATAGCCACGGACACGCCGTAGGTGCGATCCATCTGGGATTCCCAGGCGCGGACCATCTTAGCCGCATTTTGGATGGCTGGATCGGACCCCGGAACGCCGCTTTCCAGGAGCGCCAGTGCAGGGAAAAAGAAATAGCCGCGGTTGAAAACCAGCCCCGGTAGTCGGAGTTTCAGTTCGCCAAACTCTCCCGTCTCCTTCTGCGTCTTTTTGACGAACGCCACGGCACGCTCGATGGCCTTATCGACCTTGGCCTGCTCTGCCTTCGACAGCGGCTTGGGATCAGCATGGGCATTCGCCGCAAAGCCCAGCAGGGCTGCACAGCCGAGAATGACGGCACAATGCCCTACCCGGACAATCCGCGTTGCGGACATGACACGTTCTCCGCGTGAGTCCTCAGATGCAATAGCACCACGATGGTTCTGCCGGTGGCTCCTCTACCAGCGGAGCGCTGACCGGAAGATTGCCAGGCTTCGTTCGCGGCCGGTCGCCGCAGAGAGTCGGTTTACCCGACTCTTCAAATCCCGCCTCCGTCCAAACGAAGGAAGGCCCGTCGTAGTAGGTGAACGAGCCCTCGTCCGCCTCCGGCGGCACGAAATCGATCCGTCCCCTACAGCGGATCAGCCTCAGTTTGCGGCGCAGCGCCGCCAGCAAGCCGCGCATGGATTGTCCCTCCCTTGGCGACCCTCCGGGCGCACGCCGAACCGGACGCAAGGATCGCCTTCCTCTCCGCATTCGCCTTTTTCTGCCTCTATCCATAGTAATCGCTCGACCCCCCAAAATCTGTGATGAAAAAATAGATTTATTTCCTCACATTCCGGGACGGCATTAAGGCAGGCTTCCATAATCGCCTCCTTCCGTCATCCGCTTTCGGAGCCACGCCCTCGCCCAGCGAAGACGCTGGTACACCGCGTTCACACTCAAACCCTCCTCCTTCGCCAGATCCTTGGCCCTACGCCCCTCCATGTAGTGGCCGTACAACAAGCGATAATTGAGCGGATGCTGGACGCGCATCTCCTCCATCCCTTCGCGCAACCATTCGCACCAGTGCTGCGTGACTTCCGCCTGTTCGGCCGCATCCTCTCGCCGATCTTTCGGCTCCGCCCGCAAGGCATCCAGGGCGCGAAACAGTCGCCGCTCGCGTCGTGCCCGGCGATGTTCGTCCATTGCTTTGCCGTGGGCGACGCGATCAACCCAGGCGTGCAGTTGTTGCTCCGCGTGCTCTCCCTCAAAGAGGTGCCTGTTCTCCAGGAGCGCCAGCCATACCTGCTGCGTTACCCTCTCCACTTGCTCCGGCGTCAACCCGACTTCGTGCAGACACCGCCGGATATGCTCGGCCAGGCCAGGAAAGGTATTGTCGTCCCGGACCATTCGTGTATCGTCGCGATGCAGGTCTTCGTCATCGCTGAATGGCCCGCCTTGTTGCGCGTTCATGCGGATCTCCTCGGGCGATGGGCAGGACCATTTGGAGATCCCCGCACAGATAAAAATTTGCGCGTTCCAGCCGCGAGGATGCGCACGCTGGAACGCGGCACGCTCCCACTGACGGCTCGAAGAGCAGTCGTTTTTACCTGTGAGGGATTCAGGAGGCAGAACGCCCCCTATATATTCCATCGAAATCGGCGCGAAATCGGACAAGAAGTTCCGTTACTTCTTCTTCAGCTTTCTCAAGTCCAATGATATACGAGACTTGCGGATCAAAATATATTAACGGCAAGCGGGAGAAGATGAGAGAGCGGAAAGAAATATTAACGAATGTTAATTTAAGACAGGAAGTATTCTTGCGATTTCGCAATGTATGATGATTGGCGAAATCAGCTGAAATCAACGTCACAGCGGCAATGCGGCGTGAAATGTTCGGCGGCGCTCATCTGGCGGTATGCGTCTTGACCGAGTGGTCCCAGCTGCGGCAGGTCGGACAGCGGCAGGTTGGTCAATTCGCGGTAGAGTACGATGTCCTCGTCACCGGGGGCGGCGTGCCATTCGACGTCGGGTAAGGCCGTGGCCGCCAACTCGCGGAAGTGATCGCCGGCCGGGCCGGCCGGCGTCGCCAGCACGCACAGCTCGGCGCCATTGCCGCGACGCTCGGCCGGCAGCTCGGGAGCGGCGTCGTCGAAGTAACCCACGATCTCCTGAGACGCCTGCGCCGCGTCGGGGTGGTGATCGCGGAACATCTCCGCCACGTTGATCTCGCCTACTTGCTCGGCGACGAAGCGCTCGGCCGTTTGCAGCATCGCCGTCTCGACGTTCTTCAGCACGTTGCCGCTGGTCAGGCAGACGTTGACCAACGCCGTGAACTGCTTCTTGAGCATCGCTTCCATGCGGCCATCCAGGACGAGCAGCGCGTCGGGACCGAGGCGGTCCTCGAAGTAGGTGGCCGTCTCCGCGAAGTCCTTGCAGCCGGTGGGGAAGATGTGTTTGCCGATCGCCGCCTGCGCCGCCGACGACACGGCGGAGTCGGCCGGCTCCTCCAGCTTGCGCAACAGCTCGCCGAGACGGACGCGGCAGGAGTTGATCTCGCGCATCTCGTCGGCCAGGTGACCGCGCAGCGTCAGCAAAACATTGCCGGCCTGGCGCAGCACCAGGCTCTGGTACAGCGACTTGGGATAGCTGCGCAGCAACTCGACCGCCTCGACGGCCATCGGGCGATGGCCGCCGCGAGAACCGACCTTGCGGAAGACGCCGGAGGCGCCGGCCTTCTCCGCGGACGGCACGGCCAGCGCTTGCAGCCGGGTGTACGCCTCGACGGCGCGGTTGGTCAACTCCTTGGACAACGGCTCGTGATGCTGCAAGGCCTGCTCGAGCGACGCCACCATCTGCCGGACGATCTCCTCGGCGCCGGCCAGGCGAAACTCCGGCTCCTCAATCAGGCGCACCGGCAGTTCGGCCAACTTCTGGCCCCACTCGTGGACCAGGCGGTCGGCCGCTTCGCGCAGGGCGACGACCAATCGTGCCGGCGTCTCGGACAGGCCATCGTCCTGCGGCTTGCCCAGGAGTTGCTCGAACTGCTCGAGGACTTCGGCGATCTCTTCAGGAGGCAAATGCGGTTCGACGGCGGCGCCGCCCCGCTTCGAAGGCGGATTCAGAACGGTGGCATGGCGTTCCAGCAGCGGCTCGGTCAGGCCGCGGAAGACGTCGTCCGGGTCGCGGCCGAGCGCCTGACGGCCGGCCTCGTTGAGTCGTTCCATCAGGATGCTGGAGCCGAACTCCTGCTGCGTCCACTGCTCCTGCATCCAGGCCCGCACCGACTCGCGGAGCGGCTTGCTATCCTTGCTCATCCAGCGCTGGATCAGGCGCTGACATAGGCGGCGCGCACGGTGCGAAGCAGGGCGTGGCGCGGCCAGGACAGCGGATACAGGCCGAACGTCTGATAGAACAGGCCGCGCGAATCCCACGGCAGGCCGGTCACGCCGCCACGGCCCAGGTCGGCCACTCGGCCCAGCGGCGAACACAAATCGCGCGACAAGAACAGCCCGGTCAGCTCGACCAGCTCGCGCGTGGACGCCTCGTCGGTCTCCTCCGGCAACGGCAGCATGACGCAGCGACTGAACGGCGGTTCGCTGTCCTGCACGGGCGCCTCGCGTTGGTGATAGCGGGCGGTGAACGTCGTACCGGGGCGGGCGAAGTGGCTCAACTCGCGCAGGGCGGCGCAGGCGTTGCCCAGCGTCAGCACGCGCGTGCGGTTGCGATCGACGCCGGGCAGCAGGAACACGCCCACCACGTCGGGCTGCTCGTAGCCAGCCTGCTTGAGCAGGGCGCGGAGGGTGTAGGCCAGATCGAGGAACATGCCGCCGCCGCTGCCGCCGGCCAGGCTGGTGACGACGTAGACGCGGACGCGGTTGGTGCGCAGGCCCAGCCCCGTCTGATGGACGGCGGAGGCCAGGGCGTCGGGGTCCATGCAGGCGTTCAGCTCGGCCTGCAAGCGAAGGGTGATGAGACGATAATTGTCGCAGAAGGCGAGCCGGCCGAGGGCGCGGACGCCGGTGGTCACCTGCGAACGCGGGATGCGGTAGAGCATGCGCGGATTGAGCCAGCTGTCGATGTCGGGTCGGCCGTCGCGCGGTTTGAGGTAGTGGCTGGGACGATTCAGCGGGGCCAGCAATACTTCGGCCTCGGACAGACGGGCGGCGGCGGCGGCGCGGCCGGCGGTGCGGACCACTTCCGGGTCGGTATCGAGGACCAGCAACCGCAGGTGTGGCAGGCATTCCAGGCCGCCGAAGCGCGTGTGCAAACGCTGGCGTAGCCGCTGCACCACGCTCAGACCGAGCTGGCCTAGACCGAGGACCAGGGCGGGAAAGAGGACGCCGTTGCCGTTGACCTCCGGCGGGGCCTTGCGCGGCTCGGCGGCCGTGCCCGACGGGGCGGCACCTTCGCCGCGGAGAGCGTCCGTGGTACACGGGTTGGAGTCGGGGCGGCGGAGTTGACGGAGGCTCGCTGTCACCGCGGTGTCATCGGTGAACTCTTCCGCGCTGTCCGTGCGGTTGTCGGTGAGTCTTCCCACGGAGGCGACCAGGCCACTCACCTGCGAGGGGGCGATCGCTTCCACCGCGGGCGCCGTCTCGGAAGCGGCGCCACCGCCGGCCCCGCCGTTCTTGAGCGCCTCGACCAGTTCGTGACAGGTCGGGAAGCGGTCGCCCGGCGTCTTGGACAGGGCGCGGGCGATGGCCGGCTGCTCGCCCGGCGGCAGCGAGCTGACGTTGGGCGGCGCCTGCAAGTGCTGCAAGATCAGCTGACGTATGTTGCTGCCGTTGAACGGCCGTTGGCCCGTCAACAATTCCTGATAGACGATGGCCAGGCTGTACTGATCGCAAAAGCGGCTGACCCAGCCGTCGAACGTCTCGGGCGCGGCGTACACCGGCGTGACGCCACCCGTCACCGACGCCTGCATGCCCTCCAGATCCTTGACCAGGCCAAAATCGGCCACCTTGACGTGTTGATAAACCAGGAACAGGTTCTGCGGCTTGATGTCCAGGTGTTGCAGCTGATACTGGCTGTTCATCAGATCGAGCGCCTCGGCCGTCTCCTCCATGTAGCCGAGCAGCTCGTCGCGGGGGATGCCGGGCAGTCCGCGGGCCCGGCACTCCTTGAAGCGGTCCCACAGGTTGCGGTCGGCCAGCTCCATGACGATCATGAGCTGACCATCGACGATGTCGTAGCGTTCCAGCGACAGGATGTATGGATGACGGACGGTCTTGACGCGGCTGAGGGCCTTCAGTTCCTGCTCGGCACGATGGCCGTCCTCGCCGGCGGCGCCGAGATCGCCGAAGACGAACTTGATGGCCTTGTGCAGGCCGCCGGGCGCCTCGCACTTCCAGACCTCGCCGAAGCCGCCGCCGCCCAGGCGCTCGATGAGCTTGTAGCCGGGAATTGGCTCGGCCTGATTGTCGATCCGGACCGCCATGAACACTCTCGCCGTTGGCCCAGGGGTGGGCGGACGGCGCAGGGGCCGCCGTCGAGCCGATGGTCTGCCAGCAACCATAGCTCGCTCCGTGCGCAGCCGCAAATCGAAACAGCCGCTTGCGGCTTAGCGGGAAAGATCGCTAAGCCGCAAGCGACTTTCTCGGTACAATCGCAACATCCCGATTTTCCTGCCGGAGCTGAATCGTGGCGACGCAATACGCCCTGTCCTTGAAGCAGCCGTGGGCCGCCCTGCTGGTGCAGGGTCTCAAGACGATCGAGGTGCGGCGCTGGCCGACGGCGCGGCGCGGCCGCATCCTCATCCACGCTGCCCGCGTGCCGGACGAACGGCCCGAGGCGTGGGGGCACGTCCCGCCCGAACTGCTGGAGACCGCCCAGCTGCTCGGCGGCATCGTCGGCGCCGGCGACATCACGGACTGCCGGACGTATCGAACCGTGGAGGAGTTCCGCGCCGACCAAGCCCGTCATCTCAACGATCCGTCGTGGTTCGAGCCGCCGCAGTTGTACGGCTTCATCTTCGCCAACCTGACGCCGCTGCCCTTTCGCCGCTATCCAGGCTGGATGCGCTTTTTTCGGGTGGAAGAGGAAGGAGTGACGGGCGAATGACGCGGCTGCTGGTCAGCGTTCGTTCGGCGGCGGAAGCGGAGACGGCCCTGCGCGGCGGCGCTTCGGTGATCGACGTGAAAGAGCCGGCGCACGGCGCGCTCGGCCGGGCGAGTAATCGCACGATCGCGGAGGTGGTGGCTGCCGTGGCGGGACGGTGCCCGGTCAGTGCCGCCCTCGGCGAACTGATCGACACGTGGTTCGACGATCCGCCGCCTTCCGAACTGTCTCTCGCCTACGTCAAATGGGGACTGGCTCGATACGCAGGGGACGCGGAAGCCGCCTGGCCCTCGGAGTTACATGGGGCGATGCGTGCCCTGGCGGAGCACCAACCCCATTGCCAAGCCGTGGCGGTGGCCTACGCCGATTGGCGAAGGGCGCAGGCGCTGCGCCGGAGGATGTCTGCGCTTTCGCCGTCCAGCATCAACTCGGGGCGTTCTTGCTCGATACCTGGGAGAAGGACGGATCGACGCTGCTCGACTGGCTGCCGGTGGGCGAGGCCGAGCGTCTGCGTGAGCGCTGCCGTGTCGCGGGAGTGCCGATCGCCCTGGCGGGATCACTGGGGCCAATCGAGATGCGCACGCTGCGGCCGTTGGCTCCCGACTGGTTCGCCGTGCGCGGCGCGGTTTGTCAGGGACGACGGCGCGGGGCAGTGATCGACGAGGGCAAGGTGCGGCAGCTGGCCGCGCTGCTGGACGAGAAGAGCGCCTGAGGCCGCCGATCATGCCTGCTCGCTCATGCGCTCTTCGAGTTGGAGTTTGACCTGATCCAGGATTCGGCGCACCGTGCGTTCGTCGCGGCCGACCTGGTCGGCGATTTCCTCAAACGTGAAGCCTTGCAGCCGCAGCTCGACCATGCGGCGCTGTCCTCCGTTGAGCGGCCGCAGCAATCGCTGCACTTCGTCGGCCAGGATGGCCGCCTCTTCAGGAGCCGGCTCGCTCGTCAGCCACAGATCTTCATCGTCCACCACGTCGCGCAACGGCAGCGGTAGCTCTTCGCGGGTAAGCGAACGCTTGGCCGTCCCGTGCGTTGTGGAAAAAAACGCTGAAGACCGATTGCACCACGTCGTCGGCATCCACTCGCGCCGCCATCCGCTCGCACAGCCGTGTGCCGGCCAGGGCGCGCAGCCGCTCGAAATAGCGACGAAACAGCGTCGCCGCCGCCGATTGATCGCCCGCCTGCCAACGCTGGAGCAACTCCGCGGAATCTTCCGGCATCCTCGCCTCCCTAACCACGCGACCATTCGCTGGGACGGAAATCGAAACCAATCGCCGCTCGGAAGGACATGAGAATACGCCGTATACCAGAGTTTTTTGACGCCAGGGACACAACCTTACGATAAATTAATTTCCGCAAATTAATTTTCTCTTGACGACAAAAAAGTGAAGCTACAAAGTAGGAGGAATTCACAGTATAGCGAGCTTGCTCTCGAGTCCGCGTCCCGAGTGCGGACTGTCTCGGGACGCGGACGCGACCGCATTCGCGGTGTTGTTTTCGCACGCGGATACTCAACGACGAGGGCTGCCATGTTCTTCTTGCGGTGGTTTTTCCGGCGTAGTAAAAAGGGCCGCCCGTCTCGCCCGGTCGTGAAACGCCGCGGATTCGTCCGTCGTTTGCCGCTGCGCTTAGAGAGGCTCGAAGACCGCACCTTGCTCTCCGCGGACATGTGGATCAACCCCAACGGCGGCAACTGGGATGTAGGCTCCAACTGGAGTAGTGGGCAGGCTCCCGGCACCGGCGATACCGCCGTCATCAACACGACCGGCGCCGCCACCATCACCATTAACTCCGGCGACAACATCCAGGTGCAAGGTCTGACTACCGGCAGCAACGACACGCTCTCGATCGCGGCCGGTTCGTTGACGGTTACCAGCGGGAACTCGACGTTGAGCGGCGCCCTGTCGATGACGTTCGGCTCGCTGACCGCCTCCGGCTCGGGAGTGAACCTGACGGCCAACGGCAGCACCGACATTTCCGGGGCCAACTTGACTGCGGAGGGCGGAGCGGACCTAAGCCTCCCTCAGCTGACAAGCTACATCTCCAACTCCAACTACGACACTTTCCAGGCCGACGGCACCGGCAGCGTGCTGGATGTGTCGGCCCTGACCAGCCTGACCCTGCAGAATCCCTGGGTCGTCAACGCCACCAACGGCGGCGAGGTCAACCTGACCGGACTGACCAACCTCGGCAGCGCCCCCCAGGTCGTCTACCTCACCGACACCGGTAACAGCACTGTGCTGGACAGCAACCTTACCACGCTGGACGGCGTAAACGTCACGCTGGACGGCACGGACAAGTCGGTGGCCAACTCCTGGACCACGTTCACCAACGGCTACCTGTATGTGACGGGTGGCTCGTACAGCCTGGCCGGCCTAACCGACGTCGATAGCTCCAACCTATTCGTATCCAATGGCGGCAGCTTGGCCCTGCCGGGGCTAATTCGCTTTGACGCCGACAACGGCGGCAACAGCACCTTCCAGGCCGACGGCGCCGGCAGCGTGCTGGACGTGTCGAAACTGACCAACCTGACGCAGACAGAGAGCGCCTGGAGCGTCGAGGCCACCAACGGCGGCGAGGTCAACCTGACCGGACTGACCAACCTCGGCAGCAACGGAGACCTCTTCCTCACCGACACCGGCAACAGCACTCTGCTGCTGAACAGCAACCTTACCACGCTGGACGGCGTAAACGTCACGCTGGACGGCACGGACAAGTCGGTGGCCAACTCCTGGACCACGTTCACCAACGGCTACCTGTATGTGACGGGCGGTTCGTACAGCCTGGCCGGCCTGACCGACGTCGATGGCTCCAACCTATTCGTATCCAATGGCGGCAGCTTGGCCCTGCCGGGATTGACCAGCTATGCCTCCACCTTCACCACCTTCCAGGCCGACGGCACCGGCAGCGTGCTGGACGTGTCGGCCCTGACCAGCCTGACCCAGCAGAGTAAGTGGATAGTCAACGCCTTCAACGGCGGCGAGGTCAAGCTGTCCGGGATGACCAGCCTGGACGGCCCCCAGGGCATCTCCCTCACCGCGGACGGCGGCGGCAGCACCATCGATCTATCGGCCCTGACCAGTCTCACCGGCCTGAACTCCAGCATCACGCTGAGCAACGGCGGCGAAGTCAAGCTGACCGGCTTGACCAGCCTCGGCAGCGACAGCCCACCCCTCGCCTTCCTCACCATCACCGACACCGGCAACAGCACGCTCCTGCTCAACAGCAATCTCACCACGCTGGACGGCGTCAATGTCACACTGGACGGCACGGACAATTCGGTGGCCAACTCCTGGACCACGTTCACCAATGCCAGCCTATCGGTCACGGGCGGTACAGTGACGCTGCCGAACCTGATCGATTTCGCCAACTCGAATCTTTATCTCAGTGGCGGCGCCGCGCTGAACTTTCCCGTGCTCACGCAAGGCAACCTCAGGTTAACCAATGGAACGAGCGTTACCGTCCAGGGCACCGAGATCAGCTTGCCCGCCGACGGGACTTCCGGTGCCACCATCAACGTGCCTTCGTCCCAGGAGCTGACCGTTACCCTCCAGAACTCCGGCACCTTGACCAACACGACCATCAACGTCGGCGCGGGGACAACCGTTGTCTTGGCGGGCGGGACGTACCTCGGCACCACCACCTTCAACCTCGGCCAGGGAGCGTCCGTCGATCTCACCGGCGGACAAACCACCACTTACGGCGGCACTCTCACCGGCTCCGGCGCCGGCAGCGTTGTGTTCAGCAGCGGCACGCTCTATCCAGCAAGCGGAGGCGGGGTGACGTTGAATTTCCCCGGCAGCATGTTTCAGTGGACCGGCGGCGCCATCGAAGCCTCGGTGGGAGATGTGACGAATCAGGGAACGATCAACCTCGGCGGGTCGAATGATAAGCAAATCTACGCCGATGGCACGCTTAAAAACTACGGCACCATCATCCAAACTGGCAGCGGCAATTTCGACCTGCACAGCGACAATGTTTCACCCACGACGCTGGACAATGAAGCAGGCGGCGTGTATCTGTTTGAATCGGATTCGGGCATAAACAACGCGGGCCTAGGTGATAACGTCATCATCAACGCCGGTACAATTCGCAAGACCGCGGGGACCGGCACCTCGACTTTGTATGTCCCAAGCCAAGGGTACATCAGCAGCACCGGCACCATCGAGGCCGACTCCGGCACCCTCTTCCTCGATGCCAACAGCATCAGCCAGGTGGCCGGCAACACGCTGACCGCCGGCACCTGGAACGCGATGAACGGTGCCTCGCTCCAGTTTCCCAGCGGCACGAACATCACCAGCAACGCGGCCAACGTCTCTCTCGGCGGCAGCGGAGCGAACATCACGGCCCTCGCCGGGCTGACCTCCAACAGCGGCAATTTCAGCGTGACGGGCGGCGCCGACTTCACTACCGCCGGCGACTCCAGCAACAGCGACAGCCTGACCGTCGGCGCCGGCAGCACGTTCACCGTCGCCGGCAATTACACCCAGACCGCCGCCGGCGCGCTCAACGTCCAGATCGGCGGCACGCCGGCCAGCGGCCAGTTCGGCCAAGTTGCCGTCCAGGACGCGGCCAACCTGGCCGGCAACTTCAACCTCAGCCTGGTCAACGGCTTCACTCCCGGCAGCGGCCAGAGCTACCCGGTGATGACCTTCGCCAGCGCCAGCGGCGCCTTCACGACGTTCACCGGCTTGAGTCCGTACTTCACCGAGCAGTCCAACTCCACGAGCCTGGACTTGACGACCGGCTCCGCGAACGCGGTGGACCTCGGCGTCACCAGCGTCACGGCCCCCACCACGGCGACGACGGGACAGCCCATCGCGGTCAACTGGACGGTGAGCGATCCCGGCGGCAACGCCGCCAGCGGCAGCTGGCAGGACAGCGTTTACCTCTCCGCCACGCTGGCGATTACGTCCAGCTCGATCCTGTTGGGCAGCGTGACACACAGCGGCGGTCTGGCCGCGGGCGGCTCATACAACGGCAGCCTGACTGCGGCCGTGCCGGCCCTGCCGCCGGGCCATTACTACGTCCTGGTGCAGGCCGACAGCCTCTACCAGGTGCCCGACTCCAACCGGACCAACAACACGTTGGCCGCCAGCACCGGCCAACTCGCCGTGTCCGTCCCCGCCCTGACGCTCGGCACGCCCGCCAGCGCGACGTTCGCGGCCGCCGACCAGGATCAGTTCTACCAGGTGACCGTGCCGGCCGGCGGTTCGCTGCAACTGGCGCTGACCAGCGCCGCCTCGTCCGGCGCTCTGGCCCTGTACGTCAGCCAGGGGACGCTGCCGACGCCGTACAGCTACCAGGAAGCGGCCAACCTCGCCGGCCAGCCGAACCAATCCCTGAACGTACCGGTGTCGGCGGCCGGCACTTACTACATCCTGGTCCACAGCGTTTCCGGGGCCGCCGCCACGGCCGGCTATACCCTGACCGTCACCCAGACCAGCGCCCTGAGTGTGTCCGGCATCTCGCCGTACTCCGGCGGCAACGCCAGCAATGTCACCATCGAGATCGACGGCGCCAACTTCACGCCGCAGACCACGGCCAGCCTGACCCTGGGCAAAACCACGATTAACGCCTCGGCGATCGACTTCGTGAGTGGCAGCCAGTTGTTCGCCACCTTCAATCTAGGTCTATCGGAGGCGACGGTTGGCAACTACACCCTGAGCGTTCAGCAAGGCGCCGAGTCGGCGACGGCGCCGACCAAGTTCCAGGTAGTGCTCCCTCAAGCGACCGGCGCCCAAGCGAACAGTGAGTATGGGCTGTACATCACTCTTGGCTTGCCGCAATTCGTCCGCTCCGGGCGGACCGGCACCATCGTCCTCACCTACACGAACGTATCCAACATGGACCTCGATGCCCCCCTGTTGAGCATCGCGTCCACCAACCCCAACGTCTATTTCAGCACGCCGGACGACCCGAACCACTTCGTGCAGATGGCCCAGGTGCTGGCCGTGGCCCCGAACGGCCCGGCGGGCATCCTGCGCCCGGCCAGAGCGGCACGCTCACCCTGACCCTCCTTTCCGATGATACCGTGGATGGCGATAAGGTGCCGGTGCAAGTGAGCCAGATCGAAGGCGGTCAGACCATCGACTGGGCCTCGCAATATACAGCTCTGAAACCCAGCACCATCCCGACCGCGGCCTGGAACGTCATTTTCGACAACCTGCTTACCACGCTCGGCATCACCACTGGTTCGTACAACGCCGCCCTGGCGCAGACCGCCACGTACCTTGGCAACCTCGGTGAGACCACGGCCGAGGTCAGCGACGTCAACCTTCTCTGGTCGTTCCTGGTATCCCAGGCCGACGCCTCTTTCCCGACCTCGACGCTGACCTCCGCCGTCGATGCCTCGTTGCCGGCGCCGGGCAGCCTGTCGCTGGGCATTGACCGGACTTTCCAATCCACCATCTCCAGCCGCTACACGCCCGGCATCTTCGGTCTGGGCTGGACGACCTCCTGGCAAACCGCGCTCAGCGTCGAGAGCTCCGGCAACGTGACCATCAACTCGGGCGGCGACCTGATGTATTTCGTCGCCCAGCCCAACGGCACTTACCTGGACACCGACGGCGAATACGGCACGCTCACCCAGTCCAGCGGTGTCTACACCTACACCGACTCCTCCGGCACCCAGTACGTCTTCCTGGCCAACGGCAACCTGAACTACGAGCAGGACACCAACGGCAACCGCATCACCCTGGGCTACAACGCCCAGAACCAGCTCGTCAGTCTGACCTATTCCAACCCGGCCGACTCCTCGGAGCCGATCGAGCAGCTGACACTGGCCTACAACGGTCAGGGCTTCGTGTCCCAGGTTGCCGACGGCACCGGCAACACCTGGACGTACAGCTACGACGCGGCCGGTCATCTGCTGTCCGTGGCCGGACCCGGCGGCCTGACCACCTCGTACGCCTACGACACCGGCAGCAACCCCGAGACGACCAACGCCCTGCTGTCCCTCACCAACCCCGATGGCTCGCAGGAGAACTACACTTACGACCCCGCTACCGGCCGGCTCACCGGCACCAGCCAGAACGGCGGGGCCAACCCGATCATGTACACCTACCCGGACGAGGCCGAGGTCACAGCCACCGATGCCGCTGGCGCCCAAACCACCGTCTGGTACAACGATCTCGGCTTGGCATCGCGCATCGAGTCGCCGTTAGGCGGCATTTCGAGCTACGCCTACAACACCAACGGCAACCTGATCGGCTCCACCGACGCGGCCGGCGACACCTACCAATACAGCTATGACACCAACGGCAACCTGACGCAGATCGTCAACCCGCTCGGCCAGACCACGCAAATGACCTACGGCCCGCTGAGCACGCTGACCTCGCTGACGGACGCCGCCGGCAACAGGACGCAGTACAGCTACAGCTCCGCCGGCAACCTGCTCCGCATCGCCTATCCCGACGGCACGCAGCAGTCGTTCACCTACGACCCGCTCGGCAACCTCAGCGAGACCATCGAGCAGAACGGCGACCCGGTCGCCAACCAGTACAACGCCCAGGGTCTCGTCACCCAGTCCACTTTCGCCGACGGCTCGTCGCAGAGCTACACCTACGACGCCCACGGCAACCTGCTGACCGCGAACACCTATGACGCCGGCGGCACGCTCACCGGCACCACCACCCTGACCTACAACGCCGCCAACGAGCTGCTGTCCATCACCTATCCCAACGGCCAGTACCTGAACTTCACCTACAACGCCGCGGGCCAGCGCACCCAGAGCGTGGACCAGAGCGGCTACACCGTCAACTACGCCTACGATCCGCTGGGCCGGCTGTCCAAGCTGACCGACGGCTCGGACAACCTCATCGTCCAATACACTTACAACAACCTCGGCCAATTGGTTGAGAAGGCCAACGGTAACGGCACCTATACGACCTACGCCTACGACGCCGCCGGCAACCTGACCAGCGAGATCAACTACGCCAATTCGAGCGGCACCACGGTCAACTCGTCGTTCGCCTACACCTATAACACGCTGGACGAGCAGACCTCGGTGACCGACGCCGCCGGCAACGTCACCAAGTACGGCTACGATGCCATCGGCCAGCTGACCTCGGTGACGCTGCCCGACGGCACGAGCATCACCTACGTCTACAATGCAGCTGGCGACCGTACCGAGGTACTGACCAACGGCGTGCCCACCAGCTATGCCAGCAACGCCGACAACGAGATCACGCAAGCCGGCTCGACCACCTACACCTACGACGCCAACGGCAATCTGCACACCGCCACCGATGCCGGCGGCACCACCACGTACACCTACAACGACCTCAACCAGCTGGTATCGATCGCGTCGCCGGACGGCAGCACGACGACCTTCCAGTACAGCCCGCTCGGTTTCCTGGTGAGCACGTCCACGACGAGCGGAGACACCACCAGCCAGACGAACTACCTGGTCGATCCGACCGGCCTGGGCAACGTCGTGGCGCTTACAACGGCAGCGGTGGGCTGATCGCCAACTACACCTACGGACTCGGCCTGGTCAGCCAGAGCGGACCCAGCGGCACCGGCTACTACGACTTCGACGCCAGCGGCAACACCGTCGGCATCACCGGCGCCAACGGTGCCTACGTCAACCAGTACACCTACCTGCCATTCGGCGAGACGACAACGCTTTCGGCGGCGTTACCGAACTCGTTTACGTTCGCCGGGCAATTCAGTGTGATGCAGATTGGCTTGAATCTGTTCTACATGCGGGCGCGAGACTACACACCTGCCACGGGGCAGTTCTTGAGCAATGATCCGACGGGTCTGGCGGGAGGTGACACGAATATCCGGCGATACGTCGGAAACAACCCAATCGGCCTTATCGATCCGACAGGGTTAGTATCGCAATTCTTCGGATTTTCCGGGGGCGCGATCATCGGCGGCACGATTGGATTCACGGTCAACAACAATGGAGGCGTTTTCCTGACGTTGGGACTTGCGCAACCACGCCAGGCTTTACGATCTACTCCATTTCATCCGACGACACTTCCGCTGGTGTGTCAACCGATTTTAGTGGGACCATAGGATGGTCCATCTTTGGCATCACAGCCCACAAATCCTTTTTCGGTAGCGACTCCTCCACCAGTGTCAGTGCCGGCGTTGGTTTCAAAGTGCCCGGCTTCAACGCTAGCGTTCTCGGGAACCTACCGTTGTGGCCGAGCGAACCGAGTACGAGCGGAGACTCCGACAACGAAACCTCCCACGATCCCAACGCCCTCATCGGCCCCGCCGGCTACGGAGCGCAAGGCTTCCTGCTGCCGGCCGGCACTCTGCCCTACACCATCGACTTCGAGAACGACGGCAGCGCCGCCGCCCAGGTCGTCACCGTCACCCAGCAGCTCGATCCGAACCTGAACTGGTCCACGTTCCAGCTCGGCTCGTTCGGCTTCGGCTCGGTCAACGTCGCCATCCCCGCCGGACTGACGCAGTACCAGACCACCGTCAGCTACCAGAACACGGACGGCACGTCGCTGAACGTGCAAGTCAGTCTCAATTTCAACGTGCAGACGGGCCTGTTGAGCGTCACCTTCACCTCGCTCGATCCGCTGACCGGCCAGGCGCCGACCGGCGTCTTCGACGGTTTCCTGCCGCCGGACAACAGCAGCGGCGTCGGCGAGGGCTACGTGCAGTACACCGTGCAGCCCAAGCCCGGCCTGGCCGGCGGCGTTGCCATCAGCGGCCAAGCGTCGGTCGTCTTCGACACCAACGCGGCGCTGGCGACCCAGACCGTCGTCAACACCCTCGACGTCAGTCCGCCGACGAGCAACGTCAATCCGCTGCCGTCCACGGAGAACTCGTCGAAGTTCGGCGTCAGCTGGTCGGGCAGCGATGCCAACGGTCCCGGCATCGCCTCGTACACCATCTACGTCTCCGACGACGGCGGCGCCTTCACGCCCTGGCTGATGAACACCACCGCCACGTCCGCGACCTACTCCGGTCAGAATGGCCACACCTATCGCTTCTACAGCGTGGCCCTCGATCCGCTCGGCCTGCAACAGCCGACGCCGAGCGCCGCCCAGGCCACGACCACCCTTCACCTGCAGAGCAATCATCCCGGCACCCCGACGCCGACACCGACCCCTACTCCGACGCCGACACCCACGCCTACCCCAACCCCAACGCCGACACCGACCCCTACTCCGACGCCGACACCCACGCCCACTCCGACGCCGACACCGACGACGACGCCGCACGCCAGACATCCTGGCTCCTCCTGAGTCCCGCGTAGCGCAAGCCGCTGTCCGAGCCGCGACCGTTAGGGAGTGGTGCTCCCCCGCTCTCTAACGGTCGCGGCTCGGTATCTTTCGCTGCGCGAATCTCCGTAGGGCACATCCCGGAATCCCTTCGTGAAGCCGTTGCTGGCCGCACCGCCGTCCTTTTCGGCACCGTCACTTGCCCATTTATCTTCTCGTTCGCCGAGGCCGCTTGACAAGTGCCGGCTTCGGCGCAAGATTCAGCACCTTAACCGCGTGGCCGGTTCGGACTGTCCCGCAACCTTCCCGCCTTGCACGGCCGGCGGAGGGCATGGGTCGGCGAGGTCGGTTCGCCCCTGCGATACCTTTCTCTCCCACCCGCCGCCCTCGTACCGGCGACAACACAACGATGTGCGTCCCCGCCAACATTCATTCCCTTTGACTATGGAGTGCTCCCGCATGTTTCGGTCGCCGATATGGACGTGGTTAAAACAGGTCTCGAAGGCTCGACGGACGCGCGTCGTGAGAGATCCCCGACGCGGCATGCTCTACGTCGAAGTCCTAGAGGACCGCACGCTGCTCAACGCCACCGTGACGGACGTGACCACGACGCTGACCCCCAACAGCACCCTCAACGCTGGGCAGACGGCCACCATCAACGTGGACTTCAGCCAGGCGGTCACCGTCACCGGCACGCCGACTCTGGCGCTGAACCATAGCGCAACCACGCTGGCCCAGTACAGCGGAGGCAGCGGCACCAGCTCGCTGCAATTCACGTTTATCGTCCCCACTCCGGATAGCGCCAGTCCGCTCGATTACCTCGACACCACCGCGCTCAGCTTATCCGGGGGCAGCATCAACGATCGTTCCGACGCGGCCGCGGCCACCCTCACCTTACAGACTCCCGCCACGGCCAATTTTGACTATCTCGCCGCCGACAACATCACGGTTGACGGCAACGTACCGGCCATCACGACGCAACCGAGCAACCAGACGGTGACGGCGGGAGGCAATGCGACCTTCAGCTGGCCCTCAACGATAGCCTGACTCAGAAGGCCGCCTACGTCGGCGGCAGCGGCACCAGTGCTCTGCAATTCAACCTCGTCGTGCCCGCCGGCGACACCGCCACTCCGCTCGACTGGCTTTGCTCCTTTATTCCTGAAACTGGCAAGATAGCAAAATTGGGAAGCTGCCTGGCTTCACCACATTGCCATTTCGGGGAATAAAGGAGCAAAGCCCGCTCGACTACACGGGCACCGGCGCGCTCGTCCTCAACAGCGGCACCATCAACGATGTCTCGGACGGTTTGGCGGCCAACCTCACCCTGCCGGCGTCGTCCTTACCGGGACCGGCCTCGGCCAACGATATTCTCTACACGGACAACATCACGATCGACGGCGTCGCCCGACCATCACGACGGTTTCCACGACCAACTCCGCCGGCGCCCTCGGGACCGGCCAGGTTACGATCGACCTGAACCTCAGCAAGCCGGTCACGGTCGATACCACCGGCGGCACACCCTATCTGACGTTGAGCGACGGCCAAAAGGCCAACTATTCCAGTGGCAGCGGCACGAGCACGCTGGTCTTCACCTACACGGTGGGCAGCGGCGACACCACTAACGGCGCCAACCTCGATTACCGCGCGGGCGGGCTGAGCCTCAACGGCGGCTCGATCTTCGACTCGGCGGACAATGCCCTCGACCTTGGCGAGCCTGCCGACGCCCGGTTCGGGCAGCGATACGTTTGGCACCACGGGCATCGTCATCGACGCCACCACGCCGACGGTGACGGGTGTGAGCACGACCACCGCCGCCGGCACTTACGGTCCCACTCAGCCGGTTGCCATCACCGTCACCTTCAGCGAGAACGTCAATGTCACCGGCACGCCGACCTTGACGCTCAGCGACGGCAGCAGGGCCAGCTACACCAGCGGCAGCGGCGGCCAGACCCTGACCTTCACCTACACGGTTGCCGGCGGCGACACCACCAGCGGCGCCGCCCTCGACTACAGCGCGGGCGGGCTGAGTCTCAGTGGCGGCACCATCGCGAACGCCGGCGGCGTGGCGGCCAACCTCGCGTCGCTGCCGACCCCCGGCGCGGCCAGCGATACGCTCAAGACCACCGGCATCATCATCGACGCCACCACGCCGACGGTGACCAAGGTCAACTCGACTACCGTCGACGGCGCCTATGCGGGCGGGTCCACGATCGCCGTCGATGTGGTCTTCAGCGAGGCGGTCAATGTCACCGGGACGCCGACCCTGACCCTGAGCAACGGCAAAACGGCCACCTACGTCAGCGGCACTGGCACGAACACGCTGGTGTTCAACTACACGGTGGCCAATGGCGACACCACCAACGGCGCCAATCTCGATGAGGCGTCGGCCACGGCGCTGAACGGCACGATCAAGAATGTGGGCGGCGTGGCAGCCACTCTGACGCTGCCGTGCGCCGGCGCGGCGAATTCGCTGAGCCAGGACGACAACATCATCATCGACGCCACCACGCCGACGGTGACGGGCGTGAGCACGACCACCGCCGCCGGCACCCTCGGAACGGGGGCGCCGATCGCCATCACGGTCACGTTCAGCGAGAACGTCACCGTCACCGGCACGCCGACGCTGGCGCTGAGCGACGGCGGCACGGCCAACTACAGCAGCGGCAGCGGTACCAACACGCTGACCTTCACCTACGCGGTGCCGTCCGGCGACACCACCTCCGGCGCCAATATCGACTATGCGGCGATCAATTCGCTGAGCGGCGGCACGATCAAGAGCGCGGCCGGCACGGCGGCTACTCTGACGCTGCCGATGCCCGGTTCGGGCAGCGATACGTTTGGAACCGAAGGGTATCATCATCGACGCCACCACGCCAACGGTGATGGGCGTGAGCACGACCACCGCCGCCGGCACTCGGGACTGGGCGACGGTCACCATCGACGTGGCCTTCAGCGAGAACGTCAATGTCACCGGCGTGCCGACCTTGACGCTCAGCGACGGCAAGACGGCCAGCTACCTCAGTGGCACCGGCACCAATACGCTGGTCTTCACCTACACGACGCAGGCTGGCGACACCACCAACGGCGCCAACCTCGACTACACCGCCGGCGGGCTGAGCGGCATGATCGCGAACGCTGGCGGCATGGCGGCCAACCTCGCGTCGCTGCCGGCCCCCGGCGCGGCCAGCGATACGCTCAAGACCACCGGCATCATCATCGACGCCACCACGCCGGCCGTGACCGGCGTGGGCACGACCACCGCCTCGGGCACCTACGGGCCAGGGGACACGATCGTCATCGACGTGACCTTCAGCGAGAAGGTCTTTGTCGCAGGCGCGGGCACACCGACGCTGGCCTTGGCCAATGGCCAGATGGCCAACTACAGCAGCGGCAGCGGCAGCAACACCTTGATCTTCACCTACACGGTCAAGCCCGGCGACACCTCGTTCGGCCAGGCGCTGGACTACACTCCGTTGGTGCCGCTGGCCCTCAACGGCGCCACGATCAAAAACGCCGCCGGCACCAACGCCGTTCTGACCCTGCCGACCCCCGGCGGACCCAGCGACAGTCTGGTCACCGCCAACATCATCATCAGTCCCACGCCTGTCCCCACGCCCACCCCGACGCCGACGCCAACGCCGACGCCGACGCCGACACCAACGCCCACTCCGACCCCGACACCGACCCTCCCGCAACTGATTCAGCAGGAGTTTCAGACCCTCGTCTCGTTGACGCAAGGCTTGTTGACTGGCAATCTCGTCGCCGTCATGGACGCGCTGCAAGATTATCAGTCTCTGAATGTGGCCGTACAGCAGGATCTCCTCCAGTCTGTCGGCAGCCTACTGACGCAACTGGTGCAGTTGGAACAGAACCAGGCCAATCAGGCGATGGCGGACGCCCTTTTCGCCGCCAATAGTATGTTGAGTGCCAACTTCCAGTTCTTCGCCACCGAGTTGCACGCCTATCAGTCGTTTATAGCGGCCCTGTAACCATAAGTGGTGTCCCCCCACATCTCCCGTTTGGTGCCGGCTCGCCCAGCCGATGCCAAACGGGAGATTGGTTTTACGGTGACACGATCCTACGATCCTTTCATCCCGTCTTTTTTTTCAATTCCTGGCGTTCTTTGCGAATTTGTGTGAGGCTCTTGTTTTGGCATCCAATCTGCTCTTCAGAAGCGGTAACTTTTTGGCGAGCGGGGGGCGTAAGCCCTCTGTTTGTCGCCGTCAATAGGGGGCTTACGCCCCCCGCTCGCCTATTTGGGTAGTGCCTCCCACAAAAAATTAATAATTCGTTAGGTACTTGACAGACCGAATTATGAGTTTTACAGTGATCCGCTAAATATCCCATTCTCACCCACAATGCGGTGGCCGCATGTCATCTCGGGAGAAATCGCGCGTCTTCCTGCGTCTGGAACAACTGGAAGATCGTCTCGCTCCCGCGATCTTCGACGTCAACTCGGCGAGCGGTTTGCAGTCCGCCATCCAGGCGGCCGACGGCAACAGCGACGCCAGCAATACCATCAACCTCGCGGCCGGCACTTATACGCTCAGCGCCGGCGTGGAACTGTTGATTCAGGACCAGCCCGACACGGCCCGCACGCTCAGCCTCGTCGGCGCGGCCGAGAACACCACCATCCTCACCGGCGGATCGAAGGCGACCAATCGCATCTTCGAGATCATCGGCAACAGCAATCTGACGGTACGGATTCAGAACCTAACCATCACGGGCGGCAACGTGGTGGGAGCCACGGGGTCGGCCGGCGCGGCGGGGGTGAGCGGTCAAAACGGCGGCGCCGGCGGTAAGGGCGGCGAGGCCGAGGGCGGCGGCATTTACCTGGCTTCGGGAAGTCTGACCCTGACCAACGTCACCGTCCGTGGCAACAGCGTTAGCGGCGGTAAAGGGGGGGCAGGAGGGGCGGGGGGCAATCAACTTACCCATTATGCTCCCACCCCGAGCGCGCACCTGACGGGACAGAAGGGAGCCGTAGGCAAAGATGCCACGGCTCCCGGAGGAGAGGGAGGGGATGGCGGCGATGGCGGGGACGGCCAGGACGGTCCCCAGGCGGCTTCGCTGAAGAACGGTGCTGGCGGCGATGGCGGCGATGGCGGCGACGCCAAAGGCGGCGGCATCTATGTAGCGTCCGGGCAATTGACCCTTATCAACACGACCGTCCTGAACAACGCGGCCCGGGGGGCGCGGGTGGCGACGGCGGCGGACCCGGCCACCACCTCTCGAGCGCCTCCGGTGTGTTGGTGTCCCAGGACCGCGGATTCGCGGGGGGCGCGGGCGGCTCGGGCGGCGCCGGCGGCGCGGGTGGCGGAACCTTAGGAATTGCGTCCAGCCCCGCAGGCTACAAAGGCGGCGCGGGTGGCAAAGGAGGAATGGGCGGCGCGGGCGGCAAAGGCGGCGATGCCGTGGGCGGCGGCGATGGCGGCAAGGGCGGCAACGGCGGAGACGCGGAGGGCGGAGGACTGTACTTGGCCTCCGGAAAGTTGACGGTTGTGTCCACCGCCGTCACGAGCAACGCGGCGACGGCTGGTGACGGTGGGGCGGGCATTAGTGGCGATGATGGCGGCGACGGCGGCGATGGAGGCGGTGCTTTCAACGCCGGCAACGGCGGCCCCGGCGGCGGCGCCATCGGCATCCCCGGCATCGCCGCGGGTGTGGGCGGCGACGCCGGCAACGGGGGTGAGGGCGGCGACGGCGGCGACGGCGGCGATGGCGGCAAGGGTGGCGACGGTGGCGACGGCGGCGACGCCAAGGGCGGCGGATTTTACCTGGAGGACGGCACGGCTACCCTTATCGCCACGACGTTCACTTCCAACACCGCAATGGGCGGTCAGGGAATCACGGGCGGCGCTGGCGGCCAAGGTGGCGCGGGCGGCCAAGGTGGCGCGGGCGGCCAAGGTGGCGCTGGCGGCTACGGCGGAATCGGCGGCAACGGTGGTGACGGCTACGTCAACTCGGCCGGCAAGGGTGGCGACGCCGGCGCGGGCGGCGACGCCGGCAACGGAGCACAAGGCGGTAAGGGCGGCGACGGCGGCGACCCCGGCGATGGCGGCAAAGGCGGCGATGGCCTGGGCGGCGGCATTTACCAGGCCGGTGGCAGCCTCACTATCGTCCGCGGTGATTTCGCCAAGGATTCCGCGCTCGGCTCCAACGGCGGCAACGGCGGCGCGGCCGGTCCAGGCGGCGAGGGTGGCAAGGGTGGCGGTGGCAACCTCGGCGGCTACGGCGGCGGCGGCGGTGTCTACGGACCCAACGGCGCCCACATCGCCGCTGGCGGGCATGGCGGCAACGGGGGCGACGGCGGCTCCGGGGGGCCGGGCGGTAACGGCGGCAACGCCGGCCACGCTGGCAACGGCGGCGACGGTCAAGGTGGAGACATCTACGTCGCCAACGGATTTTCCGCCTCTCTGAACGGCACTACCTTGAGCGGCACCGCACAAGGGGGCAAGGCAGGCAGTGTCGGCGCGCTGGCGCGGGCGGCGCGGGCGGCGACGCCGGCAACGGAGGATTAGCAGGCCAGGGCGGCCCCGGCGATCCCGAAGGTGCCGACGGCAAAGACGGCGCGGAGGGCAACGACGGCGCTTTGGGCAGTTCGGGCTTGAGGGCCGGCCCGGCGTCGGACGGCACCAGCGCCGGCGACACGGTCTTCGGGGCCGTTGGCTCGGACACCACGCCGCCCACGGCCAACCTCAACGCCGCCAACGTCACCAACGCCAACGAGGATACCTTAAATCCATATACCTTCACGGTCGCTTATTCCGATCCCGTGATGGTCAACGGCGGCAGCATCAGCGGCGCTGTCGTCCAGGTGCAGCCGCCCAGCGGTTCACCCATCACCGCCACGGCGATCAACACCGTGCTGTCGGGAGCGCAGGACGGACAGGGCGACGCCCAAACCATCACCGTCACCTATCAGATCACGCCGCCCGGCGGCTCCTGGGACAATGCGCCGACCGGCACCTACACGATCAACCTCGTCTCCAATCCGCCGACCGACCTGGCCGGCAACGCGACCGCCACCGGCACCCTGGCGCCTTCACTGTCAACGTCACGCCGACGCCGACGCCGACACCAACGCCGACGCCGACGCCGACACCAACGCCGACACCAACGCCGACGCCGACTCCAAATCCCACGCCGACGCCGCCGCACAACCGACATCCCGGCTCGCCAAACCCGACGCCCACACCAAACCCGACGCCCACACCGAACCCGACGCCTACACCGAACCCGACACCGACGCCGCCGCACGCCAGACATCCAGGCTCCTAGACGGTCTTCCCTCTTGGCTCGACGACGCAACGGAAAGGATTTTTCGCCCATGCAAGACACGTTGACGGCCGCCATCGAAAAGCATCAATCGGGACAGCTGAGAGAGGCCGCTCAGCTCTATCAGAAACTGTTGGCCCAGGAACCGCGGAACGCCGATGCCCTGCACTTGCTGGGCGTGCTGCGTCATCAGCAGGGCGACCATGCGGCGGCCGTGGAGTTGATCGGCCAGGCCATCGCCCACAAGCCCGGCGCCGCCGCCTTTCACAGTAACCTGGCCGAGGCGTACCGCGCCCTGGGCGAGTTGGACCGAGCCGTCGGCTGCGGCCGCACCGCCCTACGGTTGCAACCCAGCCTCGCCGAAGCCCACATCAATCTCGGCCTGGCCCTGCGCGACCAGGACAAGGGCGAGGCCGCCATCGCTCAGTTTCAGGCCGCCCTGCGCCTCAAGCCCAACTTCGCCGAGGCCCATAACAACCTGGGCGACACCTACCGTCTTCTCGGCGATCGCCAACAGGCCATCGCGCACTTTCGCCAGGCCGTGCAGTGCGATCCCAACTTCGCGGCCGCTCACAGCAATCTCGGACAAATCCTGCTGGAACAACAAGAGCTGGACGACGCCCTGCACCATTGCCGTGAAGCCGTTCGCCTGCGGCCGAACACCGCCGAGGCGCACAACAACCTCGGCAACGTGCTGCGCGAGCGCGGTCAGTTGGCCGAGGCCCGCGCCTGCTACGCCGAGGCCATGCACCTCAATCCCGACCTGGCCCTGGCCTACGGCAACATGGGCCAGGCCTTGCAAGAGGAAGGCAAACTGTCGGAGGCCGTCTCGTGGTACGAACAGGCGCTGCAACTGGAGCCGAACTCGCCGCGCCTGCACTGCTACCTGGCCAGCGTCTTCGAGGAGCAAGAGAACTACGAAGAAGCCCTCGTTCGCTACGAGCTGGCCTTGCGGCTCGATGCCGATTACGCGGCGGCGCACAATCGCCTCGGCTGGGTCCGGCACGAACAAGGCTATTTCACCGAGGCGCTGGAGCGCTATCAGACCGCACTGCGTTTGCAGCCGGACTTCCCGGCCGCGCGCTGCAACCTCGGCCTGGTGCTTCAGGAACTGGGCGACTTCGCGGCTTCGGAGCAGGCGTATCGAGAGGTGCTGCGCGACTATCCGCGCCACGCCGCCGCCCTGTCGCAGTTGGCGACGCTGCTGCGCGGCAAGCTGCCGGCCGCCGACCGCACGGTCATCGAGCAGCGCCTGGCCGAGCCGGAGCTGAACGACGCCGGCCGCGCCGGTCTGCTCTTCGGCCTGGCCCAGGTGTGCGACGCCGACGGCAACTACGAACAGGCCGCCGCCCATCTGCAACAGGCCAACGCCCTGGAGCTGGCGCTGCGCGTCGAGAATAAACAGAGCTACGATCCCGATGAATTTACTCGTTTTATCGACAACATGATGACCGTCTTCACGCCAGCGTTCTTCGAGCGCGTGCGCGGCTTCGGCCTGGAGACGGAGCGGCCGGTGTTCATCGTCGGTTTGCCGCGCTCGGGCACGACGTTGACCGAGCAAATTCTCGCCGGTCATTCGCAGGTCTTCGGCGCCGGCGAGCTGCGCCAGGCCCGCGAGGATTTCCTGGCCCTGGGAGCGGACGCAACGGAAGCAAGCGCCTTCGAGGCGCTGCCGGGACTCCAGCGCGACGCGGCCCGCCGCCTGGCGCAGAAGCATTTGGGCCAACTGCGCAGCCTGAATCCCACCGCCGCGCGCGTCGTGGACAAGATGCCAGACAACTATCTGTACCTTGGCCTGCTGTCCTTGCTGTTTCCCCGAGCGAAGTTCATCCACTGCCGCCGCGACCTGCGCGACGTGGCCGTGTCGTGCTGGATGACCAACTTCCGCAGCATTCGCTGGGCCAACGATCCCAAGCACATCGCCGCGCGCTTCCGAGAATATCAGCGCTTGATGGCGCATTGGCGGACGGTGTTGCCGGTTTCGCTGCTGGAGATCGATTACGAGGAGACGGTGGCCGACCTGGAGAGCGTGGCGCGGCGGTTGGTGGCGTGGTGCGGCCTGGAGTGGGAGCCGGCCTGCCTGGCTTTCCACGAGGGCAAGCAGCCGGTGCGCACCGCCAGCGTCATGCAGGTACGTCAACCGCTGTACACGCGCTCGGCCGGACGCTGGCGGAATTACGAACCCCACCTGGGCGCCTTGTTCGCGGCCCTCGTTTAGCCGCGACGCAGTTCGGAAAAAAATTCCCGTCGCGCGACAGGTTCCATTCTTTCGCTTCGTACTTTGGGTTAGCCGTGGTTTCGCACCCTGAGCGGGGGGGCGTCAGCCCCCTGAGTGCCGCCATTCTCAGGGGGTTGACGCCCCCGCTCAGGGCGAGAATCCGTTGCGATAGGTGAACGGATCTAACCCTTCGACCCGGAGTCCTCCCATGATGTGGCTCACCCAGCTGCGACAACGGTGGTTCGGCAGGCACAGCGTTTCTCCGCACACGCGCGCCAAAACCGCGAAACGACGCCGCTCCGTTCGGCCCATGCTCGAAGCGCTCGAGGACCGCACGACACCGACGACATTTACCATCGGCAACGGCGATGTCGCCGGGCTGGCCAGCGCCATCCAAACGGCCAACGGAGACGGCCAGGCCGACACCATCGTCCTGGCCACCAACGGCACCTACCAGCTGACGACGGTGAACAATACCACCGACGGCGCCAACGGTCTGCCGGTCATCACCTCGTCCAACCTGACCATCCAGGGCCACGGCGCCACCATCGAGCGCGGCACCACGGCGGGAACGCCGAAGTTTCGCATCCTCGACGTTGGCGCCGGCGCCAACGTCAAGCTGGACGACGCGATCATCTCCGGTGGCCTGGCCTGGGGATCGGCTGGCTTGAAGGGAGCCAACGGAGCGCCAGGCCAAACGGCAACCGCCCCCGGCGTTCCCGGCGGCCCGGGAGGCAGCGGCCAGAAGGGTACCGATGGCGGCGACGGTCAGGGCGGAGGCATCTTCCTCAGCGGCGGAACGCTTGTTCTCCAGCAAACCACCGTGAAACTCAACCAAGCCTTCGGCGGCGCCGGCGGCGCCGGCGGCAGCGGCGGCAACGGCGGCAACGTGTTGTATACCCCCGCCGCCGGAAACAAGGGGACCGATGGCGGAGACGGCGGCGATGGAGGTAAGGGTGGCGACGGCGGCAACGGCGGCAATGCCCAGGGCGGAGGCATCTATGTCCACAACGGAAGCCTCACCCTCATCCAAAGCACCATTGCGTTCAACGATGCCGAGGGCGGCGCCGGCGGCGCCGGCGGCAACGCCATCCACAGCTTCGGTGCCGGCGGTTTGGCCGGCGGCGGCGGCGGCGGCCGCGGCATCGCCGGTTCCGCCGGCGCCAACGGCAAAGCGGGGCGCAGGGAGTAGTCGGATCGAATGGCCAGCCGGGCCACAACGGCGGCAAAGGCGGCGATGGCGGCGATGGCGGCGACGGCGGCGATGCCGGCGACGGCGGCGATGCTCAAGGCGGAGGCATCTTCCTCGATCAGGGCACTCTCACCATCCAGGGCAGTTCGGTAATCCAGTCCAATGAAGTCTCTTCGGGCGATGGCGGCAATGGCGGCGTCGGCGGCATCGGCGGCGGCGGCAACCTGGGGGGCAATGGCGGCGCTGGCGGTGCGGGCGGCAAGGGAGGAAATGGCGCGACAAGCGGGAACGGACTGGGCGTCTTTGTCAGCCCCGGGAGGCATGGCGGCAGCGGCGCCAGCGGAGGCAACGGCGGCGAGGGCGGCGCCGGCGGAAAGGGCGGAGATGGCGGTAAGGCGGGCGATGCCGGCTCCGCTCAGGGAGGAGGATTGTACGTCAGCAACGGAACCCTTCTGCTGGAGTCATCCACCCTTGGCGGTACAGGCGGTACAGGCGAAGGGAACATCGCCCAGGGAGGAAGGGGAGGCCGTGGTGGCTTGGGAGGCGATGGAAATTCGGGCGTTGCGGGCGGTAACGGCGGCGGCGGCGGCGGCGGCGGCGGCGGCGGGATTGGTACGGTCGGCGGAACGGGGCTCAAGGGCGGCAAAGGAGGAGATGGCGGAGGCAATGGCGATGGCGGCGACGGCGGCAAACCGGAAGACGGCGGCAAGGGCGGCACGGCCGAAGGCGGAGGAGCTTACCTCGTTTCCAGCACCGTCACGATTGAGCAATCGACCCTCTCGTCCAATGTCGCCAAAGGGGGACAAGGTGGGCAAGGCGGGTTGGCCGGCGCCGGCGGCGATGGCGGATCCTCCTCCGCCTTCGTCGGCGCCGGGGCGTTTGGCGGCGCGGGCGGCGCGGGAGGTACAGGGGGACTTGGCAAGCGCTACCACAGCGGAGCGAAAGGCGGCGATGGCGGCAAGGGCGGCGATGGCGGCAAGGGCGGCGACGGCGGCAAGGGCGGCAATGTCCAGGACGGCGGCAACGGCGGCCAGGGCGGCGACGCCCTCGGCGGTGGATTGTATCAGAGCGGCGGCTCCCTCAACCTGACTGCATCCTTCGTCCAACAGAATTCGGCAACGGGCGGCAACGGGGGTACCGGAGGGGACGCCGGTGGCGCCGGCAGGCATGGCCGAGGAGGGGTCGGCTTTTACGGCGGTGCCGGCGCCGCCGGCGGCGCCGGCGGCGCCGGCAGCGGCAACACCGGCGCCAAGGGCGGCAACGGCGCCGATGGTGGTTCGGGCGGCAACGCGGGCGACGGCGGACTATCGGGTGCTCAGGGCCAGGGCGGCAACGGCGGCAACGGCGGGGCCGCCCAGGGCGGCGGCCTGTTCCTCGCCAACGGACTCGTCGCCGGCCTATCCACTACCCCGGTTGCCAACAATACCGTCTCCGCCAGCCAGGGAGGCGGAGGAGGCACCGTCACCGTCCAGGCTCCTCCCTCCACGAACGTGGCGCGTGGAGGCACCGCGGGCGCCGGCGGAGCGGCAGGAGGGGGCCCCGGTGGAAACGGTAGTCCGGGTAATGCCGGAAAAGCCGGCAGCAATGGGCAGCCGGTCGCATCAAGTGCCCCCGGCCAGTCTGGAGCGCCGGGAATAGTCGGCAACGCCACAGACCCCAACATCTCCGGAAGCACAACCACGCCCACACCCACTCCAACGCCAACACCAACACCAACACCGACGCCCACGCCTACACCAACACCTACTCCGACACCAACACCCACTCCGACACCAACACCGACGCCCACACCGACACCCACGCCACCGCACGCCCGACATCCAGGCTCCCCGACACCGACACCGACACCGACGCCGACGCCGACGCCGACGCCGACTCCAACGCCGACTCCAACGCCGACTCCAACGCCGACTCCAACGTCCACGCCTACTCCGACTCCAACCCCGACGCCCACACCTAATCCGACGCCGCCGCACACCCGACATCCCGGCTCGTAAAGGGACGTCCTCTTCGCTCGGCGAATGTCGCCAGCCGGCCCGCGAGCACATCCGCTCGCGGGCCGCTTCTCGCACGCCCGCGCTCGCAGTTCGGAAAATCCAAAAAAAATGTTGCAGGCTGTCTTTTTTGCCGTAAGAATCAGGCTTACCGGCTCGTACTTCTTCACAGGGAGGGTCTGTTCCCCAATTCCTCTCTCCCGTTTCGGGGGAGAGGGATTGGGATGAGGAGAGAACGAGCATCGATCATACCGTTGTCCGGGAGTTCCCAATGATGTGGCTCACGCAATTGCGACAGCGATGGTTTGGCAAGCACAGCGTTTCTCCGCACACCCGCATCGGGGCAGCCAAACGGCGTCGCTCCGTTCGTCCCATGCTCGAAGCGCTTGAGGACCGCACGACGCCGACGACGTTCACCCTCGGCAACGGCGATGTCGCCGGGCTGGCCAGCGCCATCCAAACGGCCAACGGAGACGGCCAGGCCGACACTATCGTCCTGGCCACCAACGGCACCTACCAGCTGACGACGGTGAACAATACCACCGACGGCGCCAACGGTCTGCCGGTCATCACGTCGTCCAACCTGACCATCCAGGGCAACGGCGCCACCCTCGAGCGCGGCACCACGGCGGGGACGCCGGCGTTTCGCATCCTCGATGTCGGCGCCGGCGCCAACGTCACGCTGGAGGACGTAATCATCTCCCACGGTCTAGCCAAAGGATCGGCGGGAGCCAACGGAGCCATCGGCGCCGACGGTCAGGCAGCGACCGCTCCCGGCGGTGCTGGCGGAAACGGCAGCGACGGCAAGAACGGGTCGGACGGCGGCGATGGTCAGGGCGGTGGCATTTTCCTCAGCGGCGGAACGCTCGTTCTCCAGGGAGCGACGCTGGAATTCAATATGGCCCTCGGCGGCATCGGCGGCGGCGGCGGAGCCGGAGGCAACGGCGGCAGGGGAGGCGGGGCTGCTTATCATACCAGCAACTTCGGCTTCTACGGCGGTAATGGGACCGAGGGAGGAGCCGGCGGCAACGGAGGCCGGGGAGGCGATGCCGGCAAGGGCGGCGACGCGGCCGGCGGTGGCATCTATGTTCAAAACGGAAGCCTCACCCTTATCCAAAGCACGATCAACGGCAACCAAGCGGAGGGCGGAGACGGCGGCTATGGCGGCCCAGGGGGCATTGGCGGCGTGGGAGGACGAGGGGGCGATGGCGCTCGCGGCGAAAGCGGCATGAATGGTGCGACCGGAGTATCCGGAGCGAATGGTCGGCCCGGTGAAGAAGGAGGCAAGGGCGGCGACGCCGGGGATGGCGGAGATGGCGGCAACGGTGCCGACGGCGGCGACGCACAGGGGGAGGCATCTACCTCCATCAGGGCACACTCCTCATCCAGGACCATTCGACTATCGAAGGGAATACCGCCTACTCCGGCTATGGCGGCGGCGGTGGAGGTGGTGCAGGCGGCGACTTCGGCGGCCCGGGCGGCAATGGCGGGGCTGGGGGTGATGGAGGGGGAGGAGGAAATGGCGCAACCAACCCGAATGCTGGGAATCCCGCCTTACTGGTGGGTCAGTCCGGGAAAGAAGGGCGGCGATGGCGGCAGTGGCGGCAATGGTGGAGAGGGCGGCGCGGGAGGAAAGGCAGGAGATGGCGGAAAGGCCGGCGATGCGGGCGCCGCTCAGGGAGGCGGCTTATTCGTCACCAACGGATCGCTTTCTTCTGGAGTCTTCCACGCATTGGCGGATACCGCCTACGAAGGAAACATGGCCCAGGGAGGCAGAGGCGGATATGCGGGCGGAGGGGGTGTCGGTGGATTCGGGTAGCCAGGGCGGTGCAGGCGGAGCAGGGCGAACAGGCGGCAATGGGGGAGCGGGGACGATTGGCGGCTTCGGGGGCAAAGGGGGCAAAGGCGGAGATGGCGGGGATGGTGGAGATGGAGGCGATGGAGGCAAGCCGGAAGATGGCGGCAATGGAGGCGACGCCGAAGGCGGAGGAGCTTATCTGGTTTCCAGCACCGTCACCATTGAACAATCGATCCTCTCGTTCAATGAGGCCAATAGCGGGGCGGGTGGGGGCGGTGGGGCCGCCGGCTATGGAGGCAGGGGCGGTCAGGCCCAGGCCTCCTCGGACGGCGCCTCTGGGAGCCATTGGAGGCGTCGGTGGAGGGGGAGGCAATGGCGGATATGCGGGCAGCTATCGAGGCGGGCAAGGGGGCGTGGCCGCCTGCGGGACGGCGGCAATGGAGGCAACGGCGGCAAGGGCGGTAGTGGGCAAAATGCCGGCATGGGAGGCAGTGGCGGAGTGGCCCTGGGCGGCGGGTTATACCAGAGTGGGGGTTCCCTCAACTTGACCGCTTCCACCGTCGAGCAAAATTCGGCCCAGGGCGGCAACGGCGGCCCGGGAGGGAACGCCACCGATGGAGGGAATGCCTACGTTTTTGGCGGAGGCGGAGGGGCCGGCGCCTGGGCGGCAGCGGCGGCAACGGTGGACGAGGCGGCTACGGCAGGACGGGCGGCAACGGCGGCCAGGCTGGTTCGGGCGGCAACGGCGGCGACGGCGGCCAGGGTGGTGCTCAGGGCAAGGGCGGTGATGGAGGTACCGGCGGTGCCGCCCAGGGCGGCGGTCTCTATCTCGCCGACGGACTGGTTGCCGGCCTCTCCAATACCACGGTGGCCAACAATACCGTCTCCGACAGCAAGGGCGGCTCGGGCGGCATCGTCTCCGCCCTGGCTCCTCCTCCTCGCGGCGGCGCATGGAGGCCAGCCGGGCGCCGGAGGACCGGCAGGGGGCGGTGTCTACAACGGCAGCCCGGGCGGTCCAGGAAAAACGGGCAGCGATGGGCAGCAAGCCAGCGAAGGCTCCACCAGCTCGGCCGGGACGCCGGGCGTACACGGGAGCGGCACGTCCCCCGACATCTACGGGGCCACGACCTCGACGCCCACGCCGACACCAACGCCCACACCGACTCCAACACCCACGCCGACGCCGACACCGACTCCAACGCCGACGCCCACGCCGACACCGACGCCTACTCCAACCCCGACACCTACACCAATACCCACTCCGACGCCCACGCCCACTCCAACGCCTACGCCGACGCCCACGCCGACTCCGCCGCACGCCCGACATCCCGGCTCGCCGACGCCCACGCCGACACCGACGCCCACGCCCACGCCCACTCCGACACCGACGCCCACTCCCACGCCGACACCAACCCCGACTCCAACGCCCACGCCAACACCGACGCCCACGCCGACTCCAACACCGCCGCCCACGCCGCCTCATGCCCGACATCCAGGCGGCTAGTTCCAATCAGGGATCCACTTACGGAGCCTGAAGCGTAAGCGAAGGACAGCACATTCCTTCGCTTATGCTTCAGGCTCCGAGAGACGGTCTTGCGCCAGCGAGTCCAGGACGAGACATCCCGCCAAAATTAATTCTTCTTCAGGTTGCTTGACAGGGCGAATTAGACATTTTAGGCTGGCCCGCTAAGTCGCCATGAATTCTCCTACCCAACAGGGTGGCCCCTGCCATCCCGGAAGAAATTGCGCGATCCGGCTTGGAACGACTGGGAAATCGCCTCGCTCCCGTCGTCTTCAACGTCGATTCAGCGGACGGATTACGGCAAACATCGACGCCGGCAATACCATCCCGCAGGCGGCCGGCACGCCTCCTTACCCGCGGAGTATCCCAACGATGTGGCTCACGCAATTGCGGCAGCGATGGTTCGGTAAGCACGGCATTTCTCCCTACACCCGCGCCGGGTCGGCGAAACGGCGTCGCTCCATTCGGCCCATGCTCGAAACGCTCGAGGACCGCACGACGCCGACGACGTTCACCCTCGGCAACGGCGATGTCGCCGGGCTGGCGAGCGCCATCCAAACGGCCAACGGAGACGGTCAGGCCGACACCATCGTCCTGGCCACCAACGGCACCTACCAGCTGACGACGGTGAACAATACCACCGACGGCGCCAACGGTCTGCCGGTCATCACCTCGTCCAACCTGACCATCCAGGGCCACGGCGCCACCATCGAGCGCGGCACCACGGCGGGAACGCCGAAGTTTCGCATTCTCGATGTCGGCGCGGGCGCCAACGTCACGCTGGACGATGTGATCATTTCCCAGGGCTTTGCCCAGGGATCGGCCGGAGCCAACGGAGGGAATGGAGCCAACGGCCAAGCGGCAACCGTCGCCGGCGCCGCCGGCGGCAGTGGGCAGAACGGTTTGAATGGTTTATCCGGAGGCGACGGTCAGGGCGGCGGCATCTTCCTCAGCGGCGGAACGCTCGTTCTCCAGGGAAGCACGGTGTCGAACAACCAGGCTTATGGCGGCAAAGGCGGCTGGGGCGGCGCGGGCGGCGCGGGCGGCAGCGGCGGCGGAGCGGTGGAGCATACCACGAACCGCAATTTCACCTACGGCGGCAAGGGGACGGAGGGAGGAGACGGCGGCAAGGGCGGCAAGGGCGGCGATGCCGGCAAGGGCGGCGATGCCGCCGGCGGAGGCATTTATGTCCAGAACGGCAGCCTCACCCTCATCCAAAGTACCATCTCGGACAACGAAGCCGAGGGCGGTGAGGGCGGCTACGGCGGCGGTGGCATGTATGGCGGCCGAGGCGGACGAGGCGGCGACAACGCCCCTGGTGAGGACGGCCAAGCTGGCCAGACAGGGGTATCCGGATCGAATGGCCGGCCGGGAGAGGAGGGCGGCAAAGGCGGCGACGGCGGCGATGGCGGCGATGGCGGCGATGGCGGCGATGGCGGCGACGCCCAGGGCGGAGGCATCTACCTCAGTCAGGGCACCCTCACCATCCAGAACAATTCGACGATCGAAGGGAACAGCGCCTCCTCGGGCTACGGCGGCGGCGGCGGCGCCGGCGCGGGTGGAGGAGGCGGCAATTTTGGGGGCCAGGGCGGCGCCGGCGGCAATGGCGGCGGAGGAGGACATGGTGCGACCCACATCGGAGAACCCGCCCTCTATTTCAGTCCGGGGAAGAAGGGCGGCGACGGCGGCAGCGGCGGCCAGGGCGGCGACGGCGGCGACGGCGGCAACGCCGGAGATGGCGGCAAGGCCGGCGACGGCGGTTCCGCTCAGGGAGGAGGATTGTTCGTCAGCAACGCAAACCTGCTGCTGCAATCGTCCACCCTCGGCGGTACGGCGGGAAATGTCGCCGCGGCAGGCGGAGGAGGTTTCGGAGGAGGAGGAGGAGCGGGAGGTTTCGGGGCCGCAGGTGGTCCTGGCGGCCATGGCGGCCCTGGCGGCCCTGGCGGGGTGGGGAGTGATGGTGGCATTGGCGGCAAGGCTGGTAAAGCGGGAAATGGCGGAGACGGCGGGGATGGCGGCGAGGGCGGCAAACCGGAAGATGGAGGCAATGGAGGCACGGCCGAAGGCGGAGGGGCTTACCTCGTTTCCAGCACGGTCACCATTCAGCAATCGACAATCTCGTTCAATGCCGTCTATGGAGGAATCGGAAGGAACGGCGGGTTTGCGGGCTACGGCGGCACGGGCGGTGGAGGACCGGCCGCGGGTTCGAGCTACGGAGCCTACGGCGGCGCCGGCGTCGGTGGAGGACAGGGAGGAGCTGGCTTCGAGCACTCGGGTCAGAGCGGCATCGGCGGCGACGGCGGCAACGGTGGTGACGGCGGCAACGGCGGCAACGGCGGCAATGGCGGCAATGGCGAAAACGCCGCCAACGGCGGCAGTGGCGGTCTCGCTCAGGGCGGCGGTCTGTATCAGAGTGGAGGCTCTCTCCATCTGACCGCTTCCAGCGTCGAACAGAATTCGGCAACGGGCGGCAACGGCGGCGCGGGAGGGCACGCCGGCACTTCCGATCTTTATGGCAACGCTTATGTCGACGGCATGGGAGGCGCCGGCGCCCACGGCGGCAAAGGCGGTACAGGAGGCGGCGGCGGCGCCGGCAATACCAGCTACCATTTGAGAACGGGCGGCAACGGCGGCCAGGGCGGCTCGGGCGGCAACGGCGGCGATGGCGGCCAAGCCGGGGTTCATGGCAACGGCGGCGACGGCGGCACTGGCGGAGCCGCCCAGGGCGGCGGACTCTATCTCGCCAATGGCCTTGTCGCCGGCCTGTCCAGCACCACGGTAGCCAACAATACGGTCTCCGCCAGCCAGGGAGGCAAGGGAGGCGCCGTCGCCGCCCTGGGTACTCCCGCACCGGGGGGACACGGCGGCCAAGCGGGCGCGGGAGGACCGGCGGGACCCGGAGAGCCGAACGGCAATGTGGGCGGTGCCGGAAAAGCCGGCAGCGATGGGCAAGCGGCCAGCGAAGGGATCCTCGGCTCGGACGGGATGGCGGGAGTCGGCGGCAGCGCCACCGACCCCAACATCTCCGGAGCCACGAGCACGCCGACGCCAACCCCAACACCGACGCCCACTCCGACACCGACCCCAACGCCCACTCCGACTCCGACGCCCACACCGACTCCGACACCAACTCCTACTCCGACACCGACGCCCACTCCGACTCCGACACCGACGCCCACTCCTACGCCCACGCCGCCGCCGCACGCCAGACATCCCGGCTCGCCGACGCCCACTCCCACTCCAACACCGACGCCCACTCCCACACCGATACCAACGCCAACGCCGACACCTACTCCAACCCCGACACCGACGCCCACACCGACGCCGACGCCCACGCCACCGCACGCCCGACATCCAGGCTCCTAGGGCCAGCACCAGCGGCCATCTCATCTGTCCGAGCCTGAAGCGTAAGCGAAGAGATGCTCTTCGCTTACGCTTCAGGCTCGGAGAACAACTCGCTGGTTCGGGCTCCCCACGTCCGCAGGTTGACGGCGCGTACGCGCAAGTCCGCCGGCGCCTGCCGCAGAACCTCGGCGAACACGTCATCGACCAACCCTCTCCGTCCCGCCTCCCTCCAATCCACACCGGCCGGGATCGACGTGGACTTGAGCAGGACGAGAGAACGAGCACGGACGACCAGGGCGACGCGAGCGGCCAGGGCGTCGCTGGTGACGGCCCAGCAGTGCGGCAGACAGCCGGCACGGCCCTCATCGCCGCGCGCGAATTCATAACCTTCGAGGATCGGTATAATGCCTTTATTCCAGGCTTGCTTGCAAGCGCTCGCGTCCTCGACCACGCACGCCGACGGCAGCAGCGCGGCCAGGAAATGAGCGTTGAGCGACAGGGCGCGAAGGGCGAGCCAGTGCGACGACTCCTCGCCGAGTCCGTGACGGCGATCGAGTTCGCGCACGACGTCGGCCGTGCGGCCGCCGCCGGGGATGAGGAGCACGCCGGTCCCGCTGTTCCCCTCCGCCGCGAGCCAGTCGCGCAAGCGCGTCGCCAGATCGGGCAGCTCGAACAGACTGCCGCCGACCTTGACGACGGCGGCGAGGGGAGACGGAGCCATCGGGTCATTCCTCTGCCGCCAGCATCGCCACGGCGTAGGCGCAGGCGGCCCGCGAGATGGCCGGACCCAACGCGCTGCGGAAGGACACGACTCGGCAGGGCGGAATGTCCTGTTGGCGTTCGAGGGCGGCTTTGATAAGGAACTCGCCTTCGCCGACGAACAGGACGGTTTGCGGCGGCGCGAGCAAGCGGCCCGCCACGCGGTTGAAGGCGAGGCCCAGAAGCAGCGCCTGATTGTCCATGACGAGTTCCGCGAGGCGACGGCGCTGCTCGGCCGTGCTGGTTTCGAGGTCGGCGCAGAGCATGCGCGCGATCCGCGCCTCGGCGGCGGCCTTCGTCGCCGGCCGTCCATCCGCCGTGTTGTTATCCGCCGGATCTTCGGGAAGAAAATCGAGAAGCAGGTACACGTCCAGCGTCGTGGCGAAGAATTCCGCCGCGCCATCGCCGCCGAGCAGGGCGCACAAAGGCGTTCGGCGAACGCCCGTGTACGTCAACTCCCAACAGCGGAGGCGCTCCGGATCGGTGCGCCTCCGCGGGGTGGGCCGTCCGTTGCGCAACGGCACGATGTCAGTGGTCGTCGAGCCGATGTCGATGAGCAAGGCCGGCCCCTTCGGCGCGTAGCGTCCCGCGAAGGTCGCCAGGGCCAGCCAGTTCGCCGCCGCCACTTGCAGGGCCGACTCCCGCGCCGCGGCGATGTCCACGAAACGGCCGTCGTTGCGCCACACGCGCACCGGAGTTGTCCCGGCCGCCTCCGCCACGGCGTCGAGGATGGCGTGGACGCCCTGCCGCTTGCTCTCGAAGCAATCGCACAGCTCGCCGGTCATGGTCACGGCCAGCACGTCCGTCGCGGGCATCGTCCACAGGAGTTTGCGCAGCGCGTGCGGCAACAGGGCCGGCTCTTTCCACAGGGCGAACGGTATGCTCAGCGCGTGGCCGGCGCTGTGCGCGGCCTTAAGGTTGGCGCCGCCAATGTCCAATCCCAGCACCGCCGGCATGCCGTCCTCCCTCTACGCGAATTTCCCGAGGCTGAGGATGCCCAGCAGCGGCGGCACCGGCCAGGTCAGTCAGCGCCAGGCTCAACGTGTGCGTCCAGGGAGACACGCCGCGCCGCAGCACGCCGAGGATGCCGAGGACGACCGCCAGCGCCGCCATCGACGGCGCGAAGATCAGATACCACAAATGGCGCGGTGTCGAGGCATAAGTCCGCGCGAAGTCCGGCAGGGTACCCGAGCGTTCCCATACGGCCAGGCCCGTCAACAGGGCGACGCCGAGCCCGTTGAGCAGCCACAGCCATTCCAGGGCCGTCAGCCCTTGTGCGCGTCGCCGAACGAGCTGGATGAGGTAAAAGACCGGCCCCATAAGGACGATGCCTTCCGGCAGACGCATCGCCGACGGCAGAAAGGCCACGAACTCGCGCACGAACGAGGACGAGCCAGCGTGGGCGGGTTTGACGAGCAGCGGACTGAGCCGCAGGAGATACAGGGAGAGACTGCCCCCGACGAGGAGGAAAACGTAATCGACCAGGAGAGGGCGCGGCGGCGCGGCGACGGTCGGTGCTCGGCTCATAGCCCGATCCTATCGCGGCCGTTCGCGGGAGGAAAGGGTTTAACGAGACTCACTTGGCTTTCAGCGGCTGCGGCGGCGCGAGCGGCGGTTCGACGGCGGAGGTCTGCTGGATGGGAGCGGGACCGGGCGGCGCTACGATCACCGGCGGATGAGCCAGGCGCCAACCGACCTGATCGAGAATGCGCACGCTGACGGCCTCGTCGCCGAAGGCCGCCACCCGGATCGACACGCGCGTGACCAACCCCTCGGCCGGAATGGGACTGCTCAGGCAGTCGAGATAAACGCGCACCTTCTTGCCGGTGGTCGTCTTGGTGACGAGGAACGCTTTGCCGTCCTTGGCTTCCTCGGTGAAGATGAGAAAGTGCAGATCGAGCAGGGCGGCGTGGACGGCGTTGCGGACGTCGGGCAGGGCAGCGGGGTAATCGCGGTAGACGCGGCCCTTGCAGTACAGGTAGCCGGTGGCGGCGCCGGTGGCCGCCACGCCCGCCAGGGCCAGCAGACATCCGCCCTGGAGGATCGTCAGGCCGGCCACGAGCGGCATAAAGGACTCGGCCTGGGTATTTTGCTTCCGCTGGCGGCATCCCTGCTCCTCCTGGACCGGGCGTGCGGCCCGCCAACGCCTCCAGCGAAGCGCGGGTCACGTTCCCACGATAACGATTGGGCCGGCGCGGACAAGAGCAACCCGTGTCGAACCCTCCCGCGCCCGACCAGCTGCCATGCCAAAACGAGAAAAAAATGAAAAAAGAAGGGTGACAGCCCCTTGACGGCCTCGGCGCGCACGGATAGATTGAAATGTGATGAACTCTCGGCGCAGTCAGGGGTTGCAATCCGGCCGGGTGGATCGACGGACGGACCCCTCTGCCGAGACCCGCGGCTGGCTCCAGCAGGGGAAGGGGATCTTCACCGGCGTGTCTTGCGAAGTTCCTCCAACCCCGTTGAGGCTTTGGAGCGTGGTAGTGTAGCCAATCTCGGCCCACCAGCAAGCCGCAACCAAACCAAGCCCGGCCTCACGACTTTGAAAAGGATAGGCGGCGATGCTAGTACTGTCCAGGAAAAAAAACGAAAGTATCGTCATCAACAACGACATCATCGTGACCGTGGTGGAGATTCGCGGCGATAAAGTCCGCCTGGGCATTGTCGCGCCCAAGGAAGTACCGGTCCATCGCCAGGAGGTCTACGATGCCATTCACGGCAAAAACTCCAGCGAACCGCCGGCCCCGGCGACCGTTGTCCTGAACAAACCCGCCGACTCGACGGGCCGCGTGTAAACGCCGCGCCGTCTCCTGGCGAGCGGGGGGCGTCAGCCCCCTGTTGCTTCCTGCTAGAAGCAACAGGGGGCTGACGCCCCCCGCTCGCCATTTCGTATCACGCGGCTTTCATGTCTTGCGATCAATTCCGTACTTCTTCAGCTTCGTGATGAGCGTGTCGCGATGAATGCCCAGCAGGCGGGCGGTCTGCGTATTGTTGCCGCCGGTTTGCTCCAGCGCCTGGCGGATGGCTCGCGCTTCCAGCTCTTCCAGGTTCAACGTCGGTAACTGCTCCGGCGCCGCCTCGGCCGGTTCGTCCAGCAGGTGCAGGCTGCGCGCCGGCAGGACGCTGCCTTCCGTCGTCGCCACCGCCGTCTCCAGCACGGAGCGCAGCTGCCGCACGTTGCCCGGCCAGGAATACGTCTGCAAGCGCTGCATGGCCGGCTCCGACATGCTCAGGCGGCGGCGATACTCGACCGACAGCCGCCCCAGGAAGTGCTCGACCAGCGCCGGAACGTCCTCCAGGTGTTCGCGCAGCGGCGGCACGTGGATGGTCGTGCCCAGCCGGAAAAAGAGGTCCTTGCGAAAGCGATTGTCCTGCATCTCGCGTTTGAGGTCGCGGTTGGTGGCGGCGAGGATGCGCACGTCCACCGGAACTTCCTCGTCGCCGCCGACGTGACGGAGGCTCTTGGTCTCCAACACGCGCAGCAGCTTGGCCTGCTCGGCCAGCGGCATCTCGCCGATCTCGTCCAGAAACAGCGTGCCCTGGTCGGCGGCGAGGAAGCAGCCCTGTCGCTGGTGATCGGCGCCGCTGAAGGCGCCCTTTTCGTGGCCGAACAACTCCGACTCGGCCAGCGCGGCGGGAATGACGGCGCAGTTGAGGGTGACCAGCGGTCCCGCGCGGCGCGGACTCTGCTGGTGTAGACTGATGGCCACCAACTCCTTGCCGACGCCGCTCTCGCCGCTGATGAGCAGGGTGCTGGGCAGGCGCGCGAGCTGGGCGATCTGCTGGCGCAGCTGCTTCATGGCCGGGCTGTCGCCGACGAGGATGTCGTTGGAGCCGGGGACGTGATCGCGGAGGCGTGAATTGTCGGCCTCCAGGGCGCGGCGAGTACGGAGAACATGCAAGGCACCGGCCAGGCAGCCGGCCAGCACTTCGCAGAAGCGCACCTCGCGCTCGTTGAATTGGCGATTGCTCTTGTAGACGTGCAGCGCTCCCAGCGCCTCGGCGGCGTCCTCTCCGGCCGTCGTCCGGCCGGTGCGCAGGGGAATGCACACGGCGTCGTGGAAAGCGGCCAAGCTATCGCTGTCCAGGGTGTTGGTGCGATCCGCGCCGAGCCACACCGCCCGCTGCTCGCGCATCACGCGCTGCGTCAGTTGTCGGCTCAGCTGCGTATCCACTTCCGTCTGCGCCGGCAGCACCAGGCGAAAGTGCGGTTCCTCGGCGTCCAGGCTGAGGAAGCCGGCCACGGTGGCCAGCGTTTGCCGCAGTACCGTCGTCAGGGCCAGGCTGACCAGGCCGTGCGGCGTCGTCTCCGTCAGCGACCCGGTCATGAAGCCCAGCAGGGCCGTCAGCTCGTCGGCGTGCAGGATGGTTTGACTGATCTCGCCGCCGTTCACCGTCGCGTGAAACGAGTCGTCCGTCTTCGGCGACTTCACCAGCACGGGCAGCTCGGCCGTTCCCTCGCCGGAGGAATCGAGCGTGAAGCGCAGACGGGTATCGCCGATGCTGACGACGTGGTTGTTCTCCAGCAGGGTTGGCTGCTGGATCTTGACACCGTTGACGCGCGTGCCGTTGGTCGTTTCGCGGTCGCGGACGTACCAGCGGTTGCCTTCGCTGTAGACTTCGGCGTGCCAGCGCGAGGCGTGCGGGTCGTCCACGACGACGCCGTTTTTGCTATTGCGGCCCAGGCGAATGGTCTGCTGGGCCAGAAGCTCCGACACTCGCGGCGTGGCCGCGCCGGACTCGACGATCAAACGTGCGCGCATGCTCGCGGCTCCAGGCGTGGCGGCGACATCCTACGTTAGCGTATCCCGAGTCCATTCGTCCAGTAAAGATCTCGTTTTTCCGAGCCTGAAGCGTAAGCGAAGAGCGCGACAACCTTCGGTTGTCGCGCTCTTCGCTTACGCTTCAGGCTCGGAGGAGAGTTGCTCCGCTCGCCGAAAGGGGTTGAATTTCATAACACGTCCTGTAACCGTCTTTTGCGGGATGGCGGCGCATCCCGATCTCCAAACCCCAACGCAGTGGAGGGCGTCGTGACCCCGAAAGAAATCCTGGCCCTGATCCGCGAAAAAGAAGTGCGGGCCGTCGATCTGCGCTTCATGGACTTCCCCGGCCTGTGGCAGCACTTCACCATCCCGGCCGAGGCGCTGGAGGAACACGTCTTCGAGGAAGGACTGGGCTTCGACGGCTCCAGCATCCGCGGTTGGCAGGCCATCAACGAGTCGGACATGCTCGTCGTGCCCGTGGCCGAGACCGCCTTCCTCGATCCGTTCTGCCACGATCGCACGCTGACCATGATCTGCAACATTCAGGACCCGCTCACCAAGGAGGACTACACGCGCGATCCGCGCAACGTCGCCCGCAAGGCCGTCAACTACATGAAGACGACCGGCATCGCCGACACCGCCTATTTCGGACCCGAATTGGAGTTCTTCGTCTTCGACGACGTTCGCTACGATCAGAACCAGCATTCCGGCTACTACTTCCTCGACTCGCGTCGAGGGCGCCTGGAACACCGGCCGCGACGAGAAGCCGAACCTCGGCTACAAGCTGCGCTACAAGGAAGGCTACTTCCCCTGTCCGCCGTCGGACGCCCTGCACGACCTGCGCACCGAGATGATGCTGACCATGATCGAGTGCGGCCTGAAGGTCGAGGCCCAGCACCACGAGGTCGCCACCGGCGGCCAGGGCGAGATCGACATGAAGTACGCTCCGCTGGTCGAAATGGCCGACAACGTCCTGAAGTACAAGTACATCGTCAAGAACGTGGCCAAGAAGCACGGCAAGACGGCGACGTTCATGCCCAAGCCGCTGTTCATGGACAACGGCACCGGCATGCACGTCCACACGTCGTTGTGGAAGGAAGGCAAGAACCTGTTCGCCGGCTCCGGCTACGCCGGCCTGTCCGACCAGGCCATGTACGCCATCGGCGGACTGCTGCGGCATGCGCCGGCCCTGTGCGCCATCACCAATCCGACGACCAACAGTTACAAGCGCCTGGTGCCCGGCTACGAGGCGCCGGTCAACCTCGCTTACAGCCGCCGCAACCGTTCGGCGTCGATCCGCATTCCGGTCTATTCGCCGCACTGGAAGGCCAAGCGCATCGAATTCCGCTGCCCGGACGGTTCGTGCAACCCCTACCTCGCCTTTTCGGCCATGCTGATGGCCATGCTCGACGGCATCAAGAACAAGATGAAGCCGGGCGAACCGCTCGACAAGGACATTTACGATCTGGAACCGGAGGAATTGGCCAAGGTGCCCAAGACGCCCGGCTCGCTGGACGAGGCGCTGCGCAACCTGCGCAAGGACCACGAGTTTTTGCTGCAAGGCGACGTGTTCACCGCCGACGTGATCGACACCTGGATCTGGTACAAGAGCGAGAAGGAGGTCGATGCCATCCGGCTACGGCCGCATCCGTATGAGTTCTATTTGTATTACGACATTTGAGTTTCGCCGCGACGCGCAGCGGAGCGCGGGTCTGTCCCGCGCTCCGCTGCGCGTCGCGGCGAAACGGATGCGATTTTGTACGGGGAAGTTGTTGCAACCGTCCGGCGCGTCTCGTAGACTTGCGCTTGCCCGGAGCATCGTTTCACACCACGGGGGAGAGTTTTCCATGAATCGACGCAGCAATCGTCGCCAGTTCATCCAGCAGACCGGCCTGGCCGGCATCGGTTTCTGGGTGGCCGGCGGACTCACGCAGGGCGCCCGCAAAGACGCCAACGGAAAATTAAGCATCGCCAGCATCGGCGTCGGCGGCAAGGGAAGCAGCGACGTCGATGGAGCGTCGAAGGTCGGCAACATCGTCGCCCTGTGCGACATCGACGACAATCACCTCGAAGGCAAGGCCAAGAAGTTTCCGCAAGCAAAAAAGTACAACGACTTCCGCAAGATGTTCGACGAGATGGGCAAGTCGATCGACGCCGTGACGGTCAGCACGCCCGACCACACGCACGCGGCGGCGTCGATGCTGGCCATCAAACTGGGCAAGCACGTCTACACGCAGAAGCCGTTGACGCACACCGTCCGCGAGGCGCGCGAGCTGCGCGAAGCGGCGCGGAAGCACAAGGTCTGCACGCAGATGGGCAATCAAGGCTCGGCCTCGAACGGCCTGCGCGAGGGCGTCGAGGTCATCCAGTCCGGGGCCATCGGGCCAGTGCGCGAGGTCCACGTCTGGACCAACCGTCCCATCTGGCCGCAGGGCACCGACGCCATCCTGCGCGTGGACGCCGCCCGCACCGCCGCCTTCGCCGCCCTGCGCGGCAAGACGCCGGCGGACCTGCCCTTCGGCAAGGCGCCCAAGCACGTCCACTGGGACCTCTTCCTCGGGCCGGCCCCCGAGCGGCCATATGCCTCGATCTACCATCCTTTCAGCCTGGCGCGGCTGGTGGGACTTCGGCACCGGCGCCCTGGGCGACATGGCCTGTCACACGGCCAACCTGGCCTTCCGCGCCCTCAAGCTCGGCTACCCGACCAGCGTCTCGGCCGAGAACGGCGACGTCAACCCGGAAACCTATCCGATGTGGGCGACCATCACCTTCCAGTTCCCCGCGCGCGGCGACATGCCGGCGGTCAAGTTCGTCTGGTATGAGGGGCTGAAAAATCGCAAGAAGAACCTGCCGGGCAAGGACCTGCTGCACGGCGAGAACCCGCCGGACAGCGGCTCGCTGCTGGTCGGCGACAAGGGCACTCTCTACTCGCCGGACGATTACGGCGGCTCGTACAAGCTGCTGCCGAAGAAGGATTTCGAGGGCTTCAAGCCGCCCCAGCGGAAACTGCCGCGCAACGGCAAGGGCGACGACGGCATGAAAGAGGAATGGGTCCGGGCCATCATGGAAAACAAACCGGAGATCGCCTATTCCAACTTCGACTTCGCCGGACTGTTGACCGAGACGATCTTGCTCGGCAACGTCGCCATGCGCCGCAGCAAGAAGAAGCTCGAATGGGACGGCGAGAACATGAAGTTCACCAACGACTCGGAGGCCAACCAGTACCTCCATTACGATTATCGCAGCGGCTGGACGCTGTAAGCGTCTCCCGACAAGCCCGGAGCGCCAGCGATGGGTTAAGAACCCGTCGCTGGCGCTCCGGGCTTGTATTCTTTCATCCCCTCACCGGTGCGCAGTGCGCCATCAGCACGCGCGGATGCCCTGAGCCATCGTGGATCGTCTTCGCCAATTCGTATCCGCCCTGCTGTCCCATCCGCTCTCGCGCCGGCCCTTCCTGCGGCGAACCAATCTCGATCAACAAATATCCCTCCGGCTTCAGGTGCGCCGGCGCCTCGGCGATGAGGCGCTGGAAGACGGCAAAGCCGTCCGCGCCGCCGTCGAGCGCCAGATGGGGTTCGTAATCGCGCACGCCGGGAGCCAGCTTGTCGATGTCGTCGTGCGGGATGTAGGGTGGATTACTGAGAATGAAATCGAAGCGTTCGTCGGCGGAGATCGGCTCGAACAGATCGCCCTGCAGAAAGCGAATGCGCTCGGCGACACCATGTTTGCCCGCGTTGGCCGACGCCACGGCCAGCGCTTCCGGGCTGATGTCCACGGCCGTCACCTGTGCCGTCTTGTGATGCTTGGCGACGGCCACCGCCAGGCAGCCGGAGCCGGTGCCGATGTCGAGCACTCGCGGCCCTTGCATTCCCTTCGCCAATCGCAGACACTCATCGACGACGCATTCGGTATCCGGCCGCGGAATGAGGACGGCGCGGTTGACCTCGAATTCCAGCGAGAAGAACTCCTTGCGGCCGACCAGGTAGGCGACGGGACAGCCCTCGATGCGCTGGCGAACCAGCTCGCGGAACTTCTGTCGTCCCGGCTCCGGCGCCTCCTCACTATGCCGGGCGTACAGGTCGATGCGCTTGCAGCCCAGCGCATGGGCCAGCAGTACTTCGCTGTCCAGGCGCGGCGATTCGGCCCCCTTCTGCCCGAGATAGTTCGTCGTCCAGTCGAGCAAACGGCCGATCGTCCACGGCTGTTCCGTCCTCACGATTCGGTCCTCTCCTCATTTCACCACGGAAAACACGGAAAAGACGGAAAAAAGACAAAAACAAATGAGACGAGAAAAGGCTATTATTTGTCTCTAATGATTTCTTGTCTTCTTCTTTTTCCGTGTTTTCCGTGTTTTCCGTGGTGAATCGTTTTTGAGTTAGTTCCCCAGGCGCTGTTTCTTGTCGAAGTCGCGTAGGGCCTGGATCAGTTCGCCGAGGTTGCCGGCGATGATGGCGTCGAGCTTGTACAGGTTCAGATTGATGCGGTGGTCGGTGACGCGGTTCTGCGGGAAGTTGTAGGTGCGGATGCGCTCGCTGCGGTCGCCGGAGCCGATCAGCGTCCGCCGCTGCTCGGCGCGTTCGCGGTGCAATTTCTGCTGCTGTGCCTCGTAAATCCGGCTGCGCAGGATACGCATGGCGCGCTCGTAGTTCTTGTGCTGGCTGCGCTCGTCCTGGCACTTCACTTCCAGCTCATCCGGCGTGCCGCGTTTGTACCAGATGCGGACGGCGCTTTCGGTCTTGTTGACGTGCTGTCCGCCGGCGCCGCCGGCGCGCATGCGCTCCCACTCGATGTCCTGATCGCGGACCTCGACCTGCACCTCGTCCGGCTCCGGCAGCACGGCCACCGTCGCGGCCGAGGTGTGGATGCGGCCCTGCTGCTCGGTCTTGGGCACGCGCTGCACGCGATGGCCGCCGCTCTCGTAGCGCAGGTGCTGGAAAGCGTCGTCGCCGCTGACGCCGAAGACGATTTCCTTGAAGCCGCCCTGCTCGCCGGGGCTGAACGAGATGTCCTCGACCTTCCAGCCCTGATCGCGGGCGTAGTGCGTGTACATGTCGTACAGATCGCCGGCGAACAGGGCCGCCTCGTCGCCGCCGGTGCCGGCGCGAATTTCCATGATGAGGCTGTCATACGTCTCGCCCTCGGCCAGGACGAAATCTTCCAGGCGCGCTTGCAGGGCTTCTTGACGACTCCGCAGATCGTTTAACTCTTGTTCGGCGTACTGCCGCATCTCCGGGTCGGTCTCAGCGGCCAGCAGCGCCTGCGCCTGGCTCAAGTCTGCGCTGATTTTCTTGTATTCGAGATAGGGTTTGACGCGCTTGGCGAGGGCGCCGTGTTCCTTGGCGGTGCGCGTGAAGCGGGCGCGGTCGGCGACCACGACAGGATCGCCGAGCTGTTGTTCCAGTTCCTGATAGCGGGTCAGCGCTTGCTCGAAGATTGGCCACATGCTTAAAAAAGGGAATAGGGAATAGGGAATAGGGAATAGGGAGATAGGGAAGAGGGGGGGATTCCTTCTTCTCTATTCCCTATTCCCTATTCCCTATTTTAAGGAGCTATTTGCTGGTTTCTTCGGCGGCGGCAGCGGCCTCGCCCGGCTTCTTGCGCTTGTCCCAGTTGTACTTGCGCTGGAACTTCTCGACGCGGCCGGTCGTATCGACGTACTTCATCTTGCCGGTGAAGAACGGGTGACACGCCGAGCAGATTTCGACGGTGATGTTCTTCTTGGTGCTGCGCGTGACGAACTTGTTGCCGCAGCCGCAGACGACGGTGGCCTCGACGTATTCGGGGTGGATGCCGGATTTCATGGTCCTCTCCCTTGCTAGACAAACAGATACGTTATTGTAGAAAGGCGGTCGGGACCACGGCAAGGTCGGATACGGCGTCACTGGGGAGAGATGGGATGGAACGCTTGCAGGCGGTGGACGAGGGCACGCTCTTCTGGTTCGAGGGCTGTCATCGGCCCGGCCTGGACGATGCGATGAAGTTCCTCACCCATCTGGGCGATCGCTGGACGCTGTTCGCCGTCGTGCTCGTGGCGGCGCTGGTCTTCTGGCTGTATGGTCGGCGGCGCACCGCCTGCATCGTACTGGCGACGGCGCTGCTCGGCGTGAGCATCTCCTGGACCGTCAAGCACGTCGTCAATCGACCGCGTCCCGATGTGGCCTGGAGACTGGTTGCGCGTCCGCACGACGCGAGTTTCCCCAGCGGTCACGCCCTCAACTCGATGACGATTTATGGAGCCATCGCCCTGACGGCGGCGTGCGGCCTGCGCCGCCGGGCCGTCCAGGGATTGCTGATCGCGCTGGGACTGGGTCTGCCGCTGCTTATTGGTGTCACCCGGCCTTACCTGGGCGTTCATTATCCCAGCGACATTCTCGCCGGCTGGACGGCGGGGCTGGCGTGCGCGCTGGGAGCCTTGTGGGCCGAGCAGCGCTGGGGAGAAAGCCGGCATCTCGCCCTGCCCGCGAAGCAAACGGACGAACCCAGCGTCCCTTCCGTTTAGCCGCGACGCGCAGCGGAGCGCGAGCAGCGCTCCGCTGCGCGTCGCGGCTAAACGCTTCCCTCCTGCCTGGGTGTTCCCAGCACGAAGCGAAACGTCAAGCCGGCCAGCAACAAAAAACCCGCTCCGCCGCCGACGATCACCGCGAGAAACAGCGGCTCGAAGAACACCAGTCGCAGCGCGTCGGACGCGCTCAGCCACGGCCACAGCCACATCGTCAGCACGACGCCCAGCGCCAGCGAGGGGCCGAACGGCAGCGCCTGATTGCCGCGGCGCACCAACTGGGCCACGCCGAACAGCAAGCCAGGGAAAGCGGCGACGAAGCACGACAGCAAGATCGGCTGCCAGCCGACGAAGCTGCCGGCCATCATCATCAGGTCGGCGTCGCCGACGCCCAGCGCCTCAATGCCGCGCGTCAGACCGAAGGTGAAGCGGACGACGCGCATGACCATCATGCCGGCCAAGGCGCCGGCCAGTCCGGTGACGAGACCGAGCTGCCAGCTCTCGGGCCGCAATCCGGACGGCAGGGGATACCACACCGGCCACGCATACAGGCCGGCCGGTAGCTGGGGCGGCTGGAATTGACCGCCGACCGGCGGCAGGGGTTCTCCCGTCCAGGGGAAGGGCCACGCAAACAAGGCGCTGCACGCCAATCCCACCAGCGTGCCCGTAATCGTGATCGGCAGCGGGATGGCCATGTCGTCGAGGTCGCACAGCGACGTGAGCAGCAGGAAGCTGACCAGTACGGCGTGGCAGGCGAACACGGCCCAGGCGGCGGTCGGTATGTCCCCCGCCGCGATGGCCGCCTGGTGCATCTTGAGGAAACGAAGATCGAGAAGGTTTCGCCCGATCTCGGCGTAGAACAGCCCGGCGAACAGCAGGCCGGTGAATAGCTCCACCAGGACGTAACGCGCGGGGATGCGGCCGCCGCATGTCCGGCAGCGCCGCGCAGCCAAACGTAACTGACGAGCGGGAGGTTGTCGTACCAGCGGATGGGCTGGCAGCAGTGGCCGCAGCGCGGGGCGGGCCAGAGGATGCTTTTCTCCAGCGGCAGCCGATAGAAGCAATAATTGATGACGCCGCCGGCGCAGGCACCGAGGACGAACACCACGGCGAGCCAGAGGTAGAACATAGGGTATCCCCGGCGAGCGGGGGGGCGTTAGCCCCCAGTTTCTTTGCAACAGGGGGCTAACGCCCCCCGCTCGCCCAGCGCCGGATCTCGTCGGCGATCTCCTCCGGCGAACGTCCGGCCGTCTCGACGATGAGGTCGGCGCAGCCGCGATACAGAGGCTCGCGCAACCTCAGCACTTCCGCGACCTCGTCGCGGCCGCCGACCGTCAACGCCGGGCGGCGCTCGGCAGTCGAACAGTCTCCCTGCAGGCGCCGCCACAATGTCTCGACATCGGCCGTCAGCCACACGACGCGCCCCGAGGTGCGTAGCTGATCGCGGTTGCTCTCGCGCAGCACGACGCCGCCGCCGGTGGCGACGACGTGCCGCGATAAACGGCACAACTCGGTCAGCACGGCGGACTCGCGGTCGCGGAAGCCCGCCTCGCCCTCCGCGGCGAAGAGGGTCCGAATCGATTGCCCGGCCCGCTTCTCCAACTCGTCGTCGGCGTCGAGCCAGGACCAGTCGAGTTGCTCCGCCAGCAGCCGCGCCACCGTGCTCTTGCCGCTGCCGCGCGGCCCAATCAGGAAAAGACAGCGATCGTTCACTTTGTCACCGTGTCGTCTTCGTCGCGGATGGCGATCGGCGACAGAGCGCGTTTGACGGCCTTGCGCATCAATTCGATAGGCGCTTCGCGCTGGGTGAAGAGCTGGAACTGGTGAGCGGCCTGGCGGACGAACAGCTCGACGCCGGTGATGACGTGGCAGCCGCGCGACCGCGCTTCCTTGACGAGCAGGGTCGTCTCGGGTGTGTAGATGGTATCGAAGACGACGAGTCCGGGCTTGAGAAAGCTCGGATGCAGCGGCGCCTCGTCCACGTCGGGGTGCATGCCGACGGAGGTGCAGTTGATGACCACGTCGCACAGGACGCTGTGCCGACCCTGCCATTCGATGTGCCGTCCGCCGATCTGCTCGGCCAGGGCCGCGGCCCGTTCGCTGGTGCGGTTGGTCACGCTCACCAGCGCCTCCTCGGCGCGGAGAGCGTGGGCGACGGCGCGAGCGATGCCGCCGGCGCCCAGCACAAGCACGACCTTCGATTGCAGCGAAGCCGGCTCCGGCAAGGCCGCCGTGACGCCCCGCGATGGCTCGGACTCCGGGTTGACGAACGACGTCGGCAGGTACGCCCGCAGCGTATCGATGACGCCCTGGTAATCGGTGTTGTAGGCGGAGAAATCGTCACCGCTGCGGATCAGCGTGTTGGCGGCGCGGGTGCGCACCACCGACTCATCCTTATGCTTGGCCAACTCCGCCGCCTCCTCCTTGTGCGGAATGGTCACGCTGTAGCCCTGCACCGGCAGACGCATGAACGCCTTGAGGGCGTCGGCCATCTCCGGCCGCGGCACGCGAAACGGCACATACACGGCGTTGATGCCGAGCTGGCGGAAGGCCAGGTTGTGGACCAGCGGACTGAGACTGTGGCCGACCGGGTCGCCGAGGATGCCAAACACCTTGGTGTCGGCGTTGACGCGCTCGTAATCGTATACCTGTTTCAGCTCGGCCAGCGACATCAGGCCGGGAGCGATGCCGCGCTCCTTGTTGAAGGCGGCGTAGGTGAAGGGGGCGCCGAACTTGGCGCCGAGAATGCGGCTGGACGTGCCGAGATCGCCCATGCAGAAGGCCACCGTCGGCTTCGGCGCGTGGCGCAGCAACTCCAGGACGCGCACGTCGTCCTTGGGGTGCTGGGCGCGCACGGCCACCTTGAGTACGTCGGCGTCCTGCGAACACATGCGCTGAAGATCTTCTCCAGGTCGGCCGGCACCTCGCGCAGGTTGTGATAGCTGACGATGCGGCGGACCTTCTGGAAGCGACGGATGCTATCGGCGATGTCGGTCTCCAGGTCGATCCAGTCGAAGCCGGCGACGATGGCCTGGCGGATCAGCGTCAGCCGGGCCTCCTCGGTGCCGCTCCAGCGTCCACCGTCCTGCGGCCGCCGCACCGTGGCGACCAGGGGGCAGGGCTTGTTTTCCAGCAGGCGCTTGAAGTCCGGGGCCTTGGCCAAAAAGTCCAGGCGCAGCTCGATCAAGCGCGCGCCTTGCTTGGCCGCCTCCTGGATCTCGATCTGGACCATCTTGTGACGGGTCCGGCCGATTACGACGCAGATGGGGTCAACGTCTAGGTGCGTCACACCCGATGCCCTCTCGCTGCCAGCCGTCTGACGCTTAGCGAGCCGCGCTAAGCCGTCCGCGGCTCACTGGATTGTCACTGTAGCGGAGGGGGCGCGCGGCTGCAAGAGAACGACACCTGCGTTGTAGCTTAGTTCGCTTGGGTCCGGAGTAACTATCTTTTCCGTTCCCACAAGATCACCAACCCTTTCGTGTCCATGTCGAGGGTGGTTTTGCCTTTGACGATTTTCCCCTTTCCTGATCCCGTATGTCCGGTAGCGAGAAGCTTACCATCCGGAGATAATGCCAAAATGACATCGCTGACGTCCGGTCGGAGGGTCTGTCGCTCTTTTCCTGTCGTCGCGTCCCAAATGGTCACGACGCCGCTTAGCTCCGTGAAGTCTTTCTTCCTTTCGGGCAGCAAGCATCCGGCCAATAAGGTCTTGCCATCGGGAGAAAACGCCACGTCATTCACGTTCATCCCTCGAGCATGGAGGCTCGTCTTCAACTGGCCCGTCTCCGTGTTCCAAAGCCTCAGCGTCTCATCGCTTGTACCCCCGCTCGCCAAGGTTTTGCCGTCGGGGGAAAAGGCAAGGGACATGGGGATCCCTGTATGTCCTTTCAGAGTGGCCCGCTCTTTGACGTCCCGTTTGGCATCGATGTCCCAAAGCTTAATTGTCTTGTCCCCGTAGCCGGTGGTGGCCAAAGTCTTGCCGTCGGGGGAGAAAGCCACGTGGCAAACATAACCATGATGCGCCCTTATGGTAGCAATCTCTTGCCCCGTGGCGGCGTCCCACAGCCGGACTTCACCGGGGCGTCGTTCATCGGTGGACCCGCTGGCTGACGCCACCGTCTTGCCATCCAGCGAAAAGGCCACAGACCAGACCCAACTCGGATGTCCCCCCAGTGTGGCCGTTTCTTTTCCGGTCTTCACATCCCAGAGTTTGACCGTTCGATCCCAACTCGCGGATGCCAGGGTCTTGCCGTTGGGTGAAAACGCCACGTCCACGACGGCCTCCGCATGTCCTTGAAGAGTAGCCTGGGGCCGATCCTTGGAGACGTCCCATAGCTCGACGATTTTGTCCTTGCCACCCACGGCCAAGAGACGCCCATCCGGAGAGAAGGCTATTGCCCGGACACCGCCAGCGTGTCCCCGCAAGGTAGTGCGGACCTGCCAATGTTCTTCCGTCTTCGCCCGCGCCGCATCCGTGGCTTCCGCTTTCGGCGTCTGTTCGCCGGCTCGCGTTTGGTAAAGAAGACCGCCGGCAGCAACGGCCGCAACCATGAGCAGCACAGCCGTTGCGATCTTGAGTTTGGTCAGCAGCATGGTTTTCAGCACCTCTTCTGTCAGGGCGGCGACCGGGACCGAGATCAGTCCCGGAGCAACCGCTTGCCCTGCCGCATAGAAGTTTGCGGCTTGGATCGTGGAAGACACCACCGAGGCCGGCACAGACGCCGAAGCCGCACTCGGCGACAACGCTGCCGTCAACGTCCCGCCGGACACGGCCAGACCATAGCGAGCGAATCGCTTCGCCAGCCTCGCCCTCGCCCTCGCCAGCCGTCCCGCCACCGTTCCTTCCGGCACACCCAGTTGGCGAGCCGCTTCCTTGCGGGTCTTGCTCTCCAGATCGCACAGGACGACGACGGAACGATACTTGTCGGGAAGGCGACTCAACTCTCGATCAAGCAACGGTTGCAGGTCGTGCCCATGATCTGGCTCCCCGGCGGCTGGTTGGGGCATTTCCGTCACCTGTCTCTCGCGCTTCTTCCTTCGCGCGGCCATCGCCCGCGCTTTCAACGCCGTCTGACGGGCCACCCCATAGAGCCAGTTGGCGACCATCTCCCGCGGTACAATGGACGCCGCCTTGCGGATGAGGACGAGGAAGGTGGCCTGAAAAGCGTCCTCGGCGTCATGGTGATTGCCCAGGACGCGACGGCACACGCCCCACACCATCGGACCATGCCTCCGCACCAGGGCAGCAACAGCCGCCTCCTCACGGCAGCTGAGGTAGCACTCCAGCAGCTGTCCATCGCTCAGCCCTGCCCCATCCTGCAGAAGCGCCGCCCGACGAAGCTGCTGCACAACCTCGCTTATCTGGCTGGCTGGCATGGTGTCCCCTCGCTCTTGGCCATTCTCTGTCTGCTACCCTACTATTACCGGCCCAAGCCGATTTGATACACTTTTTTGATGGAACACCCGCGCAAAACAGGAAAGGCGCGTTCATGTCCAGTATCGGCGTGCAACTCGGCGAGCGCAGCTACGACATCGTCGTCACCAGCGGCGATGTCGCTGGCGTCGGTCTCTTCGCCCGGCAGCGCGTGAAGAGTTCGCGTGCCTTCATCGTCACGGATGAGCACGTGATCGCGCATGCGGAGGGTGTGGCGGCATCGCTCCGCGAGGCCGGCTTCGAACCGCTCGTCGTATCGCTGCCGGCCGGCGAGACCCAGAAAGCGCTGACAACGGCGTCCTACCTGTACGACCAGCTCGCCGAGGCGCGGGCGGATCGTCAGACGTTGGTGGTGCCGGTCGGCGGCGGCGTCATCGGCGACCTCGCCGGCTTCGCCGCCGCCACCTGGAACCGCGGTCTGCCCTTGCTCATGGTGCCGACGACGCTGCTGGCGATGGTGGACAGCTCCGTCGGCGGCAAGGTCGGTATCAACCACCCGCGCGGCAAGAACCTCATCGGCGCCTTCCATCAGCCGGTCGGCGTCTGGATCGATACGGCGTTCCTCGACACCTTGCCGGATCGTGAATATCGCAGTGGGTTGGCCGAGGTGGTCAAGTACGGCGTTATCCTCGACGCCGAGTTGTTCACGTACCTGGAACGGCACGCGGCGGCAATCCGGCAGCGCGACGCGGAGTGTGTTCGTCACCTCGTCGCCCGCAGTTGCCGGCTGAAGGCGGACGTGGTCGAACGCGACGAGCGCGAGGAGACGGGCTTGCGGGCCGTGCTCAACTACGGCCACACCTTCGCCCACGCTTTCGAGACGGTCGGCGGCTACGGGACCTGGCTGCACGGCGAGGCGGTGTCGGCCGGCATGGTCTGCGCCAGCCGGCTCGCCGAGCGTCGCGGCCTGATCGGGGCCGATGTCACGGAGCGCCAGCGAACGCTGCTGGAGGCGTTCGGTCTGCCGACGGCGCCGCAGCGCTGGCCGGTAGATGAACTGCTGGCGACGATGCGCCGCGATAAGAAGGCCGTGGCCGGCCGGCTACGTTTCGTGCTGCCGCGACGGCTCGGCGAGGTGGCGCTGTTCGACGACGTGCCCGAGGAGGAGGTACGGCAGGTGCTAGAAGAGGCGGGCCGTTGATTATCCGAGCCTGAAGCGTAAGCGAAGAGGACGACAACCTTCGGTTGTCGTCCTCTTCGCTTACGCTTCAGGCTCGGACTTACTGCGGCGCCGCGGTCCAGTCCTTGCGCTGCGCGCGACGAGGGAATGTTGGCCATCTTGCGATACTTCGTCACCGTCCGCCGCTTGACGGGATAGCCGGCCTCATTGAGCTTGGCCACCAGGTCCTCGTCGGACAGCGGGTTGGACTTGTCCTCGCGGTCGATGATCTCCAGCAGCTTCTGCTTGATCGTCTCCCAGGCGACCTCCTCGCCGGTGGTCGTGTTGTGCGTGCCGCCGCCGAAGAAGCGCTTCAAGGGGAAGATGCCGCGCGGCGTCTGCACCCATTTGTCATCGACGGCCCGGCTCACGGTCGTCACGTGGACGCCGACCTGGTCGGCGATCTGCTGCATCTTGAGCGGTTCGATGTGCTCCGGTCCCTTGTCCAGAAACGCGCGTTGGTGCTGGATGATGGCCCGCGTCACCTTCTCCAGCGTGTTGCGGCGCTGCTCGATCGATTCCTGCAGCCACTGCGCCGACTGGATCTTGCGCTTGAGGTATTCCTTGGTCTTGGGATCGGCGCCCTTCTCGCGGTACAGGTCGATGTAACGACGACTGATGTAAATGCTCGGCAGCCAATCGTCCAACAGACGCACGCTGTACTCGCCGTCCTCGCCGCGCTCGACGAGGATGTCGGGCACGACGTAGGGGATGTTGTCGGCGGTGAATTGAGCGCCGGGACGGGTGTTGAGGTGGCGCAGCACCTCGATGGCTTCCTTGATGGCCGTCAAGTCGAAGCCGGTGTCCTTCTGGATGGCCGGCAAGCGGTTGTGGGCGACGTTTTCCAGATGATGCGAGATCAGTTCGTGCAACACCTTGCGGTGCGGCGTCTCCGGCGTCAGCTGCAACAGCAGACACTCGCGCAGATCGCGGGCGCCGACGCCGGGCGGGTCGAGCTTCTGGACGACGTGCAGCGCCTCCTCGACCTGGGACGCCGTCGCTCCCGTCGTATAGCCGGCCGCCAGCTCCTCCAGCGCCGGACAGCGGCGGCGCAACGGCCGCGACGGTTTGTAGTCCGAGTCGTGCAGCAATTTCTGATATTCGGGATCGCCCTCGTCGGGAACGGTCAGGAAACCGTTGTCGTCGATGTGGGTGATGACGTAGCGAACCAGCTGGGCCTGCTCCGGCTTCAGCTCCAGGAAGGACAGTTGATCGGCGAGGTAGTCTTGCAGCGACTGCGGCCGCGACGCCATGTTCTGCATGGCGTCGTGCTTCTTGTCGCCCTCTTCGTCCATGCCGTCGCGCGAGGGCCGATGTTCCTCGTTGAGCACGTCGCCCCAGTCGCGGCTCAGCGCTTCCAGGCGATCGAAGTCCAACTCGTTGCTGCCCGAATCCTCGATGACCAGCTCGGCGGCGCCGGGATCGCGGTTGTCGTCGGTGGGGACGGCGTCCAGGCCGACGGCCTCGCCGTCGGCGGACGGCTCGTCGCTGCTTTCTTTCAGCTCCAGCACGGGGTTCTCTTGCAGCTCCTGCTGGATGCGCTCTTGCAGGGCCATGATCGGCAGTTGCAGGATTTCCATGGACTGGATCATTCGCGGGGCCAGGTGCATGGTCTGGACCATCCGCGTATTCATCGTCGTATCGAGTCGCATAATCCGATACCCCGTGTCTCTCTTCTCGTTGCGCGGTCCGTCCCGCGTCCTGCTTCAGAACGATCGCCGGCCTTCCAGGGCGTCGGCGAGCATCTGGCTATTGGCGAACTCAAGCACCGAACCAGAAGGCAAACCGCGTGCCAAGCGTGTCACGCGCACCCCCAAGGGGGCCAACAAACTCGACAGATACAGGGCGGTCCCATCGCCTTCCAGCGTGGGATTGGTGGCCATGATGACCTCGGCAACGCCGCCGTCGCGGAGGCGTTGCAGCAGGCGATCGATGGTCAGCTGCTCCGGCCCGATGTTGTCCAGTGGGGCCAGCCGGCCGTGCAGCACGTGATACAGTCCGCGATAGGTGCCGGACCTCTCCAGGGCGGCCAGGTCGCGCGGCTGTTCGACGACGCAGACAAGCGTGGCATCGCGTCGCGGATCGGAGCAGATCTCGCACAACTCGCCCTCGGTCAGCTGGCAGCACTGCCGGCAGGGGCGGATGCTGTCCTTGATGGCCCGCAGGGCGTCGGCCAGGGCCAGGACCTGGCTGCGCGGGGCGGTCAGCAGGTGGTGCGTCAGCCGTTCGGCCGTCTTCGGCCCGATGCCGGGCAGTTTGCCCAGCTCGTGCATCAGGCGGGCGATCGGTCCGACCGGCTCGCTTTCCACGACGGCCCCCTCTAGCCCAGACCCGGTAAATTCATGCCGGGCGGCAGACCCATGCCACCCATCAGCTTGCTCGTCTCCCCACCGAGGAGTTGCCGGGCCTTGTCCAGCGCTTGATTGGTCGCCGCCTTGATCAGGTCCTCGAGCATCTCGCGGTCGTTGAGGGTCAGCGCCTCCGGGCTGAGGCTGCAGGACAGCACGATCATCCGGCCGTTGACGCGCACCTTGACCATGCCGGCGCCGGCGTCCCCCTCGGCGACGAGGTGTTCCAGGCGTTCCTGCATGCGATCCACCTCCTCGCGGAGGCGCGGGCAGGTTTTTCATGATGCTGGCGAACTCACCCAGGTTGCCGAACAGATTCACGTTTCCTCCTCCGTCGGAGTTTCGTTCGTTTTCGTCCGCTCGTCGGCCCGGACGCCGAATCCCTCGTCCACACGCTGGAACGAGGCACCCAACACGTCGAGGGCGCGCTGAATCAAGGGTTGCTTCTCCGCCTCCTCGCGGGCGTTGCGTCGCCCGAGCGGGGCGGAAGAAGGAGCGACCGACGAGCCATTGTTCCGCGAGTCGCCCCTTTCCCCTCCCTCCCCGGAGAGAGGGGCCGGAGAGAGACCGGCCTGCGTTTCCACTCGCAAGGCCCAGGGCTGTCCCGTCAATTCCCGCAAGGCCGTTTCTACCGTGGCGCTGCACGAAGGATCCTGACAGTGCTCCTTCGCTAAAGTATATTCTATGGGGAAGCGGAGCACCAGAGCGTTTGGCGCGATAATTGCTGGAATTCCGCCCCTCTCCAGGGAGCGGGCGAGCATTCCCGGCACCTTCCGCAGAGTTTGCGCCGAGATGTCCGGCAAGTTCTCCGCGGTCAGCGGCCGAGTCCCCGAAGGGTCATTTTCCGGGGTAGGGAGCTTTTTTTTTACCCCCTCGGGAGGCGCGACCGTCGTGGCGGCCGAGGGGCCAGGTCCGCCACGTTGCTGGTTGAGCAGGCGAATCAAGGACGGCAAGGCGACGAGGTTTTCCAGCCGGCTGAGTCGGACCAGGGCCATCTCCACCAGCGTTCGGCCGTGGTTGGAATTTTTCAGGTTGGCCTTGGTCGCGGCGAGGATGTCGAGTCCGGCGAGGATGGCGTCGAGGTGGAGTGCCTTGGCCTGCCGGGCCAACGTCTCGCGGTGCCGGCTCGGCACGCTCAGATCGCGTCCCTCCGTGCCGGCGCAGTGGACCACCATGAGGTCGCGCCAGTACGCCATCATCTGATCGAGCAGTTCGCCCAGTTGCAGGCCGGTCACGATGGCGTCGTCGAGCAAATCGAGGACCTGCTTGACGTCGTGGGCCAGGACCGCCTCGGCCAGGGCGACGATGCGTTCATCGCCGGCGGTGCCGAGCAGATGATGGACCTGCTCGGCGGTCAACCGTTCGCCGCCGAAGGCCAGCAGCTGATCCAGCAACGACTGGGCGTCGCGCATGGAGCCGCCCGCTCGGCGAGCGATCAACTCCAACGCCTCCTCGTCGGCCTGCATGTCCTCGCGCTGGACGATGCCGCGCAGGTGCTCGACGATGCGCGGCACCGGGATGCCGGCGAAGTCGAAGCGCTGGCAGCGCGACAGGATGGTCAGGGGCACTTTTTCGACTTCGGTGGTGGCGAAGATGAACTTGACGTGCGGCGGCGGCTCCTCCAGCGTCTTGAGCAGGGCGTTGAAGGCGCCCTTGGAGAGCATGTGGACCTCGTCGATGATGTAGATCTTGAAGCGGGCCCGCTGGGGCATGTACTGGGTGTTGCCGCGCAGCTCGCGGATATTATCGACGCCGTTGTTGCTGGCGCCGTCAATTTCGAGAACATCCACGTCTTCGCCGGCGGCGATGCGGGTACAGATGCCGCATTCGCCGCAGGGCGTGGCGGTCGGTCCCTTCTCGCAGTTGAGCGCCTTGGCCAGAATGCGGGCGGTCGAGGTCTTGCCGACGCCGCGCGCTCCGGTGAAGAGATAAGCGTGGGCGACGCGATTGCCTTTGAGGGCGTTGGCCAGGGCGCGGGCGACTGGTTCCTGGCCGATGACGTCGGTGAACGTCTGCGGCCGATAGCGCCGCGCCAGCACCGTGTAGCCTTCGGGGGCCGGCGATTCTTCCGGGGACGACGGAGTTGATTTTTGCTTGGCCATGATCCCTGGCTCGCTGAGTCCGCGGGCGGCAAAGCGCTAAGCCGCAAGCGGCAAGGAGAAGGCCCGCCGTGTGGCGCCGGGAGAGGCTGATCCACGCCACTCGGTCCGCTGCTTAGGGCTGCACCCGTCAAGGCCTGACCCGGTTCGCAACTTTCCTCTGGGTGGGTCCCCTCCCGGCGCCTCACCGCGGGCCTCCGGAAACGGGTCCGTTCTGTCCCGTGCTGTTATTCTAGCGACCGGCCTCCGCCACGGACGTGTGAATCGTCACCTTCTTGATCCGAACCGGCTTCTCCGGCCGATGACTGCCTTCCGCATCCTGATCGTCCAGGATGAGTGGCTGCTTGGATATTCTACGCGCCACGTCCAGTCCCTGCGTAACTTTTCCGAAAACGGTAAAGTTGCCGTCCAGGAACGGTGCGTCACACAGGGTAATATAGAAGCGACAGGCGGCCGTGTCCGCCTCGATGCCGTGGCAGGCGCCGACCGTGCCCGGTTCGTGCGTCGTCTTGCTGTCCTCCTTGGCGAACTCCGGCCGGAGCCAGTAGCCGATGCTGCCGTTGCCCGGTTCGCCGGTGCCCAGCGGACAGCCCGCTTCGATGCTGTCGAGCACCTGCACCTTGCCCGGTTCGACTTCCTCCTCCTCGTGGACGACGCGATCGAAGAACAGTTCGTCGTAGTAGCCGGCGCGGGCCAGAGCCACGAAGTTGCGCACGTGGTTGGGGGCCAGATCGGGACGCAGGACGATGTCGATGTCGCCAGCGTCGGTCTCGATGGTGGCCAAGTACGCGATGGGCTTGCCCTCGGGGGTAACGAAGCGGATGGTGTCCCAGAGACGGACGACTTCCTTGTAGATTTTGTAGACGGATTTGCCGCTGGCGGTGCGATCGGGGGGCGGGTTGCTGTTGGCCGGCGGATCGTCGCCGCCGCGCGTGGCCTTGTCAAACGCTTCGTGCCGTCCGTCGCGCGGGGCCGGCGGCAGAGCGGCGTCGGAAGCGCCCGCCGGCGCGGCGTTGGAGCCGCTGTTGGCGGCGACGGCCGGGGCGTCCGGTACGCGCTCCGCCTGCTCCGGCGGAGTCGTCTGCTTGCCGCAACCGATCAATCCCAGCGATCCGACGAGGGCGGCGACGGCCAGAAGCCGCGCGACGCTGTCCCAGTGCTTCGTCCACCGTGCCATGTTCCTTCTCCTTCCCAACAGCGGACGCGGTCCAACCTCCTCCGCGGGGCCGCGATCCTAGTCGGACTTCGCCTCGGCGTCAAGCGCGACTGTCCAGGGCCGAACGTAACGGACGAAACGTTTGCGCCGGCGGTAGCGAGGAAAGCGAGGCCCACCTCCCGGCCGCCGGACGGATCGCCGTCTCTGTCGCGGACTCCCCGCTGCAAACGGACGATGTTTGCCAGCAGAACGGCTCGTCACCCGGGGGGACGCACAATGAGGAACATACGGAGTTTGCCGCTTCTGACGGTCGCAGCGCTGGGTCTGCTGCTGGCCCCGGTGGGCGGCGCCTCGGCGGGCGTCTTTCGCGGCCCCTACGACTTCTCGGTCGGCCCCTATCGCGGCGGGCAGGGCTGGAGCTACAACGAGTCCTACGGCTACTTCGGCGTCCCCTCCACCTCGGAATATCCGTACTACGCTTTCTTCCCCTACACCATTTACACTCCCTACGGCTACGGCCTTCGCTATGACCGTTTCGGTTATTACGGCGACGGCATCTACGGCACGAACCCGGGTTACCTCACGCCGCCGTGCGCGCCGGGCTACACCAAGGCGTATGCCCGCGACGTGCTCCTGCCGCCATTGAACCAGATCAACGGCCTGGCGGCGGTGATCGACATCAAGATGCCGTGCTACGGCGAACTGTGGGTGGACGGCGTGCCGACGGAGCAGCTGGGCACCGATCGCCTGTTCCGCTCGCCGCCCTTGGAGAAGGGCGGCGAATACGTCTACGTCCTGCGGGCGCGCTGGGCCGTCGGCAACGGTCAGGTTGTCGAGCAAACGCAGGAGGTGCGCGTCCACGGCGGCGATCGCGTGCAGGTGGTCTTTCCCAAGCCCACCCCGTCGGCGCAGCCGTGAGGGGGCCTCTTGGACCACTGAGATTTCCCTCTCCCCTTCATGAATCCCAGGGGACATAAACACCGTTGTACATGGCCTTGAGGAACCCTTATCATGACGGAGGGATTCGGGGAGGGCTTGAGAGGGCATTTATTCCACTCGTTTTCGCTCGTCTTCACCATCGGGGGAACGATTGTTAGCCTGATTATCGTTCGGGAGTACTGGTGGATTTCGCTTTTGTTCGTCGCCGCGTCCTATGTGGCCCTTGGAACCTTTGCGTATCGCCGGCATCGTGAACTCGATCAGGCCCAAGCTGAACATCGAAGGGAACAGGATCGTTTGCGTGCGGAACGGCAAGAAGCCGTCCAAAGGGCGCAGGAGGCGGAGCGGAAGCTAAACGAAGTGCCTGCGAATATCCTGGCCGAACTCCAGAGGATTATCGGAGCCCACTCGTTCAAGGAACTCGCCGGGATGCTGGTCCGTCAGGCCGATTTCGTGGAGAGGATGACAAGCTTCACTCGGGCTTCCCCGAAGCCAATCAGCCTGAGAACATTTACCAAGCAAGGGGGCGGGCTGTACGCCCTCGCCAAGGTCGAGGCCGAAGCCGCAGCGCACGTACGCATCGGTGACTCGTTCCTTCTGATCCGCCGAGCCGCGAACGGATTGGAAACCACCAGCGCTCGTTTGCTCGTGCATCAACTACCGGAGCCGGGGAAAGACGTCCTTATGTTTCGTATCGTCGATTATTTGAGCGACGAGTTGGGGCACATCGACAGGTTAGCCCAGGGTGGCGATGTCGAGGGAATGAAGGGGTATCGCGTCCGCGTGGCCTGCGATGTCGCCCGTTATGGCCGGCTGGACATGCACAATCTGGCAGAGACCATCGAGGGGCTAGCGAATGAAATAGGACAGTTCCGGGGGAGGATTCGATGATTCAGACTAAGGTTGCCCAAATCCTCAGCCCGACTCAGGTGGTCTTGGCCGCTGGCTCCGAGCATGGTGTCCGAGAGGGCATGGAGTTTATCATCTATGACTTGAGCGACATGATTTTCGATCCGGAAACCAATGAACCTCTTGGCCAACTCGAGTTGGTGAAGGGGCGAGTCAAGGCTTCTCACGTGCAGGCGAGAATCAGTGTGGCGACGACTTTGACGCGGGAAATCTCCTGGTCCGCATTTCCCTTTTCTCTCATGCAGGAACCCACGCAAATCGTGTACGAGAGACTGCCGGTGGATCAGTCCTCTGTTGCCCTGAAGAACGATGTCAAAGTGAAAGTCGGCGATCGGGTTCGCAGCGTTCCGGAATAGGATCCCGAGAAGAGCACGGCTTTCCTGGCACGATAGGGTTCGCCTTTTTCCCTCGCCGAGGGGCGATCATGCGCCTCGCCATCGCCGGCTTCATGCACGAGTCGAACACCTTCAATCCCCTGCTCACCGACCGCGCCGCCTTCACCGCCCAGAGCCTGACCGCCGGCGCCGACCTGCTCGGCGAGTGGCGCGACGCGCACCACGAGGTCGGCGGTTTCATCGAGGCGGCGAGCATCGAGGGTTTCGAGCCGGTGCCGCTGCTGATGGCCTGGGCGACGCCGGCCGGGCCGGTGACGGATGCGGTCTTCGACGAAATCACCGGAGCGCCTGTGCGACCTGCTCCGCGCCAGCCGGCCGGACGGCTTGCTACTCGCCCTGCACGGGGCGATGGTGGCGTCATCGCATCTCGACGCCGACGGCGAGGTGCTGGCCCGCCTGCGCCGTGCCGTCGGCCGCGAATTGCCCATCGCTGTCACGCTCGACCTGCACGGCAACCTGTCGCAGCGCCTGGTCGATCATTGCGACGTGGCCGTGGCGTATCGCACTTGCCCGCACGTCGATCAGCGCGAGTGCGGCCGGCGCGCGGCCCATCTGCTGGTGCGCCGCTTGCGCGGCGAGGTCCGGCCATGCCTGGCGCTGGCGAAACCGCCGCTGCTCGTCAACATCATGGCCCACGACACCTCGCGGCCGCCGCTGCGTCCCTTCATGGAAGCGGCCCGTGCCCTGGAGCGGGAGCCGGGCATCCTCGCCGTCAGCCTGCTGCCCGGCTTCGCCTACGCCGACGTGCCGCAGATGGGTCCGTCGGTCCTCGTCGTCGCCGACGGCGATCCCGAGCTACGCTCGCCGCGCCGCGGATCGGCTGGCGGAGGATTTGTGGCAGGCGCGCGAGCAGTTCGCCATGCCGTTGCCGGATGCGGCGACGGCGGTCGCCGAGGCGCTGCGCCGAGAAACGGCCGGTCGTGCTGGTCGATACCGGCGATAACGTCGGCGGCGGCTCCGCCGGCGACGGCACCACGCTGTTGCGCGAGCTGCTGCGGCAGGGCGCGACCGACAGCGTTGTCTGCCTGTATGCACCCGAGGAAGTCCGGCACTGCGCCGCGGCGGGCGTCGAGGCCGACGTGTCGCTGACGGTTGGCGGCAAGGTCGATCGGCTGCACGGCGAACCGTTGTCGCTGACGGGCCGCGTCCGTCTGCTTGCACGAGGGCACCTACATCGAGCCGGAAGTGCGGCACGGCGGCCGGCGCCTCAACCACATGGGCGCCACCGCCCTGGTCGAATTGCCCGGCCGCAACTGGCTCGTCCTCAACTCGCTGCGGCATCCGCCGTTCAGTCTCGGCCAGCTCACCTGCCTGGGCATTCGGCCGCACGAGCAGCGCATCCTCGTCGTCAAGGCGGCCATCGCCTACAAGGCGGCTTACGCTCCTCTCGCCGGCACCATCCTCGAAGTGGACACGCCGGGACTTACCGCCGTCAATCCCGAGCGCTTCACCTACCGGCACATCCGCAGGCCGCTGTACCCCCTGAGCTGACCATCTTCCCCGTGTCCGCGCTTCGGCCGGAGTGTCCGCGTTGTGCCACTTGACGCCGCCTCCGTATAATGTCGATAAAGACGGGTGCGAACCTCCCGTGGCAATCAACCGAGGAACGCGATTTCAGAAAGGCGGAAGGGCATGGCGAGCGCCAACGTGATCGAGCTGACGGCGGCGAACTGGGAAAAGGAAGTCGTGCAGAGCGAGAAACCCGTCCTGGTGGACTTCTGGGCCGTCTGGTGCGGTCCGTGCCGGATGCTGGCGCCGACGATCGACAAGATCGCCGACCAGTTCGCCGGCAAGGTCAAGGTCGGCAAGCTCAACACCGACGAAGCCCCCGAAATCGCCGTCAAGTACGGCATTTCCGCCATCCCCCAGGTCCTGCTCTTCAAGGGCGGCGATCAGCCGATCGACAAGCAAATCGGCAACCAGCCGATGGACAACCTGGTCAAGATGCTCAACCGCGCCCTGGAATCGTGAGCGCCGATCACTGCTCGTCGAATCGCCCAGACCGCTCGTTAGCCGCGACGCGCAGCGGAGCGCGGGAGTGCCCGCGCTCCGCTGCGCGTCGCGGCTACGGGTTTCGACGAAGCGTCCGCCCGTCCTCAACTTCGCAGGGATCGTCGGCCGATAGTGGAGAAGACTCCGCATCGCGCCATCTGAGGATCCCCTGCATGGAACCCAATCCCCTCTCGCCGCCCGAGTCTGGCGATGATTCTCCTCCCGCGGCGCTGGGCGAGCTGGTGGTGCAGAACGGCCGACTGCGCGGTACGCGCCGGGCGCTGGCCCCGGCGCTGACGCTGATCGGCCGCGATCCGGCCTGCGAGTTTCACCTCAACGTCGAGGGCGTCAACCCGCTGCACTGCGCCATCGTGCATGGCCCGGCCGGCTTCCAGTTGCGCGACCTGGGCAGCGTCCGCGGCACCTTCCTCAACGGCGAAGCGATCCAGGACGTTCCCTTACACCACGACGACGTCCTCACCGTCGGCCCGTTCCAGTTCCGCGTCCAGCTGCCGGCGTCCGAGGAATTGCCCGAACCGCCGCTCGGGGAGGCGTCGCTGCGCGCCGAACGCGACGCCCTGCGCATCCAGGCGGCGGCGGTCGCCGCCCAGCAGGCCGAGTTGGCCGAGGAAGAGAACCAGCTTCAGCAGCGGCGCAAGGCGCTGCAGCGCCAGAAGGAACAGCTGGCGACCCACCTCGACGAGCGCCGCCAGGAACTTCTCGACCTGCGCGAACAGGCGCGACAGGACCGCGCCGCCCTCAAGGCCGAGGCCGACGCGGCCCGACGGCAGAACGAGGAAGTGCGCGCGGCCTTGGAGAAGGAGCGTGAAGCCGTCCGGCACGAGCTTCAGCAGGCCGGCAAGGAACGCCGGCGCTTGGTCGAGCTGCGCAAGCGGCTCAAGAAGCGCTGGCGCAAACACTGGCAGACCCATGAGACCGACTTGCGGCGCCGCGAGCGCGAGGCGGAAGCGCGGCGAGTCAAGGCCGAGCAGGACGCGGCCGAACTGCAGCGCGAGCGCGTCCGGCTGACCCAGGCCCAGCTGCGTTTCAACGGCGAGGTCGAGCTGGGCCGCCGCCAATTGCAGGACGAATGGCAGCAGTTGGGATTGGCTCAGCAGCAGTGGGAGGCGTGTCTGAACCAGGAGCAAGCGGAGCGGACGCGGCGCCTGCGCGACCTGGACCGGCGCGAGGCGGCCGTGGCCGGGGCCGAGCAGGCGCTGGCCGAACAGAAACGACTCGCCGAGCAGCTGCACCTCCAGCTGCGCAAGGAGACTGAGGGACTCGACACTCGCATCCGCAATCAGCGTCTCAAGCTGCTGGCCCAGGAGAAGCAAGAGACACCGGCGGCCGGACAGGAGCAGGCGGAAGCGGAGGCGCCGGCTGCGATCGTCCGCCGGCGCGAGCCGGACGTGCCGCGCGTGCTGGCGCGCCTGGCTGGTGATCTGGCCGACCAGCGCCGCCATCTGCTCGAACAATGGCAACACCTGCTGGAGCTACAGGAGAGCTGGGGACCGCAGCGGTCGGCGATCCTCGCCGAGTTCGAGGCGTCGGCGCGCGAACTGGTGCAGCGCGAATGGCGCCTCGACAGTCGAGAGCAGGCGTTGGCCGCCAGCGAGACGGACCTGCGCCGTCGTCAGGAGGCACTGTTCGAGGTCCGTTGTTCCCTGGAGGCGTGGCACGCTCGCCTGACCGCCCGCGAGACGTTCCTGGACAACGAGCGCGTGATGCTCCTCGCCGACGTGCGCGGCCGTGAGGAACTGGCCGAGGCCCGGACGCGACGGCTGGAGGAGCTGCGTCAAAAGCACGTCCGCCGGCGCGGCCAGGAGATGGAGGAGCTACGCCAGGCCCGCACACTTCACGAGCAGATGCGTCACGATTACACGCTGTTGTGGCAGGAGTGCCAGGACCGCCGAGCGGAGTTGATCCGCGGCCAGCGCGACCTGGCCGCTCGGACGCTCGCTCTGGAGCAGCTTCGCCAGGAGCTGCTTCGTCGCTCGGCCGACACACCGGGCACCGACAAGCGCCTGGAACGTCTGCGCCGCCGTCATCTCGCCCACATCCAGGCCGAGGAACGCGAGCTGGCCCGCGAACGCGCCGCCCTCAAGGCCGAGACGAAACGCCTCAACCACCGCGCCGGCCGCATCGGCGAGCAGGAGGAAGGTTTGGTCGCCCGGCATGAGGAGTGGATGCGTCAAGTCGCCGAGTGGGAGGAACGTCAAGCCGCCTCGGCCGACCTGGAGCAGCAGCGCCGACACGAGCTACGCCACTGGCAGCTGGTCCACGAACAGGATGAACGACAGCTAAACGAGCTGCGGGAGGAAGTGGAGCGCATCGCCCGCTTGCTGCTGGACGAAGCCGAAGCGACGACATCGCCGCCTCTGGCGGCGTAACGCTCTTCCTTCGCACCTCCGTGCGGGTCCGCGTGGAGACGGTTCGCCTCGTGGCCGGTCTGCGGCCCTACTTAGGCCGTGACTAGCTTGTCCTCACCAATCCGATCCGCCATCAATTACTACGTCCATGCGTCCGCCCTCCGGGATAAGGCCCATAACGATTGCCGAAAAGAGACGAGTATCCCCGCAGTTTCGACAGGCGAGGGGCACGAAGGGCACTGAGTTCTCGCTATCGACAGTCATACCCTCGCCGGTCACCTTCACGATCGGCGCGGCAATGATCGCGCCTACCGTAAAGCCTTGCAGTTGGCCGCAGGAGGGACAACTCCGCATGCCAAGCTTTTCCTCAAGCCACTTCTTGACCGATTCTTGCTGCTCCGGGGTCAAAGTCATACTCGATCCCTTCCCAACGTCCTGTTGTCATGAGAGCGACTATCTCGAAACCTGAAAGACCTTCAGTGCCTGATTGGAGTTGAAATCAAGGGGGAGGTTTTGCCTTGACTGAAGATCCAAGCTGACCCATTCAGCGACGAACCTATGACAGCGCTTGGTCCGAGAGGGATGAGGGCTCGCTTTCATCCTCATCCCGAGAGAGTTACTGAACAGAAAGATCGCGTCGGTTCGTTTCTCGGGCGGAGGTGTGCCGGCATCTTTGCCCAAGACGATGGCGCCGTCTTCCAGGCCGGCGACCAACTCGCGTACCACGGACTCAAATGTGCGCCTCGGCTTAAAGGGATTCATCGCGGCTCCTTTATCTGGAACCGTTGCAGGAAAACGACCCGCAACGCATCGGCGGCCTCTTTGGCATTGTCTGTGCTCGACAAGGGGATCTCCAAGAGGCGGATACTCAGGTTAAGCTCCCGAATCTGTCGCGCCTGACTCAACGCCGGCCAGAACAACATGCTGGCGACACTGCCGGCTAAGGACACAAGTCCTTCCCTGGAGAATGCCCCCCAAATCAGCACGGCCAGCCCAGCGACCGCGAAGAGAATGACGAGCGCATAGCAAAGAAAGGAAGCCCAGCGGTTTTCCCGAATCGCCTGGTCGATCACCTGCTTCGCTGTCCGCGGTTCGGCCATGTCCTCGACTCGCCCCCTTCCAATGTACATCACATGCTTCGGCCTGTCGCGGGGCGATTCTTGCTCCTGCCGCCAGTAAGCATGTGGGAAGCAGGCCAGGGTGTCATCTCCGTTAGCCAGGTTCATTGCTCGTCGCCTTGATAGGCTTCCATTCCCTCCCAGCCGAGCGCGTCGGCGTCTTCCGCCGCCAGCAAGTCCAACTCCTCGTCGCTCCAGGGGCTATCGTCGTACTGGAAGCCGCGCAAACGCTCGAACACATCGGCGCACACCACCACCAGTTCCGTGCCCTCTTCGTTCAGCCGCACGGGTTTCCCCCCACGGACGGCCTTCAGTTGTTCTTTGGTCAGTTGCATAGCACGGCTCCTTATCGGCATCCTCTATTCGGCGCGCACCCGAGTTCCACCTTTCCTTGCCCAGTGTACCGCGCCATCGGGAGCACAAAAGGAGGAAAAAGGCGGAAGGAACCGTTGCTCGGGTGCGTGCGTGGATTTGGGGAGTCGTCCTCGTTCGTCCTCGTTCCCAAGCAGAGCTTGGGAACGAGGACGAACGAGCTTCTCTTGGCCTACTTGCTCTCCGGCGTCCAGCCGAGCACCACGTCGAATTTCGCCGCCACCTCGCCGATGCGCGACTCCTTCAGCGGCGCGAAGGCCACGAGAACGGCGTCGCGCGCCTTGACATCGCGGAGGCTGCGGAAGATGCCGTCGCGCTCGTTGCGCGGCTCGCCCTTGATATAACACTGCGTCGTGAGCAGCTCCTTCTCGCCCTTCTTGATCTTGAAGTGAATGTGCGGCGTGCGGCCGGGGTAGGGGACCGGCTTGATGGTGCGGAAATAATACTCGCCGCTGGAGCCGGTCAGGAAACGACCGAAGCCCTGGAAGTTGGCGTCGCGCTCGCGGCGGCCGGAATCGCCGGTGTGCAGGTAGACGCCCTTGTTATCGCATTGCCAGATCTCGACCAGGGCGTTGCGCACCGGGTTGCCCCTGGCGTCGAGGATGCGGCCGCCCAGGTGAGTGATCGTGCCGACGGCCGGCGTGATCGAGTCGTTGACGATCAGCAGGTCGTTGTCGGTATCCAGCGGCAGCTTGTTGGGATAGAACGGGCCTTCGGTCTGCCGCGGTGTGCGGACCAGGGCCAACTCCTCGGCAAACAGGCCGCGCGTCGTGAAGGCAGCGGCGCCCAGGGCGGCCGCGCTCAGGAAGGCGCGACGGCCCGACCGAAACGGAAAACGATTCATGGGGACTCCTTCTCGTCGGAAAGCAATCGGACGGTACTTCCAGTCTATCCAGCATCCACTGAAGAGAAAATGAGAGGCGATTGCGAATTGCGGAGGCGGCGGCGGCACGGTAAACTCAAGGCGTGCTTTTCTCGGACGCTCTTCCTCCCGAGATCCTCTGTCATTGCCAGGAGAGCCGTCGATGATCCACCACTCTGCTCGTCCTCACGCTCGCCGTCTTCGGCGCCGCCGACACGCCGTCCGCCAAGGAGAAGCCCAAGCACAGCCCCTACGCCCCCAGCCTGCCCTATCTCACCAAGGAGGAGGAGGACAAGCTCGATGAGATCATCGACCGCTTCATGCTCTACGACATCGGCCGTTTGAAGGGCGCGGACGCCGCGCAAGGCTTTGAAAGACTTTAAGGACCTCGGAATCGCAGGCGATTCCGGCCCTGATCCGCGGCTTGAACCGGGCGGCGCAGATCGAGCACAGTTGTCCCGTCGTGGTCATCGCTCAGAAACTCGGCCGTCTGCTGGCGGCCTCGGACGATCAAGAACTGCTCGAGTTCGCCCGCGACAACATCGGCGCCGGCGTTGGCCGGACCCGACATGCCGGCGTGCTGCAAGATCTTCGCGTCGGCGTCATGCTGCGCAAGAACGCCCTGGCCCGGCAGCCCAAGGCGGGACCGAAGTCGCCGCGCGCCATGAGCGTCGGCGAACTGGCCGACGCCGCCAGCAGCGAACGCGGTCCCGCGGCTGCAATTGCTCCTTACCGAACTGTCGAACCGCCGCGGCAAGGAAGTGCTGCCCGGCCTGGCCAATGCCGCCGGCAGCTACGACAAGGACACTCAGAAGCTCGGCCGCGATCTGCTCTACGGCCACCTGTCGCGACAGACCCCGGAGGTCGTCAAGGAAAAGCTCGGCGATGAGTTGGCCGAGGTACGCAGGGCGGCCGTGCGCGTCGTCGTCAACCAGATGCCGCGCCTGGCCGGCGAGCTGATCGACCTGCTGGCCGACGAGCAGGACGAGGTCCGCGGCGCCGCCCACGACGCCCTGGTCAAGCTCAGCCGCGGCGAGGACTTTGGTCCCACCGCCGGACGCGAGCAAAGAGCAAATCGCCGAGGCCCAGGAAAAATGGCGAAGCTGGTGGAGCCGCACGAGTCGGCGTTGAGTCCTTTTCGCAACCTGGCGAGCGTGGCGATCACGCTAAGCCGCAAGCTGCCGTCAATGCGCTCCTACTGGGGCTACTTGGACGACCCCTCGTCTCGCCGTTCCATCTCCCTTGCAATCGAACGAACCGCTAAAGTCGTTAACGCAGCAGGCTCCGATACTTCCTGCATCATGGGTCGCGCCCGTGGTTGGGGGCGCAGGACGGGGGTTCAGCAGGAAGGGAGAGGGGCATGAGAACGGTGCGTACCCTGGTGCTGGCCGTCCTGGCGCTGGCGCCGGCTGGGGTTGAGCGGTTGCTAGCCCTTCTCGATGGGCCTGGCCACGCCCATTCCCGTCCCGCCGTGGGTAACGGAGCGCATGGAGGAGAAATACTGCTGGAAGAACGACTTCCGCACGCCGATCATGCCGCCCATCCGCGAAGGCTTCCCGCCGCCGTTGTGCGAGGATCCGCCCGACGAGGCTCGCATCCTCCGCGCCATGCCGCACGTGCATCGCGGCGTGCCCTACTTTTACGAGGAGTTCCGCGACAACATCCAGATCGTGACCGAGCGCATCGTGGACAAGATCGATCCGCCGCGCTTCTTCCCGCTCATCGGGCCGGCCCAGCTGCACCACTGCCACTGGAAATGCACCATCTACTACACCGAGACCATCGAGTCGGGCTACCCCTTCCCGTTCCGCTGCGTTCGGCCGCGCTGCCGAGGTCGTGTACATCGACCTCGACCACCTGCACCTGTATCCCTGCCCCAACCCGGAGGTGCAGCGCGACGTCAGCCGCGACCTGCTCAACCAATAATCCAAGTACTTCGTCAGTTCTGAGTTCTGAGTTCTGAGTTCTGAGTTCTGAGTGAAGACAATACTTTTTTCACTCAGAACTCAGAACTCAGAACTCAGAACTAAGGAGTTTGTCATGCGTAGGGCGCTGCGACGTGCCGTCAGCATTCTCCTGGCGGCCGGTGTTGTGGGCCTGGCGCGCCCAGCGCCGGCGCAAGGCATTTCCTACCCCTTCCGCGGCCCGCAGAGCGCCGGCTCCGGAGGGACCGCACGAGAAAAGCGTCATCCCCTCGCAAGGGCCAAGCCGCCTGGAAGAGATGAAGGTGCAGCTGGCGCTGCTGTCGGACAGCATCACCTTTCCTTACTATCTCAACGCCCGCAGCCGCCGGCGAATACCTGGAAGTGCGCGGCTTCGTGCCCAATGAGATGGTCAAGCAGCGCGCCCTGGAGCTGGTCCGCTGGAACACCTTCCTGAAGGTGATGGACGGCGTGAAGATCCAGGCCAACCTGAGCCTGCGGCCGTCGCCCCGCGTCGAGATCCTGCAAAAGGAAGGCGCCGAACTACTGGCCAAGGAACTCGGCGAGGCCGGCCGACAGATGCACGTCGAGGCGCACGCCAACGGTCTGGTCACGGTGAGCGGCCCGGTCGGCTCCGTCGAGGAAAAGGTGGCCGTCAGCCGGTTGTTTCGGCAGTTGCCCGGCTGCTCCGGCGTCGTCAATCAGTTGAATCTCGAGCCGGTCCTGCGCGACGGTCAGCGGCTGGTACAGGTGACGAAGGACGGTTCGCAGATGGTGCCGATGGCGGCCCTGGGCAGCCTGGCATCGCGGCCGGCGACCGCGACGCCGAGCATGCTCCACGCCCGGCGGGACGACCTGCGTTTGCCTTCGCCGGGCGCGCCGCGGACGGCCGACGCTCGCCCGGCATCGTCCCCTACCGGGCACGGCGCCGATACGACCATCCAACCTGTCAAGGCGAGCAAGCCGGATACCTCGGACACCAGGGCCGAGCCTGCCGCATCCGGCGTCGGCCCCAAGTCCGGCACCGCAGATGTCCTGACCGCCCCGAAGCCGCCGGCCCGCTGGGAGAAAACTACCGAGCCGCGACCGTCAGGGAGCGGAGGCAACCCCCGCTCCCTAACGGTCGCGGCTCCGACTACCGAGCCGCGACCGTTAGGGAGCGGGCACAACCGCTCCCTAACGGTCGCGGCTCCGACGGGGGACCGACCCGCGATGACCTGGGAATCGCAGATGCGAACGAAACCCGTGACAGCACCCGCGGCAACGCCGCCGATGGAGACGAAACCCGTGGTGAAGGCGCCGGATGTTCCGCGACCGGCCCCGATACCTCCTCCGGCAATCCCCGTCGCGGCGAAGCCGACGGTTGCTCCGCCGTCCACTGTCCGAAGCATGGACGCTCCGGAGACCGCAACCACGCCCGGCCCGTCGAGAGCGCTGCCGCCGATGGCCTCGCTTACTCCGCCGCCGCCGGACCCGCAGCCCGCGGTCCCGCCCACCAACTCCGCATTCGCCGCGCCCACTCCGCCGCGCCAGGTGATGGCGCCCGACGACACCAGCTGACGCGCCGCCGATCCATTCGCCGCGTCGGTGGAAGCCGGCGTATGACGTGCGACCGCCCGAGACGAACGCGGGACACCCCGGTGTCATCATCTTCGACGAGGAACCGGCGGCCGCGCCGCATAATCCGCCCCTCGCCGCGCTCCCGCCGCCTGGCGTGGCGGACCTGAAACGACAGGTCCAGGATGCCTGCGGAAGACAGGCCCGTGATGTGGTTGTGGAGATGCAGGGCGACGGCGGTACGCTGGTCAAGGTGAAAGTGACAAGCCCCGCCGCCGAGAAGCAGGTACTCGGCAAGGTCCTGTCCATCCCCATGATGGCCTCGCCGAACATTCGCCTGGCGACGGAAATCAGCCCGTAGGAACCCTAACTCTTTGGGCGAACGGCCGGCGTTAGCCGGCTGGTTGGAGCCTGTACCAGCCGGCTAACGCCGGCCGTTCGCCATCCTCGACGCGCCCTAGGTGGACTTGCCGGACGCCTCCGCCTCCTGGACGAGCTGCTCGATCAGTTCATCCATGCGCTTGGGGTCGGGGACGCCGGCGCTCCGCCAGCGAATCTCGCCCTTGTGATCGAGTAGAAAGAGCGTTGGCAGACTTTGCAGCTTCCATTGCAGCGCGATCGGTCCACCTGCCCCATCCCACCACGAGCGCCAGTTCAGCTTCTCTTTCCGCTGTATGAGCTGAAGTTCGTCACGGGTTTCATCGACGTTGACGCCGAGCAGCACGAAGGGCTTGTTCTGGAACTTCTCCACGAGCGACCGCTCGTGAGCAAACATGCTCCGGCACGGCCCTCAGTACGAGGCCCAGAAGTCCAGCAGCACGACCTTGCCGCGATAGTCGTCGAGCTGGAACGCTTCGCCGTCGGCATCGCGGCCGCGGATGTTGGCGGCCGGCTTGCCCTTGCTCAGCCCCGTATTGGTGCTGGTGGAAATGCAGCCGGCCAGCACCGCTCCCACCACGAGCAGCGCCGTCGCGCGCGAACAGGGTCCGCATAACTCTCTCCCCCGCTACAGGTCTTTATTTCCCCTTATCCTTCTCTCATGCTACCGTCTCGGCCGTCCGCTGTCAGCGTCGATCCGAACAGGCAGCGTTGGCGGCTGGGAGAAAGAAGGAAGCGGGCCAGGCGGCGCTGGGGAGAACTGACGGGGTAAGCGGCGAGGTCGGCGGCGGCCAGCCAGCGGCCCTCGACGTAAAAATCCGAGCGGAAATCGCCGGCGAGGTACGCGGCCTCGAAGCAGGTCATGGTGATGTGATAGCGCGTGATGCCGTGGCGGATGGTCAACAACTCGGGTCCGGGACGCGCGTGCAGCCCGGTCAGGTCGCGGACCAGTCGGCCGGCGGCGTCCTCGTGTACTTCGCCGTCGAGCAAGGCGCCGTGCGGGAACTCCCACAATCCGGCCCAGCGGCCGCCGCCGGGCCGCTGCGCCAGCAGCACGCTCGAACCGCGACAGACGACCACGGCGACTTCGCGCGAGGCGCGTGGTCTCGGGAGCGGGCGTCCGGGCGGGAATCGACTCTTGCTGGCCGAGTTGCCGAGCGACACAGCGCGCCGCCAACGGACAGTCGGAACAGCGCGGCGCCGATGGCGTACAAACAAGAGCGCCAAGCTCCATGACTGCTTGATTGAAGGTGCCGACGTCGCGGCGCGGCAGGATGTCCTCGGCGGCCTGCCACAGCCAGCGCCGCGCCGCACCCTGACGCGGATCGTCGGCCCGGCCGAACAGCCGGCTCAGCACGCGCTGGCTGTTGGCCTCGAGGATCGGCAGTCGGCGGTCGAAGGCTTGCGACAGGACGGCGTTGCGAGTGTATCGGCCCAGGCCGGGCAGATCGGCCAGCGCAACGGGATCGTCGGGAAATTGGCCGGCGTGCCGCGCGACGAGTTGGCGAGCGGCACGGTGCAGATCGCGGGCACGGCGATAGTAACCCAGTCCCTCCCACAGGCGCAGCACGTCCTGCTCGTCGGCCGCGGCCAGGACCGGCCGGCGTCGGGAAGGCGCGGACGAAGCGCTCGAAGTAGGGGATGACCGTGGCCGACCTGGGTCTGCTGGAGCATGACCTCGCTGACCCAGATGCGGTACGGATCGCGGTCGCGGCGCCAGGGCAAATCGCGCTGATGGCGGAGGAACCACGGACGCAGACGGCGGGCCAGCCAGGGACGCAGCGCGGCGGGTTCGTCAAGCGAAGGGGGTGGAAGCGGACGGCGTCGCGGCGCCACGAATTAGCCTCGAAGTTCCGGTATCGGAGCGCGAATGCAAAATCCAGGGACGATCTTTCGGAGCCTGAAGCGTAAGCGAAGAGATACCCTTCGCTTACGCTTCAGGCTCCGAAAGGAGCTTCTCAGCCGCGGGGCCGTTTCATGTACTTCTCCAGGATGTTCTTGGCCGCATTGGAGGTATTGCCGGGCGATTTGGGTTTGGGTTTTTCCTTGTCGTTCTTGTCCATCTGGGCGGCGACGTCCGGCGGCAGCGGTCATTTCGTGAACGGTGCTGCCTTCGGGCACCTCGGGGAGGAATCCCGACGGGCCGCTGGGTCCGTCGTCGTGCAGCGACAGCAGCATGGCCGCGATGTCGTCGTCGGAGGAATCTTCGGAGGAGTCGGCGGCCACGGCCGCCGGCTCGGTCGGCCACCGCTGGCTCGACCGGGGCCTTCGCCTTGGCGGCCGGCACCGGTGTCGGCGACTGGTTGTCGGGATGGCCGTCTTGCGTCGCCGGCTTGGTCGGCGGCGGCGGCGTCGGCCGGTTCACCGGCGCAGACGCCTCGATGCGCACCTCGAACAGCAGCGGGCCTATCTTGAGATGGTCGCCGGGGTGCAGTTCCAGCTCCCCCTTGACCGGCTCGTCGTTGACGAAGGTGCCGTTGGTGCTGCCGAAATCGCGGATGAAGGCCTTGCCCTCGCGCTGCAGCACCGCACAATGTCGCTTGCTAATCATCGGACTGGCCGGACGGAGGTGGCACTGCGGATCGCGTCCCACGACGAACTGGGACAACTTGATCTCCAGAACCTTGCCTTCGTTGGGGCCAGGAGTCAGAACAACCAGGCTCAACTTCATGAAACGACCTCGTTTCTCGTGGCGAGACCCGCCCTCGTTCCTTGGGGGGTCGAAGAGCGCCGGGCGAGTGGTTAGCGGCACGGAAGGGGCGGCCAAACGCGGTTCCGCCCTCCTCTAACCGGAGATCGGGCGAATCCACGGCGTCGATGCCGGTCGAGTCAATCCGGGTTCGGAGAATGAGGGCCTAACCGGAGGGACCGCGCATCGTGCCGATGGAAACTCAGGCTGATCGATCGAGGCCGGCGCCGTTGGCACGCGAGCGTCAACCCTCGATACACCCTCTCCTCTCGCCACCCATTCGGATGTCGATCCCTGACCCGACACACCTACAATGAGAAGACAGAGGAGCGAGTAGCCCTTATTGTAAGGAGGAAGGCAGGGTCCATGCAACGGAAAAGCGGATACGGCTGTCTTCTTTTTTGCGGACTGCTGGGCGTCGCCGGCTGTCGGCCGACGACTTCCGCGATCGATTCCGCGCCGGTCCCCCATGCGCGGATGGAGCTGCGCATCGCCTGCCCAACCGAGGCGACGGCGGACCTGATGCGTGGACCCGGACAGTCGTGGGCGCGGCGGCAGGGCGCGACCCTCCAGATCCTCGTCTACGACCCGAGGAAGGAACCGCAAACCGCGGGCCTGGCCGACGTCTGGATTATCGCCCCGGCCGACTTGCCGCGCTGGGCCGCCGTCGGCCAACTCGCCCCCGTACCCACCGACTACACCGCGCGCGACAGTCCTTCCAAGTGGACCGACCTTCTGCCGGCCTACCGCGAGCAACTCGTCCAGTGGGAGGGCACCCCCTACGGCTGGCCCCTGATTGGCGAATCGCCCTTGTGCTGTTATCGCGCCGATCTGCTGGCCGATCCGGCCCACGAGGCGGCCTTTCGCCGGCGATTCGGCCGTGTACCGGAAGCGCCAGCCACCTGGGAGCAGTTCGCCCGGGTCGCCGAATATTTCCGCGACCGCGAGCCGAAAGGGCCGAGCTTGCCGCCGCTGCCGCGCGACGACGACGCCCTCGATCGTCTGTTTTACACCGTCGCCGCCGGCTTCGCCCGCCGCGCCGTGCCGGCCGACGAGGTGCGCCGCAACGATCGGCCGGACGACGTGTTCTCGTTCCATTACGACGTGAAGACCGGCCGGCCGCGCCTGGACGCGCCCGGCTTCGTCCACGCCCTGAAATTGCTGCAGCGCCTGCAAGCATGCCGGCCCGCCGCGCCAGCCGAGCACCCTGAGAAAGCGTTCCGCGACGGCCGGGCCGTGCTGTGTGTGACCGATGCGCCCTGGCTGAAACCGTTCCAGAAGACGCCGGCCCTGCACGACAAGGTCGGCGTCTGCCGGGTGCCGGGCGGCGACCGTTATTTCGACTTCGACCAAGGTCAGCCGCAGCCGACGCCGGAGGGCAACCGCGTGCCGTACCTGGGCGGCTCCGGCTGGTTGGCGGTGGTGCCGCGCGGCGGAGCGCACACGGAGGCCGCCTTCGACCTGCTGGCCGACCTGAGCGGGCCGAAGACGAGTACACAGATCTTTTTAGGGTCCAAAGAACACGGGGGGCCGATTCGTGCCGAGCAGCTGTACCGCGAGCGCTGGGACTCGTTCGACCTGGACACGGCGCGGACGCTGAAGCTGCGCGAGGCGCTGCAAGAGACGCTGTTGCATCGCGGCCTGAAGAACCCGGCGCTGTGTCTGCGCACACCCCGACAAGCGGCGCACCGCGCCGTCCTCGTCCAAGCCGTCCGCGACGCGCTGCTCAAGGGGACCGACGCCGGCCAAACGCTACGGGACGTGGCCGAGGCATGGGCGAAATTGGACCGCGAGCAGGGGGTGGAGACGCACACGGCGGATTACCGCCGGAGCCTGGGACTGCTAGCGAAGTGAGGACGAGGCGATTTAGGCGCGAGCGGAGAGGAGCGACTGCGCCCAGGCGGCATCCTCGGCGGTGAGGGGCGGCACGGGGGTACTGCCGTAGATGTACTTGGCGTATCCGGCGGCATCGTAAACGCGATGCAGGACCTGTTGCAAATCCAGACGCAGGTCGGGGTCCGACTCGCGCAGGGGAACGGGGATTTCCGGCAGCGGATCGCGGAGACGTAAAGGCCAGAGGTCGGCGTGCGGCCCCTGCCAATTTCGATAGACCATTGCGTAATAATCGCAGGGGGGCAAGTTGGCGATCGGCATGCGCGGCCCGCCGCGCAGCAGATCGAGTTCCACCAAATTCACGCCCCTTTTCAGCAGCTGATGGCGTTTGTTGATGTACTGGTCTCGATCCGATCCGGGTTTCTTGTTGGCCGGGCTGAGCAACTCCATCACGGTAATGAGTACCCGGCTACGGCGGTCACGGATCTCAAGGTAGCACTCGTGCTCGTCGTCGAGCATGGGCAACTCCACCCGCACCGGTGCTTCGATCAGTCCGACGGTGGGAACGGAGCCGGTCGAAGGGGAAACGCCGGCTACCGTGACATCGCCCCGTCCGAGGAAGGCGCGTTGTTCCGCCACCAAGTCGTGGATGTAGATGTGCTCGTCAATCTTGACGATGTATTGCTCGCCAACCTGAGCCGCGAGAACGTCCCGCACCCGCGGCAAATAGCTGTCGTGAAAATCGTGCCAGGCGTCCTCTTGCTCCAAATACGGATTCATTCCGGGGAACGGCGAAGGCATGACTTACCCCTTGGTTGGTATGAAGAAATCCACCGTTCCCCTATCTTATCCGCTTCGTCGCCGTCCTTGCCAGGTCAGCGCCAGCACGAGCACGACCGTCGCGGCGGCGGCGATGCCCAGCCCCATGAGGGCCAGCACCAACGGCACGCCGCCATGCTCGCCGGGCCGCACGGCGAACAGGTGCGCGGCGCTCCGCCGTCCATGCGTACATCGAGCCAGCGGTCGGCGGCGCGGCCGGCGAGCAGGTGGCCCAGCGGATGCGCGCCGCTGAGCACCATCGACCAGATGCCCATGACGCGGCCGCGAACGCGATCGTCGGAGCTGAGCTGCATGATCGACTGGCTGGTGGGAAAGAACAGGATCTGGCCGCAGCCCAGCACGGTGCAGCAGGCCACGGCCAAGGGCAGCGAGCGCGCGAAAGCCAGGCACAAGAGCGACGACGCCGCCAGGACGACGCCGCCGGCCAGGAACCAGCGCCGCCGCACACGCGAGCCGAACGAGGCGACCAACAGCGACGCGACCAGCGCCCCGCTGCCGATGGCGCTGAGCATCCAGGCGTAGCCGGTCGTCCGTTCGCCGAGACGCTGGTCGGCCACGGCCGGCAACAGCGACAGGATCGGCCAACCGAACAGCGACATCGAACAGGTCAAGACCAGCAGAAGGATCAGGCGCGGGTGTCCGGCCAGGTAGCGGAAACCACCCGCCGTGGAATCGGCCGCATGGCGCTTGTCCGTGCGCGCCGTGGATGGAGGCAGATCCATCCAGGCCAGGGCCGCCAGCACGGCGACGAAGCTCAGGCCGTTGAGCAGGAAGCACACGCCCGCCGCCGTCTGTCCCGTCTGTCCCGCGCCGGCCACGGCGAACAACACGGCGCTGATGGCCGGACCCATCATCCGCGCCGTATTGAACAACAGCGAGTTCAGGGCGATGGCGTTGGGCAAATCCTCGCGTCCGACCATGTCGATGACGAAGGCCAGCCGGGCCGGCAGGTCGATGGCGTTGACGATGCCGGCGGCGGTCGCCACGGCCAGCAGGTGCCAGGGCGTGACCTGGCCCAGCAGCACCCATACGCCCAGCAGCACGGCCAGCACCAGCAACGTGGCCTGCGAGAGAAAGATCAGTACACGCTTGGGCCAGCGGTCGGCGAGACTGCCGCCCCAGGCGCCGAGTACGAACGTCGGCAGCACCTGCATGGCGCCGACCAGCGACGGCCAGATCGACTCGCGCGTCAGCTCGTAGGCCAGCCAGGTCAGCGCCGCGCTCTGCGCCCACGAGCCGGTCACGGAAATGAACTGCCCCCCGAAATACAACCGATAGTTGCGGTGCCGCAGGGCGCGGAAGGTGTCCACGCGCCAGCGTCGCGGTGGCCGGGAGAGCGAGGAACGAGAGACAGCAGGAAGAGGCGCGGTTGGCGGGACGTGCGGAGACATATTCCTACACTACCCGGCCGCATGGGTGGGTCAAGGCCATCTCGTTTCGCCGCGACGCGCAGCGGAGCGCGGGCGAGACGCCCGCGCTCCGCTGCGCGTCGCGGCGAAACGAAGACCTCCTTACGTGCGATCGCGCGACGGTTGCACTTTCTCGTACAACAGGCCGATCAGCTGTTCGAGCAAATCGAGGTACTCGGTACCGGCGACGGTGTGGACCTGGTGAAGGAGGCGACGGCGGCGCTCGAGGCGCTCCACGAAACCCTCGACGCCGAACGCGGTCAGCGCTCCTCGACGTCTTGCAGCGCCAGCAGCTCATCGACCTCATCGTCGGCCAACTGGCGGGCGCGCTCGCCGTTGCGTTCCATCCAGGCAACCAGTTCCGGCTGTGTGGCCCGCTCGTACAGGCGGCGCAGCGGAGCGATGCCATTGGCCGGGTGCGACTCGTTCATGCGCGGCAGCAGCCGCTCCAACGGCAGCGTGCGCAGCTCGTTGACAGTCAGACCCAGGGCGCGGCGCAGGCGCCGATAGTGGCGTTGCGCAGGCGGCGATGCTCGCCCCGCAAGAGGATTTGGCGGACGGTGTGGCGATTCAGGCGCGTGATGCGCGCGAACTCTTCCTGGTTCCAGCCGCGCTCCTGGACCAGGCGCGCGATCTTGTTGGCCAGGTCGTCCGACAGGGAAGGGCCGCGCGTTTCGTCCATGTCCTCGATGGTACTCGCCCGAACCCACAAAGGACAGGGGAGTTGCGCGCCCTCGGCGAGCGGGGGGCGTCAGCCCCCTGTTGCTCCGAAACAGGGGGCTGACGCCCCCGCTCGCCCGGCGTTTTCTCTGGAACTCGCTCGCGCGCCCCTGTACAGTGACAGGGACGTCGCGCGGCCCGCGCGGCCTCCCATCCTCGGGACGACCACCCGGCCCATCGTTTCAACGGGGGACAGACATGCAAGCCCTGTGGACCTTCATCACCCACGACTGGTACTTCTTCTGGCCGATGTTCCTGATGTCGCTGACGGGGCTGACGTTGGTGATCTGGCGTTTGCTGCTGAACATCAACGGCAACACCAACATGAACGTGTTTCTGCCGGAGTTCCAGCAGAAGCTGGAGCGCGACGGCGTGGACGCGGCCCTGCGTTTCTGTCGCGGCCGCAGCGACATCATCCCCCGTCGCCTCTTCGCCGCCGGCCTGGAAACGTCCAAGCAGGGTCTGGCGGCGGTGCGGCGAGCGATGGCCAACGTCATCGAGCTGGAGATCGTGCCCGACTTGAACTTCCTGCTGCCGACCATCCTCGCCATCGCCAAGGTCGCCACCATGGTCGGCCTGCTCGGCACGGTCATTAGCATGATCGGCACCTTCAACGAGATCCAGAAGTCCAAGGGCGGCGACGTCGGCTCGCAGGCCGGGGCCATCGGCCTGGCCCTGTTCGCCACGGCCCTGGGTCTGGTAACGGCCATCCCGTTGGTATTCACGCACGTCTTGTTCAAGGCATGGCTGGCCCACTTCGAGGTGCGCATGAAGAGCGCCGCCCAGAAATTGTTGCTGCTGTTGCAGGCCAAGCAGCAAACCAAGGGCGCCGTCCCCTCGGCCGCCAACATCAAGCCCGGACCCGAGGCGGGGGCCGTACCGCGGAGGTGATCTCATGGCCGACAAACGGCGTTTCCTCGACGTTTGGATCATCGAGTCGAACACGGTCTATCGAGAGGTGCCCTTCACGGTCGTCGCCGACTGGGTGCAGCAGGGCCGGCTGCTGGAGGACGACCGACTGCGGCCGTCCGGCACGGCCGAATGGCTGCGCGTCGGCGGCTCGCCGGAGTTCTCCCCCTATCTGCCGCGCTCCGAGCCGGATCGCGTGGACGATCAGGCCGAAGCCCTGGAGCCGGTCGAGCTGGACTTCCGCTGGAAGAAACCGCACCCCGACGAGGACGACGACGTCGATATGATTCCCCTCATCGACGTCAGCCTGGTGCTGCTGATCTTCTTCATGCTGACCGCCAGCGGCGTCGGCGCCGCCGCCTTCATTCCCACGCCGCCCGCCGAGTACGGCACCCTGTCCGTCAATCCCGAAGAGATCCAACTCAACATCAACCTCGAAGGCGACGGCGACAACCGCGTGCCCGTCTTCTCGCTGTCGGTCGGCAACAAGTTCCTCGACGAGAAGGACAGCAAACTGGCCTCGATGGACGAACTTCTGGCCCGCCTTCGAGAGCATCTCGAACGGACGTCGAATCGCGTCGAGGTCACGATCAACGCCCACCCCGACGTCAAGTCGGGACGGGTGCGCGAGTTGACGGCGAAGTTGGAGTCCGAGCCGTTCCGCGGTCGGATCGCGCAGAAATACCTCGGCGTGTCGGAGAAGTAACATGTGGAAGATACGACACCAGGGTTCGCCGGCGGCGCGGGGCGATCTGACGCTGGCCCAGATCGCGCAAGGACTGGTGGACGGCCACTGGGAGCCGACCGACGAGGTCATGGGTCCGGGCGATGCGACGTGGGTGGCCATCGAGGAGCATCCGCAGTTGGCCGAGATCGCCGCCGACCTGGAGCCGCCGCCGCCGCGCGTCTACGACGACGAAACGCGCCTGGACATGAACGCCCTGATCGACGTCTGCCTGGTGCTGCTCATCTTCTTCATCCTGACCACCAGTTACGCCGTGCTGCAAAAGCGCCTGGAGGCGCCCGGCGTGACCGGCGACCGCGCCGGACCCGCCGTCGTCACCAAGGAAAAGGTGGCGCAGCAGATGATCCGCGTCACCGTGCGGATGGACAACGGCAAGGCCGTGACGCGGCTGGAAGACGAGGTGGTTGATCCGGCCCGACTGGAGAGCGAGCTGCGCCGCTTCGTCGGCTCGACGCACAAAACGCAGCTGTTGCTGGAGCACGAGGACGACGTGCCGCAGCGCGCCGTGGTCGAAGTGCTGGACGCCGCCAAGGGCGCCGGCATGGAGAAGGTCAGCCTGGTCGTGCCGGACAAGTCGAGCCGTTAGAGCTAACGGAAAAACCGAGCCGCGACCGTAAGAGGCACTAACCAAATAGGCGAGCGGGGGGCGTAAGCCCCCTGTTGACGGCGAAAAACAGGGGGCTTACGCCCCCCGCTCGCCAAAAAGCTACAGCTCTAAGGGAGCGGTTGTTTCCAAACCGCTCCCTTACGGTCGCGGCTCGGTACGATGATCGGCGCAAAAAAAGGGCCGGCCCCATACGGGGGCCGGCCGATTCATCGCACTGTCGCCCAATCAGTGCGACAAACGTAAAGATACCTCTCTTCCGCCTTCTCTTCAATCGTCCTTCCGTTACTTCTCCGCAAGGTTGCCGCGGCGTCGCCGAATCCGGCGGTCGCGTTCAAGTTCGCGTCTGTAGCCGACGATGATTTCGATAACAGCGCCGTATCGAGCGCCGACCGAGGGATTCGCACGATGTATCCGACGCATTTCGGTCTTCGGCAGCGGCCATTCCCGGCCACGCCGGACCCGGCCCGCTACTATCCCGCCACCAGCCACGAACGCGCCCTCGCTCGTCTGCTGCACGGCCTGGGCGACGGCGAAGGCGTGGTCGTCCTCACCGCGCGCCGGGCACCGGCAAGACCCTGCTGTGTCACTGCCTGCTCGAACGGCTCGGTTCGGAGGCGAGCGCCGCCTTCCTGACCAACAGCCACGTCGGCGACCGCGCCGGCTTGCTGCAAGCCCTTCTCTACGACCTGTCGCTGCCTTACCAGCAGCGCGGCGAACAGGAGATGCGTTTGGCCCTGACGGACCATCTGCTCCGCGGTTACGAGAAGGGGCGGAGCACCATCCTGGTCCTTGATGAGGCCCAGCACTTGACGCCGGACTTGCTGGAGGAGTTGCGTCTTCTGGGCAACCTGGAAGCCCCTTCGGGCAAGGCGGTCCAGGTGGTCCTGGTCGGCCAGCCGGCCTTGCTGGAGACGCTGCGACGGCCGGAGCTAGCGTCGTTTGCCCAGCGTTTGGCCGTCCGCGCCGAGGTGGAGCCGTTGGCTCCGCAAGAGGCGGCCGACTATCTGCTGCATCACGTGCGCGTGGCGGGCGGCCGGCCGGAACGACTCTTCGCCGACGAAGCCCTGGAGCTGTTATCGCGGCAGACGCGCGGCCTGCCTCGGCTGCTCAACCAGGCGGCCCACCAGGCGCTCAGCCTGGCCGCCGAGGCCGGCACCGCCCAGGTCGATGCCGAGGCCGCCCTGGAAGCGCTCGCCCTTCTCGGCCTGGCGGAAGAGATCGAGGACAACGGCCCGGTCGCCGTACTCAACGGCGTCCTCGCGGAGCACGAGTCGAGTCCGGGGCCACCAGAAAGCCTGGAGGGATCGAGCAGCGGCGAGGACTCCGCGACGGCCGAGACGGAGGAGAGTTCCTGCCGTCTGATCCTGTCGGCGAGTCGATCGGGTTGAGAGTTGCTCGGGGGGTGGTGTCGCGGGGAGGGAATGAGAATGGGCCGAATGCTGGACGCCTTGAAGCGGGCCGACAACACACGCGACGAGGTGGAGGGGCGAGCGACCGCACCTGCACCAGCCGTCGCGGCGACGGAAACCGAGACAACGTCCACCGCCGGCGAAGAGATCCCCTACATCGAAGTGGGGCCGCACAAGAGCATGGAAGCGTCGGCGAGCGTGCTGGCCAGTTTGCCCGCCGCGCCGACTTCGCCGCGCCCGGAGCCGCGCACGATCCGCGTCGATGAGCCGCGCGCATCCCTGCCGGCACCGCGAAGCGTGCATTTCCGTGCCCTGCCCGGCCGAGCGGAGGCGCGCTCACGCTTCGCTCCGGAACTGGTGGCGTATCACGATCCCGACCAGCCCGCCGCCCGCCAGTACGGCGCCGTGCTGGACGCCATGCGGAACGCCCCCCCCTCAGGCGAACGAGCGGCGGTCTTGCTGTTCACCTCGGCGCTGACTCGCTGCGGGACCACGACGACCTTGCTCAACCTGGCGATCGCCGCCGCCCGGCAGGAACGGCGCGTCGTCGTCGTGGACGCCAACCTGCGCCAGCCCGCCGTGGCGGAGCGCCTGGGACTGCCGGCCGCGCCGGACTGCGCGAGGCGCTGGCCGGCGCCGGAACGCTGGACGAAATTGTGCGGCCGACCGAACAGGCGAACCTGTTCGCGCTGACCGCCGGCGGTCGAGACGCCGGCGGCGGTGTGCGTTTTGTGGCCGAGACCATGCGATCGCTGCTGCGCCAGCTGCGTCAACGCTCGGCGCTGGTGCTCGTGGATGGGCCGCGCTGGGACGGCCGAGCCGATGGCACGGCGCTTGGGGCCGCCTGTGATGCGGTGTATCTGGTGGTGCCCGAGCAGGAAGCCGAGACGCCGCAGACCGACGCGCTGTTGCAGCTCATCCCCGCCCACGGTGCCCGCCTGGCTGGCTGCATTCTCGTCGCCGGCTCGTCGCCTTTCACCTGAGACGCCTCCTCGTCATAATGGCGAGAGGTGTCCGGTCGGGACACCATCCCTGTCGCCCGCCTTTACGGACGGAACCGCATGACTGCTCCTCCGCCGACCGCTGCTTGCACTGCGCTCGTGGTCGGGGCCGGCCCGGTGGGACTGACCCTGGCCGCGCACCTGCACCATCACGGCTTGCCCTGCCGCCTCATCGACCGCAACCCGGCGCCTTCGGACAAGTCCAAGGCGCTGGTGCTGTGGGGCCGCTCCCTGGAGATGCTCGACGATCTCGGCATCGTCGGCGACTTTTTGAACACCGGCATGTTGCTCAATGCCGTCCGGCTCCACGGCGGAGGGCGTCTGCTGGTCCGCATTACGCCCGCCCCGGCCGGCACCGAGTATGCCCGGCCGCTCATGCTCGCCCAGAACGAAACCGAGCGGCTGCTCACCGAGCACTTGCAGCGCGTGGGCGTACACGTCGAACGTCCCGTGGAACTGACGGACTTCAGTGACCACGGCGATCACGTCGTCGCCGTGCTGCGACACGCGGACGGCCGCGAGGAATCCGTCCGCTGCGACTGGCTGCTCGGCTGCGATGGAGCGCACAGCACCGTCCGCAAGAAGCTGGGACTGGCGTTCACCGGCGAAGCGGAGCCGAACGATTGGATCTTGGCCGACTGCCACGTCGAGGGTCCGATCCCGCGCGACGAGCTGAGCTTGTTCTGGCACGCCAAGGGAGTGCTGGCGTTCTTCCCATTCGCCGACCGTTTCCGCATCATCGCCGACATGGGGTTGGCCAGCAGTGCCGAACATCCGCCCAACCCGTCGCTGGCCGAGGTACAGGCGATCGTGGACAGACGTGGTCCCGCCGGGGTGCGCCTGTCCGAGCCGCACTGGTTGTCGGGCTTCCGCATCCACGAGGCGCAAGGTGGCCGACTATCGGCGAGGCCGGGCCTTCCTGGCCGGTGACGCGGCCCACATTCACAGTCCGGCCGGCGGCCAGGGCATGAATACCGGCATGCAGGATGCCTGGAACCTCGCCTGGAAACTCGCCTTGGTCCAGGCCGGTCGCGCTCGGCCGTCGCCGCTGCTCGATAGTTACAGTCAAGAGCGCGGCGAAGTCGGCGAGATGGTGCTGCGCAACGCCGCCCGCTTGACGCGGGTGGCCATTCTGCGCAACCCGGTCGGCCAGTTCTTCCGCAATCGCCTGGTCGGCTTGCTGGGACGTCTGCCACCCTTCCAGCGCGCCTTCGTCCGCGGCCTGTCCGAGATGGCGGTGCATTATCCGCACAGTCCGCTCAACGGCGAATCCGGCGCGAACTGGACATCCGGCAGCATCCATCCCGGCGACCGCGTGCCGGACACCCGGCTGCGCGAGCCGGGAACGGGCCGGGAGCATCGCTTGCTCGCCGTGCTGCGTGGTCCCCAGCACCATCTCCTGTTGTTGCCGGCCGCGACCGACGCCGCCGGCACCGCGGCGCTGGGCGACATTCAGCGGCGCGTGGAGGCGGCGTATCCGGGGCTGCTCCGCGTCCATCTGCTCGCGCCCGGCGACATCCCGGCCGACAAGCGCGATGGCTTCGCGTCGGTGTGGTGGGACTCCGGCGGTTCGGTTCGCTCCCTTCTTGGTGTCCGCGAGACGGCGCTGGCGCTGGTGCGTCCGGACGGCTACCTGGGCTTTCGCAGCCAGCCGGCATCGTGGGAGGCGCTGCGCGAATACCTGGACCGCTACCTGATCGCCCAGGGTGGCTAAATGCTGCCTTCCGACTGGGGAGAAACGTCCGCCCTTTCTCTTCCGAGCCGCCGCGATACAATTTTGCCTACCCTCTCCACGGAGACCCCGGACGGGATCTCCGTCCTGGAGGCACGGTCTGTCCCATCGAGGTTCACTCCCATGAAAATCCAGGTGATCTTCTACAGCATGTACGGCCACGTCTACCGGATGGCGGAAGCGGTGGCCGAGGGCGCCCGCCAGGTGCCGGGAGCGGAGGTGTCGCTGTACCAGGTGGCGGAACTGGTGCCCGACGCCGCCCTGGAAAAGAGCGGGGCCAAGGCAGCGCGGCAGGCATTCGCGCACGTGCCGTTGGCCAAGACGGAACAGCTGCCCGACGCCGACGCCATCCTGTTCGGCACCCCGACGCGCTTCGGCAACATGGCGGCGCAGATGCGCAATTTCCTCGATCAGACCGGCGGTCTGTGGGTCAAGGGATCGCTGATCGGCAAGGTCGGCAGCGTCTTCGCCAGCACCGCCTCGCAGCACGGCGGTCAGGAAACGACCATCACCAGTTTCCACACGACGCTCTTGCATCACGGCATGATTATCGTCGGCGTGCCCTATTCCGAGGCCGGCTTGACCAACATGAACGAGATCACCGGCGGCACCCCCTACGGCGCCACGACCTTGGCCGGCACCGATGGCAAACGACAGCCCAGTGAAAATGAGCTGACCATCGCCCGCTTTCAGGGCCGCCACGTCGCCGAGATCACGGCGCGGCTGGTGCGCGGGGCGAAGGGCTAACCCGGATGCTTCCGTCGCGGCTTTTTCCGCTTCGACGCGGCCGGACGCTCCTCGCCCTCGCTCGCGCTCTCGGCCGCAAGGGGTTCCTGATAGATGAACTGCCAGTTCGCCTCGATCTGCGGCCGTTGCCGCGGGTCATCGAGAAATGCCCGCCCCGCGCCGAGCAGACGTTGTTTGGCCGTTTCCCGGTCGAGCTTCGGGGCCAGCACGCGCAAATCGTCCTTGTGCTTTTCTTGCTTGCTGGAGAGCTTGCTGACGAAGATGTCGTAGGCGTCCACCAGGTAGACACGCAGCCCGCCGAAATCTCCCAGGAAGCGACGACGGTCCTCCCAGCCGGCCGGAAGGTAATGCGACTGAACGTGTGCCAGGCGCAAGCCGTAATCGGTCTGGATCTTCCGCAGGATCGCGCGTTGTTTGCGGATCTCCGCCGGCACCTCGTTCACGAGGTCGATGGCTTCCGTCGGTCGCGCCGTCAATCCCTCGATCAGCGTGGGGATCGAACCGGCCACGTAGACCTCGATGCGGTGATGGATGTTCTGTCCCAGCAGCGTGAATATCTGCTGGACCTGCATGGCCCCGATGCTGTCCACCAACCTTCTCCGAATGTGAGGAAACCCCGTCTCGTCGAAGGACTCGTTGAGGATAGCACGTATCTGTTCCGCCGCGGGGCTTGTGGACAACCAGTGGGCGAAGCGTTTGGCCCCCCAGAAGGAGCGGATGGCTCGGGCGGCATCGCGGACGAGCAGACGGGTCCGGTAATCCGGACAGGGATTTCGCTGCAAATCGTCTTCGAGGGCGGCCGCGAGGGTGCCGCTGTCGATGTGGGGCTGTCCCCACACGAGTTGCCAGGGATCCAGGGTTTGCGAGACGAGGTTCCGACGCGGCACATGAGTACGCTTGCGAGAAGCGCTCCTATCCCACCAATCCCTCGCGGCTCAGGCCGTTTGGGGCATGTCGGCGGCCGGCAGTAGAGTGGTACTTTCGCGCGGCGCTGGAATCAGGGCTTGGACCTCCTCGACGTGGACATCGCGGAAATGCAGGACGATCTCCCAGCCGTTACTCAGGAGGATCGACTGTCGCCAGGTCGGCGGCTGCTCGGACGCCTTCTCGATCTCGTCGTACTGCCAGTCGATATGTCCGTAGGTGCTGCAACACTCGGTCGGTAATACCTCCTTCTGGATGATCGGTCCTTCCACCAGGTCATAGGTAAACGTCAGCAGCGGTTGGGGCGGCGTATCGAGCTGGAGCACAATAACGAATGTTCCCTCACGTTGACCCATGCCCCGGATAACGGCATCATGCAGAGAATAACTGTCCTCAATAGAGCGTAAACCAACGGGAAAGGCTGGCTTGAGGGATGCGAGCGAAGTATTGTACTGTTCGCAGGCGGTATCCCAACGCACCTCGGCTTCCTTCCAGGTCGTGGGATCGGCCGAGCCATAGGCGACAATTAATTCGGGCGTGAAGTACTTCATGGTCCTTTCCTCGCCTTGCGGTGTTCGGTTTCGTAGAACAGGTGGCCCTTCGGGTTCCGGCTCTGCTGGTGGAAGTGCGGCAAAGCCAGCGGCCCTGCGCGCCGTTCAGGCGGCTGGGGCCGGCTCGGCGGCCCGACGGCCGCCTCGATCCGGTAGGCGAGCCCTCGGTTGGCACCGGTGTCCTCTCCCGCAATCACCACGTCCAGCCCGGCACGCCGGCGTGCCACGGCGGTATCGAAGTCGATCTCGGCACCGGCCCACACCCCGCCGGATGGCCCGAAGGCCAACTCGGCCTCGTGGATCGTCGGGATGGGCGTGGCGGGAGTGGGACTACCGGAGGGAGATTCGGTCGTCATCGCTCATCCTTTCGCCTCCTTCAACATCGGACTGGCTTGGCTTGTTCTCGTCGCTCCGCTGCAAAAGGCAATTAACCGGCCGGAGGGATAAACTTTTGCAGAATGGTCCGCAGCGCCGCCGCCCCGCGCTGCACGACCTCCGACGACGGCACGGGCAGTTGCAGCACCGGACGACCTTGCGCATCCGTCGTCAGCCATGATGTCAGCGGTGACACTCCGTTACCGTTCGCCTCCGCCGACGGAGGTGACGCACCGCCAACCAGTGCCGCCAGCGCTTCCAGCAGTTGCACGCCGGCCTGGACCACGGCCTGGCGCGGATCGTTCGCCGGCTCGACCGGCACCGGCACCGGAGCGGCCGTCTCCGCCGGCTTGGCCTCGCCGACCAGTCCGCGCACCGTCTCCAGAAACGCCTGCTGGCCCAGCGTGGCGAAGATCACCTCCTCGTTGCTGCCCGTGAAAATCTCGGCGAACAGCGAGCGTTTGACGGCCAGCGTCCGCAAGACGCGCTCCTCGATGCTGTCGCGCATCACCAGGTTGAACACCTGCACCGGCCGATGCTGGCCCATGCGATGCACCCGCGCAATGCGCTGCTCCAACACGGCCGGGTTCCACGGCACTTCCAGGTTGACGACCGTGTCCGCCGCCTGCAAGTTCAGTCCGGTGCCGCCGGCGTCGGTGCTCAGGAACACGCGGCAGTCCGGGTCGTCGCGGAAGCGCTCGAGCAGGCCGCGCCGCTCCTTGCCGGGGATGCCGCCGTGCAGCACGGCGTAACCGACGCCTAGCTTCTCCACCACTTGCACCGCCTGCCGCAGCATCAGCTCCCATTGACTGAAAATGACAACCTTGTGCGGTCCTGAACCGAGCAATTGGCGAAGCAGTTCCTCCAGCTCCTCCAGCTTCGGCGACACCTGCGTCTGCTTATCGAGCAGGAAGGTGCTGTCGCACAACATACGTAGGTTGGTGACGCAAGCGAGAATGCGGCGGCGATCGACCTCGCTGAGATACTTCTTTTGCAGCAGCCGCGCCAGGGTATGGCCATGCTCGGCGTAGGGGCCGCGCTGGGCGTCGGCCATCTCGACGTAGACAGTCGTGTCGGTGCGGGCCGGCAACTGCGACAGCACTTCCGCCCGTGTCCGCCGCAACAGGATCGGCGCCAGCTTGTCGCGGACCTTATCGAGATTGCGATAGCCGATCAGCCTGCCGTCGGCGTCCAACAGGCGGTGGTCGTGCAAAAACTGGAAGGCGGGTCCGAGCCGCCGATCATCGACGAACTGCACGATGCTGTACAGCTCTTCCAGCTTGTTCTCCAGCGGCGTGCCGGTCAGGACGACGGCGTAACGGCTGCGCAGACGCTTGACGGCCCGCGTCGTTTTCGCCTCCCAGTTCTTGATGCGCTGCGCCTCGTCGAGCACGATCAGGTCCGGCTGCCAGGCGTTCAGCTCGTCGAGATCGCGCATGGCGATCTCGTAGTTGATGAGACGATAAAACGTCGGCCGGCGGTACAGGGCGCGTCGCTCCTGCCCCGTACCGTCAATGACCTGCACGCCGCGCCCGGTGTATTTGCGGATCTCCGTCTCCCACTGGTATTTCACCGACGCCGGCGCCACCACCAGCACACGCTCGATACCGCGCTCGCGCACCAGCAGTTCGACCGCCGCCAGGGTCTGGACGGTCTTTCCCAATCCCATGTCGTCGCCGAGAATGCTGCGGCCGCGGCAGGCCAGGAACAACGCTCCCCGCATCTGGTAGGGATACAACGGCACCGCCAGCAGGTCGCGCAGCGCCTCCGGTAGCTCGCCGCCTTCTTTCTCGCTTCGCTGGAGTTGTTCGAGTAGGTCGTGTTCGCGCTGGGCCATGTCGCAGCGCTCGATCTCGCGTTCCATGAAGTCCATGGCATCGGAGAAGATCGTCACCTGCTCCGGCACCTGCTCGGCCAGTTCGATCAGTTTTTGGTAGGCGTCGCCGCCCTTCCACAGGCCGCGCGGATCGAAGAACGCCTCGGCCAGGGCGCGAAGCTGGTCGGAGTGGCGCGGCGGCAGGTGCAGACCGATGCGGAGCTGCTCGCCGTAGTGGAGATAAATTTCCGGATGGGTGACGGCGGCCTTGCGGCGGCGCAGCTGCGGCGGCGTCTCCTCGCGCAGCGAGGCCAGCACGGCCTCGATGTGTTTGCAGGTGCCCAGCGTGTTGGTGCGGAAATCCGGACATTCGCAGGTATTGTCGCCGACGTTGAAGCCGCGAATGCTGACGCGATACTGTCCGCCGCTCGTCGGATTGCTGATCTGGTAGTCGCTGAAGACGCGATTGCGGCCGAGGTTCTGAATACGGAAATGCTCCTCGGCCGCGCGCCGCCGGCGGATATCGATCTGTTCCTCGCGGAGCATGGGATCCCTCTCGCGCTAACGTCACCGATCTGCCGCGGAGTTGGCTTGCCGCGTCTTGGCTTCGTCCTCCGAGGGGTCTCCGCTTATTCGGCGGGGATAATTGAGCGAGAGTGCGCAGCCAGCATGTTGCAGAACAATGCCCCTTGTCCCTTGGCATCGTCAAGAGCAACGTGCGTGTGGGGCAGGTCGTCGAACCACTTGGCCGGCATGTTACGCTTGACCGACTCGCGGTATTCCGTGCCTAAGAGAGCCATAGCGTAGCTCTTGATGTCCAAGGCCGAATGCGAGAACGGACTCTCGCCAGCAAATCGCATCAAGTACCAATACACGAACATAAAATCATAGGCCGCCGGATACGCCACGAACACGGGCTTGCCCGGCAGCGACTTCAGCCACGCTACATATTCGGGCATGACGACAGCGGGTTCTCGGAGATTGATGCGGCACATGGCCCACGCTTCGGGCTGGTTTTGCCACCACGCCATCGTCTTCGGATCGCCTCTGGCGCCTGGCAACACCATCAAGTTGGCCGCGAACGTTGCGACGAGTGTCTTGTCCTCTCGGTACGCGGCCGAGGCGAAGCTGAGCATCGAATGCGGGCCGGGGATAGGGCCGTCCGCCTCGACATCGGTACTAACATAGATCTCCGCCATCCGACCACCTTTTCTTCGACTAACGACACAACTCGGCAGCCGCCTCACGCAGGGCAGGGAAGCTCGGTACTCCGTTATTCGCGTGGCCGATCCGCAGCATAACCGTTCCCGCAACCGCACTGGCTCGCCAGCGCAGCCAGTGATCGACGAGCACCAGCGCGATCATGGCCTCGCCCATCGGCACGAAGCGCGGCAGCAGACACGGATCATGTCGGCCGCGCGTGGCGATCTCGGTCGGCTCGCCGCTGCGCGTCACGGTCGGCTGCGGCCGCGACAGACTGCTGGTCGGCTTGATGGCGACGCGACAGACGATCGGCTCGCCGCTGCTGATGCCGCCAAGCATACCGCCATGTCGATTCGTTACTGTGCCGATATGTTCCTCCTTGCGGATGAAAATGTCATTATTGGCGCTGCCGCGCGCCGTCGCCACGCCGAAGCCGGCGCCGTACTCGAACGCCATCACCGCCGGCAGCGACAATAGCGCCTTGGCGAGGTCGGCCTTGAGCTTGTCGAAGACGGGTTCGCCCAGCCCCGGCGGCACGCCGACCGCCACCAACTCGCAGACGCCGCCGATTGAGTCCTGGTCCTTGCGCACCTCGTCGATCAGCGCGATCATCCGCGCCGCCGCTTCCGGGTCGGGACAGCGCACCGGCGTCGCCTCGACCTGCTCCAGCGTGACCGCCGACGGCTCGGGGACGTTAGCGATCACGTCGCCGACCTGCTTGACGTAGCCGAGGACGCGAACGCCGTGGCCGGCGAGCAGTTTCTTGGCGACGGCGCCGGCGGCGACGCGGCAAATGGTCTCGCGGGCGCTCGATCGACCGCCGCCGCGGTAGTCGCGCAGGCCGTACTTGGCGTCGAAGGTGAAGTCGGCGTGGCCGGGACGATACTTGTCCTTGATATCGCCGTAATCGTGGCTGCGCTGATCGGTGTTGCGGAACAGGATGGTGATGGGCGTGCCGTCGGTCCGCCCGTCGAAGACGCCGGACCAGATCTCCGGCGCGTCCTCCTCGTCGCGCTGCGTGACCAGCTTCGACTGGCCCGGCCGGCGACGACGCAGGTCCGGCAGCAGGTCGTCGCCGCTCAGCGGCAGTCCCGGCGGACAGCCATCGATGATGACGGCGTAACCGGGACCGTGGCTGACGCCGCCGGTCGTCACGCGGAACAGGTGTCCAAACGTATTGCCTGGCATGCCATCATTCTATCGTCCCTAAATAGCTCCCGGCAAATGCAGATCCGGTGTCACCCGAATATCCGGACTTTGGAACCATGCCGGCAACGCCATGAGGCCCGCCTGGAGTTTGAGCGCGCGGCACCGCTCCCACGCAACGGACGCGAGCACGAGTAGTTCCTCGAGCACGTGCCGGCGGTTCAACGCCGCCCGAGCCACGGTGACGAAAGCGGCGCGTCTCGCGACGAGCCCAGGCATTCCTTTCGGGGAACCCGGCGGCTACAAAGAGCATCGGCAACACGGAGCGAGTGAAGGCCGCACATACCCCGGACAATGGCCCAAGGGGATCGTCATGAGAATTGACCGGTTGGAGCTACGGAACTTCAAGAAGTTCAACGCATTCGACTTGCGACTGCACCGGCAATTCACCTTGCTGATCGGAGGCAACGGTGCGGGCAAGACGAGCCTGCTGGATGCACTTGCGGTAGCTCTCGGCGTTTGGCTGGTTGAGCCGCCTGACTCCACCTTGCTGAACAGCCGACGGGGAATCTCTCCTTCCGAGATCCGGCTGGAAAGTAACCAGGCAGGCGACCGCGTGCAGTTTCGCGAGGCGGGTGGTGGCGTGTCGATCAAAGCTACAGGGCAAATTGAAGATCGAGATAATCTGATTTGGGAACACCAGATCAAGCCCGGCAAGAGGAAGGCAAGCAACGCAGGAGCCAGGACGGCGTTAGAGGTGGTCGCAGCGACTTATGAGCGAGCGAACAGGGATGAACAGGTGCTTCTTCCGGTGATCGCATACTACGGCGCGGGCCGGGCATGGCTGCCCCACCACGAGCGGCCCAGGTCCCGCAGCGCTGCAAATGGACGCGCCCGTCGATGGGCGGCGTTCTACGACTGCCTGAATGAACGCATTCGGATTGCCGATCTCGGCGACTGGTTCCATCGGGAAGCTCTTGCGGCCGTGAACCGGGGTGGGAGGTTTCGTGCGGGATACGAGGTGGTTCGCACAGCGGTCCTGCAGTGCGTTCCTGGCGCGGACGAGATGTGGTTTGACGGCGACCGCAGCGAGATTGTGCTGTCCATCGAGAGTTACGCTCAACCGTTCAGCAATTTGAGCGCTGGACAGCGAATGATGCTGGCACTTGTGGCAGATATCGCTATCAAGGCGGTAACGCAGAATAACTACCTAGTTCCAGATGATGGACCCGCCCCAGCTGCCGGTGCATTGCCTGACGTGCTGGCTCAGACCCCTGGCGTGGTACTGATCGATGAGCTTGACGTGCATCTGCACCCAAGCTGGCAACGTCGGATCGCGGCCGATCTCAAAAGGATCTTTCCGAAAATCCAGTTCGTGTGTACGTCGCACTCACCCCAAGTGATCGGAGAGGTGGCCCCGGAAGAAGTCCGCGTGCTTGACGAACCGGCTGACGGGAGAGCGCCCGATCAATCGTATGGGCTGGACTCGAATGCGATCTTGGAAGATGTCATGAAGGTCCAATCAAGAACCTTGCCAGGGCTGGAGGCCATCGAAGACGTTGAGGCTGCTTTAGAAGAAGGCGATCTTGCTGCGGCTCGTGAACGACTCGAGGTATTGAAGCGGTTACAGCATGGGACTACTCGGGATACAGCGCGGCTCGAAGCCACGATCAACAACCTTGAGATTCTCACTGATGAGGACAATTAATCCGCGGCCCGAGCCAACGACATATGCCCAATGGCGTGCCGCATCACAAGCTGACATCAACTACGGATATGATCTCATACCGGGAGCCTTGCGCAATGAGGTGAAAGCTGCCCTCATCGCTGAACAACAAGGGCTTTGCGCCTACACCGGTATCGGAATTAACATGGATCGCTCGCATATCGAGCATATGATCCCCCAGGCACATTGCGTGCGAGGAGAAGGGGATGTTGCCTATCGTAACATGGTGGCATGCTATCCGGCTCCTGACGGTGCTTATGTTCCGTTCGGTGCTGTTTTCAAGGCGAACTGGCCCCCACCTGCGGAGCAACACCTTTTTGTCTCTCCGCGCTCGGCGGGTTGCGAGGCCCGCTTCCGATTTAGCATTCGCGGCATAATCTCCGTGGCAGCGGGTGACGAAGCAGCGAGAGTAACCGTCACGCTACTCGGACTGGACAATAAGCGACTTGAGGAACTTTGGCTTGCCCCCATTTTATGTACCAGGCGCTGTGAGAGTCGGATCAACCGTTACAGATGTGTCCTCGTCCCGGCGTAGCGCAGCGGAGTCGGGACGAGGACACATCTCCCCGAACTCCGCTGGCGTCCGATACCCCAACGAACTGTGAGGACGGACATGGTTGTATTCCTGACGCCACTCCTTGGCTAGCACCTTCGCTTCTGCCACGCTGCCAAACTCCTCCGTGTTCAACAGCTCGTCCCGCACCTTGCTGTTGAACGACTCGGCGTAGCCATTTTCCCACGGCGCGCCCGGAGCAATGTACAACGTCTCCAACCCCGCAGCCGTCATCCACGTCCGGATGGCGGCGGCGATAAACTCCGAGCCGTTGTCGCTGCGGACGTGCATCGGTACGCCACGCTGCTGCACCACGCTCGCCAGCACCGTCTTCACCGCCTGGGCCGTCATGCCCCGATCCACCTCCAACGCCAAGCACTCGCGGCTGTACTCGTCGATCAGCGTGAACCATTTCAAAGGCCGGCCATCGCTCGTCCGATCGTGCAAGAAATCCCACGTCCACACGTGGTCCTTGTGCTCTGCCGGCCGCCGCACGCAACTGTTGCCGCTGTGACCCAGCCGCCGTTTTTTTCGCTGCTTTCGGGGTACTTTCAGCCCTTGCTGCCGCCACAGTCGGTACACCCGCTTGCGGTTGACACGCCAGCCTTCCCGCCGCAGCAACACCGTGATGCGGCGGTAGCCCCAACGCGGATGCTGCCGCACCATCGCCAACATCCGCTGCACCAATCGTCCCTCCTCCTCGGAGGTTTGGGGCGTCTGCCGCTGCGTGGAGCGTGGTTGCCCCAGCACACGGCAGGCGCGACGTTGCGACACGCCGAAGGTCTCTTGGAGTTGACGCACGACCTGACGACGCTGGTCGGCGCTCAGCACTTTTTTTGGGCGACCTCCTGGAGCATCTGCTTGTCCAGGGCCAGTTCCGCGACCAGACGCTTGAGGCGTGCGTTCTCGGCTTCCAGTTCCTTGAGGCGTTTGGCCTCGTCTTGCTTGAGTCCGCCGTACTGGTTGCGCCAGCGATGCAGGGTCTGCTCGCTAATGGCCAGGCGTTGGCAGACCTGGGCGAGGGTCAAGCCTTGGGCGAGGTCGGCCTCGGCTTGTCGCAGCTTGGGGATGATCTCTTCGGCCGTGTGTCGTTTCATGGTTCGTCTCCTGCCCGCGAAGAGCCTCAGAGACTCTCATAGCACCTGGACCACTTTTTGGGGAGCAGTCCAGCTTCGTAAGGAAGCCATCAACGCGACACTGCAATGGCCCGGAAGAAATCCGCCTCTACTCGATTTAGCCGCGGCTCGCAGACGATTGGCAAGTCTGGAAGAGGCCGAGAATGCGGGCGGACAGTTAGAGCCATTCTGCTTCGCACTCAAGCAGGCTCTTCGGAAGCATATCACGCGCCTTGAAGCCATTCGAGAATCGAAAAGGAGTGGCGGGTAGAGGTAGCACTAATCGTACCGCTCTCCCTTCTTTGCCCCACGGTCTCACGGGCCCGGCTACCCACCGGCGATGGCTCCCACGACGAAAAACGGCTCCGTTGATTCAATCGAGGTCGAGGATGAGAGTTTGGCTGCCCGCTTTCACCGTCCGATTTAGTCCCGATTGTTCGGCATCGGCGTAGCGGGCGGGCAAGTTCGGCATGTTGGCCGGCGGCTTCTCGAAACGCTTCGGGTCGCCCGGCAGGTAGATGGGCATGGGAGCGGTAACGGTGATCTTGACCTTGCCGGCAGCGACCTTGTCCACCGCGTACTTGCCGTCGGCGTCAATGGGACTGGAGACGGGCTGGTTGGCCTCATCGTAGAAGGTGATGGTGCCATTGGGCAGCGCCTGGCCTTTGTAGCGCACCGTGCCAGAGACCTGCCCCCAGCCGCGTCCGCAACCCGCCAGCAGCGACAGCAGATCCAACAGAACGAACGCCGCCACGAGTCGAGAAGTCATGCCACCTCCTTACCAGTCGGACGGGAGCGCTTCGCCGCCGGAAGGCGTGCAGGCCCACCACCAGGTATTCGGACTGATCGCCGACGACAGGTTGCGAACGCTGGCATCGCACAGGGCGGTAACCATCACGTTCGTATGCGGCGAGGAGGCGCGGAAAGGATCGCAGTTGCCCTTGTACGGATTGGGCTGCACCTGGAACTTGGACGCCGGCCCGATGACGGTCCCCGAATAGGCGCGAAGAACGAGATCTCGAAGCCCGGATAAACCGGCAGGGGAGTCGCCATCGGCTGCGCCAGGGACGGCGAAGGCACGGCGCTGAAGGCCCAGTAACTCCCGCCGTAGGGTCCAAAGGTGCCACTGCTGGCGCCATTGGTGCAGAGAGCGTACTTCTCGGCCGCCAAGATCGTGTTCGACAGGCCGTCGGGGATGGAAGCGGGAATGGTCGCCATCCCCTGCGGATCGACGCTTTGGCCGTTAGCCGTCGGCGGCGTGGTGTAGTTGATGCCGTTCTGGGCACAGAAAAGCAGCGAATTGAAGGCGTAATTGGAGACACCCCAAACGACGCCGCTGCCGCCGGGATCCTGCACCGTGCCGTTGCCGCCGACGCTGGGGTCGGCCGGACAGACGAACGTCTTGACCGGCCGAGAATACACGCCATTGTTGTCGGGACAATACACGCCGGGCACGCCGAAGAGCGTCCCCTGAGAGCTGGCGTACAGGTTGCCCTGCTCGACGTAGGGCAGCAGGTGGAAGAGGCCGACGCCGAAGGCCGCTCCGGGTTGAAGGGACGTCCCCGGGAAGAAGCCGACGGCGGGGGGCATTTTGCCGTTGGTGTCGTGGCAGTTGTGAATGGCGAGGGCCAGTTGTTTGAGATTGTTGCCGCACTGGACACGGGCGGCCGCCTCGCGCACTTTCTGCACGGCCGGCAAGAGCAGGCCGATGAGGATGGCGATAATGGCGATCACCACCAGCAACTCGATCAAGGTGAAAGCGGCACGCTTGGCGACCATGGCCCTCTCCCTTATCCAAGACAGGTGATGTGTCGGAACGGCTTGACTGTAGGTCTCGTGGATGGGGCTGTCAATGACAAAAGAGAGATCGTTGGTATTTTCCTCCGGGCGCGGGAGGGCCAGGACACGGCGAAGTTTCGTTCGCACGGTTGCCGCGCCGGCCGGTTCCTGTTACAAGCAGAAGAGTGGTGTCGCCGCGACGAAAACGGAGTGGATGAGCATGAATACGTATGTCGGCGTGTTGCTGGGATCGCTGGTCGTGCTGAGTAGTGGGGCCGAGAGCGCCACGCGCTACGGCATCGCCCCGGACTTGCGGACCTATCCGCAGAGCACGGCCAAGGAAACGCTGGACTCCGTCCTCAAGGCGGTCGAGGCCCGGCGCGTCGATTACGTCGTCGCCCAACTCGCCGAGCCGGCCTTCGTGGACGATCGCGTCAAGCGGCTGTACGGCGGCCGCTTCGAGGGACAGGTCGAGGACACGCGCGCCCGGCTCGATTCGCTCACGGTCAAGCTCTTGCAGCGCTTCCTCAAGGACGGCGACTGGCAGGAGGACAAGGACCGCGTCGCCGTGCGTCTGAAGGACAACGACCGCCGCCTGTGTTTCCACAAGGACAACGGCCGCTGGTTCATGGAACATCGTAGTAAGTCAAAGTAATCGTTTAGCCGCGAACGGCGCAGCGGCAGTAACGCGCACTGCCGCTGCGCGGTCGCGGCTAAACTTCCGCACACTTCAGAAGGATGGAGCACGCTCATGCCGGAACCGATGATCGACCTGCGCAGCGACACCGTGACCCGGCCGACGCCGGCCATGCGCGCCGCCATGCACGCCGCCGAGGTCGGCGACGACGTCTTCCACGAAGACCCCACCGTCAACCGCCTGGAAGAGCACGTCGCCCAGCGGCTCGGCAAGGAAGCCGCCCTGTTCGTGCCGTCGGGCACCATGTCCAACCAGATCGCCGTCAAGGTCCATACGCAGCCGGGCGACGAGCTCTTGTGCGATGTCAATTGTCACATTTACAACTATGAGGCCGGCGGCCCGGCCGTACTCAGCGGCGTCACCTGCCACACGCTCGCTGGCGACGACGGTATCCTCGACGTCAGCCAGCTGGAAGATCAGGTCCGGCCCGACGACGCTCACCAGGTCCGGACGCGGCTGGTGTGCCTGGAGAACACGCACAACCGCGGCGGCGGCCGCGTCTACCCCTTCGAGAAAATCCAGGCCATCCACGCCTGGACGCGCAAGCATGGCTTGATCCTGCATCTCGACGGGGCGCGGCTGTGGAACGCCGTCGTCGCCACCGGCATCGCCGCCAACGAGTGGGCCGAAATGTTCGACACGGTGTCGGTGTGCTTCAGCAAGGGACTGGGAGCGCCGGTCGGCTCGGCGCTGGCGGGACCGAGAGAGTTCGTGGCGCGAGCGCGGCGCATCCGCAAATTGTTCGGCGGCGGCATGAGGCAGGCCGGCGTGCTGGCCGCGGCGGCGCTGTACGCCCTCGATCACCACGTCGAGCGCCTGGCCGAGGACCATCGCCATGCGCAACTGATCGCCCGCGCCATCGCCGACACGCCGGGGCTGGAGCTGACGCCGCCGGAGGTGGAGACGAACCTGATCTGGTTCCGGGTGGATCGCGGCCTGGGCACGGCGAAAGACGTGGCGGCGGCACTGCGCGAGCGCGGCGTACTGGTCCACGCAGCCGGTCCTCAACGCTTGCGCGCCTGCACGCATCTGGACGTGTCGGCGGCGCAGGCCGAACGCGCCGCCGAGACGATTCGCCGTTTGCGGCTCACGACGCGCTGAGCCGCGACCGTTAGGGAGCGGGAAACGCCCCCGCTCCCTAACGGTCGCGGCTCGGATTCCTCGCTAAGCCCCACGATCAGTTCACCCACGGCGTCGCCGGCGGCGGGATGATCTTGGCAAACTGGTCGAGCGGCTCGTCCTTGGTCGGGTACAGGATCAACGCCGTGATGTATTCGTTGCCGCCCGGCTTCGGGAAGAAGTGGACGCGGCCCTTCACCTCGACCCACTGATTGCGATACTTGTCCGGGTCGATTTTCTCCGACGAGTCGGGATCGATCATGATGACGGCGTTGAGCCGCACGGCGTCGGCGGCGCAACAGGCGATCTTGTAACGCACCAGGGTGAAGCGTTTCGGATCGTCGCCGGCATATTGGCCGGTCAGTGTGATGGTTTTGCCCTCGTAGTAATCGCGGCTTTCCAGCGTCAGCGACGCTTGCTGCAATTCCGCGAAACCGACCGTCGCCATCCCCGTCGAACGAACGGCCGTCGGCGTCTTCAAATCCAGGTTCAGCAGCGGATTGTCGCCGACGTCGGCCGTGAAGCCCTGGTTGGGCAGGTTCAGGAAATACAGCACCACCGGCAAGAGCAAGACGACGTAACGCCACGGCGCCCAGCCGTGATCGTGGCCGTGGTCGTCTCCGTGGCCATGTCCGTGATCGTGGTCGTGATCGTGGTCAGCAGATCGCCGTGGCCGTGATCGTGCGTCCGTCGAATGTTCGTGATCGTGATCGCAATGTGCTCGTGTCCGGGGACGGGTTTGCATCGACGGAGTGCCAGACGGCGACGGCGCGGACCAGCACCAGCGCCAGCAGGGTGACGCCGCCGAGGAACACCCAGATAAAGAATTTCGAGGCCAGCATGAACCTCAGATTGCCGCTATACCACAGCATGACGGCGACGCCGCCGAGCGCGCCGCACACGGCGATGGTGAAGAGTTGGTTGAGGTAATAGGCGTTGCGGTCGCCGTGCGCGTGATCGTGATCTGGCCATGAGAGAAACCTCCTCTACGCGACGAATGATTTGTCGAAGTTCCTTCCAGTCAAGACACGAGTGCTCGTGGACCATAAGACGGACCTCCTCGACTTACGGGGGCGCCGAGCGATTGCGGTCGCGGTGCCGAGAGCGTGCGCCGACAGGAGTTGCGAAGCGTAGCTGCTCCCAGAACAGGTGCGTGACGTAAGACCAAGCGAACACCTGGACGATGACCGACAGAAAGATGGTGTAAATCAAGCGCGGGCGGAAGACGCGCGTGTACATCAGGTACAATTTGAGATCGAGCATGGGGCCGAGCACCAGGAAGGCCAGCTTGGCCGACGGCCGCAGCGTCACGAAACTGGCGGCCACGAAGGCGTCGGCCTCACTGCACAAACACAAGAGAATGGCCAGCAGCATCATCAGGCCGATGGCCAGGACGGTGTGATTGCGCGACAGGTCGGCGATCATCTCCTGCGTCACCAGTTGCCGCGTGCTGGCGGCCAGCAGGGCGCCGAGGATGAGAAAGACGGTGATGTCGATGAAGTCGTGCAGGGCCGTGTCGGAGATGTTGCTGAGGCGCTGCCACGCCGAGCGCTTCTCCTCCGCAACGTCCTCTTCCTCGGTCAAGGGCAGCGAACTGGGGATGGCCAGGGGCATGAGCAGCTTGCTGCCGTACTTGCGATGCTGCCATTCGACGACGTGCGCGGTGCCGACGGCGACGAGGAAGCCCAGGCCAGCGCGAAAGCCCATCATCCACCAGCCGCCCATCTGGTTCGACTTAGCGCCGCCCGGTTCGACGGCGTTCTCCATGCCCGAGAAGGCGACGAAGGTGCTGAGCAGGACGACGACATTGATGATCGGCCCGGCCAACAGGTAAGCGACGCAGCAGCTCAACGGCAGCCCCTTGCGGATGAGGCGGCGCATGACGGGGATGATGCCGCACTCGCACATGGGGAAGATCAGGCCGAGCAGAGCGCCCAGGACGATGGCCAGGGTACGGCTGCGCGGCAGAAGCGCGTGATGAGCCGTTGCGGCAGCATTTCTTCGAGAATGCCGGCGATGACGGCGCCGAGAATGATGAACGGCAGCGCCTCGTAGAGGATGCTGCTGAAGGTGAGGATGAAGTTTTGGACCTTCAGGATGTTGGGGTTGTCCACGGCATTCGCACGGTTGGGGGGTTGCGGATCGGGCGCTCCGCCACGGACGCCACGCTGCTGTTACGCAGTCACGGCCTCCGCGGTTCGCGCACGGGCGAGTCGGTGAAGGGTATTGTCGGACAGGGACGCTCCCGTTGCAAGGGCGCCCCGTTTCACCGCGATGGTGTGTCGTTTAGCCGCGACGCGCAGCGGAGCGCGACACTCCCGCGCTCCGCTGCGCGTCGCGGCTAAACGAGAAGACCGTTTTTCCCGATAGTTCCGATTGTACCATGCCGATAAGGACAGCAGCGCGAACCCGATTGCTCACGGCCCGAACCGACGGCACGTTCCGCTGAAGGAGGGGGTTCGTGATGCGACGACACCGAGGAACGCGGCCGGAGTGCTGGCTGGTGCTGCTGCTCTCCTTGGTGACGGGCTGCTCGCTTGTTTCTTCCCCCAGACCCGCGACGTCTCCCGTCGTCCCGGCCACGGCGGTTGCCGAGCGCGATCCCTCTCCCCCGGAACCGGAGCGAATCCAGCAGGTCGCCTACCAGGAAGCGACGCCGCCGGAAGCCAATCTACCTCCGCCTACCCCCGTCCCGCCCCTTGCCTCGACTCCCTCCTCCACCGCACCGCCGTTTGAGAACAGGACGGAGCTATCGGTCGATGCCCTGGTCGAGGCCGTCCTGGCCCGCAATCCATCGCTGCCCGAGATGGCCGCTGCCTGGAGGGCAGCCCAGGCGCGCTATCCGCAGGTAACTTCGCTGGACGATCCCCTGTTCGGCACGAACCTGTCGCCGGCGGCCTTCTCGCAAGTGGGAAACGGCTACCGTCTGGAAATCTTCCAGAGGTATCAATGGCCCGGAAAGCTGCGGCTGCGCGGCGAGGTCGCCCGGAACGAGGCCAACGCCGCCGGCCGCGACGTGGACAATGTGCGTCAACAGTTGCTCGAAAGCGCTCGGGATGCGTTCTACGATTACTACTTGATCGATCGGGCGCGGGAGGTCAACGCGGAAGCCCTGCGGCTCGTGCGGCGCTTCAAGCGCGACGCGGAGGCCCGCTTCACCAACGGCCAGGTCTCCGCGCAGGATCCCCTGCAAGCCGAAGTGGAGATCGGCCGTCTGCGCGAGGCCGAGATCATCCTGGAACGGCAGCGACAGGTAGCCATCGCCCGCATCAACACGCTCTTGCAGCTCCCTCCCTCCCTCGCTCTGCCGCCGCCTCCCAAGGAGATTCAGGTGGAGGATGAGCTGCCCGATCCGCAGGCTCTGCTGGCCCAGGCCTTGAGCCAGCGCCTCGACCTGCTGAAGTTGGCGGACCAGATCAAGGCCGCCAAGGCCGCCGTCAAGCTCGCCTACAAGGAGTATTATCCCGACATCGACGCGATGGCGGCCTACGATTCCTTCTGGGACAACCCGTTGCAGCGGGCGCAGCTCGCCATGCGCGTCAACCTGCCGGTTCGCCTGGGGAAGCGCCACGGTGCCGTCGTCGAGGCCGAGTCTCGGCTTGCGGAACTCCAGGCGCAGTATGCTCGCCAGACCAGCCAAGCCGGCTTTGAGGTGCAGCAAGCTTACGAACAGTGGCGCGAGAGCTTGCGGACCATTCGGCTACTGGAGAAGGATGTATTGCCCGCGGCCCGGCAGAACGTGAAGGCGGCGCAACCGGCCTATGTGAACGGGAACATCCCGCTCTCGACTCTGATCGAGGTGCAGCGCAACCTGGTGAACTTGCAAGATCGTTATTACCAGGCCACGGCCGAGTTCTTCCGCCGTCGAACCGCGCTGCAACGCTCCCTCACCGGAACGCCCGCGACAACGCCCATCCCCATGCCGGCGGAACGGCCTGGTCCTGGACAACCCGGCTATCCCACCGGGATGGGGATCGGAGCGCGCTGACGCTTCTTTCCGAGCCTGAAGCGTAAGCGAAGAGCGCGGCAACCTTCGGTTGTCGTTCTCTTCGCTTACGCTTCAGGCTCGGAGCGCTGCTGGTGGATCTTCAGCCAGCGCGCCCGCCGCACCCAGTAGAAACGCACCGGCAGAAACACATCGACCACCTCATCGGCGATGAGCAAACCGCCCAGCACCGGCAGGGCCATCGCCGAGATGATCTCGCTGCCGACGCCGGTGGAAAAGAGCATCGGCGCGATGGCGACGATGGCCACGCCCTCGGTCAACAACTTTGGCCGCAGTCGATGCACCGCCCCCTCGATCACCGCCTGACGCAGCTCCTCCAGCGACTCGATCTTCTCCAGGCCGCCGCGCTTGTCGATGGCCTCGCGGAGATAAACGAGCATGATGATGCCGGTCTCGGTGGCCATGCCGAAGGCGGCGATGTAGCCGACCCACATCGCCAAGGTGAACGGCTCGGGCGGACTGGACCAGCCGTGCGTCAGCTTGGGGAAGAAGAACTGGAAGAAGACGCCGCCAGCCAACGCCTCCGGCACCGCCAGCATCATCAAACAGGCGTCCATCCAGTCCTTGTACGTCAGATACAGGATGACGAAGATCAGCACCAGCACCATCGGCAGGATGATGCGCAGCGTCTTGGCGGCGCGAACCTGATGCTCGAACTCGCCGGACCATTCCAGATGAACGCCCTCCGGCAGCTGGACCTTCTCGGCCACGACGCGCTGGGCCTCCTCGACGAAACCAACGATGTCGCGGTCGCCGCGCACGTTCAGGGTGACGTAGTTGCGCAACCGCCCATTCTCGCTTTTAATCATGGCCGGCCCCTCGACGACGCGCACCTCGGCCAACTCGGCGAGGGGAATTTGCAGCGGAACATTGCCGTCGGCGGCGTGCCACGGGGCGACCTCGTGCGTATCCGCGCCACCCATCGCGGAGGAGCGGGCCATGCTGCCGCGACTGACGAGCAGACGCTTGACGGCCTGCTCGTCCTCTCGGAAATCGCGGGCATAGCGGACGCGCACCGGGAAGCGATCACGGCCCTCGACCGTCTGCGTGATGACCTTGCCGCCCAGGGCCACCTCGATGGTGTCCTGGATGTCGCCGACGCGCACGCCGTAGCGCGCCGCCTTTTCCCGGTCTATCTTGATCTCGATATAGCCCTTGCCCATGAACTCCTCGGCAGTTACATACATCGCGCCGGGGATGGGCTTGATGACCTGCTCGACCCGCTTGCACACGTCGTTGATCGTATCCAGGTCGGGGCCGAACACCTTGACGCCGATTTGCGTGCGCACGCCGGTGGACAGCATGTCCACGCGATTCTGAATGGGCATGGTCCAGATGTTGCTCCAACCGGGCATCTGCACCACGTCGTTCATCTCCTGGGCCAGGTCGCCCTTGGGGCCGCCCTTGCGCTGCCAGAGAATCAGCTTCTTGGCGAAAGGTTTCTCCAACTCCTCCCGCAAGGCGATGAAGGGCGTCAGGGCGTCCGTGTCGTGTTCCTTGCCGTTGCGGGCGCGATTGGATTCCTCGACGAAGCGGCCATATTCCTCGCCGTGTGGCGCGGCGCCGAGCAGGTCGCGCTGCTTGGCGGAATTGCCAATTTCCTCCAACGCCGACCAGGTGAACGCCTCGACGCCCCGGTCGAACAGTTCCCAATTGATCTTTTTATGGATACGCTCGATCCACCATTCGTGGCGGCGTTTCTCCATCGCTTTCCGTATCTCGCCGGCGAACGTCTTCCTCTCGACCCCCAGCGATTCGGCGACGGCGTTCGAAGACGCGCAGCGGCACCGCTTCGCGCAGTTCCAAGGCGTTGGCAGGCGTCACCGTTAACGCCTGGCGCTCGGACAACCGCTGCGCGACGGCCTGCGTCACCCCGGTCACGTCCTCCAGAGCGGGATGGCGCGACAACCAGGCGCCGTACAGCGGCGTCAAATCCTCGACCAGCTGGTCGATCTCCGTTTGCTCACTCGTGCCGACAGGCCAGCGCAGCAGGTCGGCGGCGCGGAAACGCCGCACCGTGTCTTCGACGACGAAGCGCGTCATCATCGGCATCAGTTCGCGCTCGAAGGCGCGGTAGCGTTCGAGGGCCAGATCGCGCATCACTTCGTCGAACTTGGTCAGGGCGCCCATCGTGGCGTCGTTGACGAGCGCGTCGCGCTCGTCGGCGGCGGCCGGCTGGACGTAGCCGCGCTGCTCCAGGGCGGCCAGAAGGAGCCGAGTCTGTCGGGCGGCATCGTCGAAGGCCATCGCTCGCCGCGGCCACAGTTCCTCGGGCCGGAAGTTCACGAACGTCTCGACCATTTCCAGCGGCGCCGGGTCGGTCGGCGTGTCCGCCCGGCCCGCCTTGTTGACCGCCGACTCGACCTCGGGAAACTGACGCAACAGTGCGTCCTGGATTTTGAGATCGTCGGCCACCTGCGTCACGCTGGCGCGCGGCACCGTGATGGGCATGTACATCGCGGTCTGTTCGTTGAGCGCCGGCATGAACTCGACGCCGATCTTCGGAAAGTGATAGGCCGCCAAACTGATCGCCACCAGGGTGGCGAAGCTCAAAAGCTGCCAGTGCCAGCCGCGAATGAAGATCACGGTCAGGAACGTCACCACGGCCACGGTGGCGAAAAAGCACATCTCCCAGTCGTGATGCGCCGCCCCTAGGCCGAGCACGGCCTGCAAGGGGAACATGCCGGCGGCCAGGATCAGCAGGACGGCGAACATTCCCATGACGAGGTTGCGTCGCGGCAGCGCCCAAGTCAAAAGCGGTTTGTAGATGTGGATGAAACTGCGGACGATCGGGTTTTCCTCCTCGCCGCGGATGCGTCCTCGAATGAACATCGGAATCAAGGCCGGCACCACCGTCACCGAGATGAGGGCGACACCGACCATCGCCAAACTTTTCGTGAAGGCCATCGGGTGAAAGTACTTGCCCTCGCGGCCGCTCATGGCGAAAACGGGGATAAAAGAGATCAAGATAATCATCACCGAGAAGAAGATCGGCCGGCCGACCGTGCGGCAGGCACGGACGATGATCTCCGTGTTATTGCCCCGCACCGGCTTGTCGCCGAAGTGCTCCTTGAGATGATGCGTGGCGTTCTCGACCATGACGATGGCCTGATCGACGAGAATGCCGATGGAGATGGTGATGCCGGCCAGCGACATGATGTTGGCCTGTACGTCGAGAATGTGCAGGACGCGCAGCACCCACATCATCAGGAACGAGAACAGCACCGCCAACGGCAGCGTCACGCAGATGACGAAGACGCTGCGGAAGTGCATGAGGATAAGCAAAATGGCGACACTGGCGATGAGCATTTCATGTCCCATCACTTCGGTGACGTTGTGAATCGCCCCGTGAATCAGGCGCGTGCGGTCGTAGGCGGGGACGATGTGAACGCCGGGCGGCAGGGCCGATTGCAGCTCCTGGATCTTTTGCTTGATGCGATTGGTGACGGCCAACGGGTTCTCACCGTGGCGCATCATGACGGCGGCGCCGACCACTTCGTTGCCGCCCTTGATGAAGACACTGCGGCGAAACTGCGTGCCCCTCTGCACGACCGCAACGTTCTTGACGTAGATCGGCGTCCCGCCGCGCTGCGTGATGACCGTGTTTTCGATGTCGCGTGTGTTCTCGATCCAGCCGACGCCGCGGATGAGGTACTCGGCGTTGTTCTTCTGCACGACGCGGCCGCCGACGGCCGAGTTGCTGCGGGCCACCGCTTCATACAGTTCGCCGAGCGTGATGTTGTAGGCGCGCAGGGCGTTGGGATCGACGTCGATCTGATATTCCAGCGGCGCGCCGCCGACGGTGCCGACCTCGGCCACGCCGGGCACCGAATTGATCTCCGGCCCGACGTAATACTTCTGCAAGGCCCAGCGCCGGCCCGGCTCCAGTTCGCCGCCCTCCAGCGTGTACCAGAAGATTTGTCCGACCGCCGTGGTGTCGGCGGCGAGGTAGGGCACCACCCCTTCGGGCAGGAACGTGCTCGCCAGCGTGAGGCGTTCCAGCACGCGCTGGCGGGCGAAGTAGAAATCGATGTTGTCCTCGAAGATCAGCGTAATCATCGAGAAGTTGAACTCCGAGGACGAACGCACCGTCTTGACGCCAGCCAATCCTTGCAACTTCAGAGAAAGAGGATAGGTTATTTGATCCTCGATCTCGCGCGGACTGCGGCCCATCCAGTCGGTGAAGACGATGACCTGGTTCTCGCTCAGGTCGGGCACGGCGTCCATGGGCGTGTTGAGCACCGCGTAGACGGCGAACATCGCCAGGGCGGCCGCCACGATCAGGACCAGAAAGCGATTGCGGATCGAGTATTCGATGAGTTTTTCGATCATGGTTTACCTCCAACCAGCCCGGAGCGCCAGCGACGGGTTGCCGCGGGTGGGAGCGGACGGCCGGACTCAACTCGAAGCATCAGCGCGACCCGATTGCTTCTCCGCCAAGCCGGCCGCCGCCCCCGTCTCTGCCGCGCCTATTCGTGTTTCTTCGCCTTGGCCTTCAGCTCCTTCACCTTGGCCAACGTCTGGTCCGGCTTCTCCAGGGCGTCGTCCTTACAGCCGGAGCAGCAGAGGAAAACCTTCTGTCCCTTGATGTCGAGGATGATCGGCACTCCCATCGAACCGAGGAGATTGTCCGGCTCAATCGGGCAGTATTTCTGCTCCTCGGCGAGACGGCGGTCTTCGGCACTGAGCTTGGCGAGGTTGGCCCTCACCTTGGCCTCCAACTTTCCGCCCGGACCCGGCGCGGGCGACGGACTTGGGGCGGGACGTGGCGCGCCGGTCTTGGCCCGAGCCGTCAGGTCCGCCGCCTTGGCGAGTGTCTTTTTCGCGTTGGCCTTCGCCTTCTTGACGCACAATTTGCAGCACAGGAAGACCTTTTGCCCCTGGAGCACGACCGGCACCGGCGGACCCATCGAGCCGAGCCGGTTGCCCAGCACCGGGCAATATCCCTGCGACTCGACGAGCGGCCGATCTTCCGGGCCGAGCTTGGCCAGCATCGCCTGATACTTGGCGTCCTCGTCGCGCGTCATCGACGGGCGGGCGGCAGTCGTGGAGGCGTGGTGATCGCTCTGCGGCCCACCGCTGGCGCCGAAGTAGGTGGAGGCGGCCCCGGCGGTCAGTCGCGTCTCGGCGTCGATGAGGAACGAGCCGGTCGTCGCCACGCGGTCGCCGGGCCGCAGGCCGCCCATCACGGGATAGAACGCGCCGCTGCGCGGCCCCAGCTGTACTTCCAGTTGGTCGTAAACGTCCGGCTCGGCCTCGCGGTAGACGAACTGCCGGCTGCCGGTGTCGATCACCGCTGACTCGGGCACGGCCAGCACCAGGTCGCGCTCGGCGATGGCTTCGCGCGTCGCCGCTGTCAGCAACGAGGCCAGACCGCCGCCCGCCGCCGGCAGTCCCGGAGACCACAGCGCCGCCATCGTCAGCTCCGACGCCGTCTGCTCACTCCACATCCGTTGGCGCTGCTCGCGCAGCATCGCCAGGCGAGCGATGGACGACTGGAAGCGAACGGTGGCGTACATACCCGGACGCAGTTCGTGTTCCGGATTGTCCATGTCGAAGCGCACCTTCAGCGTCCGCGTTGCCGCGTCCAGGTGCGGGTGGATGAAGGCGATCTTGCCTTTGAATTCGCGGTTGGGGAAGGACTTGGTCGTGGCGGCGACGGGTAGGTCCAGCTTGAGGAAGGCCAGCTCGTCCTCGTAGACCTGCGCCTCGATCCACACGGTGGACAGGTCGGCCACGTCGTACAGGCGGGTGCCCTCCTCGACGTACTCGCCCTCGACCGGATATTTCTTGATGATGTGGCCGTGGATCGGCGAACGGATGATTAAGTGGGTGATCGGCTGGCCGGCTCTTGACGATGCGGTCGATCTGATCGTCCTCGATGCCCCATCGCCGCAGCTTCTCTCGGGTCATCTCCTCCAATCGGCGGTTGCGGTCCTGGCGCGCATCAAGCAGGTTCTGCACGGCGACAACCAAATCGGGGCTATACAGTTCCGCCAGCGGCTCGCCCTTCTTGACGTGTTGGCCGGTGACGTTGACGTAGAGCTTGTCGATCCGCGTCTTGCCGGTGACGCGGACCGAGATGCGAGCCAATTTGCGCTCGTCAAACTCCACAAAGCCGACGGCGGCGATGTCCCGGGTCAGCGGTCGATAGCCGACCTCGGCCGTCTCGATGCCGGCGACGGCGACCTTGTACGGCGTGATCTGCACGCGCTGGCGGACTCCCGGCGGCAGCGCTTCGCCCTCGTCCTTGTCGCCCTTCTTGCGCTGCGACAGCGGCATGGCGCAGATAGGGCACTTGTCCGGGTGATCGCGGACGACGGTGGGGTGCATGGGACACCAGTATTCGGTGCCAGAGCTGACGGCGGTTTCGGCACCCAAGAGAGGCCGCGTCCACTTCTCGTAATAGGCGTTGAGCGTGTCCCAGTAGGCGATGACGCCGCCGATGGCCGCGAGGACGGCGAGGAAGCGCAGCCGGGCCAACTTGACCAGAATGACGAAGTGGAACCACCACCACGCCTTGCCCAGCGGCCCCAACCCCGGCGGCGCGTGCAAGCCGCCCTCGTCGTTCCGCAGGTCTCCGTTCTCGATGGCTCCAAGGCGGTGAGAATCATTTCGTTCGGACATGAGATCATCTCCAGCAAGGCCTTCTCGGAGCCCGCAGCGTCAGCGAGGAAACTCTCCTCGCTGACGCTGCGGGCTCCGACAAATGGTCCTGGGGCCGAACCGGGTAGGTAGGACCTCGGCCGGCCGGAAGGTTGCGTTCGACGATTGGCGGCGAAAGAGAATGGAGCCGATTAAATGAGGAAGCGCTGAAGAACGATGACGAGGTCCGTAGGGGGGGAGAGGCCTTGATTGGAGGCAAACGAATCAGCGTAGAGGCGGATCTCGAAAGGAGGGAAAACGGATGCGGGGAAAAGAAGGAACAGCGGAGTTAGCAGATCCGGCACGACGACCTTGGCGGCACTAGGCACGGCGTCGGCCGCCTCCACGAAGGTCTTCTGGCAACCCGTCTTCTCGAACGTGCTCTCCGCTGGGTTCCTCCCGGCGTCGGACTGTCGTTGCTCATGGCAGCAGCAGCTTTTCTCGCCTGCGGGGGCTGAAGAGGGATCCGGAGACGTGGCGTTCTCTTCCTCCGCGCGCGGCGGCGAAGAGCAGCACGAGCCGGCGCAACAGCAACCCTTTTTGGCGGCAAGACCCAGGCAGTACGGTTTGACGTGGCCGTTCGCGCAGCGGCAATCAAAATGAGGGGCGCCGGCGATCAACGTCATGACCGCTGTCAGCCAGATGGTCCCGGTATAGACGGCGTGCCTGAAGAGCCCCATGACCAAATACTACACCCAAGGGGGTTATTTCGTCAAGCAGCGACCGGATTCGAGCCTCCGCAGACAAGGGGAGAAGCGACTCGAAGGCGTCCGCGCCGGTGAAGACCGACGTCCGCCATCACATGAACGCTTGCACCGTATCCCGCCGAGCGGCCCTGTGATAAAATGTTTGGACCGATCTCAACCACTACCCCGTGGTGTAATGGTAACACAGCAGATTTTGGCTCTGCATTTCCTGGTTCGAGTCCAGGCGGGGTAGCTCTCTACTCCGCGTGGATGCGGTCTCAGGCAGCGGCCCGCATCGTCTCCCGAGGCGTGTCGCGGCTGCGCATCTCGTCCCAGTATTCCTTGCGCATGCTTCGCGCCAGCTTGAGGGCGCCGAAGGCCCCGGCGAAGACGCAGTCCGGAGCCCGATGGACGCGGACCCTTCCGTATTCCTTCAAGCCCTCTTCCAGATAGAGGTCGAAGCCCCTCAACTGGCTGCCGCCGCCGCAGAGCAAAATGTTCTTGAGCAAGCGCTCCTGGTACTCCGGGTCGTAGCGGGCGATCAGCGTTTGAATGCCCGTTACCACGGGGCGGGCCATCTTCTGACACGCCTCCTTCAGCGGCGTAGTGATGTTCAGCTCTTTCATCTTGCCGTTGACCGGAAGGGCGACCATCACCTTGTCGGCGACGTTGTGAACGAAGCCGTACTTCTCCTTGATCTCGCGGGCCATTTTGGCGTTGAGCTGGACATCGGGATAGACCTGTTGCAGACGATCCAGGAACTCCTCGTCGATGTAGTCGCCGCCCACCGGCAGGGTGAGCTGGTCCTCGTCGGCGGGGTAGGCGCCGCACATCGGGCACAGATCCACGGTGCCGGCCCCGATGTCCACCACCAGCGTATCGGTGAGGCTGTTCATGCCGTAGGCCACCGCGAACGGTTCGGACACGACCGCGACGGCGTTGAAGGCCCCTCGCGCCGCCTCGACGAGGTACTGCTTGTTGGCCGTACTGGCCCGAGCGGGAGCGCCGATGACGCCGTAGATGGCGGCGCCGGCCGGCGGATTGGCCAGCGACATAGCGTGCGACACGATCAGCCGCGCCGCCTCCCGGTGTCTCTCCACTTCCGCCTCGGGCACGCCCGCCTCGACGTGGCCGAGGTACTTCAGCAGCCCCTTCTGGAAGGGACGGACCACGTTCAAGGCCAAGCGATGCTCGACGATCTCCGCGCCGAAAACCACGTCGCGGCCCAGCAGGTTGCGGGCCACCTGATCGCGCGGCCAGCCGACGGCGGTATAGACGACTTCGCGCGCCCCGTTCGAGGAGGTGATGGACGTTTTGAACGCCCCCAGGTCCATGCCGACAAACACGATTTCCTTGCTCATTTCACGTCCTCCCCTGGCATTCACGGTCTGACCGCCACACCCGACTTACGGGCTCCCGTGGGCTGGGGGTTTCGGCGGACGAATTGTTCCCTCAGCAACCGATTCTGCTCGAAAATCTGTCGAAGCATCGCATCGTTTTTCTCTTGGGGGCGAACCGGCTCGGGCGGACGCTCGGCGGCCTCCAAGGGCGGACTCCACTCCCGGCCGGTCAACACGACGGCCCGAGCCGGAGGAGCACAAGGTTGTTGGGGGCCGACTTCCATCGGCCGAGCGCGTTCGCCCCCCTTGTCGGTCCCTCCTGGTTTCGCGCGACGGCGGCGGAACAAAAGGATGGCGAATCCCAGGACGATGACGGAATTGCCAGCGACGAGGATGACGGTCCCACCCGCCAACTTCTGTTCCATCGTCCCGAAATCCACGGACTCGGCCCATCGCGGCACGGCCGACCAGACCCGCACGACCGCCGGCGAGCGCAAGGCCCGCAAGGAAACCGAAGCCATCACCTCTCCCGTGAGCAATCCCAGCAGCAGCGCACCCACTCCTGCTCCGGCGTTTATCAGCCAGCGGGACAAGGGATGGCCCGCGATCGGGATGGTCCCGGGGGATGACACGCCGTGTCCTCCTGCGAACTTTTCCGAAAGGGAGACCTGGTGAAGACCTAACGATTCTTTCGGATTTTCCGCCGAGGGACTTGAGGAGAATTCGCGGCGCCAACCCATTCTCTGCCGTACCGCCGCCCGCGGCGCATCCTTACGGCTTGTTCCGGGCAGCGATGGCCGCCAGCGCTTCGCGGGCCGATGGCCGCAGGAAGGCGTCGGCCGCCGCCTGTTCCAGGGCCGGCACGCTTCGCGGGGTGCCAACGTCCTTGAGGACCTTGATGGCGGCCTGCCGCAGTAGCACGTCCCGGTCGCGCAGCAGCGCCAGCACATCTTTCTCCGCCATCGGCCCCATCTCCCGCAAGGCCTTGCTGGCCGGATCGCGCGTGGAAAGGTTGCGAAAACAACGCATCACCGGCGCCAAGGCACGCTCGTCCTTGAATGGGCCGACAACTTTGAGCGCTTCCTCGCGCACGAACGGGTTGGGGTCGTTGAGGGTCTTGATCAGGATCGGCACCTCCGCCGGCGTTGCCCACGTGCCCAGCGCCGGCAGGACGGCCTGGCGCGTGTTGGCGTCCGGACTGTCGGCCAAAACGGCCAATTTCGCCGCGACCAGCGGCCGGTGTTCGTTGGGCGGCATCTGGGCCAGGCTGGTGAGGGCGGTCTGACGGACAAACGGGTTGTTGCTGTTGATGTCCGCAAGCGTTTTGTCCAGGGCGGCGTCGCCGGTAATCCGGGGAGGAAGGGTCGTCTGCGGTTCGTTCGGGTTCGGGGGCACGGGGTTTCCGTTGACGTTCGCCCGCGGCGGGACCATGTTCCTCTGCTTCGCCACCCAGGCCAGGCCGACCAGCACGGTCAGAAGCACCATCCCCCCGGCCATCAGACCGAGCACGATCCGCGTGGATCGCTTCAGGGGCGGACGATAACCCGTATAATCCACGTCTCGATCGTCCTCGTCCTCGTCGCGGGATTGTCGGCGCCGCCGCGCCGTCCCGGCCGCGGCCTCGGCGTCCACCCCGGCAACCTTTCGCCAGCGCGCCACGAGCTTGTGGTAGAACGTCTCGATGGGCAACACGTACTCATCGAAGAGGACCGCATCCGCGTCGAAATCTTTGCGAAACGACTGGTGACCGGCCGGGCTGAGAATCGTGTCTTCGCGCTGGAGGTCGAGCAGATCGATGCCGATGTATTGATACTTGTTGTCGCCCTCCACTTTCGTGCCCAGGCGAATGGCCGCGATGTTGTCGAAGGGGAGCTGCATGTTGGCCTTGGCCTCGTCGAAAAGGCTTTGCAGGTATTTTCGGCCAATGATGACGCGCTCCTTGTGGCGCAGCCGCACGATGTAAAAGGTGAAGTAGTACCCTCCCAGAAGCAGCAGGAACAGGCCCAGCAGAAAAACAACGACCCCCGCCGCCACGACCAGGACCGGGTTCTGGTTGTTCTTGAAAAACCCCAGGCCGGCGAGCACGGCCCAGCCGCCGCCGACGGCACTGAACAAGCCGGTCACGACCGCGATCCCCAACGACGCCATCACCAGCGCGATTTTCCCCGTGGAGCGGGGAATAACGGTCCCCGTTTCGACCTCGACGATCTGGCCATAAATCTTTCCGAAAAGACCTCCCGACCCAGTCCTGCGCGGCACGCGGGGAAGGGCCCTTCTTCGAGGAAGAGCGGCGCCGCTCTTGCTCGGCTTCTTCGTCTGGCTCGTCGAGGACAATCTGGTGACCGCACGCGGCGCAACAGACGGTGGCGCGGTCGTTGTCTTCGGACACCTTCAGGGTCCGCTCGCAAGCGGGGCAACGGATGCGGCGCATGAGGGGAACTCCGAGAAAGGGGCCTATTCGCACTCCAGCACGTATTTTAGCGAGCCGGCGGCTACGGACAAAAGTTCATCCCGGCTTCGTCGAGAGGGAACGACCTCATGCGGGAGGTGGTCTTGTGAGACGGGGGGCGTCCCGGTAAACTCGGGAACTTCGGCGTCCGTCACGGAAGACCTCGATCGTCGCCGTTCACGGAGGAACAGGCATGTGCGGCATCGTCGGCTACACCGGCCGCCGTGAAGCGGAACCGATCCTCGTCGACGGCCTGCGCCGGCTGGAGTACCGCGGCTACGACAGCGCCGGCCTGGCCACGCTGACCGGCGCGCAGCTGCACCTCCGCAAGCGCGCCGGCCGCATCCAGGACCTGGCGCGGCACCTCCGCGATCGGCCCGCCCCCGGCTGCGCCGGCATCAGCCACACGCGCTGGGCCACGCACGGCCCCGCCAACGACCGCAACGCCCACCCCCACCTCGGCGGCGACGGCCTCGTCGCCGTCGTCCACAACGGCGTCATCGAGAACTACGCCACCCTCAAGCGCCAGCTCGAAAGCGAAGGCGTCGTCTTCCACAGCGACACCGACACCGAGGTCATCGCCCAGCTCATCGGCCGTCACCTGTCCGGCGACGTCGTCGCCGGACGACTTCGTCGAGGCCGTCTGCAAGGCGTTGGCCCTGCTCAAGGGCACCTACGGCCTGGCCGTCGTCAGCCGGCTGCATCCCCGGCCTGGTCGTCGGCGCCCGCCTGGGCAGCCCGCTGGTCCTCGGCCTCGGCGACGGCGAGCACTTCCTCGCCAGCGACCCCGGCGCCCTGGTCGGCACAGACCGAGCGCGTCGTCTACCTGCAGGACCATCAGCTGTGCGTGCTGACGGCCGACGACTGGCACATCCTCGATCACGACCGCGCCCGCGTCGAGGCCGACGGTCCACGTCATCGACTGGGAGCCGGCCGACGCCGACAAGGGACTGTTCGAGCACTACATGCTCAAGGAGATTTACGAGCAGCCCGAGGCGCTGGAGAACGCCCTGCGCGGCCGGCTCGACGACGCCGACGCCACCGCCCACTTCGGCGGCCTGAACCTCGACACGCAGCAGCTCCGCCGGGCCGAGCGCATCATCCTGACGGCCTGCGGCACGAGCTACCACGCGGCCCTGGTCGGCGAGTACCTGTTCGAGGAGTTCGCCCGCATCCCGGTCGAGGTGGAGTACGCCAGCGAGTTCCGCTACCGCAACCCGCCGATCGACCGCAACACCATCGTCCTCGCCATCACGCAGTCGGGCGAGACGGCCGACACGCTGGCCGCCCTGCGCGAGAGCAAACGCAAGGGCCATCCGACGCTGGCGCTGTGCAACGTCGTCGGCAGCAGCATCGCCCGCGAGGCCGACGGCGGCGTCTACCTGCACGCCGGCCCGGAGATCGGCGTCGCCAGCACCAAGGCGTTCACCAACCAGGTCGCCGTGCTGACCATGCTCGCCCTCTACTTCGGCCGGATGCGCCACCTGTCCAGCCTGCAAGGGGCGCAGATGATCCGCGAGCTGCGGGCGCTGCCCGACGCCGTCCGCCGCGACCCTGTCCTGTCACGACGCCGTCCAGCGGCATCGCCGAGCGCTACCGCCACGTCGCCAACTTCCTCTACCTGGGCCGGCAGTATCACTACCCGGTGGCGCTGGAGGGAGCGCTGAAGCTCAAGGAGATCAGCTACATCCACGCCGAGGGCTACCCCGCCGCCGAGATGAAGCACGGGCCGATCGCCCTGGTGGACGCGGACACGCCGTCGGTGTTCCTGATGCCGCGCGGGGCCGATCTTCGACAAGGTGATGAGCAACCTGGAAGAGATCAAGGCGCGCGGCGGCCCGGTCATCGCCATCGCCTGCGAGGGCGACGAGGAAGTCGCCGCCCGCGCCGACGAGGTGATCTACGTGCCGGAGGTGCCCGACTACTTGCAGCCGCTGGTGTCGGTGGTGCCGCTGCAACTGCTGGCGTATCACATCGCGCTGCTGCGCGGCTGCGACGTGGACAAGCCGCGCAACCTCGCCAAGAGCGTCACCGTCGAGTGAGTCTCGCGTGCGGGGGTGCGTGAATCGTTTCTGGTGTTGTTTCGTTAGCCCAGCCCTTCAGGGCTGGGAAGGGCGCGGATTGGGAGGAGCGTCGGGCCTTTAGGCCCTCCCCATGCCTGTCCGAGGCGGCGGAGGGGCTAAAGCCCCAAAACCCCTCCTCATTCGCCGACTTTCCCAGCCCTGAAGGGCTGGGCTAACGAAAAAGACAACGCACTTCCACAATCCACGCTCCCGCGCGGAACGTCCCGGTCGAGAGCGTTGACGACTCCAGTGAATTTGCCTATTCTATGTGTTGGCGAGGACAGGTAGCTCAGCTGGTATGAGCGGCGCCCTGAAAAGGCGTAGGTCGTCGGTTCGAATCCGACCCTGTCCACTGATGTCCCTTCCTAAGTATCTCTAATCTACCTAACCCTAACCCGTCGCTAGCGCTCCGGGCTTGCTTCGAGATAGCGCTCGTCGCTTTCTCTCTGCTCTGGCACACTCTGGCCCGATTTGCGACACTACGCCAAGCCGCTCGCCGTTTGGAGGGTCGGTGAAACGTCAGGGAGGATGTTCTCGTGAAGGGCAGGATCGACGAAGACGCCCGAGGCGCCGGCGGGGGCGTACTCGGGCCGTATCTTTTTTTCCTCCGCGCAGTGTCGCGCTCAGCAGTCTGATTCCCCTTCTCCTGTTGGTTTCCAACTGCACCCGAAAACACTCTCCTTACGCGGCGGGTGGATGGGGCGTGCTGGCCCTGAAGTTTGTCAGCGTCACGGCCCTCGTGGGACTCGCCGTCGTCGCCGCCATTTACCTGCCGCGACGGTTCGCTCGAACGATTGACGGCTTGTCGGCCCGACAGCGCAATTACCTGGACACGTTCTCTCCGCGCTGGATCGACGGCTGCATTGTGCTCTCCGCCGGACTGAGCCTGGTCCTGGAGCTGGCCGTCATCCGCTGGCAGGGCGCCATCTTTGAGCTGTTCGCCTTCTACAAGAACTTCACTCTGCTCGCCTGCTTCCTCGGTCTCGGCCTCGGCTACGCCCTGGCGAATCGTTCGCACATCCCCCTGTTGATGTCCGTGCCGCTGCTATCGTGGCAAATCGTGCTGCTCACGATAACGCGCTACGGGCCGCCGGGCTGGAACACCGGCCTGCTGCGGGCCACGCCGTTCGCGGAGCAGTTCCACATGGGACTGGGGCACGTCCGCAGCTCCCAGTATGCCTCGGTGATGCTGCTGCTGGTCGTCGTGTTCGTCCTCACCGCCCTGGCTTTTGTTCCCATCGGGCAGCTGTGCGGCTGCCTGATGAATCGGCGTCCCAAGCTGCGGGCTTATGGGCTGAACTTGCTCGGCAGTCTCGGCGGCGTCGTACTGATGCACGGCCTGAGTGCCGCGCGGACGCCGCCGCTGATCTGGCTCGGCCTGTGTTTCGCGGCCATGCTCGCCTTCCAGGCGTTCCATCGCCGCCTGCTGCTCTTTGGCGGCGCCGGCTGCCTGCTCGGACTACTGGCCCTGGCCTGGCCGACGACGTTTCTGTGGGAGCAGGTGTACTCGCCTTATCAGCTGATCGAGCGCGGCCCGGGCGAGCGCGGACTATGCACCATCCGGGCGGCCGGCCACTACTATCAGCGCATCCTCGATTTCGACGCCGCCCTGCGCGACCCGGCCCTGCACGCCAGCGTCGCCTATTATGCGCTGCCGTACCAGGTCCACGGTCATCCCGGCCGGGTGGCCGTCGTCGGGGCGGGCACCGGCAACGACGCGGCGATGGCCCTGCGAATGGGGGCGAGCCAGGTGGACGCCATCGAGATCGACCCGGCCATCCTGGACATCGGCATCGCTTATCACCCGCACCGGCCGTACCAGGACCCGCGCGTTCGGGCCATCGTCGAGGATGCCCGCTCGTTCCTGCGCCGCGGCCGCGATAGTTACGACCTGATAGTGTATGGCCTGCTCGATTCGCACACGCTGCTCGGGCCGGGGACGAACGTGCGCCTCGATTCCTTCGTCTACACGGTGGAGGCGTTCCGCGAGGCGCGGCGGCGATTGGCCCCGGACGGGACGTTGAGCCTGGCCTTTACCGTGCTGGCGCCGGAGCAGGGCCGTAAGATCTACCGGATGCTTCAGGAAGCCTTCGACGGCCAAGCGCCGGCGTGCGTGCGCGGCCACTACGATGGCGCCGTCGTCTTCCTCCAGCGCCAGGGTGGGGCCGTCGAGTTGCCGGCCGGTCTTCTCGGCGGCGGCGAGCTGGAGGACGCGGCCGCGTCCTTCGCCGACCCCACTCTGCACGCCGACGTCTCGACCGACGATTGGCCGTTCTTTTACATGCCCCGCCGCGTCTATCCGACCTCGTATGTCCTCGTCCTCGGCATCCTCCTTGTCGTTTCCGTCGTCCTGGTCTGGCCCTTTTTCCAGGGCCAAACGCCGTGGGGCCGAGGCGATTTTTTCTTCCTGGGCGCCGGCTTCATGCTCGTCGAGACCAAGGGCATCACCGAGCTGGGCTTGACGTTCGGCAACACCTGGCAGGTCCTCAGCATCGTCCTGGCCAGCATTCTGGTCATGGCGTTCCTCGCCAATGCGCTGGTGGGATGGATGCGCTGGAACAGCCTCGTCCCGACCTACCTGCTGCTGTCGGCCAGCCTGCTCCTGGGGCTGTTCGTCACCAAGGCCGGCTTCGCGCCGACGCCAGCGGGCCGGCTCGGCGCCGTGGCCGTGCTGACCTGTCCCCTGTTTTTTTCGGGCCTGGTCTTCTCGTCCTTGCTCCAACGGAGCCAGGACGTCTCCGGGGCGATGGCGGCCAACCTGGTCGGCGCCATTTGCGGCGGGCTGCTGGAATACAATTCCATGTACTTCGGCTTGTCGTCGCTGTACTGGATCGCCTTGATGCTCTATGCGGCGTCTTTCTCGATCTCTCTTCTCCACACTTGCGGAGCCAAGGGCTAAAGCCCTGGTGCAGCGTCAGCGCTGCTTGAGCTGCCGATCCGTGAACTCGAAGATGATCGAGGTGGTGTGTTGCAGATCGTCGGGGGTCCAGCCGAGGCCGTGTCCCTTGTTCGTCATCGTCTCCAGCAATGAAATCGAACCCGCCTGGCGCAGCGCTGCGTCCAGCAGTTGGGCCTGCTCGTAAGGGACCAGGTGGTCCGCCGTGCCGTGGATGGTCAGCACCGGCGGCGCTCCGGGGCGAACGTAGGTCAGCGGCGAGGCCGCCACATAAGCGGCGGGGAACTTGTCCCGGCCGCCGCCCAGCACATCGGCGATCAGTTTCTCCGTCTCCGCCGGCCAACCGGGACGAGCCAGGTCGGTCGGACCCATCACGTTGACCACGGCCTGTACCCTGCTGGACTGCTCGGCGTGGCCGCCCTGTCCCTCCAAGCCGTCCTTCGCCTCCGTCAGGCCCAGAAGGAGGGCCAGGTGTGCTCCAGCCGAGACACCGACGGCCCCGATGCGCTCGGGATCGACGTGATAGCGGCGCGCGTTGCGCGCGCAGCCAGCGCACGGCGCACTTGGCGTCTTCGATCTGGGCCGGGAACTTGTGGCTGGGGGCCAGCCGATAATCGACCGTGACGGCGACGTAGCCGTGTTCCGCGAAGGTGTGAGCGGTATTGCGCAGACCCTGCCGGGAGCCTTGACACCAGCCGCCGCCGTGGAGCAGGACGATCGCCGGCAGTGGGCCGGGCGGATCCTTTGGCGCGTACAGGTCGAGCATCATGTTTCCGAGTCCGCCCTTGCCGTAGACCACGTCGAGCTTTTCGCGGACGGGGATTGGTGCGGGGGGAGAAGTGCGGTCGGTCGGCCGGGGGTGAGTGGAGGCGCAACCGAGGAGCGACGCACCGGCGACCAGGGTGAGGGCGCGCAGCAGAACGGCGGACGGCGACATCCAAACTCCTTGTCGGAGCCGCGACCGTAAGGGAGCGGTGCGTTCTCCCGCTCCCTTACGGTCGCGGCTCTGCTTGGACTGTACCCCACCGCTTCGCCCTGTCCATCCGGCGTCCCGCGCCGGCGGCGGAAGGAGCGACCGACGCCGCTGTCCTCGGTGCGTCCGGCACGCTCCAACCCTTGGCGGAACTCAAGGCGCTCGCTACTTCCGCATCTCGGCAGGGAAGGGGCCTTTGAGCAAGGCGATGTCCTTGATCCAGAGCGTGCCGGTGCCCTCGATCATCACCCTCAGTTTGATCCGATCCGGCCGCTCCCCTTTCTGGAGGAAGAACGGCGTTTCGTAGGACGCCCAGTTTGTCGTTCCGCTCACCGGGTTCTCGATCCCTTTCGAGAAGGACTCGCCCTGCTCCGGGAAGTGGCACCACATCTCCAGGTACGCTTTCCCCTTGAGCTTCTCCGACTTCATCTTCGCCTCGAAAAACACGCGGCAATCGTCCAGGTTCCCCTCGGGAACGACAAATTCGTAGAGACCGACGCTGCGGGGTGCAATGGCCTTGATGCGCCACCCGCCCTCCTCCGCCGTGACGTCGTCCATGCTGATAAGTTTCTCGTCGGGGCCAAATCGTTTGAGAATGCGCGCCGGCGCTCGGACGCGCGCGGTGACAATCGTGGTCTCGCCGCGCTTCAGCCGGAAGGTGGTGCCGCTCATCTCGATCCCGGCGGGCAGTTCGGAAACGTCGATCTCGTATTCGCCCGACGGCAGACGATGCCTGCCATGCTTCAGCAGATATTCGCGGTTGGAGCCGCGATCGTGGACCTTCACGCCTTCCTTGTCGATCCGGACGGCAACGTCGTTGCTGTCGGTTTCGATGACGAATTCTCCCTTGTCGATCTGCACGGTAATGACGGCAGCGGCGATGGCCACGACGCCGGCGACCAGCAGCGCGGCCGCCCAGCGCCACGGCCAGGCCCAGCGACGGCGCGGCGCGGCGGCGGTGAAGGGCCGCAGCGCCTCGGCCACTTCCGCCGGCGTCTGATAGCGGTGGGCCGGCTCCTTGGCCATCATCCGTTCGAGGACGCGGACCAGGGCGGCGGGAACGCCGGACGGCGGCGCGGGAGTACGTTGACCGTGCGCCAGCAGTTTGTCGAGGATGGTGCCCTCCGGGAACGGCGGTCGGCCGGTCAGCAGATAGTACAGCGTGCAGCCGAGACTGTAGACATCGGCGCGGATGTCGGCGGCGTGCGGGTCGGTCGCCTGTTCCGGGGCCATGTAATCGGCCGTGCCCATGACCATGCCCATCTGCGTCAGCAGGTGCCCGGCGGGAGCGGCCGCATCTGCCGGCGAGGGAAGGGACGGCCGGGACTCTCCCGCCAACCGGGCCAGGCCGAAATCGAGCACCTTGACCACGCCTTGCGGAGTGAGCATCAAATTGTGCGGTTTGATGTCGCGGTGGACCAGGCCGTGCTCCCAGGCGCGTTGCAGACCCAGGGCCGCCTGCCGGATGGAATCGCAGGCTTCCTGGATCGGCAGCGGCCCGTTCTCCTCGACCCGCCGGGCCAATGTCGTTCCCTCCACGAACTCCATGACCAGGAAATGACTGTCGCCGGCTTGCTCGGCGTCGTAGGCGTGGACGATGTTGGGGTGCGTCAGCTGGGCTGCCGCCTTGACCTCGCGGCGAAAGCGCTCGACCACCTCCGGCTTGTCGGTCAGGCCGCGGTCGATCACCTTCAAGGCGACCGGCCGCTCCATGAGGCGATGCTCCGCCTTGTAGACGACGCCCATACCGCCGCGCCCCAGCACCGCGACGATGCGGTAGCGCGAGTGATCGGCCAACTCGGCCGGCAGCAGGACCGTCGCTCCGGAGTCCGGCGGATGCACGTCGTCGGGCAGACGACGGAAGGATTGTCGCAGCAGCTCCACCAGTTGATCGTCGGGCAGCGACCAGAGCGTCTGGCAGCAAACCGTGCAGGCCGACACGTGGCGTTCGACCTCGCCCGCCTCGGCGGGGTCAAGCTGACCCAGGCCGAAGGCGTTCAACCGCGCGGCGTCGGGATGATCGAGCTTGCCGTTACTCATGGGACCGTCTCCTCGCAAGGAAAATTAAGATATACCTCTGTTCCCCGCACGATCCTCTTCCGCCCTTCGATAGAGCTTCGGGAGCAGGCAAAGAAAGACGAGGAGGAGCACAGCGCACGGCAGGATCGGCACGACCAGGAAGAACCACACGCCAAAGGGCTGCCCGCTCACCAACGCCGTCAATCCCACGACCACCGACGCCGCCGCCAGCACGACCAGCAGCAGGCCCAGCCCGAAAACCAACACCCGTCCTCTCCGCAGCGGCACGAGGACACCGGCCAGCCCTCCCCACAGACCGCCGAGACATCCCAGAGCGGTCCCCGGCAGCCACGCCCAATGATTGGGATCAAACCACGGTTCGATCATATCGTCTTCCTCCTCCGCGATGAGAGAAGCGGCGGACGAACGCCGACCCTCTTCTGTAGAAGGACAGACGTGCGGAGGTTCTTTCAGAAAAATGTCAGTCGAGCAGGTCGCGTCCCTCCTGGCGGAGGCGCTGGAGCACGCGCGACTTGGCGATGAAGACAGCGTTGACCGACAGACCGAGTTCCGCGGCGACAGCGTCCGGCCGCTCTCCGTCAAGGACGAGACGGCGGAACGCCTGCCAGGTGGACGGCGTGAACTGCGGCTCGATCATCGCCAGCAGACGGCGGACGACGTGTTCGTCGTGTTCGCGGTCCCACAGCCGGCTGAGACCGCTGCCGGAGTCTTCGAGCTGAGCGAGAATGTCGGCGAAATCGCTCTCGCCGGTGGCCGTCGGCCTGGCTCGTTGCGCACGCCAGAACTCGCGCAGGCGGTTGGCGAGAATGGTGCGCAGCCAGTGCCGAAACGCTCCGACCCGGCGATTGTGCTCGAACCGTCCAATGTCCCGCGCCACGGCGGCGAGCACTTCCTGCACGAGATCGTCCACGTCGGAGGGTTGCAGGGCGTGACGGCGCAGCCAGCCGGTCAACAGCGGCGTGTACAGTTCGACGAGGCGCTGCCACGCTTCGGCGTCCGCCCGATCGCGCAGCCGCTCCAGAAGCGTCGCCGACGTGGCTGACATGCGAATGCTCTCCCCTCGGCGGGAAGGACCGAGCTTATAACACCACAAAAAATGAACCACAGATGAACACAGATAAACACGGATCAAAACAAAATGAAAGACAATCGCGAGGAACGCGCATTTCGGTGTATTTACATCTTTTTATCTTTTATACGTGTTCATCCGTGGTTCATTTTTTACAAGTTATAAAGAGCCTCACGCAAAGGCGCAAAGGACGCAAAGGAAAAGAGAAGAAGATCCAAGCGACTCACGCCTATTTTTTGTCTTTCTTTGCGTCCTTTGCGTCTTTGCGTGAGGCTCTTTTTGTTAGAGCTTCTTATCCCACTCACCGCGAGAAATATTCGTTCTTGGCATATACCGTCAGGATCGTCTCGCCGATCTCGAAGAACATGCCTTCCTGTTCGTCCTTGGACAGCGCCAGCTCGGGATACTTGGCCGTCAGCTGCTCGGTCGTCAGCGCCTTGGTATCCATCTCGTCGGGCAGCACGCCGGTCGAGCCGATGTAAAACACCAGCGGCGACACCTTCTCCTGATAGATGTCTTCCGCATACGCATCCAGCTTGCGGCGGGCGTCGGTCAGGGCGGCGACGTAATCCGCGCGCGTGACCTTCTTGCCCTTGTGCTTCTCTTGCAGCACCTTGAGGAGGTCCGTCACGCCGACCCGCTTGAGGATGCCGTTGACCACGCCGTTGTTCGTCAGGCCGAGGAAGTCGTCGAAGACGCGGCGCATGAATTCATCGACGGCGGTGATCTTCGTCCGTGCCGACAGCTGCTTGTGCCGCACTGTCACGTCGCCGTCGAGGAAGTTCTCGAAGGTCGGCTTGTCGATCTTCTGGCCGTCCTTGCCGATCACTTCATAGAGGCGGTCGAGGAATTTGTTGGCCGACATCAGCTTGCCCAGGTTGAGGATGTGGCGGTTGCCGATGTCAATCTTGTAGCTGACGCGCGAATCGACGCTGCCCTCGGCCAAAGCCTGTTGCAGATCCGTATACTCCGTGGTGGTCGGAAAGTTGAGATACAGGCTCTTGGACAAGTAGTGCTTTTTCAACTCGTCGAGCTGCTCCGGCGTGAACTGGTCGGACTCCTCTTTGAGGTGGGCGGCGAGGATGCTCGACAGCACCTTGCTGTCGGCGAGGTCCTCGAACACGCCGTCGAGATCGATGGCCCCCTCGAAGGGCGGCACCAGGGGCAGCGCGTCCAGCCGCAGCGTGTACTCCGCGTCGGCGTCGTACTTCGTCGCCGCCTGGCCGTCCGCTTCCAACGCGCCTTCGTTTTTCAACAGGTCGAACAGCTTCCTGGAGCGAATCTTGATTTGCAGGGTCGGGACGTTCAGTTCACCGTCGCCGATCAGGGTGTAATTATTGAACGTGCTCAGCTGGTCGAGCTTGATGCCAGCCACTTCCTGGATCGGCTTGCCACCGCCGCGCGGCACCAGCCGCACCGGCCGAGCGATGAGCATGTTCAGGTTGGCCGTGTTGCGATTGATGTCGAACGACGATACCGGAGCGTAATCGCCCTTGTCGGTGAACTCCGTTTTCAGGGTCGGCTCGATCAGCTTACCGTCGTCGCCGCGCGTGCCCTGGACGCGGCGCAGACCGCGGCGAACATAGTTCGCCTTCAAATGTTCGAGGTTGACGACGAACTCGTCCTTGTGTTGGCCGAGCAGGTGGGCTAGGGCCAGCACGCTGATGCGCGTGTTGACCGGGACGTGGTCGAGTACGTCATGTTCTTGCAGGATGCCGGGCTGGAACAGCACGGTGTCGAGATCCTGGGCCATCGCCGCCACTTGCAGGTTAGTCAGCGCCTTGCCGTGCCGCTCGACCAGGGTGGCGTCATAGGTGCTGGCGAGAGCATATTTCGCGGTGTTGATGCCGCCTTCGGACAGCTGCGTCCGCGCGAAAGCCAGCACCGCCTCGCTCGTCTGCACCTGCGGCACGTCCTTGAGCTTTTTGTATTCCGCCTCGCTCAGTTTCTTGTACTTGTAGACGACGGCGTCGTGGTCTTCCTTGAGGCCGCGGATCATCAGCGTGCCGGCCGCGCCGTTGACCTTGCCGCCCTGGTGCGACACGAACACCTGATAGTCGTAGCCCTTCTCCAGCGGCACTTCCAGGGGCGGCGTCACCGAGCTGCCCAGCAGCTTTTCGGTGCTGTACAGCGCGTCGTAAACCTGCTTGATGTTGCCGGCCTTCAGGCACGAGCCGGACACGCTGTTAGCCACCTTCGACAGCAAGCGGAAGTCGGAGTAATCGGTATAGGCGATGGTGTTGACGAAGATGGGCCGCTTCTGCATTTCGGCGCACAGCGCTTCGAGCGTCTTGGCCTCCATGTTGGGACTGGGGTGGTTGGCGTAGCCGTCGCTGTGCAGGGTGACGCAGGTCAGCTCCTCGTCCTTGCACAGCGAGCCGGCCAGCTGCACCGCCTGCGAGATGCACGTCAAGCCGGTAACGTGGATTTGCTTGATCTCCTTTAACTCCTTGGAGTCGCGCTTCATAATCTCCTGGATCGGCCGGCGCTGGAAGTGGACGCGGCAATCGCCCTGCGACGAGTAGGAGATCAGCGTCACCAGCAAGTCATATTGGCCGTACTCATCGAGGGTCAGCAGCTTGATGAGGGTGTCCTTCAAGTCTTCGAGGTAGGAGTACATCGAGCCGGAGCGATCGATGATGATGACACTGTGAGCGAGCGTTTTCTGCTTGGGTGGCTTGGCCGGCTTCTCCACCTCGACGCGATCGACCTGGTAGAAGGCGCGTTCGTTGCCGAGCAGGTTGTAGAGGACGAACTTGGAGCGCGTGTCGGTGCGCAGGCCGGCCGGCAGGGTTTGCGGCGAGCCGCCGCCGGGAGCACCTTCCTTGTTCCTGGTCGGGGGGCGGCTGGTTTTGGCCCGAGCCGGAGTCTGGGTAGTCTGTTTGCCGCTGCCGGACGATGCGCGTTGGCGTGCCATGACAAGTCTCGCTAGGTTGTCGGAAACGAGATCGTTGCCCATGCGGATAACGCATCCGCCATTCCACGTTTGGACATGAGTGGATCGCTTGCTTCGCCTCCACCGGAGATGTCGAGATTATCGATTCCTCCGAATGCGAGGGCAAGCATATTTTGCCCAAAAGAAGGATGTGGTCCCAGGTCGGTAGGTAAAATCGATTTCCCCTCTGCAAGCCCGGAGCGTCCGCGATGGGTTGAAGCAACCCGTCGCTGGCGCTCCGGGCTTGTCCGACGCGAACGCCTGCCGATCCCGCGTGTCAACTGATAAGATAAGGAGATTCATCGTTACACGAGGAGTCGTCATGCCGTTCGAGAAAGTGGAGACGCAGCAGGTAGATTTCCCGGCCCAGGAGCGAGCCGTCCTGGAGTTCTGGGAGCGCATCGAGGCGTTCGAGAAACTGCGGGCCAAGAACCGCGGCGGGCCGCGCTGGTCCTTCCTCGACGGCCCGATCACCGCCAACAACCCGATGGGCGTCCATCACGCCTGGGGCCGCACCTACAAGGACGCCTTCCAGCGCTACCACGCCATGACCGGCCGCGAGCTGCGCTACCAGAACGGCTTCGACTGCCAGGGTCTGTGGGTCGAGGTCGAGGTCGAGAAGGAGCTGAAACTGCAAGTCGAAGCGCGACATCGAGAACCTCGTGCCCGGCGACCCTTCGCCAGCATCGACCGCTTCGTCCAGCAGTGCAAGGAGCGCGTCGATAAGTTCGCCCGCGTGCAGACCGAGCAGTCGATCCGCCTGGGCTACTGGATGGACTGGGACCGCGACGAGGACTGGAGCAAGCCGCCGGACCAGCGGCGCAGCTACTTCACCATGTCGGAGGAGAACAACTACACCATCTGGAGCTTCCTCAAGAAGTGCCACGACCGCGGCCTGGTCTACCGCGGCTACGACGCCATGCCGTGGTGTCCGCCGCTGCGGGTCGGCCTCAGCCAGATGGAGATGGCACGAGGGCTACCAGCTCGTCGCCCACCGCGCCGTCTTCGTCCGCTTCCCGCTGCGCGGCCGGCCCGGCGAAAACCTGCTCGTCTGGACCACGACGCCCTGGACGCTGACCAGCAACGTCGCCGCCGCCGTCAATCCGGAGCTGACCTACCTCAAGGTGCGGCACAAGGAGCAGGTCTACTACCTCGCCAAGGGCGCCTTCACGGCGCAGCGGCTCGAAGAGCAGTTGAAGAGAAAGGAGTGGGTCGACGGGCGTGCCGAAGCTCAAGACGCTGGAGCAGATCTTCAAGGAGAAGGGCGGCTACGAGATCGTCGGCGAGGTGACCGGGCGCCGACATGGTCGGCTGGCAGTACGACGGCCCGTTCGACGAGCTGCCGGCGCAGCAGCACGCCGGCGGGCTATCCGGCGGAGACGGCCGCGCATCGCTCGCCAGCAGAAGTGGGCGGCCGGAGACGTCGGCCCGCGACGTTCATCGCGTCATCGCCTGGAAGGACGTCGGCGAGACCGAGGGCACCGGCATCGTCCACATCGCGCCGGGCTGCGGCAAGGAGGACTTCCACCTCGGCAAGGAGGAGGGCCTGCCGCCGGTCGCGCCGCTCGACGAGTACGGCATCTTTCTGTCCCGGCTTCGGCCCGCTGGACGGGCAAGTCCGCCGTCGATCCCGCCACGACCGACTGGATCCTCGACAACCTGCAGCAGAAGGGCGTGCTGCTGGCGGTCGGAGAAGTATCCGCACAGCTATCCGCACTGCTGGCGCTGCAAGACGGAGCTGCTGTTCCGCCTGGTGGACGAGTGGTTCATCAACATGGAGTGGCGCGACGAGATCATGCGCGTCGTCGAGCAGGTGACGTTCCTGCCGGAGTCGATCAACGGCAAGGCCCGCGAGCTGGACTGGCTGACGAACATGGGCGACTGGATGATCTCGAAGAAACGCTTCTGGGGCCTGGCCCTGCCGATCTGGGTCGATGAGCAGACCGGCGATTTCGAGGTGATCGGCTCGCGCGAGGAGCTGAAGGAGCGCGCCGTCGAGGGCTGGGACCGAGTTCGACGGCCACACGCCGCATCGGCCGTGGATCGACCTGGTGAAGATCCGCAATCCGAAGACCGGCAACCTGATGTCGCGTATCCCCGACGTCGGCAATCCCTGGCTCGACGCCGGCATCGTGCCGTACTCGACGATGGGCTACAACACGGACCGCGCCGAGTGGGAGAAGTGGTTCCCGGCCGACTTCATCACCGAGAGCTTCCCCGGCCAGTTCCGCAACTGGTTCTACGCCATCCTGGCCATGAGCACGATGATGGAGAACCGGCCGCCGTTCAAGGTGCTGCTCGGCCACGGCCTGGTGCGCGACCAGTGGGACCGGCCGATGCACAAGTCGGCCGGCAACTCCATCCCGTTCGAGGGGGCGGCCGATGAGGGTTACGACCTGACAGACCCCAAGGGCAAAGTCGAACATCATCCGCCGATGAGCGCCGACCTGATCCGCTGGATGTTCTGCCGGCACAACCCGGCCGCGAACCTCAATTTCGGCCCCGGCCCGCCGACGAGCTGCGCAGCAAGTTCACGCTGAAGCTGTGGAACACCTACGCCTTCTTCTGCAACTACGCCCGGCTCGACGGCTTCGACCCGGCCGCGCCGCCGGTGCCGCTGCCGGAGCGGCCGGACATCGACCGCTGGATTCTGTCGGACTTGCAGCACCTGATCGGCACGGCCCGCGACGGCGTTCGAGAGTTACAACCTCATGGCCTTCTGCCTGGAGGCGGAGAAGTTCGTCGATGACAAGCTGAGCAACTGGTACGTCCGCCGCAACCGCCGCCGCTTCTGGAAGAGCGAGCAAGGGCCGGACAAGCTGGCCGCCTACCAGACGCTGTACACGGTGCTGCTGACGCTGACGAAGCTGTTCGCGCCGGTCATGCCGTTCTTGACCGAGACGATGTACCACAACCTCAAGACGGCGGACCAGCCTGAGAGCGTCCACCTGTGCGACTTCCCCGAGGTGGACGAGGCGCTGATCGACGAGGACCTCTCGACCGACATGGACGGCTGCTGGAACTGGTGTCGCTGGGCTTGGCGGTGCGGAACGCGTCAAGATCAAGGTGCGCCAGCCGCTGGCCGAGCTGAAGGTGCAGCCGGCGGGCGAGGACGACGAGCGCGCCGTCGAGCGCTTCGGCGATCAGATCCGCGAGGAGTTGAATGTCAAGGCGGTGTCCCTGCACGAACTGGAGTGGGGACCGCTGCTGACGCCGGAAGTGAAGCCGAACATGAAGACGCTGGGTCCGAAGTTCGGCCCACGCTTGAAGGAGGTCGCCGCCGCCATCGGCCGCGGCGGACCCGTTCGATCTGGCCCAGAAGGTGCGGGCGGGCGAACCGATCGAGCTTGCCTGCGGCGGCGAGACGGTCACGCTCGGCCCGGACGATGTGATCGTGCAGGAGAAGGCGCCCGAGGGCTGGGCCGGCATCGTGGACCGCGACACGCAGCTCGCCCTCGACACGCGCATCACCGAGGAGCTGGCCGGCGAGGGCATGGCCCGCGACGTGGTGCGCCACGTTCAGGAGCAGCGCAAGGAGGCCGGCCTGGAGATGGAGGACCGCATCGCCCTGTACCTCGGCACGGAATCCGATAAGCTGCGTCAGGCCATCGCGGCGCACCGCGAATACATTGCCGGCGAAACGCTGACGGTCGAGTGGTCCGCCCAGCCACTCAGCGGCGAGACCCATCGCGCCAGCGTCAAGGTGGACGGTCAGCCGCTGACGATCGAATTGCGCCGAACTCTCCGAGCTGAAGCGTAAGCGAAGCGCTTCGCTTACGCTTCAGGCTCGGAGAGGAGTTCATCGGTTTGGGCACCAAGAGAAGGAGTGCGGAAAGACATGAGACTTACCAAGCGCAAAATCGTAACGGCGGCGTTGCTGATCGCTGCCGGCGGAGGGCTGCTTGCCTGTTCCGAGCCGGCGGCGTCCTCGCTGGCTAGGGCAGACAGGTCGGACGCCCCAAAAGAGGGCCCATCCGGCCCGGTGAAACGATTGCGAGTGCCCGATCGCGGCATCCAGCCGCAGGTCGCCGTGGACGGCAAAGGCGTCCTTCACCTGGTTTACTTCCGCGGTGACCCGCGGCACGGTGATCTCTTCTACGTCCACTCCGCGGACGAGGGGGCCACGTTCTCCCGCCCCCTCCGCGTCAACAGCGTGCGCGACAGCGCCATCGCCATTGGCAACATCCGCGGCGCTCAGGTGGCCGTGGGCAAGAACGGCCGCGTTCACGTGGCCTGGAATGCCTCCGGCAAGAAAGCTCCCGGCATCGAGGGGATGCTCTACACGCGCCTCCAGGACGACGGTACGGCTTTTGAAGCCCAGCGAAACGTGATTCGCGCCGCCGCCGGACTCGACGGCGGCGGTTCCGTGGCCGCCGACGATTCGGGAAACGTTTACGTGGCCTGGCACGCGCCGCAACCGGGTGAAAAGGGCGAGGCGAACCGGCGTGTGTGGCTGGCCCGCTCGACGGACGAGGGCGCGACGTTCGCCCCCGAGAAGGCCGCCTACGAGCAGCCCACCGGGGCGTGCGGCTGCTGCGGTCTGCGGGCCTTCGCAGACCACAAGGGGACCGTCTACCTGCTGTACCGCTCGGCGACGGATCGCGTCAACCGGGACACGTACTTGCTGACGTCGCGGGACCACGGAGCGAGCTTCCGAGGGGCCGACATCCATCCGTGGAAGGTGGAAGCGTGTCCGATGAGCAGCTTCGCCTTTGCCGAGGGAGCCACGGACGTTCGGGCCGCCTGGGAAACCAAGGGACAGGTCTACTACGCCCGCATCGACCCGACGACCGGAACGAGGTCGGACCCGGTCGCCGCTCCCGGCGCGACCGGCGATCGCAAACACTCCGTCGTCGCCTGCGACAAGCGCGGTCAGACGATCCTGGCCTGGACGGAAGGAGTGGGTTGGGAGCGGGGCGGTTCCGTGGCCTGGCAGGTCTTTGACGCCAGCGGCAAACCGACGGCCGAAAAGGGCCGAGCCAACGGCGTCCCGATTTGGAGCTTGGTGGCCGTCTTCTCCCGAGCGGAGGGCGGATTTACGATTGTCTATTGAGCCTGTGTGATGGGACTCGGGGACGCCGCTCGATCCGCGGAATCGAGCGGCGTCCCCGGTTTGGTTCTCCCTCGGAGGGTCACGGGGGAAACGAGGCGATGGCGGCGGCACGTCGGACGGGGTTGGCCTTGATGGAATCGAGGCGAGCCAGCGCCGCGGTTGTGTCCTGGATCGCCAGTCGGGCTAGGTGGTCGGAAGCGAAGTCCATCAGCGTTCCCAGGTTGTAACTGGCGCGATTACGGCGTGGTCCCCAGGCGTCCAGAAAGTCGCCGATGATCTTCAGGTCCGGATCGGTCGCGTAGAGGAAACGCAGCCGAACCGCGGAGTGTACATTGTGGCGCGGCGGGATGACGATGCCCCAGTGCGTCAGGGCGTCGCGACATTCGAGGAAGAGGGCATAAGAGGCGTGGATCACCGTTGCCCGCCAGTGGGCTTCATCGGAGCCGAGGACCACCTTGCGAGCCACGTCCAAAAAGTCCCTACCCTGCATGGGGTCTCCCGGGGCTGAGCAGGAGGCATAGATTGTCGAGCACTTGCGGCGGAAACATCTCAACTCGCCATCGGATCAAGTTCGCCGAGGTGTCATCACCGACCTGAAAGGGCCGGTCGCTGTAGGCGGTGATGCAGACCGGCTCCCAATCCATGTCATACGCCGGCTCGCGCGCCACCTCAATCGCCGCCAGTTCCGGCACGACCTGGCGGACGTGCTCGATCATCTGTTGCAGTTCCCGGTGCATGCCCAACTCGGCGATGCGAGCGGCGGCCTCGGGGGAGATCGTCACCGGGACATCGATGGATGCGCTCATGGCGGAAGCCTCACGCGAACGAAGGGATGGCGGCGGGGCACAACGACGAGTGTAACAAATCGCTTCGACTCGCGCCTGCGCCGGAGGAACGTCCTTCCGAGAAGAAGACAATTGCGGCGGCGCGAAATCGAGGATACAACGGGAGGACGTTCTCTTTCTCAGCGCTCGAAAAAGCCTGTTCGTCGCGGAGTGGTCCGATCATGCTGGCAAAACTGAGCGCCTTCGCGCTCGTCGGCATCGAGGCGATGCCCGTCGAAGTCGAGGTGGACGTGGCCGCGGGCCTGCCCAAGACCATCCTGGTCGGGCTGCCCGAGTTGGCCGTGCGCGAGAGCGTTCATCGCATCGAACGGGCCTTGGCCAACCTCGGCTACCAGCGCCCGGCCGGACGAACCATCGTCAATTTGGCGCCGGCGGACCTGAAGAAAGACGCCGGCGCCTTCGACCTGCCCATCGCCCTGGGCATGTTGGTCGCCACCGGCCAACTGCGGCCGGAGCCGCTGCGCGACTTCGCCCTGGTCGGCGAACTGGCCCTGGACGGCAATGTCAGACCCATCAAGGGCGCGTTGTCGATGGCGATGGCGGCGCGCGATCGCGGCCTCCGCAAACTGCTGGTGCCGGCGGTCAACGCTCGGGAGGCGGCCGTCGTCACCGAGGTGCAGGTCTTCGGCGCCAACAGCCTCAGCGAAGCGGTCGGCATCCTGTCCGGACAGCTCGCCGCCGAGCCGGTCGCGGTTCGCCTGGAAGATCTGGCAGCCCGGCTCAACAGCTACGACATCGACTTCGCCGACGTGCGCGGCCAGGAGTTCGCCAAGCGGGCGCTAGTCGTCGCCGCCAGCGGCGGTCATAACGTCCTCATGATCGGCAGTCCGGGATCGGGAAAGACGATGCTGTCGCGTCGTCTGCCCAGCATTCTGCCGCCGCTGACGCCCGGCGAGAGCCTGGAGACGACGCGCATCTACAGCGCCACCGGCCGGCTCAGTCCCGGCGAAGCGCTGCTGGCGACGCGGCCGTTCCGCTCGCCGCACCACACCATCAGCGACGCCGGCATGGTCGGCGGCGGCAGCACGCCGGCGCCCGGCGAAATCTCGCTCGCCCATCATGGCGTCCTCTTTCTCGACGAGTTACCGGAGTTCAATCGTCGCAGTCTGGAAGTGCTGCGGCAGCCGCTCGAAGAGGGCAAGGTGACGATCGCGCGGGCGCTGCACTCGACCACGTTCCCGGCGCGCTTCGTCCTCATCGCCGCCATGAACCCGTGCCCGTGCGGCTACCTGGGCGACGCCAAACATGCTTGCAAGTGCAACCCCCTGCAGATCGATCGCTACATGGGCCGCATCAGCGGCCCGCTGCTGGACCGCATTGACATGCACATCGAAGTCCCGGCCGTGCCCTACCAGGAGCTGGCCGCTCCGCGCGACGGCACCTCCAGCGCCGACATGCGCGAACAGGTCTTGCGGGCCCGGGCGGTCCAGGCGCGGAGGTTTGGCGGCGACGGCCATCGTCTCAACAGCCGCATGAGCAGCCGGCAACTGCGGCGTTACTGTCTTCTGGACGCCGATAGCCGCGGTCTGTTGCAGACGGCCATGGACGAACTGGGCCTGTCGGCGCGAGCCCACGACCGCATCCTGCGCGTGGCTCGAACCATTGCCGACCTCGAAGGAAGCGAACCGATCCGGGCCGGTCATCTGACCGAGGCCATCAACTATCGCAGTCTCGACCGCAAGCTGTGGGCGCGGTAGACAAGCGCTTGTTCGAGCCCAACTTCGTTTAGCCGCGACGCGCAGCGGAGCGCGTGTCGCGCTCCGCTGCGCGTCGCGGCTAAACGAAGAGCGATCACTTCTTCTTCTCGACCTCGGGCGGCTTGGGATGGAGGATCAGACGTTTGATGGCGAATTTGCCCGCGAAGTAGGTGACGAACAACGACATGATGACGACCCACAGCTTGATGCCTCCGTGGGACAATATCCCCCAGAAGAACTCCTTTTCGACAGGACCTACCAGATCGTCGATTTTGAGCAGATACCAGACATCGAAGCCGAGCGCCGACAAGACGGCCAGGGCGCAGCCGATGCCCGGCAACAGCCACATAAAGTGTTCGCCGAACGTGAGGGCGTGGACCTTGCGCGTCTGAAACTGCTCGCGCGTCGAGGTGTTGTAGCCGCAAATCAGGCAGATGATGGCGTCCTCGCTCTCCATCTCGTTGGCGCAGTTGGGGCAGCGCGGCGCCAGGTTGACGTTGGTCATGACGTAGGGGTTGGGGTCGTCGTCGTCGTCGTCCATGACCGGCTTCTTGGCCGGCTTGGTGTCGGCGGGCTTGGCAACGGCCTTGGGCGGTGGGGTAACCTTGCCGGACTTGCCGGCCGCCGGCTTGCCGGACTTGCCGGCGGGTGGCTTGGACGCTCCGGAGCTGGCGACGAAAGCGGCCTGGCAAAACTTGCAGCGGACCTTCTTGCCCAGCACGTTCTCCGGAGCCTTGACCTGCTTGCCGCACTCCGGACAGACGATCGAGATGGTGGTGGCCATTGCGGTTGTGCTCCCCTCGCGGATGGGCTGGCCGCGTCTCCCGAGGCGATGCCTAATCTTGTAGGATAATTCCTGGAACGCATTGTGCAAGCCGCAATTGTCAAGGAGTGGTCGTGCCGTCCGCCGCGCCTCCCCGCATCCTGGTATCCCTCGCCACCTACAACGAGCGCGACAACCTGGCGCCGCTGCTGGCGGAGATCCACAAGACCGTTCCCTCGGCGGAATTGCTGGTCATCGACGACAACTCGCCCGACGGCACCGGCCGGTTGGCCGACGAGCTGGCGGCCGACAACCCACGCCTGCACGTGCTGCATCGGCCGGGCAAGCTCGGCCTGGGCACCGCCATCCTCGACGGCATGCGCTACGCCCTGGAGCACGACTACGACCTGTTCGTCAACATGGACGCCGACTTCAGCCATCATCCGCGCTACCTGCCGGCGCTGTTGGCCGGCATGGAGCAGCACGACGTTATGATCGGCTCGCGCTACGTTCCCGGCGGCGGCAGCGAGAATTGGCCGCTCCGCCGTCGGCTGATGAGCCGAGGCATCAATACCCTGGTTGGCGTGCTCATGCGCATCCCGGCGCGCGATTGCAGCGGCGGTTATCGCTGTTACCGCGTCGCCAAGCTGCGCGAAGCGCGGTTGGAGCAAGTCCGCTCGCGCGGCTACTCGTTCCAGCAAGAAGTGCTGTATCGCTGCCGCCGCGCCGGCGGCAAGATCGGCGAGACGCCCATCATCTTCGAGAACCGCCGTGCCGGCAAGTCCAAGGTCAACGTCCGCGAAGCGGTGCGCTCCATCGCCATGATCTTTCGTATCGGCGTGCCGGCGTTTTTTGGCCTAGATTGAACGGCTGGCGGCATGGGACGTAGGGTGGGCCGAGCTTGCGAGGCCCACCACGCTCGCTGGTGGGCCTCGCAAGCTCGGCCCACCCTACGCCCAACATCCGCGCCAACAGGGTCCACTTCTGCGCCATTTTTCGGCGAAAAAAAGGGATGAAAGGCGTCCCGACCGGGAAGTAATCGATAGAGGCGGATCGAGGTCCGTGAAGGAGAGCGCGACATGACGGCGAGCCAGGGCAAGCGGGTCATCGACCATCTTCGCCGCGTGGTCCTGGCGGGGGAGGCGGCCAGCCTGTCGGACGAACAACTGTTGACGTGCTTCCTCGAGCATCGGGACGAAGTCGCGTTCGAGGCGCTGGTCCGGCGTCACGGCCCGATGGTCCTCGGCGTCTGCCGTCGGGTGTTGCGAACACTGGCGGACGCCGAGGACGCTTTCCAGGCGACGTTTCTCGTCCTCGTCCGCAAGGCCGCCTCGATCCAATCGCGCGCGACGGTCGCCAACTGGCTCTACGGCGTGGCCCACAACACGGCGCTCAAGGCGCGGGCGATCAATGCCAGGCGGGCCTCGCGGGAGAGGCAGATGACGGCACATGCCCGAGCCGGAAGCGGCGTCGCAGGAAACCCCGTGGCATGACTTGCAACCCCTGCTCGATCGGGAGCTGAGCCGGCTGGCCGAGAAGTACCGGCTGCCCATCGTCCTGTGCGACCTGGAGGGCAAATCGCGCAAGGACGCGGCCCAACAACTGCGTCTGCCCGAGGGGACGCTGTCGAGCCGACTGACCCGAGCACGGGCGAAGCTGGCCGGACGGCTGAGCCGGCGCGGCCTGGTCCTGCCCGGCGCGGTCCTGGCAACGGTCCTGACCCAGAAGGCGGCGCCGGCGTGTGTGCCGGCCCCGCTCGTCTCGTCCACGGTCCAAAGTGCAATGATCGTTCTCGCGGGTCCGGCGGCGGCCGGCGGAGTGATTTCCGCTCCGGTCGCCGCCTTGACGGAAGGAGTGTTGAAAGCCATGTTGCTGAACAAACTGAAACTGGCGACCCTGGGTGTCCTGACGGCGGGCTTCGTCTTCGCCGGCGCGGCCGTCTCGACGCATGCCCTGACGCCCAAGCCGAAGGCGAGCGGGGAGGAAAAGGCGCCTCCGCCTAGGCCGAAGGAGGACAGGCAATCGGCTCATGGACCCACAGAAAAAAAGGGGACGGACTCGGCTCCGGCGCCGAAAGAGTCGAGGGTTCGGGCCCTGCTGAAGGAACGGCTGGACATCCTGCGGGCCGGGGCGGTGAGAGCGCGACGGCGGCTACAGATGGGGACCGCAGGTCCGGAGATCGTGCGGCAGGCGGAGATCCGCGTTCTCAAGGCGGAACTGGAATTGTGCGAGACGGACAAAGAGCGAGTCGCCGTGCAAAAGAAGATCGTCGATTTGTGGAAGGAGATGGAGGATCGTGTTCGCCGACTCCATCAAACCGGGGCGGCATCGGAGGAAATCGTGCAGGATGCCACCTTGAACCGGCTGGAGGCGGAGATCGACCTGGAGCGCCTCAAGGAAAAAGTCAACCCGCCCAAGTAGACCATTTCCAAACCACTCGCCCGGAGCGTCCGCGACGGGTTCTTGCAACCTGTCGCTAGCGCTCCGGATGAGTGGGGGAACATGATACCGCCCCCGTCGCCTCACATCAGCCGCACGCTGTTCGGTCCCAGAATCGCCTCCAGTTCCTCCTGCGGGAACGTTCGTGGGGTTGATGGCGAAGTCGCGGCCAAGCTTCAGTACGCAGAACTTGTCCGCCCCGTCCTTGATCGTCAGGAACACCGGGCACGGCCCCGGCGCCTGCCGCAGCACGGCTCCGAGGCGATCGATGTCCTCCGGCTGATTGCGCCCCAGCCGCAGCAGCAGGTACAGCCCGCGGCCAGTTCGCGCTGCGCCTGTTCCAGCGTCAAAATGCGGTTGATGACCAGCGTCGGCTCCTCGCGGCGGCGATCGACCGTGCCCTTGATGATGTAAGGCTGATCGTCGCGCACCTCCTCCTTGAAGCGAGCGAAATCGTCCGGCCACATGACGCACTTGGCCGAGCCGGTCATGTCCTCGATGCGGGCCAGCAAATAACGACTGTTGCCGTTGCGCGCCTTCTGGGTGTTCTTCAAGGCGATCTGCGCGAACATGCCGCCGAGCGTCACTTCCTGATCGGCCGGCAGCGTGCTTCATCTCCTCGGCGGTGTGGCTGGCGAAGCGGCGCAGCACCTTCTCGTTCTGGGCCAGCGGGATGGCTGGACAGGTAGAAGTCGAGCACTTCCTTCTCGTACTTCAGCTTCTCGGTCTCCGACCACGGCGGCACGTCCGGCAGCGTCTCCCTCGACTCGGCTGACGACGGCGGCCGATTCCGCCGGCGGCGGACGTCGAACAGGTTGCGCTGGCCGAGCCGCTTGTCGTTCTGCCGATCGGCGGCCGCCTGCATGGCGCGCGGCAGCACGTGCCGTCAGCTGCGCCCGGTGGCCGCCGAAGCGATCGAACGCGCCCGCCTTGATGAGCCGCTCGATCGTGGCCTTGTTGACGACCTTGGCATCGACGCGCTCGCAGAAGTCGAACAGGTCCTTGAAGCGCCCGCCCTCGCCGCGGGCACGGGCGATCTCCTCGGAGGAGCTGCGGCCGACGCCCTTGATGGCCGTCAGACCGAAGACGATCTTGCCGTCGTACACGGTGAACTCGCTGTCGCTGGCGTTGACGTTGGGCGGCAGCACCTCGACGCCCATCTTGCGGGCGTCGGCGATGTGATCGACCATGATGTCGCGCTTGTTGCCGTCCTCGATCTCGCTGGACAACAGCGCCGCCATGAACTCCGGCGTGTAGTGCGTTTTCAGGTAGGCGGTCTGGTAGGAGACGTAGGCGTAGGCGCAAGAGTGAGACTTATTGAATCCGTATCCTCCGAAATAGACGATCTTGGCGAAGATGTCCTCGGCGACCTCCTTGCTCACGCCGCGCTCCTGCGCCCCGCTGATGAAATCCACTCGGCGCGCGTCGATGATCTCCTGCTTCTTCTTGCTGATGGCCTTGATGCAGGCGTAGGCGCTGGACAGCTCGATGCCGCCCAGCCGATTTAAGATCCGCATTACCTGTTCTTGATAGACCATGACGCCGTAGGTTTCGCCCGAGGATTTCCTCCATGACCGGGTGCGGATAGACCGGCTTCTCGCGGCCGTGCTTGCAGTTGATGTAGGCGTCCACCATGCCGCCGCCGAGCGGGCCGGGACGATACAGCGCCGTGCAGGCGATGATGTCGCGGATGTTGTCCGGCTGCAGCCGCTTGAGCAATTCGCGGATGCCGTCGGACTCGAACTGGAACACGCCCTTGGCGTCGCCGCGCTGCAACAGCTGATACGTCTCCGGGTCGTCCAGCGGCAGCTTGTACACGTCGATCTTTTCGCCGCGCGTCTTCTCGATCAGCCGCACCGCCTTGTCCAGCAATGTCAGACGTGCGCAGACCCAGAAAGTCCATCTTGAGCAGGCCGACCTTTTCCAGGTCGCCCATGACCCATTGCGTCGTGACGACGGCCTCGCCGCTGCGCGAGCCGGCGTCCTCGCCCTTGCGGACGACGCGCTGCAGCGGCACGTAATCGCTCAGCGGGCCGTTGGCGATGACGACGCCGGCGGCGTGGGTGCCGGCGTTGCGGTTGGTGCCCTCCAGCTTCCGGGCGATGTCGATCAGCTCGCGCACCGCCGGGTCGGACTGGTACGCCTGCTTCAGCTCGCCGCTCTGCTGCAGCGCCTCGTCGAGCGTGATGCCCAGCGTCTTGGGGACCATGTTCGTCAGCTGGTTGACGCGATCCAGCGGCACGTCGAGGACGCGGCCCACGTCCTTGATGGCGGCGCGGGCGGCCATCGTGCCGAAGGTGCCGATCTGCGCCACGCTCTCCTCGCCGTACTTGCGCTTGACGTAGGCGATCACTTCCTCGCGGCGATCCTGGCAAAAGTCGATGTCGATGTCGGGTGCCTCGGAGCGGTTGGGGTCGAGGAAGCGCTCGAACAGCAAATCGTACTCCAGCGGATCGACGTGGCTGAGTTTCAGGACGTAGCTGACCAGTGCTCCGCAGCCGGAGCCGCGGGCACTGCACGGGAATGCCGTTCTCGACCGCGAAGTTGACGAAGTCCCAGACGATGAGGAAATAGCTGGCGAAGCCCATGCGGCAGATGATGCCCAGCTCGTGTTCCAGCCGCTCGCGCACCGCCGGCGGCGGATTGTCGCCGTAGCGCTCGCGCAGGCCGTTCTCGCACAGCTCGCGCAGGTACTCCTCCGGCTTCTTGCCCGCGGGCGGCGTGAACACCGGGAAATGGCGGGCCTTCAAGTTGAGCTGAATGTCCACGCCGTCGGCGATCTCCTGACTGCGGCGGACGGCGTCCGGCAGGTCGGGGAAAGCGGCGATACATCTCGTCGGGCGCGCAGACGTAGAACTGATCGATCATGCGGCCATCGCCGTTGCCGTAGCGCAGGCGGTTGGGATCGTTCAGCGTCTTGCCGGTGTTGATGCACAGCAGCACGTCATGGGCGGGAGCGTCGTCGCGCGTCAGATAGTGGGCGTCGGAGGTGGCGACCAGCGGCAGACCGAGCTTGTTGGCGATGTCGATGGCCCCCTGCGCGCACAGGCGTTGCACGTCGATGCCGTTGTTCTGCACCTCGACGTAAAAGTCCTTGCCGAACAGTTTGGCGAACCAGGCGCAGACCTTCTCGGCCTCGTCCATCTGGTCCTTGAGGATCCATTCGCTGAACTCGGAGCTGGCGCAGCCGGACAGACAGATCAGTCCTTCGTGATGATCGACGAGCAGTTCCTTGTCGATGCGCGGGATGTAGTAGTAGCCCTCCAGGTAGGCGACGCTGGCCATCTTGATGAGGTTGCTGAAGCCGGTGGCGTTCTTGGCCAGCAGCGTCAGGTGATAGCCGGCCTCGCCGCGTTTCTTGGCCTCGCGCTCGGTGCGCTTGCCGGGGGCGACGTAGGCCTCGTAGCCGATGATCGGATTGATGCCGGCGGCCTTGCATTCCTGATAAAACTCGATGGCGCCGAACAGGTTGCCGTGGTCGGTGATGGCGCAGGCGTTCATGCCCAGCTTCTTGACGTGGGCCACCAGTTCCGGCACGCGGTTGGCGCCGTCGAGCAGGCTGTAGTGACTGTGGCAGTGCAGATGAACGAACGGACTTTGCGGCATACGACGATCCTCTCAGGCCGCTGGCGGCTTCAGCGCTTCTGCGCTACGCCGCCAGCGGCTCCTGCACCATAAATCGCGGACCCCGGCGCGCACAAGCACAGTAGCGTCCGCGCACCGTCTCTCCTCGTTCTTCGTGTGGAGGGCTGCGGTCAGACTTGAGATCATTCCTCGAGCGCGTCCGGCTCGGCGACGGCGCGGACGTAGCGGGCCAGCACCATCTGCACGGCCAGCACGCGCTGCCAGTCGGCGTAACGGAGGGTGACGTGGGTGCCGTCCTCGTTGGCGCTGATGTTCTCGGTGGCCAGGGTCAGATGGCGGTGCAGGAAGTCGAGCAGTTCGGCCAGGCGGGCGGCCTGCGAGGGCGTCATTTTCTGCGGCAACGGCGGCAACGGCCGATTGCCCAGGAACAGCGCGCCGGCCGTCACCGTGATCTTCTCGCTGCAGGTTGAGGTCGAAATCGATGTCGTGGTCGAACTGCGCGGCGAGGGTCTGGGCCTGGACGGTGGCCGGCAACGGGTCGGCGGTCGGCGTCGCCGGCCGTGGGCGTGCTGAGGCCGGTCAGGGCGGCGTTGCGCGCCTCGATCTCCTGCGGCGAGCCGAACAGCAGCAGCGATCGGCCGACGCCGATGCGGTCGCCGGGGCGCAGCCGGCGGATCTGCACGACGTTGCCGTTGACGCGCGTGCCGTTGGTGCTTTCCAGGTCGGTCAGGATGATCTCGCCGTTGTCGTACTGGACCTTGGCGTGAAAGCGGCTGACGCGCTCGTCGTTGAGGCGCAGGCTGTTGCCTTCCTCGCGGCCGATGGTGACGGGCGTGGGCAATTCGCGGAAGATGCGGCCCTTGTCGATTCCTTCGAGGATTTGAAACGTCACGACCGGCATGGCTACGATCCTCCACGACGCACGCCGCTCTCGACAACCCGACGAAGGACGCAACGCTCGCTGCACGACTTATAGCATTGTCAAGCTCCAGGCGGCAAATGTCAATTCGGGACTGATCGGCCGGCAGGCCGGCAGATGGCGAAACCAGGTGATTTGCCGCTTGGCGAAGTTACGACTGCGCGTCTGGATGCGGCGAACTGTCTCGTGCAGTTCGGCCCGGCCGTCGAGGTAATCGAACATCTCCTTGTAGCCCAGCGCCTGCGCCGCCTCGCGGCTGAGGGGCGCTCCAACCGCCGCAGCGCCCGCACCTCGTCCACCAGCCCTGCGGCGATCATCCGCTCGACGCGGGCATCGATCCGCGCGTACAGCTCCGGGACGAGGCAGATCCAGCCATAAACAGTGGTTAGTGGTTAGTGGCCAGTGGCGAGGGAAGAGACTTCTTCTTCCCTCGCCACTGGCCACTAGCCACTCGCCACTGTTCCACTGCGTTTGCCAGGCACTGATGGGCCGGCCGGTCAGCTCCCAGACTTCGAGGGCGCGGATGACGCGGCGCACGTCGTTGGGATGCAGGCGGGCGGCGCTGACGGGATCGACGGCGGCGAGGCGGGCGTGCAGGGACGGCCCGCCGGTCGTGGCGGCCTCCTCCTCCAGGCGGCGGCGCATCGCCTCGTCGGCGGGCGGACCCTCGAACAGGCCGTACAGCAGCGCCTTCAGATACAGAGGCGTCCCGCCGACGAAGAGGGGGCGCTTGCCGCGGCCGGTGATGTCGCGGCAGCAGGCGACGGCGCGCTCCAGCCACCAGGCGACGCTGGCCGACTCCCACGGTTCGAGCACGTCGATCAGGTGGTGCGGCACACGGCGGCGCTCCTCCGGCGTCGGCTTGGCCGTGCCGATGTCCATGCCGCGGTACAGCGCCATCGAATCCATCGACACGATCTCGGCGCCGAGCCGGCCGGCCAACTCCAGGGCCAGGCCGCTCTTGCCGGAGCCGGTCGGGCCGGTGAGAATCAATACCTGGGGAAAGGTGTCCAAAAGCATGAATATCAACCGCTGGCGGCCGTGCCGGGAGCGGAAGCTGTGGGCGGTTCGAGCGGTTCAACATGAGTGACGTGGGCCAAATCCAGGATGGCAAAGCGGTCGTAGACGGGTTCAACTTCGCCCGGAGCCGGCACGCCGACGAATACGGAACGACGGCCCGGAAGGCACAGCTCCGGGTGCCGCACCTCGAAGGCGGAACCGCTGCTCACCACCAGACGGAAGGGTCGGAAAGGCCTTTGCCGCAGAACATCTTGCAGATCTTCCAAACGCATGGGCACAACTCCTTTGGAAATTCCCCCTCCCCGTCAATTACAATGAATCTATTCGCATTTGCCAAGGTCCATCCGGCCCGCGAGGAACCGCTGTCATGCCGCGTTTCGAGATGATCGAGGACCTGCCCGCCCCTCTGGGGCGCGTCTTCGACTTCTTCAGCCGCCCCGCCAACCTGCTGAAAATATCTCCCCCGGAACTGCACGCCCAGCTCGTCAGCGCCCCGAGCAGCTGCGGTTGGGCGCTCGCGTCACGCTGCAAGGCCGACGCTGGGGCCTGTCGCAGCGGTTGGTCAGCGAGGTGACGGTCTGGGAGCCGGAGCATCACTTCGTCGATGAGCAGCGCGAAGGGCCGTTCAAGAAGTGGATGCACACGCATCGCTTCGAGGCGCTGGCCGACGGCGGTACGCGCGTGACGGATCGCATCGACTTCGAGACGCCCGGCGGCCTGCTCGGCTTCGTCGTCACCGCCGCCGCCGTCGAGCGCGAGCTGAAGTGGATCTTCGAGTACCGCCGGCAGAAGTTGGTTCAACTGCTGGACGGAAGTCCCTCCGTTTAGCCGCGACGCGCAGTTAGAGCCACTAACTTTATGGGCGAACGGCCGGCGTCAGCCGGCTGGTATAAGGCTGCAACCAGCCGACTGACGCCGGCCGTTCGCCTTTTTGTTAGTGCCTCTTAAACGGGAAGAACGTCAACGGCATGGCGCGGATTGCGGCGGAGGCGCTCGTCGGCCACGACGAGGCGCGTGGCGCCGGCGACGCCCGCCGGCAGCACCAGCAGCACCACGCCCGGCACCACGACCAGCAGCGCCCACAGCAGGCCGAACAGCGTGAAGGCGCCGAAATTGCGCCCGACCCACGCGAACCGTCCCTCCAACCCGACGCCGCGCATGGCCAACGGATAATCGAGGAAGTCCCACGCCAGCATCCAGCCGCAGACGATCAGCTTCAACGGCACCGTGACGATCATCGCCGGTGGAAAGAAGAAGTTGATGACAAAAAGGATCGCCAGTAGCGTCCCGCCTACCAGCAGGGCGATGACGACGGCCTTGGCGGTGCTGAGAAGATTGGCGAGAAACGACGTCGTCGGCGCGGCGGTGCCGGTCAGGGCGACCTCCTGAGCGTGCGAGATGGACTCCAAGGCCCAGCCGGACAAGGGCTGCGCCAGGCTCAGGGCCAGCAACACCGCCACCACGAGACCCACCAGCCAGAGGGCGATCGTCATGCTCCAGTAGCCGACGCGCCCCCACGTGCCGGGGTCGGGACCGAACACGGATGCGCTCAGCCAATTCGATCCCCAGACGGCCAGTCCGAACAGGCCGCAACACAGCAGCAGCAGCATCGTCACCGGCACCAGCGCATAACCCCATACGCGCGGCGTGACGACGAGGAAGCCGATGCCGTTGGCGAATGCCTCCCATCCGGCGAACAGACCGACTCCGCCGCTCTCGTTGCGCATGATGGACCCGAAATGAACCACAGATGAACACAGATAAACCCTTCCTCTCGTTATTGTAGAGGTTTATCTGTGTTCATCTGTGTTGATCTGTGGTTAAGAAGCTGTAACTTTTTGGCGAGCGGGGGGCGTAAGCCCCCTGTTTTTCGCCGTCAACAGGGGGCTTACGCCCCCCGCTCGCCTATTGGGTTAGTGCCTCTAATTTTCCGCGTGGGGGTCGGCCGGCAGCAGCTCGGGCACCTTCGCCTTGCGATGGGTCCAGACTTTTTTCGGCTGGGTCTCGACAGAGTGGCACGAGCCGTTGCACGTCTTCTCCGTCGCCAGCACGGCGTCCAGTTCTTCGGCCGGCGGCAGGTGCAGATACACGTCGTCGCCCTCGACCTTCACCGGGAAGACGCTGCACCGAGTAGTCCTCGCCGCTGAGGCACTCGCCGGTTTCCAGCGAAAACGTCTTCTTGTGGACCGGGCAGGCGACCTTGGGCTTGCCGTTCTGGTCGCCGATCATGCCGCGCGACAGGACGAACTCGCGCCGGTGCGGGCACATGTTCTGGCGTGGCGTACCACTCGCCGCGGCTGGCGAAGTTGAACACGGCGATCTGCGTCTTGCCGTACTTGACCGTCGCGCCGCCGTCGTGCGGGAAGTCCCAGACCTTGCCGACCTGGACCCAGATCCGGCTGTCCGCTCCTGGCTTACCGCCGTCCGTAGCGTCAACTCATTGACCGGGACGAACGACGTGGTCCAGTCCGCCGGCCGCTGCTGCTCGCGCTCGGTCGACGAACTCGATGGTCGGCTCCGTCTCGTCGGTGTTGACGAACTGCTGGAACAGGCGGCGCTTCTCCGGGTCGTTGACGACCTCCTCCCACTCGCACTTGTAGGTGTCCGACGAGGAACTGCATCTGCCGCTCCAGCTCGTCGCCGATGCCGAGGCAGTCGTCGATGATGACGTCGCGCAGGTAGCTCGATGCCGCCCTCCATCTTCTCCAGCCAGACGCGAGGTGCGCGTCAGGCGGTCGGCGGTCTGGATGTAGTACATCAGGAAGCGGTCGATGTACCGGATGCACGTCTCGGCGTCGAGGTCGGCGGCGAGCAGGTCGGCGTGGCGCGGCTTGGCGCCGCCGTTGCCGCAGACGTAGAGGTTCCAGCCCTTCTCGGTGGCGATGATGCCGAAGTCCTTGCTCTGGGCCTCGGCGCATTCGCGGACGCAGCCGGAGACGGCCGCCTTGACCTTGTGCGGCGCACGGATGCCCTTGTAGCGGTTCTCGACGCGGATGGCGAAGCCGACCGAGTCCTGCACGCCGTAGCGGCACCAGGTCGTGCCGACGCAGCTCTTGACCGTGCGCAGCGCCTTGCCGTAGGCGTGGCCGCTCTCGAAGCCGGCGTCGACCAGCTCCTCCCAGATGTCCGGCAGCTGATGCACCGCGCGCCCCGAACAGGTCGATGCGCTGGCCGCCGGTGATCTTCGTGTACAGGCCGTACTTCTTGGCCACCTGGCCGAGGACGATGAGCTTCTCGGGCGTGATCTCGCCGCCGGGCACGCGCGGCACCACCGAGTACGTGCCGCCGCGCTGGATGTTGGCCAGGAAGCGGTCGTTGGTGTCCTGGATGGTCGTGTGTTCGACGACGTTCTCGTTCCACAGGCTGGCCAGGATCGAGGCGACGGCCGGCTTGCAGATCTCGCAGCCCTGGCCGTGGCCGTGGGCGCGGATCAGCTCGTCGAACGACTGGATGCGCTTGATCTTGACGATCTCGAACAGCTCCTGCCGCGTGCAGGCGAAGTGCTCGCACAGGGCGTTGTTGACCTTCTTGCCGGACGCCTTGATCGCGGCCTTGAACAGGTCGGTGACCAGCGGCAGACAGCCGCCGCAGCCGGTGCCGGCCTTCGTGCACAGCTTGATCTCCTCGACCGAAGTCAGGTTCTTGTCGCGGATGGCGTCGCAAATCTGGCCCTTGCTGACGTTGTTGCACGAGCAGACCTGGGTGTCGTTGGGGATGGTGGTCAGGGCCGCGCCGGCGCTCTTGCCGTCGCTCTTGCCGAGCAGCAACTCGCCCGGCGGCATCGCCAGCGGCTTGTCGCTCTTGGCGAGCATCGACAGTTGCCCGTATTCCGAGGCGTCGCCGACCAGGATGCCGCCCAGCAGCCGGCTGCCGTCGAGGCTGAACAGCAGCTTCTTGTACGATCCCTTGAACGGGTCTTCGATAGGTGATCGGCCGGGCCTTCTTGTCGTCGGCGAAGCAGTCGCCGAAGCTGGCCACGTCCACGCCCATCAGCTTGAGCTTGGTGGACATGTCGGCGCCCTTGAAGACGCGCGTCCTGGCCGGTCAGGTTGGCGGCGGCGATCTCGGCCATCTCGTAGCCGGGCGCGACCAGGCCGTAGATCATGCCGCCGTACAGGGCGACCTCGCCGATGGCGAAGATGTCGGGGTCGGAGGTGCGCAGGTGGTCATCGACGACGACGCCGCCGCGCTGGCCGACCATCAGGCCGCAGGCGCGGGCCAGGTCGTCGCGCGGCTTGATGCCGGCCGAGACGACGACCATCTTCACGTCCAGCTCGCCGCCGTCGGCGAAGGCCATGCCCTCGACCTTGCCGTTGCCGAGGATTTCCTTGGTGTTCTTGTTGAGGTGGACCTGGACGCCCAGGGCGTTGATCTTGCCGACGAGCACCTTGCGAGCCGGCGTCGTCGATCTGCCGCGGCATCAGGCGCGGGGCGAACTCGACGACGTGCGTCTCCAGGCCGAGGTCGTAGGCCGCCTTGGCCGCCTCCAGGCCGAGCAGGCCGCCGCCGATGACCGCCGCCTTCTTGACGGTCGCCGCCGTAGGCGATGATCTGCTCCAGGTCCTCGATGGTGCGGTAGACGAAGACGCCCTTCTTGTCGATGCCCGGCACCGGCGGCACGAACGGCGCCGAGCCGGTCGCCAGCACCACGCAGTCGTAGGGGACCTCGCGGCCGCCGGCCGAGCGCACCACGCGCTTGTCGCGGTCGATCGCGGTGGCCCGGTCGCCGACGAACAGGCGTGATGCCGTTGTCCGTCGTACCATTGCGGCGTCGCCAGGGCGAGCTTTTCGGCCCGGCGATGCTCGAAGTATTTGGTGAGGTTGACGCGGTCGTAGGCCGGCCGCGGCTCCTCGCAAAACGTCACGATCTGGTAGTCGTGGGCGGCATCGAACTCGACGAGGCGTTCGCAGAAGCGATGCCCCACCATGCCGTTGCCGATGACCACCACGGTCTTGCGTCGTTTGCGGATCACCAGCAGCCTCTCCCGAACTTGGGTTGCGTTTACCCGGCCAGCCCCCATTGAGCAAATCCGATACCGCCGCGCCCCAAGGAGGGAGACACGGTGAATAAGTTCTTGTTCAGAAAAGAGATAGGATGACCAATGTCGAGGAAGGGATGCCTGGACCATCGTTCTGGCGGAGATGACGCACTGAGCAGCCGCTGCCCAGAGGAAAGGCACTCTTACTTCATTTCCATGACGTACACGTCATGTCCGCCATCGCGGTTGGAGATGAAGGCGAGGCGTTTGCCGTCCGGCGACCACGCCGCGAAATTGTCCTGTCCCGGATGACGAGTCAGGTTGCGCAGGCCGCCGCCGTCGGCGTTCAGGACGTAGATCTCGTAATTGCCGTCGCGGTTGGACGTGAAAGCGAGGCGCCGGCCGTCGGGCGACCAGGTCGGCCAAGAATCGAGGGCGCGATGATTGGTCAGACGGCGAACGTCCGTGCCGTCGGCGTTCATGACGTAAATCTCGAAATTGCCGGCGCGGGCACTGGCGAAGGCAAGACGCTTGCCGTCGGGCGACCAGCTTGGGTTGTTGTCCGGCGCCGTCGCGCGCGTCAGGCGCTGGACGTTCTTGCCGTCGTTGTCGGCCGTGTAAATTTCCTGGTTGCCGTCGCGCAGGCTGACCCAGGCGAGGCGTCGGCCGTCCGGCGACCAGCGCGGCGACTCCTCGAACGCCTTGTGCGGGATCAGCACCTTCGCGTCGCCACCGTCGGCGTTGACCGTGTTGATTTGCAGTTTGCCGTCGGTGCCCTGCAGAACGTCGTGGACATAAGCGATCTTTTTGCTGTCGGGCGCCCAGTGGCCATCGAAGTGCGGCGCGGCGGACGGCGGCGTCAGCAGCGGCTTGAGGCTGGAGCCGTCCGTGCTGAGCAGCCACAGGCCCATCTTGCCCTCGTGGATGCGCGTCAGCAGCAGTTTCTTGCCGTCGGGCGCCCATTGCGGATGTTGTTTGAAATCGCCGTCCTTGGTGAGACGGACCACGGCCGGCGCTTCTCCTCCGCGGCACCAAGAGCACAGCACGAGCAGCAGGGCCAATGCGAGGACGTTGCGGTTCATGGAGCGTTCCGCGTTTCGAGAATCGTGCGGTAGTAGCGCGGGACACCTGCGTAGGCGGCGCCATCGGTCGTCTCCAGCGGCACGTTGATGTATTCGTCCGCGGTGAGGAACAGGGGCATGTCCGGCAAGACATCGCCGACGGCCAGCGGCTCGAAGTAGGCCGTCGGCACTCGTCCGGCGGCGTAAGCGACCAGCGTCAAGGGCTTCTCCGGCGTCGGGACCGCCTCGCCGAAGAGGCGTTCCCACAACGCCCCGTGAATGCCGCGCGGATCGCGCGGCCCCGGTGGGTACGGATCGGCCAGCAGAAGATGGATGCCGTGCGCCAGGGCCGACTCGGCCTTGTCGAGGAACGAGCGCAGGGCGTGGCGGCTGGACTTGTTGCCCGAGGAGAGGATCTCGATGAGGGCAATCATCCGGTGGTTGCTGACGTGGCGAAGGACAAGGCTCCGCTGTTTAAAGACGTACTCGTCGATCGGCGGGCGAAGGGTGTGCCGTACCTTGGGTGGAGCGACGGCGACGGCGACGGCACCTGGCACGTCTCCACTGCTGTCGCCTTCCGGCGGATTGGGTGTTTGCAGCGTCAGGACATCCGGCCCAATCCCTCCGGCGATCTGTTCCGCCAAGGCGTAATAACCTGGCGGTAACAGCCCGGAGTTCAGGGCATTCTGGAGAATGCCGAGCCAGGCCAAATGGAAGGCGTGGAAAATTCCCGCATCGACGCGCGTCCAGTCGTGCATGGGCATGGTTTGCTCCCTCCTCAGGGCGATTTCTTCTCGTCTCTCCTCGGCAGGACAGGTGCTTTGTCCGGTTTGGGTAACTCTCCTCCAGCCTCGATCAGCATAATTTCGGCCTCGGCGCGGTAGTAGGTCGCGGCGCTGGCGTCCGCCTGTCTGCCCTGGCCTGTCCGCGCAAAGGTGTGCATGAGTCGTTCCACTTCCCTTGTTCGTTTCACGTGAGCTTGCAGGGCGGCCAGCCGGGCAGCCTTGTCCTTACTCAGAGCCAACTCGGCATCGAGCCAGCGACGCGACCAGCCAAACAGCTCCGTCGGCAGCCCTTGCCCGCCGCGCAATCGCTCGAAGTTCTGTTTATATGTATCGCTGGCCGCCTTGAGCCGAACTTCCAGGAGTTCCTTGGGGACTCTCGATGGCGGCGCCGGGGCCGAGAATACCGGCCGCACACCGAGAGCGAACAAACCGAGGAACAGACCGAGGTGCAAGAGTCGGGACATGACGCATCCTCCGAGGAACAAGGGATGTCAGAACAACTCGTCGATCACCTTCCCCGTCCCGGACAGCCCGAGCGTGGCGGCCTGCTCGCTGGTGATGCCGACGGCGTGCTGCACGGTGGCGGCGATGTCGGCGGGCGTGACGGCGCGGTCGTGCGGATGTCCGCCGCGGGCGTCGCTGGAGCCGACGACGCGGCCGCCCTGGACGCCGCCGCCGGCCAACAAGGCGCTGTAGCAATGCTCCCAGTGATCGCGGCCGGCCTTGTCGTTGATCTTCGGCGAACGGCCGAACTCGCCCATCGCCACCACCAGCGTTCGCTCCAGCAGGCCGCGCTCGGCCAGGTCGTCGAGCAGGGCCGACAGCGCCTGGTCGAGCCAGGGGGCATGACGGTCCTGCATGATCTGAAAATTCCGATAATGGTGGTCCCAGCCGCCGTCGCCGGAGTCCTCCTCCGCCTCGACGTGATCGCTCCAGTTGACCTGCACGAACGGCACGCCGTGCTCGATCAGCCGCCGGCCCAGCAGGCACGACTGGCCGAAGCGCGTGCGGCCGTAGCGGTCCTTGAGCGACGCCGGTTCGCGGCCGAGGTCGAACATCTTCCGAGCGGCCGGCGACGTCAGCATGGCGAACGCCTGACGGCGGTAGTCGTCCAGGGCTCCGCCGCCCGCGCAGCCTCGGCGCGCTGCGCCAGCCTGATCGAAGGCTTGCAAGCAGGCGGCGGCGGTCGCCGAGGCGCTCCGGCGTGAGGTCGGGCGGCAGTTGCAGGGCGGGGATGCGCGTGCCGTGGACGGGGTCGTATTCGAGGCGGAAGGGGTCGTACGAGGGCGCCGAGGGGGCCGCCGCCCTCGCCGACGATGGCCTTCTTGCCCTGGTGCAGCCGGCCGCCGACGACGAGGAACGGCGGCAGCTTCGACGCCGGCGCCGCGCACCCGCGCCACCACGCTGCCCGGTCGCCGGCCGCGCCGAGCCGGGCAGCGGCTTGCCGTCGAGGCCGACGCCGCCGGCGGCGCTGCCGGTCAGGCCGATGGTGCCGGCGACGCCGTGGTCGTTGGAGCCGGTGTGCAGCGAGCGCACGAGGGCGAAGCGAGTCGCTCGCCGGGCCGATCTTGCGGGAACAGCTCGCCGACGCGGACGCCGGGGACCGACGTGGCGATGGCCGAGAAAGGGCCGCGATATTCGAGCGGAGCGTCGGGCTTGGGGTCCCAGGTGTCCAGGTGGGCCGGGCCGCCCCAGAGCCACAGCAACAGGACCGAGCGGGCCGAACCGTCCGTGGACGAACCGGCGGCCCGCAGACGCAGAAGGTCGGCCAGCGACAGCCCGAGTACCGAACTGGCGCCGACCTGCAGAAGCGCGCGGCGCGTCCGATCCCTGACAGGTGCGAGCGCGGAGTCGGCCGAACAGGAGCATCGCCGGTCCCTCGCGGAAGAGTCGGGCGGCAGCGATTATACCACAACCGGAAACGACGACAGCATTCCGATGCGTTTCCCTCGAACAAGATGTGGAGAATGCGCATCCGAGAAAATGGTCTTGCTATTTGCTGAATCTTTGGTAATCTAAGACCTCGATCCGGGATCGACGCCGATCTCCTCTCTGGACCCGGACTCAACCACGTATCTGGTGACCTATCTTGTGAGAGGGTTCTCGCCATGGAAGAAGCGCACGACGACCGTTTTGTGGTGTACGTCCGCAGTCGGCGGGACCGGCAAGATCCGCCCGAAGACAGCGAATGGCCGGTAATCGCCTGCTCCAGCTACGAGGAGGCGTGCAAAATTCGGCAGGAGCACCGCCTCCATGCACGCGATTGCGTCATTCGCTTCGTCGGCCCCTCCGGCGGCGGCGATTGACGACCTTCCGAACAGGGAATAGGGAATAGGGAACAGGGAATAGAAAGAGAGAAGAAGCCTCGCCTCTATTCCCTGTTCCCTGTTCCTTACAGCAATTCCGTCACCGGGCTGCGGTCGTCGAGGATGTACATGGGCCGGCCGCTGCCGTTGGGGAAGGTCCGCCCCGGGTCGATGCCGATGGCGCGGTAGAGGGTGCTGAGCACCTGCGGCACCGTGACGCGGCGGTCCTTGGGATATTCGCCGCGCGCGCTGCTGGAGCCGACGGCCTGGCCCATGCGCAGACCGCCGCCGGCGACCAGGGCCGACATGACCTGCGGCCAGTGGTCGCGGCCGGCCCCCTTGTTGATGCGCGGCGTGCGGCCGAACTCGCCCCACATCACCGTCACCACGTCGTTGTCCATGCCGCGGTCGTGCAGATCCTGGATCAGGTTGGCGATGCCGCGGTCGACCAGCGGCAGTTGGCGGGCCAGCGTCTTGAAGTTGTTGCCGTGCGTGTCCCAGCCGCCGATCGACAGCGTGACGCAGCCGACGCCCGCCTCGACCAGCCGGCGCGCCGTCAGGAACTGCTCGACGCCCTTGTAGCGGTCGCGCGATCTTCGGCTCTTCCTTGCTTCAGATCGAGGGCGTTGCGGACGGCGCCGGAGGAACCATGTCGAAGGCGCGGGCGGCGAAGGCGTCCAGCCCGGTCATGCGTGCCGGAGGCGTCGATGTCGCGGCGAATGCCGTCGAAGCCTTGCAGCAGGTCCTTGCGCTCGTCCCAGTCGTTCCGCGCTGACGCCGCGGGCCAGGCGCAGGTCGTTCAGGCCGGGGCCGTTGGGCGTGAACGGCCGATGCGCGATGCCGAGGTAGCCCGGCTCGGTGCCGCGCGTCATGCCGCGCAGGCTGACGAACGGCGGGGTAGCGACGTCGCGTTCCGCCACGCAGTCTTCGACACCACCGAGCCGAACGACGGATGGCCGGCCGTGCGGTTCTCGCGGTCGCTGTAGCCGGTCATCACCAGCGTGTCGGAGTGCTCGTCCACCGAGACGATCGAGCGGACGCAGGCCAGCTTGTCCCACATCTTCGCCTGCAGCGGAAAGTGCTCGCAGATCTGCACGCCGGGCACGTTGGTGGCGATCGGCTTGAACTCGCCGCGGAACTCCGCCGGCGCCTCCGGCTTGAGGTCGTACATGTCCATGTGCGACGGACCGCCCGGCAGGTAGATCATGATGGCGGACTTGGTCGGCGCGGACGTCCCCGCTCCGGCGCGGAGGCGCAGCATCTCGGCCAGCGTCAGTCCGGCCCCGAAGGCGCCGACGCGGAGAAATCCCCGCCGCGTCAGGCCGTCGCAGAACGTCTGCCTGGAACCCCAGAACGTGAACATGGCATCCCCCCTTGCAAGGAAACCGAGTTGACGACCACTCCGCGCATCGTACCTCCGGCGCGGCTGGGGATCAAAGAAGAAAATCTCGGCGAACGGCCGGCGTCAGCCGGCTGGTATAACATAACGAAGGTGATCGAGATGCTACACCAGCCGGCTGACGCCGGCCGTTCGCCGAGATACGTGAGGCCACGATGAATCCGCAAACACCAGCCACGCCCATCACGCCGGAGCAGCGACAGCGCATCGACGCCGCCTTGAAGAGCGGTCCCAGCCAGATGACGCTGGTACTGGCCCGGCAGCTCGGCGTCCCGGAGGTCGAGGTCATCCGCGCCCTGCCCGACAACCGCGCCGTCGAACTGGACATCACGCGCTGGGAACAATTGTTCCGTAGCTTCCCGGAACTCGGCGACGTCCACGCCATCGTCTCCAACAGCGGCGTGACGTGCGAGGTCGTCGGCCGCTTCGGCGGCTTCAGCACCTGGGGCGAGTTCTTCAACGTCCAGACTCCCTCCCTGGATCTGCACATCCGTCCGGCCCAGCTCGCCGCCGTCTTCGCCGTCGAGAAGCCCGGCCACATGGACGGCGTCAACACGCTCTCCTTCCAGTTCTTCGACCGCGGCGGGGCGGCGGTCCTCAAAGTCTTCCTCACCTTCGGCGGCGAAGTCCGGCCCGAACGCCTGGCCGAGTTCACCCAGCTGCGCCAGCAGTTCCGGAAATAAATTCCCTATCTTGCCATTTCCGCGATTTCCCTAAGCTTTCCTATCTGACCGACTCACTGCTATCCACCCTCCGCTATTTCCTCCCTCTTTCCCCTCTTTCGCAACCTGAAAAATTTTCCAGTTCGAATTAGTCAACCAGGGTTGACAGTCTAATCTCGGTTGACTAGGTTACGTCGGAAGTTTGCACAGCTTGGCTAAGATGTGCGGGCCGAGAGTAACCCCACCCTCCAGGGTGGCGGGTGGTTACTTTCTTCACACCTTTTGAGGAAGGATCTTGGAGATGAAGAAGTTCGTGATGATCGTGGCGGTGGCCGCGGTGGCGATGGTGGCGGACAGCCAGGGCGTCTGCGGCGCGAGGCCGGGGCGGCTGCGGTGGTGGCGGCTGTGGTGGCGGCGGCTGCGGCGGCGGCTACATGATGGGCGGCTGCGGCTACGGTGGCTGCGGCGGCGGCTACATGATGATGGGCGGCTGCGCGACGTGTGGCGGCGGCTACGTCATGGGCGGCGGAGGCCACGCAGCGGCCCCGTGCGCCACCTGCTTCGGCGGCGTCTGCACCATCAACCCCAACATGGGGGCCGCAGTCGCTCAGGCCGCCGCGAACGAGGCGACCCTGGTTGTCTCCCTGCCCGAAGACGCCACGCTCACCGTCGATAACGAGCCGACTACCTCAACGTCGGCGCAGCGCGTGTTCGTGTCGCCCGCCCTGGAGCCGGGCAGAATACGAGTACACCCTCAAGGCCCAGATCGTCCGCGACGGCAAGAAGCAGACGACGACGGCCCAGGTGACCGTACGTCCCGGTGAGGTCAGCCGTGTCGAGCTGACGATTCCCGCCACGGGCGTCGCCCAGTAACGCGATCAATCCCCACCCCGGAGCTGAGAAGCCCCGAGGGGGCCGGACCGGCCCCCTCACCGTGTCTTCTTCCGTCCTCCTCGTTTAGAATTCGCGCTTCTTCTTCCGTCCCGGCTCGGGCACGGGGTACTTGCCGTCGGGCCCGGCCCGCAGCGGCGCCTGCGCATCCATCGCCAGCTTATCGACCTCCGGCGCGAACTCGTGCTCGCAGTTGAGCATCTCGTCGTAGGTGACGACCTGGCCGGTGTGAGCGGCCATGCGGCCCATGGCCGTGACCAGGCTGGCTTGGCACCGCGCTCGACCTCGTTGTACGGCTTGTCCTGGCGGATGGCGGCGAGCAGATCGTCCCACTCCACGCGGTAGGGGTTATCGCTGCTGGGTTCCTTGCGCGCACTGCCAGATAACGTCCTTCTGATATTTCTTCTCGCCGCTGTTGTGCTGGCTCTTGAGCAGCCGGCAGCGCGACGGCCAATGGCTGTTGGACGAGATAATCGCCGAGCCTTTGGTGCCGTGAGCGAGGCTGGCGAATTGCTGATCGCAGCCGTTCATGCAGCGGCCTTCGAGCAGCAGCTTGGTGCCGTCGCCGAAGGTGTACTCGACGGAATAACTGTCGAAGTTCTGATCGATGTTGTTGCCGCGATAGTGCCGGCCGCCGGAGGCGCGGGCCTCGACCGGCCAGGCATCCTTCATCCAGCAGCATTCATCGATGTTGTGGATGTAGAAGTCGCTGTAGCAGCCGCCGCTGGCCCACAAGAACGAGTGGAAGCGCTGCACCTGGTAGAGCAGCTCGCTGATGCCCGCCGGCTTGGGCGGCGACGCGAAGAAGCCGACCGGATTGTGCTGCCGATAGGCGCGCAGCAGGGTGATGTCGCCGATCATGCCGTCCTGGATCTTCTTGAACATCTCGCCGCGCGCGGGGCAGTGACGGCACATCAGGCCGACGCCGACCTTGAGGTTCTTGCTCTTGGCCTCCTCGCCGAGCTTGAGCATCCGTCGCGTGGACGGGCCGTCCACGGTGATCGGCTTCTCCATGAAGACGTTCAGACCCTTGGCGATGGCGTAGGTGAAGTGGACCCAGCGGAAGGCCGGCGGCGTCGTCAGGATGACCACGTCGCCGGGCTTGAGGCAGTCCATCGCGTGCTTGTAGGCGTCGAAGCCGAGAAACTGACGATCTTGGGGCAGGTCGGACTGCTTGGCGAAATTCTTCGTGAATTGATCGTGCTTGTCTTTGAGTTTGTTGGGGAAGACGTCGGCGAGGGCGACGAGCTTGGTGGGGCCGTTCTTGCTGTGCAGGGCGTCTTCGGCGGCGCCGCCGCCGCGGCCACCGCAGCCGACGAGGGCGATCTGAATGGTGTCGCTGCTGCCGGCGTAGATTTGCGGGGTGGCCAGTCCGGCCAGGGCCGTCGCCACGGCGACCTGACCGGACGCCTTCATCACTTCGCGGCGGGTCAAGCCGCGCTTCGGGGAATCCGTCACGACATCTCCTCCCTTGGGGTGTGGGTGCATTGGCGAGCGAGGTAATGTCTTTCAGTTTCTCCGATCCGCCGCGAAAGTCAATCGTCCACGTCGAAACTCTCCCGAATTGCGTTTCGCCGCGACGCGCAGCGGAGCGCGCGCTCCGCTGCGCGTCGCGGCGAAACGAAGAGATTTGTGGACAAACCATACGAAGAGGGCCGGCCGATGCAGTACAATCGCAGGGTCGCCATCCGCAGGGGAGTTCGATGTCCAGGAAATTCGGAACACCGATTGTCTTCGCCGTTCTCGCTCTGGGCCTGACCGACGGAGGAGCGCGGTACACCCTTCGTCCGGCGCGGGGGGCCGATCCGGCGTCGCCGGCCGACCCGCTCGAACCGCGATTCGCCACCCGCGTGCGGCCATTCCTCCAACGCTATTGTGTATCGTGTCACGGCCCGAAGAAGCCGAAAGCCCAGCTCGACCTCAGCCGCGACACGACGGTGACGGCGGTCGCGAACAACGCGCGTCGTTGGGAGCAGGTACTCGAACGACTCCAGGCGGGCGAGATGCCGCCGGAGGACGCGCCGCGCCAGCCGACGGCCGACGAGCGGGCCGCGGTGATCGCCTGGATTGGTGAGCTGCGCGACCGCGAAGCGCGGCGAAACGCCGGCGATCCGGGGCCCGTCCTGGCCCGCCGTCTCAGCAACGCCGAGTTCGACTACACCATCCGCGACCTGACCGGCGTGGACATTCGGCCGACGCGAGAGTTTCCGGTCGATCCCGCCAACGAAGCCGGCTTCGACAACTCGGGCGAATCCCTGGCCATGTCTCCGGCCCTGCTCAAGAAGTACCTGGCGGCGGCCCGGCGGATCGCCGACCACGTCGTCCTGAAGCCGGACGGCTTCGTCTTCGCACCGCATCCGGCCGTGACCGACACCGACCGCGACAAGTATTGCGTGCAGCGCATCGTCGATTTTTACGAGCGCCATAAGGTCGATTACGCCGACTACTTCCTGGCCGCCTGGAAGTATCGCCACCGCGACCGGCTCGGCCGGTCCGACGCGGAGCTGGACCGTTTCGCGGCCGAGGCGGGGCTGAGCGCGAAGTACCTGTCGCTGGTCTGGTCGGCCCTGACCGATGCCGAGAGCGGAAGCGGGACCGCTGGCCGCCGTCCGGACGATGTGGCGCGAACTGCCGCCGCCCGAGCGCATCGTCCGACGCGGCTCGTCCCGGCTGCGAGCGGATGCGCGACCTGGTCGTGCGTCTGCGCCGGCAGCTCAAGCCCAAGGTCGGCAAGCTGCACGTCGCGGGGATTTCCGACGGCAGCCAGCCGTTCGTCCTGTGGCGAAATCGCCAACTGGCGAGCCGGCATCGCAGTTATTCGGGAGAGGTTTTCTCCGACCTCCGCAAGCTGGCCGAACCAGCTCCAGGACGCGGACGCCGGGCTGGCGAAGTTGTTCGCGGCGAACGCAACCGACGCCGAGGCGGAACGACGGCTGCGCCGGGCGCTGGAGCGGTTCTGTGCGGTGTTTCCCGACGCTTTTGTCGTCGCCGACCGCGGCCCGTATTTCGATCCCAACGCGGCCGGCCAGGGTCGGCCGCTCACGGCCGGCTTCCACCTCATGCAGGGCTATTTCCGCGACGACGAACCGCTGTGCGAGTTGATTCTCGACGAACGGCAGCGGCGCGAGCTGGATAGCGCTGTGGCACGAGCTGAATTTCGTCACCCGGGTGCCGATGCGGCAGTACAAGGATTTCATCTTCTTCGAGCGGGCCGAGCCGCCGCGCTTCATGCGCGAGGCCGAGTTCGACTTCGCCCGCTCCGAGGACAAGGATGCCACGTCCGAGGCGAAGATGGATCGGCTGGCGAAGGCGTACCTGGCCAAGGCGCGCGAGCAGGGGGCCGGCGACGAGGCGCTGGAGGCGATCGAAGACCTATTTCGCCGGACATGTCGGCGGAAATTCGCCGGGTCGAGCGCGCCCGGCTGGCCGCCGAGCCGAGCCACCTTGACGCCGCTGGTGCAGTTCGCCGAGCGGGCCTACCGCCGGCCTCTGTCGGCCGCCGAACGGAGACGATCTGCTGGCGTTTTATCGCACGCTCCGCCGCGAGCGACGATCTGGGACACGAGGAGGCGCTGCGCGACACGCTCGTCACCGTGCTGCTGTCGCCCCATTTCTGCTACCGCTTCGACCTGGCGGAAGCGAGGTCGGCCGTGCGGCCGCTGTCGGACTACGAGCTGGCCAGCCGGTTGAGCTATTTCCTCTGGTCGAGCATGCCCGACGCCGAGCTGCTGGCCCACGCCGCGGCGGGCGACCTGCATCGGCCGGACGTGCTGACGGCCCAGGCGCGGCGCATGCTGCGCGACCCGCGCGCTGCGCGGCCTGGCGACCGAGTTTGCCGGCAACTGGCTCGATTTCCGCCGCTTCGAGGAGCACAACAGCGTCGATCGCCAACGCTTCCCGAGCTTCACCAACGAGCTGCGGCAGGCGATGTTTGAGGAGCCGATCCGCTACTTCCTCGACATGGCCCAGCGCAATCGCTCCGTCCTCGATCTGCTGTACGGCAACGATACGTTCGTGAATCGGCCGCTGGCCCGGCACTACGGCATGCCCGAGCCGCAAGGCGACCGGACGAATGGGTCCACGTCGCGGACGCGCGGCGTTACGGCCGCGGCGGCCTGCTGCCGATGGCGGTCTTTCTCACGAAGAACGCGCCGGGCCTGCGCACCAGTCCCGTCAAGCGCGGCTACTGGGTCGTCCGCCGGCTGCTGGGCGAGCAGATTCCGCCGCCGCCGCCGACCGTTCCCGAGTTGCCGAAGGACGAGGCGAAACTGGGCGAGTTGACGCTGCCGCAAGTGCTCGCCCGGCACCGCGACAACAAGAGCTGCGCCGGCCTGCCATCGCCGCTTCGATTCGGTTGGCCTGGTCTTCGAGGGATTCGGCCCGGTCGGCGAGCATCGCACCAAGGACCTGGGCGGCCGCCCGGTCCAGACCGACGCGACCTTCCCCGACGGCAAGGACCGCACGGGGCTTGACGGGCCTGCGCGCGTATCTGCGCGACAAACGGCAGGACGATTTTGTCGATAACCTGTGCCGAAAGCTGTTTTCCTACGCGCTGGGCGCGAGCCTGCTGCTGTCGGACAGCAAAGCGCTCGACGCGATGCGGACCCGGCTGGCGGCCGACGGGTATGCGTTCGGCAGCCTGGTCGAAGCGATCGTGACGAGTCCGCAGTTTCTGAACAAGAGAGGGCGCGACGATCCGCAGGGACAGTAAAATGGAAGCACGTATCCCCTTCGTCGTCTGCGGACATCAGCGGCCTGTTGAGAAGTGGGACTATCGCTCTCGCGGGCATCCCTCTCTGGCGCCTCTTGCGGGCCGCGGCGGTGTAGCCGCGGATTGCTGGTGTTCGCCCCACTGTTGTGGTTGAATAGGCGAAGCATGGCAGACCAATCCTTCAACTGGAAGCGATTCTGGTGCCCGCGAGGCGAGGAGATCATCCTCACCGGCGATGGCTTCCTCTTCAATCCCGAGTCGGAGTACGGTCCCCATTCGAATCCTCACGTCGTCGCCTTCGAGCAGATCGCCACAAAGCTCTGCCTCATCCTGCTCGGCGAGCCAGGCATCGGCAAGACGACGGCGCTGGAGTGCCACCGCCGCGAGACCGAGGCGGCGATCCGCCGCGCGGGGGAAGTCCTCCTCTGGCGGAACCTGAACGCCTACCAGTCGGATCTCCTGCTCGTTCGCTCCATTTTCGAGGATCCCTCTTTCACTGCCTGGAGAGCCGGTAGCGGCATCCTCCACCTGTTTCTCGATAGTCTAGACGAGTGCCTCATCCGCATCGATACGCTCGCAGCCCTCCTTGGAGAGGAGCTCTGGCGCTGTCCCCTCGACCGCCTGCGACTGCGCATCGCTTGCCGGACGGCGGTGTGGCCGATGCTCCTGGAGACGCAGCTGACGAGGCTTTGGGGTGAGGATGGGGTCGGGGTGTACGAGTTGGTGCCATTGCGTCGGAGGGATGTCGCCGACGCGGCAGCGGCATGCGGGAGTCGATCCTGTGGCGTTCCTCGCCGAGGTGGACCGTCTGAGAGGCCGCCGCACTCGCAAGCAAGCCCGTGACACTCCGTTTCCTCCTTGAGTCATACCAACGTGCTGATAAGTTTCCCGCTGTCGCAGGTGGAGCTGTACCGGCAGGGATGCGAGTGCCTCTGTGAGGAGATCAGTGAAAGCCGGCAGGCGGCACAACTGTTCAGGAGACCTCACATTCGCGTCAGCGTTTGCACATCGCCGCACGGATTGCGGCCCTATCCATTTTTTGCGGCCGGCCGACTATCTGGACGGGTGCTCGAAATGATGCCCCCGAGGGAGACCTCCGCTCGCAGTATCTCCGCGACGGGATGGAACTAATGGACGGGCAGCCCGTGAACATCACAGACGCCGCCGTGCGGGAGGTATTCGACACGGGGCTTTTCTCGGCACGCGGGCCGAAGCAGCTGGGGTTCGCCCACCAGACCTACGCCGAATTCCTCGCCGCATGGTATCTTTACATCCGGCGCATGGAAGCCACGCAGATGCTCAGCCTGATCGCGCACCCCGGTGATGAGGCGGGCAAGATAGTGCCGCAACTCCAAGAAACCGCAGCGTGGCTCGCCAGTCTCGTTCCCCTGCTCTACGACCGGATCGTGGAATCCGACCCGCAAGTGCTTCTCAGCAGCGACGTGGCCACAATGAGTCCCGAGGCACGCGAGCGGCTTGTCGGGTCGCTCCTCCGGCTCTTCGACGCTGGAACCCTCATCGATAGCCAGTGGGATCGCCGCAGGAAGTACCGGAAACTCGCCCGTCCCCGGCTCCATACCCAGCTGGACCCCTTCATCCGAGATCGCACGAAGAACACCATCGTCCGCCGAGTCGCCATCGACATCGCCGAATCTTGCCGCCTCCAGGTGCTTCAGGAGTTACTCACGGGCATAGTCCTCGACCCTAACGAGAACCAACACATCCGCGAACAGGCTGCGGCCGCCTTGGTTCGGATTGCGGATGCGTAGACCCATATTGCGGCGTCTCCTCCCTTGTGTAACAGGTCAGGCTGGCGATGATCCACAGGATGAATTGAAGGGTTTTGCCCTCCGTGCCTTGTGGCCCGATCAACTCACGCGTCGAGGAAGTGTTCGCCGCTCTCACGCCGCCGAAGGACCCTAGACTTCTCGGCTCCTATAAATCATTTCTATTGGGGCCACTCCTTGAATCCCTTCCTCCTACGGAACTGCCCGTCGCTCTGCGTTGGATTGTGGTGCAGCCAGTGCGGGATGATCCAGAGTATCCATTCCGGGAGGTGATAACGCATGTGCTTAACGCTGTATGGAACCAGTTGGATAATCCCGAAATCCTCGAACTGTTTGCGGAGGCCGTTGGTTGCCGCCTAGCCGAACACCGCCCGGTTCCTGGACTGGAACGAACTGGTGAGCGAGCGATTCTCAATGCGCAGCGTTACCGCCTCTTGCAGAGGCGATCATGCCCCGCTGGATAGAGGGGGGAAATATCCTTTAACGCTCGCCTTCACCCAAACCCCGCTGTTGGTACCTGGTGATCTGCCCTGGCTCATCGAGCAATGTGAGAACGGCAACTCGGCGGCGAACAAGACTTCTGGATTGCGATTATTCGAGGTCTCTTTCAGGATAGGACACCCTGGACACGTCGATGCGCTCCTGGAAGCTATCCGCAGCTACCCCGCCTTGAAAACAGCATTCGGCCCGCTGTTCGCGCCCGTCGAAATCGATTCGCCCCAGGCGGATGCGATGCGGGCGACATACCGCAAGGAACAGGAATGGCAGGAAAGGCTAAGGGTGCAGCGCAGGCCGCTCCAGCCCCCACCGCAAGAACGGATTGCGATTCATCTCAACCGCATGGAGGCCGGGAATCTCGATGCGTGGTGGGTGCTCAACCTGTGAGTTGACGCTCGAACCGACGAGTACACACTACGGCGACGAACGGGAGTCCGATCTCACGGCTCTCCCAGGGTGGCACGCGGCGGATAGCCCAACCCGACAACGCATCCTTGATGCCGCACGACAGTACCTTCTACGGGCTCAGCCTTCTGCCGCTGATTGGCTCGGCACGAACACTTTTCATCGCCCGGACATGGCAGGTTATCGAGCGTTGCGTCTCCTGGAACGCGAGCAGCCGGGCACGATCGATCTACTGGACGCCGACCGATGGCGAGCGTGGACCCCGGTTATTGTTGGCTACCCAACCATCCTCGGCGGCTCTGGCGAGGAGCCGCACCTGGATCTCGTGCGGCGCGCGTACATGCAGGCACCGGAGGAGGTCATCCGAGTGTTGCTGACTATGATCGATGGCGAGAACCGGCAGTACGAACGGCTCACGGTCCACCGGAAAGTAGCATTATGCTGGGATACACGGCTCGCCACCGCGCTTGTGGAAAAGGCGCGCGACCCATCCCTTACCCCCGAGAGTATGGGCAACCTCCTCGAATCGCTCCACGAGCATGGCAGCGACGAAGCGAGAGCCTTCGCAACCTCCTTGGTATCGCCCCCCTTTCCCGCCGATGGGCCACCGCGGCGCAGGGCGGTAGTAGCGGCAACGATGCTCCTCGTCCATGCCGCAGACGCGGGGTGGGAGGCGGTATGGTCGGCGATCCAAGCGGATGTGGACTTTGGTCGAGAGGTAATCACCGCCGTCGCCGACCGCCACGACCAACAACACGCCGCCCTCATGACACAGCATCTCTCCGCGGAGCAGATCGGCGACCTCTACTTGTGGCTCGTTCAGCACTACCCGCCGTCGGAGGATCCGCAGCATTCAGGGGCGCACGTCGTTGGGCCGCGCGAGGGCGTGGCGCACTTCCGCGATGCCGTGCTCCAGCAGCTACAATCCCGAGGAACGCCTACCGCCTGTCGGACAATGGAGCGCTTGGCGACAGCCCTTCCGGAACTCTCCTGGTTGCGATGGGCGGTCGTGGAGACACGGACTCACACGCTCCGGCAGACATGGGTGCCACCTTCGCCGAACGTACTGCTCAAGATGGTCCGCGATCGAGACCTTCGGCTCGTTGAAAGTGGCGACCAACTCCTCGTTGTCGTGATCGAATCGCTCCAGCGGCTGGAGCAGGAACTACAGGGGGAAAATCCCGCTGCCCCCGATCTCTGGAACAAGCTAAAGAAAGACGTGTACCGACCGAAGGACGAGAATGAATTGTCGGACTACATCACGCGGCTACCTTCGACGGGACATCCAGCAGCGGGGAATCGTCGCGAACCGAGAGGTGGAGATCCGACGGGGGGAGGGAGACGTGCAGGGAGAGCGGACAGACATCAAGATCGACGCTTTAATGCCGGGGCGCCGCCCCGAGGAGTACGACCGGATCACCGTCATTATCGAGGTGAAAGGCTGCTGGAATCAGGGGGTAGAGAAGGATATGAGAGGGCAACTGCGCGATCGCTACCTCACCGAGTCTCCGTGCTGTCACGGGCTGTATCTCATCGGGTGGTTTGTCTGCCCACAGTGGGATGCAGACGACTACCGGAGGAACCAGACACCGAAGAGGACGCTTGAGGAGGCTCAGCGGTTCTTTGATGACCAGGCAGAAGGCCTTTCCCAAGAGAATCTACGCATCCGAGCCGCCGTCATCAATACTGCCTTGCGATAAGGCTGCTCAAGGAGCGAAACTGGGTTGCGGAGATCGGGCCATGAGTATCACCATCGAGTTGACTTCTCAAGAAATCGCTGCCCTCAAGCAGCTTACAAAGCTCGATAATGATGCTGAAGCCATCTCCAAGGCCGCACGAGAGTTTTTACGGCTTGGCCGGCTGCGTGAGTTGAAGGCTGTCTCCGGTAAAGTCGAGTTTGAAGTCAACTGGCAAGAACTGGAGAGACTCGAATTAGCGGAGCCTGATTTCCCGCAATAACGGGTGAGTCCCGATGGAAGAATGGGTGTTTGCAGACACCTGTTTGAGGATTGAGATAATGAACTAACAGTCGAACAAAATCAGCCGGCGTACCTTGCTCAAGGGCGTGGGCGTGACGATGGCCCTGCCCTGGCTGGAATCGATTCCGGTCTGGGGCAGCGAAGCGACGGCCGGCGCGCGCCCAGGCGGTTCGCGGCCCTGTTCATGGGCAACGGCATCAGCCCCAAAAATTGGTGGGCCAAAGGTTCCGGCCCCGACATGCAATTGAGCAAGAGCCTCGAACCGTTGTCTGCCCTGCGGCCACGGTTGAATGTCATCTCCGGCTTGTTCAACAAGGCGGCGATGGGCGTCGGCATCCACCCTGGCCAGACCGGCAACATTCTGTCGGGGGCCGCCCTGCAGAAGGGAGCCGTGCTGCGCGGCGGCGTCAGCGTCGATCAGGTGCTGGCCCGCCACCTGGGAGAAGAAACGGCGCAACCGAGCCTCGTGCTGGGCTGCGAGCAGCCGATCACCGGCTACCACGAAACGAATTTCTCGATGGCCTACAGCTCGCACATCTCCTGGCAGAACGCCAACTCGCCGGTGCCGATGGAGGTCTATCCGTCGCTGGCCTTCGACAGCCTCTTCGACAACCAGGGCAGCCGGCGGACGATCGGCATTCTCGACCGCGTCCAGGAACAGGCCGCGGCGCTGCGCCGCCAGGTCAGTCACGCGGATCGGGCCAAGCTCGACGAATATCTAACCAGCGTGCGCGAAGTGGAGAAGCGCGTGAAGCGCAGCCGCGCCGCGACCCATCGAGCCGAGGAGCGGGCGCGCGATCGCGGTCGGCCCGTCCTCGCCATGCGCCGGCCCGACAACGGCCTGCCCGAAGACATCCGCGAGCACATGCGGCTGATGTGCGACATCGTTGCCCTGGCCTTCCAGACCGACAAGACGCGCGTCGCCACGCTGCTGCTGTGCCGAGACCTCTCCGGCCTCTTCTACCCGTTCCTCGACGTGCGGACGGCCCACCACCCAACGTCGCACGAAGACAACTCCGACGCCTACGAACGGGTGACGCGCTACTACGTGAGCCAGTTGGCGTATCTCGCCGGACGCCTGGCCGAGATGCGCGAAGGGGAGACCACCGTACTCGACAATTCGTGCCTGATGTTCCTGTCGAACATGTGGTCGGGCAGTCGGCACGATTCGAGCAAGCTGCCGGTGCTGCTGGTGGGAGGCCTGGGCGGGACACTTGCTACCGGCCGAGTCCTCGATTACACGGAGCGCGTCGAGGACAACCGCAAATTGTGCAGTCTGTATCTGTCGTTGCTGCGGCGGATGGGAGTGCCGGCCCAGCGCTTCGGCGACGCCACGGCGCCGCTCGCCGAACTGTGAACGCGGGCGGCCCTTCCCCGCACTTTCGGCTTCTCATTCCGGCACATCGTTTGCCCCAAGCCGGCGAAACGGGTGAGGTCGATGAGTACGGCCGGCGTGCGGGACGAACGCGTGGTGACGCTCCTCGATGCCCACCCGTCGCGGACGCTCCGGGCTTGTCGGCAAATCGTTAGGTCTTCTTATCTGTCCATCGGGACAAATAGGTACTTGAATCGATCCCTGATGTAAGTTACTTTCCATGTTTGTCTCCTCCTTGTCGGCCGATGCGAGATGCTGCGATGTCCACCGCACCGAAGCGGCGCAACCTTCCGACCTCGCCGCTACGCCAAATTGATTTCGTGGCCGCGCACTTCGAGATACGGCGCTGGCAAGGCATTCCCCCACGAATCGCCAACTTCGTCTGTTTGGCGCCGGCCGTCTTGCGCTTCCAGCCCCTGGAACTGGCAGACAAGCCTGGCGAGCGAGGTTGCGTCAGCGCCCCGAGGGTCTGTCTCTCGGGGTGCTGACGCAACCCCGCTCGCCCGTTTGGTCCGGTGGCTCGAAGGCATTGGGTTGGCACACGAGGATGAGATGATGAAGACCGCATACCGCCTCGGCGTTCCGGCTTTGCTCAGTTGCCTGCTGATACTGGGTGCCTCGAGCGCCTCCTGCCGCGGATGAGGCCGCGAGGAAAAGTCCTCCTCCTCAGCTGACGGCCGAGCAAAAGGCCAAGCTGACAGAGCGTGAGAGGCTTGGTCGTGAGTCCGAGCAGTTGCTTGGCCAAGGCAGGTATGCTGAGGCGCTCGACCACGCGATTCGGGCCTTGCAATTGACCCGCGAAGTATGGGGTGCGGAACACGCCGAGGTAGCCGAGAGCCTCGCACGCGCTGCGGAGCTGCAAGAGCTATCGGGCGACTTCTCCGCGACCATGAAATACCGCAAGGAGGCACTGACGCTGCGGCAAAAGCTGGACGGCGAGAAGCACTGGCGTACCGGCGATGCCCGGCGAGCGCTGGCCTTCGCGGAGAAGATGGCCGGTCTGGAAGCGGGGCAGCGGGCCAAGATACTCAGGGCGTTGCGGACGGAACAGGAGGCGATCCGTCTGAACCAACAGGGCAAGTATGAGGAGGCGGAGCGCAAGGCGGCGGAGGTACTGGAGACGTTCCGGGAGGTGCTGCCGCAAGATTCCGCCGAGACGGCTCGTGTGTGGCACTTGTTAGGACGTCCCCGTTTGGGGCGAAAAGACGCGCGCGGGGCGAAGGAGTCCAACGAGCAGGCGGTGGTTATGCGGCGCAAGGTTTTGCCCCCGGACCACCCCCGCATCGCCGACAGCCTTCACAACCTCGGGAATGGGCAGCGGGATCTGCGGGAGTACGCGGCTGCCAGGAAGAGTTATGAGGAGGCGCTGGCTATCTACCGTAAGGCACTGCCGCCCGACCACCCCCACACCGCCATATGTCTCAACCACCTGGGGCTTGTGCAGTGGTATCTACGAGAGAACGCGGCGGCCCGAAAGAGCTACGAGGAAGCACTGGCCATCCGCCGCAAGGCGCTGCCCCCGGACCATCCCAATATCGCCAACAGTCTCCACAACCTAGGACTTGTGCAGAAGGAACAGCGGGAGTACATGGCGGCCAGGAAGAGCTATCAGGAAGCGCTGGCCATCTGCCGCAAGGCCCTGCCCCCCGACCATCTCAATACTGCCATATGCCTCAACAATCTAGGGCTTGTGCAGCAGGAGCTGCGGGAATACGTGGCGGCCCGAAAGAGCTATGGGGAGGCACTGGTCATCTACCGTAAGACGCTCCCTCCCGACCATCCCGACATCGCCGAAAGCCTCAACAACCTGGGATTCGTGCAACAAGAGTTGCGGGAGTACGCGGCGGCCCGGAAGAGCCACGAAGAGGCGTTGGCCATCTACCGCAAGGCCCTGCCTCCCGACCATCCCGACATCGCCGAAAGCCTCAACAACCTGGGGGTTGTGCAGCGGGATCTGCGGGAGTACGCGGCGGCCCGGAAGAGTCATGGGGAGGCGCTGGCCATCTACCGCAAGGCGCTCCCTCCCGACCACCCCGACATCGCCAAGAGTCTCAATAACCTCGGGAATGTGCAGCAGGAGCTGCGGGAGTACGCGGCGGCCAAGAAGAGCTATGAGGAAGCGCTGGCCATCTACCGCAAGGCGCTCCCTCCCGACCACCCCGACATCGCACTAAGCCTCAACAACCTAGGATGCCTACAGGATGTGCTGCGGGAGTACGCGGCGGCCAAGAAGAGCCTTGAGGAAGCACTGGCCATCCGTCGCAAGACCCTGCCTCCCGACCATCCCGACATCGCACTAAGCCTCTACAATCTGGGAATTGTGACTTTGATTTCGGGAAGAGATCTCCAGCAAGCTACGCTGGCTCTGGCTGAGGCCACGGATCTCTACCACGCCGAGCAACTTCGCCTCGCAGTGGCCCAGGCCGAACAGGAACAGTTCACGACGGCTGCACTCACCTCCGGCTGCCTCGATCTTCTGCTCCCGGCATCACTAACTAGGGACGCCGAACCCGACCAACTCTACACGCGCGTCGTCCACGTCAAAGGCTCCGTCACCACCCAGCAACGCTTGGCCCGGCTACTCCGCGATACCAAGGATCCCGACACCGCTCGCCTGATCGCCCGACTGCGCGACATCAACCGGCAACTGACCGGACTGTCCGTATCCGACCAGCCAGGAGCGTCAGGCAACCAGCCGCAGGCCGCGGCCGCCCGAATCCGGAGCCTCTCGGAGGAACGCGCCCAAATCGAGCGGCAGTTGAGCGACCGCAGCGCCGTTTACAGCGCCTTACAGGAACAGACGCACTTGCAAGCCGATGACATCCGCGCCGCCCTCGGCAAGGCCGGCGATGTGGCCCTGCTGGACTTCGTTGATTATCTCCACTGGACGGCCCCGGCCACGAGGGATGGCGAACCGTCCAGCGAACGACGACTGCTCGCCTTCGTAGTGCGGCCGGGGCAGAAGGCTGTCACCATCGTGCCGCTGGGGGTGTCGCGGCTCATGGCCCAGCGGATCGACCGCTGGCGCGCCAGCTACGGTGCCGGCAAGATGCCCCTCGAAGGCACGGGCGATCCCGCGGCGGAGTTGCGCCAGCACCTGTGGGAACCGCTGGCGAAACACCTCAAGGGCGTGAAAGTCGTGCTGGTGTCGCCGGACGGCCCGCTGCACGGCCTGCCGCTGGCCGCCCTGCCCGGCGCCGAGCCAGGTAAGTTCCTGGTCCACGAGTACACCTTTGCCACCATCCCCGTTCCTCAACTGCTCCCCCAGTTGCTGCGCCGCCAGCCGCGGCCGCCCGGAGAACAGCCGTCTCTGCTGCTGGCGGGCGGCATCGACTTCGGCGAGCGAAAAGCCGCCGACAGCGAAATCCGCCCCGGCAAGCTGCCACCGCTGCCTCTGTTCAAGAGGTTGCCCGGCTCGGAAAGCGAGGTCAACGACCTGCGCGCCCAGTTTGAGGACACCTTCCCCGATGCCCCCGCGCCCAAGGTGCTGCGCAAGGACAGGGCCACCAAGCAAGCCATTCTGGCCGCGGTCCCGTCGCATCGCTTCGTGCATCTGGCCACGCACGGCTTCTTCGCGGCGGAATCCGAGAAGTCCGCCCTGGATGTAGCTCAGAGGGCCGCGCTGCTGCGTGACGGCCTGCGGCTGCGCGTCGAGGCCACGGGGCGGCATCCCGGCTTGCTGTCGGGCGTGGTGTTCGCCGGTGTCAACCGCACGGATCGACGGCCCGAAGAGACGATCCTGACGGCGCTGGAGGCCGGCGAGCTGGACCTGGGCAAGGTGGAGCTGGTGGTGCTCAGCGCCTGCGAGACTGGCCGGGGACAGGTGGCCGGCGGCGAGGGCGTGCTGGGCTTGCAGCGTGCCTTCCAGCTGGCAGGAGCGCGCAGCGTGGCGGCCAGCCTGTGGAGCGTGCCCGATGAGGAGACCCATCAGCTCATGCGGGAGTTCTATCGTCTCGTGTGGTCGGACAAGCCGATGGCCAAGGCGGAGGCGATGCGGCAGGCGCAATTATGGATGCTGGACAACTGGAAGCCCCGTGGCGGGCTGAAGCGCCTGACGCGGGAGGGATCGCCGCCGCCCTACGTCTGGGCCGCCTTCGTCCTCTCCGGCGACTGGCGCTGATACTTGCCTTCGGTTGGCGACGCTTCGCCGACGTGTCGCCGGCATTTGCCTTCGGTAAGAGGTGGAATCCATGAGTCGCCTGAATTTACCCCTCCTTGCGGCAGGGAGCGTCGTCCTCATCGTCACTGGGCTTTCCCTCGGTTGCGGAGGAAGCCGCCGGCGGGGAGCGGATGCCGGCCGGCCGATCCAAGGGAATGCGCCATCGGAGATGCTCAAACTCGTACAGGCGACTGCCGCGCAGGTTCGGACCTCGGAAGCGGATCCCGCTCCTGCTGCCCATGACGTCCACAGGCTCGCGCTCCTAGTGGGCATAACGAAATACGACCACTTGCCCGAGAGAGTCCACCTCACCGGCCCGGCCAACGACGTGCGGCTGATGCGGACGTTGTTGACGAAACGCTTTCGATTTCCGGCCGAGGGCATCGTCGCCTTGACGGAGGACGAAGGCCGCCGGGATCGTCGGCCGACGCGGGCGAACATCGCGCGCGAGTTCCGCCGCCTGGCGGACCAGGCCGGCGAAGGCGATCAGATCCTCATCTTGCTGTCCGGCCACGGCGATCGTCAGCCCGAGAGCGATCCTCCCGATCCACGCTACCCCGAGCCGGACGGCATTGACGAGATCTTCCTTCCGGCCGACGTGAAAGAGAGCGAGGGAAGCCCCAAGAGGGTACACAACGCCATCATCGATAATGAGATCGGCGACTGGCTGCGGGCCATCACGGCGAAGAAGGCCTACGTCTGGATCATCTTCGATTGCTGCCACTCCGGAACCATGACCCGCGGCGTCGAGGTCGTCCGCGAACTGCCGCCGGATACCCTGATGCCCCGAGAGGAGCTGGAAAAGGCCCGGCAGCGGGCGGCTCGGCGGCAGGGGAAGACACGCGGCGGATCGTCGGCCAAGTCCGCTCCGTTCGTACCGCAGGAGCCTTCCGACTACCTGGTGGCGGTGTACGCCTGCCGGCCGCAGGAAACGACGCCGGAATGTCCCCAGCCGGCCGATTCGCGGGACGCCAAGTGTTATGGGCTGCTCACCTATAACCTGGTGGACATCCTCACCAAGTCGGCGGAGTCGCCCTCGCCGCTGACCTACCGAGAACTGGTCCAACGCCTCCAGATCCAGTACGCCGGTCGGCCGCAAGGCTCGCCGACGCCGCTGGTCGAGGGCAGAGGACAGGATCGCGTCGTCCTGGGTACGGAGCAACCACTGCGGTCGCCCTTGCTGTTAAGCCGAGACGAGGACGGCTACAAGGTCAATGCGGGAGCGCTGCACGGGCTCACCTCCGGGAGCATTCTGGCGGTGGAGTCGCCTGCCGGCGGGCGAGAGAAGCCAAAGCTGCTGGGCCACGTCCGCGTGCAGGACATCCGACCGTTCGACGCGACCGTCGAGCCGTGCGCCGATGAGGAATCGCTGCGGGTGGAGAAGCTGCCGCTGCTCTCGACGTGCCGGCCGGTGCTCGTCGATTACAGCCTACGGCGCTTCAAGGTGGCCGTCCAGGTCCCGGACGGACAGGCGGCGCTGCGGCAGCGGTTACGGAAGGCCGTCCAGTCTCTCGCCGAAGCGAAGGAGGGACTGGTGGAGTACGTGGAAGATCCACGGCAGGCACAGTGGTTGGTACGTCCGGAAAAGGGGAAGCTCCAGCTGGTGGAGGCCTCGGGCAACCGGGAGCCGTTCGCCCTGCCGGACCTGGACAACGTCGGATGGATCGACGCCCTGCGTCACAATCTGGAGAAAGTCTATCGGGCGCGTAACCTGCTCGCGCTGGCGGGCCGCTTCGAGGGACAGCGGTACCGCGGCAGCTCTCTTGTCGGTTTGGACGTGGAGGTATTGGGGCACAAGAACCCGTCTGATCGCGGCGAGGTGCTGCGGCAGCCGGCCGAAGGGTGGGTGTTCCGGCCGGGCGATCGGATCTCGTTCCGCATCCACAACAAGAGCCGATCGCCGCTGGACGTGACGCTGCTGACCATCGGCGCGGACTTTCAGATCGAGGCGTTCTACCCCAAGTCCAACGAGGCGGGCAAAACCGTGCCACCCGGCCGTACGCTGGACACGCCGCCGCCGCACGGAGAGGTCGGAGACGAGCCGCCGTTCGGCCCGGAGCACCTGGTGGTGATCGCCACGCCGGCGACGAACCCGCCGATGAACTTCACGGCCCTGGCCCAAGACGGACTGCGGCGAGCGCGAACCGTGGATCGCAGTCAGGGTCTGCGGTCGCCGCTGGGCCAGCTGCTGGAGCACGCGATGTATCGATCCGGTGCTCGCAGCGTGCTCATTCCGTCGTTCGCCGAGCAGCACGGCATGCGGGTTTTGAAGTGGAGGACGGAGCCGAAATAGGCGCATTTTCGTCGGGGCCCGCCGCGTCAGCGAAGGACGCTCCCTCGCTGACGTTGCGGGTCTCGACGAAAATGAAAATCGAAGAAATGACCCTTGCGGAATCGACAGGCTGCCCCGATAATACTCGCACCATCCGTCAACTCCGAAAAGCGTCCTTTACCGGCCCGATCCATCCCTTGGTTCTTGAGCCGATAATACTCGCACCATCCGTCAACTCCGAAAAGCCTGCATCACGAGGCCCAACACGCTCGACGCAGCGAAGGCCGAACGGAGACACGACCATGTTCACGTACACCTGCCCGGAGTGTCGAACAGAGCTCAGTTCGGAGAACATTCCGAGTGGAGTTGTGTGGCCGTGCGGCAATTGCGGTCAGCGAATGCGCGTCGTCGTCCGCGCCGAGAAGTCGGCGAATGCGAGCACCGCCATCGCGCAGCCACGCGGTCGGGGCTGCGGCCCGCTCCTTCTGGGCGTAAGCGCCCTGACGGGCCTCCTCCTCGGCGGTGCCATCCTTCTGCTCCCTTCTCTTCTCGAAGGGAAGCTCCCTTCGAGCACTCTGTCCCAGGAGACGGTCGCGCGGAAGGATAATCCAGCCGCCCCGAAGGCGGACGCCGAACGGAAGAAGGACGCCGACCGGAAGAAAGACGCCGAGCGAAAGACGGACGCCAGCCCGGAGACGGAGCGCACCCTGGAGACGGACGCCAGCGTCAAGGCGGACGCCAGCGGGATGACCAGCGACGAGTTGTACAACGAAATGCTCAAGTCGTGCGTGTGGATTCGTACGCAGGACGCGAACGGCAACGTAGGGTACGGAACCGGATCGCTGATTGATCGAGAGAAGCAGATGGTGCTCACCGCCCAACACGTTGCTAACCGCAGCAAGAAAGAAATTGTGGTCTTCTTCCCGATCATCCGAGATGGCAAGCTCGTGACGGAGAGTGAAGTCTACTTGAACGATTTGAAAAAGGAAAAGCCCAAACACGCCATCCCTGCGGATTTTGTCTACGATCAAGCGACCTGTGATCTTGCGCTGATCCACCTGGATCGGCTGCCGGTGGGCGTGAAGGCTCTCCGGCTCAGCAGGCGAACCATCCGGCCGGGACAGCCGCTGCACACCGTCGGCGGCAAACCCAAGGGCAACCTGGGCGTGTGGATCTACAGTTCCGGAGCGGTTCGGCAGGTTTCCTTCAACACCTGGGTTTACAAAGGACAGACCGTTGAGCGGCAGGCCGAGGTCATCGCCAGCTCCGTTGCCACCAACCCCGGTGATAGCGGAGGTGCTGTGGTGGACAGCCGCGGCTACCTCGTCGGCGTCCACACCATGCACGCGGATGGTGTCCTGAATGCTGGACACATTCACGTCCATGAAGTGCGAAGGTTTCTTCGGACGGCGTACCGGCAGAAGCTGGACAAGGAATTCCCCGAAGACTCGGATGAGGACGCCAAAACGCGGGTGGTGGATGGAGTCAATAAGTCGCTGCAAAAGCTGAAGGCTGCCGAATCGGAGACGCGCAAAGAAGCAGCCGACGACCTGGGAAAGCTCGGCCCAGAGGCCCAGAGGGCGGCCGTCGCTCTGTTGAAGATCCTCCGCGAACCCACCGAGGTCGATGCGGTTCGCCGGGCCGCCAAAAAGGCGCTGAGGGAAATCGGCCCGCCGGAGCATAAGCAGTTCAAGGCGCTGAAAGCTGCCCTGCAGGACAAGAGAGACGATGCCTATTGCAAAGAGGCTCGCCGCTATGCGGCGCTATCGCTGGATTCTTTCCCGGAGGACAAACGCAAAGAGATCATCGAGTTGCTCAAGAACGCGCTGAAGGACGACGATGCCCAGGTGCGGCAGAACGCGGCCCTGTCCCTGGCCAGCTACGGCAAGGCCGGCCAGGATGCCGCCTATGCGGGGCTGGTGGAGTGTTTGCGCGACCTGGAGCCGGGAGTCCGCCTGGCCGCCTACAACACCCTCAAAGCGGGAGGCCTCCCCGATGAGGTCGATTTGCCCGAAGTCCGCGAGCTGCTGCAAGGCGAAAAGGATGGCAAGAAGCCGCCGAGCAAAGCCTACGCTCTCCTCATCGGCGTCAAAACCTTCGATCGTTCGGGCTTGGACGAGCTGAAATATACGGAAAACGATGTCGAGGAACTGGGCCGGCTGCTTGACAGGCCAGGGTCGCCCTTTCACGGCCGCGTTCGCGTGTTGACCAGCTCGCGCGGCAGCAAGACGGCTGCAGACAAGCCGACGGCGGCGAACATCCGCAAGGCACTCCAGGAATTGACCGGCCGGCGAACGCGCGAGGAGACGGTCCTAGTGGCGCTGGCCAGTCACGGCGTCGAATTGATGGTGCCTCCGCCCGGCGCCGGGGCACGTCGCTCGACTCGTCCGGAGGGAGAAGCATCGCCGGACGATTGCATCTACCCCTTCTTCTGCCCCAGCGATGCCCAGTTTGACGTTGACGGCACCGACTACGCCACGGGCTACAATGAGCACTTAATCAATATCAAGGACTTGATGCTCGAGACGCTGGGCAAGTGCGGGGCGGGCGCGAAACTGCTGTTGATGGATGCCTGCCGAGAGCATAAGAAGTTGCCCGCTTCGCGCTCGCTGAGCGTGGATTACAACAAAGTTCTCATTCCTGCCGGGTTAGCAGCCATGTTCAGCTGCAAGAGCGGACAGCTGGCCTACGAGAGTCCGCGTTTGCAACACGGCGTCTTCTTCTACTTTGTCTTGAAGGGGCTCCGCGGCGAAGCGAAGGATGCCGTCTCCGGGAAAGTAACCTGGGGAAGGCTCGCTGTCTATGTGGAGGAGGCCATGCAATCGGAGAGCAAGGCTTACACCGGAGCAAGGCTCCAGACTCCTCACAAGTTCGGCAACGTGGTAGGAGCCAGCCCCTTGCTGGTCCGGCTGGAGGGATCGCCGTTGGCGAAGCTTGTTGGACCGTTGGACAAGGGCGAGGTGCATCGACCGCAGCCCGGAGGCCAAACCGAGAGGAGGGGCATCCAAAATTCGATCGGGATGCGGTTAATGCCCATTCCCAAAGGGACATTCTTGATGGGATCGCCTACCAATGCCATACGCGGTAAGGACGAGAAGCAGCACGAAGTCGTGATCCCAGCCGACTTCTTCATGGGTGCTCACGAGGTGACGCAGGAGCAGTATCAAACGGTCATGGGGAGCAACCCCAGCGCGTACAGCGAAGGAGGGCAACAGCAATCCGCGGTTCGCTCCGGGGACACCACGAAATTTCCCGTCGAGAGCGTGAGTTGGACGGACGCCGACGCCTTCTGCAAAGCCCTGTCATTGCCGTTGCACGCACCGCGATAAGCTTGAGCCGGCCAGGACAGACCATTACACCGGATTTCGTGTCGTCTGCGTCCAAGGGCCGTAAGCGTCGATTCCGGTGGCTTCATCAAGGGAGAGGTTATGGCCATGACGGCTCCTTCGCTTGGTTTTTGTCGTCGTTTCCGGATTGTTAAGCCGCGACGAATCGCCGTGATCTTGCTGGTGGCGATCCTGGGTCTGGGGTTGCCCGCGCAAGGCCGCGCCGAAGTTCACGGCGGCATCGAGATTGGCGCCAAAGGCATCAAGGCAACCGTTCTCGATGTCACCGACGGCACCGACGGCTACGAGGCCAAGATCCTCCTGAGCTGCACCAAGAACACCGCCCTGACGGCGGGTCTGGCCTCCGCCGATCGGTTTGAAGCCGGCATCTCCGGGAGACGAGCGCGGCGGTGGCGAAATTCGCCGAGCAGATGCGAACAGAGCATAAAATTCCCGACAACCGTATCTACGTCGTCGGCAGTAGCGGTCTCTTCAGCGCCCTGGGAGCGAAGAAGGAAGCCATTGAGGCGAACAAGAGAACCCTCGCCGCCGCCGTGCAAGAAGCCTGTGGTTTGCCGATTCGCTTCATTGACGTGCGACGCGAGATCGAGCTGTCCATCGCCGGCATTGTCCCCGCCAAGCGCGCGGCCGACTCCCTGCTGCTGGACATCGGCGGCGGCAACACCAAGGGCGGCTACCGCGAGTCCGGCAAGGAGTACGCGACGGTGAGCATACCTTACGGCTCGGTGACTTTCGCCGACCTGGTCGAGAAACGCGCGGAGAAAGGGAAATACGCGGAGACCAGCGCTGCTCTTCGCGTGGAGATCCTTGTCCCCGCTCTGCGGAAGGACATCGAGGCCAAGCCGGAGTTGCTCCAGCGGAAGCACGTTTATCTCAGCGGCGGCGCCGTCTGGGCGATGGCCTCTCTCGTTCGGCCGAGCGATCGCCGCAGCTACGTGGCCTTGACCGCCGACGACATCGCCGCCTACCGCCAACTACTTCTCCGGACGCCGAACGTTTTTCCGAAGATCGATCTCTCGACGATTGAAGATGCCAAGCTCCGCGAGACGGCTCATGGAGAGATCGAGCGCGTCAAAAAGGTGTACCAAGACCCGCGTCAACTGCTGGCCGGCGCCGAGATCCTCCAGGCGTTGTCTTCGGAGTTTCACTTCGACCGGGAGAAAAAGCTGTACTTCGCGCGCAACGCGGCGACGGGATGGATCCTCGCCTACGTTGCCGAGAAGGCGGCCGCACACGAGGCGCGGGACAAGGACAAAAACTGATCGTGTAGAGGCAAGGCGATTCGCCTCGAAAGGATGGCAATGGGCGCTGAGGGACTCGAACCCCCGGCCTCATGGGTGTGATCCATGCGCTCTAACCAACTGAGCTAAGCGCCCAAGGGCGAAGTGTGCATTTTCGTGAGCACCGTTCTCCGCCACTTGTTTCCTTTCGATCTTTCGATTTCGTCGTTCTCACGCCTTCGGCGGCGTGGTGAGGTTGTTGGCGGGCGTGGTGATGTTGTCCTCGAACTTCGGCGCCGTCGTCGTGATGCGCTGCGGCGGACGCGGCTGCTCCAGGGGCGCCGGCTCCGAACGCGGCGCCGCCGTGGCCGAGGCGTCGAATTCGTCTTCCAAACCTTTGATGCCCTTCTTGAATTCGACGATGCCCTTGCCCAGATAACGGCCCACCTCCGGCAGCTTCCGCCCGAACAGCAGAACGCCGATGATGAGTAGGATCAGCATCTCCTGGGCGCCGAGATTGAACAGACCGAACAACGCAGTCATGGAAGGAAACCTCTTTGCGGATGGATGTCGTGGTCGTTTCAGGCGCGGTCTGGTCCCCTCAGCGGGCCGCACCTCCCAACTATAGCAACGCAGCGGCGGCCCGGACAAGCGGAAATCCCGGCATGGCCCTGGATTCTCTCGCCCGGACGCCCAACGCGCCCGGCTCAATGGGCTGGACCGCGGATGTCGTCTTCGAGGCCGCGCACTTCCTTGCGCAGCTCCATGAAGGTTTTGCCCAGCGAACGGGCCAGGCCCGGCAGCCGATTGCCGAACAGCAGCAAGCCGATGACGCAGATAACCAGAATTTCCGCCATGCCAAGACCGAACATGCGCGTTACTCCCGTCGGAAGGGGGTTGGTGAGACGCAGAGTCCGCCGCCCGCGCGATGACATCGGGTGGCTGGAACGACGGACTGGAAGGAGGGGTCGGAGCAACGACACCCTGCGGGGTATCCAATGGCTGGATATACGCATTTAACCACGGTCATCGCCACAAGACAAGCACGAAATGGCAAAACTTTTCGGTCGCACCGTCGCAGCGTAGGATGATCCTTCACGAAGGCGCTCGATCCACGGAGAGTACGACCATGAAACGGCTGATCTCGATGTTGCTCCTTTGTCCTCTACTGCTCCTCACCGGCGGCATCCTGCCGGCCCAGGACAAGATCGTCCCGACGCCTTACTATCCGCTCCCGGTTGGTGCGACCTGGCACTACAGGTCTGGCGAGAGCAAGTTCACCATCCGCGTCAGCAAGCACGAGAAGGTCGGCGATGTACTCTGCGCGCGCCTGGAAGTGACGCGCGACGGCAAGGTCATCGCCTGGCAGCACCTCGCCGCCACCGCCGACGGCGTGTATCGCTATGACCTGGGCTATCGGCTCCCCCAGCCCGATCCCAAGGGCGGCCAGGCGGTCGAGCAGACCGTCGAGGACAAACCGAAACCACCGATCCTCGTGCTGAAGCTGCCGCCGAAGAAGGGCGACGGCTGGAAGGTGGACTCCAAGTCCGACGGCAAGACCTTCCGCGGCGCCTTCCGGATCGACGAGCAGGAAGTCAAGGTGCCGGCCGGCGCCTACAAGGCCGTCCGCGTCAGCAGTCAAGACCTCGAAGTCAACGGACTCAAGCCGACCATCACGACCTACTACGCCGAGGGCGTCGGCATGGTCAAGCAGGTGATCCAGGAAGGCAACGTTACCGTCGAGATCGAACTGGAAAAGTTCGACGCCGGGAAGTGAAAACACCATTCACCACGGAAAACACGGAAAACACGGAAAAAAGACAAAGACAAAATACAAGAATGGCCCTTGCATGGGGACACCCGCGGCTTTGGTATTCTATTTAAGATTCTTTTTGTCTTTTTTGCGTGTTTTCCGTGTTTTTCGTGGTGAATGATTTTCACCGTGCGACTTTCAGGCGTACCGTCACCGGCAGGTGGTCGCTGGCGCCGCGCTCGCTCAGCGGCACCTTCTCCTTTTCCGTGCCGAAGGCGAGGGGATGTCCCTTGTTGCGGCCGCGCGGCACGACAAAGCGATCCGGGTGCGTAACGATCTTCGCCGTCTCGACCTGGCACTGCCAGCCGCCCTTGCCGTTGACCATGCCCGGCGACACGACAAGGTGATCGAAGACGAATGCCCGACCGCGATAGAAGTGCGTGCCGACCGACTTGCCGCCCTTGTTCTCCGCCCACAGGTTGGCGAACACGTCGTACAGCAGAGGCGGATCGCCGCCCGCCTTGACCGGATCGAGAGCGCCCGTGGCGTGCAAGTGGTCGCGGACGCTGGGATCGTCGGGGTTGTCGTTGAAGTCGCCGCAGATCAGCAGCGATACGGCGGGGTTGGCCTTGTACAGGGCGCGATAGCGGCCGTAAATCTGGTCGGCATACTTCTCGCGGCCCTCGCCGTGCTCGTCGCTGACGCGCGAGGTCCAATGCGACGCCACGATGGCCAGATCCTGCCTGTCCACCTCGACGTGGCCTTCCAGGATGCGGTGCTTCTTGCCCAGTAGTTGGGTGCGATCCGCGACGACCGGCAAGCGCGTCAGGATCGCCGTAATGATGTTGCGGCCAGCGCGCAGGTCTTTCTTCAAGATGTGTCGATAGGGCGGCGCATCCGGCTTGATGGCCTTGTTGAGCGACTCCAGCAGTGCCTGGGCCGCCTCCGATTCGGACTCGACCTCGGCCAGCGCCAGGATGTCCGGGCCTTTGCCGTCGTTGAGGGCGGCCAGCACTTCCGTCAGGTTCTTCACCTTCTGCTCGAAGGCGGCCCGATCCTCGCCGAACCAGCGGTCGAACGTCCGATCCGGCTCGTTGTTCCAGCCGTTGACCTTGTTGTCGAAGAAGTTCTCGACGTTCCAGAAGCAGAACAGGTAATCGCCGGAGTCCGGCGGCCGAGCCTGTTGCTGGCAGCCAACCGCGACGACGAGCGGCACCAGCAGGAGGGCCGAATGCCGGAGGATGCGCGACATCGAGAACATGGGAAACCTCGTTTCGACGAGAATACTGTTGTTGCCGGGAAGCCGGAGGTTGTTATAGTGCGGTTGCCCGTCGAGGGCGGAGAGCGAGAGGAGGCGAGGCCATGAAAGACGTGCGCGGCTGGCTGGGATTGGGTCTGGGTCTGCTGCTGGGAGCGGCCGGAGCGATTTGGTGTATCGGCCTGCAACCGCGGGCCGCGGCCGGCAACAACGACCGCTTTGAGGATTACATCCTCTGCACCGGCGCCGTGGCCACCAACCTCAAGGCGCCGACCGACGGCGTTTGGCTCCTGGACTATCGCGCCGGCAAGCTGCTGGGCACGGTCATCGACCGCACCGCCGGCAAGATCGTCGGTTGGGCCGAGGTCGATCTGGTGACGGAGTTCGGTCTGCCGCCGCGGCAAAACGTGCATTTCCTCATGACCACCGGCCAGATCGCCGCCGGTCAGGCGGCGCTGTACATCGCCGAGACGACGTCCGGCAAGTTCGGCGTCTACACGATGGGCATGCGCAACGACGCCCAGCCCGGCGTCATGATCCGCCGTCACGACCTCGTCCTGTTCCGCCAGGCGAAGTAAGTCCGAGCCTGAAGCGTAAGCGAAGGGATACTCTTCGCTTACGCTTCAGGCGCGGATAACGCCTTGGCGGTTTGTTCTTCCTTGACGGCAACCAGTCCCTTCGCCACCAGTACCCAGCGACTGACGGCCAGGATCAACAGCGTCGCCACGCACGTTATCACGAAGATGGTCATGGCCAGGCTCAGCGCCCCCGTCAGCACCTGCCCCTGCCGCATCAGGTCGAGGAACTTGCCGCTGCACATCTGCACGCCGGCCGTCATGGTCGTGGCGATGACGAACAGCATCGGCAGCACCGTCACCGGCGCGTAACGGCCGCGGCCGGTGTTGACCAGCAGCGTCGTCACCAGCGTCAGCGCGATCACCGCCAACAGCTGATTGGCGATGCCGAACATCGGCCAGATCGTCGCCACCGAGCCGGTCGCCACCAGTACGCCCCAGCCCGCCGTCACCAGGAACGTGGACAGCAGGGCGCTCGGCCACCAGTCCGTCTGCGCGAACTTGGGATGGACGCGCCCAGCGCTTCCTGCACGAGAAAGCGGCCGATGCGCGTGCCGGCGTCGATGGTCGTCAGGATGAACAGCGCCTCGAACATGATGGCGAAGTGATACCAGTATTTCATGAGCGTCTCGAACGGCAGACCGAGTTGCGAGAGCGGTTTCGTCAAGATGTGCGACATGCCCACGGCCAGCGTGACGGCGCCGCCGGTGCGGCCGCGCAGCGATTCGCCGCCGACGTTCTGCTCGACCTGCGCCAGGTTCAGATGCTCCGGGCCGCTGACGTTGCCCAGTTCGGCGTACAGCTTGTCGAGCGGCTGCTGCCACTGCTGCGCCTTATCCAGTGGCACGTTGATGTCGTAATAGAGCTTCGGATCGAGCGACGCCGCCGCGATCAGGGCCATGATGCCGACCAATCCCTCCATCAGCATCGCACCGTAACCGATCGGCCGGACGTGGCTCTCCTTGTCGATCATCTTCGGCGTCGTGCCGGACGAGACGAGGGCGTGAAAGCCGGAGATGGACCCGCACATGATGCAGATGAAAACGAACGGGAACAAATGGCCCTGGAAGGTCGGGCCGCCGTTGACGAAAATGGGGTTGTAGGCGGGACTGGGCAATTTCGGGTTGGCCCAGAAGACGCCGACGACGAGCAGGGCGATGGTGCCGAGCTTGAGGAAGCTGGAGAGATAATCGCGCGGGGCCAACAGCAGCCACACCGGCAGCACCGAGGCGACAAAACCGTAGGCACACAGGGCGAACACCGTCTGCCCCTTGCCCAGCGAGAAATATCCCTCCCACGGCGAACCGGGTATCCAGTTGCCGACGACGACGGCGGTCAGGGTCAAGGCGGCGCCGATCAGCGACGCCTCGACGGTCTTGCCTGGCCGCAGTCGATACATGTACCAGCCGACGAGCAGGGCGATGGGGATGGTGCAGGCGATGGTGAAGACGCCCCACGAGGAGCCAGGCACCATCTGCACGGACTTGGCCGGTAGTTCGACCGTGCCGCTGGCGTCCGCGTCCAGCGTCGTACTCATCGGGACTCGAACCGCGAAGCCTTCCGGCGCATTTGCGGCGGCTCGGCCGGACCGTAGCGAATCGTGCAACCGCCGGGGAACTTGTAGACATTCTCCGTCTCTTCCTGGAGGACGCCTCCATCCGGCAAGGTAATGCGCATGCCGGCCGGCAGCGCCGCCTCCTCGCCGCCCAGCGCCTTGACGACGACGACACCGAGTCCCGCCAGGGCAATGACGACGATGAACAGGATCGCCGCCGACACGACGAGGTTGGCCCACGGTCCTAGCTCGCTGCGAGCGATCTCGGCCAGCGACTTGCCGCCGCGCCGCACCGACGCCGCCAAGACGAGCATGTCCTGCACCGCTCCGGCGAGACAGACACCGATGACCAGCCATAAGAGACCCGGCATGTAGCCGTACTGGATCGCCAGCACCGGCCCGATAAGCGGTCCCGCTCCCGAGATGGCGGCGAAGTGATGGCCGAATAGCACCCATTTGCTGGTCGGATGGTAGTTCTGGCCGTCCTGGAACCGATGGGCCGGCGTCAGCCGGGAGTCGTCGAGGACCGCCACCTTCGCCGCCAGGAAGGCACTGTAATAGCGGTAGGCGATGGCGATGCAGCACAGGGCGCCCAGCAGCAACGGCATGGCATGCAGGACGGTGCGCCCGCCTTCGGTTTCGTAAAAAATCCCACCGATGAGAATGCTGGACATCGAGGCAATCTCCTGTGCAGCTCGCCGCGCCGAGCACGAAGGCCATCCCTTGTTCCGCGGGGAGCTTGGGGGTACACTGAACGTCATAAGGAGGAAGGTCCGATGACGCAAGAAGAACTTCAGCGCACCGCGCGTCACCAACCTTTTGAGCCGTTCCGCATCCTCTTGACCACGGGAGCGACTTATGACATTCGCCATCCGGACCTGATCATGGTTGGTCAACGCTCGGCCACGCTCGGCCTGACCCATAAGCCGAATAAGACGGTCTACGATTACACGATTAAGGTCGATCTTCTGCACATTGTCGGCATCGAAGAACTCCCCGCGCTGCCGTCTTCGTCGAATGGCCCCGCCAGCTAGAGGCTACCGCCTCCCTGGCCGCAGCTACGGCAGGCAAAAAGGGCGGATGCCTGTCCGAGCAATTTTTCCATTTCTTCTAAATGAATTCGTTGACGCGGCGAATACAATGGTAGGCGGAGCCGACCGTACACTTTGTTGGTTCCCTCCGCACGTGTACACCGTTCTACGTGGAAAGGGGTTCAACGTCATGCTCAAGAAGATCCTCATTGCGACGGTCGCCGTCGTCGCCGGTCTGGTGGTCCTCGGCAAGGTCACCAAGATCTCGCCGATGGTCTGGTTCGGAGACTGCTGCCATTCGGCGCAGACATGGTCCCGCCGGAAGTCCAGCTCAAGCAGCTCAACGCCGAGATCGACAACATCGACCGGGACATCAAGAAGAACATCAGCCGCCTGGCCCGGATGGAAGTCGAGATCAATGACCTGGACGTTCGAGCTGAACGCCAAGCGGACGCACCAGGCCAAGCTGCGGGCCGAGATCAACGATCTGCAGAAAGGCCTGGAAGGACGTACCGAGAAGGTCGTCTTCCGCGGGCAAAGCTATCGGCCCTCGGAGTTGACGCGCCGCCTCGACATGGCCGTCACCGAATTCACCACGCTCAAGGAAAACATCAAGTCGCAGGAACAGTTCCTGGTGGCCAAGAAGCGGACCTTCGAGACGGCCCAGGACCGCAACACCAAGATGAGGAACGAGAAGGAAAAACTCCATCTCGTCGCCGCCAAGCTGGCGAACCATCTGGAGATGGTGAAGCTCAACCAGATGCAGAGCCAGGTGGCCGTCGATTTCGATGAGAGCGCCGTCAAGCGCTGCCGCGAGCTGGCCCGCGACATTGAGACGCGCCTGAAGACGGCGGACACGGAAGCTCGGATGCTCCAGGAGAACGGCTACACGGATGCGGCTCCGGTCGTCGAGCCGGGCAAGAGCCGCGAGGAAGTGCTCAAGGCCGCCCGCGCCGCCCTGCAGGAAGACGACGGGGCCGACAAGGTGACGCTCGACAAGAACGACGCCATCGACCAGAATACGAACAACAGGTAAGAACGGAGCGGGGGGCGTCAGCCCCCTGAGATGTAGCACTCAGGGGGCTGACGCCTCCCGCTCAGGAAGTTTTGAAACCTGAACCCCGAGCGGAGGGCGTCCGCCCTGCGGCAGTCCGTCTGTCCGGAGGCGGGCGCCCTCCGCTCTTGGGATCGAGATCAACAGCGAAAAATGTTCGGCTTGGCATGGCTGGCAATCCGGCAGGCGCGCGAAGCCCTCAAGCAAGGGCGCCGAGAAGAGGCCCATCGTCTGCTGACCCAGCCCGTCCTCCGCGATCATCGCGCCGTCGGTGGACTTCTCGCCCAGCTCGCCCGCCAGTACGTCGAGCACGGCGAACGCCAGCTCCAACTCGATGACGCCGAGGGCGCCTGGCGCGACTTGATCCTGGCCGAGCAGCTGCAAACGGCGGAAAAGGGCGTCGAGCGCCTGCGCCAAACCTTGACGCGGCTGGGACTCGCCGAGGTGCGGGCGCTGCTGCACGCCGGCGAGACACGGCGGGCCGACGAGGCCGTCGCCCGTCTGCGCGAGCGCCGGGTGCGTTCGGCGGAGCTGCAGGTGCTGGAGGAGGCGACGCGCGATTGGTTGCAGGCCTGCGAGTTGGCCGAGCGCGGCGAGTTCGCCCTGGCCCTGGACGCCATCGAGCGCGTCCGTCGTCGGCTGCACAATCGGCCGGCCGTGCTGGAGCAGTTCGCCGTCGATCTGGAGAAGCACCGCGATCGCTTCGCTGGCCTGCTCGTCCGTCTGCACGAAGCCGCCGATGCTGGCCGCTGGCGCGAAGTGGTCGAACTGGCCGAGCAGGTGCTGGCCGCTCGCTCCGCACCACGCCGAGGCGCGCAAGGCGCGGTCGCGAGCCTGGAAGGCCATCGAGCCGGTGACGGTCGCCATGCCCAGCCCCGCCGTCCCGACCGAAGAGCGAGGCCGCCGCTGGCGACGGTCTGCCGACGCGATTTTTGTTGTGGATCGACGGCGTCGGAGGTTACCTGGTTTGCCTGGGATCGCGCCTGACCTTCGGCCAGGCCATCCTCGACGCCCACGTCGATGTGCCGCTGGTGGCCGACGTGTCGCGCCTGCACGCCAGCCTGACGCGCGACGCCGAAGGGTACGTCCTGGAGGCGGTTCGGCCGATCCAGGTGAACGGGCAGAACCTGACGCGGACGCTGCTGCAAACCGGCGACCGCGTGACGCTGGGCGCCTCGTGCCAGTTCCAGTTCCGTCTGCCGGTGCCGATCAGCACCACGGCCCGGCTGGACCTGGTGAGCGGCCACCGTTTGCCGCTGTCGGTGGACGCCATTCTGCTGATGGCCGACACGCTGGTCCTCGGCCGACGGCCCGCAGGCGCACGTGACCGTTGCCGGACCTGAAACAGCCGTTGGTGCTGTTCCGTCAGAAGGACGCGCTCGGCATCCGCTACGCCGGCAAACTGTGCATCAACGGCCAGACCAGCGGCGAGCGCCTGTTGCTCGGCGATCCGCACGCCACCGTCAGCGGCGAAAATATTTCGTTCGCTCTTGAACCGGTGGGCAGTCGTTTGGGGTAATGATCTTTTGCGGCAATGAATGCGCGGGCCGCGCGGCGAATAAGGCGATGGAACGACCGCGGCGAACAGGGGGACGATGTATGAAATTCAGCTACAGTTCCGGACAACGGCCCCTGGACGGCTTCACGATCAAGCGCGGCATCGGCCGGGGCGGCTTCGGCGAGGTCTACTTCGCCGTCAGCGACGGCGGCAAGGAAGTCGCCCTCAAGCTGGTGCGCGGCGACACGCAGATCGAGCTGCGCGGCGTGGCCCAGTGCCTCAACCTCAAGCACCCCAACCTCGTCAACCTCTACGACCTGCGCACCGACGGCCAGGGCGATCACTGGGTCGTCATGGAATACGTCGCCGGCGAGCCGCTCAACGTCGTCCTCGACGCGCCACCCGCGGCGGTCTGCCGCGCGAGCTGGCCCGCGAGTGGTTCCTCGGCCTGGCCCGCGCCGTCGCCTACCTGCACGACCACGGCATCGTCCACCGCGACCTCAAGCCGGCCAACATCTTCCTCGAGAACGGCCATGTCAAGGTCGGCGACTACGGCCTGTGCAAGTCGATCGGCGCCAGCCAGCGCACCGCCCAGACGCAGAGCGTCGGCACCGTCCACTACATGGCCCCGGAGATTTCGACCGGCAACTACAACAAGCAGATCGACATCTACGCCGCCGGCATCATCCTCTACGAGATGCTGACCGGCCGGGTGCCGTTCGACGGCGAGAGCGCCGGCGAAATCCTGATGAAGCACCTGACGACGCCGCCGGACCTGAGCAAGGTGCCGGCCGAGTACGTCGCCGATCCTGGCCAAGGCGCTGGCCAAGAACCCGGCCCAGCGTTACGCCAGCATGGCGGAGATGGCCCGCGCCGTCGAGGCGAGCGGGGGGCGTCAGCCCCCTGTTGGCAACGAACAGGGGGCTGACGCCCCCCGCTCGCCTGTTGCGTCGCCGCGTCCGCAGGAACCCGTCCTGACGGCGCTGCCGGCCGTGTCGCGCCGAGGCCAACTGATGGAGCTGTGCGGCTCGATGCTGCTGTCGGTGCTGTTCACCGGCCTGGGCACCGTCCTGTGGGCGGCCATCGGTCCGAAACATTCGCTGACCGAGCTGAGCACCGTGTTCTTTCTGACCGTGGCCGCCTGCTGGGCGGTGCTGGTGCCGAGAAGTTCTGGACCGAGCGACGCGGCGATTCCTGGCTGCGTCGCTTCGCCCTGCTGCTGGCCGGCGGATTGGTCGGCCTGGGCGGCTGGTGGCTGGACGGCTGGTCGGTCGGCCTGGTCCCGGTCGAACGCGATCCCGGCGGCGCTTCGCTGTTGGCCCTGGTGCCGCCGCAGGGCGTCACCGAGGCGGCGTACTTCAGCTATTTCGCCCTGGCCTTCTTCGCCATGCGCTGGTGGCGCATGACCGGACGACGGCGGGCGCATCGCTTCAGCTTCGCGCCGATCCTCGGCGCCGGATTCTGGGGCTTCGTCCTGATGCTGCTGGTCCGGCCGCTGTTCGGTCCCGGCCCGCTGGTGCTGGTGATGGCGGCGGCGATCGTGCAACTGGTCAGTCCCTGGGAGCCGCCGCCGGCGCCGACCTCCAAACGCCTGCGTCTGCGCTACGCCTGATGCCCCGAAGAGGAGGAACTGCAATGCGAACTGCGGGATGGCTCCGCCTGATCGCCGTGTGCCTGATCGCGGGCAGTGTGCCGGCGTCCAGCTCTCCAGCCGCGGCCGCGTCCGGCCCGAAAAAAGTCCTCATCAAGGAGGAATTCATCGGCTACGGCCTGACGCCCAAGGACGCCGAGTCCAACGCCCTGGAGCACGCCTGCGATTGGCTGGCCGAGCACTCCGCCAATCTCGGCTGGACGCCGACGCCGGAGTTCCTGCGCGACAAGGGCATGGTCCAGTTCGGCGAGCCGACCGAGGAGCCATTCCAGGTCGCCAAGGACTTCGCCGACGGCGGCAAGATGAAGGTCGTCAAGATGCAGCTGGAGATCACCGCCGCCCAGGCCCGCGACATCCAGAAACAGGCCCGGCAGCAGCGCATGGAAGGACGCCAAAAGCTATCGCTTTACGTCCTGGTTGGCCTCGTCTCTCTGCTCGTCGTGGTGGGTGGCTACCTTCGGCTGGAGGAGGCGACCAAGGGTTATTACACGCGCCTGCTGCGTCTGGCGGCGATCGGTATCCTCATCGCCATCGCCCTGGGTCTGTGCGTGATCGCTTGATAATTCGTTTAGCCGCGACGCGCAGCGGAGCGCGGGATTCCCGCGCTCCGCTGCGCAGTCGCGGCTAAACGAAAGGTACTGGGGACAAGTTCGTCGTTATGCCCTCCGACAGCGACCGCCTGTTGATTCAGCAAATCCGCCAAGGCGACCCGCGCGCCTGGGAGACACTGATCGCGCGCTACGAGGGGCGGCTGCTGGCTTTCATCCAGCGTCGCCTGCGCGACCGGGGGGCGAGCGAGGACGTGGTGCAAGAGACGTTCGTCGGCTTCCTCAACAGCCTGCCCAACTTCGACGACCGTCGCGAGCTGCAAACCTACCTGTTCACCATCGCCGCGCACAAGCTGACCGATCACCTGCGCCGCAGCGGCCGGCACCCGCTGCGCTCGCTCAGCGACAGCTCCTCCGACCTGCTCAACCAGCAGTACGACGACCAGCCGACCGCGTCGAGCGCGGCGCGCAGCGACGAGCGGCAGGAGTTAGAGTGCGCCGCCATCGTGCGCTGCCTGGGCCAGATCCTGCGCGGCTTGCAGGAGAAAGGCGATTGGGTGCGTCTGAAGGTGCTGGAGCTGTTGTGGGTCAAGGGCTGGGCCAACCGCGACGTGGCCGCCTTCCTGAAAATCAGCGAGCAGCAGGTGGCGAACTATCGCTTCGCCGCCGTCAAGAAGCTGAGCGAGCACATCCGCGACGCCGGCCTGTCCGCCGACGTCTTCCCCGAGCTGCACGGCTGATCTCCAATTGTTTAGCCGCGACGCGCAGCGGAGCGCGGGAGCATCTCGCGCTCCGCTGCGCGTCGCGGCTAAACGAACAGCAAATCCGCATACGATCCCGCCACGTCATCCGCCGAGGTCAGACCGAGCGCCGCTGCCAACGCCGTCAAGCGTTCGTGTGCTGTCACTTCGTTGTCACTCGCGGACATCACCGCCTCGAACTCGACGAACGTCCCCGGGCCGGCGACCTCATCGAGATGGATGCGGACGTTCTGCCACTGCCAGAGCGTGCGGCGTTTGCGTACCTCGCCGCGTTCGCCCAGCGCCGCCGCCAGGGCCGCGCGCAGCGATGCCGGTTCACTCACGGGAACGAGGTGATAGCGGCTCCAGCGCGCGGCCGGCGCATCGGGCCGTTCGTACCAGATGAGCATGGCCGGCTGCCCCTCGATCGTGCGCAGCTTGAGCCGGCCGTGCGGCACATGGAAATACACGTCTGTCTGCTCCAGCACGTCCACGCGCCGCGCCCCGAGCCGCTCGATGGCGGCGGCGGCCGCGGCCAGGTCGTTACAGCGTGCCTTGCGTTCCAGGTTTCGATGCGGCGCGGGGACATTGTCCGGCATGGGGATGGCCTCCGGGAGCTTCGGGAGAGTGAAGCACTCCCGATGTTTCGGAGCTATAGTATCGAAAGGTGCGCCGGCATCGTTGCCGGGTGCGGTCCAGCCGAGGAGTACAACATGGGCAGCTTTGCCAATAGCGTTCACGTGAGGTCCAATAACGCCGCATCGGTGGCCGACGCCATCCGCGAGCTGCTGCGAACTGAGGGCTACGAGGCCACCGACGAGGGGCCGGCGAGGAGCGACAAACCGGGCTTGCCTTCGCAACGGCGCGCCCTGCACGTCTCCGAGGCCCGCGACAGCTGGGTGTCCGTGCTGGACAGCGACTTGATGGGTTGTTCGCTGTCGCTGGCCGAGGCGCTGTCCGGCCGGCTCGGCACGCACGCCCTCCAGGTCATGGTCAACGACAGCGACTCCTGGCATTACCAGCTCTACCACGCCGGCCAGGCGCTGGATGAGTTCGATTCCGCCGGAGGGGAGGACGGCGAGGACGAGGAGGACCACGAGGCACTGGCGGGCCTGACCGGCGCGTTCGCGGGGGCCAACGCCGCCGAGGTGCAGCGCGTCCTCCTCGACCGCGCCCGACAAATGCAGCAACAGTTGCAGCAGCGCATGCCGCCCGAACTCCGCGAGGCCCAGTGGAAGTGGATGCAGACCGGACAAATTACGCCGGAACAGATGCAAGAATTCAACCAGTGGATGCGCGGAAACGCCGAACCTGCGGGACCAACTCCGCGACTTGCTGGGCGGCCTGTCCACTGCCCGCGCCGAGCCGACGGCCGCCTCGGCCGATCTCCGCGCACACGTTGATCATCTGAAACCGCTGCTCCAAGATAGTGTCACCGAGGAAAGCGTCCTCGGCGTACTGGGCAAACCGGCGGTGTTCGCGGAAGAAACGCTGGGCGAATTTCTGCCGCTGCTCGGCATCGCTCGCTTCTACGCTTATCTGAGCTATTCCTATTTGAAGGAACTCACGCCGCAGCTGGCCGGCGAGTCGATCCGCCTGGCCGAACACCTCAAGTTCAAATCCTCATCGCCCCGGTAGGGGGGGCAGCCATCGCCGCGTCTCTCCCTGGAGAGAGCATTTCCAAGACGAGGATGGAGCATCTCAAGAGAATTTGATTCAATTCTCCTGGCAGCGCGGATAACTTCACGGATGCGCCGCGCGCGGCTTGGCAGCGGCGCGGGATGCCAGGAGAAGGACGTCATGGACAAAATCAGCGTGGCGCAGGCCCGGTGCGTCGAATCCATCGACCGGCAGGTGCGCCTGCAAGGCTGGGTGCGCACCCGCCGCGATTCCAAGGGCGGTTTCAGCTTCCTCGAAATCAACGACGGCTCTTGCCAGGGCAACGTCCAGGTGCTCGCCGAGAGTTCGCTGCCCAATTACCAGAGCGAAGTCCTGCACCTGACGGCCGGCTGCAGCGTCACGGTGGACGGCGTCGTCCGCGCCTCGCCGGCCAAGGGGCAGGCCACCGAGGTCCAGGCCCAGGCCATCCTCGTCCACGGCGGCTCCGACGCGGCGAAATATCCGCTCCAGAAGAAGGGCCATTCGATGGAGTTTCTGCGCGAGCAGGCCCACCTGCGGCCGCGCAGCAATACCTTCGGCGCCGTGGCCCGCGTCCGCAACTGCATCTGCCGCTCCATCCACGATTTCTTCCAGGAACGCGGCTTCCTCTACGTCCATGCGCCGATCGTCACGGCCAGCGATTGCGAGGGCGCCGGCCAGATGTTCCGCGTCACCACTCTCGACCTCGGCAAACTGCCGCGCAACGACAAGGGCGACATCGACTACGCCAGGGACTTCTTCGGCCGGCCGACCTACCTGACCGTCAGCGGCCAGCTCGAAGCGGAGATTTTCGCCTGCGCCCTGGGCAAGGTCTACACGTTCGGCCCGACCTTCCGCGCCGAGAACTCGAACACGTCGCGCCACCTCGCCGAGTTCTGGATGGTCGAGCCGGAGATGGCGTTCTACGAGTTGAGCGACAACATGGATCTCGCCGAGGCATTCCTCCAGCGCATCTGCCGCGACGTGCTGGAGCGCTGCCCCGACGACATGAAGTTCTTCGCCGAACGCATCGACAAGACGGCGATCTCGACGCTGGAGGGCATCGTCAAGAGTCCCTTCGTGCGCCTGTCGTACACCGAGGCCATCGACATTCTGGCGAAATCAGGGCAGTCGTTCGAGTTCCCGGTCGCCTGGGGCGCCGACTTGCAGTCCGAGCACGAGCGCTACCTGACGGAGCAGCACTTCCAGCGGCCGGTGATCCTGTACGATTACCCGCGCGAGATCAAGGCGTTCTACATGCGTCTGAGCGACGACGGCAAGACGGTGCGAGCGATGGACGTGCTGGTGCCGCGCGTCGGCGAGATCATCGGCGGCAGCCAGCGCGAGGAACGGTTGGACGTGCTGGAGACGCGCATGAAGGAGCACAAACTCGATCCGGCCGCGTACTGGTGGTATCTGGACCTGCGCCGCTATGGCACGGTGCCGCACAGCGGCTTCGGACTGGGGCTGGAACGAACCGTGCAGTTCATCACCGGCATGGGCAACATCCGCGACGTCATTCCCTTCCCGCGCACGCCGGGCAGCGCGGATTTCTAGGCCGGTTGCGACATGAGAATATTGGCCACGTGCAACAGCGAACACCAGGCGAGACGATCGGCTTCGGGGTAGTAGATCAGCAGTCTTGTTCCGGCCAGAAACACTTGCTCCGGATGGCGCACGGAATAGACCTCGCCATTCGTCATGTGGACGTTGAACGGCTCGAACGGCTGACGGCGCAGCAATTCGCGGACGGCTTCGGCATTCATGATGTTATCCTACCCGCCGTCGACGGCAGACACAAGCTAGCGGGTCAAACCGAGCCGCGACCATCAGGGAGCGGAGAAAGCCCCGCTCCCTGACGGTCGCGGCTCGGTTCGTTCCGTTAAATCTCGCCGTAGGTCGTGTACTGTGCGTAAAAATCGTTCTCGAAGACGAAGTTGGTGAACGTCATCGTCACGGTGATGTCCAGGCCGCGGACGTAGTGCCACCAACCGACCGGCAGGAAGAACAGGTCGCCGGGATTGATGACCACGTTGATCACCTTGACGTTGCGGAACTGCGGGAACTTGTCGTAATCGATGTGGTCGAGGTCCACCTGCGAGAAGCAGTGGCGATGATTGTAGACATCGGCCATCTCATAAGGAGCGATTAGACGAATGAGCTTGCGGCCGCGAACCATGGCCATGAAGTTGTTGGTCAGGTCGTGGTGCAGCGGCGTCACCGTGCCGGCCGGGCCGTACCAGAAGAAGCCCTTGCCCTTGGGATCGTCGTCGCGCAGGTACTCGGGCACCTGGATGACGTCTTCCCACAGTTCCTTGAGGTTCTCCTTGTTCTTGCCGTCGTTGTTGGCCGTGATGTACCAATCGTTGGTCTCGCCGGCGGACTCGACCACGTCCACGAAGTCGCCGAAGCGCATCTCTTTCTTGAACTTGGTCGAGTTGATCTCGTAATTGGGGTCGGAGTTGCGGTTGGCCTGGACCTCGACGAGGCGGTCGCCGAGACGCTGTTTGAAGTATTCGGGCGTCCAGCGCGTGCGGGCCGGCCAATCGTCGGTGGCGCCTTCGATGATGCACGGTTGGTTGCGCGAATAAAATTGATCGAGGAACTCCTGGCGCGACGGCCGGCGGACGCGCGGCACCGCGCCGAAGGTGCTGGCCTGGCGGGCCGAACGGCGATAGATCTCCAGGATCCAATCGCGCTTCTTGATCTTGTTCTCGACGGCGGCGGGCGCGGCAGGCGCGGCCGGGGCCGGCGCCGCCGTCAGGATGGACGCGGCCGAGCGCCGCCTCAATGTACGGATGCGTCTCGGCGGCGCCAGCTCCTGCAGGACCGTGCCGCGGTCGAAGCCGTTGCGCATCATGGCGTCGATGAGCATCTGACGGTCGCGGTTGAGCAGTACGTTCTCGGCGATCCAGCGCCGCCAATCGGGCGTCACCGGCCGGCTGTTGGGAGCGGTGCCGAGGCCGGCGACGTTGGCGAAGATGAAGTCTCCCTGGTTCCAGTTGGACATACGAGGCTCTCTTTCTGGCTGTTCCCCGTTCGGATCGAACCGTCTCGCGGCGGCGATGGTCTTCCGTCTCCTTCGACGGAGCTTCCCCGCGATCGCGTTCGTGGATAATTGACTGAGTGTACGCACTTGGGGGCACGGCTTCAATGGATTTTTCATCCGCTATGTTTGTGAAATGTCTCCCGGCTGGAATAATTGACGGGTAGCGATCGACACCCGATCGACGGGAACACGCATCATGGAATCGGCCCCTCTGGCGACGGCCTTGGCCCATCATCGGCGCGGCGATCTGGACCAGGCGGAGCGCCTGTACCGCGAAATCCTCGCGGCCCAGCCCGATCATGCCGACGCGCTTCACCTGCTGGGCCTGGTATTCCTCCAGCGCGGCGACGCACGCAGCGCCATCGAGTGGATCGACCGGGCCGTCCGCGTTTCGCCGAGCGTGGCGGCCTTCCACGCCAACCTGGCCGAGGCGTACCGGGCCGTCCGCGAGTTCGAGTTGGCCGCCAACTGCTGCCGCGTGGCCCTGCAACTGCGGCCGGATTACGCGGCGGCGCACAACAGTCTCGGCCTGGTGAGGATGGACCAGGGCCGGCCCGCCGACGCCGTCGAGCCGCTCCAGGCCGCCCTGCGTCTGCGGCCCGATTTCGCGCTGGCCCACAATAACCTCGGTAATGCGTACCGTCTGCTGGGCGACGTCCCGCAAGCGCTGACGCACTTCCACCGCGCCGTCGAGCTGGACCCGGACCTGCCGATGGCACGAAGCAACCTGGGACAGATGTTGCTGGAGCGAAAGCGCTTCGCCGAGGCGCTGGAGCACTGCCAGGCCGCCGTCCGCTTGCAACCGAACTCCGCCCCGGCCCGCAACAACCTCGGCAACGTGCTGCGCGAGCTGGGCCGACTCGGCGAGGCCAAGGCCCGTTACGCCGAGGCGCTGCGCCTGGAACCCAACCTGGCCATGCTCCACAACAACATCGGCCAGGTCCTGGAGGAAGAGGGCGCTCTCGACGACGCCCTGCGCTGGTATCAACAGGCCATCAACCTGGAACCGAATACCGCGCGCTTTCACGTCAACCGAGGCGGCGCGCTGCGCGAGAAGGGTGCGATCGACGAGGCCGTCGCCTGCTACGGCACGGCGCTGCGTCTGCATCCCGGTTGCGCCGAGGCCCACGCCGGCCTGGGTTGGGTCGAGCACGAGCGCGGCCGCTTCGACGAGGCCCGCGCCCACTACCGCGAGGCACTGCGGTTGAAGCCGGACCTGGCCCTCGCTCACGGCAACCTCGGCCAGCTGATGCAAGAGCTGAACGATCTGCCCGCCGCCGAGTCTCATCTGCGCCAGGCCATCCAGCACGACCCGCGGAACACGGCGGCCTACGAACAGCTGGCGACCCTGCTGCGCGACCGGATGCCGGAGCCGCAATGGCAGGCGATGCAACAGCTGGCCGCCGAACCCTTACTGTCCGACGGCAAGCGGGCCGCCCTGTTGTTCGGCCTGGCTCACGTCCACGATGCCCGCGGCGCCTACGAGCAGGCCGGCGAATGTCTCCGCCAGGCCCATGCGCTGGAACGTGCCTGGCGGGCGCAGCGCGGCCAGGGCTGGGATCCGGCGGTCCACACACGCTTCGTCGATCAACTGTTGTCGGCGTTCGCGCCGGAGTTCTTTCGGCGCGTGGACGGCTGGGGCCTTGATAGCGAGCGGCCGGTCTTCCTCGTCGGTCTGCCGCGCTCCGGCACGACTCTGCTCGAACAGGTTCTCGCCAGCCATTCGCAGGTCTTCGGCGCCGGCGAGCTGCGCCTGGGCCGCGAGGACTTCGAGGCGCTGCAACCCGGCGGCGACGAACCCGCGTGCTTCGCCGCCCTCCAGCGCCTCGACCGCGACGACGTGCGGCGGTTGGCCGCGCGCCACCTCGACCGGCTGGGGCGGTTGAACGCCACGGCCGCGCGGGTGACGGACAAGATGCCGGACAATTACATGTATTTGGGTCTCTTACACGTCTTGTTTCCGCGCGTGCGCTTCATTCACTGCCGCCGTGACCTCCGCGATGTGGCCGTGTCGTGCTGGATGACGCACTTCCGTCAGGTCCCCTGGGCCAACGACATCGATCACATCGCCGCCCGCTTCCGCGACTACCGCCGCATCATGGCGCACTGGGCGCGGGTGCTGCCGGCGCCGGTGCTGGAGGTCTCTTACGAAGACACGGTGCGCGACTTGGAGGGCGTGGCTCGGCGGCTGGTGGCGTGGTGCGGCCTGGAATGGGAGCCGGCCTGCTTGCAGTTTTATCGCACGCAGCGCCCCGTCCGCACCGCCAGCGTCACCCAGGTCCGACAGCCCGTCTACACGCGCTCCGTCGTGCGCTGGCGGCACTACGAACCGGCCCTAGCGCCCTCTTCCGTCAACTGCAATTAAGCCCCCCTCTCCCCCGCTTCGGGGGAGAGGGGTAGGGGGTGAGGGGGAGGAAAAGCCGCGACAAACCTACCCCCTCACCCCAACCCCTCTCCCCCGAAGCGGGGGAGAGGGGCTTACCGGACGGACACTTAGCCGCGACGCGCGGCAGCTGCGCGTGGCGGCGAAACGAGTGGTGATTTCCCTACAATTCACGGGATAATCCTCCATTACCCCATTCACATATCGATATTGTTGATTATGAAGATATTGTTGATTGTAATCGCAATGAAACGTGAAAATTGAGGAAAATAGGTTGACAGGGGGACCAAGGGAAGCTAAACTCTGCCCCTGGACTTCCTCGACGGGTTCGGGATGATCGCGTTCGCCCGGTCCTGCCCTGATGGACGGCGCAGTCCGATCAGACGTCCCGGTCCGAGTGATCTCCACGTCAACCAACGGGATTCGCATCAGAGGCCCGTCCGCTCATCGCCGCGGATTGCGTCTTGCGTCCGTCGTCCGTACCGCGAGGCCCATCGGCGTCCTTGGACGGATCAACAGAGAAGGCACCTTGACATCTCATGGACATTGCAACTTTGCTGGCGACGGCGTTGTCCCATCATCAACGCGGTGAACTGGCTCAGGCCGATGCTTGTACCGCGACGTTCTCGCTGTCCAACCCGAACAAACGGACGCCCTGCACTTGCTGGGCGTGCTGGCCCTGCAGGGCGGCCAACCGCAACAGGCCGTCGAATTCATCGAGCGCGCCATCGCTCGGGAGCCAAGCCAGGCGCCCTACCACGGCAACCTCGCCGAAGCGTACCGCGCGTGCGGCCAGATCGACCGGGCCATCGCTTGCTGCCAGTTGGCCCTGCGCTTGCAGCCGGCCTACCCCGAGGCGGCCAACAGCCTGGGAACGCTGCTGATGCAGACGAGCCGGCCCACCGAGGCGGTGCGGGCCTTCGAGCAGGCCATCGCGTATCGGCCGGACTTCGCCGTGGCCCACAACAACCTCGGCAACGCCCACCGCGTCCTGGGCAACGCCGACCAGGCCATCGCTCACTTCCGTCGCGCCGTGGAAGTGAACCCGCAGCTGGGCTTCGCTCACGGCAACCTCGGCCAGATGTTGCTGGACTGCGATCGGCCGCAACAAGCCCTGCACCATTGCCGCGAGGCCGTCCGACTCCAGCCCGGCAGCGCGCCGGCCTTGAACAACCTCGGCAACGTCCTGCGCCGCCTCGGCCAGCGCGACCAGGCCAAGGCCCACTACGTCGAGGCGCTACGGCTGGCGCCGAACGTGCCCATGGTATCCAACAACATCGGCCAGGTCCTGCTCGACGAGGGCAAGGCCGAGGAAGCCGCCAACTGGTTTCGCCAGGCATTGCGGCTGGAGCCGAACTCGGCGCAGTTCCACACCAACCTCGCCTGCACGCTGGTCGAGCTGCGCGACCACGTCACGGCGGAAAATCACTTCCAAAACGCCTTGCAGCTCGACCCGCGCTATGTCGAAGCCTACGTCGGCCTGGGCAACCTGCGCTACGAACAGAACCGGCTGGACGAGTCCCGTGCGACCTACCTGGCTGCGCTGCAGCTGCGGCCGAACGACCCCAACATCCATGCGGCGCTGGGCGAAGTCGAGTTGGAATTGAACCGGCAGGAAGAAGCGGTGGCCACGTTCCGGGCCGCTCGCCGCTGCGATCCACGGCATAGCGTCGCCCTGGGCCGGCTCGCCACCATGCTGCGCGACAAGCTGCCCGAGGACGAATTCGACGCCCTGCGCCAGTTGGCCGACGACGCCAGCGTGGCCGATTCCGACCGCGCCTGTCTGCTCTTCGGGCTGGCCCAGGTCCACGACGCTCGCCGCGAGTACGGCGAGGCGGCCCGTCGCCTGCAGGTGGCCAACAGCCTCGAGCGCGAGGTCCGGCGTTTCCGCGGCGAAGCGTACAACGCCGCCGTCCACGTCGGCTTCGTCGATCGCTTGCTGACCACCTTCACCCCGGAGTGGTTCGAGCGCGTGCGCGGTTGGGGCGTGGACAGCGAGCGGCCGGTCTTCATCGTCGGCCTGCCGCGCTCCGGCACGACGCTGCTCGAACAGATTCTCGCCAGCCATTCGCAGGTCTTCGGCGCCGGCGAGCTGCGCCTGGCCCGCGAAGACTTCACGGCGCTGGGCGGCGGCGAAGACGTCTCTTGCGAAAATCGCTCCTTTGACATCCTGACCGCCATCGACGCCGACGCCTTGCGACGCCTGGCCCACAACCACCTGGACCAGCTGCAAGCCATGAACGGCTCGGCCGTGCGCGTCACGGACAAGATGCCCGACAACTACCTCTATGTCGGTATGATGGCGGCCCTGTTCCCGCGCGGCGCTTCATCGACTGCCGCCGCGATCTGCGCGACGTGGCCGTGTCGTGCTGGATGACGCAGTTCCGCCGCATTCCCTGGGCCAACGATTTCGAGGAAATCCTGTCGCGCTTCAGCCAGTATCAGCGCGTCATGGAGCACTGGCGCCGCGCCCTGCCTCAGCCGGTGCTGGCCGTCGATTACGAAGACATGGTCAACGACCTGGAAGGCGTGGCCCGCCGCGTCGTCGCCTTCTGCGGCCTGGAGTGGGAGCCGGCCTGCCTGGAGTTCCACCGCACCGAGAGGCCGGTTCGCACCGCCAGCCTTTTGCAGGTGCGGCAACCCATTTATCGCCGCTCTCTCGACCGCTGGCGCAACTATGAAGCGGCCTTGCAGCCCTTGTTCGCTCGGCTGCCGGGGTTGGCGTCCGTTCCGACCCCCAGCAGTTCCGGCGACGAGATGCCGGCGGATGTGGGCGTGCCGGTCTGAGAGTTGATTATCAGGCCGCTTGCGGCTTAGCGGGCAGCAAGCGGCGTGGACAAAAGCGATGCGCGGGATCGCCTTCCCGCGCCGTGCAACGTACTCTGTGTCTTCCTTCGTTCCCTTCAATGTGGAGGAATCGCATGTTTCACAACGAATGGCTTCGCAAGTTCGCGGGCCAGGGCAAGCGCCGGCCGCAGCGACTTAAGAAGCGCCGCGGCGTGCGTCCGCTCCTGGAATCGCTGGAGGAGCGTCTGGCGCCGGCGGTCTTCGACGTTAGCAACGCTACCCAACTCCAGCAGGCCATCAACGCCGTCAACGCTCCGGCCTCGGATGCGACCAACACCATCGTCCTGTCAACGGGCACCTACAACCTGTCCAATCAGTTGTCGGTGACGACGCCGCACACCTTGATTATCGAGGGCGCCAGCGGCAAGGCGTCCGATGTCATTCTTGATGCCGCGGGAGCCAACAACCGCGCTTTTAACCTCGGCGCGGGGACCAACGTGGCGTTCGAGGCGTTGACCATCCAGCACGGCACGGCCCATGACAACGGCGTGTTGGTGAACACGACGGCCGAGGGCGGCGCCATCCTCGATCTGGGCGGCAACGTCACGCTGAGCAACGTGGTTGTGCAGAACAACAAGGCTCTGGGCAACGCCGGCTTGGCGGCCAAGGGCGGCGGCGTGTTCGTCTCCGGCGGCCAGTTGACCGTCGTCAACGGCACGGTCATTAGCAACAACCAGGCTGTCGGCGGCAACGGTGTCTCCGGCGGGGCGCTGGCCGGCAGTGCCGAGGGCGGCGGCGTCTTCATCGTCGGCACCAGCAATCCGCAGACCCTGGACGCCAGCTCGATTACCGGCAACAAGGCCATCGGCGGCAATGGCGCCAACGGCACCAAGACCAGTACGACGGGTCAGGCCGGCGGGACGGCCAACGGCGGCGGTCTGTGGATCAGCAGCGCCACCATGTCGCTGAGCCTGACCGGCGTGACGCTGACAGGGAACACGGCCCAGGGCGGCCTGGCCGGACAGGGCTTCGCGGCGACGGCGGCCGGCAAGTCCGGCGGCGGCGGCGGCACCGGCGGTTCGGCACATGGCGGTGGCGTGTTCATTACCGGCGGCGGCACCGTGACCGTCGGCACGTCCACCTCGACCAGCAACGCCACCGTGGTGTCGAGCAACTTCGTCATCGGCGGGGCCGGCGGAGCGGGAGGCAACGGACTGAGTGGCGGCGGCTCGACGGGCGGCAGCGGCGGCCACGGCGGCGGCGTGCTCGGCGCCGGCATCAATGCCTTGGCCAAAGGCGGAGACACGCTCACCGTCAACGTGACCTCCGGCACCCAGGTGGACACGAACTCGGCCACGGGCGGCGCCGGCGGCGCCGGCGGTGCTGGCGGCACCGGCGGCACGCTGATTACCACGGGCGGCGGCGGCGGCACCGGCGGCACGGGCGACACCGGCGGCATCGCCATCAACGGTTTCGGCACGGTAAAGTTCACGCTCGGCAGTTCTACCGTCCAGGGCAACATGGTCGTCGGCGGTGCCGGCGGCGTCGGCGGCGCCAGCAACACGGCCGGCGCTCTGGGCGGCACCGGCGGCGACGGCGGCGACACCTTCGCCGGCGGCATCGACTATTTCCCGGTCGGCGGCACGCCTTCGTCGTTCGCCATCACGAACACGTCCGTCACGGGCAACAGCGTCACCGGCGGCGCCGGCGGCAACGGCGGTGCGGGGGCCACGGCCGCGGCCGGCCTGGGCAGCGGCGGTAGCGTCGGCGGCGCGGGCGGCTTTGCCCACGGCGGCGGCGTCTTCGTCACCAACAGCGGCACCGGCCAGGCGAGTAAGATCTTCGATTCGACGTTGTCGGGCAACTCCGTCACCGGCGGGGCCGGCGGCACGGGCGGCAACGGCGGCAACGGCAAGGCCGGTGGCAAGGGCGGCGGCGGCGGCATCGGCGGCTCCGCCGAGGGTGCCGGCACGTTCCTGTTCGGCTCGGGTCAGACGCAACTGACCAACTCGACCGTGTCCACCAACACGGCCACCGCCGGCAACGGCGGCAACGGCGGCACGGGTGGCTCGGCCACCGCCAGCACCGCCGGCAACGGCGGCAACGGCGGCAACAGCGGCGCCGTCAAGGGCGGCGGCCTCTTCGTGCTGGTCACGCCCGGAACCGGCGGTGTCACCTTGACCAACGTCACCGTCGCTTACAACGCGGCGCTCCAAGGCTTCGGCGGCAACGGCGGCGACGCCGGCGCGCCTCCGGGAGTGGGTGGCACACCGGGCACGCCGGGCACCGCCGGCGGGGCCGTGGCCGGCCAGGGCGGCGGCGTCTTCAACAATGCCAACGCCAACGTCATCCTCACCAACACGCTGGTGGCGCTGAACAACGCGGCCTCTGCCGCCGATTACTTCGGTTCGGTCAACAGCAGCGACCACGACCTGATCGGCAATGCCACCGGCAGCTTCGGCTTCAGCACGGCCCACGGCGATATCCTCAACGTGGCCGCGGGCATTGGCACGCTGGGCAACAACGGTGGTCTGACACAGACCATCCTGCTCCTGTCCGGCAGCCCTGGCATCGATGCGGGTGACAACGCGGCGACGGCCCTGACGGGTCCGTTCGATCAGCGTGGCACCGGCTTCCCGCGAGTCATCAACGGCGGCAAGAGTGCCACCATCGACATCGGCGCCACCGAGTTCAGTCCCACTCCAACGCCCACGCCCACGCCCACGCCCACGCCCACTCCGACACCGACTCCAACACCGACGCCGACCCCAACACCGACGCCGACGCCGACCCCAACTCCAACACCGACGCCCACTCCGACGCCGACCCCAACGCCGACGCCGACCCCAACGCCGACGCCGACCCCAACACCGACGCCGACGCCGACCCCAACGCCGACGCCGACGCCGACACCGACGCCGACTCCAACTCCAACTCCAACACCGACGCCCACTCCGACGCCGACGCCGACCCCAACACCGACGCCGACGCCAACCCCAACGCCCACGCCGACTCCAACGCCGACGCCGACGCCCACTCCAACGCCCACTCCAACGCCGACACCGACACCGACGCCCACTCCGACGGTGGCGGCCAATCCGGCGTTGCAGTTGGTCTTCGACGGTTTCAGCCTCGTGCTCGACCTGCTGACCGGCAATCAGACCGGGGCGGCCGGCGTGCAGGCCGACATCGCCGTCAACCTACCGGCGGCCGGACCGTTCGGACCGTTCTTCGAGCTGTTCGGCATCGAACTGGCCATCAACGCCTTCGCGCACAACACCAGCACGAGCGGCGGGAGCACCAGTTCCGGCGGGGGCGGAAGCAACGTCGGTGTTGGCAACGGCACCCACTAACGCTCTTGGCACCTTTACTGTAATCCTCGGTCCGCGGGCGATTTCGCCCGCGGACCCGGATCTCCGCGCCGCCCGAGCAGGATGCGGGGCAGGCACCCGGTTCATTCTCCGTTCCTGGCAAGGAAGGAAGGAAACGGGCGCCGTCCGTGAGTTCCTCGGAACGGCGTGCATTTCGACATCGAGAAGTGAACAGGATGTTCTCCGGACGGAGCGGCTCGATTCCGTCCTCCTCCACACGGATGTATCCGCTCTCCCTTCTCCCCTTTATGGGGAGGTGGAGAAGTGGGGCTGACAGAGCTGGTTGCGGCCCTGACGGCGGCGCGGGGAGTGTCTCCCCGTTCGCGCGGGACGGACCCCCTGGTCTCCTTTCGTTTCCCTCGGATGTGGAGGAGTCTCATGTTTCGCAACGAATGGCTTCGCAAGTTCACAAGCCAGGGCGAGAAGGGCCGCCTCCAGCGGTCCCCGGCACGACGTACGATCTTGCCGCGACTGGAGTCGCTGGAAGAGCGTCTGGCGCCGGCCATTTTCGACGTCAGCAACGCCACGCAACTCCAGCAGGCCATCAGCGCCGTCAACGCTCCGGCCTCGGACGCGACCAATACCATCGTCCTGTCGGCGGGCACCTACAACCTGTCCAGCCAGTTGACGGTGACGACGCCGCACACGCTGGTCATCCAGGGCACCACCGGCAAGGCCGCGGATGTTGTCATCGATGCCGGAGGAGCCAGCAATCGCGCCTTCCTGCTGACCGGCCCGACCAACGTGACGTTCCAGTCGTTGACCATCCAGCACGGCATGGCGCAGGACAACGGCGTGACCGCCAACACCACGGCGGAAGGCGGCGCCATCCTCGACGCCGGCGGCAACGTGACGCTGAGCAACACGGTCATCCAGAACAACAAGGCGGTCGGCAACGCCGGCAAGAGCGCCTTCGGCGGCGGTGTGTTCGTCTCCGGCGCCGGCGGCCAGTTGACCGTGCTCAACGGCTCGGTCATCAGCAACAACCAGGCCCTCGGCGGCAACGGCGCCGCAGGCGGCGCGGCGGGCGCCAGCGCCTTGGGCGGCGGCGTCTACCTGCTGGCCACGGTCAATCCGAGCAGCATCGACGCCAGCTCGCTGACGGGCAACAAGGTGATCGGCGGCAACGGCGCCAACGGCTCCAAGACGAGCACCACCGGCGGCGGCGGCGGCGCGGCGCAGGGCGGCGGTGTGTACGTCAGCAGCGCCACCATGCAGTTGACCCTGACGGGTGTGACGGTGACGGGCAACTCGGCGCAGGGCGGCGTGGGCGGCCAGGGCTTCGCGGCCACGGTGGCCGGCAATAAGGGCGGCGGCGGCGGCACGGGTGGTACGGCGCAGGGCGGCGGTGTCTTCTTCACGGGCGGCGGCAGCGTGACGGTGGGTAAGTCCACCTCGACGGGCAATGCCAGCACGTTGTCGAGCAACGCGGTGACGGGCGGGGCCGGTGGAGCGGGAGGCAGCGGACTGAGCGGCGTCGGCTCCGGTGGCGGCGTCGGCGGTTCGGGCGGCTTTGGCTTCGGTGGCGGTATCGAAGCGTTGGCCAAGGGTGGCGCTACCCTCAATGTCTCGGTGATGGCCGGCACCGTCGTGCAAACCAACACCGTCACTGGCGGCGCTGGCGGCACCGGCGGCACCGGCGGGACTGCCGGCGGCGCCACCAGCGGCGGCGGCACCGGCGGTTCGGGTGCCGTGGGCGGCGCCGGCGGCGTCGGCGGCTTCAGTATCGGCGCCAGCACCATCAAGGTGTCCGTCGATCAGGCCACCGTCTCGGGCAACAGCACTCTCGGCGGTGCCGGCGGCACCGGCGGCGCCAGCAACTCGGCCCTTGCCAGCGGCGGCACCGGCGGTTTCGGCGGCATGGTCAACGGCGGCGGTGTGCAATTCTTCGGGGCGGCCGGGACCACGTCGCAGTTGAGCATCACCAACACCACCGTGTCCGGCAACAGCGGCAGCGGCGGCAGCGGCGGCAGCGGCGGCGCGGCGCGACGGTCGCGGCCGGTCTGGGCAGCAACGCGGGCGGCGGCGGCACCGGCGGCTCGGCCTTCGGCGGCGGCGTCTACATCAGCAACAGCGGTGGCGGCCAGCCCAGCAAGATCTTCGATTCGACGCTGTCGGGCAACTCCGTCACCGGCGGCGCCGCCGGCAAGGGCGGCAACGGCGGCAATGGTCTGGCGGGTGGCAACGGTGGCAAGGGTGGCACCGGCGGACTCGCCGAGGGGGCGGGTGGCTTCGTGTTCGGTTCGGGTCAGACGCAGGTGACCAACGCCACGTTGTCCACCAACACGGCCACGGCCGGCAACGGCGGCAACGGCGGCATCGGCGGGGCCGCGACCAAAAGCACGGCCGGCAGCGGCGGCAACGGCGGCAACAGTGGCAGCGTCAAGGGCGGCGGTGTCTTCGTCCTGGTCACGCCGGGCGTCGGCGGCATCACCCTGACCAATGTGACGGTGGCCTACAATGCGGCGGTGCAGGGTCTCGGCGGCACCGGCGGCGATGCCGGCGCTCCTCCGGGAGTGGGCGGCAAGCCGGGCACGCCGGGCACCGCCGGCGGCGCCGTCGTCAGTCAGGGCGGCGGACTCTTCAACAACGCCAACGCCAACACCACCCTGACCAACACGCTGGTAGCGCTCAACAACGCGGCCACGGCCCCCGATTACTTCGGTTCGGTCAACAGCAGCGACCACGACCTGATCGGCAATTCCACCGGCAGCTTTGGCTTCAGCTCGTCCCACGGCGACATCGTCAACGTGGCTGCGGGCATTGGCACGCTGGCGGCCAACGGCGGACTGACGCAGACCATCCTGCTGCTGGCCGGTAGTCCGGCCATCGACGCCGGGGACAACGGGGCCACGGCCCTGACGGGTCCGTTCGATCAGCGTGGCAAGGGCTTCCCGCGTGTCCTCAATGGCGGCAAGAGTGCCACCATCGACATCGGCGCCACCGAGTTCGGTTCCACGCCGACACCCACTCCGACACCCACGCCGACGCCGACACCGACGCCCACGCCTACTCCGACGCCGACGCCGACGCCCACCCCGACTCCGACTCCGACGCCCACTCCGACACCGACGCCCACGCCCACGCCGACACCAACCCCGACGCCGACGCCTACCCCGACGCCGACGCCGACGCCCACGCCCACTCCGACACCAACGCCCACTCCGACGCCTACCCCGACGCCGACGCCGACGCCGACGCCGACGCCCACGCCCACGCCCACTCCGACACCGACACCGACGCCCACGCCCACGCCGACACCAACCCCGACGCCGACGCCTACCCCGACGCCGACGCCGACGCCGACGCCCACTCCGACACCAACGCCCACTCCGACTCCGACACCAACGCCGACACCAACGCCCACGCCGACGCCGGCGGCCAACCCGTCGTTGCAATTGGCTCTCGACGGGTTCAGCTTGGTGCTCGACGTGCTAAGAGGCAACCAGGCCGGGATAGCGGCCGTTCAGGCCGACATCACCGCCAACCTGATGGCGGCCGGACCGTTCGGATTGTTCTTCGAGTTGTTCGGCATCCAGTTGGCCTTGGGTGTCTTCACGCATCCTGGCGGCGGCATGTAACGTCGTCGGCCCTCGAACGGTAACCCTCGGCCCGCGGGCAAACCCGCCCGCGGGCCACCTCGACGCAGCATCCTGTTTCGCTCAGTGGTGAAGGAGCCTCATGTTTCGCAACGAATGGCTTCGCAAGTTCACGAGTCCGGGCCAGAAGGGCCGCCTGCTGCGGGTTGCGGCACGACGCACGGTCTTGCCGCGACTGGAAGCGCTGGAAGAGCGTCTGGCGCCGGCGATCTACGATGTCAGTCCCACGGGCACGGGAGTCAACTCCCTGCAAGGGGCCATCACCCAGGCCAACACGGACACCACGGCCGACACCATCGTCCTGGCCAAAGGCACCTACGATCTGACCGGCGAGTTAACGGTGACCACGAAGCAGGCCCTGGTCATCCAGGGCGCCACCGGCAAGGCCGGCGACGTGGTCATCGACGCCTCCGGCGCCAACAACCGCGCCTTCCTGTTGCAGAGCGGCACCGACGTATCGTTCCAGGCGTTGACGATCCAGGGCGGCACGGCCCACGACGATGGCAGTACCACGAACACGACGGCCAATGGCGGCGGCATCCTCGACGCGGGCGGCAACGTGACGTTGAGTAACGTCGTCGTGCAGAACAACAAGGCGGTCGGTAAGGCCGGCCAGACCGCTTACGGCGGCGGCGTGTTCGTCTCGGGGGCGGGTGGTCAGTTGACCGTCGAGAACGGCTCGGTCATCACCGGCAACGAGGCCGTCGGCGGCGACAGCAACAGCAACTACGGCGGCCAGGGCTTAGGCGGCGGCGTCTACCTAGCCAACACCGTCAACGCCAACAGCATGGACGCCAGCTCGATCGCGGACAACAAGGCGATTGGCGGCAGCGGCGGCAACGGCAACAAGACGAACACGGGGGGCTATGGCGGCGGCCTCGCTTATGGCGGCGGCGTCTACGTCAGCGGCGGTTCCATCCAGTTGAGTCTGACCGGCGTGACGGTGACGGGCAACTCGGCCCAGGGCGGACAGGCCGGTCAGGGTTTCGCCGCCACGGTGGCCGGCAAGGCTGGCGGAGGCGGCACGACGGGCGGTGGCTTCGCGGAGGGCGGCGGCGTCTTCGTCAGCGGTGGAGGCACCGTGACCTTCGCCAAGTCCACCGCGACGGGCAATCCTACCATCGTATCGGATAACTTGGTGACCGGCGGGGCCGGCGCAGCGGGAGGCAACGGGCTGAGCGGCGCGGGTTCCGCCGGGGGCAACGGCAACGCCGGCGGCAGGGCCTCGGGCGGTGGGATCGAGGTCGAGGCCACGCCCGGCGATACGCTCCAGGTCGCGGTGATGGCGGGCACCGCCGTGCAGACCAACTCGGCGACCGGCGGCATCGGCGGCAACGGCGGCAACGGCGGCAGCGGCGGTGACGCGAACAGCGGCGGCGGGCGGCGTTTCGGCGGTTCCGCCGACAGCGCCGGAATCGTCGGCGCCAGTCTCGGCACGGGCACCATCAAGCTGTCCATCGATCAAGCCACCATTTCGGGCAACAGCGCTCAAGGCGGCGCCGGCGGCAGCGGCGGCGCCAGCAACTCGGCCCTCGCCGCCGGTGGCAGCGGCGCCAGCGGCGCCAGCGGCGGCAGCGGCGGTGTGGGGTTCTATGGGGCGGGCAACACCGCATCGCAGTTGAGCCTCACCAACACGACCGTGTCCGGCAACCGCAGCACCGGCGGCAACGGCGGCAATGGCGGCAGCGGCGCCACGGTCGCCGGCGGTCTGGGCAGTAATGGTGGCGACGGCGGCTTTGGCGGCGGTGCCGAGGGCGGTGGTATCGCCATCAGTAATTCCGGGACCGCCCAGGCCGTTGAGATCTTCGCTTGCACGATCTCGGGCAACTCCCTCACGGGCGGCGTCGGCGGCAACGGCGGCAATGGCGGCAACGGCAAGGCCGGAGGTAACGGGGGCAACGGCCTCGACGGCGGATTAGTCACGGGAGCGGGCGGCTTCGTTTTCAGCTCCACGCCGATGCAGATAACTAACGTCACGGTAGCCAATAATACCGCTACCGGCGGCAGCGGCGGCACTGGTGGCACCGGCGGCGCCGCCACCGCCAGCACCGCGGGCAACGGCGGCACCGGCGGCAACAGCGGCTTGGCCCAGGGCGGCGGACTCTTCGTCGAGGGCACGTCCGGCGGCGGCTCCCTCACCCTGACCAACGCCACCGTGGCCTACAACACCGCCACCAGCGGCGAGGCGGGCACCGGCGGCGACGCCGGCGTGCCTCCAGGAACGGGCGGCAAACCCGGCACACTCGGAAATGCCGGCTCCGTCCTTGTCAGCAAGGGTGGCGGCGTCTACAACGGCGTCCACGCCAACATCATCCTTACGAACACTCTCGTCGCCCTCAATCAAGCCGATGAGGCTCCGGACTACTTCGGCTCGGTCAACAACAGCGATCACAACCTGATCGGCGACGCCACCGACAGCACCGGCTTCAGCGCCGCCAACGGCGACATCACCGGCGTGGCCCCGGACATGGGCACGCTGGGCGCCAACGGCGGTCTGACGCAGACGATCCTGCTCCTGTCCGGCAGCCCCGCCATCGATGCCGGGGACAACGGGGCCACGACCTTGACGGGTTCGTTCGATCAGCGCGGCACAGGTTTTGCGCGGGTCATCAACGGCGGCAAGAGTGCCACCATCGACATCGGCGCCACCGAGTTCAACCCCACACCGACGCCGACACCGACGCCCACTCCGACACCGACACCGACGCCCACACCGACGCCCACGCCCACTCCAACGCCCACGCCGACACCAACACCCACGCCGACACCGACGCCCACCCCAACGCCCACACCGACGCCCACGCCCACACCGACGCCGACGCCGACGCCGACGCCGACGCCGACGCCCACTCCGACGCCGACGCCGACACCAACGCCCACTCCGACACCCACTCCGACGCCCACGCCGACGCCCACCCCGACCCCGACGCCCACGCCCACGCCGGCGACCAATCCGGCGATGGAGTTGGTCTTCGACGGCTTCAGCCTGGTGTTCGACCTGCTGACGGGCAATCAGACCGCAGTGGCCGACGTGCAGGCCGACATCGACGTCAACCTACCGGCGGCTGGACCGTTCGGACTGTTCTTCGAGCTGTTCGGCATCCAGTTGGCCTTGAGTGTCTTCACGCCCCAGGGCGGCGGCACGTAATGCCGTCGGCCCTCGAACTGTAACCCTTGGTCCGCGGGCGAACCCGCCCGCGGGCCACCTCGACGCAGTAACGTGTTTCTATCCTGTTTTCCTCAGTTTGGAGGTCTCGCATGTTTCGTAACGAATGGCTCCGCAAGTTCACGAGTCCGGGTAAGAAGGGCCGCGTGCAGCGGTCCCCGGCACGACGCACGGTCTTGCCGCGACTGGAATCGCTGGAAGAGCGTCTGGCGCCAGCGGTCTTCGACGTCAGCAACGCCACCCAGCTCCAGCAGGCCATCAACGCCGTCAACGCTCCGGCCTCGGACGCGACCAACACCATCGTCCTGTCGGCGGGCACCTACAACCTGTCCAGCCAGTTGACGGTGACGACGCCGCACACGCTGGTCATCCAGGGCGCTACCGGCAAGGCCGGCGACGTTGTCCTCGACGCCGCCGGCGCCAACAACCGCGCTTTCCTGCTGACCGGTCCGACCAACGTGACCTTCCAGTCCTTGACCATCCAGCACGGCACGGCCCACGATAACGGCGTGACCACGAACACGACGGCGGAAGGCGGCGCCATCCTCGACGCGGGTGGCAACGTGACGCTGAGCAACGCCGTCGTGCAGAACAACAAGGCGGTCGGCAACGCCGGCAAGAGTGCCTTCGGCGGCGGTGTGTTCGTCTCCGGCGCCGGCGGCCAGTTGACCGTGCTCAACGGCTCGGTCATCAGCAACAACCAGGCGCTGGGCGGCAACGGGGCCGCGGGCGGCGCGGCGGGTGCCAGCGCCCTGGGCGGCGGCGTCTACCTGCTGGCCACGGTCAACCCGAGCAGCATCGACGCCAGTTCGCTGACGGGCAACAAGGTGATCGGCGGCAACGGCGCCAACGGCTCCAAGACGAGCACGACCGGCGGCACCGGCGGTGCGGCGCAGGGCGGCGGCGTGTACGTCAGCAGCGCCACCATGCAGTTGACCCTGACGGGTGTGACGGTGACGGGCAACTCGGCGCAAGGCGGCGTGGGCGGCCAGGGCTTCGCGGCCACGTCGGCCGGCAAGTCCGGCGGCGGCGGCGGCACGGGCGGTACGGCGCAGGGCGGCGGCGTCTTCTTCACCGGCGGCGGCAGCGTGAGTGTGGGCAAGTCCACCTCGACGGGCAATGCCAGCACGGTGTCGAGCAACGCGGTGACGGGCGGGGCCGGCGGAGCGGGAGGCAACGGACTCAGCGGCGCCGGCTCCAAGGGCGGCGGCGGCGGCGCGGGTGGCTTTGGCTTCGGTGGCGGCATCGAAGCGTTGGCCAAGGGCGGGGCCACTCTCAATGTCTCGGTCAATGTCGGCACGGTCGTGCAGACCAACACGGCCACGGGCGGCGCCGGCGGTAACGGTGGCGCTGGTGGGACCGGCGGCGGTGCGGCCAGCGGCGGCGGCACCGGCGGTTCGGGTGCCGTGGGCGGCGGCGGCGGCGTCGGCGGCTTCAGTGTCGGCGCCAGCACCATCAAGGTGTCCATCGATCAGGCCACCGTCACGGGCAACATCAATCTTGGCGGCGCCGGCGGCACCGGCGGCGCCAGCAACTCGGCCGGCGCTCTGGGCGGCACCGGCGGCTTCGGCGGCAGCACGTTCGGCGGCGGCGTGGACTTCTTCGGGGCGGCCGGGACCACGTTGCAGTTGAGCATCACCAACACGTCCGTCACGGGCAACCTCAGCACCGCCGGCGCCGGCGGCAACGGCGGCGCGGGCGAGTCGCTCGCGCTCGGCCTGGGCAGCAAGGCCGGCGGCGGCGGCATCGGCGGCTCGGCCTACGGTGGCGGCGTCTACGTCACCAACAGCGGCATGGGCCAGCCCAGCAAGATCTTCAATTCGACGTTGTCGGGTAACTCCGTCACTGGCGGCAACGGCGGCAACGGCGGCAACGGCGGCAATGGCAAGGCCGGCGGCGCCGGCGGTACCGGCGGCATCGGCGGCATCGCGGAAGGAGCCGGTTCGTACCTGTTCGGCTCGGGTCAGACGCAGGTGACGAACTCGACGGTGGCCGACAACACGGCCACCGCCGGCAACGGCGGCAACGGCGGCACGGGTGGCTCGGCCACCGCCAGCACGGCCGGCAGCGGCGGCGCCGGCGGCAACAGCGGCACCGTCAGGGGCGGCGGCGTCTTCGTCCTGGTCACACCGGGCACCGGCGGCGTCACCTTGACCAACGTCACCGTCGCTTACAACGCGGCGTTGCAAGGTTTCGGCGGCAATGGCGGCGATGCCGGCGCTCCTCCGGGCGTCGGCGGCAAGCCGGGCACGCCGGGCACGGCCGGCGGGGCGGTGGTCGGTCAGGGCGGCGGCGTCTTCAACAACGCCAATGCCAACGTCATCCTCACCAACACGCTGGTGGCGCTCAACAATTCCGCCTCGGCGCCCGATTACTTCGGTTCGGTCAACAGCAGCGATCACAACCTGATCGGCAATTCCTCCGGCAGCTTCGGCTTCAGCTCGGCCCACGGTGACATCGTCAACGTGGCCCCGCTGATCGGCACGCTGGCGGCCAACGGCGGTCTGACGCAGACCATCCTGCTGCTGGCCGGAAGCCCCGGCATCGACGCCGGTGACAACGCGGCGACGGCCCTGACGGGTCCGTTCGATCAGCGTGGCACGGGCTTCCCGCGTGTCATCAACGGCGGCAAGAGTGCCACCATCGACATCGGTGCCACCGAGTTCAGTCCCACCCCAACCCCAACCCCGACGCCGACGCCGACGCCGACGCCGACGCCCACTCCGACGCCCACCCCGACGCCGACGCCGACGCCCACTCCGACGCCGACGCCGACCCCGACACCCACTCCGACGCCCACCCCGACGCCGACGCCGACGCCCACTCCGACCCCGACACCCACTCCGACGCCCACCCCGACGCCGACGCCGACGCCCACCCCGACGCCGACGCCCACCCCGACGCCGACGCCCACTCCGACGCCGACGCCCACTCCGACGCCGACGCCCACTCCGACGCCGACGCCCACTCCGACGCCGACGCCCACCCCGACGCCGACGCCGACGCCCACTCCGACGCCGACGCCGACGCCGACGCCCACTCCGACGCCCACTCCGACGCCGACGCCCACTCCGACGCCCACTCCGACGCCGACGCCGACGCCGGCGGCCAACCCGGCGTTGCAGTTGGTCATCGATGGGTTCAGCCTGGTGCTCAACCTGCTGACCGGCAACCATACCGCGGTGGCGGCCATTCAGGCCGACATCGCCGTCAACCTGGATGCGGCTGGACCGTTCGGACCGTTCTTCGAGCTGTTCGGCATCCAGTTCGCCATCAACCTCTTCACCCACAACACCAGCAGCAGCAGTAGCAGCAGCAGCAGCAGCAACCACTAATGCTGTCGGCCCTCTTACTGTAACCCTCGGCCCGCGGGCGGCTTCGCCCGCGGGCCACCTCAACGCAACATCACGTTCCCATTCCGATTCTCTTCATTTGGAGGTCTCGCATGTTTCGCAATGAATGGCTCCGCAAGTTCACGAGTCCGGGCCAGAAGGGCCGCCAACAGCGACTTAAGCCGCGGCGCGGCGTGCGTCCGCTCCTGGAGTCGCTGGAGGAGCGTCTGGCGCCGGCGGTCTTCGACGTCAGCAACGCTACGCAACTCCAGCAGGCCGTCAACGCCGTCAACGCGCCGGCCTCGGACGCGACCAACACCATCGTCCTGTCGGCAGGCACCTACAACCTATCCAATCAACTGACGGTGACGACGCCGCACTCCCTGGTCATCCAGGGCGCCACCGGCAAGGCCGCCGACGTGGTCCTCGACGCCGCCGGCGCCAACAATCGCGCCTTCCTGCTGACCGGCCCGACCAACGTGACGTTCCAGTCGTTGACCATCCAGCACGGCACGGCCCACGACAACGGCGTGGCCATCAACACGACGGCCGAGGGCGGCGCCATCCTGGACAAGGGCGGCAACGTGACGCTGAGTAACGCCGTCGTGCAGAACAACAAGGCCGTCGGCAACGCCGGCAAGGACGGCGAGGGCGGCGGCGTGTTCGTCTCCGGCGGCCAGTTGACCGTCGTCGACGGCACGGTCATCAGCAACAACCAGGCCCTCGGCGGCAACGGTGTCTCCGGCGGTGCGGCGGCCGGCAGCGGCGTGGGCGGCGGCATTTTCATCACCGCGACCACCAATCCAATAACGCTGGATGCCAGTTCGATCACCGGCAACAAGGCGATCGGCGGCAACGGCGCCAACGGCAACAAGGCGATCGGCGGCCACGGCGGCTTCGCCGGCGGCGGCGGCGTGTTCATCAGTGGCACGGCCCTCTCGCTGACGATGACCGGCGTGACGCTGACGGGCAACACGGGGCAAGGCGGCCAGGGCGGCCAGGGCTTCGCCGCCACGGCGGCCGGCACGGCCGGCGGCATCGGCGGCCACGGCGGAAACGTTTGGGGCGGCGGCATGTTTGTCAATGGCGGCGGCAGCGTGACCGTCGGCACGTCCACCTCGACGGGCAACGCCAGCACCATCTCCGGCAACAGCGCCCTCGGCGGGGCCGGCGGAGCGGGAGGCAACGGACTGAGTGGCGGCGGCTCGACGGGCGGCACCGGCGGCTCGGGCGGCTTCGGCTTCGGCGCCGGCATCCGGGCCTGGGCCACGACCGGGACCCTCACCTTCTCGGTCAACGCCGGCACCCTCGTGCAGGGCAACACGGCGACCGGCGGCGGCGGCGGCGCCGGCGGTAACGGCGGCACCGGCGGAGATGCGGCCAGCGTGGGCGGCGGCGGCGGCACGGGCGGCTCGGCCGGCGCCGTCGGCCTCCAGGCCGTCAGTGTCTTCGGCACCATGAAGTTCAACCTCGACGGCTCGACCGTCACCAGCAACACGGCGACCGGCGGCGCCGGCGGCGCCGGCGGCGCCAGCAACACGGCGATCGCCTTCGGCGGTGGCGGCGGCGTCGGCGGCACGGGCCTCGGCGGCGGCATCGAGTTCTTCGGGACGGCCGCCAGCACGTCGCAGTTCAACATCACCAACACCACGGTGTCCAGCAACAACGCCACCGGCGGCGCCGGCGGCACCGGCGGCGCCGGCGCGGCGGTCGCGGCCGGCACCGGCGGCATGGCCGGCGGCGGCGGCGCCGGCGGCGCCGCGCAGGGCGGCGGTGTCTGGGTCAGCACCTTCAGCACCGGCGCCGCGAGCAAGCTCTTCGACTCGACGTTGTTGGGCAACTCCGTCACCGGCGGCGTCGGCGGCAACGGCGGCAACGGCGGCAACGGCCTGGCGGGCGGCGCCGGCGGGCTCGGCGGCACCGGCGGACTGACCGAGGGCGGCGGCGCCTTCCTCGAGGGTTCCGGCCAGACGCAGGTGACCAACGCGACGGTGGCGGACAACACGGCCACGGCCGGCAACGGCGGCAACGGCGGCACGGGTGGCTCGGCCACCCTCGGCACGGCCGGCAGTGGCGGCAACGGCGGCAACAGCGGCGCCGTCAAGGGCGGCGGCGTCTTCGTGCTGGTCACGCCCGGCACCGGCGGCGTCACCTTGACCAACGTCACCGTCGCTTACAACGCGGCGTTGCAGGGCTTCGGCGGCAATGGCGGCGTGGCCGGCGCTCCTCCGGGTGTCGGCGGCACGCCGGGCACGCCGGGCACGGCGGGCGGCGCCGTGGTCGGCTCGGGCGGCGGCGTCTTCAATAACGGTAATGCCAACACCATCCTGACCAACACGCTGGTGGCGCTGAACAACGCCGCTTCGGCGCCGGATTACTTCGGTTCGGTCAACAGCAGCGACCACAACCTGATCGGCAATTCCGCCGGCAGCTTCGGCTTCAGCTCGGCCCACGGCGACATCACCAACGTGGCCGCGGGCATCGGCACGCTGGGCAACAACGGTGGTCTGACACAGACCATCCTGCTCCTGTCCGGCAGTGCGGCCATCGATGCGGGTGACAACGCGGCGACTGCGTTGACGGGTCCGTTCGATCAGCGTGGCACGGGCTTCCCGCGTGTCATCAATGGCGGCAAGAGTGCCACCATCGACATCGGCGCCACCGAGTTCAGTCCCACCCCAACCCCAACCCCGACGCCCACTCCGACGCCGACGCCGACGCCCACTCCGACGCCGACTCCCACTCCGACGCCGACGCCGACGCCGACGCCCACTCCCACTCCGACGCCCACTCCAACTCCGACGCCGACGCCGACGCCGACGCCGACGCCGACGCCGACACCGACGCCGACGCCCACCCCAACCCCAACACCGACTCCAACCCCAACACCGACGCCCACACCAACACCAACACCAACACCCACTCCGACACCGACACCGACACCGACTCCAACCCCAACGCCGACGCCCACTCCCACTCCGACACCAACTCCGACGCCGACACCAACCCCAACTCCGACGCCGACGCCCACTCCGACCGCGGCGGCCAATCCGGACTTGCAGTTGGTCTACGACGGCATCAGCCTGCTCATCGACTTGCTGACGCACAACACGACCGCGGCGGCCGCCGTGCAGGCCGACATCGCCGTCAACCTGCAGGCCGCCGGACAATTCGGAGCGTTCTTCGAGCTGTTCGGCGTCGAACTGGCCCTCAACGCCTTCACGCACAACACCAGCACAGGCGGCGGGAGCACCAGCTCCGGCGGGGGCGGAAGCAACGGCTAAGAGACTGTCCCATAAGCCCCTCTCCCCCTGTACTCCGGGGGAGAGGGGTTGGGGTGCAGGGTTAGGTTTTTCGTGGGATTCTGTCTCCCTCACCCCCAACCCCTCTCCCTCGAAGCGGGGGAGAGGAGAGCTTAGGGGACAGATTCTAAGGCTCTTGGCCCCTTAACAGTAATCCTCAGCCCGCGGACGGGTTCGCCCGCGGGCCACCTTGACGCAACATCGTGTTTCTATCCCGTTTCTCTCAGTGTGGAGGTCTCCATGTTTCGCAACGAATGGCTCCGCAAGTTGGCGGGCCAACGTCACCGACCGCGGCCCGCGACCCGACGCACCGTCTTGCCGCGACTGGAGTCGCTGGAGGAGCGTCTGGCGCCGGCGGTCTACGACGTCAGCAACGTCACCCAACTGCAGAATGCCATCACCGCCGTCAACTCGCCCACCTCGGACCCCAATAACACCATCGTCCTGAAGGCGGGCACTTACAACCTGTCCAATCAACTCACCGTGACGACGACCCACACCCTGACCATTGAGGGTGCCACCAACAAGGCCGGCGACGCGGTCATCGACGCCGGCGGCAATAACCGCGCCTTCCTGCTCGATGCGGGCAGCAACGTGACGTTCCAGTCGTTGACCCTCCAGCACGGCATGGCCCACGACAACGGCGTGACCGCGAACACGACGGCGGAGGGCGGCGCCATCCTGGACAAGGGCGGCAACCTCACTCTCCGCAACGCCGTCGTGCAGAACAACGAGGCGGAGGGCAACGCCGGCCTGGCGGCCAAGGGCGGCGGCGTCTTCGTCTCCGGCGGCCAGCTGACCGTCGTCAAGGGCAGCGTCATCAGCGGCAACCAGGCCCTCGGCGGCAACGGCGTCTCCGGCACCGCCGAAGGCGGCGGCGTGTACGTCGTCGGCACCAGCAATCCGGTGTCGCTGGACGCCAGCTCGATCCTCGGCAACAAGGCGATCGGCGGCAACGGCGCCAACGGCAGCAACGGCACCACCGTGGTCAAAACCGGCCAGGACGGCGCTGCCGTCAAGGGCGGCGGCGTGTACGTCAGCGGCTCCAACCTCGCGCTGAGCCTGACGGGCGTGACGCTGACGGGTAACACGGCGCAAGGCGGCCAGGGCGGTCAGGGCTTCGTCCAGACGTTGGCGGGTCTCGCCGGCGGCCTGGGCGGCAACGGCGGCGCGGCCCAGGGCGGCGGGGTGTTCCTTACCGGCGGCGGTAGTGTGACCGTCGGCGCGTCCACCTCGACCGGCGGCGGAACCACCGTGTCGAGCAACGTCGTCAACGGCGGGGCCGGCGGAGCGGGAGGCAACAGCAAGACCGGGGCCGGCGGCAACGGCGGCAGCGGCGGCGCTGCTTTCGGAGGCGGTGTCGCCACCTATGCGGCGGCGACGGAGACGCTTAAGGTCTCGATGAACGCCGACACCGTTGTGCAGGACAACACCGTCCGCGGCGGCGCCGGCGGCGCCGGCGGCACCGGCGGCACCGGCACCAACGCCGCCGTCATTGGCGGCAGTGGCGGCAGCGGCGGTGCGGCCGAGTCGGGCGGCATCCGGGCCGAGAGCGCCAACGGCACCGGCACCATCCAGTTGACTCTCGACCTGTCCATCGTCAGCGGCAACAGCGTCACGGCCGGCGCCGGCGGCAACGGCGGCGCCAGCAACGTGCCCGCCGCCCCCGCGGGCAACGGCGGCGCCGGCGGCAACGCCCTCTCCGGCGGCGTCGCCTTTTTCGGGGCGAACGGGACTGCATCGCAGTTCAGCATCCTCAGCACCACCGTGTCCGGCAACCGCGTCAGCGGCGGCGCCGGCGGCAACGGCGGCAACGGTGGGACGGTCCCAGCCAACACCAGCGGCAATACCGGCGGCGCCGGCGGCAAGGCGCTGGGCGGCGGCCTCGGCATCAGCAACAACGGCACCGGCCCGGCCAGCACGATCTTCGACTCGACGCTGTCGGGCAACACCGTTACCGGCGGTGGCGGCGGCGCCGGCGGCACCGGCGGCACCGGCGGCACCGGCTTCGGCGGCGCCGGCGGCAACGCCCAGGGTGCGGGCGCCTACCTGCTCGGCTCCGGCCAGACGCAGCTGACCAATACGACGGTGGCCAACAACACCGCCACGGCCGGAAACGGCGGCAGCGGCAGCACGGGTGGCAACAGCGGCGCCGCCGGGGGCGGCGGCGTCTACGTCTCCAACCTGGTGCCCGGCGGGTTGTTCACCCTCACCAACGTCACGGTGGCCTACAACGCCGCCGTGCAAGGCTTCGGCGGCACCGGCGGCACCCCCGGCACCGCCCAGGCCAGCCAGGGCGGCGGCGTCTGCAACAGCTCCGGCGCCAATGTCAGCCTCACCAACACCCTGGTGGCGCTAAACCTCGCGGCGCAAGGGCCGGATTACTTCGGTTCGGTCACCAACAGCGACCACGACCTGATCGGCAACAGCAGCGGCAGTTCCGGCTTCAGCTCGGCGCACGGCGACCTCCTCAACGTGGCCCCGGACATCAGTACGCTGGGCTACCACGGCGGGCCGACGCAAACGATCCTGCTGATGACCGGCAGCCCGGCCATCGATGCCGGTGACAGCGCGGCGACAGCGTTGACGGGTCCGTTCGATCAGCGCGGCATGGGCTTCCCGCGCGTCCTCAACGGAGGCAAGAGCGACACCATCGACATCGGCGCCACCGAATTCGGTCACGGCCACGGTCACGATCATGACCATGACCACGACCACGATCATGACCACTGTCATGACCATGACCATGACCATGACCATGACCACGATCACTAGAATCGGTTTCCCAACTCACTAGCCCCAGCGCCAGCGATGGGATTCTTCGACCCGTCGCTGGCGCTCCGGGCTAGTGACAAGTCCGGAGCACAAGCGACGGGTTATCCGAACCCTTCGCCGGCCGGACATCATCGAAAGCGGAAGGCGGCGCGTGACATCGCCGGCCTCCTACTGTAACCCTCGGTCCGCGGGCGAACCCGCTCGCGGGCCACCTCGGTGCAGCACTGTGTTTCCATCCCGATTCTCTCAGTGGTGGAGGAGTCTCATGTTTCACAACGAATGGCTTCGCAAGTTCGCGGGACGGAGTAAGGGCCGTCCCCAGCGGTCCTCGGCACGACGCACGGTCTTGCCGCGACTGGAATCGCTGGAAGAGCGTCTGGCGCCAGCGGTCTTCGACGTCAGCAACGCCACCCAACTCCAGCAGGCCATCAACGCCGTCAACGCTCCGGCCTCCGACGCGACCAACACCATCGTCCTGTCGGCGGGCACCTACAACCTGTCCAACCAGTTGACGGTGACGACGCCGCACACGCTGGTCATCCAGGGCGCCACCGGCAAGGCCGGCGACGTTGTCCTCGACGCCGCCGGTGCCAACAACCGCGCCTTCCTGCTCGATCCGGGCACCAACGTGACGTTCCAGTCCTTGACCATCCAGCATGGCACGGCCCACGACAACGGCGTGGCCATCAACACGACGGCCGAGGGCGGCGCCATCCTGGACATGGGCGGCAACGTGACGCTGAGCAATGCCGTCGTGCAGAACAACAAAGCCGTCGCCAACGCCGGCCTGGCGGCCAAGGGTGGCGGCGTGTTCGTCTCCGGCGGACAGTTGACCGTGCTCAACGGCGCGGTCATCAGCGGCAACCAGGCGCTGGGCGGTAACGGCATCACGGGCAGCGTGCAAGCCGGCTTCGCCGAGGGCGGCGGCGCGTACGTCTCGGGCACCACCAATCCGGTGTCGCTGGACGCCAGCTCGATCACCGGCAACAAGGCGGTCGGCGGCAGCGGCGCCAACGGTACCAAGACGAGCATCGCCGGCCAGCCCGGCGGCTTCGCCGACGGCGGCGGTATGTGGGTCAGCGGCACCAACATCGTGTTGGGCCTGACCGGCGTGACGCTGACGGGCAACACGGTCCAGGGCGGACAGGCCGGACAGGGCTTCGCGGCCACGGCGGCCGGCAAGGCCGGCGGCGCCGGCGGCGGCACCGGCAACACGGCCCAGGGCGGTGGCGTCTTCATCAGCGGGACCGGAAACGTGACCGTCGGCAAGTCTGGCTCGACCGGCAACGGAACCACCGTGTCGGGCAACTTCGTCGTCGGCGGGGCCGGCGGAGCGGGAGGCAACGGAATGAGCGGCGCCGGCTCGGCCGGCGGCAAGGGCGGCGTCGGCGGCGTCGCCTTCGGCGGCGGTATCGAGGGTCTGGCGACGGGAGGGACCCTGAAACTGGCGGTCGGCGCGGGGACGACCGTGCAGGGCAACACCGTCACCGGCGGCGTCGGCGGCGCCGGCGGCGCCGGCGGCAGCGCCGGCACTACCAGCTCCGTGGGCGGCGTCGGCGGCAAGGGCGGTGGGGCCGAATCGGGCGGCATCCGGGCCGAGAGTGTCAACCCGACCGGCACCATCCAGTTGAGCGTCGATCAGTCCACCGTCAGCGGCAACAGCGTCACGGCCGGCGCCGGCGGCACCGGCGGCGCCAGCAACTCGGTGGGCGCCCTCGGTGGTCTGGGCGGCACCGGCGGCACCGCCATCTCCGGCGGCATAGCCTTTTTCGGCATCGCCGGCACCACCTCGCAGTTCAGCATCACCAGCACCACCGTCAGCGGCAACAGCATCACGGCCGGCGCCGGCGGCAACGGCGGCGCGGCGCTTCGGTCGGGGTCGTCACCGGCGGCAATGCCGGCGCCGGCGGCACCGGCGGCGTGGCCGTGGGAGGCGGCCTCGGTCTCAGCAACAGTGGCACCGGCGCCGCCAGCAAGCTCTTCGACTCGACGGTGTCGGGCAACTCCGCCACCGGCGGCGCCGGCGGCGCTGGGGGCAACGGCGGCAACGGCGGCAACGGCGGCAACGGCGGCAATGGCGGCACCGGCGGCGCCGGCGATGGCGGCGGCGTCTTCTCGTTCGGCTCCGGTCAGACGCAGCTGACCAACTCGACGGTGGCCAACAACACCTCCACCGCCGGCAACGGCGGCAGCGGTGGCACCGGCGGAGCGGCGAGCACCGGCACCGCCGGCAACGGCGGCAACGGCGGCAACAGCGGCATCGTCATCGGCGGCGGCGTCTACGTCTCGGCCACGCCCGCCACCGGCGGCATCACGCTGACCAACGTCACCGTCGCCTACAACTCCGCGGTGCAGGGTTTCGGCGGCAGCGGCGGCGGCGCCGGTGCGCCTCCGGGCGTCGGTGGCTTCCCCGGCACGCCGGGCACCGCCGGCGGCGCCGTGGCCGGTTCGGGCGGCGGCGTCTACAACCACGCCAACGCCAATACCATCCTGACCAACACCTTGGTGGCGCTCAACAACGCCGCCTTGGCTCCCGATTACTTCGGTTCGGTCAACAGCAGCGACCACAACCTGATCGGCAACGCCAGCGGCAGCTTCGGCTTCAGCTCGGCCCACGGCGACATCCTCAACGTCGCTCCGCTGATCGGCACGCTGGCGGCCAACGGCGGTCTGACGCAGACGATCCTGCTGCTGGCCGGCAGTCCGGCCATCGACGCCGGGGACAATGCGGCGACGGCATTGACGGGTCCGTTCGATCAGCGTGGCACCGGCTTCCCGCGTGTCCTCAATGGCGGCAAGGGTGCCATCATCGACATCGGCGCCACCGAGTTCAGCTCCACGCCCACTCCGACGCCCACTCCGACGCCCACTCCGACACCGACGCCCACTCCAACGCCGACGCCCACTCCAACGCCGACGCCGACGCCCACACCGACGCCCACTCCGACGCCCACTCCGACGCCCACTCCGACGCCGACGCCCACTCCGACACCGACGCCCACTCCAACGCCGACGCCCACTCCGACACCGACGCCCACTCCAACTCCGACGCCGACGCCGACGCCGACGCCCACTCCAACCCCAACTCCGACGCCCACTCCGACACCGACACCGACACCCACTCCGACACCGACGCCCACTCCAACTCCGACGCCGACGCCGACGCCCACTCCCACTCCGACGCCCACTCCAACTCCGACGCCGACGCCCACTCCGACACCGACGCCCACTCCAACTCCGACGCCGACGCCGACGCCGACGCCCACTCCAACTCCGACGCCGACACCCACTCCGACACCGACGCCGACGCCCACTCCGACACCGACGCCGACGCCCACTCCGACAGCGGCGGCCAATCCAGCGTTGCAGTTGGTCATCGACGGCTTCAGCTTGGCGTTCAACTTCCTGATCGGCAACCAGGCTGCGGTAATCGCCATTCAGGGCGACATCGCTGTCAACCTGGCGGCGGCTGGACCGTTCGGACCGTTCTTCGAGCTGTTCGGTATCCAGTTGGCCCTCAACCTCTTCAGCCACAACACCAGCAGCACCGGCAGCACCAGCAGCACCAGCAGCAGTAGCAGCACCAGCAACGGCCACAGCCACTAAATGCTCTCGGCCCCTTACTGTAACCCTCGGCCCGCGGGCGAACCCGCCCGCGGGCCATCTCGACGCAGTAACGTGTTGTCCCATATTCCCCTGATCCTGGAGGTGTCTTATGCTTCGCAACAAATGGCTCCGCAAGTTCACGAGTCCGGGCCAGAAGGGCCGCGTGCAGCGGTCCCCGGCACGACGCACGGTCTTGCCGCGACTGGAATCGCTGGAAGAGCGTCTGGCGCCAGCGGTCTTCGACGTCAGCAACGCCACGCAACTCCAGCAGGCCATCAACGCCGTCAACGCTCCGGCCTCCGACGCGACCAACACCATCGTCCTGTCGGCGGGCACCTACAACCTGTCCAGCCAGTTGACGGTGACGACGCCGCACACGCTGGTCATCCAGGGCGCCACCGGCAAGGCCGGCGACGTTGTCCTCGACGCCGCCGGCGCCAACAACCGCGCCTTCCTGCTGACCGGCCCGACCAACGTGACCTTCCAGTCGTTGACCCTCCAGCACGGCACGGCCCACGACAACGGCGTGACCACGAACACGGAGGCGCGGGGCGGTGCCATCCTCGACCTGGGCGGCAACGTGACGCTGAGCAACGCCGTCGTGCAGAACAACAAGGCGGTCGGCAACGCCGGCAAGGACGGCGAGGGCGGCGGCGTCTTCGTCTCCGGCGGTCAGTTGACCGTTGTCAACGGCACGGTCATCAGCAACAACCAGGCGCTGGGCGGCAACGGCGTCGCGGGCGGGGCGGCGGCCGGCTTCGGCGAGGGCGGCGGCGTCCTCATCACCGCGGCCTCCAACTCGATAACGCTGGACGCCAGCTCGATCACGGGTAACAAGGCGATCGGCGGCAGCGGAGCCAACGGCAACAAGACCAGCATCGCCGGCCAGATCGGCGGTGGGCGCAGGGCGGCGGCTTGTACGTCAGCGGCGCCACCATGCAGTTGAGCCTGACCGGCGTGACGGTGACGGGCAACTCGGCCCAGGGCGGCCTGGGCGGCCAGGGCTTCGCGGCCACGGCGGCCGGCGCCAAGGGCGGCGGCGGCGGCACGGGCGGTACGGCGCAGGGCGGCGGCGTGTTCCTCAGCGGCGGCGGCAGCGTGACGGTGGGCAAGTCCACCTCGACGGGCAATGCTAGCACGGTGTCGAGCAACACGGTGACGGGCGGGGCTGGTGGAGCGGGAGGCAATGGACTCAGCGGCGCCGGCTCCGGCGGCGGCGTCGGCGGCACGGGTGGCTTTGGCTTCGGTGGCGGCATCGAAGCGTTGGCCACGGGCGGCGCCACTCTCAACGTGGCGGTCAATGCGGGCACGACCGTGCAAACCAACACGGTCACCGGCGGCGCCGGCGGTAACGGTGGCGCTGGTGGGACCGGCGGCGGTGCGACCAGCGGCGGCGGCGTCGGCGGCTCGGGCGCCTCGGGCGGCGGCGGCGGCATCGGCGGCTTTAGTGTCGGCGCCAGCACCCTCAAGGTGTCCGTCGATCAGTCTACCGTCACGGGTAACATCGATGTCGGCGGCGCCGGCGGCACCGGCGGCGCCAGCAACTCGGCCGGCGCTCTGGGCGGCAAGGGCGGCTTCGGCGGCAGCACGTTCGGCGGCGGCGTGGACTTCTTCGGGGCGGCCGGGACCACGTTGCAGTTGAGCATCACCAACACGTCCGTCACGGGCAACCTCAGCACCGCCGGCGCCGGCGGCAACGGCGGCGCGGGTGCCTCGATCGGGTTCGGTCTGGGCAGCGGCGCGGGCGGCGGCGGCATCGGCGGCTCGGCCTACGGCGGCGGCGTCTACGTCACCAACAGCGGCACCGGCCAGCCCAGCAAGATCTTCGACTCGACGTTGTCGGGTAACTCCGTCACCGGCGGCGTCGGTGGCAACGGCGGCAACGGCGGCAACGGTGGTGTCGGCGGCGCCGGCGGTACCGGCGGCGCCGGCGGCATCGCCGAGGGTGCCGGTGCGTACCTGTTCGGCTCGGGTCAGACGCAACTGACCAACTCGACCATGTCCAACAACACCGCCACGGCGGGCAACGGCGGCAATGGCGGCACGGGTGGCTCGGCCACGGAAGGCACGGCCGGCAGCGGCGGCGCCGGCGGCAACAGCGGTGCCGTCAAGGGCGGCGGCGTCTTCGTGCTGGTAACACCCGGCACCGGCGGCGTCACGCTGACCAACGTCACCGTCGCTTACAACTCGGCGTTGCAGGGCTTCGGCGGCAACGGCGGCGATGCCGGCGCGCCTCCGGGCGTGGGCGGCAAGCCGGGCACGCCGGGCACGGCGGGCGGCGCCGTCGTCGGCCAGGGCGGCGGCGTCTTCAACAACGCCAATGCCAACGTCATCCTCACCAACACGCTGGTGGCGCTCAACAACGCCGCCTCGTCGCCGGATTACTTCGGTTCGGTCAACAGCAGCGACCACAACCTGATCGGCAACTCCGCCGGCAGCTTCGGCTTCAGCTCGGCGCACGGCGACATCACCAACGTGGCCGCGGGCATTGGCACGCTGGGCAACAACGGTGGTCTGACGCAGACCATCCTGTTGCAGTCGGGCAGTCCGGGCATCGATGCGGGTGACAACGCGGCGACGGCATTGACGGGTCCGTTCGATCAGCGTGGCACGGGCTTCCCGCGTGTCATCAACGGCGGCAAGGGTGCCATCATCGACATCGGCGCCACCGAATTCAGTCCCACGCCCACTCCGACACCGACACCGACTCCGACACCGACGCCGACGCCGACGCCCACTCCGACGCCGACGCCGACCCCAACTCCGACCCCAACACCGACGCCGACGCCGACGCCCACTCCGACGCCGACCCCAACCCCGACGCCCACGCCGACGCCCACTCCGACTCCCACGCCGACGCCCACTCCGACGCCGACCCCAACCCCGACGCCCACGCCGACGCCCACTCCGACTCCCACGCCGACGCCCACTCCGACGCCGACCCCAACCCCGACGCCCACGCCGACGCCCACTCCGACTCCCACGCCGACGCCCACTCCGACGCCGACGCCCACCCCGACACCCACTCCGACGCCGACGCCCACCCCGACACCCACTCCGACGCCGACGCCCACTCCGACCCCGACGCCCACTCCCACTCCCACGCCGACGCCGACGCCGACGCCCATGCCAGCTGCCAATCCGGAGTTGCAGCTGATCTTCGACGGCTTTGACGTTGTGTTCGACATCCTGACCGGAAACTCGGCGGCAGGCTCGCTGGTGCAAGCCGACATCGCCGTCAACCTGCAGGCCGCCGGACCGTTCGGGCAGTTCTTCGAACTGCTCGGCGTCGAACTGGCCCTCAACATCCTCAACCATTCCACTAGCAGCAGTTCCAACGGCGGCAGTTCCAGTGGAGGGGGCAACAACAACCACTAATTGCTCTCGACCCTTTACGGTCACTCTCGGCCCGCGGGCGATTTCGCCCGCGGGCCTCTTCGCCCGTCCAAACCGCCAACACGCCAAGAAAAGAGCAAGAGAAGAAAAGAGTAAATAAAAGGAAACACCAGCGCGATCGCACGTATCACACTTTGAATCCGTCTCTCGGAACCATTCTCGCGTCTTTTCCGGGCGTTCTTCGCGTCCTGACGATGGCGGAGTGAGGAACGGAGTAGCAGAAGTGTCGATCCGTTCACTATCATTCGGAGCGGATGTGATGACTGGGAAACACGAGCTGAACAGCACAATTCTAGGGAAAGAATCGGTTAAGAGGTCTCGACTAATGGGGCAACTCAGGTAATAATAGGTTCACTTCCTGATTGAACTCTCTTGAGGGTTAGTCATGCTTCCCTTATCTCGGCGCCGTCCTCAGTCGTACAATCCCTGGAAAACCCGTTACTTTCGTCCTCTGCTGGAGGTGCTGGAAGATCGTATCACGCCCTCGGGCAACAGCGCCACGGTCAACAGTACGGCCGACTCGGGTGCCGGCACGCTGTGCGCCGCGATCCAGCAGGCCAATGCCGACAGCAGCGGCACATTCACGATCACGTTCGCAACCAATAATGTCATCACGCTGACAACGTCCTCAGCTCCGCTGGTCATCGATAACCCCACGGATACCATCATCATCCAGGGTCAGTTGTCGGCCAGCGGCGGACCGGGCACGACCATTAACGAGACGGGCCTGTCGCGGATCTTTCAGGTGGGTCCCGGCAGCAACGTGGTGCTGGAGAACCTCAACATCCGCGGCGGCAAGGCGGGCGACGAAGGCGGGCTGGGGCTGGCCGGCTTTTCGGCCCTGGGCGGCGGCCTGCTCAACGACGATGGCAACGTGACGCTCAGCAACGACCTTTTCGAGAACAACAACGCCACCGGCGTCAATGGCACGCCGACGGCCAAAGGCGCCCTCCAGAACGGCGGCAACGCGGCCGGCGGTGGGATTTTCACTTTCAACGGCACGCTCACCTTGGACAATGTAACGCTGGAGAACAACAGCGCGACGGGCGGGCTGGGCTTCAATGCCAAAAAAAAACCGGGCCTCACGTCCACGGGCGGCGGCATCGGCGAAGGCGGCGGACTGGCCTCGTTCGGCTCCAGCGTCTACACCAATGTCGCTCCCAAATCGCCGCTCGTGCCGGCCGTACCCGGCTCGGCCCTGTCCCCCAACTTTAACGTCGATACGCTCAATACCCCTCTGCTGGAGGTCACGGGCAATACGGCCACCGGCGGCGAGGGCGGCAACGGCTTCACCTCCGTCAACGTCAACGGCGCCCCCGGCGGCAAGGCCGAGGGCGGCGGCATTTGGTTGAACGGCGGCACGGTGAACCTCGTCGCCGTGTCCGTCTCCGGCAACGTCGCTCAGGGCGGCGCCGGCGGCGACGCGGGCCCGGGCGCCACCACGGGCCTTGTCGGCGCCGGCGGCAACGGCGGCGACGGCCAGGGCGGCGGCGTCTTCCTGACCGGCTCGGGCACCATGACCTTGCGCGCCAGCGAGATCGGCCCCGACCCCCTCAACTTCGGCAATCAGGCGCGCGGCGGCCTGGGTGGCTGGGGCAGCAACGCCCGGGGCAAAAACGCCGACGGCGGCCGCAACGGCAACGGCGGCAACGCCACCGCCGGCGGCTTCTACGTCGCCAACGACGCCTCCCTGACCGTCAGCAGCACCACGGTGGCCCAGAACACCGCCACCGGCGGTGGCGGCTGGTCCCCGACTTTTCCCAATCCGGAATCCACCGGCGCGGGCAACGGCAACGGCGGCAACGGCGGCAACGGCGGCAACGGTACGGCCGGAGGCATCAACGTCGTCAGCGGCACCAACACCTTCCTCAACCTCACGGTCGCCGGCAACAACACCGTAGGCGGAATCGGCGGAATCGGCGGCCGTCCCGGCGGTGGCAGCAAAGCTCAATCCGGTCTCCCTGGCGCGAACGGGACCACCACCGGCGGTGGCGTCTTTCTGGTCGGCGGCAGCAACACCGTGACCGACTCCATCATTTCGCAAAACAACGCCTTCACCTCGGCCGACCTGGCCGGCACCATCACCACCGGCGCCGCCACCGACTACGTGGGCGTGACCAACGGCGACCCCTTTGACCTCACGGCTCCGGGCAACTACGGCGGCCCCACTTACACCATCCCCACGACGAACACCAACACCACCGACGCCACCTACATCATCGGCAAGGGCAGCAACGCCACCAGCCAGGACCAGCGCGGCGTGCCCCGGCCCACGGGCAGCGGCAACCCCGCCGTCAACGACGACCTCGGCGCCTACCAGCTCCAGCCGGTGGCCGGCGGCTATGCGTTCGCCTTCGCGCCCGCGACGCTGCCCACCATTGTCGTCGGCACGACGCTGACGGAGCCGGTCTCGGTGGTCATTACCAACCCCGACGACAGCACCACGGTCGCCTCCCAGCTCGCCGGCGATCCCAATACGGTTCGTTCGGTGTCGTTCCTGCTGACCGATAACAGCGCGTTGCACAATCCGATCGCCAACACGTTGGTGACGGTCCCCATCACGTCCGGCGGCTTGGCGACCGGCTCGATTCCCCTGCCGACCACGATCAACGACCTGCCGCCGGGCAGCTATAACGTCGAGGCCATCTACAACATCGGCGGACTCGGCGGCGTGGGTGGTCCTCCCAGCAACGTCACCATCGCCACGGCCCTGACGCCGGTGACGGTCCTCGGCGGCCTCGTCACCATGCCGCCCGAAAATGCCGCCGTCCCCTATAGCACGTCCGCGCAGACGGTGCCGATCAACATCACCCTCAGCAGCCCCGCCGGCACCATCAACGAGGGCAACGTCACCTTCACCGTGGTGGACAGCAGTGGCAACCCGATCGGTCAGGCCGTCACCAGTTCGACGGTCGCCAACGGCGCAGCCAGCGCCACCTACACGGTGCCGGCCGGGCTGGCTCCCGGCGCCTACACCATCCAGGAAGCCTACAAGGATGCCAGCGGCGACTTCCAGAATGTGACGTTCCTACGGCACACTGAGCGTCAACCAGGGGACCGACACCATCGTGGCCGGCAACGCCGCCGTTCCCTTTAGCCTGTCGTCCCAGACCGTGAATGTCACGGCCAAGGTCACCAACTCCAACGGCCAGGCCGTCAACGAGGGCGGCGTGACCTTCACCCTGGTCGATAGCAACAACAACACGTTGGCCAGCACCGGACCGATCAACGTGTCCAACGGCACGGCGACCGGCACCCTGACCGTCCCGGCCGGCCAGCCGCTGGGGACGTATAGCATTCTGGAGAAGTTCACCGACACCACCACCAAGAGCGTGCAGGACCAGACCGCCGTCGGGACCCTGAGCATCAGCGCCAGCGCGGTCACCCTCACGCCCAACCCCGTCACTCCGGTCCCCACCAGCACGACATCCCAGAGCGTGTCGGTCAGTGCGACGGTCTCCTCCAGCCAGGGAACGGTCAACGAGGGCACCGTGACGTTCACCGTGCTCGACCAAAACAGCAACGTGTTGGGCGGCCCGGTGACGGCCAACGTGAACAGCGGCCTGGCTTCCGCGACGTTGATCCTGCAAGCGAACGTGGCCGCGGGCACGTATACCATCCAGGAAACGTACTCGGACAGCCCCAGCAACAACTTCCTGGCCCAGACCGCGAACGGGCAGCTAACCGTCACGACCAGTACGCCGACGCCCACGCCGACGCCGACGCCCACGCCGACACCCACTCCAACGCCCACACCGACACCGACACCGACACCGACGCCAACACCGACGCCCACACCGCCGCCGATACCGCTGGGTCCGGGGCCGAGCCAGCTCCAAGCCGTGTACTCGATTTTCTTCGACGGGTTCATGTTGGCGCTGGACCTGGTGACCGGGCAGCCCACCGGCGCGGTACAGTCGGACATCGCGTTCAACTCGCAGTACGCCGGATCGTTGGCCCCGGAGGCGGAGATCTTCGGCGTCGAAACGTTCTTCATGCTGTTGCAGCAGCAGCCCAGCTCGTAAGAAGGAAAAAATCCTTCCGAGCGCGCAGCGTGAGCGAGGGAAGAAGAAATACCCCTCGCTGACGCTGCGGGCTCCGAGGAAAACCGCGAATTGGGGCGACAAAACGGCTAGGGAACTTTTTAGAGGCTCTAACAAAATGTGGCAACACGTTTTCAACGTGTTGGATTGTACGGCACGTTACAAACGTGCCGCCACATTCGGTTCGTGCCTCTTATCGCCGACGTCCTGAACGGGGGCACCCAGTTGCGACGGCAGTTGGACGACTGCAAGCCGAACGCGCGCTGACCTTCCGGCTCATGGTTGTCCTTTGAAACCAATTCTTGTCGCGAACAGCCTCGGGCAGACGTTCCAGCAACCGGCTATGCTCGGAAAGGACTCGGAGTATCGCCGTCATATCGCTTTCTATCCGCGCGAATCGCTCCGAAGTCGTGCGCTCGATCTCCGCCAAGCGACCAAGAAACGCCGCCTGGTTTTGAATGAGCATCGCCATCGCTTCTTCGAGCCGATCGTGGCTGTTCGGTGAGAGGCTTTTTCGTGCCAACGTAGCCTCCCGTCTTTCACGACAAGGCGGCTTTCTGTCTCGTCAATCGGGGCGGTGGGATTCGAACCCACGACTTTCTGCTCCCAAAGCAGACGCGCTAGGCCAGGCTGCGCTACGCCCCGTGTCGTCTTGTCCCTGTCAGCATAGCGGAACACAACCCCGTCCGCCAGCGCTCACCGGCGCAGCACTTCGAGCAATCGCTCGAAGTCGTCGTTAGACTCGAAGGCCAACACGATCTGCCCCTTGTCCTTGCCCCGGACGCGGATCTCGACGCGCAGGCCCAATTTCTGCCGCAGCTCGTTTTCGATGCTCTGGACGTGCGTCGTCTTCTCGGCGGCGCCCTCCTTGCCTCCTGCCGTTTCCGGGGAGGGTCCGGCCGTGCCGTCGTCCTCGTTTCGCGCTCTCTCCTCGGCGGCGATCTGCTTGACGAACGCCTCGGTGGCATGTACGGACAGACCGCGAGCGATGATCTCTTTGCCCAGGGCGATCTGCCGCGCCGCGTCGCTGACACCCTTGAGGACCTTGGCGTGTCCGGTGCTGAGCTGGCCGACGCGAACCGAATCCTGCAGTTCGGCGGGCAGCTCCAGCAGCGCCACCAGGTTCGTGATGGTGGCGCGGCCGAGACCGAGTCGAGCGGCCAACTGCTCGTGCGTCATGTGATAGCGCGTCAGGTACTCCTTGAAGCCCTGCGCCTTCTCGATCGGGTTGAGGTCGCTGCGCTGAATGTTCTCGACGAGGGCGGCCTCGAGCACCTGCTGATCGTTGAAGTCCACGACGGTGACGGGCACGCTGGTCAGTCCGACGTCGCGGGCCGCGCAGACGCCGTTCGCCGGCCACTAGCTGATAGCGTTCGCCGACCTGGCGCACGACCAGCGGCTGCAAGACGCCGTGGCTGCGGATGCTGGCGCCCAGCGACGCCAGCTCGTCGTCGTCGAAGGTCTTGCGCGGCTGATACGGATTGTGCTCGATCGCCTCGACCGACACCCGCGCCTGCGTCCCGGCCGTCGCCACGCCGCCATCGTCGCCGCCGCTCAGGAGCGCATCCAGACCACGGCCCAGCCGCGACTTTTTCTCCATTGAGGTTCCCTCCTCTCGGGTCGATTCCGGACGATCCGCGATTCGCGGCGGATTGTACCAGCCCGCGTGCGCGCGCGACAATGGTGCTTTTCTCCCCTTCGGCAGCGGTGGCGATCCGTTAGGGAGGGACTTCGAGCGCTCCCCGTAGAACTTCGCCAAACCGCCCCATTGGGACGGCGATGGCGGCGCGCTTGACCCTACCCCGCTCGACAACTAGCATTGAGGGGGATTTTCTCGCGCTGTCGGGATGACGAGATCGCCGCGGAGCATGAGTAAAAAAGGCGAGGCTGCCACGAATGAGAGCGCGGGTGGCGCAAAACCCTCTCGGGCGAGCGTGGGACGTCTAAGCCTGTACCTGCGGCGCCTGGAGGGTCTGCTCCGCGATGGCACGACCAAGGTGTCGAGCAGCTTGCTGGGCGAAGCGCTCGGCGTCACCGACGCCCAGGTGCGCAAGGATCTCGCCTACCTCGGCAACCTCGGCCATCCCGGCATCGGTTATGCGGCTCCGGAACTGATCGCGGCCATCCGCCGCGCTCTCGGACTCGACCGCGATTGGGCCGCCGCCCTCGTGGGCGTCGGCAACCTGGCTCGGGCATTGCTCCGCTACCAGGGATTCATCGAACGCGGTTTCCGTTTCGTGGCCCTGTTCGACGCCGACCCGGCCAAGGTCGGTCAGCGCGTCGAAGGGTTGGAGGTGTCTCCGCTGGACGCGATGCCCCTCGTCCTCGCCGCGACGAGGGCCGAACTCGGCGTGCTGACGGTCCCATCGGAGGCGGCGCAGGCCGTGGCCGAGGCACTCGTCGCCGCCGGCGTTCGCGGTCTGCTCAACTTCACGCCGCGAGTGCTCCGCTTGCCGTCCTCGGTCAGCGTCGTGTCCGTGGACCTCACCGTCCAGCTCGAACAGCTCGCCTTCCTCGTGCAGCTCACGGCGGAGGAGTAAGTCGTGCCGAATTCATTTCGAGTTTAGCCGCGACGCGTCGCGGAGCGTGTTCCGCGCTCCGCGGCGCGTCGCGGCTAAACGAATTCGTCAATAGCAGCGCGCGACGACGACCGTGCAATTGTCGCTGCCGCCGAGCTGGTCGGCGCGCTCGACCAGTTGCTGGGCCACCTGGACGGCGGAAGGGACCGCTCGGGCGATCTCCGTTTGCAGGACGTTCTCGTCGAGGTGGGCGTGCCGCCCATCACAGGCGAGGACGAGCCAATCGCCGGCGGCCAGTACCAGCGTTTGATCGCGCAGGATTTGCGTCAGCCGACCGCCGCGCTGCTGATAGACCCGGCAATCGCCGACGCGGCCGACATGAACCCGACCGTCCCAGACGACGGCGACGGCCACCGCGGCGCCCACGCCCTTGCAGGCGGTGATGGCCTCCGACACGGCGGAGGCGTCCTGGGCCGAGCCGTTGAGGACATCCGCCAGCAGCGGGGCCAGGGCGGCGCCGGCGGCGCGGATCACCAACCCACGGACCCGGTCGCCCGCCACGGCGCCGCCCATGCCGTCGGCGACAATCAGTACCGCCACTTCGTGACGTTGGTCGAGGTTGCACCAGACCAAATGCTGCACGAGAAAGCTGTCCTCGTTGCGCGGCCGCACCCGTCCCGGCGACGTGGCGACGCCGATGTCCAGACGCACCGGCGCCGCCCCGGCTTGTTCGCCGCGCGTCGTGAAGGTGCGGGCGCATCGGCCGCACTGGACCGGCTTGCCGAGGTGTTGCTCGGCCACCAGACACGTCGTCCGGCAATGCGGACAGCTTACGCGAACAGACACGGAGGGGATCTCCAACACCATTCTCCACCTCACCAACCCGTCGCGGACGCTCCGGGCTGGGAAGGCGGCCTTCCGCCATCGTGACCGATCCGCCGCCGGATACAAGAAAATTTCCGTGGGATCTAGGCGTGGACGTTGGCGTTCTATTGGGAAGGCTAGAAGCGAACGGAGCAGGTGAGCTGCCACTGCTGGCCGGGCGTGGTGCGCGTCGTCGGGCCGATGGGCAGGAGCACGGCGCTGGAAAGCCACCAGTTGTCATTGACATACCAGTGCAGGCCGGGCAGCAAGTCACAGGTCGGCATCAGCTGCAAGTTGTCGCGTTCCGGGCGGACCTGCCCCAGCGCGCCCACGGACAGGAACAGACTGCGAACGCCTTCTGGGCCATCGGCGACGATCGGTCGCTGCACGGCCATGCCGCACTGGAGATTGCGCTGGATCAGGCGCGGCCCGTCGGCACCGCTGACGGCGACGTTCTTGGCCACGAACCCCTGCACGGCCGTGGATTCGCTCAGGGCGTGGAAGACGCTGAAGGCGGGACTGAACACGGTCGGTCCATCCGGCATGCCGGCGAACTGGATGCCCGACGGCGTCACCGCTTGCAAGTCCATCGTGCAGGCGGTGGTCGGCGAATCGAGCAGCTGGACCTGCGTGTTGACGCGGTAGTAGCCGACGCCGCCGGGATCGCCGGGTCGCCGCAAATCGAAGTACGGGTTGTCGGTACCCATGTTGAACTGAATCCAATCTGGGCCATTGTCTGCCTCGGCCGGCGGCGAGGGACCGCCCAGCCCCGGCACGCCGGGCAGCGCCGGCGTGGCGTCGTCGTCCTGGATGCTGACGGGATTGTTGAGGAAGCCCGGCGCGATGCAGAACAGGCGAAGGTGCGGCATACGACGGAGCGGCGTCGGCTCGGCGCTACTCGAAGCAGCTTGTGAGAGGTCCCAGGTAGACAGATCGGAACCGGGACCGAAGGATTGGGCCTGGGCGGCGGAAGACAACCAGAGACCCCATACCAGGACGAGGGCCGTCCGGGCCGGCACGAAGGGGGGAGGTGAAGTCGTGCTCATATCTACCCGTGGTTGGAGGGACCAACGAGCGCCCCGCATGGCGTCTCGGGGCGGGTAGCGGATAGCAGGCATATCGGCCTGCTGTCGGCAAAACAAGAGCGATTCTTTATGCCAACCGGAACCGGCATCGTTCGGAAAGGAGTGAGAGCGACCGCATTCTTGCCACAGCCGCGCCCTTTCGTTATTCTCAAGCCATTCGCCGCCGGCTCACCGATTTCAGGAACCGCGCATGACGGCCGTACTACTGGATGGCAAACAACTGGCCCAGACGATGCAAGCGGAGATCGCCGCCGAGACGGCGGAGCTGATGCGGGTACACGGCGTCCGGCCCGGCCTGGCGGCGGTGCTGGTCGGCGACAATCCCGCCAGCCATCTCTACGTCCGCAACAAGCGCCGCGCCTGCGACAAGGCCGGCCTCGCCAGCTTCTTGCACGAAATGCCGGCCAGCACCAGCGAGGCGGACCTTCTCACTCTGATCGCCCGCCTCAACGCCGACCCCGCCGTCCATGGCATTCTCGTGCAGCTGCCGCTGCCGCCTCACATCCATGAATCCGCGATTGTCGATGCGGTCTCGCCGGACAAGGACGTTGATGGCTTCAGTCCCCACAGCCTCGGTCTTCTGGCCGCAGGCCGGCCGCGCTTCCTCGCCTGCACACCGCACGGCGTTTTGCAGCTCCTTGTCCGCAACAACATTCCCGTAGCCGGCGCGCACGTCGTCGTCCTGGGCCGCAGCAACATCGTCGGCAAGCCGATGAGTTTGATCCTCATGCAGAAGGGCATCGACGCCACCGTCACCGTCTGCCACAGCCGCAGCAAGAACCTTGCCGCCCTGACGCGGACGGCGGACATCCTCGTGGTCGCCATCGGTCAGCTGCGCTTCCTGAAGGCGGACATGGTTCGGCCCGGCGCCGTGGTCATCGACGTGGGCATGCACCGCTTGTCGGATGGCTCGTGGGCGGGCGACGTGGATTTCGCCGCGGTGCGCGAGGTGGCCTCGGCCATCACACCCGTGCCCGGCGGCGTCGGGCCGATGACCATTACCATGCTTCTGTACAACACACTGCAATCCGCCAAAAGAGTTTAGCCGCGACGCGCAGCGGAGCGCGAGAGACTCTCGCGCGCTCCGCTGCGCGTCGCGGCTAAACGAAGGGTTGCTATTCGGGATACAGCGCCGTGCTCAGGTAGCGTTCGCCGAGATCGGGCAGGACGACGACGATGAGCTTGCCGGCGCTGTCGGGGCGCTGGGCGACCTGGACGGCGGCGTGGGCGGCGGCGCCGCAGCTGATGCCGCCCAGGATGCCCTCTTCGCGGGCCAACCGACGCGACATGGCGAAAGCATCGTCGTCGTTGACCAGGATCACCTCGTCGATGATCTCGACGTTGAGCACCTTGGGAATGAAGCCGGCGCCGAGTCCCTGAATCTTGTGCGGGCCGGGCTTGAGGGGCTGATGGTTCTTCGTCTGCATGATGACCGGGCTGGCGGTCGGCTCGACGGCGATGGTTTTGAAGCTCGGCTTGCGCTTCTTGATGACCTCGCCGACGCCGGTGATGGTGCCGCCGGTGCCGACGCCGGAGACGAGGATGTCGGCCTTGCCGTCGGTGTCGGCCCAGATTTCCTCGGCCGTGGTCTGTCGATGCACTTCGGGGTTGGCCGGGTTCTCGAACTGCTGCGGCATGAATGAATTGGGGATGGTCTTGAGCATGTCGTTGGCCTTCTCGATGGCGCCCTTCATGCCGGTCTCCTTGGGCGTCAGCACGACCTCGGCGCCGAAGGCCTTGAGCAGACGACGGCGTTCCAGACTCATGCTCTCCGGCATGGTGACAATCAGCTTGTAGCCGCGCGCGGCGCAGGTGAAGGCCAGGCCGATGCCGGTGTTGCCGCTGGTCGGCTCGATGATGGTCGTGCCGGGCTTGATTCGGCCGTCGCGCTCGCCGGCCGTAATCATGGCCACGCCGATACGGTCCTTGACCGACCACAGGGGGTTGAAGTTCTCCATCTTGGCGACGACCGTGGCGCGGGCGTCGCCCACCACCCGGCGCAGCCGGATCAACGGCGTGGCGCCGATGGCCTGCGTGATGTCGTCGTAAATCCTGCCGCGAAAGGTCGCTGCCTGCGTCATTGCGTTTCTCCTGAGTTTGGTCTTTGGGAAACAGAGTCAATCGCCGTGATCCGCCGCGAATGGCTTACGCGGACTCGCCTTCGATTTGGCAACAAGGGCTTGGAAAGCCGCGTTCGATTCCAGCAGGTCGCTGACCAAATCGTCGTCCTCCGCCGTCTCCAGAGGCTGGATAGCGAGCAAGCGCTGGTCCGGCAGTTCGACAACGAGCGCCTGCCCGGAGTCGGCACACTCATTCAGCGTTCCCCGCAGGTCCGCTTCCAGGCGACTCAGGGGGATTGTCTTGATGTCCATGAAATTCCTCTCCTCCCACGATCAGTGTATTGCCGACCTTTATTGATGCAGCGCCTTATCCAGATAATCGTCAATCCGGCCCCAGGCATCCTTGACGTCGTCGGCCGGCGGCACCCCATGCGTCTTCCATGTCGCCGGGTCGAGGAAGCCGTGAGCACAGGCCGTGTACATGCGCATCCCGACGAGGCGTTTGTCGGCCTTGTTCATGGCGACGCGGAACTGCTCGATCGTCTCGGGGCTGATGCCCTTGTCCTTGCCGGCGAAGACGCAAAACACCGAGGCTTTCAGAGGTTCCAGCGCGTGCGGATCGGTTGTCAGCCGGCCGTAACACGTCACTACCGCTCCCAGGCGCGGATCGTGGATGGCCGCATCGAGGGCGTAACCGCCGCCCATGCCCCAGCCGACGACGCCGAGCGTTTTGGCCCGCACGTCCCGCCGCGCTGCCAGGCAATCGACCGCCGACTTGAGGTCGCGGTACACGCGGTCCTCCGGCAATCCGCGGTCCATGATGTGCGCCTCCTCCAGATCGGCGACGACCTCGCCGCGATACAGATCGACCGCCAGGACGACATACCCCTGATCGGACAGGCGTTTGGCCTGTTCCTTCACCCAGTCGGTCAGTCCGAAATCGTCGTGGATCAGCATCAGGCCCGGAAACGGCCCTCGGCCCTCCGGGCGACAGAGAAAACCGCGCACGCTCTCCTCACCCGAACGGTACGAGACCATCTCCGCTGTCGCGCCAGGCCCCTCCACCACGCGAACCTTGCGAGCGGATGAGGAACAGCCGAGCGACAGAAAAACGATTAAAATAGTAAAGAAATATCTCATGAATTCGACCATGACACGAACACGTTCTCCGTTTAGCCGCGACGCGCAGCGGAGCGCGGGTCTGTCCCGCGCTCCGCTGCGCGTCGCGGCTAAACGGAATTGATTCTTGGACGCGACCTTACTTGCCTTGCAGCACCTTGGCGAAGAAGCGGTCGATGTCCTGCCAGGCTTCCTTGGCCTCGGCTTCGCGGTAGACGGGGTTCTTGCTGCCGGGGTTGCCGGGGCGCATGAAGCCGTGGCCGGCCTTGAACTCCTTGATGGACTCGACCTTCTTGCCGGCCTGCTTGAGGGCCGCCTCGAACTTCTGGACCTGCGCCGGCGGGATGCCCCGGTCGTCCTCGCCGAAGATGCCCAGGATGGTGGCGTTCAACGGCTCCAGCGTGGCGGCGTCGGTCACGACGGCCCCGTAGCACATGGCACACGCCTTGATGCGCTGGTCGTGCAGCGCCAGTCTGCAACGAGTAGCCGCCGCCCATGCACCAACCGATGGAGCCGATCCGTCCCTTGTCCACGTTGCCCTTGGCGGCCAGCGTATCGACCGCCGCCTTGAGGTCGCGCAGGGCGCGATCGTGCGGCATGCCCTTGCGCAGCTCGCTGGCCGTCTTCATGTCCTCGGCGACCTTGCCGCGATACAGGTCCGGCGCCAGCGTGACGTAGCCCTGCGCCGCTAGGCGTTTGGCGTTGTCCTTGATCCAGTCGGTCAGTCCCCACCACTCCTGGATGACGACGATGGCGGGATACGGGCCTTTGCCCTCCGGCTCGGCGAGGAACGCTTTGATCTCCTCATCGCCGGATTTGATGGTGGTCTCCGTCGTTTTGAGTTTCGTCTCGGCCGCCAGGGCCGGACCGACGACGCCAGCAGCAGGACCGCGATGCCAACTCCCAGGGTACGGCGCATGGGTATGTCCTCCTCCATCTGACAGACATGAGGGGCGATGAACGCCGACACGGCACCGATTGTTTTACGGGATCGACGCGGCGGCGTCCGTCGTCCGTGTCACGTCCCCAGGATCTTGTTCATGCGCTCGGCAACGTCCTTGAGTTCCTTCGGCCCGCCGCCGGCGACCTCGGCCGTCGCCCAGCCGTGATAGCCGACTTCGACCAACGCCTGGAGAATGTCCGGCCAATCCTCATCGCCCTCGCCGATCGGCACCCAGCCCTTGCTCTTGCTGTAGCCCTTGAAGTCGAACTTGAGCATGCGCTTGCCGAGCTTGCGAACCCAGTCGCCGGGCTTGACGCCGTACTTGATCATGTTGCTGCAATCGAAATAGGCGCCGACGTAGGACGTCTTGAACTGGTCCACGTACTCGACCAGCTGTTCCGGCTTGGTGAGGAAGTTGTTCCACACGACCTCGATGGCGATCTTGACGCCGAGCTTCTCGGCCAGCGGGATGGCCTTGCGCACCTCGGCCGAGGAGCGCTGCCAGCACTGCTCATAGGTAACGTCCTTGTTGACGACGCCAGGCACGAGCAGAGCGGTGTCGGCGCCGTAGACGTTGGCGTCCTTCAAGGCGGTTTCGAGGGCCGCCAGTCCGCGGGCGCGCACCGTCGCGTCGGGGTGCGACAGCGTGTCGCGCCAGTGAACCGAGTCGATGACGCCGTGAATGACGATGCCGGTCTTGTCGCGGGCCTTGACCGCTTCGTCCTTGTTGATGTCGCTGGGGCTATTCATCTCGACGCCGCGAAAGCCGAGCGATTTGATCAGCTCGAATTTCTCCTGGATCGATCCTTTGATGCGGATCATGTCGAACTTGACGGCCTTCTTGAGCCTTGGTTTTTTCTCCTCGGCGTCAGCGGCGGCGCCGGCCGCAAGGGCCGCCGTCGTCGCCAGGGTGGATTGCAAGAACGCGCGGCGGTCGATGCTCGGGAACATAGTGGACTCCTAGGCCAGGATTTCGTGGCGGATCGTCGCCTCTCCCGCAGGCCCGATGAGGCGCTGTTGCAAGCCCTGATAGGGAAAGGTGTGCTTCCAGGCGTCCAGCCCCATCAGGTGCAGGATGGTCGCCTGCAAATCGTGGATGCTCATTTTGCCCTCGGTGATGAAATAGCCGAGTTCGTCGGTGGCGCCAAGGGTCGTGCCTTTTTTGATGCCGGCGCCGGCCAGCCAGATGGTGAAGCAGTGCGGATGATGGTCGCGGCCGAGGAATTTCGAGCCGCCGTGCGCCTCGTTCATCGACGTGCGGCCAAATTCGCCGCCCCAGATCACCAGCGTTTCGTCGAGCAGACCGCGCGCCTTGAGATCGGCGAGCAGGGCCGCGATGGGCCGGTCGATCTCCTTGCACTTTTGCGGCAGGTGGTAAACGATGTCATCGCCCTTGCCGGTGCCGTGACAGTCCCAGCCCCAATCGTATAGCTGGACGTAGCGCACGCCGCGCTCGACGAGTCGCCGTGCCAGCAGGCAATTGTTGGCGAACGATGCCGCCCCCGGTTGAGCGCCGTACATTTCTTGCAGTTTCTTCGGCTCGCGGCCGATGTCCATGACGTCCGGCACCGCCAGCTGCATGCGGAAGGCCAGCTCATACTGATTGATGCGCGTCAGCGTTTCCAGATCGCCGAACTCTCGTAATTCCATTTCGTTGAGTTGCGCAGGGCATCGAGACTACGGCGGCGGACGTTGCGGTCCATGCCTTTGGGGTTGTTGACGTACAGGATCGGCTCGCCGCTGGCGCGGCACTGGACACCCTGGTAAACCGAGGGCAGATAGCCGGTACTCCACAGCGCCTTGCCGCCGGTTGGGTCGGTGCCGCCGCTGATGAGGACGACGAAGCCAGGCAGGTTTTGACTCTCGGAGCCGAGTCCGTAGAGCAGCCACGATCCCATTGCCGCTCCGCCGTTGCGCGGCGAGCCGGTGTAGAGAAACAATTCCGCCGGCGCGTGGTTGAACTGATCGGTCCACATCGACTTGATGAAGGCGACCTCGTCCACCTGCTTGCTGAAGTGCGGCAATAGTTCGCTGACCCACGCCCCGGATTGGCCGTGGCTAGTGAACTTATAGGGTGTGCCGAGCAATTTCGGATGGCCCTTGATGAAGGCGAAGCGCTGGTTTTTCAGCAGCTCGTCGGGGCACGGTTTCAGGTGCAGTTCGACGAGCTTGGGCTTGTAGTCGAACAGTTCATGCTGCGGCGGAGCGCCGGACATGTGCAGGTAGATGATGCTCTTGGCCTTCGCCGCGAACTGTGGCGGGCGCGGTGTCAAGGGATTGTCAGCAGGCGCCGCGGCCCGGCCGTCGCGCCGGAGCAGCGACGCCAAGGCGATGGCGCCGATGCCGGTGTTCTTTAGGAATTGGCGGCGAGTCTGCGCCTGCGCCCGTTCAAGTGGAAGGTCCACGAGGATCAGCCTTTCGTTAAGATACTCTCGCCAGGTGGGCGGCGTCCCGCCTACGGCATCAGGTTAATTCCAAAGCCACCTTCAGCGCGGCCTCGACTTGCTGAAGCAGCGCGGACGTACTCACATCGACCAGTACCTGTGTTGGCTCCCTGGAGCGATGAGTACGGCTGGTAATCATGGCCACAATGATAGCGGTTAGTCGAGCGTTATCGCGGTCATTCTGGATCACGATGCCGGCCGAGCCTTTCCCCCAATGCCTGCTCCGAATGGCCAATCAATAATGATTACATCACCCCGGTGGATGCTCATTGTTGAGGTTTCCGTGCGTAAATGTCGTAGCTATCCATCTCTGGATCATCCCAACCTTCTTGGCGCGCCACGGCGTCCATGAGTGGATAGGCCTGACGGATGTCCGCAATTTCCGCCTCAAGCGACGACTTCGAGAGTGCGGCGAGTTCTTCTTGCAACTGTTTGCTCTCCACTATCGCTTCTTGCATCTTCTGCGTGAGGAGCGTCATTCGCGTGAGGACATCTTTCATCCGTTCGCGCAGGGATGTTTCTTGCTCCAGCCAGCCAATCGCCAGCTGCTCTGCTTCCTCCGCGTCTTGCCGCGCGTACCAGGCATCAAGGATAGCTCGCTCTTCCGCGGACAACGGTTCTCCCCGTGTCGCTCGGTCGTGCAACTGCTGGGCGGCCTCATCAGAGATCATGATTATCCTCCTTTACTCAACGGACAATGGTTGCCGATATTGTACTGCGGCACTCCCGCGATTCTTATCCTTTCATCAGCACCGCGTCGAGATTCAGCAGCACGTTCGCCACCACCGTCCACGCCGCTGCCTCGGCCGCGTTCATCCCGACCGGCAGCGAGCCGAGCGGGTCGGTCGCCAGGGCCAGCGCCGCTTTCGTGTCCTGGCGATAATGCCTGTGCTCCGTCTCGAACAGCGTCATCACGTGCTTGACCTGCTCCGGCCGTGGCGGGCGGCACAAGCACAACCTCAGCGCGAAGCGGCGCGGTCCTCGGCGGTCGCTCCGCCTTCCTTGACGATCCGTCGCGCCATGCCTGCGCCGCCTCGACGTATACCGGATCGTTCAGGGTGACGAACGCTTGCAGCGGCGTGTTGGTGCGGATGCGGCGAACGGTGCAGGTCTCGCGGCTGGTGGCGTCGAAGGCGGCCATCGACGGATACGGCACCGTGCGCCGCCAGAACGTGTACAGACCGCGGCGATAGCGATCCACGCCGCTGCTCATTGCCCAGGTGCGCTGGCCGTTGAAGGCGGCCTGCCACAGCCCCGGCGGTTGCGGCGGATAGACCGAAGGACCGTGCATCTTGCGGCTGAGCAGGCCACTCAGGGCCAGCGCCTGATCGCGCACCATCTCCGCCTCCAATCGGAAACGCGGCCCACGCGACAACAGGCGATTGCGCGGATCTTTCGCCAATACCTCCGGCATCACCCGCGACGACTGCCGGTAGGTCGCCGACGTAACCAGTAGTTTCAAAAACGCCTTGGTGTCCCAGCCGAGCCGCACGTACTCGGTGGCCAACCAGTCGAGCAATTCAGGATGGCTGGGCATCTCGCCCTGCGTGCCGAAGTCTTCCTCGGTCTCGACGAGGCCGGTGCCGAACAGCTGGGCCCAGTAGCGATTGACGGCGACGCGGGCGGTCAGCGGATTGTCCGGGTCGAGCAGCCACTTCGCCATACCGAGGCGGTTGAGCGGCGCATCCTTCGGCCACGGATGAAAAGCCGCCGGCACGCCCGGCTCGACCTTCTCGCCCGGGTTGAGGAAGTTGCCTTTGACCATGAGGTGCGTCTGCCGCTGCCGATGGGCCGGCAGTTCTTCCATGACCGGCACCGCGAGAATGGCCGGACGCGACTTTTCCAGCTTCGCGATCTCGCCGAGGAGAGACAGCGACTCGACGGGGATTGCCGTCCGTCGCACGGCAGCCACGGCAACTCGCGCTGGCTCCGCCAGTCGTTTTTTCCGCTCGGCGATCCGCTGGTCGATGTCCCGATTCCTCTGGCGCTGCTGGACCGTCGGCACGGCTAGCGTCGGTCGTTCGTCCGGCTGATCGTTGTCGGCCGTCTGATTGAAGAACGCGAAAAAGCGATAGTATTCTTTTTGAGTTATGGGATCGTATTTATGGCTGTGGCACTTGGCGCAGCCCATCGTCAGGCCCATCCACACTTGCAGGGTCGTATCGACGCGATCCTTGACGGCGGCGACGCGAAACTCCTCATCGTCGGTGCCGCCCTCGGTGTTGGTCATGGTGTTGCGGTGGAAGGCGGTGGCGATACGCTGGTCGAGCGCCGGCTGCGGCAGCAGGTCGCCGGCCAGCTGTTCGCGGGTGAGCTGGTCGAAGGGCAGGTTGCGGTTGAAGGCGTCGATGACCCAATCGCGGTAGGGCCAAATGTTGGGCCGCAGCGGATCGGAGCCGTAGCCGGCTGAGTCGGCGTAGCGAGCCAGGTCCAGCCACATCCGCGCCCAGCGTTCGCCGTAGGCGGCGTCCTGCAAGAAGCGATCGACCGCCTTCTCGTAGGCGTCGGCCGAGGTGTCCCGGACAAACGCCTCCACCTCTCGCGGCGTCGGCGGCAGGCCGCGCAGGTCGAGACTGACGCGGCGCAGTAGTGTATACCGATCCGCCTCCGTCGTCGGCGACAGTCCCTCTTTCTCCAGTCGGGCCAGCACGAAGAAATCGAGTTCGCGGCGCGGCCAGGCGCGATGTCGGACTTCGGGCAGTGGCCGGCGCGTCGGCTTGACGAACGCCCAGTGCTCGGCATACGTCGCCCCCCGGGCGATCCAGCGCTTCAGCGTCGCTATCTGCGCCGTCGTCAGCGAATTGCCGGTCTGCATCGGCGGCATGCGTTCGTCCTCATCGGCGCTGGTGATGCGCAATGACCAGGCTCTTTTCGGGCGCGCCCGGCACGACGGCGGCGCCGCGCTTGCGCGGCAGGACGGCCGTTTCGCGGCGGTCCAGGCGCAGCTTGGCGGCGCGATGGCCGTCGTCCTGGCCGTGGCAGGCGAAGCAATTCTTCGACAGGATCGGCCGGATGTCGCGGTTGTAATCGACGTCCGATTCGGCGGACGACGCTCGTGCGGGGATGGCGAACAGGACGGTCAGGACCAGGCAGGAACAAGCAAACGGTTTCATCGAAACCTCGCTGTGGCAGTCGTTGCGGGTCATCGGTGGACGCGAGGGCAGGATGATTCAATATAAGGCAAACCGAGGGGGAAGAACAACGCGCGAGTGAGAGAAAAATGTGAAAAGGGGAGCGCGAAGGGGATTATTGCAGAAATCGCCGCAGCACGTTCGCCGTGATCTTCGAGACGTTGTCATCCACCGGCAGCGAACTGGGGTAACAAATCGAACCGGCAGAAAACACGGCGCCGCCGCTGGGCGTGTCGAAGTGAACCATCTCCGCCCCGCCATCGTCGGGATTGGTGCCCTTGGCCAGCAGCCGCACGTTCGGCGGCGAACTCGGCGACCGCTTGTCCGTCTCGTGCCCGGAGGCGCCGCCGGGGCAGCGCTGGTGCAGACATTTCTCGCCGAACAGGTCGCCGCCGCGCAGGCCGGTGCCGGCGAACGCCCAGTGGGCAGCATCGACAACGCGATACGGCGCTCCGGTCATCATGCCCGCAGGCGAAAAGACGACGCCCAGCAGGTTCGCCTCCGATTCCTGCCGTTTGGCGAAGCGGCTCTCGGCGCCGATGCCTTCCGGCCACAGACTGCGGAGGACGCCGTTGTGGACGATCATGCGCTCGCCTTCCAGCAATTCGACCTCGCTGTTGAGGCCGTTGCCGCCCAGGTACATCAGCCGACCGCCGCGCTCGAACACCCACGTCTTGACGCGAAAATACATCTCTTTTGTCCAATATTCCGGGTGGGTGCTCGAGAATGAGCACGCGGTAGGCGGCGAGGTCGAGGACGCCGTGATGGAGCTGTGTTTCGGCATAAAGGTCATAGGCGAAGCCTTCGCGCTGGAGCCAGCCGAGCAGGCGCCACTCGGCGGGAGCGACGTGGCAGGCGGCCCGACCCTCGATCGGGTCAGTGATCTCCTCGTTGGGGTCGATGTCGTTGATCGGCTCGGGACGGTCGAACGACAACGGCGCATACGACGCCGCCCCCCAGGTCGCGTGCTGCGGATCGGTGTAGCGCTTCAGTTCCTGGCGTGCGTTGACGGTCGGCGTCGGTGGAAAGGCGTCGGCGTGGATGTAGTTGCTGCGGCCGCCGAAGTTGTTGTAGGCGTTCCAGGTGATGTTCGAGGCGAGCACGGCCACCGGGGCTTGCGGCGCGGCCGGAGCGACGACCCACGGGAAGGCGAACGTGCGGCCGGAGCCAGTGCGGGCGTGGAAGTAGTACAGACCGGACGGCGCCGGCGCCTCGACGAATTGCCGGTGGTGCGGACTGCCGTAGCCGACCTCGTTCCAGGCCACGCCGGTCTGCGTGTAATCGCCGTCGGGAGTGATCTGCATGACGGCGCGCGGGCCGTGTTCATCGTGCCAGCCCAGGCTCCGCACCCGCTCCTTGCGCCAGCCGTAGCGCCACAGCTCCAGCCGATACGGTTCGACCGAGTGGACGCGGAACTCGGCCCGTTCGCCGGCGCGGACGCACTTGGGCCAGGCGTAGCCGAGCAGGCCGTCGGAGAGCAGGCGGAAGTGATACGGCTGTCCCGGCCGCGGCGTCAGACGCAGGCGCTTGCCGCCGAAGCCGGGCTTGGCGAGCGTCACCTCGTACTCGCCGGGCGGCAGCTCGGCGTACACGGCCCCGCTGGCGCGCGAGCGCGTCTCCCACGATTGGCTGTCGCGGGCAAATTCCAGCAGCACGTCGGGCAGGGCCGCATAACGCTCGTCGCTGACGTAGCCGATCAACATCCGTCACCCCTCCGCCATCCGACGGAATGGATGGTCGTGGAGGTGTATTGTTGGGTCGGGGCCGCGATACGGCAAGAAAAAAGAACGCCCGTCCTCTTACGGAGGACGGGCGTTCCCCATGTCCCCGGCGAGCCGAGGGTCATGTGCGGTTACACGCACGCCGCCTCACGGCGGCGGGCCTTGCCGGCTGCGCCGCGCTCCATCGCCTTCTTGAGACGATTGCGCGCGACGTGCAGACGGCGCTTGATGGTGCCGACGGGCGCCTCGAAGTCGCGGCTCATCTGCTGCAGCGAACGGCCGCGCAGGTAGAACGCCACCAGCGTGGCGCGGTCCACCGGCTTGAGGCGATCCAGGCCGCGGTACAGCTCGGCCGCCTGCTCCGCCTGCACCAGCGTCTCCAGCGGGCTGGCGCCGGCGGCCTCGGCGTTGTCCAGCACCTCCGGCTCGACCTTCTGCACCGGGCCGCGCCGCGTCAGACGGTTGAGCGCCATGCGCACCGTGATCTGACGCAGCCAGCCGGCGAAGCACTGAGCGTCGCGCAGCTGCGGCAGCTTGGTCATGCCGTGCAGGAACACCTCCTGCGCCAGCTCCTGCGCCTCCGTCGGGTTGCGCAGACGCGCCAGCGCCACCGCGTAGACCGTCGGCTGGAAGCGCTCGATCAGCTCTCCGTAAGCCGCCCGGTCGCCGGCCTGCGCCTTCTCCACCAGGATCTTGATCTCGATCCAGGACATTCGCAGATACCCTTCTCGATCCATGCGCGAATGGACTTGCACCACGTGCGGGAGCGGACGACGCCGCGGGGATCAACCGCGGGACCGTTGCGCTTCCGTCTCAGCCAGGCACCGGGACGCGCGGCTGCTCGCCGGGCCAGGTCGAGGGTGACGGCGACTCCGTGTTTCGATTGGGGTGATGGTCGATGTCGGGGCTGCCGACTAGCGGACCTCGCATCCCCTTATCGAAGCCGGCTCGGTGGTCCGAGGCAAGCGGCTTCGACTACGGATACCCGTTGTACGGCGGGACCGACCGGCCCCATAAGCAGCTACGAAATCCATGCGGAAAGCGTCCGCGGGACGTAGCCGCCGGGCAGGTTGATATTCCTGCCCCCAGCCGAGCGACGGGTGTCGCATGGAGATGCGGACCTCCGGGGTCTCGGGGCTGGCCGCTGAACCGGTACCGAGGCGCGGATTGCCGGCCTTGCCGACCCACAGGACGGCGGAGCCTTGCAGCACCAGGGATTTCCGATTCAGGACGGCCATGGGAGACCTCCGGCGATCGAGAGAGAAGGGTTGACCGGACTCGCACGCCAGCGAGTCCATCGGAGCGAAGAATCGATACGGTTTCTCGGCTACCTCACAGGTTGGTGTCAACGAATTCGAGGGGATGAGCCTCGCTCTTGTTGATACGGAGGTATTCGACGTTGGTGACAGAACTTTTCGGAAAAAGTTCGCCGGGGACGGACACAATCGCCCCCTAAAGGAAGAGACGCGAAAAGGGGCAAAAGGTTCGCGCAAAAAAGAGAAAAAAAGAGGAGGTGCCGGACGCGGGCGCCGCTTGCGGCTTAGCGAGAAGTCGCAAGCGGCTCGGATGGAGGAGGTTACAGCCGATTGCTGTAGCGCTTGACGCGGCGACCGAAGACCGGGGCGGCGCGGCGCGGAGACTCCGACTTCTCGACGCGAACGCGCGGCGTGTACGCCTGGAAGTCGGGCATCTGGTCCTCGTCGATCTGCTTGTTGATGAAGCGCTCGATCTCGGTCAGGTGCTCGCCCTGTTCGGGCGTGACGAAGGCGATGGCCACGCCGTCGGCGCCGATGCGGCCGGTTCGGCCGATGCGATGGACGTAATTCTCCGAATCGATCGGGATGTCGTAGTTGATGACGTGCGAGATGTTCCGCACGTCGATGCCGCGACCGACCACGTCGGTGGCCACCAGGTAGGTGATCTTGCCGTCGCGGAAGCCCTGCATGATGCGGTTGCGCATCGACTGCGGCAGATCGCCGTGCATCGCCGCCACGCGCCGGTGGTGCTTGCGCAACATGCGGTACACGTCTTCCACCCAGCGCTTGCGCTCGCAGAAGATGATGCACTGTCGCGGCTCCTCGCGCTCGAACACTTTCAAGAGCAGCTCGAACTTGCGGTCCTCATCGACGGTGAAATAGGTCTGGCGGATGTTCTCGACGGTGATCTTGGCCGGCGACAGGTTGATGTTGAGCGGATCGACCATGTAGCGCTGGGCCAGCCGCAGCACCGGCGGCGGCACCGTGGCGGACAGCAGCAAGGTCTGGCGCTGCTGCGGGCAGCGGCGCAGGATCCTCTCGATGTCCGGTCGAAAGCCGATGTCGAGCATGCGGTCGGCCTCGTCGAGGACGACGTAGCGGACGTGATCCAGCGTCAGCGTGCCGCGCGACAGGTGGTCGAGGACGCGGCCCGGCGTGCCGACGGCGATGTTGCAGCCGCGACGCAGCAGAGTCAATTGCTGGCCGAAGCGCTGGCCGCCGTAGATGGGCACGGCCCGGCAGTGACTGCTCGGCATCAGCTTGGCCGCCTCCTCGCTGACCTGCACGACCAGTTCGCGCGTCGGCGCCAGCACCAGGGCTTGCGGTCCTGGCCGGTTGTCGTCGCGCCAGCCGTTGAGGAAGGGCAGCAGAAAGGCGGCGGTTTTGCCGGTGCCGGTCTGGGCCTGGCCGATGACGTCGCGTCCGGTGAGGGCTTCGGGAATGAAAGCGGCCTGAATCGGGGTGGGTTCGCTGTAACCGGCTCGGTCGAGCGCGGCCAGCACCGGCGGGGAGAGGGCTAAGTCGTGGAAGCCGCTGCGCGGCTCCACCATCATTGCGGTCGTCAAACAAACCTCCGTAACTAAGGATTCCAACACTTCTGTTTTGTTCTCTCTGTCCTAATAATACTCTAAACTGTCGGAAAAATCTTGTCCAGTGCCATTCGTCCGCCGCGGCTGGCCCCGGTCGAGTTTGCCCGTCTCGCCCGTTGTGCGGATTTTGACAGCGCGATCCGTCGGCCGGTTCGCCGTCCTCTTCGTTTTCGTCGCCGAACCTGTACAATAGGGCGAACTTACAGACTCCGCCGATCCGCGTGGAGAGAGACCGATGAGTTACGACCCCTACAGCAACTACGACGCCGACGAGCCTCGCCCCGGCGAACCCTACGAGGACGACCGTCCGCTGCCGGGCGGCGCCAGCCGCCTGAAGGGCCGCGTTCAGGCCCCCGCCATCGGCCTCATCGTGGTCGGCATTCTCAACCTGTTCTTCGGCCTGTACATGGTGTTCAACAGTGTCGTGACGACGTTGATGCCGGCGGACAAGCTCAAGGCGCAGCAGATGCAGATGTATGAGATGCTGCCGCCGGCCATGCAGCGACACTGAGGCGAAGAGCGCCGCGGAGATGAAGATGCAGGCCCTGCTCATCAACTGGCCGCTGACCCTGTTCGCCCTGCTGGCCTCGATCCTACCCATCGTGGGGGGGCGCGCATGCTATCGATGAAGTCCTACGCCCTGGCCCTGTGCGGAGCGATTTCCGCTGCCATCCCGTGCATCTCGGCCACGGCGTGCTGCGGTCTGGGGGAGGGCATCGGCATCTGGGCCTTGGTCGTGCTCCTCAGTCCCGACGTCAAGTCGGTGTTCCGGTAACCGCCCGTTACCTCGCTCTCCTCCCTGCGGTTCTCTCCTTCGAGCCGCGGATCGGATGTTTTTCGCCACGATTATTTCAGGCCCCTCTCATGAGCAAACGATTGATCACCGTCGGCCACAGTCCCGACCCCGACGACGCCTTCATGTTCTACGCCCTGGCCCACGACAAGCTCGACACCGGCGATCTACAATTCCGCCACGTTTTGCAGGACATCGAGACGCTCAACCGCCGCGCCCTGCGCGGCGAGCTGGAAGTGACGGCCATCAGCATCCACGCCTATGCATCGCTGCTCGACAAGTACGCCCTCTTGCCCAGCGGATGCAGCATGGGCGACCGTTATGGCCCGATGGTCGTCGCCCGCCGGCCGCTGACGGTCGAGCGAGCTGCGAACCGCACGCATCGCCGTGCCCGGCACGCTGACGACGGCGTTCCTGGCCCTGCGTCTGCTGCTGCCGGACGGCTTCGCTTACGAGGTGGTGCCGTTCGACCAGATCCTGAACGCGGTGGCCGAGGGCCGTTTCGACGCCGGCCTCATCATCCACGAAGGGCAGCTGACGTTCCAGAACCAGGGGCTGCACCTGGTCGTCGATCTGGGCGTGTGGTGGCAGGAGAAGACCGGCCTGCCGCTGCCGCTGGGCGGCAACGTGGTGCGCCGCGACCTCGGCACCGAGACCGATGCGCACCATCAGCCGGCTGCTCAAGGAGAGCATCCGCTACGCCCTGGCGCACCGCGACGCGGCCCTGGACTACGCCTTGCAGTATGCGCGCGACATGGACAAGGCGCTGGCGGATCGCTTCGTCGGCATGTACGTCAACGACTGGACGCTGGACTACGGCGCGCGCGGCCGCGAGGCGGTGCGCCGCCTGCTGGCCGAAGGCCATCGCGCCGGCATCATCTCCAATCCGGTGAAGGTGGAGTTTGTCTCGTCGGAGCCTGAAGCGTAAGCGAAGAGTGCTCTTCGCTTACGCTTCAGGCTCCGACGCTCACAGCACGCCCTTGGTCGAGGGCACGCCGCCGCCGCGCGGATCGAGTTCGACCGCCTGGCGCAGCGCCGCGCCGTCGCCTTGAAAATCCCCTCGACGATATGATGCGTATTGCGGCCGTGATGGCAGACGACGTGCAGGGTCAGCGCCCCGCTCGACGACACGGCCCGCCAGAACTCCTCGGCCAACGGCGCGTTGAAGCTGCCCAGCGTCTCCATTGGCACGTCGGCCCGCCAGACGCAGAACGGCCGGCCGCTCAAATCGATCGCCGCCGTCACCAAGGTCTCGTCCATCGGCACCGTGGCGTCACCGTAGCGACGGATGCCGGCCTTGTCGCCCAGCGCCTGCGCCAGCGCTCGGCCGTAACAGATGCCGACGTCCTCGACGGTGTGGTGTGCGTCCACGTGCAGATCGCCGCGCGCCTGCACGGTCAGATCGATCAGGCTGTGCCGGGTCAGCAGCGTCAGCATGTGATCGAAGAAGCCGACGCCGGTTGCCACGGTCGCCCGACCGCTGCCGTCGAGGTCGAGGGTCAGGTCGATCTTGGTCTCGCCGGTCTCCCGGTGGATCTGTGCCGTTCGTGCCATGCCCGTTTCTCTCACAAAATCGCCCTGAATTCAGCCAGCAGCCGGTCGATCTCGTCCTCGGTCCCGACCGAGATGCGCAGGCCGTCGCCATACCCTTCGTAATTCATGTAGCGCACCAGGATATTGCGCTTTTTTAGCTCTTCATAGATCGGTTTGACGGCTCGATCTTCCCGCCGGCACCACACGAAGTTCGCCTGACTCGGACAAATGAGAAACCCCAGATCGGTCAGGGCCGTCTCCATGCGGCCGCGCGTCGCCCGGATGCGGTCGCGGATGGTGCGGAAATAATCCTGGTCCTCGATGGCCGCCGCCGCCGCGACGAGACTGAGTACATCGCAATTGTAGGAATCCTTCACTTTCAACAGATGCGAAATCACCGCCGGGTCGGCCACGGCGAAGCCGAAGCGAATGCCGGCCAAACTGTACGATTTGCTGAACGAGCGCGTCACCACGACATCCTTCGCCCCGCGCTGGACCAGCTCCAGGGCGTTGTTCTCGGCGAAGTCGGCGTACGCCTCATCGACAACCAGCGGCCCGTCGAGGCTGCCGCGCAGTCGATCGATCTCCGCCAGCGAAACGACCGTCCCGGAAGGCGAATTGGGATTGGCGAGGAAGGTCAGGTTGGCGTAGCGAACCGGCCACGGGTCCGGCAATTTCCAATCGACCAGGAACGGCACGGTCAAAAACCGCGCTCCCTGCAAGCTCGCCAGCGTGTGATACAGCAAATAGCTCGGCGTCGGCGAGACGACGAGACCGCCCTCGGGAACGAAGGCGCGCGTGAGGATGGTCAAGACATCATCGGAGCCGTTGCCGATGAGGATGCTATCGGGATCGACGCCCAGCACGTTGCCCGCCGTCTGGCGGAAGTGCGTCCCCGACGGATCGGGATACTTGCGCAGCCGATCGCCGGTCAGCGCCGCGTGCAGCGCCTCGAAGACGCGCGGCGAGGGCGGGTAGGGGTTCTCGTTGGTGTTGAGTTTGAGGAACGTCCCGTCGCGCGGCTGCTCGCCGGGAACGTAGCCGGCCATGGCGCGGATACAGGGACGAAGCGACTCGATCAACGCCGACCTCCAAAAACATTTCACCACGGAAAACACGGAAAATACGGAAAAAAGACAAAAGCAGAATGAACGTACCGATCATCTTTCCCAAACTAAATGGGGCGCTCTCCCCTATAGATCTTTTATGGTTTTTGGCTTTTTTCCGTGTATTCCGTGCTTTCCGTGGTGTCTATTTGTTTGTTTCGGTGGTCTCGGGTAGGCGTACTTCGATGCTGGCGGCGTGGGCGGTCAGACCTTCGCGCTGGGCCAGGCGGATCACGTCGTCGGCCATGCGCGACAGGCCGTCGCGCGTGAACGACAGGATGCTGCTGCGGCGTAGGAAATCGTTGGCCGTCAGCCCACTGGTGAAGCGCGCCGTGCCGCCGGTCGGCAACACGTGCGATGGACCAGCCGCGTAATCGCCGACCGCTACCGGCGTGTACGGGCCGAGGAAGATCGCCCCGACGTTGTCGATGCGCTCGCCCAGCGCCTCGGCGTCGTCGGCGGCGATCTGCAGGTGCTCCGGGGCCAACTCGTTGACGCAGGCGACCGCCTCGTTCGCGTCGCGGGCCAGCACGAGGGCGCCAAACTGTTCGAGGCTCTCGCGGGCCAGCTCGCCGCGCGACAGGCGCGACAACTGCGCTTGCAAGGCGGACTCGACCGCGTCCATCAGCGGCGCGTGCCAGGTGACGAGGATACTGGCGCCGGGAGCGTGTTCGGCCTGGGCGATCAGATCGGAGGCGACGAACTCCGGCGACGCGGAAGCGTCGGCCAGCACCACCACCTCGCTCGGCCCGGCAATACAGTCGATGGCCACCTGGCCGAAGACGTGCCGCTTGGCCAGGGCGACGAACAGGTTGCCCGGCCCCACGATCATGTCCACCGGCGGCAATCCCTCGATGCCGTAAGCGAGGGCGGCCACGGCCTGCGCTCCGCCGACGCGATAAACCTCGGTGACGCCCAGCTCCTGACAGACGGCCAGCATGTCCTTGTTGTAGGCGCCCGTCTTCGTCGGCGGCATGACGACGGCCAGCTCTTTCACCCCCGCCGCCTGCGCCGGACAGACCGTCATCAGCAGCGTTGAGGGATACGCTGCTGCCCCACCCGGCACCAGGATGCCGACGCGCCGCATCGGTCGATAGCGCAGGCGCAGCTCGTGCCGGCCGGATACCGCTAACCGGGCCGTGCGATGGAGCAGACCAAGCTGAAACGACAGGATGTTCTGCCGCACGCGCCGCACCGTCTCCAGCAAGGCCGCCTCCGCCGCCGCGTGCGCCTCCTCCAGCTCGGAGCGACTGACGCGCAGCGTGTCGGCGTCGAGGCGGACGCGGTCGAACTGCTCAGTGTAGTGGAAGACGGCCTCGCGGCCGCGCTGGCGCACGTCCTCACAGACCCGCTCGACCACGCGCGACGGCGGCAGCGCTTCGCCGAAGACCTTCTCGGTCAAGGCGCGGCCGCGCGCCGAGACCACGTTGCCCTGAGCGCCGAGCTGCGCGCGGAGACGAGCCAGCTGCTCGGCGGCGCCGGCGCCGCCGAGATGAATGCGCCGCATGATCGGGGGGGTCATGGCTCTCCTCGCGTTCCATCGCCCGAAAGGCACGTGTGAACTATACGGACACGAGGAAGGGATTGCAAGAAACGCCGTTTCGCCGCGATGCGCAGCGGAGCGCGAGCGTGCCGCGCTCCGCTGCGCAGTCGCGGCGAAACGGATCATTGCCCACTGAAGTACGCCGGGGCGGATCGCGGCTTCTCGAAGATGTCCTTGCGAACGTCGAAGATGTCGCCGGGCAGCTGGTTGCTGATGGCGAAGTAAGCGGCGTCGCCGTCCGCCTTGCCCACCGTCAACGTCAGCTTCTTCGGCTCCTTGTCGCCGGCAACGGTCAGCTCGATCAGCAGCGCCCCCTTGGCCGGGTCCAGCTCCTGCTCGGCCTTCGGCGTCGCCTTGTGGGCGACGAACTTCACCGCCTTGAGATTGGACAGTTCCTTGAGGAAATCGTTCAGCCGCTTGGCATCGGGCTTGAGCGCGTCCTTCGATTCGGCCTCCCAGTCGGTGCCATTGGCGTGGCGCTTGAAGGTGTGCGTTAGCGGTGTGTTCTTGCCGAGCTGCTTCGCCAGAGTGATCCAGCCCGTCAGCTTGACCTCCTTGACCTTGGCCGTGTCGAACTGGAGCACGGTCGGGTCCTGCAATTCGCGCTGCAACGTGGTGACGACGTTGTTGGCAACGACGACAATCGTGTCTTGCTGGCCGGTGCGGAGATAGACGCCGCTCTTGTCGTCAGCCTCCTTGCCGAAGTCGTAGGTGAACGTCTTGGGCTTGCCGTCCTTGGTCACCGTGACGACGGCCTTGATGCGCGGCTCCTTCAATCCCCACTCGGCCAGCTTGGCGTCGGCGGGTATCTTGTCCTCGACGATCTTGACGGCGCGCAGGTTGTTGAGGTCGCGCAGCATGTTTTCGACGGCGGCGCGGTCGGCGGTGCGGCCGGCGAAGTCGGACGGTTTGTCGATCTTCCACGGCGCGTCGGGCTTATTCTCGCGGCTGATTTCGTAGGTGGTGCCGTCGCGCGTCAGCGCCAGCTTCGTCACCCCCGTCACGGCGTCGAAGCGGCTGTTGCCAAACGGCGGCAACTCTTTGTCGAGGTAAGCCAGCGGTCCCTCGCGCACCTGGTCGAGCAGCTTGGCCGGCACCATCACAAGGACGCTGTTCTTGTCGTCGCCGCGCTTGCGTTCGACGGCCACTGCGTTCTCCTTGCGGAATCCGAACGACAGTGTGTACGCCGGCTTGGACTTGTCCTTCGGCTCCGGTTTCTTGTCCTTTTTCTCCTCTTTTTTGTCCTTGTCGTCCTTCTTTTTGTCCTCCGCCGGCAGACTGTCGGCCCACAGCGTCACGACGACATCCGGTTTGTCCAGGCCCAGCTGTGCCTTCTCCTTGGGATCGGGGAACGATTCGACCTGGTTCGGCGCCGTCAGCAGCGTAATCAGGTTCTGGATGGACGGCTCATCGACGGGATACGATTTGTCGCCTCGCCACAGCTTCCACGGCTTCTGCGTATCCGAGGTACGACGGAACTCCAGCAGGCCGTAACTGTTCTTGACGTCGATGGCGTCCGGCTTGCGGATATTGCCCAGGGCGACGAGATTGCGATCGCGCAGGGCGTCCGGCTTGTCCAGCAGCTTGACGAAGCGCTCGACGTTCTTGACCGCGACCTTGACGATGTCCTTGTGTTTGGGATCGTCGATGCAGGCATAATACTGATCGCTTTTGTCGTCTACCTTCTTGCCAATGCCGACGAGCAGGGCGATCTTGGTTGTCTTCTTTTCCTTCTCGCCCTCGGCGTTCTTGGCAATCTCCTCGACGCGCTCGATCTCGATGCGCAAGACGTCGTCCTTGGCCGGGTCGAGGTGGTATTTGCCCAGGTCCGTCACGTCGTCCTTGACGAAATCGCCGTTGTTCTCCACCTTCAAGTTGGAGATGTCGGTCAGCACCGAGCGGACGTTGCTGGGCGGCTTATCCGCCGCGGCCGGGTCGGCTCCCTCCACCTGGGCATCGCCGTAGGGCGGCTGCACGTAGGTCCAGCGTTCCTCGCTGCCCTTCTTCACTTCGATCGGTCCCTTGACCACCTTGTCCTTGTTGCGCTGGCTGAGCGCGAACGCCTGGATGTCGCCGGTCGCCGGGCTGAGCAGGTCGTGGCTGCGGAATTCGGCCAGCGGTCTTCTTGACGCTGTCCAGGTCGTTCTTGCGCACGGCCATGACCTCGCTGCGATCCGACGAGGTGACGTAGATGACGGCCTTATCCTTGCCGGGACTGGCCTCGCCGACGTTGAGCTTCACCTCGCGCCGCGGCTCGGCCTCCTTGATGAGCGTGACGACCTCGACCGGCGTTTCCAGACCGTACTGCTTGGGGTTGTTGACCACGTCCGATTTCTCTTCGAGGCGGGCGTTGTAGACCTGGCGGACGAGATTGTCGATGGCGGAGCTGTTGGCCGCGTAGTCGCGCGGCTCGACGATGCGCCAGGGATCGCCGCCGGCGTCGCGGACGAAGACGAACTTCTCGGCGCTGGGACTGCTGCGCTCGATCTCGACGCGGGTGATGTCCTTGGGATCGAGCGGACTGCCCTCCTTGTGCATGGAGGGCAGCACGAAAGCGGTCTGCTCGACGTTCGTGGGGCCGACCCACAGCACCCAGGCGAACACCAACAGTACAACACCGAGAATGCCGAAGAGGACGTAGGTTGTTTTGAAATTCATGGCGAGGGAACCTCGGTAAAGATCAGCGCCGCCGCACCACCCAGACGCCGACGCCCAGGGCCAGCACGCCCAGCATCAGAAGGAAACCGGGCAGAAACAGCAGACGGCCGCCGCTGCCGGGCGGCGCCTTGAGGCGATACAGATCATGCTGCGTCGGCGGTACGCGGTTGCCGATGTCCGGCTCGTTCCGCCAGCCACGACAGACGAGCTGGCGAACAGGTTGAAATGGTTCGGAGCGGCCTGCTGAAGCAGCGGATTGGAGATCCAGCTGGCGTCGCCGAAGACCACCAGGCGCGGCTGGCCCTCCTTGGCCATGAAATCGTGGCCGGGGATCGGCGGCGCCTGCGTCTTGCCCTCGGCGACCGTCACGGCCAACGGCACGCGGCGTGCGGGCTCAACTTTTCGTTGATCTTCTCGCGGATCGCGTCATCAACTCCTCGATCAGGGCGCGCGGCGGGACGTTCAGGTCCGTCATCGACCAGGACCGCGCTGTACCGGGAAGGTGATGATCAGGTTGTCGGCCGGACGGCGCCGGCGCGCCGGGCGGGTTCGCTTGCGCCGGCTCCACGGTCCGGGCCTGGTAGAAGCAAAAACAGCGACGATCCCTCAGCCTCGTTGGAGAAGGCGCGGGCGATCGGGTTCTTGCTGCGCGGGTCGGCGATGACGGTCAGGGCCAGGGGATCGCGGCGGCTCGACGGATCGAGCACCCGGTTGTCGCCGACGCGGACGCCTTGCTCGGCCACCAGCGCCTCCAGCCCGGTGCGCACCATCGGCCCCTTGCCGCCGCGCTGCACCACGTCGAACAGCACGATCAGCTTGCCCTTCTTCTTGTCCTTGCGATTGGTGCCGCTGCAGGTAGTCGCGCAGGGCGGTCGACGAACTTGGCCGGCACCTCCTCGCGCGGCCGAGCGATCGACAACGATGTCGGCGTCCTCGGGCATCTTGTCCGTGTCCGCCGTCACGGTCCAGCTCGCGCGTCTGGTAGTTGACGCGGCCCAGCTCGTCGATCAGCAGACCCATGCCCACGTCGATGCGGTCGGCGCTGCGATCGTTGAACGCCAGTTCGCCGTTGCCCTGCGTGAAGTAGACCGTCGGCCTTCGTCTTGCCCGCGGACAGGAAGGTCAGCGCGTTGAGCAGGGCGTTCTCGCCCTTGAAGGTGAAGCGTTGGCCCGGCCGGGTCGGCCATGTTCGTCTCGAACAGGTCGCTGCTCTTGATGAACTCGTGGACCTCGTTCCCGGCCGGCCCGTAGACGACGAGCACGCCCTCGCTCTCGGGGACGCTGTACTTCTCGCATCAGCTCGCAGCATGGCGGTCGCGGTTGCGGTCGCGCGAGACCTGCTCCCAGCTCAGTTGCGGATCGATGGCCCGGCACTTCTCCAGCAGCGCCGTCATCTCGAACATGACGCGATCGTTGGCCGAGCCGAGCACGTACACCTTGACGGGCTGCTTCAGCTCGGCCAGCAGGTTCTTCGTCGCCGGGTGCAGCGTGTGGATGCCGGCGCGCGTCCAGTCGATCGACTCGTTGGCGTAGCTGAACGGCCGAACGCCCGAATAGGGCAGCAGGTTGACGAGAATGACGATGAGGACGAGCAGCAGACTGGTGAGGATGGCGTTGTAGCCGTAGAGCAGGCGGCGCAGGTTGGGGCGGGTGCGCTCGAAGGTGCGGGCCTGGATCAGTCCGACGAACATCAGGACCAGGCCGCCGAGGAGCGCCGCGCCGCAGCGAGTCAGGGCCAGGGCGTTGTCGCGTTCGCGCCACTTGCGCACGCCGCCGGCGAAGATGTCCGGGTAGTTGGTCAAGGCGAACGGCGGCGACGCGAACGGCAGCAGCAAACCCAGCAGGGCCGTCAGCAGGCCAACGCCGCCCAGCACGATAAGCACGGTGACGCGCAGACGGTCCGCCTCGTCGCGGCGGCTGCCGGTCGTCTCCAGCACGAGGTAGATCACACCCGCCAGGAGGACGAACAGCGACAGTCCGGCCCCCCAGAGGAAGACCGCCAGTGACTGCCAGCGATACAGGGCCACGTTGGTGATGGGGATGGCCGCCAGCGCGATGCCGGCGACGATCAGCGCGTAGGCGATTGTCTGCCGCTTGGCCGCCAGGCGTTCGTAGACGTCACCTGTATTCGTTGTCGATGGAATGCTCGACATGATTCCACTCCTCACGACGCCTCAACTGGCGAGCGGGGGCGTCAGCCCCCTGTTTGTTGCCAACAGGGGGCTGACGCCCCCCGCTCGCCGGTTCGAGGAACTTAGCTCACGTCCATTTTCGCGCTTCCAGCACCTTGACGCTCAAGAACAGCCAAACCACCGTCATGGACGCGAAGAAAATCAGCTGCCGCGGCATGCAGCCGGCCATCCAGCGTGTCGATCCACACGTCGATGTAGGACAGGTGCTTGAGCACCGTCACCCAGGCGCTGGAGGCCATGAAGCGACTGAGCATGCCGCCGACCAGGAACAGCAGCGTCAACGACAACATGCCGGCGAAGGTCAGCACGCCGCTGGCGACCTGGCTGCGCGTCAGGCTGGAGAAGAATACGCCCATGCTGACGAACGCCGCCGACGTCACCGCCAGGCCGATGGTAAAGCTGAACAGAGGCCGATAGTCGAACTCCGAGCCGCCGCCCAGGCGCAGGTACACCAAAAACAGGCCGAACGGCACCCACATGGTCAGGAACATGACGCAGGCGGCCAGGAACTTGCTGATCACTACCGCCCCCTCATCGACCGGCGCCGTCAGCAGCACCTCCAGCGTGCCCGCGCGCTTCTCCTCGCTCAACAGCCGCATCGTCAGCACGGGGATGACGACAATGGTGCTGATGACGGCGGACCACTGCAAAATGAAGTTGCTGACAATCGGCTCCGGCGACGACGCCTCGCTGAGCAACATGCCCGACAGCACCCAGAAGTACGCCCACCAGTGCGCAATGACGAAGACGAACAGCACGATGTAGGCGATGGGCGAATAGAACATCGAGCCGAGTTCGCGTCGCGTCAACACGATCAGGGTCCAATCCGAGCACAACAGCAGCGACACGCAAACGTAGAGCAGCCCCAGGGCCATCAGCAGCAGGCCGTAAGGGACGAGGTAGTCGGCCGGCTGGTTTTGCGTCCAGTGCCAGCGGTAGAACAACGGCGGCAGAGCGGAGCGGCCCAGGGCGACGACGAAGACAAGGACTCCGAGGACGCCGAGGCCCAGGCCGGCGCGGTAGCCGCGGTCATCGCTGACGCCGACGCCGGCGACGTAGGCGGTCGCGTAGATGAGGCCGAGCACCGACAGCAGCAGACCGATGGGCGTCAGGAACTCGCCCTTGACGTTGCCGCCGACCAGGCCGACGACGGCCATCAGTCCGCCCAGGATGCCCAGGGCGTTGTACACGGATCGCCGCATCCAGGCGTCGGTCTCGTTGCGCAGGAAGGCCAGCAGGAACAACAGACCCAGCAGCAGGCACAAAAAGCCGTGGCCGAACAGCGAACCCATCTGGCCGTTGTAGGGCACGACGGCGAGGAAGACGCCGACGATGACGACGACGGAGCCGAACAGCATGTACAGGCGGCGAAATTGCAGGTCCCAATCGAAGGCGGCGTGGAACAGCAGCCCGGCGACGCCGGCGGCCAGCAGGAAGCTTGACCAGCCAGTGCCCAAGGGCGTGATGCGGCCGGTGCCTTGCAGGATCAGGGCCATACCGCCGAAGATGACGCTGGCCGCTCCGATCATGCCGACGACGCGCGCGAACCCGGGATCGTCGCTGCGGAGGACCGACGGCGCCGTTTCCTGGCGCGACTGCCAGTCGCCGCCGGGACGCGGGCCTTGGGGTTGGGTGATCGCCTTGCTGGACATGGTGGCATCCTCACAGGGGCTGCTTGCGGTTCGCGCGAAGCCACAAGCGGCTCATACCGTCACGGCCGTGTTGCTGCCGGCGGGCTTGGCGGGCGACTCGACGTCGGCCCAGTTGTTGATTTCGTCCCAGCGGTCTTGCAGGCTGCGCCGCCGCAGATCGAGACGACGGATCGGCCAACCGTTCTTGGCCAACCGCTGCGAGATCTGCTCGCGCAGATCCTTCGAGCTGGTGCGTGCGCACCTCGAACAGCGTCACGCCGTCGTCGCTGTCGCGCGTCGTCACCTGGGCCACGCCCTCGGTGTTGCGCAGGGCCACCGCCACCTGATCGACCGGGCCGCGCACCTCGACGACGATGACGTCGTCGGTCTCCAGCTCGGACAGCTTCTTGGCCAACCCCAGGTGTCCGCGGCGAATGATGATGACGCGCTGCACCAGCGTCTCGACCTCGCTGAGCATGTGCGACGACAACATGATCGTGTGGTCCTGCCCCAGTTCGCGGAGCATGCCGAGCGTCTCGGCCTTCTGGCCGGGGTCCAGGCCGTCGGTCGGCTCGTCGAGGATCAGGATGGGCGGATCGTTAATCATGGCGTCGGCCAAGCCGACGCGCTGACGATAGCCCTTGGACAGCGTGCCGACCAGGCGGCGCTGTACCTCGCGCACGCGGCAGCGCTCCAGGCAGTAGGCGATGCGCTGCGGCCGCTTTCGGCGTTCGACGCCCTTGAGCTTGGCCCGGTAGGACAGGTATTCCTCGACGCGCATCTCGGGATAAAGGGGGATGCTCTCGGGCAGATAGCCGACGCGGCGGCGCACTTCCATCGACTGCGTCATGACGTCGAAGCCGGCCACGCGCGCGATGCCGCTGGAGGCCGGCAGATACGTGGTCAGGATGCGCATGATGGTCGTCTTGCCGGCGCCGTTGTTGCCGAGCAGGCCGACGATCTCGTTGGCTTCGACCTGAAAGCTGACGTTGTTGACGGCCATGACGGGGCCGAAATACTTGCTCAAGTTCTCGACGTGAATCATGGTCCCACCGTTATCCGTCCCATCCCGTCCGGGGCACGCAATTCCCTTGGAGACTTGTGTTTTAGGGCGCGAGCGCACGCATTGCAAGGGGAGGCGACGATCCACCGTCCCCGCGATCCGATTGCGTGCGGCCGTATTCTCCCCTACGCCCCGCAAGGGTTCGCAGTTCGCTGCCGCGCGGGCGATAGTTCACCGGAGAGAGTAGTTATGACGTCCGCGCCAAGTCCATGCGAGCCGATTGCAGTTCCCGTAACGCTGCTTCCGCCTCAAGTTGCTCCAACGTGCGTTGCTGGGTGAAAGCGATCAGGGCTAGCAGTTCGTCATGCTCCACCGCGCTGAGCCACTCCTTGCGTTCACTCAGGTCGCGCAAGCGTTGGTCGAGAAAGGGGTCGAGACGAGAATCCACGATGCGGCGGAGGGCATGTTCGCAGGCCGTCAAGGCGGATCGCAATTTCCGGACATCAGGCGGCATGAATGCTCCTCTCGGGCTCTACACGCCGTCAAACGCGCGGCCCAGCCTGGCGCACCGGCTCGGCGACGTGCGGGGCGTAGTACGTCTCGAAGTTAGCGCGGAACAATTCGGCGAGCTGGCGCGCGCGGCGCTCGTAATCGTCGCGGTCGGCGCAGGTCTGGTGCGGCCGCAGCAGTTCCGCCGGCACCTCGGGACAGCCCGCCGGCGTCAGCAGGCCGAAGTACGGCTCCGGCGAAAAGGCAACATCGTCGAGAGCGCCGGCGAGAATGGCCCGCACCATGGCTCGCGTCTGCGCCAGGGGAATGCGTTGGCCTCGGCCGTAGGGTCCGCCAATCCAGCCGGTGTTGAGCAGCCAGACCTGGCTGCCGTGCCTCCGTATGCGCTCGGCCAGTAATTCGGCGTAGCGGGTCGGATGCAGCGGCAGGAAGGGAGCGGCGAAGCAGGTGCTGAACGTCGCTTCCGGTTCGCGCACGCCGGCCTCGGTGCCGGCCACCTTGGCCGTGTATCCCGACAGAAAGTGATACAACGCCTGCTCCGGCGTCAATCGACTCAACGGCGGCAGAACGCCGAAGGCATCGCAGGCCAGGAACAGGATCGTGCGCGGAGGACCGCCACGGCTGGTTGGCTCGACGCCGTCGATGTGGGCCAGGGGGTAGGCGGCGCGGGTGTTCTCCGTGAAATGGTCGTCGTCATAGTCCGGCCGGCGCGTGTGCGGGTCGAGCGTCACGTTCTCCAGCACGCTGCCGAAGCGGATGGCGTTCCAGATCTGCGGCTCGCCCTCGCGCGACAGGCGAATGGTCTTGGCGTAACAGCCGCCCTCGATGTTGAAGATGCCCGCGTCGGACCAACCGTGCTCGTCGTCACCGATCAACCGTCGCTGGGGGTCGGCCGACAGCGTCGTCTTGCCGGTGCCCGAGAGGCCGAAGAACAGGGCGGTATCGCTGGCCGTGCCGACGTTGGCCCCACAGTGCATGGTGGCGACGCCGCGCAAGGGTAAGAGATAATTGAGGACCGAAAAGACGGCTTTCTTGATCTCGCCGGCGTACTCGGTGCCGCCGATCAGCACCAGGCCGCGGGCCAGGTGCAGGACGATGAAGGTGTCGCTGTGCGTGCCGTCGAGGACCGGCTCGGCGTGCATGCCGCTGGCGCACAGGATGGTCAACCCCGCCTCGCTGGCGGCGTCCGTCCCCGGCGCGCGGCGCAGCAACGACTGGGCGAACAGCGCGTGCCAGGCCCGGTCGGCGATGAGGCGCACCGGAAGAGCATGGTCGGGATCGGCGCAGGCGCTGGCGTCGCAGACGAACAGGTCGCGCCCCTGCAAGTACGCCAGGACGCGATGCAGCAGGCGATCGAAGACGATCGGTTCCATTGGCCGATTGGTCGGTCCCCAGGCGATGTCCGCCTGCGACAGCGGCTCGGCCACCAGGTAGCGATCGCGCGGCGAGCGGCCGGTGTGCGCGCCGGTGGAAGCGACGAAGGCGCCGTTGTCGGCCAGTACGCCCTCGTCGCGCGCCAGGGCCAGCTCGACCCATGCTGCCGGCGGCAGTTGGTAATGAATCGCGCCCGGATAATGGATTCCATGTCGGCCCAGGTCGAGACCCGCTCGCACAGGATTCGACAACACCGCGGGAGAAAGCATGATGGGTCTGTCCTCCCCTGCATCGTCCGGTTGAGAAATGTACCCTGGACGAGGAAATGTCATTGTACCCTGACCAGGCGCGTTTGTTGATCGCAGTTTTCCCGCGGCGCACGCACCCCGCACGAGAGGCATGTCAAGAAAATCGAGGATTTGTGGGCACCCTGGTGGTAAACTCATCGGCAGTCTTCGTGGGAGGGAATCGACCTGGACGCTACAACAGGTTCGACGCGAGAAAGAGCGCTACCATTCCCCAACCGGCCCGAGCATGGCAGTCGCAGGTGTCCGCACCCTGTTCGTGCCTTCTGGTGAGCGATGAACGAAGTCACCCAGATCCTGTCCGACCTCGCACAGGGCAATACACACGCTGCCGGGCAGTTGCTGCCGTTGGTGTATGAGGAGCTGCGCAAACTAGCGGCCGTCCGGATGGCCGAGGAGGCTCCCGGCAACACCCTGGACCCAACGGCCCTTGTCCACGAGGCGTATCTGCGGCTGGTCGGGCCAGCCGACGCCGCCCGCTGGGACAACCGCGGCCACTTCTTTGCCGCCGCGGCCGAGGCCATGCGGCGTATCCTGGTGGATCACGCCCGCCGCAAGGCGGCTGCCCGGCACGGAGGGGGCTCGCCCGACTCGAACTCCAGCCGGACCTGGCCGCCACCCGCGAGCCGCGGGAAGATCTGCTCGCCCTGGACCACGCCCTGGACCGGCTGGCGGCCGAGGATCCGCTCAAGGCCGATCTCGTCAAGCTCCGCTACTTCGTCGGCCTGACTCTCCCCGAAGCCGCCGCGGCGCTGGGGCTGTCGGAGCGGACGGCGGGCCGCCACTGGGCCTACGCCCGCGCCTGGCTGCGGCGGGCCGTCGAAGGCAGCGGGGAAAAATCTTGAACCTTCTTGGCCGGTTTTTCGGGCGGATTACGCATTGGGAGTGAGGCCGGAACCGTGATCCCTTGCGGAGACCCCGCCATGACCGAAGAACAAGTCTTTCTCGCTGCCCTCGACCTGTCCGATACCGCCGCCCGAGCCGCTTATCTGAACGAGACTTGCGGCGAGGACGCTGTGTTCCGCCGCCAGGTCGAGGCCCTGCTGGCCGCGCACTTCCGCAGCGGGGAGTTTCTGGACGTTCCGGCGGCCGAGCAGGTCAAGGCGGGTTCGAGGGAAGAAAACACGGTCACGATCTCGGCGGCTGCCGTGTCTGCCGAAAAAGACCACGAAGACGATTCCGACGACCGGAAATTCCTCACCCCGTCCAGCCGGCCCGACTCGCTGGGCCGGCTGGGGCATTACGAAATGCTCCAGGTGCTCGGCCGCGGCGGCTTCGGCATCGTCTTTCGCGCCTTCGACGACGTGTTGCAGCGCGTGGTCGCGGTGAAGGTAATGGCCCCGCAGATTGCCACCCTGTCCCCCGCGCAAACGGTTCCTGCGCGAAGCCCGGTCGTCCGCGCAGGTGCGGCACGAGAACGTGGTGCAGATCTACGAGGTCGGCGAACAGCCGCTCCCCTACCTGACGATGGAGTTCGTCCCTGGCGAGACGCTTCAGCAGAAGCTCGACCGGACCGGCCCGCTCGAGGTGCCGGAAGTGTTGCGAATTGGCCGGCAGATCGCTGAGGGTCTGGCCGCGGCCCATGCGACGGACTTGATCCATCGCGACATCAAACCGGGCAACGTGCTTCTCGAAGGCGGACAACACAAGGTGAAGATCAGCGACTTCGGGCTGGCGCGGACGGCCGACGACGCCAGCATCTCGCAGAGCGGCATCATCGCCGGAACCCCGATGTATATGGCCCCCGAACAAGCCCAGGGTCAAACGCTCGACCAGCGGGCCGACCTGTTCAGCCTCGGCAGCGTGCTTTATCAGATGGTGGCCGGCCGGCCGCCGTTCCGGGCGAATACGCGCGGTCGCGGTGCTGAAGCGCGTCGCCGAGGACAAGCCGCGGGCCATCCGCGAGATCATCCCCGAGACGCCGCAGTGGCTGTGCGACATCATTGCCAAGCTGCACGCCAAGGATCCGGACGACCGCTACCAGTCGGCCCGGGAAGTGGCCGACGTGCTCACCGACTGCGAGGCCCAGCTCAAGGCCAACGCCAAGCTCAAGGATTTCTCCCGCATCCCGCAGAGCAAACCCGCGGCAGGGGCGAGCGGCCGGTGGAAATGGGTCGCGGCAGCAGCCCTATTGCTTCCCGTCGTTGCGCTGGCGCTGACGGAGATCGCCGGGATCACACATCTGTTGCCGAAGCAGCAACCGACGCCCGACCTGCTCCAAAGCGGTGACCAAGCGAAGGACAACGGACCCTCCACGGATTTCACCAACACGCTGGGGATGAAGTTCAAGCTCATCCCGGCAGGCAAGTTCACGATGGGATCGCCGAAAGAAGAGATCGACCGTTGCCTTAAGCAGTTAGAAGGTGCAGAGCTTTGGGTAAAGAAGACCCTGGCGACCGAGGGTCCGGAGCATCTCGTGGAGATCACGCAGCCATTTTACCTGGGAGCCACGGAAGTCATGGTCGGGCAATTTCGACAATTCGTTGACGAACAGGGCTACCAGGTGGGTGATGGCACATGGAGAAATCCGGGGTTCGATCAGACGGACCAGCATCCGGTGGTCTGGGTTTCGTGGAACAATGCGGTGGATTTTTGCAAATGGTTGAGCAAGAAGGAAGGGAAAGAATACCGCTTGCCCACCGAGGCCGAATGGGAACATAGCTGCCGGGCCGGGAAAGCCGGGAGTCGGTACTGCTTTGGCGACGACGAAGCACAGCTGGAAGAATATGCCTGGTACGCCACGAATGCAGGCGCTCGCCCTCGTTTCGGACAGCACCCAGGCGTCGGAACGCATCCGGTGGGCAAGAAGAAGCCCAACGCTTGGGGTCTTTACGGCATGCACGGCAACGCATGGGAATGGTGTCAGGACAACTACGATCCGGACTATTACAAGAACAGCCCTGTGAAAGACCCGCCCGGCCCAAGCGCTGGCGGCGGTCGCGTGGCCCGCGGCGGCTCGTATCCGTTCGGGCCCGTGTACTGCCGCTCGGCGTTCCGCGGCTACGTAGCTCCCGATAGCCGCCACGGTCACGGCGGTTTTCGTGTGCTGCTCGTTTCGCCTCCTGCCGGCGCCGGGACCGAGAGCGGGACGAAGAACAAACCCGCAGCGCCGGCGATCGCTCCGTTTACCGACGCCGACGTGCAGCGCATCGCCGCCCTGCCCGCCGCCCTGCAGGTCGAGGAAGTGCGGAAGGAGCTGGTGCGACGCAACCCCGGCTTCGACGGCCAGATGAAGTACAAGATCGAGGACGGCGTCGTCACGGAATTCCGGATCGTGACCGACAAGGTGACGGACATCGCCCCGATTCGAGTCTGGACTGCCCTGCGGGTGCTCGATTGCAGCGGCACATGGGCCAACTTCAAGCCCAACGGGCTCCTGGCAGACCTGACGCCGCTGAAGAGAATGAAACTGGCGAACCTGACGATTCTTAACCTGGTCCAGACGAAGGTGACCGACGCGGGCATGGTCCACTTCAAGGACTGCAAAGACCTGAGGCACCTCTATCTGGACAACACGAAGGTGACCGACGCGGGCATGGTCCACTTCAAGGACTGCAAGAACCTGACCACTCTCTGGTTGAATAACGCGCCGGTCGGCGACGCGGGCCTGGTCCATTTCCAGGGCTGTAAGGCCATGAGGAACCTCAATCTGGCCGGAACGAAGGTGAGCGACGTGGGCCTGGCCCACTTCAAGGACTGCAAGAACCTGAAGTTCCTGTACGTGGACAGCACGCAGGTGGGCGATGCGGGTCTGGCCCAGTTCAAGGGCATGTCGCTGAGGGAGTTGAACATGAACAACACCGCCATCACCGACCTGACTCCCCTGCAAGGCATGCCGCTGGAACACATCCGCCTGACCCCGAAGAACATCACTCGGGGCCTGGATATTCTCCGCGACATGAAGAGCCTCGAAACCATCGGCCTCGCATGGAAGCAAGCCTGGCCGGCGGCGGAGTTCTGGGATCGCTACGACAAGGGGGAGTTCCAGAAGTAGCGTGGCGGCTGTTGCCGGCTTACAATATGTGGTAGATACGCGCAAAGGGAAAGGAAAACACCATGTCAGTTGACGAATTGAGAAAATGTATGGTCGCGTCCCCCTTCGTACCCTTCACGTTCAACATTGCCGATGGCCGGCGCGTTCCAGTGACAGGCCGTGACGTTATTCTCGTCCCACCCGAACAAGGACGAACGGTGTTGGTTTACCAGCGCAACGGTGAGTTGGATATGCTCGACGGCACGTCGATCAGAGGAGTCAGCTTCGAGTCGGCGGCAAACATTTCGCCTTCGAGCTGACTCTCACGGCACGAAGTTCTCCTGGGAGGAATAAGCCATGCTTTTCACCATCGAAGGCACATTCAAAGAGGGGAAAGTGGAATTGAGCGAGACGCCGCAAGGCCTGCGCGAAGCGAAAGTCCTCGTCACCTTCCTGGGGTCCGCCCAGGCCCAGCCGCGCCCGCGGATGATGCGGTTCGGCCAGTTTTCGGGCCCGATAGAAAAAATGTCCACCGAGGAAGACTTCCGCAATGCGGAGTGGCACGGCGATAACAACGATGACCACTAAACACATTCTGGACACACATGCCCTCGTATGGCATCTGGAAGGAAATTCGCGGCTGGGTTCCAGCGCCAAAACCATCCTTGCGGATCCAAGCAGCGAGTTGGTGCTGCCGATGATCGCCCTCGCCGAAGCGTGCTGGATTGTCGAACATGGCAAATCCACGATTTCAAACGTGCAAGATCTGCTTGCGGTCGTGGACGCCGATCCGCGACTCGAAATCACGCCATTGAACCGAGAGGTTCTGGACCGCAGCCTTGGCCTTGCGGTGATCGACGAGATGCACGATCGCCAGATCGTGGCGTCGGCCTTGGTTTTGCAGGACAAGGGCGCCACGGTAGCGCTACGGACTCGGGATTCGGTCATTCAGAGTTCAGGACTCGGGACCGTGATTTGGTGAGCTGGCCAGCGGCGGAGTTCCGGGTTCGCTACGACAAAGGGGAGTTCCAGAAGTAGCGTGGCGGCTGTTGCCGAGGAATGTCCGTGTCGCCCCCACTGCAATAGACTGCCCTCGGCCCTGCCTGGCCGAACGCGGCCGGCTCGGTTCCCTCGCCGGCTCGGCTGATCGGCGGCGGAAATGGGCTGAATCCGGCGCTGCGAAATGATCCTTACCCGGGTAGAATACCTCCATCCGAATTCGGGGAGAATCACTATGTCGGAATTGACTTTGGAAAGCCTGGCCCGCCGCCTCGACGAAATCGAGCGCCGCCTGAACGAGAAACAGCCGTCGGTCATTGCGCCGACCAAAGATTGGCGAAGCGTCGTCGGCATTTCGGAAATGACCGATTTTTCGCGCCTCATGCAAGCGGAGATGGATGCCCTGCGTGACGCCGATCGCCGGGCGGCCGAAACGGAAGAGGGCGAATGATCATTCTGGACTCGGACCATTTATCAATCCTGCGGTATCATAACAGCGAACGCGCGCTCCAGCTCACCGCCCGTTTAGATCAAGCGACGGAAAAGCCGATCGCCACATCCATTGCAAACGTCGAGGAGGCGATGCGCGGCTGGCTTTCGGCCATCGCCAAAGAACGACGGATCGAACGGCAGTTATCCGCGTATCGTGAGCTGGCTGAACTCTTCACCTTTTTCTCCGGCTACACGATTGTATTACTGGATGCAAAAGCCGCTGGGCTTTTCAACGGCTTCCGCAAATCGGGCGTGAAAATCGCCACCATGGATTTGAAGACAGCCTGCATCGCCATGGCCAATAACGCCCTGTTGCTTACGGCCAATCGGCGGGATTTCGAGAAAGTGCCGGGACTGCGCTTCGAGAACTGGCTCGAATAGCAAGCGGGTGGGCATCCCCTTCGCCTTCCGCTGGCGGTGGCGACAACGAAGAATCCGGGCTCGGACAGCGATGCGGAGGGGAAATTCACCTTCCGTCCACCTCTCGCCGGGGCGACAATGACGAATGGTCCGCCGGGCTTGTCGCCGGACGGTCCGCGTTCGCGTTTAACAGAGTAGAGGTCTCGACCGGCGGAGAATCGGCGATCATGACCGGCGACGACGCGACGGACATTTCGGAGTTGTTGGTCCGTCTGCGCCAGGGCGAGCAGCAGGCGCTGGCCGACCTGTTCGCGCGTTACCGCGATCCGTTGCGACGAATGATCGACGTGCGGCTCGATCATCGGCTCAATGGCCGCGTCTCGCCTTCGGACGTGCTGCAGGAAGCCTACATCGACGCCCTCAAGCGCGTCGAACACTACTTCGCCAAGCCGGACATGCCGTTCTTTTTGTGGCTGCGCTGGGTCGCCGGCCAACGGCTGATCGAGGTCCATCGCCAGCACCTGGGAGCGCAGTCCCGCAACGCCGGTCAGGAAATCTCGCTCAACCAGGCCGGCATCCCCTCCGCCAGCTCGACGTGCCTGGCGGCGCGGCTGGTCGAGCACCTGACGTCGCCGAGCGAAGCGGTGGTGCGGGCCGAGCGCTTCGCCATGCTGGAGGACGCGCTGGCCGGCATGGACCCGCTGGATCGCGAAGTGCTGACGCTGCGGCACTTCGAGGAGATGAGCAATCACGAGACGGCGGAAGTGCTCGGCATTCAGCCGGCCGCCGCCAGCAAGCGCTACGTCCGCGCCTGCGGCGACTCAAGGACATCCTCACCGACATCCCCGGTTTCCTGGACGGCCCGCCATGATCGACCCCCCGCATCCGGAAGTCCTCGACGAACGCGATCCGCTCGACGTGGTGGCCGAGGAGTTCGCGGCGCGCTGCCGTCGCGGCGAAATGCCGTCGCTGAGCGAATATCTGACGCGCTATCCGCAATGGGCCGACGAGCTGCGTGAGCTACTGCCGGCGGCGGCCTTCATGGAGCAGCTGCGCCGGCACAAGCAGGGCGCGGCCGCCGCGCTTGGACGCGAGACGATCGAGCGCCTGGGCGATTACCGCATCGTCCGCGAGCTGGGCCGCGGCGGCATGGGCATCGTTTACGAGGCCGTCCAGGAATCGCTCGGCCGCCACGTCGCCCTGAAGGTGCTGCCGCGCCATTCGCTGCTGGATCCCAAGAAGCTGGCGCGCTTCCAGCGCGAGGCGCAGGCCGCCGCCGGGCTGCACCACAGCAACATCGTGCCGGTCTTCGGCGTCGGCGAGGACGACGGCCTGCATTACTACGTCATGCAGCTCATTCCGGGTCAGGGGCTGCATGAAGTGCTGGCCCGTCTGCGCCGCGGCGTCTCCTGGCCGGAGATCATGAGCCGAGCCGAGCCGGCCACCGCCGCCAATCTCTCGGGCACGACGGCATCCGCTCTCCCCTCTCCCCGAAGTGGGGGAGAGGGGTTGGGGGTGAGGGGGAGGAGCCGCCCCCTCACCCCCAACCCCTCTCCCCCACTTCGGGGGAGAGGGGGGGAAGTTGGTCGGCCAATGCGCACTGGCATGAGGTCGCCCGCATCGGCGTGCAGGCCGCCGACGCCCTGGCCTACGCCCACCAGCACGGCACCCTGCACCGCGACGTCAAGCCGGCCAACATCCTGCTCGATTCGCAGGGTACCGTCTGGCTAACCGATTTCGGCCTGGCCAAGCTGTCCGAGCAGAACAACTTGACCAGCACCGGCGACCTGGTCGGCACGCTGCAATACCTGGCCCCCGAGAGCCTGCACGGGCCGAGCGACGCGCGCGGCGACGTGTACAGCCTGGGCCTGACGCTGTACGAGCTGCTGACGCTGACGCCGCCGTTCCCCGAGTCCAACCCGGCGAAGCTGCTCCAGCAGGTCAGCGCCCACGAACCGATCCGGCCGCGCAAGCTCAACCCGGCCATCCCGCGCAACCTGGAAACGATCCTCCTCAAGGCCATCGCGCGCGAGCCGGCCCGCCGCTATTCGACGGCGGCGGAATTGGCCGACGACCTGCGCTGCTTTCTCGACGACCGGCCGATCCGCGCTCGCCGCATTACCGCCCCCGAGCGCTTGCTGCGTTGGTATCGCCGCAACCGCGTGGTCGCCGCCCTCCTGGCCGCGCTGGTGTTCGTGTTCCTCGCCGGCTTCGCCGGCGTGGTCTGGAAGTGGCGCGAGGCCGAGTACGCCCTGGCGAGCGAGGCCCAGCAACGCGAGAGGGCCGAGAAGGCGACCGAACGCGCCGAGAGCAACGTGCGCCTGTCGCTGCAAGCCTTCGAGGGCATTTTCGAGGATCTGGCCGCCCAGGAAACGGGGCCGTCGTCGCGCCGGCCGCCGCACGCGCGCAGACGGAACGAGAGGCAGCCTTGCTCCAGGACGTGTTGCAGTTCTACGACGAATTCGCCAAGGAGAACGAGACCAACTCGCGCGTGCGGGTCGAGGCCGCCAAGGCCCACCGCCACGTCGGCGACATCCACCTGCACCGCGGCCAGTCCGACAAGGCGGCCGCCTCCTACCGCCGCGCCGTCGCCATGCTGGAGGAACTGGCCGCCGCCTCTCCTACGAACCTCGACTACCGCTACGAACTGGCCCAGACCTACGCTCGCATCGATCCTCGTGCGACGGAGCCGACGGCGTTGGCTCCGATGGAGCAGCGCTGCGCCGCGCCCTGGCACTCGCCGAGGAGTTGACCAGGGCCGACGCCACGGAGCCGCGCTACGTCCGCCTTGTCCCCCACATCCAAAGCAGGCTCGGCGCCGTCCTGCGGCAGCAGGGGCGAAAGGACGAGGCCGAGGCATCGTATCGGCGGACGATCGATCAACTCCAGGCGCTCGATCGCCGGACGAACGCCTTCTTCGGCGATGCGTTCGAGCGGGCACAGGCGCGGGAAGCCCTGGCCAACCTGCTCCTCGAGCGCGACCACCCCGCCGACGCCCGCGCCGTGCTGGAAGAGTCGATCGCCGACTTGCAGACGGGACGCAAGGGCGATCCGCGCATGCGGCCGAGCAGCGAGTTGCTCGCCGAGCAGTACCGGAACCTCGCGGCTGTCCTCCAGCGTCTGCAGGAACCGGAATTGGCCGCGAAGGCGTCGCTCCAGGCCGAGGAGTTGACGAAACGGATGCGCGCTTGGCCGTCGGGCGGCCCCTCCTTCCGGCCCCGGCGCGAGAGAGAGCCGTCGCGCCCCGACTGAGAATCGGTTCCCCCAGGATCTATCCCCGAGGAGCGCGCCTGTTCCGTATGACAGTGGCTTGACAGCAGCGCTTTCGCCGGCCCTATCTACCCCTCGGCAAGTCGCACGGACCTCCTACGACTTGCGCTGCGGGTCGCGCTGGCGGAATTCCGCCCAGCTCACCCCCAGCGCGGTCAGCAGCGGCCGGAGCACGTCGCGGAAGAAGATGTCCTCGCTGAAGATGTTCAGGGCTTTCACCTCGGCGACCCGCTGCCTGCTGTCCGCCAGCATGTGCAGGGCCGGCATGGCGAAGGTCTGCGCTACCCGGCGCAACTCCTCGATCGTGCTCTGCCGATCGCGTTCCAGATACATCAGCGCGATCCGCTTGTAAAAGTCGTAGTGGCAACGCTCGTCCACCATGACATAGCCCAAAAGCCGGGACAAGGCTGGGTCGCCGAACTCGTCCGCCCGGTGCTGCAGGTTGCGATAGTTGAGCCAGGTCGCAAACTCCTGCATCATGCCGTACAGGATCATCCCCATCGGGCTGTCGCGCGGCAACTCCCATTCGTGGTCGAAGACCTGCCCTTCCAGGTCGGCCATCTGCTCCTCGGTGCGCTGGCCGGAGTGGAGCAGCCAGTCGCCCAGGGCCAGCGAGTGCTTGGCCTCCTCGTAGCCCCAGTTGGCGTGGAACCAGGCCCGGCCGCGGCTGGCCCGGATCAACGGCAAGGCCAACGCCTTGGTGATATAGTCGGGCAGGTAGAGTTCGACGGCGCAAAAGGATTCGACCACGTTGGCCACAGCCGGGGGCATGTTCCGGTTGACCTGGTGCCAGGGGATGTCGTCGCGGATCGACCAACGCCGTTTCCTCTCGGCCTGGTCGAAGAACTCGCGGTACAGCCGGTAAAAAGCCTCTTCTAGACCGGAGGCGTCCAGTTGTCGGGTGGGGCTGGTCATGGGGACGGGTCCTTCTTGGTCCGGGCCGTCCTGTCCCGGCGCTTACGGCAGCTTCGTCTGCTCGCGGCCCAGTCGGCCCCGGCCAGGCTCCCGGATGGGATCCTCTCCGGCCGGTACCGTCAACTATCATTAGACCGTCTGCCGGCACAAGAGACCATACAAAGCGCCCCCCTTCCGCGAACCGATTCGGTCCTCTCGCCAACCTAGGCAGAACTACCGGCAGCCCCGACAAAACCCTCCCCCTCGGAGCGAAATCAAGACGGAATCCTTTCCACATGACACTGTCGCCGGACCTCTTCTCCCGTCTCACCGCCGACTTCCCCTTTTCTCACGCAATGATCTCGTGTACCACGCGGCCGGCCACGTCGGTCAGGCGGAAGTTGCGGCCGGCGTAGCGATAGGTCAGCTGCTCGTGATCCAGCCCGAGCAGGTGCAGAAGAGTGGCGTGCAGGTCGCGCATGTGGACTTTGTCGGCGACGGCGTGATGACCGAACTCGTCGGTGGCGCCGAAAGACAGGCCGGCCTTGACGCCGCCGCCGGCCAACAGCACCGTGAAGCCGTCCGGGTTGTGATCGCGGCCGGTGCCGTTCTTCTCGGCGTAGGGCGTCCGCCCGAACTCGCCGCCCCACCACACCAGCGTATCGTCCAGCAGGCCGCGCCGCCGCAAGTCTTCGAGCAGCCCCGCCACCGGCTTATCGACGGCGCGAGCGTGATCGGCGTGCTTGGGCAAATTCGAGTGCTGGTCCCAGGCCGGATTGGCCGAATTGTCGCCGTAGTTGATCTGTACGTAACGCACGCCGGACTCGGCCAGGCGACGCGCCATCAGACATTGACGGCCGAAATTGTCCGTATCTTTCGCGCCGATGCCGTACAGTCGCTGCGTCTCCTTCGTCTCGCCGGACAGGTCGAGAACGCCCGGCGCATGGGTCTGCATGCGGAAGGCCAGCTCGAAGGAATCGATGACGGCCTCCAGCTCGGCGTCTCCGGGAGAGGGACGCATCTGCTCGGCGTTGAGTGCTTGCAGGAGATCGAGTTGGCGGCGCTGCTCGGCGGGCGCGAGGCGGTCGTTGCCGAGGTTGCGGATCTTGGCCTCGGTGGCCGGGATGCCGGCGCGGCCGACGGCCGTGCCCTGGTAGGCCGGCGGCAGGAAGGCGTTGCTGTAGTTGCGCGGGCCGCCGTTGCCCATCGACGGGCAGAGGGTGACGAAGCCCGGCAGGTTCTGGTTCTCCGTACCCAGACCGTAGAGCACCCACGAGCCGACCGACGGACGGATGAGGTTGATGGCGCCGGTGTGCAGAAACAGCGTGGCCGGACCGTGGGCGATGCCTTCGGTGTGCATGCCCTTGAGCACGCACAAATCATCGGCGCGGCGAGCGATGTGCGGAAACAACTCGGACACCCACAGATCGCTGTGGCCGTGCCGGCGGAACCGCCACGGCGATTTCATCACGCGGTGCGCGACGACCTGATGCGTCTTGGCCAGCGTGCGGGCGTCGTCAAAGGAACGCATCTGGCCGTTGTCCCGTTCCAGGCGCGGCTTGTAATCGAAGGTATCGACGTGACTGGGACCGCCCTGCATGAACAGGAAGATCACCCGCTTGGCACGCGGACGAATCGGCGCCGCCCGCGGCGCCAGCGGATTCGCCGCGGCGCTATTGGTCAGTCCCGCCAGGGCGAGGTAGCCGAAGCCGCATGCCGTACTCTGGAGAAGTTGACGGCGAGTGGGGAGCAGAGTATTACGAGTGTTCATGAGCCACGTCTCCAAGCGGCGTTGTTTCCTTGATGGGCTGGGACGATGACGCCATCGCCCGGTGCAATCGAGTCAACATTTCGTCTCGGCTAGGTGCGAAGACGATATGTCCCTCGCGGTCTACCTCGACATCACCGATAACCACGTCTCCGCGCTCGGTTCGGCAACAGATGGGGACAAACCAGCGGCTTGCCAGGGAATCGAACGAGGCAACCCCAGGGCGAGTCAGGTGACCGACTTGATCCAGGAGGAATTCTCGAACACGTGTCACGGGATCCATATGCGTGCTCCTCAGCCGCCCTAATGGCTTGGGGTGTTTTTCGTTAGCCCAGCCCTTCAGGGCTGGGGACGGCACCACGGAAAGAGGACTTGTTCAGGGCTTTAGCCCTTTGCCGAGGACGCATGAATCGAGGGCTGAAGCCCTCGTTGAGGGGCTAAAGCCCCGCCCCAAGACCACCTACTCACCGCTGTTCCCAGCCCTGAAGGGCTGGGCTAACGAAAAATACCCCCACTATCCGTTCCCGCACCCTACTTCTCGTTACCTGTTCCGTTGCTATAACCCGCATCAGTTCACATAGCGAAAATCCAGGCACGCAAACAAAGCCTGGTACAACCGCCCCCATTTGGGCAACCGCTGTTCCGCGCTGCCTGTCCTCGGACGAGCCAAGGAACGTCAAGGCGATGTCGCGCTCGCGCAGCGTCGGCGGCTCGGCCTAACGCCAGACGATAGGCACGTTCCAGACGGCCGCTTTCGTCCAGGCCCGGCACGTCGAGCAGCGCCCGCGCCGCCTGCCGCGCCTGCTCCCTCACGAACGGGCTGTTCATCAGATACAGCGCCTGCGTGGCGACGGTGCTGACGTTGCGGCGGCCGTTGACGAGATTGGGGTCGCCGAAGTCGAACGCCTCGAACAGCTCCAGCAGCTTGTTGCGGAAAATCGGCACGTACACGCTGCGGCGCGTCTCGTCGAAACGATAGGCGATCTCGCTGGTCGTGCCCTTCCGGATAGTGGGTCCGCCGAGCGAACGGTCGAGCCGGCCGCTGACGGCCAGCATGGCGTCGCGCAGACACTCGGCGTCGAGACGGCGTCGATTCATGCGTCCCAGCAGTCGATTCTCGGGATCGACGCGCAGGCGCCTCCGGCCCGGCGGCGCTGCTCATTTGGTAGGCGTGCGACAGCACGAGGACGCGGATCAGTTTCTTGATGGACCAGCCGTCTTGCACGAAACGGAGGGCGAGCGCATCGAGCAATTCCGGATGCGAGGGCCGTTCGCCGGCGCTGCCGAAGTTGTCCACCGTGCGTACCAGGCCGGCGCCGAACAGGTGATGCCAGATGCGATTGACCATCACTCGCGCCGTCAGCGGATTGTCCGGCCGGGTCAGCCAGGCGGCCAGCTCGCGGCGACCACTCTCCCGCGCCGACAGCGCGGGTGAAGGGACGGTGCTGGCGACTTGCAGGAAGCCGCGCGGCACCTTGGCGCCACGGCTGGCAATGTTACCGCGGATGCAGATGGCGCAATCCTCGATGCGCTCCGCGTCGCGCACCGCCATCGCCGTCGGCCGCCGCGGCCCGCTCTCGATCCGTCGCCGCAGTTCCTTCTCCAACTCCACCGCTGCCTTGCTTTGGCCCTTCTCCGTCCGGGCCTGCTTGAGACGCTGGCGCAGCTCGGCGATGGCGGCCTCGTGTCGTTGGATCGTTTCATCCTGCTCGGTACTCACCGGCAGCGGCTGCTCGACCCAGCGCGACACGTTGTCGTGAAGGAGTGTCCGCGTGCTGTGCAGAATGCCGGCCAGGGCGTAGTAATCGCGCGTCGGGATGGGATCGAACTTGTGATCGTGACAGCGAGCGCAGCCGATCGTCAGGCCGAGGATGGCCCGGCCCATCGTGTCGAGTTGTTCGTCCACCACGTCCATCTCCAGAGCGTCCTTGTTCTGCTGCTCGTAATTGGTGGGTCCGAGCACCAGGAAAGCGGTGGCGACGAGCTGACGGCGGCGTTGTTCCGGCGTCGCAGCGGACAGCAGATCGCCGGCGATCTGCTCGGTGACGAAGCTGGTCGTAGGGCCGGTCGGCGTTGAACGATTCGATGACGTAATCGCGGTAGCGCCAGGCGTCGGGGAACAGCAGCGAACGGCCGCCGCCGGAGGACTCGGCGAAGCGAGCCACGTCGAGCCAGTGCCGACCCCAGCGCTCGCCGAAGTGCGGCGAGGCCAGCAAATCATCGACGACGCGGACGAAGGCGTTCGGCGATGGGTCGTTCACGAAGGCGTCGATTTGGCCCGGCGTCGGCGGCAGGCCGAGGAGGTCGAAACAGACGCGGCGCAGCAGCACGGCCCGGTCGGCGTCCGCGGCCGGACGCAGACCCTTCGCCTCCAGGCCGGCGAGCAGGAACGCATCGATGTCGCCGCGCGGCCAGCTCGTGTCCTGGACCTGCGGCACGCGATGAGGTCGCGGCGGCTGGAACGCCCAGAACTTGCGACCCTCCTCCACGTCGATCCCTTTCGCCGCGACGACGGCGCCGGACCCGGTGCGCGGGTCGGGCGCGCCCATCGCGATCCACTTCTCCAAATCGGCGATGACGGCGTCGGGCAGCTTGCCTTTGGGCGGCATGCGCAGCTCCTCGCTGTAGCGCACCGCCTGGAGGAGCAGGCTGTCCTTCGGTTGACCCGGCACGAGCGCCGGCCCTGTATCGCCGCCCTTGCGGAGTCCGTCGCGGCTGTCCAGGCTCAATCCGCCGCGCTGCTTCGTCGCCGTCGAATGGCAGCGATAACAGTGCTCGACCAGCACCGGGCGCACTTTCGTCTCGAAGAAGACAACGCCGGCGTCCGCGGCGCAAAGCGCGGACCCCGCGGCGAGCAGTGCCAGCACGGAAAGGAAGGAGATCGAATAAAGGCGGGCCGACGGCGGTCTCATGCGGTGTCTCGGCGGGTAGGCGACTCACCGTAGATTCTAACAAACGCGGCGGGAAATGGTTTCGGAAAAAGTTTCGTTTTATGCGCGGCGGGGTCTAAAGGCAGGGGCGGACGCCAGGCACATCCTCCCACGCACTCCGCAGCCGGCTCCGCGAGGAAAGACGTTGAAACGCGGAGAAACCTCATTGGCGTGGCCGATCTGCCGCCGCATTGGGATCGGCGTCTTCGCCGCGGTCGGCAAGTGCGCCGTCCAGGTTCCAAGGGTACTCTTCTGGGAACGTCCCGCGTGTCAGCCCCGTCTCTGCTGCGGCTTGCTTGCGGGCGTCCGCATACGCAGCGGCGAACACCGCGATGGCGTGGTTTCGGAGGGTATTGCTCTCCAGGAGCTGACGCAATTCCCGCTGCTGCTCCAAAATGGTCCCTTGCCACGACCCAGAGCGGTGATCCGGCTGGTAGTCCCCCTTCAGCAGATGGGACAGCAACACCACCAACCGACTGTACACCTCACGACGGTCCCGCTTGGCCATGTCCGTTAGATACTCCGCCAGGGTGTCCAAATCCACCCCGTCCAGCTGCCCTTGCCGGATTAGCTCGGCCGTTGCCTCCAGCCAGGCTGTTTCGTCCTGTTCGTACAAGGCGGCGGTTGCCACGGGAGTTCGCTGTACCATTGGGATCGGTCCTTGTCACCGGCCACACTACCCGCGATCCGCTTGGCGACGCTGTGGATGGTGCGCCGAACAGACCGCTACTTTCCCTCGGCGACCGTCGCCGCCGGCTCGACTTGGATACGCTTACCCGGCAGGTCAACAGCCAGCCATCGAGTGACGTTCTCCGGGGGGAGCAGTCGCTGCCATTCTATCTCTCGCGGCGAACCGAATGTCTGATTCAAGAAGAGCGTGAAAATCCATTCGTCTTGTCGGGGACCATTACCGATCCACGCCCGGCCCGTGATGCGTGGCGATGGGCCATCCAGGAAGTATCGTTCTGGGATGAAGCCATCGCACCACAGGAAGCGGACGCGGTTCTCCGGCATCCCCGCGAACTCGCGGCAGACACGGAACTCCAACGATACCCAGTAGTCGGCCTCATCCATGTCAACAATACCAGAAATCGGGCATGGCAAAGTGGTTCATAGCGGCTTGCACCGCCCCGCCTCGAAATCAGCATCCGCACGGCGACCCGCCTCTTCCAATCGTCCGGCCTGGATGTCCGCTTCGATGCGGCGATCCCAGGCGTCCGCGAGGTACTCCTCAAACCACCGCGCAAAGGCGGTTAACTCGTCAGCGGGCAGCTGGCTTACGGCGGATTCGAGTTCCTGCAGGCTCACGGCGATCTCCGGGAAAATAGGGCGACCCTCTCGCAGTATCCCACGCGGACAACCTTACGGCAAGACGAGCGAGGTCAGCGCGGCCGGCTGCGGCCCTCGCGCTGGTACTTCTCCAGCAGCGCCGTCAGGCGCTTCACGATCTCGGGCTTGTCCAACCACTGATTGTTGCGCTCCTCGGGATCGTCGTCGAGGTTGTAGAGCTGGCCCCTGGGTCCGTCGGGTTTCGGTTTGACGTTCGCCGGCTGGCTGAACCCGTGCGAGCCGAGCGCCAGCGCCAGCTTCCACGGACCCTGACGGATGCCCAGCGTACCATCGCCGGAGTGATGTACGATTGCCTCGCGGATTGGCTTATCGCGCTTGTCGCCGCGCAGGGCGGGCAGGATGTTGTAACTGTCCTCACCGGCGTCGGCCGGCAGCTCGGCGCCGACGAGGGCCGCCGCCGTCGCCAGGAAATCCGTCAGGCAAATCAGCTCCTTGCTCGTGACGCCGGCCGGAACGCGGCCGGGCCAGCGAGCCAGAAACGGCACGCGATGACCGCCGTCCCAGATGTCGGCCTTCTGGCCGCGCAGGCCGTCGTTGGCCCGGTGTCCCCATTTGTCGATGTCGGTCGGCAGCCAGTGCGCCCCGTTGTCGCTGGTGAAGATCAGCAGCGTGTTGTCCGATAATTTCGCCTCGTCCAGCGCTTGCAGTAAACGGCCGACACTGGCATCGACCTGGGCGACGAAATCGCCGTACCAGCCTGCCGCGCTCTTGCCGCGAAACGCCTCGGTCGGCATCCACGGCGTATGCGGCGCCGTCAGCGCCAGATAGAGAAAGAACGGCTTGTTCAGCCGATTGCTTGCGGACGAAGCCCGACCGCGCGCTCGGTCAGCGCCGGCAGGACGTCGGCGTGCTTGAAGTGCGGCGCGATGGCGCCGCGCGCCAGAAGCCGTCGCCGCCCCGGCGGCGCATGGCACTCGCCTCGATCGTCGCCGTCGGCGCCTCGGTGACGCCCTCGTTCTCGATGAATACGTAAGGCGGCATGTCGAGCGAGGCGGGGATGCCGAAGTACGAATCGAAGCCGACCGAGCACGGGCCGGGCCGCAGCGGCTTGGCGAAGTCGGTCTTGCCGCCGTCGCCCAGGCCGAGGTGCCATTTGCCGACGCCGGCCGTGACGTAGCCGTGACGCTTGAGCAGAGACGCCGCGGTCAGGCGCTTCGGCTCGATCAACAGCGGCGAGTAGCCGTTGAGCACGCCGCGTTTCAGCGACGAGCGCCAGCAGTATCGGCCAGTCAGGATGCCGTAGCGCGTCGGCGTACACAGCGAGGATGGCGTGTGCGCGTCGGTGAAGCGCGTGCCCTGCGCGGCCAGGCGGTCGAGGTGCGGCGTCGGGACCTTCGAGTCCTTGTTGTAACAGTGCAAATCGCCATAGCCGAGGTCGTCGGCGAGGATGAAGACGATGTTGGGTACACCTGTCTTTTCCGCGGAATAGACCTTGCTTTCCGAGCGGATCGACAGAAAGGCCGTGCCGATGGTAAGGATGAATGGAGTGAATCTGGGTAGCAAGTGTCGGTGAAAAGTGCTCATGGTCCTTCCTGCGCTAACGGGGGTGTGGGCACGCCGATGGTGACCCTGCTGGCGGCTTCTTGGGCCGCGACAACGCGACGCCTAGTATCCCCTTTGGCTACCGGATCGTCAATTCCCCGCCCGAGGAAAGCGGCGCCGCCGACCGGGTAGTACCCCTCCGTGCGGCATAGCCCATGCGGGAGTCGGTAGACTCAGAATGGAAAAGGGTGACGTTCTAACGGAAAAGGGAACGGAAAAGGGCGACGTTCTCTGCGAATCACAATCTCGGCAGAGTTTAGGTATAATCGGTATTCATTCCCTGACGCGTGGGCATTCCCCCTTTCTCTCCTACCCGCCAGCGACTTCCATCTGAAGCTAAACGCGATCCTCGCTCTGGCTGGCTCTCGACACGCAGCACGCCGCCCAACGCCAGTGCAATGCGCTGCGCCACGGCCAGGCCCAGACCGATGCCCGGCACACCTCGGCACCGCGCCTGAATCGAGCGATAAAACGGCTCGAAAATGTGCGTCAAGTCCTCGGCGGAGATGCCGTCGCCAGCGTCCGCCACCGATAGAGACACGATTCCTCCTTCCTCCGCCAGCCGAACCGTGATGGACGAGCCGGCCATGCTATATTTGCACGCATTCTCCAGCAGATTGTCCACGAACTGGCCCAGCAAGGGCGCCTGCGCCCGCACCCACAAGGGGCCATCGCCCGCCATCTCCGTCCGCAGGTCCGCCGCCCGCGCATGGCCGGACCACGTCGCCAGATGCTCCGTCAGCCACGTCCGCACGTCGAGGCGTTCGAGCTGCGGCGATTTGGCCTCGGCGTCGGCGCGAGCGAGGAACAACAGCGTCTCCACGATCTGCCGCACGTGCAGCGTCTGTCCGTGCAGCACCGTCAGCGTCCGGTGATATTCCTCCGCCGCGCGCGGACGACGCAGGGCGATCTCGATCTGTCCGAGCATGGCCGTCAACGGCGTCCGCAACTGATGCGAGGCATCGCCGGTGAAACGCCGCTGCTGCTCGAAGGACTCCTGCAAACGGGCGAGTAACTGATTGAAGGCGCGATTCAGCTCTTCCAGCTCGTCGCCGGTATCCACGGCCGGCAAACGCTGTCCGGGGTCGGCCGCGTTCATGGCGCCGGCCGCCTCCGCCATTCGCAGCACCGGCGCCAGTGCCCGGCGACACAGGCGGCCGCCCACCAGCGCCGCCGACAACCACAACAGCGCCGACAGGCCGCCCAGCAGAAACAGCAAGTCCCGCAAGGTCGTGGCCGCGGAACGCAGCGGCAGACCCACCGTCAGCACGATAAAAGGATATTTCCTCTCCTTTTCATGTTCTCTCGTCGATGGCGATGCCCCACCTTCCCGATGCCGGGGACCGACTCGACCGGCAAGCGCCGGCTTCGCACTCGCCACGAGGCTTCGTTGCGCACCAGGGGTTCGCGTCGTCGCGGTCGCGGGAGCGGTCGATCGCTCGGCCGCGATCGTCGCATACTCTCCAGACGATCGGCTCCGCGCCGGGCGGCGGCGCCAGCGACACCGGACGTTCGCTCGCCTCCCACTCGACGCCATCCGGCTTGACCTCCGCCGTCGCCGACAGGACGTTCCAGCGCCGCCTCCAAGCGGTCCTCGATCTGGCGATGCAAATAGGTGTGGGCCAGCAGATACAGCGTCGTCGAGAAGCCGAGCAGCACGGCCGCCAGCGTGCCGAGAAAGAACACCGACAGCCGCGTGGTCAGCGTCATGACGGCGTCTCCTCGAAGACGTAGCCGCGGCCGCGCCGCGTGTGGATCAGGCGCGGCCCGTGTACCTCCAGCTTGCGCCGCAGTTCCATGACGTGGACTTCCAGCGTGTTCGACAGGCCGTCATAACGCTCGTCCCAGACGTGTTCGTAGATGCGCGTCCGCGACAGCACTTCGCCGGGATGACGCAGGAACAAGACGAGCAGGGCTTGCTCCTTGGCCGTCAGGTCCAGTCGCCGCCCGGCCCGTTCCGCGCCTGTGTCGCCAAGTCGATGCGCACGCCGGCGCAACTCAGCACCGTATCGGCGCCGCGCTCGTGACGGCGGGCCAGGGCGCGGATGCGCCGAGCAATTCGTCGAAGGCGAACGGCTTGCACAGGTAATCGTCGGCCCCACCGTCCAGGCCGCGCACGCGATCGGAGACGGCGTCGCGCGCCGTCAAAAACAGCACCGGCGCCGCGCCGTCCGCCCGGCGATAGCGGCGCAGCAAGGTCAAACCATCGGCGCCCGGCAGCCACCAGTCCAGCAGCACGACATCCCAGCCGCCGCTGTCCAGGGCGTGCCAGGCCGATTCGCCGTCGCCGGCGTGCTCGACCGTGAAACCCTCCTCGCGCAAACCGCGCACCAGGAAATCCGCGATCGCCGGCTCATCCTCGACAACCAGGATGCGAATGCCCATGTCTCCATCCCGACGAGATAAGAACGGATGGCCAACTCGATTGTTGTACCATCCGTTCGGGCCACATCCTAGCCGCGCGGCACGGCTGCTCAATCGTTCTTCTTGTCCTTGCGTTCTTCGATCAGGATTTTGCCGCCGGCATCGAGCTTCACATCCACCTTCTTCTTGTCCGCGGTAAGCAACGACACCCGGTAGACTTTCGATTCTCCCTTGATTTCCACCGCCGCCTCCTCGATCGCAGCCTTGGGATACTTGGCCCGGAGCGCTTCGACCACGGCCTTCGGCAGGTCCTTGGCGGCGACCTCCTTTTCCACCTCCAGGATTTTGCCTTCGCCGTTGAGGGTTACTTCGACCGGCTTGCCCTTGTCTTTGACCACAACCGTGTAGACGATTTCCTCGTCCAGTTTTTCCTTTTCGCCCTTGGTCAGTTCGCCGTGCGGGAACAGGGCTTTCACGGCGGAAACAACCTTCTTGGGCAGTTCCGCCACCGGGACCTCGATCTCGCCGCCTTCTTCGACGGTGGCCTCTTTTCCTTCGGCCGTGAACATCACTTCCTTGTCCTTGCCGCTGGTGCCTTGCAGGTAGAATTCGATCTCGTAGAGGACGAGACCTCGTTGTTCGATCTGCTCAACCTTCTTGATGTGCTTTCCGGGAAATTTCGCCGCAAACGCTTTCCGAACCGTTGGCGGCAGCTTGTCCGGGGCGATTTCCTTTTCCACTCTCAGGATCTTCCCATCGGGCCGAACCTTGACCTCCAATTCCGCATTGCCGACTTTGACGTCCAGTTTGTACAGCTTGGTGCCGCTTTCCGTCTCGAACTCGGCGGCCACGATTTTTCCCTTGGCGTACTTGGTCTTGACCGCATCCAGGACCGCTTTGGGCACTTTGTCAAGCGACACCTTCCCTTCCTGGTCCTCCGCAACGGCGAAGGCCACGGAGCCAACCGCGACGAGACTCGCCACCAGCCAACCACGCCATCGTTGCATCGTGCTCTCCTGATTGGGGACCGCATTCGACGGCAGCCGTCACCCTGACGGGCCGTCACCGTATGCCCCGCAGCATACCCGAGCCGGCTGAAGCAAGCATGAGCGCTGGATAAAATATCTTTCATCTCTCCCGGCGGACGGCCATGCTCGTGTTCGTCCCGAACGGCACATCCGGTACAATCCCCGCGGAGGATGGGACATGGACGAGCGGCTGCGGATCGGCCTTTGGATAGTCAGCGGCGCCGGTGGGGGATCCCTTCTCGGTGGTGCCTTCGGCGCGCTGACGGGAGCGCTGTTCGCGCAGAGCGGACGCATGGCCGGCACCCGTCTGGGTCGGCAGGTGGTGGAGGCGTTCGTCCGGACGGGAGAGCGGGAGCTGTCGCCCGTCGCGCAGGGCGCGGTCGTTGGCGCGGCCGACGGCGTTCTGTTTCTGGGAACGCTCGGTCTCGTCGGCGGCGCCCTCCTGGGGCTAGGCGGCCGTGAAGTAGGAGAGCTGCTCGTGCCGGCGGCGCTGGGCAGCCTGCTCCTCGTTGGCGCGGCGGCGTTTTTCGGCGTGCTGGCCTACGGGATGACGCGCCACGGAATGCGGGCGGTCCTGCTAGTGTTCGTCGCCGGTCTGCTCGGCTCGTTCGTCGCGGGCGTGCTGCTGGGCGCCGACCGCTGCCTGCTCGGCACCATCCCCGGACTCGCCGTCGGGTTGGTCCTGTCTTTCGTGACGCGCCGTTACACCCCGGCCTTCCGTCCGCCGCGCGTTCGGGAGGCCGCTCCGCGCCGCCGAGCCGACGCCAGGACCGACATCACCGGGACGCCGCCTCCGCATCCGGATACCGATTTCTTCCGGCCGACGGATTCCTTCGAGGAAGAGTAGCGCCGCGGCGAACGGCTTCACGTCCAGTCGGGCTTGGACTCCTCCTGGCGCGGGGGATGAATCGGGCGCAGCATATCGCAGACAGCGACGATACCCAGGCAAGCGATGGGCACTGCTAACGACAGCAGACCCCAGCGCAGCGTGGCCGCCACTCCCAGGATCGCACCCAGGACGAAGGCCAGCCAAATGCTCAATTGCAGCGACAAATGACCGAACGGCGGCTGCTCCAGGGACAGCCGGAGCAGGGCCGCCGGCCGGCCGCGATGTTCGGCCCAGTGGTCGCGCAGCCAGAACAGGTATTGCACCGTCTGCTCGGCGAAGTTGGTGAGCATGCCGCTGATGTAGGTGGTGCGCACGGTGACGCCGCCGACGCGGCGCAGGCTGGCGTTCTGAACGCCCATCGCCAGGGTGGGCAGGGCGACGAGCAGGTAAAACCGCCAGGCCGGCTCCTCGGGCAGAGCGCCGTCACGCAACGCGGAGCCGCCGCACAGCAGGAAAACGAGCAGCAAGGCCGCCTCCAGCGTGACGGCCACGGTGAAGATGCGACGCAGGCCGCGGCGGGCCAAGGCTTCGCTCAGGGTGGCGCCGGCGGCCACGCCGAGCACGAACACCGGAATGGGGAAGGCGCGCTCGAAGGCTTTGGCCTCCCTTGCCTTCGCCGCTGTAAACGGCCGCGCCGACGCTGTTGCCGCTCATGTGCGCGGTATACAGCTTCAGAAGGACCATGTAACCGACCGCGTCGATACAGCCGGCGACCAGCGCCAATACCAGGGCCAGCCAGGCTTTTTCACCCACTTGCGGACTCTGCTTTTCCGACACGATGCCTCCAGGGAGGTGGACACAGAGAGAAAAAAGAAAAACCACGGATTACACGGATAAAACGGATGAAATATAACAAACGAAAGAATAGCCAAATAACTCCATCTCATTCAATATTTTTTGTCTTTTTTATCCGTGTTATCCGTGTTATCCGTGGTTCATTTTTTCTTCATTGACCGCGATCATGGGCCAATCCCCTCGAACAGCACCGTGCCCAGGCGCACCATCGTCGCCCCTTCCTCGACGGCGACCTCGAAATCGTTGCTCATGCCCATCGACAGGTGCGGCAGCGGCCGGCGCAGCGTCGCCGACAGCCGATCGCGCAGCTCCCGCAAGGCCGCGAACGTCGGCCGCGTCCGCTCCGCGTCCTCCTCGTAGGCCGCCATCGTCATCAGTCCGTCCACGCGGACGTGTTTCAACGCCGCCACGGCGGCGGCCAGGCCGTCCACCTCTTCCGGTGCGAAGCCGTGCTTGCTCGCCTCGCGGCTGACGTTGATTTCCAGAAGCACGGGTAGAGGTTGGACTGGCGCCAGGTTCTCCGCCATCGTCTCCAGGGCGCCGAGCAAGCGCAGGCTGTCCACCGAATGAATGCGCGACACCAGCGGCAGGGTGCGCTCGATCTTGTTGCGCTGCAAGTGGCCGATGAGGTGCCAGCGGACGCCGCGGCAACGGCGGCCTTGTGCCATAGCTCCTGCGGCCGGCTTTCGCCGAGATCGTGGACGCCCAGGCCCGGCAGCAGGGCGACGACGTCGGCGGAGACGGTCTTGGTCACGGCGATGAGCGTGACCTCGTTGCGCGCTCGGCCGGCCCGGCGGCAGGCGGCGCCGAGCCGATCTTCCACGGCGGCCAGCCGTTCGGCCAGTGCATCCACGCTCATAAGCGTTCACCACCAAGGCACAAAGAACACAAAGGAAGAACCCATCGCGCGGGCGCATGGGATCGAGGCGCCGTCGTTGCCATCCTCTTTTATATACTCACTTCATTGCCGGCTTTGGGTTCTTTGTGTCTGGGTGGTGAATCGGAGAGAATGTATGGCCGACGTTCGTGCGTTCCGCGCCTTCCGCTACGACCTGGGCCGCGTCGGCGCCCTCAGCGACGTCATCGCCCCGCCCTACGACGTCATCGACCCGGCCCTGCAGCAAGCCCTCTACGACCAAAACCCCTACAACGTCATCCGCCTCATCCTCAACAAGGAGGAGCCAGGCGACAACGAGACGGACAACCGCTACAGCCGCGCCGCCCGCTTCCTGCGCGACTGGCAGCGCGACGACATTCTCGTGCAAGATTCGGCCCGCGGCCTGTACGTCTACTACCAGGACTTCGAGGTCGAGGGCCGCCGCTACACGCGCCGCGGCTTCTTGGCCCGCGTTCGCCTGGAGCCGTTCGGCACCGGCCGCATCTATCCGCACGAGGAGACGCTGGCCGGCCCCAAGGCCGACCGCTTACGGCTGTTCCACGCCACCGGCATGAACCTCAGCCCGGTCTTCGGCCTCTACCCCGACCCCGGCGACGAGGTCATCCAGCACCTCGACGCCCTGGTCTCGCGCAGCCTGCCGCTGCAAGCGACCGACCACCTCGGCGTCGTCAGCCGTCTCTGGCCGGTGACCGACCAGCACGTCGTCAGCGCCGTCACCGGCCTGCTCGGTCCCAAGCCGGTCTTCATCGCCGACGGCCATCACCGCTACGAGACCGGCCTGCGTTACCTCGAAGAGCGCCGCGCCGCCGGCGAGGTCCGCGACGACGAGGCCGCGGCGAATTTCATCCTGATGATGCTCGTCAGCATGAGCGATCCCGGCCTCATCATCCTGCCGACGCACCGCCTCGTCTCCGGCCTCCCCGACGTGACCGCCGACCGCCTGGCCGCGATCCTCGGCCAGCACTTCCAGCTTGAGCGCGTCGGTCAGGGCGAGCAGGGCGCCCGCGATACCTGGGAGTTGATCGAGGCGGACGGCTCGCAGGAGCTGCTCGGCTTCGGCACCGTGGCCGACGGCGTCTGGCAGACGGCGCGGTTCCGCACGCCGGCAGCTGATGGCCGAGCACGCCGCCGACCACAGCGCCGCCTGGCGCGGCCTGGCCGTCAGCGTTCTGCACGTCGCCGTGCTCGACCATCTGCTGCCGCAGACGGTTGGCGGCAAGCCCGAATGCAAGTACGTGCATCTGCTGCGCGAGGTGACGGACGCGGTGGTGCGGAAGGATTGTAAGTTGGCCGTGCTGGTGCCGCCGGCCACGATGCACCACGTCGAGCAGATCGCCGGCAACCTGGAGAAGATGCCGCCCAAATCGACGTATTTCTATCCGAAATTGCTCAGTGGGTTGGTGTTCAATTCGCTGAAGGGAAGTTAAGAACCACCACAATAAAGAGGAAAACCACGAATAACACGAATAACACGAATAAAAATAACCCCCGAGAAATGTTGCCTTTTCTTTCATTCGTGTGATTCGTGGTTTTCCGTCTTTTCGAGAGAATTTAACCTGACCCCGCGCCCTTGCCGTGACGGACGGTGAGCGTGTTGGAATGACGCAGGCCGTGAAAGCGGATGAAGCGCGTGGCCCACTCGGTGTAACAGTCTTCGGTACGGGGCGAGTATTGACGAACGCGGCAAGCGCGGCGGAGGCGATCGAGCAAACGCGGCGGCTCGGGGCAGGGCAGTTCGCCGATGGCCAGGCCGAGAACGTCGCGGTAGAGAAAGGTCAGGGCGGTATGGGCTTCTTCCAGAGCATTCAAGGCATCTTTTTCGGTCTGCGCGACGTGTTCGAGGAAACGCCCCACGTCGCCGGGCGACAGGTCGCGGGGATGACGTTTGTCGTGAAAGAGAATCAGGCAGCGCGTCCAACAAGCGTAGCGTTCTCCAGGTCCGTCCTGGCCGAAGCGTGTCTGGGCGACCGGACGGACGAGATCGAGGAGTCGAGGAGGGGAAGGAGGTGTGGACATGAGACACTCCGCAAAGTGGAAAATGCGTCCTGAAGAAGGAGTGTACGCCTGGATAGACACGGAGGAAAGAAAAAAAACGGCACGGGTTAAGATTTCGCTTGACGGCGAGACACCGTGGGGTTTCAATCCGGCTTAGGGCGTGCGCGCCCTAAGCACCTGCTTAGGCGCACACCCTAATATTGAGATAACGGCGGTGGTAAATGCGGCGACCCTTGCCAGGGAAATCCTTTGCGCCGAATACCCCTGGCACAAGGGTTCCGAATTAGGGCACGCGCGCACCCTAATCACTTGTTCGGCCACGGAGGGCTGCCCATGACGTGAGAGCGGCTGAACCTGATGCTGACCTCTCGCTCAACGAGGAACTACTCGTATGCCAGACCAATCACGGCCACGCAGTTTGGGGAAAGTGGCGTTGCGCGACCTATTCGGATTCTTTAACCTTGAGTTCGACCTCGACCCGATAAACTGGATCGACACCGTTCGACATCTAGCCTCAGTAGTTTCCGGTTCGGGCGGAACGACAAAAGGTGTAGAGGGCAATCGCAAGGCTCCTCCTGATAATGACTTGTGCTACCAAGGACATTTCAGGAGGAAGCCATGCGACCTCGGCAGTATACCCTCACCCCCGCCCACGTCCAGGCCCACGCCGCCTGGCGCATCCAAAAGCATCTCCGCCTGCCAGACCACGGCCGCAAATGCACCACCGATACCCTGTGGACCGTCCTCTTCTATGCCGCCAGCCGCATCATCTCCCTGGCCGCTGCCTGCGCCACCCTCCGCGATGCTCCCTCCGACAGCGCCGCCCACGATGCCTTGCTGGCCACCCTGCCCACCTACGCCGAATTACAACGCCGGCTCAACCGCGCCCTGCAAGGCGACCTGCCCCACGCCTTACGTCGCCATCGCCAACCCCTGGCCATTGACCTCACCCTGCTGCCTTACCACGGCAAACCCTTGCACCAACCCGACGAGATCTATCGCGGCCAGGCCAAGAGTGGCACCAGCCACTTCCACGCCTACGCCACCGCCTACGTCCTCCGCAAAGGACGACGCTTCACGGTTGCCCTGACGACGGTGAACCGCCACGATGCCTTACCCGTCGTGCTGCAACGCCTGTTGCGGCAAGCGGCCCAGGGCGGTGTCCGACCGCGTTATCTGCTGCTGGATCGGGGGTTTTGCAGCGTGGACGTCATCCGCTACTTGCAAAGCGCCCGCTACGCGTGGCTGATGCCGTTGGTGTTGCGGGGCCGCAAGGCTGACCACCCCAAGGGGCCTTCGGGCAGCCGAGTCTTCGCCGGGTGCAAGCGGAGCGGTTGGGGGCAGTACACCATGACCAATGCCAGCAAACGTCGGGCGCGGTTCGCGGTGTGCGTGAAGTGCCGCAACCGGCGGGGCGAGCGTGGACGGCATGGTCGTGAGGCGTTGGTCTATGCCTTCGGTGGGCCGTTGCGTCCGTCGTCGTATACGTGGGTGAAGGAGACGTACCGGAGTCGGTTCGCCATCGAGACGAGTTACCGTCAGATGCACCAGGCGCGGATTCGGACGTGTACGCGCGATCCGCTGCTGCGTTTGTTGTACGTGGGGGTGGCGTTGCTCTTGCGCAACGTCTGGGTGTGGTTGCATGGGCAGGTGTTGGCGCGTCGTCAGCGAGGCGGTCGGCGGATCGACCTGGGGCGTTTGAGCTTTCGCAAGATGCTGGTGTGGTTGCAACACTGGGCCGAAGCCCATTTGGGAATCCACGATGAAATCGCCACGGAACATCGGATGTATGAATGAGTTGGGGAATGGTATCATAATTCACACTCACCGGAAACTACTGAGTCTATGAATCCTCTCGACGTTGACGAGGAGGAGGGCCGGATTAGTTTCGGAGAATACAAAGGTTGGTTGTATTCGTACTCCAAGTATGAGGGAAAGGCAGCGCAGCTCAAGAGAGAGGTTCGCGGTCTCTTCAGGCCGTAATGGCTTGCCGGGTCAGAGAATACGGCCGCCCCAGGAACTTCCTCGGAAGGTGACGCGACGGTGACGTAGCTCCCTGCTGCGATGGGCCTCCGCCGGCGCGCACCGTCTCCGCTCCCTTCCGCCCTTCGCCCTTGTCCTCTCCGCTGTTTCCGTCTCACCTCACTGTCAATGACTGCCAACGCCAACGCGAATCTAGGTCACCGCCGGCATCGGCGGCGCCTCCACCTTCCGCAGCTCGAAGCCCAGCTCCATCGCACGACGACGCAACTGCTTCTCCAGACGCGCCCGCACCTGCTCGGCGTAGACCGCCTCCGTTTGCTTGACGTAGGCCATGCCGTAACGCACCAAGTGGTACACGATCCGCGCCAGCTTGTGCGCCGTCGCCGTGATCGCCTTGGGCGCACCCAGACGCGAACGCTGACGACGCAGATAGGCTCCCAAATAGCTCTTGCTCCGCATCAGACTCCAGGCCGCCAAACACAACGTCCGCGCCGCACGCCCCTTGCCCTTACGCGTCGCGCTGGACTTGCACCTTACCCCCGGTCTTGTGCCAGTTGGGGCACAGCCCCAGCCAGCAGGTGAACTGCTTGACCGTCGGCCATTTCGTGAAGTCCCAACCCAGCTCACTGACCAACGTCAACGCATGCACCTCGTCAATGCCTTCGATCGCCGTCAGGTCTACGCCCGTGGCCAAGTACAACGCCTGGCGCACGTCAAAGCGTGGGTCGTGCGGCTTGCGGCCACGCATGCGGGGCTTGGGCGGCAGTGGGGGCAACGCGGTCTGCCGACGCATGCTCCGCAGGTGGGCGTCGATGGCTTCGTCCAGCTCACCGATCACCTCCTGATACTTCTCCCACAAGGTCAGGCAACAGCGCAGCTCGGTTATATGCTCGGGGCGATAGCGGCCATCCAACGCCTGGGCGATGTCCGCAACGCTGTGCCGGCAGCGGCGGTCGCGCAGCCTGGCCAGTTGCTGCGGGTCGCGTTGGCCGGCGAGGATGGCCCGGATGATCTTTAGCCCCGTTACGCCGGTGACGTCGCCCAGCACGCCGGTCAGCTTGAGGTTCATCAGTTGCAGCGCCTTCTGCATCCTCTGGATGTGCTGGCCGGACAGGCGGACCAGGTTGGCGCGTTGGCGGACGTAGTCGCGCAGGGTCTGGGTGGCCTCGTCGGGCTGGAAGATGGCCGGCAACAGGCCGTGCTTGTGCAGGCGTTGAATCCACTGGCAGTCACGCTTGTCGGTCTTGGGCCGGCCCTTGATCTGGCGGGCAAACTGCGGTGCGGTCATCACCACCACGAAGCCGGCTTCCAGCAGAGTCAAAAACAGGACGTGGGCGTAGACGCCGGTGGCCTCCACGGCCACGGTGGTGACGCCGCATTGGCGTAGCCAGGCGACCAATTGCCGCAGCCCGGCGGTATGAGCGGGGAACTCGCGGACGGCGTCGCTGTCGTCGGGGGTGGATTCGACGCAGGCCCAGTGGCTGACGTCGCCAGCGTCGATGCCGGCGGCGTGAGCATGCTGCACCGGCATCGAGACCAGCTTGGCGCACTCCTGGGCGTCACGTCGGGTCTTTTCAGCGTGGCGGGCGGCGCGGCGTAGTTCGTTGGCGGTCGCGGCCACCGATGGCGTTTGCGGTTTACGGGCGTCGCGTGGTGGGGTCTTGCAGTCGGACACGGGAGCCTCCACAATAGGGGGATTGGGGAACCAGGGTGTCCGGTGGGGGAGTCGGCACGGGCACCAGCCGTCCCAACGGGATCGACCGCGACGGCGTCGAAGGCCGTAGGCGGTCGTCACCAAACGAGTGGGCCGAAAATCGCTCCCCGGTCCAGTCGAACCAGCGGGCGGAGCGCAAAGCCTCTCAGCACCAGAAGCATGTCGGACATCGACACCGGACACCGGAGGTAGGATAAGCGAGTCTCGCCCCAAGTTCCTGGCATTGTGGTGCAGGGGAACCCTGCGAGGATGCGAACCAGGCGCTGCAGCAGACCGGCCACGCGATAGGCGGCTCTCCGAGTCATAACGCCAATTCCGCGTGAGCCGGCTGCTTCTATGATGCCAGGCCACTCGTCAAGAGGAAAATCACCTTTTCTCGGCGTTAGTCTCCTCTCTTCCTCCCGGAACAGAGAGAGGCTAGCCGGGGGTCCAGGGGGCGGCAATCAGCGCCCCTGGTCGCCGCACGGAGGCGGCGAAATCTTCGGCAGGACGCCAACGCTGTCGGGGCTCCCATGCTTCTTATCCGAGCGTGGGTTCAAGACCCTGCCCAAATGGGATGCGAAGAAAGGTTGCGGGCTGCCCCATCTGAGCGCGAGGATTAAACCCCAGCAGCCGGCCGAGCACACCCGCAACCGCTCAGGAACTTCCCCGACAATGACAACGCCTTGTCACTATCCGTCAGGCCGCCGCCTGTTGGCGGACTCCTTCGTGGTACAACCAACGCACGAAGCGGTTGGCCACGGCCGCTATCACCACCGTACTCGGTTTGCCCCGTGCCTTCAGACGCTCGGCCAGTTGCCGCCAACGCGGCTGCAGACGAGCCAACAGCCAGGCCGCCTCGATGAGCACGCGACGCAGTTCGGGATTGGCCGCCCGGATCAAACCGGCGTCGGCCTCACGCACGCCCGAGGAGCGGTTGCACGGCGTCAGGCCGCAGTACCGCGCCAACTGCTTGCCGGTTCGGAAACGGTCGAAGCGACCGATCTCGGCCCGCAACGTCCAGGCGGTGACCGGACCAATGCCCTTGATCGTCCGCAGCCAAGTTACGGTGCCGTCCACAGCGGTGACTTGTTGGAGACGTTCTTCGACGGTGCGGATCTCCTGGACGATCCAGGCCAGCCGACGCAGGCGTTGTTGCATGACCCAGCGTGCTTGTTCGGGCAGTTGAGCTTGATGCTCCAGCCAGGCGTGCCAGGCCCGCGTCCAGCGGTTGTGGCTACAGCGTAGGCGGTGTTCCCGTAGCAGGGCACCGATCTGGAGCTTGAGATTGCGTCGCTGGGCGGCCAGTTGTTGGCGGTCGCGGACCAGGGTACGGAGTTCACGGAGCTGCTGGGGTGCAATCCAGACGCGGGGTAGGTAGCCGACCCGTTCGAGGTCGGCCAGGACGCGGGCGTCGGAGAAGTCGGTTTTGTCGGGCGACTGCTTCATGCGGCTGACGAATCCGGGGTGGGCGAGGTGGACGGGCCAGGCGTAGCGGTCGGCGAGTTCTTCGGCGAGGTTGGCGGCTCCGGTGCAGGCTTCCAGGGCGGCGCCGCGGACGGCACCGAATCGCCGGACGGCCTGATCGATGGCGTCGGCGGAGTCAGGCACGGCGCGGTTACACAAGACCTGACCCGTGGGGTCCAAGACGCACAGTTGGACGGCGTGTTGGGAGTAGTCCAGTCCGACGAACAGTGGTAGAGTGGTGGACATGTCGGGTTGCTCCAGATGGGGTGGCTTTTACTGGGTTACTCCATAATACCGCCGGCTTGTCGTCGGTGGGAGCAACCCGGCATCATCCCCATCTGAGCTTGGTGTTAGCCGATGCTGGACGTTCTTCACCGTAATCGCAACTATGTCGGTTATTGAGTGGACTTATCGGTGGGAAGGGCACGAGGCGCACATCCAAATGCGGCGCGACTCCCACCCTTGGGATCGCCTGTATCTGGATGGTGTTTTAGCGGCCGAACAGCGCGGCTGGCATCTCCTCCCGATCGCGCTGACGGCGCAAGCTGGTCATGCCGGCAGGGATAACCATCCGGTGCATGTTCGCGTCGGCTGGGGCTGCCGGTGCCGGATCTCGATTGACTCCGTTCTGTCTTGCTACGCGCTATCCAACCGCTGGTTTCTTCTTCAGTCTGGGGGACACACGATCGAAGTGGGTTACAGAGAATGGTATGTGTGGCGACGCGTGCACCTTTTGATCGATGGCGAACTGGTGGCCGCGACAGTAGGAAAGGGCGCTCCTTCCAAACTCGGGATTGTGGTGGAGGGGACGCTCAAGCGCCGGACGGTTCGCTCGGCCAGGTTGTAGCCCGAGCCGGAAGCGTCAACGGCACAATCCTGAAAGTGGATTCCACCTTGGTCTTTCAGTCGCTATGATTTCGGCTAACCAGGCGCTGCACCTGACCCGGCGGGCATGGAGGCTGTTCCAGGGTCATCGCTCCCAGCGCCCGCCGGGCAGGTGAGCTTCGTCGTTCGGCCACTTGACCCCTCGCCCATGTGCGTTTTGCTTCCGGACTGGTCTCCAGGCCGGCACGATGGGGTTCGGCTTGCGGCGCCCCATCCAACTCGGCAGTCGAGCATTGTCGTTGGGTGCCGGATAGCACAGATGACGGATAGCCATAGTGGTGGAAGCGGAGGCTCTGATGGCCAAGCGGACACGCAATCACCCTGTCCTGGGTCAGATTCAGTGGGACGACCGGGTGAACTCCTGGGGGACCGAAGTCGAACTGGTCCCTGGGTATCCGCTCAGCTTCTCCATCGTGGCCGAGGCTGAGTGGGCGGGAGCCGAGCCGGCCGAGTTGTTCACGGTAGGCGCCGAGTACCTCGCCTGGGCACGAGAGGCCGAACCGGAAGTCCGGGCGAGGGTGGCTGACGACCTACTCAACTGTTACAACGAGGTGTGGGCGGACGAGGATCCCGAAGAGGGCACCCCGCCCATGAACCGGGCAGAGTTCCTGGCCAACATCCGCCCGAGTGGGATCAACCTGTACCACGACGGCAGCGCGTCCTGGTATTACTCGTGCGGCGACCTGTTCGCTGGGCACGGCATCTCGCTTCTACTCGGGCCAGAGCGGAAATTCAGAGGGAAAGCATCTTTGATCGGGTAGCGGAGGGCCGAACAAACCGCTTCAGCAGACCGGGCGGCCATTCTGGTTTCGCGCGACATGCAGTCCCTCCTGGCCGCCCGGCTGCTTTTCTAAGCAATGCAAGAGCAATTTTGGTGAGGATGCCGGCACGCTGGGTGCGCACGGTCATTGCTCCTTTGCGACCCCAATGGTCGCAATTGTTCCGTGCCACCGTCTGACCCACCGTGCCTACCGACTACCCTGCTCTCGGCGACTCGCCAACTACTCCTCCTCGGCACTTCAACGCTCGGCTCTCTCCAAGCTTTTACCTGGAATGTATCGCCCCACGGCGACCATCGAATGGGCTACCTGATCTGTGACGTTCGGCCCCGACGGGGATGCAGACTCATCCGCCGAATTCAACCGAGGGCTTGGCGAGGGTCTCGACCCGGCGAGAAAGGGCCGGTTTCGCTCCGCGCCAGTTTCGCCGGGTCGGAACTGGCCCCGTTCATCCGGGTCGAGGGCAGTTAATCATCCACGGGATGCCGAACGAATCGACGAGCATGCCGAACCGGAGGGCCCAGAAGGTCTCCTGAATCGGCATGCGTACGGTGCCGTTTTCGGCCAGAGCGTGAAAGCAGCGTTCCGCCTCGGCGGGATCCTTCACCTGGATCGATAGGGAGAAGCCCTGGGGTTTCTCCTGGTAGGTCGGCGGGGCATCGGAACCCATCAGCACCCCGTCGCCCAGGCGCAGGCAGGCGTGAAGGATTTTCTTTGCGCCACGGTGGCGGCACGTTCTCCGCCGCGGGCGTGCCCTCGTGCGGCAGCATGGCCTCGATCTGGCCGCCCAGACACTTCGCGTAGAACGTAAACGCGGCCTCGCACGGGCCGGCGAACATCCGATACGGATTTACTTGCATGGGGGCTCCCTGGTTCGAGCAGGAATTCGATCTCCACCCCCTTGTCGAACGAGTCCGGGTGGAATCGACGTCGCGAAGCTTTTTCGGGTCTACGTCGCCTCCGGCCGGCCTTCCACGCCGCGCCGCCAGGGCACGAGCGGGCGCAATCGCCGGTCGCGCAACACCAACCCCCCCCAGAGCAAGACGCCGAAGAGGACCGGGAAGATAACCCGGAACGGACCGTGCCCGGCATGCACGTGTATCGCGACCGCCCCGCCCAGGTATCCGGTCAGCAGGATGGCCCCGAGAACGGCCGTGGGCGGGAGCAGGTAAAGGATGGTGCAAGCCAGCAAGACGATCCCGAGCGGAAAAATCACCTGTTCGGAAAAACCCAGTTCAACGGTGGCTTCCACGACGGGAGTCGGCTTCACGAGTTTCATGGCCCCGTCGAACAGCAGAAAGAGGGCCGGCAGGGTGCTCAGGGCCCTTCCCGTCCACAGGGCGCCCCGGGAAACGGATGGGGGCGAACTTTCCCATTGCATGAGTTTTTTCCTTTCCAGCGAAGAGAACAATGGATCACGATTTCACGTCCGGAAGTCCCGGCAGATCCAGGACCGGCCGGATTTCCACCGTGCCCTTGCGGGCGCCGGGAATACGTGCGGCGATGTCAATGGCTTCGTCGAGGTGTCCGGCCTCGATCACGAAGAAACCGCCTAGCTGCTCATGGCTTTCGGCGAACGGTCCGTCCGTCATGACACGTTTCCCGTCCCGCACCCGAACACTCGTGGCCAGGGCGACCGGATGGAGCGGCGCGGCTCCCAGGTACTGCTTTGTGGAATGGAGTTCGTGGCTAAGCTGGGTGGACTCGGCAAAGCACTTTTCCCGATCGGCTGGCGTCCAGGAATTTTCCGGGGTGTAGATGAGCAACAGATATTTCATGGCTTCCTCCTTACGGGTTTGGCGGCGGACTCTCGCCGCTTTCACAGCGGTAGTCGTTCGGGAAAGCGGGATATCGACATCGCGTATATTTTTTCGAGCCCGGTTCGCGGAGGCGTCGTTCGAGGAACCCTCGCTCCGGCTCCTGTCAGGCCAGCGCCAGCGCCTTGCGGTAGGACTGGCGGGCGTCGGCCGTCCTCCCCAGCCGCCGGCACAAGTCGGCCCGCGCCGCGTGGGCCAGGTGGTACTCGGCGAGCTGCCCCCCGGCCAGGATCGAGTCGATGAGCGCGAGGCCCGCCTGGGGGCCGTCGCGCATGGCCACGGCCACGGCCCGGTTCAGGGCCACGACGGGCGAGGATGCGGCGCTGCTCGAGCACGTCGTACCAGGCGACCATCCGGCGCCAGTCCGTGGCCGGGGCCGTCGCCGCCTCGGCATGCACCGCGGCGATGGTCGCCTGAATCGTGTACGCGCCGAACCGCCCGGACGCGAGTGCCTGCTCGACCAGGGTCTGTCCTTCGGCGATCCTCTCGCGGCCACTGCTCCACCGCCGCGGCAAACGCCTCGTGCAGGGCCTCCTCGGCGAGGTCGAAATCGCCGAGCAGGCGGATCAGCGTCGCGAGGACGCGCCGCGACTGGGAGCGATAGATGCCCTCCACGACCTGTCGCAAGGGCTGGCTGGTCGGTTCCTCCATGCGTGCGCGTCTCCTCCGAGTTCGCGTTTCCCCCGGCATCCCCGTCTCGTCGCGGCTGGTCGGGTCCGGGTAACGTCGCCCTTGCCTCGTATCCTGCATTTCGCCTGCTTGAGAAGCAACGTCAGTTGGCAATAAAGCCGGGCAGCTGCTGGCTGCCTTTTTTGTGTTCTGGAGTCGCGGAAGAGAGATACAGGAGACCTTTCGAGCGAAAACGGGACGACAGGACAGGGGCGAAAGATGCGCGAGAGGAAAAGTCTCGCGCATCTGCCCTGTTCTTTGCGCCGCCGGTTTTGCAACAGACCGGATGGGTTTTGCAACGAGGCGGTTCGGCAACAAAGCCGGGCGAAGGCGGCGGCGCACCGGGCCAGGAGGGCGCGGAAGGAAGCAAGGGGGTCGTGACACCCGTCAGCAGTCGGTTGCCTTGCGAGCGTCGGTCTTATCGACCGTTGACTCCTTCGTGGACTCCACTCCCACGGCTCATTCTCCCGTCCGATTGCTCGCTCACCTTCCCCCCGATACAATCTACAGAGCGGTTTACAAGATGCCGCACCAACTAGCCGACTTGTAGTTTACAGAAAAGTTTACAAAATCGCAAAGCTGGGAGGGTTTATACAAAGAATTAGAGGCTCTATCTTTTTGGAGGGCCGCGACCGTGAGGGAGCGGTTCTTCCCGCTCCCTCGCGGTCGCGGCTCTCCATTTTGTTAGTACCTCTTAGACATAATGTCTTGTAAATAAGCAGGTTACATCATTCGGAGAGGTGACAGAGTGGCCGATTGTGCGGCACTGGAAATGCCGTGTGGGGGTCAAACCTCACCGCGGGTTCGAATCCCGCCCTCTCCGCTTATCCTTGAAAACATTGGATTTACGCCAATAATCCGCACATCTCGGCAGATCGCCATTTCCTGATGCTGTATACCCGTCCAACCGTTTTCCCGCCTTTCGGTTTACAAAACGGTTTACAAGCCATTGATTTTGCCGGCTGCGACCATAGAATGAAGGTGCGGCATTTACGGTTTACAAGAGGGCAAAACCTATGGCACGCCGACTCCTCATGACCTGGATTCCCGAATCCCGCCGGTGGATCAAGAAGCACAAAGGCAAGATGTACGCGGTCTCCTGCAAGCAGCTCGAACGCCCGGACACGAAAGAGGAAAGCGCCGCTGCCGCCAACCGCTGGTGGGAAAACAAGCAGAAGGAAATCGAGGCGGCTCCGCCCACCGAAGAGGAGCTGCGGGCCAACGCCTTCAAGGTCTGGTCGATGGTGCAGGACTGGCAATCGCTGGATGAGCCCAGCCGGGAGAAGATTGTCGATTCGCTGGTGGGGAACGGGCAGTACCAAAAGATCAAGGTCCAGGCCGAGGCAATGATCGAAAGCACCGCCAAGGTCACTCCGCCGGAGCGTACCGTCAAGGCGCAGGTCGAAGCGTGGAAGACGCTTTTGCATGGCGTGTGTCAGTCCGGCCAGATGAGCGAAGGAAGGTACGACGCCTACTGCCGCAACATCGGCAACTTCGTCACGTGGATAGGCGAAGACGCCGCCATCGACGCCATCGAGGAGAGCAAGCTGGAAGGCTTTTTCAATTACCTGTCCACGCAGATCGCCACCGGCAAGTATTCCCCCACCTACGCCCATACGCTGATGATGACCGCCAAGCAGTTCATCTCCCGCTTGGCCGAAATGAAGCTGATCCCGCTGCCCGGCAACATCCGCTCCCGCCGCTTCCGCTTCAACCATTCCGCACCTGCGAAGATCGAAACCTTCACCCCGGTCGAAGTCAGGACCCTTCTCGCCGGCTGCGATGGCTTCTCCGACAAGACGAAGCTGTACCTGCTGCTCATGCTCAATTGCGGCATGTACCAGAACGACATCGCCGAGCTGCGGACCGAGGAAGTCAACTGGAAGAACGGGACCATCACCCGCGCCCGCAGCAAGACACGCGACCGCAACGGGCCGGTCGTAACCTACAAGCTGTGGCCGGAGACGCTCGCCCTGCTCAAGAAGCACCGGGCCAAGGGCGAGCTGGCGCTCACCACTGACGAAGGCAACCCGCTGGTCAGGTTCTGGCTGGAAGATGGGAAGATGAAACGATATGACTGCATTCACTCGGCATGGACCCGGCTTGCCGAAAAGCTGGAGCTGGAGAAAATCCGCCTCGGCATGAAGCACCTGCGGAAGACATCGGCGACGATTCTGGGCCAGCATCCGCAATACAAGTTCTACGCCAACCACTTCCTCGCGGATTCTCCCCGCAACATGGCGGATCGTCATTACGTGATCCCAAGCGACGAGGAGTTTTTCAAGGCCCTGAATTGGCTCCGGGAGCAGCTACTGGCTACCGAAGCTGCCCAGCGATTACCCGCTTAATCACAAAGGGGTGCGCGTTCACGGGCCGAGGGTGACAGCCGTTCAGCTGCGGCAATCGCTGAAGGCGGTGTGTCGGTCCTCAGCGCGCTGAGGACTTCGGCTTCCGCGCGTAGGTCGAGAGAACCGCAGCAGGCAAGACTCCCTTCCCGGTACGCTGCGCGTATGGTCGGCGAGCAAGGCGGCACCTCAAGGTCGCGCCGGCCAGCAACGCCGCAGCAATCAAGGTGGAATACAATCTCCGGGAGGTCGGCCTAATGCCCAGCAGTTTCGACGCGGTTGTCGATGCCAGTGAAAGTCTGGCGCAAGAAGCCGCATCCCGACCTGTTGCTGACGGCGGCACAGCGGCTGAAGCTGCCCCCCGGCCGCCTGCCTGGTCGTCGAGGACGCCGTTGCCGGGGCTGGAGGCGGCAAAAGCGGCCGGTTGCTGTTGCCTGAGCTGCCGGTTGCTGTTGCCTGGCCCCCGGGCCACCAGCTTTCACGCCGAGCGGCTTATAGCGACGGACCTGGCGCACGTTCCGCCGGAGGTCTGGCAGTGATTGCGTTGCGGGAGTACCGCCCGCTTCACCCAGGTCGGATCAGTCGGCGTGGAGACTCCTGACTCCTGCGTGGAACCCGTTTCTAGGAGCAGCCTTATGAACGAACCCCTTTCCCCAGACCTGCTGCGGAGAATGGACGCTTACTGGCGGGCGGCCAATTATTTGGCGGTCGGACAGATCTACCTCTTCGACAATCCGCTGCTGAAGCGGCCTCTGACGCTCGCGGATGTGAAGCACATGCTGCTAGGACATTGGGGTACAACTCCCGGGCAGAACTTCATTTACGTGCATTTGAACCGGGTCATCAAGAAATACGACCTCAACATGATTTACGTCTCCGGCCCCGGGCACGGCGGCCCGGCCGTCGTGGGCAACACTTATCTCGAAGGCACTTACACCGAAATCTATCCCGACATTAGCCAGGATGAGGCCGGGCTTCGGAAGCTTTTCCTTCAGTTTTCGTTTCCCGGAGGAATTCCCAGTCACGCATCGCCGGAGTGTCCTGGCTCGATCCACGAGGGCGGCGAACTGGGCTATTCGCTCAGCCATTCGTTCGGCGCGGTGTTCGACAATCCCGATCTCATCGTCGCCTGCGTCGTCGGCGATGGCGAGGCGGAAACCGGACCGCTGGCCACGGCGTGGCATTCCAACAAGTTTCTGAATCCGGCCAGCGACGGGGCGGTGCTGCCGATCCTGCATCTCAACGGCTACAAGATTTCCAACCCGACGATCCTGGCCCGTATCGAACATGAGGAATTGGATCAGTTGCTCCGCGGCTATGGTTGGACCCCGCACTTCGTCGAGGGTCACGAGCCTGAACTCATGCATCAGGCGATGGCCGCGACGCTCGATACGGTGGTGGAGCAGATCAAGAAGATCCAGCAAGAAGCTCGCGTCCACGGGAAAATTGCGCGTCCACGCTGGCCGATGATCGTCCTCAATTCGCCCAAGGGCTGGACAGGGCCGAAGATGGTCGATGGTCTACAGGTTGAAGGCACCTTCCGCGCACACCAGGTGCCGCTTTCAGACCCGGCCACCCATCCCGAACACCTCAAGCTGTTGGAAGACTGGCTGAGGAGCTACCGGCCGGAGGAACTCTTCGACGAGCGGGGCCTGCTGAAACCGGAGCTGGCCGAGCTGGCGCCCAAGGGCGAACGGCGCATGGGGGCCAATCCTCACGCCAACGGCGGCAATCTGCTCCGCGACCTGCGGATGCCCGACTTCCGCGAATACGCGATCGATGTGGATTCGCCGGGAGTGCCCGGCATCGGCGACACCCATGTGCTCGGGCGTTTCCTGCGCGATATATCGAAGCTGAACAGTGAGCAGAGGAATTTCCGGGTCTTTGGCCCTGACGAGACGCTCTCCAACGGCCTGGAGGCTCTCTTTGAGGTGACCAAACGCCAATGGGATGCCGCGACCGCGCCGAATGACGAATTCCTGGCGCCCACTGGGCGCGTGATGGAAATGCTCAGCGAGCACCAATGCGAGGGCTGGCTCGAGGGCTACCTGCTCACCGGGCGGCATGGACTCTTCAACTGCTACGAGGCGTTTATTCACATCGTCGATTCAATGTTCAACCAGCACGCCAAGTGGCTAAAGGTCACGTCGCACCTGCCGTGGCGGCGGCAGATCGCCTCGTTAAACTACCTGCTGGCCTCGCATGTCTGGCGCCAGGATCACAACGGCTTCACGCACCAGGATCCCGGTTTCATCGACCACGTCGTGAACAAGAAGGCCGGGGTCGTGCGTGTTTACCTTCCGCCGGATGCAAACTGCCTATTATCCGTGATGGACCACTGCCTGCGCAGCCGCCATTACGTCAACGTCGTGGTCGCGGGCAAACACCCAGCGCCGCAGTGGCTGACAATGGAGGCCGCCGTCCAGCACTGCACCGAGGGCATCGGAATCTGGCCGTGGGCCAGCAACGACCAGAGCGCTGCACCCGACGTGGTCATGGCCTGCTGTGGCGACGTGCCCACCCTGGAGACGCTCGCCGCCGTCTCCATCATGCGCGAACACCTGCCCGACCTGAAAATCCGGGTGGTCAACGTAGTCGATCTCATGAAGTTGCAGCCGCAAACCGAACATCCGCACGGGTTGAGTGACATCGATTTCGACCAGCTCTTCACCAAGGACAAGCCGGTCATCTTCGCCTTCCATGCCTACCCGTGGTTGATCCACCGGCTCACCTACCGCCGCACTAACCACGACAACATCCACGTCCGCGGCTACAAGGAAGAGGGCACCGTCACCACGCCCTTCGACATGACCGTGCGGAACGATCTGGACCGCTTCCATCTCGTGATGGACACCATAGACCGCGTACCGCAGACCGGCGACAAGGGCATATACCTGAAGCAGAAGCTCATTGACAAACTTATCGAGCATAAGCAGTATATCGCCCGGTACGGCCAAGACCTGCCGGAAATCCGGAACTGGAAGTGGAGCAACCGCAAATGACCCATTCGGCGATGTCAGCTCAAGGAACCGCACACTCGAATTATGGCGTGGTCACGTCGGTGCGCGGAAGCGTGGTTGATGTGCGGTTCGAAGCTAGTTTGCCGCCAATCTACTCCCTGCTGCGCACCGGGACGGAGGCGCAAATCGCCATCGAGGTGCTGATGCAACTCGATGAAAATCATATCCGTGGCATTGCGCTCCATCCCACGCAGGGTCTCGCCGCGGTATGGCTGTGGAGGACACCGGCGAGCCCTTGAAGGTGCCGGTCGGCAAAGGGATTCTTTCGCGAATGTTCGACGTTTTCGGAAACGCTATCGACCGACAGCCGGCGCCGGCCGATGTGGTATGGCGCACCATCCATCGAGACCCACCGCCACTGGCCAGCCGTTCTACCAAGTCCGAGGTCTTCGAAACGGGCATCAAGGTCATCGACGTGCTGGTGCCTCTGGAGCGCGGCGGGAAAGCGGGCCTGTTCGGGGGCGCGGGCGTGGGCAAGACGGTGTTGCTCACTGAAATGATTCACAATATGGTCGGGCATCAAAAGGGAGTGAGCATGTTTTGTGGCATCGGCGAACGCTGTCGCGAAGGGGAAGAGCTTTACCACGATATGAAAGAAGCCGGTGTACTCCCGCACATGGTCATGCTGTTCGGTCAGATGAACGAGCCTCCCGGCGCCCGGTTCCGCGTGGGCCTGGCGGCGCTGACGATGGCCGAGTATTTCCGCGATGACGAACATCGCGACGTGCTGTTGCTCATTGATAACATCTTTCGTTTTATCCAGGCTGGCATGGAGGTGTCCGGCTTGATGGGGCAGATGCCGTCGCGCCTGGGCTATCAACCGACGATGGGCACCGAGTTATCGGGACTGGAGGAGCGCATTGCCAACACCGACACGGGCGCCATCACGTCGATTCAGGCTGTCTACGTGCCAGCGGACGACCTGACCGACCCGGCGGCGGTGCACACCTTCTCGCACCTTTCCGCGTCGATCGTTCTTTCCCGCAAGCGGGCGAGCGAGGGACTGTACCCGGCCATCGATCTACTTCAATCCAACTCCAAGATGGCAACACCGACCATCATCGGGCAGCGGCATTACCTCGTGGCACAGGAAATCCGCAAGACGTTGGCGCACTACGAGGAACTCAAGGACATCATTGCCATGCTCGGGATGGAGCAATTATCTCCGGATGACCGTAACGTCGTTGGTCGCGCCCGCAGGCTGGAGCGATTTCTGACCCAGCCGTTTTTCGCGACCGAGCAGTTCAGTGGCATCAAGGGAAAGGACGTCAGCCTGAAGGACGCGCTCGACGGCTGTGAGCGCATTCTGAACGATGAGTTCAAGGACTATCCCGAGAGCGCCTTTTACATGATCGGCTCGATCGACGAGGCCAAGGCAAAAGCGAAGGCCGCCCATCTCGCAAGTCCTGCCGATTCCCGTCCCACACCCAAGGGTCAAGTTAAACCGCAGGTGGCACGGAAACCCAAACCCACGGCCCTTCACGGAGGAAACACCCATTAATCTCAAGATTCTCCTCCCCTTCCAGATCTTCGCCGAGAAGAAGGGTGTCAAACGCATTGTGGCCCGCACACTCCAGGGTTCCTTTGGAATCTTGCCGCACCGACTCGACTGCGCGGCCGCCCTGGCACCCGGGATTCTGACCTATGAAACGGAGGCGGAAGGCGAGGTCTATCTGGCCGTCGATCAAGGGGTGCTGGTCAAGGCGGGCATGGATGTTCTGGTCTCGGTGCGTAATGCGATCGGCGGGACGGACCTCGACAAACTCCACGAAGCGGTGAAGCGGGAGTTTCTCAAGGTGGACAAGCAGGAGAAGATCGTTCGCTCGGTGTTGGCGAAGATGGAGAGCGGATTCATTCGCCGCTTGATGGAACTTCAACATGAATGAAGAGAACAAAGTGAACGTCCCAAACGAAGAGACGAACTTCAGCCGGCAGGTCGGCGCACAGGCAGCGCGCAAGCGGAAGGCGCAGCGCGGCGCCAAAAGGAGCGTCTGGTTTGGCCTGGGCATGTCCGGGTTGATCGGTTGGTCCGTGACGGTTCCGACTCTGATCGGCGCCGCGCTCGGCATCTGGGTGGACAACCATTATCCGAGTCGGTTTTCATGGACGCTGATGCTGCTTCTCCTTGGTTTGATCATCGGCTGTTTGAATGCCTGGCATTGGGTCGCCTCCGAATACAAGGAAATGCAGGAGGATCCGGATGAATGACATCCTGGCTCTTGCCCTGGCGTCGCTTGCCGGCGCCTTGCTCGGCGCGTTCTTCTTCGGCGGCCTTTGGTGGACGGTCCAGAAGGGCGTTGCGTCCGAGAGGTCAGCGCTCTGGTTCCTCGGCAGCTTGCTGCTGCGAACCGGTACGGTTCTGGCTGGTTTCTATTTTGTCTCGCAGGATCATTGGTCGAGGTTCCTGGCGTGCCTTGCTGGATTTGTCATCGCGCGCGTCATCGTCGTGAAATGGCTCACACGAGCGCCTGCGAAGGACCCGACTCCATTGGAAAAGGAGACTAGCAATGCGGATTAGTCCCGACGAGCTGGTCTTCTGGAAGTGGGGCTTTGTCGTGCTTAATAGCACGATCGTCACGACCTGGGCGTTGATGCTCGTGATGACCGTTGGGGCGATGCTAATCACACGCAAGCTCAAAACCGAAGGGGATATCTCACGCTGGCAAGGCTTCCTTGAAATCGTGGTCACGACGATTCAAAAGCAGATCAAAGAGGTGGGCCTGCTCCATCCGGAGAAGTATCTCGGCTTTATTGGCACCTTATTTCTTTTCATCGCGGTGTCCAACCTCTGCGCGATTCTCCCCTGGTACGAACCGCCCACCGGCTCGCTCTCGACAACGTCGGCGCTGGCGATCTCCGTGTTTGTCGCCGTGTTGCTCTTCGGCATTGAGGAGCAAGGATTTGTCGGTTACCTCAAATCCTACTTGAAGCCCACGTTCATCATGCTGCCGTTTAACATCATCAGCGAGTTCTCACGCACGTTTGCTCTGGCCATCCGGCTGTTCGGCAACATCATGAGCGGGACGTTGATTGTCGGCATCTTGCTGACGATCGCGCCCCTCATCTTCCCGATCTTTATGAACCTGCTCGGTTTGCTCACCGGCATGGTGCAGGCTTACATTTTCAGCATCCTCGCCACCGTTTACATCGCAGCCGCCACGCGAACCCGCGAAGGATGAAACAAGACCACTAGCGACGAAAGGACACGTATGGACAGCATGACACTTATCGCGATCGTTTCAATCATAACCGCCGGCGCCACGATGGGACTTGGGAGCATCGCGCCCGCGCTGGGCGAAGGGCGGGCGGTCTCCACGGCTTTGAATGCGCTGGCACAACAGCCCGATGCCGCAAGCACCATCACACGAACCTTGTTCGTGGGACTGGCGATGATCGAATCCATTGCCATCTATTGTCTCGTGGTCTCGATGATTCTGATCTTCGCCAACCCGTTTTGGAACCACGTCATTGCCCAAAGCACAGGAAGGTGAGCCATGCCGATCGATTGGTTCACCGTCGTCGCACAAGCAATCAACTTTCTCATCCTGGTGTGGTTGTTGAAGCGATTCCTGTACAAACCCATCCTCCACGCCATCGACGAGCGGGAGAAAGGGATCGCCGCGCAGCTCGCCCAGGCCGAGGCGAAGAAGGCTGAAGCGCAAAAGGAGCGCGACGACTTTCAGCACAAGAACGAGGCCTTCGACCAGGAGCGTGCAGCGCTATTGAAAAAAGCCACAGACGAGGCCAACGGCGAAGGGCAACGGATCATCGACGAAGCACGAAAGGATGCCGACTCGTTGCGTGCCAAACGCCAGGACGCAATGCGAAAGGAACAACGGAACCTCAGTCAAGAAATTACCCGCTGGACGCAGAAGCAAGTTTTTGCCATCGCGCGAAAGACGCTGGCGGACCTCTCCACCACCAGCCTTGAGGAACGCATGGGGGACGTGTTCGTTCAGCGCCTGCGCGCGTTAACGGGCGCAGCCAAGGAGCAATTGGCCGCGGCTCTCAAGACTTCGACCCAACCGGCGCGTGTGCGCAGCGCGTTCGATCTGCCGCCGGAGCAGCGCGCGGTGATACAAACAGCGCTGAACGAAACCTTTTCGGCTGATATTCACATCCAGTTCGAGACCGTGCCCGAGCTGGTCAGCGGCATCGAACTCTCCACCAACGGACAGAAGGTGGCCTGGAGCATCTCGGATTATCTCACGATGATGGAAAAAAGCGCCGGCGAACTTCTGCACAAGGATGCGAAGGCCGAAGCGAAACCTGAGCCGAAGCCCGAAGTGAAGTCCGAGCCAAAGGCTGAGGTCATACCCGAGTCAATGGCTAAAGCCAAGCAAGAGCCAAAGGCTGAATCCAAGCCTGGGTTTGCACCGGTACCCTCCGCTCCTAAGGGGGACTAATGAACAACTCGCCGGATAGCCTGCATACCGTCTTCGATCAGGCGTTCGCTGGTATCAGCCGGACGTTGGAAACTTTCACACCGCAAATGACGCCGCGTGAGGTGGGGACGATCACGAGTGTCTCCATCGGCATCGCCAAAGTCTCGGGCCTTCCGGGCGTGGGCTTTGATGAACTGGTGAAGTTTCCCGGGGATCTGTACGGCATTGCGTTCAACGTCGATGAGGACGAAATCGGCGTCGTGCTCCTTGGTGATTGCGAGCACCTCCACGCGGGCGCTGAAGTCGAGCGCACGGGGCGCGTGATGGACGTGCCGGTGGGCGATGGACTGATCGGGCGCGTCATCGACCCGTTGGGCCGGCCACTCGATGGGAAAGGGCCGGTCGCCTCCAGCCAGCGTTTGCCCATCGAACGCCCCGCCCCGCCCATCATGGACCGCGCTCCCGTCACCGTTCCTCTGCAGACCGGCCTCATCGTCATCGATGCTCTCATTCCGATCGGCCGCGGCCAGCGTGAACTGATCCTCGGCGATCGGCAAACCGGCAAGTCCGCCATCGCTATTGACACGATTCTGAATCAGCGCGGCCAAAATGTGCTGTGCGTCTATTGCGCCATCGGCCAGCGTGCGTCCGCCGTCGCCAAGGTCGTCGCCAACCTGCGCGAAAAAGGCGCCATGGATTACACCGTCGTCGTCGTGACTGAAGGCAACGACCCGCCCGGGCTCGCCTACATCGCCCCCTACGCCGCAACCAGCATCGCGGAGCATTTCATGGAAGCGGGCCGGGACGTACTCATCGTTTACGACGATCTCACCCACCACGCACGGGCCTATCGCGAGCTTTCCTTGCTGCTGCGCCGCCCACCCGGTCGCGAAGCTTTTCCCGGCGATATCTTTTACATCCACTCGCGGCTGCTGGAGCGTGCCACTCATCTCGGCGACGACTTTCATGGCGGCTCGCTCACCGCACTGCCCATCATCGAGACCGAGGCGCAGAACATCTCCGCGTACATTCCGACGAATCTCATCTCCATCACGGACGGGCAGATCTACCTCTCGCCGACGCTGTTCGAGCTGGGCGTTCTTCCCGCCGTCGATGTCGGCAAGTCCGTCTCACGCGTCGGCGGCAAGGCACAACGGGCGGCCTACCGTGCGGTGGCGGGCGATCTCAAGCTCGCGTACGCGCAGTTCACCGAGCTGGAATCTTTCGCCAAGTTCGGCACTCGGCTCGATGAACACACCCGCAAGATCATCGACCATGGCCAGCGAATCCGCGCAGTCCTCAAACAGCCGGAGTTCGAGCCCGCGTCCGTTCCCGAACAAATCGTCATCCTCGTGGCGCTCACCGCCGGTCTGCTGGATAGCGTGCCAATTGACAAGGTGCGCGATGCCGAGCAAGCTCTGCGAAAATCGGCCGCGGACATCCCGGCCGAGGTTCGTAAACGATTTTCCTCTAAGGACCCGTTGAGCGACGAGGACCGCAAAGCCATTCTGCAAATCGCCGGCACAGCGATCGCGTCGTTCCAGCCAAAACCCGCTCCCGAAACCAAGGGGAAACCATGAGCGATACCCTGGCGAGTTTGCGCCGCAAAATCAACGGAGCGGGTGATCTGGAATCCGTGGTCCGCTCGATGAAGGCCCTGGCAGCCGCGAGCATCGGCCAATATGAGAAGTCCGTGCTGGCCCTGGCCGACTATTATCGCACCGTGGAGTTGGGTTTGCTTGTCTGCCTGAGGAAGCAGGGAATGGCCACAGCCGAACAAGGTCGCCGTTCAGACAATGTGAAGACGGTGTGCGCCATCGTCTTCGGCTCGGATCAGGGACTCGTCGGCCAATTCAATGATGTGCTGGCTGATTTTGTCGTTACAGCGCTGAATGCTCTGCCCGGCGAAAAGAAAGTCTGGGCGGTCGGTGAGCGCATCCACGCGCGGCTGGCGGATGCCGGTTTGGCGCCGGTCGGACTTTTCGCCGTTCCGACTTCCGTCAACGCCATCACGCCGCTCGTCGGGCAGATTCTCGTTGAAAGTGAGGCGCATCACGGCACGGGGGAGATCGGTCAACTTTACCTCTTCCACAACGGCCCCAGGTCCGGGGCGACCTATGAAACGGTCAGTCAACGCCTGCTGCCCCTGGATGCACAATGGGGAGTCCGGCTGGCCCATCTCCCGTGGCCAACAAAAACCCTGCCCGAGGTCATAGGAAGCCAGGTGCAAACGCTGTCGGCACTCGTGCGGGAGTATCTTTTTGTTTCGCTCTTCAAGGCTTGCGCCGAATCGTTGGCCAGCGAAAACGCGAGCCGCTTGGCCGCCATGCAACGAGCCGAGAAAAACATTGACGAACTGCTGGGAACCTTGAATCAGACGTTCCGCCGCCTGCGCCAGACTTCCATTGATGAGGAATTATTCGACGTCCTATCCGGCTACGAATCCTTGTCCAAAGGAAAGACACCCTGACGTGCAAAGTTACAATCCGATCGAACTCACGGATTCAATGTCAGTTGCCGCGGGCGAGGTGTACTGGCGTGTGTGCGTGTGGATGAAACTCGCAATCGCAATGCAATCCATTTTCGTCCTGCGAAATCTAGCATGACGCTCGCATCCAGGTAGGAGGCTCAAGGTGAAATATGTCAATCGGTTCAAAGTGGCACCCGGCAGCAAAGTAAAGCTCAAAGACATCGATCCGAGGTTCAAGGACCACCACGAGAGCCACAAGGACGCGGCCGAGGAAATCGAGCAAGACCGGAAAAAGCTGCGCGAGCTGCAAGAGTTGCTCTACGCGGACGGACGGTGCTCCCTCCTGATCTGCTTGCAAGGGATGGACACGGGGGGCAAGGACGGGACGATCAGCCACATCCTGGGAGCGATGAACCCCCAGGGCTGTCGTGTGGTTGGGTTCCGCCAGCCGACTATTGAGGAACTGGCACACGACTTCTTGTGGCGGATTCACCGGGCCGTGCCGTCCAAGGGAGAAGTGGCCATTTTCAACCGCTCCCACTACGAGGACGTGCTCGTCGTCCGCGTTCACAACCTGGTCCCGCAAGCGGTCTGGTCCCAACGATACGACCGGATTAACGCGTTCGAGCAGGGACTCGTCGAGGACAACACCCACATCCTCAAGTTCTACCTGCACATTTCCAAGCAAGAGCAACTGACTCGTTTCAAGGAGCGGCTCGAAGATCCGGCCAAGCAATGGAAGATTAGCGAGGCCGACTACAAGGAGCGCAAGTTCTGGGACGACTATACGGCGGCTTACGAGGAGGTTCTGTCCCGCTGCAGTATCCAACAGGCGCCCTGGTTCGTCATCCCGTCCGACCACAAGTGGTTCCGGAACCTCGCGATAGCACGGATCGTCGTCGAATACCTGGAAGGGTTGGACATGAAATTCCCTTCACCCTCGGTGGATCTTGAGCATATTCGCCGGGAGTATCATGCCGCGAAAGAAGCCTAGAGACCGCGGGCAACCCGGACAGAGCCCCAATGGCGCAAAACTCAGAGCGCGAACAAACCGAAAGGGGAGAACGATGACACAAACCGCGACCACCCAAGCTACAGACGAGCCGGAAATCCAGCGCGTCTTCCAGTCCAAGGCTGAGACGAAGGCGTTTTACGACAAAATCAGCCACGTCTACGACCTGCTAGCCGAGCACAGCGAGGGGCCCGTCCGCCGGGCCGGGCTGGAGAAACTCGACGCGCGGCCTGGGGAGAAGGTGCTGGAAATCGGCTTCGGGACCGGCCATAGCCTCGTGTCTCTGGCCCAATCCGTCGGCCCGACCGGCAAAGTGTATGGCCTCGATCTCTCAGAGCGAATGCTCGACGTGGCCCGGGACAACTTACACAAGGCAGGGCTGGCCGACCGGGTGGAGCTGACCTGTGGCGACGCCGTGCAGCTGCCCTACCCGTCGGATTTGGTGGACGCGATCTTCATGAGCTTTACGCTGGAACTGTTCGATACGCCGGAGATCCCCAAGGTCCTGGCCGAGTGCCAGCGCGTCCTGCGGCAGGAGGGGCGGATCGTGGTCGTCGGGGTTTCCAAGGAAGGCGAGGGCGGTGTCATCCTGCACGCCTTCGAGTGGAGCCACCGGCATTTCCCCAACCTGGTGGACTGCCGCCCGATCTTCGCCCGCCAGTCCTTGGAGGCCGCTGGCTTCCGCATCGAGAGCACGGAAAGGAAGATGATGTGGGTTCCCGTGGAGATTGTCCTCGGGGTGAAGGAGGAAAAGGCAGCCGCCCGGTAGCGGTGGTGGGAGGATTACTCGCTTCCACAGCCGTGAGCAGATGGCCGGGGCCCTCAGCCGGGTCTGTACCAGGAGCGCGCAGAATCTAAGTCAGGCGCGCTAATCAGAACGAGGACAGAGTGCGAACAGTTTCTGGCACAACGCCCTATGTACGGCTTCAGAGCGTGCTTCGGTCCGAAACACTGTCCGAAACACCTCCGCGCGCACCGCAATTATGCCAATCTGCTGCGGTCACATCGACCGAAGTAGCTGGGAAGCACCTTCACCGCGGGGCCCCACTCTCTACCTTGTCACCCTCGACCCGTGAACGGGTACCCAGAAAGGGAAAAGCTGGACCTGGCCGCTCGCATATGCCCGGCCTCTCCGGGCACTTAAACGAAAAAACCGCTGTTCACAGCGGGTCATTCTTTCCTTTTTCCGCCGCTCCTTACTTGCCGATTCACCCCGCGCGGTTGCGGACCCGCACTACGTCGTTTCCAGCGGCGCCGAGTTCTTCCTGGCCCTCGACTGGCTCCGTAGGCAAATCCTCCGCACGGAAGGCGGCTAACTGCTTCCGCAACCCTTCCTCAACCAGCAGTAACAAAACCAGCCGGACAATCTCCTTGCTGCCCAGGTTCATATAGGCATCAAGGTCATCAGGCTGATTCTTTGCCGACAACATCGCCGCACCTTAAAACTAACCAACCTACTTCACGACCATCCGCGCCATTCCAACGCTTCATCGGCCCGCGCCACCCCGGCTACTCCCCCGATTGATCGCCGTCTTTCGGCGCCGGGTCGCTGCTGCCCCCAGACGCCGCGAGGATGACCGAAGTTAGCAGTCCGAGCGCGATGCCCGCTGGCCCCAGTAGGGCGGCTCCCGCGATGGCAGGCCCCCACATGATGGCCTTACCCGTCATTTCATTGCTGAAGTCCTCGCTGAAACTTCTCCCAGCCATTGCAGTTCCTCCCCGTTGCAGCCGGCTTGGACGCCGGCCTTTGCCACATTGACAGTTTGACACTTTCACAAAACGTCACTTCATCTCGGCCAGACGCCGGTAAAAGGCCCGCTCCGACTTGCCAGTCCGTTCCATCCAGGCCCGCACGCGATCTTCCCGAGACGGATGAACCCGCATGATCTCCTGCAAGATTGAATGCTCCTCGCTTTTGCGTTCCTCGCGCGGCACCGGCGACTCCTCGGCATGCCTGACGGCGACCAGGTGCTCCTCGATGGACGCGGTAATCAGGTCACGCCAGTCGGATTCCGCCTCGCCATCCATCCATTGCTGGTAATCGGGGAAGGCTTTGTTGACGAGCAGGCGCAGGTCAAACCGGCAGGAAAGCCGCAGCATTTCGCCGATCAGGTAGTGGGCGACCATCCGGGCCGCGTCGGCAGTGATTTCGGGATTGGCCGATCCGCCTGGCCAGCCCCGGTCTGCGATGTCGAGCATCAGTGCCCCGAGCTGGGCGTCCGTGGGGTCATAATTAAGCGTGTGGACCCGGCTTTTGAACGCCCCGAGCAGCTCATCGTCGTGTAATTCCCGGTTGGAGATGCAGACGATTCCTCCCCGGAACACGGCACGCTCTTCCCGCCCCTGCCGCCGGTACTTGACCACGCGACTGCGGTCCCGCGAATTCGGGTGCTCCAGAGCCGACAACAGGATTTGCAACGCCACGTCGCTTTTCAGGACGGCACCTAGGTCATCGAGGACGATCACTTCATCCGGATGGCTGGCGATCAGCTCGAACAGGCCCATCGGCGTAATGTGCCCGCGCTGGTAGGTGAAGATTTCCCGGATTTCCTGCTCCAGCACGGCCCGCACCGTATGTGTCTTGGCGGTTCCAGGCCGCCCGAACAGGTACGCGCCCGTGGCGTACTGGCGGGCCACGCCGCGAACGTAGTCGCGAGCAATCGCCTGCCGCCCGTGCAGCTCGGCCAGGAGACCGCCACGGTTGTCAATGATCAGTTGCAGCGTCAGTGTCTCGATCACAGCCCTTCTCCCTCAGATTTCAGCAGGCTTAGCAAGCCAGCCCCGCTGCGCCGGCCAGGCAACAGGCCCTCGCGCTGGATTCGGAGCAATTCAGTATGTGACAGTGCCCATGACTTGGAGCCGCCACGGCCGCTTGCCTTTTTCGTTGCATTCACCCGGTGCCTCCTGCACCATTCCCTGACCGTATAGACTCCCTTGCCCAGAAACGTGGCGGCCTGCTCAGTGGTGTACCACTCTCTCACCTGCTGGCGCTCAACCAGGACGAGGAGCAGTTTTTCGATTTTGTCCAGTTGTTCTTGCACGCTCATTGCAGCCCTCACCTCTCCATCCCCCAGTCCCGCTCCTGGCCCCAGCTCCCGGGCCTCACTGTTCCGCGCCGATCAGCACACCTGCAAGCGATGCCTCCAGGAATGCACGCCTTGCCGGTTTCATCGATGCCAGATGAACGAAGTAGTCCCAAATACTGCGAAGTAGATCGTCATCCCAAGACTGGGCCATCGTCCGTGCGGCCCTCGCATAGCGAAAGAACGGAGATGTCTCCGGGTCCTGTTCCTCATCCGGTGACCGAGGCGCGGTGCGGATGATTTCCAGGATCGCCGCTTTGCTCGGATACATTCGCGCGATGCGCAGCAAGGCAGCGGCATGGAAAGCGGCCCGTTCACATTCTGCTTGCCAGATGTCGGCCCAGCGGTTTTTCGCGTTGGTATTCATCGTTATCTCTCCAACTCAACATCCCGGCGCTTCTGCGGCTCGTGCTCGCGCGGGCGATCAGGTTGCCGGAATGAGCGCAGGTCAGAAAGGCTCAAGCCAACAAGCTGGCCCTTGATGTAGGCAGTCAGGTCTTTGATCTCCAGCGCTAGCTGTCGGTTCGCCGCTTTCTGATCTTCGCCAAGGTCACGGCCCTTGGCTGCATCCCCGAGCTGAAGCTCCTTCGACGACAGCAGCAGGCCCACATCGGCCACGGAATGGTCCTTGAGACCATCGCGTCCAAACCTGCGATAGATCGCGTCCATCGTGGCTAGCTTCTTCTCAAGCCAGCTTCCGCCGGCCTGCGGTTCCTGTTCCTTGCGCATGTCTCTCGGTTCCTTTCAACGGGCTATAGGCGCCGTCGCTTGGCCCGACCGCCTTACCGTTCAAACTCCATCGACTTACTTCGCTGAGCTTCCCCGCTCTCGCGCTCCTGTGATCGGGTCCGCAAATCTCCCAGCGAAATTTTCCCGTCTTCTGCTGTTGGAGCAGACCGATGCAGCCCGGCCTGCGTTTCCCAGGGAGGACTCAGGCCCTGACACCGCCAGAAATCGGCAGCATCTGGAGGGGAAAGATGAATGGTGCGGGTCGCAGTTTTGTCGTTCCGCCCAAGTATCAAATCCATCGCCGTGTGGAATTCCACATCCTTGTGCGGATTGCTATCCGCGTTCCGTGTCAGTGTGGTGAGCCGCATTCCGTCACCTAAAGCTGCATCCAGCTCCTTCGGCATGATTTCCGCTTCGCGGATCGGGAAGCACAGCGCTTCGTAGTGTTTCCGGCTATCGACACCAAAATCGACGACGGCCGCATCACTCGGCCAGTTATCGGTCAGCATGCTCGTGACCAAGCTGCGGGTGGTCGCCCGCACCGACAACAACTGCTCGGCGAGTTTCGCGTGTTTGTTACTCATCGCATTTCCTCCGGAAGAAAAGGAGGTGGGGCTGGGCGGCCCCGTCCTTTCCTCACTGCTTGGCAGCCAGCTTTTGCTTGGCTTCCGCCAGTTCGGCTTCCTGCTCAGCCATCTTCCGCTCGTCCCTGAGTCCGTTGCGGATAAAGATCGCCCAAACGATAGCAGCGACCACGACGCAGACAATGAAACCTTCCATCTGAACTTCCCTCACTTTCTTGGAGAACGCGGGATGGGCGTGCCCCGCACCATCACTCAGCCTTCTGCGCACCGGTCTTTTCCTTGGCTTCGGCCAGTTCAGCTTCCAGCTCGGCCATCTTCCGCTCCTTCTGTCCTTGTTCACGGATCAGCATTGCAACGCCGATGACAAGCATCGCGGCGCCGACGAGGGTAGGAAGCAACGCAATAAACAGCACCATGTATCACCTCACTTTCTTGTAAGAGGAAGCGGGGCTAGCGTGCCCCGCCTCCAAACATTCACGCCGCTTTCACGGCGTCATTTGCCGTTGTGCCGCTGCACTTCTGCAGCGCGGTGAGCTTCTCGCGAGCTTCTGCCAGTTCGCGCTTCATCGTTCCCACTCCCCATGCGAAGTGGTAGTATCCGGCCCCGAACAGGGCGCAGATGCCCGCGTAGAGCGAGAAGAAAATAATCCCAACGAAGTCCACGAATCACCTCGCTTTCTTGTAAGAGGCGGCGGGGTTGAGCGCACCCCGCCGCCGTGGGTTACAGCTTGAACAGGCTGCTGATCCAGCCAGCCAGACCATTCTGGGCGGCACTCTTGACCTTGCCGCCGGAATCAAACGCGCTCCACATCTTGCGAAGGCCGAGGAGTACCAGTCCGAACAGGAACAGGTAGCCCCATACATTTCCACCATCCATAAGAAACTCCTTCTGGGCGAAATTGAGGTTGAAGAACAGCAGGGGCGCGCGCCCCCGCCGCACAGTTACGACAGCCACTTGCCGATCTTCCCGACGATGCCGTCCCGCGTAGTCGTTGTGATCTTGCCTTCGGGATCGACGTTTCGCATAAACTTGCGGAAGCCGATGAGGGCTAGACTCACGAAGACGACCAGAAACAAAAAGTAATCACCGGACATAGCGAACTCCTTGTGGGCGAGTTATGGTTGAACGGACACTACTCCAATTCGTGCCCGCCTCGATCACGTTCCTGAACTTGCTCTCTGCTTTGTTCCCGGCTTCTCTCCTCGGCCTGCGAAAGCTCCTTCGCATAGGCACGAAGATCATTAAGGCTCACGTTTCCGACGCGCGATTCCTGGTTCGAGCCTTTTCCGGGGCCGTCCCGCGCATCGGCGATCTCCCCTTGCGTTGCAGTGCCGACCAAGCCGATTTCGTTGTCGGCCACGCTTTCACGCGACGGATTGAGCGCGTTGCGCAGTTCCTTGAGGCCCAGCCGGGCCATTGCTGCCACGTGCCCTTCACCAATCTTCCGAGCCATTTCGCACCTCCTTTCGTGTTGTTGTTGCCTCAGTGATTCGACCTGTTAATCAGGCCCAACAGGATCAAGGCGAGGACGCCTGCTGCCCATAGCCGCCATTGCCAGCCCACAGTGTTCCACCGGAACCAAGGCTTGCGTTGCCGTGGCAATGCGGGATTGAACTCCGGGTCCGCGTACCACTTCACGCGGTTCGCCAGGATTGGCAAGCTTCCGCGTTGCAGCACGATGACGCGATCGTTGCTTTGTTGAAGTAGCTCTTCTGGCCGTTTGAGGGATCTCTCGGTTTCCGAGTAGCTCAGGGAACTGCCACGGCTCGCCTGGCCGCCCTCCGACGACATGGAGCCCGCCTGCCACGAGTGCGATTCGTTTTCGCTGTACTGTTCGATAACCTGTGTCCAGGCCCCTAGAGACTTAGAAAGTCGCTCAGCGGTCTCGTAACTGCTGGGAGCGCCGAGGTAGATTTGCGCGGAACAATTATCGTAAAGCAGGCTGGGCTTACCTTTGAAGGCCGTGGTAATCTGGCTGTCCGACTGGTACGCCATGAGCAGCCGGATACCCGCGCTACGTCCGCGTACCATCGCTTCTTCGATTGCCGGGAGTGAGCCCAGCGCCGACGCTTCGTCCAGCAGGAACAGGGTTTCACCGTCCCGCTCATCGCCGACAGCGCCTATCACGCGCACCAGGGCGGTAACCCAGCAGCGAAGCAACCCTTTCTGGGCTTCCAGCTGGTCGGGAGGTATCTGCAAGAACAGCGTGATGCCAGGCTTACGCAACTCAGCCGGGTCGAACGTACTGCTGGCAATGGCCTTTGCAACCAGCTCTGAATCCAGGAAAGATAAATGGCGGGTTACACAGCCCAACACGCTGGTGCCTTCCTTGGTTAATGCCGAGGTCGCTTTGTCGAAATGAGTTTTCAACTGCGCCCCAAGCCGTCCGGGAATGCCACCAATGTCTTGCAGCATGCTGGACGCGGCTTTCAACAGGTCGGGATCGCTTACAATTTCCTGTACCGTGCTAAGGTTGCGGTCTTCGCCCGTGAACCGCAGCAGTACGAGGACCAGTACGGCGCAAATCACCTGGACGGACTTGTCGTTCCAATAGGGATCGGGCTCCGTTCCCTGGCGAACTACCAGCGCCTCTGCAAGCGCGCGTGCCGAGTCCACGAGCGTCGGGCTGTCACTGGGAATCGTGTCAAGAGGGTTAAATGCGTCCTCACCTCCGTTGAACGGTGCAAGCCGGCGGATGCATTCTCCCCAGGCGGCACGTGGTCCCGCCGTCGTCTCGTAGAGATCGCCTTTGGTGTCGAAAACCATGATCGAGCCACGCCGATAGGCAAGCAGGTTAGGGATGATGATTCCGATTCCCTTACCCGATCCTGGGGTGCCGCAGAGTAGGACGGCAAAATAGTCACGCAGACGAATGAGTTCGCCCTTGAAGGTGCGTCCCAGGACAAGCCCTGTGCCAGTCAGCATCCCGGCGGCACGAAGCGCCTTGTCGCTCATAAATGCCGATGTCCCGAAGGCCGTTCCAGATCCACGCCAGCGGCGGTGGCGGAAAAAGATGATGGCCACGACAGCAGCGATGATGAACAGGGAAATAATCTGGTCGTCAGTGCTCGGACGCATGGGAATGTCTCCATCCGGCTATGCCGGAGTGTCTTTGTGCCTCAGTTGCTAAGTAGTCTCCGCCGGTGAAGAAGGTCCTTTGTTTCCTTCTCATAAGCGAGCAGTCCGTCCCTGACGTGCTCGTACACCACCGGGAACGCCTCGTGTTGTTCCTCCGGGCGGAGATTAAATATCTCCAGGATGCGTAGCGTCGTTGCCCAAGCGATGTCATGCCGGATGCGCACCATGATTTATCCTTTCGCCTCGTTTTCTGTTGCTGTTGCGTTTGCCTTAGCCTGCTTCGCCCTTGCCTTGTCCTTCATGGAAGCGGCGAACGTCTTGGCGGTGTAGCCGTTGGCCTTGGCTGCCCGCATCTCCTTAATCCCGTCAATCAGCGCGTCGATTGCCGATCCCAGGGACAAACCCTTGCCGCTGACAGTGATCTGCACCCCGGTAGGCAGCAGGCAGTGAACCTTGGCGGTTTTGCCAGCCTCGTCCTTGGCCGACTTCCCCTTGCGGTTTCTCTGGCCCACCTGCTCGATGGTGTCGCGGCTGGCGCCGGACAGGGCCTGGGCAAGCATCTGCTCCTGGTCGGCCAGCGCTTCGCACTTGCTGATCGCGTAGACGGTGCTCAGCCCGATCTTGCCGGCCGCAAACGCTTCACGCACGGCAGGAGTGACTTTGGATACCGACCGCAGGCGGGTTATCATGCTGGCCTCGAAGCCGAGCAGCTTGGCCAAGTCCTTGTTGGTCATCCCAGGGTTGAGCCTGGCGACTTCCTCCACCCCCTCGACCTGCTCGATTGGCTTGAGGTCGGCGCGGTGCATGTTCTCGGTCAACTGGATCACCCGGATTTCGCTGTCAGAAAGAACGCGGTCCGTGATGATGACGGGAACGGCTTCAAGCCCTGCGGCCAGGGCCGCGATGAGCCGGCGGTGCCCGGCGAGGAGAACCATGAGAACGGTCACCAGCAAAGGCTGTAGGATGCCGTGTGCCTTTACGGAGACGTTCAGTTCCTCCTGCTTCTTTGGGTCGATTTCCTTGCGGACTTGTTCCTTGACCACAATGTCCTGTGGTTTCACGTATTTCATTTGCCACTGAGTCATGATGTTTGTCCTCCTACCCGTATCCGGACATCTTCCTCGCTGGATTTTCCAAACTTTTTCACGCAGGGGATGAAGACGCAGACGCTCCTGCCCCTTGGGGATCGCTCCAACGCTTCCCTGTCCCCGGCCTAGCGTGGTCCTGACCCATCGCAAGCCGCCCTTAGGACGATGCCCGATGGCCCTTACCAACGTCCCGAGAGACCCTGCTGCTCACGGGCAGCAGGTCACCCCGCTGTCGCTTGCGTTTTTCTGGGGTTTCCGGCGGCACGAGCGTGAAATCTTCCCGCGATTCTCCGGACCGTCAGGTTTTGCTGGCACTCGATGTCCTTCTTCATGCGCTTCTTGATGTTCTTCTCGTCGCCGTCGTCGCCACGAGTAGCGCACCCCCAGGCGCGAACGCTCCACAGGGCGACCCTGGGATCGCTTTTCTCGGTTTCAGGAATTTCTGGGGACTTTTTGGTCCGCCTGGACCCTTGCGGACTCTAGTTTTGGGGGAGGGAAGAATCAAGGCGCCGGCGTTAACCTGCGTCCTCGACTCACCTTAGCGTTCGTCCCGCCTTCTCCTCCATTATAAAAGCATACGCCGACTACCCCTGCTCCCATCAAGAGCGGAAAACGGGAGGCAAGGATGAAATCGCAGGGAATGACGCAGAAAAAGCTCGCCGTAAGCGCCCATACGGCGGCGACTTCGATCGTGTGCGGCGCAATGTGGTTTCCCGAGAAAGCAGTGTTGACGTACTCGTCGAGCTGCCCTTCCCACTGTACATTGCGGTAGTCGGCGCTATCGCGCCGGTAGCGGCATCGTCATATCCGGGGTAGCGGTTCAGCCGGCGAAAGACCACGCCGTTTTTGTCACGGCGAGGTGCTTCACCGATTGAGGGCGGAAGTCGTCCCTCCGACCTCAGACGCTGCCCGTGCATCGTTTGCCATTGCTATCGCCCTCTCCTTTCGTCGCTGCTCCCGATTATCCTCTGGGAACGCAACGACCTGTGGCAGCCAGTGGTCGCCGTCGCGAAGACCTCTACCACGGGCAGAACAGCCGACAGGGACTCCGGTTTCCCTGTCGCAGTAGCGCCCGCTTTGCTGCGCCGCACAAATCGCGAAAACCGGCTGCCAGTGCGATTCTCCGAGACATTCGGTTATCAATCGTGCTACAATTAGGAGTTGAAATAAAGATAGGTTTCTACATGTACGACATTCCAGAAACAGGCTTCTTGCGATTGCCGCAGATTCTAGCCGTCATTCCTATCAGCAAGAGCAGCTGGTGGAATGGAGTGAAATCCGGGCGGTATCCGGAACCAGTCAAGTTATCACCGCGATGCACCGCCTGGCGGGCCGAGGACATCCGGGAGCTTATCAACCACCTATCGGCCATAAAATCAAAACCTTAACAGCATCTCTTGCGCCTTTTTGCTCAACGTGTTATGCCTTGGCATATCGCTTTCTCACTCCTAATTAGAGTTAGGGGTACAAAACCGGGGTATCTCCATTTCTCGCATCATAAGATATGGTCAATACTACAATCGGTTATTTCATCAATGTGAAGACCGTAGGGGTCGCCAAATCCCTGGCCAACCGCGTCCATCCACATCGACACAATCAAGGCTGACAGCCACTTTCGCCGAGCCGGTCGATCAACCGCGCCCATTCAAGCTTATTGACATCCAGCCAGATTTCGGGGTACATTTCTCGGACCAATACCCCACCAACATCAGGATGTACCCCATGTCGCTCTCGGATGCCAAGGTGCGCAACGCCAAACCGAAAAACAAGCCTTACAAAATCGCCGACGGCGAAGGGCTTTTCCTGGTTATCACGCCATCCGGCAGCAAATACTGGCGGCTGCGATATTTCATTGCTGGCAAGGAAAAGCTCCTGGCTCTCGGTGTGTATCCGGAGATTAGCCTGGGCGACGCGCGCGACCGGCGGGCGCAAGCCCGCAAACTGCTGGCCGCCGGCAAGGACCCTGGGGAGGCAAAGAAAGAGGTTAAGCGGCTGACCGTCCTGCACAGCGCCAATGCGTTCGAGACCATTGCCCGCGAATGGTATGAGAAACGCGCGCACGAATGGGCGCCACGCTCCGCCAAAACCATGCTTGCCCGCTTGGAACAACATATCCTTCCGAAGCTGGGGGAAAGGCCGGTAACCGAGATCACTCCGCCGGAGGTGCTGGAAATGGCCAGGGTCGTCGAGGCAAAAGGCAACCTGGAAACCGCCCGGCGTGTCATGCAGATTTGCGGGCAAGTCTTCATGTATGCCATTGCTACTGGGCGGGCCGAACGCAACCCAGTCCCCGACCTGCGCGGAGCGTTAAAGGCTCCGGTTGCCAAGCATTACTCGTTCCTGAAAGCCAGCGACCTGCCGGAGTACCTGAAAAAGCTGGAGCGCTATGACGGCAGTGTCCAGACTAGGCTAGCGCCTCCGACTCCTGCTGCTCACCTTCGTCCGCACCCAGGAGCTTCGGGGAGCACAATGGATGGAGATCGACTGGGACAAGGCGGACTGGCGAATTCCGGCGGAACGCATGAAGATGAACGAACTCCATATCGTGCCCCTGTCGAAACAAGCAATTGCTGTTCTCCGAGAACTCCAGAAGCATTCAAGCAACCGTCCCTATCTCTTCCCGAACGAGCACAATCCCGCGACATTCATGAGCGAGAACACTATGCTCTATGCGCTCTATCGCATGGGCTACCATTCCCGCACCACGGGGCACGGATTCCGCAGCACGGCCAGCACTATCCTGAACGAGCACGGTTTCCGGGCGGATGTCATAGAACGTCAACTCGCTCACAGCGAACGGAATAGCGTCCGGGCCGCCTACAATCACGCCCAGTACCTATCGGAGCGCCGCGAGATGATGCAATGGTGGGCAGACTATCTCGATGAAATCGCAGTCAAGAAGCCGCCGACGCGTTGAACCGAGCTGTCGGTCTCAGCCCCCACGAATCAGAAAGGCGTGTATGTTCCATTCCATCGTGCTATCCTTCTCCAGACACAAGAGTGGAGAGGCCCATGACATTCAGCCCTAAACAAGCGCAGGCCGAAATCGCCAAGCTAATGGCCGCCGCCTGCGTGCGGCGCGGTTACCTTGAGAAAATCCATGCCGGTATTACGCCGGTTACCCGGTCGGGTGACTACTCCGACGTGAAGGTCATTGATGCCGAAGGCCGGGAGATTCCCTGGAATGAGGTATCACACATCGACCAGGAGGAAATGAAGACACTGATGAAAGGTGTTGTGAATCGCATCCACACATTTCTTTCGCGCACTCTGTTCTCTCCCACCGAGGACAAAGCATTTGAGCAAGCGTTGAGCAGAGCGGCCGCACCCTGGACAAGGACATGGGATGAACCAGAATACCTCCCACACTTTTTGATGCCGCAGGCGGAGCCGCACAGTTGATGAAATCACGGCACGAACGCCGGGGCATTCTGCGTCAGCCATTCCCTGAGCGCGGCCTGGGTCTCAAACTCACAGACCTGAATACTGTCGATTGTAGGCCCGCTGTCACCGACCTGGCGGATGTCCGCTTCGCTCATTTCGCGAACCCACACGATCCGGTTACGTTGCAGACCGCCCGTGGTCAGGTTGATCGCCCCCTCGTTGAGAGGCTTGTCCAGGTTGCTGCCGCGAATGAGGACAAGGTAAACGAGATCCCCGGAGAACTTGAGCAGCAAGCCCTCGGAGGGGTTGAATTTCCACGGTCCCAGCCAGCCATAGGGGAACCACGCGCTGTTTCCATCGCGAAAGCGGAACTCGACGGAGCCTGGCAGATCGCGGATGCCGCGCAGATAGCCGAACGCCCCGCAGGAGACTTCCGTTTCTTCACCTTCCGCTTCCTTCTGTGGGCCTCCGGACTGACCCTGCGTATTGAACGCCCGCTTCAGCCGTTCCTGATGGGTAAGCTTTTCATCGCTCATGATCCAGCCCCCTTTCGGGCAAACGTCTCTCCGTATTTGGCTGCATTACGTGCACCGCCGGGACCGCGTGCCTGCGGCCGAAGGCTGGGCCATTCCGCGATACGGCTTGGCCGTTCGTGGATTCGGCAAGCTGTGTCGCAGACATGGGATCGTCCGGGCGGCTCATGGCCTTCAGTAGTGCTGCCCTGTCGTCCGTGAATACAGTGACCTGTTCCCGTCCGCGCGTCAGGGCGACATACGTCGTCCGCTGGTTTGTCGCTGGGAAGGATTCACTGGACATGCCGACGAATTCCTTGTCCACGGTGGACCCTTCACTCGCATAGCTCGTAACAACGTAGCCCTGTGTGAGATGGCCAAAATCCCGGTCGATCACCCAGCCGCGATCAACGATAATATCACCGCGCTTCGTGAATCCCTGCACCGTGAACAGCGACCCGTTGCTCAGGCGATGGCCGTCCCTGGTCTTCGCGCCAGCGGTGACCCTGATACGATCACCCGCCGCCAGCGCAAGCTGTCCCGGCCTGTAAACCTCGAAGCGCGCGGCCAGTTCGGTCGGCGGCACGTCGCCCTCGCCCAGGACCAGCCGCGATCCCTTCGTATGGCCTTTCGCATTTTCATGGAACTGGAGCATGTCCCCCGGATCATATTGCGTCGGGTCCGTTTTCTCCGCTTCCGTCAGGTGGGTCGCGAGCCAGACGTTGATGATGCGTTCCTTGCCGAGCGTGCCCTTTTCCTTGAGCCCGGCGCGAATCGCACCCGTGATGCGATCAGCCTCAGCGTGCGTCGGCGTCACGACGAGCGCCGTCTTTTGCTCCCCATTGCGTTTCTTCTCAGCCACCGCCGCGAGATAACAGGCGGAGAGCTGCTGGAAGCGTTCAGCATCGGGCACTTGCCTGACCCAGCCGAGCTTGTCCAGTTCCTCGAACGCTTCGCCCACGCGGCCATCGCTCAAGTATTCCGCCGCTTTCTTGTAGTCGCCCTGCTGACGCAGGATCTCCGTGACCTCGGCAACCGGCAAGCCAGCCAGGTCTTCCAGCAGCTTGAGCGGCTCGCCCGCCGACACGCTGCGATGCTGCCGGCGGTCCCCCACGAGAAGGACGCGCGCACCACCGCTTCGGCGACGCCGAATATCTTCAGCATGTCCCGCGTGCCGACCTGGCTAACCTCGTCCACCAGGATGACTCCACCTTTTGCGCTAAGTTGCATCTGCTCGTCCTTCAGGAACCGGGCAATAGTGTCCGCATTGGCAAAGCCTGCTTCCTCGCGAAGCACCTCGCGGCTGGCCTTGACCGACTGGGCCAGGGCGACGACCGGCCGCCCAGCCTCAGCCAACGCTTCGCCGATTTCCTGTTCCAGCGTCGTTTTGCCGGTTCCCGCCGCGCCACGGATAACCATCACGCGGTCGCGGGAGCCCAGGACATGCCGGACCGCTGCCTTCTGCCCTTCATTGAACCAGTCGCGGGAGATGGGGCGGTTCGGGTCGGCCAGCGGGCGGCAACGCCCACGGCCGCTGCGGGCGAATTCGATCAGCCGCGACTCCAGGCCCAGCATTTCGGTCGTGGTTGCCATTTTCCGGCCTGTGATTTCGCTGCTTATCAGCGGCCGGGAGTTCACTTCACCTTGCACCCCGGCGACCGTCACCGTGCCCAGCCCACGCTTCAGGGCCTCGGTCACGATCTTGCGTTCGGGCACCACTGCCTCACGGACGAAGCAATGCCCGATGGCATGGTCCACCGCCAGTTTCTCGCCACGCTCCGGTATCTCGGGTGCATGCTCGCGGCGATGGACGCTTGCAACCGCGTCGCGTTCGCTGTCGCTCAGCCGTGCATTCCATTCCTTCCGCAGTGACGAAAGGCTCAGGGGCTTCGCCTTCTTTTCGCGCGTCTCGGCGCCAAGCACGTCCTTGCGGCGCGCATCGGTGATGCCACGCTCCTCCGCCACCTTCTCGATCAGTGCCGTTCGCCGCGAGAAGCGTTTCAGCACATCCTTCGGAATCCCGGCGACCTCGAAATCATCCCGCTTGCGTTCAATACCTAAACCCAGGCCCTGGAGCCGATTCGCCAGCCGGACGCGGAACGCCGCCTGGAAATATGGAGCATCCCGCTTGATCTCGGCAAACTGGCCCGCCTTCCAGTGGTCCTCTTCCTTGTCCCAGGTCGTATTGAACACAAAGACATGGGCGTGAAGCTGCGGGTCGGGAAGGCCGTCCACCGGCCGCGACGTGGTGTGAATGAACTCCGCCCAAACCATGTTGCCCGTGGTGCGGTCCGTGTCCTGGCCTTTCTTCCGCACGCGGGTTTTCATCTCCTTCTCAATCTCCCGCATCGTCTCATCGACCGCCCCACGGAATGCTTCCATGATGTCCTGATCGCCGCTCAGCGTGTAGAGCAGCGACACCGACTTGGGCACCGAGAAGGTGAAGTCATAGCCGACACGCCGTTCAGTGCGCGTCCGCATCGTCAGGTGTTCGCCGGTTTTAGGATGGAGATTGTCGCACAGACGCTCGAATGAGAACTTATCCACCGTCCCTTCGAGCCCGAGCATGGACGCGGCCTTGCCTCCCCAAAGGCCGATGATTTCCTGGCCTTCGCTGTAATAATCGCCGGCCGTGTAGTACGACTTGGCTGACCTGGCATTATCCTGTTGCGTGATTCGGATCATGCCTAATTTTAGAATAGCACGATTTCGTTAACGCATTCTTAACGATGCTGCGGTCCACCGCGGCCAGCCCCGGTTTTCTCTGGTTCTTACATTCGCATTGTCACCGCTATGTCACCTCCACGCCACCCCCCTAGGGGTAGGGATTTTACTGCTCGTCCCAGCTTTTTGCGGTCTCCACTTGCCAGCATCTCCTGGACACCTGGTTTGGGGTGATGGTTTTTGTTTCCGTCCAAGGCTGACGTGCTTTTTCGGGCACCTCGCCATCCAGGCGACCGGGTGCCTCTGGGCTCCGCATACGCTCGGTCGCGAGTACGCGACGGCTACCGCCCCCTCCAGCGCCCTGGTGCAAGTCACATTGACTTACCTGCCATTAACCTCTTTGAAAGCGTTTATGCGCTATTCTAAACGGCGTGGACTAATAACTGTTACGCCGTTGGATGCCGAGACCGTCTCACAGATCACACAAGCAGATTGCGGAAGCGTTCATTACGGAACTGCAAGCGTTCAAGCACGGCGGTTACAGATTCCCCGACTCCGGCAGAGAATTGTTTGAAGGAACGCAGCGGGAGGCGTTTGACGCTTACCTCAATGGCATCAAGGCCGACCATCGCGAAGGCTACTATGAAATACCCACCGGCGTCGGCAAAACCGCCCTGTTTATCGCCATCATCGGCTGCTATCTCCGAGCAACAGAGAATATCCCTGACGCACCCCGCGTCCTGATCCATGAACCAACCACCGACCTAGTGATCCAGACCGCGCAGTCCTTCGCTGACTTCATGCCCGATGTTGCCAAACGAATGCAAGCAGATGACGACTGCGGCAGGGAAATCGACTGGACGAACAGCCAGATCGACATTCATTACACCCGTCGGCACGGTGCCCAGAATAAACCGAAAGTTCTCATCACGACCTATCAGGGCCAAGCCGCAGATCAGAGAAAGTCAAAGGAGCAACGGATACACAACCCAGCCGATTTTGGGCTCGTGATCCACGACGAAGCGCATTACCTGACCGGTCCCAAATTCGGGCCGGCTGCCGTCGATAAGTTCAAAGGAGCCATCCAGCTCGGTGTCACTGCCACGCCGGAATACTCGACGGACAAAACGGTCGCTAACAAGCTGGGGCACTGCTATTACCACCTGCCGCTCAATACTGCCATCGAGCGAGGAGACCTGTGCCACGTCAGGCCGATTGTTCTGAAGACACACCTCCGCGGTAAGGATGTCATCAACCTCGCCAAAGCTAGAGAGTTTCTCGAACAGCAGCAAGGACATCCTCTCACCAATAGGCAATTGGAGCAATTACTGAACCAGGAGGCTCGCAACCAGGCCATCATCAAGGCGTACTTGACCGGCAGTCATCCAGACACGACTGAACGTTTTCTTGGTCAGACAGGGTTGATATTTGCCGGCGGAATCACGCACTGCAATGATTTCATACTGCACGCGGAGAGAGTGATGAACCAGCCTGCCTACCGGCCCGTCAAACAATGGCTGCGTGACGAAGGCGTGGCATTGATTGCACCCGTACATAGCGATATGCCGCCGGGCGGCGTCGAGGTCAACTTTGGCGGCAAGCGACGGAAATGTACCAAGGACGAGATCAAGGAACTGCACCGCCAGGGCAAAATCCTGTTGATTATCTCCGATCAGGAATTAAAGCTGGGCAGTGATTTTCCGATGGACAGCTTCATCGTGGATGCGGTCGATCGTTTCTCGGTTCCCGATGCCACACAACGCATGGGGCGGGGCTTTCGTGTTGATCGAGGCGATACGCGGCGCCACCTGCCACCGAATCCTGAGAAATCCTGTGCTGCCATCAATGTAATCGATGAGACTACGCACGAGATGTACAAGGGGACCGCGTTCCACCCGATTCACGCCACCGAGATTCTCAATGGTGCTGAACACAGACCTCCGGGACGACGAACTGGAGCGCTGACACGATTTAAGAAACATCCGCCGGAAGTCTCAGAGAGCCTTGAATCACTCGGGTTTGAGTTCGTCACAAAGACGGAAGCGATGCGAGCAATCACCAAAACGTTCCTCGATCAGGGGAAAAAGCCGCTGCCAGAGAAAACGGGCGAATGGTGGACCGCATCGGACGTGCTCTTTGCTCCCGGTGGGTCGGCTAAAGAGGCAAGACAAGCGATCGCAACGCTGGTCAAGAGCTTTGAAGCAGGCAAGGGCCGACAGACTGATGCTGGCAGCGTTATCCTACAGCATAACGGAACGGACATTCACATGCAGCGGATGCAGGCACATAATCAACGGCCTATCTGCTTTCTCAAGGAGGATGTATATCGTGCCGGAATAGTGCAGCGTGAAGCTCTGCCTGCAAAGACGGATGAGTGGTGGAGCTCGGTTGATGTTCGACAAAAGCCTTACGGCGAATCGAAAGAAACCAAGGCTGCGATTGCCCAGCTAACCCGTGCCTTTGAAACGGGTGAAGGCGACCTGGATGACAGCGGCGCACGCGTTATCGATTATCGCGGCTCTCATATTCAGGCCCGCGCATGCTAGCAGGTAGGCGGCCTGCTGTGTGCTTTTTCGGTCAGGACCTGGTTGATGCCGAGTTGGTTGCGGAGGAAGTCCTACCGGTCAGAACCAGTGAATGGATGACAACGCGCGACATTTCACAAATGCCTGGCGGAGAATCGAAGACAAGCAAAGCCGGTGTGGCAGAATTGCTGCGCGTCTTTGAAAAGAAAAGCACTGGTGGCATCGCTCGGATACCGCTTGGGAGCCAAGTTATACGCATGCAGAAGATGCGATCCGGAACAACCCCCTGCGTATGTTTCTTTCGGCCGGATGTTCTTGCAGCGGGGCTATGTCAGGAACATGCTTTACCCGAGAAAACGGCTGAGTGGATGAGCAGTAAGGGTGTAAAGGCCTTTCCTCACGGCGGCACGATCGCAACCCAAAACGCCTTGCTCCAGCTTGCCCAAGCCTACGAAGCATGCCAGGGAGTTCAGCAGCCCGACGGCGGTAGGCTACTTGACTACGAAGGGCATTCGATTCACGTGCAGAAAATGCAGGCAGTCGGAATGCAACCTATTTGTTTCTTGAAGGATGATTTGATCGCAGCCGGACTGATTGGTGCCGCTGTCAGAAGGCAAGACAAAGCCACTCGCGTCCGTAGGAAAGATATTTCGCCCGGCAGTGATGATCTGAAACGGATGGGGCGCTCGCGTACCACCGGCACTGATGAATAGACAGGCTCGGGCTGCCGTCCAGCAAGCTTGCGTCATCGTGCTTTTGCCATTGCGCGGGCTGTGCTATCTCCGCGCCGTCGGTCCTGACAATCAGCGGTCCGGTCATAACCCTCGCTCGGGCCTTTCTCTCCTTCCGAATCGCTTGTGATGGGCATCGCCATTGCCCGCGTGCAGCTTCCGGCCACTCTCCTTCTTCACTCGTAAGCCAGCCCCGCCGTGGCCTTCATTCACGGCACTATGATCCCGCCGCCGGGCGGGTCAAGCTGCCAAGGCCGCTTTCCGCCAGCGGAAGCCTTCGGCCTTTCGCTTGACCGTCGCTGAAGCTCCCGTCTGAAGCGGGTCCGCATACGCTCGGTCGCGAGTACGCGACGGCTACCGCCCCCTCCAGTGCCCTGGTGCAAAAGACCAAAGAACCTGCACAGCCGCAAAAGCCACGAACAATCCCGGCCAGGGCGGCCACGCGCGTCCGCCAATGCATGCTGCCAAGTAGCAGCCATCTTCCTTCTTTCACGGCAACCCACCCCGCACCTGGGCCTTCATTACCGGCACTTATAAACCCGGCGCCGGTCCGGGCAAGCAGAAAATCGGTTCCCCCTGAAGGTCTCCACCCAATTTTCAGCTTGCCCGGTCGCTGGGCTCGCTACGCACCGGCGCGACGGGTTTTTGAGGAGTGCCGGAAGGCCCCGGTCGGGGCTGACCGTTCATTTTCTGAAAGGCTGTATGAATGAAATCGTCTGTGGCTTACCTCCGCTGTGATACACGAGTATTGCGGCGGATGGTCCACCGCAGGGACTCAATCATAGGGAGGTAAACCATGACCAAGAATACAGCATTTATCGGACTTGACACGCACAAAGAGACAATCGCCGTTGCCATCGCCGAGGATCGCCGGGACGGCGAGGTCCGCTATTACGGCCAGATCGCCAACGAGCCGATGGCAGTCTTGAAGCTTGTCAAGAAACTCGCCGGCAACTACTCCAAGCTGTTCTTCTGCTACGAGGCAGGGCCCTGCGGCTATGCCCTTCAACGTCAACTTACTGGCTTGGGCCATGAATGCGTCGTCATTGCTCCATCCCACACGCCCACCAAGAAAGGCGTTCGCGTCAAGAATGATCGCCGCGATGCACTAGAGCTGGCGCGGCTACATCGCGCCGGGGATCTGACCCCGATCTGGGTACCGGATGAGGCGCATGAAGCGATGCGCGACCTCGTGCGTACACGCATTGCGGCGATGGAGACCGTCAAGAGATACCGTCAGCAACTTGGGGGATTCTTGCTTCGTCACGGACGAATTTATCCCCGTAAGGCTAACTGGAGCCAGACGCATATCAGGTGGATTCGGGAGCAGACGTTCGGCCATCCCGCCCATCACATCCTCATCGAGGAGAACCTCGCTGCAATCCGGGACAGTCAGGACCGGCTCGCCAGGTTGGAGCAACAGATTTTAGGCCTATTGCCGAGTTGGTCCCTCGCGCCTGTCGTGCAAGCATTTCAGGCGATGCGTGGCATCTCGCATATCTCTGCCGTCATCCTGGTCTCCGAGATCGGCGACTTTAATCGCTTTGCCCATCCCCGGCAGCTCGTCAGTTATCTGGGGCTGTCGCCCTCTGAGCATTCGTCAGGAAGTCGTGTCACGCGGGGGGCAATCACCAAGGCAGGCAGTAAGCACGCACGGCGCGTACTGATCGAAGGTGCCTGGTCCTATAGGCTGCCCGCACGAATAGGCAGATACTTGAGTTTTCGGCAAAACGGTCTGACGAAAGATGTACTGGACATCGCCTGGAAGGCGCAGGTCCGACTCTGCCAGCGGTTCCGTGCGATGCGCGCGCGCAGCAAGAACCAGAACGTGGTTGCTACCGCTGTAGCCCGTGAAATCGCATGCTTCCTCTGGGCGATTGCCCGGATGGTGTCGCCCACAACTCAGGAGGCTAAAGCTTCATAGAGGGTTAGCTTACCCAAACATATCCCGCGGCCAACGCTGGGGGCAGAGTTATATCAGGCAATCCGAGATGATTCCATTCAGCCGGTCCGTTGATTACACGCAACGGAATCGACGCACGATGAAAGGCTCCGGAAGGCCAAGACGAAAAACGGTCCTGCGGTATCCAACCCGCGTATAAGAGTGTGATAGGCCGTCGTTTGAAAACTCTGTCTCCAGCCCTGGCCGTGGCTTATCCACTTCACATAGCAGGGCTTCGAGAGCCTTGCTCAGGAAGGCTTTATTCAAACTGCTTGTTTTCATTCATAAGAGGAGTCACCTTATGACCAAGATACTTCATTCCAAATTTCCACTGGGTCAGGTCGTCATCACGGCAAATGCCCAGTCACGCCTCGACAGCCATGTGGTCTACGAAGGCTTGAGCCGCCACGCCGCTGGCGACTGGGGCGATGTTTCCCCAGACGATGCCGCCGAAAATGATGCCGCACTAACTCAAGGGAACGGCGGGTTCCTGTCGGCCTACGGCACCGGTGACCAGCGCTTCTGGATTATCACCGAAGCAGACCGCTCGGCGACGACGGTTCTGTTGCCGGAAGATTATTGAGAGGGAGGCAACCATGACCATACGCACTGACCTCTACACCCGCGTCACTGACGCTATCATCGCCGACCTCGAAAAAGGCGTCCGTCCCTGGTTCAAGCCGTGGAACGCCGAACACGCCGCCGGACGCATCACCCGTCCGCTGCGAGCGGGCGGACAGCCCTACAACGGAATCAACGTGCTGATGCTCTGGGCATCAGCCATGTCCCAGAACTTCGCCGCTCCCATCTGGATGACGTTCAAGCAGGCGAAAGAACTGAACGCCAGTGTCAGGAAAGGCTCCAAGGGATCGCTGGTCGTCTACGCCGACCGCATCAGGCGGACCGAAACCGCTGAAGACGGCCAGGAGAGCGAGCGCGACATCTACTTCATGAAGGGCTATACCGTTTTCAACGTCGAGCAGATCGAGGGGCTTCCGCCGCACTTCTACGCCGCCGCCGCTCCGCAGCTCGACCCGGTACAGCGCAACGAGGCGGCCGACCTGTTCTTCGCCAACACCGGGGCCGACATCCGCCACGGCGGAAACCAGGCGTATTATGCCGCCGAACCCGATTACGTGCAGATGCCGCCCTTCGTGTCCTTCACGGATGCCGACGAGCTATTGCGCTACGCTGGCCCACGAGATGACGCACTGGACGAAGCACCCGTCGCGCCTCGACCGCGACTTCGGCCGCAAGAAGTTCGGCGACGAGGGTTACGCCCGCGAGGAATTGGTCGCCGAGATCGGGGCTGCATTCCTCTGCTGCGACCTCGGCATCACCCCCGAGCCACGCGACGACCACGCTGCCTATCTGGACCATTGGCTTAAGGTTCTGAAGGAGGACAAGCGCGCCATCTTCCAGGCGGCTGCCCACGCCCAGAGAGCCGTGGATTTCCTGCACGGGCTACAACCGGGCGAGGCTAGCACGCAAGCCGCTGACTCGGGAGGCCGCCCATGAGCCGCGTTTCACGCTTTCTGCTCGGCCAGCTCCTCACGACTGGAAATGCCGCCATGCGGCTTTCCACGGAGGAGGTCCTTACCGGCCTTCGCCGCCATGCCTGCGGCGATTGGGGCGACTTATGCCCCGAGGACACGCTGTCCAACGACGCCGCCCTGCGCGACGGAAGGAGGCTGTTTTCCGCGTATGGATTTGGCAAGAATCGCTTCTGGGTCATCACCGAGGCCGACCGCTCGGTTACCACGGTTTTGCTGCCAGAGGATTATTGACGTGCCTTCGCACGTCACCGCTGCTGCGCCCCGGCCTGCTAGTGAGTCACCAGTATCGTCCGGCAGCCAGGGGATCGGTTTCCTACTCCTCACGACGCATCGCCGTCGCCGCGTTGAGGAATGATTCCGTGTGCAGCGTACCCTTCTCGCCCGCCAATCCAGTGACCGCGGCCCGCCTGGGCAGATGTGTCGAGCCGGTTAGCCAGTTCTCCTTCGCAGCATGAGCCAGCCCCGCCCGTGGCCTAGTGAGACGGCACTCTGAAGCAGCCGACGGGTCGGTAAATCACCGGCTTCCGTTGCGAAACGCCGGCAAGGTAGGGCGGCAAGCCGCCGACCTTGCCCAATGCCGTTTCGTTCTCACCCGGCAATTGACCGTCGCCTCAAAAGCTCCCGTCTGTGGCTGCTTCTGGTCGATTGCCGTAAGGCCCCGTGGTGGGGCTGAAACTCAAGAGAAGGAGAACATCATGTCGAAACCAGCTCACAAAATCAGAATGGGCGTCCTGCAAGTCACCATCTGGCGGAATCACAGCGAGAAGGGCAACTGGTACAGCGTCATTCCCGCCCGCAGCTACAAGCAGGGCGATGATGCGTGGAAGGAAACCGACAGCCTCGGTGCCGACGACTTGCTCACGATGGCCAAGCTGCTCGACCTGGCCCACACCTGGATTTTCCACCAGCAGCAGGCCGACGCCAAGGCCCGCAGGGAATCCCAGCAGGCCGCATAACTCAACCGGGCGGCCCGGCAACGGGCCGCCCATCATTTGACCACTTAACCGAAAGGACATTTACCATGACGCAATACATTGGACAAATCACTGTCATCATCGACGCTGGCGACGAATCCATTGCGGAAAACCGCCTCTGCGCCGTTGCACAACGGATCGAGGACGAAACCGACGACGTAGTCTTCGCCGACCACAACGGCGATGTGGAGAACTACGAGGAGATTGAGCGACATTGCCAAAGATCGCTCAAATCCGGTCCTCCCTCCCTTGCGTCGGTAGCCGCCGAGACTGCTCGCGGCACTCATCACCTGTGCGAACCTGCTCGCCGACTATGACGACTCGGAGGGCGATCAGGGCGATGCATGGAGGGAAGCGGTTGCCGCCATCGCGCAAGCGACAGGGAGGACAGCATGAAACCGTTCGACAACTACGAAATCAGCCCCTGCCGCCGCTACGAGGAGCCGGAGAGGCCCGGCACGTTTTACTTCGAGATTTGCGAGCCGCAGGAGGCCGACGTGTGGACGCTCTACGGCCACATCCCTGGCGAAGGCGTGCAGGCCATTGGCGATTTTTCCAAACGTGAGTATGCCGAGGAGGCGTTCCAGCGAATCACCGGCATCCGATTCACCGGCTCGTACAAGGCCGACGACCACATCCGCCTGATGCACGCCGGGCCGAAGCTACTTGAGGCGTTAAAGGCGCTTGTCGAAGCAACGGCCGGCTATGCACGCCACTTTCACGAGCATCAAGTGGCCCAAGCCGTCATCCTTGAGACGACCGGGAGGGCAGCATGACGAATACGAACTGCCTGGAAAACGTCCGCTGCCCCAAATGCGGGCAAGAAGATCACTTCAAGATTGTGGCACTCATTATCTGCGACGTCACCGACGACGGGAGCGAACCGGTCGGCGATCACGAGTGGGACGATCACAGCGCGACTCGCTGCCCGGAATGCGGGTTCGATGGAGAGATGAACGAGTTCCGCAAGAAGCCCGAGCTACCGCCCGATCAGGATGGGTCAAACGATGACCGCTCTGCCTGGGCCGCGTCTGCCCTGGCCCAATTCATGCTGGTCACGGGGACCGAGTACGAAGATGCACTGGGAGACCTGCTGGCCGACCTGATGCACTGGGCCGACCGGAGGCATCAGGACTTCAACGAAGCTCTTGATTGCGCACGCCAGCATTACGATGCCGAAACGGCCGGAGAACCACCGGGCTGATTTGCGCAACTGCCGGGGCCTGCGCCGCCAGGTCCCGGCAATCTCCCACTCCATTTGACAGCCTCCGCCACTGCCGCTAACATGCCTCTTCGCATGACTACGCTGGAAGCCGACCCATCCAATCCAATCCGGGTAGGCGACATTGTTGCCTACACCGACACTTTCATCGAACGGCATAGCCAATACCTTAATGACCTGCTATCCGCACATGGCCTGGTACGAGCACTATACACACTCCATGGCGACATGATCCTTGCCGAAATCGACTGGAACAGACCGCGTCTCCCGAAGCGGGTCAACATTAATAATCTGACGAAATTAGCATCAGCATCTCTTGCTCCCTGACCATCCTTCTATCAGCTGCTTTCGGCACTCTTCAAGAAGTCCCTTTTTTCTTCGATGCCTTGTTTACCGCCTCAGTCAGTGCCTTTCCTGGCTTGAATTTTGGCTTGTTTTGCGCAGTAATCGTGATTACGGCTCCTGTACGTGGATTACGGCCTTCGGAAGCGCGACGGTGTACTACGGTAAACGTACCAAAGTCAACAATGCGAACATCGTGGCCCTTCGCTATCGCTTTCGATACGGCCGTGACGAAGGCATCCACCACTTTTGTAACCCTTGCTTTAGTAAGGTCGGTCCTGTCTGCGATTTCTTCAATCAGTTCATTCTTGTTCATGGTCTTACCCTCCTTGGTGCCTCATGAATTACTAACGAAAATTGATACATAGCATAAACCACAGGTCATGCGCAACCTTCAGTCAGCGTTTAATCGGGCCATTTTGCGACCCGCAACTTCGCTCCAGACCAACGGTCGCATGCTCAGCTCGCGCGTAACATCCTCGACTGTCACCGCCCCAAGCCCGTGTTGCAACGCTTCCGCAACCAGCTTACGCTCCGGCACCACCGCCTCACGCACCACGAAACAATGCTCGATGGCATGATCGACCGCCTGTGCTTCTGCATTGATCTGCCGGGGGTATGGCGTCTCGCGCCGGTAAACCGCCGCCACCATTTGCCGTTCCTGGTCAGTCAGGCGCGAGGTCCATTCCTCCCGCAAAATCTCCAAGCCATACGGAATGCCTCTCGCCCTTTCCCGGCACTTCGGCCCGAGAGCTTGTTTCCCCTTCGGGTATAGGATACCCCTCTCCCGTACCAGTCCATCGATCTGCTCCGTCCGCCGGGAAAACCGTTTGAGAACATCCGGAGGTATCCCGGCAATCTCGACATTCTTCCCCTTCCGCTCTACCCTGAAGCCCAGGCCCAGCAGTTTGTTCGCCATGCGAACGCGGAACACCGCCTCAAAATACGGGGCATCGCTCTTAAGATCCCGGAATGCACCCGCCTTCCACCGTTGCTCCTGTTCATCCCAGGTCATGTTGAACACAAACACAAAGGCATGCAACTGCGGATCACAACGGCCGCGAAGCGGTGCTGCCGTAGCGTAGACAAGTTCGGCCCACACCATGTTTCCCGTGCCGCGATCGGAATCTTGCCCCGCCTTGCGGACACGCGTCTTGATCTCCCGTTCCATCTCACGCATGCTTTCACCGACCGCTGCACGGAACGCATCCAGGATGCCCGAATCACCGGTCAGGCCGTAGAGCAGCGAGACCGACTTCGGCACAGAGAACGTGAACATGTAACCCACAGTTCGTTTGGCAAGGGTTCTGACCGTTACGGCATCGCCCGTCCTGGGGTTCACATTCTCGCACAACCGGAAGAAGGAAAACTTGTCCACTGTACCCTTGAGGCCAAGCCGGAAAGCGCCTTTCCCGCCCCACGAACCCACCATCCCTCGCCCTAGGCGGTGATGGGCCGCCTTGCCGTAGCACCCCTTGACGAATGCTGGACTACTATATTGCGTGATCCGTCTCATGCCCTAAGATTCAGGATACCGCTCATCGGTTAACAAACACCTAACGGTCGCTCGCTAACCCTCGCCCAGCCTGGTGTCCAGCCTCTCGCCATCGGCTCAGTTGACAGCCTGCCAGCCAGTGGCTATACCCTTCCGCGACAACAGGACTGAATGCCCACCTGCCCTGCAAGTAACCATTCCCGTACCCATTCCCCGCCGTAGCCTTGCTTTCGTCTTCGCCCTCCCCTTGGTCCGGAGGATAAACCCGATACCCCTTGGGCACCTCGCCATCCAGGCGACCGCGTCCCTACGGGCTCCGCATACGCTCGGCCGGATTACCGGCGGCTACCGCCCCCTCCGGACCGCTGGTGCAATCACATACCGGACCACGATCCGTACCCACGCTATCTGTTGCGGGTAAGTACCCCTGCCCCCTATCGGTATGGCACCCCACGCTCGTTAGCTGGAATACAGGTCAATAACCAAAGTCTCCGAGCCCAGGCCATGCCGACGCTCGGCTGCATTATCCCCCGTCTCTCAACGCGGCCACCGCCATTGGCGGGCGGGGGTTCTGCCCGTCGTCTGCTGCTTTGCAACACGGGACCGCGCACCCCGCCACACAGTCTCACCCCATCAACTTTTGCTTGCCCCAGGCAGCCCAAAATGTCACAATGACGAAGACTCAAAGTCATTCACTTCTCATCAGGCATCTCCCCTATGCACAGCATAGGCCGAATGGAACGGTTCCAGCCGTCCCATCCGGTCGGAGATGCCTGCCAAACGCCCCCCACGTCTTGAAGGCAGGTACGAGGCGCCGCCTTGTCGGATTTCCGTCCTGCCCAGGCTGCGGCATCGTGCCGCACCCTGGGACCCGCGTCCGAAAATCCGGGGCGATATACCCGGCGGGCGCACCCAAAAAACGATGCAGGAGATGACCGCCTCACCGCCCGAAACGCATCCGTCTCAAAGGCAGCCCAAAACGCCAAGAAGGTAACCGCACATATACTAATGGTTGTGCGGCTTTGCCACACAGCAACGCTCCGAGAGCCGCTGAAACTCTCGCTTATTGTGCAGAGCACAACGCGGAAAACCCGCAGCCAGCCTCTTGCGCCACAACCTATAGTTGTGTTAAGATTGGCAACAGGGATTAAGGAAAATCCCGGCTATCGACATGGAGGATCATATGTCACGCAAACGCACACCAGACCAAAAACCAACTGACACTTCCACCGCAGAAACCGCCGCTCCGGATACCGGGACGGCAATCGCTGAACCCTCGCCAGCCGCCAACGACAATCTCCCGGCATCGAATGACAACCGGCCCAGCTTTGCTGAGCGGGTTGGCCAGAGGATGCGGGCTTCGGCAGCCGACCCATACGTTATCGCTGCGGACGCCGCTCTCGGTGTCCGCCTCTACGAGAGCAAGCGTGACCGCCAGATGGCGATCAAGTTTGAGGACAAACCCAGCCGTGCCGTGCTCGACAGGATTCACGACGCAGGTTGGGCATGGAAGCAGGCAGACAAAATATGGGCACATGCCATCACCCCCGAAACCGCCGCAACCACCCGGATCAAAGCGGAGAGGATTTACCAGGAAGTCTGCAACATGATCCGGCAGGAGATCGGCGCCGGGCAGGAAGTGCCGTTCTAGTAACGAATCGTCTCCGAGGCGGCCATGACCTATCCACCGACCTATAACCTTTCCGACCTTGGCCCGCAGGCCCAGATGATGTCGAACAACTGCAAGAACGAACGCATGGCGATGGTTTTGCAATCCGTCGCCATCGGCTCGATGATCGTCATGGCCGGGGTCGCCGCTACACGTCTATTGAAGGAAGTGTTCGGATCACCAGCTTCCGGACACGGCCACGGCAGGTCCAGATGACTATGCCGGGCAGATACGACGACCAAGAGCAAGAAACGCCTCGGGAGCCAATCGCCCGACAGCGAAGCCCACTGCCGGGAACCGGATGCACATGAAGGTTCCCGACTATGGCAAGGAAGCCCCCCGACTGGCACCAGTCCTCACTCTTCCCCACCGACCCAGACACCAACGCTGAGCCTCAAGACCAATCGCCCCCTGAAACACAAGGAGATGACCATGCAGTACAAGACCATCGTTCTCGAACTCCTGCAACAGCAACCGCAGATGTACGACCAGCTCCGGAAAGACCGGAAGCTCCTAACGACAATGGAGCAATTCGCCAGGGAGCTGAAGACCAGCCACGAGGGCTGGACGCGCCTGCTGATCCCACTGAGGCCGGGCACCGATCCGGTCCAGATCGCCCTGGAGGCGCTGGAGACAGCGGTCAAGGAAATGGAGGATCGTTTGTCAGCCGCGTCATCGCAGGACGACAGCGAGGCGCTTTTCCTCGACGCGGCAATGCTCTTTCTCCGCCATCCTACACGGCGCGGGTAAAAGCATCACGCCGCCAACCGACACTCTTTGATTCCATCTCCGGCAATTCCCCTCCTGACACGCCAGCCCCGCCTGGGGCCACGAGCGACCGCACTGTAATCAGCCCGCCGGCCATTGCAAGCGGGAACGGGGACCCCACCCCATTACCCGCGTGCAATGGTGCTCCTTCCCACGATGGTCCGGCCAAGGATGCCCAGCTTCCGGCTGGGGCTGATTTTTCTGCTCGCCATCAGGCCCCGACGGCGGGGCCGGTAACGCCAGCAGAAGGAAATCACGCCATGATGGGCACGCAGCTCAGTTTGCAGTTCGACGCACCGCCGCCATTCATTTCAGCCAGGCAGGAAGAACCGGTCAGGCAGCCAAAGCCCACCCCGATCGCCAGCGGCGAAAAATCCAAGGCTCGCGACATCATTGCTGCCATCCGCACGCTGAAGGTCGTTGAGCGCGAGCAGCGACCTGCCACCGCAGAGGAAAAGCAGCAGCTCTCCCGCTTCTGTGGTTTCGGGCCGGTCGCACTCTCCCTTTTTCCCGATCCTGTCAGCGGCAATTACAAGGACGATGGCTGGCGAGCCCTGGGCGGCGACCTGAAGTCGTTGCTTACGCCAGAGGAATACGACAGCGCCAAGCGCACCACCTTCAACGCCTTCTACACATCACCGACCGTCATCGCTTCCATGCACGACGCCATTGCCCGGCTAGGCGTGCCCGAGGGCGGCACGATCCTGGAACCCGGTTGCGGCATTGGCAATTTCATGGGCCAGGGCAAGCCGGGGAATCGCTTCATTGGCGTGGAGATGGATTCCATTTCCGGCCGCATCGCCAGAGCCATCCACCCCGAACACGACATCCGCATCGAGAATTTCCGCGACAGCAAGCTGCCCGAGAACCGCATCGACGCCGTAATCGGCAACGTCCCGTTCGCCGACGTAAAGCTCGAATACCAGGGCCAGAAGCTTTCCCTGCACGACTTCTTCTTCGCCAAATCCATCGACGCCCTGAAACCCGGCGGGGTAATGGCGCTGGTCACATCGCATTTCACGCTCGACAAGCAGAACGCCGCCATCCGCGAGTACCTCGCCTCGAAGGCTGACTTCGTCGGAGCGATCCGGCTGCCATCGGATGCGTTCAAGCGGGAAGGAACCGCCGTGGTGACCGACATCGTGTTTCTTCGCAAGCGGGCTCCTGGGGAGCCGGCCAATCACCTCGATCCAGACTGGCTAGGCATCGCCCCGCTCCTGATCGATGGCGCAGAGGTTCCTGTCAACCGCTACTTCCTGAACCATCCCGAAATGGTGCTGGGCAACTGGAGCCGCAAGGACACGCTCTACGGCGGGGAAGGCTTCAGCGTCCTTGGCAATGGCGACCTGACCGGGCAGCTCAAGACAGCGATCCATCGCCTGCCGGAATTCGCACCGCCGCAGGCATCACCGGTGCTAAATGAGCGAGCCCCGGCCTTCACGCCACCACCAGCCGAGCGCCATATCAGCGAAGGCAGCTTCTTCATCGGCGACGACAAGATCATCTACCAGTCCGAAGGCGGACAGGGCGTACCCGTCGTCTACGGCGGCACCGCCCTGAAATCAGATGGAACGCTGACCGGAAAACGCCTGGCCGGCCTCGTGGGCCTGCGCGATAAGGCACGCCGCGTACTGCAATCGCAGAATGAAGGCTGGCCCGAGGCCAATCGCCAGGACGCACGCCGCGAACTCAATTATGCCTATGACCGTTTCGTTAATGCCTACGGACCCATCAACAAAACCACCTTTGGCGAAACCCGCGACGGCACCGTCATTCGCCGAATGCCCAACCTGGTCAAGTTCCGCGAAGACCCCGACGCCATGCTGGTCATGTCGCTGGAGGATTACGACGAGGTTACGGGTAAGGCGGCGAAAGCCGCCATCATGTCCCGCGACGTGGTTGGAAAGACCCAGCCCATCACCCATGTCCGCAGCGCCGAGGAAGGGTTGCTGGTGTCACTAAACCAGAAGGGAGCGGTAGACCTGCCCTTCATTGGAACGCTCTACGGCAAACAGAAAGCGGAAATCGTCGCCGAGCTAGGCGACCTGATTTTCCCCGATCCGGAATCCAGGACCTGGCAGACGGCTGACGCCTATCTCTCCGGCAATGTCCGAGCGAAGCTCGCCGCCGCGATGAACGCCGGACCGCAATATGCCCGCAATGTCAAAGCCCTGCGAGAGGTGCAGCCCGAAGACGTGCTGCCCGGCGACATCGACGCCAATCTTGGAGCACCGTGGATTCCTGAAAGCGACATCCAGGCATTCGCCGCCGACCTCTTCAAGGTCGAGGGGGACGCGGTCCCCATCGGTCATCTGAAGAAGGACGCCGTTTGGAATATCGACGCCGGCTACGCCGCGAAAGCATCGGTCGGTGCAACATCCGAATACGGCACGGGACGGGCCAACGGCACCTGGCTGCTGGAGCTGGCCCTCAACATGAAATCGCCAACCATTTACGACACCATCCAGAATGGCGACCGCGAGGAGCGCGTCATCAACCAGGAAGCGACGATGGCCGCCCGCGAGAAGCAGAAGCTTATCAAGGAGCGTTTCCGCTCCTGGATCTTCTCCGATCCAGAACGCACGGAGCGCCTCGTGCGGACCTACAACGACACTTACAACAATTTGCGTCCACGCCTGTTCGACGGCTCGCACCTCGATTTTCCCGGCATGAACCAGACGCTGACGCTGCGGCCCCATCAGAAGGATGCCGTTTGGCGCGGCATGAGCAGCGGCAACACGCTGCTGGCCCATGTCGTGGGCGCCGGCAAGACGTTCACGATGGCCGCCACCGGCATGAAGATGAAGGAAGCCGGCCTTATCAAGAAGCCGATGTACGTGGTCCCCAACCACCTGCTGGAGCAGTTCGCCCGCGAATTCATGCAGCTCTACCCGAATGCCCGGCTGCTGGTCGCCGCCAAGGAAGACCTGACGCGCGACCGCCGCAAGATGCTTACCGCCAAGATCGCCAGCGGCGAGTGGGACGGCATCATCGTGACACATTCCAGTTTTGAGCGCATCGGCATGTCACGCGATTACCAGGAGAAGTTCCTGACCGAGCAGATCGCCGAGTACGACAAGCTGCTGCTGGAGCACGCCGCCGAACGTGGTGCCAACCGCAACCTCATCAAGACCATCGAGAAACAGAAGGCCGCCCGCTGCGAACGCCTGAAAGACCTGCTGGCCGAGGACAAGAAGGATGACGGGCTGGTGTTTGATGAACTCGGTGTCGATCACGTTTTCATCGACGAGGCCCATTATTTCAAGAACTTGGAGACACCGACCAAGATGGAACGTGTCGCCGGAATCCAGACCGGAGGCTCAGAGCGGGCATTCGACGTGTACATGAAAGCCCGCTACCTCGACGAACAGCACGCCGGCCACGGCGTCACCTTCGCCACCGGCACCCCGATTTCCAACACGATGGTGGAGATGTACACCATGCAGCGTTTCCTCGATCCGAAGGGACTGCGGGATCGCGGGCTGGAGCATTTTGACGCCTGGGCCGCCACTTTCGGCGAAGTCGTGGACACGATGGAAATCTCGCCAGATGGTGCGGGCCTGCGGCCCCGGAGCCGGTTTGCCCGCTTCACCAACCTGCCGGAACTTCAGCAGATGTTCCGGCAATTCTCCGACGTGCAGACAGCCGAAATGCTGAACCTGCCACGTCCACGCCTGCAAGGCGGCAAGCCCGACGTGGTTGCCTGCCCGATGTCCGAGGAGCAGCACCAGCTGCAACAGGAGCTAGTCGAACGCTACGAGCGGCTGCGGTCGCAGAAAGTGGACCCGCGTGTTGATAATGCCCTGGCCATCACCACCGACGGCCGCAAGCTCGCCACCGATGCCCGGATGCTTTCGCCCACAGCACCGGACTTCCTGGAATCGAAAGTCAACCGCCTCGTTGAAAACGTCTTTTCCATCTGGAACGAGACCGCCGACAAGCGCGGCACTCAGATGGTTTTCGCCGACATGGGCGTGAACCCGACGCCCTGGGGCTACGCCCCCTATGAAGAGATCATCGAGAAGCTGGTCGCCCACGGCATCCCGCGCAACCAGATCGCCGCCATCGGCGATGCCGAATCGGACCCCAAGAAACAGGCGCTCTTCGAGAAAGTGCGGCAAGGCTCCGTCCGCGTGCTGATCGGCAGCACCCAGAAAATGGGCACCGGCACCAATGTCCAGAAACGCCTGGTCGCCTTGCATCACCTCGATGCACCGTGGAAGCCGGCGGAAGTTGAGCAACGCGACGGCCGCATCCTGCGGCAGGGCAACCAGAATGAGGAAGTGGCGATTTACCGCTACGTGACCGAAGGATCGTTCGATGCCTACATGTGGCAAGCCCTGGAGACCAAGGCCCGCTTCATCGCCCAGGTCATGTCAGGCGACAACACCGCCCGCCGTGCCGAGGACATCGGCAGCCAGGAACTCTCCTACGCCGAGGTGAAGGCGATAGCGTCGGGCAATCCGGCCGTGCTCACGCTGGCCGAGGCCGACGCCGAATTGCAACGCCTCAATCTCCTGAAAAAGAACCACCTGGACGAGCAATACGTCGCCCGCCGCAGCGTCCGCGACTTGCCAGGCACTATCGCCAAGCTCAATGAAAGGCTGTCAAAACTCACCGCCGACGAAGCGACGGCCACGGCCCATGCCGCCGATCCGGTCACCATCGGCAAACGCGCCTGGTCACAAAAGGATGCACCCGCCGCACTGGCGGACCAGATCGACCGCTTGCCCCGCAACGTCCGTGAGACAACCCGCGTACCCATCGGCACCTACCGGGGCCTGCGGTTCGGCATGGTCATGCACCCGCAATTCCCGCCGGACGTGTATCTGGAAGGCGCGATCACCCGCCTGTCTACGTTGTCGCGCGACCACCAGGGGCCGCGTGCCGTGCTGAACGCCCTCGAACGCCTGGCCACCGGCTACGGCTCCGAGTGCGTGCGCGTCCGGCAGGACCTGGCCATCGCCGAATCGCAGCTGCGTGACTACCGCGAACGCCTGGGCAAGCCGTTCGCACACGACACCTATCTATCCGAACTGACCAGCCTCCGCGACCAGCTCAAGGCCGGTCTATCCGCCACGGCTCATGACCCAAGCAACCAAAACGGTCCGACCGTTTCGGAGCTGGCCGAAAGGATCAAGGCACTGAAAGCCGCCAACACTATTGAGACCACGCCACAGAGGGTGCAGCGAAAGCAAGCAGCCGCCGAAGAGCCGATCACCGCCCGCATTCGCAGGCGACAGGAAGCAGATTCCGCATCGGATCATCCGGTTAACGGTGACGTTTCGACGCAACCCCCAGCCCTCCAGCCTCCCGTAGGAAGAGAGGACTCATCTGGTGAGCAGCCGATGACGTTCCAGGAACGAATCGCCCGAGAACGGAAACCAAACCTAGATCACTCGCCTCTCAATCGATAATGAAGCATCAGACGCCAAGCAAAGGGCAGTTCCTACTGTTCCTGATTGAAACGTTTAACGGCAGTTCTTCCTAGCCCTATTCCCGGTCGCTCGATAACATGATACAAGACCCATGATGCAGCATACACGATGGGTCCACTGACTAGAACACAAATGCCGCACCGAATACTCCCGTGCAGTTCGACATAGCTGGCTCTCGTCGTCAGATAGGCGGCCACTGGAACGAGAAGTAACCAATGTAATAGATACACGCTATAAGACGTGTCACCCAGGAAGCGGGCCAAGCGCCCGCCAAGCATTTCTCGAATCTTAAGAGTGATGCTGTCTAAGGGTCGGGTTGATGGCAGCGAGCCGTCGTTCAGCAAGTAGAAGACGAGTGCCACCATCAAGACCCGTGCGGCCGCCTCCGGGCTATGTTCACGTATTGCGTACACGAGCGCACACATTACTGACAGAATCATTGGCAATCTCATGGAGCGTCGCCACCGCCCCATCGTAATCAGTATTCCGCAGAGAAACATATATAGCTTCATCGGGAGAAACGACGGCATCACGAACTCATCGAAGAAATCAGCATACAAATTGCTTAGGGCAATACTCGCACACACAAGCATAATCGTGGCAGCAGGAGCGCCAAGTCTGGCAATGAGCAGCATCAGAAATGGAAAAGCGGCATAAAACTCCATTTCAAGTCCAATCGACCAATCTGGTAGTGGAGTTTTGATGGAATACTCAGGGATGACTCCAAATACAAACGTCAGATGCGCCAGGATATTGGCCGCGGTGCTTTCCGCATAGTGCGATAACCGGATTGCTATGTGCGGCCAAATGTCCTCAAGAAGAGCAACATCTGTTCCAATAACTGGTCCAACGAGCAGAGAAACGAAGAGGAGAGAATAGTAAAGTGGAGCAATTCGGAACAACCTACGAACCCAGAATATTCCCCACGTCTTCGGCGATAGCCAAGGCTCTTTATGTTGGCGCAGCAAATAATGATGCGACATCAACAGTCCAGATACGATCATAAAGAGGTCTACCGCCAACCTGCCGTAGGAAAGCAACGGTACAGCCCGCATGCCGGACACTATTTGCGCATGACCCAGGAATACCCACAAAGCGGCGAATCCGCGTATGCCGTCTAAGTATGGAATATGATCCAATGCGACGAGATGATCAGGGCCGCTCCTTCTGTCAGGCGCACTATTACGCATCAGGCCAAGAGGAGAAGGCACTCATAGACCGCCAGTCTTATTGTATTCCATATCTAATGGATGAGTTCTGGCGCAGCGTTTCTTCACGCGGGCTCTAAGCTCTCTTAATCGCTTCATATTGGCGTCATAGGACAGAACATATTGCCCGTACAAAGCTGCCTGCGAAGGGGCGTAGCGATTATCGAGCGCCTTCCGGATAAAGTGGCTTATCAAAGTATTACCAGCGGCCAGTTGGGGCACCGTCTTGCCGATAATCTCTGAGTTCCTTTTACTAAGTGCGTTATTGGTCATCATTACCATCATACATTCATTGAGCCATTGCACGACTTTCTTTGGGTGATGTCCGCACCGCTCGAATTCCTCAACCTCATACCACGCAATGGGGCAGATTAGATGGAAAGGAAGGATTTTGGCCTGATACGTCTTGCAAAGCGGGTCTAGGATGTCGGACCCTATTTCCTCCCATTCATATTCCGTGCGCGGGAACTTAGCGTGCTGTAGTCTTACCCATTCAGAAATGATTGTGCCGTTTGGCCGGGAGAGGAAGCAATTAACTCTTACCCTTGCACCTCCTGCATCGTCAAAACCGATGAACTCGTGCTCACTAAGTAAATCAAAGAGCCAGTTCAAATCCTTGAGCACGATAGCATCCGAATCCAGCCACATACCGCCATGCTTTTTAATAAGCATGGCCCTTATCATGTCTGCCTTATGCGCCATCTTCTGAATAGCGTGAACCTCGGGCGGGCACTCTGGAAGGTATTGCGGAAGCGTTTCTGGCGTTACTAGAATGATCTTGACGCCCGCGTTCTTGATCGCGATTTCTAGAAGGCCATCAATAAATGCCGGCTTCTGTCCTCGGGTCTCCCAGTATTGCCAGATAATTCGGTTCACGAAAAGCCTTGATATTGTGAGAACAATCCTCCGACGTATGACAGCTTGTAGTGCGGTCGTCAAGAGCCTAGCGAGGCACGTCACTTGAGGAGAGGGAACCAGCGTCCCCAGGTTCCCTCTCCCCAAACCCCTCTCCCTCCTTCCCTCATTTCTGTTGCTCTGTTCCGGGAAATGCCGCAGAGACAGCTGTTTTCAGAGCGCAGGCTGCGAGGAGAAGCCCACGCGCACTTCCCCGCAGCAGCCTGTGCTCAATGCTTGACATTCAACACAGCCGCTTTTCTGTGCCTCTCCTTCGCATGCACAGCAACCGGAATCGTCTGCAAGGCATCGAGAACCCGGTCCTCCAGCAATCGGCCACCATCATCGAGCGTCAGGTGGGACAACTGGCACGGATCGTTGATGAACTCCTCGAAGTCTCCCGCATCACCACCGGGAGGATTCAGCTTCAGCAAGAACGAATCGCCGTGGGCGTCGTCGTGGACAATGCGGTGGCGACGGTTCGCTCGCTGATCGACCACCGCAAGCATGAATTCACGGTGTCGCTGCCGACGCAAGCCATCTGGCTGCACGCCGACGCCGCCCGGTTGGAACAGGTCGTGGTGAACCTGCTCACCAATGCCGCCAAGTACACCGACCCAGGCGGGCACATTTGGCTGACTGTCCAGCAAGAGGGCGACGAGGCGGTGCTACGAGTACGGGATAGGGGCGTCGGCATCGCCCCCGAAAACCTGCCCCGCATTTTCGACCTGTTCACGCAGGCGGAACGGTCCCTGGACCGCTCGCAGGGCGGGCTGGGCATCGGACTGGCTTTGGTGCAACGCCTCGTGGAGATGCACGGAGGAACGGTGGCGGCTTCCAGCACTGTGGGGCAAGGCAGCGAGTTCGTCGTGCGTCTGCCAGTGGTGCCGCCTCCCCAGCCGCAGGCGTCATCGCCTCCCGCCGAAAAAGCCCAGCCGACCGGCCCCTCCTTGCGGGTGCTGGTGGTGGATGACAACGTGGACACGGTGACGACCCTGGCCTTGCTGGTGCAAGAATCCGGCCATGATGTCCGGACGGCCTACGACGGCTCGGCGGTCCTGGAAGCAGCCCTCGATTACCGACCAAACGTGGTGCTGCTGGACATCGGCCTGCCGGGACTCAATGGTTTTGAGGTGGCGAAGCGGCTCCGTCAGCAGCCCGCTCTCCAGAACGCGGTGCTGGTCGCCATGACCGGGTACGGGCGGGAGAGCGACCGGCAGCGCTCCAAGGAGGCGGGATTCGATCACCACCTGGTCAAGCCAGGCGATTTCGGGAAGGTGCTGCAAATCCTGGCGGCCCTCTCGGAGTCGCTGGCCCGATGAAAACCCAAGGAGAAATCGAGGCCGCCATCTGCGAGGGCATCAGTCGCTTTGAGCAGGAATACCGAGGCCGTGGCCCCAAGGACATCCACGCCTACCTGCTCGGCGATTTCGTCGTCGTCCGGCTCCAGGGTTTGTTGACACCCGCCGAACAGCAGCTTGCCAAATTCCCCTCCGAGAAGGGGAGGGATTTGCTCAAGCAAGTACGGACCCATCTGATCGAAACGGCGAAGCCGCTCCTGCAAGCGCTGGTTCAGGACATCACCGGCGTCAAGGTGGTGAGCCTGCACCACGACATCAGCACCGTGACCGGCGAAGCGTTCGTTGTCTTGACCCTGGCCGAGCCACCCTCTTGCCGCCAAGCGAAGAAGACATAGCCCCGCTCTGCGGCGTGAAGAAGGCCCTGGCCTCATGGATGACCGCCCCGGCACCCCTTTCACGGTCTTCTTGCCTGCTTTGCTCGATTCCAGGCGCACCACCCCACCAAGAGGCTGTCGTTTTGTTCCGCTAAACAGCAAGGGGTGCGGTACATGCTTTGATCTAATTCGGACGGCGGTAGCGATTTTGCCCAGTCTCGTTGGCTTCCCGGTGTTGCCAGTACTTTTCCATGATATCGCCGTCGCTCAGGTAGTCCGCGCGGAGTTGCAAGAGTTCTTCGGCGCCGACTTCATTCCAGAATTTTTCCGTTCCTTTCACCCGACGGTTGATCTGCTTCACGGCACTTTCGACGTAGCTCGATGTGATCGGCAGGCCTTGCTGGCGGTAGTCCGCGTAACGCATCCGTTCCTTGTTGTTGGTCAAGTACGTTAAGGCCCGAGCCACCACTGCTCGCGGGCTTCCCGCCGGCTCCGTCGTTGCCGGGACCCCCAACTCGGTTTGACGCGCCGACAACTCGTCGAGCACTTTCTCCACCGCGCCGGACCATACCCATTGGATCCACCGCTCATACACGGCCCATCCTTCCTTGAACCCGCGACCCGCGAGCGCTGCCGCGAACACGTACGACAAGCCGTGGATGAAATCCAAGATCGGCACGAACGAGGAAAACAACTGCCGGTGCAAGGTCCAGTTGTTCTCGGCGCCGTCGGCCACGAAGCCCTTGCGGGCCGCGGCGAAGAATCCCTGCGCCCACGCCACCGCCGCCACCATGGGCCCAAAGTCCGCCCACGAACGTCGGCTGGCCACCACCTGTTTGGCCGCCACTTCCGGAGGTTGCCACTTCGCCGCGTCGTCCCGCAACGCTTCGCTGCCGGCGCCGGGATCGTCGGTCGTTTTGGCCGCTTCCTCTTGCGGCGGCGCCCGCTTCTTCAACTCACGCACCAGTTTGGCCATGCGTCCCGGGTGCAGAAAGGCGGCGGGAACGATCGGGCAGGGATCGCTCGTGGCCTCCTCACTCTGCATAGTCAGCAGCAGGCCGATCTTGTCTTCCCGCCAGAATTTCCCCCGGCGTTCCTCGTCTTCCTCTTCCATGTCCACCGCCCCGACTGGCGCCGGGGCGGCGATGGCGGCAGCAGCGGCGGGCGCTGCCACCGCTTCCGCTGCCGTCCGCACCGGCGCCTGGCGCTAGCGTCGTCCCGTCCGCGTCGGAGACCTCGGCCACTGCCAGAACGAGATCGGGTTGGGGAACGACTTCGGCCGTCGGCGGTGGCGGCGCGGCCGTGTCTGGCTCCCGCTCGAAGATTTGGATGCGGCCGCCATCGACGCTGACGACCGCCACCGCGGGTGGCACTACTGCGGTGGGCGCCGACTTCCGCTCGACCAGCGGCAACGCCTGGTAGGCGACGACGGCAGCATCACGCTCCTGCACCCGTTCGTCGCCGATGCGTTTGCATAAGCGGCGCACCTGTTTATCCGAAACCGTGAGTTCCGCCAGGCATTCGAGATCGCTTTCGGCTTGTTGATACGAGGTGTTGTTGCTGCCGGCGTGGGTAATCTTGGCCAAGATGGCATTGCTGTACTGCGAGCGGTCAACGCCCAAACTCCGGGACTGAGGGAAAAAAAGCCTGCCGACATTTGCGGCAGTAGTGTTTCGGTTCGAGCCATTCGGCCTCCCCGCCCCGTGTGTGCACCACCCGGGGCTCGGGCGTTTCCTCGGGAAAGGGTCGGCCGCACCCGGGGCATCCCTGGAAGGGCCAGGGTCGTTCTTCCGCCACGACGGCCGCTTGACGTTCCAAGCCCAATTCCAGCATCTTCTCGGACAGCACTTCCCGAAGTTCGACAACCAAATCCTCCAACGCGCTGAGCTTGGTGCCCCAGCGTGGCCCCTTCGGGCCCCAGAGGCGGTCCGCGAGGTTTTTCGCGACGCCTTCCACGTAGCTACGGACTTCTTCTACCTCTGGACTCCGTTTTTTCTTGCGTGCCATCCCTGGCTCCCCCTTGAGGTTGCGGCGAAAGTCTTGACTAACTTGTCGCGGCAGTCTACCACACCAGCCAGCTGCCTAGCAAACCATGTACCACACCCAACAGCAAGGGATTCTCAACAAGGCCCTTGCGTTCCGGGGCGAAAACCGTATACTGATGAGTTACGAAGTGAAGTCGGAAGACTAAATGAACGGCAACCGCCATCTGGCGGGGGCTGGTTGAAGAGTAAGCCGACCGGGTGGAGCGCCGTTGCAGGTGCCCCACCCGGTCGGCTTTTTCGTTTCGGAGATAGTTGTGCAGACTGCAATTGCGACTCTGAGCAAGCCTCTCCAGCTTGCAAAGCACGGAATGGACCTGTGGCGCAAGCGTCGGTTGAGCGGTGCCTTCGTGGAGGCCCAGGCCGCTTTGGGCGAGCGTATGTATGCGGCGGGCATTGATGATGGCGAGAATGGGGCGAAGATCAACGCCCTGGACGAGCGGTTGCGCCGGACCGAAGCTGTCGGAGGCTCCAACCAGGCGTTGAAGGCCGCACGCCGCCAGCTAGTATTGCAACTCGCCGCCGCCGCCCTGGAGGACGACGGGCCGTTGCCTGGTGCCGACGCCGAGTACCGCAAGGCAAGGGAGGCGCAAGCGGCGCTGGATAGGCACGACGAGAATACCACGAATGGAGAATGGCGATAGCAGACACGAGCATCTTGTTGGTTACTGAGCTTGATACAAACGCCGTCCTTGCGAGGAACCATGAACCAAAAAAATGGAAGGAGAGCGATGAAGATGAATTGCGGACGAAGGCAGTGGGCGGCGGTGTGGGTAGGTGTGGTCTGCCTGGGGCTGCTTCCGGTGGGGCCGCTAACCGCACAGGAACCCAAGCTGCGGGACACCCTCAAGGGACACACGGCAGCGGTGTTCTCCGTGGCTTTCAGCCCGGACGGCAAGACGCTGGCCTCGGGAAGCGAGGACACCACGATCAAGCTGTGGGACGTGGCGACGGCCAAGGAACAGGCCACTCTCCAGGGACACATGGGGTGGGTGTATGTCCGTGGCTTTCAGTCCGGACGGCAAGACGCTGGCCTCGGGGAGCCTGGACCAGACGATCAAGCTGTGGGACGTGACGACGGGCAAGGAACAAGCCACCCTCAAGGGACACACGGACTATGTGTCCTCCGTGGCTTTCAGTCCGGACGGCAAGACGCTGGCCTCGGGGAGCGGAGACCAGACGATCAAGCTGTGGGACGTGGCGACGGGCAAGGAACAGGCCACCCTCAAGGGACACATAGACGGTATAACCTCCGTGGCGTACAGTCCGGACGGCAAGACCCTGGCCTCGGGGAGCCAGGACCAGACGGATCAAGCTATGGGACGTGGCGACGGGCAAGGAACAAGCCACCCTCACGGGACACACGGGCATGGTGTTGTGCGTGGCGTTCAGTCCGGACGGCAAGACGCTGGCCTCGGGGAGCATGGACCAGACGATCAAGCTGTGGGATGTGACGACGGGCAAGGAACAAGCCACCCTCAAGGGCCATACCGGCTGTGTTAGCTCCGTGGCGTACAGTCCGGATGGCAAGACGCTGGCCTCGGGGAGTTGGGACAAGACGATCAAGCTATGGGACGTGGCGACGGGCAAGGAACAAGCCGCCCTCAAGGGACACACCGACTTTTTGTTCTCCGTGGCTTTCAGCCCGAACGGCAAGACGCTGGCCTCGGGGAGCAAGGACATCACGATCAAGTTATGGGATATGTCAGCCGCCAAGAAGGTAGACAAGTGAGCCGTGGGTTCGCTGCTGCACGGAGGGAGCGATCATGAATGATGATTTTCTGAACGACCTCTCACCGCAACAATTATCAGAGCGCTTCGACCTGCTGGCGGCAGATGCGAAGGAGTACGCCATCTTCTTGCTCGGACAAGAAGGGCGTCTGATTTGCTGGAACCCCGGAGCGGAACGGCTGTTCGGCTACCAGTCGAGCGAAATCATCGGACACCATTTCTCCCGCTTCTTTTCGCCGGAAGACATTCGCAACGGCCAGCCGGAGCATGAACTCAAGACGGCGTTGGCCGAAGGCCGGGCCGACAGTGTGCGCTGGCAAGTTCGGAAGGACGGCAGCCGGTTTTGGTGCCGGGCCACCGTCACACCTCTGCGGGACGAGCATAAACAGGTCCGGTCCTTCGCCAGGGTGATGCACGACCTCACCGACAGTCAGGCGCAGGACGCCCAAAAGAAGCGGGCCGACGACCTGGCCGAAGCCAACCGGAGCCAAGAAGAATTCATGGCCTTGCTGTCCCACGAACTGCGCAACCCGCTCTCGCCAATTCTCAATGCCCTGAGCATCCTGCGGCAGATGAGGACCAGCGACCCGATCATCGAGCAGGCCGGGAACATCATCAACCGCCAGGTGGTGCAGATGGTGCGCCTCGTGGACGACCTGCTGGACATCAGCCGCATGACCAAGGGCAAGCTGCGGCTTACCAAGGAAAAGGTGGAACTGCGTGTCGTCGCCAACCGTGCCGCCGAGTCCGCCCGCCCGCTCATGGACGCCCGCAAGCACGACTTCTCCGTGTCGCTCCCGACCGGGCCGGTCTGGGTGGAAGCGGACCCGGCCCGGCTGGAGCAGATCGTCGTCAACCTGCTCAACAATGCGGCGAAGTACACCGATGCGGGTGGACTCATTCGGATGAGCGTCCAGCAAGAAGGGTCCGAAGCGGTGATCCGGGTGCGGGATAACGGCGTCGGCATCGCCCCGGAGATGCTGCCTCGCGATTTTCGACCTGTTCACCCAGGTGGAAGGCACACTCAGCCGGTCCCACGGGGGTCTGGGGATCGGGCTGGCCTTGGTGCGGAAGTTGGTGGAGATGCAAGAAGGAAGGGTGCAAGCGCAGAGCGGCGGTCTGGGCAAGGGCAGCGAGTTCACGGTCAAGCTGCCGCTGGTGGCCGACACGTCAGGGCACGAAGCGAAGACCGTGCTGGAGCCGGGCAAGCCTGCCGGACGCCCGCTGCGCATCCTCGTGGTGGAAGATAACGTCGATTCCGCCGACAGCCTGAACCTCTTGCTACGGCTGTATGGACACGAGGTTCAAGTGGCTCGCACCGGCCCGACCGCCCTGGAGATGGCGTCGGCTTGTCGGCCTGACGTGGTGCTGTTGGACATCGGCTTGCCGGGCATGGACGGCTATCAGGTCGCACAGCGTTTGCGGGAGAAGCCGGAATTCAAGAACGTGATGGTGTGTGCGTTGACGGGCTACACCCCAAGTGAGGCAGACCGCCAGCGTCAGCAGCAAACGGGGTTCGACCACTACTACGTCAAGCCGGTGGACCTTGAGACGCTGCTCGAACTGTTCAAGACGGTTGTACGACAACCAACCCAAGAAGGTGGGGCGGAAGGCGACCATGCCTCTGCCCTACGGCGACCCGTTCGTGGGTAAGCCGGGAGCGCCTTCCTTCGAGTCGCCCATCATCGCCGCCGAACACCTTCCTGCTGGGTTTACTCGGCTGGCGGGTGTTTGGCTGTATTCTTTCAGGAGTGAACAATGAGTCCTATCGTACTGATTCTCGTCGTGATCTTGATTCTGGTCGTGCTCGGTGGCGGTTACGGCTACCGCAGTGGTAACAACATCCTCGCGGGGGGCGGGGGCCTGGTCGGGTTAATCCTGGTCATCCTTCTTGTTCTATTCCTGTTGGGTCACATACAACTGTGAAACTGTGATTGGAGGCACGTCTGACTTTCCGGCGGAGACGCTTGCCCATCACCGAAGGCAATGGTGCGTTTGACAACTGGCCCTCCAGAGCTATGCGAATATCGTCTTTCAGGTCCATGCCAACCAACTCCGTTCGGTTCCGTCATCGGCGTCATTGTCTTTCCCGTCTCCCCGACTTCATGGCAACTTACTCCACCGCGTCGGCCTCGGCAACCGCGAACGCGGTAGTGGAAATAGAGCAGCTGCGGAGGCGATCGGCGCTTGCCTCGGCGTGTTGATTCCCGCCCTCCTCGCCGATAATCGTCCGGGCCATTCATGATTGCCAGGAACCCGGCGATCACCTATGCTGACCCTGGCGGTTTGCTGGAGCAATTCGCCCGCGAATTCATGCAGCTGTACCCGAATGCCCGGCTGCTGGTTGCAATTCTATCGCACTAAACGTGTCGTAAGCACGGCTAGCGCCTTGCAGGTGCGGCGTCCGATCTACAAGACATCGGTGAAGTCCTGGCTACCGGTGTCGGGAGAACTGGCCCCCTTGCGGGCCGCTCTTGAGGGGCGTTGACTGGCCTATCGAGCACAATGCGTGAATACGTGCGCGGTATCGGTAATCCATCCTTTCACCTTGGGGAGAGGGAACCATAGTCCCAACGTTCCCTCTCCCCAAACCCCTCTCCCTCGTTCCCTCATTTCTGTTGCTCTGTTCCGGGAAATACCGCAGGGACAGCCGATTGCAAGGCGCAGGCCGCGAGGAGAAGGCTCAACGTACTTCCCCGCAGCAGCCTGTTCCGGATGGACATTTCATTCATACCGCCTGTATTCCGGTTTGAGCAAAAGCAAGGAATGCAGCCGACCAAGCGGCCGTAAAATCCTTGTGGAAAAGCACTACCGACCTTGACAAGTCTATCAGAAACGGATAGATAAAAGCTAACCTTGAAGGAGGCCACGAAATGCTGTACGAACGTTCCTTTGGGATTGAAAAGCGGTTGGATCATGTTCTCAGGCTCATCCGTACAGGCAGGTATTCCACGCCGAAACTGGCCGAGGAAGTCGGCGTTTCTATCCCGACTATTTCCCGCTGCGTGACCGCCCTGCGGGAAAGGGGGCACGACATCCGGGCGGAAAAACATGGCAACGGTTGGCACTACATCCTTGTACGACCTCCGAAGGCTGCAACCAGAACGGAATCAGGGCAACTTGCCGGAGCGACACGATGAACCAACCGACGAAACCATGATGCAGGCGGGTTTCCCATGAACGCGGACATTCTCAAGCGCATCGTGCGTGCTATCGCCGACGGTTCCCAAGGCGACCTGGATCGCCTTGCGCAAAGTCGTTGACTCGGAGCGGCAAAGCGGCCACGCCAGGCTTGCTGATCAACTGGAAGCGATTCTGAATCGGCCCCGGCTTGTGAAGAACGGCCTTGCACCGACGACCGACAGCGAGCGGAGCCTCAAAGAACTGCCCCTGAGTCGCCGGCATGGCGAGTTGCTTGCGACGATCATCCCCAGGGAAGCCCTGGAACACCACATGATTCTGCCCACCGCCACGGAGGAGCGGTTTGCCCGCATCGAGCGGGAATTCGCAGCCCGAGAACGGTTGGGGGCCTACGGCCTTCTCCCACGCAAGACGATCCTGCTTTACGGTCCGCCAGGTTGTGGAAAATCGCTCGGAGCCAAGCGCCTGGCCTGGAACACGGGGTTGCCTTTACTGAAGGTCCGATTCGATGCGCTGATCTCATCGTATTTCGGCGAGTCAGCCGCCAATCTGCGGGCTGTGTTCGCCGCCGCCAAGGAACGGCCATGCGTCCTGTTGCTCGACGAATGCGACTTCATTGCCCGCTCGCGTGTCCACTCGAAGGACATCGGCGAAGCATCACGTATCGTGAATTCTCTCTTGCAGCTGATGGAAGAGTACGATGCCCCCGGCCTGCTGGTTGCCACAACCAACGTCGAGTCATCCCTGGATGAGGCGCTGTTCCGGCGCTTCCATGACGTATTCCAGGTGCCGCCTCCGGGTCCGGAAGAAGTGGAGAAACTCCTGAAAATGACGCTTTCGTCGGTCCAGCTGTCCGAACGGATTTCCTGGAAATGTGTCATAGAGAAACTGACGGGCGCATCCGCCGCAATGGTGGTCAAGGCAGCCCAGGATGCAGCCAAAGCCGCCGTGCTTAGCGGTCAGAAGATCGTCACGGAATCGCACCTGAAGAACGCTATCGCTGAACTCAAGCGAGGTGATGGCAAGGAACATGGCGAGTAACCCATGCCGGCTCCGCACCAATTTGAGTATCTCCCGCTCATCCTCCGTGACCGGGGACCGGCGCGCTTTTCGCCAGCGCCGCAGGCCCCTGATCCGGCCACGGTAAGCAACAAAGGCAACCGTGCCGGGCACAGCCTGATCCTGAGAACCCGCGCAGGCATGATCGTCGCGAGCTGGCAGAGCCGCAAGGCACAGCGGCTGGCCGAAGGCTTGCCGACCATCGAAGCCGGCATCCCCCTGTTGCTCAAGATCGATCCGTCGCTTGACCTCGACGAGTTGCGCCACTTCTTCCAGTTCGAGATCGTCTCGGAGCAGGAAGACGGTTTCGTTATCGTGGCCTCGGAAGACATCTCTCTGGCCAGCTTTCAGCAAAAGCTCAACGATTTCGTGGCCGCCATCACTGGATCGGCGAACATCGCCAAGATTCACGAGCTGCGCGAGGACCCCACGCAGGAAGAGCGTCTTCGCCGCATCCTCACCGATGTCCTGTTCAACGAATGGCCCACGCTGGCCGATGACCAGCTTTACATTTGCGACGTTAGCATTAGCTGCGCCGGGACCTGGCAGATTCCCAAAAAACCCAAGCGTGGCAGACTGACCGACGAGAAATGGGCACGCAAGGAACGGGACTGGTCAGAGGCCCGCAACGACGCCTACGACCAATGGGATACCCTCAAGGAGGAGCGCCTCGATGCCGTCCGCGAGATCATCGCCCATTACCAGGGCGAGATTCTGCTCAACGTCGATGATTCGCCTGTCGATGCGCCTACCTTGCCGGATAGCTTCACGTTGCGGCTGCAATTGCCGGGCAGAGGGCTGAAAGACCTGGTACTCAATTACCCGTACATCTTCGAGGTTGCCGAGCCGGACGATATTGAGCTTCCGCAGCAGATTGCCAGAGAACTGCGAGAAGTCCGGGCCAGACTGGACATCCAGGCTCCATCCGCCAACGCCCCTGCGGTCTGCGTGATCGACAGCGGCATCCAGGAAGAGCATTTCTTGCTCGAACCTGGAATCGACAAGGACAACTCGCACTGTTTCCTGCCGAACACGGCGGCGACCGACATTGCTGATTACGTCAGACCCGGCGGACACGGAACCCGCGTCGCAGGTGCCGTGCTTCACGGCGAAACGATTCCGACCGCAGGACAGGTTCCGCTCGAAGCCTGGGTGCAAAATGCACGCATTCTTGACGCCGACTGTAATCTGCCCACGGAGCTGTTTCCCCCGGTTGCCTTACGCGAAGTCGTGAAACGCTACCATGAAGGCAACCGTCACACCCGCATCTTCAACCATTCGATCAATGCCGACTCCCCATGCCGCACGCGGCATATGTCTGCCTGGGCCGCCGAAATCGACCGGCTCAGCAGCGAATACGACATCCTGGTCATTCAAAGTGCTGGCAACCTGAAATCCTCGCGACCCGCACCGAAACCGGGCATTGCCGAGTTTATCGGCACGGGTCGTGCCTATCCCGACTACTTCGGCGAAGTGGCCTGCCGCGTGGCCAATCCGGCGCAGAGCTTTCAGGCGCTGACGGTCGGTTCCGTCGCTTACGGTCCGTTTGAAGATGCGGGCTGGCGCAGCCTGACCACCCGGCCCGGAGACCCATCGGCTTTCAGCCGCACGGGTCTTGGAATCTGGGATTCCATCAAACCCGAAGTCGCCGAATACGGCGGAGATTACCTGCGCACCGCCGGCAACCCACTCACTGTCGGCACGCCTGATGGCGCTCGCACTTGTTACCCCGAGTTGGTTCGCTCCACCCGGCACGGCGGGCCTGCTTTCGACAGAGACGATGTGGGCACATCCTATGCGGCACCGAAGGTTACCCGGATAGCCGCGCGGCTACAGGCCCTGCTGCCGGACGAACCCTGCCTGCTCTATCGCGGCTTGATCGTGCAGTCCGCCCGTTGGCCGAATTGGGCCAGCGCGCTGAACCCGGAACAGCAAGCAGCGCTGCTGAGACGCATTGGCTACGGCATCCCTGACATGGACCGGGCCACCACGAACACCGATCACCGCACAACGTTCATCACGCACCGCGACCGTGAAATCGGCGCGGCGATTGCCACGTTTATCAGGTGCCGATCCCCGCCCAGCTTCGCGGGCCAGCCGAGGATTACGACATTCTGGTCGAGGTGACTCTTTCCTACGCAGCCGAGCCCAGGCGGACGCGGCGCACGCCGCGCGGGTATCTGTCGGTTTGGCTCGACTGGCTGAGCAACCGCAAGGGTGAATCGCTCGACGCTTTCCTGACACGCGCCCTCAAGGGAGACGAAGACACCATCCAGGAAGGCACCAGTTTCGGTTGGGTAATTGAGGCGCGCGGGCAATGGGGCCGGATTCCCGACATCCGCCGCAGTGTGGGTACTGTCCAGAAAGATTGGGCGCTGGTCAAGTCCAACGCCTTGCCCCAGGACCTTTGCATCGCGGTGCGGGGGCATCGCGGCTGGAGCCGCGACCCCGAGGCAGCTGCACGTTACTCACTCGTGGTCAGCTTCGAGATTCTCGGCCAGGAGATTTCGATCTATGAGCCACTCCGAGTGGCGGTTCTGGAACTTCAGGCCCAGGTGAAGCCGAAGTGGAGACGGAAGCCACGATTGAGGTCGAAGAATGAACCGGCCAGGAGAAACATCGGTTAGAGAGGTCAGCACCGTGACGAACTTCGGAGATAAAGTCAGTTTCATCTGGAGCGTGGCGGACTTGCTGCGCGGGCCGTACAAGCCGCCGCAGTATGGCCGCGTTATCCTGCCGCTGACGGTACTCCGCCGCCTCGATTGTGTCCTGGAGCCGACCAAGGAAAAGGTGCTGGCCAGGGCAGCCGAGCTGAAAGGCGGTAAGGTCGCCAACGCCGAGCCGATCCTGAACCGCGTCGCCAAGGCGTCCTTCCACAACACCAGCAAGCTTGACTTCAAGAAGCTCAAAGGCGAACCCGACAAGATCGCGGCCAACCTGACAGCCTACATCAAGGGCTTTTCCTCCCAGGTCCGCGACATCTTCGAGAAGTTTAACTTCGAGCCGGAGATCGCCCGGCTGGACGAAAACAACCGCCTGTATCTCGTGGTGTCGAAGTTTGCCGACATCGACCTGCACCCGGATCGGGTGTCCAACATCGAGATGGGGTACGTCTTCGAGGAACTG
>CAWKHF010000004.1:0-543618 GCA_963849325.1 uncultured Planctomycetota bacterium | reverse complement strand
CTCGACCTGAAACACTCGCCGTAACATGGCGAGAGCTATACATTTGTGGAAAGCTGATCTGATTGGCACAGTCAACTGAGCCAAGAGTGTGCCAAACGAAAAGCTGCCGCCAGACGCAGCCATTGATGGCCAGGTGGCTCGGCCCATCAGCCATCTCAGCAACACGATCCTGTCTTCCTCCGCCCCTTATTCCTGGGAGCGTTGTTTCTCAACGCCGCCGCGGACCGACTCGTTTCCCGGCTTGCCCAGGAACGGGATCTTGGCCATCTGCCGGCGGGTCTCCTCCTGACGCAGATGGTAGTAGCGGCGGATCATTTCGCTATCCCGGTGACCCAACCACGACATCAGCAACTGCTCCGGAACATCGTGATCTGCCGACATCGAGCAGAAGACGACGTCGGCCAGCCAGTGCAGAGACGGTTCCTCGCCGCAGTATTGCACGATGGCCTGGACCTCCGCGTGGGAGTAGCAATAGGTGTTCGTGCCTGCGGACTTCTTCGACTTCAGACTGAGGAGGCTGGTGGCGGGCAGCAGTTTCTCGGCCACCATCCACTTGACCACCTGCTTCAAGACGGTCAGCTCGATGTATTGCGTCTTGTCGTGATAATCGTTGGCCTCCAGCCACGTGCCGTAGCGGCGGAGCAGATCCTTGCTGACCTGGTGCCAGCAGCCGATGCCCTGATCCTTGGCGAACGGCACAAACTTATCCAGCACGGCCCGGTAGCGTTTGACAGTGCCGGCGCTGCCGCCTCCCTAGACGGCAGGCCGGGAGACGAAGGCGAGGTAGCGCTGCTGCCCCTCGTCCAGCGTCAGCAGCTGGGCCTGGTTGGTTTGCAGGACGGAAGTGTCGGCCAGGCCGAACTCCGTGGCCTTGACCAGGTCCAGCCGTCGCAGTTGCACCAGAGCTTCCTGGCGGTCGCGGGTTCCCAGCGAATGTCGTCCCACCTTCTGGGGGTTGCCACGTCCGTCCGCGTAATAGACCCGTTGCTGCGGGTGCCCAGCAGCCAGGTGAAGAACGGGCTGGACACACGCTCTTTCTTGGGTTTGCGAGGCATACTTGATGCTCCCGGGCAAGGGACACGAGCGCGTTACGTGGCCTGCTGCCACTTGGGGCACGGGCCATGCTGCGGGACGCTCGCGGATTGGGGGTGAGAGGGAGAGGGGCTCGCCGACGGTGTCCTGTACCATCGCCGTCGTGGCCTGCTCAATGGCATCGGGGCGGAAAACCATGCGGGTGCGAGGGCCGCCGGGCTGGTGGCCGATGAGCTTACCCTTCTTGATCAGCCGCCGGAGCGTGCTGACCGACAAGGTCGTGCGCGTGGCAAGCTCCTGGATCGTGAGATAGCGGAGGACGGCTCCGGAGGCGGCGACGTCCGCCTCGCGATCCCCAGGACCGTCTCGCCGTGGTTGCCGTGATTCGGTCATGGCATAATCAACGCCAGCCGTGCAGTCGCTCTCCATCGACGCGGTTGTCGATATCCGTTTCCGCATTCTGGCGAAGGGAGGCGTGACCGAGAGGAGAAATCGGCGAGAATTTCTTTCCCCCCTGGCGGGAGCGGTCGAAGGGGGACCGAGGCTGCCCGAAGGGGCACGTTTGACCGACGTGGAGCTTACTGCTATGACGATCCCGACTGTGTATGAGGACAGGATTGATCCGGTCTGGGAAGCGTTCGCCCGTCGGCAAGCGGGGAATCCGTTCCTGGAGCTGGATACGTTGTACGCCCTGACCGAGCCGATCATCGACGCGATTCAGGCCAACGTCTGCAACTTCTTCACCGCCGATCAAAAAGGGTTCGAGCGTGACCTGGCACGGACGGCCAGTTTCGGGTTCTTCTACCAGCGTCCCCTTGGCCGGGCGGCTTCGCCGGCGCCCGAAAACACGGATCAGCCGTCGCTGGCGGAGCGCCAACGGCGTTCCATCGAGGGCCACACGCGGACCGGCGCGCTGGCGGGGCTGGTTGAGTCCGGGTGGCTGCCCGGCGAGAGTCTGCACGACATCTGGCTGGCGAGCCGCGCCGAGACGCCCGACCCCGACACCACCTGGCAGCAAGTACTCCGCGAAGAGCGCATGCCTTTCGTCGACTGGCTAATCTACCGCGTGCCGGACGACGGGCCGCTCGGGGAGGTGAGCTTCAAGGTGCTGTCCGCGACGTGCGACGAGGAGTTCACCGGGGACGACTTGGCTGCGGTCATGAAGTTCATCGCGGGAGACTCGGCGCTCGCCCAGTACGCCGACCTGGTCCGCGAAGCGCACCCCGTACCGTCAGTGATGCTCAGGTCGAGGACGTCGTCACGCGCACCCTGGAAACCCAGCCGGACAACGCCACCCACTGGAGCACGCGCCGCATGGCCAAAGCGGCCGGTCTGTCGCAGTCGGCGGTCGTCCGCATCTGGCACGCTTTCGGCCTGAAACCGCACTTGACCGAGACCTTCAAGTTGTCCACCGATCCCTTCTTCGTCGAAAAGGTCCGCGACGTCGTGGGCGTCTACCTCAACCCGCCGGACAAGGCGGTGGTGCTGTGCGTGGACGAGAAGTCGCAGGTGCAGGCGTTGGACCGCACCCAACCGCTGCTGCCGTTGGGGCCGGGGCAAGTACAGCGACAGACGCACGATTACGTGCGTCACGGCACCACGTCGCTGTTTGCCGCCTTGGAGGTGGCGACCGGACGAGTGATCGGAGAATGTTTCCGCCGTCATCGCCACCAGGAGTTTGTGAAGTTCTTGACCCTCGTGGACGCCGCGGTGCCCGAGGAGGATGGGGTCAGCATTCATCTGATCCTGGACAACTACAGCACGCACAAGACCCCGGCAGTGAAGCGTTGGCTGCGGCGGCACCCGCGTTATGTGCTGCACTTCACACCCACCAGCGGTTCGTGGCTGAATCTGGTGGAGCGGTTTTTTGGGCAGATCACGGAGCAGCGGCTGCGGCGTGGGGTGTTCCCCAGCGTGGCGGAACTGGAGAGGGCCATCAAAGAGAATCTCAGTAGTTTCCGGTTCGGGCGGAACGACAAAAGGTGTAGAGGGCAATCGCAAGGCTCCTCCTGATAATGACTTGTGCTACCAAGGACATTTCAGGAGGAAGCCATGCGACCTCGGCAGTATACCCTCACCCCCGCCCACGTCCAGGCCCACGCCGCCTGGCGCATCCAAAAGCATCTCCGCCTGCCAGACCACGGCCGCAAATGCACCACCGATACCCTGTGGACCGTCCTCTTCTATGCCGCCAGCCGCATCATCTCCCTGGCCGCTGCCTGCGCCACCCTGCGCGATGCTCCCTCCGACAGCGCCGCCCACGATGCCTTGCTGGCCACCCTGCCCACCTACGCCGAATTACAACGCCGGCTCAACCGCGCCCTGCAAGGCGACCTGCCCCACGCCTTACGTCGCCATCGCCAACCCCTGGCCATTGACCTCACCCTGCTGCCTTACCACGGCAAACCCTTGCACCAACCCGACGAGATCTATCGCGGCCAGGCCAAGAGTGGCACCAGCCACTTCCACGCCTACGCCACCGCCTACGTCCTCCGCAAAGGACGACGCTTCACGGTTGCCCTGACGACGGTGAACCGCCACGATGCCTTACCCGTCGTGCTGCAACGCCTGTTGCGGCAAGCGGCCCAGGGCGGTGTCCGACCGCGTTATCTGCTGCTGGATCGGGGGTTTTGCAGCGTGGACGTCATCCGCTACTTGCAAAGCGCCCGCTACGCGTGGCTGATGCCGTTGGTGTTGCGGGGCCGCAAGGCTGACCACCCCAAGGGGCCTTCGGGCAGCCGAGTCTTCGCCGGCCGCAAGCGGAGCGGCTGGGCGCAGTACACCATGACCAACGCCAGCCAAACGTCGGGCGCGGTTCCGCGGTGTGCATCAAGTGTCGCAACCGGCGGGGCGAGCGTGGACGGCATGGTCGTGAGGCGTTGGTGTATGCCTTCGGTGGGCCGTTGCGTCCGTCGTCGTATACGTGGGTGAAGGAGACGTACCGGAGTCGGTTCGCCATCGAGACGAGTTACCGTCAGATGCACCAGGCGCGGATTCGGACGTGTACGCGCGATCCGCTGCTGCGTTTGTTGTACGTGGGGGTGGCGTTGCTCTTGCGCAACGTCTGGGTGTGGTTGCATGGGCAGGTGTTGGCGCGTCGTCAGCGTGGCGGTCGGCGGATCAATCTGGGGCGTTTGAGCTTTCGCAAGATGCTGGTGTGGTTGCAACACTGGGCCGAAGCACGCTTGGGAATCCACGATGAAATCGCCACGGAACATCGGATGTATGAATGAGTTGGGGAATGGTATCATAATTCACACTCACCGGAAACTACTGATCCTTGATTTTGGAGAAGCATAACTCAGAACCCCAAGCCGTTCGTGTGGACCGCCTCGGCCCTGAGTTGATGCTTCTCCAAAATCAAGGATCAGTAGTTTCCGGTGAGTGTGAATTATGATACCATGCCCCAACTCATTCATACATCCGATGTTCCGTGGCGATTTCATCGTGGATACCCAAGCGTGCTTCGGCCCAGTGTTGCAACCACACCAGCATCTTGCGAAAGCTCAAACGCCCCAGATTGATCCGCCGACCGCCACGCTGACGACGCGCCAACACCTGCCCATGCAACCACACCCAGACGTTGCGCAAGAGCAACGCCACCCCCACGTACAACAAACGCAGCAGCGGATCGCGCGTACACGTCCGAATCCGCGCCTGGTGCATCTGACGGTAACTCGTCTCGATGGCGAACCGACTCCGGTACGTCTCCTTCACCCACGTATACGACGACGGACGCAACGGCCCACCGAAGGCATACACCAACGCCTCACGACCATGCCGTCCACGCTCGCCCCGCCGGTTGCGACACTTGATACACACCCGGAACCGCGCCCGGCGTTTGGCGGCGTTGGTCATCGTGTACTCGGCCCAGCCGCTACGCTTGCGGCCGGCGAAAACCCGGCTGCCCGACGGTCCCTTGGGGTGGTCGGCCTTGCGGCCCCGCAACACCAACGGCATCAGCCACGCGTAGCGGGCTTTTTGCAGGTAGCGGATGACGTCCACGCTGCAAAAGCCGCGGTCCAACAGCAGATAACGCGGGCGGATGCCGGCCCGCGCCGCCTCACGCAGCAGCCGCTTGAGCACCTCCGGCATGGCGTCGTGGCGGGCCACCGGGGTGAGGGCAACGGTGAAGCGTCGGCCCTTCTGGATGACGTAGGCGGTGGCGTAGGCGTGGAAGTGGCTGGTGCCGCTCTTGGCTTGGCTGCGGTAGACCTCGTTGGCGTGGTGCAGGGGTCTGCCGTGGTAGGGGATGAGCACCAAGTCGATGGCCAAGGGCTGGCGGCGTCGGCGTAAGGCGTGGGGCAGGTCGCCTTGCAGGGCGCGGTTGAGGCGGCGTTGCAGTTCGGCGTAGTCAGGGAGGGTGGCGAGCAGGGCGTCGTGGGCGGCGGTGTCGGAGGGCGCGTCGCGGAGGGCGGCGCAGGCGGCGGCCAGAGAGATGATGCGGCTGGCGGCGTAGCAGAGGACGGCCCACAGGGTATCGGCTCGGCAGCGGGGGCCGTGGTCAGCCAGGCGGAGATATTGTTGCATCCGGGCGCTGACGTGGGCGTGGACGTGGGCGGGGGTGAGTGTATACTGCCGTTGTCGCATGGCTCCCTCCTGGAATGTCCTTGGTGGTACAAGTCATTCTCAGGAGGAGCCTTGCGATTGTCTCCCTCACCCCTCCTCCCTCAGCCCGAACCGGAAACTACTGAATCTGGCTGGGGCAGTTAAAGGTCTTGATGGGATTCAAGGCGAGCCCCAGCTTGTTGGCGGTGTTCCAGAAACCGAAGCCGAGATTGAACTGGTTGTAAAGGTTCTGCTGCTCGATGTAGGGCAGAATCCAAACGCGCCAGCACAGTTGAGTGTCGCCGCTGGCCCCGATCGGGAGACCGTTGTTGGTGTCGTGGTAGTTGTGCAGCGCCAGACCCAATTGTTTGAGGTTGCTTTGACACTTCATGCGCGCGGCGGCCTCGCGCACCTTTTGCACGGCGGGCAACAACAGCCCGATCAAGATAGCGATGATGGCGATCACCACCAATAGCTCGATCAGCGTGAACGCACGCCTCGCTGTCATGGTTCCACTCCTCGTTGAAAAAAGATGAACAATTCACTGCGGGATAGATGCAAGAAATCGTCCCCCACTCCCCTCTTTGGGAATCGGTTCACGAATCCTGTTCGCGTTGCAGACGATGGAAGAACTCCATAACGGTCTGGCGGCCTCGGCGAATGTGGGCACTCATGAGCTGCCGCACCAGATCGCTGTCTCGTTTCCGCAGGGCCGCCACCATCTCGGCGTGCCCTCGGCACGTCTCTTCGGCGACGGCCAACGTTAAAATCGCCGTGCGGTGTCGCTGTACCTCGAAGATGCGCGTCAAGGCGCGGTGTCGCACGATTGCTTTTTTCAACATGCGATTGCGCGCCGCCTCGATGAGGAGGGCGTGAAACATCTCCTCCTTGTCCAACCAGCGGTCGAATTGTTCGTCGCTGGCGATCTGCTTCCTTTTTCCGCGGATTTCCTCCGTGATGGCCTCGGCGTCGCGACAGATGGCGTCCAGCTCGTCCAACTCGGCTCCCCCGATTTGACGGGCCGCCTCGCCCGCGGCGCAGCTTTCGAGCGCCTCACGCAGGACGTACAACTCTTCCAGATCCTGGCGCGTGAGTTTGGGAACGAAGGCGCCGGCCCCGGGAACGTGCTGCACGAGCCCTTCCGTGGCCAGGCGATGAATGGCCTCGCGCACGGGAGCTAGGCTGACGCCCATCTCCTCGGCCAGGGTGCGATTGACGAGCTGGTCCCCGGGTTGGAGTTCCCCCCGAAGCACCTTGCGCCGCAACTGCTGATAAGTTTTTTCCGCCAAGGTGTCTTGCATCCTCTCGCCCCCTCCGCCTATAATCGATCATGTTCGAACACGATCGATCGTAATCGAGTGTGCGCGAATTGTCAAGGGGCTCCCGAAGGAATTCGAGGTTTATCGCCCCCGATCGTCAAAGACCGTACAACAGGGATCGGACTTCTTTCGTCGTTGGGAGGCTGTGATGCGAGCGTTTTGGCTGGCGATTTTGGTCCTGGAAGTTTCCGGCGCCCTGGCGCGGCCGAGCCGGATGCGAAGTCCCGCCCGGCGCCCGGCTACTCCCTCCCGCTGCTGGACCTGGACGCGCAAAGCGAACGGCAGGTCGTCGTGGACCGCCAGAAGGGGCAGTATCTCGGTCATCCCACCACGGCCCTGCTGGAGGACGGCAAGACCATCCTCTGCGTTTACCCCAAGGGGTACGGACGCGGACCCATCCTCTACAAGCGCAGCGGCGACGGCGGCGAAACCTGGTCCGAGCGCCTGCCGACGCCCAGATCCTGGACGACGAGCAAGGAAACGCCCACCATTCATCGCGTCGTGGACGCCCAGGGCAGGAAACGCCTCATCGTCTGGTCGGGACTTTATCCGGCGCGGTTGGCCGTCAGCGCGGACGACGGCCAAAGCTGGAGCGAGCTGAAACCGGCCGGCGACTGGGGCGGCATCGTTGTCATGGGCTTCGTCGAAAAGCTGAAGACGCCGGGCCATTATTTGGCCATGTTCCACGACGACGGCCGCTTTTTCACCGCCAAGGCCCAGGTCAAAAATCCGATCGAATTCACGCTCTACAAGACCTTCTCGACCGACGGCGGCCTGACGTGGTTGTTTCCCGAAGCGGTCTACCGGAGCAGCGCGATTCACCTGTGCGAGCCGGGCTGCCTTCGCTCGCCGGATGGCAAGCAGTTGGCGGTGCTGCTGCGCGAGAACAGCCGCCGCCGCAATTCGCACGTCCTTTTCTCCAACGATGAAGGCCAAACGTGGACGAAGCCGCGCGAGCTGCCGGGTTCGCTGACCGGCGACCGCCACACCGGCGTTTACGCACCGGACGGCCGGCTGTTCGTCTCGTTCCGCGATACGACGCTCGAAAGCAAGACGAAGGGCGATTGGGTCGCCTGGGTCGGCACCTATGAGGACATTGTCAACGGCCGTGAGGGACAATATCGCGTCCGGCTCAAGAAGAACTACAAGAGCGGCGATTGCGCCTATCCAGGCGTGTTGTGCCTGCCCGACGGCACGATCGTGACGACGACTTACGGGCACTGGACGAAGGACGAGCCGCCGTACATTTTGAATGTGCGTCTGACGCTCAAGGAACTAGACGAACTGGCGAAGAAGGTTTCTTCGGCCCCGTAGCGGGAGGGCGAGCCGTGACCTTCTCCGAACTTCGCCAACTCGGTCAAACCTACCGCGACACGCTACTCGGCGATGTGGTCCCGTTCTGGCTTCGGCACGGCCTGGACCGCGAACACGGCGGCTACCTGACCGCGCTCGACCGCGACGGGACCGTCCTCGACACCGACAAATCGATCTGGTTTCAAGGTCGCGGGGCGTGGCTGTTCGCCACGCTGTTCAACACCGTGGAGCGCAAACCCGAATGGCTCGATGCGGCCCGCTGCGGCATGGAGTTCCTGCGTCGGCATGGAATCAGTCCCGATGGCAAGCTGTACTTCACCGTCACCCGCGACGGCCAAAATACTGGCACGACATGAAGTTCTGGTGGCCGCATTGCGAGGCCATCCTCGCCACGTTGCTCGCCTGGACCCTGACCGGCGACGACAAGTACGCTCGCTGGCACCGCCAGGTCCACGAGTGGAGTTTCCGTCACTTCCCCGACCCGGAGTTCGGCGCGTGGTACGGCTACCTCCACCGAGACGGCCGGATTTCGGTGCGGCTGAAGGGCAACCTGTGGAAGGGACCGTTCCATCTCCCCCGGATGCTGTGGTATTGCTGGCGGTTGCTGGAGGGATCTCGATGAAGACGCTCTTGATGCTGGCCTGGATCGCCGCCGGCTCCGAGACCCTCGCCGGGGAATGGACGAAGCTCTCTCCGCTGCCCGACAAAGAGGGCTTCGCCGGTCTCTACGCCGGTGTCAGCAACGGCGTGCTCCTTGTCGCCGGCGGTGCCAACTTCCCCGCCAAGAAGCCGTGGGAGGGAGGCCGGAAGCTCTGGTACGACACCGTCTTCGTGCTGGCAAGGCCCGACGGGAAGTGGCAAGTCGCCGGCAAACTTCCTCGACCGTTGGGGTACGGCGTCAGCGTGACGCATGGCAACAGCGTCGTGTGTGTCGGCGGGAGGGATGCGACACGGCATTACGCCGACGCCTTCCGGCTGGAATGGAAGGGCGGCAAACTGGCGACGATCAAGCTCCCATCCCTGCCGAAGCCGCTTGCCAATGCTTGCGGGGCCCTGGTCGGTGACATTCTTTACGTCGCCGGGGGCCAGGAGAATCCCGACGCCTCGGCCACGTCCAGGACGGTCTACCGAATGGACCTGACGGCAACCGAGCCGAAGTGGGTTGAGATGGAGCCATGCCCCGGCGGCGGGCGAATGCTCGCCGTCACCGCCGGGTTCGAGGGCGCCTTCTGGCTGGTGAGTGGCGTTGATCTTGTCATTGGCACAAGCGGCAAGGTGGAACGCAAGTACCTCAAGGACGCCTACCGCTACGCCCCCGGCCAGGGCTGGAAGCGGATCGCCGACGTACCGCGTCCGGTCGTGGCGGCGCCCTCCCCGGCACCGACCGACCGTGCGGGCATTTACGTCCTCGGCGGCGACGATGGCGCGCAAACCGGTATCGCTCCCGAGAAACATCGAGGGTTTACCAAGATAGTCCTCCGCTACGACCCGAAGGCCGAGCAGTGGGTCGAGGCCGGGGAGATTTCCGCTCCTCGTGTCACGGTTCCTTGCGTTGTCTGGGACCAGTCGTGGATCGTGCCAAGCGGTGAGGCTCGACCCGGCGTGCGGTCGCCCGACGTGTGGCGCCGGACGCCGGGGAAGAAGGAGTAGCCGGACCATGCGGAAATCCTCACCGTCTTTCTCCCGAACGGCATGGCTGGTTGTCCTCCTGCTCCTGCCCGTCGCCATGCTGAATTACTTCGACCGCCAGTTGCTGGCGGCGATGAAGTATTCGGTGATGGCGGACATCTCCAGCATCGGCACGGAGGCGAATTGGGGGCGGATGCTTGGACAGTTCAAGTGGGTCTACGCGGTTTGTAGCCTCCTCGGCGGCTACCTCGCGGATCGGTTCAGTCGCCGCCTTACCATCTGCGGCAGTCTCTTCGTGTGGTCGGCGGTGACGTGGTGGACGGGAAAGGTCACGACCTATCCCGAGTTGCTCTGGGCGCGGTCGCTCATGGGGATCAGCGAGGCGTGCTACATCCCGGCGGCCCTGGCGCTCATCACGGACTATCACCTCGGGCCGACCCGGTCCCGTGCGGTGGGGCTGCACCAAATGGCGATCTACGGTGGCGTGATCGCCGGGGGCTTCGGCGGGTATGTGGCGGATGCACCGGACCTCGGTTGGCGATCCGCCTTCGTCGTCTGCGGTGTCGTCGGCATGGTCTACGCGCTGCCGTTGGTGTTGTTGCTGCGGGACGCGCCCCGGTCCAAGGACGACGACAAACGCGCGGCCACGACGCCGCTGCGTGCCGCCGGGGAATTGTTATCCAACCATTCCTTTCTCTTGCTCGTGCTGTATTTCACCCTGCCGGCCCTGGCGGGATGGGTGGTGCGCGATTGGATGCCGGCGATCCTCAAGCAACGGTTCGACATCGGGCAAGGACAGGCCGGAGTCGCGGCGGCCGTGTACTGGCAGGTGGCGGCGATTGTCGGGGCCGTCCTCGGCGGTTGGCTGGCCGACCGCTGGATGCAAAGCCACCCGCGCGGCCGAATCTTCGTGAGTGCCCTGGGGATGAGCCTGATCGTCCCGGCCATCCTCGGCGTGGGCGACGCCGGCTCGCTCACAGCCGCCGTGGCGTTTCTGATCCTGTTCGGCCTCGGTTGGGGGTTCTTCGACTGCAACAACATGCCCATCCTGTCGCAGATCATTCGGCCCCACTTACGGGCCACGGGCTACGGTATCATGAACTTCGTCAGCATCAGTTGCGGCGGTTTGGCCGATTGGGGTTTCGGCGTCCTTCGGGACCGCAACGTGCCGCTCAACGCGATCTTTAGCGCGTTTGCCGCCGCCGCCGTCGTGTCCGTCCTCTTGGTCCTTCGGATTCGACCTCGCCCCGACCTTGCCGCTCCGGAGCCAATCCTTTGACCATCAAGCTGTCCGGCCTCGTCGCCGCCACCCACACGCCGTTCGACTCGGACGGCCAACTCCACCTCCGCGTCGTCGGGACGCAGGCCGAGCACCTTCTCCGCAACGGCGTCCGCACGGCCTTCGTCGGTGGCAGCACCGGCGAGAGTCACTCCCTGACCGTGGAGGAACGGCTGCTTCTGGCCCAGCGATGGGGTGAGGTGGTGCGCGGGTCGGAGCTGCGGTTGGTCGTTCACGTCGGCTCCAACTGCCTGGCCGACGCCCGCCGGATGGCGGCGCAGGCTCAAACCCTCGGAGCCGCCGCTATCGCCGCCCTGGCCCCCAGCTACTTCAAGCCCAGGTCGCTCGACGCCCTGGTCGCGTGCTGTGCCGACATCGCCGCGGCGGCGCCGGCGTTGCCGTTCTACTTCTACGACATCCCGGCGCTGACCGGCGTTCAGTTCTCCATGCCGGAGTTTCTCGCCCTGGCCGCCGACCGCATCCCGACGCTCGCCGGCATCAAGTTCACCAACGCCGACCTGATGGCCTACCAGAAATGCCTGCACGCTCAGGACGGTCGGTTCGACATCCCCTGGGGCGTGGACGAGTACCTGTTGGCGGCGTTGGTCCTCGGAGCGGTCGGCGGCGTCGGCAGCAGCTTCAACTTCGCGGCCCCTATCTACAACCGGATGATTGGGGCGTTCCAGCGGTGTGATCTGGCGACGGCTCGCACCGAGCAGTTCCGCTCGGTCCAACTCATCGAATTGCTGGCCGGGTACGGTTATCTGGGTGCGGCGAAGACCGTGATGGGGTTCCTCGGCGTCGAGGTCGGCCCAGCCCGTCTGCCGAACGCGAACTTGACGGCGGAGCAGAGGCGCACGCTTACGAGCATCCCTGGAGAATCTTGGCTTTTTCCAAGGGGTGCAGGAGTGAGGCCGGAGATCCCCGGTCAAATGACCGCGCTCTTGCCCCAGACGACCACTTGGGAAGTCGGCGATTGCTTGGCGAACCTCGTCCCGCGTGTTCATCACGAACAAGCCGTCAAGGGCGATTGGCTCGTCGATCGGATGCACTGCCCGAGGGTCTGGTACGAGAAGAGGGTGCGGACCGGGAAGCCGTTGCCGATCCAATGGGCGTCCGCGTCGCGGTTGCTCGAATCCAACCAGATGGGCGTGGCTGGCTGAATCAGGCGAAGGGAGACGCCCTGCTTCTTGGCCCGGCCTCCGACAAGAGCAAAGACACGCTCGACCACGGCGGCCGGCTCCAGCCGGCGGCGTTCGGGCTTGGGCGGACGCGCAAAAACCAGGAAAGTCTGGAGGGTCCGTTCCATGCGACGGATCTCCTGTTCGATCACGGCCCGATCCTCTTGGGGCAGTCCTTGCGCTCGGGCCTCCCGCAGGTTGACCTGGACCAACCCCTTGATGGAGGTCAAGGGATTGCGCAGCTCGTGGGCGACGCCGTCGCCACTTGGCCGATGGCCATCATCTGCTCGGCACGAAGGAGATGCTGCTCCTCCCCCAGGTCGATCTTGTTGAAGTAGATGAGCTTGTAGCGCTCGGTGCGGACGCCGTAATGCGGCTGAACTTTCGGATGCATGGGGTAATTGTTGGCCCCTTCCTTGCGCGGCTGCGGCGTTCGATTGACTGGCGGCACCGGCAGCGGCAGGAAGTCGCGTTGCAAGATCATCCATTCTTGCAGGACGCCTTTCAACTCTTTTTCGAAGGCCGCGGTCTCTCGGGCGCCCGCGAGGTTCTTCATCTCGGCCGGATCGGCTTGCAGATCGTACAGCTCGAACATCGGTCGCGTCGGCGAAAAGTACAGCTTCGCCATCTCCGGCGACAGCTTGCCGTCCGCGTGCATCTGCCGCAGCTCCTTCCAGAATGGATCGCCAGCGAAGTCCACCGGCGTGTAGGGCAGCTGCCAGAGGGCGTTGTAGATCAGCTTGTATTTCCGGGAGATGACGCAGCGGCCGAGGTCGAACGCGGCGGAGTTGGTCGGCAGGCCGGAGCCGTGCGCGCTGCGCTCGGCGAACACGTACCGGCGGCCCTCGAACGGCTCGCCGCGCAGCAGCTTGAGGAAACTATGGCCCGTCATCTCCCTCGGCACCGCCGCGCCGGCCGCCTCCAGGAACGTCGGGGCTAGATCCTCGCCGGAGATCAACGCGCTCGTCGCCGTGCCGGCTTTGATCTTGCTCGGCCAGCGCACGATCAGCGGTATATGGACGCCGAACTCGTACAGCGTTCCCTTGCCGCGCAATTGAGACGCCCCGTTGTCGCCCATGAAGACGACCAGTGTGTTCTCGGCCAGCCCGCGCTTCTTTAACTCGTCGAGCACCGTGCCAAAGTCGCCGTCGAAGCGGGCGATTTCGTCGTAATAGCGGGCGAAGTCCTCGCGCACCAGTTTCGTGTCCGGGTAATGAGCGGGCAGCCGGAGTTGGGCCGGGTCGTGCGGCTTGGGGATGGCGTTGCGGTCGAGCGGCCGGTGCGGATCGCTGAAGCACAATTGCAGCACGAACGGCTTGCCCTTGGGAACTTGATCGAGGAATTCGCGATACTGGGCGATCATCACCTCCCGTTGGCCGGCGACCTTTACGTAGTCGAGCCGTTTGGCGAAGGTCCGCAAGCCGTACTTGTCGAATACCTTCTGCGACTCCGGTGGCAGGCGCGAGCCGTCGAGGTGGTAGGTGCGGCCGGCGACGCCGGAGTAGTAACCCTGGGCGCGGAGCAGTTCGGGGAAGACCATCACCTCGATGGGGAGCGGAGCGGAGAAACGCGTCATCTGGATGGCGACGGGCGATCGCCCGGACATGATCGAGGATCGCGACGGTGCGCACTGCGGACAGGTGACGTAGGCGCGGTCGAAGCGCATGCCCTCGGCCGCGAAGCGGTCGAGGTTGGGCGTCTTGATGTCCTTGTTGCCGTAGCAGCCGACGTGCGGCACGCTATGGTCGTCGGAGAGCACCAGCAGGATGTTGGGCTGAGCGGACTCGGCGGCAGCCGATATGCCGGCCCACGCCAAGAGCAGAAGGCAAGTCAGGAGGAGCGATCGGCAGGAGAACCTTGTCGAGTTCCCGGTATGGGGAAACAGATTTCGCGGCGGTGGCTTCATCGCTTTATTCCTCTTCCTGTTTAGAGGCACGAACCGAATGTGGCGGCACGTTTGTAACGTGCCGTACAATCCAACACGTTGAAAACGTGTTGCCACATTTTGGTAGAGCCTCTTACTCCTTTTGGACCCCGGACCCCATTGTACAGCTTCAACTCCGTCGCACCTCCCCTCATGGCTTCTTGGATTTCACCGGCCCTTCTTCCCGCTGATTGCCGGACAAGGGCTTGGTTCGGCCCAGGTTTTTGGCCAGCTCCTCCGGCTCCAGGGTACGCCCTTGGTCTTTGGTCTCCTCGATCCACTTCTGTAATACAGCGCGCAGACGTTTAAGGACCGCCTGATGTTCCGGATTGTCCGAGCCGGCGAGGTTGTGCATCGACCACTTGTCGGCGTTCATGTCGTACAGTTCCTCAGGCGGCATCCACGGGGCCAGGTAGAACGCTTTCTGCCAGTCGGTCAATTCTCCCTTCTTGCCCAACTCCGGCCGCGACCGTAACAGTAGTTTCAAGGTTCTGAAGCGCCGAACTTTCGGCGCTGTTGTTGCAAGCCGCTTTGTTTGAAGGACTTGCAACAGTCGAGCTCGCGCCGAAAGTTCGGCGCTGGCTAGAGAGGAGTCAGCAAGGGCGAGGGCGAAAGAAAACGCCGAGAATACAAGCGATTTCGCCAACTACCCCCTCACCCAACCTTGAAACTACTGTTACGGTCGCGGCTCGCCAAAAAGACACAGCCTGTAAGGCTTCGATAGCCGACTGCGACCATTAGCACCGGAGCCTCCGCCGGGCGCTTGGCGAAATGCAGATGGCCTTCGGCCGGGTCTTGCGGGTAGCCACCGCCCAGGCGGAACTTTCCACGCCAGCGCACGCTCACCATGACCGTGGGATCATCCTCGCCTTCCACGCGAACGGTCAAGGCTCCATGCGGAACGCCGGTGGCCGGATCGCTGAATTCGTCTACGCGGAAACGCTTATCGGTTCCGACCTGGAGTCGTTCTCCTGGCCCGGTGAGATCACCATCGCCGTTGCGATCGAGGAACAAGACATCATAGTCCTTCCTGTTCGGCTCGCTCTTATCGAGGACAAGCCAGCTAGCCTTATCCGCCTTGGGGCCGAAGTCAGCCAGCCCATACAAAGGGCGTTTGCAGATGTAGGTAGGTTCCTTTCGTAGGAGGGATCGCACCTTTGCCAGGTCGGGCATCTCGTCGCTGGGAGCGGGGTGCAGGCTCAGCAGCAAAACCGGGATCGACCAGGCGAATCGGGAGGGATTCATCGCTCGTCTCCGGTGCCAGAGGGAAAGAAATGCTTCCTCGCTATTATCCGCCTGCTTTCCGGTTCCGCAAGGGACAATCAGCGCGTTTGTCAGGAGGGAGGGAGAGCCGCATTCGAGTTGGCCGATCTGCCACCCCCAGCCGTCGGCGACATCGTGTTGCCCTCGGACATCGGGCCGTCGTGGTCTGGCGCATCGCAACCATTTACCGTCCAGACGTGGATGCAGCACGCCGTAGTCCCATCAGGAAATGGTGTCCGTTCACAACGATCCTTGGGGCACCTGGCCGTCTCGAATCTGGTCAAGCTGCGGGGAGGAATAGGGAGCGGCGGTCACATCAGGATGAAGGTGGAAGGCACGAAAAAGATTGACGATGTATTTCATGCGCTGGCCCAGCCGCGTCCAGTCTCGTGTTCGTGTTCCGATGAGCCCTTTGCCGCCACGGTCCAGGCCGTCCGGGCCGAACAGGAAGGCAATCACTTCTGGATCGCGGAAATGCCCCAGGGATACGGGGTAGTCCAGACCATCGAGGCTCGGCACGTCGTCGCTGACCGCCATCCGCAGGGGACCAACCTCGTAACGCATCAGACGGAAGGTGACGCAACGGCGGACAACCCAGGGAAGTGCCCCAGAGATGTAGCGCTGGAGACGGATGTGCTCATGCAAAATCGCCAGGCAGTTGGCGAAGTAGCACTCTTGCTGTTTCTTCTGCACGTCCCTGGTCTGGGCCGCGCGATAATAGTGCGTGAACGCCCGGCGCAGCAAATCTTGGCCACCCTGTTCAGTCTTGCCCGGCCGAAAGCCTTCCAGGAAACGGTTGAAGGCAACGGGATTGTTGTCCTTGGCGCTGGCGAACCAGGTAACGAAACGCCCGGTCTCGCTCCCGATGTCTTCGAGAACGGTTCGGTTGCCTTCGAGCATCAATTCGGCCGCCCGGCGGCGGCCGGAAAGGAGCCAGCGGCGGCCCATCCATCCACCGGCGAGCGCACCGCCTACGGACAGGACCGGGACGCTCCCTCTCGGCAGGCAGGTGTGCAAGCCTTCTGCCAGCAACCAGCTGGACAGGAATCCCGTGCCGGACGCCAGCAGCGTTACTTCGCGGAGGGCGCGCTCCAGCCCTTCCTCACGGATCGTCACTCCCGCCTTCGGCGGTGGGTCGAGTGGGCCACGCGGATCGAGATCGACCCGCGCGTCACGGCGTTCATCGAGCTGAACGTGAAGGTGTTCGAGGGCGAGCAGTCAAACCCCCGCTCGTGGGCTTACGTGAGCAACGTGCTGAAGGCGTGGGAGCGGGAGAAGGTCGGCGAGCTGCAGCCGCTCATCGCGGACCTCGTTGGCGAAACCTGGGCCGTCGCCTTCCTGCGTCACTGCAGCGGCCAGGAGAAGGTCCTCACCGGCGCAGGTGGTCGGGACGTACCCGACCCACCACAAGGTCATCCAGGAGTAGGTGCGTTACGGCCGGCTCGACGCGGTGCAGGTCCCCGCACGCCTTCCGCCGCTTCGCCATCGGCCGGCTCCCCAACGGCCGCGAGGAGTGGCTCGAGTTCTGGCGGGAGAACCACCTCCTCCCTCCGTTCGCCGAGCTCTTCGCACGCCGGGAGAGCGGCCCCTACGGGGGAAGGCCGCTCTCGTTCCTCTCCCTCCCCGACCTCATTCGCAGCAAGGAGACGGAGCGGACAAGCGACTGGCAGGACGTCGAAGTGCTCGAGGAGTTCCTGGACGCCCGACATCTCGCGCAAGTGAAGCACGGCTCGGCGAACAACGCCGGGGGGCTTGCGCTGCTCCGGAGCCGGGTCGGACTCGAGGCCTTTCTCCAGGCGGGGCTTCTGAACGACCACCCGGCAGTCGCCGAGGCCCTCGAGAAGGCAGCTCACCCCGTTACCCAGGCGCTTCTTCTCCCCTTCGGGCCTACGTCCGCGCTCCAGGCGACCACTCCCGCCGTCGAGCCGGTCGTCGTGAAGCGGCTGCGAACCGTCACGCCGACAAGCCCCCTCCACCTGACCCTCGTCGAGGCTGTGCGGACGAGAAGAGCCGTCGCGAGTTCGCAAAGGCGGTAGCATCGGTCAAGCCCGAGGGCGGGACCGACATCCTCGCGGGGACCGTGGAGGCGGTGAAGCTCCTCTCCCCGAAGGGAGGCGTCATCCTGCTGCTGAGCGATGGCCTGCAGACCGGGGCGACGGGGAACACCCCCTGGCCGCGGGCGAAGTGGGAGCCGCCGGCGAAGGCGCTCTCCGAGCAGGCCCGGAAGAACGCCGTCTTAACCCACACGATCGCCCTCGGCCCCGACGCGGCGGCCGACGAGTTGCTCGAGCACCTGTGGGCCCACCTGAACCCCCGGCTCGAGTTCCGCGGCCTCACGCGGCAGGACTACACGGTGCGGCGGGGCGGTTCGGTAGCCCTGCCCGTTGAGGTTTCGGGCGCGGACCTCGGCGAGAAAAAGCCGGGGGTGTTCCTCGAGAAGGCTGAGTGCCCCAAAGGCGTCCGGGCCGGCCTCGCCGTTCGGGTCGGCGGGAAGACGCTCTCCGTCAGCAGGGCGGGGCGCGGTGGGTGGTGGTCGCCCCGCTGGAGGAAGCCCGGCGTGAGATCGTCCTCGAGGTCTACTCCCGGGACGGGGAGGCACTCCCCGACCTGAAGGTTGAGGCAACGCCGACGGCACCCGTGCGGGTTACCCCGCTCGGCAGATCCCCTATCTCCCCGGGCCGTCTCCAGTGCCGCTTTGAGCTCCTCGTCCCGGCGCAGAGCCGCCCGTTTCAGGAGGAGGTCCGGTTTACGGTCGCGGGCGGGAGGGGAGGGCCGGGGGAGTCGGCGTCGTTCGCAGTCGTCGTCCCTCCGGTTCGCGTCCACGCGACCCCGGTCGTGATCGGACGCTTAGGTAGTGACGGATTATCCGTATCCGCCACAGAAGGAGAGGGGGTGCCGGTTCGGGACTCGAGGGGATTCATGGGGGAAGAGCGAACGACCTTCCCCAGATCACCCCCAGATCTCCCCTAGTGCTCCCTTTGACAGCATTTTTGACCACTCGACAATGGCTCGGATTCGCGCGACGCTCGCCGATTCCTTTTGGACACGGGAGGTCAAAGGAGACGACGTGGACTGTTCCGGGTGACGGCCGCAAAGCTTGCTGCACGAGATGACACCATGAGCCAACTGTTTCACTCCGCGCCCCCCGTAGAAGCCGCCCTGCCAGGGAGGCTTCAGAATCCTCGACCCGTTTGATTATTCCGCTCTGGAGGCGGAGGTCGTTCGGCAGGTACAGAACGTCGGCCGAGCGCATTCGCCAGACGGTGAAGCGGACGCTGGAAGTCTTGATTGCAGTCGGGGAGGAGCTGCGGGCGGTGAAGGAGGCTCTCCCCCACGGCGGCTTCGGGCCGTGGTTGCGCGCCGAGTTCGGGTGGACCGAGCGGACGGCGAGGAACTTCATGATCGTGGCTGAGCGCTTCGGGCCAAAAACGGAAATCATTTCCGATTTGTGCATCGACCCGACGGCGGCATACCTGCTGGCGGCCCCCTCTGCCCCGGAGGAGGCGAGTGTGTTCGCCGTCAAGCGCGCCCAAAACGGCGAACGTATCACCGTGGCGGCCGCCAAGCAAATCCTCGACAGCCTGCGCAAGCAGCGGCGGCGGCCACGGCGAACCGTGTCGCCCGAACTGCCGTCCCCGAAACTGCTGGGCGAATTACTGGAGACCCTGGAATCGTTCCGCCGCCGTTGGGACCCGCGCCACATTGCCGTGCTGGCCCGTCAGATGCGGGATTTCGCCGACTCTCTGGAGGAAGGGCACGGCTAAGGGAAAGACGCAGCCCCGTGGACGAACCTCCCCACGGGGCCAGACAACGACGGCCGGCGGTTGGTGAAACGACACGCAAAACCCACCGGAGCATCTCATGGGCCGACAGCATCGCGCGATCCGCACCTTCTTTCCCTGGGCGTTTGCCCTGTTCCTGCTCGTCACTATCCCCAAGGAAGGCTGCCCGGCCGCCGCAGATACCGCCGAAGCCCAGGTGGAAGTCCGCGTTCCGGCAAAGGCGACGGTGTGGTTTAACGGGGAGCTGACCACGTTGACCGGGCCGATCCGCTGCTTCTTCACGCCGCCGCTACAGTTGGGCAAGGTTTACACGTATCAGGTCAAGGCGCTGGATGCTGGACGGGGCGCCGTTTGAGCAGGTGAAGTCCGTGGACGTGCGACCAGAAGAGACGAGCTACTGTGAGGTTCCACACGGACCAACGAAGGCTGCGCGTGCGGGTGCTGGTGGCCGCGGACGCCCTCGTGTGGTTTAACGGAGGGCCGACAATGCAGACGGGGACCGAGCGCTACTACTACACCGATCCGCTGCCGCCGGGCAAGCTCGTGTACTACGACGTGCGCACCAGTTGGTCGGAGGAGGGCCACTTCGTCGAGCAGACGCGCACCGCCCGGGGAAAGCCCGGCAGCCTCATCACCGTGGACTTCACCGGCCAGGGACAGGATGGCAATCCGCCGACCGCGTCCACGCGCGCCCCGCTGCCTTACTTCTTCTTGTCGCGATTAAGATAGTAGACCTGCTTGCCCGCCGTGAAGAGAACGGACTTGCCGTAGGGATCCCAGGTGAGACTGTAGGCGGGCGAATCAAGCTTCAAGGGAGCTTCGTCGTTGGTCGGCGATGTCAGGTCCGCCAGGGTCCAGAATGTGATCCGCCGGCTGAAATCAAGGGCAGCCAGAGAATTCCCGTCTGGGTCCGTCTTGTCATCCGGAGGAGGTCGAAACGCCAGCGCGGCAACGCTGTCCTTGTGCGACAAGGGGCTGAGTAAGGAGCCGTCGGCAGCGGACCACACACGTGCGGTCCGATCCGCAGACGCGGTGGCAATCCGCTTTCCGTCCCCGCTCCAGGCGATGTTATAGATCGGCCCCTTATGGCCCGGGAACGACTTGGATGCGTACGGGGACGCGTTGGCGTTTTCCGAAGGCTTCCAGAGCCAAAGCTGTGTGTCGCTGCCGCCGCTGGCGAACAGGTAGTTCTTGTCCTTCTCGTATTTTGGGTTGTAGGCCAGCGCATAGATAACCGGACTGGGAGTTGTTTGGTTTGGCGTGGTGGGAACCGACTTCCACTTCAACTGGTTCGCGTCGAATGTCCAGTCGCGGATGGTGCCGTCCGCGCCCGCGGAGAGAAACTCGGGCGGGTCGATCTTATCGAGTCGCCAGGAGACGGCGTAAACGGGTCCCTCGTGGCGTCCTTGGACCGTGCCTTGCAAGGAATCGATATACTCCCAAACTTGCACCTCATTCCCGCGCAGGGCGAGGAAGCGCGGCCAATTCGCAGCCGGTGGCAGAGCGTCAAGGCGTGTCACCGCCGTCGAGCCGGATCTGCCGAGTGTTTCCCCGATCAGGGTTCCCTTATCATTGAGGAACCGGATGGTCCCGTTGCCCAGCGCGACCGCCAGCACCGAGCTGCTGCCGTTGTTTAGCTCGGCCAGTGCATTGATCGCTGTTTTCCCCAGGTTTTGGGTCATGACCGGGTCACCCCCAGTCTTCGAGGAAAAGAGAACCGTTCCGTCATCCCAACCGGTCGCAATCTTGTCCGCAAGCAGAAGCACCGCGTTGACCTTGTGGCTGCCGTTGGTGAGGGGAGAAACCTGCCCGGCCTGGTCGAGCGGCCGGATGTCCACGCGGCTCTGATCGTTGGGGACGGTGAGGGCAAACTTGCCGGCTGGATCGATGACCACCTGCTTTACATTGCTCCCACTGCCGCCGAGCGCCTTGTGAACTTCCGGCTCCCAGGCGAAAAGTTTGTCGGCATTGGCGAACACGGCCCGCCCCTTCTTCCCGGAGGGATCGCCGAGGGCGATTAGGCCGACGGAAGCCTGCAGGTCCATATCGTAGGGCAAGCGCTGCAATTCCACGGGGTTGAATGTTTGCGCATCATCCTTGTCCTTTAGCTGCAAAAAGCGCAGCCCGGAGGGGTCGGCAAACAGCAGGCGGCTGTTATCGGCATTGATCGCGAGGGCGGAGATCGCGGAAGCGTTGTTCGCGGGAGCAGGCCCAAGAAGTTCCCGCGGCACGTTGAGGGAGACAGTCGCCTTGTCATCGCTGACCTTCCAGCCGATGATCCGTTTCTGGTTGGTTCCGACGGCAAGACGCAGGTCATCACCGTTGCTTACAGCGAGGCTCGTGATGGTGCCTGGGTCTCTGTGGTCTGTTGGCAGGGGGATGACGAGCGGCATAGTCTGGTCCCGAACGAGCTGGGAAACTTGATTGCCCAGGTTGGTGACGACGAACAGGGCCTTGCCATCCGGTCGAAACGTGAACTGGGAGACCTTTTTTTCGCTTTTGGCCAGCGCGGGGAAACTCTGCTTCTCGCCCTTGAGATTCTGCACAACGATTTCGGCTCGATCCTCATTGTCCCCGACGTTGCGGCAGGTGGCCAGCAGATCAACCCCCTTGTCCGTGCCTTGGTCCTCGGAGTGATAGATCGCCAGCGCATTGACCGTCGCCGGTGCGGTCGCCTTGTCCACGTCGGGGACCACCCCATCTCCGTCTGCGTCGCCGTACTTCAACTTTTTCCCACCCTGGACCGCTAAACCGATCTTCTTTCCATCCGGGGACAGGGCCAGTTCCGCGATGGGCATGTCGCCCACTGTTTTCGTTCCGGCTTGCTTCCAGGAGCCGCAATCATAAACGGTGATGGTCTTGCCGTCCGCGGACAGGAAGGCGCAGCGCGTGCCGTTGGCGCTGATGGCGGTCTTCTTCGACTTGCTGATCGACACGGAAGACAATCCGGAGTTTCTGTCCCGCCATACGTGCCGGGCCATCGCCGCGGAAAACGAGCAGATCAGACTTGGTGGTGAATTGGAGCGCGAGAATGTCTCCCTTCCCACCAAGATAGTAAGAGGTTGGCGCCTGGGTCAGATCCTTCCACACCCATAAGGTGCCGTCCTTATCTCCATTTCCCGCAACGAGCCAGCGCGGCGGGACTTTGTCCGACCAGGCAAGCGCCGTCACCTTCTTGACATCTCCTCCCTTTTTGGGAGAGTCGTCGGACCCGCTGTTTTTAGCCTTGTCCTGATTCACAAGATGCACTCCGCCGTCCGCATAAGCTACCAACCCGGAAGGGTGAATGGCGAGGACAGTAGCCCCCGTGGCCTGCGTCACGGTTTGCAAGGGACGATCGATCCGTCTCCAGACGCGGACGGAACCGTCTCGGCCGCCGGAGGCAATGAAGCGATTGCTGGGATCGGCAGCCACGGTAAGAATCATCTCCTGCTTGTCGTCGGCATAAGTCTTGATCACGCCGCCGGACTGCGACGGGTCCGCGACGTTGAAATCCAACAATTTGATGGTGCCGTCGAAACTGCCGGTGAGGATGAGGTTGTCGCTGGTTCGGACGACGACGAAAACGGTCCCGTCGTGTGTTCCGCCTGGTAGCGACGGGGGCTGGTTGTCGGCGAGGGCGGCCGCCATCAAGGTCAACGCCAGCAAGCCGAGCAGTCGGCGCGCGGTTCGTGTTCGCATCGGCCATCTCCCTTCGGCGAGGACGCCGTCACACCTGCCAGGTCAAAAAGCGCTCCGGCCGGCGCGACGTTGAGACGAAGCCGGATCGACGGGCCGAGTTTACTCCGGCGCCGCGTTCAGCCAACAAAAAAATAAAAATCGACAAAAAACTTGAATTACACCGCGCGGCATGATGTACTCCACACCCGTTGTTTGTTGCGTCGCAGGCCCAAAGGCTCGTAAGCGGAGACGACGGTCTTTCGCTCCGGGACTCCGCGGCGTGCGGCCAAGGTCTGTCCTTTGACTTCCGCGGCGACCTCAGGGAGATTCGACCATGCCCGTCGCACCGACCTACCCCGGCGTTTACATTGAGGAAATCCCCAGCGGCGTGCATACGATTGTCGGCGTCGCCACCTCGATCACGGCGTTTCTGGGACGAGCTTCACGCGGCGAGGAGAACAATCCGATCACCATCACAAGTTTCGCGGACTACGAGCGATCCTTCGGCGGCTTGGCCGCAGACAGTTCGATGAGCTTCGCCGTCCGCGACTTTTTCCTCAACGGCGGCTCCCAGGCGGTTATCGTGCGTCTCTTCCACTCCCGGTTCAAAACAGGAGAGCGGGCGCAGGCTAAGTCGGCGGCCGAAGCGGTTGCCCAGAAGGCGGCCAGCGCAACCACGGCCGCACAGGCGCAGGCGGACGTGAAAACCGCGGCCGACAACATTGGCAAAGAAAATCCACCTGTTCCGGTCAGGATTAATGCGGCCAACCTGGTGGCGAATGCCGTCAAAAATCGCGGGCCGGTCTCAGCGAGCGACATCCCCGAAGCGGTGCGGAGGAAGACAGACGCCTACTTCCAGGCTCACAAGGACCTGGCATTGGATCTAGTTAAGGCTATCCGCGATGCCGTCAATCAACTCATTACCGCGGCTGGAAACGTGGTCACGACAGGCGTGGACGTGACGAAGGACATCGACGCCGTCAAGCAAGCTGTGCAAGATCGTGTAACGAAGCTCAAGAGTACGAGTTCCACTGACGTGGGCTCGGCGCTCGATACCATCGCCAACTTTGACAATAGCCAGATGGATCTCCTCGTCCTTCAGTGGGCCGCCGCCGATGCCGTGAAGAAAGCGATTCCCGACACCCATGCTCATATCAAGTGGGACGGCGACCGTTTGAACCTGACCGCCGCAGGTGCGGGCACTTGGGGCGGCGCGCTGCGTGTTCGCGTCGATCAAAAAGTCCGCCCGTTATTGCCTGGGGAAACGTCCGGCTCCCTCTTCAACCTGACGGTCACGGATGGCGTAACGGTCGAGAAGCATCAAAATCTCTCGGCCGTAGTCGTGCTCCCCGCCAGGCGGACAAGGTTCTGGCTGCGGAGTCCCAGTTAGTAAGATGGAAGGACAAGTCCCCCCTCTCCGGAGTCGCGCCAAGTCCCACCCCGACCCGTTGCCGGGAAAAAATCCCTTCGATGACAAAAATAACCCGCCGACCTGCACTGGGCCGTCCAACGCCGACAAGCTGGCAGACAGCGATCCCCTAACGGTGGATGACTACACGGGCGATCCACTGAAAAAGACAGGGTTATACGCCCTGGAGAACGCGGACCTGTTCAACTTGTTGTGCATCCCCCCCGATGTCCGAGGCGACGATATGCCCTCCTTCCCCTACGGGGACGTGGCCGCCTACTGCCAGAAGCGCCGGGCCTTCTATATCGTGGACGGGCTAACGTCATGGGACAAAGACCTGACGGCCCTTAAGGGCAAGGCTACTGTGGCAATCTCCGCCGACCTTAACCTCACGGGCGAAGCGGCTCGCAACGCCGCAGTCTTTTTCCCGCACATCACCGAGACGGACCCTTTTACCGGCCGCAGCGACCAGTTCCCGCCGTCCGGTGCGCTGGCCGGAATCTTCGCACGAACCGACAACACGCGCGGCGTGTGGAAGGCGCCGGCCGGAATCGACGCGACGTTCACGGGCATCCTTGGCCTGTCCCTCACGTTAACGAACGAGGAGAACGGCATTTTCAACCCGGTTGGCCTCAATTGCCTGCGAACTTTCCCCGTCTACGGCAGCGTTGTCTGGGGCACGCGCACCACCCGCGGAGCGGACCAGCTCACCGACGACTACAAGTACATCCCGGTGCGGCGGCTGGCGCTGTTCATCGAAGAGAGCCTGTATCGCGGCACCCAGTGGGCCGTCTTTGAACCCAACGATGAGCCGCTGTGGGCGCAGCTCCGCCTTAACGTCGGCAGCTTCATGCAGGATCTCTTCCGCAACGGTGCTTTCCAGGGCAGCACGCCGTCGCAGGCTTACTTCGTCAAGTGCGATAGTTCCACCACCACCCAGCGCGACATCGACCTGGGGAAGGTCATCGTCGTCGTCGGCTTCGCGCCGCTCAAGCCGGCGGAGTTCGTCATCCTTCGCATCCAGCAGATCGCCGGTCAGACGCAGACCTGAGCCGGCACCAGGAGCTAAATCATGGCGAAGTTTACCGTCAATGCCCAGCGCTTCGACCCGTACAAGAACTTCAAGTTCCGCGTGCGCTGGGATAACCGCTACGTCGCCGGCCTGTCGAAGATGAGTATGCTCAAGCGGACCACGGAGGTCGTCAAGCACCGCGAAGGCGGCGACCCCAGTAGTAGCCGCAAGTCGCCCGGCCGCACCGAATACGACGCGATCACCCTCGAACGTGGCGTCACGCACGATCCCGAGTTCGAGCAGTGGGCCAACAAGGTCTGGCGGCTCGGCGCAAGCCCGGAAGCGAAGTTTCCCTCGCGGATTTCCGCAAAAACATCACCATCGAAGTCCTCAATGAGGCCGGCCAGGTTGCCATCGTCTACAAGGTCTACCGCTGTTGGGTGTCGGAGTACCAGGCGCTCCCCGAGTTCGATGCCAACGCCAACGCGGTGGCGATACAGACGCTCAAACTGGAGAACGAGGGCTGGGAGCGCGACACCGACGTGCCCGAGCCGAAAGAACCAACACTATCGCCGACGTAACAGGCCGCCATGCACGCGCTGAGCGCAGAGGAACTGATCGGCTTGCGGGAGTGGGGGCAGGGCAAATCAGCGCCGCGCCGGGCGTTGGGACTGCTGGCGGCGGCCTTCCCCGAGATCGACGCCGAAGAGATCGCGGCCTGGGACGTTGGCCGCCGCGACCGGGCCTTGCTGGCGATGCGCCAGTCGCTGTTCGGGCCAACCCTGGACGGACTGGCCAACTGCCCCTCCTGTGGCGAAGCGGTTGAGCTGAGCCTGGACGTGCCGCGGCTTCTGGGCGAGGCGCCGGCCGACGAGGACGGCGAGCAGGTCGTGCAGGTCGGCGCGGTGCGGGTGCGCTGCGCCTGCCCGATAGCCGCGCGCTGCTGGAACTGGAGGGAGCCGGCGATGTCGCCGAGGCCCGCGCTCGCCTGCTCCGCCGTACGGTCGTGGAGGCCTGGTGCGGCGACGAGCGGCTTGAAGCCGGGCAGATCCCGGAGCCGGCCCTGGCCGAGTTGAGCGCGGCGCTGGAGCGAGCGGACGCGCAAGCTCGCATGCGCTTCGAGCTGAGCTGTCCCGCCTGCGGCCACGGGTGGCTGACGCCGCTGGACGCCCCGGGCTATCTCTGGCGTGAGATCGAGACGCAGGCGCGCCGACTTCTGCATGAGGTCCACGCGCTGGCCTCCGCCTACGGGTGGCGGGAGGCCGATATCCTGGCGATGACCGCCCGCCGCCGGTGGGCGTACCTCGAGATGCTCGGCAAATGAGCGATCTTTTGACGGATCTGGCCGGTCTCGCGCTCGGCGCTGCCGAGGGTATCCGCCCTCTCGCGCGGCCGCGGTTCGCGCCCCCCATTGCGGACCCGGCCGGCGATCCGTCTCGCGCCGGACAGCGGGACGCGCACCGCCGTGGGATGGTCGGCAGCGAAGCCGGTGAGGGCCAAGAAGAGGAAATCACGGTCCAGACCGAAGCACCGTCTGAGGTTCCCTCCCATCGCCCCACCCGTCCGGCCATCGATCTCCCCCCGCCGACGGAAATCGGCAACCGATACGCCCCGCCACTCTCTCCACACCCTCGGCCTGTCGCGCTCTCTCAACGGCTCGAACAGATCGCCGCCCCGATGCCCTCCGCCCCTGCCGACGCGCTTCCGATCAGCAGAAGTGAAGACACCACCCCGGCCCCCGTCCCCGCGGCCGGCATCCGCCGCGCGACGTTCGCGGAAGAGATCGCACGTCCGTCCGTGCATCCGGCCGCCGTGACGCCTGTATCCCGAGCTGCCGCAGACACGGATGACAGCGCCGGGCCAAAATCGAAGCGATCCTCGTCTGCCCCTGCGCGACGATCGAACGTCGAGGAAGCAGCCGAACCCTCGCGCCGCCCTCTCCCCCCAGTGCCGCGTCCGCATCCCACGCTGGAGATGCCGCCGGCGCGTCCGCTCGACGCTCGCGCCGCCCCCGACGCCGCACAGCAAGGCCCGCCAGCGGTGCGTCCCCGGACTGCGGAGACGCCGCCGGCGAAGAACTGGCCGCGCGTGTGCCGGAAACAGCCGCGAAATCCTCCGAGTCGCAACCGGCGATGCCTCCGCCTGAGCCGGTCATTTCCGTGACAATCGGCCGGGTCGAGGTGCGTGCCGTTGCCGCCCCCGCGACACCGGTCCGCCGCGAGCCGGCGTCGGCCCCCGTGATGACGCTGGAGGAATACCTGCGCCGCCGCTCCGGAGGAGGGCGCTGATGAGCAACGCGCTGGCCATCTCCGCCGTCACGCGCACCGTGATGGGTCTCTTGGACAAGGCCCTGCGGGAACAGCCCGGCCAACCGGGTTTCCCGGCCATCGCCTGCAAGATCAGCACCGCGCCGCCGGACGAGAACGTCCGCAAGAAGGACGGCAACCTGCTGGGCCTCTTCCTCTATCACGTCGCCCCCAACGCCGCCTGGCGCAACGATCCCATCGCCGGCCGCGGCAAACCCAACGAGCCAGTACCGCCGCCCCTGGCGTTGAACCTGTCCTACCTGATCACCGTGTTCTTCGTGAATACGCCGAACGACGAGTACCAGGTGCTCGGGCGCGTCATGAGCGCGCTGCACGATCACTCCATCCTCACCACCGCGGATTTCACCGAGTTCGTGGACGAGGACTTGCTGCATAACAGCGGACTCCTGGAGCAGCCGGAGCGCGTCAAGCTGACGCCGCAGCCGCTCAGCATCGAGCACCTGAGCAAGTTGTGGTCGGGGTTCCAGACGCACTACCGACTGTCGGTGGGTTACGAAGCGTCGGTGGTCCTGATCGAAAGCACGCGACCGAGCAAGACGCCGTTGCCGGTGCTGACGCGCGGCCGGCGGTCGGTCCCCGAGGGGTTCGAGGCCGAGGCCCTGTCCGGCATCCCTTCCCTGACGGCCCCCCAGTTTCCTTACCCCAACCCGCCCGGCCTGCCGACCGAGGGGCCACGGCCAAAGCGGTCGCTGTCGGGCGGCCACGTCTCGGATCTCTTATGGATCGACGGCACGAACCTTGGCGGCAACGCCGTGACGCTCGCATTCCGGCACACGACGTTCTCGGAGCCGCGGATTGTCCCCGTGCCCCCCGCCCAGCGCACGGCCACGCGCATTGCGTTTCGGTTCACCGGCGACGAACCCTGGCCGGCCGGCTTCTATACCGTTGCTGCGACCGTCTGGCCCGACGGCTTGCTGCCGGATAATGCTCCGCCGTGGCAGCCCAGCCCCAGGCACTGGACGACCAACGAACTGACGTTTTCCCTTGTGCCCGACATCTCGCTGGAGTCGTCGAACGCCGCGGTGCTGAAAGTGGACGTGTTCCCCGAGGTGCAGCCCAACCAGCGCGTGTCGCTGCTCCTAAGCGCGGTGGAAATACCGGCCGGCTCCATCGTCGCCGCCGTGGACCAATTTCAATTCCGGCTCAGCGACGCGCCGCTGCCACCACCGGACGACAACGTAAAAGTGATTCTCTACCCCAGGCCGCTCGCCAAGATGGACCGCGCCGCGGTGCGGCTGCGGGTGGACGGCGTGGACAGTTTCCTGTTCGACCCGGAAAGCGACGTACCGCAAATTAAGGACACGTACCGCCGGGACATCCCCGAAAGGAAGCCGGACCTGTGAACGAGGCAGCGGACTGGACGGCGCAACATTAGCCACCTGGGAGCGGCGCTGGAAAGCGTGCGCCTGCGGTTGAGCCGGTGTGCGACGGGCGTCCGAACGGACGGCGCGGATCCCGCCGGCGCCCTGGCTCGGGCCGAGAAGCAGGTGCGCGAACTGGAGGCGGCGGACCCCCCGCCCGCGCTGGCGGCCCTGGCGCTGCGCCTTGGGCTGACGGCGTTCGAGCGCGATGTGCTCCTTTTGTGTACCGCGATGGAGCTGGACACGCGCGTGGGCGGCTTGTGTGCGCAGACCCAGGATGATCCGCACCGCGCCTACCCGACCTTCGCGTTGGCGCTGAGCCTGTTCGACAATCCGGAGTGGGCGGCGCTGGCGCCGGATCGGCCGCTGCGGGCCTTGCGGTTGATTGAGGTGCATCAGCCGGCGGCCACGCCCCTGATCGCCGCGGCGCTGCGCATCGACGAGCGCATCCTGCACTACCTGAAGGGCCTCAACCGCCTGGACGACCGCCTGGACGGCCTGGTGGCCGCGGCGGACGACGGAGACCGGCCCGAGGAAGTGCCCCCCTCCCAGCGCGCGGTGGCGGCGGCGGCCGTCCGCGCCTGGCGGGCCGCGGCCGACGAGCAAGCCCCGCTGCCGGTGATTCAGCTGACGGGCCCGGACCCCGCCAGCAAACGGCTGGTCGCGGGCGAGGCGGCGCGAGCGGTCGGCCTGATCCTGTGCCGGCTGCCGGCCGAGCACCTGCCGCACGCCCCGGCCGAACTGGAAGCGCTGGCCCGGCTGTGGCGGCGCGAGAGTTGGCTGTTGCCCCTGGCGCTGTACCTCGACGCCGACGAGGCGGGCGGCGGCCCGGCCGTGGCGCGCTTCTTGGCATCTTGCCCCTCGCCGATGCTCTTGGGGGTTCGGGAGCGGCTGCCACGGCTGGGGCGCCAGGCCGTCACGCTGGAGGTCGCCAAACCCCAGCCCGCGGAGCAGCGTTCCGCGTGGCAGACGGCCCTGGGTCCGGGTTCGGACGAGGCGGCGCGGCGGCTGGCGATGCAGTTCAACCTGAACGTACCCGCCATCCGTCAGACGGCCCGGCTCGCACTCGCCTCGGTGGAGGGCGACCTCGCGGCGGCAGCCGAGGCCACATGGGACGCCTGCCGTGAGCAAGCCCGGCCGCGCGTCGAGGGACTGGCGCAGCGGATCGACGCGCGAGCGACGTGGCGCGACCTGGTGCTGCCGGAGGCGGTCGAACAGGCGCTGCGGCGAGTGGCCTCGCAGGTGCGCCACCGCGCGACGGTCTATGAGGACTGGGGATTCGGCCGCGTCCTGACGCGCGGCCTTGGGATCACGGCCCTCTTCAGTGGTCCCAGCGGCACCGGCAAGACGATGGCCGCGGAAGTGCTGGCCAACGACTTGCGCCTGGATCTGTTCCGCATCGACCTGGGCGCGGTGGTCAGCAAATACATCGGCGAGACCGAGAAGAACCTGGGCCGGCTGTTCGACGCCTTCGAGGAGTCCGGCGCGATTCTCTTCTTCGACGAGGCCGACGCCCTGTTCGGCAAGCGCACGGAGGTGCGCGACAGCCACGACCGCTACGCGAACATCGAGGTCAACTACCTGCTGCAGCGCATGGAATCGTACCGCGGACTGGCGATCCTGGCGACGAACTTCCGCGCGGCGCTGGACGCGGCCTTCCTGCGCCGGCTGCGTTTCGTGGTCGAGTTTCCCATGCCGGGACTTGCGGAGCGACGACGGCTGTGGGCCGGCGCGTTCCCAACCGGCGAAAGCAGCGTACCGATCGCGGGATTGGACACAACGCGCCTGGCGCGAATGGATTTGAGTGGCGGCAACATCCACGGCGCGGCCCTGAACGCGGCGTTCCGCGCCGCCGCGGCCGGCACGCCGGTGACGATGCGCGAAGTCCTAGCTGCGGTGCGTGACGAGTACGTGCGCGGCGGAGCGCGTGATCCACGAGTCGGACTTCCGCTGGCCGCCGGCGGACGGAGCGGTGTCATGAAGATTCACGTCCACATCGAGCGACTGGTGCTGGATAGCCTGCCGATCGAGCGTCGAGACGCGGCGCTGATCCAGCAAGCGGTCGAAACGGAGCTGGCCCGGCTGCTGGCGGACGAGGGACCGAGCGCGGCGGTGCGAGCCGGCGGCTCGGTGGATCGCCTCACGGGAGGTGTGATTGAGCTGGGCCGGCAACCGGCGCCCGAAGACCTGGGTGGCCAAATCGCCGGGGCGGTATATCGGAGCATGGGAACATGAAGACACCAGACGCGGCAAGGCAAAGAGAGAGCGTCCCGGTCGCCCCAAAGGTGTGTCGTGTGCGGGCGGGGACGTTGCAGCGTGCCTGCGCTTGCGGGACGCACACGTCCGGGGGCGCGGAGTGCGAGACGTGCCGCAAGAAGCGCGGGCAGGGTCTCCAGCGGGCGGCCACAAGTTCGGGGCCGGTGGGCGAGGTTCCTGCAATCGTGCATGAGGTGCTGCGCTCGCCGGGTCAACCGCTGGACGCGGCGACGCGCGACTTCATGGAGCCGCGCTTCGGCCGCGACTTCAGCGGCGTCCGCGTCCACACCGATGCGGTGGCTGCCGAGTCGGCGAGTGCCGTCAGTGCGCTGGCCTACACCGTCGGTCGCGACATCGTTTTCGGCGCGGGAACTTACCTGCCCTCGACATCTACCAGCAGGACACTGCTGGCTCACGAGTTGACGCATGTGGTGCAGCAGAATAACGCTGTTGATCCCACGGCAAACCTGATGATCGGGCCGGCAGACGATACCTTCGAGCGCGAGGCGGCGGCCACAGCGGCGCACTTGCATGACGTCTCGTCATCCTCCGGGCTGGGCAGCGGCGTCGCGTCCCCCGCCGTCCTCCAGCGGGCCGCGATCCATCAGGGGCGGATTCTGGACGAGGGGACGTGTGCGGACTTGGCCTGCAAAAGCAAGTGGGCATGCGAGGACAACGCGAACGGTGTCAAGTGTCCCGAGGGGACACGGAACGCCTCAAAGACAAAGAAATACCGGCCACTGTTCACCTGCGACAAGGAGTGCGAAGCCGGGGTCACCTGCAGCGACAACGACACCTGGATGGCGATCCCCAAGGGTCGCTTCACCTCGATGAAAAAGTGCAGTCAGGATCTCGTGGTCTGTGCTAATGGCACGTTCACGCACGCACAGGTTCGCGACAAGTCCGAGCGGCAGGCGTGGGAAGTGAGTCGGGGGATTCCGGCCGCTCTCGGCGTCGGCCCCGATTTCCAGGGTGTGATCTACCCGGACGAGCAAGACGCCGCGTTCAAGAAAGACAAGCGTTGCCACACCAAGACGGCCGAGGAGACGACGACCTCACCCACTGTGCAACGCCAGGTTTTCTCGGAAAGCACGCCAAAAAATGGGTCGATGCAGACCCAGGGCCGAAAAGTGGCGGATAGCAGTGGCGCAGATCGAGAAAGCCGTGCCAGAAAGCGAGGTAGTGGCCCCTGCGACCGATGAAGTTCAATGGGTGGTGCCACCGGGCCTTCCGGCCGAGTCACTTCCTATTTTCGATGACCAGAGCAATGACGTCGTTGGATTCCGGCATGAAACCTCTGGTGTTTTTCAAATCTACGACCTAGACGGCAATTTCGTGGAAGCGGGAGAGCGCGGACTCGAACAGGATCTGATCGACCCCATCGACCTTCTCGCCGGCGGCCTCGCCGGGCTTGGCCGAGGGATCGTCCGAGGTGGTCTCCGTGCTCTGGGACAGGCGGGTGCCGAAATCGCTGAAAAAGAGGTTTCCGAATCCGCCGCGAAGGCGACAACGCGCGCCGCAGCCAGTGCAGGAATCAGGACCGCCGTTAAGGGGATTAGTGAGCGGGCGTGGACCGTCCTCCGTGGTGTCTACCGTGGTATCAAGTTTCGCGGCAATCTAAACTTCACCGCTACGACCATTGAACGGATGGGTGAATCCGGCAGGTACGTTCCAGTCCAGGTTCTTAAACAAGCGATCCGGTACGGCATCCGAACTCCTGACCCTCAAGAAGCTGTTGGGGCGTTCCGGTATGTGGCGAAGCTCTCGAAAGGCAAACTCGTGGGCGGGAAGTGGACTTACGCGGAGTATACCTTGGAGGTCGTCTTTCGGGAGGCAGACAAAACGGTCTTGCACTTTCTTTTCAACTAAAGTGGGGCGGATTTGAAATGTCCTCCTTCCCCGGCTCTCCGAAACTCCTCAAGGGCGGCATCGTTCTGCTCGATCCGCAAACGTCCGCGGTGCAGCGTGTGATCGCGCTACAGTACAATCCCGACACCCTGACGCGCACGCTGCAAACGCAGGCCGTCAACACCGAGGGCGGCGATCGCTCCGAGGCGCTGCGCCTCAAGGGACCGCCCGTCGAGACGATTCGCCTCGAAGCCGAGTTGGATGCCACTGACGCCATGGAACGCGGCGATAGCACCGTCGCGCAGTATGGACTCTTCCCCGCCCTCGCCGCCCTCGAAACCGTCGTCTATCCCGATAGCGCGCGCCTCGTCAGCAACAACAGCCTCGCCTCTTCCGGCTCGCTCGAAATCGTTCCTGTCGAGGCGCCGCTCAGCCTGTTCGTCTGGAGCCGCAACCGCACTGTTCCCGTACGCATCACCGAGCTGAGCATCACCGAGGAAGCGTTCGACCCCAACCTCAATCCCATTCGCGCCAAGGTCAGCCTGTCGCTGCGCGTTCTCAGCGTCATCGACCTCGGCTTCGGCACCAAGGGCGGAGGTGTCTTCCTCGTTTACCAGCAACAAAAAGAGCGCCTCGCCGCTCTCGCCGCGTCGCGCAACCTGGCCGTCCTCGGCCTCGGAGGACAACTGTGAACCCTCTGCCCGAACCCCTCAACGCCATCCTCGGCGGCGCTCCGCAAGCGCCGCGGCCGTTCGCCCAAACGAGCCGCTACGCCGGCCTGGCTACCACCACCCTCACCGACGCGGGTGGACGCACCATCGTCTATCTCCGCCGCCGCTTCGTGCCGCTGCCGGCGCGTTTCCACACCGTCAAGGAGCATACTGTCGTCCGCGGCGACCGCCTGGATAATCTCGCCGCCCTCTACGTCGGCGACCCCGAACAGTTCTGGCAGCTGTGCGACGCCAACGGCGCCATTCGGCCTGAGGAGCTGGAAGAAGTCGGCCGCCGTCTCCGCATCACGCTCCCTGCCGACGTCCCGGAGGCCGCACGTGATTGACGGACTTTACCTCAACCTGCTGATCGGTCCCACCGTGCCGGCGCCGCGCCGGCGGCCGTCATCGACGCGCTGACCGCCGTCGAGGTCACCAGTGCCACGCGCCAGCCCAGCGGTTTCCAGCTGACCTTCCAGATACCCACGCGCTCGCCGCTCTTGAATGTTCTGTTACTCTCCGGTGGCGCGCTGCCGCCGGTGCTGCGCGTTGTCGTGTACGTCACCCTGCGCGGCCGGCCCGAAGTCCTCATCGACGGCGTCGTCACCGACCACCAGCTCAGCCCCGGCGCCGCCGCGCGCCGGCCACGCTCACCGTGACGGGGACCGACCTCACCGCCGTCATGGATCTGGTCAGCTTCGACGGCCTGCCGTACCCGGGAATGCCGGCCATGGCCCGCGTCGCGCTCATTCTCGCCAAGTACGCCGCCCTGGGAGTCGTGCCGCTGATTGTCCCGACGGTCCTCAGCGACGTATCCAACCCGCTGCAACAGTTTCCCCGTCAGCAGGGGACCGACCTGGCCTACCTGCGCCAGCTGGCCGACGAGGTTGGTTTCGTGTTCTGCCATGAGCCAGGACTGACGCCCGGTTCCAGCTTCGCGTACTGGGGGCCGGAGATCCGTTCCGGCGAGCCGCAAGCCGCCCTCAGCGCCGACCTCGACGCCGACAGTAACCTCGAAGCGCTGAGCTTTCGCTTCAACCACGACAGCGCCACGCAGTACGTCGTCTACATCCAGGAGCCGATCACCAAGGTGCCGATCCCCATCCCGATCCCCAACGTGTCGCTGCTCAGCCCCCCACTGGGGTTGATCCCGCCGATCCCCAAGCGCATTGAGCCGCTGACGAACACGGCCAAGCTCAACCCGATTCGGGCGGCGCTGTTGGGTCTGTCGCGGCAGGCGCGGTCGATGGACGCCCTGTCGGCAACTGGGACGCTGGACGTGCTGCGCTACGGGCAGGTGCTGCGGCCGCGTCGGCTGGTCGGCGTGCGGGGAGTGGGGCAGCCCTTCGACGGCCTGTACTATGTCGAGAGTGTCACGTACAGCCTCCGCCGCGGCGAGTTCAAGCAGCGCTTCACGCTCAGCCGCAACGGCCTGGTGTCCACCGTCCCCCGGGTAACCGCGTGAGGCCAAGGAACTGCCGATGGACGACGCGCGCACACGAAAATTTCTGGGCAAGTACCGCGGCACGGTGTTCAACAACATCGACCCGATGCAGCAGGGTCGCATCCAGGCGATGGTCCCAGACGTGTCGGGCCTGATTCCGACCAGCTGGGCGCTGCCCTGCGTGCCGGTCGGCGGCACGCAAATGGGCTTTTTCGCCGTGCCGCCCATTGGCGCGGGCGTGTGGATCGAGTTCGAGCAGGGCGACCCCGACCAGCCCATCTGGGTCGGCAACTACTGGGGCTCGGCCGCCGAGGTGCCGGCGTTGTCGCGCGCCGTGCCGCCGGCCGTGCCGGCCATCACCCTGCAGACGGTGTTGCAAAACGGCATCCAGGTCAACGATCTGCCCGGTCCGACCGGCGGCATCCTGCTCAAGTCCACGACTGGGGCAACGCTCATCGTCAACGACACGGGCATTTATCTCAACAATGGCAAGGGGGCGACGATCACGCTGATCGGCAACGTCGTCTCGATTAACGGCTCGGCGCTGACCGTGATGTGAACGAACAGGGAGTGTTACGATGCCGGGTTTTCTTCTGCACGTCGGGGCGACCATGCAGTGCCCGCACCAGGCGCCGGCGACAACGACCCCGGCGCAAACGCGCGTGCTGGTGAGCGGCCAGCCGGTGGCGGTTACGAGCAACCAGATTTACGTGACCGGATGCCCGTTCACCGTGCCCGGTCCCAAGCCGCAGCCGTGCCTAACGGTGCGCTGGACGATGACGAGCACACGGGTGCAGGTCAGTGGGCTGCCGGCGCTGTTGCAACCGGCGCCGGGCAGTGGGCCGGCGATGTGCTTCAGCGCCGAGCAGGCGCCGCAAGGCCCGCCGACCGTTAGTTCCCTTCAAACGCGGGTGACGGCGCAATGAGCCACCTGGATTTCCCCTTCCGGTTCGATGGCCGCGGGCACACCGGCGTGCGGGATGACGCCGGCTACGTGCGCCAACTCCTGGAGCTGCTGTTGTTCACCAACCCCGGCGAGCGCGTCAATCGGCCGGACTTCGGGGGCGGCATTTTGCCCCTGGTTTTCGCCCCCGCTGGGCCGGAGGTGGAGGCGGCGCTGAAGGTTTCCATCCAGGCCAACCTGCAGCGCTGGCTGGGGCCGATGATCGACGTGCAAAACCTAGACGTCAGCGCCGGGGAGGCGCGGATCGTGATCGAGCTGAGCTACGCCGTTCGCCGGACAGGGGAGACCCGAACCGAACGCCTGACGCAAGCGGTATGAGGCTATGATTTTTGACGTCACCGATTCTGGTTCCCAGGAGCATCCCGGCCGCAACGGGATCGACACGCTCGACCTGTGCCCCGCGAAGAAATGCGGTCCGTTGGTGACGCTGACGATCCGCACGTTCCAGCCGGTGACGAATACGAACAGAACCGAGAAGCTGCACAAGGCCAACGTCCGCATCGAGCGGCGCGGCGCCACGCCGCTGCCGATCCTCAGCGCGAAGACGCAGGTGGCACCCGAGGAGCCGGACACCGGGGAGATCCACGTCACGGTCCGAGATCCCGGCGACGGGTTGCTCTATACGCTGAGCTTGGTGGAAGTCAGTGCCGACGGTGTACCGACCGGCCGGCCGTATCCGGGCTTTGATCCCGCTTACGCCGCCATCGACTTCCGCTTCCGCAGCGGCTGCGCAAGAGACCGACTGCGGCGCCGGCAGCGAGTGCATTCCCGCCCCTCCCGTGCCGCCGCCGGCGATCGACTATCTCGCCAAGGACTACGCCTCGTTCCGCCGCCTGCTGCTGGACCGCCTGGCTCAGACCGTGCCGAACTGGTCCGACCGGGCGATCCCCGACCTGGGAGTGACGCTGGTCGAGGCGCTGGCCTACGCCGCCGACCACCTCAGCTATTACCAGGACGCCGTCGGCACGGAAGCGTACCTGGAGACGGCGCGGCGGCGCGTGTCGGTGCGGCGGCACGTGCGGCTGGTAGACTATCCGATGCACGAGGGCTGCAACGCCCGCGCCTGGGTCTACGTGAAGGTTGATGACGGTCGGGACGAGATCGAGCTGGACCCCGAGAACGTTTACTTCTTCACCGACCCCTCGACCACTGGCGGCCCCGCGCCGGCCCATCCAAAGTGCCGAGCAGCTCCTGGAGGCGGTAGAGGCCGATCGCATCGTCTACTCGCCTGTGATGGCGCGGACCGCCGGCACGTTCGCCTGGCGCAGCTCCGGCTCCGCGCCGCACCTCAAGCTGTATCGCCGGCACAACACGATTGATTTCCACGCCGAAGGGCACGGCGACATCTGCCTGCCGCGCGGGGCGACCGCCGCCACGCTCCAGGGGCCGCTGTCGTTACAGCCGGGCGACGTGCTGATCTTTGAGGAAATTCTGGGACCACACACGGGCCAGGAAACGGACGCCGATCCGTCGCGGCGGTACGCCGTGCGGCTGACGCGCGTGGCCGCGGATGCCAAAAGCAAGCTCGTGGAGGTCGAGTGGTTCGAGGACGACGCCTTGCCATTCCCGCTCTGCCTGCGGAGCAGCACCGCAATAGGGAAGGTTATCAGCGTCGCTCACGGGAACGTGATTTTGGTGGATCAGGGTTTGTGGCAGAAGCCGGAGTCGCTCAAGCCGGTGCGGTGGAGCGATACGGCCGAAGGACCCGACACCGGCCGCGCCACGCGATCCGACGGGCGGCGCGGGGCGTGGCGCTTCGAGCCGCTGAGCAAGCGGTCGCTGACGCATGCGGCGGCGTTCCCCGACCCGCAGGTCGTCGCGCAGGTGCAGGCCGGCTATTTGGCGGAGCTGCACGAGCGCCTTTCGCCAACGACGGACGCCGCCCTGTCGCGGCGGGTGAAGCTATTGCTCGATCTGGTGCTCATGGGAGTTCCGCTCCTGGGGTGGGACGTGGCCCTGGAGCTGCGGCTGTCGCTGCGGCTGGTGTCCTTGCCAGGGATCGATCCGCATCCGCTACTGCCCTGGCTGGGTCCGCCGCCGCAGGCGCGGGCCGACCGGCTCGCCGACACGTCGCCGCTGCACCCGCTGTCCTATGGGCCGGCCAGCACCGCGCTGGCGCAGCGGCCGCAGGAGGCGGTGCCGGCGCTGTGGCTGAAGTCGGACTGGCCGCCGCGCCGCTGGACGCCGCGCCGCGACCTGCTGCAACCCGGCAAGGAATTGCCCGTGGTCGCCGAGATCGACGACGGGGGGGCGGCGCATCTGCGCTTCGACGACGACACGCCCGGCAGCGCCCCCTGCCCGGCGAAGCGCTCACGGCCTGTTACCGCGTCGGCAACGGCGCGGCCGGCAACGTCGGCTCCGAACAGATTACCGGCTGCTGCCCCATCCACCAACCGTTCGAGGGCATCGCGAAGGTGCGCAACCCGCTGCCCGCCGCGGGCGGGACCGACCCGGAGGTCGTCGAGGCGGTCAAGCTGCTGGCGCCGGGCGCGTTCCGCGATGAGCCGCTGCGGGCGGTCATCGCCGCCGACTACGCCCAGCTGGCCGGCCGCGACCGGCGCGTGCAGAAGGCGGCGGCGGAAGCGCGCTGGACCGGCGCCGGCGTCGAGATCCATGTAGCCCTGGATCTGGAAGCGCAGAACGCTGTCGCTGTACGGCGCGCAGGTCGATCGCGTCTACCGCGAGATCGAGGCCAACCTGAAGCGCTACCGGCGCATCGGCCACGACGTTCGCGTGGTCGCGCCGCGGATGGTGCCGCTGGATATCAAGCTGCGCGTGCAGCTGGCCCGCGGCGCGAGCCGCGTTCCGGTCGAGCTGGCCCTGCGCCGGCGCTGGGCAGCGGCGTTCGGCCCGACGGCAAACTGGGATTCTTGCATCCCGACAAACTCACCTTCGGCACGTCCATCGCCGCCAGCGCCCTGGCGGCCGCGGCGCAAGCGACACCCGGCGTCGAGTGGGTTGAGGTTGTGACCCTGCGGCGCTTGCTGGAGCCGCACGACAAGGGTAAGGACAAGAGCAAGCAAGTACCGAAGTCCGGTGTGCTGCGCATAGGGCCGCTGGAAGTGGCGCAGCTGGACGATTCCCCGGCCTCGCCTGGCGCCGGCCGGCTGTCCTTCGAGTTCAACCCCGAGGTGAAGCCATGACCCCGTCCCGGCCCGAGGAGCGACCGCGCGATTGCGACTGCTGTGCCGGGACCGAGGTCCGCACGCCGCGCTCCGTCGCTAACCTGCCCGGCCAGACGGAGCTGGCCTACCGCGTCGGCGCGTACGCCGACTTCCTTTCGACCATGAAGGCCGAGCTGACGGGGCTGACGTTTCCCGTTACGCCCAACCCCCTTAAGAATCTCACGGCCCGCGCCGAGGACGACTGGTCCATCGCGCTTTTGGACGCCTGGGCGATGGTGGCGGACGTGCTGACGTTTTACCAGGAGCGCCTGGCCAACGAGGGGTATTTGCCGACGGCGCGCGACTATCGCTCAATCCGCGAGCTGGCGCGCCTGGTGGGCTATCAGCCGCGCCCCGGCGTGGCTGCGGATGTCTACCTGGCATTCACGCTGGACAAGGACGCGCGGACGACGATCCGCAAAGGGCAGTCGGCCAAGAGCGTCCCCAATCCGGGCGAGACGGCGCAGACGTTCGAGACCGTGGAGGACCTGAAAGCGCGGGCCGAGTGGAGCGCCATGCACCCACTGCAAAGCCGCCTGCCGACCTTCGAGGACACCGGACAAGGCCGCAAGCTGGCCGAACGCGCTCTGTATTTGAAGGGCCTCACAGCCAACCTCAAACCCAACGACCCACTGCTGCTCGTGTTTGATAAGCGGCCGGGAGAGCTGTGGCGCGTCAAGGAGGCGAATCCCGATGCCACCGCGGGGTTGACCACGGTTCGGATGGAACTCTGGCATCGGCCGCCCGACCCGCGCAACCCGACATCAACCTGGGCGATTTGCTTACCGCCCTTAATGACTACGACAGCCGCCCCGAACTGGGATTCCAGCGCGACGTTACCGTGGCTCAGCAAGTCACAGACGGAGTGAGCCATTTAAGCGATGCGGCGAAGGGTTCAAGCGCACAACAGCAGAAGGTTCGGACCATCTTCGAGGGGTTCCTTTCGGCTCAGAAGTGGATCGGGCAGGCGGAATGTCCCCCGTTTGATGTGCTCATTACGGATCTCGCAAAGGCGCTCGACCCGCAGACCCCGGACCCGCTCCAGGCCATCAAGCAGGCGGTCGAGAAGTACAAGCGCTTTAACTTGCCCGGCTACGGAGCGGATGGGCAGGCGTTCACGGTGTATCTGTCTCTCGCGAATCGGGCCGATCAGGGGCTACAGCGGCTCCGCGCGGTGCTGGACTCGCCGCCCGCCCCCAACGCCTTTGACGCGGCCACAGCCGAGGCACTCCGGCTGTTGCGGGACGTTCAGCGAACCGCCACCGTTGCCCAATTCGATAACCTCACCAACCGCGCCGACCGCATGGCAACAATCGTTGTGAATTACCGGCAGCAACAGGGCGTGCTGACCGACGCGATCCAACGGAATTTCCGGAAAGAGTTGCTGAGAGCAATCGAAAACACGAAGCCCTTCAAGCGGATCGCGGACCAGGTCCGCCAACCCCTCTACAGTGCGATTCGAGAAAAAGAGACGCCAGGCGCTGCGAATCTCTCCCAGTTGATCCAACAAGCCTTGCCCGTCTTGACGGATCGCCTGGTCGTCGGGGATGACAGGACTTCGCCTCTCACCTTGCTCGTGGAATCCCTCTACGTGTTGCTGGAGAACACTCTGAAGAATGCTCGCGAAGGGCTGAATAAGCTGAGCGACATTGAGCAGGCGACAGCGATTGTCAAGCGAATCAAGGACGCGTGGAAAGCCTTCCTCCATTCCATCCAGTCGTTTAATGCGGTGGTCAAGACGTTGTCTTCGGGCGAACTCAGTACCCTGCTTAATGCGCTGAACAAGCCGATCGGCGACGAGATGGTTCAGGTACGCGTCCTCCGGCTTTACCAAGTGCCTCATACGTTGCGTCTGGTGATGCAGCAGATTAACGGCACAGCCGTTTTAGTGGCCTGGCGTCGGGAGGAAGCCTTTTTCGATGATGGTGCGTTCCCACGGATCAAGCCCTGGTTCGACACGCTGGTCGCCGCGTTGCAGCGGTTTCTGGAGACGTACCCCCTGTCGCTGGGTGAGGCGGAGGTCTACGCCAACCGCGTGACGCAGCAGCTTCAGCCCGACCGAGGCTCGCGTCTGGATGGAATCGTTAAAGCTCTGGCGGGGCCGACCCGGAATACAGCCGACGAATTCAACACACTGCTCTCGACCCTTGTGACGCCACCACCGGCGCAGCTGGTCCCCGAGCCGACGCTCAAGGATCTCTTTCTCACCAAGCAGGGCATCCAGTCCGGCGCGGCCGGGCAGGTGTTCCAGGCGCTGCATCCGCAGGTGGAAGGAAAAATTCCCAGCGCCGTGGCGAACGCGACCCTGTCCCAGCCGGAGTCCCTGCCGAACGTGGAGGTGCTGCGTGCGAGCGCCGCCCCCTTCGGAAGCTCGGCTCCGCCTCGGACCATCGTTCTCGGTTACGGGGCGAATCAAAATCCCATTACGATCACTCGCGAGTGGCCGTTGGCGCTGACTCCCTTCGCGATCGAAGCCGTGAACACTTCTTCCACCCAACCCATCGTGCCGCAAGTCTCGATTGGTCCTCCGGAGGACGTCATTACAAAGAAGGTTAATCCCTCGGCCCCAAAACCAGAGCAATTCCCCAACGGCATCGAAGTTACCGTGACGTTGGACACTCCGGGCCTTACTGTGACCTTCAAAAGTCAGGACGTAACGTATAGTCTCCGCGTTATCAAAGATACTATGCCCGGAGAACAGCTAACGTTCGCCGTCGATAACACGCCCGCTGTTCCCTTCAACCGGCCTACCCGAAGAACCCTGGAACTCCCTATGGGCCGGATTACGCTCGTCCGATCCCCCAAGGAGGGGCCCGACGTCTATCTCATCTCGGGCGAGCTGGAGTTTCCGCTGTTACCCGAGCGCCGCCGCCTGCTCGCCTTGGATGCGACGTATGACAAGATCGCACCGGGCAGTCACATCGCGATCCAGCATGCGCAGCCGCAACCCGGGATGACGGCGCCCGACATTTACCGCGTCGAAGCAGTCGATGCGGTAGCCGAGGTCGGCTTCGGCATCTCGGCCAAGGTCACGCGCCTGCTTCTCGATTCGCCCTGGCTCAATCCGACCGATTCGTCGCTGGCGGCGCTGCGCGGCACGTCGGTGCTGGTACAGGGCGAGCCGCAGGAGTTGGCCGAGGAGCCTTACGACGCCGACGTTTTCGGCGATCTCTTGCAGCTGGACGGGCTGATCGACGGGCTGGAGGCGAAGCGGCTGCTCTTGATCGAGGGAGAGCGGACGGATCTGCCCGGCACGCGCGGCGTCCGCGATGCGGAGCTGGTCGCCATCGCCAGCGTCGAGCAGAGCCTGGACGCCACCAGCCCGAGTCTAGACCCCACCAACCCAGGGCCGCAGGGGCCGACGCGGACAACCGCCCGCCCGCATACCATCGTGCATTTGCAGCAGAAACTCCAGTTCGCATATCGCCGCGACACAGTCACCGTCTACGGCAACGTCGCCCACGCCACGCATGGCGAGAGCAAGCGCGAAGTGATGGGCAACGGCGACGCCTCCAAGCCGCGCCAGCGCTTCGCCCTCAAGCAAGGGCCGCTCACCTATCTGCCCGCCGTGCGACCCAGCGGGGCGGCCGACACCCTGGAGGTGCGCGTCAACGACGTACTCTGGCGTGAGGTCGAGCGGCTAACCGGGTCCGGGCCGGACGACCGCGTCTATGCCGTGTACACCGACGAGCAGGGTGGGGCGACGGTTCAGTTCGGCGACGGCCGACAGGGGGCGCGGCCGGCGACCGGGGTGGAGAATATTCGGGCCGTCTACCGCGCCGGTCTGGGCCAGGCCGGCAACGTCAAGGCCAAGCAGATCACGCAGCTGGGCGACCGGCCGCCGGGCGTCAAGGATGTCGTCAACCCGCTGCCGGCCGCCGGCGGCGCGGACCGCGAGCCACTCGCCCAGGCTCGCCGCAACACCCCCACCGGCTTGACCGCGCTGGAACGGCTCGTCTCGGTCGCCGACTATGAGGACTTCGCCCGCGCCTACGCCGGCATCGCCAAGGCCCGCGCCGTCCGCCTCGCCGCCGCCGGCGCCTTCCGCGTCCACGTCACCGTCGCCGCCCAGGACGATAACCAGCTGCCCGGCTCGGCCCTGTTCGATAACCTGCTGCAATCGCTGCACAAGTTCGGCGACCCCGAGTTGCCCGTCGTGCTGGCTCCACGGCGGCTGCTGTTGATCGTACTGGAAGTCACCCTCACCATCGACTCGGACTACGAATGGGACAAGGTCCGGCCGGCCGTGCAGAAAAGTCTCCTGTCGCTGTTGGGTTTCGACAACCGCCAGCCGGCGCAGGATGTTTACGCCAGCCCCATCCTCGCGGCCGTCCAGGGTGTCGCCGGTGTCCGCGCAGCTCACCTCGACCTGTTCGGCGCCATCCCCGAACGAGATGAAAACGACAACGTGCTGACTCCCGACCAGATCACCGAGAAGATTCAGGGTATGGCGGAGCGGCGGCCTGCCGCGGACGACGCCAAACCGCCCGCCGCTCCGCCGCAGCCGCCCGCGCAAGAGGCGAGCAAGCCGGTCGAGGTACCGGCGACCATCCCGGTCAAGGCGGCCCGCTGGGACGCGGCGAACGCGAAGTTTGTGGCGGCGGAGCTGGCTTACCTGTCGGCCAAAGTGCCGGCCACGCTGGTCTTGCGCAGGAGGAAACCATGAGCGCGGTGCTCACCTATCGGCCGGGCGCGGAACGACTGGATCGGCTGTACGATCTGCTGCCGGCCACCATCCGCGCACGCGATCAGGTCACGGGCCAGCCGCTCCGCGCCCTGCTCCGCGTGGTGGCGGAGCAGGTCAACGTCGTCGAGGACGACATCGCGCGGCTGTACGAGAACTGGTTCATCGAGACGTGCGATCCCTGGGCAGTGGCCTACGTCGCGGCATTGTTGGGGACGGCGGCGCTCGCGGCGCCGGCGCCGGATAGGCCGGACAAGCTCGACAGCGCGCGTGGCCGGCGGCGGCTGGCCCTGCTCTTACAGCGGCGGGCCATCGCCAACACGCTCGCCTACCGCCGCCGCAAGGGCACGCTCGCCGTGCTGGAGGCGCTGGTCCGCGACGTCGGCGGCTGGGCCGGACACGCCGTCGAGCTGCGCGACCGCACCGCCGTCTTTTTCGCGCTCAACTATCCGCACCCGGAGCGCGGCCGGCTCGTCGATCTCCGCCGGCACGATGAGCTCGACCGCGGCATGGGGCCATTCGCCACGCTGACGCGGACGGTCGATCTGCGCGGGGCGACGGCCGGCGGGCGAGGCGAGATGACCAGCGTCGGTCTCTACGTCTGGACGATGCGCCCCGCTCGCTGGGGTAAAACGCCAGCTTGCTGTATCGACAACGGCGCCGACCGCGGCGTTTGCCGGCCGGACGAACGGCGGCACGATTACACGTTCAGCCCCCTGGGCAATCCCGTCCCGCTGGTGCGCCGGCTGCTCGGGCCGCCGGACCTGGACCGGCCCGTGCGCGAAGCGGAAGTTCCCGCACCGATCCGGCTGCGCGACTTCCGCGATCACAAGGGCGATTTCTACGGCCCCGGCAAGAGCCTGCTCATCTGGCAGGGCGACCTCGCCCACGGGCCGGTGCCGCTGGAGCGCATCGTGCCGGCCGATCTGCGCCGCCCCGTCCGGTTGAAAGCCAACGAGGTCGCCGTCGATCCGGAGAGCGGGCGCATCGCGCTGGGCCTGGACCAGAATGTTCACCAAGCGCCGCCACTGTGGGTCCGCTACTACACCGGCGTACCATTCGACATCGGCGGCGGCGATTACTTTCGGTCGGCCGACACGCCCGCGGCCGCCTGCCATGCGTTCGTGCTCACCCACGGGTTTCCGGCGCAGGCCCCCAAAGACGCGCGGCCAGGGAAAACCATCTTTGAAACCCTTGCTGATGCGCTTGCGGCGTGTGCCGCCGAGAAGCATAAGCATGCGGTGATCGAGCTCCTCGACGACGGGCCGTTTCATCTGGACAAACCGCTGACGGTCCCGGCGGAGAAAACAATCGAAATCCGCGCTACCCTGGGACGCCACCCCCTGGTGCTGTTGGGATCGCCCGGTGAGGGCGGCCATTTTCAGCCGGGACCGAAGGACCAAACGGGCGGCCGCCTTGTGCTCAACGGATTGCTGATCAGCGACAGGCCGCTCGTGCTGCGAGGACCTTTGGAGGCCGTCACGATCCGCGATTGCACGATCGTGCCGGGCAATGGGCTGGGCGCGTGCGGCAAGCCGAAGCTCAAGCACCGGCCGACGCTGATCCTGCGCGGCCTGGAAGGCAGCGTGGCGATCGAGCGGAGCATCGTCGGCGCCATCTCGGTGCAAGGGCGCGAGGGCGGGCCGACGCGAACAGGCGAGCCTCCGCCGCTGACCGTGCGCGATAGTATCGTCGATGACGCTGGCGGCCCCTGCCCCGCGCTGGGCAGTCCCGACTGCGCGGCCGCTCTCGTGCGGCTTTTGGCCGAGCGCTCGACGTTTTTTGGCCGCGTCGAAGTCCACGCCGTGGAGCTGGCCGAAGATTGTCTATTCGCCGGCCGCGTCTTCGTGGCCCGGCGTCGCCAGGGCTGTTTCCACTTTTGCTACGTACCGCCCGCCAGCAAGACGCCCCTGCCGCGCTACCGCTGTCAGCCGGACCTCGCGCTTGCATCGCCGCAGTGCGAAGACAAGGGCGACGACAAGGCGGTCATCGAGGCGCACGTCCGGCCGCGCTTCCGCAGCCGCCGCTACGGCGATCCGGAATATGCGCTGCTGGACGTCGATGGCCCCGCGGAGCTGCGCCGCGGCGCTAGCGACCAGTCCGAGATGGGCGCCTTCCACGACGCTTACTTCGCGCAGCGCCGCGACTACCTGCGTGCCTGGGTTGACGAGTTCACCCCGGCCGGCAGCGAGGTCCAGATTATTTATCTCCCTAACTAACATGGAGCTTGCGATGTCCGCCGACCTGTCACGCGATAGCTTCCACCGCCGCAACCACTATCTCCAGGTGGTGCTGCAGCAAGGCCGCGTGCTGCTCGACGCCGACTTCAACGAGCAGGCGGCGATCCAGCTGTACCGGCTGAGGCAACTGGCCCGCGACTTGCGTGGCCCCCACTGGGGACCCAGTGCCAGGGAATTTCAGATCCAGCCCATGGACAAGCCGGACGATCTGCAAATCTCCCCCGGCCACTATTGCGTGGACGGCCTGCTTTGTGAGAACGAGCGGCTGACGAACTACAGTGCTCAGCCCGACTACGGTACCCAGCCCGATTTTCCCGTGCCGCCCGTGGGCAAGCCGCCGTATCTGGTGTATGCCGAGGTCTGGCTCCGCGAGCTGTCGGGCTACGAAGCCGGCGACGCCGCGACAGCCGGCGTCGCCTTCGACCCGCTGGTTCAGGACCCCGCCTTGGGCCACCTCGACACGACCACCCGCACCCGTGTGGTCTGGCAAGTCAAGCTCCTCCAACTCGATAATCCCATCGACCCTTTCATTGCCACCGTCAAGGATGCAACCCAGGCGCTAACGGTCAAGGAGTTCGAAGCGTTCGAGAAGGTGCTGCTGGATCACAATCGGCGTCGCAAGTACCCCGGACGGATGGCCGCTCAGGTGAGACAGCGGAACGAGCAGACCGACCAACAGGATCTCTGCGCCTCGGATGCGGAGTTTGGCTATCGCGGCGCGGACAATCAGTTGTTCCGGGTCGAGATCCATGCTGTCGAGCCTGACCGGAATCAATTTGCCTTCAAGTGGGCGCCCGACAACGCCTCGGCCATCTTTCCCGTCGTCATACCCGACAACACGAACATCGGTTCGCAGAGCATCCTTACGCTCCACCTCCTCGGCTCGGCAGGCGGTCCACGTCCCACCCTCCACCGCAACGACTGGGTGGAATTTGTCGATGACGCCTACGCGCTGCGCATGACCGAGCCTAAACCGATCCCGGCCCGGCCGTTTCTCCGCGTCAAGGACGTGGACCTGCACGAGGGGACAATTGTTCTGGACACGCAAGGTAGCAGCATGACCTTGCCGACGGCGCCCAAGCACCCGCTCTTGCGGCGATGGCAGCATAAACCCAAATGGGTAACGCTCGGCGATAATAAATGGATCGATCTGGGCGATGGCGTCCAGGTGCGGTTCGACAACACTCCGGTCGGCAAGGACCAGAACAACCGGATACCACGCCTCTTTCGCCGCGGCGATTACTGGATGATTCCGGCGCGAACGTCCACGCGCGACGTGATCTGGCCAACCACGTCGAAGGACGGCGCGCGGGTCGTAGTGTCCCTTCATCCGCACAATCCTCCGCCCGCGTATGCGCCGCTTCTGCTGGTGGACCACGACGGCTGGTTTGACCTGCGCCGGATCTTTGATCGCGACGCCAAACCACCGGATGGACGTATCGCCAAACCTGAATCCAAACCTGCAACCCAACCGACGTCCCAGGCGGCGGAGTAAATGGAGGGAAGGACCATGTTCGGCTCACCGTTGTTGGAGGTGGTGCTGACGCTGCTAGCGGTGTACGGCGGCCTGGCGGCGGTCTGCTCGGCGGCGGGCGAGTGGGTGGCGGCGTGGCGCTGCTGGCGGTCCAGGGTGCTGGCTTCGGCCCTGCGCGAGGTGTTGACGGGCGCCTACGACAGCCAGAACCGCAGCCTGCTGGAGCAGTTCTTCGAGGCACCGCTGATCCACACCCTGACGCCGCCCGACGACCACGCGCGCGGCCCATCGTACCTGCCGGCCTGGGCGTTCACCGAGACGGTGTTACGGCTGATCAAGCCGCCGGAGTGGGAGGGCGGCGAGCCGATCACCTTCAACGATTATGCACGCATCGTGCAGCAGCTGTCGGACTCCGACTTCAAGGTCGCCCTGGAGACGATTGGCCGCTGCTCCGGACACGACATGGAGCCGCGTGCGCCAGCGGCTGGGCGTCTGGTTTGACAGCATCATGGACCGTGCTTCCGGGTGGTACAAACGGCGGATGGCCGGCACGCTGCTGGCCATTGCGACGCTCTTGTGCCTGGTCCTGGAAGTGGACACGCTGGAGATCGCCCGCTCGGTCTGGTGCGCCGCCCAAGCGCGAACGACTCCGGTCGCCCTGACGGATCGTCCGAAGGAAGGTCACCGCCCCGCCGAAACCACCTCGGAGCCGCGAAAGGCGCCCAGCGAACCGCAGAAAGAAAGCGGCACGAAATCGACGCAACCGGCGCCGAAGGATCCCGCTCCCCACCCGGCCGCGGAGCTGGCGCCACCCGCCACAGCCAAGGAACCGGCCCGCAAGCTACTGTCCCAGCTGGGCGACGACCGGACCCTACCCGACCTGACGCCCCCATCCCGCGATTCCTCGCTGACCTTCCGGCAAACCGTTTTCCACGTCGCCGGTCTGGGCCTCAGCGCCCTTGCGGTCGCCCTGGCGGCCTCGTTCGGATTCCAGATGGTGAATCGATTCCTCAATGTTCGACTTTGTGGCCCTCGACCGTGGTGAAAGATTCCCGAGCCGATGGACGGTAATATCTGGGAGAGTCAGCGTTAAGTTTGGGAGGTGGTTGGACCTTGATGAGAAGAGCTTTTCTCTGCCTTGCTGCGGGTTGTACTGTTGTACTGGATTTCGTACTGGATAAGAGGCACTAACAAAATGTGGCAACACGTTTTCAACGTGTTGGATTGTACGGCACGTTACAAACGTGCCGCCACTTTCCAAAAAAGGGCGAAAGGGCAGGTGCCGGAGAACCGGGGGCAAGGCCCAGGGAACCGGACAGCGTGGCCGGCTCAATCGCCGGCGCCCCCGGTAGAGAACCACGGGCGCAGGTGGTGCCGATCCTGCACCGCCAGCGTGAGCAGAAGGCCGGCCAGGAAGCCGACGGTTAAGCCCAGCCACGGTCCTGCCTAGCCGATGATCCCAGCCGTGGCCAGACCCACGCCGCACGCCCACCGCAGGCCACGCCGGCAACGACAGAGTCGCTTGGCGGCTGCCGCCAGGAAAGGGCTGTGCTGGACGGCCCGCCCCAGCCCGGCTGCGCCGGCACTCCGGACCCGCTGCCAGGCAGCCCCGCAGGCATGGCCGAGGTGTTGGCAGGCAGCACGCACGGTCGTACGGATCGGTGCCGCAGGCGGCGCGGCCGCGGCGGTTTCATGGTGCAGGGCGTTGGGCAACTGCGGATGGTTGAGCAGGGCCGCAAGGGCACGGGGCGGGGACGGGCGGAAACAGTTGGCCAAGATGGAGGTGCCAAGTCGTCGGCCTGGATTGGCCCAGTGGGCCAATCCCGTTGACCATTCCTGAGAGTCCGCGAACGTCGGTGAGCGCTGTTGACCAATCGCAAACGCTGCCCAGACGGCGACTTACTGTCGCACCACCTCCTCCGGTAAGAACTTGCGTTCGCCCTCAACTCGAATCCCGTCCTCTCCGCTTTTTTCCAAAAGCGGCCCTTCGGCGAGAACGTCGAAGGGCTTTCTCATGGTGGGGACAAGAGTTATGTCATCGAGACAGCAGTTCAAAAACACGATTTCCAGGATGCGACGCTTGGCGGCATAATCGGCCGTAAGCCATTGCTGACGCAAGGTTTGCGAAAGTTCAAACACTTTTGCCGCTAACTCGGCCGTTTCGTCGTGGCAGCGATCCACGGTCTCCAGTCGCAGCTTGAGTGCAGCCAATCGATCCCGCAACTCCGTATGTTTGCGGGCGAACGTCTCCTGATCGATGTCCTCCGACAACCGCAGGTTGAGCAGGCGATCCTGCTGCTGCACCAACAACGTCTCTTGACGCTGAAGCTCGCCGCGTTGAGCCAGCGATTGGGCTTGCGCATTGCGCGTCTGCGAGGCCAGCACCAGCCGGAACCAGTCACGCACCCCTTCGTCTTCCACACGCATCTTGTCGAAGACGGCCAGCACTTGCTGGTCGAGATCGGCTTCCGTAACCCGGATACGCGGATGCCCCGGCTTGGTGTAGCCGGTGCAACGGTAGTAGGTGTAGAACCGCTCGCTCGTCTTCGTCTTCTTCTTGACCTTCTCGCCGGTAACCGGATGCCCGCAATGACCGCATTGAATCAGGCCGCTGGCATAGGTCAGCGTGTGCGACTGATAGATATGCCCGCCCAGCAACGCCTGCACGCGGTCCCAGGTCGCCCGGTCGATCAGCGGTTGCTGCTTGCCCGGATACCATTGGCCTTTGTGGAGGATTTCACCGATATAGGCTCGGTCCTTCAGGATGGTGTAGACCATGCTGCGCGGGAACCGGGGTTGCGAGGGACGGAAGACGCGGCCCTCGGTATTGACCCGCGCCACCAAGCCATCGAGCGTTACGTTCTCGTAGGCGTAGAGATGGAAGATGCGTTGGACGTTGGCAGCGGCTTCCGGGTTGATCTCGATGATGCCGCGACCATCCTTGCGGACGTTGCGGTAGCCGTAGGGAGCGGGGCCGACGAACCAGCCTTCTTGCACGCGACGAGCCAGCCCTTCGCGGACATCGACCGATTGCTGTTCGGTGTAGAAGCTGGCCATGTTAGCCAGCGTCCGCCGCATCATGCGGCCGGCGGGCGTGTTCTCGGTCGGTTGCGAAATGGAGATGAACGGCAGGTCGTATTCCGATTCCAGCCGTTCCAGCTCGACGTAATCGAAGAGATTGCGAGCGGCCCGGTCTACCTTGTAGAAGAGCAGGCCATCGAGGAAGGGTGCATTCTTCTTGGCGTAGGCGATCAACTCGCGGAAGGTTTTGCGTTCATCGGCCTTGCTGGCCGTCTCGGCAATCTTGAAGAGCTTGACGATTTCGCCACCGGCCTGCGTGGCGTAGCGTTGGAGCGCTTCTTCCTGTACTTCGAGCGAGAAGCCCTCGCGTTCCTGTTCCCGACTGCTCACCCGTGCCAACGCGACGAACTGTTTCATGGCGATGCCCCCGAAGATAGCACGTCCAATAAGCGACCCACGTTCAAGATCATTGTAACGGCTTCTTCGGGCGTGAGAGTAGCTGGGTAGTACGGTTGCCAGACGCGAATCGTCGCTGCGATCAATTCCGGTGTGATCCAATCCGGTGTCTCGGCCGGAACGATGCCCGGTCGAGCATCCTCCGCGACTTGACAATCCTTCTTTCGATTGCTTCGAGACATGACGGGAAACCACCGCTACCAGGGCAAGAAATCCTCGATGAGCGCGCACGCTCCACGGCTCCCCACCAGAGGGGAAGATCAGGTCGCGCGTGGCGTTGCGGATCAGCGACTACGCAACAAACCTTCGCGCTGGTAACGCAGCAACTCGGTATGGGAGATGACCCACGAGGCATGGGCACCGCGACCGCTGTCCTTCTTCTGTGCCTGGATGCGCCTGCGCCGGCACCATTCCCGGACGGTGAACTCGGCCCTGCCGACGAGTTGGGCGATTTGCTCCGTGGTATACCACTCCGGCGCGGTCTGCCGCTCGACCAGGGCGGCGAGCATGGCCTCCATGCGCTCCAGCCTTTCCTCAACGGTCATGCCGCACCCCCTGAAAAACGAGACACGCCTCGGCTACTTCAGCCAGTGGATCAAGAAGCGGATCACACACTACTTCGCAGCATCCGCCACGTCATCCACTACCCCGCTCCGCGGCGCACCGTACAGGACAAGGAACAGGAGCCACGCCATCTCACCGCTCCGGAACGAAGAGGCGGGGCTGGGCGCACCCCGCGCTGGTGGGTTACTTCAGCCAACGTGTGATCCACGCGGCGATGCCCTCGTTGGCCGTCTTCTTGATCGCGCCGTCATCATCGATGGCGGTGAGGATCTTGAACGCGAAGGCCAAGAGCAGGAACAGGGCGAGCATCAGGTTGAAGCAATGCTCGCCAAGGGTAGCGGCGAACAGCATGGCGGCCTCCTCACTTGAACATGCGGCCCAGGATGCTGAGGACACCCTTCTTGGCCGCGCTACGGACGACGGTGTTGCCTTTGAGCCAGATGCCCCACTGCCGGATGCCCATCATCATGAGGAACAGGACAATGAGGACCGCCAGGGGGTTGCTCTCGGACGCTTCGGCGAACAGGTTCATGAGGAACTCCTTGAAAAAAGGGAAAAAAGGTGACGTTGTGGTTGAAAGTTGCTGCCGCGACTACATTTCGCGGCCGCTGATCTCCTGCTGCTTGTGCGGCTCGTCCCTGACCAGATCCTGCCCCTGCTCGTTGCCCTCCGGCCCCTTCATGTACATGACATGGGCGTGCCCGGCGAACAGGGCAGCGGCGGCCTCCGTGCGGCCGTGGTCGAACATGGGCCTCATACCGTCCCAGAGCTGTCCCCCCGCTTCCTTGAGGGCGCCCGCGGCCTCCCGGATGGACTCCAGCAGGGTCGGCTGTTGGCCGGCCCGGAGCTGCTCGAAAAACTCTTTCGTTTGCTTGGACATCGTTCGCCTCACAGTCTGGTTTTCCCTCACTGACTCAATCGTAAGCTCATGATCAGGGTTGTCGATTGTGCGCCGCGCGCGCGAGCCTGACCATCGGGCGCGGCTCTTGATAGCGCTCTATCCTTGCCACCTTGACACTTTGCCACTTCCGCCGTGCTGACATTGGGCACCCCTTTCACTGGAAGGTGTGGTAGAACAGCGCCGCCGTCCACCAGACGGAGAGCAGGCCGGCCGCCAGGAACAGGCACGCCGCGTCAAAGGCGGCCTTCACCGGCCCCAAGCCCTGCGGCCGGCCGAAATCGTGTTCGTAGTACCGGACCAGCCAGGTCCAGATGGGCGGCGTGCCGGGAGCGAACGTGATCGCCACCCGCGGATCAAGCGCTTCGACCTCTTCCGGCTTGAGCAGCTTCCGGCCGATCTGCTGCCAGTTTTCGTTGGTGCTGGTGGAATGGCTGGTGTTGCCGCTTCCCTGCTGGGAGGCTTGCCGGGTGGTGCTCGAACTGGTCCCTCCGCTCTCCACGATGATCGTCTCCTCGCCGAGCCGGGACGAAACGTACCCCGCGGTCTGCGGGTCGTTGACGCCGAAGAACACTTGCGTGGTGTTGGAAAGCAGGGTCGTGGCGCCCCCATCCGGCCAGCACTTCTGGAGCTGCCCGATGGACTGGTAGTAAAGCTGGAGCCGCACCCCGTAGCCGCGGAACTTGTCCACCGCGTCGTCGAGGGCCTCCATGTGGCCGAGGGAGGCCGCCTCGTCGAGGACGAAATGCACCTTGGTCTTCTCCTGCAAGCCGCCCTGGACCACGGCGCGGAGGAGAGAGCCGATCCACAGCCGCAAGAGCGGCGACTGTGCCCGCATGTGTTCGGGCGGCAGGACCAGGTACACGGTCATCTTGCCGGTGAGCAGGTCGGCCGGGTTAAAGCTGCTCTGCCTGGTGCTCTCCGCGACCGCGATGGTGTCCAAAAACCGCATAAAGCGGTTCGTGGTCGTGAGCGTCGAGGACAGCTCCTTGTCCTTGAAATTCGTCAGCTGGCCGCCGAGGCGGGCGAGCATCCCGTCCCATACGTCCGATTCGCACAACAGCTTGATGACCGCTTCCATCCGCTGCGGATCGGTGAGCACTCTCCGAACCGATTGCAGCGACTTGTCGGCGTCGTAGGCGAAGGCCACAACACCCGCCGTCATGGCCGAAATCCAAACCTCCGCCGAGTCGTTCCAGTGCGGGTCCTTCTCCTGACCCGTCCGGACCACGAGCGCCTCGGCCAGGTCGCGGCACTCGTCAATGGCGGTAGGCGATTCCCGGTCGATAAACTGAAGCGGGTTGAAAGTGTCCGGCTCGTGAGTGACGATCCGGTACGGATCGAGAAGGACGACTTTGTGCCCTATCCGCCGACGATCCGCGGCCGTTTCCAGGTAGTTCTCGCCCTTAAAGTCCACGACCACGCAACTGTCGGGGCACGTCTTCAGGAACGGGATGACGCACGATACGCCCTTGCCCACGCCCGTCGGCGCGAAGATCGCGGTGTGAACGGCCTTGGTCAGCCGGACCAGGAACTTGGGCGGCTTCCGCTGGAACGCCATCAGGAACTTCTGGCAGGCGGCCCGCGCCGGAAGGTTCCGGTCGAACAGCGCCAGGGTGCCGCGCGATTTGTCCGGCTTGCCCTGGATGTGGCCGAGGATCAGGCCGTTGCCTTCGAGCAGGTGCGAGATGTCGGTGGCGTCCGCCCAGCGGGCGGTGCCATAGGCGGTGTAGCGGTAGGTCTTCCGGTACAGCAGTACGACGCCGATGCCGGCGGCCAGAAGCCAGGCGTAGGGCACCTGGTAAAGCACCAGGACGGCCAGGTACGCCAGGAGCAGCACGGTGAGAATCAGGAGACAACGCAGAGCCTTGTACATGGTTTCCTCCGTTTCAGTTGTTAAAGGGGTGCAGTCGTGTCTGCATTCTTTGTCGCCGAACGTCATGGGCCTCGATCCCGGCCCGGCACGCTTCGTAAAACGCCGCGAACGCATCCCGCCGTTCCTCTTCACGGATGCAGTTGCGCACGAGGTCGAGCAAGGCGGTGGCCAGGGCAAAAGCCGTCTCGTGTTGCAGGCGCGGGTTGATCGCCATCAAATCTCCCTTCCCCGGTCTTTGACCTCTTGCTGTGCCGACGGCCTGTCGTCTTTGCTTTCCATGATCCGCCGGAAGCGTTCACGGTCGGTTGTCAATCCCTTGCGGAAGGCGTCGATCTGGGTGTGACATTCGGCAATATCACGCTGCAACTCAGCGTCGGTCATGCCTTTCACCCTCTCCTGCCACCTGTCCCAATCCCTGGCCTCTCTGTCTGCCTGCCACGCCTGCCGAAATAGCTCGATCTCCCTCGCATCCCAGAGCGCTGCCTTGTACTTGGGTTCCACATTCGTCACCCACGCAAGGTCGCTGTAGGCGTCGAAATGAGCGCAGATGAGTTTGTTCCTGTCCATGTTCAGCCCTTCGCCTTGTCCTTCATCATGCTTTGAAAGGTTTTCACGTCGTACTGCTCGGCGGCCTTGCGGGCCTCTTTGAGCGTTTCTGCGAGCAGCTCCACCACGTCGGCCATGCTCAGGTTGTTTCTGCTGACGACGACGCTCGCCCCCTGCGGCATGGCGATCTTCACGCGCGACAGCCGGACTGCGGGGGTAGCCTTGGTGCGATTCCTCCGGCCCGCCTGCTCGATGGCGTCGCGGCTGGCACCACTGAGCTTCAGCGCCAGCAGCTCGGCCTGTTCCTTCTCCTCCAGCTTCGAGGCGGCGTAGCAGTCGGAGATGCCGACCTTGCCCGCCTTCAGGGCCTCCTGCCAGGCTGGGATGCACTTCGACGGGCTGAGCAGCCGCGTCACCATCGAGGGGTCGAAGTGCAGGTGTGCCGCCAGGTCCTTGAGCTGCCAGTGCGGGTTCATGGACATCAGCTCCGCACAGCCGAGCCACTTCTCGTAGCCGGTCAGGTCGGCCCGATGAATGTTCTCGGTGAGCTGGATCACGCGAACTTCGCTGTCCGAAAGCAGGCGATCCGTGACAATGACGGGAACGGTTTCCAGTCCTGCGGCCAGGGCCGCGAGAAGACGGCGATGCCCCGCCAGGAGAACGCCGGACGCCATCACGAGCAAGGGCTGGAGAATGCCCCATGCCTTCACCGAGGCGTTGAGTTCCTCCTGCGCTTGGGGATCGGAAGCCTTGCGGACCTGCGGGTTGACCACGATGTCCTTGGGCCTCATCTGCTTCATCTGCCAGCCAGCCATGTACGTACCCTCCACGGGGCGATTTTCGATCGCTTTTCTGCCGCATCAGGAGTGTCGGAGAGACTTTTCCGCCGCTAAAGGAAGGTGGGGTTGCGGTGTGGCGTCCCCTTCCATCCAGGGCGCTTCCTGCGAAGAAGCTGCCCCCTCGCACCGGCGACCGGGGCTGTCGCTCCATCCGCATGAATTAATGGCAGCCTTCTTGGGATTGTCGATGGTGCGCCGCGCGCGATCCAGGCTACCTGCCCCGGCTCTCGCGGCTCTTGTGAGCCTTTGCCTGCTGTGCGCCTTGCTCCTCGATGTGTCGGATGAGAAACCGGGCGGTTTCGGGGCTGTCGGCCAGCCTGAAATCCACGTAAAGCTCCTCCAGATGCTTCCTGGCTTCGAGGTCGTACTCGCGGATTTCGTCGTCGCAGGTTTCGCTCGGATAGGGGTCGAACACGCTCAAATAGGCATACTCAGCCACCGCCCGTTCCGCCGAAAGGAGGTTGTGCAATTGCAGCAGGTGAAGGGGTTTCTCGTCCCCGAGGGGGAGGAAGAAGGAGCCGAAAAAGTTCCAACCATCGCTGATAAACCCCCTGTCGAAGAATTCAGCAGGGAAGGTCTCGCGCAACCGCTTTACACTAAGCGCATCACTCGGGAACTCGATAACCTCCAGGTCAATATACTCATGCTCAGCTCGAAAGCGCTCGTGTGCTGCTTCGCTCTTCTCCAGGTATCGCCTCTTGTCCTCGGGTATCAGTTCCATCGGCAGAAAAGAAATGATGATCGACGAGTTCCACCATGCCTGGATTACGGCGCCATTGTCAAGCAGTTTCCGTGTTACCCCTGGGTGACGGTGATCTGTGGCAGGTACTTCATGATGGAAAGGAACCGATCCACATAATGGAATGCTTTCCGCGCCCTGCGCGTCCACCGGCCCCCCCCGCGCCCACCACTCGGGTACGGAGCCCGAAACTCCATTCTGCGTTCCTCGTCCGTCCAGGCGTTGGAGTAGAACGGCTCCTTGTCCAGCAGCGCATAAACCACGCCGAGACAGCTGTCACGGATGTAGCCGTTGCTGATAAACAGCCGAACTTGGGCAAAGGTCGGTTGAAGTTGCTTCAATCTCCTCTCAAGCTTGCCATATCCTATGGCTCGACCCTCTGACTCGATGGCATCCCGATCCGCCTGCCCAATGCACCAATAAACCTGGAGCGGTGTCAGGTATTCTGTCAGGTCCACGTCTTGGAACCACATAAGGATTCGCTGGTCCTCCTCGCTGAGAATGGGTTGCCGCCCTGATTCGATAGCCTCCTGCACGATTGGACCCATCGAAATCTCCATCAGTAGCTTCGCGGCCTGTTGGCGGTTCTCTTTATGGCGCCGCTCAGCATGGTGATAGCTCTCCCACCAGTACCCGTAGTCGTCGCCGTACCCGCTGGGAGGCTCGCCGGGAAAGGAGAAGGTACTGGTGGCCACCTGGCGAACGGCATCATGCACCGCCTGGTCAAAGGCACCAATCTTCTGTAGCGCGAGAAGTGCCCAGCCACAAAAGGGCGAGTTGACATCACCCAGGCGATGCACCAAGCCCGCTAACACCTCCGGGGAGGGCGCACAATGTCGCCTAACGCACTCATCACTTCACCAACGACGGCAGGGACGGGATCTCGTAGGGCACCAGCCAGCCCTTTGAGGACCGAGGGCGCGGCGACCCGCAGCTCACCCAAGGCGCGAGCGGCCTCGCGGCGAACGGAATCATTGCGGTCGCCCAGCGCTTCGACCAGTGCATCCAGAACAACTTGGTGAGGAGGGGTGATTTGTGTGCATACCTGCATGGCCGCCAGCCGAACCGAACTGTCTTTGCCCACAACTGCCTGCGCCAGGCCAGCGAAGACCTTGGCATCGGACATGCCAGCTTCATGGATCACTGCCGCCAGATCACCGTAGCTGTACCAGCCACGCCCGTGGGGGTCGCATTCCGACGAGGCGAGTAACTCGCCTATAGGCGAGCCGAGCTTGACAAGCATCTCGAAGGCGCTGGCTGGCTTTCTCGTCCGGACCTTGGAAGTCCTTCATCCATTGCTTGATGGCCCTCGGATCGGGTTCCTTTGGCGGCCGGACAGGTGGCATGGGATTCTCCTTCGCTGAATCCACCGGTCGCCTGATTCTAGCCATCGTCTTCTCCTTTCGTCTCTGCTTCACTTTACGCGGGACGGGCCAAATCTCCCCAGAGCCGGAAGCCGGAAAAACAAGGCGTGTCCAGGAATGGCCGCAGAGAAACCGCCCGAAAATCCTCGCGGCACAGTGACTTAGAACGTGGGCCGCGTGAGGTGCTTGCCACCGAGGATGTGTCGAGGCGATTGTCCGAGCGGCCTTACCAGTGAGCTTAGCGGTAGCCAATAACGTTTTTCCCGCGGCTCGGCCAAGCCCAGGCCGTCCAGCACGCCGAAAAAGAGCCAAAATCGCCTCTTCTTGGACGTTTTTTGGCACTTTGACCCCCTTCGGGGTCTTTTTCCGCCCCAGAAACGGGCGTAGCGGCGAAAGACTCATGGGAAACGCCGAGAGGGGGGTGCCTTGGCCCCGGATTCGGTAGGCTGGGATCACTTCGGGATGGCCAAAGGCGTTCGCGATGCCTCGGACTGGTGCCAAGAAAGCCGGAGGGGCGTGATTGTATCTCCCCCTTGGGAAGGTGCTTTTTGAACAGACAGCTATCCGAGATTCCGGCCGGGTGCGGACCGGAACCGCTTATCCGCGGGGAGCCAGGCGAGCTGTGCCTGTGGGGAAAGTCCGGCGTGACCGCCCCGAAACCGGCGAACTCGCAGACCCTGATCGGCACTCGTCATGCGAGTCCCCGCTGCTGTGGACGGCGGTCGGTGGGACGAACGCCGCCAGGGTGTCCGCCGGAAGCCAGAAGCCGATGTCGATATCCGCAGCCGCGCTCCACCCGATCAACTGGTACGGGCAGCCGATCCGCTTGGGTGCGGAGAGCCGGCGACGCAGACTTTCGTGGATGACCTGCCGGAGCCGTTTTGGGTCGGGACCGGAATGACGCACCATCTGGCCCGCTCGCCCCACGCGGCCGTAGAGCAGACCAACCGTCCACTGGCCGAAGAGATCGCGGCCGAGCCGGATTTCGTAGCGTCGATGATGGTTTCGGTCGGGGTTTTGGGCTTCCAAAGAAATGGTAAGCAAGTTGTCCATCGGTATTACTCCAGTCTGGTTAATCCGTCCCCGCCGCTTCGCCTTCCCTTTTCCGCCGGGCGCGAGCGGCAAGGGTCTGTCCCCGGCATGCTTCTTCACCAGGCGGGAAAGCGTCCGCTCTGAAACCCGCCATTCGCTGGCGATGACCGCCAGGCTTTCTGTCTGAAGCCGGCTAATCGCTGTCTCCGCATGGTCGGCCGTCAGGGCCGGCGGACGACCGAGGTGTTTCCCTCTTTTGCGGGCGGCGTCGATGCCCCGCCTCTGCCGCTCCCGCAGCAGATCGCGCTCAAACTTGGCGAGGCCGGCCATCAGCGTGAGCACCAGCTCGCCGGCTGGCGTCCCAGTGTCGATGCCGAGGTTCAGAATGCGGAGATGCACGCCACGCCGTCGCAGATCATCGGCGAGCAGCAGGATTGCATGCACCGTGCGGCCGAGCCGGCTGACTTCCGTGACCGCCAGAGCGTCACCGAACCGCAGGCCCGAGAGCAACTCATCCAGCAGCGGACGCTCGGCGACCCCGGATGCTTTCTCCACGACGACCCGGGACGCCCCGGCACGGCGAAGCGCGTCGGCCTGACCGTCTTCGGATTGATCGGCGGAAGAAATGCGGGCGTACCCTACGACGTTGACGGTCTGGCCATCCATCCGGCGAGGATATTCTGTCACCTACCTTTTGTCACCAATAAAGTGAAGCAGGACTGCCGATTGATGAACTCCGACAAAAGGTACACCTTCCGTCGTCCGCAGACATCTTTTGACCGGAGGTACGACTATTGGCCAGCGTCAAGCAGGAACGGTGACGCCTGGTCGGCGGCAATGCGATGATCCATCGTAATGAGATCGGCGAAGTCCATTGGCCCGACCGGAGGAAACCGCACCGGAAAGCCTGGCAGGCCGAGGACTGGATCACCGGAACCTTTGCTCACGGTGCCGGGAAGCATAGCACGGTAAAGCAGCCCATTGCCCGTGGAAGGCACACGCGGGCAGGAACCTCCATAGCTACAGGAGAAGCGGAGGAACGTGCCGTTCAATCCGCCCAGAACGTCCCCGGCCGGAGTCGTCGAATAGACCAGCCAGCGGCCCTTGGATGCCCAGAGCGCATCGCTGCCGGCAGCGTTGAGGAAATGGCCGCCGCTGTCGGCCAGCGTGATGGCGTTGCCCGTGGCCGTGCTGGCGATCGAAGCGACGCTATCCAGGGTAATGTTGCCCGCGACGGTATCGGCCAGGAAGCTATTGCCGCCCATCGCCTGAGCGCCGCCGATGTCGATGCTGCCGCGGCCCGAGAGCAGGCTTACGGGCGCATTCCAGGCATACGCGCCGACATTCATCGCGCCGCTATCGGCCGTGTTGCCGATGCTGATGCCGCCGGCGGTGATATTGTTGAGGAGGCCGCTGGTAAGTTGCAGCGTGCCAGCCCCTCCCGCTACGCCAACCGTGGTGGAGGCGGTGCGCGGCTGGAAGACGACCTGGCCGGCGGTTTGCACCTGGATGTCGAGAGGGTTGAGCAGCGTGTCGGCATTGAAGGTGATGGTGCCCGTTCCCGCGGCATTGCCGATGGTGCTGACATTGCCGGGCGCGCCGCCGAAATAATACAGATCTCCAATATCGCTATCGCCGCCGCCGGTAGCGGTCAGCATGATGTTGCCCTTGCCGGTTGAGGCGATGACGGCCCCGCCCGCGTTGCTCTGGATGCCGGCATCATTGGCGATGCCGATATTAATGCCGTTGTTATCCGATCCGGCCGTGTTTCCTGGAGCCGTGCCGGTAATGGCGATATTGGCGTCCACCGAGGTGATGTTCGCGCCCGCCAGTATCTCCACGCCATTGCTGGCGATGGCATGGGCCGAGCCGGTGCCCTTGATGGTGATGCTGCCGACACCGCTGCCGGTGCCAGTGCTGAGGACATCGCCCGAGATCACCACCCCATGATCCAGCTCAATATTGCCATAGCCGGTGCCGGTGATGCCGACGGCCCCCGAGACGGTGGAGATCTGCGAGGAGGAATCGACAAAAACGCCGATGTCATGGCCCCATACACCGGGTCCGGGAGAAGTCGAGCCGAAGCCGTTCAGCGTGATGTTGCCGGTCGTCGTGGAAATGCTGCTGGAATTCCACACCAGGATGCCGTTGTCATAAGTGCCGAACGGGCCGGTGGTGCCGGAGCCGTACAGGCTGACATTGCCGGCGCCGGCGGTGAGCGTCGCCCCGTACAGCCACACGCCGCTGCTCATGCCCGATGCGACGTTATCGCCGACGGCCGCCCCGGTTGGATGATCGGAGCCGTCAAGGGTGCCGCCGCCCAGGTAGATGTCCCCGCCATTGGTGGTGATGCTGCTGCCGGTGTTCATCAGGATGGCGCCCTCTCCTCCGGCCACGTCGGCATCGAAGAGGGTGTTGAGCTTGCCGTAGCTGCCGGAGGAGGCGATGGCGGCGTTGGAATCCTGCGTGATGTCCGTGTTGCTTTGCACCGTCAGCGTGCCGCTGGCGCTGTTGGCGACGCTGGCGTCATCGACACCCTTGGTGATATTGCCGCCGACCTCAACGCTACCCCCGATCAGGTTCAGGTTATCGAGCGTATGCTCCCAATTGAATGCGCCGGTGGTCAATGCGCCGGCGCTGGTACTGCCCACCGTTACCGTTGGCGCATTCACCGCATCCAGGATCGCCTGCGTCACCTGCAAGGTGCCCGCGCCGCCGCTGAAGCCAATGGTGGCGCCGGCGGTGTAAGGCGCGAAGAGGACGGTGCCGCTGGTCTGGATGGCGGTAGTGGCCGTATCGTCGAGGCTCAGCGTATCGGCATTCAGGGTGATATTGCCGCTGTCGGAGCCGCCGCCGATCTGGACCGTGCCCGCCCGCGCATAGATGCCGGGATTGCCGTTGCCGCTAATGCCGGTGAGGGTGATGTGGCCCGTGCCGGTGGTATAGATGCTGGGATAATAGGTGCTGGAAGGATTATTGTAGAGCGTGATGCCGGCGTTATCCTCGTTAGCCCAACCTTGGCCGGTGCCGGTGATGGCGATATTGCCGTTGACGGAGGAAATCACCGGAGATCCGCCGAGCGTGCCTTCGATATCTACGCCGACGCCGTGGAAAGTTCCCGTCGCCGGGGCGGTGCCGCTCAGGGTGATCGAACCCGTTCCCGTCGCCTGCACGGAGCTGACAAAGTTGTAAATGCCATAATTCGCATAGCCGTTGCCCGCGCCGGCACCGTTGACGGCGATCGCCCCGTTCTGCGTCGTAACGAGGGCAACACCCAGCCAGACGCCGTAATTAGAGTTCGTGCTGTTGCCGCCGGTGCCGTTTAAGGTGATGTTGCCGGTGGTGGTCTGCATGATGCCACTGGTCCACACGCCGGGGCTGGCTTCGAAGCCGCTCATGAGGATGCCGTAGTCATTGCCGCTGGCACCGGCATAGCCGGTGCCGCTCATGACGATGTTGCCGCTTCCGGAGTTGAGGATGGGGTAACTCAGGTTGATGCCGCTGGGATTGGCCGCGTCGCCGACGGCCGACCCGCTGGGATGGCCGGAACCGTCCAGCGTGCCGCCGCCCAGGTAGATGTCCCCACCATTGCTGGCGATGGTGGCACCGGGGTTCAGGACGATGGCGCCGCCGTTGCCGGCAGTATTGGCATCGAAGAGGGTGTTGAGCTTGCCGCTGGTGGAGGAGATGGAGACGTTGTTGTTGACCACGATGTCGGTGGCGGCGGACAGGGTGAGGGTGGCACCGGAGCCGGCGGTCTTGGCGATGTCGCTGGCCACCGTGATTGCGCCGCCGCCCGAACCGGAGGCCGAATCGCCGCCGGTGGCGACGGTGACGCTCGTGCCGTGATTGAGCGAGGCGTCGATGTCGGCGGCGTTGATGAAGGCGGTGGCGGCGGTGCCGTCCGGGGTGAAGGAGGTGCTGCCGGCGCTCCCTGTTTCGTTGCTGTCGGAGCTGCCGATCACCGCGTCCGCCGGGTCCATGAGCCAGGCACCGGCTTGGCCTTGGGTGGCCGAGGCATCGACCATCCCCTGCATGTTGAGGATCTGCTTGCCCGACGTTTCGACGTAGCCGCCGTTGCCGCCGCCAAGGCCGCCGCGTGCGGAGATCAATCCCTCGAAGCTGGTGTCGCTATCGCTCCAGACGGCGACACGGCCGCCGTTGCCGGCACCCCGTGCATCGGCGTTGATGGTAGCGCCATTCTGGACGACGGTGGCGAGGGCCGTGGGCGTCGTTCCCTGGCCGTGGAAATCGCCGCCGACGCGCACCGTGCCGCCGCCAGCATCGCCGCTTACGTCCAGCACCGATCCACTCCGCAGGCCGACCTGGTCGCCCAGCACCTCGATGGTTCCTCCCTTCGCGCCGCTGCCGGAGCCGGACGCCGACAGCATGCCGCTGCTCCAGGCCGTACTGCTTCCCCGCACCTGGCTCTTGTCCGCTTCGACATTACCCGGGACCGCGTTGCCGCCTTCCGCATAGAGCACGATATGCCCGTTGGTCCCCCCGATGCTGTTGGCCTCGATAGCCCCGCTGTTGGAGACGACCCCATCCACGAGCTGCCGCCCGGCCGCCGCCGTCAACATCACCGTTCCGCCATCGGCCGCGATCTTACCGCTGTTGCTGGCCAACTGCTGTGCCAGCTCGCTGGTCACGGCCACCTCGATCAGATGGTCGCCCGCCATGTCCAGCGTGAAGCTGTCCCCGGAGGCCAACGTCACTTGGCCCAGCTTGGCCGTAATGACGCCCTCGTTTTCCACCACGGGCGCCACCAATCCCACCAGCCCTGCCTCCTGGGCCGTGATCGTGCCCTGGTTGATAATGGCCGCCTGGGGGTTGCCCGGCTGATTGAAGTTCAGCTTGCCGGCGAGAAAATCGTTGTTGGCGATGTTGGCGGTGGTGGCGACCAGACCCGCCACGTCGATCTTCGCGCTGGGTCCGAAGAACACCCCATTGGGGTTGACCAGCACGACATGACCGTTGGCCGTCAGTGTCCCCAGAATCTGCGAAGGGTTGAGGTCGTTGACGCGGTTGAGCGCCATCGCGGAGGAGGACGGTTGATGGAAGGCAGTCCGTTCATCGGCCGCGATGTTGAAGCTGCGCCAATCGATGACCGCCTTGTCCGTGCTTTGCGTGACGTTCAGCGTGTTGCCGCTAGAGGTGATGCTGGCCTGACCTGCCGCGACCTGTCCGCCTTGCGGATTGGCCTGAGCAGGGGAGGGCAGGCTGAACCCCAGCACACCCAGAAGAAAGAACGCCCGCGAACACAAGGCCGTGTTCCTGTGCATTGCTGCTGGAGCGAATCCGTGTCTTGCGTTGACCATTATAGGCGGGCTCCTTCGCACCTCGATACTCTCTATAATAACTATATATAAGACAAGTTTACTATTCGTTAATAAAACACAAGAAGTCCCGTACCTCCAGCACATACGCTGCCGCCGAGGCCAAACAACCTACGGCTAATTCTTGATATTGAGGGAGAATAATGCCCTGGGCGCCTTGCCGTTGCCATACGCCGGCGCGGTCACGCTGCCGGTCAGCGGTTGGGCCAGGCTCAGATTGGCGAACAGATGAGGTCCATAGGCAAAGCGCCATCCGATGCCGGCCGAAGCACCACCTTGCATGCTTGCCGTATCGTGGTAAGTCCACACCCGTCCGATGTCGTAGAAGGTATACAGCTCGGAGCTGACATGGGGGATCGAGAGCGGTGGAGAGTAGCGTAGCTCGACCAGGCCAGCCACGCCGTCGTCTCCCGTCAGGACCGCGGGGTCATAGGCCCGGCCGAACTGCTGGCCTCCGTAACCAAACTGCTCCGACGACAAGAGCGGGGACCAGCTATACTGCCCACTGCCGGCGGCATAGAGCCGGACGGTATCCGTGACCGCCTGAAGCCGGCTGAGTGTGGCCGACAAACGAATGAAATCGCTGTGGCCGTTGGCCCGCGACAAGTCCGGCGTGCCGGTCCGAGTGGCTCCCAACAGATTCAGACCCTGGCTCAGCTTCACCTGGGCGAGATTGGCCCCGCCCCACGGATCGGCTACCTCGCCACTGCCGGCCACGCTGACGATGGTGAGCTTGTCGTGATACAAGGGCGTGTCCAGCGCGTCGGCCGTGATGTCCTTGATGACCACGTCCCCGGATACGTAGTAATTCTGCGACCGGGACCGCAGCAGCGGATGCGACACGGAGACACCATAGTTATAAGCGTCGCTGACGATCTCACTGGAAGTCAGCTGATAGCCCGGCTCGGTATGGGCATAGGCCGCCTGCAACGTGGCGCTGGTGCCTTGACCGTCGAGCAGCAGGCGATGCGATAGCTGGATGGTTTGCAGTTCGTGCGACTGGGGTAGCGCCGTCGCGCCGCTGACGACCGTCTGCTGGTAGGGTCCGAACACGTCATGGTTCAGCCCAGCCTGAAACGATGCCTCGTAGGGACCTGTATAGCGTGAGCCGTAATTGTCCAGGCTGACGCTGGCAGGTGCCGCCACATCGGTGAAGACGAGAAGCAAGTCCGAAGCTCCCGGCGGCGGGATGCCGCCGCTTGGGTCCGGGAGCTTCAACACCGCCCGGACCGATACGCCGGGCAGGTCATTGAGAAGGAGCATGTCGCGTTCGAGATCCTTGACTTTCAGCAGCCGATAGCTCTTAATCCGGTCGATAATGGTATCGGCCGCATCCGAGTGGCGAAAGGGGCCTTGCGTCTGCACAGCATCGATGTAGCCCTCGACTACCTGAATCCTTACTCTCCCCTCGGTTAAGTTTTGCGGCGGCACGACGGCCTTGGATAAGGCGTAGCCGTCCTCGTGGTAGCGCTGGGTGATGGGCTGGGTCAGTGCATAGAGTTTCCGCACGGATAGGTACTGGTGCAGATAGGGCCGGAAGATGGCCGCCAGCTGTCTGTTGTCATAGACGGTTGCTCCTTCGACGCGGACATCGTTGAGCAAGAAGAGTGCCTGGGCGGCACCGGGCGGCGTCGGCAGGCCGAGCTGGGGTGCTACCGTGACAGGGGGAGCCGCCAGCGTTGGCTCCGGCACCGGCTGGAGGTTTTCCAGGACTCGGCCGGCATCGGCGCTGCCGGGCACCACCGGCGTCGCAGCGGCCCAAGCATCGCCCGGCTCGGTCAGGTACACGAGGCTCCCTGCCAGCCCCGCCGTACCGAGTATCGTTCGTCGTAAGCACCTTCTCATCACCGTCACCAGCAATTAGTCCTGGTCCGAACTATGACGGGAAATGGTTAAGGATTCGCTACCAACGATCCCTGGCTCTTTCCCGTGGCTACCGGCTCTGTATCGGGAGCAGCGGGGCGATGAAGATCGCGGACCACAGGCCAAAGCCCCTCCCGGTGCGGCACGCTTCCGCGTGCCGTCTGCCAATGCCTATCTTTCTTACCGCAAGAACATCGGAGCATTCTGCGTCTGCCCTTCCTTGACAGCGGCTTCGTGGGTCAGTGCGGCTTGCTGCTGGGGAATCGTCTGGGGTCGGCCAACTGTTCGACCGTCATGTCCGCCCAAGTCGCGTACAGCGTCCGTATGCCGGCTTCCGTCTGATCGACCTCTCTCGCCATGCAGCAGGTAAGATGCTGCACGAGGGTGGCAAGTTTGCCAATGTACCACGCCATGTCGTCCGCGTCCTGGCAATCCGCCAGGATGCAGGCCAGCGCTGCGTCCGTATCATCCATAGGTTCCTCCGTTCATCCCTCTCCCCGCACGAACGCCGGAGCCTTGGCGGTGAGCCATTCCTTCAGCGCTGCCTGCGACTCGAATTCCGCGACCTCGATCCGGTCGATGGTCGGCCCGTTCTCCCCCACCTGCCGAATGTCCTCCTCGCTCATCTCCCGAATCCACACGACGCGATGGCGTTGCAGGCCCCCGGTGGTCAATTGATGGCCCCTTCGTTCAAGGGCTTATCGAGATTGCTGCCCCGGATCAAAACCAGGTACACGAGGTCCCCGGAGAACTTCAGGAGCAGCCCCTCGGACGGGTTGTAGTGCCAGGGACCGAGCCAGCCGTAGGGGAACCAGGTGCTATTGCCGTCCCGGAAGCGCAGCTCCAAGGCACCCGGCACATCGCGGATTCCCCGCAGGTAGCCGAACGCCCCGCAGGAAACCTCCGTTTCCTCGCCTTCCGCCTCTTTCTTGGCGGGAGACGCCGCACGCTCTTTGGCGTGCATGACTTCCTGCCAACGATCCGGATCGGTGGACATCGGGGAGTGAATAATCCCCTTTAAGCGGTCCTGAAAGGTTGGTTTATCGGTCATGGCTCCTGTCCCGTTCCGAAGGCAGGTTTCTGGTAGTTTCCGTCCGCCATGCTGGATGGTGCGGCATCAACGTGGCCAGACGCCGGGCCAGCGTCAGCGGCTTGGTCAGCCCATCCCGCACCTTCGCCTTGTCGTGGGTAGACTCCAGGAGTTCGGTGGCGGATAGCGGCTCGTCGAGCCGGCTGACCGCCTTGAGCAGCTCCTTGCGGTCGTCGGTGAAGATCTGCGCCTGTTCCTTGCCGCGCGTCACTGCTACGTAGGCCGTCCGCTGGTACGTCGCCGGGAAGGAGTCGCTGGAGACGCCGACAAACACCTTGTCCACCGTGACGCCCTGGCTGGCGTGGCTGGTCACGACGTAGCCGTGCGTCAGGTGCCCGAAATCGCGGTCGATGACCCAGCCACGATCCACGATGATGTCCCCTTGCCGGCTGAACCCCTGGACCGTGAAGAGCGAGCCGTTGCTCAAGCGATGCTTGCCGTCCTTGGTCTTGCCGCCAGCCGTGACGCGCACGCGGTCGCCGACCGCCAAAGCGAGCTGCGCCGGCCGGTAAACCTCGAAGCGCTGGGCCAACCGGGTCGGAGGCTCCGCTCCTTCGTCCAGCAGCAGGCGAGAGCCTTTCGGATAGCCCTTGGCATTCTGATGGAATTGAAGCAAATAGCCCGGCTCGTATTCGGTAGGGTCCGCTTTCTGGGCAGCGGTCAGGTGCGCGGGAACCCACCTGCGGATGACCCGTTCCCCGCGGAGCTTGCCATCCGCCTGGAGACCGTCGCGGATGGCGGCCGTGATGCGCTCCGCCTCCACATGGGTCGGCGATACCACCAGCGCCGACTTGTAGGCCCCGCCCCGCTTCTTTTCCGCAACAGCGGCCAGGTAGGCAGAGGCCAGCTGCTTGTCGCGGTCGCCGTCGGGCACCTGTTTGATCCAGCCGAGCTTGTCCAGCTCCTCGAACGCTTCCTCCGTGCGGCCTTCGCTGAGCAGCCCGGCTGCCTTCTTGTAGTTGCCCTGCTGCCGCAGGATGTCCGTGACGAGGGCCACCGGCAGCCCGGCCCTCTCCTCCAGCAGCCGGAGCGGCTCCCCGGCCGTCACGCTGCGGTGCTGCCGTTTATCGCCCACGAGCAGGACGCGGGCGCCCAGCCGCTCCGCCGCCTCGAAGACCTGGAGCATGTCGCGCGTGCCGAGCTGGCTGGCCTCATCGACCAGGATAACGCCGTCCCGCGCCGCTTCCTGCATCCTCTCATCTTTGAGAAACATGGCCACCGTATCAGCGGTCGCAAACCCCGCTTCCTGCCGCAGCACTTCCCGGCTGGCTTTGACCGATTGAGCCAAGGCAACGACCGGCTTGCCGGCCTCGGCCAACGCCTCGCCAATCTCTTGTTCCAACGTCGTTTTCCCGGTGCCGGCGACACCCCGGATAATCATCACCCGGTCACGCGAGCCGAGCACGTGGCGGACGGCCGCCTTCTGTCCGTCGTTGAACCAGTCGCGCGAGCAAGGCCGCTCCGGATCGCCCAGCGGCCGGCACCGTCCCCGCCCGAGGCGAGCAAAGTCGGTCAGGCGTGATTCCAGGGCCAGCATCTCTTTCGTCGTCGCCATCATGCGTCCGGCGACATCGCTGCGGATCAGGGGACGCTTCGCCATCTCGCGGGTCACGCCCTCGACCCTGACGGAGCCGATGCCGCGTTTGAGGGCTTCGGTCAGCAGCTTGCGTTCGGGCACCACGGCCTCACGCACAAAACTGTGCTCCAGGGCATGATCCACAGCCACGCCCTCGCCCCGCTCGGGCCGGGCAGCGGGATGTTCCCGGCGGTGAACGGCCGTGATCGCTTCCCGCTCCTTGTCGCTCAGGCGGGCGTTCCATTTTTTGCGGAGACTGTCCCAGCCAAGGGCCGCCCCCTTCTTTTCGCGAGTCTCGGCCCCGAGTTCCGCCTTGCGGTCGGGATCGGTGATGCCCCGCTCCCCGGCCACCTTCTCGATCAACGCCGTGCGCCGCGAGAAGCGTTTCAGCATGTCCTTGGGCACGCCGGCAATCTCGAAGTCATCCCGCTTGCGCTCCACGCCGAAGCCCAGAGCCTGAAGCCGGTTCGCCAACCGCACCCGGAAGGCCGCCTGGAAGTACGGAGCATCCCGCTTCAGCTCGCGGAACTGGCCCGCTTTCCAGCGTTCCTCCTCCTGATCCCAAGTGGTGTTGAACACGAAGACGTGGGCGTGCAGCTGCGGGTCGGGCAGGCCGTCCACCGGCCGCGAGGTGGTGTGGATGAACTCCGCCCAGACCATGTTGCCCGTGGTCCGGTCCTCGTCTTTGCGTCCCCTGCGGACGCGGGTTTTCATCTCTGCTTCCATTTCCCGCATGGTTTCATCCACGGCCGACCGGAAGGCACCCATGATGTCCTCGTCGCCGCTCAGCGCGTACAGGAGCGACACCGACTTGGGGACGGAGAACGTGAAATCGTAGCCCACGGTCCGATCGGCGCGCGTTCGCACCGTCAGCGGCTCCCCGGTTCTGGGGCTAAGATTGTCGCACAAGCGCTCAAACGAGAATTGGTCTACCGTCCCTTCCAGCCCCAGCCGGGCGGCGCCTTGACCGCCCCACAGACCGACCAGTTCCTGTCCTTCGCTGTAATAATCCGCCGTCGCGTAATAGCGTTTGGCGTCCTTGGCAGAATCCTGTTGTGTGATGCGGATCATGCCTCATTTTACGCTATCACACTTTCGTTAACGGAATGTTAACGATGATGTGCTCCACCGCAGCCAGACTCGCTTGGCGAGAATTGTGGCTTTCTCCATGTCACCGTCACGCCACCGAAACGCCACCCCCGGCACCGCCGCTTTCTTTCACCTGGAAATCGGGTGGCGACCGGCCCTCGGCTCCCCTCGACAGACACCTGGTTCGGGCAGACCCTCCGCCCCCGCCGCAAAGCGGCTTGCGCGAAGGCTCCAATCGCGCTAGGGTTAACCGACGGAAACCGAAGCCGAGCCTCTGCCGAAACTAATATTAATAATTATTTATATGTTTTAATGTATGCTTGATAGTCGTAACCACCGCTCTCGCAGAGGAGTACCATGCCGCTCGAATCCAAAACTGAAAGAAGTCTGGCCGATCTCCTGAAAAAAACGCTGCGCCTTCCGGAGACCATCGACCTGGGGGTCCGGCGGGATGGCGCCGGCCAGTATAAAATAAGCTACTCGTCCTTCCAAGAGGGGGATGTCCAAACCGCTCACCGTCTCTTCCAACGATCCGGCCTGGACAGCAGCCTCCAGGAAAATGGTCGCGGCCGAAAATACTTGGCATCCCACATTACTCTTACCCCGCCAGAGTTCTCCGCCTATGCCAGAAAGCTCGGCATCGGCGCACAAGTAAACGGTCTGATCAAGAAGGACAGGCACGCCCACGTCCGGGTAGACCACCTCAAAGGCGAACCGACGCCGAGCGTCACCCTGTATTTCAACAGCCCCGAGGCCGTGGCGGCGGCCAAAGCCGAACTTCCCGAGGAACTCCGGGAGGCGACCAGCACCGGCACCAGCAAGACCAATGGGCTGCCCTACTTGACCTTCCCGATTCAAGGCCATCATCCGGCCTCGTACTACGAGGGGGTGATCCAGGACGTCACCGCGGAGGTGAGCGGTAGTTATCGAGAGAACCTTGCCCGCTTCACCCCGCCCGACCCCAAAGACCCACGAATGGTCCAGGCGGTCGATCAGTTCCGGCAATGGCAGGAGCAGCGATCCCAAGTGAAGGCGGAGCAACAAGCGGCCGTGTTCAAGAGCCTGGACGAGTTGAGCCAAGCCACGCTGCCGGAGGAACTGCAAAAGGACTTGCGGGATGCGCGGGAGGCACTAGACCACAAGGACAGCAAAGCTCTCCTCCGGGCCAGGCAAGCGCTCCAGGACCACTTGACCACCGCCGTTCTGGACAACACGCTGGATAAGGCCACCCTGACCGGGTTCAACCGGCTCGTCCATCAAATCGAGACCTTGGCGCCTGCCGAAGGGTCTGCGCCGCCCGCGGCGGCACCGCAAGCTGGGCGGGGAAAATAGAGTCCGTGGCGAAAGCCGCCAGCGGCCCTTGGGGCCGACTCTCCGACCGGATCGTTCGGGCCTCCGACCGGGAGTCACTGGATAAGCTGCCGCAAGGCCAGGCCCAGCCGGAACATGCCGGCGAACAATCCCACAGCTACCAGGGCGATCGCTACTTCGATCCAGGAAAGGATTTTCGACTTCTTTCGCTTCTGCATTCCCGCACCATGCACGCTCCGGAGGGCCCTTGCAAGTCTTGATTTGCTCTCACCGCCAATCCCTCACTACTCGCTTGGCTCCCCTCGCGTGCTCCCCTCACGCGAGTAGTGACCCGCCATCGCGGGTGGGCTCCTGTTTGGCCCCTTGGGGCGTGCTGAGAGCGATAGCCTCCGTCGTCATTGTGGCGTCAGGCAGCAACAACAACTCGGCGAGCCGCGAGAGCGACGACCACGATGTCGCACCCAACTTCCGGCTGGGGGAAGTGTCGTCCGGTGGAGAGTCCCCTCTTTGATCCGACCAAGCCACGTTTCAATGGCCGCGGCCGCGAAGCTGGCGGTTCGGGAGAATCTCTTGAATCAAGGGCGAACCGGCAATCGTGGAGAGCTGCTCGCTGGTCACTTTCACGACGAAGGCCCGTGCGGCAGCCATCCATTGAGGGTCCTCATTCAAGACCTCAGCGAGGAACGCGCGAGCTTCGGCGATCCGTGCGCCATTTCTTCTTGTTCGGCCTCGGTTGGGGGACGAACGCGAGTGGGTATTTGGCGAGAACCGTCTCCAGTGGCTACGGTGCGGAAATCGACGTGCCTGGTGGGCAAGTCGAGGGTGATAAAGACCGTGCGTTGGCCAGCGGCTTTGTCAGCAGCGAAGGCGCGTAGTTCCTCATCGGGGATCTTTTCAGCAGGGCTATTCGAGTGGGACATGGTTGCCTCGTACATTTGTTTGCGTGCATGTTTAAGACGGAACGCGCACGGATGCAATCAGATATTTGTGACGTTTCCGCGATGGCAGCCTGGGGACGGTGGATCGTCTCTTCCTATAGAAGCGGCTTATACCACGCCCCTGTCATTCGCTCGGCCAGCCGAGTCGTCCCTCGACACTCGCGCTGCGGAGGCGCTGGCGGTAAAGGTTTGTTAACTCTTTTCCGTTAGCATGGATGGGCACGTCAAGGAGGACAGATGACACAGGAGGAAGCGACCAGCCAACTCTTCCAGGCCGCGGCCAGCGGCAACGCCGAGGACGCGCAGGTCGCTCTCGCCGCGGGGGCGGACATTAATGCCAGGGACCAATGGCAGCGGACGCCGCTACATTGTGCCATCGAGGCGCGGCAGGGCGACCTGGCCCGCCTGCTGATCGACCAAGGCACCGACCTGCGTGCCCAAGACCATCAGCAACAGACCGCCCTGCATGGAGCGGCCCGAAACGGTCTTGTTGACCTGGCGCGGCTGCTCCTCCAACGCGGCGCTGACCCCGCGGCCCAGGACAAGTGGCGCTACACCCCGTTCGATTGGGCTTCCTCGTCCGGCCACACCCGACTCGCTCTCTTCCTCCTGGACGTCGCCAGGCACAGCCATGTCGGTCGCATCTACCAACGACGCAACGCCGACGATGACCTTTCGCGCGGATGAGTGACCCCCACTCCACGGTTCACCGCGCGCTGGTCCTCGTTGACGGGGCAGAGGATGACACCCAGCCATCGCTCACACGACGCCTCGCCGAAGCCCGGCTGATCGAGATGGCGGTGGTCTTCACCGTCGTCGGTCTGACTGTGGCAGGAGTGCTCAGCATGACCGATCTCCTCCAGGCCGCGCACGTGCGTGCTACCGTCGCCCAACTGGAGACGCTTACCTCGGCCGTCAATACCTTCCGCATGAAGTACAATGCGTTGCCGGGAGACATCCCTGCCAGCCGGGCGTCGGCGTTTGGCTTTTTCTCCGAGACCACGCTGGCAGGCAGCCAGGGCCATCAGGACGGCAACGGCCTCGTCGAGGGCGGCGCCGCGGATGCCACCGGGCCGGCTGGGGAAACGCTGTCCTTCTGGCGTCATCTCTCCGACGCCAACCTGGTGTCGGGATCGTTTGGCCGGCGAGGCCACGCCCGGATCGTGGAAACATCGGGCCAAGTCGCGGGCAACTGCACGGAGGTGGAGGCGTTGCTTCCCGCCGCCCGCCTCGCTCCCAGCCAGTACCTCATCGTTTACGCCTTCCGCGGAGCCAACTATTTTCAGCTCTTGCCGGTGACGGAGGTGCGGGCCACGCCCCTGCCGTCCTATCAATCCGGCAGCCAGGGTCTCGCCCCTGCCCTGGCCTTGGCTCTGGACAGCAAAATCGATGACGGACTTCCCAACAACGGTATCGTCCAGGCCCGGGGGTTGGCCGGTGTCAACGAGGAACCCTCGCAGGCCCACAGCGGCACACAGCCCGCGTGTGTCGTAGCCACCCCCAGCCAGCAACGCCGCGAGTGGAGATACAACGTGACCGAAGACCATCCGGGCACCGCCCGGCCGTGCTCCCTCCGGATTCAGATGCGGTGAGGAGCGTCGAGGCCATTCCTTTGCAAAAGGAAACGATTGCTTAACGATTCTATGGCAGTCTGGGACATCGGCTTTATGCGAAAGGGAACCGTGCTTCATGAAGGAGAACGCCTCCGTCCTGGTGGTTGACGACAACGCGCTCATCATCAGCTTGATCCGCTTCGCCCTTCGTGACCTGCCGGTCTACGTAGCGGGCGCTGCCAACGGCAGCCGGGCCTTCACGCAGGCGCAGGAACACGCCTTGGCCCTTCTCATTGTGGACCTGGTCATGCCCGGAATGTCCGGGACGGAACTCATCAAGCAGGTGCGTCGTTTACCTGCTTATGCCACCACCCCGATCATTGCCATCTCGGGCCACGAGGAGCATTCCAGCGCCAAGGAAGCGCAAGCGGCCGGGGCCACGCTGTTCCTTCCCAAGCCGTTCACGGCCCATGACATGGCCTCTTGGGTGAGTCGGTTATTGCTCCTGTCTACCCGGGACAGTCCGGGACCGGCAGGCGCCGGCAGACCGTTCCCCAACCATCACGGAGGAAACTCATGATCGACAACCAGGATGTCGCTGTGTTGACGCGTGTCAATGCACTCGCCGAGCGTCACGGCCTGAAGCCCTGCGATTTCGTGGCCACGTCCAAGCTCGAAGAGGACAGCAGGCGGATCACGCACGTTCGGGAGTTGGAAGTGCCTGCGCGGGCAACGCCCTGCGCGAAGAACGCTTCAGCCGGATGCTGAAAGACCTCGGCATTGTGCAGGGCGATAGGGCAGTGCTGCGAGGCGACACCGCCACGATTCTCGACGCGCTCGACCACGCGCTCCAACGGGCACCTCGCCGTCCTGGCGACCGCGTGCCTCTGGACTCTGCATCCGCTCGGTCGCTGTCGCGACGGCTATCGCCCCCTCCGGCCCGCTGGTGCAAAAGCCACTCGCTACACGCTCAACCCCCGAGTATTGCTCGGAGAAATCCCACCGGCGCTCCGATCGCATAGCAAAGCACCTTGCATGGAGGCCGAAACTGCGCTACGGTTAACAAACGTAAACCAGCAACAGACCAGCACGAATGGGTGAAGGAGACGAACATTCCAATGCCATCCTGGCCTGGATACGGCAGGAACTCAACGAACTGGCACTGACCGATGCCCAGAAGAACACGTTCGCTCAGCGCCTCCTGAACCAGCCCGACTTCATTGATTTTTGTGGCGGCAAACTTGCGTCCACGAACTCGCATCAGAACCTGTCTCCCTTCCCTTTGGCCGAACGAGTTCAAGGAGTTGTGCAACGATTCGAGCAGGATGGCCTGACGGCCCAAGCTTACCTGACCGCGATAGTCCGGCGGCCCGATATCCTGGCCACCAGCCCCGAGGCCATTGCCAGGAACATTCAGGGCGTCGTTGATCTCTTCGCCGCCGATGGGCTGACAACCGCTGCCTATCTCAAGGCGGCCATCAAGAAACCCTCGCTGTTCATCCAGACGCCCTGGACCTTGACGGGGAACATCACGGACCTGGTGCAGCGGTTCGCCGAGGAGGGCCTGACAGACCGCGCTTACTTGCGAGTTGCCCTGATGCACCCCTCGCTGTTCACGTCGTCGCCCGAGACAGTCGAACACAACATCCGCGCGGTCGTCGAGCGCTTCCGGGGTGAGGGTATGACCCCGTCGCAATACCTGAATGCCGCGCTGCGCATGCCCACGCTGTTTGTTCTCTCCCCGGCAACAGTTATCGGCCACATCGACGCTGTGATGGACCTGGCAGATCGACGCATCTTCGTCCCGCCCAAGCGGGGCAGCCGACGCGAGCCCACAGCGACAAACGGCAATCCCCTCCATGCCGGTGTTATCGATTTCCTGCTGAGAAACCCGGTCATCATGACCTTGGCCGACGACAACTTCACCCTCCGCGACATCTCAGCTCATGTCACTGGCGAAGGTCCCTCCGGCCCGGCCTTTCTACAGTACCCTCGCCACAAGGTAGAGGCGCAACTGGCCAACGCGCTTGGGCACGCCGATCAGAACGCACCCGTACCCAAGGCATCATCACCGCAGGAGGGTGGAGATGCTGGGCGGCATGCTCGCAACGTCCTGCTCCGCGCCCTCGTCCGCGAGGGCATCGTCAAGGGCACCCTGGAGCGATGAGTCCCCGCAAACCCCGAGCCACCGGGAATACTCGCCAGCAAGCTACCAGAGGCGTCAAGGGCAGGGAACGGTCTCGGAAACCGGGCCCGGTGACCCCTGCCACCCGCCAGCCAACGGTTGATTCCGGCCAGCCAGAGGCGGTACAATCGTTCTGGCATTCGGAGATTGCGTTGACCCGGCCCCTGAATTTCGAGGTGCCTGCGATGGGAAACCCCCGACGGACCGTCCTGGCGTTGCCGCTTCTTCTCCTGGGTCCGGCCCTTCTGGTGCCCGGTTTGCTTCCTTTGGCTGTAGCCGCAGACCAAGGTCTCACCGAGGCCCAAATCGACCGGACCGAATCCGAAACCAAGGATTATGTTATCGACCTAATGGCCGCGCACATCTGGACCAAGGATAGCGATGAATATCGCCAGTTCCGGCGCTATGGCGCAAGGGATACGGTGCGAATTGCCACCTACGATTCGGAAAACCGCCGCTTTACCGACAACGTCACTGAAATCACCGGGGCAGAATACCGCCGCGCTTTTGTAACCGCACGAGCATTTGCCAGCTACGCAAGACTCGACACTGAGGCGCAGGAACGCATCAATATGGAAATTTATGGCCAGCGGACGCGCCCCGAAAGAGGTACGGATGCTTATAACCGCGGCAGGGATAAGATTGCCACGCTCGCAAGTATTATCTCCGGGGAACACCATGCCCGCCCGGCTCAGACGCAAGATCAAACGGGCAAGAAGGACAAATAATCACCAGGGCCCGTACAAAGCGGCTAGGTCATCCGTCAAAGCTCGCCACGCTCGCGTCTGGGCCTCTGAATCTGCTCCCAGGTCTTGCCCTTCGCTCTCCCGCCGGTTGACCCCGACCGGCTTGCGGTCGCCGTTGTTTCCTCGTATGGTCCTGCCCCATCCGCCCTGCTGCATACCCCTATGAGCTGCCCAGCCTCCTGCTGGTCGGCGAGTTCGAGGACCGCGAGACCGCCGAGCGGGTATGCTGCTCATTGCCAGGACGGTTATCCCAGCCGCGCAACATCAGCCGGGAGGGCCTCCGACTTTCGCTTACCGACCGATATCCGGGCTTGGCCTGGCGCGGCCAGCCCGCCCGGGTTTTGCGGCGCGATCCATCGCCTGCACAACCCGATCTTGCTTCGCCGCGATCGCCCACTGCTCCGGCGTGCGTCCCTGGCCGTCACGGGCCTCGGCATCCGCCCCATGCTCGATCAACAACCGGGCGATGTCGAGATGGCCACCGGCGATGGCGGAGTGGAGGGCGGTCCTTCCACCCTCGTTCCGGGCATTCACGTCCGCCCCCTTCTCGACCAAGAGACGCGCAACGTCGAGGTGGCCGTTCGCGGCGGCGGAGTGCAGCAGCCCGCCGTCGTTGACATCGGCTCCCTTCTCGATCAGCAGACGCGCGATGTCGAGGTGGCCGTTCGCGACGGCCAGATGTAGCGGGGTAGACTCCCCGTCGGTCCGAGCGTTGACATCGGCGCCGTGCTCGATCAGAAGGCGGGCAATGTCCGTGTAACCTTGCGAGGGGATTTGTCGATGGGGCCTGAATCCGGCGGCTACGTGCAGGGGAGTGTAAAAGGGCAAATACGGGTCGCGGGCGTTGACATCGGCCCCCGCCTCGATGGCGGCCTTGGCATCGCCAAGCCTACCGCGGCGGGCCGCTTCAACCAGCTTCGTGTGCAAGGTCTCATCTGGCACTTTATCCTCCATAAAACGAGCCTAGTTGCTTCCTGCTCAATGAGTGTAGTTCACCGTTTGCCACAGCGCGGCGTCCTCGTCTACCAGTATTTCGGCATCACACTGGATGAAGCCGGATGTGCCGCTCTGGCCAAGCGGCGCTTCGACGGGATGACCGGGGCAGGGCCGGTCCCACGTTAGGGACTTTCGGGGCTTGCTCGGCGTTTACGTGTGTTACGACCCACGGACTCGCCGCCTCGCAAAGACGAGGCGTTGTCACGAAGGCTTCGACGGTATCGTTACCTCCACCGCCGCTCCGTTAGCTACCGGCTGGAGCGACCGAGTTGGCCGGGCAGGAATTGCACCTGCTGAGGGTCATCACCTTTCTTCACGGCGCATCAGGCGTCTTCCCTATGCACGGCATAGGCAGAATGGAACCGTTCCAGCGGTCAGGTCAGACGCCTGGCCGGTCAGCACGCCGGCACCCGTCAGGGGGCGTGAGTCAGCGCCGGCACAAGATCTCCTTTCCGCACTTCCGCAGTTACGATTCCCCACATCGCCGCAAATCCGTGTTTGACCATTCCCGCAAATGGTGCTACACGGAGAAGCACAATTCCGCATAACCGCATTTCTGGAAGGTGTTCATGATCGTCAGTTTCCTCAACCAAAAGGGCGGGGTCGGCAAGACCACGCTCGCCATTCACGTCGCCGACGCCCTGTCGCGCCGCGGGCGCCGCGTTCTGCTCGTCGATGCCGACCCCCAGGGATCAGCCCTGGATTGGGCAGCCGCCCGGCGGGGCGAACCGCTGTTCCCGGTCGCCGGCCTGCCCAAAGCATCCATCCACAAGGAGCTTCCCAGCCTTGCCCAAGGCTTTGATGCAGTCATTATTGATGGCCCACCGCGCGTCTATGACGTGGCCCGCTCCGCCATCATGGCCAGCGACCTGGTGCTGGTGCCCGTGCAGCCGTCGCCTTACGACGTATGGGCTGCCAAGGAGATCATCGACCTGATTCACGAAGCCACGGTCTTCAAGCCGAACCTGAAATCCGCATTTGCGATCAATCGCAAAATCGTGAATACGGCGATGGGCCGGGATGTCGTGGACGCCCTGGCCGATTACCCGATCCCCGTCCTGAAGAGTGCCATTTGCCAGCGTATTGCCCTGGCGGAGTCTGCGGCCCAGGGGCAGACCGTCTTCGAGACGGCCCCGGACCACCCGGCTGGCAAGGAACTCATGGGACTGGTCGATGAGATCATGGAGTTGGCCGTATGAAGAAGGTGACGTTCGGCGGCAAGCCGACCATCAGCCGCACAGCGACTTCGCCGGATGAATGGGTATCGGGGGAGCCGACGAAGCGGTTGACCATCGACATTCCCCTGTCCCTGCATCAGCGGGTCAAGAGCCAGTGTGCTCTGGAAGGGGCGAACATGGCCGAGGTGGTACGAGGACTTCTGGAGAAACGCTTTCCGCCCAAGGATCAGCAGGGCACGGCTACCGCTGGCGATCCCGTCAGCAAGGGATCCGGAAACACGATTCTGTAACTTTCCGCAAATACGACGGCGGGGCTACGCCGTCACCGTCCTCACGAATGTGTACCCGACTTCTCGGTAAGAGCCGGTGCGTCGAGAAGCGGAAGCTCCTGCTGCCGGGGGGCGCCGTCCTTGAGATGGTAGGACTTCACGAAGGCCAGACGGTCGCCGTTGAACATGAAGCGGATGTTGACGAAGAAAACGCCGTCACTCGGGCTGCGAAAGAGAAACTCCTTTTCGAGCAACTCCCGCACGCCGCGTTGGTAGGTGCGGTCGCTGATGCCATAGTCGCGGGCCACGTACTGGTTGAGTTTGATCTCATCCGAGCCGGGGTTGAGCCGCATTTCCTTGTAGACCAGCTCAAAGACCTGAATGCCGGTCTTGGACAGGCCCGCTGCTTGCTTGATACCGTCGAGGAACAGCTTGACGAACCGGGTGGTATCGACTTCTTCTTCCCACCAGAATCCCATCCCACCGAGTCCCTTCAGCTCGCCGGTGCTGTTGTCCACGATGACCGCACCTTTGCCGCCGGGGACGTTAATCCGCCGGGTGCGGGTGGGCAGCCCCGACGTGCTGGGAACGCTGGGGTTCGTGCGGTAAACGGGGAAGCCCCGCTTGGTGGTAATCAGGTTACTCGCCGGAGACGCCGGGTTCTGTCGATCTTCCGCCATTTTGGCCCTCTCAAGTTGTCGGTTGACTGTCACGACCTTGGCAGAGTACCGACAAAAGCGCAAGCGGTTTTTGTCGGTCGCCCGACTGATCCTGACGGTGTGCCGACAGAACCTGTCGTTTCGGTTCGAGGAATCTCAAACGGTTGAGGGGTTCTCCCTTCTTATATATCAATACCCAGCAACGCTCACGCGCCGCCGCAGCGCGATCCCAGCACGCAGGCGGAGGCGGCGCACTTCTGTGCTCTTGAAGATCATCGCGCGCGAGGCCGGCAACCTTCGGAAGCGCTTGAGAAACAAGCATTCAGCAATGCCCTTCACGGCTTCCCTGTCGTCCACCAGAGGGTAAGACACGGGAACCGGCACAAGCACGTGGCATTCAGGGGAAGATAGTACCCCTTGCAGTCACCCGGCCCAAATTCGCAGGCAAATGGGGACAGGAAACGTGAAGCGGCTTCAGGCTATCCAACCCACCGGGCAGGGCGTTTCTGGCATCCCTGCGCCTCCGTATGCAAGATCGCCACACCAAGGCCCGAACATCGCACCCCATTGCTTGCCACGAAGGGCCGCCTTTCAACTTTTCCGTCCCCCCAGGACGCGGCATCCCTGACCGCGCCCTGGATCCGGGCCGAAAAAGTTGGGGCGATGGGCGGCGGCGGCCGACGGAAAGCCTCGATTTCCGCACAAAGGGCGGTCAGCAAGAATCAAGCAAAACGGCGGCTGACCGAGGCATTAACGGGCAGGAAACCGCAGAAATCCTCGCTTTTTTGCCAGCCCACATGCGGAGACCCGCAGCCAGCCTCTTGCGCGAGCGTCTGCAACTGTGCTACAATCGTTAACGAGGGTTAAGGAATTAACCCTTATTCACATCAAGGAGGATTAACCCATGTCCCATCGTAAACGCACACCCGATCAAGAACCGCAAGCCGAAGCTAACACGGCGGTCGAACAACCGCCGGCCGCTGCCAAGGACAATGCCCCAGCAGCCAATGACAACCAGCCCAGCTTCGCCGAGCGTGTTGGCCAAAGGAAGCGAGTTACCGCAGCCGATCCGTACCTGATCGCCATCGATACCCTGGCGGGCGTCCGCCTCTTCGAGAGCAAGCAGGACCGCCAGATGGCCCTCAAGTTCGGCGAAGGCCGCCTGCAGGACAAGCCCAACCAAGAGGTCATCGACACGCTCAAAGAGGCTGGCTACCGCTGGAACCCGCTGGACCGAATCTGGACGCATCCCGTCCGGCCCGATTCGGCCATGACCACGCGCATCGAGGCGGAGCGACTCTATCAGGAGGTCCGTCAGATGGTCCGTCAGCAGAAGGGCATCGACACCAGCCAGGAAGTTCCCTTCTAAGGCGGCCGCTGCTCCATGACCGTGCCGCCAACCTATTCCCTGCACGAGCTTGGCCCGCAGGCCCAGACCCTGTCCAAAAACTGCGGCAACGACCGTATGGCCCTGATTCTTCAGTATGTGGCCCTCGGTTCCCTGATCGTCATGGCCGGCGTGGCGGTGAGCCAGGCTTGGAAAGACGCCTTCGGCTCGCACGGCCACGGCCGCGGGCAGGGCTGGTCACGATGACGCGGCCGGCACAGACAGCGCCGGGCAGTCGGGCCGGGGATCGGGAGCCAGGTTCTATGGAAGGCTCCTGACGATGGCGCGGCAAACCGCCGGACTTCCGGCAACCTTCCTTATTCCCAGCCGAGCCAGCCCAACCCGCTGACCGACAAGATACCATACCCCAAGAACCCGATGGAGGTGCCCATGCAGTACAAGACGATCATTCTCGAACTTCTGCAACAACGGCCGCAGATGCACGAGCAGCTGCGGAAGGACCGCCAGCTTCTGCCGGCAATGGAACTCTATGCCAGGGAGTTGAAGCGGAACCACGAAGCCTGGAAGGACCTGCTGTCCCAACTGAGGCCGGACAGCGACCCGAGCCAGATCGCTTCGGAAGCGCTGGAGATAGCCCTCAAGCAGTTGGAAAATCGTTTGCCCTCCGCGTCGCCGCCGAACGAGAGCGAGCCGCTCGTTCTCGACGCGGCGATGCTGTTTCTCTGCCGTCGCACGCCGCGCGGGTAAGAGCAGCACGGCGCCAGCCGACCCTGTTTGACTCCCTTCCTTCCAGCCCCACCCCCGCCGAGCCGGAGCCAGCTGTATCGCAGGAGACGCCACCTCCGGCGGAAGCGCGCAATGGTTCGGACACGCACGCCTCCCCAGCGGAGCATCCTTCTCCCCTCGTGACCATTGCCAGCGGCGAAAAGGCCAAGGCCCGCGACATTCTCGCCGCCATCCGCACGCTGAAAACCGTCGAGGAGGAGCAGCGAGCGGCCACGGCCGAGGAGAAGCAGACCCTTGCCCGCTTCGCCGGCTTCGGGCCCGTGGCCCTGTCGATCTTTCCCGATCCTGTCAACGGCAAGTACAAGGACGCCGGCTGGCAGGCCCTGGGCGAAGAACTGAAGACCCTGCTGACCCCCGAGGAATACGACAGCGCCAAGCGCACGACCTTCAACGCCTTCTACACTTCGCCGACCGTCATCTCCGCCATTCATGAGGCTATCGGCCGCTTCGGCGTGCCGGCAGGCGCCACGATACTGGAGCCAGGCTGCGGCATCGGCAACTTCATGAGCCGGGCAGGGAAGGGACGCGCTTCATCGGCGTCGAACTGGACTCCATCTCCGGCCGCATCGCCAAGGCGCTGCACCCCGACCAGGACATCCGCATCGAGAACTTCCGCGACACCAAGCTGCCCGAGGGCCGCATCGACGCCGTGATCGGCAACGTGCCCTTCGCCGACTTGAAGCTCGACTACCGCGGCCAGAAGCTCTCCCTGCACGATTACTTCTTCGCCAAATCCGTTGACGCCCTGAAGCCCGGCGGCGTCCTGGCCCTGGTCACATCGCATTTCACCCTCGATAAGCAGAATGCCGCGATCCGCGAATACCTCGCCTCCAAGGCCGACTTCGTCGGCGCATCCGCCTGCCATCCGATGCGTTCAAGCGGGAAGGCACCGCCGTCGTGACCGACATCGTGTTTCTTCGCAAGCGTGCACCGGGGCGAACCCGCCCACCATGTCGATCCCGAATGGCTGGGCATCGCCCCGCTGGACATCGATGGCGCAGAAGTTCCGGTCAACCGCTACTTCCTGAACCATCCGGAAATGGTCCTCGGCACCTGGAGCCGCAAGGACACGCTCTACGGCGAGGGCTACAGCGTCAACGGCAATGGCGAGCTGGCCGAGCCAGCTCAAGGAAGCCATCGATCGCCTGCCCGAATTCGCACCCGATCCAGCCGTCGCAGGCCGAGGAGCAACCGGCCCCGGCCTTCATTCCGCCGCCGCCCGAGCGGCACATCAGCGAAGGCAGTTTCTTCGTCGGCGACGACCGCGTCATTTACCAATCGGAAGGCGGGCAGGGAGTGCCTGTGGTCTACGGCGGCACCACCCTGAAAGCCGATGGCACCATGACCGGCAGGCGGCTGGCTGCCCTGATCGGCCTGCGCGACCGCGCCCGCCGCGTCCTGCAATCCCAGAACGAGGGCTGGCCCGAAGCGCACCGCGACGACGCCCGCCGGCGAGCTCAATTGGGCCTATGACCGCTTCGTCGGCCACCTACGGCCCGATCAACAAGACAACCTTCGGCGAGACCGCCGACGGCACGGTCATCCGCCGGATGCCGAACCTCGTGAAATTCAGGGAAGACCCGGACGCCATGCTGGTCATGTCCCTGGAGGACTACGACGAAGTGACGGGCAAGGCGGCCAAAGCCGCCATCATGATACGGGACGTTGTGGGCAAGAAGCCGCCCGTCACGCACGTCAGACCGCCGAGGAAGGGCTTGCTCGTCTCCCTCAACCAGCGCGGCATGGTGGACCTGCCGTATCATCGCGTCCCTCTACGGCAAGCCCGAGGAGCAGGTCATCGCCGAGCTGGGCGACCTGATCTTCCCCGACCCGGAATCGAAAACCTGGCACACGGCCGACGCCTATCTCTCCGGCAACGTGCGGGCGAAACTCGCCGCCGCCGAGCGGGCCGGGCCGCAATACCTCCGCAACGTCAACGCCTTGCGGCAAGTGCAGCCGGAGGACGTGCTGCCCGGCGACATCGACGCCAACCTCGGCGCGCCCTGGATACCGGCCAGCTGACATCCAGGCATTCGCGGCCGACCTGTTCCACGTCGATCCGTCCTCGGTCCCGGTCGCCCACCTGAAAAAAGACGCCGTGTGGAGCCTCGACGCCGGCTACGCCGCCAAGGCGTCCGTGGCCGCCACGTCGGAGTATGGCACGTCCAGGGCTAACGGCACCTGGCTGCTGGAACTGGCCCTCAACATGAAGTCGCCCACCATCTACGACACCATCGACCACGGCGACCGCGAGGAGCGCGTCGTCAACCAGGAAGCGACGATGGCCGCCCGCGAGAAACAAAAGCTCATCAAAGAACGCTTCCGCTCCTGGGTGTTCACCGACCCCGAACGCACCGAGCGTTTCGTCCGCATCTACAACGACACCTACAACAATTTGCGGCCCCGGCTGTTTGACGGCTCACATCTCGACTTCCCCGGCATGAATCAGACCATCCACCTGCGGCCGCACCAGGACGATGCCGTTTGGCGCGGTATGAGCAGCGGCAACACGCTGCTCGCCCACGTCGTCGGCGCCGGCAAGACCTTCACGATGGCCGCGACCGGCATGAAGATGAAGCAGGCTGGCCTTATCAAGAAGCCCATGTACGTGGTGCCCAACCACCTGCTGGAGCAGTTCGCCCGCGAGTTCATGCAGCTCTATCCCAATGCCAAGCTGCTGGTCGCCAGCAAGGAGGATTTGACCCGTGACCGTCGCAAGATGCTGACCGCCAAGATCGCCAGCGGCGATTGGGACGGCATCATCGTGACCCATAGCAGCTTCGAGCGCATTGGCATGTCGCGGGATTACCAGGAGAAGTTCCTGACCGAGCAAATCGCCGAATACGACCAGCTGCTCCGCGAGCACGCCGCCGACCAAGGGCGCCAACCGCAACCTTATCAAGACCATCGAGAAGCAGAAGGCGGCCCGCGTCGAGCGTCTGAAAGACCTGCTGGCCGAGGACAAGAAGGACGACGGGCTGGTCTTCGACGAGTTGGGCATCGATCATGTCTTCATCGACGAGGCGCACTACTTCAAGAACCTGGAGACGCCGACCAAGATGGAGCGCGTCGCCGGCATCCAGACCGGCGGCAGCGAACGCGCCTTCGACGTATACATGAAGGCCCGCTACCTCGACGAACAGCATCCCGGCCACGGCGTCACCTTTGCCACCGGCACGCCGATCACCAACACGATGGTCGAGATGTACACGATGCAGCGCTTCCTCGATCCGCATGGGCTGCAAAGCCGCGGCATCGACCACTTCGACGCCTGGGCGGCCACCTTCGGCGAGGTGGTGGACACGATGGAGATTTCGCCGGACGGCGCGGGCCTGCGGCCGCGCAGCCGGTTCGCCCGCTTCACCAACCTGCCGGAACTCCAGCAGATGTTCCGCTCCTTCTCCGACGTGCAGACGGCGGAAATGCTGAACCTGCCGCGTCCGCGCCTGAAAGGCGGCAAGCCCATCATCGTAGCCTGCCCCATGTCCGACGAGCAGCACCAGCTGCAACAGGAGCTGGTGGAACGCTACGAGCGGCTGCGGTCCCAGAAGGTGGACCCGCGCGTCGATAACGCCTTGGCCATTACCACCGACGGCCGCAAGCTGGCCACCGATGCCCGGATGCTGTCGCCCACGGCTCCGGATTTCCCGGAATCGAAGGTCAACCGTCTGGTCGAGAACGTCTTTTCCATCTGGAAGGAGACTACCGCCAACCGCGGCACGCAGATGATCTTCGCCGACATGGGCGTGAACCCGACCTCCGTGGGGCTATTCGCCCTATGACGAAATCATCGCGAAGCTGGTCGCCCACGGCATCCCCCGCGAGCAGATCGCCACCATCGGCGATGCCGAATCCGACGCCAAGAAGCAGGCCCTCTTCGAGAAAGTACGGCAGGGGTCGGTGCGTGTGCTCTTGGGCAGTACGCAGAAGATGGGCACCGGCACCAACGTCCAAAAACGCCTGGTGGCCTTGCATCACCTGGACGCCCCTGGAAACCCGCCGAGGTCGAGCAGCGCGACGGCCGCATCCTGCGTCAAGGCAACGAGAACGAGGAAGTGGCCATTTACCGCTACGTCACCGAAGGCTCCTTTGACGCCTATATGTGGCAAGCCCTGGAGACCAAGGCCCGCTTTATCGGCCAGGTCATCACCGGCGAGAGCGCCGTCCGCCGCGCCGAGGACATCGGCGGTCAGGAACTCTCCTATGCCGAGGTCAAGGCGATTGCCTCGGGCAACCCGGCCGTGCTGACACTGGCCGAGGCCGACGCCGAACTGCAACGGCTCAACCTCCTGAAGAAGAACCACCTGGACGAGCAATACGTCGCCCGCCGCAGCGTGCGCGACTTGCCCTCGACCATCGAGAACCTTACCGAACGGCTGTCGAAGCTCACCGCCGACGAGGCGACCGCCACGGCCCATGCCGGCGATCCGATCACTCTCGGCAAGCGTTCCTGGTCCCGCGAGGACGTAACCGCCGTCCTGGCGGATCAGCTCGACCACTTGCCCCGTCACGTCCGCGACACCACCCGCGTTCCCGTCGGCACCTACCGGGGTCTGCGCTTCGGCCTGGTCCTACATCCGCAATTCCCGCCGGACGTATACCTGGAAGGCACGATGACCCGTCAGTCTGAGCTGTCGCGCGACCACCAAGGGCCGCGTGCCGTCCTCAACGCCCTGGAACGGCTGGCCGGCGGCTACGGTTCCGAATGCGCTCGCGTCCGGCAAGACCTGTCCATCGCCGAGAGCCAGCTGCGGGACTATCGAGAACGGCTGGGCAAGTCCTTCCCGCACGACAGATATTTCTCGGAATTGACCGAGCTGCGTGACCAGCTCAAAGCCGGCCTGTCCGCAGCGGCCCACGAGGAGGGCAACGGCAAAGGGCCGAGGGTTGACGAGCTGGCCGATAGGATCAAGACGCTGAAGGCCGCCCACACCATCGAGGCCACGCCACAGCGCGGGCAACGGAAGCAAGCAGCGGCCGAGGAACCTATCACCGCTCGCATTCGCCGCCGGATGGAATCACCGCCGTCATCGGATGGAGCGCTGCGAGCCGATGTCACATCGGTGACAGAGGCGGGGGTAGTGCGGGAATCGGCCCCGAATTCACCTGGCAAACCGCCGTTGACCTTCCAGGAACGCCTCGCTTGGGAGCGGCAGCACAGAGCGAAGGCCCCGCCCTGGAATGATTCCTGGACGCGGAACTCGCGGGTGAAACTTCACCTGCCTCTCGGAAGCCTTCCGGGGGCGGAACCAGAGACTCCTATTCCCTTCTTCCTTCTTTGTCTGTTGCGGTTTTCCGAAGGAATCATCGCTCCCATCCTGTCAGCGTGGAGGGGGAATATTTGTGGATCGAGTTCCCGCCTGGACGGTAACGCTATCTCGTGGCGGCCAGCCCTAGCATCCTTTTCCGAAAGGAATTGCAGCGGGTTGCTGCGGTCGCGGGCTACGAGAGTTATCCGTAGGAAGCTCCTGTGCCCGGAGTTCATCCTTTCCAATGGCCCGTCCTGGTGCCAGAGGGAGGGGAGAAACCCCGTCTCGATTACGACCGAATTACGGCTTCTGGTTCGAGGGCTTTCCACGAACGTGAAGAGTAAACGACGCGCTCCGCTGCCGATCGTTGCCCGATTCCTCCCAGCCGTATGGATACGTGCCGATGTGCCATAAGCGGATGGTGGTGTCCGCGATGATCTCGGAAGCCGCATTGCCGGGCGCGTTCGCAGAAGGCGTAGTCCTCGGCCAGATACCAGTGGCCGTCCTCGAACGGATGCGACCAGCGACTGGAAGAACGGCACGGCCGGCGAGCCGAAGCATTCGTTGGCCAGCGGCAGGGCCAGCTGGTACTGGATTTTGAGGTAGACTTCGCGGCGAACGAGCAGGAAGCCGGCGGCCACGTACTGGAATTCGACCAGGCCGCCTTTCTGGCCGAAGGTGATCTAATCGGTCCCCGGCAACGGCTTGCTGGTCAGGGCGCGGAACTTCTTCTGCGGGTACAGGCCGCAGACGACGGGCAGGCCGTGGCCGCGGAGTCGGTCCACGCTGTCGGGATGGAACTCGATATCGGCGTCGATCCACATGGTCTCCTCGAAGCCGTCGAGAAGGGCGTCGGTGGCGAGTTGGTTGCGGCCCTGGTCGATGGCCGAGAAGCCGCCGACGCGGCGGACCTGATAGCCCCGCTTTTCCAGCTCGCGCAGGCCCGCCTCGCATTGCGGCAGAATCGAACCCAGGAAGGGGACCAGCACGACGCAACGGGCCGGGTCGAGCGGGTGGCTCAGCCCCCAGGTCGGCTTGCCACGCGACAAGGTACGTTTGGCTTGCGGTCGCTGGGGAGGCGGCTTGACGCGATGGGCGCGGACACCGACGTTGCATGACCTGCTGTTCGGCGGGATACCCGGCGAACGTTAACGCCTGCGACTGGCCCGACTCGCTATTCAAGACTTCCGTGCATCTCGAAGATGCGCACGTTTTGTGGATAACGCTCCGCCAACTCCCCGAGAGCCTGGTAATAGTCGTCCCAATAGCGGCCGAGGCCCTGGACGCGGTCCGCGAGGGGATACTGGGGGAACGTCCGCGTCCAGATCAAGTCGTGCGTGAAGCCGTCGGTCGGCTCCTCGGCCCAATGGTTGGTGGGAAAGGTGTTGTACTCATCCAGGAAACGCTCGAAACTGGCCACGACCTCCTCGCGAGGCCGTTTCAACCCGACAATGCGGATGTCCGGCTCGACGGCGATGGCATCCGCCAGGTACGGCAGGTAAAAGCTGGCGGCATCGACGAGGACCTTCGCTTGCCGCTTGCGCCGAAAACGGGCGAAGCGCTCTCGGATCACCTGGTCGCCAGCAGCGCGCTTCCAGGGGAGCAGCGGCGGCTCTTCGAGGCTTGCGCTGGTGCCGGGCTGCTTGGCGAGCAAGCCCAGAAAAGAGATCAGGCCGCAACGGCCCGCACCGACCACAAGAAGAATGCGTGACATAGAAGTAAAATGAGCCGGGGGCGGCAAGGCACAACAGGGCTGTTCCCTTCGAGCCAGCCGGCACGCTGCACGGGCGACGGGCAGCCACGAGCAGCGAACAGTCGCGCCAGGGAGTGAACGAAACAACCGGAGCTAAAGCGAAGGACACCGCCCGTAATTCTAGGTAAATTATCAGGGCGGTCGGCATGGTTGGCAAGAGGGAGAACGCGACTTTGGAAAGATCGTTTGGCCAAGGGGTGGCCGGGGAGAGAAAGGGATGAAGCTGGACGAAACCATTGACTTCATTAAACGGCGCTGGCCGGCAGTCGCCTCCTCGGCCCAGGAGGAACCGGTATTTGTGTTGGCGGCCGGGTGGCGCAGCGGTTCGACGCTGTTGCAACGGATGCTGATGGGCCAATGCCTCGTGTGGGGGGAGCCGTATGGCTCGGGCGGGCTCATCGCTCATCTGGCCCAGCCGCTCGGCTTTTTCTCGGAGAGTTGGCCGGAAGAGAATGCGCTGATCAGCACCCCGTGCTGGCGGGAGCCGCTGGGCGCGATGTGGACGGCCAATCTCTATCCTCCGGTGCAGTCGCTGCTGGATGCGCAGGTCGAGTTCTTCCGCAAGCTGTTTGCCGAGCCCAGCCAGGCACGCGGCTATGTCCGCTGGGGTCTGAAGGAAGTGCGCTACGGCATGGAACATGCGATTTACTTGCGCTGGCTGTTTCCCAGGGCCAAGTTCCTGTTCCTGGTCCGCAACCCCTATGAATGCTGGGCTTCCTACCGGCGGAGCCAGGCACGATGGGTCCGCTTTTATCCCGAGCCGGAGATCACCACTCCGGAGCAGTTCGGTGCCCACTGGTCGAGCATTGTCGAGAGTTGCTGTGATCGCTTCGAGAAAGTGGACGGCTTTCCGATCCGTTACGAATTCCTCATCCGCAGTGATTTCGATCTGAAGCCTTTGGCGGCCTACCTGGGCTTTGAGCCGAACCCGGCCGTCCGAGAGATCCGGGTCGGAGTCTCCCCTCCGGGATGGATCACCCGCGAAGAAGTGGAACGGCTCCAGCAGGTCGTGGGGCCGATGGCCGACCGGCTTGGCTACCCCAACCCGTTTGCCAGCGGCGGATGACTGCTGAGGCAGAGGACGAGCGCAGCAACGCCGTCTCCCGCTGCATCTGGACGGTTTATCGTCATCCGTTCGGGACATGAGCGTGGACCTCGATTCCGTTCGGCTTGCCGTCCGAGAGAAAACAGGAAAGATAGGTTGCTATTTGGTCCGGTGGTCAGTAGCATCCTATTCATACCAGAAATGTCCTTGCCTATTTGCAGAGCCTTCCAGAAGACCTTCCTGTTCCCGCCAACCGGACCTATGAAAAACTCGAGTTGGAAGGGGCATTCATTGAAGAAGTAGAGCGCATCTGCGACTCGAAAACCCTTCGAGTCTCGACCGTGGAGCGAATACAGCCCAAGCTCTTTCCGCAAGTAGTTGATGCTCTTCTTCTCTACGGCAACCGCTAAATCGCTAAGGACTCGAACTGCTGGCGGCGTCTTCCCGCCAGTAGGGTGTTGGCCGGTTCCTGCTCATTCCGAACAGCTGAGATGACTTCATCGACGTGGAGAGCGTGGCAATGGGAAAGATCGCTCGCGCCAAAGCATGGCTGCATCGACGCCTGGACCGCTTCTACGACTTCCTCTTCGCCTGGCGCGACCAAAGCTGGCACGCACTCCGCGAGACCCTGCGACAGATTCCAACTCCCCGACGCACGGCCAAGACACGCCAACGAAGGCTCAGCTTTCAACCGGCCTTCGAGATCCTCGAAGATCGGTTCCTGCTGAGCACCAGCAGCTTGCCGGACCTCCTCGCACCGTCCATGCCCAGTTTGGCACCGGCTTCCGTGCCGGTCTATAACCCCACCATGCCCGAAGGCGGTCTGAGTCCCTGGGAGTTCACGCCCGGGACCACGGTCTCGCTGCGCTCGGGACTGTCCGTCAACGCCGCCAACCCCTTCTACGCACCCGCCGCCAGTTCCGCCTACTCCGACACCACCACCACGACCACGGACGATTCCACCAGTACGCTGACCATTAGCGGCGGACCGCTGGGCAGCGGCAGTGGCAGCAGCAGCGGCTCCTATTATTATGACGAGACCTTTACCTTTACCTACAACACCGGCGCCGCCTCCGGGGCGGCCGGGTACTCGTTGGCGGCCACGACCACGCCCACCGGGACGGCCTTCACCCTGAGCCTGAATGAGAGCGATAAGGCCACCGGCTCGCAGGACATCTCCATCGCCCCACCCGGCGACTACGGCTCCCGAACCGACGTGTGGGCCAATCAGGACTCGTACAATCGCACGCTGTCCAATACCGCGGTGTTCGGCAGCGGCTCGGCCGCCGGCGGCGACTCGTGGAGCGATACCGGCAACGCTTCGGGATCGTACAGCGCCAGCGGCAAGGGAACGTATTGGGGTTCGGGTCCGAATCTTCCGTCCGGCATGGCCGCGTCGATGAGCGGCACGCAAACCGGCTACGACGACATCTGGATGTCCTCGACGTTCTCGGCCGGTGGCGGCAGCAGCAACAGCGTCGGCAGCGGTTCGGCCGCGCCGTCGTCCTGGGGAAACGGCAGCTGGACCACGACGACCAAGGAATCGCAAGGCATCTCGTACAACGGCAGCGGCAGTTATTATGCCAGCACGACCAGCGGTGCCGTCAGTGAAAACGGCGTCAACGTCTCCTCGGCGCAGGCGATCTCGCAGGAGGTCAGTGACGGCAACGACAACTGGACGCTGGCCAACGGCTCGGCCAGCGGCGGGCAAAGCGCCTCGTCGTTGTGGTCGTATGGGGGGGCCGGCAGTTCGATGGACGGCAGCGCCGGCAGCGGCATTGCTTTCTTGGTGCCGGGTTCGGCCTCGACGACGATCAATGCCAGCGTGATGGTGACGACCACGGCCTGGGGCCAGGGCGATGGCAATGCCAACGGCAACTGGACGGCAACGGAGGTCGGCAGCGGCAGTTGGACCTATTCGGGCAGCGGTTCGGCGAGCGCCAGCGCCAGCGCCGGTTCGTCGTATAAGGGCGCGGGCAGCTTCACGGCGACGGGGGCGGTGACGGGCGGCGGCACCATCACCGAGAGCGGCCAGCAGCAGGCCAGTGCCAGCGGCGTCAGCACGTATGAGGTGGGTGCCAGTTCGGGCGGTTGGGTGCTCCAGAGCGGCACGGCGACGGGCGCCGGGAGCGGTTCGACGTCGTGGTCATACGCAGGCAATGGCAGCTACACGGACGCCAATGGGACCAGTGGCGTCTCCTTCTTCGTTCCTGGCTCCGGCTCGGCGGCGATAACGGGGAGCGTGACGGGTACGGCTTACGCTTCGGGTCAGGAGAGCAGCGAGGGTCAGGGCAGTTGGGTGGCGACGGAGGTCGGCAACGGCAGTGGCAGCGCGAGCTGGAGCTATGCGGGCAGTGCTTCCACCAGTGGCAGTGGGACGGACAACGCTTCCTACAGCGGCGGGGGTAGCTTCACGGCGGCGGGGGCGGTGACGGGTGGCGGCACGATCACGGAGAGCGGCGCGGAGCATGCCGACGGGAGCGATGTCGGCACCTATGAGGCGGACGCCGGTGGGGGCAATTGGCTCCTGCAGGGCGGCTCGGCCAGCGGCTCGGAGAGCGGCTCGTCGTTGTGGTCGTACAGTGGCCGCGGCAGCTACACGGATGCCAATGGGACCAGCGGCGTTGCCTTCTTCGTGCCGGGTTCCAACTCAGCCGGCATAACGGGTAGCGTGACGGGTACGGCCTACGCCTCGGGTCAGGCGACGGGCGTCAACCAGGGCAGCTGGACGGCGACGGAGGCCGCCAACGCGGCCTGGACCTATGCGGGCGGCGCTTCGGCCAGCGGCAGCGCGACCAATGATGCTTCCTACAGCGGCGGTGGCAACTTCTCGGCCAGTGGGGCGGTGACGGGCGGGGGCACGATCACCGAGAGTGGCCAGCTGCACAGCAGCGACAGCGCCGGCAACACCAGTGGCATAGACGCCAATTCGGGTGATTGGGTCCTGCAGGGCGGCTCGGGCAGCGGTGCGGAGAGCGGCTCGACGTCGTGGTCGTACTCGGGCAGCGGCAGCTACACGGATGCCAACGGTACCAGCGGCGTCTCTTTCTTCGTTCCCGACTCGGCCTCGACGATCATTTCGGGGAGCGTGACGGGTACGGCTTACGCTTCGGGCCTGGTCACGGGCGTCATTGGCGGCAGTTGGGGCGACAGCGAGAACAGCAGCGCCAGTTGGAGCGATTCGGGCAGCGGCTCCATCACCACCACGGCGACCAACGATGCCTCCTACAGCGGCTCCGGTACGTTCGTCGCTAGTGGCGCCGTCAATGGCGGGGGTACGATCACGGAGAGCGGCTACCTGGACAGCGGCGGCGGCGATGTTGGCACGGCCGCCATCGGCGGTTCGGGCAGCGGTTCGGCGAGTGGCTCGGGTAGCGGCGCGGAGAGTGACTCGGGTAGCGGTTCGGAGAGCGGCGGTACGTCGTGGTCTTACAGCGGCTCAGGGACATACACGGACGCCAACGGCACCAGCGGTGTCTCTTTCTTTGTTCCTGGCTCGGCCTCGGCGATCATCTCGGGTACGGTGACGGGTACAGCCTGGGCTTCGGGCAGTATCACGGGCGTCATCGGCGGCAGCTATACGGACAGCAGCAGCGGCAGCGCCAGCCCCAGCACGTCGGGCAGCGTGTCCGCTACCACCACCGCCACCAACGACGCCTCGTATTCCGGCTCCGGTACGTTCACGGCCACCGGCGCCGTCAACGGCGGTGGCACGATCACGGAGAGCGGTCATCTACACACCGGCGGCGGCGAGGATGATGAGGACGACTTGGCCACCGGCTCGGAGAGCGACTCCGGCAGCGGTTCGGAGAGCGGCGCCACCTCATGGTCCTACAGCGGTTCGGGGACGTACACCGACGCCAACGGCACCAGTGGCGTCTCTTTCTTCGTACCCGGCTCCGCCTCGGCGACCATCTCGGGTACGGTGACGGGCACGGCTTGGGCCTCGGGCAGCATCACCGGCGTCATCGGCGGCAACGAGAGCGGCAGCTCCAGCGCCAGTATGTCGGGCAGTGTCTCCACCACCAACACCGCCACCAATGATGCTTCGTATTCCGGCTCCGGTACGTTCACGGCCAGCGGCGCCGTCAACGGCGGGGGCACGATCACGGAGAGCGGTCATCTACACACCGGCGGCGGCGAGGATGATGAGGGCGACCTTGCCACCGGCTCGGAGAGCGACTCCGGCAGCGGCTCCGAAAGCGGCGGTACGTCATGGTCGTATAGCGGTTCGGGGACGTACACGGACGCCAACGGCACCAGTGGTGTCTCCTTCTTCGTACCCGGCTCGGCCTCGACAACCATAACGGGTACGGTGACGGGTTCGGCCTGGGCTTCGGGCAGCGTCACCGGCGTCATCGGCGGCAACGAGAGCGGCAGCTCCAGCGCCAGCATGTCGGGCAGCGTCTCCACCACCACCACCGCCACCAACGACGCTTCGTACTCCGGCTCCGGTACATTCGTCGCCAGCGGCGCCGTCAATGGCGGCGGCACGATCACCGAGAGCGGCCACCTGCACACCGGCGGCGGTGGAGTCGGCACCGACACCCTTGGAGGTTCTTCGGGCAGCGACGCGGAAAGTGGCTCCGGCAGCGGCTCCGAGAGTGGCGCAACCTCGTGGTCGTACAGCGGTTCGGGGACGTACACGGACGCCAACGGCACCAGCAGCGTCTCTTTCTTCGTTCCTGGCTCGGCCTCGGCGATCATCTCGGGTACGGCGACGGGTACGGCCTGGGCTTCGGGTAGCATCACCGGCGTCATCGGCGGCAGCTATACGGACAGCAGCAGCGGCAGCGCCAGTCCCAGCACCTCGGGCAGCGTGTCCGCTACCACCACCGCCACCAACGACGCCTCCTACAGCGGCTCCGGTACGTTCACGGCTTCGGGCGCCGTCAATGGTGGGGGCACCATCACCGAGAGCGGCCACCTGCACAGCGGCGGCAGCGAGGACGATGACGACGACCTGGCCACCGGCTCGGAGAGCGACTCCGGCAGCGGTTCGGAGAGCGGCGCCACCTCATGGTCCTACAGCGGCTCAGGGACGTACACGGATGCCAATGGGACCAGCGGCATTTCCTTCTTCGTTCCTGGCTCGGCCTCGGCCGTCATCACGGGGACCGTGGGAGGGACGGCCTGGGCCTCGGGCAGCATCAGCGGCGTCATCGGCGGCAGCTATACGGACAGCAGCAGCGGCAGCGCCAGCCCCAGCACCTCGGGCAGCGCCTCTATCACCACCACGGCCACCAACGATGCCTCCTACAGTGGTTCGGGTACGTTCACGGCCACCGGCGCCGTCACTGGTGGCGGCACGATCACCGAGAGCGGCCACCTGCACAGCGGCGGCGGTGGAGTCGGCACCGACACCCTGGGAGGTTCTTCGGGCAGCGACGCGGAAAGTGGCTCCGGCAGCGGCTCTGAGAGTGGCGGTACGTCATGGTCGTACAGCGGCTCGGGGACGTACACGGATGCCAACGGGACCAGCGGTGTCTCCTTCTTTGTTCCTGGCTCCGCCTCGGCGATCATCTCGGGGACGGTGACGGGCAGCGCCTGGGCTTCGGGCAGCATCACGGGCGTCATCGGCGGTAGCTATACGGACAGCAGCAGCGGCAGCGCCAGCCCCAGCACCTCGGGCAGCGTGTCCGCTACCACCACGGCGACCAACGACGCCTCGTATTCCGGCTCCGGTACGTTCACGGCCACCGGCGCCGTCAATGGCGGCGGTACGATCACCGAGAGCGGTCATCTGCACACCGGCGGCGGCGAGGTTGACGATGGTGCTATCGGGGGTTCTTCGGGCAGTGTGACGGCGGAGAGCGGCTCCGGCAGCGGCTCCGAGAGCGGCGGCACGTCATGGTCGTACAGCGGTTCGGGGACGTACACGGATGCCAACGGCACCAGCGGCGTTTCCTTCTTCGTTCCTGGCTCCGCCTCGGCGATCATCACGGGGACGGTGGGAGGGACGGCTTGGGCTTCGGGCAGCATCACGGGTGTCATCGGCGGCAGCTATACGGACAGCAGCAGCGGCAGCGCCAGCCCCAGCACGTCGGGTAGCGTCGCCACCACCACCACGGCGACCAATGACGCCTCGTATTCCGGCTCGGGTACGTTCACGGCGTCGGGCGCCGTCAATGGCGGCGGTACGATCACTGAGAGCGGTCACCTGCACACCGGCGATGGAGAGTCGGGCAGCGACGACTTGGGAGGTTCTTCGGGCAGCAGTGTGGAGAGCGACTCGGGCAGCGGTTCGGAGAGCGGCGGCACGTCATGGTCGTACTCGGGCAGTGGCAGCTATACGGACAGCAACGGCACCAGCGGCGTCTCCTTCTTCGTTCCTGGCTCCGCCTCGGCAATCATCTCGGGGACGGTGGGAGGGACGGCCTGGGCTTCGGGCAGCATCACCGGCGTCATCGGTGGCAACGAGAGCGACAGCGGCGGCGCCAGCACGTCGGGCAGCGTCTCCGTCACCAACACCGCCACCAACGACGCCTCCTACAGCGGCTCGGGCACCTTCACGGCTTCGGGCGCGGTCAATGGCGGCGGTACGATCACCGAGAGCGGCCACCTGGACAGCGGCGGCGGCGAGGACGAAGACGACGACCTGGCCACTGGTTCGGAGAGCGACTCCGGCAGCGGCTCCGAAAGCGGCGGCACGTCCTGGTCGTACAGCGGTTCGGGAACGTACACGGATGCTAACGGCACCAGCGGCGTTTCTTTCTTCGTGCCTGGCAGCGCCTCGGCCGTCATAACGGGGAGCGTGGGAGGAACGGCCTGGGCCTCGGGCAGTATCAATGGTGTCATCGGCGGTAGCGAGAGCAACAGCGGCACCGCCAGCATGTCGGGCAGCGTCTCCGTCACCAACACCGCCACCAACGATGCCTCGTACTCCGGCTCCGGTACGTTTGTCGCTAGCGGCGCCGTCATTGGCGGCGGCACGATCACGGAGAGTGGTCATCTACACACAGGCGATAGCGAGGACGATGACGACGACCTGGCCACGGGTTCGGAGAGCGACTCTGGCAGCGGCTCCCAGAGCGGCGCCACCTCATGGTCGTATTCGGGTTCGGGGACGTACACAGACAGTAACGGGACTAGCGGCGTCTCGTTTTTTGTTCCTGGCTCCGCCTCGGCCGTCATAATGGGGAGCGTGGGAGGAACGGCCTGGGCCTCGGGCAGTATCAATGGTGTCATCGGCGGCAGCGAGAGCAACAGCGGCACCGCCAGCATGTCGGGCAGCGTCTCCGTCACCAACACCGCCACCAACGATGCCTCGTACTCCGGCTCCGGTACGTTTGTCGCTAGCGGCGCCGTCATTGGCGGCGGCACGATCACGGAGAGTGGTCATCTACACACAGGCGATAGCGAGGACGATGACGACGACCTGGCCACGGGTTCGGAGAGCGACTCTGGCAGCGGCTCCCAGAGCGGCGCCACCTCATGGTCGTATTCGGGTTCGGGGACGTACACCGATGCCAACGGGACCAGCGGCGTCTCGTTCTTCGTGCCGGGTTCTGCTTCGGCGATCATCTCGGGTACGGTGACGGGCACTGCCTGGGCTTCGGGCAGCATCACGGGTGTCATCGGCGGCAGCGAAAGCAACAGCGGCACCGCCAGCATGTCGGGCAGCGTCTCCGTCACCAACACCGCCACCAACGACGCCTCCTATTCCGGCTCCGGCACCTTCACGGCGACAGGGGCTGTGAATGGCGGCGGCACCATCACCGAGAGCGGTCATCTGCACGCCGGCGGCAGCGAGGACGATGACGATAACCTGGCCACCGGCTCGGAGACCGATTCCGGCAGCGGCTCCGAGAGCGGCTCGACGTTCTGGTCGTACTCGGGTTCAGGATCGTATACGGACGCCAACGGCACCAGTGGCGTCTCGTTTTTTGTTCCTGGCTCCGCCTCGGCCATCATCACGGGAACCGTGGGAGGAACGGCCTGGGCCTCGGGCAGTATCAATGGTGTCATCGGCGGTAGCGAGAGCAACAGCGGCACCGCCAGCATGTCGGGCAGTGTCTCCGTCACCACCACGGCCACCAATGACGCCTCGTATTCCGGCTCCGGAACCTTCACGGCGACCGGCGCCGTCAATGGTGGCGGCACGATCACCGAGAGCGGCTTCCTGAACAGTGGCGACAATGAGGACGATGACGACAACCTGGCCACAGGTGCGGAGAGCGACTCCGGTAGCGGCTCCGAAAGCGGCGCCACCTCGTGGTCGTACTCGGGTAGTGGCATCTATACGGACAGCAATGGCACCAATGGCGTCTTTTTCTTCGTACCCGGCTCGGTCTCGGCGATCATCTCGGGTACGGTGACGGGCACTGCCTGGGCTTCGGGCAGCATCACGGGTGTCATCGGCGGCAGCGAAAGCAACAGCGGCACCGCCAGCATGTCGGGCAGCGTCTCCGTCACCAACACCGCCACCAACGACGCCTCCTATTCCGGCTCCGGCACCTTCACGGCGACAGGGGCTGTGAATGGCGGCGGCACCATCACCGAGAGCGGTCATCTGCACGCCGGCGGCAGCGAGGACGATGACAACAACCTGGCCACGGGTTCGGAAAGCGACTCCGGCAGCGGCTCGGAGAGCGGTTCGATCTCGTGGTCGTACAGCGGCTCCGGGACGTATACCGATGCCAACGCCGGCAGCGGCATCGCCTCCCTGGACAGCGCCAGCGTCACGGGCACGGCCCAAGCCTCCGGCAACATCACCGGCGTCATTGGCGGCAACTGGAGCGATGGCGTCAGCGCCTCGGGCAGCGCCTCCATCAATTACAGTGTCAGCTACGATGCCTCCTACGCCGGTTCGGGAAGCTTCGCGGTCTCGGGAGCGGTGTCAGGCAGCGGCACCATCACCGAGAGCGGCTGGATGGACACGTCCGGCAACCCCGTCAGCGTCGAAACCATCAACAGCGCAGGCAACTGGGTTGAGGACGACGACGCCGGCAGTGATGCCCTGACCACGACCAGCGGCGGCAGCACGACAATCACCGAGACCGGCGAAGACCTAGCCACGAACACCAGCTTCACCCTGACGCAGACCAGCACGACCAGCGGCAGCAGCAGCAACAGCGACGACAAGACCAGCGGCGACAATAGCCAATCGAGCACGACCACGACTCATACCAGCGTGCAGCAGACGGCGACCAACAGTGCCGGCACCTCGACTCTGAGCACCAGCAGCAGCGCGACGCAATCCTGGCAGCAATCGGGCAACGACACCACGGGTGCGTATTCCGGCAGCGGCAGCAGTAGCAGTAGCATCACCATCCAGGACACGACCGTCACGGCAAGCGGTAGCGCGTCCTACACGGAGATCAGCAACACCAGCAGCACCATCACCGAATCGGGCGACACCATCACCGGCGCCTACGACCGCACGACCATCAGCAGCGGCACGACGACGCTGCAAGACACCGACTCGGACAGTAACGGCACGGTGACGACCAGCGAGAGCGACAGTCAAAGCAGCAGCCGTCAGGACGTGGGTAATACCCAGAGCGGCAGCGACTCGGCCACGCTGTCCAGCACGGACAACTACAGCATGACGCAGACGGCCAGCGGCAGCAGCAATTACACGTTGACGGCCTCGGGCAGTCAGACCAGCAACAGCTGGGAGAATGCCAACACGATCACGGGCGCCTACAGCATGAGCCAGACCGGCAGCGACATTTACACGCTGACGGAGAGCGGCCAGGCCAGCGGCGGCAGCTACGAGGAGACGGTGCAGGGCAGCGAGACCAATAGCGTGACCGAGACGGGCAACTCGTTCGATCAGACCTTCCAACGCAGCAACTCGGGCAGCGGCAGTTATACCTTGACGGACAGCGGTCCCGGCGCTACCATGCCCAATGGTCCGGGCAGTTACAACTACAGCTTGCAAGAGAGTGGCGACTGGAAGAGCGGCAGCCTGAGCCAGAGCGAGACCGGACACGATCGCTACGCCCTTCTGCAAGGCTTCGCCAATGTCTCCAACGCCGCCTCTGTCGCGGGACCGGGCAACCTCGACTACGCGCCGTTCGGAACCCCTTTCAGCGACGCACCTCCGAGTGTACCGCCGTTGGTTACTCGCTTGGGAACTGCCACACAGTTAGACGCTGCAGCCGCCATTAAAGCTGAAACGGCCGACGCCAAAGCTGACTCAGCAAAGATACCAGGTCAGCTTTTTATTGCTATACACGACCTGGTAGTTACCGCGAAAGATACCATCGAAGGGAAAAAATTAAAACATAAAGTAAAAGTTCTGAATGTTGCTGTGACTCTCTTAATAACGTGTCAAAGGTGAAGGACAACTATTATGCAACGCCGGCTCGGACCAAGGACAGTTTTGAGGATGCGGTCAGCACTATTGAGTCATTTGGGCGTTCGCATAGAACTCTATCCACTCTTGATCGTGTGGATCGTGATACGTGGCGAGTAACGCTCCAAGACGGCACAGTTCTTACGGCGAAACGGGCTGGAAAGGATGCCCTAATTGAAGTTAAACGACCAGGAGAAAAGGTTATTACGGTACGTATAATAAATGGTCTGGTGACCGGTTCCTATAAGAATATGACCACTAAACTCAAAGATACTAATCAGCAGGCGAACCATCTTAACCAAAACGCAGCATATAAAAGTGTAATCCCAGAGGAAGAAGGTTTGGCCAACGGTATGCGAGGTAATGCTTTTAAGGATGTTGGAACCCCCCATTATAAATTCCATGAGTCTATGGAGAAGTTCTGGGCGCAATATCGGAAAGGCGGCTCTCGTTTCCAGAAAACACCGACGAATTCTGAATACCTGGCGGCCTTACGGCGTGCCTTGGAGGATAGTGGTTATTCTCCTGAGGAGGCATCAATTCTCGTGGATCGTGCTGCTGCTCAACAACGACTGTATGGATTGAAACCCACAGGCCCGGTGCCACGGATACCGAACCCCTTGGGGCAAAAAAAATAAGGAGATATTCTTTATGCATCCCAGGACAATCGCCACTTTAAGAGAGCTTGAAGAAGCTCGTTGGTTTTCACGCGTTGGCGTGAAGGATACGGATGCGGCCATCGTATTATCGTCTTGGCAGGAGGCGATTGAATCGTGCAAATCTTCTGAATGGGAGGAGCTTTGTCTGGAAGCCTCTAACCAGTACCGTGAACGATTATGCGAAAGATCGATGGAACGTTTTAGGAAATGGAATGACATTGTCACGGAAGTAAAACATTATTCCATGCCACTTGTCCTTAAAATGATCGAGGACGTGGTTCGCAAAAATAAACTGCCGAAAGTATTTGAAGATACGGTGCAGTGGGATATTGTTGGCGTGTGCATGGAAGCAGAGTACGCAGATGTTTATCCACCTGGATTTTATGCCAGCCAGGCTTACTGGTATGTCAAAGGACATTTCCCATGTGGTTGGAAAGGAGATTTTCCTGAGGGTAAGCTCATTATATATTAAAATCAACCCTGAATCCGGTAATCGCGAGCGTGTCCTTCCCGAAAATGCCATCCGGGCAGTCATGTGGCGGATGGAGGAGCGCGATTCAGGGATCATCGCACCGGAAACATCGCCGGCAGCGGCATTGCTTCTCTGGACAGCGCCAGCGTCACGGGAACAGCCGATGCCTCCGGCAGCATCACCGGCATTATCGGCGGCAATTGGAGCGACGGCGGCAGCGTCTCGGGCAGTGCCTCCATCAGCTTCAGCGTCAGCTACGATGCCTCCTACGCCGGCTCCGGTTCGTTCACGGTCTCGGGAGCGGTATCCGGCAGCGGCACCATCACCGAGAACGGCTGGATGGACACGCAGGGTAACCCCGTCAGCGTCGAAACCATCGACAACTCGGACAATTGGGTTGAGGACGACGACGCCGGCAGCGACGCGCTCACCACCACCAGCGGTGGCGGCACGACGATCACGGAGAGCGGCGAAGACCTGGCCACGAACACCAACTTCACCCTGACGCAGACCAGCACTACCAGCGGCAGCAACAGCAACAGCGACGACGAGTCCACCGGCGACAACAGCCAGACGAACACGACCACGACCCAGACCAGCGTGCAGCAGACGGCGAGCAACAGTGCCGGCACCTCGACCCTGAGCACCAGCAGCAGCGCGACGCAGTCGTGGCAGCAATCGGGCAACGACACGACGGGCGAGTATTCCGGCAGCGGCAGCAGCAGCAGTAGCATCACCATCCAGGACACGACCATTACGTCCAGCGGCAGTGCGTCCTACACGGAGATCAGCAACACCAGCAGCACCATCACCGAATCGGGCAACAGTTCCACCGGCGCCTACGACCGCACGACCAGCAGCAGCGGCACGACGACGCTGCAAGACAGCTATTCGGACAGCAGCGGCACGGTGACGACCAGCGAGAGCGACAGCCAAAGCAGCAGCCGTCAAGACACGGGCAACATCCAGAGCGGCAGTGACTCCGCCACGCTGTCCAGCACGGACAACTACAGCATGACGCAGACGGCCAGCGGCAGCAGCAATTACACGTTGACGGCCTCGGGCAGTCAGACTAGCAGCGGCTGGGTGAACGCCAACACGATCACGGGCGCCTATAGCATGAGCCAGTCGGGCAGCGACATTTACACGCTGACGGAGAGCGGCCAGGCCAGCGGCGGCAGCTACGAGGAGGCGGTGCAGGGCAACGAAACAAACATTGTGACCGAGACAGGCAACTCGTTCGACCAGACCTTCTCGCGTACGGCGTCGGGCAGCGGCAGTTACACCTTGACCGACAGCGGCCCCGGCGCTACCATGTCCAATGGTCCCGGCAGTTACAACTACAGCTTGCAAGAGAGTGGCGATTGGAAGAGCGGCAGCCTTCGCCAGAGCGAGACCGGACAGGATCGTTACTGCGTGCTGCAGGGTTTTGCCAATGTCTCCAACGCGGTATCGGGCTCAGGTCCGGGCAATCTCGATTATTCGCCGTTCGGACAGCCTTTCAGCGATGCCCCCCCGACCAGCGATGCCCCACCGACATCAATTAACTTAACTTGGTACGGTTTTACCGAGGCACAAAGAAAACAACTCATAAACAATACTTGGGAAGCGTCAACGAAACTAGAAAAAGCTCTGTCAATGTTAACGGATCACTGGGATGAACTGAAGAGTATGGCAACTTTCAAACAACCGATGGCAACTGAACCGGGTATAGACAAAACGTATAGAAACCTCAGCAAGACGTTCCACGATTTTCTTCCACCTGTCGCGGAAGGTGGATGGCCCACATTCTTCCACTATACTGGGAGATCATTTTATATCGGAAAGATACAGTCAATTTTCCGACAGATAAATAAAGGCGAACACATTGCCTTCAAAGAAGATACCTCGCCACCGACAGAAAATGAGACGGACGCATATATACGGTATTTGTTCAGTCCAACCGGAGAAACGATACATATTACGACATTGTATTGGGATCGTCTCCTGTATCGCCAAGTTGATGTTATAGTTCGTGAACTTGGTAGAAGAGAAGGGTTCGACGAAACCAACACCGATAATTTCTTGAAGGATGCACAGCAATGGCAGAGCACCATAGACTACCTTGCTCGAAAGTATGATGAACTTATGGCTAAGAAACGAGGAAAATAGGCTGCGGAGTTAATATTATGACGAGGATAATAACTCATAGGGTTGTCCTACTGAGTCCAGCATTGGTAAAGATACTATCATGCCGCCACAGGTATCCCAGCCTCCTGGATGAAAGCATTCAGCATTCGCGGTTGGAACTTGAGATCGATCAGAGCCATGACGATGTGGTCCCATAACTCCTCGGCGTTCCATGCCGCCAGGTTGCTCAAGCGGCCGTACTTCGTCCAACCCCACACCCACTCGTCGGGGTTCAAGTCCGGCACGTACCCAGGGAAGTCCTCCGCCACGATCTCCGGATGTTCGGCCAAGAACGCCTTCACCACCCGCGACTTGCTGTGGATGTTGTGCCGGTCCCACACCACCGTGAACGGCCCACGCAACTGCCGCCGCAACGTCCTTCAAAAAGGCCACCACCTCCTCCGCATGGACCGTCGTGTTGAGCGGCAGCAACTCGAAGTACAGCCCCGGCCGGCCCTGCCAGTGGACTGAGCGTGATGCAACTAATGGCCGAGATGCGGTCGCGCCGGTCCCAGCACGTCCAGCACCGGCGTCTGGCCCCGCGGGGCCAAGGTCCGACGCACCGAGGGCGTCAGTTGGAAGCCCGATTCGTCGAGGAAGACGACGTGGGCCTGCCGCTTCCAGGCCTCGCGGAGGATGCGGGGCAGTTCATCGCCCTTCCAGCGCTCCACCTCCTTGTCGTTGCGTTCGCGGGCCTTGCGTTTGGGTTTCTGGCTGGTCCAGCCCAGGCGCTGCTTGAGGATCTTGCGGACGTGTTCGGGGTGGAAGGAGACGCCGAAGCGTTGGCGGATGAGGCGGGCGACGCGGTCGGCGGTCCACAGTTGGTTGGGCCAGCCGTGGTTCTTGGCGCCTTGACGGAGGAGTCGTTCGAGTTTGCGGAGTTGGTAGTCGGAGAGGCGGGGCGTCGGGCCGGGGATGGGCCGTGGCGTCCAGGCCGTGGGGTTGTTGGGCCATGCGTCGCCAGCGGTGGACGGAGGCGGTGCGGACGCCGAGGATGCGGGCGACCACGGTAGGGGATTCGCCCTGTTCGACGAGTTCGACGGCGCGGCGACGGCGGCGTTCGAGTTCAGCAGATGTTCCTTTAGGTCTCATGCTGTATTATACACAAGTTCAGTAACAAGGGGAATCTTTCCTCGTGCTGGACTCAGTAATGGGTATCGTCGCCGCTTTTATTGGTTTGGTGTTCTTGTGTTGTTGCGGTATTGTAGAAGTATGGGAGGGGGGATTTGCCCAAGCTGAGTTTCAGGTTACATTTCTGGACCAACATGGACAACCTATTAGTGGTGTCACGCTCTCGGTGAGTAATGATGAGGGAGGAACTGCATTCGGCTACCCAATAACTGATTATCGAGAAGATGCTGTCCCAATTTCTAATGAAAAGGGGCTGATGGTATTCCATCATGTGAACTTATCACCAGAATATGGTGGTAAATACCGAAAACTCTTCTTTGTGTTTCCTATCGGAAAAAGCGAGGCTCCAAGCTATACTTTGCACTTTTTTTTATCAAATATAGAAATTGCACATTACGAATATAGTGATTACGTTGGATTGAAACCGTTAAATTGGAAATCACTGCCGAGGGTGACACGTCAGTGGAAAGCTATTGGACCGTCATCTGATTCCTTGCCTGAACACCTACGCCCTGAGAACCGATCAATGCCTTCCGAGCTAGAGTATTATGTAATTGCTCAGACTGTGCAGATCAACAAATAAGGCTATTCCGGCTCCGGTTCGTTCACGGTCTCGGGAGCGGTATCGGGCAGCGGCACCATCATCGAGAGCGGCTGGATGGACACGACAGGCAACCCCGTCAGCGTCGAAACCATCAACAGCTCGGGCAACTGGGTTGAGGACGACGACGCCGGCAGCGATGCGCTGACCACGACCAGCGGCGGCGGCACGACCATCACGGAGAGCGGCGAAGACCTGGCCACGAACACCAACTTCACCCTGACGCAGACCAGCACGACCAGCGGCACCAGCAGCAACAGCGACGACGAGTCCACCGGCGACAACAGCCAGACGACCACGACCACGACCCATAGCAGCGTGCAGCAGACGGCGACCAACAGCGCCGGCACCTCGACCCTGAGCGCCAGCAGCAGCGCGACGCAGTCGTGGCAGCAGTCGGGCAACGACTCGACGGCGCATATTCTGGCAGCGGCAGCAGCAGCAGTAGCATCACCATCCAGGACACGACCATCACGTCCAGCGGCAGCGCTTCCTACACCGAGACCAGCACCACTAACAGCACCATCACCGAATCGGGCAACAGTTCCACCGGCGCCTACACACGCACGACCAGCAGCAGCGGCACGACGACGCTGCAAGACAACTATTCGGACAGCAGCGATGGCGAGGACGACGACGACCTGGACGGCTCGGAGAGCGGCGGCACCTCGTGGTCGTACTCGGGTTCGGGGACATACACGGACGCCAACGGCACCAGCGGCATACCCGCCTTCCCGGCGCCGTTCTCCGGCACGCTGGCCAACCGGGTACTGTACAGAGTGGTGGAGGCGTGGGCGTCGTCGCGTGACGAGGCCGAGTTGGTGGATCGGAGCCGTTCGCCGTGGGACAGGGAGGAGCGTCGGCCGTCGCCTGCGGACAAGCGTAAGACGTTGCAAGGCGTGATCACTCCACGAAGAAATCCACACGGCTATGGAGCGCCCATTGACAATGCGTGTTAGGTTTTCACGGAAAGTAGGTCTTAAGTCAGCGTCATTCGTCTCAGGAACCGTTGCTTTTCTGGAGGATTTGCCATGAGTACAGATCGACTCTCTCGCCGCCGCCTACTGGGCAGCGTGTTAGCTGGCTTGACCGCCTGGCTCTGCCCGCGTCCGGCCCGAACCGCCACCGCTCCCCGACGACCCCCCGCGGCCGACCTCCGCGAGCGGAGCGAATGTGATTCCGCCTACAGCTATACCTACGATGGCATGAGCGGGTTCGTTCGCGTGGAAGAGTATTCCACCCTCCCTCTCCCGCTGGCGCCCCTCGCGGAGGACACGCGAGGTCCGATCGCTACCTACACCTATTCTTACAACGGTGACGGACAAGGATAAGAAGGAGTCCAGGGCGAATGACGCTGACTTCCACTCGAACGGGCAGCGCTGGCTACGACGCGATGGGCAAGCAGAGCCGATCAAATGTGATCGTGGGCACCACGAATAAATCCATCGAAGCCAGCGTGCCGGCGTGGTTCCTCAAGAATGTCCGCCAGGTCTGCGACGGCGGCTTGGGATGACGTGGCTGCGGCCGATACTTGGCCACGGTGGCTTCGGCGACGTCATGGCCCAGCAGGCGCAGTTCGGCCCGGATACGCGGAACGCCCCAGGTCGGGTTTTCACGAGCCATGCGGCCGATGAGGTCACGGACTTCCTTGTCCAGCGGCGGACGCCCCGCTCGCTTCCTCCGGGACTTCCAGCGCCACCACAGACGGAAGCCCTGCTGGTGCCAGCGGAGGACCGTGTCCGGTTGTACGAGGACCAATACTGAGCGCCACCCTGAGTACCACCGCGATAGGCAGATCCAGAAGAGTCGGTCGCGGCGGCGCAGCGATGGTCGTGGCCGCTGTCGGCTGAAGATGGCCAGTTGTTGACGCAGGGCCAGATTCTCCAGGACGAGTTGGCTGCGGGGCAGCAAGAGGAGGCGGAGAACCCAACGGATCGCGGAGAAGAGTTTCATGCGGTTGAGACCGAGGAGGAACCACCAGGGGAAGGCCATATCCTCATGTTCGTACCGTCTCGTACTGGCGGCAAGAGGAAAGGAGCGGTATGGTCCTGCCGAATACGCCGATCAGAGGGGGATGAGCGGATTGGAGGAATCGGCGCGGGAGATGAGATTCGTAAGAGTCGATTTCTGGGTAGACTGCCGCGCGGTCGGCCCTCCATGCCGAGAGTCTGTTCGGAAGCAAAGATCACACAATGATTTACGATTGCGTGTCGCTGCTCGATTTCCCCGAGATAATCTGCCGCAAGCCGGCTTCCCAGCCCTGGATGCCGGCGATAAAAAGTTCAATTGCCGTTCTGTCGCCTCCGCTCGCATCCTTTTTCACCATCTCTTCCTCTCTCAACCGGCTCGACATCCGGAGTTCATTTCGCGTCGGCGCGGAGAATCGCATCCTGCCCTGTCTCCAAACAGCTCTTTCGGCCGTTTATCAGAATAGCGGTGAATGACGGTCGGACCCCGCTGCCTTTTTGGGGGTACGCAGAATGACGGTAGCATTCCGGTTTCTCGCGCTCACGGCCTCGCTGCCGATTGTACTGTACGCCGGCATCGCCTTGTCCACTGACGGCCGACAAGCCTTCGCCGACTGGTGGCAGACGGCCCAGGACCGCGAACGTCTCCAGGAGGATGGTGAACTCGTGCAGGCGAACTCGAAGGCGATGGAAGCGGTCGTCGTCGATTTGATCGAGGGGCGCTTGTCCTTGCCGGAGGCCGCCGCCGCCTTGCGAGCCTTGAACGAGGAGCGACCCCCGAACCATCGCATTCATCTCGACGAGTATCCGGGTGAATCCGCCGAGGAACGCTCCCTGTGGTGGACCCTCGCACGCGCTGAGGCAATCTTTGGGTACGACTCCCGCAAGGAAGAGATCGAGCGTCGGTTGCGGACTGAACTGCGGGAGGGTCTGGACGCCGTGAAGCAAAGCGGGCTATTCCCCCACCAGGGGGCGGCTTCCTGGCCGGAGGAGAGGGGAGAATACGGAATTACCCCGACCGGGAGTCGAACCCAGAACGTCTCGTTCGAAGCGAGGGATGATGTCCATTTCACCATCGGGGTGACAAGGGAGAGTGGACCCACCGGGGATTGAACCCGGATTTTCAGTCTGCCGAGCTGGCGTCCTCCCGTTGGACGATAGGCCCCATGTCAATGGACCGCCGGGGAGTTGAACCCCGATTTCCGGCTTGCGATACCGGCGTCTTTCCCTTGGACGAGCAACCCGACAGTGATCCCGGATGGAGTCGAACCATCTCGTCCCCGGATGTGGGCCGGGTGTTCAAGCCGTTGAACTACGGGACCACGATGCAGAAGGGCCGGCGACAGACGACAATCGGCGCGGGCGCCCGGCCTGTCTTTCCTGCCGACCGCGGACATCCTTCTGTCATCAGTAGCCGAGGCGGGAGTCGAACCCGCAATCGATCACCAGGCTCTCGACCTGGCCGCTTTGCCGGATTTGCGTACTCGGCCCTCTTACCCGAAATCAGTTGCGGAGGCCGGAGTTGCACCGGCGTCGGACGGCGTATGAGACCGTGCTGGAAACTGCCTCCAGTCCACTCCGCAATCGTTGCAGCGGCCCGCACGGGACTCGCACCCGCACCCTTCCGGTTGACAACCGGCTGCTCGAACTGTTTGAGCTTGCAGGCCGTAGGATTCGTGCCGTTGCCCAGCGAGGGAGTCGAACCCTCATCCACTCGGGTTTAAGCCGGGTCGCTCTGCCGCTTGGCGCAGCTGGGCCTTCGCCCCTGCCAGCCGCCCGGGCCGTGGGCGGTCGGCCCGGGCGGCGAAGTCGAGGTGGCTGGACTTGAACCAGCGTTCTCCTGCCTCCGAAGCAGGCGGGCACTCCCGCTACCCCACACCTCGGCGATCTCTCCATCCTCTGATACGAAGCGGAGGGCCAATGATTACAGTCAGCGTGGCTGGATTTGAACCAGCGTTCTCCACCCTCCCGAGGTGGCGGGCACTCCGCTACCCCACACGCTGCACGAAGACAATCCAAACCGTGAGCCCAGAGGGACTTGAACCCTCACCGTTCGGGTAAGAGCCGAAAATGCTGCCGCTAACACCTTGGACTCATCGGTCGCCAAGCAATCATCAGCAAGTCCGGAGGGACTTGAACCCTCACCGTCCGGGTTGGAGCCGGTTATGCTGCCGCTAACACCTCGGACTTGTCTATTCACTGTCCATCAGAGCATTGGGGCCGGTGGGAGTCGAACCCACACCTCCAAGTTTAAAAGACTTGTGCGCTGCCTTTACGCCACGACCCCCAATAGGGGAGGGCGCGACGTTTGAAGCGAGAAAGTTGTGGCATGGTTGTTCTCCTGATCCGAACACCGAATCCATTTGTCCGAGTGGGCCGGGAGGCGCTCGAATCCTCGTCTGCGGTTCTTCAGACCGCCGCTACAACCATCTCAGCTACCAGCCCAAACAAAAAGGCCAGGCATCTCGTGGTGACACCTGGCCTCGCAAGCCGCCTTTCCCAAGGAGCTTGGTGTCACCAGCGCGGAGGATGAGCGGGGAGGCCATTCGCCCATCGATCAGCCAGATGCCTGGCCGATTGGTCCTTCCTTCGTAATCCGCAATCCTTATGCATTGTCATCTCGGGACCAGGTTCCGCGATCCATTGCTGGGATCGCTCGTCCTCACACATTGGATAGACGCGGACGGCGGCAAATGGTTCACCAAAAATCGAAGATTCTCTCCACGGGGCAAGAGGATCACTTGCGCTGCAAATGATCGGCGGCCCCGGCCAGACGATAGATCGCGGCCAGAGCGCCCGCGAGAGAGCAGATCCACTGGCCCAGCCTGATATTCACTCCTTGGAAGCGGTCATGGCGTCGGCCGATTCGCCGATAATCCCGTTAGGGTTGAGCAGCAGCCAACAGACGATGGCGACGACGTGCATGGCGGCGAAGATGAGCAGGGCAGTCTCCCAGCCGCGTCCGTTCACGACGCGCGGAACGAACTTGGTGAAGGCCCACGAACCCAGGTTGCCGGCCATGTTCATCATGGCGAAGATCACCGCGAGATTGCGGCCGCCCATGTCCATCGACAGCGCATACGCGCAGGGCGAGGAGAACGTCATGATGAACAGGCCGAGGCAGGCGAGCAGCACGGCCCCAGTCAAGTCCGAGACTTGATACGCCAGCACGTAGACGAGCAGACCCCCCAGGATGCCGCCGATGGCCACGCCCTGCCGAGCGGCCCGGCGACTTCTCGTGCGCGCCAGCACGAAATCGGAGAGAATGCCGCCGACGGGACCGCCGATCATGCCGGCTAACAACGGCAGACTGGTCAAATAATTGGCATCCTTCACCGATTGACCGCGCACTTCCTGCAAGTAGGTTGGCAGCCACATGTCGAAGAAGCGCAGCGCCCGGATCGACAGAATTGCTGGATGCAGATCAACCACAGCGCCGAACTGAGGAAAATCGCGGCCCAGGGAATCGACGGCTTCAGCACTGCGCTGGACCAGGTCGCGGACTTCGGCGTCGCGCTCGCGAACCCAGAGCGGCTTCGGGGATTGCTCGGTCGAGAGCGCCTCTCGGTTGGCCGCGATGCTTTCGTCTGGCTCCGCGGCGTCGGCAAAGCTCTGGGCCGGCCGGCCGGAATCGAAGGCGTTGGATGCCGGCACGTTGACGGTCCGCGGAGAAATGATCGCTAGCTCCGCTGGGTTCACCGAGGGATGCTCCTGGGGCCGATTGCGGAACCATCGGGCGAACCAGTAGGCCCACGCCAGGCCCGGCAGGGCATACAGCAAGAACAGCCAGCGCCACCCCAGTGGCCCGATCAGCTTGCCGGTCATCCAGGAGGCGAGAACGCCGCCGCTGAGCATGAAGCTGTTGAGCAGGGCCGAGGTGAAGCCGCGGCGCGTGACCGGATACCACGAGGCCAAGATCATCGTGCAGCAGGGGAAAATGCCGGCCTGCAAGGCGCCCATCGCCCAGCGCGCACTCATAAGGGCGGGCAAGTTCGAGGCCGCGGCCGTGAACGCCATCACGATCGACCAGCCCGCCGCATACCACGTCAACGCGCGTCGCCCGCCCCAGCGCTGGGCCAACCAGCCGCTGGGCACCTGACACAGGGCGTACGTCAGGAAGAAGGCGCCCATCGCATCGCCGGTGTCTTGTTTCGTCAATTCGAGGTCGGCGCGAACCGTCGTCTCCGCGCCGCCGAGGCTGTTGCGCTGGATGTAGTTGATGGTCGTAATGGCGCACAGCGCCGCCAGGACCAGGTGCCGCACGCGCGTCGGCCGGGCCGCGTGGACCGCAACGGAATCGGAAGTGTCGTTCACGAGTGCGTCTCGGCAGGGAAGGCAGGCGTGGACCGGTGCGAGATGGTCCCGCCCCTAACTTAGCGAACGCCGAGACGACGAACAAGAAGAAGAGCCTCACGCAAAGGCGCAAAGAACGCAAAGAAAGACAAATAATAGGCGCGAGCCGTTTTGACCTTTCTTTACTCTTTTCCTTTGCGTTCTTTGCGCCTTTGCGTGAGGCTCTTCTTCTTGGAGCTTCTTACGGTCATGGCTTGGACAACTCGCGGCCGAAGTAGGCGAGCAGCGGTTGAATGGTACGCAGATTTGCCAAACTGTTCCGAGGCAGAAGTTTGTACGGCTCACGGCGTCGGCAGCCCGAAGCAATACAGATGACCGGCGGTGCGCAGATAGATCCGTCCACCCGCGATGGCCGGCGTGGCGTAGGTATCCTCCTCGAAATCGCTGGCGCCGAGCACCCGCCAGTCGCGGCCGGCCTGCACCACCGTCAGCCGTCCTCGTTCATTGAGCAGATAAATCTTGCCGTCGCCCGCCACCGGCGAACTGTAATAGTTGCCGCCGCCCGGCAGCCGGTCGCGCCGGACCAACTCGCCATCGCGGGCGTCCAGGCTGGACAGGAAGCCGCCGTCCTTGACCGTGTACACCAGTCCGTCGAGGTACAGCGGCGAGGCACAGAAGGGTACGTATCGAGTATTCCTCCAGGCGACGTGCGAGTCCGTCGCATCCCCCGTGCCGCCCGGACGAATGGCCAGCACGACGTTTCGTCCCTCTCGGAACAGCCCGCGGAAGCGCTCGTACTCCTGCCGCGTGATGGAGCCGTCCTTGTCCACGTCCACCTGGGTAAAGCGCTCGGCGATCGGGCCGGTCTTCAACTCCTCGGACTCGAGTTTGCCGTTGCCGTTTTTGTCCAGCCGCTTGACGACGGCGTCGAACGGCTCCACCTCGATGCGCGCGCCGGCGTCGCCGCCCGCCGACCAGCCTGCCGCGTAGAGCCGGCCATCGTCGCCGACCACGGGGGTCATGCAGATGGTGCGGGCGATGCCGCGAACGGTCCAGATCTCCTTGCCGTTGTCCAGGTCGTAGCCCGCCACGCGCAGCGTGCCCGCCACCACGACCTGTTTCCGCCCGGCGACGTCCCAGACCACCGGCGTGCAGTAGCCGCGCAGGAACTCGGAGCGATCCGTCTTCCAGAGCGTCTCGCCGCTACGCTTGTCGAGGGCCATGAGGAAGGAACCCTGGTCGTGATCTTGACTGAGCAGCACCTTGTCGCCGGCGAGGACGGGCGAGCTGCCGGCCCCGAAGTCGTTCTTGAACGGACCCATGGCGCGGTGCCAGAGGAGCTTGCCGTCGCGGTCGTAACCGAACAGGCCGCACGAGCCGAAGAAGCTGACGACGCCCGCACCGTCGGCGGCCGGCGTGGACTGGGCGTGACTGCCAATGCGATGCACCGTCTCCAGCACAGGGGCCGGCGCCTCTCTCTGCCAGAGAACGCGGCCATCCTTGCGGTCCAGCGCGAGGGTGAGCAGCCGCTTCTCCTGGACGGCGGTAAGGTAAACGCGGTCGCCGACCACGATGGGAGAGGAGTGTCCCGGCGGCAGTGCCGTCTTCCAGACCACGTTCACCGACGGCCCGATGCGGTCGGGCAGCCGCTCGCTAGCGGGAGCACGGCCGGAACAGTTGGGACCGCGGAACTGAGGCCAATCGGAAGCGCGAGTAGGGGCAGCGAAGGACAGCGCCGTTATCAGGGCAATTCCGAGCAGCCCGGCGCGCCTGCGCCGAACCCCTCCGAGCCGGAAGCGTAAGCGAAGAGGTTCCCTTCGCTTACGCTTCAGACTCGGACAAATATATTTGGATGGGCACGGCACCATGAAGATTCTTCGTCTCATCGCGATTCCCCCGGCGGGAGGTACAGTTCGTTCACCTTGTCGCCGGCGGCTTCGGCCGCAATTCCCTGCTCCCAGGTCGGGATGGCCTTCTTCTGGGGCGGATAGAGCGATTCCATCGGTCCCCACACCTCATCGACCTTGTCGGTGAACAGGTCGCCGATGAGCAGATCGGTGATCTTGCCGCGCAGGTGCGGGTATTCCTTGACGAACCGGCCGAAGCTGAAGCCATCGTAGTATTCGCAGACCAGACGGCGCATGCGATCGATGCCCTTGTTGAACAGGTCGCCCCAGCGTCCGAGTTGGGCGGCGGAGACGTCGCCCTTGGCCAGCCCGTCGGCAATGGCGTCGGCGGCCAACTCCCCCGACTTCAGCGCCAGCAGGACGCCGGAGGAGTACAGCGGATCGAGGAAGCCGAAGGCGTCGCCGATCAGCACCCAGCCGTCGCCGGCCACCTGTTTGGAGCGATACGAGTAGTCCTTGGTCGCATAGTAGCCGGTGGCGCGGCGGGCCTCCGCGATGCGCTTCTGCACGGCCGGGCAGGCGGCGACCTCCTCCTCGTAGGTCTGCTCGTGGCCGCCGCGGCCTTTGAACAGATACTCAAACGGTGCCACCACGCCGACGCTGATCGTGTCGTCGTGTTGCGGGATGTACCACCACCAGCCTTTCTTGTTGGTCGTTTGGATGACGACGGTGGCGCCTTCATCGCGGCCGCTGTCGCGGTAGGCGCCCTGCCAGTACGTCCAGATGGCCCCCTTGTTCAGCACCGGATCCCACAGCCGCAGCTTGAAGCGATTTTGCAGCATCGTGCTTTGGCCGCTGGCATCCACCACCACCTTCGCCCGCACCTCGCGCGTCGTACCGTCCTCCGCCTGCACGCGCACGCCGACGGCCCGGTCGCCGTCGAAGAGGACTTCCAGCACGCGGGCCGGTTGATGGACCTCGACGCCCTGCTCGCGGGCGTTGTCGAGCATCATCGTGTCGAACTCGCTGCGGATCACCTGCCACGTCTGCGAGCACTCGTGCGGCTTGTTGTCGTGGAAATAGAACGGGGCCGACTCCTTGCCGCGGGCGTTGACGAACTGGACGCTGTACTTCTTGACGAAGGGGCTGGCCTTCATCTTGTCGAGCATCTTCAGACGCTGGAAAACCCAGTACGTCTCCGGGATGAGCGATTCGCCGATGTGGAAGCGCGGGAAGCGGTCGCGCTCGAAGAGTTGGACCTTGCGGCCGCGCTGGGCGAGCAGGGTCGAGACCGTGCTGCCGGCCGGCCCGCCGCCGATGACGACAACGTCCACCGTATCGTCGAGGTTCACACTCATGAAGGGCTCCTTACGGATCGTTGCGCAAATGAAGACAAGACAACGGGCGATCCGTACCGGGCTTGCCCGCCGCATCCTGCTTCCGTCAGTTTAGTTTTTTCGCAACGATCCGTAGAGGGGCGGCTTCATCCGGCCGTCTCCTCCTTGACCTTGAACAGGTCGAGACTGCCGATGCGGGCCGGCGGCTGCCGGTCGCCCTTGTAAACTTTCCCTTCCTCCGTGTCCCGCACTACCACCGCGCCGGCGCCGATGACGCTGTCGCGCACGATCTTCACCTTATCGCCGATGCAGCTGTTGACGCCGAAAAAGCAGTTCTCGTCCACGTCGCAATAGCCGGAGATGACGACGTGCGACGACACGAAGCAGTTGTCGCGGATGACGGTGCGGTGGCCGATGTGGTTGCCGCTCCAAAGCACGACATTGTTGCCGATCTCGACGTGATACTGGATCACGTTGTTCTCGAAGACGAAGCAGTTTTCGCCGATCTTCGCGTTCCGCCAGACGAAGGCGTGCGAGCTGACGTAAGAAACGGGTGTGTAGCCCTTGGCCTTGACGGCACGGTAAAGGCGCGTGCGCACGCGGTTGAGCTGGCTGAACAGGAAGGCGGCGAACATTCCATGTGTCGCGGGGTCGTAGCGACTTTCAACCTCGTCGAAGGGCACGACCGGCAACTCGAACAGTCGATCCTCGCGCAGGTAGCCGCGCTCGACCGTGAAGGCGACGACTTCGTAGGGAGAATCGACGGTAAAATACTCGTAGGCGATCTCGGCGAACTCGCCGGTGCCCACGATAAGGATCGGCTTTTTTCCGGCCATGCTCGCGGCCCTCGGAGGAGGTTGGGGGCCCGCTGAGCGGCAGACGGGTCCGCGGCCAAACCCTAGCATCGGCAGCGGAGGCGGTCAAGGAAGTGTCCGTAGGGCCGACGGCGCCGGCTTCGTCCGGCGTTCTCTTTCGGGCCTTCTTTCTTGCTCGCCGACGCCTAGAATACATCAATCCCTTGACGCACGGCCCTCGGATGAATCCCATCCGGGCGTGCCTCCGTTCGGGGAATTGTTTCGGCTAAGGACTTGTCCCAAGAACAAGTTCCCGGTTTAGCCGCGACGCGCAGCGGAGCGCGAGTCTGTCGCGTGCTTCGCTGCGCCTCGCGGCTAAACGAGAGGAAAGCAGGAAATCATGGCTGACGAAAAACCATCGGAAGACACTCCCTCGACCGCGCACGAACACGCCGAGGAGCACGGCGCGGAGACGGGCACCGCCACCGCGGAGGAGCCGGCCAAGCTGCATCAGACCGTCGAGATCCGCGACGTTGGGCCGTGCAAGAAGCACATCAAGGTCACCGTCGAGCGCAAGGACATCGACGATCGCTTCGGCGAGAAGTTCAGCGAACTGGTCGCCGACGCCAACGTCGCCGGCTTCCGGCCCGGCAAGGCGCCGCGCAAGATCGTCGAGCGCCGCTTCCAGAAGGAAGTCGGCGATCAGGTCAAGAGCGAGGTCCTGCTGGCCAGCCTGGAACAGCTGGCCGAGGACCACGACATCGCCCCGCTCAGCGCTCCCGACATCGATCCGGCCAACATCGAGCTGCCGCGGCAAGGCGCCGCTCGTCTACGAGTTCGAGGTCGAGGTCCGGCCGCAGTTCGACCTGCCCAACTACAAGGGTCTGAAGCTGCGCCGTCCGTCCACACCTTCACCGACGACGAGGTGGCCCAGGAGGAGCGGCGGCTGCTGACGCCTTACGGCCAGGTCGTGCCCAAGCCCGAGGGCGACGCCCAGCTTGGCGACCTGCTCGTCGCCGACATGGTCGTCCGCGACGGCGACCGCCAGATCGGCAAGCTCGACGAGGTGACGTTCCGCGTCAACAAGCAGCTGGCCTTCAAGGACGGCGTGGCCGAGAACTTCGCCGAGCAGGTCAAGGGCGCCAAGGCCGGCGACACGCGCGAGGTGGACATCATGCTGTCCAGCGCCGCCGCCGACGCCGACCTGCGCGGCAAGACCGTCAAGGGCATCCTGACCGTCAAGGACGTCAAGACCGTCCAGTTGCCGGAGTTGACGCACGAGTTCCTGCACACCTTCGGCGTCCACTCGCCGGAGCAGTTGCGCGAGCTGATCCGCGTCGTTCTGCAACGCCGCCTGGAGTATCAGCAGCGGCAGTCGGCCCGCCAGCAGGTGATCGAGCACATCAACGCCGCCGCGACGTGGGAGCTGCCCACCGACCTGCTGCGCCGCCAGGCCCACAAGGCGATGGCCCGCAAGATCATGGAGATGAAGTCCGACGGCATCTCCGACGAGGAGATCCAGGGTCGCCGCCGCCTGCTCGAACAGGACATCTTGCAGAGCACCGCCCTGGCGCTGAAGGAACATTTCGTCCTGCAGAAGATCGCCGAGGTCGAGAAGATCGACGTCAGCGAGGACGATCTGAACGACGAGATCGAGCGCATGGCCGAGCAGGACGGCGAATCGCCGCGCCGCGTTCGCGCTCGCCTGGAGCGCGAGGACCTGATCGACGCCCTGGCCGCCGAGATGATCGAGCGCAAGGCGCTCGACCTGATCCTCGACAGCGCCGAGTACGAGGACGAGTCGCTGGGCCAGGAGGATCAGCCGGCCGTCTCGACCGTCGAGGCCCAGGCCGTGCCCGGCGAGATGCAGGATCCCGACGGCCGAGCCGCCGAAGGCGGAAGAGTCCTCCGCCTCTCCGAATGCGTAGTATTTCGGCGAGCCGGGGGCGTAAGCCCCCTGTTGAGGCGCTCAACAGGGGGCTTACGCCCCTCGCTCGCCAGGCATTGAGGAATATGCGATGTTGAACTTCGACCAGCCCATCCCGCCGGGTCCGCTCGGCCAGCGCTACCGCGAATATACGCGGCAGCGGCAGTACGGGACCAACGATATTCTGCTGGACAACCGCATCATCTTCTTCGGCTGCTCCAGCGGCAACGTCTACGAGCCGATCATCACCGACATGACGGCCAACCTCGTCATTCAGCAGATGCTCTATCTGCAATACGAGAATCGCAATCAGGAGATCCACTTTTACATCAACTCGCCGGGCGGCTCGGTGACGGCCACGCTGGCCATCTACGACACCATGCAGTTCCTCGAATGCCCCATCGCCACCTACTGCATGGGCATGGCCGCCAGCGGCGCCGCCATCCTGCTGGCGGCCGGCACCAAGGGCAAACGCTTCGCCCTGCCGCACGCCAAGGTCATGATCCACCAGCCCTGGAGCCAGGGCATCGGCGGTCAGGCTTCCGACGTGGAAATCGAGATGAACGAGATCGTCAAGGAGAAGAAGCGCCTCAACGAGATCCTGGCCCAGCACACCGGCCGGCCGATGGAACAGATCGAGGCCGAGACCGAGCGCAACCGCTACTTCACGGCCCCGGAGGCCAAGGAGTTCGGCCTGGTCGATGACGTGCTGGCCAAGATCAGCAGCGAGAAGAAATCATGACCAGGTGACAGGGTGACAAGGTGACAAGGTGACAAAACAGACCTTTGTCACCTTGTCACCCTGTCACCTTGTCACCTGGTCATCCGCAGTCATCGAGTTACGGAAATTACTTATCTTTCCTCAACCCGGCTGCCGATCAAGAATCGGGCGAGCCGGGTTGGCCTGGAGATTGGTGCCATGCCACTCGTCCCGTATGTCGTGGAGCGCAGCGGTCGTGAAGAGCGCGTCTTCGACATCTACAGCCGTCTGCTCAAGGACCGGATCATCTTCCTGCAAGGCGAGGTCGACGACTACAGCGCCAACCTGATCGTGGCGCAGATGCTGTTCTTGCAGTTCGATGATCCCAAGGCGGACATCCACCTGTACATCAACTCGCCGGGCGGCTCGGTGACGGCCGGCATGAGCATTTACGACACCATGCATTACGTCACCTGCGACGTGGCGACCTACTGCATCGGCATGGCCGCCAGCATGGGGGCGACGCTGCTGGCCGCCGGCACCAAGGGCAAACGCAACGCCCTGCCGCACGCCGAGGTCATGATCCATCAGGTGCTCGGCGGAGCGCGCGGCCCGGCCACGGACATCGAGATCCGCACGCGCCACCTGCTCCGCACCAAGAAGATCATGAACGAGATGCTGCACAAGATGACCGGCCAACCGCTGGAGCGGATCGAGCGCGACACTGACCGCGACAACTTCATGACGGCCCGCGAAGCCCAGGAATACGGCCTGGTCGATCACGTCCTGGAGCGTCTGCCGCCCGGACAGGTCGCCGCCAAGCCGCCAACCAGTTAGCCAAAGTTTCGCCGCGACTGCGCAGCGGAGCGCGGGACAAACCCGCACTCCGCTGCGCGTCGCGGCGAAACAAAACTCGGAACGAAGAAATGCGTCGCCTCGTGGCATTCTACGTCGGCCTGGCGCTGCTTGCGGCGGTCAGTGGTTGCCGTAGCTGTCATCAGGTTGAGCGCGAACTGCGGGCCCGCGAGCAAGACGTGCGCGAGCTGCGCGACGAGTTGGACCACGCCTCCATTTACAACCAGACCTTGCAGCAGGAAGTTCGTTCCCTCCGCGGCGAACTCGGTTTCCCTTCCGATGGCCCGCCACCGGCTGCCTATCCGGTGAAATCGCTTGTGCTGGGAAGACAGACCGGCGGACGCAGTAGCTATAGCTGTCCCGGCGACGACTCCCTCCAGGTCCAGGTCGAGCCGCGCGACCCGGATAACCAGAGCATCAAGGCGCCGGGGCGCTGTTGGTGCTGGCCGAGGAAATCACGCCGGAAGGCCTCAAGCGCCCTCTATCGTCCTGGGAGATCTCGCCCGATCAACTGCGCCGGTCCTGGCGTAGTGGCATGCTGACGACCGCCTATGTCGTGAACCTGCCGTGGAAGGTGTGGCCGTCCACGGAGCGATTGCACGTCAGCGCTCAGTTCCAGCTCCCCGATGGCCGCGTCTTCGGGGCCGACCGCGACGTCACCGTTCGCGTAACGCCCACCAACCGCCGTCCCGCCGCCGCGCCGGGCACAAACCCCACACCCGGCTTCCCTCCCACACCGCGCCCGACCGAGGAAGGCGGGCCGCTGCTGCTGCCGCCTCCTCGCACGATCGATCCGGGTAAGAACGAGAAGCCCGCGCCGGCGGGCAACATCCCCGCGCCCTTCTCGGCCGGGCTGCGCGAAACGAGCGCGCACCGCGCCCGCCGCGAACATCCTCCCCCCAGTCTCACTCAAACGCGGCAATTAAAGCGCATCTACTCTTCGTTTAGCCGCGACGCGCAGCGGAGCGCGGAACCGTCCCGCGCTCCGCTGCGCGTCGCGGCTAAACCTCTTGCGTTCCACGCGGGCAGACCGCAAACTGATAAGACGTGACTGGCCCCACCCCCGCACGTCGATCGGGGCGGCGATTGGGTCTGTCCGCAGACGACCCGACGCAGGGCTGTCGCGTCACGGAAAGAATGGTCCATGAAAATCGCCCGCTCGCCAATCGTTGTCCTCGTGACGGCCCTGCTGTCCGCCGTCTTGCCTGTGATGGGGAGCGTACTGGCGCGATACGCCCTGGCGGAACGCAATTGGAAGCACGGACCTCTGCACGCGGTTGTCGAGGCGATGGGAGCGTTCGCCGGGTTGACCCTCGCGGCCCTGCTCTTGCTCCTGCGTCGCTACCAACGCGACTTCGCCCATCACCTGTGGACCACCTGCGGCCTGCTGGGCATGGGCGTCCTCGACGGCATGCACGCCAGCGTCATGCCCGGCCCAGCGTTCGTCTGGCTGCGCAGCATCGCCACGCTCCTAGGCGGCGCGTTCTTCGCCCTTGTTTGGCTGCCACCGTCCCTCGCCCGCGGTCGAGTCTCCCATCTGCTGCCCGGCATCGTATTTGTCGCGGCCACACTGTTCGGCGTGCTGTCGATCGCGCGGGCCGATGCACTGCCGATCCTGGTGCGGCAAGGCGCCTTCACGCCGATTGCCAACGTCATCAACGTCATCGGCGGCGGTCTCTTCGTCGCCGCCGCCGTCCGTTTCCTCCTCCGCTATGTGAGGACCAGCGGCTTCGACGAACTACTCTTCGCCAACTACTGCCTCCTGTTCGGCACGGCTGGACTGCTGTTCCCTTTCTCGGGACCGTGGGACGCCGATTGGTGGTGGTGGCACTTCCTGCGCCTCGCCGCCTACCTCGTCGTGCTCGGACACACCTTCGTCCTCTATCAGCGAACGCAACAAGAACTGCAAGTCCTCAACGCGCGGCTGGAGCAGCGCGTCGCCGAGCGCAGCCGGGCCGCCGAGGAGCGCGCCCGCCAACTGGCCCGCATTAACGAGGAACTCCAGCAAGAAATCGCCGAGCGCAACCGCATCGCCAAGGACCTCCTGGACAGCGAGGAGCGTTTCGAGTTGGCGGTGCGCGGCTCCTCCGACGGTCTGTGGGACTGGAACGTCCTCACGGATGAGGTCTATTATTCGCCGCGTTTCAAGAAGCTGCTCGGTTATGAGGAAAACGAGATCGCCAATGTCTTCTCTTCCTTCGAGTCGCGCCTGCACCCGGAGGACCACGACCGTATCCTGCGTGCCGTGCGCGAGCACCTGGAGGAGCGGGTGCCCTACGACGTGGAATATCGGTTGCGCAACCGGAATGGCGAGTATCGCTGGTTCCGCGCTCGCGGCCAAGCCATCTGGGGCGACGACGGCCGCGCCACGCGGATGGCCGGCTCCATCACCGACATCACGCGCCGCAAGCAGATGGAGCAGGAGTTGCGCCAGGCCAAGGAGGCGGCGGAGGCGGCCAACCGGGCCAAGAGCGAGTTTTTGGCCAGCATGAGCCACGAGATCCGCACGCCCATGCACGGCATCCTCGGCATGACGGAGATCGCCCTCAATACGCGCCTGACCAACGAACAGCGCGATTACCTCGGCATGGTCAAGTCGTCGGCCGACGCCCTGCGTCTGCTGATCGACGACATCCTCGACTTCTCCAAGATCGAGGCCGGCAAGCTCGATCTGGTGCCGGTCGAGTTCCGTCTGCGCGACGGCCTTGGCGACACGCTCCGCACGCTCGCCGTGCGCCGCATGAGAAGGGTCTGGAGTTGGCCTGTCACGTCGCCCCGGACGTGCCCGACGCTCTCGTCGGCGACCTGCCGCGACTGCGGCAGATCGTCATCAACCTCGTGGGCAACGCCGTCAAGTTCACCGAACGCGGCGAGGTGGTCGTGGACGTGGGGGTAGAAGATTTCACCGCGGAGAACGCAGAGAGCGCAGAGAAAGAAAAAAAAACATCCTTGCCGTCCGAATCTTCTCGTCCTCTGTTGCCTGATTCTCTCTTTTCTTCCTCTGCGCTCTCTGCGTTCTCCGCGCTGAAATCCTCTTGCCAGCTGCATTTTCAGGTGCGTGACACCGGCATCGGCGTCCCGGCCGACAAACGACGCCTTATCTTCAACCCTTTCGAGCAGGCCGACGGTTCACTGGCCCGCAAGTACGGCGGCACGGGCCTCGGTCTGGCCATCTCGTCGCGGCTCGTCGAAAAGATGAATGGCCGCATCTGGGTCGAGAGCGAGGTGGGCCAGGGTAGCACCTTCCACTTCACGGCTTGTCTGGGATTGTCGAAGGAGCCGGCCGCGCCGCCGGCCCGGACGAGCACGCTCGATCTGCGCAATCTGGCCGTGCTGGTGGTCGATGACAACGCCACCAACCGGCGCATCCTCGTGGAGATGCTGGGCTGCTGGGGCATGAGGCCGACGGCAGTGGCGGGTGCGTGCGAGGCCGTGGCGGAGATGGAGCGGGCCGTGGCCGACGGTTCGCCCTACCCGCTCGTCCTGCTGGATGGGCACATGCCGGAGGTGGACGGCTTCACGTTGGCCGGGCAGATTACGCAGCGTCCCGACCTCGCTGGGGCCACGCTCATGATGCTATCCTCCGGCGAGCGGCCCGACGACGCCGCCTGTCAGGAACTGCGTCTGGCCGGCTACCTGACCAAACCTCTCAAACAGTCGGACTTGCTGGAGGCCATCCTGGCCGCCCTTCGTCTTCCGGGAGAGGCCATGACGCCGCCGGCGGTGTCCGCGTCGTCCGCAACTGCCCAGCGGAAGCTGCGCATCCTGCTCGTCGAGGACAACAACGTCAACCAGCGACTGGCCTGTCACCTGCTGGGGGCGCAGGGCCATGAGGTGGTAGTGGCCGGCGACGGCACGCAGGCTCTCGCACTGACCGAGCGCGACACCTTCGACCTGGTGCTGATGGACGTGCAGATGCCCGAGATGGATGGCCTGGAGGCGACCTCGCACATCCGCCGGCGCGAACAGGGCAGCACGCGCCGCGTACCCATCGTCGCCATGACAGCCTTCGCCATGAAGGGCGACCGCGAACGCTGCCTGGAAGCCGGCATGGACGACTACATCGCCAAGCCGATCCAGACGCGCGAACTGTTCCAGGCCATCGAGAGGCTGACGGCGGTCCCGAGTCGAAGCGAGGTTCCCGCGACCGAGCCGAATCCGCCGGGTGCCGTCATCGATTTGCAGGCCGCTCTGTCCAGCGTTGGTGGCGACGCCGCCCTGCTGCGCGAATTGATCGGCCTGTTTCTGGATAGTTGTCCTGGTCTGCTCCAGGAAATCCGCGATGCGGCCGCCGCCGGCGATCCGACACGAGTGAAACGCGCGGCGCACACGATCAAGGGTTCGGTGGGATATTTCAGCGCTCCGGCAGCGGTCGTCGCCGCGCAACAAGTGGAGCGCATGGGGCGGGACAACGATCTAACGGGCCTGGAGGAAGCGTACCGGACACTCGAAGCGGAGATCGAACACCTGCGGCCGATTCTCACGACCTTCGTGGGGCGGTGAGCAAAGACGAATCGTTGTCCATAGTTGGGGCATCGGGGGGCTGGGCTTGTCGGGCAGCGTGGATACGGTACGCTTACGCATGGTGACTTCGCGGACTCCTCGGAGAGTGTTCGTGGATGTCCGCTCCGGATTCAGAGGGCAGGGCAGAAGGCGTAGCTCAGTCGGTAGAGCAACGGACTTTTAATCCGTAGGTCCTGGGTTCGAGTCCCAGCGCCTTCACTGACTTACGACGAGAGGGCTTTCGACGGTACCCTATTCGGTACCAAAGACGGCGACTCGCTGGCACAAGACGGCAACACTTTCGTCTCCAGTACGGCGTTCACCGACGCCGACGACTCGCCCAACCCTACCAACGCGAAGGGCGAGGTGTTTAGCGGCCGATCGCAGCACCGCGGGTTTGCCTTGCTCTCGACTCGTCCTGGACGACATAATACAGAAGGTTCCTGCTCGGGTCCCTTGCGCAAGGAGTTTCCGCACATGGCTGGCCTGCCGCGACGTGTTCTTCTCCTGCCGATCGTCTTTCTCGCCGGGGTGCTGCTGACCGCACCGGGGAGTGCCTGCCCCTTCTGCGGCATGCAAGGCCCGACGCTGACGGGCGAGGTGGGTCAAGCCAAAATGGTCCTCTACGGCGCCCTGACCAATCCGAACCAGCAGGCCAATAACGGCGACGGTAGCACCAACCTCGTCGTCGAAACCGCCATCAAGAACGAATTGGTCGGCAAGAAGGGCGACCCGCTCGCCGCCGGCAACAAGGTCGTCCGGTTGGACCGCTATCTGCCGCCGCAGGAGGGCGATAAATATCGCTACCTGGTTTACTGCGACGTCTTCAAGGGCAAGATTGATCCCTATCGCGTGCAGCCGGCCCTCAAGGACAGCGACATGGCCAAGTATCTGCTCGGCGCCCTGGCCCACAAGGACGAGAACATCGGCAAACGGCTGCGCTTCTTCTTCGACTACCTGGATAACGCCGATCTGGAAATCTCCAACGATGCCTACAAGGAATTCGGCAACGCCGACTACAAGGACTACCGCGATATGGCCAAAAGTCTGCCGGCCGAGCGCATCGTGAAGTGGCTGGAGAACGAGAAGACGCCGGCCTTCCGCTACGGCCTGTATGCGTCGATGCTCGGCCATTGCGGCACGGAGAAACATGCCGCGGTGCTCCGCAAGATGCTCGACGATCCCAGCAAGCGCCTCGGCAGCGGTGTCGATGGGATGCTGGCCGGCTATGTCATGCTCAAGCCCAAGGAGGGCTGGCAGTACACGCGCGACATCCTCAAGGATGAGAAGAAAGAATTCATGGTCCGCTACGCCGCCCTGCGGACGGTGCGCTTCCTGTGGGACTCGCGGCCGGACCTGGTGAACAAGAAGGAACGGACGGCGGGCATGGCCGTGCTGCTGGACCAGAGCGACATCGCCGACCTGGCCGTGGACGACCTGCGCAAGCGCGAGTGCTGGGACATGACCGACCGCGTCCTGGGTCTGCGACGGACGAAGGCTTACGAAATCCCGATCGTGCGTCGCGCCGTCCTGCGCTTCGCCCTGAGCTGCAAGAACAACGAGGCCGCCGCTGCCTATGTACGGGAACAACGCAAGAAGGACGCCCAGATGGTCGCCGACGCCGAGGAACTGCTGAAGTTGGAGCAGACGCCGCCCGCTGCCGCCGCGAAGTGACTGCGGATGACAAGGTGACAAGGTGACAAGGAGAATTCGACTATGCGTCGTGCCGTTTCTTCGCTGTTTGCCTTGGCGATCCTTTACCTTGTCACCTTGTCACCTTGTCACCTTGTCACCTTGTCATCCTCGGTTCGGGCATGCAGCCTGTGCGGTGCGGCGCTGCGGCAGGCGCCGACCTTCCGACAGGAGGCCGCTCTGGAGACGGCTCGCGTCATCCTCATCGGTACCGCCGAAAACCCACGGCTGGGCCTCGGCGGCAGCACCGGCACCACCGACCTGCGCATCACCGACGTCCTCCGCTCCGACCCGGCGCTCGAAGGCAAGAAAGTCATCACCGTCGAGCGCTATTTGCCCATCAGCGATCCCAAAAATCCGCCGCGCTTTCTCGTCTTCTGCGACATTTTCAAGGGCAAGTTCGATCCGTTCCGCGGCGTGCCGCTCCAGAACGCCGACGCCGTCGCCTACGCCCGCCAGGTCATGAAGCTCGACCCGAAGGACATAACCGGCAACCTGCTCTTCTTCTTCCGCTATTTGGAGAACGCCGACACCGAGATCGCCCGCGATGCCTTCCTGGAGTTCGCCAAGGCCAGCGACCAGGACATCGCCCGCCTGGCCCGCAAGCTGGACCCCGAAAAGCTGCGTGGCTGGCTCAAGGACACGCACACGCCGGCGGAGCGCCTGAGCGTTTACGCTCTGCTCCTGGGCGCCTGCGGCAGCGACGCCGACGCACGCTTCCTGCATTCGCTGCTGAACGACCCGAGCGAGCGAACCGTCAATGCCTACGACGGCCTCCTCGGCGGCTATATCCATCTGCGGCCGCGCGAGGGTTGGGAGCTGGCTTCTTCGCTGCTGCGCGACGGCCGCAAGCCGTTGCCGGTTCGCCTGGCCGTGGCCCGCACCGTCAGTTTCTTCCACGGTGCTCAGCCGCGCGAGAGCCGCGACAACGTGCTCAAGTGCCTGGACGCCATGATCGGTCAGGGCGAGCTGGCGGACATCGCCGTCGAGGACATGCGCCGCTGGGAGGTCCGCGACCGCACACGCGACATCCTCGCCCTGTACGGCAAGAAGGGCTATGACGCTCCGCTCATGCAGCGCACCATCGTCCGCTATGCACTGTCCGGCAAGGACGACAGCAGCACCCGCGCCTTCCTCGACGAACGCCGCCGCACCGAGCCGGAGTTGGTCAAGGAGGTTGAGGAAGCGCTTCAATTCGAGAAATAAAACGTTGGCGGACGAAACCGATCCGAGCCTGAAGCGTAAGCGAAGAACGGCACTCTTCGCTTACGCTTCAGGCTCGGCCGAGACGAAATTCAGAAGCTGCCTGCGGCGATGACATATCCGTCATTGATGCCGGCCAGTTCCGCGAGGACTGTCGTGCTCACGCTGTAACTGATGTTCTGGACGGAGCCATCGCAGAAGGCGGCGTTGAACTTGGCGGGGTGCGAGGAGCCGAAGCCGCTGTTGGAATGGCCTGCAATGCAAGTCTGCGCGGTCATTTGGTCCTGCGCCGGTTGGGTAGTCGGGCAGCCCACGCTATTATCCCAGCAGGTGGTCGTGCCGCAATCGGCCCCCCAGGTGTATCCCTCGTTATCGCAGTGGTCATTGCCGCTGCTCAACAGGGTCGGGCAGAGGCTTTTCTCGCCGACGGCGAGGGTGTTGCTGGTTCCGTCCGAGATCTGCACCAGGGTGACGCAAGCCATGTTGTTCGGAGAGATGATGCCGCGCGTCGTGGTGCCCGTGCCGGGAATCGTGAAGGTGCCCGAGGCCGCCCCTCCGGTCGGGGCAACGCCGCTGGCGTAATAGTCGAACCCCGCGAAGCCGGTGCTGGCCAGGAGGGTCGGGCTGCGACGCGAGGGGCAAAAGTAGGGTTTGATCAGGATTTTGGCCGCGGCATTGCCCAGGATGTAAGTGTTTTGCTGTTCCATGAAGGGCAGAATCTGATAGGCCCAGCTGAAAGTCTGGGCCTGTCCGATCGCCGGCGATCCGCCGGTCATCACGACGTTGCCGGTGTTGATGCCACCGGCGGGCAGGAGGTTGTACGTGTCGTGGTGGTTCTGCAAAGCCAGGCCCATCTGCTTGAGGTTGTTGACGCACTGGCTGCGTGCGGCGGCTTCCCGCACCTTCTGGACGGCCGGCAGCAGCAAGCCGATCAGGATGGCGATGATCGCAATCACCACCAGCAACTCGATCAGCGTGAAACCACGCCAGCACTTCCGGTTGACGAACCTTGGCATGGAGACTCTCCTGAGGGGGGACAAAGAAACGACAAAGACCGGAGAGAGAGCGAGTTAGTTCACCTTCTTTTGTCACGCGCGCATGGAGAGTTGTCAATAGGGAAAATAAATAATCTGGAGGCATCGCGTTCCGCAGGGGGCTTGTCCTAAACCAACTTTGTTCCGCCGCGCCGCGCAGGAGAGTGCGTTCGTGCTCCCCTGCGCGGCGAAACCCATTCACTTCTTTCTCTTCAGCAGTGCCGTCGGCACCGCCCAGATATCGAAGCCGCCTTTGCCGCCGGGACGGTCGGAGGCGAAGTACAGCAGGTTGCCATCCGCGCTCAGCGCCGGCGCGCCATCGCCCTTGGGCGCCTCGGGGTGGTTGAGCATGGTCAGCGGTTCCGGCGTGCTCCAGCCTTTGACGGTCTTCGTCGCCGTGAACAGGCCGACGCGGCCCTTGTCGAGCGGCCCTTGCAAGTACATGGTCTTGCCGTCGGTCGTCAGGGAGACGTGGTGAAAATCGGGCGGCAGATCCTCGATCCGGGCCGGCTCGCCGAATCCTTGCGCCGGTCGCTTGCGTCCGTTGGGTGACGAAGACGCGCCAACCGGCCTCGGTCTTGCGGCTGAAGTAGAGTTGCTTGCCGTCTCGCGTCAGGAAGGGGTTCATCTCGTCGGCTTCCGAGTCCGCCGCGTTGACCGGCGTCGGCTCCGTGAAGGAGCCGGTGCGGCTTTGCTTGACCGCCACGTAAAGGTCGAAGTTCTTGGTCTGCTCGTCCTTCTTGGTGGCGTAATAGAGGTATTGAGGATAGGAACCGTCGCGGGTGAGACACACGCCGCGGTCATCCACCTTGGTCTGAACGTAATCTTCGAGCGGCCGACCCTTGCTCCAGGCGCTCACGGCACTTTTTCGCTGGGCCAGCATGATGTCGAACTTGCCTGCGGCGTTGGAGGCGTACCACAGCGTTAGCCCGCTGCTGGACAGGAACGGATCGACTTCGTCGGCCTTGGTGTTGATGGACAGGTTGGTCGGCTTGACGAGCTTGGCCGGCTCGGCCGCCGCCCCGGCATGGGTCAGGACGAGGGTAGTGAGGAGAACGATGGCGGTCTGCTTCATGTCGAGAATACTCCTGCGGCGGTAGGTTGTTTTCGGCCGGCGGTCCAGGGCAACCACCGCGCCCGGCCGCGTGGGCATCTGGTTAGAGTGTATCAATCCGGCAACGGTTGCGCCGGGGCGGAAGGGTGCAAGACGAAGTCAAAGACTACCTTGACGCCGTCGTCCTCGTCCGTACGGACGGATGCCGCGCGCTGTTCGATTCGCTCCGCGAACGCAACGAGATCGGTCAGGCGGAGTCCGAGGTGGCAAGTCTCTTCGCCGCCGAGCTGCCGGGCGATGTCGCGGAAGTGGACGGCCGCTCCACCGGCATGGCTGGCGACGCCGCGCGGCTGGCCCTGGCGCACCTTGACGCCGGCGGCAGCCAACTTGATCAGTCCCCGCAGGAAGTCGCCGGTGACTCCGGCCCGCCCCGCCGCGTGCCACAGTCCCTCCCACACCTCATGCGCCTCCCAGTAATAGCCGTGGTTGAACAGGTCCACGCCGCGCAGATAGGCCTGGCTCTCGCCCCAGTGTGCCGGGTCGAGGGGCGGCGGCGCGTCGGGAGGTTTGCCGAAGAGATGGCCCTCCGGGTCGCGGATCGGATGCGGCGAACGGCCCGGCACGAACGTGTACGGCGGGAAGGGGACATCCGGCACGAACCGCGGCGGTGACATGACAGGGACACTCCGGCGCAGGACACAGACGGCCTGGATGTTCTATGCCGATTTCGCCGTTGTGGCGAAAGGTCGGGACCACGAGGAAGGTAGCCATCGTTTCCATCGTGCGGAAAAAGCGCGGTGTGCGTTTGACGCGCTGGGCATCCGGACCTAGGGTTGTGTCGTTAGCGTTCACGGGGATCGCTCGCGGGACCGAGACAACGCTCCCGCCGGCAGAGAGGCGAGTAACCTCTTTTCCTCGACAAAGGCAAACCCGTCGTGAGGCGGGGACGCAAAGCCATGGGCCCGGGCGAGTCGACGATGGCTCGCGGGGGTCGCCAGGTTACCGAACGGATCAGATCGGCACTGCACGCATTCTCGGACCCGTATACGTCAACCGACGTGTAGGGGTCTTTCTTTTTCCGGGTGATCCCCTGCGCAGGCAGAACCCGTCAACGGAAAAGGGAGAGAATCATGACCGCGTGCCGCACCGCCCTGTTCCGATTTCTTCGCACCGAAACGGCGTCAGCTCAGTCGAATATGCCGTCCTGCTGTCGCTGATCGTCGCCGTTGTTTTCGCCTCGGTCCAAAACCTCGGCACCAACGCCAACAACACCGTCACTCAGGCCGACTCCGCCTTCGTCGCCCGCGGCAACGGTTCCAGTTCGGGCAGCGGCTCAGGCTGGCTGAGAACGGCAATGGCGGAGGACAGGGCAAAAGTAAAGGCTCAGCGAAGGGTTCGGGCAATGGCGGCGGAGGCCACGGTGTGGCTCATGGCGGGGGCCGAGGCTCCGGTCACGGCAAGCACGGTTAACGGCACTATTTCGCCCGGGAAATGTCCTTCTTTTTTTCAGAACGTCTGCTACAAGCCCGTTGGCTTCCCGAAACGCCTCCGCCCAGTAGTAGTGATCGAGCAATCCCGCCGTGGGCCGGCCGAGCAGGTGATAGGCGACGAAGAGAGCCTCGATGGAGGCCAGTCCGTTGTCCGGATCGGTGCCGAGCTTGGACACGCGCGGGTAAGCGGTGCGCCAGCCGTGCAGCGAACGCGGCGGAACGTCGAGGAAGTCGCGCGTCATGGCGGCGGCCCAGCGCCAGCTGCCGTCCAGCAGCAGCAAGCCCCGGCCGGCGTCGGCTAGCGATAGCGGCGGCCCTTCCGCGGCCAGGCGGACGTAATCATCCAGGGCGGGCCGCTCCGGGACCGGGTAGGTCAAAAACACCACATCGGGCCGGCCGCGCAACGGTAGTACCGAGCACTTCCGCGGGTTCTCGTGCGTATGGCGGACGATGACGGTCGGCGGAAACGGTCGGCGGCATGGAATGTTCTCCACCCTCCGGTTGATGGACCTGCCGCATTCGACAATGTTCGGAACGCGATCTACTATAATAATACCAGTGAACGAATGATTCCGCGTCAACCGGCGCCGCCGGAGCGGGCCGGGACGCCACACGGATCGGAAAGGAGAATGTCATGCACCTGGAGTTGCGCTACTGCGCCATGTGAAACTACGAGCCGCAGGCCGTCAGTCTGACGACCAAGTTGCTGACCACCTTCAAGCAACAGATCAAGGACTTGAAGCTGATTCCCTCCAGCGGCGGATGCTTTGAGTTGACCGTCAATGGCGAGCTGATCTACTCGAAACTCAAGACCAAAGAGTTTCCCGACGAGTCGTCGATGCTCAAGACGGTCGGCGCCCGACTCCAGAAAAAAGCATGACGCTCACCGAGGCTGTCCCGCAGCTACTTGCGGCTTCGAGCCCCTAACCTTTTGGGCGAACGGCCGGCGTAGCCGGCTGGTTGGGGCCGCCAACCAGCCGGCTAACGCCGGCCGTTCGCCATTGGGTTAACCTTTCTTCGCTTCATATTGGCAAGTGACCGTGGTGGTGATGCCGCCGCGCGGCGTGAAGGCGCCGACCACGCGGCAGCTCGCCGGCCGGCACGCCGTCACAAAATCGTCGAGCAGACGATTGACGACCGTTTCGTAGAAAGCGCCCTGGTTGCGGTAGCACTGCAAGTAGAGCTTCAGCGATTTCAGCTCGACGCACAGCGGGCCGGGCGTATAGGTGAAGGTGATGGTGCCGAAGTCCGGTTGGCCGGTCTTGGGACACAGGCTGGTGAATTCGGGACAGACGATTTCGATGGTGTAATCCCGGCCGGGCTGGGGATTGGCGAAGGTCTCGAGTTGCTCGGCCGAGGGGGCATCAAGCGAGGGCACGACATTTCCTCTGGGGGCGACCGTTTGCGGGGCCACCTTGTTTTCATATGAAGCGGCCTCGGCGTCGTTCAGCGGACCACCTTCCTCCGAGCCGGAAGAAGGCATGGCCACCTTCGCGGACGCTTTCGCCTCGGACCCCAATTTACTAACCCGGATCAAAATAATGCTGGACCCAGCGGAGAGAGTGCTGTAGTATCAAACTCACAATTGACCGGCGAGACTCGCGCCCTCCGCCTGCGGTCGTCCCAGCCCTGGCGGTGACGTCAGATTGTGTTTTGATCTCGGGAAGTCCACCGCGAACTCCGTTCGAGGAAGAACGGTATGCTTTCCACCTTCAGCTGCGCTCGCTGTCAGTGTTCGTTGCGCGTGCGGGGATGTTACCAGGGCCGGACGGTTCGGTGTCCGGCCTGTGACGCCGCGCTGGTTGTCCCCGAGGCGCATACCGCGGAGCCGGCCAGCCCCGTGCTGTCCGACCCTTGCGTCCCCCGACGGGTTCGCGTCCGGCGCTGCGTGCGCCGCCGTCCCATCGAGCCGGAAGCCATGCCGCGCCCTGGAGACGCCATCTTCCTCGGGGTCGTCGTCCGGCCGTTTCCTGCTTCCCTGGTTGCTGCTGGCGCCGATGGTCCTGGCCCTCGGTCTGCTGCTGTGGATCGGCCACAGCGTCCTCTGGGCCGGCCTGGGTGTCGGGCTGGGCGCCGTGTGTCTGCTTCTGGCCCAGCGCGGCCGGTGGTCGCTGTCGGCCCGCGTGGCCACATCCCTTTCCCTGGCCCTCCTCGGCCACGGCTTGGCCCTGACTATTCCTCTGTTGAATGCGGGCGAGTCTCCCTCGCCCACAGCGGTGGTCGCCAGCCAGCCCGCGTCCTGGGCGGGGCCGACCTCCCATCCTCCATCGTCGCCCAATTCGCAGGCTCGCGCGGGGGCATGGTCGCGCCCCGGGCCTGTGACGACTGCATCGGGTTATCCGCCCCCCGCCGAGTTGCGATATGTCACGGGCCTGGGCGACATGCTGTCGTTGGGCGTTGCGGGCGAGACGCGAGCCGCATTCGTCACTACGGCATCGGGCTCCTTGAAGCATTCTCCTATCCCGATTTCCGCCTACAAGCGACCTACCGGCTCGATCGGCCGGCGTATCGGGCCGTCGCGGATGGCCGGCGCGGCCGGTTGTGGCTGGCGGTCTGCGAGCCGCACACCCTCGGCGTCAATCGCGGCGGCGACCGGCCTTCGGGCCGTGGCGACCTGCACGTCTACGACATCGACCCCGCCCGGCTCGGCCAATACCGGGCGGAGGAACGCCTGCATCCTTGCCGTGTGCTGCCCTTGCAAGCCGAGGTCAAGGAACTCCTCGCCACGCCCGATCGCCGTTGGCTGTTCTACCTGGCTCGTGTGGGTTCGCACGTCCACCTCGGCCGCATCGACGCCGAACGGCAGGCCGAGGACGGCAGGCTCTCGTTGCCGGCCCCGACCCGCGCCCTGTGTCTGACGCCGGACGGCCGCACGCTTTACGCGGCGGGCGGCACCGAGCTATTCGACATCGATCCGGCGACCCTGAGCGTGCGCCGGCGTGTGGACATGAAGGCGGACTTTTCCTCGGTCGTGGCCGACAACCACGGGCGCGTGTACCTGGGCGAACAGGGACAGTGGACCTATCTGACTCGATTGGAACTGAACCATCCGCGGATGGCGGTCCAGAGATGGAGCGCCAAACTGCACGGCCGGATTTACCTGCGCATGGCCCCGGACCAGTCGCGTCTTTACGTCGGCACGTCTTCGGTGATCTCCAATCACCTCGACGTCCTGCTCCTGCGCGGCCACAAGTGGAGCATCCCACCCCACGTCAGCATGGCCCTGTCCGATGCCAACGGACCCGTGCGGGGTGAGTTTTTCCTCACTCCGGACGGACGATTTCTGGTGAATCGTTGGGGGAAGGTGTTCCGTCTGGCTCAAACCGAACGGACACTGTGCCCATGAACGGCTTGGGGAAAGGCAAGCGGGGCGTTTAGTACCCCGGCGCCCACGGTGCCGGCCGCTTGTGGAAGAACGCTTCCAGTCCCTGACGGCACTCGTCGGTCAAGCGCGGCGCGGCACTGGCCTTCGCCGCTTCTTGCAGCGACAGTGATTGACGAGTAAATAGATGTAGTAAATCCTTGGTACGCGCCAGGGCGATCGGCCCACCCTCGGCCATGGAATGCGCCCACGCCAGGCGCGCGGCAGCAGTTGCTCCGCCGGCGCCACCGCGTTGACCAAACCGACCCGGTACGCTTCCTCGGCGTCGATCAGTTCGCCGGTCAGCAGCAGATGGCGAGCCGTGCGTTCGCCGACGTGGCGTAGCAGGTGCGGCATGACCATCGCCGCCACGAGACCGCGGCGCACCTCGGGGTAGCCGAAGCGCGCCTCCGGCACCGCCACGGCCAAATCGCACACGGACACCAACCCCGCACCGCCGGCCACCGCCGCCCCGTTGATCGCCGCGATGGTCGGCTTGGGCAACGTGTAAATCAGGTCGTACAGCGTCGCCAGCCGCAGGGCATCGTCCCAGACCGGACCTTCACCGCCTCCCGCCGTCAACGATTCTTGCAACTCGGCCAGATCCATGCCGGCGCAGAAGGCGTTGCCGGACCCGGTGAGGATGACGCAGCGCGCCGCGGTGTCCTCGCGCGCTCGGCTGAACGCCTCGGTCAGCGCGGCGATCAGGCCGCGGCTGAGAGCGTTGCGGCGATCGGGACGGTTGAGGGTGACGAGCACGGCGGGAGATCGCGTCTCGTAGCGGACCAGTTCATCGCTCATGGAAGGATACTCGCCTTGGGGCGAAGCATGGGGCCAACGTCGTCGATGGGCGGCAGCGGCATGCGCAGCAGCGTCACGGCCAGCGTCTTGCCCTGCGTGTCGATGCGCAGCGATCGGCTGGCGCCGCCCGCCAGCACATCGTACAGCAGGAAGTTCAAGGCGAGGAGGTTCGCCGCCTCATAGCGAACGATGCGCGACGGATTCAGGGCGTGGAAATACTGTCCGACCACATCGGCGGTGAGGTGTTGGCGCAGCCAGGCGAAGCCCGGCGACGTGTAGGCAATGACGGCGATGTTGGCGTGATTGCCCTTGTCGCCACTGCGGCCGTGGGCGATGTCCGAGAGATGAAGCGATTCCATGTTCACGGACCCGGTTCGATTCCCAAGGCGCGGAGTTGAGCGGCCAAACGCTCGGCGCGTTGTTTTTCTTGTTCGGCGCGTTGGTCCGCCTGTTCGGCGCGTTCCTGGCCGGTAGGGAGGACCACGCCATCGCGGTCGCACCAGCGCAGCCAACGCGGGTGTTGTTGACTTTGGAATTCGCCCTCCCAAAACGTCAACCCGAGGCCAACGTGCTCCAACCACGAGGCTTCAACCGGCTGATACGCTCCGTCGCGCAAACTGAATGCTCGCAAGAGACCATGGTGCAAGCGATTTCGCGGATCGTGAATGACATAATAAGTAACGCCGATGCGCGCGTAGGCCATCATCTTGTCCGTCTCTTCGCCGCCGCGAAGGTCGGAGACAATCTCAATCACCACATCCGGCGGCTTGCCGATGACCCAGGTAAAGTAAGAGCGATTTTCCTTCAGCGTCAAATCGCGGCCAGCGGGCACTCCCAGGCTGAGCATCATGTCCGGCACCAGCGGCGGCTCGCGGTAAGCGTAAAACAGACCGACGTTGGCCACCGCCAAGAACTCACCGCTCGGCGAGGTCCACGAACTGTACAACGGCTCGGTGAGCAGACGATATTCCTTCTCGACAAACAGGTTGTCCACAGGCTTGCCATCCTCGATGACCAAATCCTCGACGTTGGGGATGTCTTCCGGCGACAGTATCCAATGCGGATGGACCTCCTCAGCGGGCGGAACGAAGGGCGCCGGCTGCACGGGATTGACGGTTTCGCTTTCCACGCTGCCTCCTTCGGACAGGCGAGAGGGAATGAAGCGCCTGCAATATCTCCCGATTGTAGCTGTCCGCGCGGCGCGGCGACAGTCGAATCACCCGCGCGTCAGCGAGTCATGAGTCCGCAGCGTCCGCGAAGATTGACCGTTGTCCCTCGCTAACGCTGCGGGCTCTGACGGCGCGACGCCTTACTTGGTCCGGGCCGGCTCATTCGCCGCCTTGGCCTCCACTTCCTTCCAAAAGTCCGGCGCCGGCTTGCCGTTGATCTTCTGGAGCGTCTTGAGGGAGCGCAGGACGGCAGCATCGCGCTCCGGCCTAAAGTCGCAGCGGATTTCCAGGAGCGGCATGCCCGCCAACGGCGACAGGTCCGAGACGTTCGTGTTGACGCATACCAATGACTCCAGAAGCATTCCCTTCAGGGGGGCGAGACTGGAAATCAGCGTATCTTCGCAGGCCAAGGTTTCCAGCGGCATTCCGGCCAACGGCGCCAAGTCGGAGATTCGAGTAGCACCGCAACGAAGATTTTTGAGCTTCATGCCTTTTAGCGGTGCCAGACTGACCACGTTGGTTGCCCCACAATCCAAGAATTCCAGCGGCATTCCTGCCAGCGGCGACAGATCGCGAACCTTCGTGCAACCGCAGTTGAGCCATTTGAGCTTCATCCCCTTTAAGGGAGCCAGACTGCGGATCGGTGTGAATGAACAAGTCAATTCTTCCAACGGCATCTCCTCCAGCGGTGAAAGGTCGGACACTCGACCACACCCCCGGCAAGAAAACTTGGTTAACTTCATGCCTCGCAAGGGAGACAAACTCTCGACGCCAGTACTGCTGAGTTCCAAATCCTCCAGCGGCATTCCTTCGAGAGACGCCAGACTCGTACTGGTGATGGGGTTATTCCCACAATGAAGCACGATGAGCGGCATTCCCTTCAGGGGCGATAGATCCGAGATTTGGTTGCCGTAGCAATAGAGTTTTTTCAGTTTCATCCCCGCCAGCGGCGACAGATCCTTCAGGCTTCCCTGGTGGCGGCCAGCACAGCCTATCTGCGACAAATGCGGCAAGGCCCGTAGCGGTGTCAGATCGGTCACATGGTCCGTGAACATACCGACCTCGACCACATTTCCCTTCTCGGCTCGATAACTAAAATTGTCGAGAAAACCGCCATTCCGCCGTTTGAGTTCGGCCTCCACTTCCGCAGCCTGCTTCTTCGGCTCCAAGGCGGCCACTCGCTTGATCCAGGCCTCCTCGATCTTCCCTTCCGCCTTGTTCTCGCGGAGCAGCGTATCCTTGTCGGGTTGCTTCGAGGGAGCGGACACCGGCCGTTTTTGCTTGTCGTCGGTCTCAACCACGACGCTGCCGCCAGCGGGCACGTTGACGCGGGCCACCTCCTTGCCCGTCCTGTCGCGAATGATGACCACGGCGGCGATCAGTCCCCCGGTCAGCAGCAGCGCCGCGGCGACGGCCACGGCCAAGCGTCGCCGCGGTCGCGCCGATTGGGACACGGCGACGGCCGGACCCCGGCTCGCCGACGGAACCATCGTGGCGTCCGGCAATCCCCGTTCGATGGCGGCCAGGACGTTGGCGACGGCGCGGGCCGACGCCGGCCGATCTTCCGGCGCCTTGGCCAGCAAGCGCGTGATGAGGTCGGACAATTCGGCCGGCAATTCCGCGTTACGCTGGTTGGGCGGCGTCGGCTGATCGAGGGCGAGGCTCATCAGGATGGACATGGTATCCGGGCCGTTGAACGGCCGTTGGCCGGTGCTCATCTGATAGAGCAGACAGCCGAGACTGAACAGGTCGCAGCGGGCATCGACGGCCTCGCCGCGCGCCTGCTCGGGGGCCATGTACGCCGGTGTGCCGACGATGGCGCCCGTCTGCGTCAACTGCGTGTCCTCGCGAGCGGCGCGGGCCAGGCCGAAATCGAGCACCTTGACGCGGCCGCGCTCGCCCTCCAGCCAGACGTTGGTCGGCTTGATGTCGCGGTGGATCAGCCCTTGTTCGTGGGCTGCCGCCAGGCCCTCGGCAACCTCGCGGCCGATGCGGACGATCTCGCGCAGCGGCAGCGGCGCGCCGCCGGCACGCTTGAGCCGTTCGTCGAGCGGTTCGCCGCGCAAGAACGGCATGGCCAAAAAGGGTACGCCGTTCTCCTCGCCGACCTGGAAGATGGAGATGATGTGATCGTGCTCGATGGCCGCCGTGCCGCGCCTTCGCGGAGGAAGCGCTGCTTGGCGTTGGCCAGCTGCGCCGCTTCCGGCCGCATCGTCTTCAGCGCGACGCGCCGGCCCAGGCGCACGTCCTCGGCCAGAAAGACGACGCCCATGCCGCCCTGGCCGAGCACCTTCAAGATGCGATAATCGCCGAGCCGGCCCATCTCATCGGGCTGCCGAGCGGGACTGAGAAATGCGATCGGCGTGCCGCCGGCCGCAGATCCGATCGCCGCCGTGCGATCGGCGTCCACGCCGGACAGGTCCGGCCGCAATTTGCTCAGGCGGGCCATCAGTGCCTCCAGGCGCGCATCGGGGCGCGGCGTCGGATGGCCGGCCTGAGCGCGGAGCGCCTCGATAAGCGTGTCCGAGGCGATGAGTGTTTGGGCCAGGGCGGCGAATTGCTCGCTGTTGTGGAGTTGTTCGCACAGCGACTCCGCCTCGGCGGGCGGCAGTTGGCCCAGCAGCAGTTTCTCCAGCAGGGCGGCGTCTGGTGGCGGATGAGGCGTGGACATGGCGAGTCTCCGAAGAGGTATATACCGCGACATCACGGCACTTTCACCCCTTATACCCCCCGCGAGGCCGAAACCTGTCGAGAAAAAGTTTAGCCGCGACGCGCAGCGGAGCGCGGGAGAGACGCGCTCCGCTGCGCGTCGCGGCTAAACGAAATGTCTTGTCACGACACGAGACCGGCGAGTTCTTGACGCAGCCGACTGAGAACGCGCGAACGGGCCTGGTAAACGGCGTTGACCGACACACCGAGTTCCCGCGCCACCTCAGCGCCGGGCCGCCCCTCGACGACCACGCCCCAGAACGCTCGCCATGTCGTCGGCGCGAAATCGGCCTGCATGATCTGCAGCGCGCGACCGGCCAGGAAATGGCGATATTCCTCCTCCGTTATCCCGTCGATGTCATCGGGGGCGGCACGGCGATCGATCGTCGCGGCGGACAGAAGAGGGATTTTTTGTCGCTGCTGGCGATCGCGCCAGGCATTGCGCAGGATGGTCCACAGCCAGGCGCGGAAGCTGCGCTGGGGATCGTAGACGAACTCGGGCAGACGTTTGACCAGGATGCAGAAAACGTCTTGCACCACGTCCTCGGCGTCGGCGTCTTGCAAGCCTAGCGCGTGCGCCCAGCGATCGAGCAGCGGCGTGAACAGGTAGACGAAGCGCGTCCACGCTTCCGCCGCGCCAGGTTGCTTCAGGCGAACGAGCAGACTGACCGGAGTTTGATCCACGCCGGAGGACATGACGATTTAGTCGCCTCCGATCATCTGCATTTTCGGCTCGACGGCGCTCTTGTTCACCAGCGCCGGCCAGTAGGCGAACACCTCCCGCACCGGCGGCCGGCCGGTCGTGTAGCCGGTCACGCCCGGCGGACCCGAGGTGACCAGTGGGGCGAACTCCTTGGTGAAGCGCTCGACGACAGCGCGGTCGGCATCGCGCACCGTAACGCGCAGCACCACCTCGGGAGCGTCCGTGACAGGGGGACCGCCCGGTACACAAGCGCCGGCGCCCAGGCATTCGATGTTGCGATGTTGCGGCAGGGTGCCGGCGCGGCGCAGGCGCTCGAAGAGGATGTCGCCACAGCGACGAGCCTTCGTCACCGCGTCGGGTCCGGCGAGGACGAGCGTACCGCTGGCGGTCCAGCCATCGCGGTAGGCGATCGACACCTTGTAACTATCGGTGGCCGGCTTGCCGTGCGCCCCGGTGACGCGCACCTCATCGGGTCCGGTTTCCGTCAGGCGGACGCTGGTGAAGTCGGCGACCACGTCGGGCGTCAGATACGCGGCCGGATCGCCGACCTCGTACAGCAGCTGCTCGGCAATCGTCTCGGGATTGACCGCGCCGCCGCTGCCTGGCGGCTTGGTGATCGTGAACGCGCCGCTCTCCTCGACATCGGCGATAGGGTAGCCGACCAGGGCGAGGTCGGTTTCCTGCCAGTTACACCACAAGCCGCCGGTGGACTTGTGCGCCGCACTCGATGAGATGACCGGCCACCGTGCCCGCCGATAGACGGTCCCAGTCGTCCGCCGCCCAGCCGAACTCATGCACGGCCGGACCCAGCGTCAACGAGGCATCGGCGACGCGGCCGGTGATGACCACGTCCGCCCCTTGACGCAAGGCACTGACAATCGGTTGACATCCAAGATAGGCGTTGACACTGACGAGACGGTCGCGGATGGCGCTCAGCGGCTCGCCGGTGTCGAGGTTGCTGAACACATGCCCCTGCGCCATCAACTCGTCGATGCGCGGCAGCAGATCGTCGCCGTGGACGACAGCGATGCGCCGCCCGGACAAACCGGCTCGATCGAGGATGGCACGGGCGCGAACGGCGCAGCCGTGCGGATTCATGCCGCCGGCATTGGTGACGATCTTCAATTCGGGCTGGCGCGAAAGGACGGGCGCGAGCTGTTGCAAAACATCGAGAAAATCGCTGGCGTAGCCGGACTCGGGATGGCGCTGCTTCTGCAGCGCCAGGATGGACATGGTCAGTTCGGCGAGATATTCCAGGGTGAGGTAGTCGAGCCGGCCGTGTTCGGCCAGCTCGCGCGGGGCGTCGAGGTTGTCGCCCCAGAAGCCACAGCCATTGCCGATGCGCACGCGCTTCATGCCGTCTCCGCCGTTGGACCTTAGCGATTCCGCAGCTTGGCCCGACTAAGCACGGTGTACACCGGGCCTTGCGGCCTCAGTTCGCTACTGAGGACGTGAAGCTCGCGCACCGTCGTCTCGCCGCCGTGCCACTTCGCCTGCCGGGCCAGCGCGGCGGCCAGGGCGTCCGTCGGCCGATCGCTCTTGACGCGCCCCAGGGTGATGTGGGGCGTGTACTGGCGGGCTTCGCGGCGATAGCAACCCAGTTCCAGCAGCGGCGACTCCAGGGCGTCGTGCAGCGCGATCAGCTCGGCGCCGCCCGCGCCGACGCCGGCCCAGACGACGCGCGGCCGGCGCGGATTGGGGAAACAGCCGACCGTCTCCACGCACAAGGCGAACTCATCGTGTTCGGCGCAGCAATCGGCAACGGCACGGCACAGGGCTGGTACGTCGCGGTCCACGACCTCACCGAGAAACAGCAGCGTGACGTGCAAGTTCTCTTCCTCAACCCACTTGACGTCCGTGCCGGAACGGGCCAGCGTCTCTTGTAGGGCGACGCAGCGGTCGCGGATGGCCTTGCCCACATCGACCGCCAGGAAGGTTCGCAGACGCGCCATGATCTCTCCGGCTCAAAATGAGAGCATCTTGCGGTATTCGTCCAGCCGACCGTCGATCTCGCGGCGGTCGCTACCCTTGAGGCGATCCAGCCCGAAGCCCTCGACAATCAGGCTGCCGATCACGGTGCCATAGGCCATGGCGCGGCGCAGGACGGCCGGCGTCGGCGCCGCCTGCGTCTCGGCCAGGTGGCCGAGCACGCCGCCGGCGAAGGCGTCGCCAGCGCCGGTCGGATCGACGACGTTGGCTGACGGATAGGCCGGGGCGACGAAGGTGCCGTCCTCGCCGAAAAGCATGGCCCCGTGCTCGCCTTTCTTGAGGATGACGAACTTCGGCCCGAGCCGGCGCACGGCATGGCCGGCACGCACCAGGTTCGTTTCGCCTGTCAGTTGCCGGGCCTCGCTATCGTTGAGCAGCAGGCCGTCCAGGCGCGGCAGCAGGGCGAGCAGGTCCTTGCGCTGCGTGTCGATCCACAGGTCCATCGTGTCGGCGAAGACGGCCCGCGGCCGAGGCACCTGTTCGAGAACGCGCGCCTGCAAGGTCGGACTGCCGTTGGCCAGGAAGACGTGTGTGCTATCGCGGAAGCTCGGCGGCAGCACCGGCTCGAACGTACCAAAGACGTTCAGGTGGACTTCCAGCGTGTCGCGCGTGTTCATGTCGTCGTGGTAACGGCCCTTCCAGCGGAAGGTCTGTCCCTTAGCCGTCACCAGGCCGGTCGTGTCGATGCCGCGCGCGGCGAAGAGGCGACGGTGCTCGTCGGGAAAGTCCTCGCCGACGACGCCCACCAGGCGCGGTGGGGTGAAGAAACTCGCCGCCACCGCGAAGTGTGACGCAGAGCCGCCGAGGATGTCGTCCACGGTGCCGCCGGGCGTTTCAATGGAATCGAAGGCGATGGAACCAACCACGAGCAAGGACACGATAGTCACCTTCCTTGGGGGCGAGAAACCAGGGAGCGGGCGAGCAAGCACTCGTTCATGGCGGACTCGGGGTCGCCGCCTCGGACGATTCCTCGCCGGTGCAGGACGCGCCGCGGGCGGCCCGGCCTTCGACGAGGGTGACGGTAATCCCCTCCTGAACGACCTGACGTTGCTGGTTGTGTACCTGCCGCTGCCAGGTGATCTCGCCGCGCCGTCCGCGCGAGCGAACCTCCTTGCCGATCACCTTGACGCGGACGCGGAGCGTGTCGCCGACGAAAACGGGGCCCCGGAAGTGCCATTCGCGGATGGCGAGAAATGCCAGCGTCCGCATGGGCGGACTGTACAGCCCCAGGCCGCTGGCCACCGACAGGACCAGCAGGCCGTGCGCGATCGGTCGGCGGAACGGCGTCGTGACGGCGAATTCGTGATCGATGTGGATGGGGTTGAAATCTCCACTCAGTCCGGCGAAGTTGACGATGTCCGCCTCGGTGAGGGTGCGGCCGAGCGATTCCCACTCCTGCCCGACTTCCACGTCATCAAAATACAGGTGGAACGGCGTAAAGGACATGGACGTTCTTCCTTGCATCAGCTCCGGCAGACGACGACTGACAGAAGTGTACTGAAACCCGCCGGAAGACCGCAAGCCCCTCGCCGCCGGAATCGCTGCCGATTTTTCTATCCTTCCGCGCCGGCGGCGGGTACGCTGGACGAAAGGTAACGTCTTCTCGGGGAAGAGTCTCTTGTTGCGGCGATCCCTTCGCCCCACTTCGATCAAGGAGGCAGCCCCATGTCGATGTCCTGTCGCTCCCCGTCCGCTTCGGCGAAGACCGATCTGGAGACCGTGGTGAACTGGCCGCTGCTCGTAACCGTGGCGGGACTGTCGTTTCTACTGTTGGCCGTGCCGCTCGTGCTGGCCTGCGTCGCCGGGATGAAAGGGGATGCCGCCAAAGACACGGTCGCGGCGCGGCCAATCCCAGCGGCCGCGGAGCCGGTGAACGTCGCCCCCGTGGCTGTGCCCATGCGGCGCATCGCAAGCTACGTGCCGCCCAAAGAGGCCGTCACTCCTCTTCCGGTCTATGCGGAGGGTCAGCCTCGCAACAAGCCGGCCGCCATCGTCGCTCCCACCCCTGTCGCGGCCAAGCCGACGCCCGCGCCAGAGCCGATACCCCAAGGTCCGAGGGTGGAAGGGCCGACGCCTCCGTCGGTCAAGCGATTCGATTTGTCTGAAGAAGTCCTCCTGCGAAGCCTCCCCAAACACGCGAACGAGGTGGACCTGGAGAGCGTTAAAGGGACGCGCGAGAAATTGCTGGCCGAGGCTGGCAAGGACAAGACAGTCTTTTCCCCGATTCTGGCCTTGTGCCGCCAGTGCGCAGACTTGAAAGGACTGCCCTTGATCGGAGAGGCCGATTGCCAGGCCGGGGCGAAGACGGCCCGGAAAAGGGAGGCGATCTCACGCGGGCTGCAGAAATTCATCCAACCTCGCTCGCTTAGCTTCGCTCACGATGGTTATTACAACGTCATGCACCTGGCGCCATCTCTGGCCGAGCGGAAGGAATGGTTCCAGGATGACGCCCTGTCCACGATGGTGCAAATGATTCAGGCGGAACAACCGGACGTCCGGCGAGGATTGGTCGAGCTTATCGAGAAGGTCAACGGGGTCAAGGCCAGCAAACTTCTCGCACGTCAAGCTTTATTCGATGTCACCTGGGAAGTCCGTGAGAAAGCCATCGACGCCCTAAAAGGGCGGCCGCGTGAGGAGTACCGCGAGGTGCTGCTGGGCGGGTTCCGTTACCCGTGGCCTCCCGTCGCCGCTCACGCCGCCGAGGCGTTGGTGGCACTGGACGATCGAGAAACGCTCTATCCCCTGGTGGACCTGCTCGACGAACCCGATCCGTGCGCGCCGCTTCGAGACAGGAGCGGGAAATGGATGGTTCGGGAGTTGGTGCGCGTCAATCATCTGCGGAACTGTCTGCTGTGTCACGCCCCCTCGACGGCGCGGGGCGATCCGCTGCGTGGGGTGGTGCCTGTACCAGGCAAACCCCTGCCGCGCTTGTACTATGAAGACCGAAGGGGCGATTTCGTGCGGGCGGATGTAACCTACCTGCGTCAGGATTTTTCCATGATTGAGGAGGTATCCAAACCCGACCGCTGGCCCCGATGGCAGCGCTTCGATTACATGGTGCGCACCCGCGAGTTGACGGCCGAGGAGCAAGCGGCACAGGAGAAAAAGTCCCGCAAATCCGGCCCCGCGTCCTATCCGCAGCGCGACGCCGTCCTGTTTGCCCTGCGTGAGCTGACGGGGCTGGATGCCGGCGACGAGAGCGCCGACTGGTACGAACTCCTCTGGGCTATCGAAGCGGACGTCCGCCACTGACCGGGGGAACGGCGTGACGCTGTCCGAGCCGCGACCATCAGGGAGCGAGGCTTTCTCCGCTCCCTGACGGTCGCGGCTCGTTTTGTCCGCCAGCCGCCGTCCCCGTTCGCCGGAATCGATATATACTCTCCCTGTCTGCTCGCCTGCGATCCCCCACCAGGAGTCTCCATCCCCATGAACACCACGACACGCCGCCAGTTCCTGCATTCGTCGCTGTTCGCCGGCACCGGATTGGCCCTCGGCGCCGGTTCCGCCGGGGCCATCGAGCCGATCCGCCGCAGTGGACCATCTCGCATCCGTCTCAGCCTTGCCGCCTATAGCTTCCGGCAGGCGCTCGATCTCAAGCGCAAGCCGAAACCGGCGATGACGCTCGACGACTTCATCGACCTTGCCGCCGGTATGGACCTCGACGCTGTCGAGCTGACCGCCTACTACTTCCCGCAAACGACGCCGGACTACCTAGCGCACCTCAAGGGGCATTGCACACGCCTCGGTCTGGACGTGAGCGGAACGGCGGTCGGCAACAATTTCTGCGTGGCCGACGCCGATAAGCTCAAGGAGCAGATCGATTCCGTCAAGCAATGGATCGAGCACAGCGCCCGCCTCGGCGCCAAGACCATGCGCATTTTCGCCGGCAACGTGGTCAAGGGCGACAGCGAAGACAAGGCCCGCCAGCGCTGTATCGCGGCCATCCAGGAAGCGTGCGATCACGCCGCCCGCCATGGTGTCTTCCTCGCTCTGGAGAATCACGGTGGCATCACGGGAACGGCCGAGCAGGTTCTGGCGCTGGTCAGGGCGGTCAAGCATGACTGGTTCGGCGTCAACCTCGACACGGGCAACTTCCACACCGCCGATCCCTACGCCGACCTGGCGAAGCTGGCCCCTTACGCCGTAACGGTGCAGCTCAAGACCGAGATCCATCGGGCCGGCATGAAGAAGCCGGAAGACGCGGACCTGAAACGCCTGATCGACATCCTGCGCCAGGTCGAGTATCGCGGTTACGTCGCCCTGGAGTACGAAGCCGCCGAGGACGCCCGCACGGCGGTGCCGCGCCACATCGACGCCCTCAAGAAGCTGGTGCGCGAATAGTTTCTGGGAGTTTGGGTGGCGGATCCCAGCCTCTCGAATACAGGAGGGGAGAACGACCATGAACGGGAAAACGTCGCGTCGTCGGTTTCTGCAAACCAGTTCTGCTCTGGTTGTCTCGGGGTTGGTGTTGGGGTGCCGCGACAAAAGCTCTGTCGGCGCTGACTCGTCCCCAGGGATCCCCGAAGGCTTTCGCAGTCTGTTTGACGGCAAGACCCTTACGGGTTGGCAGGCTATGCCGCGACCCAGCCCCAAGCCGCCGAAAAACGCCCCGGCGGAGAAGGTTGCTCTTTACGAAAAAACCCTGCACAGCCGTGGCCATTGGACCGTCCAAGACGGCATCCTGATCGGTGAGCAAGATCCGCCCGCTTCCGGGCTGGGCGGCTATCTCGTGTCCGACGAAGCCTTCGACGACTTTGAGTTGCTGATTGATGCCAACCCCGATTGGTCCGTAGACACGGGGGTGTTGGTTCGTACCACGCCCGCCGGAAATGTCGGCTTTCAGATCCTGATCGACCATCGCAAGGACGGTGGCATCGGCGGCTTCTACGGCAATGGGTTGGGAAACTTTCACGCTCTTCCGTACTGTTTCACGGCCGTGCGCGATGACCAAGGGCGACCCTTTGGCTTGAAAGAGTCGGACCCCAAGAAGGCGTTTCGGCCGGTAACGGAGGACAAGCGTCGTCTCTTGACGTATGCGGCCCCGGTGGAAGAGTTCTTGAAGACCTGGAAGTTTGGCACGTGGAATACATTCAAGATTCGCAGTGAAGGGGAACTTCCCCGCCTGACGACCTGGATCAACGGCACGAAGATCTGCGCGATGGACACCGCGAAGATTGAATGGCCTGGCTACGACAAGAAAGCCGTTCTGGAGCGCCTGGGCCGGCGCGGACACTTGTCGTTGGAGGTGCATAGCAACGGTCCCAACGACAAGCTGGGTAAAGACCGTTGGGCCCCCGGCGCGGTCTGCCGCTGGCGAAACATCTTCATCAAGCCGCTACTCACCTGATTACCGCGGCCCGCTAGGTCGGATCAAAGTCCAAGAAGCTGGTGGGCTGAATTCGCATGGACGCGGACGGAGCGGCGAGTTATGATCGCGCCGCTTCACTCCAGCCCACGGACGGGCGGAGTGCGCCTTTCACGGCAGAAAGGGGCGCAGACAAGTGCCTGTCACCGTTTCACAGCTGGCGGCCCTGGTTCAGGGGCGCGTTCACGGCGAGGAGCGTATCCTTCACGCCGCTCGGCCGATGAACGAAGCCGGACCCGACGACATCACCTTCGTCGAAAGCGATCGCAACGCCCGGCATCTGAAAACGTGCAAGGCCCGCACTGCGGTCGTGCCTGCGTCGCTGGTCGTCCGCCGGCACGAACTGCCCGGCGCCGACGGGATGGCCCTCACCTTCATCGAAGTGAGCGATCCGCTGACGGCCTTCGTCGCCATCGTTCACCACCTGCACGGTCAGCCGGCGCTGCCGCCGCCGAGCATCGACCCCCGCGCCGCCATCCACCCCACGGCCCGGATCGGGCCGGACGCCACCCTGCATCCGTTCGCCTCGGTCGGCGAGGACAGCGTCATCGGCGCCCGCTGTCGTCTCCTCAGCGGCGCGGTCGTCGGACGAAACTGCCGGCTCGGCGACGACGTCGTCCTGCATCCGCACGCGGTCCTGTACGATGGTACCGTGCTCGGCGATCGCGTCATCATCCATGCCAACGCCGTCCTCGGGGCCGATGGCTTCGGCTATCGTTTCCAGAACGGCCGGCACGTCAAGATGCCGCAGTTCGGCAGCGTCGAGGTCGGCGACGATGTCGAGATCGGCGCCGGCACGACCATCGACCGCGGCACCTTCCAGGCCACGCGCATCGGCGCGGGGACCAAGATCGACAACCTCGTGCAGATCGGCCACAACTGCCAGATCGGCAAACACAATCTGTTCGTCAGCCAGGTGGGCATCGCCGGCTCGTGCAGCAGCGGCGATTACGTCGTCCTGGCCGGGCAGGTCGGCGTCGCCGACCACGTCCACATCGACGATCAGGCCGTCATCGGCGCGCGTTCCGGCGTCGTCCGCGACGTGCCGGCCGGCGAGCGCATGCTCGGCGCGCCCGCCCGGCCGGAGAGCGAGGAAAAACGTATTCTGCTCAGCCTCGGACGCCTGCCCGAATTGTGCCGCGACGTCCGCCAGGTGAAGCAGCAACTCGGTCTCGCCGGATGACAAGGTGACAAGGTGACAAGGTGACAAGGTGAAGAAGGGTCGAGTTGGCGATATGGGCATGGAAATGAATGACGGGGACTCGCTCACGGATAAATCGGGTCATTCCTTCTCCTTGTCACCTTGTCACCTTGTCACCTTGTCACCTTGTCAAAGGCCGATCGGGCTGCTGGCCGGCTGGGGACGATTCCCCATCGCCTTTGCCGAGAAGGCGCGCAGCCTGGGGTTGCCGGTCGTGTGCGTGGGCATCCGCGGCGAAGCGTCGCCGGAGTTGGCCTGGCTGGTACGGCGCTTCCACTGGACCGGGCCGGCCCAGCTCGGCCGCACGATCCGCCTATTCAAGCGCGAAGGCGTCCAGCAAGTCGTCATGGCCGGCAAGGTACACAAGGCCAACGTCCTGCACCGGCCCTGGAAGCTGTTCACCCTGCTGCCCGACTGGCGGACGGTGCGCTGGTGGTACTTTCGCCAACGGCGCGACAACCGCGATGATACGGTGCTGCTGTCGGTCATCGACGAATTCGCCCGCGATGGTCTGCAATTTGAAAGCGCCCTGACCCTTTGCCCGGAGTTGCTCGTGCCTCCCGGAGTCCTGACCCGCCGTCCGCCGACGGCACGCGAAGAGCGCGACATCGCCTTCGGTTGGGAAATGGCCAAGGAGATGGGCCGTCTGGATGTCGGCCAAAGTGTCGCCGTCAAAGAGCGAGCCGTGCTCGCCGTCGAGGCCATCGAGGGCACCGATCAGGCCATCCTTCGCGCCGGCCAACTATGCCGGGCCGGCGGTTTCGTCGTCGTCAAGGTGGCCAAGCCGCGGCAGGACATGCGCTTCGACGTGCCGACCGTGGGCCGAACCACCGTCGAGAGCCTGCATCGCGCCGGCGGCCGCGTCCTCGCCATCGAAGCCGACAAGACCATTGTGCTCGATCAGGCCGAGACCATCGCCCTGGCCGACCACTTCGGGCTGACGATCCTCGCTTTATCCGAGGGGTCAGGGGTCGGGGAACAGAATGGTAGCTGACGCGAAAAGCTTCGTGTATAGTTTACTGGAAGGATTCTCCGGTAGGCTGGATACAAAAGGTCGATCGACAACGGCTGACCCCTGACCCCTGACCCCTGACCCCTTATGGGCACGATGACGTTTCAGCTGCCGTCCTCCACGGCGGACGCCTTGCGCGAGCTGAAACGTACTTGCATGGCCGGCGGGCCGGACAACATGCCCTGGCCGACCGAACTACGTTTCACCGCCAATCAGCTCACCGTCAGCCGGGTCGTGGACGAGAGCGGCTATCTGATCGTGCCGTGGACCATCGATGGACGCGGCCGGATGATGGGCACCTCCGCCACGCTCATCGAACGCTCCCGTCCCTACAACCTGCTCGTCGAGCTGGCTCGCGGCAAGGTCAATCAGCTCCGCTGTCAGGCGTTCGACTGGCGCGCCGGCGGCCTGCAGCTGGGGCCAGAGTTGGAGCAGCAGATCCGCGACACCAGCCTGGCGTTCGCCCACGCCATCACCGGCGTCCCGGCCGACGAAGCCAGCCAGCAGGCGCAGACGACCCTCGATCTGGCCTACCAGGCCGCCGAGCGGCTCGTTCGCGCCTACGTCCAGCAAGTCTTTCACATCCGCCACCAACGGCAAGCCCGACTCGACACGGCCCTGGCTTGCCGCCTGAGCATGACCGTGCCGCCGCCCGAGGTGACGGACCAGTTCGTGCCGGCGTTCAACACCGTGGTCCTGCCGTTCTCGTGGGACACCATCGAGACGGAGGAAGGGAATTTCCGCTGGCAGGAGTGCGATGCGCTTCTGGACTGGGCGCTGGCGCAAAAGCTGGACGTTTCGGCGGGTCCGCTGCTCGACTTCTCGTCGGCCCGGCTGCCGGCCTGGCTGTGGCAGTGGGAGCGCGATCTGCCCGGCCTGGCGACGTTCATGTGCCGTTTCGTCGAGACGACGGTGCGCCGCTATCGCGGCCGCATCCGTCGCTGGCAGCTGACGGCGGCGAGCAACTGCGGCAACGTCCTGTCGCTGTCGGAAGACGACTTGCTCGGACTGACCTACCGCCTGGCCGAGTCGGCCCGCCAGGTCGATCCGGCGCTGGAGTTGACCGTCGGCGTGGCCCAGCCCTGGGGCGAGTATATGGCCCTGGCCGACCGCACTCATTCGCCGTTCATCTTCGCCGACACGCTCATTCGCTCCGGGTTGAACCTGTCCGCCCTGAACGTGGAGCTGGTCATGGGCGTGACGCCGCGCGGCAGTTATTGCCGCGATCTCCTGGAAGTGTCGCGCGTGCTCGATTTATACGCCCTGCTGGGCGTACACTTGCGCGTCACGCTCGGCTATCCGTCGTCGGCCGAACCCGACGCCGACGCCGACCCCGATTTGCAGGTCGAGGGCGGCCACTGGGGCAGCGGCTTCACTCCGGAGGTGCAGGCCGACTGGGCGGCCGACGTCGCCGCCCTGGCCCTGTGCAAACCCTACGTGCAGGGCGTGCAGTGGGTACACTTCCGCGACGCTGAGCCACATCAATTCCCGCACAGCGGCCTCCTCGATCCCCACGACCATCCCAAACCCGCCTTGCAAAAGCTCCGCGATCTCCGCGAGGCGCACCTCAAATAATCCGCTTTCCGCTCTCCGCTCTCGTTGTCTGCCATCCGAGAGATTCGGACCTATAGTTGGATAGTGGAAAGCGGAAAGCGGAAAGCGGAGAGCGGATATGCTTCCCACGGATCGCTGGACGCGGGCTTTGTTGGCGCCGGCCCTGGTCTTCATCGCCACCGCCATCGATCGCAACTACCAGACCGATCTCTGGCACCATCTCGCTCGCGGTCGGGCCATCGTCACGGAGGGCCGCCTCCTCGACGTCGATCGTTTCACCTACACCGTACACGGCCAGCCCTTGCAGGATGTCAACTGGGGCTGGCAGGTGGTGTTCTATCGGCTGTACACGGTCGGCGGTCTCCCCCTCGTGCAGGTGGTGAACTCCGCCATTCTGGCGATGATGATGGCGGTACTCGTGGGCTTGACGTGGCGACGTTCCGGCTCGCTGCTCGTGTCCGTTGCCGTTTGCATCTTCGCCTTCTTCGGTCTGTGGCAGCTGCTCATCATCCGGCCGCAAACGCTGTCGCTGCTCTTGTTCGTCGTCCTTTACGCTACCCTGGAGGCCGCGCCGCGCCGCCGTGGCTTGTTGTTTCTGCCGCCGCTGATCCTGACCGTATGGGTGAACGTCCACGGCGGCTTTCCCATCGGCCTGGTGCTGATCGGTTGTTACGTCCTGGCTGCCGTCATTGAGGGCTTTGGGCGAGCGGGGGGCGTAAGCCCCCTGTTGCCTCGGAACAGGGGGCTTACGCCCCCCGCTCGCCCGATGGCATGGCTGTTGTGTCTGACCGCGAGCGTGGCGGCCACGCTGGTCAATCCCTACGGCTGGCGCGTTTACCACTATGTCGGACTGACTTCGGACAGGGCGTCGGGACGGCCCATCGACGAGTGGCTTCCGCCGGGAATGCATCTGCTGACCGGCAAGGTCTGGGTGCTGTCGCTGCTCCTGTTGCTGGTCCTATTCGCCTGGTCGCGTCGGCGGCCGAGTTGGTCGGAGATTTGTCTGATCTGTGGTTTCCTGCCGCTGGCCTGCGGCTCCGTTCGCATGGTCGCCTGGTGGCTGTTGATTTGTGCTCCCATCCTCGCCGCCCGCTTGACCGATCTCTGGCCACGCCTGCAACAACTCGATGTCACCGACGACCACCCCTCTCCCGGCAACGCCCTCGCCTGTGGCGTCCTCGTCGCGGCGATGGTCCTGAGTCTGCCGTGGCTGGAAGCATTCAATCCCGTCCTGGCACGACCGGGCCGGGCCCATCGTACCGAGACCGACCTGCAATTGATCGCCGATCGACTGAGCGCCGAGGGCGGCGGACGGATCTTCACGCGCTTCGCCTGGGGCGAGTACCTCGGCTGGAGTCTCGCCCCGCGCTACACCGTTTTCATGGACGGTCGCATCGAAATCATCCCCGACGAGATCTGGTTGCAGTACAGCGCCGTCACCCGCGGCCGGGCTGACTGGGAAGACATTCTGACGAATTACGGTGTGAATTGTCTTCTTCTCGACGCCAGCGGCTATCACCACGACCTGTTGCCGTTGGTGGAGCGTTCGCCGGCATGGCGTCAGGTGGAGCAACGCGGGGATGCCGTCCTCTTTGTGCGCCGCGAAGGCGCATGCCGTCCTACATGCGCAACTTCCGGGCCGGGGTAATATGCGGAGAATGGTCAGGGCTGCGGGGCGGTTCGCTCAACCGTGTCCCACAACTTGACGAGTCGGTCTTCCCCGCCCGTGGCAAAGAGGCGTCCGTTGGGATGGAAGGTCAAGGCCCAGACGGCCCCCTGATGAGCGGAGAGGGTCGCACGGGTTTGCGCGGAAGCCACGTCCCAGAGGAGCGCGGCGCCATCGCGCGTACCGGCGGCGAGAATCGTGCCGTCGGGCGAAAAGGTCAGACACAGAGGAGCGCTCACCGATCCGGAAAACGTCCGGACGTGGCGGTGGTCGGTCACGTCCCACAGTTTCACGTCGCGGTCGCCGGTGCCGGCCGAGGCGAGGGTGCGGCTATCCGGAGCGAAGGCCAGGGCGCGGACGCCCAGCGGATCGCCGGAGAAACGGACTCGTTCCTTTCCGGTCGCCGGCTCCCACAAGCGGATGCGGCCGCGAGCGTCTCCGGTCGCCAAGGTGTGGCCGTCCGGCGCGAATGCAAGGGCCAGGATGGTGCCGTGGTCTCCTGGCAGCGACTGGCGGAGCTGGCGCGCCGGAGATCCCACAGATCGACGCCCTGCGTGTTGTTGCCCATTGCCACCGTCTGGTCGTCGGGAGAAAGGGCGATGCGGCGTGCATTGCTGTTGTGGTGCGTCAGAGGAGGTGGTTGCTCCTGGCCCGTCGCCACGTCCCAGAGACGGATGGCGCCGTCGCCGCTGCTGCTGAGGAGGAACCGGCCCGAGTGAGCGAAAGCCACGGCCAGGACGGCCGTGCTGTGGCCGGACAGGACGTTTCTCTCCCGGCCGCTCGCGGTATCCCAGAGGCGTAAGGTGGTATCGTCGCTGCCGCTGGCCAACGACTGGCCATCCGGCGAAAACGACACCGACCAGACCGGCCCACTGTGGCCGCGCAGAATCGCCCGCGCCCCCAGCGGTGAGGACGGCGCTGCTGTCCGGAGCCGAAGGGCTGAGCCAGTACGTCTTCCAGAGGGGAGTGCCCAGCATCAGGACACTCAGCAACAGGAGTGCGCTGGCCAGGGCCAGGAGCCGGCGCCGAGTTCTTTTCCGACGCCTTCGCTCCTCGCCCACAGGCCGCGACACGGCGCGCGGTTGTTGGGGATGCTCCAGGTTGTAACGCAGCAAGTCCGCCACCTCGCTGGCCGAGGCGAAGCGATCCTCGGGGCGCTTGGCGTGCAGCCGTTCGATGACCGCGGCCAACCAGGGAGGGATGGCCGGGTTGACTTCCGCGACCGGCGGCGGCGTCACCTCGCATACCTGGCGGATGACGGCCATCGCACCGTCGCCGACGAACGGCTCGCGGCCGGTACACAGGGTATACAGGACGCTGCCGAGGCTAAACAGATCGGCACGGTGGTCGAGCGCCTCGCCCAGGACTTGCTCGGGGGCCATGTACATCGGCGTGCCCGCGATCAGGCCCGTCTGCGTCAGACGCGACTCGTCGGCGATGCGGGCCAGGCCGAAATCGCTGATCTTGGCCAGGCCCGGCTCGGCGGCGGACTCGTCGGTTCGCAGCAGGATGTTCGAGGGTTTGATGTCGCGGTGGATCAGTCCCTTGGCGTGGGCCGCCGCCAGGCCCGAGGCGACCTCGGCGCCCAGGCGGGCGACCGTGCTCCAGTCGGGCGGCGTCTGACGGTCGAGGTAATCCTGCAGCGAGCCGCCGGCGACGTACTCCATGACGAAGAAAGGCAATCCGTTGGCCTCGCGGACAGCGTGGATGGTGATGACGTTTTCGTGACGCACGGCCGCGGCGGCCTGAGCCTCCCGCGCGAACCGCCGCCGCGCCACCTCCTCGCCGGCCAGGTACGGAGCCATCACCTTGATCGCCACCCAGCGCTTGAGGGCGTGCTCGTAGGCCTTGAACACCTGTCCCATGCCGCCCTGGCCGAGCACCTCGGTGATCTCGTAGCCCTCCAGCGTGCCGAGGAGATCGAGAGATGCCGCCGGCTGAAGAGGCGACGATTGCCACGATCCTCCGTGGTGCGAGCGGTACAGGGTCATCAACTTCGCATCGCCGCTAACCTTGTCCAGAACACGCCGCAGGGAGGTTTCTTCCGTATCCGTGCTGCTGTTGCAAGGCCCGGGCGGCGTCGAGGAGGGCGGGGTCGGCCCCGGCCAACTCGTCCAGCCGTCGCTGGCAGGAAGGACAGTTTTCCAGATGGATCACAAGTGGAGCCTGGTCTTCCGCCGGGGGCGTCTCCGCGAGCAGCCGCTGCAAGCGACTCGCGGAAGGACAACCGAAGTTCTGAGTTCTGAGTTCTGAGTTCGGAGTACACATGGTCGATTGTTCTCGCTATTTCTTCTCCGTTTAGCCGCGACGCACAGCGGAGCGCGGGTCTGCCGGCTCCGCTGCGCATCGCGGCTAAACGAGACATCATCACCCGCAACACGTATCAGAACTCCGAACTGGAAAGCGAGGATTGCATTTGCCGAACCTGCTCGCTCAGCCGTGCCAGGACGCGACTGCGGGCCACGTAAACGGCGCCGACGGAAAGCCCCAGCTCCTCGGCGACGGCAGCGCCGCTCTGGCCCTCGACGGCGGTCCGCCAGAAGGCCAGCCAGGTCGTCGGAGCGAAGTGCTTCTGGACCTGAGCGGCGGCCAGACGGAAGAGCTGTTGCCGATACTCCTGTTCCCAGGCCGCTTCCAGGTCCGGCTCCGGGCCAGGCTCCTCGGCCAGCCGCTGCTGGGCGTTGCTGTCGCCCCGTGCCGATTGCCTGGCCGCGCCGTCGCTGAAAGAATTTGGCGATCTTGTTGTGCGTGAGACCGTAGAGCCAACCGCGGAAGGAGCCTTGCCGGCGATCGTAGTGCCAACGGCCGGCCGTCTGCGCGATCGCCAGAAAGACTTCCTGCGTTAAATCCGCCGCGTCGGCATCCTGCAAGCCGCGCTGACGGGCGAAGCCGTAGACCAGACTGCCGTACAACTCCACGAACTGCTGCCAGGCCGCGCCATCGGAGGGATCGCCCAGTCGAGCTAGTAAACTCGCACGAGTAAGCAGAGCGCCACTCATTCTCGCGACCTGGCCTTGGTGAGTTCTGAGTTCTGAGTTCTGAGTTCTGAGTGGAAGGCAAATTCGGCGGAAGAAGGCTGATTCTCTGAGGGGAGCAGGATGATCCACCAGGACCACTCAGAACTCAGAACTCAGAACTCAGAACTCAGGATTCCGGGCCGTTGTTCCTTACTCAGAATAAACTGTCTGATGGGGAAAACAAGTCAGTAGGGTCCAACGGCCCCCGCCGTGACGAACACGAGTGCTTCCTCGCCGGCTGCTGCGGCGGCTCGCTGGGGAAAAACATCGCGGCGTGTAAGGTTTTCGGCCTTACCGGCCAATAACTCTCATGGATCTGTAATTGGGCCTGGCCTGGGAGAGTGTTATGCAGCGCGGAGGTTGTTGGGGAGCAATGGGTTGCCTGTTGCTGGCCGCCGTGGGCGGATGCCAGTGGGAGTCGGCGCGCCGCGCCGCTCCGGCCGAGATGCAGGCGGTGCCGGTCAGCCATCCGGTACAGCGCGAAGTCACCGATTACGTGGACTTCACCGGCCGAACCGACTCGGTACAATCCGTGGATGTCCGCGCCCGCGTCACCGGCTACCTGATTCGCAGGCCGTTCAAGGACGGCTCGGACGTCAAAGCGGGAGACCTGCTGTTCGAGATCGATCCGCGGCCGTACCAGGCCCAGCTCGATCAAGCCCTGAGCCAGGTCAAGCTCTACGAAGCGTCTCTCAAGCTGGCACGGACGACCTATCGACCGCGACAAGGCCATCGCCCAGGCGACGCCGGGCGCCGTCAGCACGCAGCAGCTCGCCGAGGACCGAGCGGCGGTGGACGAGGCCGTCGCCCGCGTCAAGGCCGCCGAGGCCAGCACCGAAGTCTACAAGCTCAACCTCGGCTTCACCAAGATCACCGCGCCCGATCGACGGCCAAATCAGCCGCTCCTACCTGAGCCCCGGCAACCTGATCAACCAGGACCAGACGCTGCTGACCAGTATCGTGACGCTGGACCCCATCTACGTCTACTTCGACCTGGACGAGCCGACGCTGATCCGCATCCGCAAGGCCGTCAACGAGGGCAGGCTGAAGCGGTTGCGCGACGGCTCCATGCCGGTGATTATGGGACTGCAAGGAGAGGAAGGCTATCCGCATCAGGGCACGATTAATTTCGTCAACAACCAGGTCAATCCCACCACCGGCAGCATTTCCGATGCGCGGCGTCTTCGCCAACCCCAAGCCGTCGGGCGGCGAACAGTTGTTCTCGCCGGGGATGTTCGTGCGGATTCGTCTGCCCATGGGCCAACCCTACTCCGCCCTGCTGGTCATCGACCGGGCCATCGGCTCCGACCAGGGGTTGAAGTACGTCTACGTCCTCGACGCCGAAAACAAGGTGCAGTATCGCCGCGTCAGCACGGGGGCTTTGCAGGCGGACGGCCTGCGCGTCATCAAGGAAGGGTTGAAGGCGGACGACTGGGTCGTCGTCGGCGGCCTTCCGCAAATCCGCGCGTATGGAGGTACGGCCGGATCGGATCGCCATGCCGACGTTGCTCACCCAGACGTCGGTCCCAAACACGGCGCCGCCGCCGGCAGGTGACAAGGTGACAAGGTGACAAGGTGACAAGGTGACAAGGTGACAAGGTGACTGAGAGGATTGATATGGGTACACGGAACAGGCTACATCTCGGCAGAACCAAGAGATTGATTCGTCACCTTGTCACCTTGTCACCTTGTCACCTTGTCACCTTGTCACCATGATCTCCAACTTTTTCATCGACCGACCGATTTTCGCCACGGTCCTGTCGCTGGTCATCACCTTGATCGGCGGACTGGCGTTGTTGTCGCTGCCGGTGGCGCAGTATCCGCGCATCACGCCGCCGGGCGTGTCGGTATCCATTAGTTATCCGGGGGCCAACGCGCAAGTGGTGGCGGACACCTTGGCGGCGCCGATCGAGCAGCAGGTCAACGGCGTACCCGGCATGTTGTACATGTCGTCGCAGTGTGGCAACGACGGCACCTATACGCTGACCGTCACCTTCGACATCGGCACCGACTTGAAAACGGCCCTGGTCATGGTGCAAAACCGCGTCACCCTGGCCATGCCGCAGCTGCCGATCGAGGTGCAGAACCAGGGCATCACCATCCGCAAGCGCACGCCCGACCTGCTCATGATCGTCAACCTGTTCTCGCCCGACAATCGCTACGACGACATCTACCTGAGCAATTACGCCACCATCCACCTCAAGGACGAGTTGCTGCGCGTGCCGGGCGTCTCGGACATCAGCTACCTGGGCCAGCGCGATTACAGCATCCGCGCCTGGCTGGACGCCGATAAAATGGCGGCGCTCAACCTGACCGCACCCGACGTGGCCCAGGCCATCCGCAGCCAGAGCCTGGACGCGCCGCCGGGCAGACCGGCCGATCGCCCGCTCCGGACGGACAGTTCTTCCAGCTGCCGATCCTCACCCTCGGCCGGCTCGTCACCCGCGAACAGTTCGGCGACATCATCGTCAAGGTCGGCCAGCCGCGCTCGGCCGCGTTGTCGGCGCCCAAGATGGCGTCTCCGCGCCGTGGTGGAAGCGCGGGGACGGCCACGAACTCCTTGGTGGCCCAAAGCACCCTTCGCCGGACGAGCGGCGCCACCGCCACGACGACCCCTCCTCCGACCAGTGCCAATGCGATAACCAGCGTCGCCATCAGCAGCGGCACCGCGACGAGCACGGCACCCTTGGCCGGCGGCGGCACGACCGGCGGTGCGGCGACGACCAGCGACGCGACGACCGGCGCCGGCAGCGGCGGCGGCGGCACGACCGTCGGCGGCGCCATGTCCGGCAGCAGCATGACCGGCAGCGTGGCGTCGAGCGCCGCCATGTCCGGCCTGTCCATCAACAGCAACACGGCGTCGGCCAACGGCGCCGTCAGCGGCGAGACGATGGGCCGTGGGCCCGGCCGACCCTCCGCCGCCATCGTCCGCCTCCGCGACGTCGCTCGCATCGAGTTGGGCGCTCAAAATTACAACATGTCTTGCCTCTTCAACGGCAAGCCGACCGTGGGACTCGGCCTCTACCAGCTCCCCGGCACCAACGCCCTCGACGTCGCCGAGTCCGTGCGCAAGAAAATGGACGAGCTGAAGACGCGCTTTCCCGACGGCGTGGACTACGCCATCGGCTACGACACCACGCCCTACATTCGGGAATCGATCCGGGAGGTGTTCCACACCCTTCTGGAGGCCGTCGCCCTGGTCGGCCTGGTGGTGCTGGTTTTCCTGCAGGATTGGCGGGCCATGGTCCTGCCGATGATCGACGTGCCCGTGTCCATCATCGGCACCTTCGCCATCATGGCCCTGATGAATTTCAGCCTCAACAACATCTCGTTGTTCGGCCTGGTGTTGGCCATCGGCATCGTCGTGGACGACGCCATCGTCGTGCTGGAAAACATCGAGCGCATGATCGCCCGCGGCTACGAGCCGCGCACCGCCACGATCAAGGCCATGGAAGAGGTGACCGGCCCCATCGTCGCGGTCGGCCTAGTGCTGTGCGCCGTGTTCGTGCCGTGCGCCTTCATCAGCGGCATCACCGGCCAGTTCTTCCGTCAGTTCGCCCTGACCATCTCGGTCTCGACGGTGATCTCGGCCATCAACGCCATCACCATGACGCCGTCGCGGGCGGTGCTGATCTTCAAGGCGGAGGCGGGCGGCCACGGACATCGCCGCGAAGCGCTGCCGTGGTGGATCTTCGCCGTGGCTTTCGGTATCGCCACCGCCTGGCTAGGGCCGGACCTGCTGCACGGCCGATTCGATCCGTATGCCCTGCTCGGCGCTCGCGGCGCGGACGCAACCCCGCTCGCCGAAGTGCCGCGCTGGCTGACGTGGACGGTGACGGCCCTTTACTTCACACCTGGCGCCCTGGTCGGCGGCGTGTTCGGCTGGGTGACGATCCGGCCGATCAATGCCGTGCTGGGCTGGCTGTTCCGCGGCTTCAATCGCCTCTTCGACGGCCTGACGGCGGTGTACGGCTGGACGGTCGGCCGTATGTTGCGCCTCAGCCTCGTCGTGCTGGCAGTCTACGGCGGACTGGTCGCCCTGACCTACTGGGAATTTCGACGAGCGCCCGCCGGCTTCTTCCCGCAACAGGACCAGGGCCGCCTCATCGTCAACGTCCAGCTGCCCGATTCCACCGCCCTGCAACGCACCAAGGAGGTGCTGGCGGAGGTCGCCAAGGTTGCCCACGAGACGCCGGGCATTCAAAACACGGTCGCTTTCGCCGGCATGTCGTTCCTGCTGCAAGCCAATAGCTCCAACTTCGGCTCGATGTTCGTCATCCTCAAACCGTTCGACGAGCGACGAAGTCCCGAGCTGCGCGACACGGCCATCATGGCTCGGCTTCGGCGGGAGTGGAAGCGGAAAGTCCCGGACGCTCAGGTGACGGTGTACGGAGGCTCGCCCATACCGGGCCTGGGGTCCGCCGGCGGCTTCAAGCTCATGATCGAGGATCGCGGCGACCTCGGCGTCGCCGCCCTGCACCACCAGACCGACGCCCTGGTCCGCAAACTGCAACAGCACCCCGGCCTGACCGGCGTCAGCACGCAGATCCGCTCCAACATGCCTCAGCTCTTCCTCGACATCGACCGGGCCAAGGCCGCTTCCCTGGGCGTATCGCTCAACGACGTCAACCAGACGCTCGACATGTACATGGGTTCGTTGTACGTCACCAGCTACAGCAATTTCGGCCGTCACTGGCAGGTCACCATCCAGGCAGACGGCCCTTACCGTCGTCAGCCCGACAGCCTCAACCGTTTCAAGGTCCGCAACAAAGCGGGCGAGATGGTGCCGCTGGGTACGTTGGTCCACGTGCGCGAGACCGGCGGCCCCATCGCCGTCACGCGCTACAATCTCTACGGCGCCGCGAACATCCGCGGCGTCGTGCGCACCGGCTTCAGCGACGGCGAAGCCATCCAGGAAATCGATCGCCTGGCCCTGGAGACGCTGCCGATCTCCATGAAACCGGACTGGACCGAACTGATGTTTCTCCAGAAGCTCGCCGGCAACAGCGCCATGTACGTTTTCCTGCTGTCGGTGGTGTGCGTGTTTCTGGCCCTGTCGGCGCTGTACGAGAGCTGGGCGTTGCCGTTGGCCGTCATCCTGGTGGTGCCTCTGTGCCTGCTGTGCTCGGTATCCGGCGTGCTGTTCACGCACCGCGACGTCAATATCTTCGTACAGATCGGTCTGGTGGTGCTGGTCGGTCTGGCGTGCAAGAACGCCATCCTCGTCGTGGAGTACGCCCAACAGCTGCACGAGGAAGGTTTGTCGTGCTTCGAGGCGACGCTGCGGGCGTCGCGGCTGCGTTTGCGGCCGATCCTGATGACGTCGTTCGCCTTCATCCTCGGTGTGGTCCCGCTGGCCGTCGCCGTCGGCGCCGGCGCCGAGATGCGCCGCTCGCTGGGCGTCGCCGTCTTCAGCGGCATGTTGGGCGTGACGTTGTTCGGTATCTTCCTGACGCCGGTGTTCTTCTACGTGATCCAGCGGTCGAGCGAAGCGCCGTTGTTCGCCTCGCCGCGCATGCGCCGGATCGGCACGGTGCTGTTGTTCGGCGTCGGCATTCTGACCCTGGGTATTCCGTGGGTGCTGACTCTACTCCTGGGCAGGCAGCTGCGGCGGAAAACTTGAGGCTCGAACGTGATTTCACGTTTCTTCATCGATCGGCCGATTTTCGCCACGGTCATCTCGGTCGTGTTCGTGTTGGCGGGGGGCGTGGCCGTGTTCACGCTGCCGGTGGCGCAGTACCCCGAGGTGACGCCGCCGACGGTGCAGGTGACCGCCTTTTATCCGGGGGCCAGCGCCCAGACCGTGCGCGACACCGTGGCGGCGCCGGTCGAGGAGCAGGTCAGCGGCGTCGAGGGCATGGTGTACATGTCGTCGCAGTGTACCAACGACGGCAAATATGCGCTGACCGTGACCTTCAAGCTCGGCACCGATTCGGACATGGCGCAGGTGTTGGTGCAGAACCGCGTGTCGCTGGCGCTGCCGGTCATTCCCGCCCTGGTGCAGAGTGAAGGCATCAACGTCAAGAAGATGTCGCCCAACACGCTGATGATCGTCAACCTCATCTCGCCGGACGGAAGCTACAACGACATCGGCCTGAGCAACTACGCCACCATCAACGTCAAGGACGAACTGGGCCGTCTGCCCGGCGTGGCCAGCATCAGCTACCTCGGCCAACGCGATTACAGTCTGCGCCCTGGCTCAACCCCGAAAAACTGGCAGCAATGAACCTCAGCGCCATGGACGTGGTGACGGCCATCGCCCAGCAGAACATCCAGGTCGCCGCCGGGCAAATCGGTCAGGAGCCGGTGCCGCGCGGCCAGCAGTTTCAGCTGACCATCAACACTCGTGGCCGGCTCTCCAAACCGGAAGAGTTCGCCGACATCATTCTCAGGGCCACGCCGGGCAAACCACTGGCCCAGTCGTCCACCGGCAGCAGTTCGTCGTCCTCCTCCGACACCAGCAGCTCGGAAAGTTCGGACCCGCTGGGGACGCAGAGCAGCTCCTCCGTCCCGGAAAGCTCGACGCTGGCGTCCACCGGCATCGTCCGTCTGCGCGACGTGGCCCGCGTCGAACGCGGCTCGCAGCAATACGATCAGTCCTGCACCCTGGACGGCCAACCGTCGGTGGCCCTGTCCATTTACCAGCTGCCCGGCTCCAACGCCCTGGAGACCGCCGCCGGCGTCAAAGCGAAGATGAAGGAGCTGAAAACGCGCTTTCCCGTGGGGCTGGATTACCAGATCGTTTACGACACCACGCCGTTCATCCGCCAATCGGTGCATGAGGTCTTCGCCACCCTGCGCGACGCGGTGATCCTCGTCGCCATCGTCGTGCTGTTGTTTTTGCAGGATTGGCGGGCCATGATCCTGCCGATGATCGACGTGCCCGTGTCGCTGATCGGCACCTTCGCCATCATGGCGGCGATGGGTTTCACGCTCAACAACCTGACGTTGTTCGGCCTGGTGCTGGCCATCGGCATCGTCGTCGATGACGCCATTGTGGTCCTGGAAAACATCGAGCGCTTGATCGCCACCGGACTCGAGCCGCGCGAGGCCACCATCAAGGCCATGGAGGAGATCACCGGCCCGGTCCTGGCCATCACGCTGGTCTTGACCTCGGTGTTCCTGCCGTGCTGCTTCCTCGGCGGCGTCAGCGGCCAATTCTTCCGCCAGTTCGCCGTGACCATCGCGGTTTCGACGGTAATCTCGGCCATCAATGCCATCACCATGACGCCGTCGCGGGCGGTGCTCATCTTCAAGTCCGATCCGAGCGGGAAGGAACACACGCATCATCGGGAAGCCTTGCCGTGGTGGATCTTCGGCGTGGCCGGCGGGATCGCCACCGCCTGGCTGGGGCCGGACCTGCTCCACGACCGTTTCGACCTGTATGCCCAGCTCGGTGTCGCCAACGTCGAGGAGGCGCCCCCCTGGCTGACGTGGACCATCTCGACGATCTACTTCACGCCGGGCGCCCTGGCCGGTTTGCTCTTCGGCTGGTTGTTCATCCGGCCGATCAATGCCGTGCTGGGCTGGCTGTTTCGCGGCTTCAACCGTCTCTTCGACCGCGTGACCACCCTGTATGGCTGGACGGTCGGCCGAGTGCTGCGTCTGAGCCTGATCGTGCTGGTGGTTTACGGCGGTTTGCTGGCGATGACCTGGTGGCAATTCGCCCGCGCGCCCAGCGGCTTCATCCCGCAGCAGGACAAGGGCTATTTGATCCTCAACGTGCAGTTGCCGGACTCCGCCGCCGTGGGTCGCACGCAACGAATGATGGCTCGCATTGACACCCTGGTCCGCGAGACGCCCGGCGTCGAGCATACCGTCGGCGTCTCCGGTCAATCTCTCATCCTCAACGCCAACGCGCCCAACCTCGGCTCGCTGTACATTATGCTCAAGCCGTTCGATCAGCGGCACGGCCGCGAACAGAGCGCTGACGCCATCGCCGCTTCGCTGAAAGAGCGCTGCCGAGCGGTGCGCGGCGCCAACGTGTCCGTGTTCGGCGCGCCGCCGATCGACGGTCTGGGCAACACCGGCGGCTTCAAGCTGATCGTCGAGGATCGCGGCAACCTCGGTTCGGAGCAGCTGCGCCGGATCGGCACGGCGATCGTTTCGCACGGCGCCGACACGCCGGAGGTCCAGGGACTGTTCAACAGCTCCGGCACGGACACGCCCTCGTTGTACCTGGACATTGACCGCACCAAGTGCATGGCCCTGGGCGTGCAGGTCAGCGACGTCTTCAATACCTTGCAGGTCTACTTCGGCTCGTACTACGTCAACAACTTCAACGAGTTCGGCCGGACCTGGCAGGTCAACATCCAGGCCGCGCCGGGCTTCCGCAGCGACGTTGCCGATGTCCGCCGGCTTCAGGTGCGCAACAACCAGGGACAGATGATCCGCCTGGGCACCCTGCTGGACGTGCGCGACACCAGCGGGCCGGTGATGGTCTTGCGCTACAACATGTACTCGTCTATCGCCATCACCGGCGACGCCGCCCCCGGCGTCAGCTCGGGGCAGGCGGTCGCCCAGATGCAGCGGATCGCCGACGAGGAATTGCCGCGCTCGATGGTCGCCGAGTGGACGGAGCTGGCTTACCTGCAACTGCAGGCCGGCGACACCGCGATGTATTTCTTCGCCCTGGCGGTGGTGTTCGTCTTTCTGGTGCTGGCCGCCCAGTACGAGAGCTGGAAGCTGCCCTTGGCCGTCATCCTGGTCGTGCCCATGTGCCTGTTCTGCTCCCTGCTCGGCGTACAGATCGCCCACCTGGAGGTGACCATCTTCACGCAGATCGGCTTCGTGGTGCTGGTGGGCCTGGCCAGTAAAAACGCCATCTTGATTGTCGAATTCGCCAAGCAGCAGCACGAATCCGGCGTGCCAGCGTGGTCGGCGACCGTGGAAGCGTGCAAGCTACGTCTGCGGCCGATCATCATGACGTCGTTCGCGTTCATCCTCGGCGTCGTGCCGTTGGTGGTCGCCGAGGGCGCCGGCGCCGAGATGCGCCGTTCGCTGGGCGTCGCCGTGTTCGCCGGCATGTTGGGCGTGACGCTGTTCGGCATCTTCTTGACGCCGGTGTTCTTCTACGTCCTCCAGTGGTGGGGAGTCGAACCGACGGAATTCAACCGGAAGGCTTGAAGCCGGAGGGTGCCATCGGCAACGAACGGAGACGTATTAAACTTCGTTCGCGGGCGCCGGAAACTGCTGACCCAATTCCTGCACCTGCCCGCGCACCCGCGTCTGGACGGCCGTATCGTCGGCGTGGGCGAGCACCTCGCCGATCCACGCGCCGATCTGCCGCATCTCCGGCTCGCGCATGCCGCGCGTCGTCAGGGCCGGTGTGCCGATGCGGATGCCGGAGGGATCCAGGGGCGGCCGCGTGTCGAAGGGAATGCCATTACGGTTGATGGTGATGCCGGCCGCGTCCAGCGCCTTCTCGGCCACCTTGCCCGTCAGGCCGCGCGAGGTCACGTCCACCAGCAGGAGATGGTTGTCCGTGCCGCCGGAGACGAGCCGAAACTGCTGCTGCGTCAATTCGTGCGCCAGGGTGCGAGCGTTGGCGACGGTCTGGGCGGCGTAGGCGCGGAAGGAGGGTTGCAGCGCCTCGCCGAAGCCGATGGCCTTGGCGGCGATGACGTGCATGAGCGGGCCGCCCTGCATGCCGGGAAAGACCGCCTGGTTGACCTTCGCCGCCCAGTCCTTCTTGCACAGCACGAAGCCGGCACGCGGTCCGCGCAACGTCTTGTGCGTCGTCGAGGTGACGAACTCCGCCCACGGCACCGGACTGGGGTGCTGATCGCCCGCCACCAGGCCGGCGATGTGGGCCATGTCCACCATCAACATCGCTCCCGTCTCTCGGCCAATCTCGGCGAAGCGGCTGAAGTCGATGGTGCGCGGGTAGGCGCTGGCGCCGGCGACGATCAGCTTCGGCTTATGCTCGCGGGCCAGCCGGGCCACCTGGTCGAAGTCGATGCGCTGATCGTCGGCGCGGACGCCGTAGGGAACGACGCGATAGAGCTTGCCCGAGAAGTTCAGGTGCATGCCGTGCGTCAGATGGCCGCCGTGCGCCAGGTTCATCGCCAGCATCGTATCGCCCGGCTCCAGGCAGGCGAAGTAAACCGCCATGTTGGCCTGGGCGCCGGAGTGCGGCTGCACGTTGGCGTGCTCGGCGCCGAACAACTTCAGTACGCGGTCGATGGCCAATCGTTCGACGACATCGACGAACTCGCAGCCGCCGTAGTAGCGTCGGCCGGGATAGCCCTCGGCGTACTTGTTGGTCAGCACCGAACCCTGGGCCGCCAGCACGGCGGGACTGGTGTAGTTCTCCGACGCGATCATCTCCAGGCCGTTCTGCTGGCGGCGACGCTCGCCGGCGATGGCCTGCCATACTTCGGGATCGATCTGCTCGATGGGATTCATGTCAACCTCGTCTGTTCAGGCCATCGCTCCCCTCTCCCCTGTACTCGGGGGAGAGGGGCTGGGGGTGAGGGGGAAGCTCGACCCCCAGCTGGTGCAGTTCATGGCGCAGGTCAAGCCCACGCTGATAAACAATACCATGCCAGCCGCAGGCCCGCGCCGCCTCGATGTTCGCCGGCAGGTCGTCGATGAACAGATACTGCGACGGCGAGCCGCGGCCGAGCTTGCAGCAGTGGGCATAAATGTCCGGACACGGCTTGCGCAGGCCGACCTCGTGCGACAGGACCAGGGCTTCGAAGTGGGCCAGTGTGTCGGCGAACTGGCGGCGGAAGTGGATGGCGTGCAGCTCGTTGGTGTTGCTCAACAGCACCAGGCGATAGCGCGGCTTCAGGGCCGGCACGAGGCGACACACCTCGTCGTTGGCCGTGAACATGTCGGCGATCGCCCGGTCGAACTGCTCGTCGCCGCACGTCACCCGGCAGCGCTGGCGCACGATGTCGCGGAAGGCGGCGAGACTCACCCGGCCGGACTCGAAGTCCTCCTCCAGCCGAGGATCGAGGTAATGATTCAGGATGTCGTCGGCCGACAGCGGGCTGTAGACGGCCAGCTGCTCGGCGGCCTTGCGGTGGCTGAAGAAAGCGAGGACGTTGCCGAAGTCGAAAACGATTGTCGTAATGCTCATACTTCCTTGTTATGAATTGCACTTCCCCTCGCAAAGGCAAGCCAATTCGTGCTCCCTGTCCACAAGGCAGGTTCGACTGCCTGTGAGTCTTCGTTGCGCCGGTCCTCTCGGGGATGTTCGGGTTCCCGTTCACACGTCAGAATATTTTTCTTCCCGCCAACTATTCGCTTGCCTTTCGGTGCTCGGCCTGCTACAAACGGACGCATTCCGGAGAGGGGTTCTCCTTCTCGTATCCGTTAACGCGATCGATTGCAGGTTCTGTCGTCGGGACGTTGCCCGGCTTCCGGAGTCACCCCAAGGAGCCGGCCCATGTTCGCCTGGCTGAAGACACGTACTCGCACCATCCGCAAAGACGCAAATGGCTACATTTGCCCCCACCAAACCATTTTATTCTTCGGGCGCATCTCGTGGTCTGGATGGCTGCGGAGAATGGTACAAGTATGCCGATGGTGGCTGGGCGGTGAAGCCCCAAGCGCGCCGAAGCTCCCGAAACGTCGCCGTCCCCAGCCGCCGCAGCGGCTGGTTCTGGAAGGATTGGAGGAGCGCGCGATGCCCTCGGCGACGCTGGTGGATGCGCCGCCGGCCGCCCTCGCGGCCCAGCACGCGCAGCCGTCGATGCCTTCGCCGGCGAATGAGGCCCTCCATGAGGAAACGCACGCGGCCCAGTCGGCGCTGCCGGCGTTGCCCTCCTCCTCGAAGACGGCGGTGCAGATCCAATGGCGAGAGGGGGAGCATCCTTCGGCCGTTGGCTCCGTCCGCGGTCCCGACGACGCACATCTCTTGTCTCCGGCCGGAGTGCCGCTGGCCGTGTCGGTCTGGCAGGCCGAGTTCGGCAGCAACGCGGGCCGAATCTTTCGTTCGGCTTCGCCATCGGTCCTTTCGGAGATTCGGCCATCGGCTTCGGTAATGGCTGCGGGGATGGCCCTCGGCGGCGGTGGCGGTCTCGCGAGTAGTAGCGGCGGTGGTGGCGGCATCGCGAGTAGCAGCGGTGGAGGCGGTGGCATCACGAGTAGCAGCGGTGGAGGTGGCGGCATCACGAGCAGTAGCGGGGGTGGCGGCGGTATCACGAGCAGCAGCGGCAGTGGTGGTGGCGGCACGACGAGTAGCAGTGGCGGTGGCGGCGGCGGTGGCACGACGAGCAGCAGCGGCGGTACTCCGACACCGACGCCCACACCCACTCCAACCCCTACGCCCACGCCAACTCCAACGCCTACGCCCACGCCTACTCCGACGCCCACACCTACACCAACTCCGACACCTACACCCACACCGACGCCAACTCCGACGCCGACACCCACGCCTACTCCGACGCCCACACCTACACCAACCCCGACGCCCACACCAACTCCGACGCCCACTCCAACACCGACGCCCACACCCACTCCAACGCCTACGCCGACACCAACTCCGACGCCAACTCCAACGCCTACGCCCACGCCGACTCCAACGCCTACGCCCACACCGACTCCGACGCCTACGCCGACCGATGGGGATACTTTGATCTGGAACCCGCAAGTTATCAATGGTGTACTAAGCCAGGATGGCTCTCTGGCAGGAAACTGGTATGACGTATCGCAGACAAAGCAGGGGGTGATAGCCCCGAACACGACCAATAATGTCACGGTGTTGCTGGTGGGCAATTACTCGACGACCAGTAATAGCCCGATCAACTGGACGGAGGATGCCAGCCTGACCGCCATGAACCTCTCCGCCGGCTACAACGCCGCGCAGACGCTCGTGGATGCGACCCTTACGGTCAACAACGACATTCAGGAAGACGGCAACGGCAGAACGCTCATCAACATCAGCGTGCCCGACACCAGTTCTTCCTTGGTGCTGGCCGGAGGCTCCCAGACTTGGTACAACTGGGCTTTCACGGGAGATGGTATCGTCCACCTGTCCGGCGGCGCCGTGACGGTTGGCGGAAATTACAACATGAGTATCAGCGATGAACTCAAGCTGGACGGCGGCGCCATGGTCTACAATTCCGTCGCCAACAGCAACCCAATCAACCTGGTGAATGGCGGCTACATCCTGGTGTCCTCGGGAGGTGAGTTGGACCTGAATGATAAAGGCTTCGCCACCACCTTTATCACCGGCGACGGGAAGGGCGGGGAGAGCTTATCGATCGGCTATAGCGCCGTGGGCAACTTCAGCGGCTCTGTCTACTTTTGCGGCTCTGGTGGGGCAGCGGACCGTATTGAGGTTCCGGTCTGGAATGCCGGCGACTTCACCGCCAAAGGCGACGGGGGCATTCTGACAGTGACAGGCACGGACCCGACGTTACCCAATCCCAACGTGTCGTGGTATTCCAGCGGCGAAAATAATGGTTATACTTCGCTACAAGGCATCACCCTGGTCGCCGCCTCCGGCTACGATCAGGAGGGGAATTCCACTCTCCTTGATGCCCACGGCAGCAATAGTGCCGGCGCTGCAACTCTCCAAGCCGGTGATGGGAGTGGCACGGTAACGATCGGGTCCGGTAGCAAGGTAGCCTTCCTTTATAGTGGAGATACTAGACCGCACGGCGTTATCTCCATAAATGCCGCCACCATCAACTTCAACGGCGAACTCGATGTCCATGTCAATGGTGCGAAAAACAACTTTTGCGACCAAATCGTTCTCCTCAACGGCAATACCACCGTGAACTGGGGGACTGGTAACGTCATCCAACTTGCCACTATCAACAACGCCGCCAACGGTTGGGGCCGGGGAGGCTCGAGCTGGGAGGTGGTAATTCCGCTTTTACCCACTAAGGACGTGACCGAGGCCGGCGCCAGGCCGATCCCCCAAGCCAGTCCTTATTCTCCCCTACCCCCCAATAAGCTATGGGGAGGCTATACATTGTTGGTGGACGACAACGCCTTGAAGAATGGGGTGGTCCAGGTGCTGTTTCGGCGCTATGGCGTCTAGCTTGACTCATTATCTGGCGCGTGTAGCGGCCGGGTTTGCGTTCCGGGCATTTCCATCGCGGAGGTCTGTCATGGTCCGCTTCCAGCTACCGATCTTTCTGGTATTCGCTGCTTCCCTGTCCGGATCTTGCGGCTGCTTCGACTTGGCGCGAACTGGCAAGACAAAGGAACCGACCGTGTACGCCTTGGTGTGGCTCGGCGATCCCATTCGCTTCTCGCCGTATAGAGAAGGGAAGGACCGCGCCGAAGTGTTCCAATTCCGCGCGAGTGAATTTCGCGACGAGGAAAACGTCCTTCAGCCTGCCCTAGAAGATCCCGCTGTCGCTAATTTCCTGGGCTTCTGGCGCGGCAAGCGATGGCTGAAGAACACCCTGCGGGTCGAGCTATTGGATGAGCCGGAAGTCTTGCGGCCCGTACTGGCGGGAAAACAGGGCATCGTCCGGGTTTCGTTGGTCGATGGCAGTGCTGAGGAGCAGGCTGCCTTCATCAACGCTGTGGTCCGGGCCTGGGACAAGGCGTTTTTCGCCAGGGGGAGAGGCAAGGCTCTGGAGGTGCAGCTCAAGAAGATGCAAGAACGAGCGATGAAATCGGTTCGTTATCTGGAAGCCCGCCTGGCACGCCTGAACCAGGAGCCGATACCCGACGATCCGGTCATGCGAGAATCTCTCGAAGGGCGTAAGAGGGTTGTCGCGGAGAATATACGGTGGGAACAAGAGGCCATACGAAATATTCCCAAGCGCATCGAGAGGGTTCGAGAAGCACAACTCAGGCTGCCGGTCGTCTTGGAGTGGGCGAGGGCGCCCTAGCCCCTGCCGTTGGGACTACCGACGTTCGACACATAGGTCAGGATGACGTCGTCGCAGTTTACGGACATCGCTTGCGCCGTTCCTCATCGTAACGGTCGTAGTCCTCCATACCCGCTTCGTCCCAGCCATTCTCCTTGGCGGATCGGGCCAACTGGAGTCGCAGCTCGTCTTCCGTCCATTCGGCGTCATCGGAAAGGTAGGTGAGTTCGATCATGACTCCCTCCTCTGTGCCAGGATAGCATAGGTATCCCGATTCGGCTGTCCTTTCTTGGTTGCCAGCGCTGTTGCGCTCACTCCGCTTTGGCCGCGATGCCGATTTTCAGCGGCTCGACCCAGTGCTTGCGGTCGGCGTTGTAGTACAGATACGCCCGGCTGGCGGGGCCGCTGTACTCGCCCGGCACGCGGCAAATCAGGTCGATCGGCACCTCGATCTTCTGGTCCGGAGCCAGGTCGCGCCAGTACAGCACCAGCTCGCGGCCGCGGATCTCGAAGTAACTCACCAGCGGCCGCTTCGCCGTCCGTCGGCTGCCGCGTGTAGTCCTTCAGTTGCTTCATGTCCTCCGGGATGGTCAGGCCGCCGGGCAGGCCGAGGATGGCCACCGTCATGCCCTGGCCCTTGCCGCTGCGCGTTCTCGACGCGGACGTTCAGCTGCACCGTCTCGCCCTCGCGGGCCTCGGTGCGGTCGAGCTTCGTCGCCAGCTTCACCGGGCAGTTGTCGGCGCTGGCCGGCTGCCGCGTCTGATACGACCAGGTCAGCGTGTACGGGAAGACGTTCTTGCCGGTGATCTCGACGCGCACCGGGTTCTTGCCCGGCTTCAACGTCGTCTCGGCGTCGGGCACCTTCAGGGTCAGCGTCTCCGTCGCGCCGGCGGCGAACGGCAGCGCGGCGACTTGCTTCTCGCCGACGAACAGCCGCAGCTCGCCCGCTTCCGGCGTCTTCTTGTTGGCCTTGGTGTACAGGATCAGCGCCTTCAGCGCCAGGATGGTCGATTGCGTCGAGCCGAAGCCGCCGTAGCCGCCGCGCTGCTGGCCGATCCAGTGGATCGCCTTCTGGATGCGGCGTTGAACTCGCCGGGGTTGGCCTTCAGCCAGCCGAGCACCGCCAGGGCCGTCGTCTCGATCTGCAAGTCGCGGCCGCCCGAGCCGGTGATGCTCGTCTGCTCGGCGTCGAGATGGCCGTCGGCCTTTTGCAGCTCGGCCGCCTTGTGGAGCAGGACCGCGGCGTCGGCCGTCTTCGCCCGGTTGATGAGGCTATTGGCGACAAGAGCGAGGAAATAAGGATCTTTCGACGTCTTCGCCTGTTCGCTGCAGGGCGTTCAGTTCCTTGGTGATGTCGTCGTCCTTGCCGCCCTCGGTCAGCGCCCAGACGATGTAGGCGTTGGTGATGTGCTCGGGAGCGCGGCCGAACGTGTCGAGGGCGCGGGCATTGCGCTTGAAGCCGCCCTTGCCGTCGCGCTGATCGAGCAGATACTGCTGCGTCCGCTTCAGCATGGCCGGATCGACCTCGTGGACGCGGGCCATGTCGCGGAACTCCATCAGGCCGTAGGCCGTCAGCGCCTCGTGGGCCGGAGCGGTGCCGCCGAACCACTCGTAGCCTTCCTTCGTGTGCTTGGCCGTGTTGGTACACTCAAACGAGGTCAGCTTCTGATAGCCGCGGTCGAGCAGCTCGCGGGCGCGGCGTTCGACTTCCGGCTTGGCCTGATCGCTCTCCTTGAGATAGTCGCAGGATGAGCAGGTTCGGATAGTTGCTCGTCGAGGTCTGCTCGAAGCAGCCGCCCGGCTCGCGCAGCAGCCCTTCCAGGCCCTTTTGCAGATCGGCCAGCGTGGAGGGATAGACCTGGACCTGGCATTTCGAGAGTGCCCTTGATCCAGGTTGGGGCAGCACCACGTCCGTCAAGGCCGACTTCTCCAGCACGTCGCTGTGCGCGGCGACGATGGGGAAGCCCTCGGGCACGATGCGGAAGGTCGTGCGCACGCTGTCGGCGGGGAACCCATCGGCCTTGCCGGTGAAGGTCAGCGTGGCCGTGCCCTCCTGGACCGTCGGCCGGAAGCGATACAGCTTGCGGACCGACGACTCGGCGGGCACCGACACGTCCGTAGCGGGCGTGCCGCTGAGGAGGGACAGGTTGGCGTGCTCCGTGACGGAGACGTGGGCGGTGCGGCCCTCGCCGGTGTTGTTGGCGACGGCCAGGGCGATGTCGATCTTGTCGCCGGCCGTCACCTCCAGCGGCGTGCGCGGCTGCGACGGTGAACGGCAGACGCGACGGTGAGCGTCTGCGTGGCCGAGCCGAGCCGGCCGTCCAGCGTGTGGGCGAAGGCCGTCACCTCGAAGGCGCCCAGCGAATCGCACAGGTCGAAGGACACGTCCGCCTTGCCGCCGGGCAGCACGAGGACGGGGTGCCAGTACAGCGTCTCGGCGAAGTCGTAGCGCACCTCGGCGGGGCCGCTGGCACGGGCGTGGGCGAACACGCGCACCGGCATGGCCGGCCAGGCCATTGGCTTCTTGTCGCCCGCGCCCATGAACCTTCGGCCGAGCAGTTCGCCGCGGGCGGGCCGGCATCCGCTTGTCGCGCATCAGGTTTTCCGCGTTCCTCATCGCCGGGAGTGCGAAGCCGTCGGCCTTCTCCTTGGCCATCGGCACGTCCTTCTGGATTCCGAAGGCGGCGCTGCGTCCTTCTGCTTCTCCAGGCCGCGGAACTCGAACTGTTTCCGCAAAGCCATCCCCTTGCCTTCCGCGTCCTGCATCTGTGGACGGAAAGCACCCCGGCCATGCGCCTGATCATTGGCCATCCCCCCCACCATCATGGGCAGCGGCATGCCGCCTGGCTTGGCGCCGTCCAGCGCTGGCGCCGCGGGCATGGCGGCTTCCTGTCTTATTATCTTGGCCTTCTTGATGGGTTGGTTCTTGTCAAAGTCCCCTCGCTCCGCCTTCTCGGCCAGCTTTTCCGCCTCCTTCCTCTCCTCCACGTCCGGCGCAGGCGCTGGGCCATCCGGGCGACCTCGTGATGGGCATGACGCGGGGCCAGCGGCTCGAAGTCTCAGATTCGCCTTCGCCAGCAACACGACAACAACCGCACAGCGCGGTCGTGGCGGCGTAATACGGCAGGGCGCGAGCCAGCTTGCGGAACAGACCCAGCAGCAGGAAGACGACCGCCGCCACCACGAGCAGCGCACCCAGCACCGGGGCACCCACCAGACGCGCCCGGTCGATGAAGTCGTCGTCGGCAGCCAGCTTGACCAGGGCGGCACGATAGTCCGTGTCCTTGCGGGCGTCCTCCTCGTCCTTGCCGGCCTGGGCCGCCTGGTCCCTCAACTCGGCGGTGCGGCGAGCGTATTCCTCCTCGACGCGGGCCAGTTCCTGCTCGGTCAGGTCCGTCATTCGCGGCTGGGACTGGCCGATGGTCACCAGCAGCCGCTCCGCCTCCTCCTTCTGCTCATTGCGGAACTTGCCCGGATCCTGCTCGGCGAAGCGGCGCCAGCCCTGCGTGCCCAGCAGCAGGTCCAGCGCCTCGGCCGCGCGCGGATGCGGCCCCAGCAGGAAGTCGGCGTACTCCAGATCCTCGGGGCGGCGCACTTCCGTCGTCAGCAGGAAATGCGTCGGCATGGCCCGCAGCGTCTTGTCGTCGGCCAGCGTCACCACGCTCTTATCGACCACGCGCAGCAGCACCACCGCCGGCGCCGGCTCACCCTTCTCCGTCGTCGCCTCGACGCCCAGCTTCACGGTTTGTCGCGGCACATAGGTCTTCTGGTCCGGCTTGAGGGCGAGCTGCACGTGCTCGGCCGGTCGGCGATAGATGAGCCGTTCCGCCACCGGCTTGCAGCGTCCGCCGCGCCGCGTCGCCGGGCAGCACCTCGAACACGGTCACGCGGCACACGCCGCCAGCCCCGCTCGCCGGCTGGAGCACCGCACGGGCCTCATTGCCGTGGAAGTGGACCGCGCCCAGCTCGGTCGAATCGAGCAGTCGGCCACGGCAGTAGGCGCCGACCAGCAGCGAGCGTTTCGCCGCGCTGCGCACCGATCACCGGGATCGCCTCCTCGGCGCGGACCACGCCTTGCGGCATGCTCAGCACCACGCCGTCCGGCCGACACGGCCGGCAGCTGGATAAGGCTGCGTGACACCGACCGGCGATTCGACTTTCAGCTCGTACTTGTGTCCGGTCCGCGGCGTGAACTCGAAGCGGCCCATGCCCTGGTTCAGTTCGGGATCCTTCTCGCTCGCCAGCGTCTCGACCGTCACGCCGAGCGGCTTGCCGTCTTCGAGCAGCTGCCCGCGCAAGTCGGCGGGCTTGCCGAGCGTGCTGCGCACCTGGAAATACACGCGGTTGCGCAGGCCGGCCACCAGGTCGCCGCCCTCGGGGCAGAACTCCACGTCCAGCTTTTTCAGCACGATCGGGATGGGCCGGACGAGCGTATCCGGCATGGCCCGGTCGGCGAACTCGACGGAGACACTGCCCAGGCCGCGCTCGATCTGCGCCGGCAGCTGGAAGCGGACGTTGACGGCGCCTTCGTCATCGGTCTGGAACGCGAACGCTCCGCCGTCCTTGCCGTCCGCTCCGTAGGATTGGCCGTCGATCTTGACGCTGGCCCGGACGGTGCAGTTCTTGACGGGCCGACCGTCGAGGTACTTCGCCTTGCAGCGGGCGGTGACCTCGTCGCCGGGCCCGTAAGACTTGCGGCTGAAATCCAGCTCCTTGTTCAGATGCGGCCTCTCGTACTTGTTGACGAGGAACTTGCGGCGCTGCTCGGGACAACGGCCGTTGACCTCGCGCACCGTCAGCGCATACTCGCCGCCGCTCCAGCCCGCGTCGATAGGGAACGACCCCGCGCCGATGCCGCGCAGTGGTTTCTGGTCCGGTCCCAGCAGTTCCTTGCCGGCGGCCGATCCCTCGGCATACACGGCCGTTCGGCCCCCCGCGACGACGCGCTGCTCACCGCTGGGCAGCGTCAGGACGTATTGCACGTTCAGGTCCTGCTCGGCCGGCGTGAGGCTGAATCGGTCCAGGGTCAGCGAGCGGAAGTGGACCGTCTCGCCGAGCTGATACATCGGCTTGTCGATCTCCAGGTGCGTGACGTAAACGGGGGCGGCCAGCTGCAGCTCCTCGCGCAGCTCGGCCTGCGAGCCGTTGTCGCGGCGAGCGGACACCACGAGGGCCGGCTGACTGCCGGGCCGCACCGGCAGATCCGCCGGCAACGTCAATCGGTACACACCCGGCGCGGCGGCGGCGACCGCGATCGGCTTGCCGATCGGCTGGCCGTGGTCCTTCACTTCCACCGACACCTTCGCCGCCGTCGGCTGGCCGTTGAGGTTCGCCGTTTCAATCTGGTAGTCGGTCGGCGCACCGACGCGCATCGTGGCGGGGCCTTGCACCTTCACCTGGAGCTGCGAATCGCGCTGGGCGTTGAGGATCGCTTCCTTCCGCCTGTCCTTTTCCTCGGGCAGCCGAGCGAGCTGCGTCTGGACGGCGGCGCTCTCTTTCATCGCCTGCTCGATGCGGAGCCGGCCTTGCGTGACGATCTCCTGGGTGCGGTGGTAATCGTGGGCAAACCAGACGGCGGGAGCGGCCCCACCGAGGAGGAGCAACACGGCCGCCGCAGCGGCCCAGCGGCGTCCGTGACGAGGACGACGCTGGCGCGGCAAAAGGACCGCTTCACGCTGGGCGGGCGGTCCCTGCTGGATGGCCGGAGGCGTGAAACGTACCTCGGGGAAGTCCATCTTCGCGGCCGCCGCCAAGAGTTGTTGCTGGCCCCGGGCCTTGACCAACTCCGCCTGACAGGCCGGGCAGTCGTTTAGATGGGTCTCCAATGCCTGACGCTCGTCGCTTTCGAGCAGGTCGTAGAGGTATTCGAGCATCTGAGGGCGGCACGTTTCGCAGCTGAGCATGGTCTACTCCGGTCGGCGGTCATCATCGTCCTTCGGCCCGACGCGAGGGAATAAAAGTCGGGTCCGGGGGATCTCATCGAGGGAGGTCAGGTCAGGATCTTGCGCAGCTTCTGGAGGGCGGTGCGCATCTGGGTCTTGACCGTCCCCACGGGGCGGTCGTACAGCTCGGCGATCTGTTCGTAGGTCAGTTCGCCGTTCTGGCGCAGGAGGAAAACTTCCTTCTCCTCGGGCCGCAGGTGCAAGACGGCTTGCCGCAGGCGCTGCAGGGTTTCCTGGTCTTCCAGGCTGCTCAGCGGCGAGGCGGTCTCCGTCGTCGGCATGGCATCGGCCCCCAGCAGCGGTTTGACCCGGCGACGCCAGGCGCTGCGCTGCAGATCCTTGGCGGCGTTCAGGCCCACGCGAAAGATCCAGGCCCGCAGGTTCTGCACCTCGGGCAAGCCCTCCTGCGTCCGCCAACAGCGCAGGAACGCCTCTTGCGCCACGTCCTGGGCGTCGTCGGCGTTGCCCAGGAGGAAACAGAGCGTGCTGACCAGCTCGTCGCGCAGGTCCGTGAAGGTGCGCAGCAAGATCTCGCCGGGGTTGGGCTGCACGGGACCGTCGCTTGTCGCCAGGTTATACGCAGGCGTGGCAGGTCTGCTCATACCGTCACCCTTCTAGACGAGGACTGGGGAGTGCCGGATTGCTGCAAAGTTCTGAGTTCTGAGTTCTGAGTTCTGAGTATTGTATGCTTGACTCAGAATTCCGAACTTGAAGGAGCGTGACAGGAACGCCGCCTCCGTGCCTTGAATCCAGGGCCGTTCCCAAAGTCCTGAGTTCTGTTTTCACTCAGAACTCAGAACTCAGAACTCAGATGAGGAGGAGTTTCCACGTGGATGCTCTGCTCATCTTCATCCTGATTCTCGCCTTCGTCATGGTGGTCGGCCATCTTATGTGGCTGGCTGTCGCCGCCCTGGTCCGGCTCGTGTTTTCGGGGCCGCGCCGGCAGCACGTCGAGCCTGTCCGCGAACGCCCGGACGATCTCCCCTTGCGCGAACTGGAGATAACAACTCGGACGATCCGCTCTTTGTTGGCTAACGGGGAACTGGATCAAGCCACCGTTGACCGCCTGGAGCAATGCCTGGAAGCCCGGCGCCGGTCTCTGCGACCGCAATACACCGCCCCCATTGTGAAGCCGGCGCCCCTGGCACCGGCCGGTTCCGTGGCCCAGCTCGAAGAGTTGCTGGGACAGGGGGTCCATCCGCGCGACTTGCCCCTCCAACGCCGGCAAGAGGCTCTGGCCTGTTATCGCCAGCTGAATAACAGCCAGCGGGCCACGCTGAAGCCGCCGACGCTGCTGGCCCTGGCACGTCTGCTCGCCCTGGCCGGCATGACTTCGCACGCCCTCCACACCTACCGCCGCCTGCTCGACGAACATCCCGAGTTGGACGGCCACGCACAGGTGGCCCTGGAGGCCGGACGCCTTGCCCTCCACGAAGATCAAGTCGATCTGGCTCACCGTTTCTTTCGTCTGGCGCTCGCCGGCGTCCTGTCGGTGACGGAGTACGAAGAGGCGCGGGCGCAGCTCGGCCGGGTGGATGAGTCCGTACAGGCGCCGTCGGCCGTCGCCGTGGTCGAACCGGCCGAAGTCCTCGAAGCGACTTCCCGTCCGGCCTTCTCCGGTCGCTGTCCGCTCCGTATCCGCTGCCCCGATCCCGGTCGTGCCGCCGGTGATTACGGCCCCGCGCCGGCCGCGCCGGTCGCTGACGAACGTGCTGGCGGCGTTCATGGAGGAGCGCAACATCCTGTGGGGCGAGTTGACCGGCGGTCTGCTCATCGTCGGCTGTTCCATCGCGCTGGTCATCACGCTCTGGCACAGCCTGGAAGAACTGCCGTATTTCCCCTTCCTCATCTTCGCCTGCATCACCGCCGCCCTGTTCGGCGCCGGTGAATACACGCTGCATCACTGGAAGCTCGAATCCACCAGCCGCGGTCTGCTGGTCATCGCCCTCTTGCTGGTGCCGCTCAATTTGCTGGTCCTCGCTGACCCCTCGCTTGGACACGCCCATTCCGCGCTCGAATGGGCGTTCAAGTCGGCCGCCGTGTTTCTGTCGCTGGGCATGATTCGCCTGGCCGGACGCGATCTGATCGGCGTCGGCGTCTTGCCTGGTCCGATCGATCGCCGTTGGCTGTTCATGCTGGCCATCGTCGGCGCCGCCGGGAGTCAATTGATCGTGCCGCGTCTGCTCGACGAACCGCATCCGGTCCTCTTCGTCGTCCTGGGCTGTGTGCCGGTCGCCTGTCAGGTGCTGGCGTGCGGCGCCGTCGTCGCCGGACTTGCTCGCGCGCGGGCGCGAACCGAGAACCAGCGCCTGGAGGTTCGTCAGGTCAACGCCCTGTTCGTGTTTCTTGGCCTGGCGAGCTTCGCCCTGTTCGTCGCCCTCGGTTTTCTGCTGTCGCGCAGCCCCGACCTCGCGGCCGCGCTGCCGCGCCTGGCCGTGCCGTTGACCCTGGCGGGGGTGCCGATTCTGGCCGGGGGTCTGCTGGTCCGCCGTGGGCTGCCCAGGGAGGAGAATGCCGCGCCGCGCACGGCGGGCACGGCTGTTGCCTTCACCGGCCTGGCGATCATGCTGTCGGCCGTCGCCCTGGCCTGGCCGCAGCCTCTGGCGGTGTTCCTCGTCTGTCTCGTCAACGCCGTCATCCTCAGCGCTGTCGCTTTCCGCTGGCAGGAACACTTCGCCCATGCCGTCGCCCTGCCCTGCGCGGCGCTGGCCGTGCTGATCGCCGTCACGTTTACACTGGGCGGCCTTGTGGCTGCCCCGGAAACGGCCCCCGGCTGGTGGCTCGCTCGTCAACTGCTGTCGCCGTCGAGCGGTGTCACGATGGCCGTGCTCATGCTGCTCCTGGCCGCTGGCTCTGAGGGACTTGCTCGCGCCAACCAACGCCTTCATGCCTCCGCCTACGCGCTCGGCTGCCTGGCTCTTGGGATGATCGCTCTGCTGACAACGGCATGGCATGGGATCGATTCGCCGGGTCCGCCGCGCTGGCAGACGGTTTGGCCGGGGCCTGTGCCCTGGCGATGTACGTCCGCTGGCGCCGCCCTGCTTTGCCGTATACCGGCCTGGGTCTGCTCGCCGCCGCCAGCCTGTGGGGATTGTGGGCAATCGCGCCCGATAATCTCGCGCTCTGGAGCTTTATCCTGGCCCTGGAGTCCGCCGTCCTGGCGATGGTCGCCTTGCGGCCGCATTCGCTCCGAGGCGCCTGCCGCGATGTCGCTGCTGTTGTGGCCGTACTCGCTCTCGTGCTGGCCCTGCTCACGCCGGGTTTCCCCGCTCAGGAACTTCACACCGGCACCTCGGCCGTCCTCGCCGTAACGGCGTTCCTGCTCGCTCATGTCCTCCGCCGCCGCGAGCTGGCCTGGCTCGGATCGACGTTGATCTTCGCCGCCTTGGCTCATCTCTGGATCTGGGATCTCGCCACCCTGGCGGTGCCGCGCCCGCTGCTGATGGCCCTGCTGACTCACGCTACGCTTGTCCTGCTTGGCGCGATTGTCGTGCAAAGCCGTGGCGAGGACGACAACTCTCCCCTCCGCGCGCCGTTGGAGCAATCGGCCCAACTGACATCCCTGCTGGCCGTGCCGCTGCTGCTTCTGCCCGGAGTCACGCCGCTGACGCTCGCCGGGTACACGCTTTGGCTCGCCGTCCTCTGGTTGATCGTCGCCTGGATGCAGCGTTCGCCGGCCTGGTTCACGGCGTTTCAGGCCGCCCTGAGCACGGCCGTCGTCTTCGCGGTCACGGCTTGGCTTCCCGAACAACAGGACTGGTTCGATCCGCGAAGTTTGCAGGCGTATGGCCTCGGTCTGGGCTTGCTCGGCCTCGGCTGGACCATCGCCCGCGCCGGCCTGTCGGCCAACCCGCGCGTGCGGGGGTTGTGGCAAGCTCCCTGGCCCTCGTTGGACCGTGTGATGCTCGGCGCTCTCGTCGTCGGACAGCTCGCGCTGGCGCTGTGGGGCATCGCGTCCGGCGTCAACGCCGAGCTGATCCCCGCCGGTTATGTCTCCTCGATCGCCTGGCCGTCCATGGCACCCCATGCTTACGGACCCGGCGCCTGGGCACTGCTGGGCGTGCTGGCGCTCGTGCTTCTGGCGGCGCTGCGCGAGAGGGGAAGAGCCAGTATCCTTCTCGGCCTGCTCGTGCTGGCGGTGACGGTGCCCGTGCTCGCCGCCGGACCCTTTGCATCCCCGTGCGCGACGGCCTCGGCGCTCCGCTGGGGGTTGGCCCTGTGCTACCTGACCTGCTCGGCGTGTCTGTGGCTGCGGCATACGCTGACGCGCCTGTCGGCGTCGGTCGGCATCACTTACTCTGCGGATTCGCTCGCCGTTCCGTGGACGCATGGGTTGCTCGGCGTCGTCGCCGCCGCCGTGCTGTTGTTGACGGCACAGGTGGCGGTGCTCGGCTTCGCCGCCATGCGTCCCACCGGCCCCCTACCGGGTTCGATCTTCGCGGACATGGGCTGGGTCGTGTCGAACGTGACGCCACTGCTCCTCCTCACGCTCGGATTGGTGGGCCATGCGGTGCGCGAGCGCTCGCCGGTCTATGCCTTCACAGCCGGCCTCGTCGCCAACGTCAGCGTGACCGGCGGCTACGCCCTGGCGGTGGTGACAGGCGGTAGTCACCTGGGTACTAGCGAGATCGTTTGCCTGTTGCAGCTCGCCAGTCTCTCGGCGGCCCTGTGGGCGCTGGGCTGGCAAGTGAGCCGGCGCTGGGTGTATGCCTGGCGGGAAATGTCGGACGCTTCCGAGTATGTTCCTTCGGCCACGGCCACACCGTTGATGTGGTTGCAGATTGGCCTGGCCCTGGCGGGGCAGCTCGTGCTCCTCGGCGTCGCCATCTTCGCTCTCGGCGATCTTACGAACGGATGGGCGGCGTGGTCCGCTGCCGCCGGCTCGCCGCTGGGCTGGCTGGCCTTGCTGGCGAGCCTGGCGGCATTGGTCGTCTGGTACAGGCAGCGGCGTTTCGCGCTGCCGTGGAGCCTGCTCTTCGTTGGCGGACTGGCCGCAGTCGGTTTGCTGGCCTGCACGATCGAACGGACAGCGGTCGGCGCGGGATTTTACTTCGTGCTGCTAGGCTGGCCCGTTTATGTGCTGTTCTGGTCGATGATGCCTGTGGTGATCCGAGGAGGGTTGCCGTCCTCCGTGCCGGCGACGGATCGAGACTGGCTCTCCTTCGCTGGTTTCCAGCAAGCCTCGCCGGCGATGCTGCTGCCCTGCGTCTGGGGTATCTTGTGGTCGCTGAACGTGGCCGCCACGCGCCAGGAATATCTCTGGGCCGCGTCAGCCGTCTCCCTGTGCGGTATCGCCGCGGCCTTTCTCGCCGTGTACCGGCGCGGCGAAGAGTTGGCTTTCCTCGCCGGGTTGGCGGCGAACGTGGCGGTGTCGCTGCTCGTGTGGCGGTTGTACCACCCGTTGCCGCCTTCGTGGCTCGCCGTTGTGCAGGCCAACGTGATCGCCAGCGCCGGCGTCGCCCTTGTATGGCTGGGGGTGCGGCGCGGGTTGGCGTACCGTCCGTCGGGACCGCTGCTGGCGATTCAGGCGACAGCGTCCCTCGCGGCCCAAACCGTCTTGCTGCTCTTGCCCCTTCTGCGTGTGTACGAAAATCCCGGCACTCCGCCCGGCGCGTTCTTCGTCGAGTTCGGCTCGCTCGCCGGCTGGGCGGCGCTACTGCTGTCGGCGATAGCGGCCTACTGGCACTTCGCTGTCAGCACGCCGCGCGGCCGCATCCACGTCCTGGGAATTGCGGGCCTGTCGGCCGGCGTCCTCGCCGCCTGCACGGCCGGCCTGTGGGACACCGGCAACTGGCTTTCGTTGCACGTCCTACTGTCCGCCTGGTGCGGCCTCGGCCTGGCGGCCACGGCCGTCGGCTGCGTGACGTTCTCCTTCCGCGCCGCCGGTCTGACCTCGGCGGAGCAGGGCGACACCCCCTCACGCCGCTTCGCCGCCGTCTTCGGGCCGCGAGAACTCCGTCGCTGGATGGAAGGCATCGGCCTGGCCATCCTCCTGTTGGTCCTGAGCAACGGCTGGCGCGATCCGCTGCGGCCGACGGTCCCGGCCGCGGCCGTCCTCATCGTCAGCCTCATGGCCGGTGCCCTGGCGATTTGGTCGCGGCGCCCGTACTACGTCTGGATCTCGGGGCTGCTTCTGGATCTCATTGGCGTGTTGTTCTGGTCGGCCTGGGGGACCGATACCGCGATCGGCTTCCTCTTGACCAACGCTATCGGTCTCGCAGCGGCCGCCGCGTTCTGGACGGCTGTGGATCTGCTCTTGCCGCCCTCCGTCTCGACCGGGACGACGGATGCGACCATGCGCTCGATAGTCCGGCTTACCTTATTGCCCTTTGCGCACTTCGCCGTCAATCTCGCTCTCGCCCTCCTGGTCCTTGTCGTCACTCTGGCGATAGGATCGGACTTGCATCCACCTGGGATCGCTGTCTCCGCGGCGCTGGCCTGGACCGCCGCCGCGACCGTGGGGGTGGCCCTGATCCTGGGTCTGTGGGACCGCCGCGCCTCCGTTCGCTCCACCCGGACTTTACCTCCTGGGGCTGTCGGCTGTCGGCCTGGCGCTGCACGGTCTGAAGCGGACGCCGACGGGGCTGGGTTGGAGTGCCGCGCTGACCCTTGCCGGCTACACCGTCCTCGCCAGCTTGATTGCTCACGCCTTCAAACGTTCCCGCGACCGCTGGTTCCTGCCGGCGCAGGCAACCGTGGCCGGCGTCGTGATCGCCCTGAGCCTGTGGATGTGCCTGGATTTCGCTGCGCTCACCGATCGTTTGGCCGGTCCCGCAGCGGTGCTGCTGCTCGTTCCCGCCGCGGTACTGCTGATCCGTGCTGCCCCGGAGTTCCCCTTCGCCGACTGGTTGCGTCCCGCGGCGCTGGTGTTCGGCGCCGTGGCCGCCGCCGAGATTGGCTGGGCGTGTCCCGACCCCGCCGGCCCGGTGCCGGGGCTGCATCGCAATGTTCTCCTCATGGTGTCCCTGGCCGCCATGACGGCGCTCTACGGCGTCGCCCTGCCGCGCGGTCTGGCCCGCGATCCCGAGTGGGTACGCTGGGGACGGCGCCTCGGCCCGGTACTCGGCGCACTGGCCTCGCTGACTCTGCTCGTCCTGCTGGTGCAGGAATTCCGGCTCTACGACGCCGCCACGCGGCGCACGCCGATGGCCTGGCCCGCCGTCCTCGTCGTGCTGGCCGCGCTGGTCACGCTCATGGTCAGCGGCATCCGCTTCGCCGTGGTGCCCGGCCGCGATCCCCTTGGACTATCCGAGCGCGGCCGCACGGTCTACGTCTACGCTATCGAGCTTCTCCTGGTGCTGCTGTTCGTTCACCTCCGTCTCACGGTGCCGCAGCTGTTCCACGGCTGGCTCAGCCGATACTGGCCGTTCGTCGTGATGCTGATTGCCTTCCTGGGTGTGGGTCTGAGCGAATTCTTCGAGTGGCGCAAGCTGCGGGTGCTGGCCGAGCCGTTGCAGCGCACGGGCGTCTTCCTGCCGCTGTTGCCGTTGTTCGCCTTCTGGGTGCGGCCCTCCGCACCGGGTTTGCCGCCTCTGCTCGCCGAACTGCACAAGCCGTCCCAACCTTCGACTCTTACGCCCTTCTCTGGTTGCTCGTGTGCGGTCTGTATACCGTCGTGTCCCTGACGCGGCGCTCGTTCCGCTTCGCCCTGCTGGCGGCGCTGGCCGCCAACTTCGCCCTGTGGTCGCTGCTGACGCACCACGGCATCGCCTTCCTCCTGCATCCGCAATGCTGGCTCATCCCGCTGGCCCTGATCGTGCTGGCCTCCGAACACGTCAACCGCGACCGTCTACGGCCCGAGCTGAGCACCGGACTGCGCTACCTCGGCATCAGCATGATTTACGTGTCCTCGACGGCCGACCTGTTCCTCGCTGGACTCGGCAACTCGGTCGGGCTGCCGATCGTGCTGGCCGTCCTGTCGCTGGCCGGCATTCTTCTCGGCATTCTCTTCCGCGTGCGGGCGTTTTTGTTCCTCGGCATCAGCTTCCTGTTCCTCGACGTGTTCACCATGATCTGGTATGCGGCCGTGGACCGCTATCAGACGTGGGTGTGGTGGGTGTCCGGCATCGTCCTGGGGGCGGCCATTCTGACGCTGTTCGCCATCTTCGAGAAGCGCCGCAACGACGTGCTGCACCTACTGGAAGACATCAAACATTGGGATTGAGGGCATCGGATTTCCCAGGGACCGCCCAGCAAAAAGTTCTAAGTTTAGCCGCGACGCGCAGCGGAGCGCGGGACAGCCCCGCGCTCCGCTGCGCGTCGCGGCTAAACGAAGTTTCTTTGGACAAGCCCCTAAGCGAGCAAGCGCTCGGTGAACTCGCGGTGGCCGCCAACGTCGGTCAGGCGCTGATGGCGGCCCTGGAACAGGAACGTCAGCTGCTCGTGGTCCAGGCCGAGCAGCCGCAGGATGGTGGCGTGCAAGTCGTTGACGTGGACGCGGTCGTGGACGGCGCGGAAGCCGAACTCGTCGGTGGCGCCGATGGCCCGACCGCCCTTGACGCCGCCCCCGGCCAACCAGATCGTGAAGCCGTAGGGGTTATGGTCGCGGCCGGCTGCGCTTGTCGGGATAGCGGCCGTCAGCCACCGGCGTGCGGCCAAACTCGCCGCCCCAGATCACCAGCGTCTCGTCCAGCAGACCCCGCGCTTGGAGGTCCTTCAGCAGGCCCGCGATCGGTTTATCGATGCGCCGAGCCATGTCGCGGTGCGTGCGGTCGTTGTCGGCGTGGGCCGCGTCCCAGTCGTCAGCACCGGCGCTGCCGGTGAAAATCTGTACGAAGCGCACGCCGCGCTCCACCAGCCGCCGCGCCAGCAGACAGTCGGTGCCGAATTTCGCCGACATCTTGTCGTCCAGGCCGTACAGCCGTTTCGTCGCCTCGGTCTCCCGAGCTAGGTCCACCGCGTCGGGCACGGCGCTCTGCATGCGGAAGGCCAACTCGTAGGAGGCGATGCGCGCCGACAGATCGCTCACGTCGCCGCCGCGGGCCGTGCGGTGGTCGTCATTGAGCGACTGCACCAGATCGAGCACGTCGCGCTGGCCGGCGTTGCCGTGGCCGGCGGGCGCGTCCAGGTACAGCATCGGCGAACCGGCATTGCGCAGGACGGTCGGCTGATAGGTGCCGGGCAGGAAGCCGCGGTCGTAGACCGGCGGGCCGCCCTTGACGTCGCCGGTCGTGGCCATGACAACGAAGGCGGGCAAGTTCTCCGATACGCTGCCCAGGCCATACGTCACCCACGAGCCGAGGCAGGGACGACCCATGCGCGCCGAGCCGGTGTTCAGCACGTACTGCGCCGGAGCATGGTTGAACGAGTCATGGTAGCACGAACGTACCACGGCCAGCTCGTCGGCGCAGGTCTGCAAGTGCGGGTAGGTATCGGCGATTTCCAGGCCCGACCGGCCACATCGGCGGAAGGTCTGCGGACAGCCGAGAATGGCCGCGTCCCGTTTGGTGAACTGGAGCTGATGGCCTTCGATGACGCTGTCGGGCAGCCGTTGACCGTGGAGCTTGTTCAGCAGCGGTTTTGGATCGAAGGTGTCGATGTGGCTGGGTCCGCCTTGCATGAACAGGAAGATCACGTGCTTGGCCCGCGCCGGCGAATGCGGACATCGAGCGGCCAGCGGATTGCTGCCAACCATTGGTGTTGCCGCAGTCAGTCGGCCATCGCGCGTCAGCAGATCGAGCAAGGCCCAGGAGCCGAAACCAAGCCCGGCCTGACAGAGCATCTCGCGGCGAGAAATCCATAAGGGATAAAAACGATGGTTCATGGCTCGTTTTCAGTCCACAAAGACAAACTCGTTGGTGTTGAACAGGGCCAGGCACAACTCGGCCAGCGCCGTTTCCCGTGACGCGGAGGCGGCCCGTTTTCGTAGGAACGCCAGGGCGCGTTCCGTCTCGGCCGGCGTCGGCGGGCGGCCGAAGACCAGCATCCAGGCGCGGGGCAGCTGCTCAACAGGTTCTTCGCCGCACTCGCGCAGCAGTCGTCCGGCGAAGGCGGCCGACTGCTCGCGCGCCAGCGAACTGTTGAGCAGAGCCAGCGCCTGCGCCGGCACTACCGTCTGCATCCGCCGCGGACAGCTGGTCATCACCTCGGGCGGATCGAACGATGCCAGCAGCGGATGCAGGAAGGTGCGCCGCACCAGCACATAGACGCTGCGCCGCGTGTGCTCGGCGGCGTCCTTTGTCACCGGCCACTTGCCGCGCGCATCGAACAGGCCCGTTAGCTCCGAACCGCTCAGCGGCGGCACCACCGGCGGGCCATATAGCTTCGGATTGAGCGTGCCGGCGCAGGCCAGCAGACTGTCGCGGATGGATTCGCCTTCCAGTCGCCGGCGCGGGAAGTGCCAGAGGAGACGATTGTCCGGATCGATTTGCAGGCCCGCTCCCTCGGCCACGCTGCTCATGCGGTAAGTGCTGGAGAGCAGGATCAGTCGATGCAGCCGTTTGAGGCTCCAACCGTTCTCGATGAAATCGCGCGCCATCCAGTCGAGCAGTTCCGGGTGCGTCGGCGGCTCGCCTTGTGCTCCGAAGTCGCCCGGCGTCGGTACGATCGCCCGGCCGAAGTGCCAGCCCCAGACACGGTTGACCAGCACCCGCGCCGTCATCGGATTGTCCGGCGACGTGAGCCATCGCGCCAGCACCGCCCGCCTCTGGCCGGCCGGTACGCCGACGAAGTCCGGCTTCCGGCCGCCGCGGAGCAGGAACCCAGGAAGGGCCGGGCCCATTACCTCGCGCGGCTTGTTCAACTCGCCGCGATGGAGCCGGTGGACCTCCCAGCGGACGCGCGCGGTGGAAGAGGCGAAAGCCGGCCTCGTCCTCGGTGCGCACGGTGCAGCGCGAGTCTCGCTCCAACGCTTTCGGCACCGGCGCGTCGGAGAGCAGGCCATTGAGCGCCTTGATGCGGAGCTGGCGGACCTTGCCGGGATAGGGCCGATCGCTGGCCGCGAATACCGCCTGCAGCGCGAAATAATCTTTCTGTGCGATCGGATCGTACTTGTGATCGTGACAGCGGGCGCAGCCAAACGTCAGACCGAGGAAGGCCGACCCGGTGGTATCGACGGCGTCGGTCAGCCATTCGTATTCGAGCTGATCGCTCACCATGGCCGACTCCGGCAGCACCGGGCCGACGCAGTACAGGCCGGTGGCGCAGACCGCGTCCGCATCCTCCGGCCATAGTTCGTCGCCGGCGACCTGTTCCTGGATGAAGCGATCAAAGGGCTTGTCGTCGTTGAGGGAGCGGATGACGTAATCGCGATACTTCCAGGCGCTGGGGTAGCGCGGGTCGGACTCAAAGCCGCCGGTATCGGCGTAGCGAACGACGTCGAGCCAGTGTCGGCCCCAACGCTCGCCGTAGCGCGGCGAGGCGAGCAGACGCTCGACCAGCCGAGCGTAGGCGTGCGAGGTTTCCTCGCGCAAGAACGCCTCGACCTCGGCGGGCGTCGGCGGCAGGCCGACGAGATCGTAGCAGACACGGCGAATCAGCGTGCGTCGGGCAGCCGGGCCGGACGGTCCCACGCCGTGCTCATGCTGTTTCGCTCGAAGGAAGCCATCGATAGGGTTTGTGGACCAGCCGCTGGGGTCCGTGACTGCCTCGACCTTCGGAACGGCGGCGAAAACCTGCGGCCGGCTCCTCTGCACGGGAGGTTCTCTGGACGGGGAGAGGAGCGACAGGCCGAGGAGGAATACGCTGCCAAGCATCCAACGCCGCCAATCGTATCGCATGGCATCGTTCTCGTTGCGGAAGGCACCGGCGGCCCTTCGGCCCAGCACTTTCCGATGGCCCTATTGTAATGGATCGACAAGAGACGACGGGCGAAAAATCAGAAGCTCACCGATGCTTTCGGGCCGCGCCTCTCTGGTCTGCGCCGTTCCCTGCCGCGAGATTTCGGCACGCCATTCGCAGCATAGTTAAGACAAGGTGAAGTCGCTGCGAGCGATGGAGTCAAGGGATATGTTATGGATCTCTCCTTCCGGGGAGATGTTGATAGAGGAGGCAACCATGATGTTTCAACAGCGAATACGAGCCGGCTTCCTTGTGAAACTCGCACTGGTCCCGCTGAGCCTGGCCCTCGGTGCGGCGCAAGCTGCGCCTCCATCTCAGCCAACAGCGGCCCCGCCGTCGGAGAAGCGCGCTGTTCCGGTGCCGGACGGTGTGGCGACGGAGTTTGTTTTGCGCGTGCCGAACGATGCTGCCGTATGGTTCGACGACGCCCGCATGGAATCGACAGGCGTCGAGCGTCGCTTCACAACGCCGCTCCTTCGTCCCGACAAGCGGTGCTACTATGACGTGAAGGTCCGCTGGAGAGAGGGTAGCCGCATCGTCGAACGTCAGCGCCGCGTTTCCTTCCGGCCCGGCGCCCGGATCGCCCTCGACTTCGTTGCCGGCGCCCAGACGCGAGCCCAGACGGGGCCGTTTCTCGACGCCGCCGAGTTGAGGGCGGGGGAGTCCGTCGAAGGCACCCGGATGCGGCCGCGGCCGTCCTTGCTTATCGACCCCGCCGCGCCGGCTCCCTGGCGAGAAGATTACTACTACGACCGCCGGAATTGGCCGAATTATCCGAACCTCCGTCGCTTCGGGTACGTTCCCCTCTATGTGACCCCCTGGTGAGAAGAATAGCCAACGGTACAAAGACGAGGCGAACGCGAGCGGGGCCGTCCCGAGAAACGGGGCAGCCCCGCCGTCGTTTTCGGTCGCTACAATAGGCGCCGAATGTTCGCCGCCGTCTAAGCTCGACTTGTGCCCTTTTTCTTAGTTGCATAATGGTTGAGCTTCAGCGCCGAAACTCGGTTATTGTCGAGCGCCGAAAGTTCGGTGCTCAAGCTCAACCATTGGGGTTTTGAAACGACCGGGGTTTCCAAAACCGAAAACCCCTTGCATTCCTCGCAGTTATTCTGGCTTCACCCCCTACGAAAAAAGGGCACAAGTCGAGCTAAGAGAGGGAACCTTTTATGTCCAGCGAGCCGTTGCGCGACCGCGTCTGCCATTACTTCCGCGATCTGCAAGATTGCATCGTCGCCGACCTGGAGCAACTTGATGGTCGCGGGCGCTTCCGCGAGGATGCCTGGCAGCGCGAAGGCGGCGGAGGAGGACGGACGCGGGTCCTGGCTGAGGGCAACGTCTTCGAGAAGGCCGGCGTCAATTTCTCCGACGTGCATGGCCGCATGTCCGAGGAGTTTGCCCAACAAGTCCCCGGCGAGGGCCGCGACTTCACCGCTTGCGGCATCTCCCTGGTGCTGCACCCGCGCAGCCCGATGGTGCCGACCGTACACGCCAACTTCCGTTTTCTGACCAAGGGCTCGCGTCAATGGTTCGGCGGCGGCGCTGACCTGACGCCGTACTACCCCTACCGCGAAGACGTCATTCACTTCCACAAGGTCTGGCAGCATGTCTGCACGCGGCACGCCCCGCCGATTGATTATGCCCATCTGAAGAAATGGTGCGACGATTATTTTTTCTTGCCGCATCGCGGTGAGGCTCGCGGCGTCGGCGGTATCTTCTTCGATTACCTCGAAGGCGACGGCGAAGCGCTGTTTGCCTTCGTGCGCGACTGCGGCGACAATTTCCTGGAGGCGTATCTGCCCATCGCGCGGCGGCGCAAGGACGAGCCGTACACGGAAGCGCAGCGGGCCTTTCAGGAGTACCGTCGCGGCCGTTACGTCGAGTTCAACCTGCTGTACGATCGTGGAACGCTCTTCGGCCTGAAGACGGGCGGGCGGATCGAATCGATCCTGATGTCGCTGCCGCCGCACGTGCGCTGGGTCTACGATTATCGTCCCGAGACGGGGTCACGCGAAGCGGAGCTGTACGAGGTTTACCTCAAGCCGCGCGATTGGGCCAATGAGATTCCAAGTTCGGAGTTCTGAGTGAAAGGCACTTAGAACTCAGAACTTGGAACTTTTTGGTTCGCGCCGGCGAGGGAAGGAGCCTCAACGTCCCCAACGGCCACCCAGGTCTCGATAGAATCCCATCCAGGAATCGCCGCCACTCCGCACGCTTGCGAGTCGGCGGGAACGGCTCGGGCTGGAGCGGTTCCTCGGAACTCCATACGATCCGCAACTGCCCTCCTTCGTCGATTCGGCCGACCCGCGCCACCTTCCAGGCGTAGCGTGTGGCGGGATCGATCCGCACGGGACCGCCCGGCGCAGTTGAAGCGCAAGCCCTCGATCGCCTGGCGTACCGTCGCTGGCCGGGTATCGCCCGCCGCCGTCGCCGCACGGGCCCACAGATGGACGGCGACATAGGCCGACTCCATTGGGTCCGTCACCACGCGATGGGCGCCGAAACGCGCTCGGAACTTGTGGATGAAAGCCGTGTTCTCCGGCCGGCTGATGCTGGGAAAAAAGCTCCCGGCAACGTAGTCGCCGATCCGCTGGCTCGATGGGCAGAGTGCACAGTTCGTCGGCGTTCAGGGTGAACGAGAGGGTGGGCGTTTTCTCCGGGGACACGCCAGCGACATGGAGGGCGCGGAAGAACGCCCCATTGGTATCGCCGCGAATCGTATTGACAATCAGGTCCGCCTCGCCGGCCGCGATTTTCGCGGCCACGGCGTCAACGTCGCCGCCACTCAGCGGAAATAGTTCTTCGCCCACGATGTGCACGTCACGCGGCTCGGTGAAGGCGTCGCGCAGGATGGCGTGGACCGTCCGCGAATAAACGTGGTCGGAGCCGACCAGGAACAGCCGTCGTTTGTGGAGAGTGCCGATGGCGAATTGCACGCCCGGCAAGACCTGCTGGTTGGGGATGGTGCCGAGATACACGATGTTCGGCGATTGTTCCAGTCCCTCACACGGCAGCGGATAAAACAAGAGGTTATCGTACCTCTCGACCACCGCCGAGAGGTGTTTGCGGCCGACTGACGAGCAGCAGCCGAACAGAGCGCAAATGTGGTTCTCCAGAATGAGGCGCTGGGCCTGCCCGGCGAAGGCTGACTCGTCGGACGAGCCGTCCACGCGAATCGGCTCGACGCGGCTGCCGAGCACGCCGCCCTGCTGATTGATCTCGTCAATGGCCAACTCGGTGGCCTCGGTGATGGAGGTGCTGGCGGTGACCAGGGGACCGGAGAGCGATTGCAGCACGCCGACCGGAATCGGATGGCCCTGGAGCGAGCAATCGATGTTGGCCGGCGCTGCGCTCCTCTTGAGCCAGCCCCAGGCGCCCAGGATCAGAAGCATCGACGCCAGCACGCCGCCCAGCAGTAGACCCAGGCCGAAACGGCCGGACGCGGCGGGGCGCGGTGGAGGCGGTGAGAGGGGCGCCGCGCTGCTCGCGGGAAGCACGGATGGGATTGCCGGTCCCGACACAACCTCGTCCGAGGCGCCAGCCGCTCGGCAACCTCGCGGGCGGTCGCCGGCCGCTGGGACGGCGACTTGGACAACAACTGACGAATCAGGTCCGTCAACTCCGATGAGGTCTCGGGCGCGAGGTCGCGGAGGGGACGCGGCTCATCCAGGGCCAGTGCGCTGAGCAAGCTAATCAGATCGGGTCCATTGAACGGCAGCACGCCGGTCAAGGCTCGATAGAGAACGCAGCCGAGGCTGAACAAATCGCAGCGCACGTCCAGCGCCTGGCCGCGAGCCTGCTCGGGCGCCAGATAATGCGGCGTGCCCACGATCATTCCCGTCGCGGTCAGGTTGCGGACCTCGCCGGTCACGCGGGCCAGGCCGAAATCGAGCAGTTTGACGCGCGGAGCCATCCCGCCCGGCATCGTTTCCAACCAGATATTGGCCGGCTTGATGTCGCGGTGGATCAAGCCCTTTTCGTGAGCCACGGCCAATCCCCGAGCAATGTCCCGACCGATGCGGACCAGCTCGGCCTCGGGCAGCCGGCCAACTCGATGCAAGCACTGTTCCAGCGATTCGCCGTGCAAATATTCCATGGCCAGGAAGGGTACGTCGCGTTCGGCATCGACATGGTAGATGACGACGACGTGATCGGACGGCAGGGCGGCGGCGGCGCGAGCCTCTTGCAAGAACCGCTCGCGGAGGACCGGCGTCAGGGCCAACTCCGGCTTGAGGACCTTCAGCGCCACCCGACGGCGCAACTGACTGTCCTCAGCGTCGAAGACCACGCCCATGCCGCCCTCGCCCAGGACGCCGCGGATGCGATAAGGGCCGAGCCAACCCATCTCCTCCGGGCCGCGGGCTTCCGCCAAAAAGGCGAACCGCGCTCGTCCTTCCTCTGGGGCACCGTCGGAGGCGGAGTCGATCCGTACGTCCGCTTGAGTCTGCTGGTTCCATGCCGACTCGGCGACTGGAGACGGACTGCCGGCCGCCTCCGCCGGAACGGGCCGGTGCGGATCGGAGGATTGCGGCGAAGAGGGAGAGCTGCTCATGGCGCTTCCTCGCAGGGCGTCCGGGACAGGCAGTTACTGGAGGTTGTCCACGTCGCCGAGGGCGATGCCGTCGTTAATTCCGCAGACGGCGTTCAAGGTCAGCAGAGAGATCGAATAGCTGATGCCGTGGACCGAGCCGTCGGCGAACAGCGCCCCGAAGCGGCCGGGGTGCGAGGAGCCGAAACCGCCCGTCCCGGAAGTGCAATTACCCATCAAGTCGAACGCCGGTTGATAGATAAGGTTGCCGTTGGCGTCCTTGACGGGCAGGAAAGACAGCGTATCGTCATCCGAACCGATGATGTAGCCATCATCATCGTTGATGTCCATTCCGCTGCCCAGGGTCGTCAGGCAGAGGTTCTTCTCGCTAACGGCGAGCGTGTTCGAGGTGCCATCGCTAATCTGAGCGATGCGGACGATGTTCGGGTTGAACTGGAAGAACGTCGGGATCGGCGCCTTCCAGGCCGATCCGGAATAATCGCACTCGCCGTTGCCGGCGTGCGCGCCACCACGGAGAATCGCCGAGCCGCGCCGGCTGGGACAAAGGTAGGTCTTGATGGCTGCCTGCGCGGCGGTAGAAGAGTTGTTCCAGACCGCCCATTGTTCGATGTAAGGCAGGATTTGATACAACCAGCCGCAGTCCTGGGAAGGGCCGACGGCGGGGCTGCCGCCCGTGGTAGTGGGAATCATGGCATTGGCACTGCCGCCGGTGGGGAAGAACTCGTAGGTGTTGTGATGCATGTGCAGGGCCGTACCGATTTGCTTGAGGTTGTTCTGGCACTGCGAGCGAGCGGCCGCTTCGCGCACCATCTGCACGGCGGGCAGCAGCAGGCCGATCAGCACGGCGAGGATGGCGATCACTACCAACAACTCGATCAGCGTGAACGCTCTTCGGCAGTTGGTCTTGGGGGGTCTCATGGGAGGTGCCCGGACAGGAGAGGGAAAAAGGGCGTCAACGACACGGAGCTGTTTGGGGCCGACGCGGCCGATCCGGCTTCTTGTGGATACGGGGGGATCGGCGAAACGCTTGTACACCCGTAAGGATACAAGCAATCGCCCTTCTCGATTAAGTCAGAATACAAGAGCCAGAGGAAAATGGCAACGATCGCCCATCTCGACTCGCTCCCATCTTTCCAGTTCGGAGTTCGGAGTTCGGAGTTCTGAGTGAAAGTCACTCAGAACTCCGAACTTCTTTTGATCTGCGACAACGCTCGTGCCTCGGGACGCTCCTTGTAGAAGGGGTCGAGCGGATAGCAGCCCGAAACCAGGCCGTTGCGCGGCGCGGTAGTGCAATCGCTGAAGGTGCGGCACAGTCGCTTGCGATCGAGCGGCCGGCCCGCCAGCACGTCCGCCGGCAGGTCCGGATAACTCAGCACCAGCCGCCCCAGCCCCACGAAATCCGCGCCGCCGCCGCGCACCACCGCTTGTCCGACGTGCGGCAGCCACTCCTGCAAGTACGAATAGCCCGAACCGACGACCACCAGCGACGGGCGATGGCGTTTCAGCTCGGCTGTGATGGCGATGTGCCGGGCGACGCCGACAAGTGGGTCTTCCGGCGGCAGATAGCCGTCCGACGGCGGGAATCAGCGCCGGTCGCTGGAAGTGTGGGTTGTAGTAGGGACTGCCGGCCGAGATGCACACCAAGCGGATGCCGAGCGCGTCGAGCAGATCGAGGAAGGCACACGGCTCGGTCAGGTCGATGCCCATGCCAGTGCCGTCGCCGCCGAAAGCATAAGGGTAGGATGCGCCGGACGGCGTCTCCGGCTCGCCTCGACCATCCGGACCCTCGCGGAAGGGCAGCCAGTCCACGGCGCTGACGCGGACGGCGACGCCCAGTCCGGACGCCTCGGCGCGGATACCGGCCACGATCTCGCGCAGGAACCGTGTACGGTTGTCGAAGCTGCCGCCATAACGGCCGGGCCGATCGACGGCGCTGAAGGAACTCATGGCCGAGGTAGCCGTGACAGTGCTTGATGTCCACGAAGGCGAACCCGGCCTGCTGGCTGAGCTTCGACGCGCGCACGAAATCATCAACGAGTTGTGACACGTCGTTGTCACTCAAGACGGGCTGATCCGCCGGCACGCCGAACTTGCGGTCGAGTAGCGGATGATGATAGACGAGGATCGGTTCGAGCCGGCCCTTGTCGCGTGGGCGGGCGAAGCGGCCGGAGTGCGTCAGTTGCAGACCGACGAGCAGATCCTCGGTGCGGCCAAAGCATCGATGATGTTCGGCGATGAGCCTTTCGCGCAGGCCGGCAATGTCGGCGCGCGTGTCGTCGTTGAGCAGCAGTTGGTTGGGGTTGGCGCGGCCATCGGCGCGGACGGCGACGGCCTCGCCACCCCAGATGAGCTTGGCGCCGCTGGCGCCGAAGCGTTGCCAGCGCCGCCGTGTCAGTTCGGTCGGTCGGCCGTCGCGCGTACCGTCCCAGCCCTCCATCGGCAGCACGGCGAAGCGATTCCCGATCGTCCCTCCGTCCACGACACACGGTTGGGCTAGCGGCGATTCGGGACCGTGACGCAGTTCCTCGTCGAAGGGGATGGAGATGCCCAGGGTGGCGAGATGAGTGCGGAAGTCGTCGGCCGTTTTCAGCTGGGCCACTCGGCGATACGTGGTCATGGCATCGGCTCCAAAAAGGGAATAGGGAATAGGGAATAGGGAATAGGGCAGAAACTTCTTCTCTCGTCCCTATTCCCTATTCCCTATTCCCTATTCCCTATTCCAAGAGGCGGTCGGCGATGTCGCGGAGGACGTCGCGGTCGCTGGCGGGCCGTTGCGGGCTTTGGGGATGCGTGTCGTCGCAGGTGATCCAGCCGCGCAGCTGAAGGAACTGCGCCGCGTTGTGTTTGTACGCCGGCACCGGCGGGCGAAAGGCGAAGAAGCCGAGATATTGCAGCAAGTCGTTCAGCTCGTAAAACGCCGGATCGCCCGCCGCCCACAGGGTGTCGCGGCGGGCGAACAGGTCCGGAGCGAACGTGCTCAGGCCGAGCAAATAATCACTTCCATACATAATCATATCGATGGCCAGATCATTGCCGGTCAGCACGAGGAAATCGGGCCGGCGTTGGTCGCGCAGGGACAAACGCTGCCATTCGAGGACACGGCTCAGCGACGAGTGCTTGGCGCCGATGCACTCCGGGATGGTGAGTAGGCCGGCATAGGTTTCGAGGTCGTAGATGGCCCCGAACGGCGCGAACGCCTGGCCCAACTCGAAGGCGAGATAACGCGGGCAATCACGGCCCAGGGCGCGGTAGGCATCGAGCAGACGGTCGGCCGGCTGCCCAACGAGGCCATGCGACTGGAAGAGGATCGGCAGACCGCCGTGCTCCTGGATCGCATTGATGGCCCGCCGATAAGCGTCGAGGTCACACGGATCACCCGGATGGTCCGCGACGAAGGCGCCGGCGACGAAGGCTCCGCCGTCGAGTGTGCTTCGCGTCTCGGCGAGAACGAGAAGGCGGGTGATGTCATCGAGAAGATTGCCGTAGCCGGTGTCCATGTTGACGGCCGGCGTCAGTCCGGCCGCGGCGGTGCGGGCGACGTGAGCGCGGAAGCCGGGCCAGTCCACGCCACCGCCCGTCGTGAAGGGCAGCAGGATCGCGGACATGCCCACGGGCTTGCGCCGGGCCGCAGCAACGAGAGGGGATTCACGGATGTTGGGGACACGCAGCATCCTTTTCGCAATCGCGCTCGGAACGAAGTTGGGCCTATCGTAGCCGTCGTGCCGATGCGCCACAAGGGAGGAGCGGAAGAGGAAACGAGGCGCGCCATTTGCATGAATTTCCTGCGCTCGGGTTAGACGGGAGAGAGCGGAGGATGGCTGTGGAAACCGTAAGCCGCACGGACGACATCGAGGCGGGGTGCGATCCGTGCTTTGAATGCCGCTGGGGACGTATCCAGCGCGGCTGCTGGGTCGCCCTGTCCTTACTGCTCGTTGGCGGGGTAGCCGGACTATTCGGTAACGGGCCGCTCAGCAAGGCGACGGCAGAACCGCCCGGCGGCGAAATGCGCGTCCGCTACGACCGCCTGGCCCGGCGCGAGACGCCGGCCATCCTGGAGCTGCATCTCGACAAACGAGCCATCGCCTCCGGCCAGGTCCGCATCCGCCTCAACCGCGACCTGGTGGAGCGGCTGCGCCTCAAGGACATCGTGCCCGACCCCCTGTCTACCGAGCCGCTGTCCGACGGCGCCCGCTTCACTTTCCGCACCGATCCCACGCACGACTCGGCCACCATCGTCTTTATCGAGGATCCGTCGCGGCCGGGCATTATCGACGGCGAGGTGGCCGTGGAAGGCGCGGAACCCGTGCGCTTCCGTCAATTCGTTTACCCCTGAGCGAAGGGACTCGGCATGGTCACCATCCTCTATGCGGCCATCATTTACTGGGTATTGCTGTTCGCCTTTCGACTGATCGGCCGGCGCGGTCCCAACATGATGACTCCTTTCGAGATCATTTTACTCTTTATGATGGGCGGCATGGGCATGCAAGCGATCGTCGGCAACGATCACTCGCTGACCAACGCACTGTTGGGCATCAGCACCGTCGTCCTGATGCACGTCCTGGTGGCGTCGTTGAAGGGCTGGTCGGATTGCTTCGGCCGCATCGTGGACGGCACGCCGGTCATTATCTTTAGCAAAGGCGGCTGGCAACGCGAGAGCATGAGGCGGCTGCGCGTTCACGAGCAGGACGTGATGGCCGCGGCGCGCGGCCAGGGCATCGAGCGTCTGGAGCAGATCAAGTACGCCGTCGTCGAGCGCAACGGCGGCATTTCCGTGGTCAAGCAGAGCGGAGGCGGCTGAGGTTCAGCTTTCCTTCTCGGGCGGAATGGCGGCCCGAAGGGCTGCCAGGATGCCGCCCACATTGTTGATGTACAATCGGTCCTGGTCGAGTGTCCCTGTCTTCCCGGTGAGCCGCAGGAACTGCCAACTTTCGCCCGTCGTGACGCAGCCGAAGATGGCGGGGAGCAACAACCCCGCGCGTTCGTTGTAAACTTGAGCCGCTACCATCTGAGCGAGACACTGTCCCAATCCGGCTTCGATGTCGTGCTTTTTGGCCTCTACCATGGTCAGCAGCGGCGCCCGCAAGAGCGGCACCGGCTCGGACAGGGCTAGAATGAAGTCACACTCCCCCACGAGCCGGCGGTCCGGATCGACGTCGAGACGTTGACCGGACAGGATAGCGATCCGGTCCCCGGATAATTCGCGAACGGCCAACAGAATCGGGGCCACGATAAATTCGCCACGTGACTTCTCGCTGAGGAGAGCGAGCCGCATACCGCGGACAAGCAGGTCTTGCAGCCATACCGGCACCGTCAGCGGCTGCAGACCAGGGAAGAGGACACCGGGATGAACGACGACGCCCAACTCCGCCTCCGCGCTTTCCAGAGTGAAGTCCGCATAGGCCATTGCTGTCGCTCCCCATCTTTTCGAGGTGAAAGGACGCCGCTTGCGGCCTCGCGCCAGGCCGCAAGCGGCGCGATCATCAACCCTCGCGCAACTTGAACGAGACGTATTTCGTCTCCAGGTACGCTTCCAGCCCTTCGTGGGCCAATTCGCGGCCCAGGCCGCTCTCCTTCATACCGCCGAACGGACACTGCGGCGTCGCCGGCACCGGATCGTTGATGCCGATGATGCCCGCCTCCAACCCCTCGGCCATCCGCCATGCCACCGTTAGGTCGTTGGTGAACACGTAGGCCGCCAGACCGTAGCGCGTGTTGTTCGCCGCCCGGATCACGTCGTCGAGCTTGCCGAAGTCCAGCAGCGGCATCACCGGCGCGAACGGCTCCTCCGTCATCAGCCGAACCTTGTCGCTCACGTTCGTCAGCACGGTCGGCTCGAAGAAGTAGCCCTTCTCGAAGCGATCGCTGCGATTGCCGCCGGTCAGAATTTTGGCGCCGCACTGGCGAGCGTCCTCGACCAGGTCGAGGGTCTGCTGCATGGCCTTCTTCTCGAACATCGGGCCGATCTCGATGCCGGCTTCCAGACCGTTGCCCAGCTTCAGGCCGCGCGCGAACTCGACGGCCGCCTCGGTGAATTTCTTCTGGACGTCCTTGTGGACGTAGAAGCGGCTGGGAGCGATGCACACTTGCCCGTTGTTGCGAAACTTGCCGGTGACGGCGATCTTCGCTCCCATCTCGGGGTCGGCGTCGGGGAAGACGATGAAGGGAGCATGGCCGCCCAGCTCCAGGCTGACGCGCTTCATGTGCTCGGCGCAGCCGCGCATGATGTGCTTGCCGACCTCGGTGGAGCCGGTGAAGCTGACCTTGCGGCAAATCGGGTTCTCCAAAAACTCGTCGCCGATCTCCTGGGCCGGGCCGATGACGAGGTTGGCGACGCCGGCGGGCACGCCAGCCTCGATCAAGCACTCGAAGACCTGGATCAGACACAGCGGCGTCTGGCTGGCCGGCTTGCAGACGATGGTGCAGCCGGCGGCCAGGGCCGGGGCGATCTTGCGCGCTTGCAGCGTCACCGGGAAGTTCCACGGGCTGATCGCCGCCACCACGCCGACGGGGTGCTTGACCGTGACGTGCTTCTTGCCGGGGACCGAGTTGGGGATGAGCTGGCCGTAGGCGCGCTTGCCCTCCTCGGCGAACCACTCGAAGGTGTCGGCCGAGTGCAGCACTTCGGCCCTGGATTCGGCCAACGGTTTGCCCTGCTCCATGGTCAGGGTGCGCGAGATAGCCTCGGCGCGTTCGCGCATCAGCTCGCCGGTTTTTTTCAGGACCTTGGCGCGGTCCCAGGAGGTTTGCTTCATCCAGGCGGGCATGGCCCGCTGGGCGGCTTCCAAGGCGCGGCGTGCCTCGGCGCGGCCGCCGTAGGCGACCTCGGCGATGACTTCTTCCGTGGCGGGGTTGATGACGCCGAGCGTTCGGCCGTTGTCCGCGTCGCACCATCGGCCGTCGATGTACAGGCGCCGCAGCGTCGCGCCCGAGGTTGCGGTTGTCATGCTCAAGCTCCACGAGGATCGAATGTCCGGGCCGCACGCCCGCACCGCGCGGGCCGAGAACGGACCCTGATGTTGTTTGTATGCCTGGATCGAGGGGCCGACCGGGAAACTCTTGAGCAACCGAGATGATTCGTTACGCCGCGACGCGCAGCGGAGCGTGGCATTGCTCCCGCGCTCCGCTGCGCGTCGCGGCGAAACGAGGATAATGCGGTGCGCTAGAACGGAGCGTACAGGCGAGGTCGATGTTGCACGTGCTTCGTGTGCCGCCCGCTTCGCTAGGAGTACTTCCAAGACGACGACGTTCGAGCCGGGCGAAAGAGACCCTGGCGAGCGGGGTCGCGTCAGCGCCCCGAGTACTCGTCGCACTCGGGCGCTGACGCGACCCCGCTCGCCTTCTTCTCTTTTTCTTTCCGTAGGCGGGAGTTTCCGTCCATTCTTCTTTACCGTGGGGCCGCGGCATGAGATAATCGAAATCGAGGGGGAAGCCCCAACCAGATTCCTGGTGCGAGTCCGCCTGGCCCAGAACGCAGCCAAGCAGTTGACCCGAGTTGCCTTGGATACTGGGTGGAGGAACGGTCGTCTCGGCGCTGGATGGGCCGACAGCCTGCACGGCTGTCTGCGCACCCTGGACAGGTTGCAGGAATCGCCGTCATGCTCAATCGATTAGTACAAGCCCTGAAAGGCGGAAAGATCTGGTTTCTGCCCCTATTCTTTTGGCTGGGAGCCACCTTCATGCTTGTCCTCAGCTACCCGCTAGGTTTGCACCTCCTGAACTATCGCAGAGGGCAAATTACGAAAGAGGTCGGTTACATGCCGGCCGTTAACTGGACGATCTCCTTCATCATCGTGTTTCCCATTGTGATGTGCGGAATACTCGTGATCCTTAAGGCCATTGACTCGATGATCGTCGAGCTACAGAAAACACACATGCTCTTTCGCCGCGGTGCATTTGTCAAACGACCCCACGAGGTGAAGGCCAGTTGGGAAAGTTGCTTGGGTGGTGCGCTCGTCATTTGGTTCTTATTCGCCCTGGGCGGATACTTACTTAGCATCTATGAGTGGTATACGAATTCCGCACGGCCGCTGTGCATGTATCAGAACTTGGCCGCATTGGAGGATGCGAACAAACAGCAGGGTGCGGAAACGGTCGAGATTGACTGGGCGGTCGGTCACCTGCTCAACCCCGGAGTGGAGAAGTATACCAACCTGGTCTTCTCGTTCCTGGCGTTCTCGATGCAGGGCGTAGCGGTTGCCATATTTTTCTTGTTCCTCGCCGTTTGCGCAGCATTCATCTTCTTTACCATGAAGCATACGTGGTGGTCCGAGGTCCAGTTCGTTCCCGACCTGAGCGACCCCGATCGACGGCGAGGGTTCGAGCGTTTCGAGCCGGTCGGCATATTCATGCTGATTGACGCCATCGGTTTCTACCTGGTGTTTTACCTGAGTACTCTACAGAACATGTACCTTGCCTCTGCCGATCAGAATATACTGCAAATGGTGTTACAGCCCGTTGGACTTGCCGCGCAGAAGCAAATTGCGCAAGTGCTCGTACCCGACATCATCATTAATTACTCCATCGGGTGGGTGCTCCTTGGTGCGGTATTTATCATCGTCGTCGTTGGGCTAATTCTACCGTGCGTGGTACTCTCGGGCGCGGCTCGGAGAGCCAATTCTTACATGGAAGCGATCTGCCAGCAAATGTCTTCAGATGAGTTCCAAGCCACTTTCAAGCTGAACCCCGATGCGGCCCAGCAAATACTCAAGGATATGGATTTCTGGCCTTTTCGTTACCCGAGGTTCAACACGCTTTGGATCGGGATTGTGCTTTGCGGGGCCGGGCTCGTATGGTTCCGCTTGATGCCTTACCTTTTCGGGATCGTCCTGGGCATTGCCATCTATGAATTCACGAAGACTATGCGTTCCATCAGCAGTACAACCGGCGAGGCCACTGCCGAACCACCCGGTCCGCAATAGGTCTGACGGCGCAACCATCTTCGGGAGTGTGGATACAAATGCGAGCGATGCTTGATTCACACACGGATAACGCACCGGTACGAGCATCCGTAGCCACCCTGTGCTTGCTAGTCTTAGGCGGTTGCAGCCAACCGACACCCCGCGGGGCTGATACCGATCCAGAGCCGACCGTTACCCTAGATTTTGATGGACCGCTGTCAACTGAGAGTATACCACGGCCATGGGTGTTGATGGTAAACAAGGGGAAACCTGTTGTGCAAGTTGTCAAGAACGCTGATCAGGTCGACGGGTCGGTCGTTTACTTGAAGAGTGACAAGGCATCCTTTTCACTGAACCGCGAGTTGCCTCCGGAAGCGAGGATGTCAAGGTATCTGAGTTGGGCATGGAAGGTTGAGCAACTGCCCGCTGGCGGCGATGTGCGTCGGAGTTCTGCCAACGACCAAGCGCGTACAGATACTAGTCTACTTCGATGGTGGCAAGGTGGTCAGCTACGTTTGGGACACAACTGCGCCGGCGGGTACGGTGACGGAGGAATCCGTCCTTTTTGTAGCCAAGATCAAAGTGTTGGTCGTGAACTCTGGTGCCAGTGAGTTGGGCAAGTGGGTTGAGGTGACACGGGATTTGCGCAAGGATTTCACTCGTCTGCACGCAGGAGATGCTCCGGCGATCAAGGCGGTGCGGATCCAATCCAACTCTCAGCACACTGGGACAGTCGGTGCTGGCTACATGAGGCAGCTAACGCTCCGCCAACGATAATCCCCGTAATTGAGGTCACTCCTCGGCTCGTCAAAAAAAGTCCGTTAACAGCAAAGGTGATTTCGCCTATTTCTTTACGGAGAAATGAGAAACTTTCACCTCGTGCCCAAGCTCCGCTTGGGAACTAGGAGAAGGAGGGTTTGAGCCGGAGCATGATCGACGTGAAGATGCCCAGGGAACGGCTCAGCCCATTCGGTGAAGATGGAGAGGGAGGGTACTCGTTCTCCTGGAGAGTGGCAATGACCAAGGGAGACGGTCAGGACCGTGAACTCTCCTTGTCTCAACAACTTACGCCCACCTTTGCACCCTGTTCGGAAGGGCTGGGGATCGCGGGGAAGGGGGATGATTGGACTTTCAGCCCCTCCGGCGTGTTAGGAACGCCTGCTGGCAGCCGTGTTGATGGTTTGCGGATCACCTCGTAAAATCTCCCGAACGTGACCGGATCCACGGCCTTCCCCGAGCCGCCGTTTTTCTCTGAAATAGTCGAGTCCTCCCATGCTGGACGCCGCCTTCATTCGTGAGCACCTGGACGCCGTCAAGACGAACTGCCGCCATCGCAACGTCAAGGCCGACGTGGATCGCGTCGTCCAGCTCGACGACGAACGCAAGCGCCTGATCCAGCAAACGCAGGCGATTCAGCAGCGCCAGAACGAAGTCTCCAAGCTCATCCCCAAGGAGAAAGACCCCGCTCGCAAGCAGGAGTTGATCGCCGAAGGCAAGCGACTCCGCGAAGAGGCCAGCAGGTGGAGAAAAGCAACTCAAGACGATCCAGGACCAACTGCACGACGTCGCTCTTGACCATCCCCAACATGACGCACCCCGACGCCCCGGTCGGCACGACCGCGGAGGACAACAAGGTCATCCGCACAGTGGGGCGAGCCGCGCGAAGTTCGACTTCGCCGCCAAGGACCACGTCGCCCTGGCCGAGTCGCTGCAACCTGGTCGATTTCGAGGCCGGCGCCTCGGTGGCCGGGCAGAAGTTCTACTACCTGAAGAACGAGGCCGTGCTGCTGGAGCTGGCCCTGGTGCAGTACGCCATGCAGACGCTGATCGGCGACGGATTACACGCCGATCATCACGCCGGACGTGGCCCGCGTCGAGGTGCTGGAGGGCATCGGCTTCATCCGCGCGACCCCGACCCGGAGAAACGGCAGATCTATTCGCTGAGCGATACCGACCTGTGCCTGATCGCCACGGCCGAGATCACGCTCGGCGGCATGCACCGCGATCACATCTTCGACGAGCTGGATTTGCCGAAGAAGTACGTCGGCCTGTCGCACTGTTTCCGCACCGAGGCCGGCGCTCCGGGCCGCGATACGCGCGGGCTGTACCGCGTCCACCAGTTCACCAAGGTCGAGATGTTCGTCTTCTGCACTCCCGATCAGAGCGAGCATCACCATCAGGAACTCCTGGACATCGAGGAGAAGATTTTCCAGGGACTCGGATTGCCGTATCACGTCATCGACACCTGCACCGGCGACTTGGGAGGTCCGGCTTACCGCAAATACGACCTGGAGGCGTGGATGCCGGGACGCGGCCAGGGCGGCGAATACGGCGAGGTGACGAGCACGTCGAACTGCACCGACTACCAGGCCCGCCGTCTCAACATCCGCTACAAGACGCACGAGCAGAAGGGCACGCGCTTCGTCCACACCCTCAACGGCACGGCCGTGGCTGTCACGCGCGCCCTGCTCGCCATCCTGGAGAACAACCAGCAGGCCGACGGCTCCGTCGTCGTGCCGGAAGTGCTGCGGCCGTGGATGGGCAAGGACCGCATCGGCCCGCGCACAAACTCCTGAGTCGGACCCTCATCCCATGATCGTTCGTATATCATGAAGAAGGGGCCGTGGAGGACGGGTGGCCCTCCGAGGAGTTCCGCGTCCAGGAGAAGGCGCCATGTCCACCACCGAACCGCCGGCCGATTCGACCGCCTTGCCGCCCGCCGAGAAGGTCAAACAGTTCCCGACCACACCCGGCGTCTATCTCATGAAGGACGCTCGCGGAGTTGTCCTCTACGCCGGCAAAGCCAAGAACCTTCGCAACCGCGCCTCGCATTACTTCACGAAGGCCGCCATCGACGATCCGCGCACCGCCGACCTGGTGCCGCTCATCGCCGACATCGATTTCCTACCCGCCGACAGCGAGGTCGATGCCCTGCTCATGGAGGCGCGGCTCGTCAAGGACATCCAGCCACGCTTCAACGTCGAGCTAAAGGACGACAAGACATTCCCCTATTTGCAAATTCGCATTCGTGAAGACTTCCCGCGTGTCGAGTTCACGCGCCAGCCGCGGCGCCGCGGCGTCCGCCTCTACGGCCCCTTCACCAGTGCCCGCACACTGCGTCAGGCCATCCGCGTCTTGCAACGCATCTTCCAGTTTCGCACCTGCTCGCTGGACATCAAGGCCGACGACAGCCGCTGGCGTTGGTTCCGCCCCTGCCTGCTGCACAGCATCCGCCAATGCACCGCCCCGTGCAATTTCCGGGTGACGAAGGAGGAGTATCGCAAGCAGATTCGTTCGCTGCGCATGGTGCTCGAAGGCAAGAAGGACCGGCTCATCCGCGAGATGGAGCAGGAGATGGAGGAAGCGAGCAAGTCGCTGCTGTTCGAGAAGGCGGCACCGGCTGCGCGACGACATCGCGGCGCTGCAGGCGCTGGGGCAGCGCGGCGACGTGCAGCGCGATGTGCAGCCGGAAGTCTTTCCCATCGATCCCAAGAAGGGACTCGCCGGACTGCGCAAGGTGCTCGGCCTGGCGAAGACGCCGCGCACCATTGAAGGCGTGGATATCGCTCACCTCGGCGGTAGTGACACCGTAGCGTCCCTGGTGAACTTCATCGACGGCTTGCCGTTCAAGCCCGGCTATCGCCGCTTTCGCATCAAGTCGGTGCATGGCATCGATGATTTCGCCTCGATCCGCGAGGTGGTGACACGCCGCTTTCGTCACGTCCACGCCGCGGGCCGGCGAGGAGGAGCAGGTCTTTCCCGACATCTTGCTCATCGACGGCGGCAAGGGCCAGCTCAACGCCGCCCTCGACGCCTTTGCGGTGCTCGGCGTCGAGCCGCCCTGTCTGATCTCCCTGGCCAAGCGCGAGGAGGAGATCTATCGTCCCGGCGAGGCCGAGCCGCTGCGGCTGAGTCGGCACGCAGCGGCGCTGCGGCTGTTGCAGTACGTCCGCGACGAGGCCCATCGCTTCGCTCAGCACTATCACCACATCCTGCGGCGCAAGAAGCTGGAAGAATAAAGGGAGACGTTGGTGCGCATCTTGTTGACCAATGATGATGGTATCTATGCTCCCGGTTTGCGGGCGCTGCGACCGGAGCTGCGCAAGCTCGGCGAGGTGATCGTGGTCGCACCCGCCACGGAGCAGAGCGCCGTCGGCCATTCGGTGACATTGACGACCCCTTTAGTCGTGCAAGAAGTGCTGGACGAAGACCGCCAGCCGATGGGCTGGGCGGTCGAGGGGCGTCCCGCCGACTGCGTGAAATTGGCCTTACGCGAACTGCTGCCGGAGCCACCGGACCTGATTGTCAGCGGTCTTAATGCCGGCTCGAACGCCGGCATCAACGTGCTCTATTCCGGCACGGTGGCGGCGGCCATCGAAGGCGCTTTCTTCCGCCGCACCAGTATCGCCTGTTCGTTGGAATATACCAAGCTCCAGCCCCTGGACTTCGCCCGCGGTGCGGACCTCGCTCGTCGTGTCATCGAGCAGGTGCTCGCGCATGAACCGGACATTGGCACGCTCTTCAACGTCAACATCCCCAGTCCGGAGCGTGGCCCGATCCGCGGCATCCGCACCGTTCCGCAGAACCTGGCCGCCTACATCGAGACCTACGACCGCCGCATCGATCCGCGCGGCCGTATGTATTTCTGGTCGAACCCCGATTTTCGCTGTCCCGATCCGCACCCCGATTCCGACGTCACCGCCCTGGCCGATGGCTGGATCACCGTGACGCCGCTACGCTTCGATCTGACGCACCTCGCCATTCTGGAGCAGATGCGCGATTGGCATTGGCATCTCTAACGCTGGATGTTCATCAACGAATGAGACTGTTGCACGCCCAGAAGGTTTTCGATTCCGAGAAGTGTAATTGGGAGTGAATTCTTGATGTGGTTCAGTCAACGGCGACGCCCCCCTGATTTTGTATTCAGGGGGGCGTCGAAAAATCCCCGGCGATACCCTACTCTCGCCCGCGAAGGACTACCATCGGCCCTGGATGCTTAACGGCCGTGTTCGGAATGGGAACGGGTGGGGCCATCCAGGTCTGCTCACCGGGAAAGCTCTGCGTGTATCATCTGGCAGCGGTCGAAGTCGCAATTCTCTCTGCATGGTCCGTCCAGGATCGGACCCTGGTGGGGGTCCGAGAGCAGGATCAATGCGGCGAAGCGTTCGGCTGTTAGTACCGGTCAGCTGAGTGTGTTGCCACACGTACACCTCCGGCCTATCGACCTGGTGGTCTTCCAGGAGCCTTCGCTCCTTACGGAGCAGGAGACCTCGTCTTGCGGGGGGTTTCACGCTTAGATGCCTTCAGCGTTTATCCGGGCCGCACATAGCTACCCAGCGCTGCCGTGAGCACGACAACTGGCACACCAGCGGTGCGTCCCTCCCAATCCTCTCGTACTAGGGAGAAAGCCGCGCAAGTCTCCTTCGCCCACAACAGATAGGGACCGACCTGTCTCACGACGGTCTAAACCCAGCTCACGTACCGCTTTCATTGGCGAACAGCCAAACCCTTGGGAGCTTCTCCACCCCCAGGATGCGATGAGCCGACATCGAGGTGCCAAACCTCCCCGCCGCTGTGAACGCTCAGGGGAGATAAGCCTGTTATCCCCGGAGTACCTTTTATCTGTTGAGCGACGGCCTTTCCATCCAGCACCGCCGGATCACTAAGTCCTGCTTTCGCACCTGCTCGTCTGATGGGACTCGCAGTCAAGCGCCCTTCTACCTTTACGCTCGAAACCCGATTGCCGACCGGGTTGAGGGCACCTTGGAACTCCTCCGTTACCTTTTAGGAGGAGACCGCCCCAGTCAAACTGCCCACTTAGCACTGTCCGCCGCCCGGATTCACGGGTCGGGGTTAGAATTCAAGCACAACAAGGGTGGTGTTTCATTTGTCGGCTCCGCCGCGACCGGGGTCGCGGCCTCCCAGCCTCCCACCTACACTACGCATGCTGGGCCTAAACCCAATACTAAGCTACAGTAAAGGTTCACGGGGTCTTTCCGTCTAGTTGCGGGTATGTTGCATCTTCACAACAACTACAGTTTCACCGAGTCGCTCGTGGAGACAGTGATCCGGTCGTTACGCCATTCATGCAGGTCGGAACTTACCCGACAAGGAACTTCGCTACCTTAGGACCGTCATAGTTACGGCCGCCGTTTACCGGAGCTTCGGTTGCGGGCTTCGCCTCTTGCGAGGTTAACCCCCTTCCTTAACTTACCGGCACCGGGCAGGCGTCAGTCTCTATACATCCTCTTACGAGTTGGCAGAGACCTGTGTTTTTAGTAAACAGTCGCCAGATCCCTTTCACTGCGGCCCCCGCGAGCTGTGACACCCGCAAGGGCACCCCTTATCCCGAAGTTACGGGGTTAATTTGCCGAGTTCCTTCACGAGCGTTCTCTCGAGCGCCTGAGAATCTTCATCTCGCCTACCTGTGTCAGTTTTAGTACGGGCACTCTGGTTGTCCACCGCCGGCTTTTCTTGGCTGTCTGTCCGATGACTTCGGGATCGTATGTGCCCTCGCCCTTGCGGGACGGCCACGTCTAGCGGGCCGATCACCTTCGAGCCAGCGTCCGGGCGGTATCAACCTTCCAGAGAGGTGCCGGAATATTAACCGGCCGTCCATCGACTACGCCTGTCGGCCTCGTCTTAGGGTCCGACTAACCCTGGGCGGATTTACCTTCCCCAGGAAACCTTAGGCTTTCGGCGAACGGGATTCTCACCCGTTTTAGCGTTACTCGTTCCGGCATGATCACTTGCACTTCGTCCAGGGTTCGTTGTCCGTACCCCTTCGCTCTATGGTGCAACGCTCTCCTACCGTATCCAACCCCGCGTTGCGCTTGGGCTTGGATACCCGCCGCTTCGGTAGCACGCTTAGTCCCGTTCATTATCGGCGCAGGACTCCTCGACCAGTAAGCTATTACGCACTTTTGAAATGGTGGCTGCTTCTAAGCCAACATCCTGGCTGTCACGGGAGTCCAACTTCCTTTCGCACTGAGCGTGCTTGGGGGACCTTAGCGGGCGGTCTGGGTTGTTCCCCTCTCGACGACGAAGCTTGTCCCTCGCCGTCTAGCTGCCTCGACTTGGTACAATGGTATTCGGAGTTTGGTTCCGAAGGGTAGCCGGGTAGGCCCCCTATCGGATTCAGTCGCTCTACCCCCATTGCCAACTATCGAGACGTTAACCCTAAAGTTATTTCGGAGAGAACGAGCTATCTCCACGTTTGATGATACTTTCAATCCTCCACACAGGTCATCCCCTAGTTTTTCAACACTAGTGAGTTCGGACCTCCATGGGGTATTACCCCCACTTCATCCTGCCCATGCGTAGGTCACGTGGTTTCGCGTCTACCGCCGCCAACTTATTCGCCCTGTTCAGACTCGCTTTCGCTTCGGCTCCGCCGCAGAACGGCTTAACCTGGCTGACGACGGTAAGTCGCCGGATCATTATGCAAAAGGCACGCCGTCACCCGGGGGTTGCCCCCACTGGGCTCCGACCGCTTGTAGGCACGTGGTTTCAGGTTCACTGTCCTCCCCTTGTCGGGGTTCTTCCCATCGTTCGCTCGCGCTACTGGGTTCGCTATCGGTCGCCAGGGAGTACTTAGCCTTGCGGGATGGGCCCCGCCGATTCAGACCGACTTTCACGTGTTCGGTCCTACTCAGGTGCCGGCTCGCACCCGATCCCTCGTCGCCTACGGGACTATCACCCGCTGTGGCCGCCCATTCCAGGGCGTTCGGCTGAGGTACGAAGGTGTTAAATGCCGGTCCTACAACCCCGGAAGGGCAAGCCCCTCCGGTTTAGGCTGATCCGCGTTCGCTCGCCGCTACTGACGGAGTCGCGGTTGCTTTCTTTTCCTCCGGGTAGTGAGATGTTTCAGTTCCCCGGGTTCGCTCCCTGCACCTATGGATTGAGTGCAGGGTCATTCGGGTATCCCGGCCTCAACGCTCGTTTGACAGCTCCGCCGGGCTTATCGCAGTCTTCCACGCCCTTCATCGCCTTCTGGCGCCAAGACATCCCCCACGTGCCCTTAGTAGCTTGGCCGCATTGATCCCGCCCTCGGGCTGGTGGAGACCCACCGTACCGAAGCCGGCATCGCTTCCAAGTTACCGCCCCACCTCGTCGCGGCCAGGCGGCCAACGTCGGGTGGGAGGAGTAACGATCCTACTCTCTCTCGGGCTCATGCAGAGATCGCAAGAAACGTCAGCACAGTTTGCCAAAGCTCGCTGTGCCGCCGTTGCTCGTGAATTGCAACTTCTACCGCTGCCAAATTGTCAAAGAACAAACGGCTACCAGTCAACCGCGCCAGAGACGCTAACTGTTGAACTGGCCATCCCGACCCGAACAATCGAAGGTCTTAGAACCCTCGTCTTGCTGATCGGGAGTCGATGCACGCCAATCAGAAGACCCGTGCAGCGACTCTCACCCAGACAAGAAACGGACGGAGACTTTATGACCTAAGTCTTTTCTCCCCATCCATTTGGGATTGATAATCCTAGCGATGTCCTCTCTCTCTGTCAATGCCCTCCGCTGTTTTTTTTGATTTTTTCTTATGTGGAGATGAGGGGGTTCGAACCCCTGACCTCGTGAATGCAAATCACGCGCTCTCCCAACTGAGCTACATCCCCGCAACTGCCAACAGCCTCAACTTCTCCACCCGTCTGGCGCGACCTCGACCTTGATTCAATTTTCCGTAGTTGGGAGTCAGCATGTGGCAACCACCACAGAGCAACTCCAAATTATCTGGCTGATGGTTCTCCGAGTCACCATCCTTGTGGTGGACAGCAAGTGGTATGTGTCCTGTGATCGGATGAACTCGACTCCAGCCACACTGCTCACACTTGCTTTCGGCTCTTTCAAAAAGCCAACGGCGCACATGGCTAGAAACTCTACCGCCTGCCCTGCCGCCGGAAACCTCGCCTTGAAGCCACCGTGCAATATACCGTTGATAATCCAATTCCAAGCGACATTTTGGAGAGCAAAAGCGGGATCGAGGCCAACTCATCGTTTTGCCGCAGGTCGGGCACGGAGGACGCGGGTTTATTGGTCTCGACATGGGGCGTTCCTTGTCCCACCGCAAGTATTTCCTCGATACACCACCTAATGCGGGCACCAAGATTCGAACTTGGGACCTCAGCTTTATCAGAGCTGCGCTCTAGCCAACTGAGCTATGCCCGCGGTTGTCTAGTAAACAAAAAAGCCAAACCTACACAGGTTTGGCCCTATCCGCTCGGGATGGAAGGATAGAGCTTCACCTCGTCTTGCCGGAGTGGATGGAGATCAAAACCATGGACACCTCAACCAACGAGTGCCGGGGGACAGTTGGGCAGAGTGAATTATAGGACGGCGAAGAAGTCTGTCAACGGAAAAGCCCTCATTCGGCGTGAACTTTTCGGTCGTCGCTCAGGCGCCCGTCGGCAGCGCGGCCAGCAGGGCCGACGCCACACTGCGCGGATCGTCCGCGGCGGTGATCGCCTGGCCGACGGCCACACGACGCGCTCCCGCCGCCACGACCGCATCAATCGTACTCGGATTGACGCCGCCGATGACGAAGGCCGGCAACGTCGTCTCGGCCAACGCCTGACGCACAAATTCCGGACCCGCCAAGTCCGTGAAGTCCTTGGTCGCCGACGGGAAGGTCGGGCCGACACCGACATAGCTGGCCCCGTCGAGGATTGCCTGGCGCAGCTGTTCCAGGTTGTGCGTGCTGACGCCAATGAGCGCATCGGGACCGAGGATGCGACGCGCTTCCTTGATGGGCAAATCGTCCTGGCCGAGGTGGACGCCGTCGGCCTCGACCAGGCGGGCAATGTCGGGACGATCGTTGAGGATGAACAGGACGCCGGCCTGCCGCGTCCAGTGTCGTACCTCTCGGGCGCGCTCGTGCAGTTCACGATCAGTTAAGCCCTTCTCGCGCAACTGCACGACCTGCGCCCCGCCGGCGGCCGCCTCGGCGATGGTCCAGTCGAGAGAGGCCGCGCACCGGGACCGCGACAGCAACACGTAGAGCCGCGCTCCTGCCAGTCGATGACGCGCCGTCGCGCCGAGGACGATGGCACGTTCCAGGGTGTAGCTGCGATAACGCAACTGCTCCAGCACTTGAGCGCAAAGAGGATTGCGCACCTTGCCGAACTCTTCCAGGCTGCGCAAAGCCTCTTGCAATCGCTTCAAGTTGGCCCCTACCACGTCGCGCAGCGAGGCGCGGTCGAACTCCGACGGCGTCGTCAACGCGGTGCCGACGTCGCGCTGGGTCTCGCGCGACTCCAGAAGCAGGTCGGCGGAAAGGTCGGCCAGGACCGACGTGAGATCGTGGCGCAGTTCCTTCAAGGAACGGCTCAGAAACGCATCGTCGAGGACGAAACGGCAATAATCCTCGACGACGCGCAGCCCCTCCCGCGCGCGGTTCGCGCAGGCATCGAGAATGCGGGCGGTGTCCACGTGCTCGGTGACGTCGCCCAGGTGAAGCGGCTCCTCGATCTGGGGGGGCGGCGGGCGGCGCGAAAGGATGCTGGCTTCCAGATCAGCCAGACGCAGGCCGAACGATTCCAGTTCGGCGGCCAACGTCTCATCCGTGCGGAGAAGCGCCAGCAGCAGCGCTTCGCTGACGACCGTACTCTCGCCGGTCGCCTCGCGGGCCACATCCCGAGCAACAAAAAAGGCCGACTGCGCGCGGGTGCAGCGGCAACGGCGATCGTTCGGAGGGAGGAGGGCTATCGCAAGAGGTGCGACGGGCTCGAAAGGCGACGGCATCCAGCCCGGCCTCGACCGCCAGCGCGAAGGCCCGCCCTTCTTCTTCCGCCAGCAGGCCATGCACCAGGTAGAGGGGGAGGATCTCCACGGCGCCCAGCGCGTGGGCGTGGGCCTGTGCTACTTCCAAAGCGCGAGCGACGGCCGGTGTGAATTCGGGCAGCATGATGGCAAGAAGCCTCCAAGGATGCGGCCTTCAGCAGGGAGGGACCACCTCGGTTTATCTCCGCCAACTTCGCCAATCGACGGAAGAGCGCCCGCTTCGCTAAAGCGTCAAGGCCGCGAAATCCGAGCGATCCTCCCTCACGGACCCGGAATGCGAACCGTCGAAACACACAATTTCGAGATTCGCCACTTGTCTACCGATCCTATACTTACGAGTCCGGATCGACGCGAGCAGGGGGACTTGGCGAGCAGGAAGCCTCGCGGCCCCCCTCTGTGCAACTATCGAGGAAGGATCCATGACTAGTTGTCGATTGCACCGGCGAAGCGCCGGGCCGGTCGTCGCGGCCGGCGTCGTGACCGTTCTGCTGTGTCTGGCGCTCCGCGGCTACGCGGACGCCCCGCCCGCCAAGACCGATTCGCCGAACAAGCCGACCCTGTCGATCCAGGCGTGCCGAGCAATCGCCCTGCAAAATCAGCCATCCATCGCCGCGGCCCAGGCCACCTTGAAGACGTCGCTCGACCGTGTCAAGGCCGTGCAGGATCTACGCGCCCCCCCTTGCTGGGCCGCGAGTTGCCCGTCCGTCGCAAGCAAGCCAGCCTGGGCGTGATCATCGCCCAGGCCGGCGTCGCCCGGGCGGAGGTGGATACCGTTTACGGCGTCACCTATACGTACTTGGCCGCCCTGAATGCGGCCGAGCAGGTCCGCCTCGTCAACGAGCAAATTCGGCCCCGACTGGGCGACCTTGCGACCTTGGTCACGGAGGTGTCCAAGGGGAAGCAGCGGCGCGATGTCGTCCTGGAGGAACACCTGAACCTGGTGAAATCCTTCCTGCACACGGTCACCGGCCGCGTGCAGGAAGCGGATCAGGGCTACCAGCGCGCCCGGGCTGCCCTGCGCGAGGCGATGGGCGTCGGGCCGGATTTCGTCCTCGAACTGCCCGATCGCAACCTGCCGTGTCCGCGCGTCGATCCCAAGCTGGAGGAGTTGACGGCCCTGGCCCTGGCTCGCCGCGCCGAGTTGGTCCAGGTCAACACGCTGGCCCAGGTCATTTGTCTGGAGATCGAGGCGCAGAACACGAGTTGCCGGCCCAGCTTGCGGACCTTCGCTTCCGGTTCGGACCTCCACGCCAACCCCATCCCAACCGGCACCGTCGAGGGACTGGAGTATCGGCCCGCGCCCATCGGCCCGGACATGCCGACCACGCTCAACGGTTCGCGCGCCGCTCGCGTCCAGTTGGCCCACGATTACTTCGAGCGCGCCGAGATCGCCGTCGTCAAGACGCGCAACCTGATCGCGCTGGAGGTGGAAGACCTGTATCGCCGCTGGCTGGACCGAGCGCAGCGAGCGGTTTATCTGGAGTTAGCGTATCGGCAATCGGTGCTGTTCTCCGAGAAGGTCAAGGCTAGCTTCAATCCCAAGACGCCCGCCTATCCCAACATCGATGAGGTCATCAACGCCGGTCTCGTCACGTCGCGCTTGCAGCTGGACTGGAAGGAGGCCCACTACCAGTCTCTGTTGGCCCTGGTGGCCCTGGAACGAGCGACAGCGGGCGGGTTCGCCGTGGATTTCGACGCGGCCCCAGCTTGTGAAGAGGGATTGCTCGACCTTCCGGGCGAGCCGATGAAAAAGGAATGATCCCAGGGCGCAGCGTCTCGGTACCGCGATGAGGTTCCGGGGCGGAACGGACAGACACCGGATTGAACAGGATTCCACGCCAACCGACAGGGGAGGGAATGAGCATGAGTTACGGCCAGAGGAACAAACGGGGATGGCTCGTCGCGGGGCTGGGACTGGTCCTGGGCCTGACGGCATCGAGCGGGCGGGCGGCGGACGAGACGCCCCAACCCGTGCGCATCGGCCTGGTCTCCAGCCTGTTCCGCGATACGTCCGAGCCGCTCATGCAGGTCATCATGCGGCCGTTTCGGGCGCTGCTGGAGGCGCAGACCGGGATGACCGGCCAGCTGGTGGCGGGCGGAGACGCCAACCACCTCGCTCAGCGGCTCCAGGAAGGAGACGTTCACCTCGGCGTCTTCCACGGCGTGGAGTTCGCCTGGGCGCGCCGCCAGGTCCCGCAGTTGAAACCGCTGCTGCTGGCGGTCAATCAGCAACCTTTCCTCCGCGCTCACCTGGTAGTCCGGAACGACGGCAAGGTCCGCGGCCTCGCCGACCTCAAAGGGCAGGTCGTCGCCCTGCCGTACATGAGCCGGGAGCACTGCTGGCTCTATCTCCAGCGCCGCTGTGTTCTTCCCGGAACCACGCCGGAGAACTTTTTCGGTCGCGTCTCCACACCGCGCGATGCCTGTTACGCCATCGATGACGTGATCGACGGGTCGGCGCAAGCCGCGGTAATCGACGACACGGAACTGACCGCCTACCGGACGCGCTACCCGGAGTATTTCGCCAAGGTCCGGGTGTTGCAGCAGTCGGAGGCATTCCCCTGCGCGGTCATTGGCTACTATCCGGGAAAGATCGGCGAGGAGTTGGTCGAGCGTTTCCGCGCCGGCCTGCTGGCCGCCAAGGCCAGTCGCCAGGGACGGCAGACATTGCAGATGTGCCGTATCACCAGCTTCGAGGATGTCTCGCCCGATTACGAGCAAATGCTGACCGACATCGCCAAGGCGTATCCGCCGCCGAGAAAATGATCCGTATCATGCAAGGGGCCAGGGAGAATCTTTCCGAGCCTGAAGCGTAAGCGAAGAGCATTCTCTTCGCTTACGCTTCAGGCTCGGATTCTTTGCCGACGTTGTCGCGTTCCGACGATATACTGAATGGATGAATAGTATTTCCCGGGTGCCGGGACGGCTTCTCGTTCGTAAGTATCTATTTATGCTATACTTATGTTTAATGTCCTGGCGGAGAACTGACCTGGGTTTGGGATTGCGGCGCTGCTACAATTCTGGGAGAAATGATCGTTTGTTCTGTTTCTGAGGTAGTTTCATGGCGGAAACCATCGAGCCGGTTGCCCTGCGCGTGGAGACCGAGGAGCGTTATCTCAACTACGCCATGTCGGTCATCATGTCGCGCGCCCTGCCGGACGTGCGCGACGGTCTCAAGCCGGTGCAGCGCCGCATCCTCTACACGATGTATCACGACCTGCACCTGACCTTCGACGGCCGGCCGCGCAAGTGCGCCAAGATCGTCGGCGACGTGACGGGCAATTATCACCCGCACGGCGGAGCGGCCGCTTACGAAGCGCTGGTGCGCATGGCGCAGAACTTCGTCATGCGTGCTCCGCTGGTTCACGGTCAGGGCAACTTCGGCTCGGTGGACGGCGATCCGCCCGCCGCGGATCGCTACACCGAGGCCAAGCTGGCGGCCGTGTCGGAGGCGCTGCTCGTCGAACTGCGGCAGCGCACCGTGGCGATGCGGCCCAACTACGACAACACGCGCGAGGAGCCGGTCGTGCTGCCGGCGCAGCTGCCGCACTTGCTGGTCAACGGCACCTCCGGCATCGCGGTCGGCCTGGCGACGAACATGCCGCCGCACAACCTCGGCGAGGTCATCAAGGGGGCGATCTTCCTCATCGAAAACCCGGAGGCGACGACGGCCCAATTGCTCGACAAGATCAAGGGGCCGGACTTCCCGCTCGGCGGCAAGGTCGTCACCGATCGCGCCGCGCTGCGCAAGATTTACGAGGAAGGCAGCGGCAGCATCAAGGTCCAGGGCGAGTGGAAGGTCGAGGAGTCCGGCAAGCGCGCTCAAATCGTCATCACCTCGATTCCCTACGGCGTGGACAAGGGCAAGCTGGAGTCCGACATCGGCGAGATCATCGCCACGCGCAAGCTGCCGCATCTGCTCAATCTCGTCAACGAGTCGAACGAAAAAGAAGGCATCCGCATCGCCCTGGAGATGAAGCCGGGGACCGATCCGAACCTGGTGATGGCCTACCTGTACAAGCACACGGCATTGCAGGACAATTTCGCCTACAACATGACGTGCTTGGTGCCGGTGGCGGACGCGGAGGGCAAGGAGAGGACGCGGCCGGAGCGGCTCGGCTTGAAGGCCATCCTGCGTTACTTCCTCGATTTCCGCCTGGCGACCGTTCGCCGGCGTTTCGAGTACGAACTGGAGCAACTGCGGCGGCGCATCCACCTCCTCGAAGGCTTCCGCATTATCTTCAACGCCCTGGACCGGGCCATCAAGATCATCCGCGACAGTGACGGCAAGGCCGACGCCGCCGAGCGCCTGATCGCGGCGTTCAAGCTCGATGAGGAGCAGACCGCCGCCATCCTCGACGTGCAGCTGTACAAGATCGCGCAACTGGAGATTAAAAAGATCCTCGACGAACTGAAGGAGAAGACGGCGCAGGCGGAGAAGATCGAGGGCATCCTGCGCTCCGAGAAGAAACTGTGGGGTGTCATCAAGGACGAACTGAACGAGTTGGGAGAGAAGTACGGAGCGAAGGACCGCCGGCGGACGCGCATGGGATCGGCGGAGGACGCGCCGGAGTTCGATCCCGAGGCGTACATCGTCCGCGAGAACACCAACGTGGTGCTGACGCGCGACGGCTGGATCAAGCGCGTCGGCCGGTTGGCGTCGGTGGAGGGAACGCGCGTCCGCGAAGGAGATGAAGTACTGGCCGTCGTGCCGGGCAGCACGCTCGACTACGTCATCTTCTTTGCCGATGACGGCACGTCGTACACCATGCGGATCAGCGAGGTTCCCGCTTCGTCCGGCTACGGTGAGCCGATCGTCAAGTTTTTCCGTCTGGCCGATCAGGTGCGTATCGTCGCCGCCGTGACGACAGATGAGCGTTTCACGCCGATGGATCAGCCTCCCGCCAACGGCGAACCGGCCGGTCCCTATCTGCTGGTGGCGACGGCGCAGGGACAGGTGCTGCGCACGCCGCTGGCGCCGTTCCGCACCGCGTCCACGAAGGTCGGCCGTCGCTACGTTCGCCTGGCCGAGGGCGACAAGGTCGTGATGGCGACGGTGCTCAAACCGGAGCAGCGAAGTCTCTTTTTGGCCTCGGCGAAGGGACACGTGTTGCATTTCCCGATCGAGGAGATCAACGTCCTCTCCGGCGTGGGCAAAGGCGTCATCGGCATCAAGCTGGGCCAAGGCGATACGTGCCTGGGCGGCGCCCTGGTGCGCAATCAGAATGATGCGCTCGTCATCGAGACCAGCGGCGGCAAGCAGATGGAGTTTTACGGTAGCCGCGAAATGGCCAGCCGCGGGGGCAAGGGCTTCGAGGCAGTCAAACGCACCTCGTTCGTCCGCGTCGTGCCGCCGCCGATCGAGTTGGTCGATTGGGACCAGGTCGAGGGCCGCGCCGGGGAGCGCAACGGCAAGACGGAGACGAACGGGGATCAGAAATCGCTGTTCGAGTGAGGGAGGAATCAATTATGAAGCCCGTTGAGTTGATTGGACACATTGACGAGCAACATCGGCTCCATGTCGAGTTGCCGCCCGAAGTGCAGCCCGGTCCAGTAAAGATCACGGTGCGGCCGGCAACCGAGGAGGATGAGGAGGGCGATTGGCAAGCCCTGATCAATCATTCCTGGGCTGAGGATTGGAGTGATCCGAGAGAAGACATTTACACCCTGGAGGATGAAACGCCGAGTCATGAGTCTCGGTGAGATACACCGGGGGATGTCGTCATTCGACGGCACGGTTGGCGAGGAACGAAGAGAGAGAAGGATGTTTGATTGAGAGAGTGGCATGGCCGCCCCTAATCTACCCAGGCAGCCGCCCACGGCAGCGGAGTTGCTATATGCTGCCGTCGTCACCCGGGCAATGGCCCAAGCATGGATTGATTCTCAGGCAAACGATCCTTCGCAGCGTCATGAAGAAGGTGGATGGATTTACATGGACCTGTCCACGGGTGACCTCACCGTTCGGCGTGCGGTGCGAGGCCTTTCTGCTGCTATTGATCTCAGCGCCCCTCCTCTCGTGCCGGGATCGATTGTGGTCGGCAAGTTTCATACACATCCTCATCCCAGCGCGGAGGGTTGGAATTCAAGGCCTAGCGCCGCCGATCGACGTGTAGACGATCTTCATGGCGTCCCGGATCTGATTCAGGCGGATGATGGCATCCACCTGTCTGGCCCAAGGACGAGGCGAGGAGGATTGGTGGGCGGGCCGGGGTTTCCACCATAAGAGCTAACCCCCTGGTGAGCCGAGACCGTGAGGGAGCGGGACAGGACCGCTCCCTCACGGTCTCGGCTCACCAAAAAGAGAGAGCATCTAAGGCAAAACTCATTGGATGAGGGTGAACTTCAAACGATTCGTATGCTGAAACAGGGTACAAGCAAATGACTCCCACAACATCGGCACAACTTCCGAAGCGAACGGCAATCAGTTCGGATCAGGCCCTTCACATTGCTCGATTGGATGCGGAAAAAGCGTATGGCGATCTCACGTCGTATCGCGTCACGCTGGTTCTTGAGGATGATGGTTGGCACGTCGATTACGATTTGAAGAACCCTCTCTGGAATGGGGGGCTCCCCATTATCTGATCGATTCCACCAATGGGGCGATCCTATCGAAGCGATATGAGCAGTGAGTTTCCTCTCACGAGGACGCTGGGCCGAAGGGGATTACGGATCTCTGTTTTATGGGTTTGCTGATGAGCGCTACCACTTACACCGCCAAGGACATTGGGGTTCTCGAAGGGTTGGAACCCGTGCGCAAGCGGCCGTCGATGTACATCGGCGGCGTGGACGCCAAGGGGTTGCACCATCTCGTTTGGGAGATCGTCGATAACGCCGTCGATGAATACCTCAACGGCCACGCCGACGCCGTTACGGTGACGCTGCACAAGTCCGGCGACGCCGTGACCGTCAGCGACAACGGCCGCGGCATCCCGGTCGATTTGCACCCCAAGCACAAGAGGCCGGCCCTGGAGTTGATCCTGACGACGCTGCACTCCGGCGCCAAGTTCGGCGATGGCGATAGCTACCTCCACTCCGGCGGCCTGCACGGCGTCGGTTCGTCGGTCGTCAACGCCCTGTCCCGCAAATTGATTGCTACCATCCACCGCGACGGCTTCGAGTGGCGGCAGACGTTCCGGCGCGGCAAACCGGCCGGCGAGTTGGAGAAGGTCGGCCCCTTCCGCGGCCACGGTACGACGATCTACTTCGAGCCGGACGCCGACATCTTCAAGACAACGCAGCTCGATCCCAAGTGGATCCGCGAACATCTGGAAAGCATGTCGTACATCCACAGCGGTCTGAAGATCACCTTCAAGGATGAGATTGCCAAGGAGACGTATGATCTGACGCATCCCGGCGGCATCCCGGAGTTCTTGCAGCGTCTCGTGGTCGAGGGACAGAAGCCGCCGGTGACGGAAACGCCTTTCACGCTGGCGCGCAACAACGGCGAAAAAATGGAGGTGGCCTTGCAGTGGACCGAGTCCACCGACGAGGCCATCCGCTCCTACGTCAACGGCATCCGCACGTCGGCGGGAGGCACCCACGAGAACGGACTGAAGGGCGGCATCGCCAAGGCCATCCGCAATTACATGGAGACGCACGAGGTCAAGGTCAAGGGCTTGACCATCACGGCCGAGGACATCCGCGAGGGCATCGTCGCCATCCTGTCGGTGTTCGTGCGCGAGCCGATGTTCCAGGGACAGACCAAGGAGAAGCTGAACAACCCGGAGATGACGGCGACCGTGGACGGTTGGGTGCGGCCGGCCCTGGAATCGTGGCTGAACGCCAACAAGACCGCCGCCGACCAGATCGTCGGTCGTATCGTGCTCGCCGCCAAAGCTCGCCTCGCCTCACGCGAGGCAGCCAGCGAGGTCAAGCGCAAGTCGGTCACGCAGCGCCGCCTCAACCTGCCCGGCAAGCTCGCCGACTGCAAATCGACTAGCCTGGACGAATCAGAGATCTTTATTGTGGAAGGAGACAGCGCCGGCGGTTCGACCAAACAGGGGCGCAACAACAAGACGCAGGCAGTGCTGCCGCTGCGCGGCAAGGTCCTCAATTCCGAAGGGCTGCCGCTCAGCAAGGTGCTGTCCAATGTAGAGTTGAACGATCTCGTCTCGGCGATCGGCACCGGCGCCGGCGACAAATTCGACCTCAACGGTCTACGTTACGGCAAGATCATCCTCCTCATGGACGCCGACGCGGACGGCCATCACATCACGACGCTGATGCTGGCGTTCTTCTTCCGGCACATGACCGAGTTGATCCGCAAGGGCCGCGTCTACCTGGCCCAGCCGCCGCTGTATCGCATCGACGTCGGCAAGGAGACCTACTGGGCCCGCGACGATGCCCACAAAGAAGAAATCCTCGCCGGCCTGCGCGCCAACGCCAAGCCCGAGGTCTCGCGCTTCAAAGGGTTGGGCGAGATGGACCCGAAGGTGCTCGCCGAGACGACACTCGATCCGCGCAATCGCACACTACTGCAAGTGCAGATCGACTCGAACCTGGAAACGGACAAGACATTCGTCGATCTGCTGGGCAAGGATCCGTCGCAGCGCTATCGTTTCATCATGGACAAGGCGGCGCGAGCGGTGGCCGAGGAGTTGGACGTTCTGAACAACAGCGCGACGGCTGCTCCAGGTGGGAAAGCAGGTGCCCCAGCCGCTTGCGGCTTAGCGTTGGCCGCTGCCGCGCTAAGTCGAAAGCGGCTGGGAGCGGATAAGCTACTTCTCCGGGACGTTGCGATCGATCGTCAGCGTCGTGTGGATACCGTCTTCGCGGAAGCGCAGATCGGCCCGGATCGAGCGCAGCTGCTCCAGCAGTTGCTTGATTTGGGCGTTCTCGGCCAGTGTCTTGTGCGTCTTCGGCCGCGCCGGCGAACCGTGCCGCTCGTTGCGCACCTCGTCCGTGCGCCGGTCGTAGACGAAAGCGGCGCCGTCCGGACTGACCGGAACAAAACCGAAATATCTCTCGGCCAGAGTGTTTGCCTCGGCGCGGCTCGTCCCTTCGGCGAGAAGGCCGCTGTGGTAGAGGGGATACCACACGGGCGCGCTCGCCAGCGCCTGGTCGTGGACCTGTTTCTCCAGATATTTCTGAACCAGTCCGCGCGTCAATTGCGCCGCGCCGGGCGAGACGTACAGCGAGCTATTGACCTCGACCGTCTGGGACTCGCCCTCGCGCTTCTCCTGCGAGCGGTCGATGAGGTCGCGAAGCATCGGCTCGCTGAACGTGAGGTAAAAAGCGCCGTCGATCATGGCGTAATACACGGCGGGCAGGAACGGGTCTTTGCCGGTGTTCGCTGGAGTAAGCGGTACGCTGCCGCATGCCGGCTGGCGTCGCCTTGATCTGCACGATCGACACGTCTTTGTAGGGTTTTTCCAGCGGCTCCCAGGTCAAGGCGCCGGGGAGCGACTTCATCACGCTCGTCCGCGCGGCAGCGAGGGCGACGGCGAACGTCAACGAGTTCTTCACGTCCATGCCGACCATGACCGGCATCTGAAATACCAGACGAGCAATGCGTTCGGCATCGACATTTTGTCCTTCGTCGATACGTTCCAGCAGGTCGGCCAGCTGACCGTAGACCGGGCTGTCGTCGGCGCGAACGAGCACCCACTTGCCGACCGGGTCCAGCGCCCAGGCGACGAGCGAAGTGAGATCGCCGGCCGAACCGCCCGAACCGAGCAGGCCCAGTGCGCCGCCGCGGTCGCCGACGTTGGGCGACAGGTGCATCATGAACTGCGCGATCGTTTGCGGCGCGATGCTGCCGAGGTCCAGGCGAACCACGCCGTCGCCGGTGACGCGGCGCAACTCGTTGTAACGACTGTTGGCTACCAGCGGCAGGATGTAGGTATCGAGCCGGACGCTGCTTATCGTCGAGGGCGATGCGCATACCGATGGGATCGAAGTATTGCCGCCACAGGCCGAGATACTGCAGCGCGGAACTGGCGGTACGCCTGCGCCTCCGCCTCGGTGATTTGCTCGATGGGCAGCTCGATCAACGGCGTGGCGAAGTGGAGAGTGTTGTACACGTCGGAAACGGCGACCTGTCGCGGCGGCGTTCCAGACCAGCGGCCGGCCCTCGGGCAGATAGACCTCCTCCGGCCGTAGCCCGGCGGCGTCGAGCAGGGCGTCATAGTCGGCGGGCGGCTTGCCGGACTGCCAGGCGTGGTACAGGGCGCCCTCCGTCAGCATGTACATGCTCGTCAGCGCTTCGAGGCGTCGCTTCTCCTTGATCTTGCTGGCCGGGCCGACCAGCTGACGGATGAAGGCGTCGGACAGGTAGGCGAAGCCGGCCTCGTCCTTGTCGTCGTAGCGGAAGATGGTCCGCATGTACTGGAAATCGCGGGCGTCGGCCAGCGCCTTGCGCCGGCCCTGGTAGGTGTCGAGGATGCGCCGCAGGCCGGTCGGCGAGTTGGCGTAGATGACGTACTCCTCGACAACCGCCCGGTACAGGCTGACCTCGCGCAGCGGCGTCGTGAAGCTCTCGATGGTGACGCCGTTGACCTCGGCCTTGCTCTCCTTGAGCTGGTCGCCGAACTTCTTGCGCGCCTCCTCGATAAACGGCTGCACGGCGCCGAGGAACAGCGGACGGTTGGCGACGTGGAAGATGATCGCCACGTCGGAGCCTTCGCGCAGGTAGCCGTCGCTGCCGGTGACGGCGACGCCGCGCAGCACCAGCGGGCCGAACTTCCGGCCCAGCTCCGTGCTCCGCAGGCAGAGTTGTTGCTGATAGCGATCCTTGAGGCGGTGATCGCGGCTGTGGACCTCGTAGGCGCGGATGAGGTTCGTGCCCCAATGGTCGAGCAGGTCGGAGAACTCGATCAACTGGCGGATGTTCTTGAAATGCAGGTAGTAGTTGTCGTCGGGGATGAGGCGGGCCATCGGCTCGGGGGCGGGCTTCTTGTCGCCCATCATCTTGTCCCACGGGTGCTCGGCGATGTCGATGCCCTCGATCTTGTCGATGGCGACGCTGCGCTTGCCGTTGTCGCGGAAGTTGGCGTTGCTCATGCGCTGCAATTGCAGCGACTCGGCGATGGCGGCCGCTCCGGTGGTGGTTTCGTACAGTTGCGCATCAATGGGAGGCCTGGCGAAGCCGCGAGGAGGAATGCTGCGATTCCAGTGAAGGTTGACGGGCACGTGATACTTGCTGCGCCGGCCCGGATGGCGAAGGCGTAGAAACCGAACTCCGTCACCTCGGCTTGGAGTCGGCCAAACTCGTCATTCTGGGCCACGGCCCACAATCCTTCGAGGTCATCTCGCACCGGCCATTGGAGCGGCTTTCTTCTTAGCCCGCTTCGGTCTGCGCGTTCCCTGGCCTCGGCGGGCAGAGCAACCTTCTCGGCCTTGCGAAAATCGAGCACGACGGGCGTTTCGACCCAGTTGAGGCGCTGCCGGCCACGCAATATCTGCGAACGGAAGAGTCCCAGGCGTGGCAGCGGATTCTCCATCGTGTACAGCAGGACGAACGGGATCTCGCCCTTGCCATTCAGACGGCCGGTGAACTCCAGGCCATCGACCGGCACAGGGCGACGAGGCGCCGGCGAGGGCTGGCGACCGGGAGGAGTGTCGCTTTTTGTCTCGATGGGCTGGACACCCCGAGGAGAAGCGGCCTGGCCGCTCGTATCATCGCTGCGCCGGCAGACGTGGTTGGCCTGGCCGTCCTGCGGCACCAGGCGCGTCTCGCCGCCCGGCGTCATCCCTCGCGGCGTGGCGAACTGGACGTGGAAATAGGTGACATCGCCGACCTGCTGGATGCGCAGCTCGCGGACGCCGGCGGAGCGGCCGCGGAGAGCGGTGCGGCGGACAGCGCCAGCCCCAGGAAGACCGGCAGTGCCGGGAGGACCAGACGCGGACAGAGGAGGACCATGACCGAACTCCTTTCCACGGTTAGACGTGCCTATCCCCCCTTAGGCACCCGCGTGACCGGCGTGTCACGCGCTCACCGGCGTTTTCGTTTCGCAGTGGCCCGAAGAGCCGCGCGATTCGACGAACCGCCAGAAGTCGCGGGTGGGCAAATCGTTTGGGGTCGTTGCTGTCCGTCCGTCTGCGTCTGTCTGTCACCTTGCCGGGGCGGAGAGGGGGGGCAAACACACCCGACTCCCCCAAAAGCTTGCGGGCATTCCGTTTGCGCGAGGGCAACTGCCGTCTATGCCACTTGGCCAGAGTCTCAAGGCAGCTGCGCTTTCCGATCGAGTGCTCCATCATTTCGGATCGTTGGAGTGTCGGGCCGTAGACCCTCGTTGCCCCGCTCGGCTGGGCAACGTCCGTGGGCGAAGCGCTGCTTCTCGGCCGGTCCCTGACCGGACGGGAAGTCGAGCTGGGCAACGAGGGCAAACAGGAACTACCCGAAGGCACGCACCCTATCCCAACCGCGGAAATCGTGTCGGTTTTTTCTTGCCATGCCGTTGGCCAGCGGATAGAGTCGGGCTTACCGGATGGAGCGGGGTGTGCGCGGTCAAAGGATGCTGTCTTTGGGGTCCATCCTCGACAGCAGTGGGAAAGCGCTTTCCCATGCTATCGCGCGCGAGCGCGAGATAGCAAAGTCCTCGCTCTGTGACCGCTGTGCGGCCTAGCAGGGGAAGAAGATTGCGCATCATTTAGCGCAACCCTAGTCCATCCAAGAAGTAATGGCGTTTTCCGAGGTCGGCGTTGTTTCGTGATAGGCTGCGCAGGCGCAGCCTATCACGGTCTCATCTGCGCGGCCTTCCGAGGAGCTTCTTCAGAAGACTTATTCTATCTTTGACTGCTGTGCGCACTCAAGGACGCTCCGCCGTGAACCGAAGCGGTCTCCCTCGCTGTCGCTTGCTGTGATCGGGCCTTGTTTGCTCGTCTCCCTGGGCGAACCTCGGGCCATGCCGCACCCGCTATCGTTCATGGCGGCGACGCTACGCTCTCCACGATTTCACTCGTCGCTACCACGCGCAGACCCAGACGCAACGCCTTCTTCCGCAACGTTGCCACCGCTTGCTCCCGCTGGCGGGCCGCATACGCCGCCGCCGTCTCGCGGGCCGGCAACGCCCCCGTCTTCAAGGTTTGATACAGCAGCCGAGCCAGCTCGGTGCGCTACCGCGGTTATCGCCGCAGGCGCCCCCAAGCGGGCCTTCCACCGCCGCAGCAAAGCACCCAACGCCGTTGGACTGCGCCACAACGACCGCGCCGCCAGACACAAGGCCCGCGCCGCGGCGCCCTTGCCCTTGCGCGTCCGACTCGACAAGACCCGACCTCCGGATTTCTTCACCCGCGGGCACAACCCCAACCAGGCGCAGAAGTGCTTCGCGGAGGGGAAACGGCTCATGTCCAGGCCGATCTCGCTGACGACCACCAAGGCCGTCACGTCGGCGATCCCGTCCAACTCGGTCAAGTCCACGCCGGTCACGTAGTACAGGGCGGTTCGCACGTCGAAGCGTGGTTCGTTGGCCGCGCGGCTCCGCCGTCGCGGCTTGGGCAGCAGCGGCGGCAGCGCGGTCGTCTTTTTCATCCGATGGAGGTGGCGGGCGATCGCTTCCTCCAACTCCCGTTGCTGAGCCTGATAGTGCTGCCACGATGCTAACGCCTGCCGCAACGTCAGCACGTGTTCGTCACGCCAACTGCCCTGCAGGGCACGCGCGAAGGTATCGATGCTGTTCTTGCAGTGCTTGTTCCGCAGTCGCGCCAGCGTCAGCGGGTCGCGTTGACCGTCCAGGATGGCCTGGATGATCTTCAGGCCGGTCCAGCTCGTCACGTCGCTGACCACCTCGGTCAGCTTGACGTTCATTAACTCCAACGCCTTCTGCATGTGCTGGATGTGTCGGGCACCGGCGCGGACGAGTTCGGCCCGCTGACGGAGGTAGACGCGGAGTACGGCGACATCGGCGGCGGGCCGAAAGGAGGCGGGCAGCAGGCCGTGGGCGTGCAGGCGTTGGATCCACTGGCAGTCGAGCTTGTCGGTCTTGGGCCGTCCCTGGAGTTGGGCGGTGTAGGCGGGGTTGACATGGATGACGTCAAAGCCCTGGCTTGGGAGCAGATCGAAGAGGGGATCGCCGTAAATGCCGGTGGCCTCCAGGGCCACGGTGGTGACCGCGTGGGCATGGAGCCAGGCGGCCAGGGCGCGTAGTCCCTCGGTGTAGGTGTCGAAGCAGGCCACGTCCAGGGTGCCGTCTGCTGCGGGGGCAGCGACCCCGTGCGTGCGTGAGCCCACGTCGATGCCGGCCGCGTGGCCGTGCTGAATGGGCAGGGATTCGTGGTAGCCGTCGTCGGCGGGAGTGGGCGTGTGACGGCGGCGTTGCGGTGCCACGGGCGTGGCGGGTTGCCTGGGGGCGGACGAGGCGGTTTGGTGCTTGTGCCGGGACATGGGAGCCTTCAGAATAGAGGAGTTCGTGGGACAACCGTGGGAGGCCGGCGGAGGCGCAACGTGGCGTGAGGAAGGGCAAACTTCCGAACGGGGTCCACGAGGGACCACCACGAATGAGGCCGCGAGACGCCCCGCCTCAGACTAATCACTGTTCGGCGAGGCGGAGCGAAGCAGAGATGGGGTTGGACGCGGTTGTGTACTGCGACTGCTTCGAGCGGGGACGCTTGCGAGAACCACCGCCGCCCGGCTGTAACCTGTCCGTCTCGGCCGATGGGAGCCTGCTCTGCGGCAGCGACGACCTTGAGGTCCAGCTCGCCTTTGACCGATGGCAACTCGAGCGCGCCTGCGAGCACGAGCTGGGCGTGTTGCTGCACCACCGCATCGGCAACATCGCGCTGGTCGCCGCCCTGCGAGCGGAGTTGGAGCGGCAGGCCGAGACGTTCCCGCTGCTGCTCTCCAAGGTGCTGTACAATGGCACTCATGCAGGAGACTTCCTCGCCGTCGAAGAGGTGAAAAGTTTGCCGTCCGAGGTGGGAGCGCTACAAGCGATGTCGTGCGTCCAGCAGGGGATGGCAGGGTTGGTCCGTGAGTTTGCCGCTCAGATGGCGGCGCTTGTCGAGTGTTCCTTGGGGGTCGGTAAGCCTCTTGTTTTCTGAAGGGGGTAGCGCCGAACAATCCGCTGCAGATGTAACGATGAATGTCAAGCCCCGTCCCCGTGATGACGGCCGGTAAGAACGGTTTCCTCTGTCCTGTCTGCGCACATGCGGACGGCCCCGACCCAAGGGCGGATTCTCTCCACCGACGCGGTCAACCGTTCCTTAACCGTTCCTCTTCTCTGTTCCGGTGCGTGGCGCAGGCTCCAGCCCAAACGTCCGCACCAGGTCCAACGCCGCCTCCCGCAGCGACAAGCCATGCAACGCCGCCCACAGGTCGATCACGTCGCCCTTCTGACCGCACGTCTTGTCGAAGCACTGGAAGACGTTGGCCTCCAGGTTGACGCTGAACGTCCGGCCGCGGCCATCGCCGCGATGCAGCGGACAGGCACCGCGGCGCTGCGGACCGCTGCCGCGCAGGCGCGCCGACAGACCCAGTTGATCGAGCACCTGGGCCAGCGGCAGTTGCCTCTTGACGTGGGCGAAATCGACGGCGTTGCTCTCGCCGACCGCGGCCGTCTCGGCTACGCTGTCGGCACAGGCCGCGGTGACCACTGTCCGCAGCCGGCTCAGCTTCCGGCTTGTGGCCCGCGGCCTGGCTTTCGACTGACACGGTCTTGTCACTGGCTTCGGTGCATCCACTGACATGTCATTGTCACTCTCCGTCGACGTGAGCCGGCGTCTGCCAGGGATAGTGGTCGGGGTCGAACGGCCGGCCGCTCTTGCAGATGGCGAAGACCAGGTGCAACAGCTTGCGCATGGCGTGGCCGACGGCGACCGCCTTGTGCTGGGGATGCTTGGCCACGACACGGGCGTACAACGCCCGCACCGCCGGGTTGAAGCGGATGGCGCTCAAGGCCGCCATCCACAGATAGCGACGCACCAGGTCGTTGCCGCGCCGGCTCATGACCCAACGCCGCGGCGAACGCGGCCTGGCCGTCGCGGTCCACGCCGCTGGACGCCTCGATGGGCAGGACGCCGAAATAAGCGACCAGCTTGCCCGGCGTGGCGAAGCGATCGATGTCGACGATGAAGGCGGTCAGCACGGCGGCCGTGACGGCGCCGATGCCGGGGATGGTGTCGAGGTGGTTGGTCTGGGGCAGGGCGTGATAGGCGGAAACCAGCAGGTATTCCAGGCGTTTTTGCCGCGCGCCGACTGTCGCGGAGTTGGCGGACCTGGTCGCGCACCAGCTCCTCGACGGCCGCGCCGTCCAGCGAGGCGATGGAGGTGCTGGGCGTGTTGCGAGCAGCGGCGTCGCCATGGTCATCGGGCAGATAGGGGATGGCGGCCAGGTCGGCCGGGTCGTGGCCTGGGCCAGGCGCGGCGGCGGTGGGTAGCGGTGGACCAGTTCGAGGACCCAGCCGGCGGCGAGGTCCTTGGTGAGCAGGGCCAGTTCGGGGAAGGTCAAGGCCAGCAGATGATGGAACTGGTTGAGGAGGCGGGTGCGTTGGCGGACGACGGCCTGGAGTCGGCCGGCGACCTGGCGGAGGATGCGGAGTTCGCAGGGACAATGGCTTGTCACTGCGTGGCTCGCTCGGTGAGGGCGAAGCGTGCGGCGGCGCGGGCCTCGACGGGATCGGACTTCTGGCTGCCGAAGAGGGCGGCGCGGTAGTTCTTGTTGCGTTGCGGATCGCCGCAGGAGAGGGTGAGGGCCAACGGCGGGCGGCGTTGGCGGGCGTCGGCTGGCGGCGTGGCCGAGTTGGTGCAGGAAGTGGAGCAGGTTGTCGGCATACGGGTCCGGCCACGTCGAGACGGACGACGAAGTGCACGGCGCCGTAGCGCTGGACGATGCGCTTGCGAGGCGTTGGCGGAAGAGGGCGTAGCCGGCGGCGGACTCGGGGAAGGAGAGTTCGTCGGCGGCGGGCTGGAGGTCGTCGCGTGAGGAAGACGGCGTAATGGCCGTAGCGGGAGGTGTCGATGCCGACGCCGATGCGTCGCGGCGATTGCGGAGCGGGAGCGTGTTGTGGTAGCATGGGAACCTCGGAATGTGGAGTGAAGAGGGAGACGATGGGGCCGTAGCCGCGAGGCTCCTCCGGCGTAGCTCGGCGTGAGCGGAAGCTTGTGATCAGAGGTCAGTGCCTCAAGATGTAACCAGCGCTGGGTCCGACGCGGAGGGGTCAATCTGCAGCAAGAGGTCGTACCTCAGCAGACCGAAAGACCTCCTCGCGACTCCCCTGTCGAGGATACTCCCGACAAGAAATCGGGAGTGAAATGGAACATACAAGCAGACCGACCACGTGAATGATGGTGTATCGTGCTTCGACGCCATGCTCCGCGTGAGCCGGTTACGGATAGCTGTATCGTTCCGCCGTGCCGCTCGGCTGGCGGCACCTACCAACTTCGTCTCTCTTCGGCAACAGACAGTCGATGCAACAACGGGATGGGAGGAATGGACCTTTTCCGTCTCTCCCCTTGACATTCGTCCCCCGAGCCTTCAAACTATTTATCAGCACTCGGCGCCGCATCCCGGACATTTTTCCCTCCAGTTCGCGGACGACGCGCCTCGGTGAGTGTTGACCTGCCTTCCGACCTCCTGATTTCGTAGCGGCCTACCCGAATCGGTCTCCATGATCCACACGAATCCGCCAACCGTGTCCCCTCTCCGCCACCTACCCTGGATGGCCCTGCTGTGCTCTCTGAGCATGCTGGCCCCCCGCGTCCTCGCCGCGGAAGGTCGTAGCGGAGAACAGATTTACAAGCAGCAATGCGCCTCGTGTCATGGAGCGTCGGGAGAAGGCACCGATTGATGATTACCCGCGTCCGCTGGCCGGGGATCGCTCCGTTTCCCAGCTCACCCGCCTCATCGCCCGGACCATGCCCAAGGACACCGACGACAAATGCAGCGGCGAAGACGCCCAGAAAGTCGCCGCCTACATCTACGATGCCTTCTACTCCAAGACCGCGCAGGCCCGCAACAAGCCGCCGCGCATCGAGCTGTCGCGCCTCACCGTCCGCCAGTATCGGCAACGCCGTCGCCGACCTGATCGGCAGCTTCCGCACGCCCAGCCACTGGGACCAGCAACGCGGCCTGCGCGGCGAGTATTTCAAGTCCCGGCGCTTCCGCGGCAACGACCGCGTCCTGGAGCGCGTCGATCCCGAGGTCCGCTTCGACTTCGGCGACGTCCGGCCCGGACCCCAAGAAGTTCGACGCCAATCAATTCTCGATCCGCTGGACGGGCTCGGTCCTGGCCCCGGACACCGGCGAGTTACGAATTCATCGTCCGCACCGAGCACGCCGCCCGGCTGTGGGTCAACGACACGCAAACGGCCGCTGATCGACGCCTGGGTGAAGTCGGGCAACGATACCGAGTATCGCGCCTCGATCTTCCTGCTGGGCGGGCGCGTCTATCCGCTGCGGCTGGAGTTCTCCAAGGCCAAGCAGGGCGTGGACGACTCGAAGAACAAGAAGGGCAAGCCGCCCGCAAGTCAAGGCGTCGATCGCGCTGGCGTGGAAGCCGCCGCAGCGGACGGCGGAGGTGATCCCGCAGCGAAACCTGACGCCGAACTGCCTCTCCCGTTGCGTTCGTCGTCGCCACGCCGTTTCCGCCGGACGACCGCAGCGTCGGCTACGAGCGCGGCACGTCGATCTCCAAGGCGTGGGAACAGGCCACGACCGATGCGGCCATCGAGGTTGCGGACTACGTCGTCGCCCGCCTGGCGGAGTTGGCCGGCGTGCGCGGACGATGCCGCCGGATCGCAAGGCGCGTCTCCGCGAGTTCTGTCGTACGCTTCGCCGAGACGGGCGTTTCGCCGGCCGCTCACGCGACGAGCAGAAGCGCCTCTACGTCGATCACCAGATTCGAAGCCGCCCGCGATCTGGAAACGGCCGTCAAGCGCGTTGTGCTGCTCGTCCTCAAGTCGCCGCGTTTCCTCTACCGCGAGATTGGCGGCGGGCCAGACGCTTACGACGTGGCGTCGCGGACTCTCCTTCGGACTGTGGGATTCGCTGCCCGATCGCCGAGCTTCTGCAAGCGGCGGCGAGCGGCCGAGCTGTGCCACCCGCGAGCAGGTGGCTGCACCAGGCCGAGCGCATGGTCGCCGACCTGCGGACCCGGGCCAAGCTCCGCGAGTTCTTCCTGCAGTGGCTGCAAGGTCGATCAGGTCCCCGACCTGTCCAAGGACTCCGCACAGCTATCCCCGGCTTCGACTCAGGCGGTCGCCTCGGACCTGCGCACCTCGCTGGAGTTGTTCCTGGAGGACGTGCTCTGGAGCGAGGCATCGGACTTCCGCCAACTGCTGCTCGCGGATTCCCTGTATCTCAACGGCCGGCTGGCCAGATTCTACGGCGGCGATCTGCCGCCCGATGCGCCGTTCCAGAAAGGTCGCGGCGAAAGCCGGCGAGCGTGCCGGCGTGCTTACGCACCCCTACCTGATGGCGACCTTCGCCTACACGGCGACCAGTTCGCCGATCCATCGCGGCGTCTTCCTGTCGCGCAGCGTCCTGGGCCGGACGCTCCAGCCGCCGCCGGAGGCCTTCACCCCGTTGCCGCCGGACCTGCACCCACGGCTGACCACGCGCGAGCGCGTCGAGCTTGCAAACGCGGCCGCAGGCGTGTCAGACGTGCCACGGCATGATTAACCCGCTCGGCTTCACGCTGGAGCACTTCGACGCCATCGGCCGCTACCGCGACCAGGAAAAAGAGCGGCCCATCGACGCCACGGGCATCTACCAGACGCGCAGCGGCGAAGATGAGGAAGTTCACCGGCGTCCGCGATCTGGCCGCGTTCCTGGCCGACAGCGAGGAGACGCACGACGCCTTTGTCGAGCAGCTGTTCCACTACCTGGTCAAGCAGCCGATCCGTGCCTACGGACCTGCACGAAGCTCGTCGGACCTGCGGCGGTCCTTCGTATCCGACAATCGCTACAATGTCCGTAAGCTGATGGTGGAGATCGTCGCGGAGTCCGCCTGGATTCCCGATGAGGAAAAGCCTAAGCCGCCGGTGCCGCGTGAGCCGGGACGGCGAGTCGATAGAATCAACACGGGCCTGACATACGGTAGACCTGACGTATTCCGGAGGAGTGACGTGACCGTGCAACAAGCACGCGACGCGAGTTCATCCGCGACCTGGGGATCGGCGCGGCGGCCCTGCCGTTCATCCTGAACCTGCCCAGCCTCGGCTTCGCCAACCAACAGCGGCGCAAACAGCGGCTGGTCGTCCTGTTCAGCCCCAACGGCGTCGTGCCCTCCGCCTTCTGGCCCGACGAGGAAGGGAACGTTGACGACGCTCAAGGACAGCCTCAAGCCGCTGGAGCCGTTCAAGGACCGCACGCTGATCCTGCACGGCGTCTGCGACAAGGTCCGCGGCGACGGCGACAACCACATGCGCGGCATCGGCTGCCTGCTGACCGGCATCGAGCTGTTCCCCGGCAACATCCAGGGCGGCTCGCACACGCCGGCCGGCTGGGCCAGCGGTCTCTCCATCGACCAGGAGATCAAGAACCATCTGCAGGCCAACCCGGCGACGCGCACGCGCTTCGGCTCGCTGGAGTTCGGCGTGATGGTGCCCGATCGCGCCGACACCTGGACGCGCATGGTCTACGCCGGGCCGAACAAGCCGATCGCGCCGATCGACGATCCCTACCAGATGTTCGCCAAGCTGTACGGCCGGGTCAAGGACCAGGAGAGCCTGAAGAGCATTCTCGACGACCTGCAGGACGACCTGCGGAAGGTCAGCTCCGCCGTCAGCGCCGAGGATCGCCGACTGCTGGACGAACACGCCACGTTCGTCCGCGAGATGGAGCAGGAGCTGAAGGCGAGCAAGAACCAGGACGTCGGTCACGCCGTTCCCGAGCTGGAACCGGGCGTGAAGAAGGAGAACGACAACATCCCGCGCATCAGCAAGATGCAGATCGACCTGATGGTCAACAGCTTCGCCGCCGACTTCGCCCGCGTGGCGACGCTGCAATTCACCAACTCGGTCGGTCAGGCGCGGATGCGCTGGCTGAAGATCAACGAGGGCCATCACGAACTGTCGCACAGCCCCGACAGCGACAAGGTCGCCCAGGACAAGCTGACGCAGATCAACAAGTGGTATTGCGAGCAGTTGGCCTACCTGGCGAAGCGCTTGGCCGAGACGCCGGAGCCGGGCGGCGGCGGCAGCCTGCTCGACAACACGCTGCTGGTCTGGACCAACGAGCTGGGCAAGGGCAATTCGCACACGCTCGACAACATCCCGTTCGTGCTGGTCGGCAACGGCCTGGATTTCCGCATGGGCCGCTCGATCAAGTATCCGCAAGCTGCCGCACAATCGGCTGCTGCTGTCGCTGGCGCACGGCATGGGCCATCGCATCGAGCGCTTCGGCAACCCGGACTTCTGCGGCGGCGGCGTGCTGCCGAAGTTGACCTAACGCGCATGGTTTGGGTTTGGAGAAAAACAAGTTACTCGTTTAGCCGCGACGCGCAGCGGAGCGCGGGAGGCTCCCGCGCTCTGCTGCGCGTCGCGGCTAAACGAGATGTTGTTCTTCGACAATCGGCATCCCCCACGCGGCCGGCCCAAGCGCGACACATTCATAAGGTTTCAGCTGCTTCGGGACCATCGCGTTCGTCCGGCTGCCGTGATAGCGCTCCGCCTCCGAGCTGAATAACAAACTCCTCTCCTCACCCATCGCATTCGGCAACGGCTGGGGCTGTTCCGTCAAGTTGAAGTAGGCGTGAAGCTCCGCCGCCGCGCCGCCGATGCCGCGCACCAGATGCAGGACGGCCGCCGCGTTCTCGTCCGGCAGTAGGCGAACGCTGCGGTGCGTGAAGTCGCGCAGGGCCGGCCAACGCCGTCGCGCCGCCAGCAAATCGTGGTACAGACGACGCAGTCCGGCCCGAAGCGAATTCTCCGGCCACGACCAGCTCAAGCGCGCGGCGGCGAACGTCGCTTCGGCCTGCGGGTCGGCCATCTCCGCCCCCGCCGCGAAGCCGTAATCGCGCCGGCGTCCGCGGCGGACATTCTCGATCAACGGGCCGTTGTGGAACGAGCAGAAGAAGGGAAAGGGGTTCGTCTCGCCGTACTCCTCGCCCATGAACAACAGCGGCAGGTACGGCGACAGCAGCATCAGGGCGGCGGACAGGCGCTGCTGCGCCGGGCCAACCAGCGCCGCCAGCCGGTCGCCGCGCGGCCGGTTGCCGACGTGGTCGTGGTTCTGGATACCGATGACGAAGCGATCGCCCGGCAGCCCCTCGTCGGGGGCGCCCAGCGCCGGCCGCGGTGGACGCTGTAAATCCCGTTGAGGTGGAAGGTGTGCTCCAGCACGCGCGACAAGCATGAGGTGGCGCCGAAGTCGCCATATTTGCCGTGCCGCTCGCCGCTGAGGTAAGCGTGCAGCGCGTGGTGAAAATCCTCGTTCCATTCGGCGTCGAGACCGTGGCCGCCGCCCTCGGGCGCCCGCACCATGCGCACGTCGTTCACCAGGCTCTCCGCGATGATGTGAATGCGTTGTCCTGGACGCGCCGCGGCGTCCGCGACCTCCTTGATCTCGCGGAGGATGTGGCGCGGACGCGAATCGAAAATGGCGTGGACGGCGTCCAGGCGCAGGCCGTCGAAGTGAAAATCTTCGATCCAGAGACGGACGTTATCGAGGAGGAAGTCGCGCACGGGGTCGGAGCCGGGTCCATCGAGGTTGAGGGCGGAGCCCCAGGAGGTGTGATAGCGTTCGGTGAAGTACGTTCCGAACTCGGCGAGATAGTTGCCCTCCGGCCCGAGATGGTTGTACACCACGTCGAGGAAGACCGCCAGCCCGGCCGCGTGGCAAGCGTCCACCAGCCGTTGCAGACCGTAGGGTCCGCCATAGCTGTTCTGCGCCGCGTACAGATGGACGCCATCGTAGCCCCAATTGCGGCTGCCGGGAAACTGCGCGACCGGCATCAGTTCCACGGCCGTCACGCCCAGTTCACGCAACTGAGGTAAACGCGGGATGACGGACGCGAAGGTGCCCTCCGCAGTGAAGGTGCCGACGTGCAGCTCGTAGAACACCAGGTCTTCGCGCGGCACGCCCTTCCAACCGTGGTCGGTCCAGGCGAAGCGCTCGGGACGGACGACGGCCGACGGGTTGTGAACGCCCTCCGGCTGCCACAACGAACGAGGGTCAGGACGCTCTGGCCCATTGTTCAGCCGATAGGCGTAGCGCTGTCCCTCGCGCACGTCCGGCAAGCTGCAATGAAAGAAGCCATGCTCTTCCGCCTGCATCGGATAAGTGCGGCGCTGCGCACCGTCGAGGAGCACCAGGTCCACTCGCCCGACGCGCGACGCCCACACTCGCCAGAGAACCGACCCGTCCGACAGCCCCATCACCCCGCACCGCCGCACATCCATGTTTGTTCTCTCCCGAGTTATTTCCCCAATTCCCGAACAAACAGGTTCATGAAATCCATCTCCCCCTCGGGGCGGAGCGCAAACGTCCCTCTCGACGACACGTCGGCGACCGTCGCTTCCGCGGCGTCCTTGCCGTTGATCGCCACGCGGATCGCGTTGTCCTTCAGGGAGACGCGCAGCCGGTTCCACTGCCCGGCAGGCTTGAGAGCGGAGATCTCCGGCGTTGCCTCTCCCCCCGGCGAACGCACGATGACCTTGCCGTTGGTTAGCGACAACCGCACTCCCTTTTCCTCGTTTCCGCGGAAGAGGAAGACACCGGGCGCCGCCGCGCCCTTCCTTGGCGAACGAAAATCGACGAGGAATTCCGCATCGCCGAATTCCTTGTCGGTGGTCAGCGCCGCGCCCTTGCCATCGCCGTGCAGGATGCCATTGCGCGGCCGCCAGTGCTCCGCAACCGCGGCGTCTGCCTTCCATCCCGCCAGGTCGAGGCCGGTGTACAGTTTGTGGAACCCTTTCGCCACCTCGGTAGTTTCCTCGGGCGTTGGATTGCTGGAAGGCAATTCCTTGATCCGGAGATTGCGGAAGTGGCACTCCGCGCCCTCCGACTCCAGGGCCAAATACCCCTTGCGCGGTTTGCAGTCGCTGAGGCCGGACACCTCCTTGCCATTGACGTGCAGCTTGAGAACGCCGTCCCTGGCGATGACCTTGTAATGGTTCCATTCGCCGCCGCCCTTGCAGCGCCTCTCGCTGGGCAGGCAGCGCCGACCAGCCTTGCGGGTGCGGCCGATCCGGCTTGCAGGTGGCGCCGTGGATGCTGAACAGATCGCCGTGGCTAGTGTAAGCGCCTTCCTTTTCGAGGTTGACCAGCACCTGCACCTCGATGCCGCGCGTGTACGGCGTACCCACCGCCGGCAGCGGGTCGGCCCAGACGAAGAAACCGGAGTTGCCGACCTCCTTTTTGTTGACGTGCATCCACTCGAACTCGGCGATGAAGTTCTCGTATTGCTTCGCGGTGCGCAAAAAGCCGGTCGGCTTACCGGTGGTGATGATCTCCCCGCCCTTGACGAAGAAGGTGCCGGGAGCGCAGTTGACGTTCACCCAGCCGTCGAGATCCTTGCCGTTGAACATCGGCACGAAGCCGTCCTCCTTCTCGGCCGTTCGCAGCGGGGCAACGGCGGCCAGGACAAACAGCAGCGCGGCGGCACAGCGGAGACGTTTCATGCCGGTCCCTCCTTTGGGCGATCGATTCGTTGAGGTCGAACAAGGCGTCCGAGGACGGCGCACGTGGGAGCATTGTACTCCCGCCTCGTTCGGCGGCAGGAGTGCGTCCGCGCGGGAAGAAAAATTCGGTTTGACAGAGGGGAGCTTTTCGGGTACAAAAAATTCACTCCTGCTCGTGAGGGGCAGGTTGAGCAGGCTATGGCAGCCTCTTTCGCGTAACGGCGCGGAAGGGGCTTTTTTTGTTTGAGGCGTGGAAACAACGGGACCACATCCCGCAACGTGGTCCCCAGGCAAGGACACGAAGCGCCGGCCGGCTCGACTTTCCTCACGCAACGGGATGGCGAAAACTCCGAACGGCTGGACTCATCTGCAAGGAGGTGGAATCATGTTGGTGTTGACCCGTCGTCCTGGTGAGGAGATCGTGATTGACGGCAACATTCGTTTGACCGTGGTGTCGGTGCGCGGCGATCGCATCCGCCTCGGCATCACGGCCCCGCCGTCGGTCGTCGTGGACCGGCAAGAGATTCACGAGAAGCGGCTGCACGCTCCGGAGTCGGTGCCGCACCCCTGTCACGTCCTGTAACCCGCCATCGGCTCAGCGATCCTGTCCTCCGCGTACAAAGACGCGCGCCACCGCGTCTTCGTACACCAGTCGGAAGCGATCATCGAGGACCAGAACGCACGCCAGAGGACTTTGCGTGTCGGCGACAATCACGCCGGCGGCGGCGAGGTCGGGATCGTCGCGCCAGCCGGGACCGGCCGCCCAGGTATTGCCGATGCGCAGGATGCGTTCGTCGCCGTGCAAGTTGGTGCGTCCATCCAGGAGCACCGGCAGTCGCGGCAGCTGCCAGATCAGGAAGCCGCCCCAGTTGAAATCGTTGTACAGCGGCCCGTCATAGCCGCGCACGGCGACCACCTCCGCCGCCTTGACGGGAAACGCATCCGCTACTTTCCCGCGCATGCTCTCGGTCGAGACGTTGCGCGCCCAGGCGGCCAACACAATCGACGCCGCCAGCGCCGACGCCACGACGGCCCAGCGGCGCCGGGTGAAGACGAAGCGCGCCGACGCCGCCGCGATCGTCCGGCCTTCGCCGTTGGCGAGGATGGCCACGGCGGCGAGGACAAGAAACCAGTAGTCCCGCCGCGAGCGGAAGGCGAAGACACTCGTACACGCCAGCAGCAGCACCTCGAAACAGCGCAACCGCCGGCGCCGGCCCAGCGCGAATACGGCGCAGGCTCCCAGCAACAGCATGACCCAGTCGGGCACTTCCCGGAATTCCGCAGTGCGCAGCTCGGTGACGCACGAGAACGGACCCGGCTGCGCGGCGTACTCCAGCACAACTCCATAGACCCGGACGTGGTACGGATTGACCAGCGTGGCCAGCGCACACAGGATCGTGAGCACACCCAATCGCCAGGGGAACTCCGGCCCACGATCCTTTTCGTGCCAGTGAGATCGGAGAGTGTCGAGTACCGGCGCGACACACGCCAGGCCCAGCAGAAGCAGTCCGTAAACGAATTGAATGTGCAGGTTCGCCCACAGCGCGTACAGAAGCGGCAGAAACCAGACCAGTCTGGAGGAACGACGGGCGCGCAGATCGAGAATCGCTTCGAGCGTAAGAATGGCGAACAGGATCGTGAAGAGCCAGGGCCGTTCGCTGAACATCGGCGCCAGGGCGACGGCGGCGACCGCCGTCAAGCCGGTGGCGACGAGGAAGCGCGATTCGCAGCGGCGGAGCAGACGATGCAGCATCACCACGATCGCCGTCGAGAGAACGACCCGGTAGGCCACGATGCCGGCAAGGCCGAACCATTCGTGCAGCCGGAAGACCAGCACTTCAAAGAGCCAGCTGTAGGCGACCCAGCTTTTCTCCAGGCCGTAGCGCGAGAAGGGATCGGTGGCCGGCACCGTGCCGTGTTCGGCGACCCACTGCCCGACGCGCAGGTGCCACCAAATGTCCGGGTCGAGCACGCCCGGCCGCACCGTCACCAGGATAGGGATGGCATAAAGGGCCGTCACCATGACCAGGGCCGGGACGGTGCCCATCATCCGCTCGACGCCCTCATCGCACTGGCTGGGTACGATCGGCGGGGCGGCGGACGCGGACATCGTTGCCGGTAGGCAGGCGGAGGACAGGGACATCCGAATCGTTTCTCCCCACGGAGCCAGACCGAGGATCGCTGGTGTACGAACGATCTTTGTCCCAAAAGATAGGTCATGGAATGGCGCGGAGCAATTCATGGAAGCAAAAGCGGCGAGCGGGTCGCAGACGCGACCCGCTCGCCGATGTATCAAACCACGATGCCATACAAGCCCGGAGCGCTAGCGACGGGTTGCGCCAACCCGTCGCTAGCGCTCCGGGCTTATGTTGATTACGCCGCCTTCTCGACCGCGCGTCGCAGGACGGCGGCCATGTCGGTCTTCTCCCAGCTGAACGGGGCCAGTTCGCGGCCGAAGTGGCCGTGACGGGCCGTCTCGCGGTAGATCGGACGGCGTAGGTCCAGCGTCTCGATGATGCCGCCGGGCGTCAGCTTGAAGTGCGTGCGGATCAACTCGGCGATGTCGGTGTCGGCTAGGCCGCGCGCCGCCGTGCCGAAGGTGCTGACCCAGATGTTGAGCGGCTCGGGATAGCCGATGGCGTAGGACAGCTGCACCTCGCACTGCGTCGCCAGGCCGGCGGCGACGACGTTCTTGGCGATGTAACGGCCCATGTAGGCGGCCGAGCGATCCACCTTGGTCGGATCCTTGCCGCTGAAGGCGCCGCCGCCATGCCGGCCGCGGCCGCCATAGGTATCGACGATGATCTTGCGGCCAGTCAGGCCACAATCGCCGTGCGGCCCGCCTTCCAGGAAGATGCCCGTCGGATTGACGTGGCAGTAGATCACCTCGTCGTCGCGCCGTCGCGGCGAACCGCTCGGCGGGATCAGCTCGATCTGATCGCGGTCCTTGACCAGCTTCTTGTTCTCCGCCTGCAACGTTGGGATGATTAACTTGCGAATAATTTCCTCGCGGGCCTCGTCGGAGAACGAAGCGCGGCCGTCGCGCCGGACCACCACGCTGTCATCGTGCTGCGTGGACAGGACGAGGGTATGGATGCGATGGAAGGAGCCGTCCTCGTTGTACTCGACCGTGACCTGGCTCTTGGCGTCGGGGCGGACGAACGGCAATTCGCCGGAGCGGCGCAGGCGAGCGTGGTTCTCGACCAGGCGGTGCGCCAGGTAGATCGGCAGCGGCATGAACGTGTGCGTCTCGTTGCAGGCGAAACCGAACATCATACCCTGGTCGCCGGCCCCGCCGTTGTCCACGCCGCAAGCGATGTCGCGCGATTGGCTGTGCAGATGGCACTGCACCTGGCAGGTGTCCGCCGCGAAGCCGATGGACGGATCGACGTAGCCGATCTCGCGGATCGTGTCGCGCACGATCCGATCGACAACGGAACGGCTGAGGTTGGCCTGCGTGGTGATTTCGCCGGAGACGATGGCGAGGTCGGTCGTCACCATGGTTTCGCAGGCGACGCGGCTGAGAGGATCGGCCGCCAGGCAGTGGTCGAGAATGGCATCGCTGATTTGATCGGCCACCTTGTCGGGATGGCCCATGGACACGGATTCGCTGGTGAACAGGTATCGGTTCGCGGTCACGATTCAGTTCCTCGGGAAGAGGGAGTAATGCCGGCCGTCTCGGCCCCTGGCGGATTATATGAAACGGAGGCGAGGGAAGGCAATTTCAAAAGCCGCTTGCGGCTTCGCGGCTTGCGGTCAGCGATCCGCGGATGGGGGCGTGCCGGTCTTTCGTGGTCCCTTGTTCTTCCACAGGGTAAGTGCTTCGCCGCGCGCGGAGTCCGCCGTCAGAAAGCAGTTGCCGGTCACAAAATGAATCCGACCATCGCCGAAAAGGTCGCCGGCGGCACAGGTCAGATGATCGCAGTTCTCGACCTCAAGAACATGACGCTGAAACTTGCCGGGCGCCGTCTGCTCCAACAGCAGCACGCTCTCGGCCCCCACCTGCGTTCGCTGCGGGAACCATTCCGGCGGCAAGAAGCTGACGGCCAGCACGTCGAGGTCGCCATCGCCATCGACGTTGGCGGCGACGGTGCGCATGGCGCCGTACAGGCCGGCCAGGGGATGAGAGACGAACGGGAACCGGCCGCGATTCTCCAACCAACGCACGCCGTGGTACGGCTTGAGAAGATAGGGTCGGTCCAGGATGTCGCCGTTGCTGTACAGCACGTCCAGCCGATCATCGCCGTTGAGATCCACGAGTTGAATGCCGCTGGAGCCATAGGCGGGATGAGGGGCCTCGAAGATCATCTTCGCCTGGAAGCGGCCATCACCCTGGTTGAGCAAGGCGACGACTGTTTCAAATTCCTGACTCATGAGAGCGACGATATCGGGTTTGCCGTCGCCGTCGATGTCGCCGATGGGGACGTGGATGGCGCCGGGCCGGCGGTCGAGCACCTGGCGCGTGAAGTTCGGCCGCGACCAGTCGGTGGTGTGGTTTTCCAGGTACAGGATCTCGCCTGTGCGGTGCCAGCCGAAGACGGCGACGACCAGGTCGAGCTTGCCGTCGCCGTTGAAGTCGGCGGTGCGCACGTCGGCGACCCGACCCACTCCTTCCAGGAGCGTCACGGCGTTGAAGTTGCCCTTGCCGTCGTTGCGCAGCCAGACGACGCGGCCGACGCGGTCATCGGTGGGGAAGAAGTTGCCCAGGTCGGCCACGAGCAAATCTTTGTGGCCATCGTTGTCGAGGTCGATGGCCTCGACGTGGGCGGGGGCCATGACCTGTCCGAGCCGGCGCCAGGCGGGCGGCGTTTCGTCGAGCTTGACGGCCCAGATGCCGCCGGGTTGACGCTGACAGACAAGTACGTCGAGTTTCTTCGGATCGGACAGGTGGGCCAGCTGAACGTTCGTAACGCCGGGAGGACCGGAGCGTCCGGGCGTACTCAGCCCGAAGGATTCGAGTTGTACGGAGGGCGGACGGTCAGGCGCGGGGCCGCGGTCCAACGGCGGCAGTTCACGCGGTGCGCGTTCCTCGTAATAGCGCACCACGCTCTCCATGCTGGGATAGTCCGCACGCAGATCGGAGGCGCGAAAGAAGCCATACGCTCTCTGGACCTCCTCGCGCCAGGCCGAGCGCGGGAAGCTCTCCGCCGGCGGATAGGCGTGGCAGGCAGCACAGAGTTGATGGACCTGCTCGCTGTCGGCCGCGGCGGGCAGCGGCTCCAGAGACGGCGGAGAAACCGTCGTCTCTCCACCGCCGCGCCAGCAGAGCATGATTCCCCCTCCCAAAAGAAGGGCAAGGAGAAGGATTCCGAGAACGTACTTCATTCGCTGGCTCCGGGGCTAGAGAAGCGGGGCGCGGACGCGACCCTGCTCGCCTCGTCGGCCGTCTCCGCCTGCCGGCGATGGTGCGCGGCCCGATGCGGCTGGCCGCTGTGCGCGAAGTACTCGGCCAGGGCGCGATGGACAGCGGCCTGTCGCGGCTGGAGCTGCAAGACGGCGAAATACCAGGCCAGGGCTTCCTCTCCTCGGCCCAGGCGCATCAGTTCGTCGGCCACGGTTTGAAGCATTTCCGTATCGCCGGGATTCTGCTCGGCCCGGAGTTTCCGCCGAGCCACGCGGCCATACTCGGCCTCCCACTGCTCGCGCTGGCTTCGGCATTTCTCGGCCTCCGCCCGCTCTCCGCGTGCCTCCAGGCACATCACGAGCGCGTCCCACGCCTCGGCGTGCGTCGGCGCGGCGTCGAGGGCGCACCGCAGATAAACCTCCGCCTCCTCCGCGCGGCCCTGGCGAAGGGCGAGCCGGCCCCGCTCGACGAGGGCGCCGGCATGGCGCGGCCGCTCCGTCATCAAACGATCGAGGAGCCTTTCGGCCTCGTCGGTCTGCCGGGCGTCTAGGCGGCACTGGGCGAGACGGTAGAGGACTTCCGGGTGCTCGGGATGCTTCGAGCGCAGGGTCTCGTAGAGTTGAATCGTTTCCTGCTGCCGGCCCAGCGCCATCAAGCTCTTGCCCATTCGCAGCCGTGGTTCGATGGCATTCGGAACCTTGACCAGGGCCATCCGGCAGCACTCGATGGCCTTCTCTTCCTGGTAGTCTTCGTGGAAAAGAGCTGCCCGCAGAAGCAGCCCCTGAACGTGGGCGGGAGAGCGTTGCAGGAGAACGTCCGCCAGTCGGGCGGCCTCGGCGTAGTGCATCGTCGCAAAATGGCCGCGAGCGGTAGCCTCCAGTGCCAGCAAAAACCAAGCGGGGCGCGACTGCTCCAGATCGCCGGCGACGCGGGCCAGCCCTTTGGTGTCGCCCAGCTCGGCGCGCAGCATCAGCCGCTCAAGGTCGGCATCCACATCCGAAGAGGGGGAGGATGGCCGCAACTGTTCGCAGGCGGTCAGATGTTCTTCCGCTTCTTCATAGTCGCCGGCCTGCCGTGCGGCGCGGGCGGACCAGAAGCGAACTTCCGCATCGTTCGGCCAGTAGCGGACGCAGGCGGCCAGGTGCGGCCGTGCTCGTTCCACGTCCTGAGCCGTCAGCGCTTCCCGAGCGAACCGCCAATGTCGCTGGGCCTCGATGCGGCGATAGCCCCAGACGGTGCCTCCGGCGAGGAGCGCCAACACGCCGACGATCAACACCCGGCGGCTTGGGGGCGAGCATTTCAGGCGGTCTCGGAGGCGGAGCATGACGAAATGGCCCTGAAGGAGCGAAGGGCCGGCGCCGACGCGGCCGCGCTCGCCCCGGTTCATGATACCAGGCGAGCCAGCCGATGGACGCTCTCACAGCGGAGGAGGTGCGATCCATTTGCCCGCGACGGGGCGTTCCCACAGTTTTTTGCCGGAGGACAGGTCGAGGACCTTGAGCGTGCGCGGCTGGATACTCGGCTCGGCGAGCGACCCGCGCAGCGTTCCGGGCAACAGATAGAACACGCGCTTGCCGTGGACGGCGAGGGCGTGCATCCCCGGTTCGTCCGGGACGCGCCCGATCCGTTCGCCCGTGTGCGCCGAGAACAACCACCACCAGCCGGACGTTTTCCGCGGCATGAGCGATCCTCTTTCATCGGGGCTGGGGCTGGACTCGCGCAGACAGAGAACGTCGTCGTCGAGCGTCACGCGCGTCAGTAGTCGGGTGCCGCGCAGCAGTTCTTTCTCGCCAAGACACTTTTCGCTCTGCCGGTCCCAGGTGTGCAACACGAGCCGTTGACGTCCCGCGGCCTCTTCGAGCGCGAGGACTTTCCAGTGCGTCCCGATGAGGCGCTGCCAGCGCACCGCTTTTTTCTCCAGTTGCTCGGGCAGTGGCGGCGGTGGCGGCACCACGGCCGGCGCGGCCGGCGTCATCTCGACCTGTCCGCTCCGCAGGTCGATGCGAGCGATGCCGGCGGCGTGCTTGCGCGCGGCCGTCTCCTGCTCCGGAGTCGGCTTCGACTTGCCGGCGTACCAGGCGCTCGCCTCCCACTGGAGTACCAGTTGATGCTTGTCGATGCGCCAGTGGGCCGAGAAGGAATGGCCCGGCGCCTCGCCGGTCACCACCCAGGCGGGGAACACGACCGGGTCGGATTCCAGATCGCACTCGCCCTTGCGGGTCAGGTCGAGACGGAGGATGCGCAGGCGATTGCGTTTGACGCCGGCCTGGGCCAGCAGATGATCGCCATCCACCAGCAACGGACGCTGTGCCTCGTGTGTCTGCCATAACATACTGCCGGTGGCGAGGTCGATGGCGTCGATGCCGCTGACGGCGGCGAAAAAGCCGGTGTTGCCGGCCGCATTCGCAATTCCGGCGGGCAACTGGATGGGAGGAACGGGGGAGGATACGGGCGCGGTAACGGGTGCCGGCGCGGACGAGGCCGTTCCGGCTGTCAGCGCGCCCAGGAGCAACAAGGAACCGAGTCGCCCACAGTGGCCCATGCTCGCAGCCCTCGCTATCATCCGACGGCCCCATCGCGCTAACACGATACGTCGTTCTTTATCGACCGGCGGCCCGGCAAGGTGAGCGAAAAAACGCTGGGGAGGATGGATTGCGAAACCGGACGACGGAACCATCCGAACCGGCGCGATCGGCGTGCGTTCCCCCGTTTAGCCGCGACGCGCAGCGGAGCGCGGGAGTATTCCCGCGCTCCGCTGCGCGTCGCGGCTAAACAGACATCATCGCGGAAGACGTGTCTCAGAAGGGATGTTCGAGTCCGGCCCAGATTTGGAAGGGAGCGGTGCTGTTGACGGTCTTGGCGGCGTCGATGCGGATGATGGTGCGCTCGACGAAGGTGAACCAGGCCACGTCCAGGCGCAAGCCCGCCCCGACCGCCTCGGCGACGCCGCCGACCGATTGGCCGCTCAGGAACACCTGGCCCACGTCGCAGAACGCCGCCGCGAAAATGCTGCGAAGACACAGCGAATGATCGAGGAAACCCCAGTTGATGTCGCGCGCCACCGGGAAGCGCCACTCCAGGCTGCCAACCCACAGGGCACTGCCCTGGCGCTGCGCCAGGCTGAAGCCGCGGAACAATTCGCTACCTCCCAGGGCGAAATACTGGACGTAGTTCGGCAGTCCATACGCCCCATAGGCGCGGAACGCCAGCACCGTATTGGACAGCCATCCCAGACCGTCCGGCACCGCTTGCACGTAAGTCGCCTGTCCCAGAAGCTGATGCGAGCCATCGATGCCGAACAGCCGAGTCGGGTCGTTGTTGTTGTTGATGTTGCCGTGTTCGCCCGGCAGCACCAGTCCGGCGGCGTAACTCACATCGGCCGAAAAACCGCCTTCCGGGTTCCAGTACGGCGTCAGGTAATTGATGTGGTAGTGCGCGCCGCCGATGCCCTGGTGCTGGAAGCGCGTTGCCCCCGGCACGGTCTCGATGGCGAACGGCAGCAGGTCGTCCTGGATGGTGACAAAGGACTCGACGTATTGAAACGGCGGCAGATACAGGCTGTCGCCGTAATCGATGACGTAGCGTCCGTACACGACGCCGCGGTTGGCCGGGTACTCGCCGGCATACGTCCCGGCGATGCGGTGCTCGAACACGAAGCCGGCCTCGGTGTGCGGCCACGGCCAATGGTCGAAGACCGCATCGACGCCCTCGACGAAATCGCGGTAATCCGTGCGGTAGGCGGTATAAACGCCGCCCTCGAAGGCGGCTGTGCGGTAGGCGCCGGCCCGCGCCCCGAAGCGCGTCGAGCGCGTGAACCACGGATTATCGTAGGTTGGCGCGAAGATCCACGGGCCGAGGATGAGGTTCCAGCGATCGTAGGCGTTGGTCAGGTCGGTCTCGTCGAGGAAGGTATACACCGGCGTGGTCCGGAAGCGGAAGCGCGGCTTCCAGTAGTTGTTGGTTGGATTGCGATCGACCAGCACCTCGTCGGGATCGACGGCGATCTGCGTCGGCCACGCCGGCAGCTCCACCTCGACCTTGACGCGATTCTTGTCCAGCGTTTCCATGCGGCCCGGCGGGTCGCTGGTTTCGATCAAACCGGCCTCGGGAATGACGGGCACGCGCACCCGGAAACTGTCGCCGCCGTCGAAGCAGAAACCGACGACGGTGGGGTCGTTGTACTCCGCCTTTTGCCGCACGATCACCGTCACCTTGCACGGCGTTTTGGGGCGGAACCAGCTGCACACGGCGGCGCTCTTGCTCCGGTAGACGGGCGGCGATCGGTGCGGCCGCCAGCCCTGAAGCGGTTGCACGGTGACGTCCTCGACGCACCAGTCCGTCACGCCGGCGCCATAGACCCAGTTCTGAAAAAAGGCTTCCCACGATTTATGCGTGTACTCTTCGAGGTCGCGCCGAAAGTCGGCCACGCGCAGGATGCCGAATTCGTGACGGCGATAGACTCCGTGCAGAAAATCGAAAAACGCCTGCTCGCCCAGCTCGTGCTCGATCATGCCGACGATCTTGCTGCCGCGTTCGTAGCACATGCTGTACAGATCGACGATGTGGCCGTACTTGGGGATGTCCTGCACGGTCGGCTGGGCCTCGCCGTGCGCCAGCGTGCCGTACAGGTTGAAGTAGCGGTAATCGCTGCGACGGACGTTCGGCAGCCATTTGAGACCTTTGGGGTAGTTGACAAGCGGATCGTTGGCCCCGTACTTGGTCTTCATGAGGCGATAGGCGAAGTAAGTGGCCAGCCCCTCGTCCATCCACGTCTCGCTGTAGCCGTGCGTGCCGACGACGTTGTACCACCACTGATGACAGGTGGCCTGGGCGACGAGGTAATCGACGAACGCCGCGGCCAAGTGCGGCATGTCGAAGATGCGCGAATCGATCATGATGAGGCCGGCGCACTCGTTGCTGTTCCAGCCGAAATACGATTCCACGATGGTGAATTGCGGGTAGGGATAGGGACCGAACCAGCGCGTGTAGGTCTCCAGGGCGACGCGGGCGCTCTCGACCATGAGGCGGGCGTAGCGCTCGTGGTTGGGAGCGGCGAGACAGCGGACCTTGATCGAGCCGCATTCGCCGACAATTTCGCGGAAATGCGCGCTGCAAACGAGCGCGAAGTCGCGGGCGCAGCACGGCGCGAAGTCGAGCTGTCGGCGGCCATTGCCGAGGTCCAACTCCGCCAGGACCGGGGCCGTGCAAGCGATGTGCTGGTCCGCCGGCACCGTCAGGCGCACCGTGAACAGCGCGGCCTCGTTGAAGAACGGTTGATGCCAGCAGACGTAGGGCGTCGGCTGCCAGCCCGTGTTGTCGTAACAGGCCAGGACCGGCAGCCAGTTGGTCAGGTAGGTGATGCCGCGCCAGTAGCCCCATCGGCCCTGGACGTTCGGCAGTTTCAGCACAAATTCCAGGTCGAGCGTGACGGTCTCGCCCTGCCGCACCGGCCGAGGCAGCGGCACGACCAGGGCCGAATCGTTCTTGTCCTGGTAGTGAAAAGGCAGCCCGTCCTTGTCCGCCGCCAGCGGTCGCGGCGGTGGCAGTACCGTTTCGCTCGGCTGAAACGCGACCTTGCGCGGCTGACCTAGCTCTCCCGCGTCCTCGGCCCACGCCAAACTCACCAGGCGCGCCTGGCGCACGTCCAGGGCGTGCCCCTCGAAATCGAGCGATTCGCTCGGCATCATGCGCAAGATCTCGAAGATCTTGGCCGTCATGCCGACGTCCTTGTCGGGCAGCTGGTAATGGCTGTGGGCGTTGAAAACCAATTCCTCCGCCGGTCGCATCTGACGATTGGTCCAGACGACGCGCTGGCGGACCCGCGCGATATGCTCGGCGGTGTCGAGCTGGATGTCGAGGTAATAGCGCGGAAGCCAGGGGGGCGGGGCGGCGCGCGGCCCCGGCTACCTGGGCGACGGCCAGCAGTCCCAGAACGAGGCGGCTGCTGGTTCGCAGGTAGGACGCGGGTCGGTGCATTGCCGTCCTGACACAACTCCAGGTCGAAAGGGGGTCCGGCGATCGAAAGGACACGGCTTGGCGGCCTCATACCACCCCAGAGGAGCGGCTGTCGAGGTCAATTGGCTTCCTTGCCGGCGAAAGGGGAGACCACGGAAGTATTTCGGATCAAGCAGAACCCTCTTGTGTGATTTTTGGACCAGAGGTAGGATGTCCGGCCCGTTTCGGCCAACGGCGGCCATTCGGAGAAGGTTCTGGGTAGGGTGAAAATCCTGCCTCCCATGCCAAGGAGACGTATTGATGAAGTTGCCTCGCCCGGGGTGCGTACTCGCCCTCGCTCTCGCTTTCGGGACCGCCGGCCCAGCGGCTGCGGGACCAATCACGGGGATGGTTGTCTTCGGCGACAGCCTGTCGGATACAGGCAACGCTTACGCCGCTACGGGCGGGGCGTTTCCGCCGTCGCCTTACAGCGCCGGCCGCTTCTCCAACGGCTCGATCTGGGTTCAGCAGCTCGCCGGCCAGCTGGGGGCGCCGACGCCGACGCCTTCGATGCAAGGCGGAACGGACTACGCATTCGCCGGCGCCGCCACGGGCGCGACGCCGCTGGGCACTCAACTCGGCACGCCGGCCGGCTACTCTCCCCTGACGACGCCATCCGGTCAGTTCATCGCCAACGTGCCTACGCTCCAGACGCAGGTCGCCAATTACATCTCGAGTCTCGGCGGTGGGACCATTAGTCCCAACACCCTTGTCACGGTCTGGGCGGGAGCCAATGATTTCTTCGACAAACAGACCGATCCGACCGTGCCGGCCAAGAACGTCGCCAATGCCGTCGCCGCCCTGATCAGCGCCGGCGCCCATAACGTCCTCGTCGCCTTCCTGCCGGACCTGAGCAAGACGCCGTTCGGATTGAGCAGTTCGACGGCCACGCAGCAAGGGTTGAGCGCCCTGTCGGCCGGCTTCAACCAGGCGCTGGCCGCCGATCTGAGTCTGCTGGGCAGTGCGAACGGAACCACTATCCACACCCTCGATACGGCCACCTTGTTCCAACAGATCCAGGCGAACCCCGCGGCGTACGGCTTCAGCAACGTAACGGATGAGGGCATCCTGAGCGGCAACCCGGCGGCGCCCGGCTACCTCTTCTGGGACGATGTCCATCCGACGACGGCCGGCCACGAGCTGATCGCCAACCAGGCGTATGACGCCATCGGCGCCCCGGAGCCGTCCAGCCTAACGCTGCTGGGTCTCGGCCTTGCTGGTCTGGCCGGCCGGGCGTGGCGGCGGAGGCGGATCGCGGCGTAGGCATTTCGCTTTCAGCCAAGAGGGAGAGGGGCGGCCCGGAAGCAATCCGGGCCGCCCCTCGTCCTTCCGCCAATCTCCTTCCGTTAGTGCGACGAACCAACCGCCACCGCGAAGAGGGCGCCTTTGACTAGAAGGGCGCCGCCCACCACGAGCAAGCCCGTCGCCATTCCAACGATCACGGGATGGGCCTTGCACCAGTCGCGGACGGGATGGGTGGATTCGGGGGGAAACGGATTCCGGACGGCCGCCTCGCCCGGCGTGTCGGCCGTCTGGGCGACGTGCGAGGGGGCGGCGCAGCCGTTCAGAAAGAGACCGAACACGAGAATACCGACGAGCAATGACCTGGGCATAGGCGCGATCACTCCTGCGGGAGTCGGTTGGGAAATACGGATGGCCCGGTAGTGGTTGTAGCGGGACAGTCGAGCCGAACCGTCGGCCCGCATGGTCTTCGGGCCGTCTCCCGGCGCGTCCCCTCGAACACCCTAACCTCCTTGGAGGCCAGGCCCCGCTGCTTTCAAGGCGAAATACCCTGCCGTCAGAATGCCGCCCACCACCAGCAGTCCGGCCGCGGCCCCGACCAGCACCGGGTGTTCCCTGCACCAATTGGAGTGGGAGGGTTCTTGAGAGGACGGATTCCAGTCGGCCGTCCGGGCGCCCCCGGAAGCGGCGCAACCGTTCGAGAGGAGACTGAGGACGAGGACACCGGCGAGCAAGGTTCTGGGCATAGGCGATCCCCTGCTTGAGATGGGTTGAAAGTAAGGACGGCAGAATAGCGGCTTGGACTGAGAAGTCAAGTCGGAGATGCGAACGGCGAAAACCTACGGCTTTCGCACGATTTCCAGCGTTACCTTGTCGGCGATGAACGTCCGTTCGCCGGCGGTGGCGAAGCGGATCTTGACGCGCCGCAGCGCCCCCTGTCCGCTCACCTCGACAATCCGGCCGTTGCCATAGTTGGCGTGCCGAACGAGCATGCCGACGACGAAGGTGCGAGTGCCGTTCTCCCCCTCGGGGATGCGGGGCGGGATTGGGGCCGGCTTCGGCCTTACACCGGCGTCGGTCCATCCCTGCTGTGCCGCTGGGCCGCCGCCGCGCCACTGCTCCATCGCCTCCTGTCCGCCACCGGATAGCTCCAGCGTCTGGATCGCCCCGACGGGCAGTTCATCGAGGAACATGCTCGGGATGGTGGAGAACGTGTTGCCGCGAAAATCGCGCATGCGAGCCAGGCAGAGGTACAGCTCTTCCTTGGCCCGCGTCATGCCGACGAAGGCGAGCCGCCGTTCTTCCTCCAGTTCCTCGCTCTTGCCAATGCTGCGTTCGTGCGGCAGCAAGCCTTGCTCCACCGCCGCCATGTACACGACGGGAAATTCCAGTCCCTTGGCCGCGTGCATGGTCATGATCGAGACGCAATCCTGCCGCTCGTCCCAGCTGTCGAGATCGCTGGCCAGCGTGATGTTCTCCAGGAAATCGCCGATGGTCCGGCTGCCGTCTTCGGCCGCGAATTGCTTCGCCGCCGTGATAAGCTCCTCGATGTTGGCCAACCGTTCCTGGTCCTCGCTGTCGGTACTGTCCATGAGCATGCGTCGATAGCCGCTCTGGTCGAGTACCTGACGGATGACCTCGTCAGGCGGCGCCTCCAGTAACCCGGACAGGTCGCGGAGGAGTTGATGGAAGTCGCGCAGTCCGGCGGCGGCCTTGCCCTTGATGGCCGGGATTTTGCCGACCTCGCCGGCCGCTTCCAGAAGATTCATCTCGCGCGGCTCGGCATAGGTCCGCAGATGATCCAGCGACACCTTGCCGATGCCGCGTGCCGGCTCGTTGACGATGCGCAAAAAGGACAGGTTGTCGCGCGGATTGACCATCAGCCGCAGATAAGCAAGGATGTCGCGGTTCTCTTTTCGCTCGAAGAACGCCAGGCCGCGCACGATCTGATGCGGCACGCGCTGCTGCACAAACGCCGTCTCCAGTCCGCGCGACAGGGCGTTGATGCGAAGGAAGATGGCGAAATCGCGGTAGCGCGCTTGCCCGACTCGACGGCGGCGCGGATGCGGCGCGCGATGCCGTCCGCTTCGTCCAAGCCGGTGTCGAACGTCAGCACCGTCACCGGCTGTCCCTGCGGGTTGTCGGTGATTAGGTCCTTCGGCTTGCGCTGCCGGTTGTGGGCGATCAGGTGGCTGGCGGCGTACAGGATCGATTTCGTGCTGCGATAGTTGGTGCGGAGTGTCAACACGCGGGCATTCGGGAAATCTCGTTCAAAATCGAGGATATTACGGATGTCAGAGCCGCGGAAGCGGTAAATCGATTGATCAGGGTCGCCCACCACGCACAGGTTGGGGTTATCGATGGACAGCCCGCGCGCGATGGCGTATTGCGCCTGGTTGGTGTCCTGGTATTCGTCGATCAGCACGAAACGAAAACGCGCATCGAGTTCGCCGCGCAGCTCGCTATCGTGCTTGAGGGCCAGGGCCGGCCAGTACAGCAGATCGTCGAAATCCAGGGCGTTGGCGTCGCGCAGGCGCTTTTCGTAAAGGGGATAGATGCCGGCGACGTTCTTCTCGTAGAAGTCGCGGGCGCGCTCGGCGTAGCGCTCGGGGCTGAGGAGTTGATTCTTCGCCTTGCTGATGGCCCCGGAGATCGTCTCGGGAGTGAAGCGGTAGTTATCGATGCCGGCGTCTTCCAGGGCCATCTTGACGATGCGGGCGCGGTCGCTCTGATCGTAGATGGTGAAGTTGCGATCGAGTCCGAGGCGGTCGGCGTACTGGCGGAGCAGGCGAGCGCCGAAGCTGTGGAAGGTGCTGATCCACAGCCGGCTGCCGGGCACCAACGCCTCGACGCGCTGGCGCATCTCGCCGGCGGCCTTGTTGGTGAAGGTGATGGCCAGGATGTTGCCGGGCCGAACGCCCTGCCGCAGCAGCCAGGCGACGCGGCGCGTGATGACGCGCGTCTTACCGCTGCCGGCGCCGGCGAGGATCAGCAGCGGTCCCTCGAAGTGCGTCACCGCCTCGCGCTGCGCCGGCGTCAGATCGTCAAGCAGGTCTTGCTCCGCTTCGTGCGCCATCGCCGACATCCTCCCCCACTCTGAAACGACACGAGCTGGCCGGTCCAACGACCCGGATTTTACATTGCCGCTCCGCCTTTGCTAAGATCAGCAGCAGAAACCTCCGTTTGAGCAAAGGCGCGTCCTTCATGGAAATCGTCGGAATCGGCACAGACATCGTGGAATGCCTGCGTGTGGGCCGTATGATCGAGCAGCACGGCGAACTGTTCCTGTTGCGCGTGTACACGGAACGGGAGGTCCGTTACTGTCAATCGCGGCAGCGGGCCACGGAGCATTTCGCGGCGCACTGGGCGGCCAAGGAAGCGATCCTGAAATGTCTGGGACTGCCGTGGCGGCGCGGCCTGTCGTGGACCGACATCGAGGTGCGCAGCGAGTCGGGCGGCAAACCGCAGGTGATGCTGTGCGGCGCTGCCAAGGACATCGCCCGCGATCAGCGCATCAGCGACATCCTCCTGTCGCTGTCTCAGTGCCGGGCGTATGCCACGGCCCACGCCATCGCTGTCCGCGGCACGGCGAGCGCCTGAGGGGCTATACCTCAAGCCCCTCTCCCCCTGTACACAGGGGGAGAGGGGTTGGGGGTGAGGGGGCGAGAAATCCGCAGAAGGCGCGCCCCCTCACCCCAACCCCTCTCCCCCGAAGCGGGGGAGAGGGCTTACCAGACAGACTCTGAGCCGTCGTTGCGACAGGAGGTTGCTGGCGGCCAGCGGCGCCGCTATGCTGGGGACGGAGCGTACACGATCTTCCGCATCTGGTCCCGCATCGAGGCCCTTCCATGTCCCGGCCCGACGAAGCGCGCCGCCCTTCGGTGGACGTGGCCGCCACCGCTCAGAAAATCCTCGCCAACGTCGAGAAGGTCATCATCGGTAAACGCCAGCAGATCACGCTGGCGCTGGTGGCTTACTTCTGCGAGGGCCACATCCTCCTCGAAGACGTGCCCGGCGTGGCCAAGACCATGCTCGCCCGCGCCCTGGCCAAAAGCGTCGGCTGCACTTTCAAGCGCCTGCAATGTACACCGGACCTGTTGCCGACCGACGTGACCGGCGTTTCCATCTTCAATCAGAAGACGGCCGAGTTCGAGTTCCGTCCCGGACCCATTTTCGCGCAGACGCTGCTGACGGACGAAATCAACCGCACGACGCCGCGCACGCAGTCGGCCCTGCTGGAAGCGATGGCCGAGCGCCGCGTCACGGCGGACGGGCAGACCTACACGCTCAAGCCGCCGTTCCTGGTCATCGCCACGCAGAACCCCGTCGATCACGAAGGCACTTTTCCGCTGCCCGAAGCGCAGCTCGACCGCTTCCTGGTGCGTCTCAGCCTCGGCTACCCCGCACTGGAGGAAGAGGCCAAGATGCTGACGCGCTTGCAGCACGGTCATCCCATCGACGAACTGGGCACGGTAGCGACGGCGGCGGAGGTGCTGGCCTGTCAGGAGGCGGTGCGCGAGGTCCACGTCGAGGACAAGCTGCGCCGCTATCTGCTGGAAATCGTGCAGGGCACGCGGACGCACGACGACATCCAGCTCGGCGGCAGTCCGCGAGCGTCGATCGCCCTCTTCCGCACGGCGCAGGCGTTGGCCGCGATCCAGGGACGCGATTTCGTCCTGCCCGATGATGTCAAACGCATGGTGCAGCCGGTGATGGCGCATCGCCTCATCTTGCGGCCGGAGAGCCGGCTGCGCAAAGTGACGCCGGCCGCGCTGTTGCACGAGATCGTCAGCGATGTTCGCGTGCCGGTCCCGGCGCGCCGCGACGACGACCGCAAAGACGTCTTCGACCGCTGAAGACATTTCACCACGGAAAACACGGAAAACACGGAAAAAAGACAAAAAGACAATAATGCAAAGATTACTCGATAAGGCCAGAGACACAATCGATTCACTTTCCTCTGATTCTTTTGTTTTTGTCTTTTTCCGTGTTTTCCGTGTTTTCCGTGGTGAATGATTGGGTGTTTGTATGAAGTGGTTTCTCGGCGCACTCCTGTTGCTGTTGGCGGCCCTGCTTCTGGAGTCGAGCTTGCTGGCCTATGCCATGTACGTCCTGCTCGGCCTCCTGCTCTTGAGCCGCTGGCTGGCTCGTTCGTGGATTGGCCATCTCTCGGCGACGCGCACCTGCCAGCAACGAACCGCCGACATCGGCGAGCGCGTGCCGGTGCAATTGACCATCACCAACACGGGCGGACTGCCGGTGCCGTGGCTGCTCGCCGAGGACCTGCTGCCGCGCCACTCGCTCGACAAGCGTTTCCCCCGGCTGAAGATCAAGGGCAAACGCCTGCAAATCGCCATGCTCCGCGGCGGCGCCCACATGGAGATGAACTATCAGGTCGAGTGCCTCATGCGCGGGTATTTCCAGATCGGCCCGCTGACGCTGGAGAGCGGCGACCTGTTCGGCCTGCATCGGCGCTTCCGCGTGCTGACCGAGCCGTCGTTCCTGCTCGTCTATCCGCGCATCGTGCCGCTGTTGGGCTACGACGTGGCCTCGCGCCGGCCAATCGGCGACGTGCGGCTGACGCATCGCCTCTACGAAGACCCGACGCGCATCGCCGGCGTTCGTCCCTACGAGGCCGGCGATCCACTCAACCGCGTCCACTGGCGCGCCACCGCACGCACGGGAGCACTGCACAGCAAGATCCATGAACCCTCGACGCTGTCCGGCGCCACGGTCCTGCTCGACTTCCACCAGGCGGGCTATCCCCAGCGCGGCGAGCCGTTCCGCTCCGAATTGGCCGTCACCACCGCCGTGTCGCTGGCCAACGCCGTGTACGTCATGGGCCAGCAGATCGGCCTGGCGACCAACGGCCGCGATGCCGCCGACCGCATCAAGATGGAAGGGTGGGAGCAAGACCCGCGCACGCGCCAGGCCGCCCGCGGCACGGCCGCCATGAACGAGGAGAGCGAACGCTTGCAGCCGCTGTTCGTCCCAACGCGGCGCGGCGTCGAACAATTGCAACACATCCGCGAAACGCTGGCCCGCGTCGAGCTGACCGACGGCCTGACCTTCGCGGAGTTGCTCACCGAGATGATCGGCCGGCTGCCGCGAGATGCGACCCTCCTCGCCGTGCTACCGGACGTGCCGGCGGAGACGGCCATCGCGCTGGGCAACCTGCGGCGCAGCGGCTTGGCGATCACCGTGGTCTTGATTCTGCTCGATGACGAGCCGTTGGAACGCGGTTATGGCCGGCTCATCGCCGAGGGGATACGCGATATTCGCCATCTCAAGGAGGAGGCGGAATTGCCCGAGTTGTGCCGGCGTCAGGTGGACCGCTCGTCGCCGTATACGTTCATCGTTTCCTAGCCGCTTGCGGCTTCGCGTTTTCGCGCGAAGCCGCAAGTGGTGGATGGAGTTGCCATGTCCTCGGACCGCCCCAACCAGACGCTCGCCGACTATGTCGCCCTGGCTATCAGCCCCGCCCTCATCATGGGCCTGGTCGCCAGCCTCGTCTTTTTTCTCCTCAACGTGCTCTACGTCGGCGACTATGTGGAGCGCTTGCAGTGGATCTTGTTTTTCTTCGTCTTCGGCGCCGTCCTCCTCGCCCGCATGACCATGAGGGATGATACTTCCAGCCGGGCCGTCCTGTACGGCGCGCCGCTGGGAATTCTCACCTGGATCGGTATGCAATCGTTCGTCGAATATCCTTCCGAGGGCGGAATCAAGGCGCTGAGCGGGATCATCAACGCGGGTTTGATCGGGCTGGTGTGGTGGTGCGCTCATCGCCTGACGTGGGACTGCACCAACATCGATGAGGAAACCGACGTCAACGCCGAAGGTCTGCTGCAAGCGGCAGGTCTGGAAAACGAAGCGCGCGACGCGAAGGACGCCGAGGAGGAGACGACACCCCCGGCCGAGGGCTGGTGGCAGCGCTGGCGGCGCTACCGAGAGGAACGAAACAAGAAACGGACGCTCGGCGTCTGGGTAGTCTATTTCTCGCTGGCAGCGCTGCCGCTTGTTCGGGCTGGGGCAAGCGCTGATCGACGCCGGCGATCTCGGGCGCCGGCGTACCTCGTTCTGGTTGATGATCGCCTACGTCGGCTGCGGGCTGGGATTGTTGCTGACGACGTGTTTTCTCAGCTTGCGCCGCTATCTGCGGCAGCGCCGCTTGCGAATGCCGGCGGCGATGACCGGCGTCTGGCTGACGGTGGGCGGACTGCTCATTGCGTCGCTACTCGTGGTTGGCGCCGTGCTGCCGCGGCCGGATGCGGAGTATTCGCTGTTCAACTTATCAGCCGCCAAGTCGCCCCATCGCGGCGCGTCGAAGTTTGCCATGAAGGGCGGCCGATCCGGCGAAGGAGAAGGCCGGCCCGGCGCGAACGATCCCGAGGGGAAAAAGGACGCCACCGATTCGGGCGGAGAGAAGGGGGACCAGAAGGGCCAGCGCGGCGCTCCCACGAAGCAGGGCAAGGACGGCTCCGGCGGCAAGGACGGCAAGTCCGGTTCGAGTGACGAGGGCCAGGACCAGAAGAACGGCCAAGCCGCCCAGAACTCGAACAAGGGCGACAACAACCAACCTCGGGGCAACGGCGACGACCGTTCGTCGGCGGACAAGAGGGAGCGAAGCGCGAACGATGAGTCATCCGAGCGTGCGAGTTCCCGTTCGACGGCGAAGGCATCCACCTCCGCCTTCCGCACGTTGGTGAGCCGGATCGCGCCCGTCCTCAAGTGGGTCGTGTTCGCCATCCTGGGTGTGGTGGTGCTGTTCTTCGTGCTGCGTTCGGGCTTGCAGTTCCTGGCGAACTTTAGCGATTGGGCGCGGCGATTGCTCGACGCTCTGCGCAACTTCTGGGCGAACCTGTTCGCCGGCTGGGGCCGGACGACAGAGCACGACGAGGAGAGCGAAGAGGAAGAGGAGCGGGCGCCGCCAGAACAGCCGTTTGCCTCGTTCGCCAATCCATTCGCCGGCGGGCGGAACGATATGGCCGTACCGGAGTTGATTCGCTACACCTTCGCGGCCGTGCAAGCGTGGGCACGGGAGCGCGATCTCGGTCGGCATCCCGGCGAAACGCCGTTGGAGTTCGCCGAGCGCGTCGGCATGGAAGTGCCGGCCCTGGAGGCGGACTTGCGGCGTTTGGCCAACCTGTACGCTCGTGCCGTCTATGCTCGCGGCGGTTTGCCGGGCAATAGTGTCGAGGTGCTGCGGCAATTCTGGCAACGCCTCGAAGCGGTCGCCGATCAGCCGCTGTCCGCCTGAACAGGTCTCGTCCGGAGATGCGGGGCGCGACATTTTCAGGTAAAATAAGGAGTGACGGCGAGAATAGGTGGAGTGCCTGTCCATCTGAGAGGGAGTGGTCGGGATACCGTTTTGCGTCAGGGAGGTTCGTTCATGAAAAGCTCGCTCTTGCAACGTCCCTACGTCATGGCCGTGGTCCTGGGTACGGCGTTATCGGTCGGCGCCGCGCCGGGGCAGGCGACGACGACGGCGGCGCCGCAGGCGACGGCGCAGGCCATCGCCGACATGAGCCGCTACTGCGTCACCTGCTGGCGCAACGCGCGTTTGCCGGCGGACTGCTGGGCCGATTGCACGCAGGAAGTCTTTCGCCGCATGCTCGAACGGGTGCCGGCCGACGCCTGGGACCAAGTGCTGCGCGGCGACGGCGAGGAGCGGCGCGAGTTCGTCCGCGCCATCGACACCGTCAAGAAACGCACCCAGCGCGCCCGCAAGTTTTCGCCAGCCATCGACAACGTCGCCGACCGCAATGACCCCTACCGCCGCGATCTGCGCGAGGAGCGCGAGGTGGTTCGTCAGGCCGCCGCCGACGTGCTCACGCCGCGCCAGCAGCGCATCCTGCAACTGAGCTTCGAGGGCTGGGCCGTTCCGGAGATGTCCGAAGAATTGCAGCTGCCCGTGGAGCGCATCAGCGACGAGAAGTACAAGGCCATCCGCAAACTGCGGACGCATCTGCTGGGGTAGTCCATCTGTTTAGCCGCGACGCGCAGCGGAGCGCGGGAGACCCTCGCGCTCCGCTGCGCGTCGCGGCTAAACTTTGCGGCGCAATCGTTCCGCCCGTTCCTTGACGCGCTGCAACTCCGCGTGTAATTCCGCCAACACCTGCTCGCGCGGCATGTCCCGGTAGTGCCGGGCGGGGATCGGCTTGCCGATGGCAACGGCGATGGCGGCGCCCGTCGGCGGCAGAAAGAGCGGCGACAACTTCGGCCAATTCCGCCAGCGCGGCAGGGCGTCGAACGCCCCGGCGATGCCGACCGGCACGATCGGCGCATCCAGGCGCTTGAGCAGAAGTAGAATGCCCGCCTTGAGAGGCTGTACTTCACCATTAGGCGTCCGGTTGCCTTCGGGAAAAACCAGTACGGCTTCCCCGGCCTTCAGTCGTTCCAGGATCGCCTTCAGCCCTTCCTTGGCGATGCCTTCCTGATCGACCGGCACGGCGTTGGTGCGGCGGATGAGCCTGCCGAACCATCCGCGGAAGAGGGTCTTGCGCGCAAAAAGCTGAGATGCCGTCGCACAGCGGTGCCCACAATCAGGGGATCGAGGAAGCTCTGATGGTTGGCGATGACCAGGGCCGGCCCCGTGGCGGGAACACGACGGCGTCCCTCGAAGCGATAACTGAAGCCCAGCGTCAGACCCGTCATCGACAGCCAGTAACCCATCTCGTACAAGAACCGCGAGTACCGATCGCGCATCGAAGGTGTCACCTCACGAACCGCCCGGAACGCGACGGCGGACCTCCGCCGCCATCGCCTCGACCACCTGTTCCGGCCCCAGGCGCGTGCTGTCCAGCAGCACGGCGTCGTCGGCCGGCTTCATCGGCGCCAGATCGCGGGCGGCGTCGCGCTGATCGCGGACCTCCTGATCGCGCAAGACCTCCTCCAACTCGACCATCTCGCCGCGCGCTGCCATCTCGCGCTGCCGCCGTCGCGCCCGCTCGAGGGGATTGGCGACCAGGAAGAACTTGCAGACCGCGTCGGGGAAGACGATGGTGCCCTGATCGCGGCCCTCGCAGACCATGTTTCGACCGGCGGCGATGGCTCGCTGCATCTGCGCCAGGCGACGACGCACGGCCGGACTGTCGGCCACGGCGCCGGTCGCGGCGGTCACTTCGCGCACGCGGATGAGGGTCGTCACGTCCTCGCCGCTCAGCAGCACCCGTCCGCCCGGCGGCATCTCCAGATGCAGCGATTCGATCAAAACAGTCAAGGCCGATTCGTCGCGCAGGTCGATGCCGGTGCGCAGCGCCGCCAGGGCCACGGCGCGATAGGTGGCGCCGGTGTCCAGGAACTCGAAGCCCAGGCGTTGCGCCAGGCTGCGGGCGGCGCTGCTTTTGCCCGCGCCGGCCGGGCCGTCAATGGTGATAATCATCGCCGTCCCACCGAGTAGGCGAACGGCCGGCGTAAGCCGGCTGGTGGAGTTCGCACCAGCCGGCTTACGCCGGCCGTTCGCCGCGCTCGCATCCGGCCGGCCTCAGCCGCCGATGCGCTGAAAGATCGTGATCCGTCGTCCCACCGACCGCAACGTCTCCGTTTGCAGGGGTTGGACCAGACCATAGCCTTCGACCTCGACCTCGTAGTTGTACGTTCCCAGCGGCACGCCGCCAATCACTCGGGTGCGATAGGGTTCGACGATGAAGGACTGGCCATTGATGCGGACGGTGGCCGTCGCCGGATACTGGTTCTGCACCGTGATCGTGCCGGTGCCGGCAGGAGCGCCTCCGTTGCCGATGTCGCCGGACGGCGGTCCATAGCCGGATGGGCGAGTGATCTGATCCTGCTTGCGGGCGATCTCATCGAGACGTTTGATGATCTCCCGCAGATCCTCCGCGACCTTCAGCGCCTCGCGCACTGCTGTCGAGCACATCCTTCTGAAGTTTGTCCACGTCTTTGCGGAGGGCGTCAACGTCCTTCCGCAGCTGATCGACCTTCGACGCGGTGGTTTCCGGGTCGGCGGCGCGAAGCGGGGCCGTCGCCAAGGGCGCGGCCAGCAATACAGCCAGAGCGAGCCTCATCCAGGTACGCATCGTGGTGCCTCCTCGATGTTGAGGAACGGAGATCCCATCCCAGCGCGCGGGGCCAGGACTGATAGTGAGCTTAAAGAAGGAAGGACCGGCAATCAAGGCAAATGCGGCATAACCTCTCCGCCCTCGCCTCGCTCAACCGGCATAAACGGAAAAGTCGTCCGAGATGACCAACACGCAAGCGTATCCGAGCCTGAAGCGTAAGCGAAGAGATTCTCTTCGCTTACGCTTCAGGCTCGGATCTTCGTTTCGGTTTGTTAGCTCTCCTCGTACTGAGCGATGCGATTGACGGTTTCCTCGATGTCCTCGCTGGTGTCATCGGCGAGGCGGTATTGCAGCAGGTAGGCGTCTTCGCCGCTGTCCTCGTAGAAGGCCCGCAGCACGCGCAGCGCCCGAAAGGCTTGCTGGCGAAAGAACAGCTGCGCCGGCAAGTTCGTCTCGCGCACCTCCAGGGTGATGCGCGTGCGGCGGTGGCTGGACAGCTTGCTGATGAGCTTGGCCACCATCTGCGCGCCGATGCCGAGGCGGCGGAAGCCAGGGTGTACGGCGAAATTGAGGATGTGCAGCTTGTTCTTGTGCAGCTCGTAGATCATGAAGCCGACGACCTTCTCGCCCTGCTCGGCCACCATGCCGATGCAGTTGCGCTGGCGCAGACAGCGCAAGAAATCCTCCTCGGTCCAGGAATATTCAAAGCTCTCCTGCTCCGTCTGCAAGACCTCCGGCATGTCCCGTCGGATCATCCAGCGGATATGGACACGGAGCTGTTCCTTTTCCGTGCGGTTGGTACTCATCGCCATCTCCTCTCCTCCCCCTCCACGCGCACGGCGCCCCCTCCGTGGGCGCGCCGCCCCGTGATTCCTGCGGTTCACGTTCCGAATGGACCGGCAGTAGCGTTGCAGAAGGGCCGTGGAATGCCGCCGTGACGGCGGATGGGCCGTGTCCCGTCATCCCCAACGCGGCCGAATCTTAACAACGCCCTCATTTCGGCTCAAGGTCAAGACAAAGCTCTCTGCACTACACGGGTCTCTCTCTCGGCAAGCCCGGAGCGCCAGCGACGGGTGAAGACCCATCGCTGGCGCTCCGGGCTGGTGAGGAAATCGCTATCGATAGTTGAGAGCTTGGAAAAACGGGGGAATCCATCCCCCCTTGCAAACGACCGTCCTGGCGTCTTTCGATCTCTCCGGCCAGCGGAGAGGGCGATGCGTCGTTGAAAGGAGAGGCTTACCATACCCGCCCCGCGCTCGTTTGGCAACCAAATATTTTCCGAAAGTTTACTATCTTCGCGCCGGCTCATCGCAACTCTTCGCCTGCTATCGGTTTCGTGTGGCTGGCCGGAATCGTCCCTGTGGCGGACGCCGGCGAATCGCCGCGGATCTGCACGCTCATCTCGCTCTCGACCGGCTGCTCGTGCTCCGCGGTCAGCTCGACGCGGACCTGTCCCTTGCCGGGCCGTTGACCGCGGACGTGGATGAGGTAAACCGCGTCGCCGCGCGGCGGCAACTGGCCGACCGGCAGAAACTGCACTTGCTGCTGCCGTACCTGGCCGGACGTTGGCCCTTGTGTGTCCAGCGGCGTGACCTCGTCGGGCAGAAAGGCCGTCAGCCGCAGACCGGCGGAGGGCGCGTCGCCCTGGTTGAACACGTGCATCTCGTAGACGGTCTCCTCACCGACGGCAAGCCGGTCCTCGCGGGCACGCACCTCCAGGGTCAGTGCCGAGGCGCCCTCGACGTGCAGCACGTTGGCGGCGCGCGTCTCGGGGACGTTGTCGGCCAGGACCGCAGTGTACAGCGGCCAATCGCCGGCCGTGCGTGCCTTGACCCGGAACGTGACCGTCTGTCGCTGCCCGGCGGCCAAATCGCCCAGCGTCCATACCAGCGCGTGCTGGGCTTCGTCCAGACCAGCCCCGGTACTGGCGCCGACGACCTCGAAGCTGGGCGGCAGCGCCTGGATCAGACGCACCTTCGTGGCTGGCGCCGGTCCCGGATTGGCCACCTCCAGATGAAAATCCAGGTCGCGCTGCGTGAGGCCTTTCTTGGCTCCGTCCACGCGAAGCGCCAGGGCCGGCTCCGTCACCGTCACTTCGATGGCGGCGCGGGCCTCAATGCCGCCGTCCGCCTCGGCGACGACCTCGTTGCGGAGCCGGCCGGAGCCGACCGCCGTCGTCTCCAGCGTGAGACTGCGCGTCTCGCCGGGCTGCAGGTCGCCGAAATGGTTGACGCCGATGCGCTCGCCCTTGGGATGGCGCAGTCCCGCCGGCAGCTGGTCGTACAGCTTGATGGCGCGGATCAGCGTATCGCCGTGGTTGGTCAGTCGAATCGTGAAGGTGATGGGACCGCCGCGCCGCGTCTGCTCGGGTTTCGCCGTCATTTCGACGGCGAACGCCGGGCGGACCACCTGCGTTCGCAAACCGCTGCCGAGCCGGAAGGTGACGACAGGCTGCAGGTGCAGCTCGCCGGCCGCCGCCGGCTGGACCTCGACTTTCAGACGCTGTTCCGCTCCGCCTTCCAGGGCGCCGAGGTCCCAGGTCAAGCGATCGCCATGCGTCTGCCCCGCCGGTTCGGCGTGCAGCACGCGGACGCCGGACGGCAGCGGTTCCTCGACGTGGACGTCGGTGACCGCTCGCGCTCCCGTGTTGCGTACGACGATTTCGTGAGGCAACGGCTGCCCTTGCGCTACCTGGCTCGGCCCAATCACTTCCACGGACACCAGCGTGGCCGTCGCGCTGGGCAGTCCACTCGCCGGGGCGCTGGGCGGCGCCACCGTCCCGCTCATCAGCCCGTTCGAGGACGGGCGCTCCGGCGAAGGGGCGGATGCGGCGGATGCCGGTGCGGGCGCTGCCTGGGGGATTAGTCCGTTCTCCGGCATGCGTGGACCGGCCGGCGGACGCGGCGGTGCATCCACGAACGCTGCTTGCTGGATCATCCCCGGCGCCATCGGCGCAGGCGCGGGCCGTGCGGTAGTTGCCGTCGGCGGCTGACTCAGCGGGAACGGCGCGGGCGGCGTCGTCGGCGCCACGGGCACGGAGGTGGCGATCACCTCTCGCCCCTCCGGCACGTCTCCGTGCGACTGCCCGATCCCGAGCAGCAGGCTCGCGCCCAGCAGTACAGTCTCAGTAAGGCGGCGGTGAGCCACGACTCACTCCCTTAATTCTCCAAGCCGCTTGCGGCTTGGCGTCTGTCACTGTCCGCTAAGCCGCAAGCGGCTCTTGGAACAGACTACGATGCTCTCCGCAGTGTCCTCTTCACCAACCGGCCCACCCGGCGCGTCAGAGGCGCCCGGCGCAGCAGACGCAGACAGCGGGCCGTCCAACTCGGGCGGCCGGCTTCGACTATCAGGCCAATTGAAGTCGTCACGTACTCCAGCACGCGCAGACGCAGGTGCGGATCGTGCCGGTAGGGCGGTACGTCCACGAACCGATCGGCGAAGCCGTCGCCGGGCGTGAAATCCAGGGCGAGAGCATGGCCGTCGGCATTCAGCCGACCGACGATCGTTTCCACGTCGCGCCGCCGGAACAGTACCGTCGGCGAATGGTCCAGCGTACTCTCGTCGGACGAGAGGTTGAATTCCGTGCTGTGGACGCCGACGCCGCCGGGCCGAAGGCAATTCATGGACTGACACAGGAAGCGAGCGCCATTCTCGATCGAGCCGAGGTGCTCCAGCGAACAGGCCGACCAGACGAAATCGAAGCCGCGCAGGTCGTCGGGGATGGCGTTCATGTCCACGAAGCGGAACGTCACCCGGCGAGCGAACGCCTCCGGCGAACACAGGCGGTCTTCGTTGAGGGCGGCCAGGCCGGCGGCGTGCTGCTGACTGTCGATCCAGCCGATCTGCCGGGCCTGGTCCTCGGCCAGGTCCGTGGCGACGATGTCGCAGCCGAACGAGGCAAACAGCGCCGCCAACGGCTCGCGGCCGACGCCGAAGCCCAGCCCGCGCCGTCCCGGCCGCAGCATGTCGCGTTCCCGCAGCGCCTGGGCGATGTAACACCACTCCCACAGTTTGCGGTGAAAGCGCGGCCGTAGGCCGCCCGTCACCCGGTCCCACGGCGCGCCGAACTTCTCAGCCCAGCCGCGGAACGCCGTCGATTCCAGCTGCGCCTGCGAGCAAATGCCAGAGCGGAGCCGACCATCCATGAAGCTCCTCCTCTCCTGTCAGCCGTCTTCTTCCTCTTCGACCCGGTAACGTCCCCGACACTTCTCGACCGGATACTTGAGGACGTTGCGAGACATCTTGGACGCAATGGCGTCGCTGAGATCGATGCCCAGGGCGTTGCACAGGGCGAAGACCACGCCGGCCACGTCGGCGATTTCGTCGGCGATCGCCCCGCGCCGGGCCGGGTCTCGGGCGACGGCCCGTGAGGTCTCGTTGTCGATCCACAGAAAATGTTCCATCAACTCGGCCGCTTCCGCGGCCAGGGCCATGGCCAGGTTCTTGGGGCTGTGGAACTGCTCCCAATCGCGCTCGGCCACGAAGCGAGCCATCGCCTCGCGGAGTGCGGCCACCGTTGTTGCGCTGTCCGGCATGGCGTGCGTCTCTCTCGAAATCGGCGCGGCGCCGCACGGCGCCGCCCCATAGAGATAATGTTCTCGGGTTCCAGGTGGAAGGACGGGACTATAACGGTTCGGCGAGGCGTGTCAAGGCAAGTCGCCGCGCCCGCCGCGAAATCGACGCGAGTTCCGTGCCGGTTTCCGCCGATAGGCCAGATAAGGGGATGGTCCGAAAGGACCATTGACACTCGACAGCCGGATCGGCTACATCCCCAGCGCTCTCGGTTCCGCCTCGCACCTCGGGGGGCGGAAACGGAGGAATTCGAACCTACCGGGGCAACGGAGAGGAGGCGGCCATGTCGGTGTTGCGTCGCTTGGGGTTCGCCGCCCTGGTCGTGGCGTGCTGTCCGTGGAGCGTCGGCCAGGCCGGCGTCTTCGTGGGCGTCGGCGTTCCCGGACCCTACTATCGTCCCTACTATCGACCGTATTACGGCTACGGCTATGGCGGCTGGTATCGTCCCTATGGCGGGATCTACGTGGCACCGCCGCCGCTGATCGTGGGAGCGGCGCCGGCCGTCGTCCAACAGCCCGTCGTCGTCCAGCAGCAGCCCGTCGTCGTCCAGCCGGCGTATGCGCCGCCGGCGCAGACGCCCGCTCCCTTGCCGATGCCCGCCCCGACCGTCGCCGCCTCGACGCCGACGCCCGACGTCATGCCGGCGATGGCGACCAATCGCCCGGGTGAGTTCGACGCGGCCTTGCAGCAGGTGCAGACGGGCGACGAACCGGCTCGCGCCGACGCGCTCATACGGCTGGGCCGGCTGCAGGATCCGCGCGGTCGGCCCGATGGTGAAGGCCCTCAACAGCGACGGCAGCCCGAAAGTGCGCGAGGCCGCCGCTCGCGGACTGGGCCTGATCGCCTCGCCCTCGGCGCTGAGCGCCTTGCAATATGCCGCCCAGGCCGACGACAACCCCGAAGTGCGCCACAGCGCCAGCTTCGCCACCGAGGTCATCCGCGGCAACTTGCGTCGGTGAAGAGAGTAAAACCACGAATCGGCTTTGCTCCTTTATTCCCCGAAATGGCAATGTGGTGAAGCCAGGCAGCTTCCCAATTTTGCTATCTTGCCAGTTTCAGGAATAAAGGAGCAAGCCCCACGAATCACACGAATAACACGAATAAAAGAGAAGACAAATAAGGGAGCCGGTATGCTCGCCGGCACCCTTATTTATTAATGATTGATGTCTTTTGTCTTTTATTCGTGTTATTCGTGTGATTCGTGGTTTTACTCTTTTTTGCCTTTCTTCTCCCAGCCCAGGATGGCGATGATCGGCTCCTTCGGTGGTTCGGCTTTGGGGTCGATGTCCAGTTCGTTGGTGCGCAGCGACCGGAGGACCGTTCCCATCTTTTGCTCGTCGAGGAAATACTCCAGTCCCAGCAAATCGTTGTACACGGCGGTGCCGTAGTGCATGGGCAGGATGTAGCGCGTCGGCTTGATCTGGGCCACGACCTTCTGCGCATCCAGACCGTTGAGCGTGTACACGCCGCCGACCGGGATCATCAGCACGTCCACCTTGCCGAGCTTCTTGAGCTGAGCGCGATTGAGTAGGTGGCCCAGGTCGCCGAGGTGGACGATGCGCAGACCATCCACGTCGAGGATGAACACGCCGTTCTTGCCGCGTTGCGTGCCCGCCATGTCGTCGTGATAGGTGCCCATCGTCTGGATGTGGATGTCCTTGAACTTCTCGTCCATCACGTTCCAGTCGTCGCCGCGTTCGCCGGAAGCCTTCTTGAGGGCCTGGATCTGCTTGGCCTTCTTGACGTCGGTGATGGCGTCGAGGCGCGTGTGATCGTCGTGAAAGTGCGACATGAGGATGAGGTCGGCCTTGACCATTGGCCGGCCATACGCCTCGATGGCGTGCGGGTCGGTGACAACGTGAGTGCCCTTGGTCGAGATGATCTCGAAGAACGATTGGCCGTGCCAGCGGAGGACGACCTTTTTGTCCTGGGCGGACACTTCGGCGGCGCCGAGCAGCAGGACAGCCAGAGCAGGGAGAATGCGTGCCACGTGAGGGACTCCCGAGGGGGCCGGAGAAACCACCGAAGTGATGATAGCGGTTCCGCGCGGGGCGGGGCAAGTCGGCGGGAAGCTGTTGCGAGAGAAGGGAGAAAGAAGGCGAAGGAGGATCCCCTGTAGCTCCGAGCTACCCTCCTTCGCCCATGAACAACGCCTCTCCCCAAAGGCGTACGTTCCGAAGGTAACGTCCGCAAGGGTTGTTCCACCCCTCCGGACTCTGCAAATATAGATTGCCCTCGGAGGTTGTCAAATCAACGGCCGCTCCGACGGTGGCGGTCAGTGGGCCGCTCAACAAAAATTCATATTCTTGTCTCCTTCCGCCCGCCGATGGCGATGGAAGGAGTGGTGTCGAGTCAGATACTCCGTCTCCGCGCTCGGGAACCGTGTGAGGGTAAGACGAAAGGGCGAGGGTATGGAATGCCCCGTGAGTCGCGGCCTTGGGCCGAATAGGAGATCATGAGCAATCGCACCCTGGTTGGTTTCGCCCTCGCCCTGGCCGTGCTCCTGGTCGGCGTCGTGGTCGTGTACGACGCCGCCAGCCGGTTGGCGGGCGCGGCGGCCTTGCTCGGCGTGATCTTCTGGCTCGTCCGCCGCGACCTGCGGCAGCGACAGCGCGCCGCCGATGCCTTCTGGGCCGAGCGCGAGCGCTTCCGCGTCACGCTGGCCAGCATCGGCGACGGCGTCATCGTCACCGACCGCGAGGGGCGCGTCACCTTCCTCAACGATGTCGCCCGGACGCTGACGGGGTTCGATCATGAGGCGCTCGGCCGGCCGTTGCCGGAAGTGTTTCCCATCGTCCACGAAAGGACGCGGCAGCCTGTCGAGAACCCGGTGTTCCGGACCTTGCGCGAGGGCGTCGTCGTGAGCCTGGCCAACCACACGGCCCTGATCGCCCGCGACGGCACGGAGCGTCCCATCGAGGACACGGCCGCCCCCATCCGCGACGACCGCGGCAGTCTGCGCGGCGCCGTGCTGGTCTTCCATGACGTCAGCTCGCGTCGTCGGCTGGAAGCGCAGTTTTTGCAGGCCCAGAAGATGGAGGCGGTCGGCCGACTCGCCGGCGGCGTGGCCCACGATTTCAACAATCTGCTGACGGTCATCCTTGGCTACAGTGACGCGCTGCTGGCCGCCCTCCCGCCCGAGGACCGCATGAGATCTCTGCTGGAAGAGGTGCGCCAGGCCGGGCAGCGAGCGGCGGCGTTGACGCGCCAGCTCCTGGCCTTCAGCCGCCAACAAGTGCTGGCGCCCGAGATCCTCGACCTCAACGCCGTCGTCGTCGGCGTCGAGAAGATGCTGCGTCGTCTCCTGGGCGAAGACATCACGATTGCCACCGTCCTGGGAACGAACCTGGGGCGCGTCCGCGCCGATCCCGGCCAGGTCGAACAGGTGCTGATGAACCTGGCCGTCAACGCGCGCGACGCCATGCCGCGCGGCGGCCGGCTGACCGTTGAGACGGCCAACGTCACTCTCGATGAGACGTACGCACGGCTGCGCCCCGAGGTCCGGCCGGGCCGTTACGTCCTGCTGGCCCTGACCGACACCGGCTGCGGCATGGACGAGGCCACGCGAGCGCATCTTCGAGCCGTTCTTCACGACCAAGGAGGTGGGCAAAGGGACCGGCCTGGGGCTGGCGACCGTCTACGGCATCGTCAAGCAATCGCAGGGTTTCATCTACGTCTACAGCGAGCCGGGACGCGGCACCTCGTTCAAGATTTACCTGCCGCGCGCCGAGACGGTGACTCCGCCGCGTCTGTCGCGGCCGGCGCCGGCCGCGGCGCCGGGCGGCGGCGAGACGGTCCTGCTGGTCGAGGACGAGGAGGCGGTGCGCACCCTGACCCGTCACGTCCTGGAGATGAAGGGCTATCACGTGATCGAGGCCGGCGATGGCCAGGAAGCGCTACGCCGCGCCGACCACTACGACGCACCGATCCACTTGCTGGTCACGGACGTGGTCATGCCGCACCTGGGCGGCCGCGAGTTGGCCGACCGCCTGACGCGACTGCGGCCGGACCTGCGTCTGCTGTACCTGTCGGGCTACACCGATGACGCGGTGGTCCGTCACGGCGTACTGGAGGCGGAGGTGGCGTTCCTGCAAAAACCCTTCACGCCCAACGATCTCGCCCTCAAGGTGCGCCAGGTGCTCGATGCACCAGCGACGCGCGCCTGATACCCCTTGCCGGCGAGGTGTTTCGTTTCGCCGCGACGCGCAGCGGAGCGCGCTGCGCGTTCCGCTGCGCGTCGCGGCGAAACGAGATACCCCCAGCGCTGCGGATGGGCGGATTGTCCCTAAAATAAGGAGCGTGACGAATCCCGACCGTTCGCGGAGAGTCAGACGATCATGCTCGACCTGCAAGCGGAACAGCACGATAACGGCCAATCGTGCCCGGACCTGTACGAGGCCGTCTCGCAGTTGAAACGGCGGCACGATCTGCACCCCTGCGCCGTGCGGCCGCGCGACGGCCTGTCACTGCGCCGCGACAGCGAGCGCGACGCGGTACAGGATCTCGTCAAGCGCTTCCGCGATCTGCCCGTCGAGCAGCAGCGCCGCCTGCCGGCCTTGCTCAACAGCCTGGCCCAGCTCGAAGTCGTCGTCGGCGATCTGGAGTCCAGCCAGCACGATTTTCAGGAAGTGGCCCGCCTGGTCGCCGATCCTTTGTCGCAGGCCGAGGCCCATCACAACGTCTACCGCGCCGCCCTGGAGCGACGCGACGGGGCGGAGGCGCTGGCCGCCCTGCGCCGCGCCGTCGCCCTCGATAGCGACGCCTTCGAGCCGTTTCCGTTCGCGCGCTACGAACCGGAGCGTATCCTCGGCGCCGGCGGCTTCGGCACCTCGTTTTTGTGCCGTGAACGAGCGCACGGTCGCCAGGTTGTCGTCAAGACGCTGCGCGGCGACAGTTTGGACCGCGATACGGCCACGCTGTTCCGGGAAATGCAAGTCGTGCAGGACGTTGATCATCCCGCGCTGGTGCGCCTCCATGATTGCGCTTACGGCGGCGGCGAAGAGGGCCGGCCGTACCTGGTGCAGGAATACGTCGAGGGGCGGTCCCTGGCCGAGTACGTCGCCGAGAAGGGGCCGTTGGCGCCGGAGGACTGGTTGGAGCTGTGCTGGCCGCTGGCGCGAGCGCTGCAAGCGGTACACGGCCGGGGCATCCTGCATCGTAGTCTGCGGCCGGCCGCCGTACTCCTCCGCCGCCTTCCGGACGCCGAGGGAGCGACGCGCTGGCGAGTCAAACTGCTGGACACCGGCTTGTCTCTCAAACGCGCCTTGATCCACGCCTGCGCCAGCAATCCGTCCGCGCGGTCGCAGACGGCGCTGGGCCGCAGCGTCGCCCGTACCATTGCCTATACCCCAGTTGAGGTGATCGGCCGGCCTAAGGGGCAGGTGTGGGTCGGGCCGCACTCCGACATCTACAGCTTCGGCAAACTGCTGCGCCTTCGCCCTGACCGGCCGGCCCGAGCCGGACGGCGGCGACCTGCTGCTGTTGCCCGAAGCCTGGCGGCAGCTGCTGACCGACTGCACCGCCTGGACGATTGCCGGCCGGCCGGAGCACTTCGGCCTCGTCCTGGACCGCCTGTCGCAGCTGCCCGACGCCGGCGAGCGCGTCCGCCGCATCGAGCACGATTTGCACGACATCACCATCGCCGAGCACAGCGCCGCTTTGGAGATCGATCCCGACCAGGTGACGGTCCTCGTCAACCGCGGCAACGCCTACGCCCGCCAGGGCGAGCTGGACAAGGCCATCGCCGACTTGACGCGAGCCATCCGTCTGCAACCGGACGATGCCTCGCTGTACCGGCGTCGCGGCCTGATCCACGCCCGCAATCGCAGTCTCGATGCCGCCATCGCCGATTACACCGAGTCGCTGCGCCTGGAGCCTGCGCCACCTTGAGGCCCACGCCAACCGCGGTCTGACCTACGCCCAGAAGAACGACTACGACCGGGCCATCGCCGACTACAACGACGCCCTGCGCCTGGCCCGCGCGACGCCACCCTGCTGTTCAACCGTGGCAACGCTCACTTCTGCAAGGCCGAGCACGGCCGCGCCGTCGCCGACTATACCGAGACGATTCGTCTCGATCCGCGCAACTTGTGGGCGTTCGGCAATCGCGGCAAGACTCATGTTCTGCTCGGCGATTATCCGCGTGCCATCGCCGACTTCACGCGCGTGCTGCAGCTCGATCCGAACAATGTGCGGGCGCGGTGCGATCGCGCCGCGGCCTGCGCCGCCCTGGGCCGGCACGACGACGCCCTGGCCGACTACAGCGCGGCGCTGGCCCTGGAACCGAGTGCCGCCCTGTACAACGACCGCGGCCTGGAGCACCTCGCCGTGCGTGACCTGGAATCGGCCCTCGCCGATTTCACCGAGTCGATCGCCCTGACGCCCGAGGAAGCCGGCCCCTATCTGCTGCGCGGAAACGCCCACGCCGAGAGCGGCAACAGGGAGCAGGCGCTGGCCGACCTGGCCGAAGCGATCCGCCTTCAGCCGGAGTCCGCCGCCGGCTGGTACAATCGCGGCAACGTCCACGCCCACTTTCGCAAAGACGACGAGGCCGTGGCCGACTACAGTCGTGCCCTGGAGTTGCAACCCGATCACGCCGCCGCCGCCTTCGGTCGCGGCAACGTCCACGCCGGGCGCGGCGCCTGGGACGCCGCCATCGCCGATTACACCGCCGCCCTGCAGCGCGGCCCCGGACGACGCCGCCTCGTACACCAATCGCGGCAACGCCTATTGCAGCCTCGGCGATCACGAACGCGCCCTCGCCGACTACACCGAGGCGCTGAAACTCGATCCGGCGGATAGCGTGGCGCTGTGCAATCGCGCCAACACCTATGCCCGCCTGCGCGATCACGATCGCGCGTTGGCCGATTACACCGAAGCCCTACGCCTGGATCCCGCCAACGCCCGGGTCCGCAACAGCCGCGGCAACGTCTACGCCGAGCGCGGCGACCTCGACCAGGCCCTGGCCGACTACACGCAGGCCATCAAGATCGATCCCGACTATTCCCGTTCCTACCACAACCGCGGCAACGTCTACGGCCAGCTCGGCCAGCTCGATCGGGCCATCGCCGATTTCACCGAGTCGATCCGCCTGGAACCGGAGTACGCGCCGGCGTACTACAACCGCGGCAACGCCCATGCAGAGCGCGGCGACCTGGATCAGGCGATCGCCGATTTCACGGAGACGCTTCGCTTACAGCCGGACCACGCCGGCGCGCTGAACAACCGCGCCAACGCCCACCGCCGTCAGGGCGACCTCGAGGCAGGCCGTGGCCGACTTCACCGCCGCCATCGCCGCCTCGCCCGGCGTCGGCATGCTCTGGTACAACCGCGCCAACGCCCGCGCCGACCGCGGCGACTACGAAGGCGCCGCTGGCCGACTACACCGAGGCGCTGCGTCTGGAGCCGAACGATGTCACCATCTACCACAATCGCGGCCGGATTTACGCGCTGCTGGGCCGCTACGAGGAGGCCATCGCCGACAACCTGGAGGCGCTGCGGCTGCGGCCGGACGACGCACGGACGTGCAACAACCTCGCCTGGTTGTGGGCGACGAATCCGCGCCCGGAGCAGCGCGATCCGGATCGGGCCATTGAGTATGCTCGCCGGGCCTGCGAGATGACGGAATGGCAGATCGCCGGCCATCTTGACACGTTGGCGGTAGCTTATGCCGCCGCCGGCCGCTTCGCCGAGGCGGTCGAGTGCCAGCGACGCGCCGTGGAACTGGCGCCGGAGCAAGAGAAGGCAGAGTATCGTTCGCGCCTGGGATTGTACGAGGCGGGTCGCCCTTACGAGATGCCCGCGTAGTTCAGGACCATCTTTCCGAGCCTGAAGCGTAAGCGAAGAGATGCCCTTCGCTTACGCTTCAGGCTCGGAAAGGAGTTCGCTGGCGGGAACGCGGCCCAGCGGCCCCAGGGCTAACGGATAGCCCGGCACCCGCGCCTGATACTCGCGGTAGGTATCGCCCAGATAAAAAAGCAAACGACGGTCCTTCAAGTAGCTGCCCAGCAGGATGTAGCCGGTGAAGACGGCGGTGAGCAGCAAGCGATCAAGCGTCATCACTGGCGTCAACCACACCTGGGCCAGGAACGCCAGGTAAACGGGGTGGCGCAGGAGGCGATAGGCCCCGTGGATGGCGAAGCGCCGCGGCGGCGCCGGCCGGCCGCGCAGCCACGCCCAAAACGGCGTCCAACCCGTCTGCCAGCCGTATCCGGTCAGCCCGAGCGTGTACACCAGGGCGGCCCAGCTCAGCAGATAAGCCCCACGCATCGCGCCGTCCGCCCAGCCCTCCAGCCGATAGACGAGTACGCCGCTCGGCCGCCAGGCCAGAATTAGCAGCAACAGACTCAGACAGGTGGTTGCAGTGAACAGGCAGCCGTACAGCGGTCGAGGGATGCCGCGCTCCAGGCGCTTGCGGACCCCCGGCAGCAGGAGCAGGCTGTGCGAGACGCCGAACTGCAAGGCCAGCAGCACGTCGGCCGCGCACCACCACGGCGCGGTGGCCGACTCGGCCAGCCCTCGTCCATCCAGCAGGAACGGGAACAGGAACCAGACCGTCACGACCAGGAGGACGTGTGCGCCCACGCCGGCGCCGATGCCGAACAGACGGACCATCACGATGGTTTCTCCGCGATGAACAAGCCGTAGCGCATCGCGCCGCTGCGATACGCCTTGCCCAGGGTGGCGAAGTGCTCGACGAAGGTGCGCATCTTTCGTCCCGCCAGGCGCGACAGCAAGCCGACGCCGCTGGCGCGGACGCGGCGGATGCAGACGTCCCAGGTCTGCCAGACCCGCGCCGTCAGATCGGCGAAGGTGGACACGTTCAGGCCCGCCGCCGTGAGCCAGCCGCGGTAATCGTCGGCGGTGCCCAGCGACGGGCAGAGAAAGCCCTCGCAGACGCGCATCGCCTCGCGCTCGGCGTCGTGGGCATCGCCGGCCAGCCAGGCGCACAGGGCGACCCGGCCGCCTGGACGCAGCCAGCCGGCGGCGCGGTGGAAGAAAGCGGGCTTGTCGAAAAGGTGCTCGCTGCACTCGACGTTCCACACCACGTCGAACGACGACGCCGGAAAGTGGATCGTCTCGGCGTCGGCACAGACGAAGCGCGTTCGACCGCTGACGCCCTGCCGCCGCGCCGACAGCGCCGCCCAGATGCGCTGCACGGGACTGAGCGTCAGGCCGGTGGTAGTGCAGTGATAACGGCGGGCCAGGTCAATGGAGCTGCCGCCCATGCCGCAGCCGACGTCGAGGACGGCTTGTCCCGCGCCCAGTCCGGCGGCAGCGGCGAGGTAGTCGATCAGGCGCTGTTGCGCCGCCTCCGGCGACTCCTCGCCCTCCCACAACCCATGATGAATGTGACGCCCCCACAGCAACCGATAGAACGGCGTGGCCAGGTCGTAGTGATGGCGGATCGAACGCTTCGAGATGGAGGGACAAACAATCATCGCCGCTCCGTTGCGGTGGGGAGCCGAAAAAACCAATGAACCACAGATGAACACAGATGAACACGGATAAAAGCAAAAATTAATTAATTGAACTCTTTTTTATCTTATCCGTGTTCATCTGTGGTTAATTCCATGTATCGATCAACGCATGACGCGGGCGGGTTCCACGTGCAGGACGCGGATGATGCTGAGCAGACTCGTGAGCATGGTCACCAGCACGATGGCCGCCCCGGTGCCGACCAGCACCTGCCAGGGCATGTGGAAGACCAACTTGGAATGGCCGCGTGTCAGCTCGCCGAACCCGGCGGCCAGGCCGACGCCCAGGCCGTAACCGATGGCGCCCACGATCGCCGACTGTTGCAGCACCATCACCACCAGCCGGCCGTTGGCCGCCCCCATCGCCTTGAGCATGGCGAACTGCGGCAGGTTCTCGACAGTAAAAGTATAAAACGTTTGTCCCGAGATGGCGATACCGACCAGGAAGCCCAGCAGCACCGTCGTCCCGAAGTTGGCCAGCAGGCCCGTCCGCTGCAGGTAGTGTTCGATCGTCCGCCCGGCGAACTCCTCGCGCGTCAGGGCGAGCAGCCCCGTCTGCGCCTGGATGCGCCGGCACAACTCCGGCACCAGCGCCGAGGGCCGGCCCTGCACGAGGATAGCCGACACGGTCTTGCGCTCGGGCGGCAGGTAGTGGGCGGCCTGGCTGACGCGCGTGTACACCAGCGGCAGCGTCTGGAACGTCAGCGACGCCCGGCAAATGCCGACGATGACGGCGCGGTGATGGTTGATCGTCAGCACGCGGCCGATCTGCCAGGGCTGGTCCGGCCACAGCAGTTGATGGCCAACTTCGTCGAGGATGACCGCGTCCGGCTTCTGCAAGTCGGTAACGCTGCCGACGAGCATGGTACGCGGAGCGCCGACGAGCGTGGCGTCGTCGAGACCGAGGAGGATCACTTGCTGAAAATGGCCGTCGTCGAGTTCGGCGCGGCTGAAGCCTTTCTCTAACCGCACCGCCCAGGCCACGCCGGGGACGCTGCGCACCTGGTCGAGGCGGCGGTCGGACAGCGGCTCCAGGTCGTCGATGTAGCGGACCTGCGGCGTCAGCACCCAGATGGGCGCCTCCTCGATGTCGCGGATCTGGCCGGTGCCCATGCGCAGCACGCCGCAGAAGATCGCCAACTGCTGGGCGATGAGCAGCGAGGCGAAGGTGATGCCGAACAGCATCGCCAGGTACTTCGTGCGCTGCCCCACCAACATGCGCCACGCGATCCAGTTCATCCGCCCTCCGCGTGAATGCCGGCTCCGATACGAAACAGGATCTCGGCATTCTTCTCCACTCCATCCAACCTAGCGGATCTTCCGAATCGTCACAACCCATCGTGTGCCCCCTTGCCGTGCTGCTCGCGACGGGTTACGATCGACGCGGCGAATGGGTCCCACCCGCCGGGTTGTCCTCTCGCGCATAGCGGGGGGCTCGACGGGACGTGGCCGTTGCCTGGTGGAGGATGGAACAATGACGTCCGGCTCCCGGAAATGCGCCCGCTTCATGCTGATTCTGCTGGTATGCCTGCTCGTGCCGGCCTGCAAGAACAAGGTGAACAAGGCGAACTACGACAAGGTGAAGGAAGGCATGACCCTGGAGGAGACGGAAAAGATCCTCGGCAAGGGAAGCAAGGAGACGGGCGACGGCTCCAACGTCGCCGGACAGTTCGGCGTGGCACTCGACGCGACTCCCACGTCCGGCGGCGGGGACGTTTACACCTGGGAGAGCGGCAATAATACGATTCGGCTCACCTTCCGGGGCGGCAAGCTGGTTCACAAGCAGGAAACAGGGTTCTGATCGCGTTCTTGCGGTTCTACCCTTTCACGGCAATCCGAGCGCGGTTTTCAGCCGATCGTCGATTGCCTGCATGGTTGTTGCCAAGAGCCGCCCAATCGTTTGCACGATCAGGGATTGATCGATGGTCAGCAGATTGTTGCACGAAACCACGGAGGGATAGCGTAGACCACAGCCGGTTTCGAGGACTGGATCGATCAGCACTTCCGTCATCCCAACGGCCCGTTGGGTGCGCGAGATGAGTACCAGGACAGTATCTGCGAGCCGTCCGTTGAGCGGGTCGGCCTGGACGAGGAGGGCCGGCCGCACCTTGCTGCCGGTTCGATCACTGTAAGGCCAATCCACCCGCACGACGTCACCGCGGCGGACACTCATGACGCCTCCGCCGAGTCGGCGTCGTCCCGTTCCGGCTCGTCCCAACCTGCGCCTTGCCCGCCTCTCGCAGCAAGGCCCGCCGCTCGGCCGGGCTGAGAGGGTCTTCCTCGAAGAAGGCCTTGAAACGCTCATACCGTTCTTCCGGTAACAGGGCGTAGGTCGTATTCGTGCGCGGATCGTTCCGGCGCGGGGCGTCCGGTTCGTCGCCGAGAAGATGGCGAATCCAGTCGAAATCGTCCGACTTCAGTAGCACTTGCACGCACTGCGTAGCGGGGTCTGTCACCCGCGCCGGTGTATCCGGCGAAGCATCGAGAGCTTGTCGCTGATTTTCAGTGATTTCAAACATGATCGGCCTCCTTCACCGACATTCTAACCGCTCCATGCCGCGTGAGGCAGCTTCGATACGGAGTACAGTGAAAAAGAAGTGAATTTGCCGGCGATGACGGTTATTCTCAATCATGGCACCTGCTCCGAGGCACGGTGAAGACGCATCCGCGGAACGCCGAACTGGCGGGTCGTGGCGGCCATTGGTGAGTAAGAGGGTACATCCGTGATCGCGCGCACACACTTCCTCCCGTGGTTCCTCCGGTCCACCCTGGCATTGGCTCTCGCGCTGCTGCTCGGCCTCCACGCTCCCGAGGCGGCCGAGGAGATGTCGCGCGAGCAGCAGATCGCCGACCTCGAACGGCAGATCCAGGAGTTGACCCGGAAGCTCGTCGAACTGCGGCGCACGCAGCCGTCGGCCGCGCCGAAGGCCGGCGCCGAACTGCCGGCGGAATGGGTCAAAACGCTGACGTGGCGCTGCATCGGTCCGGCGGCGATGGGCGGACGCATCGTCGCCCTGTCGGTCTACGAGGCGGACCCGACGACGTACTGGGTGGCGACGGCCTCGGGCGGCTTACTCAAGACGGCGAACAACGGCGTCACCTTCGAGCACCAGTTCGACCGCGAGGCGACGGTATCCATTGGCGACGTCTGCGTGGCGCCGTCGAACAAGGACATTGTTTGGGTGGGCACCGGCGAGAACAATCCCCGCAATTCCGTCTCCTATGGAGATGGCGTTTATAAATCCACTGATGGCGGCAAGACCTGGAAAAACATGGGACTGAAGAAGTCCTTCCAGATCGGCCGCATCCTCGTGCATCCCAAGAATCCCGATGTCGTTTATGTCGGAGCGTTGGGCCGGCTGTACGGACCGAATGAGGAGCGCGGCCTGTTCAAGACCAGCGACGGCGGCAAGACCTGGAACAAAGTGCTGTACGTCGATGACAAATCCGGCGTCATCGACATGCGCATACACCCGACGGAGCCGGAGACCCTTCTCGTGGCGACGTGGGAGCGACAGCGCGACGAGTTCGACAGCCATCGCGGCGAACCGGCGCTGACGGACGGCTACGACGCCTACGACCCCATCAAGAAATGGGGTCCGGGCAGCGCCATCTACAAGACCACCGACGGCGGCAAGACCTTCCGCAAGCTGACGAAGGGGCTGCCGACCTGCCCGCTGGGACGCATCGGTCTCGATTATTCGCGCAAGAATCCCCAATGTCGTCTATGCCCTTGTCGATTGCGCGAAGATCGGCATGGGTACGCCGCCGGTGCAGGTTTACATGGGTATCATGGGCGAGAATGCGGCCGGCGGCGGCGCGCAAGCTGACGCAGATCACGCCGGACAGTCCCGCCGCGGCGGCGGGACTGAAAGTCGGCGACGTTGTCAAGGCCGTGGACAAGAAGGCCATCGCCACTTACGAGGAACTGGCCGCGCAGATACGCGCACACAAGGTCGGCGACAAGCTGACGCTTACGATCCAGCGCGACAAGGAGACGCGCGACGTGGTGGTGACGCTGGGCAAACGTCCCGAGCCGGCGGGTCCGGGCGGCCGGCAGTCCTCCCCCATCGATTTCCGCGGCGAAGATGTGCCTGGGGGAGTGCGCGGTCGTGCGCCTGACACCGCAGGGCGAATCGGAGAAGGCCGGACTCCGGGTCGGCGACGTGATTCAGAAGGTGGACAAAACGGACGTGAAAGACTTCCGCCAGCTGGTCGAGCTGTTTCGCGCCCACAACCCCGGCGACAAGGTCACGCTCCGCGTCCTGCGCGGCAAGGAGAGCAAGGAGTTGACCCTGACGGTGGTGCGACGCGGGCCGGCCGGGCCAGGCAATCCCAAGCGGCCGTACAGCTTCTGGTACGGCGGACAGCGCGAGAACGTGCAGGACCAGCAGGGGCCGAACAGCTTTGAGTACGGCGGATTGTACAAGTCCACGGACGGCGGCGAATCGTGGACGCGCATCAACAGCGTCAATCCCCGACCGATGTACTTCAGCCAGGTCCGCGTCGATCCCAACGACGACCATTTCGTCTACGTCCTCGGCATCGGCCTGTATCGTTCCCGCGACGGCGGCAAGACATTCAAGATCGATGAAGAGGCGTATCACCCGGACCAACATGCTCTGTGGATCGACCCGCGCGACAGCCGGCACATGTTGCTGGGAACGGACGGTGGCTACTACGTCACCTACGATCGCATGAGCCGCTGGGAGTACCTCAACAACATGGCCATCGGCCAGTTTTATCACGTCGCCCTTGATTCGCGGCGGCCGTATCGCGCCTATGGCGGCTTGCAGGACAATGGCAGCTGGGGCGGGCCGAGCCATACGCTCGATGGACAGGGTCCGATCAACGAGGACTGGGTCCTCGTCAGCGGCGGCGACGGTTTCGTGTGCCGGGTCGATGCGCAAGACCCCGACGTCGTTTACTTCGAGTCGCAGGACGGACACATGGGCCGGCGCAACATCCGCACCGGCGAGTTCGCGCCCATCCGGCCGCGCGATCCCCAGGGACAGCCTCCGTATCGCTTCAACTGGAACTCGCCCTTCATCCTGTCGAGCCACAATTCGCAGATCTTCTACTGCGGTGGCAATTACGTGTTCCGCTCGGTCAAGAAGGGCGACGATTTGCAGGTGATTTCTCCGGAAATCAGTCGTACCAAGCGCGGCACGGCCACGGCGTTGGCCGAGTCGCCGCGCAACGCCAACGTGCTGTACGCCGGCACCGACGACGGCTCTCTGTGGGTGACGCGCGACGGCGGGGCGAAGTGGACGAACGTCGCCGACAAGGTTGGCCTGCCAGGGCCGCGCTGGGTGGCGAGTATCGAGCCGTCGCGCTTCGTCGAGGGCCGCGCCTATGTCGCCTTCGACGCCCACCGCTCCGACGACGACTCCGCCTACGTGTACGTCACGGAGGACTTCGGACAGACCTGGAAGTCGCTGCGGGCCAATCTGCCGGCGGGACCGACGCGCGTGCTGCGCGAGGACAGCGAGAACGCCGACGTGCTCTACCTGGGCACCGAGTTCGGCGTCTGGGTATCGATCGACCGCGGCGGCGCGTGGACGCGGATCAACAACAATCTGCCGACCGTTGCGGTACACGAGCTGGCCCAGGATGCGGCGACGGGTGAGATCGTCGCGGCGACGCACGGCCGCAGCCTGTGGGTACTGGACGCGACGCCGTTGCGGCAGATGAAGAAGGATGTGCTCAAGGCGGACGCGACGCTGTACCGGCCGACGACGGCGACGCGCTGGCGCCGCGAACCGACGCGCGGCACGCCCTACGGCGCCGGCAACCATCGCTTCGTCGGCGCCAACCCGCCGCCGGGAGCACAGATTTACTACTCCCTGGCCAAGAAGGCCGACAAGGTGCAGCTCAAGATCGTCGATTACGCCGGGCAGACCGTGCGCGAGCTGGAGGCGAAGAAGGAGGCGGGGCTGCATCGCGTGAGTTGGGATCTGGTGCGTGGCACGGGCCGCAATCGCGGCCGCGCTCGCAACCCGGCCGCGCCCGGCATGTATCGTGTCGTCCTCACCGTGGACGGCAAGGAGCACGTGCAGGGGTTGCGCGTAGAGAATGACCCCCTCCTGAAGACGCCGAGCATCATCGCCGAGGACGAGGGCGAGGAAGAAGAGAGGGAGAAACGCGGCAGCCGGATTGACGATTAGACCGGCCGTTCGCCTTTCTTGTCTTCCGCCGCCCGGTCGTGGCGGACGCACAGGGCCAGGATGCCGCCCAGGACCATGACGCCGGCCAGGGCCAGTAGGCCAGGTATGAAGCTGCCGGTCTGGCCCTTGAGTTGGCCGATGAGGTTGGGTCCGACGAAACCTCCCAGGTTGCCCACGGAGTTAATCAGGGCGATGCCGGCGGCGGCGGCGATGCCGCGCAGAAACGCCGTCGGCAGCGACCAGAACGTCGGCAACATGCTCATGATGCCCGACTGCACCAGGGCCAGGGCGACGAGCGTGACGACCGGCGAATCGAGCCAGGGAGTGAAGGTCAGGGCGGTCAGACCCCAGCCGGCGGCGGACAGAAACGCCGGCGCGGCGACGTGCCAGCGCCGTTCGCCGCTGCGATCCGAGTGAGCGCCGTTGACAATCATGCAGGCGACGGCGCAGAGATTGGGGAGAGCGCACAACAGGCCGAGGTGGACCTTGTCGAGCTGGGGGAAGCGATCGGCCGTGAGCTTGGGCAGATAGGAGCCGAAGGCGTTGCTGCCGGCCGCGACCATGAAATACAGTCCGATCAGCAGCCAAACCCGGCCATCCGCCAGGACGTTCCGCATGGCCCAACCGGGCCGCTGGAAGTGATGTTCGCCGGCCTCGCCGACTTGCTCAGCGAGCCAGTCGCGCTCCGCCGATTCCAGCCAGCGGGCCTCGTGGGGACGATCAGTCAGGTAGAAGAGGACGACGACGCCCAAGAGCACCGCCGGAATGCCTTCGAGCAGAAAGACCCACTGCCAGCCGCGCAGGCCGCCGAGCGAATCCATCTCTTGCAGGATCGCCCCGGAGATCGGGTTGCCGATGACGCCGGTGAGCGGCGACCCCGCCATGAAGAGGGCGACCACGCGGGCGCGCTGCCGTGCCGGGAACCAGTAAGTCAAGTACAGGATAATGCCAGGGAAGAAGCCGGCCTCGGCAAAGCCCAGCAAGACGCGGAGCAGGTAGAAGCTCCACGGACCCTCGACCAGCATCATCGAGCTGGTAATCAGGCCCCAGCTGAACATGATGCGGGCGATCCAGCGACGAGCGCCGGTGCGGCTCAAGATAAGGTTGCTCGGCACCTCAAAGAGCAGATAGCCGATGTAGAACAAGCCGTAGCCGAAGGCGTAGACCTCCTCGCTCATGCCCAGGTCTTCCAGCATCTGCAAGCGGGCGAAGCTGACGTTGATGCGGTCGAGGATGTTGACGACGTAAAGCAGAAACAGGAAGGGAATCAGCCGCCGGCCCACCTTGCGCAGGACCGCCTTTTTCCAGGCTTCGTCCATCTGCCATCCTCCTGCGGGAGTCACCGGCGAGCCGGGGAGCCTTTGTGCTTCAGGAGATGAGCCAGGGCCCGAGGTTTTCGAGACAGCCCCGCAACGTCTGGAGGAACCGCGCCGCCGGCGCCCCATCGACGACGCGGTGATCGAACGTCAGACTAAGCGTCAGCATATCGCGCGGCACGACACGATCACCGTGTACGGCCGGCTCACGGACAATGCGGCCAACGCCGAGCACGGCGCACTGCGGCAAATGCAGAATCGGCGTGAACGCATCGATGCCAAAGCCGCCGAGGTTCGTGATGGTGAAGGTGGCATCGCGCATCTGCTCCGCTGCCAGCCGTCCGGCGCGGGCTTGTTCGAGCAGCTCGCGGGATTGGGCCGTCACTTCGCGCAGCGTCAGCCGATCCGCGCCGCGCAGCACCGGGACGAGCAGGCCCGCCTCGGTATCGACGGCCAGCGCAATGTCGATGCACTCCGGCACGAATAAGCCGTCGTCGCGCCACTGCGCTTGCATCATCGGATGCTGACGCAGAGCGATGGCGGTCAGCTTCACGAGGAGGTCCGTATAGCTCGGCACGAAGTCGCCGGCTGCCTTGAACTGCTTGCGCAGCTCGACCAGGTTCGTCGCGTCCAGCTTGGTGGTCAGCGTGACGGGCGCCGCCTGCGTGACGCCGGCAACCATGCGAGCGGCAATGGTGCGGCGGATAGCCGTGTGCGGGACCAGCTTGCCGCCGGATCGGGCAGGGATCGCCGCCGCGCGGAACGTCGCGCTCGCGGATACGGCCGTGGCGACCGCTCCCCGTCAGCGTGCCACTGTCGATGCCCAGTTCTCGGGCGACACGGCGAGCGCGCGGCGAGATGGCTCGTTCGCGTCGCTTCTCCGGCGCGAGGGTCTTGCCCTCCGCGATCAGATGGGCCAGCACCTGACCGACCTTCACCTTGTCGCCCGGCTGCGGCGCGTCCGATCCGATACGCAGGATGCCGGCGTCCAGCGATTCGACCTCCTCGGCGGATTTGTCGCTCTCCAGCACGAAGAGGGCGTCGCCCGGATGGATGCGGTCACCGTCGTGCTTCAGCCAACCGGCGAACGTGCCTTCCTCCATCGACCAGCCCAATCGGGGCACAATGACCGTTGTTGCCACGAGAAATCTCCCGATGATTCACTCCGCCAGCAGATCGACGAGAGCTTGCTCGATGTCCTCGACCTGCGGCACCACGGCTTTTTCCAGCGTCGGACTGTACGGCGTGGGCGTGAACGCGCCGTGCAGGCGGCGGATCGGCGCGTCCAGGTCGTCGAAGCCGGCGTCGATGACGCGGGCCGCCACCTCCGCCCCCAGGCCGAACGGCGCGAACGCCTCGTCCACGATCAGCAGCCGGCCGGTCTTCCGCACCGAACGCAGGATCGTCTCGGCGTCCAGCGGCGACACCGTTCGCGGGTCGATGACCTCCACCGAGACGCCCCGCGCCGCCAACCGCTCACATGCCTCCAGCGTCCGCCGCACCATTAGCGCCAGTGCCACCACCGTCGCATCCCGCCCCTCGCGGACGACGGCTGCCTGGCCGAAGTCGATCTCGTAATCGCCTTCCGGCACCGGCCCTTTTGTCGCCAGCAGTTCGCGGTGCTCCAGGAACAGCACCGGGTCATCGCAGCGCAATGCCCGTGTCAATAGTCCCTTGGCGTCGGCGGGCGTCGAGGGCACGACGACGCGAAGGCCGGGAAAATGGGCGTATAAAGGATAGTAATTACCCGAATGATGCGTCGCCGCCGAGTGGCCGATGCCGATGCAGCCGCGCAGCAGGATCGGCATGGCGATGCGACCGCTCGACATGTAGCTGCATCTTGGCGATCTGGTTGAGGACTTCGCCGACCGCATCGAGGAGGAAGTCGGCGAACATGAAATCGACCACCGGCCGCGTGCCGGTCATGGCGGCACCGCAGGCCAGACCGACGAAGCCACGCTCGCAGATGGGCGTGTCGCGTAGCCGCTCCGGCCCGTACAGGGCGTACAGTCCCTCGGTTGTCTGGAAGTTGCCGCCGCGCTGGCCGATGCCCTCGCCGAGCACGAAGATCGCCGGGTTGCGGGCCATCTCCTTGGCGAGCGCTTCGTGCGTGGCCTTCATCCAGGTGATTTCGCGGCCAGCGGATGGAGGAGGTTCGGAAGGTTTGCGGATCGACGACTCGTCGTAAACATGGGCGGCGGCGGTTTGCGGGTCGGGCCAGGCACTTTTCTCGGCGAACTCGTGCGCCTCGGCGATCAGCCGGGCTACCTCGGCATCGATGGTATCGAGGGCCGCCGAGGGCCGGTCCTCCCTCGCGGAGACGGCGGAGGGGACAGCGCGTCTTCCACTCCTCGACCTCCTCGCGCGTGCGATAGGTGAAGTCGCCCATGCCCTCGGCGTGCGGCCGGGTGCGATACGTCTTGCACTCGATCAGCGTCGCGCCGCCGCCCGAACGAGCGCGGCGTACCGCCTCGCCGGCGACCTCGTAAATCGCCTCGACGTCGTTGCCGTCTACCTCGTGACCGGGCAGGCCGTAGGAGGCGGCGCGCGAGGCGACGCTGGGATTGCCGGCCGAATAGGCGAACGGCACCTCGGTGGCGAACTGGTTGTTCTCGCAGACGAACAGCACCGGCAGCTTCCAGATGCCGGCCAGGTTCAGCCCCTCGTGAAAGGCACCGTTGTTGACCGCGCCGTCGCCGAAGAAGGCCACGGCCACGCGGTCGGTCTTGAGGAGCATGAAACTGTAGCCGGCGCCGGCGGCCTGGAGGATGCAAGGACCGACGATGCCGCTGGTGCCCATCAGGCCGATTTCGGGAGCGAACAGGTGCATGCTGCCGCCCCGGCCGCGCGAGCAGCCCGTCTCTCGGCCGTACAGTTCGGCCATCAGCTGACGCGGCGGCAGTCCCTTGGCCAGGGCGTGGCCGTGGCCGCGGTGGGTGCTGAAGACCGCGTCATCCGGACGCAGGTGAGCGCAGACGCCGACGGCGATGGCCTCCTGGCCGACGTAAGTGTGGCAGGCGCCGTGGACCAGGCCGCGCTGGTGCGACCGGGCCAACTGTTCCTCACACTGGCGAATGATCTGCATCTGGCGATACAGACGCGACAGAAGCTCAGGACTGTGTTCGGTGCGGGCCGCGAGGACCATGACGGATGCTTCTCCCCCTGAGTCTCGGTTCTTCACGCCAACCAGAGGCCGGCTCGTAAGATAATCGAACCGGACGTGGATGCAACGACGAAAAGGAGACAGCGCCTCCCCTCTCCACACCGTCTGGCGATGGCGCATCGAGACAACTCAATAATAGGTATCCAATTTGCACATGTTCTTGCCGAAGACGTGTCCGCGGATCGCGGTCGTCGCGGCAAAGGGGTGTGGATACCCATCTTTCCGATGCCGGCCGTGTGCAGTCCAACGCCTGGAAATAGGCAGCTTTCTGCACCAACCACGCATCCCCTTTCTCCTCCCGACCGCCCTATTCGCAGGAGCACGTTGAAGCCCATGGCGACCGGCACCGAGGTCGGCCTTGGATGGAGACGAGGATATAGTCATGAGTTGGTTCAAACGACACCCGAAGACCACCTGGTTCAGCTTGGGCGCGGTAATCGCCATCCTCCTCGCGGCGGGTCTGGTAAACTTCGTCGATTTCCACGGGCGGAGCAAGCAGGAGGCCGCACAGGGAGATGGCTCCGGCGGCGGCAAGCAACACGAGGCGGCCCCGGTGCGCGTCAAGGTCATTTATCCCAAGGAGGGCGGCGTCGAGCGGCTGGTGCGGCGGCCGGCGACGGTGCAGTCGTTTGAGTTCGCCGACCTGGCCTCGAAGGTGACGGGTTTTCTCAAGAACCAGGACCATCGCGAAGGACAGCCGCCGGTGGACATCGGCTACAAGGCCAAAAAGGGAGAGGTGCTGGCGGAAGTGTACGCCCCCGAGTTGTTCAAGGCCGTGGAAAAAGCCGGCGCCGATCTGAAGAAAGCGCGAGCCAACGTCACGGCGGCGCAGGCCCGCGTCAATAAGGCGCAAGCGGACGAGGAAGCGGCCCAGTCGCGCTACGAGCAATCGAAGTCCGACGTCAAAAAGGCCAAGGCCGTGGTGTCGCTGCGCAACAAGCAATACGAACGCTTCAAAGGACTGGTCGCGGCCAAGTCCATCCAACAAGAACTGCTCGATGAAAAGCTGGAGGCGCTGCTGGCGTCCCAGGCCGCGGAGACCGCCGCCGAGAAGGCGGTCAACACGGCCCAATCCGAGGTCGTATCGGCCAAGGCCGGCATCGCGCAGGCCAACGCGGATGTGCTCGATGCCGAAGCGGCCGTGAGCGTGGCCAAGGCCCAACTGGACCAGGCCGAAGTCTGGGCCAAGTACACGCAGATCGTCTCGCCCTATGACGGCGTGGTCACCAAGCGAAACTACCACGACGGCGATCCCATCCAGGATTTCGCCCGTCCGGGCAGCAAGGCCGCTGCTGGCCGTCGCTCGCATCGACAAGATGCGCATCATCGTCCAGGTGCCCGATCGTGCCGTGCCGTACCTCCAAGTGGGAAATCCCGTCACTCTCACCGTCGCCACCTTGCCCGATGAGAGCCAGCACTTCAAAGGGACCGTCGCCCGCATGGCGTACTCGGAAGCCTATGACACGCGCACCATGCGAACCGAGGTGGACCTGGACAACCCCGACGGTCTGCTCGAGGACGGCATGTACGGCGACCTCACCATCCACCTGGGGCGCGAGAAAGGGCTGCGCATTCCCTCCAAGTGCCTGTTCGGCAGCGGCAAGGGCGAAGACCGCTCCGTCTACGTGGTGCGCGACGGACGGGCCCACGAAGTCAAGGTCGAGACCGGCATCGACGACGGCATCGAGGCCACCATTCGCAAGGGGCTGGAGAAATCGGACCAGGTCGTGTCGGAACGACCTTCGGGGCTGGGCGACGGCATGCGCGTCGAGGTGCTGCACGAACCCTCCACCGACGCCGACAAGGAAGAGAAAGCGAAAACGTCGGACAACAAGGAGAATGGCCCGGCCTCGGACAACGACAAGTCCGGCCAGAAGAAGAACAAGAGCAAATAGCAGCACGACGAGGAGCGGAGTTGCGCGAGTGCTCCGAGAGACAGCCCTCGGAGCGCTAACGCGAACCCGCTCGCCGCGGAGGAGAAGCACTCTCATGACGTGGTTGATCGAGTTGGCGTTGAATAACCGCAGGGCCGTCACCGTGGCCATGCTCGCCCTCGTCCTGATCGGCCTGCTTTGCTTGACGCTGGTCCCCATCGACATCTTGCCTGTCTACAACCAGCCGGGCGTGCAGGTGTTGACGTTCTACTCCGGCATGCCGGCCGAAAACATGGCCCACGCCATCACCAACCGCATGGAACGCTGGACGGGCACCGCCGCCGGCATGAGGCGCCAGGAGTCGCGCTCCATCCTCGGCGTCAGCATCGTCCGCAACTATTTCCGCGGCGACACCGACCCCAACGGCGCCTTGACGCAGGTCAATTCGCTGGCCCTGGCCGAGATCCCCAACCTGCCGCCCGGCACCCTGCCGCCCATCGTCCTGCCCTACGACCCGACCGACACGGTGCCGGCCTGCATCGTCGCCGTGGATAGCGATACCGCAAGGCGAATCGCAACTGTACGACGTGGCTCGCTACGAGGTGCGCAACATGATTATGAGTTCGCCGGGGGCCAACGCCATGGTCGTCTTCGGCGGCAAGGTCCGCTGCGTGCTGGCCTACCTCGATCCCGTCAAGCTGCAAGCCCGCGGACTGTCGCCGATCGACGTCATGGACGCCCTCGATCGCTACAACGTCTTCCTGCCCACCGGCGACGCCAAGTTCGGCGACAGCGACTACGCCATCGACTCCAACGCCATGTTCCAGGCGGTGGAGCGCATGAAGGACATCCCGCTGCGCGTCCAGCCGGGCAAGGTGGACTTCCTGGGCGACGTGGCCGACCCCCAGGACAGCCATTTCATCCAGACCAACGTGGTCCGCATCAACGGCAAGCGCGAGGTTTACATCCCGGTCTACCGCCAGCACGGGGCCAGCACCCTCAAGGTCGTCGATCACCTGCAAGAGTCGCTGCCGGATTGGCAAGCAGCGCATCGGCGGCCGGACATCCAGCTCAAGATGGTCATGGACCAGTCCGTCTACGTGCGCCAATCCATCAAGAGCCTGGCCATCGAGGGCGTCCTGGGGCGCGTGCTGTGCTCGCTGATGATCCTGCTCTTCCTGGGCCAGTGGCGCATGACCTTCATGGCGGTGCTGACCATCCCCATCACGGTGCTGGCGGCCATCGCCTTGCTGTATGCACTGAATCAAACCATCAACGTCATGACGCTGGGCGGCCTGGCCCTGGCCATCGGCCCGATGGTGGACATCGCCATCATCTGCCTGGAAAACACCGAACGGCACCTGTCCCAGGGCGACTCGGTTCGCGAGGCGGCCAAGTTGGGCGCCAGCGAGGTGGCCATGCCGGAGCTGACGGCCAGCGCCTGCACGCTGCTGGTGCTGGCGCCGCTGGCCCTGATGCCCAGTTCCGGGCAGTTCCTCTTCAAGCCGATGGCCCTGACCGTCGCCTTCGCCATGGCCATCGCCTACGTCCTGTCCCGCTCGTTCATCCCCTCGCGCTGCGCCACCTGGCTGAAACCGCACCGTCAAGCCCACCGAGGGGCCAGAGGCGAGAGGCGAGAGGCGAGGGAAGAAGAGGGCCGCAGCGAACACGTCCAGCGCGAGGCGCCCGGCGCGGACAGGCGAGTCCGCAACGGGACGCCGAGACGCCGCCGGAGCGGCCCAAGGGATGGATTGCCCGCGCGCTACGCGCGCTGGGAAGGGTGGATTGACGCCGGCATCGGCCTGGTATGGCCGCCGACTCGACTGGGCGATGAACCATCGCTGGCTGGTCGTGCTGGCGCCGCTGGTGCTGCTGATCCTGTTGGTCGTCGGCGTCGGGCCGTTCATGGGCCGTGAGTTCTTCCCCGAGGTCGATGCCGGCGCCTTTGAGATGTTCGTCCGCGCCTCCAGCGGCACCCGCATCGAGCGAACCGAGGAGCGGATCGCCAAGAGTCGAGAAAGTCGTCAAGGAGACCCTCGGCGACGACCTGGACCTGGTCATCAGCGAGCTGGGCGTCTGGGCCGACTGGTCGGCGGCCTATACACCCAACTCCGGCCCGATGGACACGATCGTGCGCATCCAACTCAAGGAGAAACGCGAGCAACACCGCCCAGTTTTACGCCAGGCGCTGCGAACGAAGTTCGCCCGGGCCAAGGAGTTCTCCGACCTGGAGTTCGCCTTCAACACCGGCGGCACCATCCGCATGCCCTCAACGAAGGACGGCCGACGCCGATCAACCTCCGCATCGAGGGCAAGCACGCGCGGCAATCGCGCAAACTGGCCGAGCGAATTCTCCGCGAGGTCAAGAAGATCGACGGCGTGGTCGATGCCCGCATCCTGCAGCGCCTGGACTATCCCGAGTACGTCATCGAGGTGGACCGGGCCAAGGCCCGCACCGTGGGCTTGACGCAGGAAGGGGTCATGAAGAACGTCATCTCGGCCCTCAACTCCAGCATCCAGTTCAACAAGAAGAACTTCTGGATCGATCCCAAGAGCCAGAACCAATACTTCGTCGGCGTGCAGTACCCCGAGGACGACATCAAGTCGCTGGAGACGGTACTCAATGTCTCGATCACCAGTCCGGTGCAAAATCAGGCGGTGCCGCTGAGCAATTTCGTAACGCTCAAGGCGGCCAGCATCGCCGCCGAGGTCACGCACGACAATCTGCAATCGGCCATCGACCTGGAGATGAACGTTCATGGCCGCGACCTCGGCCACGTCGCCGACGACATCGAACGTCTCCTCAACCAGTTCGGCAGGCCACAAAAGAAATCGTTCGGGTCTTCGATCGGCCAGCAAGAGCAGACTGGGGCCATCTGGCTGCCCTTCGACCCGGAAGACCCCAGCCATCAGAAGCTGATGGCGGGCACCAAGATGAAGCTCAGCGGCGAATACGGACACATGACGAACACTTTCACCCAGTTCGGCATCGGTCTGACCCTGGCCGTCGTCTTCGTCTACTTCCTCATGGTGGCGCTGCTGGATTCGTACATCGTGCCGCTGCTTGATCATGTATGCGGTGCCGCTGGGCCTGCTCGGCATCATCCCCATGCTGTTTCTGACGGGCACGGCGATCAACGTGCAATCGCTCTTGGGCGTGATCTTCGTGGTCGGCATCATCGTGTCGCACAAGGTGCTGCTGACCGACTTCGCCGAGAAGCAAGCAGCGTGAGGAGAAGCTGAATCCGACCGAGGCGATTGTCGCGGCGGCCAAGGTCCGCGTGCGTCCCGTGGTCATGACGACGGCGGCGGCGATCCTGGCCCTGATTCCGATGTCGTTGGCGCTTGGAGAAAGGCAGCGAGGCCAACGCCCCGCTCGGCCGTGCCGTCATCGGCGGTCTGCTGTCCAGTTTGTTCAGCACCCTCGTGGTCACGCCGGCCCTCTACTCGCTCGCCGTGCGTGAAGAGAAGGAGGACGAGGAAGAGGACGGCGAGGAGCACGGCGACGACGGCGGGGACGATGCCGGCCCCGGTCGTGGTCCCGCCGAGGAGGAGCACGGCCCTGGCGAGGGCCATCGTCGCCGTCGTCGCCGTCCCGGCCGTGGGCACCACCGAGGCCCGGAGCACGGTCCCGATCATGGTCCCCCTCACGACGAGGAACACGACCACGGAAATGAACCCCGTCACGATCAAGGCCATCCTCCCGGTCAGGGGCATGGTCGAAAGAAGCATCGCGGTCACGGACACGGCCACGAGGAAGGCCAGGAATAGACAGCAGTATCCACGGAGATAAAGAAGCTCTCACAAAAAGGATCTCACGCAAAGGCGCAAAGAACGCAAAGGAAAAAACAAGAAGAATCGAACCTGATTTCCTTCTTTGTCTTGCTTTGCGTCCTTTGCGCCTTTGCGCGAGATCCTTTTCGTCAAGGAGGGCGGTTTGCGGCGAGAGTGCGGGTTGTGAGGGAAGCCGGGAGAGGGCGTGTTTCGCTGCTTTTCCCTGTACTTCCGCGTCTGGGGATTCCGATGGCTTTATGGAGGGTAGGCCGCAAGCAGTCCAGGCAACAGGCGGCGAACGCCGGCACGAGGGAGTTGGGTAATGAAACGAGGCTTTCTGGCTGCGATCCTGGCTGTCCTGGCGCTGGCCGGCTCAGCCTGCGCCGACGCCGAGCCGGACACCAGCATGCGTACCTGGTTGTACGGCGAATACCTGTTGTGGTGGCTGAGCACCTCTCCCACGCCGCAACCGCTCTTGACCACCGGCTCGGCCAGCCCGGCCCTCGGTCGTACCGGCACGCAAGTCCTCGCCGGTGGAGACAACAATCTCTTCAACAGCGGTCCTTCCAGCGGCTACCGCGTCGGCGGCGGCTGGCTCAACACCGCCAATACTTTCGGCATCGAAGGCAGTTACTTCCAGCTCGCTCAGCACGCCACCACTCGGGACTTCGGCTCTGGCACGTCCGGCTCGCCGGTACTGGGCCGGCCGATCTTCGACACCGCCACCGGCGTGGAGGACGTGCTGTTCGTCTCGTCCCCCGGCGCCTTCCGCGGCAGCATCAATTTCGCCTCGACGACGTCTCTGCTCGGCGCCGACGCCAACTTGATGTTCCCCACGGTTCGCGGCAACCGCGATGACGACGTCCTTCATTACTTCAACCTGCTGGCCGGCGGCCGTTACCTCAGCCTCAATGACGAACTCGACATCGCCCAGACAACCACCGTACTGCCGCTGGGCCGAAGCGCGTTCGGCGGCCTGGCCATCCCGCCGGGCAGCACGCTGTCCATCCAGGACCAGTTTCGCACGCACAATCAGTTCTACGGCGGACAGGTCGGCGCTCAGTTCGGCCTGGTGTGGTGGCGCTTCTGCCTCAACGCCACCGGCAAGGTGGCGGTCGGCGGCATCAACGAGTTCGCCACGATCAACGGCTCCACGAACGTGACCGGCCCGAACAACTTGAACCGCACTCTGCCGGGCGGCCTGCTCGCCCTGAGCAGCAACAGCGGCAGCTATTCGCGCGACATGCCGGCCGTGATCCCCGAAGGGCAGATGTGGCTGAGCTTCGAGATTACGCCGCAGATTCGACTAATCGCCGGCTGGACTGTCCTGTACGTCAGCAACGTGGCCCGTCCCGGCAACCTGATCGACCGCGGCGTCAACCCCGCCGAGGTGCCGTCGTCGGTGTCCTTTAATCCGTCGGTGGCCGGTCCCGCTCGCCCGGCGTTCAACTGGAATAGCACCGACTTCTCGGCCCAGGGTCTCAACGTCGGACTGAGCCTGCGCTTCTGAAGCCGCTTGCGGCTTCGAACGAGCGGACCCAACCGAGCCGCGACCGTAAGGGAGCGGGGGCCAGCCCCGCTCCCTTACGGTCGCGGCTCGGAGAGCAGCGCGGCTCCGTTCGCCCGTCTCGACTATTCTCGCTGTTTCAACTCCCTCGCCTTTACCCTTTTTACGCCCCTTCCTTTTCTCTAATTTTCGCATTTTTCCATTGCGGTCTTTTCAAGCAACGGGTATACATACATGGAACCCAAATTGCCGGAACTGGGTTACGGACGGAAGGGCCGTTCATTTTGGTGTTGGGGGCGCTTCACCTTACTTGGCCGAGTCGGCATCACCCCATCCCATGCTCCGCGGTTCATCGGGCCTTCTCCTTCCGGACTGTACATCCGCGACATCTTTCTTGCTAGGATTTGCTCCCATGACCCGCTCTCTGTGGTTGCGCCGCCTGCGTCGCTGGCTGTTTCCTCACCGGACCCCGGTGGCACGCAATCGTTGGAAGCGGCCGCGCACGCGGCCGATGCTGGAGATGCTGGAAACGCGGCTGGTGCCGGCCGCGGTCATCAACGTGGGCACGCTGCCCGGCCAGCCGACGGTCGGCGACACGACGGCGCTGATTACGGCGATCAATGAAGCGGATGCCACCTCCGGCGGCGCCACCATCAACCTGGCCACGGGAGCGACGTACACCCTGAACCAGGTCTACGTCGCCAGCACCAGCGGTCTGACCGGCTACTGGTACGGCGCCGCGGGTCTGCCGGTCATCACCAACAACGTCACCATCAACGGCAACAACAGCACCATCGCCCGTAGCACCGCCGCCGGCACGCCCGACTTCCGCCTCTTCATGGTTTCGGGCGGTCCCAATCTTTCGGGCGTCATCACGGCCATGTCGGCCGGCGACCTGACGCTGAACAACGTGACGCTGGAGGGCGGCAGCGCCGTGGGCGGCGCCAGCTTCGAGGGCGGCGGCGGCATGGGGGCGGGCGGGGCCATCTTCAACATGGGTACGTTGAACCTCGACGGCGTGACCCTAACCGGCAACACGGCCAAGGGCGGCGAGTCCGGTATCGCCCGGCTCAACGGCTTCGCCATCGGCAGCGGCGGCGGCGGCATGGACGACAACACCGACACGCAAAACCCCAGCCTGAGCGGCAATGCGGACGCCTTCGGCGACGGCGGCGGCTTCGGCGGCGCCCCGGGCTTCGACATCGGCGTGCTCCCGCAAGGCGGAAATGGCAATTATCCTCACGGCTCGGGCGGCGGCGGCGCCGGCTTCACGCAAGATGGAGCCCCTGGCACCGCCAGTTTTGTCCCAGGCGGCGGCGGCGGCGTCAGCCAGCTCGGCACCAACTATACCATCGGCAACGGCGGCGGCGGCGATGGCGGCGGCGGCGGCGATGGCTTCAACAACACGAGCAAGGTCAAGCTGCAAGGAGGCCACGGCGGCGCGTTCGGCTCCGGCGGCCTTCTCGGCAGCTATGCCGGCGGCGGCGGCGGGGTCGGCGGCGGCGGCGCGGAAGGCTCCCCCTTCGGCTTTACCGGGAAGTTCCGGCGGGGCGGGCTGCCTGGGGCTCCGGGCGGTCAGGGCGGCTTCGGCGGCGGCGGCGGCGGAGATTTCGGCATGGGCGGTTTCGGCGGCGGCGGTGCCGACTTCGCTACGGGCGGCTTCGGCAGCAGTAACGGCGGCGCCGGCTTCGGCGCCGGCGGCGACGGCGGCGGCGGCGGCGGTTTCGGCGGCGCCATCTTCAACATGTTCGGCACCGCCAACATCGTCAACAGCACCATCAGCGGCAACACCGCGGAGGGCGGCTCCGTCAACGGCTCCACCACCACCAACACCGGCATCTTCACCTCCAAGGGAGGTTCCATACCGGGTACGATCAAGCTCACCAGCCAGGGCACCGGCGGCGACGGCTTCGGCGGCGGCATCTTCAACCTCAACGGCTCCCTTACCCTCACCTACGCCACCGTCGCCGGCAACAGCGCCCTGGCGGGACTCGGCTCCTCGAAGTCCACCTCGCCCAATCCCAACGGCATCGGCACCGGCGGCGGCGTCTACAGCATTGCCTACGGCATCACGCCCGACAGCAACCCCTTCACCGCCCAAAACGCCACCCTGACCTTGTACAACAGCATCATCGGTCAAAATACCGGCGTCGATGATCTCATCAACAACGCCACCTACGACCGCAACGCCCCCACCAACAACACCGCCACCATCACCGGCAACACCAACCTGGTGCCCAGCAGCGCCGTCCACGACGGCAACGGCATCACGGTGCTCGACCCTGCCGTCATCCTCGACAACTTCTCCAGCCCCAACCTGGGGCCGTTGCAAAACAACGGCGGACCCGAGTTCACCATGGCGCCCCAACTGAACAGTCCAGCCGTCGGCGCCGCCAATCCAAACATCCCCGGTATCACCCTGCCCCTGGTCGATCAGCGCGGCGTAGCGCGTCCGGCCGCCGGGCCGGTCGATCTGGGCGCCGTCGAGACCGGCAACCTGGGCACCATCGTCAACGTCAACAACGTGACCGTCCCATTCAGTTCGAGCAGCCAGCAGATAACCGTGTCGGCCACGCTGACTTCCGGCGGCACGCCGGTGACGGAAGGCCAGGTTGCCTTCACGGTCTTTTCTCTGCCTCCCGTGACCGCCAAGGTCAACACCACCACCGGGGTCGCCTCCACGACCGTTACGTTGCCGGCGAGTTACGGACCCGGCGCCTTCACCATCGCGGCGGTCTACACCGACACGGCCAAGAGCCCGGCCTTCGCCAACGGCAGCGGCACCGGCGGCCTGTTCGTCCTCTCGTCCACGCCCACGCCCACGCCCACACCTACACCCACACCCACGCCCACGCCCGTCTCGTCCACCACCGTCAACATTACCAGCGTGCAGAACCAGTATCCGTTCGGCCTGTTCCAGATCGAGACGGTAACCGCTCAGGTGCTGGCGCCGGGCGTCTCGTCGGTCAACCAGGGCGTCATCACGTTCCAGGTCGCCGGCCAGACGGTCAACGCCAGCGTGCAAAATGGGGTGGCCACCGCCCGCATCATCACCCCGTTCTTTAGCCCCCAGGCATTCCCCTATCTGATCTCTCCGCACGCGCTGATCGCCTCCTACAGCGGTCCCTTCGGCTCCGCCTCTGCCTCGTTCGCCGATCAGGGCATGTATATCGATTACCTCTACCAGTACATCGCGGCGATCCTGGCATTCGAGCAGAGCCAGATTCAGCAGTTCCCGATTTTGACGATGTGAGAACGAGGGAATAGGGAATAGGGAATAGGGACGAGAAAAACCGATCCCTATTCCCTATTCCCTATTCCCTATTCCCTCAATCGAAATCGAACTATGTCCTCATCCCTGTTAGCGACGGCCCTAGAGCATCATCAGCGTGGCGAGCTGGAGCAGGCGGCTCGACTCTACCGCGATATTCTGTCGTCGGAGCCCAACCACCCGCGCGCTCTGCCTCTGCTGGGCTTGGTCCATCTGCACATGGGCCAGCCGAACCAAGCCATCGAGCTGATCCGGCGGGCCATCGCCCTCTTTCCGAGCGAGGCCGGCTTTCACGCCACCCTGGGCGATGCGTATCGTGCGGTCGGGCAGTTGGACCTGGCCGCCAATTGTTATCGCCTGGCCCTGCAGTTCCGGCCGAACAATCCTGTCTGGCACAACCAGCTGGGCCTTGTGCTCCTGGACCAGAATCGTCCGGCCGACGCGGCCGAGCAGTTCCAGACGGCGATACGACTGCGGCCGGATTTCGCCCTGGCCCACAACAACCTCGGCAACGCTTGCCGCCTGCTCGGCGACGCCCCGCAGGCCATGGCCCACTTCCGCCATGCCATCGAACTGGACGCGAACCTGGCGCTGGCCCACAGCAACCTGGGACAGATGCTCCTGCAAGAAGCGCAGTTGACCGCGGCCCTGGAACACTGTCAGACGGCGGTTCGCTTGCAGCCGGGCCTCGTTCTCGCCCACAACAATCTGGGCAACGTGTTGTCCGCTTTGGGCCAGCCGGCCGAAGCCCGGGCCTGTTACGACGAGGCCCTGCGTTGGCAGCCGAACTTCGCCTTGGCCCACGACAACATAGGCACTCTCTTGCGCGAGCAGGGTCAACTCGACGACGCCGTGCTCCGGCACGAGCAGGCCATCCGCCTGGAACCGAACACGGCCAGCTTCCACGCCAACCTCGGAACCACGCTGGCCGAGCGTCACGACTACGAAAAGGCCCTTGCCTGCTTTCGCACGGCGCTGCGGCTGGACCCGCGCTACGCCGAGGGGCACTACAGCCTAGGTCAGGTACTGGAGCAGCTGAACGACTTGACCTCCGCCGAGTCCCACCTGCGCGAGGCAGTGCGCGTACGACCCGCGTCACGTCGGCGCTTATGCCTACCTCGCCTTCCTGTTGCGGGGCAAGCTGCCGGAGGCGGACGTGCAGGCGATGGAACAGCTGGCCGCCGACCTCGCGGGTTCCGACGCCCGGCGTGCGCCGCTGCTCTTTGGTCTGGCTCACGTCTACGACGCCCGCGGTGCCTACGAGCGGGCCGGCGAATGCCTTCGCCAGGCCAACGCCCTCGAAAGCGCCAGTCGCAGGCAGTGCGGCCGAGTTTACGAACCCGCCGCCCACACGCGCTTTGTCGATCGGCTTCTGTCCACCTTTACGCCGGAGTTCTTTGCGAGCGTGAACGGCTGGGGTCTGGACAGCGAGCGGCCGGTCTTCCTCGTCGGTCTGCCGCGCTCCGGCACCACTCTGCTCGAACAGATTCTCGCCAGCCATTCCCAGGTCTTCGGCGCCGGCGAGCTGCGCCTGGGACGCGAAGATTTCAACGCCCTCGCCCCCGGCGGCGACGAAACCGCGTGCTTTGCCGCGCTCGAGCGTCTCGACCGTCCCACCTTGCAACAGATCGCCGGCCGTCATCTGGAGAAACTGCACGCGCTGAACGGCACCGCCTGGCGCGTGACGGATAAGATGCCGGACAATTACATGTATTTGGGTCTCTTACACGTCTTGTTTCCGCGTGCCAGGTTCATTCACTGCCGCCGCGATCTACGCGACGTGGCCGTGTCGTGCTGGATGACGCACTTCCACCAGGTCCGCTGGGCCAACGACCCGGACCACATCGCCGCTCGCTTCCGCGACTATCGCCGCATCCTGGAGCATTGGTCGCGGGTACTGCCGGGGACGCTGCTGCACATCGATTACGAGGACACGGTGCGCGACCTGGAGGGTGTGGCTCGGCGGTTGGTGGAGTGGTGCGGACTGGAGTGGGAGCCGGCCTGCTTGCAGTTCCACCGCACGCAGCGTCCCATCCGCACCGCCAGCGTCCTCCAGGTCCGACAGCCCGTCTACAACCGCTCCGTGGCGCGCTGGAAGCACTACGAGCCGACCCTGGGTCCGCTCTTCCGCCAACTGGAAGAGTATCTCGTTTAAACACTCTCAGCGCTGCACGCGGGCCGAGCCGCCTCGGGCCAACGTCTCCACCTCTTCCAGCCGGGCCATGGTCACGTCGCCGTGATAGGTGGTCAGCAGCGCGCCGTGCGCCCAACCGAGGCGGAGAGACTCTTCCGGCGATCGTCCGGTGATCAGGCCGTAAATCACGCCGGCGGCGAAACCATCGCCGCCGCCGATACGGTCGATGACATCCAGGTGACACGTCGGACTGACGAAGCGCTGACCTTGCAGCCACAACACCGTTGCCCAGTCGTGGCGATTGGTCGAATGCACTTCGCGCAACGTCGTCGCCACCAGCTTGATGTTGGGAAACTGTTCGACGACGCGATCGATCATGCGGAAGAACGTGTCGGGATCGAGCTGGGACCGGGTCGTCACGTCGGGACCGGCAATGCCGAGTCCCTTTTGCAGGTCCTCTTCGTTGCCGATCAGTGCGTCCACGTTGGCGACGATGCGACGGAGCACTTGCTGGGCGCGTTCCAGCCCTCCGGCCGACGCCCACAATTTCGCTCGATAATTGAGGTCGAAGGAGACGACGGCGCCGGCGGATCGGGCGGCCTGCATGCCCTCGACGATCAGTTCCGAGGTGGTCTCGGACAGGGAAGCGAAGATGCCGCCGGAGTGGAACCAGCGGACGCCGCCGGCGCAGAGGACCGACCAGTCGAAGTCGCCGGGCTTGAGCAGGGCGCCGGCCTCGTTGGCGCGGTTGTAGAAGACGACGGGGGCGCGCACGCCCTGGCCGCGGTCGCTGTAAACGGTGGCGATATTCGGTCCGCGCACGCCATCGTGCTCGAACCACTTGTAAAACGGCGTGACTCCCGTTTCGCGCAGGCGCGTCTGCACCAGTTCGCCGATACCGTAGTTGACCATGGCGGTGGCGAGGGCCGTCCGCAGGCCGAAGCAATCCGACAGCCCCGCGGCGACGTTGTACTCGCCGCCGGAGACATGGATGTCGAACGAACGGGCCTTGCGAAAAGGGACCACGCCTGGATCGAGGCGATGGATGAGTGCCCCCAGGGCGAGAAAGTCGAACGTACAGGGGTCGTTGCGAACCGTGAAACCGTTCATGGGTGCTCTCCAGGACCAATCCAGCCGCGACGGGCCTGCGGCCTCCGTCGGCTCCTCAAGTGGACCCCATTGTCTAGACCAAAGGCGGCGACTACAGGTTGGCCTGCGTGAGGGTGCGCGCCGTTGGTGGTCGTAGGGATGCGACTACGCCCGTGAATCGCTACCTTGCGGCTTAGCAGGCCGGCGAACGCTAAGCCGCAAGCGGCTATTTCGGAATCAGTTCCAGGCAGACGAGGCGGTCGGCCCCGCGCAGGTACAGCAGACCGTGCGACAAAATCGGCGCCGCCCAGCAAGGCTCGCGCAGCAGCGGCCCCGCCTGTGGATCGGGTTTGCCGTCCGCGCCCGGCAGCTTCAACTCGACGCTCGACACCTCCTCGTACTTCTCCGGATTCACTTTCAGCAGCCGCAGGATACCATCTTCGCCCAGGCAGATGAAGTGCTTGTCCACGAGCAACAGCGAGGTACGGGTCAGGCCGCGCTTGCGCCACATGACCTTGCCGGTGGCCCACTCGATGCAGCGCAGCTCGGCGTTTTCCAGGTGCCGGCCGCTGCATCCATACAGGTAGCCGTCCACGGCGATAGGCGTGTTCCAGTGGCATTGCATGCTCTTTTCGCGCAGACCCTTGTCCTTGTCGGTCCATACCTCCTTGCACGCGCCCGGCTTGATCTCCAAGAGTGCGCTGCCGGGACCGTAGGTCTCGGAGAGGAAAACGCGGTCGCCGACGACGACGGGGTTGCTGGCGTTGACGCTTTCGAGGACGCGGGCCCGCCAGGGGTAGTGGAAATCGACCTTGCCGTTGGTCGGGTCCAGACCGAGCAGACCGCCGCGAGCGAAGAGGAAGCACCAGCGTCGTCCGCCGACTGTCGCCAGCACCGGGCCGGCGTAACCGGCCAACTCGTCGCCGGCACGATAGCGGACCTTGCCGGTATGTTTCTCGAAGGCGACCAGGCTGCTGCCATCGGACCTGGGCCGATCGTAGATGGTCTTCGCCGGGTCGTCTCGCGGACTGCCGCCGACCTGGACGAGAAGCAAATCGCCCTCAATGACGGGCGTGCTGCCGACGCCAAAGAAGTTTTGCAGGACGTGGAATTCCGAAACGGTATCGACCTTCCAGAGCACCTTGCCATCCTCGGCGCGGAGGCAGTGCAACATGCCTTCGACACCGTAAATGTAGACGCGATCGTCGTCCACCACGGGACAGCAGCGCGGTCCGCCGTTGTAGTTGTACAGGTCCTTGTAATCGGTGGGATAGTCGAAGGCCCACAGCGGCTCGCCGGTCTCGCTCTTCCAGCAGCGGAGGCGGGCGCGGTCTTGAGCGCGATCGAAGACGAACAGCCGGCCGCGACGGATGGCCGGCATGCCGTAACCCTCGCCGAGGCGCCGGTGCCAGACGAGGCGCGGCCCCGCCTCCGGCCAGGGCGACACGATGCCCTTCTCAGTGGAAACGCTGTCGCCGCTCGGTCCGAGGAAGCGCGGCCAATCGCTCCCTGTGACGCGCGTGCGCAGGTCCGACGGTAGCGCGGCCTGGGACGCGGCGGGTTGCGCGGGCGTCTCCGTCGAGCCGCATCCCAGGGCCAGCATCCAGCACAGGCAAGCGAAGTGGCGCATGGTCCTCCCTATTTGTAGTCCAGGTCAATTACCGGGTCGAAGTGCTCGGGCGGTTCGCACAGCGCCTGCGTGGCGCGGGCCAGCAACTTCAGCGTGGGACGGTCGTGCTCGGATTCGCCGAACAACAGCGTGTGCAGCGTGCGGCACGCCTCCAGAAAGCGTCCGGCCTCGTACAGGGCCAGCCCGCGTTCGTAGGTCGCGTGCCATTCGCGCCAGTCCTCCGTGGCGTTTTCCGCGTGCAACTCGTGCAGGTCGTTGGCGCCGTCGATGCCGACCAGGCGCGCCCGGCACAGCCGCCGCGTGGCGAAGCCGTCGCCGATCTGGGCGTGCGTCGAGCCGGTAATCAGGATCGGGGTGCCGAGCTGCTTGGTGGCGCCCTCGACGCGGCTGGCCAGATTGACGGCGTGGCCCAGGGCGCCGTAATGAAACTTCTTCTTACTGCCGGTGTTGCCGCACAGGGCGAGGCCGGTGTTCAGGCCGATGCCCAGCCGCACCGGCCCGCCGAGCCGCGCCTTCCATTCGGCGTCCAACGACGGCAGGTCGGCCTGCATCGCCAGCGCGGCCCGGCAAGCCCGCGCCGCGTGATCGGGCACGTCTTTGGGCGCATTCCACAAGGCCATCAAACCATCGCCAGCGTAGTGGACCACGACGCCGCCCGTCTCCTGCACGCGGGCCGTCAGGCGTTCCATGACATCCGAGACGAGGCGGCAAATGTCGCTGGGGCCGAGCCGTTCCGACGTCCGCGAAAAGCCGCGGATGTCGCTGAACAGCACCGTCACCTCGCGTTCCTGGCCGTCGAGGACATGCGGGTTTTGCTCCATCTCACGGGCCAGGTCGCCGGGGAAGAACTGCTCCAACTGCACCAGTCGGCGCGTGGCCCGCGCTTCCTGCTCCTGCCGGGCCAGGCCGACGCCGACCGCCGAGGCCAGCAGCTGCAACACCTGCGCTTCCAGCGAACCGATGCCCAGGCCGGCATGGGGCGTCAGGCGATTGCGGATGCCGTAGACGGCCCCGACTACCTGATCGTTGGAGTCGAAGACCGGCGAGGCGGCGACCGCCTCGACGCCTTGCAGGCTCTCCGTCGCCGACGGCATCGATTCGGCGGTGTGAAAGAAAGTGCGCCGTTCGCGCTCGACGCGCTCAATCGTAGTCAGGCTGAACTCGCGGCCGGGGTAGTCCGCGTCCTCGGGGTAGCGCGCCTGCACCATCCAACGGCCCTCGCGGCGCAGCAGGACCATGCCTCGATCCAGCCCGACCAGTGTGACCACCGCTCGCGCCGTCTGCTGGTAGAACTCCGGCGAGCCGGCCGCGGAACGCTGCACGGCGATGACCGTCTCGAACCACCGGGCCAGCGTCTCCGGCGTGGGCGACCGGCCCAGGTCCATCAGACTGCGGTGCGTGGAGTGGTCCGTCCGGTAGGGCAAGGGCGTGGCGATGGTTTGCAGCAGTCGTTCCCCGGAACCGGGTCCGGGTCCGTCGATCTCCAGTGTGGTCTCGCCGACCGTGAGATGGATCGGCGTCGTCACCTCGCGGCTGCTGCCGGTGGCGATGACGCTGTTGTCGGCCAGGCGGATCGAATTGCGCTGGCTGAGGTTTTCGACGCGGACCTTTCCGTTCTCCAGTTCGACGACGCGGATGTGGTCCTTGGAGACGTACAGATCCTGGATGATGCAGCGCGGCACATTGTTGCGCGGCCCGCCGCGCCCGAACTCGATGGGGCCGGAAGGGTGCTCGACTTCCTGGCGTTCTTGCCGATTGTAGACGCGGAAACGGAGCATGGCTGCGGTGCTTTCGAGAAGGGGCCGCTTGGGGATTGGCCCACACTCCCATTATGCAAGGTGTCCGCGCCGCGCCAAGTTCTTCCTTCCGAGCCTGAAGCGTAAGCGAAGAAGAACGGCAACCTTTGGTTGCCGTTCTTCTTCGCTTACGCTTCAGGCTCGGAGGCGTTTGGTTAGGCCGCCGTGTCGGGTCCGGTCGGCACCGGCGCAAGTCCCTGGTAGTGTACCCGACACTCGCGTTCGCGGCCGCGCACCACGCGGCGGCCGCGCAGGTCGCCGCGCGTCTCCGTCACCACGGTACGTTGACTCGAAGTGAAACCATCGTGGAACGCGATCACGACCCAATCGTGCGTCTTGTTCAGCCGATGGGCCAGGGCCGTGTTCGAGAAGAGGGCGCGGAAACGCCAGCCGGCGCGATCCGCGACCAACAACGGCAGCCACGGTTCATGCTCCGGGTTGAAGCGGCGCGGCGTGAGCGTGGGCAGCGTATCGCGGTCGGCCTGGCGACGGTATTCCTCATCGACGGCGAGCAGGTCCGCCACGGGCGGCTCGCCGCGAGTCGGCTCCGGCAGTCGGCTCCGACGCAGACGTCCGGCCAGCGCGTTGATCAGACCGCGCAGTCGTTTCGGACCCACGCCAACCTGGACCAACCGGCCATCATGGGCGGCCCGCTCTAGCTCTTCCAGCGTGGTGATGCCGAGCTGTTCGTGCAGGACGTGGGCCAACTGTCGGCCGACGCCCGGCAGGCTGGTCAGCAAACGTTCCGGATCGACATGGCCGGCGTCCGGCCGCAATGTGCGGAACGCGCCGGTGCGGACCAGTCCCTCGATCGTGTACGCCAGGCTGGCCCCGATGCCTGGCAACTCTTCCAGCCCGGCTCGGCCCTTCTCATTCACTACCTCGGCCAGCGATCGTTCCTGCGCCAGCACCGTCGCTGCGGCCCGGCGATAGGCGCGCACTCGATACACGTTCGAGTCTTCGCCTTCCAGGTACGTCGCGTAGTCGTTCAGCTTGCGTGCGATGGTTGCGTTGTCCATGAATCCCCCTCTTCTTTCCTCACCCTTTCTATCTCTAATTATACGCTTGTACAGATAAAAAGAAAAGGTCGGCAAAGCGCGAGCGAAGGTCTACAACATGGTTCCCAGCGTCGTTCCCATGAGGTACAACAGAGGAAAAGCCCGTCCTTCGGGGAGGTCGTTCATGAGGTATCTTTCGCGCGGAATCGTCGCCGCGGCGCTGTTCCTTGCGCCGCCGCCGAGCCTGTCTCGGTTAGGGACCGCCGAGCCGAAAGCGGAGCGCGTCGATGCGTTTGGCGATCCTCTTCCGGCGGAGTGCGTCCGCCGGCTTGGCTCGATCCACTTCCGTTCCGGCGATGGCGTTCAAGCGTTGATCCCCTGTCCGGATGGCAAGACGCTGATTTCCGGCAGCACCCCCTTCCGGGGCCCTACCTTCTGCGTCTGGGAGATGGCCACGGGACGGCTGCTGCATCGCCTTCCCGGCGGTTCGGGCCGTCACTACCTCGCCCTCTCTTCGGACGGCATCCTGGCGACCACTTCCGAAGAGGGGATTCGTCTTTGGGATGCCGCCACGGGGCGGGAACGGCGATGGTTCAAGGGGGAGAAGTACGGCAAGAACGGCCTGAAGCTCGGCCTGGGTTTTTCCCCCGACGGCCAGATGCTGGTCACTTGCGACGCGAAGAACCTTCATGTGTGGAATGCAACTACGGGAGCGGAAATCGTCTCGCGGCCGTGGCCCCGCAGACGCCTGGACATTGTCCTCTTCGCCTTCACGCCGGACGGTAAGACCCTGATCGCCGGGGGGCAGACGAACAGCACGGTCCATCGCTGGGACACGGCCTCGTGGAAGGAGCGACCCGTCCTCAACCTCGGCGAGGGGAGGCTTGTCGATTCACTGGGCCTGTCCGGCGATGGCCGATTCCTGGCGGCGGGAATCCGCGGTCTCAACGGCACCGGACCAGGCCACATCTCCCTTTGGAGCCTGGCGGACGATAAGGAAGTCCGCCAACTGCAAGCCAGGCTCCCCCTGGTCACCGCTGTGGCCCTTTCCCCCGATGGCAAACGGCTGGCCTCCGTGGAGGTGTCCCCTGGTACCGCCGCCCGCATCCATTTGTGGAATGGGACCACCGGCGAACGACTGCACTCGTTCGCCGGAGGCGCCAGCTGTCTGGCCTTTTCCCGCGATGGCAAGATCCTGTTCGCGGGAGGCTCTGTCATTCGTCGCTGGGAAGTGGCCACGGGCAAGGAGATCGATCCGCCAAGCGGCCATCATTGGCCGGTGGAGGCGGTCGTTCGTTCGCCGGACGGACGGCGCTTGGCCTCGCTGAGCCCCGACGGGGTGCGCCTGTGGGAAACGAACACCGGCGTGGAGCGCCATTGCTTCGCGCCCGCCAGCACGGGGCTGACCGACTGCGCCTGTGCTCCCGACGGGAAGACGTTGGCCGTGGTCAGTCGGCTAGGTTCTCTCTCCTTGTGGGATACCGTTACCGGCAAGGAAGTCCGCCGGATCGAGGCTCCCGTCGAGGGCAAGCCGGCCTACCCCGGACAGAAGGGAGAACGCCTCTCCACCGTCGCCTTCTCTCCCGATGGTCGATCCCTGGCGACCGGAAGTTGGGAGGGAACGGTCTGCCTATGGAACGCGCGGACAGGCCAGCGAATGCGTTGTCTGAAATGTGAGTCGCCTTTCGTGGAAGCGGTTGCCTTCTCCGCCGACGGTCGTTTCGTCTTCGCGGCGACCCGAACGCCCGAGGGAACCGACGTTCGCGCCTGGGACGTGAGCCGGGGCGAAGAGCTGCCACAGTTGACCGCCGCCATGAATGCCCGGATGCTTCGGATCGACGCCGATCGCCTCAATTATTCCAACCGTGCTCGCCTGGCACTGTCGGCGGATGGCCGAATGCTGGCCCTCAACCGCGAGAAGACGATTTCCGTGTGGGAAACCGCCACGGGCCAGGAGCGTCTGCGCCTCCAGGGTCATACCCAGCCGACGCTCGCCGTCGCCTTTTCGCCGGACGGCCGCCTCCTCGCTTCGGCCGCCCGCGATGGCACGCTGCGACTGTGGGACTTGGCGACCGGCACGGAACGGAAGCAGCTGGCGGGGCATCGCGGCAACGTCAACGCCCTGGTCTTCTCCCCCGACGGCAAATGGCTCTACTCTGGAGGCGAGGACACGTCGGTCCTCGTCTGGGACGTGGCCCGAATCGTGCGGGACGGCTTGCCGGCCATTCCGCGCCTGGTCGTGCAAACCGCCTGGAAGGATCTGGCCGGGGATGCGGCCGGAGCGTATCAAGCCATGCACGCTCTCCGCGCCGATCCCGCCCAGGCGCTGCCGTTGCTGAGCGAGCACCTTCGGCCCGCGCAGCCGGTCGAAAAGAAGCGCCTGGCCGAGCTGATCCGCAAGCTGGACGCCGACGAATTCGCCGTCCGCGATGAGGCCCTTGGGGAGCTGGAAAAGCTGGGTGAGGCGGCCGAATCCTCTCTGCGCCAGGCGTTACAAGGGATGCCTACCCTGGAAGTGCGCCGCCGCATCGATGCGCTTCTGGAGAAACTGCTTTGTCCCTCCGCCGAGACGGCTCGTCCGCTGCGCGCGGTGGAAGTGCTGGAGCACATCGGTTCCCGCGAGGCCCGGCAGGTTCTCCAGACCCTCGCCGACGGGTTCCCCGAGGCACGTCTGACGCGGGAAGCGAAGGCCGCGCTCGACCGCCTCGCCCTCCGTCCTTCCGCCGCGCCCTGATGTGTCCCTCACACGTCGGGCAGTTGCCAATCGATCGGCGTTTCGCCCAGCTCTTCCAGGGCGTTGTTGGCGGCGGAAAAGCATTTGCTGCCGAGGAACTTCTTGAACGACAGCGGCGACGGATGCGCCGCCGTCACGATGCGATGGCGGTCGGTGTCGATGAGCTTGCTCTTCTTCTGGGCGTAGGCGCCCCACAGCAGAAAGACGAGGGGACGCGGCCGGTCGTTGAGGGCGCGAATGACGGCGTCGGTGAAGGTCTCCCAGCCGTGGTTGGCGTGCGAGGCGGGTTTGTGCGCGCGGACGGTGAGGACGGCGTTGAGCAGCATGACGCCGTGCTCGGCCCACGGCACCAGGTAGCCGTTGTTGGGTATGGGACAGCCCAGGTCGTGCTGCAACTCCTTGAAGATGTTGACCAGCGATGGCGGCCGTTTGACCTCCGGCTTGACCGAGAAGCATAAACCGTGCGCCTGGCCCTCGTCGTGGTAGGGATCTTGCCCCAGGAGAAGCACCTGGACGCGCTCGTAGGGTGTCAGCTTGAAGGCGTTGAACACGTCTCCTTCCGGCGGATAGACCGTGTGGGCCTCGCGCTCGGCATCGACGAATTCTTTGAGCTTGTGGAAATAAGGCTTCTTCAATTCATCCGCCAGGACCGTCTTCCAGTCGGTGGGGAGTTGAACGCGCATGAGGGTGCGAGCTCCGTTCATAACTTTGTTTAGCCGCGACGCGCAGCGGAGCGCGGGACTCTCCCGCGCTCCGCTGCGCGTCGCGGCTAAACGGAATATCCCTCGTTTACACAAACACAGAAGGGCGCCCCCGAAGAGACGCCCTTGTGTGCGGAGAGACCGAGGCGAAGACGTTCACACGATCTGCGATGCCGGTGCCGCCCCCTTTTGCAGGGAGGTCACGGGACGGCGCGTATCGTCCGGATCGCTCTGGAAGCGCAGAAGCGCAGTGGCTGGGCGTCGAACAGGTCGAAAATATACCAGGCCAACTGGTCGTTGTGGACGAAGGGAACGAGAGCTTGACCCTGGATGGGGTCGAGCGTGTAGATGTCCATTTCCTGGAGTTCGTCGAGGGCGTCGCGGAAGCGATCGTCGGCCCGATGGGCCTCGCGTTCGGCTTCCTGCTGGGCAATGATGGCGGCGCGACTGGGCCGGCCGGGACGGTTGGCGAGACGCTTGGCCCGATGATAGTGTTGCAGCGCCTCCAGGGCGTGCTCGCGCAGCGAACGAAGGATGGAGGAAATATAGGGCGCGGCGCCCGTCGCTTGCTCGTAGGTCCAGACCTGGATGGTCTGAGATCGTTCTTTGGCCCCTTTGGGTTGCCGTTTCACGTTGAGTCTCCTGCTGGGAGCTGTGCGAGCGGGGCCGGCACCCCCATTGGTCGGCTGGCTCGCAACCGGGATCCTCGAGGGCGGCCCATCCCTCCATGTGTCTCTTCCGCCGAATCGCCCGGTTGCCCCCGGAGGCGTCGGTCGAAAGGCTGGGAGGGCCGTCAAGGCGTGGAGGGTTGGCGGCTCGCAAAAGGTTCGGAGATCCTCTCACCTGTCGGCGTCCCTGCCGGCTGGTTTTTCGTCTCGCGGGTCGCCTCTCCTCCCTACAATAATTGTAGGCGCGAGCGGCTTCGCTGTGACCGCGAGAGAAGGCGAAACTTGAGAAAAAATCGCCGCGCCGAGAAAAAAATCCCCCCGGGTGAACCATTCTCGCGCACAAGCACAACAGCTTCGATTGCTAGAGCTTCCCAACGAAAGCAGGACCGTCCATGCTGCGATCTTTCCAACTAGGCAAACTGTTCGGCATCCCCCTGTACGTCCACTCGACGTTCTTCCTGTTGCCGGCCTGGCTGCTGTTGACCAACGGCGGCGGCCTGGCGAACGCGCTGTTCCTGTTGATCTGGTTGATCGCCCTGTTTAGCTGCGTGGTGTTGCACGAACTGGGTCATGCCCTCATGGCCCGCTTCTTCGGCATCGGCACCGACAGCATCACCCTTTACCCCATCGGCGGCGTCGCCCGGCTGGAGCGCATGAGCGAGAAGCCGTCCGAGGAGATTTGCATCGCCCTGGCGGGTCCGGCGGTCAACCTCGTCCTCGCCGCCCTTTTGGCACCCGTGGCTTTGCTGGCGGTCCTGTCCGGCTGCCCGAGGCGGCGACGTGCTGTTCAATCCCGAACTGGGTCCGATCGCCACTGGGGTCCGTTTCGGCGTCTTGCTGTGGTCGGCCAACGTGGCACTACTTGTCTTCAACCTATTGCCGTGCTTCCCGATGGACGGCGGCCGGGTGCTGCGGGCGCTGCTGTCGCTGCGACTGGGGCACCTGCGAGCGACCGAGTTAGCCGCCCGCGTCGGAGTGGGAATGGCGATCCTCATCGCCTGTCTGTCGCTGCTCGTGCTCAGCCCCATGCCGATCCTGCTGGCCGCGTTCGTCCTGTTCGCCGGCCAGCTCGAATTGATGGGCGTGCGCCGGCTCCACGCTCAGCGGCGCGCGGCCCAGCCGATCGCGCAGCCCGAGCCGGTGCCGGTCCTACAGGAAGCGCCAAGCCCAGACGTGCCGTTCTCCGGCATCGCCTGGGACAGTCGCTACCGGGTCTGGGTGCAATGGCACAACGGGCATCCGGTGGCGTACTGGGGATGAAAATAAGTACGAAGGACGAAGGACAAAGGACGACATTCGTTTAGCCGCGACGCGCAGCGGAGCGCGCTCCGCTGCGCGTCGCGGCTAAACGAGAACTTCGTACCGATTTTGGGGGTTAGGATGGCCACGGTCAGCCGGGAAACGCTGGGCCTGTGGCGGTTCGCCCGCCAGCAGGTCGCCGACGCCCTCATCGATCTGGGCGACCTTAGCCTTTTCGCCGTTCACATCCTGGCCGGCACGCGGCGGCGCTCCAGTTACAACACCATCGTGCCGATCTGCCACGCCGTCGGCGTGCGTAGCATTCCGGTGGTGATGATTACGGGCACGTTCATCGGCATGGTGCTGGCCGTGCAGGCCTACGCGGAGTTCGCTCATCTTGGACTGGCGACGCGGCTGGGCCAGATCATCAACGTCTCGGTGGTGCGCGAGCTGGGTCCGGTCCTGGCCGCCGTCATGCTCGCCGGCCGCGTCGGCAGTGCCATGGCCGCCGAGTTGGCCACCATGCGCATCACCGAGCAGATCGACGCCCTGGCCTGCCTGGGAACCAACCCGGTGCATTACCTGGCGACGCCGCGCTTCCTGGCCTGCATGTTGCTCATCCCGCTCTTGACCATCATGGCCAACTTCATGGGCGTCCTCGGCGGAGCGGTCATCTGCATCGAGGTCTATCACGTCGAGTCGCACTACTACTGGGAGAATACCCAGGGATACGTCGGCATGTACGACCTGGTGACCGGCCTGATCAAGCCGCTCTTTTTCGGTGCCGCCATCGCCGTCATTTGCTGCCACCGCGGCTTTCACAGCGACGCCGGCGCCGAGGGCGTCGGTCGGGCCGCCACTCGCGCCTTCGTGCTGTCGTTCATCGCCATCCTCGTGCTCGACTTCTTCCTCGCCATGTTCCTCAACAACCTTTACGATTACCTTTGGCCCTCGGCCGCCCATTTCATGTAGCAGGGAATAGAAAAAGGGAATAGGGAATAGGGAATAGGGAATAGGGAATAGAAAGAGAGAGAAGCCTCGGCTATTCCCTATTCCCTTTCCCTATTCCCTATTCCCTATTCCCTATTCCCTATGCCCTATTTTCTATGAAAGGATGAGCGAGCATGAGCAGCGAGGCGGCGCCGAGCAACGCCTTGATTTCGTTGCAGCAGGTGACGATGCAGTTCGGCACGCAGCGCGTGCTGCACGCCATCGACCTGGAGATTTTTCGCGGTCAGACCCTGGCCGTCATCGGCGAGAGCGGCTGCGGCAAGACGGTGCTGCTCAAGCTGATTATCGGCCTGCTGCGGCCGACCGTGGGGCGGGTCGTCTTCGATGGCACAGCACCTGGAAAATCTGCCCGAGCGCGAGCTGACGCGGCAACGGCTGCGCTTCGGCTTTCTGTTCCAGGGCGCCGCCCTGTTCGACAGCCTGTCGGTCTACGACAACGTCGCCTTCGGGCTGCGCGCCAGGGCCGCACCGCCGAGGCGGAGGTCCGCGAGGTCGTGCGTCAGCGGCTGCAAGAGGTCGGTTTGCCGCCCAACGTCGTCACCAAGAAGCCGGCGGAGCTGTCGGGCGGCATGAAAAAACGGGTTGGACTGGCCCGCGCCCTGGCCCTGGAGCCCGAGGTCATGCTTTATGACGAACCGACCACGGGACTTGATCCGATTATGACCGACGTCATCAATGAGTTGATCCTGCAAACTCGGCGGCAGCATCCGGTGACGAGCATCGTCGTCACGCACGAAATGAAGACCGTCAACAAGGTGGCCGACCGCGTCGTCATGTTCTACCCGCTGAGTCGCTTGCAGCCGGGAGAGCACCAGATCCTCTTCGACGGCACGCCGGAGCAATTGCGGGAGTGTCCCGATCCGCGCGTCCGCCAGTTCATCGAGGGCGAGGCTCGCGACCGCCTCCAGGAGCTGGCGCAGTCCATCCGTTTAGCCGCGACGCGCAGCGGAGCGCAGGCCGTCCCGCGCTCCGCTGCGCGTCGCGGCCAAACCCGGTACGCCTGAGGTATCGCCATGACCGACCGAAGCATGCGCTGGAGTATCGGCCTGTTCGTGCTGCTGACGCTGGTGCTGCTGGGTACGCTCGTGGTTATGTTCGGCAGTCTGCCGAACGTGTTCAAGCGCAGCAACCTCTACACCATCCGCTTCGTGGACGCGCCGGGCGTCGGACCCGGCACGCCGGTGCGCCGCTCCGGCGTGCGCATCGGCGAAGTGCGCGACGTGGTCCTCGATGACGAGCGCGGCATCGTCCGCGTCCGGGTGGCCATCGATCCGCGTTTCAGTCTGCGCCGCAACGAGCAACCGACGCTCAACATCGGTCTGCTCGGCACCGACGTCAGCATCGATTTCGTGCCGCTGGCGGTCGAGGAAGGACAGGAGGTCGATCGTTCGCCGCTGGAACCGGGTTCCGAGGTCGTCGGCATGAGGCCGGCCAACGTCAATACGCTGCTCAACCGCGCCTCCGAGGTCGCCCCGTCGGCCCAGGAAACGCTCGCCGAAATCCGTCGCTCCTTGCAACGACTGGAACGGATGTCTCCGCTGGCCGAGGAGACGATGCGCGAGTACCGCGACCTGGCCAAGGACGTGCGCAAGAGCATCCCCGACCTGCGCCGCACCAACCAGGAATATCAGGATCTGGCCAAGGATGTGCGCCGAATTCTCCCCGACCTGGAGAATACCAACAAGGAATACCAGGGGTTGGCCAAGGACGTACGCAAGGCTCTTCCCGGCGTGGAGCGCAACATTGACGACATCGGCGCCGTCGCGCGCACCTGGAACCGGATCGGCGAGCGCCTCAACGTCTGGATCCAGGCCAACCAGGACAGTATCACCAAGGCCATCGAAAACCTCAACATCGTGTTGACGCGGGTCAGCAACGTGCTCAACGAAGAGAACCAGCGCAACCTGATGGTCATTCTCAAGAACTCGCGCACCGCCAGCGAGCGCTTCGACAGCATCTCGCGCAACCTCGACGGCATCCTGCAGGACAGCCGGCCCTTGCCCAAGCACATGAGCGCCACGCTCAACCGTGCCGACGAGGCGATGATCGCCGTGCGGCAGGCGACCCAGCCGTTCGCCGCCCGCAGCGAAAGCATCTCCCGCAACGCCGATGAGAGCCTGGTCAAGGTCAACCGAGCACTGACCGACCTGAGCGGCCTGATGAACGTGCTCGACCAGGACGGCACCATTCAGCGCTTGCTGAAAGATCCGTCGCTGTACAATCAGCTCGACCAGGCGGCGAACTCCCTGGCGCGGTCGATGCCGCGGCTGGATCGCATCCTCAAGGATTTGGAGACGTTCGCCGACAAGCTGGCCCGACACCCGGAGCTACTCGGCGTCCGCGGTACGATCCGGCCCAGCGACGGACTCAAGGATCCGCCGGCGCCGTATCACCGTCCGATCCTCGCGCCCGGTCCGTGAGCCTTGTCTTGGCCTTCGGGGGGGCCGAGGACTTCCTGCCGGAGAATGTGGAGGTTCGACAGGCGCTCGCGCACGCCGCCCTCGCGTGCCGCGCGGTCCCTGGTCATGCGGGCCTCCTCGCGCAAGCGCGTCAGCTCCGTTCGTTCGCGGGCGATGACGGCCCGTTCGCGGGACATTTGCAGCTCCGACTCCCGCGCCGTCGCCTCCATGTCGGCCTGGCACTGTTGCAGCTGGGCGAGCTGAGCATTCAGATCACGCCGGTCGCGCTCCAGCTCCAGACGAAAAGCGTTCAATTCGCGCTCGATAGCCGCCGGAATGTTCGAGGTTCGCCTGGGTTGCCTGCTGGTCCAGCTGGCGGCGCAGCTTCTCCAGTGCGACGTTGCGGTCGTGGATCTCGCGGCTGAGGGAGTCGCGGATGGCTTGCAGTTCCTTCCGTGCCGCGTCCACCGCCTCGGCCTCGCCGCGTGCCCGGTCGCGCTCGTCGGCCAGTTCCGCGTGTCGTTGCTGTGCCCGAGCGTCAAGGGCGTTCCGCTCGGCCTGCAGGTCTTGGCACTGCTTCCGCCAGCGCTCGGCCTCTTCCCGAAGCGGCTCGTTGTCGGCCGCTTGCTGTTGCCATTGCTGCCAGGAGCGCCGGAGATAGCGGCGAAGTGATTCAGTTCCTGACTGCGCCGGTCGAGCTGAACGGTGAATTCGTGGTAGGCCGCCGCGCTGGGTGCGTCGGTCGACGCCGGCGGAGTTTGCAGAATAATCATGTGCGCCGGCCCGGTCTGGGAACATTGTTCCGGGCGCTCCTCCCGGCCGACCTGGAGTCGGGAATCGGTCTCTGCCTGTCGGCGGGCCAACTCGTGTTCCATCTGCTCCAGGCGCGTTTGTCGCTCGATGCACTCGCGCTCCAGCGTCGCTCGCTCGTCGCACACCTCGCGCTCCGCCTTCTCCAGCACGTTGAGGCGTCCCTCGTACTCCTGGACCAGGGCTTCGTAATCGCGCTGTAAAGCACGCAGGCGGGCCGCTTGCTGTTCCAATTCCGCCAGCGTCGGCGGCGACGGATTGTTCGGACGCGCGCGTCGCCGCATCCGCAGGGCCAGGCGAATGAGGTTGCGCCGCGAGCGCTGGAGGCGTTTGAGGCGAGCCGCCAGGCGATCATCCACGACCGGCGTGCTGCCTGGGACCGGCGTGGCCTTCGAAGCAGGCAGACGTACCTCGAAAGTGAAGGTGCCGATGTGCAGCACATCGGTATCGTGCAGGGTTTCCTCGTGGATGGCTCGTCCGTTGACGCGCGTGGCGTGGCGTCCGCCGGCGCAATCGCGGATGCGCCATCCGCCGGGCGTGCGCAGGATCAGGCAATGGACCGAGGCCACCTCCGGCGATGACAGGCCCACGTCGCAGCCGGCGGCGCGGCCCAGCACGAGGATGTCGCGGTCCAGCGGCCGATGCTTGCGCGTCGTGCGGCCGTAGGTGACGATGAGTGCCGGTTGCCCTGCTTGGAGGGCGTCCTCACATGGTTTACGCATGGCTGGTCCCCGAGAGGTTGAGATCGCGGGGCCACGGCCGGACGGGGCCAGAGGAGGATTGGCGGACCGCGGCGACTTGTCCGCGGAAACGGCCGCAAGGGCCGTACAATTCCTACACTCGCTTGACGGGATACTCTAACCTAGCTCACGAATCGTCTCGGGTCACGTCCAGGCAGGAATTTTTTTCTCCTAGCCAAACGCCGAGCCGCGAGCGTCAGCGAGCGGAGACCGTACCGCTCGCTGACGCTCGCGGCTCGGCCACTTCGGCGAAGTGATCTTGCGTCGCGGGACGGGCAAGGGTATGAGGATCGCCCCCATCGTCCGGGTTTCCTCATCGCCAACGACGGGAGGACTTCATGCTGGCCCGGTCGTATGCGCTGCTGGTCCTGTGTCTGCCGATCCCGCTGTTGTGGACGCCCGATGTCCGCGCCGAACTGGAATGCGCCGAACCGACCGTCGAGAAGGGCGAGGTGCGCAGCGGCGTACCGCTGTCGCACCGCTTCGTGTTCGTCAACCGTGGCCGGGAAACGGTCGAAGTCACCGACGTTCGTCCCAGCTGCGGCTGCCTGGCGCCGAAGCTGGAGCAGCGCCGCTTTCGGCCGGGCGAGTCCGGCACGCTGCTGTTGGAGGTCAACACCTTGACGCAGCCGGCCGGGGCCAACAGCTGGCGCACCACGATCCACTATAAAACCGATGGCGTCGAGCACGAGCTGCCCCTGTATGTCTGCGCTCGCGTCGTTATGGAGATCAGCGTCGAGCCGCCCTCGCTGGCCATCTACACCGATACGTCCATCAGCCACGAAATCACCGTCATCGACCGGCGGACGGAGCCGCTGATCGTCCGCGCCGTATCGGCGTCGTCGCCGCACGTCCGCGCCCGCCTGGGCGAGCTGCGCCGCAACGACGCCGGCCAATGGCTGCGTTCGATCCAGGTCGAAGTCCTCGCCGACTGTCCCGAAGGACACCATAACGAGTCCCTGTGCATCTGCACGTCCGACCCGACGTATCCTGAGCTGAAGGTGCCGTTCACCATCGTCAAGCGCCCCCGCCAGCAGGTGAGCGCGGCCCCTAGCTCGATTCTGCTATCGGAGGCAGCCGGTCAACCGCTGCCGGCGCGGATCGTGCTTCTCGAGCGCGGCGGACGATCAGGAAGTGCGGATCGAGCGCGTCGAGTCGGGGAACGCGGCGATCGACTGTCACTGGGCACAAGGCCCTGGCCACCGCGCCACGTTGAAAGTCCGCGTCGATGGTGCGCGAGTCCCCGCCGACGGCCTGCGCAGCGCCGTCCATGTCCACCTCAGCCGGCCGACGCCGCAAACCATCGCCATCCCGGTGATCTGCTCGCCGCACTGAGGCGGCGGCCGGTAGGGATTTCGCTCGACAGAGAAACGCCGTGAAGTTGAAATAGCGGTGATTCGAGCGCGCTGGCGCGCCCGAAGCCGGGTTCGGCGAAGGGATTCCCGGCAGAGCAAACGAAGCAATGCGTTGCCATTGTGATTTTATCGCTCCACCATCCGGCGGTGAAACAGTTGGAGGGCGACCGTGACACCAGGCTACGTCTATTTCCATGAAATGGAGGGGAGGTTTAACGACCACTATGAGCCTGTGAAAATCGGCAGAAGCAACGACCCCGCGCTGTGCCCGGGAACAGACGGCCTGTCCTGGGACTATTCGGGTGTTGCACAACATCCTGACCAATGACATGGACTGGCTTGAGAAACTGCTTCACCAGGACTTCGCGAATGAACGGATACGGGAGAATGGCGAGTGGTTTGCGTTAAACGAGGACCAGAAAAGGATGCTGCAAGACATTTTTGTCCTCGATCGCATCCCCTTGGGTGCTCTGTACGGATTGCCTGGTCGGTCCATCCCAGCGGAGTACTTCTCCCCTGAGTCTGGACAGGAAGATTTTGTGGATCGATCGCCAGAGCGACTCAAGGAATTATTGGCCGAAGGGGGCTGGAAGTTGGAGAGGCACGAGGTGGATATCTCATGGGAAAAGCTAAGAGACGTTCTCTCTGCACTGTATGACGAAGTTCTCGGAGATACTCAAGACTCCACCGATTTGCCTGCACTTGTAATTGCCAGAAGCGAATATAACGTGATCTGCACAGCCGCATGGCGTTATTCGGATAGTCTACGAAAAGTCGCTGCTCGCGCACATAAAGTGGAGTTATTGTAGAGCCACGCCGAACCAGCCGTTGCAGCAGGCAGGGCCGGCATTACGGCTATGCGGAGTATCTTGTCCTCCCAGCCGGCCCTGCTGCTGAATTTTGTCGTTAGGACTGCGCCGGCGTGCTCGAAGAACAAGTTCGGCGAAGGGAGGCAAGGAGGTTAACATGCGTGCGCGGAGATGGGTGTTACTCTGCTGGGCACTGGGCTGGTGCGCTCTAGACCAGTGCCTGGAATCAACGCCGGGCGTTACCGAGGCGAATGTCCGACGGATTCGGATAGGGATGAAGATAGAGGAAGTGAGAGTTCTTTTCGGAAGACCAGAAGATGATTTCGAGAGCGGTGACGGTGGCGCTTGGTTCACTTGGGTCGGCAAGGGAGGAGTAGCCGACGTGACATGCGATGAAGAAGGCAAGGTGGACAGCGCGTGTTTCTCGCGTTCTTCTCTTCTTGCCCGGCTCCGCGGCGGCTTGGGCTAGTAGCTAAGGGCAAGTTGTCGTGGAGGTTACTCGTTTGGCAGGGTGGCATCGAAGGTTGGTGTTCGGCGGCGCAGCTTGACGACTCCCCGGTGGCGTGCGATCCTAACTCGGGGATCGCGTTATGGCCTTGAAGGGAGGCTCGCTCCGTGTTGTACCGGGTTCCTCTGCTGTTCAGCCCTCAGCCCGAAGGCGGCTTCACGGTCACCTCGCCCGCCCTGCCCGAGTTGGTGACCGAAGGGGATACGTTGGTCGAGGCGTTCGCCAATGCCCGCGACGCCTTGGCGGCGGTGGTTGAGTTGTACGTCGATGAAGGCCGTGCGCTGCCGGCGACGGTGACTTTGCCGGACAGAGGCGAGGTGGTTTGGTCGGACGCCTTGGTGGAGGCGCCGTGATCTACCGCGAGGCGGCGCGTAAGCTGAGTGCGCTGGGGTGCCAGGAGGTGCCGCGACGGGGCGGCGGGGCGCACCGCAAATGGACCAACCCGGCCACACGCCGCTCGACGGTGTTGCCCGACCACGGCGGGCGGGATTTGAGGTTGGGAACGCTGCGTGCGGCCATCCGTCAGCTGGGCCTGGATTGGGCAGCGTTCGAGCAGGCTTGAGACCGACGTGCCGAACCCCCCGCTTCCGCATTGCTGCCGTCGAGATCGAACCATCGAATCGGCTCATGCGGACACGGCCACCGATTCCGCGCTCTCCGGTTGCTCCTCCGGCCCTTCCTGGCGAACGTCGAGGATCATGGTCAGACGGGTGACGGAAAAGATTTCGTAGATCAACTCCTTGACATTGTGTAGGCTGAGGCGGCCGCCGGACTCGCGCATCGCCTTGTGCAACAAGAGGAACAGACCCAGCCCCGTGCTGGTCAGGAACTCCACCCGGCCCAGGTCCAGATGGAGGTGATGGGCCTCGCGCTGGGCGGCCAGGTCCAGCAATTGCGTGCGGATCGGCTCGATGTTCGACTCGATGAGCGACTTCATGTTCAGACGGACCAGGCTCACGTTCCCGCGCGTTTCCTCTTCCAGCAGGCGATCGGACGGCAACGACATTGTTGCGACTCCCCTTTCGGTTACGGTAGCAACGCCTCCCGCGTCGCCGGATCGCGGCCCTTCCGGCCGGCATCCGGTGCCTGGGAGAGAAGGTATCGTCCGTAACCGTCCGGTGGCCGCTCGCCGGTTCGGTCCCGACGTGCGTGGGAGGTTGGTAAAAGCAGGTCGATTGTAGGGGAGGACAGGAGGGAGAATCAATCTCTCCCATCGCCGGCCAGGCGTTGTCGGCGATGACCGCGCCGGCATAATCGGCGCAGCTCACCGAGGCGGTAAGCCCTCGTGTCCCGACCTCCGATCGGCCTCGTTGATCCGCTACTTACCCAGCACATTCAGCACGGCCAGGCTCATCGTCAGTACGCCGGTCTTGATGCTCGGCTCGGGCACCGGGGCGAAGTGATCGGAGTGCAGCGACGGCAGCGGCTTGCCGCCCTCGCGCTGCGCCTCGGCGACGCGCTCCGGCGCAATCGTGCCCAGCCAGTACAGACAGATCGGCACGCCGGCCCGGCCATAGCGGCTGAAGTCCTCGCCGCCCATCATCGGCGGCCGGGCTCTTCGACCTTGTCGGCGCCGAGCACGTCCGCGAACAGCGCCACCGTCTTGCGCGTCAGTGCCGGGTCGTTGTACAGCGCCGGCGTGAACTCGTCGGGTTGAACGCGGACCTCCGGCGGCGGCGCTCCGGCTCCCTTCGCCGCCGCCTCGGCGATGCGCCGGATGCCGTCGAGCAGGTGCTTGCGCACGTCGTCCTTGGTACTGCGGACGGTCAGTTGCAGCTTCACCTCGTTGGGGATGATGTTGTGCTTGGTGCCGCCGTGGATCGAGCCGACCGTCACCACGGCCGGGTCGGTCGGGTTGGTCTCGCGGCTGACCAGCGTTTGCAGGTCGAGCACGATGCGGGCGGCGAGGACGATGGGGTCGATCGTCGTGTGCGGCGCGGCCCCGTGGCCGCCCTTGCCGCGGACGGTGATGTCCACCGAATCGACGTTGGCCATCGCCAGCCCTTCGGTGTAGCCACCGAGCCGTGCGGCACGTCGCTGGTCGCAGTGCAGGGCGAGGCAGTAGTCGGGCCGCGGGAACTTCTTGAACAGGCCGGCCTCGAGCATCATGCCGGGCGCCGGCGCCGATCTCCTCGGCCGGCTGGCCGATGAAGACCAGCGTGCCCTTCCAGCTGGTCTTCAGGCCGGCCAGCACGCGGGCGGTGCCGACCCAGCAGGTCATGTGCATGTCGTGGCCGCAGGCGTGCATGACGCCGACCTCGTTGCCGTCCTTGTCGCGCGTGCGGACCTTGCTGGCGTAGGGCAGGCCGGTCTGCTCGATGACCGGCAAGGCGTCCATGTCGGTGCGCACCAGCACGGTCGGCCCGTCGCCGTTCTTGAGGACGCCGACGACGCCGTGGCCGCCGACGTTCTCCGTCACCTCGAAGCCGACCTCCTTCAGCTCGCGGGCCAGGCGGGCGGCGGTTCGCGCCTCGTGGAACGACAGCTCGGGGTTGGCGTGCAGGTGCTTGTACAGCGTCTCCAGCCGGTCGTACTCGGCCGCGATACGCGGCTTCACGTCAGCCGTCCGTTCCTTGCCCTTTCCCTGGCTCGCCCGATCCTCGCCCACCGAGGGCGTGACGGCCGCCAGGGCGAGGGTCAAAACCGCCGTCGCGGTGCGGATGCCGCTTCGCCGCCCGTTCGTCACTCGTCGATCCGATCTCATGTGCCTGGTCCTGAATCGAGCCTCACGTATCGGCGGGCCGTTCGTCGGCCCGAACCGTCTTCCCAGGGTAATCCGTCCCGCTCTTGCTTGCATGAAAAAATCCTGGAATTTCCCTTACGAATTACCTCGGGATGGATATACTGGAGGAAATGAGACAAGCGGTTTTCCGGGTGGGGAACCGCTGGAGAAAGCTCCATCATCCCTGTCTCAACCATCGCGCCCTTTGCCCTCCCGTGTAGACGGACCCCACGAGTGGCATGCAGCGAAGACGCTGCGCAGGTCCCACCAGCCCCATCGCCCCAGGTGCGAGCCGGGGCATCCTGTTGCCCGGGGGAGAGCACGACGTAGTCCCAAACGCCAGAAGGAGGTACTTATGCCGACCAAGCGCTTGACCACCCAACAACGGCAAGAAATTTTTCACACGCTCGTTACCACGCAGGATCTCGGGCTGATGAGTGTCGCCGAATCCGTGCAGCACGTCATCAAGCAGTACGACATCACCGAGACCCAGATGCGCCAGATCGAGGACGAAGGCATCGACAAGGAATGGCCGCCTCTTAACGAGGCCGTTCAGCCCGTGCCTTGATCGACACGCTATCCCGGTCCCATCGGAGCCCGAAGCGTGAGCGAGGGAAAAAATCCCTCGCTCACGCTTCGGGCTCCGATCATTCCTGCCCTTTGACTCGCTCACGCCTGGGGCTCTGATCTTCTCGGGAAAAACGCGAAAAAGTGGTTGCATCTCCTGCCAAAGCGGTTACAATCTGTTAACTGAGGATAGTGCCTCAACATTTCTGAAATCAAGCTGGGTAACGAACAACTCACGAGTGAGATCGACGAGGATCCGAAGGCGCGAGGGACCGCGCCGGTGGCTCATGCTCCCTTCGGGGAGACCGGACCCTGCCTCTCTTCGCGGGTCAACCTGTTGGAGGACGCCATGCAGAAGCAGACCACTATCCGGGACTCGAACCTGCGGCGGCTCGTCCACGATTTCGACGCGCTGGCCGACGTGCTGCACCACTTGATCGACAAGGATCGTCCGCCGGAAATCCGCCCCGAGGACGCCCCCGCCGAGATGGCATTCACCACCGAATGGCAGATGGTGGCCAGCGGGGAAGAAGTACATCCGGGGTGAGACCTCGCCCATCGCCGTTGACGACACCGGCGCGTTCACAAACCGGCGCTCTTGTCCGGCAGCGCTCGTTGCAGGGCGTAGAGAAAGCCGACGACCGCGCCGATCAGGGCCACGCCCAGCCACACGACCCAGCCGCGCCGCTCCACGCTCGCGCCGACCGCTTGCAGGAACCTCTCGACCCCACCCGGCGGCGGCGCCGAGGGAGGAACGGAATCGACAGGCGGCGGTAGGGGATCGTGTACCGTCTTCCGCTCCGCGCCCGCCGCTCCCGGTTTGCCATCGATGGATCGCGGAGAGCGGCTACTCGATGCGGGTTGGCGCGCGGCGGGCGATGTCGGGTTGAGTCCGGAAAAAAAATCGCGTCCTTGCTGTCGTGCCAGAACGCACCACGGACATCGATCCAGGCCACGATGATAGACGTGCTGAGCGTTGCCGGCACACGTCGCCAGTTCGTGCTCGGCCTCCTCCAGGGCGTGCTGCCACTGGGCGGCGCCGGGGCGGAGGTCCGGCTCCGCGTGAGCGTCCTCGAAGCAGCGGCGCAGCAATTCCTGCACGGACGGCGGCAGCACGAACCACGGCGGCACGTGCGGATTCGGCCGAACGGAAGTTGTTCGCCTCCAGGCATAGGGCCAGGAACCGGCGGCGATGCGCGCCGGGACCGAGTCTGGCTCGTCCCCGCCTACGGCCGTCCCGGCGAACGGATGGACGCCCTGCAGGAGCAGCTGGAAGATCAGCACGGCCAGGGCGAAGGCGTCGTGCGTCGGCGAGCGGTCCACGTCGGCGAACGAGGCGCCTTGCAATTCCGGCGGCGTGTACTCCGACCGTCCGACGCGGCAACGGTACAGCCGATCGCGGCCGGGCGCCTGAAACGAATCCACGTCGATCAGGGTGACGAGCGCCTGCGACGTGACGAGCACGTTCGATTCGTTGAGGTCGCCGACGACGTAGCCGCACTCGTGCAGCGTGCGCACGGCGGCGGCGAGGTTGCGCGCCGTCCGCAGCAGCGAACCGTGATGGAAGTGCGGAAACAGTTCGCGGCGCACACCGGGATTGTAGACCTCCCAGAGCAGGCGGGCGTTGTCGATGCGCGGCATCAGGTAGCCGACCATCCGTCCGTCGTCGCCGGCCTCGAGCAGTCGGCCGATGGGCCAGGCGATGGTTACGTGTTGCCCGCGCTCCGGCGGCGCGACCGGCGGCGCGGACAGCAGGGCGGCCAGCTTGTCCGCGTGCTCGTCGCTGGGGTTGTGGTAGATCTTGGCGGCCAGGTCCGACCGGCCGGGCACCGCGTAGATGGAGGCTTCCCCTCCGCGGCCCAGCAGCGGGCCTTCCAGCGTCAGCTCCAGCGCCTGTCCTTCCAGCCGTACGCGCATCCACAACTCCGGACGTTCTCTTCCCTATTCCCTATTCCCTATTCCCTATTCCCTTTTCCCTATTCCCTGCGTCGTTGTCGGTCCCAGCGGGGGGAGCGTCCCACCGCGTACGGCGGTGCCCGGCATGTCCGCCGAACCTCGCGGCGCCGTGGTCGGACCCAGCGTCGCGCCCGGACCCTGGCGAATCGTTGGCCCGCCGAGTTCCGCGCCGCGGGACGGTGCCTGTCCTTGTACGGTCAGCTGCAGGTCGTGGGCGAGGTTGCTGCGTTTCAGGACGAGCAAGGCGAAACAGGTGCCGACGGGAGGTGGGTAGGGAGCGAGCCAGCTGCCGTCCCTCTGCTGCGATTGCACGAGCAGATCCGCCGCCCACGGATACCACTCCTTGTCGCCCACCTTCTTCAAATCGTAGATCATCGCCATGCGTTCGAGCGACCACAGATAATAGAGTGGATCGCGGGCCTCCGCGCCCAGGATGCGCCCATCCATCACGACCACCTCGTCGAGCGATCGGCCGAGGAAGCGCAACCCTTGCGTGATGGCGCGGTCATTCACGGGCATCGGCCGATCGGGTCGAATGTCTCTGCCCTGCCCGTTGATGACGCCATAACGCATCGCCAGGCTCATCAGCCCGGCACAGGTCATGGAATCGCGGCACGCCTGCAAGCGCGTGTGGTACGACCAGCTGCCGTCGGAGCCTTGCGTCTGCCGGAAATATTGCTCCGTGGCCAGGAGCGCGGATCGAACCGAGACGCCGTGCCGCTGGGCAACCCACAGACCCAGGATGGCGAACTGGGTATTGGAGTTGTCGCCGCGATAGACGAACGACCGCGGCCGCGCGGCCGGGTTGTGGAGCGGGGTCGCGTTCCTCCAGGTGATGATTTGCGGCAGCTCCGGTATGAGCGGGGCCGAGGGAGATCGACCGGCGAGATGACGGCGTTTGTCATTCGCAAGGCAAGAATAGCTCCAGGTGCCTCCTTCGATCTGGCCGGCCAGGAGACGTTGTCCGAACGTGCGAATCAACACCCGGTCGCGCGCATCATTCAGGCGGTCGAGGAAGAGGATGGCCAGCGACAACTCGTAGGTGCCGGTGAGGTCGCGTTCTCGCGTTCGCAGCCAGGCGGCGATTTGCTGCACGAACGGATCCTTGGCCGGGATACCGCACTCGAGGAAGGTCAAGCCGAGCAATCCAAGATAATTGCGATACTCCTTATGACCGCTGCGATTCTTGTGCAGATGGGCGACGCCGCGGTCGATGGCTCGATTGACGCGCTCCGGCAGCGACAACGGCCGACGCGACACTTCCGGCAGGGGAGGCGGTTTTGCCGAGGCGGATAGGCGATGCGGTTTCGGCTCCAGGACGACCGGCGGTGGCGGCGGCGGCGAAGGCGGAGGCTCCGGCGTGGTCGGGAGGACTTCGATCACCGAAGGCGGTTCGGACTCGGCTGGAGAGACGGTCGGGGCGGCTGTCGCGTGAGCCGCTTTCGGTTCGAGGTTCGTCACCAGGCGATAGGCATACACGAGACCGCCGACGACGAAGAGAAGGCCGGCGACGGCCAGGCACCCCTTGAGCACGTGCCGTGCCGAAAGGACCAGTGCCGCGGGTGGAGGCGCCGGCGCGTCGGCCACGACCGGCGGTGGCGTCGAGAATACGGTATCGCACAGGGGGCAGACCAGCACCCCCGCCTCCGTCGGCGGCGCCTCGAAGGTCAGATGGCACTCGGGGCACGTTTGCTTCTGTTCCATCCGGCGGCCCTCCGCGGGTCGAATGACGCTCTCAGGTCGTTCCCCACTCGATGGGCGGCAGTTCGGCCGGTTCGCCGGCCGAGGTCGTGGCGACGCGGGCGGTGCTCGCCGACAGCCAGGCGAACAACTCGGTGAAGCGCAGGCCGTCCAGCTTCAGGGGCGGTCGAACCGCGATCCGCGCCAACAGCTTCATGTTCGCCCCCTCGACGCCGACGGCATAGAAGGCGGCCTGTCGCTCCGCCTCCGCCGCGCGCACTCGCTGCACCGCCTGCCGTGTCGTCTCCAGCGATTCGCCCTGCGGCATACCGTCGGTGAGAAGGAACACCCACGGCCGCGAGTACGGTACGCCGTTGGCCCGGTAGCGCTCCTTGCGTTTCTCCACGAGGTCCAGCGCCCTCAGGATGGCGGTACACAGCGGGGTCTCGCCCTCCGCCCGCAACAGAGGAGGCTGGAAGCGATCGGCCGTGACGAAATCCTGGACGATCTCGACGTCCTGTCCGAAGGAGAGGACGGCGATTTCGACGCGCTTGCGCCAGCGGCACCGCCAGCAATTCCTGCCGGAAGACGTTCAGCCCACGGTTCAGGGCGGCGATCGGTTCGCCAGCCATGGACTGCGAGGTGTCCAGGACCAGCACACAGGGACAACGCGGCTCGGGATTGTCCGCGAATTCGAGCGTGTTGTCGAACAGGTCTTCGCCCCAGTCCGGCCCATCCAGGGGGGTATTGTCCACCGCGGTATCGTTCGGCCCCGCCATCACATCCCCTCTTCTCGAAACGCTCCGCGCCGATAGTCGGTCTCCGCGCACGGTGAACGGCAGACCATCGCGCGATCGTCTCGCGCTCAAGTATGGGGTATGTTGCGGCCCGGTGCCGCCGACCGCCCGTTTTTCACGGATCGTCCCTACAATGGCCCGGAACGCCGGTTCGGAGAACGCGAAAGGCACCTTCGCATGTCCAAACCCTATGATGCTTCGCTGAAGGACCTGATCGCCAGCTATCCGGCCGACTGGTTGGCCTTGCTCGGTATTTCTACCGCGGCGGTGGATGTCATCGACGCCGATGTCTCCACGGTGAGCGCCGATGCCAACAAGGTCATTCGGATCGCGTCGGACGATCCCTGGTTGTTGCACCTGGAGTTACAGAGCAGCCCGCGCACCGACCCCGGCGAGCAGCTGCAATGGTATAATACCCTTTTGCGGCACCGGCACCGATTGCGCGTGCGTACGGTCCTTCTGCTGCTGCGGCCCGAAGCCGACTCGCCCCGATACAGTGGCATCTATCGGGATGCTTTCCCTGGCGAGCCGCCGTACCTGGAATTTCATTACCAGGTGGTGCGGGCTTGGCAACTCCCCGTGGAGACGATCTTGAGTGGTGGGCTGGGCATTCTACCGATAGCCATGCTCGCCGACGTACCGAAGGAGGGATTGCCCGCAGTGCTCAGCCGGATGAGCCAACGGCTGGCGCGAGACGCCGATCCGGAGCAAGAAGCCCTACTGTGGACAGCCGCTTACGTGTTGACGGGTCTGCGTTTGCCTCTCGAAACGATAACCTCGTTGTTCCAAGGAGTACGGCTCATGCGCGAGTCTTCGGCTTATCAACTCATACTGGCGGAAGGGGCCGTGGCGGAGGCTCGGAAGAACTTGCTTTGTTTGGGTCGAAAACGCTTCGGATCGCCCCCGCCAGCGGTCGTCTCGACCCTCGAAGCCATTATGGACCTCGATCGACTGGAAAGTCTGATCGAGCGGGTGCTGGATGTGACTACCTGGGACGCCCTGCTGGCCATGCCTTGATGGTTGCTCTCTGCGTTTACTGGTCTTCGTCCGCTACCCAGTGACCGCACCATAAGCGCCAGGGATGCCCCTGGACGACTCGCGCCCCCACGAATCCCTCGCCGGGCGCAGAGCTGCGCATCGACCAGCGCCGCGCTTCGTGCGGATGGTCGAGCGTGGCCAGCAGTGCCGCCGGTTCTCCCGGACGCAGGCTCACGTCGAAGCGATCCAGGGGCAGCGACAAGCCCTTGCCGACGGCCTTGATGTAGGCTTCCTTGCGCGTCCAGCACTGATAAAAGGCTTCGCGTCGCAGTTCGGGCGGCAGCGCCTTCAGGTCGGCCACCTCGCGCGGCGAAAAGAAACGCTCGGCCAGCGGTTCCCGGTCGAGATCGTCGCGGATACGTTCGACATCGACGCCGATCTCCCGGCCGAGCGTTACCGCCAGGAGGCCCAACCCGTGCGCATGACTGAGGTTGAAACGTAGAGGAGGGATGGTGTCGTCGGCCAGCAGAGGTTTGCCGTAGTTGGTGTAGGCAAACCGCACCTGGTCGGGGCGTTGGTGGAGATAGCCCGCGAGGAGGGTCCGCAAGGCGCCGCGGCCGGCGATGAAATGACGGCGGTCTTTCTCGAAGTGGAAGCGCTCGGCCCGCCGCCGTTCGTCGTCCGCCAGGCTCGCGTCCAGCCGGGCCAGCGCCGCGTCGCCGCACTCCAGGACGATGCGCCAGACGTGTACGTCCTCGGCGGCGAGTTGGGGCGGCCGCGCGGCCGGCTGCCATTCGGGATTTACGGACACGGCAGTCCCTCCGCCCTCTAACGCCAGACGGCGTACAGCGTCATGGCCTGGTAATCGCGGACGAAGCCGGCCGTCTCCAGCAGGGCGCGGCCCTCCGACGACGTGATGGGCTGTCCGTTCCACTCCTCCACGGTCAACTTGTGGCGCGCGCCGAACCGCGCGAGCCGTCGAAGATGCCCGGCAGACAGGCGACGGCGGCGGCGACGTCGTCGCGGCTGGCGCTGGCCAGTGCGGTCAGCCGTTTGCCGTGCTGCTCGATCAGCAGTACCGGCCGGCCGGCGCGGAGGACGAGCCAGTTGCCGGGGCGGCGCAGCAGCGGGCGGGTGCCGCCATCGAGTAAGGGAATGTCGAAGGGAGCACCCGAGCCGTACAGGTTGGCCGGGTCCATGCTGTGCAGCAGCAGCGCCGGGGACGTCGCGGTCGAGGGCAGGTGCAGTTCTTGCAGCTGCCGGGCCGCTTCGGGCAGGGCGAACTGGGCGCCGGAGAGTCCCTCGACAAAGTAACCGCGTCGCACCTCGCCCGCCAGCTCCATGCGGCTGAGGACTTCGTAGAGGATGCGCCACGGCAGCAGCCAGGGATCAATCAGGGCTAACTCGCGGGCCACGATCCCGTAGCGCTCCAGCAGCAGCGCCGCCTGCGCGACGGCGTGCGCCTCGGGTTCGGGACGCCCCCACGCCACGACGGACCAGCGGCCTTCTGGCCGCTGCGGCGCTCGCCGCGCGATTGAGGGCGAACGGCCGGCGTTAGCCGGCTGGTGGGATCTGTACCAGCCGGCTAACGCCGGCCGTTCGCCCCCTGATCGGATGACATCGTAGTGGTCGTTCGTCACCAGGCCGTGCCGTGTCAGTCCGCCGAGGGCGTTCGCGCGGCGCCGGGAGACATGCCGAGGTCCGCGGCGAGATCGGTGAGGAACGATGCGCCGCGGCCGCGCAGATGGTCCAGTACGCGGCCGGCATCCTCGCCGAGTGCCGTCCCTTCGGGGGAGACGGGCGCGGGCAGTTGCCGCAGCGTTTCCCGGCCAAGAAAGGCGATGCGACCCGCCTCGCCGTCCTCCGCCGGCTCACCCTGACAGACCCACACTCCGGCGCCGCCGGCAATCCATTCGTCCAGCCAGCGCGGCTGGTATCCCGGCACGCGGGCCGGCAGGACCGTCCGTTCCCACAACTCGGCGTCGAGGGCCAAACCTTGCAGACGACCCAGCACGTCCGCCAAACCATCGCCTTCGCCGCGCCGCGCCTCGGGATGCAGGCACTGCCAGCGCAGCAGGAAATCAGCGAACTGCGGCGGCGAACAGGTGACGACCTCGCGGCGCAGGATGCCCAGGCTGCCGCGCTGTACCTGCTCCAGGTTGGCCGGGTCGGACCACTGCACCGTCTCACTGTCCGGAGCGGACACGGCGACGACGCGGCCGGCTCGCGTCCATTCCTCCATCTGCCGCCGCGCCCAGTCCGGCTCGAACGGATACCGCGCCAGCACGTCGGACAAACCGACCAGGGCGTGCGTGGCCAGAAACCGCGCCAGGATCGCCGCTCCCGCCGCCTGCCTCTCTTCCGTGCCCGCGGCGCCGTCCAGTCCGAACGCCCATCGATATTGCTCTACGTCCTCCTCGGCCACCCAGCGTAGCGGCGAGCTGCGCTGGCCTCGCGTTCTCGGCAACTCCAGGCGGCAGGCGCGGCCCTCGGCTTGCAGCTGCTCCAGGAAGGCGGCCATCGGCCCTTCCAACTCCTCCGGCGTCAGGTCGCCGAGGCGGCGCAGCCACTCGGCCATCTCCGCCGTCGAGCGCGGCGGCCGGCCGACGCCGCGCAAGCGGCGCTCCACTTGCTGCACCGCGCGGGTCGAGCAAATGCCCCTGCCGCTCGGGCGCGACCAATTGTTCGAGCAACTGTCGATCCAGCGCCCGCGAGCGATCGTCGTTCGCCTCGACGCCGTCCTGCTGGTACATGAATGCGGCCGTGAACGAGAACATCAGCCCGGCCGCGAAGGGCGACGGCGTCTCGGCACGGCGCGTCACCACCTCGACGCGGCCGGCCTGGACGTCGGCGAGCAATTCCTGCAAACGCGGCACGTCGAGATGGTCGTGCAAACACTCGCGGAACGTCTCGACGATCACGGGGAAGTCGGGATGTTGGCGAGCGACCTGCAGCAGATCGCGGCCGCGCAGTCGTTGCAGCCACAGCGGCGCTCGCCGTCCCGGCTGGCCGCGCGGCAACAGCAGCGACCGCGCTGCGTTTTGCCGGAAACGCAGGGCGAACAGGGCACTGTCGGCCAGTTCATCGAGGATCAACCCCTCCACGTTCTCCGGCGTCAGGCCGGCGAACAGGTCGAGGACGGGTTCATCCGTGTCGGTCAGGCGGACGAGGACACCGTTGGCGTGGTGCAGGCATTGCGGCTGATAACCGAGCCGCTGCCGCAACCGGCCCTCCAGCGCCAGGCGCAGCGAGAGGTGCAGTCGATTGCCCAGCGGGCTGAGCAGGATGACTTGCCAGTCGCCGAGCTGATCGCGCGACGCCTCGACGACGAGGGTGCGATCCGTGGGTAAGCAGCCCGTCACCCGCAGTTGTCGCTCGACGTGATAGCGGAGATTACGGGCCGCTTTTCGGTCCAGGAAGAACTCGTGTTCCAGCCAGTCGAGACAACCCGGCTGGTCGAGTCGGCCAGCCAGTTCGCGGAGAAAGACACCGATGGCCCGGCCGAGGTCGTAACTGCGGCCGGTATTCTCGCCCTTCCAGAAGGGGGCCATCGCCGGCGCCCCTTCCGCCGGCGACACGAACACGCGATCCGCCTCGATGCGTTCCAGTCTCCAGGCGTTCGTGCCCAGCAGGAAGGTATCGCCGACGCGCCGCTCGTAGATGAACTCCTCATCGAGTTCGCCGATCCGCGTCCCGTTGCTGGCAAACGCCGCGTATTGTCCCGTGTCCGGTATCGTCCCGCCGTTGACCAGGGCCATGTGCCGGCTGCCGGGCAGGGCGAGCAAGCGATTGTGAACGCGGTCCCAGCTGACGCGCGGCTGGAGCGCGGCAAGTGGTGCGCTCCTCTTGTGATTTATTTGATCTTTATTGTCAACAAAGCGGTATCGTCCGCCAATCATTTCCAGCGTGGTCTCGAAGGCGTGCGGCGACAGGTCGCGGTAGGGATAGGCGCGGCGAACCAGGGCGTACAACTCCGGCACGTCCCAATCGTCCACGGCAGCGCAGGCGACGAGTTGCTGGGCGAGCACGTCGAGGCAGTTGATGGGCACGCGGATGTCTTCGACGCGACCGGCCGCCATCTCGCGGGCCAGTACGGCCTGTTCGAGCAGGTCGCCGGGCGTCTTGGGAATGAGACGACCCTTGCTTTTGTGGCCGACCAGGTGGCCGGCCCGGCCGACGCGCTGCAAGGCGCGGGCGACGTTGCCGGGCGATTCGACCTGGCAAACCAGCTCGACGGCGCCCATGTCGATGCCCAGCTCCAGCGAGGCAGTCGCCACCACCGCCGGCAAACGGCCCTCCTTCAGCGCCGCCTCGATCTGCTGCCGCACCTCCAGCGCGACGCTGCCGTGATGAGCGCGAGCGATCTCCTCTTCCTCGTTGAGACAGGCCGTGATGCGCTCGACGGCGCGGCGATTGTTAGCGAATACGATGGTCGAACGATGCTGGCGAACCTCGTCACCCAGGAGCCGATAGATGGACGGCCAGACCGACCCTTCCGACAGCGGCCCGAATTGCTCGACAGGACTGACGACGCGCAGGTCGAGTTCTTTGCGCAACCCGGCGTCAACGATCGTCACTGGCCGCGGCCGCCAGTTGCCTTCGGCGTCCGGCGCGCTGCCGCCGAGGTAGCGCGCCACTTCCTCCAATGGCCGCTGCGTCGCCGACAGGCCGATGCGGACGAACTCCTTCGACTGAAGCGCTTGCAGGCGTTCCAGCAAGAGGGCGAGGAAGACGCCGCGCTTGTTGCTGCACAGGGCATGGATTTCATCGACGATGCAGTGCGTGATGCCGCGCAGCGTTTCCCGGCCGCGCGAGGTCAGCAGCAAGTGCAGCGATTCGGGCGTGGTGATGAGGACGTGCGGCGGGCGGCGAATGAGGCGCTGTCGCTCCGCCGCCGGCGTATCGCCGGTGCGAACCGCCGCCTCCAGCGCCGGCAGGGACATGCCCATGTCATTCGCTGCTTGCGCAACGCCTTCGAGGGGCAGTTGCAGGTTGCGATGGATGTCGTTGTTGAGCGCCTTCAGCGGCGAGATGTACAGGACGCGAACGCCGCGCGGCAAATCCGGCTGCCGCCACAGGGCGTCGAGGCAGGCGAGGAAGGCGGCCAACGTCTTGCCGGAGCCGGTCGGAGCGAGGATGAGCGTGTTCTGCCCGGCGGCGATGGCGGGCCAGCCGAGACGCTGTGGCGCCGTCGGCTCGCCGAGCATCGCACGAAACCAGCGCTGCACGGGCGGCAGGAACAAGGCAAGGGGGTCCGAGGCATCCATGTCGTTATTGTACAAATATCTCCTACGCCTTCCCCAGCCGGACATCGCCGACACCGGACGCGGAGCGGTGCGGAGTGAGAAGTCTAGGACGTTGAGACGGCTTTGATACACTAAACGCGGTTGATTCTTGAATCAGCCCGCTGTTGCAGAAATCTCGACACTGGCAAGATGCTTAGGCTGCACTAAATGAGCAGCGATGATTCAAGGAATGACTGGAAATCTGAGGATTCTGGTCATCCTGAATGATGAGTAACCAGTAACTAGGTAACCAGGCAACTAGGATACTGGTTGCGAAAGTAACGCTAGCGTGTATTATGGATGACGTGGACACAGGTGGACACAGGTGGACACAGGTGGACACAGGTGGACACACTTGGCTACCTGTGGATAGCGGTGGCCGTCTGTGGAAAACAGTGGATAAATCAGGTGTCCTCCGATACGGAGGACACCCTAGTCGATAGGACTCCTAGCGGTCAGTGACTACGGCGCGTACCCAACATCGAGCGAAGCTTACGGCGCGGAAAGCTGAGCCAGAATCGCCGACGATGGAGCAATCGGAGCCGAGACGCTAGGGACCGCTGGAGACAACGGAGGTGACGGCGGAAGTGCGCAGCCCGTTTACGAGTTCCCAATAGAGGAACCCTTTCTAGATGCTCTGACGAGGCGGCGGTAGCCTACACAGCAAACGCGCCGCCACGCCAGATAGGAAGGGCGAATCGTCAAGGGCCGACCTTGTTACCAGCAAGGCTCGGCTCTTGGCGTTTCATAGTATCAGCTGTGACAATATCTCGCTACTGTCGTAGCGGGAATGTGGGAGAACGCGAACCACCAGTGCCCCGGCGTGTCCTCTGATATATGCTGCCTTTTTGATGTATTCACTTCGTCGTCCGTTTCTTGGCCGCGCCGGCTCTCGCAACCCGTTCCTGCGCCGCCCTCAGTAGAATGGGGTGCGCCCACGCTGACGTGTCCAATCCGTCCATTTGAGCCGCTTCGTCGATCATGTGCTTCTGTACGGTCGTCAGCATGATCCGCAGCGGCACATTCATCAGCAAATCCCCGCTTTTTCGTGGCCTGCCCATGATTTCTCCTTCCTATGGACCTGCGATTTTCTGACTATTTTTATTACCATATAACTCGTGAAAAGTAAAGCCCTGATGGAAGTGCCAACTTCCATCAGGGCTGGTCAGCCGCACGACCGAAGCCGGACGGTGTCACAACCTCATTATCCGGCTTCGTCGTGCGGACATCATCGGAGATTATTCGATGGACGCTCGCATGGAAAAAGCCAGAGAACTCGTTGTCCGTGGCCGCGTCATTAAGCAGGACGGACACAGGCTCGTCTTCTCCCTTACTTCTGTCGAGAAGTACAAGGTGACGCTCCATCCCGTCTCTTGTACCTGCGCGGATTATGAACTGAGACAAGAGCCGTGCAAGCATGTCATCGCCGTCCGCGTGGACATACTCCGCAAGAGTTCCGATGCTCGGCTCGGCAAGCCAATACGGGAGATTGTCGGCGGCGAACCGATCCAGCGCCCGCGAAAAACCTACAAACAGGACTGGCCCGCCTACGGCGCCGCACAGACCAACGAGAAAGCAGAATTTCTACAATTACTGACCGATTTATGCGCCGGCATCGAGTAACCGGAGCGTGAGTCAACGCGCGTCCGTCCGCCTGCTCGCCTTGCGGATCAAGCGTTCGCCGCCTGTTTCAAGGTGTTTTCCACCCTATCCGGCAGGAGATTTATGACGGACCTGCGCATGCGCAAGAGAAGGGCCACGTCGGCGAGGCGGTTTCCTACAGCGTCATCGCCCGGTTCTTTGAGAGCGAGGAAGCTACGCCGGTCCTGCGCTGGATGGTGTCTCGGACCCCCTTGCGCTCAAGGCTCTGGAAACGAAGTTTGTGGCGGATTCGTCGGGTTTCTCCGCGTGCAGGTTCGACCGCTGGTACGACGAGAAATACGGCCGGACGCACGCGGAGCATTCATGGGTGAAGGTCCACATAATGACGGGAGCGCTGACGAATTGCGTGACAGCTATCGAGATCCACGACAAGGAAGCGGCCGGCAATCCGCAATTGCCGCCGCATTGAATCAAAGCCCGTTGAGACAGACGACGCGGGACGAGCGTGTGCCGACCGCAACGTCTCCTCTGGAACCCGCGACCTTATTTTATGCCTTCTACATCGACCGCTACCTGAGAGAGTGGTCTTCGTAGGATTTGACGGGCTTGCCAGGGCGAACCGGAGGGGTAGAATCATTGTCAGACAGGATGACTTGCTCTCCATTGGCGGCGTAGCTCAGCGGTTAGAGCAGCGGCTTCATAAGCCGCGTGTCGCTGGTTCGATCCCAGCCGCCGCTACTGACCTAAAGGGAAGACTGAACGCAATTTAAGCGTACCCTCCGGTGGTCGGAGGCGCGGCATCAGACCCCATGAGAATGCGGAACGCTCCGCCTTCTTCCGCGCGATCCGGCCCCGATGGCCTTGCGCCAGCCTGCGGGACGCGGCCGGCGCGAAGCCGGGATACTTCCGACCCTGGTTCCGCAGGGTGCCGGCCGGCGTGCCACCTTTCCACGCATGTCCGTGGCGTATCTTTGCGTCGGTCCCTGAATCGGCGACGAAAAACTCCGTCCGGCGCCGCCCGCAACCATTGACTCGCCCCCGGGCGCGGAGCAAACTTGCCTCGGAGGGTAGCAGGACAATGGCGTCCGAGGGCCGGAATATGCGAGGCGAGTTCAAGGCGGGCGACCGAGTGCGCGTAACGACGCCAGGTCTGACGCGAGGCTATCTCCCTGGCTGTCAGGGTACGGTGCTGGGGGGCAAGGAAGCCTCGGAGGCCGGCTGGGAATCTTACTATGTGCGCATGGACGGCGAAGCGATCGGCTGTTGGACCGTCTTCGCAGCGGAAGAGATCGAGGACGTCACCGACGTGCTACGGCCAACGGGCGCCTCCAGCGCCGCGAGCCGCCCCGATGAACCGAACCGGCCCCGCCTCGTGCCTCTCCTCCCTGCCGCGGCGACTATTCCGTCCGTACTCGTCCCAGAGCTTTCCCCGCAGGGTCTCTATTCAGCCGGGGACGGCGCCGGACAGGATGAGGTTTGACGCCTTCACAGCGTGCCGACGGCTCGACGCGCGGCGCTGCCGGTAGGTGGTAGGTGGTTAGCGGCCGACCTGACAGCCACAGCGCGAGCAGGACCAGACCTGCGCCCATCCCCAGCAGTTCCAGCGCGGCAGCATCTTTTTACACTGCGGGCAGTGCGTTCTCGCCCGGAGAAATCGCCACGGGCGGCTGATGGCAAGGAATGCGAAGGTGCCGGCAACAGCGGTGGTGACAAGCCAAAACGCCGGACTGAGTTCTGCACCCATCGCTGATCCATCCTTCCATTGACCGGAGAGTATCTATCCCGCCTTGTGGCGGCGAACAACTTTAGACCGCTGCTGTCGGCCGGTCAAACTGCCGGGTCGAGAAAGGAGCCATCCATCCGGAGGTCAACGAGCGCTACGTCAGCCCCCGCATTCACGCGCAACGATGGTAACAGGGCCATCCAACGGGACCGCTCATTCGGCCCAAACTTTGGCCAACTCCACCAGCACGCGCACGGCCGTGGCCATCTCCTCCAGGCACGTCCACTCCAGCGGCGAGTGCAGGTTGTGCTCGCCGGTCGAGAGGTTCGGCGTGGGCAGGCCCAATTCGGTCAGGCGCGAGCCGTCCGTGCCGCCGCGCACGATAGTCAATTTCGGCTCCAGGCCGGCCCGGCGCATCGCCTCCTCGCGCACACGCCAGGGCGCGCGGCTCCTTCGCCAAGCCGTCGGCCATGTTGCGATACTGCGGCGTCACCTTGACGTCGATCAACGCCTGCGGATACTCCGCCTGGATGGTGCGGGCAATCGTGCGCAGCAGCTCGGCGTGCTCGGCGAGGCGCGGCGTGTCGAAGTCGCGCAGCAGAATGCGCAGGGTCACTTCAGCGACGCCGCCCTCGATGCGGTAGGGATGCAGAAATCCCTCACGGTCGGCGGTCGTCTCCGGCGACTGACACAGGCGCGGCAGTCGATCGAGGAACAAGCCGGCCAGGCGCACCGCGTTGACCATGCGTCCCTTGGCGATGGCGGGGTGAATGTTGATGCCGCGGATGGTGACGACGGCGAGGTCGGCGGAGAACGTCTCGCCGTCGATCTCGCCCTGCCCACCGCCGTCCAGCGTGTAACCGACGACCGCGCCCAGCCTGGTCAGATCGACGTGATCGACGCCGTGGCCGATCTCCTCGTCGCAGGTGAAGCAGACGCGAATCGGCCCGTGCGGCAACTCCGGCCGGGCCATCAGCTGGGCCGCCGCCTCCATGATGACGGCCACGCCCGCCTTGTCGTCGGCGCCCAGCAGCGTCGTGCCGTCGGTCGTGATGAGGGTCTTACCCTTGAGCGTTAGCAGCTCGGGATTGTCGGCGGTACGGATCACCTTGCTCGGATCGCCCGGCAGCACGATGTCGCGGCCATCGTAGTTGGCGTGGACGATCGGTTGGACATTGCGGCCGGTCGTCTCCGGCGAGGTATCGACGTGGGCGATCCAGGCGATGGTCGGGGCGCTGTGCCGAACCGTGGCGGGGATCGTGGCCAGGACGATGCCGTGTTCGTCCTGAACGGCGTCGCGCAAACCCAGGCCTGCGCAGTTCCTCCGTCAGCATTCGCCCAAGTTCGAGTTGTCCCGGCGAGCTGGGATAGATCGTGGCCGACTCATCGGCCGTGGTGTCGATGCGGACGTAACGGCAAAAGCGATCGAGCAAGGTGTTCATTTTACCCCCTTCCTTTGTCTCTCTTTGATTTCATCGATATGCTCCCCGATTTTCTCCAACTCCTCCACGCCGCGCCGTGGACAGAGCTTGGCCAGGACGCACGAATCGCACAGCGGTTTGCGCGCGTGGCAGACCTGCCGACCGTGGAAGATCATGCGATGGCCGAACATCGTCCATTCTTCGCGCGGAATCAGGGCCATCAGGTCGCGCTCGATCTTCACGGGTTCGTAGTGTTCCGTGAAGCCCATGCGATAACTCAGTCGAGATACGTGCGTATCGACCGGGATGCCGGGGACGTCGAAGGCGTTGCCGAGGAGGACGTTCGCCGTCTTGCGTCCGACGCCGGGCAGCGGCACCAGCTCTTCCATCGTCCGCGGCACCTGACCGCCATGATGCTCCATCAGTTGCCGGCAGCAGGCGATGATGTTCTTCGCCTTGTTGCGAAAGAAGCCGGTCGATTTAATCCTCGTCTCCAGCTCGGCGGGGTTGGCCGTGGCGAAGGCGAGGGCGTCGGGGTAGCGGACGAACAAGGCCGGCGTGACCTGGTTGACGCGCTCGTCGGTACACTGGGCCGAGAGGATGGTGGCGACGAGGAGCTGCAGGGGGTTGGCGTAATGCAGGGCGCAGTGGGCGTCGGGGTAAAGCCGGGACAGCTGACGAACGATCTGGCCGGCGCGAGTACGGAGGGGGTTCGTGTCCTTCATGGCGACCCATCGTAGCAACTGGGGCCGGAATGAACAACGCCGCCGCCTCGTCCCGGATGACCCAGCTTCCACGGTCTTCGTGCCTTCGCTATCGTCTCGTCGGCCGGGGTAATGCTCTGGCATTTTTCCCGGACGTGTTGCAAGATGTCGGCCGTGCTCAACGGCATGTCAGCCGGGTAGCGTTTCCTCTCTGACCGCGGCGGCTCCCACGAACTCAGCCAACCGCCCTTGTTCTGAGGATCCTCATCAATGCCCTTTCTCGCACGGATGCTCAGTCGTTCGGCCTGCCTCGCCCTGGCGCTGGTCGTTTGCGCGGCGAGTGCAAGTCCGCGTCTATCGGCCGCGTCGCCGCAGGCGGAGCGTGCCGTCTACCTGGCCGGCGATCTGCCCGACGAAAACCTGATCGTCCTGAGTGCCGCCCTGTCCGCGTGGCGCGAGGACAGTGTCTTGCTGCTCGATTCCTCGAAGGCCGCACCGTACCTGAAGGCGTTCCTGAACGCCTACAAGCCGGCGCGTATCGTTCCTGTAGGAACCAGCGCCGAGGCGGTCCATGAGATGGAAGGCCGCCTGGGCATCAAGACGTCGTCCCCGGTGGTGTGGACGCACGGGCCGCCGACCAGTCTCTGGCGATCCCTGTTCCGCCGGGCCGACGACGTGGTTGTCTGTCCGGCCCATCCGCGCGGAGCCTTGCTCCAGGCGGCCTGCCTCGCCGGAGTGCTGCATGCGCCGCTGTACGTGGTACATGGCCGCAGCGGAGAAGAAATCAAGCTGGCGAAACGACTCGGCGAATGGCAGACACAGCGCGTCTACCTCGTCGGCAAGGCCGACAAGCTCGCCGCACAGCTTCCAGGCGTCGAACGCATCCCGCTGGCGAGCGAGATGCGCCGTGGCAATCGCGTATCAAAAGCAACTGGCCCGCCGAGAGCGTATCGAAACCGTGGTCGTGACGAACCCGGCCGACGTGCGCGGTGACCTTGGCGGCACGTCGGCGCTGGCGCCGTGGATCGCGCTGCGCAAGCACGCCGCCCTGTTGCTGACCAATCCGGCGGGGACGAACGTGGCCGATGTCATGGACCGCGCCCTGCGGCGCGAGGCGCTGCGCCGCGTGGATGCGATGCTGCTCGTGGCCAACCTGCGAGCGATTCCGATGTGGCAGCGACCCAATCCCATCCCCGGCGACAAGGATCCGCACATCGAGATGGAGCCGTTGACGCCCAGCGGCAATCGACCGTTCACCTTCGCCACCGGCCGGCTCTTCCACGCCGACCGCGCCGTGGTGACGTTGATGCTGGCCCGCCAACGGCTGTTGGCCGAGGCACAGGGACCGCGCAAGGCGCTGGTGGCGAGCAATTCCGGCGGCGGACTCAGCCTGCTCGAAACCTTTTCCCGCAACACCATCGCCAGCCTGCGCAACGCCGGCTACGACACGACCACGATGATCGGAAGCCAGGTCAACCGCGACGAGGTGCGCCGGCAATTGCCGTTGCACGACCTGTTTTTGTGGGAGGGGCACTCCGGCACGCTCATGAACGACTTCGAGTTTCCGACCTGGGACGAGCCGTTGCCAGCCACGTTCGTCTTTTTACAAAGCTGTCTGGCGCTGACCGAAGCGCGGTCCAGCTCCGTCCTCAGTCGTGGGGCCGTCAGTGTGATCGGCTCCTCGACGCGCACCTATTCCGGCTCGGGCGGGGCCTGTTCGCTGTCTTTCTTCAACGCCCTGCTGTACGAAGACCGCTCGACCGGCGACGCACTGCGGCAGGCCAAGAATTTCCTGCTCGCCTATTCGCTGCTCAAGGAGAAGCGGTTAGGCAAGGGAGCGACGCGCACCGGCGCCAACCTTCGCTCCGCCTGGGCCTTTACCTTATGGGGCGATCCAACCTTGAAGCTACCCTCGCCCCCTAAGTCCGCAAACGAAGCCTTGCGCCCGCCCTCCGTCCGTTCCCAGGTCCAGGGCAACACCATCTCGGTGTCTCTGCCGAGGCAGGCGCAAACGGTCGTGCGGACGGACAAGTATCAAGTGACCCTGTTGCCCAACGGACGATTCGCCGGCCTGGTGCGCAAGGAAAAGGTCGAGGAGCGGCGGCCATTGGTGCCGTTCATCTTCGCCGAGGTCCATCTGCCACGAGCGCGGGCGGGATTGACGCCTCAGCTGAGCAGCCGATTGCCGTCGAAGCGCTGGGTGTTCTGCTGGGACGAGCGGCGTCGCTGCGGCTATCTGCTGGCCATGCCCCGGCCGCAGGACACGGAGGCACTGCGCTTCCACGTCCGCTGGGAGTCCGTGCAAGCCAGCGCCGGCACTCCAGCGAATGCCGGCGCTGGGCAGTGAGCGAGTTCCTCGCGGCGTGGTGTTTCTCCGGGTAGAGAGGCAAACAGATGTCAAGGACGACGCTGTGTGCATTGACGGCCGCGGTCCTGGCCGCGCTTTCCGTGGCCGTCATGGTGGTCCGTCAACAGGTGCTGGGCGATGAGCTGCGCCGGCCGCGCGGGCCGGGTGCGTGGAAAGTGACCCTGGCGGTACACGGCACCAGCCTGGGCAACGCGCGCCTGACAACGGCCACGCCGCTGGATCTCGACCGCCAACAGGTGCTCGACGACGCCTACCAGAGCGAGCAACTGTTCCCCAAGCCGCCGGAAGCACGTCACCCCGAGCGACGCCTCGTATTATGGTCGCAGCGCGGCGGAGCGCCCGACGGCCCGTTCCGCGCCCGCTGTGAGTTCCACGTCGCCGTGGAGGTCAACCGGCCCAACGCCCTCATGAAACATCTCACCACGGGTCTTTACGCGCCTCCTCGTCCGGGAGAATATCTCGGCAACGACAGCGGCCGCGCCGCCAACGAGGAGTCCATCTCGGTGGTTGCCCGGGACCTGTGCGCCGACCTGGACAGTCCGCGCAACCAGCACGACATTGCCGAGGCGCTGTATCGCTTCGTCGCCCAGGACATCATGAACGACCCGGTGGACGGCGACTCGGCCGGCGCGGTCGAGTGTCTGAAAAACAAGCACGGCGATCGCTTGGCGAAGAGTCGATTGCTGCTGGCGCTGCTGCGCAATCGCGGCATCGCCGCCCGCATAGTCACCGGCCTGGCCCTGTCCAAAGGGGCGGAACAGCCGCCCCATTACTGGGTCGAGGCGTGGCTGCCCACCTATGGCCACTGGCTGCCGATGTGCCCCTTCTATCAGCACTTCGGCCGCGTTCCTTCAACCTTTCTCGTCTTCGGCTTCGGCGAAAAACCGCTGGTACGCGGGCGGCACGTCAAGGACCTCGATTTCGCCGTCCTCGTCGAACGCCTGCCGGCGCCCGACGCCAACGCAGCGGGCGTCTCGCCGCTTAAGCGCCTGTTCCTGAACCTCTCTCTGTTCACCCTGCCGCCGGCCGAGCGCCGCCTCGTCGAGATCCTACTGCTCTTGCCCATCGCGGCGCTCATCATCTGTGTCTTCCGCAACGTCATCGGTCTGAGCAGCTTCGGCACCTTCGCGCCGGCGTTAATCGGGCTGGCATTCCACGACCTGCACAGCCTGCCGGGCATTCTCGTGTTCGTGACGATCTTGCTCATCGGCTGGCTCATGCGCCGCGTCCTGGACTACTATCACCTGCTGCAAGTGCCGCGCGTCGCCACGATGCTGACGCTCATCATGATCGTGCTCATCTCCGCCGTGGTGGCCGCCAACGTCTATGGCGCTCCCACAACGCGCTATATCTCGCTGTTCCCCATGATTATTCTGTGCGGCATGGTCGAACGCTTCTGGACGCTGGAGACGGAGGACAGCACCAGCGCTTCGTTCCGCACGCTGTTCCAGACCATGCTCATCGCCACGGTCATCGCCCTGGTCCTGAGCAGCGGCGAGTTGGTGCAGCACATGTTTCGCTTCCCCGAGACGCTCGGGCTTATCATGGCGGCGCAGCTGCTCATCGGCCGTTACACCGGATACCGCCTCATGGAACTGTTCCGCTTCCGCGATTTCCTGAAACCGCCGGCCCATGAAGACCACCACTGGGCCATCGATAGTGAACTATAAATTCATTCACCACGGAAAACACGGAAGACACGGAAAAAAGACAAAAGAAGAAGAGAATAAGCAATCGGAGACGCGACCACTCCCTTCCCTCTTTCTTTTTGTCATTTTTTCCGTGTCTTCCGTGTTTTCCGTGGTGAATTATTTTGGAGGTAGGGCATGTTGTGGTTGTTCAAGGCGGCTCGGCGGTTGCGCGAGTTGGGGATCCTGGGCATGAATCGCCGGAACGCGGCCTGTATCCTCGATCACAACCCGCGCTCCTTGTTCCCCCTCGTCGATGACAAGCTGCGCCTGGCGAAACTGTGCCGTCGCATCGACGTGCCCACGCCCGAGGTCTATGCCGAGGTCTCGTCGTATTCGATGCTGCGCCGCCTGCCCGAGTTGCTCGGCGAGCGCGACGACTTCGTCATCAAGCCCAACCGCGGCTCCGCCGGCCGCGGCGTGCTCGTCGTGGTCGGCCGCGAGGGAGGCGCGTATCTGCGTCACAACGGCGAAAAGCTGCGGCTCGACGCTCTGCGCCAGCACCTGTCCGACATCCTCTCGGGCATGTATTCCCTGGGCGGCCAGCCCGATACAGCCATCGTGCAGCAGCGTATCCGCTTGCACCGGGCGTTCGAGACCGTCACGTACAAGGGCATCCCCGACATGCGCGTGATCCTCTATCGCAACGAACCGGCGATGGCCATGCTTCGTCTGCCGACCCGGGCGTCCAACGGCCGGGCCAACCTGCATCAGGGCGGCATCGGCACCGGCGTCGATCTGGAAACCGGCGTCACGCATCATGCCGTTCAGCGCAATCGCTTCATCGAGCATCATCCCGACACGGGACGGCCCGTCGTCGGCATGAGGGTGCCGTACTGGGCCGACGTATTGGATATGTCGCGCCGCGTGGCTCGGGCAGTCGGCCTGGGATACATCGGCGTCGATATCGTCGTGGACGAAAACGCCGGGCCGATGCTCCTGGAGGCGAACGCGCGGCCGGGGCTGGCCATTCAGATCGCCAACGGCCGGGGTTTGCTGCCGCGCTTGCAGGCCATCGACGCCCTGCTCGACCAGGCGCCGCGGACGATCTCGCTGGGACATCTCCGCCAGGCCCCCCGCACACCGGAACCCGTGCGCAAGAGTGCGTGAGAAAGAGGCGCAATAGATGCCCGTTGCGTAGAATGGAAACAAGGGATCCTCCCTTTCCGACCCGTTTAGCCGCGACGCGCAGCGGAACGCGCGCTCCGCTGCGCGTCGCGGCTAAACGAGAGGCGGAGAGCGGGAGGGACCCTTTTTTTCGCAGCTGTGCCGCAACGGGAGGAGGCGGGGATGTGTCTGCTGGCCTTGTTCTTCCGCGTGGTCGAGGATGCGGCCGTGGTCGCCGGGGCCAATCGAGAAGAATACTACCGTCGCGGCGGCGAACCGCCTCGCCTGCTGGATGGATCCATCCGTGCCGTGGCCGGCCTCGATCCGCTGGCCGGCGGAACGTGGTTCGGCGTCAACGCGAATCGTGTGCTCGTGGCCGTCACCAACCGGCCCAAGTCGGAACCGCCGTCCCGACCGCGCAGCCGAGGTCTGCTGGCCCGCGAGCTGCTGATGTGTCGCTCGGCCGAGGCGGCGATGGATCATGCCATCCGCGCCCTGGAATCGAACGATTATGCGGGCTGCAACTTCCTTTGTGCCGACGCCGGACGGGCCGTCGTGATCCACTCCGGCGATTGGCTGCGCGTCCGTCCGCTGCCGCCGGGACTGCACGTGTTGACCAACCGCGACATCAATGATGCCAGTGATGCCCGGCTCCAGCACGCGCTGGACTGGCTCAACCGACAACGCTACTCCACGGCGAAGAGTGCGTGCGAGCGCTGCGGCAGTTGTGTGCGCAGCACGAACCGGAAGATCCGCCGATGTGCTTCCGCGCCGGCGACCGGGGGACCGTTTCCAGCTCCCTCGTCGCCCTGCGCGGCGCTTTGGCGGACAGCACCTATCTCCACGCCCAGGGTCCGCCCGACGAGACACCCTATGCGGATTACTCGCACTTGCTTCACGACATGGACAAGGATCGTGAATCGTGATCCGCATGAGAACGATTCACCCTTCCGGAAGGTGCTCCTGACATGGGAAAAGTGCCCATTCCGCCCGGCCCCAAGGGGCATTTCCTCAGCGGCCATCTGCCCGAGATGCGCCGCGATCTGCTCGGCTTCTACCTGCGCAGCGCCCGCGACTGGGGCGATTGCGTCACCCTGCGCTTTGGACTGAAGCGGATCTTTTTCGTCAACCATCCCGACCTCATCGAGCAGATCCTGCACAGCCGAAACTTCACGAAACACTACGCCCTGCGCATGAATCGGCTGCTGTTGGGCAACGGCCTGTTGACGAGCGAAGGCGATTTCTGGCTGAAGCAGCGGCGCTTGATTCAGCCGGTGTTCCAGCGCGAGCGCATTACCTCCTACGCTCCGGACATGGTGGCGTTCGCGCAGAAGCAAATCGCCGCGTGGCGCGACGGTGAGGTGCGCGACCTGCACACCGAGATGCGCCGGCTGACGCTGGCCATCGCCGCCAAGACGCTGTTCGGCGCCGACGTGACCGGCCAATCCGAGGAGGTGGGCCGCGCCCTGCATGACGCGATGGGCACCTTCAGCCAGCGTTTCTTCCGAGTCCTCCGCATCCCGGAGCGCGTGCCGACGCCCGGCAACCTGCGCATCCGCCGCGCCGTCGGCCGTCTCAACGCGATCCTGTACGGGCTGATTAACCAGCGCCGCGCCGAGGGCGAACAGAACGACCTGCTGTCGATCCTGCTGCACGCCCGCCACGAGAGCGACGGCACCGGCATGAGCGACCAGCAGCTGCGCGACGAGGCCATGACCTTGTTTTTGGCCGGGCACGAGACGACGGCGCTGGCCCTGTCCTGGTGTTGGTATCTGCTGGCGCAGCATCCGGAAGTGGTCGAGTCCTTGGAGGCGGAGCTGCGGCAAGTGATGGGCGGCCGCGCGCCGACGGCCGCCGACCTGCCGCATCTGCCTTATACCGACAGAGTAGTGCAGGAGGTGATGCGCCTGTATCCGCCCGCCTACGCCATCGGCCGGCAGGCCATCCAGCCCTGCACGATCGACGGTTTCACGATCCCGGCAGGCGCCACGGTCCTCATGAGCCAGTGGGTGGTCCATCGTGACCCGCGCTTTTTCGAGGAACCGGAGCGTTTTTATCCATCTCGGTGGGCGGATGGCCTGGCCCGCCGCCTGCCGCGCTACGCCTACTTCCCCTTCGGCGGCGGACAGCGGTTGTGCATCGGCAACAATTTCGCCCTGATGGAGCTGTCCCTGGTGCTGGCCACCATCGCCCAGCGCTTCCGTTTCACCCGCCCGCCCGGCCCGCCCGTCCTGCCGCGCCCGCAATTGACCCTGCAACCAGATCGCCCCATCTGGTTGAAACTGCAAGCGCGGACCTGAGAAAGCGTCATGTACCCGCACCGCATTCGTTTGCGTGGACCGTGGGAGTGTGAGCCTCTGGCCCGACGCGACCGGAACGAGAGCGAGTCGCTGCCTTCGCCGTGCCGGATGACGATGCCCTGTCGCTGGGGCGAGGCCGGACTGCCCGGCTTCGCCGGCCGCGTTCGCTTCCGTCGTCGCTTTGGCTATCCCGGACGCATCGACGCTCATGAGCGCGTGTGGCTGACGTTCGAGGGCGTCGCCGGACAGGCGGAGGTTCGGTTGAATGACCACTTGCTCGGACACCACGAGGAGCCGGCCCGGCCGTTCGAGTTCGAGGTGACGCCGTTGCTGCACGCACGCAACGAGCTGGTCGTGGACGTGGAAGGGACGGCGGAGCAGGGCGGCTTGTGGGGCGAGGTGGCCCTGGAGGTGCGCTGCGCCGCATTCTTGCGCGGCCTGCGCCGCTCCGCTATCTTGACTGGAGACCGCGGAGAGCTGCGCGTGTGCGGCGAGGTCGTCGGCACAGCCGAGGGACCGCTGGAACTATACGTCGTCCTGGATCGCTCGGTGGCCGCCTATCAATTAATCCGGGCGACAACCGAGGGACAACCGTTTGAGATCGTTGTGCCCGAACTGGACGTGGAAAAGGGCGCGATCCGGACGGCGCCTTTCGTGGCCCGATCGTCAAAGTCGATCTGGTGAACGGAGCTACCGTCTGGTACACCAGCGAAGCGGAAGTGACGTTCGCGGCCGTGTCCGATGGGGAGGGATGAGGCGGGGATGGAAATTCACTCACTGAAATTATCGATCACCGACGCGGAAATCAACGACCTGTTGACAGAGTTCACGCCCAGCGGCAGCTCGGTTGAGGATCTTCGCGTCCGGCTGACGCCCGAAGGGATCGTCATCCTCGGCGAATACTCGGCCCTGTTCATGAAGATGGCTTTCGAGACCTTGTGGGAGGTGAAGGGCGCCGGCAGCGCGGTGGAGGCGCGTCTGGCGTCGATCAAGGTGTCCGGTCTCCCCGCCGGGATGTTGCGCGGCGTCCTGCTGAAGACCCTTCGAGACATGACGGCCCAGGAACCGGGCATCCGCATCGAGGACGAATCCATTCACGTCGATCTGGCCAAACACACGGCGGTCCAGAAGCTACGTCTGCGGATCCACCTGACGGCCGTGCGCTGCCATCCGGGAAGCCTGGTCATCGAGGCAGGCCCGGTGGTGGCGTGAAAAGGTTTCGCGGCCCGGCGAGCGGGGGGCGTAAGCCCCTGTTGCGCGCAACAGGGGGCTTACGCCCCCCGCTCGCCGGGGTGGTCTCACTTCTTGTCGTCGCGGCGTCCTTCTTCGCCGAGGGCGTTCTCCAGGGCGCGGATGGTCTCGGCGACGCCGTCCATCTGGGGGTTGATGCGCAGGGCGTTGCGGAACGCCTTGAGCGCCGCTCGGTGCTTGCGCATCTGCAAGTAACACTGACCCAGACCGGCCTGGGCGCCGAAGTGATGCGGGTTCAACGCCAGCACTTTCTCGCAGTCGGCGACGGAGCGCTCGAACTGCTTGAGCCGGAAAGTAGACGATGGCGCGCTGATTGTATGCCTCGGCGAACTCGGGCGCCCGCAGAATGAGCGCATCGAGTCCGGCCAGCGCCTTGTGGCGATCGCGGACGCGGGCCAGTCGCTGCAGCTCCTCGTTGTTGGCGGGGCTGTCGCCGCGAAACCACAGCGTCCACAGGGTATCGGCCGCCATCTGGGCGACGTCGCGGTCCTCATCGCGCAGGCGGGCCGCAACGGCCGAACAAACGTCCGGCGTGCCCAGTAATCCCAAGGCAAGGAGGGCGGCGCGGCGGGCGGCGCTATCGCCGTGCTCCAGAATGCGTATCAGCGTGCCTTCGTTGTAGCGCTCGGCGACCCGATGCTTGAAGACCTCGATGGCCTCCTTGCGCGTCATCCGTGGCTTGGCGTCAGAGCGGCCTTCCGGGACCTGACTGAAGTATTCGACGAGCAGAGAGTTGCTCATGTGCGTACCTCGTGGCTGGACACCTGGCTGATCAGGGTGACGGACACACGGGCGCGTCCCTGCCAAGCCGAGTATCCCTCGCGCCATCGGCAAGCCGACGGCGCGAGAGGATCCTGGACGGACCTGTCCGGCTATGGCCTTTTTCCTGTCCCTGCCTCAGCTATTTCCGTTACATCCTCCACCGACGAACGGGCGGAGCGCGGCAAAAGGATGCATGACAAGTTTATGGCTGCCGACCCCAAAGGGCAAAGGGAAAGTCGGGAATCTCAACTCCTCAACTCCTCCGAGCTGAAGCGTAAGCGAAGAGACATTTCTTCGCTTACGCTTCAGGCTCGGATCAAAATCCGTTCCCTACTTAGGGGGAGGAACTACCGGCGTTACCGGGCCACTGTCGCCGGGTTTGCTGACCACGCTCGCCTCGTTCTTCTTCTTCCAGACGATGACTTCGCCTTGCAGCACCTCGACGGCCTTGTCGAGCTGGGCGTCGATGCCCTTGGCGAGCTGGTCGGGGTGGTCGTCGACCAGGACGTCGGGCTTGACGCCTTCCTTCTCCATGTTCACGCCCTTGGTCGTGTAGACGCCGATGCGCGGGAATGCGGAAGATCGAGCCGTCGATCAGCCGCACTGAGCCGGTGCCGATGACGAAGCCGCCGGTCGGCTGGCCGACCAGCTTGCCCAGGCCCAGCGTGCGGAAGGCGTTGGGGAAGATCTCGGCGTCGCTGTAGGAGCGGTTGTTGATGAGCAGGACCAGCGGCTTGTTCCACTTGCGGTCGTACGAACGCAGCACCAGTCCCTGGCCGCCGTCGCGCTGCTGGAAGACGGTGTGCTCGCGGCTGCCGAGGTAGTTGAGGACCTGATCGTGCGTGAAGCCGCCGCCGTTGTAACGGACGTCCAGGACGATCGCTTCCTTGTCGAAGTTGTCCGAGTACAGCGAGCGGACGAAGCGGTCCAGGCCCGCCTCGTCCATGCTGGGGATGTGGATGTAGCCGAGCTTGCCCTTGCTGATCTCGGCGACGCGGCGGGCGTTGCGCTCGACCCAGCGGTCGTACATCAGTGGGCCGACCTGGTTGCCGGCTGACGGCCGGGATCTCGACGACGGCGGCGCTCCTTGGGACCGGCCGCCGGTTGGCCGACACCTGCAGCGCGACCGTCTCGCCGACCTTGCCGTTGAGCAGCTGGCTCAGGTCGGTCGTCTCCGTCACCTCGGCGCCGTCGATGGCGAGGACGAATTCGCCGGGCTTGAGGCTCAGGCCGCGCCGGTCGGCCGGGCCGCGCTTGAGGACCTCGGCGATCTTCAGACCCCGGCCGCGGTAGGCTTCGTCGAAGAGCAGGCCCAGGTCGGCCGTCTCCTCGTCCGGAGCGGTGCTGTAGCCGGTGATGCCCAGGTGCGAGGCGTTCAGCTCGCCCATCATCAGGTAGAGCAGCGAATACAGGTCTTCCTTCATGGCCGACGTGCTTGACCAGCGGGCGATACTTGGCCCGGACGGCGTTCCAGTCGTGGCCGTGGAACGTGGCGTCGTAGAAGTTCTCGGCCGAGGTAGCGCCAGCTCTGGTCGAACATCTCGGTGTAAACTCCTCGTTGCGGATGCTCATCTTGATGCGGAAGGGCAGCGGAGGGACCGGCACTGCCCGAGGCACGGGCCAGGTGGATGGAACCGGACTCGTCCAGGAAATAGAGGAGGTCGCCGCCGGTCGCGGAGCCGAGGGCGCTGCGCGGCTTCGACCAGGTGATCTGCGGCGGCCCGACGTGGCCGGTGGTCAGGCGCGTGAGGTGTCCGCCGTTGGTGCTGGCCACCCACAGGTCGTGCTCCTTGGCGTCGCGGAAGGCGACCTTGGTGCCGTCGGGCGAGATGGCCGCGGTCAGCGCCGCCACGGGCGCGGCCGGCTGGGCGCGCAGTGGATGTCGTCCCAGTCGATCGACACGCTCGTGCCGCCCAGGAAGCGCCGCTCCGTGTAACCGGGAGCGGGCGGCTTCTGCAGCGACAGCACGTACAGGTTCGCCGGCCCGCGCCGCTCGCTCAGGAAGGCGATCTTCTTGCCGTCGTGGCTCCAGGTCACGTCGCCGTTGTAGGTGGCGTAGCGGGTGACGTTGCGGGCCGGGTTGTCGGCCGTCGGCGCCGCTGGAGGGGACGATGTACAGCTCGCTGGCGAAGGAGCCGTCGCGGCGGGCGTAGACGATCCACTTGCCGTCCGGCGACCATTCGTAGTCGAAGACCTGAACGTCGGCGACGACCACCTTGGCATCGCTGCCGTCGGGGTTCATGGTCCACAGCTTGCCGGCGCGGAGGAAGGCGACGCGCTTGCCGTTCGGGCGAGAAGCTGACGCCGATCTCCGCCTCCGGCGTGTTGGTCAGCTGCGTGACCTTGAACTGGTGGGCCTCGGTCAGCTTGGGGTGCTCCGGATCGTCGGCCTCGAGCAGGTACAGGTCCTCGTGGCCGTTGCGGTCGGAGACGAAGATGATCTTGGAGCCGTCCGGCGCCCAGGCGGCGCCGTGGTCGTTGGACGGGCCGTCGGTCAGCTGCACTGCCTTGGCGTTCGGGCCGACGCTCATGCGGAACAGCTCGCCGTGGACGGCGAAGGCGATGTACTTCTCGTCGGCGGACAGGGCGAACTCGGTGGCGCCGCTGGTGAAGACCTGGAGCTGCTCCGGGTTGGCCTTGTCGTCGGCGTTGACCTCGATGGCCAGCTTGCGCGGCGTCGCCCTCGCGGGTGGAGACGACCCACAGGTCGGCGCCGCACTCGTAGACGATCCACTCGCCGTTGGCGCAGATGCGGGCCCGGCGGACGCCGTCGTCCTTGTGGAAGGTGATCGGCTGCGGGCTTGACGACCGGCTTGCCGCCGCCGGGGGACGCCGAGGCGCTGTCCAGCGTCAGGCGGACGATGTTGGCCGGGGTGCCGTGGATCTCGCTGACGTAGTAGAAGGTCTTGCCGTCGGCGCCCCACATGGGCGAGTTGTCCTGGCCGTTGAAGGCGGTCAGCTGCGCGGTTGTGGCCGCCGTCGGCGTTGCAGATCCAGATGTCGTCGTTGGACGAGCCGCGATAGCCCTTGCGATACCAGGTGCCGGGGCCGCGGACGTAGGCGAGCCGGTCGCCGTCGGGCGAGAAGACGCCTTCCTTGCCCTCGGCGGCGGTGATGCGCCGGGTCATGCCGCCCTCGACCGGCACGGTGTACAGCTCGTAGCTGGGCGGGAAGGTCGTGCTGCGCGTCGAGGCGAACAGGATGTTCTTGCCGTCGGGCGTCCAGCCGCAGACCATGTCGGTCGCCGAGTCGAAGGTCAGCCGGCGCGGCCGGCCGCCCTGGACCGGCACGACGAAGACGTCGTAGCTGCCGTGGCGGTTGGAGCTGAAGGCGAGCATGTGGCCGTCGGGGCTGAAGACGGGGGAGATGTCGTGAGCGGGGTGCGAGGTGACCGGCCCGGGCCGTGCCGCCGATGGTCTCGACGACCCAGATGTCGCCGAGGTAGCTGAAGGCGACGAGCTTGCCGTCGGGAGAGATGTCCGGGGTGCGGGCGAGGCGGATCGGTTCCTGGGCGTTCGTCCGGCCGATAAGCAGGGTGAGGACCAGGATCGCCAAGGGAGATCGGGGGATACGGGACATCGGGGAGAATCCTGTCAAATGGGGGATGGAATCGGAAGGACCGAGCCGCGACTGTCCGGGAGCGGTGTTACCGAGCCGCGACCGTCCGGGAGCGGTGCTCTCCCGCTCCCGGACGGTCGCGGCTCGGACGGGTGACTTTCGCCATGCGAGCCTCCGTAAACAACTTTCTCCAGCTTACCGAGAGCGACGGCGAATTGCAAAAAAGAAGCGGTCGCCGGCAAAGGTAGCGCGCGATCGCGGCCGATAATAACTCCAGGGAACGGCCGGTGTTCTCACGATCTCGCGTTGACAGGTTGGGCGAATTGGAGTACCACCATCTGCACTTTGCCTCTCCGGGGGCGTCCGTGGTCCTTGCTCCGTAAAGGAGTGGAGGCCTTGCCCGACGTGGTTCGCCCCGCCCCGGCGTTCCGGCGGAGGACTCCAAGGATGGAGTGGGAAGCGAAAGGATTCGTGCCGTTTGAAGCCAGTTCATGAACAGTCCTCCTCGCTCGAGGGCGCGGTTTGCTGCGACGTGACGGCGGACGCGACGGTGCATGTGGCGCTGGAGTCCCTGACCGAGTTGCGCCGTCAACCGGGTCCGATCCACGGCGAACCTCTGCCGGCGTCCTTCCTCAAACACGCCGACGAGCAAACCGTCGCCGGTCTGGCGGCGGTCTACCAGGCCATCGATCGCTGGGGCTTGCACGCGACCGACTTCCGCGACTGGGGCGTGGTCGCCGCTCCGCGCTTCCTGGGTCGGCCGGCGATGGCCGCGGCGCTTCAGCGCTTCCAGGCGGAAGGCGCCTGGGGCGTTTCGCCTCATTTGATCCCTCACCGTTCGCTGCACTCGCTTTCCGGCACGGTCAGCCAGGCCCTCAAGGTCCACGGCCCGAATTTCGGCGTCGGCGGTGGGCCGGGCGGCGCCGCCGAGGTTCTGCTGGCAGCCGCCGCCATGCTCGAAGGACAGAAGTTGCCGGGTGTGTGGGTGGTGTTGACCTGCCTGGACCCGGAACGGCCTCCCGAGGCGACCGGCCGGCCCGCGGCGGGGACTCAATGTCTCGGTTTGGCCCTGGCCCTCACGCCGATCGGCCGGCGGAACGCCGGCATTCGTTTGCGTGTCGTGTGCGGCGCGCCAACTCGGGAGACTCCCGGCGCTGCGGGCCCAGCCGAGAACGCGGGATCGGGCTTCGACCTCCTGCGCCTGGAAGCGCTGCTGGAACTGCTTCGCGGCGAGGGCCGGGGAGAGACGCGCGTCATTCAACTGCTCGATTCCGTCAGCCGGATTGAGTTGTCCCGGACGGGATCCCCCAGCCGCTTGCGGCTTAGCGTTGGCCGCTGCCCCGCTAAGAGGCACTAACCGAATGTGGCGGCACGTTTGTAACGTGCCGTACAATCCAACACGTTGAAAACGTGTTGCCACATTTTGTTAGAGCCTCTAAGCCGCAAGCGGCCCTAGGTACGGATTCGAGATGAGAAGGCATGGTTGGCCGAGCGGAGAAAACATGGTGAGCCACGCCAGCGCGGTCTGGATTACGGGGGTGGGCACGGCCACGCCGCTGGGCCATACCTACGCCGATTTCGCCGATCAGCTCCTGGCCGGGCGCTCCGGCATCGGCCGCGTCCAGGGCTTCGACGTGTCCGAACACCCCAGCCAAATCGCCGGCCAGCTGCGGGACGTTCCTTGTCCCGATGGCGTCGATCCCGAGGAGTTCGCTCATCTGCACCGCCTGGAACAGTTGATGCGCTGGTGTTGCGTCGGCGCCCTGCGCGATTCCGGCTGGTGGGAACGGCGAGACGAGGTCCGCATCGGCCTGGCGCTGGGCGTGGGCGCGGAGTTGCTGGAAGTCTGGGAGACCGACGCCCTGGCCGGCGGCCGGCGCGTCTGGGAGCCGCAGCAGGACGGCGAAGCGATGCTCGCCCGGACGCGGCGCGTGCTGGGCCTGACCGGGCCGACGCTGAGCGTGTCGGCGGCCTGCGCCAGTGGAAACGTCGCTCTGGCCCAGGCTCGCCACTGGCTCGAGCTGGGCTGGGTGGACGTGTGCCTGGCCGGCGCCTGTGACATGGCGGTGACGCCGATGGCCCTGGCCGGCTTCGGCAACCTGCGTGCCCTGTCGCGCCGCAACGGCGAACCGCAGGCCGCCTCCCGGCCGTTCGACCGTCAACGCGACGGCTTCGTCATGGGTGACGGCGGCGCCGTCTTCGTGCTCGAACCGTCGGCCACGGCTCGTCGCCGCGGCGCCCGCGTCTACGCCGAGGTAGCCGGTTACGGCGCCCGCAGCGACGCCTTCAACATGGTCATCCCCAGTCCCGATCCCGAGCCGGCGACGGCCGCCGTCCGCGAAGCCCTCGACGACGCCGGCTGCAGTCCTGACGACGTTGAGTACATCAACGCCCACGCCACCAGCACGCCCGTCGGCGACATCGCCGAGGCGCGCGTCCTCACTGCGGTTTTCGGCGACGCCATCCAGGGCGTGCCCATCAGTTCGACCAAAAGCATGACCGGCCATCTGCTGACTGCCGCCGCCGCCGTCGAAGCCCTGGCCTGCCTGGTGGCGATGGAACGAAAGACGCTGCCGCCGACGATCAATCTGCACGAACCCGATCCCGAATGCCGGCTGTGCCACGTCGCCAACGAGGCGCGTCCGGCGAAGGTCCGTGTGGCCGTGTCCAATTCCTTCGGCTTCGGCGGCAGCAATACCTGTCTTGTGCTCAAGGCCGTTTAGGGTTTAGGTTTTCGTTTCGCCGCGACGCGCAGCGGAGCGCAGGACAGTCCCGCGCTCCGCTGCGCGTCGCGGCGAAACGAAAACCTCCATCTCATGAAAGCGTTGATCGTGGACCTGCCCGACCTGGCGGCGACGCAGACGTTCGGGCGTCGGCTTGGACAACGGCTGTGGCCCGGTTCGGTCCTCGCCCTGGTTGGCGTGCTGGGGGCCGGCAAGACGCATCTGGCGCGGGCCATCGCCGAGGGACTGGGCATCGCCGACAGTCGAGTCGTCACCAGTCCGACCTTCGTTCTCGTGCAGGAATACCAGGCCCAACTGCCGATCTATCACTTCGACGCCTACCGCCTCCAGACGGAAGGGGAGTTCGCCGACCTGGGCGTGCATGAATACTTCGAGGCGGACGGCGTTTGCCTGGTCGAATGGGCGGATCGTGTGCCGGGTTGTCTCCCCTCCGAACACCTGCGCGTAACGCTGTCCGTGACGGGGGAAAGCTCCCGTCGCGCCGTGGTGGAAGGGAGAGGAGATCGTTATGAACAGTTGGTAGCGGAGCTGAGCACCGTTTAGCCGCGACGCGCTCTGAGGCGTAGCTAAACTTTCCGGTAGAGATGTCCGGCGTCAACCGACTCGAAGCCGAGGCCGCGTAAGAGGTTGACGGCGGCGGTGTTGTCGGCCGGTGCCTGGATTTCGACAACACTGAAGAATTGATCGTGCAGATAGCGCAGGATCTGGGCGAGCAGGAACTTGGCCAGCCCTTGGCGGCGCAGTTCGGCGGGCACGACGATGTCGCTGATGCCGATGGCGTGTTCGTTCCAGCGCTGCGTATACACTTCCATCTCCCACATCAGCGCCCGGGCGGCGGTGCGGCCGGTCAACTTGTCCTGCAAGCGATACTCGTGCAGTTCGACGGGGCCAAGAACGCACTCCTGCCACCACGTCGTCCCGAGGAAGGGACCGGCGTGGACCTCGTAGCGCAAGCGGTGCGCGGCGAAACGTCCGTCCGAGACGCTGAGCGCCTGCTGCAAGGAGCGCTGCAAGACCAGGCTGGTATTGGCGAGCGCGTAGCCCCGATGTTCGAGGAAGGGGCGAGCTTGCGGGTCGCTGTCGAGAAAGCCGGGCGAGACACTGCCGCCGTACAGGCCGAACGTGTACGGGTTGAGCGGGTACGTGGGTCCGGCGAACAACTCTTGGCTCCCCCGGCTGCGCAAATACGTCTCAGCGCGACGCAGCAATTCGGAACCGATACCCTGACCGCGGTGCGTAGGCAGGACGGCGAGCAGACAGAGGACGCCGCTGTGCGGATCGAGCGCGCTTTCGGTGTCGTTGGGTCCGAAGCCGGCCAGGGCGAAGCCGACGACCCGGTTCTCGACGCAAGCGACCAGCAGACCCTCCGGATCGAAATAGGGTTTGGAGAACAGAAAATATTCGAGCCAGGAAGGGCTTTGCAAGCGGACGGCCCCGCGGCCGGCAAAGGCCGCGTTCCAGACTTCGACCAGCCCCGGAGGATCGCCGTTGCGGAACGTTCGATAGTGGATCACGGGCCAGCCTTTCCCCTCGGGTGGCGGGTGGAGGGCGGCGGGTGGAGGGAGAAGAACATCTTCTCCCTCCACCCGCCACCCTCCACCCGCCACCCGAACTCTGATGCATGATAAAAGTGGACGCTTCGCCACGCAAGTTCGGAGCGGCGGTCGGCGTCCCGCGGCCCTCGCCTCTTGGCATACGACGGTGCGCCACGATATAGTTTGCCCAATGCGGGTTGCACGAATTGTCGCCATCCTCGCCCGGGGATGAAGGTATGGCCTTCGCGTCGGTTTCCTCCTTTCTGGACGTGTTGCGCAGGTCGCGCTGCTGGAGCCGGAGCAGCTGGCGGAGTTGACGCGTCAGCCGGCCGGGACGTTCCGCGATCCGCGCACCCTGGCCGGCGAACTGGTGCGCCGCGGCTGGCTGACGCCTTACCAGGTGAATCAGCTCTTCCAGGGCCGCGCCGCGCAGCTCGTACTCGGGCCGTTCCTCCTGCTGGAACGATTGGGCGAAGGCGGCATGGGACAAGTGTTCAAGGCGCGCCACCGCAAGCTAGGGCGACTCGTGGCCTTGAAGGTCATCCGTAAGGAACGGTTGTCCCACCCCGACGCCGTGCGCCGCTTCCGCCGCGAGATCCAGGCGGCGGCGCAGCTGTCTCATCCCAACATCGTACTCGCCCTCGACGCCGACGAACACGAGGGGACGCACTTCTTCGCCATGGAGTACGTCCAGGGTACGGACCTGGCCAAGCACGTCAAGCAGGTTGGCCCGCTGCCGGTGGCGCAGGCATGGGAGTACGTGCGGCAGACGGCGCTGGGCTTGCAGCACGCCTTCGAGCGCGGCCTGGTCCACCGCGACATCAAGCCGCATAATCTCTTGCTGATGCCGCAGACCGGCACGGTCAAGGTGCTCGACATGGGCCTGGCCCGGCTGCGCTCGGAATCGCCGGACGAAGCGTCGTGTACGGCGCTGACGGCGGAAGGCACGATGATGGGGACGCCGGACTACGTCGCGCCGGAGCAGGCGATGGACGCGCGTTCGGCCGACATCCGCGCCGACCTCTACAGCCTGGGCTGTACCTTCTATTTTCTCTTGACCGGCCGGGTGCCTTTCCCCGGCGGCTCCTTGATGGAGAAGCTGTTCCGGCATCAGAACGAGCAGCCGAGGCCGGTGCGGGATTACCGCCCGGACGTTCCGCCTCCGGTGGCGGCCGTCGTGCATCGCCTGCTGGCCAAGCGGCCCGCCGATCGCTTCCAGACGCCGGCGGAACTGATCGCCGCACTCGCCGCGGCGTTGGTCCCCAGCGCCCCCGTCGCCGCCATCGTGGCTGATCCGGCTGCTGGTGCGGCGCCGACCCCAGCCGTCAGCTCCGACACCTTCGCGGACCTGCGCCCCGATATGCGGGGCACCGAGGACGGCTCGCGCAAGCAACGGGAGGCCGCGGAGCGCAAACGGCTGCTGGTCCTCAGTGCGGCCGGCGGCGGCGTTCTGCTGGTCCTGGTCCTGCTTCTGGTCTTGATCTTCAAGGGAGGATCGAGAGAGCGCCCCGTCCCGGATGACACGCGGGCCGGCACCCCGCAGGCGTCCAGTGCGGAAGCGGCCGAAAAGGAGTGGAAGGCGCTGCGTGTCCGCGCCGAGGCACCCGCGACCGACCGCATCAAGCTGCGCGAGGATCTCGTTGCTTTCCGCCGCGCCTACCCCGGCACGCGGCCAGCGATCGAGGCGGCGGAATGGCTCATGCGGCTGCCGTCGCCGCTGGATGCCTTGACTGACATGCCGCTGTCACCGGAGCAGAAGCTGGACGGCCAGCCGAAAGAGCTGCTGGCCGTGCTCGGCGATCATCGCAGTTGGGTCGATTACTCGGCCGCGGCGAACCGGGCGTATGTCCAGTACAGTACGGATGGCCGCTGGCTGGCTTGCAACACCGGCGATGGCACGATCCGCCTCTTGCATCCCAACGATCTGACCGTCAAAGCGGTCTTGAAAGCGGAGCAACCTCAATCAGCGTTGGATTTCCGCCGCGATGGCAAGATGCTGGCCACGAGCGGACGAACCAGCGTCGTCCTCTGGGACGTGAGCGGAGAGCAACCCCGACAGACACGCATCATCAAGGGGTTTCCCTCGGGAATCGAGGCGGTGGCGTTGTCGCCGGATGGCAAACGACTGGCGATCCCTTGCGCTACCGAACCGCCGACGATCCGTTTATGGGACATCTCCGGAGGATCCGGGGAATGGGCGGTGCTCAAGGGACACACGGGCAGTCTCTGCAAGCCCGCCTTCTCACCCGACGGCAAGACGCTGGCGACCGGCAGCACGGACAAGACCATCCGTGTCTGGGACCTGTCCGGCGAGGGACCGAAAGAGCGAGCGGTCCTCAAGAACCACACCTACTGGGTGGTGTCGCTTACCTTCAGCCCGGACGGCAAGCTCCTCGCCTCATCCGGCCAGCACGATTTCACGCTTCGCCTGTGGGACATGACCGTGGCCGATCCGGTAGAAGTCACCGGCCCGTGGCTTGGTGAAGCGACCAACGACGCGGCCTTCTCGCCCGACGGTCAGCGGCTGGCCTGCGGCTTCTGGGGTAGCCACTGGCGCTTATGGGACGTGTCAAAGAAACAACTCGAACAGATCGCTTCTGTCCCCGACCATGTTGGGCTGGTCTGGTCCGTGTCCTTCGCGCCGGACGGCCGAACGCTGGCCACGGCGGGCAACGACGGCACGGTCCACCTGTGGGACATCACCTCGGCCACCCCGCAGCAACGTCATTTTGGTCCCGGACACGTTCAGCGGATCACCGGGTTGGCCTTCGCCTCGGACGACCTCACGCTCGCTTCGATGAGCGCGGACCTTTCGGTTCGCCTATGGGATCTCAAAGGCCCCGCGCCGCGGCAGCGGGCGATGCTGCCGGTGCAGGCCGGCCCGGTGTGCGGCGCCTATCGGCCCGATGGGCACACGTTGGTCACCAACGACGGCGGCAAAAAACTCGTCTTCTGGGACGCCGCCACCGGCAAGGAACAGCGTTCCGCGCCGGCCCACGATGATCTCGTGCAGGCCGCCGCCTACAGCCCCGACGGCAAGATGCTGGCGACAGGCGGGGCGGACGGAGGCGCTCAAGTTCTGGCGGGTGGAAACCGGCGACATGGACCGTGTGGAGCGGTTGGACCAGCCGATCACCGCGTTGGCGTTCAGCCCCGATGGTCGGAGCGTGGCCGTGGCGGGCGCGAACGGGGTCGTGCAGGTATGGCACGCGCAGAACAGCCAGCGGCGCGCCACCTGCGCCGGGCCGGCGGAGAACGTGGCGGCGCTGGCCTTCAGCCCCGACGGCAGGGTACTGGCCTCCGGCGGGAAGGACGGGCGCGTGCGGCTGTGGGACGCCGCGACCGGCCGGGAGCGGGCTAGCCTGCCCGGACATGAAAAAGAGGTCCGTTTTCTCGCTTTTACCCCGGATGGCAAGCAACTCGTGTCGGCCGGCCTGGACGGATTGGCGATCGTCCGCGACAGTATCAGCGGCAAGGAGCGGCAGACGATGAAGGTGCCGCTGCCCGTCCACGCCGGCGCACTCGCCGGCGACGGCCGGCACCTGGCCGTCGGCCACGTCGATGGCACCGTGTACCTGCTGCGCCTGGGCTCGCCACCGCGTTGAAAGAGGATTCGGAGCGGCGATGGACTTTTCACGCCACTCGCCTCTTGCCATACGACCGTGCGCGGCGATATATTGTGCTCCATGCGGAGAGCACGACTCGTCACCATCTTCCCCCCAGGGATGAAGGTATGTCCTTCGCGTCCGTCTCCTCCTTTATGGATGCGCTGCGTCGGGTTCCCTTGCTGGAGCCGGAGCAGCTGGCGGAACTGGCCCGTCAGCCGGCCGGGACGTTCGCCGACCCGCGCCCCTGGCCGGCGAACTGGTGCGCCGCAATTGGTTGACGCCCTTCCAGGTCAATCAGCTCTTCCAGGGCCGAGCCAATCAACTCGTGCTTGGGTCGTTCCTCCTGCTGGAACGGCTGGGCGAGGGCGGTATGGGGCAAGTGTTCAAGGCGCGCCACCGCAAGCTGGCGCGGATCGTGGCCTTGAAAGTCATCCGCAAGGAACGGCTGTCCCACCCCGATGCCGTGCGCCGCTTTCGTCGGGAAATCCAGGCGGCGGCGCAGCTGTCCCACGCCAACATCGTGCTCGCCCTCGACGCCGACGAGCACGACGGGACGCACTTCTTCGCCATGGAGTACGTCGAGGGCGTCGACCTGGCCCATTACGTCAAGCAGTACGGCCCAATGCCAGTGGCCCGAGCGTGCGATTGCGTGCGGCAGGCGGCGCTGGGGTTGCAGCACGCCCACGACAAAGGCCTGGTCCACCGCGACATCAAACCGCACAACCTGCTGCTGACCCGACAGGGGGTGGTCAAGGTGCTCGACATGGGTCTGGCCCGGTTGACGCCCGAATCGCAGGCCGAAATGTCCGGCGCGTCGCTGACGGGCGACGGGGTGATGATCGGTACGCCGGACTACGTCGCTCCCGAGCAGGCGATGGACGCGCGCTCGGCCGACATCCGCGCCGACCTCTACAGCCTGGGCTGTACCTTTTATTTTCTGCTGGCCGGCCGAGCGCCCTTCTCTGGTGGCAACGCCCTGGAGAAGCTGCTCAAGCATCAGAGCGAGCGGCCGCAATCCGTGCGCGATTTCCGTCCCGACGTGCCGTCGCCGGTGGCGGCGATCGTGCATCGTCTGCTGGCCAAGCGACCCGCTGATCGCTTCCAGACGCCGGCGGAACTGGTCGCCGCCCTGGCGGCCCTCACCCTCGCCGCTCCACTCGCCGCTCCACTCGCCGCGGTCTCGGCAACCCCGTCATCCCTGCCCGTGGCGCCTCCGGCCGCGCCCGCCGTCCCGACGCCGGCCGTCAGCGCCGATACCTTTGCCGAGCTGAGGCCGGACACGGTCGAGTCCGACGACGGCAAGCGCAAACAGCGACGGGCGGCGGAACGCAAACGCCTGCTCCTGGTTAGCGGCGCCAGCAGTGCCGTGCTGCTCACTCTCGTCCTGCTTCTGGTCCTGCTTTTCCAGTGGGGGGCCAGGCACGACCCTGTACCGGACCACCGCCCGGCCGAACCGAGCACGAAATCGGTCGGCAAGCGATAGAAGCCGCTATCGCGGACGCTCGGGTCTTCCTTCGGTTAGGGACAGGGAGCGCACGCCGGCATTTCCAGGGCGAAGAACATCTTCATCCGTGGCTGCCCCGCCTTGCAGCGATACATCAGCCCCAGGTAGACGCCGGGCGCAACCTCGCGCAGCTCGTCGCGCACGTCGGACCAGACGTGCGACATGCCGCGATAATCCATGACAAGGGACGGTCCTCCGTCCAGCCAGCTCGTGCCGTAACAGACGCGCCCCGCACGGCCTGGAGTCCGAGGCACCACTGATTGATGAGCATGCCGTCGGCCGGACAGAAGTGCTTGCCGTGCCACATGGCCTCGCTGACTTTCAACCGCGTCGGCGTGAGGAAGGCGCCGGGACAGTAGATGGCTCGGCCGCGCAGGTAGCCGGTCGGCATCGTGCCGGGACCGGCCTGGCGGTACAACTGTTCGAGTTCACACCAGCTCATGCACGCCAGTTGTTCCAGGGAAAGGGCGGGAAAGATGGCCTGTACGGACTGTTCCGGGACGGGGGCGGGCGAGCTCATCGGGGCAGCCGCGACGGCGAGCAGGCTCCAGGCCAGCATACCCGCCACGACCGCTCCATATTTCGAGGCACGGCCGAAACGCATCCTCTCCTCCCCTCGTCGGCGCCGCGGATCGATCCAGACCGCCAAGCTTATCGACGCGGGAGGTAGGTTACTTGAGCGCTTCCTCGTCCGTCGAGCGTGAGGCGGTCAGCCGGCGGAAACGGGGGATATTTCGCCTCATGGCTTCCTTTGCGTCGGCGTCTGGTCCGCCGGTTTCTTGTCTTCCTTGGCTTTCGGTTTCTGGAAACGCTTGCGCATCTCCTCGTAGATCGGGCCGAATTCCTCGCGCGTGATGCGCTCCGGGATTTTAATCCCCTGGACTTTCAGATACAGCTTGAATTGCTCGGGAATTTCGTTGGGTGTAATCACGTCGTCGCCGTTGCGGTCGAGGCGGTCGAACATTTTCTCGGCCGGATCGACCTTCGCGGCGGCCAGCTTCGCGGCCGTGTCCGGCCGCTCCCAGGTATAGACGCACCAGCCGACCATCATCTCTTCCCACGTTTGCAGGCCGAAGCGTACTTCCTTGTCGGGGTCGGGGTTGTACGGGTTGTTGCGCGAGTTGTCCCAGTGGGCGACGGCGTGCAGACGCGCCCCCTTGGGCACCTGGATCGGCTCGGCGAACTGGTAGGTGTTCTGCCAGTTGAAGTCCCAGCGCGGCACCGACAGCAGCGTCCGCTTGCGGCCATCCGGATAAATCAGCTCGTAAAAGTAATCTTTGCCGCGCCAGTGCATGTGCGGCACCAGGCTGAGGATGCGGGCGTCGGCGGGGAAGCGCATGACGGCCTCGGCCCGATAGTGCGGATCGCGCGGCGGAATGCGGATCGACTCATTCATGAAGGAATTCATGAGCATTTCGTACTTCGGCGGCGTCTTGCGGAAGATAAGGCCGATCGACGAACGGTCCTTGACGGCCGTGCCGTTGGGCGTGTAGTGCATCTCGAACATCAGCTTCGAGCCTTTGGGCACGCGCAGGCCGGTGTCGGGCGGGCAGACCAGGCCGAGGTCGCCGGGCGCCCAGCCGACGAGGATGTTCATGTTGCCCTCGTTGTCGAAGGGCTGCTTCTGGCCCGGCTTGAGGATGTAAACGACGACGTGATGCACGACGCCGGCCGCTCCCGGTCCCGGCCGCGCTTCTCCCTTCTCGACCCGAACGTCCTTCTGGAAGCCGGGGTCCATCGTGAACTGCTTGTACGGCACCACGCCGTCGGCCGGCACTTCGTACTCGGCCGGCATTTGCAGCACGAGGTCTGGCTTGCCCATCCGCCAGCCCGCAACCCAATCGACGGGCTTGGGCAAGTCCTTGTCGTCGCCGCGCGGCGTGCCGGCATCGACCCAGGCGGCCAGGGTCTCGATCTCCTTGTCGCTCAGGCGGCGGTCGTTGGTGAACTTCCCGTGCCGCGGGTCGGCGTGCCACGGCGGCATGCGCCGCTGCGTCGTCACTTCCTTGAGCATGCGCGCGTGCTTCACCGCGTTTTCATACGTCAACAGCGAAAACGGCGCGGACTGGTCCGGCCGGTGGCACGCCTGGCAGCGCTGCTGCAAGATCGGCGCGACGTCTTTGGTGTAGGTGACGCCGCTGCGGGCCGGCTTCTTGCCGGCGCGATCGAGCAGGCAGCCGTCCGGTTCGGTCTCGGCGACGCTCACCTTTTTGCCGGCCAGGACTTCCTCGATGGCTTGCCGCAAGTCGTCGCGCGTCGCCTTCGGCCGGCGCACGGCCACGCCATAGCGATCGTCGATCCGGCCGCGATAGCGAAGGATGAAATCCTTATCGAGCACCGCGACCGCCGGCACGCGCTCGACGCCCAGCGTGTCCGCCAGGCGTTGTCCGAAGTCCTTCAGCACGGGGAACGGCACGTCGCGGTCGTAGGAGTGTATGGCGACCCGATCGAGGTCTTCGTGCTCGTTGGCGTAGATGGCGAGGAACTGGACCCCCTTGGCCCGGTACTTCTTCTCCATCTCGATCAGGGCGGGGGCGTAGAGGTTGGAAATGGGGCAGTCGGTGCCGAGGAAGGCGAGGACGAGGGCGCGATGGTCCTTGAAGCCGGAGAGCGCTCGGCGGTTGCCGCGCAGGTCGCGGAGCGAACCGTGCTCGGGCGCCCGAGCGCCGATTGCGATCGCCGACAACGGCTTGTCATCGCCGCGCAGAGGAGCGGCCCCCCACGGGACCACGAAAAGCAATGCCAGCGCCAGCAAACTCGTCCGGATGCAAGGGGTCGTCATCATGGAATCACCGTTTCTTGTCGAGAAGGACCGCGAAGCCCACCGGCCGACGGCGGGGCTGCGCATCTCCACGGAGGTCCAACTCCTGCCTCGCGGGTCCAAAGGACAGTATACCGGCCGCGGAGGAGGACTGTTTCAGTGAATCCAGAAGATTCGACACGACCGGCTATCCGCCCCCAAAGGAACTCTCCCCATGAGCAGTATTCCCCCGCCTGGGAAGGGATGGCCGCACCCCGACGCCCCCTCTGACGCCAAAGGGCCGGAGGAAGGGGACCGTAAACCGAAAAGAAATCTCCCGGAATACGTTGCGCAAACGCAATGGAGGTAACCGTTTAAGAAATAATCTCCGAAAGGCTGCTGTTTTTTCTTGATCCGGCACCCCTTCCGGTACGATGATTGCTTTTATTACTTTTCGTTAAGCTCCGGCCGATGAACGCCGGCCGGGCGAATGAAGAGGAACCGTGGCAAGTCTCCTCTTTCGGGGAGCAGCACTTCAAGGAGAATAACGATGTTGAATGTGATCCTGTCGCATTGGCTGATGTATGTGTTCGTGGTCTACGTGCTCGTGTTGATCGTTGCCTGCGTCGCGTTTCCTCCGCGCATCCGACAGGCCGGCTTGAAATTGCTCCGCTATCGCTCCCATTCGCGGATGATCACGTCGCGGCTCCGCATGAGGCCGCTCCGCTGACGGTATCCGTTCGTCGCCGTCACTTCGGGGCCAATAGCTGGCGCAGCACGTACTGCAGGATGCCGCCGTGTTGGTAGTAGCGCACTTCCTGCGGTGTGTCGATGCGGACCACGGCCCGGAAGGCGTGTTCCTTGCCGTCGGCGCCGCGGGCCTTGACGTTGATCTCCCGTCCACCGGCCAGGCCGCTCTCCAACAACGGGGACAGACCTTCCAGGTCGTAGACTTCCTCGCCGGTCAAGCCGAGGCTGGCGACGCTTTCGCCGTCGCGGAACTGTAACGGCAGGATGCCCATGCCGACGAGGTTGGAGCGGTGGATGCGTTCGTAACTCTCGGCGAGGACGGCGCGGATGCCCAGCAGCAGCGTCCCCTTGGCGGCCCAATCGCGCGACGAGCCGGAACCGTACTCCTTGCCGGCCAGCACCAACAACGGCACCTTTTCCTCGTGATACTTCACCGAGGCATCGTAAATCGACATCTGCGCTCCGTCGGGCAGGTGGCGGGTGACGCCGCCTTCCGTGCCGGGTGCCAGCAGGTTCTTGAGTCGGACGTTGGCGAAGGTGCCGCGCACCATGACTTCGTGATTGCCGCGCCGCGAGCCGAAGGAGTTGAAGTCCTGTACCGCGATGCCGTGACTGACGAGGTACTGTCCCGCCGGTCCTTGCGGCTTGATCGAGCCGGCCGGCGAGATGTGGTCGGTCGTGATGCTGTCGCCGAGCACGGCCAGGACGCGGGCGCCCTGGATGTCGCGCACCGGTTCCGGTCGCGGCTTCATGTCCACGAAGTACGGCGGATGCTTGACGTAGGTGGAATGGGGATCCCAGGCGAATTGATCGCCCTCCGGCGTCGGCATGCCGCGCCAGTGCTCGTCGCCCTGGAAGACCTCGCCGTATTCCTTGTGAAACATCTCCGAATGCACCGAGGAGCGGATCGCCTCCTCGACTTCCATGCGGCTGGGCCAGATGTCCTTGAGGAAGACGGGCTGTCCCTTGGCATCGTGGCCGAGCGGTTCGGTGTGCAGGTCGGTGTCGATGCGGCCGGCCAGGGCGAAGGCGACGACCAGCGGCGGCGAGGCGAGGTAATTGGCCCGCACCTCGGGATGGATACGGCCCTCGAAATTGCGATTGCCCGACAGCACGGCGGCGACGACCAGGTTGCCCTCGTCGATGCCGTGCGAGATCGCCGGCGGCAGCGGGCCGGAATTCCCGATACACGTGGTACAACCATACCCGACTAAATGAAATCGCAATTGTTCCAAATAACGCATCAGGCCTGACTCGGCGAGGTAGTCCGTGACCACTTTTGAGCCGGGAGCCAGGCTCGTCTTGACCCACGGTTTGGTCTGCAAGCCCTTCTCGACGGCCTTCTTGGCCAGCAGGCCGGCGGCGAGCATGACCGACGGATTCGAGGTGTTGGTGCAGCTGGTGATGGCGGCGATGACGATGGAGCCGTGGTGCAGCTCGGCGCTGTCCTTGCCGAGCGCGACCTTCACGGCCGCACCGGCGCCCGCGGCCGGGGCGGCTCCCGTCTTGCCCTTGGCCTTGCTCAAGAGACCGGGTAGCTCCTTCGCAAAGGATTGCTTGACCTCGCCCAGGGCAACGCGGTCCTGCGGGCGCTCAGGTCCAGCGAGGCTCGGCTCGACCATGCCGAGGTCCAGCTCCAGCGTATCGGAGTACATCGCCTCCGCCGTGTCCGGCGTGTGAAACAGCCCTTGCTCCTTGGTGTACGCCTCGACGAGTTGGACGAGCGGGTCGGGCCGGCCGGTGAAGCGCAGATACTTCAGCGTCTCGGCGTCCACGGGGAAGATGCCGCAGGTGGCGCCATACTCCGGCGCCATGTTGGCGATGGTGGCGCGATCGGCCAGCGGCAGACCAGCCAGGCCGGAACCGTAAAACTCGACGAACTTGCCAACCACGCCCTTCTTTCGCAGCATCTGGGTCACGGTCAGCACGAGGTCCGTGGCGGTCGCTCCCTCGCGGAGTTGCCCGGTCAGCTTGAAGCCGACTACTTCGGGAATGAGCATGGACAGCGGCTGTCCGAGCATGGCGGCTTCCGCCTCGATGCCGCCGACGCCCCAGCCGAGCACGCCCAGGCCGTTAATCATCGTCGTGTGCGAATCGGTGCCGACCAGCGTATCGGGATAGGCCGTTTTCGTCTCTTCGTTGACGAAGACAACGCGGGCCAGGTACTCGAGATTGACCTGATGGCAGATCCCGGTGTCCGGCGGCACGACCTTGAAATTGCGAAACGCCTTCTGGCCCCAGCGCAGGAAGGCGTAGCGCTCGCGGTTGCGCTGGAATTCCATGTCGGCATTGGTGCGGAAGGCCAACGAGCTGCCGAAGTCGTCCACCTGCACGGAATGATCGATGACCAGCTCGGCCGGCAGCAGCGGGTTGATGCGCTTGGGGTCGCCGCCCATCTGCTTCATGGCGTCGCGCATGGCGGCCAGATCGACGACGGCCGGCACGCCGGTGAAGTCCTGCAACAGCACGCGGGCCGGCATGAAGGCGATTTCCTTGCTCGGCTGCGCCTTCGGCTCCCAGCTGGCCAGCGCCGTGATGTCCTCGGGACGAACGGTCAGGCCATCCTGACAGCGGAGAAGGTTTTCGAGCAGGACTTTCAGCGAGAACGGCAGCCGGGTCACGCGCGGATGGACGCGGGCCACGGCGTCGAGGCGGAAGATGGTGTAATCCCGATCGCCGACGCGGAGCTGCGCCGGACTGCCGAACGGCTTGTCCATGATGAGGCCCTTTCTCCCGGGCGGACCCGACCGAGCATCTAGTTCACCAGGGATATTGTCGGAGCGAGAAGGAGAGACGGCAACGGATCACACGGTCGAGCGGCGGAGGAAGCCAATTGCAGCATCCTTGGCCTGAAAGATGCCGTGGATCACATCGCCGTTGTTGTAGCGCACGTCGATCTCATACCGGGCTGCCGGACCCGTACTATGCCGAGCGTCGTCGTAAGATTGGAGATAGTTGATCGCTTCGGTAACGGTGGCGATTTGTTGAGCTTCCCCGTGGAGGACCAGGACGGTGATGCCCACGATGCGGCGTGCCAGGGACGCATCGAGCGTTTCCAGGAACGATTTCAGCGGCGATTGGTCGGGGTGGGGAGAAACGAGCAGAGCCTGTTTGAGCTTGGCGATCTGAGACGACGAAAGCGCCTGGTACTGCTTGATCTTCTCTCGAAATCGACGCTCGGGAGTGCTTTCATCGTAGGTGGCATCAATCCCAAGCGATGCGAACGCATTCATGATCTCGGCGTAGGAAATGTGGAAGACGCTGAAGGCGTGGGAGCGAAGTTGGGCCAAGGCATTGCGGGTGAACTCGCCAGCCAAGACGATGCCGAGGAACGGACGAAAATGACTGTACGTCTCGGCCAGGGCCAGGACGGCACCCTGTATCTCTTGCGCCTTGTTTTTCGAGTGCTTCGTGTATCGTCTCCAGGCCACCTCGATGAGCGCGGCGGGCTGTCCGATCACCGTGTCTGTCCCCCCTCTCTCGAACACGTAATCCAAATCGTGGCTGTTGCCGTAGCGGTCTTGCCAAGATACTCGGGAGCCTTTCCGAGCGGGGCGGTCTCTCTGGTAGTCGAGGTAGAGTTGATGACGGTCGGCCACCTTTTGCAACTCCTCCCGCAAGGAGAGTTGCAGGAGTTCGCCGATGATTTGCCCCCACTTGTGTGCTGCGGATTCCGCCATCGGTTCACCCTTGAACCCAAAGACGTCCTTCGCAAAGCGGAACGCGGTGCTTGCGGTTTTTCCATTTCACATTCCGGTCGCGCGTTTTCTCGAATTCAAAGGTCGAGAAACCCGCGGCCACGGCCAGGCGTCCCAACCAGTCCATGACGGGGACGTAAACCCCATAAGGCGCGGAATCACCGAGGACAAAGCAAACACGAGACGGCCGCTGACAGACGCGCCGGAGAGCGCACCAGACCCGAGCCAGATCGAAGAAATAGGCGGCCACCATCAGATGATAGGTCTTCTTCCCCCCTTTCTCCTGGCGCACGGCGGCCAGTTGCTCGCAGATACGACTGATTTCCGGGCGGATCGGCGTCAATTCGGGAGCGGACAAAAGTTGCTGCAAGTCCACCGCGCGTTCGGGTACGTGTTGCGAGCAAGACCGAATCAAGTGCCGGCGCACGGCCCGATGCAGGTCTCCCCAACCGTCGATCTCTCGGCAGAAGCACATTTCGAGACGGGTAGCATCTGCATAATCGTAATTGTTGGCGTAGGGCGGCGAAGTGACTACCAAGTTGGCCCATTGATCCGGGATGCCCGCACAGGTGCGGGCATCCGAGGCGACAAGGATTGCCGTCGGTCCTTCCGCACGCCCCGCTGTACGCATGTCCGTGGCCATCATCGCCGTCATCGCCTCAAAGGCGGCGAGAGGATGTAGGGGCGACCGTTTCGTCTTGCGCGGCAAAACGTACTGCCACGGTGCCGTCCCGGCATGGGAGGCCGAACGAAGAATCGCCACCACGGTCAACCAGACCAACTGGGACGCGGCCGATTGATCGTCGGTCTTCTCCCAGGCGCGGCGTAATTGGTCCAAGCAAGCCAACGAATCATCCGTGAAACATTTGCGGATAAGGCCCGGGTAGTCCGCCACACGCGCCGGCAAACTTGGGGCCAGTCGCTTGACCTCTCCCGCGCGTCGGAGGTAAGCGTCGGGATCGCTGCGGTACAGCAGCTTGGCTCGGGCGATGCGCCTCACGAAGGGATGAGCTTCCACTCCGTAGGAGGGAACCCCCTGTTTTTCCGCGGCAAGGAGCGTTGTGCCGGCACCCGCGAACGGATCGAGCACGGTGACGGGGCCTGACCGCCGCGTGCTGGCGAGTACCGATTCCACCCACTCCGCGGAGAAGCCGGCGCTGTAACGGAACCAGCGATGGACCGGCAAAGCCATATTATCGATAAAGGTGGAAGCCGCCGCATCCCGAACCGAAGATACTTCTTCAGCAGGGAAAAGCCAGAGTTGAGACGGTCCCGTGCGTGCCATGCGATCCTCTCCACTCGGCGAGTCCTTTGTCATCCTACCGTGAACCCTTTCCCCTGCTTGCAATAATTGCCCGGAGATAGGAGAGAGAGCGGTGACGAAAGCGTCAGTCTCCGCCTTTCTCTCTTAACCAACTCAAATCTGAACAAATGCTACCCGTCCCGTCAAGGAGGTGCTATCCTCAAGCTCGACATTCCCCCTTTTCTCCTCCATGTTTATTCTGTTCAATACGGCCTCCTCCGTTCATCGTGCCTGGAGAACGGCTCATGAAGGTCCGGCTTGGTGAAATAGCTCCTTATGCGAACCGTCCTTTTGGTCATCCCGAGCTTGCACTACGGCGGCGCCGCCCGGCAACTCACGCTGCTGGCGGCGGGCCTGCCGCGCGAGTCCTTCCGTGTGCGCGTCGTGGTCCTGGGCACGACTTCGCCGTGGGCCGAGTCGCTGCGCCGGCAGGGGATCGAAGTCGAAGTGCTGGGCCGGAAGCGGCCGTTTGACATTCTGCCGTTTGTCGCCTTGCGCCGGCTGGTGCGGTCGATGCGGCCGGACGTGCTGCACGTCTGGGGCACGACGGCGCTGCGGGCGGTGGTAGGGAGCGGCAGCCGGGCGGTGGATCGATTGCTCGTCAGTGACGCCGCGCCGGCCGCCCAGCCGCCTGGCCGGCTCGATCGCTGGCTGTTGCGGCGAGTGGAGGGCGTTATCGCTTTTGGGGCGACGGAGGCCGAGCGCTATCGTCGTCTTGGTGTCGCCGACCCGCGCATCGCCGTCGTCGCTCCCGCCGTGATGCTGCCCGCGAGTGCGGCCGAGCCGGCATCATGGCCGGGCATAACCGCTGCCGACCGCGTCGTGCTGGGATTGGGGCCGATCGAATGGCACAAGGGCTTCCGTGAGGCGGTCTGGGCCTTCGACATTCTGCGCCACTTCTACGGCGACGTTCATCTTCTCCTCGTCGGCGGCGGTTCGGATCGGCCGCGCGTCGAGGACTTCGCGCGGCGCATCGACGCCCTGGAGCACGTCCATTTTCTCGGCCCTTGCGCCGATACGGCCCCTTATTTGCAGCGTGCGGAGGTGGTCTGGGTGCCGAGCCTGCGCGGCGGCGGCGTCGGCGCCGCCTTGGAGGCGATGGCAGCCGGTCGGCCGGTCGTCGCCTCGCGCTGTCCCGACCTGGCCGAGGTCGTCGTGGACGGCGCGACCGGCTTTCTGGTCGAGCCAGACAACAAGGCCGCCCTGGCTCGGCAGACGCGCTGGCTGCTGGACGATCCCGCCGAGCGACCGCGCTTGGGCGAGGCTGGCCGTCAGCGCGTCGCCGAACACTTTAGCCTCGACCGGCTCGTCCAGGCGTGCGCGCGACGGTACAGTGTGGACAGCGGCCGCTAGAGACGCGATAGTATCAACGGCGAAGGCTCCTCCGGAGATCGCAGGGGCAGACCAACCAATCCAGGAGAGGATGGGAGGACGTGAGGGGAAGGAGAGCGGCATTGTGAGAGACGTGTTGACGTTGATCCTGGCCGGCGGCAAGGGCACGCGGCTGGAACCCTTGACCCGCGACCGCGCCAAGCCGGCCGTGCCCTTCGGCGGCCTGTATCGCATCATCGACTTCACCCTGTCCAACTGCATCAACAGCGACCTTCGCCGCATCCTCGTGCTCACCCAGTACAAGGCCCGCAGCCTCGACCGGCACATCGCCGCCGGCTGGGGCTTCCTGCCGCCGCGAACTGGACGAGTACATCGAGGTGCTGCCGCCGCAGCAGCGCATCGACGAGAACTGGTACAAGGGCACCGCCGACGCCATCTATCAGAACATCTACACCATCGAGAAGGCCGACCCGCGCTACGTCCTCATCCTGGCCGGCGACCACATCTACAAGATGGACTACGGCGACATGATCCGCGCCGCACCTCGAGCGCGGCGCCGACCTGACCGTCGGCTGCATTCCCGTGCCGCGCAAGGAGGGCGTCCACTTCGGCATCATGGACGTGGACCGGGAGGACCGCGTCGTCGGCTTCCTGGAGAAGCCGCACGAGCCGCCGGACGCTGCCGGACGATCCCGGCCAATGCCTGGCGTCGATGGGCATTTACGTGTTCACGGCCCGCACCATGTACGAGCTGCTGTGCCAGGACGCGACCCGAGCCGACAGCGACCACGACTTCGGCAAGAACATCATTCCGCCGCATGCTCGACTCGCACCGCGTCTTCGCCTACCGCTTCCGCGACCAGAACCGCAAGGCGGTGCCGTACTGGCGCGACGTGGGCACGCTCGACGCCTACTACCAGGCCAACATGGACCTCATCGACATCGATCCGGTGCTGAACCTGTACGACCGCGAATGGCCGATCCGCACGCTATCAGCCGCAGTTGCCGCCGCCGAAGTTCGTCTTCGACGACGGCGTCGGCGATCACGCTCGCCGCGGCGAGGCCCACGACAGCATGGTCTGCCAGGGCTGCATCATCAGCGGCGGCCACGTCCGCCGCAGCATCCTGTCGCCCAACGTCCGCGTCAACAGCTTCGCCGTGGTCGAGTCGTCGATCCTGTTCGACGGCGTCGACGTCGGCCGGCACTGCCGCATTCGCCGGGCCATCATCGACAAGGACGTGAAGATCCCGCAGAACACGACCATCGGCTACGACCTGGAACACGACCGGCAGCGCGGCTTCACGGTCACCGAGCAGGGCGTCGTCGTCATCGCCAAGGCCGAGCTGCCCGAGACCTTCGCCGAGCGCCTCAAGGTGCCCTAAGCCAGCTGCGGATGAACCTGTGCATGACACCTCCCTCCTCTCGCCCCCGATCGCGGCGCTGGATGGGTTTTTTCCTGGTGCTGGCCGTTCTGGCCGCGGCGGCGGTCGTCGTGCCCATCGTCTACAACCTCAGCATCCAGCTGAAGCCCGAGCAGCTGGCGGAGGCCCGGCGACTCTGGCGAGAACGCGCCGGCCGACTACGATCTGGAATACCTAGTCAAGAGCGAGCAGGAGGGCAGTCCGGCCGGGGAGCAGGAATATCTCGTGGGGGTCCGCTCCGGCCGCGTGGTGCTCGTCGTGGACACTGGCGAGGTCGTTTATCTCGATCCGTCGCTGGCGATCGTCGCGGGAGCGGGTTTGCTGGCGCTGTCGTCGGATGATCCGGGGCATTATGGGGTGCCGGCGCTGCTCGACGAGATCGAGGCGGCGCTAAGGCGTGACGAGACGGCCCAGCGACCCAACTTCGCCACAGCGCGATTCGACCCGAAAGACGGTCATCCGTATCACTATGTCCATCGAGTGCGCGGCACGAAGGAGCGCGTGGAGTGGAACGTCAAATTGACGCGCCGAACGAAGAAGAGTCCCTGAATCCCGACCGCGAAACCGCCGGCAGCGAACATCTGCGGCCGCTTCGGTGTCTCTCCCCGCAATGGAGGGAAACGCCCATGCTACTGACCATCCTCGAACCGTCGCTCGTCGCCCTGGTCGGTCCCTCCGGCTGCGGTAAGTCCACCTTCGCACGCCGGCACTTCCAGCCAACGGAGATCCTATCCTCCGACTTCTTCCGCGGCATGGTCAGCGACGATGAGAGCGATCAGTCGGCCAGTCGCGATGCCTTCGAGCTGCTACACCTGGCCGCGGAGAAACGGCTGGCCCGCCGGCGGCTCACCGTCATCGATGCGACCAACCTCAAGGCCGAGGCGCGCAAGCAGCTCCTCGCCGTGGCCAAGCGCTATCACTACCTGACCGCAGCCATCGTCTTCAATCTGCCCGAGGACGTATGCCAGGACTACGACCGGCAGCGCCACGGCCGGCAGGTCGGCTCGCAGGTGATCCAGGGACACGCGCAGCTGCTGCGCCAAGCGATGGAGAGTTTGGAAAAGGAAGGCTTTCATTCCGTCTCCGTCCTATCCTCGGCAGAGGAAGTCGCTTCGCTCGTCATCGAGCGCCGGCGGCTGGGCATCGACCGCCGCGAGGAGCACGGGCCGTTCGATCTCCTCGGCGACGTACACGGCTGCTTCGAGGAGCTGACAGCGCTCTTGCATGTGCTCGGCTACGAGGTCGCGGCGCGAGCGGATGCCGAGGGGCGACCGGACTTCGCGGTGCGGCCGCCGCAGGGCGCAAGGCAGTCTTCGTCGGCGATTTGGTCGATCGCGGCCCAAACATCCCGGCCGTGCTCCGCCTGGTCATGGGCATGGTGGCGGCCGGCGACGCCCTGTGCGTCATTGGCAACCACGACGACAAGCTGCTGCGCAAGCTCAAGGGCCGCGACGTGAAGATCAGCCAGGGGCTGGCCGAATCGCTGACCCAGCTGGGGGCGGAACCCGAGACGTTCCAGGAGCGCGTGGGGACGTTCCTCGACGGCTTGCCCAGTCATTACGTCCTCGATGACGGCAAGCTGGTGGTCGCTCACGCCGGTCTGAAGGAGGAACTGCAAGGCCGCGACTCGGCTCGGGTGCGCGCATTCGCCCTCTACGGCGACACGACGGGCGCGACGGACGACGCAGGCCTGCCGGTTCGGCTCAACTGGGCGGCGGACTATCGCGGCCCGGCGATGGTCGTCTACGGCCACACGCCGGTGGCCCAACCGGAATGGCTCCACAACACCATCAACATCGATACCGGCTGCGTCTTCGGCGGTCGGCTGACGGCGCTGCGCTATCCCGAGAAGGAGTTGGTTTCGGTGCCGGCCCTGGGATTGTACGCCGAGCCGGCACGGCCCCTGCTGCCGCCATCCGCCGTCCTGGCCGTGGCGAGCGCGTCCGTCAACCTTCCATCGGAAGAGAGAGGACCACGACCAAACGCGGCTCCGCCGACCTGAGCAATCTGTCCAGGCATCCCAGACTTTCCCTTCCTCCCCGTCGTCAACTACCGTTGGTGAAAAAAAATGGAATTGCCAATATCGTCACCGGCCGATATGGGGAAAGAAGAAGCGGTATCCCGCAGCCGGTCTACCGCTGCGCAATGCGAGAAGCGTAAAATAGGAAAGAGGCCCCTCCCCGGCATGGATGGCCCCAGGAACTTTCGCCCCCGCCTCTGTCGGCCGCGCCCTCCGGAACGGGACGGCCGACGACGCGGGACACAACAGTCCTCCGAGGAGGAGACGCGGCATGCCGAATGAAAGCAATTCCTTCGGGGACGAGGGGGTCAGCCTGCTCGCTCCTGATGTATACAGCGGGCGCAGAGCGCTGCCCGCTGAGCGCTGCCTGGACATCTACCGCCTCATGGTTCGCACGCGGACCATGGAAGAGCGGATGATCAAGATGAGCAAATCGGGACAGGGGTATTTCTGGATCGGAGGGCCGGGCGAGGAAGCGTTCAACACCTGCCTGGGTCTGCAAGTCCAAAAAGGTCACGGCCCCGCCTTCGACTACCTTCACCTGCACTATCGCAACAGCGCCACTCTGATCGCCATGGGCATGCCTCTGCTGGAAAGCATTCGGCAAATGGCCATGACCGCGACCGACACCCACTCGATGGGCCGCAACTTCGTCGGCCACTTCGCCCACCGCGATTGGAACGTCATCCCCGTCACCTCCGTCGTCGAGGTGCAGTACCTCATGGCGCCGGGCACGGCCCTGGTGCAGAAGCGTTACGGCGGCGACGGCATCACCCTCGTCACCGGCGGCGACGCCGGCACCGCCGAGGGCGATTTCGCCTCCTGCCTCGTCTGGAGCAGCCGGCCCGGTAACGAGCTGCCGGTGTTGATGATCGTCACCAACAACGGTTGGGGCATCTCGACGTCGGCGTGCAGCCAGCACGGCGAGAAGCACATTATCGACCGCGGCAAGGCGTTCGGCATCCGCGGCGAAGTGGTGGACGGCAACGATCCCATCGCCAGCTGGCACACCATCCGCCGCGCCATGGACTACTGCCGCCACGAGCGCCGCCCGTTCCTGATCGAGGCCAAGGTATCGCGCCTCTACGGGCACTCGTCGTCCAGCGGCGCCCAGCGCGTGCGGAGCGAACCCGACCCGATCGAGTTGTTCGAGGAGAAGCTTTCTCGCGTCGGTCTGCTCGACGCGGTGGCCATCGAGCATACGCACGAAGAGGCGCTGGCCGAAGTCGAGGCCGCCGTCGAGCAGGTGCTCAACGAGCCGATGCCGCAGCCGTCAGACGTGGAGAGACACACCTACGCGCCCAGCCCGGTTGACGTGGTTTATCCGGAAGATTACACGGGATTACCGGGCGTTTAGAGGGCGTCGAGGAATAACTTCGTTTAGCCGCGACGCGCAGCGGAGCGCGGGGAAGACTCGCGCTCCGCTGCGCATCGCGGCTAAACTTGGATCGAGGGTTTGATGGCCACGCTGGTTCAAGCCGTCCGTCTGGCCCTGCACTACGGCGAGGAACATCTCGGCGTCACCGACGTTTTCGGCGAGGACGTGGGTCCGCCGCTGGGCGGCGTCTTCACGGCCACGCAGGGACTCAAGACGGCGTGGAACTCGCCTCTGGACGAGCGCGGCATTATCGGCACGGCGATGGGCATCGCCTATGCCGGCGGTCGGCCGGTCGCCGAGATCCAGTTCTGCGATTACGGCTTTAACACGATCGACCTGCTCAAAGTGGCCGGCAACCAGCGCTGGGCCAGCACCGGCAACTACGAGATGCCCCTTGTGCTCATGACGCCGAGCGGCTCGGGCATCCGCGGCAGCCTGTACCACTCGCACTCCTTCGAGAGCTGGGCGAGCCGGCTGGCTGGCTGGAAGATCGTCATGCCCAGCAATCCGCTCGACGCCTACGGGCTGATGCTGTCGGCCATCATCGATCCCAACCCGGTGCTCGTGCTGCTGCCCAAGGCACTGCTGCGCATGCGCGGCGAACACAAGATCCCCGGCGAGCCGGACAGCGAGCAGGAGTTGAAGGAGCGCATCGACGCCCCGGTCGGCGACCGCGCCGGCTGGCAGCCGCGCTGGCCGGACCTACGACCCCATTATGTGCCGATCGGCGTGGCGTCGCTGGTCCGCGAGGGAGCCGACGTCACGGTCGTCAGCTATGGCCGGACCCTACCCCTATGCGTGCAGGCGGCCGACGAGTTGGCGGAGGAGACCGGCCGCCGCTGCGACGTGCTCGACCTGCGCAGCATCTTCCCCTACGATTGGAAGGCCATCAGCACCAGCGTCCAGAAGACCGGCCGGCTGCTGATCGTCAACGAGGACACGGAAGTGACCAACTACGGCGAACACCTGCTGAGGCGGATCATCGACGAACATTTCTACGATCTGCTGGTTCGGCCGCGCCTGGTGGCCGGCAAGCACGTGCCGGGCATCGGACTGAACCACGTGTACGAGCAGAATACCGTGCCGCAGCTGCCCAACATCAAGGACGCCCTGCACGCCGTCGTCACGGAAGCGGCATGATCGGCCGCTTGCGGCTTAGCGCTCTTCCCTCATCGTGCTAAGCCGCAAGCGCTCGGGAGGATTCCCTTCATGGACTTCGCACTGCCCGAAATCGGCGAAGGCGTGTACGAGGCCGAGCTGATCCGCTGGCTGGTGCAGCCCGGCGATGCCGTCAAGCGTGGTCAGCCCCTCGCCGAGGTCATGACCGACAAGGCCACCATGGAAGTGCCGTCGCCCTTCCCCGGGACGATCACCGGCCTGCGCGTTCAGCCCGGTCAGCAGATCAAGGTCGGCCAGGTCCTGCTCACTTACGACAGCGCCCGGCAGCCGGCGGCAACGTCGGGACAGACGGTCGCGGTCGCGGCGACGGGGAAGGCCGCCGAGACCATGACGCGCCCCTTGCGCACGGAGTCGGCCAACCATAACGGTCCCGCGCGGCCGACCGAGCGCGGTCCCCTGCCCGTCAAGGCCGCCCCTTCCGTGCGGCACCTGGCTCGCAAGCTCGGCATCGACCTGGGCGCGGTCCACGGCAGCGGACCCGAGGGACGCATCCTGATCGAGGATCTGACTCCGCGGATGCCGGCGCCGGCGTCGCCGACAGCCGCGACCACGCCGGCCGAGGTCGAACGAGATTACGGCAAACCCGGCACGCGCCTCAAAATGCAGGGGCTGCGCCGCACCATCGCTCAGCGCATGGTGCTGTCCAAACGGACCATTCCTCATTACAGCTACGTCGAGGAATGCGACGTCACCGACCTGGTCAAGCTGCGCGAAAGCCTGCGCGACACCTACGCTCGCGCCGGCGTCAAGCTGACCTACCTGGCCTTCTTCATCAAAGCCGTCGTCGCCGCCCTGAAGGAAGTGCCGCTCGTCAACGCCAGCCTCGATGAGACGACCGACGAGATTGTGCTGCACGATCGCTACCACATCGGCATCGCCGTGGCCACGCCTTCGGGGCTGATGGTGCCCGTCCTTCACGACGCCGACCACAAGGACATCGGCGACCTCGCCCGCGAGATCGAACGCTTGAGCAGCGCCGCCCGTGCCGGCAAGTCGCGCCGCGAAGACCTGATCGGCGGCACCTTCACCATCACCTCGGTCGGCAACCTCGGCGGTCTGATCGCCACGCCGGTCATCAATCCCCCGGAAGTGGCGATCCTCGGCATCGGCCGCGTGGTCAAGCGGCCCGTCTACGACGCCGGCCAGGTCCGCCCCGCCGACCTCGTGTATCTGTCGTTGTCGTTCGACCATCGCGTCATCGACGGCGCCGTCGGTGCCGTGTTCGCCAACGCCATTCTGCGACAGTTGCAGTCTCCCGCCGTCTTGCTGCTGCCGGAACGCCTCTGAGAAGTTCTGAGTTCTGAGAGTCGGTCCCCTAAGCCCCCCTCTCCCCCGTACTCAGGGGAGAGGGGTTGGGGGTGAGGGGGCGGCAAACCTGCGGAAACCGCACCCCCTCACCCCAACCCCTCTCCCCCGGAGTACCGGGGGAGAGGGGCTTACCGGACAGACACTGAGTAAAAGACACCGGGCGGCGAGCAGTTCGGGATACCTGCTCGCCGCCCGGCGTTTTCACTCAGAACTCAGAACTCAGAACTACGGAATGACCGGCGGCGGGGCCACGTAGCCGGTCTGCCGCTCTTCCTCTTCGGCCTGGATGATGATGCGCGGCGTGACCATGATGAGCAAGCTCTCGGCCGACCGTCCGTAGGCCTGGTTGCGGAACAGACGATTCAAGTACGGGATCTTGCTGAGCACCGGCGGCCCGAACTCGTTGCGGCCCTCGGACAGGCGCTTCAGGCCACCCATGAGTACGGTGCCGCCATCGGGTACGGCCACGGTCGTCTGCACCGACACGCGCGTCAAGCGCGGCTGCTGCACGAATTGCGTGAAGACCACCGGCTGGCCGGTCGCCGTGCCGTCGAACAGTGGGAAGATCGGCGTCACCACCGGGAACAGGTTGATTTCGCCGTTGACCAGGTTCGACATGCTCGGCGTCAGCGACAGGCGTACGAAACGTCGATCCGCCGAGATGACCGCCTGGATGGTCAAGGATACGCCCAGGGGGAATAACGACGTTTGCGGGAAGTAAGTGAATTGGCCCAACTGCGGCACCACCTGCACGCCGATCACGAAGAACTGGAAGTCCTGCACCAGGATGGTGCCGGTCTGACCGTTGAACAGCGTCAGCTTGGGCGCCTGCATGACGTTGGAGCGGATGTCGCCCTGGACGGCCTCCATGAATAGGAACACCTGGATGTCGCTGAGGAAGGCCAAACCCAGCGTCAGACCCCCGAAGCCGGGCACGCCGGGATAGCCGCCGAACGGCGGAATGGCCTGGTTGTAGGTGTTGGTCGTGATCGGAATGTTCAGGTCGCTCGTCAGGGTGCCGGCCGGTGTCAGGCCGGAGATGAAGTTACTCGGCACGAACTGGTTGATGTAGCCGGCCTGTTGGAAATCGCCGGAAGTCAGACTGCGGCTGATACTTGGTGCTGTTCTTGTTGACGATGTTCAGATTGAAGTTGACGCCGATCCGCTCGAAGAAGTCCTCGGCGATGCTGATGAACTTGACCTCGACGGCCACCTCCTGGTCCTGCAGACGGCGCAGGGCCGCCAGCAGGTCGGCGACCTGATCCTGGATGTCCGGCGTCTGGTTGATCACCAGCGACATCGTCAGGGGGAAATACTCGATGGTGCCCGGCCCGCCCTGCTCGCCCCAGCTACGCGGCGCGATGGTGTTGGTAATGAGCTTGATGAGCATTTCCTCGTTGGTTTGCGAGCGTTGCTTGGTGATCTGTGGCTGGCCGGAGTTCGTGGGGTCGGACGCGAAGGCTCCGCCGCCGTGGGACAGCGAGCCGCCCATCGGCGCCCCGACCGGCTGACCGCCATTGAGCGAGTACGGACCCGTCACCGGCGACGGCGCGCCCGTCACCGGCTGGTTGACGTTCTCGATGCCCAGCTGCGACGGTGCCGTCTGTCCGACCTGGCCGAAATTCTCCACGGCCAGGACCAGATCGGTCACCTGGTAGACCTTCGGTTCCAGCTTGCCGCGCGCCTGGTCCTCGGTGGTGATCTGCAGCACGTCGTCCTTGACGAAGTACGTCAGGTGGACCGAGTGCAGCAGCAGGTTCAGGGCCGACTTGAGCGAGATGTTCTCGAGCTTGATGCTGACCGGCATGTCCTGGCTGATGCCCTTCTCGCCCAGGGCCGAATCATCGACGTAGATGTTGACGGCCTTGAAGGCACGCAGGTCGTCGATGACTTGCCGCAGCGGCGCATTGGTGAAGTTCAAATTCACCGGCGAATTCAGCTTGCGCTCGATCTCCCGTTCTTCCGCCGTCTTGCGCGGCATGGGCAGGGTCAAATCGTTGAGATTTTTGCGGCCCCGGATGATGGCCAGGCGCTCGCGATCCTCCTCGAAGGTGATGCCGCTCTTGATCGCCTTGGAGTCCCCTTGCCGGTCGGTCTCGTTCATGGCATCGAGGAACAGTTTTTCCTTGTTCTCCTTGTTGGTTTCATACTCGTCCTTGCGGCGCTGGGTGCGGGCGATGGTGATGGCGGCGGTGGCCATGGGGTTGTCGGGGTCCAGCTCCTTGACGCGCAGGGCCAGGGCCTCGGCCTCGGAGTACTTGCCGGTCTTGAACAGTTCGTTGTACTGTTTCATCAACTCGGCCACGTTCTTCTGTTTGACCTGCTCGGCGTTCTGGAACTTGAGGCGTTCGTTCTTGCTCTGTTTGAGCGAGGCGGTGGACTGGTTGGCGAAGTCCACCTGCGCCTTCATGAGGCGGAACTGCTGCACGCGCGATTCGATCGGGCGGCGCAGCAAGGTCAACTGGCCGGCGTCGAGCTGTTCCTGCGACAACTCGACGAGATAGTCCTGGAGCATGTCCACGGCGGCATCGGTTTGTCCGCTGCGGAAACGGTCCAGTGCCTGCGTCTGCACGTCCATGCTCTTCTGACGAAGCTGCTGGAACTTGACCTCGCGCAGGGCGCGGGTGCGTGCCAGCAGCGACTGGTCGGGGGCGTCCGTGGCCCGCGCCTTGCCCACGCTGGCAGCGTTCGGCGCCTGGTTGAGTTGCGGGTTGAACGCAGGACCGGCGGTCTTGTCGCCCGGCTCCGTGGCCTGGCCGCTGGTGAGGGCGATCGCCATGCCGCGAGCGGCCGGCTGCATCTCGGGCGTGCTGAGGATCTCGCGGAGCCGGCTCTGTCGCGGGCCGTCGAGCAGTTTGATGTCGATGGCCGCCAGCAGCAAGCCGGCCTGATGGTACTCGTGGCGATTGTAGGCGGCGACCACGGCGCTGAAGGCGTGATTGGCTTGCAGACAACGCTGGTTGAATTCCTCGGTGTCGATGCTGCGCAGCACGGCCAGGGCCTGATCGCGCACGCCGTAGTTGCAGGCTTCCTCGGCCAGGCGCCGCGCCGTGGCCGTCTGCCCCGCCCTCAGCTCCAGCCGCGCGTCGTCGAGCAGCTTCATCCCACGGGCCTGCGGGGAGGCCGGCGCCGGGACGGCGGAAGGTCCACCCTTCTCGATGCTCGCCGGCGGCAACATGCCGCCGGTCGCCGGCGGTGTGGCGACGAGCGTGACGCCGCCCATGCCGTTCAGCTGCTGGGCCAACAGCAGAGTGCGCTCGATCGGCTGGGTATCCTGACCGAAGGCGACGGCGAGCTGCCGGGCCTGCGCCAGATCCTTCTCGGCTGCCTGACGACGGACGGCGGGCGCCTGCGTGCCGAAGCGGACAGTCTCGTTGGCGTGGGTAAGCAGGCTGTCGATGCGCTGACGGGCGAGGAAGGCGATCTGCTGATAGATCTGATCGGGCGTTTCCTCATCGGGACGGAAGGCGACGCCGAGCTTTTGCGCCTCGACGATCTTGTCGCGGGCCTCGATGAGTCGATTTTGTCGTTGCATCATGCGGGCATCGGCCATCAGCTGCCAGGCCCGCGCGTGGGCCGACCGGACATCGCTACCCGGCAGGGGGACCGGCGTCGGGTGGGGCGGCTTCTCGGCGACCGTCGCCGCAGGCGGCGCGGACGGCTTGTTGGCGAGCAGCGCCGCGGGCGACATCGCTGCCACCGGCGGACGTGCCGGAGACAGGCGGTCGATTTCGCGGTAAATGTTCTCGGGCGTGTCGTCGCCGGGGTTGTTCCAGGCGATGTGCATGTCGCGCACCTGATCGGCAAGGGCACGCGCCTTGGCGGTGTCGCCGGTGCGCAGCGCAGTCCGCGCGTCGGCCAGCAGCAGCCGTGCCTGCGCCACGTTTGGCGACGGCGGCGTGTCCGGCTTCTTGTCGAGCTGGGCCAGCGGGCCGTGGCTGAGGTCGGCCTCTCCCTTGGCCATCACGGGCGGATCAGGCAGCTTGACGCGCCGCTCCTTCAGCCGCTGCGATTGGACGTTGGCCAGCAGCTTGCTTGGGCGGTCGCCGAGATCCCAGATGCTGTAACTGCCGTGCAGTTTCTGGGCCTCGTAAGCGAGCTTTTCGGCGCCGTCGTAATCCTTCTTCTCGAAGCGGCGGCGGGCCTCGGCCATCAGCTCGACGGACTTCTCCTTGCTGCGCTGGGCGCGGGCATGATCGACGTTGGCCTGGAGCTTGTCGGGCGTGTCCTCGAAGAACAGGCCCCAGTGAAGATGTTTGGCGGCGTGCAACCGAGCCGCCGTCTTGTTGGCCTCCTCGAGCTCGCCGTGGGCCAGCTGCTCGCGGCCTTTCTGCAGCAAGGCGAGTCCATCCTCCTTGGTGCGTACCGAGGCGGTGGGAGAGGGTGCGCCCGGCACTGGCCCCGCCTTGGTGTCGGCGCGGGCGATGTCGTCGAGCAGCTTGGCGGGGTTGTCTTCAACCCAGTGCAGGTCGGCCTTGAGGGCGGCAGCCTGCTCGGCGCACTTGCGCGCCTGAGCGGTGTCTCCGGCGGCCAGGGCCTTCCGCCCTTGCAGGATCAAGGCGCGGGCCTTCTCGGTGTGGACGGCCTGCTCGGAGGGAACGCTCGCCGCCGTCGCTGGCGCGGCGGCCTTCTGCGAACCGGCGGCAGCGCGGGCGGTCTGGATGTCCTTGAGGGCTTTCCCTGGCGTATCGCCCCAGACGGGGAAGGTGAAGGTAGAGCCGATTTGCTCGGCGGTGTGGGCGAATTGCTCGGCATGGTCCAGTTCGCCGCGCTGCAGGGCGGCGCGCGCGGCCAGGAGCATGGTGCGGGGATCTTTGCGAGCCTTATCGAGATCTTCGAGCATCCGGCGGGGCGAATCCTCGTTGGGTCCGAAGTTTCCGTGGAGCTGTTCGGCCTCACGAGTCAGAGCTTCGGCGGCGTTGAGGTTGGTCTTGGACAGTTCGGCGCGGGCCGCCTGTAATTTGGCATGGGCCTGCGCGGTGGGGTTGCCCGTGGGCACACCCGCGGAGGCGGCCGGCTGAACGTGCAGTTTCTGGCACAACGCCCGGAAGCGCTGTTTGTCGGCGGCACTGAGATACAGCTCGTTGGCGGTGATCCTCTTGATGAGGACGGCGGCGTCGGCGGCGCGGCCCTGGAGCAAGGCCGTCTCCGCTTGACCCAGCTGTTCGCGGGCATCGCGCCGCGCCTGCAGGGCCAGGGCGTTGGCCGCCAGCAGACGGTCGAGATCGCGGCGCTCATCCGGGGTCAGGTCGTTTTGCCGCGCTTGTGCCTCGCGGAAGAGGGCGGCGGCGGTGTCGAGATCGCCCAACCGCTGCGCGTCGATGGCACCGTTGAGCGCGACGTGGGCGCGCGACGGGCCGCCGCTAAACTGGGCCACGACCAACTCCTCGCGGTCGGCGTGGAGCTGCAGGGAGGAGAGGCCGATGTCCGGGCCGGCGAACAATGCCAGCGGTTGCGCTGCCGTGCCCACGAGCAGGCCGGCAACGAGGTTGACCCATTTTCGCTTGTTTGCCCTAGCCACCCTCGCCTCCTTCATGGAATGCGCCGCCTCTCGGATTGCCGATTGCTGATGTGAACTCAGCAATCCGAGGAGACCCCCTTGCCCTATCTTCTTCGGAGACCCCCCGGTCTCCGTCGTGGACTCGCCTCCACGTCTCGCCGGTACAGCATTCTCATCGTGATCGCGCTGCGGACCCGGCCTGGAAACTTTAGTCGTTTCTTTTCACTCAAGGTTCCGATGGAAAGTCGAACCGCGTATAGTCCCGACTGCTCAATCGGTCAAGGTCGTTTCATGAAGCGTATCTGGAGAAAACAGGGCTTCGTTACCATCTCGTTACAGAGCGAGGCGGCGAGAGCGGTTACAATAGCTCCATCGGGCTTGAGGGAGATCGAAGCAGAAAAACCACGAATCACACGAATAAAAGACAAAAAACCAGGGGATGAGCGGACCCTCAAAATGGAGAGACAAGGCAATGCCTGCCGATCTTTCTTGGTCTTTATTCGTGTGATTCGTGTGATTCGTGGTTTTTCTCTTCCATGCACGGGGTAATGAGTTATGCACCGCGCCCGTATCGTGATCGTCGAGGACGAGCAGCCCATTCGCCGCGGCATCGCCGATGCCCTGCGCGCGTCCGGCTACGAGGTCGCCGAGGCCGGCGATGGCGATAAGGGATTGACCGAGGCGATTCGGCCGGGCGTCGATCTGGTGCTGCTCGACCTGCTGCTGCCGCGCCGAGATGGCCTGGACGTGCTCCAGGAGCTGCGCCGCGTCCGTGCCACCTTGCCGGTCATCATCCTCACGGCGCGCGGCACGGAAGACGACCGGGTGCGCGGTCTCAAAATGGGGGCCGACGATTACGTGGTCAAGCCGTTCTCCGCCCGCGAATTGCTGGCCCGCGTCGAGGCGGTGCTGCGCCGCTCACTGGGCCGGCCCGCCGAGGTGCGAGGGGCACGGCTGGGCCGCGCCGTCATCGACCTGGAGCGCCGCGAAATCTGCTGGTCCACCAAGGAACGCGGCGAGCTGTCGGAGACGGAGAGCGCCATCCTCGGCTTCCTGGTGGCGCACCGCAAGCGGGCCGTGTCGCGCGAGGAACTGCTGACGCGCCTCTGGGGCATCGAGCCGCAAGGGCTGGAGACACGCACCATCGACATGCACATCGCCCGACTGCGAACCAAGCTGCGCGATCCGTCCGGCCGCGAGACGCCTGAGGCCATCCTCACCGTCCGCGCCCACGGCTACATGGCCGCACCCGAGTTGACGCCGCTGGAGCCATCGTTCGACAAGGAGGGACACTCATGAGACCTTGGCTGCGCGGCAAACCCGCGGGATTGTTCAGCTTCGCGATGATCGCCGGCCTGGTGGCGGGTGGTCTGGGTTGGGCCACCGCCGCCGCCCTGCGCCTGGAGCGCGAACAGCTGGAACAGCGCGTCGAGTCCGAGCGCGGCAATCTGCTGCGGCTGGCGCTGTGGCGGCTCGATAGCCGCGTCTCGCCTCTGTTGGCCCGCGAGGACAGTCGTCCCTTCAACCATTACAGTGCCGTCTATCCCCTTCCGCTGGCGTTGAACAATTTCGGCGTCTGCTGTTCGAGCGGCAGCGTCCTGGAACCCTCGCCCCTGTTGAATACCGAATTGCCCCCGTGGATGCTGCTGCACTTCCAGACCAACCGGACGGTCGGCTGGGAATCGCCGCAGGTGCTGTCGCCCAAGCTCACCCGGTTGCTGAACGGCATCCATGGCAAGCTGACGCTGAACAACGTCACTCCCGCGCGACAGCGTCTACTGGCCGAGTTGACGCGGCAGCTGCCCGTCGCCGACCTGTTGGAGCGAGCCGCCGAGCACACCCAGCCGGCCACGGTGCGCGACACGGCCGTATTGCTGGCCCAGAACAATCTGGACAACGCGGTCAACCCCGCCGGGCAATCCGGTCCCTACCTGCTGAACTTGGATAATACCGCCCAGATGGCCCAGGGAACGAATTCCTATCCGAACCAGGCGCTGGCCCAGGAGTACAACACTCGCCGCGATCAGCAGAACCGCTTGCTCAACGAGGGCAAGAGCCCCAAGCGCGTGCCGAAAGACCTGGCCCTCAACACCGTGCCCGGCAATGGGGCCAACTGGTTCGCGCCGCTGGCTCCTTCGCGCTCGGCGGGAACCGAGGTCTTGGTACACCTCAGTCCGATGGTCCCCCTCTGGCTGGAGACACCGGCGGGTCCGGAACATCTCGTCCTCTTTCGCCTGGTCCGCATCGAGGACACCGACATCTGCCAGGGCATCGTACTCGACGGCCCGGCGTTGCAGGAGATGCTCGCCCACGAAGTGGCCGACCTGTTCCCCGAGGCGAAGGTGGTGCCGATGCGCGAGGCGGTGCCGTCGCAGCCGGAGCGCACCATGACGGCCCTGCCCTTGCAGCTGGACCCCGGCCCGTCGGCGTCGCCGGCCGACCCCGGCTGGACGCCGCTGCGCATCGGCCTGGCCCTGGCCTGGCTGGCGGCCCTCTTCGCCTTGCTGGCCGTCGGCCTGGGCGGCTGGTCGCTGTTGGACCTGTCGGAGCGCCGCATCCGTTTTGTGTCGGCCGTCACCCACGAATTGCGGACGCCACTGACAACATTGCGGCTTTACCTCGACATGCTGGTCAACGGCCTGGTACGCGACGACAAACAACGCAACGAGTACATCCACACGCTGCACGCCGAGACCGACCGGCTCAACCGCCTGGTCGGCAACGTGCTCGACTTCTCGCGCCTGGAGAGCCAACGGCCGCGTCTCCATCACAGCCAGGTATTCCTCGGCGATCTGCTCGAACAGGTGCGCGCCGCCTGGGCCGGCCGCTGTCAGGATGCCGAGAAGGAACTGATCGTCGAGAACACGCTGCCGGCGGACGCGGCGCTGTGGACCGACCGCGAACTGGTGCGGCAAGTGCTCGGCAACCTGATCGACAACGCCTGCAAGTACAGCCGCGGCGCCGAGGACCGCCGACTGTGGCTGCGCGCGGAGCGAGGGCCGACTGCTGTTCGAGATCGAGGATCGCGGGCCAGGCGTGCCGGTGAAGGACCGACGATTGATCTTCCGCGCCTTCCGTCGCGGACGCGGCGCCGACGAGACGGCCGGCGGCGTCGGTTTGGGGCTGGCGCTGGCGCGGCGCTGGACGCAGCTGCTCGGAGGCCGGCTGAGTTTGCAGACCAGCCCCACGGGCCGCGGCGCCTGTTTTCGGGTGGAGCTGCCGTTGACGGCATCGCCCTTCGGTTAGCCGCGACGCGCAGCGGAGCGCGTTCGCGCTCCGCTGCGCGTCGCGGCTAAACAGGATTTAATGACACTCCGCTGTCAGCGGCTCACCCAGCTCGCGCAGATAAAACAATCTCCCCGGCAACGTCGGCATGTAGCTGCTGGGTATCCACGGCGTCGGTTCGTGTAGCAGCGTCATGCGCAGCGACAGCCCTTGCCACTGCATGCCGCGGCCGAGCACGCCGTCGGCGCCGCCGATGATGCGGTCAGCGGCCAGAAACAGCGCCGGCCCGATGGTATTGGCGAACGCGGGCACCAACGTCGTCCGGCTGCGGAAGCTGGTCAGCGCGTTCTGCTCGATGGTCAACGGATGCAGTCGTGCCCCGAGCCGATGGGTCTGCCTCTTCCACTCCGCCTCGCCGGCGAACTCAGCGGCGAAGTGCGGCTCCCAGAAGGCGATGTGACAGACGCGGCCGATGCCGAACACCGTCACCAACTTTGCCCCCTGTTTCTTCAAGTCGGCGATCTGCTCGGCATAGCTAGGCAGCTCCGTCTTGACGGCGAAGTGCCTTTGTCGCGGCGGCACGGTGTTGGCGCCGAGCGGGCCGTACAGCGCCTCCTGCATGGCGTGCTGGAAGGCGCCCGGCGTGTTCGGCGGCAGCGTGTCGCCCCGGGCGTCGGACCATTCGTCCATGTTGAAGCCGTGGACGTGCTCGCAGGAGACGCCCCACTCCTTGAGGAACCAGACCGTCCAGCGATACATCCCCATCGGCCCGACGGGCAGGATAAAAACGATGGGCTGGCCGGCCTGGCGGGCCAACTGGATCTCGCGGGCGATTTCGTGGCCCAGGTAGGTGTCGAAGTCCTCGAACGAGGCGCACGGCACCGGCTGAAACTGCGGATGCCACCACGATTGCCGGGCCGTCGCCTTGTCCGGCGGCGCCTCGGCCAAGCGGTCGATCTTGGCCAGGTCCCAGCCCCCCGGCAGAAAACCCTCCATCAGCGAGCCGGAGAACGTCGTCAGTAGGTTCATGCGCAGATCCTCGGAGGCGAACGGCCGGCGTCAGCCGGCTGGTTGAAGCATTACCAGCCGGCTGACGCCGGCCGTTCGCCTGTTGTCGCACCCGGCACGGTCGTCGGTCAACTGATTTTTCCGGAATCTCTTGTATCCCTCCGGGGATCAGATAAAAAACAGTAGTCCTTATGAACGGGCACTGGATGACATTCGGTGCAGCGAGTTGCGCGAATGAGTCCTTCGTTTGCTGGAGGTTTCTCCCCATGTTGAACGGGCGACGGTTGACGGTCTTCTTCCTGGCAGCGTTCCTGGTCCTTCCTTTCGCCGGACTCGATCTGTTCGGCCAGGCCAAGGACAAAAAAGAAGACACCAAGAAAGAACAGACCAAAAAGGAAGATACCAAGGGAGTCCTCCAAGGATCCCACCAAGGTCACGCTCGCCTGGAAGTTCGAGAAGAACAAGTCGTTCTACCAGACGATGAAGACGACCACCGAGCAGAGCATGAAGGTCATGAACAACGACGTCAAGCAGAAGCAGGAGCAGACCTTCTATTTCAGCTGGACGCCGTTGGAGGAGAAGGACGGCAAGTGGATCATCGAGCAGAAGATCCTCGGCGTGAAGATGGACATCGACATCGGCGGCAGTCCGATCAAGTACGACTCGACCAGCGCCGCCGCCAACAACACGTCCAATCCGCTCAGCGAGTTCTTCAAGGCCTTGGTCGGTTCGTCGTTCAAGCTGACGCTCGATCCCAAGACGCTCAAGATCAGCAACATCGAGGGCCGCAAGGAGTTCGTCAACAAGCTGGTGACGGCCAACAAGCAGATGCAGCCGTTGCTCGACCGGATCCTCAGCGAGGACGCCCTGCGCGAGATGGCCGAGCCGACCTTCGCCGTCGTCAGCAACGACCCGGTCGAGAAGGGCAAGAGCTGGACCAAGAAGACCACTCTCGACATGGGTCCGATCGGCACCTACAAGAACGAATACACCTACACCTACGACGGCAGCGACGACAAGACCAAGCTCGACAAGATCAAGGTGGACACCAAGCTGACGTACTCGCCGCCGGAGAAAACGGACGGCATCGGCGGTCTTCCCTTCAAGATCAAGAGCGCCGATCTGGCCAGCAAGAATGCCAACGGCACCATCTGGTTCAACAAGGACAAGGGTCGCGTCGATAAGAGCGACATGTCGCTGGAGCTGTCGGGCAAGCTGAAAATCGAGATCGGCGGTCAGGAAACCAACGTCGAGCTGTCGCAAACGCAGAAGACCGAGGTTTCGACCTCCGACAACAACCCGGTCGAGGCCAAGGCCGCGGCCAGCAAATAAAAAAGTTCTGAGTTCTGAGTTCTGAGTTCTGAGTAAGAAAGCCGGGGCGTCCGCGAATGGGGTTATCCCTCGCTGACGCCCCGGCGTCGTTTTTCACTCAGAACTCAGAACTCAGAACTCAGAACTTTTATTCGACGTCCCAGACGACGATGGAGTGATCGTGTCCGCCGGCGGCCGCGGTCATGCCATCGGGAGACAGCGCGACGCAGTGAACGCGACCGATCTTCCAGTCGAATGCCGTCCGCTGACAACCCGTTGACACATCCCAGACGCGCACGGTCTCGTCCCAGCTCGCCGAGGTCAGCGTCCGCCCGTCCGGCGTGAAAGCGATCTGGCGTACAGAGGCGGTATGGCCGATGAAGACGGATTTTTCCTTGCCATCGTCCACATTCCAGAGGTGAATCCTTGCATCATCACCGCCGGAGACGAGAATTCGGCCATCAGGAGAAAAGGCCAAGCAGCGAACCCAATCGGTAAGTTCCGCGAGGACGTTCTGATGGCGGCCCCAGGCGGCGTCCCAAAGCCGGACAGTGCGGTCGTGGCCACCTGTAGCGAGGATGCGGCCGTCGGGCGAGTACACGACCGCATTGACCGGCCATTCGTGTTCGTGCAAGATTCGCGGCTTGTCGGCATCGCGTATCCAGTACAGTCCCACTTCTCCGGTACTCCGTCCGACCGCGAGCGATAAACCGTCTGGAGAAAATGCCATCGACCAAAGACCTTCCCTCGTGTTGCACCAGATGTGTTTCCCCTCCCCCGCTCGCAAGAATCGGCTCTCGCTGTTGAAACCCCACAGACGGATGCGGCCCTCCCAGTCGCCTGCGGCCAACGTCTTTCCGTCAGGGGCGAAGGCCAACGCACGCACCCAGTCTTTTTTGTGGTACCAGGTATCGATAGAGAGAGAGCGTCGTTGACGTCCGGAATGCAAATACCAGAGCTTGACCTTTCCATCATCGCTGCCTGAGGCAAGAGTTCTGCCGTCCGGCGAATACGCCAAACAACGTACCGGCCCCGTATGACCGCGCAGGACCAACATGACAGGCGTTCCTCATTCACTCCTGCGTGGTTTCGGCCAGGATCTTCTTGTACGCCGCCCGCGCCTGCTCGTAAGCCTCCTCGGCGGCGGCCAGCTCTGTCTTGCGGATGTGTGGCTTCTTCTGCTCCCAGCACTTGTCCACCGCCTTCAGACACCACTCGACCGAGCGCTTGCTGGCCCGGATCGGCTTGTCGCCGACCAGCACGAAAACCGGGTTCGTGTGACTCGACGGGAAGATGCGCAGGGCGACCCAGCTGCTCGCCTTGATCGGTACGCGGAACGTCACGTCCTGTTCCGAACCGTCAGCGACGATCTCCTTGCGGGCGACCGCCTGGCCACTGACCACGACCTCGACCGGCACCGTGCCGCGTATCGCCGAGGCGGGCGCGTTCGACGTCCCAGTACGGCTTGACGTTCAGCGGCGCCTTGCGGATGTGCTCGGTCGCCGGCGTCGGCTTCGGCTCCAGCAGGGCCGCGACCTTCGCCTTGATTTCGACCTCGCCCGGCTCGACCAGCTTGATTTCGCTGTCCTTCTCGCCGACGCCCAGGCCGTTGACGGTGAAGTCCATCAGATGGCTCTTGCCGTCGCTGACGTAGCAGCGGCCGCGCTTGACGCCCTCGGTCCAGGCGTCGAAGTCGAGCTTGCCGTCGAGGCGGACGTAACTGCGTCCCAGGCCGACACGCTCGCCGTAGATGCAAGGAAAGTCTGTCTCGCCGCTGACGCGGCAGCGATAGCCGCAGTTGAGCGTGTGATACCAGATGTTCAGCTCCCAAACCGCCGGCGTATCCACCGTCGAGATGAAATCGCACGTGCCCTGTGTGACATCGACAATGTATTCATTGGCGCCAATGCCCGACATGGGCGGAATGACGTAGTTGGGCAGCTCCTCGATCGGCCCCACGTCCAGCCCCCAACCACTGTGGGCGAAGCCGACAACGGCGCCCTGTCCCTTGGCCCAGCGGAAAATCGGCAAGTCCCAGCTTGGCCAATCATTGATGAGCTTGGTGCCCGGATAGTCCTGCTCGCGCAGCCGCAGCAGGCAGATGTGACCGCAATGGCTCGACGGGAAGCCGGATACCTCAACGTCGTAGCGGAGCAGGTGGCTGGCCGTGGACAGCGGATTGACCTTACCCTCGAAGTAGCGTTTTTGGTGGTACCAGCACGGACCCCAGCTGAGGCAGCAGCCGACGTTGAGGTCTTCGCCGAGGACGTGGCGCATCATGTCCTCCGGCGTGACGCCCTCGGTGGGACTCTCGTAATGGGAACAGCCCGCCGCGTGAATGTGGTGATCGCCGGAGTACCAGCCCTTCGCCGCGGGATGAATCCAGCGCTTCAGGTGGAACGCCTCGTCGTGTGTGACGCCAGCCGGAACGGTGATCGTCTTTTGCTGGACGAGATATTCGGGACCGCGCGTGAAGGTGACGGTGTACGGCCCCGGCTGCAAGGCGATGGTCTCGCCATCGGCCCGGTAGATCTGGAAATGGAAATTGAAGTCGGGAGCGAGACGACGGCTCGGCGATGGATAGATGCGGCCGAGACGGTCGGTGAAGGTGAAGGCGGCCATGATCGGCCGACCGTCCCGCCGCGTCCGGCCGTCGTGGTCCTGCACGCGCAGGCGTACCAGCACGGCGGGGGCGGACTCGAAGTCCACGCGCAGCGGCTCACCGGACGCGACGACCTTCTTGCCGTCCTTCACGTCGAAAAGCAGCGATGCCTCCTTGCGGCCGGAATCGCGGCAATAGATCTGGACGATGCGATACTCCAGTTCCAGGCTCGATAGGTCACGGAGCAGCGGCTGGTTGTTGTACATCATCAGGTCGAGAAAGCGTTTGCCGACCTCGCCGACGGAAACGACTTTGGGATCGGGTTTGCCACTGGAACGCTTCGACAAGGGCAGGGCGTTGGGGCTGCGCACGGTCAGCTCAACACGGCTCAGGCTCGGCTCGTTGTGGACCTTAACGAGGAAAACGCGCCAGCCCTGCTCGGCGAGTTGCGGTTTCGCCGGGCCGGCTTGCGTTTGCAGTTTCTTGTCCGATGTGATGCGGACGCTCGCCAGGCAGTGCTTGTCGAGGACGTCCTGGATGGTGGCGATGGCCTTATCCTCGTCGGCGGAGGTAGCGGCGTCGAGGATGGCCTTACGGTCGGCATCGGACAGCGGTTCGCCGAGCAAAGCCAGGGCCTCGGCGATGCGCCGTGCCTGGGAGGCCAAGGGCTGTCGCTCGACCTTGACCTTCGGCAGTTCGGCGGCGGTGGCGGCGCGGGAGAGAACGAGAAATCCGAGGGCGAGGAAAAGACGGCAGAGCATGGTCATGGCGGAACCTCGGCTGGGAGACGAACAAGGAACGTTCGTCACCGTATCGCTCACGGCAGGAGGCTTCAAGAGGAGGGTAATGACACCTGCCGGCGGCGAACGGCGACGACATGGACCAGGGAAGTCCACTGCACCGTTTCCGTTTCCGGGTCCGCGACGACCAGCGTGTTATTGAGCACGATAACGGTCTCGGGATGCTTGATGGCGAATACCTGGCCGCTCGACAATTCGACCTCGACCGGCTCGAACGGGCGGACGCTTAACAGTTTCCGAAGTGCTTCGGCATTCATACGGCCATCATAATGGAAGGTTTCGTTTCCGTGAAGCGCCTTCTACTCGAGTCGCCCGACAAGGCCGCGCCGCTGCGACCGCGGATGTTTCACTCGTACGTCAACCTCCGCGACAAGCATGGATTGCCGGTATTGCCCATCGGCCTGTTCTTGCAGGTCGGCTTGAACGGCGTCGGTATCGACGTGTACGAAGAGCACTTCTGGGAGTTACGACCGGTGCATTTCGAGTATTTGTACGTCGGTCTGCCGGCGCTGGACGGGGTACAATACGTGCAAGGAGACAACTGGCTGGGCGTGGCCCTGGCGGCGCTGATGCGCATTCCACGCGAGCGCATGGCATGGCTGGGCGCCGAGGCGTTGCGGCGAATTCAGGAAGCACCGTTGACGGGACAGCAACGATTTCTTTTGGGCGAGTGCGTGCAAGCCTATCTGCCGCTCGATGAGCAGCAGCAGTGCGAGTTTCACAAGTTGGTCACGACCGAGCCGTATCAAGGAGTCCGAGCCATGAACACGACCTGGTATGAGAAAGGAATTGAAAAGGGCATTGAGAAAGGCATCGAAAAAGGATGCCGCGAGTTACTCCAGGGACAGTTGGAAGAGCGGTTTGGCGCCTGTCAGTGACAGTGCAGGAGCGCTTGCAGCAATTGCCGGTGGAGCGGTTGACGGTCCTGGGAAAGGCCCTTCTCCGCGCCCAATCGCTACGCGACTTGGGCTTGGAAGACTGACCGAAATGGTCCGAAGAGGACGCGGAGGAACACGGAGTAGACGGATTGTCGCGGAATCCGATCCGTGACAATCCGTCTACTCCGTGTTCCTCCGCGTCCTCTTTTGGAGACGGCGCACGAGAGCGGTCATGTCCCTGGGCAGTGTCGAGGTCCAACGCATGCGTTCGCCGGTGGCGGGATGCTCAAACCCCAGCAGCGCCGCGTGCAGGGCGACGCGGTCGATGTCGCTGTCGTCGGGCAGTGGCTTGCCATGCAACGGCCGGTCGTAGATGCGTTCGCCGCACAGCGGCGTGCCGGCTTCGCCCAGGTGGATGCGCACCTGATGCGTTCGGCCGGTCTCCAGCCGGCATTCGACCAACGTGTAATCGCCCAGCGCTTCGACGACGCGGACGTTGGTGACGGCCCGTTGTCCTTCGCTCGGCGCGGCCGAACTGCCGCGGCGGCCATCGCCGCGGTCGCGCACCAGCCACGACTCAATGCGGGCGTCCTTCGCCCGACCGCGCACCAGCGCCAGGTATTGACGCTCGATCGTGTGCGCACGGAACTGTCGGCCGAGATGGCGCTCGGCTTCGGCCGTCCGCGCGAACACCACCAGGCCGCTCGTCTCCTTGTCGAGCCGATGCACCGCACGCACGGTCGTCTTCCGTTGCGAGGACCGTCGCGCTAGCAGGTCCGGCAGCAGATCGGCCAGAGTCGGCGGCAAGAAACGCCTGGCCCGACGGCCAAACTCGGCGGCTTCCTCGGCGTGGCGCATCGTCGTCAGTCCGGCCGGCTTCTCGACGACGACGAGGTACTCATCGACGTAGCGGAGGACCGGCGCGGCCCGCGTGACGGGGATGGCGCAGCCGGAGGACGAAAGGTGGATTTGTCGGATCGTGAAACGGTCTTGGGCAGGCGCACCTGCACGCGCTGACCGCGCTGGAGACGACGCTGAGGATCGACGCAGGGAGTGCCATTGACGCGCACCTGCTGTTGCGCAACAGTCGTCGCACGGCAGGACGCGGCAGCGACAGACGGGCGCACAGACAATCGCCGACCGGCCGACCCGCCTCGCTTCGACCCACGATGAAAAAACGCATGCTCCTCCCCACTCGCTTCGCTCACGGTTTGGCGAACTCGGTCTCGTCGATCTTCTCGAAAGTCCGGGCATCGAGCAGTTCGGCCTCCATGATAAGCTTGCCGTCGCGGTATGCCTTGACTTTCGTGAAGCGTTTGCAGCCGCCGATGTCTTTGTAGTCGCCGAAAAAGTAGTGCTGGCGCACCGACTTGCCCTTGCCATCGTCCAGGGCGAACTCGGCCCGCACCAGCAGGCCGACCTCCTTGTCAAAATACAGACGCAACTCCTTGCGGCCGCGGCCGGTCACGCGGACGCCGACGGCCGGACGGTCGTTGACTTTGATCTCGTCCAGCACGGCCAGCTGGTAACTCTTATCTTCCAGCAGCGGCAGCAGGCGCTTGGCCCGCTCCACTTCCATGCCGGTACGAATTTCCGACTGGGCTGCCGCCTCCAGCTTCTGCGCCTCGCCGTTGATCGTCACGTACACCTTGTCGCCGTTGATGACGTGAAGGATGGTGGTCTTGTTGGTCCCGTCATTCAATTCCAGGACGTACTTGTATTGTGCGGGCAGTTGCACGGTCGTCTCGGCGAGGAACGGAACGCTATGGCCGCGGAGGACCAGGCTGCCCTTGAACTTGACCTTCTCGGCGCGATTGCGGGCCAGCGCCTCCTCGCCGCCGTGAGCGAGGACGGCCCGCTCGATGACGGCGCGAGCAGCATCCTGTGCTACGGCCGGGCCGGTCCCGCCGAACACCAACGCGACAGTCCATGTCGAAACGAGGAGCGTGCGCATGACTACCTCCTGTGTAGCAAGCCCCCAGCGCCCGCGAGGGGCCGCGTGTACACGTCACGGCTTGGCGAATACCTTGTCCTCGAAAGCGTTGAAATACTGATAGTCCGAACTCTCCAACTCCATTTGCAGCTTGCCGTCAATCCAGCTGCGGTGCTTCAGGGAAATCTTGTGCGGGCGGAGAAAGAGCCGTCGGCCCGGCTGACGAGCGTAAATACCGCCGTCCTTGCCGAGAGCGGCCCGCGCCGCCGCCCGGCGTAGGGCGTTCTTGTCCTCCAGCGCCGCGACCAGCGCAGGATCCGGTTTGCCCTCCTGCTGGCCGATGGCAAACAGCACGGCACGCACGTCCTCCGCGATACCGGCATCGGCGTCGGGTAGGTAATTCAGCAGGACCTCGGCGGTCCCGTCCGGCCGGCGCAGGCCCAGCAGACGAACCGCCGCGCCTACCGTCGCCTTGCCCGCCTGCTCGCCGACCTGCTGCAAGCACTCGCGGGCGCGGCGAGCGACCTCGCGGTCGTCATTCTTCGCCGCCTCGCGCAACAGTGGAATGGCCACGGCGCCGAGCGCCGCCAGGTCGGCCGACGCCTGTTCGCGCACCTTGAAGTCCTCATCGCCCAGCTTACGGATGAGGGAACGCACTCGATCCAGGGAAGCCGCGCTCGGCGTCTGCTTGCGGATGAAATCCAAAAGGGCTGGCCCGGTCCCGTCGATCTTCGCCTGCCGCAGGACCTTCTCGTCGGCCGACGCCAGGTCCGGCTCGCGATAGTCGCTCAGGACGGTCTCGTGCAGCGCTTCTTTCTCGTCGCCGCTCATCTTCGCCCGGTAAGCGTACTTGACCAGCAGGCCCGTCTCCCGGTCGAAATACAAGCTGGTGTCCGGCTGGCCCTTGTAGGACACCTTCAGACCCCGCGCGGGCCGGCCGTCCACCTGGACATCGGGCAACGGCGCGAACGTGAAGCCCTTGTCCGTCAGTAGGGCCGTCAGCCCGGTCACGCGATCCTGATGCCGCGACGCGCGCTGCGAATCGAGGTCTTCCTTGCTGAAGTCGTTGACCTGGCCATTCACCTCGACCCACGACTTGTCGCCGTTGATCACGATCGTCGCCCGGGACTTGGTGCCCAGCATTTCCAGACTGGAACGTCAGCTTGGACCGTGCATCGAACTCCATCAGCGTACCGTCGAGCGGGATGGGTTGGCCGCCATTGCCATGCATGGCCCCCTTGACCTTCATGCGGATTGCGACGCGCCGCCGGACCGCCTCCGTCCCGCCCATCGCCTTCAAGGCCCGTTCGATGACGGCGCGCGGCTCCTCCGAAGACGGGAGCGGGTTGGCCCCACCCAGGAAGAGGAGAGTACACAAGGCGGCGGTCGGGCTGTGCATGGTGAACTCCCGGAGTGGGCACCGACTCTTCAAACGGCGCAGAGCGGACGGATGGACGCCGGAGCGAACCGCTGATTATCATGGCAAGAATCCACGATCGGTACAATGACGTTCCGGCGGTTCACCGAAACACCACTTCGTAATAAATGGTCTTGTCCTTCGCCCCATCGAGGACGAACCGGCCCTCTGTCACAGGCAAGGTCCGGCCCGTGCGGCGGCCGTCGTGATCGAGGATGTTCACCGCCGCGACCGGCCGGCCCGCGATGGACACCGTCGCCTTCACCGGCTCCAGCAGAATCGGCGACCGACCATTATTGAGCACTTTGTGATCGGGCGCGAAGTAGGTGAAGCCGGTATTACTCTGGCGGGCCAGCACCGTGATCAGGGCCTGCTTGCCGTCGGTGAGGTCCGACCCGCGGTCCAGCGCGGTGAGAAAGAGCGAGGCGAACGGGCTGTCGAGCCGGACCTTCACATCGCCCAGGGTCAACTCCTTGCCGCCCGCGAACCCGACGACCGCCTTCGTGCCCGCCGTGTTCACCGTGAAAAAGCCGCGACCGGAGGTGTCCCACGCGAGTTGCCCCGTTACGGATCGAATGACCGAGCCACGGCGGTAGCGGTCCATGTCCGGCAACTGGGAGGACTGGGATTTATCGGTGAATTCCACGACGACACGTCCCGCAGCCAGTGCCTCCGGCGGTACACTGCCGCCGAACGATTTCACGTCGCCGTGCTGCTCAACCTTGTCGGAGAAGGAGAAGCGGCCCTCGGCCAGGTCGGCCGGGCTGACCCGGCGCACCGAGATCACGTCTGCCTCCTTGACATCGCCGCGGAAGATCATGCGGGCCAGGGCTGGGTACTGACCGAGTGATGTGGGCACGTCCGCCTCCCAGACGCCCCAGGGAAATTGGCCGGCGATGTTGCCGAAGACCCGGCGCGTCGCCTGGGACTGGAACTCATACGAGGCGTCCCAGCCTTGCAGGCCCAATCCGTAGGCGGCCAGGATGGCCGGCCCTTCGGCGCCATAGACATTCGGATAAACGTGGATCCACTCCGACAGAGCGAACGGCCGATCGATCACCTGCTGCAGGCCGCTGCTGAAATAGCCGCTGCCTGGCCGGGTGAGCATGGAAGCGAACATGCCGGACCCCTGCCCGTCGAAATAGTTGTGCCGGTCGATGTAGCCGACCTTGTAATCGGAGTCCAGGTTGTAGTAGTGGGGAACCATGCTCGGGGCCTGCCAGGGCGAACCGTTGAGAGGGCCGCGGTAGCCGGCCTCGCGGATGGCCTTGACGAACCGACTATAAAAGCGGTCCTGAACGTCGTGCAGGAAGGCGGCCGTGTCCAGCAGCCTCCGCCGCGCTCCGCCCTTCTGACCCGGCAGATGATCGTCGCCGAAGAACCACGGGTTCAGTTGCGGCACGATGCTGTCGTCCGCCAGGGTCTCGTCGGGCGCAGCGCCCCTTCCCAGGCCGCCTGGAGTTTCTCCTGCGAACCATACCGCTCCTTCAGCCAGGCCGCGAATCGGGCCATGAAACGCTTCTTGTAAGTGGGACAAGCGTTGAAGGCCTTCTCGGACGTGTAGAAGAAGATGTCGTCCTCATTCTGCAGCTCGATGAAGCACAGGGCCGGCTCGTCGGCATAGGTCCGGCCGGTGTAGGGGTTCTTGTGCTTGAGCAGGTTCACGACCATCTCGATCATCAGGTCCTGCACGTCGTCGGCGAAGTGGATGAAGGCGTAGGTGTTGCCCTTGAGCTCCTTGGCGATCTCGTCATAGGCCACCAGCCGCTTGCGGTCGCCGGGTACGACGCGAAAGCCATACGTATGCGACCAGCCGAAGTACACGCCATGCTCCTTCAGCCGAGAGACGAAGTAATCGAGCCGGTCGAGTCCTTGCGGGTCCATGCGGGTCGAGTCGTTGAGGTCGCCAATGCCCATCTGATTCTTGGGGTAGGAAAACTTGTGCATGCGCACGGCGTTGATGCCGTACTTGGCGAAGCGAGCGGCCGTGAAGTCCGCTGTCTCCTTGTCGGGGCGCTGGCGGTGTAGGACAGGTTCGTGCCCCAGAACTTGACGGACGTGCCGTCCTCGAAGGCGAAGCGATCCTTGACCATGCGGACGCCGCCGTGCTTGCCGGCGGGGCGTTCAAGCCAGCTATTCATGTCGAGGACGCCCGGAGTCACCTCCTTCGAGGGCTGGAAGGCAAACCAGTCGGGACCGGCCAGAGTGCGGGTGAACCGATCGAGGTCGGCCTGCCTGGCGTAGAAGGCCACCTCTTCCGGGAAGGTCAGTGTCAGGGTTACGCGGCGCGTGCCCTTGGGAAACACGTCGGACGCCAGCACCACACGCATACCGTTGTCAAACGTGATCGGACACGGCGGGTCGATCTTCATCGTGACCGTGCCGCCCTTGTCGAAGGCGAGCGCGGCCTGCGACGTGGCCGGGGCGGCGCGGATGCCGCGCACGGGCAGTCCGAGTTTGCTCTGTTTGCCGTCGGCGTGAGTCAGGGTGAGCGTACCCTGGCTGCCTTGCCGCTCGAAGTTGACGCCGGCCATCAGCAGCGTGAGGTGTACGTCTCGGGCCGCGTTCAGGTTGTAGCGGAAGGCGACCTGCCGGGCGGCCGGTTGCCACGCCTCGAAATGAACGTCGATCGCCTCGCCCTTGTCCTTGTTGACGACGAAGGGCACGCGAACCGAGAGTCGATCGCCCTCCGCCTTCTGCCGAGCCTGCATCCCCACCCAGGCCCAGTGCGGTCCCCAGCCGCCGAGACTCAGGCGGAAGACCGACTGCTCGCCGCGACGGATGCTGAACGACAGCGAGTTGTCCGGGTTAATCAGAGCGCTCCACGGCTCGGCCGCACGCGCGGCCGCTCCCAGGATCAGCAGGGCGGCCAACGCTGCCCCGCAAGGTCGTCCGATGGGGCCGATGCGTCGGTATGCTTTGGGGTGCATGGGGATCTCTCGATAAAGTGTTTCACCGTTGCCCGGCAAGAGGCCGGCCGCGCTATGTTACGCCACGACAAGAACGGTGGCCACAGGCGACTGATGGTGCCGAAGGCGGCGAACCGAGCTTCCCCAAGCGCCCCAAAGCTTCCCCAGAGCGCCCCTTGATAGAGCGTCCCTTCTTACTCACAATGCGACTGCATCAGCTGCCGGTTCCATTCCGTGCCGCTTGGCATGGGGGATCGGCGCGTTGCGCAAGAATCGAGGCGGTTTACCTTGACTTTCCGTTGCTGATTGAAGACGATGGCTCCGCTCGTCCCATTCGGATGGAACGATTCCGGGGCTTCGACCCACTCCATTTGAATGGACGCCACCTATGTTCCGCAACCAGCTTCGCAAGCACGCGCGCGTCACTTTTCGACGTTGGGCACAAGCTCTCGGAGCACAGGTGCCGCCGGGTCCGGGCCTTTTGGCTTTGGGGCAGCGAGAGGATGAGCCAGTGTATCGACCTCCTGTCGGCGTATGACGATCTCAGCCCCATATCCGTCCGCCGGTCGCGGCGGACACGGCTGGGGGTCGAAGCGACTGGAAGATCGGAGTTTGCCCGGTTCTTTCACTATCCCTTCGCTGGATCAGATGGCCTTGGTCCATACTCCGGCCGAGACTAGCCAACCGGAGCCGTCCCATTCGCCCGCTCCGGACGACAACGATGAAACCGCGCTCGCCTTGGGTGGGCGCGACGTGGCGCTCACCGATGCGGTCTTCAGCACGCTGGCGCGACTGAATGCGCCGTCATCCGGAAGCGACGGCGAAGTCGGGAGCAAGGAAAACTCGCCGTCGCAGGATACCTTGTCGGGACAGCAGCAACGTCCCTTTACCCCCAACCCGTTCGGACATGGGGGAGCGACCGACATCCTCGCCGATCCGTGGGTCAATCCTAATGGGGCCGGCATCCTGGCAATAAGGAACGCGGCAGCGCTGGCAAGACCCCTGCTCCGCTTCCCCCGGACCATGCCGCGCTGGCCGGCGCATCGGGCGCTCCAGGCGGTACCAGCACCAATTCGGGAGGCGGTGGAGGTTCATCGGGCGGAGGCTCTTCGGGTGCTGGTCCTGCCCAGGGCCAACTCGCCCAAACAGCCGCTCTCGCTCTCCAGGGAGCGTTCTCGTCGGCGTCGCCGGCGGCGGGCGGCCACGGAGAGCCGGTGACGTCTTCGCCCTCCGCGGGGCCGGCGATCAATCCCGCGAACCATGCGCCGACGGAAGGGACGACGCAGCTGGTGGCGCCACACAGCCGTGGACCCGAATCGAGACTGCTCGGCACGGGCCATCAAACCGCGTCCCAACTCCAGCCCGCCGATAGCCCGTCCGACGGCGGGGGATTGAGTGCGTCGGGAACGACGTTCGATGCCTGGGAGGAAGGGATTTACGATGGCTTTCCCGGCACCCCCGTCAGTCCGCTCATTCGGGCCGTGGAAGGGACCGCTGTCACCGATGTCCCGGTCACATCGTTCACCGATTCGGACCCTTACAGTACCCCCGATGATTTTCAGGCTCTCATCGACTGGGGCGATGGTACAGGCTCGAACGTCTGGGACCGTGACGGCTCAGGCCGGCGGCGGCTTTGGTGTGTCCGGCACCCACACCTACAAGGAGTACGGCACCTTCCAGGTCAATGTGACGATTACGGAACAGGAGTCCGGCGGCGCAACGGTTACCGGCAGCACCTTGGCCGAGGTCGCTGATGCTCCCTTGAGTGCATCGCCGACGGACATCAGCGCGATCGAGAACGTTGCCGCCAACAATGTCAGCGTGGCGACGTTCACGGACGCCAACCCCTATGGGCAGCCGGGCGACTTCGCCGTCACCATCGACTGGGGCGACGGCACCACGCCGACGAGCGGCACGGTCACCGGCTCGCCGAGCGCCTTCACGGTGCTCGGCAGCCATACCTACGCGGAAAGCGGCACTACCCCGTCAGCGTGACCATCGTGGACCAGGGCGGCAGTTCGGCCGCTGTGTCGAGCACGGCGACGGTCGCGGACCAGTCGCTCTCCGGGGCCGGCGTGACAGTGACGCCCGCCGCGGAGGGGGACAGCACCACCCTGACCGCCTCATTCAGCGACGCCAACACGTCCGATAGCTCCGACGCCTACATGGCCCAGATTGACTGGGGCGATGGCCAGGTCGATGACGCTCCGGTCAGCGGCTCCGGCGGCAGCTACACTCTGACCGGCAGCCACGTCTACGATAACCCCGGTACGTACCCGATCAACGTGACGGTAACGGACGCCGGCGGAGCGACGCTGACACAGACCGGCAGCGCCACGGTGGGCGAGGCCGCCCTGTCGGTCTCCGGCAATTCCTTGTACGCCACGGCCGGGCAGGACACCGGCACGGTGGTGGTCGGCAGTTTCACCGACGCCAACACCGATCAGGCCGTCGATGGCTTCGGGCCGGCGACGGGCTACACGGCGACGATCGACTGGGGCGATGGCTCCGGCCTGGATGGCAACACCACCATCGTCGGCGATGAATCCGGATTTTACGTGCAAGGTGATCACACTTACGCCGCGGCCGGCACGTATACTCCGACGATCACCGTCACGGGCGCGGACGGCTATTCGGCCACGGGCACCAGCACAGTCGTTGTCTCGACCATGGCCCCGGCGGACCCCGCCTTCAGCGCCAGCGAGGGAATCCCGGCCAATGATGTGACGGTGGCCACCTTCACCGACACCCGCAACGGTAGCTACACCGCCGCCATTGACTGGGGCGACGGCACGACCGATAACGGCACCGTGACCGGCTCTGGCGGAAATTACAGCGTCACCGGCAGCCATACCTACGCCGATGGCGGGACGTACCCGGTGAACGTGACGATCACCGATGACGTGGGTATGACCACCGTGGCCACGGCGACGGCCACCGTCTCCGACGCCGCACTGAGCGCCACGCCGCAGACGCTCAGCACGCCACAGGGCAGCGCCCTGAACAACGCCACGCTCGCCACCTTCACCGACGCCAACCCCAACGACTCCATCGATTCCTACGCCGCTTCCATCGATTGGGGCGATGGCAGCCCGACCGACCTGGGCACGATCACCCTCACCAACGGCGTGTACACGGTCTCCGGCAGCCACACCTACCAGACCCAGGGGACATTCACCGCGACGGTGTACATCGGCGACGCAGGCGGGTCCACGACCACGGCCGCCTCAACAGTCACCGTCACCGCTCCGGTCATCTCCGCGACCGGAACGACCCTGTCGGCCCAGGTAGGCGTGCCGCTCAACGACGTGACCGTGGCCACGTTCACCGGCAACGGCCAGGCCGGGGATTACTCGGCCACGATTGACTGGGGCGACGGCACGACCGATAACGGCACCATCGCGGGATCGGGCGGCGGTCTCAGCGTGACCGGCAGCCACACCTACACCGAGGCAACGGGCGGTCAGCAATTCCTAGTCACGGTGACGGTCGCGGACAGTTCGGGCAACACAGCCACGGCCCTGAGCGGGGCGGCGGTGGACGGCGGCACCTTCACGGCGGCCGGAACCTCCCCGCAAGCGACCGAAGGAATAGCGAATAACTTCACGTTAGCGGCTCTCACGGATACCGATCCCAGCTACAGCGCCGACGACTACTCGGCCGTGGTCGATTGGGGCGACGGCAACCAGGACGCGGCCACGGTAACTGGCTCGAACGGAACGTTCAGCGTCATCGATACGCACACCTACACCGAGGAGGGATCGTATACGGCGGTGGTGACGATCGCGGGGCCCGACGGCAGTACGCAGACGGTCAGCGACGCGGTAACCGTGGTGGACGCGGCGTTGACGGCCACGCAGGGAGGAGGATACCTGGAGCCGGGTCCGAATGTGCCGTTGAACGGCGTGACGATGGCGCAGTTCACCGATCCCAATCCCTACGCCTTGGCGAGCGACTTCAGCGCCACCATCGATTGGGGCGATGGTTCGTCCACGGCAGGGGTGATTAGCGGGGGCAATGGCGTCTTCAGCGTCATCGGCAGTCACACGTACGGCATCCAACACTATTACAACGTGACCGTCACCATCACGGACGTCGGAGGCAGCCAGGCGATCGTGCAGGAGGTCCAGGGCGTGGTCAAGGTCGCTCCGGTCACGGTGGCGACGTTCATGGACCAGAACCTGAACGATCAAGCCAGCGACTTCAGCGCCACCATCGATTGGGGCGACGGCACGGCGCCGACGGGCGGCACGGTCGATGGCGGAGGGGGATATTTCACCGTCACCGGGATGCATACGTACAGCGAGGAGAATCCCGATTACACGGTCCAGGTAACGATCACGGGTCCGAGTGGCAGCGTTACGGCGCAGAGCACGGCTCAGGTATTCGAGTCCCTTCTAGTGGCCGCGGCGGCGCCACCGGCGCCGCCGCCGGAAGAGAAGCCGCAGGCGGTGGTCCCGGCGGTCAAGCTCGACTTCGGTCGCACGCTCAATCCTATTGCCGCAGCCCAACCAGGGTTACGAATTCACCTTGATGATGATTTTTATGTGCGCATGAAGGATCCACTTAATCCAATTTTACAGATGGCGGACTATCGGCAAAGTACGGTTCTTCCAACCTTGGATTCAAACCTTGTCGAAGGCACGATCACCATTGGCCCGGCGAACTCCACGGGAACGCTGACGTGGAGCATCCCGAACTCCGTTCGAGTATGGTGGCAGCCAGTGCAAGGAGGTCCGTGGAGTTTGGTCGGACCAGGTGGCCCTCCCAGGAAGGACTTCAACGCGACAGGGAAGCCTATCCCGATTGTCATTCAGGGAATGGCACCCGATGGTGGTCCAGCCGCCAACGTAAGTGTTGAATATACGGTCTCCAACAATGGAAATCTGGCTACTTCCTCCGCTTCGTTCTTCTACAACGTTTACACAGGCTTAAGCGTAAATGGTGCCGCCGCCCCGCAGCAGGCTCTGGTCCAATTGATGGAGCAAGCATCGGGTTATCGTTTAGCGACTGATAACAGTGGGAAGGTTTGGCGCACCTCGAAATCGACTATTCTGACTTCGGGTCAGGTGTACATAGTCTCAGTAGTTTCCGGTGAGTGTGAATTATGATACCATTCCCCAACTCATTCATACATCCGATGTTCCGTGGCGATTTCATCGTGGATTCCCAAATGGGCTTCGGCCCAGTGTTGCAACCACACCAGCATCTTGCGAAAGCTCAAACGCCCCAGGTCGATCCGCCGACCGCCTCGCTGACGACGCGCCAACACCTGCCCATGCAACCACACCCAGACGTTGCGCAAGAGCAACGCCACCCCCACGTACAACAAACGCAGCAGCGGATCGCGCGTGCAGGTCCGAATCCGCGCCTGGTGCATCTGACGGTAACTCGTCTCGATGGCGAACCGACTCCGATACGTCTCCTTCACCCACGTATACGACGACGGACGCAACGGCCCGCCGAAGGCATACACCAACGCCTCACGGCCATGCCGCCCCCGCTCGCCGCGACGGTTGCGACACTTGATACACACCCGGAACCGCGCCCGGCGTTTGGCGGCGTTGGTCATCGTGTACTCGGCCCAGCCGCTACGCTTGCGGCCGGCGAAAACCCGGCTGCCCGACGGTCCCTTGGGGTGGTCGGCCTTGCGCCCGCGCAGCACCAACGGCATCAACCAGGCGTAGCGGGCATTCTGCAGGTAGCGGATGACGTCCACGCTGCAAAAGCCGCGGTCCAACAGCAGATAACGCGGGCGGATGCCGGCCCGCGCCGCCTCACGCAGCCGCCGCTTGAGCACCTCCGGCATGGCGTCGTGGCGGGCCACCGGGGTGAGGGCAACGGTGAAGCGTCGGCCCTTCTGGATGACGTAGGCGGTGGCGTAGGCGTGGAAGTGGCTGGTGCCGCTCTTGGCTTGGCTGCGGTAGACCTCGTCGGCGTGGTGCAGGGGTCTGCCGTGGTAGGGGATGAGCACCAAGTCGATGGCCAAGGGCTGGCGGCGTCGGCGTAAGGCGTGGGGCAGGTCGCCTTGCAGGGCGCGGTTGAGGCGGCGTTGCAGTTCGGCGTAGTCAGGGAGGGTGGCGAGCAGGGCGTCGTGGGCGGCGGTGTCGGAGGGCGCGTCGCGGAGGGCGGCGCAGGCGGCGGCCAGAGAGATGATGCGGCTGGCGGCGTAGCAGAGGACGGCCCACAGGGTATCGGCTCGGCAGCGGGGGCCGTGGTCAGCCAGGCGGAGATATTGTTGCATCCGGGCGCTGACGTGGGCGTGGACGTGGGCGGGGGTGAGTGTATACTGCCGTTGTCGCATGGCTCCCTCCTGGAATGTCCTTGGTGGTACAAGTCATTCTCAGGAGGAGCCTTGCGATTGTCTCCCTCACCCCTCCTCCCTCAGCCCGAACCGGAAACTACTGAGTCTGGTCAGGCCGTCGTATCGCTGCCGCTCGGCGGCGGCAAGTACCGGGATTTCCTGCTCGGCCCCTTCGACTCCGAAGAAAGCAAGCGGGAGTACACCCGTGTCATCAACGAGTGGCTGGCAGCCGGGATGCTCGCCCCGTCCACGGCAGCCGGTGGCCGGTGCCCGGACCTGTCGGTAGCCGAGGTCTGCGTGCGCTTCTGCAAGCACGCCGAGGTCTACTACCGCCTGGTCGATGGGTCGCCTTCCGGCGAAAAGGACAACTACCAGTACGCCCAGGCTCCCCTCATCGACCTTTACGGCCTCACCCCGGCGTCCGAGTTCGGCCCGCTGAAGCTCAAGGCCGTCCGCCAGAAGATGATCGACGACCACCGCTACCTCATCCGCCTTGCCGACGACTCGGTGACGTGGGAAAGGTGGTTGCCGGAGAGCCGCATCCGCCAGCGGGCGGGGCACGCCGACCAGTGGGAGGCCGAGCGGAAGGGCGAGTGGAAGCCCGTCGAGCTTCTGAAAAAGAAGAAAGCGATCTCCCGGAAGGAGATCAATCGCAGGATCGACCTCATCAAGCGGACGTTCAAGTGGGCCGTCTCCGAGGAACTGGTCCCGCCCTCGGTGTACCAGGCGCTCATGACGGTGCGGGGGCTGCGGCGGGGCCACCCAGGGACTTACGAGAGGCCGAAGGTCAGGCCGGTGTCGCAGCAGCACGTCGAGGCCGTGCTGCCCTTCCTCTGCCCCCAGGTGGCGGCGATGGTGCGGCTCCAGCCGTTGATCGGCGCACGGGAGACGGAAATCTGCCTGATGCGGGGCCGGAACATCGACCGCAGCGGACCCGTCTGGTGGTATCGGATCGACCCCAACGAGATTCCCCATGAAGGTCCGGCCAACCTGCACAAGACAGCCCATGTCGAGGAGGCGGACGGCTCGGCGTCGGTGAAGCTGCTGCCCATCGGCCCGAAGGCACAGGCGATCCTAAAGGAATGGTTCCGGGAAAACGAGGACGAGTTCCTGTTCCAGCCACGAGAGGCACGCCAGAGGAAGTACGATGAGCGACGGAAGCGGCGGAAGACCCCGCTGTGGCCATCGCACGTCGCACGCCAGGCCAAGAAGAAAAAAGCCAAGCCGAAGCGAGAGCCACGGGACCACTACGACCGCCACAGCTACGCCCGTGCCATCGAACGTGCCTGTAAGAAGGCCGGGGTTCCCCACTGGCATCCGCACCAGTTGAAGCACGTCTGCGGGACGGACGTGTGCAAGAAGTACGGCGTGGAAGCGGCACGGGCCTACATGGGTCACACGAAGCTGTCCACCGCCGAAATCTACGCCGAGAAGGACATGGAGTTGGTGGAGAAGATCGCTCTGGAGATGGGGTAATCAGCGGCGGGACGAGGGCGAGGAGAAAGGTGTGGCTGGTTCGCCATCAGGCCAGCCGCACCGTAGCCCCCAACGAGCGAGCGTCGGAATGCGCTGAAGCTCATGTACGAGGCTGCGAGTCGCCTTGGCTCGGTGGGCGGTCGCCTTTTTTCCAGAACGCCTTCCACTCCTCCACGGCCCGTTCAGCGGCGCTCTTGCGCTGGCGGGGAGTGCGGATCACGGGTGGGCTGGATTCCCCCGGCTCATGCGCCTCGTCCATCGCCTGGATGAACTCCTGCAACCAGCGCCGGGTGGTGAGCCGGTGCCCGCCGATCAAGACGGAGCGCAGCCGGACGCCGTTGCGAAGCCCCTTCATGCACCAGCGGCGGATCGTATTAACGTAAAGCCGCTTGCCGGGCTTCCTGCCGGGAAGCAGGGCTGCGGCCTCGGTCAAGGTCAAGCCTTCTTTCTCGATGAGGACCAGTTCCTCCGGCTCCAGCGCACCCTTCCGCCCACGCCGCTTGAAAAACTCCAACCAGTCGCCCGCCCGGAGCCTGTACTCAGCAGCGACCGCCGAGCCGCCGATGAAAGGCTCGGCGTCGTCGGGGATGGAGAAGACGGTCGCCAGGCAGCGCCGGATCGAGGCGACGAACCTGCCCTCGACGTTCTCGAAATAAGAATCGTTGGGGCCGTGGGTGATGCGGCAGGCCGGTGGGGGCTGAAGTCCGCCACTGCCTGCAACTGCGTTCTTGGGCGGCGAAGTCAACGGCACGGGAAGCATCCTCATTCGTCCTTTCTCACGTCAACCGGATCGTGGATTCGATCTCGTTCCCCCAGGCGTCCCAGCCAGGCCAGCGGCGCCGGGCGAAAAGCTCCAGGTACGGGCCAGGGCTTTGCGCCTCGACCAGCTTGTAGAAGAACTCAGGCTTCTCGCTGTGCGGGAGCCTGGGCAGCAGGTAGGCCGTGGGCACCGCCGATCCCAAGAGCCGCTGGCTACCCCGGACGCCGAAAACGATGTGTTCCGTGGCCGAGCGATACCAGTGGCCCGTCTTCATCGAGACTTCCGGGCGGTCCAGCTTGAGCTTTACCCATGTCAGGATCGTCTTCGGCTGGAAGCCCCAGGCACGGGCAACGTCGTGGGCCTCGACCATGAAGGCGTTCGTGGTCCAGAGGTAAAGGTGGGCGGCGTCGGCGGCGACCTCCTCGACTGGCAACGCCTTGATCTCCTCCAAGGTCATCACCGGGTAGTGCGCACTGGCATCGACCTGGGTGATGTCCTTGGCGTGGCCATCCGGGTTTCCCCGACCACCGTTACCGACGACAGCACGGGGCGAGCGGTAAGGCCAGGCCGGGTCAGCCAGGATGGTCCCAAACTTGGTGAACGCCCCTTTCCGCCCCCACCCACGCCGCAGAAACAGCACCGAGTCACCCGCCCGGAGCCGGTAATCGGGACCGACCACCGAACCGCCGACGAAAGCCTCAGCTTCGGTGGAGATCGAGAAGACGGTCGCCAGGCCACGCCGCACCGATGCCACCGACTTGCCAGCGAGGTTCGGCAAATAAGAATCGCAAGGGCCGTGGGTGATGCGGCAGTGTCCGGGGTCGTGCATCTCCCGGCCCGGTGCCCAGCGTTCGCCAGTCAAGAGCATGATGTTCAGAACCCCCATCCCCAAAGCCGCTTCTTCAGCTTGCGCTTCAACGCCTTGAACCGGCTGTCCCGCCGTGCCTGGCCGAACCACAGCCAGATGTCCAGCAGGTACTTGACCCCGGCCCCGTGCTTGCCGATCTGGTTGTAAACGTCGTCGCAGATCACGTCGGAAACCTTGCCGTACCGCTTGCACAGGTCGGTCCCGTACCAGTCCAGCAACTCCCGGCTCTTCTCCACGACGATGACACGCTCGACGGACGGCTTCTCGCAGACCTTCCGCAGCAGCCAGCCCAGGCCCAGCCCGCCGAGGACGACGGTGCCCTCGGCTGCCTGGACGCCGCTGCGCTGGGTCAGCATTTCAGCGGGGGTCATCGACATCCAGACCGCTGCCCACTTCGCCCGCTCCTCCCTGGTCGCCGTCGCCGGGAACTTCCCGCCGCACCGGGAGTCCGCCGTCATGTCCAAGAGCATGGGGATCACCACGTCGCCATTCCAGACGACCATCGCCTGATCCTTTCCGAAAAGGCGAAGAGGCATTCCACCGAGCAGGATGCGATTGCGATAGGCGAAGTGGCCGCCTGGACTGACGACGTAGTTCTCGGTGAAGCAGTCCGCCCTGGCCGGTGGAAGGTCGAAGAGCGTATCGACCCGGTAGGTGCTGGCCTCCAGGTGCAAAAGGCGGCGCATGGGCGTCTTGTCTTCATCCCAATGCTCTGGCGGCGGAAGCATCGGCTCCCGCACCGATCCCTTCCGCCCCCGCAGCTTCAAGAACGTCAGCCAGTCGCCCGCCCGGAGCCGGGACTGGCCATCGACCACCGAGCCGCCGATGAACGCCTCGGCGTCGTTGGGGATGCTGAAGACACTCGCCAGGGAGCGCCGGATCGAGGCGACCGACTTGCCCTCGATGTTCTTGAAATACGAATCGTGAGGGCCGTGGGTGATGCGGCAGGGTCCAGGTGCGATCATGGTCATGTTGTTCTCACTCCTCGGTGCGCCGCACAGTCCGGGCCGTACTCAGCGGCGAGGCGGCGGATGAGCGCCCAATCGTCATGGAACCTTGCAATAGGCATTACCACTCACCGCCGCCAACTCAGGGTCGCAAGGCCGGTAGGTGGACGCATGGGAGAGATCGTCGCAAAAGCCGACGTTAAGAGCCATATATGGACGGACCACCTGGCTTGGGAAGAACGGGGCACCTTCGCAATCTGCGCTGACCTCGAACAACCGTCCTTCCGGCGAGCGCCAGACAGAGTGCGGGACCGCCTCGATGTCAGCCATGTAATTCTTGGCGATCATCGGATCACGATGGAAATACCAACCCGGCTGCATCTCCCCGCCCCACAACTCAACGGCCTTCTCGACGTTCTTCCAGCACTGGTGGTCAACGCTTCCCCCAGGCAGCGGGCGGTAAGGAAGGATGACCCAGCGGCTCTCGTCCTTGGCGGCGTGATAAGCGTCCAGAAGGACTTCAGAGGTTGGAGGCACAAGATCAAGGCGGTAGTGGCAGCCCACATACTTCGGCTTGCGCTTGGTTGGTCGTTCAGGCAGACGCCAGATGGTCATGCCAATGAAATTGCCCATCGCAGTTCTCCCTGGTGCTGGCCGAGGCTCAGTTGCTCGGCGTATCAAGAGGGTACGGAAAAAAGTTGCCGGTTGTAAACCACCACTGCTAGATTTTCAGCGAGTCGCACAAGCATCCCGCCGATCCACCCCTGCTCCTCCTTACCCTGGTGAGGGCGACCGTTCGGGCGCAAGGCCAAGGTCATGGCCCCGCCTTCAAAGGTTCGCCCACCCGGAGCCGGTACTCGGCTCGACCACCATGCCGCCGATGAAAGCCAGGGATGGCGTTTTGCGCCGGTAAACTAAGGCCCCATGTCCTTCAGCAGTTTCTTCCGCTGGTACTCAGCCGTCGCAACATCGGTGCAGAAGCCGTTCGCAATCAACCAACGTGTTGCGGGCCGGTACTCCTTACCGTAGACCTGAATGCTACCGGCAATATGAACGTCGCTCCCCAACAGTTCTTCCAGGTCAGCCTGAATGTAGTCCCGGTATTCCCCAGCCAGCCGGGAGGACTTTTCTTCGAGGATGACCCACTGAACCCGGTGAACCTGACCGTCGAGGACGATTTCGAGACGAACCCGCTTGAAGACATCCGGGATTATTTCCGGCTGGCCCCGCTTCTTCTCCAGGCCGTAATACCGATCCGACAGCCAGGTATTAACGGCTTCCGGGGTCGGCGTCGGAACCATCCGGCTCGGCGGCTGATCCCAGGACTGCCGGAGCTTCCTCAACCGTTCCTGTTCGTTGCCGTCCTGTTCGGAATAAAAGCCCTTGGCAATTAGCCAACGGGCCGACGTGAGGTAGGCATTCCGCCCCCAATCCCGTTCCTCGGTGATGACGGAACCAGCCGGGCACAGGTCAAGAACCTGCTGCCGTATCTGGTCCACCGGAAGTGCTTCAATTACGGCACGGTGCTTGATGTGAACCCAATCACAATTGTACCAGTCCCGATATTCGAGCTTGGCTGTATCTGGTGGATAGACTGAAAAGGACAGGTAATAATACAGCTTTGGCAACGTCTCCGGCTGTCCAGCCTTACGCTGGAGATGATGGCGACCATAGTACCAGTTCTGGAGGTCTTCGGGTGTCGGCTGTGGCTTCTGCGGCGTCGTCATGGTCAGTCCTTCCTCTTTCATTTGATTTGGGCCGAGCGCAGATCATCCTCGAAGGAGTGCTATCTGCCGCTGTCGCTGGGTAATGGGTGGAGCCTATAGCCGGGACAAGAAATGGCGTCCCAAGCCCACGAGCGTAAAGTCCAAAATGATGTTGGTCAGGCAACCGCCAAATCGGGGCGGTCGTTGCGCTCTATAGCGCCTGTCATAATAGGAGGCTGGTCGTCGCAGGTCGCTTGATGCTGGCTGCCAATGCCCTTGTCCTCATGATCTGATAATACTCCCCGTTCAGCCGGTTGTTTACCCGATTCTTCAGTTCCACCGAAAAGTGTCCAGATCGCCATGTCCGTCCGAAATCTGGTCGATGGTAGCCAGGATGTCGGCCAGACGCACCGCCTTCTTTACCACCGCTGCTCGCTTCAAGGGAGCTTCTTCCTGGGAATCCACTCGTACACCCTCTTTACCCTGGTGGGGGCGTCCGTGCGGGCGCAAGGCCAAGGCATGGCCCCGTCCTCAATGGTTCGCCCGCCCGGAGCCGGTATTGGCCATCGACCACGGAGCCGACGGCCAACCCCTCCCCTTCGGTGGAGATCGAGAAGCCGGTCGCCACGCCACGCCGCATCGAGGCGACCGACTTGCGGCTTCGTAGGCATCGTTGTCCAGAAGCGATTGCCCTGGCCGATACCCAGGTGGAAACATAGTTCAGTCTCCTTGTAGGTCACTTGCCCGCCTGGGCCTCGTCCCACGCCAACCACTCCCGACACGCCTCCAGCAAGTCCTCAACGGTATCGCAGCCGTTGAGAACGTCGAGGATAATCTCCTGGCCGTCCACGACGATCCAGATATAGCCGTCCTGATAAAGCACGTCATCTACCACGAGCCGCTGAGGCAGTCTCTTGCTGTTGCGTTTCATTTGTTGTGGCTCCTCTGGAAAAGTCAGGCCAGCTTCTTCTTGGCCATGTTTTCTGATGCCAGGACCAACCCAGCCAAGCAGATCGCACATTCTTGTTTCATCAAGCACTATAGAGCGGCATCGAGTCGGTTGTAAAACTGGCCGAACAAGTTTCTTCTACTTGCCTGGAAAGGACTTGCGGCAGGAAACGCAAGAGTGCGAGAATAATTTGGCCCGGTCTTGCCCTGGGCAGGGGCCGGAAACTTGGCCCGAATCGCTCCTCGCTCCTGCCCCTTCCCTGTTTGCAAGTTAAGAACGCCCCGGACCCGCTGGCCCATCACGGCCCGGCCTCTTCCGGCGGGCAGAGCTTGTCCAGCAACTCTAGTGCTTCCTCGGCCTCGGTCTTGGGACAGCACCCATTCGGGCACCGATACCAAATCCGCTTCCGGCTCCCAGGCCAGAAGATTTGGCCACACGACCGGCAGCGAAGGCGATCATCCTGCGGGAACCGCTCAGGGTGGAAGGCTTCGACCCCGGCCTTCTCCAGCTTCTTCAGCGCACGCTTCAGGCGGGCTTCTTCTTGTTTCACTGATCGGTTCCTCCTTCGTGGCTCTCGTCTTCCAGGCGCACGTTCATTTCCGTCAGCCACTCGCAAGGTGGCGGCTCCTTCAGTGAGTGCAGGAGCAGATTCCCCCAAGCTTCTTCCGGGTCGTCGCCGTAGCCGACCACATCCAGGTGGAATTGCCACGCCTTCTCGACGGCCTCAGCCTCGGCGGTAGACGCTTCCTCCACAGAGATCGTCAGAACGTCCTGGCCAGGGTTCTCTCCAAGGAAACGATCCTGCCCGGCGATCACGGCCTCGTCCTCGTCGGCGGCAAAGACCTCGTAGTGCTTCGTGCCGCCTTCGACCTTGACCTCGATGTGGTAGCGCTTCTTGCCCGGCGGCGGAACGGCAATGCCGTCTTCCAACACGGTGATAATCTCGGAGTCCTCGACCTCCTCCTCGACCGGCGGTTCCCCTTCGTCACGGAGGGCCTGGAACCGCCGCTCGGCATCGGCCAGCGTCTCGGCCTTGACAAGCCACTGCGCCTTGCTGACGATCTTCTCCACGAAGGTGTACTGCTTCATGACTACCTCCTTGTTCTGGTCAGGACGACCGTTCAGGCGCAAGGCCAAGGTTAGGCCGCTCAACCTCGAAGTCCTCAAAGTTCTCCGAGTTCAAGACCTGGCTAGTCTGCACGTCCTCCAAGGGGTGGAGGCGGACCTTTAGCTGGTCCTCGCCAGACACGTCGAATATCCACTCCAAGTCTCCCCGCAGCCGCTCGGCCACGAGGCGCTTGGCGGCTTCCGGGCTTTCCGCCCGCACAGCCCCGTGGTCCAGCGGGTCGGCGTCTGAGTCGTTCTCCAGCACCCGGTACAAGTACAGGCCCAGGGCCAGAGCCGAGCGGTTGCCTTCCTTCTCGCTCATCAAACCTGCCTCCTTTCGGGCCGGAGCCTTGTCTTCCCGCCAGGTGCCAGAAGCTACGCCTTCGCCAACTCCCGCAGCAGCGTGGCGATCACGGACGAGGAGCAATGGACGCCCATCGCCCGCAGCTTGTCGATCTGCTTGGCGAACCAGCGGACGGCGTGGCTCGGCTCGCCGCCGGTGTCCTGCTGGTAGCCCTCAACGAACAGAGGAAAGAAGGTGCTGCAAAGGTCAGCGGCCCGATCCGCCAGCGCAGCCAGGTGCAGCAACTCCTTCCGGGCTTCAGGAGTCAGGTCCGGCTTCAGCCTGGTCGCCTCGATCCAGACCCGCTCGTAACCGCCCGGCTCAGGTACACCCAGCTTGGCATAGCATTCGCACTTCTTGGCGCTTGGCGGCTCCTTCTGGACGTAGCGCGGGTCGGCGGGATGCTCCTCGTGGATCACGACCCGTGTTTCATCAAGCCAGCGATACGGATTCGACGGCGCATGGTACGCATTCGACCATTCCTTCTTCGAGGGGTCATCGACCGTGGCGTGAAGGCCGCATTTGACGCACTGGAGCATCAGCCAACCTTTATCGAGGGCCGTCGAGAAGACGACCCATTCGTGGTTTTTGCAGGTCATGCCTTTCCCCCTTCGGTGTCCTGGGCCGGAGCAGCCTGCTGCGCCGCCATCTCCAGGTGGTACTGCGCACTCATGGCCTCCACGATCTCCAAAGCCTCCTGGCGCTGCCTTTCGTACTTCAGCTTCCGACGCATGGCTGGGCGCAACGCCGGGGGAGTCAGAGCAACTTCTCCGAGCAGGGCGGCGCTGCCGCAGCCGTCGCTGCCACGTCGTCGCTGCCGCAGCCAGGAACCGCCTCCTCCCGGCTAAGGCCCACGACACAATCGTGACTGCCGGTGGCCTGCTGGAAGCCGCAGAACTTGTCCATGTTGCCACAGCCTTTGCATTTCAACTTCATGACTTGATCTCCTCCAAGCAGTTCTCGCAATACCCTGGGCCGTACTCGGTCGTTGGTCCGATCCGTTTGCACCAGGGGCAGACGAACTCGCCGCAGCGGACGCAGGCTTCCAGGCAGCGCTCGCAACACCAGCGACCGCAGGAGATGCAGGCGAGCGCCTGCGGCCCTGAGTGACAATGTTCGCAGGTCTGGTTGAAGTGCTTCATAAGTTTTTGTCGTCTTCGTCGGTATCGTACAAGAATGGAGTATGTTCCCAGCCCACAGCGAACTCCGATTCGCAGTCGCCGCACCGTGCGTTATCCACGATCCTTCACTATTGCAGTTGCCGTCGTTCACGGTGACAACCCCGCCGCACTTGGGACATATCAATTCGTGTTCCATGCTCATGGCTCACTTCGCTTCCGTGGGTTGACGCCCGAAGAGTACGGACTTGCGGGCGAACAGGTCCAGGGCGGTCGTCATGGTGATGCCGTCGTCAAGGACGAATTGAACGAGGTCATCACCATCAACCTGCGGGTGATGTTCGCCGCCGACCCCGATCTTCATTTGGCTGAATGGGATGGTGTCGAGCTTATTACGGTTGGCCACCATCAGGCGGCGGCAACGGTCCTCATCTTCTGGAGTCGTGTCAACGCCGAAGTACATATTGAACGGCAGGCAGGCGAGACAAGCACCCGGCTCCTGGGTGGGCTTCTTGCAAACGGGACACTTCATGTTTACTCCTCACTTTGGAACGCAGCCCACTCGTGGCCACACTGGTTGCACTTGCCCAGGACTTCGGGGTGGTCGTCGTCGTACTCCACGTCGTAATCCAGTTCCGCCGGGCTGACGTACTCGATTGGGACGTGGATGCCCTTCTTCGGGTCGTACTCGTAGGTGACGGCCTGGATTTCGATGTACTGGCAGTGCTGCGGTGCGGCCCCGCACTGCGGGCAACCCTGGTTGCCGTCCTGCTCACGCAGCACGCCGTCGAAGTGACGCATGTGGGTCTTCACGGTTTATTCCTCCTTCTCCGGCAGCAGGCGATCAAGCTCGCGCCTTCAGTTTCAGCAGGTCGCCAATGTCTTCCTGCGTGATCTTGCCCGCCAGACGGCGCTGCTCCACTTCCTCCAGAGCCTTGCGCAGAAGGTGCAGGAGCTTTTCGGTACGGAAGTTGATAACGTCAGCCACGACTCATTCCTCCTCCTTTGACACCGTGGTGACGACCCACGCCCCGTGCGTGAACGTCACTTCAATGTCTTCGTTCTCGCAACGCTCACTAACGACCTGGCGGATTTGCTCAGCGAGCCGCACCGCCTCATCCGGGGTCATGGCGACTTCCCACTTACCCTTGGGGTCGATATTGAGACGCATATCGGTCCTCCTTGTCACCGTCCGGGCGATGCAGGCAATACAGAATGTCCTTGTCCACGGTCTGGCGGTCCAGCATGTTGCGATCCAGCACGTTCGGTCCTCGCAGCCACCTTACAGTCCACCCAGGATGGGCGAAAATTGGGCGGATCGTTTCGCCCGACATTTCTGGCCCGCTACTTCTTTCCGCCGTAATGCCGCCGCCAGATCGTGCGCAGTTGCTCGGCGTTCGTGACCCGGCCAGGGAATCGGCTCTTGCAGGCGGCAAGCATCTCCTTCCAGGTCTTCCCCTGTGCCTTCAGTTCGTTGGCGACCACGGCGATGTCGGCGGTGGTGTTTCTGCGCCCCGGCCTCCCCTTCGGGGCGGGTTCGCACGTCTGGTGCTGCATCCTGCTGGCGCTGGCGGCGAAAGCGTCTACCGCCCGGTCGATGTGGCTCTCAGCGAAACGCTCCTCGCCGCTCTCGTCACGATGCACTACCGGCACACCTGCCATCACCGTGGGCAGCACATCCGGGGGTATCTGGTAAAGCCGCTCGATCTCGCTCCGGGTGAGGAAGCGGTTCAGTTCGATCAGCATGGTTGGCTCTCTGGCCTGGCAATGGCGCTAGGCGACGTTCTGTTTGGGAAGTTTGTCCAACTCTTTCATCGTCCATTGGCAGTACGCCCGGCTTTTGTCGCAGCCGATCCAGCGGCGACCAAGTTGCTGGGCAGCGACCAGCGTGCTGCCTAGCCCACAAAAGCAGTCGAGGACGATCTGGCCGGGCTTGGTGAGCGCTTCGAGCAGGAACTTCATTTCCTCGACCGGCTTGGGGCAGGGGTGGACGGTCAGAGGAGGCAAGGTGTCGAACTCGATCAGCTTGTAGTTAGACGGGAGCGGAATCGGCTGCTGCTCCTTGGTCTGGACAACCCAAAGGTGACAACTGATCCAGTTCCGTGAACGACGCCCCCTCCGAGCTAACGGCCAAAGGCCGTGTGGTCCGAACCAAGTTGGAAAATGCCCGGCAAACTTGATGCCCTGCCCCCACGCCAGGATGCCGCCGGGCTTGAGGACTCGACGGCATTCCTGGTAGATCGGTGCGTGGTCTTGCCAGTGCTTTACGGGGTCGCCTCTCGCCGGGTCGAGACCCCAATCGTAGCGACAGACCTTGGCCGTCCCGTACATGGCGTCGGCAATCACGTCGTCGATGGAGGCGGTGGGAATCGCCCGCAGCAAGTCCAGGGCATCGCCGTTGAACACCTTGTTGATGAAACGGTTCAAGGTGACGCCTCCTTCCGGGCCGGAATCTCCTCTGGCTGGTGCTGGTCCAAGCCGTCCTGCTTCGGGGCGTCAAGCGTTGCGGGCATCGGGGCCTCAATGGGGGTCGGGATCGGCTCCGGCTGATACTGGTCCAGGTCGCCGTGCTTTTCCTGGTAATGCTTCAGGCAGTAGTGGACCTGCTTGTTGCCGGTGCCCACCACGGCGAGCGACGGCCCGTTACACACGATGCAGCGAAGGCCGGAGCCGTTCGTGGACGCTTCGGTTGCGGCTGGCTTCGGCAGCATCAGTTCCTTCACGGCGTCCTTCGTCGCCTCGTCCTCCGGCTCAAACCAGTAGCGGAAGTGGGGGTCGAGGCCGCCCCAGCGCCGCTTATCCTTATGCAACTTGAACCGCAGCCGTCCGCCGTCCTCGGTGACGAACTCAACGGTGTGGTTGATGAATGCCTTGAGCTTCCAGCCCATCTCCCGCTCCTGCGACAGCACCTTCTCCCTGCCACGACTCCCTGGGCCGAAGAGGTTGTCAAGGCCCTGCGTCACCGCCTGCGCCGCCCATTCCCTGGCCGTCATCTCCCGGCCCGGCTGCGCCGCTGCCATGATGCCGAGGGACTGCCCGATGGGATCGTAAGCTGCCCGGACGCTGCGGTAGTTCCCCAGGAAGTCCTTGAAGCCGTTGACCTGGAGGATGCCGCCCAGCGTCCGGGTGCAGTCCACCATGCGATGGCCCTCTGGAGCGTCCGGGAGCAGCGGCTTCCCCGCCTTCTTCCACCGTTCGATCATTCCCCGGAGTTCGGCGTCCAACTGCTCCCGGTTCTTGTCCAGGTACTCCATCGGGTCGCCAATCGGACAGTTGCGGTGCGTTTCCGTCACGTCGCCCTTCGGTGTCAGGTGGCTGAGGAGCGAGCGGTTCAAGAAGTCCTTGGAGAAGACGCCCTCATTCGTGTTGATGAAGTAGACGAAGGCGTTCGGGGTGCGGACTTCGGGACCGCCGCCGGGAGCGTTCATGATGATCTCCGGGTCGGTGATGAAGCCCTCCAAGAAGCCGGAGCGGATTTCCCTGGAGTGCGAGCTATCGGTGCGCACGTTGTCCGACGTAATCACCCCAACGTCGGGATGGGCGTTGAGTTGCGGCTGCAACTGCCTCTGAATGGGCCAGTCGAGGTTTTCGTAGAGGATGCTGGCCCGCCGGACGTTCCCCGCCGCATACTTCATGACGGTGCCCTTCCCGGCCCCGGAGACGATTGCCGTAATGAGGACGACCGGCTTGCCGCCCGGCCAGAGCAGACGGAGATGCACGAGGAGCGCCGCAGCGACGGCGTTGGTCCGGTCGGCGCTCCCGGCCCACTCCATCACGTCGAGGAACCGGCTGGTGAACTCCAGGCTCTCGGAGACGGCGGGAGCCGGTCCCAGGTAGAGGACGCCGCCTGGGTTGTAGCCCGGCTGGGTCAGGCTGAAGTCCGGCAGGTAGACCGGCGAAGTAACGATGCGCTGGACGGGACGGAACGCACCAAGGAAGCATTCCGTGGCGAGCATCGTGTCCAAGGTGGCGACCGGCGGCATGTCGCTGGCGAACTTGCCGTTCTTGATAACGGTGATGTCCACCGTGTCCACCAGCAGGGAACGCAACGCCCTGCCCGTGGCGACCGTAACGGGGGTGTTCTTGCCAGGCACCGTCTTGTAGAGTCCGTAGCTGTCGGCACGTCGGTAGAGGCCAGGGTTCGACACCGCAAGGAGCCTCCCTAACTCCCGGAAGTTGTAAGCGGCTCCGCTCTCCATGACCCAATCGAAGGACGGCCTGCCAGAAATCCGCAGGGCGGGGGGAATGCTGTGCCGCTGCTCCTGGGCCTTGGTATTGCCAGGCTTCTTGACCTTGCTCTTGCGCATGACTCCAGTGATCTCCCTGACTGCTTGCCCAAGTTGCTGTCGGTTCGGGTATCTCTCTTTACTGCGAAAATTGGCGATCTGTAAACCACGAGCGCCGGATTCTGCCAAGTTCTTTGCCACCGCTTTCCCGGAGGGGGTGTAATACACCCTTCCTCAGAAGGTCGCAGAATCCCGGCGGTGGGTCGTCGGCAGGGGCGATTGGCTTTTGCCCGAATTGCGGGCCATCTTCTTCAACTTCTCCTCGATGGCGGCAACGATGAAGTTGGAGCGGGTCCAGGGACCGTCTCTGCGGGTGGCCATCGACCGGGCAACGGCTTGGTCCAGCAGTTCGAGCAATTCGGCTGGGATTCGGACGGGAACGACGGGAGAACCGCTCACGAGATCGCACCAGAGGAGGCGGCGCAACAAAAAACCTGGCGGGTTAGTTGGCGGCGCAGCATCCCTCACGAGGTTGAGGTTGTGCCGCCCGCCAACTAACCCGCCAGGCAATGCTGGACTGGATGAGCGGGAGTGCGTTATCGTTGTCTCAGTATAGGAACGGCTGGCTGAGTTGCAAAGTGCTTTTCGTACTGGCGGCGCATGACCACGGGGCTGTAGGCGTTGTAGCGGTTGTAGATGATTCTTCTAAGGCATGAGGATAGGTTGCTGGCATAAAGGATTCCCGGCCTTCATTCCCACCGTTCTTGGCAAGAACTTCAACAACGTCTACAACCTCTACGATGCAATAGTCGGGCCGGGCGACGGCGTTCATGCGTTATATTGCGAGAGGCGTCATATTATATGCTTTCGTTGACCTCATATTTATATTTCTCGCAAGCCACCATAGGTGACATTTTCAATTTTCAGGCGTCAACTTGTGACCGCATAAGGCCGAAGAATCTGCCCTTCTTTCAACAGGGGTTCAGAGTGCGCCAGCAATCCCGGCAGGCGGATGTAGTGGTGAGCGCAATAATGGAAATGCGCTTTTCACATTCCGCTCTTCGTTCCAAATTTCGCTGGAGGTACACTACTATAATTCTGTAGCAACGATGCCGGAGTGAAACCCATGACCAACAAGCTGTTACCGTCCCATATACGCCTTGGATATTACAACATTCGGGATGCCGCCCGCTATGTGGACATCAAGCTGGAGACGTTTCACCACAACATCCGGCGTGGCAACATTCCCCGACCTGCGCACCGGATGCCAGGCGGTCGGCAGTATTACTACATCGAGGAGGAAGTGAAGGCCATTGGTCAATGGTTCTCCCAGCGGCGGCGCTACAAGCACCATGATGAATGAGGCCCATGAATGAATATCTGTCGCTTACGGACCTTGGCCGACTCTACGGAGTGAGCAGCCACGTCGTTGGACGCTGGCTCAAGGGACTCGGACTGCGAACCAAGGATGGCAGGCCCAGCGCCGAGGCGTTTGCCCAAGGCTATGTCAGCCAGCGACCAAGCCGCCAGCCGGGAACATATTTCTGGATTTGGCATAGCGAGAAGACGACCGGCATCCTCGACGGAATGCAATACCCAAGGGCACAGACGTGAACGGCCAGGCCCCTTGGCACATCCTCACCAGAAAGGCAAGAGCAGCCTGGACCACTGATGAGCGGGTTGCGCAGGTGATTCGCAGGCTCTTGACGGAACACGAGAGTCTGCGGCGGCAAGAATAAGACAAACGAAGATGCCCCGGTCTTTATGACAAAGAGCCGGGGCACCAAACGATCATGTGTATTAGTATTATATCCACCAACCACGAGATAATTCCAGCCGTTTGCGAGCAAGCGTCACGCTTTCCGAAAACGGCCAGGCAACTCTACAGGCAAGGGCTTCGACCGCTCGGCAAACCCGTAGGCAAGCAACTCTATCTCCACGCCGAACCGCACCATGCGATGCGCAACCAGGCGTGGCCGCTGACCGACCAGGAGCTAGACGACCTGCGGAGCCTGCTTCATCAAGACAAGACTGCCGCTATCGAGTCCGACCTCTACCTCCGGGCGCACCGAGCCGGTCAGATCACCGGGGCGAACCTCTATGCCTCCTGGGAGAAGGTCGTGGAGCCGACCGAGAAGGAGGCCGAGATCATGCTGGAACTTGGCTTCCGGCACGGTCACGACTGGAAGACCTGGCTCATCTCCACCCCGGAGAAGAAGACGTACACCATCGGCACGACATGGAAGCGCCCCTTCAAGTTCAAGGAACACCTACGGGGCGAGTGGCTGCACGGCATCGTCCAGCAGAAGACCGGCTACGGCGAGACTGGCTGGCTCGTGATAGACCTCGACCGGCACAGCGGGGTCATCTCGACCGTCCTCTTCATTCAACGGCTAGGGGAACTGCGCCAGCTTCTCGATGAGGAGGGGCGTGCTGCCATGCTCCAGGTCAACCCGAAGAACGGCTCGCTGCATCTCTGGATTCCCGTCCGCTCGATCACCTACCGAGAGGCCCGAAGCATCATCTCCTCCTGGCGGCGGAAGCTGCCGTGGCTGGAGGATGTCGAGGTATTCCCGGACAACCTGCACCAAGTCATTCTTCCGCTCCGGCCCGACAAGGTTCTCGTCTGCGACCGCCTCGTGCCCAAGGTGAAGCGGATCGGCTACCGCTACAACAAGCTGACGAAGAAGAAACGCCGCTACACCCGGTCGGCCTACTCGTGCGGGTACGTCTGGCAGTGGCTCCAGAAGCCGCAGACGGCACCGTGGGAAACCTGGGAACAGGTCGCTGCCGACGCCTGCGCCAGACAGCCAGATGTCGAGGCCCTGGACACCGACGTTGACGAGGAGCCGAAGGAAAAACGCAAGGCCCGGAAGGTGAAATGGCCGACTGGCACTGGCATGGGGAGTCTCGGCCCGCTCAAGGGGCGCTGGCTGAAAATGCTGGTCGATACCTACGTCAACGGCGTTCGGCCCCCGGACGATACCATCGGCATCATCGAGCAGGGCGTGATCCGCTACTGCATGGTGGGCAAGGGACTCAGCGCCGAGGAAACCAGGGCCGTCGTCAAGAGCCTGCGCCAGCGGCTCCCGGACAAGTCCTTCTCCGACCGGCTCCTTTACGACGAGGCCGAGCTTGACCGGGCGAACGAGTACCTGCTGAAAGACCCGCTCGCCTACCTGCCCGACCCGGAGCGCTCCCGTGCCATCTGGCAGAAGGTTCACGCCTACTGCGGCAAGATCGGCTTCGACATCCGCAACCCCGCTACCTCGAAGCTCCCGAAAGCCAGCCAGCCCAGGCTCGAACTGGCCAAGAGCGCAACCGTCCTGGCGCTGGCAGCGATGGTCGCCCTGCACATGCGCTGCTCGCTGGAAACGGCCAAGTGCCTGCTGGAGCGGGTGGCCCACCACGTCCTGCACAAGAACGAGTTGGCCTACAGCCTGATGTGCAAGTTTCTGGAGGAGCATGGCATTCCGGGCACGAACACCAGGGCCAGCAAGGTCTTCGCCCTGCTCCGGCAGTCGGGCTTCCTCATCCTGCGGCACAAGTATTACCACGATCCCGTGACCGGCTACCGGCACGGGAACTTTTTCGTGCTGTCGCCGCTGGTGACGAAGGACGAGGAAGAAGAGAGAGAGGAAGAAGTCTCTACTATATCTCTCCCGCCGTCCTTCCGTTGCCAGGACGATGACGACCTGGAACTGCTGTATGTGCGGTGTCAGTGGTGCGAAATCCGCTTCGGGCAGCGAATCGGACAGCTTTTTCAGCAAAAACGGGCGGCGTAGGGCTGAAAGGCGGCAGGGACAATGCGCTCATGGACCGGGGCGATCCGGGGGTGGGGTAATAAGCAGCGCTGGGCGAGCCGTCCCTGGTGTGGCAGGGCCGCTAATAACCAGCGTGGCAGAAGGGGTGGCCGTTATTAGCGCTTTGGCTGAGCCTGGCCCTTGATAACGGGTGCCTGCCTGGGGCTGCTGTGGCAGGCGTCGGCTAATAACCCCATTGCCCGTCGCAGGACAAAAACCGGCTGGCGCATGGCGTTGCTGGGAAAAGTGGGAGCCAAATGTGAATCTGCTCAGGGAAGCGACCAGGCCGCTCTTGTTAGCGGTGTGCTGACAGCAGCATTCTCGACCGTGTTCTTTGCCGCCGCTACAATGGCGGCAACGCCAGCGCCACGAGGAGCTTGCCGATGCGCACCACTTTACCCCGAAGCTGACCGGGAGTACGGCAGAATCACCGAGAGGGAAACGTCAAAGAGGAAATCCGCCTTCCTTGAGTCCCACACGCATCCCGTCACGGTAGCCGATTGGTCCTTGAACTGCGTCACTGGATGGCGGATACGATTTCATATAATCATTGATTGTTTTTTCCGCATCCCGAAGTGACTTCAGGCAATGCTGGCGAACAGTATCAGTCTTGCCGGACTGTTCCCACCCCTTGGCAAGTGTCCGCCCCATCTGAAGACCCAACTTATACTGCCGTTCGTATTCAGCGGACTTCGTGCCACCGCTTCCAACATCTTCCCCCTTATTGGTTCCGCCCTTGCCCCCTTCCCCGACCCTCTTCTTGCTACCGTCCTTCTGAGCGATGGCCCCTCCTTGCTGACTCGACTTTCCCCACGTCAGCAAGCCGACCACACCACAGATCAGCAAGATCAGAACAAGCGGCACCGCCACCGCCCCAGCGATGATTCCCGCCTTCGCCTTGGGGTTGAGGCCCTGCCACTTGTTCTTGGCCTGGGTCAATGGACTGGTGTTGGGTGTGGCCAAGGACTCAAAAGGGTTGCCGGGCGTGCTGGAAGGGTGCGCCAGGGGAGCCGGTTTCGACGGCGGCTGTTGGGCGGCGAACAACCCCTTGACCGTTGACGCTGGCTTCCAGCCCTCCATCCCCTCCTTCCACACCAAATCCGTGGGCAGGAGTTGGCCGGAGCCTGCGTACTGATTCAGTTGGGCGGCGGTGTAAGGGCCGAACCTCTTTCCGTCCCGTGTGAAGTACCAGGGGGCAGCAGTTGATGCAGAGGGTGTGGGGTTGGCAGTAGGTGGCGAGGCGACCTTGGCGGTAGGAGCCGCTGAAGGAATCTGCATCTGGAACTTGCACTTTGGACAACCGACAGTAGCCCCAGCTTGCTCGGCGGCAGCTTGCAGGACGGTCTGACATTTTGGACAGGAGAAACGAAGCATGGCCTGCTCCTTTTCCGGCACTGTGTTGATCGGTTGTTGCGATTCCGGTGGCTGTGTCGATCAGCCTAATAGCGCCATTCGACGCCTTGCCCGCCGCAGCGGGGGCAGCGCCGCTCGGTTGATGTGCCGATGCTAAGCCAGCCCCGCCCGCCACATTCGTGACACGGGTGCTGTTTTGGCTGTGCGCTTCCCAACTGCTCCGTACTGCCCGAAACGCCCGCCGCCTGGACTCCACTGCCGACCCCCGATCCCATCGCCGCAACAGCCACACCACCACACAGGACGGCAAACCCTCCAGCGGCCAGCACGGACGCCACGCCAAACGCCACGTTCTTGAAATTCTCGGCTGCTTCCTTGGCTCGCTTGCGAGCCTCTTCGTTTCGTCGCCTCAGTTCGGCCTCGGTGATCGTGACGCCTCTCTTGAAATGGCCCGACTGCTCCCCGGTCTTGAGGATCAACTCGAACTCGCCCAGCGACAGGACCGTGAACTGCGCCGTTTTGTCCGTGTCATCAGCGTAGAGTTCGAGCTTGTCGTCACCGACCCACCGAAACTTCGTGGCGAAGCCGTCGCCTCGGAGCATCGCCCCGTCCTTGGTGAACATGAAGGAGAGGGCCTGTCCGGTAACAGGCTCCCACAGGCCGTGCAACAGCGCTTGCCTCGCCGCCTCCCGCCGCTGCCGCAGCATCTTCGGGACCAGACCCTCTTCCGCCTCCGTGGGTTCGGCGGTCGGGTCGATCTGCACGGCCCCCGGCAGGCGTCTGGCCTGCGGGCTGTGATTGACCTGGACCTCCGTGGGGAGGTTGTGCGTCTCGACCGATGCGCCGGTTACACCCCCTTTGAGGCCCGCCAGGAACCCGCCCAGCACCCCGCCCATCTTGCGAGGGTAGCTGAAGTTGATCTCGTAATGGCCCGGACTCTGAAGGTCCAGTGGGAACGACCGCTGCTTCCCGGCGGTCCCGAACATCTTTTTCATCACCCCCGACTGGACCAGCACGACGGTGTGGTGCCCAGCGGTCGTCTCGAAAGCCAGGCCGAACCCGCCCTTGCAGGAACCCACGCCGAGCTTCTGGCTGTCGAAGAGGATGTCGATTTTTTGGTCCTCGGCTCCAGGCCCGCCGCCCTGAAAGAGCAGTTGCCCCGTCACCCGATCCACCAAGGCGGGAGGCGACCCAGCCACCGGCATCAGCGGGAGAGGAGGCGACGAAGCGGCAGTCGCAGACGGGAAGAGGTTCTGGACCGTGGCCGCAGCCATCCACGAGGGCATCCCGGCCTTCCATACCATGTCGGTCGGCTGGAGTTGGCCTGACGCCGCCAGTTGGCGCAGTTGCGTCCACGTCACCGGCCCGGCTTGAGCGCCGCTCTTCGTGAAGTGCCACTCAGCCGGTTCAGCGGCGACGGGCACAGGTAGCGGTGGCGGCGCAGGTGTGATCCCGGTGGGCGGGAAGATGGCCTCGATCTGTGAGGCGGGCACCCACTGGCTCATTCCTTCCTGCAACACCTTGTCGATGGGCAGCAGTTTGCCGGAAGCCGCAAGCTGCTTCATCTGGACCAGCTTGTACGGCCCGTATTTCTTGTCGTCCCGCACGATGAACCATTGATCTGCCATAAGCAACCTCGGCGTTCTGTGCCTCCGGCATCCCCCTATCTGATAAGCGACCGCCGCCAGCACGAGGGGCCACGTTTCCCTGAAAACGCAGGGTGGCAGGCAGAAGGCCGCAGCCGCCGGAAGCCATGCCCGCCTCCCCACCCCGGCGGGGGAACGGCCCCAGCGTCTCGGCCCCTGGCCTCCGGCCCCTCGCCCGGTTACACTTTCTAATGCGGTCGGCAGCGGGCCGGTCGTGTTCCATAACTCCTGTTGAGGACTGGAGACAGGACATGCCGTGGCCGGAAGAAGGGCCTCGGTGACAACCCGAATGACGTGCGTGCGTCAAGAACTGCCTCGCAGAAAACGACCAACCTGAGCCGCAAGGCTCTTGAAGTAGAGAAGCAGTGCCTTGGACCACGCCCCCGCAAGGGGGCGTCGGGCCGGGTGCTGTTCTCTACACCCCTTGGTCGGGGTTCTGCGGGCGGCCTCGTGTTCGGCGCTCCTTTTTTTGTTGGCCGTGCCCTTCCTGCCCCCGCTCATCGTTCTTCAGGAGGGGGCCAGCACACCGGCAGAACCGGGTCGAACCGGCGCATCACCCACGCTGGTGCCTCTTTATGCCGCCTTCACCGACCGACGAACCGCTGCAACTTCTGCTGGATGCGTCCCACACCGGCGATGAGGCTACCTACGCTCAACTCCTGGCCCATGCGGTCGAACGGCTCCGGCGGCTGGCCCGCAAGATGCTGCGGGCGTTCCCCGACCTGCGCCGCTGGGAGATGACCGACGACGTGCTGCAAAACGCCCTGCTGCGGCTGCACCGCTCGTTGGCCGAGGTCAGGCCGAGGTCCACTCAGGACTTCTTCAACCTGGCCGCAGTGCAGATGCGCCGGGAGTTGCTGGACCTGGCCAAGCACCACTTCGGGCCGCAGGGTGGGGCGGCGAACCACCACACGGACGGGCACGGGCTGGCTGCCGATGACGCCGGTGGCCCGCTCCGGCAGCTTCAGGACGCCGCCGAGGAACCGGCCACCCTCGACGACTGGACCGAGTTTCACGCCCAGGTCGAGGCCCTGCCCGATGACGAGCGGCAGGCGGTCGGCCTGCTCTACTATCAGGGCCTCTCCCAAGAAGAAGCGGCTGCCGTCCTTGGCGTCTCGGTGCGGACGGTAAAGCGGCGCTGGCAGTCAGCCCGGCTCCTTCTCGCCAAGGCGCTGAAGGGCGAGCCGCCCCCGTGAGAGATGACCACCCAATGCCTGACGACGACTCGCTCGCTGATCTGCTGCTCCGCTGGGAGGAGTCCCACGACCAGGGCCGGGACGTGGCTGTGGAGGAATTGTGCCGTGACCGCCCGGACCTTGCCGAACCGCTCAGGGAACGCATCAGTGCCCTCCAATCCGTTGCCTGGATGAAGAAGCTGGTCGAGGAGGAACCGCCCACTTCGGGCACCGCTCCCGACTCCTGCCCCCGGACCCTGGCGGGCCGCTACCGCCTGGATCGGCTGCTCAACGAGGGCGGCTTCGGCCAGGTCTGGCAGGGCCTCGATCTCGAATTGCAGCGCCCCGTCGCCGTCAAGGTTCCCAAGCCGAGCCGCCGGTTCTCGACGGAAGAGATCGAGCAGTTCGTGGCCGAGGCCCGCAAGGTGGCCCGGCTGCGGCACCCCGGCATCGTCGCCGTCCACGACATCTGCCGGGAGAGCGGGGGCTACTTTTTCGTCTCCGACCTGATCGAAGGGGCGGACCTGGCGGCACGGCTGCACCAGGGTTGCCTGCCTACCAACGAGGCCGCTCGCATCGTGGCCGAGGTCGCCCGCATTCTGGCCTACGCCCACGGTCAAGGGCTGATTCACCGAGACATCAAGCCCGCCAACATCCTCCTCGACGGCCAGAACAGCCCGCGCCTGACCGATTTCGGGATCGCCGCCACCGAGCAAGAACTGTTGCAGGAGCCGCAGCGGACCCTGGCGACCTTGGCCTACGCCTCCCCCGAACAGGTCAGCGGCCAGGTCATCGACGCACGAAGCGACCTGTGGAGCCTGGGCGTCGTCCTCTACGAGTTGCTGAGCGGACGCCTGCCGTTTTACGACCCCAGCCCGGTGGCCTTGAAGGACAAGATTCTCTCCCACGACCCGCCCAGCCTGCGGTCACGGAACCCCGCCATCCCGCCGCAATTGGAGCGCATCTGCCTGAAGTGCCTGTCGAAAGACCCGGCCCGGCGCTACGCCAGCGCCCAGGAGTTGGCCGACGAGTTGAACGCCTTCCTGCAACCTCCCCGGCTCAAGAAGGGCAAGCTGCTGGCGCTCGGTGGCGTCCTCGCCCTCGCCGGGATCGTCGTCCTGGCGGCGTACTGGTCCGATTCTGCTGACGGGACGACCCAAGCAGGCGGCAGAAGAGAAGACCGCCTCAGCGAAAAGGCCGGAGTTACGGCGTTTCAACCTCGACTTCACCGATACGTCCGACGAGGGCTTGAAGCAGTTCGACGGGATGACCAACCTGGGTGAGCTTCGCCTCACCAAGACCAAGGTGACGGATGCGGGCCTCGTGTCTCTCAAGGGTTGCACGGCCCTCCAATTCCTCGACCTGCACCAGACGAAGATCACCGACGCCGGGCTGGAACACCTGGAGGGGCTTACCGAGCTTCAGCATCTCGGCCTTTCCGCCACACCGATCACCGACGACGGCCTCAAGCACCTGGAATGGCTGAAGAAGCTGTCGCACTTGAACCTCGACTACACGCAGGTTTCGGATGCGGGCCTGGACCACCTGAAAGACCTGACGGGCCTCACCGATCTGCGCCTGACGAAAACACGGGTCACGGACGCCGGGCTGAAGAAGCTCGTGGGGCTGAAGAAGCTGCGCACGCTCCACCTGCACCACACGCAGGTCACGGATGCCGGGCTGGAGGCGCTGGCCGAATTGCCCGACCTTCAGGACATCGGGCTGGCTGGCACCAAGATTACCGAAGCCGGGCTGAAGCGCTTGCAAGAGGCGAAGCTGGGGCGTGGTGTCAAGTAATCACAGACCATCCGGGGAGTTCAATCGAGGAAAACGACCTTGCCCATCGCCGTGGACCGTCTTTCTTCGTTCAGAAGCACCCTGCACCATTCACGAAGGACGATTGTGCGATGGTTGGAGTGGGAAACCTTCCCCCTGCCGTACACCACGGCCTCCCGCTTCCTGACCCGCCAATCCCAAATCCGCTCAGCAGCCGTGTTCTGCCGGTCGAGCTTCTGAAGGCGGGCGAACTCGATGCCGTCCACACCCTGCGGATACCGGGACGAGACGTAAACGGTTTCCCACCTTCCCGGTAACAAGCCGCTTTCGTTTTTGAGCTTGCGGTGGGTTACAAGCTTCGTTACCTCTTTGCCCGGCCTGATCTCTGGTGACTGGCGCAAGGAGTGACGGAATGGCGACTCGTCGTAGCATTGGCCTGCCCTCGTCTGGCGACTTCGGCACTACTCCGGCCACGGCCACAGGCGGGCAGCCCGTTTCGCCGCCGCTGGGTGATTTGACGGAGGCTTTCCAGCGCGATGTGGCTGCGAAGGTCGTCAAAGACATTGTTGACGAGCGGGTACGCACCAGCAGAGCCGAGTTGGAACGTGCTTGCTTTGACCTGTGGTGCGAGAGTCTTCTGAAGACCAAGCCGAACAACCTCACCTTGACATCGGCTCAACATGGCCAGCCGGATATGCAAGCCTTGGTCCAGGTCGAGCAGCGCTTTACCAAGAGCAGCATTCGTTTGTCCGCACCAGTCGAGGGCGAAACGGTTACACAGGCTGCCGTTCGGTCGCTCACCGAATCCGGCTTGCCGAAGGAAAAAGCCGAAACCTTCGTTACCAACGAAGTTGACGTGACGCCTCTGAAATCCCTCCGGCCCTTCCACGAGTTGTTCTTCGGCCATTACGAGGAAACGGACTACAAGCAGGCAACGCCCGAAGCGAAGGCAGTGGGAGCGAAGTTGATGGAATTTGTGAACGCCCTGCCCCCTGACGAGCGCAAGCTGGTGCTGTTGACGGAACCCCAGGTCAGGGTCAACGAGGACATGATTGCTCGTGTGGCGGATTACGCCGATGGGGTCGAAGAGATCAAGGCTATCTTCAAGGTTTTTCCCCCTCTTCCCATCGTCAGCATGGTGAAGTTGGGTATTTCTGACACCCCGGAGGAACGGCTCAAGAGGATAAAGGAGGCGGCGGTGAAGATCATCAACAGCAGCCGACCGGAATAGCCCGGTGGTATTCCAATTCTGGATGTCTCTTGGTGAGGTTTGCCTCTGCCCCGTAGCCGAGCGCCTGGCAGCAGGTCATACGCTCGCAGGCAGCGGGGGAGCGCCGCAGCCCGTCACCTGCTGGCCCGGTCCTCCTGCTCGAAGCTCGCCAGGAGGTCGAGGCTGTTTGGCTCTCATGTCCTCCGCCCTCCGCTGCTTGCCCGTCAGTCCAGAAAGGCGACGTGCCGCATGGCCCTGGCATTTCGTTCCATGTTCAGGAGAACCCGGTGCCACTGCCTGCCCAGGTCAATCGTGCGGTGATCGGCGTGTCGCACCCGGCCACGGACGTAAACCTCGGCCTCCCGCCGCATGACCCGCCAGCCGGATGTCCTGTCTGCTGGCTTCGTCTCCCGCTCCAGCTTGCGGATGCGGGCGTACTCGATACCGTCCACGCCGTTGGGGTACTTGCTGCAAACGTACACCGTCTCGCCGCCCTCACGGTAGCAGAATTCAGCGATATGCGGCTTGCCTCGGCCCCGGACCAGCGGCTCGTCCCGCAGAACTCGGAGCGAGTCCGGCTCCTCGATCCCTGCGGGCACGAAGAACCACTCCCCCTGGCGGACATAAGCAGCGTTCTTCCGGCGGCTGCGCTCCTTGGCCCTGATGCCAACCTGACGTGCCTGGACCTCCGGCGGCTTCAAGGCTTCCTTGGCCTGCTGGACGTTGCCGACCGGGGCCAGTTCGGGGATGGCGGCGATGAACCAGTGGCGCTCGTCGTGGCCACAAAGGAACTTACTCTTCTGGCCTTCGGCGTTGCGCATCAGGAGGAGAAGGTGGCGGTCAGCGCCCTGAACGTCGATGACCGAGATTTCCGGCGGCTGCTTGCGGGTGGCCTCGATCTCGAAGACCTCGCCCTGGTCGTCCTTCACGACGTTCAGGCGGGCGATGCCACTCTCGATGATCGTGGCCGATCCGGGGTGTCGGCCCGGCAGAAGCTCCCGGAGCCGCAAACGGGCACCCATGCGCTCGAACTTTTTGCGAAGTAATGCCAAGTCCATGCTGTTTCCTCGTTGATGGGTCTTCTTGAAGGACAAACCTCTGTCAAGGGTGGTTCACGGAGCGCCGGGCGGGATGGGACGGCTTTCTGGCTCGGCCAGGAGGTACGGGTCGGGATTGATTTCCTTCAGCACGCTGTAGTCGGCGTGCTGCAACACCAGGCAACCAGTCACCGGCCCGTCGCCCATCCGCTCGGTGTCCTGGGAGAAGCGGCTCGCCCGCTCCAGGTAATCCCGGAGAGCTTCCACGTCGAAGGGCCGGTCGGTGAAGACCCGGACCTTGATCGTTGCCTCGAAGGTGCGCACGGACTTGTCCTGATAATGCGCCTGCATGATCCGCTGGAATTCCTCACCAGCGCCGAGGATCGTGGCGTGGCGCAGCGCCTTGCTAAGATCGTGCGTCCATTCTTCGCCGGTCCAGAAGCGTTCAAGGTGATCCATCAAGACGTAGCGCTTGTGGAGGCCGCAGGTGATCGTGCGAATGCCTATTCCCATCCTCGATACTCCTCCACGATTTCCCCGCTCGACACCAGCGCCTCGAAGGTGTGGGCACCCATGAGGCAGATTCGGTTCTGGCCGGGTTCAACGGTGGCGAGCCGCACTTGGCGCTCGTTTACCAAAGAGCAGCGTCAGGAAAGGCCCTTCCAGCGAATGTACTGCGGCAACGTCATACGATGCCTGCACGCCTGCTGGCGAGTCGTTCATGTTTTCCACGAATCGTCACCGACCACGCCGGGCAGTTCCTCGTTGACGAGGCATTCAGGTGGAGTTTCGGGGCGCTCACGTCCTCATCGCCACCAGGGACCGCAACGGCTGGTCGGCCTAATCGTCGTGGCTGGCGAGTTACCGAGTCCGCAACCGAAACGACCCACCGAACGTCTCGATGGCCTCTTCCACGTTCTGAATATCCTCCTCCAGATTTCCCTCCCGGTACTCGAAAGTTGCGGGTTCGTCATCACACATGACGGGATCGGCAAGGTCGCCCCAATCGCTGAGGTATTCGAGCGCATCCTCGCTCAACTCATCCTGGTAGTCGGCAATCGTTGCCTCCTGGTCGAAGGTCAAGACTTCATCCAGCACCCCTTCGAGATACTCCTTCAGGTCGTTCAGCGTGGCCTTCGGGTGACTCTTGATCCATCGGCGGTGAGTGCGCTGAACGTCCGTCTTGATCTGAACCTTGGTCATACGATCCTCCTTTCGGAACAGGCTCCGGCCTGCGCTCAACTTCGGCGCATGGCCTTGCGGGGCCAATATAGGTGATGCACGCCATGCGGGGATGCGTTCAGAAAATTGCTATGGCAAGGTAGTTTCCCCTTATTCTTCACCGACCAGGCCGGGCAATCCCTCGTTGACCAGACACTCGCACGCAGCTTCGGCGGCGGTCATGCCGTCATTGTGCCAGTCCCGCCAATGCTGGTCGGCCAGGTCGTCGTGGCTCAGGCCGCAGCGCTTGGTCAACTCAAGGTCAACTTGCCGCAGCCATTCCCGGAAATGATCGGTGGTCCTCATGATGCCATCTTCCTTCCGCCTCTACTGCACCCGAAGGTGCGGAGCGTTCAGGATTTTCTCAGGTGGGACCGCCGCAATGCTTGAAAGCACCGGCGGGCATCGTCCAGGCGTCCGTCTTGATCTGATCCAGTGGGTAGGTCCGGCCCATCGCCAAGGCGACAAGCTCCCGGTCACAGCACGCCGGGTACGGTGTGCCCTTGTCGGCCAGGTCCACCACTGACTTGCCTTGGTGGATCGTCTTGCCGAAGCGCCGCTCGTACTCTGCGATGCGGTGGAACAGGTCCGGGACGATCAGCCGCACGCTGGCCCACTGGTCGGCCAGTCCGAAGATACACGCCAGGCAGGACACCCGGCCCCACCCCAGGCAGTAGGCGGGGTGCGGGATGATGCCGTACTCCCGCATGATGTCCCACACCTGCTGCTCGGTGTAGTCGATCACCATGCGCCAGTGGTCAACGTGCCGGGACTTCGTGTGCGTGCGGTGTTCCTCGGCCTCGGCATATCGGCTGAGGGCGGCGCTCTCCTGGCGGCGCTCGCCCGACAGGAACAGCAGGCGCTTGCCCCGGAACCTCGGCTCGTTGTTAATGGCGATGCTGGCCACGTCGATCTTGAGGGACGGGCTGCACCACCGCTTGCTCAGGTCCGCCGTCACCTGGGGGAACAGGCGGCGAGTGCTGATCTTTCCTCTCACCCCGCCCGCCGTGCCGATGCCGCCGCCCAGGTACTCAAAGGAAACCGGGGCGATCATGGCGTTCTGCTTCAACATCTCCCGGTGAAAGCCGCCGTGCCGCCACTGGAAGAGCAGACGCATCCCGGTCGCCTGCGAGAATGTCCGGCAGTAGCCCTCGGTGCAGGGCCAATCCATGAAGGGCTGGTTCACACCCGGCTCGCCGTCAACGTGCTGGTGCATGAGGATGATGCGCTCCTTGGCAACGCCCTTCTTGAGCAGGCTCAGGGCCAAGGCGATGCTGTCCTTGCCGCCGGAGAAGGACACCAGGCAGTAGTCGCACCAGTCCAGGTCACGGATGACGGTGGTGTTCGAGCGGCGTTCCTTGTCTGCGAGCGGTAATGCAATCATGCTCCTTCTGCACGTCAACGGCACAGCCGTTCAGAATTATTCCGAAACAGAGGGCTTCAGCGACTTGCCTCACCGCCAGGAAATGCGCTGCATTATTTTGAACGCTTCGCCTACTGGCGTGCAGAACAAGCGTTGAAGAAAACGACCCCGCATGGAGAACTCAGATGGCTCACGAAGTCGAAACGATGGCCTACTTCGGGGAACTGCCCTGGCACCGGCTTGGGACCGCCTTGGACGAAGCCGACCTCTACGACTGGTCAGCGGCCAGCAGGAAGTCGGGCCTCGATTGGGAGGTCGAACTGGTGTCGCTCGTCACCGCCGACACCCAGGCCCAGGTCGATCACCGGGCCGTCCGCCGCACGTCAGACGCCAGAGTGCTGGGAGTCGTCGGCCCCCGCTTCGCCCCGCTCCAGAACAAGGACGCCTTCGGCTGGTTCCAGCCCTTCCTCGACGCCAGGGAAGCGGCACTGCACACGGCGGGCGCACTGCGCCAGGGCAGTCGCATTTGGGTTCTGGCCAAGCTGAACCGTGACCCGCTGGTGATTGCCGAGGGCGATACGGTCGAGAAGTTCCTCCTGCTCTCCCACGGGCACGACGGCTCGCTCGCCGTGCGCTGCGGCTTCACGCCGGTCAGGGTCGTCTGCGCCAACACCCTGGCGATGGCCCACGGCTCCGACACCAGCAAGCTGATCCGGCTGAAGCATACGAAGGACGTGCTGGAGAATCTGGCCAACGTCCGGGAAATCATGGACCTGGCGAACACCGAATTCGAGGCCACCGCCGAGCAGTACCGGCTGCTGGCCCGCCGGAGCATCAACCAGACCGACCTGCGCCGCTACGTCAAGACGGTGTTCAAGGTCGAGGACGATCAGGACACCGGCACCCGGATGGCAAACATCATGGAGGAAGTCATGGCCTTGGCCGAGGCGGGCCGGGGCAACAACCTGCCCTCCATCCGGGGCACCTACTGGTCGGCCTACAACGGCGTCAGCGAGTGGCTGACCTACAGCCGTGGGCGCAGCGAGGACAACCGACTCAACTCACTCTGGTTCGGCGACAGCGCCAACACGAACCGGCACGCCCTGGAAGTAGCGCTCGACATGGCGGGGTGACAGGTCGAGGCGGGGAATCGCCCTCCCCGCCTTTCTCGTTGTTGTCCGCACTACGGTCTGATCCCTCGGCGGGTCAGCGAAGTCTGTAACCGCTGGCATTTTTCATCCTCGGCTCCGTCCTGGCCGCTCTCGGTCGAAAAGGAACCCCCATGCTCCACAAAGCCCCCTTCACGCTTCCCGCCGGATTCCTCGCCGCCTTCGGCTACCCAGGCAGTCGTAGATTCGTGTCGCTGTTTTGGGAGCCGTCAGGCGATGAGGCGTGTTATGACGACGGCGTTTCCTACGCCTGTGGGATGTGCGACAACTGGCTGTACCTCGACTTCATCCACCGGGCCGACGTGGGCCGCTGGCTGGAAGAAGAGGGCCTCAACCTGGGCAACTCCGATGAGGCTGCCCAGCATTGGCTGGTTGCTGACGCCCTGACCGGCGACCTGTACGCCGCACCGAGCAGGGAGGCCAGCGCCGTCGTGCGTCAGCAGCAGCTACCAGGCGGGGCGTGATCCCGGAACGCAGGAAGGCAGGAGGGACCGCAGAGTTCGGCTCGCCCTCGAAGGCATGGCGGGGTGACGGTGACACATGGTTCGCCCGGCGGGATCGGCTCGCCGGGCAAGGTTCTGGCCGGTTGTCAGGCGTCCGGCTCGTCCTCTTCGTCGCCCTGAAAGTCCGGGCAGTTGTGGTGAACCGTGCCGTACTCGCCTTCGTCGGTCTTGTCGCCCGGCTTGATCGGCTCGCCGCACAGGGCACAATGTCCCTCAGCCCAGCGCTTGTCCTCGTCATCGAACATATCGTGGATCATTACCCCGTCCAGCACGACCTCGACGGCGGGCCGGTCGTTGTCGCCCTGGAAGCCCCCGCCCAGGCTGATGTTGACGAGGGGGTAGCCGTCCTCGTCGTATTCCAGGGTGATCTCAACTCCGTTGTTGTCGTCTCGCAGAATCATGGATCAAAACCTCCAAGAATAGTGCTGAGGCCAGTTGCCTTCGCTGCGCCCGAAGATGCAGAGTGGTCAAGAATCGTCTCGAACCCGCCTCGTCAGGTAGCCGTGCCTCCGGGCATCGGCTTCCACCCGCTCGCAGCATTCCAGGCAGAGTCCCAGCACGTCCCGCTCGTTCTCGTGGTAGCGGACTTCGAGCGTCACGCAGGCCCGGTTGTTCCAGCACTGCGGCGTGATGATGCCTTGTCCGCCCGTGGACGCATTCTCGCAGCGATTCATCGGTGGTTATTCCCTGGGGCTGCACAGACCGGCCTCAATCAGCCGCCGGGCCGTCCGCCCGTAGTGGCCCTGTAGCTGCCAGGCCAGGCCGGAGTCGATGAGTTCCTGAAAGAACTCGATGACCTCGGCCCCGTCCAGGTCGCCCTGCTCGAAGGCGATGATCTTGGTCACGTCTGGCATGGTTCGATTCCTCCTGCCTCTCTTGCACGTCAGAGGAGAGGCCGTTCAGGATTTTCCTCTTCCAGCCGGTAGACGAAGCGGACTACCCCGGCATCGTTTAGCGCCTCGGTGACTTGCTCTTCGGCATCCCGGCTATCCGGCACCAGCACGGCAAGGTTCCGTCGCTTGTCTCGGTGACGGTGCAACCACGCTTCTCCAGCACCGCCGCCGCAAGCGTCTGCTCGTCGGCGTCGTCCGTTTCGACAACCACTCGCTCGATCATGCGTAGACCCTCCTGGCCCCGGCTCCGTGACGGTAGAGCCGTTCGATCTTGGCTACCTGGAGCGGTGCCGTCCGGCGCTTGCAGACCCGAAGCGCCCGCTCTAATCGCCTGGCCCGCCAGACAGCAGCCTTCGCATTCCTCCCCGCAACGACGTAGTAGGTGGTCGGGGAAATGGTGAAGTACACCCGGTAGGTGAATGTGCGCATGGTTCGGTTCTTCTCGGAGAAGGTGACAGCCCTCCTCCATTTCTGCACGCCAGCGAGCAGGCCGTTCAGGATTTTGTTGGTGATTTGCCGGACGAAGGGAGTCTCAACGAAGTTTCTCACCGCCAGCGGCAAGCGGCGGGCAGTGACGGCCCCTGATTGATAAATACCGTCCGACCCGTCTCACAGACCGGGCGGAAACGGCACTTTCAGCGGTGTCATGCGACTGAGACTTGCAGATTCTTCTTGCCATTTCCTGAACGCTTTCCGGCTTCGTGTGCAGATCAGTCCATGAAGCCAACCGACTACGAGATCGTTGTTCACGGCATCGAACACGAGCAGCACTTCCAGGGCTGCGGCGTGTCCGGCACGGGCTACACCGCTGTCTTCACCGGCATCGGCAACAACCCCGACGAGGCACTGGACGATGCGTTGGAAACCGCTGCCATGTCCGGCTGGGACGTGGACTCGAATGCCAAGTTGCGCAGAGAGCGGCTGCCTCGCCGTCCTTGTGTGCCGGAAGAGTTTCAGGACTGCCACTGCTACGTTTCCGTTCGCCTGAAGGCGTGAAGCTCGGATTTTTCTGAACGCCTATCGGCATCGAGTGCAAGACAGGGCGTGGGTCAAGAAATTACCTCGTGGAGAAGACTGTAATGGGGGTATTCCTCAAGATCGAGAACGTGGGCGTCTGTCCGCCCGAAGGATTCACCGTCTTGGGCGTCAGCCTGGCGGACAAGTCGAGTCACCAGGGCGTCATCGGTCAGTTCGGCTCCGGCAACAAGCACGGGGTCGCCGTCCTGCTGCGCCACGGCCTCTCGCCGGTGGTCTTCGCCGGGACGCTGCGCCTGGAATTCGGCACCCGTCCGCAGACCGTGGCCGACAGTCAGGCCAGCAAGCAGTTTGCCCGTGTCGTCGTGAAGTACGGCGGCACCGATCCAATCACGGGGGCGAGCCGGTCCAGCAGCGAAGACCTGGGCTTCGTCTTGGAATACGGTCGCCAGGACTGGACCGAGGTTGCCCTGGCGCTGCGTGAGTTCGTCAGCAACGCCATCGACCGGAGTATTCGAGAGCGAAGCGACTGGTCCGGCGTGAAGATCGAGGTCGTGGACGAAAGCCAGGTCCGGGCCAGGCGTGACCACACCCGTGTCTTTGTGCCACTCAACAGCGAGGTCTTCGCCTTTTACGAGAACATCGGCAAGTGGTTCCTGCACTTCAGTGAGCCGGAGTCGTTGGACAAGGCCATCCTCCCGAAGAAGAACCGCAACCTGGGCGACCGGAAGGCAGCGGTGATTTATCGCCGTGGCGTCCGGGTCCGTGAATTCACGGCATCGGAAACCGAATCGCTGTTCGACTACAACTTGAACACCCTGACGCTGGACGAGGCCAGAAAGTGTTCGGATTGGGACGTACAGCACCATTGCGGTCGGGCGTTGGCTTCCGGTGACAAGGGCATCTTGGCCACGCTCTTCTGCCGCCTGCTCAGCACCAACAAGCCGGTATGGGAGTACAGCTTCAACGCCTGCTCCCTCCAGCCCTCGTACCAGGACACTGCCGAGGACGTGAAGCGCCAGCGGCGCAACTGGCAGGAAGCATGGCGCAGGTGGCCGGGGAGAAGGCCGTCCTGACGGGTGCAGGCACGAGAAACCAGCTTGAGCGCAAAGGCTACACTCCGGTCGTGGCCCCGGAGAACCTTGTGAACGCCGCCGAGCGCTACGGGGTCAACACGCCGGGCAAGGTGCTGTCGGTGGATGAAATGGTAGGCCGGGAGATCACCCAGGCAAGCCCGGATGCGCAGGCCGCTGTCGATCTCGTATGGGACTGGCTCGAAGCGGTCGGCCTCACGAATGGGAAGGCGAAGCCCCCTGTCCGCTGCTTCACGTCCATCCTCGACGGCGGCACCAAGCTCAACGGCTACTACCGAGACGGGACCGTGTTCATCAACTCCGACCTGGCCGGGGGTAGCTCCGCTTTCGCCGGGCCGCAGGCGCTCCCGGATCGTCTGGTGAAGGTCGGCCTCGAAGAAGTGGCCCACTACGTCACCGGGGCCACGGACAACAGCCGGGATTTTCAGGACTTCCTTCTCGACCTCGCCGTGAAGCTGGCCCGCTCCCGGTCGGCAAGTCATGTCTTCGCATAGCCGCAGGTTTTTCTGAACGCCTAGCCGTCTGGCGTGCAGTAGGAGCGTGGCCCGCAAGGGCCTGGGATGACGAAGAAACGCAACCCTGCCGGTGACGGCCAGAGGGACGAGCGGCAGGGTTTCTTGCGACTTCAGGAGGATTTGCAGATGGCGATGCAGTTGAATGCCGGTGAGATCGGACGGGGCGACCTGTTCTCGATTCTGCCGGAGAACATCGTAGTGAGCGAGGCCGATAACGGGCGAGCAGTCCCGCACAGCCAGGAGGAGATCGAGGCGCTGGCGAACTCGATACTGACCTACGGCCAGCAGCAGCCGGTCGTGGTGCGTCGGATCGAGGACAAGAAAGTAGCCCTGGTCAGCGGCTACGGTCGGTACAAGGCGGTCGGGCATATCAACAGCGTCCTGCGCCCGGACAGCCCCGTGAAGTTGCAGTGCAAGGTCGTGGACTGCAACCCGGAAGAGGCGTTCGTCCGCAACATCGTGGAGAACAACGAACGGGCGGCAACGACTCCGGTGGACGACGCCCACAACCAGCGCCGACTCCGGGAGGAATTCGCCTGGACGGAGCAGCGGATTGCCGATTTCTACAAGAGGTCGGTCGCCCACATCAGCCAGTTGCGCAAGACCTTGCGACTCTCACAGCCGATTCAGCAGGCGGTGGCACGGGGCGACATGGCCATCAGCGCCGCCCTCGACCTCGTGGAACTGCCCGAACCCGCCCGTCAGCAGGCGGTGGCCGAGGCCACCGACCAGACGACCGGCAAGGTCGATTCCGAGGTCATTCGCAAGAAGGTCCGGGACAGGAAGATCGGCAGCGGGCGAGCCAAGGCTCGGACGATGAGGGAGGTCCGCACCTTCTTCGAGGAGCAGGGCGAGCCGGGGCCGATCCGGGAATTGGCCGAGAACATTCTGGACTTCCTGGCCGGGAAGATCACCGACGGCCAGATGCGCCTCGCCCTGGAGAACGTCTGCCAGTTCTCGGCCTGCGCACCTGCGGCGCACTCATGATCGTTTGCCCCGACATGGGCGATCAAGCGGGGCGGGGGTGGGGGATGGTCCGGGGTCGGCCACGTTTCCGCTTACACAGAGACACTTCCCTGGGGTATCGACCGGGCTGGCGGGAGGGACCATTGGGTACTCCTGCTCCTCTGGCACCACCGGGGAGGCGGGGCGGGTGCTTGTGCAGGAGGGCAACGGTGCTGCTGAGCAAGCGTAAGGCCCGGCCCCGAACCGTAATCAAGGCCCGCCCTCTTTTTGACCAACGAGGCTGAGGAGGCGTGAGGAAGGTTTTCTACCTGGGCCGTAGTTAGGGGATGCCGCATGATTGTCTTCTTTCAGGAAAGCAACGGTGACTTTCTCGCCATCGACGCCAGCACGAACCGCTACTACCTGGACCATTTCGGCAAGGACCACTTCGAGGGCCGGGCCACGGCGATTGCGGGGCTGGTCGGGTCGGTCTGCACGACCGGGATTTCCAGGGACTTCCTCAAGGCGAAGTGCAAGCGGGTGGCGAGGGCGAAGGTTCCTGCGGACTGGCGCAAGGCCATCGGGCTGTAGGGTGACGATCCGGGTTCCGGCTGGCCAATGACAGGAACATCGCAGCCGTGAAAAACGGGCGAATTCCTGAACGCCATCGGCCCTGGCGTACAGGTAAGTCAGTTGGGAAATAACAACGACTTACCGAGGGCTGCATGTTCGGCACCATCAAGGATTTCACCGCAGACCAGTTCACACCGACCCGCTGGGAAGATGCGGAGGAGAAGGCCCGGTTCGCCCGGCGGTTCATCCGGTTCGTGGAGTCGGACTTTGCCGAGCGGCAGTTTCCGCACACGTTCTACCGGCGGCTGGCCCTGACCTTCGGCCACATCGCTCATTACAACCGGCACGGCTTTTACGGTGAGTTTTTCACGGCCACCGAGGGCAAGGTCCGGTTCCTGCGCATGACGCTGGCCCACCCCTGCTGGGGCGATCCCGGCTTCACCTATTCGGACGTGGAGCGGGCCTTGCAGAGTTGGCTGCACCAGAACGGTGTCCTGGGCGAGTACGAGCGACGGCTCGCCAACGAGCAGGAAACTGCGGAGCGGGCGGAACTGGTCCGGCTCCAGGCCAAGTACGCAGGGTGAAAGAGGAAAGGCGAGCGATGGCAACCACACAGGTAATCGACTGGACTGACGTGGAGGCGGCTGGGAAGGCGCTGGCCGGGAACTGGCGAGACTTCGACTGCTTCGCCTGGCACCGGGGCTACGACCTCGAAGACGCCGACCGCTGGTGCGTCTGGTACACGAGCAGCAGGGACGCCGGACTTTTGGAGCAGTCCAACGAGCAGGCGATCAACGACCGGCTCCGACCGTTCAGCGAGGGCGGCGACCCCGATCTCGTGTTCGAGCGGCACAGCCATTGGGCAGTCGGCTACATCGACGGGTTCTCGATCAGGGTTTTCAAGGCCGATGGCACGATCACCCCGGCTTTCGAGGAGTTCTGCCGGATCAAGGACGCCCTGGAAAACTACCCGATTCTGGACGAGAGCGATTATTCCGAAAGGGAGTACCTGGAGACGCTGGACAACTACCGCAGCGAGATGTGGCGGGAAAAGAACTTGCCGGAAGCATGGGAGGCCGAGGTTCATAGCTGGTTCAGCGACCACTGCCTGGACGAGTTCATCGAGAACCGAGACGACCGAGGCGGCTGGGCACCACGGGAAAAAATCGTGGAGGCGCTTTCAGGCCCTCGGCCTGATGTTGACCGTGGTAGTCCAGAGGTAAAGGCGAGAAAGCAACACAACCATTTGGAGGAACTGACCGATGCGCTACACCCGTGCCGTGGCTTTTTCCGGTCTGCGGCAGACCCTTGAGTTTCACGGTCTTCTGACCGGCGACGACCCCTGGTGCGAGGCCATCCGGCAGCGCATGGACGTGCTGCGGCAGCGTCCGTTGACCCGCTCGGAATACTGGACGATCAGCAAGCTGGTCGAGGCGGTCGTCGGGCGTGTCCTGGGTCTGGACCCGCAGCGGAACAGGGCGGCGAACTCGGAGGATGCCCGCCGGAAGATCGAGGCCAACAACCGCAAGGAAGGCCGACGTTCGGCTTGAATTGAAGGGGAGTGCGATGAGCGACCCGACCGAAGCGGCCCGCCGTGAGCGGCTGGCCGAGATCAACACAGAACCCGGCAGCCGGGAGGCCCTGGAAGCGCAGCATGGCCAGGTGTGGGACACCCAGCAGCTTGCCCAGGATTTCGAGGTCATCGGCTTCCTGGCCCCGCTCGTGGTGGTCCGGCGGAAGGCGGACGGGGTGAAGGGGTCGCTGGAGTTCCAGCACACGCCCCGCTTCTACTTCAACTTCGTTGCGGACGGGCGGTGAAATCGAGGGCCTGACTCGTTCTCGCCGCCAGGCCGGAAAAGCCGGGAGCGGGCGGTCCTGCTCGAACGGGAACTTGACAAGCTGGAAAGGGAGCTTGGCCTGCGATGATGGGACTTTCGATCCGCTACGCTCTGGCCACCAAGCTGTCCGACACCGAGGCGGTGCGCAAGGTGGTCGAGGAAATGCGGCGGCTGGCCCTGGGACTGTCTTTTCAGCGGGTGGGGCCGGTGGTCGAGATCGTGCGGCCCCACCCGCTGGTCTGCTTCCCGATCTGGCTCGGCAACGGTTGCGAGCCTGCTGCCTTCGGGTTCTGCAAGCTCCCGGCGGTGGAGGGCTGGCAGTGGTCGTTCACTTGCTGCACGCAGCCCGCAAGCCGTCCCGAACATGGTGGTCTGGAGAACTTCCTCCGCTGCCACCTGGCGATGATTGCCCTGCTCGATGGCATCCAGCAGGCGGGGCTTGCCGAGGTCGAAGTGAAGGACGGCGGCGGCTATTGGAAGTGCCGTGACCCGGAGGCATTGGCCGAGAAAGCCCGACTATGGAACGGCGTCGATGACCTATTCCCCGAAGGCCGGTGAAGGAGATGATCCAGGCAATCACCGGCACTATCGCTGACCTGCGGGATTACGGCAGCCTCGTCCTCGTCTTTCTCGACGCAGAGGATGGGCGGGTGATCCCGGTGCCGATGTGTCATCGGGCGTTCCAGCACTTGCTTGAGGGCGAGGAGTGCAGTGCGGCGGAACTTGTCGGGCGCAGCGTGGTGTATGACGGCGACCTTGTGACCTTCCTTGATTGAGGGCTGAGCGATGCGCCTTGCGGCGAAGTTCCCCTTGGGGCGGCTTGCGGCCACCCCTGGCGCTCTGGAGGCGATGGAGGCGAGCGGCCAGACCGCCGAGTTCTTCATCGCTCGCCATGCCAGCGGCGACTACGGCGAGGTCAACGAGGAGGACCAGCAGTTGAACGACGAGGCGCTGATCCACGGCGACCGCATTCTGTCCGCCTACCGGACCTTGAAGGGCGTGAAGCTGTGGGTCATCACCGAGGCCGCAGACGACAATGGCCACCGAGCGGCGACCACAATCTTGCTCCCTGACGAGTATTGATCCATGAAGAGAAAGCTCACGTCCGAAGAACTGGCCGAAGCGTGGAAGGCAGGCGTGCTACCCCTTCACACGGCAGTTCGCAGGCACTTCAAGTTTATCGGCATCTGGCCAGTCAACGAAAAGGTCATGCTGGCCCTGGAGCTTATCATCGGCTTCGCCAACCTGGGCCGCTGGGACACCCTCTTGCCCGTGGACGACGACCGGGAAATGACAGTCGCCCAGGCCATTGAGGAATTCCAGTTGTCGGACTTTCTCGGCTAGGCGAGCGGGCATGGCCTGACCAGCCGGGACGTTCTTGCCTGGCCACAATCCTGAACGCCCTCCCTCTGACGTGCAGATCAGTGAGGGAGAAAATCACTACTTCTGGACGCTCTCATGGCACGAACAAAGAGGAAGACACGGATCGAGGCCCGCACGGTCAGGCGAACGAAGCGCTATGCGTGGGCGTGGCGGCATCTGGACTTCACGATGCGTCTCGCCCTCGTCTTCGCCCACCGGCTGCCGAGGGGCCACCCTGACCGCACGGGACTGGCGCACGTCATCCGCAAGATCGTCCGCAAGCAGGTGAATGAAGAATCCTGAACGCCTTCTTCCTTGACGTGCAGTGATAGAGAGGAGACGTAACTGCTGGGGGTTTTGGCCATGACCAACGATGAATTGAAGGCTCTGTTGTTCAAGCGGCTCGCTGAGGTCGAGAAGGACCAGGAACAGCAGGGCGAGGCGCAGAAGGTGGATGACGTTTGGACGGAAGGCCACCTGAACGGCCAGGCTGAGGCGTTTGCCGAGTTGCTGACGGCCCTGGGTGCTGACCCATATCCCGGTGAAGGCAAGCGGCCTGTTTGCGAGGAAGGCTTTGCGATGACTCTTGAGCGTTTGCGTGACCCGCTGGGCGTCAGCAAGGATGACCTGCGAACCCTCTTGCAGATGGCCGAGGATAATGACGGCTACACCGACGAGCAGCTTGACGAGATCGAGGCTGCCCTGGAAACCGTCCAGGTGAAGGGCTTGACCCGCTACCGCCTGCCCGGTTCCTACGAGTTGCCCGACCGCAAGTGAAATCCTGAACGCTCTCGCTTCTGGTGTGCAGTGATAGAGGGAAGAACAATCACCACTCCTTGAGGGTCTTATGGCAGACAAGAAGTTGACCAAGGAAGAGATTACCCAGCAGTTCCGGGACGGGAAGATCAGCGCCGACGAGATGATGCGGCTGATGGCCGAGGCCAACCGCAAGCCGCCCCGCTTCGCCGTGGCCGAGAAGAGCGGCTGGCTGTCTATCTACTTCGACGGCCTGCGCTTCCCGGTTTCCATGCCTTACGAGTGCGCCGTGGCCCTGCTCAGCGACGAGCAGATTACCGCTGCCCGTGCCTACCTGGAGGCCAACAAGGGCCGCTTCAAGGTCAAGAACAAGGACAGCTAACCCTCGACCAACTGGCGCAGCACAACGGGCAGGAGGAACCATGCACCTTTACAAGCTGACCTGCGACGATGCCGAAGCGATCATTCACGGCGAGCAGCCGATCCCGAACCTGAAGGCGGCTGTCAAGGAAGCGCTGGCTGGCATGACCTACAGCCAGGTGGTCGAGCCGTGCGACGACTGGTTCGAGGCCATCGTGGATGGGGTGTGCGAGAAATACGGTCACAGGCGGCTGGCGTTTCGCCCGCAGACCGAGCAGTACGTCGAAGACCTGTACTTCGCTGAAGTCCGCAAGCGGGAGAAGGAAGAGCCGGGCGAAGGCGACGATTGCCCGGAATGCGGCGACATCATGGCGTCCCACGAGGCGGGCGACCTGAAGACCGTCATGTGCCAGGGTTGCGGCTACTCGCCGGGCCTGGGCGACGACGACAAGCCGGACGCCTGACAACCGGCTTCTGACCTTCTACCGCACGACGAGCAGGAGCGACAGTAACCATGAGCGACATTTTCGACGCCATGCACAGGAACTTCTTCGAGACACTGTTCAGCCTGGACGAAGAGGGCCGCAAGGCCAAAGAGAAGCTGCTCCGAGAGGCTGGAGTGCCGGAGGAGATGATTGCCGAATTCACCCGGCCCGGCATCCGGCCCGGCATGAGCTTCGGCGGTGCCAAGCTGGTGGACGTGATGAACGTGGTCGAGCGAGTGCTGTTCGGCCAGAACGCCGGGCACGTCCTGCTCCGGGTCAAGCGGCCCCCGTATGACGAAGCCGGGCACGTCGAGATCGAAGTGCTGGAGGTCGGGCGTCCGTCCGAAGAGCAGTTTCAGGGCGACGACCAGGCAGAACAGAAGGGATGATGCCATGAAGCACCTGATCGAGTTTCGGGCCGATGCGAAGGTCGTCATCGAACAGGGCGGGGTCAGCACCCGCATCGGCATTCGGGCTGGTGTCCAGTGCCCGGCGACGGTGCGGTGCTACGTCCTCTACCGCCACGACCGCTACATCGAGGTCGCTGACGTTGAAGTGAAGGAAGGGGTTCTGCGTGCGCTGCCCTGCTCCAACTTCATGTTCATCGACAGGATGGACTGAAACCCTTTCACAAACTCAAACACAGGGAGATCAATCATGGTGAAGCGACGAAGTGCGAAGTGGCTGGCCAAGGCCGTCCTTGAGGGCGAGTGGACCTGCATCAGCGCCCTGGAGGAACACCTGCATGAAGATTACCGGGGGCCGCTGGCCATACCAAGCTGCTTGGATGTCGAACAGGCGCTATGTTACGCCAACATGGGATGGTGGGACCGGGTGCTTGAATTGCAGGACGGCCCCATGACCGTGGCCGAGATCATTGACGAATTCGGGCTGAAGCCGTTCTTGCCGTTGTACACCCGGCAGGAAAACGCCGACTTCCACCTGGGCGATCTCGTGAAGTATGACGGCGAGGTTTACCGAGTGGTCGGGCGTCGTGAGGTCTGGCCCTACGCTGCTCCCCGCTGCGACGATTTCGAGTTGTTTCTCGAAGGGGAAGACCCCAGCACGTTTACCTTCGTGGGCGAATCCATGTTGGATAGCGACGAGGAGGATGACGAGGAGGACGAGAAGATATAGCTCGGCGGGCTACCCAAGCACTGCCTGTTCATCCCCGGCATTGACAGAAAGCCGTGACTTCCAAGGCTTGGGAACTTGGTCTTGCTGGCTGGTACTCTTCGTCAGGCGGAATGATGGCTGACGAACGGAAAAAACATGAGTACAAGCTTCGGAAGGCGATGGCTTCACAAACCCTGCTGACGAAGCATTTCGACAGCAGCAAGTGCCGAGCAAGAGTCCGGGTCTATACGGGTTCGGGTCAGTCCCGATACATGGGCGGTGTTTGGGTGCAATGCAGCAAGCGCCCCGGCCTGGCAAGAAAACCTGCTTCTGGCATCGCAGTCTGGAGGATTCCGATGAATAAGGGCTTCAAGGAGGGATGCAAGGCGCTGGACGGGCCACAGCGTAAGCGCCGGAAGCAGACAAGGGCGGGGAGGATCGCATGTGGGCAAGGCCGTGGCCAAACGGCCAGGGATGGGACGTGGGCATCAACGCCGAGGTCGTCAAGCTGGAGAACGGCCTCGGCGTCCGCATCATCACCAGGGACGGCAAGATCAAGACATTGTTCGTCCCGGACCTGTCGCTTGATCCCGTGAGCGCTGTCCGGCGGTGCTGGAGAGAAGGCAAGTTCGAGGAGGAGTAGCATGAGCGAGCAGCAGTGGTTCGACGTGAGCAAGGCGGGCCTGGGCAAGCAGGCCGAGGAGCATGGCAAGGGCAGATTGATCGGGGAACTGGTCCAGAACGCCCTGGACGAAGCGGGCGTCACGCAGATCGCCGTCAGCCTGGCCCTGGTGCCTGGCCGACCGCTGGCCGATCTGACGGTCGAGGACGACGCCCCGGAAGGGTTCAGGGATTTGAGCCACGCCTACACGCTGTACGCCGAGTCCTACAAGCGGGGCAACCCGGAGCAGCGTGGGCAGTTCAATCTTGGTGAAAAGATGGTCCTGGCCGTTTGTGAAAGCGCCAGCATCAGTACCACAAAGGGCACGGTCGTCTTCGACCCTGCCGAGGGCCGCATCGAGAAGCCCCGGCAGAAGCGGGAGCGGGGGTCCGTGTTCCAGGGCTGCATCCGGCTGACCAGGGAGGAATACCCGCAGGTGGCCGATTACCTCCGGTCATTGCTGTTGCGGGAAGGCATCGCCGTGACGTTCAACGGCGACCGGCTCCTGGCCCGCAAGCCGCTCCGCACCTTCGAGACGAGCCTGGAGACGCTGGTGGCCGACGAGGAAGGCGTGATGCGCCCACGGGTGCGGAAGACCCAGGTGGCCATCTTCGAGGCGCTGCCGGGCGAGACACCGGGCCTGTACGAAATGGGGCTGCCAGTCGTGGAAACCGCCGACAGGTGGCACGTCAACATCGGCCAGAAGTGCCCGCTAAACCGAGATCGAGATAATGTGAAGCCCAGCTTTCTCCAGGCCGTGCGAGTGGCAGTGCTGAATGCAGCCCATGACCTCCTGGCCACCGAGGAAGAGGCCACCGCTGCCTGGTGCAAGCTCGCCGGTTCTGACCAGCGCTGCTCCGACGAGGCGATCAAGCATCTCGTCCGCCTACGGTTCGAGGAGAAGGTAGCCGCCCCCGATCCGAGCGACATCGAGGCGATGAAAAGATTTCAGTCCCAGGGCGGCACCATCGTCGTGGGACTGTCGAAGGGCGAGTGGGCGAATGTGAAGCGTGCCGGTGCGGTCCTACCTGCGGGCCAGCTTTGCCCCACGGCGAAGCCGTACAGCGACGACCCGAACGCCGAGGGCGTCACGATCATCCACGAAGAGAAGTGGACCGAGGGCATGAAGCTCATTGCGGGCTACGCCGTCTTCCTCGCCAGGGAGTTGATACAGGTGTCGCTGACCGTCTCCGTGGTCCACACAACGAACAACTTCGCCGCCTGCTACGGGTCCGGGCGGCTGGACTTCAACCTCCTGCGCCTCGGCCACAAGTGGTTCGAGCAGGGGGCGAGCGAGGACGTGGACCGTCTGCTGATCCACGAATTCGGGCACGAATACAGCGGCGATCATCTCTCCAGCGACTACCACGAGGCGCTGTGCAAGCTCGGCGCTGGCCTCAAGAAGCTCGCCCTGGAAAGGCCGGAGGCGATGCGGTACTTCATCCGCTGATTGACGCCGCCAGCGACTCCCCTCGCCTGGGGAGACGGCCAGGGAAGCGGCGTACAACGCCGTAGCTTTTCGACGTTGTACTCCTTCCTCGGAGGCGAACATGGACCTGGACCCACTGGTAACAGTCACCGAGGGCTGCTGGTTGGCGCTGCGGCTCGGCCTGCATGTGTCGCCCGTGCCCACTGGCAACCTGCGGGTGGTGGACGGTGTGTACACGCTGGGTGATGGGAAAACCTACCATCCGCTGGAAACGGTACTCGTGGACGTTGCCGCATCTGGCGATTGGCGGCACGATGTAGCGACCACCCTGGGTGTTGATGCGCAGTGGGTGAGCGGCTTTCTGGACGGGTTTACCCAAGAGCCGGAGTCCTCAACCGACGCCGAGTACGTTCAGGGCTTTCTCGCCGCCGACCAGTTGCGAACCGCCCGCTATCGGCAAGTTTTGCCAGACAGACGATGACTTCGATCTCTGCTTTGGTAGGGCTGACTGGCCGATGAAGAAGATTCCCCAAGGGAGCCGACGAGCAGAATAAACAACCGAGAAACTGTTTTGCAAAAAGTTTGCCTGACACCCCTACCGCCACCCTTCCCTCATACCATGTCGCCCTTGTTTTTTCTTTTGGGACTCCCAGGATTCTGAAGAACGCACCGGCGAAAAACCATCTGGCGGGACATTTCCAAAATCATCAACTTCCGATTCTGGTGCCTCCAGGTCCAGGCTGAAGCTTTTGCCAAAAGCGTTTTCCAAAAACAGCCGCCGCAGGATTTTTTGCGTGGCCGGTAGGGTTTCGCACCCCTGGCCGTTGCAACCGTGGCAAGCTTCAGCCCTTTCCCCGGCTCATGCAGCATTTCTTGAACTTCTTGCCGCTCCCGCAGGGGCACGGGTCGTTTCGGCCCACCTGCTTCTCCGTTCGGAGAAACGGTGCGGGCTTTCGTTCCAGAAAGTCGTCCCGCTCCTTTGCAGGAGCAGGCTTCGGCGGCAAGGGCGGCTGCGCCGGGGCCTGGAAGAACCCCCGCATCTCCTTCATCCGCCGCTCCTGCTTGGCCAGCTTCTCCTCGGCCTCTCGCTTCCAGATCGGGTGTTCGGGGAAGGTCACACCCAGGACCGTGCTGACAGCGACCAGCTTCCGCATCAGGTCGCTGTTCATCGGGTCATAAGCCCGCCGCTGCACTATCTCCCGCACGGGTTCGATCCCTTCGTCGGCAAACTGGCCAAGGAGGGCGTCGGCCAGCTTGGTCCTGATGTCCAGTTCCTTGTCCTGGGGCAGCAGTTCCAGGCACTTTCGCACCGTCGTGTCCGAGTGAATCTTCTCCAGGGCGCTGGTGGCATACAGCCGGTAATCCCACACGGCTTCCAGCCAACCTTCGGTCACGGCCTCGGCAGCGGCGTCAGTCCCGATCTTGCCCAGGGCATCGACGCATTCCTCGGAGAGAACATCTCCGCACTCGTGGAGTTTCTTCACCACCAGGGGGATGGCTCGCTCCAGGCGCATCTCCCCGGCCAACTCGACCAGGAAGATTTCCAGCCAGGTCATCGGGTCCGTCTCGAAATCCCCGACTTCTTTGGCGAGCAGTTCGAGAATGCGGTCAGTGTACTCGTCACCCTGCCGGGCCAGCGCCTCCACGACCCGGCTGGCATGGCCGAAGTCCACGTCGGTGCCGACGCCTTCCGTGCAGATTCTCTCTAATTCGTGCCAGCACTGGTCGGCGTCCCAGGTGGCCAGTTGCAGGCGTTCCCGGAACTCAGGGACCAGTTCCTTGAAGAAGCCCGGTGCCTGGAGAACTTGGTCGGCACGAGGACCGACAAGTTGCGGCTCGGCATTGCACAAGAGCCGGGACAGGGCGGGGAAAAAGCTGTCGAGGTCGTGGGCCTTGTCCTCTTCCCGATGCAGTTCCTTGATGGTCCATCCGACCGTGGCCTCGGTCTGCGCCAGTTGAGCCAGGACATGGACGTGCAGGAAGGCGTTGCTGCGGCCAAATGTCTCGATGGCCTTGATCGCCAGAGGCATGACCTCGGCATCCCTGCTGTAGCAGTCGGCGAAGTACAGCAGGGCCTCCTGGCGGACCAGCTTTTCGGGGTGGACGATGGCTTCCTTGATTTTCGCTTCTGGCAACCGCATCGTGGCTCTCCTTGCTTCACACCCACCGCTCCGAGCGCCAATCCGGGAGGCCCCGCCACATCCGCTTCGTGGTCCTGGCCGGGTCAAACGCTTCAGGGGCGAACGGGCCACGCCAGCCCAGGAACTCCTCGTGCCGCTCGTGGCTGGGATCGCCCATCGCCTCCAGATACTCTTCGTAGCCCCAGGTGCCGCCCACGTCTTCGGGCGGACAGGCCCGTGCCCCCTCCAGGCAGACCGGAAAGCGCTTGCCCCACTCGGCCCGGACGCAGCCCTCGAACAAGACCTCGTGCCGCCAGCCATCCCCGAAGTCGTACTCGTACTCGAAGCGGAACCGCCTGCCGCTCTTCGGCAAGATAGCGCTCAGCTTCGTGCTGGTCGAGTCCTCGTACTCCATCTCCTCGAAGTTCTCCTGCATCAAGTCGGGGTCGCCGTAAAGCGGCTCCCCGATCCTGAAGTGGTGCAGATGGCAGTTGGTCCAGCCCATCACCGTCTGGATGTGTTCGTGCAGTTTGTCGAGGGTGCAGTCCTTGACCTGGATGCGCCGCCAGATCGGGGGCCGGGTGTCGAGCAGGGTGATCCTGAACTGGTAGACCCGCTCGGCGGCGGGGATGGCACCGAGGCCACGGGAGCGGTCGAGGGCCTGGGCCGCAAGGTCGGTGACGTGCCGCAGCGAGTTGCGCCCCATGCCCGTGCTGGCCTGCCGCAGCGCTTTCCCGGCCTTTTCCTTGATCGCCTTCAACTCGGCCAGCGTGAGCGGAATCGTCCGCTGGTTCCGCTCGTCCAACTTCAGCCGGTCGGCAAGCTCCGGGGCGATCTCGGCCACGGCCTTCCGCTGGGCCTGGGTGAGTCTGACCGGGACGTGCTGTTGGGAATCGGGCATCGTGTCATCCCTTCCGGCGTCCGAGAGCGTCTTGCGGCGGGGTCAGTCATCTGATGCTCAAAAACTGCCCGGCCAACTTACAACGCTTCAATGCGTTGTAATTGCGCCTCGTGGAGCGGTGGTCGTAGCTGACGAGGACCGAAGGTGCCCCTGCGTCTGCGCCACACTGCCGTCCGGTCGGCAAAAGTATACCCGCCCTTTCAAAAAGAAGATGCCGTTGGCTCGACTCCAGACGTGATCGAAGAACATCTGCGTTTCCGTCCGAGCGTAGATCAGAACGATGCCATTCTGATGCTTCGCCATCTTCTCCAGCCAACGGCCCGTCTGCTCGCCATAAGGAGGGTTCAGCCACACTCGCCCGACCCAGGGTTTCTTCAGTCCGTCGTCTTTCACCGTCAGGTGCCGTTTGGCCGTCGCCCACGGCTGGTCCGGGGCGGCGCACGGGTCGAGGTCGAACTTCCCCAGGGCGTCCAGAATGTACCTCGGCGTCAGCCAATCGTTCGTTTCGCCCCGGTACGGCTGCTCATGGCCAGTAATGCCGTCTGCCCTGCGACGACGAATCTCTTGCGCAGCTTGGAGAATGGCTTTCTCGTCAAAGTCGAGGATGTGGTCCTGCTCATCGGGGTCGGCGTCCGCCAGGAGAGCGGCTGCGGAGATGGAAACCCGGCCCCCGTCCATCGCCTGAATGAGCCGGGGCGTGCCGCTTTCGACCACCTTGGCGGCTTGCCGGTACGTCTCGTGGTTGCCGAACCCGGCACGCTCGGCGGCTGCGTCACGGGTCTTCTTGCCCGGCTCAACGTGTGCAATTTTTTGCACACGTTCCGCGTCCGTCCTCTGCCCACGGCGGTTGCCCACCTGAAGCTCGATGGCCTTGGCGATGGCGACTCGCTCGGACGGCGTGAAGTCCTTGCGGACCTCGTTCTCGTGATACTCCCCGGCGAGGATGCTGGACACGTCCACGATCCGGGCCAGGATGGTCTTCTTCTTGAGGATGTCCCGCACGGCCCGGATGCGGCGCTCCCCGAAGACGAGTTCGAGCCGGTCAGTCACGCCGATGGGCTGGAGCAGTCCCTCCTGGCGAATGCTCTCGGCCAAGGATAGTAGGTTGCCCATATCCCTGCGGTGGCGGTGGCCAACCTTGATGTCAGTGATCTTGATTTCTTTGAGCATGGACTGGCTCCGACTCCCGAAAAGACCGATCAATCCAGTTCCGGCAATGCCTCGGTGCCGCTCGGAATCCGTCCCTCTTCCACAAAGAACGCATAAGCACGAAGGTAGTCCTCGCCCTCACCGGAAAGTAGCCGCTGCCACAAGAGAATGCTCTCCGGCGAGCCGCTGACCTCGCCTGCACGAGCGAGGAGGTCGTGGCGACCCTTCCACCACTCACGGATAAGAGATAAGGTCCAGTTGTCGTTGCCGTCTGCTCCGTAACCGCAGAAGCACTCGCAAAGAGCGGCACTGACAACATCCCTCAATTCCTCCTCGTTGGCTGGTTGCTTGAAGACGAACTCCTGGCCTTGTCGGTCCATGAGGACATTGTTGGGCGCTTCGGCTGGGCCTGTCTCGCAGGTGTCGGTTTCAGCACCGTAGAAGGGACCAGGCAGGTTGAGGGGATTCCGTTTGTCGAAGGCGGGGTGGAAAAAGTCGTCGCCCAAATCGGTGAAGCGAAGCCAAGCGATGTCGCCCGCAGCGACCTCGTTGGCGTGGCGCACCTGAATTACCTGCTTGCCCTTGTATGGAAACAAGGTCGGCGGCAAGCGAACACGGTAGTCACGGATGTTGACAAGGCCGCTGAAGTTCATCGTCACTGTCCCTGGTAGCCATTGGCCGACGCCGAGGCGAACTCGGCCACGACCTTCCGCTGGGCCTGCGTGAGCCTGACCGGGAAGTGCTGTGGCACTGCGGGCGTCGTGTCATTCCTGGTCCTTGACCTCTTCTTTGTAGACGGCGAAGCCCGCCTTCAGGTAATTCGGCAGAGCAGCCGGGTGGTCCTTGTTGCAGGTGTGCAGCCAGAAGCGCCTGGGGCCATAGCTCCACGCCTTGTCGATGGTCCACTGGAGAAAGAACCGCCCCATCCCCTGGCCGATAAACTCCGGCATCAGGCCGAACTGCACCAGTTCGATCTCGCCTTCGGTGCGCCGGTCTAACTCGGCAAAGCCAGCCGGGACGCTATCGGCCATCAAGACGTGGACTTCGAGCCGGGGGGCGTTCAGCAGGGCGGCGAGTTCGGCGTCGGAGAGCTTCTTGCGGCTCGTCCAGTCGTAGTCCCGGCCTACACCGTCGTACAGGAAGCGGTAGTAGGCGAGGGTCGGCTTCTTGGCGTGTACAACCGCCAGACCGTCCCTTGGCGGCGGCACAACCCATTCGGGGTGAGCGAGCATTTCAAGGTAGGTGGTTTTCACCTTCATGCCGTCGATACCTCTGGAAAGCCTTTGTCAGTACACCAGTAGCGTCCCTTTCGGCCACTCGCCCTTCCAGCCACACGGGAAATGCCCCGCTTCATAGACCGTGAGCAATTCGAGGAAGAAGAACGCCGAGTGTCCGCTCCGCAGGTACGAGTTCTCCATCAAGGCACCGAGAATGTCCCACTGGACACTGCGGACAAGAGCGATGTCGAGGTTGTGCTTGGCCTGGAAAGGGGCCAGTACCTCCCTCGTCAGGCGGTTCAGGACGGTATCTTTGTGGGCAACAACGATCTCGTTCCATCTCCGGTAGCTGGGCCGGTCGTTCAGATGGAGCCACAGAGTCAGTTGGTTCTGCGCTTCCAGTTGGGCGTTTTCCCAGGCAGGAGCTTTGCAGGACTCGATGGCCTGCACCCAGCCGCCGACTTGCTCCGTCTCCATCGTCAGGTCGGGGGCCAAGCGCTCCCCGCCCCGGGCGAACCAGTTAATCGAGTTGACCCTGGCCGCAACGTCGGTTTCCACGAATCGGTGCTTCGACAGAAACCCCGGTGGCGGGTTCGTCACGGCCTCGATCATTCCGGCGTTCAGGTCAACCGGAATGCCGCCAAGGTTGACCCGCACGCCCTGCTTGTCATCGCTCATCGCCGCCTTTCCTTCGGCCAGCAGGCCGCTCACACTCGCCCTTTGACCGACAGCCAGAGAAGGGTGTCCTTCCATCCCGCCAACCCCGTGCCCCGATCACGACGATAGGCGAACAGGATGACATCGCCCAGCCTCAAGAAGTGAGAGATGTCCGTACCCAAGCCCTTGTCCTTTGCCAGCCTCGGATAATACTGGCCAATAGGCCGTGGTTCGTGGCCTTCGAGGGCAACCTCCTCTTCAACCTTCATCTGAACGGTATCCACGATGAAAATGCGCTGCTCGTTGGTGCCAGCGAGGGCCTGCCGCTCGGTGAGATAGCACAGTGATTCGGCAAACTGGTTGTCTTCATCGCCCGACTCCAGAGGCGAGCGGACCTGCTGCATCGCAGGGAATTGGAACTTGCAGATGGCGTTGTGGTCATTCACCACGAGAAGCTGCTTGCCGTTTGGTGAGAAAACAGGCGGGATGGTGTTTCGCAGTTTGGCCTCCCGTGTGCAAGAGAAACCGCTGCGGGTCCGCTTCAGCCAATACACCTGCTGGCCATCCTGCCCCGCCGCCAACCACAGCGACGTAAGATCGGGCCGTGCGGTCGGATGAAACGAGCAGGAACTCCCTCCGAACGGGTCTTTGACAGGGGCGGTTTCAATCGTGGCCCCGGATTCTGCCTCGTGCAACTGAACCAGCACGTCCTCGGAATTCAACGGCGCAATCGTCCACAAGAAACGCCCGTCTTCGCTGTAGAAGCAGTCGTCAAAATCTCGTTGAATCCATACCGGCATCGTCTCTTGGACTTCTGGAGGAGCGATTTCGAGGAGCCGTGACCCGTGGAAATCTTGCACGGTGAGCGAGCCAGCCTTCCCATCAACCCATGCCAGCCGTTGATCTGACGGATGCGGGGATACGGCCCGAACCTTTGACGGGAGGCGGCGCATCTGAACATTTTTCAGATCAGGACTCAGCATGGAAAGCTGGCCGTCTTCCGCTGCTGCGATCACGGGGGTGCGGTGCGGTGCGCCTCGCAGGAAGTACGCACGGTGTTTGAGGTCTATCTGGCCGTCCGGCTTGAGATACATCATGCTTGACCTCCTCTGTGCCTGCCGGGTCGCACTTCATCTCGCCGGAGCGGTGAGCGGCCCACTACCTCATCAATCGAGGTCGATCCCTTGCTCCTCGAACCACTTCCTCAACCCCTTCTCCAGCGCCGCCATCGCTTCGGCCAGCGTGTCAGGCTTGTCGTCCTCGAAGGCCAGCCCGCCGTAGTCCAGCGCCCTGGCGACGAACCCGAACATCTCCTGGTCGCCAATCTCGATGTGCCCGTAGCCCCGGACCCACTGAGCGATGGCCGGGAACAGCTTCTCGACGGCCTGCTGCTCGGCGGTCGGCTTGACCATGCCCCTCCGGTGGGCTTCTCGCTGCTGCCGCAGGTAGCCCTGGCAGGCTCGCTGCACCTTCGGAAGCTCCCGGTGGACGGCGACCTTGATGCCGAGTTCGTCCAGGTGCGGGAATAGCTCCCGCCACTGTGGGTGGCCCCGGACGTGGATGCGGCGGGGCCGGTGAGCTTTCCCGGTCATCGGTCGCCGCATGGCCTGGGCCAGCAGCGTGGCCATGTCGTTGACCGTGGGCCTGCCCTCGACGTGGGAATCGGCCAGGAAGGAGCCGTCCGGGGCCACGACCATCCCCAGGTAATGCGTCTGGCTCTGCGTGATCGGCTTGGGCAGCGCTTGAAAGTCCGCTTCCCAGGTTTCCTCCTCCTGGCGCAGCCGCTTCAAGCGGCCCTTGGCGAAGGCCGCACCCTTGCCGAGTTTCAGCTTCTCCTCCTCTCGTGCCACGGTCGCTCCCTCTTGGGCTACTTCACCCCCAACTCGGCGGCGATCTGCGCCACTCGCTTCGACGCCTCGCTGCGGGTCATCCGCCGAGTCTCTTGCAGAAAGCGGATCGCCTTGTCCTTCTGCCCCGTCCGCACCAGCCCGTACAACTGCATCTCCCATTTGGAATCCACCCCTGGAGCAGCAGGCTTCAGCCATTCGACACGAACCTTCCCGTCCGGGATGCCGCAGGTCAGAATCCGCCGCCGGTCGTCGGGGTAGTGGGCTTTCTTGTACCGGATGAGTTCGTCAATCATGGCGTCGGTGTCGCTCGACTTGAACTCGTTCCACAGCGCCGGGTTCTCGGCCTCAATCGTCTCCCACACGTTGCGGTAGCCCTCCCTGGCGAGATCGAGGCCGACGCTCTCGTTCCAGGCGACGTTGGCGAAGAAGAGGGCGACGTGTGCGGCCTCAGAGGACGGCACGCCGCCGGGATTGCGCAGCAGCGTCTCCGACATTTCCTTCATGATCTCGGACAGCTTGCGTGCTTGCTCAGGCATGGTCAGTGGGCCTCCGCTGTGTCTTCTTGACCGTAGGCGAGGATGATCGCAAGGAGCTTTCGTGGTCCCTGAACCGCCCGGCCAGCGCCTCCTCCAGAGCGGCCAGCGCCTCGGCCAGCGTGGTGCTGCTGTTGTTCTCGAAGACCAGTCCGGCGTCGTCCAGCGCCCGGACCACGAAGCCGACGCCCTCTTGCTGGCCAATCTCGATGCGCCCGTAGCCCTGCACCCACCGGGCGACGGCGGGGAACTGCTCGGCAACGTGGCCCCGGCCTGGGGATACCATGAAGATCGGGCCAGAGCTTGCCTTGCGCATCTGCCGGAGAAAGTCTTCGTAGACCTCCTCAACCTTGGGCAGTTCCTCGTGGATCGAGGTTGCGATGCCGAGTTCGTTCAGGTGCCCAAACAACTCTTCCCACCGAGGGTTGCCCCGAAAACGAATGTGTTCGGGTCGGCGGGCCGGACCCGTCAGCGGTCGGCGCAGGGCATCGGCCAGGAGGTCGGCCAGGTCGTTGACGTTCGGGGCGTATTCCACCGGGAGGTAGTGCAAGGGATCACCCTGGGGGAGAGCGGCCACCACCCCCAGGTAGTGCGTCTCGGCCTGGCCTGCTGGTTTCGGCAGCGCCCGGAAGTCGGCTTCCCAGGTTTCCTCCACCTGCGGCAGCCGTTTCAGGTGAGTCTTCACGAAGGCGGCGCTCTTGCCGAGCTTCAGCCTTGGGTGTTCTTTGGCCATGTCCCGCTCACTTCCGCTTCACTGCCTTCTTCTCCTTGGCTCTGGTCGCCACGAACTCGGAATCGTCGCCCTGGTGGATGAAGAACTCGCCGTGCAGTTCAGCGTCCTTCATCTTCCCCCAGCCCCGCCCCGTCAGCGGCGTGCCGTCTGCGCCGTCGCCGCCTTCCCAGGACCACTCCACGGCTGCCTCGCCGTCCCGTGTGGTCAGCCGCCAGTCGATCAAGCCCTGGACGTAGCCGAACTGGAACGAGCCGCTGCCCTTCTCCTCGAACTCGATGAATGCCTGGACTTCTTCATCGAGATAGTCGTCCTCCCAGGCAGACATTGACACGATGCGCCACCGACCCTGAAAGGGAGATTTCTGCTTCGTCTTGGCTTTTGCCATCGGGCTACTCCGCTTCGGCTTCAACCTACAGGAACTCCAGCGCCAGGCGTCGAGTCGATACACGCCTGCCCCTCCATTTCCGTATTGGCGTCACTCCTTGCCAAGCAGCACATCGACCACCCAGCAGCCCCGGACGTGCGGCCCCGGCTCTCGGCAGTGGGCCAGAATATCGGCGTTGGCGCAGCCCGCTTGCTCTAAGAGACTGTCCCATAAGGGCTGTGGCGGCACGTTTCCAACGTGCCGATTTGTTGGATTTTCCGGTCTTCCGGCACGTTGGAAACGTGCCGCCACACCCTTGTGGGACAGTCTCTAAGGCATCGGCCAACTCCGGCATTGGGTCGAAGGCCCGGCCCTCGTAGATCGTGCGGGCCAGTTCGACCACGCCGGGCGTGAGCCAACCAGCATCGACGGCCACAGGCCGGAAGGGGTTGCCGAAAATGCAGCGGACCAAACCAGCTTGTTTATTGCCCTCTGCGGTCCCAAGCGCCCGCTGGGTTGCCACGACCGCCCGAAGTGGCCACCCGCCCGCCGTACTCGCTGCCATAGTCCACCGACCACTCAGCAGCCCAAGCAGGCGCATCGGCAGCATCTAGGGCATTTTGGTCCAGGTCAAAAAAGCGTTCGTCTTCATGAACAATGTGAAGGCTGAATTCCCAGGCGTTGCTTTTGGCGTCCTCAAGTTCTTTGTCCGTCGCCGCACCATCGGCAAACCGCTCGGCTACCTCGACTGCTTCACGACTGCGCTCATCCACCAGCAAATGCCACACCCTGCGACAGCACGCCACGGCGAACAACCGCAGCTTGCGCTCGCTGGCTTTCCCCCGCAGGAACTCCAGCATCGGCGTCGGGTCGGTGCAGGCCAGCCACTCAGCCTCGGTCATGGCGTCACTCCTTGCCCAAGAGTAAATCCACCACCCAGCAGCCCCGCACATGCTCCCCCGGCTGGCGGCAGTGAGTCAGAACCTCAGCGTCCGTGCAGCCCGTTTTCTCCAGGGCCTCGGCTAACTCCGGTAGCCGGGAGAAGGCCCGCTCGCAATATATTCCCTGGGCCAACTTGACCACGTTGGGCGTCAGCCAGCCGGGGTCAACGCTCACCGGACGGAAAGGGCTGCCTACTACTTCCCGGATCAGAGCAGCCTGGGCTGTGGCTTCGCTGTCCCTAGCGGCTACCCATATTTCATGGGTCGCTGCTGGGATACTATCCGTCGTCGCCGTCGCAAGCGCTTCCGTCGCAGAATTCGCCAAGCCTGCCAAGAAATCAACCTCATAATTCTCGGCAGCAGCGAGGGCAATATCGTGGGCCAGGATTGCAGCGCCAAGATACGGGTCAGTAGTCATTCACGGGCCAATTAGAGGTCAAGCGGCATGAGCATCAACGGCCGGGGTCAGCAACGACGGCAGGACGTGCCTTTCGGCGGCTGCCGCCAGGCACGCCGTCAGGTAATCCCATGCGCCCCGGCCCCGCTGACGGCACGTCTCCACCACCGACCAGATGCACGACAGGTACTCCCTGCCGTCCATACTCCGCGGGCCGTGACTCTGCTTCCGCCACAACACCCCATGACGCACCGCACGCTCCGCCGCGTTGTTCGTCGGCTCGACACCCGACACGAACGCAAACAGGAACAACGACACCTCACGCCCCAGCAGTTCGCGGCACACCGCTGCCGTCTTGGCGCAGCCGCACGCCGCCCCCCACGCCAAGACGGCGCGGAAGCGCACGCGAAAGTCCCGCGCGGCGTGCAGACGACCTGCGAAACGTATCTTCGTCAACGTCCCGTCACGCACGCGCTTCCACCAGCCCAGCATCTGCCCCGACAAGGCCAACAACTCCTCGCCGACCGCCACGCCGGCGTTCTTCCGGTCCACCATCGCCTGGAAGTCCCGCCGCAGGTGCGCCCAGCACAACTGATGGCGTTCGTCGGGCAGGTGGTCGTAGACGCGATAACGGTCGGTGGTCATCACGCGCCGGTAGTCCGTCCCTACCAGCCGGTCCAGCTCGCGGCGACTGCGGCCGCGGACGACCTGGTAAACGGTGGCCACCGCCGTGACCATCACCCACAGCCAACGCCCCCGACCCATCGATGTCTCCTCGACGTTGGCCGGTTGCTGCCGCGTCGCCGCCAGCAACTCGTCCACCGCCGGCCGCAGTTGCCGGCCGACCTCGGCCTCGATGGCGCAGACCTGTCCGGCCGACAGCGGCACGGCGAACAGGTCGGTCAGCAGGCGGGCGGCCTTGGCCTTGCTCAGCCGGTAGGCGCCGGTCAACAGGGCGCCGGCGGCCTTCAGGCGTGGCCCGTCCTGGCCGGCCGGCGCCTGCCCGCAGGTGGTGACGCCGCAGCGGGGGCATCTCAGGCGGTGGCGACGGTACTCGGTGACGACGGGCCGGACGGCCGGCACGTCCCAGACCTGGTGACGTAGCGGCTGGGGGTCGTCGCCGCACAGCGGCAGCCGGCAGCAGCGGCAGGCCGTGGGTTTGCAGTGTTGGATGGCGTCGGGGTGGTCGGTAAGAGGGCGTTGGCTCTTGGCATGTCCAGTCTGCCCGCCGGCCGCACGCCCGGTGGGCGGGCGGGGCGGGGCGCGTTTGACGGCGGGCGGATCGGAAGAGGGTGGCTTGGAGGAGTTGGTGGAGTTTTGGTTAAGGCGGGCTTCGAGGTCGGCGAGCCGTTGCTCGTAGTGCCGGATGAGAGCGCAGAGGGCAGCTTGGGCAGCCGGAGGGATTTGCTGCCACAGTTCGTCAGGGATTGGCGGAGCCGCGCTCATGCAGCTGACGTAGCGATCACGCTAGGACTTGGCAACCTCGCCCCGTGAATGAGTACCACGGAAGTCACCACTACGCCTGGTCACACGTCCCGAATCACCACCGGACGGAAAAGCAAATCCTCAAGCGGCATCGTCGCCTGAATAAGCACGCCCAGCCTTTCGGCACCATCACCTACATCTTCGACAAGCCCCGGTGCAGGCCGAAATATATCGAGCCGATCCCGCCCGACGAGTGTGAGCGGCTTCGCCAGAGATTTCAACATTTCGGCCCCGATATTTCCGACCAGTGGGCTTTATATTGCCTCGACCAAGCCGGGCAGCTTGTCACCAGCAACCTCTACGACCTGGGCGACACCGAGCCGATCACGGCCTTTACCGAAAAAGAGGCGACCACGCTGCTGGAGTACATGGTGTGGGACTACAGCCACGAGGACGACTACATCACGGAAGCGCAGGTCGATGGGAAGCGCAAGCGGGCCACCTGGAAAAGTGAAATCTCCACGCCCACGCTGACCACGCACCTGGCCGGGGAACGCTTCTTCGGAGTCAAGAAGGGCCGGATGACCTTGCAGATCGCCCCGGAACTCGACCGGCACAGTGGCGACGTGCCCGGCGAGTACCACGTCGTCAAGGCCATCAAGGTCGGCCAGGTCTTGACCCGGCGGTTCCCGCACCTGCGCTTCGCCCCGGAGGTCAACGCCAGGAACGGCTCCGTCCGGTGCTTCGGCTGGCTCCCGGACTACCTACCCATCGCCCAGGACGAAAGCGTGGCCGAGGAGGTCCGCACCGCCCTCCAGCAAGAACTGCCCGAATATGACTTCAGCCGGATGGAGATATACCCGTCGAGTTCTCCGCAAATCTTCGCCCCGCTGCGTGCCGACAAGATCACCCTCATCGGCAGCGGCGTCCTCGGAAAAGTCAAAAAGTACCGGATGGCGAAATATAACGGGAAGAAGCGGCGGGTATATTACGAGGCCCACTCCTGCGCCGACTACCTCAACTGGATATATTTCTCGGATATGCAATATAACGAACAGGTCTTCGAGCAAGTCCTCCGGGAAGCGGTGGCACGCTGCCCCGATAAGCCAGCGGCGGAAGCGAAGCCTGCCGCCGAGAAGCAAGCCACCAGGAAGAAGCACCGCTCGCCCGGCGGCATGGGGAGCATCGGCAGTCTCAAGGGACGGTGTGCCTCGGCGCTGGTGCGGTTCTGGTCGGAACTGGACGTGCCGGAGGACGACACCATCGGGAAATATGTCATCGTCACGCTGCGCATTTTGAAATTCGAGGGACTGAGCAGCGACGAGGCCGTGGCCTGGGTCGAGGACCGGCTGCAAGCCCTCCGGTCCACCGAGTTCTCCGACCGCCTCACCGACAACTTCGAGGAGCTTCAGCGAGTCATGGCCTGTGCGGTCGATGCCGTCTGGAAGAACAACGGCTACCAGAAAGACCCGGCGTCGAGCGAGGCCAAGCTCAAAGCCGCCGTTGCCGCCTGGTCGAGACGGGGGTTCAAGCTGCACGACCCGGCTACCTGGGACAAGCACAAGCAGGCGGTCGTGCCGGAGTTGAAGCTGGCGTGGACGGCTGAGCTTCTGGCGCTGATCCCGGAACTGGCGACCGTCGCTTACGCCAGCAACGAGCAAGCCAAGGTTTTCATCGAGAAGGTGCTGGCCTTCGTGGAGGCGAACAACGAACTGGCCGAGAGCATGGTTGGCAACCTGCTTGAAGAAGTCGGCATCAAGGGCCGGTCCCGGCAGAAGCAGCATGACGTGCGGAAACTGCTCGTGGACAAGGGCCTGCTGTTCAAGCAGAAGAACTACTTCAGCGACCCGGACACCGGCTACCGCCACGGCAACTTCTACATCTGCGGGCCGGGGGTGCGGTTCGAGGAGTCGGGTCCACACACCACACACACCGTATCTATTCGTTATCTGTCTCTGGAATTCTCTCCCGTGGATGTCACCAGCGGTGACTGGCTCGATTTTGTCATGGAAGCGAGGCGTTTGGCCTGTGACCGGCGGTATCGAGAGCGGCTGAGGCAGTTGAACATGCTGTTTTCAAGGGCGGCGTGAGGATGAGGGCGGGGAGATTGTGCGCAACGAGGCTCCCCTTGCCTGTTCACGACCGAAAGCTCCGTCGAGGCGGCACCTTCGGAGGACACCGCACTTGGGGCCGCTCGACCTGCGGAGTCCTCACCTGTTGCCGTTCGGCCTTGGCAGCTTGCTTCAGCATGTCCACCTTGACCTGTCGCACCAGCCCTTCGTTCACGTCGATCCCGAATTCCGCAAGGGCAGCGACGACCTGTTCGGGGCTGGTCTGCATTCCCAGGCGTGCCAGGGCGTTCTGGATCGCCCTCGCCTTGCTGATGCCCTTCTTTGCCATCGCACACCGGCCTTCTACTGCTTCGGTTTCAGCCGCTTTCGACCAACTTCCGCAATTCGCTCTTGGAAAGGTATGTCCGGGGATTACGCAGCAGCTTCTCGATCAACTCGTGTCCCTTCGCCGTGGTGAGGCGCTTCCAGATGACCCGGCGTGTGGCAATGTCGTAATGGTCGAGAACACCCTTCAAGGCGTCCACGAGATCGGTGATCGCCTTGACTTTATTTCTCGAATCCTTGGCCTCCGTGAAGTGATGGAACGATTGCATACCGTATTTATCTGCTGGCCTCTGGTTTTCGAGCCGTACCCGGAAGTCGTCGGCAGAAGGGTGGGGCTGGCAGCATCGTCCGCTCGTCTTTCACCGAGGCGGTGGCTTCTCCTCCTCGATCACAGCCTCCAGCGTCTCCCGGTTCTGCAAGCCGGTCAAGACCTGACTGCCGATCACGAACATCGGCACCCCGGTGACGCCCGCCTCCGAGTAGGCGTGGCGCAATGCTCGCTGATGGACCTCTCGATATTTCCGGGTCCGCAGCGCTTCCTCGAACCCCTGCTCGTTCAGGCCGACCTCGCCCGCCAGCTTCGTCAGCACGTCGATCTGGCCGATGTCCTGTCCCTCGACGAAGAACGCCTTCAGGACTCGGTGGTTGTAGTCGTTGCCCTTGCCGTTTTCCCTGGCGTACTGGTAGCCCTCGAAGGCCAGGTGGGTGTGCGGCTGTGGAGACACCGGCGGCAGCGTGATCGGCACGCCCATCCTGCGGGCGATGGGGTAGACGGACTGCTGCGACGTAATCCTTCACCACGACCGGGGCCGACCCGAACGGGCGCAGCAGGCCCATGATCTCGTCGGTCGAAACGTCGCCCTTCGTCTTGATCCAGACCGACCGGGGCGTGTGCGCCTTGATGACCGGGTACGATTCGGGCAGGTAGTGGCAGTGCCGGTAGGCGGTGGGGTCGTTGAGGAGCCGCAGCCCTTTCGCCTCCAGCGCCTCGTACAAGAGCCGGTACTGGTCCGGCGTCAGCATCCAGCCCCGGTACAATGCGAGGTCGGGTTGAGGCTGGTGCGGCACCCGGCGGACGGCCTTGATCGGGTCGTTGTCGTGGGCCAGCGCATCGTGATCGACCAAGGTGAACGGAATGCCGAGGCGTTCGGCGGCGGCGGCCTCGGCCTGATACGCCTCGTCGGGATGCCGGGGGTTTGACGGGTCGGAACAGAACACGAGTTTCATGGCACCCAGCACGTTTCAGAGGTTGCGGACACGCCGGACGATCCGCTCGTCCACCGGATACCCGACCGCCTCCCAAAAGGTCATGGCCCACGGGTGGTCCTTCTCCACCAGCGCCGTGATGCGCTTGGCCCCTTGCTGCGCCAGTCTCTTCTCAACCTCGGCCACCAGCGCACGGGCAACGCCCTGCCGCCGGTAATCGGGATGGGCGGCCAGCCGGTAGATGTTGCCCCGCCAGCCGTCAAACGTCCCGATGATCGAGCCAACGACTCGCCCCTGGACCTCGGCCACGAGTACGACGGCGGGGCCTTCGGCAACCGCTCGCCGCAGGTCGTCGGCGGTGTCCGTGACGCCGGGTGTGGCCTCGGCCTGTTGCCACAGTTGGAGAACCGCCCCCACGTCTTCGGAGCGGCACTCCCGAAAGACAAATTCGCTCATCATCTGCCCCATCAAATGCGAGAACTTGGGCTTCCTCCGCAGCCACGGGCCGGTGTCACCAGCGCCTTGTCGCCCCTCGTCATGCCCGGTGAACTCTACCCGCCGCCAGCCTTCGCCTTCTGCTGGGCCAGGAACATTTCGACCCGGCTCTTGGCAGTTTCGACCTGCGACGGTGGCCCGGCCATCATCGCCGCCGCCCGTGCGGGCTTGCCGACCGGCTCCTCGATCTCCCGCTCCAGATACTCGCTGAAAGCAATCAGCGCCTTCTGGTGCCCATTCAGCGGCTCGCCCGGCCCGCCTGCCGTCATCGCCTCCGGCGCAGCCGCCGTCACTGGAAGGGACACGGAACTCGGCGTGTCCGTTCGAGGTTGGCCTGTTGTCCGAAGGGCCGAGCCGAAACTCTGCGCCCTCGCTACTCGTTCCGTCAGCGGGCCGAGGCCCCACTTCTCCGTCAGGTACTTGAGCAGGCTGGTGTGGTCGAACTCGGTCTTGATGACCGTCTGCTCGACCCAGGGCGAGACAAGCAGGGCTGGCACCCGGACGCCGAGCCGGTCGAAGCCGAAGTTCGGTAGAGAGTGACCGTCAGGAGGCACAGCGGCAGGAGGCAGCACATGATCGTAGAAGCCGCCATGCTCGTCGTACAGCGCCACGAGCAGCGTCGAATTCCAGAGCCGGTCGTTCTGGCGCAAGGCGTTGTACACGCTGCCCAGGAGGGCCTGGGCACGCAACGTGGCGTGCGGCGGGTGGTCGTCGTTCTGGCCGGGCCAGTAGTAGCACGGTTCGATGAAGGAGAAGGCCGGGAATTGCTCCTCCTGGCCCCTGGCATCGCTGAAGAACACGTCCATGAACTCGTACCGCCGGGCGTTCTGGACAGTGCGCTGGTGGGTCAGGACCAGGGATTGGGGAATGTCACCGTGGTAAATTCGCCAGGGCACGCCCCGCTCGTTCAGCCGGTCGTAGATCGTGTCTTGATCGTACCCGAAGTAAAGACCGGGGTGGCGCAGGCTGTCGTTCAGGTCTTCGGGCATCTGCACCCGGCCCAGGGACGTGCCGCTGTGAACGAAAAAGCGATTCGCCCAGGTCGGCCCTGGGACCGAGGAGTACCAGTGGTCGCAGACCGTGAAGTGCCTGGCCAGTTCGTGAAGGGCGGGGAGCGAGCCGGGCGAAAGTAGCCCATGATCTGCTGGCGCTCGTCCGGGGTCGTGCCGGGGTACGCCTCGGAGTAGTCCAGCACGAAGTTGCCGTTGTCGCCTTCGAGTTGGTGCAGCACGTTCGCCAGTTCGTGCATGGGGTCGTGCAGCACGGAGGTCGCCGTCGTCACCGCCTGGGGGTACGCCGTCCCGTCCTTGTCCCGGTTGCTGCCAGGGCGGGCGGGATCGACGCCTTCGAGGTCCGGGAATACCGACCGGAACGACCCCAGCATTTGATCGAAGGAGTGGTTCTCCAGCATCAAGACCACTACATGCTTGATCGGATCGGTCGGCATGTCCGAGTCCTCCGCACGAACCTGGGGCACCGCCACTCCGGGCCGTTGGCGCACCGTCGATGCTTGGCCGCTCACGGCGAGCAGCGAACCCTCTCGCCAGCCCCGCCGTCTCAAGGTGGGGTGCTGTCGCCTATTTTACACAAGAAGGCGGTGGATCATGGACCAGCAAGACCTCGACCACCAGCCGTTTTTTTCGAGCCGATGAGCAAACGCCGCAAGGGGTTCCCGTCCGAGACGCAGGTGAAGCGTGGCGTCCGGGTCGTCCACGGCAGTAAGGAACTGGCCGAGAAGCTGGGCAGGAACGACCTCTGCCCGTGTGGGTCTGGCAAGCGGTTCAAGACGTGCTGCCGCAACACCGGCTGCTTTTGACGGCGTGAACCGCCACCACTACTTTCAGGGAGTGATGAGCGAACCTGCCCGGTTCGGGAGAGCCGGGCAGGGTTCTCAGGTAGCTCCACCGTTCTGATAAAATGCGTGTGGAGGCTCCGATGGCGAGGACCATTCTCAGGACTGGAAAGAAAGTGCGCCCGAAAACCGCCGTCAAGGGCAAGCGCTTCCGGTGCGCCAGGTGCCGCAGGAGAAGCCCGAAACCTGTCAAGACCCCCGCCCCCTGGTACTGCCCCAACTGCCTGAGTACGGGAGGGGAATCGCCATGCCCTTCGTGAAGTGCAGCGTCGATGGTTGCAGCCGAAAACTCCAGCCGGTCTTGAAGGTGGACCCCAGGGACCGGGACACCTGGCTCTACCGGGAGTGCGACGTGTGCCTGAAACCCGCCTGCGAGAAGCACTCAGCGGAGGTCGAGGGTCGGATCATCTGTGACCGCTGCCGAAGGGAGGCCGAAGCCCAACGGCAGTCAGCAGGGCTTATCGACCTCGGTTTGCGGCTGCACCGTGAACCGGAATAAACCGCCGATTACTGCTCCCCAGGCGGTTCCGGCACGGCGACGAACGCATCCCCGGCCTGCACGATAATCGGCTCGGCCAGTTCAACCCAACCTCCTTCGCCGACAGTTGCCGTCGCCAGCAGGCCCAGCCGCTCGCCGGTGCCAGGGTCGATCTCTGAAGACCGAAACTTTCCGCCCGGCCTCGACGCCCTCCAAGTGGAACCGGGGGATGATACGGTCGTCCGCAAAGCGGAAGGTGAACCAGGGGTCTTGGTAAAGCGGCAGCATCCTACTCCCTTTCCGCCCACACCCGCACGTCGCCGTCCTCGTCAACCTCGACGTGAATGACGTTCGGGCGGCAGCACACCGGACAATCCTCGACGTACTCCTGGCTCGTCCCTGCCGACAGGTCGATGGGCACCACGATCTCCTCACCGCACGCATCGCAGGTGTAGCTGGCCTCGTCGGTCATCGTCTGCCCTTGCCCGCCTTTTGCAGTTCACCATGCCGGAAACAATCGACCAGATGATCGTTCACCATCCCCACGGCTTGCATAAAGGCGTAGCAAATCGTGCTGCCCACAAACTTGAAACCTCGCCGTTTCAAGTCCTTGCTCATGGCATCCGATTCCGGGGTCTTCGCTGGGACTTCCTTGATTGACCTCCAGGTGTTTTGCTTCGGCTCGTGGCCCACGAATCCCCAAATGTACTCGTCAAACGTGCCGATTACGTCCTGCACGGCCAGGAATGCCTTCGCATTTTGGATGGCCGCTTCGATCTTCAGCCGGTTGCGGACGATCCCGGCATCTGCCAGCAAGCTCTTGCGCTTCTTCTGGCCATATTTGGCGACGATGGCAGGATCGAAGTTGTCGAAGGCTCGCCGGTAGTTCTCTCGTTTCTTGAGGATCGTTTCCCAACTCAGGCCCGCCTGCGCTCCTTCAAGGATCAGGAACTCGAACAGCAGTCGGTCGTCGTGGACCGGCACGCCCCATTCGATGTCATGGTACTGGACGTACAATTCGGTTTTCGCCCACGGACAGCGGACCATCTCAGCCTCCGACCCGCTTCACCCGATAACCCATGCCTTCCAGCACCGCCGCCAGCCGGTCACGCTTGTCGCCTTGAATCTCGATGACGCCATCCTTGACCGTCCCGCCAGTGCCACAGCGATCCTTCAGCTTCGTGGCGAGTTGGAGCAGGCCCGCTTCATCGAGCGGAACATCGGATACAGTGGTCACGCCCTTGCCCCGTCTGCCCTTCGTCTCCCGGCCCAGCCGGACCACGGGGGCGCTGTTCTGGTGATTTCCTTCTTCGTCACGGGAGGCTCGACGGCGATTTTGGGTGGCGGCGCTACTCGTTTTCTGCCGCCCACGATCAAGCGAGCCGCCAGGTCCATGACCTCATGCTCGATCAGGGCCAGCGCCTCCTGCGCATCGTCCACCTGCCAGAATTCGACCTTCTCGGCCCAGGCCGGAAAACGCTCTTGCAACAGCGGCAGGTGTTCGGCCTGCTTCAGAGCGACGATCCACGCCGCTCTTTCGAGATCGTCCGCCGTCACCTGCGCCGGGAGGCGGGCACAATCAGCGACGGCACGAAGTCCACGGGCTTCGAGGGCTTTGACGGCAGCCGCCGCCATCGGGCCGACGTTGTTCACGCCCCGCTCCAGGGCGAGGCCCCTGGACGACGCCCGCCAGGACAGGTCCATCTTCCCGGCCACCGAGTTGAACAGGACTTCGGCAAACCGGCTGCGGTAGTAGTTGCCGGTGCAGAGGAACAGGACGGCCTTTTCCTTTCGCTGCGTCATCGCTCAACACCTCCCGGTTCCTGCTTCTGGTAGCCGTCGCACCGGACCACGGGCTGCGGCGGGTACTTCGGGTAAGCCGGGTCCGTCTTGGACAACTGACAGAGCAGAAAGCGTGATCCCTTCGGCGTGACGACCTCTCGCATCCAGGCGCATGTCTCGCACAACGAATGGGTCATGGCCACCTGCCTCTCCCTGCAAGCCTTCACGATGGGGCACGTTGCTCCGGCGTGGTCGGTGCCCAGGCGAACCTGTACGCATCCCCCAACTGCAACCGGGTTAGGCTGACGATCTCTTGCGTGTGACCCCGGAAGTGGGGCACACTGTCGAAGATTGCCGCCAGCCCTGTTACGTCGAAGCCCTGGATGCGCCGGGCCTCCAGAAGTTGGCGGGCCGTCTGTCGTGCCAGCACTGCCCTGGCCTCGTCCACCACGTCCGCCAGCTTGAGCAGCAACTCGTCCTTGGGGATCGGGCCAAGCTCGGAGAACTCGGCGGGCCGGTCCCGACTGTCCGCCGCTTCACCCAGCCCGGCCACGATCCACTGGCGCAGGTTGCCGCACAGGTGCAGGATCAGGTTGCCGACGCTGTTGAGCGAGGGCCGGGACCGCCACCACACCTGCTCGTCGGTCAACTGGCCCAGGCAGTGCTTGATCTTGGCCAGGGCGCTGGTCAACTCGTTCGCCGCCTCCCTGCCAACGGCGGCAGCAATCTCGTCGGCGGTCATGCCGTTTACCCCTTGCGTTGAACAGATCGTCCTCACCCGGCCAGCCGAATCAGCGACAACTTCTGCCGCCGGGTCAGCGCCTTGATCGCTGCCTCCCGCCTCAAGGCCAGGCTTCGGCTGGCGTGGTCTTCCTGGTAAACCACCACGACCGGCAGGCGGCTGCGGGTGTACCGGGAGGCGGTCCCGGCGCTGTGCTGCTGGCAGCGGCGGCTCACGTCCTTGGCGATGCCCGTGTAGAGCGTGCCGTCGGCGCACCGAAGCAGGTAGACGAACCAGCGGTCGCCAGGCGGTTTCGACCCCGGTTTGCGGCCCTTCTTCGGCATCCAGCTAAAATACTCGGTGCGTGACCGCCAGGCTGCCCCGGAGACTGCTCATGGCCTTCAGCGAAGCCCTTGCCGAACGCATCCGCAACGCACTGGCCCGGCGCAAGAACGTCGAGGAAAAGAAGATGTTTGGCGGGGTCGGCTTCCTGCTGAACGGCAACCTGCTGGTGGGAGTCTGGAAGGACTCCCTCTGTGTCCGGCTCGGCCCGGAGCAGGCTGAGGAGGCGCTACCTGAGCCGCACGTCAAGAAGTTCGACATCACCGGGAGGTCGATGAAGGGCTGGGTGCTGGTCGCCCCGGAAGGCGTCGAGGGCGACGAGCAGTTGAGCGGCTGGATTGGGCGGGCCGTGAAGTTCGTCGGGAAGTTGCCTGTGAAGTGAGAGGAGTGAGAACCGAATGAACCCGACGACCCGCAAGCCCGCCGAAGGGCGCACCATCGCCGTCGTCGGTGATGTGTACCGCTTCCTGGCCACCGGCGAGGACACCAACGGCAAGTACGCCATGTGGGAAGCAGTCGTGCCTCCGGGCGGTGGGCCACCCCCGCACGTCCACAGCCGGGAGGAAGAAGGCTTCTACGTCCTCGAAGGCGAGATCACCCTCACGCTTGGCGACCAACGGCTCGTTGCCAATGCCGGGATGTTCGCCAACATGCCTGTCGGCACGCTACACTCGTTCAAGAACGAGAGCGGCAAACCCGCCCGAATGCTGATCTCCGTCGCCCCTGCCGGGCTGGAAAAGATGTTCTTCGAGGTCGGCGTCCCTGTCCCGCCAGGCGCTACGACTGCCGCCCCGTCCACGAAGGACGAGATCGAGAAGCTGCTGGCCGCTGCGCTCGATATGGCATCGAGATCAAGTTGTCAGGTCACTGATGGGAATGCGATGGCGAGGATTCTCAGAACGGAAAGAAGACACCCCGATGACTGGACAGGTGCAACCTCGACGGCGTGGTTCGTATGGGATTGATGCTCCCTATGCGCCCGCTGCCATTGCAGTCATGACCGTTGCTATCCTCGTAATGGCAATTATCTCTGGCCGATTGCTGCCGTTTCTGGCTGTCCTATTCCTGTTGACCATCGAAAGTTTCTACCTTCACACCACGCTTCGAGGCAAGTTCATGGTTTGGGCCGAATTGCTGGACAAGCTGGGGCTTCGGGGTGACGAGCGAATACTGGACCTGGGATGTGGCCGGGGTGCGGTGCTGCTAATGGCCGCTCAACGCTTGACGACAGGCCGGGCAGTGGGCGTGGACTTGTGGCGAAGCGTCGATCAGTCCGGCAATTCTGCCGAGGCTACCCGGCGCAACGCCATCGCTGAGGGGGTAGCTGATCGTATCGAATTGCACACCGGCGACATGACATCGCTGCCCTTTGCAGACAACAGTTTTGATGTGGTTGTTTCCAGTCTGGCCATCCACAACATCAGCGGACGTGCTGGCCGAGAGAAAGCAGTTGACGAAGCGGTGCGGGTGCTACGTCCTGGCGGTCGGCTGATGATCGCTGACATTCGGGGCACCCGGCATCACCAGGCACAGCTTGCCAAAATCGGCATTTACGATGTTACCCGCAGGAGGCTGGGATGGCGGTTTTGGTGGGGTGGTCCCTGGGCAGCAACTCGTCTCGTGACTGCCACGAAGCCGGAACGTCGGAATTGAGACGGGCCGGTTCCAGCTTGGGTATGCGCCGCCACGATGATGCAATTCAAGAGCCTCCCGCACAGGTAGAATGCAAAGAGGAGGTTCGATCATGGCCAACCCCAAGAAGCGGGTGCCGGAAAACGTCCCTGGCGACTTCTTCGTAGATTCGACCTGCATCGACTGCGATGCCTGTCGGCAGATCGCCCCTGCGGTCTTCGGAGAGGCGGCGGAAACGTCCTTCGTCAAGGCCCAGCCGGTTGCCAGCGCCGACCGGCGGCGGGCGCTGCAAGCGCTCCTGGCCTGCCCCACGGGGTCCATCGGCTGCCTCAGTGACGATGACGTGAAGGCGGTGATGAAGGACTTCCCCCTTCTCATCGAGGCGCCGGTCTATTACTGCGGGTTCAATTCTCCGAAGTCGTATGGCGGCAACAGCTACTTCATCAAGCACGCTGCTGGGAACTGGCTCATCGACTCGCCCAAGTTCGTGACCCCGCTGGTGCGGCAGCTTGAGAAGCTGGGCGGCATCGCCCACATCTTCCTGACGCACCGAGACGACGTAGCCGACGCCCAGCGCTACGCCGGGCATTTCGGCAGTCGCCGCATCATCCATCGGGAGGAGTTTTCGTCGCAGCCCGGTGCGGAAGTCGTTCTCGATGGTGAGGGGCCGTGGGAGTTGGCTCCAGATTTCCTCGCCATCCCCACGCCGGGACACACGAAGGGCCACTGCGTTCTGCTCTACCAGGAGCGCTTCCTGTTCACCGGCGACCACCTGGATTGGGACCGGGACACGCAGCAGCTTTCGGCCTCCGAGGACTACTGCTGGTATTCGTGGCCGCAGCAGGCCGAGTCGATGGGGCGGCTGGCGGCGTATCGGTTCGAGTGGGTCTTGCCCGGCCACGGCCAGCGGGTGTATTTGCCCGCCGCCGAGATGCGCCAGCAAGTCGAACGCCTGGCCGAGTCGATGCGGGAAAGGAGCCAGGTCTGATCCCGATGCCGCTCACCGAGGCGATGGCCCCCGTCAGCACCAGGAGGGACGCCGAGACGGAAACCATCGGCGTGGGTTAGCCTTTGGTCTTCTTGAGCTTCTTGAGGGCCGACCCCTTGTGGATGGCCAGGTGGTCGGTCTTGTCGCTCTTGATGATGTACTGCGGCTCCTCCTGGGAGGCGTGCCGCCTGTAGCCCTTGAAGGTGATCTCCGAAGTCACTTTCTTCTGGATCGTTCCCCGGACCCGCCCCGCTTCCGAGTTCCACTCGACATGATCGCCTCGCTTCAGGTCGCTTGCCATCGTTCTGCCCTCCTGAAAAACGCCCCACTCTCACCAGGAGCAAAACGAGTGCCACGCCCGGCACCTGGGTCCACATGCCCACCGGCCTGCGCCACGGCCTCCAGGCGCACACGCCGGTGGCCATGCTGTTGCTGGCGAAGGACTCTCGACCGTGAAGGCCCGGCGACGGGCGGCGCTTTCAGTGCTTGGGCAGGAGGATCGTCAGCAGGAGCGAGGCGTTCTCGATCCCCTTGACCGAGTGTGGCTCCCCCGTGGGCAGGTAGAGGAGCTTCCCGGCCTCAAGGTTGTGCGTCTTGCCGAAGGCGGTGAAGACCACCCGCCCCTCCAGGCATTGCACGACGATCTCGCCCTTGGCCTTATGCTCCTCGATCTCCTTGCCCGCCGGGACGACCAGGCGGATGACCTCCACCTGCTCGGCACGAACCAGGGTTTGCGTTTGCGCCGAGGCCAGCGCCGCCCCCAGGGGCCGAACGTCCACGACCTCGCCGGGCTTGGCGTGCGGAATAGCCATTGCAGATTCCTCCTTTCAGGAGGCGTCGAAGGGACGCCCGTTTCGGCTATTCTAGCCAGGCTGCAACCGGGCCGACCACCAAGAAGCACGGGTAGCACCGCCGCCGTTCGTGGTTTCGTCGGGTCGGCAGGCGAGTAGAATAGCCACGAACGGACCAGCCCATGCCAAGCACATCAGGAGAAGACTGTGGGCTTCTTCTCGCAGGTAATTGTCCCACGTCTATGCGATTTCCTCTTGAACAAGCCCCTCCTGGCTCGGCAGCGGCGCAATCTGCTCGCCGGTGCTTACGGCGATGTTTTGGAGATTGGCTTCGGGACGGGGTTGAACCTGCCGTACTACCCCCAACGGGTCCGTATGCTCACGACCGTCGATCCGCACCCCGGAATGCACCGGCTGGCGCAGAAGCGGATTCAACGCACGGCGATGGAGGTAGACCAGCAGCTCCTCGGCGGCGAACGCCTCCCCTTCGAGGACAACCGCTTCGATTGCGCCGTCAGCACGTTTACCCTGTGCAGCATCGAGGGCGTTGACCAAGCCCTGGCGGAAGTGTACCGGGTGCTAAAGAGCGGCGGCAAGTTCCTGTTCCTCGAACACGGCCTCAGCCCGGAGCCGCAGGTGCAGAAGTGGCAGCGCCGCCTGAACTGGCTGCAAGTGCGCCTCGCCAATGGGTGTCACCTGGACCGGAACATGAGGGAACTCGCCGCCGCCCAGCCCTTCGCTTCGGTCGAAGTCGAGGAGTTCTACCTGGAACGGATGCCGAAAACCCCCGGCTATCTCTATCGTGGGATCGCCACCAAATGACGCAGGAACTTGCGGCCTTCAACGTGGCCCGCCGGAGATGCGGACAGTCCCGCTCCCGACCGGAAGGCTGCGGTCAACAACGGCTCACCGATTGACGAATGGCTCGTTATCCCGTTCTCCGATCAGCCGTCCGAGCGAGCTTCGCATCGAACGACCACGAACCCGCCCCGACGATAAGAAGGAAGAGCGACCCCAGCAGCATGGCCCAATCGGTGCGGGCCTCGTGCGCCATCTTCCAGATACCTTCGTTGAGCAGCATGGGCACCTTCGTTGTCGAGATCGCCACGAGCATGTCGATTATCATGGTGATGGCGGCGAAACGAGTGAGCAACCCCAGGAGAAAAAGCACGCCGCAGACGATCTCGCACACCCCGACAAACGGGGCCATGACTTCCGGGGCCGGAATCCCGATCTTGGCGAAGCGGCCCACCCCCAGGGCCTCCGGGAACAGGAACTTCTGAATGCCCTCGGAGAGAAACACACCGCCGACGATCAGGCGGATCAGGAGGACGGCGGCGGGGGCGTCAGTTGCAAGGATTCTCCGAAAGAAAGTCATGGTCTGGCCTCCTGGCGGGCGGTCATGTTTGCCTTAACCTCTGCATCTCGGCCCGCAGCGTGGCCTCCGGCGTCACGCCGACGTGCCGAGCCGCAATCTGCCCGCCCTTGAAGATCAGTAGCGCCGGGATCGAGGAGATGTCGTAGCGGGCGGCAAGTTCCTGGTTGGTGTCCACGTTCACCTTGCAGACCTTGAATTCCCTGGCCAGCGCCTCGATGGTCGGGTTCATCGCCCGGCACGGCGGGCACCATGAGGCCCAAAAATCGACCAGCACCGGCTCGCTGGCCTGGAGGACTTCCTTCTTCCAGTTGAACTCGTGCAGGAGCATCGGCATTCTCGCTTCGACACGGGGCTTCCCTACTGTCATTTTACGCCGGTGCAGACGGAGGGCGTCCCGTCCCATTTGCCGGAACCGCTGACACTCGGCTCCTCCAAGCCGATGGCGAGCAGCAAAAGCCCTAAAATGGGCGCAAGGAGGGGTTATCGCCATGAGTAGTTTACCCGACCGCAGCACGTTCGAGAGCGCCTACACCGGGCAAGCGCCCTGGGACATCGGAGGGCCGCAGCAGGCGTTCCTCGACGTGGCCGACCCCATCACCGGCTCCGTCCTCGACGTGGGCTGCGGCACCGGCGAGAACGCCCTCTTCTTCGCCAGCCGAGGCCACAAGGTCACGGGCATCGACTTCCTCGAAGAACCGATCCAGCGGGCTAAGCGCAAGGCGAGCGAGCGGGGGCTGACGGTCACCTTCCTCGTGATGGACGCCCTGGCGCTCAAAGACCTCCCCGAAGTGTTCGACAACGTGATCGACAGCGGGTTGTTTCACGTCTTCTCCGACGAGGACCGGAAGCGCTACGTCGAGGGTCTAGCGACCGTCCTGAAGCCGGGCGGGAGGTTGTTCCTCCTCTGCTTCAGCGACGAGGAGCCGGGCACGCAGGGGCCGAGGCGGGTGTCGAAGAAGGAACTGCACGACGCCTTCGCCCAGGGCTGGGTCATCGAATCCATCGAGCCATCACGCTACGATATTCGGCCTGACTTTAAGGACGTGACCTTCAGTGCGGGCGGGCCGAAGGCGTGGTTTGCGGTGATCCGGCGGGAGAGATGAAGCTCCCCTCGCCCACCTCGCTGATCCATCTGAAACGGAAAGTTCTGCCGGGGGATACGGCACGGCAGTTGCACCTTTGAGGAACGGAGCGATATAGGTCGAACCGGGCCGTGGGCGGATTCCGGTGCTTGCTGTCCCTCCCCAAAATGCCGGAGGAGAGAAGGGCCATGTCTGTTGTCAGCTTCGCCTGCTGCTCGGAGTGCGGCAGGAAACTGCACACCACCTTCTTCTGTCAGGAGTGCGGCCAGCCGTCTTGTTCCCTCGACTGCTACTGCCGCCACGAGGCCAGCCACGCCGGGGCGCAACAGGCGGTGCAGGCCGAGCATCAGGCCGAGAGCTTGTCTGCCCGTCTGGAGCCAGCACGCTGACACGGATCAGCTTCCCGCAGGCCGATGCCTGAGCAGCTTGGGGTGGGCCAGGAATTGCCGCAGGGCGTCCCACTCGACCGGCTTGGGCAGGTGGCCGTCGAAGCCCGCCTCGTAGCATCGCCGCCGGTCCTCCTCCTGTGCCCAGCCCGTCACCGCCACCAACAGCGCATCCTTCGACCCCGGCTGCCCCCGGAGGCGGCGGACAACCTCGAAGCCGTCCATCCCCGGCATCCCCAGGTCCAACACCACCATCTCCGGCGGGTCCGCCTGCGCCGCCGCCAGCGCCGCCGGGCCGTCGCAGGCCACCCGGACCTCGTGCCCCTCCAGCCGCAGCAGCACGGCCAGGCTCTCGGCGGCGTCCACGTTGTCGTCCACCACCAGGATGCGGCGGGGAGCCGAGGGAGCCACAGGCTGCTGGTCATCGCCCTGCTTCCGCAGGAGTTCTCCCTTCCGGTCTTCGGGCAGGGCGGGCAGGCGCACGACGAACTCGCTGCCCTGGCCCGGCCCCTCGCTGTGGGCGGTGACGTTGCCGCCGTGCATTTCCACCAGCCTGCGCACCAGGGTCAGCCCGATCCCCAAACCACCCTGGGAGCGGTCCAGGCGGCGCTCGGCCTGCACGAACAGGTCGAAGATACGAGGCAGCATGTCAGCCGGGATGCCGATGCCCGTGTCCCGCACCCGCAGCAGCACGTCGGTGCCCTCCGGTCGGACGGTGAGCAGGATGTTGCCCCCTGGGTCGGTGTACTTTGCGGCGTTGGTGAGGAGGTTGCCCACGACTTGCTGCAACCGAGTCGGGTCCACATCGACGTAGCACGGCTCTGCTGGGAGAGACACCGAGAGCGTTAGACTTCGTTCCCGGACCAGGGGTTGCACACCTTCGATGGCTTGCTGCACGGGCTGGCCTACGTCCACTGGCTCTTTGAGCAACCGGATCAGGCCCCGGCTGATGCGGGAGAGATCGAGCAGATCGTCCACTAGGCGGGTCATGTGCCCGACCTGGCGCTCGGCCATCGCCCGCATCTGCTCCACGAGGGTAGGGTCGTGATGGCCCAGGCGGATGACTTGCAGGGCGTTGCGTATGGGGGCCAGGGGGTTGCGCAACTCGTGGGCCAGGACCGCCAGGAAGTCGTCCTTCTGCCGGGCCTCTTGCGCCAGTTCCTCGGCCCGCTGGTGCAGGGCTTCTTGCAGACGCTTCGGCTCGGTGCGGTCCCGCAGCACCTTGGCGAAGCCCCGCAGTCCGCCCTTCTCGTCCCCCAAGGCAGTGGTCACGCCGTTGCACCACAGCCTCTCCCCGCCGTTGCGTACCAGCCAGCGGTCGTCATTCGCCCGCCCCGCCGTCGCCGCCTTCTGGAGTTCCTTCTCCGGTATGCCTTGTTGAACGTCTTCGGGAGTGAAAAGTGGGAGAAATGCTGGCCGACGATCTCGGCCTCCCTGTAGCGGAAGATGCGTTCGGCCCCGGCGTTCCAGGTGGCGACCCGCCCGTGAGGGTCGAGGAAGAAGATGGCGTAGTCGGTCACGCACTCCATCAACAGGCGGTGCTGTTCTTCAGCCCCGCCCAGGCCGTGCGCAGGCGGCTCCTTTCCAGGCGGATCGTTCGACGGCGTTTTCGTGCCTGGTTCATCCACGGGTCTTTACCTTCCACGGTCGCCACCTGCCTGGCCTCCATCTCACACCACCTTCGGACGGCAGTAATCATCGGACCCTGCACCCCGGCATCCCGAAGCTGCACGCCATTGGAGGATGAGGAGCAAACACCGTGCCGGGGTCAGCCCGCAGCCCACGGGGGAAGCGCCCAGGACCGACCAGCACGACCTTCTTGACAGGGCTAAAGCGCCAGGCAGGTTGGTCAGTGTGCGGCACAAGCCTGCGGCGGTGGAGGGCGGGCACGTCGATCTCACGTCGATCTGCGGACGGCAGGCGAAGGCGAGATGACCCCAGGCTGAGTCCCTTCAGCTTCGGCCAGTCCTTGGCCCTGGGGAAGAGCCAGATTACCACGGATCGAGGTTCCGTCAACCTTCAGCTTCGTCCCTCTCCGGCGAAGCTGGGGCGCAGAAGCCTGGCAAGGGCACTCCCCGTCACCTGTTGTTCCAGAACCAGTACGCATAATCCTTCAGCAGTTGCCGGTTGGCGCTGCCCTTCTTGGCCTCGCACTCGCCCAGCAACACTTCGGTCAACCGGCCCTCGGCCCTCGCCTCGCACAGCACCCCGTACATCTCGTCCGCCCAGGCGTCGTCTTCGGTGTCGCCCAGGCCGGTGATTTTCACGGCCTGCGCTGGCCCGTGTTCCGGCTCCCATTTGGCCTCGAAGGGGAATGTCAGGTGCGCCGCCAGGTAGCGGTGGTAGGCCCGGAGGGTGTCGTCATCGACTTCCGGGAGTGGGTCGTTGCTCGTCAGCCCCAGGGCGATCCGCACACGGTCGTCCTGGTCCTTCTCGTTGAGCGGGCGGGTCACGATGCTCGTCGGCTGCTCGATGACGGCTGGCCCGCCGCTGTCCGGCTCGATGTCGTCCTCGCCCAGCCACATGCTTTCGAGTCCGAGGCCGTCCCGCTCGCAGCGCTTGCGGTAGACGGGGTGCATGGGGTCCAGCGTGTGCCGGTCCCACTCGATCAGGTAGGTCGGCGGGGCCGATCTCTGGTCCACTTCGCTGATCGTCCCGGCCCAGCCGCCGAGCGGGATGTCAGGGAAGTCCGGGTCGGTCGTGCCGGGCTTCACACGGACCTGCACTTCGGTGGCGAACTGGGCCGGGGTCCGGGGTTTCTTCTCCTTCTTGTTCTTCTTGGCCACGACAGGCCCTCCTGTGCCGCCTCTGGTCATCTTGCGGAAGGGCGGGCCTCCCGAACAAGCCCCCGCAGGTATTCTCCCGGTCACAGGCACGCACAGCCAGGCCGACCGCAGCAGGCTACAACGACCTCATGAGAATCCTCTTCCTGCACGGCTGGCATTCGATCCCTGGCGGGGTCAAACCGACCTTTCTGGCGCAGCACGGCCATGAGGTCATCAATCCGAAGCTGCCCGACGAGGACTTCGAGGCAGCCGTGCGCATCGCCCAGGCCGAGTACGACCGGCACCGGCCCGCTGTGGTGGTCGGCTCTTCACGGGGCGGGGCGCTGGCCATGAACCTCGACAGCGGCGACACCCCGCTCGTGCTGCTCTGCCCCGCCTGGAAGAAGTACGGGACGGTCAAGACCCTGAAGCCCGGAACGACCATCTTGCACTCACGGGCCGACGACGTGGTGCCGTTCAGCGACAGCGAGGAACTGGTCCGCACCAGCAGCCTGCCCGCCACGGCCCTGGTCGAAGTAGGCAGCGACCACCGCCTGGCCGACCCGGAGCCGCTGACGGCGATGCTCAGGGCGTGCGAGAGGGCCGAATGAACCCGATCACCTTCTCTTGCGAAGACACACTTCCTCTCGCTCCCGAAGAGATCGCCCGGCAGATTCTCGACCTGACGAAGTGGCCCAACTTCCACGGTTTCGGCCCGCTACCGGGCATCAAGGTTGCGGTGTTCGATGTCCAGACGCCCGGCATCGTCGGCTCTCGAATCCGGGTCACGAACCGGGACGGGTCGAGTCATATTGAGGAAATTGTGGAGTGGCAGCCCGATCACCGGCTTCGGCTTCAAATGAAGGATTTCTCCGCACCGCTTTCTCGGTGGGCGACCGAGTTCGAGGAAACGTGGGAGTTCCAGCGCACCGCCAACGGAACCCACGTTACCCGTTCCTTCCGGCTCCACGCCAAGTCCGCTCTGGCACGTTTGCTGCTGTGGGGTATATCATTCTTCCTCAAAAGGGCCATTGTCCGACACCTGCGGGAGATGCGATGAACCCTGCTGGCAACGGCAGCCACAGCCCCTCATCGTGCAGGTCGGGTTGAAGCGGCTTCTAGCCCCTGGCTGTCCCATCACGACTCGACCCCGCCCGCCAGCGCCCTGAACGCATCCCGTGGCTTGCCGTAAGACGAGCCGCTGCTGCTGGCCAGCGCCGACATGGGGATGTCGTTGAGCCGGAAGCCAACGTCGAACGGCGACTGGTCGCCCTCGGCCAGCCAATACGTCGCATGTTTTATCAGGTCGTTCATCGACCCCGTGACGGAGCGATCCAGCGCCTTGGCGAACCGAACCGATGCGGCGGCGGGCACGATGAGTTGGCGGTAGGCGAACGCCTGGCCATCGGCTTCCATGAACTCCCGGATGCCGCCGAGGGCACGTTCGATGAAGTGGCTGTCGGTCGTGACGCCCTTGCCGTACATCACCGTGGAGTAGAGCGACTTCGTGTTGCTCAGGAGGAGGTACTGCGTCCGGCCCGCCACGAACAGGTGGGCCGACCAGTCCGCCAACGGGTTCTCGTCCAGGGGCACGCTCGGCAAGATGCCTGCCTTGATCTTGGCGTTCAGCTTTTGCGAAAGCCGGAAGATCATCGCACCCTCGCTAATCCGAGTCGGCGGGTAGCGTTCGAGCCGCCAGGCGTCGTTTGCGTTCCGCCGTGTACGCCCACCAAGGCTTCTTCGGCTCCCCCGCCATGAACCGCACGGCGGCGATGAACGTGTCGAGCAGGCAGGGGTCGTGGCGCTGGCCCGTTTTCTCGCACAAGTCCTCGTACAGCGCATAGGGGTCACGGCCCAGCAAGTCGGCGGGGGCGGTGATGCCCAGCCGCCGAAGATCAGCGGCGACGGCTGGGCCGACGTTGGGGATGTCTTCCAGGGTGGCGACATCCCCACCAGTCGTGGCCTTGCCAGAAGTCCGTCCTCTTGATGACCGCTTCATTTCCCGGCGCTCCTCCATCACTCGCTGCCGCTGCCCAGCAGCAACTCCTTCGCCCGCTCCACCACCAGCAGGTCGGCGGCGCAGCGGCGCAGGTCCGCCTTCCGCTCCATCTCGATGTCTTCAGGCTCAGCGTCCTCGTAGATGCCGGGGTCGAACGGCTCCGTCAGCCGTGCTTTCTCCAGGCATTCCGCAAGCTGCCACGGCTCGAAAAGGCTCTTGATCTCGCCAACAAAGGCCGGAAGCTCGGCCTGAAACGTGGAGTCCTTTTCGGCGGCTTCGAGGTAGTTCAAGAACTTCTCGCTCACGAGGTAGGCCAGCGCCTTCTGCGTGCCGAATTCGTCCTCGATGCCCCTGGCTGCTTCGCACTGCTCCATCCAGATTTTGCAGAGGTTCATGGAGTTCCTTTCCCGCCGGTCCTGGCCTTGGCGACCTGCGGCCCATTTTACGGGTCGGGGTTGTTGTCAGCACGCATGACGCCTGCAATAATTGAAGAGTCTTCATCACGACCGGGCGAGGATGGCTTCTTTCCTGCGACCCCGACCAACCGACCCCGCAAGGCACGGTGGTAAAGGAGCGGCGGCGAAAGCCGTGCGATGAAGGTGGTTTCGGTGCCACCTTCTCTTTGATGGCACTGAACCGCAGGTGAGGTCATGTCCTTCCCAACCCGGCGCACTTTCCTCAAGACGACTCTTGCCGCAATCGCTTCGTTCCTCCTGCCCAGGGGCTTGCGTGCTGGAGGAAATCCCAGGTCGTTCTGGTTCCTGCACACGGCCACCGGGGTAGCCTGGGCGGTTGATGACCCCGTGGCCTGGGCACTGGACAACGCACGGGAGCCGATCTTGGAACGTGCCCGTGAGCGGCTGGTGACGCTCGACGCCGCTGACCCGCAGCGGGTGATCCGGCTCGTCGTGCGGCGATGCCAGTTGAACCTGCTAGAGCTTCGGCCAGGGCGGGTGGCGGTCCACCATTGGGGCCAGCAGGGGCGTGTCGATTTGCGCCCGTTCTTTAAGCAGCACGAACTGGCAAGGAAGGGCGTGGAGGTCGCCCTGCTCGACAGGAAACGGGAAATCAGCACGCCCCGGCACGGCGACGACTTCCTCTTCGGGGAGCGGCTTGCACCGTTTTGGCCCTGGAAAGCGTACTGGAGAAAGTGGAAGCAGCGGGTCGTGGAAGAGCCAGACGACTGGACGGCGGCTCCCCACACATGGTCCGGGTTCGCCTGGGAGGGCATCGAGCCGAACTGCATCCCCTGGGCGGCGCTGAAGTCGGCCTGGCGGCGCACGACGGCCCCGCTCTGCCTGAACTGCGACCAGCCGATCCTCTTGACCAACTTTGGCTTTCCGTGGAGCGGGATGTTCAACCGCAGGCCGCTTTTCATCCACGCCTGCGGGAGATGCCGAAGGCTGTTCGAGGATCGGTCGATCAAGGACGTGCCGAGATGGATGGTGGCGAACCTCGATGCTGAAGTCTTGCCCGATTTTGACATGGTGTGGGGGAATCAGGTGAAGTGGAAGCCGCCGCTGAGCGATCAGGAGAGCGCACCGCCCTTGCGCAGCACGAGCGATACAAAGGCCCCATGACCGAAGGACGCACGATAGCGATTGGCGACGTTCACGGCTGCTCGGCGGCACTGTCTACGCTCGTCCGAGCCATCGACCCTGCCGCACTCGACACCCTGGTTTTCCTGGGCGACTACATCGACCGGGGGCCGGACAGTCGGGGTGTTATGGAGCAGGTGATCGCCCTTGCCGAGCGATGTACGCTGGTGCCGCTGCTGGGCAACCACGAGGAGATGCTGCTCGCCGCCCTCGAAGGGTCGTCCGAACTGCGCTACTGGCTCAAGTTCGGGGGCACGGAGGCCCTGGCCTCTTACGGCCACCGTAGCGGACAGGAACTTCGTCCCGCTGACCTGCGTGCCTTTATCCCCTCGGAGCATCTTCAGTTCATCAAGGGATGCCGGGACTACTTCGAGACGCTGCGGCACATCTTCGTCCACGCCTACTACGAACCCGACCGACCGCTGCACGAGCAGCGCTGGGGCGGGCTGCGGTGGGCCTCCTTGCCGCCGATCCCAGCCCGGCACTGTTCAGGCAAGGTGGCCATCGTGGGGCACACGCCTCAGAAGAACGGCGAGGTTCTGGACCTCGGCTACCTGAAGTGCATCGACACCTTCTGCCACGGCGGGGGCTGGCTCACGGCGCTGGAGGTCAGGACCGGGAAGGTCTGGCAGGCGAACATGGCGGGGGAGATGCGACCCCCCTTGAGCAGCTTGTTCTACCCAACCCATGACCACCAGCGTTTGAGGCTGGTGGTCATGGGTTAGATTGCACCGTGGGTCAGCGCTTCACTGCTTCCGAATTCTTCCGAATTGCGAAAAGGCCAAATTCGGAAGTTCTTGATTATCAAGGACTTGCAAGAATGCGATTTATCACGTTTGACCACGATTGACTGAGCGAACCCGTCTGCGTAACATGAAGGGAGATAATGGCTTTCAGCATCAAGAAAGCTCGACCCAGGATTGATCGACAAGCTGGGGGTCACTGGTTCAAGTCCAGTAGCGCCCACTATAACTTGAAAGCCGACAGCAACTTACGCTACCTCCCGACGGTCGGGAAAGGCGGCTGAACCCGAAATCCAGTACACGGTACTGGATAAACCGGAGTCAGCAGCCATGCCACGACTGAAGAAGGGAGCAATTCCCTCGTACCGCCACCACAAGGCCCGAAATTGTGCTGTCGTCACCATCGATGGCCATGACCATTACCTGGGGCCGTTCGGCTCACCCAGCAGCAAGCAGAAGTACGCGGCCCTGATACGGGCCTGGCAACAGCGCCAGAAGCAACCCGAAGTGACGACTGACGAGCCGCTGGTGCCGAACGACCACCCCACGATCAACGAGGTGATCCTGGCCTACCTGAAGCACGCCCGTGACTATTATCGGCCCAATCACGGCGAGAACAAGGAGGCCGGCTGCATCAACGACGCTCTGACCGTGCTACAGGAGCAGGGCTACGGCCGGGAGCCGGCCGACGCCTTCCGCCCCAAGGATCTGAAGAGGGTCCGCGAGGCGATGATCGCGAAGAACTGGTCGCGGAGCTACGTCAACAGCCAGGTGAACCGCATCAAGCGGATGTTCGCCTACGCTGTCGAGGAAGACCTGATCCCCGGCACGGTCTACCACGCCCTGCTGGCAGTCAAGGGGCTGCGGAAAGGCACGCCGGGAGTTCGGGAGGCAAAGAAAGTTGGCTCTCCGCGAGCTTTGCTGATTAGGCTGGACTCGGCACTCCAAAGCGATCCAAGACCCGAAGGCGAAAGTGTTCAAAGTTCAAGATGCCAAAAGCTCGCCGCAGGATCGACCGAAGGCCCGTATTGAACCCCTCCACCCGAACATTGCTGGCACGCTTGACAACGTAGTTGGCGATCTTCTCCAGCCAATGATCCAATGTCTTGCAGAAGCTATCCAACGCCTTCACACCCAAAGCCCGAACTTCCTGCATCCAAGCACGCAGGTACTTCATCCCGGCCGCTGCCGTGTCGATCTCTGCATCTTCAAAAAGAAGACGCAAACGCTCGCGCTGCCGCCGTAACCGACCCAGCAGCGGAAACGGTTCTTGCAACACGGTCAGTTCGGCTTGTTCCTGCTCCGTCAAGTTCTCCGCGTTGGTCAACCACAGCCAACGTGTCCCCTTCAGGGCCTTCGCCTCTTCGCGGGGCAATTGACGCTGGCTCTCCCGACGTGCTGCCGTCAAGTGGTCCTGAAAGTTCTTCATCACATGGAAGCGGTCGATGGTGACCCGCACCCCTTCCCCAAACACCTCTCGCGCCGCCTGCACGTAACCCTCCCACATGTCGGTCGTGACTTCGACCACCCGGGCCAACAAACCCGCCATCCGCCCACGCTCCAAGTACGCTCGAATCACCTGTTTTTCGCGTCTTTTCAGCACATCCAGCACACGGCCGTTGCTATGATCGATGATCACGGCTACGAACTGGCCGACTTTTTTTTTAACGCCAACTCATCAATGCCCAGTTGGCGGATGGGCTGGAGAGGGACGTGGGGCGTCTGCCGTTGTCGCTCCACGTCGTCGTCGTACCACTTTTCCAAGGTTTTCTCGGCAACGCCCAGGAAAGCGGCGACGTTGGCGATGTCACTGAAACGGATCAAGCGGACGGCCTGCTCCAAGAAGCGTTCGGTGGCATGAGCGCCTCGGACGAAGCCTGGCGAGGGCGGCGTGAAGAAGTGGCCGCAACGCTCGGGAGAAGAAGCAATGGAACGTCTGAGGCTCGCCACCGTCTGGCTGGGCGGCTGCTCCGGCTGCCACATGTCGTTCCTCGACCTGGACGAATGGCTCATCGACCTGGCGAAGATGGCCGACATCGTTTTCACACCGCTGGCCGACATCAAGGAATTTTCCGAAAACGTGGATGTCACGCTTGTCGAAGGCGCGGTCGCCAACGAGGACCATTTTCACTTCCTCCAACTCGTCCGCGCTCGCAGCCGCGTTCTGGTTGCCTTCGGCGACTGCGCCGTGACCGGCAACGTGACGGCGTTACGCAATCCGCTCGGCAGCGCCCTGCCGGTCCTGGAGCGCGCCTATGTGGAACTGGCCGATGTCAATCCGCAGGTTCCCAGCGAGCGTGACATCGTGCCGCGTCTCTTGGAGCGTGTGCGGCCACTGCATCAGGTGGTGGCGGTCGATTACTTCCTGCCCGGCTGCCCGCCGCCGGCCGAGCGCATCCGCACTGTGCTGGAAAGCGTATTGCAGGGAAAACCGCCGCACCTCGAAGGGCGCAACCTCAAGTTCGGTTAAGGGGGAGAGTCATCCATGCCTCAACGCATCCTTATCGACCCGGTGACGCGCATCGAGGGCCACGCCAAGATCACGGTACAACTCGACGACGCCGGCCAAGTGAGCGACGCCCATTTTCACGTCACCGAGTTTCGCGGTTTCGAGCGCATGTACGAAGGCCGGCCGCTGTGGGAGATGCCAAGCATCACCGCGCGCGTCTGCGGTATCTGCCCGGTCAGCCACCTAAATGTCGCCGAAATGCGGACATTTCTATTGTTGCCTGACACATTCTGGGAAAACGATTGCAAATGCTCCGCGCAGGGGTTAAACCTGGTTGCTGAAATCGAATCCAGGCTCCCAGGGACCATTCCTCCACAAGGGATCAAATGGGGACTTTCTCGGTGCGCTGGTTGTTTGCAGTGCCCACCCTGCGCCGCAGGGGCGTTCTCCTCGCCGCCCTCGTGTTCTCGGGGCTGATCGCCTCAGGCTCCCTTGTCGCGGCGGAGCGGCCCAGCGTCGTCGTCATCCTCGCCGACGATCAGGGCTGGGGCGACCTGAGCCTCCATGGCAACTCGAACCTGCGGACGCCGCACATCGACGCGCTGGCCAGGGACGGCGCGCTGCGAGCGGTTCTTCGTGCAGCCGGTGTGTTCGCCGACGCGGGCCGAGTTCCTGACCGGACGATGGCATCCGCGTTGCGGGGTGAGCGGCGTTTCCACCGGGGCCGAGCGCCTCGATCTCGACGAGCGGACGATCGCGGAAGCGTTCCAGGCGGCGGGCTACGTCACGGGCTGCTTCGGCAAGTGGCACAACGGCTCGCAGTATCCGTACCACCCCAAGGGCCGGGGGTTCGCGGAATACTACGGGTTCACCTCCGGCCACTGGGGCGAGTACTTCGATCCGCCGCTCGACCACAATGGCCGCCCCGTCCGCGGCCACGGCTACATCACCGACGACCTGACCGACCGAGCGATTGCCTTCCTGAAGAAGAACGTGGCCGCGGGCAAGCCGTCCTTCTGTTACCTCGCGTACAACACGCCGCACTCGCCGATGCAGGTGCCCGACAAGTACTGGCGGCGGTTCGACAAGGTAAAGCTCCAACTCACCGGCGACAAGAAGGAGGATCTCGATCACACGCGGGCCGCGCTCGCCATGTGCGAGAACATCGACGAGAACGTCGGCCGCCTCCTCGCCGCGCTCGAGGGCCAGAAGCTCGATCGGAGCACCATCGTCGTCTATTTCAGCGACAACGGCCCGAACGGCCGGCGCTGGAACGGCGGCATGAAGGGGATCAAGGGCAGCACCGACGAGGGCGGCGTGCGCTCGCCCCTGCTCGTCCGCTGGGCGGGCAAGGTGAAGTCCGGCACCGTCGTCACGCCCGTCGCCGCGGCCGTCGATCTGTATCCGACGCTCCTCGACCTGGCCGGCATCAACCGCGTGGGCGACAAGCCGCTGGACGGCATCAGCCTCGCTCCGTGGCTCCTCGGCAAAGACGCCCCGACGCCGGACCGCATCCTCTTCCAGCACTGGGCGGGGAAGGTGAGTGCCCGCGATCAGCGTTTCCGCCTCGATGCAGCCGGGCAACTCTTCGATCTGACGAGCGACCCCGGCCAGCAAAGGAACGTCGCGGCCGAGCACCCGGAAGTCACGAAGCGGCTCGCCGACGCGGTGATCCGCTGGAAGCGCGAGGTGCTGAGCGAGCTACCGAAACCCGACGACCGGCCGTTCTCGGTCGGATATGCCGAGTTTCCGCGCGCCGTGCTGCCTGCCCGCGACGGGGTGCCGCATGGTGGGATGCGGCGGAGCGCGCCTGCGCCGAACTGCTCGTTCTTCACCGGCTGGACGAAGCCGGGCGACCGCATGACGTGGGAGGTCGAGGTCCACTCCGCGGGCCGGTACGAGGCGATCGTCCATTACACCTGCCCGAAGGCGGACGTTGGTTCGACTCTGGAACTGGCCCTCGGCAAGGGGAAATGGACCGGCACTATCGCGGAGGGCCACGACCCGCCGCTTCGCGGCAAGGAACACGACCGTGTCCCGCGCCGCGGAGAGTCCTACGTCAAGGACTTCCGGCCCCTGTCGCTCGGGGTGGTGGAGCTTCGCGCGGGCAGGGCCACCCTGATGCTCCGAGCGACCAAGGTATCAGGCAGCCAGGTCGCCGACGTGCGCGCGGTCGAACTCGTCCGGGTGAAGTAGCTCGGCGGGGGTTGATTGGCTCGCGGAGTCGCCGCACCCAGAGGGGATGAGAGATGAGATACTTCACGATCGCTTGTGCCATTCTGCTTGGGCTGAGGCCGATCTCTCGGGCCGAGGAGGTCCGGCCTAATGTGGTCTTCCTCCTCGCCGACGATCTCGGCCGGGCCGACTGCGGGTTCATGGGCGGCACGCAAATCCGCACGCCGCACATCGACAAGCTGGCCGCCGCCGGCGCGATCCTCGATGCCTTCTACGTCCAGCCGGTGTGCAGCCCGACCCGCGCCGCCCTGATGACCGGCCGCTACCCGATGCGCCACGGCCTGCAGGTCGGCGTGGTCCGCCCCTGGGCGCGGTACGGGCTGCCGCTGGAGGAGCGCACCCTGGCCCAGGCACTCCAGGACGCCGGATACGCCACCGCCCTCGTCGGCAAATGGCACCTGGGCCACTTCACTCCGGACTATCTGCCAACGCATCGCGGCTTCGACCACCAGTACGGCCACTACAACGGAGCGATCGACTACTTCACGCACGTCCGCGACGGCGGCTTCGACTGGCACAGGGACGACCGGGCCTGCCACGATGAGGGTTACAGCACTCATCTCATCGCTAAAGACGCCGTTCGCTTCATCGCCGAAAACGCCGCGAAGAAGCCGTTCTTCCTGTACGTGCCCTTCAACGCCGTCCACGCGCCCCACCAGGCGCCCGAGGAGTACACGAAGTCTTATCCCAGCCTCAAGGGCGAGCGGCGCAAGTACGCCGGGATGCTCGCGGCGATGGACGAGGCCGTCGGCCAGATCGTGGGCGCCGTGGAGAAGGCGGGGGTGCGCAAGAACACCCTGTTCGTTTTCAGCAGCGACAACGGCGGACCGCGGCCGGGCGTCGTCACCGACAACGGCAAGTACCGGGCCGGCAAGGCGACTCTTTACGAGGGCGGCGTCCGCGTCGCCGCCTTCGCCGCCTGGGAGGGCCACATCCAGCGGGGTTCCACGATCGCCGAACCGCTGCACATCGTGGACTGGTATCCGACCCTGCTGAAGTTGTGCGGCGCGAAGGCGGAGCAGAAGCTGCCCCTCGACGGGCGCGACCTCTGGCCGACGCTGACGCAGGGCAAGCCCTCGCCGCACGATGCGATTCTGCTGAACACTACCCCGACCGGCGGTGCGATCCGTGGGGGCGACTGGAAGCTTGTGGTCCGCAATGGCGCCGACGACCCCGACGGCGGCCCGGCGAAGAACCCCGGCAAGCGCGGCGTCGAACTGTTCAACCTGAAGGACGATCCGTACGAGAAGACCAACCTCGCCGACAAGGAACCCGACCGCGTCAAGGACCTGCGCGGACGGCTCGCCGCGTTCGCCCGGGAGGCGGTGCCCCCCAAGACGAGGCCCCGGCCCAAGGGTTTCGTGACCCCGAAGGTCTGGGGTGAGAAGGACTGACCCGTTCACAACCAGGAGATTCCCATGCGCTGGTTCCTCTCCATCCTGGCCGCCGCGGCCGTGGTGTATGCGGCGGGAGCCGCCGAGCCGCCGAAGAGGCCGAACGTCCTGTTCATCGCGGTGGACGACCTGAATCACTGGGTCGGCCACCTGGGCCGGAACAAGCAGACGAAGACGCCGAACATCGACCGGCTGGCGAACCGAGGTGTCACGTTCACGCGGGCGTACTGCGCCGCTCCGGTATGCAACCCGTCCCGCGCCGCGCTCCTGTCCGGCCTGCGGCCGAGCAGCACCGGCGTCTACGATAATGGCCAGGACTGGAAGCCGGTCATCCCCCGCGAGCAGACCCTGACCACGCAGTTCCTCAGCGCCGGTTACAAGGTGTACGGGGCCGGGAAGATCTACCACGCCAACGCCCACCGGCCCGGCGAGTGGACCGACTACTTCGTCGGCGGGAGAGGGAAGGCGACGCCGCACCCGACGGCGAAAAACGACGGCGTCGGTGGCATCAAGTTCCAGCCGCTCACCGACGACTCGACATTGCCCGACGAGTCGATCGTCGATTACGGGATCCAGCATCTGACGACGACGCATGACAAGCCGTTCTTCCTGGCCGTGGGGCTTCACAAGCCGCACATGCCCTGGAATGTGCCGAAGAAGTACTACGACCTGTTCCCGCTGGAGAGCATCGAATTGCCCCCGACGACGAAGGACGACCTGAAGGACGTTCCGCCGGCCGGCGTTCGCATGGCCCGGCCGGATGGAGACCACGCCGCCATGCGGAGGTCTGGCCGGTGGAAAGAGGCGGTGCAGGCGTACCTCGCGACCATCGCCTACTGCGACGCCCAGATCGGACGCCTCCTCGACGCCTACGACAAATCCCCGCACAAGGAGAACACGGTCATCGTCTTCTGGGGCGACCACGGCTGGCACCTCGGCGAGAAGGAGCACTGGCGCAAGTTCGCATTGTGGGAGGAGGCCACGCGGATGCCCTATATCTGGGTCGTCCCGGGAGTCACCAGGCCGGGCGGGGTGTGCGATCGAACCGTGGACCTGATGAGCGTCTACCCGACGCTGTGCGACATCTGCGGCCTCGCCACACCCGGACACGTCGAGGGGGTGACGATCGCGCCTCTCCTCCGCGACCCGAAGGCCGCGTGGGACCGGCCCGCTCTTACCACGTTCCACAAGGACAACCACACGGTACGGACGGAGCGGTGGCGCTACATCCGCTACGCCGACGGCGGGGAGGAACTCTACGACCACGACGCCGATCCGTACGAGTGGAAGAACGTCGCCGGCGATCCCCAGTTCGCCGACACGAAGAAGCGCCTGCTTGAGTGGCTGCCGACCATGAACAAGGCCGAGTTGCCCCGCCGGAAAGGCAAGGAGTGAACGGGATGGAACGCATTCTTCTCTGCCTCGCGGCGTCGTGGTTCGCGGTCCCCGCCGCGCGACCTACTTCCGTGGCTTCGCCCGCCGCGCGATCGTGCCCAGATCGACGAGTGCCGCCTTGTCCCCCGCTTTCTTCACCAGGTCGCGGATCAGGTCGATGGTCTTGAACTCCGGGTCGGTCACATACAGACACGACGGGTGCCCGAGGAAGTCGAAGGCCGCCCTTATTGTCGATGGCCCACTCCACGCCGAGGCGAACGGCCTTCAGGAACCACTCCAGTTTCCAGTGGCCGCTGCGGAACGCCCCGATGTCGCTGATCGGACTCATCGGCACCTCGATCAGTCCCTTCGGGTAGACGAACGGCTGCGCCTCGGACTGCGCCTTGACGATGCCGTCGAAGACCGCTGGCGACGGCTCCTTGCCAACTTCGTTCATCGGATGCGCCGGGTATTTGCTGCTCACCCAGGTGAAGTCGAGGTCCGCGAGCATCTGCTGTAGGTCGGGCCGGTCGGCGAGGCCGTTGGCGAAGCCGCCCGGCGTGCGGAAGCCCGCCGCATCGACGCCGACGCGCGCCTTGAGGGCGGCACTGCACAGCCGGATGTTCTCGCGGATCACGTCCTTCGGCTCTTTGCCGTCGATCAGCCACGGCGCGCGCCGGAAGCGAAATTGAATGTCTTGCGGTTTGACGGCCTTGACGTAGACGTGATCGTAGGTGTGATTGCCGATCGGATGACCGGCTTGGGCGATGTCCTTGAGCCAGGCGACGCTCTCCTGCTCGAAGACGCGGCCGACGGCGAAGCAGTGCAGCACGCCGCACGCCGCCTTGACGCGCCGGCACGCCTCGACGGTGTACTTCTTGGTCTCGTCGTTGAGGTTGCCCTTCTCGTAGTCCCAGTGCGTGGTTTCCCAGGTCGGGAAATTGCGGCTCATCTCCAGGTCGAGCGTGATGGCGATGAGGGCCTTGTCGGACTCGGCGTTCTTCCGCGCTGCCGGCGTAAGGCAGCCCATGCCGGCGACCACGGAGCCGGCGAGGAAGCCGCGGCGGGTAAGAAGGGGATTCATGGCGAGCCTTCCGTGTTGGTTAAACGAGAGATCATTTCTTCGCCGCTTCGTAGCGGACCCACGATACCTGCGTCACGAGCTGGTTCAGGGCCGCGAAGGAGACGGCCGCCGTCGTGGCGCAGCGGGGACTGACGTTGGCTGGGAACGTCGCCAGCGTGGCGTCGCCGACCAGGAACACGTTGAAGTCTTTCGAGAGGTTCTCATACCCCGCCGTCGTCCGGCAGTAACACATATCCGTCGCGTAGCCGGCAAGGAGGACGTGGCGGACCCTGTTTCTCTTGAGAAAATCGCGCAGGCGGGCGTAGCCCTCCACGTCAAAGACGAGCACATCCTCGGCGTCCACCTCAATGTCCTTCGTGACCGGCACCGGCATGTTCCAGAAGTCAGGGCCGTTGTAGCGCGGCCCGGCATCGAGCCCGGGGAACTGGCGGAAGTAGTCTCTCACCGGTTGATCCGTGGACAGCGTCAGCTTCGCCGGGAGCGCCTCACCCTGGTAGGAGAGGCTGGCGAGTTTCGCCGTCAGATCCTTCGCGGCTTGCTTGCGCTCGGTCTCGGTCGGCCTGGAATCGAAAGTGCGGTACATCTTCTTGCGGATGGGGTCGGCCGGGCCGATGAGGCTGTACATCACGAACGCGACTTTGCCGCGCAGCGATTTCAAGAAGGGATTGATGACCCCGCGCGTGTGCCGCGCCGCGAGGTGGTTCTTGGCTGGCGTGCAGAAGTCGCAGACGCCGGCCGGCTCGGGCGTCTTCCACCCCTGGCCGTCGTCGATGCCCCACGGATGGACCACGATGACCGCCGTCTCCGCTGCCCGCAGACGGTTCGGCATTTCGATGATCCCGCGGGCGTTGTACGAGAAGCGCCAGGCGCGGACGTGCAGGTTGGCGTCCTTGTCGTCCACGAGCAGCGGCGCCTCGAAGCGCGCCACTTCCTCGATTGGCGCGACGAAGTCGGGGTGGTCGGCGAGCAGCGGCTTTGGATTCTTGATGGGACGGAGGCGGTTCGCGTACGTGCGGTTTTCCTGGGCGGATGCGACACCGGCCAGCGCGGCGACGATGGACAACGCAAGGGCCAAGCGGACGTGCATCGGGTGGTTCCTCCGGCGGGCGATCCTTTCGGGGTAATGGGCGGGTTGTCACTTTGCAGGTAGCTGAACAGGTCACGCAATTCCTGCGGCTTCAACTTCTTGAGGAGGTCCTCCGGCATCAGCGAAACCGGCGACTCCCGTATCGACTCGATCTGGTCGCGGGCGATCTTCGTGCGCTGATTCTTGCCGTCGAGCAGCGTGACGGCGTTCGGCGTCTGTTCCGCGAGGAGACCGCTGAGGGTGCGGCCGTCGGTCGTCTGCACGTTGTAGGCGAGGTACTCCTTGCGGATGACGGCGCTGGGATCGACGATGCTGACGAGCAGATAATCGCGGTCTTTGCGGTTGGCGTGCGTCAGATCGGGGCCGACCGCCTCGCCCTCGCCGAACAGTTTGTGACAAATGGCGCAGTGTTGGCCAAACAACGCGCGGCCGGTGGTCGCACTGCCGGCGCCGCGCGCAGATCGTTATGGAGCCGGCGCACCTCGGCGAGCTTCTCGCCCGGTGTCCCCGGCCGGACGTTGCCCCAGTGCTTGCGGACGAGATCATCCAGCGACCGATCCTTGTGCAGGGCGACGACGCGCAACTGTTCGGTCGTCACGTCCTTGGTGGCGAAGCGCCCGGCATCGATCTCCTGGAGAAACGCCTTCGCCCACGCCTTGCGGCTTAACAGGATCTCCGTCGTGCGCGGCGCAGCCGGGAGGACATCTTCGGGTAGTGCCGCAACAGCGCGGCGGCGATTGGCCCCAACTCGAAGCGCTGAAGGGCGTCAAGGACGGCGATTTGCAACCTTTCCGGCTCGCTCCCTCCGAGAAGTTCCAGGAGCGGCGCGACGCAATTCGGCCTGCCGACCTCGGCGAGCGCTTGCACCATCGCCACGCGCGTTGGGTCCGGAGCCTTCGGGTCGGTGGCCAGCGCGACGGCGCGATCGTGGGCCGCTTGTCGTCCCAGGCGGGCGGAAAGTCGAATCAACGTCACGTCGATCGTGTCGTCCCTCCACAGGGCGTCGAGCTGTTCCGCCAGCACCGGTGGCAGCTTGGCGCCGCTCGCCGGGCAGTCCCGCAAGCCTTGATCGAGCGACGCCAGCACCCGGCCGCGATCAGCCTTCGGCGCGGAGACCAGCAGCCGAGCGCAGGCTGTATACCCGGCTTCGCCACCCTCCGCGGCGTAGCGGTGCGTCAGTCGTTCGAGGATCGCGTCGCGCACGAAAGGCGCCTTCCACGCCTCGGCGGTGGCGAACAACTCCAGCACCTGATCTCTCGCATCCAGGGCGTGCGCTTCGATGGCCCACCACAGTAGCAGCGGCAGGTGCGGGTCATGACCGTCGAGGTTCCTTTCCAGGATGCGCCGCACAATCGGCAGACCGTCCTTCGCCGGCAGACGCCGGGCGGTGCAGGCGAGTTGGCTGCGCACCACGACGTCTGGCTCCGCAGCCGCCAACTCGGCCAGCCGCTTCGCCAGAACCGGCGTCACCTTGCATTCGTCGCCGAGCAAGCGCACCGTCCAGCGGCGGATGGCCGCGTTTTGGTGGCCGAGCAGCTTCTCGGCGAAGGCATGGGTGAACCCGCCGCTGACGTACAGGGCCCACAGAGCTTGCAGCTGCAAGTCCTCATCCTTCGCCTCCGCTATCAGGGTGCGGAGAGGGAACACGACCTCCGGGTCGCGGCGATCGGCGAGGACTTGCCTGGCCTTGCGGCGGAACCAGTCGTTGCGGTGCGCGAGGAGTGACACCAACTTGTCACTGGACAGCTTCGTCAGGTCGAACGGCGTCGTGGGTTTCGTTCCCTTCGCCTCGATCTTGTAGACTCGGCCGTTGCTGCGGTCCCAGTCGGCGTCGGGGTCGGGGTGGGCGGTGCGCTTGTCGAACCAGTCGGCGACGTAGAGGCTGCCGTCCGGCCCAAGGGCTACGTCCGTAGGGGCGAACCAGCTGTCGTTGGCCCGCAGCAATTCGCCGCCATGGGCCGAGCGGAACGAGGAGCCGTCCGGAGTCAGATCGTGCCAGTAGACGCCGTGGCCGAGCAAGTCCGCGGCGACGTACTTGCCGCGAAAGCGTGCGGGCCAGGAATCGCCCTGGTAGACGAGGCCGCCCACGGTGACGTGGCCGCCCTTGAAATGGCGGTGGGGGACGTGGTCGATGTAGCCGAACGCGAAGGGGTTGTGCAGCGCCCCGTGCTTGCCGAATGACTTCCAGTAGTAGCCGCCCTGCACGCCATGCAGCATGGTGAAGCCGCCGAGGTTAGTGCTGTAGAGCAGGTTGCCGTGGCGGTCAAAATCCAGACCCCACGAATTGCCGCCGCCCTCGCAGAACAGCTCGAAGCGGCGCGTGAGGGGATGATAGCGCCATACGCCTTGCTGGAACTCGATGCCGTCAATGTGAGCTGTTACCGTGCTGCCCTGGCAGCCGTAAAGCCAGCCGTCCGGTCCCCACGTCAGCGAGTTGGCGACGGAGTGGGCGTCCTCCATGCCGAACCCCTTGAGCAGCACGTCGGGGTCGCCGTCGGGCACATCGTCGCGGTTGCGGTCGGGGTAGAAGAGCAAGTAGGCGCCTGCAACACGAACACACCGCCGTGACCGAAGGCCATGCCGCTGGCGAGGTTCAAATCGGAGAGAAAGTCCTTGCTTTTGCGGTAGCGTCCGGTCGGGTCGGGCCCTTCGAGGATGGTGATGCGGTCGGCCCCCTTCGGTCCCTTCGGCGGCGGCTCGGGCACGCGGTCGTAGACGGTGCGCGAGTAGCGGTCCACCTGGACGCGCTTCAGGCCAGCGGGGTTGGGGTATTGCAGGTATTGGATGACCCAGAGGCGGCCACGTTCGTCGAAGTCTATGGCTACCGGCTGGCGCACCAACGGCTCGGCGGCGACGAGTTTGACCGCGAAGCCGTCGGCCGCCCACATCTTCTCCGCGGCCATTTCCGGGCCGTATCCTTGGGGCTGGGCGGATGGCGCCGCCAGAACGACGAGGGACATGCCAATCAAAAAAGCCACAAAAAAGGGAGTAAAAGACTTCATCAGTTCGCTCGATTGTGCTCGCCGCCCATGCCCCGCCCCCACTAGCTCAGAATCTCCTGGATGGGCGACCCGTGGTCGATGTCCAGGCGCTTGCGGCCCGGAACGTCCAGCCGGCGCGGATCGAGTCCGAGACGGTTCAGCACGGTGGCATGAATATCGGTGACGTAGTGCGGATGCTCGATCGCATGGAAACCCAACTCGTCGGTCGCGCCGTGAACGACGCCGCGCTGGATGCCCGCGCCGGCGAACCAGACGGTGAAGCCGTGCGGATGATGGTCGCGGCCCGTCGGCATCTTGTACGTATCGCGCACCTCCAGGCCGGGCGTTCGGCCGAACTCGCTACAGCAAACGACCAACGTCTCCCTATCCAGCCCGGTTCGTTTGAGATCCTTCAGAAGCCCTGCCAGCGGCTTATCGACCCGGCCGCAGGAGCGTGCGTGCAGGTTCCGCAGGTCGAGGTGCGAGTCCCACTCACCGTAATCGCTCAGGTAGACCAGGATGAAGCGGACGCCGCGTTCGGCCAGGCGGCGAGCCGCCAGCAGTCGCCGACCGTAGATGGCCGTGGTCGGATTGTCGATGCCGTACAGGCGCTGCGTGGCGCTGGTTTCGCGGTTCAGGTCCAGCACCTCGGGCACCGCCTTCTGCATACGGAAGGCCAGCTCATACGACTTGATGCGCGCCCGCAGTTGCTCGTCCTCGGGATGTTCCGCGGCGGCCAGGCTGTTCAACTCGTTGACAAAGGCGAACTGTTCCTGCTGCTCCTGGGCCAGAACGCCCTTGCCGCGTGCGGCGAACGGGAGGGGATTGCTCGGATCGAGCGATAGCTCAACCCCGGCGTGACGCGGTCCCAGGTAGTCCGGGGCGAAGTCCTGCTTGACGCGCGCGTCCTTGTATTGTCCGAGAAAGACAAACTGCGGCAGGTTTTCGTTGAGGGTGCCCAGGCCGTAATGCACCCAAGAGCCGAGTACGGGTTGCTTCTCGTCGAGGGCGTGCCGGCCGTGGTGCATCTGGAACTCAGCGGCATGATCGTTGTCGGTGGTGTACATCGAGCGGACGAAGGCGATGTCATCGACACAGCTGGCCAGATGCGGCCACCAGTCGGAGACCTCCACACCGACCCGGCCGTGCTTCCGGAAGCCGACCTGGAGCGGAAAGATTTTGGGATAGGGCCGTTCGCCGCCAACGACGGCGCGCGAACGCTCGTGAAACAACGGCGACTGGAGCGGATCGGGATAAGGGGTGGCGGCGAAGGTCTTGCCGGCGTACTTGGTGAGGGCGGGCTTGGGATCGAAACTCTCCAGGTGACTGACCCCGCCAGATAGAAAGATCCAGATGATATTCTTCGCTCGTGGCGACAGGTGGGGTCGGCCGTCGGGCGGCTGTCCGGTGGCGCGGGCGTCCGCGCGAGCGCTGCCGTCGCGGTGCAGCATCGCGCCCATCGCCAGCCCGGTGAAGCCCAGGCCGACATCGGCGAGGAACGTCCGGCGGTTGAGGCGTCCGCACATGGGGCCGCTGGAGCGAGTTGGAAATACCACCTTTATACCCCCTCGAATGTCGTTTACTGGCGAGTTAGCGCACCATCACGAAGTCGTTGTGGTTGAACAGGGCGTGGATGAAGTTCTCGCGGCCTCGCATCGCCGGGTCCTCTGCGGGCCCGGCAGCTCCAGCGGCCTTGCTCGCCGCTTCGATCTCGGTCTTCTGCCGCTGAAACAGCCGTATCTGCCGAGCCAGGAACGCAACCGAGGCTTGTTGTTCCGCGTCCGAGGGGGCACGGCCGAGAACCTGCTCGAAGGCCGCACGAATAAACATCGTCTCGGGATCGGCCACCGTCCGATCGGACTCGATGATCCGCCAGAGTTTGTGGGCCAGCACGCGGCCTTGACGCAGTTCCAGTTCGCTGTTGCTCAGGGCCAGTGCCTGCTGCGGCAACACGGACGTGGAGCGCCGGTACGCATCACAGGCATTGGCCCCATCGAATAGTTCGAGGAACTCCATCTTACTCTCGCCGTGATGTGCGAAATAGAGGCTGCGCCGGCGTGATGTCAACCCCTGCTCGTGGGGCGTCTCGGGCCCGCCCATCGTCGGATCCAGTTCGCCGGCGACGAAAAGGACGCTGTCGCGCACCTCCTCGGCTTCCATGCGCCGCAAGGGGAAACGCCAGAGCAGGCGGTCCTCCGGGTCGATCTTTTGGTTGGCGTCGTCCCGGCCGCCGATCCGCGAGCGCAGGCGATAGGCTTCGCTGGTGACGATCCGGCGATGCAGCGGTTTCATGTGCCAGCCGTTCTCCATCAGTTCGACGGCCAGCCAGTCGAGCAATTCCGGGTGGCTCGGCCGCGCGCCGCTGCGACCGAAGTTGAAGGTCGTCCCCACCAGCGGCTGGCCGAAGTGCCAGCCCCAGATGTGATTGACCGCGACGCGCGCGGTGAGCGGATTGTCCTTGCGAACGATCCAGCGCACAGCGCGTCTCGCCGGCCCGTGCTGGTACGCGGATAGGTCGGCGACAGCGGCGTATAGGTGGTGGAGTCGCTGGCGAGGGCCGTGCGGCAGGCGGCGCTCTGGGCTTTCGCGCCGGCGAGTTGCTTCTCCAGCAGCTGAATCTGTGCTGGCGCCGCGTGGTTCCCGCGCCGTCACCAGGGCATTTTCGACCTGCACTTGCCCCAGCAGCGCGGCATCGAGGTGGTACTGCCGCTCCGCCCTGCTAGCCAGGCGCGACATTTCCTTGGCGTCACCTTTCGCGCCGAGATGGACGACCTTGTCGGCGGCGATGCGGGCCACAATCGAGGCGAGGTCCGAGCGGGCCAATGTCCTCCTAGCCCCGGCTAAGCGCACGGCCCGGCCGGCCTCCTCGACGGCCCAGGCTCGCTTGGCCAGCACGTCGGCCACGACCGGCGGTATCCCCTTCGCTGCGGATGCCGTGCCGCGCGCCTCCGCCAGCGCTCGCTCGGCGTCGACCAATGCCATCCTGGATTTCGCCAGCGCCGCCTCGGCCGCGGTGACGGCGGTCTGTCGCCGCTCCATCTCCTCCTGTTGCACGAACGGTCGCAGTCCGGGATACCACGCCTGCGGCGGCAGTTTCACCGGCTGGATCTGGAGTCGATCACCGCCCAGTGCGGCGGGCACGCCCGGCAGGACGGGCGGCTTGCCCGCGACGCGGTTGCGCTCGTCGCCGCCGCTGTAGAAGAAGGTCGGAGCGTCAAGCTTCTCATCAAAGACGCGGATTCGACCGCTGGTGATCGGTCCATAGGCGACGCCGTAAACGTACTTCTTGAATGGGCCGGGGTCCGGCTCGCCGGCGACGCGATCGTGCCGCAGTTCCAGAGGCTCGAAGAAGGCGCGGAACCGGAAGTATTCCTGCTGAGTGATCGGGTCGTACTTGTGATCGTGACAGTGGCAGCAATTGAAGGTGAGGCCGAGGAACGCCTTGCCCGTGTGTTCGACGTTGTCGCGCATCCACTGGTTATAGTTCCATTTGAACCAGTTACGGACGAGGAAGCCGGTGGCGGCCAGGCTGTCCTCGTCCTCCGGGCTAATTTCGTCCGCCGCGAGCATCTCCTCAATCATGCGGTCGTAGCCCTTGTCCTCGTTCAGCGAGCGGACGATCCAATCGCGCCAGCGCCAGATCCGGGGATAGCTATTCATTACATCGGGGACGGCGCGCCGGCCGTACCAATCGCTGTAGCGCCAGACATCCATCCAGTGCCGTCCCCAGCGCTCGCCGTACTGGGGGCTGGCCAGCAGCCGATCAACGACCTTCTCGTAAGCGTCCGGCGCGGGATCCGCGAGGAAGGCGTGCAGCTGCTCGCGGCTGGGCGGTAGTCCGATCAGGTCCAGGTAGACGCGACGCAGCAAGGCGGCGCGAGTTGCGGACGGACTCCGCGTCACGCCCTTGCGGGTGCGCGAAGCGGCCAGAAACGCATCGACCGGATTGCGGCTGCCGCCCCCATCCGCTCCGGTAGGTACAGGGGGGCGAACGGGCTTCTGGAATGCCCAGTGACGGCGCGGATCTTCTTCCGGCTGATCGTCAGACGGGTTGGGGGCGCCCTGATCGATCCAGGCTTTCAGCAGGGCGATCTGTTTATCGGTGAGCGGCTTCCCCTGGGGCGGCATCCGCGTACTCTCTTCGGGATCGGTGATCCGCTCGATGAGCAAGCTGCCGGCGGCATCGCCCGGCTTGACTGCCGGCCCGTGGCGTCCTCCCTTGCGGATTAGCGCGGCGGCATCCAGCCGGAGCTTCGCCTGCTGCTTCAAGGTGCCGTGACAGGCGAAACAACGTCCCTTCAGCACCGGCTTGACATCGCGGAGGTAATCGACGCTTTCTCCGGCGGCCAGCGGCGCCGGCAAAACAGCCCACCCGAGGAGGAACAGGAAGCGTCTCATCCCTCTACCTCCGAATCCGGAAATCCCTGGCGAGTGTCAAAATCAAATCGGCCGAAGCTTGAACTATCTCATCAGGTTAAACCGATCTTTCCCCGATGGCAACTCTCTGGAACTTTGCCCATAAACTCCGACGCGAAGTCCAAGAACAAGGACTTATGTCGAATGTGAGGTTCTCGATCAAGGACTTATGTCGAGAGCCGGGAATTTAAAGGCAAAGCTATTGCGGATAGGACAGACGGTCGCGAACGCTGCCGGCTCCGCACGGACAGTTGCTGGCGGAGAGCCAGATTCTCCCGCAGGCGTTGGCTACGGGACAGCACGAGCAGGTGGAGAACCCAGCGGATCGCCCGAGTGGCTTGCCCCCACGCACCCATGTCACCGGCAGGCCTCCATCGTGGACGATGCCGCCCTCAGCTGGGTGGCCACCGAGGAGTCTCTGGTACCGAGGCTCCCGGACGGGGTCCGGGGCTTTGCAACGTAATTCCGGAAAGTGGTAATCTGGTGAAGCTAGGTGACTAACCATGTTCACCAACTTGACATTTTGCCGAATTACGTTGCAAAGCTCCGGGTTGGCGTGGATCGGAGGGACGAGTTACACCCTTGGAGGCGATCCGCAGGCGTCCGACGTTCAGCCTCTCCAGTTGTTCGCCAATCTCGTCGGTGCTTTTCCCCGACCGAATCAACTCGGTGCGGACGCGGTTGAACTCCTCCGCGAACGGGGTGTTGACGCAGCGGGTGGCGTGCCCGAGAGACGACTCTAACAAAATCGTCTCCTGGCACGTCCTCGCCCGGTGCTGGAACTCGGGCAGGATAGCCCCGCTCCGCACGGCCTCGTGGGTGAACAGGTAGGCGGTGCCCATGAGCACGCCGATCTTCATGCCCCGGGCCGAGAGGCGCGGCCAGCGTCGCCACCGTGCCCGTCGAGAGGCGGTCGTGGATCCCGCCGGCGAACACGATATGGAATTCCTCGGGATGCGCCGTTTCCGCTGCCAACAGCACGTCGATGGCCGTCTGCCACAGGGCGAAACTGCTTCGCGGCCCAACGTGGCCGCCGCACTCTCGCCCCTCAAAGATGAACTTGCGCACCCCGTCGCCAATGAAGCTCTCGAGCAAGCCCGGGGAGGGAACGTGCAGGTAAGTCGAGATGCCGTGGTCTTCAAGTTGGCGGGCCTGGGCCGGCCGCCGGCGATGATCGCGTGGCTCGGCCGGACCTTGCAGACCTGGGCGATCTGCCGAAACGGTGAGATGGCGAAGGTGGACGGGAGCCTCTCTTTGCCAGATTCCTATTTCCCCGAGTTTATGGGCAAAGCCAGTTGACACGTGACGCCGAGAGTGCAAACTCCCGGCGTCCGCCGTTTCCACGCCCTATTCTGTAACTTTTCACCTCCTACAGCCGACGATCGCGGCCTCGCCCCTATCCTCACGAGATCACCACCACCCACGCCCACAACAACCATTTTCCCATAGCGCCATTGACCGCGCACACCCTCGCGGGTATCGTCGCATCATTGACCGAGTCTCTTTCCCCATCAGGAGATCTCCAATGCAAACGTGGACCTGGTCCATCGCGCTTGCCCTCATGCTCGGTTTCCTCACTTTGACTGTGGCCCAGCAACCGGCTTCGCAGCCGGACAAGGACAAGCTTCCCGCGCCAGGTACAACGGGGAACCCTGATAACGTTCCCTTCATCGGCAAGAACGATCCCCAAGGAAACCCCGTTCGCCTCGCCAAAGCTACGGGCCACGTCTCGAACTACTCCGAGGACAAGGTCGCTCCCTACACACTTCCGGACCCCCTTGTCACGTCCGACAAACGCCGCGTCACCACCGCAGCGATGTGGCTCAAGCAGCAACGTCCCGAGATCTTGAGGTTCTTCCGCGACGAGATCTACGGCGCTGTCCCGGAGAACGCCCCCAAGGTCACCTGGGAGGTTACCCAAACCGACGACAACGCTCGCAAGGGCACGGCCGTCCTGCGGCGCATCATTGGCAGAATGGGGGAAACGAAAGATGGCCCCCGAATGAACCTGACCGTCTTCACACCAGCCAAAGCGAATGGTCCGGTTCCGGTACTGTTGAACCTTACCTTTGCGCCGCGGGGCGGCGGCAGGCCGCCGGGCCGGTTCGATCTCGTTGAGGAAACTTTGAGCCGTGGGTGGGGTTACGCCGCGCTGGGCTACAGCGACATCCAACCGGACAGGCCCAACCGCTGGACCGAGGGCGCGATCGGCTTGACGCTGAAGCAAGGGCAGACGAAACCCGCGGCGAACGAGTGGGGTACGATTCAGCGCCTGGGCATGGGGGCTGAGCCGGACCATCGACTATTTGGAGACCGACAAATCCGTCAACGCCAAGCACATCGCCATTACCGGCGCCTCGCGGTTGGGCAAGACTGTCCTTTGGGCCAGCGCTCAAGACGAACGAGTGGCGGCGGTGTTCGCCGCTGTTCCGGGTGAGATGGGTGCGTCGCTGATCCGCCGCGACTGGGGCGAGACTCTGGACGACATGGCCGAGCGCTTCGGCTATCAATTTGCTGGCAACCTGCAAAAGTGGGTTGGGAAGTGGAACGAACTGGCCGTGGATCAACACCTGCTGATCGCCCTGTCTGCTCCTCGCCCTGTCTTCGTGAGCGGCGGGATCAAGGATCAATGGAGCGATCCCAAGGGTCAGTTCCTCGCCTTGGTGGCCGCTGGACCGGTTTACCGTCTGCTGGGAGCGAAGGACCTGGGCGTTACCCAAATGCCAGCGTTGGACCAGCCGTTCGCCGATGGCAGCCTGGCGTACCATTACCACAGTAGCGGTCACACGGTCCTGCCGGCCGACTGGAAGATCTTCTTCGACTTCGCTGACCGGCACTACAAAGCGGCACAAGAATTCCAACCTTTCCATTCTCGCGCCCTCGATGGGAGATCAAGGTGATGCGCAGCGTTTCCTTTCCTCTGACAGTGACCGTGGCCCTGGCCGCTGTCACGCTGAGCGGCGGGCCTCGGCTGCAGGCTGCGGAGCAGGCCAAGCGCCCGAACATTCTGTTCATTATCTTCGATGACTGGGGCTGGAATCACTCCGGCGCCTATGGTTGTACCTGGGTGAAGACTCCCCACTTCGACCGCATCGCCCGCGAGGGCATCTTGTTCAAACACGGCTTCACCTCCAACCCCAAGTGCAGTCCGTGCCGCGCCAGCATCCTCACCGGGCGCAACACCTGGCAGCTCAAAGAAGCCAGCCTGCCATTTCGGCCTTTTCCCGTCCGGGTTCGCTGTCTACCCCGACCTGCTCGAACAGGCCGGCTACACGATCGGCCTGACCGGCAAGGGCTGGGGACCGGGCGACTTCAAGACCGCCGCGGGCTTCCCGCGCAACCCAGCGGGGCCGAGCTTCGACCAGCTCAAGCAAAAGGTGCCTGCCTCGGGGATCGGCCGGAACGACTACGCTGGCAACTTCGCCGCCTTCCTCAAGCAGCGGCCCGCGGGCCGACCGTTCTGCTTCTGGATGGGCTTCCACGAGCCGCACCGCCCCTACGAGCGCGGCTCCGGCGTCCGGCTCGGCAAACGTCCGGCGGACGTGAAGGTGCCGGCCTACCTGCCGGATGTGGCGGCGGTTCGCTCCGACCTGCTTGACTACGCCATCGAAGTCGAGTGGGGCGACCGCCACATCGGCAGAGCGCTCCAGTTGCTGGAAGACGCGGGCGAGTTGGACCGCACCCTCATCGTGGTCACGTCGGATCATGGGATGCCGTTCCCCTACGTTAAGGGGCAGATCTTCGAGGACGGCTTCCACCTGCCGCTGGCCGTCCGCTGGGGCGAGGCCGTCAAACCGGGCCGCGTCGTCGAGGACTTCATCAACGTGCGCGACCTGGCGCCGACGTACCTGGAACTGGCGGGGTTGAAGCCGCCCGCGCAGATGACCGGCCGCAGCTTCGCAGACCTCTTGCGCTCGAAGAAGTCCGGCTGGATCGATCCGGCGCGAAAGGTGATGCTGATCGGCAAAGAGCGACACGACATCGGTCGGCCGAACGACCTGGGCTATCCGGTGCGGGCGATTCGGACGCCCGAGTTTCTCTATGTCCACAACTACTTTCCCGAACGCTGGCCAGCCTGCAACCCGGAGACGGATTTTGGCAACTGCGATCCCGGCCCGACCAAGGAAGCGCTCAAGCTCCTGGGCGGACACTACTATGAGCTGTGCTTCGGCAAGCGGCCGGCGGACATGCTGTATCGTCTGGCCGACGACCCCGAGTGCCTGCGCAACCTCGCCCAGGATCCGCCCCATACCCAGGTGATGGCCGAACTGCGCGAGCGGATGTTTCGCATGCTCCGTGAAGAGCAGGATCCCCGTGCCCTGGGCAAGGGCGAGATCTTTGATACCTACAAGTATGTCGGGAGTCGAGCTAAAGGTTACGAAACGTGGCTCAAGGCCCAGGAGGCCCGGCTGTCGGAGACCCTCAAGGCTCCGCGGAAGTAGGGCGCAGGATCCCTCTGCCTCCCAGCACGAACTGGTTCGGAGCTGCTGAACAAGGTCTTGTCAACCTGGTGATTCCATGAAGCCGACGCGCAGGCTGCTGGCGTTCGTTCCATTCGTGGTCCTCGCGGCCGGCGCCGCGCGGCGGATCGAAAGCCGAACATGGTCCTGATCCTGGCCGACGACCTGGGATGGGGGGATCTCGGTTGCTATGGACAGAAGAAGATTCGGACGCCGCACCTCGACGCGCTGGCCCAATCGGGCGTGCGCTTCCGCGGGGCATACCTTGGCGCATGGTGCATGCCGCCGCGAGCCTCGTTCCTCACCGGGCGACACCCGCACGGCATCCAGTCGATGGGGATGGAGGGGCCATACCCCGGCAGCACCTATGATCCGAAGCGGTGCCCGTTCTGGCCGGCGCTATTCCGCGCCAACGGCTACCACACCGCCCAGATCGGTAAGTGGCACACCGGCACGGACGCCGGCTTTGGACGCGACTGGGACTACCAGATCGCGTGGAATCGGCCGAAGCACCCGGACAATGCCGGAGCCTATTACGAGAAGCAGTTGCTCGCCGTCAACGGCGCGGAGAGGTGGCAGGACGGCTACCCGGCGGATAACTACACGAAGTGGGCCATCGAGTACGTCAAGGGCGCACATCGGGACAGTACTCTCGGATAGCCACCAAGCAAAGCAAAAACACCCGATACAGCCGAGTTTCCGACTTAGCTTGACCGCAGGTGGTCAGGGAGTTGCAATAATCGAATGAGTGCGCGTCTATCCTATTAGAGCGTGCCGTCATTCCTAACAGCACAGCCGCCTTCACTTCTGTTCCATAGTATCCGACGCGGTTGTGGACAAGCTCTCGATGCCTTCGCCCGGCAAAGGGTTGGAGAAAAGTGCCCAGCTAAGGGACCAACGGAACAACGGTGTCCTCCACATTGCGCAATTTCTCAATCGGCCACCCGCAGGCGCGGGACCGTGAAGCGGTTCTCCAGGCCGCACGCCCGCGCCTCCCTCCAGCCAGGAGCGCGCCTCTTCTTCGGAGAGTCCCGCTAGGGTCAGGGCATCATGCAGGAATTGATACTCCACGGGCAGGCTGGTGGCGAAAGTCAGCGGATCGTCCGAGCCGATGCACACCGAAACCGGAGGCGAATCCCCGTCGCCGCGCGGAGGACGTAGGCGCCAGAGCGGATGGTTCCGAAGATCCTGAAGGTCCCCGATGAGGAGGTTGGAGGTGGGGTTGACCTCGACCACGATGCCGTATTCCGCGAACTTGCGGCGGATGCCACATTGCAGCTCCGCAAGCACGGGCCCTTCGGCGTCGGGGTCCACCCACTCGATCGTGCGCCTGCGCAGGAACAGGTCCGGGTCCGTCAGATAGGCGTGAAGCCAGCGCAGACGACGGTTATTTGGCAGGAATTTCCGTCCCGGAGGAAAGCCGGTGGGGAAGCCGGCTCGGCACAGCATGACCGGGTCATGAAGATCGTCGAGGAGTCGGCCAAGGTCGTGCGGGGTAAGCTGGAAATCGCCGAAGACCTTCTCACTGAGCCGAACGATCTCCCGCTCCACGAGTTGGCGGCGGCAGCTCGAATAGTTCATCCCTTCGCGGGCCACCCAGTCCCACTCCCAGGCGAGATCGAAGAGCCGCTCTTCGCAGGTCACCGGAATGCGGCCGGCCCGTCGCGCCGACTCGCGCGGGTCCACCCCCAGGGCTAGGCCGTGGCCGATTCGACTGCCTTGCCGGAGATCGAGGTAGCGCCCCACCTCATCGACGTGGCGCAGGCCCGTCAGCAAGTGGACGAAGTCCTCGCCCGCATGGACCGTCAGCCGCAGCGGCGGCACCTCCAGGCCGAAGCGACGGAGATAGGCCGAGGCGCGCTGGCCGGCCGACTGCATGTGGCGGATCAAGGGAACGAAAACCCACGTCGGCACGCCCAGCTCATCCGTGCAGAGATCCAGCCCGCGCACGATTTGCAGCGACAGCGGATAATGCCGAAGCATCCAGGCGAAGGCCAGCACCTCCTGCCGCTTCTCCTGGTAAACCATGGCATAGCGATAGCCGGTCGGATTGCCGGCCGGCCTGGGAAGGATTCGGCAATCGGGATCCGCGTTACTCCACAGTCCGTGCGGCCTTGGCTCGCCTTCCAGGGCCCCTCCGCCACGGTTGCGCACCAGGTGAAACACTATCCCATACTCCAAAGGCTGGTAGTTGGCGGCCGCGCGATCGATCGCCTGAATTTCCTTGTACAGCTTGCGCACCGATGCGTCCGGCGCCGTGCGCACCTCAAGCGAACTCAGGCCGAATTCCTGCCCTCCCTGCTTGGCCGCCGAGTGGAAGAGCGCTTCCTTGGAGAAGATCCGGCTGACCGCTTTCATTCGCTCGTAGAAACGGAGAAACCACTGGAGGCCGGGCGTCATGGGACGCTGGACCACGTGGCGAAAGAATAGCGCTCGGATGCGCAGCACCTGCCAGAACAGGATGGCAAAGGTCGGGTCGGGAGGCTCCGCCAGTTGGAGTTCCAGGTGCCGCAAGCCCGCCGCGATGAAGCCCATCTCGGGCGTCGGGCCGTCGCCGCGAGCCGGGAAGAAAACCGCAATCGAATCGGCCGTATGGATGGCCGCCAGCTCCTTGGGAAACCGCCGGGCTGTTACCGCCGTCAGGTGGGCATACAACCCCTGGCGATTGGCGAAGGAACAATCATCGCACTGAAGTTCGCCGCGCAGGAGCTCGGAGAGACACAGCGATAACAACGCATAGGCGGCCGCGCCGGCGTCCCGGGTGACGCGCTGGCGGACGGGACCAGCGAGGAACTGCGCGAAGGTTCCCGCCGGTCTGCCCCAGGTCAGGTAAGCCGCCAGCACGTACCGGGCGAGGGCCGCTGACAGCAGCCACGGTCCCAGCTGGCGACCTTCCTCGAGGGAGGCGCCGGGACTGTGGAACGTTCGCTCCCGCTTGGTGGCGGGGTCGGCCAGCACCCGCAGGGCACAGACCCAGAGGTGGGGGAAGGATATAGTGCAACCCAGGTGGACGTGCGTTTCGGCGTAGTTGCGGTCGCGCAGCATTCGGTCAAGGGCCGGCGAAAGGAGGTGGATGCTGGAGGGAAGGTGCGCGCCGTCGAGGGCGGCCAGCAGCAAGTCGGCGGGCAGCGCGAAGGACAGCCAGCGCCAGGCGAACCGCGCGTGCGCTTCTCAGCGGTCCCGTGAGGGCGGCGCCGTGCCGTCGCTGCCACTCTTCGTCCGGCAGCTGCGGCACCACGCGGTCGCCCTCCCGGCGGAGATACAACCGGGCGACGGTTCGCAAGTAGCGCACCAGGGGGAGCGGTTGGTTGGTGCGGCGTCGCTCGCCGAACCAGACCCGATCGCGCACGGCAACCATTTCGTCTACCGAGAAACTCGGGAAATGCCCCAGGACGTGGCGCTCGGTCTCCCGCCACAGCCTTCCCGCGCTGCCCTGATCGCCGCGCTCCAGTTCCGTGGTCCGGCAGCGCAACGCGGCCTCCGAGGCGAGCGGGAAGGCCGCCACCTCCGCCACCACGTGATCAATCGGGATCTGGGACAGACGCGAGCGACTCACCAACGGTCCTCCTACGAAACAGAGCTTTCCCCATCCTGCGCCGCGCTCGGGAAGGCTTTCGCCTGTCCTTTCGAAGCCTTTTCGTTCCGGCTGATCTCCTCCTGGAAGTAGTCGATCAGATCCTCCGTCGGCTTGTACTTCTCGTCCCGCAAACAGGCCGGCGGTTCGGCCGTCCACAGGTATTCGGCGCTATCCACCGCTCCGCGCGAGCGAAGATAAGCGAATTTCTGCGCCCGGTGGCTGCGAATGTCTTCCGCGCAACTCTTCCAATAGTCGTAAAGCGCCAGAAGACCCTCGACTTCGCTTGGGCCTCGTCCCAGAATTGAATCTTCCGCCAGTTCGGCGGGGAAATACTTGTCGAGGGTCGTGCGGAGACTGGTGCCCAGTGTCTCCGGCATGAGGAAGACAGCCATCTGCGTCAACCAGTCCAACGCGCGATACATACTCGGATGAAACTTCTGTTCGCGCTGGCCGGTGGTGTCGTTAACGGGGTAATACTCCTGAACGAAATCCCCGAGGTTTTGAATGAGTTGGGGCCAATTGGGGTCTAGTTTCCGGCTGGAGGTTTCCTGGGCGTGGAAGCCGGCCGGCCAGGCAAGACGCTTCCACGTTGGCGTCTTCCCAAGTGCTTCGCTGCCCTCCGTCGGGGGCGCTGCCCAGGGATCGAGGGCCGTCAGATTGAGGTCGATCCAGGCGAAGGCGAGCGCCTCAAAGCGACAGAGCGTCTTGACGAGGGGTGGATACTCCTGATCCAGCCAGTTAATCACCCGAAGCCAGGCACTGATGAAGAAATCGTACTCCCGGAAGGTGGACCAGCTGGCCGACGGCCACTTGATGCGCACGCGTCGGCCCTGGCAGCGCCATTCGGTCAAGGGCGAATCCCACTCCAGGGTCCGCCGGCGCACCATTTCCTCCCAGATTCCCATGCCCTGAGTGCCGAGGTTCGCCAAAATGATGAGATCGTGAAAGGCGATCAGGGCGGCCGCCGTGGCGTCATCGAGTTCGACAGCTTGTTTCGGCTTGTCGGGAGGGACCCGAATGGACCAGCCGTTTGTGCGGTAGGCGACGACGCGCTGATAGGGAGGTTCCAGCATCCTGGAGGTTGCATTCTTCCCTTTCCCTTTCTTGTCCGGCACGGTTGCCGGTCGCGCGACGAAATCCGTACTGCGAGGGATTCCGAAGGCGTACGCCGTCCCCGTCTTCGATTTCACCGTATAGGCCCGCGTATCCAATTCCCAGTAGCCATCGCGGTTCTTGTGAATGGCGTGGAGCAAGGTTCGCCGCCCGCGATCCGGCAGCCGGCTGTCTTCCGCGATGCTGCGCTGGCAGTGATTGGCGAACACGCCGACGATCGCGCGCACGGTGATCGTAGGAAGCTGCCAACTCCCGCGGCAGCTTTCCCCTCACCAGCGTCTCGCGAGCCGTTTTCGACAGGTGAAGTTCCAACTCGTGCCAGAGGTCCGCAATGCGACGCGGCGAGTTGCTCAAGACCCATCTTCCCGTGTAGACGCTCCGCGCGATTTCCGCACCCGGACCCACCGGGGCCGGCTGTTCCGCTCTCTTCACCGCTGATTCGGGAAGACGCGTCTCCAGTGGGTCCAGCTGGAAAAACTCCGCCAGGTTGGCCATGCGATACGCCAGCTGGTAGCGGGAATCGACGCGAAGGGGACTGGCGGCCAGCACGCGGTGCAGCGTCGGTTTGTCTGGCGCCGGGGCGTAGTTCAAGGCCTCGGCCGGGGCCATGTGTTCCAGCCGAATGATCTGCCCCGGAGGGAGGAGCTTGCGGATGGCGTTGGCGGCAACCTCGCCGGCCAGGCCCCGCACGTCCTCCGCGGACAGTGACAGCAAGTCCTCGCGCCCGGACCTTCCCGCCAGACGGGCGAAGTCGCCGGAGAGCTTGAGGTTGAAGAGCATCTCCGCCACCTTGACGTCGCCCAGCACCAGAGTGAACAGACGCGGCACGGAGACCATCCGCAAGACGCGCAGCAGATCCAGGCAGCGCAGCGGATTGAGGTCAAAGTCGTCCACCGGCAGCACGAACAGCGGATTGCTCACGCCGTCGCGCCCATCCTTGCCGAACACCTTCCGAGCCAGATCGTCGAGGGCCAGTTTGAGGCTTCGATTCAGGGCCAGGCGGGCGCGTTCCGTCCGCATCACCTCGACCGCGAAGTTGTCCGGATCGAGCTGGCCGCCGCGAGCGGCCAGGTTGCCATCCCAAGCCAGGGCGACGTTGGTCTCCAGATGCTGTAGTTGCAGCAGCGTATCGCGCGATTCCGACCGGGACTCGAGCAGACCGCCGACGTCGCGTTCCTCCCCGCCCCGCCCCCGCGCCGCCTCGCTGAAACGAGCTAGAATCGCCGCCAGGAGATTGGTCGGCTCGGCCAACGGCTCCATGTCGATCGGAGCCAGCCAGACCAGCCGGTGGCTCAGGTCGCCCAACACTTTGCTCACGTCCTCCGGGAGCGAACCGCTCTTCTCTTCCGTGAGCTGAATGAGGGACAGCAGCACGGTGGTCTTCCCGGTGCCTCTTTCTCCGGAAAGAAGGAGGATGCGGCTGGAGCGGTCGTGGTCGAGGGGAAAGGCGCTGTCGCGCTGGTCCTTGACTTCGTGTCGCGGCCTTTCCAAAGAGAAGATCCGCGACGGCCTCCTGGAGCAAGGTCAGGACTCGGTGGGTGGCCTTTTGTTGGGCCTGGTCGAGCACTGCCCAATCGAGCGGCCGGGCCTCTGGACGTAGCATGGAGATGGTTCCCCCTCATTGCGATGAGAAGCGGCCGCGCGGGTCAGTTCGACCGCGAGACGAAGATCAAATCCTGCTTGCGCCCGAACTCCTCGGATTTGGCGCGATGGAAGTCGTAGTAATGGAAGAAGTTTGACCACAGCGACCGTTCGAGCGGCTCGTTTCCCTCCGCCTTCCCTTCTTCCGGATAGCGAGCGAACAGGAAGAACTCCTTGTTCAACTCCGTTTTCAACTCCGACCGAATCGTCTTGAGAGCTTGCTGCACACAGTCTGGATCACGGCCGATGCTCTGGTTGCGGTACGGACCATCGATCCAGACAAAAAACTCGAATTGGTTCCCCGGGTCTGTTGTCTCTTTGGGGTCTGTTGTCTCCTTGGGGAAGAGGGGCTTGAACAGCAGAATGACCCCGCAAGCGTACACGGCGTTCCCTTCTCCCAGAACTTTCTCCCCTTCCTTGCTGGCGTTGGTCAAGCGAATGATCCAGATGTAGGGTTCCCTTTTGAGCTGATCCGACAGCTCAAGCGCTTTTTTCAGGAGGTCCGGCAACCCTCGGCGCTCTTCGTCTTCCCGGAACCAGTCGAAGGCGAATTCCTTGCTCAGATTTGCCAGGTCGCGCTTCTCGGAATCATTCGGAGGACAAGGCTTGTCATCCATGATCCGATCGTTTCGGATGTCGTCCAGGAGAGGCGTCATCTTCGACGAGAGTCGCTGGGCACGGATGTCCCACATCAGGAGTTTCAGCTCCTTCTCGCAGAACCAGACGAACTCCTGACTATATTGGCCGCGCAGCGCCGGCCAATGTTTGCTGAAGGCTTCGGTGTTCGACCAGCGGCGGAACACGGTCATCCAGCCGCGGTTGAGGGGGTGTTCGTAATACTGACCGAGTTTCAAGCCCAGCCAGGCGTTCTCCATGACCTGAAGCATCAGGCTGACGGCGTGCAATTCGGCGCCATGCCGATTCCGGGCTTCCGCCGCTTCCTTCGTCTTCCGGCCGTTCGCCGATCCGGGATTGGCTCCGCCAGGATCCTCGGCATTCAACGCTGGACCGTGCTTCCCTTCGACACCTTGCGCCGGTTCGGCCGGCGTCTCCCCGTGTAACGGGTTGGTCGCCGCGGCTGCTGCCTCTGGAGTTTCCGGCGGAGGAGTTTGCTGGCCCTCGCCCATCTGCTCCTCACGGTCCTCGCCATCCTCGGATTGGTCCCGTAACAGGTTCTCCATTTCCGGGTACAAATCGCTGGTCAGGTCCGCGAGGGATTTCTCGCGACGCAACGCCTGGTGTACGGCCAGAAATCCCTTCACGGACTCCAGGAAGTTCGGTTCCAGGTTGGGCGGAGGCGGGAACCAGCGACGACGCAACCGGGAAAAGATCTGCCGGTTCGTCGTCATCTCGTCTTCGCTCGGCTCCCGTTCACACTTGATGTCATGCCGATGGGTCACCTCGCCGAAGACCTCCTGGATAATGTGGAAGCCCAGGCCGCGGTAACTCTCGAACTGGGACTCGGTAAAGAACTGGTTCGCGGTGCTCTGATGCGGGAAAGTCGGGAACTGGTCCGCGTAAGCCAGGATGTCGGACGGTTCATTGCCGGTCAGGGACGACTTGAGGTAAACGAGGATGCCCGGCAGAAAATTGCTGTTGAGATCATCGTAGCGAATGGCGCCGATGGCGCAGTGCCAGCGGCTGCGTCGGTCGGTTCCCTGGGGTCGAAGGGCGGCGACGTTGATCTCGATGCGAATGCCGAAATCATTGCGGCACTTGCGGACCAAGTTTCCCAGGTCGAAGAAGTTGTAGAGAGGATCCGCGTCCGCGTCACAGATGACGATGAACCGGCAACGGCGACGGATCAGCTCGTAGGCGCCGAGGTTCTCGAAGTGGCCGCCGTCGGAAAGGTAAATATAGCGCCCCTTCTCGTTGGCTTGACCGAGCAACTCGTGCAGGATCAGGTCCCACCGGGCCGGGCTGCCGGCTCGCCAACCGGATCGGCGTGGGTTCTGCATCCACCACCCCAGGCGCACGTTGAAGATGGTCATCAGGAACGCCAGGGGCGGCGAGGAGTGATAGCCCATGTTGGGGCTGGCCGCGGCGCCGGAGATGGCCATGGCGCGACCGATGGTGAGATTACTCGACTGCTCGGGCTGCTCGGGGTTGTAAGACGGTAGCGATCGGTAACCCGTTGTTTTGCTGCCGCCGGACAGCGACGTTAGCACGAAGGAGTCGGCCTTGCGCTCTTGCCAGGCCAGCTCATCACCCGTTTCGAGATTCAGGGCGGTGTTGACGATCAGGAAAGGCCCCCAGTAGGTTTTCTGGTCCGTGTGCATCTTTCCAATCTGGAGATCGCTGAGCAGAATGTCGTCGTCGGGATCAAACCCGGTGATCAGGTCCGCCTGGCGCTCGTGGCTCTCATCGTTGCCGGTGGGAGCTCCGCCCCGTCCCGTCCTCCAATCCCGGATGCGCCGCTCGGGAGGTTTCAGCGTGGCCGGAGTGCCCCGCAACAGGTCGTCGCCGTCGCGTTTGCGCCAGCTGAGCTTCCGCCGGGAAGCCCCGAGATAGCAGCGGATCAAGCGGTTGGCATACGTGCCGTGCTGAGAGAAGAGATTGACATCGCCGTGCTTGCCACTGAGGAGAGCGAATCCCACACCCACAACGAGCCAGATCACCACCCCGTGAAACTGCGTGGACTTCACCCGTTCCCAGTAGTCCTGGTCGGGGCCCTCGACAAGGGCGGTGGCGAAGTGGGAGACAACCACCAGGAGGCCGACCACGAACACGGGCGGAGCGATGATGCCCAGCCACTCCAGGCCGCGGTTGCCCAGTCCGTTCCGCGTCTGTTGACTGCGCCCCGACAAGGCACCCGCCACCGCCGTCGTGATCCAGGTCGCGGCCAGTCCGGTCTTGAGCAAGCGATCGTTGATCCATTGCGTCAGATTGAGCCATTCCAGCAGCGGTTCGCTGAAGAGAGTGATCGCGAAGAAGGCCAGCCAGCCGACGAGGTAGATCAGGAGATATCCTCCGATCGTCCCCCACCATTCGCGCGTGTTCTCCTCGAGCTTCCGGCCGTGAAGGCCGATTTCCATCACAACTCCAAGCAGGAATACGCCAAGAAACACAGGCGGTCCGAACGCCAGCGCGGCCGCCGGCTGCATCGCTTCGTAACGGGTCCACAGTCCGGCCATAAAGTAAATCGAGAACAGGAAACCTCCCAGCAAGCCCGAGAGGAAACTGTAAAAGGCCGTCCACAGAGCGTCCTCGATCTTGGGCTTGCAGCAGAGGCAGAAGAGAACGACGAATCGGACGAATCCGAGAACGAATCCGAAAACGATGCCGAAACCGAGCGAGAGGATGAGGGGCCGTTCCGGAACTTCCCAGTTCCGCGGAGTGAAGGAAAGGAAGTTTCCACGAAACAGCCAGGAGATGAAGAGGGACGCGGTGAGCAGGGGGACGAACACCCACACATGCAGCTGGAAAGCAACTCGCCTTCGAGGCGACAGGGTTTCCCAATACGGAATCTTCCGGGAGGCAGCGGAAGACTCCGTCGCCGCGGGCGACGGCGGAGTCTGAAGTTGGTCCCGCAACACCCCCGTGAGGTTGACAAAGGCAATCACAAGCAAGAAGGTCGCAAACACCACACAGCCCAGCGACGGCAACCAGGAGATCGAGGCTGGCGGCTGCCAATAAAACACCAGCAGGAGCAGACGCGAGAGCAGAACCAGCGCCAGCATCATGGGAACGAGCACGGCCAGGTTCAGCAGAAAGTTTCGCAAATAGATCGACACCAGGGTCCAGGTGTCGATGGAGAACCAACCCATGCGCGGCGAGAGGTAATTGCTGAAAGAACGGAGGTGGTAAATCGGCTCCGGCTCCTCTTCCACGACCATGTCCTTGGCCAGCAGGCGACGAGCCTCCGCCTGTTTCTCCCGATTGGGTTTGAGCTGTTGCTCCACCTCCAGCGGATTTCCCTCCCGTTTGATCCAGGCCGCGAGCCAGGCACCAATGTAACCGCCTCCGGAAACCGTGGAGAGATAGTCAAAACGCCGGAGCAGCCCTAGATGAGCGAGACCTTGCAGGATCCCCAGGTTGAAGGTGGCACTGCGGATTCCTCCGCCGGAAAGGGCCAAGCCGATCAGATCCATTTCGACCGCGGTTTGTTCCGCTTTGTCGGCGTCGATGTCCCGCGCCGTGGTATTCACCGCACCTTTCTTTCCGGCGCGTTGCAGTTCCATCTTGCGCACTTCATTCCGTCGTTGCCGCAGGCATTTCAGTTCCTCGGCAAGCACATTCTTGAAACTGATGGGCTCATCGTTTTCGGCCATGTGCGGCCTCCGTTTCCGTTCTAACGGACGCTCCAGGCGCGGTTAGCCCCTTCACGCCAGACAGAGGGGTAGCATCAGGTCCAGCGCCTTCCTCCACCGGTGTTGGTGCCCCACGCGTTGTCCGGCATCATGACCTGCCTCGCGCTACGGACTTCAAGAGTGCCGGCCGTGAACGGATGGCACCGGATACCCGGTCACTCGACTAGCTGCCGACTAGCTATGGATGAAGGGATTATCTTCCGTTGGGTTGCCGCTTTCAAGGGGCGATCTGGGGGAGCTCTGGGGGAGCTGGGAAAGCAACTCTCAACCGGCCACGGAGGTTGTCCGAGCACGAAGGGATGCTCTCGTCGTGGCAGGTATCGGCCAGTCCGTACCAGCAGTGCATGCACTCGCAGCCGACGACGAGTCCATCGCGGAAGGGTGCGATGGCTTTGCGGAATGCTTTGCGTGCGTAGCGTAGCTGTCCTTGTTGGTGGTCCCGTTTTCGGGGTCCATTATAGCCTCGGATGCGGACTGGGCTGTCTATCGGAGGGCCGCACAAGCTTGGGAGGAACCTGGTCCGTTAACGAGGTCGGCACTGCGGAGCATCAGCACCGAGGGTACTCGGGAGGAGGTGCTTGATCGAACCGTGGCGATCATTCCGCACCTGGGTCTTTGCGATTGAGAGGAACATCATGAACGCGCCGGAAGTCCTTGGGTGCCTTGGCTGGTTCCGGTCGATGCTGCGCTAACAGTTCATTGATGCGTGCGATAATCTCCTCGGGGCGATTCCCTTCGCTCGCGGCCAGGGTTCCCAAGGTGAGTTCACGGGGGACCGAGCGAACTCGGCCGATGTAGGCGAGACCCCAGGCGAAGAGGTGGTCTTCAAGCCAGGGGTATTCGGCCAAGAGGACGGCCACGGAGGTTGCAGGCGTCACTCGCCTCGTCCGCAGGACGGGGTCAGGCGCTGGCCACAGGGTACGCAAGACGTTGGCGGTGAACAGAGCGAGGGCGGACAGCTCCAACACAGCGGAGAACGGCATGACGGTGAAGGCGATCGCGCTGTATGGCGTCGCCAATTCGGTCAGCACACGAAGCAGGTTGCCGGCGGCGAGGAGTACGAAGGTTGGCAGTACGAGTCGCGGCCAGGGCAGAAGCGTATGGCCCAGGATGGGCAGCAGTCGCTGACCGACGCCCAGAATCAACGTCGTCATGAAGCCGACCGTCAGGGCGTGGCGGACGGCCCCCAGGTAGGCGTGCGGCACGAGGAGACCGCGGGCACTCCAGAACAGGTCCGCCAGCAGCAGCATCGCCATCCCCGCCAAGAGCCAGAAGAAGGCGATCTGGACATAGCGCCGGAGCATGGCCTGGCCTACTTCCGGACGGGGAGTTGAACGCCGGACGCGCACGAAACCACGCATTCCGATGGCGTAGCTCAAGGCTCCCGCGGCCAGCAGCGCGACGCCGAGCGATCCGGCAAAGGCCATCCCGCTCGCATGTCCCAGCGACAGCAGAACGACGCCCGCGTTGTGCAACCAGAACGTCGCCTCGATGGCTCCCGAGCGTGGCGTGCCGCTGCCCACGATGCCCGACAGCAGCCTCTGCCCGAAACCGTAGATGGCGTTGAGGGCGAAACCGAAAATAGCCAGGTCCATGAGCAGTTGCCGCATCGACTCGCTGTAGGCGCCCGGCCCTTCGGCCGAGGCATGGCCGCGTAGCGCGAGTGTCACGCCCGCCCAGACGAGCATCCAGATCCCCGCCGCCGCAATCAGACGGCCCCAGGTTGTGAGTGCGTTGCGGCGAAGTTGGCGGAGGAGGAAACCGAGGAAGAGGATGGCCGCGACAACCAACGCGGCGCCGCTGAGCGGCCCTAACCAGCCGGCTTGTCGGGGTGCCAAGGCCCAGACGAAGCCGCCGACCACGCCGGCAAGGAAGGCTGCCAAGAGCAGGCGGGCGAAAGCAAGACTCGGTCGCCGTTCCCCGCTGCCCATCGGCAGAAAGCGGAGCGCGATGCCGACAACGAACAGCGCGACGAAGCCCCAGAGCTGCGCTGTTCCGTGCGCGACGACGTGGCCCGCCGGGGCCGCGTCAAAGCGGCCGTGCCAGCCGATCTCGAACAGCAGCAGCGCGCCCCAGCCGGCACCCAGCGAGAGCGTGACGGCCAGGGCCGAGACGAGGAAAGGACGGTGGACGAGTTGCCCACGCACGCTCTCTCGATCCACCTCTACGCCCGCGGCATGGGACAACTCGGCGAGCAGTTGCTCCAGGTCGATGCCCTGCCGCCGAGCGAAGTGGGTGAGCGGCTCCAGGTGCCCGAACTTGGTAGGCCGGTCCTCGGGTTCGCCGTGGCGTTGCAGCACCTCGCGGCAGCCGGGGTAATCCGCCGCCACTTGGCGGACGGTCATGTCGGGGCGGAGAGGAGGCCGAGTTGTCGGTCCTTCCCCTGAAGGAGCGCTGTTCGGGGCCATTCCAGACGATCTATTTGTAGGATCGTTCATATCCCTATTATGCCTCATTCCGTCCCATTGCTGCCCGCATCTGGGCCGTTCCACGCCGCCCGCAGGTCGCGGGCAACCGAAACCAAGCTGGCCGCCAGCGCGAGCAACAACAGGCCCGTGCCCGGCTGCCCGATCCAGCGAGCCAGGCCGCCCAGGGAGAAGATCACGCCGATCCCCACCATCAGCAGCGACAACCGCCGGTGGAAGCGTCCGATGTCGGTTTCGGCCCAGGCGGCGAGAGGGCGGTAGAGATGTCTTCCCTCGTCGTGCGGCGTGCAAGACGCCTTGAGGGGACAGCCGTTGCAGCTGGACGCCGGCGCCGGTAAACGGCCAGCCGGCTCTCCGGCTCCACCACATGCAGAGCGAGGCGCTCTCCTTGGGGGCAGTGATAATGATCGGCATCGGCGTCGTACTCGAAGCCATGCTCGGCGTACCGCCGGGCACGCTCGAAGTGGACCTGAGCCAGCACTTCGGCCAACCGCGCCCCAGCAAGAACCACGACCACGTAACCCAGGATCAGCCAGAGTTCCAGCTCGACCGGCAGGCTCAGAAGTAAGGAAACAGGGTCCACTCCGCGCCTCCTTCCGAGGATCGCTGTCAGGAAGTCGTCGGGGCGGGCGAGACCTCGGTGAACAAGGGGCTGGCCGTGGAAGCCTCCGGTGCGGCCATCGGCGCAGCCGGATGCGATGGCCGCCAGACCGCCCGGCCCGTCAAGTAGACCAGCGGCAGCACCCCCGCGATAAACAGTACATCGCCGGGCAGCCGCAGCCACTCGATCGCGGCATGCTCGTTAAAGAACTCGAGGGAGCGGGCGTGCCAGTAGCCGTGGGCCACCGCATCGCCCAGTTGCAGCACGCCGATGGGGAAGAGGTTGGCGAACACCATCCACGCCAACCCCAGATTCAACGCCCAGAACGAGAAACCGACCAGTCGCTCGCTCCAGTCTTCCGGCCGCAGCAGGTAGCGCAGACAGAAAACCAGCAGGGCGATGGCCAACATGCCGTAGACGCCCATCATGGCGGCGTGGCCGTGGTTGGCCGTCAACTGCGTGCCGATCTCGTAGTAACTGACGACTGGCAGGTTGATGAGAAAGCCGAAGATGCCGGCGCCCAGGAAGTTCCAGAAACCGACCGCCGCCAGGTAGAGGACGGCCCAGCGATGCGGGAAGCGAGCCTCGCCGCCGTGCGTCTCCTGACGAGCGCCCAGTTGCAAAAAGCTCCACGCCTCCACCGTGAGGAAGGTCAGCGGGATCACCTCGCCGGCCGAGAAGAACGCCCCCAGCGCCATATGCACGGCCGGCGTGCCGCTGAAATACAGATGGTGCATGGTGCCGACCACGCCGCCGACCGAGTACAGCAGGGCGTCGAAGTAGATGACGCGCGTCGCCGTCTTCTCGGATACCACGCCCAGCAGCACGAAGATGTAGGCCACCATAATCGTCGTAAACAGCTCCAGGAAGTCCTCGACCCACAGGTGGACCACCCAGAAGCGCCAGAAGTCGGCGATGGCGAAGTTGGTGTGCGAGCGGCTGAGCAACCCCACCGCGTAGAAGAGGGGGATGGTCAGGGCGCTGTAGAAAAACAGGTAAGGCAGGTTGCCGCGGCTTTCGCGGGCCAGTTGTCCGCGCAGACCGCGATAGAGGATGATGCACCAGAGGACCAGCCCGCCCGTGAGGAGGATTTGCCAGAGCCGGCCCAGATCGAGGTACTCCCAGCCTTGGGCGCCGAGGGTGGGCTTGGCCGAGGGGGCGATCCATCCCTTGTAGCTGGCCGCCTCCCCCGCCAAGCTGCCGACCACGACCACGACGAGGGCGGCCAGGAGCAGGAAGGAGAGCAATCGTTGGCCGCGCGGCTCGCGGCCGGCTATCAGAGGGGCCAGGAAGATGCCCGCCGCCAGGTAGGCGGCGGTGACGAAGAACAGGGCCAACTGAAGGTGCCAGGTGCGCGTGAGGTTGTAGGGCAGCAGTTGGGCCAAGTCCAGTCCGAAGAAACCGCCCGTCTCGGCATGGTAGTGGGCCGTCGCTCCGCCCAGGAGCGTCTGCACGAAGAAGAGAGCGGCGACCACGAAGAAATACCAGGCCGTGGATCGCTGCGCCGGCGTCAGGGCAACCTCGCCGGGCGGATGAAAGCGGAGACGGCGTTCCTCGGTTCCGTGCCAACCGAGGAGGCTGTAATAGCGGCCGAACAAGGTCAACACCAGGCCGGTCCCGCCCAGCAGAGCGATGATGGAGAGCGTGCTCCAAACGACGGCTTCCTCCGTCAGGTCGTTGCCGACCAACGGCTCCGGCGGCCAGTTGTTCGTGTAAGAGTAGGGACGACCGGGACGGCGGGCCGAGGCGGTCCACGCCGTCCAGGCGATGAAGGCCGTGATCTGCCGCGATTCGTCGGGACTGGCGACCGCGTGCGGGCCGATGCCGCCGCCGCTTTGCGCCCGATTGAGGACTTCCGACTCGTAGTGCCGGCGGAGGATGTCGAAAGCCTGAATCTGCCCGTCGGTCCAGGTCAGCGTTCCGGCCGCCGGATCGTAGCGGTTGGCTTGCAACTCCTGGCGGACGCGCTGGTCGGCGTCGGCCCCGCCGCCGTATTGCTCGCTCATGGCGAGAGCCTGGCGATGGAGGTAGTCGGCGGTGAAGTCGGGACCGAGGTAGGCGCCGTGGCCGTAGATCGAGCCGTACTCCATCAATCCGTAGGTCAGGAAGGCCACCTGGCCCTGGAGAATGTCCTCGCGGGTGAACACTTCCTCTCCGGCTTCCGAGACGACGCGCTCGGGCACCGGAGCATGGTCCTCGTAAACGCGCAGGGCCAAATAGCCCAGGATGCCAAAGCCGATCACGAAAGTCAGGACCACACCCTGCAGCCAACGCGGGGAAATCACCATGACGCGACGGCCTACATTACTCACCGGAAGACCTCCTGATACGGGGAAAATTGACCGAGTCCGGTTGTTATATGGTCCGAGAGCGCTCCTCGGCCTGGAGCAGAGAGGTCAAGGTGAGTTCTTTGCTCATAAACCGCTTCAGGCTCGAAATCTACACCTGCATATCTAAAATTATCCTAGCCCTTGAATTCTGCATGTCAAGGTATAGAATTGAACATGGAGGTGACGCATGATCCCCAAGACCGCTGAGTATGCTCTTCGAGCCGTGGTGCTATTCGCGCGCTCTCCGGAGCGAGCTCATTCCGCGGACGAGATCGCCGAGTCCGTGCGCGTGCCGCGACGCTATGCCCACAAGGTCCTCCAGGCGCTGGTTCGCGCCCGCCTGGTGCGCTCGCAGCCAGGACCGGGCGGCGGTTACACCTTGGTACGCCCGCCGGAGGATCTATCCATTCTCGATGTAGTCGCTGCCGTCGAGCCAATCGCGCGCATCCGCCGCTGTCCCTTGGGACTGAAGGGTCACACGAGTCTTTGCCCGCTGCACCGCGAACTCGATGAGGCGGCCGCAGCCACGGAGCGTGCCTTCGCCCGCGTGACGATCGCCCAGCTGCTCAACCAGCCCAACAGCGTTCCCCCGCTATGCGAGCTGCGTTGAGCCGAGAAGGAAACTATTTCACATATAAAGGTCTTTTTAATCCACAAGACAACGACGGACGCGAGAGCTGTCCGCCAGAAAGAAGGATGACATCATGAGCGAGTCAACCGTGCAGGTTTCTTTGGCCCACGATCACGACCGGCTGGATCAACTGCTGGACACTTACCGGCAGTTGAAGCGCGTCGATTTCGCCAAGGCCAAGCAAGCCTTCCGCGAGTTCAAGTTCGGCCTCCAGCGGCACATCATCTCCGAGGAGACGATCTTGTTCCCGCTGTTCGAGGATAAGAGCGGCATGCGCGACCACGGCCCCACGGTCGTCATGCGTGCGGAACACCGGGAGATTGGCCGGCGTCTGGAAGCGTTGCACGACAAGGTCCGCCGGCAAGACGTGAACAGCGACCGCGAGGAAGAGGAGCTTCTCCAGGCCCTCTCCGCGCACAATCAGAAGGAAGAGAATATCCTGTACCCGGCGATTGATCGGCTGGCCAGCGCGGAGGAAAAGACAGTCGCCTTCCGCAAGATGGAAGAACTGCCGGAGGAAGCCTATCGGACCTGCTGCGGCCACGCCGCCGGGCATGTCCGCATTGGCTCGTGAAAACCCTTCTCGACGTGAGTACGAAGGAGAAGCCGCCATGACCACTCCGAGCCTCAACGATTTCTTGACCGAAGACCATAATCGCCTGGATGAACTTCTGGAGAGTTTTCAGGAGCGGAAAGCTGGAAACCTTGCCGAGGCGGCGGATTTCTTGATGCGGTTCACCTCGGCCCTGCAACGTCATCTGGTCTGGGAGGAGACCATTCTGTTCCCGCTTTTCGAGCAGAAGACCGGCCAGAGCGGGCTGACGGATACCTTGCGAGGGGAACATGAGGAGATCCGGGAATGGCTGGCGGCGTTGAAAGATAAGGTCAAACAGAATGACGCCGACAACGATCGCGAAGAGGAGATTCTGGTGGATGAGTTGGGCGGGCATAACGCCAGGGAGGAATATGCCCTGTATCCGCAACTGGACAAACTGTTGAGCGCTGCGGAAAAGCACGCTGCCTTCGAGGCGATGTCCGCCGTCCCAGAAGAAACGCGATAACGAAGTGGAGTACACGCCGCACTTCCACTACCAGTTGAAATAGTCCCCCCCATGGACGAGGAGGCCGCCGAAGTACCCCGCCACGGCAACCAGCAGGGCAACGAGAAGAAGCAACAGCCGAAACCACCAGCTCCGCGTCCCGCGACGACTATCGATTTCCGAAAGGACGGCGAGGATCACGGACCCTACCGCGGTCGCCGTGCCGAAGCAGCGATGCCAGGCCAGGATCAAAGGCGAATCCAGGCCGTAGCCGCTGGCGGCGTGGAGCCAACCGAGTACGGCGGCCACGATGGCGCTAATCGCCCCTAACAGGACGCAAAAGCGGACGGCGGGGGCGGGTTGCCGAATGCGCCGCCAGGCGGACCACACTTCGCCGGCCGCTGCCGCCAGTAACAGGGCGATGGGGAAGTGAATCACCATCACATGGAACTTGCCGAGCCAGTCGAGGAGATGTCTCCTCGTGGCTGGGGCGGATGCGCTCTCGGCGGCCTTCTTGTCCGGCGAGGGGGTGCCCTGCTCGATTGGCGTGGAAGGAGCGCCGGCTTCAATCCAGGCGTGGATGATGTCTTTCTGCTCTTTGGTCAAAGGGCCGGCCTTGGCACCCTCCGCCGGCATCTCCTCATCGTGGACCAGCTGCCACAGTTGCGATTCCTCCGGCTTGTACGGCACGACTTTCTCCGGATCGGCCGCCAGCTTTTTCAGATCGAGCACATAGCCGAATTTTCCTTTGGGCTTGCGCACTTGCGGGCCGTGGCACTCGGCGCACTTGGCCTGAAATACCGCTTTCACCTCCGTAGCCAAGTCGCGCTGGTCAGGCGCGGCCGCGCTGAAGACGGGACTAACCGCCAAAACGCCAAGAACGCAGAGAGAGAACAGCTCGGACTCGATCATGCGAGCCTCCTGTTCAGAAGCCGTGTCACCCGCTATGCCGGTGCCCTCGCCGGGCGAACGGCAAATAGACGGCACGAATCGTTCAGATGTCGCTCCAAACCCAATCGCGGACTTCCGGCATGTCTTCCAGGTGCTGGCGCGTGTAGCTCTGGTGCTTGGCCAGCATCCCCTGGCACCACTCCATCAACGGGCCGGCCTGATGATAGCCCGAACGCCGCAACGCCTCCATGCACAGGTGATAGCGGCTGAGCTGATTGCGCACCACCATGTCGAAAGGTGTCGTCGTCGTCCCCTCTTCCATAAAGCCACGCACGTGGAACCGCTCCGCATGAGTCCGCCCATGAATGATGGCGTGGATGCCGCGTTGATAGCCGTGGAAAGCGAAGACGACCGGCTTGGCGGCAGTAAACAGCTCCAGAAACCGCGACTCTTCCAGACCGTGAGGGTGGATCACCTTGGGATACAAACACATCAGGTCCACGACGTTGACCACCCGAACCTTGAGGCTCGGCGCGTGCTTGCGCAGCAGCCAGGCGGCCGCTACCACTTCCAGGGTCGGGATGTCGCCGGCCGCCGCCAAGACAACATCCGGCTCTTTTCCCTCATCGTTGCTGGCCCAGTCCCAGACGGACGCGCCGGCGGCACAGTGCTTGACAGCCGCGTCCATGTCGAGCCATTGGAGCTGCGGCTGCTTGTCGATGACAATCAGATTGACGTAATTGCGGCTGCGCAAGCAATGGTTGGCCACGGACAACAGGCAGTTGGCATCCGGCGGCAGATAGATGCGGCCGACCGTGCCTTTCAGGGTCAGCACGGTGGCGATCAGGCCCGGTCCCTGATGGCTGAAGCCGTTGTGATCGTTACGCCAGCACGTCGAGGTCAAGAGGGTGTTCAGCGAGGGGATGGGTAAACGCCAGGGGAGGTTGGCGGCTTCCTCCAGCCATTTGGTGTGCTGGACGACCATCGAGGCCACCACCATCGCAAACGCTTCGTAGGTCACGAACAAACCGTGGCGCCCGGTCAGCACATAGCCTTCCAGCCAACCCTGGCAAAGGTGTTCGCTGAGCACTTCCATCACGCGACCGTCCGGGGCCATGTGGTCGTCACTGCCGAGTACCGGCTCGATCCAGCAGCGATTCTCAACCTCGAAAACATCGCCCAGCCGGTTCGAGTTGGTCTCGTCGGGGCAAAAGAGCCGGAAGTTCGCTTGCTTGCTCGTGCGCCGGAAGATGTCGCGGATCATCTGCCCCAGCCGGCGGGTCGATTCCAGATGCTCGGTGGCTGGCTTTTTGACCGCAACCGCGTAGGCGCGGAAATCGGGCAGGTCGAGGTCCACCGTGAGCTTGCCGCCGTTGGCGTGCGGATTGGCACCCATCCGCCGATCTCCTTTGGGAGCGAGCGCGGCCAACTCCGAAACGAGCCGGCCGGCTTGATCGAACAATTCCTCCGGCTTATAGCTGCGCATCCACTGCTCCAACATCTTGAGATGCTGCGGATTGTTCTTGACGTTGGCCAGCGGCACCTGATGCGCCCGGAATGTTCCCTCCACCGGCAAGCCATCGACTTCTTTTGGCCCCGTCCAACCTTTGGGCGTCCGCAGGACGATGGCCGGCCAGGTCGGGGGGTTGGAGCATCCCTTGGTGCGCGCCTCGGTTTGGATGGCTCGGATCTTGGCGTAGCAGGTATCCAAGGTGGCGGCGAACGCCTGGTGCATGGGCATCGGCTCTTCGCCCTCCACGAAATGGACCTCGTAGCCGTGCGCTTCGAGGAGCTTACGGATGTCCTCGTCGCTGCTCCGCCCCAATACGGTGGGGCCGGAAATCTTGTAGCCGTTGAGGTGGAGGATGGGCAGCACGGCGCCATCTCGTGCCGGGTTGAGGAATTTGACGCTCTTCCAGGAGCCTTCGAGCGGCCCGGTCTCCGCTTCGCCATCGCCGACGACGGCGACCGCCAGGAGATCCGGGTTATCGAAAGCAGCGCCGAAGGCGTGGACCAGGACATAGCCCAGCTCTCCGCCCTCGTTGATGGAGCCGGGTGTCGTGACGCTGGCGTGGCTGGGGATACCACCGGGCGTCGAGAATTGCCGGAACAGCCGGTGAAGCCCCTCGATGTCCGGGGAGACGTGCGGGTAGATTTCGGAGTAGGTTCCTTCCAAATAGACGTTGGCAACAATGGCGGGTCCGCCGTGGCCCGGCCCGGTCAGGTAGATGGCGTTGGCCCCGGTGTCCTGGATCAAACGGTTCAGATGCACGTAGATGAAACTGAGGCCGGGCGAAGTCCCCCAGTGTCCCAGCAAGCGCGGCTTGATATGTTCTGGCCGAAGCGGCTCGCGCAGCAGGGGATTGTCCTGTAAGTAGATCTGGCCAATCGTCAGGTAGTTGGCCGCCTGCCAATAGCGGTGCATATTCTTCAGACGATCCTCATCGAGGTTGGCCATGATGTACTCCTTTGGTCCGACCAACCGCTCCCTTACGGTCGCGGCTCGGATATCAGCTCCCTGGTGTGTCGAGCAATCATTAGGTCTTCATCGGTCTTCATAACGCGCACGGTTGCCGAACTGCCTTCCCGCGAAATGACCGGAGCGTGCGTTTCATTGCTCGAAGGATCAATCCGTATACCGAGAAACTCCAGACCCTCGCAGATCCGTAGGCGGACGGCTGCGGCGTGTTCGCCGATCCCGCCCGTGAAGATCAAGGTGTCCAGGCCGCCCAGAGTGGCGGCCAGAGCGCCGAGGTGCTTCTTGGCCAGGTAGCAGAACAGGGCGACGGCCTCGGCGGCACGGCTGTCCGTGGCTTCCCTTTCGAGCAGATCGCGCATGTCGGCGCTAGTCGCCGAGACGCCGAGAAGCCCGGCCTGCCGATTGACCAGCACGTTCAGCCTGTCCGGCGTCATGCCCCGTTCGGCAAACAGGTACAGCAGGACGCCGGGACTGAGATCGCCCGACCGACTGCCCATCATAAGACCGCCCGCGGGCGTAAACCCCATCGTCGTCTCGATGCCGATACCGCCGCGAACCGCCGCCATGCTCGCGCCATTGCCGAGATGCGCGATGAGGATGCGGCCGTCGGCCTCCTGGGGAGAGGTAGCGCGGAGTTCTTGCATGATGGATTCGTAGGACAGTCCATGAAACCCGTAACGGATCAGCCCCTCGTCCGCGAAGTGCCGCGGCAGGGGATAAATCTGCGCGATTCGGGGCATGTGCCGGTGAAACGCGCTATCGGAGCAAGCCACTTGCGGGAGGTCCGGGTAGACTTGGACCGCGACTTGCATGGCCGCGATGGTCTGGGGCAGATGATCGGGCGCCAGCGGGATCATCCCCTGGAGGATGGCGATCAGTTGCGGAGTGATCCGCTGAGGCTCGCGGTGCTGGATGTGCCCATGCACCAGCCGATGCCCCACCGCGTCGAACCTCAGTTCCGGACGATGCCGCCGCAGCCATTCCAGGACCGCCCACAGAGCGGCGCCGTGATCGGGAAAGTCGCTCGCACGGTCGAACAGGGTCGCGCCGTGAGCGTCCGTTAGGTGCATACGTCCCCAAGGGCGCCGATCCGCTCGACGATGCCGGAGAGAATCCGCGTTTCTGCCAACTCCAGCTCGTACACGGCGAGCTTGAGACTGGAAGAGCCGGTGTTGACCGTGAGTATCCGCTGGACCGTTTGATTGAGCATCCTCTACCTCCCGCGCGTCTCCGTAGTCAGTCTTCTTCCCGTGGCGTGCCTGGCGAATCGAAATCCCGACCATGCTATCGCTGTCCTCATCCCTGGGCGTGACAGGGGCAGCCGATCCTCGTGATGGGCGTTTTCGAGGGAGGGTCGCTCGCGGGGAAACTTTCGTCGCTGGCTTCATCAACGCTGTCTGGCGCGGACCCGGTGCCGGGCAGCTCATCGTGCTGATCCTCAATCGTGGCCGTGGTGACCTCTTCGCCGTCTCTCATGGGACACCCTCTGCAAAGGGAATCGTTGCTCACATCGAGCAGGAATCCGTTCGACCGGCTGCTCCCTTGTGCGCTTCTTTCTTCCGCCGCTCCAGGAGTTGTTTCAGCACCAGCGCCCCATTGTGTTCCTCATCGTGCGCGGCATAAACCAGGGTGACAGCGCCGGCCTTGCCTTTTTGCTTCAGCAGTTTGATGGTCTCCTTCTTCTCCTTGAGTTCCGCCCGATAGCGCCGCTGGAACTCTTGCCACCGCGCCGGATCGTGATGGAACCATTTGCGCAGCTCTGGACTCGGCGCCACATCCTTGAGCCACAGGTCCACGGCGGCTCGCTCCTTGCTGAGACCTCGCGGCCAAAGCCGCTCCACCAAAATGCGGTAGCCGTCCTTCGCGGACGGTTCTTCGTACACACGCTTCAGATGAAACATCGCAAACCTCCTTCCCGGTGGCCGGCTTCGGCCAGACGATCGAGCAACAGATGAAAGTAAATCAGCCCGCCGTAGTCTTTCCAGCGAGCGAGGGTCAGGGCGACACTGCGGTGAAACGCCGCCAGGTCGATGTGCAGGCCAAGCAAGCGTTCCAGGGCCGAAGTCACCGCCGCCCTCACGGTGCCGGTGAGGGACGCGCCCTCCACCGTCACTGGGAGCTGCGGCTCTTCGGGCGGTTTGATTTGCGTGACCGCGACTTCCACTCGGATGCCGGCGAGTACCAGGACTCGCCGGTACGTCCGGCCATCCCGGCGATCCACCGCGTTGTCGGGGCGGCGACGCAGCGTCCAGACCGTCAGGTCCAGACGGAAAGGCGGCACCGGCTCCAAGCAGAAGGTATTGCGGCTCATGCCAGCGACTCCCGTTCCGCGGCGAAGGCGACAAGAATCAGGCCGGCAAGCGGCCCTTGAGGTCGGCTGGGCGGAACGGTCCCGGCTCGGCGATCAGCTTCCGGGCGGCGTCCACCTGCTCCCAGACGTTCCACAGCAACACGCCGCGCACCCGGCCATCCCGCAGATAGTAGACCACGCCCTCTCGATGCGGCTCCTTCCAATCGGCCACCGTCTCCAGGCGAGCATCCACTTCGCCCACCGCCTCGTAACCCAGGTCGAATAAATCGGAGTAAAACGAGGGGAGATGATCGTAGGACACCGACCGGCCTGCCATCGACTGGCCGGCCAAGCCGCCCATCGTCAGAGCGTTGTCCTCGTGCTCGACGCGCAGACGGCGGCCCAAGGCGGGATTGTGAAACGCGGCCCCGTCTCCGGCGGCATAGATATTCGGGTCGCTCGTGCGCAGGGTCGCATCCACGATGATGCCGTTATCCACTTGCAGGCCGGCTTGCTGAGCCAGGCCGACGTTCGGCGCAATGCCGATGCCCGCCACCACGCCATCGGCCGCAATCTCGCCCTCGCCCCCGCTTTGGGAATTGCGTGTGCGGAGCACGCATTGACTGCCGCGCTTGTCCATGCCCACGACTTGCTCGCCCGCGCACACCTCGACGCTCTTTTGCCGATAGTAGTCGTTGAGGAAGTGCGATAACTCGGCGGGGAAGACGCGGGCGCCGATCCCCGCTTCGGGGAAGAGCAGGGTGACTTTCTTGCCGTTCATCGCCAAGGCGGCGGCTACCTCGGAGCCGATGAAGCCGCCGCCGATGACCGCGAAATGCTGGCCCTTGTCCGTCAGCGCCCGCAAGCGCTGGTAATCGTCGAGCGTGCGAAAGTAGATGATGTCGTCGCCGCCGAAGGGCAGCCGGCGCGGCGTGCCGCCGGTGGCCAAGAGTAGCTTGCCATAGGTGTAGGTCGTCCCCTGGTCGTCGGTGACGCGCCGAGTGCGTGCGTCCAGGGTACGGGCCGTCCGTCCCAGGTGGAGCTGTGCCGGAGGGCGGGCGGTTTCGCGCCAGATGCTCTCCAGCGGCTTGCCCTTCCAGAGTCCCTTGGACAAGGGCGGACGGTTGTACGGCGGATGGGATTCGGAGCCGATCAGCCCGATGGAGCCGGTCGAGTCCACTTCGCGGATGCCGTGAACGGCGGCGTCCGCCGTCATGCCGCCGCCCACGATCAGGTAAGTGTGATCTGGCATGGTATCCTTCTTTCGTTCTTCCCTTGTGGCGAATCTCTCAAATGTTGGCCAACTCGCCGAAGTATTCGTGGTCCTCGTTGTAGCCGCCCTCGCCCTCGCCGACGGATCGGATGCTCCGGACGAACTCGATGGCCCGAATCCACTTGACCATCTTGAAGCCCAGTTGGTTCTCAACCCGCAGACGCAGCGGCACGCCGTGCAGTTCACCCAGCGGCTCGTAATTCATCTCGTAGGCCAGCAGCGTTTGCGGATGCAGAGCGTTTTCGATGGAGAGATTGTCGTAAAACTCTCCTCCCTCGCCCCCCTCGCCGAACGAATAGAAAACAACGGCCCGCGCCTCCGACATTGGCCGCACCCGTTTCATCAACTCTTCCAGCGTCACGCCGCCCCATTCGGCGATGCCCGACCAGCCCTGAATGCAATGATGCAGGGTGATCCGTGTCTTCTTCGGCAGCGCCCGCAGGTCATCCAGCGAAAGCTCGACCGGCTTTTCCACCAAACCGTATACCTTCAGTCGGTAATCCTTGAAGCCATTGGCGACCAGCGTCTTCCACTCCTCGCAGGTGGGCACCTTGCCGTTGGCCCAGAAAAACGGGGAGATGTCTTCGCGGTGGAACTCGGCCCGTGGAGCGGGGCGGTCGAGCAGGAAGGCCATGACCGGAGTGACGACCGCCTTGGCGACGTGTTGCACAGCTCGCGGGTGCCGCCACGCCAACCAATTGGCGAGTACGTTGACCACCACGATCACGCCCAGTCCCAGCAGGCCCAGATACACGCCGGTCAAGCTGGCATCGTCGCGGCCTACGACGATGTGATTCATGTTGCGAACGAACCCCGTGATCGCCACCATCGTCACGTGACCGATGACGAATAGAACGAAGGCGCACGCGACCAGGAAATGGAGCGACCGGCCGATTTGCCGGTTGCCGGGCAGCGATGGCGCCTTGGATGGCCTCACAGCACGGCTGGCAGCAGTTGTGGATGCCCGAGACTCTCAATCTCCGGACCTTGCCGGGAGGAATATTATGCTCGGCCTTCATTTTCAGTCGTTCGTCGCCGGTTTCGCCGTGCAGGCCGGCAGCCGCGATGGCATCGAGGGCCTTCTGGGCAGATGCATCATCCTTGGCGGTGAGGGTCACGGTTCCTTTCTCCATGTCGCACTGGAATGTGGCACTGGGTACGCTTTCCAACGCAGTGGCGACGGCATCAACGCAACCCCCGCAGCACAAATGGACGCCATTCAGCTTCAGGTGAGTCATGGCCCTGATCCTCCTTTGATTCAGACGGATCCCCTTTTACCCAAGCCAGTAGCCCGACGGCTCCGCTCCTGTTTCTTCCACGCCGACGCCCATCTGAGGTAATGGGACGCCCCGTTCCAGGCAGCCGCGAAGCACGCGGTCCTTGAGCATCGCGCGGAAGACAGGCAGGCGCCCCAGGGTCGCCACGTCCACCAGCAGGGGCAAGGCTCGAACGCCGTTTCGCTCCAGGCAGACTTCGTCGCCGGTGATTCGGATGTAGTCGGCCAACTCGTGATCGCGCGGCAGGTGCCGGAGCAGGGACCGGACCTCGGACGCACCCAAAAGACGGGAAATCTCTTCGATCACCTCGTGAAAGACCTCCGCATACTTCTTGTGATGGCCCTCATTCCGTTCGTCCGGGAGTAATTCGATCCCCATCGGGAGCTTTTCCAGTCGATCCATGACCTCGTGCATGGTATCGCCGGTCAGGACGAAGCCATGCTGCGGTGCAATGATCTTGACAGGAGGATCGAGAGAACGAATCAGTCGCAGGGCGCGGGACACGACCTCGCGGGTGGGCATATAAATCTGATGGAATTGAGCGATCCCCGCCCAATCGTCCTCCTGTGCGTACAGGTGAGTCCGGCCCGGTGAGTTCAACCCGCCGAACAAGTCGCCGCTGAATAGGATTTGGCTCTCCGGATCGTAGAAGGCCACGGCGCCGCGAAAATGGCAGAAGGGTGTGGGCACCATCTGCAACCGCTGCCCTCCCGGCAAGCGAATGGAGCGATTCTCGGCTTTGTTGGCGAACCAGAGTTCCTTGGGGATGGCGTTGAGGTGGCGCACCAGCCGCCAGGCGTCCTCGGCGATCAGGCCGGTTAATTGCGGATTTTCCCGCGTGAAATTCAGTAGATTGCCGGTCACGTCCGGGTCTTGATGGTTCATGCTCACGAGGTTCAACGCCGCGAAATCGCCGATGCGATTCAGTAAGTTGCTCCGGACGACGCTGTAATCCATCATGGAGCCGGGGTCCACGCACCACTGGAAGTCGCTGCCTCCTCCGTGGAAGGTGCGCAGGTAGGTGTTGCATTGCAGCACGGAGTCGGGGTTCCTCCGGCCGATCATGTAGCATCCCTCGGCAACTTGCAGGTCGGTTGGCATGGTGTCTGGCATGGGGTACTCATTTCTTGGGTGATTCGCTTCAGAGCCGCGACCGTATCGTCTGCCAAACATTTCGTACCTCCTAACTCTCGGAGGTCGGCCCTGGCGAGTATACGGGTCATCTACTCGCAACCCATGTGCCGCTCTTCACGCGCGTTGCCCACCTCGATCTCGTTGGCCAGGATGGGGAGGACTGTTGCCTGCATGGCCGCATGTAGAACGAGCTGCTTGGCGTAGTAGGTGTGAGTGCGCCCTGGAGGACAAACCCGCTGTCTCGGCGCACGACGCGGAGGCCGCGAACTCGTCCGCTCAGCTGGGCCTGGAGGTGCATTTCCAGCCGCGCCTCTTCTTCGGAGCGGATGTCCTGCCCGTGGGTCATCATGTCGCCGATCCTCGTGGGTGAGTCTTCTTGCCCGATCTCCGTTTATGGCAACCAGCGTGCCAGCCGTTCAACCTGAAGCACTCGGAATGCAGCTTGCGGCCGGATGGCCCCGCAGGACCGAAATCGTCCACGGGAACACAGCGGATGTTCGACCAAAACGGCACACCCTTGTCTCCTTTCCGCACATGCGGAATGCTTGTCGGCAGTTTTGGGCGGACACGCCGGGTATGCGCTAGCCGCCAGCAGAAACACGCTATCTGTTGGAGATGGAAAATTCGTGGGCGATTTCAGGCGGACGGGCCTGGGCCGGCTGCTCATGGGCAGCGTGGCTGAGCAGGTGGTGCGGAATGCGCCCTGCCCGTGCTGACGGTGCGGACCCCATCACTCCAAGCGGAGTCTGCCGAAGGACCAGCTTCGCAATAAGCCAAGGCCGACGCTGAAGCATCCACGACGGAAGCCTTGCCGGATCGGCACAGCAGGTGCCCGATTCCGCTCACCTCAACCCGCTCCCCATGCTTCCGTGGACCTCCACGGACGCACGGAGGCTGCATTTTTCGCCCGGTAACGATCGGGCCGGCCCCATGGCATCGTCCTTGCTCCTAGGAGATGCAGTGGCATCGGCATGGACGGCAATCCAGCCGATGCCGGAAACCAATCTTTGAGCGCTGTTTTCAGGAGGTTTCTCATGGCCATTGCACACGCCGATCCCGCCGAGGTGATCGACATCCATCCGTGGGGCACCAAGCTCACCCCATCGCGGACCACCGTGCTAATCAAGACCAAGACCCTGGAAGTCATCCGCATGGTTGTCCCGGCAGGCGAACGACACTCCAAGCACCACGTTCCGGGCGAGATCACCGTTCAGTGCCTGGAAGGCCACATCATCTTCGGCGTCGATGGCATCCCTCACGACCTCAAGGCCGGCCAGATGCTCTACTTGTCCGGTGGCCAACCTCATTCCCTCCAGGGCGTCGAGGATTCCGCGGTCCTGCTCACCATCCTGCTTGAAAAGCCCGACCCCAGCAACGCCTGCAACGACGACTACGCCCAGCGGCAGGAGCAGCAGCAATGCGGCTGCGCGACCGATCCGCAAGGGGAGTGTAGCACGGCGGGAGATTCCTGCGATAATTGATGTGTGACCCACAGTGCCCTCAGCGATCCCGGCATTGTCGAGCAAGCCAGCCACCGGCTCAACGTGGACCCGGAAAAGGTCAGCCCGATGCGGGCATGAAAGCGAAAAGGGCGGCCCCTTGTGAATATCGACGAAGTGTATCGCCGTTATCAGGAATTGCAGGCATGGGTGGGCTGGACGGATGAGTGCGCGCGGCGCGTGGCGGCGACGGCCGAATTGCTCGCGCCTCATCTCACGGCCCTGATCGATGATTTCTACGACGAAATTAGTCGCCATCCCAATGCCCGCAAGGTCATCACGGGAGGGCAGCAACAGATCGAGCGACTCAAAGGCACGTTGATCCAGTGGCTGCGTGAACTGCTTGGCGGCCGCTACGACCGCGATCACGTCGCCCGCCGCTGGCAGGTCGGCTGGCGGCACGTCGAGATCGGACTCGAACAGGTTTACACCAACGTCGCACTGTCCCGGCTACGGTTGGGATTGATGCGTGCCTTGTTCGATAACTGGCCGGGCAGTCAAACAGACTTGCAGGACACGGTCTGCTCGCTCAACAAGCTGCTCGATCTGGACTTGGCCATCATCGAGGACGCCTACCAGGCCGAGTACGCCGCCCGCCTGCAACGCAGCGAACGGCTGGCGGCCATCGGCCAGGTAGCCGGCGGCGTCGCGCACGAGTTGCGTAACCCGCTCAACGTCGTCAAAACCTCCGTCTATTATCTGCTCAACGCGCACAATCCCTCCCCGGAGAAAAAAGCCGAGCACCTGCAACGCATCGAGAAGCACGTCGTACTTGCCGATGGCGTCATCACGGCGCTGTCGAATTTCGCCAAGCTGCCGGTGCCCAACCGCATTCCGTTCGCCGTCGAGCAATGCGTCCGCGAGGTTCTTGACACCAACCCGTTGACCGATAACATCCAGCTGACAATTGACTGCCCATCCGCGCTGCCGCCAGCCCTGGCCGACCTCGATCAGGTTCGCATCGTTTTCGCCAACCTCGTCCGCAATGCCGGCGAGGCCATGCCCGAAGGAGGCCAGCTCTCCATTACGGCACGGGCGTCCGGCGGCGGCGTGGAGGTGGCCGTCGCGGATACCGGCGTCGGTATCTCCGCCGAGCAGCTCAACCGCGTGATGGAACCGTTGTATTCGACCAAGGCGCGCGGCCTGGGGTTGGGATTACCCATCGCGCGGGCCATCCTGGAGAAGAATGGCGGCAGCTTGCGGGCGGTCAGCGCGCCCGGTCGGGGTAGCACGTTCACCGTGTTCCTGCAAGCGCACGCACAACAGGGCCGCGACCGTGAGGGAGTGGAGGTCCGACCATGACTCCCCCCGCCGCCATCCTCGTCGTCGATGATGAGGCCGACACCTGCCGCAATCTGTCGGACATACTCACGGATCTGGGTTATCAGGTCGATACCGCCCTGGACGGTTCCGCCGCCCTGGAACTGGTCCGCAAGAAGCCTTACGACATCGCCCTCTTGGACCTGAAGATGCCCGGCATGGACGGGCTGACACTCTACCGCGAGCTGCGCAAGCTCCGTTCCTCGACGGTGGCCATCGTGGTGACAGCCTACGCCAGCAAGGCCACGGCCGAGGAGGCGCTGGCTGCCGGGGCGTGGCAGGTGCTGGCCAAGCCGGTGGAGATGGAGCGACTGCTGCCGCTGGTGGACGAGGCGCTGGGCCAGCCGCTCGTGTTGGTGGTCGATGACGATCCCGACCTGTGCGCCAACCTGTCGGATCTGTTGCGCGAATGCGGCTACCGTGTGGCCATCGCCCATGACGAGCAAGAGGCGGCGCGTCAGCTGCGGGAGTCCGCCTTCGCCATCGTGCTAATCGACATGAAGCTGCCGCCCGGCGATGGCGGCCAAGTGTTCCAGCAGGTGCGCCGGACCAATCCGCAAGCCCGCACCGTGGTCATCACCGGCCATCGTGTGGAACTGGACCCCCTCGTGCAGCGCGTGCTGACCGAAGGAGCGGACGCGGTGTGCTATAAACCGTTTGACGTGCCGCGCCTGCTGTCCACGCTGCAACAGTTGACCAGCAACGATTCCCGCGGCGCCGGCCCCGACGCGCCGCCGCGCGCGGAGGAGAGGGTGCATGAAGACGGACCCGGATTTCCTCGTGCTAGTGGTCGATGACGACGCCGATACGCGGAGCAATCTGCGCGACATCCTCGAACTGGATCACTACCGCGTCGAAACCGCCGGCACGGCGGCCGAAGTCTTGAGGCGGAAAGATTGGTCGCGCATCTCCGCCATCCTGCTCGATCGCCGCCTCCCCGATAGCAACGCCGAAGAGCTGCTGCCGCGCCTGCGTCAACTGGCTCCCGATAGCGCGATCCTCATCGTCACCGGCTACGCGGACCTGCAAGGAGCCATCGCCGCCCTACGGCAAGGCGCGGCCGACTACATCCTCAAGCCCATCAACCCCGACGCCCTCCGCGCCAGCCTGGCGCGAATCGCCGAGCGGCACCGCTTGACACTGGCCAAGGAACACAGTGAGACCGCCTTCCGCACCCTCATCGAGGCCGCTCCGTGCCTCATCGTCATCCTCCGGGCCGATCACACCATCGCTTACTTCAGCCCCTTCGCCGAGGAACTGACGGGCTATCGCGGCGGCGAAGTGTTGGGCGTTAATTACATCGAGCGTTTCTTGTGTGGCGATTGTCAGGCGATGGTCCGCGAACACTTGCAGCGGGTGCTGGCCGGCACGCCGGCGCAGGCTTCGAGAACCCGGTGCGCTGTCGGAACGGTTCACGCCGCTGGTTCCTTTGGAATGCCCAACTTCTGACCGATTACGAGGGCGCCCCGGCGATCCTGAAAGTCGGCCAGGACATCACGGCCCTCAAGCAGGCGCAGGAACGGACGCTGCAAGCCGAGCGGTTGGCGGCCATTGGCCAAATGATGGCCGGTCTGGCTCACGAGAGCGGTAACGCCCTGGCCCGCAGTCAGGCTTGCCTGGAGATGCTGGCGATGGAAGTCGAGGACCGGTCCGAGGCGCTCGACCTCATCGGCCGCATTCAAAAAGCCCAAAACCATCTCCAGCAACTTTACGGCGAAGTTCGCAATTATGCCGCCCCGCTGAAACTGGAACGCCAGAGACAATCGCTGCGCTCCATCTGGCGGCAAGCCTGGGCCAACCTGAGCGAGCAACGGCACGGACGCACAGCCTTGCTGCGGGAAGAGTGCGAGGGCGTCGATCTGCATTGCCTGGTCGATGCGTTTCGGCTGGAGCAGGTGTTTCGCAACATTGTGGAGAACGCCCTGGCGGCGTGTTCCGATCCCGTGGAGATTACCGTGTTTTGCTCCGCCGCACAGTTGGAGGGACAGCCGGTCTTGCGGATCGCCGTGTGCGATAATGGACCGGGCCTGAATGCGGAGCAGCGGCAGCGCCTCTTTGAGCCGTTTTTCACGACCAAGACCAAGGGCACAGGTTTGGGCATGGCGATTGCTCAACGGATCGTCGAAGCGCATGGCGGCCAGATCGCTGTTGGAACACCTCCGGTTCGGGGAGTGGAAATTCAACTTCTTTTGCCACGAGGGAACTCATGACGCCAACTTTACGCATCGTCGTCGCCGACGACGAACGAGACATGCGCGATTATTTCCACAAGATCCTGCCGCGGTTGGGGCATACCGTAGCCGCCGCGGCCGAGAACGGCGAGCAGTTGGTCGATTTCTGCCGCTTCTATCGGCCCAATCTGGTCATCACCGACATCAAGATGCCCGGTATGGATGGCATCGAGGCCGCCCTGAAGATCTATGAGCAAGTACTGATCCCCGTCATCCTGGTTTCCGCTTACAGCGATGCCAAACTGATCGAGCGGGCGGAAGTGGACCCCATTATGGCCTATCTGGTCAAGCCGATCAAGCAGACCGATCTGGAGCCGGCCATCCGTCTGGCCATGCACCGTTTCGAGCAATTCGAGGCCCTGCGCCGTGAGTCATCGAATGTGCGCCAGGCGCTGGAGAACCGCAAGATCATCGAGCGTGCTAAGGGCGTGCTGATGAAGGAATTGAGCTTGAGTGAGCCGGACGCTTTTCGCCGTCTTCAGAAGACGGCCAGTGCCAAGAACCTCAAATTGGTCGAAGTGGCCCAGTTGGCGCTGACGACGGCGAAAGCCTTGCAGAAGTCGTGAACGATCCGGGACGGTGCCACAATCCGTTTGCCGACTCGCACATCTCCGCATACTCCTCCACACTCCGCGAAGGTGGTTTGCAGCCCTTCTCAGCGTTTTTTTCGGAGGAAGGAGCGCTTTTTGGGGCTGGCATCGCGTTTGCCATTTCCTCTGGCGAAGTTGTGACAATGTCTGACGGGCCGGAAGTCCGCCAGCAAAGGATCGACCATTGCTTTCTGGAGAGTACGCCTTATATGCTTGAGAGAAAGCTACTCACCAGCGAGCAGCCTGCTCCTTGCGCATCCCGCCCTGAGAGAACTCTATGGCCGGCACCCCTCATCCCATCAAGCTGCTCATCGTCGATGACGACGACGACATGCGGCAGGATCTGGCGCGCTTGTTTCGCAAACAAGGCCATGAAGTCACCGCCGCCGTCAGCGGCGAGGATGCCTTGTCCAAGGCGGCACGCGCCCACTTCGACGTGGCCCTGCTCGATTTGCACCTGCCGGGCATCAGCGGCATCGACGTGCTGGCCCAACTCAAGGAACTCCAGCCCGAACTCGAAGCGCTCATGCTGACCGCCCACAGCAGCATCGAGACTGCCGTCGAGGCGATGCGCCGCGGCGCCTACGACTACCTGACCAAACCGTTCCGCAGCGCCGATCTGGAAATCCACGTCCAGAAAGCCTTCGAGAAGGTCCAGCTGCAACGCCGCGAACAGCAGTGGTTGCAACAGCTCTCCTACGAATCGCCGCGCTATCGCCTGGTCGGCTCCAGCCCGGCCATGCGCAAGGTCGTCGCCCTGATCGAGAAGGTGGCCGCCACGGATGCCACCGTGCTGGTGCGCGGCGCCACGGGCACCGGCAAAGAGTTGGTGGCGCAGGCGCTGCACACCAACAGCCCCCGCCGCACCCGACCGCTGGTGACGATCAACTGCGCCGCTCTGCAAGAGAACCTGCTGGAAAGCGAGTTATTCGGCCACGAGAAAGGCGCTTTCACCGGAGCGGTCGCCGCCAAGCCGGGCCTGGTGGAGGTCGCCGAGGGCGGCACGCTGTTCATCGACGAGATCGGCGAGATGGCTGCCGGCTTGCAGGCTAAGTTGCTGCGTGTGCTGGAGGACGGCCATTATCGGCGTGTCGGCGGCACCCAGGAGGTACACGCCGATGTTCGCGTCGTCGCCGCGACCAACCGCGATCTGGCCGAGGAGATCAAGAACGGCCGTTTCCGCGAGGATTTGTTCTACCGTCTCAACGTCGTGTCGATCTTCCTGCCGCCCTTGTGCGAGCGGCGCGAGGACATCCGGGAACTGGTTGAGCATTTCCTCGCAACCCGGCAGATCGGTCCACTCCGCTCGCGGGTTGATCCGGAAGCCATGAAAGCCTTGAGGGCGTATTCGTGGCCGGGCAACGTGCGCGAGCTGGCCAACGTCCTGGAACGCGCCGAGATCCTGGCCGAGAACCACGTCATCACGCCGGAGGACTTGCCGGAGAATATCGTGTCGGCCGCGCCGGCGGCCTCAGAAGAACCGGGCGATCCGCGTCATCTGAGCGAGGTCGAACGCCGTCACATCCAAGCCATTCTGCAACAGGAGAAGGGCAACAAAGTCCACGCCGCGCGCATTCTCGGCATCAGTCGGCGCTCGCTCTATCGGCTGATCGAGAAATATCGTCTGGAGTGATAGGGACCGTGCGAAACCGCCCGGGCCTCATGCCAACCGGAGGCCCGACCTTGCCGCTCGACCTGGACCATGACGACCACGTCCACTGGGAAGGGACGGACGGTCGGACCAACTTCCGACCGCTGCGCCTGACGATGGAGAAGTTACAGTTGGGACAGCGAAAGCTCTACCAGAAGCTCTACTCCCCCGAGGCGTTCCAGGAGCGTTTGCTCGGCAATCTCCAGCGGTTCGCGGACGTTGGCTCGCGTTCCGGGCCGATCGACTGGGAGTTCCTCGCCAGCTTTTTCCAGCTGGCGCGGCACAACTGGCGGCAGGGGCCGCAGGCGCGGCGGTTCTTCTGGCGAACGTTGTGGTCGGCCCTCCGGCACTCGCCGCGCAGCCTACTCCAGGTTGGGATGCAGTTGGGAATGTACGAGCATTTCGCCCGGGTCCACGCGGATGCCTGGTCGTGGAATCCCTGGCAGCAAGGCCGCGAGGAGGAAGGATTGGTGCCGAACGGTGTGACAAAGAATTGAGGTTTTCCTGGGACCCGGAGAAGTCGATTGGCTCATCGAGGACCGGAGGATTGCCTTCACAGCGATCGGCAAGGTGGAAAAGACTACGTAGAGGCACGAACCGAATGTGGCGGCACGTTTGTAACGTGCCGTACAATCCAACACGTTGAAAACGTGTTGCCACATTTTGTTAGAGCCTGGTAACCTGTCGTGCGCGGTTCCTGACGGATCCCGCCGACCCTGCGCTCGGTGCGAAGGACCTCGAACGGGACCGCGCAACAAATCAAATCGCTTGGGACACCTGCCGATTGTCGTCAGGCGGTTCTTACGATCATTTCTGCCCTCGACTCCCTCCCAGGAACGTAACCAGCCCTTGCTGCGCCGCCTTTGCGTAGATCGGCTCCAAGGTGTCGCGCAGAGACACCTCCCCACGCCAGAACGGGAAACTCCCCAACCGCCGAAGCCACGCCGCCGACACGGGCGGGGTCTGCACCTCGCCGAACCCATCCTCCGGCAAGCAATCACCCACGCACCAGAATCCCGCCGGGTCCGACGGCAGCGGTGTTGCCGGGTCCGCCGCTCGCTCCACGGCCGTCACTTCGACGGCCGCCGGTGCCGCCTCCGAGGCAGGAGTCAGCCGGCTCAACCGTTGCAGTAGTTCCTCACGCCTCAGACCGCGCAGCTGGAACAGCAGAAACGGGTCGCGGTCGAATTCTTCTCCCAACAGGTAGTACACCGCCGCCACGTGCTTGCACGGGTTCGACCAGTCCGGGCACGAACAATCGGTCTTCAGATCGGCTTGCTGCTGGGGGAAAAGCGAGAGCTTCCTCTTCTCGAACACCTCTTCGATGTCCTGCGGCATCTCGCCGGCCAGCAACTTGGCCACGAACAACGCCTGAGCCGACAACGCCTCCACCACCTGGTCCCATTGCTTGCGGGCCAGCACCTTGACCTCGATGGTCACCGCGTAAGGCTGGGGACGCGATCCCTGCACTTTGGCCTTGACCTCACCCTCCGCGATGTCGATCGACAATACCTGCCCATTGCGGGCATAAGACCGGCCGCGGCCCAAACGAGCACCGATGTCGAAGCTCTCCAGCACGCCGATCCAACGCTTGGCCCACCAACTCTGCCCGAAGCTGCCACGCTTCGACTGCGATTTGATGCCGCCCTTGGCCGCGCGCGGCCGAGAACGCGGGAAGCGAGGGTAGGAATCCCAATACTGATAGCGAGAGGGCATGGCTATTCTCCAATCGCATCTTGCCTCAGGGCGAACAGATCTTTCAACTGCGCGTTGGACAACTCCGTCAGCCAGCCCTCGCCGGCGCCGACGACGCGCTGGGCCACCTCCTGCTTACGCTCGATCATCTCGTCGATCTTCTCCTCCAGCGTACCAACGCACAGGAACTTATGCACCTGCACCTTCTTGGTTTGGCCGATGCGGAAGGCGCGATCGGTCGCCTGGTTCTCGACGGCAGGGTTCCACCAGCGGTCGAAGTGGAAGACGTGACAGGCCGCCGTCAGATTGAGTCCCGTGCCTCCCGCCTTGAGCGACAGCAGGAAGATGCGCGGCCCGGACGGGTCGTTTTGGAAGCGTTCCACCAGACGGTCACGTTGCTTCGGAGGCACGCCGCCGTGCAAGAACAGCACTTCGCGGCCGAACTCCTCCTGCAAATACCGTTGCAGAAGGTCGCCCATCTCCTTGAACTGCGTGAAGACCAGCGCCCGCTCGCCCGCTTGCCGCACCTCGTCGAGCATCTCCGACAGACGCGCCAGCTTGCCGGAACGGGCGGGCAGCGAGGAGTTGTCGCCCAGGAACTGCGCCGGGTGGTTGCACACCTGCTTCAGCTTCGACAGCGTACCCAGGATCAGACCCTTGCGCTGAATGCCCTCGGCATCCTCGATGGCGTTGTTGGCCTGCTCGACCACGGCGGCATAGAGCGAGGCCTGCTCCTTGGTAAGGTTACAGAAGACCTTCATCTCCCATTTGTCGGGCAGGTCGGCAATAACTTGTTTGTCGGTCTTGAGACGGCGCAGGATGAATGGTCCGGTCAATCGTTTCAGCTGGCCGGCGGCCTCGGCATCGTGCTGCGCCTGGATCGGCACGAAGAAGCGGCGACGGAACTCGGCTTGCGAACCCAGGAATCCGGGGTTGAGGAACTCCAGGATCGACCACAGGTCGCCGACGTGGTTCTCGACCGGCGTTCCCGTCAGTGCGATGCGATAGCCGGCCTTCAGCGCTCGCGCCGCCTGAGCTTGCTTGGTCTCGGGGTTCTTGATGTTCTGCGCCTCATCGAGGACTACGCCCGCCCAATCCACCTGGTCGAGTACCTCGCGGTCGCGGTGCAGCAGCGCGTAGCTGGACAGCACCACAGCAGAAGGGCGCACCTTCTTGCGGAAGGCATCTCCGCGCGTCCGCTGTCCGCCGTGGTGGATCAGCACGGGCAGTTCGGGCGTGAAGCGCTCGGCCTCCTTCTTCCAGTTGCCGACGACCGACGTGGGGCAGATGAGCAGCACCGGCCGCTTCTCGCCCGCGTCGCGCTCGCGCTGAATCAGCGCCAGCGTTTGGACCGTCTTGCCCAGCCCCATGTCGTCGGCCAGACACGCTCCCAGACCCCAGCGCCGCAAGAACGCCAACCATGAGTAACCGCGCACCTGGTAGGGCCGCAACGTGCCGCGGAAACCGTGCGGTGTCGCCAGCTCGGCGAAGGAAGACCGCCCCTCCAGCTGCCCCAGTAGGTCCGCGACCCATCCTTCGGCCGTGACCCCGCTGATGGGCAAGCCGCCACCCCCGGACGGGCGCCAAGGGCCATCTGTACGACCTCGCGGACGCTTCCCTTCCCGGAGGTCTGGCGCTTCCAGAAATCGAGGGCCGCCTGGATCTCTTCGGCGTTTACTTGCACCCATTGGCCCCGCACTTTGACCAACGGCGACTTGAGGCGGGCCAGCGCTTCCAGTTCCCGCCGCGACAGCTCTTGATCGCCCAGCGCCATTTTCCAATCGAACCGGACGATCTCTTCCAACGACAGCCCGCTGCCGCCTTGCATCTTCGGAGCCTTGACGTGCGCCCGCACGCTCAAGCGCTGCTTGGTCCCTTTGCGCGTCCACCACGCCGGCAGCAGCACGCCAAAGCCGGCCTGCTCCAGCAACCAGGCCGTCTCCGTCAGGAAAACATGGGCGCCGTGTGCGTCCACGGCAAACCCAGCCGGGGCAGCGGTCTTGAGGCTGGACTCGACCGGCGGGGACAGACTGGCGGCCTGCCCCAAGGCGGTGAGAAGGTATTCGCGGGCGTCGAAACCGCGTGCCTGGAAGATGGCGGCGTAGCGGCCTTTCGGCACCCAGGCGTCGCCGACCGGAAGGAGCAGGCTGGGGTCGTCCGTCGCTTGCAGCAGATAGCGCACCTGCCAGTCGCCGTGGGACGAGGCCCGCTCGGGGCCGTCGCCCTCTTCGGGCGGCTCTTCCAGGCGGAAGCAGAGGCGGAACGGCGCCCCGACGGCGACGGTGATGGGCCGCTGCCAGGAGCGGATCTGCTCGGCCAGTTGGCTCAGGTCGGCGGCTGGGCCCGTCAGGCTGCCGTCGCCGCCGCGCAAAGCATGCAGCCATTGGTCATGCATGCTGGCGAAAGCGGGCGCTGCCTTGCGCCCACGCGGGGCAGGCAGGGCGATCGAGGCGGCGCCGGTTCCAGACGAGCGGACGAGCACATCGACCATCGTCTCCAAAAAGGTGTCGAGGAAGACGGCGGCGGATTGCTCCGGCGCGGCCGCGGCGTTGCTGCTGAGAGCGCGGCAAGCAGGCGGCATGGCCCGTGCTAACTGACGGCGTCGTTGCGCGTCGCTGCCCGCCAACACCGGCCGCCAGCGGGCTTGCCACGCATGGCCCGCTGGCCGCAGGTCGGGGACGAACTGTTCGCGGGCAACCAAAGCGCCGGCGAAGCGTAAAGCCCAAACCCAGTAAGCGAGGGTGGAGCCGACGAGGACGCCGGAGGCCAGCGTCTCCCGGTCGGCGCAGGCGCAGAGCAAATCGATCGTTCGAGCCAGGCTGAGGCCTAGGATGGCAACACTCCACGGCGCCAGGACCGCCGTCGCGTCCGGTTCCGGCGGCTTGGCGACGAGTACGCTCGACGGTACGGGCCGATCCTTGACCGTGGGCAGCCAGAGGAAGCGCTGTTCGGTGCCAAGCGGCGGCTTGCCCATACCGGGCAGCGCGTCGGCGATGGCGGCGGCGAGTCGGCCGGAACCAGGGTCAAAGGGAAATGGCCTGGGTCGCGGGACCTTCGGTTGGCGGCGACGCGGCGCGGCGGGCGTTTGGTCGTCGGCTGGGCTTTCTCCCCAGAGTAAGAGGCGGTCGTCTTCCAGGCCGGCGTGCAGAATGATCATCGCGGTTCCTTTTGCCCCGTCCATCTCGGATGCCGAGAGGATGGAGCCGTCAAAATGTCCCGTCAGAGGATCATGATAGAGACGGCGAATCGTGCAGGGAGGATAGGCGAGCAGACCGGGCCTCCACCCTCCAGAGAGTTGGGATACCCTTTATGGCTCGCTCCTGCCAGCTCGGTTGCTCGGATCACAAGCGCTCTCGCCACGGGCATCACCGTTGAATCCATCAAGCCGGTCGAGACCGCGATCGGACCCAAAGGCCGCGAGCAAGGTCGAGCTTGGCACTCGCCCTTCGGCGACCGTCGAACCCCGTAAGTCTTACAACATCCTGCAACCGAGCATCGACTGCCCCTGTTCCGTACCCCGAGGTCTCGCCATGAAACGCTTCCCGTCGGCTTCCCTCCTGATCCTCTGCCTGATAGGGAACGCCCCACTGCCGACTGCCTCGGCCGGCTCGGTCGTCGTCAAGGCCGGCCAGACGCACACGTTGACTACCGACCTGGAGCTGAACGGCGACGACGTGCTGGACATCCGCGGGACGCCGGAGAAGCCGTGCGTGCTGGTCGGCAACCGGCACCGCATCCGCTCGGGCCCGAAGTGGACGGGGTCGCTCCGGATCACCCATTGCCAGATCCGCGACCTCGGCGGCCTGCCGAAGCGCGCGGCGGACGGCCGGGTCAGCGGGCCTGGCGCCGCCGCGCTCGAACTGACGGTCGCGGGCAAGGGCGGCGTCACGATCGAGCTTTGCACGTTTCACGCCTGCGCCGCCATCCAGCTCCAGACCGACGGCGCCTCGGCCGCGAGCTTCCGCCACAACACCGTGCATGAAAACTCCGTGGTCGCGATCAGCAAGGACATCGGCCACTCGGGGGACTGCTTCACCGCCACGGGCAACTCGCGGGAGCGGAAGCTGTTCCAGGGGAACTTCCTCCCGCGCGGCAAGGTCGTGATCCGGGCGCCGAACTGGCTCGTCGGCGGCGACCGCGACGCGGACAGCAACCTCTTCATCGGGCACCGGATCGGCGTTGTCGCCGACGGCGAGGGAACGGTCGTGCGCGGCAACTACTTCCATCTGCTGATGCCAATCACCAAGGAGTACCCGTACTGGAGCCAGATCTCGGTCTTCACCACGGGCCGGGCGGTGGTCGGCGAGCACAACGTCATCCGCGACGGGGAGTGGATCGTGCGCTTCGTCGAGGGCGAGTTCCGCTACAACGTCGTCACGGACATCGTCGATCATGACCTGATGCAGAACGGCAGCGGCGGTCGCCTCCACCACAACCTGTTCCTCGCCGGCGCCTCGGACCACCGGCACGGCTCCATGTTCGCGTGCCTCGCGGTCGTCTACGCCCCCAAGAAGCCGGGCGAGGGCATCGAGATCTTCAACAACGTCTTCGACGGCGGCGGCCGGCTCGACGTGCCCGCGATCGAAGTGGCGCCGAAGGCGTTCGTCAAGAGCGTGCGGAACAATGTGTTCTACAACTTCGCCCACGGGGACCGCTACTACAAGCGCCCCCAGGCCATGATTCGGACGAGTTGGAATGACGAACCGGCGGAGGAGAAACCGATCCGACTGGGGTACGCCGACTACAACCTGTTCTACAGCCCCGGCGCCAAGGCCCGGCGGAACTACCTGCTGTCGGTGCCCGGCAAGACGGAGCGGAAGGACGCTGGCTTCGGCCTGAACGACATCCCTCGCGGCGGCAAGGTCGATGAGCAGGCCGACCCGCGATTCAAAGGGCCGATCCCCAAGGCCTGCCCGTTCTCGGACGAGGAGATCAAGGCCCGGAAGGTGGGCGTCTCGAAGATGCTGGCGTTGTATCGGGAGGCCTATTCGCCGGCGGCGGGGAGTCCGCTGATCGGGGCGGGCGACCCGGCCGACGGGAAGGGCACCAACATCGGGGCGGTCGGCGCGGCCAGGCCGTCAGAACAGGACCAATTCGGCCGGTTCGGGATGAAATAGCCGTTGAGCGAGTGCGGGGTGCCGAACCGATCCGCACCTCCGGGAGGTGGTTGCAGAGAATCAACTGGTCATGTCGGCGTTCCCACGTCCATGGTTTGCGTCAGCGTGAAGAACGTATCGACCGTGAAATCTTCGACATACGTAATCGCCAGCGACAACAGCCGCCGAAACATCAAGTCGTTAGGAAATGTACATCGTGGCTCGCCCCGACATTCGCAAGGGCTTGTCAGAACAAGAGTTCCGGCAAGTCCTTGACTTTGCGCGGTATCTCGTCCCTGCGTTGCACACAGGAGGCTGGGCCAGGATTTCGAGGGACTTGGCCGCCTTGTCGTTAATCCCGAGGGCGTCATCGACGTGTTCCTCCGGATGCGGGTGAAGGAGGACCTCTATGAGTGAGCCCTCCGCTCCCAGCCACAGCCGGTTTCCTCCATCGCGAAGAGGAAGTCGCGGAACGGGTCGCCCTCGGGATAGTTGGCGAGAATCTTCCGCCGCTCCTCCTGGGTGATGAAACGCTCCCGCGTCCGCATCGGCGGCTTCTTGACCTTTTTCACGGGGTTGGCGGCGATGAGCCCCTCGTCGGCGGCCCAGTTGAAGGCCCGCTTGACGGCGGTGATGGCCCCCAGCGGGTGCCCTTCCAGGCCGGGTGGGAGTCGAGCCAGCGGGTGATGTGAAACGGCTTCAAGTCCTCTACCTTCAGCCGACCGTAGCGGTCGCTGAAGTCCTGGAGGAAGGACTTGTACCACTCGTAGGTCCGCGGCTTGTTGTGCCGCTGCGAGTGGTCGAGGAACAGGTCGAGGACAGCGATGACGCGGGTATCGGCTGGCTTGAGCGGTTGGGGAGTCTCCGCGGCCATGAGCCGGTGGAAAGCGGCCAGGATGGCGTCAGGCGCGTTCCAGCCCCTCTTGCCCTTTTTCGGCGGCGGGGCGCTTTCGCGATGCTTGCCGAGCGGCAGCTTGTCGCCCTGGACGGTGGCGTACCAGGTGTTGTTGAACTTGCGATACCACGGCCCTTCGGACTTCCGCATGGAAAACCCTCCAGTCTCCAAGCGACCGGAAGGTCGTTTGGCCCTCGGCGGTTGCCGCCGCCGGGAGCCTCTTTCCGTGCAAGATTCCGTGCAATTTACCGTTTTATCGCTGGCGGGCGAAAAGAGAAGGCTCGACGCAACTAGGTGTCACACCGAGCCTTCCGCGATG
>CAWKHF010000003.1:0-183282 GCA_963849325.1 uncultured Planctomycetota bacterium | reverse complement strand
TCGGGGCGACTGGATTCGAACCAGCGACCTCCTGAACCCCATTCAGGCGCGCTAGCCAAACTGCGCCACGCCCCGGTGGTTGGCCCAAAGAGCCAAAACCATGGATGGATTCTATGGCTCGGACGGTTTTTTCGCAAGGGTTCTCTGCGGAAGCCTATTCTCACTTCCCGCGTTTTCGAGGTGGCCGTCGTGTCGGCGAAGGAGACAACTCCTCAAGCCGGAGCGTGCAGGGTTCCATCGCGGTCGATGCTCTACTCCTGTCGGAGGGGACAGCGTTTCCCGTTCGGAGGTCTTCTCCGGGTCAGCCAGACATGGTCGACGCGGCGGCCCTTTGTTCCGATCGCCGACGAAGCAGGGTCCGGGTCGCCCACACGTCCGCTTCAACCTCCACCGGGACCGTCGCAAAGGAGGAGGGGATTTGGTAGAACAGGAGAAATGGTCCTACCTTCCCGGTTGCCCCAGCGCCCGGGCGAATCCTTCTGGCCGAGGTGATCCTGCCGTGATGTACTTCGCTTTCGTTCGTCGTTTGTTGCTGGTGTGTTTGCTGCTTCCGTGGTCGGTCGGTCTCGCCCGCGCCAACAATTGGCCGCGGTGGCGCGGTCCCGACGGCGACGGGGTGAGTCCGGAGACCAACCTGCCCACAACCTGGGGCGAGGACCGGAATATCGTCTGGACCTTGCCGCTGCCCGGCATGGCCGGATCGACGCCGATCGTCTGGGGCGACCGCCTTTTCCTGACCAGCGAGGACGGCAACGACCTGGTGCTTCTGTGCGTCAACACCAAGGGCCAAGAGGTGTGGAAGCGTAAGCTCGGCAGCGGCCGTTTCCGGGCCCGGAGCGATGAAGGAAACCTCGCCTCGGCCTCGCCGAGCACCGACGGCAAGCACGTCTGGGCCTTCGTCGGCTCCGGCGACTTCGCCTGCTTCGACCTCGACGGCAAGCCCATCTGGAAGTTCAACGCCCAGGAACGATACGGTAAGTTCAAAATTCAGTTCGGGCTCCACTCCACGCCCGTACTGTACGGCGATCGGCTGTACATGCAGCTCATCCACTCCGGCGGCGCCTGGGTGATCGCTCTGGATAAATCCACCGGCGCGACCGTCTGGAAGGTCGCGCGTCCCAGCGATGGCCGAGACGAATGCGAGCATTCGTATGCGTCGCCGTGCATCTGGCACAACGACAAAGAAGCCTATCTGATCACACACGGCAACGACTATGCCGTCGCCCACCGACTCGACGATGGCCGAGAAATCTGGCGCGTCGGCGGGCTCAATCCCAAGGAACGCTACAACCGTACTCTCCGCTTCGTCGCTTCGCCCGTGGCCACGCCCGAGTTCATTATCGTGCCCTCGGCCAAGAATGGTCCGGTCGTCGCGGTCAAGCCCGACGCCACCGGCATGATCCTGGCCGGCAGTCCGCAAGAGCAGTGGCGCAAACGCAACAACACTCCCGACGTGCCATCGCCGCTGGTCCACGACGGCCTGGTCTACCTGGGACGCGAGAATGGCGACCTGATCTGCCTGGAAGCCCGGACGGGCAAGGAACTGTATCAGCAGCGCACGCACAACCACCGGCACCGCGCCTCGCCGGTCTACGCCGACGGCAAGATCTACCTCACGGCCCGCGACGGCGTCGTCAGCGTCGTCAAGGCCGGGCCGAAGTTCGAATTGCTGGCGACCAATCGACTGCCGGATCAGATCTCCGCCTCGCCCGTGATCGCCAATGGCCGCATCTATCTCCGCGGCTTCAAGGCGCTTTACGCGATCGGCGCGGGACCGAAGTAACGGCGAACGGACACGATTGGGCGACGCCCCTATAATAAAGAGTGTCGCCGATTCACCCCTTCTTTGGGAGCGGAACCCATGACTCAACTCACCCCTCTGCAATCGCTGGTCGCCAGCGGCACCAAACTATGGCTGGATTCAGTGGATCCCAAAGAAGTGAGGGCCAACCGCGCCTTCGGCGCCACCGGGGCCACCTCCAATCCGATCATCATCGCCGACCTGGTCAAGACGGGGCAATTCGACAAACTGCTGATCCAGCTCATCCGCGACGGCCACGAGGACGAAGACCTGGCCTGGGACCTGACCGATCACCTGGTCCGCGACGCCCAGAATGTTTTCTTCCCCGTGTGGGAGTCCACGCACGGCGACGATGGCTACGTCAGCTTTGAACTCGATCCGCTGTTGGAGGACAGCTCCTGTCCGCTGTCGCTGCCGCAACGCCAGGCACGCTATATCGAACTGGGCAAGAAGTGGAGCAAGGGCCACAAGAATCGCATGATCAAGGTGCCGGCCACGCCAGCGGGTCTGGGGGCACTGGAAGAGCTGGCGGCGGCCGGCGTCACCATCAATGTCACATTGATCTTCGGCGAGGACCAGTATCACACGGCCCGCGAGGCGATCTGGCGCGGGCGCAGCGGCGGCCCGGTGGTTTAACGCACTTCAAATCGGTCTACAGCATCTTCGTCAGCCGCCTCGACGTGTACACGGCCCAGCACGTTCCATCGCTGTCGCCGGCCGCTCAAGGCCAGGTCGGCATCGTCAACGCCAAACGGACCTGGCGACTCAACCAGCAATTCTGGGCCGACAAACGCTTGCCGTTGAAGCAGGAGATGATCTTCGCCAGCACCGGCACCAAGAAGCCGGAAGACCCGCCGTGGAAGTACGTCGAGGCGTTCGCCGGCTCTGACATCGAGACGAACCCGCCGGCGACCAACCACAAGGTACAGGAGAGCGGCCGGACCTTCAGCCGTCAGGTGGACAAGATGCCGCCCGACGACGTGCTGGCCGAGATTGACGCCAAGGTCGATTGGAAACAGTTGGAGAAGACGCTCCTGGAAGAGGGGCTGCGCAAGTTCGCCGACCCCCAAAAGGCGCTGTTGCGCCTCATCGCGGAGAAACGCGCGTCCCTGACCACGGCGGCGGCTCGTTAAGAAACGATCCAGCGAGCGGGGGCATAAGCGCCTTGTTGGTACGAACAGGGGGCTTACGCCCCCCGCTCGCTCGTTACAGAGGCGGCCATTCGTGGTCCAGCCCTTCCTGTTCGATGCGCTTGACCTGGTCCTCGCTGACGCCAAAACGAGTAGCGACGAGCTGCCGAGAGCGCGCCACGCCGACGTCCTGGTCCTGCGTCTCGACGAGGGCCAGAAAAATCTCCATGCGCCGCGGCTGCGGCAACAGTTCTTCCACATTCTGCTGCGGCATTATCCGTTCCTCTTATCCAACCCCATCCGGCCGGACGCCGCGTCCAGCCCACTCATCGATAAGTGTACCACAGCCTCGCTCTCTGTCTGGAAGAATCCCGTTTTTTCCCCATTTTCGCGGCCGCAATGCCCCGCACCGACGTCTCCGGAGAGCATCCCAGTGTCCGCCAGGCGAGCGCCGAAAGGGCGCAGGTCTCCCGGCTTGTGCAATTGCCGGACTCGTCTTGCGAAGGCGGCCAACGACGAGTACAAAGGGATACGTCTCGACCGGCCCGTTGCAGCGTTCCGCTGCGTCCTTTTTGTCCCCCGGACCATGCGGGTCTTTGTGAGATGGCCGGCGTCGCAGGCGAGCCGGCCCGGCCCCGTCGAGGGAGTCCTCGATGGACGGGGTCGGATGTTTATTCGCCTGAACACGTTTTTCCGGAGAGTTTATGGCAAAAGAAGAAGCGATCCAAGTTCAGGGCCGGGTGGTCGCCGCCCTGGCCAACACGCAGTTCCGTGTCCGCCTGGAGAATGGCCACGAGATCGTCGCCCACATCGCCGGCAAGATCCGCAAAAACTTCATCCGCATCCTGCCCGGCGATACCGTCACGGTCGCCATCTCTCCCTACGACCTGAATAAGGGTCGGATCACCTACCGCGGTCCACTCCGCCAGCGCCCCGCCGAAGCGACGCCTCCTCAGGAATGACCGAGTCGGACCAGCACCGGCCGCGGGGCACTCGGGCCCCGCTTCGGCACATCTGCCTTGCTTGTTTCCCGTTCCGACATTACCTTTGCGGTTGATGTCCCTGGTGGGTCACTGGCGGTGCCCTTTAGGTGATTCGGGAAAGCGCCGGCGTCATGCCGGGTTGGGTGCAGTCCCGTGACCTATCGGTCCTTGGCCTAACGCCCGCACCCGTGTTCCCACCAGGGACGTTCCTTCCCATTTCGACTTCACCGGCAATCCTACTTTCCTATCGCACGCCAACCACCGGCACGTGAGGGGAAACGACCGGGGACGCCAACGGCGGCACGGGCCCTTCGGACGGCGGATAGCAGCACGTCCCGCCGCAGGGAGCGCAGCAGGGGGCGCAGCAGCCGCCACAACAGCAGTGGCGGTGGTGACAACCGGATGTCAGCGAAAGGGCGGCGAACGTCAACAGAGCGAACAGGTAGCGAACGCGCATGGGAGGGAATCCTCTCTTCCTGGGGAGGTACGGCCACACGAGGGACGCACGCCACCGTCCTGGAGGACACACGGACCCGAGGCCGAAACAACGCGGGTCGGGATGGCGGGTGGGTAACCGAAGGGAGTTTGGCAGGGTCTTCCGACGAGCCGGAGGTCGTGCGCGGCACGTCATCGCGGCCCCGCCCGCAACTCACCATACAAGAGTATGCGCTCCGGCCGTCCGGAGGCAAAAACTTCCTGACGCCGACTTGCTCTTTTTCGAGGCTCCCATGAGAAAGGCTGCCAGGGCTGCGACCTGCGCCAAGCGGAGCGATGGCGACAGCCGGCACGAACACGCGCGAACTGCGGCCGACTCGGGCTTCATGCAAAGAGAGGGAGCGCAAGCGTGGGCGGGTCGTTCAAGGCGGCCAGCATGCCCGGACGATGGCAGACAACGGGCCGGCACCTCACGCAGAAGTGCCGGCCCGTCGCGGCCGTTCGTTTAACGACCAACGCAGGTGGGACAGGGCGCCGAGGCGAACCCCGCCTGCACGGGTACGGGAGCGGCGGGTACGGCGGGCACCGCCACCGCCGCGGGACCGCCGCAGCACGGCGGCGCATTCGAGACGACGGCACCGCGATGACAGCAGCTGCATCCCGCCGAAACGAGGACCGCGGCCAGCACGGCCAGGGTCGGCAATTTTCGCATGAACATAGTCTCATTCCTCCACCGGAACAGCGCGGCGGCCGGAGTGTTCCACCGACGCCAAGAGCACACGGCCGGCCGCCGCAATGCCAACGCATTGCCCGTCGGCGGACGGTCCATCCGAGATCCAGGGTAACGCGGTCCCGTTTGCCGCCGACGATCCGCCGGCGCGGCGATGGGCCGACGGGCGCCGCCCCGGCTCCGGGCTGCGACGGCCTCTTGGCCGTGCTTCTGCCTTTACGGTAGGTTCGCCGCGCCACGCAATCAACGCGACTCCAGCCGACGTTCCAGCCTTTTTCCCGCTTTTTTCGCCGGCTGTGACGACTACGCCAGCGGCGACAATTTCGTCAACGCTAGCACTCCGGTCGGGCGCACGGATTACGCCGACTGCGCCAACCGTCGGCCGGTCCACTGCCGGTTCCGTCTTCGACCGGAAGGGTTGCGCCGTACGGTTCCCACGCCGCCCAATTGGACAACCGGCCACTCACGAACTACCCTTCACTAGCACCCCCTCCCGAACCGCGACCCGATCGTTGCAGGGGTAGGTTCGGCCATGGGTCGAGAGGTCAGGGTTTCATCCGCCGGGAGGGCCTGCCACCTCCTTGTGGGGGCGAGATCAGCTATGAGTGTCCTGCGCAGCCCAATGTGGAGCCGATCCCCGGTTATCGTCTCATCGAGCCGTTGGGCAGCGGCGGCTTCGGCGAAGTCTGGAAATGCGAAGCGCCGGGCGGCCTGTTCAAGGCCATCAAGTTCGTCTTCGGCAACCTGAATTCCCTGGACGTTGATACGCGCACGGGCCGAACAGGAGCTGCACGCCCTCAACCGCGTCAAGGAAGTCCGTCATCCGTTCGTGCTGTCGATGGACCGCATTGAGGTGGTCGAGGGCGAACTCGTCATCGTCATGGAGGTGGCCGACAAGAGCTTGCACGACCTGTTTCAGGAATGCCTGTCGGCCGGCCTGGTTGGCGTTCCCCGCGATGCGCTGATGCGCTACGTCCGGGACGCGGCCGAGGCCCTCGACCACATGAACGAGAAGCACAACCTGCAACACCTGGACATCAAGCCGCGCAACCTGTTCCTCATCAGCGACCGCGTTCAAGGTGGCGGATTTCGGCCTGGTCAAGCACCTGGAACGGTCGGGCGCCTCGGGGATCCTGGGCGGGGTGACGCCGTTGTATGCGCCGCCGGAGACGTTCAGCGGGAGCATCAGCGGCCGCAGCGATCAGTACAGCCTGGCCATCGTTTACCAGGAGCTGCTCACGGGCCAGCGGCCGTTCAACGGCAAGAACGCCCGCGCCCTGGCCCAGCAGCACATGAACGAGGAGCCGGAGTTGCGGGCCTTGCCGGAAGGAGAGCGGCCCGTCGTCGCCCGCGCCCTGTCCAAGGATCCGGCCAAGCGCTTTCCCAACTGCCTGGCCTTCGTTCGCGCCCTGTACACCGCCCGCTCGCCGGCGCGTCCCGAGACGATCCACGTCGATTCACCCGGCGCGGAGGGCGGCCGGCCGAAGTCCATCTCCGACACGATGGAGAACATTCTGCTGGAGCAATTGCCGGCGGAGGACGAGGACAGAGCCGTCGGTTCGGGCAGCGAGGCCGCGCGCGCGGCGGACGAGGTCTCGCGGTTGGGCATGACGGTGGCCCAGCCGCAGACGGGAGCACTGCGGCCGACGCTGGTGATCGGCGTCGGCACGTTCGGACGCCGCGCCTTGCAAGAGCTGCGCTGCCGTTTCCTCGACCGCTTCGGCGACCTCGAGAAGGCTCCGCTCCTGCGCTTTCTGTATCTGGACAGCGACGCCGAGGCCGTGAAGGCGGCGACTCGCGGTGCCCCCGAAGTGGCCCTGCGCGGCACGGAGGTCCACCATCTACCCTTGCAGCCGATCTCGCACTACCGGCGCCGCCAGCTGGATCAACTCAACGATTGGCTGCCGCGCGAGAAGCTGTTCGCCATGCCGCGTTCGCTCAAGACCCAGGGGTCGCGGGCCCTGGGACGATTGGCCTTCACGGATAACTATCTGCGCTTGATTGCCCGCCTGCGCCGCGAGATTCAGACGGCCTGCCACCCCGATAGCATTTACCAGACCGTCAGTCAGACCGGACTGGCCCTGCGCGACAACGTGCCGCGGATCTACGTCATCGCCGGGGCGAGCGGCGGCGGCAGCGGCTTCGTGACCGACCTGGGCTACGCCCTGCGCCGGTTGCTCAACCAATTGCACCAGTCCGAGGGGCTGCTGACCAGCTTTCTGTTTTGTGGAGCGCCCGAAGACCCGGCCACGCCGGCGGTCGAACAGGCCAACCTTTACGCCACTCTGACGGAGGTGAATCACTTCAGCGACCCGGCGGTGCGTTTCACGGCTCAGTACGGCGCCGATGGCCCGCGACTGGTGGACGAAGGAGCCGCTTACGACAGCACGTATCTGCTGACGTTGGCGCATCGAACGCCGGAGGCTCGCCGCGACGCCATGGCGCATCTGGGCAGTTATCTGTTCCACGAACTGACGACACCGCTGGGACTGCGTCTGGAACGCATCCGCCTGGCGCGGCACCCTGCCCTTCCGCAGCTTCGGCACCTACGGCGTCTGGTTCCCGCGTGGTCTGCTGTTGCATCTGGCCGCGCGCGGCGCCTGTCAGCGACTCGTGGAAGAATGGCAGGCGACCGACCTCGATCAGCACGCGGTCATCCCCGACAAGCACGTCTCCACGCCCGCGGACACTCTGTCCCGGTCGGAGACCCTCGACGGGATCTCGCGCGTGTCGGCGCACGACCTGCTGGAGGCGGCCCACGCCCGACTGGTGGCCGACTCAGAACTGTTGCCGGACGCCCTGGCCAACCGCATCCTCGACCTGGCCGGTCATCAGCTGGAGAACAGTCCGCGCGAGCTGCTGATGCGCTTGCTGTCGGCCATCGAAGAGCAATCGCAGCAGATGGTCGCCCAGGACGATCCGGCGCGTGGGCGCGGCAAGCCCTGACGCGCGTGCAAGATTGGCTCGGCGGCGGACTGCAACCGCCGGGGACGACCAGCCTGGGACCGCAACGCAAGAGCCGTTTGACTCGCGCCCTGGAGGCGGCAGCCGCGAAGTGGGCGGAGGACTGGGACCAGCGTCTCGGCGCTGCGGCCGCCGGACTGATGGAACACCCCGGCCGGCGCCTGGCCCTCGCCGAGGCCGCCATCAACCGCTTCCTTCGCTACTGCCGCGAGGCGACCGAAGCGCATCAGCAGCGCTTGCACCAGCAAGCCGTCCATTCGCAGCAGAGTCAGAAGCAGCTGCAAACGGCGCTGGACAACTGCATTGAAGGCACCGGCGGTTTCAGCTGGTTCGGCGGCAAGTCACGCCGCCTGCTCCGAGTGTTCGTCGATCACCTGGCGGCCTTCGCGCGGCAGTGTCTGGCCGAGGACACACTCGCCGCCGTGCAGCAGTTCTACAGCTTTCTGCAAGGCCGACTCGCCGACCGCCTGCGCGACCTGGCCTTCTGTCGCCAACGTCTGCGCCACGTTCAGGAGGCGCTGTCCGTCAGCGCCGGCGAAACCGGCACCGGATCGCTGCACCTTCCGCTCGACGAGTGGACGGGCGCGTCGGCCTCGGGCGTGGGGCTGGACCATACCCCGACGCCAGTGCTCTCTACCGAATCGTTCTGGGAGTCGATCCGCGAATCGACCACCGCCCGCGTCGTCCTACCCGAAGGTGTCCCGGATCTCGAACAGGCGGCTCGACGTTTCCTGGATACGCTGACCGCCGAGCACTGGACCCAGCTCGATCAGGTCTTTCAAGACCACGTACTCTCCGCGCGCGAGGGGTTGCACAAGGCGCTGCTGGGCACGACGGACCTGGTGCGTCATCTCATGTCGCCGCTCGTCAGCCAGGCCGTCAGCTGCCTCAGCAATTACCTGCCGATTACCGACGTCGCCCAGGTGGAATTGTCCCTGGAGGAGGCGGCGGGCACTTCCGCGCCTGTGCGCGTATTCAGAAGTATCACACCCAGGCAGCCCCGGCACTGCATCACCAGCCGGCCAAGCGCGGCAGCGGGGTTCATCAGACCATCCTCATCGGCGGTCCCAATTTGCCCAACGACTCCGCACCGCGCGGTGAAACGCCGAAGGAGGAGAAAGACCACGGTTTCCTGCTCGTCCCGGCGAGCGATCCGGGCAAAAGCTATGGCGAACAGGCCCAGCAAGTGCTCCCCGGTTTGCAGCTGGTCAACGTGCCCGGCCAGGCCGATTTGATGTTTTGCCGCGAAGAGACCGAATTGAGTCTGGAAGACCTCGAACGCCTGTTGTGCGCCTGCCGGCCCGCCTACGAAGAGGCGGTCGGCGTCCCCCATTCCTCCCCGCATTCCCGCTTCGACGTCCAGGATTGGATGCCGCTCGATCCTTAGAAGCTGTAACTTTTTGGCGAGCGGGGGGCGTAAGCCCCCTGTTGACGGCGAAAAACAGGGGGCTTACGCCCCCCGCTCGCCTATTTGGTTAGTGCCTCTTAATCCCCGTGCCCGGTGATGGTGTCTCGTTTGGCCGCGACGCACAGCGGAGCGCGGGCGAGACGTCCGCGCTCCGCTGCGCGTCGCGGCTAAACGAGGCATTCGACAGAGCAGGCCAACAGCCGCCGCTCGCGCCGGAAAAGAGTGGATCAAACCATCCCTCTCCGACCAGTATAAAGAAGGAGAAGCAATAACAGCCGTTAAGGCGGAGAAACGGAGGATTCCTCTCGTGGCCGGCATCCTGCGGTATCTTCGGCGGATTATGCGTCCTCCGGATGGCAACGCCACGGACGATCAACTGCTGGATCTTTTTTGCCGACAGGGCGATGAAGCGGCTTTCGCGTCCCTGGTGCATCGCCACGGCCCGATGGTGTTCGGAGTATGCCGCCGCATCCTCGGCAACCATCACGATGCCGAGGACGCTTTTCAGGCGACCTTCCTCATCCTCGTCCGAAAAGCGGCCTCGATCCGAACACGCGCCAAGCTGAAGAACTGGCTGTACGGCGTGGCTTGCCGGACGGCCCTGGAGGCAAGACGGGCAAGGGCCAGACGGCGAGCAAAGGAGGCGCGCGTCGTCCCTCGCCTCGAAGCGCCGGCGGACGATATTCTGGGCAATGACCTCCGAACCATCCTGGATGAAGAATTAATTCGCCTCCCCGAGAAGTATCAAGAAGTGATCGTTCTCTGCGATCTGGAGGGAAAGGGACGGAGGGAGGCTGCCGGACAGCTCGGCTGCCCGGAAGGAACGGTTGCCAGCCGGTTGGTCCGGCGCGCGCCCTGCTGGCCAAGCGGTTGGCCCGGCAGGGTTTGGGCCTATCCGCGGACACTTGGACGACGATGCTCGCCGACAGCGAAACATCAGTGGTCCTCCTGTCCTCGTGGTTGCGTTCCACGATCGAAGCCGTAAACACACTTGTCGGCGCACGAGCGAACGTGGCCGGAGGAATCTCCGCCAGGGTCGCCGATTTGGCGGAAGGAGTGATGAACAAGATGCTGCTGAGCAAACTCAAGATGGCCACGGCGGCGCTGCTGGCCGTGAGCGTCCTGGCAGGAGGAATGATCGCGTTGTCCTACCGAGCCTTCGCCGCGAAAGAACCGCAGGTGAACAAGAAGACGGTGACGAGTTCGGGAGTCGGGCGCACGCCGCGTATGGATGTCTGGCGAGAACGGGCCGTTCTCAAAGATCACGGCGATCTGGTCCATAGCGTGGTATTTGCCCCCAGCGGGAAATGGTTCGCCACCGCGGGTTCGGATGGCACCGTGAAGCTCTGGGAGACGCCCCCTCCGCGCGTGAAAGCGACGCTCCGAGGCCACGAGAACAGCGTTCTCTCCGTAGCGATTTCCCCAGACGGGAAAATCTTGGCCTCCGGGAGTCAGGATGGAACGGTGAAACTATGGGACGTGGCAACGGGGAAGGAACGCACGACCTGGATGCTGAACCAGGCTACTGTCGCGCTGGCCTTTTCTCCTGACGGTAAGAGCCTGGCTACGGGTTACGGCAGTGGCAACCTAAGGCTGTTGGACGTGGCCACGGGCAAGGACAGGATGGTGCTGGAAGGAGGTCGGAGCAACAATGCCGGAGGAGGCCCCGGTCTTCTCGCCATGTCGGTGGCCTTTTCCCCTGATGGCAAACTGCTGGCGTCCGGGAGATACGATCGTACCGTGAAGCTCTGGGACGTGGCGAACGGCAAAGAGCGGTCCAGCTTCGAGGGACATAAGGGGCCTGTTTTCTCCGTGTCCTTCGCTCCCGACGGCAAGACGCTGGCTTCCGGGAGCGGCGATGGGACCGTGCGGTTCTGGGACGTGGATACGGGCAAGGTGAAGGCGACCCTGCGGAAGGAAGCGCGATGGCTCCTTTGCGTGGCGTTCTCTCCCGACGGCAAGACGTTGGCAGCGGGGATCCTCCCCAAAGGCAAGAAGAAGGAGTACCAGGTCCAACTCTGGGACGTCCAGAGTGGCCAAGAGCGCGACGTTCTCAAGGGATATGAGGATGAAGGAATCATTTCTCTGGCTTTCTCGCCGGATGGAAGAATGCTGGCTACGGCCTGCGGCGATTTCTACTCGGCGCGGTCTGCCGCTGAATCTGTGGAAGGGAGGAAAAAAAAGGGAGAAGTAAGGCTCTGGGAGTTGGTGCGGATGCCTTAGCTACCCGTCGCTGGCGCTCCGGGCTTGTCGACAAAAGTTCGCCCTTCTTAACTCGATACCGCCCGCTGCGTCACGATGCCGTTGCTCGAATTGTCATTGATGATCGCATCGATGTCTTCGCGGAACAACTCCTCGCGCTGCAGCAGAGCATCGACGATGCGCTCGACCTTGTCGCGGTTGCCTTTGAGCAACTCGAAGGCGTGATCGTCGGCGGCGCGAAGGAGTTTCTGCACTTCCTCGTCGATGACCGCCGCCGTGGTTTCGCTGAAGTCGCGCGGCTCCTGGATCTCCTTGCCCAGGAAGACGTGCTCCTCGCCGATGCGGAAGGACATCGGACCCAGGCGGTCGCTCATGCCCCAGTGCGTGACCATGTAGCGCGCCATGCCGCGTCGCCTGCTTGAGGTCCATCTCGGCCCCGGCGTAGGGCTGGCCGTAAATCAGCCGTTCGATGGCCCGGCCGCCCATCATCATGACCAGCTTCGCCTTGAAGTAGTCCAGGCCGTGGTGATAGCGGTCCTCGTCGGGAGCGATCAGGTTGACGCCGCCGGCCCGGCCGCGCGGCACGATCGACACCTTCATCGGCTTCTCGCCCTCCGGCACCAGCCAGGTGACGAGGGCGTGGCCGGCCTCGTGGTAGGCGGTGCGGCGCTTGCTCCTCCGGCGACAGCACTTCCTCGCGCTTGGCGCCGATGAGCACGCGGTCGGCGGCGCGCTCGAAATCGCTGCGGTCGATCTTGTTCTTGTTCTCGCGCGTGGCCAGCAGGGCGGCCTCGTTGGCCAGGTTGCGCAGGTCGGCGCCGGTCATGCCGATCATGCCGCGGGCGATCGCTTCCAGGTTGACGTCGTCGGCCAGCGGCTTGTTGCGCGTGTGGACCTTGAGGATGGCCAGCCGCCCCTGCCAGGTCGGCCGATCGATGGTGATGTGGCGATCGAAACGGCCCGGACGCAACAGCGCCGAATCGAGCACGTCCGGCCGGTTGGTGGCGGCCATGACGATGACCGGTCTCGGTCGGCGTGAAGCCGTCCATCTCGCTGAGGATCTGGTTGAGGGTCTGCTCGCGCTCGTCCGAGCCGCCGCCGACGCCGGCGCCGCGCATGCGGCCGACGGCGTCGATCTCGTCGATGAAGAGGATGCAGGGGGCGTTGTCCTTGGCGGTCTTGAACATGTCGCGGACGCGGCTGGCGCCGACGCCGACGAACATCTGAATGAACTCGGAGCCGCTGATGCTGTAGAACGGCACGCCGGCCTCGCCGGCGACGGCGCGGGCCAGGAGCGTCTTGCCGGTGCCCGGCGGACCGACCAGCAGCACGCCCTTGGGCACGACGGCGCCGAGGCGCTGGAACTTCTCGGGGCTGCTGCAGGAACTCGACGACCTCTTGCAGTTCGCGCTTGGCGTTCTGCATGCCGGCCACGTCGTCGAAGGTGACGCGCATCTTGCTGCGTTCGTAGCGGCGGGCCGGGCTCTTGATGTAGTTGCTCAGGAAGCCGCCGCCCAGCGGATCGCGGAAACGCGGCAGCAGGAACAGGAACACGGCCAGCAGAATGAGGGCCGGCAGCACCACGACCATGAGCGGCTGCAAGAACCAGGAGAAATGGTCGGCCTCCTGGCTCAGCTGCAAGGGGTGTTCGAGTGAGGCAGCCTGTTTCTGCAAGCGCTTTGCCAGATCGCCATAGTCATCAATGTGGATGCGCTCGACGGTGAACTTCTTGGTGTTGTTGCGGAGTTTTTTCGACAGCGACTCCTTGATCGGCTCGGGCACGCCGTCCAGGTCGGTGATTTCACCGCTGATGCGTTCGCTGCCGATGACGACGACCTTTTTCAGCTTCTCGTGTTCCAGGAGCGACCAGAACTCGCCCCAGTCGATCGAGCCGCCGCTGCCGGTCCCGCCGTTGAAGAGGAACCAGCCGACCAGCAGGGCCAGCACCACCACCCAGATGAGGTTGCCTCCCAGGCCGGGAGCGGGACGGCGACGCGGTTTGCCCGAAGGCGGCGGATTCGGATTGGGAGTCGGATCGGACGGCATCAGAGATCCTTCTTACTTCCGTGCGGTCCCCGCGCTCACAAGCGGGAGAGCGCCCTCGCCGGGAACCGCGCACAGTCTTAGGATAGCAAAAGCCGAGAAGCCTGACTATGTGAGCGGGCGGGGGCTGACGGCCCTCGCTCGCCCGGGATGGATGGGAGCACGTCATGCCGTGGACCTGGCTGAAATCCTTGTGGCGGACGAAAAACCCATTCCCGCTGGGACGTCGTGATGTACACGCGGCAGGGCTGTCATCTGTGCGAAGAGGCCTGGGAGCAGCTCGAACAGGCTCAGCAGCGCCACGGGTTCGCGCTGCGTCAAGTGGATGTCGATAGCGATCCGCAACGGGTACGCGAGTTCGGTGACTGCGTGCCGGTGGTGACGATAGACGGTCGCGTGCGGTTCCGCGGACGAGTCAACCGTATCCTCCTGGAACGTCTGTTGGTAGGGGCGAACCCGGAAGCGACGTAGGGCGGCGGCGAACCGAATCAAGAGGGCGGCGGTTGCTCCTCGGCGCCGTCGGCGGGCGGCGCGGGCGGGACCGGCTGCGGCTCCTCTTTTTTCTTGGCTTCCCAGAAGGCGGCCAGCTCGGCGAAGGTGCCCAGCGGCGTCGCGCCGGCGAGGGCGGACTGCGACAGGTTGGGCTTGGGCGGCTGACGACGCGGCTTGCGCGGCGGCTGCGGCGGACGCTGGCCCTGCCCGGTCGCGGGAGTACCGCCGTGCCCACCGGCGGCCGCGTGAGGATGGCCCTGGGCCGGCCGACCGCCGCGCGGCGGCAAAGGTCGGCGGCCTCGTGGTTGCTGTTGCTGCTGCGGACGGCCGCCGGCAGGAGCCTCGCGACGTTCGCCGCGGCCGCCGCGTTCGCCCCGTTCCCCGCGTCGCTCGCGCGGCTCGGGCTTCTTCTCCGGCGGTTTCCGTTCCGTGCCCGGCGCGATCATCGTCAGCGAGACGCGATGACGTTCCTTGTCCACCGACAGCACCCACACCGCTACCACGTCGCCGACGGCCACCACGTCATAGGTACACTTGACATAGCGGTTGGCCATCTGGCTGATGTGGACCAGGCCGCTGTCCTTGAGTCCGATGTCGATGAAGGCGCCGAAATCGACGACGTTGAGCACGGTGCCCTTCAGCTCCATGCCCGGCTGCAAGTCCTCGATCTTGAGAATGCCCTTCTTGAAGACCGGCGGCGAAAGGTCTTCACGGGGATCGCGGCCGGGACGGGCCAGGGAGGCGAGGATGTCGCGCACCGTCGGCACGCCCGCATGCAGGCGCTTGGCCACTTCCTCCGCCGCAACCGTCTTGAGTTTTTCTTGCAGCTCCGCCATCCGCTCCCGGTCGCGCAGCACCTCCGGACCATAGCCGAGATCCTGGAGGATCTGCGTGGCCACCGCGTAGCTCTCAGGGTGGATCCAGGTGCAATCGAGCGGATTGTCGCCGTCGCCGATTTTCAGGAAGCCGGCCGCCTGGACGAAACGTCCCTCGCCAATGCCGTTGACCTGCAAGAGTTGGTGGCGATCGCGGAAGGGACCGTGCGTCTTGCGATAGGCGACCAGGTCGCGGGCCACCAGCTGATTGAGCCCCGAAACGTGGCGCAGCAGCGGTACGCTGGCCGTGTTCAGATCGACGCCGACCTGGTTGACGCACGATTCGACCACGCCATCCAGCGATTCGCGCAACTGCTTGGGGCTGACGTCGTGCTGATACAGGCCGACGCCGACGTGCTGCGGATCGATCTTGACCAGTTCGCTGAGCGGGTCTTGCAGCCGACGGCCGATGGAGATGGTTCCGCGCAAGGTCGCGTCGAAGTGGGGGAACTCCTCGCGTCCGATGGGGCTGGCGGAATAGACGCTGGCGCCGGCCTCATTGACGATGACGTAGGCCAGATCCGGCAGCGCTTCGGGCAGCGGTTCCGCGGGCGGGGCTGGGGGTGCTGTCGTCTCCACGGGTGCGGGGGTGACGACGGAAGCATCCGCGGACGGAGGCGCCGCTTCCGGTTGAGGGACTGCGGGCGCCGCCGCTTCGGGGACCGGGGTTGGCTCGCTGGATGGAGGCGTCTCGACGGGGCTGCCTTCCGGCTCGCGGAGCGAGTCGGTCCCGCTCGCCTCGGGTGGAGGCGCAGCCGACGTTTCCGGTTGTGGCGGGGCCGGCATGGACTCTGGCGCGGCGACCACCGGAGTAGGCTCGGGGGCCGGAGGAACTTCTCCCCGCCGCCGCGCGTCGAGGTTAGCGATCAATTCGGAGACGACTTCCTCCGTCTCGCGGCAGGCGGTGCCGTTGCCGATGGCGATGACCTGCACCTGATGCTTGCGGACCAACTCTTCGAGCTTGACTTTGGCCTCGGTGCGCTTGTTGCCGGTATGCGGATAGATGACGCCGTCTTCGAGCAAGTTGCCGATGTCGTCGAGGACGGCCAACTTGCAGCCGGTGCGGAAGCCGGGATCGATCGCCAGCACGCGCCGGCCGCGCAGCGGCGCCGCCAGCAGTTTGCTGCGCAGATTGCGCGCGAACACGCTGACCGCGTGTCCCTCCGAGCGGTTGGTCAGCTCGCGGCGGATCTCGCGTTCCAGGCTGGGCACGAGCAGACGGCCCAGGGCGTCGGCCGTCACCTGTCGCAGAAATTCGGCGTGCGGATGCTTCTGCAACGCCTCGGCTCGATGCGCCATCGGCGTGACCGGCACACGCGGCGGAGCCGGAGCGGGGGCCGGCTGGGCAGGCGGAGGTTCCGGGGCGAGGGTCGCACTGGCCTCGGCCGGCGGTGCCTTCTCCATCTCCACTGCGGGCGTCGCCTCGACAGCGGGTGCGGCCGTTCCCTCGGCCGGAGGTAGGGGCGCGGCCTCGCCGACGGAAACCGTCGTTTCGCTGGTGCTTTCCGGCTGGCGGGGCGAATCGGACATCTCGGACGCGGGTTGAGGCGGAGTGGGTGCGGTTTCCGGCTGCACCGCGGGGGCTGGGGGAGCTTCCGGCAGCGGCGCGGATGTGCCCGGCACCGGCAGCGGCAGACGCTCCAGGGCCACGCGCAGGCCGGTCTCGGCGTCCCATTCCAGTTTGACTTGCAAGGCGTTCTCTTTTTCGCCGCGATTGATGGCGAGGATGCGATGCGGCGGAATGTGGCGCACCGGCTCGGTGAACTGGAAGTAATCCTTGTATTCCAGCCCCTGCCCTTCAACGAGCTTCTCGTGTTTGCCGGTACACAGCTTGCCGGTGTCCCACAGTACGTTACGCACCCCGGCGCGAACGTCGGCCGACTCCGCGATGATCTCGGCGAGGATGTGACGCACGCCCTCCAGCACCAGTTCGGGCGTCGTCAGCTCCTTCTCGGGATTGACCATCGACGGCAGGACTTCGGCGAGATTGTTCACGGCCGGGTCACCGTGCCAGACGGCCAGGGCCAGCGGTTCCAATCCCTTCTCGCGGGCCGCCGTGGCCAGGCTCCGTTTCTTCGGCTTGTACGGCAGATACAGATCTTCGAGCCGCCGAGGATGGTCCGCCGCCAGAATGGCCGCGCGCAGCTCCGGCGTCAGCTTGCCCTGGTTTCCGATCGTGCGCAGGATGGTCTGCTTGCGCTCGGCCAGTTGCCGCAGGAGTTGGACGCGCTCCTGGATGGTTCGCAACACGTCCTCGTTCAGTCCACCGGTGCGCTCCTTGCGGTAGCGGGTGATGAACGGGATGGTGTTGCCCTCGTCGAGCAGCTGCACCACGTTTTCGACCTGGATTTTGCGAATCTGAAGGTCTTGAGCGATGCGCGACAGGTCGAGATGTCCTGGTTCGGCATGAGGCCGCGCGGAAGTCGGGTGCTCAACGCCGGCCGCTGCCGAAGCCTGCACTACTGAAGTAGGCACTGCCTGGATTCTCCTGCACGGACCCGGCGACAGGTTCCTTGTCACAACGCCTTGCGGCAAACGGAAGTCGGCACGGGATAGCGCGGTCTAACCGGCCTAATCTAGCGCGAATGCTCCAAGGTGTCAAGACGGCAGTCTTCTCAACACCCGCTGCTTGCGCAGGGATGGCCTTTCGCTGACGAGTCAAGAGTGCGAGGTGCGGAAACGCCAAACGTGGAAAACGGCAACGTGATGCTCCTCCGCGCGCACCGGATAGATTATCCCCAGAGGCGGAGAGAATAGAATGCGGCTGTCATAGGGCCGCGATTCCCCTTCCTTCTCCGGATCGTCCCGCAAGAGTTGATCCAGGACATGAGCCGCCTTGGTGACCGTGCTGCGATCCGGGGAGGCAAGCCACAAGGCCGCCAACTCTTGCTCCGCGCTCGACATCCAAGTCACGGTGTACTTCATGCCTTCTTTTCCAGGTCCGCCAGGATGTCGGCTAAGGATCGTCCGCCCGTTTCGGTTCGCATTCGGCGATCCAGTTCTTCTTCGCTGATTTGCGGCTCCAACCCCTCGTACGCGGAACGATCGACGATCGGGACAAAATGACCGACCACCTGGCCGGAATCATCGCATAGCTCAAGGATTTGCCGGGCGCTGCGGAGTTGGTTAAGGGTCGTGGGATCAACAATCACTCGATTCATTGCTCTATCCTCCAAATGGGTGCGAACAATTTCCGAGGACCGCCCTCGAATATCAGTCGAGGGCTTCTGCGGTCTCGGTCCCGCAACTTCGTCTCAATCCCCGATGACCTTGACCAGCACGCGCTTGAGCCGATGGCCGTCGTACTCGCCGTAAAAAATTTGCTCCCACGGTCCGAAGTCCAACTTGCCTTTGGTGATCGCCACGACGACTTCTCGGCCCATGACCTGGCGCTTGAGATGCGCGTCGGCGTTATCCTCGCCGGTGCGATTGTGGTGGTAGTGGTTGGGGTCGGGATTGAAAGGGGCGAGTTGCTCCAGCCAGACACCGAAGTCATGGTGCAGGCCGCGCTCGTCGTCGTTGATGAAGACGCTCGCCGTGATGTGCATGCTGTTGACCAGCACCAGACCCTCCTGGACGCCGCTCTTGGTGAGGGCGTCCCGCACCTGCGGCGTGATGTTCACGAAGGCCATCTTCGACGGGATGTTGAATGTCAGATATTCGGTGTGGGTTTTCACGATCGCCGGACCTTCGGAAAAAGGACAAAAAAGATTCCGGAAGCGGGTCTGTCCCGGGGGGCTCGGGACCGTGGCCCACTTCCGGAAAGCTGCTTCCGCAAGAAGTTTCCGTTTAGCCGCGACGCGCAGCGGAGCGCGCGTTCCGCTGCGCGTCGCGGCTAAACGAAGTTATGATTGGACAAGCCCTTAGCGGTTTGGGATGCCGCACGTGTATGCGCCCTCGATCCGCAACAAGCCACATCATCGATCCGAATTGGACATGGAGTCGTTAACCCTCCTCTCCAGAAGGGAGAAGAAGAGTGAGGATTATCATACGGATCGTCGAAAAGCCGTGTCAAGCAAGAAACCCGAGAAATCCGCGAAGAAATGACGCTTCCATCAGACCCCCGCCGGCGGCTACGTCACGGTGATCGCTCGGTCGGGGCCGAAGTGCTGTAGGCGGCGAAACAGCTGTCCGTCTCCCACAGTTTAACCTCGACAACGGGGAAGCCCTGCTCGGCAGTCACGTCGAAGATCAAGCGGGCAATGTTCTCGGCGGTCGGATTGACCTCCAGGACGTAGACCGGCTCGCCCTGCTGGCGCAGCAACGGCAGGACGGGGTCGTCCTTGTGCAGCAGCATCTTGTGGTCGAGATGTTCGTCGATCCAGCCGCCGACGACGCGCTTGAGGCGGGTGAAGTCCATGACCATGCCTAGATCGTCGAGCGAAGGAGCGGCGAGGGTGATGACGGCTCGGCCGTTGTGTCCGTGCAAGTGGCGGCATTTGCCGTTGTAGTCGAGCAGGCGGTGCCCGTAGCAGAAGGGGATCTCGCGGGTGACACTGAACATGGTTACTCCCGATGGTAGACGGTCGGGTCCGGGCAACCGGCGCGGGCAAAAGCGTCCTGACGTTCCGCGCACTTATTGCAGACGCCGCAATGCCGGCCGTCGTGGGGTCTCATGCACGAGAAGGTCCACTGCAACGGCAAATGCCGGCCACGGTGGAGTACGGCTTCCTTGTGCAGCCCGCGATAGGGTTGTAACACGCGCACCGATCCGGCGATGGCCTGGTTGACGAGACGCTCATAATCCGCGAAAAAGGCCGGCGTGGCGTCGGGGAACGGATTGCTCTCCAGCGGCGCCAGGGCCAGCGCGGCTACGCCATGAAGATGGCACCAGAGCATGGCCTTGGCCAGCAACAGCACGTTGCGGCCGGGCAGGAATACGGCGTCGTCCGGCGTCCCCGCGGCCGGCACGTCCACTCCCGTCAGGCTCCAGTGTTTCTCGTACAGGTCCGCGACCGGCATGTCCAGGACGGTCAACGGCCGCAACGCCGGGGCGGGGATCGCATCGAGAAAGCAACGCAGGTGATGCAGTTCGACCGTTTCCCAGAAAAGGCCGAAGCGGACGTACAGCGGCCACACGTCGGCGTAGTGCTCCCTCGACTCGGCAAGCAGGATGGCGCTATCCAGACCACCGCTGACCAGGACGGCCAGGGAAGGGAAAGCATCGGCGGCAGCAGGACGGTCCCTCATCCCCCTCATTCTACGGACGAAGGATCGCGGATTGGAAGACAGCCCTTCCTGGATCGATCCTCCATTCGGGAGGATCGGCATCGTCGGTCCTCTCGGAAGAGCCGATAGAAAGCACGCGCCTGGAGAGAGGTTCGGTCGATTCGCGCGTTGACCGTCTCCGGCCGGTCGCCCTATGATGGAGGCGATTGCCTGTTCGGAAGGGGGATGCGTCATGGCCGGCCTCGACGATTTTGCCGACATCATCAAGCGGAATGAGCCGCTGGCCCCCTACCTGCATCTGAAAATCGGTGGGCCAGCCGAGATGCTGGTGCAGCCGCGTTCGCGCGAGGAACTCTCGCGCTTCGTGCGCCACTGCTTCGCCGAGCGTATTCCGCTGCGCGTGCTCGGCAGCGGTTGTAACATGCTGGTGCGCGACGAGGGTGTGCCCGGCACCGTGCTGCGCTTGAGCGAGCCGGCGTTCACCCAGATCACCGTGGAGGGCAACCGGGTACGTGCGGGGACCGGGACGGCGGTGTCGGCCCTGATCTCGCAGGCGGCCCGGCACGGCCTGGCCGGCTTCGAGACGCTGGTCGGCATTCCCGGCTCCGTCGGCGGCGCCCTGCGCTGCAACGCCGGCGACCGCTATGGCGACATCGGCCAGTTCGTCCGCCAGGTCGAGGTCATGGACAGCGGCGGCGTCACGCAGGTGCGCGACCGCGATGAGCTGCGCTTCGGCGAGCACGCCAGCAACCTCGACGATCCGGTCCTGCTGACGGCGGAGTTCAAGCTGGAGAACGACAGCGCCGACGCCATCGTCAAGCGCATGCGCAAGGCGTGGATCGCGCGCAAGGCGTCGCAGCCGCTCAGCTTTCAGGCCGCCGCGCGCATCTTCAAGGATCCGCGCGGCCTCAGTGCCGCGGCCCTGATCGAACAGACGGGACTGGCACGCACGCGCGTCGGCGGCGCCGAAGTCAGCGACCGCGATGCCAATTATTTCATCGTCCACCCTGGCGCCAACAGCCGCGACGTGCTGCGCCTGATCGACCTGGTGCGCAGTCGCGTCCACGAGCGGTTCAATGTCATGCTGGAACAGGAGATCACCGTGTGGTGAGGGCCGTCGTGCCGAATTCCGTGATGCCGAAAGGCGTTGAGCATCGGAAGTGGATCGTGCCGATCCTGACGCCGATCCTGTGCGCGATGGCCCTCCTGCTCGGTATCGTGGCCCTGGGGCGGGCGACGCGCACCGCCCTGCATGACCGCGACGCCTATACGATCACCTTCACCGATCTGGAGTGCGCGCCGCCGGAAGGAACGTCGCGCCGCGACTTCCTCGGCGAAGTGCAATCCCTCTGCCGACTGCCCGACCACCTGCACCTGCTCGATGAAGACGTGACGGCCCGGCTGGCCCGAGCGTTTGCCGCTCATCCCTGGGTCGAGTCGGTGCGCCGCGTCGATGTACGCGGTCCTGGCTCGAAGATCCACGTCGATTTGGCGTATCGAAACCCGGTCCTGGTCGTTGGCTTATCGCCTGCTCGGGCCGTGGACAGCAACGGCGTTCTTCTGCCGGTGGCCGCGGTGCGCTCGAATGTGCCGGTGTTGATCTCGAAAGTCGCGGACCCTGTCGGACCTCCGGGGAGCCGATGGGGCGACCCTTGCGTGACCGCGGCGGCGGCGAGCGCCGCGTTTCTCAAGCCCCACCTCTCCCGGCTGCGGCTGAACGACTGCGATCTGGAGATCGTCCAGGGCGAAATTGTCTTCTGCAAGCCGGGTGTGCGCGTGGTCTGGGGGCACGCGCCCGGACAGGAGGGACCAGGCGAAGCGACGGCGCAGGTGAAGCTCCAGCGCTTGCTCGATTATCAGGCGGGACACGACGGCCTGGAAAGTCTGGAACACGACGTCCGCCTGCTCGCTTACCAGGGCCATTTCCCCCTCTTCCCTGCTCGACAACCGTAAGACGGCCGAGGCGCCCGCGCTGCCTCTATCCCTTCCCGGACTTCCGTTCTTCCTCCAGCCGCTGCTCGAGTCGTTCGAGCAGTTCGAGCATGTTGAGACGGCGGTCGTTGTAGTCGGCGACGGCGTGCTTCCACAGAAGGGCGCGCAACTGCCGTTGCAAGGGTCCATAATCGCGCAGCGATCCAGGATCGCGCCTCGGGTCGGGCGTGCCCAGGCGCTTATCGAGGACGGCCAGGTCGGCGGCCAGGGTTTCATCGGAAATACCCTGCGGCAGATCGACCTTTAGCCGCTTACCGAGTTCGTGCAGGCGCAGCGCTAGTTGCGTTCGTTCGGGAACATCGAGACTCCGGCATTCCTCTGGTGGAGGCAGTTCGAGAGAGGGTCGCGCTTTGGCCGTGGCCGCGGGGCGGCGAGCCGGCTGCGGACCCGGAAGCAGCACCGACATGGCGATCGAAAGCCCGATCACCAGGAACGAGAGGAGAACGATGAGACGAAGCATGCGCGAACGGCTGTGGTTCAAGAGAGCGTCGATCTCGCGCTGATCGCCGGTTTCGATGGCGCTTTGCAGGTTGCACTCGTAGCGGCCTTCGGGATAATCGCCGGCCTTCTCTTCGGTGACGTAGTTCTCGTAATCGGGTCCGGCGGCGCGCGGCACGACGAGGGCGTCGAAATGATGGGCATTGCTGAAGGCGAAGCTGGCCGGCCACAGTCGGCTGCGCTCACTGGTCGGCAAAAGCGCCCACAGACTGCGCAAGAATCCCGGCATCCGGACCCGAGCGCTCCAAAACGAGCCGGCCGCCGTCGAGCAGGATCTGCACGCCGCCCAGCAAGGTTGGGCTGTACGGGACATTGAGGATTTTCTGGAGCATCTCCACGGTCCGCGACGGCGCTGCTCCGGCGGTCCAGGTCAGCGACGGCAGATCGCCCCGCGCTTGCCACGGCGGCGGAAACGACTCGGCGATGGAAAACGGATCACCGCCGAGGTCGAGATACAGTTGCGCGGGAGAATCAGCAGATAAAAGGCAAGGGCGCCGGGACGGCCGGTATCGTCCTGTCCCTGGTCGGCAACCTGGACGATGGCGACGTGACGCCGGCCGAACGGCCGCGCGAAGACGCAGGCCGGACAGGCGACACCGGCCGGCCGCTCGCCGAAGCCGGTACACACGCGCTCCGCCTCCGCCAGCCAATCGTCGCGGAAGCCAGGAGAGCGAGCCAGGAAGCGATAACCGCCCGTATCCTGCCCTCCGTAAATCGCCTGTTCGATCATGAAAGGATTTAACCTCTCCTCCACCGATAGCGCCAAGACAGATCTGCCGCGTCGCTATTGATGTCCAGCGGGGATCGCTCCTCTCGGTGAGGAATCGAATGGATTTTTGCTGTCTTCGACCCCGCTTCCAAGGTAGTATAACGTCCGACTCCTGCTCGTTCCTTTCGGCTTGTGGAGAGCTTATCCATGTTCATGAACATCGCCTGTCCGGCATGCGGACACCGCTTCCGCGTACCGGAACGCTCGTTAGGACAGCAGGTGGTGTGCCCCGCGTGTACTCAGGCGTTTCAATGCGGGTCCGTATCGCCGCCCTCGTTGACAGCCCGACCGTTGGCGTCGGAAAAGACATCCACCGTCCAGGAGAGGCCGCAAGCCCGTCCCGCTTCGATTCAGCCGGCACCACGCATCCATTATCGCTGCGCTCGCTGCCAGAAACCTCTGGAATCACCAGCGGACCAGGCCGGCCACAAGATCAACTGCCCTGACTGCGGCCAGCGGCTGCAAATTCCGCAGGCTTCCTCCACGCCTTCGCCGTCGGACAACCAAACCATTCTCGCCAAGGAGGAGGCGCCCGCGCCGCCGTCCCTGTCTCGCCCGTGCGCACCGCTCCTCGTCCGCCGGCCGAGGAAGAGCCGATCCTTACGGCGCTCCCGGCATCGTTTCCTGCGCCGGCCGCTCCCGTGCGACGGGAGTATTGCCTGGAGTGCGGCGTCGAGGTCACTCAGCGGCCGCGCGTTCAGACCTGCCCCGATTGTGGGTCGCTCTTCTGCTCGGCCCGCTGCTACCGCGATCATTGCTATCACGCTCATCCCCAGCACCATCGTTAATCGCCTTGCCCCGATAGGAACCCATTCATGGTCGCCAACATCACTTGCCCGATGTGCGGACAGCAATGCCAGACGCCGGAATCCGCCTCTGGACCCGACATGCGCTGCTCCGCCTGTTTCTCGGTCTTCCCCATCAAGCCAGCGGCTGCCTCGCCTTTGCTGGCGCGCTCCGCGGCCAACGCTCCCGCCGCTGTCAATCGGACCATCCTGGCCCAGCCGGAGGCAATGATTCGCTACAGCTGTCCGCGCTGCAAGAAGTCGCTGGAATCACCGGCCAGTTTCGCCGGTCAGAAATTGAATTGCCCCGATTGCAATCAACGCCTGCAAATTCCTCAGTCGTCCACGCCTCTCCCAGCCCCGGCCCTCAACAAAACGATCCTGGCCACGGAGGATCCAGCTGCGACGGTGGGCCGAACGCCGCAACCATCCCTGCCGGCAGCGCCCCTGTCCCCACGCTCAAAGTCGAACTGGTGGAAGAGACGCCGCCGGTTGTGGAGGCGGCGCCCGTGGCCCGGCGAGAAAGCTGCCTGGAGTGCGGCGCAGACATCACCCGGCGTCCGCGCGTCCAGACCTGTCCCGATTGTGGATCGCTCTTTTGCTCGGCCGGCTGCTACCGCGACCATCATCATCACGCACACGGCCGCAAGCCGAAGAAACGACCCCGCCCCGTCGAATGCGATCGTTGCGGGAGCACCGAGTCGCCCTACGCGCGGACGCAAATCTCGCAAGCCGGCTGGATCACCTTCGCCCTGCTGCTGGTCTTTTTCTTCCCGTTGTTCTGGGTTGGCTTGCTGATGACCGAAACGGAGTGGCACTGCCGAGATTGCGGAGCACGGCTCGGGTGAGGAAGGGATTCAGGAAACTTTTACGATCTTAAAGGTTCCTGGCACCTTCTTCCCTCTTTCCCCTTAACACGCTTGACCCGGCAGTTGACTCGGGATTACCTCCCGTCCATCCGAGTCATAAGGGGATGTACAAGACATCGTCTTTCATCTCTTCTGGTGTGTAGCATTGCGCCACGAGGAGGATGTCGTCAATCACTCTGCCGATACCAATGTTTTCCTTCAAGGCCAGCACCCCTGGCATGAGCAGCCCCGCTTGCACCCGGCCCCATGCGAACCCGACCATCGAGTTTAGATCCCCGGTGACGAGTATCCGCCCCTCTCCAGCCGCCCATTCCAGAATGAGCGGGTCAGGCGTATGACCCAGGCCAACGTCCACAACTCGGACAATATCCAGGGCCGGCTCACGGCGGCGCAGCCCTCGGATGATGTTATCATGCACGTCCTCATCAGTTGCCAGAGGAAGCATGTTCTCGTTCCATCTGCGCCTTCCGGGCCAGCAACTTCGCTCGCAACTCGGGCCGATCCGGCTGCTTCGCCTCGATCACCTCCCGCAGCTGCTCCGCCTCCTCTCGGCGTGCCTGAAGGTACTCGTCCACTTCTTTCCGGTGCCGGAGATAGTAGGCGATCGCGGCGTACACGTCAGCGAGGTTCAGCGTGGGATAGCCGTGGACAATGCTCTCCGGGTCGGCACCGTTATTAAAAGCGCGGATCACGATGTCGAGTACGACCTGGGAGTCTCCCACGCGGATGACCCCGCATTCGTCCATGCGGAGAGAAACGGGTTCGGGCTGTATCGTTAAGGGCATAGCCGGTTCTCCTATCTTCCAGAGACGACCTCCAACGCCTTCGGCTCAGGACATTACTCAATCTTCGGCATCGCCGGCATGATGAAGTCCGACTCGAACATTAGGCTGTTCTTGCCCGTATTCACCTCGCCGCCGAGCATGCGTATCGCCAGCGGGTCGTTGTCGTCGGAGGAAAGATCGGCCACGCGGCGGTCCCAGTAGTAATTGTCGGTGACGAGGATGCGCACGCGATCGCCGAGCTTCCAGCGCACACGGCGCGGGAATTCGTAGTTCCACTCCGGTTGATAATTGCGCGCCACGATGTTGCTCGGCCCATAGCGGACGCCGTTGACCTCGATTTCCACCGACAGCGACGGCCCGCGGCTGAAGAAATGGGCGACCTTGCGATCGAAGCTGCCGCCTTTGAGGACGACGCGATATTCGCCCGGTTGGGTAACGCGCTCGGTCCAGCGCAGCAGATCGTGGGCGGCGTCGCGGAAGCGGCCGTGCGGATGGACGGCGAGATAACTGCGGCATAGCACCTGAAGTTCCTTCACGTCGCCGGGATGTGCCTGGAAATGATCGCGCACGGCCCGAAAGTCGTGCCGGTCCCAATCGGCGTCGATGTTCTTCAGCGCCTCGTTCGCTTCCTTGACGAACGCACCATCGGGATGACGTTCGAGGTAACGCTGATAGCGCTGGCGCCGCGTCTGGAAGTTGAGCGGTTGGCCGGCCGAGTAAGCGCGCGCCGATTCCACGTCGCGTTCATCGAGGCGCAACAGGCAGGCGGCGCGGCGACGGCGTACCTCCGACTCGTGGGCGGTCCCAGCGAAGTCATGGAGGAAGTGGTCAGCCCGATCGATGCGGGCGGAGAGATCGCTTTGTTCTCCGGTTCGCTCCAACTCGGCGAACGCCAATTCGGCGCGGCGCTCGCGCTCGGCATCGCGGCGCTCCTTGAGGGTGGCGCGGAACTGCTGCCATTCGCTGTCAACGTTGTGCTCCGGGAAGTCGCGGTGGAAGGTCTGCAACTGCTGCCACACCGCCTCCACATCGGCGTCGGGGTCGGCGGCGCGACGGCGGAGTTCCGTCAGGCTCTCCTCGTACTGCCTGGCGTGGATGCGTTCGTCCAGCTCCCGCAAGCGCTGCTGTTCTGCCCGCGCGGCGGCTGGACGGAGGAGATGGCGCGTGGGGTGCCAGGATTGATAGGAGAGCCAATGGTACCGCACGGCCACGGGATCGTCGGCGTTGTCGGCGGCGAAGCGGGCGGCGCGCTGTTCGCCCCAGGCATCGTAGGTCCACGCCGACAGCAACAGACAGGCCGCCGTCAGAGCAGCGGCGAAAGTCCGTCGCCGCAGGCGCTGTCGTCGCAAGGCGCGCAGACGGCGCTGGAAGGTCGCAGCGGCGGGAGTGCCGGGATAGCGACGGGCGAACGCCGCCACGCAGCGTTCGAGGAGACGCACGTCGCGGCCGGCCAGGTTCCAGAGTTGGTTCAGTCGCGCCTCATCCTGTGCGCGCAGGGAATCGGCCAGCCAGGTCAGCGGGGCGGCCAAGCCCACCGGACGCGGTGTGAACGATCCCGCTGATTCTGCCCCCACCGGCATCGAGCCACCCAGGCTGCTGACGGCGAAATGGGCGTGTCCTGGACAGTGCAGCTCCAGCGTGTGCCGGGTCATGCGGAAGTGACGGTCCACAAGATCCTGCACGACCTCGTTTGTGGCGGAATCGTCCGCCAGCCCGCCCGGAAGCAGGTCCGCCTTGGTGAGCACCAGCGCCATCGGACGCGGCGGGGCGTCCGATGCCTCCGCGACCAGGTAGTCCTCGACCATCTGCTCGACTTCCTGCTGCGCTTGCAGGCAGGCGGCGGAGGCATCCGCCACGGGAACGTCGAGGCAGAGCCAAACAACGTCGCAGTCGCGGAGGAAGTCGCGGATCGGCTCCTGACGGCCCAGCGCGACGTGCTCGCCCTGATAATCCTTGAAGAGCAGATCGAGGCGAGTACCGCGACAGTACAGGTGGAAGCGCAGCTCGGTCTCGCCCAGCGTGGCCGGCAGCGGCTTCCCGGCTTCGAGCTGTAGTACCTTGTCGGACAGATAGTCCGCGGTGCGAGCGTCGGCGGCGGCCAGGCGCAGCTCGGGCAATCGTCCGCCGACGGCCTCGCGGTAGAGCATCGTCAACAAAGTGGTCTTCCCTACGCCGCGATGCCCGAAGACGCCGATGCGCTGCGGCCGACACAGACGCTCGGCGAGGGCCACGGCCGGAGATTGCGTTCGCTTCATGATGGTCCGCTCGTGGTGAAAGGGCGTACGCGCTTCCTCCTCTATTGTAATTCGCCGGCGTCAAGGCGATATTACCATCTTGTCGCCGACGGGCCAATGGAAGCCCGCCCCTCGCTCAAGGAGGAGTGCCGATGCGTCCAGGTTCGCGTATGCTGCGTTTCGCTTCTCTGGCCGCCGTCCTGATGGGCGGGACCGTGCCGCTCTCGGCGGACGGGCAGGAACACCGGCCGGAGGTCCGGCTGGAAAGCGACGTGGTCTTCGGCAAGGGCGGGACCACGAAATTGAAGCTGGACCTGGCCATGCCCCTCGCGGGGGAAGGGTCTTTTCCCGCCGTGCTGTGCATCCACGCTGGCGGCTGGGTCGGCGGCGATCGCCAGCAGATGAGGCAGACCATCCTCACCCTTGCCGGCCGAGGATACGTCGCCGTCAGTCCCGATTATCGCCTCGCTCCCAAGGATCGCTTTCCGGCCCCGATCGAGGACTGCAAGGCGGCCGTTCGCTGGCTGCGGGCCAACGCCGTCCGCTATCGCGTCGATCCTCGGCGGATCGGCGTCGTTGGTTTCTCGGCTGGCGCTCATCTGGCCTGTCTGCTCGGCGTCACGCGCCCGGACGACGGACTGGAGGGCCACGGCGGCAACGCCGATCAGTCCAGCGCCGTGCAGGCGGTCGTCAGTTTCTTCGGGCCGACCGATTTGACGCAGCCGGTGTGGGGCAAGGAAGTGTTGGCGGACCACCTCGTTCCGCTGCTGGGGGGCACGCCGCAGGAAAAGCCGGAGGCGTACAAGAAAGCGTCGCCGATAACCTACGCCGGCAAGCACGCCGCCCCGATCCTGTTCGTGCATGGCACGGAGGACCGTACCGTACCGTTCCAGCAATCGCAGGATCTGGCCGATAAACTGAAGAAGGCGGGAGTCGCCGCGCGGGTGCTGCCGGTCGCCGGAGAAGGCCACGGTTGGCGCGGCGACAAACTACTCCAGAACATCGCCGCGATGCTCGACTTTTTCGATGAGACGCTGAAAAAATGACGATCGCTACCTCGCCGAACCCGTCGCCCTCCCTCGCTCGCCACAAAGCTCGCCTCACGCGCTGGGGAGGCTGGCTGGGGTTTCTGCTGTTGGCCGGCCATCTCCTTTTCTGTCACGGCTGCCACGGCGACGAGGACAACGAACTGTGTGCCCCGCTACGCGAGAAACCCGAAATCCGAAACTCGACCTCCTCGATTAGCCGCGACGCGCAACGGAGCGCGATTCTGTCGCGCTCCGCTGCGCGTCGCGGCTAATCGAGGAGGTCGAGTTTCCGCGCAGAGAGTCACCGGGGTACTTCCATCGGCAGAGGGCGGGCGAACAGCTTGACCACTTCATGACCGGCCTTGTCCTTGAAGGAGAACTTGGCGAGCTGCTGCTGGATGCGCAGTAATTCCGGATCATTCGAGGTGTTGAATTCGCCGACGGTGACGACGCTGCTGTTGCGCGTGTGCAGGACGTAGCTTTTGTAACCGAGCTTCGTCAGCAGGTCGCACACTTGCTGGGCCTGCAAGGCCGAGGCGTCCAGACGTTTGCCGAGGTTGTGCTCGCTGAAGCCGAGTTTTTCCAGGAAGCCGCTCGGAGCAGTCGCCGGCTGAATCACCTGGGCGCCGGCGTATTCCTGCACGGCCAACGTCCACGGCTTGGGGCATTTGAAGACGCTGCGCGGCTCTTCGGAATTGAGCTTCTTCCACAGCGGATCGACCTTGTTGGCGGTGCGCCGTTGCTGCGAGATGGTCGGATTGCGGGTGACAAAGGCGGTGTGGAAGGGGTTGACCGGGTATCGTTTCAACTCATAGCCCGTCTTGCCCGGCGTTTGCTCGTAAGCGTCAAACGTATCGAAGGCGGGTTTCCCCGATTGGAGTTTCAGCATCGGAAGCTCCATCTTGCGGACCTTCTTCAGCTCCGCGTTGGCGGCGTCCACGTCGCGGAAACCGCCGATGAGGACGGCCAACTGTTCTTCCTCCAGGTGCGCCAGCTTCCACCGCCGCACGGAGCCGGGGTGCTCCCGCTGCCAGCGGTCCAGCTCCTCTTGCCACTTTTTGCGTTCCTCGTTTCCCCGGTTGTAGATGTAGGCCGCATAACGACGCTCGCGGAGATAGGTACAGAGTTTGTTGGCCAATTCCGGCGCGTCCGGCCCCAGGTAGCTGGCGGCGCAGATCATCCACGCCCCCGATTCGGGCGTGACGGCCAAGGCCGCGTTGATGTCCGGCTGGCTGGACGACGGCACCAGGTTGCCCAGACCCGGAGCGGGCGGGACCGGAGTCGTCGGGTTCGTCATCTCGGGCGGGTCCGCCTGTCCCGGCCCCGCCCCCATGCTCAGGGCCAGCCCGAAAGCCGCCAACAATGTCAACCTTCTCATGTGCCTGCTCCTCCTTCTCGACCGAGCCGCGACCGTCAGGGAGCGGTGCTTTCGCCCGCTCCCTGACGGTCGCGGCTCGGTTTGGTCCGCTCGTCCTTAACAAATCGAGGAGATTCAGTCCAGAGGCCAATTGGCGCCGAGCGCCGCACGCTGAGCGTGCGTGATGGCGTCGAGGCCGCGCTTGCCCAGGTCGAGCAGTCGATCGAGTTGCGGACGGCTGAAAGTCGCTTCCTCGCCGCCGGCCTGGACCTCGATGAAGTCGCCGCCGCCGGTCATGACGAGGTTCAAATCCACGTCGGCGTCCTTGTCCTCGCTGTAGTCCAGATCGAGCAGTTGCCGGCCGTCGAGGAGTCCGACGCTGACGGCGGCGACGCTGCCGCGGACGATCTCGACGACGGGGGGAAGCGGGGGAAGGAGAGGGATTGGTTTGCTTTTGCGCGTGACGGCGAGCGCGTCGAGGAGAGCGATGTAGGCGCCGTTGATGGAGGCAGTGCGCGTGCCACCGTCGGCTTCCAGGACGTCGCAGTCGATCCAGAGAGTGCGTTCGCCCAGGACTTCCAGGTTGACCACGGCGCGAAGGGCGCGGCCGATGAGGCGCTGGATCTCGACGCTACGGCCATCGATCTTGCCGCCGCGGTCGCGCGGCTTGCGCGTGTTCGTGCTGCCGGGCAACATGCCGTACTCGGCGGTCAGCCAGCCCTTGCCGCTGCCGGTCAGGAACGGCGGCACGGCTGGCTCGACGCAGCACGTGCAGAGTACCGTCGTGCGACCCATTCGGACGAGCACGCTGCCGGGCGCCTGGCGCGTGTAGCGACGGCGAAAACTCAATGGCCGCAGCTCGTCGGGTTGTCGGCCGTCGTTACGCATGGTTCACTTCGTATTCGGGTGAGCGGCTTCCACAGGGGAAGACGCCGAGGCTGGCCCCACTTCGAGACACCTGGTCCCCGCGAAACATTCGCGCAACCGCTGCCCGTTCTGATGGAACGAGAACGAGAGATGAATGGCACTCCAGCGGGGGAAATGGGAAGAAACCGCCTGGTACACAGCTTCTCGTCCTGGCGGATCCAGTCCAGCGGTTGTCCAGACGATGACCTGCGTTCCTATCAGCCAGGCAGCTTCCACGCTCAACAACATCCTCGACGTGCCGGCCAATCGGTCGAGACGATCGTTGCGGCCTTGTGCCGACAGGCGGTGAAGAATGGCCTGCGTTTGAGGGGGCGTCGCACCTGCCGTTCGCGCGAGCCAATCGGCGACGCGCATCGGACGGAACAGGCCGAAAAGACCGTGGCGGACCTTTCGCACGGGGGCCGCCCATCGCGATCGACCGCTACAGCGAACTTCCGACACGGCTCGTTTACCGCTGAGGATACCAATCAATTGGTCCACGGCAGGAGAGTCCATCGCCTCCGACAGATGCAGACAGACACATTCCCCCGCCCGTAGCCGGAAGGCGGGAACCTCGAAGGGGCCAACGGTGAATCCAGCGGAGGATAGAACGATGGAATCCATCCACATTCCCTTCCCGTTCACCAACCGAGCCAGTTGCGGAAGGCGCCCCACCACTCGCGCGACGGCAAAGGGCGATGGTCGGAAGGCGATCGGATAACGTCCGTCCATCGACCCCAGCGCAGCAGCTCAAGGACCGCCGCCGCATCTCCCGTATCGTCAAACAGCTCCATCGCCGCCACCATGCGATGATGTCCCTCCACTACATAATAAGTGCCCCGGCGATCGCGCACACCCGCAATTTGACCGCGGTGCTCTGGAAAGGCGTAACGGCCGGTTTGCATATCGGACTTGAGTTGATCGATAAGCAACCTGTTCCGCAGACCGAGTTGGGTTCCGCGGATGCGGGGTAGCGAAGCGCGGGGAGAGGGCATCGCAATCGGCACGTCCCTGGCGGTTTAGAGGCACGAACCGAATGTGGCGGCACGTTTGTAACGTGCCGTACAATCCAACACGTTGAAAACGTGTTGCCACATTTTGGTAGAGCCTCTGAGTACGGCTGCTGGAAAAATGGCGGACGGGAAAGGTAGAAGAAGAGCGACGGCTGGACCGAAGAACCCTGGACGACCGATCAGGAACCCGCCGAACGGGAGATGGTGGCGATCTTGTATTCAAGGTATTGGGAGGTCAGGTCGATGAGCTTCCGCTCCGGGGCGGTGAAGAACCGGCGTTGCCGTTTCAGCACGTCTATGATGTCCCGGAATGAGAGTTCACCCACGAACGGTAGCCGGGGGAGGCTCTTGAGCTTCTCGGCGAAGGGGATCGAAGCCAGCAGCTTGTCGGGGTTGCGGTACTTGGCGACCAGCGGTTCGCCCCGCTGTGGGGCTACCACCAGCCGCTCCTTCCAGGACGCCAGGAAAGCGTCGCGTACTGCGGGGGGTGGGATCGGCCGGCCCTGCTGTACCGAGCGGTGGAACCGTGCCAGGGCCTGATGGACGGCGGAACCGAGGGCCAGGGGACCGGACGTGGACCGTTCCGGCAGCCGGAGCAGATCGCGGAAGAAGTGCTGCAGCGGGCACCGCATGAAGGTGGTCAGCTGGCTGTAAGACCAGGTGACGCCGGAGGGTCCGGAGAGCTGATCCTGAACGAGTGGTCTTTCCGCTTGCTCACCTCTTGAAGCTGTTCGTCCAACCCTCGCCCCTCCTTCTCCAATCGGGAAAGCTCCTTGTGCGAAATGGCCTTGCGGTGACGTTCCGGCACCAGCGGCTATACTACACCATGCGGCTTTGCCTCGGTCTCCGGGGGCATTCTCGGCCTGTTGCTCAAGAGCATCTTTCTGACCTACTCCCGTGTCGGCTTCATGGCCCCGTTCGAGTACACGAAGACCAAGGATCACCCCTACAACCGCGGCCCTGACTGCGCTCATGGACACTTCGCCGCAACCCCGCTCCGGCATCCACCGTACTCGGCAGCGGCCATTCCGTTCGCGTGGATGCTGATCGAGGAGATGGCCAAGCTAGGTGAGCAACATGCGCTCGACGTGCAGATTGACCGTGAAGCCCAAGCGAAAAAGTTGATGGGTTTCAAGGCCGACTGGGTTCAGGACCACCAGAACCACCGAGCGCTTCTTGACTGCTTCGCTGGCCACCTTCGTCCCGAAGCGTCGTTGTGCTTCTTCTATGCCAAGAAGGTGCCGTTCGTCGAGGACTACGGCGCCAGCCGAATTCTGATCGGAGGCTGATTGAGAAGGTGCTGGGTCGCGGATAGGTGGCAGCCGCCCTGCCACGAGGGAAGCCCTGCAAGATGAGGGTATCCCGGTAACGCTGCCCTGTTCGAGATTTGCTCGAAGAAAGGGACTGACTGTGGCGGGGAAGATCTATCATTGATGATGAGAGGGGTGCGTCCTACCGACGCCGGAGGGATCGCCGCAGTCCCCTGACTACGTGGTACGCCGCCGGGCAGGACAGCGTGTTCGCCGCGTGGAGATAGACTCTCCTCGTGAATTCCTCCTTGTCCGTGTGCGGGAAGTCCCGGCACGCCTCGGGCCTCACCTCGTAGATGGTGCAGCGATCATCCCCGCCGAGGAACGGGCACGGGGTTCCCCTGGTCCGATAATCGCCTTCTTCCGGGTCGATCTCCAGGTAGGAGGCGATGAAGCTCTCCTCGGACACGCCCAGATGGGCTGCGATCCTGAAAACATCCTCTTCGGTGAAGCCCGGCTGGATCGTCTTGCAGCAGTTCGCACAGCGGGTACAGTCGATTCGGGAGAAGACCTCCTCGTGCGGCTCTGTCTCGTAGCCGGCGACGTAGGTGACCTTGATGTTGCCGATGCGTCCGAAAGCCGGTGTGATCTCTCCGTAGGCCTGCGTAACGGGCCGGGGCCAGTAGCCGTTGATCTTGTAGACCAGGCCCGAGCGGGAGGAGCCGTCCGACTGGTCCCGGTCCAGGGCGAAGTCGGTCCCCTCGACGAGCAGGGTGGAATTGTCGAAGAAGCCTGGAGCGTCCCCCCAATACGCGAGTTCGTCCACGTAGAGCGACGGGATGGACTGGACCGGCCGCTGCCGCAAGACGAGGAGCTGACGGCCCGTGCCGGCGTAGAACTCGGTGTATGTGTCCTGCATGATCTTCCGGCCCAGGTACTTCTCGATCAAGGCTCTGGCTTGTGGGGCCAGGGAATCCAGGGTGAAGCCCGCGAACTGCTCCATATCCATCGGCTGGGTGAAGTCGGGGAATCCGCCGTCCATCGCCGCCTCCGCATGAAAAAGGAGCCAGCCGCCTTGCCGCAGACGACTGGCCCCAACCAAGGAGATGGTTGCCCAGCGACCGATTACGCCGCCGGCGAGCGGTCGTAGCCGCCGCCCTGGCCGACGTACTTCGCCTGGGCCAGGACTTCCACCGCGGCGTCGAAGCTCGGGGTAGTGCCGCCAATGGTCGCGAATGCTCGGCAGTACCGCTTCGAGCGGAGGAAGCGGATTCGCTGCTCCTGGTCGGTCGCGGTCACCTCGGTGAAGGTGGCTCCGGTGATGTCGGTCCAGGTGGTGTCGTCGTCCGACTCCTGCATCTTCACGTCCAGGGTCGGCGTGGTCCCGGAAACCGCCCCCATCATCAGAACCGCCTGTCAAGCGACACTTATTTTTCCCTACCCGCGACAGTTAGAATTCCCGATTGCCCTCCCGGCAAGCAGGGGTCCAACGACACTTACTTTTCCCGATTCGCACGTCAGTCGGGCTTGCTCGGCTGGCCCCCTTGCGGCTACCCTCTTCGCGCCGGGTGAAACGGAGGCGGGCTCTGCGGGGACGCAACCCGACCAAGGGATAACCCGGCCGACGGTGGGCCGATGGGCATCACCACAGCGGTCCTCCACCACTTCGGTGGTGGGGACCGCTTTCCCCCATCGGACACCCGAGCTATGCCTCCGAAAATCCAACTTGTACACGCCCCGCGTCGCGACTTTTGCCTACGGCTTCCCTGGCTCCGGGCCGCTTGCCGATTCTCCTGCCTCGGACGGACGACTTTGCTTGGCCTTCTTGGCTTGCTCCACGCGGTAGCTCGGCAGGTTCAACTCGACGATCACGCTGTGGTGGACCAGTCGATCGATCACCGCCGCCGTCGTCATCGCATCCTTGAAGATCGCTTCCCAGCCCGAGAACGGCAGGTTGCTCGTCAGCAGCACGCTGCCCCGCTCGTAACGCTCCGCCAGCAGCGTGAACAGAACCTCCATCTCCTCTCGGCTTTGTTGCACATAGCCCAGTTCGTCCACGAGCAACGCTTCGTAGCCAGCCAGACGCTTGAGCAGCGACGACAATTTCAGATCCCGCTTGGCCACCAACAGATCCTGCACCAGTAGGCTGCACTTTCGCGACAGCACACGCCGGCCCGAACGCACCAGCTCTTGAGATACCGCGGAGAGCAAATGAGTCTTCCCCGAACCCGGCGGCCCAAACACCAGCACGTTCTCGCAGCGATCCAGAAACGATCCCTCCAACAGCGTCCGCGCCTGCTGCACCACTTTGGCCGGCAGCCGCTTCAAATCCAACGCCGGCCAACTCTTCTCCAGCGGCAACCGCGACAAAAAGGGTCTTGGCTTGCAGTCCGGGGTGGCGTTGCAACTTCTCTTCGAGTTCGGGCCAGACCTCGGCGAAGAGATCCGGATGTGTTCGCCAGTTCCTGTCCATGCTGATGACCTCGCTGGGCAGCTGGCCGAGGCGGCGATATTTTCGCGCCGACTTGGCATCCATGCCAACGCGGGCTGCGGCGACCTCTTTGGCAACTCCTTGCCGTTGGAGGTGCCGGAGCCTCCGCACTTGCTGATCGGTGATCATCGAGAACCTCCGGGAGGAAGGGCACTCGATGATGAACAGTGGCTCGCAAATCAGGAATTCTAAGTGTCGTTGACGAGCGCGAGTCGTCGGACTGGATCGGGAATTCTAAGTGTCGTCGGGCGGGAATTATAGTTGTCGTTCATCAGGTGAACATGCCCAGGTAGACGTGACCGTTCTCGCCGGTGCGGGCTCTCCAGCGACGAGAGGGGGCGTGGTAGCTGACGCCTTTGAAGAGGGAGGTTGAGTCGAGACGGAGGACCACGTTCGCCAGGTTCTGTTTGTGGGTGGCGATCCGGAGGTTGTTTTGTTGATTGTTGGGGCCGTTTCGGTCCCGGTGATCGACCTGGCGAGGGTCGCCTGGTTCCAGATTCAGGATGAGCCGGTGCATCGGGACCGTGGCGATGCGGCCTGCCGGGGTCGGGATGGAAGCGACGGCATATGTGGTACGGGCCTTCGGCCGTCGTTGCTCCCGCCATTCGTAGCGGGACAGCCAGGGGTAGTGCTGGTCGTCTACGACCACTACGCGGGTCGAGTTCTTCAAGGGGATCGTTCGCATGTAGCGGGCTCCAGGGTGAATGATGAGGGTGATCCGGGAGCGGGGCGATGAACGGCGGTGGCCGACGGCCCGCCCCCTCGGACTTGGTACCCGCATCAGTGATGGATGACCCAGAGCCATCGTTGTCCCCGTGCCGGTGATGATTCGTCACCCGGAACGGGTGTCGTTGGTGTCCCATGTATATTCCAGTCCCATGTGTCCGTCATGTGAGTGGTGTCCCATTTCCCATGTGTTCTGGTGTCGTTGGTGTCCCATGCTGGAAAAAGATTCTTCTACTGCTGCTGAAAGAAGATCATCTGCTGTGGTAGTGTTGGCGGACGGTTGCCACCTCACGACTCCTGCCGAGGAGGTCGCGAGCGAGGTTTGGTTCCGGGCCTCGCGGTCACCGGTGTTGCACGCAGCCGACGGCATTGCCTCAAGCGATACAGAGTTGCCGTTGGCTGTCCTTGAAGAGGAGGATTCCCGTCACGACCAGCCGCCAGACGAGAGGATGGACCTCGTGACGCTTCAGCCGCTTCCGTTCTCGCTTGAGGCTGCTGGAGCGGGCGAGCTGGGATCGAAGTTGCTTGAGCCAGTCCTGCTGTGCCCGCTTGACGACGGCCAGGAACTCAGCCTCGGGAGTTTCCGGAGGAGCACTGACGCTGAAACCAGGGTTCCCGTAGAACCGGCCCGGACACCTGATGCCTTTGAGGAGGATCTTGGAGACGACGGCGAACTCTTCGCTCTCCTCGCCGAGCAGCGGCAAGTCCATCATCCCCGAGAGCCTTTGCAGCGTCTGCCAGGCCAGATGGTTCCAATCAACAACGTGCCGGTTGGTTTCGATGCCGTCGATGCAACGGCCCGCGTCTTGAGACATGAGGTTGCTCCTTTCAGGGTCATAGGAACCTTTCGGGGATGAGAGATGGGGGGCCGATGGCCGTCGGACACCCCCGCCCCGAAAGGACTGCCTTCGGCCGTTATTGAACGGACCTCACCAGCGGACTCAGTTCCCGCTCATCATGTCGTCAAGGCTTTCCTGAAGATGGACGATGTCAACCGGATCATCAACAGGTGGTTGCCCCCTCACCCAGTCGGCCAATGCGTTCGCCTCCTCTTTGTCTAGCAATACGTAACCGTCTGCATTCTCCTGCTGCATCTGCCACGAGAGCCGTTGGGAGAGGTAGCCCCACCGCTTCGTGAGCGCTAGTTCGTTGCTACGGACCTGATCGTAGAGCGTCAGCAGAAATGGCTCCATCATAAATACCAGCTTGAACCCTGCCAGGTCTTTCCTGCCCAGACGATGCTCGCAGCGCAGGAATTTGGCAGCGTCTTTCCTCTTGCTCCGTTCTAGCGAATTGCTGATGATAACGTGCGCATCGAGCTGGTTGCCCCTTACCTGTAGTTCTTTCTGCTCAGAAAGTGCCTGGATATAATCAAATAACTTGCGGTGTTCACCGGCACCAAACTCGTAGCCGCCGTGGCGCTCACTGTACTTCGAGTCGTAGCTCCAGTTCCACTTCTCAAGGTCGTTCAAGCGGTTGGTCTTCGAGTACACCAAGCTGGAGAAGCCGTCCGGGCGAAACTTCCCACCCCATTTCATGCTGTAGGGGAAGAGGCTGCGTATCAGGCCAAACACTGCTGATTCGTACGTACTCATTCACGGGGCGAGGTTGCCAAGTCCTAGCGTGATCGCTACGTCAGTCTGCATGAGCGCAGCTCCGCCAATCCCTGACGAACTGTGGCAGCAAATCCCTCCGGCTGCCCAAGCTGCCCTCTGCGCTCTCATCCGGCACTACGAGCAACGGCTCGCCGACCTCGAAGCCCGCCTTAACCAAAACTCCACCAACTCCTCCAAGCCACCCTCTTCCGATCCGCCCGCCGTCAAACGCGCCCCGCCCCGCCCGCCCACCGGGCGTGCGGTCGGCGGGCAGACTGGACATGCCAAGAGCCAACGCCCTCTTACCGACCACCCCGACGCCATCCAACACTGCAAACCCACGGCCTGCCGCCGCTGCCGGCTGCCGCTGTGCGGCGACGACCCCCAGCCGCTACGTCACCAGGTCTGGGACGTGCCGGCCGTCCGGCCCGTCGTCACCGAGTACCGTCGCCACCGCCTGAGATGCCCCCGCTGCGGCGTCACCACCTGCGGGCAGGCGCCGGCCGGCCAGGACGGGCCACGCCTGAAGGCCGCCGGCGCCCTGTTGACCGGCGCCTACCGGCTGAGCAAGGCCAAGGCCGCCCGCCTGCTGACCGACCTGTTCGCCGTGCCGCTGTCGGCCGGACAGGTCTGCGCCATCGAGGCCGAGGTCGGCCGGCAACTGCGGCCGGCGGTGGACGAGTTGCTGGCGGCGACGCGGCAGCAACCGGCCAACGTCGAGGAGACATCGATGGGTCGGGGGCGTTGGCTGTGGGTGATGGTCACGGCGGTGGCCACCGTTTACCAGGTCGTCCGCGGCCGCAGTCGCCGCGAGCTGGACCGGCTGGTAGGGACGGACTACCGGCGCGTGATGACCACCGACCGTTATCGCGTCTACGACCACCTGCCCGACGAACGCCATCAGTTGTGCTGGGCGCACCTGCGGCGGGACTTCCAGGCGATGGTGGACCGGAAGAACGCCGGCGTGGAGGTCGGCGAGGAGTTGTTGGCCTTGTCGGGGCAGATGCTGGGCTGGTGGAAGCGCGTGCGTGACGGGACGTTGACGAAGATACGTTTCGCAGGTCGTCTGCACGCCGCGCGGGACTTTCGCGTGCGCTTCCGCGCCGTCTTGGCGTGGGGGGCGGCGTGCGGCTGCGCCAAGACGGCAGCGGTGTGCCGCGAACTGCTGGGGTGTGAGGTGTCGTTGTTCCTGTTTGCGTTCGTGTCGGGTGTCGAGCCGACGAACAACGCGGCGGAGCGTGCGGTGCGTCATGGGGTGTTGTGGCGGAAGCAGAGTCACGGCCCGCGGAGTATGGACGGCAGGGAGTACCTGTCGTGCATCTGGTCGGTGGTGGAGACGTGCCGTCAGCGGGGCCGGGGCGCATGGGATTACCTGACGGCGTGCCTGGCGGCAGCCGCCGAAAGGCACGTCCTGCCGTCGTTGCTGACCCCGGCCGTTGATGCTCATGCCGCTTGACCTCTAATTGGCCCGTGAATGACTACTCCGATGACCTCTGGGAGGCCATCGCTCCGCTGCTGCCCGAACACCCAAACACACACCGCTTCGGCGGCGGTCGGCCCCGAAAGCCCGACCGTGTCTGCATGGAAGCCATCCTCTTCGTGCTCCGCACCGGCTGTCAATGGAAGGCGCTGGACGCCACCAAGTTCTGCCCGGCTTCCACCGCCCACGATCGTTTTCAAGAATGGGTCCAGGCCGGCGTCTTCCGGGAACTCTGGGAACACGGCTTGATGGCCTACGACGACTGGAAAGGGATCGATTGGTCCTGGCTGTCGATGGACGGGTGCATGACCCAAGCACCCCTTGGGGGGGAAAAAGACGGGCAAAAATCCCACCGACCGGGCCAAGAAGGGCAGCAAACGCAGCCTGCTGACCGAGGCCGAGGGCATCCCGGTGGGACTGGCCGTGGACGGTGCCAACCGTCCGGACATGAAGATGGTCGAAGAGACTCTCGACAGCATCCCCGTGGAGCGTCCCGAGCCGACGCCCGACGAGCCGCAGGGTCTGTGCCTGGACTTGGGCTATGACTATGACGAGGTGCAAGCGATTGCCGAAGAATTCTACTTCACGACGCATCTGCCGCCCCAGAAGGGAGCCGCGCAGCAGGTGAAGCGGAAGGCGGGCCGTAAGGCGAGACGTTGGGTGGCGGAGCGGACGCACAGTTGGATGAACCGATTCCGCGGCATTCTGATCCGTTGGTGCAAGAAGGCCGAGAACTATATTGCCCTGTTGCATATGTCTTTCGCCTTCATCATTTACAAGCGTATGGGGTTAACCGGATAGGCTCTTGGTCCGTCTGCTCGGGCGTGATGTGGTAAATGAAAATCGAGTAGCCAGCCTTGGCGATCGGCCGGAAACGCTCGAAATACGTGTAAGGGGCCGTCTTAAGGCTGTGTAGATCGAGGGCGAAGTAACCCGGATGCGGGCCGAACCGTGCATTCCCCATTTCCTCGGGATGCACGTTGGAGGGCGGGCCGGCGGCACTTCTGTGAACGTGGCGCCACAGACGCGGTAGTCGATGTAGTTGTGATAGGCTATGCCGAGAGAAGCGGCCTCCGGATGGGCCTCGACCCAATCCTTGAGGTAGAGCAAGTCTTGCCCCCAGTCGATGTTGCTGTCCAGAAGATAGCGATGGCCGTTATCGGGTCCACCGGCCAGCTCGTTGAAGTACGACAGGGAGTGTGGATAGACGCTCAGGCTGCTGCCGACGGACCCCAGCAGCAGGGCGACGACAACCAAACCGCGCTTCCAGCGCGTCGCCTGGAGGTAGTAACCCAGCTTGGCCGCGGCGATGAAAACGAAAGGAAACATCGGCAGCACATAGCGCATGTGGTGGTTGAAGCCGGTCTGCGAGCTGACCAGCACCAGCACGGCCAGGGCCGGTAGCCACAGCGTCAGCTCGTCCAAGAAGCGTGCGTTGGCGGGATGCCGCAGGACCAAGAGGACCAGGCTCCAGCCCACGAGGGCGAGCTTGCCCAGGGGCACTTTCACGGCCAGAGCGTAGAGGTAGTAGTACCACCAGCCACCTCGCCGCCACTCGCCGGCCAGGAACGAGGGCGGCATGATCCCCTCGAAATCGCGTCGCTGCAAATCGATGCCGCTGAGGTAGTCTTCTGGCAGCGGCACCGGAACGGCGGCCAGCCAGGTATCGTGGAAGCGATTGCCCAACACCGGCGCGCCGCGACCGCCGCCCTCCTCCGCGGCGATACCGTTGAACAGGCGGCTGACGAAATGGTACTCGCCTAGCGGCGTGCCAGTGCCGTCGAAGGCATAGCCGGCGTTGAGCACCAGCAGACTCAAAAGGACGACGCACAACCCCTCCGCCATCTTCACCCGTAGCGGCACATCCCGCCAGGCGCGGTTATTCAGGACCAGGCCGTAGAGCAAGCCCAGAAGCGCCCAGACCGGATAGAGGACCAGCAGGGTGAACTTGGTGAGCTGGGCGACGCCCAACAGCAACCCGGCCAGCAGGGCGGCCGACCAGGTGCCGCGCCGCAGGTAATTCCAGAAAGCGTAGGTGGCGGCCAATCCGCTGACGGTCGCCGGTATGTCCGGGGTCACAAGCTGGGCATGGGCGAGGATGTTGGGTCCAAAGCACCATAAGGTGAGTCCGACAAGGCCGGCACGTCTGCCATAGAGTTCGCCGGCCCATCGATAAACCAGCCATCCTCCCAGCAGCGACCAGGCGATGCCAGCCAGGCGAGCCAGGCGGATCAAGTGCATGTAGTCCGAGGCGTTGAGGTCGGCGAAGCGATGGGCGGCGTCCCACTCTTGCCGCAATCCCGGTGCGTCGCTGAGATCCGCGAAGCCGGTGTTAGGCTGGGCCAGGAGGACCGGCAGCACGGCCGTCATGCGTGACAGTGGCGGGTTGACGCGATACAGGCTGAAAGTGCCCGTTTGCCAGATGGACAGGCCGGCAGGCACATGGGCGACTTCGTTGCGGGTGGCGAACTGATGGCGGAGGCTGTACAGCAAAAGCAGGGCGTGGACCACCAGAAGCAGGACCATCACGGAGCGACAGAGGAACCAATGCTCCCGCATCATTCGCCTGTTCAGAGAATTGGGGAGTGATAGAAAGAAGAATACGAGGAGGCCCATGTCATGTCAACCCGCTCTATTCTTACCTTCGCCGACGCCGACGCTCTCAGCGCGGCTGCGGCCGACGAGTTCGTCCGCTGCGCTCAGGCGGCGACAGCCGAGCGCAGCCGTTTCACCGTCGCCCTATCCGGCGGCTCCACCCCCAAACGGCTTTATCAACTCCTGAGCGGCGTATCGTTCCGCAAACAGGTGGACTGGGGCCGCGTCGAAATCTTCTGGGGCGACGAGCGCTGCGTGCCGCCGGACCATGCCGATTCCAACTATCGCATGGCGTGCGAGACGATGCTGGAACACCTACCCATCCCGGCGGAGCACATCCATCGCCTGGAAGCGGAGCGGAGCGACCGAGACTGCGGCAGCGCGGGACTACGAAGTGGTCCTCGCCGGCGTCTTCGGCGTACCGGCGGGAGGCGAACCGCCGGCGCTCGATTTGATCTTGCTGGGCATGGGACCGGACGGCCACACGGCGTCGCTGTTCCCGCATACCGCCGCCCTGCGCGAGACGACGCGCTGGGTGGTACCCAACCACGTCCCGCAGCTGCACACCGACCGCCTGACGCTGACGCGGCCGATCCTCAACCGCGGCCGCGAAGTGTTATTCCTGGTCGCCGGCGCCGACAAGGCGGAGCGTCTCGCCGAGGTGCTGGCCGGGCCGGACGACCCGGAACGCCTGCCGTCCCAGTCGATCCGGCCGGCCGGGCGGCTCGTCTGGTTCGTCGAGTCCGCCGCCGCCGCTCGCCTGCCGGCGTCCCTCCTCCGTGAAAATATGCAAGGATAAACGTATGAGTACCGCCGCGATCAAGCTGGCCCCATCCATTCTCGCCGCCAACTTTGCCCGCCTGGGCGAACAGGTCCGCGAGGCCGACCACGCCGGTGCCGACCGCATTCACGTCGATGTCATGGACGGCCATTTCGTGCCCAACATCAGCATGGGTCCGATCGTCGTCAAAGCCGTGCGGCCAGTGACGAAGCTGCCGTTGGAAGTCCATCTGATGATCGAGGAGCCGATCCGCTACCTCGACGCCTTCGCCGAGTCCGGCGCCGACTCGATGCTGGTCCACGTCGAGAACGCGGTCAACCTGCACCGTACCGTGCAGCACATCAAGGCGCTGGGCAAGAAAGCCGGCGTCGTCCTCAACCCGGCGACCTCACCCGCCGCCATCGCCGAGATCCTGGCCGACGTCGATCTGGTCCTGGTGATGACGGTCAATCCCGGCTTTGGCGGCCAGAAGTTCATCGCCAATACGCTCGGCAAAATCCGCCGCCTCCGCCAGATGATCGATCAGGCCCGGCCGGACGCTGAGTTGGAGGTGGACGGCGGCATCGACGCCGAGACGGCGCCGCGCGTGGTCGAGGCTGGCGCTCGCGTCCTGGTGGCCGGCTCGGCGATCTTCGGCGCCAAAGAAGGGGTGGCGGCCGCCATGAACCGCCTACGCGCCGCCGGAGCACCATGACCACGCCGGAACACGAGCGTCTGCACGAGGTCCACGACGACCACAGCGGCTGGCGTCGCTGGGGACCCTACGTCAGCGAGCGCTCCTGGGCCACCGTCCGCGAGGACTACAGCGCCGACGGCGACGCCTGGGACTATCTGCCGCACGACCTCGCCCGCAGCAAGGCCTACCGCTGGGGCGAGGACGGCATCGCCGGCATTTGCGACCGCTATCAGCTCCTTTGCTTCGCCCCCGTCTTCTGGAACGAACGCGATCCCATCCTCAAGGAACGGCTGTTCGGCCTGACCGCCCACGAGGGCAACCACGGCGAGGACGTCAAGGAGTATTATTTCCACCTCGATAACACGCCGACGCACTCGTACATGAAGTACCTGTACAAGTACCCGCAGGCCGAGTTTCCTTACGCCCAGCTGGTCGAGGAGAACCACCGCCGCGACGGCGAGGGCTTCGAGTTCGAGTTGCTCGATACCGGCGTCTTCGACGAGGACCGCTATTTCGACATCGTCATCGAGTACGCCAAGGCGACGCCGGAGGACTACTGCATCCGCATCGAGGCGTTCAATCGCGGCCCGGAGGCGGCGCCATTGCACCTGCTGCCGCACCTGTGGTTTCGCAACATCTGGGCACGCGGCCCCAACGCCTGGACGCTGCACCTGACGCCGGAGCCGAGCATCCACCCCGGCCCGACCGGCCCCGGCTTCGTCAGCCTCGTCACCGACGACTCGGCCGTCGAGACGCTGACGAACATCCCCGTGTCCTACCGCCTTGGCCCGCGCATCCTCTACGCCGCCGCCGGGCGGCCGCTTGCTCTTCACCTTCAACGAGACCAACGGCCCGCGCGTCTTCGGCCCCGGCAACCACAGCCGCCGGCCCTACGTCAAGGACGCCTTTCACCGCCACGTCATCCACGGCGAGGATTGCGTCAACCCGGAACTGGAAGGCACCAAAGCCGCTCTGCATTATCGTTTTCCGTCCGTACCCGCGGGCGGTTCGGTCGTGCTGCGCCTGCGCCTGACCGACAACCAGGTCCTGCAAGACCCGCTGGGGAGCGTCGACGCCGTCGTCGCCCAGCGCAAGGCCGAGGCCGACGCCTTCTACGCCGCCATCCATCCGCCTGGCGCCAGCGCCGACGAAGCGCGAGGTCCAGCGCCGCGCCTTCGCCGGCCTGCTGTGGAGCAAGCAGAGTTACCTCTTCGACGTCGACGTCTGGCTCAACGGCGACCCCGGCCTGCCGCCGCCGCCGGACGTCGCGGCTGACGATCCGCAACCAGCACTGGCGGCACCTCAACTCGATGCGCGTCCTCGTCATGCCGGACAAGTGGGAATATCCCTGGTTCGCCGCCTGGGATCTGGCCTTCCAGTGCGTCCCGCTCGCCCTCGTCGATCGCAGGCTACGCCAAGGAGCAGCTGTACTGGCTGCTGTTCGAGCAGTTCCAGCACCCCAACGGCCAACTCCCCGCCTACGAATGGGAGTTTTCCGACCTCAATCCTCCGGTACATGCCTGGGCGGTCTGGCGCGTCTACAACATGGACCGCATCCGCACCGGCACGGCCCGACCGCGTCTTCCTCGAACGCTGCTTCCACAAGCTGCTCATCAACTTCGCCTGGTGGGTCAACAAGGTCGATCGCGAGGGCAACAACATCTTCGAGGGCGGCTTCCTCGGCCTGGACAACATCTCGGTCGTTGACCGCAGCACTGCGCTGCGGCGACGGCGGCGTGCTCGAGCAGTCCGACGCCACCGGCTACATGGGCATGTTCTGCCTCAACCTCATGCGCATCGCCCTGGAGTTGGCCAACGACAACCCCGTCTATGAGGCGATGGCCGTCAAGTTCTTCGAGCACTACGCCTATGTCGCCGACGCCATGAAGCACATGGGCAACCGCGGCTATCAACTGTGGGACGAGACGGACGGCTTTCTTTTACGACGTGCTGCGCTATCCCGACGGCCGTTTTCGCAAGTTCCGCCTGCGTTCGCTGGTCGGCCTGATTCCGCTGTTCGCCGTCGAGCGGCTGGAAGCATCGTGGATCAAGCCGTTCCAGGAGTTCAGCGGCGCCTTCCACTGGTTCCTGCGCAACCGCCCGCGACCTGGTGCGCAACGTCGTCCACGAGGTCGGCGACGGCGATCAGAAGACCTACGTCCTGACCATCCTCGACGCGCACCAGCTGACGCGCATCCTGGAGCGCGTTTTCGACGAAAACGAGTTCTTATCTCCCTATGGCATTCGCAGTCTGTCACGGGCGCACTTGCAGCATCCGTTCGAGTTCGACGGCAGCGTGGTGGGCTACGAACCGGCCGAGAGCACGTCCAAGCTGAAGGGCGGCAACTCGAACTGGCGCGGGCCGATCTGGTTTCCGACGACGTTCTTGCTGATCGAGTCGCTGCGCAAGCTGGGGGCGGCGTTCGGCCCGATGTTCGGCGTCGCCGCGCCGGCGGCCAGCGGCCAGGCGATCACCTTCCCGCAGATGGCCCGCGACATCGCCGAGCGCCTGATCCGCATCTTCCTCCGCGACGAGCACGGCCGGCGACCCGTCTATGGCGGACAAAAGAAGTTCCAGGACGATCCGCACTGGCGCGATTTGCTGCTGTTCTACGAGTATTTCCACGGCGACAACGGGGCGGGCCTGGGGGCGAGCCATCAAACCGGCTGGACGGCGCTGGTGGCGTCGCTGATCGATGAATGGCGGAGTTGAACAGTCGGCGGAAGAGGTTTCAAACTGTCCAGTCTTCCGTGAGCAGGCCAGGCACTCGGCCGAAGTCGCGCCGATTGCGCGTGAGCAGGATCAGTCCTTGGGACAAGGCGATGGCCGCGATGCGGAGGTCCATCGTGGCGACACGTATTCCTTGTGTTTGCAAGTTGTCGAAGACGGCGGCGGCCACAGCGTCGAACGGCAGGACCGGCGTGGTCAGGAAGATTTTTAGGACTTTCATCAATTGGCTATATCCGCGAATCATCTGAGCGTGTGTTCGGGCGCGATTCAGAAAGGCATGACCACCAAGCGTCTGCTCGTGGAAGCTGACGATGGAGAAGGCAAAATCCGCGGACGAGTGCTGCGCGATCCGAGCAATCAAGGCCGCATATTCGGACCCGCGTTGTTCTTGCAGGAAGCTGATGTGGTCCGTGTCAAGCAGGTATTTCACGCTTGCTCACCGGGTTCATCTGGCGGACGGTCAGCGTAACGATAGGCGCGGCCGTATTCCAACATCTGGTGAAACGCCTCAATATCCGTGATAGGTTCGATCTTCTCCCACCACTTCTCGTCCGAGGGTGGAGAGCCTAATCGGTCCTGGATTTCCTTAACGGCTGCTTCGAGCGCCGCCAATCGCTGCTCAATCGTCGGTTCCGTGGACATGACTCCGTCTCCTGATTCCGGGACATGAACGGATCACCCAATGGATATTGTAACTGCCGTCCGCGAACAGCCGCAAAGAGGACATGCCTATTTCCCCGCCCCCGGCGCGGTTGGCGGCAGCGGCACCTGACCGGGACCGGACACGTAAGCGATCAGGTCGCGCACCTCGGCCGGACGTCAGCGGCGTCAGCAGACCATCGGGCATCATCGACTGCGGCGAACGGCGGCGCTCCTCGATGTCGGACTTCGGCAGACGCACCACCTCGTTCTGCGTCTGCATCGTCAGCGTCTTGTCCGCTCTCCTCCTTGACCAATCCATTGATGACACGGCCCGACTGTCGTCGTGAGGACCGTCATTTGATAATCGCGGGCAACGACGGCGCTGGGGTCGAGCAACTTGGTCAGCAGATATTCGGGATTGGTGCGCTGCGAGCCGGTCAGGTCGGGGCCGATCTTACCGCCCTCGCCGAACAGCGTGTGACAAGCTGGCGCAGGTTGCGCGAAAACAACAATCGGCCGTGTTTGCGATCGGCCTTCTTGAGAGCGTCGGCGGGCACCATCGCCTTGTACTTCGCCAGCAGCGTCGCCTTCTCCGCCGACGGCGGACGGATCGATCCCCAGACTTTCGTGAGCCGGTCGGTCAATTTCTTGTCGTTGAAGGCGAGGAGTTGGCGGACGGTGAAGGCGGACAGGTCGCGGCGCGGCACGCGGCCCTTTCTCCATCGCGTCGAGCAGGGCGAGGGCGTACTTCGGCCGCGAGGCGAGCGTGGCGATGGCGTCGGCTTTCTCGGCGTCGCTGAACGAGGCGTAGTGTTCGAGAAGGAGGGCCGGCGTTGCCGGATCGTCGTAGGACGCCAAGCCACGGAGGGCCAGGCCGCGCAGAGTGCGATCGGCGACGAGCTTGCGCAACAGCGGCAGCAGATCGGGCGGCCGCTTTCTCGATCAGCGTTTGCAGGGCGTTGCGGCGGGCCGTCGCATCGGCTTTCGGATCGGCCGCCGTCCGGCGCAGCGCGGCCAGCGCCTGCGGATCGCCGAACAGGACGGACAGTTGCAGTACCTTCTCGCGGACCTCGGCGTTCTTGCTGCTGGCGAGCTTGCGATACACCTCCGACCAGCCCTCCGGGGCGGTCACGTTCCGGCGTCCTTGCAAGGCTTCGTGCATGCCGCGCAGCACATCGAGTTGCACGGCAATATCGTCGGAGTCGGCAAGGATGCGGACTAACGGCGCCAACGCACGGGATGTGGACCTCGGAGCCTCGGCCGCTGATGCAGGCACAACCCCAATTATCACGATACTTGCAGATGCCAAAATCCAATGCCACATAATATCTCCTCGCCGATATTGCGGGTGGTTGCCAACGACTCAGGGTATGATTCTCACGCGCGGTAGGGCCGTCCGAAGGTCGGCGACCCCGGCCGCAGTCACGCGCGTGCCCGTAAGGGTCAGGGTCTCCAACTGGTTCAATCGTTTGAGGCGAGCCAGGCCCACGTCGGTGACGGCCGTGGCGACAGGTTCAGGGATCGCAGGGCGGTCAATCCCTCCAGGTGGGCCAGGCCGGCATCGGTGATCGGGGTCGAGTCGAGGTCGAGGCTCCGTAACTTGGGGAAACTCTTCAGCCGAGCCAGGATGGCGTCGGGAGCCTGGGTCCTGCGCCAGAGTGATGCTCACCACCGGAGCGTCCTCCGCACCGTTCTCCGTGGAGAAGTCGCCGCCCAGGCTCACGATTAGCTCCAGCGCTTGCTCTTGCTCCGAGCCGAGGGTTGGCGGGCCATCCAGGCCGAGGCGGGAGGCGCCGTGCGAAAACGCCGTCATCATCGCACTGAACATGGCCAGCCGAGCCAGATAATTCAGTCCCCAGTTGACCGTCCACAGCAGGCGGGTCTCCCACAGGTCGAGGCCAAACAGGAACATCAATCCGAACAGCCAAATCGGGGCCGCCAACAAACTGCCCCACGGCAACAGCCCGATCAGGTTGACGAGAAACAGCAAGCCGGCGGCTTTCGGGATAACGATGTGGGCCTCCCCGAACTCGATGCCGCCGCCCAGCCAACTGCTGATGAACATGCTGAGCACCAAAATGACCGTGCTGATCGGCACCATGACGGCCATGAGAACGCTGAAGAAGAGCAGGGCATCCCCGTGGCCGGCAAGTACGGTCCCCACGATCATGATGCCGGCCACTACCGAGACCGCTCCCAGGCTGCTCACCCACCATATCCAGGTCGGGACTTTTTGGTCCGCCTGCTTGCGGAGGCTTCTTCGTTTTTTTCGTTTCGACTTTTTTACGTCCTGGACGGTCGCCACCGTTTCCTCCGGTTCGGTCGTTATTCGTTCTTCCGGCTCCTCTATCCGTCGCTTGGAAGGGGTAGGCTCCTTCGGTCTTGGCGATGGCGAAGCGGTCACGGTCGCGGTTGCCTGGATGAGCAGCATCGTGCCGCAACGGGGACACTTGGCCTTGCGCCCCGCCGCGTCATCGGGAGCGTTCAACCGGCGACCGCACGATTGACAAACGACCTGGATCGACATGCGAGATCGCTCCTTTTCAGGGACGGCGCGAGTTTACTCGGCCATCGCGGCAATGCGGCGGGCGATGTACTGACGCACCAGCGATATCCGGCACGTCATCAGCAACTTCGCAGCGCGATCGGGGTCGGCCGGCACCAGCGGCTCGATACCGTACCAAATCATCAGCGGCAGGTTATCGTCGGCCGCATCCTCCTTGTGTCGGGCCAACTCCTCGGCAGTGTCCCAACGCTGGCGGAGCGGCAAGCGCTGCAACGCCGACGCCAACGCGAAGCGAACTGACGATGACTTGTCACTACGGGCCAATTCCGCGAAGCTCTTGACGGCATCGTCCGAGATGCGCTTGTCTTCCACGAGCAGACGCACGGCCCATCGGCGGATTTCCTCATGCGGGCTGCCCAGCAGTGTCCAGCAACGTCTTCTCTTCGAGCGGCCCGGTGACGTGCAGCGCCCACAACGCCCGCAGCTTGCGCGTCACGTCCTTCTGTTCGTCGAGCATCTTCAAGAGCGATGGACGGACATCCTTGCCGAGCTTGCCGGCGTAGGCACGCTCTTGCAGCAGACGACGAGCGTGGCGCACCCACCAATCGTTCTTGTGCAGTTGCAGGCGGACGAGTTGTTCGTCGCTCAACGCGGCCAGGTCCGGCGACGACGGCGGCGGGCTGGCCGAAAGTGACTTTGAAGATGCGGCCGCACGGTTCGACGCGGTCGTAATCGTGACATTCGCCGGTGTCGTGCCAATCGCTGACGAAGACGCCGCCGTCGGGCCCGCACAACAGCGTCAGGCCGCGAAACCACGAATCGTGCGCCAGCAGGAAGTCCTTGCCATGATGGGCGACATAGCCGGAGCCGTGACGCTCCAGCACGTCCTGATTGACGCGATTGCCGTGGAGGTTGCACATGAAAATATGATTGCGATATTCGTTGGGCCAGTTGTCGCCGAGATAGACCATAGCGCCGACGTGGGCGTGACCGCCGCCGGCGGCGTCGTGTACTCCCTGGCCGCCGCGCGAGGTGGTCCAGTCGCCGCCGCCCCAGTGGATGTGGTCGGCACAACTGGCCATCAGGCCGTAGCAGTTCGGGTCCAGGTCCTGCCCGTACATGCGCGTCGAAGTGCGCCCCCGGTACGACGTGAAACAGGTGCTTGATGACGCAGTTGGTGATGAACATCTCGCCGTAATCGTCGAAGTCGAGTCCCCACGGGTTCGTCGTGCCCCAGGCGAACGACTCGAAAGTCTCCTTGACGGGGTGGTAGCGCCAGACGCCGCAGTTAAGGGCGACGCGCTGCTCCATCGGTGTTCCAGGCCGGCCGATGTTCGAGGTCGCCATGATGCCGTTGCAGCCGTACAGGAAGCCATCCGGTCCCCAGACGAGGGTGTTGAAGACGTTGTGCTTCGCTTGCAGGCTCCAGCCGTCGAGCACGACCTTCGGCGGCCCAGCGGGTTTGTCCTCGCCGGTGTGCATTGGGATGAACAACAAGTACGGCGTGGCGCACAGCCAGACGCCGCCGAAGCCGACGGCGATGCCCGACAGGTTCGTGCCTTTGTCCCAGAAGACCTTACACGAATCGAAATGGCCCGTACCCTTTTTGTCCTCGAAGATCAGGACGCGATCGCGGCCTTGCTTGCCCTCGGGCAGCCAGTTGGGGTACGAGTGCGATTCGACGACCCACAGCCGGCCGCGATCGTCGAGGGTCATGGCGATGGGCTTGATCAGGTCGGGTTCGCCGGCGAACAGCGTGGCGCGGAAGCCCTCGGGCAACTCGATGCGCTCGGCCGAGCGCTGCGGCGAGAACGGAGGTTGTTCGGCGTGAGCGAGGGGGACGAGGATCAGGAGGAGGGAGGCGAAGAATCCAGCGCGAAATCATGGAGGGTCTCCGGCATTGGTGCGCCAAGCCGCAAGCGGCATTCATTGTCCCTCAGTGTAGCCGTGGAGACGGACGACCGCCAGCGCCGGACCCTCCGGTCAGACATTTGAAGAGAAGCAGCTGCGTAGACCACGAGGGCGTAACAGAACAGATCGCGGACACGAGCCGGCGTGTGCTCGCGCCGCGATCCTTGCCCGGCTAGAAGGGAGGAGGGTAGACCACCCGCGCCTTCAGCCGGCGTTGTCGGGTGGGGCGAGGGGGATGGACGATGGCCATTCCATGCCGGCGACAACGTGGCGCAGCACCGCCACTTCGCCCTGGAGACGACGTAAGCGACGGCCACAAGACGGACAGCGAGCGAGGTGCGCCCGCGCCGCCGCCGTCATCGACTCGCCGGTCGCGGCGGAGAGCAAGTCAGCTTCCGCAAGGCAGGACGGCCGGCTCATGGGCGACCTCCTTCCGGATAGCGTCGCACAGTTGACGCAGGCGGGCCAGGATACGGGCGGCGTTCACATTGACGGCGTTGGCGGTCAGACCCAGCTCCGACGCCACCGCCCGGCTGGTCCGGCCACGCAACACGCGCTGCTCAAAACAGGCCCACGTCTTCGGCTTGGCCCGCGCTCGTACCCGCGCCAGGGCGCGTTCCAGCAGATGGCGGCGCTCCAGGGACGGTTCGTCGCGGTTGCTCTCCACGGCGGCTTCCGCACCGCCCTGCCGCTCGCGCCAACCCTGCTCGGCCCGAGCCTGCCGATTGCGGACCCGGCACCAGTCGGTCAGGGCGCTGCTGGTCACCTGCCACAGCCAGGTGCGGAAACGCCCGCGCGCACGATCCAGCCGGAAGGACGGTAGAGCGCGGTGCAGTCGAGTAAAGACCTCCTGAGCCACGTCGCGGGCATCGTGTTCTTGCAGGCCGCGGCCGCGGAGGAAAGATAACAGCAGCGGCTCATAACGATGGAGGAACTCGCGCGAGCTGGCGGCATCGGTGACGTTGCGCACACGGTTCAGCAGCGAGCTTCGCGTCTCTTCGGCGTCGAGCGGCGGGCGGGCGGCCCGCGCCGTCGGTTGGTGAGGAACGTCGGAGCAGAGAATGGCAGGCATGGAATGGACCTCCAGGGTGAAATGCTTTGTGGAGGCAGCCGAAGCCTCCGCACGCCTGTGATACGCGGGAGGGTTACAGGCGAGCGGCCGAGAGAGGAACGATGGACACCCGATCAATAGATCGGTGTCTCCGCCTGCACGAGTTGATTGGCTGTCGCCAGCGATTCGAGGGTGCCGGCGTCGGTCCAGTAGCCTTGCAGTTCGCGATGACTGAGCCGGCCCTGTTCGAGATAATGACGGTTCACGTCGGTGATTTCCAGCTCGCCGCGAGCGCTGGGCTTGAGCGTCTTGATGAAGCCGAACACGTCCGGCGGATACAGGTAAATGCCGGCGACGGCGTAATCGCTCTTGGGCTTCTTCGGTTTCTCCTCGATGCCGACGATGCGGTCGTCGCGCAGCTCGGCGACGCCGTAGCGCTGCGGATCGGCGACGCGCTTGAGCATGACCCAGGCGTGGTCCGGCTGCCGTTCGGCGGCGGCGACGAGATCGCCCAGCGAGTCCAGGAAAATGTTGTCGCCGAGGATCACCAGCGAGCGCACGTCGTGGCAGTACAATTCGGCCAGGCCCAGCGCCTGGGCGATGCCGCCGGCCTCGTCCTGCACGCGGTAGGTCAGATGGCACTGGTGCTCGCGGCCGGAGCCGAGCAGCTCGACGAAATCGCCCATGTGTTCGGTGCCGGAGACCAGCAGGATGTCGCGCACGCCGGCACCGACGAGCTTCTTGAGGGGATGGTACACCATCGGATAAGGGCCGACCGGCAACAGGTGCTTGTTCGTCACCTTGGTCAGCTCGCCCAGCCGTGTGCCCTTGCCGCCCGCGAGAATGACGCCGCGCATTGTCATGAGCATCCCCATCGTCAGGATTAATCCAATGAACCACGGATAACACGGATAACACGGATAAATCAAAATACGAATTTGGTTTTCTTATCCGTGGTATCCGTGTAATCCGTGGTTCAATTAACGGGCTCTCTGATGGGGAATAGGGTACAGGAAAGGGCGATGCGTGCCAGCCCGCTACTCCAGTTCTGAGTTCTGAGTTCTGAGTTCTGAGTTTGGTTTTCACTCAGAACTCAGAACTCAGAACTTATCAGCGCGGCCCGGAAGCGGTGTCTTGCACGATGACGCGCTCGACGCCGTCCAACCGCGAGACACGGCGGGCGAAGATCATGATGTGTTCGCCGGGGGTATCGCCAGCGAAGATTCGCACCGTCGTGCCGTGGACTTCGGTGCGAATCGCTCGGAATTTCGGATTGCTCTGCCGCAGGCGCTCGAGGGCCGATGCGAGAGAGACCGCCGGCGCCGGAGTGCGCGGGTTGCCCGTCAAGCGCGCCGGTTCCGGGCCGCGCGACGGAGCCGTGGCGGACTCCGGCGCCAACAAGGTGACACCGGAAGAAGGACGATTCGGACTCGATTTCGTCAGGGGGTCGCGTCCGGTCAGCGTGCCGGAGGGGAGGACCGGCGACGCCGAGCCGCGTTTGCGTCGGCTTGTCCGTCTCCAGCGGCAAGGACAACGGCTTGACACCTTGATGGACCTTGGCGAGGTACAGTCCGCCGCTCTGGACTTTCCAGACGCCGGGGGTTTTCGCCACGACCTCAACGACTCGGCGGCGGACGTTCGGCGGAAGGCACGGGTCCGGAGAGTTGAGCGATCCCCGTCGTCACCTTCACGCGCAGGTTCAGCTTCCGAGGCGCCAGGGATTGATCCGCCTCCAGGGCGGTTCGGACGCGGATTTCCGTGGCCAGATCCTTCGCCGCGCTCGCTTCGGTCGGCGCCGTCAGCAGCGGACCCGAAGCGTCGTCTCCGCCACGCAAGCCCGACAAGCACGGTCCCAGAACGGCCGCGAGGAAAACGATGGCGGCGATGCCCCGGACATCGAGGGATGTCGGGTCGCCGCCGTTCCTTTTCCAAGCCGTGTGCATCATGGCCGTCTCGTTACCGACCGGGCACGGACTCCTGCCGTGATCCGCGCCGCTGTCGGCGCGGATCAGCCGGCTTCACGCCGGCATCCGTCCCGATGGGCCGCGCCGAAAACGGGACTGGTTCATTCTGACCGCCTCGACGTGCGAAGGAAATCCCGTCTTGAGTCTTTTTCGCGCTTCGCTTCGGAAAAAAGGTACATCCACACAGGATGTAACGTGTAGGAGGGAGATCGTGAGGCCGACGCGACTCCGCGACGGCACCACCTAGATGTGAATGGCGCGACGATCGACGGCCAGGGCCGCCTCGCGCACGGCCTCGGACAAGGTCGGATGGCCGTGGCAGATGCGGGCGATATCCTCGGCACTGCCGGCAAACTCCATCACCGTGACGCATTCGGCGATCAACTCCGAGGCGTGGGGACCGAAGATGTGTACGGCCAGCAAGCGGTCGGTGCGGGCGTCGGCGATCACCTTGACCAACCCCTCGGTCTCGTCGATGCAGCGCGCTCGCGGGTTGGCGGTGAAGGGGAAGCGGCCGACGCGAGACTCGCGGCCGCTGGCCTTGACCTGCTCCTCGGTCGGCCCGACGCTGGCCACCTCCGGCCAGGTGTAGACCGCACTGGGGACCGTATCGTAGTTGACGTGCGTTTTCATGCCGGCCCAGCGCTCGACGCAGGCGATGCCGTCTTCCTCGGCTTTGTGGGCCAACATCGGCCCCTCAATGAGGTCGCCGATGGCAAAGACCCCTTTGACGTTCGTCTCGAAATTCTCGTCCACGGACACCCGGCCCGTCCGCTCGTCGGAGTTGATGCCGACTTCGCGCAGCCCCAGCCCGGTCGTGTACGGCCGGCGTCCGACGGCCACCAGCACCTTGTCGCCCTGGAAGAGCACGTCCTTGCCCTTGTGCGTGGCGTTGACGACCATCTGTCCGCCCTGCGACCCGGCACCCGTGACCTTCGTTTCCAAATGAAACGTCAAGCCCTGCTTGAGGAGCGAACGGTGCAGCAAGTTGGCGATCTCGCCGTCGCTCAACGGCAGAATGCGCGGCAAAAATTCCAGCACCGTCACCTTCGCGCCCAGCCGATTCCATACTGAACCCAGTTCCAGGCCGATGTATCCTCCGCCGACAACGATGAGGTGCTGCGGCACGCGCTCGAAGGACAACGCCTCGGTGGAGCTGACGATGGACGTGCCGTCAAAAGGCAGCGAGGGCAGACGGATCGACTCGCTGCCGGTGGCCAGGAGGATATGCTTCGCTTCGAGAATGATCTCCTCGGCATTGGCGCCGGTGACGGCGACTTTGCCCTCACCCAGCAGCCGACCGCCGCCGACGTAGGAAGTGATTTTGTTCTTCTTGAAGAGGAAGGCGACGCCGTCGGTAAGCCCCTTGACGACGCGGTCCTTGCGGCCGAGCATGGCGGCGAGATCGAGACGGAGCGGGCCGATCTGGATACCGTGCTTGTCGAAGTGCGTTTTGGCCTGGTCGTACAGCTCGCTGGAGTGGAGCAGCGCCTTGCTGGGGATGCAGCCGATGTTGAGGCAGGTGCCGCCCAGCGTCGAGCGCTTCTCGACGCAGGCCACGCTCATGCCCAGCTGCGCCGCTCGGATCGCCGCCACGTAGCCGCCTGGCCCCGCTCCGATCACCAACACATCGTAACGCTCGGCCATGTCCGATCCCGTCGCCGTGCCGGGCGGTTTACCCGCTCGGTTGCGCCAAAAAACCTTTCCCTCGTTGTAGGATGCCGGCCGCGTTTTTCCAGGGAAGATCGGCCCGCTCGGGTGCGCGAGTGGTTTCTAGAACTTAGACGGATCTCCTCCCCTCTCCCCCGAAGCGGGGGAGAGGGGTAGGGGGTGAGGGGGAGGAGCCACCCCCTCACCCCCAACCCCTCTCCCCCGAAGCGGGGGAGAGGGGAGAAAGACAGAGGACTCCCAGAATCGGCCCACGCATCTCGACCCTCGATACCGAGGGTCTTCGGACGTGACAACGGCCGGCAAACGGTGTACGCTTGAGTCGGTCGAAACTCCCACCGAATCCCGTTTCCCCGCAGGGTCATCCGATGTTGAAGATCGTGGGCAGCGCGGCGGCCGATTGTTCGGGTGTGACGCGCCGCAACTTCCTCCAGGCCGGCGTCCTGGGACTGGGTGGTTTCTCGCTGGCCGACCTCGGCCGCTTGCGCGCTGCCGGCTCGACGGCGAGGCGCGACACCAGCGTCATCCTGTTCTGGCTCAGCGGCGGGCCGGGCCACATGGAGACGTGGGATCCCAAGCCCGAGGCGGTCGCGCAATTCCGCGGGCCGTTCGGCGCCATCCGCACGCGCCTGCCGGGCGCCCAGTTCGGCGAGCTGCTGCCGCGGACGGCGAAGGTGGCGGATCGGCTCGCGGTCCTGCGCAGCGTCAACCACGGCTCCGGCGATCACACCAAGTCCAACCACTGGATGCTCACCGGCTTCGAGGGACCAGCCTTCAACGTCCCCGACTTCAAGGTGCAGCGCCGGCCGTCGCTCGGCTCGGCGACAGCCCGTCTACGCGGCTCGAATCGGCCCGGTCTGCCTCCTTACGTCGCCGTTCCGCACCTGCGCGGCGGCACCGATAACTTCTTCCACTATGCCGCCTACCTCGGCGGCGGCGCCAACCCCTTCATTGTTGAGTCCGACCCCAACGCGGCGGATTTCCGTGTCAAGGGCTTGTCACTGGCCCCCGAACTGTCCTTTCGCCGCCTGGAAGACCGCCGGCACATGCTCGAAACGATGGACCACTTCCGCCTGGCGGGCGAGCGTCAAACGGCGGATCGGGACGCCCATTACCAGCGGGCTTTCCACCTGCTGACGAGCAAGCAGGTGGCCGGCGCCTTCGACGTCGGCGCCGAGCCGGACGCGGTGCGCGAGTGCTACGGCCGGCACACCTTCGGCCAGAGCGCCCTGCTGGCCCGACGGCTGGTCGAGGCCGGTGTCACTTTTGTCACCGTCAACTGCGTTCCCTGGGACCACCACGGCACCGCCGGCCGCTTACCCACGGCCGAAGGAGCGAAACGGCTTATCCCGCCGCTGGATCGCGCCCTCGCCGCGCTGGTCGAGGATCTGATTCAGCGCGGCCTGTATGAGAAGACGCTGGTGGTGGCGATGGGCGAGTTCGGTCGGACGCCGCGCATGAACGCCGAGGGCGGCCGCGATCATTGGGGCAACACCTTCAGCGTCCTCATGGGCTGCGGCGGCATGAACATGGGCCAGGTCGTCGGCCGCAGCACGCCGCGCGGCGAGTACGTCGCCGATCGGCCGATCAGCCCGCAGGACGTGGCCGCCACCGTCTTTCACCATCTCGGTATCGACGCTCGCCGCGTCCTCTTCGCCGACGCCCAGGGCCGCCCCATCCCGCTGGTCGAAACCGGCGCGCCCATCCGCGAATTGATCCGCTCCTGATCCCTTTGCCAAGGATGCCACGCCATGAATCCATCGCGCACGTCTCGTTCCCTCCTGACCGGTCTCGCCGTCTTGCTGTTGTCGGCCATCGTCTCGGCGGCCGACAAGGAGAAGGAAGAGGGCTTTAAGCCTTTATTCAACGGCAAGGACTTCACCGGCTGGCGTTTCAGCGGCGGCAAGGAAGACGGGGCCACGGAGGCGCCGAACTGGAAGGTGAAAGAAGGCGTCATCGCGCTGTCCGGCGGCGGTTCGCCCCACCTGGCCACCGAGCACGAGTACGCCGACTTCGAGCTTTGCCTGGAGTGGCGGGCGCTCCGCGAGCGCTACAACAGCGGTCTGTTCATCCGCAGCGGCCGCAAGGTCAACGCCAACCAGATCAACCTCGCCAAGGGCGGCGAGGGTGGTTTGATCACCAGTTCGGCAAAGGGAGCGAAGAAGGTGCCCGAATTGCAGAAGCCGGCCGGCGAGTGGAACGAATGGCGCGTGCGCGTCCAGGGAGACAAGGTGACGTTCTGGTGCAACGGCAAGCTGGCGTGGGAGGCGACCGGGCTGACGCCGGCCAAGGGGTACATCGGTCTTCAAGCCGAGGGCGCGCCGATGGAGTTCCGCAACCTGCGTCTGCGCGAAATCAAGGAGTAAGTAATTCGTTCCCCACTAGCCCGGAGCGCCAGCGACGGGCGGAAACACCCGTCGCTGGCGCTCCGGGCTAGTGGGGAAATCGTTCCTAACGCCCTAACGGGGCGACGTACCAGTCCGCTTCGGCGGCCGCGGGATGGTGAACGTCGGGAACTTGTTCTCGCCCGCCGTGATCGTGAAGAGTCCGGGCAGGGTGATGGGCCGCACCGTCTGATGGTCGGTCGTTTGCGGCGGGAGGATGGTCACCTGATACTGGCCCTCGGCGGCGCCGGAAAACTTCTGGTTGCCCTTGAAGGTGTGCAGCGTGTAATTGCCGTTGTCTTCAATCTGGCCCGTCACCGCGAACGTGGCGTCGGCCGCGGAAGGGGTGAACTCGATGCTCCCCCCCTGCACGGGCTGACCATCCGTGTACGCGACCTTGCCGCTGGCCGGGTAAGTGGACGGCAGGTCTCCTGGCCGCTGGCAACCGAGGGCCAAGAGCAGGCCCGACGGCAAGACCACCGCGAGCACAATCCTCCTGGCGGCATAGGGATCGATTCGGAGCATGGTCTGGCACCTGCGGAAGAATCGGTGAGGTATTCCGATCCGGGAAGGACAGAGGGCGGCCCGCGAGCCGCCCTCCGGAGCAGACGTACTCACCAATCGCTGGCCAGGGGATTGCCGTCGCGTGGGTCGCAGGCCCGAGCCCACGTCGTCACCGTGATGCTCTGGCTGATAAAACGCACGCTGCCGTCGCCGACGCCGGCCATGATGCCGGAGTTGTGCGGCGAGTTCGGGAGGTTGATGTCGCAGGTGGTGGAGTAGTTGGGCTGGACCTGGAACAACCGCGTGGTGGGCGCATACGTGGTGGAGATGGTCCCCTTGGTGCTTCCATAGGTAAAGTTGAAGGAGGGACGCCATACGCTGTTGGAGTCGGCCCAGAGGGTTCCGTACTCACTGCCGGCATTCACATTGCCACCGCTTTTGCCGCAGGTGCCGTACGCCTCGGTGAAAACGATTGTGTTGGAGGTGCCGTCGATGAACGTGGCCGGGATGCGCGCCGCGCCGGTCGCGCCATTGCCGGCCGGCACGTTGGCGAACACGTAAGCGTTCGCCACGTAATTGCAGGCGGCCCAGCCGTTGGCGCCGCCGTTCGAGGTCATGCACATTCCGTTGGTCGTGCTGGGGTCCGAGGAACAGAGGAACGTTTTGATCACGCGCATGTACTGTCCGCCCGCATAGCCGGCTAAGCTCATCTGATTGTAAATATTGCCCTGCTCAAGGAAGGGGAGCATGAAGCCCTGGAGGGTGTAGTTCTTGCCGGCGAACGCCCCGGAGGGGATGGCCGTGACGGCATCGGGGGCATCCAGCGGCGGCAGGACGCCATAGGTGTCGTTGAGGTTCTGGATGGCGAGGCTGAGTTGCTTCATGTTGTTGCTGCACCGGCTGCGGGAAGCAGCCTCGCGCACTTTCTGCACGGCCGGCAGCAGCAGCCCGATCAGGATGGCAATGATGGCGATCACCACCAGCAACTCGATCAGGGTGAACGCGGAACGATGCGCGTTGCGGAAACGTTGGAACATGACATTCCTCGCCACAGAGTGTGTCCGGCCTTCCGGCCTGAAATGGGATGAGAACTAACGAAACGAGTCGAGTCGAGTGTGAGTGTACGACAGAGTCCGGCTCGATGCAACCAAAAAAATGATTTTTTTGTCATAATCGGTCCCGCAAGCCGCTTGCGGCGTGCGGAGATCACCCGGCCCGGCCTCGGTGGCCGGTCAGATCGCGCAGCAAGCGCGCGAGCGACATGCCGCCCGGAAGTCCGCGGTTGCCATGACACAGCGCCGCGTTGACCGCCATCCAGGTATTGGTTGGCGCTTCGGAGATCGCTCCCGAAGCGGCCGAGGGCCAGCGTCCCGTGCGTCCTCGGTGGGCCTTGGCCCAGGCCAGCACCTGCCCGACCGTCAGGGTTGGCTGGCCCCTGCCAGATGATCCTCCTCGATGCTGTCTCAGGAGTTTGGCCAGCGACGTGCCGCCCGGCAGGCCGCGGTGGCCCCGCGTCAGGGCCAGATTGATGGCCCGCCAGGTGAGCCCGGACGCTTCCGGAATCGGCTGGCCGGTCGCGCTGGGCCAGCGGCCGGTTCGCTGACGGTAAGCGTCCGCCCAGGCCAGTACCTGTTCCGCCGCCAGCGGCGCCTGGCCGCGCGGGTTGCGGCAGCCTCGGTAACGCGCCAGCAGACGCGGCAGCGTATCGCCGCCGGGCAGGCCGCGCCAGCCGTGGATCAAGGCCTCGTTGATGTTCCACCACTTCTCTCCACAGCCGCCGCGCACCACGCCGCTGCGCGAGGTTGGCCACTTGCCCCGCTGTTTACGGTGGACATCCGCCCAGATGAGGATCTGTTCGATGCTGAGCGCGGGACGACGCAAGGGCATCATTCCACTCCCGACAAGGATCGTGTTCACAAGCCGCCTGGTCGCGGAAGGCTCGGCTGGAAAGAGGCGCTTTTCCGTTCCAGGCGCTTTATCACGAGTAGGCGTCTACCTCGCGGGATCTTTCACAAATCTCGACGCGGAGCCGGAAGTACAAGGGAGCACTATCCATTTTGACAGTATCCGTTCGTGCCGTCCGTGTCCTCTGGCGTGCGTTCGGGTGGCGTGGAGAAGATGAAAATGAAACACTTTCCGCAAAATGAAGCACCGGGATGTGTCAAAACAGCGCATTGACGGGCTGGAGCAAAATGGAACAAGGGAGACCGAGCAAGGCGAAACACGAAGCTATCAGGCAGAAATGCCGAATTCCAGAGAACTTAGGAAGAGAGGGTGGGAAGGTGTGGATGACGGCCGAGAATTGGCACGATGGTTGCAATTCTCTTAGACAGAAGGGTTGGTAGCGAGTCCCAGCCCTTTCAGTAGGACTTCCCGCACATTCACACCTCCCACACGTGGCACGGGGATTGGCTGATTTGCGAGTCTCAGCCTTACCCCGTGCCAACACCTCTTTCTTAACCGTTTTTTCATTCTTCAGCAAGAAAGAAATCCGCACAACGTAGATTTTCTTGCGCCGACTGCCTTCTCACGCCCAGGAGTCGGAAAGCAAGCTGTAACTTTTTGGCGAGCGGGGGGCGTAAGCCCCCTGTTTTTCGCCGTCAACAGGGGGCTTACGCCCCCCGCTCGCCTATTTGGTTAGTGCCTCTAAAGCAAGCTCTGCCACATCGCCTCCGCCGATTGCCGGTGGATTTCCTCGCCCTCCTCGTCGGCCCCGATCAGCTCGAAAGGCAGAGGGGGCAACTCGAGTTCCTCGGCGGATAAAGACTTAAGAAGGTCTCTGAACTCTTCCACATCGAGGGTCGGACAGGGGTCCGCGTCGGCGATCGGCGGACGTTGGAAGGCGGCGACCAGACCTTCCAGCGCCGGCCAGTGATGGCGCGGCGCCGGGTGGGTCCACAGGGCCAACCGTAGCCGATCCTCGGGATGGGCGGTTAGCGCCTGCACGGCGTGACGGATGGCGTTTCGCGCCGTCTCGTCGGTGGCGCGCTGCCGGAGCCGTCCGGCCTGGCGCACGATCTCCTCCTCGGTCGCGGAGGGGTCCAGACGCAGGACCTCGAACGGATTGGCGGGCATCGGTGACGTCCTCTCTTTGCGGATTCTGAGTTCTGTCTTCACTCAGAACTCAGAACTCAGAACTCAGCACTTCGTTTGGCCAGCAGGTCGCGGACGTTGTTGTTGGCCGGGTTGAAGCGTAACGCCTCGCGGTACAGAGCGATCTTGTGCTCGCGGTCGGGGCTGAGGAAGCCGCGAAACTTCCAGAAATCCGACAGGGCCGCGCGGGCCGACAGCTCGCCGGGGTGATCGTCGATGCGTCGCGCCAACTGCAGGGCGAACGGCGTGAAGCGCTCAACCTGCGCCGCAGCGCCGCCGCGTCGCCCAGGTGATATAGGTCGAGAAACCAGTCGTTGCAGATCTCGACCAGAGCGGCCAGCAAGCGGACGTTGTCGCGATCCAGGCTGAGCAGACGGCGCAGGTAGCCCAGTCCCTTCTCGTAGTCGGCCCGACATCCTTCCGGGATGACCCCGAAGCGCATCGCCTCGCGCGTGGTCAACAGATACTCCGTCGCCAGTTCTTCGCGGAACCGCTCGACGCGCTCCGCCAGATCGTGCCCCAGCCCGTCCTCGATTGGGCCGGCCTGGACCGGCGATTCACGCACGAGATCCCAATGGCGGCGAGCGGCATCGACGGCATTGCGGGCCAACAGGTCGTTGACGCGATGACGGTGTTGTCGCAGAAGTCCGTCGAGAACGATGCGCCGAGCGTCGGCTTCGGCGGTGGTGAGAAAGCGCAGCCAGCACAACCAGGCCCGCCGCCAGTACGGTTCGGCCCTGTCGGTCTCCTCGCGTTCCTCCAGGCCGGCGGCGCCGCGCTGCATCAGCAGGGCGAGATGATGGGCCAGGCGCGGCGGCAAGTGCGGCCGTTCGCTCAGCGCATCGAGCCGGACGCGAGCGGCGTCGAGGTCGCCGTTCGTCAGGGCGTCGAGCACCGCCGCTCCCTCGGGCAGCTCGGCCAGCGCCTCGACGGCACCAGCGAACGTGCTGCTGGGAGATGAGTCCTTTTCGTCCGCCGCGGACGCGACGGCGGCCAGGCGCTGGGCGCGGGCACGATGTTCCAGCTCCGGCACGGCCTCGCGCACCACGCGCGCCACGGGCACGGTGGCGAGTTCCGGATCGAGGGCGAGCGCGCGGCGCGTGAAGACGAGCGCTTCGACGGCGTCGTCGCGGCCCAGCGCTCGCGCCGCCTGGTGCAAGAGCCAGGGCACTGCCGGGACACTCGGCGGCGGTTCCACCGTGTCGCCGCGCACCGTCGTCCGACCGGCGTGCGTCGCCAACCTCGCCCCCGCCGGGCCGAGCGCGGCCAAGTCCCATAACGACAGCCAGCGAGACAGACCGTTCCGCCAACCGGGATGGGCCGGCTGGGCGACGAGGATACTTTCCAGGGTCCGCAGCACAAAGGACGGCGGCGCGCGCAAGCCGCGCCAGACGTCCGCCTCGTCCAGCAGCGCCCACACGGCCGCGACATCGCCGCGCTGCCCGGCGTCTTGCAGAAGCAGCGATTGGGCCAATCCCTTCCAGCGCGCGTGCGACCGCAGTTGGCTTACCTCATCGCGCCAGCGCTCCGGCCCTGGGATCTGCTGAGCGATGGCCTGTGCGGCCTGCCATAGACGCACAGCCGGCGAGCGGGGGGCGTCAGCCCCCTGTTGATTTTCAACCGGGGGCTGACGCCTTCCGCTCGCCAGGACCAGCAGCGGTTCGTCCGGTGGCAGCAGGCGCTCGGCGGCCGCGCGAACCTCCTCGTCGGACTCCGTCAACAACAATAATCGCAGAAGCTGACGTCCCACCAATCCGCGCAGCTCGTCGTCCACGTCCTCGCGCTGCGACCATTCGAGGAGCAGTTCGCGGGCCGACGTGGCAGGCAATCGGCGCACGGTCAGCTCGAATGCGGCCCGGAAGGCGTTGCGAGCGACGGCGTCCGTGGCCGGATGCGCGGCCAGTTCGCGCAGGGAGGTCGGGTCGGGCTGTCGCTGTTGCAGGGCCGTGGCGAGGCGGCGGAAGTGTTCGGCGGCGGCATCCTGGTAGCCGGTGACAGCGGCGTTCTGGAGAGCGTCGAGGTACTCCGCCGGGCTGACCTCGCGGCGGCGAAAGCGCTCCCCCATCAACCGCGCCCGGCAGCGCACGGCGAGGAACAACCCCGGTTGACTTGCCAGCAAGGCGGCGAAGTCCTCTTCCCCCAGGCACGCCAGGGCGTAGCGCGCGAACGGCTGCGCGACCGGATGGCCCAACGCGGCACGATAGGCCGCCATCGCCCCTTCCAATTGTCCATCCAATCGCGCTTGTTGTCCGCTAAGGAACTCCCGCAACGACGGCGGCCTGTACCGCGCGGCCTCCTCGGCGGATAGCTCAACCCCGGCCCGCTGCTCGATCCTCGCCGTCCACGCTTGCAGTGCCGTCGATGGATACGGCCCCTTCTCCGCCTGCCGCAACAGGCCGCGCGCCTGGTCGAACTGTTTTTGACTGGCGGCGATCCAGGCCAGCAACAGGAGCCGTTCGACCCACACAACGCCGGCGGCCGGAGCCGCCTCGTGGAGCAGTCGCTCGGCCGGCGTCGTCTCGCCGCGGCGCAGGAGCGAACGCGCTTCGAGCAGGGGAGCCTCGGGACAGTCGGCCACGCGCCGGTTGCCGCGCACCGACTTCCACACCTGCTCCGCCCGATCGACGCGGCCGGCGCGGCCGAGCAGATCGACGAACCATACCGTCGCCCGCGGCGAGCCGCCGAGCATGCGCAACACGCCCTCAAACTCCGCCAGCGCCTCCGCTCGTCCCAGCAACAGACGCACGCGCGCACACCAGTACGCCGACTCGGCCAGCGTCTCGATCGCGTTCGGCTCGCGAGCACGTCGCATCGCCTCGGCTAACAAGGACTCCGCGGCGGCCGGGTCGTCGTTCAGCCAGTGCAGCCAACCGAGGAGGAAGAGACGTTCGCGCTCCAACTCGGGATCGCTCAGCGTAGCCGCGAGGGACTCGGATGACGTGGACTCGACCGGCATTCCCAGCACGAAAGCGTCGAGCAACTTGCGGACGCGCGCGAGGACGATGCGCGCCGTGGCCTCCGGGCTGAAGCCGGCGGGACTATCGAGCGAGCGTTGGGCACTGCGGGGATCGCCGGCCCCCTGATACATAGGAACCTCAAGAGAGGGGCCGCGCGGCGATGGATTTCGGCAATGGCGGCGCGAAACCGCAAACAGCCGGGGCTAATTCGGATGCGCCCCGGCCTCGCGGAGCCGCGTGCGGAGATAGCGCGCGCGGGCGGCGTTGCGCTCCTCGCCGTCCAGCGACGTGCCCATCAGCTTTTGCAGGTGGGCCGGCTGCGTGTGGATGAACAGCTCGTTGACCGTCGGGATGGTGATGTCGTCGACCAGGCGCAGGTTGATGCCCAGGCGGACGTAGGAGAGCAGTTCCATCGTCTCTTCCGAGGTCATCATCGTGGCCGAGCAGAGCGTGCCGTAGGCGCGCGAGATCTTGTCCTGCAAGCCCTGGCGGTTGTCGCGCAGCCAGCTCGTGCGCGCCTGGCGCTCGTAGGTGATGATCTGCGGAATGACGCCGTGGATCTCGTTGAGGATGCCGGTCTCGCTCTTGCCGAGCGTCACCTGGTTGGAGATCTGGTAGAAGTGGCCGGACGCCCGGCTGCCCTCGCCGTACAGGCCGCGCACCGCCAGGTTGATCTTCTGCAAGGCGCGGAAGACCTTCTCGATCTGCTTGGTGTGCTCCAGGGCCGGCAGGTGCAGCATGACGCTGGCGCGCATGCCGGTGCCGACGTTGGTCGGGCAGGCGGTCAGGTAGCCGAACTCCTCGCTGAAGGCGTAGGTGACGCGCTGCTCGAGCAGGTCGTCCACGCGGTCGATCTCCTGCCAGGCCTCGTCGAGGGTGAAGCCGCTGCGCATGACCTGCAGGCGCAGGTGGTCCTCCTCGTTGACCATCAGGCTGACGGTCTCCTGCGGCCCCAGGGCGACGCCGCGCGGCCCGTCGGCGGCGGCCAGCTCGCGGCTGATGAGCTGGCGCTCGACCAGGAACTGGCGGTCCAGCGTCGACAGGGTGGGGACGTTGACGTAGCCGAGCCTGGGTTCGAAGTCGAGCTTGGCGATGCGGTCGCGCAGGATCGCTTCGATCTCGGCCTTCTGGTCCGCTGCTGGCGCGGTTGGTGAAGGGGAAAGCGGCCAGGTTGCGGGCCAGGCGAATGCGGCTGGAGATGACGATGTCGGACTCCGGCCCGCTGCCGCGCAGCCATTCGCCACTGGTATGAGTCAGGCTATCCAGATTCATCCGTGGCTTCCTTCTTCGTCGGAGCAGGTCTCGTAAACGGGCGGCCTCTTCGTACGCTTCGGCTCGACGGCCGACTGCAAGCGGCGGCGCAGCTCCACCAGCTCCGCCTGCTGCTCCGGGGCAAGGACGGAACGGTGCGGCGTCTTGCCGACGTGCCGATCCGAGCGATGAATCCGCTGCAACAGCGGGGCCAGTCCGCCGCGGAAGACCTCGTAATCGTGCGGGCAGCCGAGCCGGCCCCGGCGCGGAACTCCATATACTTTATGCCGCACGCCGGACAGGTCAATCGGGACAGTTCGTCGGTCTGCGGCCGAGGTGCTGGCCGATCAGGTTCTGCAGGATGGCCGGCAGGTTCAGCTCCTGCTTGCTGGACCAGCTGATGCTGCTCGGCGCAGCTCTGGCACAGGTGCATCTCCTTCTTCTGCAGTTCGACGATGTCGGTCAGATGCACCGTGGCCGGGTTGGAACAGAACTGACACTTCACGTTGGGTTCCTTCCGCTAAGCCGCAAGCGGCCGGTTGCGGTTCAGCTCTCTTCCAGCTGGCGGATGCGGTCGCGGAGTCGGGCGGCCTCCTCGTAGGCTTCCTTGTTGACCGCCTGGAGCAACTGCTTGCGCAGCTGGATCAACTCCGACTGCGTCTGCTTGCTCTGGGGCAGGCGGCGGGGCGTCTTGCCGCAGTGGCGCGTCTCGCCGTGGATGTTCTCCAAAAGAGGAGTTAGCTCCTCGCGAAATTCCTGGTAATCGTGCGGACAGCCGAGCCGGCCGGTGTTGCGGAAGTCGACGAACTTGATGCCGCACACCTCGCACTGGCGATTGAGCACGGCCGGCTCCTCGACGTCCTCGCCCGAGCCGGACGCCGCCGCCTTGCCGCCGCTGGCTTTCTGCTGCGGCTCGTACAGGTGCTTGTGGGCGCAACTCTCGCACAGGTGCAGTTCTTCGATCTGATCTTCGCCGAGGACCTCGGTGATGTGCAAGGTGGCGGCGTTGTGACATTTCTGACATTTCATGTTTCGATCCGCCTCCGGACACGCGGCCAGAGGAAATGCCACCAGGAGCGGCCGGCTTGGGTGTCAACCTAGCGCCATTCTAACAGGGGGGGGTAGGCTGTCAAGAAGAGCGTTCGGCCACCTCGCAGCCGCGTGCGACTGAGCGCGCACCGCCAAGCCGCAAGCGACCGGAACCCGCCTTGTCGCCGTGGCGCACCGCCGTTACCATGCGCCCTTCATGGGAAGACCTGTACCGTCACGGAATGACGATCCTCCTCGGACGCGCGCTGGCGATCATCCGGCCTGGGTGCTGCTTCTGCTGGCCTTACTGGCCTGGCAGGTCTGGATGACGCTCCGCCTATTCGGCGGCGAAAGACCCTGGGAGAGCTTGCTGGACGACCGCCCCATTCTGTCCGGCCGGCACCCGCTGCATCTGTATCACGGCTACCTCGGCGCACGGGCCTTGCACGAGCACGGCAACCTGTCCTGCTACGATCCGACCTTTCACGCCGGCTATCCCAAGACGCCGATCTTCGATAGCGGCAGTCGGCCGGCCGAGTTGATCCTGGCCGTGGCCGGAGGCCGTTACTATCCCGCCGCCTACAAGGTTGGCGTCGCCCTGGTGTGTATCCTTGCTCCGCTGCTCTTGTTCGCGGCGGCGCGGAGCGTCGGCCTGGGTCGGGCGGCGGCGTGCCTGGCCTGCGCGCTGGGCTTGCTCGTCTGGTGGGGCCAGCCTTGCCGCGACGCCCTGGAGTCGGGTGAGGTCGATTTGTTGCTGGCCACCTTGCTGGTGCTGGCCCAGGCGGGGCTGCTGATCCGCTATCACAACGATCCCGGACTGCTCAGCTGGCTGGGCGTCGTCGCTGCCGCCCTGCTCGGTTGGTTTGCTCACCCGCTTTTGCTTGTCCTGCTGCTGCCCTTGTTCCTTGTCTACTACCTCAGTGTCGGCACGCGGCACCGGCTGGCCTGGCACCTGGCGCTGCTGAGCGGCTTGCTGGCCGCCATCGCCGTCAACGGTTTTTGGCTGATCGACTGGGTCGGCTACTGGTGGATTCGCGTGCCGACGCACCTCGATGCGCCTTTGCTGGCGCACCACACGCTGCGTTCGGTCTGGGAGGCGCCGTTGTGGGGCGGGCCGATCGACAAGGCGCTGGCCTGCGCCCTGGCGGCGGCGGCGGCGGCGGGCGTGCTGTTGTACAACGAAACCAGCCAGCGGGCGACGGCCCGTCTTCTCGGCCTGGCCTGGGGCAGTTTTCTGCTGCTGTCCGTCATCGGCCTGACGTGGGAACCACTGGGGCGATGGGGCGCCCATCATCTGCTCGTCCCCGCCTTGCTGTTCGCAGCCTTGCCGGCGGGGCATGCGTTGAGCACGGCCGTCCGCCTGATCGGTCGTTGGCGCGGTACGCGCTGGGCCGGTCTCGCCGCAGGCGCCCTGGTTGCCGTCCTCTTGGGATTATCCCCTCCGCCGGCGCTGGCGGAGTGGGCAACGCGACTGCTCGGCACTCCACCCTTGCAGTTGGGCCTCGACGAAAACCAGCAAGCGCTGCTGGAGATCCTGCGTTCCCACACCACGCCGGATGCGCGCATCTTGTGGGAGGACCGGCGCGGCACGCCCTCGGACGCTCACTGGACGGCCTTGTTGCCGCTGTTGACGGAACGGGCTTACGTCGGTGGACTGGACCCGGAGGCCGGCATCGAGCACACCGCCAACGGCCTGACCGACCAGGTGTTGCTGGGCCGGCCGTTGGCGGAGTGGAAGGAGGATCGAGCTGGGCGTTTACTGCGAGCGCTACAACATCGGCTGGGTCGTGTGCTGGTCGCCCGCAACGCGCGAGCGCTTTCGGCAGTGGAGCAAGGCCGAATGGACGGCGACACTACCCCCGTGCCGCACAGGGGAGCCGCCCGGTTGTCTCTTCGCGCTCCGTCGCACGCACGCTTTCGCTCTCGTCGGTTCGGCCCGCTGGCTCGGCGCCGACTCCCAACGCATCGTCTTGGCCGACGTCGTGCCGTCGCGCGGCGATGCCGATACGCGCAAGGGTCAAGTCATGCTCAGCCTCCATTACCAGGCCGGCATGAGGGTCGCTCCCAGCCGTGTCCACCTCGAAAGCGTTCGCCTCGAACGCGCCGAACTGCCCTCCGACTCCATCCCCTTCGTCCGCCTGTGGGTCGAGGAACCCGTGACGCGCATCACCATCACCTGGGACAAGCGCTAACACCGCCTCGTTCTCAAAGATTCACCTCAATACCGTTGAGGACGTTCTGGGCCAGTTCGACCATGGTAGTGCGACGATTCATGGCGCCGCGCTGGAGGCGGCGGAAGGCCTCCGCCTCCGTCCAGCGGTAGCGTTTCATGAGGACGCCCTTGGCTCGCTCGATGACTTTGCGGTTCTGCAACGCCTGCCGCAGCGAGGCGTTCTCCTGACTCAGTTCGCGCAACTCCGCGAACTGGGCCTGGGCGATCATGAGGGCCGGCCCCAGCTGGTGTTCCTCGACCGGCTTGACCAGGTAGGCCAGTACGTGCTCTTCTAGAGCGCGGCGAACTAGCTCCTGGTCGCGGTCGGCCGTGATCGCCACGGCGGCGACGACGCGCTCCTGATAGATCTGTCGCAGGGCGTCCAGGCCGTTGAGCCGCGGCAGATGGATGTCGAAGACCACCACATCCGGTTCCATCTCCAGCACGGTTCGCACCATGTCCGTGCCGGTAGCGGCCTCGCCGATGACCTCGTGGCCCAGCTTCTCCAGGGTCTCCTTCAAGAATAGGCGGACGGTGGCGTCGTCCTCGACCACCACGATCTTCAAGGGCGCCAACATGGATGCCGACTGCTCCATGACGCCAACCTCCTCACAATCTGAAGCGGGCTTTGTCACACAACCGTTGTGCATCTGGCCCGCCGCGCTGAGGAAGGGCAATTCAGATGCCGGTACGCCAAGAGACCCTAACAAAATGTGGCAACACGTTTTCAACGTGTTGGATTGTACGTCACGTTACAAACGTGCCGCCACATTCGGTTCGTGCCTCCAAGGACACTCTGAAGGACTACAGGGAAACGAACCGCCGACGGCTTGGTTCCTTTGCCCTTCCAGCTTAACAGGTGCCGTGTCGAACGCCAGCACAAGCACGGATTCTTCCGCATCCTCCTCGAACCGGGAGGACGGAGAATCGCTGCGGTTTCACCAACTCCCGGCCCCGGCCGGTCCTCCGTCCTTTCCGGACGGAGCGGACGGCAAGACGAGACCCATTTGGAAGCCCCCTTCCGCGTTCGTGCCGGCCCGGACACTCCCGCCATGCAACTCCGTGACGCGGCGCGCGAAGGACAGGGCAAGCCCGAAGCGGGCGTGCCGGGTCGTACTGAATGGAGCGGCGAGCCAGCTCAGCTGATCGTCGTTGGCCGCCGGCCCGTCATGAGCGAAACGCCATTCCACGTTTTCCCCGCCCGTGAATGCGCCAATCGACACCTTGCTCCGCGCCGTCGGGCAAAAGGACAGCATCAGGAGGGTCCCTACCTGGACGAGCCGCTGCGTGTCTCCCCAAACCAGAAGCGGCCGCGGCACTTCACACACGATGCCCAGCTTGGGATAGCGTGTGGAAAAGGACGTGGCCAGATTGCCCGACACTTCGCCCAGATCGACCCAGTCCAGGTTCAGAGCGAGCGGGCAGATCAGATCGTGGGCGGCATCGAGTTCATGCTTGCACGACTCGGCCCGGCTACGGAGGTCCGTCAGGATCGTTCGTTCCAACATCGGTTCCCGTGGCAGTCGCTCCTGAAGAATGGCCACTGCCGAATAAACCGATTGCAGCAGGTCGCCAACCTCGTGCCGCAGAGTGCGGACGATCATCTCCGGCAAGGGCGGCGGTGAATGACTCGAGGTCTCCTCGTTACTCCCCATGACGCCCCTCCTTCGGGGAAACTCTGGGCCACGGAGCGACCGGAAGTGTCCTTCCATCGAACCGGCAGGGCGTTTCTCACCTCTCCGCGTCGGCCCCCGCCAACGGAGATGGCGAAAGGGAACCCTGTTTAGTATGGAATGCCGGAAACTCAACCGCAAGCACATCGTCGAATCTTTTCCTTGCAAATGATGTACCTCCGATTTCCGAGCCGCGAGCGGGAATGGGCCGCGCGCTGATGCTCGCGGCTCGGAAAAACCGCTCGCCTCGCCCTTCTAGCGATGCACCCGCGAACGCGAGCCACCTTGACAGGGTTTCCCGCCCTCGTTAACTTCCCTCCATTGAGGCAGAAAGGCGACATCCACGGGTCCGCGAGGGGCCGACGCTTCGAGGGAGCTTGCCGCATGCAGTTGCTGGCGCCGGACATTCTGGAGGAGGCGCGCTTCCTTTCGCCTTTCATCAGCGGCACCGGGCTGGCGATCGGAGTTCTCCTGTGGATGCTCGGCGGCCGAACGCATCGCTTTTGGCTGGCGATGAGCGTGACGTTGGCGGCGGGATTGCTCGGCCTGGCCCACGGCAAGCAGTACGGCATGCAGCCGTTGGTGGCCGGCCTGCTGCTGGCGATCTCGGCGGGAGCGTTGGCCCTGTCCCTGGTGCGGATCTTGCTCTTCGCGGCCGGCGGTGTGGCGGCGCTGGGTTTGACGCAGGCCATCGCGCCGGGCTGGGATGAGCCGATCGCCGTCTTTCTCATTGGCGGCTTGGCCGGCGTGCTGCTGTACCGTTTCTGGATCACCACCTTCGCCAGCCTGGTCGGTTCGCTGCTCATGGCGTACAGCGGCCTGGCCTTGCTCGACCGACTGGGCCGACTCGACAGTGTTGCCTGGACGCAGCGGAACGGCCCGCTGCTGAACTGGGGCTGCGCGTCGTTAATCGTCACCGGCATCCTGGTGCAGTTTCTGCTGGAGCGCCGACGCCAGCGACAGCTCGAAATCGCCGCCGAGCCGGCGCCTCCCGAGGTTGCTCCCGCCGTCCCCGCCCGCACCCCCTCCGCCCGTCAAACCCGCGCGCCTTTCGCTGTTGGCCTGGGGAGGCCGACTCATGCACCGACGCGCCGGCTAGAGGTCCGACATCATGCTGCGACACTGGCTCCGCTTCTTCACCCCCCTGGTCCTCCTCCTCGCCTTCGCGGTCCCCGCCGTGCATGCCCAGGCTCCCGCCGCCGAGGGAGAGAAGGCGGAAAAGTCTACTTCCGCGGTGCCCTATGTCGTGACCATTCTCTACGCCCTGATCGTCCTGTCGATCGTCTGTATGCCCAGCCGCAAGGCTTGAGGCGGCGTTCTGGTCCTCCCAGGAGAAGCTTCATGTCGTCCGCCGACCTGCCCGACCTGCTGTCGCTGAGCCGTCGCATCATCGACGGCGGCGATCTGACGCGCGACGGAAGCCCGCCAACTCTTCGCCCTGGAAGGCGAGGAGCTTTACGACCTGTTCTACGCCGCTCACAAGGTCCGCCGTCATTTCCACGGCAACCGCGTGACCTTTTGCAGCATCCTGCCGACGAAGTTCGGCAATTGCAGCGAGGACTGCAAGTTCTGCGCCAGAGCGGACACTTCGACACCGGCATCGCGGCCCATCCGATGATGGACGGCGAGGAAGTGGCGAAGGCGTGTACCGACGCCCGCGACCGCGGCGCCAGCGCCTTCGGCATCGTCAACAGCGGCCGAGGTCCGACCAAGCGCGAATGGCCGAAGATCATGGAAGCGGTGCGGGCCATGAAGGAAGTGGACGGCATCTGTCACTGCGCCACGCTCGGCACGCTCAGCGAGGAGCAGGCCCGCGATCTCAAGGACGCCGGCGTCCGCCGCATCAATCACAACCTGGAAACGTCGCGCGAGTTTTACCCGCAGATCGTCACGACGCACACCTGGCAGGAGCGCGTCGAGACGGTGCGGCTGGCCCAGCGCGTCGGTCTGGAGACGTGCTGCGGCTGCATCTTCGGCATGGGCGAATCCATCGACGACCGCGTCAGCCTGGCCTTCAGCTTGAAGGAACTCAACCCCAACGTGGTGCCGCTGAATTTCCTCTTCCCCATCCCCGGCACGCCGCTGGAGAATGCACCGCGATTGCGGCCCTTGGAGATCCTCAAAATCATCGCCGTCATGCGTCTGATCCTGCCGCGTCAGGACTTGAAGATCGCCGGCGGCCGTGAGAAGAACCTGCGCGATCTGCAAAGCTGGATCTTCTACGTCGGCGGCACGAGCGGCCTGATCGGCAATTACCTGGCCACGGCCGGCCGACCGAACGAGGACGATTTGCAGATGATCGAGGACCTGGAGCTGACCTGGCACGACGACCGCGTCGGCGACGCCGATCCCGACATCGCGCCGCTCCCACCGCGCACGGCCTCAACCTGGGAGCTGCCCGTACTCTCGTAGACTTTTTCACCGCAGAGAACACAGAGAACACAGAGAAAAAAGAAGAGAAGAACAACGGGGATCAACACTCTCCTGAACCGCGAACAAAGGGATCTTCTCCATTCTTTTTTGTCTTTTTCTTCTCTGTGTTCTCTGCGGTTAGTTTTTCTTTTTATGTTTGCCTGGATGGATGATGACCTGGAGGAACGCCGTCGCCGCGGGCTTTACCGCGTCCGGCGGCGTTTGCAGTCCGGGCAGGGAGCGCGCATCCGCCTCCGCGACCGCGAGCTGATTAACTTTTCCTCCAACGATTACCTCGGTCTGGCCGGCGATGTCCGCCTGGCTGCGCGCCGCCGCCCGCGCCGCCCGGCGTTACGGCTGCGGCTCCGGGGCGTCCGCCCTGGTATCCGGCCATCTGCCGCCGCTGCGCTCCCTCGAACGCACCCTGGCTCAGTGGGAGGGAGCCGAAGCGGCACTCGTTTTCGGTAGCGGTTATGCCGCGAACCTGGCGGTCGTCAGCTCTCTCGCTGCTCGGCCAGACGCCGTTTTCAGCGACGCCCTCAATCACGCCAGCCTGATCGACGGCTGCCGCCTCTCGCGGGCATCGATTCACGTCTATCGACACAACGACACGGATCATCTGGCCGAACTTCTGAGCAGCGTCGGCCGGCGTGTCCGACGGCGAGTGATCGTCAGCGATACCGTCTTCAGCATGGACGGCGATGTTGCGCCGCTGGCCGAACTACTGGAGCTGGCGGAGCGATTCGATTGTCTGTTGGTGATCGACGAGGCGCACGCGACCGGCGTGCTGGGCGAGCACGGCCGCGGCGTCACGGACCTGTTGCCGTCCGGATCGTGGTCGTGGGATCGGCTCATCAAGGTCGGCACATTGAGCAAGGCGCTGGGGGCGCAGGGCGGTTTCGTGTGCGGCTCGCGCAGGCTGATCGACTGGTTGGTCAATCACGCCCGTCCGTACATCTTCTCGACGGCGCTGGCACCGCCGGTCGCGGCGGCGGCCCGCCGCGCCGTCGCCGTGGTGCAAAGCGAACCCCAACGCCGCCGGCATGTTCTCTCTTTGGCCGAACGATTGCGCCAGGAGCTGCGCGATCTTGGCGCGAGGGTGGGCGCTTCGTGCTGCCCCATCGTACCACTGATTGTCGGCGCGGCGCGGGAGGCGATGGCCCTATCGCGCCGACTGGAGAACGACGGCTTGCTTGTGCCGGCGATTCGGCCGCCGTCGGTCCCGGACGGGACCGCGCGGTTGCGCATCAGCGTCACGGCTGGTCACACGGAGGCCGATGTCACCCGGCTCGTTGCGGCGTTGCGGAGCGGCGTCCCTTCTCGTGCCTGAGCCACCCTTGGTCCTGTCCGGTATCGTTGCAACCTCTCTAATCGCTACCGTTCACGCCAGATTACGGGATTTCCGCAGGAAACTGGTCGTGCTGCTCTGCCGGCCTGTCCGTCGCCCACCGTAGAATTGGGATGGCGAACGAAGAGGAGGACAGGTCATGAACCGGCGATGGATCTCGTTCTGGCTAATGGGTGCGACCGTGCTGGCGGGGCTGTCGGGCTGCTGCGGTACGCCTCGCACGCGCACTGCTTACCTGGCCACTCCCCGCCCGGCCGTGGCTCCGCCCTGTGCTTCTTGCTCCCCCGGTGGACCGATGCCGCCGCGCTTCAATCCCGGCCAACCGCCCGTCGTAGCAGCGCCCCCGCGCCGGTCGTGGCCGCGCCTCCGCCGGGACCGTCCCCTGCGGTATCGCCCGCGCCAGGCGGCGAAATCCAGCAGAACGCTTATGTCTCTCCGGGAGCCGCCGAGCGCTGCCGCTCCTCCGTCCGGCGCTCCGGGCGTGTACCTGGCGCCGCCGGAGCCGGTCGAGCCGGAGTCGACGCGGCCGATGCCGAACGATGCCGCCCCGCCGAAAGATGCCGCCCCGCCGAAGGAGTCGGCCCGACTGTATCCGCCGCAGACGAACGAACCGCCTCCGGCCCGCGATGACCGCGCCGCCAGCCCCGCGCTGCCGGTGGACATCCCGCAGTTCACCGAGGTCAAGCCGAACGTCGCCGCCGGGCAGGAACCGTTCGCCGATGGCGTCAAGTGGCTGAAAGCGCACGGCTATCGCACGGTCCTGCACGTCCGCGCGCCCGGCGAGGACGACAGCGCCGCCCGCCGTACTTTCGAGCAAATCGGGCTGCGCTATCTAAGTCTGGAAGTGTCGCCGCAGACACTGTCGAAGGAGATCGTGGACCAGTTCAACCGATTGGTGAGCGACGCCAACAATCTGCCTCTGTTCGTCTATGACCGAGACAGCTCGTTGGCGGGTGGGCTGTGGTACTTGCACTTTCGTCTCGTGGACCGCGATAGCGACGACCGAGGCGCGGGAAGCGGCGGCTCGGCTCGGCTTCAAGCAGGATCAAGAAGGGCCGCACCGGACCATGTGGATCGCCGTGCAGAACTACTTGCAGAAAAGCAAACCGTGAGCGATCTCTGTTCCGCCGCTCCCCAGCGGGCAGAGAGGTTGCGTTGGCGTCAGCGAGGCCCCCCTCGCTGACGCTTTTTTCATCGACGGACTTTCCTCGGCGATCCCCCATCGACGGAGAGGCCGTCGCTTGATCCAATAAGAGCGAGCGGACAAAATGTTTGTTGTTGTCCGAGCCTGAAGCGTAAGCGAAGTCGCCGTTCCTTCGCTTACGCTTCAGGCTCGGAGATCGCGGAGAAAGTGTCATGGCCGAGAACCGCACGCCTCCGTCCACGCTGGGACCGAGCCATCCGCTGGTGCCGCCGCTGTATCAATCGTCGGTCTACACGCTGCCGGACCTCGACGCCCTCGACCGCATCCTCGACGATCACGAGGCCGGCTACATCTATGCCCGTGACGCTCACCCCAACGCACACCGCCTTGCTGCTCGGCTGGCGGACCTGGAGGGGGCGGAGTGGGCGCTCGTCACCGGGTCGGGCATGGCCGCCATCAGCGCCATCGTCCTGGCCCTGGTCGAACAGGGACAACGCATTGTCACCAGTCACCGCCTCTACGGCCGGACCACGCAGTTGTTCCAGCAGGAGTTGCCACGTTTCGGCGTGCAGACGACGTTCGTGGACACGACCGACCTGGAGCAAGTGCGCCGCGCCCTGGAGACGCCGGCGCGTCTGCTGTTCGTCGAGACGCTGTCGAACCCGCTGCTGCGCGCCTGCGACCTGTCCGCGCTGGCCCGGCTGGCCCATGAGGCCCGTTGCGCTGCTCGTCGTCGATAACACGTTTGCCACGCCGGTGCTGGTTCGGCCGCTGGAGTTGGGCGCGGCTGTGGTGATGGAGAGCCTGACGAAAATGATTGGCGGCCACAGCGACGTGACGCTCGGCCTCGTGTGCGGCAAGGGCGACTTGCTTGCCGAGGTAAGCCAGGTCAGCAGCATCTGGGGCCTGCTCGTCCAACCCGTTCGACTGCTGGCTGGCCGAACGCGGCCTGGCGACGCTGCGCTTACGCATGACGGCGGCGTCGGCCAACGCCGCCGCCCTTGCCGACTGGCTCGCCGGACAACCCGGCGTTACGCGCGTCGTTTACCCCGGACGCGCCGACCACCCCGACCATGAGCTGGCCAGCCGTCTCCTCGGCGGCGGTTTCGGCAACATGCTCTGCTTCGATCTCGCCGACGGCCGAGAGGCGGTCAACCGCTTCATGCGCCAGGCGCCGGGCATCCCGTTCAGTCCGTCGCTGGGCCACACGACGACGACGTGCAGTCACCCGGCGACCACCTCGCACCGCTACGTCAACCCCGAGGAGAAACAGCGCCAGGGGATCACCGACGGCCTTGTCCGGCTGTCGGTCGGCGTCGAAGATTTGGCGGGCATTCAGCAGGAAATGAGCAAGGGATTGGGTCCGTAACTATCCGGAGGTCGTCTCCTCCGTTCGGCGCGACTGATACTCCTGTTCGAGTAGCCGCGTCATCTCCGATAGGCGATCCATCAGCCGCCGCAACGGACGCGGCGATCGGGAGGCGAGGGCGTACACGGTCATCAGCGGCAGCGCCACGGTCGAATCGACGTAGCACGTCACCGTATCGGGCAGTTGCTCGGGATCGACTTTGCCCCAGGTCATCGCCTCTTGCGGCGTGGCCCCGCTCAGCCCGCCGGTGTCGGGACGGGCGTCGGTGATCTGCAAGAAGTAGTCGTGCCCGCTCTCCGGCAGGCCGAGCACTTCCTGGATCTGCGGCTCGGTTTGCAGCATGAAGTTCTTCGGCGAACCGCCGCCGAGGATGAGCACGCCGCTGCGGCCGTGTTTCTTGGCATCGTAGACAAGGGCGGCGCTCTGATTGACGTCGCGCAGTGGGTCGATAAGCAGGGCCGAGCCTTCCATCTGCAGGGCGGCCAGGTTCATGCCGATGGAGCTGTCGCCCGGCGACGATGTGAAAATCGGCACGCCGCAGCGATACGCCGCCGCCAGAAGACTGCGGCCCTTGTGGCCCGTCTCGTCCTCGCGCGCGGCCAGGTACTTGCCAACCAGGTAGTGAAACTCCGCCGTGCCCAGCGTCTGCTGGAACGCCTCGCCACGGCAGAGGGTGCGATAGAAACGGTCGGTGCCGAGCAAATTCTCGTAGTCAAAAACGATGTCGTAAATCCGGATAACCTGGTGCTCGCGGAGCTGCAAGTCGTCGAGTCCGGGACGCGACTGATGCAGGTCCATGCCCAGGGCGAAATGCGTATCGTGATAGAGGTTCGCGCCCGTACTGACGATCCAATCGAGGAAGCCTGCCTCGACGAGCGGCACCAGGCACGACATGCCCAGGCCGGCGGGCGTCAGGGCGCCGCTCAGCGATAGGCCGACCACGGCATCGTCGGCGAGCATCTTGGTCGCATACAGCCGGCACGCCTCGCGCAAACGGCCGGCGTTGTACGACAGGAACGCCTCGTCGAGGACGCGAGGCAAGGGAGTCTGCCCCGTTAGCCTTGGCGGATCGATACGCCGATGACTGATCTTATGTAAATACGATTGCGTCGGGTGATGTTCGTGTGTCATGGAGAGCTTTCAAACAAGCCCGGAGCGTCCGCGACGGGTTGCAAGAACCCGTCGCGGACGCTCCGGGCTTGTTGGCAAAGAGTTCCTTATTTCTCCTTGAAATCCGCGGCGAACGCCTTGGCATTGAGCGCCTCGCCGGTAGCGTGGCGCGTCAATTCGTTCCAGCTTAGGCTCCGGCCCGGCTCGAAGACGCGCTTCTTCATGAACTCGCCTACGGCCTTGTTGCCGACGTAGACGACGCTGCCGGGATCGGCGCCCTTGTACAGTTCGCGGACGATGGCGTGATGTACCTGTGAGGCGAACAGCTCGCCCATCATGTAATTGTGATAGTATACCGGCGCACTGACGATGTGGACCTTACTGGCATAGTCCGGGGCGTTGCGGCCGGGCGGCCGTTTGACCTGCTGGTACTTCTCGACCAGATCCCACCACAGCTTGTTGAGGTCCTGCTCGGGGTTCTCGTACATGCCCTTCTCAAAACGCAGCATCACCTGGCACCAGCGCGAGAAGATCAGCAGTTGATAGCGCAGCGTCTTGGACGCCGCCTCGTCGAACGCCTTGACGTCCTTGACCGGCAGCTCCATCGTCACCAGGAATCGGCCGCGCTTGCTCAGGCGCTCGAACATCATGGCCACGCCCTCCGTGGTCAGGATGTGCGACTCCATGCGCAGGGCGTAGGGCAGCGTCGCCGGGATGTTCAGGCTGCTGTAGACGGAATGGCCGAACTCGTGCAACAGGGTCGAGGCCCACTGGTTGTTCGGCCGGACGTTGGCCAGCACGCGCACGTCGCCTTCGCGGTCGATGTCGGTGCAGAAGGCGTGCTGACTCTTGCCCTTCTTCTCGTACAGGTCGCTGCGAGCGATGACGCGATCGATCGGCAGACCGATGCCGGCGTAGAAGTCGCGGCACAGGGCCGGCAAGTCGGCGCGGGCGAAGGGAGCGTCGAGGTCGGTGGCGAACACGTCCGGCGTCGCCTGGAAGAACGGATCGTGATAGTGCCACGGCCGCAGATCCGTCTTCGGGATGCCGTAACAACCGGCAAGGCGGGCGTCGAGGTCGGCCTTGGCCGCCTCGAAGGGCGCCGCGCGTCAGCTGGTCCAGCTCGTCGAACAGCTGGAGCAGCTGTTCACCGTCCTGCTCGTTGAGGTACAGCTGCAAGGCATGGAAGTTCTTGAAACCGAGCTTGACCGCGGCCTGGTTGCGCAGACGAACCAACTCCTTGAGGTCGTCGGCCACCTCGGCGCCGACAGCCTTGCTCGCCTCCCAGACGGCTTGCAGCCGTGCCGAATTCGTGGACGTTTTGAGGACCTTGCGCACCTCGTTGTCGGTCATCTCGCCGCCGTCCACGCGAGCGCGGAACTTGTTGAACTTCTCCTCGATGGCGTTGGCCTTGGCCACCGTCTTCTTGAGCAGGGCCGTGTCTACCTGCTTTTCGAGGTACAGTAGATACAACACGTCGATGGCGCGGGCCAGCACGGCATCATCGATCTGTTTGCGGTTTTCCTTGAGCTTCTTCAGTTCGGCGAACACCGCAGGGTCGGCGAGCGCCTCGTCGATGCGGTTTTGCGTCTCGATCTTGCGGGCGAAGTCTTCGGACTTGCCGCTGGTGTTGGCGTCCCACCAGGCGCGGTTGGCGGCCACGTCGAGAGGCCGCAAGCGCGTCTCATGGCCCTTGACGAACTGGCGGGCGCGCTCGGTCATCTCTCCGCCGGCCAGAGCGGCCAAGGCAGGGCCGTACAACAGAAGACTCAGGGCGAACGTTCCCAGAAGCAGCAGACGCAGACCAAGCATCGACTTACTCCGCGAAAAGAAGCCCACGGTTGACCGCGTGTTCCGTGATGCGAGGCCGAACGACCCGCGGACGCGGTGTGTGCTATCCTATCGGGAGACGCTCGGTGGGACGACAGCAATAGGGACAATCGGCCGCATGGACATTCTTATCGCCGAAGACGACCCGATCTCGCGCCGCACCCTGGAATTGACTCTGCGCAAGTGGGGCCATCAGGTCATCGTGACGACCGATGGCTCCTCGGCCTACGAAGTCCTGGAACGCGCGGACACGCCGCAGTTGGCCATCCTCGATTGGATGATGCCGCGCATGGACGGCCTGTCGGTCTGCCGCCGTCTGCGCGAAGATCCGACCAAGCGATCCATCTACGTCATTTTGTTGACCGCTCGCATTGACAAGAAAGACATCGTTGCCGGCCTGGAGAGCGGGGCCGACGATTACATTACCAAGCCGTTCGACCGCGATGAGCTGCAAGCGCGCGTCAACGTCGGTCTGCGCATGACGGCCCTGCAACAGAGCTTGGCGGAACGAGTTCGGGAGCTGGAGGAGGCGCTCAAGCGAGTCAAGCAGCTGCAAGGACTGCTGCCGATTTGCTGCTACTGCAAGTGTATCCGCAACGACTCCAACTACTGGCAGCGGGTCGAGGAATACATCGGCGAGCATTCGGACGCTCGCTTCAGCCACGGTATCTGTCCGAAATGTTTCGACACCGTTGTCAAAGCCCAGCTCCGTCAACAGGGGATCTCGACCGACGGTCTCGCACCGGACGGGGGCGGAGCTTCCCTTTCGACACCCCCGCACTGAGTTGCCTCACTCCTCGTCTTCCGCCGGCCTTTCCGCGGAGGGATCGCCGGACTCAATCCGCCGCAATTGCTTGCGGAAATACACCTTCTTCGGGTCCAATTCGACGACACGCTTTTGCAAGGCGACGGCCTTGTCCTTCTCACCGCGCTGGAAGTAGACCTCGGCGAGCGTGTCCAAATACCCGGCCGTGGTTGGGGCCAGCTCGACGGCCTTGCGAGCGTGCTCCAGAGCTTTGTCGAGATGGCGGCGGCAGCAAGCGGCCATCCATGCCGCCGAGTTGTGGGCCCAGGCGCAGCGCGGATAATCCTCACACACTTTCTCGTAGGCCGCGAAGCAGCGATCGAACAACGCCGCCGCCTCTTTCTTGTGGCCGCATCGTTCCAAATCCGGTACCAGAGCGATCGGCAGTTCGACGTTGCCCGGCGAGGCGGCCAGCGCCAGATCGATTTGCTGTTGGGCCTGCTCGAACTTCCCGGCGATGAGCAAGGCGCGGGCGCGCAGTTGATGCACCTGGGCCGGCACCCCGGCGTAGGCGCCCGATTGTACGAAGTGCGTGTACGTGTTGAGGCAGCGCAGCATCGATTGCTCGAAAGCCTCGGCGGCCTGGCGGTAGTCCTTGCGAGCGAGGGCGGCGATACCCAGGCGACGCGCGGCCTCACCCCAATAGTACGAGTTCGGCTCGCTGACGCGAAGCAGCAAGTCCGTCTCGCGCCGCACGGCCTCCCCATGCCCGCGCTTCGTCAGGGCTTGGAGAAAGGCGTACCGCCCCGACGCATCGCCCAACAACACCCAATGCGCTTGTTCGATGAGCTTTTTCCCCTCGGTGTTCTGGCCGGCTTTCACCAGGGCCGAGCCGGCGAGGAACAATGGCAAGGGATCGAGCTGCTTTCCCTCCGGTACGGTATCGTCGTGGATCCGGTCCTTGTCCCATGCTTGGCGATAGCGTTCGGCCGCCTTCGCCCACTGTTTTTTACCAGCCAGAAGATCACCGAGACGAAGCAACGCTTCGGGAGTACCAGCTTTCTCCAGGAGCGAATGGGCCAAGTCATCGAGTCCGACAGCCGCGACGGCGCCGGCCCACACCTGACGCCGGCGGGCCGTGTCTCTCGGAACCTTCCGCTCCTGCGGGACGGCCAGCGCCCGATCCGCCTCCTCGATGCATGCCTTGACTTCCTTGGCGGCGACCTTGCCCTCCATCAGGTCGCGCAGTCGCTTCAGAATCGAGGCGTTGGTTTCGTCCTTGTGCTTCAGGCGCAGCAGTTCCCACCATACCTCGGCCGTCTCGGCTCGATCAGGAAAGAATGGCTTCAGATAAGCCCCAGCCTGGATGACCTTCATCTCTTTCGGCAGCCCGTCGCTCATGGCCTTGGCGCAATGCTCGAAGGCCTGTTCTTTCAAGCCGACTTTGTATTCCGCCTCCAGCAAACTTTCGACCCACGAGAGATCAACGCCTTCTTTGATCTGCGCGGCGAGACGGGTGAACAATGCCTGCGCCTTGTCCTTCTCCCCCAGCTGATACAGCGTCCGCGCCTTGAGGATTTCCAGCTGTTTCTGTTCCTTGCTGTCGGCGGGACGGGATTGGTCCACCAGCGCCATCGCCTCGCGGTATTGGAGTCGAGCGCAGAGGATCTCGAAGAGGATCGGATGGCGTTCGGGCACTTTCGCTAACAGCGCCAGGCCGTCGGCGGGGCGGTCGTTGAGGAGGAACGCCTTGGCGACGGCGAATCGCCAAACGTCGCTCTGCGGCTCCTTCTGAGCCACTTTCTGCAATTCGGCGCATGCCGCTTGGAATTCCTTCCGATCACCGGCCAGCCGCGCGTAGGCCGCGCGGTAGGCCGTGTGATCGACGGTCCCCACCGCCTCCGGCAAACGATCGGGACGCGCCGCCAGCGCCTTCCAATCAGCCGCCTCGTAGAGGATGCCTTCAAGCAGATCGACGTTCCCCGCCTTCTCGGCCGCGGCGGCGGCTTCCTTGAGATCGCCCCGCGCTCGATAGAGGTAGGCGAGCGTCTCGGCGCTGCGCTGGTCCTTGGGATGTTTGTCCAGCCGGGAGCGGAAGTGGGCGATGCGCGGGTCCAGCTTGCCGCGCAGCAACCAGTAGGCGGTGTACGGATTGTGGTCAATGACCTCGCTGTCATGGCCCATCTCGAGAAGGGCCTCGAACCTCTCGAACTTGCCCTCTTCCAGGACTTGCGGAAGCGCGGCCGGCAGCTTGCTCGAAGCCAGTTGACCGAGAGCCTTACGTTGGTTGGGGTCGGTCTCGGCCTTGGCGATCTTGAGGACGGCTTGCAAACCGTGCGGGCCGCTTTGGAGAAGTCGTTGCACGATCCCCGCCCGAGCGTTGACATCGGTGGATTGGTAAGCCTGAATGAGGGCGACGACGTTGGCGGGCGTGTCGGGATAGATGCCCCACTTGAACTTGTCCAGGATGTCGTGCGCCCGGCGGACTACCTCGGCGTCCTCGCTCTTGGCGGCTTCCTCCAGCGCGGACTCGGCGGCGTCGCCGGCCATCCACAGCTTTTTCGAGGCGTCCTCGCGCACGGCGAAGCTGTTGTCCCCCAGTTGCTGGACCCACTGGGCGATCTGCTTGGCCGTGGGCCGAGCGGCCGGTTCGGCGGCCGTGGCACAGAGGACGGCGACAAGGATGAGAGGATAGCCGAACAGGATACGACGCGAGGTGGCGGACAACACGGCGGCCTCCTTTGCACGGGGGTCACTCTTGCAATCGTAACCGGCGCGCGACCGACGGGACAAGGGAAATCGGCAAACCTACCTTTCCACCTCCCAGCTCGCCTCGCGGTAGTCCTCGGCGGTTAACCACCAGGCGCGGACGGTCGGAGGCGTCGTCGTCAGCGCGAGGATGAGGTTGACCACGTTGGGACTCCAATTGCGCGCCAGGTCTTTGCGACTGGGGACCGGCGCCGACGAGGGATGCGAGTGGTAGACGGCGAGCACGTCGAGTCCCTGACGGCGGATGTCTTTGTCCGCCGAAAAATGACTGGCCGGATCGGACTCGAACTCCACGGGACTGGCGGCGGCGTTGAGCAGCGGATAGCGCATCCGCACTTCGCCGACGCCCTCCCGTATCGTGCCGGCCAGCAGGCCGCAGCATTCCAACGGCCTCTCCGCCAGTGCATGCCACAGCATTCCTTCATAAACGGATCGTGGAATGCTCAAAAGTTGAAATGCGGCGGAGGGCATGTCTTTCCGTCCCCTACGGTCCCACCTAGGATGATACCAAGTTCGGAGTTCGGAGTTCGGAGTTCTGAGTGTTTCAGAATCTCTATTGGACTCTTCACTCCGAACTCCGAACTCCGAACTGAAAAATGGCACGCGACAAAGTCATCCTGGCGTACTCGGGCGGTCTGGACACGTCCGTGATGGTGCCGTGGATCGGCGAGAAGTACAACCTCGACGTGGTGACGTTCACGGTGGATCTCGGCCAGGGCGAGGACATCGAGCGCATCCGCCAGAAGGCGCTGCGGACCGGGGCGGTCGATGCCGTCGCCCTGGACGCTCGCAACCTGTTCGTCGATTGCTTCGTCTTTCCGGCCCTGATGGCCGGGGCGATGTACGAGGGCAAGTATCCGCTGGCGACGGCGCTGGGCCGGCCGCTGATCGCCAAGCTGATGGTCGATGCCGCCCGCGACCACAAGGCCAAGGCCGTGGCCCACGGCTGCACCGGCAAGGGCAACGATCAGGTTCGTTTCGACGTCACCTTCCAGACGTTGGCCCCGGATTTGAAGATCATCGCCCCGGTGCGCGAGTGGAAGATGAGCCGCGACGAGGAAATCGCCTTCGCGGCCAAGCACGGCATCCCGGTCGAGGCGACCAAGGAAAGCCCTTACAGTCTCGACCTGAACCTGTGGGGCCGCAGCTGCGAGGCGGGCGTGCTGGAAGACCCGTGGGACGAGCCGCCGGCCGACGCCTTCGCCTGGACGGTCGATCCGGCTCAGGGCGCCGAACGAGCCGGCCTACGTCACCATCGACTTCGAGCACGGCAAGCCGGTGGGTCTGGACGGCCAGCCGCTGGACGGCGTGCCGCTGATCGAGCGGCTGAACGAGCTCGGCGGCCAGCACGGCGTCGGCCGCATCGACCACGTCGAGAACCGCCTGGTCGGCATCAAGTCGCGCGAGCTGTACGAGGCGCCGGCGGCGGTGATCCTGCACGAGGCGCACCGCGAGCTGGAGTCGCTGTGTCTGAGCAAGCAGGCCCAGCGCTTCAAGACGTTGGTCTCGCAGGAATATGCCGACATTATCTATAATGGCCTGTGGTTCAGCGCCTTCCATCAGGATCTGTTCGCCTTCGTGGCCAGCAACCAGCGCTTCGTCGCCGGCCAGGTGCGGGTGAAGCTGTTCAAGGGCAAGGCCACGGTGGTCGGCCGCAAGAGCGAGCACAGCCTGTACAGCAAGAAGCTGGCCACCTACGAGAGCGGCGACAGTTTCGACCACGACGCCGCCCGCGGGTTTCATTCGCCTGTGGGGTCTCAGCCAGCAGACGCAGGCGCAGCGGCAGCTGCTCAAGGGCGGCAAGGGCTTCGATCTGCCGGGGCTGCTCGGGCCGCCAGACAAGGAATCGGGAACGTGACTTGCACGAGAGAGTAGAAGAGAGAGCCATGGCGACCGTGCCGCGGGAGGGGGTGTCGATCGTGGGGAGTGACATGATGGACATGGAGCAGCTGGCCGCTTACCTGCGGCGCGACGTGCGCGAAGTGGGTAAGTTGGCCAGCCGCGGTCATCTGCCCGGCCACAAGGTCGGCGGTCAATGGCGGTTCGCGCGGGCGGAGATCAATCACTGGATCGAGACGCAGATGCCCTCCCTGACCGAGAAGGAGTTGACCAACCTCGAATCGTCCGGTTCGCGTGGCGGCGACGAGCCGCTCCTGGCCGGTTTGCTGTCGGAGGCGAGCATGGCGGTGCCGCTGGCCGCCTCCACCCGCGCCTCGGTCCTCAAGGAGCTGGTGACGCTGGCCGAGCAGTCGTGGCAGGTCTACGACCCGGAGGCGATCCTGGACGCCGTCCGCCAGCGCGAGGAAATGGCCAGCACCGCCCTTCCGTCCGGCGTCGCCATCCCGCACCCGCGCCGCCCCTTGCCCGCCGCCCTGGGCGAATCCGTCCTGGCCTACGCTCGCACCGTTTCGGGCATCCCCTTCGGCGCTCCGCACGGGGGACTCACGGACCTTTTCTTCCTCATCTGCTGCCGCGACGACCGGACGCACCTGCGCGTGCTGGCCCGATTGACCCGCCTGTTCCTGCGACCAGGCTTCCTCGATGAACTGCGGGCCGCCGAGACGCCCCATGAAGCGTGGGAAAAAATCGTCGCTGCCGAGCAGCAGTTATTGGCCCCCTGATCCGTCATGGACCCCGCGGTTCGCAGTCTCATCGCCCGTCTTCATGACCAACCTTATCGGTACGTTCTGGCTGTGACCGGCGGCGGGGCCGGTGTCGCTTCCTGGCTGCTGTCGGTGCCGGGCGGCTCGCGCACCGTGCTCGAAGTGGGGGTGCCGTACAGCGAGCAGGCGTTGGCCGACTATCTCGGCCGCCGGCCCGATTCGTTCTGCTCCGCCGCGACGGCCCGCCTGATGGCGCGTCGTGCCCTCGAACGCGCCCGCTGGCTGACTCCGGCCCTTCCCGTCGCCGGAGTTGCTTGCACCGCCAGCTTGCGCTCGGATCGACCCAAGCGCGGCGATCATCGCTTCCATCTCGCCATTCAGACCGACCGGCAAACCTCGACCTATTCGTTGACGCTTACGCGCGAGGCGCGCGACCGGGAAGGCGAGGAGATGGTCCTGGACCGGGTACTGCTCAACGCGATGGCCGAGGCATTTAACCTTGCGGAGCGCGTCCCGGTCGCGCTGCTACCCGGCGAAGAGGTTGTCCGGGAAACATGGCCTGCCGAGGATGCCCTGGCCGCGTTCCTGGCAGGCCGGCTCTCGGCCGTATGTATAGAGGCAGACGGTCGGATGCGTGGCGACGGTCCCCGGCCGACGGTGCTGCTGCCGGGTTCATTCAACCCCCTTCACGATGGTCATTGTATCCTGGCGAGAGTGGCCTCGGCCCTCGCGGGCGCGCCGGTCGCCTTCGAGCTGGGCATCGCCAACGCGGACAAGCCACCGCTGGCCGACGAGGAAGTCCGTCGGCGTTTGTCTCCCTTCGCCTGGCGGGCGCCGCTGTGGTTGACGCGGGCGCCGACCTTCACCGAGAAGGCGCGCCTTTTCCCCGGCGCCGTGTTCGTCGTCGGCGCCGACACCGCCGCCCGCATCGTCCAGCCCCGTTTCTACGGCGACAACGAAGCCCGGATGATCGAGGCGCTCGAGGCCCTGCGCTGCGGCCGCTGTCGTTTCCTTGTGGCCGGTCGGGTCAATGCCGAGGGCTTGCTTGTTGGTCTGGAGGAGTTGGACATCCCCGCCGCGCATCGGGACTTGTTCACGTCCATCCCCGCCCGCGCCTTCCGTGTGGACCTGTCCTCGACCCAGCTTCGCGCGGTCACGAAGGGGTAAACACCGAGGCCGCGGTCCTCGTTCGAGCTAGAGGTCCGGCTGGAGCAGACGTTCTTTTCGACCGCAACGCTCAAGCACGACTTCGGCGGCGAGGTAGCCGCTGCGGACGGCCCCTTCCATCGTCGCCGGCCAGCCCGTTGCCGTCCAATCGCCGGCGACGAACAGGTTGGGCAGGGGCGATGCCTGGGTCGGACGCCACCGATCGACGCCCGGCACCGCGCTGAACGTGGCGGCATGCTCGGTCACCACGCGCGCGCGTCGCAACGTCGCCGTCGCCGCCTTCGGAAACAGCCGGGCCAGTTCTTCGACGACCAGACGTTGCACCTCCGCATGTCCCATCCCGCGGAACTGCCGGGCGGCACTGACGACCACCTGGACGTAATACTCGCCGGGGGCCGCCTCGCCACGGTTGAAGAGCCAGTGGCCGGTGCAATCGACCAGCACGGCATGCGGCAGCCGCGTGATCGGTCGATCGTACCAGAGATGGACGCTCGTTATGGGCGAGGTCTCCAGCCGCCGCAGGTTCTTGAAGTAGGGTTCCCGTTCGATCAACTCTGCTGGCAACAGGTCGAGCAGGCGGTCGAACGGCACCGCCGCGATATACCAATCGGCGACCGTCCTCTCGCCGTTTCGCAGTTCGACACCCTCGATCCGTCCCGAGTTCAACCGCAATCGCCGTGCGCCGCACTCCATGCGGAGACGAACGCCATGACGGTTGAGCCAGGCTTGCAGCTCCTCGCCGTAAAGTCGGCCGAGCGGCACGCGCGGTAGTTGGACCTCGTAGCCTCGGCGATGGCCCAGGAATCCGTCGAGGAAGACCTTGCGCGCGTAGCGGAGGCCGATGCGTTCGGGCGTCTCGTTGAGCGCGCTGGTCAGCACGAGTCCCCAGAACCGGGTCACGGTGCGCGGCGTCTGTCGATGGCGCGTCAGCCAGTCGAGGAAAGGCGGATCGTCCTCGATCGGCCTGCGCCGCAGACAGGCCAGGCCCCAGGCGATGCGCATCTTCTCGGCCAGGGTGAGATAATGGCCGCGCAGGAAACTGCCTGCCAGGTGCAGCGGGGCCGGCAGAGGACCAGCGGCAAGGCGGCTCCTGCGCCGATCCGGCGTCACGAACCAGAGGGCGGGTTGAGGCTGGAGCAGGTGCGCGATGCCGACCGTGCGGCAGAAATGGGCGAAGTTGGTGCAACAGCCCATGCTGACGTGCTGGCAGGTATCGATCAGTTGTCCGCTGGCGGCGTCGGCGAAGGAGCTGGCCCGGCCGCCGGCTCGGTTTCGCGCTTCGAGCATTGTCACCTCGAAGCCGCGTTCCGCCAGCGCCGCCGCCGCCGCCAGTCCCGCCAGTCCCGCCCCGATGACCGTCACCCGAACCGTCATGATCCTCCCGCACCTCCCTCTGGCTGCTTCGCCTCGGTGAATTCACGAAAATAGACTTGCGAAGTTGCGGGAGTTGTTTTAGAACATATGCGGGCGAGCGTGTGGATGGGATCTGCCCGGCCAACACCCTCGTCTGATTTTCCCCGATAGCTCAATGGTAGAGCAACCGGCTGTGAAGAATCGCAGCGCTGGTCAGCAATGGCCAGTGGAAAACAGGGTGAATTAAACTAGGCAGGGGAGATGGGTATTGCCGACATTGCCTGGCTGGCGGGAATTATTGATGGCGAAGGCTGCGTGACGGTGCATCGAGATTCGGAACGCGGCATGAGTTGCCGTGTGACGATTGAGAGTATTAGCGAAGCCATGCACCGGAAGGTCGTTGCCATCCTCGTGGACAACGTCATCGCCTACTCCACGAAAGGCCCGCTTCCAAGGCCGAGATCGACGCGGCCTTCTTATCGCATCCGCGTCTATCGAAAACAGGCATGATTGGCTCTATGCGATCTCATCCTCCCCTACTCTGTGGTGAAAAGGTCGGAGTTATTGCTGATTCAGCAATACCTGGCCAAAGCCAGTACGGTGACGTTTTACCACGCCACGGAGGAAGACCTGCAGATTCCTTGTTTACTCAAGGAATTGAAACGGTTGGCCTAGCAGGGAACCCGCAGCACTTTGGGTGGCGGCAATCCTGAGCCAAGCCCGGCGAAGGGCAATCAGTAGCCGGGAAGGTGCAGAGACTAGCTGGTGAGGAGCCCATCCAATAACCCAGCCTCGAGCGCCCTGCACCCCTCTGGGGTGATGAGATAGTCCGTTCCCCATGGAAACATGGGGGCAAACGTAACCGGTTTGTTGTAGGTTCGAGTCCTACTCGGGGAGCTTTTTGCTGGTCGCCACAAGTTTCGACGGCCTCGGTTAACGCGGGCCGCCCCCCGGATGTCGGGTCGGGTGGCCCGCCTTCGTTTTCCGGCCCGTGCGGCGGGTCGAGCGGCCGCACCTCCGGGAAAAGCCGCAGCGCGTAGGTGCCCGTCTTGCCGTCGGCCGACTCGTGGGCCAGCTCGATCACCTCGACGAAGTGCTGCAACAGGAGCCGCAGCTCGTCCTCCTCGGCGGCGTCCAGGATCTGGGCGACCGTGGCCCAGCCGGCGACGAACTCACGGGCTCTCGCCATTGCCGCCGCGAGCGGTGCGCTCTCGGCGGACAGCGCCTGCAGCCGCTGCCGGAGGTCGGACTGCTCCTTAACCTGGGCGAGCGCGTGCCGTCGTTCCTCGGTGCGCTGGGCCGCTGTCAGGCAGGCGAGTGGATGGATAGAATTCCCCGGCAAAGAGTCGCCGAGTGTCACGTCCACGGTCACGGCCCTGGGCGGTCGGCCAGGGTGCCGCTGCCCCGCGGTGGGGACAGCAAGAAGGGTTGCCGCCTTCATGGAAATTCACCAGTTCCGGTGCGCAATGGCACCCTTGAACCTGGTGAATTGCCGGCTGAAGGCGGCAACCCTTCAGTTGTTCCGGATTCAGCAGACGCCTGCCAACAGTCGGGACAAGAAGCCCGGGTTCAGGCACTACGAATTTAGAACCCCGCGCGCCAGGTACATACCCTCCGCACGACTCGCCACGGGCGTGGTTGGAGAATAGGATAAACGAGAGGAGTCCTTCCGTCACTAGGAATTTCTTCCACCCACAAGAAATTGTCTGTGGAAGGATTATTATCATGCCGACTTGGCTGGCCTGTCCAACGGTCGATCTTCCCGGGAATCCGCAAGGAGGTTGCGTGATACGCTTTCACCTGGTCCGGCGGCTTCGAGACCTTGAAGAGGCCGAGGGTCGGAAGATTACCTGGAAAGAAGTGAGCGAGCAAACGGGCATCTCGACCTCGGTGCTCTCGTCGCTCGCCTCGGTGCGACCTGGGATCGTGTCAAACAGCCGGTACATCGAGGCACTATGCCGGTTCCTTCGTTGTCAGCCGGGGGAACTGCTTGAACTGGTCCCACCACTCGGTGAAGAGCTGCGGTCCCACGTCGATGAATTGTATCCGCCCCGCGGCGCTGCCGGCCCTGCAGGCGAGTGACACCCAGCGTGTCGAGCTTGGCTGGGAGACGCCAACTTGCCGTCGTAACTGCTGAACCCACTTGTACTTCTGGATTGCCTCCTGGCAAGCGTTCTGTTGCAAGATCTCTCATCCTCTTGCAAGGAAGTGCCGGGAAATGCAGTACTTTTTCGTTTATCCAGTACAAAATCCAGTACCACAGTACAAGCGGCAGCAATCTGGAGAGGCCATTCTCTGACCACGGACCGACTAGCCAGTTCAGACCCTTCTCTGAGTATCCTACCCGCGGAGTCAGCCCTTGGTCTACCGGAGGCCAATCCGCATGAGGTGGGGTTAAGGCACCTCAGCCGCTGGCATGCCACGTCGCGCTTCGGTTTTGCGCCGCAAAAACTCTACCGTGAGAAAAACCGGACCTGGGTCGGCCGAACTTCCTCGATTCTTCCCACCTTGCCTTGACCTGATTTCGCAAATTTGCGAAAAAGTCATAGCCTGCGAGTTTAAAGGGCGTTCCCGACTACCCACTTCTATTGGTCTTGGGGGCTGTGCAGGCCGAGGAAAGTGGAACGGGCGTCGGTCAGGGATCACCATGCTGGCGATGACAAACGCCTTCCAGCGCCCGCGCCGCCAGAGGCGATGAACGCCGAGGTCGCCCAATCCATCCACACGCTGCGGGCCGAGGCTGGCCTCACGCAAAAAGAGCTTGCCGACCTCGTTGGCACCACCACCTCGGTCATCTGTCGGCTCGAAGATGCCCGTTACGAGGGACACTCGGTCGCCATGCTGAGCGCGTTGCCTCCGCCCTGAACCGAGGCCTGGAGATCCGTTTCGTCCCGCACCCCGCCGCTGGCTGTACCATCAGCACGACTCGGCGCGCTTAGTCCCGCCGGCGGATGCCGCGGGCGGTTTCACCGGGTTGGAGAACGCAGTAGCATGACGAAGCAGCAGTCCAAGCAACCAGACGAGCGCACCCCTCCTCCCGCTCCCGTTGAACGCTGGCCCAGCCCGCCCGAGTGGAAATGGGTTCGTGTCTCGGACGTGGGCAACGTCAAGCTCGGAAGACAGCTGGCGGCGGCGAAGCGACGGGGGACCACATCGACGCCTTACATCCGGGCGGCGAACATCACGACGGCAGGCCTCGATCTGACCGAGGTTCTGCGGATGGACCTCACCGAGTGGGAGAGGGCGTCGTTCCAGCTGGCGCGGGGCGACGTATTGCTGGGAGAGGCTTCGGGTAGCCCGGCACACGTTGGCAAGAGCGCTCTCTGGAACGAGGAGGTTGCCGACTGCTGCTTCCAGAACACCGTGATCCGTTTCCGACCACACGCGCTACTTCCTGACTTCGCGCTGATCGTCTTCCGCCATTTTCTGCTGTCGGGTGCATTCGCCCGTTTGGCGCATGGCGTGGGCATACAACACCTGGGGGCCGGCGGTTCGCCCAGATGGAAGTGCCAGTCCCAGGCATGGAGGAGCAGGCGCGTATCGCTGCGGAAACCAACAACCGGCTGGGGCGTGTCGCCGCGGCCGAATCCTCGCTGACGTCCGCGCTCCGGGGGATCGAGGAGCAGGTGACGACGGTCATCGAAGCCGCGGTGACCGGGCAGTTGGGCGTGGAGGCTGAAGCGGTTGGGAGTGCGGAGGGCGGGTCGGCGCGAAAGCAGGTGAAGACGGAGATCGAGACCTTGGCGCAGGTCTCGATTCCGGATTCCTGGGCGTGGTCTACCGTGGGCGAGGTGGGTGAGGCAAAACTGGGCAAGGCGAGAGAGCCGAAGCGTGAGCAGGGTGAGTACCTCACCCCCTAACTCCGGGTCGCAAACGTACTCGAAGACCGGATCGACGCGACCGAAGTGTTGAGCATGAACTTCACCCCGAAGGAGCAGGAGGTCTACCGGCTCGCCGCAGGGGACGTGCTGCTCAACGACGGACAAAGCCCTGCCCTCGTCGGCAGACCGGCCATGTACCGGGGCGAACCTGCAAACGTCTGCTATCAGAACCACCTCATCCGTTTCCGGGCGTCCCCGGAGACGAACCCGGAGTTCGCGCTGCTCGTGTTCCGTTTTTACCTGAGGGCCGGCGTCTTCCGGTCGATCGCCCGGTGGTCAACGAACATCGCGACGCTTGGGCTCAAGCGGTTCTCTGAACTCCCCTTCCCGCTGCCCCCCCGTAGCATTCAGGATGAACTGGTGCGGCTTGCTCAGGATAAATTGAAGCAACTCCGAGAACAGCGGGCTACGGTGGAGGCGTCGCGCGGCGGCGTGGACGACATGAGGCGGGAGATTCTACGAGGCGGCGGTCCGCGGTGACCTGAGCGAGCGGGTGGCCACCGAAGAATCACCGGCAGCGATGCTCGCACGACTCGGCCCGCCTCCCAAGCAGGATCGGCCGCCGCGAGCGGAGCGGGCGGCGGACGAATTGGAGGAGAACGAGGAGGCCGGCGACCACCAGGAACTCGCGTCGGCGCTCAGGCGGAACGGCGGGCGTTGTTCGGCCGAAGATCTGTTTGCGACCGCAGGCTACGACCGGGATCTGACCAGGGAGGTGGAGAGCTTCTATCTGGAACTCCGGGAGTCAATGGGAAAGACGATCCTGTCGGAAGGCCAAGACGGGGGACGCTCGATCCTCAAGGTGACTCCCGATGCGACTTGATGAACTCCGGATCCGCCAGTTCAAAAACCTCCGCGACGTGTACGTCGATTTCGACGAGAAGTCCCCGTACACCGTTCTGGTCGGCGGTAACGGCACCGGAAAGTCGAATCTGATCGAGGCTGTCGCGTGGATCTTCCGCAACCTGGACCTCGATGAGCCCGCGCCCTTCGAGTACGAACTCAAGTACCGCTGCCGCGGCAACGAGGTTAAGATTGAGGCGAAGAGCAAGAGGACGCCGCGGTTTGAAGTCAGGCGACCCGGGGAGGAGGAGTTCGCCCGCATCACCAAGACGGAATTCATGAAAGAGGACGGCGAAGAGCGGCCACTCTACCGCCCCGCGTTCGTCTTCGGCTACTATTCGGGCCCGAGCGACCGGCTCGCCGAGCTGTTCGAGAAGCACCGCGAGAGGTTCAGGAAGTTTATCATCAAGCCGGCGGAGAAGCGCGAGCCGGTGAGCTCGAACTCCCTGCGCCGGCTTTTCTACGCCCGGACCGTCCACGGCCAGTTCGCCCTGCTCGCGTTTTTCATGAACCCACCCGGCCAAGAGTCCGACGACCGCGACTTCCTCCGCGACTACCTCCGCATCGCGGGGTTGGACTCGGTGCTGTTCGCGCTGAAAGAGCCCATCTGGGGATGGCGGAGCCGCAAGGGTGGCGACGAGCGCTTCTGGCGTGCGGAGGGCGAGGTCCGAGACCTGCTGAGCCGCCTCTACGATGCCGCAATGACCCCGATGCGAATGCCTCGGCGGATGCCGGTTGACCTGGCCAAGAATCCGCTCGTCGAGAACCTCTACCTTTTCCTTCCGAATCAGGAAGCGCTCGTCGAGGTATACCGCCCCTACCAGAACCAGTACGCGTTTTTCACGGCCCTGGAGAGCATTGACATTTCGACCCTCCTCGGCGAAGTCGTCACGCGGGTGAAGATCTCGCCCGAGGCGGGCGGTGGTGCCGTCACGTACCGGGATCTGAGCGAAGGAGAACAGCAACTTCTGCTCGTGCTCGGGCTCCTGAAGTTCACCGCCGAGGACGAAGCTGCTCTTCCTCCTCGACGAGCCGGACACCCACCTGAACCCGACCTGGAGCGTGGAGTACCTCGGCTTTCTCGACCGCTTCGTGAAGCGCCGGGAGAATTGTCACATCGTCATGGCGACTCACGACCCGCTGCTTTTCGCAAGCCTTCTCAAGGAGCAGGTCCGGATCATTCGCCGGGACGTTGATGGGGGCCTGTCCATCGCTGAGCCGGAGGAAGACCCACAGGGGATGGGAATCGAGGCCATCCTGACCAGCGACATCTTCCGGCTGAGTTCAACGCTCGACCGGCCCACGCAAGACCTCCTCGACCGGCGGCGGCGGCTCGCGCTGAAAGGCGGCCCGCTGGACGAGCACGAAAAGGCGGAACTCGCGAAACTAAACGACCTCCTGCGCCCCTGGCGTTCTCCAAGACCACGCGGGATCCTCTCTACCAGCTTTTCCTCCAGGCATGGACGGCGCAGGAGGACCCAACCTGGCTCGAAATGGCGCAGCTGACCGAAGAGCAGCGTCAAGAGCGGGTGGCATTGGCCAACAAGATCGTTGCTGAACTCCGGGCAGATGCTGATGGAGCGCGACCAACTTTATTCGGCGGCGGCGAAGGCGTACCTGATGATGTTCAGGAGTTCTTGGTGGGTCGAATTGCATGTTCTGCGGATCACTCCCACAACAACCACTCAAGGATGAGGGCAGCCGCATGACGTCCCCCGCTACGAGGCTGGTGAGAAGGCTCTGGCAGTACTGCAACGTCCTGCGAGACGATGGCCTCTCGTACCCCGACTACGTCGAGCAACTCACCTACCTACTCTTCCTGAAAATGGCAGAGGAGCGTGGCGGCGCGGTGGTGCCGGAGGAGTTCAGTTGGGCGTCGCTTTCCGGCAAGGACGCTGAGGCGCTGCACCGCCACTACTCTAAAGCGCTGAAGCACCTTGGCCGGCAGGGCGGCATGCTCGGGCTGGTTTTCCACGACGCAAAGAATAAGATCCGCGACCCGGCGAAGCTCCGCGTGCTCGTGCAGGATTTGATCGGGCAGACGGACTGGACGGGGATGAGCGACGACGTCAAGGGAGACGCCTACGAGGGACTGCTGGAAAAGAACGCTCAAGACACCAAGAGCGGTGCCGGCCAGTACTTCACGCCACGGCCCCTGATCAACGCCATCGTGTCCTGTGTCCGCCCGGCACCGGGCGAGGTCGTCTGCGATCCTGCGTGTGGGACGGCCGGGTTCCTGCTTGCCGCGCACGATTTTATCCGCCAGCACCACCCCGACCTCAAACCGGCGCAGCGCAGGCGTCTTCAGTACGAGACCATCCAAGGAAGCGAATTGGTCCGCGAGGTGGCCAGGCTGGCCATGATGAACCTCCTGCTCCACGGGGTTGGTGACCCGACCGGGAAGGCGGAGCTCCCCATCTCGTGTGAGGACAGCCTTGCGAACCCGCCGCGAAGACTTGTCGATGTGGTGCTGACCAACCCCCCGTTCGGGGTGAAAGGGTCGTTCTTTTCGACAGCGGACGAGAGTTCAGCGGGTGAGGTGGTCCGCAAGGATTTCTGGGTCCGAACGTCGAACAAGCAGCTGAACTTCCTCCAGCACGTTTATACGATGCTGAAGCCGGGAGGCCGCGCTGCCGTGGTCGTGCCTGACAACGTGCTGTTTGAAGGCGGCGCCGCAGAAGAAATTCGCCGGCGTTTATTGGCGACGTGTGACGTTCCATACCCTCTTGCGGCTCCCGACGGGCATCTTCTACGCCCACGGAGTGAAGGCCAACGTACTGTTCTTCGACCTGTTGCCCCCCGGGAGGAACGGCGCGGCCGGAGCGAAGAAGTTGTGGGTCTCCGATTTGCGGGCGGGGAACAGATTCTCCCTCAAAGCGAACCCACTCGGCGCGGGCCACCTCGCCGATTTCGTCGCCTGCTACAAGCCTGGCGATCGCCGCAGGCGAAAGGCGGGGGTACTCAGGGGTAGCGAGTTCCAACGATGGCGGGCGTTCGACGTGTCGTGGATCCTCGAACGGCCGTCGTGCGGTCTGGATCTCAGCTGGTCCCCCGAGTCCATCGAGAACCCGGTCCCCGCTGCCGAACGTCTCCGAGTTCTCGCCGACCGCGTGGCCACGGACCTTCGCCGCGCGCTCCAGCAGGTTGAGGAGGCTGGGCGTGGGTTGCCCGCACCTCTTGCCCCCGAAGAATGACACGTTCAGCTGCGGCTGAGAAATTCGATGCCTGCCTCGCCCAACTCGCCAGCGCCTTCGACCACCTGAAGACCTCCACGACCGCCCCTGGTTCGGGATGACGGACCTCACAGCGCTCCGGCCCGAACGTCATCGTAAGGTCCGGGGGCGAATCGCGGCCGATTCAAGTGAGCTGGCCGCTGAGTCCGCCCGACTGGAGTAGCAACGCTCCCGTCAAGATTGTGCATTACCACGCATGTGCCTGATGCGCGGGATTCGCGGCTGACCGCCGCACGACCGTTCGCCGCGACTGGCTAAATGGATTCGATCCGACATGGAGGCGTCGCCAGGGCACGGTGATGACCGGCCCGAGCGGGGTGCCGGAATAGCTCGGCCGGATGGGAAAATGGAGCCCCACGGAAACTTGCGCGGGCTTTCGGGCGCAGTGCCACGGGGCACACTTGCCTCACGTCGGCCCGGGCAAGGGCCGCGCCGCCCGGTCGATCCACTCCCGCAAGGCCGCGAGGGACTCAGGAGGACGAGGACAAAGTCCCGCGGCCCCGCCGGGAAGAGGCCGTGGCCCCCGAAGTAGCCCGCTTCCAGCAGTCCCACCCGGGCGTTGCGGACGAGCTGGTCGGACGGGAAGCCGTGGCTGCCGTCGTCCCGTGCCGTTTTCCGGGTCAGGCCCGAGCCGTACTTCGCCTCCAGGTAGACCGTGGTCGGCGGGTTCTCCCAGGACAGGTGCAGGTCCACCTGCGTGCTCCCCTCCTCCCAGGGGAGCAGCTCCCGCGGGTAGCGGGGGCGGTTGACCCAGGGGCTCGACGCGCAACCGCCGAAACACCTGACAGCGGAAGCGGGCCGCCCCGAGGGCGGCGTTCAGGAGGTCGGGCAGCAGCCGGCAGGGGTCGAGGACGCGCAGAGCTAGGGCAAGGTGGCCGGTAATGACGTCTTCGCCGTTAGGCCGGATGAGGAGCGGGCAGCGCAGCTCCCCCGCCCGGGCGGGCTGACAGAGGCAGCCCTGTTTGCCGTACAGCTCGGTCAGCATGACTCCGCTCCGGTTGGGGAAACCTCTTGCGTCCGCGGGTCACTCGAAGACGCCGGCGCGGATTTCGAGGCCGAGCTGCTGGGCCTCCCGGTCAAGACGGGCCATCAGCTCTTCGGCCTTCTTGCCGATGCTCGCGGTCGCCGTCGCGTCCATCGCGAAACACTCGCCGAGCCGATGGTCCAGCCGGTCTCCTCATGGACCTCGTCGAGAATCAGGTACTTGAAGAAATGCCGCAGCCATCGCTTGATGAGCAGCGCGGGTTCGTACCGCCGGAGTTCGCCGGTCATCTGCCAAAGTGGTGCCCCGCACCCCCGAACCAAGCGGTCCCCTTGCCCGGCCTCGCCATCCTCGTCGGGCCCGTGCGAGGACAGGACCCATTCGCACCGGGCCCGCCGCTTCCACAGGCCGGTGCCCGGCTGTCCACCCGTTCCCGGCTGGCCGGCCCGCAGCGGCTCGCGCTTGTCATCGACAAGGCGCCGGCCGCACCCCGGGCAGCGCAGGAAGCCGTTGTCGGCCTTGTTGCGGCGCTGGTAAGCGGGCCGCCACGTCGCGCCGAGCTTGGCCCGGTCCCGGGCGATGACGTACCATTCCGGGCCGGCCGGTTTTCTCACCCGGTCCAGGTGGAGCAAGTCCCTCCAGGACTCGATCTGGATGACCTCGGCACCCGGGACGGTCTCGCGGATCTCGCGCTCCCACTTGTGGACGAGCTGGCCGGGGCAGAACACGAGCGCGCGGTACGGCCGCCCTGCGGCATGTGCGTGGGCTGCGGCCATCCCCATGAGAGTCTTCCCGGTCCCCATCTCTCCAACCATGAGGAGCGACTGCTGACGGCGGAGGGCCTTGCGTGCCGCCTCGATCACCTGGGTCTGGGCCTCGAACGGCTCACGCAGCAGGTCTGGACACGGCAGGAAATCGCGGCCGGGCACGTGCAGCGGCTGCAGCGACCGTTCCGCCTGTCGGCGGAGCATCGGCCCGTACGCCCACATGAACTCGTCCAGGTTCTGGGCGCCCTCGTTCCCGGCCGATGCCTCCGGGCGGGGAGGCCTGCCCGTTTGGCCGTTGATCGATAGATGGCCTTGCCGGAGCCCCTCGCTCACCAGCGCGTCCAGCAGATCGTTCTGGGCCAGCAACAACCCGCCCTGGCAACCGCTCTGGGTCAGCTCGACGATGGCGCCCCGCTCCCTCATCTCCCGGCACAGCCAGGGCACCCACTCGCGCAGCAGCGGCGTCGTGAACGGGTCTCGTTTGAGGTTTTGCCAGACGGCCTCCTCGGACAGGACCGGCATGAAGCCCTCACGCCGGGCCAGACACAGGACGTGCCACAGGCCGTAATCGAGCCTGGCGCGGTGGACCCGGTAGCCACCGGGGCATCGGATCAGGTTGCTGCCGCTGACATTGCCGACCCGGGCGGAATACTGGATCCGTTGCTGGTCCTTGCCGGAGGAGCGCAGGCCGGCCGTGAGGGCCTTGACGCTGGTCTCGGAACCGATGACGGAGAGCAGCAGGATTTCATTCTCGTGCAGCCCGATGGCGTCGCAACGCAACTTGAAGTGCGACGCACGATGGCGCCCGCCCCGGCCGGAGCTGTAGACTTCTAACTCGAATTCGCCGGCGAAAGGGGCCATCGGCTCCCCGGTTGCTTGCATGGAAGTCTCCACACGGTTGAAGAAGGACGTGTTCGGGAGGCGGAATTCATTCCTGCCCTGCGTCGGTCTCCGAGAACGTGCGGATCGCCCCCGTGAGGTCCACGGTGCGGACCACCAGGTCGATGCGTTCCGAGACCGTCGTCCGGGTGGTGACGCTGCCGTCCGGGTTGACTGTGTCGGTTTCGTCGGAGACGAAGGCGCGTTTCGCGCGACGTGCCCCGCACCACCCGGGGCGTCCCGCCTTCCGGCTGCACGACCCCGTTGAGGTGCCCGCTGGCCAGCAGCAGCGCCACATGTCCGATACCCAGCGCGAGGGGTGGGGAAGGCAGCGGCGTTGCCGGCGGCACCGCCAGGTGACAGCGCAGCGGCGATTCGACCAGCATGCGCTGCAGTTCCGCCTCGGTCGGTTCGACCTTCTGAAACACCCGAGGGCCGTTTCCCGGCGGGATGTGATAGCAGAAGTGTTTCGGTGCCGCGACGGACTCCCACGGCTTCCAACCGGAGCGGACGCTGTCCGCGTCCGGCCTGACGCGCTTGTGGCCGAACACAACGGCTTCGCGAAACGGCCGGTGTTTCTCTGGGAAGGGGAGGATGGTGCGGTTTTCGTAGTAGGTCTTGAAGTGCCGGCAGGCGTCCGAGTACACGTCCACGACGTTTTCCGGGCAGACCAGGGCCATCACGCCGCCCGGCATGAGCCAGTCGGTGGCTCGTCGCAGGAACTGGTCCTCCACACGAGAACCGCCGTAGCCGTCGTCGAACGGCGGGTTCAGCCAGATGAACGAGAAGCTGTTCAGGGTGGCCCGGCACCCGAAGAAGCTGGCCGGGGCGAGCACCTGAGCACCGGACAGGAGCGCACGGACGACTTCGGCGCGGCCGTCGTCCAACTCAATTGCAAATGTCAGCCCGGGCGAGCATCCGAGCAGTTCCCGGAGTTGGCAGACGGCGGCCCCCTCGCCGGCACACGGGTCGAGAATGGCGAACGGCTTACCTGCGGGGGGACGCAGGAAAAACGCGGCGTGCGCGACCGCCTTTTCGTGCGCGGGGTAAAACCCCCCGCGAGTCTGTGCCGCTAGACGCATGCCTGCCTCGCTTCGGGGAAGAGGGACCTTTGGCCCCTCGGACTACCCAGGGGAGGGCAGGCATGCGCTGATGTGGATCGGAATGGATGAGAGAAATGGCCCGCAGGACGTCACGTCGAGCTGGCCGGGAGGCCTTGACGGTTCAGGCCGGGGTGCGGTGTGCCGGGGGAGGGAGGGGCGCCTTGAAGAGGCTGGCGGTGTTGACCGCAGGCCCGTCCGGTGTGGCGGACGTGTGGCGGACCGGAGCACGCTTTTGTGCGTCAGGTGTCAATGCGCAAACCGCGTCGCAAGAAGCTGGATCAGACCGCCGGTTGGGCCTCGGCCTGCACCCCGGACACGTCCCGCCGCGGCGACTTGCCGAAGAGCCGCCGGTACTCCCGCCCAAACTGGGACGGGCTCTCGTAACCGACGCGGAACGCCGCCTCGCCGGCGTCGAGCCCCTCCCCCACCATGAGCCGCCGGGCTTCTTGGAGCCGCAGCCGCTTTTGGTACTGGAGCGGACTCAGGGCCGTCACGTGCTTGAAGTGGAGGTGGAGCGCCGACGGGCTCATCCCCGCGCGCTTCGCGAGCCCCTCGATCCGCAGTGGCTCGGCGAAGTGGTCCCGTAGCCAGCGGATCGCCCGCGCGATCCGCTGGGCCGGGGCGCCGGCCGAGGCGATCTGCCGGAGCCTCGCCCCCTCCGGGCCGGTGAGCACCCGGAAGGCGATCTCCCGGAGCACGAGCGGCGCGAGGGCGGCGACCTCGTGCGGGGCGTCGAGCAGGCCCAGGAGTCGATAGAACGGCGTCGAGGAGCGGCGGCTTGAGGTTGATGACCCCGATCCCGCGCCGGCGGGCCGGGCGGCGGGGTCGCCGTGCCGTCAGCGAGGAGTTCGCCCACGACGGCCGGGTCTATCGGGACGCGGGCCGCCAGGCACGGGCGATCCGCAGCCGCCTCGGCCACGCGGGTCGAGGCGGGCATATCGACCGACACGAGGAGCGACTGGGCCGGGTTGTAGCGGTACACCTCGCCCCCGACGACCACCTCCTTGGCCCCTTGCGCCACGATGCACACGGACGGCACGTACACGACGGCGTGCTCCGCCGACGGCGTGGAGGATCGGTATAGCCAAAGTCCCGGCACGGCCGTCTCGTGATCGCCGTCCGTCCGGGTGTGCCGCTCGACCGCCGCGGCAAGCATCGTCAGATCCTTCGTCGCCACGTCTCTACCCCGTCGTTTCCCCTCGCCCCCTTCCAGTTTACCCGCCCCGGATCGCTGCGGACAGGGGATTCGGCCACGCCGTGGAGGATTAGGCTAAAGTCCTGGACGATTGTGATACCGGCCCGCCGGGGACTTCGCCTACAATCCCTTTGTCGGGCGGAAGTGGCCGACGACGCGACTCAGCCGCGTAGACGGGCGAGAAGCACTGGCACGGGGCGGCCCCGACCACGACCATGGCCCACATCGCCTTCCAAGAGAAGCTGGACGGTAAGTCGGTGGACTGGATGGAGAAGGTCAGCGACGAGCAGGACCGCAAGTGAGTTTGCTGGCGTCCCGGCCGTAACGCAGCGTGCCGCACGATGCCCGAGAGGCGAGCGACATGGAAAGGAGGGAGGAGAGGGGCACGATCAGGGGCAACAGGCTCCGCGTACGCGGCGCAACAATCTTCTACCGAGTGCGCGGGACCGGCCCGCTGCTCTTGACCCTTCAGGGTGGGCCCGGCGATGCGGAGGCGGCGGAGACTTTACGCGAACAGCTCGCCGATCGCTACACGGTGGTAACCTACGACTGCCGCGGGCAGTCGCGGAGCACGACCGACGCCTCCACTGGCCCGCCCACCATCGCGACGCACGGCGACGACGCGCACCACTTGCTGGCGGCGCTAACGACCGAGCCCGCGCTCGTGTTCGGCAGCAGCTTCGGCGGTCTGATCGGCCTCGACCTCGTCGCCCGATACCCCGAGCAGGTCCGCGTCCTCGTGGCGCACGAAGCACCCGCCTGGCAACTCTTACCGGAGGCCGAACGGGATCGTGCCGTCCAAACCCTTAAAGACGCGGTGAGTACATTCCACCGGGAAGGAGCCGCCGCCGCTTTTCGGAAGATTGAAGCACTGGCGGCCATCGACGATGCGGACCGCGAGGCCGACGTGGCGCTGCCACCGCCAACCCCGCAGGTCGAAGCCAATCAGCAGTTCTTCTTCTCGCACGACGTACCGGCCGACTGCGCCTATCAGCTCGATCTGGCGGCGCTCAAAGCGGCGCCGGTGCGCATCGTGGCCGCGGGCGGGTCGGACCACGACTGCGCCCCCTACCGATGCGCGGCGGCGCTGGCGGAGCGTCTCGGTGCCAGCTTCGTCGAGTTTCCGGGCGGCCATACCGGCTGGCTGCTACGGCCGCGAGCATTTGCGACGAAATTGGATGAAGTGCTCCGGCAATGAACAAGGGCCGAATAGCGAAAGGAGCAAGAGATGGCGGGGAATCAGAACGGGAGCTTTACGGGGAAGGTTGCGTTCGTGACCGGGGCGGCGAACGGCATCGGCCGGGCGACGGCGCTGGCATTTGCCCGCGAAGGAGCTGGCGTGGTGGTCGCCGACGTGTCGGAACAGGGCAACCAGGAAACTGCCCGCATGATCGAAGGGATGGGCGGGCGGGCGCTCGCCGTCCGATGCGACGTGTCACGGGCTGACGACGTGCGGCGGGCGCTGGACGCAACCATCGAAACCTTCGGGCGGCTGGACTTCGCCTTCAACAACGCCGGCGTCGAACAGCGGCTTGCCCCGACTGCGGAACTGGAAGAGGCAGAGTGGGATCGCCTCGTCAACATCAACCTGCGCGGCGTGTTCCTGTGCATGAAGTACGAAATCCCGCTGATGCTCAAGCAAGGCGGCGTGATCGTGAACACTTCCTCGGGCGCTGGAGTCAAAGGCTTCAAGGGCCAGGCGGCTTACTGCGCCGCGAAGTTCGGCGTCATCGGCCTCACCAAGGGAGCGGCCCGCGATTACGCCCCGCAGAACGTCCGCATCAACGCCGTGTGCCCCGGGATCATCGACACCCCGATGATGGGTCGCGTCACCGGCGGCACTGCCGAGGGGCGGGAGAGGGTCATCGCGCAGGAGCCGGTAGGACGGATGGGCCAGCCCGAAGAGATCGCCGATGCCGTCGTCTGGCTGTGTTCGGATGCGGCCTGCTTCGTCGTCGGGCACGCGATGGTCGTTGACGGCGGGCAAACGGCGTAGAGGCGTGACGAACAGAGTGACGGAAAGAGCAATTACACCATGAACAATCCGTTGGACTTCAGTGGCAAAGTTGCACTCGTCACCGGGGCCGCATCCGGCATGGGACTGGCGACGGCGCGGCGCTCGCGGAGGCGGGCGCGGCCATCGTTAGGAGAGGTTTGGCCGCATCGACGTCATCTTCCTAAACGCGGGCATTATGCCAAACTCCCCGCTGCCAGCGATGAAGACCGACGACTGGCACCAAACTGTCGATGTGAACATCAAGGGCGTCTTAAATGGCCTCGCGGCCGTACTGCCGACGTTCATCGAGCAAAAGTCGGGGCACATCATCGCGACCTCCTCGGTCGCCAGGCTCAACGCCTATCCCGGCGGCGCGGTGTACGGCGGGACGAAGTGGTTCCTACGCGGTTTCATGGAGGCTCTCCGCATGGAGTCGGCTATGGAGGGAACGAACATCCGCACCGCGACGATCTATCCGGCGGCAATTAACACCGAGCTGTTGGGCATGATTAGCCATAAGGGCACGGCCGATCAGATGCAGAAGATCTACCAGGAGCACGGGATTCGACGAAAAGTTTGACCGAGACCGAGGTGATTGGCACTGATGAGGTCAACTGAGCTTGGGAAGCGGTGGCCGACAAGGAAGCATGCTACCGGTACGTGATCGATGCGAGCACCATCTGACACGTCGTACGCTGCAAGTTGACCGTTTTGAACTACCACCCAAGGAGGAAGACGATGGAATACCGTACACTTGGAAACTCGGGGCTGATGGTCTTGCCTTTGACGCTCGGGACGATGACGTTCGGTGGCGAAGGGTTCTTCGCCAACGCCGGCAGCACCCAGATCGACGAGGCGCGCGAGCTGATCGCGAAGAGCCGCGACGCCGGGGTGAATCTGTTCGACACCGCCGACGTCTACTCGACGGGCACCTCGGAGCAGATGCTCGGCGCGGCCCTCGGCGACGCGATCGACGACGTGCTGATCGCCACCAAGGTCGGCATGCAGGTGGGCGACGATCCCAATGACCGCGGCCTGTCTCGCACGCACATCATCCGGCAGTGCGAACAGAGCCTGCGGAACCTCGGCCGAGACCACATCGACCTGTACCAGGTCCACTCCTGGGACGGCCTGACCCCGCTGGAGGAGACGCTCAGCGCGTTGGGACATCTGGTGGCCCAGGGCAAGGTCCGCTACGTCGGCTGCTCGAACTACTCGGCGTGGCACCTCGTCAAGGCGCTGGGCATCGCCGATCGCGAACAGCTGCCGCCGTTCGTGGTGACGCAGAGCTTCTATAGCCCGGCGTTCCGGGACGTTGAGATGGAGCTGCTGCCGGCTGTCATCGACGCCGGCATGGGGATGCTGGTGTGGAGCCCGCTCGCCGGTGGACTGACCTCCGGCAAGTATCGGCGTGACCAGCAGCCCGAGAGCGGCCGTCACCTGACCGAGTGGGACGAACCGCCGGTCGACGACCCTGACAGGCTGTGGGACACCGTCAACGCGCTGGTCGAGGTCGGCAAGGAGCACCATTGTTCCGCCGCCCGGGTCTCGCTGGCGTGGCTGATGGCTCGCCCCGGCGTCGCGAGCGTGATTGTCGGCGCGCGCAACTGCGACCAGCTCGCCGACAACCTGGCCGCGATGGAGTTAAAGCTGACGGGCGACCAGATCGACCGGATCGAACGAGCCTCGCGCCCGCGCCTGCCCTACCCGATCTGGCACCGGCGCAAGACCGTCGCGGTTCGGCTCTCCGACGCCGAAAAGGTCCTGCCGTTGAGGCAGGACGACTGACCCTGCTCTCCGGCTTGGCGTCCTCCAGTCCGGCCCCGAAGAGAGCGTCGACACGGTGAAGGCCGCTCTGGCGGACGGTTACCGCGTGATCGATACCTCTATCAACTACGCAATGAAGTCAATCTCTAGAAACTAGCTATCGAGGATAAGAATTATGAAAGCCGTAGGTTACAGAGACAAGGGACCAATCGACCGCGACGATGCCCTCATAGACATTACCCTGCCGAAACCCGTTCCCACGGATCACGACCTGCTCGTCGAAATCTCGGCCACTGCTGTCAACCCGATTGATTGCGAGATCCGTTCCAGCAGTTCAGCCGCCGAGGGCGAAGTTCGCATCTTGGGATGGGACGCTGCCGGCACCGTCGTAGGAAAGGGATCGCTCGTCCAAGGTTTCGAGATCGGACACAGGGTTTACTATTGCGGGGCCATTGGGCGGCAGGGGACAAACGCGGAGTACAACCTTGTCGATGCACGGATCGCGGCGAAGGCTCCGGCATCCCTCTCCGATGCCCAGGCGGCTGCCTTGCCGCTGACCTCCCTCACAGCTTGGGAAATGCTTTTCGAGCGTCTCGACGTGGCACGCCCCGTCCCGGGAGCCGCCCCGGCAGTGGTCATCATCGGTGCCGCTGGAGGTGTAGGATCAATGGCGATCCAATTGCTTCGCGTCCGAACCGATCTCACGGTGATCGCCACCGCATCGCGACCGGAAACCAAGGAATGGTGCTCCAGCCTCGGCGCGCATTATGTCGTCGATCATAGCCAGCCCCTGGCCCCACAGATCGAAGCTCTGGGCATTGGAGCGCCCGGCTTCGTGTTTTCGACAGCCGGTTCAGTCAAGTATTCAAGTATCGCGACGACATCGTTAAGCTGCTCGCGCTCAAGGGCGCTTTGGCTACATTGACAGTCCAGAGACGTTCGACGTGAACCCCTTCAAATGAAAGTGCATTTCGGTTCACCTCGAAGCTGTCTTTATGCGCTCCTTGATGCAGACAGTGGATATGAGCGTGCAAGGCGACATACTCCGACAAGTGGCCGACCTGATTGATGCTGGCAAGATTCGGACGACGTTGACTGAAACCATGGGCACGATCAATGCGGCCAACCTCAAACGGGCACACCGGCTGCTGGCGAGCGGCAAAGCACGCGGCAAGATCGTGCTTGAGGGTTTTTGATCGCGATGAATGACAAGAACACCTGCCAACAAAAAATATAAATCTCCTACAACCCTGAGAGGTGATACATGACAACGGCAGCGAAGGTCGCGTCCGAAACCGATGCCACGACGGGCGTCGATCGCGGGCCGAGTCCGGCCCGGCGGGGACACCTCCCGCTCGTCCCGCGCCGCCCCCTGGTCCTTGCCGCCCTCTGCGCGGCCCTCGTCGCCGCCGCCCACGCGCAGCGGGGCGGGATGCCCCCCGAACTGGCCTACGACGCGCTGACGCGAGGGCCAGTCCCGATCCCGCCCGCGGAGCGGGGCCTGCAGGCCGTCGTAGCGGAAAGCTGGCTCAAGGTCTCCGACGAGGGGCAGGTGTTCGAGGGCCCGGCCTTCGCCCGCGACGGGAGCCTCCTCTTCAGCGACTTGTCGGGCCGGCGGGTGCTCCGCGTCACGCCGGAGAAGCGGCTGTCCACCGTCCTCACCCTGGACCGGCTCGGCCCGGCGGGGCTCGCGGTCCACAGGGACGGGCGCGTCTTCATCGCCGCCCTGGACCTCGCCAAGGGCACCGGGGCCGTCGTCGCGGTGCGGCCGGACGGGTCGGGGATGCAGACGATCGTCCCGGAGGCAGACGGCTACTGCCCGAACGACCTGGTGTTTGACGCCCGGGGCGGGTTCTACTTCACCGACTTCCGGGGCACCTCCACCGACCCGAAGGGCGGCGTCTACTACGTCTCGCCGGACTTCAAGGTGGTCACGCCCGTGCTGCCGCGCCTGGCGATGGCCAACGGCGTCGCGCTCGGCCCGGACGGGCGGGAGCTGTGGACGACGGAGTTCAGCAGGAACTTGCTGCACCGGGTGCAACTGGCAGACGCGACGACGATCGCGCCCGTCGGTACGGCCGTCGCGTACCACTTCACCGGCCCGGCGCCGGACTCGATGCGGGCCGACGCCGACGGCAACCTGTACGTGGCGATGTACGGGCAGGGCCGGGTGCTGGTGCTCAACCGGAACGGCATTCCCATCGGGCAGGTGCTCCTGCCGGGCCGGAACGAGGGGCACAACCTGAGTTCCACCAGCCTGGCGATCAAGCCCGGGACCAACGACCTGTACGTCGTGACGACCGACGGCAAGGGGGGACGGGGCTCCGCGATCTTTCACGCGAAGGGGTTCGCGAAGACCCTGCCGCTCTACTCCCACCAGGGAGAACGCGCGGCAACGGTGCGTCAAGGGTGTTTGACAGCGGACGGTTACCAGGGGTGACTGAGAAAGGAAGGACATCATGAGCAATCCGTTGGATTTCAGCGGGAAGGTGGCCCTCGTCACCGGGGCCGCGGCCGGTATGGGACTCGCAACGGCGCGGGCGTTCGCGGAGGCGGGCGCGGCCGTCGTCCTCGCGGACTTTAAGGAGGACGCGGTGAAGGCGGCGGCCGAGCAGCTCGTCGCCGCCGGCTACGAGGCGCTCGCCGTTCGGTGCGACGTGAGTGACGACGCCCAGGTGGCCGCGATGGTGGACCGCGCCGTCGCCCAATTCGGCCGGCTCGACGCCGCGTTCAACAACGCCGGGGTCATGGCCCGAATCGCGCCGACCGCCGACAGCACCCGCGAGGAGTGGGACCGGGTGATCGGGGTCAACTTGCGGGGCGTGTGGAGCTGCATGAAGCACGAGCTCCGGCAGATGGAGCGCCAGGGTAGCGGCGCCATCGTCAACAACGCGTCGGTCGGGGCCCTGACCGGCAACCCCGGCATCGGGTTCTACATCGCCTCCAAGCACGGGGTGGTCGGGCTGACGCGGACCGCCGCGCTCGAGTACGTCAAGCGCGGCATCCCCGTCAACGCCGTGAACCCCGGCCTCATCGACACGCAGATCGCCCGCGACGTCGTCGAGCGGTGACGAGCGGGCGTACGCCGAGTTCGCAAAGCAGGTTCCCATCGGCCGCGCGGGCCGGCCCGAGGAGATCGCCGCGGCCGTCCTGTGGCTGTGCAGCCCGGCGGCGAGTTACGTCGTCGGCCACGCCCTCACCGTGGACGGCGGGATGACGGTCGTGTGAAAGGAAAGAGAAGCTCAGCAAACCCATCACCAGATCAACAAGAGCGGAGGACCAACATGATCAAGAATAAAGTCGTCGTTATCACCGGCGCGTCATCCGGGATCGGTGAGGCGACCGCGAAGCTGCTCGCGAGCAAAGGCGCCAGGGTCGTCCTCGGCGCCCGACGAGAAGACAAGCTGAAGCAGATCGCGGGCGCGATCGAGAAGGACGGCGGCCAGGCCGTCTACCGGGAGTTGGACGTGACGAAACCGTTCGACAACGAGGCCATCGTCAAACTGGCCAGAGAGACGTTCGGCCGCGTGGACGTGATCTTCCTGAACGCCGGCATCATGCCGAACTCCCCGCTCTCGGCGCTGAAGACCGACGACTGGCACCAGACGGTCGATGTGAACATCAAGGGCGTCCTTAACGGCGTCGCGGCCGTGCTGCCGACGTTCGTCGAGCAGAAGTCCGGGCACGTCATCGCGACGTTGTCGGTGGCCGGGCTCAAGGCCTACCCCGGTGGGGCGGTGTACGGCGGGACGAAATGGTTCGTGCGCGACTTCATGGAGGTCCTCCGCATGGAGTCCGCCATGGAGGGGACGAACATCCGCACGGCGACGATCTACCCCGCCGCGATCAACACCGAGCTCTTGGGCATGATCAGCCACAAGGACACGGCTAACGGGATGCAGAAGATCTATGAGCGATACGGGATCTCGCCGGACCGGGTTGCGAGTGTGGTGGCGTTCGCCATTGACCAGCCCGAGGACACGACCATCAACGAGTTCACGGTGGGCCCGGCCAACCAGCCCTGGTAATGACGCGGGGAGCCGGCCCGGTCGCATCCGTCGTGATCGACCGCACGCCTGGGCCAGAGTCAGGAGCTCAAGAGAGGGATAACGTTTTATGAAACGAACAGCTTTCGTAACGGGTGCGAATCGCGGCATCGGTCTTGCTATCGCCCGCCAACTCGCCGAACATGGCATTTCGGTGTTGCTCGGGTCGCGCGACCCCCAGAGCGGCGAAGACGCCGCTGAATCACTTCGCCTCATCGGCCTCGATGCGGCTGCCATGCGTATCGACCTGGATTCTCCGGCGGCGATTGACGCCGCTGTCGATGGCATAGACAAATCCGCTCGTCGCCTTGACGTCTCTGGTGAACAACGCGGGGGTCTTGCACGAAAAGCCCCTGCTCGAGCTGACGGACGGGGAGATTGCCGAGTCCATCGCCGCACACCTGACCGGTCCGCTTCGCCTCATGCGCCGGCTCGCGCCGGGCATGATCGCGCGCGGCTATGGCCGAATCGTCAACGTGTCGTCCGGCTGGGGATCATTCGCCGAAGGGATGGGCGGACCGGGTCTCTATGGCGTTACAAAAGCAGCGCTCAACGCGCTCACCGTTCGTCTCGCAAAGGAACTTCCGCCCACGATCAAGGTCAACGCGATGTGTCCCGGCTGGGTGCGCACTGCGCATGGGCGGCCAGGGAGCAACGCGAACGCCTGACGAGGGAGCCGAGACGGCCGTGTGGCTCGCGACGCTGCCGGACGACGGTCCGACCGGCGGGTTTTTCCGAGATCGAAAGCGCGTCGAATGGTGAACGGCCGGGATTCGCGCCCCTCGTGAATCGACTGAACCACTGCAAGGAGACAAACGATGCAGAAGCGCAACTAGGAAAGAGCGGCTTGGAGGTTTCGGCCCTCGGGTTCGGCTGCATGGGCCTGAGCTTCGGCTACGGCCCCGCCGTCGACAAGCAGGAGGGGATCAAGGTCATCCGTGCGGCGGTTGACCTCGGGGTGACCTTCTTCGACACCGCCGAGGTGTACGGGCCGTTCACGAACGAGGAACTTGTCGGCGAGGCCCTGGCGCCCGTCCGCCACCAGGTGGTCATCGCGACCAAGTTCGGCTTCAAGATCGAGAACGGCAAGCAGGCGGGCCTCGACAGCCGCCCGGAACATATCAGGGACGCCGTGGAAGCCTCGCTCAAGCGGCTCGAGACGGACCACATCGACCTGCTCTACCAGCACCGCGTCGACCCGGCCGTGCCGATCGAGGACGTCGCCGGCGCGGTGAAGGAACTGATTCGGCAAGGCAAGGTGAAGCACTTCGGCCTGTCCGAGGCGGGCGTGCAGGTCATCCGCCGCGCGCATGCCGTCCAGCCGGTGACGGCGCTGCAAAGCGAGTACTCCCTCTTCTGGCGGGAGCCGGAGGAGCAGATCATCCCGGCGCTGGAGGAACTCGGGATCGGGTTCGTCCCGTTCAGTCCGCTGGGCAAGGGCTACCTGACCGGGAAGATCGACGAGAAGACCACCTTCGACGCGGCCGACTTCCGGAACACCGTCCCCCGCTTCTCCCCCGAGAACCGCAAGGCCAACCAGGCGATCGTCGGGCTGCTCCACCGCATCGCGGAGCGAAAGCAGGCGACGCCCGCCCAGGTGGCCCTCGCGTGGCTGCTTGCGCAGAAGCCGTGGATCGTGCCGATCCCGGGCACGACCAAGGTTCACCGGCTCGAGGAGAACGTTGACGCCGTTGCGGTCGACCTGATCGAAGGCGACCTGCGTGACATCGACGACGCCGCCACGCAAATTACCGTCCTAGGGGCCCGCTACTCCGAGGCCGCGCAGCGGATGATCAACCGGTGAGCGGCCGCGAATGACGACAGGCCGGCGAGATGCCATCCGGTGATGCGGAGATCGCAATGAACCAGCCCGCTCGCGAAGAGCGCACGCCGCCCGATGCCCCGGCGCTCGCGCCATTCCTGACTCGCCCGGCGCGGGAGTTCGGCAAGCCCGTCTGCCGCCTCGGTCTTGCCTCGCATGGTGCCACCGCGATCACGCCCGACGACGTGCTCGCCGCGGTTGGGCGCGGCGTGAACTTCCTGAACTGGACCGGCTTCGCCGAGGGACCGCCCGACGACGAGTCGTTCCCCGCCGCAGTCACCGCCCTCGGCCCGGAACGCGACCGGGTCGCGGTGTGCGTGCAGTTCTCCGCCCGAACCGCCCCGGAGGCCACCCAGGAACTCCGGTCGGTGCTGTCCGCCCTACGGTCGGACTACGTCGACGTCCTCACCCTGTACTACGTCGAGCGGGCGGACGAGTGGGAAGCGCTTACCGCCCCGGGCGGGGTGGTCGAGTACCTGCGGGCCGCACAGGCGGACGGGGTCGTGCGGCGGCTCGGGGTGACGAGCCACCAGCGCCCACTCGCGGCGACGATGGCCGCCTCGGGGCTGCTCGACTGCGTCATGGTCCGGTACAACGCGGCCCACCGCGGGGCTGAGCAGGAGGTGTTCCCGGTGACCGCCGCCCGCGGCCTGCCGGTCATCGCCTACACCGCCCTCCGGTGGGGAGCACTGCTGCGGCCAACACCGGACGACCCACCCGCATTCACCCCACCCCCGCCCCGCGCCTGGTATCGGTTCGCCCTGCAGCAGCCGGCCGTTTCCGTCGTCCTGGCCGCCCCGCACACCTGGGCGGAACTCGACCAGGACTTGGAAGTTCTCTCCGCCTCTGGCCCGCTACCAGCCGAGGAGTACGAGGTGCTGGCCCGGCACGGCGAACGGGTGCGGTTCCACTCTGGGCGGTTTGCCTGAGGAGCCTCCGCGCCGTATCGGCTCTCGTCACCTTGCGGAGAGCCCTCCAGCCGAGCGGTGAGTGCTTCGGTCACCTCGACCGCAGTATCCGCCGGCACCGGGAGTCTCGTGCTTGTCCCCAGGAGGCTTTGAGTGTTGGCAGGGCTGGCACACTCCCCGGTGGAATGTCCCGGGGAGCGCGTGCCGGTTGGTCAGTCGCCCCCGGCCATCGCGGCGGCCAGGTTCCAGGCGCGGGCCTTGAGTCGGGCACCGGAGCCGAACCAGACGGAGTTGAGGCGGCGGCTGGCGCGGTCGCGGTCGTTCGCGCCCGGGCCTGGCGATGGTGATCCACGTACTCGGTGACCCGCGTTGTAGGCCGCCCAGGCCGTTCCCTTTACGCCGGGCTGGTCGTGCCCACGGCCTTCTTCAAACAGCCGCTGCAATTCGGTGCGGGCCTTCGCCGCCCGGGCGTTGTCCTTGCCCCCCTCCGGGTCGGGGTACAGCTCGGCGAAATAGGCCGCGAGCTGGGCTGACGTTGGCGAGTAGCCGGCCAGCCGGTCGATGACTGCGGCCGCGTCGTCGAAGAAGCGGCGGGCCAGCCCCAGCACCTCCTGGGCCTGGCGGATCTTGGCCTGCAGGTCGCCCTTGTGCATGATGCTGACGCCCTCGCCCGCCCCCTGGCGGTGGGCCAGCGACAATGTGTTGGCGCACACCACGCGCACCGGCTCCGGCGTTTCCTGGCGCTGAACCAGGTCCAGCCGAATCGTCCGGAGGCGCGTCACGAGTTCCCTGGCGATGAACTGGTCCTTGGGGACTTGCGAGGCCCGGATGTCTGACCGCAAGCGGTTGTAGGTTTCCGTGGTGAGACGAAAGCTGACGGCTGCGGGGGCTGCGTTCACGCCCAGGGCTGGGATGAGCGGCTGGGCCATGGGAGAGCCGCCCTCGCGCCAGATGAGTTCCGCGAAAGCATAAGCGGGCATCGGCGAGCCGTCCGCGAGCCTGCTTGCACTGCGGTGCCGGTGAAACAGATCCCGCAACCACTGCGGGATCCGGGCCGACAGGAAATTGGCCCCGCGGAGTTCTTCGGCGGCAGGGAGTTGTCGTGGCATAGGGGTTCCCCAAAGAAACCTGTCGAGGCCGAGCCACACCACCCGGGCGGCCTCTCACGGCCCCGACGGACACTCCAGTATCCGGGCCTCCGGCAGGCATTACGGGCATCTCGCGTGACGGCGGTGTCGGCGGCCGGTCGCAAAGACGGTCGGCCGGATTTATGGCCAGTCTCGATTCTTCAGAGTTCTGCGGGAGGGAGCTTGACGGGACACTTGGTTTGCGGGCGCGGGCGGGGAGGAGCCGCTACCCCACGACGACGATAAGGATTATCGTCCAGTGAAGGTGCGACGGCTCTCGGGCGGGCCATTTGGAATGGGCCTGGTACGTTGCGACGGTATACGACCGGCGTCGCTCCGTAAGCGGTTGTAGTGCCGGCTCAAAAGAGGCAATTACCCTTCCGGGCATTCGTCGCCGTCGTAGCTTCGCCTGGGGAGACCCCTAACCGCTTCTTGGAGGAGTTGCCGAAGTTCGGTCACCCGGTTGCCCTGTAGATGTCCGAGGAATTCTTGGTCAGTTGCCTTTGCATATTCGTTGAGTTGGGGCACCAGTGCGCGGCCGGTTTCGGTCAGCCGGACGACGGTCGAGCGACGATCCGTGGGGTTAGGTTCACGCGACAGCAGACCCTTTTGCTCCAGTTGGTCCACGAGGCGCGTAACTGCCGCCCGGTCGATGTCGAGACAATCGGCCAAGCCGGCGGGGGTTCCGACGCCCTGGGAGCAGTGAATCAGCACCCTTCCTTCCGAGATGGAAAGGTGATGTGGGGCTAACCGCCGCTCGAAGGACTCGCGGAGCGCCCGGAGGAGCCGCTGGACTTGGTAGAGGAAGCAGTTCTCCAGCGGCGGATCACCTGGCGTACTCATCATTCGCACCTGCGGTCTGCGCTTGGCGGTGCCTGCGTCCGGCACGCCGAGTACCGCGCGGTCGGCTCAGGCACCGGGTCGCCCTCGCATGAGGCGTCGTCTCTCTTGCGCACAATCCCCGTGCCAAAAGCTCGCCAGCGGCCCGCATTCTTACCTTTCGCACCCCCGCGGCTGCCTAAGTACAGCTACGCATTGAAAGCAGCGCTAATTGACATCAGCTGGGCAAGAAGGACAATCGGGGTTACGAGCATTCCAGGCTTTCTTTCCCCGGTGTTCCCATGCGCGGCCGCAAGAAAATGTTCTCCGTAGAATTAACCGATCCTCAACGAGCGGAACGGCTGCGCTGGCAGCGCTCCACCACCCTCCCCGCAGGCTCGTTCGCCGGGGGCGACTGATCCTGCCCTTGAGCGAGGGCCGCTCCGTGACGGAGGCCGCCCAGATCGCCGGCCTGGCGCCCAACAACGCCCGCAAGTGGGTGCGCCGCTTCCTCGGACAGGGGACCGCGGGGCTAGACGACCAACCGGGGCGCGGACGCCGGCCGGTCTTTTCCCCCCGAGGTCGCGCTGCATCTGGTTAAGGTCGCCTGCGAACGGCCCGATCGCTACGGCCGCTCGCTGGCCCAGTGGGATTGCCAGGAACTGGCCCGCCAACTGGTCAACGACGGTTTGGTCGAGAGCATCTCGGCCGACACCGTCGGCCGGATCTTGAACAACCACCGGCTCCAGCCGTGGCGCCACCACTTGTGGCTGTCCCCCAAGGTGCCCCGCGATGCGGCTTTCGCCGCCCAGGTCCAAGAGGTCTGTGATCTGTACACGCGGCCGCTCGCGGCTCACGAGGTCGTGCTGTGCGTAGATGAGAAGACGAGCTTGCAGCCGCGGCCGCGGATGGCGCCGACGCGACCGGCTTTGCCGGAGCAGCCGGTGCGCGTCGAGCACGCGTACGGGCGCTGCGGCGCGTTGAACCTCTTCGCCGCCTTCGACACGCGCACGGGGAAGGTGTACGGGATGACGGCGGAGCGCAAGCGGCAGGCGGAGTTCATCGCCTTCCTGGAGATGTTGGACCGGGAGATCCCGGCGACGGTCACGATGATCCATGTAGTGCTGGACAACCTGCGGATGCACAAGGGCCAGCAGGTGCAAGCGTGGCGGGCGAAGCACCCGCGCTTTGTTTTCCATCACCCGCCGGTTCCTTGCTCGTGGATGAACCAGGGGGAGCAGTGGTTCAGCATCTTGCAGCGGAAGCGGCTGTGCATCGCTGACTTCGCCGACAAGGCGGCGCTGGCGGAGCGGCTGGAAGCGTTCCTTCGGGGGTGGAACGAAGTCGCTCATCCGTTTGCCTGGAGTACGAAGTCGGTGGCGAAGATCATGGCCAAGTGCGAGCCGCGACTGCCGAACGAATCGAGCAGTCCGCCCGAACCCGCACAGGCCGCATGATTTCGCCACCTTTTCAATGCCTTTGTGTACTAAGGAGGGCCTTAGGAGGCAAAGGCCTGGTCAGGGTTGTACCCACGATACGAAGCGCGCGTGCCGGAGCCGGCGTGACTTGGCCGCGTGGTCCTGGCCAGCGATGAGCGCCCGCCGGCCCAGGTAGCTCGGGTTCAGCCGGCTGGCACCCGTGGCATCGTGGGTCGTCAGCGCGCGCCGCTCGGCGTCGGTCCAGCCGCTTACCCAGGCCACGGGGCAGGCGGAGCCGTCATCCCGTCGGACGCTGAATTCGACGGCCCCAACGAGGTGGGCGTGGCCATTGCCCTCCCCGCCGGGCTTCCAGCCGGTGACGAACGCCTCTACTTCGACCCCTCGTTTCCGCTTGAGCCAATGAGTCACCCTGCGTCCGGGCTCGTAAAGCCCGTCCAGGCGTTTCCACACCGTCCCTTCGCCTTCCCGCTCGATCAGCCTGCGATGGACCGCGCCCTTGCCGATCACGAAGGCCGGCACCGACTCCAGGTAAGGAGTGTCTGCCGCGGCCAGCGCCTCGGCCAGCACGTCTTGCCTGTCCAGCAGGGGCAAGCGAGTGACGTCTGTCCCGCGGAAGCTGAGGACGTCAAAGGCGTGGAAGCGGAGCCGGGCGTCGTACCTTTCTTGCAACTGACGTGCAGCGACAGGACTCGTTGCCAGGACGGCCATTGCGGCCTGGAGCGGATGGGCCGTCACGGTGGTACCGGTATCCAGGACCGCCCTGGGGCAGACCAGCTCGCCGTCCAAGACAGTTCCCAGCAGTGCCCCCAGCCCTTCCGCCAAGTGGGGCAAGTTGTCCTGCAACTCGGCCAAGCGGTAGCTCACGACGCTGACGTGGCGGCTGGTAATGCGGACCCCGTCCGCCCCGACGTGCAGCAGCGCCCGTACCCCGTCCAGCTTGGGCTGCACCAGCCAGCCCGAACCTTCTTGCTCGATCTGCTCCGCATCGGCCGGGTCGAGGTCGGCCCAGACCCCGAGGAGCATCGGCAACACCTGCGGCGGCAATGGCCGCTCCGGGTACTCCCGATGCCAGTAATGCTCGCGCAGGGCGGCAACGTAGGCTTCCTTGCTCGGCCGGCCCCCGCTCGTGACCGCAAGGCCAAGTCCCGCGCATTCCGCCTGGAGTTCTGCCAGCGTTCTCACTTCGATTTCCCCTTGTGTCGGAATCCGAACCAGGCAACGGCATGCCGGCACCCGCAGACCTCTACCCTGCGGAAGAGACGGCGACGCGCCCCTGCCGAACCGACGCTCCACTTCGGGTTGGCTCACGTCAGCGGCATGATGACATAGGAGTAGTTCCCCCCACAGCGGAACAGTGCCGGGCTGGCGCCGTCGGTCAGCGCCAGTTCCACCGCCTCCTCCCCGTGCAACGCCCGCAGCATGTCCGTCAGCAGCTGCGGGTTGAAGGCGATCTCCAGGGGCTTGCCCTGGTACTCCAACGGCATCTCGACCCGGGACCGGCCAACGTCCGAACCCTGGGCCTTGAGCGTCAGCTTGCCCTTGGCGAAGCCGAGAACCACCTTGCGGCTCTCCTGGTCCGCCATGATCGCCGCCTGACGCACGGCCGCGTGGAAGGCGTCCACCGGGAGGCCGACCTTGGCGGCCGGCTTCTTGGGAATGACCTCTCGGTACGGCGGGAACCGGCCTTCGACCAGCCGGGTGTAAATCGTCGCCCGGGTGGTGCGGAACAGGGCCTCGTTGGGCGACAGTGACACGCGGACCGCCTCGGCCGGATCGTGCAGGTTGCGGTCCAGCAGCTGGAGGGCCTTCGGGGGCAGGATGTGGACTTGTCCCTTCGTGGAATGCTCCCCGTGCGCGACGGCCTCGCGCTCGGCCACGGCCAGCCGCCGGCCGTCAGTCGCCACCAGCCGAGCGACCGACCCGTCCAGCTCGCAGAGGACGCCGGTGATGGCATAGCGGCTGGTGTCGGTCGCGGCCGCAAACGCGGTCCGGCGGATCAACTCGCGGAACGCGCAGGCTGGCACCTCGTGGTATGCGTCCGCCACGAACTCCGGCACGTCAGGGAAAGCCGCCGGATCCTCGCCGGCCAACTCGAACTCGCTGTGCTCCCCCCGCACCAGGCATGATTGGTCGGCGGTTTCGACGACCAGCGTTTCATCCGGGGACTCGCGCAGGATGGCGTGCAGCCGAGCCGCCGGCAAGAGTACGGAGCCCGGCTCCTCCACGGTCAGACCCGGCACCTCCAGGCGGGTGCCCAACTCCAGGTCAGTGGCCAGGAGCGTGCAGCGACCCTCCTCGGCAACCGCCTTGACGTTGCGGAGGACGGGCTTCAAATCACGGGCCGGCACGGCCACGCTCGCCTGTTGGAAGGCCGACAGCAACTCTTCGCGGCGGCAGAGGACTTTCATCAGGGTCTCCCTTGGGGCTGCGGGGTGGTGGGGCGGCCACGGTTCGCCTCCTTGCCTTCTAACCCGCGGCAGCGGCCGCAGGCGATGGGCCGTCCTGATGTCCTCAGCGCAGGAAAGGTCGGATGGCTTCCGGCCGCTCCAGGGCCAGCCGCTTGAGCTTCGCCCCAAGCCGGCACAGGGCGTCGTGGTACTCGTCACTGAGGTGGTCGCCGGAGAACTGATGGCCGAACTCGTGGATCAGCAGTCGGTCCACGTCCTCGCCCGCGCCTCGCTCGAACCAGCCGTCGCCGAGGCGGAGCAGGTTGAGGTCCAGCCGTCCCGCGCCGTAGCAGGCCAGGAAGTTGTTGGCGGTGCGGACGACGGTGACGGTGAGTGTCACCCCCATGAGCTCCCACGCCAGGAACGTCGCGTAGTCGGCGACGTTCTGGACTGCCGGGCTCCATTGGCCCGGCGGTATCACCTCCGCCGCCGGCGCGGCGGGGTCCAGGCTGTACGGCCTGGCGGTCGGCTTGACCCGGTTGGCCGGCTCGATGGCCGCGGCCTCCCGCGCCTTCTGCCATTGCTGCCGGCTGAGCATCCTCCCAGTTACGATGGTGCCGCCGGCCGCCTGGACCGCCTTGTTCGCCTCGGGGTCGGTCGGGTCGTAGGAGGCCCGGTTCGTCCCGAAGCGGAGGTCCAGGAACGTCGTGATGGCCACGTGTGAGCATTCGGGGTCGGACGTGGCCTGCTGGACCCAGGAGGCATTTACGTCCTCCTCACTCAGCCGCCGGTGCATCTCGTTGAGAACCAGGGTACGCAGTGCCCGCAGGTAAGCAGGCGGCACGTTATCGCGGCTCAAGGTCAGCGGCACCTTCTGGCCGACGTTGACGTGCCACCGGTCGGCCGTCTCGACCACCGGCAGCCCCAACTCGTACAGGGTGGGCGTCTCGCCGGGCAGCGGGTCGTAAAGTTCCACCCGGGCCTTGCGGACCCGGCGGCGCAGGATTCCTTCCCCGTCGGCAGCCTCCGTCTCCAGGCTCGCCTCGAAGGCGTGGACGGGCTGCGCGGCCGCAGTGCCCCGCCGTTGAGGGTGACGGCGACGCCGGGAGGGATGAGGAGCGAGCGGAGGTAGGCGCAGGCCTCGTCGTACTCGGCCCGTGTCATCCGCAGGATGGCCTGGAACTCCGAGCCCCGGCTCCTCCGGGCGCGGGGCCGGACGTGGCGTCGGCCGTCACGCGGGCGACGAAGTCCTCGGCCAGGGCGGCGTCCAGGTTTTCCGCCAGGCGGTCCTGCATGAACTGCGTGCGGTAGCGTCCGGTACGGGCGTAACAGACTCGCTCGCACAGGGCGGAATGGCCGGGGCAGGTTTCCACGGCGGGCAGGGACCAGGCGTGAATGCCCTCGCCCAGTTTGCCGTTGCTCCGCGTCAGGAGGTTGCGCGGCTTCATCGGGTCGTGTCACCAGAAGCGGGTGAAGGGGACCGGAATCAGTCCCCGGAGTCGTAGGAAAGGCGGCGTCCGCAGCTCGTGCATTCGAGGACGTGCCAGCACATGCCGTGGTGCGGAATCTCCCTAGCCCGGCATTCGGCCTGGGTGAGTTCGCGGTACCCGTGGACGCAGAGCCGGTCGCTATTGCCCCATTTTGCCCGGCCTGAATCTTGCCTCCGGCCATGAGTGGGTTCCTGTCCCTGGACTGAGTGGTCTGTTCCGAGCCCGGTGACGCGGAACGCGAATTCGAGCGATCGGTCGGGTGCCGCCTGCCCGGCGCTGCCTACCCCCGCCGCCGGCCCAGGACGGGTGAGGGCGGCAAGAGGTGAGGCGGCCGGCAGCTCTGGTTCAGGGAGGTCCATCCAGAAACAGGAGGAGTTGCCGCGAGGGCCGCGGCAGGTCGAGAAAGTCATTGCCCCGGGCGGCACGCCAGAACTGGCCGGGATCGAGACGGAGGCGACGGCGGATGGCGTACGCTCCGGCTTCGGTCAGGTGGCGGGCCAGGAAGTCCTTCTTGGTGGACCGGGCGGCGAGAGTGACCAGCTTGCGGTGCTCGCGGCCCAGGATTCGCTTCAGGGCCTTCCGCTGTTCGACCCGGCGGTTATACGGGCTGGTGTCCTTGTAGATGTAGAGGATGCGGCACCAGTGTACCGGGGCATCCGGCTCCAGGGGCTGAACGCCGAGAAACCGTCCCCAATTCTTGTGCCGTGCGGCAGCCAGGGACTCACCGACCCCGCCGATGACTGTGACGAATTCCCATTCGATCCGACACGTCGGGTTGCGGTGAATTCCATCAACGGTCCAGAGCCGCGGCGAGGTCAGGTCTCGGAGATAGCCCTGAATGTCCTTGTTTGCTAGGGCCGCGTCGATGAGGGTGCTGGCGATTCGGGCTGCCCTCGCTACTTCGGTGTGAGGGTTCATGGTGGGAATAGCTCACAGAATTGCGGGGCAGATGTTCCCATTTCAAGCCGCCGTGACGGTGTTTCGTGGGGTTCCCGTCCCCGCCTCCGCATGGAAGCGATGCCAGGAGTGTTGGAGATCCCGCCGCAGCTGGCTGACCCGGCCGGGGCTCACGTCGAAATCCCGGGCGAGGTCGAGAGTCCGATGCCCCGACGCCATCGCCTCCGTGATCCGGCGGTCCCGCTCGCCGAGCGTGTCCAACCAGTCGGGGAAGTCCACCCGGAAGGCGACCTGGTCGGGGACCGGGGACTGGGTGTTATCGATCAAAGCCTCCTCCCAGGCCGGCTGGCCGGGCGAACACGCTTGCGGAAGCCGCTCGACCGAGAAGCCGCGCCGCCGTCTCGCGGTCGGTGACATCACGTCCCTGGCCTGCCCGGTTCCGCAGAGGCGTCGGCCACTCTTGACGTGACGGGAAGCGTAAGACGCGAGGGCCGACGGGAAGGTGGCGGCATCCTTGCCGCGCCGGGCCAGCCGGATGAACCATGCCCAGGCCACGGCGACCGTCTCGGCGACGGCATCTTCGCGGTCGTGGTAGCTGTGCAAGTGCCGGAGGGCGAACCGGGCGTGGCGCTCGACGGCGGGCAGGATGGTGAGAAACCCGGCGTGGAGCCGGGCCACGTCGATGATATGCGGCGTGGTGAATTGTGGCGTCACGGCGTAGCTCCTGTGAGAGGGGAAGGCTCGCGAGGCGAGCCGCCAAAACCTCGTTCACAGAGGCTTACCCGGCGGAAGGGACACAAACGGGGGGGAGGGGAGAACGGTTGGGTTTGGGCCGGTTCAGGCGGGGCCGGGCGGTTCAACCCGAGGGGGCTGCGGAAGATCGACTGCGTGGCCCGTCGCCGGCTTGGATTGTTGCTCTTCGGACCGGGCCCAGTCGATAAACGTCCGCGATCCGCGGCGAAAGTTCGCCAGCGAGCCGCAAAGCCTCCTGGGCGTGGCTGCCGATCGTGGCGAGAGCCTCCGGGTAGGGCCGCGGGCAGATTGCGGTCGGGATGCGGCGGACGGTCACTGCCCCCCAGCGGTCGCGCTGCAGGCTGCCCAGGTAGTCGTCGTACAGCCGCAGCGGCTCTTTGAGGTCCGGTAATCGGTACCGCTGCAATACCTCGGCGGCGGGGGTTCCGAAGTGAAAGTCCCGGCCGAGCCGCTTGGCCGCGGCTTCGCCCATTACCCCCATCCCGCCGTCGTCACCGGTCGGCCCCTCCGCCAGGAGTGAGCGGAGGTTTCGGTAGTGCAGGATCCGCCAGGCGTTCTCGACGACGGCCGACCGGACGAACCGATCCACGCGGGAGCCGACATCACGCACCACTGCGGCGTGGGTGGGCTTCGGCGGCAACGGGGCCTCCGAAATGGCCCCGAGTTCCAGGCCGGTGGCGGTGTGAAAGACGACGCCAAGGTGTCGGTGCAGTGCGGCGATTAGCGCGGGCAGGGTGTATTGTCGTGCATGGTTCCTTTTCCCAATCGGGTTATGGGCCATCAGTCCCATTATCGCCCGACTCGTCGCCGGGGCGGGACTGCTCGAGATCGTGCATGCCGGTTTGCCAGGTCGGATCGTCGGCCGGTTTCCGGGCTGCGTGTCGCCACGTCCGGTGACTCATCCGTTCATCCATAACAGTTCGCGTTGGCAACCGCCGGAGTTGGAGAACTGCACGTGCGTGACCACCCGGCCGTCCAGGTTTTTGAGAACCTCGACCTCGCTGGGGTGCTTTTTCAGGAGGACGTTGGCCATGCCCCCAAAGGCTCGACGTAATCCCGGTGCGGCGGAACCTGACCGATGATCCATTCGGCCAGGTAGTACTTGCCGCCGTACCAGGCGATCGATGCGTCGGACCCCTTCCGGTCGTGCCAGGCGTGGGGGACGGATTCGGCGGAAGATACGCCCACGAATGGTTGCTCTTCAGTCATGCGCATTCCATCGTTCGCGGGCGGATCGATCAAGAAGATCACTCCTTGGATGCGGCTGCTGTGGGAACCTCCTGAACTTTTGTGACCAGCTCTCCCTCGCAGCGGTAGACCACGGGGTCGAACTTGTAGTCCTCCGTCAGCCTCTGGTGGAACAGGTCGCGTCGCAGTCCTTCATCCCTCGCAACGTGGTCGACATCCGCGATGGCCGCCCGTAACCCTTGTTCTGTTGCCGGGTAGGAGGCGAGGATGTTGCCGCCGCCGACCACATGGTAGCCGTCGGGGAGAGCCATTCTTTGGACAAGAGCCTGGGCAAAGCCGTCGCCCGGCCAGGGGTGCCGCTCAGCCAGGCTGGGATCGAAGAGGAGGTTGATGGCACGATGCACGTCACGCTTCGCCTCGGCCACCCTCTCGTCGATGTCGTCAAACTCAATGGCCAACCCGTAGCTGGCAATTGCCTGAGGGTACTCGCCACAGTCCTGAAACGACCGGCCGCAAGCCTGGAACGTGTGGCTTATGAAGGAGTTGCAAAGGTGAAATTCGCCAGGGTTCTTTACGGCCAATTGTCGATCTGGGTCCGGTCGCCGGAAACTATGGAGCGGTGTGATGTCAGGCATGGTGGGATTCCCTCTTGAGCTTGAGCAGGCGGGCGGCGGCCGCACTTGGGACTGCCGCTTGAATCGACTCGTACCTCCTGGCAAACGGGAGACTCCGCCGTTCATCCAGGGCGAACTTTGGTGGGGCGGCCGTGAGCATTCAGCCGTGCGGCCGGGGGCCGGTCACGAGTTCGTCCAGTCTGGGCTGGCTGCACAAACACCCCGCAATGTTCCACCCTTCTTCCAGCAGCAGGCAGGCAGTGGTCCCGGCAGCTCTGACCAGCGGAGGCAGTCCCGGGGCCGGGGCCACCGACCCGGTGCGGGCGGCCTCCCCCAGCTCGGTGCGGACGATGGTCTGACAGAGGGCGGCCAGGGCCAGGGCGGCGGCCGCCCGCGTCGCCTTCGCGGCGTGGTCCCAGACGAGTCGCATGCCCTCGGCGTAGGGCCGGGGGTGGAGGGATTCCGGTAACCTCAGGGAGATGCGTCTCCGCCTGTTGCGGCGGCCGCGTGTTCTCCCCGAGCTGCCTCGCCATATCGTCCAGCGGCCGGGAGAGTGGCGGGATGCCGAGTTCGGCAGGCAATCCGGGGTCGGTCAGCGGCACGGGCTGGCCCAGTTCGGGCGGTCGCCAGTCCGGGTGCAGGTCGGCGGTTGGGGTTACGGCAAGCTTGAGGAACTCGGGCAAGCACCGGTAGTGGCGGAGCAGCCAGGCGGCCTGCACACTGAGGGCCAGGCAACCCTGCAAGGCGTGGCTCGTTTCCCGCAACTTGCCGGCCAGCTCCGGATTCGGCCTGGCTTCGCCGGTGCGGTGATACTCGCCTAGTTCGGTGCCGATTGATGCATAGAGGAGATCGGCCAGGCTGTTGCGGAGGGCGAAGCCGAGGCGGCAGAGTTCCTGTGTCTGCTCCCGCAACGCCTGTAGCCCCTCGTCCAGCGGTATCGGCCGGAACTCCTCCGGAATCTCAACAGCCACCGGCCCGTCCGTTCCGGAGACTTCCTCCAGGCTCCGGGCGTAGGCCTCGTACACCCGGCCGACCCCTTCCAGGGGTGGGGAAGATCCCGCCGGGTTTCCTGCTTCAAAATCCATGGTGCCGTATCCTCGAAGGTTCACGAAATCATTTGCGGACGAGTTCTCCGTGTTCGTCGCGGGCAGGGGCCCGGTACACTTCTTCCAGGGTTGTTCCGTCGTGGCGATAGACCACCCTGTCGAACTCGTCCGACTCGGCCAGGTAAAGGTTGTCGATCTTGAACCGCAGGTCGGGGGAATTGGCCAATTCGTCGGCGAACGCGATGGCCTCTTCGCGAGCCTCCGGAGTGAGCGGGCCGTGGACCAGGATGCTTTTGTCGTCGGCTACCACGAGATAGCCGTGCGGCACCTTGGCCTTGCGAACGGCGTCGCGGGCCCAGGTCGGCATGGCCGGGTTGGGGTGGTCGGGTTGCCCTTGGACAGAAAGAACCACTCCAGGCAGGCCAGGCCATGCTTGCGGTTCCGGTGGGCCTCGGGGTTGTACAGACAGCCCCCCTGGCCTCGGAAGCGGTGGTTCAGGGCGTCGCCGTAGTCGCTGACGGCCAGATGATACTCGCCGTTGGCGAGAAAGGCGTCGCCGCGGGCCGTGAAAGCTCGGCTGATCTGCCGGGTTGCCTCGACGACGGCCGGCGGCGGGTTTTCGTACTGGAGAAACCCACGGCGGATCGTGGTGTAGAGGGCGGATGGCTGGGCCAGCATGGCGTACCTCGTAGTCCATCGGGCGACGTTGCCTGGTGTTACACCGGGCTCACGCTGTGCGGGTCAACCCGGGCAGGGAAGGCGGCACGGCCTGAATGCGGGCCAGGAGTTCGCGGCGAACCTGACGGTCCAGGGCCGCGAGGAAGTCCCGGAGGGAATCGGACGGGAGGCCGCGGGTCAACCCGGCGTGGCTCTGTAGGAGGTCACGGCGGACGGACCAGAAGACGGCCTCGTACTCCGTGATGAGGCGGGTGAAGGCGAACTCCTCGCTCCGGGTCGGCGACCAGGACCGCCGGACGCCGTCCTCGAAGGAGCGATCCGTCCCGGCTGTCTCGGCGGCAGCCTCCACGATGGCGGCCCCCAGGGCGGCGTGGTCGTCGAAACTCCGGTAGACAGCGGCCGCAGCGGAGATATCGGCCCCCTTGAGCCGCGTGCGAATGTCGTCCACCAGAGCCAAGACGACTTCGTCCGGTCCGGTCGCCAGAGCAGTTTGATCTCTCATGGGGTTGCTCCTTTCAGAACATACGGTGATCGCGGGCCGTCACAGATGTCTCCTCTGTCTGCATTACCCGGATAATCCCTGGGATTCTGGGGTGGTCGCGGGCGGCCTGTGGGATCCGAAACGGATCGGAGGGGGCGGGCCGAGGCAGCGGCGAGGACGGCCGCAACCACGATCTATGCAGGGGAGACTACCCGGTGACAGCGGCTGTCGTCGCCTGGCCCGTTTCAGGTCGGGGGCGCGGCGGGTACCAGGCCGTAGCGGGCCAGGCGGCAGATGACCTCCTGGCGGATGGTCTGGGCCAATTCGGGGCCGGGCAGATGCTCGTCGGGCACGGCATTCAGGTACGGGGCCGGCACTCCAGGATAGAGCAGTTCGGTGCCGACATTCACCGCCACGGCGGCGTGGTGCGGCGAATCGAAAGTACCCAGGGTGTACTTGCGGCTATTCTTGGAGACGCAGGCGAGCCAGCGGGTGTGGGTCAGTTCGACGACCCCACGGTAGCCGGTGACGCCAAGACGCCGTCGGCGGTTGGGTAGGCGGACGGATTTCTTGCCGGGCACCTGTTCCCCTCCTTGAAGAAGTAGCTTTGAATGATAGGTGTCCCGACCCGGCCGTGAAGGGAAAGAGCCGGGTCGGGACACATCGCCAAGCAACCTCACCCAACCTCGGCGGCCACTTCGCATGAGCCGTCGGTAGGCAAGTCGTCGGGGAGACCAGGGCCACCGGGTTCCGTGCGGTCGGGTGAACCAGGTTCTTGCTGACGTTCTTGAAGGTGTTGTGTGGTCCGTAACGGCAGGACGCCAGCAGGAGGGGTCTGTTGCGTTGACAGCCGACTCTGCCGTCGCAGGAACAGTTCCACGAGCAGATTGTGGTCGCGGCAGGACGGCAATCGCAACGACATTGCAACTTGGCCCGCATCCTTCAACCGCCCGATGGCGTCCTCCACCTCCGTCTTGAGACCGAGGAGAGCGACCTGGTCGCGTTCGGCGAATTCAGCGATGGAGTCCACGAACCTCGTGGTTCCACCGTCGCGGAAGACGGCATCATGCAAGGATTCGAGGGTTTCCCTGGATAGTGCATATAGCGTGACGGGGCCATCAGTGTTGAACCCAACATTGCGGCACGGAAAGCGCGCGGTGGTCAGCCTGAGGCGGTTACCCTCCCTGTCTGAGGTTGTGAGGGCTTGGAGCGGGAAGTCTCCCCGCTTGATTCGTTGGTAGACTGTCGTCTGCCTGATCCTAGACAGTAATGTCCACTCCCTCAGAGTTTTGGTCTGGCCGCCCAGGGTAAGAAGCATGCGCCACCCGGGCCAGTAGTCTCCAGGTGGTTGTTGAATACGGATGAGATATACGGTTACTGCCCTCCCGCAAAAAGGGATTATTGGTCCGGCATAGTTGTCCACTCCGTCCACCTTTACTCTGAAAATGTTTCCCACACTGGGAGGGCCAAAACCACCTGGTGGGTTCCTGACCTTGCCGGCACATGGCGTCTAAAGGTCGTCCGCCGAGTTACCGGGATGCCTGCTTCAGCCACTCGGTGTATGCGGAACAGGAGGACTGACTGGGGGTCCGGCTTCACCTGCGGACCCCAGGGCTTTCGGACGGGCCATGACCACTGGTGGATCACGCTGCCCGGGCTGGGGAGGGGGGAGGTCACCAACTCGGTAAGCTCGGATCAGCTCCTTGCGGAAGGCCAGGTCTGACGGGGAGAGGTGGTGGGGGTTGGCCAGGAGGACCAACCGCTGCCTCTCGGTGTAGGTCGGGTCCAGAGCCATCGCCTCGATGAGAGGCCAGCAGGAGTGGGATTCAATGGCGTCGTGCTGTCCTGGAAATACGGTGGCCAGGGACCTCTTCACGGCCCGGATCGCCGCCATCACGGAGGCGTGGTCGTGCGAAGGTGGGAGAACCGCCCCGGCGAGCGGATGCCGCCCCCCGGGCGCGTCGAGGTTACACACGGCGAGACGGAAGACGCGCGAGTTCAGCGAGTGGCCCCAGGGGGCATCTTCCTGAGTGCATACGGGCAAGCACCGGGAAGAGCGGGCGAGCCGCGGGGTACCATTGGCGTTGCACCGGCCACGGCCGGTGCGGTTGGCCTGACTGCGAAGGAATCGATCCGCTTCCCGGTTTACGCGGTCCACATCGCTACGGGAGCCGCGCATGACCAGATCATCGACGACCACCATGTTGTCCTTGGCGCAGTACGCGATGGCCTCCAGCCAGTTGGCTGTCGAATCGAAGCCGGCAGGGAGGTGCTCGTAATCCAGGCCGGCCCCCGAATGCTGCTGGAACAGCGCCATGAAGGTCGTCTTCCCCTTCCCGGTTACGCCGTCAACGCTCAGGCTGTAGTTGGTGTCACCCAGCGGTGCGCGGTAAGTGGCCGCCAGAAGGGGTAACGTCAGGCAGTCTGGGGCAAGGTCGAGGAGTTCCAGGCTGCGGCGAACGGCCGCAATCAGGGCGTCGCCGTGTTGGGGCACGGGCAGCCGGAATCGCTGGAGCGGTTCGAGCGCGCGCACACCCGTTGTTAAGAGTGGTGGTTCCGGTGGGGAGACTGGCCCTGTCGGCCCCACGTCGCCGAAGCACTGGGCTTGATGGAACTTGGCGACGGACGGGCCGGGCAGTCAGGGACATCGACGGGCGGCAGCGACCAGAACGTCATCCGCGCCGTGGCCGGCAGCCAGGAAATCATCGAGGTTCCGCCGCTGGCCCTCAGGGCCGGGAGGGAGGACCAGGACGCGGACGGCAGCATTACGCCTCGCGAGGAAGGACCGAAGGTCGGCGGCACCTTCGAGGGCTTCGGGAGTTGCGTGGCCGGAGGAGTCAACGACGATCGCGACCTCACGATCCGCCAGGGGAATCCGGTCCCAGTCGGCACTGCTGTTCCTCCAGCCCCGCGGGTGGAGCAAGGCGATGCAGGCCATGCCCCGACTTGCGGCCGCGTCGGCGCTGCGGACGCCGACACAGACCAGCAACCGTAACGCGGGATCGAGGATGAATTGCCTGCCGCCTGGGGGCACGTCGATGATGAGCCTAGCACCGCGTGGCACCTCGTACCGCGCCAGCTGTCCGTCGCGGTTAACGCGTGGTTCGTCGGGGCGGATCTGATACAGTCGGACGATCCCGTCCAGCCCGTACACCGGAATGACGAGGGCCGGAACGTTGCCCTGGTTGCGGGCGAAGCCAAGCCGCTGGAGCTGGGCCTGCCGCTGGGCCGTGCGGTAGCCACGAAGGCGGGCCACAGCCGGGTTGATGCCGGAAGACGTGAGCAGCGCAGCGTGGTGAGGAAGCAAGGGGGTACCTGCCGCGGCTGCCTCCACTGCTTGACGCTCGGTGGCGGGGTCGCGGTGATCGGGCTCTGGGACTGGGGAGATTGATTGGTCGGGTACTGGCATTGGGATGACCCTCTATTGTTGATTGAGGCGAGGCACCCAGGGTAAATCGCAGCCCCATGAGGAACCAAGGGACAGTTCCGGACATTTGTGGAGGATGCTGGTGTTTCGGACACATGCGGGCAGTTCCGTGCCGAGCCGCGGACACTTGCGGACACCGTCACGGGCCGCGTAGTGGATCCGATCCGGACACTTCCGGACACTTGCGAACCCCGCAGCCTCAGCGGGGTGGAAGAATGAGTGCCAGGCCCTTTCCGGAGTGGGCGTAAATCAGCGGTTGAAGTTCGGGCAGCAGCCGCTTCCGGAGTCGGCGGATCGCTTTTTCGCCGAGGTCTTCCGAGATCTGTGCCTTGATTTGCTTCTCGGGCACGAACACGGTGTCGCCCTCGGACTCGGCCGTCAGCCGCGCTCGATCGAGGACAATTATCACACGCAGAAGTGTCTGATCGATGTTCGAGTAGGCCACCCCGTCCAGGACAAGGGTCCAGGATTCGAGGCAAACGTGCAGACGCGGGAAGGGAAGATACGTCTTAACCAGCCAGGCGTAGAGGTCGCGACTCTTCTCCCTGGCAGAGGTCGATCGGTCCCGGCACGCCACCCGCAAGGCCTGTCACCTGGCCATTCCTTCCGCGGGCAGGTTGCCGTCGAGGTAGCGATACTGGAAGTCTTCAAACAGCATCCGCAGGACGCTGGTTTTTCCCAGCGGCCTGATGACGCGCACCCGCTCGAACTTCTCCAGTTCGCGGAGAATGCAGGCTAATTTGGCTTGAAACAGGATCATGTGACTCTCCTTTCCAGAAGAACCGTGGTGGTTCCCTGACCGGGCCGGTGCCTCGCAACGCCAAGAAAATCGCGGGCGAAGTGGCGTTCAGTTCAGGATGTAAGGCGGATTTCTATTCATTTAGCGGGCGGTGGTGACTGGCATGACCATCCGACCGGCGGGCAGGCTCAGGAACTCGACGAACTGGACGAGGTCGCGCTCAACGCCGACGTATCGGGCCAGGATGTCCGTGAGCGTGTAGACCGGGTGAGCACGCTGCGGGACAAGAGAAGGGCTCATGACGTGCCCTCCCCCTGTGCCGGCTGGAGCCGCTTGAGGACTTGCGATACGCGGGCGCGACTCACGCCGAGGTAGCGGGCGAGGCCCGCGCGGTTCTCCACCACGCCGCGGTCGAGCAGCGACTGGTAGAATCGCGCAAGTTCCATGGGATCGCGCTTAACTCGGGGCGGCGGGGGAGGTGGCTCCAAGAGGGAGCCGGGCGTCTGCCAGGGATGGAACTCGATGCGTGTGCCTGGACGTAACCTATCGTGTCGTACCGGACCCAACGCGGCACTGTCCCGACATAGGCCACTGCCGCGACCGTATCAGCGAAACACCTCCCCGCCAAAACGCAGCCAAAACGTGCGCTTCCGCGTCGTGCGCGCCACGCACGCCAACGCCAAGGCGTCGGCGCGATCGTCCGGCTGCCCGTCGGGAGCACGCAGCGTCGAGCCGTCGATGGAGGCCACTTGGATATAGGTGGCGAAGGAGTGCAGGGTTAGCTCGGCGTTCTTGAAGCCTTCGGCGCATTTGTCATACAACTGCGCTTTGCCCAAGCTCGAGGACAGCCAGCCCGGCTGTCCGTCGTGACCGGCCAGCAATTGCAGGCCCCGCCCATGGTCACGCAGCCACAGCAAGACGGCGTGGCCGTGGTTGTTTCGTTCCACCAGAACGTCGGCCCTATTGAACCACCGGGCCAGTTGATATGCGTAGTCGGCAAACACGGACGGCTCGAATTTGCCGGCCAATTCCGCCATCTGCTGGCCGGATTCCGTGTCGAGGACGCATAGGGCGCTATCGTCACTGCTGGGGTTGCCCTCGGCCGGATCGGCGCCGATGACGTAGCGGCGGCCGGCCTGCGGCAGCGCGAACACGGCCAGGCCAGAAATCGCCGGCATATCCTGCGGCGGCGACGCCAGCGGCGGTCGCTCCGCGAAGCACTGTTGCAGCCAGGCGGCGGGGATACGCTTGTCCTGCGCGCGGCGCCAGGGCCTCGGCATCGGTCGCCGGGTACTGCTCGGCCAGGTCGTCGGCAGAACCCGTGCGGGCCAGCACGTCACGCCGTTGGGCTTCGTACCAGGCCGCATCGCGGTCAGGCCGGGCATCCCAGGGCAGGAAGACCGGAACCCAACCGTTCTGCTCCTGCCGCGCCGCCCTGTACATCCGCTTGAAGGGGCTTTGCGGCTTGGACTTGTCCGACCGGCTCAACAGCACCATTCGCCCGCCCGCGTCGATGGTCGGCTTGACCGCCCGCATCAGCCGGTCGAGGTCGGTGCATAAATCGGCCTCATCGACGACGGCCAAGGTCGCCGTGTAGCTGTCGCCCGCCGTGGTCGGGAAGGCCAGCGCCCGCGAGCCGCTGACCAGCGCCCACTCGTGGTCATTGGCGGTAGTGACCGCGCTTGCTTGCAACCAAGCCGGCAAGCGGTCGTACATGCCCCGCAGACGCACGGTGAGCAAATCCACCGCCTCGTCGTCGCGTCGGGAGAACAGCAGCACCGTGGCGATCGGGTGGAACAGCAGCAGCCACAAGGTGAAGGCCAGCACCAGCCAGGTCAGTCCCAGTTGCCTGGCCTTGAGCACCACGACCAGGCGGTTGGCCTGGAGCAGTTCGGCCACGCGCCGCTGCTGCGGCCAGAGGTGGAATGGCACCCAGCTCCCGCCCTGACCGCAGTCGGACAGGTTCTGGCAGTAGCTGTCGCAGAAATACGCGAAGGACTTACGGCACTTGAGGATTTCGATCTGCAAGCGTTTCGCCTCCGCCTCGTTGTAAGCAATCACGTTGAGACTCCTCCAATTCGCGGGCCGCGGTCACCGCATCTTCCAGGGAAAAGTGCAGCGGGCCGCCGCCGCGGCCGGTCAGCTCTTGCCGCTGCACACTATCCGGCTCGCCCAGGGCCAGGCGTTCCAGCTTGGCGGCTTCGACGAGGAACCGCAGCACGTCGGCCGGCTCCAGCTCCTCGGGACGCAGCATTCGCAGCCGCTCCACGGCTTTGGCTTGCAGGGCGCGGGCCTCCTGCGCCTGTCGCTGCGCCATCTCGCGTCGCGCCGTCTCCTGGGCCCGGCACACCTCGGCGTCCAGATGCCGGTCCCAGGCGCCGGCGCGCTCGACCCAGTGGAAGGTGCGCGACCACTTATCGACCTGACGCTCCAGTGCGCCCGACGCGCGGCCGTAGAACGCCTCGGCGGCGGCACGGAGGGTCCGCCGCGGGCCGAGGTCGCGGTACACACGGAACGCCCCGAATGCCCGGGGAGATTCCCGCAGTTGTTGCTCCCACGGTGCCGGCGACAACTCGGACATGGCTAACCCTCCTTCACAACGGACCCCGTTGTGTCACCCGCCTCCCACCTCGCCGCCTTCATGAGCCCGTGCGCACCGCCTTGTGGCCCGTGAATTGCTCATAGCGCTGCACGATGACGTCGCAGTAGAGGGGGTCCAACTCCATGAGGAAGGCGTGCCGTCCGGCCTGCTCGGCCGCGATGAGCGTGGAGCCGCTACCGCCGAACAGGTCCAGCACGTTCTCGCCGGTTTTCGACGAGTAGTGCAGGGCGCGGCCGGCCAGCTCGACGGGCTTCTCGGTGAGATGGATCATGCTCTGCGGGTTGACTTTCTTGATACTCCACAAATCGGTGGCATTGGCCGGTCCGAAGAACTGGTGGGCGGCGCCTTCACGCCAGCCATAGAAGCACCACTCATGCGCGCCCATGAAATCTTTGCGGGTCAGCACCGGGTGTTGCTTGTCCCAGATGATCGCCTGCGAGAAGTACAGGCCCGTGGCCTGGAGCACGGGCGGATAGTTGCCACAGTTGGCGTATCCGCCCCAGATGTAGAACGCGCGGCCCGGTCGCAACACGCGGGCCAGATTGCCGAACCAGGCGTGCAGCAGGCGGTCGAACTCCTCGTCGGAGACGAAGTCGTTGGCCAGCGGGCGGTCCTTGGCACGCAGTTTCTTCGCTGTCGGCTGGGCCTTCTCCGGGTGGCGGGCCAGGTCGAGGGACTGGTGAGGGGTCGTCCCCTGGAATGACGACAGTCCGGCGGCGATGGCGTTGTTGCTGCGTGGCTCGACCTTGACGTTGTAAGGCGGGTCGGTGTTGACCAGGTGGATGGCGGCGCCGTCGAGCAGGCGGTCCAGGTCTGGGGACTTGCTGCTGTCGCCGCAGAGCAGGCGGTGCTTGCCAAGCACCCACGGATCGCCGGATTGCGTGATGGCCTCGTCGGGCGGCTCGGGTACGGCGTCCGGGTCGGTCAGCCCCACGCCGGACCCGGCCTCCAAAAGGCGCTGCAGATCCCCGGACGAGAAGCCGGCCAGGGCCAGGTCGAAGTCCATCTCCTGCAGTTGAGCCAGTTCCTGAACCAGCTTGTCGTCATCCCATTGCGACAGCGTCGCCGTCTGGTTGTCCGCGAGGCGGTACGCTTTGGCCTTCTCCGGCGATAGGCCGACTGCCACATGAACCGGCACCTCCGTCAGGCCCCGTAGGAGGGCGGCCTTGTAGCGCGTGTGGCCGACGATGATGATGCCGTGCTCGTCCACGACGATGGGCTGGCGAAAGCCGAATTCACGAATCGATGCGGCCACGGCCTGCACGGCGTCGTCGTTCTGACGCGGGTTGTTTTCGTAAGGGCGAATGCTGCCAAGCGAACGCATTTCCACGAGCATGCTTCACCTCTTTCTCTGGCAAACGACGGTCTTGCACCGAAGGGGGCGTCCCTGAAGCGGCGGTGACCCAGAAGTTGAAAAAAAGACTGAAATTGTCTGCGAATTGAGTTGCGGTTGTACCCGCGCACGAGGTAAGTGACTGACCCTGGCGGACGTTGCGATCGTCGCAGCGTCCGCTTGCAATCGACCAAACACTGGGGAGACAAACATGGCGAAGAAGAAGGACAAGCGGACGACCGCCGGCAGCAACCTGCCGGCACTGAAGATCGGCAGCCGCGTGCGCTGCACCGACGACGGCGTGGAGGGACGCATCGTGTGGGCCAACGGGGTCGCGGTGAAGATCCAGTGGGCGAACGGCGAGCAGGTCACCTGGAAACGCGACACGCTCGCCGGCCAACGTTTTCAGACCCAAGGGCTGAAAGGCGATCGACGCCTTGCCGTGCTGGCCGTCGTAGTCCACCCGCGACACCAGCAAACGAACGATCCACGCCTGCTTGTCGGGAGTCATTGACTCCCAGGCCGGAAGCAAGCCGGACAACGCTGCGGTCGCCGCGGCTTGGTCCAGACGCTCCTGCTGCAACGCTTCCCTTTGCCCCCGCAAGCGTGCCAGCCGCTGCTCGACCTGAGACAGCCGTGCTTGCAGCTCGGCCAAGCGTGTCACCGCGCCGCCAACCGCTGCGCCGAGCCAACTTCGGCCAGCAGCTTGTGGACTTCGCTCTGCCCCCGCAGCAGATCACGCTCCAAGCCGACACGCTCGCCTTCCCACTGGGCGACGCAGGCGTCGTCCTGTTGGCGAAGTCCAACAGCGAGCGACTTAAGCGATCGACTTTGTAAGTCACGACACAGTCAATCTTGCCCGCTTGGATGTCGGCCAGCAGGCGCTGGAGCGCCGGTCGTTCCATGTTGCCGCCGGTAAAGCCGCCGTCGTCATAGCGGTCTGGCAAGCAGGTCCAGCCTTCGTGGGTCTGGCTGCGGATGAAGGTTTCGGCGGACTCGCGTTGGGCGTCCAGCGAATTGAACTCCTGTTCCCGTCCTTCCTCGGTGGACTTGCGTGTGTAGATGGCGCAGCGGACCAGCGTCAGGGTGGCCGCGGCTTTCTTGGCGTGCGGGTTCATGCGGTCTCCTTGTTGTGGTTGAGGGTGTTGCGGAAGAAGTGGTAGCTGTTGGTGTGCGTGCCGGTGATGACCTTGGCGACGGCGCTAAGTGTCTGTCCCGTAAGCCCCTCTCCCCCGGTACTCCGGGGGAGAGGGGTTGGGGTGAGGGGGCGTTTTCTGCGGGTTTGCCGCCCCCTCACCCCCAACCCCTCTCCCCCGAGTACGGGGGAGAGGGGGGCTTACGGGACAGACTCTAAGCGAAGGATAGACATTGCCGGCGTAGGCGAAGCCGTCGTGGAGCACCTGGACATGCCGTTGCTGTCCCTTGTAGGGCCGGGTGAGGATGGTGCCTGGCGGCGGCAGACGCGGATCGAACGGCGCCGGGACGTTGACCGGCTCGGGCAGTGCGGCAGGGGTGGTTTTGTCGTGTGGTGGATTGAGTCGGATGTCGGCGTCGTGGGCCAGTTCGGCGGCGCGTTGGCGGGCGCGTTGGGACAGGTCGCCTTCGGCCAGTGCTTGCATTCGCCAGGCGATGCGTTTGACCAGCCAGGTGCGGTTGCTGGCGGCGGTGGCTTCGCCGAACAGTTCGGCGAAGCGTTGCCGCAGTTGGCCGACGCTCAGCCGTTGCAGCATCGCGACCTCGTTGACGATGTTTAGCTCCACAGGGTTCTCCTTTATCGGGATCGGGAAACGGTCAACCCCAGTGGACAGTGAGCCTCGTATTGGCGGAGAACTCAAGGCCATAAGAGACAAAAAAGAGAGATTTTTTGAGTCGCGAAAAGTGGCGGGCTAAGGTCGGATTGCTACGCGGGCGCCTCGCGTGGAACCGGCAACTGGTGGATAGAATGCGCGGGCCGGTCACGGAACCGACACCGAGAGCACGTCTGCAGAGAGAGAGCGTATTACGCCGCTGCTTCGGAGAGGAGAGTCAAGCCACGGGCCGAGAGGCTCGCTCCGCCATCGTGCGGGCACGCAGATAGATCGGTCGCTGGAAAAGTCGCAGGGCGGGTTGGGCGTCGGCCTGACCATCGTGAAGCGGCTGGTCGAAATGCACGGCGGCAGCGTTGAGGCACACAGCGAAGGTCATGGCCTGGGGAGTGAGTTCATCATTCGCCTGCCGCTCATGCTGTCGGTGATGCAGGAGCAACAGGGAGAGAGGGACGACCGGCGACCCTTCCGGGCGACCGGACGACGCATTCTGGTGGTGGACGATAACGTGGATTCTGCGAGCAGCCTGGCGATGATGCTCCAGATGATGGGCCACGAGGTTCGGACCGCCCACGATGGCCTGGAAGGGGTGGAAGCGGGGGCGGCGTTCCGGCCCGACCTCATCCTGCTGGACATCGGGATGCCCAAGCTGAACGGCTACGACGCCTGCCGTCGCATTCGAGAGCAGCCGTGGGGGGAGAATGTGGGCATCGTTGCCCTGACCGGCTGGGGCCAGGATGAGGACAAGCGCCGTTCGCAGGAGGCGGGCTTCAACGGCCATCTCGTCAAGCCTGTCGAGCCTGCGGCGCTGGAAAAGCTACTGGCAGAGTTGAAGTCGGAGACAGCCTGACGGTCGTTTCCGGCCCGTGCGGGCAAACCACCCGCACGGTGGGTCGAGATCATGCCAAACTTTATCTGCACGATGTGCAGGACGCAGTACGCCGATGGCTAATGTTGACCGCTTCAAAGGCTGAAATGCGTCGCGGAATTCCCACCGGGTATCCTTTCCGAAGGAGGGAATGATGTCGAAACCGTCTCAGATTCTGTTCCGAAAGCCCCTCTCCCCCGGAGTACCGGGGGAGAGGGGTTGGGGTGAGAGGGCGGGTTTTTCGTGGGTTTCTCACCCCTCACCCCCAACCCCTCTCCCCGGAGTACAGGGGAGAGGGGAGCTTCGGGAACAGACTCTCATCACGATCCGGGTCGGACAGCGGGCCAAGGCTGCAATCCACCGCCAGTCCGGATGATTAGACTCCGAACGCTCTCGCCACAGGAGTTGACCTGTCACGCGGTGAGGGGTCCGCGGCACCCGGTATGGGGGCGACGCGCCGGGTCCAATTCCGCTGCACGCCGTAGCAACGCTATGGAAGCAGAACGCCGCCGTGGCGATTACTAGGATAACGCACCGATGGAAAGTTTTTTCGCGTCGCGGAAGAAAGAGTGGGTCCATGATGCAGATTACCAGACTCGAACGGAAGCATGAGCCAGTGTGTTTGAGTACATCGAAGTGTTTTACAACCATGTGCGGCGGCACTCGGCTATGGGATCGCAACCTACGGTCGAGTATAAACAAGCCGTGTAATCCTTAACCCCGCGCTCCGAATTCGTGGGGAACTCTATGCCGCCATGCTTTTTCCCCCACCTCTTTCGGGTGGAGGTATCCGGGAGAGCCGGCGCTCAGCCCGTAAGGCGGTGCATTACTTACCTCCTTCCCATGAGACCAACCTGCATTGGCAGAACCGATCTCGCATCACAAGGCGCACCGAAGACCGTTACGCATGGGAAGGCGTTGCAGACGGGGAAATTAGGCTGGTATTCTCGGGCCGTCCGCAGGGCCTTTGTCCCACCGTAATCGTGCGCATTATCTACTTTATAGGCAGTAATTGTAACTAAATGGAGTAGGAGCGCACCAAGAGCGCAATGATGATTATCGTATTAGCTACTATTATTATCTAATTAATAGCTAATCACCTTGGTGCCATGTTGCGGGTTGAAGTTATCAATAAACCTAAAGCTCGGGCATTCGCGATTTCGTGAAACGATTAACAATAAGTCCATTGTGGAAAAGCTGGTTGACAGTTACCGCGAAATCATCTAGACTATACCCCTGAGATTTCTCTACTTCAATCAGGATCTCCGATTCGCTCACCCACCTATGTGCGATGCGGCCGGTGCGCGATCGAACCCTACGTTCGTTGGTCGCGGCAGCCTGATTGCCCCTTATTCGCATTCGTCGCGCCGATCGGGCCGCGCCCTTCATGCGCGCGGCGAAACCTCGGAACCAGAACTCTGTGGTCTCTTCGGGACACGCGAGTGGACGACGAGAAGACGCTCAGGCCTGGCCCCTCATCGGCCGTCCTGGTAGACGCGCTGGCTCATCATCGGCGCGGCGACCTCGCCCGAGCCGTTCCGCTTTACCACCAAGTCGTTTCGGCCGACCCCTCCGACGCTCGCGCGTTGCATCTGCTCGGGGTGGCCTATTTGCAGCGGGGACAGCCGCGGCAGGCCCTCCAATGGATGGAACGCGCCGTGGCCCTCGAACCGAACGACTCCGCCTTTCACTCCAACCTCGGCGAGGCGTATCGCGCCCTCGGCCATCTCGGCCGGGCGGCCGCGTGCCATCAGCTGGCCTTACGATTACGCCCAGATAACGCGGACGCTGCCTACAATCTCGGCTCGATTCTCCTGCAGAAAGGCCGACCCGCCGAAGCTGCCGCGCTGTTCCGGCAAGCCCTGCTCCATCGTCCGAACTTCCCTCTGGCCCACAACAACCTCGGCAACGCCTGCCGGATGCTCGACCAGACAGAGCAGGCGTTCGGCCACTTTCGACGCGCCGTCGAGTTGGATTCCCGTCTGGGGCTGGCCCACGGCAACCTCGGACAATTGTTGCTGGAAGGCAATCGGCCTCAGGAAGCGCTGGGCCACTGCCGGGAAGCGGTACGTCTCGATCCCCGGTCGGCGGCGGCGCACAATAACCTCGGCAACGTCCTGCGGCGGCTGGGAAGCCTCGACGAGGCCAGGGCCTGCTACCTCGAAGCCCTGCGTCGGGAGCCGAACCTCGCCACGACCCACAACAACCTCGGCGAGATCCTGCTCAAGCAAGGCAAACCGGATGAGGCGCGCCCGTGGATCATGCGGGCGGTGCAGCTGCAACCGGACTCGGCTTCGTTGCAACTGCGTCTCGCCACCCTACAGCTGGAAACGCGCGACCTGACGGGGGCGGAAACGCATGCCCGCAACGCCCAGCGCCTGGAGCCAGGTAACGTCGAAGCCCGTCTCGTGCTGGCGCGAGTGTACCTCGAACAGGGCCGGCTCGACGCCGTCGAGAAAGAATATCGCGCGGCGCTCGCGGCTCGTCCGAACGATCCGGCTATCAACTGCCGCCTGGCCGACGTGCTGCTGCAGTTGAACCGGCGGGAGGAAGCCCTGGCCCGTTTGCGTACCGCTCTCCGCACCGATCCCGATTGCGCGACCGCCCTGGCCTTGCTGGCGACCCACCTGCGCGACCGGCTTCCTGCCGAGGATGAGGGGGCGATTCGTCGTCTCCTCGACGGATCGAACCTGACCGACGCCGACCGCGCCGTCCTGGACTTCGGCCTGGCCCAGGTGTGCGACGCCCGCCGCGAGCATGACGAGGCCGCCCGCCATCTGGCGCAGGCCAACCGGGCCGAGGGTTCGTGGCGCCAACGAACCGGGCGGGCTTACGACGCCGCGGCCCACGCCGCGTTCGTCGATCGCTTGCTCGCCGTGTTTACCCCGGCTTTCTTCGAGCGTGTCCGAGGCTTCGGGCTGGACAGCGAGCGCCCGGTGTTCATCGTCGGCTTGCCACGCTCCGGCACCACCTTGCTCGAGCAGGTGCTGGCCAGCCATTCTCGCGTCCACGGCGCCGGCGAACTGCGATTCGCCCGCGAAGGTTTCGAGGCGCTCGGAGGAGGAGGCGACGGCGCCTGCGAAGCACGCGCCTTCGACCTCCTGCGAACAATCGACGCCGAAACGGTGCGGCGGTTGGGGCGCGGCCATCTCGATCGCCTGGCGGCGTTCGACGCCGTCGCCGAGCGGGTCCTCGACAAAATGCCAGACAATTATCTGTATGTCGGCTTCCTGGCAACGCTTTTCCCCGCGCCCGCTTCCTGCATTGTTGCCGCGACCTGCGCGACGTGGCCGTCTCGTGCTGGCTGACGCAGTTCCGCGACATCTCCTGGGCCAACGACTTTGAACACCTGGCTGGCCGCTTCGCCCAGTATCGCCGGGTCATGGGGCACTGGCGAACGGTCCTGCCGGTGCCTGTGCTGGACGTGCGGTACGAGGACATGATCGCGGACCTGGAAAGCGTGGCGCGTCGCGTCGTGGCGTTCCTCGGCCTGGAGTGGGAGCCGGCCTGTCTGGAGTTTCATCGCAACGAGCGGCCGGTGCGGACGGCCAGCCTGTCGCAGGTGCGGCAGCCGATTTACCGCCATGCGGTGGGACGCTGGCGCCACTACCAGAAGGCCTTGCGGCCGTTGTTCGATCGGCTGGACGACAGGGAGGCGGAAAACCTCGGAGGCTAACGCCCCTGCGAGGAGAGCGGGTCCTCGATACCCATTATGTCTTCTTATTACGGAGAGAGGCACCATGCTTTGTTCTCGTTGGATTCACAAGCTGCTGGGCCTGCGGACCTCCCGGAACCTACGCCGCCGGCAGGCGGCGCAAACGCGGAAGCCGGTGCGCCCGATCCTGGAATCTCTCGAAGAGCGCGTGACACCGAACGCGACCGTGACGCAGTCGGCCGGCGGCTTCACCCAGCTCACCGGCCTGGTCGCGGGGGACACGGCCGCCAACACCGACTACGTCATCAACATCACCAACAGCTTCACCTTCACGGCGGGTCAGCAGGCGACCATCTCGTCCCTGGGTTCCGGTTCCACCCTGACCATCCAGGGGCAGAACGGCAACAACGAGACGCTGACCGGCAACGGCAACCGCCTGTTCTCTGTTACGAGTGGCCAGAACGTGACACTGGACAACCTGACGCTCACGGGCGGCAGCGCGAGCATCGACGGTGGTGCTCTCGATGTCAAGGGCGGCAACGTCTCGCTCAACCACGTAACGATCCAGGGCAATACCGTTACGGGAGACAAAACACACAATGCCGACGGGGGCGGCGTGTTCTTCTCCGGACAGGGTACGCTGACCGTCAAGGACTCCTCGATCAGCGATAATGTCGCCCAGGGTTTCAATGGAGCCAGCGCTTCGCCCAACGCAGGAAACGCAATCGGCGGGGGCGTATTCGTCACCGGTCCCGGCACGGTGCAGATCATCGACAGCACCCTGAGCAACAATAGCGCTCTGGGCGGCGTGGGGTTCTCTCCAACGACTGCGGGGTCCGGCGGCGGAACGGGCGGCACGGGGGCCGGCGGCGGGTTGCTGGCCCTGGGGAACGGGTGGTCGCTGACGTTCGAGGGGGACACGATTTCAGGAAACACGGCGAAAGGCGGCGCCGGCGGCAACGGGGTGAACGGCAGTAACGGAAACGGCGGCAACGGCGGCGATGGGGGCAACGGCGGCCCCGCCGATGGCGGCGGTCTGTACGTCAACGGCTCCGGCACATTGACGATCCTCAACGACCTCGCCGCACCGCTTGACGATCCTTCCACCTTGATTAACAACACGGCCGAGGGCGGCGACGGCGGGACAGGTGGCGTCGGTGGGGCCGCAACCTCCGTCCGCGCCGGCAACGGCGGGAACGGCGGCGACGGCGGACGCGTCTTCGGCGGAGGACTCTTCATCACCGGCCCCGTAACCGGCAACATCGGCAACACAACCTTCTATCACAACAGCGCCCTCGGAGGAGATGGCGCAGCGGGCGGCCGCGCAGGCCCCACCGGCAGTTCCGCCGGCGTGACGGGAACGAATGGGGGTGGCGGCAATGCTTTCGGCGGGGGATTGTTTTTTAATTCCGGCACCCTGACGCTCGTCAACAACACCGTGGCCAAGAACAGAGCCTATGGTGGAACGGGTCCGGGCGGCTCTGTCCTGGCCAGCGGCGGCGGTATCTACGATAACGACCCTGGGACGACGGTCACTCTCGACAACAACACCATCACGCAGAATACCTTTTTCGGACCCGGGGGTAATGGCGGCGGCATTGCTATCGTAAGCACCACTTCCGGCGGACCCAATTGCGATCCCACCCTCCTCAACAATCTGATCCAGGGCAATCAGAACGTGACTCAGGCCCCTGCCGACGTCGAGAATGACCTGTCCAGCATCGCCGGCAACGGAAATACCGTCGAACCCTTGACGAACGCCACCCACAACTTCATCACCGCCGTCAACCCGGGTACCACGGTCAGCGGCGCGACCAACATCCTCAACAACAGCTCGGCACAGCTGGGCAGCGTCGTGGGTGTCAACGGCAGCGGCAACCCCACCGGCGGACCCATCTACTATCCGGTCCAGAGTGGCGCCGTCTCGATCAACGCGGGAACCACCGGCGTCCTGGGAACCATCGCCGCCGCCGAAGGACATACCCCGGCCACCGACGAGATCGGCGATCTCCGCACGACCAACGGGACCGCGAGCGGTTCCATCACTCTCGGGGCCGTCCAGCCGTTGGGCTCCTCGACCCAGATGGCAACCGCGGTCGTCCCGGCCAACGCCTCCGTCGCCTTCTATGGGACGAACCCTTCGCCGGCCTTTCAGGTCTCTGTAGCGGTCAACGCCGTCTCTGGCGGCTCGGCCCTCGGCGGGACCGTCTCCCTCACCCTGGTCGCCAACAACACGTCCACCCCGCTGGGCACGGCGGACGTAGGCGTCAATGGCGTCGCCACGGTGAGCGTGGCGGCCGGCGCCCTCCCCGCCAATTTGCAAGCCGGCGATTACGAACTCCTCGAGACCTATTCGGGCAACGCCTCCTTCGCCTCCAACAACGCCCTGGCCACGCTGACGGTCAGCGCCACGCAAACCACCCCGACGACCTCGATCGTTGCCGGCAACGACACGGTCCCTGCCGGCAGCGCGGGCGTGACCTTTGACGTGGGCGTCTCCAGCTCCGGCGGCGAAGTGAACGGCACCGGCTCGGTGTCGGTCACGGTGCTGGTCAACGGCTTACCCTCCATCAACCTCGGGAACTTCTCCGTCGTCAACGGCACCGCAGCGGTAACGAGCACGCTCATTCCCGGCAGCCTCCCCGTCGGCACCTACCAGATGAAGGAGACCTTCGGCGGCGCCGACAATTTCCAGGACAGCACCGGCTTCGGCACGCTGACGGTCACCACCGACCAGACCACGGTTGTCGGCGGCAACGCCAGCCTCAACTTCTACGGCGCCACCTCGCCGGCGTTCACTCTCACCGTCCCGGTCAACAGCCCGGAGGGCACGGTCAACGGCGGCACCGTGTCCGTCAAACTGGTGGCGAACAACACCACCACGGCAGTCGGCACGGGAACAGTGACGAGCGGCACGGCCAGCATCACCGTGGCGGCCGGTACTCTGCCCGCCAACCTGCAGCCGGGCAGCTACCAGCTGATCGAGAGTTACTCCGGCAACTCCCCGTTCGCCAGCAGCAGCGGCACCGGCACCCTGACGGTAAACCTTTCCCCGACCACGGTCGCCGCCGGCAACGCCAGCCTCAACTTCTACGGGAGTGCCACATCTCCGTCCTTCCAGGTCGCGGTGGGGGTCAACAGCCCCAACGGCACGGTCAGCGGCGGCAGCGTGTCGGTCAGCCTGGTCTCGGGCAACACGACCACGGCGCTGGGCACGGCGTCGGTCTCGGGCGGCACGGCTACCGTGTCGGTGGCGGCGGGTGCCCTGCCCGCCAACCTCCAGCCGGGAACCTACCAGCTGGTCGAAACCTACACCGATCCGGCGGGTGGCCCGTTCGCCGGCAGCACCGCCCAGGGCACGCTGACGGTAAACAGCTCCGCGACCACCGTCGCCGCCGGCAACGCCAGCCTTGCCTTTTACGGCAGCGCCACATCGCCGGCCTTCCAGGTCGCGGTGAGGGTCAACAGCCCCCAGGGCACGGTCAGCGGCGGCACGGTCTCCGTCAGCCTGGTGGCGAACAACACGACCACGGCGCTGGGCACGGCGTCGGTGACCGGCGGCACGGCGACGGTGTCGGTGGCGGCCGGAACGCTGCCGGCCAACCTGCTGCCGGGCACCTACCAGCTCGTCGAGACCTACTCCGGCAGCCCACCGTTCGCCGGCAGCGGCGCCCTGGGCACGCTGACGGTCAACAGCAGCGCCTCCACCTCGGTCGTCGCCGGCAACGGCAGCGTCAACTACTACGGCGGCTCCCCGTCGCCGGCCTTCCAGCTGGTGGCGGCCGTCAACAGCCCGTCGGGCACCGTCGCCACCGGCGGCGTGTCCTTCGCGCTGGTCTCGGGCAACACCACCACGGCGCTGGGCACGGCGAGCATGAGCGCCGGCGGCACGGCCACCCTGTCGGTGGCGGCCGGCGCCCTGCCGGCCAACCTCCAGCCGGGCACCTACCAACTCGTCGAAACCTACAACGACATTGCGGGAGGACAATTCGGCAGTGCCTCCGCCCAGGGCACGCTGACGGTAATCAGCTCCGCGACCACGGTTGCCGCTGGGAACGCCAGCCTCAACTTCTACGGGAGTGCCACGTCGCCGGCGTTCCAGGTAGTAGTCGGTGTCAACAGCCCCGACGGCACGGTCGGCGGCGGCAGCGTCTCCCTCAGTCTGGTGGCGAACAACACCACCACGTCGCTGGGCACCGCGACGGTCTCGGGAGGAACCGCAACGGTGTCGGTGGCGGCCGGGACTTTGCCGGCCAACCTGCAGCCGGGCACCTACCAGTTCGTCGAAACCTACTCCGGCAATTCCCCGTTCGCCGGCAGCACCGCCCAGGGTACGCTGACGATAACCAGTTCGGGGAGCACCGTCGTCGCCGGCAATGCCGGTGTCAATCACTACGGCAGCACACCGTCGCCGGCGTTTTCGATCGCCGTGGCCGTCAACAGTCCCCTGGGCACGGTCAGCGGCGGCACGGTCTCCGTCAGCCTGGTGGCGAACAACACGACCACGGCGCTGGGCACGGCGTCGGTGACCGGCGGCACGGCGACGGTGTCGGTGGCGGCCGGGACGCTGCCGGCCAACCTGCAGCCGAGCACCTACCAACTGGTGGAGACCTACTCCGGCAGCCCGCCGTTCGCCGGCAGCGGCGCCCTGGGTACGCTGACGGTCAACAGCAGCGCCTCCACCTCGGTCGTCGCCGGCAACGGCAGCGTCAACTACTACGGCGGCTCCCCGTCGCCGGCCTTCCAGCTGGTGGCGGCCGTCAACAGTCCGGCCGGCACGGTCAGCACTGGTAGCGTGTCCTTCGCGTTGGTCTCGGGCAACACCACCACGGCGCTGGGCACGGCGAGCATGAGCGCCGGCGGCACGGCCACCCTGTCGGTGGCGGCCGGCGTCCTGCCGGCCAACCTGCAGCCGGGCACCTACCAGCTCGTCGAAACCTACAACGACATTGCGGGAGGACAATTCGGTTCCACCAGCGCCTCGGGCGCGCTGACAGTGGTTTCCACGACGACCACGGTGGTAGCGGGGAATGCCGGCGTCAACCTCGGCAGCAACTCCCTCTTCACCATCCCGGTGACGGTCAACAGCCCCAACGGGACGGTCAACGGCGGCAGCGTGACCATCAGCCTGATCGCCGGCGGATCGACCATTAACCTGACGCCGACCCCCGTCGCCGTGTCCGGCGGCGTGGCCAACGTGACGGTAACATCCTCGGCGGCCCTTGCGGCGATCACGGGTTTGCAAGCCGGCACTTACCAGTTGATCGAGAGCTACACCGGCGTCGCGGGAGGGCCGTTCGGCAACGCCATCGCCGACGGCACGCTGACGGTATCCTCGGCAGCGACGACCGTTGTCCCGGGCAATGCCAGCGTCAACCTCAACAGCCAATCCCCCTTCACCATTTCGGTGGGAGTCAACAGCCCCCAGGGCACGGTCAACAGCGGCAGCGTGTCGGTCAGCCTGGTCTCGGGCAACACCACCACGGCGCTAGGCACCGGGACGGTGTCGGGCGGCACGGCAACGGTGTCGGTGGCGGCCGGCGCGTTGCCGGCCAACCTGTTGCTGGGAACCTACCAATTGGTCGAGACCTACTCCGGCAGTCCCCCGTTCATCGGCAGCAGCGCCTCGGGCACGCTGACGGTGGTTTCCACCTCGACCACCGTGGTGGCGGGGAATGCCAGCGTCAACCTCGGCAGCAACTCGCCCTTCACCGTCGCGGTGGCGGTCAACAGCCCCAACGGGACGGTCAACGGCGGCAGCGTGACCATCAGCCTGATCGCCGGCAACACCACCGTGGATCTGACGCCGTCACCCGTCAGCGTAGCAGGGGGCATGGCCAACGTGAGTGTATCGGACCCCGCAGCCCTCGCGGCGATCGCGGCCCTGCCAACCGGCGCATACCAGCTGGACGAGACCTATACCGGTTCGGCCGGCTCTTCCTTCCCCAGCAGTAGCGCGTTTGGCACGCTGACAGTAACGGCCGAGGCCACCACAGTCGTGCCCGGCAGTGTCAGCATCACGGTCGGCAGCAACTCGCCCTTTACGATCGCGGTGGGAGTCAACAGCCCCGCCGGCACGGTCAACACGGGTGCCGTAACGGTCAGCCTGGTATCCGGCACCACCATCAACCTGACGACGACGCCCGTAAACGTCTCGGGCGGCGTCGCCAACGTAACGGTGTCGGACCCCGCAATCCTCAGCGACATCGCGGCCCTTCCGGCCGCTACCTACCAGTTGGTCGAGAGCTATTCCGACCCGGCGGGCGGGCCATTCTCCGGCACCAGCGCCTTCGGCATGTTGACCGTGAACGCCGTGCCCACGGGACCGACCAGCATTATTCCGGGCAACGCCGTCATCGACGGCAGCGGCGGAGCGACGACCGTCCCCGTCCTGGTCAACAGCCCTGCCGGTACGGTCAACGGCGGCACCGTGACCATCAGCTTAGTGAATGGCGGAACGAGCACCGTCGTCGGCTCGGCAAGCGTGTCGGGCGGAGCCGCGGTCGTGCCGGTCTCGTTCCCAGCCAATCTGTCACCGGGCAACTACTCGTTGATCGAGACCTATTCGGACGGCAGCGGCCACTTCAACGGCAGTTCTGCCCTTGGCAACCTCAACGTCGCGCCGCCGCCGCCCGCCTCACCGTCGCTTCCACCCCAGGTGGCGGACCTGGAACTTGTGCTCGACGCGGCCGCGCTGGTGTTACAAAACAACCCCACCGCGCTGCTGGAGCTGAACTTGTTCTCTCAGTTCTTCTTGCACGAGTCGATTCCGGGGACGGTCCCCGAGTTGCTCGGGGCGATTGGTTCTCTTTATCCGCTTACAGGCCCTTTGGGGCTGGAAGCCATCCTCTCAGGCCTGACTATTGCGAGCCAGCTGGAGAACAGTGGGCAATGATCGATCCGTGAGCGAATGAGTCCCCCGTTCTGGCAGTAGGAGTCTGTTTCAGAAGAGGTAGTTGCAGGACGCGAACTTTTTTCGACGCGCTGCCGGTAAGAAGCCCAACGAACGTGCCGCGCTGCGGAAGCAGCTCGACACCTGAAAGGGCGAGCGGGTCGCACCGACATGGGACAATCGGTCGCCCGCCAAGGAAAAGCAACCATTCCCTGAGAACGAGAACAGCAATGCACGCCTCTCCCGTTTGCCTTCTCACTGCCCTCTTGCTCGCCAGCCAGGCCACGGCGGCGGAGCGTCCGAACATCCTCTTCTGCTTTGCCGACGACTGGGGCCGCTATGCCTCAGCCTACGCGGCGCTCGACGCCAGGCCGACGGCCAACCGCGTCGTCCATACGCCGAACATCGATGCGGTCGCGGCTCGCGGGGTGTTGTTTCGCAACGCCTTTGTTCCGGCCCCCTCCTGTACGCCGTGCCGTAGCTCGCTGCTCAGCGGCCGCTACTTCTTCAACACCGGCCGCGGAGCCATCCTGCTCGGGGCCGTCTGGGACCAGAGTATCCCGGCTTTCCCGCTGCTGCTGCGGGACGCGGGCTACCAGATTGGCAAGTCAGGCAAGGTCTGGAGTCCCGGCACGCCGGTGGACGCGCCGATCGGCCAACAACAGTATGCCTTTCAGAAAGCGGGCATGGCCTTCAACCGGTTTTCCGCACGGGCAACCCAGTCAGTCAGGAACGGCAAGAGCGTCGCGCAGGCGCGGGCCGACCTGCTTGGGCAAGTGGAGGGCAACTTTGCCGCCTTCCTCAAGGCCCGCGTCGCCAACCAGCCGTTCTTCTTCTGGTTCGGCCCCACCAATACGCACCGCACCTGGGTGAAGGGCTCCGGTAAGGACCTGTGGGGAATTGATCCGGAATCGCTCCAGGGCAAGCTGCCGAAGTTCCTGCCCGATGTGCCGGAGGTGCGTGAGGACTTCGCCGACTATCTCGGCGAAACACAAGCATTCGACGCCTACGTGGGCGTGCTGCTGCGACAGCTGAAGGACGCTGGCGAGCTCGAACGCACACTGGTGGTAATCAGCGGCGATCACGGTGCGGGCGGCTTTCCCGGCAGCAAGTGCAACCTGTACGACTTCGGCACCGCCGTGGCGCTGGTGGCGGCGGGACCGGGCGTGCGCGGGCCGCGCGTGCTGGAGGACTTTGTGAACCTGATGGACCTCGCACCGACGTTCTTCGACGTCGCCGGGGTGAAGCATCCCGCTGGCCTGAACGCGAAGTCTCTTTGGCCCGTACTCACCTCGAAGAAGTCCGGTCAGGTGGACCCGGAACGCACCGGGGTGGTGACGGGGCGAGAGCGTCACGTGGATGACGCGCGCGAGGGAAATAAGCCGTACCCACAACGGGCACTGCGCACCAAGGACTTCCTGTACATCCGCAACTTCGCTCCCGACCGCTATCCGCTGGGAGATCCGAAGTACGTGACGGCAGAGAAGGCGCCGGCGGCCAGCGTGTTGGAGAACGACACGCGCATCGCGTTCGCCGATCTGGATGCCAGTCCGACCAAGGCGTGGCTGATTGCGCATCGCCACGACAAAGCGTGGAAGCGGCATTACGACTTGGCCTTCGGCAAGCGTCCGGCGGAGGAGCTTTACGACCTCCGGTTCGACCCGGATCAGATGAAGAACGTGGTCGGCGACAAGGCGTATGCGGCGACGCGGAAGCAACTCTCGGAGCGGCTGACGCAGATCCTCACGGACGCGGGCGATCCGCGGCTCGTGGAGCCGAACTGCCGATTCGAGAGGCCGCCGTTCGCCGACGCGCCGCCGCGGAAGAAGTGAGCCAGTCTCTTCCATTTGGTCCGGAACGCGGAGCGTCTGGTTGAGGAATTGGACTTTCAGGTGGTTTGCGCGGGGGGACCGGAACGATTCCGCTAAGGCTCCGGCGGCGGAGCAACCGTGTCGTCGTCCAACAGCTCGATGCGCACGCGCTCGTCCTCGGGCAGCCGCGCTCCGCCATCCAACACAATCACGCCATTGACCACGGTGCCTTCGAGTGTCATCGCTCCTCCTCTCGAATTGGGATGGTTTTGATCGTAACAAGCGGCGGAGCGTTAGAACAGCCCGGGAGGTTCAGGCGGTCGTCGAAGGGCTTTGTTGCCGCGCCCTTTCTTCGGCTTCTCGGCGGGACCGGCCAACGCTTCGTGCTCGGCGCGTTGCTCGTTCAACTCCAGCAGGCGGGCCAGCACCTCGTCGCGGAAGTCGTCCGGCCAGCGGTAACGCCACGGCCGCTTCCCGATAGTCTCGAAGATGGGGCGGGAGTCGGCACGACCGCGGTTGCGTCCCGGGCTTGCTGCTGGTAGACCATTTCAGCCTTTACCTGCACCATTATTTCGGTGAAGAGGACACTCGGCTGCTACACGGATATATAGAACACGACCAGTCATACGACTACAACCTGATTTCGCTATCAGATACTGTGAAAAGGAAACGCCCATGACCACGCGGCGGCGAGCCATGCGTGAGAGGGCAACCAGATGGCCGACCTGACGATTGCGGAACCGCCGCTGCCCGCTCCGGCCTACCCATCGAACCCGCCTGCCTCAATACAACTTGTAGAAAATGTGCCCCCAGTTCGACCCCACATCGACGCGAAGCCAGTTATTGCTGACTGTCGGCTTCCATCCGCTCAGCAGATCCGTCCACCCGTCGTTGTCAGGGAACGACATGTCAACCGTCTGGGTGTACGGTGAGAAATTCAGGACGACGTAGAACTTCTCGGTCTTGCCGTCCGCGATCGTCCCCCAGCGGTGATAGACGACTACCTGGTGTTCAGACGTCGATCCCGAAACCGTCACGGTCCCGCTTCGTCCACGACTCGTCCCAACCCCGCGGGTGAAAGTCCGGCGAGGTTAGGCCGGGGTGCGTGCGGCGGATCTCGATGAGCTTACGGTACAGGCTCACCAGCGCGCTTCCGGGGCCATCCGTCTGGTTGGACCAGTGCAGCGGCCTCGGCACGACCCGCTTCCGCCACGGGTCCGTGCTATCCGCCGGTGCGGTCTTGTCGTCCTGCTCTGGCATCGGGTAGATCTCGGCGAACTCCTGCCCGTCGTGGATCTGCGGGGCGCCGGAAGCCGTCAGCAGTGCGATCGCGTAGGGCTGCATCCGCCACCACTCGCCACGGCTTCCGGCGTTCAGGGTAATCGTCTCGTGGTCGTGGTTCTCGATGTAGGTGACCGGGGTCCGCCCCTTGTCGAAATCCCGGGCCGAGTCGAGCATCCGCATGATGGACGGCTGGATCTGGCGATTCCGCAAGAAGCCCTGCGACTGGCTGCGGAACTGGTCGAGCCAGCAGCTCGTCACGCCGACCTTATTCACCACGTCGATCGAACGGTAATCCCACCAGTGCTCGATGATGAGGGCGAAGTTGTCAAGATGCTTCTCCCCCAGCCACGATTGGAGGCGAGTAACCAGGGTCGCCAGCCCGTGCTTTTCCGGATCTTCAGGTGCATAGAAGCCCAAAGTGTCGTCGAAACGGATACCATCAATGGCGAATTCTTCGACCCAATAGCGGCACACGTCGAAGATGAAATCGGCGAGGCAGCCATTCGCGAAATTGAGGTCGAGGCCGAAAAGGTGTTGTTCAAAGTTGCCAATGTAGGGTGAATCTTCCGGATTTTCCCAGATCCAGTAGTAGCCAAACCCGTTTTCTGACCCGGTATCGGTGACGTGGTCGAACACTCCGTCGAGGAAGACGTGTATTCCCCTGGAGTGACATTCGGCGATGACCTGCTTGAGCAGGAACAGCTTCTCGGTCTCGTCGGCCGGGTTCAGCGTGTAGCGGAGCGCTACGCCGAAATAGTCCTGGGGCGTGTAGCCCCAGTCATAATTCTCTCCCGTCCACTGGGTCCAGGGCATGAACTGGATCGCGGTGACGCCCAGGCCGGCGAGGTAGTCGAGCTTGTCCCGGACGACGGCGAGGCGTGCCTTGTTCCCGAGGATTGTCGCGGTGAAGTCGTCGATCATCAGCTCGTACAAGACGAGCTGGTCCAGCGGCTTGGGGGAGGCGAGCGGAACCGCGTCCATCTTCGGGCCGCCGATAACGAACGCCGAATTCTGGTCGGTAGCCCCGCCGTACCGCGTGCATGGGTCGCACACCGTCCGGGGCGGCTTCGTGGAGAAGGTGAGGTGGAACTTGTACTGATAGAAGCCCACGGGTAGCGCCGCGGTGACCAGTTCGTAGAGCCACCCCTTCGTCTTCCCGTCCTCGGGGTCGGTGAACTTCGACTTCTTCATCTCGAACAGCGGGTCCACCGACCAATCCGACTTGCCGAGGGCGCTCTGGAAGTCCCCTACGACGTGGACGGCGGTGATGTTGGGGGATTTGCCGGCCGTGTACTGGCTGGGATCGAGAGCGTTGTCCGGGATAAACAGTCGAAATCGGGCGGTCCTGGTGTCACCGACCTCGCGTGCGCCGAACTGCTGGTACATGGGCGTCCTCCGGTTCGACTCCTGCGAGGCGAACGATGAACGGGCCGAAAAACGTCAGACGGAGGACGAGATTACCACGACGGGCCAGATGCCGCCAGCAAAATGCCGGATTCCTGGCGCGAACGGCGCTCGACCGTGGAGCGAGCTTATCGGGCCATGAGCAGCGCGAAGCCATCGCCCGCAAGTTCGAGGAGGTGGCCGCGAAGTGCTGGGAAGAGATGCGCGTTAACCAGGCCGCGATCATGCGGCAGATGCAGGAGCAGCGGGGGCGGGTCGGACGGATGGTGTCATGGCTCGACCAGTGCCCTGTGCCGCCGCCCCTGGAAGGGAGAGGAGCGTGAGCGCGACCGACTCCAATGGACCTGGCGGCGTTTCTGACCTGAAACTGATGCATGAAATTCTTCCTCCTCGGCAGCGGGCTCACCTGCTTGAAAGGACGGACCATGTCCCCAGCCCGTCCAATTCCAGGCTGGTTTTTGAACGTTGCAAGCTCCGGCCCGACACCCCGCGGTCGATGTGACCGGAGCACGCGACGGCGTCAAGGAACCGCGCTCGGCTTTCGGCCCGGTGCGTGCAACCGAGATGGTCTTCGTCACTTCGGCGCTCTATCCTGATATCCAGAAGGCAGAGCATCGGCCTGGGACTTGGTCCCGAATCCACAAGAACTTACGAGGAAATCTCATGTCCAAGCCATGGGCGATATTTCTGATCTTCACGTTGTTGTATACGCAGACAGCTCTTGCGCAACCGCCGGTGCGCAGGTTTGATGACCCCGGTTTTCCACCCTTCAAAGTGCTGAAAGCCGGCGAGAATCCGCCGCTGGATGGGGACGGTAATTTCGTGATCGGCCCCGAGTACACACCCGCCCCTGAACGCAAGGCGGTCGAAGGCGTTCCACAGGGAAAGGTGAAGCAATTCACCATCGATTCAAAGGAGACCAAACTCTTCAACCCAGGGATTGCCCGAAAGGTCTTCGGGAAGGTGGATCCGAAGAACCCCAAGACCCTGATCGTCGAAACGCACAACATCGACTACAAACGTCAGATCACCGTTTACATCCCGGCCCAGTATAAGGCGGGCAGCCAAGCGCCGTTCATGGTCTGCCACGACGGTCCCACGGGCAAACCGAATAGGCAACTGCCGCGGATACTCGACAACCTGATCGCTCAGAAGCGAATACCGCCGATCCTCGCCATTATGGTTGCCAACGGCGGCGGCGATGCCCAGGGTCATGAGCGCGGCAAGGAATATGACACGATGTCCGGGATGTTTGCGGATTACATCGAAACCGAGGTCCTGCCGCGCGTGGAGAAGAACTGTGAGGTCAAGCTGACCAAAGATCCGGACGGTCGCGCGGCCATGGGCAACAGCTCCGGTGGATCAGCCGCACTCATCATGGCCTGGTATCGCACGAATCTCTACCATCGCGTGCTGACCACTTCAGGCACCTTCGTCAACCAGCAATGGCCCTTCAACCCCGAGACGCCCGGTGGCGCCTGGGATTTTCATGAAACGATCATTCCGAATAGTCCCAAGAAGCCCCTGCGCGTTTTCATTTCCGTGGGAGATCGAGATCTCTTGAACCCCAACGTCATGCGCGACGGGATGCACGACTGGGTCGAGGCCAACAACCGCATGGCCAAGGTGCTGAAGGACAAGGGCTATGAGTACCAGTATCTTTTCTGCCGAAACGCTGGCCACGGCATTGGCAATGCCCAGGCGCAATTCCTACCTCACGCCATTGAATGGGTGTGGCGAGGGTATGCGCCGAAGAAGAGCGAGTGACCCGGGTCGCATATCAAAGATCGTCCTGACCGCCGAAATATGGCACCCTGACCTGGTCACCGAGGTGCTGAGACTTGGGCGCGACGGTGGACATCGAACGATTGGCAATTCGGTCGAGGTGACCGACGCGCGAACGCTCCGGAGTACAGGGGGTGACAGTCATCGGCTCATCGATCAGTCGGCCCACGGCATTGCAATCGGGGTCGTTCCGGTGCGCCTCCCAGGTCGATAGGGTTGCTATTCTGGGCACGCTCCAACAGATTTAATTCCCTCTACGGCTTGAACTCTCCCGCGTCGAATTTCTTCCAGAAGTCCTTCGCGGCGAGCCTGTCAGAACCTTGATACCCGATGACGATGGTTTTCAAGGTCTTGCACGGGCGGATAACCTCCAGGCTGTCCTTGGTGAAGTTCTTGGGTGTGGGTAGTGTCCTAGGATTGCGTTGATCGTCCCGGCACCGGGCTGGGACGGATCAACGCAATCCTAGGACACTACCCGGCGCCGCGTACCACCTTCTCCCTGATGCCATCCACCAGCCCCTCTTCGACTGTCAACCGTGATCCCGCGACGATCCTCGATTTCCAGGAGCGTCTATTCCCTGTTGTCGCGTTTTGAATTAGACTCAAAACTCGAGGTCTACATGGAAACGCCCCTTAGCCTGTTGGAAAGACTGCGCACAGCGCCTGATGAAGCGTCGTGGCGGTGTCTGGACGACATTTACCGGCCCCTCGTCCGGCGCTGGCTGTTTCGCTGGCCGAGCCTCCGCGATGAAGCCGAGGATGTGGTGCAGGAGGTCATGCCCGTCCTTCTCCGTGAGCGGCCTAACTTCCAACGGCAGAGGACCGGCTCCTTCCGCAGTTGGCTGCGCAGCATCACGGCTCACCGCGCCCTCGCTCATCATCAATCGCTCCAGCGTCGAAGCCGAGCCGCTGGCACTCCCCTGGAGGAGTGTCCGTTGGCGCGACTGCAAGACCCCTCCAGCGAACTGAGCCTGCTTTGGGACCAGGAACACGATCAGCACGTCCTGCGCCGGTTGCTGGAGTTGATTGAGCCGATGTTCGAGGATTCCACCCTGACGGCCTTCCGCCGCGTCGTCTTCGATGAGGTTCCGTCGTCGCGAGTCGCGGAAGAATTGGGTCTATCGGTCGCGGCCGTCTGGCTCGCCAAGTCTCGCGTCCTCAAGGCGTTGCGCCAGGAGGCCAAGGGGTTGGTCGATTGAATCGCCATTTTTCTGACAGGATTGTTTCGGCTAACGCACTACTTAGATCGTATGATGCGACCTCCCGAATCCTCGGAGGTCTCGGCCGCGAGCTTCCCGTTCGTTCTCCCCGATAGGAGTGCGCTATGCCGAACGCCGTCGTCCACCCCTCCGAGCAGGAGTTGGTCGCTTTCAACCTGGGCAAGCTGTCCGACTCCGCCGCGGCCGCCGTCGCCAGCCATCTAGAAAACTGTTCCGCCTGCCGCAAGACCATCGAGGGCTTGCCCGCCGACTCCTTTGTCGGCAAGGTTCGCGCCGCCAAGCCGGACGTGCCCTCCCTTCCACTCCAAGATCTGCCGCCGGACCTAGCTAACTACGGCAAATATCGCTTCCTGCGCGAGCTGGGCCGTGGCGGCATGGGTGTCGTCTACCAGGCCGAACAAACCGTCATGGGACGAACCGTCGCCGTCAAGGTCATCAATCCCAGCGTCCTGGCCCACCCCGACGCCCTGCCACGATTCCAGGGCGAGGTCAAAGCCGCCGCCAAGCTCGATCATCCCAACATCGTCCGCGCCTATGACGCCGAGCAAGTCGGCAACATGCATCTCTTGGTGATGGAGTATGTCGAGGGCACCAGCCTGGCCGAACTGGTGGCGACGAAGGGACCACAGCCGATCGCTTATGCCTGTCACTATGTTCGCCAGGCGGCGTTGGGACTGCAACACGCTTTCGAGCAGGGCATGGTGCATCGCGACATCAAGCCGCAAAACCTCATGGTCAATGGCCGCGGTCAGGTCAAAGTGCTGGATTTCGGTTTGGCGCGGATGCGGAGTGAACGGAAGCAGGGATGCGGTCTGACGCAAGCGGATGCGTTCATGGGCACGCCGGAGTACGTGTCGCCGGAGCAGGCCACCGATGCACGCAGCGCCGACACGCGCGCCGACATTTACAGTCTGGGCTGCACGCTGTTCTTTGTGCTGACGGGTCGTCCGCCGTTTCAGGCGGACAGCATCGTCAAGCTGATCCTGGCGCAGATCGAGCAGGAGCCGCCGGCTGTGCATGAGGTGCGTGCGGACGTGCCGTTGGAATTGTCGGCGGTAGTGGCGCGGATGTTGGCCAAGGATCCGGCGCGTCGTTTTCAGACGCCGATTGAGGTGGCTCAGGCGTTGTCGGAGTTCGTCAAGCCGGGCACGAAGCGAGCGGCGGCCGTCGCTTCGCCGCCCGCATCGGGCGCGGCGGCGACGGGAACGGTGATCGCGGCGGACACCAGCAAGATCTAGGCCATCCTGCGTGACGTGCCGGGCAAGTCACCCGCCGCCGAGGCCCAGCCGTTCGAGGGGCTGGGAGAAGCTGTTACCTCCGTGAAGAAGCAGGCCAAGCCGGCGGAGAAGGCGACGAAGCCGGCACCGGTGGCGTGGTATCGTCGTGGACCGATGCTGGCGGGAGTGGGTGCGGCGGTGCTGGCGTTGGGGCTGGGAGCGTGGCTATTGGCGGGGATTGCCTTCAAGACCAAGGTGAAGACGGCGGACGGCGAGGCGTATGTGGTGCTGGAGATCGATCAGCCGGACGCCGAGGTGACGGTGGATGGCCAGAAGATCAGCATTCAGGTGCCCGGCGACAACAAGCCTATCGAGATTAAGGTGGAACCGGGCCGCCCGCACCAGCTGCGCGTCCGCAAGGACGGCTTCGAGGTCGTCAGCCGGGACGTCGAGTTGAAGTCGGGCAAGTCGTCGCCGATCCGAGTGCGGCTGGAGCCGGTGAAGGAAGCCGCCAAGCGAGAGGAGCAACCTGGGAACCCAAAAGACGAGGGCAAAGCCGCTGCTCCCAAACGGATCCGGTGGACACACAGTCGAGGTTCTTTCACGACGGATAATGGCAAGGATTGGATTGAAAAAAAAGGATCTGATACATACTTATTCGTGGAAATCGATCGTACAAACGATTATGTAGAACTGAAGAATAATAAGTCTGTCGCTGTAGGGGTGCGTCTCTACCACAACTCCTGCGAAGTCAAAATCGGCAACGGCCCTTTCAAGGAGTATTATCGCGGGAAGTGGGAGCAACAGCTCGAGATCAAGGAACCACCGGCGGCCCAGTCCGAGACACCGCCGGCTGCCAAGACCCGAGACGCCACCGGCTGCCAACGTGGCGACAGAGGAAAAAGGTTTCGTGTCGCTGTTCAACGGCAAGGACCTGACCGGCTGGAAGACGCATCCGGCGCAGCGGGACAACTGGCGCGTCGAGAACGGCGCCCTTGTCGGCTCGGGTCCGACCACCAGCTATCTCTACACGGAGCGCGGCGATTATGGCGACTTCCACCTGCGCGTCGAGGCGCGGATCAACCACCAGGGCAATAGCGGCATTTATTTCCGGGGGGATTCGATCCGGTCCACGACACCAGACTTTTTTTTCGGCCACGAGGCGGCGATCTACTACAGTAGGCCCAATGACTCAGGTCAAACCGGGAGTCTCTGTACGGGCACCGGCGCGTCTCTGGTGAACGTCCGCGGATGGTCCGGAAGGCCCGGCGAGTGGTTCACGTTGGAGGTGATCGCGGAGGGGAACCATATTGTCATCAAGGTGAACGGTAAGACGACGGCGGATTACACCGTCAAGAAGCGCTTGCCCGGCGGCCACATTGCCTTGCAACAATACACCGCGCAGACGGTGGCCGAGTTCCGCAAGATCGAGATCAAGGAACTGCTGGCGGCAAAACCCTAAACCACACCAGCGAAACCCTCGGAGGTCCGCGACGTGGAACATTTCATTGCTCGAACATTCGCGGCGGTGGCCGTCTCCGTGGCTGCCCTGGGTACGCTCGCTCCCTCCGCCGCCGCGCAATCCCTCCGCCCGGGCGATCCGTACCGAATCGTCATCCGCGCCGCTCCTTCGACGTACTGGGGCTACACCTACAACCCCTACGCCTCGACGCTGCGCGGCGCCGCCGCGGTCATCCGCGCCCAGGGCGACTTCCTCATCAAATCGCAAGTGGCTGCCCTGGTGCGCGAGCAGGTGCGCCGTTCCAAACTGCAAACGCGCCGCCTGCAACTGGAACATTGGGAGTGGGAGCGCGACTTCAAGTCCGGCGCCCTCAACCGCGAGCGCGAGCGCGTCCATCGAGCCGAGGTCGAGCGGGCCCGCACGCTGCCGCCGCTGACCGAAATCCTCGCCGCCATCCCGCACAACCGTATCCTTGATGAGCTGCGCAAACGACCGTCGCTGCCCAACGCCGGCTCGATCACGGTGGAGTCGGAGTGGCTGGCCCACATTCACGTCACCGTGGACGGACGCGGTAACATGGGACTGCTCAAGGACGACCGCATTTTTTGGCCGCCGCTCTTGATGCGCTCCGATTTTCAGCCGACGCGCGAGCGGATCGATGAGCTTCTCGCCCGTGCCAAGGAGAAGGCGCTCTCCTCGCAGAGCAACGCGCGGATCGACCCGGAGCTGCTGCGCGAGCTGCGCCTGTGCGTGGCCGCGTGCAAGCGGCACGTCGATAACGAGGTGGCCAGCGGCGTCGAGGATCCGGCCTGGAACACGCGGCACTACATCGAGGCGCGGCGGTTCCTCAAGCACGTGAGCGACGCCATCTTCGTGCTGGAGAAGCCCGACGCGGCGATGTACCTCCAGCCGCTGCGCGGGGCCACGGTGGCCGAGTTGGTCGCGCACATGAAGAAGGAAGGCATTCGCTTCGCGCCGGCGACGGTCGGCTGCGAGCGCTACTACATCGCCCTGCACCGCGCCCTGGCCGACGAGGTCACGCGACTCCAGGAGAAATAGCCTCCCCCTCACCCGCTCGGAGGAATGGTCCATGACGCCGAAGCAAGCCCGGCCGGCACCCGGCCATCCGGTCGCGGAGCCTCCTGAGGGCACACGCCTGGAGTCGGACGAGGAGATCCGGCAAGCGCTCCAGGCTCGCCGCGCTCGAGCGGCGGTCCCCGCCCCAGTGGCGCAGCCAGGGGGACCAGTCCGAGCGGCGATCGCTGTGCCCGTCGAGGTCGAGGCGCAGCCGGAGCAGCCCGTGCTGCGTCCGCCGGTCGCCCTGCTGTGCGTGCTCGACGACGGCAAGGCCGACGGCGAATGGGTACGCCTTCGCGCCGAACGCACCGTCATCGGCCGAACCGAAGGCGACGTCCGCATCGCCCAGGACGGGGCCATCTCGGGACAGCACGCGGAACTGATTCGCCAGCGCGGCGCCGCCGGCTTCCGCTGGTTTCTTATCGATTTGAAAAGCACCAACGGCACTTTCGTCCGCATCGGCAGCACGTTCCTGCGGCACGAGAGCGAGTTTCTGATCGGCGCGGGACGCTATCGCTTCGAGGCCGCCGCCGCAGCCGCCGCTCACAGCCCACCCGGCACACCGGCGCAAACGACCCAGGCCTGGTCCGGCGCCCCGGTTCACACCCTGGTGCCGTCGCTGGTGGAGATGGGGCCGGCCGGCCCGCTGCGCCGCATCAACCTCACTCTGCCCGAATACTGGATGGGCCGCGACGGCAAGAGCTGCCCGATCGCCCGGCCCGATGACGTCCTCGTCAACGCCCGACACGCCCGCTTGTACCGCGATGCCAAGGGACAATGGCACATCGAGAACAATAAATCGCTCAACGGCCTGTGGCTGCGCATCGTGGAACCGATGCCGCTGGGGAGCGCGTGCCAGTTTCGCATGGGCGAACAGCGCTTCATCTTTCGGACGAAATAAAATGAAACTCCGCCTCTCGATCGCCGCCGCGCCGGGCGGCTCCCGGACGTTTGAGCACACCGGACCCGTCATCCACATCGGCCGCGATGCCGACTGCGAACTCTCCCTGCAGGGTCCGTTCGGCGACGCGGTCTCGCGCCGGCACGCCCGCATCGACTTGACCGCGAAGGGCGCCACGCTCGCCGATGTCGGCTCCAGCAATGGCACGCTGCTTAACGGCTGTCTGCTCGATGGCGCCGCGGCGCTGAGCGTCGGCGACCGCATCCAGATGGGCTACACCGGCGCCACGCTGACGGTGCTCGAACTCGACCTCGCCGCGCGGCCCGCGGCTGACACCGCTCGGCTGTCGGGACACGGACGGATCGTCGCCCTCGCGGCCGCCGCCCTCGCGGTCGTCGTCGTGGTCGCGGTCGTCCTCCCTCGCAAACCGAAGACGCCGGAGGATCGCGCCCCGACGCCATCGCCTCTGGGAGCCAGCAGCGTAAGCGACGAGCCTTCCGTTGCTCGCACGGCCGGCTCCGACGTGCCGAGCACGCCGCTGTCTCCGCCGGTCAATCCCCCGAAGCCGGCCCCGCTCCCGGTCATCGTGCCCGCTCCGGATACGCCCAAAGGCGCTCCGAGTGAGGAGGTGAAGGAGGTCGGCTCCTACGTGGCGCTGGATCGCTGGGTCAGCGTGCTGTTGCAGCGCCAGGGCGAAGCGTATCCGTGGGCAATCCTGCGTCCGGAAGCGCGCGTGTCCACGGCCTGCACGCTGGTAAGCCTGCCCGGCTATCGCAGTCTCCTCGCCCTCGATGGCGGAGCCCACCTGACCCTGTGGGGGAACCTGCCCGAGTTCTCGGCGTCGCCGCCGGTGCTGGAGAGCGTGGCCATGCTGCACAGCCCAACGTCCGGCGTCGATCTGGACTTCACGCTCGACCGAGGGCGCATCCTGATCGCCAACCGCAAGGCGTCCGCAGCGCCTGTCCACGTCCGTCTGCGCTTTCTCCGCGAGACCTGGGAACTGGAATTGCCCGACGCCAAGAGCGAGGTCGGCGTGGAGCTTTGGACCCTGCCCCGCGGCGCGCCCTCCCCCTCGACTCCTCAACAGCCGGTCGCCTGCCTGGGTCTGTTCACCAAAGGCCGTGTGCGGGTCCAGACGCCGCGCCAGAGCTTCGACCTGAGCGACCAATCGCGCCTGAGCTGGGTGAGCCAGGAACCCGCCGTCCTGCACCGCGTCGCGCTGCCGGAGTTGCCCGCCTGGTGGGCGAAAGCGCCGGATCGCCAGGCGCCGGAAGTCCAGAAAGCCTTGCGCAGCCTTCTCGACTGGAGCGAGCGACTGGGCGGATCGAACGCCGACGCCGGCAAACCCAACACGCCGGCCAACGCCGCGACGCCGGTCGTGACCACGATCAAGACCCAGGTGGAGGAGGTGAAGGACGCCGACAATCAGGACGTGGGGATATTCTTTCTGGCGGCCCTGGACGAGACGGAGCCGCTGCTGGGTTTCTTGAAGGACCGCCAAAACGCCAACGTTCGCGGCGTCACTCTGTTCGCCCTGCAGTCGTGGTTGAGCCGCGGCGGTCAACACGCCGGTGAACTCGTCCGCGTCCTCGAACGCCGCGGCGACTCCAGGGACAAGGCGGAGCGCATCGTTCGTCTGCTGCACTTCTTCACGCCGGAAGCGATTGATCGGAAGGAAACCTACGAAGAGCTGATTGGCTGCCTGGACGACGACAACCTGCTGGTGCGCGACCTGGCGTTCTGGCACCTCGACCAGTTGGACGTTGGCGGCAAACTGCCCGAGGAGGCACGGAAAATCGCCTACGATCCGACCTGGGAGCCGGAGAAGCGTCGGCCCGCCGTCGAAAAGTGGAAGGCGCTTCTTGACCAAGGGAAAGTGCCGTCGCCTCCGCACCTGTCCCTCCCCAAATAGCCTCCTGACAAGCTCGGACAGTAATACCGTTTCGGGAGAACGTCCGGGGAGCGGCAACGACCCCATTGTCTCCCCAATTAATCCATGTGACCCAACATGTGGCCTCGACTCATGATAAGAGGTAAGATAAAAGGATAAAATCTGCCGCAAATGACGCTAATTAAAACCGATGCCAGACAGCGACGTACCTCAGCGTCCTAACAACCATCTCGGTCGCGGATCCGGTAAAGCGGCACCGTGTCGAAGGGAAACGCCTCACGCAATTGCTGGGCAACCCATGCTGCCGTCGGCGCCGTCGTCGCGTTGAAGTAAACCACCGGAATCAGCCGCCATTGCCTCCGAGGCCACGAAACGAGCGAGGACGGGCTGGACGCGCTGGAGGGCCGTTTGCAGGACGGCATAGGTGGAAGCGGAGCCGGTCAGATCGCCGCTGCGGGCCATCGCCTCCAACTCGCGGGCGGTGTCGAAGGCCGCCTTGGCTCCGAACATGCCCAGCGAACCCTTGAGCGTGTGAGACAGGCGCTTGACTTGGGCGACGTCCGCGCGGGTGATCGCCTCGCCGAGCTGATTCATCCACTCCGTATACTCGGCGAGGAACAACTCCGCCAGGTCGCGCAACAGCTCCGCACTGCCGTCCACCTGCGCCAGCGCCTCCTTCCAGTCGAGGATCTCATCGTCCGGCGGCGGCGGCGGCGGCGGCGCCGCCGTGGAGGGCAGGGCGAGGCGCTCGATGACGGCGGCGAGGTCCGAGGCGCGGAACGGCTTGGAGAGGTAGTCGTCCATGCCGGCTTCCAGGCAGCGTTCGCGGTCGCCCTTCATGGCGTAGGCCGTCATGGCGACGATGGGAACGTGTCGGCCGGAGTTCGTCTCCCGTTTGCGGATGGCGGCGGCCGCCTCGAAGCCGTCCATCTCCGGCATCTGCCCGTCCATCAGCACCAGATCGAAGGCTTCCTTCTCCAGAGCGGCCAGCGCCTCCTTGCCGTTGTCGGCCACCGCGACGCTGTGCCCCTGTTTCTCCAGCAGACGCACCGCCAATTTCTGATTGACGGCGTTGTCCTCGGCCAGGAGGATACGCAGGCGTCGGCTGTCGTCGGGACGTTTCGGCATGGAAGGACGTGGTAGGGGGCCGCGCGGCGCGGCCGTGGCCCCCAGGGCCGTCAGGATGGCCTTCCACAGCTCGGCCTGGCGAACCGGCTTGGTCAGGTAGGCGGCCACGCCCAGCTGACGACAGTGGGCTATGTCGCCGGCCTGCCCGCCGGAGGTCAGCATCATGACGGCAGCGCCGGTCGCTTCCGGTTGCTGCCGCAGCCTCTCGGCCACGGCGAAGCCATCCATCTCCGGCATGTTCGCGTCCAGCAGCACCAGGGCGAACGGTTCGCCGGCCTGCCGGCCACGTTCCAACGCCTCCAGCGCCGCCGCCCCGCCGTCTACCACGGTCGGCCGCATCTGCCATTGCAGCAGGACCTCTTCGAGGATACGGCGGTTGGTGGCGTTGTCGTCCACCACCAGCACACGCAGACCGCGGACCTGCGCCGGCTCCACCGCCGCCGGCTTGACCGCCGCTTCCGGTCGCACGTCGAAACGGGCGGTGAAGTGGAACGTGCTGCCCCGGCCGACCTCGCTCTCGACCCAGATGCGGCCGCCCATGCGCTCCACCAGGCGCGAGCAGATCGCCAAGCCTAACCCGGTGCCGCCGTACTTGCGCGTCGTGGAACTGTCGGCCTGGGCGAAGGCGTCGAAAATCAGCCCTTGCTTGTCGGCCGGAATGCCGATGCCCGTGTCGCGGACTTCGAAATGCAAAAGGACCTCACGCAAAGGCGCAAAGGCGCAAAGAGCAGACAGAGAGGCCAGGCTCGCTCTCCTTCCTTTCTTCTCCTTGCTCTTCTTTGCCTATTTGCGCCTTTGCGTGAGACCCTTCTTCCGACTTCACGACTACCACCACCTCGCCGCGCGCGGTGAACTTGATGGCGTTGCCGACCAGGTTGACGATGATTTGTCGCAGTCGGCCGGGGTCGCCGCGCAGGGCGTCCGGTACGTCGGGGGCGATGTGGCAGGCCAACTCCAGTCCCTTCTGCGTCGCCCGCACAGCCAACGTGTTCAGGGCGTCGCCGAGGCTGTCGCGCAGGCTGAAGTCGGCGACGTCCAACTCGAGCTTGCCGGCCTCGATCTTGGAGAAGTCGAGGATGTCGTTAATCAGCGCCAACAGCGCGTCGGCCGACTTATGCACCATCTCCAGGTATTCGGACTGCTCGGCGGTCAACTCGGTGTCCAGCACCAGCTCGGTCATGCCGATGACGGCGTTCATGGGCGTGCGGATCTCATGGCTCATGTTGGCCAAAAAATCGCTCTTGGCCCGATTGGCGGCGTCGGCGGTCTCGCGCGCCTTCTGCAACTCGAACTCGACGCGGCGACGCTGGACGATCTCTTCCTTGTAGCTCTGATTCAGATGAACGACATCTTCAAAGGCGGAAAGGAGGACGTCGAGGAGATGCTCGCGTCCGGCGGCGAGTTCAAACTGCTGGTCGAGGAAGGTGACGCGGGCGCGGGTGCCGTCACCGGCCGCCGGATAGGCCCCTCCGGCCAAGGCCCGACGCAGGCAGCGAACGATGTCGTCCGGCTCGCGTTCCTTGCTCAGGAAGGCGTCGGCCCCCGACTCCAGCCCGCGCAGCACGTTGACGGGATCGGCCTGGGCGGTGAGCACCACCACGGGCAGGCGGCGGTGCCGCGGATCGGCCTTGATGCGCCGGCACAGGTCGAAGCCGCTGTCGCCGGGCAGCAGCAGGTCGCTGAGCACCAGGTCGAAGCCGCCGCCGCCCAGGCGCGCGAAGCCACTCTCGGCGTCCGGGGCGATTTCGACGTCCAGACCAGCGTCCTCCAGGATGAACGCCAGTTGCCGCGCCTGGGTCGGGCTGTCCTCGATCACGAGTACGCGGGGCATTTCGCTTCCTCCAACGACTCGGATGGATGATGGAGGATGGCAATGCCATCCTCCATCCCCTCCGTCTTATTCGATCATCTCCACCAATCGGGCCGCCACGGCGTCGAGGGGCAGGACGTGGTCGGCGAGTCCGGAGGCGACGGCGGCGCCCGGCATGCCGAAGACCACACTGCTCTTTTCGTCCTGGGCAAGGACGCGGCCGCCGGCCTGCCGCAGCGCCCGCAGTCCCGCCACGCCGTCCTCGCCCATGCCGGTCAGGATGACGCCGACCGCCGCGGGTCCGAAGACGCGGGCCACCGACTCGAACAGAAAGGTGCCCGACGGTCGGAAGCCGCCGATCGGCGACGCCTCGGACAGCATCACCGTCGCCTGACGGCTGACGCCGAGGTGGCGATCATCGGGCGCCAGGTAGACGGTATGCGGCTGGAGGGATTCGCCGGATTCCGCCACTTTGACGTGCAAATCGCAGACCGTGTTCAGCCAGGCGACGAGTCCGGCGATGAAGCCGGGACTGATGTGCTGGACCACCAGGATGGGGGCGGCGAAATGGCCGGGCAGTTCGCTCGAACAGGCGCTGCAGCGCCACCGGCCCGCCCGTCGAGGCGGCGATGGCGACGACCGGCTGCGTGCCCCGGGGGCGCGGCCGTGCGCCGGAGTGGGACGTGAACTCGGACGCGCCAGTGACGCACGACTTTCACGTGGGACATGGCCTTGACCGTGGCGACCAGTTGGCGGGCCGATTCCTCGAAGGCGGCCGCGCCGGGCCCGGCGGCTTGAGGAGCACGTCGAGGGCACCGGCGCGCAGGGCGTGCATGGAGCCTTCGACGCCGGCGGCGCCGCTGCTGCCGGTGATGATGACGATGGGCGTCGGCGCCGTAATCATGATCTCCTTGGTCGCCTTCAGGCCGTCCATCTGCGGCATGTGGATGTCCATGGTCACCAGGTCCGGCCGCAGGCTCTGCGTCAGGGCCACGGCCTCGACGCCGTCCTTGGCCTGGCCGACGACGCGAATCTCTGGGTCGCTGGACAGGATCTCCAGCAACAGCGCCCGCGTGGTCAGCGAGTCTTCCGCAATGAGCACTCGAATCATGTCGCTGCGCTCCGAAATCCGAAATCCGAAATCCGAAATCCGAAAGAAATCCGAAATCACAAGAACAAAAATCAAAACCGTCCGACCTCCAGTTTTCGATTTTGGATTTCCTGTTTGGGATTTCCTTCGGATTTCGGATTTCGGATTTACAACAGTTGGGCGATGGTCTCCAGCAGGCCTCTCTGGTCGAAGGCGCTCTTGACCAGGTAGGCGTTGGCGCCGACTTCGATGCCGCGAGCCTTGTCCGGCTCGCTCTCGCGGGCGGTGACGAGCACCACCGGCAGTTCGCGGAAGCGCGGCGAGGCACGCACGGCCTCGGTCAGCGCGAAGCCGTCCATGCGCGGCATCTCGACGTCGCTGACGACGAGGTCGGCGCCGCGTTCCTGGAGCAGCTGCCAGGCGTCGGCGCCGTCCGCGGCGGCCGTCACCTCGTAGCCGGCCGCCTCCAGGATGGTCTTCTCCAGCGTGCGCGTGGTCAGGGAATCCTCGGCCAGCAACAGACGTTTCTTGGTCGGCGGCGCCGGCGCGGCGAGGGCGACGGACGGTCGGCGGCCAGACGCACGCAGGCGCGCCAGCGCCGTGCGGACGAGGTTGGCCGCGTTGAGCACCAGCGCGATCCGGCCCGAGGGCAGGAGCGTGGCCCCAGCCACGTGGGCTACCCGGCGGATACGCGGCCCCAGGCTCTTGACCACGACTTCCTGCTCCGACAGCAGTTCGTCCACCGTGAAGGCCATCTGCTGCGCCGCCCGCCGCCACGATGAGGACCGGCAGTTTCGTCCGCCCGGCTGGCGCCTCCGTCGCGGCCCGGCCGAGCGTCTCCGCCAGCGACGCCACCGGCAACGGCGCCCCGCCCAGCGACAGCATCTCGCGCCCCCCACGGAGCGGAACTCGTGCGGGGCGACGCGCAGCAGCTTTTGCACGTTGGTGCCGACGAAGGCGAAGGTCTGTCCGCCGGCGACGACCAGCAGCGCCCGCAGCGTCGTCAGCGTCAGCGGCACGGCCAGGGTGAAGCGCGTGCCGCCGCCGGGCGCGAACGCCAGATCGACCGTGCCGTGCAGCGCCTCGACCCGGCTCTTGACCACGTCCAGGCCGACGCCGCGACCGGACACGTCGGTGATGCGCCGCGAGGTGGACAGCCCGGACAGGAAGACGAGGCGAGCCAAGTCGCGGTCGTCGGCCGGCTCCGGCAGCTTGTCCTCGCGAACGCGCCGGCGAAGTGCCTGCAAGTCGATGCCGCGGCCATCGTCGGCCACGACCACCTCGACCTGGGCGCCGCGGAGCACGGCGGCGATGGTGAGCGCGCCTGCGAGCGGTTTGCCGGCCGCCCGCCGCTCCGCGGCCGGCTCCACGCCGTGGTCGAGGGCGTTGCGGACTAGGTGGCGCAGCGGGTCCCTCAGTCCTTCCAGCACCGATCGGTCCAGTTCGACGTCACCGCCCTCGATTACCAACTCGACCTCCTTGCCGCCCGCCTGCGCCAGGTCATGCACGATGCGCTCCAGTCCCTGGCACGCCTCGGCGAAGGGGAGCATGCGGACGCGGCGGACGTCCTCGTCCAGCGCCCCGGCCAGCTGATCGAGCAGCCGGCCATCGCTGGTCAAGGCGGCGGACAGGTGCTCGAGGTCCTTCTCCAGTTGACGCAGGCGGTCGCCCACGCCGCGCAAGGCCAGCGACAGCCGGCGCGGCTGCGTCCGCACGGGGATGTTGCCGTCCTCCTCTTCACGGAACATCTTCGCCAGGGGCTTTTCCACAGTCTGCCATTCGGCCCGCCAGCGACCGACGGCGTCGCGTAGTGTGGCCAACTCCTCGGCGCGCAGCGGAACGCGCCGCCGGGCCACGAGCAGTTCGCCGCTGCGGGCCAGAAGGGTATCCATCTTCTCGGCGGCGATGCGCAGCGTGGCCGATCCGCCGACCGGGGAGGGTGGAGGGTGGAGGGTGGAGGGTGGAGGGTGGAGGGTGGAGGGGGAAGAGTCTTCTTGTCTCCTTGTCTCCTTGTTTCCTTGTCTCGCCTTATCTTCTTGTCCTTTCCCTCCACCCTCCACCCTCCACCCTCCACCCGTTGTCGCCGCCGTCAGCCGGGGCAGCAGCGCCGCCAGCGGCGAGCCGGCGAGGTCCTGCTCTTCCTGCAAACGCTGGCCGGCCTCCTCGATGGCGTCGGCCGACTCCAGCAACAGCGCGAAGAACTCGTCGCCGGCCGGGCGGGAGCCGTCGCGCACGCCGGTGAGGATTTCTTCCAAGTGATGGCAGGCGTCCTCGATGGGGCGCACGTTGACCGAACGCGCCGCCCCCTTGAGACTGTGGGCGGTTCGGAATAACTGCTTGAGCCGATCCGTCCGCTCGGCCCCTTCCGGCTCCTTCTTCAGCGCCAGCAGATCGCGGTTGAGCGCCTGCACCTGCTCCTGCAGCTCTTCGAGGAAGGTGGCCATCAAACGCTTGACAAGCTGGTCCCTGTCCATCATCGCTCCTTGGAGCTGTCATCGATCATCAATTCCTTGGGCCGTCTCACGCCGCGCTGAGCGCGGCGAGACGGGTGCCGAGTTCGTTGAGGTTCTGGGCGGCCTGCTCGGCCTGGCGCATGGCCGCCAAGTTCTGCTTGGCCACCTGGTCGATGTTCTTCATGGCCTGGTGGATCTGGGCCATGCCGGTGGCCTGCTGGCCGGCCGAGGCCACGATCTGCGTCGCCGCCCGCGCCGTCTCCGCCAAGGTGTCCGCCAAGGCCGCAATCGTCTCGCCCGCCTGGGTCCCCAGCTTGATCGCCGAGGCCACGCCGCGGGTGACCTCCTCGGTGGACAGGACGGTCTTGTTGGTCGCCTTCTGGATTTCGCCGAGTATTTGCCGGACCTGAATAGTGGCCTTCTTGGACTGGTCGGCCAGGGTCTTGACCTCGCCGGCGACGACGGCGAAGCCGCGACCGTACTCGCCGGCCCGCGACGCCTCGATGGCGGCGTTGAGGGCCAGCAGGTTGGTTTGCTCGGCGATGTCGTTGACGGTGGCGATGATGTCGCCGATGGCCTGCGCCTGCTCGGCCAACGCCAGGATGCTCTCCGCCGTCCCCTCGACCTGTTCCTGGAGTCGGCCCAGGGCGGCGATGGACTCCTCGACGGCCTGGCGCCCGGCCCGGCCGACCTCGACGGTGCGCTGGACGGCGTCGCCGACGCCCTTGGCGCGCTGGGCGGCCTGCTCGGACGTCTGCGCCACCTCGGTCACGGTGGCCACTGTCTGCGACACCGCCGCCGCCTGCTCCTGAGCGCCGGCGGCCTGCTGCGATGTGCCCGCCAGGAGTTCGGCGCTGGTCGAGGTCAAGCGAACGATGGCCTCGCGGAGCGGGTTGATGATGGAGCGGGCGATGAAGAAGCCGCCCACGCATACGACCAGGAGCGTCAGTGGCGTGCCCAGGGCGGTGGTGTACAGGCTGGCGCGGCCGCTCGATTCCGCCCTGGCGCTCCGCTCGCCCAGCAACCTCCGCTCCTCCGACTTCATTCGCTCGATGACCTCGACGATCTTGTCCATGAGGCCCTTGCCCTCCCCCTCGTCAACCAACTTGACCGACTCCCGGAAGCCGGTCCCTTGCCCCTCCTTTTCGTCCTTCTTGCGCAGCTGAATGGTCTGATCCGCCACGTCGAGCCGCTTGCCCACCAGGGGCTTGAGTTCGTCGAGGGCGTGTAGCTGCTCGCCGTTGTCCCCCGTCAACGTCCGCAGCTCGGCGAGGCGCTCGTCGATGCGTACGCGAGCGTTGTTGTATCTCTGCAAGTAGAGTTCCTTGCCCGTCAGGATGAAACCGCGCTGGGCGCTCTCCGCGCTCTTCAGTAGGGAAAACAGCGTTTCGAGACTGATCAAGACCTTGTGGGTGTGCTCGACCCACTCGTTATTGTCGATGAGTCGGTTCGTGCTCCAGTACGAGACGCCGCCGATGAGGACGAGCGCGGACAGCGCCAGACCGAAGCCGGCCGCGATCTTCTTGCCTATGGTCATGGCTTGACTCCTGAGGATGTCGGCGCCGATTCCTCGCCCACGTCGATGAAAAGTCGTCGATCCTGAAGCAGCTTCGCGCCGTCGAGTACAACGAGGGCGTCGGCCGTCACGCCGAGCAGATACTCGCGGCCCGGCCCCGCGACGGTGTCGGACGGAGGCCAAATGTCCTCCATGCGCAGCGGCAGCACCTCGTGGACGGCGTCGGTCAGCAGACCGAACTCGACGCGATCGCCGCCGAGGACCAGGATGCGCGACGGCTTCGCTTCTCCTCCGCTGGTCAGACCGAAGAAGGGCCGCGGATCGAAGACGGCGACGATCTCGCCGCGCAGGTTGACGATGCCGGCGACGTAGTCCAGCGTTCCCGGCAGCCGCGTCGGCTCGGTGAGGCGAACGACTTCGCGGACGTAGCGGGCGGCGACGGCGTAGCGTTCGCCGGCCACGCCGAAGGTCACGACCTCGACGACCTCGGCGGCGCGCGCCGCCGGCGCCGGCACGCGCGCCAGCAGACGGGCGCGTTCCTCCAGCACCGCCCGCGCTCGTTCCGGCGTCAGCCGCGACCCATCTTCCGCGGCGACGGCCCGTGCCAGGCGCTGCCGGACTTGCTGCCAATCCAGCGACTTGGTTCGATCCGTTGTCCGCTTCATGGCTTCGCCTCCCCACCGGCGTTGAGCAAGTCGAGTTGGAACCGGGCCGCCCGGCCCAGACGGCCGGCGCACTCGCCGTCGGCGAGCGGAACGATCTCGTCGGCCGGCCGACCAACGCAGAGGGCGACGACGTTGCGATAGGCGGCGCGTGCCCCGGTCCGGTCGCCGCGCCGCCCCAGCAGCGCGCCGAGCGTGAAGTGGGCGACGGCCAAGGAACGATCGAGGTAGATCACTCGCCGCAGCGCCTGGATGGCCTCATCGTCCCGGCCGAGGTCCATCAGGAGCACGGCGTGCAGGTAGCGCAGCTCGGTGGCCAGCGGCTGACGTGCCACGGCGGCGGCACAGGTCGCGCTCGGCCTCAGCCACCTTATCGCCGGCCAGCTTCCGCACGCACTCGGCGGCATCCTCTTCGGGTGGAGGGTGGAGGGAAGACCGTCCGGTTGTCCCCTTGTCCTCTCCCTCCACCCTCCACCCTCCACCCTCCACCCCAACGACACCCGATTCCAGGGGTCGTCGATAGAACACGCCGACGTCTCGGATCACGATTGCGAAGGGATCTAAGTCCTGGAGGGGCGGGTCCGACGACGCCGTGAGCAGCCAGCCGCCAGGGGCCAGCGACTGGAGCAGGCGCCCGGCCACGCGCTGCACCGTTTGCGGGTCGAGGTAGATCAGGACGTTGCGGCACAGGATGAGGTCCATGCCACGGGTGTCGCTGGCAAAGGAGGGATAAACGTCCTGGGCGAGATTGAGGTATTCCAGCGTGACGCGGCGCCGGACCTTCTCATCGAGGACATGGTTCTTTCCCCGTCGAGCCAGGTACGAACCGGCCGCGGACGCTCCCTGGCCGCGCAGCGACCAGTCGTTGTACACGGCCTGGTGCGCCCGCGCCAGCGCGGCCCGCGAGATGTCGGTGGCCAGCACTCGCACTCGTTCGCCCAGTCCCTCCTGCTCGAAGAGGATGGCCAGCGAGTACGCCTCCTCCCCCGTGGCGCAACCGGCGCTCCACACGCGGAACACGTGGCTCGGCGGCCGGCGCTGTCGCAGCTCCGGCAGCACTTCGCGGCGGAGGAACTCGAACTGCTCCGGTTCGCGGAAGAAATAGGTCTCGCCCACGGTCAGTTCGCAGACCAAGTTGTCCAGGGCGACGGCGTCGGTTTTCAGCACGTCGAGGTAGTGCTCGGCCGACCGGCTTCGGCTCCGCTCCATCGCTCGGCGGATGGCCGTCTCGGTGTGCTCGTGGCGGTTGGCCGGGAATTGCAGTCCGGTGTGCGCGGCGACGAACTGCGCGACGGCTTCATAGGTCGAGTGTGTCCACGTCATGGCCGTCCTCCCGCCTCGGCCTCTGCCGGCGCGGCTGCCTCATCGAGGGCGGCCGACTCCTCGCGCGTCAGGAAGGTCCGCAGGTCGTGGATGAGCACCAGGTCGTGCGGCCGCCGAGCCACCCAGGCGACGTACTCCACGCCGGGCACCACGCTGCCGGCCTCCTCGATGTCCGCTGCCTCCAGTCGCACCAAGTCCACGGCGCGGTCCACGCGCAGGGCCACCACGCGCTCGCCGGCGCGGGCCACGATGAAATGATCGCTGGGTTCCAAGGACCGGGCCGGCAGCCGGAATCGGCCGCGGACGTCGAGGACCGGGATGATTCGGCCGCGAAGGTTGATGATGCCTTCGACGATGGCCGGCGCTCGTGGCAGGGGGACGATGCTCACGGTGCGCAGCAATTCCTGAACGTCGTCGACGGGCAGGCCGTAGCGCTGGCCGCCGACCTCGAAGACCAGGACCTGGAGCGGTTCTCGCTGCACCGCCGCGCTCCTTCCCGCAACCGGGTTCGAGCGGCGGGGCCGCGCCTGTTTCGCCGAGGACTCGCAAGGGCGTGCGTCCTCGGCCCGAGGATGCACACGGTTGCGCCAACCGATTCAGCCCCGGCACAGGAGTTTTCGACACCGGCCGCCAACGAAGAGGTGTAAAGGATGCTACTACAGTCCCGGTGCGGTATCAAGACCGTGGCCATGGAATCGATCGGCATCTACTGGATCCTGCTCTTCGAGATGCTGGAGTCACGCGGATTCGAGGTCTGGCTGGTTGAGCCGGGCCAACTGTCTCGGTAGCGATTCACGGGCGTAGTCGCATCCCTACGACCACCAACGGTGCGCACCCTCACGCAGGCCAACCTGTACTTGTTGGCTGGTAGAACAAACCTCTCTTCCGGCACCACCCGGCGGGGGTTCTCACTCTTCCACCAGGAATTACAGCTCCCACCAGACGCTGCCGCTACGGAAGGAGACGGCTTGGTCGCGGATGGCCTGCTCGGCGAGAGCAGTTCGCGGAAGGGCAGAGCGGGAGCGTGGGCGATCTTGCGGCGGAGTTGTCCGACTGGGCCGGAGCGGCGTGCGGGGGTAGCATGAGCCCCCGGATGGCCTCCTTGTGGTGAGGGTTCGTGATCTTCCTCACTCTAGCAAGGCAGGACATCTTTTTAACTCCCGCACTGCGAAGAACTTACAGCTAAAGTCCATGCCATTCGTTCCTGATACCTTTTCTGACGCCAGGATCGCCGCTTCCGGCCCAGGCCAACACGCTACAGCTGGACACTCTCGCCACGCTGGGGAACCGCCACGTCCGCGAAGCCGGCCATCCGCAGGGCGTCGGCCAGCGCCGCCGCTCGTTCCGGCTCGCCGTGGACCAGCCGCACCCGCCGGGTCGTGCCGGCCAGCGGACCCAGGCTTCGCAGCAGGCCGTCGTGGTCGGCGTGGCTGGACAGGCCGTTGAGCACCACCACCTCGGCCTTGACCGCGCAAGTTCGGCCCAGGATGCGCACCTCCGGCCGGCGCTCCACCAGTCGCCGGCCCAGCGTGTCGGGCGCCTGGTAGCCGGCGATCAGGATCGTGCTGCGCGGGTCCTCGATGTTGTGCTTGAGGTGGTGCAGGATGCGGCCGGCCTCGCACATGCCGCTGGCCGAGATGATGACGCACGGCTCGCGGCGGCCGTTGAGGGCGATGCTCTCGTGGACCTTCTCGACGTAGTGCACTCGCCGCTCGCCGAACAGGTCGGGCTGCTCGCGCAGCAGCCGCAGCGTCTCGCCATCGAAGCATTCCGGGTGAGCGCGGAACACCTCGGTCGCCCGCACGGCCATCGGGCTATCGACGTAGATGGGCAGGTCCGGCAGCCGGCCGGCGCTCATGAGCTGGTGCAGGAAGTAGACGATCGTCTGCGTGCGGCCGACGCTGAAGGCCGGGATGATGAGCTTGCCGCCGCGTTCGGCGGTGTGCCGCACCACCTCGCCCAGCCGCTCCGCCGTCTCCTCCGACCGGCTCGTGCGTGTGGCCGCCGTAGGTGCTTTCGCTGATGAGCAGGTCGGCCGGCGGGACCGGGGCCGGGGTCGCGCAGGATCGGCAGGCCGGGCCGGCCGAGGTCGCCGGTGAACGTCAGGCTGCGCTCGCCGCCGGGCAGGTCCGCTCGCAGACGGACCATCGCCGAGCCGAGCAGGTGGCCCGCGTCCACGAACGTCGCCTCCAGGCCCGGCGCCGACGTCGAACGGCGTGTCGTAGGGCACGGCCTGTAACCGCAGCAGGGTCCGGTAAACGTCCCGGCCATCGTAGAGCGGCTCGACTTGCGGCTCGCCGCGGACGCGCTTGCGGTTGAGGTAGGCGGCGTCCTCTTCCTGGATCTTGGCGGCGTCGCCGAGCATGACAGCGGCGAGGGCGCGGGTGGCGGGCGTGCAGTAGATCGGCCCGGCGAAGCCCTGGCGGACGAGGTTGGGCAGGTTGCCGCAGTGGTCGATGTGGGCGTGGCTGAGGAGGACCGCGTCGATGTCCCTGGGGCGGAAGGGGAATTGATGGTTGCGGAGCCGGCTCTCGACCCGGCGGCCCTGGAACAGACCGCAGTCCAGGAGCAGCGACTGCCCGCACGCCTCGACCTGGTGCATCGAGCCGGTGACGCCGCGGCGGCGCCCCAGAAAGTGACCGTCGGCTCGGTGGGCGATTTCCTCTTCCGGACCATGCGGTTCATTGTACCGCGCCGGCCGACGCTTGCTGCTATTGCCCGGAAGTTGTTACTCCGATTGCTATTTCGTCCCTTTACAGGTAAGCATGGGCTATCGCAACGAGACGGCTGGTCAGGTGAAGGAACTGGCGGCCCGCGGCGGTTTCCTGTAACTCCTGCCATATCTCAAAGGTGTGCTCCACTGGCGCCGTCCGCGGGGCGTGACGAGGCCAGGGATACTCGGGGTTGGGCGCGTCGGGTGAAAGGGCGGGCGCCAGGTCTTCGATGCGCTCCGCCAGCGGCACGCTTTTGCGGATCAAGTGCTCCCAATTTTCATTCCGCCCTCCGAAGCCCAAATGCCCTTGGGCCTGCCGATTGGTGGAGAGGCTTCGGAGAAAACCAACGAAGGCGCGATGCGTATTCGCGCGAGGACCGTGTTTCCAGGCATGAGCTTTTCCGAGCATCTCCGTGGCCATCTGCAGATAGTGGAGTGCGTGGCAGGGCGGCAATTCGGCGTTCCTCCGAAACAACTCAAAGACCACAAAGTCCGTGCGGGCCTGAACGAGGAACAACCGTTGATACTCGGTCATGCTCCCCGTCTCCAGATCCGATTGCCGTCGAGGGTCCACCCCGGTGGGAGTCGAGAAGGATCCTGCTTGATCCGGTCCAGCTGTTCGCTGGTGATGTCCGCGACGAGCAGGCGGAAACGCGCGCCTTCAATGTCCAAACCAAAGTCGATCGCCTCCGGCTGAGACTCAGCGCTGGCGAAACGATCATTTAACTCCAAGAATCGAATTTCGTCGGGAGGCGCCCCCAGCGGTAAATACCAGACTTCTCGAATACCACTATCCGCGAGGAAGTGCTTTTTCGCTATCCAGGCTGCCACTTCGTCTCGACTGTTGCCTGCTGGCGAAGCCGACGTTTGCGACTGCTGACGTCGGCGACGGGAGTCTTCATCGAGTTTGTCCAGGTACTCGTACCAGTCCTCGTCGCCCGTCTGAATGGGGTCCGGAGGGACCAGACGTAATTTGTCGTAGTGCGCCGAGGATCCGTATACCAAGGGGGTGCCCGGAATCGGCTGATACCCAGCCGATTGCAATTCGCTTCGATACTTGAACACCTTGTAATGCTTCGGATTCTCTGAGGATTGCCCCACACAGGCTTCGGGGCGAGCATGACCATCGGACCAGCTGTAGACCGCTTCCATGTCGTAATCCAGGCTGACGCCTTCCATAACTTCCCCCCTGTACCCATCCTTCCGGGGATCTGCCGCGGTGAATACGAGGTAGGTCGCACCATGCCGTTGATCTTTAACGAGGAACACGACATCTCTCCCACAACAGGACTTGATGGAAGCACTATCGTCTACTTGGGATTATACCGCTTCCAGCCCATAGCGCCAGCAAGGGCGCACCCCTTGCTAAGGGCGCGGACGAGCGGATTGACGGATCGAAAACAAGATGGGCACTTCGGCGCGGAAGCCGAGATCCTGCGTGCCCTGGCCGACGTCGAACTGAAAGGTAGCCTCGCGCTTACCGGACTGGCGCGGCGTCAGGCGGAGCAAACGATACTCCAGCCGTCCTCCGCTCAGCCTGGGGCCAAACGGAGCTTCCGCGACCAGGGTGGCTTGTAGCCAGCGGCCTCCGCCGCGCTCGCCGGCGCGGGCAATCTCCGGGCCGCTCAGGCGGAGCCGATGCGTGACACCGCCGTCGTTGTGAACTTTGAGGAGCACCACCGTCGGTCGGTCCCGGTGCAATTCGATGACCGCCGGACCCCGCGTTGCCTTGACCCGGCTCTCCGGGTTGATGCTGACCACGAGCAAACAGTGCGGATCGAGGAGTTTCTGCACGGCTCGCACCGCCGCATCGGGATCGTCCGGCTTATCGACGAGGAGCGCCCTCACCGCCCGCACGGTCTCCGCCGGCAAGGGCGCCGGGGCATCCTCCAGCGCCTTGAGCAACTGACGGCAATGATCGCGGAACGGCCCCCATCGAACGTCCTCGACGACGGGGACGGTCGTACGAGCGCCGGCGGACAGCGCAATGGAAAAAATCAGAATCACGGAAGCAGGAATTGCTTGGTGCATGGGGAACCCCAAAAGCTGGACAGGACGAACAACCTTATCCTATCGCCTTCGGACCTGGTGTGTCTCTTCCGCCTGTAGCGGTTGGGCGAAGTGTGCCGGCGTGAGGTCGTTCGATTGCTCCGCCTGGGCTTTGCATCGGATTTTTCTCCCTTTTTCTCGGCACTGGAGGGCGATAGCCCGTTGACCGATTCGCGCCGTTGCCTTACAGTGAATGGAATTCAATGATGATCGCTCCCTTCGCTGAGGACTGGAGGAACAGGTTTCCGTGCAGAAAAAAGGCAAAGACGCCAGCCGATTGTGGCGCTGGCTCATCCCGGGTGTGCTGTTCCTTTTGTCGCCTCTCGTTCTGCTGGTGTGGTGGGGCAACCGCGAATCCAGCCCGATGCCGTTGAAGTACGGCGAACTCATTCAAATCCTCCACGCCGGCCGGGATGGCCGGGGAATCCGCCTGCAAAAAGTCCAAGTTAACCGCGGCGATATCCGCGGCGAGATCGTCACCTCCGACCTCGCCTCCGGCGGTGTCGCCGGTCGGCATTCGCAGACCGTTTCCTTCCGCACGCCGCGCATCGGACTCGAAGAAGATCCGGGACTGCACGATCTGCTCAAGGAGGCCGTCGGCGCCAATTTCCAGGGCGGCGAGGAAGAGTCGGTCTGGAAGACGATCGGCGCCAGCCTCGTGTCGATCCTGTCCCTCGCCGCGCTGGGCGTGGGCCTGGTGCTGGTGATCCGCTGGATGATGGGCGGCGGCTCGCCGTTGACCTTCGGCCGCAGCAAGGCCAAGGTGTACGCGCAGAAAGACCTCGACGTGACCTTCCGCGACGTGGCCGGCATCGATGAGGCCGTTGCCGAGCTGCGCGAGGTGGTGGACTTCCTCAAGACTCCCGACAAGTATCAAGCCCTCGGCGGACGCATCCCCAAGGGTGTGTTGCTGGTTGGCCCGCCGGGCACGGGCAAGACGCTCCTGGCTCGCGCCGTGGCCGGTGAGGCCGAGGTGCCGTTCTTCAGCCTCAGCGGCAGTGATTTCGTTGAGATGTTCGTCGGCGTCGGTGCCGCCCGTGTGCGCGACCTGTTCGGCCAGGCCGAGAACCGCGCGCCGTGCATCATCTTCATTGACGAGCTGGACGCCCTGGGCAAGACGCGCTCCGGCATGGCCGTCGGTGGACACGATGAGCGCGAGCAGACGCTCAACCAGCTGCTCGTGGAGATGGACGGCTTCGCTTCCAACCGCGGCGTCATCATCATGGCCGCGACCAACCGACCCGAGACGCTCGACGCTGCTCTGATGCGGCCGGGCCGCTTCGACCGCACCGTCGTCGTTGATCGTCCCGACATTCTCGGCCGCGAGGCCATCCTGAAGGTCCATGCCCGCAACGTCCGGCTCGGTCCCGACGTCGATCTGCGGCGAGTGGCCGGTCTGACGCCGGGTTCGGTTGGAGCCGACCTGGCCAACCTCGTCAACGAGGCGGCCCTGATGGCGGCCCGCAACGGCAAGGACGTGGTCGGCATGGCCGAGCTGGAGGAGGCCGTCGAGCGCGGCGCCGTCGGCCTGGAGCGCAAGAGCCGTATCATGAACCCCGACGAGAAGCAGCGCGTCGCCTATCACGAGGCCGGCCACGCCCTGGTGGCCTGCTCCTTGCCGAACACCTCGACGGTCCACAAAATTTCGATCATCCCGCGCGGCGTCGGCGCCCTGGGCTATGTGCTGAGCCGGCCCGAGGAGGACCGTTACCTCGTCACGCAGTCCGAGCTGGAGAGCCAGATCAAGGTCGCGCTGGGCGGCACGCTCGCCGAGGAGTTGGTTTTCCATGAAATCTCCAACGGCGCCACCAGCGATCTGGTACAGGCCAGCCGCATCGCTCGCGGCATGGTCAAGGAGTTCGGCATGAGCCGACTCGGCCGCGTCAACTTCCACGAGCGTTCCGGCTCCGCCTTCCTCAACGGAGCGCCTACGGAGTCCGAGCGCACCTACAGCGAGCGGACAGCGCGCGAGATTGACATGGAAGTGCGCAACATCATCCAGGAGTCCACCGAGGCGGTGCGCGAGGTGCTCCAGTCGCGCCGCGTCGCCCTGGAAGCGATCGCCCAGCGACTGATGGAAAAGGAAGTGATGGACCGCACGGAGCTGGTGCAGTTGCTCGAACAGCACACGCCGGGACCGCGGCTGGTGCCCGGTTCGGAGGCGCTGCACGGGCCGCCGGTCCCGAGCGCGGAGGCGGCCTCTCTCAACGGCGGCCCGTGCGTCGCGGGTCCGCTGGAACGCAAGGCCGCGGGCGACGAACTACGATGATCCTGAAACTCCGAGTCGGGGATTCCACGTCATGTCTGTGCTGAATCGGCCGCACCTGCAACTGCGCGAGGAGTTCTTCCACGTGAATCGCATCACGCGGACGCTGCCGGAGCGGCCGCCGAAGCGGCCGCATCGCGTCCTCGCCGTCATGCCGGCCTACAACGCCGAGAAGACGCTGGCCTCGACCCTGGCCGACATGCCCGCCGGCTGCGTCGATGACGTCCTTCTCGTGGACGACGGCAGCACGGATCGCACCGTCGATGTGGCCCGCGAGATGGGCCTGACCGTGATCGCTCACCCCGAAAATCGCGGCTATGGCGGCAATCAAAAGACGTGCTACCGCGAAGCCCTGGCCCGCGGCGCCGACATCGTGGTGATGATCCACCCGGATTACCAGTATGACAGCCGGGTCATTCCCCACGCCGTCGGCTTCATCGAGTTAGGTCTGTGTGACGTGGTGCTGGGCAACCGCATCCGCTCGCGTCAGGAGGCGATGGTCGGCGGCATGCCCGTCTACAAGTATCTCAGCAACCGTTTTCTGACGACCGTGGAGAACTTCGCCCTCGGTCAGAACCTTGGCGACTTCCACAGCGGCTTCCGTGTCTACAGCCGCGCCGTGCTCGAACGCATCCCTTTTGAGAAGAACTCCGACGACTTCATCTTCGACACGCAATTTCTCGTGCAAGCGGTGCGTTTCGGCTTTCGTCTCGGTGACATCCCCGTCCCCGTCCGCTATTTCGATGAGGCCAGCAGTATCAACTTCCGCCGCAGTTTGAAGTATGGCCTGGGTACGCTGGGTGTGGTCGGCCAATATTGGCTCGACCGCCTCGGCATCCACCGCTCACCGCTGTTCGGGCCAAAAAATTAACCACAGATGAACACAGATAAACACGGATAAGAGAAACAACAATTGAATTGTTTCTTTTGATTTTATCTGTGTTTATCTGTGTTCATCTGTGGTTAATTTTTTAGCTTGCGCCGATGCTGACCATCAGGTTGTAGCAGGCGTGAGCGCCGACGGCGATGCCGAAGCCGCGGAACTGAAACAGCATGGCGAAGTACAAGCCGGCGATGAGGCGGAACAGAAACAAGTAATTGCCATACGGCTGTCCGTAAGGCCCGAGGTGGTGGGCGGCCGAGAAGAGCAGGGCCGAGGCGGTCGCGGCCAGCGGCACGGCCAGCAGGCCGTTCACGTCCACCATCCGCAGCAGCCGCACCAGGCAGGCGAAGAGGATGAGGCGGAACAATGCCTCCTCGTAGATGCCGGCGCCGAGGTAGGTGATGACCTGTCCCACCGCCGGCTCCGCGACCGGAGCGGCGGCCAGAGGGATGCCGAACTCCTCCAGCAACGGTCCCAGCGCTCGACTGACGCCCCACAGACCGATGGCGAAAGCCACGCTCTCCAGGACCATGCCGCTGAGCACGGCCAGCAGTTCCAGCGGTCGTTCATGACGGCGCGTCCACGTCCAGGCCACCAGCAGCGCCAGTAACACAGCGGGCGGCAGCCAAACCCAGGAGATGCCGACGCGCGTCAGACCGACGCGCAGCCAGTTGTCGGCGCCGTTGCGCAGGTTCTCGGGGTGCGGCCCGCCCAGCAGGGCGACGCCGCCCTCGTAAGCGATCACCAACGGCAGCACGAACAGCAGGCACGGCCAGGGGTGCCGAGTCGCCCGCAGATAACTCGTGGGACTGGTCATGCCGCCACCATGAAGTTCTGAGTTCTGAGTTCTGAGTTCTGAGTGAAGAACCATTCGCTTCCTTCTTTCACTCAGAACTCAGAACTCAGAACTCAGAACTTTGTTTACACCCATTCCGGGAAGCGCGCCCCGAGCAGCTCGCGGCTCTCGGCGGCAGACAGCGTGCGGACGATGCTGGGGCTGTCGCACTGGGCTAAGTCGAGATGATGCGGCAGCGGCAGTGCCCGACCCTGGCCGTCGGTCAGCAGGGCGACTACCGGGCGGGCCGGACTGTCCAGGTCGCGGCGCGGCTGTCGGCGTGGCCACGACGACGCCGACGGCGCCGTCGGCCAACTCCACGACCGAGCCGATGGGGTAGAACGACAGGTGCAGCAGGCACTCGGCATAATGGCGATCCAGCTGTCCCTGGTCGGCCAACAGCAGCGTGTCGGTCAGGGCCGTCCGCGTCTCGCGGGCCGGACGATAAGGACGGCGCGTGCAGAAGCTGGCGTACACGTCGCACACGGCCAGCAGGCGCGTCAGCGGCTTGATCTGGAAGTCGCGCAGGCCGTCCGGGTAGCCGGTGCCGTCCAGGCGCTCGTGATGGCCGCGGACGGCCTCGGCCAACCAGGGCGAGTCGAGCAGCAGCGGGGCGACCAGATTGACACCTGCATGACAGTGGGCCTCGACGGCGCGGCGCTGCTCATCGCTGAGCGGGCCGGGATGAGCAAGGATCTCCGCCGGGACGCGGAGCATGCCGACGTCGTGGACGAGAGCGGCCAGCAGGGCGTCGTGCGGCCGACCGCGCAGCTCGGGATCGTGGCGGATGACGCGGCCCAGAACGCGGGCCGTGGTCAGACCGTGGCAGGCGATGAAGATGGGCGGGGCGGCACGGATCGCCGTCGAGGAAACGCAGAGGGCCGCACTCCTGGGCGTCGTTGTGGATTTCCTCGGCCAACTCCAGGAACGGCCTGCTTGTCGAGGGTCTGCCCGGCGTCGAGGGCGGTCAGCAGCTCGGCCAGGCGCGATACCCGGCCGCACTCTTGCCGCTGCCGATCGACCCCGGCCGTCAGCGTCAAGAGCCGTGCGGCCACCACGTTCAGGATCGCCTCCAACCCCTCGCACAGACGCAGCTGGGCGCTGGTTGTGTCCGGGAACAGCGGCACCATGCGCAGGGCCGTGTCGGTCAGGGCGACCGTCTCGCGGTAGAGCTTCGCCAGGGGATCGTGACGGTCGAACAGCGGCGGCGCCTCGGCCGATTCGGGCTGCTCGAAGGCGTCGGCCAGCTGGCGCAGGCGGAGGAGCAGTTCGCGGCCGCGTTCGAGCACGCGGCGGGCCCGCGCGGTCAACTGGCGCGGCAGGGGACGGACTTCGTCGCCGCTGTGCGGACCCGTCAGGGGACGGAGGGCGCGATCGACCCGAACGTCGTGGTCGTCGCCCTCGGCGACGAGGCGCTCGAAGGAGACCGAGTCGCCGTCCGGCCGCCGCCGGTCTCCTCGACAAGAGCCGCCGCGGCCGTGCGGGCCTCGTTGGCCAGACCCTGCGCCTGCTCCAGCCGCTGCCGCAGGGCCTGGATCTTGCCGAGCAACACCCGGGTCTCACTCATCGCTGTCTCCGTGCCGACCGAAAAAACGTCCTCCTCGCGGGGTGCCGGCCAGGCCGGCGGCGAAACCGTCGCACGGCAAGCTCGGCCGATCTTCTCTACTTTGCCGCGATCGCCGGAACGCACGCCGGGTCCGTCCATGTAGCATCGGAGCATCGGTGATAGCGACTTTAAGGGCACCAGCGTTTGCGCCGGCTTTCCGGGCGCCGCCAGAGAAGGGGTGACCGACGGCGGGGCTAGGAGGTATACGCTCGCGCCGATAAAATAACCCATCCTCCCGCCTCGGGAGCAGACGTCTGGAAGGGGATGCAGAGTCATGGCGCAACGGATCGACACTCCCGCGGTGCGCAAGGCCGGCGATGGCCTGAAGGTTCTGGTAATCGACGATGAACCCTTTCACGCCGAAACCGTAGCCGAGGGGCTGGAGCGCGTCGGCTACGAGTGCGTCCTGGCCACCAGCGGCACGGCCGGCGCACGGCGAATCGAGCAGGACGATTTCGACGTCATCCTCACCGACCTGAAGATGGCGGACCTGGACGGCCTGGCCATTCTGCGCAAGGCCCGCGAGGAACTGCCCGACGCGGAAGTCATCATGATCACCGGCCACGGCGACGTGAAGACCGCCGTCGAGGCCATCAAGCAAGGGGCGGCCAACTACCTCACCAAGCCGGTCGATCTGGCCGAGCTGCGGGCCATCGTGGACAAGGCCGCCGAGCGCCTGCGGCTGGCGAAGGCCAACCGCGAACTGAAACGGCAACTCGACGAGAAGTTCGGCTTCGAGGGCGTCGTCGGCAACAGCCCGGCCATGCACGAGGTCATCAAGGCGTGCCAGGCCATCGCTCCGACCAACGCCACCGTCCTCATCCTCGGCGAGACCGGCACCGGCAAGGAACTGATCGCCCGCGCCATCCACAACAACAGCCCGCGCAAGAACAAGCCGTTCGCGCCGCTCAACTGCACCGCCTTCAACGAGAACCTGCTCGACGACGAGCTGTTCGGCCACGAGTCCGGCGCCTTCACCGGGGCGGACAAGATGCGCAAGGGCCGCTTCGAGTACGCCAACGGCGGCACGCTGTTCCTCGACGAGATCGGCGACATGCCGTTGACACTGCAAGCCAAGCTGCTGCGCGTGCTGGAGAACAAGGAGGTCTTTCGCATCGGCAGCAACGAGCCGATCAAGGTCAACGTGCGTCTGGTCTCGGCCACCTACCGCGACCTGGCCAGCGGCCATCGCCGAGGGCAAGTTCCGCCAGGACCTGTACCACCGGCTCAAGGTAATGACGATCAAGCTGCCGCCGCTGCGCGAGCGGCGCGAGGACATCCCGCTGCTGGCCGCCCACTTCATCAAGGAGTTCAACGCCCAGCACGGCAAGCACGTCGACCGGCATCGCCGAGCCGGTGCGGCGAGGCGATGGCGGCCTACGACTGGCCGGGCAACGTCCGCGAGCTGCGCAACTTCATCGAGAGCATGGTCGTGCTGGACACCGACGGCGTGCTCGGCCTGGACGACGTGCAGGACAGCGCCGTGCTGACGAAGGTGTCGGCCGCCGACGGCCGCGTCTCGCGGCCCGGCGCACTTGGTCGGCCGGCCGCTGACCGAGGTCGAGCGCTACTACATCGAGCAGGCGCTGACGCTGACCGAGGGCAACCGCGAGGAGGCGGCCCGGATGCTCGGCATCGGCGAGCGCACGCTCTACCGCATCATCCAGGACTGGAAGCTACAAGACAAGATCCGCAAGGCGCTGGACGAGTCCAACCACGATCGCGCCGTCGCGGCGAAAGCGCTGA
>CAWKHF010000002.1:0-973025 GCA_963849325.1 uncultured Planctomycetota bacterium | reverse complement strand
CCCTATTTCTGTCATGGCGTGGTGTGGACGATCTTCGACCACTTGTCCTTGAAGGGGTTCTTCTTGTTGTTGTGGATACCAGGTCACGTCGTTGTCGATGTCGTGACAGTTTAGCGCAGAACTTTTCGATGGCCAGCTCCCGTCACGTTGGCGTTCTTCGCTCCGCACCCACGGTTGGTTCATGCGCTGACGTAATTCTTCGTTGTCGGGGTTCTTGGCGTGCAGGCTGCCGGGGCCGTGACAGCTCTCGCAGCCGACGTTTTTCAACTTCGGCGTTTTCTCCGTCGGTGAAGCCGGTCTTGTAGCCGAAGCCGACCGTGTGACAGACGATGCACTCGCGGTCGTATTGCCGGTGGGACGGTTGCGGGCGTCCACCAGAGTCTGATAGGCTGTGGTGTGATGCTCTTCTTCCACACTTCGCCGGCCTGCTTATGGCACTCCGTGCAGCCTCCGTGCCGACGTAGGCGGGCGCCCATTGCCGGGCTCGCATGCCCGCGTCCGGATTCATCGCCTGAACCAGATGAGTGCTCTGGCCATAACGGCCCAGGTAATTGTCCTTTTTCAGCTCCGCTGTATTCCTCCATAAGTCTTGAGGATGGGCTGGCCGGCCTCTTGGCTCGCCTGCGGCGTCATGTACTCCTCCCCATCTCGACGAGCTGATATTTGTACGCGAAGGGGTGGTCGGCCTTGCCGGTCCGGAAGACGCCGAGAACGCCGACGTACTTGCCCTTGTGGCCCAGACGGAAGACGTAATTGGGGTTGCTCGGCGGATGGTCCACGGCTATCGGTTGGGCGGGCGGCTCGTCCTCTTCGCTCAGGCACAGGACCACCGGGAACTGCGGAAACGACTTGGCGCAGGCGACGGACTCCACCACGCCATCCTTCGCTGGTCGCCAGGCCGTGATAGAGCAGAATGGGAAGATCCACCTTCTCTGCGCATGTGCTGCAGCAGCTCGCGCAGGGCGCCGGCCGGCTCTTGAACTTCACGGCCGGATCCTTGATGCTCTCGGCGACCGTCGGCCCGACGATGCTCGTCACGCCGACCTTGATGTCGTGGTGCCCGGCGCGACGACTTCCCACGGACTTGAAGACCGGGAAATTGCCGCCTTCTCCAGGTTGCCGCCGAGGACGGCCGGCTCCGGTTTGTTCAGCGCCCATTCGCCCTCGATTTTGACCAGCGACAGGGCGGCCTCGTACTCGCCGACGCCGACGGCGGATAGCCCATCTCCTTGAGGGCCGTCATCGAGTAGCGGTACTTGATGAGTCCCTGCACGTTGGGCAGGTTGGCCGGCCCGGGCTTCTGCGGCACGTCGCCCAGGTCGACGGCGACGACCGGCCAGCCGCGCGCTTGAGCAGCTGCAGGAAGTTATAACGCGTTCCAGGCCGCCGACCTGCGGCTTGGAGCAGCCGCACGGCAGCATGTAGCCGTGCTGCTGGGCGGACAGCAGAACGACGAGGTCGGGCTTGCCCCAGTCCGGGAACAGACGGGCCGGGATGCGGCGCCGGTCCCTCGGCCGGCTTCTCCGCCGGGGCGGGGTCTTGAGCCAGTAAGCCAGCCCGGTGCCGGCCAGGGCGCTGACCAGCGTCAGGCCCAGGGCCGCCAGCTTGAACTTCAGTCCCCGGCTCAGGGCGGCAGCAAGGGGCGAGGTTGAGGTTGGCGGGCCGGGTTGCTTCTTCGGCTCGTCGTTCGGCCTGTTCATGAGCGGCCTTCCTCCTTTGGGATTGATGAGGCGCGGGTCAGACCTTCGGGACGCGTCTGAAACGCGAAGGCACCCTCGACCGTGAGGGTCTCGTTCCGGTCAGCAATTCAGACCATTCGTTCGCCGTGCCCCTCACCGGGATGCGGATCGGCGCGGCGGCTTCCGTTAGTTTTGACATAAATCGCGCTATCGTGATAGACCGGATCGTCCGAACGCGGGAATTCGCCGCTGGGCCGCGTTGGGCGGCACCTCCACCGACAGCACCCAGACGCGGTGTCCGTTCGGCGTCGTCTCCGGCTTCTCCGGGAAACGCACCTTCAGGTACGCCGGGATGCGCAACGGTCCAACTCGAGTCGAAGTCCGTACATCGGTTTGCACGGCGATGAGCCGCGTATCCGCGGCTGCGGGAAACGGCCCCAGGCTGATGACCCGCCGCCCTCCTTGGCGTCGCCCACCGTCACGTCACCCTGCACCATCGCCGGTCACCGACCTGCACCGGCTCGATGCCCTCGTCCGCGCTGCTCAACTGGACGTAGCGGCGGAAGTGGCCCAGCTCGAACGGCGTGCCGTCCTTGGCCCTGGCCTGAGTGTCACCGGAATGCGATAGCCCGAAAGTGCGGGCATCCTCTTTTTCCGCGGCGATTGCTCGACCCGGCGAGTTCCTGGTTGCGTCAGCGTCATCGGCTCACCCACCTCGATGGGGTCCGATCGGCCATACCGCGCTCCTGGACGCGCTCGGCCTTGAGGTGGAACGACGGCCGGGTAGCCGACCAGCACACAATCCACAGCTTCTTGCCCGCCTCCAGGTCGCGGACGTGGAGGTTGCCGGCCGATACGTCACTGTCCACCTCGATCGGATCGACGATGAGGGCCCCCACCTCAAGCAGGGCGTTGAGGCTGCCGCCGCGAAGGTTCATCCACAGGTCGGCGTTGAGGAAGCGCGTCTCCGACTGCTTCGCCGCGCCAGTTAGGCGCACCCAACCGAGCGCGCCGGCCGGCACCACCGTCGATTCTCCGTTCATCGCCGTCGTCGTCACGTCCGTGTCGTGTACCTCGGGGGTCTCTCGACCGCGTTCGTCGGCCGCCACCGCCGCCGGCAGGTCTGCCAATCCCGCGGTGCGCGCCTGAACGTCAGCGGCAGCCGAGCTCGGCCAGCAAGTACGGCCTTCTATCGCGCCGAGGCAATCGAGACTTCCACCTCGGTACACTTGCAGCTCTTGCTGTTAGGCCGACGGTCACGTCGCGGCCACTGTCGTTGCTGAACCAAAAATCGTGATGGCCAACTTGTTTGACCTCGATGGTCGGCACCTGTCCGCCGTCTGGCGGATACTTCTTGGCCGAGAATGTCAAGCTGGCCAGCGTCAGGGCTTGCTTCTCGGGAGTGTTGTCCCGGCTGCCGCCGAGGTACACCATGACGAAGGTGACGCCGCCACCAGGGCCGCCAACAGCAGGACGGCCAACCACTGTGCCGATTTCATGGCAGCTTCCCAGACGAGGAGAGTAATACGAAGAAGAAAGGGGAGCCGTCCCGCGAGGCCGGGCGCGGCCAACTCACGCGGGCTGTAACGGACTCCATTGTAATAGGGTGGCAGGGAGGGTCAAGGCCGCTGCTCGGCGGCCAAGTTCCGAGCCTGAAGCGTAAGCGAAGAGAAGTTGGTCGTGCGCTTCGCTTACGCTTCAGGCTCTGCTCACTTCCGCTTCGCGCCCAGCTTGTCGGCCACGGCGGTCAGGATCTTGTCAACGGATGTCTCCAGCTCGCTCCCCGGCAGCGCGAAGACGGCGGCGACCTCGAACTTCTGGTACAGCACCACGGTAACGAGGTTGGCGTCGTTGAGCTTGTACTTCTCCACGTCCGCCTTGCTGTCCAGGCACAGGACCACGTGTTTGAGCTTGATCTTCTCGCCCCAGGCCGCCACCGACTCGGCCAGCTTGAGGCGGGCGTCATCGCTTTTGTCGTCGCGGCCGGCGACCTCGGCCAACTCGTCGGGCAGAAAGACGACGAACGACGCCAGGCGCACGTCCGGGTTTTTCTCGATGGCCGCATCCAGCTTTTCCACCAAGGCCCGCAGCGGATCGCCGAAATCCATGCCCTTGTGGAAGATCATCACCATCGGATCGAGTCCGTGCTCCGAGATCAGGCAATGAAAGTGCTTCGCGTGCGTCCCGGTGACGTTATAGGGATGAAAGGTACCGGGCAGGTCTTTGCCGATCTGCAGGGGCGACTCGTCACGGGCATCCTTCTCCTTGTCGGCGGGCGGATCGGCGACTACGCCGAAGACCATCAAGGTAAGCAGCGCCAGCAACGAAAAGAGCGTGCGCATCGCGGCAATCTCCCGCAACAGGCCGGAAGAGGAATTCAGGTTCGTCCACAACTCTTTCAGCATGAACGCGCCGCGCGGCGTCGTCAATGGCAGACGAGGAGGACCGCGGAGGAGGAGTGCGCGGCGGACGGCACAAACGGCATGGAGAGGAATACCTCCCCACTTGCGGCCGGCGGAGAGAGCACCGGCCGCAAGCGGAGAGGACGAGGATTAGCGCTTGGCCGAGGCCTTGCCGCTCATCGAGGAGGTTTCGCAACCGCAGGCGATGGGAGTGTTGTTCATCATCAGGCAGCAGGTGCAGCCGGCGTTCATCATGCAGCTGAGGCAGTCGCAGCAAGCCTGAATCATCTCGCCGCACTTGGCGTCGCCGGACGTGCAGGTGATGGTGATGCCCTTGTCGGTCATCTCGCACTTGCACATGCCCATGGTCAGGTTGCAGTAGCAGACGGTCATGCCGTTCATCATCATGCAGCAGCTACACATGCCGCCCTGCATCATGGTACACAGGTTCTGCATCATGCTGCCGGCCATCTGGTCGTCGCAGATGCAGACGATCTTCATGCCGCCCTGGCACTTCTCGAACTTCATCGTGCAGCGCGGCACCATCAGATAACCGCTGCCGGGCGCCACGCCCGTGGGCGTCCCCATGGTCGGGGTGCCCATGCCCGGCATGCCCATGCCCGGCATCCCCATGCTCGTGCGTTCCATCATCATCGTGCTGGTCATTCCATAGCTCCTTTTTTGCAACATTCCCCTCCCGCCGCGGCGGAAGAACGGAAGGCCCGTCCATCGGGTCTTCAGGGATGGCAGATTATAGACAGCCGGACGCACGGATTGCAACGATTTTACCGCCTTCCGGTCGAGAAAATTCCTCGTGAGGGCGCCTTTCGTCGTCGCGTCGAAGCCGTCCAGCGTCGATATTTCAGCCAAGAAGTCCGCGATTGCACGTCCCGAGCGCGCCGCCCCTGGGCGGAATTTCGGCCAGCGCCGCCCCAGCCGCGACGTACTCGGCACCAATAGAGGTGACTGCGCCATGTTCGACAACCGCTTCCGCTCCGCCGTTCCGGCCCGTCCCGTGGCCGACCCGTCTCCCTCTCCCGCGGCGTTCCTGTTTTGTCCCCTGGTTTGTCTGCCGGCCGGCACGCCGGCGCAGGGCCAGTGGCAGCAGGGCTTGTACGAGTGGGCCTTGGCCCAGGCCAAGGCCGTCGTTCGTCCCTCGCTACTGGAGCGCGACCTGCTGGCCGTGTGGAACTGAGGGCCGGGTTAGCTTCCTCGAATAGGCTTGTTTCGCCGCTCCGCGCAGCGGAGCGGCGAAACAAGTGCCCTTCTCGCCGCGTCTTCACCCCGAACACGCCCAGACACCCGGACACGGGCTAGGGGACCATCCCCGTCCACCAGTACGCCTGGGCCATGACGAGCAGGCCCATGAGCAGCGCCAGCAGCAGGCTGTGCGCAGAAGACGAAACGGAGGATGGCGCCTTCCTGGCCGGCCTGTCCGGTGGCGGCGGCGGAGACGACGATGCTCTGGGCGTCGATCATCTTGCCCATGACGCCGCCGCTGCTGTTGGCGGCGGCCAGGAGCAGCATCGCCTGCGGAGCGGCCAACGGCAGTATGCCGGCGTCGGCCAGGCGGCGGGCCGTGATCGTTTGCAGGCTGCCGAACAGGGCGTTGGACGACGTGTCCGAGCCGGTCAGGGCCACGCCCAGCCAGCCGAGCAGGGCGGCGAACAGTGGATACAGCCAGCCGGTGCGCGTGAAGGCCAGGCCCAGCGTCGCGTCCATGCCGCTGAAGCGCGTCGTGAAGGCGATGGCCAACATGCAGGCGATGGTACACAGCGGCCAGCGCAAACGGTAGCACGTCCAGAGCCACAGCCGCACGAAACGCGACGGACTTACGCCCAGCCAGCACGCCGACACGATCGCCGCCAGGAAGATGCCCGTGCCTGTCGCCGACAGGGCGTTAAACGCGAAGACCGCTTTTTCCCGGTGCGGCCGAGCGACGACCGGAGACGTGCGCTCGACGGTCTCGTGCAGGCCCGGCACGAGCACCTGCCAGCCGACGGGTTCGAGCCACGCCTTGACCGGCGGCAGGCCCCAGGCGAAGACGAATACGGTCAGCAGCAGCCACGGCACCCAGGCGGAGACGACCTCGCGCCGGCTGTAGGAGTGCGGCGCCGGCGCGGCCGCGTTCTTGCCGGCGGAAGGCGTTTCGTCGGGAAACAGCCAGATCTCGCGCGGCTGCCAGAAGCGCAGGAAGACGGCCAGGCAGACCAGCGACACGACACCGCCGGCGACGTCCACCAGCCAGGGTCCGTGGTAGTTGGCCACGAGGAACTGCACCAGGGCGAAGCTGCCGCCGCAGACGATCAGGGCCGGCCAAACGCCGCGCACGCCGCGCCAGCCGGCCATCACCCACACCAGCCAGGCCGGCACCAGCAGCGAGAAGAACGGCAGCTGCCGACCCGCCATGGCGCTGAGGCGAACCGCGTCCAGCCCCGTGACCTGGCCCAAGGTGAGGATGGGCGTGCCCAGCGCGCCGAAGGCCACCGGCGAGGTGTTCGCCAGCAGCGACAGGCCGGCCGCGTGCAGCGGTCGAAAGCCCGCGCCCAACAGCAGCGCCGCCGAGATGGCCACCGGCGTGCCAAATCCGGCCGCCCCCTCCACGAAGGCGCCGAAGCAGAAGGCGATCAACAGCGCCTGGATGCGCCGATCCGCCGACAGCGACAGCACCGAATGCTTGACGATCTCGAACTGTCCGGTTTCGACGGTCAGCGTGTACAGGAAGATGGCGGACAGCACGATCCAGCCGATGGGGAAAAGGCCGAAGGCCGCCCCATACCCCGCCGCCGCCAGCATGGTCTGGCCCCAACCCGTCACGCCGGGTCCATCGGGCGACAGCGTCTGTTCCGGCCGGAAGGCGAAGACCGCCGCGGCCAGGGCGGCCAGCAGGCCCGCCAGCGCCGCCAGGGCCGCCGGGACGCGACCCGTCGCCAGTAAACCCAGAAGCAGCACAATGGGCAGAGCGGCCACGAGGGTGGAATAGAGGGCGTTGCCGTAGGGGTCGTAGTTCTGCGTCCAGGCCATCGCGTCGATCCGGGGTGGGAGGGTGTCCGTGCGCGGGCGACAGGCGGAGTCTACCCGTCGCCAACGACATCGGCCAGGGCTGGCGCATACAACTTGGGTGCGCCATCGTAGAATAGGCGTTTGCCAACCGAAGCGCGTTCTCTCCCTCGAAGGAACAAACCTTTGATGAATCCTCCCTCCCCTCCCCCTTGGCGGCCGGCGCTCCATGCGAACGGCGCCGCGGAGGTGTATTCCATCTCCCTGCTCCGTTCCATCGAGCAGCGCGACGCCGGCGAATGGCACGCCGCTTGTGGCGGTCGCGCGGATGTGCTCATGGACCCGCGCTTCCTGAGGGCCGTGGAGAACTCGATGGCCTCCGAGGCGCGCTTCTGCAACGTGATCTTCCGCGATGGCGCCGGTACGCCCGCTGGCGCCGCCTTCCTCTCCCTGCAAATGATCGACGGCCTTCTTCTGGCCCCGCCGCGCTGGAAGAAGCTGGGAGAGCGGCTCCGCCGGCTGTGGCCGAACTTTCTCAAGGTCAAGGTGCTCTTTTGCGGCTGCCCCGTCTCCACCGGCGAGAGTCATCTCCGCATCGTGCCTGCCGCCGATCACCACGCTCTGTTACGCCAGTTGGACCGGCTGCTGGTGCGGCTGGCTCGGACGGAGCACGTGTCGTTCGTTGTCGTCAAGGAGTTCGGACCCGGAGAGGCCGTCCGAACGGACGCCCTGCTGGGGCTGGGCTATCAGCGCGCCGACAGCCTGCCCATGAACTATTTCCCCGCCCGTTTCCGGGACTTCGATCACTTTTGCGCGTCGATCCGCTCCAGCTACCGAGCCAAGATCCTCCGATCGCGGAAAAAAATCCAGCGCGCGGGGTTGCGGGTCTCCCACCTCCGGGGAGGCATGGGCATCGACCAGTTGTACACCGAGGACGTCCACCGTCTGTACCTGGCCGTCCTGGACCGCGCCGCGATCCGATTCGAGTGCCTGCCCGCGCAGTTCTTCCGCGAGCTGGCGCGGCAACTTCCCGAGGACGCCGCCTTCACCTTGATTTGCCGTGGCGAACAGGTGGTGGCGTTCGTCTGTGGCGTCTTCCAGCAGGGAGACTACCACAACCTCTTCTGTGGTTTCGATTACGCACTCAACGAGGAGGCGGACCTGTACTTCAACCTTCTGTATGAAGATCTCGACTACGCCCTGCGGCAGAAGGTGCATACGCTCCACGTCGGGCAAACCGCCGACGAGTTCAAGTCGCGCGTGGGTTGCCACCTCGAACCGCGCTGCTTTTACGTCAAGGCGCGCGACCCTGGATTGCAAGCGCTGCTGCGGGCCGGCTGTCCTTACCTGTTCCCGCCCGCGCCTGCCATCAGCGTGCGCAACCTCTTCCGCGAAACGCCCGACGCACCACCTCAAGGAGGTGTCCACGTTTAGCCGCGACGCGCAGCAGAGCGCGCGCTCGCTGCGCGTCGCGGCTAAACGAAACGAATCGGTTAGCCGACCGAGTGCAGGGCGGCCTGGATGCTGCCGACCGACTTGCGGATGATGCTGTCTACCGTGTGGTTGAGGAATTCCAGCTCGCCGCAGGTGCTCTCCAGCGCGGCCAGGAAGCGCCGGACTTGCTCCTCGGTGATCGTCAACGGCGGCTGGATGCGCAGGACGCGCGGGTTGGATCGCGCTACCTGGGTGTAGATGCCGTGCGCCTGCAAGAGGATCTGCATGGCGTACAGGCCGGGGATGGAATGGATCAAGTCGTCCATGTCCGCCACCAGAAACGGGGTGGCGCCGGAGGGGTCCATGCCCTTGAAGTGGGCGACCATGGTGTCCGGCATCGGACGGAACTCCAGGCCGAGCATCAAACCGCGTCCCCGTACTTCGCGGACCAGCCGTCCCCGTCCGCACAGCTCGGAAAGCCCCTGGTACAACTGCCGGCCACGGACCGCGCTCGGACGCACAGATCCTCGTCGCGCAAGACGCGCAAGGTCGCCAGGCCGGCGGCGCACGCCAGGCTGCCCCCGCCGAACGTGCTGCTGTGCAGCGCGAACGTTCGCGCCGAGCCATACGCTTTCCGCCACAGTTCGCGGCGGGTGAGCATGGCTCCCAACGGGACGAGTCCGCCGCCCAGCGACTTGGCCAGGGTCAATACGTCCGGCTCGACCCCTTCCTCGTCCACGGCGAACAGGGCGCCCGTCCGTCCCAACCCGGTCTGCACCTCGTCCACGATCAGCAGCGTCCCGGCGGCGCGACACAGGTCCCGGGCGGCGCGCAGGTAGCCGGCCGGGGGTACGATCATCCCGCCTTCGCCCTGGATCGGCTCGACGATGAAGGCCGCGAAACGCCGCTCGCGCAGGGCGTCTTCGAGGGCGTCCAGGTCTCCGAAGGGGACCGCCCGGCAGTCGGGCAAGAGCGGGGCGAAGGGTCGCTGATAGGCTCCGTTCCCCGTGACGGACAAGCGCGCCCAGCGATTTGCCGTGAAAGGAACCCTCGCAGTAGAGCAGACCCGGACGGTGGGTCGCGGCCCGCGCCAGCTTCAGACCGGCCTCGACCGCCTCGGTGCCGCTGTTGGCGAAGAACACCATCTCCAGCCCCGGCGGCGCCAGCGCGACGAGTTGCTCGGCCAACGTCGCGGCCAGCGGATTGATCGCTGACGGCCCGAAGCCGGGTGCCTGTTCGTGCAAGGCGGCGGCGACGGCGGCGACCACCGCCGGATGGTTGTGTCCCAGGTTGAGGGCGCCGAAGCCGGCCACGAAATCGAGGTACGCCCTGCCCTCGGCGTCCCACAGCTCGTTGCCGACACCGCGCACGAACGTTTTGACGAAGCCGCTTGGGCACCCCAGCCCCACGAAGACCGGGTTGATGTAACGCTCGTGCAGCTCCGCGGCCCGGCCGGCGAGTTCACGAATCGCCGGCGCCGGCGGCGACTCCGGCCGAGCGCAGCCGTTGACGGCCGGTACGTCGGAGCGACCCGCGCCGCGCCGTCGAGCCGCCGCCTTGCGATATTGCGCCAGGGCCGAGGCTTCCAGCTTCTGTCCGAACGAGAACAGCTGCGAAAAATCAAAACCGTGTTTATCGGCCAGGCCGCCGATCTCCTCAATCCGATCGAGGTCGAGATCGCGCCCCAGCGAGAAGCACTCGGCACGCTCTTCCAGGGCCAGCACCATCGTCTCACCCAGGCAGCACGGGACAATCCCCTGGTAAAAGCCGAGGAACATCGAGTCGCGCGGCATCGTATCCGGCACGCGAGCCAGGCCGCCCGAGAGCAGCAGCACGTCCGCGCGGGGAACTTTCGGACTCTTCACGTCGGTGGGCACGGCCACGTCGATCACGACGGCGCCGGGCAGAAGTAGAGCGGGATCGATGCAGTTGCCCGTCGAGGTGGCCGACACCACCAGCGCGCCTGGGCCAGCGCCGCGGGGATGTCCACCAGGAATTCGGCGTCCAACTCCGCGGCCAGCCGCGACGCCCGCGGCGAGGGCCGGCGACCGACCAGTACCAGGCGACGACAGCGCGGGGCGAGCCAGTGAGCCGCCGCGGAGGCGATGCTGCCGGGGATGCCGATCACCGCGACCGTCTGTCGAGACAGATCGAGGTCGGCTTCCACGCAGGCGATCCGCAAACTCCTCATGGCCGCGTACACGGTCAGGCTGTTGCCGGTCGTGACGCTCAGCGGCCCGCGCCGGGCCAGGTGTTCGCCTTGCCCTCCCACGATGCCGGTCATCGAGCCGAGACCGACGAGCCGAGCGCCCCAGGCGGCGGCGCGATCGACGGCCTGTTCCATGTAGACGATCGCCTGTCCGGGATCTTCGAGGATGCCGCGCATCCAGGGGGATCTCGTACAGGCGTCCTTCCGCTCGCGCGCCGACGGCGGACACCAGGCCAGCTAATTCATCGGCCATCCGCGCCTCGGCGACGACTCCGTTTCCGCAGCCGGATTGTACGTTGGCGGTGGCGGCGTGAAGGTCGAGACAGAATTGAAGGATGTTGCTCCCCCAGTTGTCCCGCAGCACGCCTCCGGCGTCCAGCCGCATTAACGCCTCGGTTTCGCCGGTAAGAGGATGAATCAGAAAAGCGAACTTCATAACGGATTGATTCCTTGAAAACCAGGAGCGACAACTCCGTCCTGTTCGGTTGGTGAGACATCAAATCAAATGGCGAGCGGAGATGTCAGCCGTCTGTCCCCGATGGAAATAACAGGGGCTGACGCCTTCCGCTCGCCATAAGGATAGAGCCTCCCGTCCCTAGGTACGGTTCCCGAAATCTCCGGCAAACGTAATTGTACACATGGACAGGCGGCGTGACGGGACGAGTCACCGGAAACCGCCCGTCACGCCGCGGGAAAAAAGCAGCCCGCGGCGCAGGCAGGAGCGAAATCTCCTGCTCGCGCCGCGGGCCGGCGGATCGAAGCGTACCATCGACCGGATCAAGTGCCCTGTTCCCAACCGCTCATGTACTTGCGCTGCTGCGAGGTCAGCTCGTCGATCTGGATGCCCATCGACTCCAGCTTGTGGCGGGCGACGAACTCCTCGACCTCGGCGGGCACGGTATGCACGGCCGGCTTGAGCTTGCCCTTGTTGCGGACGCAGTATTCGGTGGCCAACGCCTGCGTGGCGAAGCTCATGTCCATGACGCTGGGCGGATGCCCCTCGGCGGCGGCCAGATTGACGAGACGCCCCTGGCCGAGCAGATAGATGCGCGATCCCTTCTTGAGCTTGTATTCCTCGACGTTGGGCCGGACGTTCGCCGTGACGCGCTCGCACTCGGCGCGCAGGGCGGGAATGTCGATCTCGACGTCGAAATGTCCGCTGTTGCAGACCAGGGCGCCGTCCTTCATCTTCAGGAAGTGCTCGCGGCGAATGATGCCGGCGTTGCCGGTGACGGTGATGAAGACGTCGCCGATGGGGGCGGCCTCGGCCAACGGCATCACCTGGAAGCCGTCCATCGCCGCCTCCAGGGCGCGGATGGGATCGACCTCGGTGACGATGATGTTACTGCCCAGGCCGCGCGCGCAGGGCCACGCCCTTGCCACACCAGCCGTAGCCGCACACCACCACCTTGCGGCCGGCCAGCAGCACGTTGGTCGCCCGGATGATGCCGTCGATGGTGCTCTGGCCGGTGCCGTAACGGTTGTCGAAGAAGTGCTTGGTCTGGGCGTCGTTGACGGCGATGACGGGGAAGCGCAGCACGCCGTCGCGCTCCATGGCCCGCAGGCGATTGACGCCGGTGGTCGTCTCTTCCATGCTGCCGACGACCTGGCCGATCAACCGCTGCCGTTCGGCCGGCGGCAGCTTCTGCGCCCACGCCCGCACCTGCGGATGCACGTCGTCCAGCCGTTCCAGGGCCACGAAAACCATCGCCGACACCAGGTCGGCGCCGTCGTCCATCGTCACCTGCGGCTCGTGCTCCAGGGCAGCGACGATGTGCTTGTAATAGGTGTCGTTGTCCTCTTCGCGGATGGCGCAAACGGAGATGCCGAAGTCGTGAACGAGGCTGGCGGCGACGTCGTCCTGGGTGCTCAGCGGGTTGGAGGCGATCAGCACCACGTCGGCGCCGCCGGCCTGCAGAGTGCGGACCAGGTTGGCCGTCTCGCAAGTGACGTGCAGGCAGGCCGACAAACGCAGGCCGGCCAACGGCTTCTCCTTGGCGAAGCGCTCGCGGATGCGCGCCAGCACCGGCATATCGCCGTCGGCCCACAGGATGCGCTTCTTGCCCTGCGCCGCCAACTTCGGATCCTTGATGTCGCAACGCGGTTTCGTGGCCGTGGTCATGGGTACTCCGTCGAAATTCGGGTTCGCTACCGGCTGCCGGGTCGATACCCGAGCCTTCGCCGTGATCGCTCTTCTCTTTTTAAGAGGCATCGATTGTTGTTCAAGTCGCGCATCGGCGTCAAGACGAAGTTGATGACTTGTCCATCGCGGACGGCACTGCTAGAGTGAATCCGCCGCTGGAGTGGCGGAATCGGCAGACGCATCGGACTTGAGCCATTTGAGCACCGGAGTGGGAAACCCTCCGCGTGAATTCAGTCGAAGTCGGGGGAACCTCTCACGTCAAGGTGGTGGCAATCCCGAGCCAAACTCCGGCCGTTGCGGCCGGAGAAGGTGTAGAGACTTGGCGGCTGAGGCCTAAAGGGAAAACCCACGGCCAAGGGAAAGTCCAGACCACAAACCGCAAGGGTGGCGAAAGCCATAGTGGTACGAAAATCCGAAGAGGCGAAAGCCTCGTGAGGGTTCGAGTCCCTCCTCCAGCATTCCCTCCTTCCGGACCGTTCCTCTTGTCGATGCCGCGCGCCCGGCTACACCAGGAACATCGAGCACCCCCATCCGGGTGAAAGGAGAGGATCATGCGGAAACAACTGGCGTGCGGTGTCGTCCTTGGCCTGGCCGTCGCGGCGTGGTTCGCCCTTCACGATCGAGGCCGGACGGACGCGGCGGAGGATTCCGGTTCCATGCTGTCCCACGACGTCTATTTCGCGCTCAAGGACAATTCGGCGGCGACCCGACAGAAGCTCGTGGACGCCTGCAAGAGCTATCTGTCGAAGCATCCCGGCGAGGTTTTCTTCGCCGCCGGCACGCGCGCCGAAGACCTCAACCGCGAGGTCAACGACCGCGACTTCGACGTGGCCCTGCACATCGTCTTCAAGGACAAGGCGTCCCACGACAAGTACCAGGACGCCAAGCGACACCAGCAATTCATCGAGGAAAACAAGGACAACTGGAAGAAGGTGCGCGTCTTCGATTCCGTCGTCGGCAAGTAACCGCGACAAAAAAGGGCCAGCGGGATGTCCCGCTGACCCAAAGAGACGGTTATTGCTGTGGATGGATTGGTCCCGTTCCTCCTCCGTTGCTCGGAGTGGTGGAAGGAGTCGCCGACCGTCGCCAGCGGCAGATTGCTGCGGATGTTGGCGGGCCGGCCGCAGGTCGGACATTGCGTGCAGCGGGCCTTTTCCATCTGCGTCGCCACATAGACATCCAGCTCGGCCAAAGTGATGATGCCGTCCTTGTTGGCATCGGCGGCGCCATTCAACCCGGTGAGAAGGACCTGGGTGTACAACCCATTGCTCGGCCCGTCGGCGGCGTATTCATCGGCGGCGCACGCCGCCAGGACGATGATGTTGTCGCCGTGGATGCCGATGGCCCCGGCATGGCACGTATCGACGATCAGGAGGACGCGCACGCCCTTCCGGGCCAACTTCTCGACGCGCTCGCGCAGCTCGGCGGCGGAGACGGGCACGTCATAGGCGCAGTAGGCATATTGTCCCGTCCGGGGATCGATCCCACCATGTCCGGACAGCGCCACCACCACGGTATCGCCGGGCTGGGCCGACTCGATCAATCGATCGAGGTTGGCCAGCACCGCTTGACGGGTCGCGCTCTCGTTGGTGAGGGCCGGCGCGACGTGGACCTGATGGAAGAGCTTCCCTTGCTGGGTGGCCCAGAAGCGGGCCTCGGCCTCGGCGTCCTTGGCGGCGCCGCGCAGCGGTTGGTTCGTGTCGCCATACGTCGGATTATCGACGCCGACGGAGACCACGTGCAGGTTGCCCTTGATCGGCCCGGTCTGAGCGGAGACGCGGCCGGTCAGGATGAGTGCCAGCGCGACCGAGACGAGCACGGTGTGCTTGCGACCCTGGACGAAAACGTGCATCGGACACTCCTTGCTGCTGGGCAGCGGAAAGAAATGAACTCCTCGTTTAGCCGCGACGCGCAGCGGAGCGCGGGAATACTCCCGCGCTCCGCTGCGCGTCGCGGCTAAACGAGATAATCGGAGGACAAGCGCTTACTTGCTGGCGCTGAGGACCGCGTTCCAGAGCGGATAGGTCTCGCGCACCGCGTCGCAGAAGCCATTGAGAATCTGACCCAGGCGCGCCGTGGTCAGGCCGGCGCGGGACAGCATGAAGGAGAAGACCAGCTGCATCCGGCCGTCGTTCTGCTTGATGAGCGAGAACTGAGCCGGGGCGAAGTTCCAGCTCGCCTGCAACAGTCCGGCCAGCGCCTGGGCCGGAATCGACTGGACGTTCGCAATCGGATTGCCCAGCGGGGCGATGATGTCGAGGGTGCCTTCCCGCAAGACCAGCACGATCTGATACTGCCAATCGCCGCGGCGCAGTGTCAGCTGGTACATCGTCGCCTTGCCGTCCTGGCTCTTGGTCATCTTGACGTTGGGGTCGAGGGTACGAAGGTAGCTCAGCAGTTCGGTCTCCGACAAGCCATTGGCGGCGGCGGGAGCCGGCTGAGCGCTCGGGCCGCCACTCGGGGGGCCGGTCGGGCCGGTCTGGGCAGCGGCATAGGCCAGGCTGGTCAGGGCCACGGTGGTTGTCAGCAGAGCGGAAACGAGCTTACGCATGGTAGGGTGCTCCTTTCAGGGAAGCGACAGAGAGAAACCGGATCGAAATACCCATTCACGAAAGCCGGCCCTTCGGGAACACCCCGAGGCCGGTCAGGTTGGTTCGTAATTAAGCGATGTTTGCGGACATCGCGGCGCCGAGACTTTCATTGGCCTCCGCCTGGTGCTTGGTCTGCGGAACCCAGGCGGCGACACAGCGGACGCGGAAATGGCTTCGGCCCGCGTGGATTGCCTTTTCGGCCGCCTCGCGCCGGTTGGCGGCACGAAGCGAGGCCATGACTTCGCCTGTGCGAACGTCCACGATCTGATAGATGTTCACCTGCGGTCTCCTGGAAGTGAGTGCGGGACAGGACGAGGGCCCTTCGAGGAGGGCCGTCATCGTGTAAGCGACAATTGCGGACGGACGTGAGGATGAAGAGGGGGTAGGGTGGACGGAGCGTCTACAGAGCCTGAAGCGTAAGCGAAGAAACGACAACCGAAGGTTGTCGTTTCTTCGCTTACGCTTCAGGCTCGGATGGGCTTACGGACGTTGCCACGCCGTTCCTTCGTGACCGAACGCGAACGTCTTCGGGTGCAGTAATTCCGCGAGGATCTCCAGCGATTCGACCAAACGCGGGCCGGGCCGGTTGAAATATTGATTGCCGTCCGCGAGGAAGACACGCCTGCCGCGCACGGCCCGCAGGTTTGGCCACTCCGGTCGATTCGCCAGCATGGGCAGATCGCGGCGCGTCCGCGCGATGTCGAAACCGCACGGCAGCAGGATCAGGACGTTGGGATCGGCGGCGCAGAGTTGTTCCCACGTCATCCACGGCGAATGCGTGCCGGCGATGCCGAAGACGTTGGCGCCGCCGGCCATCTCGACCATCTCCGGCATCCAGTTGCCGGCCGCCATGAGCGGATCGATCCACTCGATGCAGGCCACGCGCGGCCGATCCGCCACGTCGTGCGCCCGCTCCGCGATCGTCCGCATCCGCGCCTGCAAATCCCGGATGACTTCGGAGCCGCGCTCGCGGATCTGCAAGGCGTCGGCGACCTGCTCGATGCTCGTCCACACGTCGGCCAGGCCGTTGGGCGCCAGCGAGACGAGTTTGGGACAGGCGCGCAGCCAGGCGCAGACGGCCCGCTCCACGTCGCGCAGACTGACGGCGCACACCTCGCAATGTGACTGCGTGACGATAACGTCCGGCTCCAGTTCACGCAGTTTTTCGCCATCGACGCGGTAGACCGACAGTCCCTCCTGCACGATCGCCTTGACGCGCTGGTCAATCTCGTAGCTGGTCCCATCGGGGTCGAACTTCGGTTGGGTGCAGACGGGCAGGCGCTGGACCGACGCGGGATAGTCGCACTCGTGCGAACGGCCGACGAGCTGGTCCTCGAAGCCGAGTGTACAGACGATCTCGGTGGCGCTGGCGATGAGGGAGACGATACGCGGCATCGAAGCAACCTCGTTTTCTTCCTCCCCTCTCCCCCGCTTCGGGGGAGAGGGGTTGGGGGTGAGGGGGATCGGAGCAACCGCCGCCCGCCTGCTACCATGATACAAAGGAGGGAGAGGCCGACCGTCGTTGAGGAGGAAAGTACAATGCAGATCGGCGATATGCGTAAAGAATACCTGTGGAGCGGCTTGTCGGAGGCCGACGTCGATGCCGACCCAATCCGGCAGTTTCGGACGTGGTTCGAGCAGGCGCTGGCGGCCCAGCTGCCGGAGCCGAACGCCATGACACTGGCGACGGCGCCGCCGGACGGCCGACCGGCGGCGCGGGTGGTCCTGCTCAAGGCGTTCGACGAGGCCGGCTTCACGTTCTTCACCAACTACGACGGCCGCAAGGGACGCGAGCTGACGGCCAACCCGCAGGCGGCGCTGCTGTTCTTCTGGCCGGAGTTGCAGCGGCAGGTGCGCATCGAGGGCACGGTCGAGCGTGTCAGCGAGTCTGAATCGGACGCTTACTTCGTCAGCCGGCCGCTGGGCAGCCGGCTCGGCGCCTGGGCCTCGCGGCAGAGCGAGGTCATCCCCAGCCGCGACGTGCTCGAAGACCGCGTGCGCGAAGCTGGCGCGACGCTTCCCGGACGGCCAGGTGCCGCGGCCGCCGTTCTGGGGCGGCTTTCGCGTCCGGCCTGCGGCAATCGAGTTCTGGCAGGGACGGCCCGACCGCCTGCACGACCGCCTGCGCTATCAGTGCATCCAGCCCGCCGGCTGGCGCATCGAACGGCTGTCGCCATGACGCTGGCGCCTGGAAACGCCGAGAGGATGAAAAGAATTTCATTTTGTGCTTGCGTTGTTGCGGGGGCCATGCCTAATCTGAAGGGGGAAGAGAGGTGATCGCTCCAGGAGTTCCCTCCATGCGTCGTCTCGTCGCGCTGGGGGTGGTTCTGGCCGTCGCGAATGTATGCGTCGCGGCCGGTGGGGAGCAACACCCCACGACCATTCCCGATCTCATCCGGCAGCTTTCCAGCAACGATTTCCATGTCCGCCAACACGCCGCTCGGCAGTTGGGCAACCTCGGCCTGGCCGCACGCGATGCCGTACCGGCGCTGGCCAAGCGCTGCGCGATAACTTCGCCCAGGTCCGCGGCAGCGCCGGCAAGGCGCTGGGACAGATTGGCACGCCGGCCGTCGGCGAGCTGGTCAAGGCGCTCCAGGACCGCGACGCCGACGTTCGCACTCGGGCGGCTCATGCGCTCAAGCAAGCGGGTCCGGACGCCAAGGAGGCGGTGCCGGCGCTGATCGCGGCGCTGAAGGATAGTCATGCGGACGTGCGCCTGGCGGTAATCGATGCGTTGGGCGAGATGGGCGTCGAGGGCAAGGAAGCGGCGCCTCATTTGGCACGGCTGTTCCACGATCCCAGTGCCCGCGTGCGCGAACACGTGCGGCTGGCTCTGGCGTCGATTGGACCCGCCGCGGTCGAGCCATTGTGCGATGCCCTGGGCGAAGACAAGGTTGACGTGCGACTAGATGCGATCAAGACGATCGCCCTGTTTGGGCGCCAGGCCAAGAAGGCGGTGCCAACTCTGCGGCACGCCATGAAGGACGAGGATCACCGCCTCCGCGCCGTGGCCGCGGAAGCGCTGGGCAAGATGGAACTCGATGGGGCGGATGCCGTGCCGGAACTGCTCTCCGCTCTCAACGATAAAAAACTCGACGTTCAATCGGAGGCTGTCACGGCGCTGGTGTTGCTCACATCGGCGGGTGTTCCGGATCTTCTGCAAAAGGTCCGGCAGGCCGATCGCAAGGGGCGCTGGGCGGTGCCGGTGGCGATGGCACAGGTGGCGGCCAAACCCGCGCAGGATCTAGCCGGCCTGGTGAAGGCCATGCGGGACAAAGATCCGCAAGTGCGATCGAAGGCGGCGTTGATCTTGGCCGAGTTGGGACCAAAAGCGGAACCAGCCATACCCATGCTCACCCGCGTCCTGGAGGACGAAGATCCTCAAGTGCGATTGGTCGTGGCGATGGTCATCGCCCGGATCGAACGCAAGAAGACGGAAACGATCGTACATGCCCAGCGCGTCATGAAAGACGTGCAGCGGCAAATGGAAGCGAGGATAGCTGCTCAAGCCACCTTACAACTTACTCAAACCGCTCTCCAGGTACACCCGGCACTTACCGATCCGATCATCCAGGCTCGCGCCCAACAGTTGGTGATGTTCTACATCACGGCCAAGATGCTGAATCCTCACTCCGCATCCCCCGCGGACAATGTGCTGAAACTGCTAGGCTCCGAATCCGTGCCGGCCTTGGTAGAGGGCATCAACTTTGTAGTCGCCAATCAAATCGGCTTCTGCTGACCGATGGCCGGATTGAGCCAAAGGCTCACCAGCCTGGTCCAGGCTGCTCCTGAACTCGCACCTTACACGGTAACTTCTCTTGGAGCCAATCTCCCTCCGGCAAGATCGGGGGGTGACAGAGGATTCGACAGCAGGATCCAGTCCCTACGCACCCAAATAGCCCAGACGTGCGGCTCGCTGGTGCTGTCACGGATGTTAGAGCGAGAAATCCAAAGTCAGAAAGAAGCTCGGCGAGAAGCTCTGGAAGATGCACTACTGGAGGTTGGAGAGAAGTTGCTGACGGCCAAATTGTTCCAGCAGTCGTCGCTGAATCTCTTCCTCAGCCGATTACCCACGGAGAAACCGGAGATCTTGCAGAAGCAAGTCAGCGATAAGATCCCTCTGGTCCGTTTACTGGCGATCTCCATGATCGGCCGTCGCCACCTCCATCTGGAGAACGATCTTATCGAGCGGCTGGGTGATCCTCATCCGGTCGTCCACGAGGCAGCGCATCGTGCCCTGGTGCGCATCGCTCGCGGCACCGACTTCGGCCCTATCCCCGGCGCCTCGCAGACAGGCATCGCGCGTTCCGTCGAGAAATGGCGACACTGGCTGGCCCTGCAACAGGGTGCTTCGCCGGACACGCTGGTCAAGGGCGATGTGGCGACGCGGCCGGCCAAGATCGACCCCCTCCAAGCCGTCCAGACCGTCCTCGGACACGGCAACCGCGAGATGCAAACCGCCACGCCCGATGTGACACGCCTGTGCGACGAACTGCTGAAGGCCAAGGGCAACGAACGCACGAAAGTCCTGGAGCGTCTGCGCGATACCAAGGGCAACGACCACACCGACGCCCTCGCCCTGGCCATCCCCAAACTGACCAACTCCGAGCGGCGCGAGACACGCGAGGCGTTGGCGCAGCGGCTGACGCGCATGAAGGCGACGACGCTGCGCGACAAGATGCAGGACGACAACGTCGAGGTGCGTCGCGCCGCCGCCTCGGCTTGCGGACACAAAAAGGCGGCCGAGCACATTCCCGACTTGCTGCATCTGCTGGACGACCCGGAAGTCGCGGTCATCCAGGCGGCGCGGCGAGCGTTGACGGAGTTGACCGGCGAGGACTTCGGCCCCGATGAGGAGGCGGGCCGGCGTGGTCGAGCGTCCGCATCCGCCGCCTGGCGTCACTGGTGGGACCAACACCAGGGCGGATCGAAGTAACGATCCGGCGAGCCATCGGACAGGCCCACGGGAGTTCGCCCGTGGGCCTGTCGCATTGCCAGACGGCGTGGTAACATCTTGTCGGGGCTTCCGAGCATTTCTTCTCCGTTGTTGCGAGGTCCGAGCATGATCCTCATCGCCAGGCGAGTTCGCCATCTCACGGCCGTTGTCCTCGGCGGCCTCGTCGTTTGGGCTGTGTCGGGTTGCGGCAACCCCGCCGTCGAGACGGACAAGGCGCGCCGAGCCGAGACGGAAGCATCGCAACGGCTGGCCGAATGTCAGGCCGAACTGGCCCAGGTGCGCAAGGCGCTGGACGAAGCCCGACGAGGCTCCGCGGCCACCCGGCAGAAGGAGTCCGACGACGGCGCCGCGGCCGCCCATTGGAAAGCGGCCCGCCTGACGGCTCAAGTCTTTCTGGAGTCCGTCAACAGCCGCAACGCCGACGCCGCCAACGCGGAAGGCTCCAAGGACTTCCGCGACAAGAAGGGCGGGACCAAGGCGATCGAGGTGTTCGCCAACGGCCGTTTTCGCGGCGAGGCGAACGGCTACACCTGCGGCCCGCTGACCAGTTTCGAGGCGGTGCCCGGCCAGGACGAATTTCTCGGTCGCGGCAAGCTGCAATACCGGGGCGTGCCGCGCCAGGACAGTTCCTACAGCGTGCGCGTCGTCAAGGAAGGCGATAAATGGTGCGTGGCCAGCTTCAGCGCCGTCGAGAGATAAGGTTCCCTCGCTCCCTAACGGTCGCGGCTCGGATCGTTACGGAGATAAGACCGAGCCGCGAGCGTTAGCGAGCGGTTTCCCTCGCTCCCTAACGGTCGCGGCTCGGATCGTTACGGCTTGACCACCGTGCCATCGCGTCGGCGGAGGTTGCCCCAGTTCATGTCGAACGGCGGATCGTCGTTGATGGGAAACTTCGCCGCCAACTTCTCGTCGAGGTCGATGCCCAGGCCCGGCTTGTCGTTGGCCCAGTAGTAGCCGTCTTTCAGCGTCGGACAGCCGGGGAACACGTCCTGCTCGGCCGGCGTGAAATCGCGGGCCTCCTGAATGCCGAAATTGGGACAGGCCAGGTCCAGATGGACGTTGGCGGCGTGGCCGACCGGCGACACGTCGCCGGGCCCGTGCCAGGCGGTGCGAACGGCGAAGAACTCGCACAGGGCCGCGATCTTGCGCGCCATCGTCAGACCGCCCACCTGCGAGATGTGGATGCGGATGAAGTCGATCAGTCGGCCCGTCACCAGCGGCAGCCATTCGTTGGGGTTGTTGAACAGCTCGCCCATGGCGATCGGCGTCGTCGTCTGCTTACGCAAGTGTCCGAAGTAACCGACGTCCTCGGGACTGAACGGGTCTTCGAGGAAGAACAGGCGATACGGTTCGAGGTCCTTGGCCAGCTGCAGGGCGAGGATCGGCGGAAGACGCTCGTGCATGTCGTGCAGCAGCTCGACCTCGTCGCCGAGCTGTTTGCGGAGGTGCTCGAAGAGCTTAGGTACGGTGCGTGCGTAGTAACTGGGTTCCCACGTTTGCGGCCGGCGATTGACGGGGCCGTTCTCCTTACCGGGCTTGATGGTGGTGCCGTAGGTCGCATAACCGGGGACGGCCACCTGGGCGCGGATGTGTCGGTAGCCCTGCTCGCGGTAACGGCGGACGTTCGTCTCGACCTCCTCAAAGGTGGCGCCGCTGGCGTGGCGATAGACGTCCACGGCCTTGCGACATTTGCCGCCGAGCAGTTGGTACACCGGCATGCCGGCACGCTTGCCGAGGATGTCCCACAGGGCCATGTCCACGCCGCTGAGGGCGTTGCCCAGCACCGGGCCGTTGCGCCAGTACGAGGACACGAACGAGGATTGCCAGATGTCCTCGATTTGCAGGGCATCCTTGCCGACGAGGAACGGCTTGAGGTACTTGTCCACGGCCGTCTCCACGACGCGCGGCCGCTGCGTGAAGGTGGCGCAGCCGAGTCCGTACAGGCCCGGCTCACTGGTCTGGACCTTGACGACGACGAGGCGGATTTTCGCCGGCGCCGTCAGGATGGTCTTGATGTCGGTGATTCGCAGCGGCGCCCCTTTCTTGTCGGCGGCGGGCGGAGACGGCGCGGCGGGTGCGGGTTGTCGAGACGATCCCAGCGACGGAGCCATCAGCCAGGGCAAGCCGACGGCGCCGGCGCCGAGTCCGGTCCATTTGAGCAGGTCGCGTCGATGCATGAGAAGGCTCCTCGCGCAGGCCCCGTCCGCCGCCGGCCGAACCATTCGACCCCGGCCGCGTCGAGGACCGTCACGGCGCTAGTCCAATCGGCGCGAAGGCGTCTGTCAAGCGCCGAATCCGCGCTTCCGGCGAAAAGCGACGGCCGCGCGGATCGACGCGGAGAGGACTTGTCCGAACCGGCCCGGACCCTACAATGAGCCTTTCCCCCGGATGGACATCTCGAACGGGTGGATGCGATCGTGGGGAACGAAGGGCAGGACACGCAGGAGGGAGACATGGGTAGCCGGCGTCGCGGGACGGGGAGGCGGAAGGTGGGTCGCAAGAAACGCCGTATGCGGGCGCGCATCCGTCATCGCAAGTAAGAGCGAGCTGCTAGTGGCCTCCACCGAGCCGCGACCGTCAGGGAGCGAGGGAAACAACCGCTCCCTGACGGTCGCGGCTCGGTGGGGGCCGCTAGCTTCGTGGACGTCGGCGTTTACTCGGTCTCGCTCGGCGCGGAGGCCATCTGCTGTGGCGAGCCGACGCGCAAACGCAGCTCGCGGAGCAGCTCGCCGCCTACCAGTAACTGGACCCGGTATTGCCCCGGCGCGGGGAAAACCACCGAGGTGGTGAACGTCATCTCGTAGACCTGGTTCGGGTCGGGCAGATTGACCGGGTAGGCCGATTCGTGGATGGGCGCCTCCTGATCGTCCACCTCCACGATGCGCAGGCGCAGCTGGAACGGGCCGTGCGTGTCGGTGATGGCCAGGTAGACGCACAGTCCCGGTTTGTGGTGCGGGAACTTGCTGGACACGATACTGTTGTAGGTGCCGAGGATGGTTTTTTTCCCCGTCATCGAGTCGCGGTGAACGTAGTCGGCCAGAATCATGGACTGAACAATAGGGGGCGGTTGTCCAAGCTTGTCCGCGGGCATCACTGGCTCCTGCAAGGGAGAAACGGCTCTTCAGCTAGGCTTACGCTCGGCGGCCCTTCTGTCAAGCGAAATGACAAGAAACGGTCCTACGGGATCCGCTGTCGATTCGTCAACACTGCTTGACAGATGGGGGAACCCCTTCTATCATCGACACGGATAAGTCTTTGATGCAAGGATGACGCCCTCATGTCCCAACGCCATCTTCGTTCCAGTGTCCTCTCAATCCTGGCCTGCTGGTTAATGGTCCTGGCCAGCGGAGACGATTTCAATTTCGCCCGTGTCGTTCTTTCGCCCTTGGACCAGGAGTCGGAAGACCTTCTGCCGTTGGACGACCCCAACGCGGATTTCACCGAGCTGAGCGCAGCGCACACCTCGGTGACGGCCGAGGGCGGCCGATCGCGTTCCGGGACATCCGACGCGCGGACCTCGTCCCAAATAAGTGCCCAATTCCAGTTAGCTCGTTTCGCACAACTCGACTCGTCGCACGGGCGCATCAACACCCCTCTGCGCTGTTAAGACCCCCTCGACAAGACCCTTCTGAGCCGGAATCGTAAACGAAGGAACGGCAACCTTCGGTTCTCGCTCCATCGCCGACGCTTCCGGCTCGGAGAAAGCTATTGGACGCGGCCCAACCTCCTACTCCTTGGAGACTCCGTGCATTCCGAGGCGTGAGGCCGGTGGCTTGCTAGCGGATTGAGGGGAACGCCCACCCCTCCCCTGCCGCAGCCGCGATTCGGCTGCGGCAGGGAGTTTTCTTCAACAACCCGAGCAACATTGTCCTTTTTTCAGGGAGGATGCCCATGCTGGTTTTGACCCGCAAACTCGGTGAGACCGTCGTCATCCAAGGCGACATTCACGTGACGGTGGTGGCGATCGGGAGCGGCAGGGTCCGCCTTGGCTTCACCGCGCCGGCCTCCGTGGAAATTCAGCGCGAGGAACTCGGTTCGCCCAGTGCAACGGAGGACGCAGGTTCTCCGGAGACACGGACACGCTGACGGTGTTCTCGTTTCGCCGCGCCGCGCCGCGGAGCGCGGGCGTCCCGCCTGCGCGGCGACACGGCGAGGAGCGCGCTGGTTCGGGCGCGCGGCGCTTGCGAGGCCGCCTGGGGGCAGGGTATAATTCCATCTCCCCGATCCATTGGGGACAGGCGACTTGCGACCCGTCACCGAGGCGACTTCCATGCCTTATTCCGCGGAGATCAGCCGCTCGAACCCGACGTGCTTTCTGTTTCTCATCGACCAGTCCAAGTCCATGCTGGGACCGATCCCCGGCGGCGACGGCAAGAAAAAAGCCGACGCCGTGGCCGACTCGCTCAACCGACTGCTGTACACGCTGGTGCTGCGCTGCGTCTGGGGGCAGGCCGTGCTCGACCGCTTCCACGTCGGCGTCCTCGGCTATGGCCGGCAGGTGGTGCCGAGCCTCGGTGGGGCGCTGGCCAACCGGGAACTGGTGCCGATCAGCGAGCTGGCTCGCTGCCCGCTGCGCGTCGAGCAGCGCGTCAACAAGGTGGACGATGGCCGCGGCGGACAGGTCGAGCAGATCGTCAAGGCGCCGCTGTGGTTCGAGCCGGTCGCCGACGGCAAGACGCCGATGAGCAAGTGCTTCGAGCGCGCCGCGCAAGTGCTGTCGAATTTCCTCATCGAGCACCCCTCTTGCTATCCGCCGCTGGTCGTCAACCTGACCGATGGCGAGGCGACCGACGGCGATCCGGAGAAGTCGGCCCAGCATCTGCGCGAGTTGGCCAGCGAGGATGGGGCCGTGCTCCTGTTCAACGCCCACATCTCTTCCCGTCCGGAGCGCCGATCGAATTTCCCGATCAGGAGGAGGGTCTGCCCGATGCGCCGCGCGCCGGCTGTTCCGCATGTCGAGTTGTCTGCCGCCGGTCATGCAGAACTCGGCGCGGCAGTCGGGCCTGGCCGTGAACGCCGACTCGCGCGGCTTCGTCTTCAACGCCGACCTGGCCTCGGTGGTCCGCTTTCTGGACATTGGCACGCGCGTCGATTTCAAGAACCTCAGGTGAGCCATGCCCGTCCCCGGACTCGCCCTCGGCTATCGCGCTTTCCGTCTGCCGCGTCAGGGCTACCTCCTGGAGGAATGCCAGGACGCCTCGACCGGCGATCCGGAGCGCGGCCGCTTCGCCATCGCCGACGGCGCCGCCGAGAGTCCGCATTCCGCCCTGTGGCGCATCTGCTCGTCGAGGAGTTCGTGCGTCAGAGCGAACGGCTGCCGAACTGGTCGAGTTGGCTGCCGTCGCTGCAACAACGCTGGTCGGCGCAGGTGAATCGGCCGCCCGATGGGCGTTCCTGGCTGGCGGGGTCGGCCGAAGCCGGCGTCCCGTGGTATCTCGAACCGGGTCTGATGCAGGGTGCCTTCGCCACCTTCCTCGGCCTGGTGGTGGAGGAGACGGGTTGGCACGCCCTGGCCGTCGGCGATAGCTGTCTGTTCCAGGTGCGGCAAGGCGAGCTGGTACGTTCGTTCCCCATCACCCGCGCCGCCGACTTCAGCAACGCCCCCTGGCTGGTCGGTTCGCGGACCTCGCCCGGCGAAGTGCCGCACAAGAAGGGTCTTCAACAGCAGGGCGACTGTCGGCCGCGCGATCGTTTCTGGATGATGACCGATGCGCTGGCGCAGTGGTTTTTGGTCCAGATCGAGGCCGGCGGCAAACCCTGGTTGGCCCTCGACCCGCTGCTGCATGCCGTCAGCGACGAGGTTGCCGCCCAGCAAGCCTTCGCCACCTGGATCGAGGATCTGCGCGCGCCCGCCAGCTGCGCAACGACGACGTCACCCTGTTGGCCGTGAGTCTGTAAGATCCTAAGAAGTAATCAACCACAGATGAACACAGATGAACACGGATAAAAAAAAGAAAACAGAAGAGAGGATGGAGTCGGCTGAGTGACCCGACACGTTTTTCCTCTCTTTTTTATCTGTGTTTGTCTGTGTTCATCTGTGGTTCATTTTTTTGTCGCCGATAAGGAGTGTCGCTGATGCCCTGGCCGCAAGCAACGGATTACAACGCCGCCGTACAGAACCCACGGCTGTGCTTTGGCGACGACGACCTGCGCCAGGGCCAGGTGGTCGGCGACCCGTTCGGCTTGCCGCGACCGCACTCCGGCAACTTCGCCGATGTTTACCAGGTGCAAGGAGCGGACCAGCAAAGCTGGGCCGTCAAGTGCTTCACTCGCCCCGTCGCCGGGCTGCACCAACGCTACCAGGCCATCAGCGACCATCTCCGCCAGACCCAACGCGCCTTCATGGTCGAGTTCCGCTACCTGGAAGAAGGCATCTTTGTCCGCGGGCAAGCCTATCCCCTCGTCAAGATGCGCTGGGTCGAAGGCTTTCGACTCAACGAATTCATCCGCGAATATCTGGACAAGCCGGGGCTGCTGGAACGATTGGCGCACTTGTGGATTCGCCTGGGTCGGGAGCTGCGTGACGCCGGCATGGCGCACGGCGACTTGCAGCACGGCAACGTCCTGCTGGTACCCGGCAGCAAGAGCGCTTCGCTGGCCTTGAAGCTGATCGACTACGACGGCATGTTCGTGCCGGCCCTGGCCGACACGCCATCGGGCGAGGTCGGACATCCCAACTATCAGCATCCGCAGCGGCTGCGCGAAGGGGCCTACGACAGCCAGGTCGATCGCTTTTCGCACCTGCTCATCTACACGGCCCTGCGCTGCGTGCAAGTCGGCGGAATGGAATTGTGGCAGCGCTATGACAACCTGGAGAATTTGCTCTTCCGCGAGGAGGATTTTCGTCAGCCGGGCCAGTCGCGTTTGCTGCGCGAGCTGTGGGACTTGAAGGACCGCGACGCGCGCGCCTGGTGGGACATCTCCTATTGGCCAGCCAGGGTCCGCTGCTGGTGGTGCCGACGCTCGATGAGCTGGTAAGCGATAAAGTCGTTCGGCCGTTGACGGGCAGCGAGGAAGCACAGATCCATGCTTTGCTGGGCGAGTCCGCTGCGGCGGCGCGGAAGGTCCGCGCCGTCGTTGCGGCGGAAGTCGTTGCGCCTGCGGGCGTCCTCTTGGGGGCGACGGCGGAAGAAGTCATGGGCGAGACCACGTCTCGGGCCGCGTCTCTGGCCGTGACGACGCCGGACTTACCGCTGATAACAGGGACTAGGGACGAGGGACTAGGGACTAGGGAAGAAGGCGGCTCTTCCCGAGTCCCTCGTCCCTATTCCCTAGTTCCTTCTTCCCTTATGGATTCGGTCGTGTCGATGCTGTCGCGGCCGGGCTGGCTGGCCGCTCTGGGGGCGCTGGCACTGGTCAGCTTCCTGGCGGTCAATCTCCTGGTTTGGTCCTTCCTTCGACAGTCCCCAACTCCAACTCCGTCCCTGCCACGGAGACCCCACCTGGAGGGCATCGAGGACGTGAGGCTCAAGGGCGGGCAAAAGCGCGAAGTCCTCCTGGCCGTCCAGCGCCGCGATTGTACCGAACCGCTGCGGATCCAGGTGGACGGCCTACCCGACGACATGAAAGCTCCGCCGCTGACCCTGGCCGCTGACCGAGACACCGTCCCGCTCCTGCTGCTGGCTCCGCTGGACCTGGAGCTACCGTCGCGGAGCGTGATCGTCTCCCTCTGGCAAGGGACGCAGCGCGTCGATGAGCAGCCATTCCGCTTATCGGTACGCAAGGTTCCCCGTCCCGTCCTGCTCGAACGAGAGGAACTCCACTGCAAGGCAGGCGAGACGAAGGTGTTCACGCCCAAGGTGGACCGCAAGGAATGCCCGGAACCGCTCACCGTGCGGTTCGACCATTTGCCGCCTGGCGTGCGTCAGGAGGAGCTGCCCGGCCCGGCGTTGAAGCTGACGGTCGCCGCCGACGCCACGCCGGAGGAGTTGCATCCGATCACCTTGACGCTGCGGGTCGGCGACGCGATCGCCGATACCGCGCCGCTGTTCTTCCACATCGAGAAAGCAGCGCCGCGCGTCGCTCTGAAGCGCGAGAACGTGCCCGATTCGGTGTCAGTCCCAGCCGGCCAGAGAGAGGAGCTGCGGGTACTCGTGCAGCGCGAGGGTTATGACGGCCCTGTCGAAATTCGCCTGGACGGCCTGCCGGCCGGTGTGACGGCCGATCCCGCCGCCATCGCCGCCCAGATCTCGTTCGGCACCGTGCGCATCGAGGCGGGGGCGCGGGCCGAGTTGGGACGGAGCAGCGTGAAGGTACTCGCCCTGGTCGAGGGGGAAAAGATCGATGAGAGAGAGATCGCGCTGACGGTGGAGAAACCGCTGGCGAAGCCTTCCGAAGATGTAACCGCCATCCCGCAGGAACCGACGACCATCCGCTTCGACTCCATCGATGGCGTGACGTTGAAAGGCACTCTCTACCCCGGCCGGAAGGGGAAAAAGGGAGCCTGCGTCCTGCTCGTCCACGACATCGGGGTCGGCCGGCATCGTCTGGAAGAAAACTGGCGTCGATTGGCCGTCGCTTTGCAAACGGCGGGACATACGGTCCTGACGTTCGATCTCCGCGGACACGGACAAAGCAACTCGGTCAACAATTTCTTCTGGCAGCAGAAAGCCAACCAGGACAACCTTCCCGAGTATCGCACCTCCCGGAAGAGCAAAGGCAAGATCGCCCTGCCGGATTCGATCGACGTTCGTTATTTCCCTCCGCTGTATTCGTACTTTCTCATCCTGGACCTCGCCGCGGCGCGATCGTACCTGGACAGCCAGAATGACGATCCGAAATCTTCGGTCAATAGCGGCAACCTGATCCTGGTCGGAGCGGGCCAGTCGGCCACGCTCAGCACCCTCTGGCTGGCCTCGGAGTGCCGTCGTATTCTCGATCCCGCTCCGGGCGCCAAGCGTCTACCCGGGGAACTCTCGGAAGGTCAGCGCGTGTTGGCCGCGGTCTGGCTCAGCGTGGACGGGTGGCTGGGATCGTGCGCCGACCGCGTGCAATTGTCCAACTGGTTCCGCGACCTCACTCTCAATTATCGCATCCCCATGCTCTTACTCTGCGGCGGTCCCCAGCAGGATCCGGCCAACGCGATGGCCGACCACCTGCTGCGCGATCTGCGCGTGCCGCCTCCCCCTCGGACGCGCAAACAAACCATCGACCGGGCCATCGGATCGGGGCAACAGTTGCTCCAGGTCGAGCTGGACACGGAGAAAACCATCGTGGCCTACGTCGAGGACGTTCTGAAGACCGAAGCCCATCCGTCGGCGGAGCGCGACGTCATCCATCGCACCTCGTGGTGGCAGCTGCCGAATGGACAACGTGTTGCCGCCAAACTAGCCGGCGAGACGCTCCTGTTTCCGGTGCCGCTGGAGCGGTTGGGCATCCCCCTGACCGTAGGGCGGTCGCGCCGTCCATAAAAAAGTGCTCTTGCTCCGGATCGGCCCTTTGTTGTACAAGAGGTCCGCTACGCCTCGGAGGTGAGAAGGAATCTCGCGGCAGTTCGAAGGCCAACGGTAAGGAAACCGAACTCGGGTGGGCGTTTGCCCGCACACAACTCTCTGATTACGCACCTTGGCTGTTTGCCTCGCACGCAGTTGTGTGAGTCCGCCGGAGTCGCCTCCCGATCGGGAGGGACCGCTCACGGGCAGCGGTGCGTTGTCTTCCGGCATGCCTCGGTTCGCTGTTGCGAGACCCTCTCATGCTTGTTCTTTCCGATCGCGTTCCCGAAACGAACTCCATCCCGGTGCTGCTGTCTCCGCTCCGCCAGTTGGTGGACCGCCGGCTCGCCATCGCCCGGCGCGGCCTGGTCGAGATGCGCCAGCACCTGGCCGCGGGACAAACGGCCGACGCCGCCCTCCTTCTGGAAAAGCTCGACGAAGATCTGCACTTGCTTCGTCGCCGCCTGCGCCGCGAAGTCGTGACGGCCGCGCCGCGCTCTGCGCTGCGCTACGGCTGCGCCAGCCCAACGAATTAAGGCAAGCCTCGGAGCGGGGGGCGTCAGCCCCCTGAGATCTGCATCGCTCAGGGGGCTGACGCCCCCCGCTCCGAGGGCTTGGTCCTATTGCTCTCACTTCACGCCTTGCCGGACGGTGTGTTCCTTATCGATCGCCGGCTTTTCGAGGACGGTCGGCTCCTCGGCGCCCTTGCCCGGCCAGTGGATGGTGATACGGTCGATCTGCTTGACGTTGCCGAGACCGAAGGTCACGGTCAGCTCACTCTGGCTGAGATAGCCGCGAGCGGCGGCGACCTCGCGGCGCTGCTCGACGCCGCCAGACTCCAGAATGACGCGCGCGCCGATGGCGCTGCGGTTGGAGTGGACGCCGTCGCCCTCCAGCTGGAGGCGAACCCAGTGGAGGCCGAGCTTGTTGTCGTTGCGCAGTACGCGCGCCGGCCCGCCGTTGCCGGTCAGGACCACGTCGAGATCGCCGTCGCCGTCGAGGTCGGCATAGGCGCAGCCGCGGCCGACGAGCGGACGGAACAGATCGGGTCCGGTCGCGTACTCCGTCACCGGCTCGAAACCGCGGCTGCCGGCCGATGTTCCAGAACAGTTGCGCCGGCTGCTCGTACTTCTGGCCGGCCTGCAACTTGCCGATACCGGGATCGAGATGACCATTGCACGTCAGGAAATCGAGCCGGCCATCGAGGTCGTAATCGAAGAAGAACACGCCGAATTTGAGGGGAATCCGGCTCGGCCCGGCGACGCCCTCGGCGAGGGCCATGTCCGAGAAGATCAACTCCTTCGGCTCGTCCTGACACAAGAACGTGTCCGGCTCGTCGGCGAAATTGCCGATGAGCAGCGCATTGCAACGAGGCCGATAGTACGGCGCCCAGTCAATCCCCATCGCGCCGCGCGCCTGCCCCTTCGCATAGGCGATGCCCGCAAGTTGGCCCATTTCATGGAAAACGCGCGAACTGTTGGGACCGGGCTGGTTGTGAAAGAAGAAGTTGCGCACTGAATCGTTGGCGACGACGATGTTGGGCCAGCCGTCCTCGTCGGCGTCGCAGACGATGACGCCCAGCGATTTGCCCAGCGGTCGCAACGGCGCGTCGTGGTCGGTGCCCTGCGGCTCGGAGACTTGCACGCCGCTTTCCTTCGATACGTCCGCGAACTTGCCGCCGCCCTCGTTGTGATAGAGCAAGCACAGCGCTCCGTCGAACTGCCTGGGCTGAGCGTAGGTCCGCTCCTTGCCGTCGAGCTTGGAGCCGATGCTGAGGTCGTAGGCCGGCGACCAGCGGACGTAATTGCAGACGAATAGATCAAGCTTGCCGTCGCCGTCGTAGTCGAGGAACGCGGCGGAAGTCGAGAAGCAGAGAGGTTGGTCCCACTGGAAGAAGTCGGCCGGCGGCTTGTCGGGCCAACCGCCCGAACCGCCAACGCCGGCCGTCGCCGTCACCTCGACGAAGCGCCGTCCGCCGGACCCGTTGGCGTCCGCCTCATTGTGAAACAGATGGTTGCCGCCGACGCCGGTGACGAACAGGTCGGGCCAGCGGTCGTTGTCGTAGTCGCCGACGGTCGCGCCCATGCCGTACATCGAGACGGCCAGGCCCGCCGCTTTCGTTACGTCCCGGAAGGCGCCGCCGCCTTCGTTGCGATACAGGGCCAGGGTCGGCGGCGGGACGTTGGACTTTTCCTGACCGGGCCAGGGGCGGGCGTTGACAAACAGCAAGTCGGGCTTGCCGTCGTTGTCGAAATCGAGGACGGCCACGCCCGATCCCATCGTCTCGGGCAGCAGTTTCTTGTGGGTGGCGCCATTGTCGTGAACGAAGTGGATGCCCGACGCCTGGGTGATGTCGGTGAAGCGTACCGGAGGCACGGGCACGGCCTCGCGCTCGAGGACCGTGCCGGCATCGCCGACCGGCGCCGACGTCTGGGCCGGGCTGAATACGCCCAGGGCATGAAGCGCGGCGAGAACAACGCCGCCCAGGAGCAGTAGACCGCACACGAACCAGGTGATCGAGGAGATTTTGCAGCAAGAGCAAGACATAAATCGATGACTCCGGAAAGCGGGCGAGCGGGGGGCGTAAGCCCCCTGTTGCGTCCAACAGGGGGCTTACGCCCCCCGCTCGCCGTTGAGATCGACCTGCTCACAACCCCGGCGCGCCGGGACGGTGCAGCGGATAAATGACGATGGACTCGGCCGCGTGGTCGGCGGCGGGGTGTTTCTGCCGGTGTGCCTGCACGGCGCGGCTCTGAGCGATGTCGTCGGGCTTGAAGATGGCGTGCATCTCCTGGTGCAGCTTGTCGAGCACGTGCGCCGCCGCCGCCTTCAGCTCGGCCTCGTCCTCCCGATGGAAGTACGGCCCGATTCGGGACAGCAGCATCTCGAAGCGAATGCGCTTCGGCTGACTCACCGAGAGCGGCTCGCTTCCCAGGCGGCTGATGTTCCGAGCGAGAAGGCCGGCCGCCTCCAGCCGTGCCGGTTTGTCCATCGTGGCATCGATCAGGGTCCGGGCCAGCGCCTGCATGGACGCTTCGTCAGTCTCCTCTGGCTTGTCGGGCAGCTTGGTCCTCGGCATGGCCCGGCCGAGTAGGCGGAAGCACTGGTGCATCCCATAATGAGCCTGCAAGTTCTCCGAATCCAGGCGCAGGGTGCGTTCGTAGGTGTCGATCGCCTCCCGCAGGAAGGGATCGCGGGCCGCGGGGTTGTTGCCCTCGATCTGCGCCCGGTCGTACAAGGCGCGGGCCAGCTCGTTGAGGACAACGTAATCTTTCGTAAAGTCGAAGCCGCGAGACCGCTCCTGGTTGTCGGGATCGAAGATGCGGCGGAAGTTGGCGATGGCCGCGTCGAAGTCCTTGCGCTCGGTGGCGTTCTGTAAGGTGACGATCCCATTCAGCCACGCTAGGGTCCACCACGGGACCGGAGGCTCGGCCTGCCGCGCCTTCTCCAGCGCCCGAACCGCCTCGGTCAATCGTCCTTCCTTCTCGTAGACGCGGGCCAGGTTCAGGTAAGCGTGTCCGGCTGCCTCTTTCGGATAAGCTTTCAAAAGGCTCTTGAACGCCTCTTCGGCTTGGCGCAGCTCTCCCTTTTTCTCCTCGGGTCCACCCTCGATCAGACAGCCGATGCCGTAATCGTTCCAGCGCTGCCAGGCCGGCTTGATGGGCGAGATCTGCTCTGGCACCTTGTCGGCGACGCCCTCGACCGGCAGGATGACGCGATCGGCGCACAGATCGACGATGGGCAGTTTCGGCACCTTGTCGATGCTGCCGTAAACGAGCTTCATGTACTCGAAATCGAACTTGCGATAGCGCACCCGCACCGCCAGCTCGATGGGGCCTTTTACGTCGGCCGGCACCTTCAACTCGTAGTGGACGACCTGGCCCGCGCCCGGTGGGATCTGGTGGTTGTACAGCGGGGTGAAGATGTCCTCCGGGTTGCGGCGATTGACGCGCTGGCCGTGGCGATCGAGCATCAGAACGTTGAGCCGATGCGCCGATTCGTCCACGGCGCCGCTGTCGTCCCGACCCGTCAGGGCGCCCGAGCGGCCGAGGACCGCGCCGGCCGACGTGGCCGTGAAGTCCACCCAGACCTCGTTGGAATCGACCGTGCCCTGCGTGAATGGATGGCCCATGCCGACCGTGCGGATGACCACTTCGACCAGGTAGCTTCGCCCCGGTTTCAGCTTCGGCAACTCCGGCCGCAACGGACCGAGGAATCGGCCATCAATGGTCCCGCCTTCCTTGAGGGCGAACAGATCGATGCGCAGGGAAGCGTCCTTGCCTTGCGGGTCGGTGCCGCGGAGGAAGTCGGCGTTCTTCTGGGCCGCTTGCCGGAAGCCCTCGGCGTGGGCGGCGTGTTCGGGCATCCGGCCGAGGATCCACGGCAGGCCGGTGTTGGCCGCCGGAAAGAAATGGTCGTGGACCTTGCGGACGCCGCTGTCGTCGAAGTCCTTCGCGCCGAAGTCGTTGCTGGTTTGCAGCGGCATGTGACACTGATTGCAGCTGTTCTTCGCCTTCGGCGGATAATAAAAGCTACGCGCCCCGTGGCCGGACACGCCGCTGAGCAGAAACGTGTCGTAATGGTTCTGGCCGCGCAGAAACTCCTTGTAGTGGTTCAGCTCGACCGGCAGGCTGACCTTGTGGCAGGTCGAGCAGAACTCCGAGTTGATGTCGGCGCGGCGGTGGAACGACTTCAAGAACGTCTTCTTGTGAAAGTCCGGCTTGGCCTTGACCACCTGGTTGCTGAACCAGCGCAGCAATGGGTTGTCGCTGTAGGCGAAGGGATAGGGCAGCGGTTCTTCAATGGTGTAGGCGGCGTTGCCCTCGGTGCTATTGACGTTGGTGATGGCGTGGCAGACGACGCAGGTGATGCCGGCCTTCGCCGTGGGGTGATGTTCGTCGTCGAAGTTGGGATCGTCGAAGGCGCCGGAGAAGAACGGCACCGGATCGTGACAGCCGGCGCACCAGCGTGAGGCGCGGGGGATGCCCTGCTCATCGAGGATCTTGCGCGACTCGCGGACGCTGAAGCGATAGGGCGGATTGTTGAACGAGCTGAAGTGGTGCGCCGAGTGGAAGTGCTGATTGTACACGTCGGGGTGGCATTGCATGCAGTATTCGTCTTTCATCAGGGCGCTGGCGGGGATGAAGGTGCCGCCGGCGGTTCGCGCCTTGGACGGCTCGAAGTATTTTTCGCCCTCGCGCGGGCCGACGGCGAACCACGGACGCGGATCCTGTAAGTGCAGGACGATCATGGCGGCGACGAAGACGGCGACGACGCCGCCCCAGGCGTAACCGTACTTCCACTGGATGTCCGGCCCGGCCCGGCGGTGCAGGACATAGAGCACGACCGCGGCGGCCGGCGCAACGGCGTGCAGGACGTACACGATCCAGCGCGCCATGCTGCCGGTCGGCAGCTGCGGCAGACCGGACAGCTGGATCAGCGCCAACCCGCTGGCCAGGACGAGGAGGCTGGTGACGAACAGCGTGATGCCCAGCTTGACGGCCCGACGATTCTTGCGTTTGCGGGCGGTCAGCAGGTGCGTGCAGCCGAACACCAGAAAGGGCAGGAGGATGCCGAGTCCAACCAGGATGTGGATGACGAACATCCGCAAGGTGAACGGATTGGTGTAGGTGCGGCCGCTGACTCGTTCGAGCACGTCGATGGCGAGCAGATAGACGCCGGTGACGCCGAGGACGGCGGCGGCGGCGAAGACGACGAACAGGAGGATTTTCAGACGCGGCCCGATGGCCGGCTCATACGGTCGGCCGCGCACGTCGCGTAGCCCTTTCCGGCCGGTCGGTGCCTGAATCGGAAGAATGTCCATGAAGGATCCTGCACGAAGCGAAGAAACCGGCGACAACAGACACGAAAAAGACTTCTCTTGAACCTAACTCTAGCAGGGGGTGGTATCGCCATTCAAGAAGAAAGCGACGGTGCTCTTCGTGTGGGGTGGGCAGCTGTTACTTGGGTGGGTTTTTGGCTTGTCGCGCGATAGGTTGACTCCCAGGTCCAAAACGCACACGCCTTCTTCACACTCAGGAGTTGCATCATGGCTTCCCAGCACGGTCCTTCCCCAGTGGCCCCATCCCGCCAAGAACGCATCGAAGCCATCCTGCAACAGCTGCGACCCCAGATCGAACAGACCGTTCGCCAGCTTGTCGAAAGGGCCGTCGATGTTCCCGAGGCGGAGGAATTCGGCGCCATCGACTTCGAGTTCCGCGATGCCGGGCAGAAGCTGGTCAACCACGTCCGGCAAGCCAGCGTGGCGAGCCGGAAAAAAAGGGCTACGTAGGCTCCAGCGTACGCTGCACCTTGTGCGGGCACACGGCCAAGTTTCATTCCTACCAGTCCCGGCGGCTGTTGACCGTGCATGGCGAGGTGCGTCTGGAGCGCGCCTATTACTACTGTGCCCGCTGCCACCACAGTTGCATCCCCTACGACGAGGTACTGGGCTTGCACGATGCCATCAGCCCCGGCTTGCGGCCGCTGGTCTGTCTGGCCGGGACGATGGTGCCTTTCGGCGATGCGTCCGAAGACATCCTCCGGCGTTTCTCCGGAGTGCGTCTGTCGGCTTCCTCGGTATTGCGCTGTACCCAAGGGGAGGGCGAACGCTTGCGGGCGCAGCAGAAAGCGGGGCCGATGGTCGAGCCGACGCAGCCCGAACTCCTCTGGACCGCACCGCGAAGGGAAGGGCAGCCCGCGGCCTATGTCGGCCTGGACGCCTTCAGCGTGCCGATGCAGGGGATCGGAGCAGGCAAGGCCGAGCATCGCATGCTCTACACCGCGTTGTTGTACACGCCGCAAAAGGAGCACAGCCGCTACCTGGTCGATTTCGACCTCGATGTGCTGGCGGAGCAAGTGCGCGCGCAGGCCCGGGCGTTGGGCGTTACGCGGGTGAGTGACTTGATCGCCGTGACCGACGGCGGCAACGGCCTGGAAGAAGCCTTGCAGCGTCACCTGGCCGAGAACCTGACGACTATCCTGGATTGGTATCACGCCGCCGAACACCTCTGTGCCTTCGCCAACGTCTGGCATGCCGGCGAGGAAACGGCCCGCGTGCTGTGGCAGCAGCAGGCCAAAGGAATCCTCTATGAGCAAGGGGGCGAAGCCTTGCTCACCTTTTTGCGGGCGTTGGACTTGCCGCCGGAGACATCGGCAGAGGTTCACGAGGAACTGCGGAAGCTGATCGGCTACTTCGAGAACAACCGGCATCGCACCGATTATCCGCGCTATCGTCAGAAGGGCTGGGACATCGGCAGTGGGCCGACGGAGGCGGGCTGCAAGATCATCGGTGAAAGGCTCAAGGGTTCGGGCATGCGCTGGGTAGAAGACGGTGCGGCGACCGTGGCGGCCCTACGGGCTTTATATGTCAGTGGCGGCAAGGTGTGGGACGGCTTCTGGTCGCAGCCTCACCGCGCCGCCGCGTAAAGTCACCCAAGTAAATGATTCACACCCCTTCGTGTGGCCGATCCAGGATCGGCGACATAGATCGAGTAGGTTCGGGAGCCGCTGCTTTACCCTTCTTTCAACGAGGCATCGAGACGATGACGGGCACCGGGAAAATAGCGGTCGTTACGGGTGCAGGCTCCGGGATCGGCAGGGCTGTGGCCCTCGCGCTGCTGCGCGAGGGCTACTCCGTGGCGCTGGCCGGGCGCCATCGGGAGACCCTCGAAGAGACCGTGACCCAAGCAGGCCCGGCCAGCGTGCGAGCGCGGGCCGTTCCAACCGACGTGAGCGATCCCGCGTCGGTGCGCAACCTCTTCGACCAGACGAAGGAAATCTTTGGTCGCCTCGATCTCCTGTTCAATAACGCTGGCACGGGCGCCCTGTCCGTGCCCCTGGAAGAGCTAACGGTCGAGCAGTGGCGCCGGGTCGTGGACGTGAATCTGACCGGCGCGTTCCTCTGTACTCAGGCGGCGTTTCGGTTGATGAAGGAGCAGGTGCTGCGGGGTGGGCGCATCATCAACAACGGCTCCATCTCGGCGCATACACCCCGGCCGCGCTCGGCGCCATACACGGCCACCAAGCACGCCATCACCGGGCTGACCAAATCGACCGCCCTCGACGGCCGCGACTACGACATCGCCTGCGGCCAAATCGACATCGGCAACGCCGGGACCGACATGACGGCCCGAATGAAGGAAGGCGTGCCGCAGGCCAACGGCACAACCGCCGTCGAGCCGACGATGGACGTCGAACACGTAGCGCGGGCCGTGCTGTACATGGCCGGCCTGCCCCTGGACGCCAACGTCCTGTTTCTGACCGTGATGGCCGCCAAGATGCCTTTCGTCGGCCGCGGCTGATGGCGAGTGCCTTCCGGTGCCTGCCGATCAGCGCTCCCACTGGTCCACGAGTGCCTGAAGCGCCTCGGCGTCGATGTCGCCATCGACCTCCACCCGCTCATAGGGCGTTTCCGCCGCCGGGCTGACCCGCGCGGACGCCGTGAGAGGCCAGGTGCAGACGCAACTCCTCCCCTCGACCGTTGGGAACGTGGATGATGTTCTGGTCTCCCGCCGGGAAGACCTTCAACTGCTCGACCTCTTGCGTACTCATGGATGTCTCCTCGGGGCCTGCTGGAGCAGATGCAAGAGACGTGCCGTGGATCGCATCTGTCTCATGTCATGCAAATCATCGCCGGGCGCCGCAGCGTCAGCGAGGGAGCTCCCTCGCTGACGCGGAGGGAGCGTGCCCGGAGAGGTGACTTACTTCTTGCTGAGATCCTTGAAATGAATGTCCTTGAAGGTCACTTCCATCGATTTGAATCCGGCGTGCAACTGCAAGGCGATGATGCCGTCGTCCGGCATCTTGGGGAAGTCGCCATCGACCATCGTTTCGCCGTTGACCTGGATGGTGACGTGCTTGCCGACGCACTTGATGGCGTAGTCATTGAAGTCGCTGGCCTTGACCACCTTCTTGACTAGCTCCGGCGGCGATTGCTTCATCATGCCGCCGAAACGCTCGCCGTACAGACTGCCCCAGTAACCGGCGCCGATGTCGCACTGCGGCCCGGCCACGATGAACTTCTCCGGGTTCTCGACTTTCTTGCTGCGGATCTGCACGCCGCTGTTGCCGACGCCGTCCTTGAGACGCACCTTGAACTGCATCTCGAAGTCGCTGTACTTCTTCTTGCTACACAGGAACGTGTTGTACTTGGGGTCTTCCGGCGTGTAGCCGACGATGGCGCCGTCCTTGACGCTCCAGTACCGGGTCAAGCCTTCCCAGCCGTCGAGGTCCTTGCCGTTGAAGAAATCGCTCGTCGAGCTGTCGGCCAGCGCAGCCGGAAAGCCGGCCAACAAGGCCAGGGGGGCGAGCAGGGCGGCCAAGAGCAGAGTGTGACGCATGGTGTCCTCCCGAGAGAAACGTTCGTCCAGCGACCGTCCGCCGGACGAACGTTTATCCTGTCCCGGCCGGGCGCGATTTGCAACGAGTTTTCGGAACGAATGGCTTGCCCCACCGAAAAAGGCTCCGCATCCGACCCATTCTCTCTCTCGATTGATTGACGGGAGGTTGACTCTCGGTTAATTTGAGACGAGGTTTCGCTTACGCTTCCGGCTCCGAGGAGTTTTGCCTTCGTCATGAGCACCCAACAGATCACCAAAGACCCCGCCGTTCAGACCAGCCTGTCCTTTCTCCAGGATCTCCTGGTTCGCTACCAGCCGCGTGACTTCGCCGTCCGCTTCTGGGACGGCACGACCTGGGAGCCGGACCCTGGACAAACCGCCAAGTTCACGCTCGTGCTGAAGCACCCTGGGACGCTGCGGCAGATGTTCTGGCGCGCCAGCCATCTGAGGATGGGCGAGGCCTACGTCTACGACGACTTCGACGTTGAGGGCGACATGGTGGCCTTCATTGGCCTGCTGCGGCACCTTCAGAAGAACAAACCCGGACTGCGGCAGCGTCTCCGCCTCGCGCCCCGCTTGCTCCGCTTGCCCAACACCGGCCAGCCCCGCCCCGCCGGCCGCGCCGCCCGACTCCAGGGCAGCAAGCACTCCCTGGAGCGCGATCGGCAAGCCATCAGCTACCACTACGACCTGTCCAACGACTTCTTCTCGCTGTGGCTGGACCGCCACATGGTCTACACTTGTGCTTATTTCACCGACGCTCAGGATGACCTCGACACCGCTCAGGAGCGCAAGTTGGATTACGTCTGCAAGAAGCTGCGGCTCCGGCCGGGAGAGCGTCTGCTCGACCTCGGTTGCGGTTGGGGCGGCCTGGTCATTCACGCCGCCCAGAACTACGGCGTCAAGGCGGCCGGCGTCACCCTCAGTCGGCGCCAGGCCGAATGGGCGCAGGAGCGTATTCGCCAGGCCGGGCTGGAGGGACGCTGCCGCGTTGAGTACCGCGACTACCGCGAGGTGGATGAGCCGGAGGGCTACGACAAGTTGGCCGCCATCTGCATGATTGAGCACGTCGGCGAAGTGAACATGCCGACGTTCTTCGGGGCGGCCTGGAAACTGTTGCGGCCGGGCGGCGTCTTCTTCAACCAGAGCATCACCATCACCGCCGGCGAACCAATCCCGCGCCATCTGTTCTCCGAAAGCTACGTCTTCCCCGACGGCGAGCTGCGGCCCATCAGCACCATCTTGCGCAAGGCGGAGGAGGCCGGCTTCGAGGTGCGCGACGTGGAGGGACTGCGCGAGCACTACGCTCTCACGCTGAAGCACTGGCTCCAACGCCTGGAGCAGCGCCACGAAGAAGTCGTCCGCTTGACCGACGAGACGACGTTCCGCATCTTCCGCCAGTACCTGGCGCGATCGCGGTACGGCTACGAGATCCAGGCGCTCAATCTCTACCAATCGCTGCTGGCCAAGCCGGATCGCGGCGATGCGCGATTGCCGCTGACGCGAACCGACTGGTATGAGTGAGTTACCAGCCCGAGGCGTCCGCATTATCGCTTCGAAATCGAACGCCAGGGACAGACACAAACCGTTTCCGAGGGCTGTAGCGTCATGGGCTGCGGCCCTTTTCATCTCCACTTCGGCGTCCGGCCCTTTCCCACGGACAGTCCGCAGGGTGGCCGAGATCGTGCCGCGGAACTTCATCCCGACGCTGAGGCCATAGCGGCACCGCTTAGCCTGCTTTCCGCTTGAGGAGTTGATTTATCCGTCGCCGGGGATTTCGGCTGCTCGCTCTTATCCGTTTATGGCTCGTCCACGGGGATTTCCACGGTGGTGGGGATGGCTTTGATTCCCTTCCAGGTGTCGAAGCCGAACGTCACCTTGGCCCTGCCAACACCGGCGTCCGCAGGAACCGATACGGAGCCACGATAGAGACCAATCCATTGATCGAGAGGATACCGCCTCTTGATTCGTGGACCGCTCGGCTGCTTCGCCGGGAACTCCACGTCCACAAAGGGGTGAACGCCCTTGGGGAAGGGAGCGACCTCCCTCCTCTTCTCCTCGGTCTCCGCGGGCGAGCAGACCGATACAATGCTATTCTCTCCATCCGTGGCCAGGTGAGCAAACAGGTTCGTTGGCTTATCTCTCTTCAAGAATTTGGGTAAGGATGAGTCGGGGCCGAGGACCAAGCCTGCCATCTTCCGGGCAGATTCGGGCAGCAGTCCTGATACCTTTACGAGATCGTTTTCAAAGAGGACATCAACACGGTTCATAACCTGCTTAAAATACGGTGAAACCGTCAGTGGGCCGTAAAACTGTGCTTGGGGTGCATCATTCGGGCGATTCTCCATCTTGACAAGGCTTTCCTGCGCGTAGGAGGGGGCTTTCCCCCGAATGTTGACCCGGACAGACACGAACTTATCTGGCGGGACGACGTGGAGAACATGGACGCCGGTGATGACGTAGGAGGTTTTGCCGTCCGGGTCAGCGATCACAACCTTCTTGCAGTCCTTCTCGGATGCGAAACGCTCGCCTTTGCTGTCGAACTTGCCGTCACCATCCCGGTCAACAGCCACTTCGTTGCCTTTCAGACGCATCAAGACGCGGACCTTTCCTTTCGGCCCGAAGGCGAGCCAGCAAGAGTGAGTGTCCGACTCCTCCTTGGCCGACTCGTCGCCGTCCTTGCTCGCCGGTGTCTGTTCAGCCGCTTTCGCTGCCTCCCGCGTGTTTTCGTTCCCTGATGGTTGTGCCAAGCCGTGATAGGCGGTAAAGCCGAGAAAGACGAGGGCACTCAGCGCTCCGACCAGCACGATCATGATTTTGCATTTCGTTAGCAACATGGCTTTCAGCACTCCTTCTGTCAGGGCGGCGACCTTGACCGAAATCGCTCCCGTAGCCGCCGTTCCCGCCGCAAACAGGCTTGCGGCTTTGATCGTGGAAGTCACCACCGAGGTCGGCACGCCCGCCGACGCCGCCTTCTGCGACAGCACCGCCGCCAGCATCCCGCCGGACAAGGCGACGCCCCGTTGGGTGAGCCGCTTCGCCAGCATCGTCCTCGCCCTCGCCAACCGCCCCGCCACCGTCCCTTCGGGACAGCCGAGTTGCCGAGCCGCTTCCTTGCGGGTCTTCCCCTCCAGATCGCACAGGACGATGACGGCTCGGTACTTGTCCGGCAGGCGGCTCAACTCCTCGTCCAGCAGGGGTTGCAGATCACGCCAGAGGTCTTGTTCCACGACGGCTGGTTCGGGCATGGCCGTCACCTGCCTCTCTCTCGTTCGCCGCTTGGCCGTGGTCGCCCTCGCCTTCAACGCCGTCTGGTGGGCCACGCCGTAGAGCCAGTTGCCAACCAACGCCCTTGAAGCGATGGACGCCGCCTTGCGGACGAGGACGAGGAAGGTGGCCTGGAAGGCGTCCTCGGCGTCGTGGTAGTTGCGGAGGACACGGCGGCACACGCCCCAGACCATCGGGCCGTGCCGCCGCACCAGGGCCGCAAGAGCCGCCTCGTTCCGGCGGCTGATGTAGTCCTCCAGCAGTTGCCCATCGGTCAACCCCGCACCGTCCCGCCGGAGCACGGCCCGGCGAAGGTGCTGGATGACCTCGCTCATCGGACTCGTCGCCATCTCACCTACCTTGCCGTCCCGCCTGCTTTGTGGATCGCAGCGCCTGCCTCTACCTTATAACTACCCGCTCGTGACGATTTGATACACGATTTTCCTCCGGGCCGAATACCCGACTAGCCCGGAGCGCCAGCGACGGGTCGGACCCGTCGCTGGCGCTCCGGGCTAGTCAGCAAAAAGTTAGGGCTTCTAAAAACCGTACTTCTTCAACGCTTCCCGGTTGAGTTCGATCCCTAGGCCGGGCTTATCCGGGATGGGCAGATAACCCTCGGCGTCCATTTGGAACGGCTCGGTGATGATCTCCTCGATGTAGGGCGAAGGAGTCAGATACTCGACGTAACGGGCCACCGGGATCGAGGCGACGAGGGCCAGATCCGCGGCCAGGCCGATGGCCGTGTTCCAACCGTGCGGCACCAGCAGGATATTGTGCTCGTAGGACATCCAGCCGATGCGCCACGCCTCGGTCAGACCCCCGCACTTGGTACAATCCGGTTGAATGATGTCCACGGCATGTCGTTCGAGAAAAGGACGAAAGCTCTGCCGTCGCGTCAGCACCTCGCCGGTGGCGATTGGCACCGGCGAATGGCGACGTAACTCGACATACCCTTCGAGGTCATCCGGCGGCAGCGCCTCCTCGAACCAGACGACGTCATAGTCGGCCAGCATCTTCGCGGTTTCCAGCGCCCACTTGTAACCGTGCGGCCAGAACTGTTCGCTGCCGCCGGCATCAACCATCAACTCGACATCCGGCCCGACCGTCTCGCGCGCCGTTCGCACCAGAAGCTCATCAGTGCGGCGATCGCGGCGGCCGAACGGTCGCCAGCCCAGCTTGATCGCTCGAAAGCCGCGCGCCACCGTTTGCCGCAGGGTCTCGCGCAGCGGACCCGGCTCGTCGAACAGGATCGAGCCGTAGGGTTTGATGCGCGTGCGGTAACGGCCGCCGAGCAATCGACTGACGGGCTGGCCGCAGATGTGCCCCATCAAGTCCCACAGGGCGATGTCGAGGCCGCTGATGGCGTGTTCGACGGCGCCGCCGCGGCCCTGCCAGAACGTCGCCTGCCGCAGCTTCTCGCTGACGCGCGCCGGCTCGTCGGCCCGTTCGCCGATCAGGTGCGGCCGCAGCAGATCGACCGCGGCGGCTACCAGACCCTTGCTCGTCATGGCGCTGCCGACGCCGACCAAACCCTCGTCGGTCAGTACCTCCAGAATAGTGTTGAGGTCTTCTTCCGGCCGGTTGCCCTGCGGCCAACCGCCGTCCACCGTTCCGCCCGACAATCCCGTGACACGCACGTCAACGATCTTCATTGACCTTTTCTCCTAGCGCCGGCCTGGCCCGGCGACTTCCTCCGCTCCGGTCTCGCGGATGCGGTTGTCCGAACCGATCAGGACGATGCGCGGCCGATGGATGTGGGCCGCGGTATCGTCCATTTGCGTGAACGTGGCCACGATGACGAGGTCGCCGGGCTGGGCGAGGTGGGCGGCGGCGCCGTTGACGCAGACGATGCCGGAGCCGGACTCCGCGGCCATGGCGTAGGTGCGCAGCCGACTGCCGCGCGTCACGTTCCAGACGTGGACTTCCTCATACGGCAGAATGTCCGCCGCTTCGAGCAAGCGCGCGTCGATCGTCACACTGCCTTCGTAATCGACGTCGGCGTGCGTGACGGTGAGGCGATGGAGCTTCGATTTCAACATCGAACGGCGCAGCAGAGCGGCACCGTTAGGGGATACGGCCATGAAGGGGTCTCCTGGCAAAAGAGAAACGAACCCCTTTCATTCTAGGACCGTACCCCCGTCGCCGGCTCACGAACCGTTGCCCGCGTAGGGCGCGTTCGCGTTGGTCGGGAAACCGAGTTGGTTCGTCTGAAGATACGTCGCCGCGTTCGCCGGCCAGCTGGGGTCCAACGGCGAATAGGTGAGGAGCACGGTTCCGACGTGGCCGTCGAGAAACGCCATGTTGGCGACGTTGGTGTGCCGGAAATGCGTCAGCGCCTGATTGATTCCAAACGGCCCATTCGCGGCCAACGGGACCGGCCCAACGATGGCGTCCGACTCTTGCATGGTGCAGGAACCGCCGGAGCACAAAGCCAGCAGAGCGGAATCGCAGAAAAGGTACGTCGTGCTCGTCGATTGGATCTGCACCATGCGCTGACTCCCGATCGCCTGGTTGTAGCCGTAGCCGCCGGTGAGAGGTTGCCCCGTCGGAGACGTGTAGGAGAAGAACCCCGGCGGGGCGTTGAGGCTCGGACACATGGTCACCTTGGCGTTGTTCTCGTAGTAGGGAGTGAGAATCCCTTGCGTCGGGTCGTAGATCAGGTTGAAGTTGGCATCGTAGCTCGTTTGGGCGAACCACCATTGCGTTGTATAACCGGGGGGACCGCCATACGGACCGTTCTCGGGAGGAATGATCTGGTTGGCGGACTCATAATTATGGACCGCCAGGGTCAGCTGTTTGAGGTTGTTGGCGCACTGCGTTCGCGCGGCGGCCTCGCGCACCTTCTGCACGGCCGGCAGCAGCAGGCCGATCAGGATGGCGATGATGGCGATGACGACGAGCAGCTCGATCAGGGTGAAAGCGGACGGACGACGACGGGACGGGGAGCGCAGCATGGAAACAGTCCTTTCTGCCGGCACGGGCAAAGGAGACTGCTTCGGCTTGGCAAGGGGGCCAGGATTCGTCGCGATGGCGAAAGGGCCTGCCCGGATGCTTGAGGCCGAAGCATCGGAACACAACCCTCGGCAGGCAGGTCTTCTGGCTTACGGCTCCTGGAGCAGATGGGCAATCTGCTTCGCGGTCCCGAACGACCTTCCCGCGTCCGGCGTCAACGCCGATTCGCAGTGGTCTGAGAATGTTCGGAGACCTGGCCGATCACAGCGGCGGCCCCGCAACGGATTCGCACCGTTTTCCCTATTGTCTCCCCTCCCACTCGGGGACAGGGAGAACCTGTCGAGACAGGAGATAACCTTACACCCCGGCCCGCCCATCGTCCACCTTTTTCGCCGGCCCCTTGCGTTGCCGCGTTGGCCGCCCCATAATCGCAGTCCAGCCGCTGGAGCGTTCCAGCCTCGCCCTATCCGTCTTCGGAGATACCCTCATGCGCCGCGCCATCGTTCCGTTGACCCTGGGCGCCTTGCTCGGTCTGCTTTCTTTCGCCGGGTCCGCTGAAAAAGACATACCCGAGGGTTTTGAGGCGTTATTCAATGGCAAGGACTTGAACGGCTGGAAGGCTTACGGCGGCAAGATGGAGGTGTGGGGCGCGGACAAGGGCTTGCTGTGTACCACCGGCAGCGGCGGCGGCTGGCTGCTGACGGAGAAGGAGTACGGCGACTTCGAGCTGCGGTTGGAGTACCGCTGGGACAAGGACGGCGGCAACAGTGGCGTGGCCGTGCGCGCTCCGCTGACCGGCGCCGTGTCCAGCAAGGGCATCGAGATTCAGCTCATCGACGACGCCAACTACGAGAAGGTCCACAGGTACAAGCTGAAGCCGACGCAGCACACGGGTTCCATCTACGGTGTCGTTCCTCCCTCGAAGCTACCCGGCAAGGGGCCCGGCGAGTGGAACAAGATGCGCATCCTCGCTCGCGGCCGCCGCCTCACGATCGAACTCAACGGCGAGATCGTCACGGACGCCAACCTCGACGACTACAAGGCACACTTCGAACAGCACCCCGGTTTGCAGCGGCCGAAGGGCCATCTGGGCGTGCAGAGCCACGACGGCCGCGTCGAGTTCCGCAACCTCCTCGTCAAGCCGTTGTGACCGTCCTCCGTGCCGGCTATTTCGCCGCCAGCTGACGCAGGGCTTTTACCTTCGTTTCCAGCCGTGCGTGCATGTCGTCGTCGTGCGTCTCGTTCAGCAAGCGCTCGTACTCCTTGGCGGCGAATTGCAGGGTCCGCCTGTGCTCGTCCGAGGCCGAGCCGCCGGCGAGGTAGTGAAACACCAGCGGGTCGCGCGGCGGCACGAAGCCGGTGCGAGCGACCCGATTCTGAATTCGCGCCGGCGTCGTGTTCCACGTCGAAATCAGGTCGTCGATCGCTTGCTCGCGCTCGTCGAGTGCGGACGCCTCGACCCATTTCACCTTCATGTCCTTCTGCCACGATTCGATCTCGATGGTCTGGTAGCCCGGCCGGTACAGGCGCACCAGCATGGTGTGGTGCGTCCGTCCCTCGTAGTAGAGGGCGAACGAATTCAAGATCCAGCCGTAATCGACGGCGACTTTCATCTGCGGATCGCAGCTGCCGTCGCGGTGCAGCGGCAACGGCTGCAAGACGTAACGGTCCCTCTCGTGGGTCTCGGTGCTGTTGTCGTCGTCTACCACGTCCACGCGGAAGGCGTGGACCTCGTCGCGCGGCGCCTGGACACGGAAGGGCGCGACGTAGGAGACCGTGGGATAGGCATAGCCGAGGGGCATGCATCCCGCCGCCATCAGCAGACCGAGCCAACCTCCCGCGCGCAGTGCGATCCGAGCAATCGGCGGACAGCGCCGCATGGTCCCCTCCCCGGCGGTATTTCGCGCCTGAATCTGGAATGCGGCTGCTATAGCGAGACGAACGTGCTTGTGCAAGACGAATCGGCGCGCTTTCGGGAACTACCATCCTTGCGGCCGAGGATCTTCAGGATTACAGTGGCTTTGTCGTGGTTGCTTTTCGATCGGGACACGGGCCGGAGACAACCCATGAGCGCAACCGTGATTATTCGAGACGAAACACTCGGCGCGGGAACGCACCGCGAATGGGATCTGAACGTGACCGCGGAGCGGATGACCGTCCGCGAGCTTCTTCGCAGCCGGGTCTATCAGGAAGTGCAAGATTACAACATCAAGCAAGGCCAGGTCTATCACGGCCTGGTCCAGCCGGAAGACGCCGAAAAAACCCTCAACGGCTGGAAGCTCCAGAAGCCGCGCATGCTGGATTGGAAGCGGCAATTCGAGCGCGTCATCGAAGGCTTCGAGCACAACCAGATTCTGATCCTCCTCAACGACCGGCAGACCGAATCGCTGGACGAGGAGTTCGTCATCGAAGCGGGAACGAGCGTGACCTTCCTGCGTCTGATGCCGTTGGTGGGAGGGTAAGCCAATGGCGAAGAGAAAACCCCATGCGCCCCCGCTTTCCGAGACAGAGAGGAAGGCCAACGAACTGCTGGATAAGTTCGTGGAAGAGTTCAATTCCAAGTGTTTTCCGGGCGGCTGTTACAATAAAAAACTCAACGATTTCCCGAAGGGTAAGGCGATTCTGGCCCAGGACGGCGAGACGCAAGCTGCTCTCGTGAACGCGATCCTCGACCGTTTGGAGGACTTGGAAGCAAAGATCGCCGCGTTCGATCCACAGGAGCGGAAGCGGAATGTGCGAGAATGGACCCTCATCTGGACCTCACGCTGGCCGTTTGTAGAAACGCTGCGAGGACTCTTACGCCGTGCCTTGCCGTTAAGCGAGGCGACCTTGATCCGCCTGTTTCAATGGCCGATCCGGGCCGCCGATGGCATCCAGTACAAATATAACTTTTACTATCCTCTATCCGGCATGGCGGCCGCTATCGAGAACTTTGCGGAAGGAAATGAAAGCGGCGATTCCCTCCGTGCCACACTGGAAACGTTCATCGCTCTTTTGCGCGAGGACTCGAACGATAAGGATAGCCGCAAGGTCGCTGACCGCTTGCAAACACGGCTCGCGGGCAGCCCGATGATCCATCTCGAAGAAGGAGAAGCTTGGTCCGATGCCGCCCTGGCCGATCTGCGCAAAATGAGAGCCAGAGCAAGCAAGTCCTGGAATGCACTGCTGATTCATTGTCAAACCGGCGGGTGCGGTAAGTTTACGGAACGCTGGGCCGAAGAAGCACGACGGCTGCTTGACGCTGTCGGCTTCGACGCCTTCAAAGAACACGTTCTACGCTGGTTCCCGCTGGTGGATAAACCCCGAACGCTACCCCGGGAGCGGCAGAATAACTGGGAACCGGATTACGACAACCTCATCATTCCTGTGCATGTCGAGCTGCTTCGCGGCCTCGCCTGGTGTGCCGGCCTGCGCGAAGACGCGGACCTGGCCCGCGCCCTGACTCGCCTGCGCCGTAGCGCCTACCGAAAAATTCCAGGCAAGGGACCGCGCCTGGTGTCGCTGGGCAATGCCTGCGTGACGGCCCTGGGCCTGATGCCCGGTCTGCCGCCCATCGGCCAGCTCGCCCTCTTGAAAGTGAAGGTCAAGTTCGGCACCGCCCAGAAGGAAATCGACAAAGCGTTCCATGCCGCGGCGGCGCGCGAAAACCTGCCGCGCGAGGACATCGAAGAATTGGCCGTGCCGTCGTATGGTCTGGAGGATGTCGGTCAACTCCGCGAATCGTTCGGCGAGTACCAGGCCGAGCTGACCGTCGATGGCAGCTCCGCCGCCTTGCACTGGCTCAAGCAGGACAAACCGATCAAGTCCACTCCCGCCGCCGTGAAGAAGGAACACGCGGCGGAACTCAAGGAATTGCAAGCGGCGGTCAAGGACATCAACGCCATGCTGCCCGCCCAGCGCGAACGCCTCGATACGTTGTTTCTCAGCCGCAAGTCCTGGCCCCTGAGTGTCTGGCGCGAACGCTACCTGGACCATCCGCTGATCGGCACCATCGCCCGCCGCCTCATCTGGTCGTTCACCGCCAAAAGCCGAACGATCAACGGCATCTGGCACGGCGGCAGCCTGGTTGGCGTCAACGGCAAGCCGTTGAACCTCACGGATGAAGCAACCGTCTCCCTATGGCATCCCATCGGCCAGGCGATGGAGGAAGTGCTGGCGTGGCGCGATTGGCTGGAGCGACGCGAAGTGATTCAACCGTTCAAGCAAGCGCATCGAGAGGTCTATTTGCTCACCGACGCGGAGCGCCGCACGAACACGTATTCCAATCGTTTCGCCGCCCACGTCCTTCGCCAGCACCAGTTCCATGCTCTTTGCGCCGCGCGCGGTTGGAAGAACAAGCTGCGGCTGATGGTGGATGACAGCTATCCTCCGGCCCATCGGTTGCTGCCGGCCTGGGGGCTGCGGGCGGAATACTGGATCGAAGGCGCGGGCGACGAGTATGGCCGCGATACCAACGACGCCGGAGCCTTTCTCTATCTGACGACCGATCAGGTGCGCTTCTACGAGTTGAACGCTCCGCAATTGCATGCCCATGCCGGCGGCGGCGGTTATGGCCGCTGGGACCAGGAGAGCGATGAGCCGTTGCCGATGGAGAAGATACCGGCCCTGGTCTTCTCCGAGATCCTGCGCGATGTCGATCTGTTCGTCGGCGTGGCCAGCGTCGGCAACGACCCCAACTGGTCGGACGGCGGGCCGGAAGGGCGTTATCGCGATTACTGGCAGAGCTATTCGTTCGGCGAACTCTCCGCCACGGCGCAGACGCGACGCGCCTTGCTGGAACGGCTGGTTCCGCGCCTCAAGATCGCCGACCGCTGCACGCTGTCGGAGCGTTTCCTGATCGTTCGCGGCACGCTGCGGAGCTACAAGATCCACCTGGGCAGCGGCAACATCCTGATGGCACCGAACGATCAATACCTGTGCATCGTGCCCCGGCAGACGACGGCCGGGCAGGAGCGTGTCTTGTTGCCGTTCGAGGGAGACAGCACGCTGTCGGTCATCCTCAGCAAAGCCTTCCTGCTGGCGGAGGACGCGCGCATCACCGACCCGAGTATTACCAGTCAATTGAAGAAGTGATGCCGGCAGGTCCGAGCGACGCCAACGCTTGCCGCACTTCACCTGCTCACGCCGCGCCATCGCGCTGGAACTTGATGGCTCCGCCGACCAGCACGGTATCCGCCCAGCCGCGCACCTGCCAGCCGGCGAACGGACAGTTGCGGCTCTTGGATCGGAAGCTGCGCCGGGTCGATGGTCCACTCGACGGCCGGATCGAGGATCGTCACGTCGGCGACCGCCCCCGGCTTGAGAGTGCCGCGGTCGATGCCGAGCACGCGTGCCGGATTGACGGTCAGCTTCTCGATGAGCTGCGGCCAGGTCAGGTGCCCCGGCTCGATCAGCGCCTTGACGCAGACGGGCAACAGCGTCTCCAGGCCGATGATGCCGTTGGGCGCCTGGTCCAGCTCGCGCATCTTCTTCTCCGGGGCGTGCGGGGCGTGATCGGTGGCGATCACTTCGAGCGTGCCGTCGCACAGGCCCGCCAGGATGGCTTGCACGTCCTCTTCGGTACGCAGCGGCGGCGCCATTTTGTAATTGCTGTCGAAGGTGCGCAGGCACTTGTCGGTCAGGGTGAAATGGTGCGGGCAGGCTTCGCCGCTGACGCGGACGCCGCGCTGCTTGCCGCGGCGGATCAGCTCGACGCTGCCGGCCGTGGAGACGTGCAGGATGTGGACGCGCGCCCCGGTCAGCTCGGCCAGGGCGATCTCGCGGTAGACCATGACCTCCTCGGCGGCGGCCGGCATGCCGCGCAGACCCAGACGCATGCTCTCGAAGCCCTCGTTCATGACGCCGCCGCGCGTCAGGTCGAGGTCCTCGGAATGACTGAGGACGGCCTTGTCGAACATCTTGCAGTATTCCATGGCGCGGCGCATGATCTCGGCGCTTTGCACCGGCGAACCGTCATCGGTGAAGGCGACGGCCCCGCCCTCGACGAGACCGCCGATCTCCGCCAGTTCCTTGCCGTGCCGTCCCTTGGTGATGGCGCCGATGGGGAAGACGTTGGCGTTGCCGGCGCGTTTGGCCTGCAAGTGGACGAACTCGGCCGCCGCCTGGCTGTCCAGGGCCGGCTCGGTGTTGGGCATGCAGGCCACCGACGTGACGCCGCCGGCCAGCGCCGCCGCCGTGCCGGTGCTGATGGTCTCGTCCTCCTCGCGTCCCGGCTCGCGCAGGTGGACGTGCATGTCGATCAGTCCAGGACAGACGATCTTGCCCGTGGCGTCGAGGACGTGGTCGGCCTGCGTCGAGGGGTGCGGCCCGACGCCGAGGACGTGCTCGCCGCGAATCCACAGGTCCGTTACCTGGTCGATGCCCTGCGCGGGGTCGATGACGCGGCCGTTGCTGATGCGAAGAATGTTCATGAGGGAGATTGTATCCTATCAGCTCCTCGACCGTTTCCGTCTGCCGGCCCGTTTCGTGCGGCCGGCGAGCCACTTCTTGAAGGAACTTTGACTCTCGGCCGACGGCTGACCATCCAGGAGATTGGCGACGCTGATGTCCTCATCGATCGCCGGCCAATGAATACCTCGGCCGCCCCCGATCAACCGCCACGAATTCCGCTCCTCGGCGGTGGCGTGCGCCAGGCGCGGATACCAGGCCACGGGGACAGCGATGGTCCGGCCATCAATCAACTCCACGGACAGGGTATCGTCGCTGACCTCGACGCGGGCGGCCAGGGCTTCGGGCGTTTCAACTTTGGAAGAACTCATTCCAACTCTCCAACAACGGATGCCGGTATGGCTCATGCTTTGCCCAGGATGGTCCGCGCCGCGTTCCAGCCGGCCGCGCCGATGACGCCGCCGCCCGGATGCGCCGCCGCGCCGCACAGGAACAGGCCGCGAATGGGCGTGCGATAGCCGGCGAAGCCCGGCACCGGACGCAGGAAAAACAGCTGATTCAGCGTCATCGCCCCCTGGAAGATGTTGCCGCCCGTCAGGGCGAACGTCCGCTCCAGGTCCAGCGGCGACAGTACCTGCCGCGCGATCACCGAACGCTTGAAGTTCGGAGCGTACTCGTTGAGGATGTCGAAACAGCGATCGGCGAAGCCCTCCTTGATTTCGTCCCAGTTGCCCGGACGCAGCTTGTAGGGGGCGTACTGCACGAACAGAGACATCAGGTGCCGTCCCTCCGGGGCGACGGTGTTATCGACGGCCGACGGCAGGGTGCATTCGAGGACGGGCTTCTCGGAGGGCCGGCCATACTTGGCGTCGTCGTAGGCGCGTTCGATGTAATCCTGATCGGGACAGATGTGGATGGTGCCGCGGTGCTGCGGACCGGGCTGCGAGCCGGGACAGGCGGTGAAGTCCGGCAACTCCGACAGGGCGACGTTGATCTTCAGCGAGGCGCTGTCGTAGCTGATGCGGTTAATCGACTCGGCGAAGGCCGGTGGCAGCAGGCGGTTGTCGAGGAGACGGTTGAAGGTGACGTGGGCGTCGGCGTTGCTGGCGACGACGCGAGCGCGAAACTCCGTGCCGTCGGCCAGGGCGACGCCCTCGGCCGCGCCGTCCCGGACGAGGATGCGAGCGACCTCGACCTCGGTACGGACCTCGACGCCCAGCGCCTTGCCGGCACGGGCCAGCGCCTGCGTCAGCCCGCCCATGCCGCCGCGCGACGTAGGCCCATACGCCGCGCTTGCCGTTGGTTTCGCCCATGACGTGATGGAACAGTACGTAGGCCGTACCCGGCATGCTCGGGGCGGCCATCGCTCCGATGATGGCATCGGTGGCCAGCGTGGCCTTCAATTGCTCCGACTCGAACCAGCGATCGAGAATGGTGCGGGCCGGGCCGGTCAGCACTTCGACGGCCTCGCTCATGCCGGCGCCCATCTTGCGGAAGGCCCGGCCGAGCTGGAACAGGTGCCACAGGTCGCGCCAGCCCGGCCGCAGCAGGTTCGGCGGCCGCATCAACAGCGTCGGCTCGATGACGTTGGCCACGCGCTCCAGCATCGCCTCGTACTTGGGGAAGTTCTCGGCGTCGCGCGCGCTGAACTTGGCGATCTCGCGGCGGTTGTGGCCGCCGTCCGGGCCAAGAAGAAGATAACGGCCATCGGAAAAGGGTGAGAAAGACGACGGATTGCGTTCGAGCACGGAAAAGCCGTACTCGGCCAGGCGCAGGTCACGGATGATCTCCTTGCGAAACAGGCTGTTGACGTAGGCGGCGGTCGAGACCTTGAAGCCGGGGAAGATCTCTTCGGTGACGCAGGCGCCGCCGACGACGTAGCGGCGCTCCAGCACCAGCACTTTCCAACCGGCCCGAGCGAGGTAACACGCCGTCACCAGACCATTGTGACCGGCGCCGATGATGAGGGCGTCGTAGCTGCCTGCCATGACTGTGCATCCTCTTGCGGGGCGAATCCTGCCGCTATTATATTCCGCCGGCAAGGAAGGGCTGCTCGCGGGTGCGTCGAGCCGCCTCGAAACCGTTGAGCTTCGGCATCCCGAGGTCCCGTAACGCCAGGTTGGGCCGGAACCAGCCCGCCGCGTCCACCGCCTCCTGACTGTCGTGAACGGCGTGAACGTCCTGACCACCGAGCCGCAGCAGCAGGGCCAGGCTGTCGGCGGCGTCCCGGTTGTCGTCCACGACGAGGACACGTTTCCTGGATCGGGAAGCGGCCTGTTCGTCGCTGCCGGGTCGCGGCGACTCCCAGGCTAGCGTCTCGCCCGCCACCGGCAGCCGGACGATGAACTGGCTGCCCTTGCCCAACCCTTCGCTGCGGGTCTCCACTGCGCCGCCGTGCATTTCCACCAACCCCTCAACCAGCGACAGGCCGATGCCCAGACCACTCTGAGACCGCTCCAAAGCTGTCTTCACCTGCGAAAACATCTCGAACAGCCGGGGCAGGTGCTCGGGGGCGATTCCGATGCCGCTGTCCTGCTCGGAATGGGTGAAGGCCATCAATCACGGCCTGGGACTTCTGCCTGCGGAGTAACTACCGCCCGGTAGATGGCTGGTCTCAAGGTTTTCCTCCTGGTAACGGTCGGCCAGGCTGGGCAACGAGGGGAACTTTGACAAAGTGGATTTTAAAGTCCGTACGCTGGACGACGATAGATGAAGTTTTCGACCGCAGAGTTGACCGATACACTATACCTTTTCGGAGTTGTCCCGATTCTGCTCTTTTGACGAAGAGTTTGGAATCTTCAATCCTCGTTCGGCGTATCAAACGATTACATAAACGCGGTCAGCAGAGCGATAGAGATGACCAGATCGGCATTGTGAATGGATGACTGTTGAGCGGTCTTAGCGACGATCAACACCCTGTTAGGACACTACCCACGAGGATGTTTCCCATGCCGGCCACAACAGGGATGAAAGGCGCGGGCTACTACGATCAGCACTCAGCGGCGCAGCAGGCGTCTATTCGGCTGGTCTTCGACTGGATCGAGGACGCCGTCGCCTCCCTGGCATTGCCCCCGGCATCCCAGCCGCTGGTCGTGCTGGACCTGGGCTCCTCAGAAGGGCGAAACGCCGTGCTCGCCATGAACACGGTCGTCGAGGCCGTTCGGCGACGGCGGGCGGAACAGGTAATTCAGACGGTCTACAGCGACCTGCCCAGCAACAACTTCAATCAACTGTTCACCAATCTGAACCAAGCCCGGATGTCCGGCGGACTGGCGACGGAAGTGTATCCCAGCGCGGTGGCGGGGTCGTTCTACGAACCGTTGTTGCCGTCGGCGCTCCGTCCACTTCGCCACGGCCTTCAACGCCCTGCTGTGGCTGGATGCATTGCCCCCGGCGCCGGTGCCGGACTTTGTGTGCTATCGCCGACCGCACCCACCCCGGCCGGGACTTCACGTGTCGCCGGAATCGGTCGCCGCCTTCTCCGGCCAGGCCGAACGAGACCTGCGTCGTTTCCTGGAGTGCCGTGCCCGCGAGCTGGTGCCTGGAGGCAAACTCCTGGTGGTCAGTCCCGGCGACGGCGCCGAACACCGCCTCTGCGACGGACTCTATGACGTGCTCAACGACGCCTGCCTCGACCTGATCGCGGCCGGACAATTGCAGCGCGAAGACTACGAGCGCTTCACAATGCCCCTGTATTTCCGCTCGGTGCCGGAGACGCTGGCGCCGCTGGAGCGCGAAGGTTCGCCGCTGCGGGAGACGTTTGCCATCGACCGGGCCGAGACGCTGGAAGTGCCGACCCCCTTTCTGGTCGAGTTCGACCGCACCGCAGATGCGGCGGCCCTGGCCGATGCCTATACGGGTTTCCTGCGTGCCTTCTCCGAGCCGGTGGCCCGAGCCGCCCTGGTCGGGACGAAGGGCGATCCGCAGGTCATCGAGGCGTTGTTCGAGCGCGTTCATGCCCGGGTGAAGGGGGAGCCACAGCGCTATCGCTTTCGCTATCTGCTGACGGCGGCCCTTTTCACCCGCCGCTAAAGGAGCCAATCAGGCGAGGATGTCCTTGACGATCTCGCCATGCACGTCGGTCAACCGCATGTCACGGCCGCCGAAGCGTACGGTGAGGCGCTTGTGGTCCACGCCGAGAAGGTGCAACAGCGTGGCGTGCAGGTCGTGGATCTCGACCCGGTTGACGACCGTTTTGTAGCCCCACTCGTCGGTCTCGCCGTAGACGAAACCATTCTTGACGCCGCCACCGGCCAGCCAAATCGTGAAGCCGAACGGGTTGTGATCGCGGCCATCGCCGCCCTGGGCGAACGGCGTCCGTCCGAACTCGCCGGCCCAGAGCAACAGCGTCTCGTCCAGTAGTCCGCGCGATTTGAGGTCTTTCAACAGTGCCGCAATGGGCTGATCGACGGCGCGGGCGTTGTTCTCGTGGCCCTGCTTCAAACTGGCGTGCTGGTCCCAGCGGTCGCCGCTTACTTGCGGACAGGTCAATTCGATGAAGCGCGCTGCTGCGCTCGATCAAACGCCGGGCAATGAGGCACTGCGTCCCGAAGGTGCGCGTCGGCCCATACTTCGCGTCGAGACCGTAGAGCTTCTTCGTCGCCACGGTTTCGCCCTGGATGTCCATCAGTTCCGGCACGGCCGTCTGCATACGGTAGGCCGTCTCGTAATTGGCGATGGCGGACTCGATGGCGTCGTCGTGTCCGCTGCGGTCGGCGACGCCGGCGTCGAGGCGGCGCAGCAGATCGAGTTTGCCGCGCTGCTGAGCGTCGGTCGCTTCCAGGCGGCGGATGTTGGCCACGGGCGGGTCGGCGGGACGGAAGATCGATCCCTGGTAGGCGGCCGGCAGGAAGCCGCTGTTGAAGTTGTCCAGTCCGCCCGGCGGGATGAGTCCGCCGTTGAGAACGATGAAGCCCGGCAGATTGCGGTTGAGGCTGCCCAGGCCGTAGCTGATCCAGGCGCCCATGCTCGGGCGGCCCTGCAAGCCGGAGCCGGTGTGTAGGAAATAGTTGGCACTGGTGTGCTCGGGGAACTTCGACACCATCGAACGGACCAGGCACAGCTCGTCAATGCACTCGCCGACGTGCGGAAACAGGTCGCTCACCCACAGGCCGCTCTGGCCGCGGCGGCGGAACTTCCACGGCGAGGCCATCACCCGGCCGACGTTGTTGAACTGCGTCGGCTCGACCTTGAAGACGGAGTGAGGATCGCGTCCGTGATACTTCTCCAGCAGCGGCTTGTAATCGAAGGTGTCCACCTGCGAAGGGCCGCCGTCCATGTAGAGAAAGATCACGTTGCGGGCGCGGGCGGGGAAATGCGGCATCGGCGACGGGGCAGCGGATCGTCCCTCCTCGGCCAGCAGTGCGGCCAGGGCGACGGCACCAAAGCCGTTGGCGCAGCGCAGCAGCATGTCGCGTCGGGTCAAGGGAGGAGCGAGGAAACGTCCGCAGTGCATAACGAGGTCCCAGCGAAGTCAGTTGAGGAAGAGGAAGTCCTTGACGTTGAACAGGACGTGAGCAAGGTCCGCCCATGCGGTCGGGTTCGCCTGCCGGCGTTCGAGATAATCCAGGCACGCCGACAGTTCCATCTCGGTCGGAGGATGGGTGAAAGCGCTTTCATACATGCGAATGATCCGTTCGCGCGGCGTGCCGGGCTGGGCGAGGACGCGCTGCGCCCACCGCTGGGCCTGCTCATGCACAAACGGATCGTTGAGCAGGATGAGCGACTGGGCCGGCACGTTGGAGACGGTGCGACGGCCGACGGTGGAAAACGGACTTGGCGTATCGAAGGCCAGCAAGAACGGCGACAGGAAATTACGCCGTACCGACAGATAGAGACTGCGCCGGCCGTCGCCGTTGATCGGGCCACTGGCGGGCCGGCCGCGTCCGGCCTGAAACTCCGTCAGGTGGATCGGCACCGGCGGCCCGTACAGTCGATCCACCAACCGCCCAGAGACAACCAGAATCGCATCGCGGATCGCCTCGCCCTCCAGCCGCCGCCGGCGCATGCGGTGCAGCAGCACGTCGTCTGGATCGGCGCGATCCGATGCCTCGTCGGCCTGGCTCGCCATACGATAGGCGCTCGACAGAACCAGGGCGCGAATCATTTTTTTGATCGACCAGCCGTCCCGGACGAAGCGGTCGGCGAGGTAGTCGAGCAATTCGGGGTGCGTCGGCCGTTCGCCAAGGACGCCGAAATTGTCAGTTGAGGCGACGATGCCGCGGCCGAACAGGTGATGCCAGACACGATTGACCAGCACGCGCGGCAGGAAGGGGTTCGTGACCGGATCGATCATCTGGCGCGCCAGTTCGAGCCGGCCGCTGCCATGAGAGATTGCCGGAGATGATGGAACGGCCAGCGCCTCCAGGAAGCGGCGCGGCACCGTTTCGCCGCGGGCCTTGGGCGAGCCGCGGATAAACACGTATTCATTCTCCGGGCTGCCGTCGATCATGGCCACGCACAGGCGCGATTCACGCTGGATGCCGGCCGCGATCCTGGCTTGCTGGGCGAGAAAGGCGCGAGTCTCGCCCTCGCCGGCCCCGGCCGCGCCGAACAAGTCGGCATGTCCGATCAACCAGTTCGCCAGGCGAGCGTGTTCGGTTGCCGTGGTTGAGCTAACGATGCGGTCGGCGGCCAGCTTGTCCAGGGTGTCGAGGAAAAGGCGCTGATACGCCTCCGCCAGCGCTTCCGGAGTGCCGGCGCCGGCGAAGGTTTCGCAAAGGAGCGGATTGGGGTGCTCGACGTCCGGCGGCGGATTGTCGCCCTGGACGATCTTGGCGATAGCGAAATCTCCGTTGCTGGTGGGCGTGAACTCCAGGTGGATGCGTTGTCCCTGGTAGGCGCTCAGGTCGTGGCCAACCCACTGGAAACGATCGCCAGTGTTGACCGTGCGGACGATTTGGCCGTGCAGCGGCCCAGCGATCATGACGTGCGAGCCGACGGCCGCGTACACGAAACCGCTGCCCTTGACGAGATAAAACACCCTGCCGTTGGTGAGCGAAAACGTCGGCGTGCGCAGCGTCCGGCCGGCGCGCACCACGGACCCCAGCGCTCCCGGATCGTTCGCGGTGCCGGGGGCCAGTTTCAGTACGTCCCACACCGGATCTTTCTCGGCGGCGGCGTATTCGCGGAAGCGCAGGATCGGCTTCTCCCGATCGCCGCCGATGTGCAACTCGCCCGGCCGTACCGGGCCGGGACCGAAGGCGAAACCGTCTGCCAACCAGTCGTCGGCCTTGCTGTGTGCGTAATCGAGAAGGAGCTGCGTCCCCTTTTCGTCCCTTTCCTCACCCAGCTTGGCGAAGTGCTTGCCATCCGCCGCGGCCGTACCGACAGCAACCTTCGCCCAGTTATGCAGCGCATCGTTCTCATCCCGAACCGCCGTTTGCAAATGCGCCAGCCACCGACCGAGGACGGCCGCATCGAGCCGGCGGGCGCGAGCCATTTCCTCCAGTCTCCGCGTCGAGTCCACATGGGCCTGCATCGCCGTGCGTGCCGCCAGCAGATAGTCGGCCACGTGCTCCACTCCCGGTCGCAGTCCATCGGCCAATGCCTTCTGGATCGGCGCGCGACCCTTCGGCGCAGCTGCCACAGTTCCGCGGCGACGCGGCGGTTGTGCTCCATCGAATCGAAGCGCGCCAGACGATAATGACTGCTCTGGAGGAAGCCGAACAGGGCGTAGTAATCCTTCGTGGAGATGGCGTCGAACTTGTGATCGTGGCAGCGAGCGCAGGCGACGGTCAGGCCGAGGAACGCCTTGGACAGCACATCGACCTTGTTGTCGAAGCGATCGGCCTGGTCCTGTCGAACGTCCACCGGCGAATGCACCTCCTCGCCGAGGAACCAGAAGCCGGTGCCGAGGATCGATTCGTTGAAGCCCTGCTCCGGGTGCAGTCGCGGTTTCGGCAGCAGATCGCCCGCCAGTTGCTCGACGACGAACTGATTGTACGGCACGTCGGCAGTTGAGCGCGCGAACAACGTAATCGCGGTACTGATAGGCGTTGGGGATCGGATAGTCGAATTCGTGGCCGCGCGTCTCGGCGTAGCGTACCAGGTCGAGCCAGTGCCGGCCCCAGCGCTCGCCGAAGTGCGGCGAAGCGAGCAGGCGATCCACGACCTTCTCGATGGCGTCGGTCGAAGTGTCGCGGAGAAAAGCCTCGACCTCGTCCGGCGTCGGCGGTAGGCCGATCAGGTCGAAGGACAGCCGGCGAAGGAGGGTGCGACGGTCGGCGGCCTTCGCCGGGGACAGCCCCTTTTCTTCCAGGCAGGCCAGGATGAAGCGATCAACCGGATCGCGGGGCCAGTTCGTGTCACGCACCGATGGCGGCGAGTGCGGGTGAATCGGCTGCCAGGCCCAATGGTCGCGCTTGCGCTGGGCGAGGTCGAACGTCGCCTTGTTGGTGCCGTGCTCCGCGACCACCTGCTGCCTCGGCCAGGGCGCTCCGATTCGCACCCATGCCGTCAGGTCGGCGATGACCGCATCGGGCAGCTTACCGCGAGGCGGCATCTGCAATTCGACGTCCTTGTAGCCGATAGCCTCAATGAAACGACTCTTGTCCGGCTGGCCGGGCACCAGGGCCGGCCCGCTATCGCCGCCGGCCAGCAGCGCCTCGCGGCTATCCAGCCGCAAGCCGCCGCGCAGCTTCTTCGCCTGCTTCGAGTGGCACGAGTAGCAGTGAACGTACCAGGACGGGACGCACCTTGTTCTCGAAGAATTCCACCCCTTGCGCTGAGGTCTCCGCTGCTCGCAAGACAGGCGGCAGCCCGGACAGCGTGCCAAGTGCCAGCAGAAGGACGAGGGATAGGATAGGCCGGCAGTGCGGCATGGTGGGTCTCGCCTGGTGGGGCCGATCCTCCGTGGGAGTCTGGCCGGATTGACTATAACCAGTGTACTACCCGATAACATCTGTTGTCGCATTTTTCTTGAACGTATCCTTCCAGCCCCAGATATTCCGACGGATGCGGCGGAAAAGGAGCGGAGCGGGTATAATTCGCGGAGAGCGGATTTCGTCGCTTTGGGGAGGAAGACGTCATGCCGATTCACGATTGGACCCGTGTCTATGCTGGGATCTTTCACGATTTCCATCACGACTGGGTTTTCACCATCAAGCACGCCTTAAACCAGGGTCTTCTGCCGCCAGATTACTACGCCCTGGCGGAGCAAGTCTCGGGCGGACTCCACCCCGACGTGCTGACCTTGGGACGAGATCGGCCGGCTTCTCCCTCCGATGGCGGCAACGGTCCCTCGAACGCCTCCCCGACTCGCGGCGGCATCGCTCTGGCCGACGCTCCTCCCCGTGTCCGCTTCACCGCCTCGGCCGAAGAGGAAATCTATGCCCGCAAACGCAACCGTATTGCCATTCGCCACGTCAGCGACGATCAAGTCGTGGCCCTCGTCGAAATCGTCTCTCCCGGCAACAAGGCGAGTCGCCATGCCATTCGGGCGTTCGTCGAGAAATCGCTGGAATTCCTCGAAGCCGGCATCCATCTGCTCGTCCTGGACCTGTTCCCGCCCGGGCCGCGCGATCCGCAAGGCATTCATGCGGCCATCTGGTCGGAGATCGTCGAAGACAACTTTCAGTTGCCTCCGGACAAGCCGTTGACCCTGGTCAGTTACTCGGCCGGTTACGTGAAACGCGCATTCATCGAACCGGTATCCGTGGGCGACGAATTACCTCCGATGCCCTTGTTTCTGGAACCGGATGTCTATGTTTTGGCGCCCTGGAAGCGACCTACCAGGCCGCCTTCGATGCCGTGCCCCGGCGCTGGCGGGATGAGTTGAGGACGTGATGTGCATGGGCGGTTATCACGGGCGTTATCTGCGGATCGACGTGACGGAGGGAACGGCGAACGGAATGCCGCTGCCGGAGACGGTGCTGCGCCGCTTCCTCGGCGGTGTCGGTCTGGGCACCTGGCTACTGCACCGCGAGGGTCCGGCCGGCGTCGATCCGCTGGCGCCGGAGGCCGCCCTGATCTTCTGCTTCAGCCCGCTCGTCGGCACGCCGCTGACGACGTCCGCGAAGTTCGCCGTCGTCGCCAAGTCGCCGCTGACCTTCCGCCTCAATGACGCCCTGTCGTCGTCGCACTTCGCCCTCGCCGGCAAACGCGCAGGCGCCGACGCCCTGGTGATCGTCGGCGCCTGCGCCGCGCCGAGCTTGCTGGTGATCGATGACGGGACGATCCGCCTGGAACCGGCGGGCGATTTATGGGGCCAGACGAGCGATGCGACGACAGCGCGGTTGCGCGAGCGATTCGGAGAGGACTATCAGAGTGCCGTGATCGGCCCGGCCGGCGAGAACGGCGTGCGCTACGCCACCATCAGCCATGCCAACCGGCACGCCGGTCGTGGCGGACTCGGCGCGGTGATGGGGTCGAAGCGGTTGAAGGCGATCCTGGTCCGCGGTTCGCAGCGCGTGCCGGTCGCCGATCCGGCCGGCGTCGTGGCGGCGGCGCGCGACCTGTCGCAGCGGTCGTTCGGGCCGGCCACGGCGAAGTACCGCGAGCTGGGCACCGTCGCCAACCTGCTGACGTTCAACCGCCTGCACGCTCTGCCGACGCGCAATTTCCAGCAGGGCCAGTTCGCCGAGGCGAACGAGCTATCCGGTGAGTCGCTGAACGAGGCCCGCCGCGTGGCCCGTCATTCCTGCGCCGCCTGCACGATCGGCTGCGAACACATTTATGCCGCCTCTGACGGGGAAGTACGTTTGGAATACGAAAGCCTGTTCGCGCTCGGCCCGCTGTGCGGCATCGCCGACCGCGACGTGGTGCTGCGGGCCGCCCGGCTGTGCGATCAACTCGGCATGGATACCATCTCGGCGGGAGCGACCATCGCTTTCGGCATGGAGTGCGCCGAGCGCGGCCTGCTACGAGCGGACGGTCTGCACTTCGGCAATGGTGACATGCTGTTATCCCTGCTGCCGCGGATCGCGCAGCGAGAGCCGGGACTGGGCGACCTGCTCGCCGAGGGCAGCCGGCGAGCGGCGGCGCGGATCGGTGGCGATGCTCCTGACTTCGCCCCTCACGTCAAGGGGCTGGAGCTGCCCGGCTACGAGCCGCGCACCTTGCAGACGATGGCGCTGGGCTTTGCCGTCGGTTCGCGCGGCGCCGACCATAACCGCAGCGGCGCCTACGAAATCGACTTCTCGCCGCACGCCGACCGCCTGCACGGCTCACCGGCCGCCGCCGCCCTCGCCGTGGAAACGGAGGATCGCGCCGCCCTCATTGATTCGCTGATTCTTTGCAAATTCCTGCGCGGCGTGTTCGCGGATTTGTATGCCGAGGGCGCCGAGATGCTGCGGCGCGTGACCGGCTGGGACGTGACGGCGGACGAGCTACGCACTGTGGCGCGGAGGGTCGTCGCGGCCAAGAAGCTGTACAACCAGCGCGAGGGCTGGACCGCCGCCGAGGACACCTTGCCGAAGCGCTTCCTGAGCGAAGGACTGCCGACCGGCGCCGGCGCGGAGGCCACGCTGCCGCGGAACGGCTGACAGCCATGATCGAGGCGTACTACGCCGCGCGCGGTTGGGACGTGGAAGGCCGCGTCTCGGCGGCGCAGGTGGAGGAATTCGACCTGCGATAGAGCGACACTCACTCGCACCCTCCTGGGGAGAGTGTCCGGAGCCTTTCCATGCCCCCGCACCGGCGGCCGTCTGACGAGTCGTTCCCGGAAGCCTGGCTATCCTATCTGCGCGAAAACGTTTTGCTCTATGGGCTGCTCCCGGAGGGAGACCAGGCGCGACTGCGCCAGGCCGTGCCGAGGTTCATCGCCGCCAAGTTCTGGGAGGGCTGCGCGGGTTTGCGGATCACCGAGGAGATCCGCGTGACCATCGCCGGCCAGGCTTGTTTGCTCGTCCTGGGATTGGACGACGATTGTTTTGAGGAGGTCAAGACCATCCTCGTCTATCCGGGCGGCTATCTGGGCATCGAACCGGACCCGCTGGGGATCGAGGACCAGCTGGGGCATCGTCTCGGCGAGGCCCACGCGGACGGCCCGGTCGTGCTGTCCTGGTGGGAGGCGCGCTGGGGAGGTCGGCATCGGGGCCGCTCCAACGTCGTGCTGCACGAGTTCGCCCACAAATGGGCGGAACGAGGCGATCCGCGATCCGGCCTGCCTCCGATCGACGATCCCACCAAGGCGGAACGCTGCGAGACCGTGCTGGCGACGGCGTATCAGCAGCTGGTCGAAGACGCCGAGCATGAGCGGCCCACTCTGCTCGATTCATATGGCGCGTCCAGCCGCGCCGAGTTCTTCGCCGTGGCCACCGAGTGCTTCTTCCTTCAACCGCTGGAGCTGCGCCGGCGGCATCCGGAGCTATATCAGATCCTGGTCGAGTGCTATCACCAGGACCCGGCCGGGTGGCGGATCGATGCGGCGGCCGCGGCACGAACTCGGGAGGCGGAAGAGCAGTACACCCGACACGCCCTCGCCGAATGCAATGTGGCCCTGCGTCGTTATCCGGATTACCTCGATGCCTATCGGCAACGGGCGGCGTGTTACCGCGACCTGGGCGAATGGGACAACGCCCTCGCCGATTGCACTCGCTTGATCCAGCTCACCGAGAAAGAAGAAAGGGCCGACGCCTTCTACGAGCGCGGCTGTATCTATCTGGAGGTCGGCTCCTCTCGGCAAGCCATCGCCGACTTCAGCGAGGCGATTCGTCGCTATCCGAACTTCGCCGAGGCGTATCGAGAGCGCGGCTCCGCCTACGTCTCTCAAGGAGAGAGCGACAAGGCCCTGGCCGATCTGAACCAGGCGCTGGGACTCGATCCCAAGGACGATTCGGCCTACCTCGAACGCGCCGAGCTGTGGTACGAAGCGAAAAAATACGACAAGGCCGTCCGCGATCTGACGCGCGCCATCCGGCTCTGTCCCTACGAGGCGGATGCCTACAGTCAACGAGCCTTGGTCCATCTCGCCCGGAACGAGTACGATCGAGCCCTCGCCGACTGCACGGAAGCGATCCGCCTCGATCCGAGCTGCGCCGAAGCGTATCGCACTCGTGCCGAAGTTCACGAGGCGAAAGGAGAGACAGCCGCGGCGCAGCGCGATCGCGACGAGGTGGCGAAGCGAGAGGGATAGCCTCGTTCAGCGCGGCGGCCGGCGGGCGCGGCCGCGCACGAACTCGTAGCCGCCGTTGTAAAAGCCGTAAGGCATGCTGGTGACGCCGTTGCGCGTTGAACCCTGGAAGCCCGCCTGCGGCCCGAGGATCTTGACGCGCACCACGCCGGTCTGTCCCGTCTTGAGAACGCCCGCGTGGACGGCGGTCAGCGCCAGGGACGAGTCGAGCGTGTACGTATCGGTGCCCCACACGAAACCTTGCGCCCCGGCGATGATCAACCCGCCGCGCATGACCGCCATGCCGCCCGGCGCGTTGCTGCGCCGCCCGTGACCCGGAAGACATGGACCTTGCCGACCTGGCCCTGAAAGGAGGTCATGTTCCCGGGGTCGGCCTGGACGTTGGCCGGCTCCGGCTCGGCCGCCCACTGCGAGCGCAGGTCACGCACGTCAGACAGCTTGAGCTGCTGTTCGCCGAATTGCCAGGTGTGGACCCTCAGCGCGGCCGAGGTGAGACGGCCGGTGAACTTCGACTCCTCCGTGTAAACGACGTTGTGCGTGCGGAACTGGAGACGCTCCTCCGGTACTTCGACGCGGACCTGCTCCAGCAGTTCGCGGGCGCGGTGCGCCACTTCGGGGTCGGACGATTTCTCGGCTTTCAACAGGGCGGGATAGGCACGCTGGCGCAGCTCGCGGAGTTCGGCGGAGGCGGCTTCGCGGCGATGGAAGTCCGACTTGCCGAGGTCCGCGATCGCCGTCTCGATCCGTCGGGCGACGTCTTCGGGAATGCGGAAAGCGAACTCGATCCGCTCGATGTCGTGCGCCGGGATCAGCAGTTTGCCGTAAGGCGTGCTCATCTCGATGCGCTCGTCGCGGACGGTCATCTTCATAATGCTGTCGTCGATGAACTGAACTTCCACTCCGGCCGGTACGCCGGGGGCCGGCTTCTTCGCCGCCTTTTCGGTGGGTGTCTTGGCGTCCGGATCGGCTTTTTTCTCCTCCGTCTTCTCGGTCTTTTTCTCCTTCAGCCGGTCCACGCGATCTTTCACGCGATCTTGACCGTTCAGCAGTGGTACGGCCAGGGGCAGGAGGAACAAGAGGACGACGGCCAACATCCGGCGAACCCAGAGGCTCAGGCGTGCGGTTGGTTCAGCTGGCTTCATAACCTCTCCCGGGAAGTGGACAGGACGAGGAAGAGAACACTGCCTTCGATGCTAAACGGATTGGCTTCTCTCTTCAACTCTGTTCGCGCTTGTTACACGGCGGTTACGAACGAACGGCAATCGGAGCCCGCAGCGTTAGCGAGGACTTTCCCTCGCTGACGCTGCGGGCTCCGCTCGCTGTCAGCGCGGCTCGGGATGGTCGAGCAACGCGCTGAGAATGGCGGGGTCCACGGGTTTGACGAGATGTTCGTCGAAGCCGGCCTCCTGGCTACGGCGGCGGTCCTCGGGTTGACCCCAACCCGTCACGGCGATGAGCGTGACGCCATGCAACTCGGGCAGCTGGCGCAGCCGGCGGGCGACGTTGTAGCCGTTCATGCCGGGCAGACCGATGTCGAGAAAGATGAGGTCCGGCCGATGCCGCCGGGCCAGCTCCAATCCCGTGGGTCCATCGTAGGCGATCCACACTTCGTTATTCAACATGCGCAGCAGCATCGCCAGACTTTCCGCCGCATCCACGTTGTCATCGACAACCAGAATGCGGCGGGCGGACGACGAACCCGACTGTCGCGACGGTTCGCCCTGCTTCTCCTCGCCGCTCCCCTTCGCTCCCACCGGCGCGACGGGCAAACGCACGACGAATTCGCTGCCGCGTCCGAGTCCTTCGCTGTGGGCTTGCACTGTCCCGCCGTGCATGTGGACGAGGTTCCGAACCAGCGCCAATCCAATCCCCAAACCTCCCTGCGAGCGATCCAGGCTGCGGTTGATCTGCGTGAACATCTCGAAGATGCGCGGCAGCATTTCGGGAGGAATGCCCAGTCCGGTGTCGCGCATGCGCAGGATGGCCTGGTCGTCCTGCTGTTCCGCCGTCAGTCCGATGTGACCACCCGGCGGCGTGTAGCGAGCGGCATTCTGCAGGATGTTGGTGACCACCTGCGACAGACGCATCGGATCGGCGTACAGGTAAACCGGCTCCCGTGGCATTTCCACTGTCAGCTGGTGGCCGGCGTCTTCGATGACCGAACGGCTCGCTTCCAGGGCACTGTGGACGATGGCGGCGAGGTCCACGCACTCCTTGCGCAAGTCGATCTTGCCGCGCGTGATGCGGCTGACGTCCAGCAGATCGTCGATGAGGCGGACCATGTGCTGAAGCTGGCGATCCATCATCTGTCGGGCCTGCTCCAGGGCTTGCGCGTTGGCGGGTGCCAGCCGCAGGATTTGCAGACCGTTGCGAACCGGGGCCAGGGGGTTGCGCAGCTCGTGAGCCAGCGTTGCCAGGAACTCGTTCTTGCGGCGGTCGGCCTCGCGCAGCTCCTGGTACAGCCGGGCGTTTTCCACGGCCACGGCGGCACGATGGGCCAGGTCTTCCGCCACGGCGAGATCGCCGGCGCCGTAACGGCGGCCCGACTCGGCCATGACGAAGGAAAGGACGCCCAGCAGTGCCCCGTGCGCCTTGATGGGAACACACAAGTAAGACTTCAACCCCAGCTCGCGCAAAATGCGAAGTTGCTCCTCGTCCCGCGCCTCCTCCACCAGCCAGCGATCGGGGATCTCCTCCACCAGCTCGGATCGGCCGGTGCGGAGCACGTGGAGCACGCCGCGCTCCGCCTTGGGATCGGGCGGATAGCGCTGGGCCAGCTCGTGCGCCAGGCTCACCTTGGCCGTGTCCACGTGCGCCACCGCCAGGCGCCGCACCGAACCGTCCGCCTCGGCGATGTCCACGGCGCACCAGTCGGCGAAGAAAGGCACGGCGAGCTGGGCCACCTTTCGCAAGGTGCTTTCGTAATCCACCAGCACGGCCAGCTCGGAGCTGGCGCCGGCCAGGAAACGCAGGGTTTGCTCTGTCCGCTTCCGTTCGTCGATGTCCATGCAGACCCCCGTCATGCGAACGGGTTGGCCCGATTCATCGCGGAAGACCCGGCCCCGCGCTTCGATCCAGTGGACCGAGCCGTCCGGCCAGAGGAGGCGGTATTCGAGGTGGTGGTCGCGGTCGTGCTCCAGGGTCTGGGCGATGTCGCTCAATACACGGTCCCTATCCTCGGGGTGAATGTCGCGCTGGAAAGCCTCGAATGTTCCGGGGAACGTGCCGGCGGCCAGCCCGTGGATGGACTCCAGGCCCGACGACCAGATGACCTGGTTGGTCTGAGTGTTCCAGTCCCACGTCCCCATGTGGCCGGCCTCCAGCGCCAGCCGTAGACGTTCCTCGTTGGCCCGCGTCCGCTCCTCGGCCTGGCGGCGGCCGCTCATGTCGCGGAAGACCAGGACGGCCCCCAGGATCTCGCCGCGACTGTCTCGAATGGGTGCGCCGCTGTCGTCAATGGGCCTTTCCGTACCGTCGCGGCTGAGCAAGAGCGTGTGGTTGGCCAGGCCGATGATGGTGCCTTCGCGGATGACCCGGCTCACCGGACCCTCGACCGGCCGACGGGTCTTCTCGTTGATGATGGGGAAGATCCTGTCGATGGACTGTCCTACCGCCTCGTCCTGCCGCCAGCCGGTCAACGACTCGGCCACCGGGTTGAGGAACGTCACGGACCCATGTGGGTCCGTGGCGATGACGGCATCGCCGATGCTCGCCAGGGTGACTTGAAGCGACTCACTTTTTTCGTGCAGAGCGGTCTCGGCCGCCGTCCGCCGCGCGATCTCCCGTGTCAGTTCCATCACCCGCTGGTTCAGGGCGAGGAACTGGCTGACGGCCGCTTCTTTCGAGGTGAGCCGGAGCAGAATAAGGGCAGGAGTCTTGTCGTCGCGTGGACGGAAAACGGCCCCTTCGCAGCGACAGGAGAGGGTCTCTCCACTGGACCTTCTCAGCGTCAAGGCACCGAGCACGCGCTCTCGACTCCGGGCGCAGGCACGAAGGTAGGGAGCGAGGGCGTCGGGACGGTCGGTCGCCAGGTCCGTCAGCCGCCGGCCCCGCAGTTGCGACGGCGGCAGATCGAGCCGGTCCTGCATGGCCTGGTTGGCCTCCAGGATCGAACCGTCTGCCGACACCAGCAGCATCGCTTCCGGCAGGAGGTCCGCGAATTGACGAAACGACTCGGCGGACACGTCGGTCGGCTACCCCTTGAAGTATTCCCGGCCTTTCGCCTTTTCCGCACCCGGCGTCGCTTTCAGATGGATGACGACCCGGCAACCGGCATCCCCTCGGGCGATGGTTTCTTCGAGGACGACCTTGGCATAGCCCAGGTTCTCGGCGGCGACGACGCCGAAGACGTTGGACGTCATCATGCACAGGGCCGGCCGGCCGGCGACCTTGTTGGCGAACGGACAGGCCCGGTTGCCCAGCACGATCTTGTCGTCGCTCTCCTCGATGACGTAGAAATCGCCCTGGATGCGCCGCTTCAAGTCCACCAGCACATCGGCGACCTGCCGCCGCGTCAGGTTCGACACGTCCAGGGCGGCTTTGTATTGGTCGTTGATCCAGTCGCCGACTTTTTGGCCGACGACGCTGACGAAGCCGGACGCTTCCTCCAGTCCGACCACATCCTGAAGCGTCCCGGCCAACTCCCGGATCAGCGTGCGCAGGAAGACGTCCCTCTCCAGCGGGATCGGTAATTCGCTCACGTGCGGCAGGGCGGTTTTCGTGGAAGGTGCCACATCGATCTCCTCTCATCGAAGGTCGGCTCGCGTTTGCGAGCCGCGGATGCCATGGCGCAATCTCCTCCGCTCGGCGGAACGTCCGTCCGGGCGATTCGGGCCGGCGCTGCGTCGTTGCAGGCGGGTGGAGGAGAAGCGTCCTCCCGGCGAGTGCGGGAGGAAGTGAGTGAGGGGCTATTCTAGCAAGGACGAATCTGAGGGACAGCCCTCGTTTGTCCTGCGGGCAGGACGTTCCGCGCTCCAGAGCGCGGGCGTCCCGCTCGTAGTCGCCGTCACTTCTTGCCGATACAGTAGAGTCGGCCGGTCGTCTTCAGAAAGATGCGCCCGTTCGCCACGGCGGGGGAAGGGCCATCGTCTCCGCCATCCTTGAGACTATTCGTCGCCAGCACTTCCAGTTTGGGGCCGGCCTTGAGAACGTAACTGCGGCGCGGGCTGGCGATGTAGATGCGCCCGTCCGGCGTCGCAATGGGGCTGGCCAGGAAGGAAAGGTTCTCTAACCGCTCGTCATAGACCTGTTCGCCGCTGGACAGCTTCCAGCACTTGAGCACGCCGGGTTTGTGGACGCGGTAAAGGTAATCGCCGACGATGAGGGGGCAGCCGAGACCCTCGGGCACCTTGTTGTGCGTCCATTTGACCGAACTCTTGCTGATGTCCCCCTCGCCGCTCGGATCGACGGCGACACCGCGGCCTCCGCCGCTGTCGGTATAGACCAGGCCGGAGCCGTAGGTCAGCGACGTCCAGTAACCGCCATCCTTGCCGCACCACCACAGGACTTCCCCGCTGTCCGGGTCCACGCCCTGGAGAACCTTGGCGGTGGCGACCATCATCTGTGTCTTGCCGTGGACCGGCATGAGGATCGGGCTGCTGTTGGTGCTACCGCTGATCTTGGGCCGTTTCTTCTCCCACTTCACTTCCCCACTCTTTTTGTCCAGGGCGAGAAGGAACGATTCCTTGCCCTGGTCGCAGAGGAGGAGAACGGCGTCCTTGTACAGAAGCGGACTGCTGCTGACGCCGGGATAGACGTGGTACGGCCCCGAGATCTCACGCCGCCAGACGATCTTGCCGTCGAAATCCAGCGCGGCCATCACGCCCGAGCCGAACCAGACATAGACTCGTTTGCCATCGGTCGCGGGGGTTGGGATGGTGTAATAACCGTCGGCGAAATCGCCATGAGGGACGGTCGTGCGCCATAATTCCTTGCCGTCGGCGGCGTCGTAGCAGAGGACCCAGTGCTCCGGGACGATCTTGTTCTTGACGTTGGCATCGGACTGCCGCGGCGCGTTGGTGAGGAAGACGCGATCGCCCCAAACGATGGGGCTGGAAAAACTCTTGCCCTTGAGGTCCACCTTCCACAGGACGTTGTCGTCGCTCTTGCCGCCCCAGGTGAGGGGCAGGTCGGTCTCGTCGCTGTAGCCGGCACCGGTCGATCCGCGCCAGGCGGGCCAGTTGCCGGCCAGACCCGCGCTGGAGGCAGACAAAAAGAGAGCGGTGACCAGCGAGACGAGGAGAGAGAGGGAACGAGCGCCGCGGGAGCGGAAGCGCGGAAGGTTCATGGGTAGACCTCCGAAGGTTGGTGGGAGTGCGAGTGATCGGGTGAGTGCTGTCCGAGGCAGGTAGGTTTGGGTTGGCGTCGGGGAACGTCCAGACGATGGCGCCTCGGCGCGTCCGGCTGGCAGGATAAACGAGACGATCCGAGAAGGCAAGCACAAGGTTATCGAAAAATCGGCCGCTCCCCTTTTGGCTTCAGCGGAGTTTTGTGTTTACCGCCCCCTCCCTTGGTGCTACAAGAAGGACGGGAGTTCAACGAGAAACGGGGCCACGACCTGCACGGAGACGGAGCAAACCATGAGGCTTCTCCTGGTTGGCATTGCGCTGGCGCTGGCTGTGCTCGGCATGGGAACTGCGCCGCAAGCCGAGACACCGGGTGCGCGGCCCGGAAAAAGTCATGCCCTGATCGTGGTCGGATTGCCCGGCGACGCCGAGCATGAGAAACGCTTCGCCGACATCAGCCGGCAATGGCGCACCTGGTTGACCGATACGCTCGGCTTCGCTCCCGCCGACGTCCGCATCCTCTTCGGGCGGGCGGGCAAGGCCGGCCTGGCGAAAGGGTCCGCCGAGCGAGCGGCAATTGAACGCGAGGTAGCCGACCTCAAACGGGCGCTCGGCCGGGAGGATCGGCTGTGGGTCTTCCTGCTCGGTCACGGCAACTACGATGGGGAGCACGCTTCGTTTCACCTCCCCGGCCCGGACTTGCACGAGGACCAACTCGGCAAACTGTTCGCCGGAATCGAGTGTCGAGAGCAGGTCTTCTGGATCACGACGTTGGCGTCGGGTTGGTTCTTGCGGTCGTTGTCCGTCCGGGGCCGCATCGTCATCACGGCCACGGCGGCGGACGAGGAGTTCAACGAAACCGAGTTCCCCGAGGCGCTGGCCGCCGCGACGAAACTCCCCGTCGAACGCCTCGAAGCCGACAAGGACGGCAAGGTTTCCGTGCTAGAGTTGTATCGACGCACAGTCGCTGAGGTCGAGGCTCGTTTCGCCGCCGACAAACGCACGCCGACCGAACATGCCCAACTCGACGATGACGGCGACGGCAGCGGCACGGAGGAACCGATTGTGGACGGCGAGAAGGGGAAAAAGCCGACGGCCGACGGTGCTCGCGCGGCTCGGACCTTCTTGCCGGTGCAAACGCGGCCAAAGAGTGGTTAGTGGCTAGTGGCGAGGGAAGAAGCAGCGTCTTCCCTCGCCACTAGCCACTAACCACTCTTCCCAACGAGGATTCGTCCTTGACTCCCAAGCAAACCTCCGAGCGCGAAGGGTCTGCCGCCGTCGCCCGACTGGCCGAGGCCCACGTCAAGCTCAAGACGGAAATCGCCAAGCTCGTCGTCGGTCAGGATGCCGTGGTCGAAGATCTGCTGATCGCCCTGCTGTGGCGCGGCCACGTCCTGCTGCTCGGCGTGCCGGGGCTGGGCAAGACGCTCATGGCCCGGACGCTGGCCCGCGCCCTGGACATGGACTATCGCCGTATCCAGTTCACGCCCGACCTGATGCCGTCCGACATCACCGGGACCGACATCATCGAGGAAGACCCCGAAAGCGGGCGGCGCAAGCTCGAATTCTTCCCCGGCCCGCTGTTCACCAACTTCCTGCTGGCCGACGAGATCAACCGCGCTCCGCCCAAGACGCAGGCTGCTCTGCTCCAGGCGATGCAGGAGCGGGAGGTGTCGGTCGGCCGGCGGACCTATCCGCTCGAACCGCCGTTCTTCGTGGTCGCCACGCAGAACCCGATCGAGCAGGAAGGGACGTATCCGCTGCCGGAGGCGCAGCTCGACCGCTTCATGTTCAACGTGCCGGTGACGTATCCGACGCCCGACGAGGAGGTGTCCATCGTCAAGAACACCACGGCGAACGTCCAGACAGACGTGTCGCCGGTGCTGGCCGCCGCCGAGGTCGTGCGCCTGCAGGAGCTGGTGCGCGGCGTGCCGGTCGCCGACGCGGTGGTGCGCTACGCCGTCCATCTGGCCGGAGCTTCGCGGCCCGGCTACGGAGCGAAGAATGACGCCATCCATCGATTTGTGCGCTACGGCGCCAGCCCGCGCGCCTCGCAATACCTGATCCTGGGGGCGAAGGCGCGGGCGATCCTGCGCGGCCAGTTCCACGTCGATTTCGCCGATGTTCGTGCGGTGGCCGTGCCGGTCCTGCGGCACCGGCTGGTGCTGAACTTCCACGCCCGCGCCGAGGGCGTGGACGCCGACGCCCTCATCCAACGGCTCCTCGAGACGGTACACGAGAAATGAAGCTCGATCTCGACCGCGCCGCCGGCCCGCTGATCGATCCCGCGTTCTTCGCCACGCTGGAGGATCTGGAGCTGATCGCGCGGACGGCGGTGGAGGGCTTCTTGCAGGGCTTGCACCGCAGCCCCTACGTCGGCTTCTCCGTCGAGTTCGCCTCGCACCGCGAGTACCTGCCCGGCGACGACCTGCGCCACCTCAACTGGAAGCTCTATGGCCGGCACGACCGTCTCTACGTCAAGCAGTACGACGCCGAGACCAACCTCGACCTGCACCTGCTGGTCGATTGGAGCGGGTCGATGACCACGCGCAGCGGCGGACTGAGCAAGCAGCACTACGCCACCTGCCTGGCCGCGGCGCTGGCCCACCTGGCCCTGACGCAGCGCGACGCCGTGGGGCTGACCCTGTTCGCGGGCGGCATCCTGGACCACCTCAAGCCTCGGGCCAAGTCCAATCAACTCGAAGCCGTCCTCGAAGTCCTCACACGCACGCCGCTGCAAACACGGGTCGAGTCGGCGCGGGTGCTGCACGAGGTCGCGGAGTTGATGCCCCGACGCGGCATGGTGGTGCTCGTCAGCGATCTGTTTTACGATTCAGTCGAGCTTTTCGCCGCACTCGATCACTTCCGCTTCCTGGGCCATGATGTCCTTCTCTTCCAGGTGCTTGATCCCCTGGAGCGCTGGCTGCCCGTGGAGGGAGCGATTCGATTTCACGACTTGGAGACGGGCGCGGAAGTGGTGGCGCAGGCGGAGGACATTCATCCGGCTTACGAGGCGGCGCTGGGTCGTTGGTTCGAGGAGGTCGAGCAGGGCTGCCGGACGCGCGACATCGAGCGCGTGGCCTTGACGACGGATCAACCGTTGGCGCAGGCACTGTACGATTACCTGGCCCGGCGGTCGCAACAGTACTGAGATCATGACGGGACTTGGACTCATCCACCTGGGCTTTCTGGCCGCGACCGCGGCGGTGGCGGTGCCGATCGCCCTCCATCTGCTGCTGCGGCCGCGAGCGCGGAGGGTGGAGATCGGTTCAATACGCTTCCTTCAGCGCGTCCTCCAGGACAGTACGCGGCGGCGAAAGCTGCGGCGCTGGCTGCTGCTGGCTCTGCGAACGGCCATCGTCCTGCTGCTCGCGCTGCTGTTCGCTCGGCCTTATCTCAAGGGCGCGGGAGACGACGGCCGAGACCATGAAGTGATTCTCCTCATCGACCAGTCGGCGAGCATGAGCGTCGCTCCGTCGGGGCGCACGTTCTTCACCCTGGCCCAGCAGGCCGCCGCGAAAGTCCTCAAGGAACTGCCCGAACAAACGGCGGTCCACCTGGCCTATTTCGATGCCGGCGGCGTGCAGCCGGCCGCCGAGGCTCGTATCGATCCCGCCCGTCAGGCGGGATACGCTGGGACGGACTATTCCCAAGCGATCCGCTGGGCGCGCGATCAACTCGTGCTGTCGCCGCGCCGTCGGCGGCAAATCTTTCTGTTCAGCGATCTGCAACGCGCCGGGCTGCGCGCCGACGATTCGCAGGGTCTCCCCGACATCCCCGTGACGGTGGTGGAGGTCGGTAAACCGTCCCTGCGAAACCTGGCCGTCGTGCGGGCCGAGGCGCCGCAAACGCTCCTTCGTCTCGGCGAGCCAATTGTCGTCGTCGCTCAGGTGCGCAACACAAGCCCTTTTCCGATCCGAGACGTCCGCGTTCGTCTGATGCTCGAAGGTGCCGACAAGGTTGAGCAGGTGAAAGTCCTTCCGGTCGATTCGGTTTCCGTCGAGGAGGTTCGCTTCTCCGTGTCGATCTCCCAGGCCGGCCTGTACACCGGCTTCGTAGAGGTCGTCGGCGGCGATGATTTCCCGCTGGATGATCGGCGCTGGCTGGCCTTCGAGGCGCGCGCGTCCGACCGTGTACTGCTGGTGGACGGCGAGCCAGGGCGCACGGTGTACACGAATGAGACGTACTACCTGGAAGCGGCCCTGCGTCTACGTCTGCCGGACAAGGGGCCATCGCTCACCTCCTACGAGCCGATCCGCCTCGCGTGGAGAGACGGAGCGTTCCTGGATGAGCTGAAGCGCTATCGCGTGGTGGTGTTGTGTAATGTGCCTGGCCTTGCTGAGCCGGACGTCAGGAAGCTGCGCGATTTTGTATCGGCGGGCGGCGGTGTGCTCATCTTCACGGGCGGGCGCGTCCGGCCGGAAGGTTACGAACTGTTGCGAGCAGCCGGCCTCGTCCCGACCGTCCTCGAAGGAACGGCCGGACCCGATTGGTTCCCCTTCGCCACCTGGGACAAGGAGCATCCGATTTTCCGTCCGCTGTCCGACCCGCAGCAGGGAGACTTGCGCCGCCTCGCTTTTCTGCACATCACCCGGCTCAAGCCGAGGGGCGGCTCGAAGGTGCTGGCCGCCACGAGCGGCGGCGAACCGCTGATCGTGGAATCTCGGCTGGGCGACGGCACCATCCTGCTCGTCGCCACCGCCGCCGACCGCGATTGGGGCAACTGGCCGCAAAGCCGCCTCTACGTCCCTTTGGTGCATCAGCTGGTCGGTTATCTCGCCGAGCGTCTGCCGGAGAACCAGCGCGTCCGGGTCGCGGATACCGGCCCCGGCCGCGAGAACCCACCGGGGATCACCCCATCCGGCCGCGCCGTCGTGGTCCGCAATCTCGACGCGGCCGAATCTGAAAGCGAGCGCTTCACAGTGCGGCAATTCCGCGAGCTGTTCCATCTGGCCGAGCCGGACGGCGGCGAGAAACAACAGCGGGCGGATGCGGCGAGTGCTGTCCCGGCTGGAAGTCAGCGCCCGGATGAGTTATGGGTCTATGTGGTTTGGGGCCTGTTTCTGGCCCTGGTCATCGAGATTTTTCTCGCCAACCGGACCCACGCCTGAGCATGATGGGAGGAGGAAGAATTTCACCACGGATTACACGGATAACACGGATAAAAGAAGATCGGCTTGTTTTTTATCCGTGTTATCCGTGTAATCCGTGGTGAAATTCTTCGAGGAGTCTAGCCGATGCACGTTCTAGTCGAGAAATTGGAGACGACTCGCCGGGACATGGAGCGCTTTGGCCGGACGCGCTGCCTGCTCCGCGTTGCCCTGATCGTCCTGATATTGGCCGGCTTGCTGGCCGCCGCCGACTGGCTATGGGTACTCAACACCGGCGTTCGGACGGTCGGTTTGCTGAGCCTCGCTGTAGTGACGGTGATCTTGCTCGGTCGTCTGGTGGTGAACGGGCCAAGGTTCCGTCGTCAGGATGCGGCGGCGGAAGCGGAGACGGCTTTTCCTCAACTCGGGCAGCGCGTCCGCACCACACTCGAATACACGGAGCCGGCCTCGAATCTTTCCCCCGCCTCGGCGGAGTTAATCGACGCCCTCGCCACGGATACCACGCGACGCACCAGGGAACTCGATTTCCGCGCTCTGATTCCCTGGCGTTCCCTGCGCTGGCTTGGCACCGCCCTGGCCGGATTGGCGATGGTGTATCTCGTCCTGCTTCTCGGCAACGAGGAACTGCGAACCGCCGCCCTGCGCCTGTTGCTCGTGCCGACCCACTACACGCGGTTGGCGGTAAAGCCCGGCGATCACATCCTGAAGGCGGGGAGCGATGTCCCGATTGAGGCGACGCTGACCGGCCGGCCAGTCGCGGCGGTCGATCTGTGCTATCGCCCGACAGGGAGTGTCGAGGACTGGATGAGGCTCTCGCTCGCTCCGCTGGACGTGCCCACGGATGGTTCGCCCCGACTCCTCGGCACGCTTCGCACCAACCTGGCGAACTGCGACAAGGATCTCGAATATCGAGTCGTCGCCGGGCCGGTCGAAAGTCCGGTCTATCATCTGACCGTCCTTCATCCGCTGCTGCTCCAGAAGTTCGAGGCCACGATCCAGCCGCCCGCCTACACGCGCAAGCCGGCCGTGACCGTGAAGGACAGGGAATTCCAGGTCATCGCCGGCTCGTCGGTTCGTTTTCGCATCAGCCTCGACCGCAAGCCGCGGACGGCGAAACTGTTGCTCTACTCGGCTGGCACCGCAGCGAAAGCAGACGGTAGTCTGCCGTCCGTCCCGCTGACGATTCAAGGGAACGAACTGACCGGTGAGCTGCCATCCGTCGAGAGCGAGCGGGAATACGAAATCATCGCGGAGGCTGCCGACGGCATGAGGCTGGAGCCGTCGCGCTCGCGCATCCGGGTGCAGACCGACCGCCGGCCGACAATTCGCTTCGTCCGTCCCAGCGACCCGATCGAGGTCACGCCCAGCACCGAGGTCCGCATGAAAATCGAGGCCGGGGACGATTTCGGATTGAGCAAGGTCGGCATCGTCTACCAGATCGGTAACGGATCGAAAAAGGCGCTCTATCTGCACCAAGATCCTGGTCAGCCGCCGACGCTCCAGGCCGAGGCGACGCTGGCCCTGGAAGAGCACCGCGTCGGATTTCAGGACGGGGTGACATATTACGCCTTCGCCGAGGACAATCACCCCACCCGACCGCAGTGCACGACCACGGAGCTGCAATTCATCGACATACGGCCCTACAAGCGGACGTATCAACTCGTCGAGGGCGGCGGCTGCTGCAAGGGCAATTCGACGACACTGGAAGAGTTGATCGCCCGTCAGCGTCAGAACCTGCGACACACCTTCGCCCAATCGGAGCAGCCGGCCGTCGATACGCGGACGTGCCGGCGTCTGTCCCAGGCCGAGCGCGAGCTGTCCGAGGCCACGACCGAGTTCACCGACGGATTGGAGCAGCGTTTCGGTCCCATCCCGTGTCTGCACGCGGCTCGGGAAGCGATGGAGAAAGCCACAACGGCCCTCGACAAGAAGGACATCAAGGCCGGCAGCGAGTCCGAGCAGGCGGCGCTGACGGAGTTGATGAAGGCCCGGCAAAATCTGCGCAAGCTGCTGAGCGACAGCAAATGCGCCAGCGCCTGTCGCAAATACGACGCCCAGCAGCATCAGAAGCTCCGCAAGCCGCCCCGCAAAGACGACAAGGCCGAACGCGCCAAACTGCAAGAGCAGATCGAAAAACTGGCGCAAGAGGAGAAGAAGATTGCGAAGGAGATCGCCGGCCGTAGCGGTGCGTCCTCCAGGACGTTGTCTGAAACAAAGGGCAGTCCGAGCGATCGCCAGCAGAAGGCGGCCCAGCAGGCCGAGGAACTGCGGCGGCAGGTGCGCCAGGACGAAGCGCTAACCGATCTGGCCCGCGAACGCATGGACGCCGCCGCCGAAGCGATTGGCGCGAGTGAGAGATCGTTGCAAAAGAGTCAGGGGCGTGAGGCAGCCCAGCAGGCAGCGGAAGCAGCGGAGCAGCTGGAACGGCTGGCGCGCCAGGTGGCCGGCCTCAAGGCCGCCGAGCTTGCCTCACGTCTGGCCCACGGTCAAAGCCTGGCCCGACAGCTCGCCCGGCAGCAGCACGAGTTGGAACAACCGGCGCAAGCAAAGGGCAGCAGCGGCGACAAGCGGGGTGAGGAGAAGAGGCAGTCGGACGGCCAGCGTGGTTTGACGGAGGAAGCGCGCACGTTGGCGGACCTGCTCGCCCGGCTCCAGAGTGACGCGGCCGGGAGTAACCCGCGACTCGCCGACGAGCTGCGCCGAGCCGGTGAGTCCAATCCGCCATCCGCCATTGTCGAGCAGATGCGTCGGGCCGCCGACGCACTCCAGGCCGGCCGATCCGAGGCCGCCCGCCGCGACATGGACGAATCGGCGCGCCGGCTCGGCGGTCTGGCGCAACAGCTGGAAGCCGCTCATCGCGGCCTCGTCCAGCCGCAGCTCGCCAAACTGATCGCGGCCGAGAAGCAGGCGGCCCAGACGCAGAAAGCCCTCGATGCGGTGAACAACGAACGGCAAAAGGCGGAGGCCGAGAAGAAGGTCGCCGACCTGCGCGACGCGATGGAGGCGCTTCGACCGGCGGACGGCAAACTGACCGCCGCCGCCGAGGCACTGGCCGGCGCCGTGCGCCGCGGCGGCGGCTGGACCCGGCGCGAAAACGTCGCCAACCCCTCACAAGGCGCCTACGTCCCGCCGCGCGAGTACACCGAGAGCGTTCAAAACGTCGTCAAGGCTTTGCAAATGCGGATACAAGAGATTCATCCTCAAGGACGCCTCTGCTCGACCGGGATGAGCCGGTGCCGCCGCAGTACAAGGCGCTCGTTGAAGAGTATTACCGCATCCTGGCGGAAGACCTCCGCTGACGCCGTTGTCCTCTGGCCGGGACGGATCTGATGACGACTTACGAATGGTCGCCTCCTTACAACTTCTGGACCTATCTCGGGCTGGGCCTCGCGCTGCTGGCCCTCTTGCTCCTCGCCCGCTGGTCCGCCCGGACGCCGGCCGCCCGCAGCTGGACCTTGCTTCTCTTGCGGGGGTCCGTGCTGGCGCTGCTGATCGGGATCCTCCTGAACCTCACGCACGTCACCGAGGCCCGGCTGCCGGCGCTCGCGCCGGAGGTCGTTTACCTCGTCGATTGCTCGCGGAGCATGGCCCTGGACCGGCCGATCAGCCGTCTGCAACAGGTCAAACAGGTGATCGAGCAGGGCCACCATGCCCGCACCGCCGACGCCGTGCGCCTCAGCATTTACCACTTTGGCGATCGTCTAACGGCCGTTAAAGGCATGGACGATCTGCGGCCGACCGATGACGCGACGCGGCTGCTCGCCGCCCTGGAGCGGCTGCCGGCTCATTTCACGGACGGCCCTCCGGCGGGAGTGGTGATCTTCTCCGACGGCCAGAGCACGGAATCGACCGGCTTCGCCGAGATCGCGGCCGGCTACCGCCGGCTGGGCGTGCCGCTGCACGTCTTTCCCGTGGGCGACCGCGTGGCCGGCGACGTGGCCATCGAGGACGTCGTCGCCCCGCGTGACGCTCCCGCCGGCGCCCGTCTGCCCGTCCGGGTCGTCGTGCGCAGCCGTGGCTACGCGGGACGCCGGGCCGAGGTCCGTCTCCGCTTGCTCGACGAGCCGGGGCGCCGGCCGCTGGCGACGCTGCCCGTCACCCTGACGGACGGTGAACAGACGCACGAACTGCTCATGGACTACAACGCTTCCGCCAGCCGATTGCTGGCCGAGGTGTCGCCCTTGCCCGGCGAGGCCATCCTGGAGAACAACCAGGTCCACTTTCAGATCGGTGCCCGCAAGCCGAAGGTCCGCGTCCTCTACATGGAAGGCACGCTCAACAACGAGTACCGCTGGGTCCGCGACGCCCTGGCCGAAGATCCCAACATCGACTGCCTGGTGCTGCAGGTCAATAACCAGTACGCCGTCCGCCCGATCCTCTACCGGCTCAACGATCCTCGCCGCGGCTATCCGACCACGCGCGAGGAACTGTTCGGCTACGACGTGGTTATTTGCAGCGACATCAGCCGAACCGCCTTCACGCAGGATCAGCTCGACTGGACCGTCGAGATGGTCCACAAACGCGGCGGCGGTTTCGCCATGGTCGGCGGCAACACCAGCTTCGGCGCCGGCTTCTGGGACCGCACCGTCTGGGACGGACTCATCCCCGTGGACATGAGCGGGCAAGCGCAAAGCCCGGGGCGCGGCACCTGCTGGGGCGTGTCGTTCGCCGTCAAGGTCCCCCGCGAGTCCGAGCGCCATCCGATCTGGCGCTTCGTGGACGATCCTGTACAAAACCAGCGAATTCTCGACCGCATGCCGTCCTTCAGCGGCAGCAATCTGGTCGAGCGTCTCAAGCCGGCGGCGACGGCCCTGGGCTACAGCGATCGGCCGCTGCCGAGGGTCGGCGTCATGCCGGTCTTCTCCTGCCAGCCCTACGGCAAGGGGCGGACCTTCGCCATGAGCACGGACACCACCGAGGACTGGGGGTTCCATTTCGAGAGGAGTTGGGGCGAGGCCGGCGACAACCGCTACTTCCGCAAGTTCTGGCGTAACGTCGTCCTCTGGCTGGCCGAGAACTCCGCCGGCGCCAATCGGCGCCTGCGCATCGAATCCGACAAGGTGATTTACCGGCCGGGCCAACCGATCAAGGTCGCCGCCCGCGCCTACGATGAGAAGCTGGAAGAGACGAATCGTTACCGGCTCGTTGCCCGCTTGCGGCCGTCCACGGGGCCGTCTCCGCCGCCGCTGCTGGAAGAAAAAACCCTCGCTCCTCGCAGTGCGGATCGCGTTTACGAAGGCGAGTTGACCACGCCGCCCTTGCGTCAAGTGCCGATCGCTTCGGGAAACCCTCTCGCCGGGCTGCGGGTCGTGGCCCTCGACGTGATCGCCTATGACAAGGGGCAAATCGCCGCGCAAGCGACGCTGGACTTGCAGGTCCGCGACGATCCCCTGGAATTGCGCGAGCCGCAGCCGAACCCGGCGCGTCTGGAAGAGATCGCGCACGTCTCGGGGGGAGAGGTGCTCCACAGCGCGACCGAGCTGCGCCGGGTGCTGGAGACCTGCACCCGCGCACCGGACGAGGTGATCGTGCGGAAAACCCCCGTCTGGGACCACGCGGGGCTATGGCTGTTGCTGCTGGGGATCCTGACGGCCGACTGGACCCTACGGCGATGGTGGGGGCTGGGGTGAGATCGATGGCCGTTTACTTCTGGCCGTGCTTCTTCTCGAAGCTGGCGAGAAAGCGAACGCTTTCGCGTAGACTGCGGTCGTACTCGTTGTTCCGCAGATGTGGCTCCATCATCTGCCGCAGCCGTGCATCGGTCAATCCTTGCTTTTTCAGCGCGTCGGAGACGTGGACCTGGACGCGCGGCTCCTCCCGGTTGATGCGCAGATAGATGCCCTGCTCGCCCTGCTCCTGCTGGGGAACCGCGGCAGTTCTAAGAGCCGTCTCGATCCGGATCTCAAGACGATACACCCTCGCCAGTCGGCGGATCTCCCGCTGCGCTTGCTGGAGAGCGCGGACACTGAAACAGCCACCTGTGTCGTCGATGCCGCTGCGCCCTTCCGGACTGTCGATCCGCGCAGGACGTGACGCGGCAACGGATCGGTGGGACGTTCCTCAATGAACCGCAAGACGGCGGGGCGGGCGGCCGTCCCGAATTCCACGAGGGTCTGCGCCGCACAATCCCGGACCTCCGGGCAGTCGCTGCGGAGGGAATCGATCACCACGGGGACGGCCTGGCGAGCGACCGGCCCGATCTGCCCGAGCGAGAGCAGGATGCTTGTCTGTTCGGGAGTTTCCGTCGCCTGGCGGTAGCAGTCGAGGAGGACCGGCACGGATTCGCGCGCGGCCGGCCCCAGTTGGCCCAGCGCCTGAGCGAACCGCTGTCGCTCGAAGCCGTTGTTCGCCTCGCGGAGCGCCTGTGTCAAGACCGGCACCACCGAGACTTTCAACTCGCTCGGACTCTGGCTGGTGAGGCGTTCCCGCAGGACGAGCCCCGCCGTCTGTTGCACCAACGTCGAGGGAAGCACACTGGAAAACGATGTGTTCGAGGGCGGCAGGTCTGGCTCGTAAGCCGACGAAACACGAACCGGAGTGCCTCCCCCCAGGCCGAGCCGCTGGCTCTTCTCCGCCAGGATATGCCACGATGGCTTCGCCATCTCGGCGCTTTTCTTCAAGCGGCCGTCTACTAGGCCATGCGCCGCGGGGCCGACGAAGGAAGGCGAACGGGTGGTCCCGAGGAAGTAGACCGAAGACGGCGCGGAGTTCAGCGCGTACTCGTAGACCCCGGCGAGCGTATGGCGTGTGCGAACCGTCTCCGGGGCCTGTGCCCCCAGGGTCTTGGCGCAGAGAGTGCGCACCTGGTTGAGCGCCGGCTCGGCGCGGGCCAGGTCGCCCTTCTCCTGATAACACAGCGCCTTGCGGGTCAGATTATCGGCGTACTGACGGGCCAGCGTCTTCGCTTCGTGCTGCCGGCCCTCCGCTTCCAGCGCCTGGACCGAGGCGTCGATCTGGGCCAGCAGCATGTCCGGCTCCTTGTGCTCGCCCCTCGCTCCCTTACCCAACCGGGCGAGAGGGGCGTTGCGATCGTCTAGTGCGAGGGCGACCGACAGATCGCCGTGGAGCGCCACGGGCTGAGACATCGCCAGGGAGGAGTCGGACGGCGAGAACGTGCCCGAGCGCGGCAGGGCGACGCTCAACGCCAACAGCACGGTCGCCGCCGTGACTAGCCCGGCACGTTGGCGGAAACGAGTGGCCGGCATGCGCGGCCCCCAACGATGTGCCGGCTCGGCTGTTTGTGTTCGTGGAGTCAGGCCGACCGCTCGCAGGGTCTGAGGCTGAGCAAAAGGCACGGTGGCGGGACCGTAGGGAAGAGACGCCGGTTCGGAGACAACCTCGCACTCGCCGAGCACGTCGCGCACGAGTTCGGTCAGCTTGCGCAGTTCGGGTAATTCGTGGAGGGCACTTTCGATCTGGTGACGTTCGTCCGAGGTGACTTCCCCGGCCAGGTAACGGCCCAGGGTCGTGTTATCGATCTCGCCCCAGGCTCGCTGCTGGGCTTCCCGACAGGCCCGCAGTTCGGCGGCCACCCGTTCCCACTGACCGCCGACATTCGCATCGGACGCCATAGCATCACGCTCGTACACGGAGAGAGGAGAAGGGCGACGATGCCCTCCACTCTTTACAGACGGACACGAAGGGCCGACGTGCAAACGATTCATGAAGAAAAGATAAAAGGCGGCATTTTGCATCCATATCTGATTGCTTGTTCACTTTATCCCGAAAAGGTGATCCTCTGCCGCCGCCCCGTCATGCCGAGAAAGCGTCCAGCCGCTCCATCAGTTCCGTCAGCCGCCGGGCGATGGCCATGCGATCCTCGAAAGGTCGCTTTTCCGCGTACAGCCAGCGCAACCAGTTCGCCACGCCCAGGACGACGCCCGTCTCGTCCAGGTCGTGGGCCAACTCCTCCTCCTCCGGCGTTAACGGAGCGAGGCGACGGTAGGTGTCCAACCCCGTCTGCCAGCCGGCCGGATCGCTCCCCACCAGACTGCCGAGCATTCGAGCCAGGTCTACCGCGACATGATCGATTTTGACCGCGCCATAGTCGATCACTCCCCGGACGTGCTCCTCCACGAAAAGGAGATGATCGTGCCAGAGATCGCACAGGCACGGCTGCAAGCGTCCCCTTCGCCGGCCCCAGCGTCGCAACCGCGCCGATGCGGTTGCGAGGGCGGCAGGCAGACGAGGCCAGACCCGTTCGAGGAGAGGAAACAACGGGTCGTCGCGGCCGGCCGCGGCAAGGGGCTGCCAGCCGGAGCGCAAGAGACGATGCCATTCGTCAAGGAACTCGCGCCGTCTTTGGATGGCCGGGTATCCGCCGGTCGCGCTGGAAGCGCGGCGCCAAACGGTGTGCAGCTGAGCCAGGGCCGCGCAGGCCGATTCGAGGCGAGCGCGGGAGGGCGATTCGCGGAAGTTCGCACGGCCGGGCATCCATTCCGTCATCTCCCACCAGCGTTCGTCCTGTTCGATTCCGGTGGCGCCATCGTGTGCGGAGAGCACCGAGGGGACGAAATACAGGCCGTGCTGACGTGCTCCTTTCATCAATTCATGACGAAAGGAGAGGCGCGGCCCAGTTTCGTGGGCAGGCCAGGCACGCAAACACCACGATCCCGCGGGACTATCGATGCGCCAGAGAGAGGCTCCACTAAATCCACCACGATTGCCGAGCGGCGCGATCATTCCCGGACGACAGGAGGCCGGATAGTGTGCGAGGACCGCGAAAACGGCGGACTCGGTTGGAGAAGACGACACGATCGGGAGTCTCCGAGCGTCCTCACGGCTGCGCTCGAGCGGTCTCCGGGAGCGTCAGGTTATCCGCGAAGCGCGGCACGGCCTGCTGCACGGCTTTTTTCAGTGGCGCGGGATAGACGCCGATCCCCAGCGTCAGCGCCGCGCACAGCCAGACGGCGGCCAGCACCGGCCACGAGCGTATCGCCTTGTCGGCGACCGTCGGCGCCGACGGCGACGGCTCGCGCAAGTACATCACGGCGGCGATGCGCAGATAGTACCAGCCGCCGATGGCCGCGTTGATCGCCGCCAGCACCGCCAGGACGATGAACAACTTCCGCTGCTCCAGCGAGGCCGCCACGTCGGGACTGGCGGGCACGTCCAGCGCCCCGGCGAAGAGCAAAAACTTACCCATGAAGCCGGCCGTCAGCGGGATGCCGATGAGACTAAAAAGGAACAGTACCATCAGCAGGGCCACGCCCGGACGGCTGCGTCCCAGCCCAGCGAGGTCGTCCATCATCTCCGCCCGCTGGCCGCGCGTGTGGAGGTATTGCAGGATGCCGAAGGCACCGAGGGTCATGGCCGCGTAGGCCACCAGGTAGAAGAACACCGCATCGACGCCGTCCACCATCGCCTCGGGCCGCGTCACCAGCTTCGGAGCGACGGCCAGGCCGATGAGCATGTAGCCGGCGTGAGCCACGCTGGAATACGCCAGCAGTCGCCGCAAGTTGTCCTGTAACAGACCGAGCACGTTGCCCAGCGTCATCGTCACGGCGGCCATGATCCACAGCAGGACCGGAACCTGATCGCCCAGCACCGGCGATAGCGAGATGCGCGCCTCGAACACGCCCTCCGACAGCGATGGAAAGACGAAGCCGAGTACGCGCACCAGGGCGGCGAAGCCGGCCACCTTGGGCACGAAGGCCAAGAGCGCTGCCGCCGCCGTCGTCGTGCCCTGATACACGTCGGGGGCGTAGAAGTGGAATGGCACCGCCGTGAGGCGAAAACCCAGGCCGGCCACGACCATGACCAGCGCCACCATGCCCAGCCCCGAAAGGGCCGAGTCGCCCTGGCCGGCGTTGAAGGCGGCGACCACTCCCGGCAGATTGGTCGTACCGGAGAGACCATAGAGATAGCTGAAGCCGAACAGCGTCAGCGCCGACGAGAACACGCTGAGCAGGAAATACTTCAAGGCCGCTTCCTGGGCGGAGCCATCGAGTTCACCGCCCGGCAGCGTGCTCCGCCCCAGGTAGAGAATCACGTAGGTCGGGATGCTCGTCAGCTCCAGGGCGAGGAAGAGTGTCACGAGTTCGTTGGACGCGCCGGTCAGACCCATGCCGGCAACCATGAGGAGCAGGCAAGCGTGATAGTCCGCCGCCTGCCGGTCGGGCATGGCGTCCCAGCTGAGCAGCACGAGGAGAATGCCGCCGGCGATGGCCACGAAGCGAAGGAGCAAGGCGAGGCGATCGAGCAGCAGCGGGCTGGCGTAGCGAACGGCGTCGGCGGCGCTGGTGGAGTCGAAGTGCGGCAGCGGTTTCAGCAGCAGGACTAGACCCGCCACGAGCAGGGCCGCCAGGGCCACGCCTCCCCACAGATGACGGTTGGAACGCCACGTCCCGCCGAGAAAGAGCAGGCAAGCGACGCCGCCGAGGATCATCTCGGGGCCGAGGTAGGGGAAGAAGCCGGTCAGGGCCGTGACGAGGTTGGGGTCCACGTTATTACTTCTCCAAGGTCGTCGCGGCTTGTTGAGTGTCGGCGCTTGAAGCGGTGGAGGCCGAGGGCGGCGCGGCGCGTTGCGCGCCTCGTCGGCGATGCGGGCCACCACTTGGATCTCCGGCCGCACCGTATCGAAGAACGGCTTGGGGAAGACGCCCAGCGCCAGGCACACGACCGCGATCGGCAACAGCGCGGCCAATTCGCGTCCATTCAGGTCGCCGACGGGGCCGTGTCCCTCGTGGTGCGGTTCCTTGACCGCGCCGCAGAACACCCGACGAATCATCGTCAGCATGTACCAGGCGCCCAGGAGCACCCCGCCGGCGCCCAGAACGGCCAGCAGGGGTCCGCGCACCTGGGGTCCGTCGAAATCGTACATGCCGGCCAACACCAGGAACTCGCCGAGGAAGCCGTTCAAGCCCGGGAGACCAATGCTCGACAGGGTGATGAACACCATGAAGGTGCCCAGCAGATGCAAGCGGGCGCCCATGCCACCATAATCGGCCATCTGCCGCGTGTGATAGCGTTCGTAAAGCATGCCGACCAGCAAGAACAGCGCGCCGGTGGACAGGCCGTGGTTAATCATCTGCAACAGGCTGCCGGTCAGGCCGACCTCGTTGAGGGCGAACAGGCCGAGCATGCAATAGCCGAGGTGGCTGACACTGGAATAGGCGACGAGTTTCTTGATGTCGTCCTGGCCCAGAGAGCAGAAGGCGCCGTAGAGGATGCCGACGACGGCCAGGGTGCCGAGCACCGGCACGCCGAAGCGCAGGCTGGCGTCGGGAGCCAGCGGCAGGCACAGGCGCAGAAAGCCATAGGTGCCGAGCTTGAGCAGAACGCCGGCCAGGAGCACGCTGCCCGCCGTCGGCGCCTCGACGTGGGCCAGCGGCAGCCAGGTGTGCAGCGGCACCATCGGCACCTTGACGGCGAAGCCGCACATCATGGCGATGAAGACCCACAACTGCACCCGTCGCCAGTAGTCGAGCCGATCGCGCGCCGTCTCCAGCGCCGCCGCGTCGCGGTTGGCTCCCGCGGCCTCGTTGAGTAGGCGTTCTTCCTGACGGACGTCGTTGGGGAGCTGGCGGTTGAGCGAATCGACCGCGGCCACCAACTCGGGGATGGCGAACGTCAGTCGGGAGTTATTGCCGGGATCGATCTGCGGCACAACCAGCGCGATGCCGATGACGCCCAGCAGCGTGAGGAGGCTGCCGGTCAGCGTGTAGATGAAGAACTTGCGGGCGGCGTATTGTCGCTGCGGGCCGCCCCAGATGCCGATGAGAAAGAACAGCGGCACCAGCGTCAACTCGAAGAAAACGTAAAACAGGATGACGTCGAACGAGGCGAACACGCCGGTCATGCCCAGCTGCAAGACAAACAGCCAGGCGTGGAACTCGTGGACGCGATCGACGATCGCCGTCCACGACACCAGTACACTCGTGAACATGAGCAGCGCCGTCAGCAGGATCAGCCATACGTTCAGGCCGTCGATGCCGACGTAGAACTGGATGGCGCTGTCCACGCGGCCCTCGGTGGCGTGCAGCGGCAGCAGATCCAGGCGCGTCCGGAAGTCCGGGTTGAAGGTTAACGGGCTTCGGGACGTGACAACCGCCGGCTCCTCGTGGACGCGCGGGATGGCGAACTGAATCGTGATGACGATGGCCACGAGCAGGCTGGCGAGCGTACTCGCCAGGCTCAGCCAGCGTACCACCCGAGCGCGGCCGGGACCGAGGACGGCCGTCCCAATGGCCGTCACCAGTGGCAGCGTCAGCAGCAACAATAACAGTTCCGGCATGTGTTTTTCTTCCGGCCTCTTGCGGCTTAGCACCACGCCGCAAGCGGCTGTTATTCGTTTACAGTCGCGTCACCAGGGCGATCAGGAACACGGTCAGACCCAGCACCATCGCCAGGGCGTAAAACTGCACCAGGCCGTTCTGCACGGGGCGAAAACGGAAGCCAATCGCTCGCGGGATGTGGCCAATCAGATCGACCAGACCATCCAGCACGTACAGGTCGAAGATGCGGATGAACGCCGTGAAGCCGGCCAACGGTTTGAGAATAAACGTATCGTACAACTCATCGATGTGGAACTTGTTCAGCGACAGCTGGTACAGTTTCGGCGCGGCGTTGGCGAGCTGGCCGGCCAACCCCGGCTGACGGACGTACATCAGCCAGGCCAGGCCGATGCCGCCCAGCGCCACCAGCGAACTGACGCCCATCATCGGCCAGTTCAACTCCAGTTGGACGATCGGCAGTCCCGGCGTCCGCGTCAGGAAATCCCCGAACCAATGCGTCATCGGACCCACGACGAAGCCGACGCCGACCGCGAAGACGGCCAGGATCATCAGCGGCACGGTCATCACGGGCGGCGCTTCCAGGTGCGGCGTCGAGCCGTGCGCGGCGTGGCCGTGGTGGTGCGCGAACGCCTCCGGCGGGATACGCGGCTCGCCCCAGAAGGTCAGGAAGTAGGCGCGGAACGTGTAGAACGCCGTCAGGCCGGCGGTGATGATCCCGGCCAGCCACAGGAGCAGATAGATTGTCCGATAGGCGTCGGCATCCTGGCCGGCCTCCCAGGCGACATCGAGGATCGCGTCCTTGCTCCAGAAGCCCGACAACAGCGGAAAGCCGGCCAATGCGAGGGCGCCGCACAGGAAAGTCCAGTGCGTGATCGGCAACACGCGGCGCAAACCACTGAACCGCCGCATGTCGATGACGTTGCCCATCGCGTGCATGACGCTGCCGGCGCTGAGAAAGAGCAGCGCCTTGAAGAAGGCGTGCGTGAACAAATGGAAGATCGCCGCGATGACGCCGAAGGCCACCAGCGAGCGCTCTGCGGTGACGATGCCGCAGCCCACGGCGAGGAACATGTAACCGAGTTGGCTGAGCGTCGAGTAGGCCAGCAAGCGCTTGAGGTCGTTCTGCGTCAGGGCGATGACGGCCGAGAAGATCGCCGTGAAACCGCCCAGGCAGGCGACCACGACCTGGGCCTCGGGGGCCAGCTCGAACAGCGGCGCACAGCGGGCGATCAGGTAGACGCCGGCCGTCACCATCGTCGCGGCATGAATGAGGGCGCTGACCGGCGATGGGCCTTCCATGGCGTCGGGCAACCAGACGTGCAGCGGAAACTGCGCCGATTTGCCGACGGCGCCGCACAAGAGCAGCAGGCAGGCGGCCGTCAGCATACCTCCATCGAGGGTCCCGGCCTGGTGCGCCTGCTGGACGTGCTCGAAGACGTGCGGGTAATCCAGGTGGTGGCCGAACTGGAACCACAAAAGCAGGATGCCGATGAGCAGTCCCATGTCGCCCAGGCGTGTCACCAGAAAGGCCTTGCGGGCGGCGTCCGCCGCCGACGGCTTCGTGAACCAGAAACCGATGAGCAGATAGCTGCACAGGCCCACGCCCTCCCATCCGAGATACAAGAGAGCGAAATTGTCGGCGAGAACCAGCGTGGTCATGCTGAACACGAACAGGGCCACCTCGGCGAAGAAGCGCGCGTAGCCCTCGTCGCCGTGCATGTAGCCGGCGGAATAGATGGCGATGAGCATGCTGATAAACGTGACCGTCACCGCCATCACGGCGCTGAGGGCGTCGGCCCGGAGGGCGAAGCCGACGTCGATACCGCGGCCGGCGCCGGCGTCGCCGACCTTGATCCATTCGTAATAGGCGGACGGCAGCTGCTCTCCCCCGCGATAGACGGCCATCAAGACCAGGATGGACACGAGGCAGGAGCCGGCGGCGGCGACGATGCACGGCCAATGGCTGTGGCGGCGGAGCAATCGCGGGCCGAAGAGGCCGGTCACGGCCGCCGCGGCCAGCGGCAGGGCCGGGATTAGCCACAGGTAGGGACGCACGTCAGACATGGCTCTCCTCGGGACGATGTTCGGGTTCCACGCCGGAGGGCGTCAGGTGCGGCATCGGCGGCTCGCGCCGAGCGGGCGGCAGCGGCTCGTCATCCTCCGTCCGCTCTTCGCCCGGCTCGCGCAGCTCCTGCCACAAACTCGACGTCGAGCGAGTCGCGACGACGGAACAGCATGAGGATCAGCGCCAGCGCGATGGCCGCCTCGCACGCCGCCACCGTCAGGATGAACAGCGTGAACACCTGCCCTTGCAGGTTGCCGCGGTAACGCGCGAAGGCCACCAGGTTGACAGCCACGCCTTGCAACATCATCTCCGCGCATAAAAACATGACGATGAGATTGCGGCGCGCCAGAAAGCCGACCAGTCCCAGAGCGAACAGGATGGCGCCGACGATCAGGTAGTGGTGCAGCGGCAACGCGGTCATGGACTCCTCACCTTCACGAGCGGCGGAACGCGATGGCGATGGCGCCGACAGTAGCCACCAGCAATAGACTGCCGCCCAGCTCGACGGGGAGCAGGAAATCGGTGAACAGCGCTCGGCCCAGGTACGCCGAGTTCTCGGCGGGCATTCGCGGCAGGTCGGCCTGATCGCGGCGGACGTGTTCGGCCTGCACCGTCGGCGGGGCGCCGCTCAGGTTGGACAACGGCGCCTTGCCGGCCGCGGCAGCCAGCCCAGACGATGCCGAGCGTCCTCGCCGACGGCGGCCAGGTCGAGCAGACGAGCTTTCCACTCGCCCGTGTTCGACTCCTTGAGTTCGATGTTGGACCACGCCACCTCGATGTTGTCCACCTGCCCGGCCAGATCCTCCCAGTGATGGGCGCGGTAGAGGCGTTTGGCTTTCAGGAACAGGTCGTCCTCCGTACCCGGCTTGCCCACGCCTTCGAGAATGCGCGTCCTTGGAATTCAATTCCGCCAACTGCTTCGCCTTGCCGGTCACTTCGTCGATGTCGTGCATCCCTTCCTGAATGCGGACATCGTAGCGTTGCAACACGAACAACAGCGTGCCGAGCAGGACGAAGCCGGTGACGGACGCCAGCAGCGGCTCGCGCGAGCGGTCGTCGGCGTCGGACAGGCCGACCTGCTGAGCGAGCATGATGACGAACAGAAACGTGACGATGATGGCGCCGGCGTAGATGATGATCGTGGCGGCCATGAGGAACGGCGCCGCCAGCAGCAGGAACAGACCGCAAGTGCTGAGCACGACCAGCGCGAACGACAGGGCGGCGCGAGCCGGATTATGCTGCGTCACCAGCAGACCGCCCGAGGCGATGCCGACGGCCGAGAATGCCCAGAACAGGATCGTCTCCGGCGTGACCGTACTGGATCGCGTCAGCAGGACGCCGCCCAGCACCAGCGCCAGCAGACCGAGGGCCGCACCCCATACGACCGGATACGCTCGCGGCCGCGGCAGCAACAGAAAGATGGCGGCGCCCCCGGCGAGCAGCGGCAGGACGATCGGCCACCATTCGGCGGCAGACAGCGGTGCGGCACTCAGCAGACAATGCGGCATATTCATTGTGTATTAACTCTGCGCACTCGACGACGATGTCAGTCCGGTATCCGCGGGCAACTCCGAGGCGACGCCGAGCCGTCCGGCCCGGGTGCGGATCGGGTCCGTGCCCGCCTTCACCGTCTGATCGAAGACGCCCAGCAGTTTTTCCTTGTCGAACATCATCTCTTCGCGCGTCATGCCGGTCAGGTCGTACAGCGTTGTCAACTCGATGGCATCGACCGGACACGCCTGCTCGCACATGCCGCAGTAGATGCAGCGCAGCTCGTCGATGACGAATGTTTCGGGATATTTCTCGCGGTCTGCCCAGGGCGACGGCGCGGCGACGATGTCGATGCAGTGAGCGGGACAGGCCGTCGAGCACATATAGCAGGCGACGCACTTGACGCGGCCCTGCTCGTCGCGGTTGAGTCGGTGGACGCCGCGATAGTTGGGCGGCAGTTTCGGCTCGACCTCGGGATACTGCTGCGTGATGGCTCCGCCGGCGAAAAGCGTCTTCGTCGCGTGCCGAACCGTCGTCTGCAAGCCCTGAAAGATGGCCGGCACGTAAAGTTGTTCCAACAGGCCGACCTTTGGCGCCTGCACCCATTTCACATCGCTTTCGGCGATGGGCATGACATCTCTCCTCTCTGCTCAGTCCAGGACGGATCGATCGCGCGTTACGGCCGGCGCCCCGGATACGTGACCGGGGAAAAACAGCGGAGCGCGCGAACGCTGCCGCGGCACGTACAGCGTCATTCCCGCGATGACGACCAGCATCCCGATCGACAACGGCAACAGCCACCACTCACTCTGATTGAGCTGCTTGACCACAATTACACACACCACGTTGACCAGGGCCAACGGCAGCAGCACTTTCCACGTCAGCCCCATCAGCTGATCGAAGCGAAAACGCGGCAGCGTCCAGCGGATGAGCATGTAGAAGACAATGAACAGCGACATCTTGACGGCGATAATGATCAACTTGAGGACGATGCCGCCGACACCGGCCATGCGATCGACGCCGGGCAACTCCCAGCCGCCGAAGAACAAGATCACGACGAGAAAGCTCGTCGTAATCATGTGGGTATATTCGCCGAGGAAGAACAGCGCGAATTTCATCGCGCTGTACTCGGTATGATAGCCGCCGACGAGTTCTTGCTCCGCCTCCGGCAAATCGAACGGCAAGCGATTGCACTCGGCGAACACACTGGTCACGAACAGCAAAGCGGCCAGCGGCTGAAAGAGAATGTTCCAGCCATGATGGACCTGATAGTCAATGATCTTTTCCAGGTTGAGCGATCCCGTCACCAACATGACGCCAAGCACGGACATGCCCAGCGGGATCTCATAGCTGATGAGTTGGGCGCTGGAGCGCAGCGCGCCGAGCATGCTGTATTTGTTGTTGGAGGACCAACCGCCCAGGACGATGCCGTAAACGGCCAGGCTGCCAATGGCGAAGTTGAAGACGATGCCGATATCGACGTGCGGTGCGATGACGAACTGGATCGTGTCGTTGTATTCTTTCAGCTTATCCTCATAGGGCTTGCCGTTCGTCTGCCGAGCGTGTTCGCGGTCGGCGGCGAGAACGGCGTTCATTTCCTCGCGTGTCTGCGACCAAATGCGCTGCGGCGGATCGGCGCGGTAGTCCAGCAGGGAAGGCGGCGGCGTGGTCGGGCCGAAGGGCACTACGGCGAAGGCCAGCAGCGCCGTGCTGACCGCGATGGCGGGGCCCACCATGTAGAATATTCGATCCACGTGACTGGGGATGATCTCTTCCTTGAGCAAAAACTTGATGCCGTCGGCGATTGGCTGCAAGAGACCCCACGGGCCGACGCGATTGGGGCCGAGCCGGTCCTGCGCCCACGCGGAGATTTTGCGCTCGGCGAGGATGAGATAGGCACACGTCCCCTGAAGCGCGCCCATGACGGCCGCGATGAGGATGAGTGTCAGCCAAAAACCGAAACCGAATTCCATGTGAGAATCGCCCCCGTCTCAGCCGTTCGTCCCGTCCAGAGGAATGCCATATTCGCCGAGGTCTCCCCCGGCCAGAGGAGCAAAAGCAGACACCTCGGCGGCCATCTCCTTCCGCAGCGTCGGCACGTGGACGAGGCCACGACGCTCCAGCAAATCGAGAAACACCTGTCCGTCGGTGCGACACTCGCCGGTCGGCGTGACGCCCCAGTGGATGGCCTGGGCCAAGCCGGCGTGATTGATGAAGGTGCCGTCCTTCTCGGCCCAGGCAGCGCCGGGAAGGACGTAATGGGCGAAGTTGCTGACCGGCGAAGGCAGCAGATCCTGGCACACGATCAGCGGCACGCGCTGCAGCGCCTGCGCCTGTGTCTCGCTGACCCAACCGTCCGGCCGCGGCGCATAGCTGGCCGCCACGTACAATGCCTGGACGCGGCCCTCGCTCGCTCCGCGCACCACCTCGTCGAACGGAATGATTTCGCCCTGGAAGTGTCGCAATATCTCCTCGACGCCACGGCGATTGGGACACTTCTCGGCTCGGATGGTGAACTTCACCGGCTGGATCGGCCGACCGCGACGGTCCTTCGGATACGTATCATCCTCGCCGACGACTGGGACCGGACCCAGGGCCAGCCGCGCCTGTCCCGATAATCCCTTGAGGAACTTGGCCAGCAGATACGCTTCCTCACACGTCAAGAACGGCGACAACACACCCACGACGCCGGCCGCGTCCTTCTCGGCCGCACTGCGGAACGCCCTGCGGACGGCGGAGACGGCATCCGTCCACGCCACCGGCGTCAGTTTGCCGTCTCGTCGCGTCATCGGCCGCAGGAAGCGCTCGATGGAATTGACGTAGGGATAACCGAGCCGGCCGTCGTCGCACATGAAATGGCCCTGCGCCTGCGGGTTAAAGCGCGGTCGCAGACGATAGACGATGTTTTTGTTGCCGTCCAGCCAGATGCTGCAACCCGTCGAGCAGTCGGCGCAGACGCTCCGTTTCGATTTCAGGTTCCAGACCCGATGTTTGTAGAGAAAATCCTTGCTGCACAATGCACCAACGGGACACAGATCGACCACGTTGGTGGCGAGCTTGTTGTTGAGCGGCTCGCCGGGGAAAATGTCGATCTCGGAATGATGTCCGCGATTGATGACCTGCAATTCCGCCGTGCCGGAGACCTCGCGCGTGAAGCGCACACAGCGCGAGCACATAATGCAGCGATCCGTGAACAGCGTCACGTTGTCGCCGATGTACGGCTTGTTCGGCGGCGTATTTTTCTCGTCGATCATCCGGCTCGTGGCCCGGCCGAAGTTGTAGGTATAGTCTTGCAGCAAACACTCGCCGGCCTTGTCGCAGACGGGACAGTCGAGCGGATGATTGAGCAAAATATCTTCGAGCGTCTGTTCCTGGGCGAACTTGGCCTTGTTGGTGTTGGTGTTGATGACGGTGCCGTCCTTGGCCGGCGTCTGACAGCCGGGCACGACTTTGGGCTGCATGGCGACGGTGCCGTCCGGCTTGCGTTCGCCGACCTCGACCAAACACATACGGCAGCTGGCGACGACGGTGAGGGCAGGGTGCCAGCAGTAATGCGGAATGAGCACACCGGCCTTCTGCGCCGCTTGAATGAGGTTCAATTTCTCGTTGCCGATATCGATCGGCTTGCCGTTGACGTAGACGGTGGCCATGAGTCTCCTTTACCGGCCTGCGTATTACTGGGCCTTCAGCGCCGCCCGGAACTCCGGCTCTACCATTGTCCGCACGGAGCCATCGCCCATGAGTACCACGCGGTTCTGATGAAGCTGGAACATTTCCTTCTCATAGGCGAGAACTTGATTGGAAGAAGGGGGAGGATTAAAAATCATAACCACCGAGCCACTCTCCAGTACCGGCGGCAGCCTGGTGCGGGCATTCGGGTCGCTCTTCAGGTAGGCCAGGAACTCTGCCATGTTCTGGGGCGGTCGGCCGTTTTCGTTGCGATACAGCGCGTAGTACTGCCCGATGTCCCGGAACACTTGTTTGTTCACCTGGATCTGGGCGCCACGCCGGACGACTCCCTGCGCGGGAGCGCCGCCGGCGACGGGCTGGAGCGGGTTGCCGGTCGGCTCCGCTTCCGCCGCCTTTTTCTTCTTCAGGCACCCGGCCGACGTCAGGGACAACGTCAGCACGGACAACACCACCACCGCGATTCGACAGGCATGGGATCGATTCATGGGATGCCTCCGTATCAGAAGGGTCACGCCCTTCCCTCCAATCATTTGCCGTTCGCCTTGGGAGCCGATTGAAATTCCGCAGCCGTCATGTACCGGGCCGAAACATCTCCCATCATCACGATGCCACCTGACGTCGGGAACGTCCTTCTCGTAACCCACGATTGACGACCCGGACAACTGCTTGGTGTTCAATCTCCAGATGAGGACGTACTGGCCGGACTTCACTTTCTGAACCACCTGGACCAACTGAGCGTTATTCCCCGCAAACCTTATAAAATCGTCCGCGCTGGTGGGAGGCTGGTCTTTGTTGACGCTCAGGTAATTGTGATACATCAGCCCAAGCTGTTTCAAATCGCCAATCTGTTGCTGTCTCGCCGCCATTTCCTTCGATTCTTTCGAGTCATTCGGTTTCTTCCCTTTGCCACAGCCTGTGACGAATGCGGCGAACAAAGCGACAGACACCATCGCGATTCGGACCAACAAGGCGAACTTCATGAGCGAACTCCTTCGCGGCATCGCCGCCGCGGTTAATGAGAACCGAGCAACTCCGGCAGACGACTCTTCTGTGCCCCCCGGATGTATTGCTCGAACTCCGGGCGGAATTTGCGGATGGCATTCTTGACCGGCCAGCCGGCGCCATCGGCGAGACCACAGATGGTCGTGCCGGGCATGATGCCGATGTTGTCGCCGACTTCTTCGAGGATCTTCAAATCCTCCAGCCGTCCCTGGCCGCTCCGAAGCCGTTCGGTGATTTTCAGCATCCAGCCGGTGCCCTCGCGGCAGGGCGTACATTGACCGCACGACTCATGGGCGAAAAATCGACAAATGTTGTGCAGCACATCAACGATGCTGGTTTCCTCGTCGAAGATCGTCACGGCGGCGGTGCCCAATCCGAGACAGCCCACTTTGCCAGGTCCGGCGAAATCCAGGCGCGTATCGAATTCGGCTTCCGTCATCAGGCCCATGCTGATGCCGCCGGGGATGCAACCCTTGGCCTTGCGTCCCTTCCACACGCCGCCGCCGTGTTGGTCCACCAGATCGCGCACGGTGATGCCCATCGGCAACTCGACGCAGCCGGGATTGTTGACATGGCCGCTGATGCAGTACAGTTTGGGGCCGTAACTGCCGGCGTCGCGCGGATTTTTGGGATCGGGCGGCACACCCATCGACTTGAACCAATCCGCGCCGCGGTCGATGATGTGCGTCACGCACGCCACCGTCTCGATGTTGTTCACGACGGTCGGTTTGCGAAAGGCGCCTTCGACGGCCGGGAATGGCGGCTTGATGCGCGGCCAGGCGCGCTTGCCTTCCAAACTCTCGATCAGGCCCGTCTCTTCGCCGCAGATGTACGCCCCCGCCCCACGATGCAGAAAAATGTCGAGATGGAAGTCCTTGCCAAGAATGTTGCGGCCAAGCAGGTTATTGTTATACAACTCGTCGACGGCCTGCTGCAGCACGCGATAACTACGGCCATATTCGTAGCGCAAGTACAAATACGCTGTCGAGGCGCGGGTCGCATAACAGGACAGGATGATGCCTTCAAGGACTTGATGCGGGTCTTCTTCCATCAGAATGCGGTTGTTGAACGTACACGGCTCGCTCTCGTCGGCGTTGATGCACATATAAATGGGGCCGGGGTGGTCCTTGGGAAGAAAAGTCCACTTCAACCCCGTCGGAAAACCGGCACCGCCACGGCCGCGCAACCCGGACGCCTTCACCGTGTCCACGACCTGAGCGGGCGTCATTTCGTTGACGGCCTTCTGCAAGGCGCGATAACCGCCGTCGGCGCGGTAGGCGTCCAGCCACGGACTCGCCTTCTTCAGAGTGCGGCGCAGGAGGACGGGTTCAAATTCGGCCATAATGTAACAGTCCTGCTATTATCGTTCAGCCGCTTTCGGCTTCGCGCGAAACCGCAAGCGGCTCCGTTAGCGACGCAATTCATCCAGCAGAGCATCGACCTTGTTGGGCGTGACATTCATCCGCGCCTCGTCGTTGAGGAGTACGGCCGGAGCGCCTTCGCAGGCGCCAATGCACTCGGCGAATTCGACCGTGATTTTACCGTCGGCGCTGGTCGAACCCGGATGCACGTTCAGCTTCTTGCATACGGTATCGAGCAGTTCGTCGGCTCCGCGCAGGCCACAAGCCAGACTGCGACAGACCCACAGGCGCGTCCGGCCCAGCGAGTGCTCCTTGTCGCGGAAGAAGCCGTAAAAACTCATTGTATCATGGACCTCGGCCGGGCTGAGGTCGAGGATGTCCGCGATCTCGCGGATTGCCTCCAGCGGGACGTGACGCATCTCGTCCTGCACCAGATGCAGGGCAGGCAGCGTCACCGCCTGCTTGCTCGGATAGCGCGGCAGATAGGCGCAAATCTTTTGTCGTAGTTCTTCGGTCAACACACTCATCGATCCAACTCCGCCGCAATAATGTTCAGGCTGCCCAGCACGGCCACCACGTCGCTGACCTGATGGCCGACGATCAAATACGGGAAGATGGCGAAATGGATGTACGACGGCGGCCGGGTACGCGCCCGGTAGGGAACACCACTGCCGTCGGCCACGACGTAATAACCGAGCTCGCCGTTGGGAGATTCGATGGCCGCGTATACCTCGTCCACCGGCGTGTGCCATTGCCGATTGGTCATGACCAACTCGAAGTGGTGGATCAGCCCTTCGATGCTGCGGTAGACGGAGAGCTGATTGGGCATCACTACCTTGCTGTTGACGTCCACGTTGACCGGGCCGGACGGCAAATTCTCGATGGCTTGATGGATGATCTTGCAGCTCTCCAGCATCTCATTCATGCGGACGAGATAACGCGCATAACAATCGCCCTCGCGGGCGCAAACGACCTGGAAATCGAAATCCTTGTAGGCCAGATGCGGCTCGTCCTTGCGCAAATCGCGGACGATGCCGCTGGCCCGAGCAATGGGGCCGGTGCAGCTTAGGTTGTTCGCTTCCTCCTTCGACAGCACGCCGATGTTCCGCGTGCGCTCGATGAAGATGCGATTGCGGTTGAGCAGGCGTACAATGTCATTCCACGCCGCCGGGAAGCCGCGGACGAACGCTCGCACCATCTCGATCCACGTCTCATCGACATCGCGCAACAAACCGCCGACGCGCAGGTAACTGGGGTGGAAGCGTTGGCCGGCGGCGCGCTCGCAGATGTCGTAGATTTTTTCCTTCTGGTTGAAGGCGTAGAGGAAGGCGGTGAAGCCGCCGAGGTCCAGTGCCGCCGCCCCGCAGCAGAGCAGATGATCGTGAATACGCATCAGTTCATTGAAGATGACGCGGATGTACTGGCAGCGCGGCGTCAGGTCGATGCCCATCAGCTTTTCGACCGAGGCGAACCAGGCGATCTCGTTGGCGACCGGCGAGATGTAATTCATCCGATCGACAATCGTGACGTACTGGTTATAGTCGAGATGTTCGCCGAGCTTCTCGAAGCCGCTGTGCAGGTAGCCGATGTCCGGCACGGCCTTGACGATGGTTTCGCCGTCGAGCGTCAGGATGAGGCGCAGGGTGGTGTGCGTGGCGGGATGCTGCGGGCCGAAATTCAGCGTCCACAGGTATTCTTTTTCCGGTCCTTCCGGCAGGGCGATGGCGTCGGCCAACTCCAGAGGCATGACTATCTCCCTGACAAGGTGACAAGGTGACAAGGTGACAAGGTGACAAGGTGACAACCAAGTGGTTGTCCTCTCGCACCAAACTCACGTTACTCAGCCTGTCATGGAGTCACCCATTCACCTTGTCACCTTGTCACCTTGTCACGACTCGGGCCGCGTGATGGTCGGAAAATTGTGGCGCTCGCCTCGGCCACGCATCGGATAGTCCTTGCGCAGTGGGAAGGCGGTGAATTCATCGGGCATCAGGATGCGGCGCAGGTCGGGATGGCCGTCGAAAATGACACCATACATATCGTAGACTTCGCGCTCCATCCAATCGGCGCCCTTCCACAGCGCGAAAACCGACGGCAAAGTCGGTTCCGGATCGTTGGCGAACGTCTTGATGATGAGACGGACCCCCGTAGTCGTGTTGACCAACACATACCACACACCATAGCGGTCTCTTGCATCCGGGTATTGCAGATAGTCGGCCCCACCCAACTCGGCAAGCAAATCGAAGCCGCATGGCTGCTTGAGATACTCCAACACCGCATAGATGCGCTCGGCCGGGACGATGATCCGGCGATTGTCGCGGAAGTCGGAAGTCGTGAAGCCATCGGCACCGAACTTCTCACGCAGCTTGTTGACGACCTCGTCAGGCGTCATGACCCGCACTCCGAAGAATGAACCACAGATGAACACGGATAAAAAACAAAAAGATATTTTATATTCACTTCCAAACCTTCTCCGTTTCCATTTTGCTTTCCCATCCGTGTTCATCTGTGTTCATCTGTGGTTAATTCTTATGCGCTTGCTGCTGCAAGCGCGTTGCCGAGGCGAAATCACCGGGAGCCACCATCTTCTCGCCGGGCGGGACCTCCAAGGCCAACGGCCCGGGCGCGTGCGGGCAGAGTCCCGTCTGCCGAAACTCCTTGCCCGTGATGGTGCCGGTGCGCTGGATCTTCGCTTGCAAGTCGATCACCGACTGCAACAACTGCTCCGGCCGCGGCGGACAGCCGGGCACGTAGACATCGACCGGAATGAAGCGATCGACGCCCTGCACCACGGCATAAGTGTCGAACACGCCGCCCGAGGAGGCGCAGGCGCCCATCGAGATGCACCACTTCGGCTCCGGCATTTGCAGCCAGATGCGTTGCAGCACCGGCAGCATCTTCATCGCCACCCGGCCGGCCACGATCATCAGGTCGCATTGTCGCGGCGAGAAACGCATGGCCTCGGCGCCGAAACGAGCGATGTCGTGCCGCGACGCGCCGGTGGCCATCAACTCGATGCCGCAGCAGGCCGTGGCGAACGGCATCGGCCACAGACTGTTCTTGCGCACCCAGTTGGCCAACTGGTCCAACTGCGTCAGCATGACGCTCTCGGACAATCCACCTACCGCCATCGGAACACCCCTCTCCGCCAGGCATAGACGTAGGCGATCACCACCGTCGCCAGGAATACCAGCACTTCCCAGAAGACGAGGTTATACAGTTCGACCGGCAGGACCGAACCCGGCTCGCCGGACGCGCTCGGCCACGGATACAGGGCCGCCCACGGATACAAAAACAGCAATTCTACGTCGAAGACGAGGAAGAGGATGGCGATCAGGTAGAACTTGACATCAAAGCGCTGGCGGGCGTCGCCGATCGGGTCCATGCCCGATTCGTAAGGCATCTGCTTGACCGGCGTTTTCCGCTGCGGTCCCAGCAAGTGCGTCGCCGCCAGCGCCGACACGGCAAAGCCGACGATCACCAGCAAGAACAGGAAGATCGGATAGTAAGTCGATAAGGTGAAATCCATCTCGGGCCTACTTCGTGACTTTTTTCACAATGTAGTTCAAAAAGAAACCTCGACCGAAGTGTCGAGGACGGGCGCTGACTCCCTTCGCTGCTACTATAGGAACGCGGCCGAAGGGGGGCAAGAGAGGGCGAGGCGACGAGTCGCTGTCAGTCGCCGAGGCGGTGCGGAGCGAGGGCGGTGTCGCGGGCCAGGAAGGGGATCCCGGCCAGCCAGAACACGCCCCCCGCCAGAATAAGCAGCGACACGCCAAAAAAGCCGGCGGTCAAATTCGACTGCCCATCCTTGGCGTAGAGGGCAGCGATGCGGCCGATGATCGTCGGCGAGATGGCGTCGCCCAGAAGGTGGATGATGAGAATGTTCAGGGCAAAACCCTGGGCTCGGATCGCCGGGTGCGTGACGTTGGCCAGGATCGTGTTGCTGGGGCCGGTGTTGAAGAAGAGACAGAAACACGTGAGGAAGATGAAAATCCAGGCGAGCGGGAAATCCAGCATCAGCACGCCGAGAAAGCAGGGGAACGCCAACAGCATCGGGACGCCCGAGACCAGAAAGTACGATCCGGAGAAACGAGCCCGCAAACGGTCGCCGGCGGTCCCGCCCAGCAGGGTAGCGCTCAAACCGGAGACGACCACGATGGCGCCGAAGAGGATATTGATCTGAGCGAGATCCTCGACACCCTTGGTCCCGTGGATGTAGTGCGGCATGAAATGGGCGATGCCGCCCACGGCGAAAGTCATGGCCGACATGCCGAGGCAATCCAGCACGTAGGAAGGGGTGCGAAAGAGAACGAGATAATCCTTCGGGGTGGGGCGGCGAGCGGGGATGCCGTGATGGAGGTCCACTAATCCCTTCGGGGGTTCCGGCATCCAAAAACACCACAGGCCGAGCAAGAGGCCCGGCGGCACGACCCAGTAAAACGCCCACGGCCAACCGAGCAGGCCGCCGAATGCATAGCCCAGGGCGCCTCCGACGGGGATGGCTGCATAGAACCAGGCCAGGACGCTGCCGCGGACCTTGACCGGGTAAAGGTCCGAGAGGACAGTCGGCGCCACCGGCCCGTAGGCGGCCTCGCCGATGCCGACGAAGCAGCGGGTACACAACAAGAACGTAAACGTGCCGACGACCGCGTACATTCCCCCCAGGTGGGCGAAGGGACCGGCCGTCCCCGCCAGGCCCGAGGCGCCGCTGGCCAGGCTCCACAGGATGACGCCAATCCCCACCAGGCGCCAGCGCGGCATACGGTCAGCCAGCCAGCCAAACAGGGGCGCGATGAGCATGTAGGAGACCATGAACGCCAGGGCCAGGTTGCCGAGACGTTCGTTGTTGTCGATGGCCCCCTTCGGAAGCAGCTGCGCTTCGATTGGCGTCAGATTGGCCGCCAGCACCTGGCGGTCGATATAGTTGAACAGGTTGATGAGCAGTAGCAGCACCAGGGCCATCCGCGCCCCCGGCAAGGGGGCATCCCCGATCTTGGCGGGAGTCGAGAGAACGACCGCCGAGTCGGCAGGAGGGGAAGCGGAAGGCGTCGAGCCGTTCGTGGTCATGCGGACCTCTCGTCGGAAGGCCGATGCTCTCGGCTGGGCGGGCCTGCGGATCGGTAAGGCCACATGGTAAAGGGATGCACCAGGCCGTGGAAGAGGAAAAGCGGAGTGCGCGAGGGAGAAAGCGAATGTTTCGCGGCCGCCGTAGTACACCGCCGGGGGAACATCGTCCGGTGCTGCTGGACGAGGTGCTTGCCGTGCTGGCCTTGCGCCCCGGGGCGGTGGTCGTCGATGCGACGGTCGGCTGGGCCGGGCATTCCGTCGAACTGCTGCGCCGCGCCGGGCCGGAGGGGTGCCTGATCGGACTCGATCTCGACGCGGAGAACCTGACGCGCGCCCGCGAGCGCCTGTCGGCGACGGGACTGCCCTTCCGTCTGCACCACGGCAACTTCGCCGCCCTGCCCGCCATCCTGGCGGCCGAAGGCATTGGGACCGTGCAGGCCATCCTCGCCGATCTCGGCATGTCGAGTATGCAAGTGGACGATGCCGAGCGTGGCTTCTCCTATGTCCGCGACGGCCCGCTCGACATGCGCATGGACCGCTCGCGCGGCCGCACGGCGGCGCAGGTGCTGGCGTCCATCTCGGAGGAGGAGTTGACGCGGGCGCTGCGCGACCTCGGCGACGAACCGGAGGCGGAGCGCGTCGCCGCCGCCCTCGTGGCGGCCCGGCAGCATGGGCCGCTCGAACGGACGAGCGACGTGACGCGCGTCATCCTGGAGGCGATGCAGCCCGGCGGCGCGAACGCACGCTGGCGGTTGCACCCCTCTCCGGGGCGCTGGAACCTGCACCCGGCGGCGCGGACCTTCCAGGCGCTGCGCATCCTCGTCAACCGCGAACGGGGCAACCTCGAACAGCTGCTGCGCGTGCTGCCCGGAGTGCTCGCTCCCGGCGGTGTGGGAGCGATTATTAGCTTTCACAGCGGCGAGGATCGGCAGGTCAAGTCGGCCTTCCGCGACGGGCTTCGCACGGGCCTTTACGACGCCATTTCCGACGAACCTCTCCGTGCTTCGCTGGCCGAGCGGACGGCCAACCCTCGTTCGCGTTCGGCCAAACTCCGCTGGGCGCGGCGAAACGCCTCTTGACGGCGCCGTGATTTCCCTCAAAAATGATGGGAAGTGTTTCACTCCCCGCCATTGATCGAATTCCTCTTCGCACAGGAGAAAACCTGCGATGAAACGCATCCTGGCCTTCGCCGCTCTTGCCCTTCCGCTCGCCGCCGCCCCGTTGCCGGCCGCCGGCCTGACCGGCCACTACATCGAGGCCCGCACCACCGACGTCTGGACCGGCCCTTGCTTCGCCAACGCCGACGTCAACATCGGCGGCAAGCACGCCATCCTGGCCTGGAAAGTCGAGAAAGGCGAGTTCGATAAGGTCAACCTCGACGGACTCGGCGTCGTCGCCGTCGTCGCGGCCAGCGACACGCTCGGCACTCAGCAGACCGGCCCAGCCAAGGCCGTGCTGATCGTCGAGAAGCGCGCCACCACGGCCCAGCGCCGCGCCCTGGTCCGCCTGGCCCAGAAACAAGGCGGCGAACTGCTCGGCAATGTCGTCGCCGTTCGCAGCGCCCGCATCGACCTGAGTGTCTGCGACTGCGCCGAGGGCGGCTGCGGTACGCTGACGGCCGGCGATGCCCGCATCGAGACGCGCTGTCTGGATCACAAGCACGACAAGGTATGCGGCAATGAGTCCGCCTTTTTCCCGCCGCTGGCCCGCGACGTGAAAGTGCAGCCGGCCCTGGCCGTCGAGAACACCTATACCGGCAAGGGTGTCGATGGCACCTGGAAGGACAGCGGCCGGCGCGGCGCGTACCTGGGCACCTTCGCCATTCGCTGAAACGCGTTCCCCGTTTAGCCGCGACGCGCAGCGGAGCGCGGGTCTGTCCCGCGCTCCGCTGCGCGTCGCGGCTAAACGTATTACGGGAGACCCCATTGATGGCATGGCGTAATCCGGGTTGCCTGGTTGGCATGTTCCTGTTGACCGCCCTTCCGCTGCGTGCGGCCGACAACCCCTATACCGTTAAGACCTTGGACAAGACGGCGGCCCCCGCCGAGGTACAAGGGTCGATCCGCAAGCTACTCGGCGACCACTGTGTTCAGTTGCTCAACGCCAAGGGCGACGTCCTCGCGGAAGTGTGGTTCCGCAAAGACCTGCCCATCCGAGCCACCGACGCCCAGGTCAAGAACGGCCTGACCTACCACGAGGTCGCCGAGACGAGCCTGTTCGGCGCCATTCGCTTCCCCAAACAAATCACGGACTACCGCAAGCAGAAAATCCCCGCCGGCGTGTACACGCTGCGGCTGGCCAACCAGCCGATGGACGGCGATCACATGGGCACCGCTCCTTACAGCGAGTTTCTCCTCCTCTCGCCCGCCGCCGAGGACAAGAAGCCCGATACGATGGCACCCAAGGCGCTCCAGGAGCTGAGCGGCAAGACGACCGACGGCCATCCCGGCGTCCTGCTCCTGTTCCCCGGCACGGGGGCGGCAGCCGAGCCAAAGCTGGAAAAGAAGGAAGAGAACCACTGGGTCTTGTTCTATCTGCAGGAAGTGAAGGCCGGCGACAAGAAGGCCACTTTGCCCGTCGGACTTACCCTCATCGGCGTGTCGTCGTCGGCGTGACCACCCTGTCCGCGCCCGGAGATCCCGCATGCACACCGCTGCCGCGCGCTCCATCGTGCTTTTGACTTTGCTCCTTCTCGGTGTGATCCCGGCTCGGGGAGACAACTGGCCGCAGTGGCGCGGTCCGAGGGGTGACGGCGTCAGCGCCGAAAAGCATTTACCCCTCCAGTGGTCGGAAAAAGAAAAGATCCTCTGGACGTGCCGCCTCCCTGGCGAGGGCGACAGCACCCCGGCGGTGTGGTGTGATGCTATCTTCCTCACGTCCCAGGAAGGGGAGGATCTGCTGGCATTGCGGATCGACCGGAGTAGCGGCCGCATCGTCTGGTCGCGGAAGGTGGGGACCGGCGTGGCCAACCGGCAGACGCCCGACGGCGAGAAACGCCGTCACCAGAAATTCCACAAGCTGCACAATCTCGCCAGTCCCTCGCCGGTGACCGATGGCGAAGTCGTCGTCTTCCACTTCGGCAACGGCGACCTCGCTGCCTACAACTTCGATGGCAAACAACTCTGGCGGCGCAATCTCCAGAAGGAAGAGGGCACGTATTCGATTTGGTGGGGGCACGCCAACAGCCCGGTGCTGTTCCAGGACGTGGTTATCAGCGTGTGCATGCAGGATTCTCTCGCCGACCTCGGCGATTCCCTCGCACCGAGCTACCTGATCGCTCATGACAAGCGAACGGGGGCGGTGAAATGGAAAACGCCCCGACAAACGCAGGCAACGGCGGAGCAGTGCGATTCCTACACGACGCCCCTTCTGCACAAGCTCGGTGATCGATGGGAGCTGGTGGTCATGGGTGGCAACCAACTCGACGCCTACGACGCGGCGACCGGCAAGCAGCTCTGGGCCTTGCCCGGCATTGTCGGAGGGCGCACCATCACCGGCCCGACCGCAGCGAATGGACTGGTCTACGCCACCCAGGGCATGCGCGGCCCTCTTCTCGCCGTCCGCCCCCCGAAGCGGAAAGACGACAAACCGGAGATTGTTTGGCAGCAAACGAAGGGCACGTCCGATAGCCCCTCTCCGGTTGCCTGGGATAACCTGTTGTTCTGGGTCAGCGACAACGGCATCGTCCACTGCTGCGACGCCCGCACCGGCGAAAGGAAGTGGGAAGAACGCTTGCCCGGCGATTACAAAGCGTCGCCCCTGGCCGCCGACGGGCGGATCTATTTCCTCAACCGCGCCGGACTCTGCACGGTGGTTGCCGCGGCGCCGCAGTTCCACAAGCTCGCCGTCAACGAGATCAAGGGCGACACGATCGCTTCTCCCGCTGTCTCGGACGGGCGCATCTTTCTCCGTGCCCGGTCCGCGCTGTACGGCATCGGGACACGGTGAGAGTGTCCGCGCCGCTCTTCATCACGGAGTCTCACCCCAGCGCGGCGACAGATGATGTTCGATGCCGAGTTGATCGCAGACGCGGCCGACGATGAAATCGACGGCGTCCTGGAGCGTTTGCGGCCGGGTGTAGAAGGCGGGCATCGCCGGCATCACGACGGCGCCGGCCTCGGCACAGGCAACGAGATTGCGAAGTTGGAGCAGGTGCAACGGCGTCTCGCGCGGCACCAGGATGAGGGGCCGCCGTTCCTTCAGGTGGACGTCGGCGGCGCGGTGAATGAGGTTTTGCGAGAGGCCGTGCGCGATGGCCGCCGTTGTGCCCATGCTGCACGGACAGACGACCATGCCGCCCGTCAGGAACGACCCGCTGGCGATGCCGGCCCGAAAGTCCATGAACGGGTGAAAGTACACTCGCTCGGCATCGACCGTGCCCACCCTGTCGCCCAGCAAGTCCGCGAGGACAAAGCGATCGAGGCGAACGTGGCGATCCAGTTCTTGCTCCATCACTTCCACCGCGGACGGACTGATGACGAGATGGATCGTGCGGCCGGCGTCAAGCAGCACTTCCAGCAGACGTAGGCCATAAACTGCACCACTGGCGCCGGTGAAGGCGAGCACGAGATCATTCGCGGCCATCACCTCTCCCAAGATGAATCACCACGGAATACACGGAAAACACGGAAAAAAGACAAAAGAATACAGTTCCGAATCAGGACAAACAATAAGGGAGCCACTCACCATGTTCGTTCGGCGCTGATTGGTTTTTGTCTTTTTTCCGTGTTTTCCGTGTTTTCCGTGGTGGGAATGGTTTTGTGGTCTGGCCTCGGCTTGACAGCGTTGCCGGGGTCGTGCTAACACTTCACGGTTCCACGGAGGGGAACTTCGGGCCTGACCCCACGGACGGGGACCGTTATGATTCATCAGCGCAGCCAGCTGCTCAGCTCTTGCTTTCTTCTCACCGACCTGGTCCTGACCACGGCCGCCTGGTTCCTGGCATATTATCTGCGCTTTGAGACCGGCTGGCTCCAGGTCGAGAAGGTGACGCCGCCATTCTACCTGTGCTGGCGCCAGGTGCCGCTGTTGTGGCTGCTCAGCGCCGTCGCCTACCGCCTGGCCGGCCAGTACACCGTCGGCCGGCTGCGCCGCTTCCGCGAAGAGATGGTCGCGGTCTTCAAGGGCAGCCTGCTTCTGTCGCTAATGGTCATGGCGACCATCTTCTTCCTGCACGACCCCTACGAATCGCGGGCCACCCTCCTGCTCTTCTGGGTGCTCAGCGCGGCGCTGGTCCTGGTCGGTCGGCGCGGGGCCTGGGCCATCATCCGCACACTGCGCAGCCGCGGCTATAACCAGACGTACTCGATCATCGTAGGCGCCGGCCGAGGCGCTCGCAAGATGGCCCGCGCCCTGCAGCGCGTCAACTGGCTGGGCATCAAAAACATCGGCTTCGTCGAGGAACGGACCAGCCGGCTGTCCGGCGACCTCGACGTACTGGGCGGCTTCGCCGACCTGCCGGAACTGATCCAGAAGTACGGCGTCCAGCACGTCTTCGTCGCCCTGCCGCTGGACCGCACCGACGACGCCCGCCGCGTCTTCGCCATCCTGTCGCGCTCGCTGGTCGAGGTGCGCATGGTCTGCGACGTGCCCAACCTCGCCGGCCTGTCGCTGACCACCACCAATCTCGACGGCCTGCCGCTGATCGGTCTCCGCGAAAGTCCGCACTTCGGCCTGAACATCGTCGTCAAGCGCGTCATGGATGTGGCGCTGTCGGCGGTCGGGCTGGTCGTGCTGTCGCCGCTGATGGGACTGATCGCGCTGCTGGTCAAGTTGACCAGTCCGGGGCCAATCTTTTATCGGCAGGAGCGCTGCGGGCTGAACGGACAGACGTTCCACATGCTGAAGTTCCGCAGCATGCGCGTCGATGCCGAGCAGCAGACGGGGGCGGTGTGGGCCGTCAAGCACGACAGCCGGCGGACGCGCCTGGGGACGTTTCTGCGCCAGTCGAGTCTCGATGAACTGCCGCAGGTGTGGAACGTGCTTCTGGGCGACATGAGCCTGGTGGGGCCGCGGCCGGAACGTCCGGTGTTCATCCAGCAGTTCAGCCGAACCATTCCCAACTACATGGCCCGACACTGCGTCAAGGCCGGCATCACCGGCTGGGCGCAGGTCCACGGCTGGCGCGGCAACACGTCGCTACGCAAGCGCCTGCAATACGACCTCTACTATATCACGCACTGGACGCCGTGGCTGGATCTGCGCATCCTGTGGATGACGCTTTTCCACGGCATCATCCACCGCAATGCCTACTGATTAAATTCGTTTAGCCGCGACGCGCAGCGGAGCGCGGGACAGACCCGCGCTCCGCTGCGCGTCGCGGCTAAACGAGAACTTGCTGTCGGATTCGCCTCAGGGCACGATGCGTTGGCCGACGGCGGTGTTGAGCCGGAGCGCACCGCGGCGATGACGCACGCTCGTTTCGAGATACTGACGGACCACATCGTTGTAGTCCGTCTGGGCGTTGAGGTAGGTGAGTACGTTTTCGGTCCCCGCCAGGAAAAGGCGCAGCTTGTCGTCGCGGATGCGCCGCGCCCGCGGAAGGATGTTCTCCCGGTAATATTGCACGGCGCGGCGCGTGGTCACATATTCCTGATAGGCACGCCGCACCTCGGCGACGACCTGCGTTTCCCGACCTTGCAGCTCGATCAGCGTTTGCGTCACGGTACTGCGCGCCCGCGAGATGTTGCCCTGGTTGCGGTTGAAGACCGGCAGCGTGACCAGTGCTCCGAGGCTCCACGAAGTCGCGTTCTGGCTGCCGATGGCGGAATTGTCCTGGAGCTGCCAGGGTGTGTATAGCACGAACACATCGGCCCAGCGATCCGCCCGCGCCATCTGCACCTCCGTCTGAGCGCGCTGGACGCCCAGACGGTAGGCACTCAGATCGGGCCGAATGTGCAACGCGATCTCCAGCAATTCCTCCAGCGCCGGCAATTCCAGATCGAAGCCGCCGATGGCGCCGCGCAACTCCAGGCAATCGGCGTCGGCGGGAGGAAGGTTGAGCATGACGGCCAGCGACTGCCTGGCCTGCCGTAGTGCGGACGAGGCATCTTGCACGGCCAGGAAGGCCCGGTCGCGCTGGACCAAGGCACTTTCCAGTTCGGACGAGGCTTTCTGCTTCGACTCCACCATCGGCCGCGTCGCCTCGACGACCTTCTCCCATCCTTCCAAACCAACTTGCTGCTGGCGCACGGCCTCGCGGGCGGCCAGCACGTCCAGGAAGGCGGTGTACAGGTTGTCGATCTCCAGGCGAACGGCATCCTGGTACAGACACTCCACCACGTTCTTGGCGCTCTGGGCCACGCGGATGCGACTCTTGCGCTTTTGATTGACGTCCCAGGACTGGATGACCGTCACTTCATAGTTGACGCCGCCAGGCCGCTGCGGCGAGTAGCTGCCATACGGGACGTTGCCGACGTTGCCGAAGATAAAAGGATTATTGCGCAGGCCAGCGGAAAGGACATCCGCCTGGGCCTTAGACAGTTCCTGAAAGCGAGTACGCAGACCGGGATTGTCCTGGACAAGTCGTTCGATGGCCTGGTCCAGCGTCAGGCCGGTTGGCGGACCCTCCTCCACCGTGGCGGGCAGTTCCAGCGCGCCGTAGAGCGGCGTCGAGGCCGGGGCACGGGTTGCCACCGGCGCAATCTGGGCCTGACCCGGAGTCGTGGCGCTGGACGGTTCGCCCGGGATCGGTTGGGGAGCGCCGGGGACGTAGGTGAACGGGCTTTCCATCGAGCCGGGTCCGGGTCCGAGGTGTTGATGCGTCTTGTCCGCCTCCTTCTTCCGCAGACGGCTACTGAGGATGACGAGGTCATCCGCCAAGCCGGCTATCTGAGCGCCGGCCGGACGGGTGGTCCACGCCAGCACGCCCGCCAGGAGCAGACAGCCGAACGCCCGAACACGCGGCCAGAAGGATCGGCCTTGGTTTCTTGTTTCTCGGATGGGTAGCTCCTCCAGGAGATTCCCGTCGGATGTCGGAGCCCGCAGCGTCAGCGAGGAAAATCAACCCTCGCTGGCGCTGCGGGCTCCGAGAGGCCTTTCCTTTCCATTGCATCGGACGAAGAGGATGGGCAACTTGAAGGAATTGTGCCGAAAAGAATGGCCGCGATGCCGTCGTTTCTTTCGTCGTCCGAAGCCGGGTATGTATCATAGAGGGAACGTGTCGGATGAAGATTGTCTATTCCGAAGCGGATGGCCATGTTTGTCGATCGCGTATCGTTGTTCGTGAAGGGTGGCGACGGAGGCGCGGGGTGCCGCAGCTTTCGGCGCGAGAAGTACGTGCCCAAGGGGGGGCCGGACGGCGGCGACGGCGGCGACGGCGGCGACGTCATCGTCCGCGCCGTGGCCGGCACCGACAGTCTCGCCGAAATCGTCAATCGCAAGCACTGGCGCGCCCAGTCCGGCGGACGCGGCGGGCCGGACAACTGCCACGGCCGACGTGCCCCCGAGATGGTCATCCCGGTGCCGCCGGGGACGCTGGTTTACGACCGGGATCGCGGCCACCTGCTGCGCGATCTTACGGAGGGGGGCGAACAGGTGACGGCGGCCAAGGGAGGACGTGGCGGGCGCGGCAACAAGGCCTTCGCCACGGCGACCAACCGGGCGCCGCGCCAGACGCAACCGGGCACGCCGGGCGAGGAACGCTGGATCGTGCTGGAGCTGAAAGTCATCGCCGACGCCGGCCTCGTCGGCCTGCCCAACGCGGGTAAGTCCACACTGCTCAGCCGACTGTCCCAGGCGCATCCGGAGATCGCCGATTATCCGTTCACGACCAAGCACCCCAATCTCGGACTGGTGACCATCGGCGGCGAACGGGCGTTCGTCCTCGCCGACCTGCCGGGCCTCATCGAGGGAGCGCACAGCGGCATCGGGCTGGGACACGAGTTTTTGCGGCACGTCGAGCGGACGCGCGTCCTCGTGCATCTCGTCGAGCCGCTGCCCAGCGACGGCAGCGATCCACTGCGCAACTATCGGACCATCCGCCGCGAACTGGAGCTGCACGGCCATGCGCTGGCGGACAAACCGGAAATCGTGGCCGTGAGCAAGGCCGAACTGACCGACAGCGCCGAAGTACGGCGACGGCTGGAGGAGGAACTGGGCCGGCCGGTCCTGGCCCTGTCGGCGGTGACGGGACAGGGATTGTCGGAGTTGGTGCGAGCCGTGGTCGAACAGCTGCAGGTCGCGCGGGTCGAGGTGAGCGCATGACGCCGGACGTCGTCGTCGATGTCGGCAACACGGCCATCAAATGGGGCCGCTGTTTGGACGGCCGCGTCACCGACGCTTGCACTCTCTCTGCGGACTCGTGGGACGCCTGGCAGGAGCAGGCCCGGCAGTGGCAGTTGCCATCACCGCTGGTGTGGGTCGTGACCGGCGTCCATCCGGAGTGGCGAGCTGAATTCGAGCGGTACGCGCGACGGCGCGGTGATCGCGTTCGCGTGCTGACGGGTGCGGCCTCGTTACCGCTGTGGGTGCGGCTGGAGAAGCCCGACCACGTCGGCATCGACCGCCTGCTCGATGCCGTGGCGGCCAACAGTCGGCGTCCGATGGACACGCCGGCCATCGCGATCGATGCGGGATCGGCCGTCACCGTCGATTGGGTGGACGAGACGGGAGCGTTCGCCGGCGGCGCCATCCTCCCCGGTCTGCGTCTGATGGCGGCGGCCCTGCACGACCATACCGCCTTGCTGCCGCAGATCAACCCGCCCCGCGCGACGCCGCCGCTGCCGGGAGCGTCCACGATCGCCGCGATGGAAGCCGGCATTTTCTGGGCGGTGGCGGGCGGCGTGCGCGCCCTGATCGAACAGTACAAGACGAGGACCAAGGTGTCGCCGCAGGTGTTCCTCACCGGCGGCGATGCGCCCATGTTGCAGGCGATTCTGCCCGACGCCTCTCTGTGGCCGACCATGACGCTCGAAGGCATCCGTCTGAGTGCGGAGGCATTGCCGTGACCGCGCCGGAAACGCCGACCTGGATCGCCTGTCTATCGTCGCCGGGCCAGGCAGCGCTGGCGACGCTGGGTTTGTATGGTCCGCGCGCCTGGGAGGCGTTGCGGACGGCCTTCCGCCTCCGCTCCGGCGGTGTCCTGCCCGACGTCCCGGTCGCCGGACGCTTCTGGTTGGGCCGTCTCGGCGGCGAGGTCGCGGATGAGGTTGTCGTGGCGGTGAAGCAGCGCGAGCCGCTGCCGTGGCTGGAAGTACATGGGCACGGCGGCCGCGAGGTCGGTGCGCTTCCTGCTCGACCTGTTCCGCGCGCAAGGCTTGCAGATATGTAGTTGGGAAGATTTTCTGCGGAAGACGAGTGGGGACGCTCTGTGTACCGAGGCGGCGATCGCCTTGACGCAGGCGGTGACGGTTCGCACGGCTAGCATCTTGCTGGATCAGCAGCAGGGGGCGCTGGCGCGGAGCTTCGAGGCGATCCAGGCCGCGCTGGCTCAAGGCGATGCGGCGGTGGCCCAGCAGGGTTTGATGCAATTAAGCCGCTATGTGGAAGTAGGTCAACGACTGACGCGGCCGTGGCGCGTGGCGGTGCTGGGCGCTCCGAACGTCGGCAAGAGCAGCCTCGTCAACGCCCTGACCGGCTATCAGCGGAGCGTGGTGGCGCCGACACCGGGGACGACGCGCGACGTGGTGACGACGCGCCTGGCGCTGGACGGCTGGTTGATCGAGTTAGCGGACACGGCGGGAATGCGGACGGAGGCGGAGGCGCTGGAGGAACAGGGCATCCGTCGGGCCAGGGCGACGGCCGCGAGCGCCGACCTGTGTCTGTGGGTACTCGATGCGTCCGCACCCCCGGTTTGGCCGGACGCGGACCTCGGTACGATCCAGCCGGTCATCAATAAGATCGATTTGACCCCAGCGTGGGATCTGAAGGGGGCGGAGGACGCGGTTCGTATCTCGGCGCAGACGGGCGAGGGACTGGCGGACCTTTGTGCAACGCTTGTGCATCGGCTGGTCCCCGATCCTCCTCTGCGCGGGGCGGCGGTGCCGTTCACGCCGCGATTATACCGGGGGATCGCGGAAGCGCAACACCTTCTCGCCCGGGGAGACGTCGAAAGGACGCGGCAGATGGTGACAGCGCTACGCGAGAATCGATGGCTTGAAGACGGGCAATAGCGTCACCAAGCAGCGAAGCGGAGGGACAGTCATGCAGTTGTGCAAGGTGCGGCGGGCGAGCGGAGAGGTCGAGATCGGCGTCGTCAGCGACGGGCAAGTGCGTTTCCTGCGCCGCGGCGGGCCGAACACTCTCAGCGATTTCCTGCACGCCGACGATCCGGCGACGCGGATCGCGTCGCATCTCGACGCGAGCGCGTCCGGGGTGCCGCTCGATAGCGTCCAGCTGCTGGCGCCGCTGGACGAGCAGGAAGTGTGGGCGGCGGGAGTCACCTACAAGCGCAGCCGCGAGGCGCGCGAGCGTGAGTCGGCCGGAGCGGCTCGCTTCTACGATCTGGTCTACAACGCCGAGCGCCCCGAGTTGTTCTTCAAGGCGACGCCGCGCCGCGTCGTCGCACCGGGCGCGGCGGTGCGCATCCGACAGGACAGCCGCTGGAACGTGCCGGAGCCGGAGCTGGCCCTCGTCGTGTCGCCGCGGATGAAGATCGTCGGCTACACCATCGGCAACGACATGAGTTCGCGCGACATCGAGGGCGAGAACCCCCTGTATTTGCCGCAGGCGAAGGTCTACGACGGCGCCTGCGCTCTCGGCCCGGTCATCACGCTCGTCGGCGGCCTACCTCCGCCGGAGCAAGTCACCATTCGTCTGACGATCCGCCGCGGCGGCGGCGTGGCGTTCGATGGCTCGACGAGCCTGTCGGCGATGAAACGCTCGCTCGAAGACCTCGTCGCCTGGCTGGGACGCGACAATCGTTTCCCCGACGGCGTCATCCTGCTGACCGGCACCGGCATCGTACCGCCGGATCACTTCACGCTGGAGCACGGCGACGACATCGCCATCGAAATAACGGATATTGGCTGTCTTGAAAATCGGGTCGAGTAACGGGGCCGCAGCGGGAAAAGACGAGCGCTCGCGCCGGAGAGCGCGAAGACGCAAGCGACGAATCGTTACACTTTCGCCGTCGTCGGTGCCGGCAATTGCGGCCCTCCGGACTCGATCTCGTGGCGGAACAAATGGTAAACCTTGCGGCGTGCGATACGGTCGGCCAAACGCGGGAACAGGCGATTGACCAGGACGATGAGCCGGCCGCTCAATGACAGGCAGACCTCGTTGCGGCCGCGCTCCAGCGTCCGCAGCGTCGCCTCGGCGACCGCCTCGGCCGTCATGCCGCGGAGATGATCGAGCTGCAGGGCGGCCTTCTGTTCGAGCATGTTCCGCGAGAAATTCGTTTGCGTCAATCCGGGACAGACCACCAGCACGTCGATGCCGTCCTTGGCCAGTTCGGTGCGCAGCGCTTCGCTGAAGCCCTGTACGGCGAACTTGCTGGCCGAGTATTCGCTACGCGCGGGGATGCCGCGCTTGCCGGCGATCGAGGAGATGTTGATCAGGGCCGGCGTCTGTCCCAGACGTAGTAGCGGCAGAAACTGCCGCGTCGTTTCGACCAGGGCGAAGAAATTGACTTCCATGATCGCCCGCAGTCGTTCGGGGCTAACCTCGGCGAAATGGCCGGTGGCGCCGATGCCGGCATTGTTGACGAGGACGTCAATGCCGCCGAAGTGGCGCAGGGCGGCGCCGGCCAACGCCTCGCGGTCCTCGCGCCGCGTGATGTCGGCGTGAACGGTCTCGATGATGCCGCCGGACGCCCGGACCTTCTGGGACAACTCGGTCAGCAGGGTGTCGGATCGCGCCGCGGCCAGCACGCGCGCCGCGCCGCGCCGCCGTCTCCACCAGCGCCTTGCCGATGCCCTGCGAGGCGCCCGTGATGACGATCCGTAAACCGTTCAGGTTGCGCCGCCGGCCCATGTCACTGCCCCCGAGGTGCCGCATCAAGGAAGGGAAAGCGGGGAAAGCTCTCCGCCGCGAATCAATTGTGCCAGCGAAAGAGAGTCGGGGTCGGGCGGCGAGAGGGGGTCAGGAAGAAAACCTTCGGCGGAAGTGCCGAGCACAGCGGTCGTGCCGGAGAGAACGATGCGGATCGGGACGGAAGCGGTCTTTCCGACGGCTGCCGTCCTCGCTATGTTGTCTTTTTACGATCGGGCCTTGAGGACCAGTCAGGAGCTTTCCCATGGGAGCACGACGTATCCGCCGGGAGCAGCGGCGTTACGACATGGCCGAATCGCGGCGCACCAACGGCATGTTGAAAATGAAAGAACGCATCCGTCGCCACAAGCGCATGCTCGAAATCATCCAGAAGGGCAAGCTGCCCTTCACGCCGTCCGTGATGAGCTGGATCAGCGCCACGCTCGACAAACCGTCGCGCCAGATCGTTCAGGCCGACGTGGATCGGTTGCTGTCCGAGCCTGAAGCGTAAGCGAAGGGTGCCGTTCGCTTACGCTTCAGGCTCGGACGGAGCGTTCGCCCGGTCGGTGTTCTTCGCACCAGGCGAAGCGGCGGCGGAAGAGCGGCACCAGACCCCACAAGTAATGCCAGCCCCAGCTCTCTCCCACGGCCGGACGCAGGCACTGGTGACACTTCCGAGTCATTCCCTGCGCATCCAAGAGCGCCCCTTCACGCCGCTTCCGCTCGTGCTCGGCGATCGCCTCCGGCGTCACGCCGCGATCGCGCAACTCCCGCTCGATGACGTCGAGCGCTTCCACCTCCATCCCCTCTCGATAAACCGTCGCCCGGTCCAGCAGATCCTCGGTGGCGGCTTGCCGTACGTTTTCGCGCACACGCTCCAGATCCAGACGCATCGTCTCCCTCCCGGTGGGCCAAGCGTTCCTCTCTTCATTTTGACGCCGCCATGCGACTTTGGGAACTAAGAGGGGTCTTTTTCCGTCCAAACGATCAGCCCGGAGCGCAAGGGACGGTTTTTTCTGAGCAGTTGGATGATTGACGCGCTTCCGCGGACGTGAGAGAATTCAGTTCGTGAACGGCTGAGTGGGTTCCGAAGGACAAATCGGCCTGAAGGGGGTCAACGATGCTCCGCGCATCCATGCGAGGTTGGCGGCCGGGTCGGCTCCGGTCGCTTCTGGTGGGCTTGTTCGTGCTGGGTGGCGCGCTCGCCGTGGTGAGCCTGTCCGACGTCACGTCGGCCGCTCCGCCCAAGGACGACAAAGGCAAGGAGACGAAGGCCAAGGAGGAGGCGCCGCTGAAGTGGCCCGAAGCGCCCAAGCTCACCTTCGTTGTCAAGGGCAACGACCCGCAAGAGATGTCTCAGCTGACCGAGATGGTCTCGACCATCAACAAAATGAGCGAGGAGAAGTGGAAGGAGAACAAGATCGCCCCGTCGCGCTATACCGACGACTTCGAGTTCATCCGCCGCGCTTCGCTGGACATCATCGGCCGCATCGCCAAGCCGGAGGAGATCCGCGCGTACCTTAAGGACTCCAAGGACACGCGCCGCTCCAAGCTCATCAACCGACTGCTCGACAGCGATGAGTACCCGCGCCACTGGGCCAACATGTGGTCGAACTGGCTGCTCAGCCGCGCCGGCGTGTTCGGCCGCGGGCCGTATCACGAATACCTGGCCATCTGGCTCGAAGACCAGTTCAGCCAGAACAAGCCGTACAACGAGATGGTCAAGAGCCTGATCGCCGCCACGGGCGAGAACAACGACACCGAGAACGGCGGGGCGGCCACCAACTTCATCCTCGCCCACGTCGGCGAGAACGTGCCGCCGGCCCATCGCGCCGAGGAAGGCCAGTTCCAGATGGTGCCGATCACCTCGCGCATCACGCGGCTTTTCCTGGGCACGCAGGTGCAGTGCGCCCAGTGCCACGATCACCCCTTCTACAGCAACATCAAGCAGGAGCACTTCTGGGGCGTCAACGCCTTCCTCCGCCAGGTCAACCGCGACGGCCAGCCGCCGCAGGTGGGCCGGATGATGGCCTACGGCAAGCTGACGCTCCGCGACAACGACGAACGTCGGTCAAGGACGCCATCGTCTTCTTCGAGAAGCGCAACGGCGTCATCCTCACGGCCAAGGCCGAGTTCCTGCCCGCCGGCGAGGAGAAACACGGCGGCCGTCTGCCCGCCGACATGACCGGCTTGCAGCGACGCGAGAAACTGGCCGACTTCGTCATCGACCATCCGCAGTTCCCCAAGGCCATCGTCAACCGCATGTGGGGCGTCTTCTTCGGCCGCGGCTTCGTCAATCCGATCGACGACTTCAACGACCAGAACCAGCCGTCCAACCCCGAACTGCTCGACGAGCTGGCCGCTCGCTTCAAGCACTACAACTACGACTTCAAGAAGCTGATCCGCTGGATCTGCAACAGCAACGCCTACAACCTCAGCTGCGTGGCCAACAAGACCAACGACAAGCCGGAGCAGGAGGCGCTGTTCAGCCGCATGATTATGAAGTCGATGAGTCCCGAACAGCTGTTCGAGTCGCTGATGGTGGCCACCAAGGCCGAGGCCGCCGAGTCCAAGGACGGCAAGAAGAACCTCAAGGCAGCAGTGGCTGGGCACGCCTCATCAGCAACTTCGGCGACGACGAGGGCAACGAGGTCAACTTCAACGGCACCGTCGTGCAGGCGCTGTTGATGATGAACGGCAAGGACATCAACGACGCCATCGCGCGCAAGGAAAAAGGCGCGGTCGCCATCGCCATCCGCAACCGCACGGAGCGATTCGCCATCGAGGAACTGTATCTGACCGCCCTCAATCGGCTGCCGACGAACCGAGAGACCAGCGCGATCGTGAAGCAGTTCCGCCTCCGCGACAATCGTCTCACCATCAACGATTTCAAGGATCCATCGCGCCGTTATGAGGACTTGTTCTGGGCCTTGCTCAACAGCAATGAATTTATCCTGAACCATTGAGTCGTTTCAGGATGCGGCGAGCGGGGGGCGTCAGCCCCCTGTTTGTTGCCCACAGGGGGCTGAGTGTTCGACTGGCTCTTCGAAGGCCGCACCAGCGTCTACGTCGTCCTTGCCGCGCTGGCCGGTTTCCTGCTCGTCGCCTGGTGGCAGACGCGCAGAGCGCCTTTGCCTGATGGGCGTGGCCGCTGTCCTGGTCCTGGCGGGTCTGTACGCGGTCCTCGACGTGGCGATCGAAACCGACCGCGAGCAGATCGTGCGCAAGGTCCACGCCATGATCGCCGCCCTCAACGCCGGCGATATCGATGGCGCCTTCCAGCACATCTCGGATAGGTTCCACTCACGCGGAGGAAGAACGAAGGAAGAGCTTCGCGGAGAGGCCAGGAAATACATTGGACAAAAACAAGTGGACCACATGGACGTGTGGGACATCGTTTGTCCGGACCCGCCCTCGCGGGCAGAAGGGCGGGCGCGAGCGTCCTTCCAGGTCAAGGTACACGGCCAGCCGGGCATTGACGGATTCCTGGCCGAATGCGACGCGACGTTCGACTTCGACCCGGAGCACGGCTGGCGACTCCAGGGAGTACGACTCCTCAAACCGCAAACGACTGAAGAATGGATGTGGCAAATCTGATCGGCAGTGGCTTCGGGCCACTACCAAAATGCACTTTGAACCACGGATAACACGGATAAAAAAAAGCGTTATAGATACGTTCTGGTTTTCTTTATCCGTGTTATCCGTGGTTCAAAAGTGCATTTGGTTAGCGCCGGTTACACGTGTGCCACCTCCGCCGGCAGTTCGTTCAGCCGCAAAGTTCGCCACGTCTGCCCTTCAAGAAGCCATTCCGTGATGGCGACGTTGTGAATCGGGCCGATGCGATGCCAGTCGCCGACCGAGTACCCCGGCAGCAGGGTGCATAACAGCACCTTGCAGACGACGCCATGCGTCACCAGGACGAGAGTCTGTCCCTCAACCTCCATCGTCAGACGCTCCCAGATCGGCAAGACGCGCCGCCGGATGTCGTCAAACGATTCGGCCTCCGGGGGAGCGAATGCCGTGTCGCCGGCCAGCCAGCGCCGCAGCGTGTCCGGCCACACGCCCTCGCTCCGCTGGGTCGGCGTGCCACTCAGCGCACCGACGCGCCGCTCGTGCAGTTCCGGCTCGATCCGCAAAGGCACACCGCAGGCTCGCGCGATCGGCGCCGCCGTGTCACGGGCGCGCCGCATCGCCGAGGAGACGACCACGTCCGGGGCTTCCGCGGCCAGGATCGGCGCGACGGCCTCGGCCTGGCGCCGGCCGCGCGCGCTCAGGCCGACGTCCGACTCGGCGCCGTGGAAAATCAGGGGGTTGGCGGTTTCGGCGTGACGCAGCAACAGTACGCGAGTTGGCATGGTCCTCCTTGCAATCGTCGGACGGTTGGCCTTCTGTCGGCCGTGGACTTATTCTAGAGTATCGCGCCGGAAGTGCGTTCGCCGTCCAGGGAGGGCTTTTGCATGCGCGTTTGCTTGACCTTCTCGCTGCCGCTGCTGGTCGCCGTCTTCGCCGGCGCTGCCCCGGCCCCCTCGCCTCCGCCGGCCCCACCTCCCTCGCCCGCCCACACGACCGAAGGCGCCGAGGCGTTCGCTCACAACCTGGTCGCGGCCGTCAACCTCGTCGCCGAGATCTACGTCCGCCCCGTGTCGCGCAACGATCTGCTCCAGTCCGCCCTGGCGGCGTTGTATGAACGCGCGCCGCCGGCCGCTACCGCACGATCTGCGCCGCCGCATCGATCAGGCCGAGAAGGATGCCGCGGCCCTGTCTCCGGTCGGGCCGAACGCCAACCCGGCCGCTCCGCTCGTTCCAGCCCTGGCGCCGCGCCGTGGCGTCCTCTTCGACGACCGGCCGCTGATCGAGCTGGTCCGCACCATCCGCGCCGAGATTGGAGCGAACGCGAACCTGGAAGGGGAAGATCCCTTGCGTCTCTGCTGCCAGGCCATGCTGCGCGCGCTCGACCCTTACTCCGGTGTCGTAACCTCAGGAGAGGAGCGCCGGACCACCAGCCTCGTCGCGGAGCGCGACGGCTTCGGGCTGGAAGTCCCCGACAGCGACGCCGGGCGCATCGTCGTCAAGGACGTCCTGCCGGGCAGTCCGGCGCAGCGTGCCGGCCTGCGACCGGGCGACGAGATCACGCGCGTCCGCGATTCGGACGGCCGAGAGCGGAAGATGAAGGAAATGCTGGACGTACTCAACGGCCGCACGCCGCTGGTGAAACCCGCCCTCGGCATCCTGGCCTCGCCGGAGCCGATCACCGTATCGTTCCGCCGGCCCGGTGTTCGGGATGAACGGAGCGCGACGCTGGACTGGCAGCGCTTCCGGCCGGAGAGCATCTTCGGCGTGGCGCGGGACGACGGCAACGCCTGGAACTACTGGCTCGATGCTCGGGGGAAGGTCGCTCACATCCGGCTCGGCAACCTCGTCGATGGCACTGCCGATGAGCTGCGCGAGGTCCTCGGCACTCTGCGGCAGGACGGTCTGCGCGGGCTGATCCTCGACTTGCGCTGGTGTCCGGGAGGCGCCCTTACCGGATCGATAAAGACCGCTGAGCTGTTTCTGGGCGAGGGGACCATCGCCACCGTGAAGTATCGCAGCCGGCCGGAGGACATCTTCCGCAGCACCAACGAGGACAAGTTCCTGGATTTCCCGATCGTGGTGCTCATCAACGCCGAATCGTCCGGCGGCGCCGAACTGATCGCGGCGGCGTTGCAGGACCATCGCCGGGCCGTGCTGGTCGGCCAGCGGACGCGCGGCAAGGGCAACGTGCAAACGATCACCAGTCCCGGCTCCATCGGCTTGAAGGTGACGAGTGGGACCATCGTTCGTCCCGGCGGCCAGAACTTGCACCGTTTCCCCGACAGCAAACCGAGCGGCGACTGGGGCGTCCGGTCCGATCCCGGACGCGAGTTCCGCGTCTCCGCCGACCTCAGTCGCGCCTTGCATACCTGGTGGGAACAGCAAACGCTCCGGCCCGGCTCCTCGACGGAACGTCTGCCGCTGGATGATCCTCTCACGGACCCGCAGCGAAACGCCGCCCTGGAGGCGCTGACGAAGCTGATGAACCGTCAGGTACGCGCCAAGGGCGAATGACAATCGCGCCGTCCAATCTCTTCAAGGCCGACCCAACAGGCGCAAGGAAACGTCTAGGCGCGCTCCTCGCCGCAACAGGTTGTAGGTGACGCGATCTCCCACGCGGTAGTTTAGGCGAACGTAGCCGGCGAACTGCCGAGACGTCATCTCCAGCATTTTGCCGTCGATGCCGAGGATGACGTCGTTTTGGCGGATGCCCGCCTGCCGCGCCGGCTCGGAGACGAACGGACCCTGGCGGAACGCGAGCCGGTTGGCGCCCAGGCCGAGCGCTTGCTTCTCTTCCGCCGACAGGTCGTCGCCGTGTACCCACGGCGGTGGATCGAGGCCGCGCAGCGACCAGCGCCAGGAAATGTCCGTTTTTCGCCAGCCATCCGCCAGCGTCAATTCTCCCTCCTGAGTTTGTCCTTCGTGCTCCCAGGTGATCGGCAGCGCCCGCGAGCCGGGGCGCGATGCAGGGCGTATTGGACGTCGGCAAAGGAAGCGACGGGTTGGCGGTTGACCGTGCGCAGGCGGTCCCCCGCCCGGATGCCGAGGCGCGACGCCGGCGAATCCACGGCAACCCGAGCGACGGAGTCGCCACGATCAACATCGAGAGTCAGCCCCACGTTCTCAGGCATAGGGTAGACCCATACTTCATCGAGCCGCCATTTCCCGGCCGCTTGCCGGCTCTCGCGGCGGAGGTCGTAGACTTGATGGCAGTGGATGCAGGCGCGCTCGGGCAGCCGCCGCGCTGCTGGATACTGCTCCACGGCACGAGAAGGACGCGGCATCGGCTCCGACTGAGCGATCCCTCCGCGATGATGCCGCTCCAGGGCCGCGGTCATGGCGTTTCGTAGACCCGCCAGTGACATTCGGCTGTCAGCCGATTCGGCGTCGCGCCCGCCGTAGCGGCCGTAGATCGTCCCGTCGGCGTTGAGGAAGAAACCCATCCAGGTGAGGTCGTAATCGAAATCGAAGAGGTCGAGATCGACCCCGCGCATGTGATTGATACGGACGAGCACAAACTCCTTCGCCGCGTCGGCGAGGACGCGATCCAGACGAGCGACCTGCCCGTCGAACGGATGGCAGTCCAGTCAGTGCTCGCAGCGGAAGACGACGAAAATCGGCTTGCCGCTGTCCCGCGCTGCCTTCCGGCCCTCCTCCCAGCCGCTCAACCAGCGCGGCGCCTCCGGTTTGCCCGGCATTTCCGCCTTCGTCGCGCGCCCCGGATTCCAGCCGCACAAACCGAGGGCCGCCGCCAGGAACCACCATCGTCTCTTCATGTTTTCCCTCCGTGAAGCGTATTGTATCGACCCCGGCCAGTGCATGACCGGCTCCGTAAGATAGCGCCGCGATTCCATCCTCTGACGTGGAGAAGAAACCATGCGTCCGCGCCGCCTGTCTGTCTTCGCTCTCGGCCTCCTCGTCGTCGGCTCTCTGTCGTCGCCCGTCCGCGCCGACACGGTTGACGACTATCTCCAGCGGGGTGAGGCCGCCTTAATGAAACAGGAAACCAAGAAGGCGATGGAGTGGGCGAACAAGGCGATCGAAGCTGATGCGAAGGACGCGCGCGGCTATCTCCTGAGGGGCATGGTTCACGAAGTCTTGCGGCAGCACACCGAGGCGATCGCCGACTTCGACCGATGCCTGCAACGAGACCCTCGCCTCGCCGAAGCCTATGATCACCGCGGTAGCGAGCAGTTCAAGCTCGGCCGCATCAAGGAATCTCTGGCCGACTTCGACCGCTTTCTCCAGCTGCGACCCAAGGCGGCGCCCGGCCACTGGAAGCGCGGCATCTCCCTGTATTACGTCGGCCGCTTCGACGACGGCCGCAAGCAGTTCGAGGGCTACGAGAAAGTAGATACCAATGATGTGGAGAACGCCGTCTGGCATTTCCTCTGCAACGCCCGCCGGCTGGGCATCGACCAGGCGCGGGAGGCCATGCTCAAGATTGGCAGAGATCGGCGCGTGCCCATGATGGAGGTGTACGACCTCTATCGCGGCAAGTTGAAGCCGGCCGACGTGCTCGATGCCGCAAAAGCCGGCGAAGTGCCTACCGAGCTGCGCAAGCAGCAACTGTTCTACGCTCATCTCTATCTGGGACTGTATTACGACGTGACCGGCGACAAGAAGAAGGCACTGGAACACATGACATTGGCGGAGGGCAAGTATCGCATTGGTTCTTACATGGGCGACGTGGCCCACGTTCATGCCGAATTGCTGAGGAAGGAAGGGAAAAAGTGAACCTCCTTCTGGTTCCCAAGCTCTGCTTGGGAACGCACGGGGCGAAGCTCCGCTTCGCGGCCCACTCCATCACCGGACAGGAAGCGGAGCTTCCTGACGTGCGTTCCCAAGCGGAGCTTGGGAACGAGGGCGAACGAGAAATGGATTCTGCTGGTGACTCTTAATCAAACACGCCGCGCGTGCGGATGGCGATGGGAAGTTTCTGCTTGGCCCCCTTGTTCGACTGCACCGCCAAGTCATACTTGCCATCGTCGCCGGCGCAGAGCGCCAGGTGACGGGGCTATCCGCCCATGTCGCGCCGGCTGGTACCGGCGGCACATCCTGGCCCGTACCGCCTTCAAGGATCGAGAAGCCGCGCGGCAGCGTCAGGGTAAGCCTCTCGCCCGCCTGTGGATTGTGGACCAGCGCCGTCAGCGTGAACTCGCCGTGGCGTACCATCCGGCCGCCAACCGTCAGCAGCAGATGGCCCTCGCTCTCGCGCGAGTCCACGTTGCCCAGGCCATACAGGAAGCCCACCACGCGCGTCTGGTCCGGCCCCAGCTCTCGTTCCTCCCAGTACATCGTCACCGCCGAATCCGGGGCGGCGCTTGCCGATCTGTCGCGCCCGCACATCCAGTTCCTTCATCGAGAGAAACGGCACGTCCCATTTGGTGAGCTGCGACAGTGCCGTCCAGTAGCCGAACTGACGCAGCTCTTGATTGGGCCAACCTCCGAGCGTGACCCGCTCGGGACTCTCCATCTGCTTGCCGACGCGGAACTGCAAGTATGCCACGGTGCCCGGCTGCCGCGGATCGTCCTTCTCCAGCGCCTGAATGAAATCGGGCACCTCGGCGGCCCGGTCGAACTTCATGAGGCTATCGCACAAGCCGCTCGCTCCGGGGATGGTGAAGGGCACGCCGTCGTTGGCGCCGATGTAAGTGTCCAGCAGGAAGCGGATGCCGACCTTGTGCCGGACGGCGTCCTTGTTTTCCAGGGTGTAGCGCACCAGGCAGGTGTCCAGGCGGCGCGACTGTTCGCCGGGCACGATCTCGACTTCCTGCGTCACCTTGATCCGCGGTCTCGACAGCGACCACGAAGAGGCGAGACCGTCGCGCGGTCGGCCGGCCGTTTCGCCTGGCAGCTTACTCTTCATCGCCTCCCAGGTGCCGGGCGGTTGGCCGAACAGATAATCTTTCCCATCCACGCGCAGACAGGTGTTGTTCGTCCGGCCCCACTCGTCGAAGGTCAGCTTTTTCAGGCGATCGGGGTGCTCGGGATCCTTCTCGCGCAGCATGACCAGGCCGAAGCGCATGGTCGGTTCCGGCATCTTGTCATCCCGCTCCTTGGGTCCATCGTGGAAGCGGATGGCGAGGTACGGGTCGGGATCGACCAGGCCCGGCTCGGAGGCGTTGCCTGCGCCGGACTGCTTCACGATCACCCACAGGTCATGGCCGACCACGATCAGCAGGAGCAGCGTGAGGACGGCCAGCGGGACCAGATGCTTGACGAAACCGCCGGCGGATGGTTCGTGAATGCGCGCGACTTTTCGGGCGAAATCATCGTCCCGCTCATGCCGCGGTCCGTCATCCGCCGGGATCACCGGGAGCACTTCGAGGACGTTGTCGTGGCCGCGATGCACGGGCACGGCCTCGACGGCCGTCAGCACCTCGGCGATGCTTTTCGTCTCGACCGCCCTCTCCGGCACCGATTGCACGGGCATGACTTCGAGCACCTCATCCATGTCGAACACGGCGCCGGGGGGCAGTTGGTCCGCGCGCATGGACATCCGGCCGGCGATGGTCAGCGACACTTCGACCACGAAGCGCTGATTGCCGTTGGCCGTCACCTGCACCTTGCCGTGCAGATATTCGCCCGGCTGGGCCGGCACGCTCGGCACCTTCACCGGAATGCGCGCGGTTCGGCCATCGAGGACGACGCGGCCGATCCGTATCCAGGGCGTCGCCGTGGTGGCGTAGGCGAACACCGGACGTTTCTCCACCGCCCGCACCTGCAAGATATGCTCCAGGCTGGCGCCGGGCGCCCCGTGCAGGTGCAGCGACTGCTCGCTGATCTCGACCACGGGCGGCTTGACCAGGCCGAGCGCCTCGAAGAACTGCTGGATGGCGCCCAGTCCGGACGAGGCCGGACCTTGCACGGGATAGGTCCAGCCGTTGCTCTCGTACCAGGCGGCGACGGCCCCTTTCTCGAAGAAGGGAGCGGCGCCCTTGGGGTTGGCCTTGGACTTCTCGGCGACCTGCCGCGGCGAGATGGCCCCGGCCAGGACGCCATCGGGAAACGGCTGCACCGGCACGTCGGCGCGCACGACAATGACGGTGGACCCGCCGTTGGATTCGACGGTGATCCGGCCTTCCAGCGTCTTGTTGCCGGCGCAGAGCGCCTTGGCGTGGACCTGCACGGTCAGCGTGAATTCGTTAAGACACTGGAACACCTTGCGCGGCGAGCCCGCTCCTTCGCCCAGCGACAGCCAGGCCATGTCTTCGCAGACAATGCTGCCTTGCAGCAGGCCCATGCCCTGGTTCTCGATGTGCAGCATGAATTGCCGATCGGCGCTGCGCGAGATCTGTCCGAGGTTGACCTCCTGCGGCTGGGCGAACAGCTTCGGCGGTTCGCGCGTGCTGCACGGCAGCTTGCTCAGCAGATGGTCCAGGCCGCGATCGAGGTCGGCGGCGCTCACCGCCTGCCGCGCCGCCAGGGCCAGATCCGCTCGCCCCAGAGCGCCGAAGAACCCTTCCAGATACCCCTGCCGCAGCAGATCCAGCGCCTCCTTCCACTCGCCGTAACAGGCCAACACCAGCTCGTCGAAATTGCGACACTGCCGGCCCGAAGGGAACACGAACGGACTCAGGAACGGCTGAGCGCCGATGGCGATGGGGCCGCGCGCCGCGCGTGGCCATCCAGCACGGCGCCGTCCCAGTAGCAGTAATGCGCCTCCGCCGGATTGACCCGCTTACAGTTGCGGCAGACAAGGGCCATGGTCCCTCCCCGATCGAATTGATGATTGGCATTCAACCATCAATTCGACTGTTTCTGGCGTTCGCCGAAGCGGAGCACGTTCTTGCCCACGCGGATGGCGTCGCCGGAGCGCAGCATCCGCGAACCCTGGAGGCGTTCGTCGTTGACATAGGTGCCGGAGCCGGAGCCTTCATCGACCAGCACGTGTCGATTGCCCTCCAGGCGGATGCGTGCGTGCAGCTTCTCGACCTGCGGATCGCCGAATAGGCCAATGTCGCAGCTCTCGGCCCGACCGATCGTGACCTCCGGCTTGGACAGAATCACTTCCCGTCCCTTGCGAAAGCCGGACTCGACCTTGAGCCAGGCTTCCTTCAGGATGACCTGGGCCAATCCGATCAACAGGCCGATGCACGCTCCCAGGGCGACGAAACCCCAGGCGCTGGGACTCCAAAGGTGTTCCTGCATCTCGGGCCTGGACCCCAGCAGCCGCGTCCAGCCGCTGTGCAGCAGGAGCGAGAGGATGCCGCCCAGCACTCCGCCCGCCGTGCCGCCCAGCACGGCCTTCAAGACCTTCCGCAGCGCGGCGCCGGGATCCTGTCCTTGGAGGAGGCAGGCCAGCAAGTCAAAAACGCCCAGCGACACGCCGATGAGAAAGCCAGTGATCGTCCAACCCAGGACGAGAAAGAAGGCCCACTCCGTCCAACCATACAAGGCCTGGCTCACCAGCCCTCCGAGTAACCCGCCCATGGTGCCGACAACGACGGCGGTGGCGACGCGCAAGCCAATGGCCACGACGCGCTGGGGGGAGAAGACCCACAGGGCATCGACCACTCCCAGCGCCAGGGTCACTGAAAGGCCCAGGAGCATGCCCTTGACACCCTGGGACAGCACCGGATTGTGAATGTTCAGGGGCCGGCCCAGCACCAGCCCACGAAGGCGCCTCCGCCGCCACACAAGGCACAATAATAGATGAACAAGCGGAAGGACATGGCGAGGAACTCGGCCTCCAAAGCCGCAAGCGGCTTCCGGAGATGATTATCGGAGAGTCGGCGAATCCATCTAAGGCGATGAAGGCGCACCTGTCAAGCATCAATTGCGCCTCTACATGCCCGCGCGAATCGCAGGGAGGGAATCGACTTGACGGAGGCATCCAACTCTCCCAGCATAGACTTCTGACCATGGCGGTCAAACCCTCGTTCGATTGCAAACGAAATATGAGCAAGTATCCGAAGTTGCTCCCCGAAGAACAGGCGGAGTCGATGCTACGCGAAATCGCCGAAAAGCATGGGGCCAAAGGAATTCTGCCGCGCTAGGGAACATTCGCCAAGACCATCTGGCCAACGCGGCCACTCGCTTCGCCCGAGAGATGAGTGACAACGAAACACCGTTAGCGTTCATCGACAGCTCTTTTTTGCGGAACGGCAAAGCCGGACTCCTACTCACCAACCGAGGACTTTATTCGAGCTTCCTCTCCGACCCCGTCTATTTATCAGACATTGAGGAGGTCCACTATGTTAAACCGAGTCTGGCGGACATCCTGTGGATGTATACACCTTTCAGAGGGCTGCGCCTGCTCTTAAAGGGCATGCGGCATTTACAAAATCGACTCCTCGTAAATGGGGAGGTGGTCTATGCGAGCGGCAATCCCCTCCGCTCCGATTTTTGGATCGAACTGTTAATGACCCTTTCGGCGGCGGCTCGCGACGAACGGCCCGCGCCGCGGCACCGAATGGGGACAAGCCAGACAGCCAAAGAAATATGCCTGGAGATAACTTTATGTCGAGGGATCCAGCAACCTGTTGAAGTCCGACATCGGAACGCCTCCTGGGAACAGATCGCGCTGAGTATCCGAGATTTGGATCAGGAGGTGCGACCGTCCGTTCGCCTTTGGCGAGGGGAGCCGGATCAGGGACTCGCGCTGGACATCCTCGGAGGCAATGGGAAGTACGTTCTCCGCGAACCGGGCGACGGCTGGATTTACTACGATCCCAATCAGGAGGCAGACGAGGTCGAGGTCTGCCTGGGCGGCCAAGGCCGTCGCTATCCGGCGTTCTATGTCTGCTTCGACCTGCAGAAGGTATTTGAGATAGTCCGCCGCTTTACGGACATGGGAGTGTTCGAGTAAGATGCTGCGCATCCACCGAGGGAGCGCGAACGGATCAGGGCAGAAGGATTGATCGATCGGACTCCGTCGCGGACGCACCAGGGAGATGAATCAGCCCGTGGCCGGTCTCCCAGGGAGGGCTACTGTTGGAGCAGGGACGAGCGGTGTTCTTCAGCACAGCGGAGACGCGGCCGGCATTCCACTCGGTATGGCGCGACCAGACCAGAGTGGCCAGGGCGGCGGCCTGGGGAGCGGCCGCGGACGTGCCGGAGAAAGGGCGCGTCCGCCAGGCGCTCGGGAAGGGCACCGGCGCTACCAAATCCGGTTTGCCGACGCCGCGCTGGGGACCGCACGAGCTGTAGCTGAGTCGTCGGCCGGCGTGATCCACCGCGCCCACGGCGACGACCTCGGGACCATCGCCGGGAAAGGGGATGCTTCCCGGACGGGTAGCGTGGCGCAATCCACCGCCGAGGACGACCAGATGAAAGCCCGCCGATCCGCTGCGCAGCCGCCGGACGCGGACACGGTAATCGTGACCCGTCTCCGGTACGAACGCGACCACCGCGTTCCCGGTGCCTCCGCGATCCACGGATGCCATCCGGCCAATGAGTTGTCCGGCGGTCGCATCGCGGACGATGACCTCGTAATTGGCGCTCACCGGGCAGCATAGCTCGACCGAAACCCGTTCGCCGCCCCACGGCTTGATGGCGTTCTCCGTCTCGGCGACCCCCTCCATGCGCTTCCAGGCGTGATAACCGTCGCCGCCGTCCTGGAAGGCGCCGCTCCAGTGCCGCTGGGCCGTGTTGCCGGCGCTGGCGAAGAAGAGGGCGTCCCCGCGCTGCTCGCCTGTGCCGAGCAAGTGGGTCAATTCTTCGTGAATGCGGCCGTGCCCCTCGCAATCGCTCCAGGTCGGCATGATGACCGAGCACGAGATGATCCGTGCCCCTTCCTGACGCGCCCATTGGACGGCGGCGAGAAATTGCCGCGGGTGTTCCGGCTCCCAGTTAGCCAGCAGCAATTCCGCCTCAGGAGCCAGGGCGTGAATCACCTCCGCGCAGAGGATGCCGTGCTGGCTGTCCTTGGCCTCGAAATTGCCGTCCAGGCGGAAGGAGCGTGTTGTAACGATTCGGGGGAGCGCCTTGCCGAGATGGGCCTGGTAGCCGCAGAACCCGGAATCGAGCACGGCCACCTTCAAACCTCGTCCGCGCCAGCCGCGCGCGTGCCACGCGGACACGCCGAGACGCTGCAACAGCTCGGAGCGTCGCGGCTGCGTCGGGGCGAATGCTGTCGCGCGCTGGCATCCGGGGTGGCCGCTTCACATGCTGCAAAAAAGGCCGATCCGGACGAACCGGCGGTTGGTTGTTGTGGCTCGGCGGAGACGAGCAACACCAACAAGAGGGTTGCGACGAGGGTTCGGACGACGGGACCAAGCCCTCGGAGCAGCCTCGTGGATGTCTGCATGAGTCCCACCCGTTCCACACACCTTGCTCGGGGCCACGAACGCGGCTCGGCGCGGATGCCACGTTAGTTTACCCGCGCTCCGCGCCGGGCGGACGACGTACGGGAGCGGATTCGCGTGGGAGAGCGGAGTCGGATGGAAAGCTGTAGCGGTGAGAGAAAAAAATCGTGGCTCGCGCATCGTTCATCGGGAATCGAAAAACACGATTCCCGATGAACGATGCGCGAGCCACGCGTGCGATCAGCGGTTGAAGATGAACTCCTTGGTGTTGAGCAGCGCCCAGAGGATGTTCTCGTAGGCGACCTTCTTGTTCTTGCCGTGCTTGGCGATGTGCTCCAGCGCCGTCTTGCGCTGTTCCGTCGGTCGGCTTGCGGGCGAAGGCCCACAGGAACATCTCCTCGACCTTCTCGGCGTCCGGCCGCGGGTCCTTGGCCAGCATGTCGGCCCGGCCGCCCGGCCGCGCCAGCTTGCCCTGGATCTCGTCGGAGTTGAGCAGGTGCAGCGCCTGGGCCAGGTTGGCCTCGCTGACGCGCTCGCACTCGCAGGCGCTGATGCGCTGCGGCCGGCCGAACACGTCGAGGAAGTACGACGGGAACGACTCGTCCGGCAGCATGATCGCCCGCTTCGGAGCGTGCCGGTCCTGCGGCAGGCCGCCGAACGGCGCCGGGCTGTCGGCCACCTGGTTGACCGCGTCGAACAGCACCTCGGCGCTCATCCGCCGCGGATAGTAGCGGGCGTAGTTCTGCTTGTCGTGCTTGTTGAACTCGTTGGGCGTCGAGCTGAGCTGGTAGGTCCGGCTCTTGCAGATCGTGCGCGATCAGGTGCTTGAGGCTGTACTTGTTGTCCGACCAGGTCCTTGGCCAGGGCGTCGAGCAGTTCGGGGTTGCTCGGCGGGTTGGTGACGCGCATGTCGTCGAGCGGATCGACGATGCCGCGGCCGAAGAAGTGCGCCCAGTAGCGGTTGGCCACGGCGCGGGCGAAGAACGGGTTCTCCGGCGTCGACCATCCAGTCCACCAGCTTCTGCCGCGGGTCGTCGTCGGGGCCGACCTCCATCGGCTTGCCGTCGAGCGGCTTCATGATCGCCGTCTGGCCGGTGCGCTTGTTGATGACGTTGCCGCGCGAGCGCGATGAAGACGACCTGCCGGCCGCCCTGCTGGTTGTTGACCTCGCCGGGCACCGGCACGTTCTTGCGGCCGACCCGGCCGAAGAAGGCGGCGATGCCCCAGTAGTCGTCCTGGCTCCACTTCTCGTAGGGATGGTGGTGGCACTGGGCGCAGGCCAGGCGCAGGCCGAGGAACACCTGGGCCGTGTCGTCCACGAACTGCTCGGGGTTCTGCAGCTCCTTGTACCACACCGTCGGCGGATTGGTCACCTCGTCGCCGCTGGCGCCGAGGATGTCGCGGGCGAACTCGTCGTAGGGCTTGTCGCGGGCGATGCTGTCGCGGATCCAGTCGTGGAAGGCGAAGGTGCCGCTGGCCCGGTCGGGCTGGTTGCGGCGCTTGACGCGCAGGATGTCCGCCCATTTGTTGGCGAAATAGTAGCTGTATTCCGGCGACTCCAGCAGGCGATCGACCAGCTTGTCGCGCTTGTTCGGGTCCTTGTCGGCGACGAAGGCCGTGCACCTGAGCCGGCGTCGGCAGCGTGCCGGTCAGGTCGAGCGACACCCGGCGGATGAACTGCTCGTCGCTGCACAGCTCCGAGGGCACCAGGCCGAGATTCCTGCCATTTCTTGTGCGGTGTGCTGATCGACCACGGTCTGCGCGCGGGAAGGTGTAGTCGGGGATCGTGACGCCCAGCGGCACCGTGGCGCGGAAGATGGCGACGTGCTCCTGGTAGCGGACCATGACGGCCGCCTCGCCGCTCATGCCGAGCGTGCGGACCAGGCCGGCCGCATCGACGACGGCGATCTCCTGATCGTTGCTCTCGTACTGGGCGCGGCGGGTGATGTCCTCGACGGTGCCGTCGCTGTAGTGGGCGTAGACGGCGAACTGCTGCTGGTTGTTCCGCGTCATGACGCGGTGCTCGGGATAGACCGAGATGTGCGTGACGACCGGATCGGTCTTCTCGCCGAAGGGCATGCCGGCGGCGATCCAGCGGCGGATGAGGCGGTACTCGTCGGAGCCGACCTCCATGCGCTTGCCGCCGCCGTGGGCCATGCCGCCGGACGCCTTGAGCAGCAGCAGGCTGCTGTCGGGAGCGGCCGGGAACACGCGCCGGCCGCGCGCCTCCTTGACCAGGGCGTTGTAATCGACCTCCGGCTCGAAGCCGAGCAGCGAGATCTTGAAGCCGTTCTGGCCGCTCGCCTTGCCGTGGCAGCCGCCGGAGTTGCAGCCGAGCTTGGTGAAGATCGGCACGATCTGGTTGGCGAAGTTGATCGGCAGGTTCACGTCGCAGTTCTCGGTCGTGACCGGCACCTTGACCGACCTTGTCGCCGAAGATGGCGGTGATCTCGGTCGTGCCGTTGGCCAGCGGGACGACGCGGCCGGTGCTGGTGACGCGGACGACCTTGTTGTCGGCCACCTCGTACTTGACGTCGCCGGTCAGGTCTTGCGAATCGGCCGTTGAGCAGGTCGGCGGTGAGGACGATCTGCTGGGCGTCGTCGCATGCCTTTCAGGGCGATCTTCGTCGGATGGACGGTGAAGGCCTTGATTTCGCCGGGCTTGGGCAGGGCGACGCGTATCGAGCTTGACTGGGTTCCTTGCCGGAGTAGAGATCGCCGGCGAAGAGGGAGCCGCCTGCACAGGTGAGGGCCGCGAGGGCCAGCAGGACGGGACATCGTGTGAGAGACATCAGACATACCCCCCAAGGTGGCAGGACCAATTCAGGCAGGAAGAGACGAGCGGATGGGTTTCCCCTCCGGGGAGGAGGGAGCCGCTCGTCCGAAGTTCGCAGCGCACCTATTGTCACCCGGTTCCGCCGGGAATGCAACACCCCTACGCCCGTTTTTGTCACCGCAGAAGAAGGGACTAGGGACTAGGGACTAGGGACTAGGCGCCTTCTTCCCTAGTCCCTAGTCCCTAGTCCCTTATTTCTGCATCGGTCCGCCCGGCGGCTGGATGCCCTGGGCGCGGCGATTGCACGTCCAGCTCGATGGGGCCGAACGAGGCTTCGATCCGTTGCAGCGTCGCCAGCCAGCGCCCGGCACAGCCGCTTGGCCGTGTAGAAGTTCACGATCAGCCGCTGCGTGATCTTCACCTCATGTTTGCCCTGCACGAACGGGTTGGGATTGAGGGCGAAATCGATGATGACTTCCTCCGGCGTGGCGGTGACGCGCGCGAAATTCGAGTAGGCGGAATGCGCCTCACTGTCGTCGAGCACGATCTCCGACTGCACCATGCCCTGTCCAGGCTCCTCGACCATGGGACGCTCGCCTCCGAGTAGGTTTCGGGTTGATGTCTGCCAAGTACCCCTTCTCCTTCGTGTGCTAGTATGTCGATCGGCTGGCGACAACGCAAGGGGTTGAGGTAGACCTCCCTCCCAAATCGGAGAAGACGATGAAGGTCCTGGTCCTGAATACCGGCTCGAGCACCGTGAAATTCAGCGTCCTCGAGTCCGAGGGGGAACAGACGATTCTCGATGGCCAGGCGGACTGGTCGAGGAGGCCGGCGCAGCTGGTTCTCCGCGCGGCGGGGTCGGAACCGGTCGTCTCCCAACTCGAAGCCGTCCGCCACGGAGCGGCGATCGCTCACATCCTGGGGCAATTGCACGAGAGGGACATTGGCGTCGCCGCCGTGGGTCATCGCGTCGTCCACGGCGGGCCGCGCTACACGTCCGGCGTTCGTATCACGCCGCAAGTCAAGGCACACCTGGCCGAGCTGAGCGGACATCGCGCCGCTGCACACCGCGGTCAACCTGGAGGGCATTGAGGCGGCCGAGCAAGCCTGGCCGCACCTGCCGCACGTCGCCGTCTTCGACACCGCCTTTCACGCCACTCTGCCCGAGGCGGCACGCACCTACCCCATCCCCTACGCCTGGACGCACGACTGGCAGCTGCGCCGCTACGGCTTCCACGGACTCAGCCACGCTTACTGTGCCGGCCGAGCGGCGCGGATGCTGCGGCGCGACGCCGCCGGCCTGCGGCTGGTCATCTGCCATCTGGGTAACGGCTGTTCGCTGTCCGCCGTGCGCGACGGCGTCTGCGTGGACACGTCGATGGGCTTCACGCCGCTGGAGGGCCTCATGATGGGCACGCGCAGCGGCTCCGTCGATCCGAGCTTGCTGCTGTACGTCCTTCGGCACAAGAACCTCACGGCCGAAGACGTAGATCGGGTGCTCAACCGCGAGTCGGGCCTGCTGGGCGTCTCCGGTGTTTCCGGCGACATGCGGCAGGTCGAAGAGGCGGCCCACAACGGCAACGCCCGCGCCGTGCTGGCCCTGGACATCTACGTCCACCGACTGCGGAAGACGATCGGAGCGATGACGGCGGTGCTGGGCGGCGTCGATGCCCTGGTGTTCACGGCCGGCGTCGGCGAACACTCGGCCTCGATCCGTGCCGCCGCCTGCCGTGGGTTGGAATGTCTGGGGTTGGAACTGGATGCGGACGCCAACGCCCGGTGTCATCCCGATGCGGACGTGGCCTCGTCCTCGTCGCGCGGTCGCATTCTGGTCATTGCCACCCGCGAGGATCTGACCATCGTGCGCGAGACGGTGCGGGTGCTGCGAGACGGCGCTCCTCCGAGCCTGAAGCGTTAGCGAAGCTGCCATTCCTTCGCTAACGCTTCAGGCTCGGACAAATCACGTTCCTTCTTCGCGCCTTGTCAAGAAGACGGGATCTGGTAGATTGGTGTCGTGCTGCGTTCTTCGATGTCTTGATTCTCCTGTCCCTCAGGAGTCCGATCCCTCCATTCCCGGAGACTTAAACCCACACGGAATAACATCGCGCCCGTAGCTCAATTGGATAGAGCAGCGGTCTTCGGAACCGCAGGTTGCAGGTTCGATTCCTGCCGGGCGTAATACTCTCTCACGATCCTTTCCCCGCTTGCAATGCCTTGATGGATGGGCTATCTTCCGTCCTTCCGCTCTCTCTCCGGAAGGATGCAAACTCATGGCGCGTTCCGCTTCCGAGGCTTCCTCGCACCATGCCCCGCTCGGACTGGGGGACGTGGTCAGCATCATGATCGGCATCGTCGTTGGAACAGGCATCTACGAAACGCCGCCGCTGGTGCTGCGAAACGTCTCGGGGCCGTGGCAGGCCATGGGCGTCTGGGCCCTGGGCGGCGCTCTGTCTCTGGTGGGTGCTTTCTGCTTCGCGGAATTGGCCAGCACCTATCCGCGCTCCGGCGGCGATTATGTCTACCTGACGCGAGCCTTCGGTCCGTGGCTGGGCTTCCTGTTCGCCTGGTTTCAGCTGGTCGCCATTCGCGCCGCCAACATCGCCATGATGGGCTTCGTCTTCGCCGATTACGCGGCGCCGATTTGGGGCGTGCCGTTCGCGTGGCAGTGGGCGTGGGCCTGCGGAGCGGTGCTGGCGCTGACCTTGCTCAACCTGCTGGGCGTCGTCTTCGGCAAGAGAGTGCAGAACGCGCTGACGCTGGCCAAGGTCGTCGGCCTGAGCGGCGTCCTCCTGGCGGGGTTCGGCTGGCCGCAGCCCATGACCGCCGTCGTTGTCCCCGCCGCGAGCGGGACGCCGTCGCTGGCCGTGGCGATGGTATTGGTCCTGTTGACCTACGGCGGCTGGAACGACGCGGCCTTCGTCGCTGCCGAGGTGCGCGGCGGACCGCGCGCCATCGCCCGCGCCCTGCTACTGGGCACCGTGGCTATTACCATACTCTACCTGCTGCTCAACGCGGCTTTCCTCTGGGGACTGGGCTTCGAGCAAGCTCGGCAGTCGAAGGCGATCGCCGCGGACCTGCTGGCCCGTGCCCTGGGTGAGTGGGGCGCGCGGGCGATGGCTGTGCTCGTCATGGTGTCGGCGCTGAGGAGCCATCAATGGCATGCTGTTCTCCGGCTCGCGCGTGTACTCGTCCCTCGGTGGCGATCACCCCATCTTCGCCTGGCTCGGCCGAGGCTATGCACGGACCCGGGCACCGTGGGGGCGCTGCTGGTGCAGGCGACCGTCAGCCTCTTCATGATCGGCGTGGTCGGCACGCCGGCCGGCCGCGCCCTGGTCAACGACGTGCTGGCTCACGGCGCACTCGGGGCCGTCCAGTGGGAGGGCCACGGCGGCTTCGAGGTACTGACGGTCTTTACCACCCCGCTGTTCTGGTCGTTTTTTCTGTTGACGGGCCTATCTCTGTTCGTGCTGCGCCAGCGTGACTCGGACATCCACCGTCCGTTCACCGTCCCGCTCTACCCGGAATTGCCCCTCATCTTTTGCGCCATTTGTGCCTATATGATCTATGCCGGCCTCAGCTACGCCCAGCAGCGCTTCGACCTGCTGGGCGGCCTGTTCGCCGTGTCCAGCCTGGTGGCGGTCGCCGGGTTGGTGCTGTATCGGGTCTCGCAGCGGATGACCCGTCCGCGGGCACCCGGCAAGCGCGCGATCGAGTCCGTGGTTGGTCCCGATTGACGCGGAGGACACATCCATGCCAAGCACGATTCGTCTGGGTCGTTCCTCTCTCGCCTGCGCCTGTCTCGCGCTGGCGCTGGCACCCGCCCGAGGAGGAGAGGAGGAGCAGCGTGCGACGTTGCGCGTCCGTCTGCCCGCGGACGCTCGCCTGGTCATCGATGGCCAGGAGAGCCGGCAGACCGGCCTGCTGCGCCGCTTCTACTCGCCTCCGCTGGAGCCGGGCAAGAGCTATCATTACACGCTCGAATGGACGTACCAGAAGGACGGCAAATCCGTCACGCGGAAGAAGACCGTTCACATCCGGGCCGGCGACGACAAGGAAGTGGACTTGCTCCAAGAGGCCGTCGAGAAGACAACGAATGCGGACACAAAAACAAAAGAGGACAAGGAAAAGAAGGCGAAGAAGCCGGGACGGAAGCCGGACGTGGTGTTCGTGCCGACGCCGCAGGACGTGGTGGACAAGATGCTCGAACTCGCCGAGGCCAAGAAAGACGACCTCCTCTACGACCTCGGCTGCGGCGACGGCATCATCGTCGTCACGGCGGCGAAGAAGTACGGCTGCAAGGCGATGGGCTTCGACATCGACCCCGAGCGCGTCCAGGAGTCGCGCGACAGCGTCAAGGCCGGCAAGGTCGAAAAGCTCGTGACCATCGAGGAGAAAGACATTTTCCAGCTGGACCTGCGGCCGGCCAGCGTCGTCACGCTCTACCTGCTGCCGGAGCTGAACGTCAAGCTGATCCCCCAGCTGGAGAAGATGAAGGACGGATCGCGCATCGTCTCCCACGATTTCAAGATGAAAGGGGTCAAGCCCAAGCAGGTCGTGACGGTTGATTCCAAGGAAGACGGCCGGCCGCACAAGGTTTATCTGTGGGTGACGCCGCTGCAAAAGGAGTGAGACGTGTTTTGCCAGCCCGCGGCGCCAGCAAGGGTTCGTCCCCTCCTGGCGCGGCGGGTTGGCCCGTAAAGGTTTCAAGAGACTTTTTCGATCTTAAGCGGCACACTGTTCCCTCGAGATCCCTACCTCATGACCATACCGAAAAAAAAGCCGCATTCGACCGCTTTGCCTTCGGTCGAGGATCTCGGTGCGCGAACTCGTTGACGAGCCGGACAAATGGCTCGACACGAAAAACGATCAACTGGGCGGCGAGAAGCCGAGAACGCTGGTGGGCACGCCCAAGGAACCCGTGTTGCGGAACTTATTGGATGCCATCCGAAACGGGTCGTTTTCATGAAGCTGGCGCAATGTGGTCATCTACCCCGTCGTCCGCTTCATGGGACGTGAGTTCGCGCGTTACATCCCAGGCACTTGGCCAATCCTCTCGGCACGGTTCATACAACAACGCACGCAACCCGTTTCAACCCGGCACTCTGGCCGATCCCGCCTTTGAAATTCTCTACCTCGCCGAAGACGCCTCCGTAGCCCTTTTCGAGGTGCAGGCGTTGTTGGGGTCCGCCTATCCGGGAGGGGCTTTTGTTCCCAATCCTGCCGGCGGGGCTTGGTCATTGATTGATGTTCAGGTGGATCTTCAGAGGCACTAACAAAAAGAGGCAATCGGCATGGTATTCGCCTTTTTATCTCTCGGGACCGATTCCCTCGTCCCAGGAGGTATTGTCATGGCCAAGCCGCTTGTCTCCGACTTCAACCTCGCCCTCGCTCTGATATGCTTTCGGTTCTTATAAATGACTCTTTTTGTTAGTGGCTCTTATGCGCATCACCTCGGATCACCAAGTACAACTCCTCGCCCGGACCTAGGTCATCGCTGAGCGTCAATTGCACCGGTGTCTTCACCGCCGCATCCGCACTCGGCGGAATACGGTCGGCCATGCCTGTCGGCGTATCTGCGTTTTTGACATGGCCGTCGTTGCCAAAGCTCACCTTGACGTTGGTCATCTTCTGGTCCGCAGCCAGGAAGCCGTCTACCTTCGCCTGAATGTCTACGTCATCCGGCTCGTCGCTCTCCTGCAACGGCGTCAGCCATGTCGTCACCGTCGCGCCATCCGTCATCTCGAACTGCGAATCATCCACTTCCGAAAACCCCGACGGAATGTTGATCTGCACCTGATGCGTCCCCGGACCCGCGTTCGTCAGCGTGATCGTCAGCGGAATCCGCAACGACGGATCGACGATGCCCACGTCGTCGCTGTGGTCCACCGTGCCGTTGATCGCCAGGGTTACCTTGGGTGCCGTCGTGTTTGATACCTGCCAGGTGAACGTCTGCGACGCCGTCTTCAACCCATCCGTCACCGACGCCGTCACCGTGTAATTGGCAGGCGCCGCCGTAATCGCCCCGCTGATGACACCCGTCTGGGCATTGACCGACAAGCCCGCCGGCAAGCCGTCCGCCGAGTATGTCAGCACCCTGCCGTCGGGCGAACCGGCCTGCAATGGCAGTGTCACCTTGTCATTCACCGCGTTGTTCTGCAGTCCCGGATAGGCCAGCCACGGACCCTGCTCCGTGTCCGCGATCGTCCACTGGAACGATTGCTTGGCGGTGTCGCCGTTGCCGTCATTGACCACCACCGTCACCGCATATTGTCCGCCGGAGATCTCCGCCGCACTGTAATCGACGGTCCCGGAGATGAGACCCGTTTGCGCATCGATAGACAGCCCCACCGGCAAGCCGCTGGCCGTGTACGTCAAGGTATCGCCGTCGGGATCGCTGCCTTGCATCTGCAGCGATACCGTGTCGCCCTCGGCGTTGCTCTGGTTGCCGGGATTGGCCAAGCTCAGAGCGTGCGCCGGCAGACTGACGTTCCAGGTGAATTGCTGAGCGCTACTATTGCCCTGGGCATCGCTGGCGCTGACTGTCACCGTGTACGGACCATTGGCGGCCGCGCCCGTGGCGAGGGTGCCGGAGATCAGGCCGCTGCGGTCGTATAGCTGCCACCGCCGCCGCCCATCTCCGCAGCCATTACCGAAGCCGAGGACCGAAGCGCTGAAAGGACCACTGGTGAAGCCGAACGAAAGATTCGGCCCGCGTTGCTGCCGAACCCGCCGTACCAGACCGACACGGCTACCGGCACCCCGGCCGGAGACAAGAGATGTGCCTCGCCAGGACCGCGGTCGGAGCCGAGGACTGAAGGATGCTCCGCCTGTCGCCACTGGATCTGCAACACCGTCATGGAGGAAGAGGGCATCGCCGGCTGCACGGACTGGGCCGCGCGCGTTTCCTCATGAATGGCCTCATTCGCCAGCGAAGGCATCGACGGCTGCGCGTAGCGGGCTGCGGGAGTGAGCGACGGCTGGGCCGGCGGTGCGTCCACCAGCGTCACCGAGGGCATTGTGCGATCTTCCAATCCTTCCAGGACCAACCGCCTCGTCGGCCGAGGATGGCGACGTTTCGGGAGCCTGGACACGCTTGAAGTCTCACCCCCCAGCAACCGGCGGCATGCTCGTCCCATCCTCCGTAGCCATCTGGTCCACAAGATGCGTCCGAAGAATAAAAGAGTCGGTATGGGTGTAATGTCGCTTTTTGCGTCTTTGCGGATGGTCTTAGTGCGTGTCTTCAGCCAGGCGAACATGGGCCACCTCCTTGGGGTGACTCCGGCTGTCGGGACGCGCAATTGATCGACTCAACGGATGCGAGAAGGAGAACTCCTTCTTCGGAATTCGTCCTCTTGTAGCAACCCGATGACCGCGATGCAAGAAGAAAGTTAAAAAAGCGTAAGATTGATGCGCGGATGCGTCCCGCCGTAGAAGCGAGTCTGCCGGCATTCGCCCAACAATTCTGGAGAAAAAACAGCCATCGCGCGAAGTCGCCCGTTTCGCCGCGTTTATCCGACGAACAGAGGAGCGGCCCGAGCGAGCACGAGAGATGAGCCGGGTTTGCTCTGCCGGCGGGCGTTCGGACGGTCCACGGCGCCACCCGTGTGGAAAGATCCCTGCCTCGGACACTGTGGGCCAACTGTCGCCGGTCGGTAGGCGCCCGGCCATCTCTTTCACAACAGGCACCAACTCTTCCCCAAGAGAAGACGCCCGGCGGATGGTCCGCCGGGCGTCCTTCTTTTTCCTCATTCGCGGCGATGCGGGTGAGAGCGCCAGCTTACCGCACTCAGAACAATCCCACGACGGGTTTGCCGATGCACAGGGGCAGCGGCCGACCCTGGCTGTCGTGGATCTCCTGATCGAGCGGAATGCCCAGGCCGTGGAAGACAGTCGCCGCGAGGTCATCGGGGCTGACCGGCAACTCGGCGGCGTAGGCGGCCGTGGCGTCCGAGGAGCCGTACACCTGACCGCCGCGTACGCCGCCGCCGGACAGCAAGATCGACTGGCAAAAGCCCCAGTGATCGCGGCCGGCCTGCTTGTTGATCTTCGGCGTGCGGCCGAATTCGCCGGCGCTGAAGACCAGCGTTTCGGACAGCAGGCCGCGCGCTTGCAGATCCTCCAGCAGCGCCGACACGGCCTGATCGTAGGCCGGAAGCAGATACTTGCTGAGGCGCTCGAAGCTGTTGTTGTGCGTGTCCCAGCTCTGGTTGTCGGCGTTGGTCGGCGCGTTCCAGTACACGGTGACGAGACGGACGCGCGCTTCGACGAGACGGCGGGCCAGCAAGCAACTTTGGCCGAAGTGATGCCAGCCGTAGCGCTGGCGCAGCCGGGCCGGCTCGGCGGACAGGTCGAACGCCCGCCGCGCCGCCGGCGACTGGAGCAGACGAAACGCCTGTTCGTGATAGTCGTCCATGGCGCGGGCCGACGACAGGCGGGCGAGGCGTTCGCCCTCGCGGTCGAGGGCGGTTTGCAACTCGATGCGGCCGCGCAAGCGGCGGCCGTCCATGTCGCCGGGCAGCGTCAGCGTTCGGATCGAGAAGTCTGGCTGCGTCGGATCGCCGTTGACCATGAACGGAGTGAAACGCTGGCCGAGCAGGCCGGGACCCTGGCCGGGCACCTCGCCGCCGTCGCCATCGTAGAGGACCGACGGCAGCGAGACCGTGGCCGGCATGTCTCGCGGCGGACGGGCGAAGCGGTTGACAGCAGCGTTGACGCTGGGGAAGTCGTTGGGCGCCGGATGGCGCAGCGTGCCGGGGCTGAAATGGATGTGGCCCGTCAGCATGTGATAGGCGCTGGTGCCGTGGTTGGTGCCGGTGTGCGTCAGCGAACGGACGAGGGCGTACTGCTCGCTGAGCTGGGCCAGGCGCGGCAGGTGCTCGCAGATTTGCATCCCTGGTGTGCGCGTGGTGATGGGCCGGAATGTGCCCCGGATGCCGGAGGGGGCGTGCGGTTTCAGGTCGAAGGTTTCCAGCTGCGAGGGGCCGCCCCAGAGAAAGAGTTGGATGACGCTGCGGATGCGATTTCGAGCCGGCGCGGCCTCCGCGCGGAACAGGTCAGGGAGGGAAAGACCGGCCAGCCCCAGGCCGCCGGCGCGAAGAAACTCACGCCGGCTCAGGCCGTCACACAAACGCGGACTGCGGCCGCACAGGTGCAGCATGGACGCGCTCTCCGGAGCCGGTCTGCGGCATTCGACCGCACGCCCGGTTCCTCCATGAAACGCGATCCCGGCCGGAAGTCAAGGAGGATTCGCGTTCAGGCGGCGCCGGGACACGCTTCGGAGGGAGGCGTCGGCGCGAGCGGTTGACGGCCGAGCGCTTGCAATCCGCGCACGTGTTTGCAGACGTGCGGCGCGTCCTCGCCGCGATAGACGGCATCGGCGCAGGTGCAATGCCAGCGCAAGCCGCCGGCCGGCTCACGTTCCAGGGCAATCTGATACGTGTCGCGTCCGCCATAAACGTCCCAGAGCAGGACGCAGCCACGTCCGCCGGGATCGGGATTACGATAGGTCAGCCGGTAGCAATACGGACTGAGAGCGCGCTTGCGGGTCGGACCCGGCAGCGAAGCGAACACCTCGGCGGCGGCGAGCAGGCGTTTCGGTAAGGAGGAAAGCGGTCGCATGGACTCGATCTCAGCAGTGGTCTCTAGACATCTCATTACTCCATACTTTATTGTACCACCCCTCGCGGCGGCCTCCCAGGTCAGCAAACAGTGTCATGGAGGGGGCAAGGGGACCAGGTAAAGGATGTCCTCGCCGAACACCGTGCCGGACTGCCGGTCGCCCCCCTGCCGCAAGCCGCCGTCATCGTGGCGATCCTCGCCGCTCGACCAGAGAATGCCCTGGCCTTTGGGGATAAGGCGCATCGGTGGCGGTATGCCTTGCATGCCAGGCCCAGGCATCGCGCCGGGCATTCCTGGTATGGCTGGGCCGCCCTGCATTCCTCCCGGCGGTACAGGTTGGCCGCCCATCATCCCGCCAGGGGGCATGGGCGCGCCGCCAGGCATTGGCCCCGGTGGCTGCATACCGGGTGCTGCCGCAGCGGCGGGGCCTGGGTTCCCACCCGGAGGGACGGCTTGCTGCTCGTCCACCCAGCCGACGCGCTCTCCCCGAGACAGACGATAGTGAAATGGTTTGCCGTCGAAGGGATCGGCCGGAATGGCCGGCAGATAGCGCGGCACCAGCACGCCGAGCGTGGCCGCGGGTTTGCCGGTGTCCGCCTGGTACAGACGCAGGGCGCCCTTGAGCCGGCCCGCGTGCCAGGCGGCGACGTTGCGCGGGGAATGCAGAACGAGGCGATCCCTATTCCCTACGAGATCGCGCATGATGATCCCACCCCACTTCACCGCCTCAATCCGTTCGCTTTGGCCGCCCTCGAAGCCGACGCGCAGGATGCGCCGATGCCGCTCGCGCTCCCAGGGAAACATCCACAGGATGGACGCCACGTTCAGCTCCGCCTGAACGCGCTCGGCATCTTCTCCCCTGGTTGGGCCAATCTCCAGCTTGAGCAGCTCACCGGGTACGTCCAGCGTGTTTTGGGCTTCCAGGTACGCCGCCTTGACCGCGTCGTTCGGGTCCGGCGCCTCGGCCTCGTGCTGGGCCAGCAGCGCCAGCACTTCCTTGAGGAGTTCGGGATGACCCGGCAGTTTCTCCAGCCAGCGGTCCAGCGCGGGTATCCAGGACTTCTCGACCGCTCGTCCATAACGGGCGACGAGAGTGGAGGAGTGATTCCGCAAGTTGCGCGACAGGGCCAGGGCGATGCGCAGGTTGTCCACGAAGGCGCGGTGGTCGCCGCCGGCTTGCCGTTGCAGAGCGCGGACGGCCAGCATCTCGCTGAGCGGACCCGCGTAGCCCCATTCCGCGCTCAGACGAGTGCCGATCATATGCCGCCGGGGATCTTCGACCACGCCGAGCGGTTGCCGAGCGGCGTCGGCGAGCTGCCCATACCAGTTGCCTGCGAACGCTCCGTCCAGGGCGTCGCCCAACTCCACTTGGCCGCCGGGCCAGCCATGCTGGAGGATCTCGTTCAACTGCGTCTGGAAAGAAAGGGGATCTTCATTGGGCGGGCCGCCGTTGGGGAACAACGGCTTGGGCGGGGCGTTGGGGAACAACGGCTTTTGAGCGCGAGCCGAGATGACCTGGCCGACCGCTAACCCCACCTCTTTCCAGGCGCCGCGAATCTTCATGCCGGCCTCGTTCTCCTCCAGCGTCGGCAAGCCGGCCACGAACGCCGGCATGTCGAATTGGTCGGGCACGTCCGGCACCTCGACGACGCGATACCAGATTCCGCCTACCGTCCACAGCGTCGCCGCCGCGAACGCCGCTCCCAGTCCCACGAACGTCCCTCGGGCCAGCAGCCGGCCCGCCGCCCAGGCCGGCATGAGCAGCCAGGCCGTCACCAGGCCAATCAACGGCACGCCGGCGACCTGCCAGAAGTGCAGGCCGATGCCGGCCAGCGACGGCAGCCACAGGCTGGCCAGCATCGCCGCCGTGCCCAGCGTCACCACCGCCGCCACCAGACTTTTGCGGAACAGCAGGCCACACAGATGTCCCACCGCGAAGCCGTACAGCAGCCACATCGTCAAATGCAGGCCGACAGGGACCACCGTGCCGACCAGGCTCGAATGCAGGGCGTCGGCGAAAAACGGCGGCCGCGACTGGGCCGTCGCGTGCAATTCCTCCTGACGGAAGATGGCCAGGATCAGGCTCGGCAGCAGAAGCAGGAACGAGGCGAGCACGGTTAGGGCGAAGCGCATGCCGACCTTGACGATCCAGATGCGGCCCAGGGGGAAGCGCTGATCGCCGAGAAAACGGAACGAGCCGTGAATCTGTTCGTCGGCGCAGACGGTGACGCCGCACAGGCCGCCGATAAACAGCGTCAGGAAGGGCCATCCCACCGGCCCCATCAGGGGCAGGACAAAGCCCAACGCCAAGGCGAAGATCGATAGGCCCAACAGGAGCGAGCGCATTTGGGTGTAGCTCAGCCACAAAAGTCGGAGCCAGCTCACCCAAGCCCTGGTCTCCGGCGGACGACGGATAACGGGCAGCGTGTCGTACCCGCGCAGTCGATCCGGCCGGCTGAAGATGCGCGCCGAGCCAATGATCGGTCCCACGGTCACGCCGATCACGGTCAGGACACCGAGGATCACCGGCAGATGAACGCCGCGGCTCTCCGAATCGAACAACTCCAGTACGGCCGCAACCGGCACGGACAGGAAGCCCGTCAAGCAGCCGCAAACGATCTGGTGCGCCAATGGCCTGGCCGATGACGTTGAGAACGTTTTCGCCGCGCGACGAAAACAGCAGGCCCCACGACAGGCCGAGCAAGCCGGCAAACAACATCGGCAGCACGATGAAGAACGTTCGCCGGTCCACGTTGGACTCGGTGATGTCCAGTCCGGCCAGGAAGCCGATCAGCACGACCGCCTGCCCCACGACAAGAACCAGGCCGATGCCGGCCTTCAGGCCCCACAGTTGCAGGCGGCGAACGGGCAGCATGTCGAGGAAGGTGAGGGTCGACTCCTCCCGTTCGCCCGCCAACAGCATCGCGCCGCACACGATGCCATACGCCCAGGCCAGCAGCGTCGCCACGCCTTGCAATACCTCGCGCCGCGAAGTGTGGGGCATCGTGTTATCGACGCTCAGCCAGCGCGACAGGCCGTACAGTGCCGCCGCCGCTGACCACCGCCAACGCCAGCCACACGGCCCGATGTTCGCGGTACTCCTTCCACACCATTGCTGGGATCATGGCTTTTCTCCTTCCTCGTCCCGAACCGCCCGGCCGCGCAGCCATTCCACGCCGGAAGGAGCCATCACCTTGCTCGACGGCGGCAACGGCGGCGCGGGTCGGCCGTTGCTCGTCTCGCGCGCCTCGCCGGGCCGATGAAAGCGACTTAGCAGAGCGGTATACATCTCTTCGAGGCTCAACGGCATCTCCTCCACATCGAGGATGCCCTCCTGCCTCCGCAGTTCTTCCAGGGCGTTGCGATTGGGGTCTTGCAGCACCGCCTGCCACAACCGCCCGGACCCCTCGTGCTCCAGCACGGTGCCCAGCGTCGAGCCTTCGGGCGGAGGTCCATCCAGACGCAGCCGAACGCGCGACGATGCGCTTGCGCAGCTCCTCAATCGACGCCGCCAGGAGCAGCCGGCCCTCGGCCATGAAGCCAGCGTGGCTGGCCACGCGCTCCACTTCGGCGATGCCGTGGCTGGACAGCAGGATCGTCCGTCCCGCTCCCGCCAGCTCGACCATGCTGGCGAGGAACTCGCGGCGGATGAACAGATCGAGACCAGAAGTCGGCTCGTCGAGGATGAGTACTTCCGGGTCCGAGGCCAACGCCAGCGCCAAGCCGACCTTGGCGTAGCCGCCCTTGGAAAGCGTTTTCAGCCGGGCCGACGAGCCGAGGCGGAAGCGCTGTATCAGCTCGACGTAGCGCGGCAGGAACCCGGGCCGATGGAAGCCGGCCGTGAACCAGCCGATTTGCTCGACGGTCATCCAGTCGTAGAAGCGCGGCCGTTCCGGAACGTAGCCAATGCGATGGCGCAGCTCGATGGCCGCCGACCAGCAGTCTTCGCCGAGCACCTCGGCCGAGCCGTCGTCCGGCGGCAACAGGCCCGTCAACATGCGGATGGTCGTGGACTTGCCGGCCCCATTGCCACCCAACAGGGCGAAGATGGCCCCGCGCGGCACGGACAAGTCGAGATGGTTCACGACGGTCTTGCCGCCGAAGCGCTTGGTCAGCCCCTGCGTGGCGATGATGGTGTCCATCGCGTTTGTTCTCCTCCGTTCTTACGAAATGCGGACCACGGACTCGACAATCTGACGGATTTCCGCGCCGGTCAGACCGCTGGAGACCGCCTCGCGCAGCGCCTCGCGGATGCGCTTGCCGACGATGTCGCGCCGCCGGGCCTGGCAAATCTTCGGCGCGTCCGGCGTCACCTCCATGCCCCGGCCGCGCCGCGCCGTCACCACGCCCAGACGTTCCAGCTCCTGGAAGGCCTTCGCCACCGTGTTCGGATGAACGGTTAGCCGCATACCCAGGTCGCGCACACTCGGGATCAGCTCGCCCACCTCCAGACCGCCCGAGGCGACGTGGAAGATGACCTGGGCGACGATCTGCTCGAAGATGGGAATCGCCGAATCCGGGTGGATGTCGAACCACATGAGGTCGTCCGTCCTCCTGCGTGTCACACGCATATAGTACACTAGCGCAGCCGGAGACGGAGTGCAAGACTTTTTTTACGGCGATCAAAGGATCAAGGTGCGGGTGGCCGGTTGACCCGAATGCACCAGCGGCCGGGTGAGCCGCCCGCCAGGGCGGCGTGGATGCGAGCAGCCAAGGTGGGAAAATCGGCGTCTTGTCTGGCCGATACAATGCCGCTATGCGCCAGTCCCTGTCTGTGCAAACGCTCGAAGTGCCGGCGATTGTGGGTCAGCACGGTGCGGCCCAGAGCGTGGGCGCGGGCCAAGAGGTCGGGGTCGGGAGCCGCCATCCGACCGTCTTCTTGGGCTGTCAACACGTCATGCCCCAATTGGCGAAGTATTTCGACAGCAGGGAGAGGGAAATCTTCGTCCGCGTAAAGCTGCATCCGCTTTCACTCCACCAGTCCTTCCTCGCCCTCCTCGTTCTCGCGGATGGCGGCCTCGATCTCCTCCGGGTGAGCGGCAGCGTAGGCAAAAGCAACTTCCAGATCCGCAGACGTCAGGCTGGGGTAAGCGCGGAGGATGACTTCGTCCGTCGCTCCCAACTGGCGGTATCTCACCAAACCCCAGACGGGGATACGGATGTCGCGGACACAAGCGTCTCCGCCACAGCGATCCGGCTTTTTGGAAACCCAACTCGCGGTCGTGGTCATGGCTTCATCTCCCTCAATGTTTGGAGGGGGCAACGATTCCTAGTATAACCTCGGAGACCTGCCGCCGCCATTCGCCGTTGGCGCGGAAAAGGTCGTTTGAGATAAACTTTATTCTTTAAGGCATATATTCCGAATGTCCGCCGACGTACCGACGCGCGACGAACTAGCCGAGCGTTACCTCGCTCAGCTGCCGTACACGCCGTATCCCGTGCAGGAAGAGGCGTTGCTGGCCTGGTTCACCGCCGAGCAGGGCGTGCTCGTCTGCGCTCCGACCGGCACCGGCAAGACGCTCATCGCCCAGGCGGCGCTGTTCGAGGCGCTGCACACCGGCACCGTCGCCTATTACACGACGCCGCTCATCGCCCTGACCGAGCAGAAGTTCCAGGAAATGCAGGCGTCGGCCGTGCGCTGGGGCTTCCAGGCGGACGACGTCGGACTCGTCACCGGCAATCGCCGCGTCAACCCCAACGCTCGCATCCTCGTCGTCGTCGCCGAGATCCTGCTCAACCGCCTCCTGCACGCCCATCGGGAGCCGGACCTGCCCGACGACGTACCGCTCGGTCCCGAAACGTTCGACTTCACGCGCGTTTCCGCCGTGGTCATGGACGAGTTTCACAACTTCGCCGATCCGCAGCGCGGCATCGTCTGGGAGCTGGCCCTGGCCCTGTTGCCGGCCCATATCCGTCTGCTGCTCTTGTCGGCGACGGTCGGCAATGCCGCCGAATTTCTGACCTGGCTCCAGCGTTGTCATCATCGCAAGCTGGAATTGGTTGAGGGCAAGGAACGCAAGGTGCCCCTCACCTTCCGCTGGATACCCGACGAGTTCCTCGGCGACCAGTTGGTCCACATGGCCAAGGGACAGGGCGAGAACCGCACGACGCCGGCGCTGGTATTCTGCTTCAACCGCGATGAATGCTGGAGCGTGGCGGAGATGCTCAAGGGTCTGGACCTGTTCGCTCCCGGCACGCGCGGCCCGCTCAACGACGTGGTGGACAAGCTCGACTGGACCAAGGGCGTCGGTCCCAAGCTCAAGCAGATGCTTCGCCGCGCTGTCGGCGTCCATCACGCCGGCCTGCTGCCCAAGTATCGCCGCGTCGTCGAGGACTTATTCGAGAAGAAGCTGCTGGCCGTGGCCGTCTGCACCGAGACGCTGGCGGCGGGGATCAACCTGCCGGCTCGCTCGGTCGTGCTGACCACGCTGGTCAAGGGGCCGCACGGCAAGGAAAAGCTGGTCGATGCCAGCACGGCGCACCAGATCTTCGGCCGCGCCGGCCGGCCGCAGTTCGACGATCGCGGTTTCGTCTTCGCCCTGGCGCATGAGGACGACGTGCGCATCCTCCGCTGGCGCGAGAAGTACGACGCCATCCCGGAGGACACGCGCGATCCCGGCCTGCTCAAAGCGAAAAAAGCTCTGAAAAAGAAGAAACCGACTCGACGCGACAACGCGGTGTACTGGAGCGAGGCCCAGTTTCAACAGTTGCAGGTCGCTCCGCCCGGCAAGCTGTACAGCAAGGGACCGCTGCCGTGGCGTTTGCTCGCCTATCTCCTGAAACTGTCGCCGGAGGTGGCGCGGGTCCGTACCGTCATCCGCAAGCGGCTAATGGATGAGGCACGCATCAAGGCCAGCGAGAAGACGCTGGATCGCATGGTGTTGACGCTGGCCGAACGCGGCTTCGTCACGCTCGACCCGCCGCTCCCTCCGCCGCAACCGGAGAGGGCGGAGCGGCCGGCGAGCACTCCGCTCGCCGTGAGGTGCCCGAGGGATACCAGGTGGTCCGTGCCGTGCCGACGCCGGCGCTGGACACGCTGCTGGTCTTCCGCAGCGTGCATCCGCTGTACGGCGCCTTCCTGATCGAGCAACTCGGCATCGCCGACCGCAACGAGCGTCTGCAAGCGATGGAGAGCGTGCTGGAGGTGCCGCGCCCTCTGCTGCGTTACGTCCGCGTGCCGCGCCGGACCAGCTGTCACCCGGTCCCCTGGCCATGAACCGCCTCGATCCCGAATTGATCCGCCGCGGGCTCATCCTGGCCCCCGTGCCGAAAACGGAGGACGACGAGGAAGAGGACGACGAGGAAGAAGAGGAACGGCCGCCGACCCTGGCCGAGAAGCTGCGGCTGCTGTTCGACGCCACGCATCCGGGCGTCTTCGACGTCTCGACGCAGGCGGTGTGGGCGGCCGGCGAACTGCTGCGCTTCAACGGCAATTTCGACCTGTACGTGCAAACGCGCGATCTCATCAAACAGGAGGGCATCATCTTTCGCCATCTGCTGCGGCTGATCCTGCTGTGCGGCGAGTTCGCCCAGGTATGTCCGCCGGAGACGACGCCGGCCGAGTGGCAGGCGGACCTGCGCGACCTGGCCGAACAACTGACAGCAAGCTGTCGCGCCGTCGATCCCACCAGCACGGACGAGGCCATCCAGCACGCCCACGCCGCCGACGTGGTCGAGGGCGAGGCGGCTCCTAAGCCGTGAGGATACGGCCGGCGCACGTAACCAGCCGCGAAGAAAACGCCGCCGCGTCTGGTAATCGACACCGGTCGAGTTATACTCGTCTCATCTCGGCGCATCCTCGCATCCCTGAAGCCGGACTCCTCTGGGAGAGTCGCCCTGAATCTTGCTCTGAGCCTGGCCAGCCTGGCCCTGCGGAAAGCGATTGACGGAGCTTGCACGGCGGTCGGCGTCAAGGAGGCCAAGGATACCGCCTTCGCGGTCGTCGCCATTCTCAACGAGCGTTTCACCGATCACAGCCAGCACCTCACGGCGGCGCTCCAGGTCGCCAACGAGCGCGCCTGGCGAGCGCTGGAGTTATCCCTTGCCGGCGAGTCGCTGTGGGAACGCTGCAAGGTAGCGACGGCGCGGGCGGAAGACCAGGCGTTTGCCCGGCAAGTGCGCGCTTTCCTCGATGCGAACCCGTTGCCCGAACCATCCGGCGAGCCGGAGTTTCGGCAGAAGTGCCTGGAGGAGCTGCGCGCGGCGCGTAAGGCGAAACTGCTGACGGGCGGCGCTCTCCAGCCTCGGCAGTTGGCGGAGCAGACCGGCGCCTTTGGCCGCTTCAGCGATCCGCAAAGTCTTCTGAATGGCGAATGGCGCGTTATCGATGGCATGGCCCTCGAACTGAAAGAAGCGGGCTATGCCCGGCTCGCCTGGCTGTTGTCGCAGCGTCCGCGACAGGGCGATTGTGTTCTCGTGGCCGGGGCGCGTATTTTTTTCGTCGAGCGATCGAGGAAGATCCGAAGCTCTTCCAGGGACTAGCCTTCTCCCAGCTGGAGCGGCTGGGCGAGGCCCAGGAGAAAGGGTTCTCCGCCCTTGCCGCCGCGATGACGCAGCAAGGGCAACGCCTGGAAGAACTGCTGGCCGATGTGCGGGCCGTCGTCGAGGAGACGCACAGTGCCGTCCTCGACTTGCGGAGGCAAATCGAAGGGCAGAGCGGGCACATCCAACAGATCGGGCAGGCGGTGCAGAAACTGTTGGAGCAGCACCAGCTGCATCGCCGTGAAGTGCGTCCCGGCGACAGTCTGTCGATCCGCAACGACAACGAGCGGCAACTGGTCAAGCAACTGGTGGCTCGCTATCGTGCTTTGCCCGACGCGGAGCGGCGGCAGATGCCCGCCCTGCTCAACGGCATCGGTAAGCTGGAGGTCGCGGCCGGCGACTTCGACGCCGCCCGCAAGGACTTCGACGCCGTGGCCACGCTGGTCGAAGACAACAAGGCGCAGGCCGAGGCGTATTGCAACGCCTATCAAGCGTGCCTGGAGCGGCGCGACTGGCCGGCCGCCATTCAGGAACTCGTGAAAGCCGTCAAGCTCGATGCCAAGCGGTTCGCTCCATTTCCGGTCGGCAAGTATCAGCCGCAGCGCATCCTCGGCGCGGGCGGCTTCGGCGTCGCCTTTTTGTGCAAGCACAAGTACATGGAAGCGCAGGTGGTCGTCAAGACGCTGATGCTGGACGACCTCGGCCGCGACGCCGACAAGGTGTTCTCCGAGGCGCAGTTGCTGCGGCAACTGGATCACCCGGCCATCATCCGCATCTCCGATTGTGGCTATGTGGACGCGATCAGCAAGTCGCGTCCGTTCCTCGTCATGGACTATTTCGAGGGCGGCACGCTGGAGGAACACGTCAAGAAGCACGGCGCGCTGTCGGTGGACGATGTGCTGGCGGTGGCGCGTCCGGTCGCTGAAGGGCTGCAAGCGGCTCACGGCAAGGGCATCCTGCACCGCGATGTCAAGCCAGCGAACTTGCTCGTCCGCAAGGACGGGGCGAATTGGCAAGCCAAGGTGATCGACTTCGGGCTGGCGCTGCGGCAGAAGGTAGTGCAGACAAGCATGAACGCCAGCATGTTCCGAGGGACGAAGACGCTCATCGGAGAGAGCGTGCTTGGTACACTCGACTACGCCGCGCCGGAACAGATGGGGAAGCGAAACGATCCGGTCGGCCCATACTCCGACCTATACGGCTGGGCCAAGACGTGTTGCTTCGCCCTGTTTCAGACGACGCAACCGCTCTTGAAACACTGGCAGAGCATCCCACAAGGGCTGGCGGAACTGCTGGAGAAGTGCCTGGACGAAGATCCAAAGAACCGACCGCAGAACTTCGCGGAAGTGTTGGAGAGACTGCGCGTATCTCCACCGCTACCCCCGCCGCCACCGACGGAGCCGTGGTACTATAGCCGGGATGGGAAGCAGACCGGCCCCGTCTCATTCGCGGAGTTGGTGAACTGTGCCCAAACGGGTAAGATTGGATACGCCGACATGGTTTGGACAACTCATCTCGGCTCGTGGATGCAGGCTGGCTCCATCCCCGGACTTGGCCTCAAGCAACCGCCGCTGCCGCCGCCCCCTCCTCCCCCGCATCTTCCGGTCGTGCCCCCGTCCTCAAGCTGTCCAGCCCGAAAAATCGAATTGACAGGCCGATGGTATGGAGACAAAGGAGACCTCTGGGAGCTACAGTCGGCCCTGGAGGTCGAAGGAAAACGTGCGCGAGGACGAATTCGTTGGCGGTTGGTGGAATGTCCACCAGCGTTACCCTGGGCAAACAGAGTCGGGGATTCTTGTGTTGAATTTGTTGAGGGAACCCTCGAACTCGATTGTTTGAGTCTCGGGGGCTACAGGGTTGACGACAAAACTTTAGTGGCGCTTTCGGATTACACGATCATTGTCAGTACTGAATGGAAGACGTTTGAGGGTACAGGCATGGCACATGTGAAAAAATATGGAGGAGGAGGAGGCAGACTCTGCGGCTCGATAAGTGTCCAGGCTTAGATTTTATTCGAGAGACCTTCTCCTCCCTCGGGCCTCGGAAGGGGAAAAGGTGGGAAGGGGAAAAGGTGTCAGGAACCTTTTCGGATAGGAAAAGTCTCCAGATGCCTTTTCGTTCCCTGTCCGGCCAATGACTTTTCTCCCCTCCGGCCGCGAAAGTACCGCTCGCCATTCCTGCAACCGGAAACGCTCTCGGCGAGTACATCCTGTATACAGCGTCACGGATGTCGGAGAAAGACCGCCCGGACGTGGTTTGACCTCCCGCGCCGGCTTCGGTAGGCTAACAACGTTTCCCTCGGTGCGGGATCGAGGGCGGATGGAAACGAAGACGAAGGGTGGCATGGCCGAACAGTACATCTACACCATCGAGAACCTGACCAAGGCGTACGGCAAACGCGAGGTGCTCAAGAATATCTGGCTGGCGTTCTATCCCGGCGCCAAGATCGGCGTCATCGGCAGCAACGGCGCCGGCAAAAGCAGTCTGCTGCGCGTCATGGCCCAGGAGGACAAGGACTTTCTCGGCACCGCTCGCCTGACGCCCGGATTCAGCGTCGGTTTCGTGCCGCAGGAGCCGCGCCTCGACGAGTCCACCGACGTGCGCGGCAACCTCGAACAGGCCGTCGCTCCCGTCCGCGCCCTGTTACAACGCAGCGAAGAACTCGGCATGAAGTTCGGCGAAGTGCTGCCCGACGACGAGATGGAGAAGGTGCAGACCGAGTTCGACCGCGTGCAGGACGCCATCAACGCCATCAACGCCTGGGACCTCGACCGCCAGCTCGAAATCGCCATGGACGCCATGCGTCTGCCGCCCGGCGATGCCCAGCCGCCCACTCTCTCCGGCGGCGAACGGCGGCGCGTGGCGTTGTGCAAGGTGCTGCTCCAGCGGCCGGACCTGCTGCTACTGGATGAGCCGACCAACCACCTCGACGCCGAGTCGGTGGCCTGGCTGGAGCGCCATTTGCAAGAGTATCACGGTACCGTCGTGGCCGTCACGCACGATCGCTACTTCCTCGATAATGTCGCCCAGTGGATACTCGAACTCGATCGCGGCCAGGGCATTCCCTGGAAGGGCAATTACTCGTCCTGGCTCGACCAGAAGCAGGCACGGTTGGCGAAGGAGGAAAGGCAAGAGTCGGCCCGCCGCAAGGCGCTGGCCCGCGAACTGGAATGGGCCAAGATGGCTCCCCGCGCTCGCGTTGCCAAGAGCAAGGCCCGACTCAGCGCCTACGAGAAGTTGGCCAGCCAGGAATACGAGGAGCGCGAGGACGAACTGGTCCTGCAAGTCCCGCCGGGTCCGCACCTGGGCGACGTGGTTGTGCGAGCCGAGAACGTGTGCAAGGGCTACGGCGACAACCTGCTCATGGAGGACATGAACTTCGACCTGCCGCGCGGCGGTATCGTCGGCGTCATCGGACCCAACGGCGCCGGCAAAACGACGCTGTTCCGCATGATTGTCGGCCAGGAGAAGCCGGACGGCGGCACGCTCCGCGTCGGCGACACGGTGGTACACGCTTATGTCGATCAGAACCGCGATTTGCTCGACAACAGCAAGACCGTCTTCGAGGAGATCACCGGCGGCGTCGATCACCTGGTGCTCGGCAAACGCCGCGTGGCCTCGCGCGGCTACGTCTCGCGTTTCAATTTCAAGGGACCGGACCAGCAGCGCAAGGTCGGCGAGCTGTCCGGCGGTGAGCGCAATCGCGTCCACCTGGCCAAGCTCCTGCGCCGCGGCGGCAACTTGCTGCTGCTCGACGAGCCGACGAATGACCTCGACGTGGACACGCTGCGGGCGCTGGAGGAAGCCCTGTTGAATTTCGGCGGCTGCGCCGTGGTCATCAGCCACGACCGCTGGTTTCTGGACCGCATCGCCACGCACATCCTCGCCTTCGAGGGCGACAGCAAGACGGTGTGGTGCGAGGGCAATTACCAGACCTACGAGGCGCAGCGCAAACAGAGATTGGGACAGGAAGCCGATCAGCCGCATCGGATACGTTACAAGAAACTGCATCAGTAAAAGGAATCGCACGTGCCTCCAACCCTAACGTCTTCCAGCGTCACGATGGACCCTGCCATCGCTAATTTGGAAACGGTGGCCGACTTGCTCGAACGGCTGGGCGACATTCCGCCGCAGCGGGTTCGTATGAAACCCTATCCCGGCACCGCCACGGAGCAAGACGTGATCGCGGCGGAAGCAGCGCCGCGCAAACGGCTGTGCGAACTGGTCGATGGCACTCTGGTGGAGAAAGCCGTGGGACAGTATGAAGCTCGTCTTGGCGGCCTGATTTTTCACTTCATCGAGGATTACCTGGAAGAACACGATCGAGGCATCTGCTATCCCGGCGATGCCATGCTGCGGATCGTGCCGGGCCGAGTGCGCCTGCCCGATGTCTCCTTCGTTTCCTGGGAGCGGCTACCCGACCGCGAACTGCCTGCCGAGCCGATTGCGGATCTGGTCCCCGATCTGGCTGTCGAGGTGCTCAGCACCAGCAATACCCGCCGCGAAATGGAGGGCAAGCGCGGCGAGTATTTCCAGGGCGGCGCACGCTTGGTCTGGGAAATCTACCCGAAGACGCAGTCCGCCCGCGCGTACACCAGCCCCGATACGTTCCAGGAGATCGGCCCCGACGGCTCTCTGGAAGGCGGCGACGTGCTGCCCGGTTTCGTCCTCCCCTTGCAACGATTGTTCGAGCGCGCCGGCCGACAGCGCGGCACCTGATAGTCGGAGCCTTCCTCATGATGGAACTGGTCGAGGTCACGAAAGTCTACAATACCGGACGAACGCCAGTCCACGCCGTGCGCGGCGTGAGCCTGACCATCGCCGCCGGCGAGTTCGTGTCGATCATGGGACCCAGTGGCTCCGGCAAGTCCACCTTGATGCACCTGCTGGGCGCCCTCGATACGCCGACGACGGGTCGAGCGCTATTCCAGGGACGCGATCTGCACACGATGTCGGATCGAGAACGGTCCAAATTTCGGCGGACGAAGATCGGTTTCGTCTTTCAATTCTTCAACCTGCTGCCGACGTTGACGGCGGCGGAGAACGTGGCCCTGCCGCTGTTTCTCGAAGGCCAGCCGCGGGGCCGCGCCTTGATCTTGGCGGTCGCCGCCCTGGAGCGCGTCGGCCTGGGACACCGCGGCGAACACCACCCGGAGGAGATGTCCGGCGGCGAAATGCAGCGCGTGGCCGTCGCTCGCGCCCTGGTCATGGAGCCGGACGCCGTGCTGTGCGATGAGCCGACCGGCAACCTCGATTCGGCCAACAGCCGCGACATCCTGAACCTGCTGCGCAGTCTGCCGGAATCGGGACGGCGCAGCGTCGTCATGGTGACGCACGATCCGCAGGCCGCCGCCTACGGCGACCGCCTGGTGCACATCCGCGATGGCCTCCTCGCGGGCATCGACGACCTGTCGCGCAACGGACAGCCGGCCTCCCCCGAGAGTTTCACGCCGATGTCCTCCTCGACCTTCCATCCTCGATGACACGGGCCTCGACATGCTGGCACTTCACCGCAGCCTGAGCGTTGGTTATTTGCGCCTGCATCCGACGCGGGCGGTGCTGATCGTCCTCAGCATCTCGCTGGGCGTGACCACGCTGGTAGCCACGCGCCTGCTCAATCAGAGTATTCACCAGGAAGGGCCCGAGGCCGTCAATCCTATGGCCAAGGTCGCCGACCTAGTCGTCATGAACGCCCAGACCGGCGTACCGCGTCCGTTGGCCGGTGAGCTGAAAAAGGCCGACATTCCCGGTCTGCGCGACGCCCAGCCGATCATCCTCGGCCGCATCACCCTGCCGCAGCTCGATAAGAAGGGCCGATCCGTGTGGCTGTTCGGACTCGACTGGTCCGCAGCCCACGATCTGCCGAACGCCCAGTCCCAGGCGGACAACCCCTGGGGCGCCGAAATTCACTGGCTCCACAATCCGTTCGAGCCGGCCGGTTTGTTGTGGCTGATGGGCGAGCGTCTACGCGGACGCACGCCGGTGCTGGTCGGCGAGAAGCTCGGGCGAGATCTTGAAGACAAACTCCCTAACGACGGCAAGGAATTTCAGGCGTTAGCCGCCAGCAAGCGGAGCAGCTTCCGCTTGCTGGGCACGGTCCATTTCCGGAACGTGGCGGCACTGAGAGAGGGCAATTTCGTCGTCATGGACCTCGGCGACGCCGCCGCCTTGATCTTTCCCCAGCGGCGCGAGAACGTCAGCCAGATCAACATTCTCGTCGAGCCGGGAGCGGATCGGCAGCAGGTGCGGCAGCGGCTGAAAGAGTACGTCGGCGACCGGGCCGAGGTACGCACTCTGGAGTCGAACTACGAAGCGGTACGCGATGTGACGGGCGGGCTGGAACTGGGCTTCGACATCGGCGGGGCCATCGCGCTGGTGGTCGGGTTGTTCCTCGTCTACAACGTGCTATCGGTCAGCGTGGCCGAGCGTCGGCACGACATCGGCATCCTGCGCTCGGTGGGGGCGACGCGCAGCCAGGTGGCCGGCCTATTCCTGGGTGAGGCCGCCCTGCTGGGGCTGGTCGGTTCGGCGCTCGGTCTGCCGCTGGGCTGGGGGTTGGGCTGGTTGACGCTGCGTCCGCTGCTGGGCTTCCTCAGCGACGTGTTCGTGCCGATGGGGGGCGCCTCGCTGCAACTGTCGCCCTCGCTGATGCTGATCGCGTTGGTGTCCGGCGTCGGCACGGCGATGCTGGCGGCGCTGGTGCCGGCCTTGCAAGCCGCCTCGGAGGAGCCGGCCGACGCTGTCCGCCGCGTACCGCGGAGTAGCCGCTTTCGTCATCGTGTCCTGCACCTGTCCGCCATCGCCTTGTTGTTGCTGGCCGGCGCCGCCTCGGTCATGGGACGCGAACATCTGCCGCGCCGCGTCGGCGTCTTCGCCGGGGCCGTCCTGCTGTTTGTGAGCGGGCTGGTCCTGGTCCCCCTGGCGACCGAGCTGATGGGTCGCCTGTTGCGGCCGGTCGTGCGCGCGTACCTCGGGCTGGAGAGCCGGCTCGCCGCCGACAACCTCGTGCGCAGTCCTGGACGAACCGGCATCGTCATCGCCGCCCTGGCGGCCACGGCCGGACTCGTCTTCGGTCTGGCCGGCTTCATCCACAGCACCAAGGAGACCGTCTACACCTGGGTCGATGACAAGATCGCCGCCGACCTGTTCGTCACCTGCGGCGGCTCGATCGATTCGGCCAGCCTGACGCAGCCAATGGATGCCCATCTACGCGACAAACTGATGTCCCTGCCGGAAATCGAGGCGGCGGTCGGCATCCGTTTTCACATCCTCGATTTCCGCGAACGTCTCGTTTTCATGCTGGCGTTCGATACCGACGCTTTCGCGGAGGACCACCCACGCACTCGGCAAACGCTGGCTCACAATTATCCGAGCCTGCGCGAAGGCGGCAGGGCGCTGGTGTCGGAAAACTTCGCCGCTCTGTATAACGTCCATCCGGGGGATCAGATCACCGTGCGCGGACGGGATGGCCCCCTTACGCTGGAAGTGATTGGCGTCATCGTTGATTACACCTGGAACCGCGGCACCATCCTTGTCGATCGCGCCTGGTTTCGCCGCGTCTACGGTGACAATCTGGTGGACATCTGGGACGTCTATTTGAAGCCGGGCGCCGATGCGGAAGCCGTGCGCGAGCAGGTCCAGGCGAAGTGGGGCCAGCAGGAAGCGCTGTACGCGGCGACACGGGCCCAGATGCACAAGAGCATCGAGGAAGGCATCGATCGCGTCTATCTGCTGGGCTACGCTCAGTTTTTCATCGTCGGCCTGGTGACGCTGCTGGGCGTGGTCAGCGCCCTGTTCATCTCGGTGTTGCAGCGCCGGCGCGAGTTGGGACTGCTGCGGGCCGTGGGTGCGTCGCGCGGCCAGGTGCTCGGCACCGTCCTGGCGGAGGCGGCCCTGATGGGTTTCTTCGGAGCGATCCTCGGTTTCCTGATCGGCCTGTTCATCGAGTGGTACACGATCCGCTTGCTCCTGTTCGACGAGGCTGGCTTCGTCTTCCCCATGCTGGTGCCGTGGAAGCCGGCCGCCGTCGTCCTAGGTCTGTCCGTGGTGCTGGCCACGCTCGTCGGTCTGTGGCCGGCGTATCATGCCACGCGCCTACGTATCGCTGAGGCCATCGCCTACGAATGACGCTCGGACGTCCATGCGAACGAACTGCCGTTTGAGCGCTGGTCGCCACCGGCGTACACTGAAAGAAAGAGGATGGACGCAGGGGAAACGGCTGGAGGAGGTGATCGCATGTCGCTGTTGGTGATCCCCGAGCCTGCACCGCTGGCGAGTGATGCCGATGGCGTGGTACGCATCGGTTCCACCCGCGTGACCCTTGATACGGTGGTCGCGGCCTTCCAGGAGGGGATGACGCCGGAGGGAATCGTTGAACAGTATCCCTCTCTACAATTGGCCCAGGTCTATTCGGTCATTGGCTACGTTCTCAATCACCGCGAAGAAGTCGAAGCGTACTTGCGCGGCCGTCGGCACTTCGCCGACGACGTCCGGCGGGAGAACGAGGTTCGCTTTAACCCTACCGGAATCCGCGACCGCCTTCTTTCCCGGCGGCGTCAAGGATGAGCGACAATGCTCCGACTCGCTGCGGATGAGAACTTCAACAACGACATCGTACGGGGCGTCCACCGCCGAGATCCGGCTGTGGACATTGCACGTGTGCAAGACGCGGGGCTATTGTCGGCCGATGACCCAACCATTCTGGAGTGGGCGGCACAGTCAGGCCGCGTCTTGCTGACGCATGACGTGGCGACGATGACTCGTTATGCGTATGACCGCGTGCGGGAGGGAAAGCCGATGCCGGGCGTCTTCGAGGTCGGGCGACACGTGCCGATCGGGGTTGCCATCGAGGAGATCGTGCTGCTGGCCGAGTGCAGCTTGGACGGGGAGTGGGAAGGTCAAGTACGTTACCTGCCGCTCCGATGAGGCAACTTGTTTCCGCTCTCCCGGGCGGTACTCCGGACACGTCATCGTCAATGCCAAGCTGGGCGGCGATTACTTCGTACCGGCAACCGTCAGGCGCGCTTCGCGGACGGCAAAGGAATCGTCCCCCGAAAACACCAGATGAACGGTCTTGCCGTCGGTGCTCATCCACTTGGTTGGGAAGCTGGCCGTTTCGCCCGGACCGACGTCCCATTTCTCGGTGAAGTAAACCGTCGTCCACGTTCCCCACGGCTCCGGGGCATCATAGATGGCGAAACCGCCCTCGAAGCGGGTGTCGGCCTTCCGGCCTTCCGTTCCCGGAAGGATCTGCACCCACAGGTAGCGTTGAAGGCCGGCGTTGTAGGTGATGCCGGAGCGGTAACACCTTCCTTTGTCCGTGAAGACGGCGGCGCGATCGGCAAGTGCTTTCGACCAGAGCGGCCGTCCCTCGGCGTCCAGACCTCGGAAAAACTCGTAGGCATTGCGCTGCGTGATGTTTCGCCTGGGGACGCGGGCCAGGACCATGCGGTCGGCCGGCTTGTACGCGCTGTCGGCGTCGTGCGAGTAGACGTAGACGAACTCGTCGCGGGCACCCGTGTAGTTTTTGCCGAAGTTCAGAAACGTCGGGCAGCCGAAGCTTGTCGTGAACTTCCAGGAGGCCCATTGCCACGTCCGACCGTGGTCCTTCGACCAGGCCAGCTGCGCGTTGCCGGCGTTGCGCGTCCACAGGTACAGCACGCCCTCGACGCAGAGAAGGCCGCTGGCCTTCCTCGACGCGGCCCCATCGCCGAACTGTTCGCCGCTGGAAGAAGGGATGTTGACGCCCTGGAAGCCGGGCGGGTCGCCCTCGATCCGAGCGAATCCCAGTCCCAGCTTCTTCGGCACAAACGGTTCGAAACCCCGGCCGTCGCCATAGGCCGTGTACTGGTGATCGTCCTCCGCCCAGGTGAGCGGCCAGTTGTCGCTGCCCCTGGCTTTGCGGATGATTGCTTCCTTTGGCGCCCAGTCGATGCCCGCGATCACCTTGCTGGACGGGTAGGGAGCGGTACGGGATTGCTTGGGGCGGTCGGTGATCGCGTCCAAAAGCGGCTCAAAGAGGACCTTCACGCGCGGATCGTGAAAGGCTTCAAACACGTCCTTGGCGTTCTTCGGTTCGGGGGCGAGCGTTTCGCCGTTGCGAACCACGATCAAGTTCCGGCTGGGAACCACGATCAAGAGCTGATCGCCGGCCCCGGCGCCGTAGTAGGTATCCCTGGGCAAACGGGAATAACGACCATCGGCGTTGGTCCAGAAGCCCATGCCACAATGGCCGGGCAGGCCGGCGTCGCCCGTTACCTGGCCTACCGCCTTCTTGCCGAGGATGCGTTGACCGTTCCAGTCGCCTTCGCGGAGCAAGAGTCGGCCGATGCGGGCCGAGGCCCGAGCGGTATAACTTCCACCGCCCCAGCCCGCGACCAGGGGCAAGCCATCGACCCGGAACGTCTGGCCATAGCCGATCGACCATTCGCTGTCGGCCACGCCGATCGGCCGCATCACGCGGTCGCGGAGCAGAGTGCGGATGTCCTTGTGCGGCGCGTCCTTCAAGGCCGCGGTAACGGCATAGCCTAGCATGGCGATTCCGGGATTGCTGTACTGCAACTTCGTCCCCGGCTCGAACAGGACCGGTGCTTTGTCCCGCGCGAGGGTGAAAGGATCGTTGGGTGGGTCAAGTCGTTTCCAAAAGTCGCCTTTCCAGCCGGGGAGTTTGTCGTGGGGCAGGCGGCCTTGTTCGGCGTCGGCCAGTCCGGACGTGTGCGTGCCAAGATGGCGCAGCGTGACCTTGCGTTTACGGGGGTCATCGTTCCAGGCCGGCACCAACTCGGCGACCGGCGTATCGAGCTGGAGTTTGCGGTCGCTCAAAAGCAGCGCCAGTGCCAGGCCGGCAACCGTCGCCTTGGACAGGGACGCGGCCCCATGTTTCTTGTTCGCACCGTACCCGGCCGCGTACCACTCGTAGACGATCTTGTCGTTGCGGACGACCAGGAAGGCGTGGGTCTTGCGCTTCGCCAATTCGTCCTTGAGGGCGTCGAGCTTCTCCTTCGCCATTCCCTGGCTTTCCGGTGTGGCGGATGTCCATTCCAACGGCCGTCCCGACACCGGGCGGTTGAGGCACAGTGCGGCGACGACCGATGTAACCACCAGAAAAAACCGCCGCTCCAGCGCGCTTGTTCTCATCACCTGTCCCTTCCCTTACGCAGCGCCGAGTCGTTCTCGACGCGCCATCGATCTGCCGAACGACGCAATGGAGCAGCCGGCTCACGTGGGAGAAAACAGCATGGCAGGCACGGGCGCTATTCGCGTGGCCGGTCTGCTGCCGCGCCCGGTTCGGCTCCGACACCTTGGACGTCGGCATCTCCACGGTCACTGCTCATAATCGGTGGGACAGCTTGGAATGGAACAGGTGCATCTTCAAACCGGGTAACTTGCAAGAAGTAATAGGATCCTTTTTCTTTGTTTAGGTCGTTAAGGCGTTGTACTTCCTTCTCCGCATAGTGCGGGTCTGTAACAATCTTCTTCACGGTGACGCGAAGATCGATCGGCGTCGCCTGCGCCGCGTCCGTCTCGTAACGAATAATCGCGTAAACATGGCCATATTTTTTGTTGGGTTTTAACACCTCAGTCATCACCCTTCTCCTTCTGTCTTTCCGCCGAGCGTCAAGCTGCCGAGATAAGTTCTGTCATCCGCACGGTAGATATTTCCTGTTCGGTGGAAAAGCAGGTTGAAGTTCGCAGGTAGTCCGTTCTGGTCCTTGATTTTGTGTAACCGATTGCTCGCTACGTGGGCCGGAATCCCGTGATGTTTCTCCAAGTGCTTGTAAACGTATTCTATCGGATGGGTGGCGACATGGAGCGGTAAGCTCTCGTCCACACGCTGTATCCTTCCATACAGGAGCCGGTAAGAGGACGACCGCCCTACTCCCGGCGAAGGTCGCAGTCACCAAATCCGACCCAGCCAAGAGTCGGGGACCGAACTCGTTCTTCGATCGCGCTGGCTCGCCCGAACACCGCTATCTCAAGCTCATGACGATTCTCTATCAAGCGAAATTTCCACCGGTCGCCGATTGGGCTGCCGCTACACCCCTGCACCCTTCCGCGCCTCCGCGCTATTCCGATTGCCGATCTTCGGAACAGCGATCGTTGCCCTGTCGCGCGGATCGTCAGAACAGGGGCGATTTTCTTTTGAGCGCCTTGCCTCGTTGGATTACACTGGAATTGTAGGGTGGACCTCGTCCCTCGGTTCGCTCTACAATGGATCGTCAGAGCGTCTGGATGATTTCGAGTGACACCCATGATGAATCCTCGCCGAACCATGCTCCCGCGAACGTACCTCTTCCTTTCGTCGCTGCTCGGCCTGACCGTCCTGACGCCGGTACGCGCCGAGGCGCCGCCGGCCCTGGACAAACCGGTGCCGCAGACGGTCCAGGATCTGCGCGTCATCCAGGACCAGGTCAAAAAAGTGGTGGCCAAGGCGCTGCCCTGCACGGTCGCCATCCGCATCGGCAACGCCGCCGGCAGCGGCGTCCTTGTCAGCGAGGACGGCCTCATCCTGACGGCCGGGCACATCAGCGGCGAAGCGGATCGCACCGTGACGGTGATCCTGTCCGACGGCCGCAGACTCAAGGGCAAAACGCTCGGCTCCAACCAGGGCATCGATAGCGGCATGATCCGGATCACCGACAAGGGCGAATGGCCGTTCATCGAGATGGGAGACTCGGCGAAGATCAAGAAGGGACAGTGGTGCATCGCCCTGGGCCACCCGGACGGATACAAGCCGGGCCGGACGCCTGTCGTGCGTCTGGGCCGGGTGCTGTACCGCAGCGGCCGCATGATCCGCACCAGTTGTCCGCTGGTCGGCGGCGACTCGGGCGGGCCGCTGTTCGACCTGGACGGCAAGGTCATCGGCATCCACAGCCGCATCGGCGAGGGCATCACCTTCAACATCCACGTCCCGGCGGACACCTACCGCGATACCTGGGACCGGCTCGTCAAGGGCGAGGTGTGGGGCGGCCGCAGCAATGAGCCGTACATCGGCGTCGTCCTCAACGCCGACGCCAAGGAGTGCCGCATCGCCGAGGTCGAAAAAGACTCGCCCGCGGCCAAGGCCGGACTTCGGCCCGACGACGTCGTGGTCCGCTTCGACAAGAAGAAGGTCGCCGACCTGGAAGACCTGCTCACGCTGATACGCAAGCACAAGCCGGGCGACGAAGTGCCCCTGGAAGTGCGGCGCGGCAAAGAAGTCCTCAACCTCAAGGTGGTCGTCGGCAAACGCACTGCCTGACCTGATGAGGGCAAGCGAGGAGTGTCACGCGGAGTTCCTCAACCATGATCCATCTGCGAAAACCTGGTGTTCGCCTGATGATTCAGGCGCTTGCGATCCTCGTCCTCGGCGTGAGTTTGTGCGGGCCGGCGCCGGCCTACGCTCAGCGCGGCCGGCGCGACCGCGACAGCAGCGACGTTGCCCTCAACACCAGTCCGGAGTTTCTGGCCGCCTTCCGCGCCTCGGTCGCCGGACCCTCGCGCAGCACGGTTCGCTTCCGCTGCGATAACCAGGACGCGGCCCTCGGCGCCGTCGTCGGCGCGGACGGCTGGATTGTGACCAAGGCCAGCGAACTGAAAGGCGACATCGTATGCCGGCTGCGCGACGGCCGCGAACGGTCGGCTCGCCTTGTCGGCCTATCGGAACCTTATGACCTGGCCATGCTCAAGATCGACGTCACGGATTTGCCGCCGGTCGTGTGGCGCGACAGCACCCACGAGGCGGTCGGCAATTGGCTGGCGACGCCGGGCGTCAGCGACGTCCCCGTGGCGGTCGGCGTCCTCAGCGTGGCGGCCCGAAAGATCAGCGGCATGGAACTGAGCCGGCGCAGCAGTAGCGGCGGCTTTCTCGGCATTCGCGTCGCCCCGGTCAAGAACGGCGTCAAGGTCGCCGAGGTGATTCCCAAGAGCGCCGCCGCCAAGGCCGGCTTCGAGGCCGACGACATCATTGTCGCCGTCTCCGACAAGCCCATCGCCGACCCCGATGCGCTGTTCAAGGCCCTGGCCAAGACGCGCCCCAAGCAAGTGATTACCGTGCGCGTCAAGCGCGATGAGGAGGAGCTGGAGCTGAAACCGAAGCTCGACAGGCGGCCGATGGATCGCTCCGATTTTCAGAACCAGATGGGCGGCAAGCTCAGCGACCGCCGCACCGGCTTTCCCGAAATCCTGCAGCACGATACGGTCCTGCGTCCTTCCGACTGTGGCGGGCCGCTCGTGGATCTCGACGGCAAGGTCATCGGCATCAACATCGCGCGGGCCGGCCGTACCGAGACCTACGCCATCCCGGCCGAGGTCGTCAAGCCGCTACTGAAGAAACTCAAGTCGGGGGAACTCGCGCCGGCAAAGTGAGACGCTGCATGTCCGACTGGCTCACGCTGCTGCGCCAATCCGATCCTCGGAGCACGCCGGAAACCCTCGATAATTGGTTCACTCGCATCGCGCAGCGGCTCCTCAACGGCTCGCGCCTGGTGGTCGGCCGGCAGGCCCATCGCCTTGTCGAGATCGAGTTTTACTACTGGTCGCAGACGCACCCCGATCCCTTCACGCACCGCGACCCGATCCAGTTCCACATCGGTCACTGGTACTTCCACCGCACGCGCGGGACGTTTCGCGGCGGCAGTTTCAAGGGACTGGACCTGACCTTCGGCGACCGTACCACCTCCGGCGGCATCCTCTTTCGCGGCCTGGAGACGCCGGAAGGGACGCTGATTGATGGGCCGTCGCTGTGCGTCGATCACCTGCTCGACGCGACAGGGGCCGCAAGTGTCTCCGCACTGGACCGGGCCATCGCCGGCCGCCTCGCCTGGGATGAGAGCAATCCCCTCCTGTTACGGCAAATGGACACGATCGAAGATCGACCGCTGGTCCGCTCGGCGCGGGTAGGGCTGCTGCTGAAGAAAGGCGGATCGCCAACCGAGTCCACGCGCTTCGTCATGCGGCCATACCGTTACCTGAGTGAGCCGCGGCGGACGAAGAAGGGCAAGCTCCACGTCGTGCTGGCCCTGCACGTGCGCGGAGACAGCTTCGACGACATCCAGCGGCGGACGAATTGCCCGCGCCGAGCCATCGAGCGCTACGTCGCCGACTTCGAGATCGGCCGAAAAGAAGCGGATTTCACGCCCTATTTGGGAATCGACCTCCGTCCCGCGCAGCTGGCACAACTGTACGGCGTCTGGTCGGCCCATTTCTCCGAGCCTGAAGCGTAAGCGAAGCAATCTCTTCGCTTACGCTTCAGGCTCCGAAAGAGGGGTAATCCGTCGGCAACACGAGCCGGGTCAATCGGCGATCGCGGCGCAGCAGCGTGACCGGCGCCGGCACGTCGATCGGCAGCTGGGTCAGCAGCTTGTGCAGGTCGTCCACGCTGGTCGTCGGCTGCTCGCCCAGGGAGACGAGGAGGTCCTCCTCCAGAATGCCGGCCTGGTCGGCCGGGCCGCCCGGCTCGATGCCCATCACTTCCACCGCCCCTGTCTGTGTCAACTCGAAGCGAGCCGCCAGGCCGCGCGGGAGCGGCACGTTGCGAGCGTGCAGACCGAGATAGCCGCGCACCACCCGGCCATGCTTGCAGCAGCTGCGGCAGGATGTGCTTGGCCATGTTGATCGGGATGGCGAAGCATATCCCCTGGGCCGGCCGGATGATGGCGGTGTTGATGCCGATGACCTGGCCGCGGCTATCGACCAGCGGGCCGCCGCTGTTGCCGGGGTTGAGGGCGGCATCGGTCTGGATCACGTTATCGACCAGGTGTCCGGTGATGCTGCGCAGCGTTCGGCCCAGGGCGCTGATGACGCCGGCCGTCACGGTGGACTCGAAGCCGAGCGGGCTGCCGATGGCGACGACCAGCTGGCCGACGCGCAGGCGCGACGAATCGCCGAGTACGCGCGTGCGGCAGATTGCTCTCCTCGGCCTGCACCACGGCCAGGTCGGTCCACGGGTCGGCGCCGACGACGCGGCCGCCGATCTCGCGGCCATCGCCCAGCCGCACGCGCACGCGCTCGCTGCCCTGGACGACGTGATGATTGGTCAGCAGAAAGCCGTCCGGCGTGAACAGGATGCCGGAGCCGGAACCCTCGCGGCGGCCGCGGCCGCTGCGCAGGTTGACCACGGCGGGGCGCAGCATCTCGGCCACGCGCACCACCACGTTGGAATAGGCGTCGAGCGCTTCGAGTTCGCGCGGGTCCGGTTCGGGCGGAGGATGGCCCTCCACGGGACCGCCGCTGTTGCTGAGGAAATGCTGCCAGAACGTCATGGGGAATCTGTCCGTTTCGAGGAGGATCGATGAGCTGGGCCGCTACCTTATTGTAGGCAGACCGACAAGGAGCCGAGGAGGGGATGGTGCGGAGACGGAGGAAAGGAACGATCCGGTCGTGAGGACTACCCCGGACGTATCGAACTGCGTATAGTTACGGAAGACCCGGCGCGGACCCTTGCAACAGGAGAAGGAGCCATGGTACGCAAGTCTCGATGGCTGGCCGCAATGGTCGCGGCGCTGGTCCTGCTCTCGGCGAGCGCCGGCGCGGTCCACGCTCAGGCGGTCTGTTATCAACCTGTCCCGGTGACGACGTACTACGCGCCGCCGCCTGCCGTTACGTCCTACTATGCCGCGCCCGCCCCGGTGGTGACGTCGTATTACGCGCCGGCCCCCGTGGTGACTTCGTACTACGCCGCCCCCGCGCCGGTCTACGCTTCCTACTACGCCCCGGCGGCGGCCGTGACGACCTATCGCTACGGCCCCTTCGGCCGTCTCCGCAGGGTCAGCAATTACTACGCGCCGGCCCCAGCGGTCGTACGCTACAACTACCTCTATCCGTAACGTCGGCGTTCCTCCGTCTTCCGTCGGCCGCCGGGCCCTCCACGAGAGGGTCCGGCGGCTGTTTTTTTCGTCTCGGCGCTGGAGGGCGGGTCGCTACAATCCGCCGCCTTGGGATGCACTCGCTCCGCGAGTGCGGATCGACTCGCGGAGCGAGTCGCCTACACTTTCGTCGAGGAGAAAAACATGCGTGCCATGCAACGCCCCGGCTGGGCGGTCCTTGGTTTGACGCTGTCGTGCTTGCCGGCGCTGGCCCAGACACCCCCGCCAGCCCCGTCGGCCCCGCCGCCGGCGCCGACCGCTCCGGCCGCGGCCCCCAATGCCGTCGCCGCCACCGTCAACGGACAGCCCATCCTCGAATCCGCCGTGCAGCGCGGACTGCACCGCGTGCCGCCCCAGAAGCACACCGAGGCCCGGCCGCAAGTCCTCCATTACCTGATCGACTTGGCCCTCCTCGACCAGTACCTGTTGCAACTGCACGTCGCCGTCGATCCCAAGGAGGTCGAGAAGTCCGTCGCGGAAATGAAGGCCGAGTTGCAGAAGCGCAACCAGGACTTCGCCAAGATGCTGGCGGAACTGCGGCTGACCGAGGCCGAGCTGAACGAGCAGATCGCCGCGGAGATGCGCTGGAGCAAGTTCGCCGAGGAGCGCGCCGACCGACAAGGTGCTCAAGGAACTCTTCGACTCGCAAAAGTATCTATTTGACGGCAGCCAGGTGCGCGCCCGTCACATCCTGATCGCGCCGGCCGGCGACGATCCCAAGGCCGGCGAGCAGGTCGTGGCCCAGCTGCTGGCCATCAAGCAGCAGATCGAAAAGCAGGCGGCCGAGGGGTTGGCCAAACTGCCGGCGGACACGGACAACCTGACGCGCGAGAAGAAGCGGCAGGCGCTGATCGACGAGGCGTTTGCCGCCCAGGCCAAGGAGAAATCGGCGTGTCCCACCAAGGAGAAGGGCGGCGACGTCGATTGGTTCCAGGGCGTCGGCTTCATGGTCGAGCCGTTCGCGCGCGCCGCGTTCGCCCTGAAGCCGTTCGAGATGTCCGAGCCGGTCAAGACGCCGTTCGGCTATCACCTCATCCTGGTGACGGATCGCAAGCCCGGCCGCGACGTGACCTTTGACAACGTCAAGGAGATGGTCAAGGAGCACTATTGCACGCGCTTGCACGACAGCATCATCGGTGAAGCGCGGCAGCGCTCGAAGATCGTCGTCGGCAAGTGAGGGGCTTCGAGCCGCTTGCGGCTTAGCGCCGGCAGAACGCTAAGCCGCAAGCGGCGTCATCGTCCCGAGTGCATCTCGGCCCGGACACCGTGGATTCGGCCGCCGCGGACCTCGACAATCAGATCGGGATTCGCCATCGTGCGCTGCACGCGATCGACGCCCTTGGCGGTCTGGACCTGGAGCGTCGGGGCGGAGACGTTGCCTTTGGTGGTCAGGACGAGGCGATGCGGCGAGTCGGCCCGGATGGACAGGATGCGGATGTCCTGGTGCAGAAAGCATTCCGTCTGGATACGCTCGGCTTCCTCCGGCGAGACGGGCTTCGCCGGCACCGTCGGCATCGGGACGAGCAGCGCGTCGGCCGCTGAATCGCCGGCATTCTTCAACGCTTGATACCGTTTGCTCAGCTGCATCGCAGCGGGAGTGCCCCGGTCCTTCTGACATCCAACGACCAGGGCGATCGATACCCAAGCGGCCAGCGCGAACCTGAGCCATCTCCGGCAGTCCAATCCTCGATCCATTATCAAACTCCTCGCTGTATCTCTTAGCCGCGCGTACGATACTGACGCAAAGCGGCCAGGGTCCGTTGAAACTCCGGCGGCAGCGGTGCCTCCAACTCCAGGATCGTTCGCCGCCGCGGATGATGCAGACGCAGACGATACGCATGCAGCGCCTGACGCTCCAGCAACAATTCCTCCCGCGCGCTCTCCAGACCGGGCACGAGGTCGGACAGGTGCAGACGATCGCGGCCGCTGTAAATCTTATCGGCCAGCACCGGACAGCCGATGCTCGCCAGGTGAACGCGGATCTGGTGCGTCCGTCCGGTGCGCGGCTGGATGCGGCAATAGCTGAAGCCGCGGAAACGCTCGATCACTTCATAATAACTCACGGCGTCCTTGCCGTCGTCGTCCTCGTCGTCGCTAACCGTCATCTTGACGCGGTCGTGCGGATGGTGGGCGATGCGGCCCTCGATGTAATCGCTGTCGCGGTCGAGCACGCCGGCCGTCAGGGCCACGTATTCCTTGAAAATCTTGCGCTGCTCGAACATCAGGCTGAGGTCGCGGTGCGTCTGCTCCTCCTTGGCGATGAGGATGACGCCGCTGGTATCGCGGTCGAGGCGGTGGACGATGCCGGCGCGGTAATCGCCGTTGACCTCGCTGAGTTGTCCGAAGTGGAAGCGCAGGGCGTTGACCAGCGTGCCGGACCAATGGCCCTTGGCGGGGTGAACGACCATGTCGGCCGGCTTGTTGACGGCCGCGAGATACTCGTCCTCATAGAGGATGTCGAGCGGGATGTCTTCGGGGATGGGCGTCGGGTGGGTCGGCTCCGGTTTCTCGATGCGGATGTGGTCGCCGTGACGCACGCGGTAGCTGGCCTTGGACGGTTTGCCGTTGACCCGCACGCCGCCGGCATCGATGACGCGCTGCACGACCGACCGGCTGAAGTCGGAGAACAGGCCGGTCAAATACTGGTCCAGGCGAAGATTGTCGCGGCACTTGGCGACCAACTCGACCACGCGGTCGTCGGCGGGAGTCGGGATCGAGGTGTCCATCGTTAGAGCCGCGAGCGTCAGCGAGCGGAGATAAAGGACTAGGGCGTGGTCGCTCGGGAAGCGTACTCCTCGCGGAGCGCTTTCAGGTCGCCGTTCTCCTCTCCGGCGTCCAGGCGCTTCGAGCTGCTCGTCGGCCTCTTTGCCCAGGTGCGAGCGGGCGTACTTCTGGGAGAGCTGCTGGTAATACTTACGGGCCTGGTCGTATTCGCCGAGGCTTTCGTGGGCCTTGGCCGCGCCCATCAGCACCTGCTGGTGCAGCACCGGCTTGTCGCCGCACTCGTCCACGAGCTTATCGTACAGCTCCGCGGCCCTCTTGATGTTCTCGATCCCTTGCTTGCGCGTGCCGGAGGGACCGACGTCGCGCAGACCGTCGTGCAGAGAGCGGCGGGCTTCCTCCAGGCGAGCGAGCCGGCCGGGCATGTGCCCCTGTACATCGCGGTCCTCGGCGAAGCTCTTCAACTGCTCCGGCGACGAAAGGCTGTCCCACTTCAGCCAGCGCGCCGACTCGGACTCCTCGGCGCTGCTGGAAAAATAACGCCAGGTGAGGACCAGGATCACGATCAGGCCGACGGCGACCAGGGCGAGGATGGTGCCGCGCGACGGTCCTTCCTTCATGCCCTGAAACGCCTCGCCCAGTCGATGAGCGAGCGAATTGGTCATCAATTCCTTGCGATGTTCCGCCTTCATAGCTGGTGTCTCCACTGCCAGCCCACGGTCGAACCGTGCTCAACCCGTTGGCCCTCGCTGATTTCGTGATGATAGGAGGCGAGGGAGATACGGTCAATAGTTCTGAGTTCTGAGTTCTGAGTTCTGAGTGAAGAGCAATAGCCAGGGAGGAGGGATCTCGGCGAGCGGATACCGGCTTCTTGAACTCAGAACTCAGAACTCAGAACTACTGTTTGGTGCTGGGCGCGGGGCCGACGACGAAGCCGAGTTTGCGGAGCGGTTCAACGAGGCGGTCGGCGGCGGCGCTGGCGTCGGGCGAATCGATGCTGCCGCGGGAGATGGCCATGTACCAGAAACGTTGCCGGTCGCGCGGCGGCAGCTGGGTGGGATGGAGTCCCAGCTCGTCCACGCAGTCCACGTCCCAGCGCAGGCGTTTGAGCAGGGTGGCCAGGTCGCGCCAGGTCATCCCGGAAGAGACGATCGTGCCGTCCGCGCGGGTAATGCGGCGACCCACGAGCAGGTGCAGCAAACCCTGGAAGTGGCCCCGAGCCAGGTCCCGCTCCCGGACGGCTTCCAGCAATTCGCGTAGACTATCCATGCCGACGCCCCGTACCGCAGGAACCGATGCCCGGGAGCCACCTACGGAGCCATCTTCGGCGCTCCGCATGGGGGGCGCTCACTTCTCTCATGGTATATCTGGAAGTGGGGTTTCGGAACCCCTTTCGTTGTGACTTCGTGATTTGGGGGTTTGGGGTAAATGAAGTAAGAGAGGTAAACAGGAGGCGCGACGATGAACGGCCGGGGAGCGGTACACGTCCTGGCGTGGCTGGCCGCGGCGCTGACGCCGGCCGTGGCGGCCGACGGGACCGAGCGCGGTTTTCTACCCGAGGTATCCGTGAAGCGCGCGACGCGGATGGACTGGGCGTTCGTCGCCGCCGAATTTGGCGCTCGGGCCGCGCGCGTGCCGCATTCCTACGATTCGGCCCGCCAACGCTATCAGCTCTACGTTCCCCCGGACTACAAAGCCGGCCGGACCTGGCCGCTCATCGTCTTCCTTTCGCCCGGCGACGATCCACTCGGCTGGCGCTCGTGGCGAAAGCTGTGCGCGGACCAGGACGTGTTCTTTTGCGCCGCCTACGGCGCGGGCAACAACACGCCCACGGGCGTGCGCATCCGCCTGGTGCTGGACGTGTTCGACGACGTGCGCCGCCGTTATGCCATCGACCCGGATCGGACGTACCTGGCCGGTTTCTCCGGCGGCGGACGGCTGGCGTGTACCATCGCCTTCGCCCTGCCGGAATACTTCGGCGGCGTCCTCGCCATTTGCGGCAGCAACCCGCTGCATCCTCTCGATTACCTTCGGCACCGCGTTCAGGAGCGGTTGTCGGTGGCCCTGGTGACGGGCGAAGCGGACTTCAACCGGCGCGAGAGCGAGGTGTTGCGCGCTCCGCTGTTGGACGAGCTGGGCATCCGCTCGCATCTGTGGTTGGTGCCGAAGATGGGGCACGACCTGCCGCCGGAGACGGTGCTGGCGGCGGCGTATGCATGGCTAGAGGAAGACCTGCCGCGGCGCCGGCGCGACGTGAAAGAAAGGCCGGGCTTGGCCGCGTCGGTCGAGGAAGTGCGGACCAATCGCGTCCAGGCCGAGCGCCTGCTGGAGACGGCCCGGAAGGAAATGCTTCAGCCGGATCGCGTCTATCGCGGGGCCGCCATGCTCGTCGGACTCCGGACGCGCTGGAGCGACACGGACGCGGCGGACCAAGCGCGAGCACTGCTGCGAGACCTGCGCGACGACCCGGTTCGGATGAAGCGATTGACGGACCAGAACGCGGCGGAGGAATGGCACACGCTGACGGCGCAGGCGCAGGCGCAGGAGCGTTTCGGCGACCTTCGCCGGGCGCGGGAACTGTGGCGATTGCTGGCGAGGTCGCACGCCGGAAAGGTGAGAGGCGTCCGGGCGGCCGACGAGGTCAATCGTCTCGATGCATTGCTGGCGGCCAGCCCCTTTCTCGGCGTCCACTTCGAGGGACAGACTACTATCGTCAAGGAGGTCGTGCGGCGCGGCCCGGCCGACCGCGCCGGCGTGCAGCCCGGCGACCGAGTTGTCAAGATGGGCGACGTGGACACGTCGTCCGTCAGCGCCGTGCGTCGGGCGTTGCAGACGCACAAGCCCGGCGACAAATTGGTGATCGAGGTCGAACGCGACGGCCAGAAGAAGACGCTCACGGTCGAGGTCGGCGCTCCGCCGTCGGGGGAATGAGTGGAGTCAGTACGCCATGTCTCGTGCGGATGCTCTGACACTCGATGACGTCTTGACCGTTTTGCAGGCGCACGCTGGCACGGCCGACGGGGAAGCGTCCTGGCCGGCCTCCTCGTGGGACGCCCTGCGCCGCGGCGGCGTACAAGGCTGGATCATCCCGCGCGAGTACGGCGGCTCGGGACTCGACCCGCTGGAATTGCTCGAAGGCTACCAGCGCCTCGCCGGCGCCTGCCTGACGACGTGCTTCTTGCTCAGCCAGCGCGACTCTGCCTGCCGGCGGCTGCGCGACAGCGGCAACGAGGCCTTGTGCCGCGAATTGCTGCCGGCCCTGGCATCCGGCGAGCGCTTCGCCACGGTCGGCCTGGCGCAACTGACAACATCTCGTCAGCACGTGCGGCCGGTCCTGGTCGCCCGGCTCGACGATGGCGGCGTGCGGCTGGATGGCGTCATGCCCTGGGTGACGGGGGCGTCGCGGGCGGACCACTTCATCACCGGCGTCGTGCTGGAAGACGGCCGGCAGATGTTGCTGGTCGTGCCGCGCCAGACGCCGGGCTTGAGCGTCGGCCCGCCGCTGGAACTGATGGCGCTGCAAGGATCGCTCACCGCGGAAGTCCGCTGCGACGACGTGCGGCTCGATCGCAAGTGGGTGCTGGCCGGTCCCGCCGAGCGCGTCCTGGCGGGAGGGCGCGGCGCCGGCGGGCTGGAGACGTCCGGGCTGGCGCTGGGGTTGGCGAAGTCGGCCATCGCCTACCTGGAACGGGAGGCGGACAAGCGGACGGAATGGCGAGCGCGGGCGACGGCGTGCGCCGAAAGTTGGGAGGTTCTGCAAGGACAGTTGCGCCGCCTGGCCCGCGATGGGGCCGACGCCCAGGCAGCGAGCCATCTGCGCGCGAAGGTCAACGCCTTGGTGCTGCGCGTGACACAGTTCGCCCTGGCGGCCGGCAAGGGCGCCGGCTTCCTCCGCTCTCATCCCGCCCAGCGCTGGGCGCGGCAAGCAATGTTCTTTTTGGTGTGGTCGTGCCCAGCGCCTGCACTGGACGCGACGCTGGCGTGCCTAGAATTACCGGAGTAGGCGAACCGACAGCGTCAGCGGGCTGGTGCGTATTTCCTCTCGTTATTGGCTCGGCTGGTCCGCTGTAGCGCTTGGTTCCGCCGGCCGCTGTTGCAGATGCGACTGCACCCAAGCCGTAAACTCATCACGCTTCAGACGACCTGCCGCCAGCCGCAGAATCACTTGTTCCTGCTCGTCAACGCTCGCCGCCAACTCCCACCCGTTAAGTACCAGGAACGTCTCCATCGCCGCGTGCCCGACGCGCTTATTGCCGTCCAGGAACGGGTGGTTGCACACCAACGACAGCCCCATCGTCGCCGCCTTCTCGGCCAGACTCGGATACAACTCCTGGCCGCCGAACGTTATTTGCGGCTGGGCAAGTGCCGAGTCCACGCCGCCGAGATCCCGAACTCCCTCCAGGCCCCCGGATTGTTCCAAGGCCAGGCGGTGCAGTTCCAAGACCTCCTCCAAGGTTAGGTAGCGGATCATGCCAGCCGCCGATACAGTTCGGCGTTCTTCCGCAGGACATAAGCAGCGGCTTGGTAGAACGGCTCATCGGGCCGGTCCAGAAGCTGTTCGACCTGGCGGCGCAAGAATTCTTCGGGGGCCAGCCCTACTTGCCCCGCCCGCAGGCGCAATTGAGCCAAGCGTTCTTCCGAGAGGGGGATAGTGATCGCTGTCATGGCAGAAACTCCTTCCTGGCCGAACAACCGGACAATCTCCATTGCTCGGCACTAAAGCAGTCTATCCAGCTGCTTGCGGCTAACCTCCCGGCGTCTCGATCAGGACGCGCAACCGATCCGCTAACTCCACTGGGTAGAGCGGTAACCAACTCGCATCGACCAGCCCGACTTCCAGAAGATCCCGCAAATGCGTTCGGTCCTTGTCCCGATAGGCCGTCAACTTGATCTGTACCAACGCTCGCAAACTCAGCACTCGATAGTCGCCGCCCGCCACGGACTCCGTGACAGCCGGGTTGGGCAGCGGCTCACCGGGTCGGACGGTCTCCCCGTCGAAGATCAAGTGGACCCCGTCTCGGGCCTTCCCTTCAGGGCCGTCCAGGAACAGATCGATGCCAGCCACGTGGCGATAATCAAAGCCGGCGGTGGCCAGCGCCGCCCGGATCGCTTCGAGGTCCGACCGCCGGACCAGCAGATCGACGTCGCTGGTATTGCGAACCGCGGAGACATCGACCCGGGAGACCCACAGCGCGACGGCGTTCCCGCCGGCCACGGCGTAAGGGATGCCGGCCGTCTCCAGGGCGGCGGTCGCTCGCAGTAACCGCTGACGGACCAGTTCCACGGCGCGCACCACTCGATCCAGGGAGAATGGACCCATAACAGGTGAAATCGTACCCACCTCCCGTTGGACTCGGTTTGCCTTACCCCTTTGCCAGCGCAGGCGCGCGTGCGCTCGATCAGGTTGTTATCGCGGTCGCCGGTCCCCTTGAGGTTGAACATGCTCGAGGCGGCGTAGCGCGCCCGCCACGGCGCGGTCACGTGGTAGTAATCTTCCAGGGCGGCGGAGCTGAACTTGTAATCGTGCGAATCGCGTCCCTTGCTGAAAATCAGCCGCTCGGCCGTCGTCACCAACGGCGGGAAGCGCGACGAATCGCCGTCCATCAGTGCCAGCGTCTTGCGCGCCGCCAACATGCGGTCCTTGCTCACGTCGGCGAAAATCTCCTCGACGGCCTCGCACGGCTCACCCTTGATCTCCGCCTTTTCCAGCTTGTCGATTTTCACGTCGGCGAGCTTGCCGCGGCCGGTCATGGCTTGCCGAAACATCGGCAAAAACGCCGCCGATTGCAGCATCAACAGCCGCCGCGTCTCGTCGTGGACGCTGGTCTGGTAGGCGTAGTGCAGGGCGTTGGTCGAGGTGACGCAGTGGATGCCGACAATGCCCGGCTGACGCATAATCAGCTCGCCGGCCATAAGGAACAGGCCGTCCCATATCGAATCGGGGTGAATACCCTTCTGGAGCAGTTCCACGACTTTCGCGCTTCCCTCGGCCGGCTTGGCGGTGCGCAGCGCGGCCAGCAGGTCGGCGGCCGCCTCCGCCGACACGCGCCGTCGCTGTTTCCACAGCGGCCCGATGTCGGCGACGTGCTTCTGGTTGTCGCGGAAGGGACGATCCGCGTCGTAGTCGTGCTCGGCGGGATTGTCGTCGCGGCCACGGTCGAGGAGGGCGTAGGCCAGCGAACGCACCACCGGCTCGGCGTGCCGCCAGCCGATTGCTTGCAGGGTGCGCCACGAGTTGGCGGCGTAGATCGCCTTGTGGCAAATGTCGCGGAAATCGCGGCAGCCGTAACGCCAGAACAGTTCGTAGACCTGCTCGGCGCTGGCCGTGCGCGCCAGCGTCGTGACGGCGCGGTCGGCACCCTCCTCATCCCAATCGTCCATCGCCTCAATGAAGTGCTGCTTGGCCCGGTGCGGCGGCAGGCAGCTTGCTCTCCTCGACGGGCGCCATGCGCCAGTCGCCTTCCGCCTTGTTGCGTGCCTGCGACGATTTGAAGTTATCGATGGCCCAGAACAGCGGCAGCCAGCGCTCCTTGTCCGGCGGCGCGCAGGCTGGCCAGATGAGCGGAGTTGATGACCAGTACGGCGTGGAACTTGAAGCCGACCGGACGCGGTTGGATGCCGCGCACGCCGGCCAGGAACACGGCGCTGAGCAGCTGCTCGTAACTGGTGCCCTTGCGCACCTCGGCGGCGATGCTCTCCAGGACCTTCTCGCGCGGCGTGTCCTCGATGAGACGGACGAGCGGTTCGATTTCGGCGCTGAGCGGAACGAGTTTGCGCGCGGTCCCTTGTCGTCGGCGGCCGGAGCAGGCAGGCCGTTCAGGAAAGTGAAGTCGCCGAGGGCGGCGACGGCGCCCGCTTGCAGGGAGCGAGCTACGAAGCGTCTGCGATTGATCGGGTCGAACATGAGCGGTCTCCTTCGCCAGAGAGAGGCGGCACGGCCTGCTGTTCGGCCAGGGCCTTCTGCTTGAGACCACGGTAGATCAGGAAGCCGACCGCACCGAGCAAGAGATAAGGCATCCCCACCATCAGGTAGATGCTTTGGTTGTAGGCGCGAGCTTCGCGGAGCGGGTCGTCGTCTTCCTCCGAACCGGAGGCGCCGATCGCTTCCTGTCAGGAGGGGCAAGCGTACACCGAACGCGGCTGGGCCAGCAACACGACGAACAGCAACAAACCCAGCAGCCAGGCACACAGCACGCATATCGTTCTCCTCTTCCGACGTATTGTAGCCCGCGCTCACGGCGAAGGATAGAGCCGATACAGCATCCAGTAGACGACGACGCCGGTGATCGGACACGTACAGCCAGATCGGCAGCGTCCAGCGGCGACGCTCCTGTGTCGGGCGAATCGGCCGCGCAGACCCTGATACGCCGTGAATAAAGCCAGCGGCACGACGATACCCGCCAGCGGGGATGTGCGTCCACAGGACGATGTTGTAGACGATACCCACCCAGGACGGTGGATGAGCGTGGCTCGTTTGCTCAGCGAAGAGCGTGGACCGGCCGTGCTTGATGACGCCGTGATAGTACAGGTACGCCGTCAGAAATACCGCCGAGACGCACAGGGCCGACAACATGCAGACGACGTGCAGCCGGACGAGTCGCCGGCGGATGGCGGCGTACCCCAGCACCAGCAGCACGGCGCTGGCGGCGTTGAGCGCGGCGTTGAAACGCGGGAAATCGCCGGGCAGATACCAGGCGTCATGGAGCAGCGACGCGACCTTCGCCTTCAGTTTCTCGAGGTTGGCCTCGATACTCCGCCTCGGCTGTCCGGCGCGCGGATCGCGGCATCCCCTCGAAATAGCCGCGGATGTGGCCCTGGCGGTCCACGAGGACCAACTTCGAGCTGTGCATCACCTCGCCGCCGGACTTGCGCCGACCCCTCGTTGGGCCGAGCGGGCAGGTGAAACGTCTTCTCCAACAGCGGATAGATTTCGTCTCGCTTCGCCGGTCAGGAACAGCCAGCGCTCGGGGTCGGCGCCATAAGCGTCGGCGTATCGGCTCAGTTCTCCAGGGTCGTCGTGCTCGGGATCCACGGTGAAGGTGACGAGCCGGACGTCGGGGTAGCCGCTCAGGTCGCCTTGCAGCCGCTTCATCGTCGTGCTGATCTGAGGGCAGCCGGCCGTGCAGCGCGTGAACACGAACGAGGCGATCCACACCTTGCCGAGCAGGTCGGTCATTGCGGATCGGTCTGGCCGCTGCGCTCGGTCAGCGCGAATCGCCGACCGCGCCGAGGTCGTCCTCGGCAGGCGCGGCGGCGGATAGACAGAAGAAAAGCGGAAGGACGAGGGAGAGTCGCCGGAAGAGGATGAGATACATACCGATGTCCTTCCTCGTTTCGCCGCGACGCGCAGCGGAGCCGCGCTCTGCTGCGCATCGCGGCGAAACGAGGATTCAGCGCGTCCCGGTCGTGGACACGGGCGGCTCCAGCGGATGCTGGCTTGGCTGCCAGGCGATGACGATGTCCGGCATCAGCACCATCATCATCATGACGCCGAGAATGAAAATCGGCACGATGATGAAATAGACCTTGCCCCAGTCGTACTTCAGGTGCATGAAGATCAGGCCGACCAGGAACGCCTTGATGACGGCCACGCCGAGAATGATGGCGAAACTGGTATGCAGAGTGATCCAGCCTCGCTCCGGGTGCGCCGCCCAGTTGGCGACGAAGGAGACGGCGGTGAACACCGACAGGGCGATGAACACCGTGAAGTACGCCTTGACCCGCATGTCATGGGCGGCATCGTCGGTCGTCGCGTGTCCGGTATCGGTCATGGCATCATCTCCTGCGGAGCGAGAGGAGGTAATTCGGTCAAACCAGATAGAGCAACGGGAACAAGAAGATCCACACGATATCGACGAAGTGCCAGTACAGGCCGGTCAGCTCCAGCATGCAGGCGTGCTGCGGCCCGAGCCGGCCGACCAGGCCCATGAACAGGATAATGACGAAAATGACGATGCCGCCGAAAACGTGCAGGGCGTGGAAGCCGGTCATGGCGAAATAGCACGACGCCCACAGGTTGCCGAACGGGATCGCCGGCGTCAGGTGCGGCTCCTTGGCCTCGTGTTCGTGCAGGATGTGGTTGACCCGTTCGCCGACACGGGCCGGGCTGAGGGGGCTTTGATAAACCTCGACCGCCTTGCCGTTCTCGTCCTTGAGTGCGGCCATCTTGCCGTCCATGTCGGCCAGCAGGGCGGCGCAATCCTCTTTCAGCTTGGCGTCGGCGCCGCTATCTTTCCCGATCGCCTGGAGTTGTTCGCGGACGCGATGAACGTACTGCATTCCGGTCGGATTGTAGTCCTTCTCGCGCTCGACGTTCAGGCCGGGCAAGCTCTCGCCGATGTGGCCGGGCAGGATGTCGTGCTGGAACTTGGCATTGTACTCGTACGCCTTGATGCCGAGGAAAACGGCGCCCAGCACCAGGGTGATGGCAATGTAGCGTGATCACGTTCTTCATCTCGCCCTTGACCGCCGCATGGTGGGCCAGGACGACGGTGAAGCTGCTGCAAATGAGCACGAACGTGTTCAGCGCGCCAATCCACTCGATCAGGTGGACCTCGTGCGGTCGCGGCCAACGGTAGGCGGTGCTGGTGTAGCTGGCCGGTGTGCCGTTACGCAGGATGATGTAGACGCCGATGAGGGCGGTGAAGAACATGATTTCGGTGACGAGGAACAGCCACATGGCCACCTTGCCGTGAGGCAGCGGCAACCCCATGTGTTCCTGCGGCTTGTCGAAGACGACCTGTGTCATAATGGTTGGGTTGCTGAGGGTGAGGTTGATCCGGCGTCCGCCTCAGGGAGAGACGAACAGCCAGGGTAAAGCCCGATCCAACAACAGCAGGACGAGCAGGCCGGGCAGATACAACAGCGAGGCCCGCAAGACGCGCCGGGCCTGGCCCAGCGAGCGTCCGCGCTGGAAGCCGACGGCGGTGGCCAGGAACGTCAGTCCCAGCAGCACGGCGCCGCCAAGATAGAGCAGGCCGGCGCTACCGAACAGCACCGGCTGCAGGCTGACGGCAGCAGGGCGAGACAGTAAAGGACCATGTGCTGGCTGGTGCGCCGGCCGTCGCGATCGACGACGGGCAACATGCACAGGCCGGCGCGGGCGTACTCGTCGCGGTAGATCCAGGCGATGGCGAGGAAGTGCGGCACCTGCCAGAGAAACAGGATCAGGAACAGCACGCCGGCCTCGCGCGTGATGTCGCCGCGCACGGCGCACCAGCCGATGATCGGCGGCAGCGCGCCCGGCACGGCGCCGACCAGCGTGTTGAGCGGCGTCCGCCGCTTCAATGGCGTATACACGGCGACGTACAGCACGAAGGTCAGCGCCGCCGCCAGCGCCGCGGCGATTTGACCCAGCGTCAGGACCAGGTACATCACACCGCCCAGGCCGAGCAGCAAGCCGAAGCAGAACACTTCCACCGCTTGCAGGCGGCCCGAGGGCAGAGGACGTTTCTCGGTGCGCCGCATGAGGGCGTCGCTGTCGCGCTCGAACCACTGGTTGATGGCACTGCGCCGGCCGCAACCAGGGTGGTGCCGAGGACGGTGTGCAGCAGCACGAGGAATTGCAAGTCCCGGCCGCTGGCCAGCAGCACGCCGGCGCCGACGGTGAACAGCACGAGCACGATCACGCGCGGCTTGGCCAACTCGACGTAGTCCGCCAGGCGCGGACGGGCCAAGGCAGGTGCTTCGGCGCAAACGCTGACGGCCGCCTTCATACGGTCCCTTCCAGTTGCTGTACGATGTTGGGGATCCCGGTCAGCCCGGCCGCCGGCAAGTAACTCGTCTCCGCCCCGCGCTCTCGCTCGTCCTCCGTCGCCGATGCGGCTGCCGTCGCCGGGCGATACGCGAGGACCGTCAAGACGACCGACGTGGCCAGGATAAAAGACCCGACCAGGACGTGACTGACGCGAACCACCGCCTGCGCGATGGTCGGCTTGTGCAACTCCGGCAGCAACACGCCGCTGTACTTGCCCAGCCAGCTTTCGACCCCGAGCATGACCTGCAAGACCAGCAAGACGCCAAGCACAATCAAACCGCGCCCGAGCAACCTGCGAGCCGACGGACTCATCAGCACACCATGAGTCAGCCACGCGGCGACCGCCACGACGGCGAAAGCCGTCAGGAAATGGAAGCGCTGGGCCAGTGCTCCGTTCATGTGCCGAACCAGGGCGCCCCACACCAGTTGCAGGAAGACCACGAGCGTCAGCGTCAACGCCCCGCGGCGCAGACGCGGCGCTTCTTCGACGGGTAGCATCGCGTCGGCGAATCGAGCCGAGGTAAGGACAGCTAAACTCACGAGCAGGCTGAACACTACCTGAGCGAAACAGCCGTGGATGACGGCCAGGTTCGTGCCCAGCAAGACATGCAACACCACGCGGAAGCCGCCGAGCAGTCCCTGCGCGATCACGCCGCCGAGAGCAATCAGACCCAGCCATCTCAGCCAGGCACGCCGCGCCGACAACCACAGTCCGCCGGCCAGCACGATGACGCAACACCCGACGATGTAGCCGGCCAAGCGATGCGTGTGCTCGATCACAAATCCCGGATTCGGCTCGCGCCAATCGATGAGCGCCAGGTGCCAGGGGACCGTCGGCCAAACCGGATCCGCCATGCCGACCTGGAACGTCGTCACGATCGCGCCGAGGGCCAGCAACGCCACGGTCGCGGCGGCTGTGAGGACGGCCCAGGCGTGCAGCCAGCGCGGAGCCAAACGGGTTTCGACGAGGGATGGCATAAGGTATTGGGTCAATGTTTTGTCATTGAAATGAGCGAACGGCCGGCGTCAGCCGGCTGGTTTGGCCCGCACCAGCCGGCTGACGCCGGCCGTTCGCCCATTCTTTTCAATCTCCGTCCTTCAATGCACCGGCGCCGGCACCCCCGAAGGCTGCGGCGCCGCCTGCGGCAGATAGTCCTCTTCGATGTCCGGCGAACCGTACTCGTAAGGTCCGCGACGGACGATCGGCGTCTCCACGAAGTTGCCGTGCGGCGGCGGCGACGGCGCCGTCCATTCCAGCGTGTTCGAGTGCCACGGGTTGCGCTGGCTCGGGCGCCGCGGAACAGGCTGATGAGGAAGTTGACCAGGAAGATCAACTGCGCCAGCCCCGAGCAGCAAGGCGCTGATGGTCATGAACTGGTTGAGCGGCTGCACGTTGTCGAGGAAGCGATAGAGCGTCGAATCGTAGTAGCGGCGCGGATGGCCGGCGATGCCGATAATGTGCATCGGGAAGAACGTGCAGTTGGCGAACAGGAACGTCAGGGCGAAGTGGACCTTGCCCCAGAACTCGTTCATCAGCCGGCCGAACATCTTGGGGAACCAGTAATAAATACCGCCGAAGATGCCGAACACGCTGGACATGAACAGAACGTAGTGGATGTGGGCCACGATGAAATAGGTGTCGTGGAAATACACATCCACCGGCGTTGCAGCCATGAAGATGCCGGACAGACCGCCGATGACGAACATGGCCACGAACGCCAGGGCGTTGAGCATGGCCGTCGTGTACTGGATGTTGGCACCCCAGATGGTGCCGAGCCAGTTGAAGGTCTTCACCGCCGAAGGCAGAGCGATCATGATGGTGGCGATCATGAAGCCGGTGCCCAGGCGCGGGTCCATGCCGCTCTGGAACATGTGATGGCCCCAGACGATGAAGCCGAGGCCGGCGATGCCGGCGAGGGCGAACACCATCGGCTTGTAGCCGAACAGGTGCTTGCGAGCAAACGTGCAGATGATGTCGGACACCATGCCCATCGCCGGCAAGATCATGATGTATACGGCCGGGTGCGAGTAGAACCAGAACAGGTGCTGCCACAAGAGCGTCTGTCCGCCGCCGGGTCCCGTGTGCCAGTTGCCGAACGACATGCCGCCCGGCGGCAAGAAGAAACAGGTGTTGATGGTCTTGTCCAGTAGCTGCAAGATTAGGGCGACCGTCAGCACCGGCAGGGCCATCGCTTGCAGGATGGCGGTGATGAACATGGCCCAGATCGTCAGCGGCATGCGGAACAGGGTCATGCCGGGCGCCCGCAGGTTGATGATGGTCGTCAGGTAGTTGACCGACCCCATCATCGAGGAGATGCCGACGAACGTCAGCGCGACCAGCCAGCAGATTTGGCCGTGGCCGGAGTGCGGCGAGGCCGGCGAATGGAAGCCTTCCCCGGCCGGCATGGTGGCGCTGGCCAGAAGCGGATACGAGGTCCAGCCGGAAGCGGCGGCGCCGCCGTCCACGAAGAAGCTGATGAGGATGACGGCGAAGGCCGGCCACATGAACCAGTACGACATCATGTTCAGCTTCGGGAACGCCATGTCCTTGGCGCCGATCATGAGCGGGATCGTGAAGTTGCCGAACGCCCCGGTCAACAGCGGGATAATCACGAAGAAGATCATGATCGTGGCGTGCATGCTGAAGATCATGGCGTAGAAGTCCGGCGACATGCGGTCGCCCCAGCTGGCCGGGAACCATCGGCCGACCAGCGGAAGGGTTCCGTGCGGATAGCCGACCTGCATGCGCACCAGCAAGGCCAGGCTGCCGCCGATCAGGAAGAAGATCAGGCCGGAGAACAAAAACTGAATGCCGATGATCTTGTGATCTTCGGAGAAGATGTATTTGCGCAGAAAGCCCAGCTCGGGGTGAGCGTGGGTTCCGGCCGAATGCGAATGGCTGACGCTCATTTCAATCCTCACTTCCGGCCGCTTGCGGCGATGCTGCAAGCGGCATTCGTATGCCTACTGGGCGGCGACCGGGGTTGCTTGCGGTTCGGGCTGGCGGCTTCGAGCCGCCTTCTGGGCGTGTTCGAGCCACTTCAAGTAATCGTCCTTGCTCTCGTGGACGTATAGCAAGCCGCGCATGCGGTAATGGCCGCCGCCGCACAGTTCGGCGCAGGCGATCTCCCATTCCTTGCTCTTGTCGGTCAGGACGCAGTTGCCGGTCGCTTCGTCGAAGCGCGTGTTGAAGTCGGTGGCGTTGAACCACATCGGGATCGTCTTGCCGGGCAGGGCGTCCTGCTTCAGACGCAGGTTCGGCAAAAAGAAACTGTGCAGCACGTCCTGCGTTTTGAGATACATCTTGACGTTGCCGCCCTTCCAGCAGTGCAACTCGTCGGGCAGATAGATGTCGTCCGCCTCCGGCGTCTCGGCCCAGTGACGCGCCTCGACGTCGCTCCGCTTGGCGTCGGTCGAGTAGCGCAGGGTCCAGTCCCACTGGCGGGCGGTCACCTGCAGGATCTGGTCCGGCTCCGGCATGCGCGCTTGATACTTGATCTTCTCCCAGGCATTGATCTGGGCGAAGGCGATGAACAGGAGGATACCGGCCGGCACGATGGTCCAGAGTAGTTCCAGGCGGTGGTTGCCCTCGACGTAGGCCGACTTGGTGTTGGGCCGCCAGGCGTAGCGATACATGGCCCAAACGAGAAGCGCCTCGGTCAGCACGAAGAAGAAGGTGGTGAAGCCGAGGATGACGTAATAGAGGTAGTCCACCTCGCCGCCGTAGCTGGCGACGTTGGCCGGCAGCCACCAGCCCACGAAGGGGGCCACGGCGCACAGCAAGAACGTGCCCAGCAGGACGACCCCGAAGAAGATACCCCACCCTTTTTGCTGCACGGAATCACTCCTGTATGAACTACCTTCTTTCTCCCCTCTCCCCCGCTTCGGGGGAGAGGGGTAGGGGGTGAGGGGCAACTCCTCCCCCTCACCCCCTACCCCTCTCCCCCGAAGCGGGGGAGAGGGGAGTGTACGCTCACCTCGCGGCGTGCGTCGGGGCCGGCTTCTCCGCACGCGGATAAATCCGATCGCGGATGTCTTCGGGCAACATCTGTGGATATGGCAGGGCTTGCACGAAGTTGACCACGTCCCAGAACTCGTCGATTCTTTGGTCCCTGTCGATGCGGAGCTGAGCGCCGGGCATGCCGGACGGCCGAATGCCGCCGCGGATGCGCCAGTACAGGTCGATCGGCCGCCGACCGCCGCGATAGACGCCGGCCGTCAGGTTCGCCGGACGAACGAGCGTGCCCCAGTCGTCGTAGCGGAAAGGCACCTGCCGGCCGAAATCCACGTGGCAGGCGATGCAACTGGCCTCACCCTTCATGTCGGTGAACAGTTCGTAACCGCGGCGGATCGAGCGGCGCAGCTGATCTCTGTCGTTGAGATCACGAAGGTAGGCGCCGGATCCAGCACCTTGCCGTCCGATTCCGCCCAGTAACCCAGGAAAGTTCCGAGGTCGCTCTGCACCTTCTCGCTGATGCTGCCGCCGAGGTCTTCCTTGTTGAGAAGGGCTTTCATGGTGTTCAGCTCCACCTCGCCGCGAAGGCTGAGATGGATGACGTAGCTGATAAGTTGCTCCTTCTCCTCCTCCAGCAGCAAGCTGAACGACGGCATGGAGGTGCCCTCAATGCCGTGCTCCAGCGTGCGGCGGATGTCCTGGCGGCGCGGCTTGCGCCGGAGACGGAGACATCCGTTGAGATGAACTTGAACAAGCCCTGCCGGTAATCGCGCGGGTGCGGGTTGATCCACGGACCCGTTGGACCGCGGCCATCGCCGGTGACACCGTGGCAGTGCATGCAATGGCGACGATAGACCACGCTGCCCTTCTCCAAGGTTTTTTCATCGAGTCGCAGATCCATCGCCTGTTTTTGCACGTCGGCATCTTCTGCTTTCACGGTCGGCCGGGCGGGCGTGCCGAAGACGGCGCGGAGGGCCGTGTCGAGGGCTTGTCGGTCCTTGCCGTCCAGCTTGCGAGGATCGACCGCCTTGCCGCCGAGTTCGCCGCCGCCAATGCGGGCGACGTTGGCATCCATCTGGCCCGGATGCGTCGTGTCCCACGGAGTCGTCGAGGTCGGCGCCTCGACGACGATCGGGTCGGTGCGCAGCGGATACTGCAAATCGGCGGGATAAGGCTCCAGATCGCAACCCGACACGAGCAGGGCCAGACACGGCAGAGCAAGGACGATGCCGCGCACGATTCCGATTGAAGACAAGGCAGACCTCACTCGTATGGCCTCCCCATGGGACGGGCGTTGGCGGAACAACAGTTTTGTAGCGGCCGGCAAAACGATGTCAAGCACCTTCACGGGAAGCAGCCGATCATCGTGGGAATTGGCGATTCCAAGCAATTCGTGTGCCGAGGACGCGAGCCGGACACGCTCAGGCGATTCGGCCGAGGAGTTATAGAATGAGGCGTAGTTCGGGGGACTGCCGGCGTCGCAGTTTCGAGAAAGGCCGGGGCGGGATTTCTCGGATTCGGGAAGCGGACGCCGCGGATAGACGGACATGCTGTATAAACTCAGCCGCTTACTCCAGATCGTCGGGTTGATCCTGCTGCCCTTGGCCATCGCCGGCAACCTGTCGCCGGAACGGCGGTTGGACCTGCGCGAGTCGCTGACCCTATCCGCGATCGGCATCATCGTCTTCGGTGCGGGCTACTTCCTGCAGCAAGCGGGACGCAAATGAGCGCAATCTTCGTTTAGCCGCGACGCGCAGCGGAGCGCGGGAGTCTCCCCGCGCTCCGCTGCGCGTCGCGGCTAAACCACTCGTTATTTCTCCTTGATCTTCCACAAATGGATCTCGTAGGTGTCGCCATCGGCGCCCTCAATGGTCTCGGTTTTGTCCGGCTTCCAGTCGCCCATCGTGAAGCGATGCGACACGATGCGCGTGCCGGGCTTGAGCTGCTTCTGCAGGAGTGGTCGCAGCAGCAGGTTCAGGTCGTCCGACAGGTACAGGGCGACGACCGTGGCCTCGGACAGTCCCTCGACCTTCAGCACATCCCTCTTCCGGAACTCGACCTTGTCCTGGACGCCGGCCCGTTTGGCATTTTCTTTCGCCTCCTGGAGGCGCTTGTTATCGAGATCGACGCCGACGCCGCGCTTGGCGTGGAACTTCTTGACGGCCGAAATAACGATGACGCCGTCGCCGCAACCGAGGTCGTAAACCACGTCGTCCTTGCCGACGCTGGCCAACTTCATCATGGCCTCCACCACGTCATCCGGCGTGGGGACGAAGCGGATGAAGAGCTTGTCGCCCTGCTTGGGGTCCATCTTGCGCATGTCCACTTCGACGCTCTTGCCGGCCTGGACCTTGACCGTGCGCGTGACGATGTAGGTCTCGTAGTTGTTGTCGGGCATCCACTCGGCGATGAAGGTGTAGTGATAGTTTTTGCTCGGCTCCAGCGGCGGCGAGTAGAAGCGGCGCCTCGCGCCCGTGGACCGAGTCGGCGCGCCATCGACCGTCAGCTTGCGCTCTCGTGAACGAGGACGGTGAGGGAGGCGCGTCGCTCCGGTGTGTCGGATTGCTGACTCCTGGCGACGGGGGCGGCAGACAGCGCCAGCACCACGGCGAAACAGACGCGGCGCGAAATCGAGGGACGTGTCATCGTGAGTACCTCTGGGACAAGATTACGAGGGCTGCTTGCAGGTTCCTCGGAGCCCGCAGCGTAAGCGAGGGAAAGAAAGTCCCTCGCTTACGCTGCGGGCTCTGCGATAGGTTCCTTCGCTTACGCTTCAGGCTCGGTGACAGCGTTGAATCGCTTCTTTCATGTCGCGGACGGCGCATTCCATGCCCACCAGCATGGCCCGCGCGACGATGCTGTGACCGATGTTCAGCTCCTCAACGCCGGGGATCATCGTTACCGCCTGGACGTTGTGATAGTTCAGGCCGTGTCCCATGTGGACGTGCAGGCCGCGTTCGCGGGCGAACTCGGCGGCCTCGCGCAGTGCATCCAGCTCGCGCCGTCGATCCGCCGGCGTCCGCGCCTCGGAGTAGCGCGCCGTCTGAATCTCGACGGCCTGGACGCCGAGGACGCGCCCGATCTCGATCTGCCGCGGGTCGGGGTCGAGGAACAGCGACACTTCGATGCCGGCCGCGTGCAGACGCTTGACGACGCGCGCCACCGCCTTTTCGTGGGCGATAACGTCGAGTCCGCCCTCGGTGGTCAGCTCCTCGCGCTTCTCCGGCACCAGCGTGGCCTCGTCGGGCTTGACCTCGTCGGCGATGTCGGCGAGGGCGTCTACGGCGGCCATCTCCAGGTTGAGGCGGTTGGTCACGATCGGCCGCAGGGCGCGCAGGTCGCGGTCCTGAATGTGACGGCGGTCTTCGCGAAGATGGACGGTGATGCCGTCGGCGCCGCCGAGCAGGGCCAGCACCGCCGCCGCCAACGGGTCCGGCTCCGCCGCCCGCCGCGCCTGCCGTACCGTGGCCACGTGATCGAGGTTGACGCCCAGCCGAATCATGACCGTCCCTCCTTCGCGGATGTTCGTCGCGGCCAGCCTATCAGAGACGCAAGCCCGGCGGCAAGTCCGGCGACGTTTGCCGATAGCGCCGCGCCTCGTGACCCAGCCATTTGAAGAGCAGAAAGGCCAGCAACAGATCGACCATCTTGTTGATCCACGAGCCGAGCACGGGGATGGTCGTGCCCGGCACCCAGTAATACGAGGTAAGGATGGCGGCCAGCAGCAGCAACGGCGGAATGCGGGCCGACCAGGGCAAGTGATAGCGCGGATCGACGAAGAGGCGGACAATGGCCCGCGCCTCGGCCCAGGCGTCCCACAAAAACCATAAAGCGCGGCCGCCTACCGATGACGGCGGGGAGACGGGAGACGGGGCCGGCGCAGCCGTGACGGCGTGAGTTGCCGCCCCCAGCAGACGCTTGCCCACGTCGAGCAGCGCAGTCGTTGTGGCGGTCGGCTGACCTGGTCCCGCGGGTTGAGGGACGATACGCGAATCGCCGCCGCGCGGGGGCTGCAGTTGAGCCAACGCCTCTTCCAGTCGGCGAATGCGTACCTCCAGCGGCAACAGGGCGTCCGCGGCCGGGATCGCTACCGGGGCGGCGACAGGGTCCGTCCGCAGGTCGGGGGAGGAGAGAGAAGCGGTCGGCGCACCGTCGTCGGCCATCCGCGCCAGCGACGTTTCCTCTTCTCCGTTGGCGAGCGGAGTCGTCTCGGCGGGAGGAGGCGCGGGGGGTGCGGCCGTCTCGGGGATGGATTCGGCGGAGGGCAAGGCTACCTTCCTCCGGGCAGCACGGTCGGTTTTGCTCGGACGCTTGTTCACGCGGATGCGGACTCCCGATCCGTGGGATTCATCAGTACGTCCAGCATACCGAGCCGGCGTTTCGGAGACCAGTCCGCGCCGGAACGGCGGGCGGAGGAGAGGCTTTTCCGCAAGTTCCCCTCTCCCCCGCTGCGGGGGAGAGGGGTTTGAAGTGAGGGGCCGCAAGCGGCGGGGAGGACGAGTTAGCCCGGCGACGTCCTACTTGACCATCTCGGTGAGGGTCTTCAGGGGCCGAATGCGTACGGTGTTGCGGGCCGGCTTGGCCTTGAACATCTGCGGCTGCTTGGTGAAGGGGTTGATGCCTTGCCGTGCCTTGGTCGCCGGCTTGCGCACCAGCTTCAACTTCGCCATGCCCGGCAGCGTGAAGGCGCCGGGCCCTTCTTGCCCAGTTCCCGCTTGATGATCTTCGACAGGGCGTCGAAGACCTCCGCCACCTGTTTCCGCGACAGTTCCGTGCTGTCGGCGATCTCCTGGTAGACCGCGGACTTCGTCATCGCCTTGTTCTTGGATGCGCTGTTGTCGGCCATCGATTTCCTCGCAAAACTCGGTTCGGGACGGGGAACACTACGCAATAAGTGGGAGCGTAGAAAGCCTGGACAAGAATGTCAATCGTATATTCCCTGGAAACTCGCGTATTTTGAGCAATTTTCTCTCCCCGATCCGCTTTCCCCCTTCTCTCGGCACGGCGTCGAATCGACGTTCTCGGCCGAACGCCGGCACAGTCCCCCTCCTTTACCGCACCTTCGGCATAGATGTTGTCCTTGCTCCTATTCGCCGCCCGTGACTTGTTCCGATAACAGGAGTGACCCGTACAACCGGCACGACGCGGCCGAGTGAGGCGACGATGATCCAGGGCTATTACAGCGCGGCCACCGCCATGCGGACGGCCCTCCAGAACCAGGACGTTCTCGCGTCCAACCTGGCCCACGCCAACGTCCCCGGCTACTGCCGTGAGGGACTTGCCTTCGAGTCGTTCGCCGCCTTCGCCGATCCATCCGGCGGCACCGCCCCGCCGCCGCTGCACGGGGCGAAGACCTCGCAGCATTTCACCACCTTCAGCGCCGGCGAGCACCAGTACACCGGCAATCCGCTGGAGTTGGCCATCCAGGGCGAGGGCTTCTTCGTCCTCGACGGGCCGAACGGTCCCCTGTATACGCGCAACGGCCAGTTCCAGATCGACGGCCAGGGCGAGCTGGTCAGTCACAGTGGACTTCCCGTACGCGGCGCCAATGGGCCGCTGCGCATCCCCGCCAATGCGGCGAAGATCACCGTCGGACTGGACGGTACGGTGTCGGCCGACAAGACCGAGATTGGCCAGCTTCGCCTCGTGTCCTTCGCCGATGCCAGCCAACTCACCCGCGCGGGCACCACGCTGTTCGAGGCGCCTCGCGGAGTCGAGCCGGGAACCTCCACCGCGTCGATCCGCCAGGGCTATCGCGAAGGCTCCAACGTGCAGGTGGTACACGAGATGGTCCAGATGATCGCGGGCATGAGGCAGTACGAGGCGGCGGCCAAGGCGCTGCGCTCGCTGTCCGACGCCGCGCAGCAGCGCATTAACGCCCAGATGTAGCTAACCAGCCCGGAGCGCAGCGACGGGGCGGAACAACCCGTCGCTAGCGCTCCGGGCTGGTAGGTAGTTTGAAACGGAGACATGTCATGATCAAGGCTCTCTTCACCAGCGCCACCGGGATGAACGCCCAACAGACCATGGTGGACACCACCTCGAACAACCTCGCCAACGTCAACACGACCGGCTTCAAGCGCATGCAGCCGCAGTTCCAGGACCTGATCTACGTGACCGAGCGCACGCCCGGCTCGACGGCGTCGCAGGGCTTGCCGCTGCCGACCGGCTTGCAGCTGGGCAGCGGCGTGACCATCTCGGGCAACCAAAAAGTCTTCACGGCCGGCACGCTGAACAACACGACCAACCCCTACGACGTGGCCATCGACGGCGACGGCTTCTTCCAGGTGACGCTGCCCAGCGGCCAGCTCTGCTACACTCGCGCCGGCAACTTCAGTTTGAACTCCAACGGCAACCTGGTGACGTCGGACGGCTTTTTGTTGTCGCCGCAGATGACCATCCCGCAGAACGCTCTCTCGGTGTCGATCGGCACCGACGGCACCGTGACGGTCACCACGCCCAACGCCACGGCGCCGACGCAGGTTGGCCAGATGACCCTGGTGCGCTTCCAGAACCCGGCCGGACTCAACAACGAGGGCCGCAACCTCTATACGCAAACGCAGTCCTCGGGCCAGCCGATCACGAGCCAGCCCGGCCAGCAGGGCACCGGCCTGATCCGCCAGGGTTTCCTCGAAGGCTCCAACGTCGATGTGGTCGCCGAGATGGTCAACCTGATCGTCGCCCAGCGCCTACGAGTTCAACACCAAGGCCATCACCACCGCCGACCAAATGTTGTCCTCCACCACCAACCTCATCCGGTAGTCCGCCATGCGCCGCGTTGTTCGTTCCGCCCTCGTTCCGTTTGCCCTGTTGGCGATGGCCGTCGCTGTCCGCGCCGCCGAGCCGATGGTCGTCACGCTCCGCGAGGCGGCGACGGTGTCCGCCTCGCAGGTCCGCGTCGGCGACATCGCCCGTCTGGAAGGCGGCGAGGCGCAGCAGCGCGAGCGCATCGCCGGGCTGGATCTGACCGAGCTGCCGCTGTCGAGCCAGCCGATCCTCGTGTCGCAACAGCAGGTCGGCTTCCGCCTGAAAATCGCCGGACTCGACGAGCGCGCCTTCCGTCTGGAAGGGGCCGCGCTTCGTCCGCGTCAGCCGGCCCGCCGGCGAAGCGCTGGACGACAAGATCGCCGCGACGGCTCGGGAGGCGGTGGAGCAGAAGTTGCCCGGCCGGCCGGAAGACGTGGTCGTTCAACTTGCCCAGCCGGTGCGCCTGCCGCCGCTGTCGGCCGACGGCGAGGACATCCATCTCGAAGCCGAGCTGCGCTCGCCCGTGGTCGTGCCCGGCCGCGTGCTGGTCGAAGTCGGCATTTACGTCCGCGGTGCGCGACGCATGGGCCTGCCGGTGTATTTCGATGTGAAGAAGACTGCAGTCGGCGCCGGTCGCGCTGCGCCGCATCGAGGCCGGCGAGACGTTCGGAGCGGACAATGTTCGTGTCGAGCGCGTGCCGGTGGAAAACACCCAGAGAGCCGCCGTCGAGGCCGCCGGCCTGATGGGTCGGCGTGCCCGACGCGCGGTCGCCGCGGGACGGCTGCTCGAACCGGACGACGTCGAGACGGAGGCGCAAGCCGCCATCGTGATCCAGCAAAACGATCTGGTACACCTGCTCGCCCGGGTTGGCCCGCTGCAAGTGAAGGCGCGCGGCGAGGCCATGCAGAATGGCCGGGCCGGTCAGCTCATCCAGGTGCGCAACACCGATTCCAAGGCCATCGTGACAGGCCGAGTGGTGGACCGCTCGACCGTCGAGGTGGAATACTAAGAGGGACCGCGATGAACCGTCTGACCCTGTGGCTGGGCCTGACCGGCTGCCTGTTGACCCCGGCGGCCAGTCGCGCCGACTCGATCTGGCAGCGGCACAACTTCTTCAGCTCGTTCCTGTTCGTGGATACCCGCGCCCGCCGGCCCGGCGACATCGTGACGGTGGTTATCGTCGAAAACACCGGCATCGAGCACAAGGACCAGCGCAACCTGAACAAGACCGTCTCGGGCGGCGGCGGACTCACTCTCAAGGGCGACATCACCGGCACCAGCCAGGGAGCGGCGCGCACGGCCAACTCGGACCTTAGCGTCGATACCAACCTCAACCGCGGCTTCACGGGCAGCTCGGCCTACAACATCAACCAGACCTTCGCCGACACCGTGACCTGTACTGTCGTCGCCGTGCAGCCCAACGGCAACCTCATGATCGAGGGCTTCCGCCAGCGCGTCGTCACCCGCGAGGTGCGCACGCTGCGCATGAGCGGCGTTATCCGCCCGCTCGACATCGCTTTCGACAACACCATTCCCTCGACGTTCGTGGGGAACTTCCAGATCCAGTACCTCGGCCGCGGCGTGGAAACGAACTTCAGCAATCAAAATTGGCTCAGCCGCGCGCTCAACCGCATCTGGCCGTACTGATATCTTCCGTTTCGCCGCGACTTGCAGCGACAGCGCTCTGCGCTCACGTCGCGGCGAAACGGGAAGCGATAACGGGGTCTGCCCATGACACGCCTGACGATCGCGCTGGCCTGCGTCCTCGGCATCCTCGCCACGCCGCCCCGGCTCGCGCCGGAGCGCGCATCAAGGACATAACCGACCTCGAAGGGGCGCGAGCCAACCAGCTGTACGGCTTCGGCCTGGTCATCGGCCTGGGCGGCACCGGCGGCACGAGCCTGTTCACGCAGCAGGTCGGCGTGGACATGATGAAACACCTGTGCGTCAACTCGAAGATCGTGCAGCAGGTGCAGACGGACAACGTGTTCCGCTCGCGCAGCATCTCGGCGGTGATGGTGACGGCCGAGATCGGGCCGTTCTCGCGCATCGGCAGCCGGCTGGATGTGACCGTGTCGGTGATCGACGACGCCAGCAGTCTGCAAGGCGGCACCCTGTTGTTCACGCCGCTCAAGGGCGCCGACGGCGTCGTCTACGCGGTGGGCCAGGGACCGCTGTCGGTCGGCGGCTTCACCTTCGGCGGCGCCGCCGCCAGCGCGCAGAAGAACTTCGTCGCCGTCGCTCGCATCCCCGGCGGAGGACTGGTCGAACACGAGGCGCGCGGCGAGGTGATGTTCAAGGGCCGCATCCATCTGCTCTTGAAAAACCCCGACTACGCGACGGCGCGTTCGATCGCCACCGGCATCAACGAGTGGGCGCCGGGCCGCGCTCTGCCGCTGGACGCCGGCACCGTCGAGGTGGACGTGCCGCACGAGTTCCGCGCTCATGCCGTCGCCTTCCTCAGCGACCTGGGCAACCTGGAAGTGCTCCCCGATTCGCCGGCGCGCGTCGTCATCAACGAACGCACCGGCACCGTCGTGGCCGGCGAAAACGTCAAGATCGCCACGGTCGCCATCGCCCACGGCAACCTCGCCATTGTCACGCGCGAGACGCCGCAGGTGTCGCAGCCCAACGCCTTCAGCCAGGGACGAACCGTCGTCGTGCCGCGCACCAACATCGGCGTCACCGAGCAGGCCGCCTCCATGTACATCGCCCCGCAAACGGTCACGGTCGCCGACCTGGCGCGGGCGCTCAACGCCCTGGGCGTATCGCCGCGCGACCTGATCTCCATCTTCCAGGCGATCAAGCAGGCCGGCGCCCTGCAAGCGGAACTGGTCATTATTTAATAGTCCTGCCGGTTCGAGGGCGGCAGGCTCGGAAAACTTTTCGGGGACTGACGGAAAAAGCGGCAACCCCTTCACGGGAGGACGGGCAAATGATTGGACCGGCGCTGTCGTCTGTTTCACAATTAAGCGCCCCGCTCGGGATGGCGGGGTCCATGAGCGATGGACGGCACAAACCCTCCCTGACCGACGCCGCCAAGGGGTTCGAGAGCGTTTTCCTGACCATGCTCCTCAAGGAGATGAGACAGACGCTCGAACCCGGTTCGCTGTTCGGCAGCGATGGCGGCGATGTTTACGGCGGCCTGTTCGATCAGTTCATGGCCCAGCATCTCACCCAGGGCAAAGGCATGGGCATCGCCCAGGCCCTGATGAAGCAACTGGAGCCGACGACCCCGCATGCGCCGTCCCCACCCAGCGTCTCGTCGCCAGGCTGACGCCGACGTCCTCGCCCTGTGCGAAGCACACCTGGCGCACGAAGAGGCGTTGCTCGCCGACGTGCTGCGGTCGCTGCGCCAGGTTCGTGCCGCCTTCGTCCAGCGCAACCTCGGCAGCCTGGCCGCGCTGCGCGATCGTCAGGAGCAACTCGCCCGGACCAGCCAGGAAATGGCCCTGGTCCGCGAGCGGCTGCGCGCCTCGCTGTCCTCCCTCCTCGGCGTCCCGGCCGGCGAGGTGACACTGCGCGGCGCCGCCCTGTCGCTGGAGGAACCGGCGCGCGGCCGACTGCTCCAGCGTCATGCCTGTCTTGTCGAGTTGGTCGGCGAGGCCGACCGGCTCACCCACCACAATGCCGCCCTTCTCGGCTACGCTCGCGCGTTCCTCGGCAGCCTGTTCGCCGGTCTGACCGGCTCGGACGTCGGCGCCGCCTACGGACCGCGCGGAGAACGCCGGGAGGCGTCGTGCGGCTCCTTCCTCGAAGCTCGGGTGTAACCGCATGTCCCTCTACAGCCCCGGCGTCTCCGCTCTGAATGCCGCCCAGACCGCCCTGGCGATCGTCGGCGAGAACCTGTCCAACGCCAACACGCCCGGCTATCACCGGCAAGTCGCGGACCTGACCGAAGCGCTGCCCACGCAGATTGGCAATCTCTCCCTGGGCAGCGGCGTCCAGGTCGCCGACACGCGTCGGCTCCTCGACAACCCGCTGGAAACGGCCATCACCAACCAGACGTTCACGCTGGCCGATACGACGGCCCAGCTGGACACCATGCAGCAGGTACAGTCCAACCTCAGTCCGTCGTCCGGCACGCTGGGCGACGACATGGAGACGTTTTTTAACGATATCGAACAGCTCGCCACCCAACCGGCCGACACCACGCAGCGCGCCGTCGTCCTCGGCGACGCCCAGAACCTCACCAACACCTTCCATTCCCTCAACAGCGGCCTCAGCCAGATTCAGGCCGGTGTAGACACGCAGCTGAGCGACACCGTGACGAACGTCAACTCGCTGGCCCAGCAGATCGCCCAGCTCAACGGCCAGATTCAGATCGCCACCGTCACCGGGTCCACGCCCAACGATCAACTCGACCAGCGCGACCAGCTCATCAACCAGCTGGCCCAGTCCCTCAATGTGCAGGTGGTCCCGGCCTCGTTCAACGAGGTCAACGTGTTGGCCGGCGGCGTGCCGCTGGTGGTAGCCAACCAGAGCAGTGCCCTGCAATTCTCGCTGGATGCCTCCGGACAGGCGCAGGTGACGCTGTCCGGCTCGTCCACGCCGCTGGCAGTCGCGGGCGGTCAAATCGGCGGTCTCCTGACGGCGCGGAACCAGTCGTTAGCGGACGTGCAGACGCAGCTCAACACACTGGCCGGCACCATCATTCAGCAGGTGGACAACGTGCAAGCGACCGGGCTAGGCCTGTCCGGCCCGTCCACGTTGCTGGCGGGCACGCGCGGGGCCAGCAGCGTCAAGGCGCCGCTGGACCAGGCTGGACTCGACTTTCCGCCGCAGGCCGGCACCCTGTACGTCAGCGTCACCAACCTGTCCACCGGCGCTCGCACGCTCAACGCGGTACACATCGATCCGTCCACGCAGAGTCTCAACGACGTGGCTTCCGCCCTGAGTGCCGTGCCCAACTTGCAGGCCGTGACCAACCCGCAGACCGGCACGCTGCAAGTGTTGGCCAAGCCCGGCTACACCTTCGACTTCGCCGGCCGACTGCCGACCACGCTGGACACGAGCAGCTTCACCGGCACCGCGGCGCCGCAGGTCGGCGGCCAGTACACCGGCACCAGCAACGACACCTACAGCTTCCAGGTCGTCGGCAGCGGCACGGTCGGCGTCACGCCCAACCTCGCCTTGCAGGTCACCGATTCCAGCGGCACGGCCGTCGCCAAGCTGAACATCGGCCAGGGCTATACGCCCGGCACGGCGTTGACCGTGGCCAACGGCGTCACGGTGCAGCTGGCTTCGGGAACGGCCAACAACGGCGATACCTTCTCCACGCCGGTCGTGGCCCAGCCGGACACCTCCGGCCTCCTGACGGCGCTGGGCCTGGGCACCTTTTTCAGCGGCAGCACGGCGGCCGACATCGCCGTCCAGCCGGCCCTCGTGAACAATCCGAGCTTGTTGGCCGCCTCGCGCAGCGGCGACAGCGGCGACAACAGCAACCTCAGCCGACTGTCCGCCCTGCACGACCAGCCCCTGCTCGGCAACGGTACGCAGACCTTCACCCAGGCATTCGACGCCACCGTCGGCGCCGTGGCGACGCAGGTGCAACAGTTGACCGATCAGCAGACCAGCCAGCAGGCGCTGGGACAGCAGCTCCAGACCCAGCAGCAGAGCATTTCGGGCGTCGATCCCAATACCGAGCTGGTTAATCTCATGAATTTCCAGCAGTCGTTCCAGATGGCCTCCGAGTACATCGCCTCGGTGAACTCGACGCTCGCTTACTTGCTTCAGGTTCTCCAGTCGAGCATCGGATAAACATGGAAATGCGCATAACTCCCCAGGTGATCGTCTCCAACGCCGTCGCCAACGCCCAGCAGGAGTACAGCCAGCTGGCCGTCTTGCAGCAGCAAGCCTCGTCCGGCAAGCGCATTCTTCAGCCGTCCGACGACCCGGCCGGCGCTCTGCAAGTGATGTCCAACCAGGCCCAGTACAACCGGCTGGGCGTCTATCAGCAGAACGTCTCCGATGCCCAGGCCAAGCTGAACGACAGCGTATCCACGCTGACGCAGGTGTCCAACCTGCTCGCCCAGGCCAAGCAGCTGGCCCTGCAAGGCAGCAACAACACCGAGACGCCCGAAGCGATGCAGGCGCTGGGGTCCCAGGCCGACTCCATCTTCAACGAGGTGCTCGCCCTGGCCAACACGCAGCAGAGCGGCCAATACCTGTATGGCGGCGCCTCGTCGCAGACAACCCCCTTCACGGTCAACGCCGGGGGACAGGTCGTCTACAACGGCTCGACGCAGTCGGTCTCCGAGCCGATTGGCCAGGGGCAACAGGTGCGGACGCTTTACGCCGGCAGCCAGGTGTTCCAGGCGCCCGGCGCCGACGTGTTCCAGACCCTCGCTTCCCTGCGCGACGCTCTCAACAACACCTCCGGTCTGAACGCCAGCCAGCAGGCGGCCGCCGTCAACCAGCTCTTGCCACAGCTGGACAACGCCAACGACAGCATTCTGACCACCGTCGGACAGCAGTCCGCCAGCTTGCAGAACCTGCAAGCCGTCACGCAGCAGATCCAGAATGTACAGCTCCAGACGCAGCAACAAATCAACAACGTCCAGAACGCGGACATCACCCAGGTCGTCGTCGGCCTGCAAGCGGAACAGAACCTCTTTCAAGCGACGCTCTACTCCGCTTCGCAAGTCCTCAACCTGAGTCTGCTGAATTTCATCAAGTGATCCATGCCCTTCACGAGTAGGTGCCGCGACTTTTTTCTCCTGCCGTGCTGGCCTTTTTATTTGTACATGCGTACACTATAAAAACGGGAAACGCCGAACCGTGAACATCAGCGAGCGGACTGCTCCCGCTTGCGGACGCTCGCGGCTCGGAGGCCCGGCGTAGTCCCGAATTTCCGAATGAGTAAGGAGAATCGATCATGCATCCGAAAGATCACGCGGATTCGACGCCGACCCTCGCGGCGCCGGGCGTGGAAGAGTTGACGGGAGCCTTGGCCGCTCCGTTCGATGCGCGCGAAGTGCGCTTCAAGCCGGCGGTCGTCAGCGGCAATCGCGCCCTGGCGCTGGCCTACGTGGACGCCCGCGTCATTCAGGATCGTCTCGACGACGTGCTCGGCGTCACGGGCTGGCAGGACGAATACGAGTGTCTGCCGGATGGTTCGGTGGTCTGCCGGCTGCGTTTGCGGCTGGGCGACGAGTGGATCACGAAAATGGACGTGGGCGGTCCGAGCGAACAACCCGACGAGGGCGACCGCCGCAAGGCCGCTTTCTCCGACGCGCTCGAAGCGCGCCGCTGTCAAGTTCGGCGTCGGCCGTTACCTGTATCGCTTGCCATCGCAGTGGGTCGATTACGATCCGCACAAGCGGCAGTTTGCCCGGGCGCCGACCTTGCCGCCGTCCGCTTTGCCGCGTCCGAAGAAGTTGTCTCGAATCGCTATCGAGGCGACGAACGGCGCCGGGAAGCCGGCCCCGACCAAGGGCGGCCCGGCCATGCCGGCCAACGGCGTCGAGTTGCAGCGCCGCGTTTCCGACTACGACGCCCGTCTCGCTCAGCAGGGCGTTTGCCAGCCGGGCGAGCTAGTCAAGTACATCGTGCAGGCCGGCGTCAAGGCCGGCTACGAGTCGGACCTGGCGACCTGGAACGGCTCAGCGATTGTTCTTGCCGTCGAGGAGGCCCGCGCCTTCGAGTCGCAGCGGCGCCAGCAAAAGGGGGAATGCAAGGAAGTCGCGTAACTCCGTTGGGCCGTTTGTTTGTATTTGTCCGAGCCTGAAGCGTTAGCGAAGAATGGCACTCTTCGCTAACGCTTCAGGCTCGGATGGCGCAAGTTTGCTCGACCCCGGCATTCTCCCTGAGATCGTGGAGCGATGCCGGAGGTCGATGGGATGGTCCGCGTCGGCGACGGAATATGGGAGAGCTTCACGGCCCGCTGGTTCTCGGGCCTGCTGCTCGCACTGTTCGCCGGTTGGCCGGCTGCGCCGGTCTCCGCCGAGACACTCGTCTTCCGCAATGTCTGCAACACTCCCCTTGTCGTTCAGGTCGCAGGCGTTTGTCACGGCGTCTACCACCGCCATCGACCGTACCTTCTTCGGCCCGGCGAGGCGACGACGCCCGGCATCGTGCTGTCCGGCAACAAGGTCCTCACCATCTACGACGCCAAATCTCCCAACTGCGTCCTTTACCAGGGCGCCCTGCCTTCCGGCTCGCTCGATCAGTATTTCCGCATCCTGCCCGACGTGCCTCCGCCGCGCGTCCGCCTCCAGACGCCAGTTCCTCCCGCCCCCTGATTTCTCCCCGCCAATCCGTTCGTCGTTCTCTTTTCGCTTTCCCTTCGCCGGCCGTGCCTGTACAGTGATTCGTAGGCTCCAACCCACCGCCCGTGTTCCTGACCGGCCAGAGGCATGAATCGCGACGTATCCTCTCTCTCCGCGCTGCAACGACCGACTCGAGTGCGTTACGGCGTTCTGGGTTTCGCTTGCGCCCTGTCGATGATCACTTACCTGGATCGTGTGTGCTTCGCCACGGTGGCGCCGCACATCGAGCGGGAATTCGCCCTGAGCAAGCAGCAAGTGGGCTGGCTATTCACCGCTTTCGCCTTCGCGTATGCGCTGTTCGAGGTGCCCAGCGGCTGGATGGGCGACGTCTTCGGCCCGCGCCGCACGCTCATCCGCATCGTCCTGTGGTGGTCGCTGTTCACCGCCCTGACCGGCACCATCTCGCCGTATCCGGGCTGGCCGTGGTTCGCCTTCGCGGCCATGTTCCTTGTCCGCTTCCTGTTCGGCATGGGCGAGGCCGGCGCCTATCCGAACATCGCGCGCTCCTTCCACAGCTGGTTTCCCTTCGAGGAGCGCGGCTTCGCCCAGGGTACGGTGTGGATGGCGGGACGTTTCGCCGGCGGCATGTCGTCCTTCGCCGTGCTGGCCCTCATGATCCACACGGTCACGCCGCAGGGCGAGTCGGTCGTCCACTGGCGGCATTCGTTCTGGATCTTCGGTGCCCTGGGTCTGGTCTGGTGCGTGGTATTTTGGTGGTGGTTCCGCGATCGTCCGGACCAGCACCCCGGCGTCAACGCGGCGGAGTTGGCCCTCATCCGCGGGGAGAGCGCGCCTGCCGGCTCCGTTGCCAAGTCCACCGGCATTATCCCCGAAGCCGCCAAAACCGGCATCCTCACCGAACCTCCTCTCCAGGGGGAACTCGATCCGTTCACCGCCGAGGAGGAATTGCTGGCCCAGGAAGGGGAATCGCACGCCAACGTGCCGTGGGGCCGGCTGCTGACCAGCGGCAACCTGTGGTCGCTGTGCCTGATGTATTTCTGCGCCTCCTATGGCTGGTATTTCAACATCACCTGGCTGCCGAAGTATCTGGGCACGAAGTACGGCGTCACGCAAGAGACGCACGGTTTCTGGACGATGAGCCTGCTGAGCGGGGCGCCGCTGCTGCTGGGTTCGCTGGCTTGTTTGTTCGGCGGCCTGATGACCGATGCGTTCATCCGCCGCACCGGCAACCGCAAGTGGGGTCGGCGGCTGTTCGGCGCTGGGGCACGGCGTCTGCGCCATTTGCTATTTCCTGAGCCTGTACGCCTCGTCGCCGTGGATGTTCGTACTGGCGATCGCCCTGGCCGCGTTCTGGAACGACCTGACGATGGGGGCGGCATGGGCCAGCTGTATCGACATCGGCCGGCACTACTCCGGCATCGTTTCCGGCTGCATGAACACGATCGGCAACCTGGGCGGGGCCGCCGCCGGCATCACGACCGGCTGGGTGCTCGATCGCTTCGAGCCGCACGGCTGGACGGTCAACTTCCTTGTCTTCGGCGGCGTTTACGTCCTCGCCATGCTCCTGTGGCTGCGCTTCGACGCCACCAAGCCCGTCGTGTCCGAATCGTGAGAACTACCATTTACGATTCACGATCCGCAAACTCTTTATCGGCGGTTTTGTCCTCGCGGACAGTGAGCACCGGCAGCCCGAGGTAACGACGGCACTCCAGACAGGCACGCATGAGGTACTGTCGCGTCGCCTGCTGATCGGTCAGGATCGCCGGGTCGAGCGTGTGCGGCCTGTCCACGGCGATGTCGATGCGCCGCCGCCAGTCGAGGCGCTTGCCGTGCATCGGCGGGCCGTTGAAATAGGACGTGAAACTGCCCCAGCCGCCCTCGATCCAGCAGACCAGTACCGGCGTATCCGGCAGCTCGTGCAGAATGCGCCAGACGCCCTGGCCGAACAGGCGCAGCGGCTGGTCTTCGCGGCGGCGCAGCTGGGCCTCGGGGAAGATGAGGATGCAGCCGCCCCGACGCAGCACGGAGACCGCCTCGCGCAGCTCGGGCGCTTCGCGGCGAAAACCGACGGCCGGCACGCGGATGGCGCCGATGATGTGGACCATCGACCAGTGGATGAAGGGCAAATCGTAGAACACGCTGGTCATCATCGGCTTGACCTGTCGCGGGATCATTTTGCACAGCCACATCGGATCGAGATAGGCGGCGTGATTGGCGACGATCAACAGAGGTCCGCGACGCGGGATGAGGTCGCGGCCCGGTCCGTGCGTCCGTACCCGGTACATCGGCGTGAGCAGAATTTCCACCAGTTGCTCGACCGTCTGCGGAAACAATCGTCTCCAGGCGACGGCAGCCCCACCCGCGGCCAGCGCGACCAGGAACGCTAACTGTGCGACAGGAGTGCGCAGCAGCTCACCACGAACGAGGACGACCAGGAGCAGGGCCAGGGCCGTCGTCAAAAGGTAGATAACGGAGTTCATAACGGCCATGCCGTTGCCGCGCGCGTCGGCTGGCACCGCCGCCTGATAGGCGGCGCGGAGCGGCACGTTGACCAGTCCGCCCATGAAGCCCAGCACGAAGCAAGGAAGCAGCGGCAGTGCCGCCTCGGCGGACACCGCTCGCGTCGCCCAGCCCAGGGCCAAAAGCAGACCCGTGGCGCCGAGCGGGACCAGGCCGAGACTGCGGCGCGGATGCCCCTGCCAACTGGCCGTCAGGCAGCCCAGCGCCGCTCCCATCCCCATCAGCACCAGCGCTTGCAACAGGCCCGCATGCAGCTCTCGGCCCAGCGTGTGCTCGACGATCGCGCCGGAACCCGCCGTGACGATGGCCTGGAAACAAGCCAGACCGAGCAGGCTGCCGCGAGCGGCCGGCTCCCGGCCGATGCGGAGGGTATCGCGGAAGAAACCGGCGACGGCCCGCGCCGGCGACTCCGGCCGCCGCACATCCGACGGGAACGACGCGGGCAGCGCGGTGACGAAACTGAGCAGGTTGAGGCCGAGCAGCACGGGTACGACATGGCCGGCAAGCGGCCCCATTGTGTTCGGTGCGGCGGCCCATCCGAGGGCGACGCCGCCGATGATGGCCGAGGCGCCGCCCATCTCGATCCAGCCGTTGACGCGCGGCAGAGGGATGCGCGCGTCCTCGGCCACGGCCGGCAGCATGGCGTATCGCGCCGGACTGTAGACGGCCGACCCCAGCGCCACCACACCCAGGCACACCATCCACGGCCACGACCCCGCCGCGAACAGTGCCACCACCAGCAGTGCGAACGCCGCCGAGCCGGTCAACACCCAGCGGCGCGGCAAGCCGTTGTTGACGCAGCCGTTGATCGGAGCCAGCAGGAGGAAACGGAGCGATGAAGACAGCCGTCGCCACGTGCCAGGCATCGCCGGCCGGCCGGGCCGCGTCGGACCACGTCAACAGGGCCGTCACGCGCAAACACCAATCGGCCAGGACGCGGGCCACCTGCGATAGCCACAGCGAAGCCAAGCGGATGCGTGCGCCGACCACAGGGTATTCTCGCTTGCTCTTTTCGTTTAGCCGCGACGCGCAGCGGAGCGCTGCGTCGCGGCTAAACGAGAGTTCTTCGGGATGCGCTCGAAGGACGCATCCACGCATTGTATCAGGATCAAAAAAAGGAACGCCGGGGTTCGGCGCCTGGCGTCAAACCCCGGCGTTTGAAGGAGAGGCGGGCGTGCGGTCAGAACGGGATCTTGCAGACCTCGACCTGCTCGTTGTGCCGCTTGAGGATGACGGTGTGTCGTTCGACCTTTTCTTGCGGCGTGCCGGCGAAGCGCGTCACGCGGACGTTGACGTGCGTTTCGCCGCCCAGCAGGTTCGGATTGGGACGGAAGTAATGGACGAATACCGTGTACACGCCCGGCTGCGCCCGGACGACCTGGTAGCGCTCGGGTCCGTAGCCCTGCGTCTGGTCCTGCGACAGCTCGCCGCCGGACTTGGTGCGGTTGTGCTGATAGAAGCACTTGGTCCCGTCCGGCTCGATCACCCACAGATCCACGTCGGTCGCGTCCGTGTTCCACGAGATGGTGACGCGCAGGTCGCTCCTGGGCTGCGGCCGGGCCATCTGCTCCAGCCGCTCGCCGAAGTGGTTGGCCAGGCTCGGGCTGATCGCCTTGCGGCGAATGGCTTCCTGCATCATGTGAGCGTATTCCTCCTGGGCCACGAGCTTCAGTTCGTGCGCGAAAACGGTTGTGCCAGGTGCCGGCCAGGACGATCTCGTAGTTGATCGCGGCCAGGCCGAACTTGCCGCTCTCCTCCAGGGCGTGGGCCAGGTCGCGGTAGCTGTGCGGCTCGAACGGCCGCTGCTTCTGCACCTGGCTGAACAGCCGCGCCGCCTGCGCCGCCTGCCCCAGATCGACCAGTCGATAGCCGACCAGGCGCAGGGCGTCGCCGCGAGTCGGATACTCCTCGATGATGCTGGACAGCACGCGGACGGCGCCGTCCACGTCGCCCGCCTCGGCGCGGCGCCGCGCTTCCTTCAGATACACGGCTACGTTGCGGCGGTCGCGCTCGCGCTCGCCGAGATAGTCGCCCACGCCCTTGTCCGTGCGGTGGACGAGTCCGCCCTGGACCGAGCCGGCCGGAAGCTCGAAGTCGCCTTCCTTGAGCAAGGTAAGCATCTGCTTGACGTGGGCGCCGCCGGGTCCGTTGAGCAGGTTGACGCGCTTGTCCACCTGCGTCAGAAAGCGCTCGAACTCCTTGCCGGCGGGGACGGCCTTGCCCAGCCGCGCCCACACGTCGGCGAGGAAAACGCCGAGGTCGCCGGCCAGCGTTTTGCCGCGCTCCGCCTCCAGGTTGAAGCGCTTGTAGTCGGCCTCGTTCTCCAGCACGAGGAAGGAGGCGGCCCGACTGACGATGCCGAACTGCTGACAATAGGCTGTCACCAACGGATCGAGGTTGCTGTCGTGCAGGGCCAGCAGCGACGCCACGGCCACCTCGGCCCAGGCGCGAGGGGCCAGCTCGCCGCCGCTCTGGATCTCGACGGGAAACTCCTGCACCATTTTCTGGCCGGCGAAGTCGCCTTCCACCACAATGGTACTTCGGCCCGTCCCGTTGAAGCGAGCGGCCACGACCAGCTCGCCGCCGGGGTAGACGGCGGCGCGACGCCCCGCTACCAGGACGTCCCTCGCTTCCGGCCCGCCGACGAAGCGGACGCGCTCGACGCTGCAGGCATTGGCTGCGGTGCGCTCGCGCCGCTGCCTCCAGTTCGGCTTCGCCGAAGCACTGAAAGACGCCGCCGCCCTTGCGCGTCAGCGCCTCGAACAGTTCGCCGTTCTCTTCGCCCAGGCCGGTGCGGTAGCAGTGGAAGCGCGTCGCATACGGGCAGCGCTGCTCGAAGCGCGCCACCAGCGCCGCCACGTCCGGCTCGCCCCAGGTGATGTGGCCGTCGGACAGCAGGAACACGTCCAGGTTCGTCCCGGCGGCGACATCGAAACCCGGCCGGACGAGCTTTTCCAGGGCGCACGAGATGTCGGTGGCGCCTTCCAGCACCAGGCCGTCGAGCTTCTTCAGCGCCTTCTCGCGGCCGGCGGGACTGTTGTCCATCCAGTCGTTGGGATCAAGCCAGGCGGCGCCGACGTTGAAGGTCAGGACGTTGAAGTGCTTGATGTCGGGGTCGGTCTCCAGGATTTTCCGGAGCAGTCGGACGTTGACGTCGAAGCGCTCGGGATGCTCGCTCAGCGACGTGTCGAGCAGGAAGACGGCGTGCGATGCGAAGGCGTTGTCCTTGGCCACCGTCTTGAGCTGCGGCCGCAGGCGGGCGTAGAGGTAGCGCGGGCCGTTGTCGCCCTGCCGGCCGCTGACGGCCTGCACCTGCGGGTCCGCCGGCGTGCAGGCGAACACGACCTCTCCCTCCGGCTTGCTGTCCTTCCAGGTCCGCGAAAACGTGACGCGGCCGTTGCTCTCGTCCTTGCCGGCGTCCTTGGGCAGGAACGACGGTTTCAGACACTCGTCGGCTCGGGCCTGGAGTGTGAACTGCAGTTCGTTCAGCTTGCGGTCGGGCAGTGGGAAGCGATAGATCATGTGTTCCTGAGCGAAGGGCAGCAACTCCTCGTAGGCGAGGATGACGCGGTTGTAGCCCTTCGGCGGGATGGGGAAGACGCGGCCGCTGAAGGTGTTGCCGCCGGCGTACTCCAGAAGCGCCGGATCGATGCGGCCGCGCACCACCTCCTCGTACGTCTCCAGTGCCTTCTCCTTCGAGACGATGCGAGCTTCCTGCAAGCGGCCCCAGTCGGTCGTGTCCACCTGCTTGACCAGCTCCGCCGGCGTCAGCCGGGCCAGGGCATCAGCCGGCAATGGTTGCTGATCTCCGCGTCGGTTGAAGCGCGCCGGGGCAGTGTCGCGCGTCTGACCGAGGAACATGGCGAAGTAGGAGGGGCTGGCCCCCGACGGCAGCGGGTATTCGAACGTGCCTTCCAGCTGCCGGTCGTGCGGGTTGCGGAAGACGTGATCGACCACGGTGCGCGCGCGCGGCCCCTCGATGGTGACGCTGACGTGCAGGCTGACCAACTCCAGGGCGTTGCCGTCGCCGACGTAGACGCGGGCGAAGGTCGGACGGCTGCGGTCGCGGTGCCAGACTTGCGGACTCTTCTCTTCGGGCTTCTGGCCCGTCGGTCTTATTTCGGCCGGAAGCCGCTTCGCCAGCGCCTTCACTCGCTGCTCCGCCTCGCGGAGCTTCTCCTCCATATCATCGACCACGCGGCACATCAATGGCCTTCTTCTCGGCCAGTTCCCGAAAACGAACCGTCTCTTTCCTACGGAACTCAAATAACTCCTGGGCTTGTTTCAGTTCGTCCACGGCTTTCGCCCGATCTCCTTCCGACAGCCGCTCCCCCTCGGCCTGGGGGGCGTACTTCGCTTTCTTCCCGTCGGCGGCAACTTTTCCATCTATATCTCTCCGATTTGTCCGTCCACTGTCGTCCCTTGTGATGGAACTTCGGCCAGAGACGGACTTGTTCGCCGCCGGGGTTGAACTTGCCGGCGCCCCCTTCGCTCGATTTTCTCCGAGTGGAACTCCGCCCCGGCCGCCGCTCGCACCGGAAGATGTTGGAGGCCCCGCGGCGCCGGTGGGGGCGACGCGATCACCCGACTCGGCAAAGAACTGGTTTGCCGTGGTACTATCCAGGTAGTGGTTCGTTGTAGCGTCCTTCTTCGTCTCAGTCCTAGTCGTATTGCTTGTGCTGTTAGGGGCTTTGTCCTTGTCCTGTGCCATGAAGGTAGACAGCGCCGACTGCGACTCATGTAAAGCGACTTGCTCCGGCGGTGCCTGGACCGGATGAGGCCACAGTTGATAACCGAGGATAACCACGGCGGCGACAGCGGCTGCGGCAGCGCCCCAGGCCAGCCAGCGGCGCGAACGTCGGCGCGGCGGCGGGCCAAGTTTCTCCGCACGATCGACGGAACGCGCCACCGCTTCGGCTGACGGCACGGCAGCGCGCACCTGCTCCACAGCAGGACGCAAGGCGTCGCCCAACTCCTGCATGGGGTTTGACTCATTCACAGGAGGCGTTTTCTCGTCCATTCGTTATTCTCCCGGCACCGTCTCCAGCAGAAAGGTTTCCAACTTGAGACGGGCCTTGTGCAAGGCCGACGCCACGGCGCCGATCCGGATGTGCAAGGCGTCCGCAATGTCCTGGTAGGAAAGATCGTCGAAGTAACGAAGACAGAAGACCGCGGCCTCGCGCTCGGGTAGCTGGGCGATGGCAAGGCGCAGCCGCTCGGCCAGTTCGTGCTCCACGGCCGCCGCCTCCGGCCCCTCGCCGGGTCCGACGAGCGACAGGCCGTTGAGCGAGACGGTGCCGCGCCGCTGCCGTAGGCGGTCCAGCGCCCGGCAGGCGGCGAGGCGGCGCAGCAGGCCGCCCCAGTGCCGCACCGGATGCGTCCGCGACAACTGGTGGACCTGCAAGAAAACTTCCTGCACCACATCCTCGGTGTCCGCGGCGTGGCCCAGGATCCTCCAGGCCGTGGCGAACACCAAAGGACCGTACTCGCGCACAATGCGATCCCAGTCGGTCACTGCTTGGATCTCCTGAGCGTCCGGGATGGGACTCCCTGCCTACCAGTCGAACGGCGCGGGAGAATGTTACCTCATCCGCCGACATCCAGGACGATTTTTTTCCACGCCGCGCTCGGAGGAATCAGTTACGGCCAACCGAGCCGCGCACGAGCCAGCGCCGCCACAGAGACGACGGAGTCAGGATGTGCCGCGATTGGTCCAGGGCGCGAACAGCGCAGGCGACGGCATGGGTGCTGTACGCGCCTGTTCCACGGCTCGGCGTAGAAGCTCGTTTAACTCATGCTCTCCGCGATGCCCGGCACGTCCCCGCGATCCGGCATCCATTGCTGTGCTCCTGGAAGCCATGACATCTCCTACCTCCCAAGTCGAGCCGGCGAGGGGAGAATTACCTGCCAGGACCACATTCCGGAGAAGAAGTACAAACCACGAATGACACGAATAACACGAATGACCAACGGAAAACATTGCGGTAGGGAAATGCACTCATGGCAGCGGCCTGTCTTGCTTCTTTATTCGTGTTATTCGTGTCATTCGTGGTTTTTCACTCTTCACTTCCACGGGGTGCCGGGGATGCGGCGGGCGGTCGGATCGTCCGGTGGTCTGTCGAGCGTCAGGAAGGCGAACAGGTCCGCGATCTCTTTTGGCTTCAATTGTTTTTCAATGCCTTCCGGCATCAAGGACACCTGGCTGACACTCATCTCCTCGACATCGCCGCGCGGGATGGTTTCCAGCTTACCGCCCTGCAATTTGAGTACGACGCGCTGGGCATTGTCCTCAACGACGAGTCCGGTCAACGTGCGGCCCCTGGTGGTTTGCACCGTCGTCGCCTGGTATGCCGTGCCGATGACCAGGCTCGGATCGAAGACGTTCGACAGCAGCTGCTCGAAGAAGCGCGGCCGTTGCCCGTGAGGTCAGGCCCGACATCGAAGCCTTGCCCGTGGATCTTGTGACACTGGCCGCACAGGTTCTTGAACACGACCGCGCCGGCCCTGGCATCGCCGCGATTCTTGCGCAGGAACATGTTCATCTCCTTGACGACCTTCTCGCGTTCCGGGTTGCGTCCCTCGCGCACGGTGCCCCAGATCGACTTGACCTGCTTGACCAACTCGGGATCCTTGCTCGCCAGCAGCTTGCGCACTTGGTTGACGTTCAGTGCTCCGGCCCGGATCTTCTTGTCGGCGATGGCGCGCACCAGCTGCTTGCCCCAGGCCGTCCGTTGGGTCAGCAGTTCGACGGCGCGCGGCTGCAGGTCCGGCTCCATGCGGCCGTATTCGGCCAGCACGATCGATGACACGCGATTGTCATCGAGCTTGCCCAGGGCGGCGAGCACCTGGCCGCGGAACGAGGGCGAGGAACCGTTCGTGCCGGCGAGCATGACGGCCGCCGCATCGAGGACACCGTCATCCCTGGAGGCGATAAGAGCGTCCAATGCCCGCAGGCGAACTCCCTCGGGCTGGTCCTTCGATTGGCAGCCCTGACGAGCGACCTCCAGGCCGAGCGGTTCCCGGAGCGAGGCAGCCAGCAGAGCGGCGTCAATCCGCAGGGTGTTGGACGGGGCTTGCCCGAGCAGCTCGCGCAGGTCGAGATCCGAGCCAATCGCGCAGCGAGCGCGCCTGCTCGCCGTTGATCTCGCCGGTCTGCACTTTGCCGGCGAGAACGGCCAGGCATCGCCCCGCCGCCTTCGGATTGGCCGACTTCCCCTCCGTCAGCAATCCCAAGAGAGTCACCAGCAGTTTCGGCTCGGTTTGGCGACGCCCGAGAATGCGCTCGACGACACGCGGCATCAGGTCGGCCAGGCGTGGAGTTTTGGTCAGGTCCATTTTCGCGGTGATTTGCAGGAAGTGCTCGGCCTGGTCCTCCAGCAGCGGATGCAAGTTCTGCCAGACGATGACGGGGATCAGCTTGTCGTCGCCGCACGCCGACAGCAGCTCGAGCAGCACCGGGACCGTGTCCACGCCTTCGATCTTGCGGGCGGCGATGGCCACCTGCAGTTGCACGTCCGGCGCGGGATCGTGCGTCAGCGCGAGCACCCTGGAGCGGATCGCTGTTTCCACCTTGCCCATGTTGCCCGCGGCGCGCACGCCCCAGGCCCGGTAGCCCGCATCCTCGTGGCGCAACAGTCGATCGTGAAACTCGGCACCGAGCGGCCCATTGCCGATCCGCGCCCAGAGAGCGTGCATACGAGCCTTGCGCGGGACGCCTTTGTCCAGGACTAGCTTCTCCAACTTTGCCCGCGTCACCGGCTCGTTCCGTTCACCCAGGAGCCGCTGAGCCACGTCGCGGAAGAACCCATTGGGACTGTGCAAACGTCGGATCAATTGTTCATCTGTTTCTTTCGACAAATCAAACTTCGGCGCCCGCGGCGTGTCCTTGTAGCGGACGCGATAGAGTCGGCCGCGCAGGCGGTCGATGCCGGCCGGATCGCGGTTGGCGTCCTGATAGCAGTGGTAGCGGTCGTACCAGTCGAGGACGTACAGGCATCCGTCCGGCCCGGTCTTCTGCGCCACCGGCATGAACCAGGCATCGTGAGCGGACAGGAAGTCCGGCCGTGGACGGGCGAAGTATGTCGAGCCGTCGCGGCTCAGCTCGTCGCAGTTGACACAATTGCCGTGAATGTTGCCCATGTACAGTTTCTCGCGATACTCCGGCGGATAGGCGTCGCTGTCGAAGAAGTGGAGGCCGCAGTACGCCGCCTTCTGATGGCGGTGCTTGACGATGGAGCCGAGCGGCCAGGTGAACGGCGGATACGGCCCGCCCTGGCGATGGTAGTAGCCCGTTTCGGTCAGGTGCCACAAGTGATCGATAACGCAGGCACTGACGAAGGCGCTGCCCTCCTGGTCCCAGGCGACGCCCCACGGGTTGCTCGTGCCCTCGCAGAAAAGCTGAAATTCGCGCGTCCGGGGATGAATGCGGAACAGGGCGCAGGTGAAGACGAAATCCTTGCCGTGCTGCTTGACGTGGCTGGGGTTGAAGACGCCGTTGAGTCCGTACAACCAGCCGTCCGGTCCCCACGTCAGCGAGTTGGGCAGTTCGTGCGTGTCGCTGCGGCCGAAGCCGGTGACGACGACCTCCGGCTTGCCGGCCGCCTTGCCGTCGGGACCGATCTTGTAAAAGAGGATGTCCGGTGAATTGGCGACCCAGACGCCGCCGTGGCCGACGGCGATGCCGGAAGGGATGTTCAGGCCCTCGGCGAAGATCGTGAACTTGTCGGCCTTGCCGTCGCCGTCGGTGTCTTCCAGCACCTTGATGCGGTCGCGGCCAGGGCCGGCGGTGCGGCGCGGATACTCCAGGCTCTCGGTGATCCAGATGCGGCCGCGCTCGTCGAAGGTCATGGCCACCGGGTTGACGATGTCCGGCTCGGCGGCGACCAGCTCGACGGTGAAGCCCGGCGGCACGGTCATCTTCTTGATGGCCTCGGCCGGCGACAGGGCCGGACCCGGCATGGCGTCCTGCCCGTGCGGCACCCCAGAAGCAGCATTCACCACCACGGAAAACACGGAAAACACGGAAAAAAGACAAAAAAACCATATCGGATGGCTAGAGGAAAGTTTGTTCATGGCGTCAGTTCTCTCTTCTCTCCCTTTTGTCTTTTGTCTATTGTCTTTTTTCCGTGTTTTCCGTGGTGATTGATGAGGTCTTCACTTCCGCTTGCCGGGTTTGCGATCGAGGTTGCGGTTCAGCTCGTCCGCACTCATCTCGACCTTGGCGCCGTCCCTGGGAACTTCGATCTTGGCCGTCCACAAGATGGCGTTGACGACGAGACGGCGGAAGTTTTCATCGCCCCAGTTTTTGTGGAAGTGGCCGCCGGTGAAGCCGAACGAACGGCCGCCGTTGGCGCGATCGAACGCCCAGGCGAGGATCTCCTCGCGGCCCTTGTGCTCCTTGGCCGCCGCGGTCCCGCGCTTGTTGTCGGGCGGCGCCGCCTTGAGGATCGGCGTCACGCCGTTCAGTTCGGGCTTGAAGCGGATGTTGAAGTACCACTCGTCGTTGAGGCTAAACGGCTTGACGCCGCGCGTGATCGGGTGTTCGGGCAACTTCTCGATGTCGGCCTTCCAGTGCGGATTGGTCGAGTAGCCGGTTTCGTAGTAACCGCCCAGCCACTGGAGGACGTGATTGCTCTGGCTCTTGGGATACTCGACGGCGTAGTGCAGGTTGACGAAGCCGACGCCCTGATCCATCAACTTTTGCACCACGTCGCGGTGGTCCTTCTGGATGATCGGATGACCGCCGCCGCCGTCCATGTAGAAGACGACTGACTTGGCGCCCTCGAAGGTCTTGGGGTCCTTCGGCCAGCCGTCGCGGGCCATCACCGGAGCGATGCCCGAGGTCTGCTGAAGCATCTTCATGAGCAGGCGCAGCCGGCGAAGAACTCGTGTTCGCCGGGTCCGTGGCTCTGGCGACCGGCCACGAGGACGATCTTCGTTTGCGTCGGGTCGCTCGGCTGCTTCTCCAGCGGTACGCCGGACTGGTCGTAGGGATCGACGTCCGCCGCCTGCAGCAGCCAGCCGGAGCCGGCCAGGCCGAGCACGGTGGCGAGGAGTGCTCCTCGCAGGAGGAGCTGTTGGCTTCGCATGATGTTCTCCTTGAATCGAACAGGGTTACGCCAAGTCGCAAGCGGCTCAGGTGAGAAGGTCTTCCACCACCTGCCCGGAAACGTCGGTGAGGCGATGTTGGCGTCCGCCGTGGAAATACGTCAGGCGCTCGTGGTCGAAGCCGAGCAGGTGCAGGATGGTCGCGTGCAGATCGTGGACGTGGACCTTGTTCTCGACAGCGGCATAGCCAAACTCGTCAGTGGCGCCGTAGACCTGGCCGCCTTTGATACCGCCGCCGGCCAGCCAGGTCGTGAAGCCGCGCGGGCTGTGGTCGCGGCCCTTGCCGTTCTGCCCGGTCGGCGTGCGGCCAAACTCGCTGGTCCAGACGACCAGGGTGTCATCGAGCAGGCCGCGCTGCTTGAGATCAGTGAGCAGGGCAGCGATGGGTTGATCGGTCTCGCCGCAGTGCAGGGTATGGTTCTTGACCACGTCGCCGTGAGCGTCCCAGGTCTCGTCACTGTGGCCGCCGCCGGAGTAGACCTGGACGAAGCGCACACCGCGCTCGACCAGTCTCCGCGCCAGCAGACAGCGCCGGCCAAACTTTTCGGTCAACGGTTGGTCCAGGCCGTAGAGTCGCTTGGTCGTCTCCGTCTCTCGGGACAGGTCCACCGCCTCGGTGGCGCTGGCCTGCATGCGGAAGGCCAACTCATAAGCAGCGATGCGGGCCGCCAGTTCGCTGTTGTCCGGCGTGGCGCGCTGATGTTGGCGATTGAGCTGGGTGAGTAAATCGAGCTGGTTGCGCTGCTGGGCCGGGCTGACGCCGGCCGGCGGCGACAGGTTGAGGATGGGGTCGCCGTTGACGCGCAGCTGCGTGCCCTGGTGGGCGGCCGGCATGAAACCGGCGCCCCAGTTGGGCGGGCCGGAGATGGGTCCGCCGCGCGCGTCGAGCAGGACGACGAACGCCGGCAGGTTCTGATTGAACGTGCCCAGGCCGTAGCTGACCCACGAGCCGAGGCACGGATAACCCTGTTGCAGATAGCCGGTGTTCATCTGCAACAGGCCGGAGCCGTGGGCGAAACTGTCCGCGTAGGTGCCGCGGATAACGGCGAGGTCATCGACGCGGCGAGCGAGGTGCGGAAAAAAATCAGATACCTCGATGCCGGACTGGCCGTGTTTGCGGAAGGTGCGCGAGGAGCCGAGGAGAGTGCCCGGCTTGCGGACCTTGAACAACGGATCGCGGTCGAGGTTCGGCATGGGCTGGCCGCTATGCCGGCTCAACTCCGGCTTGGGATCCCAGGTATCGACCTGGCTGACTCCGCCGTACATGAACAGACAGATGACCGCTTTCGCCCGCGCGGCGTGATGCGGCCTGCGTGGTGTCAATGAATTGTCACTCGTCGCCGTGGTCTCGGCCGCGAAAGACCTGCGGTTGAAGAAGCCGTCCGCGCTGAGGAGCGCCGTCAGCGCCAGCCCGGTGAAGCCGCCGCCGGTTTCCCAGAGGAATTCGCGCCGCGTCCGCCCACAGGGCGTCGTCGCTGGTGCGAATGCCTCCTCATGATGGAGATGCGGCAACATGGACTTTCTCTCCTGTCGGGACGCCGACGTCCGGCCTTGAGGGCGAGAAGATTGCTCCCCAGAGTCTTCCGCCCATTATGGAAGCGGCCATGCCCCCGTGCAAGCGGTTACGTCGATGAAGAGCCATTCCGCCAGTCCCGCATTCTGCTCGGGTGGAAGTATGTGCGTCGGAGATGCTTGATGGAAGGAACCGGATCACCGATGATATACTGTCGGAAGCAGTAGAAACAGAGGTTCGGCGAAGGGGATCAAGGATGGACGAGTTACGTCGATTGATCCACGGCGCCTTCTCCGGTGGGCGCCCACCGGCGCGGCCGTTGACCGGCCACCGTTGTCACGAGTGCGATAAGGTCGATGCCGTCCTCGGCGGCCGGGCGTGGGAGGATGTGGCCGAGGACTTCCCGGCGTACTGTCACGACACCTACCCGCTCTTGACGGAGGCCGCCCAGGCGTACTACCTGCCCGCGTACATGATCGTGGCCCTCACTTCGTCGTCGGGGAGCCAGGGCGTCTCGGTGCAGTCGGCTCTGGCGGACGGGGGCTGTGCCCGGACCAATTCACCCCGGCCCAGCGGGCGGCGGTCCTCCAGTGGGCGGCGGCCTACTGGAGGATGGCGGAAGGCGGCGAGCCGCCAGCGGAATTGATTGGGCGGTGGCGGGCGGCGGCGAAGTAAGGCCCGCCGAAACAAGCCGCTGCGCCTGACCGCGGCCGCAGAACGGCATTCTGTGTAGCGCCACGGTCTTGCGGGCGGCCCCGGCTGCTGAGCTGGTTGTTCGGTGGAGGTCGTCATGGATCTCATCGCTGTCATTCTCGGGATCAGCAACCTCATCTGCGGCCTGGTGTCCGTCCTCCTCGCTCTGCCTCTCCTCCAGGGCAAAGTGAAGCGGAACATCTTCTACGGCGTCCGCTTCCCCGAGGCGTTCCGATCCGAAGAGGCCTGGCTCGATATCAATCGCTATGGAGCCAAGCGGCTAATCGTGTGGTCCATGCCCCTGATCGGGATCGGTGTCGTGACTTTCTTCTTACCCCTGAACACCCACGTCTGGGCCATCGTCCTCATCGCCTTGGCTCCGCTCGTCGTGCTGGTTCCGGCCATCGAGAGTTGGCTGTATGCTCGCCGCGTCGGGTCCGAGGATTGACGCCGCGTTGCCGGCAAACGGAGTGAGTACCATGATTCTCGCCTACGAAGAGTTCGTGGATTTCATCGCCGGGGGCACGACACCCCAAGGCGTCATCGACTTCCGTCCCTCGGATGCTGTCAAGGCACGAGTCGCGGAATTGATTCGCCGTCAGAAGGCCACCTCCTTGTCCTCGGACGAGACGGCGGAGCTGAGTCAATATCTCCAGATGGAGCACCTGATGCGCTTGGCCAAGGCCCGTGCCCGCCAGCGTCTCGCCCCAGGGTAGCCGGTATGTCCGCCACCTATATCAACGCGGAGTTGCGCCGCCTGGTGATGGCACGCTCCGAAGGTCTCTGCGAGTATTGTCTGATCGCCGAGGAAGACACCTTCTACGGCTGTGAAGTCGATCACATTATCAGTGAGAAGCACGGCGGGCCGACAGCGGCGGACAACTTGGCTTACGCCTGCGTTTTCTGCAACCAAGCGAAGGGCAGTGATGTCGGATCGATCCACTGGGAGAGTGGAGATTTCGTCCGCTTCTTCAACCCCCGCACGGATCGTTGGTCCGATCATTTTGTCTTGGCGGGGAGCCGGATCGAGGGGAGGACGATGATCGGTGCCGTCACCGCTGGGATCCTGGCATTCAACAGCAATGAGCGGCTACTGGAACGACAAACGCTCCAGGGAATGAATCGCTACCCTTGCACCGCGGCGTTAGGGCGTATGCAGGCATAACGAGCCTCCGCGCTCCCCGAAAGCAGGCAGGAGCCGAGATCAGCCCGGATAAACGAATTCATTCGTGTTCAACAGCACAAGACAGAACGCCGCCAACGCACGCTGCCGACTGTCACCCGCTGGCTTCTCCTCGGATTCGATCTGGCGTTGTTGCCGCGCCAGGAACGTCTCGGCTAATTGCAGTTCCTCGGCGGAAGGCGGCCGGCAAAGGACCAACTCGAAGGCCAACCGAAGCCGAGCGCTGTCTTCCGCGCCGGCCTCGCGCCGCAAACGCGCGGCCAGATACGCCGCCTGCTCGTGCATGAAGGCGCCATTGAGGAACGTCAGCGCCTGCGGCGCCGTCGTTGAAGGCAGACGCTGCTCGCAGGAAGAAGTGGTATCCGGCGCATCGAGCAGTTCCAATTCCGGCAGGGCCAGTGAGCGCTTGGCGAAGACGTAGATGCTGCGGCGGGCCGACTGGCGGGCGTCGGACTTGCCCCAGCCGTCACCAGGACGCGACTGGCCTTCGAGCACGGCCCGCAGCAGAGGCGGATAGACGCTCGGCCCGTGCATCTGGGCGTTGAGTTCGCCGCTGATCGACAGCACCGCGTCGCGCACCGCCTCCGCCTCCAGCCGGCGCTGCCGCCAGCGCCCGAACAGCGCCAGTCGCCGAGCGGCATCCTCATCGGAGGCCGCGCAGCGGCCGACGTCTGATATGTGCTCGACAGCACCAGCAGACGGTGGATCGGCTTCAGTCGCCAGCCGTCGGCGACGAAGCGCGCCGCCAGCCAGTCGAGCAGCTCGGGATGCGAGGGCGGCTCGCCCATGAGGCCGAAGTCGTTGGGCGTGGCCACCAACCCCTTGCCGAAATGGTGCATCCACACGCGGTTGACCATCACGCGCGCCGTCAGGGGATTGTTCTCGTCGGCTAGCCAGCGAGCCAGCCACAGCCGGCGTCCGGTCGAGGTCGGGAGCGGCACGGGCGGCGGCGGTCGAGTGTGGACCAGCACGGCTGGCAGGCCCGGCCCCACTTCCTCCGCCTCCATGTTCGGATTGCCGCGCTTCAGGATGTGCGTCGCGGGGGCCTTCGGACCCTCCTCGAACCAGACGTACGCTCGGGGCGGCTCCTGCGAACGCTCCTTCCAACCGACCCGTTCGTCGTCGTTGCCGACGGGGTGATCCAGTTCCTTGCGACCGATGCGCGGACGCCGCAGCGGCTGGAAGACAGCGAGCATCCGGTAATAGTCGGCCTGGCTGAACGGCTCGAACTTGTGATGGTGACAGCGGGCGCAGCGGAGCGTCAAGCCGAGGAACGCCGTCGCGGTGACGCCGAGCACATCGTCGAGTTGGTCGTAACGATCGACGGTCGGGTTGGCCGGTTCATCGTCCCAGGTGCCCAGGCGCAGAAACGTCGTGGCGATTTGCATCTGGGCGTTCCAGCCCGGCAGCTCGTCGCCGGCGATCTGCTCGCGGACGAAATGGTCGTAGGGCTTGTCGTTGTTGAAGGCGTCGAGGACATAATCGCGGTAACGCCAGGCGCTGGGCTTGGTCCCATCGCGCTCGTAGCCGTTGCTCTCGGCATAGCGAACCACATCGAGCCAGTGACGGCCCCAGCGTTCGCCATACTCCGGGCGAGCCAGCAGCCGATCGACGACCTTGGCGAAAGCCTCCGGCGAATCGTCGGCGAGAAAGGCGCGCTGCTCGGCCGGCGTCGGCGGCAGGCCGATGAGGTCGAAAGTGACGCGGCGCAGCAGAGTGCGCTTGTCGGCCGGAGGAGCGGGGCGCAGCCCTGCCGCTTCCAGACGGGCCAGCACGAAGGCATCGACCGGCAAGCGCACCCAGCCGCAATCGTGAACGGACGGCACCGCCGGCACGCGGACGGGTTGAAATGCCCAGTGGTCCTTGCCGCGCTCGGCGAGCGATGGTCCGGCGTGGACCCCATTCGACAGTGCAAGCCACAGTCCGATGGCGAGGAGGTTCGCCGGCAGGCCGAGGATCAGGTGTCGGTACATCATGGTCCCATCCTTCGGACAGACGAGCGCGAGCGGACGATGCGGGCGCACCCAACCGAGCCGCGACCGTCAGGGAGCGGGGGGAGGTTCAAGCGCCCCGCTCCCTGACGGTCGCGGCTCGGATGCGGGACGATGGGGCGATGACAAGGCCTCGTCACTTCGTTATGCGGCCCCTGGAGGCGGGAGGCAAGCGGTCGGTGGGCAGACGGCTGCTCGTGGAAGTTTCGTCCTTTTTGGCACAGCCGGCCAGGGCGCTGCCGCACCACAAGGCCAGGGCGATCAACCAGGCACGCCGGTTCATCCGCGTTGTTCTCCTTGGCGCGTTCGCTCAATAATTGCCCACCGTCTCGCTGCCGGCGATGGTTGCCAGGGACGGCAGGACCGAGGAGGCCGAGCCGTATCCCAGAAAATGCACCGAGCCGTCGGCGAAGAGGAAGTTGGAGCCGCCCTCATGCAAACTCCAGAAGTGGAATTGATCGCATTGGTTCGTCAGGTTGCCGGGTCCGTATTGATACGGGCCGGACGGGCAAGCGCCGATCGAAATGTTGATCTCGCGGACGCCCATGACCACGTCGCAGGAGCCGGTGTAACTGGATGGCTGGCCGGCGCCGGCATACCACCAGCCGTACCACAGGTCGGCGCTGGGAGGCCGCTCGCCGGCGGCGAGCGTGTTGCTGGTGCCATCGACAATGCTGGCGTAGCGCGTCGCCGAATCGAGATACAGCAGTCCATCGTTGGTGTTCAGGTTGGTGCCGCTGACGCCGAGGTACGCCGTGAAGGCGACGAGGATCCCCTGCGAGAAAGCCGCCGTCAGCTCGCGGCCGTCGGCGGCGCAGTTGTAGGCGGGCATCACCATCGACAGACCGACGTGCGGCGGGTTGTTCCAGGGATACGGATTGTTGCCGTCCGCCTGATAGGCGGCCTGGGTCAGCCGCCAAAGATTGTCCTGCTCGATGAACGGCAAAAGCCGAGACATCCAGCTCAGATAATAATAGTTGCTGGTATTGTCGGACAGTCCCGTGGGGAACGCTTCGTAGGCGTTGTGGTAGTTGGCCAGGGCCAGGCCGACCTGCTTGAGGTTATTCTGGCAGCGGAGGCGGGCGGCGGCACCGCGGACCTTCTGCACCGCGGGCAGCAGCAGGCCAATGAGCACGGCGATGATGGCGATCACCACCAGCAATTCGATCAGCGTGAAGCCGGAGGCTCGGTCGTTGTTGCGTCTCATAAGGCTCCCTGCGCGATTGGCGCCACCGGCCTGAACTTTGACGACTTAACGGAGCCTCTCGCCGACGGTGGCGGGATCGATGCCGGCGTTCTTGACCTCGAGCGTTACAGCTGCGGATTAATCTTACACCACCGTAACGGAGATGCAACGCTTTTCTCTCGTCCGGACATTGGCGACCGCATGACGGCATTTCTTCATCCGGCTCATCCCATGGACAGGACGCGCACGCGCTTGGAGGGCGTGAGGACCGACGCCTGGACGTTCATCTCCTTGAGAATGGTCTCTTGCATGCCCAGGAAGGCATGGGCAAAGGTGGGGTCGAACTGCCGGCCGATCTGTTTTTCGATCTCGGCGAAGGCGATGGCCGGCGCCATGCCCTTGCGGTAGGGGCGGTCGGAGGTCATGGCGTCGAAGGCGTCGGCCAGCGCCACCACGCGCGCCAGCGGCGAGATGGCCTCGCCGCCCAGTCCATCGGGGTAGCCGCGACCGTCCCAGCGCTCGTGGTGGCTGCGCACGATGGGAATGATCGGCCGCAGGTCCGGCACGGTCGCCACGATGTCGGCGCCCTTGACCGTGTGCGTTTTCATGACCTCGAACTCTTCGGGCGTCAGCCGATCAGGCTTGCGCAGGATGGCATCGTCGATGCCGATCTTGCCGATGTCGTGCAACGGTGTGCCGATGCGGATCAACTCGATGTCGCCGGGCGCCAGGTTCAGCTCCTGCGCCAGCAGAATGGAGTAGGTGCTGACGCGCAGGGTGTGGCCGCCGGTGTACTCGTCGCGCATCTCGACGGCCTGGGCGAGGATGGTGATGGTGTCGAGGAACAGGTCGCGCTGTTTGCGGACGAGTTCGGCGCACTCGATGCCGGCCGACACGTTGGCGGCGAGGGCGTCGGCCAGGTGCAGGTCGTCCATGGTGAACGGCTTCTGCCAGGGGCTGCGGTCCAGATGCAGGACGCCCAGGCGTTTGCGCGGCGTGCGCAGCAGGACGCACAGTACCGAGGCCATCGTGCCCTCGGCGATGCTCTTGGCCATCGCCAACTCGGGGTCTTCATCGACCTTGTGACACAGGATCGATTCGCCGCGGCTGACGCAGCGGTTGGCCAGGCTCTGGCTAAACTGGAAGCGGCCGCTGGCCTCGCCGCGTCCGGCGACGATGGCGCGCGGCTCGCCGCGGCCGGTGACCAGCGCCTTGAGCTTCAGCTTGTCGTCCGACCCTTCCGCCAGCACGATGGCGCCGCGCTGGGCGTCGAGCACGGCCACGGCATCGTTGAGGATCGAGTTGAGGAGGTCTTCTTCCTTTTCGATGTGGACGAGGTGATGGCCGGCGCGGAACAGGGCCAGCAGTTGTTCGCCGGCGCGGGCAGCGCTTGCTGTCGAAGGCCAGCCCTTCCAGCGCCTGGTCCCACGACGAGTTGGCCGTCGCCTCGACGCGCATCTCCTCATTCGACTCGGGGTCGCCTTCCGCCTCCGTGTGGTGCAGCGCCTCGACGACGATGGCCACCTCGCCGAACTGGATGAGGTCGCGGACGCGCAGGGGCCACTGACCGGCACTGAGGCGGACACCGTTGAGGCGCGTGCCGTTGGTGCTGCCCAGGTCGCGCAGTCGCCAGCCGCGGTCGGTATGGCGGATCTCGGCATGATTGCGGCTGACCGAGGTGTCGTCGAGCACGACTTCGAGCGGTCCCAGCCGGCCGACGCGCAGAAGTTCCATCGACTCCCACGCCTGGCCCTTGAACGGCCCGTTCAGTCCGCGTAAGCGAATGCTTCGCTTCATTCTCCCCTCCCCGACGTTCCGCTGTCCGGACCCTCGGTGACAGCTATCTGTCAGTCCGAAATGAGTCCATTCAACTATAGCTCGCAGTTGGCGAAAGAGGCGGAGAAGAAAGGGAAAACGACGAAGGCCGCTCGGATGAGGCAAGAGGATTATGATGCGGCAGGAATGCGACACAAGCCACGAGCGTCCCCTCGCGGCTGGTTGATGTTTTTTTCGTCACGGCACGGTCAGCACCACCTTGCCCGTCAAGGTGCCGGCCTTGCCCAGCGTGTTCTCTTCGAGCAGCTGATGGGCGGCGGCGGTCTGCGCCAGCGGGAAGGTGCGACCGATGAGCGGCTTGAGGCGTCCGTCGGCGAGCCAGCGGTTGATGTCCTCGGCGCAGTCGGCGCTGCTCGGCGGCGGTGGCGTTGAACATGGCGAAGCCGTGCAGCGACAAGCCCTTGACATAGAACGGACCCACCGGAAAGACCGGCTGTGCCTGCCGCCCCGCCATGATGATAATACGGCCGCGCTGGGCCATCAGGTCCACGGTGCGCAGGAAGTCCGGCTCGCGCTGCGTCTCGTACCAGACGTTGACGCCCTGACCGCGCGTGAATTCGCGCACGCGGGCAGGGATGTCGTCGCTCTTGTAGTTGAGCACAGCGTCGGCGCCCCACTGCCGGCACAGCTCGGCCTTGGCGGCCGAGCCGACCGTGGTGACGACCTTCGCCCCGACCGCCTTGGCCATCTGCACGACCATCGAGCCGACGCCGCCGGTGCCGCCGTTGACGAAGACGATTTCGCCGGCCTTCGAGCTGAGCATCGCGGAACAGTCCGAGGTGGGCCGTGATGCCGACGAGGGCGGTCGCCGCCGCCGTCGGATCGTCCACGCCGGCCGGCGTCGGATACAGCCATTCCTCCTGCACGGCGGCGTACTCCGCGAACGTGCCCTGCCGGCCGAGCAGTCCCTGATTGGAACCCCAGACGCGGTCGCCGACCTTGAAGCGACTCGCCTGTGCTCCGACCGCCTCGACGGTGCCGGCCAGGTCGCAGCCGACGATGAACGGTTTGGGCAGCGGCATCGCCACCGTGCCGGCGCGGATGTACAAGTCGATGGGGTTGACGGCCACGGCGCCGACGCGGACCAGTACCTCGCCGGACTGCGGCGCCGGCTTGGGCAGATCGCCGTAACGGATCGCATCGGGACTGCCGGTCGTTTCGATGTAAGCGGCTTTCACGGCTGGAATGTTCCCAAGGGTGTAACGGCTTTTCCGGGCGACCCGCAAGATAGCAGGCGAGCGCGGCGCCCGCAAGGGTCCGCCCATACCGGCCACCCCTCCGCCGTTGTTCCGGCCCCGAAGCAGGGGTAAAATATCTAAGGAGACCCTTCGCCGATCAGACAGGCCCGTCCCGGAGCACACGTCAGAGGCAATCGTCATGAAAAAAGCCGCTACGCTTGTCGAATATGGGGCGCCCATCGATGCCGGCATGATGGTGACGCCGCCGGACGTGACCGAACTGGAACTGGAGCCGGGACACCCCGGCCTGGGCGATGCGGAGTACATCGCACGGCGGAAGGAACTGTTCGCCCTGTGCCGGCGTCACCGCCTGGGCGGTCTCGGCCCGCCGATCATCCACTACACCCCGGAAGAAACGCGGATCTGGCGCGAGGTCAGCCCGAAGCTGGACGAGCTGCACCAGAAGCACGCGAGCCGGATTTACCTCGACGCCAAGCGCGAACTCGCCATCACCCGCGAGCGAGATCCCGCAGCTGCGGCACCTGAGCGACCGGCTGCGGCGCGAGACGAACATGCACCTCGTCCCGGCCGAGGGCGCTCTGCCGTACCGGACCTTTTACCAGTACATCGGCGACCGCGGCTTTCCGGTGACGCAGTTCCTCCGCCACGGCTCGCACCCGGAGTTCACGCCCGAGCCGGACATGATCCACGACTGCCTCGGCCACGTCCCGCCGCTGATGAACCGCGATTACGCCGAGCTGCTCACCCTCATCGGCAAGGCCGTGGCGACCACGACCCACGGCGATCAGGTGCTGGCCCTGAAGCGGTTCAGCTGGTTCAGCATCGAGTTCGGTCTGATCGAGGAGGGCGACGAAACCAAGGTGTTCGGGGCCGGCATCCTTTCTTCGACCGGCGAGATCCCTTATTCGCTGCTGTCGGCGGAGGTGACGCGGCGGCCGTTCGTGACCGACGTGGTCATCGAGACGGACTACGATCCGTCGCGGATGCAGGACCAGCTGTTCATCGCCCCGTCGCTGCCGTTCCTGCGCCGCGAGCTGGAGGCGCTGGTCCGTCGCTTCGGGATTCCCGTACTCGCGCAGGTTTAGCCGCGACGCGCAGCGGAGCGCGGGAGCATCCCGCGCTCCGCTGCGCGTCGCGGCTAAACGAAAAGGATTATGCCATGAGCGATTCCGACATCCCCCTCCGCGGTATCGATCACGTTCGCTTCTTCGTCGGCAACGCCCGGCAGTCGGCCTACTTCTACCGCAACGCCTTCGGCTTCGATGTGATCGCCTACGCCGGCCTGGAGACCAAGACCCGTCACGAAGCCGGCTACGTCCTGCGCCAGGGCGACATCACCTTCGTCCTCGCCTCGCCGCTCGGGCCGCAGCACCCGGACAGTTATCGCATCATCGAGCACGGCGACGGCGTGCAGGACATCGCCCTGGAAGTCGAGGACGTGGCCGCCGCCTACCGCATCGCCACGGAGCGCGGCGCCGTCGGCGTCACGCCGCCGACGCTGCTCGAAGACGAGAACGGCGTTTACGAATATGCCGTCATCCGCGCCTACGGCGACACGACGCACAGCTTCGTCAACCGCGACCGCTACCGCGGCGTCTTCGCACCCGGCTACAAGCCGCTCGACGCCGACCGCTACAGCCCGCGCACGTTCCATCCGGTCGGCCTCAAGGCGATCGACCACATCGTCGGCAACGTCGAGGAAGGCAAGATGGACGAGTGGGTGCGCTTCTACGAGCGCGTGCTCGGCTTCTCGCAGCTGGTCAGCTTCGACGACAAGGACATCAGCACGGAATACTCGGCGCTGATGTCGAAGGTGGTGCAGGGCGGCGGCGGCCGCATCAAGTTCCCGATCAACGAGCCGGCCCAAAGTCGTCGCCGTTCGCAGATCGAGGAGTACCTGAACTTCTACCACGGCCCCGGCGTGCAGCACATCGCCCTGGCGACCGACAACATCGTCGAGACGGTGCGGGCACTGCGGCACAACGACGTCTCCTTCCTGCGCGTGCCGCGCGCCTACTACGACATGCTGCCGGAGCGCGTCGGCGCCATCGACGAGGACATGGCGGAGTTGGCCGAACTGGGCATCCTCGTGGACCGCGACGACGAGGGCTACATGCTGCAAATCTTCACCAAGCCGGTCGAGGATCGGCCGACGGTGTTCTTCGAGATCATCGAGCGGCACGGCTCGAAGAGTTTCGGCAAGGGCAACTTCAAGGCGCTGTTCGAGGCCATCGAGCGCGAACAGGCCCGCCGCGGCACCCTCTAAAATCAATTAACCACAGATGAACACAGATGAACACGGATAATCAAAGAACCAATGAGCACGTCCCTTGAACCTTCTCTTCTCTCTTTTTTTATCCGTGTTTATCTGTGTTCATCTGTGGTTAATTCTTCTTCTTCTTCCGGAGGTGCTTCATGCCGCCGTATCGTCAGATGGGATCGCTGCCGCGCAAGCGGCACATCGCCCACCGGCATGAGCCGGGCTATCGCAACGAGGGCATCTACTACGAAGAAGTCGTCACCACGGCCGGCTTCGGCCGCGCCTACAGCATCGCCTACCACCTCCGGCCGCCGACGCGCGTCCGCAAGATCGAAGCCGCCGGCCGCTTGGATCTGGAATTCGCCGAGGAATCGGCGCTGCGCCATCATCATCTGAAGTCCGGGAACATGAAACCGGCCGGCGATCCGATCACCGGCCGCGTGCCGCTGCTGGTCAACGCCGACGTGACCATCGCCCTCTGCCGGCCGGCGCAGCCGCAGGCGGAACTGTATCGCAACGCCACCGCCGATGAAGTGCTGTTCATCCACAAGGGGCACGGCACCCTGTCGAGCCTGTTCGGCGTGCTGTCGTTCAAGCCCTTCGATTACATCGTCATCCCCCACTGCACGACGTATCGCCTCGATTTCGATGCCGGCATCCAGCCGGACCTGCTCATCGTCGAGGCGGCGAACAACGTGGTCATCCCGCCGCGCTACCTCAACCCTGATGGCCAGCTGCGGCTGGGGGCACCGTTCGCCGAGCGCGATCTGCACGGTCCACGCGAACCGCTGGTGATCGACCGCGAGGAGGACACGACGGTCCTCATCAAGGATGGCTGCCGTCTGACACGCTACACGTTGGCGCAGCACCCCTTCGATGTGGTCGGCTGGGACGGCTTTGTCTATCCGTTCACGTTCAACGCCGACGATTTCGAGCCGATCACCGGCACAGTGCATCAGCCGCCGCCGGTGCAGCAGACGTTCGAGGCGACCGGCTTCGTGCTGTGTACCTTCGCGCCGCGCCTGCTGGACACGCACCCCGAAGCGATCAAGGTTCCCTACGCGCATTCCAACGTACAGGCCGACGAAGTTCTGTACTACGTGCGCGGCCAGTTCGGCAGTCGTCGCGGCGTCGAAGAGGGGTCGTTCACGCTGCACCCGCGCGGCATCCCACACGGGCCGCACCCCGGCACCATCGTCGCCAGCCGAGCCCTGACGCGCACGGACGAACTGGCCGTCATGATCGATACCGTGCAGCCCTTGCGACTGACGCGAGCGGCGATGGATATCGACGACCCGAATTATCCGTATAGTTGGCTGGAATAAGGATTCGTTTAGCCGCGACGCGCAGCGGAGCGCGCAACGCGCTCCGCTGCGCGTCGCGGCTAAACGAACCCTTATTCGCAGATGTCGCGGTAGATGCGCTCGAACTCATCGGCGCACGCCGTCAGCGCCGTCAGCAGCGCCGGATCGAAGTGCCCCTCGGAATCATGCAGGACCTCGATGGCCTGCTGGTGGGACATGGCGTCCTTGTAAGGCCGTTTCCGGCGCAGGGCGTCGTAGGCGTCTGCGACGGCGACCAGGCGTGCCGCGGCCGGAATGGCGTCGCCGGACAGACGGTCGGGATAGCCTCGACCATCCCAGTGCTCGTGATGGTGCCGCACGATCGCCCGCGCCAGGCCCAAAAACTCCAGCGAATGACCGTGGGCCTTGCCCAGCCCTTCCAACATGCGGTCGCCGATCAGCGCGTGCGACTCCACCAGGGCACGCTCCGAGGCCGTCAGTTGGCCCGGCTTGAACAGCACCTCGTCGGGCAAGCCGATCTTGCCGATGTCGTGCAGCGGGATGCAGCGCTGCATCTGTTCGAGGAAGCGGTCGTCCACCAGTCCCTGCCACGGCGCTCGGCGGGCCGCCTGTTGGGCCAGGACGCGCGCGTACAGTTGCAAGCGGCGTTGGTGGCCGGGCGTTTCGCCATCGCGGGACTCGACCATCTTGGCCATCGTGAACAACAGCGCATCGTGGGCCTGGCGCACGTCCTCGCCGCGCGATTCCAGGCTCTGCTGCAACTGCTGATTGGTCAGCATCAGCTGCTCGGTCAGCAGGTGAACGCGCTCCTGCGTCTCCTTCAGACGCAGGGCGTGGCCGACCTTGGCCATCAGCTGGCGCGGCTCGAACGGCTTGGGAATGTAATCGTCGGCGCCGCGCGGCAGCGATTCGGCCAGGTCGTTCTGATCGCCGCGGCCGGAGACGACGATGATCTTCAAGTGCGCGTTGGCCGAGCGCTCGCGCAGGTGGCGGCACACCTCGTAGCCGTCCATGTCCGGCAGGTTCAGGTCGAGCAGGATGAGGTCGAAGGGTCCGCCGTTGGGTCCGCTGGACATCGCCGCGGCCAGGGCCGAGGTGCCGTCCACCGCATCGATGCAGTCGCAGTCGAGCGATTGCAGGATGACGCGGTGCAGCAAGCGGATGTGCTGCTCGTCGTCCACGATCAGGACGCGGCGGCGGCGGGCGCCGGCGGATGGAGACGCGGCCTCTGTCCGGCGATCGCCGCCGGTTTGCAGACGCAACCCCGGCTCCTGGACCAGGAAGGGCGTCAAGGCGTTCATGACGGCCAACGGCGTCGCCGGCCGTCGCAGTGGATTACGGTCCAGCATCTGCGCGATGAGATGGTCCAGCGCTTCCGGGGCGTCCGGCCGCAGGTCGCGCAGCCGTCGCGGCTCCTGTTGCTGCAACTTCCGCAGGGCGGCGCCGACGTGCCGCTCCACCGGGTAAGGCGGTTCGCCGGTCAGCAGCCAGAACAGTGTCGCGCCCAGGCCGTAGATGTCCGCCTCCTTGCCGACCGCCGACGGGTCGTGGCTCTGCTCCGGCGGCATGAACTCCAGGCTGCCCAGCAGCGCACGCGGGTCGGTCAGCCGACTGCAAAATTGCCGGGCCAAACCGAAATCGACGAGCTTGATCTGGCCGGTCGAGGACAGCAGAATGTTGGACGGCTTGATGTCGCGGTGGACCAGGTGGCGATCGTGGGCCGCCTGCAAACCACTGGCCGCCTGGTGGATGAAGTGACATGCCGTCGCCGCGTCACACGGCCCTTTGTCCAGGACGTGCCGCTCCAGGTCGCCGCCCTCGACCTGCTCCATGACCAGGTAGATCAGCTCCGGCAAGGTCTCGTCGTCGGGCACCACCTCGCCGGCGTCGTAGGCCAGGACGATGTGCGTGTGGCACAACTCGGCCAGGACGCGCATTTCGGCGTAGAAGCGCTGCCGCACCGAAGGCGCACAGTCCTCGTCCACCGGCAGCACCTTGACGGCCACGCGCCGCTTCATCAGGCTGTGCTCGGCGAGGAAGACCACGCCCATGCCGCCGCTGCCCAGCGTATCCAAAACGCGATAGTTGCCCAACACCAGACCGTGCGTCGTCCCCGCCAGGACGCGGTCGAGCTGGTAGTTCGTCAAGATGCCGGCCTGCACCAGCGCCTGACCGATGTGTACCCCCGTCGGATACTCCGCCAGCCGGTCCTCGCGCTCGCTGAGGAAAAGATCGACACCATCGGGAGTCACCAGCGACAGGCGAACGAGCTTGTTGAGGAAAGAGCGCGCATCGGCGTGCAGGCTGGCGGAGGCGCGGGGCAGCTCCGGTTCTCTCGCCGGCTGACTTCCTGGCTTGCTCTCCGGCTCGCCATGCCGCAAGACGCCGACGATGACTTCGCGCTTCGAGCGTGAGGGCGCGTCGGCCGGGCTGGCCGGGGAATAGACTCGGGTCTGTCCGTCTACGATCTCGGACGCAAGCGGTTGCATGTTTCGTTTCCCAGGGACCGGAGCGGGCTGCCGCCGTGGAAGACGCCGCCTTCAAGCATAGATTGCAATGCCGGCCGTGGCAAAAGTTCGCGAGGAAAGAAGGGGCCGCCTCTTGCAATGTCGCGCGCGCACTTTATGATGACATTTCCGCCGGAGAGGAGAATGCGGCGTGGGTCATTCGCCGGGCGGACTTGTCGTCCACGGGCGCGAGGAATAACCTTCTCTCCGGACCCCTGATCTACGGAGTAACCCCATGAAACGGCGCAGGTATCACGTTCGCCGGGGCCTTGCTGGCCCTGAGTCTGTGGTCGCTGACCGGCTACAGCGCGGACGACGACGAAGACAAGAAGGCCATCAAGGATGCCCAGCAAGCCGTCCTCAAGCTGGTGGACGCGATGAACGGCAACAAGGGCGATGTCAAGGCGCAGGCCCAGGCCATGAAGAAGAAGTTCGAGGAATTGAAGCCCATCATGTGGGTGTACAAGTCGCGCAAGAAAGACGGCATCGGCCTGGGCAAGGACGGCGACGACATTGAGCTGACGATCGGCAAGGTCGGCAACGCGCAGCGCCAAGGGGATGACGGAGAAAAAGAGACTCGACATGAAAATGGACCTCGCCAAGGCCGCCGAAATCAGCCGAGCCGTCGCCGAAGTGACGGAACTCTATGCCAATCAATACAAAGATGACAACGGCAAGAAGAACCCCGCCAAGTGGAAGGAATTCACGGAGAAGATGCGCAAGGGCGCCGACGAGTTGAGCAAGGCGGCCAAGGGCAATAGCGGCGCGGCGATCCAGAAGGCCGCCGGCAACCTCAGCGCCAGCTGCACCGAATGTCACGGCGTCTTCCGCAACGAATGACTTGAGGGCTTGTCCACAACGAACTTCGTTTCGCCGCCTCTCCGAACCCCTGATCCACGGAGTAACCCCGATGAAACGGCGCGCAGGTATCACGTTCGCCGGAGCCTTGCTGGCCCTGAGTCTGTGGTCGCTGACCGGCTACAGCGCGGACGACGACGAGGACAAGAAAGCCATCAAGGAGGCTCAGGAAGCCGTCCTCAAGCTGATGGACTCGATGAAGAGTAACAAGGGCGACGTCAAAAGCCAGGCCCAGGCGATGAAGAAAAAGTTTGAGGAGCTGAAGCCCATCATGTGGGTGTACAAACCGCGCAACAAGGGCGGTATCGGCATGGGCAAGGACGGCGGCGACATCGAGCGCGAGATTGGCAAAGTCGGCAGCCGTACCGGCAAGACGAGTCCCAAAAAGATCCTGGAGATGAAGGATGACCTCGTCAAGGCCGGCGAAATGAGCCGGGCCATCGCCGAGGTGGCCGATCTGTACGCCAACCAGTACGCCAAGAAGAACCCGGCCAAGTGGAAGGAATACGATCAGGACATGCGCAAGGGCGCCGACGAATTAATCAAGGCCGCCAAGGGCAACGATGTCAACAAGATCAAGGCGGCGGCCAACAACCTCAGCGCCAGCTGCACCAACTGTCACAGCGACTTCCGCGAATGACCGCCGCAAGACGCGGCAACTCCGAGCCTGAAGCGTCAGCGAAGAATATCTCTTCGCTAACGCTTCAGGCTCGGAGGCGTTTGGAGCGTCTCATGCCATCTCCGCCGGACGAGACCCGCGATCTGCTCTCCAGCGCCGTCCTCGCCAACGTCCTCGACGGTCTCGGCCATCGCCACAGTGCTCTACCGCCGAGTGTGCGGCCGCTGCGTCCGACCTGGAAGGTGTTCGGCCGGGCCGCGACGCTCAGCGCCATGTCGGTCGCGGCCGAGCCGTTGCATCCCTACGCCGTCGAACTGGAGTGCCTCGACGCACTGCGGCCGGGAGAGGTGCTGGTGGCCACGACCCATGGCGATCGCAGCAGCGCCCTGTGGGGCGAACTGCTCTCGACGGCGGCCCGCGCCCACGGAGCGGTCGGCGTCGTCCTCGACGGTCTGACCCGCGACGCGGCGCGCATTCTCAGCCATGGATTTCCCCGTGTTCGCCGCCGGTTTCAGCCCGCTGGACTCGAAGGGCCGGCTCAACGGCGTCAGCCACGGCCGGCCGATCCGCGTCGGCGATTGCCTGGTCCGGCCGGGCGACTGGGTCTTCGGCGACATCGACGGCGTCGTTGTGGTGCCAATCGAGGCGGCCGAGACGGCGTTCGTGCGCGCCCTGGAAAAGGTGACAGGCGAGAACCGCGTCCGCGAGGAATTGGCTCGCGGCCGCAGCATCCGCGAGGTGTTCGGCGAGTATCGCATCCTGTAGAGGGCCGCGTGCGGCGCGATTGCACGCGGAACGCCGGACGGCTATGCTGCAACGGGGGGAGCAGAGGTCGCGGGGACGTCTGTTTCGCTCCTTGGCGGTGGCGATTATGCCCGATGGCGACAAGTCGCAATCTCGCCTCCCCGGGCCGATGCTGGCCGCGGTCCCACCCGAGGCACTGCTCGTTTGCCCCGAGTGCCGCGCCTCGCTGCCGTCCAGCACCTTCGAGAGTCACCTGCGCCAGGCCCACCACCTCTATCACTTCCGCGGCGTGCGCCGCTCCTTCAACGACACCTTCGCCGCCCTGCTCGATGCCCTGATCGCCGACCACAGCGACGCCGAGGCGTGGCGCACCCTGGCGGACATCGCCGTGGAGCAGCATGGTCCGCGCGCCGACTTGTTCCTCGCAACGACAATTAGTCAACTTCTCACGCGCGTCCCGGCCGAGCGCCGCGTCGCGGTGATCGATTCGCTCGGGGCGGTGATCGGTCGAAGCGGGGCGAGCAGTCTGGCGGCGGCCTTGGCCTCCGACGGCGAATTGCTCGCTCGCCATCTCGCCCTCGTCGCCCTGGCCAACCTGCCGCAGCCGCTGGATGCTGCCCTGTTGCCGCCGCTGCGCGGTCTGCTGCTGGACCGCCGTCTGCCGGTCGAGGCCCAGTTCGGCGCCCTCGCCGCCGCCCTGCGAACCGTCGGCGCGGAGGGACCGTTGGCCGAGGAATTCCTGCAAACGCTCATCAGCGGCCTGAGTAAAACGCGGTCGATCGAACGGCTGCGTCGCTTCGAGTTGCGCACCGGCAACAGCCCAGTCCTCGACGCCCTGCGCGCGAAGTTGGAAGACCAGTTGCGGATGAGCTGTCCGCGCTGCTCGGTCGAACTGCGCCGCCCAGAGATGATCGGGCACCTGTGGAACGAGCACCGGCTGCTCCTCGACGGCCGCCGCGTCCGCGAACCGTGGTCCCTGATCGAGGAGTGGATCGAGTTGTACCGCGAACGGCGAGAACCACAATGGCTCGACCACTGCCGGACGCTGGTGCAGCGACTGGACAGCGAGGACGGGACGCGGCGTTTTCACCGTCTGCTGTTGGCGCACGGCATCGTCGATGACGAGGCACGACGGAGCCTGACCGAGGAGGCCGTCGAACAACACGCCGCCTGCTGTCCGTGGTGTTACGCCCTGGTGCCGGTGCCGCCCGAGATGCCGCCGCTGGTCCTCAATCGCTATCGCGGCCGGCTCTCCGCCGGCGGCTACCGCGTCGAAGTGTCCGAGCGCCGCCTACGCACCGAACTGGAGATTGTTACGCCGGACGCCCTCGTATACCAGGGCCGCGAGCCGGGACAATTCTGGACGCCGCGCGGCGTCCTGATCGTCTTCGCCGGGCCGCTCGTGCTGTTTGCCCTGGCCTGGGCGTTTGGACTGGTGGGTCGCGGCATCCGGCCGTTGCCGCCGGTCCTCGGCATTCTGCTGGCGGCGCTCGTGGTGCATCTGCTGGCCCTCTGGCGCTGGCGGCCGCGCATACCGGCCGGAGACCGGGCACGCAACTACGCCTGGACGTTGCTGGCCCCCCGATTGCACGCGGACGGCTATCGTGTCGAGGACTCGGCCTTCCTGGCCGGCCTGGCGCTGGTCAGCGGCGAAGACAGCTATGCTCCCCTGCGCACCGCGCTCCTGTCCGACCTGGTCAAGCGCACCGAGAACGCCCTGTTCGCGGGCAGCGCCCCTCCGGGCCACCTGGCCGCCCTGCGCCGTCTGCTGATCGAGGACGCCGTCGGGCGCGGCGCCGATCCGGTGCCGCTGGTCGTTGACCTGCTAGGGCGCTGTTTCGAGGGACGTCTGTCGTTGCGATTCGTCGAGCACCTGCTGGCCGGGTGGCGCACCCGCTGGTGGACTCCCGGCAACCTGGCGCGGCTGCGCGTGCTGCTGTGCGATCGCGCCTTCGAGGCCGGCTTCGAGGTGCGCAATCTGCTCGACGCCGGGCAGACGGCCCCGGCGCTGGGCGCCGTGCTCGCCACGGCCGACGTGCCGGGCCTCAACGCCCTGCGCCTGCTCTGGTCGCTGCGAGCGACGCGCCCTGGGACCGCTGTGGCGACCCGCTGACCGTCTTCGACCTGGCCGCCGACCCCGCGCGTGCGGATCTGCTGGGACGCTCCCCCGACCTTCTGCTGTGGCAGGAGGAGCCGGACTGGCTTGTGGCCTCCCCGGGTGTGACCGAGCCGCGGCCGGCGCAGATTTTCCTCTGTGTCCGTGGCGTCGTCCTGCAAGGCGTCCTGTTCAGGGAAGGGCCGCGCGTCGTCGAGGTCAACGCCCGCTGGCGCTCCAGCGAGTTGGTGCTCGGCGAACAGCGCTTCCGTTCCCCCGGCCAACTCGACGCGCTGACCCTGCGAATGGAGCGCTGGTTTCGCTACGCCTTCAGCGAGTTCTTGCCCACTCTGCCGCAAGTCGAGAAATGGAAGGCGCCCGACCACACCGCCGTCCTCCGCGCCTGGGCGCGGTCTCCTGTCCCGAGTGTCGCCGTTCCTTGTTGCCGCGCGTCGGTCAGGTCGGCATCGCCCTCGAAAGTAAGTTCTGATACGTGTACCTGTTGAAGGTTTTCGTTTCGCCGCGACGCGCAGCGGAGCGCGGGACAATCCCGCGCTCCGCTGCGCGTCGCGGCGAAACGAAAAACGGAATTATTCGGCGTGGATCGGCAGCTTGATGGTGAAGGTGGACCCCTTGCCGACGAGGCTCTCGACGCGGATGCGTCCCTGGTGCTGCTCGACGATTTGGCGGCACACACTCAAACCCAGGCCGGTGCCACCGTGGCCGTTGGCGTCCGGTTCCTTGGTCGTGTAGAACGCCTCGAAGATCAGCCGCAGTCGATCCGGCGGGATGCCGACGCCGGAGTCGGCGATGCTCATTTCAACCATGCGTGTGCGCGCGTTCTCGCGCACCTCGATGCGCAGATGGCCGCCGCGCGGCATCGCCTGGCGAGCGTTGATAATCAGATTGAGCAACACCTGCTCGATCTGGGCCGGCACCACCGAAGCGCGCGGCCGGCCGTGGTACTTCTTCTCGACGTGGATGCGGTGCTTGCTCAGGTCCTTGTCGGTCAGGACCAGCGTCTCCTCGACCAGGGCAGCAAGGTCGGTCATCTCCCGCTGCGTCGAAGTGTTGCGGGCGAAGCCGAGCATGCTGTTGATAATGGTGGCCGCCCGCTGACTGCCCTTGAGGATCTTCTCCAGCGCCTGCGTTCGCGCCGCCTCGTCCTGCTGGCGCAGGGCCAGGCGAGCGTAATTGATGATCGTCGTCAAGATGTTGTTGAACTCGTGGGCCACGCTGCTGGCCAGCGCTCCCACGCTGCTGAGCTTTTGCGCCTGAAGCAGCTGCTGGCGGAGCTGATCTGCTTCGGTACTGGAAACCATTACGTCCTCGCCGATCATATTTGGGTCGCCTCCTACCCTGCCGCCGCCTCTCGCCGCGGCGCCCACCCTACGAGTCCCCGGACTCCACACGCGAGCGCCGCTGTCGCCTGAAAAGGATTATCGGCTCCTCATTCGGAATCTCTTCATCCGAAGTCCTTGCAAGACTTGTGATTCGGTCAAGAAAGCTGGGACATGGCCGCAGGTTGCGGCAGCATGGCGATGTCCGCACGATGGGCGGGCAAGAGGGCCGATGGAGGATGGAGGACTTTGGCGGAGTCCGATGTCGGGGTGAGGTCGTCCCCTAATCTCGGCGTGAGCAGATGGAGCAACGGCGCGGTCATCAAGGTGGTCGCCACAGCCATCAGCACCATCATCGCAAAAAGCGTGGGTGGGATCACCTTCATATCGAGGCCGATGTTCAGCACAATCAGCTCCATCAGTCCTCTCGTATTCATGAGGGGCTCCCAGGGCCAGGGACGGCGGCCAAGCCAGCCCGGTGAGGCGCGAGGCCGCCACGGTGCCCCCGAATTTGCCGGCGGTGGCGAGGAAGATGAGGACGCCGCACAGCAGCAGGTTCTCCGGCCCGGAGATCAGCCCGATTTGCGTCCGCATGCCGGTCAAGGCGAAAAAGGCCGGCAGCAGCAGGGTCGTCACCAGACCCTCCAGCTTGTGAACGAGCTGCCGCGCCATCGCGCTCTCGGAAGGGATCACGGCGCCAAAGAGAAAGGCGCCAAAGAGGGCATGAACGCCAATCCATTCCGTGGTCAGCGCCGACAGGAGCAGACAGACGAGGATGGCCGCCAGCGAATCCGAAGTGAACCCCTTCCGGGACACGCGATCGGTCAGGCGGGCCAGGAGAGGACGGACGATCAGGAAGATGAAGCCGACATAGCCGGCCATCAGGCCGGTAGCGACCAGGGCGTTTCGGAGGTCGGCCCGGGCCACGCCGATGACAAAGGCCAGCAGGCACCAGGCCGTCACGTCATCGCTGGCCGCGCAGGTCAAGGCCATGATCCCAAGCCGACTCCGGCTGATCCCCCGATCCGTCAAGATGCGGGCCAGCACGGGGAACGCCGTGATGGACATGGCCACGCCCAGGAAGAGGGCGAAATCGGTAAAGGGAACGGTGCCAGGCGAGAGCCGAGGGTAGAGGCCGAGGGCCAGGAGGGCGCCGAGCAGGAAAGGAACGAGAATGCTGGCGTGGGAGATGGCCACGATGGTATGGGTCCGATTGCGGAGGACCGCCGGGTTAAACTCCAGACCCACCAGGAACATGTACAGGATCACTCCCAGCTGCGCAATCGCACTTAGGGCCGGCGCCGCTGAGGCGGGCAGCAAAAACGTCGAGGCGCCCGGGACAAGACGGCCGAGCAGGGAAGGGCCGAGCAGGATGCCGACGACGACCTCGCCGACGATCGCCGGTTGTCCCACCCATTGAAACAGTCGGCCGACCAACCGGCCGACGAGGAGGACCGCCGTCAGCGCCAGCAACACGTGGGGCAGGGCCGTATCCGGGGAGCTCGATGCCGGCGCCGCCGGGATCGCGGCCTCCGCATTCGCCACGCCGGCGAGGGTGTTGCCGTGGCTGCGTATGAGGAGGAAAAGACCGATACTCGCGGCCATCATGAGCGCGTAGGACAGCGGCAGCCGCAGTCCGATGGATCGATGCCTCCGCGAATCGATCAGGGAGCAATTACTTGACATGCCCGCTTCGTTCCTCGCGCCTGCGGTACTCTAAACGACGGCGACCGAACGCAGTTGTTCGGACGGACGAACCAATGTTATGGGTTCGTCGGTGTGAAGTAAACGGAAGCGGATGAGATCGTCGATGGCGAAGACGGGCAGATCAAACTCTTCGGCGATCTCCCACAGTTCGGCCCGGTCGGCCATGTGACATCCATCTCGGCTGCAGATCTCACACAAGACGCCGGCCGGCGCCAGCCCGGCAAGCCGGGTCAGATCCACCGCCGCTTCGGTGTGCCCCGGCCGGCGCAGAACGCCGCCTTCCCGTGCGATCAGGGGGAACACGTGTCCGGGTCGCTGGAAATCGGCCGCACGGCTGAAGGGATTGAGCATCTCTTGAATGGTAAGCACGCGCTCGGCGGGGCTGATGCCCGTCCGGCAGCCGCGATGGTCCAGGGGCACCGCGAACGCCGTGCCGGCCGAGTTGATGTTGGTGCCGATCGGTTCCAGTTCCAGCCGCGAAGCGATCTCGCGGGCGACGGGAACACACAGCTGGCCGCACCCCCGGCGAAGCATGAAATGAATCAGCTCGGGAGTGACTTTTTCCGCGGCGGCGAGGAAATCCCCTTCGTTCTCGCGTTCTTCCGAATCGAGCACGATGGCGGCACGGCCAGCCGTTAAGGCCAGGACCACCTCTTCCACGGACGAAAAGCGACGGATCATGAGCAGGTTCTCGCTATGGGGTTGTTCGGATCGCTCTCCATAAGGGAGCTGAGCCATCTCTAAAGGGATAGGAGTCAAGGAAATGTAGGTCTGCCCGGTCAATAAAGCAAATTCCCTACAAGAATTCCTTCCCGACCTTCTTCTCGCGTGCTTCGACGAAGAGAACCTTGACAGCCATCGCGCGGGAGACGGCGCTATTTGCCTTTTCGGATCTTGCAAACTAGACTTCTTGCGAACCAGCCAAGAAGCGGCTTCCAAACCGGCGAGCTTTCTCTCCCGTGACTGCCCTCGGGGCGCTCATGCGACGCAACTCGCCAACTTGTTGGAGTGTATCATGACTCTCAGTCCCCGGCGTCAAGACCACAATCGGCGGAGTGTTCGTCTGGGACTCGAAGCCCTGGAGGCGCGCGATCTCCCTTCGGGGCAACCCCTGTCGGTCCCCTTCGACATCAACATCGTCGGCACAGGGATAACATTTGACCAACGAGGTCAGCCGTCGTCCCTGGGTGGGAACATCTATTTAGGAACACAACCCCTGGGTCCGGTCATCGGCCAGTATCAGGAAGCGCTGACGCCGTTGCTCCTGGATGGAATGATGGTCGGGACGATGGGGCGGGCGACCTTCACCTTCTTCCCCGGAGCGCTCGGGCAGCAGCCGCTGGCGACGGTGACCACCTTGGATTTCTCGTTCATCCAGGGGATCGTCCCTCCCAGTGGTGCTCTCCTCGTGGGCAGCAACGGAGCGATTTCCGGGTCCACCGGCAGCATTGGAAACCCGATGGGCGGGTTCGCCAGCTCGAGTCTCCTCGCCCTTGGCCCGCAATTCGCATCGGATACGCAGGTACATTTCACCGCTATATCCGTGTGACGGATGGTGTCGTGTCCCGGAGCGCAGGCGTCTCGCCTGTACTCTGGGACATTCTATAGAGAGACAAAAACTACCTTTTAAGGTGAAGCAACCATGTCCATTGCCCTGGCTCGCGAGGAGCAGCACAATCCGGCCGTGCGACCGGCTGCTCCGGTCGATGACAGGTTCGGTCCTCCCGAGTGGGTCGGGGAAGGCCGAGTCTCGGTGCCGGAGACCTTTTTCCCGTCTCCCGAAGACATCCAGCGCGAGATCGCGCCGGTCCTGACCAAGCGCCTCAGCCCGGCCCTAGAGCACTGGGCCGATGGCTACGCTCGGGTCGGCCGGCGAAATCATTATTTATGGCGTTGGGCCCGCCAGGGCGTCGAAGTCACCATGCTCCCCAGCGTCGCTCCGGAATGGCGCGACGAGGTGTGCGATACGAAAGTCCTCGGCATCATGCTGGACGTGCTGGTGGATGACGTGGCCGACCAGAAAGGCGATGAAGAGCTGCTGGAATGCTATCTCCGCCTCCCTCTGGGAGACCCCACCCCCGACCTGCGCCGATTCTCCCAAGAGGAACAGGACTACGCGCAGTTCACTTTCGAGCTATGGCACGAGATTCACGCCCGTGCGCGGCGTTTTCCGTGCTACGGCGCCTATGCCTCGTTGCTCCGTTACGATTACTTGCAGCTGTTCAACACGATGCGCTATTCGCACCTGCTTAATAGCAATCCCGCGCTGCTCAACGTGACGGAGCACGACCTTTACTTGCCCCACAACATGCACATGATGGTCTCGGCCACCCTGGACCTCACGTGTTCGCCCGATTTGGATCCCGCCGAGGTCGGACACCTGCGGGAAGCGGCCTGGCATGGGCAGTGCATGGGGCGGATCGGCAACCTGACGACCACGTGGGAACGCGAACTCGGCGAGGGCGATTTCACCAGCGGGGTGTATGCGCGCGCCCTGATGGAAGGGAGCCTTAGCCTGGGACAACTCCGGCAAGGTGATCGGGAAGAGATCCGGTCGGTCATCGTTGCGGGACAACACGAGGCCCATTTCCTGCGCCAGTGGCAAGAACATCGTCGAGCGATTCTCGCCAAGAGGCCGCGGGTGAAATCCCTCGACCTGGGTCCATTCGTCCTCGGACTGCAACGGCTGATTTGCCTGCACCTGGGCAGCCGGGGCTACAAATAAGGGCCGGCGAACCCAACCGAGCCGCGACCGTCAGGGAGCGGTTGTTCCCGCTCCCTGACGGTCGCGGCTCGAATAGCGTCATCCCTTGGCCTGAGCACGGATTCATTGGCGAGTTACATGGGCGACCGCGTTGCCGCATCTCTGAGCGCCGACTCCCGCCGCATGGCGCACGGTCCTTTGCTCCGCCTGGTGCGGTGGTTGGGTCCGCACTACATCCTTCTGATGATGATTGCCACCCGCCTGTCCGGTTCGGTCGGCGGCTTGCTGGTGGTCTACTACGTCAACCTGACGCTGCGCATGCCCGACCAGGTCCGCCACCATTTCTACGTCCTGGCGGGGATCGTGGTGGTCGTGGCCGTACTGTCGTCGGTGCTGGCCTCGATGTGGGAGACGCGGCACCTCCGGCGCGTCCTGGCCCACCTCCAGGGCGACGAGCCGGTGGAGGTGGTCCTGGCCGCCCGGGCCGGCCGCGAGGCGGTGGTATTTCCCGCGCGCCATCACAAAAACGAGGCCTGGCTGGTGCCCAGTGTCACCCTGGTGCCGGTGCTGATCGCCCTCCGACTGATGGACGGCGCCTCGTGGACCGTCATGACCAACATCACCCTGGCGGTCTTCATGGGCATCACCATGGCCCTGATGACCACCTTCTTCGTCATCGAACTGTGCCTTCAGCCGGTCATCCATCACCTTCTGGACAGCGGCATCGCCATCGATTACCCGGCCCTGCCGCAGAGTCGTCTGCGCGGGCGGCTGAACCTTTGCTTCGCCCTCATCATCCTGACCACCGCCCTGATGATCGGCACCATGGCCCGGCAGCGGGCGGCGGACCTCGTTGAGTACCCGGAAAACCAGGCCGAGGCCGTCGCCAGCCTGCGCAATCACACCACCTTCATCACGATCGCGGCCGTCAGCGTGGGCATCGTCTTCGCCACCGTCCTGGCCCGGTCGGTGGCCGCGCGCGTCGGCCGGTTGCTGCAAGGGATGCAGCGCGTCGAGCAGGGTTGCCTGACGGAGCGCGTCCAGCCCACGGGCAATGACGAGATTGACATCCTCGCCCGTCAGTTCAACGCCATGGTGGAGAAGCTCGATCAAAATGCCCAGACCATCCGCGATCTGAACACCAACCTGGAGAAGAAAGTACGCCGCCGAACTCGCCAACTGTCCCGCAGCCGGCGCAAGCTTCAGCACTCCTTGCGCCAGCTGCGCGAGCACGATCGCCTGAAAACCGAGTTTTTCTCCAATGTCAGCCACGAGCTGCGCACGCCGCTGACGATGATCCTGTCGCCGGTGGAGCAGACCCTGGAGCAGTATGGACCGCAGCTGCCGGCTGACGTTCTCGTACATGCTCAACGTGGTGAACATCAACGGCCGGCGCCTGCTGGAGCTAATCAATCGCCTCCTGGAGTTCTCCAAGCTGGAGGCCGGGCGTCTGAAGCTGCTTCCGGCGGCGATGGACCTGAATCAGTTGATCCACAAGCTGACGCTCGCGGCCCAGCCCCTGGCGACGCGGCGGAAGGTGCAGCTGCGCGTCCTCGCCGACGCCTCGACGACGGAAATCCGGGCGGATGAGGAAAAGCTAGATACCGTCATCAGCAACCTGCTGTCCAACGCCATCAAATTTACCCCCGAGGGGGGAACGATCACCCTGGAGACGGCTCGGGAAGACGACGAGGTGCGGGTCTCGGTGCGCGACACCGGCATCGGCATCGCCAAGGCCGATCAGGCTCGCATCTTCGAGCGCTTCGTGCAGATCGACGGCTCCTCCTCGCGCGAGTTCCCCGGCACCGGCCTGGGGTTGGCCCTGGCGAAAGAACTGATCGAGTTGCACGGCGGACGAATTCAGGTCGAGAGCGAGGCGGGCGGAGGGTCGCATTTCTGGTTCCGCATTCCGATGAACTCGGTCCCGGTCCTGGCCGAGCCGAGGGGGACCGGCGTCGCGCCGGCGATGGCGCGGCCCTTCTCGGGGGGCGACTCCAAGATGGAGTTCAATATCTTCCGCACGCGCTTTGCCGACCTGATCGCCTGCGAACCCCCACCGGCCCTGGTGAATGCTCCTTCGACGGCCCCCGTGGATGCCCCCATGATTCTGGTTGTGGACGACACGCCGGAGCTGCGGACCATGGTGTGCAGCATCCTCGCGTCGCAGTACCGCACCGTGGTCGCCTGCGATGGGGCCGAGGGCATCGACGTGGCCCTGCGTGAACTGCCGGCGCTCATCATCTCCGACGTGATGATGCCGCGCGTGGACGGCTACGCCTTCTGCCGGCGCATGAGGGCCGAGCCGGCGACCGCTCACATCCCCTTCGTCATGCTCACGGCCAAGGCCGAGCGCGCCATGAAGATCGAGGGACTCGACGGCGGCGCCGACGATTACCTGGTCAAGCCGTTCGACGCCGAAGAGCTGCGGGCGCGGGTCCGCTCGCTGCTCAAGCTGCGTCGCCTGCACCAGGAGCTGGATCAGCGCAATGCCGAACTGGAAAGCGCCGTCCGCGACCTGCAGACGACGCAGACCCGCATGGTGGACATCGCCCACCGCGCCGGCATGACCGAGATCGCCACCGGCGTTTTGCACAACGTCGGCAACGTCCTCAACAGCGTCAACATCTCGGTGACCACCGTCAACAGTCAGCTGCAGGGATGGAACTTCCGAGGCCCGGCCAAGGCCGCCGCCCTGCTCCAGGCCCAGGGCGACAACCTGGCGTCCTTCCTCCAGACCGATCCGCGCGGCAAGAAGTTACCGGAGTACTTGACCAAGCTCTCCGACACCCTCTTGACCGAGCAGCGCCAGATGCTCACCGAGATGGACTTCTTGCGCGAGAAACTGCAAGACATCCGCAACATCATCAGCGCGCAGCAGAACTATGCCCGCAAAGTTTCCATCCGCGAAGCGGTCGATCTTCAGGGGCTGGTCGGCGACGTTCTGGTCATGCACACGCATTCGTTCGCCAAGCATGACATCCAGGTCGTCCGCGATTTCGAGTCGCTGCCGGAGGCCAAGCTGGAGCGGTTAAAGCTGGTGCAGGTACTCGATAACCTGGTCAAGAACGCGGTCGAGTCGATCAAGTCGCAGAGAGTGGGCCACCGGGCTTTGACGGTTCGGATTCGGGGCGTCGGCCGGTCGCGCGCCCGCATCTCCGTCGGCGACAGCGGCCGAGGTATCGAGCGCGAGAACCTGCAGAAGATTTTCAACTACGGCTTTACCACCAAGCGCTACGGCAATGGCTTCGGCCTGCACTCGGCCGCCAACGCCATGACCGAGATGGGCGGGACCATCCAGGTACACAGCGACGGACCCGGCACCGGCGCCACCTTCGCCATTGAGTTCCCGCTCCTGGAAGAAACGGCCGAGAAGGAAATACAAACCACGGATGACACGGATAATACGGATGACACGGATAAAAGACGTGAAAGAAGGGGTTGGCCAGTCACACTGACATAATTGATTATTTCTTTGTCTCTTTTATCCGTGTCATCCGTGGTTTGTCTTTTTGAGCAACGGAGCTAGACGATGACCTGTGTCAACCGAATCCTGATCATTGACGATAACAAGGACATCCATGCGGACTTCCGCAAGGTGTTCGATTCCGCCGGCCGCAAGGCCGAGCTGGACGACCTGGAGGCGGACCTGTTCGGCTCGCACAACGGGACGGCCCTCAAGCCGGATGTCCAGCTGCAAGTCCAGATCGACTCGGCGTACCAGGGCGAGGAGGGCATCGCCCTGGCCGTGGAGGCCGCTCGCCAGGGCCAACCCTATTACATGGCCTTCGTGGACGTCCGCATGCCGCCCGGCATCGACGGCATCCAGACCATCAAGCGACTGTGGAAGCACCTGCCGGGATTGCCCTGCGTCGTCTGCACCGCCTTCTCCGATTACGACTGGAAAGAGATCGCCATCCAGCTGGGCAAGACCGGCAACCTCTTGATCCTGAAAAAGCCGTTCGACGCCATCGAGGTCTTGCAGTTGGCCCAATCGATGGCCGAAAAGGTCGAGCTGGGCAAGTCGGTTCAGCACTCGCTGGAAATGCTGGAGCGGAAGGTACTGGAGCTGACGCGGGCCGAGGAGGAATTGCAGCGCTATAACGTCGAGTTGTTGCAGGCCAAGAACGCCCTGGAAGCGCAGGCGGCGGAACTGGCCCGCAAGTCGTCGCTGCTGGAGTCGGCCCGCGAGAGCGCCGAGTCGGCCAACCAGGCCAAGAGCCAGTTCCTGGCCACCATGTCCCACGAGCTGCGCACGCCGCTCAACGGCGTGCTGGGAATGACCCATCTGCTCTTGAACACCAACCTGGATGGCCAGCAGCGGCGCTACGCCCGCACCGCCCACAGCTCCGCCGAGGTTCTGTTGCGTCTGATCAACGACATCCTCGACTTCTCCAAGATCGAAGCGGGCAAACTGGAACTGGAAACCATCGACTTCGACTTTCGCCACGTCGTCGGTAGCGTGGCGGAGCTGGTCACTCCCCAGGCGCGCCGCAAAGGGTTGGAACTGGCCTGTTCGGTCCAGATGGACATCCCGCCGCGGCTGCGCGGCGATCCCAACCGGCTCCAGCAGGTCCTGGCGAACCTGGCCAGCAACGCCGTCAAATTCACGGAGCGGGGCGAGGTCGTCATCCGCGCGACGCTGGAGCAGCAGAGCGAGCGAAATCTGACAGTGCGGTTCCGCGTCACCGATACCGGCATCGGCATCGCTCCCGAGCGGATGGATCGGCTCTTCCATTCCTTCTCGCAGGTGGATTCCTCGACGACACGGCGTTACGGGGGCACCGGCCTGGGCCTGGCCATCTCCAAGCACCTCTGCACCCTGATGGGTGGGCAAATCGGGGTGGAGAGCGTACCCGGACGAGGTTCGACCTTCTGGTGCACCATGGTCCTGGAAAAGCCGCCGCGCGGGACCAAGGAAGCTCGTATCCTCGCCTCGAACGTGCGCGGCACTGCGCATCCTGGTCGTGGACGACAATGCGACCTGCCGCGAGATCGTGGAGCAGCAGCTGCGGGCTTGGGGCTTCAAGGTGCAAACCGTGGCCGACGGGTCCAGTGCCCTGTCGGCCTTGCGGGAGGCCGTCCGTGCCGGCGAGCCGTTCCGGCTGGCCATTCTCGACTTCCAGATGCCGGGGATGGATGGCGAACAGCTGGCTCGGGCCATCAAGGCCGATGCCGCCCTGGCTCGAACGACGCTGTTATTGCTGAGCTATCTGGGCGAACCGCTCGATGAGGGCCGCCTGGAGGCGGCCGGCTTCGCCGATTGCCTCACCAAGCCGGTCCAGCAATCGCATCTGCTGGAGGTTGTTCTCAAGGGTCTGACCGCCAACGGCGATCGAGTGGAGGGCGGAGGGGGAACCGTCGGCGTCAGCCGGCTGGCGGAGAGTCCATCAACTGGCATACGCCGGCCGTTGGCCGAAGCCGGTCGAAAGCGGGCACGCATTCTCCTGGCCGAGGACAACGAGGTCAACCAGGATCTGGTGGCGGAGATCCTCCGCGATGCCCACTTCGATTGCGAAATCGTCGGCAACGGCAAGCTCGCCGTGCAGGCGCTGCTGGAACAAGCCTACGACCTGGTGCTCATGGATTGCCATATGCCGGAGATGGACGGATTGCAAGCGACCCAGTTAATCCGGGAGAAGGAACAGGCCGGGCTTCTGGCTGGGCGGAGGACTAGCCCGCTGCCCATCATCGCCCTGACGGCCAACGCCCTGACCGGCGATCGGGAAGCCTGTCTGCGCGCCGGGATGACGGGTTACTTGAGTAAGCCGTTCTATCCGGAGCAGGTGATCCAGGCGGTGGAGGTCCATCTGTCCGCCACCGAGACGACCACGGCGACCGGGCAGCCGGCCCATTCCGGCGGCGAAACGAGGACGTTGAGCAGCGTACCGTTAAACCTGAAGGATCTGCTCCGGCGCTGCCTGGGCAACCCCAACGTGCTGGAACGGACGGTGGCCAAGTTCCAGAAACGGCTGCCGGAAGACCTGCGGCAGATTGAGCAGAGCCTCGCTCTGGGAGAAAGCAGCAAGCTCGCCCTGCTGGCGCACAGCCTCAAAGGGGCGGCGGCCAGCCTTTCGGCCGAGGGTCTCCAGGCCGCGGCGGCCCGATTGGAGATGCTCGCCAAGGCTTCCGATCTGGTCGGAGCCCGGCACGGCCTCTCGGCCGTGCGCGAGGAATGCCAGCGGATTCTCCAGTTCGATCCGCGGGCCGTAACGCCGGCCCCGGTAGGCTAAACGAAGCACAGACCTGATCAACACGAGGGCACCATGCGCATCCTGGTTGTCGATGATGATGACATTATTCGCGGACTGCTGAGCTACCTGCTCAAGGAGAGCGGGTATAAAGTCCGGCTCGCTTGTGACGGACGCGAGGCCCTGGAGATCTTGCGCGGCGGGACGTACCAGATGGTCATCTCCGACTGGAGCATGCCGGAGATGGACGGTTTGCAACTGTGCCGCGAGATTCGCGCCGGCGACTTTCCCTCCTACATCTATTTCATCCTCTTGACGGCCCGCGATCAGGATACGGACATCGTTCGAAGGATTGTCGGCCGGAGCCGACGACTTCATCATCAAGCCGTTCAACCCCGCCGAGCTGCGTGTGCGCATCGGCGCCGGCGAGCGCATCCTGTCGCTGGAGACGCGCGATCTGGCCCTGTTCGCCCTGGCCAAATTGGCCGAGTCGCGCGATTGGGAGACCGGGGCACATCTGGAGCGCATGCGCAACTACTGCCGCATCCTCGCCCAGGATCTGTCCGGGCAACCGGACTTCGCCGGCCAGATTACTCCCGAGTTCATCCGCCTGATCTACCAGGTCAGCCCCCTGCACGACATCGGCAAGGTTGGCATCCCCGATAACATCTTGCTCAAGCCGGGCCAACTCAGTGACAGCGAATTCGCCATCATGAAAAAGCATACGCTGATCGGGGCCCGTACCCTCCACGCCGCGTTGCGCCAACATCCGCGCGCAAGTTCCTGCGCATGGCGCGCGACATCGCCCTGACGCATCACGAACACTTCGATGGGACGGGCTATCCGCGCGGCAAGTCCGGTCTGGAGATCCCCCTCTGTGGACGGATTGCCGCCCTGGCCGATGTCTACGACGCTCTCACGTCCAAACGGGTCTACAAAGAGGCGTTCAGCCATGAGGTGGCCCGCTCCATTATCATCCGAGAGTCCGGCGGTCATTTCGACCCGGCCGTCGTCGCGGCGTTCTGCCGTTGCGAAGAGCGCTTCCTGGCCCTGCGGAAAGGACTGGCCCAACAGGCAGTGGAACCGTCCAAGCAACTTGCCGGAAAAATGAACCACGGATGAACGCAGATAAACACGGATAAGAAAGAGAAGAAGTATAAGAGAAAAAGCCAATCCAAGTCTTTTTGTTTTTTCTCTTATCTGTGTTTATCTGTGTTCATCCGTGGTTGATTTCTTGCTGAAGGAGACGCGAGCGATGAAGATCCTCTTGGCCAACCCTCACGGCTTCTGTGCCGGCGTGGTGATGGCGGTGAAAAGTCTGGAACGAGCGCTCGAGCTGTTCGGGCCGCCGTTGTACGTCTTTCACGAGATCGTCCACAATCGGCATTTGGTCGAAGGGTTCCGCCGGCGCGGAGTGGTCTTCGTCGATTCCGTCGAGGACGTGCCATCGGGGGCCACCCTGTTGTACAGCGCGCATGGCGTCGCGCCGGAGGTCCGCGACGCGGCCCGGCGGAGACAACTGCGAGCCATCGATGCCACTTGCCCCCTGGTGGCGAAGGTCCATCTTCAGGCCGTGCGCCTGGCGCAGCAGGGCTACACTCTCGTTCTCATCGGTCACGCCGGGCACGACGAGATTGTTGGCGTACTTGGCGAAGCTCCCGGCCGTATTCATCTGGTGGAAACGCCGGAGGACGTGAGGAGTCTGCCCCTCTCCGAGACGACCCCGGTCGCTTATCTCACCCAGACCACCCTGAGCGTCGATGACGCCAACCGCGTGATCGAGGCCCTGCGGCGCCGATTCCCCCACATCGTCGCTCCGGCCAACGAAGACATTTGCTACGCCACCCAGAACCGCCAAGAAGTGTTGCGAACGCTGGCCCGCGAGGCCGACCTCGTCCTGGTGGTCGGCAGCCGCAATAGCTCCAATTCTCTCCGTCTGACGGAGGTGGCCCGCGAATATGGAGCGTCCTCCTACCTGATCGACGACGTCCGCGACATCGACCCGGCCTGGTTCGACGGGGCAGAGACCGTGGTGCTTACGGCAGGGGCCAGCGCGCCCGAATTCCTGGTGACGCAATGTCTGGACTGGCTGCGTGCGCGATTCGATGCCGAGGTCGAGGAACGCACCCTGCGCCGGGAAGAAGTCCATTTCCCTTTGCCGCATGTCCTGCGCTGACCTCCTCGTCCGAAATCAACTGGGTATCTTGGGCAACCTACGCATGGGATGACCTTACCGATTCCATCGACTTCTCCGTTTCTGCTGGGCCGGATGTAGGAGGAATGACGATTAGGAGATGAGAGAAATCCAGCGGCGCGGTCCTCCATTCGATACGTGAGGTAGAGACGGTACAATCGGAAAAGGACGAACTCGTTGGCGGAGGATGGTTCGCAGTGCAATGGCTCCACGGGACAAGGACGTCAGGGATCCAGCCATGAAATCCAGGATCGGTCTATGCTTGGGCCTCGGATGCCTGCTCGCTCTCAGCGTCAGGCCGGCGTGGGCCGATGGCGTCGAGCGCGATGGCATCGGCGCGGTCCCCATCGGTCGCGGCGGCAACAACGTGGCCAGCTTCGACAACGGCGTCATCCTCTACGACAACCCCGCCGGCATGGCCAATGTCGAGGGCAAGGGTCTCTACGAAGTGGGCGTGGACGGACTGTTCACCGATCTGGATTACAGCAGTCCGCAGAATAGTCACGTCCACAGCGGCGAGACGCCGTTGGCCCTGCCGTTTTTCTCGCTCATTCAACGGAGTGAGGGCGGCGATTTCGCCTACGGCATAGGGGTGTTCGCCCCGGCGGGCTTCGGCACCGACTGGCAAATCAATAGCCCGCTTCTGGGAGCGCAGCAGTACAAGTCGTTTGCCGCCGTTACCGACATCCTCCCGGGGTTCGCATATCGAGTCACGGATCGGCTTTCGGTGGGTGGGACCTGTGGGCTGGGAGTGACCTACGCCCAGCTCGATGGTCCTTTTGTTGTCCAGAGCGGCACCTTGCGCGGGGTCTCGACCCTGCTCGACCTCCATGCCACCGGTGTCACCCCCGCCTGGTCGGTGGGTCTGCAATATCTTCTTGGCGAACGGACGATGCTCGGCCTGTCTTACATCGCCCAGACGCGCTATAATTTGCATGGCAACGCCTCGGTCGATGTCGAGAAGGTCCTGCCCGTAACGATTTCCAGTCGTTTCGACGCCGATGTCGATATCACCTTGCCTCGTTCGTTGTCGGGAGGGTTCGTCCACGCCTTCGGCGAGGAGGGGCAGCACCGCGCCATGCTCCAAGTCATGTGGTTTGACTGGTCGGACGCCTTCAATAATGTCGGCCTGCGGCTGAGCGACAGCAGCAACCCCCTTATCCCCATGCTGGCCGGACCCACGATTCGGGACAACTTTCCCCTGAACTGGTATAGCAGCGTCTCGGTTCGTCTGGGCTACGAATACTATTTTGGTCAGACTCAGGTTGTACGTCTCGGTTATATTTATCATCCTCAGCCGGTCCCCAACCAGACGCTAACTCCCTACATTCCAGCGATCTTGAATCAAGCCGTTTCGGCAGGTTATGGCAAGCAGTGGAATAATTGGGCCGTCAACCTCGCCTACCAATACTCGTTCGGCAATGAACAGGCGGTTGGACAGAGCGCCCTCGTGGGGGGAGACTTTAATAATAGCCAGGTGGGAGCGCAGGCACATTGGTTGAGTGTCAGCCTCATGTATCGTTACTAACGACGCGCCCCGGACACCTTCCGTTTCGCCGCGGCCCTTCGAGCCGCGACGGTCCCGCGAACGGCTGCGAAACTACCGACCTCGACCGGACGACCCGTCTGCGGTAACATCCTTCCCCATCCGTGCGAAAGGGAGCGAGATGTTCGACGGTGAACATCTCCGGTAACTCAGAAAGGAGGAAAGGATGAGTGGAGTTCGGGTCCTGGTGGGTACACGCAAGGGTGCGTTCATCCTGACATCGGATGGTCAGCGCGAACGCTGGGAGGTCAACGGCCCCCACTTCGGGGGCTGGGAGATCTATCATCTGAAAGGCTCACCCGTCGATCCCAACCGTCTGTATGCTTCGCAGTCCAGCGGCTGGTTCGGGCAGCTGATTCAGCGCTCCAACGACGGCGGCAAGACGTGGGAGCCGGTGGGCAACCAGTTCGTCTACGACGGAGTCCCCGGCACGCACCAATGGTACGATGGGACACCGCATCCCTGGGAGTTCAAACGAGTTTGGCATTTGGAACCGTCGCTGACCGATCCGGATCTCGTCTACGCCGGGGTTGAAGATGCCGCCTTGTTCCGCTCCCGCGACGGCGGACAGACGTGGCAGGAGCTACCGGGCCTGCGCGGCCACGGCTCCGGGCCGCGCTGGCAGCCCGGAGCCGGTGGGATGTGCCTGCACACGATCCTTCTCGATCCGAGCGATCCGGGGCGGATCTTCATCGCCATTTCGGCGGCGGGCGCCTTTCGGACTGACGACGCTGGCCAGACGTGGCGGCCAATCAACCGGGGACTGAAGTCTCAGTACATCCCCGATCCCAACGCCGAGGTCGGCCACTGCGTTCACCGCATCGCCAAGCACCGTTCGCGTCCGGGTGTGTTGTTCATGCAGAAGCACTGGGACGTCATGCGCAGCGACGACGCCGGCGATTCGTGGCACGAGGTCAGCGGGAATTTGCCGACCGACTTCGGGTTCACCATCGACGTTCACGCGCACGAACCGGACACCCTCTACGTCGTGCCGATCAAGAGCGACTCGGAGCACTATCCGCCGGAGGGCAAGCTGCGCGTCTACCGCAGCCGCACGGGCGGACACGAGTGGGAGCCGCTCGCCAAAGGTCTGCCGCAACGCGACTGCTACGTCAACGTGTTGCGCGACGCGATGGCCGTGGATTCGCTCGATTCGTGCGGCGTGTATTTCGGCACCACCGGCGGGCAGGTGTATGCCTCGGCCGATGCCGGGGACAGCTGGGCACCGATTGTCCGCGATCTTCCCGCCGTGGTGTCCGTTGAGGTCCAGACCCTGCCATGATCCGAATCGAACTCCCGCACCATCTGCGGACGCTGGCCCACATCAACGGCGAGGTGAAACTCGCCGTCGAGGGGCCGGCCACCCAGCGCTCGATCCTCGACGCGCTGGAAGCCTGTTATCCGATGCTGCGCGGGACGATCCGCGATCGCGTCACACGGCAGCGCCGACCGTTCGTGCGGTTCTTTGCCTGCGAGCAGGATCTATCCCACGAACGGCCGGACGCCCCGCTGCCCGACGCGGTCGCCTCGGGGGCGGAGCCGTTTTTCGTCGTCGGGGCCATTGCCGGCGGCTAGATCGTTCACTTCCCTCTCGACTTTCACCAGAACGTGTTCGTGCCGTATTCACACCTTTACGCGGGTGGTTTTATCCGCAAAGCAGGAACGGTGGCATCGCCGGATGACCTGTGTTTCATGTACGGCTATCGCTGGTGAGCCGCCGGTCCGCTTACTCTGGCCTTAGACGAGCACGTGGAGGCGTTCGGAACGACCGGGGGCCGATCTCACATTTTTTCATTTTTTAGTTGCAGCCAGGTCAACGAGATGCTACAAGAGGGCGAATTCAGGAGGAGTTCTCCTTCTCGCAGCCGTTGACAGAATCAACCTCACGTCTCAACGCCGTGGCGTGGCCGACTCTCGGAGTCACCTCAAGGAGGCATCCATGTTTGCCTGGCTGAAGACTCGCATCACGCCGCCCGCAAAGCCACAAAAAAGACACATTACCCCCCCCTCCAACTCTTTTGTTCCTCGAAGAGTTGGAATCGCGTGAGTTGCTGGCCGTCAACATCGATGCCTTCGTGGTACCCAGCACCGGCCTGGAAGGACAGACCATGGCCCTGTCAGCGCAAGCCAGCACCGATGTCCCCGGCGCGTTGCTGACTTACCAGTGGAACTTCGGCGACGGCTCCAGCCAGAGCGGCGTCGATCTCACCGATGTCAGCCACGCCTACGCCGCCCCAGCGAATCCCGGCACTCCCTACACCGTCACCCTCATCGTCAGCAACGGCACCGACTCGGCCACGGACACGTCTACCATCAACATCACCGACGTGCCGCCGACCGTCAACGCCGGGCCGAGCCAGACCATCCACGCCGGCGATACCGCCTCCTTCAACGGCAGCGTCAGCGATCCCGGCGGCACCGCCGACATCGCCTCCATCCAGTGGGACTTCAACTACGACGGACAGAACTTCGTGGCCGACCCGTCCGCCAACGGCAACCTGACGCCGACGCATACTTACGCCACCGCCGGCACCTACTTGGTGGCCCTGCAAGCGACCGACCAGGGCGGCAACGTCAGCCAGGACGTCACCACCGTCACCGTCAAGCCCAGCGACGCCCTCATCGTCAACGCCGGGCCCGACCTGACCCTCGCCCCCGGACAGAGCGTCACCCTATCCGGCAGTTACAGCGACCCCGGCGGTACGGTCGATCCCAGCAACATTGCCTGGGACACCAACTACGACGGCGACACCTTCAACCCCGTCGTCACCGGCACCTTGACGCCGACCGTCTCGTTCAGCACGCCGGGCAGCTACCAGGTCGCCCTGCAAATCACCGACAGTACGGGGGCCAGCGACCTCTCGGTCCTCAACGTAACGGTGACGCCCTACGTCGGTCCCACGGCGAACGCGGGGACCGATGCGGCCGTCAACGAGGGCGACACCTACACGTTCGGCGGCTCGTACACCGACCCGGACGGCACGGTCGATCCCAGCAGCGGCATCGCCTGGGACTTCAACTACGACGGCGTTACCTTCAATTCGCAAGTGACGGGCACGCTGACACCCAGTTGGCAGTTCACCGCGCCGGGCACCTACACGGTGGCCCTGCAAGTCACCGACAGCAACGGCGTGACCAACCTGAGCACCATGAACCTCACGGTCAATGCCGTGACGCCGACGGTCAGTGCCGGCTCGGACATGACGGTTACGGCCGGCCAACTGGTGTCGTTCAACGGCTCGGCCAGCGATCCGGGCGGCTCCGATGATCCACTGTCCTACGCCTGGGACTTCAACTACGACGGTCAGAACTTCAACCCCGGCTCGGCCAACTCGCTCAATCCGTATTACGTCTTCACTACGCCGGGCACCTATGTGGTGGCGTTGCAGGCGACGGACAGCGCCGGCGTCAGCGGCCTGAGCACGATCAACGTCACGGTCAACCCGTCGAATTCGCTGGTGGTCAACGCCGGCCCGGATCAGGCATTGGCTGAGGGCGACACGGCTTCATTCTCGGGCAACTGGACGGACGCCACCGGCATCACCGTCGATCCGAGCACGGCACAATGGGACTTCAACTACGACGGCAGCACTTTCAACGCTGATCCGTCGGCGGCGGGCACGCTGACGCCGGCGCACGTGTTCACGACACCGGGCACCTACCTGGTGGCGCTGCAACTGACCGATAGCAACAACGTCACCAGCATCGGCACGCTGTACGTGTCGGTCGCCGACGTGGCGCCGCAGGTCGATGCCGGGCCGGACCAGACAGTGGCCCAGGGCAGCACCGTCTCGTTCAGCGGCACGGCCAGCAAGCCCGCCGGCGCCAGCGACGCGCTCAGCTACGATTGGGACTTCGACTACGACGGCCAGAACTTCGTCGCCGACGGCAGCGCCGGCGGCACGTTGACGCCGACGCACGTCTTTACCACGCCGGGCACCTACGAGGTAGCGTTGCAGGTGACGGACGCCGAGGGCGCGACCAGCCTGGCGACGACGACAGTGACGGTGACCGACGTGCCGCCGACAGCCACAGTGACCAACTCCGGCTCGACGCCGGTAGGCTCGGCGGTGACCTTCACGGTTTCCAACCTGACCGATCAGACGCCGGGCGACACGCCGACCATCCTGGCCGACTGGGATGGCAGCGGCCAGTTCGAGGAGATCACGTCCGACGAGCTGACCACCAACCCGGATGGTTCGCTCAGCTTCACGCACGTCTACGATCAGAATGGCAGCTACAACGCCGTCATTCGCATCATGGACGGCAGCGGCGGCTATACGGATTCCACGTCCAGCGTGACGGTGACGGCGGTGCCGCCGTCGGTCACTACCTTCGGCGCCGCCGGCGGCGCCACGCAAATCGACGCCAGCGCGCCGATCCTGTTCACCGGCGTCGGCGATCCGTCCGTGGCCGACACGCAGGCCGGCTTCGCCTACTACGTCAGCCTCGACGGCGCTCCCTATACCAGCAGCTCGTCGCCGGTCTACTATCTTCCCAGCAACATCAGCACGGGTTCGCACACCCTGACGGGCTACGTCGAGGACAGCCAGGGACAGACCAGTTCGGTGTCCAGCTACAGCTTCGATGTGGAGTCATCCACGGACGAGACCGTCGAGATTGAGAATCAGGGACCCGGCTCGGTGACGGCGACGTGGGGCGGCGGTTCGACGACGCTCAGCCCCAACCAACCCGTCTACTACATCGACGGCTCGGCGCCGAACTTGACGTTCACGCTGGATACCTCGGGAGTTAGCTACGTCATCAGCACGAATGGCACCATTGCCTCGGTGGGGGCGGCGGAGGGAGTGCAGAACGTCACCTTCACGGTGACGACGCAACTCTACGGGTTGCCGGCGGCGGTGGGCAGCGGCGACATTGACGAGGTGGACGTGCCCGTGGGCAGCACCGTCTCGGCGGAGGCGAGGGGCGACCTGGGCAGCGTGACGGGTCCGTCGGTCAACGGAGCGCTGACGGGCACCAAGGCGATCGAGCTTTCCTTTAACAACCTGACGGGTTCGATTACGGGCCTGGATTCGATCAATAGCGTGGTGGCCTTGGGTTCGCTGGGCGCGATGCGCCGCGCAAGTGGTGGATTCGCTGACCGGCATCCAGTACATGACAGCGAGCGACGGCATCTGGGCGACGGTCAATGCGGATGAGCTGCAGGACATGAACAGTCCGGGGATGATGCTGTCGGTAGGCGCTGGGGGTATTCCCGGCACCTTCGTGGCCGGGAACCTCAGCAGCGCAGCGATTGCGGGTGATGTCGGTACGTTTGACATCCTCACCCTGGAAGGAGCGTTCGATCCGCCCAACATTCGCGGCACGCTGGTAGTGAATAAGGAGAACTCGCAATCGCTCATCCACGTCGGGTTCGCGAATGCCATTGTGTTCGCCGGCAACAGTCCGGGGAAGATGGGCCAGCTTCACGCCGACGGAACCATCAAGCAACTCACGATCGATAACAAGCTGTCGGTGGTCGCTACGCCGGATGGGGGGCAGGACGGCAACATCCAGGCAATGTCGATCGGCAACCTCACGGGTTCCGGCTCGTTGAGTGCGAATAATATCATCGCGTCAGAGGGGATTGGCAAGATCGACCTCAAGGGCGACCTGGCTGGGGGGATTAAGACCCCGGACGGCGACATCAAGTTAATCAACGTGGGAGGAAACCTGACAAGCGGCGTCCAGATAGGCAACAGCAGCGGCACACCGATCACGGTGGCGGGGAACTTCGTCGGTTACGTGACCGTCGGGAAGGGACCAAGCGGCCCGATCACGGTCCACGGCAATTTCACGCTGCCAGGGGGGAACGTGACCAGCCTGGTGAGGACGACCGGGGGGGACATTCAGACCATCAACGTGGACGGCGACATCGGCGGGAGCCCGACGCAGAAGGTGGCAGGCAAGATCGAAGGAAAATCCATCGCTACGATCACGAGCGGGAAGTCAATCTTCCTGCAGACGATCCACAGCACCAACGGCGGCATCAAGCCGATCAGCGCAACCAACGGCGTGCTGACCGCCGCGGTGGAGGCGGAGGGAGGCAATATCGATGAGGTGAACGCGAAAAAGGTCGCTGGCAACCTCACTGCGCGGGTGACGGACGGCACTTCCGCGTTGCAGGGCAGTATCTGGCAAGTTCGTTCCACGGATGCGATCCCGGACAACGTGACGATCAAAGCCGATTCTTACATCTCGCAAATCATCGTGGCCAACCCGGATGCGGTGGTCGAAAAGTTCAAAGTCCATGCCCAGGAAGGCGGGTTCGGTTCCACGTTGATAATCAACGTGGGCAAGGGAACCTTCCTGGGGACGGTGCATTTGGCCCCTAACAAGTACGGAGCCCCGAACTTCAAAGATGGCGATATCTTATTCTCCCTCTACCAGAACAATAACCAGAGGACCGACTGGACCGTCAAGAAGGATCCCAACGCCCCCGCCGGTATCACGACGACGATCGATGCGCTGTTCACCAAGTTGGCTACTGGAAAGTTTGGTCTGGACAGGAGGGTCTTGAAGCTCTCGGACGCGGACTTCACGATCGACGGACCCTAGGGAAGACTACCGGGGCGTTGAATGAGTAGGGTTTTGTTCGGCTTGGGAGGTCCGTGGCGTCATGATTCACAATCTACCGACACATATCCGGCGATGGCGAAGCATCCTCGGACTGTCGATGCTTGGGGTGGTTGCTCTGCTCCATCGGGGTGGTGCGCCGTATGGGTTTGCTGAGGAGATAAAGCTGCGGCTCACTTTGAACGAATACCGCCGTTATTCTCATGAACTGGCATTCAGCCCCGACGGGAAGCTCCTCGCCGTCACGGACGGGCACCGGCCGGTCAGATTATGGGACGTGGTTAACGGAGAGGAACGGCGGACCTTGAACACAAGAGGACCGAAGGATAGCGTGATTTGTGTTGCCTTCGCTCCAGATGGCAAGACGATCGCGCTGGGAAGCGCGGATGGCGTCGTCCGGCTCCTGAATGCCGCCAATGGCAAGGAGCTTGCCAGGGTTGGTGAACCCGCTCCCTACGCGCTGTTAGTCTCCCTGGCTTTTATCCCGGACGGCAAGTCGCTGGCGATTGCGACTTGCGATCCCAGCGATAGACTTGGAGGGTTGATCGTTTGGAAACCGCTAGCGCGCACAGTCCGCGTGAAACTTCCGATCCGTCACCCCGACCCGTACCACGTAGCCTCTTCTCCGGATGGCAAGACGCTGGCGGTAAGTGCTGGATTCCGTTCGGATATTTTTCTCTGCGACGCTGAAACCGGCGCAACAATCGACACGCTCAAGGATGAGGGGCCAGCGGGTTCTTACTGGAATATCACCTTCTCCCCGGATGGACGGACGTTGGCAGCCGTGTCATTAAGCGCAGCTGTAAAGCTATGGGATGTGAAAACGAGGAGTGCGAAAGGTATTCTTCAGAAGCCTGACAACAGAAGGGTCCGCCGCACCTCCATCGCATTCAGTCCCGATGGCCGAACCTTGGTGACCTCGGCTCGACATCGCGAGGTCCATCTATGGGAGACCGCTACCGGCCGGGAGCGAATGGCCCCTGACACGGATTATGGGATCGTCTGGGGGGGATTGGCCTTTAGCCCAGACGGCCACACTCTCGTCACAACGGACGGCGACATCATCAACTTCTGGGACGTGATTGCCATCAAGACGAAGCCGCCAGACACGGCGGAATTGGCCCGCCTATGGTCCATGCTGGCAGGAGAAGATGCGGTCGTTGCTTACCGCGCCATCCGCACCTTGATTGCCTCGCCGCCGCAAACGCTGCCATTGCTGCGTCAGCATCTGCAACCTGTCGTCCTCTCCGAATCCCTGAGCCACAAGATCGAGGGCTGGCTGGCCGACCTGGACAGCGACGCCTTCGCCACGCGGCAGACGGCGAGCGCAGAGTTAACGAAGTGCGGCGTACTGGCAGAGGGTGCGCTGCGGCGCGTGCTAGCCGCACGGCCAACGGCGGAGGTGCGCCAACGAGTGTCCTCCATCCTGGAAGAAATCGAGCGCCGGAAAACGACCTTGCCATCCCGAGACTTGCAGCAACTGCGTGCTCTGGAAGTGCTCGAACACATTGGCAACGCCGAGGCTCGCCGACTGCTGGCGGAACTGACCAAGGGTTTCCCGGAGGCGCGACTGACGCAGGATGCCAAGGCGTCTCTCGCCCGTCTAAACAAGCGACCCGCAGCCGCCCCCTGAACGGACTCCAATGTCTCGTGCTCTGGACTCGGGCGAGCAGCACGTCAGGCATTGCGGTGGACGACGCGCTCCGTCACGGCTTCGAGCACGGAGCGACACAGCGACGGCGGCAGACCAACCAGCTCGGCGCGGGCCTGCGCGGCCAGTTCCTCGGCTCGTTGGCGAGCATACGCCACGGCGCCGCCTTCGACGAGATACGGCCGCAGCGCCTCGCGCTTGTGGTTGCCGGGACTGCCCAATATCTGACGCACCCGCGCGGCCAACCCATCGCCACCGTGGCGGAGCAGGTGAATCAGCGGCAGTGTCAACTTCTGCTGCTCCACGTCGGTGCCCAGCGATTTGCCGGTCGTCTTCTCCTCGCCGACCAGGTCGAGCAGATCGTCGGCGATCTGGAACGCCAGTCCCACGCAGCGCCCATAACGAGACAACGCCTGCACGACGTCCGGCGCGGCGCCGCTGTACAGTGCGCCCAGGTGACAGCAGCACGCGGTCAACTCCGCCGTCTTGCCGTCGATGATGTCGAAGTATTCCGCCTCGCTCAGCTCCAGGTTGCCGCGCTGCAGCACCTGACACAGTTCGCCCTCGCAGACGCGATCGGTGGCGGCGCCGATCAGCCGGCAGGCGCGAACGTCGTCGAGCGTGCTGGCCAGGTGGAAGGCGTGCGTGAACAGGTAATCGCCGAGCAGGACGCTCGTCTGCACGCCCCAAACGGCGTTGACCGTCGCCACGCGGCGGCGGACGCGAGCACCGTCGAGCACGTCGTCATGGACCAGTGTGGCCGTGTGGATCATCTCGACCACGGCGCCGAGGACGTGATGGGCCGGAGTGACCCGACCGCAGGCGCGGGCCGTCAAGAGCAGCAGCATCGGCCGCAGCCGTTTGCCGCGATAGTGGTGGACGTGATCGACAACCTCGGCGACGCGGGGATGCTTGTTCTTCAGGACGAGGGCCAGGATGTGCTCGACTTCTTCCAGATCGGCCGCAATCGGAGCGAACGGGTCCAGCTCCGAGGCGGCCAACGGCGGTACGGCCAGCGTGACGGGATTCATGACAGGTCCACCACCGAGCCGCGAGCGCGAGCGAAACGCGCAATTGGCTCGCTCGCGGCTCGGCGAGAGGTTTCAGAACGTTCAATCCCCGTTGAATACTTATGCGCCGGCCGGGGCAGCGTCAATCGTCGCGCCGGAAGGTGCCGCTGCGGCCGCCGCTCTTCTCTTCCAACCGGATGCGCTCGATGGTCATAACACGATCGACGGCCTTGCACATGTCGTAGACGGTGAGGGCGGCGGCACTGACGGCGGTCAGCGCCTCCATCTCGACGCCGGTACGGCCGAAGACGCGCACCGTCGCCTCGATGTGCAGCAAGTCGTCGCCGGCGAAGGTGAAATCGACCGTGGCGCTGGTGATGGGGAGAGGATGGCACAGGGGGATGAGATCGCCGGTACGTTTGGCGGCCATGATGCCGGCCAGGCGAGCGACTTCGAGGACGTCGCCCTTGGCCATGCCGCGGTCACGGATGAGGGCGAGGGTGGCTGGCGCCATGCGCACCAGGCCGCTGGCCCTGGCCTGGCGCAGCGTCTCCGGCTTGGCGCTGGTGTCCACCATGCGCGAGGCGCCGTGCTCGTCAAAGTGCGAGAGTTCCGTCATGGTTGGGTCCGTTCGCCGACTTCCGACAGCAAGGACCGCACGTCCTCGCGCACCCAGGCGGGGCGGAAATATTCGAGATTGTATATTTCACGGACGCGCCCGCGCTTGTCGAGCAGGAAGACCCGCGAGGGATGATCGAGCTGACCGGCCGTCCCCGGGCGGACCCACATGCCCCAGTCGGACAGCACCTTGGCGATTTGCTTTGGGGAGCCGGTCAGGAACGTCCAGTGTTTCGCATTCACGTCGTACAGGCGCATGTAACAACGCAGCGCCGCGGGCTGATCGCGGGCCGGATCGAGCGTGATCGACAACAGGTGTACCTTGTCCGTGAGCCGATCTCCGGCCAGCGCCTGAGCCGCCTGGGCCATGCGATGTGTCGTGGCGGGGCAGGTGCCGTTGCAGGTGGTGAAGATGAAGCTGACCAGCACCACCTTGCCGCGCAGGTCGGCAAGGCGGAACGGCTTGCCGTCCTGGTTCGTCAGGGTGAAGTCGGCAGGCGTGCGGATGACAGCCAGGCGCGAATCGTCGGCTCCCGAACCGACGGGCAACATCGCGGCGAGAAAGACCCAGGTGAAGGAGATCATGGTTCCTCTCCGTTTAGCCGCGACGCGCAGCGGAGCGCGGGAGACTCCCGCGCTCCGCTGCGCGTCGCGGCTAAACGATTCACCGTCAACGGGCGCGAATATCAATACAGCAGCATGTCGTGACCGCGCGCCGGTCCCGTCTGGAACTTCGCCAGATCGACCCGGAACTTCGGGTCCATCGTCATGCCGTCGGGGCCGATGCGGATGAGACGCACCCAGAAATCCTCGGAACGGTCCATCGTGCTCAGGAGCGAGTTGGTGACGTACATGCGGCGGCCATCGCCGGTCAGATGCAGCATGTTCGGCTGCACGCCGGGCTTGACCGTGCTGACCAGATGAGGCTTTTTAAGATCGCTAACGTCCCACTGCTGGACCTCGTCGGATAGGAAACAGCTGACGAACAGGAAACGACCATCGGGCGACTGACTGAGGTCGGCCGGCAGTTTGCCGGTGTCGCACAGCTTGCGCGCCGTGTACCGATTCCCGTCCCCGCCCTCCCAGACCCACAGCGAGTTATCCAGCGCACAGTTGCAGTAGCCGTGATTGGCGCCCTCCTTCAGCGACCAGCGGCATTCGAGCGGCGCCAGGCCGGTCTTCAGGGAGGCCAGTACCTTGCGGGCGCGGAAGTCCCAGACCAGGAGCTTGTCGCCGAAGTGCTTGAGATCCATCTTCGCCATCGGCTTGCGATAGTTCTCCGGCGGCGTGAAGCTGGACGTGACCATGCGATTGTGGTCGGGCTGGATGGCCACGTCGTAGCCATACGGCGCATCCTTGGGGAAGGGCAATTTGCGGATGAAGGTGCCGTCGTTGTCGAACTCGGCCAGTCCCGCCGGCAGGCCGCCGTCCTTGCCGCCGAGGTAGCTCACCAGCATGCGGCCGGGCAGGGCGTACGGCGAGTGCGGGCCGGTCAGGCCGGTTTTCTCCGAGGAATCGAACGTCTTGACCAATTTCGGCCGGGCCGGGTCGGCGGACACGTCGATGACAAAAACGCGGTTGGAAAACAGACTGCAACCCCAAATATGCGTGCGGTCGTCGGTGAAACCGAAGTGGTGCGTTTCGTTGCCCGCCGAGCCGAGGTCGAGCTGGTGCAGGATGCGGCCATAGCTCGGCGATTTGGCGTCCACGTCGAGGACGGCGAGAAAGTCGTTGTCCTTGGCGTCGGCATCGACGCAGAAGACGTACAGGTATTTCTCCGGCCGGTCCAGGCGTTTGACGAACGGCGACAGGCAGGTCTCGGCGGGCGCGGTCGCCAGGCTCAGCAGTCCGACGAAGAGAATCCCGGTCCCCGCCAGCACGGTGCAGCAGCGTATTGAGGTCACGGCAGCCTCCGGAAATGATCCGCGAAAAACCAATGCAAGCGTCCTCCTGTCATGGTACGATCCTGTTCGTCAAAGGGGTAGCCAACCACAAGGAGACTCATCATGAAGCAACGCCTCTGGAGCGCTGGAGCATTGATTGCCGTCTGTTTGGCGGGCCAGCCCGCCCGCGCTGACGTGAAACCCCATGCACTTTTCACCGACGGCCTGGTCCTGCAACGAGGCATGAAATGCCCCATCTGGGGCACGGCCGATCCGGGAGAGCAGGTCTCCGTGACGTTCGCGGTCGTGAAGAGGAATGCGAGTGCCAGTGCCAGCGCGTCCGCCACGGCCGACCAGGATGGCAAGTGGCGCGTGACGGTCCAGGTCGGTTCGGAAATGGCCGGCGGGCCGTACACGCTGACCATCCAGGGCAAGAACACCATCACCCTCAAGGACGTCTACGTCGGCGAGGTGTGGGTTTGCAGCGGCCAGTCCAACATGGAGTGGTCGCTCCGCGCCGCCCATAACGGCAAGGAGGCCATCGAAAAATCCGCCAACCCCAAGATCCGGCTGTTCACGGTGCCGAAGAAGACGTCGGACAAGCCGCTGACGGAGGTGAAGGCCGAATGGCAGGAGTGCAAACCGGAGACGGTGGCCGGCTTCACCGCGGTCGGCTATTACTTCGGCCGCGATCTGCAAAAGGCCCTCGACGTACCCGTGGGCTTGATTCACACCTCGTGGGGCGGCACCCGCGCCGAGGCGTGGACCACTCGGCCCGCCCTCGAAGCGGACGCGGAATTGCGGGATGAAATCGCCAACTACGAAAAGGCCAAGGCCAACTCCGGCAAGGCGCTGGAAAAGTACAAGGACGATCTGGAAAAGTACAAACAGGCCATGAAGAAGGCCAAGGAAGAAGGCAAGAAAGCCGCCGCCCGCGCCCGGACCCCCGGTCCCCGGCCTCAAGACGCCCCCGCGACCCTCTACAACGCCATGATTCACCCGCTGCAACCCTACGCCATCAAGGGCGCCATCTGGTATCAGGGCGAGTCCAACGCCGGCCAAGCGTACCAGTACCGCAAGCTGTTTCCCACCATGATCCAAAGCTGGCGCGACAGCTGGAAAGAGGGCGACTTCCCCTTTCTGTTCGTGCAGCTGGCGCCGTTCATGCCCATCGTCTCCGAGCCGCAGGAGAGCGCCTGGGCCGAGCTGCGCGAGGCGCAGCTGCTGACGAGCCAGCATCTGAAGAACACCGGCATGGCCGTCATCACCGACGTGGGCGATCCCAAGGACATCCATCCGCGCAAGAAGGAGCCGGTCGGCGCTCGGTTGGCCCTGGCCGCGCGCGGCATCGCCTACGGCGAGAAGATCGAGTATTCCGGCCCGGTCTACGACAAGATGACGGTCAAGGACGGCAAGGCGGTGCTGCACTTTAAGCACGTCGGCAAGGGGCTGGAAGCGAAGGACGGATCGCTGCAAGGCTTCACGATCGCCGGCGAGGACAAGAAGTTTTACAACGCCAAGGCCGAGATCCAGGGCGATATGGTCCTCGTCTGGAGTGACCAGGTGACGCAGCCGGTCGCGGTGCGCTACGGCTGGGCCAACTGTCCGGTCGTCAACCTGTGGAACAAGGACGGCCTGCCCGCCTCGCCGTTCCGCACCGATGACTTCCCCATGGTCACGAGGCCGAAAACGGTCAAGTCCGCCCGCTAAACTATGTGCTCGATGACGGTATCGCCTTTCCTCTCCGTTTAGCCGCGACGCGCAGCGGAGCGCGGCACGCGCTCCGCTGCGCGTCGCGGCTAAACGAATCGCCGCATTCTTGACAAGGGCCGCAATTGGACCAATGCTAGTTTAGACGCTGCAACCCGATACAGGGCCATCACGAGACAAATTGCCCAGATAACCCAAAGTCTCCAGAAAGTTTTTCTTGACAGACACAGCGAAGGAACCTACATTAAAGCTCTCGACGAGGGGCCAGCCGCGTTTTGCTGGCCTACGGGACCGTGAAGGAAGCACACGCCTGGATAGCGGGATGTCTCACCGGACGGGCATCCCCGGCGCGAAGCCACGTCTGCCTTCGCTCGCCTCCCTCCCTGTGTGGATTGCTCGGGGCCGTTTGAGGATGGCGGCCCTCCGATTACACCACGGAAACACCACCGCCATCTCCCTGGCCCGGAGGCTCCCTAGCCTCGCCCGGAAGCAGGCGGTAGGGAGATACGCCGATGAGCAGTAGTCGCGTCGCCCTGGTCAGCGACGATCCCCGTCTGGCCGGCAGCATTCAGACCCACCTGAAGAAAGCCTTCGGACAGCACGTTTTTCAGTGTACTTTCGCTTCCATTCGCACGCACATCGGCCAGGAGACCGATGGTTTGTTGTTGTTGGCCACGGCTTCCACCGCCGAGTCGGAGCAGGTGCTGCGCCTGGTGCGCGAAATATACATCCGCAAGCTGCCGCCCATCATCATGATCGTCGCCGGCGAGGACGGCGACGACCTGGACGATCTCGAACAGTACGTGGCCCAGTGTGTGCGTTGGCCCGATGATGCCGCTCGCCTGACGCAGCTGGTCCGCGAGCGTATCGGTCGGGTCCATGATTTCCTGGCCGCCGACGGCGTCGAGACGGTAGAGCAGGTCATCAGCCGGCGCTTGCTGACGCAAACGCCGTCGCTGATGCCGTTGGTCGAGCGCCTGGCCCTGGCCTCGGCCCACGATGTCACCGTATTGTTGACCGGAGAGACCGGCACCGGCAAGACGCACCTGGCTCGCCTGATGCACGACTGTTCGCCGCGCCACGCCGAGCCGTTTCTGACCGTGCCCTGCGGCGCCCAGCCGGCCAACCTGGTCGAAAGCGCCTTCTTCGGCCACGCCAAAGGGGCGTTCACCGGGGCCGATCGCGCCAAGATCGGCAAGTTCGAGGCGGCCGGCAACGGCACCATTCTGCTCGACGAGATCGACACGCTCGGCCTGGAGCAGCAGGCCGGACTGCTGCGCGTCATCGAGACCGGCGAGTTCGAGCCGGTCGGCAGCAACGAGACGCGGCACTGCACCGCGCGCATCATCGTGGCCAGCAACTGGGACTTGGAGGAGGCCGTCTCCGCCGGCAAGTTCCGCCAAGACCTGTACTACCGCCTCAATGTCATGTCGTTCCATCTGCCGCCGCTGCGCGAGCGCGTGCAGGACATCGCCCCGCTGGTCCGCGCCCTGGTGGCGCGCTTCAACACCAAGTTTCACAAGGAATTGTTCGACATCAGTACACCGGCGCTGGACGCCCTGGAGGCGTTCCCCTGGCCGGGCAACATTCGGCAGATGGAGAACTTCATTCAGCAGGCAGTCCTGGTCAGCAGCGGTCCCGAATTGCTGATGGAACATCTGCCGCAGCAGGTGCGCGAGCATCGGCCGATCTGCTACGCCGTCGCCGACCACGGTCGGCCGGAGTCGCTGTCGCGCAACCGCGAACAGGTGGAGCGCAACATCATTCAGCGCACCCTGGTCAACCACGGCTACAGCCGCGTTCACACCGCCAACGCCCTGGGCATCAGTCGCGTCACGCTGTACAAGAAGATGAAGAAGTATGGACTCATGCGCAGCCCGAGCAACGCGGACCATTCTTGAACTGCCGGAATAGTCCAAACGTATTTATCTGAGCCTGAAGCGTTAGCGAAGGAACGACAACTTCGCTAACGCTTCAGGCTCGGATGCGTTTGTCCCGCTGGCTCCCACTCCATTACTGCACATAGGGAGGGTAAGACGCCGACGGCTTCGTCGCGCCCGTGCCGGTCATGCTCGGGGGGGGCGTCGGACTTGTCGGCGCGGGAGGCGTACTGCCGCTGCCATCCGCAGCACTGGAGGATGGGTCAGACGACGACGTGGCCGGCGATGGATACGGGACGATCGATTTGCTGCTCGGGCCGCTCGAAGGAGCGGGCGGCGAGGGCAGCGGAGGCGGAGGCGGCACGGACATCGCGCGCGTCGAGGTGGTCATCCCCATTGCGGGGGAAGCGGGATCGGCGACCGAATGCAAATCCGCGTTCGTGACGGCGGTCGCGTCCGTCATGTGGTTGCTGCTGGTCCGCTTGATACCGGACGAACTCGCGTCGCCGCCGTCGGAACCCGCCATCTGCATGGAAGGCGTCGGAGCACCATTCGTCAGACTGGCAGGGGTCGCGCCGACTGGGTTGTTCATACTGGTGTTCGGCAGGCCGCTGACGCCATCCATTGACGACGACATCGGACTGCCTGGAGGCACCGCCGAGCCGCTCGCGCCGGACGTACGGCCGCTCATCCCGGCGCTCGGATCGCTGCTGCCGGCCGACGAATCGAAGCCGTGTCCAGCCGAGCCTGCCGACGACGAGTTCGAGAAAGTGCCGGCGCCGCCGCTGTTGTTGACGGCGCTGCTCTGCGTCTTGTTATTCCAGCCCGACGGGGTCATCGCCTTGTTGGTCAGCCCCAGGCTGCTGTCCGCCCGATCGTTCATGAACGATTGTTTGTTGTTGGATTTGGTGGTGTTGCATCCCGCGGACAGAAGGATGCCGACGCCGAATAGGCCGATGAAACCAGCCAGGGGCCTCTTGCCCATAGGATTCTCCTCCCCCGTGTGAGTCCGTTCACTCCACGCCCCAACCCCTGCGTGGCGGGCGTCTTCGGCCGGAGCGCCTGCTCCGGCAGCGCTCTCTTCGCCGACAAAAGCGGGCGAAACCTAGTCGCGCAGCGAGGGAAAGTCAAGGGCAAATCCGCAGCCGTCGCGCCTGGGCGAACGAGACAGGGCCGCGAGCGTTAGCGAGCGGTGTTGCTCCCGCTCGCTAACGCTCGCGGCTCGGATTTCCTTGTCAGACCATCCCGCCTCCGGTCAACAGACTCATCTCCAGGTTGATGAGATAGTCGAACAGTTGGAACAGGATGCCCGGCTCCATGTACGCGGTCGAGGCGCCGCCGAAGACGCCGCTGGAATCGCTGTAGACGGCGTCCAGCGCGTTGGCGGAGAACAAATCGAAGAAGACGTTCGGCTCGAAGTACACATTGAGGAACGAAGCGGAGGCCGTGCCATCGGCTTGCACGGTGGCGTTGATGGTTTGGCCATGCTCCGTTAACGCCACCGAGCCGCGTGTCACCGGCTGACCGTTGGGACCGAGGACCTGCACCGTCACGGTCTCGAATTGGAACACACTCAGTCCCGGATACTGGTCCTGGACGTTCGTGACCACGACGCTCGTCGTCCCCGTCGGCGTGGGCGTGGGCGTCGGTGTGGGCGTCGGCGTTGGCGTCGGTGTCGGCGTCGGTGTCGGCGTCGGGGTCGGTGTGGGGGTCGGCGTGGGCGTCGGCGTTGGAGTGGGTGTCGGCGTCGGCGTCGGTGTGGGAGTGGGTGTTGGCGTCGGCGTCGGCGTCGGTGTTGGAGTCGGAGTGGGCGTCGGCGTCGGCGTCGGCGTCGGCGTCGGCGTCGGTGTTGGAGTGGGCGTCGGCGTCGGCGTCGGTGTTGGAGTGGGCGTTGGTGTCGGCGTCGGCGTTGGTGTCGGCGTCGGAGTGGGCGTGGGCGTCGGCGTCGGTGTCGGGGTTGGCGTCGGCGTCGGTGTCGGCGTCGGAGTGGGCGTCGGGGTTGGGGTTGGTGTCGGAGTTGGAGTGGGCGTCGGCGTATTGGGGTTCACCGTCCAGGTGAACTGGGTGCTGGCCGGCTGGGGTGCTGGCGAACTTTCCACGAAAGCGCTGATGGTGACCGTGTACGGCGAGCCGGCGTCGTCGGTGGCGTCAATGTTGCCGGTAATCAGGCCCGTGTTCGGGTCGATGCTCAGGCCGGGCGGCAGGGTGTGAGCGGTGCCAACGACGTTGGTGAAGGTGCCCGGCACGACATTGCTGTTGTTGATCTGCAGGCTGATCCCTTGTTGGCCGTCGGTGCTGGTCTGGTTCCCCGGGTTGGTCAGCGTCGGGGCTTGGGACTTCACCGTCCAGGTGAAGTTGATGCTGCCTGTGTTGCCCGTCCCGTCGCTGGCGTTGATGGTGACCTGGTAGACGCCCGCCGTGGTGAAGGTGCCGGTGATCAGGCCGTTGCCGCTGATCGTCAGGCCGGGAGGCAGGGTGCCGTTGTCGGTGAAGCTGTCCGGGTCGGCATCATCGGCCGCGATCTGCAAGGCCGTGCCCGCGGAGGTGCTGAGGGTGTCGCCGACGAAGTTGGTCTGGTTGCCCGGGCTGGTCAGCGTCGGTGGATTGGAGTCGTTGACCACCCAGGTGAAGGAGAGGCTGCCGGTGGTGCCGGTGCCGGGTTCCTTGGCCGAGACCGTGATTGGGTAGGTGCCCGCCCCGTGCGCGTCGATCTGGCCGGAAATCACGCCGGTGGTGGAGTTGATGCCCAGGCCGGGAGGCAGGCTTCCGCTGGAGATGGTGTAGTCGGTCGCGTTGGGGTCGGTACTGCTGATTTGCAGCGATAAGGCGTCGCTCTCGTTGTTGGTCACCGTGCTATTGGGAGCGGGACCGGTGAGGGTCAGACTGGTCGGGCTGGTGATTTTAAAGGTTTCGACGTTCGACGATACGTAATGTCCCTTGATGCCGCTGCCGTCGGGGTTCTCGACCGTGACGTTGACGTTGCCGGCGTTCAGCAGGGCGCTGGCCGGGACCGTCACCGAGATAAAGGAGGTCGAGAAGGTGGCGGGGTCGGGCGTCAGGAGGATGTTGCCGAAGGCCACCACGGCGCCCGGCTCGAAGTAGTTGCCCTGGATGGTCAGCGTGAACGACGGGCCGTCCTGGGAGGCGGTGGACTGGCTCATCGAGGTGATGACCGGCGGCTGGAACTCGAAGGCTCCCACGTCCACCTTCCCGCTGACGATATCGAGACGGGGGAAGGGACTGCCGCGTTCGTCGGAGTTGACTCCGGACACCAGGGCGTTATTGCCGGTGTTGATCGCGGCGTTGCTACCGGTTGTCGTGGTCAGGAGGGAGTCGGTCAGCGTGAGTCCGCCGTTGTTCTCCAGCTGGCCCAGGTTCAAGTCGCCGGCCGCGGTCCCAGCCACGATGCCGGTCTGGTCGCTTTTGACGAAACCCGTGGTGCCCGCGTCGAGCGAACCGATGACGTTATTGCCCCGGCTGGCGAAGGTGCCCCCGACGTCGCTGTTGACGGCGGTGGCCGAGGTGGCGATGAGCCGGGCCTGGTTCACGTCGAAGATGGAGTTGCCCGGTTTATTGCTGCCGCCGCTGGCGAAGTAGCCGCCGCCGCCGCCGGTGCCGGTGCCGCCGACGGTGGGCGTCGGGCCGGTATAGCCCTCGCTGCTGGAGCCGGACGCCCCGCCCAGGCCGGGTCCGGTGGCGAAGTTGCCGGCGATGGTGGCGTTGGTGAAGGTGGTGCTGCTGTTGCTGGTGAAGACGCCGCCGCCGGCGACGCTGCCGCCGGCGCCGCCGTTGCCGCCGGGGTTCACTTCCGCTTGAGGAGAGCCGGCGTCGCCGCCGTTGCCGCCGCTGCCGGCGGTGAGGACATTGCTGCTGTTGGTGCCGCCCACAGTGCTGTTGAGGACGGTCAGGTTCTCCTCGCCGACCCAGAAGCCGCCGCCCTGGGCATTGCCGCCGATGCCGCCGTTGCCGCCGGCGCCGCCGTTGGACGTGGTGCCGACGCCGGCATAGCCGGCGGGACCGCCGAAGACCTGGTTGCCGGCCAGGGTGCTGGAGGTGAGGTTCAGCGAATCGGCGAGCTTGCTGCTGCTGTTGCTGTACAGGCCGCCGCCGGCGCCGTTGCCGCCGTTGCCGCCGTTGGCCAGGGCGCCGCGCCGCCCAGGCCGCCCGCGCCCGCCGTGACCACGTTGTTGTCGATCTCGGCATTGCTGATACCCGGGCTGCTGGCGTTGTTGGTACTGGCCGGGCCCGACAGGAGGAAGATACCACCGCCCTCGGCGAAGCCGCCGTTGCCGCCCGAGCCGCCATCGATGTTGGAGTTGAAGAGAGGACCGGAAATGCCGCCGTTGCCGCCCGTGCCCGCCGTCAACTGATTGTTCGAGACCGAATTGCCATTGGCGTTGCCGGTGTAACCGAACGTCAGGGTGGTGGCCGACTGGTTGGTGAAGGAGATGCCGCCGCCATCGGCGTTGCCGCCATTGCCGCCGGCGCTGCCGACGCCCCATCCCGGCCCGCCCACGCCGCCAATGCCGGCCGTGTTGACGTTGTTGCTCACCGAGCTGGTGGTCAGACTCAGGCTGGAATTGAAGGCGTAGAGTCCGCCGCCGTGGACCGAACTGCCGTTGCCGCCTATCGCGGGGGTGGTGCTGCTACCCGTGGAGCCGCTGCCGCCGGCGCCGCCCTGGACCTGATTGCCCGTGACGGCGCTGGACGTCAGGCTTGAGGCCAGCGTTCCCACGCCATCGAAAAGAGCCAGGCCGCCTCCCCCGGCGTCCTGGGCATTTCCGCCCGCGCCGCCAATGCCCAGAAAGAAGGTCCGGGCGGCCTTCCCCCCATGCCCCCCGCCGCCGACCGTGACCTGGTTGCCGCTGAACGGAGTGGAAGAAATGGTGATGGTGTGTGTCGTCGTGTTGGCACTGCCAGCAGGGAGGTAATACGACACGCCGCCGCCCTGGGCGGCCACGCCCAGGACGCCGGCACCGCCGTTGCCGCCGGCACCGCCGTTACCGCCGATGCCGCCAATTTGACCCGTTCCGGGTCCGCCGTTGGCACCCGCGCCGCCGGTGTTGCCGGCGCCGGAGGTAATGGCATTGTCCGTGAAGGTGTCGCCGGCGAGCGTGAGGTTCTGGGCGTTGCCGCTGAGGGAGAGGGCACCGCCGTAGACGGTCGTGCCGTTGCCGCCTCGACCGCCGAAGCCGCCGGCGGCGCCCTCGGAAGCGTTATGCACCCCCGCGCCGCCGATGCCGCCCGCGCCGCCGATGCCGCCCGCGCCGCCGATCACCTGGTTGCCGGCCCCGGACGCGGAACCGCCGAAGACGCTGTTGGAGACGTTCGCGTTGCCGGCCATGACGGAGATGGCGCCGCCATAGGCGAAGGTGCCACCGCCGACGCCGTTGTTGGCGTTGCCGCCGGCGCCGCCGCTGCCGCCGGCAATGGAGATGAAGTATCGGGTGGAATGGCCGTCACGTTCGCCGAAGCCGCCATTACCGCCCAGGCCGCCATTGCCGCCCGGCCCGGTGCGGACCTGGTTGCTGGTGAAGGAAGAGGTCCCCGAGGTGTTGATGACGGTCAGCGTGTCGGTGGGGCTGATCGGGTTGAAGAACACGGCGCCGCCCGCGGCGGTGCCGGCGTCGGAGCCGATGCCGCCCGCGCCGCCATTGCCGCCAAACTGGGTCTTCAGGGGGGCGGGAGAGGAGGTATTCGTACCGCTGTTGCCGCCGGCGCCGCCGGCGCCGCCGGTCGCGCCTGCGCCGCTGACGGCCTGGTTCTGGGCGAATTGAACACCGTCCACGGTGACGGAGCCGCTCGTGCTGTACAGCCCTCCGCCCATGGCGTCGCCGCCGGCCCCGGCGGTACCGCCGACGGCCCCGGAAGCGCCAGGGCCACTGTCGCCAGCGCCCGAGCCGCCTCCGCCGCCCGCGCCGCCGACGGCGCCCGCGCCGCCGGTCACCTGGTTTGTGGTGAACTGGCTGGCGCTGATCGAAAGGGACGTGCCCGCCAGGTTGGCGATGGCGCCGCCCCAGGCACTCCCCCCAGTCCCGCCGACTTTGTCCTTCCCGGCGGCGCCGGCGAGGAGGGTCTTGGCGCCGTTGCCGCCGTTGCCGCCGGTGCCGCCGATGCTGGCCGCGCCGCCCACGACTGCGTTCCCAGAAAAAGTGGTTTGGCCGATACCCAACAGGGAACCCATGCTGTAAATGCCGCCACCCGCGGCGGCGCCGCCGCTGCCGCCGGTGCCGCCGCTGCCGCCGTGGCCGGTGCCGTTCTTGCCGGTGCTGCCCGTGCCGCCGTCATTGCCGCCGTTACCGCCGTTGCCGGCCGTGCCGGCGGCGCCGCCCTTGGCCGTGTTGTTGGCAAAGGTGGCGAAGCTGAAGCTCTGCACCGTGGCGCCGGTCGCGTTGTAGATACCTCCCCCGAGGGCGGAGCCGCCGAAGCCCGCATCGCCTCCGTTGCCACCGGCGCCACCGTCGAACTTGCCAACGCCGTTGCCGCCGTTGCCGCCATTGCCGGCGTTCCCGCCGACACCACCCTGGGCCAAGTCGCCGGAAAGGACGATCGGCGCCGTGCTGGCGCCGACGATGATCAGGGTGCCACTGTTGTAGACGCCGCCGCCCTCGCCCGGACTGCCATTGCCGGCGCTGCCGCCCTTACCGCCGTTGCCGCCGTGGCCGGATCCGCTGGGAGTGCCGCCCGCGCCGCCCGGCGCGGGAATGCCGTTGCCGCCGTTGCTGCCAATGGCCCGGTTGTTGATTACCTGACTGGCGATTCCCTGGCTGTCGGTCGTGAGGGTTACAACGGTTTTGGCACCCAAGTCATTGTAAATGCCGCCGCCTTGCCCAAGCCCGGCACCATTTCCGCTGTTACCTTGAGCCAAGTTGTTCTGGACAATCGTGCCTTGCAGGATCAGCGCGTTGCCCGTTGCCAGCCCGTCGTCGTCGTTGAAGATGCCGCCGCCGCGGCCAATGGGACCACTGGTGAACCCGGCGGCGAGGCCGCTCTGAACGATATCGTCGGTGAGAGTCAGGCTTTCGCCGCCGTTGAAGATGTCGCCGCCCTGGTTGCCCGTGAGGCCGCTCGCCGGCTCGGCATTGCCGTTGGTGATGGTCATGCCGGAGATGGTCACGAACGCCGTCGGGTTGGTGACGTTGAAGACGCGCGACTGATTATTGCCGCTGACCGCCAGGTTGGCGGAGCCGGGGCCCGTGATGGTCATGGTTTGCGAGATGACCAGCTCTTTGCCGCCCAACGTGATGTTGGAGCCGGCCCCGCCGGTGAACTGGATGGTGCTGCCGGCGTTGGCCGATTGATCGGCCTGGTTGATGCACCAGCGCAGGTCGCCGGAGTTCGTGGCGGTCGTGTCCTTAACGCCCTGCGTGTTGACGCCGGCGTCGCCCCCGAGTGTCACCGTGTAGAGCTGCGCCGTCAGCAACGTCCGGTCTTCCAGGACCTCCAGGAAGCACTTGCGGAAAGGCGTCCTCTTTCGTTGGGCGCTCTGACGGACGGAGCCTCGCTTGAACCACTGGCGCAAGGGGAGGAGAGACATGGGGGAGTACTCGTGAGGATGACTCGATGAAAAACCGTGTGGGACGTTTGCTGTCCGAGCCGCGAGCGTTAGCGAGCGGTGTTGCTCCCGCTCGCTAACGCTCGCGGCTCGGCTTTCCTTGTCAGACCATCCCGCCTCCGGTCAACAGACTCATCTCCAGGTTGATGAGATAGTCAAACAGTTGGAACACGATGCCCGGCTCCATGTAGGAGGTCGAGGCGCCGCCAAAGACGCCGCTGGAATCGCTGTACACGGCGTCCAGCGCGTTGGCGGAGAACAAATCGAAGAAGACATTCGGCTCGAAGTACACGTTGAGGAACGAAGCGGAGGCCGTGCCATCGGCTTGCACGGTGGCGTTGATGGTTTGACCATGCTCCGTTATCGCCACCGAGCCACGTGTCACCGGCTGACCGTTGGGACCGAGGACCTGCACCGTCACGGTCTCGAACTGGAACACACTCAGTCCCGGATACTGGTCCTGGACGTTCGTGACCACGACGCTCGTCGTCCCCGTCGGCGTGGGCGTGGGCGTCGGTGTGGGCGTCGGCGTCGGCGTTGGAGTGGGCGTGGGCGTGGGCGTGGGCGTCGGCGTCGGAGTGGGCGTCGGCGTGGGCGTCGGTGTCGGTGTCGGTGTCGGTGTCGGTGTCGGTGTCGGTGTCGGTGTCGGTGTTGGAGTGGGCGTTGGCGTCGGTGTCGGCGTGGGCGTTGGAGTCGGTGTGGGCGTTGGAGTCGGTGTGGGCGTCGGTGTCGGCGTTGGCGTGGGTGTCGGCGTTGGCGTGGGCGTCGGAGTCGGTGTGGGCGTCGGCGTGGGTGTCGGCGTGCTGGTGTTCACCGTCCAGGTGAAGGCGACGTTGTTGGAGGTGGACCCGTTGCCGGCGCTGATGTTGACGGCGTAGTTGCCGGGCGCGTCGTTGGCGGCGATGGTGCCGGTGATCTGGCCGGTGTTGGCGTTGATGCTCAGGCCGCCCGGCAGGGTGTGGGTGGTGCCGACCAGGTCGGTAAAGCTGCCCGCCGTGGCACCCTTGGCCTGGAGTTGCAGACTGACCGAGTCGCTGATGGTATTGACCTGGTTGCCAGGGTTGGTCAGCGTCGGCGCGGTGGTGCCGTTGGCGGGGTTGACCGTCCAGGTGAAGGCCGTCGCGCCCGGCGTGCTGCCGTCGTCGGCGGTGACGACAGTCTGATAGGTGCCGGCCGCGTTGGCGGCGATGGTGCCGGTGATCTGGCCCGTGTTCTTGTTGATGCTCAGGCCGCTCGGCAGATTGACGGCGTTGAAGGTGCCCGGCGTGGCATTCTGCGACTGGATCTGCAGGTTGACGATGTTGCCGACGGTGTTGGTCTGGTTGGCCTCCGGGGTCAGCGTCGGCGCGGTGGTGCCGCTGGCGGCGTTGACCGTCCAGGTAAAGGTCGTGTTGTTGGTGAGATTGCCGTTGTAGGCCGTGACCGTGGTCGAATAAGTGCCGGCCGTGGTGACGACGCCGGAAATCACGCCGGTGTCGGGGTTGATGCTCAGGTTGTACGGCAGGTTGGCGGCGAGGAAGACGGTGCCGGCGGAGTTGGGCGAGGTGCCTGTCGCCGTGATCTGCACGTTGACCGCGTCGCCGACTTTGTTGGTCCGGTTGCCGGGATTGGTCACGGTCGGCGGCGTGGAGCTGTCCACCGTCCAGGTGAAGGTGGTGCTGGCCGGCTGGTCGGCCGGGGTGTCGAAGACGAACGCGCTGACCGTGACCGTGTACGGCGAGGATTTGTCGGCGGTGCCGCCGATGGTGCCGGTAATCAGGCCCGTGGACGGGTTGATGCTCAGGCCGGGCGGCTGGCCCGAGATGCTGAAGGTGCCCGGCAGGACGTTGCTGTTGTTGATCTGCAGGCTGACCGAGTCGCCGTCGTTGTTGAGCTGCGGCCCCGGGTTGGTCAGCGTCGGAGGCGCTGGACTGCACCGTCCAGTTGAAGGTGGTGCTGCCCGTGTTGCCCGTCCCGTCGCTGGCGCTGATGGTGACCTGGTAGACGCCCGCCGAGTTGGAGGCGAGGGTGCCCTGGATCAGGCCATTGCCGGTCATCGTCAGACCGGGAGGCAAGGTGTTGTTGTCGGTGAAGCTGCCCGGGTCGGCATCCTGGGCCTTGATCTGCAAACTGACATTGTCGCCGACGAGATTGTTCTGCGCACGGGGTTGGTCAGCGCCGGCGGGTTGGAGTCGTTGACCGCCCAGACGAAGGTAAGGCTGCCGGTGGTGGTGCCATCGCTGGCCGTGACCGTGACGGTGTAGGTGCCCGCTCCGCGCGAGTTGATCTGGCCGGAAATGAGGCCGGTGACGGAGTTGATGCTCAGACCGGGAGGCAAGCTGGTTCCGCTGGCGATGGCGTAGTTGCCCGCGTTGGCATCGTTGCTGCCGATTTGCAGCGAGACCGCGTCGCCCTCGTTGTTGGTCACCGTGCCGGAGGGGCCGGTGAGGGTCAGGCTGGTCGGGCTGGTGATGGTGAAGGTCTCGGCGTTGGACACCACAACGTTGCCCTTGACGCCGCTGCCGTCGGGGTTCTCGACCGTGACGTTGATTTTGCCGGCGGTCAGCAGGGCGCTGGCCGGGACCGTCACCGTGATCGACGTGGGCGTGAGCGTGGTGGGCGTCAGGAGGGTGCCGCCGAAGGACACCAGGGCGCCCGACTCGAAGTCGGTGCCAATGATGGTCATCGGGAACGCCGAGCCATCCTGGGCTGCGCTGGTGGGGGTGATCAGGCTGATGACGGGTGGCTGGAACTCGAAGGCGCCCACGTCCACGTTGCCGTTGATTTTGCGTTGGAAGGGGTTGCCGCGCTGGTCGAAGTTGACCGCGGACAAGGCGGGCAGTGAGGCGTTGCCGGTGCCGATGGCGACGTTGCCGGCCGTGTTCAAGAGGGCGTCGGTCCGGGTGAGTCCGCCGTTGTTCTCCAGCGGTCCCAGGTTCAGGTCGCCGGAAGCGGTCCCGGCTACAACGCCGGTCTTGTCGCTGGCGACGAAGCCGGTGGTTCCCGCGTCGAGCGAGCCGATGACGTTATTGCCCTGGCTGTTGAAGGCGCCGGCGACGGCACTGCTGACGGCGGCCGAGGTGGGGGTTGGCCGGGCCTGGTTCACATCGATGATGGTGTTGGCCACCTGGTCGCTGCTGCCGGCATTGGCGTAGTAGCCGCCGCCGCCGCCGCTGCCGTTGGCGCCGGCGAGTCCATTGCTGCCGCCGGCACCGCCGGTGCCGGTGCCGCCCGCCCCGCCATTTCCGGGTCCGGTGGCGAAGTTGCCGGCGATGGTGGCGTTGGTGAAGGTGGCGTCGCCGCTGTTGACGAAGACGCCGCCGCCCTGGACGTTGCCGCCGGCGCCGCCGGCGCCGCCGGGGTTCTTGAGTCCGTTGGGGGAGCCGGCGTTGCCGCCGTTGCCGCCGCTGCCGGCGGTGAGGGTGTTGCTGCTGTTGGTGCCGCCCACGGTGGTATTGAGGACGGTCAGGGTGTCGTCGCCGACCCAGAAGCCGCCGCCCTGGGCATTGCCGCCCGTGCCGCCGCTGCCGCCGGCGCCGCCGTTGCCGGTGGTGCCGACGCCGGCGTAGCCGCCGACGCCGCCGCTAATCTGGTTGCCGGCCAGGGTGCTGGAGGTGAGGTTCAGCGTATCGGTGGCGAGGTTGCCGCTGTTGCTGTACAGTCCGCCGCCGGCGCCGTTGCCACCGCTGCCGCCGTTGGCCAGGGCGCCCGCGCCGCCCAGGCCGCCATTGCCGGCCGTGAGCGTATTGTCGTCGATCTCGGCGCTGGTGACGGTGCTGTTGTTGGTGCTGCTGACATCGGACTGGAGGAAGATGCCGCCGCCCCTGGCGCTGCCGCCGGCGCCGCCCGAGCCGCCCGGGATGTTGAGGGTGCCGATGCTGCCGGCAATGCCGCCGTTGCCGCCGTTGCCCGCCGTCACCTTGTTGTTCGAGACTGAGTTGCCGTTGAGGTTGCCCGTGTAACCGAACACCAGGGGGGTCGCGGACGTGTTGTTGAAGGAAATGCCGCCACCGTCGGCGTTGCCGCCGCTGCCGCCGGCACTGCCCTGCTCTTCGAGTCCCCCGCCCTGGCCGCCTAAGCCGCCCGTGACACTGTTGCCGTTGACCGAGCTGCCGGCGACGGTCAGGGCGGAATTGGAAGCGTAGATGCCGCCGCCGTGGACCGAACCGCCGCTGCCGCCGGGAGCCAGGCCGTGGCCCAGGACGCCCGAGCCGCCCGCGCCGCCCTGCACCGCATTGGTGGTGAAGGTGCTGTTGATCACGGTCGAGGTCAGGGTGCCGACCGCGTTGGAGATGGCCAAACCGCCTCCGCCGTCGTCCCCGCCGGCCCCGCCGGCATCATTGTATCCCCCCAGTCCGCCGGCGCCGCCGGTGACCTGGTTGCCGCCGAACGAACTGGACGTGACCAGGATCTTGTTGGAGGAGGTTGTATCGCTGCTGGCGGTCGGGATCACGTAGGCCACGCCGCCGCCCCACGCCGCGCCGCCGTTACCGCCGACGTTCTGGACGCCTCCTCGGCCACCGGCGCCAGCGGTGACCGAATTGTCCGTAAAGGTGTCGCTGGTGAGCGTGAGGTTCTGCACCGTGGTCTTGGTGGTGACGCCGACGGCGATAGCGCCGCCATAGACGCTGGACCCAACTCCGCCCTGGCCACCGGGGTTTGACACGATATTCGCCGCGCCGGCCGTGCCGGCGGTCACCTGGTTGCCCGCGCCGGCCGTCGCTCCGCCAAAGGTAGTGTTGGAGACGCTCACGTTCGAGGCGGTGGCGGCGATGGCCCCGCCGTAGCCGAGGATGCCGCCGCTGTTGGCGTTTCCGCCGGTATTGCCCCCTCCGCCGTTGCCACCCGCGGCGACGACCGCCTGGTTGGAAGTGAAGGAGGAAGTCCCGGAGCCAGCGGTAATGGTCAGGTCGCCGCCCTGGTTGAACACGGCGCCGCCGGCGGCCACGCCGGGGTTGGAGCCTTGACCGCCCGCCCCGTTGCCCGTGCCTAGCCCGCCCGTCGCGCCGGCGCCACTGGTCGCTTGGTCTTGCGTGAACTGATCGCCGGTCAAGGTGATGGCGCCGCCGGAGTTGTACAACCCTCCGCCCAGGGCGTTGCCGCCGGCGCCGGCATTCTTGCCGCTGGCGCCGTTGCCGCCCGCTCCGCCCGCGCCGCCCGTGCCGCCCGCGCCGCCATTCGCCTGGTTGCCGGAGAACTGGCTGGTGCTGGCCTGAAGGGTGCCCGCCAGATTGGCAATGGCGCCGCCCCAGGCGGACCCGCCGACCCCCCCTCCCGTGGCGTGCCCGCTGGCGCCGGCGGGGCTGCCGGCCCCGGCCACACCGCCCGCGCCCCCGATACTCGCGGCGCCGGCCGTCGCCACATTCGAGGTAAACGTGGACTGGAGCATGACCAGCCCGGTGCCACTCAACGTGGCGCCCATGCTGTAAATCCCACCGCCGGCGGCGTTGGCCCCATTGGCGGACGCGCCGCCGCTGCCGCCGGCGCCGCCGACGCCCGATGCACCGCCCGCGCCGCCGCTGCCGCCCGTGCCGGGCGTGCCGGCTTTGCCGGCCACGGCGGAGTTGTTGACGAACGAGGCGTAACTGAAACCGCCTGAGCTGCCCTGCACGATGCCGCTCGTTGCGTTGTAGATGGCGCCGCCATCGGCAACACCGCCATGCCCCGCGGCGCCGCCGATGCCGCCATTGCCGCCCTTGCCCGGGCCGTCGCCGGCGCCGCCGACCCCGCCGACGCCGCCATTGCCGCCGTTGCCGCCCTGGGCCGAGTTGCCTGAAAAGACGATCGGGGCCGTGCTGAGGCCGCTGAGGGTCAGGGTGCCGCTGTTGTAGACGCCGCCGCCGTAGCCGGGCACGCCGTTGAAGGCCGCGCCGCCATTGCCGCCGTTGCCCCCGTTCCCCTTACTCCCACTGGCGGCGCTGGCGCCGGCGACGCCTGCGTTGCCATTGACGGCGAAGTCGCCCACGGCCTGATTGTTAATCACCACGCTGGCGACCCCCTGGCTGTCCGTGCCGAGGAACACAAAGCCGCCCGGATCGTTGAAGATGCCGCCGCCCGCCCCTTTGGAGGTGGTGCCAAAGGCCTCGTTGTTCTGGACCGTCGTGCCGCTCAACGTCAGCGCCGACCCCGTGTCGTTGAAAATGCCGCCGCCTAAAGCGATACCGCTGTTTAATCCCAGGACGAAATTCCCGGTGACCTTGCCGTTCTGAACGATGTCGTCGGTCAGAGCCAGACTTTGGCCGCCGTTGTAGATGTCGCCGCCCTGGAAGCCCGGACTGCCGTTCTGGGCCTCGGCATTGCCCTTGGTGACGGTCAGGCCGGAGATAATCACATTCGCCGACGGATTGGTGATGTCGAAAACGCGCGACTGATTATTCCCGCTAATGGTCAGATTGCTGGCACCGAGGCCCGTGATGGTCATGGTTTGCGAGATGACCAACTCGCTCCCGGCCAGCGTGATGTTGGCGCCGGCCGACGCGGCGAACTGAATGGTGCTGCCGGAGTTGGCCGATTGGTCGGCCTGGTTAATGCACCAGCGCAGGTCGCCGGAGTTCGCGGCGCTCTTGTCCTGAACGCCGTTCGTGTTGACGCCGGCATCGCCCCCGAGGGTCACCGTGTAAAGCTGCGCCGTCAGCAACGTCCGGTCTTCCAAGACCTCCAGGAAGCACTTGCGGAAAGGCGTCCTCTTTCGTTGGGCGCTCGGACGGACGGGACCACGCTTGAACCACTGACGCAAAGGGAGGAGAGACATGGGGGAGTACTCGTGAGGATGACTCGATGAAGGTCTGAATAACGCGCCGATGGGAGACGGCTCGGGTGCGTCGCGGAACGCCCCATCAGCTGGATCAAGGACTACCGGGAAATACGGGGTAAAACACTCGCTCCGCGAGCGCCTGTCCACGGGTTCCGCGCGTGGACTTCACTTTCGGATACGGACTTTTGGAGGGCGCCGCTGGGCCGTTGCTCGCCCCTTTTTCATCCTGACGTTTCTGTTCCGGCTGCAGGTGACAGCGGCGTCACGTCTGGAGTGTAGGGAATGTACGAATTAAAATAGTAATCGCTCCGAAGGCCAGAGTCAACAGGACGATTTCAAAATATGTTTGGCACGCTATTGGAGCCGGCAAGGGGAGGGACCGGCGATTTCCCGTCTCGACGGCAATCCCTAAGATACGGAGAATTTAAGGATTACGACGATTCTGGCGACTCGATCTCTTGTTCGGTTCGAGCGGAAGAGGCGGACTCTTCGGTCCTTGAAGGTGGGCGACGTTATCCTTTTGGGGGCGTTTTTTTCTTGCCGAATGCCTGGGCTTGTGTATAAAAAGTGAATTACGGACACTCGTCCGTCGTACGATCCGTTCCTTCTCCCTTCGTTCCGTCAGACTGAAGAGCGAGTCGTTTCGCTCTCTATGGCCGGGATGATGCGCGGTCAACGAAGACACGCGAGGAAGATGCCGTGCCGGCGAGCCTTGACCTCGATAGCGAACGCAGAGACCAGGAAGAACCGAGACGCCGTTCGCGGCAGCTGGAAGCGATTGGCCGGCTAGCCGGCGGCGTGGCTCACGACTTTAACAACCTCCTCACCGTCATCACGGGTTATACCCATCTCCTGCTCGACGCCCATGGGCCGGACGATCCCGATCACGAAGCGCTGACGCTGATCCAGCAGGCCAGCGAACGGCTGGCGGCCCTGGTCCGTCAACTGCTGGCCGTCGGCGGCCAGCAAATGCTGCACCCCGTCCTTCTCGACCTCAACGACGTCGTCCTCCATCGCACCGAGGTCTTCAAGCGCCTGCTCGGCCCGGCCATTGATCTGCGGCTGAACCTCGACCCGTCCTTGCGACCGATCCGGGTGGACGCCGACGGCATCGAGCAGGTGCTGCTCGACCTTGCCACCCATGCCCGCGACGCCATGCCCTCGGGCGGACAGGCCGACGCTGTCCACGGCCAACATTCCGGCCGAATCGCCGAACGCGGTGGACCTGTCGTCCGGTCTCGCTATCGTCCTGACGGTGTCCGACAGCGGCGGCGGCATGGACGAGTCGGCACTGGCCCAGCTGTTCGAGCCGTTCTCGTCTCCGCCGCGCGTCGGCGGCGGAGGAGGCATGGGCTTGGCCGCCGCCTACGGGACCGTCAAGCAGTGCGGTGGCCAACTCGCCGCCGCCAGCCGGCCCGGCGAAGGGACCACCTTCACCCTCACCTTCCCCGCCGTCGCGTCGCCGCCGGCGGATCGAACCGAGCCGCGACCGTAGGGAGCGGAGTATTCAGAGTTCCAACCGCTCCCTTACGGTCGCGGCTCGGTTCGGTTCGCTCATTCTTACGCTTCCGGGCCCGAAAAAGTGACCGGCATGTCCCGCACAGGCCGCGACGTTTCCCTATTCCGAATCGTCCGTCCTCTCGATCCGCAAAGTTCGCCCAGCTTGCACGGAGAAAACGCGCGGCGACTCAATTCCCCGCGCAAGTCCCGTCGATAGGAGTTCTGCTCCGCATCGGCTCCCTTCCACGACCGGCGGAGCGGATCGCTGTTACGTCTATCCGAGGAGTCGCCGCGTGAGTTGCACCGCCATGCCCCGTCCTCGCAACGGGCCTACTCTCTAGCGGATTCCGCCGCGCCGCACTCGGTCTGGCGATGGGTCGCCCTGACGAGCCTCCCGTCCACGGATCATCCTGTCGCGGCCCTCTCTCACGCTTTTCCAGGCTGTGTTCGCCAACCCACGCCCCGAGGGCGTCGCGCCGGGGACGCTTCGTCCCGGCGGCGCGGATTTGCCTGTGTTTCCGCCAACACCCGCGAGGATGCCCCCATGACGGCAGCACGGAAGCGAGGGGAGAGGTCAGCGCGCCGACCGATCCGCCCCATTCTCGGCCTGGAAATCCTTGAGGACCGCACCCTGCTCAGCGCCGCCGCTCCGACGACGGTACTCGACTTGAACGGCTTGTCGGTCAACTCCAGTCAGTACAGTTCCACCGACATCCTGGTCCAGTTTCAGACGCCGCCGGGGGTGCCCGGCGGACCCGCCCTCGTGTCGGGCACCACCCTGGCCAACGCGCTGCCCCTGGTGCCGGGACTGTACGAAGTCAGCCTGTCCAACGGCATGACCGTGGCGCAGACCCTGGCCGCCTACCAGTCCGAGTCCGGCGTCCTCGACGCCGAGCCAGACTACAATCTGACGGTGTCCTCCGTGCCCAACGATCCCCTGCTGAGCCAGCAGTGGAACCTCCACAACACCGGCCAGAGCGGCGGCACGCCCGGGGCGGACATCCACGCCGAGCAGGCCTGGGACGTCACCACCGGCAGTCCCAACATCGTCGTCGCCGTCATGGATACCGGCATCGATTACGATAGCCCCGACCTGTACGACAACATCTGGATCAACCAGGCCGAGATCCCCAACTTCTGGTACACCAAGTCCAGTTCGACCAGCGGCTACGACAAGATCGTGTACAAGTCGCAGATCCAGACGGCGACGCCGGGCATCATCACCTTCCGCGACCTCAATAATCCGGTGAACGCCGGACTCGTCTGGGACAACAACAGCGATGGTCGTATCGACGCCGGCGACCTGCTCCGCCCCCTCAGCCAGGGCGGTTGGCAGAGCGGCGGCACTTCGGACGGCGACACCGCCCACCCCGACGATTTCTTCGGTTGGAACTTCGTCAGCAACAGCGACAACCCCCTCGACGACAATGGGCACGGCACCAACGTCTCGGGCATTATCGGGGCCGTCGGCAACAACGGCACGGGCGTGACCGGCGTCGATTGGAACGTGCAGATCATGCCGGTCAAGTTCATCGGCAGCAACGGCAGCGGCCTCATCAGCGACTTCATTCAGGGTCTCAACTACGCCGTGCAGCATGGGGCGAAGATCAGCAACAACAGCTGGGAAGGGGCGCCGTCCAGCGACGCCGGCATCCTCACCACCGCTATCCAGAACGCGCAGACGCATGGGCAAATCTTCGTGGCGGCGGCCGGCAATGAGAGCGCCAACGATGACACGACGCCGGACTACCCGGCCAGTCTCAGCCTCGGCCTCAACAATGTCGTGACCGTGGCGGCCACGGACAGCAGCGACCAGCTCGCCTCGTTCTCCAACTACGGACCCAAGAGCGTCGCCTTGGCGGCCCCAGGTGTTAACATCTACAGCACTCTGCCCAACGGCCAATATGGGGCCATGAGCGGTACGTCCCAGGCCACCCCCCAGGTCACGGCGGCACTGGCGCTGGTCTGGGGCCAGCACCCCGATTGGAGCTACACGCAGGTCATCAACCAGGTGCTCGACACCACGGACAAGCTGCCGAGTCTGCAAGGCAAGGTGACGACCGGCGGCCGACTCGACGTCGCCGCCGCCGTCGGCTGGACCCTGTCCCAACGCAGCACCCCCGCCATCACCAACGTCACTCCCCAAGGCCCCACCGCCGACTCGATGAACAGCCTGTGGGTGACGTTCAGCGAGCCGATCGACGTCAGCTCCTTCGCCGCCCAGTCCGTCACGCTGACGAGCCCGAATGGCTCCACGATCCCCGTGACGGTTCGGGTGGTCAACGGTTCGGGAGACACGCAGATGGCGTTGATCTTCCCGAATCAGACGCTGCTGGGGAATTACACGCTCTCGATCGCCGGCGTGCAGGATCTGATGGGGAACACGATGTCGCCCTACACCGGAACGATCGCGCTCCAGGGCGTGCAGACGTACAGCAACAATTCGGCATCGTCGATCAACGCGCAGAGCACGACCACGTCCACGATCACCGTGCCGGCGGGCATGACCCTCGGTGGTGTGCAGGTCAGCGTCAACATCAACTATCCCGACGACGGCGACCTGTACCTCAATCTGACCAGCCCCAACGGCACGACGGTGCAGTTGGTCAGCCGTCGCGGCGGCATTGGGGCCAACTTCCAGAATACCGTCCTCAGCGGCCAGGCTACCACTCCTATCGCCCAGGGCAGCGTCCTTATGCCGGCACCTTCAGTCCCGACGGCAACCTCAATGCGTTCAACGGACAGAGCGCCGGCGGCACCTGGAAGCTGACCGTCCAGGACGTCGGCGGCCACAGCGGCACCCTGCTCAATTGGTCCCTCACTCTCACGCCCGCCAGCGGTCCTCCTACCGTCACGCCCACGCCGACCCCGACCCCCACCCCTACACCTACTCCCACACCCACACCCACACCCACGCCGACACCCACGCCGACGCCGACCCAGGGATCGCAGACGTACAGCAACAGCACGGCGTCGGCGATCAACGCCCAAAGCCTAACCGCGTCCGCGATCACCGTGCCGTCGGGCATGACCCTCGGCGGCGTGCAGGTCAGCCTCAACATCAACTATCCCGCCGATGGCGAGCTGTACGTTTATCTGGTCGCTCCCAACGGCAAGACCATCGCGCTGGTCAATAATCGCGGCGGCAGCGGAAGCAACTTTCAGAACACGGTCTTTTCCAGTCAGGCCAGCACCGCCATCAGCGCCGGCCAGGTGCCGTTTACGGGCACCTATCTGCCCGAGTCGTCGCTGAGCCAGCTTAATGGCCTCAACGCCGGCGGTAGCTGGCGGCTGATGATTAAGGATAGCGGTACGCACAGCGGCACCCTGCTCAACTGGTCCCTCACCCTCACGCCCGCCAGCGGTAGTCCCGCCGATACGCCCACGCCGATTCCCACACCGACGCCCACGCCGACCCCAACACCAACCCCCACGCCGACGCCAAGTCCGGGAGCGCAGACCTACGACAACAGCACCGCGTCGGCGATCAATCCCCAAAGTCTAACCGCATCCGCGATCACCGTGCCAGCGGGCATGACCGTCGGCGGCGTGCAGGTCAGCCTCAACATCAACTATCCCGCCGACGGCGAGCTGTACGTTTATCTGGTCGCCCCCAACGGCAAGACCATCGCGCTGGTCAATAATCGCGGCGGCAGCGGAGGCAACTTTCAGAACACGGTCTTTTCCAGTCAGGCCAGCACCGCCATCAGCGCCGGCCAGGTGCCGTTTACGGGCACCTATCTGCCCGAGTCGTCGCTGAGCCAGCTTAATGGCCTCAACGCCGGCGGTAGCTGGCGGCTGATGATTAAGGATAGCGGTACGCACAGCGGCACCCTGCTCAACTGGTCCCTCACCCTCACGCCCGCCGTCCAGACCAGCTCGGCGCAGACCGCCTCCGTGTCCTCCGTCTCGTCATCCATCTCCCTTGGGACGACACTCCCGACCGACCGCGTGTTCGCCTCGACCGCTGCCATGGCCCAGATGCAGACCGGCCTCCTCGTCGGCAAACGGCCCTCGAATAACTAGTGATCCGAGCCTGAAGCGTAAGCGAAGAAAACGACAACCGAAGGTTGTCGTTTTCTTCGCTTACGCTTCAGGCTCGGACAGTCAACGAGGAGTTTCCTTCGTCGGCCGCGCCCGCATCTGTTTCAGCAGTTCTTTGAGTTGTTTCACCGTCTCGGCCCGGGCGGGGTCGGTGGCCACGTTCGTCAACTCGTGCGGATCGCGTTCGTGATCGTACAGTTCGACGCCCTTGTTGCCGTCGTCCCATTCGGTGTAGCGCCAGCGCTCGGTGCGCACGCTCCGCCCCATGAGCTTGCCGCGCGTGACCTGCGTGAAGGCGGCCTCCTTCCATGGTCGGCGCGGATCCTCGAACAACGGCCGCAGGCTCTTGCCTTGCAGTATCGCGGGCGGAGTCAACCCGCACAGTTCGGCCAGCGTCGGATACACGTCGATGGACTCGACCAGGCGCGGACAACCCTGGCCGGCCGACTTCATGCCGGGAGCGGAGAGAATCAACGGCACCCGCGCCGATTCTTCGTACAGGCTCATCTTCTGCCACATGCCATGCTCGCCCAAGTGCCAGCCGTGATCGCCCCACAAGACGATGACTGTGTTGTCCGTCAGCTTGAGGCGATCCAGGGCGTCGAGCACCTTGCCGACCTGGGCGTCCAGGAACGAGACACAGGCGTAGTATCCGCGAATGGCCTCGCGGCACTTCTCCTCCGACAGTCCGTAATTGGCCTCCTTGCCGCTCTGGCCGCGCAGGGCGATTTCCGGCTTGGTCTCGCGGTCCTTCGCCGTCACCTCCGGCACGCGGATGCGGTCGAGTGGATACAAGTCGAAATATTTCTTCGGCGCGATCCACGGGACATGCGGCCGATAGAAGCCGACGCCGAGGAAGAAGGGCCGCTCGCGGTTCGCTTCGAGCAGCCGGATCGCCTCGGCGGCGACCTTGCCGTCGGTTTGCTCCTCATCGCTGCCCTCGGCGGCCAGGTAACACAGCGAGGCGCCAAGGTTGCGGAGCTGCGGCGTGAGGAGGTGCAGCTTCTTCTCCTCGTCCTTGTCGCGGCCGCGCGGGTTGACGACTCGGTCCCACGATTGCGGATCATCCAGGCCGTTGGTGCCGATCTGGCCGGGTACGCCGTAATGGAAGATCTTGCCGACGCGGGCCGAGAAGTAACCGTTGTTGCGGAACAATTGCGGCAGCGTCACCGCGTTGGGATGAAGGGTGCGGAAATCGGTCTTGAGGTCGAAGATGCGCGAGACGTCGGGACGCAGGCCGGTCAGCAGCGAGACGCGGCTGGGACTGCACAACGGGAACTGGCAATAGCGCGGTCGAAGCGCAGACCGCGCGCCGCCAGTCGATCGATGTTCGGCGATTTCACCAGCGGATGACCGTAGCAGCCCAGGGTGTTGTTGAGGTCGTCCACGGCGATGAACAGGACGTTCCTCTTCAGCGCCGGCTCGGCGGCGCGGGCGGCCGGCGCGGCGAAGATCGCCAGGGCCAGCGCCAGACCAATGACGAGTTGTCTCATGGTGTCGTTCTCCTGATGGTCGGGCGGTTGGGGATTTCCGCACAGTGTAGAGGGGCGGCGGCGCCGACTCAACGGAAATCGGTGGAAGGGTGCGCCTTGTCTTGGTGTCACGCAAATCCGTCTTGACGGAAAAAAATCCGTCGCTATAGTGCCGCCCTCCTAAAAGACTGTACCCCCGGAGCGGGGGGCGCGAGCATATCGGGGGAAGGCTGTTTATCCCAAGCGGGGGAGGTACGCAGATGAATCGTCTTGTCGCCATTGGCGGGGCCGTCGTGCTGGGCGCCTGCCTGATCGGATGGGCCGCCCTGGCGTGGGCCCGGCCTAGTTCGAAATCCACGCCCACGATTGAACCGACCGTCGAAGCATCCGGAGGGGCGACGGCCGGGAGTTCCGCTCCCTCCGTCGTCCCGGCGGTCAGGTCGGAGACCCTCAGTCTCACGGCAGCCGGCCCCGAACTCCTGTCCGAACCGCCTTCCGGCGTGGAGATCGCCCCGCCCCCGGTCCCGTCCGAGATCGTGCCGATCCCACCGGCGTCCAAGACTCCTTCCATCATGCCGATCGGTCCGCGCCTTTCGCAGGGACCGGCGGACGCAACGCTCGTCGCCGCGCCTCCGACGACTCCGCGGGTGGTGTCCGGCCAGCCGGGCCTGATCGAGCCGGAACTCGTGAGTGAGCCGCCGTCGAAGCCGCCGGTTCGGCCGACCGCCGCGCCGCCGCGATCACTTCATCCGTCGCTGGCCGGCCGTCCGCTGCCTACCCTGTCCGGTTCGGAGCCGGCCGAAATGCCTGAGGACAAGACCGTCGGCTCGAAGGCGACGGAAGGCGAACCGGCGACGGAAGTGTCGGTCACGCCCGAGAACACGACCGGCCGGCAGGAGCCGGCGGTCAGCCTCGAATGGGTCGGCGCCGCGACGGCCAAGGTCGGCCAGGCGACCAGCTACACGCTGATCGTGCGCAACGCCTGCAACATCCCCGTGCAGCAGGTCCTCGTTCGCATCCGCATGCCGGCCGGACTCGAGCTGCGTGGACACCGATCCCAAGGCGGTCAACGAGAACAACGTTCTCGTCTGGGAACTGGGCACCTTGCAAGCCAAGCAGGAAAAGAACCTGCAAATGCGGCTGTTCGCCGAGCAGCGGGGCGAGGTCTCGCCGCAAGCCTGGGTCACGTTCACCGGCTCGTCGGTCACGCGCATCAAGCTGCTGGAACCGAAGCTGTCGCTCAAGGCCCACTGTCCGCAGAAGGTCATGGCCGGCGACACGGCCACCTTCACGTTGACCGTGTCCAACCCCGGCGACGGCCCGGCCGACCGCGTCAAGCTGCACGCCGCCCTGTCCGAGGGGCTGGAGAACGCCCGCGGCACGCGGCTGGACTTCGACATCGGCAGCCTGGCGGCCGGCGAGACGCGCAGCGTCACGGTCATGTGCGCCACCAAGATGGGCGGCGCCGAGAAGTGCGAGGCGACCGCCGAGGCCGAGGGCGGTCTGCACGCCCGCCACACCGCCAACGTCCGCGTCACCATGCCGAAGCTGGAGATGCAGATGAGCGGGCCGGGCCTGCGCTACCTCGGCCGCAAGGCGCTGTACACCTTCAAGGTCAGTAACCCCGGCGACGCGCCGGCCAGCAACGTCATCGTCAGCGACCTGGTGCCGGAGGGCTTCAAAGTCCTCGCCGCCAGCGACGGCGGCCGGCACGACTTCTCGACGCGAACGGTGTCGTGGACGCTCCCGGAGGTCGGGCCGGGACAGACCCACGAGGTCAAGCTCGAGGTCCAGGCCATCAACCCCGGTGAATTCAAGCACCGCGCCAGTGCCGTCGCCGCCCGCGGCCTGTGTGCCGATGCCGAGTTCACCACGCGCGTCGAGGGGCTGTCCGCGCTCATGCTCGAAATGGTCGATACCGACGACCCCATCGAGGTCAACAGCGAGACGGCCTACGAGGTGCGCGTCACCAACACCGGCTCCAAGGTCGAGACCGACATCAAGCTGGTGGCGACCGTACCGGACAAGATGGAGTTCAAAAGTGCTACGGGTCCGGCGCGTTTCCACGAGGAGGGTCGCACGATCGTCTTCGAGCCGATCGAGAAGCTGGCTCCCAAGGCCGACGCCATCTTCCGCATCAACGTCAAGGCTGTCGAGCCGGGCACCGTCCGCTTCAAGATCCAGATGACCAGCGCCAACCTGACCGAGCCGGTCATCAAGATGGAAGCGACGCGCATCTACTCGGACGCCCCCGAAAAGTCGTCGCACTGACAGCGCCGCTTGCGGTTGGCACCATTCCCTTCGTTTAGCCGCGACGCGCAGCGGAGCGCGGGCGAGACGCCCGCGCTCCGCTGCGCGTCGCGGCTAAACTTTTGGCCTCGTGAATGAAAATGCCCCGTGACGTTGGGGTGTCACGGGGCCGGAGGAGTGTTGCGCGGAAGGGGGAGCGGTTTATCGTGCCGAGCGATCGACCAGTTCGATCGATTGCGTGCGGTACAGAGGTCCACCCAGGAAAATCGACCCCTTCTGCTTGAGGATCTCGCCGTGGACGGTCACGAGGTCGCCCTCGCGATAGCTGTCCATCTGCCGATCACGAGCCAGGACCACGCTGCCGCCGTTGGGATCTTCCTTCCACAGCGGAGCATAACGGAGAACCCAGAGACCACCGTCGGCATGCACGTAGAACAGCTGCCCCGTCACCCAGCCGTAATCCGCGGCGCGACCCACGCGCGTTTCATACCGACGGTCAAGTTCAAAAGGGTTTTTGGTCTCCGTTTCGATCCCGTTGGAGCTGGTCGGGGTGACTTCCACGCCAGCGGCCGGACCCTGGACCTTGCCGGAGGGCAGCTTCTGGCCGGGGTTGGCATCCTTGGGCAGCTTGATCGGCTCACCGGCCGGCGGCATGGTGCCGGGCACGGCGCCACCGACGCCGGCGCCGCAGCAGCCCGCGCCGACGGACGCGCCGCAACCCGTGCCGCAGCCGCAGACCGGCTCGCAGCAGGTGTTGCAGCAATTCTTCTGCTGCCGCTTGGCCTTCATGCGGGCGAGGCAGCCCTGCTTCTGCTGACAGCAGCACGGCTCGCAGCAGGCGCCACAGCTGCCACAGCTGCTGGCGACGTAGTTGCCGCCACAGCAACCGGTGTTGCAGCCGGTGTTGCAGCAGGTCGGTGCGCAGGTGTTGCAGCAGGTCGGCGCAGGTGTTGCAGCAGGTCGGCGCAGGTGTTGCAGCAGGTCGGTGCGCAGGTGTTGCAGCAGGTCGGCGCAGGTGTTGCAGCACGAGGTCGTCGCGCAGGTGTTGCAGGTGTTGCAGCAGGGAGTGCAGCACTCGCAGCAGCTATTCTTCTGGAATTTCGCCTTCATGCGCTGCATGCAACTGGGTTTCTGGCAGCAGCACTCGATGACCGGGCAACAGCCGCAGCCGCCGCCGTAGCCACCACCGCCGCAACACGCACCGCCGAGCGGTGCGGCCGCCGGCGCCGCGGCGGTCGCGGCCGGCGCCGCCGTGGTTGCCGGCGCCATTTCGACGCCGGCGAACCACGCCGTTGTAACGAGCAAGAACGCAGCATTCACGAGAGTATTCCTCCGTTGGAGCCTCACTTCGGCAGAAGGCCGCCGCGTCCCGGCAGGGGGCGATCCATCCGGGAAAAGCGGCGACCCGAGCCTTCCTCTTCGTTTCCACACCAGCGGGGTCCACCTCCATCCCGGAGACGGAACCGCGCTGATTTCTACCGTTTCATTTCGGCTTCGGAGGTCGCCCCGCTTGAGTAGCTTTCCCAAAAACCTCCGAATCCGCCTCATTTCCATCTTCCGCTTCCCCCGCCCCTTCGGCCCCGAGGCCGCCGCGAGGGAACCGAAACAGAAACCCCCGGGCCGGCGCCGGCCCGGGGGTGTTCCGTTCACAAGGGGGTAGAACAGGGTGATCTCACGGTCCCACGATGCGAAGGCCGCGCACGTGGAAGGCGGGGCGGAGCTGGGTGCTGTCGGCATTGATCAGGGAACCTTCGACGCGCACGAGTTGGCCGTTCTTCAACGCCGCCGTGCTGCCCAGGTCCACCAGCGTCACGCTGCCGCCGTAACGGTCGTCTTCCTCGACGGAGCAGTAGCGAAGGATCCAGGCATCCTCGACCTTGGAATAATCGAGGGTGCCGACCAGCCAGTGATACTTCGGGTCGTGAGCGAAATGGGGATCGGCGGTGATGTCCGTGAAGGTGCGGCGTCCGACCGGCTTTTCCGTGTAGGGAGAGACCGTCGGCTGCTCTGCTTCCGCTTCCACGGCGGCGACCGGCGCTGCCTTCGAGACCGCCTCGTCGGCCGCCTCGGGAGGCTCCGGGGAAACGGGCTTGGCCACGGTATGCATAACAGGCGCGTCGCCGGACCCGGACGGCTCGGACTCGCGCGGGACGGCGGGAGCGGCGATCATCGTGGGGGCGTAGGGACTACGGGAGGAGGCTGCGGGTGCGGCCGCCAGGGGGGGCGCGGCCATGCCGCAAGTCGGGCACGACCGCCGGCCATATTGACAGCCGGACGTCAGCAGGGCAGCGGCGAGACTGGTGGCCAAGCACCATTGGAGCGGGAAACGCCTCATGGACATCCTCACTTTCAGGCGGGTCGATCCGAGCCGTTAAAGCGCGGGCGTCCCGCCCGCACGGTGCGGGCGGGACGCCCGCGCTCCACACGAGGACACAACTCCGAGGTGCAATGCCAGGCTGCATGGAATGTATCGGGCGCGGGGAGATACGATCTTGGGGGATGTTTCCGGAAAAGGGGATAAGCAGGGAACGATTGTGCCGCGGGTGATGCCGGCGGTGCCGGGGCTGACGGCGGAAGCGCGGAGGACGAGGGGACCGGGGCGGTTCGGGTCCGGCTTGTGCTTACTCCCGCCGAGGCTCGCGGTATAATCGCCGAGTAGTAGGATCGGAGGGACCGGCACCCCACTCCCCAGGCGGCCGGCGGAAGAAGGACGACCTTGTCAAATCGCGTAGCCAAAACCTGGCGGCTGCTGCCGCATGACTCGGCCGCCGTCGAACGCCTGTCGGCCGCCCTGGGGCTGGGTCCGACCGTGGCCCAGCTGCTGCTCAATCGCGGCCTGGGCGATGCCTCCGAGGCCCGCCGCTTCCTCGACGCTCCCCTGACCGGACTGCATCCGCCGGAACTGCTGCCGGGCGTGACCGAGGCAGCCGACCGCATCCTCGCCGCCGTCCGTGCCGGCCGCCGCCTGTGCGTCTACGGCGATTACGACGTGGACGGCGTGACCGGCTCCGCCATCCTCCTCAACGTCCTCCGCCTGCTCGGCGCCACGGCGGACCTGTACGTGCCGCACCGGCTCGAAGAGGGTTACGGACTCAACCGCGATGCGCTGCGGCAGATCGCGGCGGACGGCGCCACGCTGGTCGTCACCGTCGATTGCGGCATCGCCAGCCTGGAAGAGGCGGAGGAGGCGAAGCGCCTCGGGCTGGAACTGATCGTCACCGACCACCACGAGTTCAAGGAGACGCTGCCGGACGCGGCGGTGCTGGTCCACCCGCGCCTGCCGGGTACGAGCTATCCGTTCGGCGGACTGTCCGGCTCGGCAGTGGCGTTCAAGCTGGCCTGGGCGCTGGCGCAGCGGGCCTGCGGCGGCGCCAAGGTGACGCCGCGCTTCCGCGAGTACCTGCTGGACGGCGTGGCCCTGGCCGTCGCTGGGCGTGGTGGCCGACGTGGTGCCGCTGCACGACGAAAACCGCATTCTGGTGCGGCACGGCCTGCACCGTCTGCGGCAGACGACCTCGCCCGGCCTACTCGCCCTGTGCGACTCCGCCGGCCTGATACGAGGGGCCGAGCTGCGTGCCTCGGACATCGGATACAAGATCGCCCCGCGGCTGAACGCGGCCGGCCGGCTCGGCTGCGCTCGCCTGGTGGTCGATCTGCTGACCACGACGCGCGCGAGGAGCAGGCGCTGCGAGCTGGCCCGCTATCTGGAAGAGCAGAACAGCCAGCGGCAGACGCTGGAGCGCCGCATGGTGACCGAGGCGCGCAAGATGGTGGAGGAGCAGGGCCGTCGAGACGATCCCGCCCTGGTGCTGGCACAGGCGGACTGGCACGCCGGCATCATCGGCATCGTGGCCGGCCGGCTGGCCGATCTGTATGCCCGGCCGGCGCTGATGGTCGCCCTGCCGGACCCCGACGGCAACGGCAACGGTCGTCACGCTCACGTCGGCGTCGGCTCTGGTCGCTCGGTGCCTGGTTTCGCCCTCCACGAAGCGCTGCGAGCCTGCGGCGACCTGCTACTGGGCCACGGCGGCCACGCCGCCGCGGCCGGCTTCCGCGTTCTGCCCGAGTACATCGACGCCTTCCGCGCTCGCCTGGCGGAGTACACCGCCGCTCGCTTCCCCGGCGGCCCGCCGACGCCAACGCTGATACTCGACGCCGAGGTTCCCCTGAGCGCACTCACCACCGGCCTGATCGACGATCTGGATCGCCTGGAGCCTTACGGCGCCGAGAATCGACGGCCGCTGTTCCTGGCCGGCGGCTTGCAGGTCAAGGGCGAGCCGCGCAAGGTCGGCGGCGGCGAACGGCACTTGAGTTTTCGCGTGGCTCAGCAAGGCACGGTGCTGCGGGCCATCGCCTGGAGTATGGCCGATCGGGCCGACGAGCTGATGTCCGCCGGCGGCGCCTGCTGCCTCGCCTTCACGCCCAAGCTCAACGAATGGCAGGGCTGGCGCAGCGTCGATCTGGAGGTGACGGATTTTCAGGCGGGCGGACAGGCCCGACTCGGCTGACGGCTATCGTCGCGCGGCTCGCTGAATTGACAACTTCTCGGAAAACAGACAGAATAGATCGTCATCCGTTGACCTCAAGCCCATTGGGAGGGTCGATCGTGGAACCTAAGGAGGAACTTATCGACGACATTTACCGCGAACGTGTTTTGCGTGCGCGTCGTACACCCTTGGACCAAAAGTTCTTATCGGGCCCTCGGCTTTTCGCCCGAGCCTGTCGCCTCATGGCGGATGGAATTCGCAATGAATATCCGGACGCCGATGAGCAGCGCGTTCGGGAACTCCTCATCGAAAGACTGAACCTCCTACGGCGTTTGGAACAAGCACCATGACGGACGATGAAGCAATCCTCGCCATGATCGATGCGCTTGAAACACTCGCAATCCCCTACATGGTGGTCGGTTCCTTATCGAGCAATCTGTACGGCGTTCCCCGTTCGACTTACGATGCGGATTTCGTGGTTCAACTCGGTTCCGAACCCCTATCCCGGTTGGCGAACCATCTGGGCGCGGCCTTTCGTCTTGATCCCCAGATGACCTTTGAGACAGCGACCCTGACCAGCCGTCACATTCTCGAAGTGGTCGGTATACCGTTCAAGATCGAACTCTTCCACCTGAGCGATGATCCGCACGATCAAGAACGCTTCCGGCGGCGTCGGCGAATGAAAATGGGAGACCGCGAAGTCAGTATGGCCACCGCGGAGGACGTCATCATCACCAAGCTGCGCTGGGCATTGAACACGAAGCGATTCAAGGACCGTGACGATGTGCGTAATGTGATCGCTGTTCAAGGCAAAAGCATCGATTGGCCCTATGTCTATACATGGTGCGACCGGCACGGCACACGCGACCTCCTGGACGAAATTCGTCGCTCCATTCCACCTCTATAATCCGCGCCGCCTCACGAAATGATCTGCTTGCGTCGTGCGATATAATCCCAGACGACGTAGCGATCCAGTTCGCGGCCGGCCGTGAAGAAGACGCGGCCCTTACTGCCCTCGGCCAATTTGTAGGCGAACTGCACGTCCTCGCTGGTCTGGTTCCAGCTCGACAGCAGAAAGATGTTGATGGTGATGCCCTCGCGGGCACACAGCTGTCCCTCGCGCAGCGTCGCCGATTCGGTGCGCGGGTCGGGCGGATACAGCAGAAACAGCCATTCGCCCTCGAAGTGGGCCGTCGGCAGGCCGTCGGTGATGAGCATGACCTGACGGTTCGGCGTGTCCTGCGCCGATCAGGAACTTGCGTGCCAGATGCAGGCCATGCTGGATGTTCGTGAAGTGCGGCGGAATCATCATCTCGCTGATTTGCGGATTGCTCATGTCCACTTTTTTGCGCACCACTGGGTCGTACAGCGTGACCGGCTTGGGCATCAGCGCGGCGATCTCCGAGATGTGCCGCGGCTTGGCGAACGTGTACATTTCGATGAACTGCAAGAAGTCGCCGGGATATTCGCTGCGGATCAGACCGTCCAGCGCCAGGCCCATGCGCTTGACGTTGATGTATTGCCCGTCGTAGCGCATCGAGCCGGACATGTCGAGCAGCACGACGGAGGCGCACTTGGGATTGTTGCGCGTCTGGTGGATGACGATGTCTTCGGGCTTCATCCGCACCGGCAGCCCCGGACCCGTGCGCAACAGGGCGTTGGTGAACGAGGACGGAATGTCCATGTGCGTGACGGAATCGCCGAACTCGTAGGGCTTGGTCTGCTGCATCTCGGTGGCGCCTTCGCCGACGACCGGCCCCTGATGCCGGCCGGAACGCGACGCCTGCAGCTGCTCGAAGATGCGCGTCAGCAGCTTCGACTGGAACAGCCGGTAGGCGCGCGGCGTCATCTGAAAGCCGCCCTGCTGCGCTTGCTCCAATCCTTGCTGCTCGGCCAGTTCGCGCAGGTAATCCTGGATCTGCTGCTGCAAGGCGCTGAGCTGTTCGAGGTCGCCCGGCTCGGCGAACTGCGCCAACTCCTCCAGGTCGATGACGCCGATCTGCGCCGTCTTCATCGCCTCTTCGAGCTGCTTGAGCAGACGGTCGATGGTCTCCAGCTCCTCCTTGACGGCCAGCGCCTGGGGGACGGTCAGGGGTGTGCGGCCGGTGAACTCGTACTTGGCGGCCAGCTCGTCGACCTGATATTTCTCGCCGAGCGCTTCGGCCAGGTGCAGCAGTTGCCGGGCGAATGGGCTGCGCTCGTCGCCGGCGCGATACCACAGTTGTTCGAGGTCGTGCAGCTGCTCCTCGCGCACGGCCTCGTCGAACGCTCGCCGCAGCTTGGTCGGCGGCTTGGCCTCGGCGGCCGGCCCGTGGAAGTTGTGGTGCGCCTCGGCCTGGACGCGGCCGGTCTCGTAGGTTTCCAGGATCTTGCGCTTGCGCTCGCGCAGCATCGCCATGAGCGATTCGAGACTCGGTCCCAGGCCGCGGATCTGGCTCGGGTCGATGCGCACGGCGCGGGCCAGCTCTTCCTCGGTCAGCCGGCGCATGCTGCCGTAGTGCAGCAGGTGCTCGAAGGCGGGCGACACCAGGTCGGGCGGCGGCGCCGTCGGGCTGGGGAACTGTACGGGGTCGTACTTCTGATAGGTGTGGATGATGCCGCCCAGGTTGTCCGGCTTGTTCATGTTTGCCTCTTCAATAGCGGATCGTGTCAAGGGATATACAGGCGTCCCGTGCCACGAAACTTGTCGAGTTCCGAAAGGTACTCCAGCAATCGCACGGCGGTGCGCTCCGCATAGGAGCGATGCGCCATTTGCTGTGGTTTCGAAATCGTTATCACGGGTAGGCTATCGGTCTGATTCAGACGGCGGATCGTTGCCTCCAAGGAATCGGCTCCGTCGTCATTGCGGTTGCCGGTAATGAGCACCACCTGACGCGCCTGGCACGTGTCCCAAACCAGGGCATCCGGCGAATTCTCGGATAAGCCCAAGGAGGCGAACGTCTCCGTCTTGCAGCCAAGGTCCGCCCACCAGTCGGACCAGTCCGACGACAGGAGGATGCGAACGAGTTCCGCGAATTGCCCCTCGATGTCATGATCTGCCATTATCGTTGGCATGAGAGGGCACCTTCTCGGTTGATCGACGATACTCCTCGATCAAAGCGGTAACCATCAATTTCCGAGCACCCGGATCCGTTTCCTCGATCTGCCGGATCTTGGCTACCGTCTGCAAAAACTTTTCGTGATTGGCGTCGATGACAGCTTGCACTTCTGGCGAGTTGCCGCGCTCTCCCCGCTCCAGAATTTTTACGTATTCCCGCAGAACTTGGAGCGTATGCTCGTTGATGTAATCGATGGCAACGCGGACCTGCTCGGAACTGAGCCGAAAGGAGGTGGCAATTTGATCTGGGGGCCACGCCAGCAGCAAGTAATCGAGGATGGAATAGACCGTGATGCGCGTGCCCTTGATCTCGGGGCCGCGGCCGCGGTCGTGGATGAACTCATCGTATTTCATAGGTGATCCTCCCGTGCTTCTGCGACCGCGAGATGCGGTCGCCGGCGTACAGCCCGGCCAGCACGAACTCGACGCACGACGCCCGCACCGCCTCGCTCTCGCTGGGGTTGACCTCGAACGCCTTCTCCCACGCCTTCGGCACGCGCTTGAGCCGCTCGGCGTAGTGCGACGACGGCAGCATGTCGCCGACCTCGATCTTGACGCCCTTGCCGAAGACGCTGCGCGATCTCCTCCAGGCCGTCTTCTCGACGTACTCCTCGAAGACCGTCGTGATCGCCTCGGCCATGATCGCCTCGAGCACCTGCCGCTCCGACATCTGCTGGCTGCCCATCATGTCCAGCTCCAGCTTGCCCAGCGACGACGAATAGCAGATGGCCCAGGTCGCTGATGCGCGGCACGGCCGGCTTCTCGCCCAGGCGCACGCCGCGGTGGCGGGCGCTGGCCACCATCGTCCGATAGTTGGCGATGCGAGAAGCGGGCGCTGACGCCGGACTGGTGATCGACGTACTTCGACTTGCGGGCGCAGATGCTGATCTGCTCGATGATCTCCTTCATGAAGTACGGCACCAGCACCGGGTAGTCGCCGCCGAGGTCGATGGCCGGCCTCCTGCTCCATGATCTCGATGCCGACCGAGCGGTCGAGCGGATAGTGCGTCTGGATCAGCGAGCCGATGCGGTCCTTGAGCTGCGGGATGACCTTGCCGCTGCGGTTGTACGTCGCGGGGTTGGCCGAGAACAGGATCAGCACGTCGAGGTCGAACTGGATCGGGTAGCCGCGGATCTGCACGTCGCGCTCTTCGAGGATGTTGAACAGGCCGACCTGCACCAGTTCGTCCAGTTCGGGCATCTCGTTCATGGCGAAGATGCCGCGGTGCATGCGCGGGATGAGGCCGAAGTGCAGGGCCTCCTCGGCGGACATGCTCGTGCCGGCCGCCAGCTTGGCCGGGTCGATCTCGCCGATGACGTCGGCGAACTTGGTGCCCGGCGCCAGCCGCTCGGCGTAGCGCTGCTGCCGCGGCCACCAGGCGATGGGCAATCGCGACTTCGGGTAGCTCGGCCAGCAGACGCTTGCCGGCCGAGGTGATGGGGTGATACGGGTCTTCGTGGACCGGACAGCGAGGGATGATCGAGGTAGGGGATCTCGTCGTCGAGGAAGCGGACCAGCGAGCGCATCAGGCGGCTCTTGGCCTGGCCCTTCTCGCCGAGAAAGAGCATGTCGTGGCCGGCGATGCAGGGCGAGGTTGATCTCGGGGAGGACGGTGTTGTCGTAGCCGATGATGCCGGGGAACAGGTCCTCGCCGGCTTGCAGCATGCGCAGGAAGTTGTCGCGGATTTCTTGCTTGACGGTCTTGGACACCCAGCCGCTCGCCCGAAGATCCTGGAGGGTGGTGGGTCGCGTACCTCTGGACATGTTCCCATGGTCTCCGGGTGAGGGATGGACGACGGCGATATTCTTCCATTGTAGACGATGTCGTCGGAGCCCGAAGCGTGAGCGAGGGAAAGGGCTTCCCTCGCTCACGCTTCGGGCTCCGATAAATCGTCCTAGCCCTAGCCCAGCCAGCGCCGACCGAGGTCGGAGTAAGCGTCGATGCGGCGGTCGCGCAGGAAAGGCCAGTTGCGGCGCACTTCCTCCAGGCGGCGGCGGTCGCAGGGGACCACCAGCACTTCCTCGCGGTCCTGCGAGGTCTGACCAACCAGGACGCCGAACGGATCGCAGACGAACGACGAACCCCAGAACTCCAGGCCGCCGCCGGCCGGTCCTTCGTGACCGACGCGGTTGACGGCGGCGACGTAGACGCCGTTGGCGATGGCGTGGGCGCGCTGCATCAGTCTCCCAAGCCTCGCGCTGGGAGGCGCCATGCTCCGCTTTCTCGTTGGGGTGCCAGCCGATCGCCGTCGGGTAGAGCAACACCTCGGCGCCTTGCAGGGCGGTCAGGCGGGCCGCCTCGGGAAACCACTGGTCCCAGCACACCAGCACGCCGATACGGCCGAAGCGCGTCGGGAAAGTACGAAAACCGGTATCGCCGGGCGTGAAGTAATACTTCTCGAAGTACAGCGGATCGTCGGGAATGTGCATCTTGCGGTACAGGCCGCACAGGCTGCCGTCGGCGTCGAAGACGACGGCGGTGTTGTGGTACACTCCGGGGGTGCGGCGCTCGAACAGCGACGCGACGATGACGGCCTCGGCCTCGCGGGCCGCCTGCGACAAGCGCTCCGTGGTCGGACCGGGTATCGGCTCGGCCAGGTCGAACAGGGCGGGATCCTGACGCTGGCAGAAGTACGGCGAGCGGAACAGCTCCTGCAAACAGATGATCTCGGCGCCGTTGCGAGCGGCGCGCTGGATGGCCGACACGGCGCGATCCAGGTTGGCCGCCGGGTCGTCCTCGCAGCGCATTTGCACCAGGCCGAGCGTGAACGTGTCCGTGGCAGCGTTCGACATACGGAGGTCTCCATTCCGGGAGAGGGCCGTTCGACTTCGAGACGGAACCTTTCTTATAGTAACAGGTGAGAGACGGCGAGGAGAGTACGCATGGCGGAACAGCCCGAACAGACAGCGGCGGACCTGGCCCGGCAGCTCCGCCAACACCTGGACAGCCTCCGCGCCGCCGGCGTCCGCTGGCTGCCCGCACAGGCACCGGCGCAACCCGCCCCCGCTCCCGCGGCTGGAGAAGGAGTGACCCCGCCATCCCTCTTCGCCCCCATGAACGAGCCGGCCTCCGACGGCGGCGCCGAGCAGCGGCGGCACGAGTTGACCGTCCTGGCCCAGCGCGTGTCCACCTGCCAGCGCTGCACCGAGTTGGTGGTGAGTCGGACGCAAACCGTCTTCGGCGTCGGCCCGCTCGACGCGGAGCTGTGCTTCGTCGGCGAGGCGCCCGGCGCCACCGAGGACCAGCGCGGCGAGCCGTTCGTCGGCGAGGCCGGCCAGCTGCTCAATCGCATCCTCGCCGCCTGCGGCTGAAGCGCGAAGAGGTGTACATCTGCAATATTTGCAAGTGCCGTCCGCCCGGCAATCGTCTGCCAACCGCAGCCGAGGCGGGCAACTGTCGCGAATACCTGGAGCGCCAAATCGAATTGGTGCGGCCGAAATTCCTCTGTGCCCTCGGCGGCTGCGCTGCCCAGAACCTGCTCGGCACCACGCAGAGCATCGGCAAGCTGCGCGGCCGCTTTCACGACTACAAGGGCATCCCGGTGATGTGTACCTATCATCCGGCCTTCCTGCTGCCGGGCGCAGTCCGCACAAGAAGAAGGACGTATGGGAAGACATGAAGAAACTGCTCGAGCGCATGGGGCGTCCGATCCCGCAGCGCTGAGCCGCCAGCGGCCCCGGCGCGGCGGGTCAGGTCGGTTGGTGCGCCGCCTCCAGCAGCTCTTTCAGTTTTGCGCGACGGTCTTGAAGGTGATGTGGTGGACGATGACGGCCACCTGCGGCGAGTTGCGCAGCCGTTTCGCCCATTCGGCCTGGTCCTCGCCGAGCAGGAGGATGCCGGCGCACGGGAAGCGGCTGCGCGCGGCCTCCTCGACGACTTGCTCGAAGACGCGGAAACCGTCCTCGCCGGTCGTGCGAGCGTCCACGATGAGGCGCATCGTAAGGCTGCTGGCGGAAACGGTCCAGCGCCCGCACCGGATCGCCGGCCAGGAAGACGCGGTAGCCCAGCTCTTTAAGCCGCTCGCGCAGCACCTCCTGCAAGTGCTCGTCGCTCTCGGCGACGAAGACGGCACGCGACGTTGATCGTCCGTCGCCTTTGCCCGACTTGCCCTCCAGCTCGCGCCGCACCGCCCTGACGGCGTCGAGCAGCTGCGACGGCGTCTGGTAGCGCTGGCTGGGGTCCAGCGACATCATCGTCTCCACCAGCGCGAACAGCGACGGCGGACCGCACCTCGTCGGGCGGAATCGGCGGCACCTGCTCGAAGCGCTCCTTGCGCATGCGCGCGTGCTTGTCGCGCGTCATGGCAATCGGCGACCGGCCGGTCAGCATCTCGTACAGGACGCAGCCGAGGAAATAGATGTCGCTGCGCACGTCGCCGGTCTTGACGCCGGTGGCCCGCTCCAGGCCGGCGTAATCGACGGTGCGATCCACCTTCTCGTCTTCCTTGGCGAAGGAGGCGAAGAACTGGGCCAGGCCGAAGTCCACCAGCTTGGCCTCGCCCGGTGCTGGAGATGAGCAGGTTGGTCAGCTTGATGTCGCGGTGGGTCATGCCGCGCGAGTAGGCGTAGGCCAGGCCGGTGGCCGCGTCCTCGATGATGCGCAGCGACTCGGCCACGTTCAGCTTCTTGCGGATTTGCAGGATCTCGCGCAGGTTGCCGCCCTCGACGAACTCCATGACGATGTAATACTGCCCGGAGGAGGCGTCGTGGTTGATGGCCAGCACCTCGACGATGTTGGGGTGCTTGAGCGTCAGGCCGACCTTGCCCTCGCGGATGAACAGGTCGATGCGCTGCTGGTCCTCGCTCCAGCGGCGGCGCAGCACCTTGACGGCGACGACGCGGCCGCCGCGCGGATCGTCGGCGCGGAAGACCCGGCCGAAGCTCCCCGAGGCGATCTTGTAGAGGATGCGATAGCCGCCCAGGAAAAAGCCGTCGCTGTCGCCCTTGAGGACCTTGCCGCGCTGCCAGGGCGTGAGGTAGCTCTTGCGTTCCAGGATGCCGATCAGGTGAGTCAGGTCCGACGTCGGACCGAGTTCGTCGCGGACCTCCGCCAACCGGGCCTCGCTCACCAGTCCCAGCTTGAGGATCTGCTGCTCGAAGGCGGTGGTATCCATCGTGTCCATAGTGGTCCCTGTGCCGACAGCGATCGCGATGGGAGGACGATTCTCACCAATAATTCATCCTTGTATTCTACCCGTTCTCGCTGCCTTGCCAAGCAAAACCTGTCCGGTTTCCTGGTCCGATGGGGACGATTATTCGCTCTTGCCGCGTCCGGAGCCAGACGTTATACCCCGCCCTCCCGTTCCCTCGGCCGGGACTGCGCGATGTCTTCGGTTCGTCGTCCGCTGTGCAACGCGAGACGGCGCCGGGGATAGCGGGAGGGGCGGTGGGGCGTGGGAAAGGGAGGGAGCCAGTGGATGTACGACCAGCAAGGCGATCGCCAGCCATCGGCCGTCCATCCGCTGTGGCGCTGCGCCGGCGCTGATGCTGTCGGTCGTCGCCTGCCTCGGCCTGAGCGGCTGCGCCGGCTTCTGGGACGACGTCACCAGCCGCGAGTTCAAGTTCAAGGACCTGTTCAAGCCCGCCCCCGATCCGCTGTGGGTCATCCGCAACAGCAACGATGGCGACAAGAAGAGCAAGGCCCTGCGCGCCCTGCGCGAGCCGCTGCAGCAGGGCGGCACGCGGCAAGAGCAGGACGTGATCGTCCAGGTGCTGATTGACGCCGCCACCCGCGATCCGCAGCCGTTGTGCCGCCTGGCGGCCATCCATTCGCTGCAACAGTTCAAGGATCCGCGCGCCGCTCCGGCCCTCATGGACGCCTATGTGCGGGCCGGCTCGTTCAAGAACGAGCACCCCGAGACGACCGCCGTCATCGAGTGCCAGGCGCTGGCCGCCCTCGGCGTCAACGGCAATCCGGCCGCGGTCGATCTCCTCGTCCGCGTGCTGAAAATGCCGCCGGAAACCGGCCTGGACAAGAATCAGCAGCAGGACCTCGACCAGCGCATCACCGCCGCCCGCGCCCTGGCTCACTTCCCGCAGTATCAGGCCGCCGAAGCCCTCGTTGCCGTGCTGCGTAACGAGCAGGACGTGGCCCTGCGCAACCGCGTCAGCGAATCGCTGCAAGAAATGACCGGCCAGGAACTGCCCGCCGACGCCCAGGCGTGGGCCGACTTTTTGCATAAGTCCGGCAACGGCGCCCTGGTCAAGAAGCCCAGCCTCACCGATAAACTCTTCAAGCTCGTCTCGTTCAGTCCTCCGTAGAATGGGTCCACCTCTTCCTTCTCGTTTAGCCGCGACGCGCAGCGGAGCGCGGGCAGGACGCCCGCGCTCCGTTGCGCGTCGCGGCTAAACCGTAGTCCGCGGCAAACGGATCTGTTATCTTTGTTGCGGACTCTCGAAGGAGGACATCATGGCGCACCGCACCCTGCGCGTCGGCCTGATCGGCGCCGGCGCCAACACTCGTCTCCGTCACATCCCTGGCTTGCAGGCCTTGCCGGACGTGGAAATCGTGGCGGTTTGCAACCGCCGCCCTGCCTCGACCGTCGCCGTGGCAAGGGAATTCAACATCCCGCATACCTACGACCGCTGGGAGGCGCTGATCGCCGATCCCGCCATCGATGCCGTGGTCGTCGGCACCTGGCCGTACCTGCATGGTCCCATCACGCTGGCCGCCCTCGCCGCCGGCAAGCACGTGTTGACCGAGGCACGCATGAGCATGAACGCGGCCGAGGCCCACGAGATGCGGAAGGCCGCTCGCCATCACCCCAAGCTGGTCTGTCAGATCGTGCCCAGCCCCTACGGACTCAAAGGCGACAGGGTCGTACGCGAGTTGCTCCGCGACCATTTCCTGGGCGAGCTGCGCGAGGTCCACGTTTTCAGCCGCACGGGCGCGCTGGCCGACCCCGCCGCCCCCCTGTCCTGGCGTCAGGATGGCGCCCTGTCGGGGGTGAACATGCTGACGCTCGGCATCGTCCACGAAACGCTGTTGCGCTGGCTGCCGCCGCCGTTGCGCGTATCGGCCCAGGCACACGCCTTCACGGCGGCGCGCATCGACCCGGAGAGCGGCGTGCGCCGCGCCGTGGGAACGCCGGACAGCGTGCAGGTGCTGGCCGTGCTGGAGAACGGCGCCCGCGCCAGTTATCACCTCAGCGGCGTGACGCCGTTCGGCCACGGGGCCGGCATTCATCTCTACGGCAGCGAGGGCGCGCTGTACTACGATCTGACGCACGACCGCATCCACGGCGCCAGCCGAACGCGCGGCGCCGCGGCGACGCCGGCCGAGGCGCTGCCGGAGATCGCCATCCCCAAGGACAAGGCCCGCGTCTGGCAGGTCGAGTCGGATTTCATCGATTCGATCCGTCTGGGAACGCCGGTGCAGCTGACGAACTTCGAGACGGGCGTGGCCTACATGGAGTTCACCGAGGCCGTCGCTCGCAGTGCCCGCACCGGCGTCGCGGTCGAGTTGCCGTTAGAGGAGGAGAACTAAGTCGCAAGCGGCGAACGTCGGCCGACCCGCGCTACGCCGATCCCTCCGGCCGCCGCCAGTGTCAACAGTAGCAAGCAGCGGGCGGCCAGCTCGTTGGTAACGCCGTAGTGCATCTGCGTGAAGATCTCGGTGGCGTAGCCGGGCATGCCCGGCGTGGCGACGAGCTTGCCCGCGCTCAGTTCGCCCAGCGACAGCACGGCCACCGCCAGGGCGGCCTGACCGCACACGGCCGAGGTCAGCGGCCACACGACATGCCGTAACTCCTGTCGCGGCGTCGCCCCGTCCACGCGGGCCGCGTCGCCCAGCTCGGCGGGCAGCAGACGCACCACTGGCCACAGGACCGCGACGGCGCAGGGAAAAAAGCGGACGGCATCGACCCACATCAGAGGCAGCGGCGAAGGGCCGTGGTACAGGACCGCCGCCAGCCAACGCGACGCGCTGACTTCCAGCAGTCCGTCAATCGTCGCTTTCAGTCCCAGGCCGATGAGTGGTCCCGGCATCGTCCAGGCCACGGCCATCAGGACGAGGACGCCGATACGGAACCAACGCGCGCCGCGAGCTGCCCAGCAGGCCAGCAGCCCGGCGGCGGCAACGAGTACGCCGGAGCCGGCGGCCAACAGCAAGCTGTCCACTAGCAACCATCCCTCCGGCGGCCGGCAGGCGCGGAGGAGATACTGCATCGTCGTCGGCGCCGACCAGACCGGCGGAGTTCCCACCAGGCCGGCGCGCCAGACGAGACTGGCCAGCGGCATCCCCAGCAGCAAACAGCCGAGCACGGCGACGAGAACGGCGAGCGGCCGGCGCCAACGGCCCAGCCGAAACAACAGGGGCGGCATCCGCAGTGTCGCCCGCGCCGGCAAGCGGCGCTCCCAGAAGTGCGCCGCGGCGCCGACCGCGACGGCGACGAGCAGCACGAACGGCAGTGTCACCGCAACGGCGCGAGCGACGCCCTCGTCGGCATCCGGCCCGCCGACGAGCTGCGTGTACACTTCCTCGGCGAAGGTGCGGACCTGCATCACGTCGGTGACGGTAATTTCCGTGGCCGCTTGCAGAGTCACCCACAGCGCCGCGGCAGCGATGGCCGCGCCGGCGCGGCAGCGTGACGCGGACCAGCACCCGCCACGCCGGCATCAACATCCGCGCGTCCTCTTCCAGCTCCGGCTCAACCCAGGACAACCCCTGGCCGACGAGGAGGACTACCCACGGCAGCGCCGCGACCGCGTGAATCCAGACGGCCGAGCCGATGCCCTGTCCCCAGGGTGTCCAGGCCGACATGGAACCGGACCACGCCGGCAGCGGCAGCCAGCCGCCGGAGCCAAGCACCGCCTGCCAACCCGACGCGAACAACGGCAGCGGCACGAATAACGTCAGCAGCGTCAGCACGCGCCCGAGACGGCGCAGAGGAAGGTCGGTACGGTACAACAAGACCGCGCCGGCAATGCCCGCCGGCATGGCCAGCGCCAGCGTGCCAGCAACGAGAAAGAAGGTGTTGCGCGCCAGCGAGAGCAGCCGGTCGGACTCGGCCCAAATGTGCCAGGCGGACGGATCGCCCACAAGTTGTGCCACCGGCGCAACCAGGGGAACGCCGACGACCAGGAGAAGGAGCAACGCGATCGTCAGACGCCAGCATGTCACCGAACCGTCCCCGCCTTTATCGGTCGCTCGTGGGTAGCGTCCGCCGAGACCGACCGCGATGGGATCATGGGGCCGGCGCCGGCGCCGCCGGGGCCGGAAGGATCATCACCGTATCGTCGAGAACCTCGTAGACGCATTTGACCTGATCGAGCACCGCCTTGAGGATTTCGCCCAGCTTCTTCCTGTCCGCCCGCGGCGCCACGACGGGCGCCCGCGCCGGCGATTCCCGCTCCGCCGCCTTGAAAGCGTCTTCGTCGATGCGGAACTGCAAGGGTGGATAGCGCTTCGACCAGTTCGCCAGCAGATCGCTCAGGGGCATCTTGGCACTGCCCAGGTCGTCGATGATCTGGTCGAGCCGAATGCGTAAGGGGTTCTCGGCGTACTCCTCGCCCTTGCGATGACGGATCGGCTTCTGGTATTCGCGGTCGTGCAGGCAGACGATCAGGCCGTTGTTGGCGGCGAGGTAAAGCCGATCCGTCACCTCATTGCTGACGGGGAAAACGAAGTTGGTGACATCGTAGCTGCTGAGCTGGACACCGCGCCGGCGGTCGAGGATGAGCAGTCGGCCGCTGGCGTCGGCCGCGTACACGAACTTGGGGTTGGCGGCCAGGAAACGATCCGCGGCGGCGTTGCTCTCCTCCAGCCGGCCGCGAACCGGGATGCGCGATGCGCGGTTCTCCGCTGACGCGATCCAGGCGGGTCATACCGTTGCGCTCGGCGACGACGTAGATGTCCTCGGCGGTGACGGCCGGCGGACGGCTGACCGCTGTTCCCGCCGTGTAGCGCCAGACGACGCGGCCATTGGAGACTTGCAGGGCGTACAGGTTGGCGTCGTCCGTGCCGACGTAGGTCATGTCCTCGTAATGGCCGGCTGGGACGCGGATCGTCGAGTTGGTGTTGAAGCGATACTTCTCGGCCGCCGTCGCGCTGCCCTCCTGGGGCACCTTGGCCATCGCCAGCACGATACCGCCGGGCGACGGCAGCAGCAGGTGCTCGATCGTGTACACGATCGGCAACTCCAGGCGCAGACTGGTGACCTCCGTCCACAGGCGCTTCGGCTGCGGTCCCGTCACCTCATCCATGCTAGCATCGCGCGCCGACGGCGTCAGGTAACTGACGCTGGCGGTACTGCGCGGCTGTTCTCCCTTGATGGCGACCATGCGCCGGCGGCGCTCCTCGTCGGTCTCCTTCTTCACCGGGGTCACGTCGTAGGCGGGGATTTCACCCTCGGCCAGCGTGGGGAGCACCTCCGGTCGGGGTAGGACATACGCGCTGAGCCGGCCGCTCGCCGCGGCGATGAAAATGAAATTCTCGTCGGCGACCGGCGGCGCCGAGACGCCTTCGGGTAGGCGAAAGTGCCAGCGCGACATCCCCGTCCGCATGTCGAGAGCGAACAGGTAAGTGCTGTGGACGACGTAGACTTCACGGCTGTTGTAGGTGAGCGGATGGGCCAGGCGATAGGGGACGCCGACGCGGCTGCGCCAGCGGATGACGCCGGTCTCGGCGTCGAGCAGCACCACTAACCCGCTGCGCGTCTGCACGAACAAATCCTTGTTGTGCAGCTGCACCGTGGCCAGGCCATCGCGCCGCCCATCGGTCGGCACATAGGTTCGCCAGCCCATTTGCAGGTTGAGGCGGTCGAGCACCTCGCGCGGCGGGGGGAACGGCGTCGTGTACGTCTGCGAGCGATCCGGCGGCGCCGCCACGGCCAACACCACCAAACCGGCGGTAACGACCATCGCTCCCAGCAGGCCGAACGCCCATCGTTTCATGTCGGATATCCTGGCGAGAGGTCATCGCCGTTGGCGTCGGAACGCGAAGCCGAAGCGGCTCCCGTCTACTTTACCACAACTCGACGGTCCCTCAAACACGTTCGCCGCGCAAAGTCCACGGAAGGTGCGAAGGAGAGGAGGAGAGAAGCGAACGCGCCGGCGCGTCATTTTTTACCGGCGCGACGCTTGGCGGCGAAGAAATCGCTGAGGACGGCGGCGCAGCGGTCGGCCAGGACGCCGCCGATCACCTGGGCTCGGTGGTTCAGACGTGCGTCGCTGGGAATCTGATACAGCGTGTGGCAGGCGCCGGCCTTGGGGTCCGTGCAGCCGTACACGACCAGCGGCAAGCGGGCCTGGACAATGGCGCCGGCGCACATCGGACACGGCTCCAGGGTGACATACAGGGCACAGTCCTCCAACCGCCAGGAGCGCAGGGCACTGGCCGCTTGTGTGATGGCGATCATTTCGGCGTGGGCCGTCGGGTCGGTGAGTTGTTCGCGCTGGTTGTGTGCCCGGCCGATGACGCCGTGTTGCCAGGAGACGATGACGGCGCCGACCGGCACCTCGTCCTCGGCGTCCGCCAGGCTCGCCTCGGCCAGGGCCATCTCCATGTGATGAAGGTGGAAGGGGTGGCGCGGATCGGTCAACGGCAACTCCAGCGGTGAAAACTCCACAACCGAACTCCTTCAATCACGGGGGCCATCGTGACGGGAACGCTCCTTCACGGTCAGAAAGCCCCAACGCAGCGCCTGGTCCTGCGTGTAGTTCTTGCCCAGCGTCAACGCGGTCACCGCCTTGGCCATCTCGTAGCCGAGATAGAAAGCGTGCGCGGGATCGATGTCCGCGCGCTGCTGCATCTGCTCGAACAGCGCGAACGGATCACCGCCTTGCAGGAACATCTGGTTATTGAGGACGTGCAGCAGGCCGCGCTCGGCGAACAGGCGGAAGTTGCGATCCGCGATCCGGGAGGCCAAATCGCTGAGCATCGCTTCGCCATGCGTGCGCAGCTTCGGATCGCGCAGCAAGAGTAGGTCCGGCTCGACGTGCTTGGGCAGCACGCGGCGCGTACAGGCATGGTACACCAGCCGGCGTGCCCGATCCAATTCGCGGACGCAGCTGCGGCACCAGTTGATGACCTGCGTCGTCAGCACGCTGCGAATGCCGACTTCCTGGCAGAAGCCGAGCAGGAGCACATTGATGCCGGCGGAATCCACGTCGGTCAACTCGGTGAGGTTGCCAACCCCCATCAGCATCTCGGCATCGGGGTAACGGCGCCGCACTTCGAGATAGCGTCCCAGCGAGGCAGCAAAGCCCAGGCCAATCGGCTCGATCACCGGATCGATCCGAAACTTTACCCCCCAGGATTGTAGCTTCTCGACGGTGCCATCCAGTCCTTCCAGCGTGGCGAGCACGTCGGGCAGCACGACGACCTCGCAGCCCCACGAGCGAGCCGCGGACACATTGCTGCTGTTGACGCTCAGCACCAGTTCGGCCCCGGCGGCGACCGCCGCCTCGACCTCGCGCGGATCAAAACTATCGATGGAGACGCGCAGACCCGCGTCGCGTAACGCCCGAACCGTATCGGCGACGCCCGCCCACGTCGAACCCGGATCGCAGCCGATGTCGATGACGTCGGCACCGTCGGCGTGCAGAGCGACGGCTTCGCGCAGGATGTCCGGACGGTTCAGACGGGGAGCGTGATTGATCTCGGCGAGAATGGCGATGTCGTAAGATCCGTAATCGCTGCACGGCTCTCTGGAGGTGCGGAAGAAGTCCGGCAGGTCGCGCAGGTCGCCAGGGCCGCGCTCCACGGGAACGCCGAACGCGCGCACCGGCCCCAGTTCTCCCTGACAGAGACCGGGGAGAATGACGCGATCGATCTCCGAAGGGACCGTCAAATGGCGGCGCAATCCAGGGGGTTGTGGCCAGGGCGACGACCGTGATCGGCAGCACGGCCACGCTGAAGTCAAAGCCGGCGCGGCGCCAGCTCGTCCAGCATGTGCCGCAGCGAAGGCTCGGCCAGCTTCCCCGTCACGAACAGCAGATGAGGGCGTTGCATGCTGTCAGAATAAGGAGCGGAGGCGTATCGGGGGAAGAGGGGTTGACTGTCTCCCGCTGGTCCCGCGCATCGGCGACTTGCTTCGCCGGGCCCGCGATGTACGATAGAAGAAGGTATCCGCCGTCTCGCCAACCTGCCTCCCCGCCTCGATCCAGGGTGCATCGATGACCGAAGCCACGCAAGAAAAGACGGGTCTCGGCAATTACTTCGTCGTCAACCGTGTACAAGTCTTCATCGCCGTAAAGTCCTAGAGATACAGTCTTTGTGGATGGTACTGTTCGCCTGTCTCGCCCCGTTTTCCGTGCAATTCCGTGTCATTTCGGGGGGTTCTGTGTCAATTCCGTGTCAAGGTTCGGGCAACTTCTTTTCCACTAACTAACCGCTGTGGTTCCACGATCTCGACCACGATCTCGACATCTCGACCATGACCACGATCTCGACATCTCGACCATGACCACGATCTCGACATCTCGACCATGACCACGATCTCGACATCTCGACCATGACCACGATCTCGACATCTCGACCATGACCACGATCTCGACATCTCGACCATGACCACGATCTCGACCACGATAGCCAGGTACTACTCGCCGCCGCCTTCAACCGGATGCTCGCCGCCGTTTCCCAGGTACATCTCGCCGCCCTCCCCGTCGCCCCTACGCCGCTTCCGGTTCGATAGACAGCCCGATACTCGGATCGGTTCTCGCCGTCACCGTGGAAGCGACAGGGAGGCGTCAGAGGGGGCATTCTCGCCACGAACCCATACAGCCCGTTGCGGGAAATCCCGTAACGGGATCGACCCCCGAACACTGACCGACCATGACCGCCAGGTACATCTCGCCGCCTTGACCACGACCACGACCACCTTGACCGAGACCGGCAGGACCATGACCGCCAGGTACATCTCTCCGCCCCGAAACAATTAAAATGCTGCTTAATAGCGCACACGGAGTTGAAGCCGGTCAGGCGAAACGGCGCGACAATGTTTTCGCTCCCCTTATCCCCCCGTCACCCAGGTACTACTCGCCGCCCTCCCCGTCGCTCCGCTGTCGCTTTCCGGCTCGATAGACAGCCCTATCCCCTCTTTGGGGACCGCAACCCGCCTCAGAAGCGATTCTAGGCGTTCAGAATGGCATCATCGGGACAAGGGAGTATCGGAGATGATGGGGAGATACCACGGACCTATGGCGTTAATAACGTCAGATACAGGGTACTTTGCCTGAAATCACTTCCAATTTGTCGAAAACGTACACAGCGGGCTGGCACGGTCCACGAAACGAAACAACCCAAAGAAGCCGCTGATCTTGATGTACCTGTCACCGCTGATCTTGATGTACCTGTCACCGCTGATCTTGATGTACCTGTCACCGCTGATCTTGATGTACCTGTCACCGCTGATCTTGATGTACCTGTCACCGCTGATCTTGATGTACCTGTCACCGCTGATCTTGATGAAGTGGTACTTGTCACCGCTGATCTTGATGTACCTGTCACCGCTGATCTTGATGAAGTGGTACTTGTCACCGCTGATCTTGATGTACCTGTCACCGCTGTCTTGGCATACTACCTATGGTGTAGCGAGGTTCCCGCTGTCCCGCTTGTTCCTGGTTGCTCAACCTCTTCGGTTGTGTTCCAATTTTGCATACCACCTATAGTGTAGCGACCTTCCCCACGGTGCCACCGTGGAACCCCAGCGACCGCTCTATCTGTCGTCTCGATACCGTGCCGTCAAGTAGCTCGTACAGGTGTTCCACTTCCGCTCGTACCCCCGGCGATTCCAGTCCGTCAGCAATCCGCTTCTCTCTGGCGATGATGGTCTGCCATAGCTCGCCTACCGGACGAACCCAGAATGGACCAATGACGCCGTACTTTTGCAGACCGCTTTTCTTGACGAACAACAGCCGCTTGTCCTTGTACTTGTCGAGAAGAAACTTGCCGTCAACGTATGCCTTGACCTTCGCCTTGACGATGTATCTGGCATGGCTCCATTCATCGTGAATGGCGTCAATCTGCTTGTGGTGCTTGATACCTTCGGGGATACTAGCGTCAATGGCATCCGCCAATTCAAGTTTCATCTGATCGCTGGCGATTAGGAGATGGTAGTTGACGTGGTTCTCAGGTGAAGGTTCACGAAGCCAAAGAGCCACTACATCTCGCCGACGCAATTCACGGCAGATATGTTTCCAGACTCGCTTGACTTCCGCCACGTCAAGTACATGCTCGATATTCAGAGATACCGCCCAGGTGTAGTCCCGCTTCCGCAACTGGCTGTTCAAGTCGATCAACTGGCATAGCTTGGATGACTCCCGCCAATAGCCGAGTAGCGTAGTCCATCCATGCGGTTGCCGGTAACCAAACTTGCGACCGCACTCCGGTTGCTGTTGAAAAAGCTGATTTGGGATACTACCATAGATTGCTGTTTCGTGGTTCATGGTTGCCGCCGCTTCTGTGAATCAAATCACCGCCCGGTTGCTGAACACAACCGGGCATCTTCTTTTTCAGACTTCCACTTTCCTGTACCTGTCTCTTGGCAGGAATACGCTCCCGCCCTTGTCCACTTTGTCACCATCGTACATCCGAGCATACGCCGCCAAGTCTGAGAGCTTGGCAATGTACAAGGTGTCGGACTTGCTCTCGATTATCAGAGAGTACACCTGTCGCCCTTCTTTGACCATACGGAGATACCTGTCATAATCCCGTCTGGGCATACCGAACTCATACCGCTTTGTCTTCCGATGGTAGCTCGCCTCGGACTTGCTCCGTATGTTCAGGTAGTTTTTCCCCGCCAAATAGAAGTCTTGATACCTCACGACAGGGTACTTTGTCTTGAATGCAGAAATCACTTTTTCGGCTGTTATCACGCTGTTCCTTTGTTCATGGTTTGTATTGTCGCCGCCGTGGATTATCTAATCAGACCGACCATAGCTTTGCCAAACAAAGTGGATGACCCTCACTTGAGACAGTCAACAAAACGGCGTAGAAGTGCCGGACCATGAACGGCACCACGAACGAACTACTGACCACTTTGCAAGCCGCTGAACGACTTGGCTGTTCACGTCGCAGAGTCTACAAACTGATTGACGCTGGCGAACTTGACGGGCATACGGTCGGAGCGAAGAAAGTGATTTACGCCGCCAGCGTGACGGCGTACAAGGAACGTCGCCGGTTCCCGTCCGCTCCGTCATGTACCAATGAAAAACCCTCGCCAGGTATGCGAGGGTCTGTGCGATTACCACGGCAGACAACAACCGTCATTGCGGGGTTGAAGCATCTCCGGTTGTGACTTCGCCCGCTGTCGGTTGGATATGTTCAAGATGTACTTTCAAAGCAGCGTGACGACTGGTCAAATGGCTGTAATGCTTGTGGATCATCACCGTGGACTTGTGACCCAGGATTGCGGCAACGTGCGCCTCTGGTACTCCCGCCTCAAGTAGATCGGTCGCTACACCGTGCCTGAAACCATACATGATTCCCCGGCTCTTCAACTTGATACCCTTCGCCGCCAGCGTCTTTTTCAACCCCGCCATTGCCTTGCCCCATACCTCATCCCGCCAGGGGTTCCCTTGGTTGTTCCTGAACAACGGACCCTCCGGGTACTTGGCAATCAACCGCTCCGTCAAAGCTACCATCGTCGGGTTCAAGTGGATGACGAGACTGCTACCATCCTCATCCGTCTTATGCGTTCCGAGAACCCAACAAGCCGCTTCCTTGTGGTAGTCCTTCGCTGTCGCCGCTGCTACGTTCTCAGGGCGAGTGCCAGTATTGCGACAAGCGATGATGAAGTCTCTCAGGTTCGGGTTCGCATGGGCGAGCATCACGGCGTAGTCCTCCGGCGGGATCGGTACATCCTTCTGACCGCCACGGCTGACGATGGCGGGGATGGTCAGACGACGATGGAGCGGGTTCCGTGTCGTGAACCCTTGCTTAACTGCCCAATTCAGGCAAGTGTTCACAGCCACCATGAACCCACGAATCGTACTCTTGCCCCAGGTCGGATGAAGCTGGACAACAGCGTCAACATGATGAGGTTTCAATTCGTGGACAGCGACCGTAGGATGCACCTTGCCGAACGCCTCCAAATGGATACGATAGACGCTGAACGTCTTCGGTTTCTTGTGCCGCTTGATCCAGTCAAGGAAGTTGTCGGCAAGGGCAACGAAGAGGTTGCCGTCACCTGCCGTATGCGTTTGGGCACTTGCTTCAAGGAAGTGCCATTGACGGCGAGCTTCCGCCTCATCCTTGCCAAGAGGGACTTGCTTGCCCTTGTGCGTGACGAACCATTGTTGTCTCGCCTCCCACCACCACGGACCCGGCTCTTGCGTGCCATGATTCGGTTCTCCGCTGCTTGCTGTTGTACCTTACGGTTCCCCAAAACCACCTGCCTACAGTGTAGGCAAGGTGCCATTCCGTGTCAATTCCGTGTCAAACGTTTTTCACTGTTGCCGGAAGTGCTTATATGACAAAGACTTGTGATGAGTCTACAGGATTGGGCAACTACTTCGTCGCCAACTATCCGCCGTTCTCGGCCTGGAAGCCGGCCCACCTGCCCGACGCCCGCGCCGCCCTCGACGCGGCCGCCGCAGCCCGGCACGCCGCTGGGGCTGTACCTGCACATCCCGTTCTGCCGGAAGCGCTGCAAGTTCTGCTACTTCCGCGTCTACACCGACAAGAACGCCCGCGACGTGGAAACCTACCTCGACGCCCTGGTCAAGGAAGTCGAGCTGTACAGCCGCGTCCCGCTCGTCGGCGGCCGGCCGCTGCAACTACGTCTACTTCGGCGGCGGCACGCCGTCGTACCTCAGCGCCGGCGCAGCTGCGCGGCCTGATGGAGCGGCTGCAGGCAGTCCTGCCGTGGGACGGCGCCGAGGAAGTGACCTTCGAGTGCGAGCCGGGCACGCTGCAGCAGCACAAGCTCGAAGCGCTGCGCGAGCTCGGCGTGACCCGGCTCAGCCTCGGCGTCGAGAACTTCGACCCGAAGATCCTCGAATTCAACGGCCGGGCCCATCTCGAAGAGGAGATCTACCGCGCCTACGGCTGGGCGCGCGACCTCGGCTTCGAGCAGATCAACATCGACCTGATCGCCGGCATGGTCGGCGAGACGTGGGACAACTGGAAGACAGTGCGTGCGCAAGACGCTCGCCCTGGCGCCCGACAGCGTCACCATCTACCAGATGGAATTGCCGTTCAACACGCGTCTTCTCGCAGGAACTGCAGGTGATCGGCCAGGACGAGCCGGCCATGGCCGATCGCCGACTGGCCGACCAAGCGGGCCTGGGTCAACTACGCCTTCGACAGATGATCGCCGGCGGGCTACGAGGTCTCCAGCGCCTACACGCTGGTCAAGGACCGGCAGCGCTGCCGCTTCGTCTACCGCGACAGCCTGTGGCACGGGGCCGACATGTTCGGCACCGGCGTCGCCTCGTTCGGCCACGTCCACGGCGTCCACGTCCAGAACGTCGATACGCTGGGAGCAGTACGTCGAGCATGCTGCGACAGGGACGAGCTGCCGCTGGGCCGGGCGCTGCCGGTCGACGCCGCGCCAGCGGCTGATCCGCGAGATGATCCTGCAGCTCAAAACCGGCCGGCTGGAGCCGGCCTACTTCCGCCACAAGTTCGGCGCGGATATCCTGGAGAGCTTCGCGGACGGCTTCGAGCGAGCTGGAAGCGCGAGCGGCTTCCTGACGCGCACGGCCGGACGGCGTGGAGCTGACGCGCGAGGGGTTGTTGCAGGTGGATCGGCTGCTGCCGGTGTTCTTCGAGCCGCAGTACCGCAGCACGCGCTACACCTGAAAGAGATCACCGCGAGACGCGAGGCGCAGGGAACGAATGATGTACTCTTGTCATTCCTGCGTCTCGCGTCTCGCGGTGAACTTGTGGCAGTCATGCCCGACGACCTGACCTTCCTGATGGGCAAGTTCCCCGCCGTGCTGCCGGGCGGGCTGCGCTACGCGCGCAATCACATGTGGTGCCGCTGTGAGGGCGGCCGGCTGCGCTTCGGCTTCACGTCCTACGCCGTCCGGCTGATGCAGGACGTGTACTTCCTCGACTGGCAGGTCAACGCCGGCGACCGCGTCGAAGCTGCTGCAGCAGATCGGCCACATCGAAACGTCCAAGGCCGTCTCCGACCTGTTCGCCCCGCTGGCCGGCACGCTCGTCGCGTTCAACCCGGAGTTGCTGCAAGACCCCTCCGGCATCAACGTCGACGGCTACGGCGCCGGCTGGCTGTTCGAGATGGACTGCGCCGGCGACGAGTCTGTGGGACGTGGACGAATACTATCAGTTCCTGGCGGACAACTGGGAGAAGACGCAGCGTCTGATCAAGGGCAAGATCAACACCGAGGATTGAGTTGACACCATGAGCCGCCAACGCCTGACCGTCGTCCTGTCGCAGGCCCAGGGCAAGAACCCCGCCAAGCGGGCCCTGGAGGAGAGCATCGCCGCCGCCCTCATCATGGAGCCGGGCCTGGACGTGTCGATCGTGCCCTACCTGTACGACCTGGACGCCGAGCACACCGGCCGGCTGTTCCTGGAGTCGGTCCAGGGCGACATGGTCGTCCTGGCGCTGGATGTTCCCGCGCGCCGCCTTCTGGCTGCTCGACCGCGACGGCATCAAGGGCCACTACGGCGAAAACCAGATCAAGCCGCCGGCCGAGGCGAGGAGGACGAGGAGGACGGCGAACCGGAGCCGCCCAAGGGCATCGGCGCCGTCGACGTGCCCGACCGCCACATCTACTGCTCTCGACCTGCGCGACCACGGCGACTACGAGTCTACGTCGAGGAAGTTCGCCGCATCGCCGCGGAGTGCCGCGAGCGGCGCGAGACGCAGCTGAAAACCTGGATTCAGGGCAACCCGACGCTCGTGCAGCTGGGCCGCTATCTCCGCGACGAGGAACCGGCCAAACCCCAGACGGAATTTTCCTCCGAGCAACTGCTGCAACAGCCGGGGCGCCGCTGGTATCCGGTGATCGACTACAGCCGCTGCACGAATTGCATGGAGTGCCTCGATTTCTGCCTGTTCGGCGTCTACGGCGTGGACAAGCTGGACCGTCTTGTCGTCGAGAACCAGGACAACTGCAAGCGCGGCTGCCCGGCGTGCAGCCGGGTCTGTCCCGAACAGGCCATCATGTTCCCCGATTACAAGACGCCGGCCATCGCCGGCGCCCCGGTCGGCAACATCAGCGGCTTGAAGATCGACCTGACGCAAGCTGTTCGGCGGCGGCGACGCCTTGGCGATGGCCGCGCAGGAGCGCGACCGCGAACTGGTCGCCGACGGCCGGCGAGGCGGTCGGCCTGACGGTCGGCATCCCCAAGCGGCAGGCGGACAAGCCGCAAGGGCCGAAGGACGACCTCGACAAGCTGATGGATGCGCTGGATGAGCTGGAGATTTGAGGGAGTCGATATGGCGGACAAACAACTACTGGAACGCATCACCGTCAATCCCGCGATCATGGCGGGGAAGCCGGTGATAAAAGGAACGCGACTCACGGTCGAATACATCTGCGGGCGATGTGCTCGCGGAGCGACGGCGGCGGATCTTTGTGCGGAATACGAAGGTTTGACGCCGGAGGATGTTCTCGCTTGCCTGTGGTATCCGCGCGAACTCCCTTTTACGCCGGGAGTCACCCAGCCTTACGGTTTCGACCTCGGCCATCAAGGGGATGTCGATTACACTCAGATAGCCCAGGCTCGCGCCATGACGCCGGACGAATTGTTGGAGCGACATGAGGGATGGAGGCAGTTTCTTCGGGAGGCACGCGACGATGTGGCCTTTCGCGAAAGACATGATCGTTAGACTGGCGTAAGGGCAGGTTGAGTTCGTGATAGTTGGCGGAGTTAGTGCCATCTTGCAAGGAGCTCAAGTCGCGACGCTGGATCTGGACATTTGCTACCGCCGAACACCTGGAAACATCGCTCGGCTGGCCCAAGTTCTAGCTCCACTCCAACCGCGTCTCCGAGGTTTACCACCCGATCTTCCTTTTACCTTCGATGAACGCGCCTTGCAGCTGGGAAGCAATTTCACCTTGGTAATCGGCACAGAGTCCCTGGACCTGTTGGGCGTCATGAGCGCGATCGGTGGGTATGAGCAAGTAATCGATGACACCAAGGAGATCCTCGTCGATTCGTACCCCGTAAAGCTGCTGTCTCTGTCCCACTTGATAGCCACCAAAGAGGCGGCGGGGCGCCCCAAAGATAAGGCTGTATTACCCCTGCTTCGGGCCGCACTGGAAGAGAAACAGCAGGATAAATCGCACGATGACAACGCCGGTTGAACAGTTGGATTCGGCCTTCCAAACCGCCCTCGCCGCCCTGCTCGCCGAACGCACTCCGGAAGGCCACTGGGTCGGCGAACTGTCCACCTCCGCCCTCTCCACCGCCACCGCCGTCAGCGCCCTCGCCCTGGTCCAGAAAGCGACCGCCGCGCACGGATCGTTCGATCCGCTCATCGCCGGCGGCCTCGCCTGGCTCGCGGCGCATCAGAACGCCGACGGCGGCTGGGGCGACACGGTCAAGAGCTTCAGCAACATCTCGACGACCATGCTCTGCCGCGCCGCCTTCCACCTCGCCGGAACGGCCGCGACCTACGACCGCCAGCCTTGCGGCGCAGCCGAGCGACTGGCTGCACGCGCGCTACGGCGCAGACGCCGGAGGAGTTGGCCGAGGCGGTCCGCGCCCGCTACGGCAAGGACCGCACCTTCTCGGTGCCGATCCTGATGACCAGCGCCCTGGCCGGCCTGGTGTCCTGGAGCGAGGTGCCGTCGCTGCCGTTCGAGCTGGCGTGCTTTCCGCAGTCGTGGTTTCGCTTCCTGCGCCTGCCCGTCGTCAGCTACGCCCTGCCGGCCCTCATCGCCATCGGGCAGGCGGTCTATCACCATCGGCCGCCGCGGAATCCCGCTGGCTGCGCTTGGTGCGCCGGCTGGCCATCGGCAAGAGCCTGCGCGTGCTGCAGAACATCCAGCCGTCCAGCGGCGGCTTCCTCGAAGCGACGCCGCTGACCAGCTTCGTCACGCTGGGCCTGGCGAGCATCGGCCGGGCCGACCATCCGGTCGTCAGCAAGGGCGTCGAGTTCCTGGTGAAGTCGGTGCGGCCCGACGGCAGCTGGCCGATCGACACCAACCTGGCGACCTGGGTGACGACGCTGTCGGTCAACGCCCTGGCGGCGGCCGGCGACCTGGACACGCTGGACAAAGGCGACGAAGTGCGCGACTGGCTGCTGGGGCAGCAATACAAGGAGCGGCATCCCTACACGGGGGCCGACCCCGGCGGCTGGGCCTGGACCGACCTGCCGGGCGGCGTGCCGGATGCGGACGACACGCCGGGTGCTCTGCTGGCCCTTCAACACACGGGTTGGGGAGAGGAAAACTTCCGTGCGGTCAAGAGAGGGCTGGACTGGTTGCTCGGCTCTGCAAAATGGCGACGGCGGTTGGCCCACCTTCTGCCGTGGCTGGGGGCATCTGCCTTTTGACCGCAGCGGCAGCGACCTGACCGCTCACGCTCTGCGGGCCGTCATGGCCTGGCATAGAAGAACCAACGGCAAGCTCTACCAAACATTCTGGACACTTAATCGCGAAGCGGCCTGCCGACGTCGTGGCGATGGAGTGGGGGTTGGATTATCTCGCCGACACTCAGCGCCCCGACGGCTCCTGGCTGCCCCTCTGGTTCGGCAACCAGCACGCCCCCGACGACGAGAACCCCACCTACGGCACCGCCCGCGTGCTGGCCGCTTACCGCGACCTCGATAGGATGAACGGACGAGCCGGCCCGCCGCGGCGTCGCCTGGCTGCTGGCCGCACAGAACGCCGACGGCGGCTGGGGCGGGGCCGCGGACACGCCGTCCAGCATCGAGGAAACGGCCCTGGCCGTCGAAGTGCTGCTCGACGCCGGGCCCGACGCGGAGGCGGCCGTGAATAACGGCCTGGCCTGGCTCGTCCAGCGGGTAGAGGCCGGCGGCCTGTACGACCCCACGCCCATCGGGTTTTACTTCGCCAAACTGTGGTATTTCGAGAAGCTCTATCCGATAATCTTCTCCGTCGCCGCCCTGGGACGCGCCCGCAAGAAACTCTCCCACCGCGACCTGTTGACCCACCCGGAACGGCCATCCTGAGGACTCCACCGTGGCCACCGCTGCCGAACCCAAGGCCGAGAAGAAAGACAAACGTCCCAGCACCGCCCACCTCAAGGTCGTCCCGGAGACGCGCGAGCTGCGCGACCGCGTCCGCGCCGAGGCCGCCCGCCTCGGCCAGACGCTCGACCGCGCCCGGCCGCTGACCAAGCCGGACCTGCAGAAGATGGGCGAGGATCTGCTGCGCGGCATGGACCTGGGCGAGCAGTACCTCGGCTTCGCGATGGTCTGCATCACCAACGAGTTCTGGCGCGAGCAGGTGCAGGCCATCGATTTCAAGCGCCGCCTGCTGCTGTTGCCGCACTGCCTCAAGCACGCCGAGGGCTGCCCCGCCGACTACGACGAGTTCGGCCTCGATTGCCGCAAGTGCGGCGCCTGCTCCGTCGCCGACTTCAAGACCAAGGCCGAGGACCTCGGCTACAAGGTGCTCGTCTCCGAAGGCACGCCCATCGTCCTCAAGATCATCGTCAGCGGCCACGTCGATGCCATCGTCGGCGTCGCCTGCCTGAACGTGCTGGAAAAGGCGATCGACAAGATTCTGCTGGCCGGCATCCCCTGCGTGGCCGCGCCGCTGCTGTCGAGCAACTGCCGAGCACGTCGGTCGATGACGACTGGGTGTCCGAGCTGATCGACCTGCAAGACGCCGCCGCCGGCCAAGCGAGACGAAGACCTACGTTCATCTGCTGCGGCCGGCGCATCAGATTTGCGAGGAGCCGGAGTTGAGCCGGCTGGCGCCGCGGTCGCGCTCTTCACCCGCTGGCGGCACCCAACTCGTCGAGCCGCAGCGTAAGCGAGGGCAGAACTTCTTCCCTCGCGTTACGGCTACGATCCGACCCTCTGGCGCAGCACGAAACCATCGCCTACGACTGGCTGGGCCAGGGCGGCAAGCGTTCGCGGCCGTTCATCACGCTCGCCGCCTACGACGCCCTCAAGGGCGCGCCCGGCACGCTCTCGGCCGAGGGCTGTGACCTGCCCGACAGCGTGCGGCGCACCGCCCTGGCCATCGAGGCGTTTCACAAGGCGTCGCTCGTCCACGACGACATCGAGGACGACGACACCTTCCGCTACGGCCGGACACGCTGCACCGCCAGTACGGCGTCGGCACCGCCATCAACGTCGGCGATTACCTGCTCGGCCTGGGCTATCGCCTGGTCGGCCGCGAGCGCAAGGAACTGGGCGGCGACTGCGCCGCCGACATCCTCAACCGCTTGTCCGACGCCCACCTGAAACTGTCCGAGGGCCAGGGGGCCGAACTGCTCTGGCGCGACGCCGGCGACAAGACGCTGACCGCCCTGGACGCCCTGAAGATTTACGCCCTCAAGACGGCCCCGGCGTTCGAGGCGGCCCTGTACGCCGGCCTGCGCCTGGCCGGGCCGGCCGACGCCTACGAAAAGGCCGTCGCCGACTTCAGCAAGCACCTCGGCGTCGCCTTCCAGATCCTCAACGACCTCAAGGACTGGGACGGCGACAGCGACAACAAGCTGATCGCCGGCCAGGACGTGCTGGCGGCCCGGCCGACGCTGCTGCTGGCGCTGGCCCTGGAAGGCTCGCGCGCCGGCCGACCGCGCGGAATTGCTGGCGCTGCTGCGTCGTGGCCCGGACAAGGACGCCGCCGCGGCCACCCGTCGAACGAGTGCGGCAGTTGTTCACGAAGGCGCAGGTCTTCGACAAGGCCGAGAAGCTCGTCGAGAAGTATCGCGCTCGCGCCGAGGCCGTCGCCGACGACATCGAGCCGACCGAACTGCGCGAGCTGCTCTATTACCTGGTCGATAGCGTCCTCGACCGTCAATCCGCCGGCTGCGGAGCCAGCAGCCCCGCCGCTGCTACAATTAACCTTATGAACTTCTCACCCGATGCGACCGGCACCGACGTCCAAGGTCTGTTCGCCCTGTTTCCGCCAGCCGACTACATGACTCGGGGCGAACTCGTGCCGCCAGGCCGAGTTCCGCCTCCCTACGACCGTCTGCTCGTCCACGAGCACCACATGACCGTGACCGTCGAAGCCCACCACGGCGAGGTGGTCGATGTCCGGGTTTTGGAGTACCGGGTCGCCGGCGATTCCTACTCGCGCAAAATCCTGCTGGCACTCCAGGGAAGCGGCCGCGTGGTGATGTTCGGCCTGATGCGCGTCAATTTCCGCTATTGCAGCGAGGAGGTTCGTCAGCAGATCCTCGCCGGGCAAACGCCGCTGGGCCGGGTCTTGATTAACGCCAACGTACTGCGGCGCATCGAGCCGACCGCCTTCCTGCGCGTGATACCCGGCCCGGCCATGATCGAGTGGTTCGGCCTCGACGGCCCGCGACCGACGTATGGCCGTTTCGCCCTGATTCACTGCGACGAACAACCGGCGGTGGAATTGCTGGAGATCGTGCGGCCGGAATGACATCGTGTTCCGCCTGCCGGCTTGTGCCGCGGCGGCATCAGGAGATTCTCGTGTCTGTATCTTTCGGCGCAGCCCGCCAACGCCTGACTTTGACCCACTGGCTCATCCTCGTGATGGCGGCCATCGGCTTTGGCTTCGACATCTACGTTCTGCTGGTCATGCAGTACATCGGCCGGGAATTGCTCGTCGAGTTGCTGCCCAACGCCGATGCGGCCACCCGGGGACACTGGAAAGGGTTGCTCTTTTGGGTGCCGATGATGGTCGGCGGGGCGGTCGGCCTGGTGGGCGGCTACTTGACCGACCTTCTCGGCCGTCGCCGCGTCTTGACGTTCAGCATCCTCCTCTACGCCCTCGCTACCTTTGCCTCCGGTTTCTCGACGTCGCTGCCGCTGTTCCTGGTCCTCCGCTGCCTGACCCTGATCGGCGTGTGCGTGGAGTTCGTGGCGGCCATCGCCTGGCTGGCGGAGCTTTTTCCGCAGGCGGAGCAGCGCGAACGGGTGCTCGGCTACACGCAGGCGTTCTCGTCCTTCGGCGGCATGACCGTCGCGGGCGTCTATCTGCTCTTGAACCAGTACGCTTCGCAGCTGCCGGCCTTGCGGATGCCCGAGTTCCTCGCCGGCACGCTCGGCACGGTGGCCAACGGCCACGCCACATGGCGGTACACGCTGCTCTCCGGCGTGATCCCCGCCATCCCGCTCCTGCTGATTCGGCCGTTCATGCCGGAGTCGCCGGTGTGGGCGCGGCGGAAGGCGGAAGGGACCCTGAAGCGGCCCAGCGTGGCGGAGTTGTTCTCGCCGGCACTAAGGCGGACCACGATCGTGACGACCCTGATGTTCGCCTGCAGCTACGGCGTGGCCTTCGGCGGTATCCAGCAGGTGCAGTACATGATCGAGGCGATGCCGACCTACCAGGCGCAGGCCGAGAAAGTGAGCGACAACGACCCCAAGGCGGCCCAGAAGGCGAAGACGGCGATCTCGCGCGATATGACCGGTCTCTATGGGACGTTCCAGGAGGTTGGCGGCCTCCTCGGCCGCTTCTTGCTGGCCCTCCTGGCCGTGTACATCGTCAGCCGCCGCAACCTGCTGCGCCTTTTCCTGGTGCCCTGCCTTCTGATCGCGCCGCTGGTGTTCGGCTACGGCGTACTCCACAATCGGGAATTGTTCTCATTGAACCTCGGTGGCAAGGCGATGCAGGTCACCTGGTTCCACGCCGGCATCTTCCTCGTGGGTCTGCTGACCGTGGCCCAGTTCAGTTTCTGGGGCAACTACCTGCCGACGGTCTACCCGGTTCACCTCCGCGGCACCGGCGAGAGCTGCGCCGCCAACCTCGGCGGCCGCGTCCTCGGCACCTCGTTCGCCCTCGTGACGAATGAGCTGGCGGCCCTGCTGGCGCGGGGCGGCGGCAAACCCACGCCGGTACAGGAGGCCACGGACATGGCCTATGCCGCGGCGGCGGTCGTCGGATTCGTCCTTCTGGCGGGCTTCTTGCTGTCCTTCTTCCTCCCCGAGCCGTGCCCGAGAAGGTCGCCGTTTGAGGGCCGGCGCAGTGGATTGGCCATGCGCATCGCCTACATCACCGCAGGCGCCGCCGGCATGTTCTGCGGCAGCTGCATGCACGACAACACCCTGGTGGCCGCCCTCGTCCGCCAGGGACACGATGCGCTGCTCATCCCCACCTACACGCCCATCCGCACCGATGAGCCGGACGTCAGCGCAGCAGCGCGTCTTCTTCGGCGGCATCAACGTCTATCTGCAGCAGAAGCTCGGCCTGTTCCGCCACACGCCCTGGTTCCTCGACCGCCTGCTCGACGCCCGGCCGCTGTTGCGCTGGGTGTCGCGCTTCGCCGTCAAGACGCAGGCGGACGACCTCGGCGACCTGACCATCTCCATGCTCGAAGGCGAGCACGGCCATCAGAAGAAAGGAAGTCGCCAAGCTCGTCGAGCTGGCTGGCGGAAGAGGTCAAGCCGGAGATCGTCAACCTCACCAACGCGCTGCTGTCGGGCATGGTCCACGAGCTGAAGCGGCAACTCCGCGTGCCGGTGCTGTGTTCGCTGCAAGGCGACGACATTTTTCTCGAATCGCTGCCGCCCTCGCACCGCAGCCGATCGCTGGCCCTGGTCCGCGTCCACTGCCGCGAGATCGACGGCTTCCTCGCCACGTCGGCTTACTACGCCGACTTCATGGCCGAGTATTTCGCCATCCCGCGCGCGCGCATCCATGTCGTTCATCCCGGACTCAACCTCGCCGGCCACGGCGGGCCACGGCCGGAGCAGCCCCGGCCGTTCACGATCGGCTATTTCGCCCGCATTTGTCCGGAAAAAGGACTGCACGTTCTGGCCGAGGCATTCCATCTCTTGCGGCAGACGCCCGGTATGGACGACTGCCGCCTGCACATCTCCGGCTGGCTCGGCGCCAACAACCGGGCCTACTTCGAGGACATCCACCGCAAGATGAAGGAGCACGGCCTGGGCGATCACTTCCTCCACGTCGAGTCGCCGGACCACGAGAGCAAGGTGCGTTTCTTCCACGGCATCGACGTGCTATCGGTGCCGACGACGTACCGCGAGCCGAAGGGACTGTACGTGCTGGAGGCGCTGGCCAACGGTGTGCCGGTGGTGCAGCCGCGCCACGGTTCGTTCCCGGAGTTGATCGAGGCGACCGGCGGCGGACTGCTCGTCAACCCGGACGATCCGGCCGACCTGGCCCGCGCCTTGCGGCTGTTGTTCGACAATCGCGCCCACCGCGACGAGCTAGGCCGCAAGGGCAAGGAGGCGGTCCACGCTCGCTTCCATGCCGACCGCATGGCCGCGGAGACGGCGGCGATCTATGGCCAATATGTACGTTGAAGCAGGGAGGTGTCTGTCATGTCCGCGCCGTTTCGCGTCAGCCGCCGCGTCGATTTCGCCGACACCGACATGGCCGGCATCATTCACTTCAGTAATTATTTTCGTTATATGGAGTTCGCCGAGGTGGCATATCTTCGTTCGCGTGGCCTCTCCGTAGTGATGATGGGGAGCGAACACCCGATCAGTTTCCCGCGTGTGTCGGCAAGTTGCGATTTTCTGCGTCCGGTGCGCTTCGACGATGTGGTGGAAATTGCCGTGCGCGTCGAGCGCGTCGGTCGCAAATCGGTGACGTACTCGTTCGAGTTCACGCACGAGGGCAGGCCGGTGGCGAAAGGGCGGATCAGTGCCGTGTGCTGCCGGATGCGTCCGGGCGCTCACGAAATGGAGTCGATTGAGATCTCCGAGGACATCCGCGCTCGGCTGACAGCCCCTGAAGGGAGACAGACTACGCCGCACTGACAACGTCACGTCGCGTATTCGTGATCTCGAGACACATCCGATAAGCGGAGAAGGAGTCGGAAAACGGTTCGTCGCGCGGTCTCCTCGCTGCAATCGAGTTCCTCGGCGATTTCCCGAAAGGGCCGTCGCTGGGAATGCAGGTGGAGGGCGAGCCGCTCTTGGAAAGACAGTGAAGCCAGCGCTCGTTTCAACAGCTCGTGTTTTTCGGTCATCTCCGCCGGATCGGGAGATGGGTCTATCAGGGCGGCCACTTTGGGATCTCCATCGTCCAGCGATTTGTGACGGCGCACGTCGCGCTTGGCCGTGCCCGTGTAGGCACGACACGCCTTGGCCGCCTTGAACCGCGCCAATTGCTTGAGGTACGCGGTCAGTTTCGCGTCATTGTCCAGGTCCTCGGGGAGCAGTCCTTCGACGACAATGCGCCAGAACGATTTGAAGGAGTCCTGCACCCCATCACCCACGTCGTAGACGAAACCGATAGGCCGACCGAGCTGCAGGCGCTTCTTGATGACCATGCGGAGGAGGGGGGCGTAGTGCTGAACGAATTCCTCGGCGGCGCGTTCATCGCCGTCAGTCATTCGCTGTAGCAAGCTCACGAAATAGGTATCCTTGCGCGGAGAGGGAGTGTCTTCGTTGACCATGGGAGCCTCAACGAATCGTTGCGAGTGAGAAGAATGAACGAAACCGTAGCGTTCCTTGGCGGGCGAACGGACGATGGTGCTGAGCGAAAAGAAGAAGGGCGGCGAGACGCCCTCGCATCATGCAGGATGGAGCTTACTGGATAAAAAAGGACCGGCAAGAGGGTATGCGGCCCCCATTCGCTGAGGCTCGTGTGGGCGGCGTGGCGTATCTTCCGTCATCATGTGAAGTTATGAGCATTCAGAAAAAAACGGAAAAAATTTCGATTTTCGTGAGGGATTTGCCGCGAAAAAGGGATTGATATAGATAGAGGGCCATCATCGGGCTTACTCGCTGGAACCTTCTACCCGTGGCTTCTGCTGCTCTGGGATAGAGACCGGCGGAGTTTGAGGAGGGACTGTCCATGCGAGGACTGCTGATCGTGCTGCGCCGTAAGCTGAGGCTGATCCGCTGTGGAGGACGGATCGATTTCGGGCCGCAGGATCGAGAGGGGGAAGGTCCGTTCACCTATTACGATGGCGCAGACCTTCTTGGCACGAAGGAGGGGATCGAGGGACCGTTGTGGGCCACGATGGAAGGTCCGTTCGTGTGGCTGACGGTCGGCGATGCACGCCCCGACTGCCAACTCGATCCTCCGCCGCTGCCTCTGCCAGCGGAGGAACCATCGGCAGAACAATCGTGGTGTTATTGCATCTGAAAACCCACACCGAGAGGGTGTCATGTCTACAACGGAGATCATCCAGGTAGGGTATCGTGCCGTCTTTCTCGCCTGTGTGGTTCTGCTTGGGCTTGACGCACGCGCCTACGCCGATCCCAAGCCGCTGTCGAAGGAGGAGCAGGCCAAGGTCGATCAGGCCATTGATAAGGGCGTGGCCTTCCTCAAAAGTGTGCAGACCAAGGAGGGCGACTTCGGATTCAAGATGTACGACATTAACCTGTATCAGGTCGGCCAATGCGCGTTGCCGGCATACGCCTTGCTAGAAGCGGGCGTGCCGGCCGATGATCCGGTCATCCAAAAGGCGGCCGTGTTTCTCCGCCCTAGGGTTGTCCTCAACAGTCATACGTATGAATTGGCGTTGGCCATCCTATTCTTCGATCGTCTCAGCGATCCCAAGGACAAAGTGCTGATTCAGACCTGCGCCTTGCGCTTGATTGCGGGGCAGCATCGAACGGGCGGGTGGTCCTATCGCTGCCCTGTCCTCAACGACAAAAATGCGCTGGACTTGCTGAATGGTCTGGCGGAACTGAACAAGCGGAGGAAGGGCGGCAAGAGGACGAGATGTCAAGCGTTGGATGGTCTGGAGATACCGCCGACGTTGCAAGGTCTGACCGTCTTCCAAGAGGCGAGGCGCTTGCCCTGGCAGGAACCGCCATTCACTCCCGCCGCCTTTGCCAGCGCGCCATCTACAGTCATCTTGGATGGCCGAACGGATAATTCCAACACGCAGTTCGCGCTACTGGGTTTATGGGCGGCGCGCCGGCATGATGTGGCCGTGGAACCCGCCCTGGAAATCTCAACCGAACGCTTCGAGCGTTTCCAACTCTATCCGTCAGGTTTCTGGGGTTACGATGATCGAGATTTTCGCGGAACCTCAAGGAGTTCCATGATCTGCGTCGGTCTGATCGGGCTGGCCATCGGCCGCGGATTGCGATTGCCAACGCCCGGCTCGCCGATCGACACCGGCAAAGACGTTCATGTCCTGCGCGGGTTGGCCGCCCTGTCACGGCGGATCGGTGAACCGAGCGGCGACATGAACAAGCGAAAGGAACTGGAGGAGTTGTATTTCCTGTGGTCGCTGGAGCGTGCGGCGATGCTGTTCGCCCTGCCGGACATCGGCGGCAAGGACTGGTATCGCTGGGGAGCGGAAGTTCTCGTCACCAATCAAAAAAAGAGCGGATGGTGGCCTGACGCTCCAGTGGAGAAAAGAATACCGAATGCAACTTATAAAGCGATGCTATGCACATCGTTCGCCCTGTTGTTCCTCAAACGCTCGCATCCCATGAAGGATTTGACCGCGAAATTACCCTTCACGGCGAAGGAATTGAACGAAGGCATAGCCCGACTGCGCCCGCGAGATAAGTTCCCGCTTGACCGGCAGGCTACCCCCAGCCGAAGCAAGAGCCTCGAACGAAGTGTAACCACGCCGAGCGAGAGCAGGCACCCCTGAATCCCTGAATGAATTGATGGTCGCGGACATTCTCTGCGTCGCGCAGGATCTCACGTTCCGTGCGAACCCGGAGAAACCGTCCCTCAAGGGGAGTTGTATCGCCCTGTACTCAACAAAGGAGGTCTGTCATGTGGTCTTATCTGCCGCGTTTGTTCCGTAAGTCCGCCCCGCCCGTGCAACGGAGGCCCATCCGACGCCAGCCCCGCTCTGCTCCTCTTGCGGTGGAAATCCTGGAAGATCGTACGCTTCTGAGTCCGTTCGTCTTCACGAACGCCGTAGGTGGCGGTGGCTGGAACACTCCCGGCAATTGGGGCATTGCGCTTGCCGGCGGTGGAGTGGGAGCGACACTGGCCTTGCCCGGACCATCCGACGACGTGGGCAACCCTTTCGGCTTCGCTATCACTCTCTCCGGGACAGCCGCTGAAATCAACAGCATCGTCTTTCCCGGGGGCAGCCTCACCGTCGCGTCCGGCACCGAGCTCAAGATCGACAGCAACCCACCAGCCTCCGCGCCACCGGCGATGCCTCTCTCTCCGGTTCCCGGATCGAACTACTTCGGCGGCCCGGTCATCGACCCCGGCATCATCAACGCCAACACCACCAGCGGCGGCACCAACGTCATCTTCGCCGGCGGCGCTGTCATCGGCCCCGGCGACCTCAACGGCAACCTCGACGCCGGACCCGACTCCACCTTCACGTTCACCGGCGGCGCCGCCGCTGCCCCCAACACGCTCCTCGCCGGCGCCACCTTCGGACCCGGCCTCGGAACCATCATCATTGCCGGGGCTGTCACCGTGGCCGGCTCCCTCGACGACAATTCGGAGACCCTGCAGGTCGGCACCTGCCACCACCGGCGGCGGCCTCTCCGGCGCGGGCAGCCTCAACGAGAACGCCATCCTCAGCTGGCAAAACGGCACCATCGCCCTGGGCGGCGGCACGACCATCGGTTCCTCCGGCGAACTCCTCGCCAGCGGTCCCAATCCCAAGGCCCTGGCCGGCACCCTGACCAACGAGTCGGCGTTCAGCCAGCTGGACGGCAGCGGCACCCTGACCGTGGGTGTCCCCGGCATGGGTTCCGGCTCGCTCGTCAACGCGACCGGCACCCTGGAAATGTCCCTGCCGTCCATCGCCGGCGACCCCGCCTCCTCGCTGATCAATTCGCCGTTGGGCACCATCAAGGCAACGGCGTCGCCCAGCGCCCCCACCGTCATCGCGCCCCATTCACCAACGAGGGCAACCTGGACGTGGACAGCGGTGCCGCCCTCACGCTGAGCACCACGGCGCCGGGATCGCCGACGGATACGCTGGACGGCGTGTTCCAGTTGCTGGGCAACCTGACGCTGCTGGGCACCTTCACCTCGGTGAACGGCTTCTCGGAACAGGCCGCCCCCGGATTTCTAGAGGTCGGCAGCGCAGGACGGCAGTTCGACCGCCACCCTGACCGTGCCCGCCGGCGTGGTCGACTCGATCAACGGCAACCTGGAGGTGAACCTTTTCAGTACCCTGACGGGCGGAGGCGAAGTGATCAACTCCGGCCGGTTGCAGTTGGACCTGAGCAGCAGCACGACGGGGCTGGGTTCGTACCAGCAAACGTCGATGGGCACTCTGGCCCTGGCGGTGGGCGGAGGCTTTGGCGCACCCGCGTTGCTGGCGGTCACCGGCAACGCGCAGTTGTCGGGCAACCTTATCCTGCTGGGTTACACGCCGGCGGTGGGGGATAGCTTCACGGTGGTGACAGCGGGGTCGATTGGCGATCACTTTGACACGATCCCCGATGGCATGGAGGAGACCGATGGTCCCACCTCCGTGACCGTCACCCAGGTCGATCCCCCCGCAGGCAGCTGAGCCGCTCACCCGTTCGCTTTCGCTGCGAGCGCCGCAGGAGGCAACCTCCCGGTGAATGAGGTCCGAGCCTGAAGCGTAAGCGAGGAAGAAGACTGCTCTTCGCTTCGCCTCAGGCTCGGACAGCGAACCACCACCGTTTCTTGTGCGAATTCTTACTCCGCCGCTGCCTTGAAATCCTTCAAGTGCCGCCTCGATTTCAGTCGATGTCGAACTTCAGCAGCCGGCAAGGGATCTTGCCGTTGAACAGCGGTATCTCGGCCGTCGGCACCAAGCCGATGGCATTCGCCAGGCGCGGATTGCCCGTGTCGATGATGGTTTCGGAAGACGTATTATCGCCGCCAGAACAAGAGCACCAAATTCCCCAGAAAGGTGAGCAGGCTTCCGACGAGTGCTGCCACGATCAGCCACCGCCTCCGGCTGGACTCCTCCAGGTTTTTCTTCAATTCTCCCAGCCGTTCCGCCATGACCGCCGCCTGTTTCGAGACCTCAGCCAAGGTTTCGGCTGTCTTTGTATGGGCCGTATCGACGCGCACGATCTCCGCGCGTGCGTTATGCACTCGTTCGACCAGAGTTGCGACCGTATCCGAAAGCTCGCGGAGGAGATCTCCTTGTGACTTGGCCACGGTTAACCCTCATCATCCTGCTGGAGCAGTTGATGCAGTTTTTGGACCTGCTTGCGTAAGCGCTCTTGCAGCAGATCTCCCCAGAGCCGAACGAGACGAATACCCAAGTGAGAGGGGTTCGCCAGTTCCTCGGGGCTGAACCGCCCCGTTGCGGAATCATTGACATCGGTAAGTCGGAGGGTGAGTACGGGACGTCCCCGTTCGTCCTGATCCAAGCTCCAGTCTGCCGCAACGGGTCCAGCGGACGGCCCCAACTCGTCTTCCAGGATCTCGTTCGCGCACAGCACTCCCGAATGAAGACTTTGACGTTCCTTAATGGAGGGGGGGATGCTGGTTTGCATGAGAGTTTCTCCTTCGGTTCGAGCAGGGAGCCTTTGTCGTTATTATAGAGAGACTTATCGGAACCTCCCGGCGTATTCGGAAGCGTGTGCTCGTTAATCCGGCTCAAACTTCAGCAGCCGGCACGGGATTTTCCCGTTGAACAGCGGTATCTCCGCTGCCGCTGTCAAGCCGATGGCATTCGCCAGGCGCGGATTGCCCGTGAACACGTAGGCCGTCCAGCCGACGCAGCGCCGGGCGAACACTTCGCCGAGCAAACGATACAGCCCATACAGGTCTTTTTCCTCGCCGATGCGTTCGCCGTAGGGCGGGTTGCACAGAATGATGCCGGGCGGTCCGTCGGGCGGCTGAAAGTCGGCCACGTCGCGCTTGTCGAAGCGCAGTAGATGGCCGATGCCGGCGGCGCGGGCGTTGTTGATGGCGAACGACACGGCGTCGCCGCGCACGTCGGAAGCGAGGATCGGCGCCGGCAGCGTCCGGCCGACGCCGCGCCGCGCCTCGTCGCGCAGCGATGTCCACAGCTCCACGTCGAAATCCATCCAGCCCTGGAAACCGAAACGCTTGCGCGTCAGACCGGGTGGGCGTTGCAGGGCGAGCCACGCCGCTTCGATGGCCAGCGTCCCGGAGCCGCACAACGGATCGGCGAACGGCCGTTCGCCGCGCCAGCCGGTCAGAAGCACCAGCGCCGCCGCCAACGCTTCGTTGAGCGGAGCGCGCGTCTGAATCGGACGATAGCCGCGCTTGTGCAGCGATTCGCCGGAACTATCGAGGCTCAACACCCCCTGATCGCGGTAAATGTGCAGGTTGAGGCCGACCATCGGCTCGTCCACATCGACGCTCGGTCGTTTGCCGCAGCGTTCGACGAACTGATCGCAGATGGCGTCCTTGACGCGCAGGGCGGCGTACTTCGAGTGCGTGATGTGCGAATCGCGGACGTTGCAATCCACGGCCAGCGTGTGCTCCGGCGTCAGAAAGTGCGACCAATCGAGCGAGCGGACGGCATCGTAGAGTTCATCGGGCGAGGTCACTTTCACTTCGAGGATGGGCCGAAGCACGCGGATGGCAGTGCGCAACCAGAGATTGGCCTGGTACAGCAGAGCGAGATCGCCGCCGAAGTGGACGCCTCCGCGACCCGGCTCGACGCGCGTTGCCCCCAGGCCGCGCAGCTCCTCGGCCAGCACCGGCTCGATGCCGCGCCCACAGGTGGCGAAATAAGACTCCGTACTCACTCTGACCTATCTCCCTCTCTCAACTCCGCCTTGCGCGCTTCCGCCAATCCCTGGATATGCCGCAGGACGCGCAGATGGATGCGATGAATGATGGCGTCTGACCACAGTTGCCAGTAGGCGGCCGGCCACATGCGATTGCTGTACCAGGTGGTGCCTTCCAGGCGCGTCCGGCCATCCGGCAGAGCGGTCAGACGGAACTGGCCGCGGCGGCTGACGAGGTAATGATCCAGGTGCGGCGGATGGATGTCGAACGGACTCCACTCGCGCATCGGTTCGGGCTGCTCGGTCACGGCGAAGCGCAGCAAGCGCGGCTCGTCCCACACCTCAATCGGCTCGACGAACGCCCCGGTGGAAAAGATGCAGTGACGCACCGCGCCGGGGCCTCGACCGTGGATCTCCGCGCGCAGCGGACAGGCGACGCCGGCGCGAAACAGCCATTCGTCCGCCGGGGGCAAATCGGGGAAGGCGATCACCTGCCGCCAGACGAGACCGGGCGGCGCGTCGATGTCCACCTCGGAACGCACTTCGCGCAGCGGCGGCCCTCCGGGCGCGGCGGCTTCGGCCGCCGTCAGAGCGGGCAGAATGAAGAGTAACGACATCAGGATCGTCGGGTTCTCGTGCATGCTCCAGGGCCGAACCTGAATGGCGTAGCCGACCAGTGCGCCCAGGAAGGTGAGGAAAAAGCCGATTGGCGCTGCCATGATGAGGCAAATGGCGCCCTCCAGGGCGATGGCCAACACGACAACGCCGACAAGGGCGGAGGCGGTCGCGGCGACGGCCATGCAGGCGCCAAAGCTCCGCGGCCGGGCCAGTCCGAACAGCACCACCGATCCCAGTCCCAGGCAGAACGGCCCGCCGACGAACAGTCCCCATCCATAATGGCCCAGGCCCGACGTGCTGAAGGCCACGAACGCCACCATTACCGGCACGCTGATCCCCAGCGACACAGCCCCACTGACCCAGGCGCTGCCGCCCGTGATGCGCTCGTGGGCCGAGAGCAAGCGACGCCAGCTTTCGCTGTGCTGATAGTCCTCGTAGACTCGCGCGAAGCGCTCGTTTCCTTGCGGGAAACCCGCGGTGGCAGGACTTTGGTCCCACTCCGGTGGGGCCGGTGCGCGACGGCTCGGCAGCAGACCGAGGAGGAGGAAAAAGAGGAGGTTGACCAGGGGCACAAAGAAGAACAACACCAGGGCCGGCGACAGCCTCGCAGCGCGCAAACGCTTCACGGTCAGCAGCACACCCAGCCAGATAAAGGGCAGCGCCTGCGCCAGCAGCAAACCGGAGAGCCAGCGATCCTCCGCGCCCATCGCGGAAACGCGGTTCGTCTGCACGGGGAACACGAAATAATCGAGCGGCGACCAGGGACGGCCGAACAGCACGTTGACCGTCAATCCATCGAGAGCATACTTGAGGACAAGAAGTCCCGTGCCGGCGAGCAGATAGGGTGTCCGGTCGATTCTGCCGCGCCAGCGCCAGAGGTCGGGCCATTGCAAAGACATGGAGAGCAACTCCACAACCACAGGGAGGGGAACATCCTTCCGAGTCAACCGCATCCGCGAGCGGAACTTCACAGGGTTTGCCACACGCGCGTCCGCGAATCGAAGTTGACTTCCCTCCCCGATCGGTCACATTGAAGGAGTTCGCCGGACAATCTCCAGCATTGTAAAGGTTTTCGCGCATGAGTGTGCTGCCCGCGGGACAATCCCTGACGCGCTTCCTGCCCGACCTGGAAGAGTTGCTGCACGATCCGCGTGCTTACCTGGCGCAAGGCCCGGTGACGATCGGAGCGCGACAGATGTACGGCCTGGCCTTTCTGTTCGGCTTCGGCGGCGCCGCCTTCCTGCTGTCGTGCGTCATCACCGGCCAGGGCGACGGCGAACGGCTGGCGCTGGGGGTCGGTCTACTCCTCGGAGCAAGCGTCTGGCTGGGCTGGTCGCTGACGATGCGCGGCCATTCGCTCGTGCTGCGCCCCGAAGGGGTCGAGCTGAAGTACCGAGATACAACGGTATGGTGTCCCTGGGCGGTCTTCAACGTCGATGGACATGCGTTCGTGCCGGACGCCGACAGTCCGCGCGTCGGGCTGACGCTGCCGGTGGCGGCGGAGTCCGTGCCCTTCATTGAGCTGCGCCGCGACGAGACACCGATCGCTCACGGGGCGCAGGTCAAGACGCGGCAGTGGTTGTTCATCTCCTCCGATACCGTGGTGTTGCCGGCACGTTACGAAGTCAGGGCGGGCGAACTGGGGGAACTGCTTTTACACCTCGGCCGGCACCTGGGGCGGCAACTGCCGAGAGGCGTGCCGCCATCCGAGGCGTACGATGCGCGCGGCCTCGACGATGTTTCCCCGGTCCCCGATTCCGCCGGCTGGATCACGGTGCATCTGACCCGATTGACTTTTCCCCCGCACTGCTGCGATTGCGGCGAATGGACCAACCGGACGATGCTTTTCCCCGTCGCCGTGCGCGGGGAGGCGCTGATGAGCATCCTTGTGCCGGCGAGCCAACCGCTGGAAGTAGCGATCCCGATCTGTGAAACCTGTCGGCAGTCCATCCGAGACCGACAGCAGCGCGGCGGGATGCGCGGCATGCTGATGGGCGCCTGTTTGTGCGGTGGAGTGGCGATGCTTCTGGCCCTGAACGAAGGACGGAACGAGGCTTCGCTGCTGCTGGTGATCGGTCTCGCCGCCCTGGCCGTCGGCGGCATCGGCGGCTTCATCCTCGGCACGCTGTTGTCGAAGCAGCTACCCGCCGAGTTGGGGCGCTATTCCCCGATGCGCGGCACCCTGGCCCTGCGTTTCCGCAACCCGGAGTATGCCGCGCGTGTCCTCGCCGCCATGCGGGCGCAGACAAGGCCGAAGGAACACGGCTGAGCCGCGAGTGAATCAATGGCTGCGGCGGAACTCCACGTCCATGCTGCCCTGCACTTTCATGCGCGCCACGGCCCCTCGGTCATCCAGCGTGAAAACGACGCGCGGCTCGCCCATGATCTCGATGGGCAGCGTGAACGTGTCGTATTGATAATGCGTCAGCGCCGCCTTGAAATGGTTCCACTTCCAGACGAGCGATCCATCTTGCAAAGCGATCCGCACCGTCCCGTATGCCGGATGCTCGTAACGACCGATGTAGCCGGCCAGCTCCCGAGAAGGGTGCGTGTGGAGATGACGACGGGATAGCCTCTGACGTTCCTTCTCCTCGACCTCGGCGTGAGCCTTCCGCTCCGCCTCAAAGACGACCTGGTTCCAGTCGCGGTGCGGCAAACCGAGCAGTAGTTCCAGCAGGCCGTTGCTCAGTGCGATGTTCATGCGCGTCTGGTCCAGATTGCACAGCAGCGCGATACCCAGTCGTGCCTCGGGGACCAGCGCGAAATGACAGCGGAAACCATCGATGGCCCCAGCGTGCTGAAGGAGGCGATGGCCGCTATGGTCCTGAACAACCCAGCCCATGCCGTAACTCATCTGGTTGGTGTCGGGGAACATTCGGCGGTCGAGAGGGTCCATGTCGAGCATGATCTGCGGCGTATGGGTCGCTTGCAGATGGCGGGCCGAGAGGAGACGCTTGCCGTTGGCCGTGCCGTCGCCGAGATGGAAGCGCAGCCATTGGCTCAGGTCGCGGGCGTTGGCCTGGATGGACCCCGCCGGCTCCGGCACCTCCATCGGATAGAGTTCAGTGAGCTTCGGCTCCGAATGTTCGTTGAGTCGATGGGGGCTGGCTCGGTCTTCCACCCTGGCCGCCGCGGTCGTGGTGAAGCGGGCCGCCTTCATGTCGAGCGGATCGAACAAGCGTTTCCGCACGAACTCTTCCCAGGACGTGCCGGCCGCGTTGGCGACGGCAAAACCCGCGACCGTGAACATCGTGCTCTGATACTGGAATGTCGTGCGGAACGGTTGATCCAACGGCAGCCGGCCGACGCGGCGGATGATCTCCTCCTGCGTCCACGGCGAGCGATACCACAGCAGATCGTGCCCGCGCAGGCCGGTGCGATGGGTGACGAGGTTGCGCAAGGTGACGTCGCGATCGGCGAGTGGGTCGGACAGGTGGAAGTAGGGGACGTATTTCCGCGGCGAATCGTCCCAGCTCATCTTGCCCTCATCGACGAGGATGGCCATGGCCGTCGTCGTGAACGACTTGGTGCAGGAGGCGATGGGGAAAAGCGTGTCCGCCGTGACGGGTTTCTTGTCCTTGACAGAGCGCACGCCGTGGCCCTGGAGGTAAATCCACTCGCCGTCGCGGACGATGGCGACGGCGACGCCGGGAACGTGCCAGAATCCCCGCGCCCGGTCCACGAGTGCATCGATGGCTTGTTTCTGGTTCGACTCGGCGACGACGCTACTGGAGCAGAGAGAAAGCAGAGTGAGAACGAGCACAAGGCGGACCCCGGATCCTCGCAGAACATGCATCTCGATCATTCGCCAACCCCCATCAGGTTTCGCTCAGTAATTCGGATAAGACCAACCGGGACCTGGCCCGCAAATCCTCTTCCCTCTCGCGGCCCAGTCGTCTCCGCACCCAGTCATACCCCGCCGACAGCCCCGAGCATCGCTTGAGGTTGTGGGCGTCGGTCGCCAGCACCGCCTCGGGGTAATCGCACAACATTTGCTCTCCGGCTGTCTGCGGCGCACCTCCGTGATTGCCCAAGAGCGAATCGACCGTGACCTGCAACCACGCGCCTGCGTCTGTCAAGGCCCGGAGACGAACCGGCTCCGCGCGGAAGAAATCGTGTCGTTCGGGATGAGCGATGATCGGCCTCATTCCCTGTTCCCGCAACCACTGCACCAACTCAGCCGCGTCGGAAGGATAACGCCGCCCGTCCCAGCTGAATTCCAGCAACGTGAAAGCACGACCATCGCCGAGATGGCAGTACAGTCCGGCCTCGAAGTCGCGCCGATAGACGGCACTATCGAAAACCTGGATCTCCGCGCCGGGGAGGACGGTCAGCGCGATCTCCGCCCGGCGAAGCTCGTCGTTGAAGCGGGCGACGTGCGGCAGGATGTCGGCCCGCAGCATCCGCAAGTGACGGTGACAGTGCGGCGTCGCCGTGATGTGGGTAATGCCGTCTCTCACACAAAAACGAGCCATGGAGAGGGCTTCGTCCAACGAGGCCGCCCCGTCATCGATCTCCGGAAGAATGTGACAATGCAAATCGAGCATGAAGCTCCTCCGCCTGATGATTCGCCTCTACTCATTGTACGCTCCGAGATCGAGCCATCAGGCGGGGTACTCAGCCCATCACAGGATGTCATTTTTTCTTCGTCGCCAGCGCCGCTTCGATTTCGCTGAGCGAATCTTCCAGGTGAACGCGCGTCGCCGCGTCCTTGACATTGGGCAGCGCGGTGGTGATGCCTTTCTTCAAGTCGCGCAGGGCCGACCGCGCCGCCGCTCGCAATTCCGAGACGCGCTCGCCCGAACCGTCACCGCCACGCGGGAACGGCCGGGGCGTCGGCGAGGGGGCAGCCGACGGCTCGAACTCGTCCTTGAGGAGAGTCAGGTAGACACGCTGCAATTCCCGTCGCAGCGGCTCGATGCGCGGCTGCTCGCCCTTCAGCTCGGACCATAATCCGTCCTGCACGTCGTTGACCAGTTCCACCGCCGTGTAAGCGTTGTCCGGAGCCAGAACCTCCGCGTCGAAAAGCCGGGTCAGGCGGCCATGACTGAGCAGACTTCGCAGCAGGGTCTTCTGCATCGCCAGCACGTCGTTGGCAACGCCTGTATAGCGAAACTGACTGACGAGAGTGGGATTCAACAGTCTTTTCGGAGTGACAAAGGCGTGATCGAGCAGGAAGCGCACGGACTCCTTCTGCTTCTCCTTGGGTACGCGCACGAACGTCTCGCCGCCACGACCGGCCAGCGTTCGGTTCTCGCGCACGCCGCCGACCTGCTTGAGTACCGCGCCGAACCAGTTCCGCTCGTGGAGGAGGATGGCCTGGTAGGCTTCCTCCAGGAGCGAGAAATCCTCGCCCTTGGTCGTCGTGGCCTCGACCAGGTAGTCCAGGGCGTGATCGAGGTTCTTCAGCCCCAGGGCGGTGGCCTCGATCGCGTCGGAGCCGATGTTTTCGGTCAGCACCGTCGGGTCCACGCCAGCCGGTCCGTCCTCGCCGCCAAAGCGCAGCCACGGCTCCTGGATCTGCCGCGCCGCCCACTCATCCAACGTCGGCAGCTCGTCATAGGGCGTCCGGGCCTGGGGAATGGGCCGGTAGCCCCAATCGATGGCGAAGTAGTCGTAGGGAGCGACCACCGGCAGCAGGTGCTTGACGCCGTCCTCCGGCTGGGCGACGTAGTTGAAGCGGCCGTAGGACATGATCGAGGCGACGCTGCCGTGCTTGGCCGTGAAATGCGGGTCGCGGAGCTGCTTGATGGAATAAGCCTGGCTGGCGCGATGGTTGTGCCGAAGACCCAGTGTGTGCCCGACCTCGTGGGCGGCGATGTAGCGTAGCAGCTCGCCGGTTCGGTCGTCGGGCAGCGGTAGCTTGCGGGCGCGGCTATCCACGGCGGCGCACTGCACGAAGTACCACAACTGCGTCAGCTTGACGACGTCGTGCCAGAAAAGGATGTGGGCCGAGATGACCTCGCCGGAGCGCGGGTCGTGGACGTGCGGCCCCATCGCGTTGGCGATCGGCTCGGCCACCCAGCGAATGACCGACCAACGCGCGTCCTCCGGATCCCAGGTCGGGATCCTCGCTCCGATCCGGGGCGTCCTTGCAAACGATGGCATTCTTGAAGCCGGCCTTCTCGAACGCCGGCTTCCAGTCCTCGACTCCCTTCTTGAGATAAGGCCGCCATTTCTCCGGGATTTCCGGGCTGAGGTAGAAGACGATCGGCTTGACCGGCTCGGAGACGGCCTGGTCCGGCTCCTTTTTCTCCAGGCGATAACGGGTGATGAACTGACGGTGGACCACCCACGGTTTGGGGTCGTCGTACTTCTCGAACGACTCGGTGAAGTAGCCAACGCGCGGATCGAAGAAGCGGCCCGGCATCGGCCTGGGCGGCAGCATGGCCAGGCTGTAGTGGACCAACGCGGAGGAACTCAGGCCGGGCCCTTCGCGCGGGCGGAGGGCTCGTCTGACGGCCGCGTCCAGCGGAACCGGCGCCGCGGAAGGTCAGCAGCGAACGCACTTCGATGTTGGTCGGGAACGCCTTGACCTCGGAGAGATAGGAGCGCGACTCGTCCACGCCGCCGGCCGTCCCGACGGCGCGCTTGACCGACAGGTCGGCCAGGTCGGTCGTGAACAGCGGCGTCGCCAGGATGACCGCCGAGCGGTCCTTGCCCTCGGCCTCGACCTTGAAGGAGGCGGCAATCGTGTCCTGGTTGGCCGACTCCACCGACGAGCGCACCGCCTTGCCCTCGCCGCGCTTGGCGAAGCCGACCTTCCACAGATAGACCTTGTTGCCGCGCCGGTCCCAGCGAACGACGTAACTGCCCAGCGACATGCCGCCCCAGCTGACGCCCGGCGGTCCCTTGGCCACCTCCGTTCGCCACAGCATCAGCCGCCCGAAGGCGCTTTCCGGGATCTCGAAATAGAGCTTGTCGTCGAGACGATGGACGGCGAAGACGCCCGGCATCGTCTTGGCGTCCTTGGTGATGACCTCGTCGTATTTCTTCGGCTTGTCGGCCGTAGCGCTCTTGTTTTTGGGGCCTTTGCCCGCACCGGACTTCGGCGCGTCATCGGCGCGGCCGGCGGCGAGACCGATCAACAACAGCGACAGGGTCAGCGCGGACAATCGCTTCGACAGCATGGGTGTACCTCGCGGAGTTTGTGTGGCTTCAATGGCAACGGATCGATGGTACGCGGTCGGCGGAAGAGCAGCAACGCTTTTCCGCTCAGCAGTCGTCATCACTCCAGGCCGTAGACCCGCACCGCGTTATCGTGGAACAGCTTGCGCTGCTCGTCGGCGCCGCGGCCGCGGACGATCGACGCCAGCGCCTGGAACCACTGCGCGAAGGTCGCCGTCTTGGTGCATACCGGCCAGTCGCCGCCGAACATCACGCGGTCGGGGCCAAACACTTCCAGCGTGTGCTTGACGATCGGGGCCAATTCATCCGCCGTCCAGCGCTCCGGTTTCGCCGTTACGACGATGCCGGAGACCTTGCAGACCACGTTTTTGCGTTTGGCCACCGCGGCGATGTCCTTCTCCCACTGCGAGCGGTCCCTGGCCTGCACGTCGCCGTTGCCGCAGTGGTCGAGGATGAAGCGCGTATCGGGGCAGGCGTCAATCAGCTTGGCGGCATCCAGCAATTCGCCGGGACGCATGCACAGATCAAAGCTCAAATCGTGTTCGCCCAGCAGCCGAATGCCCCGGACGAACTTCGGGTCCAGGCAGTAGCCGGCCGGCGTTCCAGCTCCGTGCAGCACCTGTCGAATGCCCTTGATGCACGCACTGCCTTTGAACGGATCGAGGTACTTGGCGAAACCATCGGAGGCGGGACGGCCGGAGACGACGGCGGCCGCCATCGGATTATCGGCGCGACGGCACAGGTCGAGCACATACTCGGCCTCGGCGCTCTGCTGGGCCGGGTCCACGTCTACTTCCATGTAAACTGTCTGGACGATCCGCGCCGGCGCTCCGGCCACCTGGCCGAGATTGGCGGTGGCGGCCAGGTAGTCCGACATCAGGTGATTTTTGGCGAGCTTCGATTCGCCTTTGAGCCACGGCAGGCGAAATTTTCCCAGATCCCACAGGTGTTGATGCGTATCGACGACGGGGAACACGGATGCGTCCTCCTCGGCTGGGCTGGCAGCGAGGGCGGTGACGGCGGCCGAAGCGGTCAGGAACTGCCGGCGGTTCATGGGGGCCATCTCCGAGACTCGGGGTGCATATCGGTAGGCATTCTACCGCGCCGTCCGGTTCGGGGCGCCGGTGGGGCAGGAAACCTTGACGGACGCCCCCGCGATTTGGTGTTGTTTATTCAGACTGGTTCGTGCCGCCATGAATAGCAAACAGAGGTGCAGCGATGAAGGACACGAGCGAAACCAAGATGCCCGTCGTGGACCTCGCCTGGCTGGAAAAGGACGACCCGGAAATCTATTACCTTCTGCGCAGCCTGGAAGGTGATGCGGAGGCCTTGCGCTGGCTCAAACACAAAGGCGACGGACTGTACCTGCTGGCCAAGGCCCTCGACGGCGACAAGCCGGCGCTGCAAGCCCTCCAATCGCGTCAGCCGCCGGAGTTGGCCGAGCTGTTCGACACCATCGCCCATTGCGACGTGGAGCAGTGGTTGGACGAGAATCACCCCGACCTGTATCGTCTCTTCGCCTTCGTGCGCGGAGGCGAGACGGCCCTGCGCGGTCTGAAGCACCGCAAGGTCACGTTCTCCCGCGTGGGCGAGATACTCCGTCAGAAGTACCGCGATTATCACGAGGAGGACGGCGCGGCGGAACAGGCGTCCGAGTCCAACGGCGTTCCGGCGCTGCCGCAAGGGACGGCGGCCGATGTCGGTTGCCTCATCGGCGAAATGCACCTGCAACACGAGGAATATCCCAAGGCCGTCGAGGCGTTCAGTCGCGCCGTCGAAACCAACCCGACTGCGGACGCCTATGAGGGCCGCGCTCGCGCCTACCGCGCCCTGGCGGACCTGGACGAACGCGCCGCTCAACTCCTGCGCAACACGCCGAAACTTTGATTGTCCGCGCATTCGGGTCACGAACCGAATGCACTTTGACCACGGATAACACGGATAACACGGATATATTAAAACACCAGAAGCGTTCTGGTTTTTCTTTATCCGTGTTATCCGTGTTATCCGTGGTCAAAAATGCATTTTGTTCGTGCCTCTTACTTGACGGCGGGATTGGCGACGGTGATGAGCAGCGGTTCGCCGCAAAACGTCCACTTCATCGCGAAATTGATGGAGACGTGGGCCATGATCGGCACCTGCTGCTTCTCGACCGGCCTGGCGTCCGCCGCCGCCTTCAGGGTGATGTGGCCCTTCGTCTGCCCGCCGGTCAACAGCGTCTGACTGGCCCGGTCGTCGATGCGCACGCCCGGCGGCATGCTGCTGCCGTAAACGCTGCTGAGGTGCTGATACACCGTGTCGAGCGTGACGTTGCCCTTGAAGCCGGGACTGCGTTCGATCGTGACGTCAATCCGTTTCGACTCGCCCGGCCGAAGCGTGATCGACGCCGGGCTGATCTTTACCGATTTCAGATCGAGTGAGTCACTGATGGACAGCGTGTGCATGTCGGCGGGGTAGTGAAAGCGTCCGCCGCCGGGCATGTAGATCTCCTGGAGCGGCCGGGCCGTCGCTGCCAGCTTGCCCTTGCCGTCCGGCAACGGCGCGGTGCCGAAGACGCGCAGGTTGGCCGCAGTCGGCTTGGCATCCGGGGCGGCCTGGACGATGAGGCAGCCGTCTTTTCCATCGGCGAGGATGCGCCCGCAATGGGCCGTGACTCCCGACGGCAGTCCCTCGACGCCCAGCTGGATTTCGCCGGCGAAGCCGTTCTTCCGCACGGCGCGAACGAAGATCACACTCGCCAGGCCGGGGGCCAGCAGCGTCTTGTCCGTGTCGATCTCCAGCTGGAAGTGCGGTTCGCTGCGGACGACTTTCAGGAAGTAGACGAACTCCTCACCGCCGCGCGCGTGTAGATCGCGGACCTCGATGGTGTAACGCCCCGTCGTCGGCGCCGCCCAGTTCTCGATCAGCGAATCGGCATGGACGTAGCGGTCGCGCGCGTCGTCGTTCTCGACGAGACTCTGCCCCTTGGCGTTGACGATGCGCACGAGGGAATCGAGCGCCGACTGATGCGCGCGGGCGAGGACGGCAATGGTGAAGCGCTCGCCGGCCCTGGCCTCGAAGGAGTAGCAATCCGTCTCGTCCTCTCGGGCGATGCAGCCGCTGACGCCGCAGGGGACCGCGATCGGCTGCGCCGTCGCCGGCGTCGCATGTTCGCTCTCCGCTCTCGACGACCGCCGGCGCGCGGCTGACGACGACAGGCACCGCGTTGCTCTTGTCTTGGCCCAGCGGCAACAGGACCCATTGCGGCCCCTCCGGCGTCTCGGCCGGCAGCGTCAGCGAGGCGAACGGCTCGGCCGGCAGGTTGTGGCCCATCAGGCGCAGCCGCGTCGTGCGGCCGGGCGTCACGTGCATGGGGTGGACGTTGGTGACAAAGGGCCGATCGTTGATCTCGATGCAATATTGCCAGTAGGGGTTGCCGCCGTAGCGCGTGTCGCGGACCTCCAGGTAATACTCGCCGGCCGACGCGAAGCGATAGTGCAGGAGTGGATCGCCGAAAAAGAAATTGTCGTTCGACGCCAGCACGGTGCCGACGGAGTTGCGCAGACTGAGGATGGGATCGGCGTGCTCCTGCAAGTCGTGAATGCGGTTCTCCAGGCGCTGACAGCGCACGTGAAACGTCAGCGCCGTGCCGGCCGCGACCTTGAACTTGTAGAAGTCCACGTCCTCGCGCTTTTCGATGGCGCCGCAAACGGTCGCCGGCAAGGCGATCGCCTGGGCCGTTTGCAGCGTATCGTTATTGGCCGCCTCCCGAACGATGGGATCGCGCACCACGACGATCTGTCCCAGCGTGGAGGCGCCTTGCGGCGTGGCGACGCGCACGTCGCGCACGCCGAGCAGCGCTTCGGCGGGCGGCCTGGAAACGGACCTTAAGGGTGCTCGTTTGTCGCTTCGTCGTACCCGTTTTGGGCGGCGTCTGCGACGGCGCCACGGTCGCCGTCACCCCTTCGCCGGTGACGAAGACCTGGTACGCTCCGTGCAGGTTGTAGCGAGCCATCACCTCGCATTCCGTGGTTTGGCCGGCCTGCACGGCCACCGGACGCAGGCACATCACCATCGGATACGAAGTCTCGGCGCGTAGAAACGAACCACAGAGCCACAGAGAACACAGAGACAAATGACACACAGGAGAAAAGAGCCGAATGACGCACTGCTTGTTGCGCTAATTCAGGAAACATGGTTATCCCTCGGTGTTGTCTTTTCTCTGTGTTCTCTGTGACTCTGTGGTTAGTTCTCTTTGTCCCTAGCGGACGAAGAGGAAGTGTTTGGAGTTGAGCAGCGACCACAGCAAATCTTCGTAGAACGCCTTGGCGTTGGCCGACTTGTCCCGCTGCTCGCGCCAGACGGCTTGTTCGTGGGCGCTGGGTCGGCGGCTGAGGGTGGCGAGGTACAGTTCGTTAACGATGTCATCGTGCGGCTTTTTCGCGGCCAGCAGCCGCGCGACGCGGCCCTTGGCGTCGGTGATCTTGGCCGTCACCAAGTCGCCGTTGAGCGTGTGCAGCGCCTGGGCCAGGTTCGGCTCGGAGACGCGCTCGCATTCGCAGACGCCTTCGCGGCGCGGCTTGCCGAACGTGTTGAGGAAGTAATTGTTGTAGCGTGCGTCGGGCAGTTCGATGGCGCGCGTGCCCAGCGGCACCTTGTCGAACTTGGTCCGCACGCCCGTCGCCACGTCCACCGCGTCCAGCAGCGGCTCCGCCGCCAGACGCTTGACGTTGTAATGACTGAAAAAGCGACTGTCCGAGGCGTTGAACTTCGTCGGCTGCGAGTCGAGCTGATACAGGCGCGAGCGCAGGATCGTCCGCATCAGCTGCTTGACGTTGTAGCCGCTCTGGATGAAGTCGGCGGCGAGGGCGTCCATGAGGGCGACGTTGCTGGGCGGATTGGTGGCGCGCATGTCGTCGATCGGCTCGACCAGGCCGCGGCCGAGGAGGTAGGCGACGTAGCGATTGACGATGTTGCGGGCGAAATACGGATTGTCCGGGGCGGTCGATCCAGTCGGCCAGCGCCTGGCGGCGGTCGCGCGTCTCGGCGGCGGGTTTGCCGTGCAGCGGCGCCGGCCGCATCGCCCGGCCGGTGCGCGGATGGCCGACCTCGCCGCCGGAGCGCACCACCACCACCGTCTCCCGTCCGAAGATGCCGAATTCCTGACTGGTCTTGTTGCCGACCCGAGCGAAGAAGGCCGCGAAACGGTAGTAATCCTCCTGGCCAAGCGTTTCGTAAGGATGATGGTGGCACTTGGCGCACTGGAGACGGACGCCGAGGAAGAGCTGCGCCGTCGCCTCGGTGAGGTTCTGCGGGTTGTTGGCGATGCGGTAGTAATTGGCCGGGCCGTTGCTGAACGTCGAGCCGCGCGCGGTGATCAGCTCGCGGACAAAACGGTCGAACGGCTTGTTGTCGCGGAACGAGGCCGTCAGCCAGTTGTGCAGCGCCCACATGCCCTGTTCGCCGATCGAGGCGCTGTTGGAGCGAATCAGGTCGGCCCATTTCAAGGCCCAGAAGGCGGCGTAAGCGTTGTTGTGTACGTCGCGGGCCGGATCGCCCGTCAGCCCCAGCAGAGCGTCGATGAGCTGGTTGCGCTTGTCGGGATGCTTGCTGTCGAGGAAGGCCGTCGCCTGTTCCGGCGTCGGTAGGCGTACCGGTGACGTCGAGGTAGGCGCGGCGCAGGAAGGCGGCATCGTCGCACAGCGGCGAGGGCGAAATGCCGATCTCGCGGAACTTGGCGGACGGCGAGTCGATCGATGAAGTTGCGGTCGGTCCAGCCGGACAGCTCAATGGACTCGGAATAAGGGACGACGAAGGTAGCGATTTCCGCCTGCTCCTCGAAGCGGGCCAGCGCGACGCCCTGTCCTCGGCCGACGGTGCGGACCAGGCCCGACGGCGAAACGCTCAGGACGCCCTCATCCATGCTGTCGAAGCGAGCCAGGGCGGTCACGTCGCGCGTGTACCCGTTGTCGTAGGTCGCCAGGACTTGCAGTTGCTGCGTGAAGCCGACCGGGCCGACGCGGCGCGACGGTCCAGACGCGAAGGGCGGCGACCTTCGGCGCCTTGGCCGACGGTGGCGGAGCGCCGCGGGCGAGCCACTGCTCCACGATGCGGTACTCGACCGAACCCGTTTCCAGCCGCTGGCCTCCCTCGTGCGGGACGGCCCCGGTCGGCTTGCGCAGCAGGAGGCTGGACGCCGGCGCGAGGATGCTGGCGCGACGGCCCATGCTGTCGCGGACGATGGCCCGGTAGTCGTCTTCGGGAGCGAAGCCGAACACCGACAGTTTGAAACCGCCCTTGCCGTACTGGCTGGCGTGACACGCTCCGGCGTTGCAGCCGGCCTTGGCCAGTACCGGCATGACGTGTTCCTGGAAACCGAGGACGGGACGAGCGACGACTCCCTTGACGGTGACCGCAACGGGATGGCCGACGTCCCCGACGCGGACGGACACGGTCGCCGAACCGTCGGCACGGGCCAGGAGCACACCGGCGTCACTGACGGTGACGATGCGCGGATCGGAAGAGACGTAGCGGGCCTGATGCGTCAGGTCCGACGAGCGTTCGTGTACCGCGGCGTCGGCCCCGCGTTCGGTTACGACGAGTTGAGCGCGGGCGAAGTTGCCGTCCAGGGCGACGGCCGGCGGTGCCACCTGGAAGTCGGCGCCGGCACGGCCGGGCAGTGCGACCGACGCCAACAGAACGACGGCGAGCGACTGCCTGCGGAAGCGAGGCCTGTTGAGAAGACACGGAGGAGCCTCCGGAACAACCAAAGGTAGGAGCCTGAGACGCAGGCAGGGCAGGGGGCGAGGCATAGCAGTACGTTTACCTTACTGGATCGCGCGGAGGAACGTCAAATGAAATGTGAAAGTTTGCGCAGAATACGAGCCGCGAGCGCCAGCGAGCGGAGGCAACCCCGCTCGCTGGCGCTCGCGGCTCGTTACGATCCTCACTGGAGGGTGAGCGGCGCGTTATTCAGGTAGTTCTGAGCAGCGACGAAGGCGGCTTTGCCCGAGTTGACGTAGTTAATGAGGCGGACGCTGCCATCGTACATGACGAACGGGCAGCCGCCGTCGTAGGGCGAGCCCCAGTCGTTACTGAAATTATCGCCGATGGCGTCTTTGAGGATTAGGGTACCCTGGGAGCCTGCGCTGTAGCTGCCCCGGCCGGTGCCGCCATAGCCACCCGAGTAGATGACCTCATCCCAGTTGTTACTTTGGGTGTTGCTATAGTTACGAGGATCCATGGATTTCTCGCCGACCAGGATGGTATTGCTTGTGCCGTTGGCGGAGGTGATTACCGACAGCGTCACCTTGAAGTTGCGGCTATTACTCGCCGAGTTAAACCAGTTGATCGCGTAGTCGGTGTGGGGTCCGTTTTGGTTATTGGTACCGTTGCCGTTGCCGCCGCCGGTGGTGAACGGCGTGTGGGTGCGACCGGGGTCCAGGTAGGTCTTGAGGCCGATTCCGCGGGGAGGGGTGCCCCCGTTGTTGGGGTTGACCATCATCAGGTTGTAGAGGTTCTGCTGCTCGATGTAGGGCAGGATCTGGAACGCCCAGCACCAACTCTGGGGAGCCGCGCTGTTGTCCCCATTGTTGGGGAGGGTGCCATACGTGTCGTGGTAGTTCTGGCAGCCGAGGGCGATCTGCTTGAGGTTGTTGAAGGTCTGCGAACGAGCGGCGGCGATGCGAACCTTCTGGATGGCCGGCAGCAGCAGGCCGATCAGGATGGCGATAATGGCGATCACGACCAGCAGTTCGATCAGCGTGAAGCCACGCCAACGCTTACGAAGAGTGTACCTCCGCATAACCCGCACCTCCGGGCGAAAGGGAAATGGAACGAAAAACGTCGTCTATTAGCTTTCCCCGAGTCTGAAGGAAAACTCATTTTGTTTTAACATGCTTCTCATCTTTGTCAAGGGGAAAAAATGAGGATTTTTTGTACGAGGCTCGTCCGTCCCGAGTCAACTCTCGCAGCGAAAAAAGGCCGAACGACCGGATCCTGGTCGATCCCGCCGAGGCGGCTGTCCCTGATCTCCAGCATGAGGTGATTTGGCGTGGCGCTGTCGAAGGGGCGGATGGAGATGTCGGCGGGGGTGACCACTTCAAAACGTGCCACGCCAACGGCCGCTTCCGCGGTAGCCTTCTCGATGCCGAGGGATTGGATACTGGGGCAGCTTGAAACGACTGGTACGCTTCTGGCTCGGAAAGATGGTCCCTGGAACTTGCACGAGGAGAAGAAACGAGCGGAGGACGGCCAACACCGTCCTCCGCTCGTTGTCCAACTCTCCGACGGTCCCGATGGCGTTCGGCTACGCCGCGGAACGAAGGACATCCTTACTGCAGGACGAACGGCACGTTGTTTATGTAGTTCAGAGCATACACGAAGGGGAGGGTGCCGGAGTTGGTGTAGTTGATGAGGCGGACGCTGCCATCACACATGACAAACGGGCAGCCGCCGTCGTAGGGCGAGCCGAAGTCGTTGGGGAAATTATCGCCGGGGTTGTCCTTCATAATCAAGCTGCCCTGCTGGTTGGGATTCCCGGTGTTGTTCGCGCCTCGGCCGGTACCGCCGTAGCCACCCGAGTAGATGTCCTCGTCCCAGTTGGCGCTTTGCGTGTTGCCGTAGTTGTTCGGGTCCATGGCCTTCTCGCCGACCAGAACGGTGTTACTGGTGCCATTGGCCGAGGTGATCGACGACATGGTGATGGACACCGACGCGGTTTGCCCTCCCCCGGTAAACGTCGTGTTGTTCGAGAAACTGACGATGTTGATGGCATAGTCGGTGTGCGGACCATTTATGCCCGGCCCGTTGCCTCCAGCGGTAGCGGTGGGGGTGTGGTTGCGGCCAGGGTCGAGGTAGGTCTTGATTCCGGAGTTCACGTAGTTCCCCGCCTGCGCCTGGGTGTACATATTCTGCTGCTCGATGTAGGGCAGGATCTGGAAGGCCCAGCACCAGGTCTGCCAGGATCCATTCCCGGTGGGACCGCCGTTGAGTGGCAACTTGGTGTAGGTATCGTGGAAGTTTTGGCAGCCGAGACCGATCTGCTTGAGGTTGTTGATGGTCTGCGAACGAGCGGCGGCGATGCGAACCTTCTGCACGGCCGGCAGCAGCAGGCCGATTAGGATGGCGATGATGGCGATGACCACCAGTAGTTCGATCAGCGTGAAGCCACGCCAACGCTTACGGAGAATAAACCTTGCCATGACTCGGACCTCCGGGCGAAAGAAAAAAGGAACGAAAACAGTCACGATCCGCTTTCCACGAGTTATGAAGGAAAGCTTAATTTGTTTTAACGCACTTCACACACTTGTCAAGGAGAAAAAGGAAGAAAAAGTCATTCGTCATGAGGGACTTGTCGGCCCTGCGTCAACCACCGCAGCGAGGAGACGACCGGCTTCCCCGTACCCGACTAAGCGTTGCCCTTGGCACGGACCTTGCATCTCTCTCATTGGGGCCGATCGCGTGGCCAACTCTTGACAACGGCCCCGGAAAGAAAGCCCTCTGCGGGAGGATTCTCATTATGGCTTCTGCGTCCTTCTTCCGTCTGTTGAGGTCCGCTTTCGGCCAAACCGCGGAGCCTCGCCGCCGACCGGCGCGGCCGCGACTGTTTCTGGAATCTCTCGAAGATCGAATGGTCCCCTCGGTGTCCTCCTCGATCACCCCCCTCGGACCCGTGAACAATCCGAACGTCACCTTTAACCTGGGGAGCACCGGGCAGACGGTGGTGTCGCCCTCGGGTCAGAGCGCTGCGGTCAACCCCTTCGGCACCGCCGGCATTGTGCCCTTCGGACAGGAGGGCCAGTTCGGTCTCCTGCTCGGTGCCTCGGCCATCAATACCCTGAGCTTTGGCAATCCGGCCAACCGGCTGTTTGAATCTTCCGCCGTGAACACCTTCGGGCTGGGCAACCAAAATTTGCCGCAGTTTACCCAGACGGCCCTCGGTTTCGGCTCGGGCACTCAACCGGGACAGCCGTGGGTGCCCAACGCCTACAATCTCGGACTGGCGAACCAGCAATCGGCCTTTCCCACTGTTGGCGACCATGGCTTCCAGGCGCCGGCACCGTGGGGACGCCAGAGTGCCACACAGGCGGAGAATGCTACTCCCGACTTGGACGAACAACCGGCACCGCTGTACGAACTCGGGATGGATGAGGAAGCGATGGAGGACGGCGCGGATACGGTCAGACAGTCGGCGATGCCGTCGGTTCGCCGTGCCCTCATGGCCCCCGCCAAGGACAACGACCAGGCAGACCCGGATGCGGATGCCGCTCTCCAGGGCGACCGAGCCGATCGTCCAACGGTCGAGCTACCGCAGCTCGTTGTGCAGACCGTGCGTCGTGCGGACGGCGAAGCCGCGGCCGAGGAAACATCCTTCACAGTCGATGCGCCGGCGGCTGCCCATCCGTCCCTCATTGGGAATGAGGCGGCCATCGACAAGTTGCTGCTGGCCCGCCCGTTGCGGCTTCTCGAAAGGGCAACCTGGGAGGATGGCTCCTTCCATGTCGAGGCACCGGACTCTGACGGCCACTTCCAGGATCTTCGCGGCGCTCCCACCGAGTCCATGGACGCCCGGCCCCATAAGGTCGAATCGCTCCCGGAGGCGATGGGGTCTCCTTTCACGTCCGAGCGCTTCTCGGCCCTGCTGCTGGCCCTGCCGATGAACTCCGGCGAGGACTTCGAGGACATTGCCGCTGCCATCCTTCCCGAAGAGGATGACCATCCGGAACCAGATAACGACGACTTCGTTTAGCCGCGACGCGCAGCGGAGCGCGTCTGCCGCGCTCCGCTGCGCGTCGCGGCTAAACGAAGAAATGCTCGTATTGGGAACCTGCGCCACGCACCCAGGGGGAGTTACATGGCCTGCTTATTGATGCACCGGGCTTGCAAAGTGTGCGGCAAGTTCCACGACTTCTTCCTAACCGAAGGCGAACTGATCACCGAGCAGCGCTACGAGTATCAGTGCCCGGAAACGGGACAGACCGAGTATCTGTGGGACATCCCCAACGTCCGAGCGGTCTCCCAGCCGCCGCCGGGAGGAGTGGAGATCCGCCCGACCGGACGGGAGAGTGGCCGCGCTTAGTCGAAGCCTTCTCTTCTCCCAGTCGAATGAAACGATCGGAAAAAGCGCCAGCCCATCTGTCAATTGTCTCAACCACTTCCTAGAATCCCCAAGCAGCAAATATCGCCTATCTTACGCAAACATCCCAAAGGAAAGTTCCACCGTCATGGTTGCACGGATGGAATGGGATGAGGAGCGACGAGTACCCGCAGCTGCGCGTGCCTCCGTCAGAAGAGGCCTACGCGCGGTTGTCCATTCTATCCCTTGCAGGAGTTCTCCATGATGCGCTCTCTGGGTCGGTGGTTCCTTCGCCAGGATCGTCAGTCGCGGCGCAACAGCGTCAACCGCAATCGGTCCCATGCGCGGCCTCAGCTGGAGGCGCTGGAAGACCGGATCGTGCCGGCGGTCATTGACGTCAACAGTCTCGCGGACGTGCCGCTCAATCAGTTGGCCCCCGGGCAGATCACTCTGCGCGAGGCCATCCAGATGGTCAACCAGAACGTCGCCAACGGCAATCTGACGAACACCATCAATCTGACCGTCGCCGGCAACTACCAGATCGCCCTAGCGGGAACGCCGGGCGAGACTGATAACCAGGCCGGCGAGTTCTCGATTTTCAACAACGTCAACCCCGCGACGACGGGCCTGAGCCTGACCATCGAGAACACCAGCGGCGGCAGCGCCGTCATTGACGGCAACAACCTGTCGCGCGTCTTCGACATCAACGCCGGCGACGCCATCCCGGCGAACAACGTCGTCCTGGGCGCCGTGACCATCAGCGGCGTGAGTATCATCAACGGCCTGGCGCAGCCGGGCGACGCGGCGCCGGGCAGCGGCGGCGGCATCCGCGACCAGGGGCCGGTGGACCTGACCCTCACCAATGACATCCTCAGCAACAACTCGGCCAGCGCCGACGGCGGCGGTGTGTCGATGGAGAACGTGGCCAGCACGAAGTGGGCGCTGACCCTCAACAACACCACGGTCAGCGGCAACCACGCCGGCGACGCCGGCGGCGGTGTCGAGACGGACGGAACGGGCAAGGTCTTCATCAACGCCGGCACCGTGATCATCGACAATACCTGCCTCAACCAGGGCGCCGGCGTCTGGCTGGACGGCGTCGCCGGCGGGTCGGCCACCCTCACCGTGACCAATGCCTATATCGCCAACAACGCGGCGGGCATGCTCGGTGGCGGCATCGGCAACGCCGGCAACGGCGCCGTCACCATCAGCAACAGCACCCTGCAGGGCAACTCGACGACCGGCTTCGGCGGCGGCTTCGCCGACCAGGGCAACACCGGGGCCCTGACCGTCACGAACAGTTTCTTCCTCGGCAACTCCGCCGGCACTAACGGCGGCGGCATCCAGGAGGGCGGCCCGAACACGACCATCAACAACAGCCAGATCCAGGGCAACGCCGCCGGCGTCAACGGCGCCATGCCCATCGGCACCACCGGCGGTGGCAAGCCCAACACCGTCGAGGGCAGCGGCGGCGGCCTGTTCATCAACGGCGGCGCCCTGACGCTGACCAACAGCACCATCGCCGACAATACCGCCACCATCAACGGCGGCGGCATCGAGTTGCAGACCACCGCGGCCTCCACCATCACCAACTCCACCATCGCCGGCAACACCGCCCTCAACAACGCCGGCGGCAATAACGGCGGCGGCATCGACGACGCCGCAACCGGCACCGTGGCCCTGATCAGCGACACCATCACCAACAACTTCGCCACCAACGGCGGCGGCCTGTTCTTCGCCGGCACCACCGGCCTGACCATCCAGAACACCATTCTCGCTCGCAACATCGCCAGTACCGCCGGACCCGATGTCGATTTCACCGGCGCCAAGCTCGCCGGCGTCGATCTGGGCGGCAATCTGATCGGCGTCAGCGGCGCCGGCAGCGGCGACGCCGGCGTCTTCACTACCAGCACTCTGCTGGGCACGGTCGCCAACCCGCTCAATCCGCTGGTGACGGGCCTGACCAACAACGGCGGGCCGCTCATCGGCTCCACCGGCCACTCTTTGACCCTGCAGACCGAGGCCCTTCTGCCCGGCAGTCCGGCCATCGGCAAGGGATTGGCCAACGCCAAGGTCACTACCGACGAGCGTGGCTTCCCGCGTCTGACGACGCCGAGCATCGGCGCCTTCGAGTTCGAGAACGTGACCCTCAACGTCACGGTGACACCGGCGACGCCGACGCTGCCCCTGGGCGGCACCGACAACTTCCTCATCACGGTCACCAACGTCAGCGGCAACGCCCTGCCCGCCGACAATTCGACCGTCAGCGTGTCGCTGACGTCCGGCGGGACCACCACGACCATGCTGACGGCGACCCTCGGCGCCCTGGCGGCCGGCCAGAACGCGACCTTCACCGTCACCGTCACCGGCTCCGCCCTGGGACAGCAGACCGTCACCGCCACGGTGAAAAGCCCGGACACCAATCCGACCACGGTGACGGCCAGCGGCAACGCGACCGTCGTCACGCCGACGCCGACACCGACGCCGACACCCACGCCGACGACACCGACAGGCGCCTTGACCGTCTTCGCCTTCGGCTTCGGTCCGACCGGCATCGACCTGTTCGAGGTGGACACCACGGGAGCGGTGTACGCGGTGGCCATCATGGGCGGCGGCAACCCGCTGTTCATCAACACCGCGGTGACGCTGCCGTTGGCGGCGTTTTCCAACGGGCAACTGCTGGCCTATCTCGCGGGCAGCAGCGGACAGTCGTTCCTCATCGACATCGTCAGCGCGTTCAACCCCTTCGTTCTGCCGGCGGTGCTGACGGCCCTGCATCTGTAAGAATTGGTCCTCCAAGCCGCTGGCGGTCGCCAGCGGCTTGGGGAACAAACTTGCTCGGTCAAAATCCTCGTTTAGCCGCGACGCGCAGCGGAGCGCGGGTCTGCATCGCGCTCCGCTGCGCGTCGCGGCTAAACGAAGTTATTTGTGAATAAGTCCTAACCAGCACGCTCCGCAAGAACGACGCGGAACGCCGCAATGTGTTCGGGCGTGGTGCCGCAACAACCGCCGACCATGCTCACACCGGCGTCCAGCAATTCCGGCAGTCGCGTCGCCATCGCCTGCGGCGTGTGCGGATAGATCCAGCGCTCGCCTTGTTTGGTGGGCGTTCCCGCATTGGGCCGGGCGAACAGCGGCAAGTCCGTGACGCGGCGATAGCGGCGGATGATGTCGAGGATGTCGTCCATGTCGATGTCGCGGCCGCAGTTGACGCCCAGGGCGGCGACGCCATGACGTTCCGCGTGCCGAGCATATGTTTCGGGCGCATGGCCGCTGCGTGTGACGAGTTGGCCCGTCGGCGAGCGGAGATAGGTCAGCGACAACAGCAGCGGCGTCTCGACCTCGGCGACGCGATGGAAGGCGTATTGCACCGCCGAGAGAGCGCGCGGACTGGAGCACGTCTCGAACAGAAAGCCATCGACTCCATCCAGAGAGGCGAGCACTCGCCCCAGCAGCTTGGCATCCGTGAATTCCTCCTTCTCGTTCGGATGGATGATGGGGCCGATATCGCCGAGGACAAAGCGCGAACGTTCGGCCGCCTGGCGCGCCAGGCGCACGGCCCCTCCGTTGATCTCCTCCAGGCGTTCTCCCAGCCCGAAGTGGGCGAGGCGAAGGGAATGCGATTGAAAGGTGTTCGTCAGGAGGACGTTCGGCGCCGGCGGCAACATAGCTGTCATGGACAGCTCGTACCGTTGCCGGGCGCCTCGTGTTCCACGCTTCGCCGCACTGCGCCGGACGGCAACCCCCTGCGCTGCAACTGGGTGCCCATCGCGCCGTCCATCAGCAGCACGCGGCCGGAATGCAGCGCTCGAGGAAATCGGCCACGTCATGCCCCGTACTTGCCCAGCCGGCCGGCGTGGGCCATCGCCAACGGCAGCAGATACATCGCCTGGAACTGGCCCAGTCCGCCACGCAGACATTGCGACTCGCCAAACTCCGTCACGGCGTCCGTCCGGCACGACTTCGCCACCAGCACCACCGGCACCGGATGCCAGCTGTGACTCTTGAGCTTGCTCGGCGTACTGTGATCGCCGGTGACGATGAACACGTCCGGCTCCAGCGCCCGCACCTTGGCGATCTCGGCGTCGAAGCGCTCGATCATCTCGACCTTGGCCGCGAAGTTGCCGTCCTCGCCGGTGCTGTCGGTGTACTTGTAGTGCAGGAAGAAGAAATCGTACTGGCCCCAGACGCGCTGGAGCGTCGCTACCTGATCGTTGAGCGTCGAGCCGGCGTCGAGCACGTCCATGCCGACAAGGCGGGCCAGACCCTTGTACATCGGATAGACGGCGATGGCCGCGGCGCGCAGGCCGTAGAGGTCGCTGCATGGTGGCGATCTTGGGATAGCGAGCGAAGCCGCGCAGCGTCACGCCGTTGGTCGGAGCGTGCTCGTGGAGCACCTTGTTGGCCTCGGCGACGAAGCGATTGACGGCGTCGGCTGTTTTCTGCGAGGCGGCGTCGGCGCCCTTGGCCGACAGCGGAGCGTGGCCGGTCTGCTGCGGATCGGTGTCGTTGACCGCGTCGCCCAGTTCCTCGCCGCGGAAGACGACGACGAAGCGATGTTCGCGCACCGGCTCGACGAACATCTCGACGCCGGGTACGCGAATCGTTTGCAGCCGTTTGCACATCTCGACGCAGCGCTCCGTCGTCGGCCGGCCGGCGCGGCGGTCGCTGATGAGACCCTTGGCGTCGAGCGTGCAGAAGTTGCCGCGTGTGGCCACGTCGCGCGGGCCGACCTCGAAGTGAATGCCCAGCGCCTCCAGGATGCCGCGACCGATGCGGTACTCCAGCGGGTCGTAGCCGAACAGGCCGAGATGGCCCGGCCCGCTGCCCGGCGTGATGCCCGGCAACACCGGCATACTCAGGCCGCACACGCCGTCGCGGGCGCAGGCGTCGAGGTTCGGCGTCCGCGCCGTCTCCAGCTCGGTCTTGCCGCCCGGCTCCAGGGGCAGTCCGCCCAGGCCGTCGGCCACCACCAGGACGATTTTCGTGGCGTTGTCTTCGCGCAGCTCGCGCATCAATTCGTGCATGTTCATGTCCTGGAGTTTACCGACCCCAACTTCGGAAGTATAGTATCGACGAGCGGTTTTTTGCCCCTCTCCCTCAGCAGCTCGGTTCGAGCGGCGGCGCTCGCCGTCCGATTCGAGTCCCCCTCCTCTCGGGAGAGCCGATGGCGTTCGATTCGCTCCGGCCGGGCGCGCTCGGCCGTCTCCGCGAGAGGTGCCTTTCATGAGCATGGAACTGCCCGATGAAGCAGTCACCTATCACTACCAATCACTGTTTGCACCGGCAGGGGAGGAGTGGGACGCGGTCGCCGAGCTGCGCGCCCGTCACTGCCTGTCTCCAGGCCGGCTCAAGGAACTGGTTCCGCGGTTGATGCAGTGCCGCAGCCAGGTGGCCGCCGAGCGCGAGATGCGCAACGTGCCGCCGGAGATGCAGCCGCTGGACGCCGGCTTCATCGACCTGCCGCAGACCACCCTCGACAATCACCGCCGCAAGGGCGAGGCCAGCGACCTCGGCCGCGTCCTGCGCCTGGCCGCCCGCCTGCGCGAACAGGTCGATCGCGTCGTCTTTCTCGGCATCGGCGGCGACGTGCTGGGTCCGCGCGCGCTCTTCGAGGCCCTGTGCAGCCGCTATCACAACGAGTTGCCGCCCGAGACGCGGCTGGGCGTGCCGCGTATCTACTTCGAGGGCGACAGCGCCGACAACGACGCCCTGCAAAACCTGCTCGATCTGCTGCAAATCACCTGCGTCGATCCCGACCAGCGCGAGGAGCGCTGGGCGGTCGTGGCCGTGGACAAGGACGGCGACGCACTGGAGCCGGGCGTCGCCCTGCGCGTCTTTCGCCGCGAGGCGGCCGAGTATTACGGTCTGCGCTCGGAATGGCTGACGGAGCTGTTCGCGGCCGTTACCGCCGGCGAGAGTCCGCTGCGCCGGCTGTTCGGAGCCGCACGGCCACGGCGACGCGGACGTTTTGACCGCACCGGACAACGTCGGCGCGGGTTTCTCCGTCTTCACCGCCGCCGGTCTGCTGCCCGCCGCCGTCATGGGCCTGGACGTGCGCGCCCTGCTGCTCGGCGCCGCCGCGATGACCAAGCGCTTCCTCGAAGAGCCGTTCGAGCGCAACCCGGTATTGCAATTCGCCGGCGTCAATTACCTGATGGCCGAGGAATATCACAAGCCGCTGCGCGTTCTGTCGGTGTGGTCGAAAAAGCTCGAAGCGGTGGGCCATTGGTACGATCAGCTGGTGGCCCAAAGTCTGGGCAAGCAGGGGCGTGGCCCGACGCCGTTGACGATGGTTGGCTCCCGCGACCTGCATGCTCGCGGCCAGCAACACCAGGACGGGCCGCGCGATCGGCTCATCAATAACCTCGTCGTTAAGAACGCCAAGGCGGTGCCCATCCTCGTGCAGATGGCCGACCACAACGAGGACGAACTGAACCAGTACAATCGCAAGGGGCTGCCGGACATCCTGGGCGCGGCGCTGCGCGGCGCCAACCAGGCGTACCACGAGGCGGCTCGGCCGACGGCGGACCTGGTACTGCCGACGCTGTCGGAGCACACGATGGGGCAGCTGTTGCAGATGCTCATGCTGGCCACGGTCGTTGAAGGGCGGCTGATGGGCGTCAATCCGTATGGCCAGCCGGGCGTCGAGGCGTACAAACGGCACAGGAGGGAGTTTCTCAAGGGGTAGATTGTTTCGCGGCGGCTTGCAGAGCCGCGCTCCCTGCGCGGCTCTGCAAGCCGCCGCGAAATGAAAACAATGGATAGATAAGGAGATCGCATGTCACCCGAAACGGAAGCGGTTACGCCCGGCGCGGCCGGCCCCTGGCCGGTCCTGGACATGCAAGAGCGGCGCGTGCTGGGCGTCCTCGTCGAGAAGGCCAAGACCACGCCCGACACCTATCCCCTGAGCATCAACGCCCTGGTTACAGGCTGCAATCAGAAATCCAACCGCGATCCGCTCCTCAACCTGTCCGACCTCGACGTCGAGGACACGCTGGTCCGCTGCCAGAAGAAGGGTCTGGCCATCAAGATCACCGGCGGCCGGGTCATCCGCTGGAAGCACAACCTCTACGAAGCCTGGCACGTGGACAAGGTCGATCTGGCCGTGCTGGGCGAGTTGCTGCTGCGCGGCCCGCAGACCGAGGGCGAGCTGCGCGGCCGGGCCAGCCGCATGGAGCCGATCGACGACCTCGACGCCCTGCGCAACGTGCTGCGTCCGCTGGTCGAGCGCAAGCTGGTCGTCTACCTGACGGCGGAGGAACGGCGCGGCGCCATGCTGACGCACGGTTTTCACGATTCGCGCGAGCTGGAGCGCCTACGGACGAGGATTGCCGCCGAACCGGCCTTCGAGTCGCCGCGCTCGGCCGCGCCTCCCGTGACTCCCTCCCGTCCGGACGAACGGTTAGCCGAGTTGGAGTCCGATCTGCGAACGGTGCACGACGAAATCGCGGCGCTGAAACAGACGGTCGCCGAGTTGCAGCAGGAATTGCGTTATCTCAAGCAATCGCTGGGCGTGTGAGGAATTTACTAGCCCGCAGCGTCCGCAAGGGCGCCCCCTGCGGACGCTGCGAGCGGTCATCGACGGACTCACGAGCTGTTTCGTGTTCGCATCTCTTCGCGCAACTCCAGAAGCTGGATCTCGATGCCTTTCACTTCCTTGAGGATCTCTACGCGGCTGCGGTTGATGAAGTGTTTCAGCAACTCAAGGCTCCCGTAGAGGACCATCACAAGCACGGAGGCAGCGATGGATGCGAAAGACAAGCTCTTCGGGTCCATTCCGATAGGGTTCGTAAAGCCCATCCACAGGAGGAAGCCGGTCAAGCAAACCACGGCCACGAACCAAAACACGGTGACACCCCACTTCTCCCGACGGAGTAGTTTCTCATTGCGTTCCAACATGGCCTGAACCTCCTTTCGATACGCATCGAGTTTTTGCGCTTGCGGCACGGACTGCGCCAGCAGACGGTCGCGCAAGCTGTCACGATTCGGTCCCATAACCACCTCGCACCAGGGCGTCTTTCAAGGCTTTCTTGGCATGGTGGATCCGCGATTTCACCGTGCCCTCCGGACAGCCGACGATGGACGCCACCTCCGCCACCGACAACTCTTCCAGAAAGTGCAGGACGAGCACTTCGCGATGCCGGGCATCGATCGTATCGAGGGCTTGATGAATCGCGGCGGCGTCCTCGTCGCGGAACGATGGTCCCTCCTCCGCCTCCATCAGAGCATCCGCTCGCGCCTTCTCGATCTTCCCGCGCGACAAATCCTGGCGAATGTGATCCACGATCCGGCCGTGCGCAATGCGATAGAGCCAGGTCCGCAACGTCCGTGGCTCGCGCAATCGGCGCACCTGCCGGAAGACGGTGAGCCAAACCTCCTGGAGCACGTCGAACGCCTTGTTTTCGTCCTTTAGGAGCTTCGTCGCGTAGTACAGGAGTGGCCGCTCCATCTCGCGGACCAGTTCGGCGAACGCTTCCGGCTCGCCGAGTTGACAGCGGAGGACGAGCCATTCCTCACGTGCGCGGCGCACCGCTTCCGTCATGGTTTCCACCTCTGTGCAGGTCCGCCGGATGGACTTCTTCTCTGCTAGTCGAAGCCAATCCTCGCGCGGTTCAATCGCCGCCAAGAAAAAGCTGTCCCTTTGCTGAGCGGGAACAGCAAGGCAGGTCCGACATAGCGAATACGTGAAACGCTGCCTCTGACTCCTCATCCCTTTCTCGTTCGCTACAATGACGGTCATGGAACGCCTCAACAAATTCCTGGCTCACGCCGGCGTCGGCTCGCGCCGCCACTGTGAAGAACTGATCCTCCGCGGCCGCGTCACCGTCGACGGGCGAACCGTCCGCGAGCTGGGCACGAAAGTCGAACCCGATGCGGCCGTGTGCGTGGACGGCCAGCCGCTGCACGGCGAAAAGCTCGTCTACTGGCTGGTCAACAAGCCGCGCGGCTACCTGTGCACCAATCACGATCCCGCCGGCCGGCCGCGCGCCGTCGATCTGCGTGCCGCACGTCCGCCAGCGCGTCTACACCGTCGGCCGGCTCGACGAGGACAGCGAGGGCTTGCTGCTGTTGACCAACGACGGCGACCTGGCCAACCGCCTGATGCACCCGCGCTTCGGCGTCGAGAAGACGTACCTGGTGCAAGTCGCCGGCCATCCCGACGCCGAGGACTTGCAGCAGCTGCTCAAGGGCGTTTGGCTCAGCGACGGCCATGTCCGCGCCCGCCGCGTCAAGCGCCTCAAATCGCAGGGCGAAAGCACCTGGCTGGAGATCGTGCTCAACGAGGGCAAGAACCGCGAGGTCCGCCGCATGTTGGCCCGCCTGGGCCACAAGGTCATGGTCCTGCGTCGCACCGCCATCGGGCCCGTCCGTCTCGACCGTCTGCCGCGCGGCAAGGCTCGGCGGCTCAAGGGTGAGGAACTCGAACGTCTCCGCCGAGCCGCGACGCGGAAATCCGAAGCACGAAATCCGAAATCCGAAACCTCCAGGCCGACGACATGACGCCGCTCGTCCATGCCGCCGTCGAGGTGCGCGAGAACGTCCCGCTCGCTCGCCAGACCTACCGCATTCGTCTGCACAGTCCCGAGTTGGCCCGCGCCATCCGCCCCGGCCAGTTTGTCATGATCCGTCTGCCCGGTCCCAGCGATCCGCTGCTGGGCCGGCCCTTCGCCCTGTACGACACCGTTCTCGACGGCGCGGGTCAATCCGTAGCCATTGATGTGGTCTATCTCATCGTCGGCAAGCTGACCGGCTTGCTGGCGGCGCTACGAGCCGGCGATCGGGTCGAGGTGTGGGGACCGCTGGGCAACGGTTTCCCCGACCTGCACGACCTCGATCATGTCGCCCTCGTCGCCGGCGGCATCGGCCAAACGCCGTTCCTCGCTCACGTCCGCGATCTGCTGGGCACGCGCGGTTACGGCGGTCGTCCGCCGCGCCGCGCGGCCGAGCGCGTCTCCCTCTATTACGGCGTGCGTACAGCCGACCTCGCCGCCGGCGTCGAGGATTTCCGCAGTGCCGGGGCGACCGTCCATCTCGCCAGCGACGACGGCACGCTCGGCTTCCGCGGCTTCGTGACGCAGTTGCTCCAACAGCACGCGCCGCCGCGGCATCTCATCGGTTGTGGTCCCGAGCCGATGCTGCGAGCATTGTCGAACCTGGCCCGGCGCTGGGGCGTGCCTTGTCATTTATCGCTGGAGACGCCGATGGCTTGCGGCGTCGGCATCTGTTTCAGCTGCGTGACGCGCGTCCGCACCGCCGAGAGTTGGGACTATCGGCGGGTGTGCGTGGATGGACCCGTTTTCGACGCTGCCGATCTGGACTGGCACGACTGAAAGGATTACCGCGTCGCATCCTTTCGAGTCCGAGCTTGCTGCCGATCGCCAGGTGGGATAACTTGCGCGTAGGGACTCTGAGCTGGATCGAATCGTGGAGGTGCCAACCCATGTCATTGCCTGTACCGACGCCGGGACACGTGGACGAACCGCAAGCGGTTCAGGAATATGCAGAGGTGCTGAGCCGCGTCGCCGCGGATCGGCGCCCTGTCATCGTTCGTCGCGATGGCGCGGATTTGGCCGCTGTCGTCCCTCTGGAATATCTGGAATGGATGCAGGACGTGCTTGCACGGGAGGAGGCCGAACGATTGGCTACTCAAATGGACTGGGAGCAGTTGGTCAAGTCCTCGCCTCCACCGCAAAGTTGGTTTGACAACGAAGAGCCCAAACCGTTTTAAGGGCGGCGGGGGAAGGCCATGACGCCGCCTCTGCAATGCGGTCACATTGTCTGGGCCGAGCTGGCGGACGCGAATGGCGTCCGCAAGGCGCGCCCCGTCGTCATCGTCTCGCCCAGCGATCCCATCACCGCATCGGGACCGCTGGACGTGGTGGCGATCACCAGCCAACTTCCGCAACCACTACCCGCCGATCACGTCTTGCTGCCTTGGCACGCACGCGGACATCCGCGCACCGGGCTGAACCGGAAGTGTGCGGCGGTCTGTAGCTGGCTCGCCCGCATCGCGCCGGCCGACGTCCAAAGCGTTGCCGGAATCGTCCCCGGCGCCGTCTTGCGAGACATCTTGACGCGAGTGGCGGCCTTGCCGTCCAGACCTGCCGCCGCGCCTCCCTCCGGTTCGGGTGGTGCCCCGTCCGGGACGAGTGGCCCCCTCCGCAGCCAGACCCTCCCGAAGAGGGCTGAGCATAGCCACGTCCTTCTATTCGCCGGAAGCGGCGGTCGCGCGGAAAAAGTCAGGCATTTTGCTTGTTCTCCTCTTGCTCCGCCCTTAGAATCCTCGCATCTCCATCGCGGCTGCGCGATCGCGGACTGTCTTCATCCCAGCCATCCAGGGGAGGGCCGCAACTGATGAGCGACACACAGGGACGCAACAAGAATGGGCCGGGACTGTCCCGGCGCGACTTCCTGCGCGGCACGGGGGCGGCCGCCGCCACCGCCGCCCTGGCCGAGGCGCCGCTGGCTCCTGTCGCCGAGGCGGCGCCGGCCAAGATCGAGGCCACGGCCATCGGGCCGGGTCCGGTCAAGCTCACGCTCGACGTCAACGAGCGCCAAGATGACCACCACCGTCGAGCCGCGCGTCACCCTGCTCGACGCCCTGCGCAACTACCTCGACGTCACCGGCTGCAAGCGCGTCTGCGATCGCGGCACCTGCGGCGCCTGCACCGTCCTGCTCGACGGCAAGCCCGTCTACTCCTGCACCACGCTCGCGCTCGAAGCGCAGGGCAAGAAGATCAAGACGGCCGAGAGCCTCGTCGACGGCGGCAAGCTCGACGCGGTGCCGGCGGCGTTCGTCCAGCACGACGCCCAGCAGTGCGGCTTCTGCACGCCCGGCTTCGTCGTGGCCATGCGCGCCGGCTTCGACAAGAACCCCAAGGCGACGCCGGCCGAGATCGAGGAAGGCGCTGTCCGGCAACATCTGCCGCTGCGGCACCTACGAGCAGATGCGCGACGCCATCGCCGCCCTGTGCAAGGCCCAGCAGAAGGGAGGCTAACTCATGGCGACATCCTGGCCAAAAATCGCCGACTCATCGGCACCAAGCTCCAACGCCTCGACGGTCCCGCCAAGGCGACCGGCAAGGCGAAATACAGCTACGACATCAACCGCCCCGGCATGCTGCACGCCATCATGCTGCGCAGTCCCGCACGCCCATGCGAAAATCAAGAACCTCGACACCGCCGCCGCCGAGAAGATGCCCGGCGTCAAGGCCGTCCATCTCGTCGCCAAGGCCGGCGCCGAGGTCTACTACGCCGGCGACGAAATCCTCGCCCTGGCCGCCGACACCGAGGAGCACGCCCTCGACGCCGTCCGCGCCGTCAAGGTCGAGTACGAGGTGCTGCCGCACATCGTCAAGGAAGAGGATGCTCTGAAGGAGGACCGCAAGACGGTCTCGCCCATCGGCGGCAAACGCAACAACGTGCTGACGCCCAAGGAGGCGAAGTCGGAAGGGTTCGACAAGGGCATGGCCTCCGCCGAGGTGACGGTCGAGGGCAGCTACGGCGTGCCGACCATCTGCCATCAGTGCCTGGAATCGCACGGCCTGGTCGCCGAGTGGGACAAGGACGGCGGCTTGACCGTGTGGGCCTCGACGCAGGCCGTCTGGGGCACGGCCGACCAGCTGGCCAAGTATTTCGCCGGCAAGTACAAGATCGATCTGCCGGCCAGCAAGGTCAAGTGCATCACGCACTACATGGGCGGCGGCTTCGGCAGCAAGTTCGGCCCGGACATCCAGGGCATCGTCGCGGCCGAGCTGGCCCGCAAGGCCAAGGCGCCGGTCAAGCTCATGCTCGATCGCGCCAGCGAGATCACCGCCGGCGGCAATCGTCCGTCGGCCTTCGGCAAGGTCAAGATCGGCGCCACCAAGGACGGCACGGTCACCGCCTACGAGGTCGATTGCTACGGCACGCCCGGCGTCGGCGCCAGCGACACGGTGACGTTCAATGCCCTGCCCTATGTTTATCCGTTTGCGTATCAACCGCAAGCACACGCGCATCCGCACCAACGCCGGCCAGCAGCGGGCCATGCGGGCGCCCAACCATCCGCAGAACTGCACGCTCACCGAGTTCATCCTCGACGACCTGGCGGCCAAGCTCGGCATGGACCCGCTGCAATTGCGGCTGAAGAACCTGCCGCAAAACGATCCGGTGAAGGTCAAATCGGCCCCGCACTCGCTGGACGCTCTGCAAGAACACGATCTACACGCAGCGAGATCGAGATCGCCGCAGGCCTGGCGAAGTGGAAGGAGAAATGGCACCCGCCGGGCCAGACGCCCGGCGTCGATCAAGCACGGCATCGGCATGGCCCTGCACACCTGGGGCGGGCAGGCCAGCCCGCAGCTCAACGAGTGCACCATCACCATCGCCGCCGACGGCTCGGTGACGGCCCGCACTTCGACGCAGGATCTCGGCACCGGCACAGCGCACCGTGACGGCCCTCGTGACGGCGGAAATCCTCGGCCTGGAGCCGGGACAAATCACCTTGCAATTCGGCGAAAGTCCCAACGGTGCCTCCAGCGGCTCGGGCGGCAGCACGACCATCCCCGTCGCAGGCGCCCGCCACCCTGCGGGCGGCCACGGCGGCGCGCGACGACCTGTTCGCCAAGATCGCGCCGAAGCTCAACACCAAGGCCGAAAACCTGGCCATCGAGCCGGGCAAGGTGGTCGATACGACCAGCGGCAAGTCGTGGGAGTGGAAGAAGGCGTGCGCCGTGCTGGGCATGGAGCAGGCCAAGGGGACCGGCAGCTGGACCTACGGCGACTCGACCAAGGCGGAGAACAAGGACGTCTCCAGCACCGGCGTCGGCGGCGTGCAGATCGCCGAGGTCGCCGTGGACACCGAAACCGGCGTGGTCCGCTGCACGCAGATCGTGGCCGTGCAGGACTGCGGCATGGTCGTCAACCAGCTGACCTGCGAGTCGCAGGTGGCCGGCGGCGTCATCATGGGCTCAATTACGCCCTCTTCGAGGAGCGCATCATGGACCGCGTGACCGGCCGGCAGGTCAACGCCGACATGGAGTTCTACAAGCTGGGCGGCATCGAGGACATGCCGAAGATCGTCGTCCATCTGCACGACATGCCGGAGCGCGGCGTCATCGGCATCGGCGAGCCGCCGACCATCTCGACGCACGCGGCCATCGGCAACGCCATCTTCAACGCCATCGGCGTCCGCGTGCCGCAGACGCCGTTCACGCCGGAACGAGTGCTGGCCGCCCTGGCGCGGAAAGGAGGGGGTGAAATGAAAAACTTCACCTATTACCGTCCCGAGCAGCCCCGAGCAGGCGGTCGCCCTGCTCGATAACAAATGGGGCACGACGCGAATTGCTGGCCGGCGGCACCGACCTGCTCGATTTGCAAAAGGAGTACATCGCCCAGCCGGACAAGGTCGTCAGCCTCCGCGACCTGGGCGGGAAATTCACCGCCATCGAGATGATCGCCGACCCTCCCGCATTCGTGATCGGCGCCGGTGTGAAGCTCGCGGCGATCGCCGAGCACCCCAAATTGCGCAAGCACTTCCCGGCCCTGACCACGGCGGCCGGCGACATCGGCGGGCCGCAGATCCGCAACATGGGCACGCTCGGCGGCAACCTGTGCCAGCGCAACCGCTGCTGGTACTTCCGCGACGAGCATACGCACTGCCTGCTCAAGGGCGGCGACAAGTGCTTCGCCATCGACGGCGAGAACCGCTACCACGCCATCTTCACCCAGGGCCACAAGTGCGTCATCGTCAATCCTTCGACGCTGGCGCCGGCGCTGATCGCCCTGGGCGCCACCGCCGTCGTGGTCGGCCCGCACGGCCAGAGCCGTCCCATTGAACTGGCCAAGTTCTTCCAGCGCCCGACTCGGCGGCGGAGCGCGAGCACGTCCTGAAGCCGAACGAGATGGTGATCTCCGTGGCATTCGATCCGAAGCCAGCGGGTAGCGTCAAGAACGCCAGCTACGAGGTGCGGCACAAGCAGTCGTACGACTGGCCGCTGGTGCAAGCGGCCGTCGCGTTCCAGCTTGAGGACGGCAAGGTCAAGGACGCCCGCATCGTGCTGGGCCACGTCGCACCGACGCCGCACGTCGCCGAGGCGGCGGCCAAGGCGATCGAGGGCGAAGAAGGTGACGGAAGCGACGGCGGCCGCGGCCGGCGCCGCCGCCGCCGAGGGCGCCAAGCCGCTGAGCCAGAACGCCTACAAGGTCAAGCTGGTGGCCGTCGCCGTCAAGCGCGCCCTGCTGACGGCGGCCGGGCACAAGAAATACTGGGAAGTGTAACAACCCCATCCGTCCGAGCCGCGAGCGTTAGCGAGCGGAATCGTCCCACTCGCTGACGCTCGCGGCTCGGCAGAACATAGGAGGGTTCCATCATGTCCGACGAATCCCCATACCGTCCGCGCTGTCCGCACCTGTGCTGCAAGGCCATGGTCGTCTATGGCGAAGGTTTTGTGAGCGATCCGGAGTACCAGGAAGGACGTAGCGATTTCTGGTGCATCCTCACGGCCAAGGGACAGGGGCCGGACGGCGAAGGCGTGTCGCTGCCGTTGTGCTCCGATCCGGCCCGTCCGTGCTTCCAGGAGTATTGATCGCGGAGCGGGCGGAGGAAGACCCTCCTTCGCCCGCCGTCATTTCCGCGACATCCGGTACAGTTCGGAAGTCATTTTCATGGCGTAGAGCACGTCGTTTTTCGGATCGTACTCCATCCACGTCAGCGCCGAGACGCCCTTCAACTCCTTGGGCAGCGCGATCGGCTTCAACCAGGTCGGCGCCGCCGTCGCGGCTCTCGAGGATGTCGCCGCCGGTCAGCACGAAGAGATGTTTCGCGTCCTTGCCGAAAATCGGTCCGAAGCGGCCCTCCTTGAGTTCGCTGACTTTCATCCAGCTCGCTCCCTTGTCTGCGGTACTCAGCAGCGCCCCTTCCACCAGCCAGTAGAGCTTGCCGTCGTGCCAGCGCGGCAGAGCGTGGACGACGTATTCGCCGCAGGGCTGGAACGATTCGCCTCCGTCCGTGGTCCGCAGCAGGCCGGGGTTCGGGTGGTCCTTCATCTTCATCCGCGCGACCACCGCCGTATCCCGGTCGAAAATCCAGGCGGGTCCGTAACCCTTGCCGATCTCCGCGAACGTCTTGCCGCCGTCGTGCGAGGCGATGAGCAGGCCGCCCGATTCGTGCTTGAGCGCCAGCAGAAAACGCATCTCCGCATCGCTCCAGTCCACGGCGCACCAGTCCACGTGGGCGGACTTATTGTCGGCGAACTTCCAGTTGCCCTCGGTCGTGCCGTGGGCGACCGGCGCGCCGTAGACGGTGGCGACCAGCATCCGCTTGCCCTCGCCCACCGGATCGAGCATCAGGCAGCCGGGCCACTCCGTCCGTCCCTTGAATTCCTTGCCGACGCGCCGCCAGGAGCGGCCCTGGTCTGTCGAGCGGTAGATGCCGCGGTCGCTGACATCGACGTAGATGGCCCCATTCCGATGATCGACCACCACGCCCGACAGACCGCCGTAGCCGGGTTTGGTCGTCTGAAGCAACTCCTTCGTGATCGGCTGCCACTCCGCTGCCGGCACCATCCCCGACAGGAACACGAACAGGATCGCGGCCATCGTCCCTGCCCCGCGCGACGGCGGATCATCCCAGCGTACATGGGTATTTCTCCTGCCTCATTGGCGACCGATGCAATACAAATATCGCCGGCCCTTGAGGAAGATGCAGCCGCCGGCCACGGCCGGCGACGCCTGGCTGGCATCGCCCAGATCGTTGATGGCGAGCACCTCCAACTTTGGCCCCGCCTTCACCACGTAGCTCTTGCCGGCGCTGGCGAGATAAATCCGTCCCTCCGGCGTCGTGAACGGACTGGCCGCCGTGGAGACGCCAGGTAGCCGTTCCTTGAAAACTTCCTCGCCGTTGGCCATCTTCCAGCAGCGCAGCGTCTCCGGATTGGTCAGGCGATACAGAGAGTCGCCGACAACTACCGGAGAAGAGAAACCCTCCGGCACGGCATCGACCTTCCACCGGCGATGGGTGCGCGTCACGTCGCCGCGTCCATTGGGATCGACGGCGATACCGCCGCCGCCGCGGCCGCTGTCGAGATAGACCAGGCCATCGCCGTAGACCGGCGAGACGGTGTCGCCCGCGCCGCGCACCACCACAACACGTCGCCGCTGGATGGATCGACACCCTGCACTGCGTTGGAGGCGGCGATCAGCAGTTGCGTCTGACCCTTCACCTCGGCCAGCACCGGCGTGCTGTGGCTGAAGTTGACGTTGGGCCGTTTCTGCTCCCATTTCCGCTCACCCGTCTTGCGATCGAAGGCCACCAGGCGCGACGACTTATCAACCTGATCGCACTGCAAGAGGACCGTGTCGCGGTACAGCACCGGACTGGTGCCGATGGCCACGTCGAACTTGTACGGCGCGATCTCCCGGCGCCACCGTGGTTTGCCCTCGAAGTCGAGCGCGGCCAGGACGGACGAGCCGAAAAAGACGTACACCTGTTCGCCGTCGCTGGCCGGCGTCGGCGCCGTGTACCCGCCGCGCAGGTCGCTGCGCGCGACCAGGGACCGTGCTCAATGCGTGTGTCCCAGAGTTTCTCGCCATCGCGGGCACGGAAGCAGACGACGTGATGCTCGGGAAATTGCTTCGGCTCGACGCCGGCCGGCCAGTAGCTGGCGGTGACGAAGACGCGGCCACGGCTGACGATGGGGCTGGACTGGTTCTGGTCCTGTTTCGCCTTGTCGTTCTGGCCGGGCAGGAGCGCCTGCCAGCGGATGTTGCGGCGTTCCTTACCGCCCCAGTGGAGCGGCAGGTCTTTCTCCGTGCTGATGCCTTGTCCGCTCGATCCGCGCCATCCGGGCCAGTCCTCGGCCGGACTGTCGCTCGGGAGCACCAGCAAGAGACCGATTCCCAGCCCGGCGAGAAGCGTTTTCATCGATGGCTCCGGTTCGTTGGGCGGCTTGCAGAGGGCGATCCGACAGACAACCTAGCGGATTTCTCGGGACGAGGCCATCATCTGTCAGACGGCCGGCGGGCTTGTCGATCCTCCCATGCGATTGCATAATGATCTTTTCTCACTCGATCAGGGGGATTCTCTCCCCCGGCAATGATGCTCACCGGGACGGCTCCCGGACAGACAGTTGCTCAAGCGAAGAGGTGGAACGATGGCCCTGGGTCTGTTGGGTTTGAAAGTCGGCATGACGCAGGTGTACGACGAGGCGGGCAAAATCGCTCCCGTCACCGTGCTGCAAGTCGGTCCCTGTCCCATCCTGCAGGTGCGCAACCAGGAGCGCGACGGCTACGACGCGGTGCAGGTCGGCTTCCTCGACAAGGCGCGGCGCAAGGCCAGCCGGGCGGAACGCGGCCACGTCTCGGCCGCCCTGGAGTCGCGGCGCCGGCAGGCCCGCGTCAAGGCCGGCGTGCAGCTGCCTCCCAAGGCCGACTGCGAGCCGCAGCGCCACCTCCGCGAATATCGCCTCGATCAGGCGGGCGATTACCAGGTCGGCACCGTGCTCAAGGCCGCCGACGTCTTCAAGGACGTGGCGGCCGTCGATGTCACCGGCACATCGAAGGGACGCGGCACGGCCGGCGCGATGAAACGACACAACTTCGCTGGTCTACCCGCCAGCCACGGTGTCAAGAAGCACCATCGCTCGCCCGGCAGCATCGGCTCGCTCGCCAGCAACCGCGGCAGCGGCCGACCCAAGAAGGGCAAGGCTATGGCCGGCCGCTACGGCGCCGAGCGCGTCACTATCCGCAATCTGCGCGTGGTCCGCATCGATGCGGACAACAATCTCGTCCTGGTCGAGGGGGCCGTGCCCGGTCCCAATGGCGGGTTGATCTCGATCCGTCCGACCAACAAAAAGAAGTGATAAGGTCCGAGCCTGAAGCGTAAGCGAAGAGATGATGCCCTTCGCTTACGCTTCAGGCTCGGATCGGACCGCCGATCACGAAGGTCCGAGCCTGAAGCGTAAGCGAAGAGATGATGCCCTTCGCTTACGCTTCAGGCTCGGATCGGCCCGCCGATCACGCCAGCAGTTCGCGGATGGGCGTGCCCCACGGCACCAGGCCGAAGGGACGACCCAACCGATCGCTCAGCTCCAGGTTGGGGTCGATGCCCAGGCAGGTGTACAGCGTGGCGACGATATCGCCGGGCGTCACGGGATTGCGACTGGGTCGGGCGCCGATCTTGTCGCTGGCGCCGTGAACGAAGCCGCCCTTGAAGCCGCCGCCGGCCAGCATCAGGCTGTAACAGAAGTTCCAATGATCGCGGCCGGCCGCGGCGTTGACCTTCGGCGAACGGCCGAACTCTCCCATCACCGCCACCACTGTCCGTTCCAGCAGGCCGCGCTCGGCCAGGTCCGTTCAGCAGACTCGACACCGCCGCGTCGAGTTGCGGCAGCAGCGTGTTTTTCAGGCTGACGAAGTTCTTGCCGTGCGTGTCCCAGGTGGCGTTGGCGTCCGGCGCCCACGAGATGCAGGCGACGCGCGTGCCGGCCTCGATCAGCCGCCGCGCCAGCAGCACGCTCTGACCGTAGATGTTGCGGCCGTAACCGTCGCGCACGGCCAGCGGCTCCAGGTCGAGCCGAAAAGCTTTCTGCGTCGCCGGCGAGACGAGCAGGTCGAACGCCTTGCCCTGGAAGCCGGCCATCTCCTGAGCGGAGCGATCGTCGGCGCCGCAGCGCAGCCAATCCAATAGACGCCGCCGAGCGTCCAGCCGAGTCGCGTTCATCTCGGCGCCAAGACCCAACTCCGGCATGGCGAAGTTCGGGGCGTCGGGGTTGCGCAGCACGAACAGCGGATCGCGCGTCCGGCCGAGCAGACCGCCGAAGAAGCCCGGCTGCGGCGGCCCGCCGGCCCCTTCTTGCGTGATGTACGGCATCGACACGTAGGGTACGACCGGCTGGCTCGGCGGACGGCACAGGCCGAGCACGGAGCCGATGGCCGGATGATCGGTCGGTTTGGCGCCGCCGCCCTTCTCGCCGCGATCGTGGCCGGTCAGGCCGACGTAGACCGCCGCCGCGTGCGAGTTGTTGACGCTGTGATGCACCGAGCGGACCAGCGTGCAGCGGTGCATGTGGCGGGCCAGCTTCGGCAGGTGTTCGCTGAACTGCACGCCCGACACCGAGGTGGCAATCGGCTTGAATTCGCCTCGTATCTCCTTCGGCGCATCCGGCTTCATGTCCCACATGTCGAGATGGCTCGGCCCACCGTTGAGGAAGATGAGGATACAGGCATCCGCCTTCGCCGACGAAGCGCCCGGCCGTTGCTCCTCGGCGCGCAGCAGACGCGGCAGGCTGAGGCCGAGCAGGCCGGCGCCGCCTACTTGCAGGATGTCGCGGCGGGAGAGGCGGCGAGGTCCGGGGCAGACAACGGCGGGAATCCTCGGCATATCGTGTCCTCGATGCGAATGAACCTGGCAGGTGAAGGACATCGTAACGGGCGGCGGGGTGGGGAGACAAGCAGAAAACAGGGGCGCATGCGAAAGGCCGCCGATCGTGCCGACCGGCGGCCTTCGCACGAATTCGTCTGCCGTCCGCGTTTAATCGCGGCTGCTGACGGCCATGACGATCCGCAGGATGTACCAGAACAGCGTCGCCACGGCCGCGAACAGGGCCAGCGCGGCGGCGACGTGCTGATCGGTGCGATAGTGCAGCATCACCTGCGACGTGTAATACAGGATGTAGCCCGACATCAGGGCCACCATCGCAAAGGAGAAGAACAGGCCCAGGCTGAAGCCCAAGAAAATGCCGGCGACGATGACGCCCAGCGCGATCAGGCTGCCGACACAGAGGATCGGTCGTAGGTTCGAGTAATCTTTCTTCGTGACGAAGACCGAGAGTGTCAGTCCTCCGAAGACGGCCAGGGTGAGAATGCCGGCCGTCGGGATAACGTTCTCATAGTATCGCGTGGCGATGATGAGCAGCGGCAAGAAGATGATCGCTTCGGCGACGACATACAGACCCAGTCCCACGTACTGCATACCTGGGGAGGAATCCGACTGCGCCCAGCGTCTGCGCCAGCCAGCTGGCGCCCATGAAGGCGAGCATGACGACCAGCCAGCCGTAGCCGCCCATCTTATTCAGAATCATCTGCTGTTGGTCGAGGCTGAGCATATTCAGCAACAGCGCCTCGACGCCCATGAAGGCCAGGATGGCGCCGGCCAGGTGGGCGTAGGTACGGCGGATGAAGGCGGCGCGTTCGCTGCCCGCCGCCTGTGCGGCCAGAGAATAATCGTATCCGTAGCTCATTTTCCGCTCCCGACTTGGGTTGAACGACATTGGGGCGGGGCGAGTTATTCGCCGCCATTGCCACGCCCAAAGTCTACCTTATTGTAGTCCTTCGCGGAAGAGGCATCAAGCGCGGCGCCTCACAAGATCGACCGCAGCCGTTGGCGGACGCGCTGGCGGTAGGCCGGACGCGGGACCGGCGGGGCGAGACCTTCGAGGGCTCGCATCCGCTCGACCGCCTGGCCCAGCGCCTCGCGCAGTGCCTGCTCCTCACCCAGACGACGCTCGAAGACGGCCGCCTCCGCCGCGTCCATTTCGCCGCGGGCGTAGCGGAAGGCCCGTTGGGCGTCGGCGGCATCGATCTCAGGCATGATCGGTCTCCCACAACCGGCGAAGGCGTTTGAGTCCCTCGTGCATGCGGGCCAGGGCGGTGTTGAGCGGACAATCGAGATCGGCGGCGATCTCGCGGAAGCGCTGGCCCTCGTAGACGCGACGCCGAATCACCTCGCGCTGGGCCGGCGGCAGCCGCTCCAGCAGACGCCGTAGTCGGCCCGCCTCATCTTGCCGCTCGGCCTGCCGCGCCGGACCCGGCTCGTCATCGACCACGGCCGCCGAGTGGTCCAGCCGGCCGGCCGGCTGGACCTTCTGTCGCCGGCGGGCCAACATCGCCTGATGATAAGCGACCGTGAACAGCCAGCCGCGCAGATGATCGGGGTCCACCCCATCCAGGCGTTCCAGGGCACGCACGAACGTCTCTTGCAGGACGTCCTCGGCCTGGTGGTGATTGCGGAGCATGCCGACGAGAAAGTGAAACAGAGGCGTCTCGTAACGGGCAAACAGCGTCTCCAGCGCCTGCTCGTCCCCCGAGCGAAAGCGTGCGAGCAACGTTGCGTCCGAGAACTCCGACATGCCCTGGCTCCGATCCTTCCGTATGATGCGCCGATGGACAAGATTATTTGAATCGGCCGCAAGGCGTCGGTCAACCCCCGCCGCGGAGTATTCCGGCGAAGGAACACCGGGCCGTTGGGAAGGAGGTCTGCCATGACGACGTATCGCCATCGACTCGGACTGGTGGCGGGACTGGGCCTGCTCCTGCTGGGCTGCGCGAAGCCGTCCGGTGAGCAGCCGTTCGCCGGCCAGACCCTCAACGTCTTCAACTGGAGCGATTACCTGGAGCCAAGCCTCATCCCGGAGTTCGAGCGCCGCACGGGCGCCCGCGTCCAGTACGACAACTATTCCAGCGACGCCGAACTGGAGACGAAACTGCTGGCCGGCGGCGGACAGTACGACGTCGTCTTTCCCTCGGATCGCAGCATGACGCCGCTGGTCAAGAAAGGTCTCCTCGCCGAGCTGGACAGGGGCCAGCTCCCCAACTGGAAATACCTCGATGGTCAATTCCTCGGCGCGCCGTACGACCGCGACAACCGCTATTCCGTCCCTTATTTCTGGGGCACGCTCGCCGTCGGCATCCGCACCGATCATGTCCAGGAGCCGGTCAAGGACTTCGGCGTCCTCTTCGACGAGCGCTACCGCGGACGAATCACCATGCTCGACGATGCCGAGAATACCGTCGCCGCCGTCCTGTTGTACCTGCACCATCCGATGAACTCGACGGAGGACGCCCATCTCGCCGAGGTCGAGGCGGTGCTGCGCAAACAGAAGCCGCTCGTACAGGCATACACGTCCGACGCCTACAAGGAGAAGTTAATCAAGGGCGAAGCCTGGGTCGTGCTCGGCTGGAGCGGCGACATCGCGCAAGCACGCATTGAAAACGAGAACATCCGCGCGGTCCTGCCCGACACGGGTACGATGAAATGGGTCGATAGCATGGCCATTCCCAGGGGAGCGGCAAACCCGGTCCTCGCCCACGCCTTCCTCAATTTCCTCCTCGACCCGGAGATGGCAGCGCGCAACGCCGATTTCGTCCAGTACCCCACGCCGAACCAGGCGGCCCGCGCGAAGATCGATGCCAAGCTCCTGCGCAACCCGACGATCTATCCTCCCCGAGAAGTGCTCCAGCGCTGCCAATGGCTGCTCGACCGAGGGCCGGCTATCAAGAAGATCGAAAAAGTCTGGCAGGAAGTACGGCAGTGACTTTCGGAGCCTGAAGCGTAAGCGAAGAGGACGATAACCCAAGGTTATCGTCCTCTTCGCTTACGCTTCAGGCTCGGATAGGCGCGCGGTTGACTCTCCGCTATGGAAGGGCTTGTCTCACAACCGGGAATGGCGCTGCTCCCGCAAGGGTCATCTTTTTTCGACTTCTCCGCATTTGCCGCTCGCCAACGCAGCGCCTTCCTGCGTCGCGCCCTTGGCACATCGTTTGCATTCGCTAAACATTTTCGCGGTTCGTTGCTGGCAGACCGAGGAGTTCATACATCATTAGCGGGGTCCAGCACCCGCGGAAGTGGGTCGAGGGACAACGGAGTGTCAGGGGCGGTTCGCCGCGGCTCCGGGTGAGGTGACACCGTGGCGCAGATTTTTCACCGAAGCTTCAACACCATCTCGCGGGTGACGATCTTCGGTGCCGTCTTCATCGCCGCCGGCCTATGCTGGTTCGCGGCCATCTTCTATCGTTCGTCCTACGTCACCGAGTCACACCTGGCCCTCGTCCAGCCGGTGCCGTTCAGCCATCAACATCACGCCGGACAACTCGGCATCGACTGCCGCTACTGTCATACTTCCGTGGAGACCTCCGCCTTCGCCGGCATCCCGCCGACGAAGACGTGCATGAACTGCCACCAGCAGATTTGGGTTGGCAGCTCCATGCTCGAACCCGTGCGTACGAGCTATCGAACCGATCGCTCGATCCCCTGGGAGCGCGTCCACAACCTGCCCGGCTTCGTGTACTTCGATCACAGCATCCACGTCGCCAAGGGCGTCGGTTGCGCCTCGTGTCATGGCCGCGTGGATGAAATGCCGCTGACGTATCAGGAGAACACGCTGCTGATGGAGTGGTGCTTGCAATGTCATCGCAATCCCGAGAACCACGTGCGGCCGAAGTCCGAGGTCTTCAACATGGCCTGGACGTGCCGCGGACGAAAAGGACCCGGATAGTGACAATCCCTATACCCAGGCGACGCTCGGTCAGAAGTTAATCAAGGAGTACGGCATCCGCTCGCCGCACGAGTTGACCAGTTGCTCGACGTGTCATCGCTGAGTTTAGCCGCGACGCGCAGCGGAGCGTGTCTATCTCCGCGCTCCGCTGCGCGTCGCGGCTAAACGAAATGAGGACGACCATGTCAGTCGATTCGGAAGGTCGCCGCTACTGGCGCAGCCTGGAAGAGCTTCTGGACACGCCCCAGTTCCAGGAGATGCTGCACCGCGAGTTCCCCGAGCAGGCCTCGGAGTGGACCGACCCGGTGACGCGGCGGCGCTTCCTCATGCTCATGGGCGCGTCGCTGGCCCTGATGGGACTGAACGGTTGTTCGACACAGCCGGCGCCGCGCGAGAAGATCATGCCCTACGTGCGGCAACCCGAGGCGATTGTGCCGGGCAAGCCGCTGTACTTCGCCACGTCGATGCCGCTGGCCGGCATCGCCACCGGCGTCCTCGTCGAGAGCCACGAGGGCCGGCCAACCAAGATCGAGGGCAATCCCAGCCATCCCGCCAGCCGTGGCTCCAGCGACCTGCTGACACAGGCATCTATCCTCGGCCTGTACGATCCCGACCGTTCGCAGGCGGTAACGTATCGTGGCCGACCGCGCGCCTGGAACGAGACGCTGTCCGCCATCCGCGGCGCGCTGGACAAGCTGAAAACGCAGGGCGGCGAGGGGTTGTGCATCCTGACCGGCAGCGTTACCTCGCCGACGCTGCACGCCCAGCTGACGGAGCTTCTCGACAACGACCATTTCCCGAAGGCGAAATGGTATCAGTACGAGCCGGCCGGCCGTTCGGCCGTGCTGGAGGGAGCGAAACTGGCGTTCGAGGAATACGTCAACACGCACTACGATTTCACGAAGGCCGACGTCGTTCTGTCGCTGGACGCCGACTTCCTGCTGGCCTGTCCCGGTACATTGCGCTACACGCGCGATTACACCGATCGCCGCCGCGTGCGGACGAAGGGACGGAACAAGGAAACACCGCCGAACGAGCTGACGATGAATCGGCTCTACACCGTCGAGTGCTCGCTGACTAACACCGGCGCCGTCGCCGACCATCGCCTGGCCCTGCGGCCGTCGCAGATCGAGCCGTTCGCGCAGGCGTTGGCCGCCGAGCTGGAGGTCGCCGACGCGCCCAAGCCGGAGGGTGGGTTGCCTGACGAGGCCCGTCGCTGGTTGAAACCGCTCGCCAAGGACTTGCAGTCCCATCAAGGCAAGTGCATTGTGCTGGCCGGCGATGGCCAGCCTGCCAGCCTGCATGCGCTGGTTCACGTCCTTAACGACAAGCTGAAAAATGTCGGCGCCACGGTCCTGTACTCCTCGCCGGTCGAGGCGAAGCCGGTCGATCACGGCCGCGACATCGCCGAGTTGGTCCAGCGCATGGCCGATCGCGCCGTGAAGATGCTCGTCATCCTCGGCGGCAATCCGGTCTACACCGCGCCGGTCGATCTGCAGTTCGCCGACCACCTGGCGAAGGTGCCGCTGCGCATCCACCTCGGGCTGTATCAGGACGAGACGGCGGACCTGTGCGACTGGCACGTCCCGGAGACGCACTACCTGGAGAGTTGGAGCGATGCTCGCGCCTACGACGGCACCGCCGGCATCATTCAGCCGCTGATCGCGCCACTGTTCGGCGGCCGCTCCGCGCACGAATTGCTCGCCGCGTTCAGTGAAGCGCCGGAGCGCTCGGGACGGGACATTGTCCGCGAACACTGGCGCGACAGGTGGAACGAGCAAAAGAGATCCGGCGATTTCGAGGCGTTCTGGCAGCAGTCATTGCAAGAGGGCGTCATCGCGGACACCGCCCCCACGCCCGCCAAGCGTGAGCCGAGCAAGGGCTGGGCAGATCGCGCCGCCAAGGCTGCGCGCAAGCCCGAAGCGCTAGTGCGGGAGGCAAGTTCGAGATTGTCTTCCGTCCCGACCCGACGCTGTTCGACGGCCGCTTCGCCAACAACGGTTGGCTGCAAGAGTTGCCCAAGCCGGTGACGAAGCTCACCTGGGATAATGCCGCTCTTATGAGTCCGAATACGGCCAAGGCGCTCGGCATCGACTACGTCCGCGGCTCGTCGTCGGCGTTCGGCTCCTCCGGCGGCGAACACGGCCACGCCATCGTGGACATGGTCGAGTTGACATACCGCGGCGGCAAGCTCCGGGTGCCCGTGTGGATTCAACCCGGCCACGCCGACGACGCCGTCACGGTCCACCTCGGCCACGGCCGCAGCCGCGCCGGCCACGTCGGTAACGGCGTCGGCTTCAACGCCTACGCCCTTCGCACCACGGAGACGCTCCCTGGTTTGGCTCCGGCCTGGAAGTGCGCAAGATACAGGGTGCGGAGCACATCATCGCCTGCACGCAGATGCACCACAACATGGACGAGCGCCGGCCCATCCGCACGGCTTCGTCTGGGCCATTTCCACGAACACCCTCGCTTCGCCCAGGATTTGGAGATCGCGGAGACCAAGGAGAAGAAGGTCTTCGAGTTGGTCCCCGGGCCGAAGGAGAAGGGCCACGACCACGAGCACAAGCAAGAGGAGCACGACGATCGCCTAGTGCCGCTGACTCTCTACCCGGAGACCCGCGAGGAATTTCCCTACAACGGCGCACGCTGGGCGATGGCCATCGACCTGACCACCTGCACCGGCTGCACTGCCTGCGTCGTCGCCTGCCAGTCCGAGAACAACATCCCCGTCGTCGGCAAGGAAGAGGTGACGCGCGGCCGAGAGATGCACTGGCTGCGCATCGATCGCTATTTCACCGGCGACGATCCCTTCGACGCCAACCAGGTGTCGGCCCATTTCCAGCCGGTGCCGTGCATGCAGTGCGAGAAGGCGCCGTGCGAGCTGGTCTGTCCCGTCGGCGCCACCGTCCACAGCCACGACGGCCTCAACGACATGGTCTACAACCGCTGCGTCGGCACGCGCTACTGCTCGAACAACTGTCCGTACAAGGTACGGCGCTTCAACTTCCTGCACTTCGCCGACTACACGACCGGCAGTCTGAAACTGATGCGCAACCCCGAAGTGACGGTGCGTTCGCGCGGCGTGATGGAGAAGTGTACCTACTGCGTGCAGCGCATCCGCGTCGCCGAGATCGAGGCCGAGAAGGCCGGCCGGCCAGTCCGCGACGGCGAGGTGATGACCGCCTGCCAGGCCGTCTGTCCCGCCGGAGCCATCCTCTTCGGCGACCTCAACCAGGACAGCGATGTCAAGCGCTGGAAGGAAGAACCGCTCAATTACGCCCTGCTGGCGGAGCTGAACACGCAGCCGCGAACGACGTACCTGGCCGCCCTGCGCAACCCGAACCCTGAACTCGAAAAGAAGACCTAGTCATGCCGCAGGAAACCGCGCCACCGCCGGCCCATCCGGGCCAGTCCGAGCATGGCGGACCTCCCGTGATCGGGCCGGGCTACACCTTCCGTTCCGTCGCGGAGAAGATCAGCTCCATCACCCTGTCGCGGCGGACGCCGCGCGGCTGGTGGGTCGGCTTCGCCATCGCCTTCCTGTTGACGATGGTGATGCTGTACACCATCGCCTATCTGCTGCTGCGACGGCGTCGGCATCTGGGGCATCAACATCCCGGTGGCCTGGGGCTTCGCCATCGTCAACTTCGTGTGGTGGATCGGCATCGGCCACGCCGGCACGCTCATCTCGGCCATCCTGCTGCTGTTGCACCAGAAATGGCGCACGTCGATCAACCGCTTTGCCGAGGCCATGACGCTGTTCGCCGTCGCCTGCGCCGGCCTGTTTCCGCTGTTGCACATGGGCCGGCCGTGGTTCTTCTACTGGCTCTTTCCCTATCCCAACACGATGGAGATTTGGCCGCAGTTCCGCAGCCCGCTGGTGTGGGACGTGTTCGCCGTCTCGACCTACGGCACCGTGTCGCTGTTGTTCTGGTACGTCGGCCTCATCCCCGACCTGGCCACTCTGCGCGACCGCACCAAAAACCGCTTCGTCCAGGTCGTCTACGGCATCCTGGCGATGGGCTGGCGCGGCTCGGCGTATCACTGGAAGCGCTACGAAGTGACGTACCTCATCCTCGCCGGCCTGGCGACGCCGCTGGTCGTGTCGGTCCACACCGTCGTCAGCTTCGACTTCGCCGTCGCCATCCTGCCCGGCTGGCACTCGACGATCTTTCCGCCCTACTTCGTCGCCGGGGCCATCTATTCCGGCTTTGCGATGGTGCTTGTCCTGGCCATTCCGCTGCGCACGTTCTACGGCCTGGAGGACTTCATCACCATGGCCCATCTGCAAAACATGGCCAAGGTCATGCTGGCGACCGGCCTGATCGTCGGCTACGGCTACGGCATTGAGGCGTTCATGGCCTGGTACAGCGGCAACCTGTACGAGCAGTACGCTCAGTCCAACCGTCGTGCTTGGGCCGTATGCCGTCTCCTACTGGGCGTTGATTGCCAGCAACGTCATCATCCCGCAGGTGCTGTGGTTCAAGGCCGTTCGCAACAATCCGCCGTGGCTGTTCCTCGTCGCCCTGGTCGTCCTGTTCGGCATGTGGCTGGAGCGCTACGTCATCGTCATCACCAGCCTGCACCGCGATTATCTGCCGTCGTCGTGGGGCATGTATTCGCCGACCGTGTGGGACTGGAGCATGTTTCTCGGCACCATTGGTTTCTTCTTCGCCCTGATGTTCCTGTTCATCCGCTTCTTGCCGATGATCTCGATCGCGGAGATGCAGACGCTGCTGCCGGAGTCGCGCGTGCATCACGATGGCGCTGAAGAGGAGAAACATTGATGGCCAATCCGGGGCTTTACGGTCTGCTGGCCGAGTTCGAGACGCCGACGGCGCTGGTCCAGGCCGTGCGCCAGACCCGCGAGGCCGGCTACGCGTACATGGACGCCTACACGCCGTTTCCCGTTGAGGGGTTGCCGGAGGCGCTCGGCTTTCGGCGGACCAAGATGCCGATGCTGATCCTGATCGGCGGCATCGTCGGCGCGCTGGGCGGCTTCGCCTTGCAATACTACTGTGCCGTCGTCAGTTATCCGATCAACGTGGCCGGCCGGCCTCTGAACAGCTGGCCGTCGTGGATTCCGGTGACGTTCGAGCTGACGATCCTGATCGCGTCGCTGACGGCGGTGTTCGGTTTGCTGGCGCTGTGCGGCCTGCCCATGCCGTATCATCCACTGTTCAACGTGCCGCGCTTCGCCCTGGCCACGCGCGATCATTTCTTCCTGTGCATCGAGGCCGGCGACCCGCGCTTCGACCGCGCGGCGACGAACCAGTTCCTGACCGGACTCAACCCGCGCGAAGTGTCGGAGGTGCCCCAATGAGCCGCTTGCGGCTTACGCGCGATTCTGCCTCTCTGTTTACTGACAACGGCCTGTCAGCAGGAGATGGCGCGCCAGCCCTACTACCGGCCGCTGGAGCCGAGCGGTTTCTTCGACGATGGCCGATCGTCGCGGCCACTGGTCGAGGGCACCGTGCCGCGCGGCCGGCCGCTCGCCGAGTCGGCGATCCTGACCTACCGCAAGGGTCCGACGCACGCCGACACGGCCCGCGCCGTGGCCCTGATCGGCAATCCGACCATGAACGCCTTCGCCGCCCTGCTGCCGTTCACCACCGGACCTATCCTCGCCGAGTACGTGGACGTCAGCCCCATCGCCATCGACCAGAAGGCCATCGAGCGCGGCCGCGAACGCTTCAACATCTTCTGCGCCGTCTGCCACGACGCCCTGGGCACCGGCAACGGCAAGATCGTCGAGCGCGGCTACCTGCCGCCGCCCAACTACCACACCGACTACTCGCGCGGTTTCGAGCGGCGCGGCCTCAAGGTGCTGCTACGCGACGTGCCGATCGGCTATTTCTTCGAGGTCATCACGCGCGGCTTCGGCGGCATGCCCGACTACGCCAGCCAGATCCCGCCGGACGACCGCTGGAAGATCATCGCCTACGTCCGCGCCTTGCAGTTGAGCCAGTGGGCGCCGCTGAAGGATCTGTCCGAGGGCGAGCGCAACAAGGTCCGCGCGAAGCGCCGCTGAAGAGGAGCGACCGTGAGCAGCGCCATCACCCCGGCAACCAGCCTGGAGTCCAGCGCCCGCGCCGAGCTGAGCGGCGCGGAGTGGGACCGCCTGCGTCGCACCGCTCTGTACGCCGCCGGCGGCGGACTGGCCGCGTTCGCGCTGCTCGGCGTCCTCCTGTGGTTGACTCATGGCATCCGTGCGCCGAAGCAGTTCTTTCTGTCGTACCTGGTGGGCTACAACTACTGGCTGGGCAGCGCCCTGGGCGGCCTGGTGTTCCTCATGCTGCAATACGTCACCGGCGGCGCCTGGGGGCTGCTGCTGCGGCGCATCCTCGAAGCGGCGGCCGGGACACTGCCGCTGCTGGCCGTGCTGTTCATCCCTCTGCTGTGCGGCCTGCCCTACGTCTACGAGTACGGGCAGTGGACCATCCGTACCCACCGAGGCGAAGCTGCACACCAAGGCGGTCTGGCTCAGCGCCCCCTTCGTGGTCGGCAAGACCGTCCTGTACTTCGCCTGCTGGATCGGCCTGGCCTTGCTGTTCCGCCGCTGGTCGAGGCAGCAGGACGAAGGAGGCAACGGCCGTCTGCTCGAACGCTGCGAAAACCTCGCGGCGCCCGGCATCGTCGTGTACGCCCTGACCATCACCTTCGCCTCGATCGACTGGGTGATGTCGCTGGAACCGGAGTGGTACTCGACGATCTACCCGGTCATGTTCGCCGTCGGCCAATTGCTCAACGGCCTGGCCTTCGCCCTGGCGGTGCTGCTGCTGTTGGCCGACCGTCCACCGTTCGCCGGCGCGCTGACGCCGACGCACCTGCGCGACTTCGGCAGCCTGCTTTTGACCTTCGTGATGTTCTGGGCGTACATGTCGTTCTCGCAGTTCCTGCTCATCTGGGTCGGCAACCTGCCCGAGGAGATCCCGTGGTATCTGCGCCGCAGCCGCGAGGGCTGGCAGTACGTCGTCATCGTCATCGCCATCTGTCACTTCGGCCTGCCGTTCCTGATGCTGCTCTTGCGCGACATCAAGGAGCATCGGCGGCGTCTGCTGGCGGTGGCGGTCGGCCTGCTGGCCATGCGCTTCCTCGATATGTTCTGGTGGGTCGAGCCGGCGTTCGACCACAAGGGCGAGCATTTCTACTGGCTGCTGGACGTGTCGGCCTGGGTCGGCCTGGGCGGCCTGTGCGTGTGGTGGTTTCTCGGTCAGTTGCGGAGTCGGCCGCTGCTGCCGCTCAACGACCCCAACCTGGCGGAGGCCCTGCGCGATGAGTGAGCACATTCAGGCGGCGCCGTCGCTCGGTTCGCATCCGCCGCCGCCGAGCGCCGCCGCAGAGCGCACGCCCGGCGTAGCCCACGAACGAAGCGAGTTCAGCCTGCGGCTCGTCCTGCGGGTCGCCGTCGGCCTGTTCGTCACGGCCGTGGTCATCCACTTGGCGGTGTGGTGGTTGCTCGTACACGAGAAGTTCCACAACGCCGCCCCGCTGGAGGGCGAGTCGTCGCTGGCGCTGGACGATGCCCGCCGACCGCTGAGCGAACGTCTGCTCGATGTGCCGCCGCCGCACCTGGAAGGCATCGAGCGCGAGAGTCCTCTGCTCGTCCTCCGCACGGACGCCCATGAGGAGCAGCGGTTCTACGTCGCCGCCGGCGCCCGCGTCCGCATCGGCGGAAGGAGCACGCTCGCCTCTTCGATCTGCGCGAGGGACAGGCCGTGAGCGTCACCTACCACATGCCCGGCGGCGTGGAGGGTGGCTTCGGCGTTGTGACGTCCATCTCCAGCCCTCCCGAGAAGAGGGAGGGCGAGAAGTCGACGCCCTTGCCGCACGAGTCGAAGACGGAGCGCGGAATCGTCGTCAAACTGGAGCCGCGTAACGTGGCGGCGGCGCGGCAGTGGGCCGAAGTGGAGATGGAGCGCTACGGCTGGGCCGACCGCGGCAAGGAAGTGGCCCACATCCCCGTGGCGGCGGCGATGGCGGAAGTCCTCCAATCGAAGGAGTTCCGGCCAACCGACAAGAAAAAGACCGCCGGCCGTATCGCACCGCCGGTTCGCTCCAACTCCGGCCGCGGATCGGGGGAGGACAAGCCATGAAGCGAATGGTGATACTGGCCTGCACGCTCACGGCCCTCCTCGCTTGGGGCTGCCCGTTCCGATGAAGGCGATGCGCCGCCGATTCTGCGCGAGGTGAGTCTGCGCCAGAAGCTCAACGCCCAAGTGCCGCTCGACCTGGAATTCCGCGACGAGAACGGTCGGGCCGTGACGCTGGCCGACTGCACCAGCGGCAAGACGACCATCCTCGTGCTGGCCTACTTCCGCTGTCCTCGCCTGTGTACGCAGGTGCTCAACGATCTCGTCCGCGGCCTGCGCGGCGTACCGTGGAACGTCGGCGACGAGTTCAACGTGCTGACCGTCAGCTTCGACGACCGCGAGACGCCGGAGCTGGCCGCCGCCAAGAAGAAATTCTACGTCGAGGAGTACGGCCGACCCGGCGCGGAGCGAGGCTGGCACTTCCTGACCGGCCAGCAGCAGCCCATCCTGCGCCTGGCCAACGCCGTTGGCTTCCAGTTCCGCTACGATCCGAAGTTCGACCAGTTCGCCCATCCTAGCTGCATCATGATCCTGACGCCGGCAGGCAAAGTGGCCCGTTATTTCCTGGGTTTGCAGGACAAGACCTTTCCGCGCGACCTTCGCCTCGGGCTGGTGGAGGCGTCGGAGCACAAGATCGGCACGCCGGTGATCGATCGCGTGACGTTGTTCTGCCTGCGCTATGACCCGGAAACCGGCAAGTACACGATGACGGCGCTGAACCTGGTCCGCGCGGCCGGCGTCCTCACGGTCATCGTGTTAGGGGCGGTCCTGTTCCTGGCGTGGCGGCGCGAGCGGTTCAAGAGCAAGCTTCTGGCAGCGTCGGGTTTTCTCACTCCGCTCTCCCCTCATCCCAGGGGGGGCGGCGAAGAGGGCATCCGCTCCGCAAACGATAAGGTGCGAGAATAATGTTCGCCGAGATCCCCCTTTTTCCCGAACAAGCCTCGACCACGGCCGAGCGCGTGGACGCGCTGTTCTTCTTCCTCTGCACCGTCACCGGCACCATGGCCGTACTGATCGCGGCCTTGCTCCTCTTCTTCGCCTGGCGCTATCGCCGCCGGGCCGAGGACGAACGCACACCGCGCATCACCGGCAACGATCCGCTCGAATGGTTCTGGACCATCGCGCCGCTGTTCGTCTTTCTGATCATGTTCCTGTGGGGAGCGAGCGTCTACACCTCGGTGGCCCTGCCGCCGGCGGATGCCCCGGAGGTGTTCGTCATCGGCAAGCAATGGATGTGGAAGGTCCAGCATCCCGACGGCCAGCGCGAGATCAACGAGCTGCACATCCCCATCGGTCGGCCGGTCAAGCTGACGCTGACCTCCGAGGACGTCATCCACGATTTCTTCGTCCCGGCCTTCCGCACCAAGATCGACGTGATCCCCGGCCGTTACGTGCAGACGTGGTTCCAGCCGACCAAGACGGGACGTTTCCACCTGTTCTGTTCGCAATACTGCGGCACCAGTCATTCCAACATGGTCGGCACAGTGGTCGTCCAGGAACGCGAGGAGTACACGGACTGGCTCAACAGCCACGCCGAGGGATCGCTGGCCCTGCAAGGCCGCAAGCTGTTCCTCAAATTGCAGTGCATCACCTGCCACAGCGCCGACGCTGGCGCCCGCGCCCCGGTGCTGGAGGGACTGTTCCGCCAGAGGGTCAACCTCCGCGACGGCCGCACGGTCGTGGCCGACGACGGCTATCTGCGCGAGTCGATCCTGTATCCGGAGTCCAAGGTCGTGCAGGGTTGGGAGCCGATCATGCCGACCTTCAAAGGGCAGGTCAACGAGGAGGAACTGATCCAGCTTCTCGCCTTCATCAAGTCGCTGCGGCCCGGACAGACGCCGGTGCGCAACGAGGAAGCGCAGCCGCCGCTGGACGCCCCCAAGGTGCCGCCCGGCGGCAACCCCAGGCCGTCCGAGTCCGTCCCGACCACCCGACCGCAAGGAAAGAGCAGCCAGCCATGAGCAGCGCGATCACCACCGGATTCGTCCCACAGGCGCAGGCGCGGCCGCCGCGCGCGCCCGAGGAGAACTATTTGAACGCGGCCTACGGCGTGAAATCGTGGTTGTTCACGACCGATCATAAACGCATCGCCATCCTGTATTTAATTACCCTCACCATTCTGTTCTTCGTGGGCGGGGCGGCGGTGACGGTGATTCGCCTCAACCTCATGACGCCGACCGGCGACCTGGTGCCGGCCGACACCTATAATAAACTGTTCTCGGCGCACGGCATCATCATGGTGTGGTTCTTTCTCGTGCCGGTGGTGCCGACGGTGCTCGGCAATTTCATCGTGCCGATGATGATTGGCGCCCGCGACCTGGCCTTCCCCAAGCTGAACCTGCTCAGCTGGTACATCTTCACCCTCGGCGCCGTCATCACTCTCTGGGCCATCCTCGCCGGCGGCGTCGATACCGGCTGGACCTTCTACACGCCCTTCAGCACGAAATCGGCCCGCACCAACGTCCTCCCGACCATTACCGGCATTTTCATCTCCGGTTTCTCGTCGATCCTGACCGGACTCAACTTCATCGCCACCCTCCATCGCATGCGCGCCCCGGCATGACGTGGCGCCGCATTCCGCTGTTTCTGTGGTCTACCTACGCCACCAGCGTCATCCTCTTGCTGGCCACGCCGGTGCTGGCCATGGCGTTGATCCTCGTCGGCGTCGAACGGGCCTGGGGCATTGGCATCTTCGACCCCGACCTGGGCGGCGACCCGGTGCTGTTTCAGCATTTGTTCTGGTTCTACTCGCACCCGGTCGTCTACGTCATGGTGTTGCCGGCGATGGGCATTGTCAGCGAGTTGATCACCTGTTTCTCGCGCAAGCACATTTTCGGCTATATGTTCGTGGCCTGGTCCAGCGTCGGCATCGCCGTGCTCAGTTTCCTCGTCTGGGCGCACCACATGTTCGTCGCCGGCCAATCGGTCTATTCCGCCATGATCTTCTCGGCGTTGAGTTACCTGGTGGCCGTGCCGTCCGCCATCAAGGTCTTCAACTGGACGGCCACGCTCTACAAAGGCTCGATCTCGTTCGAGACGCCGATGTTGTTCGCCCTGGGCTTCATCGGCTTCTTCACCATGGGCGGACTGACCGGCCTGATGTTGGCCGCCCTGGGCGTGGACATGCACGTCCACGATACCTACTTCATCATCGCCCACTTCCACTTCATCATGGTCGGCGGCACGGTCATGGCGTACATGGGCGGGCTGCATTACTGGTGGCCGAAGATGACGGGCCGAATGTATTCGGAGTTCCTCAGCAAGCTGGCGGCGTTGATTATCTTCGTCGGCTTCATCCTGACGTTCGTGCCGCAGTTCGTGCTCGGCTACCTGGGCATGCCGCGGCGCTACCACGTCTATCCGCCGGAGTTCCAGGTCCTCAACGTCATGTCCTCGGCCGGCGCTCGATCCTGGCCGCCGGCTACGTGCTGCCGTTGTTCTACCTGTTGTGGTCGCTGTACGCCGGCAAGGCGGCCGGCCCCAACCCGTGGGGCGCCACCGGCCTGGAATGGCAAACGCCGTCGCCGCCGCCGACGTACAACTTCGACGAAACGCCCATCGTTACCACCGAGCCTTACGAGTATTCGCCGGAGGAGGCCGCCGTTGTCCACTAATCACTCGGTCCTGGCCCACCACTTCGAGGATCTCGAGCAGCAGCGCGAGACCGAGACGTTCGGTATGTGGCTGTTTTTGGCGACGGAGATCCTCATCTTCGGCGCCATCTTCACCTGCTACACGGTGTACCGGCTGCGCTATCCGCACGACTTCGAGGCGGCCAGTTCCAAACTCAACATCCTCATCGGCTCGATCAACACCATCGTGCTGCTGACCAGCAGTTTGACGATGGTGTTGTCGGTCCACGCCACGCGAACCGGCCAGCCGAGGATGTTGATGACGTGCCTATTGCTGACGATCTTGCTCGGCTTGACCTTCTTCGGTTTCAAGGCCGTGGAGTATTACGAGGATTACCGAGAATCGCTGGTGCCCGGACTGCGTTTCGATCCAGGCGAATGGACGAAAGAGACGCCGCTGGCGAACCCGGGACACGTCCAGCTGATGCTGGCGTTCTACTACATCATGACGGTCCTGCACGCCGTCCACATGATTGTCGGTGTCGGCCTGTTGGTCTGGCTCGTCCTGCGGGCGGGCCGGGGCGAGTTGACGCCGGTGCGCTACATGGCCGTCGAGGTCGTCGGTCTCTACTGGCACTTTGTCGATATTGTATGGATCTTTTTGCTGCCGCTGTTGTACCTGACCGGCACGCACCACGGCTCGGACCTGCACTTCTAGGAGGCGCCATGTCGGAAGCCATCACGCCAACGCGGACCTACTACGGCGTCTTCGCCGCCCTGATCGCGCTGACGCTGTTAACGGTCGGCGTCTCGTTCGTGGAACTGGGCGCCTGGCACACGACGATCGGCGTGCTCATCGGCGCCGTCAAGGCATCGCTGGTTGTGTTGTTCTTCATGCACCTGTTGCACAGCTCGAAAGTATCGTGGCTGGCCGTGCTGGCGGGGTTGTTCTGGCTGCTCATTCTTATGACGCTGACGCTGTCGGATTACCTGACGCGGCAGGTGTTGGCGTACTGACTCGTCGTTCGGCCGCTACTCTCTGTCCCGCCATTGGTTTGAGGGGAGTCGGGAGATGATTTTGCGAATCCTGGAGGCGGAGGTTCGTGGCCCTCACCACCTCGAATTGTCCTTCAGCGACGGCGCGGGGCTGTCGTGGATGTCGAGCCGCTCTTGAGCGGTTTGGTGTTCGAGCCCCTCCGCGACCCAAATTTCTTCGCTCGGGTCGTGCTCGATCCGGTCTGTGGGACAGTCGTCTGGCCGAATGGGGCCGACTTCGCCCCCGAGGCACTTCACGCTTTGCTTCCGGTCACGGACGTCAACGGGGAACAATCCGCTGCCGCAGACAGGCCACGCGATGGAAGGTAGTGCGCGACACCTCAGTTCCTCCCGCTTAGATCTGCCATTGGAGCTTCACCACACCCGGCCGCTGGGCGAGTTCATGGAGGAAGGCGGGCGGCTGTACCTCCGTTTCCCGGTCGCGCCAGCGCACCTCGCAGCGCAACGCGAGTCGTCGTGTCTCTCCTCGGCCTCGGAGGACGATGTTCCAGTCGGCCGTCTCATATCCCGCTGTCCGCACCGTGGAGCGCACCTCCGCTTCCGTTGGGCCGTCCGCTGCGATGTGCAGGATCAGCATCGCATGGCAGTCGCGCCGCATGGTCAACTCCACCCTTTTGAGAAACCACAGCACCATGACGGCCAGCGCCAGCGCCGCCAGGCCCAGCCCGTGTTGTCCGCCGCCGAAGCACAGGCCGATGACCGTGACGAACCACATGGTAGCGGCAGTCGTCACCCCCTGCACCCGATCTCCTCGGCGGAGAATCGCCCCAGCTCCGATAAAGCCCATGCCGGTCAAGATGCCCAGCGGCAGGCGCATCATGTCCATCACGGCGAACGATTCGGGAGTTTTCCCCGTGGTCGTCAGGAGCAGGTTTGTCTGGATCATGGAGACGGAGGCGGCCAGGCACACCAGCAAGGTCGTGCGCAGCCCGGCCGGCCGACCGCGCTCGCTGCGGTTGAGTCCGATGACAACGCCTGCCAGGACGGTTAGCGCCAGCCGCAAGGCGATGTCGTGCCATGCAACGGTGAGGGGCATAGGCTCCTTTCAGCGGAGAGCGGCTTGCAGAAACGCCAGCGATTTCCGGGCGGTCTCGACGGCGTCGTGGCTGTGCCGGCTCAGTTCAACGTGGACGCCGCCCGTGTAGCCGATCTCCGCCAACGTCCCCAGCACCTGCGCGAAGTCGATCTCGCCCTCGCCGAACATCAAATGATCGTGGACGCCGCGCCGCATGTCCTCGATGTGGACGTTCCACAGCCATTCGCGCCAGCGCCGTAGATGAGCCGCAATCGGTATCTCTCCCAGACAATGCAGATGGCCAATGTCGATGGTGAGGCCGAAACGCGGATCGGCCACGCGCCGGTGCAATTCCGCATAGCGTGTCATGGTATCAAGGAACATGCCGGGCTCCGGCTCGAACGCGAGGCGCATCTGTCGTCCGGCCGCATGTTCGCACAACTGCCGGCAGCCCTCGACGAGTCGGTCCATCAGCGTCGCCTCCGTCTCCGTCTCCGGCGGCGTACCGGACCAGAAGCTCACCGCCTCGGCGCCGAGTTCGGCGGCCACGTCCACGGCCCGGCGCAGGAAGTCGAGCCGTCGCGCCCGTTGTTGAGCATCGACGCTGAGCAGTGTCGGTTGATGCTTGTGCCGCGGATCGAGCAGGAAGCGCGCGCCCGTCTCGATGACGACACTCAGGCCGAGTCCGCGCAGACGTTCGCGGAGGACGGGCAGTTGCCGTGCCGTGTCGGGATCGTAGGGGTTGAGCGCATGATGATCGAGCGTCAGCGCGACGCTGCGATAGCCCAGCTCGGCGAGGATGGCCAGGGCGTCATCGAGACGATGGTGGGCGAAGCCGTTGGTGTTGTAGCCGAAACGCATCCGCAACCGCGGTTCTTTTCTACTGGCACCACTGCGGCGTGACGAGCCAGGTGAGGATGCCGGCGCCCTTGGCGGGGTCTTGCTCGAAGCGGATACAAGCGATACCGGCCTTGGCCAGCTCGACCTGGGCGCTCTTGCTGCCGATCAGCCAGCCGGCGTAGAGGTTCAGGTCCGGCATGTGGCCGACGACGGCGACCGATCGGACGCCCAGGCCGCGCAGGAAGCGCGTCAACTTGCGCCGCTTGCCGCCCGGCGCCAGGTGGTCGCAGGTGTGCAGCTCCGGGGTCGGCGGCGTCAGGTTCTTGAGCAATCCCTCCGCCGTCTGCCGCGCCCGCAGCAGAGGGCTGGCGACGACGCGCGCCAGGCGCACGCCCTGGCGCTGCAGCGCGGCGGCTAAAGGACCGCATTGCGCCTGACCCAACGCCGTCAGGGGGCGCTCCGCGTCGTCCTGGATGCCGCCCTCGCCCAGAGGTTGTGCGTCCGCGTGGCGAATGAGGTAAAGGTCCATGCTGTCGTTCCCTAACCGCGATGGTTCGGCCGCTTGCGGCTTCGCGTTGCCTTCGCGCCAAGCCGCAAGCGGCTCGCCCGCCGCGCCGGTGCCCGCTATAATAACAAATCTGTCCGCAATTGGCCCGAAGGGGAAGAAAAAAATCGCCGCGACGGCGTCAGCTCCGAGACCACGACACAATGAAACGAACAGACCTCCGCAATATCGCCATCATCGCCCACGTCGATCACGGCAAAACCACGCTGGTCGATCAGATGCTCCGTCAGTCCGGCATGTTCCGCGACAGCGAGCTGCGCGGCAGACTGCATCCTCGATTCCAACGACCTCGAACGCGAGCGCGGCATCACCATCCTGGCCAAGAACATCGCCCTGAAGGTGGGCGACACCAAGATCAACATCATCGACACGCCCGGCCACGCCGACTTCGGCGGCGAGGTCGAGCGCGTCCTCAACATGGCCGACGGCGCTCTGCTGCTGGTCGATGCCGCCGAGGGCGTCATGCCGCAGACGCGCTTCGTGCTGCGCAAGGCGTTCGCCTGCGGTCTGCGGCCCATCGTCGTCATCAACAAGATCGATCGCCCCGACGCCCGGCCCATCGACGTGCTCAACGGCGTCTTCGATCTGTTCGTCGAGCTGGACGCTGACGATGCCACGCTGGACTTCCCGACCATTTACGCCTCCGGCCGCGACGGCATCGCCTCGACCGATGCCAACGTCAAGGGCACCGACCTCCGGCCGCTGTTCGACGCCGTTCTGGAGCACGTGCCGGCGCCGGACGTCGATCTGGACGCCCCCTTGCAAATGCTGGTCGTCACGCTGGACTACAGCGATTACGTTGGCCGCATCGCCATCGGCCGGGTGTTCGCCGGCAAGATCAAGAAGGGCCAACGCATCGCCCATCTCAAGGCGGACGGCCGGCGCATCGACGACACCGTCGCCCAGCTCTACGTCTTCGATCGCCTCGGGCGCGTCGAGACGAACGAGGTCGGCGCCGGCGACATCTGCGCCGTGGTCGGCCTGGAGGACGTGGACATCGGCGACACCATCGCCGACTTCGACAAGCCCGTCGCCCTGCCGCCGATCAAGGTGGACGAGCCGACGCTGGAGATGATCTTCCGCATCAACGATTCGCCGTTCGCCGGCCAGGATGGAATTTACGTCACCAGCCGGCAGCTGCGCGAACGGCTGCTCAAGGAGCTGGAGTCCAACGTCGCCCTGCGCGTCACGCCCGACGAGGAGAAGCGCGACGAGTTTCACGTCGCCGGCCGAGGACTGTTGCACCTGGGCATCCTGCTGGAGAACATGCGCCGCGAAGGCTACGAGCTGTCGGTCGGCAAGCCGCGCGTCATCACCAAGGAGATCGACGGCCAGCTCATGGAGCCGATCGAATACCTGGTGATCGAGGCGCCGCCGAGGTCGGTGGGGGCGGTGATGGAGCTGGTCGGCAACCGCCGGGCCGAATGCGTCAAGATGAACGGCCACGGCGAAATGACGCACGTGGAGTTCACCATCCCGGCGCGGGCTGATCGGCCTGGGTACGCGGCTGATGACGGCCACCAGCGGCGAGGCCATCGTGCATCACAACTTCTACGACTATCAGCCGCTGCGCGGCAGCATCCCGTCGCGCCTCAACGGCGTCATGGTCTCGACGGAGACCGGTCGCACGACGGCGTACGCGCTGGACAATCTGCAGGAGCGCGGCGTCCTGTTCGTCGGCGCCGGCGAGCAAGTCTACGAAGGCCAGATCGTCGCCGAGCACTGCCGCGACAACGATTTGCCGGTCAACGCCTGCCGCGAGAAGAAGTTGACCAACATCCGCGCCGCCACGGCCGACAAGTCCATCCTGCTCAAGCCGCCGCGTCAACTGACGCTGGAACTGGCCCTGGAGTACATCGAGGACGACGAACTGGTCGAGGTCACGCCCAAGGCGATCCGGCTGCGCAAGATGTACCTCAAAGAGAACGAGCGCAAGCGCTTCGCTCGACAGGCGCAGTCGTGACCGCGGCGGTTGACGCGGATGAGCTTTTTTCCGACGAGCCGGAGCGCCAGCGACGGGTTCTCACCCGTCGCTGGCGCTCCGGCTCGTCGGAAAACCGTCCTTACGTCTGCCGAAAGGCGTCTTGACAGCCCGGCACGGCGGCGTTAGCTGTGGTATATAGAGGCCCGCTCTGCCTCAGCCCGGCCATCGCCCCTTTCCACCCATGATTCGCTTCGGTCTCCCCCTCACCCTGGCCCTGAGCCTGGGTACTTTGGCGACGGCGGCCCCTTCCAAGGATCCGCAAGTCGAGGCGCAACTGCACGCCCTGTTCGACAAATGGGATCTCGATCACGACGGTTTTCTCGACAAGGAGGAGTTGGCCAAGCACTTCCGCGGTCCCAAGGCCAAGCCGCCCGAAGGCGACATGTACGACGACAAGGGCAACCTGACGCCGCTCTACTACCAGGCGCGGACGAAGTACCCCGACCTGGTCTTTCTCTGGTCGCTGGACACGGACACGGACGGCCAGATCAGTTGGCCGGAGTTCGAGAAATACGGCCAGCAGTACGCCACCGCCCTCAAACAGCGGCAGCAAACCCAGCAGCGTATGCTGCAAAGCATCTACGGCCGAGCCTACCGCAACGTCCGCACCGCGCAGCACCGCAACACCAACTACAACCGTCACGCCCCTTCCAATCGCGGCCGGCAGCAGCGGCACACGACGTATCACTACACCCGGAATGTGTCGAACTATCAGCGCCAGGCGGCGAACTATCAGCGCGAAGTAGCCCGGACCCAGGCCCAGGCCATGAGGCAGTATCGCTCCGCCGTACAGCGGCAACAAAACTTTTACCGCATGGCCGTGGAGCAGCGCCGGCGCTGGCTGCAACAGTATCAGTCCTACGTGCGGCAGCGCACGGCGTTCGTCCACCGCATGGCGATGCGGCACTTCGCGTCTGTGTACCGACGTCGGTGATGACGCGGAGAACCACCCGGAGACAACTCACGGAGAGTCACGCATGAGAACGGTCCTCATTGTCGCGTTCATCAGCCTGGGTCTGTCGGGCGTCGGTCGTGCCGGTGAAGTCGGCGCCGACGACAAGTCGCTGCCGGAATGGGTCGAGGCGCTGCGGCACGGCGACGATCAAACGCGGCTTCGCGCGGCGCAGGCGTTACTGCGTTGGTGCGCCGACCTCAATGGCGACGCGGCGCCGGCCGTGCCGGCGCTGACCGCGGCGCTGCGCGACAAGGACGCGGCAGTGCGCAGCCTGTGTGCGGATGCGCTGGGCGAGATCGGCCCGGAAGCGCGCCGCGCTGCCGGCGCTGCTGGCGGCGCTGCAGGACGCGAACACGGACTGCCGCGCTCATGCCGCCTTCGCCCTGGGCGGTCTGGGCGACGCCGCCCAGAAAGCGGTGCCGGCCCTGGGCCGACTCCTCAAGGACGGCGATCATACCGTCCGGCTGAACGCGGCGGCGGCGCTGAGCGAAATCGGCGGCCGAGCGGTGGTCCCTCTCCTCATCGAGGCGCTCGCAGGACGCAGACGCTGGAGTGCGCCTGAACGCGGCGGCCGGCCTGGGCGAGAGGGGCACCGAGGCGAAAGGTGCCGTGGGAGCGCTCGTGCAGCTGCTGAAGGACGAGGACGAGGGCGTGCGCGGCCAGGCCGCCGCGGCGCTGGGTGAGGTCGCCGCCGGGGCGGAAATGGCGGTGCCGGCGCTGCGTGCCTGTTTGAAGGATGTGCATGAGGGCGTCCGCGCCGACGCCGCTCGCGCCCTCGGAGCTTTCGGCGCCAAAGCGCGAGCGGCGGCCCCGGCGCTGCGCGAGTCGCTGAAAGATGCCGACGAAGGCGTGCGCGTGCAGGCGGCGGAGGCTCTGTGGCGCATCGACCACCAGGCCCGCACCGTCTTGCCGGTACTCATCGCGGCGCTGAAGAACGAGGACAAGTTCGTGCGCGGCGACGCGGCGCACGTGCTGGGGCTGATCGGACCCGAGGCCCGCGCAGCGGTGTCCAAGCTGACGCCGCTGCTGGCGGATCGGAACGAGGGCGTCCGCGTCCAGGCCGCCCAGAGTTTGTGGCAGATCGAACACGAGGCCAAAAGCGTCCTGCCCGTGCTGACGGCGGCTCTCCGGAACAAGGACAAGCTACTCCGCCTCGAAGTCGTCCGCATCCTGGGCGAGATGGGGCAAGCGGCAAAAGGTGCCGTCCCGGCGTTGCGCGCGGCGGAGAAGGCCGCGCATCCCGAGGTGCGGCGGCGGGCCGCCGAGGCGTTGCGGGAGATCGAACGGAAGTGACAGGAACAAACAAGCTCAGCAGCAAGGCCGGCGGGATGGGTGATATAGCATGGAAAGCCAAAATGCCGGCCCTGTCTGTTGCATCGAATGATTCGGCCTGGCGCCCTAAACAGAAAATGCTCCGCCGAAATGCCGTCATCTAACGTATTTCAGGCGCCGTCTGCTCGCCCGTCGACTGATTGAAGATACTGATCGCGGAGTGTCGAAAGTAACACTCCGCTTTCGGTCTTCCACTTGACCCATCCGTTCTCGGTAGTGCGACTGCTGCCAGTCGATTGAAGAGCGTACACGGCCGCGTAGCTGGGACTGGTAAAGGACTTCCCTAGCACCTCAATCTCCCCGCTATCCCTGACTAGCCCCTCAAAAACCCGCTTATCGCCATTGCGTGGTTTCCAGTTCAACTGCAGTTTTTGGCCATTCCGCAGCAGCCCGCTCAGGATTAGGTCAGACAAGCTGACATCGTACCGGGCCTGCCGCGAAGTATCTGACATCTCCACTCCGGTATCCAACGCTGGCCGAAACTCTTCCGGGATCTCGAACAGAACTCGCTCCGGATGGCCGAACTCGACATGCTTGCGAACAATCCACAGTTTGACGCTGACCTTGAGCGTAGACGCCCATTCCCGCAGGTCGCTGGAGATGACGTTAATCGGCATACCGACGGTTGGATTGCCCTCCAAAATCTCTCCAAGGAAGCGCCGGATGTCGATGACCTCGATCCCTTCGTCTCTGAATTTATCCATCGAGGCTTCGTCTTCCCGGACCTTTTCGACGATTAAATCGATCAGAAGCTGTCGGGACGCAGGGTTCATCGCGGCGATGAGTTGTTTGGCCACTTGGGGGGCGATATGGCTCCAGACGCTGTGCTTGCCCAGTTCGGCCTCGACTATATACCAACGCCTCGCCGTCAGATCGATCACGAACCCATCGGGGATTGTCCCAAATCCATCCTTGGTGCGGATAAGGGCTTTCGGAAAGTAAAGGGAAGCCGGACCGAAGAGGTACTCGGAATTAGCGATGACAACCTGTTCGAGTTCCTCCTCGGACTCGAAGGCGGCCTCGATAAACTTCCGGTCGCCCAATATTAGCACGCCGCTCCTCCAGTAAAGACCTTCTTTTCCGAACTGCTGATTAGGGTGCACACACTCGAAAGAGGTGTTTAGGTCGCGCCATCTAATTCAGATATTTCAACCCTGCGATCCTGCACTGTCAAATGAAATCGGAACTGATGCTTTCATGATTTCATGAGAAGTGTAGAAGTGTCGAACATCCTCGTTTCGCCTTGAGAAGCCGCGCCACAGCTTTGCCTCTCGTCGTCATGCCGAGCGACGAAGGCGAGACGGAGGTTAGAAGATTAATTGTGTCTTCTTTACCTCTTTAAAGAGAGCGGGTTATTTCTCTTCCCTGGGCGCCGGTGCTCCCGGCACCGGCGGCTGATATTGCAGCAGACGTTCGCCGGTCAACCGCGCATTCGGCTGCAAGCTCCCTATCACCAGGGCCAGGCTGTTCTTGAGCGGCAGATCGAGGTTCGGCTGGGCATACAGGGAGCCGAGGACGCGGACCTGATCGCGCGTCAACAGCGGGCTGAATTGTTGGATGTGCCGCACCAGGGCGTTGGCCGCCGCCACGCGGACGGCCAGCGGACGCTTGCCGTCGGTCGCCACGTTGGCCAGCACCGTCTGCGCCTCCTCACCCTTCAACCGGCTGGCCACGTCCATCGCGGCGATCTGGCCCTCCGGCGTCAGCCGGCTCGGCGCTCGCAGCGCCGCCAGGACCGTCGGCCCGGCCGGTGTCACGTCATAGCCGGTCACTTCCCCACGAGCCACACGCGCCAACCCCTTGATCGAACGCTCGGCATAAGCCTTCAACTCCGCCGCCGACAGCGCAGGGCTGGCGGGGTCGGCCAGGCGCGATTGGATGAGCGGTTTCAGGGCGTTGGCGTCGATGGCGAACGGGGCCGCGATGACGGTGATGTTCGGCCAGCGCAGCGTGTAGCGCCGCAGGGCGTCCTCGCGCCGTGGAGCGGCGGTCAGGAGGACCGGCAGCTGGCTCGCATAGGTGTCAGCGCGGAGTTGGCCCAGCAGGTTCGCCAGGCCCGGATTAGGTAGCGTCTCCTCGAAGAGCAGCAAGGCCACGTCGGACGCCTGGCCGAGACGCTGCATCAGCTCGCGGCCGGTGCCGACCTTGATGGGTTCATAACCGGCGGCGGCGACGGCCGCGGCGGCGGCGTTACGGACGTCCTCGTTGAAGTAGCCGATCAGTACCTTGGCCGGCTGGCGCACGACCGGCTCGGCGGCGACGGCCCGGCGCAGTACCTCGACGACGCGCGTCGTCGCCTGACTGGCGGCCGAGCCGGGGATGCGCAGCAGCGCCTCGGCCGCGGCCATCTGCACGCGGCGGTCGGGGTAGTACAGCGCCCGTACCAGCGGCGGCTGGCCTCGGCCCCTCGGCTGCGATGCCCGTACCTCGTCGCGCTCGCCCAGGTCGCGGACGGCTCCGAGGATCACTGACACGCGCTGTTCCCGCAGGGCGCGATCCAGCACCGCGTACACCAGTTCGGGCTGCACGGTGCCGAGCAAACCATGCACCGCCGGCGCCGCGCGCTCCAGCGTCTGATCCAGGCCGGCCTTCGACTGCGTCTTGTCGAGCACCACGCTCAGGAGCACCACCTGGGCCGGGCCATACGACGGATCGATCAAGAGCGCCTGGCCGGTGAAGCGCAAGCCATAGTATTCCTCAGCCTTGTCGGCCGGGATGGTCGCCGCACCGGGCCAGCCCTCGACGACACGATTGCCGTCCCAGCGCCAGACCGTGACCGCGGCCGGATTGGCGAACTTGACCTGGTGTAAATAGTAGCGCTCGGCCTGGCGCGTCAGTTCGGCCTTGGCCGGCGGTAGCTTGCTCGCGGGCGTTTCCAGGAAATAGGCCAACGCCGCGGTGGCCTGCCGGCGCACCTCGTCGGGCTGCGATGGCGAACCGGACAGGAACCACAGGTACGGCACTACCTGACGTACATTGCGCCGCATGAAAAGGCGGATCAGATCGACCTGCAAGGGCGGATCGTTGCTGTCCAGGGCAGCGATCAGCGGATCAATCGTGTCCGGTCCCAGCTGTCGCAGCGCACCCAGCAGCCGGACACGCTCGTCCGGCTCGGCCTTGCGCAGGGCGTCGATCAGGTAGGGCACGACGGCGGCCCCCGACTTGTACAGTTCCTTCAGCGCGTAGTCGTGCTCCTCGGGGCTGGCGCTCAGGTTTTGGATGTACTTCTGGATGCGAACGGGGTCGCTGCGGACCTTCTTGACAGCCTCGGTAACACGCTGGATGAGCTGCTCGACGTTGGCCGTCGCTTCCTTGTTGATCTTGGGATTGTCGGACCAGCGTGGGATGTTGCGCAGCTTCAAAAAGGCGGCGACGCCAAAATCGTCGGCCAGCTTCACCAGGTCGGCGTCGCTCGGTTTGTAGTTGAGCAGACCGCGCAGATGGTTGGCCGCCAATTCGTACTTGCCGACGTCGATCTCGAACTGCATGGCGTTCCAGTATTCGGCCGTGTTGGTCGGTTTTTTGAAGAACTGGCGGTAATCCTCCTCGTCCGGGCCGGCCCCGCCGGCGGGCGCGGCGACAGGCTTCGGCTGCGCCTTGTCCACCTGCGCCGGAACGTGGGCGAGGAGCACGACCGCGACGAACAGCGCCAGGCCAATAGGCCGGAGAAAGGATCGCATGATGGGGCCTCTTCTTCGTCGGCGAACGGCCGGCGTAAGCCGGCTGGTGGGTGCCTGACCAGCCGGTTTACGCCGGCCGTTCGCCATCATACCTCGATCTCAGGTCGCACCAGGTCTTCGTAAGTCTCGCGGCGACGGATCAGCCGATGCAGGCCACCATCGACCAGCACCTCGGCCGCACGCGGCCGACTGTTGTAGTTGGAACTCATCGCCATGCCATAGGCGCCGGCGCTGAACGTGACCAGCACGTCGCCGCGCTTCAGGCCGGGCAGACGCCGTTCCTTGGCCAAAAAGTCGCCTGACTCGCACACAGGTCCGACGACGTCCTGCTTGAGGGTGTTGGGAATGTCGGCTTCGTAATCGTCCGGCGGGGCCGGCACGCCCTCGGGCGGCTCGGCCGGCCAGATACGGTGGAACGAATCGTACAATGTCGGACGAATCAGATCGTTCATGGCGGCATCCTGGATGAGAAAATGTTTGCCGCCCGACTCCTTGGTGAAGAGCACGCGGCTGACCAGGACGCCGGCGTTGCCGACGAGGAAGCGGCCTGGTTCGAGCACCAGCCGGCACTTCGCCTTCTGTGCGGCCGGCACGATGACATCGGCGAACGCCTGGGCCGGCTGCGCCTCCTGCTTGCGATAGTGGATGCCGAAACCGCCGCCCATGTTCAAGACGCTCGATCGGATGTCCCTGTTCGCGCAGGCGTTCGATGAGGCTCAGTCCCTTCGTCACGCCTTCCTGATAGGGCTTCGTATTCAGGATGGGCGAGCCGAGGTGCATGTGCAGGCCGATGACGCGGACGTGCGGGTTGCCGACGACGCCCTGGGCCGCATCCAGGATGGTGTCGATGTCGAGTCCGAACTTGACGCCCTTGACGCTGGTGTCGGTCTTGGCGTGCGTCTTGGGCGGCAGGTCGGGATTGACGCGCAGGGCGGCGCCGGCAGTCTTGCCGACGCCGCGGGCCACCTCGGCGAGGTTGTGCAGTTCTTCCTCGCTCTCGACGTTGAAGAGAAAGACGTTGTTTTCCAGGGCGTAGCGAATCTCGGCGTCGGTCTTGCCGACGCCGGCGAAGACGATTTTCTCGCCGACTCCGCCGGCGTGGAGCGCCCGATACAGTTCGCCGCCGCTGGTCACGTCGAAGCCGGCGCCGGAGTCGGCCAGAGTACGGCAGAGGTGCAGATTGCCGTTGGTCTTGAGGCTGTAGCAGATCAGCGGCTCAACCACGGCGAAGGCTTTCTGCAACTGGCGGAGATGGTGCAACAGCGTCGCCTTGCTGTAGACGAACAGCGGCGTGCCGTAGAGGTCGGCCAGCTGGCGGACGGGCACGTCTTCGCAGTGAAGTATGCGGTTGCGGTAGTGAAAGTGATCCATGACCGTATCAACGCTTTCCGATGGTAAAAATGGCAGCCCGGAGTTCAGGGCTGGGACGGCAATTTTCTCTTCGTTTAGCCGCTTTAGCGGCTTCAGGGGCTTCAGCCCGCTTCTGCAATCGCTAACATCTCCAGCACGCAAATGTGCGATGTGTGCGCCTGTGAATACGGAATTCCACTTCGTCACGCTAGCTTCGGACCAGCATTACCACTTTCCGGAATCGCGTTGCAAAGCCTTGAGCGATAACACGCGGCCCCTTTGACCTGTCCAATAAAGTCGGAAACCAGAATGTTCGGGGTCAGGCGAACGAGCAAGTGCATGTGGTCCGTGACGCAGTTTTGGCGAATCAGGATGCCGCCGCGATGGGCGACCTCCTCGGCCTGTATTCGCAGCAGGTCCGGCCGCAGATCGGGAACCAGCAAAGGCTGCCGATCATGGGTCGCCCAAACAAAATGGTAGTACAACTGATGAAACACGTGAGACATGAGAGGCTCTCCACGTCGGCGCGGGCTGAAGCCCGCACGGAGCCGCTGAAGCGGCAATCCCATGAAGATAACCCCTCTTCTCCGTCCCAGCCCTGAAGGGCTGGGCTACCGAAAAGCCACGAGAACGTCTACTCCCTTCCGTGAACATTCTCACGGCGATAGTCTCTGTCGCCACAGGACTAGCTGGCCATCGACTTCCGCCGGCGCCGTCGAACCGGCGCTTCGGAAAGCGGCCAGGGCGTTGGCGACCCCTAATACCTTGTATACCCCGGCGGACAGGCCGGAGCACACACTTTCATAGACCTCGGGCGGCAATTCGGCCAGGCGACAGCGGCGTTCCTCACACAGACGCACCAGCTTGCCAACTGCCTCGTGCGCCGCTCGCATCGGCACACCCTGCGCGATGCAAAACTCCATTAGCGTCGTGGCGTCGAGATAGCCGTCCTCCAGGCGAGCGGCGATCGCGTCGGCGCGAAAGCGGCTCTCGCGCACCAGGGCGGCAGCCAGCTCCAGCGAGGCCGACACTGTGTCATGGGCATCGAACAGGGCGGCCTTGTCCTCCTGCAAATCTCGATTGTAAGCCAGGGGCAGCCCTTTCACCAGGATCAGTAGTTGCTGCAAATCCGCCACCACCCGCGCCGCCTTGCCGCGGATCAACTCCAGCACATCGGGGTTCTTCTTGTGCGGCATGATGCTCGATCCAGTGCAGAAGGCGTCGGGCAGGTCGAGAAAGCCGAACTCCGTCGTCGTCCACAGCACCCACTCCTCGGCCCAACCGCTCAGATGCAGGGCGACGACCGATAAGTCGAAGACGAATTCAAGCAGGAAATCGCGGTCGCTGGAGATGTCGAGACTGTTGGCGGCCAGGGTGTCGAAGCCGAGGCGGCGACGCACGCTGTCGCGGTCGATGGGCAGCGACGTGCCGGCCAGGGCGGCGGCGCCCAGCGGCAGCACGTTGACGCGGCGGCGGCAGTCGGCCAGGCGGTCGCGGTCGCGCTGGTACTTCTCGATGTAGGCGAGGAAGTAGTGCGCCGCCAGCACCGGCTGGGCGCGCTGCAGGTGAGTGTAGCCGGGCAGCACAAGATCGCGGTTGCGCTCGGCGGCACCGAGCAGGGCGACTTGCAGCTCGCGCAGTTGGCCGTCCATGCCGTCGAGGGCGTCGCGGAGCCACAATTTGACGTCGGTGACGACCTGGTCGTTGCGACTGCGGCCGGTGTGCAGCTTGCGGCCGACATCGCCCAGACGCTCGATCAGGGCGCGTTCGATGTGGGTGTGGATGTCTTCGAGCTGGACGGAGAAAGTGAAGGCGCCGCGCTCGATGTCGGTGCCGATGGCGTCGAGCGCGGCGACGATGGCGGCGGCCTCGTCGGCGCCGAGCAGGCCGACCTCGGCGAGCATGTGGGCGTGGGCCTGGCTGGCGCGGATGTCGTGCCGGTAGAGGCGACGATCGAGGCTGATGGATTCGGTGAACGCCTCGACGCGGTTGTCCGTGTCGCCGCTGAAACGGCCGCCCCAGGTTTTCTGGCTCATGATCTGTACCCCCTAAGTTTAGCCGCGACGCGCCGCGGAGCGCGGGACGGCCACGCTCCGCGGCGCGTCGCGACGAAACGTAGCGAACGCCCGCAGGCAGAGAGCGAACGTCACAAGCCCCACCCCATAGCCCACGGTCAACAGCAGCAGCCGGCTCGCATGGAAGAACAACCCTTGCACGAGTGGGCCGATCCAGTACCAGCCCAGGCAGACCGCCGCGACCGCCAGCGCCATCCAAAGACTGAACGTTACCTGGGACCGTCTCCGCACGACCCTTTGCACCCCGGCGGCGATCAACCCCGGAACCAGGCCGACGAGCACGGCGACGACCACAGGTTGCCAGCCCAGGAAGGCGCCGGCGATCATCATCAGGCTCGTTTCGCCCCATCCCACGACCGTGGCGCCGGAGCCGGTGTTGAACAGTAGCCGAACCAGTACCATGAGGATCGCCCCGGTAAGAACGCCGGCCAGGCCGGACATCGCGCCCAATCGCCAACCCCCCGGCGGCAGCCCGTCCGGCAGCGGACCCCAGACCGGCCAGGGATACAGGCCGGCCTGCGGCGTAACGTCACCCTGCCACCACGGGCTGTCGGCGGGCATGGCCCCGACGTGCGGCCCCCACACATACGGTTTGTTCACGCGCCCGAAGATCGGCCCTCCATCGGTCGGCCCTGTGACGGCCTGGGCCGGAAGGTTGGGCCACGGCCACGGACAGAGCAGCGCCGCAACCAATCCCGACAGGACGCCGAGATACGTCACGGAATGCGGCACCTGGTGCTGCTCCCGGTTCGTCATCGTCGCCACGATCAGAAAGCAAGCCAGGACGGCGTGAATGATGAAGAGCGACCACGAGTAGGGCGGAAAGTTGCCCGCTTCCAGATATTCGTAGCCGCTGCCGTGCCACAGGTCGAGGTGGTGGACGTTCCAGCCGATCTCCAGGTGATAGATCAGCACGAAGACGAGTCCGGTCAGCAACTCGATCCAGAAATAGCGCATCGAGAACGGTGCGCCGCAGGCGCGGCAGCGGCCTCGGAGAAGCCAATAACTGAGCAGCGGCAAGTTGTCCTTGATGCGGATGGGTTTGTGGCAGTTTCCACAGCACGAGCCGGGGTGCATCAGGCTGCGGCCTTGCGGCAGGCGAACAATGCACACATTGAGAAAACTGCCGACGCAGCTGCCCAGCAGAAACAGCATGACGAGCAGAAACACGGTCCACGCGACGACGAGCATGCCGTCACTGTAGAAGGGCGTCGCGTCCATCGCAAGGGTCTCCGGGTGGCTTGCCGCAGGGCGAACGGACGGCGGCACCACATAGAATGGAAAGGGAAGAAGCCGCGCCGTCTCCTGACGAAAGGCCCCGTGATGATCCGGGTCGAGAACGCGACGCGCTGTTTCCCGATTGCGGGCGGCGGTGAGATACGGGCCGTGGATGGCGTCTCCTTCCACGTGTCGGCCGGCGAGGTGTTCGGCCTGCTCGGACCCAACGGCGCCGGCAAAACCACTACGCTACGCATCATCCTCGGTCTGTTGCGGCCAACCGCCGGACGGGCGACGATTGGCGGCTGCTGCGCCGCCGACGACCCCGACGCCGTGAAACGGCAGGTCGGACTTGTTTCTTCCAGCGCCGCTCTCTACCAACATTTGACCGTCCAGGAGATGCTCCTGTTCTGCGCCGATCTCTACCAGGTGCCGCCGATCGCGGCCCGGATCGAACTGGAACGACTCGTTCGGCTCCTGGGTCTTACGGAAATTCTGCACCGCCGTTGCGCCACGCTCAGCACCGGGCAGCGCCAGCGCGTCAACCTCGGCCGCGCTCTCATTCATCGGCCGCCGGTGCTGCTGCTCGATGAGCCGACGGCCGGGCTGGACGTGCTGGGCAGCCAGGTCGTCGCCGAGTTCGTCGCCCACGCGCGCTCCGAGGGCAAGGCGGTACTGCTGACGACGCACCAGCTCGACGAGGCCGAGCGCCTGTGCGATCGCTTCGGGCTGCTGCACCGTGGGCGGCTGGTCAGCTCCGGCACGCTGCGCGAGCTGCGCCAGGCGACCGGCTGCCCAACGCTGGTCGAGATGTTTCTCCGGCTCGCCGGCGCGGGGCCGGCCCTGTACACGGCGGCGCCGGAGGAAGTGCGGCCATGAGTACCGCGTCGCTCTTCCCCCGCCTGGGCTTGCTGCGCCGTCTGGTGCGCAAGGAGCTGAACGAGGTCCTGCGCGATCGCCGCACGATCCTCACGCTGGTGCTGATGCCGCTGCTGTTGTACCCGCTCCTGGGCGTCGCCCTGCGGACGTTCCTGCTGAGTAACCTGACCCAGCCGGGACAGACGGTCTACCTCGTCGCCGTCCAACCAGGCGACGAGGGCGGCTCGGTGAGGGAGTATCTGCGCCTGGGTCAGTTGCTTCTCCAGCAGCGAAAGACGCCGTCCGAACGCGACGACGGCCAGACGGCGCCGGCACCCCACGAGCAGCCGGAACCCGAATTGCGCTTTGAATACTTAGAAGACCCCGAAAAGGAAGTAATGGATGGACAAGTGGATGTGGCCATCCGTGTCCGACCGCCCGGACCTTTCCGTCTTCACCCGGACCACAACTTGGCCGTGGACTGGGAGGTGCTTTACCGCGAGGACTCCGCCAACGCCCTGGAGGCAATGCGCTATGTGGAGAAGGTGTGCGCCGCGGCCAACGCCCGTTTTCTCAGTACGCGCTTGTTCTGGCTGCGCATCCGTCAGAGGGACGCGCCGGTGCTGCCGCGACCGATCGCCCTGCACGATCCGCGGCCGCATCGGCCGGCGCTGCTGCCGGGGCTGGTGCCACTCATCCTCATCCTCATGACCATCACGGGGGCGGTTTACCCAGCCATCGACGTGACGGCGGGCGAACGCGAGCGCGGCACGCTGGAGATCCTGGCCGCCGCTCCGGTGCCGCGTTTGAGCATCCTGTTCGCCAAGTATGTCGCCGTCCTCACCGTGGCCATGCTGACAGCCCTGGTCAACCTCGGCACGATGAGCGTCACTCTTTACCTCACCGGCGTGGGCGAGGTGTTGTTCGGCAAGGACGTCCTCTCGCCGCTGGTGTTCGTGGAAGTGCTGGCCTTGCTGCTGTTGTTCGCGGCGTTCTTCTCCGCCGTGCTGCTGGTGTTGACCAGCTTCGCTCGCAGCTTCAAGGAGGCGCAGGCGTACCTGGTGCCGCTCATGCTGCTGGCCCTGATGCCCGGCATTCTGAGTCTGGTGCCAGGCGTGCGGCTGCAAGGACCGCTGGCCGTGGCCCCCCTTATCAACATCGCCCTGCTGACGCGCGATCTGCTGGAGGGCGAGGCCAACCCCGTGTTGGCCGTCGTCGTGGTGGCGGCGACCTTGTTGTACGCCCTGGCCGCGCTGGCCGTGGCGGCCCGCGTCTTTACCGCCGAGGCCGTGTTGTACAGCCAGCCGGGAGGCTGGGCTGACCTGGTGCGCCGGCCGCACGAACAACACGCCACGGCTACGCCCTCGGCGGCCCTGCTGTGCGTGGCGCTGTTGTTTCCGTCCGCCTTCGTCACCCACGGTCTGCTGGCCCGTTGGGAAGAGGGGTCGATCGCTTCGCTGCTTCTGTGCCTGGCCCTGGCCAACGTGCTGCTGTTCGGCGGCTTTCCGCTCGTGGCGGCGTGGTGGGGGCGGCTCTGGTTGTCGTCGGCCTTTCGCCTGGGTCGGCCGAGTTGGTCGGCCTGCGGGGCGTCGGCGCTGCTCGGCTTGTCGCTGTGGCCGTGGGTCCACGAGATGGCCCGGCTGCTGCGGAACGCCGGCGTGACGACCCTGTCGGCGAAGCAGCTGGAGGGCGTGCAAGCGATGCTCCGGCAGTGGGAAACGCTGCCGCCGGCGTTCGTCCTGCTCGTCGTCGCCGTGCTGCCGGCCGTGCTGGAGGAACTCTTTTTCCGTGGCTATCTTTTCGGCGCCTTGCTCAGCGCCTTGCGGCCGGGGGCGGCCATCCTGGTTTCGGCGCTTCTGTTTGCCCTATTCCACCTGATCCTGGCCGGCACGTTGGTCGTCGAGCGCTTCGTGCCGAGTTTCCTGCTTGGCCTCGTTCTCGGCTGGACGTGCTGGCAGACGGGCAGCGTTTGGCCGGGCGTGCTGCTGCACGCTTTGCACAATGGCAGCCTCGTTCTGCTCGGCTATTATCAGCCGCGCCTGGGTGAACTCGGCGGAGTAGCGGCCTCGGAGCACCTGCCGCTGTCGTGGCTGGCGGCGGCGGCGCTGGGCGGCATGGTGGGCGGGCTGTGGATGGGGCGGCTGAGGCCATCCGAGCCGCGACCGTAAGGGAGCGCGGGTTTCCATCGCTCCCTTACGGTCGCGGCTCGGATGGTCGCACCTCGGTTTTGTCTCCGGCGCGTTTTTCCGCATCGCTTTCGCAATCGACGAGAATGACCTTCGGCGGCCGGCTCTCTGCCGGAGCGGCGCCCTCGACGGCGGGTGAGACCGCTGCATGCAGCTGCGGCAGTGCGGTGTTAGGGACACTCCGAGACAGCAGCGCCGGCGGCGGTATCGGCAGGGCACACAGTGCCGGCAGGGCCGGGGAGGACGATGGTGTACATGCGAGGGACGGCGAAGGAGAAGGCTGCTTGGCCTTGACGATCATCGGCGCCGGCGGCGTACTCTTCGCGGCGGCGGGCGGCGCGGTCGAGACGGCCGGCAGGGGCAAGAGCGGAGGTCCGTCCGGGGCGGCGGTCGGCGGAGACGGCGGGGAGCAGGCCAGGGTCGGCCCCGCCTGCGCGGCGCGAAGTGCCGTCGGCGAGGATGGGACTGCGGGAGTGGTCCGAATCGCAGGGAGCGGACTGCCCTCGCCGGCCGGCATGGGCTTCATCGTGCCCACGGGAGGCGGTGGGGAGTACGCGACCGTCGGTGACGGAGAGGCTGGACTCCGAACCGGCGGGGCGCTGGCGACGGCCGTTGAGGGGGCCGTTCGCCCGCTGGCAGCATCCACCGAAGTAGAGGCGGCGTTCGGGGCGGTAGTGGTCGTCGCCGGCGAAGCGGCCGCCACCGGAGATTGGCTGGCAAGCGCCTGCGAGTGCAAGGAATCCCAGCTTTTCCAAGCCGCCTGGCACCGAGCCATCAGATCCTCGGGCGAACCGACTGCCGGGACGTCCGGTCGAGAGACGGCGACGGACGGCGGAGCCGGACAAACCGGCGGCGCGCTTGAGCGGCCGGCGAGGGCGGAGAGACGATGACCGGCAGGGGCAGCGGAGAAGGCGGAGCGGTTGGGGCGGCCGGCGACGGGGCGTAGAGGACCGCGGGAGCCGGCGCCATGGCTCCGGCGGCGACGCGCGGCGGGGGCGAGGCCATCGGCGCGGGCAGCTGTTGAAGGACGACGGCCGGCTGGGGCGGAGGAGGAGGCAGAGCGCCGGTGAGGGTCCGCACGGGCAGCGCCTGGGGCGCGGCGATCGGCATGAGCCGTGGTTGGAGCACTACCGGCGCTTGCGTCAACGCAGTGGGAGCGCCTGAGACCACCGGCAGCGTGACGCTGGCAGCCGGCGAAGGCGATGGAGCGGTACAGGCCGCCGTCCGAAGCGCCGGAGGCGCGACCCCTGGGACGATCGTTGGACGCGGCGGCGCGGACACAATTACCGGCGGAGGCGCCGTGCTCGTTTCGTTCGGCGGGGCCGATGGAGAATGCTGGGTGATGCCCGGCGGCAACAGCGACGGAGTTCGCGGCAGGGCGTTCAAAAACGCCTGCGGCTGCTTCAGCGTGGGATCGAGCGACAACGCCCGCTGGAACGCCGTCCGCGCTTCGCCGATGCGGCCCTGCTTGGCCAGCAAGACGCCGAGGTTCGAGTGCGCCTCGGCCGGACTTAGCACACGGGCGAACGCCTGATAGCTCTCGTCGAAACGCTGCTGCTGGGCCAGCACCCGGCCAAGATTGATCCAGGCACAGCGGCAGTTGGGATCGACCGTGACGGCGTTGCGCAGCCAGGTCTCGGCGGCCTGCGCGGTCGTGCCGATAATGGAAATATCCCACGTCGTTGAGCAGCTCCGCGTCGCCGGGCTGCTCGCGCAGGGCACGCTGGTATTCGGCCTCGGCGCGGGCGGCGTCGCCTTGCTGATCGTAAAGGACGGCCAGGTGGCGCGACACCAGTGTCGCGTGCGGATCGTGCGTTCGCGCGTTCTCGTACTGGCGAACGGCCTCGGCGACGTAGCCCTTCTTCTCCAGCGCGTCGGCGGCCGCCAGGCACAATTGGGCGGACTGCTGGGGAGATAGCTCACTCGGCTTCGGCGCGGCGGGTTGGGTCGGCGCGGCGGGTTGGGCCGGCAGCACCGTCTCGCTCACCAACTCGATCCCGCCCGGCCTCCACGACGAACAGCCCAGCGGGGCCAGCAGTCCCAGCCCCATCGCCACCCACGTGCAGCCGTGACGACCTCTCATCGGTTCACCTCAAGAACTCGCTTGGCCCACAAGCCCGGAGCGCAAGCGACGGGTCTGTACAACCCGTCGCTTGCGCTCCGGGCTCGTAGCTCATTCGGTTAGCTCTCTCAACGCCTCGGCGCCGATCCTTGCCGCACATCCTCGGCGTACCCTTGCGGTCCAAACAGGTACATCGCGTCGCCTCGCGGTACGTGCGAGCCGCCGCTGCGCAGGTACATCTCGATGTCGCGCGGGTTGAGCGGATTGACGACCGGCTCGGCCTGGCGGCTGACCGTGCGCGTGTTCGGGCCGGGCGCACGGAGCAGCAGCGGCGAGACGAGCACGACCAACTCCTGATCGGCCGGCCCAGGTCCGGCCTGCGGCGCTACGCCCGGCGGAGGCGCGTCGCCGCCGGGACTGCGAATCAGGCCGGCCACTGCCAACGTCTCGCCCTCGCGCAGTTCGACGGTGGACTGGAAATTGCGCACCTTCATGCCGGGGATGGCCGTGTTGCCCACCATCGTACCGGCCGCCGGGTCGGTGGCGCTGACGTCCGCCGATACGGTGAGGCGGATGCGGTCGGTGTCGGCGACGACCGGCTGCACGCTCAGCTGCACGCCGTAGGGCCGGAACGAGATGCCTTGCACCGCCCCCGACGGCGACGGCGTCACGACCGGCACCGGAAATTCGCCGCCCGCCTGGAAGCGCGCCGTCTGCCCATTCAGCGTCGTCAAGGTCGGCTCGGCCAGCGGATGCGCATAATGGAGGTCTTCTAACGTCTTGATGGCCTGGGCGATCCAGCCGTTATCCACCAGCGTGGACGAACCGTCCGCGGTGGCCGGGCGGTCGCGGAAAATCGTCGCCTGCTTTTCGCCGATGCCGAAGTCCACGCCGAGGCTGCGCGCCGCCGCTCGGTTCACCTCGGTGACGACGATGCGCAGCATGATTTGCTGCTCGCCCGGAATGCGCAGCAGGTTGATGACGTGCGGCCCGCCGGCGTTTTGATAATCGTCGAGGGTCGCTTGCAGCGACGGCGACGTGCGCCGGAGCGAAGCGTCCGCCGAGTTGGTCTTGTCGCCCGCTCCTCGGCGGGCGCCCGGCGCGTTCTCGCGGGCGATCAAGAGGATGCGCGTCGCCTCGAAGACGTTGCGGGCGTAGCCGGACACCACCAGGCTATCGCCGGCTTGCTTGAGGCGGACGACGCTGCCGGGGAAGGTCCGGTTGATCTCGCGCTCGAGGGTCTGGTAGACCGTGTTGCGCTGCTCCTTGTTCTCGGGGTCGCCGAGGACGTGAATGGTGTAGTGCAGCACGCGGCGCGAGGTGGCGTTGGTCGGGTCGGCCAGCCAGATGTCGAGGAACGCGGTGCCCGGCTTCTTGCCTACCAGATACCACTCGCGGTTCTTGCGCGGCACCTCGCGGAGGCTGGCGACGGGATCGTTCTCGTCCACGGTCAGGACGACGCGCTGCGGCACGTCGGGGAAGGCCAGCAACCGTGGCTGTCCGATGACGACATCCAGTGTGTACTCGGCGGTGGTTTCGGATGCTTTCTCGCGGCCGGGATCCTTGCGATTGGTTGGGATGGACTGCGAATCGCCAAGGGGGGGCGGCGGCTCCAGGAGCGAGGGTGAGCGGGAGCGGTCGTCTGCGGATGGTTTGCCGGAGGGCCGAGCCGAGGAGGAACTTCCCTTGCTCTCGTTGGGAAGCGACTGGATGGGCGGCAGCACGACGGAGTTGGGCGACGGGCCGGCCAACGGCGGGCGCGGTTTCAGCACCTGTCCCGGATCGGGGAGTACCGCGTCGGCGGATTGGCCTCCGGGCGGTGGATACGAGGGCAGATATTGCGGGGCCGCTGGCTCGGTCTTGGTGGTGACGGCCGGCAGTGAATCGGAGGGATCGCCTGCGGCAACCACGCCGACCGCAGCCAGGAGCAGCACACCCGCGTTGCGGAAGACACGCGCGGCGCGGGAGCGATGGCTCGCACCGTCTCGGCCAAACCGCGCCGCCCCGCGAAGGGCCGAACCAAGGATCATGATTGCTACCTCCTCCAGACCTCATCGCTTTGCCCGGCTTACCCGGACAGCCGCGACGGTGGGAGCGGTTGTTTCGCCCGTGCTGAAAGTATCGGTGATTTCGCCGGTGTGGCTTGAGTGGTGGGAGATAATTCGGGAGCTGGGGAATTGAGGGGAAGGATAAGGCAGGCAACACCCCCGGCGTACATGCGGCGTGATCGTGTTTCGTTTAGCCGCGACGCGCAGCGGAGCGCGGCTGCCGCGCTCCGCTGCGCGTCGCGGCTAAACGGAGATCACGAGTTGGCGCAGCGCCGGCCGGATTTGGGCCAGTGCGCGGGCGCGGTGGCTCAGGGCGTGCTTGACGTGCCCGCTCAGCTCGCCGAAGGTACGATGATACTCGGGGATGAGGAAGAGGGGATCATAGCCGAAGCCGCCGCTGCCGCGCAGCTCGCGGACGATGACGCCGTGGCAGCGACCCTCGACCACGGCGCGGACCTCGCCGCGCGGGTCGGCCAAGGCGGCGGTGCAGACGTAGTAAGCGGCGCGGCGATCTTCGGGCAGCGGTGCCAGCTCCGCCAGCAGTCGCGCGTTGTTGGCTGCATCATCGCCCTGCGTGCCGGCATACCGCGCCGAGTAGACGCCAGGCCGTCCGTTCAGTCCCGGCACCACCAGTCCACTGTCCTCGCCCAGCACCCACTGCCCCAGGTGCCGCGCCAGCTCCACCGCCTTCTTGCGAGCGTTGTCGGCGAACGTCGCGCCGTCCTCGACCACCTCCGGCGCGTCCGGCCATCCGGTCAGATCGCGCAGGTCCAGGCCGAGGTCGCCGAGGATCTCGACGATCTCCTCGCGCTTCTTGCGATTGCGTGAGCCAACGACCAGTATCGGGTCCATGATCACTCTTCTCCTCCGAGCCGGAAGTGTGAGCGAAGGAACGGCAACCTTCGTTTCCGCTTCCGGCTCGGATAAACGGCTCAACCTTTCTTGGCCCGCAGTCGCTCGAGGTCGCGGATGGGCCGCGTGTCGTTGGGATCCAGACGGCGAGCATTCTCCAGATGGGTCGTTGCCTCTCGGTCCTGCCCCGACTCCAGCAAGGCCTCGCCCAGCCCCAGTTGCAACTCCAGGGACTCCGGGCGGCAGGCAACGCCCTTGCGCAGAGGGACGACAGCGGCGGCGGGCTGATCCAGGTATTTCAGGGCCAGTCCCCAGATCAGGTACGCGAAAGCGTGATCGGGTTTCAGCTCCGTCGCTCGCCGCGCATGCGTTACCGCCTCGCCCAGCCATTCCTTGGCCTGGGCGGAGCCGGGCGACTGCTGCCACTCCTCCTCGGCGCGGCTGAACTGCGCCACGGCGAGACTGTAGTGGGCCTTGGCGTTGTTCGGGTCCAGTCGCATGCCCTCCCGCAGCAGCGGCAGGGCCTTCTCGTAGTCCTTGATGCGGGCCAGGTTGATACCGGCCCCGACATAGGCGTCCGGGGTCGGATGTTCCTGAAGCAGCTGAAGCCACCGTTGCGCCGCCTCCGTGTAGCGGTGCTCCCGTTCCAGGTCGCTCACTTCTCGTTCGCTTCGGCGGTGACCGACGCGCAACTGCATGATCTGGTCGAGGAACGGGTCCGGCCACGTCGTATCGTCGGGCGGGGCAGCGGCTTCTCTTTCATAGGCATCGGCTGCCGCCGTATCGCCGCGAGCGCGAGCGAGTGCGGCCAGCTGGGCCGTCGCCAACTTGCGGGCATGAGGGCTGGCCCGTGCGGCGGTCAGGAAGTCGGCGGCGGCCCGCTGATCGCCCCGCGCTCGCGCCACCAACCCCAGGCCGAGCGCGGCCCGCAGGTTCGCTCGATGGCGGCGCCGCTCCTCTCGAAACAACTTTTCGGCTTCGTCGAGTTGCTGTCGGTCCAGCAGGGTTTCGGCCAACTCCAGGCGATAGCAAGACTCTTGAGACGACCGCGGGTCGGAGGCCGCCGCCGCCTGCCGCAGCAAGGGCAAGGCGTTACCGGGATCGCGTTTCAGGGCGATTCGGGCGCGGCCGTAAGGCCAGCGCGGGTCGGTCGGATGAAGGCGGGCCGCTTCCGCGAAGCAGCGATCAGACTCCTTATCGAACAGATGGGCCAGCAGCACCATGCCTAGCTGTCCCCAGGCGTCGGCGGAGTGTCGATTGTCGAGGATCTTCTGCCGCGCCCGTTCGATGGTGTGCCGAACCTCCGCGTCCTGGATGTCGGGGGGCATCGGCGGGTCGGCGGGGACGGCCGCGGACGGCCGCAACCACCACCAGACACCGGCGACAGCGCCGGCCAGCAGCAAGAGAAGGACACCGAGGAGAGACCATCGTCTCCGGCCGCTTGTCGATGGTCTTCCCGTGGGAATCGACAGGGTCATGGCGTGCGTCCCTCCCCTCGCCGCAACGGGACGGCGCGGTCGGCGGCGCCGCCGTCGAAGCGCTCACGGACGCCGTCGGGCCAGGTCACGACCATGGCGTCGAAACGCGCCGCCTCTCCGAGTCCGAAGTGGGCCGTCGGGTCGCTGCTGCTGAGGTAGCTCTCGGCCGGGTTGATCGATCGCATCCACTCCTTCTTGCCGGCCCGCACGCGCACCTCGGCGCCATAGGCGTCGCGCTTCTGCCTGGGATCGATGGCCCGCACCGCCAGCCAGTGCCCCCGGTTAGGTGCCACGTTCCGCAACAGCCGCGCCCGTGCGCCGGTGATGTTAATAAGCAGGTCCGGCGCTCCATCGCCGTCGAAGTCGGCGCGGGCCAGGCCACGGGCCACGTTCCAGGGACCGCACAGTACCGGGTTGGACGGCGAAATGTCCCGGAAGCCGCCCTTGCCATCGCCGGCGAAGAGTTGGTTGCGCTCGGCGTAAGGCTCCCAAAAGCCCAGGCGAGGATCCTTCGCCGGGCCGCCATTGAGGACTCGGCCGTTGACGACGGCAAGGTCGAGGGCGCCATCGTTGTCGAAGTCGGCCAGGAGGGTGCCGAAGCCGGTGCCGTGCCCGCGCGGCGAGGCCAGCCCCGACTGCCGCGTCTCATCGCGAAACTCGCCTCGCGGACCCTGACGCCATAGCGTATTCGTCTCGCTGCCCAGGTGGGTGACGTACAGGTCGAGCAGACCATCGTTATCGACGTCGCCGACGGCGACGCCCATGCCGGCGAACGCCTTGCCCATCGACGTGTAGGCGAGGCCGCGCGAAACGGCCTCGTTGACGAAGGTGCTGTCGTGGCGGTTGATCCAGAGACGATTGGGCTGGCCGTCGTTGGCGACGAAGATGTCGGGCCAGCCATCGCCGTCGAAGTCGGCGCAGGCCACGCCCAGTCCCGGACCCGGCAGCCGACCAATGCCGGAGGCGAAACTCACGTCCTCGAAACGCACCGGCGTCGCGGGTTTGCCGTCCGACTCCGGTGCGGGGCCGCGGTTGTGGAACAACTTGCTGCAAGTGCCAAGGAACTGATTGGGACCGCAAAAGTCTCTCTTGCCGTCGGGCGATTCACAATCTCGATACGGATCGCAATCGAGGTAGTTGACAACCACGAGGTCGAGCCGGCCATCGCGGTCGTAGTCGAGGAAAGCGGCGGAGGCGCCCCACAGAGGATTGAGCAGGCCAGACGCCTCGGTGACGTCGCGGAAGCGTCCACCGCCGAGGTTGAGGAAGAGCTTGAGAGAGCCGTACTGGGTCAGCAGCACGTCGGGCCGGCCGTCGTTGTTGACGTTGCCGATGGCCACCCCCATGCCGTAGCCCGCCACGCCCAGCCCCGAACCCTCTGTCACGTCCCGGAATTTTCCAACCGGACCTTGCCGGTAAAGGCGGTTGACCGACTTCGAGTTCGGCCCGGCGTGTTGCAGCAGATAGATGTCGAGCAAGCCATCGCCGTCGCAATCGAAGAAAGCACAGCCGGAAGCCATCGACTGCGGCAGGAAGAAAGTCCCGGTGGGTCCGGGGTCGTGAACGAAGTCGAGTCCGGCGGACTCGGTGACGTCCTCGAACCAGTCCTGGCCGCTTGTCTCCTCGGCGCTGACGGCCGGCTGAGTTGGGTTCGTCGAGTTGGAGCAGCCGAGCAGCACGACAAGCGACATCAGCAGGAACATGACTACGGCCGAAGACCACAGCGGGACACTTGGCTGCAATCGAAGCGAAAGACTCATGACATCTGCACTCGCGGGAGAAACCCGAAGGCATCATACCGCTCCACGAGGACAAATGAAAGATTCGCCGCCGGATCAGGCGAACACCTCGACGCCCTGGAGCGCCGGCTTCGGAAATTCGGCGCGGCAGCGGGTGCAGTCGCCTCGGTCGCGCGGGACTCCCTCCCCGCACGTCGGACACGCTTCGAGCACCGGCCACGAGCGCCCGAAACGATAGCCGATCCAGCCCGGCAGACCGAGCAGCAGCACAAACAGCGGCCAGGCTACGCGCTCGCGCCCGCTGGCCCCGTAACGTACCTGCCGACGATGGCAGTGTACGGCCAATCCAGCGGCCAGCAGTTGAGCAATCGTCAACGCCGGCCAGAACTCCGTCAGCGTCCGAGCCAGCGCCTCGGGGAACGTCGCGGCCCGGCCTTCCTCAAGTAGATCCCGGGGCAAGAAGATGCCAAGGACCACGTTGAGCACCAGGGGAGACGGGAAAACCGGTCCCACCAGCAGAGAAGGCAAAACCACCTCGCCGGGCGCGTGGCCGCATCGACGTGGCCGCACGATAGATGGACTTCCGCCTCGCGGATCGAACCGTCGGCTCGGACCCAGCAGATCCGGTAATTCGCTTCCGTCCCCAGGAAGGATTCCATGCGCTCGCGGTACATCAACGCCTCGCCAGCCGTCGTTTCCGCGAACAGGAATGTTTCTTCGCGCAGCACCGGAGGGATCGGATAGCGCCGCGCTACTCGCTGGCGATCGTCCAGCACGAGTATCTCCTCATCCATCCGCGCCGCCAGGCGATGGAACTCGGCCCGTGCCTGCCTCGGTGAGTCGCCGACCAGGGCTACCGAGCGAAGACGCGGCTCATCGAGGACGATCCGCACCGTGCGTTTCGCAGATCCGCCTCGTACAACCTCTGGTCGTGGCCGAGGACGTACACGATCTACGGCGATAACGCGCCCTCAACGGTGCTGTCGTCGCGCGGGTTCACCGTGTGCTCTTGACCCGGTTTGCGCTCGGGACAGAACACGCGGGTATAGCGTCCCGACATCGCGCCGGCGAAGGGGAAACGCTCGTCCGCCGTGGGCATCTCCCCGCGAAAGCCGGTCGTGCCCAGGTAGCCGACACACTCCTTGCTCTGGCTGTCGTAGCCGACGAAGTAGGCCTCCCCCCGTGGCTGGCCGTCGCCGATGAAGTGCCATCGAACAGCCGGCCTTCGGCCATCGTCGAAGGAGCGAATACGGTCCTCCCAGGCGATGTCGCCGACCCTCACCGACAACGGCAGCGACGCCGGCAATCGCGTTCCATGCAGCCATTCCTCCGCCTTGTCTTCGGGCAGCGTCACGAGGTTGCCCTCCAGGTCTCGATAGTGCGTGTTTCCTCGGCCGTCATGCTGTATCCGCACCGCCGTCCCCTCCGTCCGAAACGACAGATTCTCTCTCTCGGCGTATACCAAGGACAGGACCTGCCAGACCTCGACCGCCCATACGCCGATCACGCCCCAGACACACAGAAAGCCGACGGCCAGGACCGTGGCCAGCACGAGGCGCGGAAACAATCCCTTGTTCGTCATGACAGTTTGCACTCCTGTTAAGCGTAATCCCGCAGCCGCGCCACGTGACAGACTGTGGCCGCCAGCAGCGCATACAGCACCAACGCCAGGGGAAAACGGAGATACCACCACCACGGCAACGAGTACACCAGGACCAGCAGCGCCACCGAGGCAGCCAGCGGCAGCAAGCGCGTACCGAACCAGCGAGCCGGCCGCAGACCGCTGAGAAAGGCGCCCAGGTACAACAACGGCATCAGAAAGACGAGCTGCCAGGCCGGCCCGGTCATCGACCACTCGAACGGTCCCGCGTGATGGCCCGGCATCGCCGCCCAGGCGGCATAAACCACGATTGGCAGACTGGCACAGAGTACAAAGACGCCAATCCCGGTCGCCAGCTTGGTGCAAAAGATCGTGTCGCGCCGCATCGGCCGGTGCAGCAGGAACAGGTACGTCCCCCGCCCCGACTCCCACGCCGACTGCCGGAAACCCAGCGCCGCGGCGAACACCACCGAGACGAGGGTGAACCCTCCCAGGAAGCCGCCGCTGATGAACGGCACATCCTCCGGCCCATGCGGCAGTCCAGGCACCCAGAAGAACACCCTCGCGCCGATCGCGCTGACCACCAGGACGAAGTAACACGTCAACGCGATGGCCGCCAGCCCCAACACCTCACGCAGCTCCTTGCGCACCAGCGCTTTCATCGCTCCGTCCTCCTTGACCATCGGCCTGTATTCCCGAGAAAGTCGGCAGCGGCCGCCGCCGGCCGCGCGTGTACTCGATGAACGCATCCTCCAGGTTCAGCTCCATCACCTCGACGCGCTGCGGCGCCAGCGCCTCGACGGCGGCCCGCTGTTGCGGTCCGTAGCCGACGAACACCAGCTCGCGCCGCGTGCCGACGCGCCAATCGCTCAGCAATCCCGCACACGCCGGCAGCGTCGGCGGCTCACGGTCGAACTCCGCCACTACCTTGCGCACCGAACGCTTGAAGTGCTCGGCAGGACAATCGACGCGCAGGACGCCGTCGATCATCACCCCGACGCGGTTGGCCATGCGCTCCACGTCGCCCAGCACATGCGAGCTGAACAGAATGGTTCGACCGCGGCGCTGGATGATTTGAATCATCGATTCCAGGAAATCGCGGCGCACGTTCGGGTCCAGTCCGAGCGTCGGATCGTCGAGGATAAGCAGCTCCGGGTCCGGGGCGAGGGCCAGCGCCAGCGACACTTGCGCGCTGCCCCTTGGACAGTCGGCCGATTTTCGCCTTCGGGGACAGGGCGAAATGATCGAGGATTTGTTCGACCAATGCTCGATCCGCATTGGCGTAGAACGACGTGGCGAAGGCGACGGCCTCGCGGATCGTCATCCAGGTGTACAGCGGATGGCCCTCGGCGAGGTAGGCAATGCGGGCGCGCGTTCCCGGAGAGAGCGCCTCGATGTCCTCGCCGAGTAGCTCGATCTGGCCGGAATCGGGCCGGACCATTCCGGTAATCATTTTCAGCGTGGTGGACTTGCCGGCACCGTTGCGGCCGAGCAAGCCGTAGACGCAGCCGCGCGGGATGCGTAGATCGAGTCCGTCCACCACCTTTCGACTGCCGTAGTACTTGGTCAGCCGATGAGTCCGGATCGCGTCGTCCATGACCATTAGTCCTCCTTTCACGCCGCTCCATCGCTCTGCCATTGGAATTCGCCCACGCGGCGGGCGACCAGCCCGAGCACCTCGTCGGCGGCGTAGCCGAGGTGGACGGCTTCGGTCAACCAGCGATCAAGTTGTTCGAGCAAGCGCCGGTCGCGCGCGGCCCGGGTGAGGTCGTTGCGCGGCTGCGCGACGTAGATGCCGCGTCCGGGCCGGCTCACGAGCAAGCCTTCGCGTTCCAGCTCCGTGTAGGCGCGGGCCACAGTGTTCGGGTTGACAATCAGCTCGCGTGAAAGTTGCCGCACAGACGGCAGAATGGCCTCGGGCTGGAGTTCGCCGCGCGCGATCGCTTCGCGGATCTGCTGCACCAGCTGCTGATAGATCGGCAGCCGGCTCGCGGTGCTGATGTGCCAACTCATGCCTCGCTCCTCCACGCCAGCCCAGTCGTTCAACTGTATGACGACTCTTAATACAGTTGACGAAAAGAAACAAGAGCGGTTTAGCAAGAGGTCGGATGTTACTTCGAGCGTTGAAGAATCCACTGCGCCAGCTCCGCGATCAGCTCGGGCGTGCTGGGATCCCAGCAAACGGTGTGATAGGCGCCGTCCACCTTTCGCCAGGTTTTGTCTTCCTTCGGAGTAGCGGCGCGATCGAAGAAGCGGCGGGCGAGTGCGTTGTCGATGACCTGGTCCTTGCTCCCAACGCAGACGAACAGGGGCAGCTCGATCTCGGCGGCGGCGCGCGGCCAGGCCGTCTGCATCTCGGCGATCGTCGTCAGATAGGACAGTTTGACCTCGCGCAAGGCCAGGGGGTCGGCCAGGCGCGCCTGCAGAAACCCTTTCGATTGCGTGCTGGGACCGATCTTGGCTTCCGTGCCCAGCGCGACGGTGCCCTTCGAGAGAAGGTGCGTCAGATCGTCGCCCGGCTTGTCCCATTGGGACTTGTTCAGCCCAAAGGCCGGCACGAGCAGGGCCAGGCCCGCCAGGCGCTGCTCGCCGCGCCAGGCGTAGTCCGTCGCCAGCACGCCGCCCATGCTGTCGCCGAGCAGCACCACCGGAGAGCCGGGATAACGCTGGTGGATGCGGTCGATCACGGCGCCGATGTCGGCGCGGAGCACGTGCGGCGGAGCCAGTTCGCCGCGCCGTGCCGCCGGAGCGGCCATGCCCGCGAAGGTCGGGGACGACGAAGGCGATACCGTGCGACGTGAAGCCGGCGGCGACGGCGCCGTAAGGTTCGCCGTGCATACCGATGCCGTGGAGGAAGAGGGCCACCGGCTTGCCGGCGATGGGCTTCGGCGGCGCCCATTCGTGGACGATTAGCTTGACCCCGTCACGGCCTTGCACGTCCAGACGCTTGTAGACGGGAGCGGGACGGCCGGGAGGAACGGGAATCGAGAGCGGATACGCCTCCTCGGCGCGAACGACGGCACCACTGCCGATCCCGACGGCACAGACGAGGAACCAGGGCGTTTTCACAGACGTCTTCCTCTCGGTGTTCGGCGTCCGGGTCTCTCATCCGGGCGCTTCTGGCGGACCTCGGCGATCACGGGGCGAAGCGCCTCCATGATGCGCCGCATGTGGCTCGACTTGTTCAGCACGTAAAAATGGATGCCGGGCACGCCGCGGCGCAGCAACTCGGTCGCCTGGGCCACGCACTGGCGAATGCCAATCTCCTCGGCATGGCCATCGTCGTCGCCGGCCTTTTCCAGCTCGCCCGCAGCGCCGGCGGGATCTTCGCACCGCACAGCGAGGTAATGCGGCATACCTGCTTGGCCGACAACACCGGCAACAGGCCCGGTACGATCGGCCTGGTCACGCCCAGTTCGCGCGCGGCATCCGCGAAGGAAAAGAAATCGGCATTGTCGTAAAAGAGCTGCGTGATCACGATGTCGGCGCCGGCGTCCACCTTGTTCTTGAAATGCCGCAGGTCGCTGTCGCGGTCGGGCGACTCGATGTGCTTTTCGGGATAGCCGGCCACGGCCAGGCCGAAGCCGTTCGTGCCGTTGCCGTGACGGCGGCGGATGTGCGCGACCAATTCGTTGGCGTGACCGTAGCCGTCCGGCGGCGGCACGAACGCCGTCTCGCCGCGCGGCGGGTCGCCGCGCAAGGCGACGATGTTCTCGATGCCGGCCCCGCGGATGTCGTCGAGCAGGCGGTCGAGGTCGGCGCGGCTGGAGCCGACGCAGGTTAGGTGGCAGGCCGACTCCATGCCGTACTCGCGCTTGAGCAGCGCCGCGATCTCCAGCGTCCGCTCGCGCGTGGAGCCGAGCGCGCCGTACGTCACCGTCATGTAGCTGGGCCCCAGTTCGATCAACTCCGGCACGACGCGGCGCAGCGACGTCATGGCGGCGTCGGTCTTCGGCGGGAAGACCTCAAAGGAGATGTGCGGCCCGGTCATCCGGCTATAGAACTCATCGAATCGCATGGTCGATTAACTCATCCCAAGGTTCTGTGTGACTGGCCGCGGCTCCACATCGAGCCACGGTCGCGGAAATCTCCAACATTTACGCGCCCGCCTCGCGCTCGTTCGGCCACCACGTCCAGCAGCAGCGGATGTCGGCCCAGCGGTTCGGCGAGGCGAAATTCCACCGCCGGAAAGCGTTCGGCCAGCTTCGCTCGCGCCTCGGCCAGGTCGCGGCGAACGTGGACGCCGGCCGACAGAAAATACGGCAGCAGAATCGACGCGCTCGGCCCCTCGGGCCACGCAGCGGCGGCCCCCCTCGTCGATGTCCGGCTCGGCCAGCTCCAAAAACGACGCCTCGACAATGGCCGCGCCTCGCGCGTGTAACTCCGCGACAACGTGATGGAGGTCCGCGTTGGCTTCCTCCTGTCGGCTGCCGTGGGCGATGAGCAACAGGGCCGTCTTCACGAGGGCATCTCCTGGCAAGCGCACGAAGTCCTTCTCATTGTAGTAGGAAGCCTGTCTTGTCCGCGATATGCTTATCAGGGGATTCCCCTTGTTGGCGCCGTGGGCAGTGACCTCTCATGATCGGCACTCGACTCGGCTCCTGGATCATCGACAAGGAACTTGGCCGCGGCGGCATGGGCCGCGTCTACCTGGCCCATCGCTCCCCCCTCACCCTACCCTCTCCCCCCAGGGGGGGAGAGGGCAAGGGTGAGGGGGGAGCGGACGGCGTCGAACAATCGGCCATCAAGGTACTCGCCGCCGAGTTGGCCGTCGAGTCCGGTTTCGTGGCCCGTTTCCAGCGCGAGATCGACATTCTGCGCCAGCTCGACCATCCCAACATCGTGCGTTTCCGCGAGTCCGGCCAGCAGGACGGCCATTCCTACTTTGTCATGGAGTACGTGGCGGGGCCGAGTTACGAGACCGTGCTGGCCCGGCAGGGTCGGCTGCCGTGGCCGGAGGTGTTGGAGTTGGCCTGGCAGATCGCTCCGGCCCTCAAGCACGCTCACGACCGCGGCATCATCCACCGCGACCTGAAACCGTCCAACCTGCTGCGAGCCTCGGAAGGAAGTGGCTAGGGGCCAGTGGTCAGTGGCTAGGGAAGAGAAAAGCGTCTTCCCTAGCCACTGACCACTGGCCACTAGCCACTCCTTTGGTCAAGCTGACCGACTTCGGCATCGCCAGCCTGTTCGCCAGTCCGCACTTGACGGTGACGGGCGGCGTCGTCGGCACGGCGGAATACCTGTCGCCGGAGCAGGCGGCGGGCAAGCCGGTGACGCGCCGCAGCGACCTGTATTCGCTCGGCGTCGTCCTGTACACGCTGCTGACCGGCCGCACGCCGTTCGTGGGCGAACCGCTCGATCTCTTGCACAAGCACCGCTTCGCCCAGTTCGACCGGCCCTCTCGGCTGGTGCCGGAGGTCCCGCACGAACTTGATGACATGATCTGCCAGCTTCTGGAGAAGGATCCCGCCAAGCGGCCCGGCGACGCCATGGTGCTGTTCCGCGGACTCGACAGTCTCAAGCGCAAGCTCGCTTACCGGGCGACCCACGCCAACGCGAAGACGGCGGAATACACGGCCGCCCAAGCGACGACTGGCGACCACCGCAACGTGGAAGGACCGGCCACGCTGATGAGCCGGCTCATGCGCCGAGAACTGGAACGCGAGAAGAGCGGCGGTCCCGTTCGTCAGTTCTTCAACCGGCCGCTGGTGATCGCGGTGCTGTTGGCGCTGACCGTGGGAATGATCGCCTGGGCGTTGTGGCCGCTGAGCGCCGAGACCATGTACCAGCGTGGGGCGGTCCTGATGAAGTCGGACAACCCCGACGACTGGGAGACGGCCTGGGAGACGTATCTCGGTCCGCTGCTGGCCAAGCATCCCGACACGCCGCACCGCGCGGAGATCGAGGAGTATCGCCGTTCTTACGAGGCGGCCCGAGACGTGCGTCAAGCGCGCCGCACGGCGCGGCAGGCAGGTCCGATGAGCGAGGCGCAGTGGTTCTACCAGGAAGGACTGCGGCTGCGCCAGCGGGGTGAGGAGGACGCGGCACAGCGCCAGTGGAGGGCGTTGGTGCGAGCGTTCCAGGACGTACCTTCGGAGGAACCGTGGGTGCAGCTTGGCCGAGAAGGAGCTGGATCGGCCGGCCGACCGCGCGGCGCCGCGTCAATGGGGTCCGGTGAACGAAGCGGTACGCCGTTCACGCGAGCTGCGCCAGCAGGGCAAGGAGAAAGAGGCGGACGCCCTGCGGAGGGCGCTGAAGGAACTCTATCGCGGAGACAAGCAGGCCGAGGCCATCCTCAAGGGCGAATGACGGCAGCGCAACATTACCACCAGAAGACGCTCAGCAGGTTCGAGTAATCGTCCGTCCACACGCCGACCTTGCCGATGTCCGGCCAACTCTCGTCCGGCTCCAGTTCTTTCCACTTCGCCGGCCGCTTGCATATCTCCTCATCAAGGAGATTGCGCAGCAACGTCGCTTGCGCCGCCAGGCCGGTGCCGTTGTCCGGCCACACCGCCAGCGGCAGCAGCTCCGGCGCAGGTCCTTGCGCTGGTCCTCCCAGTCGTTCATCTCGCGCAGTCCATCCAGGTACTCGCTCTTGCGGGCCAGCACCACCCACGTCGAGCTGGTCTTGCCGAGGAAAGCGGTGGAGCGAGGATCCTTCTCGCGGTCGTCGCTTTGATACACGGCGGACAGGCCGCGCTCCGCGCCAGGTTCAGCAGCACCGGCCGCAGGTCGAGATAACGGTTCGAGACGTGGAACGCCAGCAGTCCATCGTCGGTCAGCTTGTCGAGATAGACCTGCATCGCTTCGCGCGTGATGAGGTGGATCGGGATGGCGTCGGAGCTGAAGGCATCGACGATCATAATTCCATACTTCTCGGATTCCTGAAGTTGCTTGCGCTCCATGGTCAGGCGGGCATCGCCCATGACCAGGTCCAGGTTGACGCCGCGCTGGCGGGCATCGTTGACGAAGCTGAAATACGGGTCGCCTTCGTCGAAGGAGAGCCGGCGCACGACCGGATCGATGTCGTAGAAGGTCAAGTGCTGGCCGGGACGAGCGTAGCAGGCCATGGTGCCGGTGCCCAGGCCGATGACCGCCAGGTTGCGCCGCGTATCGGGGTTGTACGCCAGCATGAGCTGGCCGATGGGGCCGGTGCGATGGTAGTACGTCAGCGGCTCATCGTGTCGGTCCTCGTTGAGGAGCTGGACGCCGTGCAGCGTCGTGCCGTGGACGAGGCGGCGGAAGACGAACAGTTCCTCGTGGAATTCCTCGGCCTCGTGCTCGATCTTGAGGACGCCGAAGAAGCTGCGTTCCTGGTGCAGCACGCTATCATCGAGGATGCCGCAAAAGCCGCTCGCCAACAGGACCGCGCCTACGCCGAGGGTGAAACGCAGCGAGCGCTCGACGAACGTGTAACAGAGGACGACCGGCACGAGGTAGGTGAGGAGGCGGCGGAAATAGGTGCTCTCCACATGCACCACCTCGGCGATCTTGCGCACGCGCAGCGTTACGGCGGACGCCCACAATCCCCACGACAGACCAATCAGCAGCAGTCCCAGACACACCGGCAGTAGCAGGTCCATCCAGTGGTCGAACTTTTTGTCGCGGGCACGGACGGCGACGACAACACCGAGGACCACGCCCAGGACCAGGGCGGCCAGCTCCCACGGCCAGGGACCGCTCGCCAGCACGTCCCAGGGCAAGTTGCGATCGCGCAGCCGCAACAAGGCTAGGAGGACACCGATGCCGGCGAACAGGCCGGCCAGCCCCAGGTCGGCACGCCGACCCCAGGAACTCTCTCCGGTGGTCCCCAACGGCGGCGTCAGGAAGCACGCCAGCATCATCGCCAGCTCGTACTCGGCGATGCCATTGAAGATCAGCGGCGCCACCAGGCCGTTGAACAATCCACCCAGAACACCGCCCACCGACATCCACAGGAAATAGCCGGTCAGGTATTTCGGGGCCGGCCGGTCGCGGGCCAGTTCGCCGTGGCAGACCATCGAGACGACGAACATCGTCGTCAGATGCAGACCCAGGCTCCAGGCGATTTTGATCTTCAGTTCCGACAGCATAATGAACAGCAGCCCCAGCACTAACAGCGGTAGAAGGAGAATCAAGACTTGGTGAAGAAGGTTGTTGGAGTGGATTGTCCAAATTCGCCAGCACCCATAGGCGCCGCCTCCGCATATCAGAATCGCCAATAGTCGGCATGCCAATTGAACGAGGCCGCTGTTAGCCTGTGTACCCAGGTGCCAGAAGAGGATCCCGAGCGATAGACTGATTGCCGCGCAGCCGGCAATCACCATTAGTCTCTGTAACCAGGAGGGAATGTGAGAAAAGACGAGGATGAAGCTGAGCAGATAGAGTGCCAACGGCGCCACCCACAACAGCGGGATGGCGGCGATGTCCGTGGTGATGTAGGTGGTGGCCCCCAGCATCAGGCTCGATGGCACGAACGCCAGCGCCACCCAGCGCAGCATGCGCAGCCACGTCACGGCCCCCGTGAGTGTGTGGCTGATCGAGACATCGGCCGGTGTGCTCGACTTCGGCCGTTTGCCGGCGCGGATGCCCTGTTTGCTCGGCTGGATGGACTCGGAGGAATACTCCTTCGACGCGGGTACGCTCCCGGACGCCGCGCCCGCCGTCTTGTCGCCGGTCTCGACGTTCCGCGGCGACAGCCAGAGGAACACGGCACAGACCGCCGTCAGCGTCACGAGGAGGCCGTATCCGATCGACCAGTCCATGCTCTGCTGCCTCAGCCGCAGGAACGGCTCGACCACGGTCGGATACGCCACCAGCGCCAACATGCTGCCGAGGTTGCTGGCGCCGTAGAGAAAGTACGGATCTTTCGCCGCCGGATGCGACGTGCTGGCGAACCATTTCTGCAACAACGGCGCGCTGGCGCTGACCACGAACATCGGTAGGCCGACCGACAGTGACAGCAAGAGCAGCACGAGCACGACCGGATCTTCGTCTCCCTTGATGAGCTCCCGGTTGACGGCCACCGGCAAGAACAGGAACGGCAGCAGGAGCAGGAACACGTGCAGCACCGCTTGCTTGCGGGCGCCCAGCCACGACGTACTGAGATGGGCGTAGAGATAACCCAGCAGCAGTACAGCCTGGAAGAAGACCATGCAGGTGTTCCACACCGCCGGCGTTCCACCCAGGAGCGGCAGGATCATCTTGCCGACCATCGGCTCGACCAGGAACAGCAGCGTGGCGCTAGTGAACAGCGTGAAAGCGAAAATGAGCAGCATCAACACGGGGGAGCGCGGCACGGAACACCTCGAAGGGGAACGGCGCGGCTGGCGGCTTCGCGCAACGTGCTAAGCCGCCAGCGGCTCGGTCGTTGCTACGCCTGTTTCTAGCAAATCCCCGTGGAAAAACGAGTGTCCGGCCGCAGGTGAATCACTTCTTCGCGCCGAAGCAGTAGACGGTGCCCTTGCTGGTGCCGAGGATCAGCCGTCCCGCCGCGACCGCCGGCGAGCCGGCGACCGGGCCGTCCAACTCGATCTTGTCGAGTTGCTTGCCGTTGGCCAGGTCGAGGACGTACAGGTTGCCGTCCAGCGACGGAGCGAAGACGCGCTTGCCGACGATCACCGGCGAGGCGTCCACGCGCCCCTCCGTGGCGAAGCTCCACGCCTCCTTGCCCGTCTTGCGCTCCAATGCGTGGATGCGCTTGTCGCGGCTGCCGACGACGATGAACTCCTCGGTCACCGCCGCTGAGGCGTAGAACGGCTGGGCACGCTCGCCGGCCTGGAAGGTCCAGGCGATGACGCCCTTCTTCCAGTCGATGGCCTCGAACTGGTTGGTCATGGTGCCGACGTAGAGATGATCGCCGAGGACGGCGCCGGTCGCCCCGGATTGGCCGCCGAGATCGACGGACTGAATTTCCTTGCCCGTGGCGATGTCGAGGACGTGCAGGGCACTGTCGCAGCCGGCCACGAAGGTCCGGTCCGCCGCCACCGCCGGCGAGCCGTTGACCGGCCCCTGCGTCTTGAACTCCCATTTCTTCTTGCCGTCCTTCGTCAGGCAATACATCGTCTCGTCGTAGGAGCCGAACAGCACGAATTCACCCGCGAAGTTGGCCCCGGACGTGATCTCGCCGCCGCTCTCGAAGGTCCAGCGTTTCTCGCCCTTGGCGGCATCGACGCAGTGAAAGATGCCATCGGAGTTGCCGACGTAGACGGCCCCGCCGCGCACGGCCGGCGACGCCTTGATGGGGCCGCGCCTTGTACTTCCATTTCTCCTTGCCGGTCATCAGGTCGAGGGCATAGAGATACTCGTCGAAGGAGCCGACGTAGACGACGCCGTCGGCGATGGCGGGGGCGCCTTCGATGCTGTCCTTGGTGGCGAACTTCCACAGCACGTCGAGCTTGTCCGGCAGCGCGACGGGGGATACGCCGGTCTGTTCGGCGTTGCCGCGGAAGACGGGCCAATCATCCGCGGCCGAAGAAGAAGAACTAACCACAGAGTCACAGAGAGCACAGAGAAGACAAAACAGAGAAAATCGAACCCAGGTGCAAGGAAGCCGGTTCATGCTTTATTCTCTTTTTTTCTCTGTGTTCTCTGTGACTCTGTGGTTAGTTCTATTTTAGTACGCCGTCTCGTAGAGTTGCAGCAGCTCCGTTTCGCTGACGGGGCGCGGGTTGTAGCGTCCGGTCCACTGCTGGGCGGCTTCCTCGGCCAGCACCGGCAAAATGCCACTGCTGACGCCGCATTCCGACAGCCGCGTGGGCAGTTCCGCCGTCTGCATGAAGTGCTCGACGCGCCGCGCCAGCACTTCGCCGGCCGCCAGCGTGTCGCCGTTGACCAGACCGACATCGTGGGCCAGGTCGCCGTACAGGGTGCCGACGGCCGAACTGTTGAAGCGGAGAACGTGAGGCAGCAGGATGCCGATGGCGATGCCGTGCGTCAGACCGTAATGAGCCGTCAGCGGATTGGCGCAGGCGTGGCAGGCGCCGAGCATCGAGTTCTCGATGGCGGCGCCGGCGAAGTGCGCCCCCAGCTGCATGGCGCCGCGCGCCTCCAGGTCGTCGGGTCGGCGCAGGACCGTGTCGAAGTTCTGCTCCAGCGCCCGCCATGCCTCGCGCGCGAACGCCTGCGACAGTGGGTTGCGGCGCGTCGAGACGTAGGACTCCAGGGCGTGCGACAGGGCGTCGATGCCGGTGACGGCGGTGACGGTGCGCGGCTGCGAGACGGTCACTTCCGGGTCGAGGATGGTGACGCGGAAGGCGGCCTTGCGGTCGCCGCACGCCATCTTCAGGTGCGTCTTCTCGTCGGCGATCAGCGCGAACGACTGCGCCTCGCTGCCGGTGCCCGCTGTCGTCGGCACGCCGATGGACGGCAGCATCGGCCGTGTTCGCCTTGCCGAAGCCCTTGTAATCGGACATCTGCCCGCCGTTGGTCAGCAGGAAGTTGATGCCCTTGGCCGTGTCCATCGAGCTGCCGCCGCCGACGGCGATGAGGAAATCGATGCGCTCGCGCCGGGCCACGTCCACGCCGGCCTCGACGTGCCGGCTGGTCGGGTTCTCCTCGACGCCGTCGAACAGGATCGGTTCCAGGTCCGCCTCGCGCAGCGATGCCAGAGCCCGCTGCGGATGGCCGGCCGCCCACAACCCCGGATCGGTGACGAGCAGCGGCCGGTGCGCCGCCCAGCTCGCGGACCAACTCGCCCAGGCGTTGCAGCGTCCCGGGTCCGTACACCACGCGCGTCAGCGGGTGGTAATCGAACAGCGGGTGCGGCAGCGGCGATTTGCCGGGACGCGCGCGCAGGGGTTGGTAACGTGGATGCCGTCATGCGGTGGTCCCAGCGTCTCCGGGGTGGGGCCGAAATAGGAAGACGGCCCCGAGCCGGAGACGCCCGGAGCCGTGGAGGGTACCTGCATTATACCAGACAAGGGCCTTACGAGGGCAAGGCTCCTTCAAACTGGAATGCCCGTGCCCGGAACAGGAAATCGACGATGTTACCCTCGTGCGGCTGCAACCAGTTCAGCTTGATCGTCGGAAGTCGGACCCAGGTTCAGCCGATCGATGTGCGTGGCGTCGAGCAGAGCACGCTGGAACTTCTTGTCCTCGCGTGATGGCCGTGCAAACCAGCGTCGGCCCGATCGCTTCGAGCATCTTCTCCTGCGGACACTGCACGACCGTTACAAAGGGGAACATGTATTCCTTCTTGGCGATCGGCGTGGCCGGCGAATCGCAGAGGATGACGGTCGGCCGCAGGTAATCGTAACGTTCCTTCTTGACCAGCCGCGGCCCGTACTTCGCCGTCATGTCGTGGGCGCCGGCGTCCTTGAGATCGCGGTCGATGTCGGCGGAGACGGCGTCGGCCTGTCCGGGTACGGTGAAGGCGGCCAGGGCCGATTTGGGGTCTTCCGGCGGCAAAGGCTGGATCGGTCCCATGCGTTCGGCCAGCGCCTCGGCGATCTCCTTGGTATGCCGCGACGCCCAGATGCCCGAGCAGTTGATGCAGCCGCGACCGCTGTTGATCAGCACGCTATCGACCATGAGGTCGAGATACTTCCGCCAGTTATCGACCACGTCGTCGCCGAGCAGGATCTTGCTGAAGCCCGGCCCGTGGGCCTGGACGCGCGGATTGCCCTTGTACTGCTCGACGGTGGCGGTGCCGCCGAAGATCAGGCTGCGCGGGCAGTGCGCCAGCACCGCCGCTCCCACGTCGCCGAGTCCGGGATAGATGGCGATGGCCTGCTTCGGCACGCCCGCTTGCACGAACGCCTGCGTCATGCGGTACGGCGTCCACGGCTCCTGCGGTCCCGGCTTGAGCACCAAACCCATCTGCATGGGGATGATCGGCAGCCACAGGGTATGAACGCCGGGCGAGTTGCTCGGCAGCACCAGCCCCAGCACTGGCGACTGCGCCTGATAGCTGATCGGCACGCCGCGCTCGACGCCGTAGCCGCGCGACAACACGTTGAGGTCGAGGCCGCGCGTCAGCGCTTCGAGGATCTTGTCCATCTGGTTCAACACGAAGTGGTTCTTCGTCATGTTGAAACGGCACATGTGTTCGGGCAGGCCGGTCGTCGCCGACTGCATGCGCACGAACTGCTCCGGCGTCTGCGTGCCGTCGCCCAGCGGCAGCTCCGCCTGCGTGTACAGATCGGCCGCCTTCTTGACCATCTGCAGCAGATCGGCGATGGGGATGTCGCGCAGCACGTCGCGGGCGCGTTGGGCGTGGCGCATGTCGCGCTCGACGAGGCCGGCGTTGGCCCGGCCGACCTCGGCCAACGGCTCGCCGGTGGCGAAGTGGACCACCTTGTCCACGTCCAGGCTCTTGTACGGCTCGCCCCAGCGCAGGACGGGGATGTGAATCATGATTGGTTCCCTTGGGATGTTCGATTATCTAACAACTCGCGCGCCCAGACGGCGTCCGACTCGTCGAGCGGAGGATTCGGAGGTTGCGTGTAGTCCAATTCGCGGTCATAGCCGGCACTATCGTAAACCTGGTTCATCCACAGGCGGAGTTCCAGGGCGACGTCGCCATCCCGCACGGTGAGAGGGACGGCGATCGTGGGTAGAGAATCCCGCACGGAGAATGGCCAGGCGTGGCCTCGAGGACGCTCTGCGGCCCGACTCACCATCACATAATAAGCGGATGCCACCACGGAAGGGGCCATCCAGGACCAGCGCTCCCCCTTGCGCAGCAAGTCCATTTCCACCACGTTCACGTCCGTGGCCAGATACTCCCGTTGCTTCATCAAGTAGGCGTCTCGGTCCTTGCCCGGAGTTTTGTTGGCCGGACTTAACAGTTCGATGACCGTGACCAATCGGCGATAGGCCCGGTCCACGATCTTCACATACGGCGTGCCTTTCTCGGTCACCGAGGGCAAGACGATCTCCACCGGAGCAGCGACGGCTGCGGCGGCAGGCGCTCTCGATTCACCCTCTCCTGTAAAGAACACGTCGAGCTTGCCCAAACGCTTACGTTCTTCCGTCTCCGGCTCCCAGGCCCAAACGTAGCGATCAACGAGAGCAACGTAGCCGGTTGGCAGCCGACGGTTCAACTCCGTACGAAGCCCAACCGCAAAGGTCAGATGGAAGTCCGGCCAGATCCAGGGATCTTCCAGATACGGGTCCATCCCTGGAAACGGTGATGGCATCGCTTGTCTCCTCGTCGGTCAATACACTCCGACCGTCGTGCTCGCGGCGAATTCGTGGAACGGCCGCACGCCGCTGACGCCGTCCCACGGATACTTCGCGCTGGGCGGCTCGCGCTCGCCCTCGTCGCGCTCGGCGAAGCGCGGCACGAAAAATTCCTTCGTCAACGTCGTCAGCATCACCCGGCCTGTCTGGCCATAGTCCACGACCTTGTCGTAATCCTTGAAGTCCACCACCTGCACGACGGCGCGCGGCTGCGGAGCGTAGTAGGCGATCTTGTAGTTCTGTTCCGCCGTCGGCATCTCCGCCGCGGCCAGGCCCATCAGCGTGTTGCCGTAGGTAGGAGCGATGTACACGCTGGGACCGAGCAATTCCTCGATGGCGAAGCGAATCCACTGCGAGGTCATCTCGGTGCCGCCGCAGAAGATGCCGATGATGCCCTGCTTGCGCGATGCTCGAACCGTCCTTCTCCAGCCGCGTCGCCAGGGCGTCGAGCAGCTTCGGCGTCGTGAACATGCACTTGATTTCGTGGTTGGCCGACAGCACCGTCAGCGCCTGGTCGATGACGTGCTCCTGGTACGCCTTCAGGTGCTCCATCCAGCCCTTCTTGATGAGCTTGACGACCCAGCGCGGATCGAGATCGACGCAGAAGCAGATGCCGCCGCGGTATTGGCAGAGGTGCTCGACCGCCAGACGCAGACGCCGCGGGCCGGACGGACCGAGCATGAGCCAGTTTGACCCTCTGGGGAAATACTTCTCCGGCAGAGTGTCGCTGAACATCTCGTAGTCGATGCGGAAGTCGTCCTGGACGACGCGGCTCTTGGGGATGCCGGTAGTGCCGCCGGTCTCGAAAACGTAAGTCGGCTTGTTGTGCAGCGCCTTGGGCACCCAGCGCCGCACCGGGCCGCCGCGAAGCCATTCGTCCTCGAAAAGCCCGAACAGCTTCAAGTCGTCGAAACCCTGCACGTCCTTGAGCGGGTTGAACTGAAAGGACTTGGCGCGTTCGAGCCAGAACGGCGTGCCGGTGTCGGGGCTGAAATGCCAGGCGACGATGTCGCAGACATGGGCATCGAGCTTTTCGCGGGCCTGGCGGACCTGGTCGGCGTTGGCGGTAGCGGACACGGAAAGTTCCTCGGTTGTCGATCGGTGTTTCGCGTCGGATCGGCGAGCCGCCGCGAAACGACTTGGGGTAAATCGTCACTTGGCGGCGAGGGCGTACAGGTTGTAACCGTTGCTGACGTACAGCACGCCGTTGACCGCCATCACCGGACTGAGCAGCGCCTCCTCCATGTCCATCTTAGCCGGCTTCTTCGCTTCCTTGCCATGCGGGAACACGAACAGGCTGCCGTCGTCGGTGCCGATGTAGACCTTGCCGTCCGCGTAGAACGGCGAGGCCCACACGCTCGCCTTGAGATCGGCATCCCAGAGCTTTCGGCCCGTGCCGGCATCCAGGCAGTACAAGTATCCGGCGAGGTCGGCGACGTAGAGCAGGCCGTCGTGGATGGCGACCGTGCTGACACTGCGGCCGAAGACATATTCCCGTCCAGCGCCCTCCGGTTTGGGCATGACGGACCCGCCGAAGTGCCAGATGAGACCGGAGTCCTTGTTGGCCTCGGCCTTGGGATCGAAGTTGTTGTTGACGGGAGACAAATCCTTGTCCTTGTTCTTCGGCTCCCTGGTGAGGTCGATGCACCACAGATGGCCCTCGCCGTGCGGTTCATCGGGATGGCGGCCGGTGGCGACGTAAAGCCTTGTTGTCCCAGACGACGGGGGCCGAGACGATGTAGTTGCGCGTACCGCGGCCGCCGGCCTTGAAGTCCGCCCCTTTGGGGTTGCAATCGAACTTCCACAGCAGTTTGCCCGTCTTCGCCTCGAAGCCGTACAGCCATGCCGTCGCCGCCGGGGAAGAGGACTTGCCATCGCCCGTTGACGCGGGCCGCCGCCGGATTGCCCCACTGGCCATCCATGATGTTTTTGCCCGGCGAATGGTCCTGCCAGGCCACCTTGCCCGTCTTCTTGTCCAGGGCGAGAAAGCTCGGCGCCGCCGGCGCCGGCACCTTGCCCATCGCGTCCGCCCCGTTGGCCGTTACCACGAACACCAGGTCTTCCACGACCAGCGGCGAACAGATCGACAAACTGCCCTGGATGCCGCCGGGATAGACTTTCAGCTCCTTGACCATGTCGAGCGTCCACACGATCTTGGCCTTGCCGCCCTCCCCGGCGACGTCGGCGCAAATCACCTCCCAGCGGTTGTTGACGTAGTACAGGCGGTCGCCGTCCACGCACGGCGTCGAGACGATGCCGTAGCTTTGCGCGCCGCTGTTGTCGTCGAGTTTTTCGTGGACCGCTTCCCACAGGGGTTTGCCGTCCGACTCGCGGAAGCATTTCAGGACGCCCTTGTCGCCCTCGGCGTTATTGGTGCCGATGAAGATCCGGCCATCGGCCACGACGGGACCGCCGAGTCCCTTGCTGCCCAGCTTGGCGGTCCACTTGACGTTCTTCTCCTTGCCCTTCTTGATGCTCCATTCGTTGGGGAGGTTGGTGTCCGTCGTGTTGGCCAGGTTGCGCTGGACGGTGCCGCCGAACATCGGCCACGAGTGCGCCCGGCCTGCGGTTGCGCGGACGGCTCCGCCTTGTCCGCGCCGGACGGCTCCGCCTTGTCCGCGCCGGACGGCGAGCGGCCGGAACAGGCCATGCCCAGCAACACCAGGAACACCCCGGCAGCCGGCCCCATTCGCAAACCCGTTGTCCAGCGCATCCCGTCCGCCCTCCCTCGTAATGCCCGGCTACTTCTTGATCGCCCACAGCTTGCACGGGTTCTCGGTGATCGTGTACAGCACGCCGTTGGCCGCCACGGGCGTCGCGCGGATGGCGTCGGCCTGCATGTCGATCTTACTTGCGCCTTCTTGTTCTTGCCGTGCTGGAAGACGTGCATCGTGCCGTTCTCGCTGCCGATGTAAATCTTGCCGTCCACCCAATACGGCGAACTCCAGGTGTCGGCGCCCAGGATTCGTCCCAGTATTTCTCGCCAGTGTTGGCATCGAGACAGTAGAAATAGCCATCGAAGTCGGCGGCGTAGCACAGGCCGTCGTGGACGGCGCAAGTGCTCATCGAACGTCCGAACGAGTAATTGCGGCGGACACCCGGCGGCGCCTTGCCGCCGTAATGCCAGACCAGGCCGGAATCCTTGTTGACCGCCGCCTTGGGATCGAAGTTGTTCTTGACCGGCGTGAGATCCTTGTCCTCGTTTTTCGGCTGCTTGGTGATGTCGATGCACCACAGATGACCGACACTTTTCTTGTGCTCGGGATCCTGGCCGACGGCAATGTACAGCTTGTTCTCCCAGACGACCGGCGTACCAACGAAGTCATTGCGCGTGGCCGCCGGACCGAGGACGTACTTGGTGCCCTTGGGATTGCAATCGAACTTCCACAAAAGCGAGCTGTCCTTGGGGTTGTAGGCGCGAATCCAGCCGTCGCCGCCGGGAAAGATGATCATCGGTTTGCCGTTCGCCTCGGCGTAGACGGGGTTGGACCATTGGCCGTGCATCAACAGTTGACCGGCGTTGACCATCTTGCGGATGTTGACGGCCGCACCGGCTTTCTGGGCCTCGACCAGGCTGCGCGTCGGCGCGTTGTCCTTCCACAGCACTTTGCCGGTCTTCTTGTCGATGGCCAAAAAGCTCGGCGCGGCAGGGTTGGGAATGTTGATGTGTCCCTCGTCCACGCCGTTGGCGGTGATGACGAATAGCGTGTCGCCGACGATCAACGGCGAACAGACGGCCAGGTTGTGCGGAAAAACGCCCAGCTTGCCGATCATGTCCAGCCGCCAGATGATGTCGGCGTCCTTGTCGCCCTTGTAGTTCTCGTCCTGCTCGCCCTGGTTGCCGTTGGCCATGCCGTCCACGTCGGCGCAAATGACCTCACAGCGGTTGCTGACGTAGTACAGTCGATTGCCCTCGACGATAGGGCTGGAACAGATGCCCTCGCCGGGCCAGTCGTTGACGCGGCCGGCCGCCAGCTTGTCGTGGACCGCCTGCCAGAAGAACTCGCCGTCCGACTCGCGGAAGCACAGCAGGATGCCCTTGTCGCCCTTGATTTTCGGATCGCGCGGGTTTTTGTTGTTGGTGCCGACGTAAATCTTGCCGCCGGCGACGATGGGTCCGCCGTAGGCTTTGTCGCCCAGGGGCACGCTCCACTTGATGTTCTTCTCCTGCCCCTCGGTGACGTCCCAGTTGGTCGGCATGCCCTTGTCGTGGAGGTTGACGAGATCGCGCGACAGGGTGCCGCCGTACATCGGCCAATCGCGGCGGTCGTCCTTGCCGGCGTCGGCCTTGGCCGAGGAGGCGTCCGGCGACGACGATTGCAGTCCGACCACGACGAGGACCACGACGAACACCAGCGCGGTCCCGGCCAGCGATACCACACGGCGCAGATTCGGGAGGGATTGCATGGATGACATTCCTGAGTTCTGAGTTCTGAGTTCTGAGTTCTATGTCTTTCACTCAGAACTCAGAACTGTTTATTTGTTCGGCGTGACCTTGACGTTGGTGTAGTAGATTTCCGTGCCGGGCGTCTTCTCCTGGATGCCGGTGGAGTTGCCGTACAGGGCGGGAGCGCCTTCGCGGTTGGGGGTGGTATCCTCGACCGTGAGCGTCCACGCCTTCGGCTCCGGCTGATCGCGCGGCCACACTTTGCCGCGCGCGATGGCCTTGTCGCCCTGGACCTCGACGGTCAGTTTCATGCTATACCAGACGTCGGGCTTCCACGCGAAGGCGATGGATTTGTCGATACGCGGCAGCGCGTCCCAGGAAACCAGCCGTAATTGCTGGGCGTTGCCGATCAGAGCGAGGCGATAGCGGTTGGCCGCGATGCCCATGTCGGGCATGTCGGCTTGTCGTTTGGTGCCCTGCATGTCGGCCTCGATGGTGTAGTCGGTCAGGTCGGGCATGCCGATGTAGGTGCGGGCCCGCGCCACGAGAGGACTGGGCGCGTCGTTGCGTTTCTTGAGGGCGACGGTGCCGTCCTTCATCTTGGCGACGGCGAACTTGCCCTGACAGTTGACCCAGCCGCCGGGCGTGCGGCCGAGCGGCACCTTGGCGAAGTCGATGGCGTAGGGTAACAGCGGCGCCACGCGCACGCGGACGGAAGCGGTCAGGCCGTTCGCCTTGGCGACGACGCGGCCAAACTGCGCCGGCGGCGGCGTTGCCGACGGTCAGCTTGGTGGTCGTACCGCTGTCGTGACTGAGCTTGCCGTTCATGGGCGGCGGCGGAGACGGCGGCGACTTGGGCTGCGGCGGCGTCGGCATGCCGATGGGAAACACGGGAGGCAGCGGCCCGGCCAGCGACCAATCCGCCTTGACCTCGCCGATCAGTCGGCCGTGGTCGTCGTAGGCCAGCGCCTTGAAATTGACGCTCTGGCCCGGCGTCAGGGCCACGTCGGCCGGCACCACCTGCAGATGCGCCGGCTTGGCGTCGGCCGGTGCCTGACGATCCGTCTGCTGCTCCGGCGTCTTGCCGGCGTCGGCCGCCTTGTGGTCCTTCTTACCGATGCACAGCAGTTCCTCGCTGGTCAGGAAGTAGAGGCGGCCATTGGCGATGGCCGGACTGCCAGTCAGCTCCACCGGCGCCTCGCCGGCGCCGCGGAAAAACTCCGAACAGAGCGACTTGCACTCTTTCGTCGTCGGGCTTGAGGATGTGGAACTGCGAATCCAATTCGGGCAGGTAAATCTTGCCGTCGCCCCAGACCGGCGAGCCGCGCGTGTTTTGGCCATACTGATACTTCCACAGCTGCTTGCCGTTCTTGGCATCCAGGCAATACATCTCGCCGACGACGTTGCAGACGTACAGCCGGCCATCATGCAAGAGCGGCGAGGCGTATTTGACGCGGATGCCGTCCACCTTCCAGACCAGCTTCGGCTTGCCGTCCTCGACCTTGCCGGCGTCCAGGCAGATGACGCGACCCTGTTCGTCGGCCGTCGATGTTGGCCTCGCCGTGGCCGGCGTACACCAAATCGCCGTCCACGACCGGCGAGGCGTTGATCGCCCCGGCGGCGAAAATATAGCTCCACACCTTCTCGCCGGTGCGGGCCTTGAAGGCGTGGACCCCGCCGTCGCCGGCACCCGTGATGACCAGCCATTGTCCGCCGATCTTGGCGACGACCGGCATGCAGGCGAAGGTGTCTTTAACGCGATAATTCGTGGACGACCACCACACGACCTCGCCGCTGCGCTTGTTGAAGGCAACCAACCGCGTGCCGCCGACCGTCTGTTCGCCCCAGTTGGCGTTGACCAGCGGCATGATGAGCAGATCCTCGAACAGGATCGGACTGGTGATGCGTCCGCCGTAGCCGCTGATGCGACCGTATTCCTCGGTCAGCGAATGCTTCCAGCGGATCTTGCCGTCCTTGTCGAAGCAGAAGAGAAAGCCCTGCGTACCGTGAGCATAGACGTTGCCCGTCTCGGCGTCGCCGACCATCTGCGTCCAGCCGAGCCGGTCGGCGACGATGTCGGTCAGGAAGACGTTGAACTTGTGCTGCCATAGCACCTTGCCGTCGTTGGCGTCGAAGCACATGACGCGCTCTTGCTGCGACTCGTCCTCGCCGACCTTGTTGATGACGTAAACCCGGCCGTTCTGAATGACCGGCGTGGTGATCCCGCCATACGGCGTCCGCCAGACGATGTTCTTTTCCTTGTCCTTCTCGACGGCGAAGGTGTCGGGCAGGCCGGTGTCGCGGGAAACGCCGGTCTGTTCCGGGCCGCGCCAGGACGACCAGTTGTCGGCGCGGATCGTCGCCGTCCAGCCGAACAGGACCAGCAGCAGGGGGAGGCAGTGCTTCATGGGATCGGCTCTCTTGGTAAGCGATCAGCGGTCAGCGATCAGCGATCAGCGATCCGTCCGGTTGTGTTTTGCTGACTGCTGATCGCTGACCGCTGATTGCTTTTTTACGATTTCGAGGGATCGCTTGCAGTACCTGGTTCGTTTTTTCGTACCAGTCGGCGGGCCTTCATTTCGTAGCGGGGCAGACTTCCGGGCGGAACGGCCCGCACCTCGGCGCGGAAAAGCAGTTCCGTGCGGATGGCGTGTTCGACGCGCTCGAGCCAGGGCGTCGCCGGCGACGCCGGGTCGCGGCTCGACCTCGATGCGCAGGACCGGCAGCGCGGCTTTGTAATCGACTTCCATGCGATACTCGGCGACCTCGGCGAGACGATGCAGAATGGTCTGCAAGGCGCTGGGATGCAAGTTGTTGCCGCGAAGGACAATCATGTCATCGACGCGGCCGCGGATGCCGCCGTCGAGGCGCACCAGCGCCCGGCCACACGGACACGGCCGCGGATCGACGCGCACCAGGTCGCCGGTGCGGTAGCGCACCAGCGGACTGCCTGGTCGATCGAATGTGGTCAGCACCAGTTCGCCCTCGGTCCCGGCCGGCACCGACTGCGTGGTCTCGGGGTCGATCACTTCCGCCAGGCATTCGGTCTCCAACAGATGTAGACCGCCCGGCTGCTCGGAACATTCAATCCCCAGCGGGCCGGTTTCCGTCATGCCGGTGTGATCGAACAGCCGCGCTCCCCAGGCGCTCTCGATGCGGCCGCGCGTCGCCGGGATGCTGCCGCCCGGCTCGCCGGCGACGATCACTTTGCGCACCGTTGAGCCGACCAAATCGATACCGTCGGTCTGCGCGATCTCCGCCAGGTGCAGGGCATAAGTGGGCGTACACAGGATGACGGTCGCCTGGTTGTCGAGCAGGAAGCGCAGACGGGCCGAACTGCTCAGGCCGCCGCCGGGCAGACACAGACAGCCCAACCGCGACGCCGCCTCGAACGCCGTCCAGAAGCCGAGGAACGGCCCGAAGGAGAAGGGAAAGAACAGCCGATCCGCCGCCGTCACGCCGGCCATGCCGAGCATCGTCATCCAGCAGTCGAGCAGCCGCGACCAACTCTCCGGCGTATCCAGCCAGCGCAGCGGCCGTCCCGCCGTGCCGGACGTTTGGTGCAATCGGCTGTAGTGCTCGACCGGATACGTTAAAATCTCGCCGTAGGGAGGATGTTGGGCCTGGTCATCGAGCAGTTCCGACTTGGTCGTGAAGGGGAGGCGTGGCAGGTCGGCGGGTAGGGATAGGGAGGCGACATCGATCCCGGCTTGCTGAAACTTGCGAGCGTAGAAGCGATTGCCGGGGAGAATGTCACGCAGGAGAAGAGACAGGCGTTGGATTTGCCAGTGGGCCAACTCCGCCCGTGCGATGTCATCCCGCGGCGCGGCGAACATGGCCTCTCCCGTTCTACCTCCCGTTTAGCCGCGACGCGCAGCGGAGCGCGGGTCTGTCGCGCGCTCCGCTGCGCGTCGCGGCTAACCAAGGGCGCATTTCCTCATTTCACCTTGTAGCAGAAGATCAATTCCTGATCGCGCAGGTAAAGGTATCCATCCGAGAGGACCGGGTGCGTCCACACGCCGCCGCTCTCTTTGCGCAGGGTAGACTTTCGCGGCAGTGTGAAGCGGCATATTTCGCTGTATTTGTCCGGCCGAGCTTCGATCATGCCGACGACGCCGGCGCCCTCGCTATCGGCCAGACAGTACAGCCGGCCGTCGGCGACGAGGATCGAGCCGCCCGAGCCGCCGGCCCCCAGGGCGTTGGGGTCCGACTCCCACTTGTTGGCCCCGCCCTCGGCGAAACTCTGGCACGCCCATTCGCGGTTGGCGTGATAACCATAGACGTAATCGCCGACCAGCACGACACCACCGTGAAAGTTCGAGATCAGCTTGTTGGAATACACTTCCTCCGCCTTGAATTTCCCACCGTCGGCGTGGACCTTGATGAGAGTGCAGCCGCTCGTCTTGGTGCCTGTCGCGTAGATCCAATCACCCCGGCAGATCGGCGTCGGACACAGCACGTCGCTCCACGGTCTCTTGCGTTTGAAGTTCCACAGTACCTCGCCGGTCTTCGCCTCGACGCCGACGACCCCGGCGTTGACCACCTGGACGTACTGCTTGACGCCGCCGAGGGTCGCCGCAATCGGCGACGAGTACGGACACGGGTCCGTGACGGCCTTGCTGCGCCACTTCACGTCGCCGGTCTTCTTGTCCAGCGCCGCCAACAACCCCTGGGGTCCGCCGGGCACGCAGATGAGTTGATCGCCATCGACAAGCGGCGACCACGAGAAGCCCCAGCCCATGCCCTTCGGCCCGCCGCCGACGGTGCTGACCTGGGCGCCGAGTTCCTTCGGCAGATCCTTGCGCCATTGCTCCTTGCCGCCGGTGTCCAGGCACACCAGCACGCCCTGGCTGCCCAGTGCGAAGAGCCGCTCTCCATCTACCGTCGGCGTGGCGTTGGGGCCGCGGCTCCAGTTGTTGCCCTCGAAGTCGTACACCGAGCCGATCTTGGCGCTCCACAGTTCCTGGCCCTTGTTATCCAGGGCGAAGACGTATTCGCTGCCTTCGCGGCCGCCCATCGTGTACAGCTTGCCGCCGACGACGGCGGGACCGGCGTAGCCGGAGCCGGCCTTGTCGAACGTCCACGCCAACTCGGGTCCGTCCTTGGGCCATTTCGCAAGCAGGCCGGTCTCTTTCGAGACGGCGTCGCGGTTGGGGCCTTGCCACTGCGGCCAATCCGCCGCCGACAGGACAAAGACCAGGGCCGCCGCGCACACGGTCGGGAGGATTCGCATGGTTCACCGGGGGATGATTGTCCTGTTTGCCGCTTGCGGGTTAGCGTTCGCCGCCCTTGACGTCGTAACAGAATATCAAATCCTGATCGCGCAGGTACAATCGGCCGTTGGCCACCACCGGATGCGTCCAGATGTTGTTCCGGGGTTGACTGCTCGGACGGGGCAGTTTGCTTTGTTGCGGGATCGTGAAACGGCCCGATTCCTTCCAGCCGGCCGGCGATGCCTCGACAAGCACCACGGTGCCGTCTTTTTCGCTGTAGCAATACAGCCGACCCTCCGCACAGGTCAACGATCCCTTGCCCAGGCGATTCCGCTCTTGCCACACCACCGCCCCGGTCTTGGCATCCTGACACACCCAGCCCTTGCCGTCGGAGTAACCGTAGAAATGGTCGCCAAGGTGTACGACACCGCCATGATGGTTCACCATGTTCTTGTTGGCATACACCTGCTCCGCTTTCCAGGAGGAGCCATCCTTGTTGATCTTCAGCAGGGCGCAGCCGGTGCCGTAGCCGGAGGAAACGTACACCGAATCATCGAAGCAGATGGGCGTAGGGATTGCCGCCACGTTGCTCGGGCGTTTGAAACTCCAGAGGACCTGGCCATCCTTGGCGGCCACGCCGGTCACGCTGTTGCCGGTCATCTGCACGTACTGCCGCACGCCGCCCGCGTTCGAGACCACCAGCGAGGAGTAGGCGGCGGCGTCAATCAATCCCTTGCTCCGCCAGCGCACCTCGCCGGTGTTCTTGTCCAGGGCGGCGATGGTCCCCTTGCTGCCGCCCGGCGTGCAGACGATGACCGCGCCATCGATCAGGGGCGATTCGGAATACCCCCAATTGTTCTGCATGTTTCCGCCAAGATCACGCTTGAGGTTCTTCTGCCAGACGATTTCGCCGCTATCGGTCTTGACGCAGACGAGATTACCCTGCCCCCCCAGGGCGTAAATGCGATCGCCGTCCACCGTGGGCGTGCCACGCGAACCATTGCCTCGGTTGTTGCTGAATTGATCGCCAATCGGCGTGGACCATTTTTTTTGACTCGTCTTCCCATCCAAGGCGAACAGCCAATCCTTGCCGTCGCGCGCTCCCATCGAGTACAGCCGATCGCCGACGATGGCCGGGGCCGAGTACCCCATACCGGCGTCCTCGGAAGTCCACAGCAGTTTCGGCCCGCTTTGAGGCCATTCCTTGAGCAGGCCGGTCTCCTTGGAGACGTTGGTGCGGTCGGGGCCTTGCCACTGTGGCCAATCGAGGGCGAACAGCGACAGCGGGGCAAGGCAGACAGCGACAAGAGTGATTGCCAGCAGCGTTTTTGTCTTCATGAAAGACCTCGGCGTGCGGTAGGTGTTACCCATTCCGATGAAACGGAAGAGCAGCCCGGGGAGGCAGGCGACGGCGGGACACGCCGTCTGTTCGCAGTATAAGCGCCGCGGAGAGGAGTGCCAAGCCACTGGCGGTTTCGACACATTTTCTCGACAAGCCCGGAGCGCCAGCGACGATTTGTCTCAACCCGTCGTTGGCGCTCCGGGCTAGTGGTGGGATATGTCAGTGCGCCAGGCTGCCGCCGCCGGAGGGCGGCTCGCGGTGGCCGTAGAAGCTGTACAAGCACCGGCATCAGGTAGCGCGTCAGAAACAGCGTCGTCACCATGCCGCCGACGACGACGATGGCCAGCGGCCGCTGCGTCTGCGAGCCGATGCGCGTCGAGAGCGCCGCCGGCAGCAGGCCGAAGATGGCCGTCAGCGCCGTCATCATCACCGGCCGCACCCGCTTCTCCGCCCCCTGCATGATGGCCTCGCGCAGCGGCAATCCCTCGGCGCGCAGGTGGTTGAAGTAGGACACCAGCAGCAGGCCATCCATGATGGCCACGCCGAAGATCGAGATGAAGCCCACCGCCGCCGAGATGCTGAAGTTCGTCCCTGTCAGCAGCAAGGCCCACACGCCGCCGACGCTCAGGGCGACGACGTTGGAGAAGACCAGCAGGGCGTCGACCAGGTCGTGGAATGCCAGGTACAGCAGCACGAAGATCGCCGCCAGCGACAGCGGAATGATGTACATCAAGCGGTGCTCCGCTTCCAGCATCTCCTGAAACTCGCCGCTCCACTCGGCCCGGTAAGGGGCCTTGAACAGGTCGGCCGTCTTCTCCTGGGCCTCGGCCACGGCGCCGGCCAGGTCGCGGCCGCGCACGCTGAACTTGACGGCGATCAGCCGCTTGCCCTGCTCGCGGTAGATCGTCGAGGCGCCGGAGCGCAGGTACTTGCCCGTGCGGGTCGGGCCGGCCCTCGTCGTTGACCGGCGTCACCAGCTGCCCCAGGCGCAGGCGCGGCACGCTGCTGAGGTTGTTGACCGCCGCGTTGAAGATGTTGCCCCACAACGACGGCATGGGCACGTTGGTGCCGATGGGATTGACGCCGATGCTCGCTCCCGTCACCGGCGTCTGTGGCGTGCCGGGGACATAGCCCGGCGTGACGGTGTTGTTGGCCACCTCGATGGGAATGTCGAGGATGGCCTGTTCGTTGCCGCGCAGCCGCTCCGGCCAGCGCAGGGTGATGTCGAAGGTCTTCTCGCCCTCGACCATCTGCGTACACGCCTGGCCGCCGACGGCGATGGCGATGGCGTTCTCCACGTCCGCCACACTGACGTTCCAGAACTTGCACCGGGTCCGATCGACGGTGAACTCCAGGTTCGGCTGGCCCTTGATGCGGAAGACGGCCACGTTCTCCAGGCCGGGCACGGTGTCGAGCACGGCCTTGACCTCGTCGGCCAGTTTCTCCAGCTCGTCGAGGTCGGGGCCGATGATCTTGACCGAGTTGTCGCCCTTGACGCCGGACAGCGACTCCATGACGTTGTCGCGGATGTACTGCGAGAAGTTCCAGTCCACGCCGATCAGCTCGCGGTGCATCTGCTGGTTCATGGCTGTCGATCAGCTCCGGCTTGGTGCGCGGCGCGGGGACCGAGCCAGCTCAGCCAGCCCGTGCGCGGCACCACGGCGGGCCAGTGCTTGTCGGGGTGCAGCGGGATGGAGAACTCGGCGTTGTAGAAGCCGGTCGGGTCGGTGCCGTCGTCGGGCCGGCCGACCTGCGAGGCGACCAGGGCGACCTCCGGGTACGCGCGGAGGATGGCCCGGGCCCGGCGCGTCTTGTCGGCCACCTCCTCCAGCGAGGCGTTGACCGGGAAGGTGCCGCGGATGTACAGGTTGCCCTCCTCCAGCTCCGGCATGAACTCGCGGCCCAGAAAGGGCAGGATGCCGACGGTGACGGCCGTGAGCGAGCCGAACAGCGTCAGCGTCACGACGCGGTGGTTCAGACAGCGTTCCAGCTGGTGCAGGTAGCTGCGCTTCAGCCAGCGCACCAGCCAGTTGTCCGGCGCCGGCTTGAGGTTCTTGAAGAACAGGAAGCACAGCACCGGCGCCACGGTCAGCGCCAGCAGCAGGCCGCCGGCCAGGGCGAAGGCATAGGTGTCGGCCATCGGCCCGAAGATTTGTCCTTCCGGCCCCTGCATGGTGAACAGCGGGATGAAGGCGAACACCATGATCGTCGTCGAGAAGAACAGCGGCCGCTCGACCTCGTGGCAGGCGCGGATGATGCGTTCCTTCAGCGGCAGTTCCGCGTACTCGCCGGAGCTGAGATGGCGGTAAATGTTCTCGACCATGATGACCGACGAATCGACGATGATGCCGAAATCGACGGCCCCGATGGACAGCAGGTTGGCCGACTTGCCGCGCAGGAACAGCACGGAGAAGGCGAACAACAGCGCCAGCGGGATGTTGATGGCCACGATGAGGGCGCTGCGGACGTTGCTGAGGAACATGAACAGGATGACCGTCACCAGGATCATGCCCAGAAGCAGGTTCTCGCGGACGGTCTCGGTGGTGACGTGGATGAGGCCGGTCAGGTCGAAGTGCGGCTCGATCGTGCACGCCGGGCAGCAGACGGCCCGGCGTGTCGTTCAGTTCCTCGACCTTCTCCTTGACCTTGTTGAGGGCGAGCAGGGTGGCCTCGTTCTTGCGCATCAGGACGATGCCCTGTACCTTGTCTTCCTCGTCCACCCAGACGACGTTGCCCTCGCTCATCGCGGACCACGTTGCCGTCGTCGTCGTACTTGGGCCGGCACACGCTGACCTTGCCCAGGCGCGGCTGGTAGCCGACCACGACGCCCTCGTTGCCGGTTGCGTTCGCCGCCTTCGCGCCGCCTTCGCCGAGGCGCTGCCGAACCAGTGGGTCCGGCGCCTCGGCCGGCTTCGTCGATCTGCGTCGTGCTCATCGATCGGCCCGCCGGCGACGAGGTCCTCGACGCGGATGGGCACGTTGTTGACCGTCACCACGACGACGTCGCGGATCTCGCGCACGCGCGCTTCTTCCTGCTGGCGCAGGCGGCGAGCGGCCAGGTAGGGGCTTTTCATGGCCAGCACGCTGCTGCATCGGGTCTTGGCCGCGGCCGAGCAGGCCGATGCCGCGCACGTTCATGGCGATCGGTCCCTGCCGCAGATAGCCGGCCCCGATGTTGGCGTTGCTGTTGCTGATGGCCGTCTGGAACTGCTGCAAGCGTGATGCCGTAGCGCTTGAGCCGAGCCGGGTCCGGCTGGATCTCGTAGCGCTTGACCATGCCGCCGAAGCTGGACACGTCGGCGATGCGCGGGATACGGCGAAACTCGCGCTCCAGCGTCCAGTCCTGCAGCGATTTGAGATCGATCAGGGAGTAAATTTCCTCGCCGCGCGTGTTTTTCGGCCTGTCCAAGGTGTAGCGGATCAGCTCGCCGGTCGGCGTGAACGGCGACAGTTGCGGGGTGACGCTGTTGGGCAGGTTCTGCACGAATTGCAGGCGGTTGATGACTTCCTGGCGCGCGGCGTAGTAATCGATGCCGTAATCGAACTGGTTGCGCAGGTGAGCACAGGCCGGCCAGCGATTTGCTGCGCGTGTACGTCAGTCCCGGCATGCCGGCCAGGGTGACCTCCAGCGGGATCGTCACCCGTCGCTCGACCTCCTCGGCCGAGAAGCCGGGATACTGGGCGATGACTTCGATGATGGCCGGCGCCGGATCGGGGTAGGCTTCGACGTTGACGTGATTGAAGGCATAAACGCCGAACGCAGCCAGGCCGACGGCCAGGAGGAGCACGATCAGGGCGCTGTTGACGGCCCACTCGATGAGTTTGCGAACCATACTTCAGTTCTGAGTTCTGAGTTCTGAGTTCTGAGTTCAGTGAGTTCTGCCGCATGAGCCAATGAGAGCTTGAGTCTCTTTCACTCAGAACTCAGAACTTATTTTTTGGCTTTTGCTTTTGCTTGCAACTCCTCGAGCGCCGCCTTGAGTTCCAGGACGCCCTCGGTGACGACGTATTCGCCGGGTCGTACTTCTTGCAGACCCTTCTTGCGGTCCTGCTCGGTCAACTCGCTGCGGACGTAGACGATGTCGCGCAGCCGCATGGCGACCAGGACGCGGCGCAGGACGTAGCGCGGCTTGGTCGGATCGGGCTGGACGAAAACGATGCTCTCCGCGCCATCCTCCTCCAGGGCCGACGCCGGCAGGGAGACGACGTTGGGCGGCGACGGCAAATCGACTGTCGCCGTCACGAACTGGCCGACGCGCAGCCTGCCGTCCCGATTGTCCACCAACCCCATGATCGGGTCGGTGTGCTGCGTGGGATCGACCACCAGTCCGATCTGCTGCATGCCCTCGCTTTGGAGCACTTGGCGGGTGAGGTCGGCGCCGGTGCGGACTTGCCAGGGGTAGCCTCGGGGCTGCTCGTGCAACATCGTCTGCAACTCGCGCAGGTCTTCCTCGTAAGCATGAACCAGTACGCCGAGCTTGCGCAGGTCGGCGACCTTGAAGAGATCGAAAGTGGTATCGACGATGTTGCCCAGGTTCACGCTCTTCTCGACGATGGTGCCGTCGAACGGCGCCCGCACCTCGACCTTGGCCCACTCGGTTTCCTTTTTCAGATCGCGCTGCCCCTTGCGCTCGAAGACCCGCTTGGCCTCTTCCTTGACGGCGTTGATCTCGTCCTCGGCCACGCGCCAGGTCCGCAGAGTTAGTTCGACCCGTCCGACCGCGTTCCGGTCGGCGGCCGACCACGGTCCGCTGAGTGCGGACGGTCGCCGGAGGCGTGCGGCCCTCTCGAATCAACTCGTCCAGGCTCGACAACAGCGCTTCGTCGTACCACAGCCGCACCAGCGAATCGACCAACTCGCTCTTCTTCTCACCGAGATCTTTGCTCAGGACCACGGCCATGATCTGTCCCTTGGTGACGGGGTCGCCATAGCGCAGGGTCCGTTCGTGTGTCGTGCCGTTGTCGGCGCGGCGTTCGGCCATCGTGCCGATGGCGACGACCTCGCCGCCGAAGCGGGCCTGGACGCGACCGAGGCGATTGGGGTCGAAGGCCAGCGAGCCGGCCAATTCCAGCGTCCGCGGCGCCACCGTCTCCAGGACCGGCTCACTCGTCACGCCTAGCCGCTCGACCACGTCGCGCGGCAACTCGATCTCGTCCTCGGTTTCGGAGACGAGCTGCGCCCGGTAGTCGCCGCCGGGGACCACGGGCCGCGCTTCCGGCGGCTTGAGGAAGCGCCGCAGGCTGGGCATGCCGAGAGCGGGTACGGCCACGGCCAAACCAACCAGGGCCACAATCCCACTCGCGGCGATGGCCCAGCGCAGGCGGCGCCGCTTCGGCTTTGCCTGCGGCCGTTCCCTTGTCCTCACCGGACTCGGCTCCGGTTGCGGCTGCCGAACCACTTCTGTCTCGGTGATGGATGGCAGCGCTGGCTTCTCCGCACTCCCCGGCCGGGCCGGCGCCGTCGCGCCCAGGCTAGTCTCGATGGCCTGACGAAGCTCGTCGAGGTTGAGCGGCTTGGTCAAGACGTGGGCGAACCCCCGAGCCAGTTCGGGCTGATCGCGCAGACGCAGCGGATAGGCCGTCATGAGGATGAGCGGAAAACGGCCCACTTGCTGCTGAAGCTGCTGGGCCAACTCCACGCCGTCGCCGTCGGGCAGGCGCAGATCGACCAGGCCGAGAGTCGGCCGCTGCTCGCGGGCGCGCTCCAGCGCCTGAGCGACACTGCCGGCTTCCACCACAGTGTAGCCGTCGCGCGTCAGCACCCGACGAAGCACCTGGCTGAGCACTTCGTCGTCATCGACCAGCAGGATGGTCGGGGCGGTCATGAATCGATCTCCTGCACTGTGGGGGTTGGTGTTCCGTGACGGGACTCTCGTCTGCGAGTGGTAACGCAAATGGAATGCCGCCCTGCTCCGAAGATGGTGGCGTTGCGCAACTAATAAGGAATCAAGCAGTTAAGACAGGATGTTCTCACACGCTCGGCCACGCGAGCCGGGCGTCTTCTGATCGCCCCGGGACCACCCTGGTTCCGATGCGACCAGGATTCGACATCGTGATTTCGCCGCCTAGCCCCTTGCAAACCCTCGCGCGCGGGAGTATGTTCGAGCGCATCGCTCCCCCCTTTTCGGAGGGCCATCATGTCCCACGGGCCATTGAGCCTGCCGCTGCGTTCCTTCGGCCAGACTTCCCGCCGAGACGCCTGGTGGACAACCCCGCTGCTGGTGTTCCTGGGATTGTCGGCGTTCATCGTCTATGCGACGTGGGCGGCCTTCCAGGGCGCGAATTACTATTACGGACCTTATTTATCGCCTTTCTACTCGCCGGAGCTGTTCGGCGATTCACCGCACAGCTGGTTCGGTCCTCGTCCGGCCTGGTGGCCGGCCTGGCTGCTTTTCTCGCCGGCCTTGCTCATCCTGTGGGCACCGGGCGGTTTCCGCGTCACCTGTTATTACTACCGAGGCGCCTACTACAAGGCGTTTTGGGCCGATCCGCCTTCCTGCACCGTCGGCGAGCCGCGCCATTCCTACTGGGGCGAACGCTTCGGACCGCTGCTCATCCAGAACGTCCACCGCTATTTCCTCTACCTCGCCCTGCTGTTCCTCGTCTTCCTCGCCCTCGATGTCTGGCACGCCCTCTGGTTCACCGATGCTTCCGGCGCAGGTCTCCTTCGGCGTCGGCGTCGGCACGCTGGTATTGGCCGTCAACGTCGTCCTGCTGGGCGGATACACGCTCGGCTGTCATTCGCTGCGCCACCTCGTCGGCGGAAGACTGCGACAACTATCGCGCCATCCGCTGCAGCACAAGGCGTATAACTGCGTCGGCTGTTTCAATAGCCGCCACATGCTCTGGGCCTGGTGCAGCCTGTTCTGGGTGGCCTTCTCCGACCTGTACGTCCGGTTGTGCGCCATGGGCGTATGGACGGACTGGAGGCTCATCGGATGAACGAGTATCCGACTCACGAACACGACGTGCTGGTCATCGGCGCCGGCGGCGCCGGGCTGCGGGCCGCCATCGAGGCGTCGGCCGGCGGCGTCTCGGTCGGCCTGGTGTGCAAGTCGCTTCTGGGCAAGGCCCACACGGTCATGGCCGAGGGCGGCATCGCGGCGGCGCTGGCCAACGTCGATGAGCGCGACAACTGGAAGGTCCACTTCGCCGACACCATGCGCGGCGGACAGTACGTCAACAACTGGCGCATGGCCCAGCTGCACGCCCAGGAAGCTCCCGGCCGCGTCCGCGAGCTGGAAGCGTGGGGCGCCGTCTTCGACCGCACCAAGGACGGCCGCATCCTGCAGCGCAACTTCGGCGGCCACAAGTATCCGCGCCTGGCCCACGTCGGCGACCGCACCGGCCTGGAGATGATCCGCACCCTGCAGGACCACGGCATCCATCAGCGGCATCGACGTCTACATGGAGTGTACGATCGTCCGCCTGCTCAAGGACGGCGACCGCATCGCCGGCGCCTTCGGCTATTACCGCGAGCATGGCCGATTCGTCCTCTTCAAGGCGCAAGGCGGTCGTGCTGGCGACCGGCGGCATCGGCAAGGCGTACAAGATCACCAGCAACAGCTGGGAGTACACCGGCGACGGCCATGCTCTCGCCTACCACGCCGGGGCCGAGCTGATCGACATGGAGTTCATCCAGTTCCATCCGACCGGCATGGTCTGGCCGCCGAGCGTGCGCGGCATCCTCGTCACCGAGGGCGTCCGCGGCGAGGGCGGCGTCCTGCGAACAATCAGCGGCGAGCGCTTCATGTTCGAGCGACATCCCCGACAACTACAAGCAGCAGACCGCCGACAGACGAGGAAGAGGGCTGGCGCTACTGCCAGGGCGACAAGAACGCCCAGCGGCCGCCCGAGCTGCTGACGCGCGATCACGTCGCCCGCTGCATCGTCCGCGAGGTCAAGGAGGGCCGCGGCAGCCCGCACGGCGGCGTCTTCCTCGATATTTCCTGGATCAAGGAGAAGCATGCCCAACGCCGCCGAGCACATCCAGCAGAAGCTGCCGAGCATGTACCACCAGTTCAAGGAACTGGCGCAACCTCGACATCACGCAGCGAGCCGATGGAAGTCGGCCCGACGACGCACTACGTCATGGGCGGCGTGCGCGTGGACGGCGACACGCAGATGTCGCGCGTGCCCGGCCTGTTCGCCTGCGGCGAGTGCGCCGCCGGCATCAACGGCGCCAACCGCCTCGGCGGCAACTCGCTGTCCGACCTGCTCGTTTTCGGCAAGCGCGCCGGCGAATACGCGGCCCTCTACGCCAGGGAGCACGCCGCCGGCGCGGTGCCGGACGCCGACCAGGTCGAGGACGCCGCGCGGCGGGCGCTGGAGCCGTTCGACCGGCCGGGCGGCGATGACGGGCCCGTTTCAGATTCAGCACGATCTGCAGGAGATGATGCAGGACCTGGTCGGCATCGTCCGCACGGAGGACGAGATGCTGCGGGCCCTGGAAGGCTGCAAAAGCTGCGGCGACCGGGCCCGCCGCGTGCGTGTCGTCGGCAACCGCGAGTACAACCCCGGCTGGCACACCGCCCTGGACCTGCACAACCTGCTGACCGTGTCCGAGGCGATCACCCGCGCCGCCCTGCGAGCGCAAGGAGAGCCGCGGCGGCCAGTTCCGCGACGACTACCCCAACAAGGACGGCCATTTCGGCAAGGTCAACGTCGTCGTCCGCAAGGGGACGGATGGCCGAATGCAGGTCGAAGAGACGCTCATCCCCGAGATGCCGGCGGAGTTGAAACAGATCATCGAGGAGAACAAGTAGCCGCAAGCGGCGACGGCAGGGAGACATCATGGCTGAAGCGACCTTCCGTATCTGGCGCGGCGACCCCAAGGGCGGTCAGTTCCACGATTACAAGGCCGAGGTCGGCGAGGGCATGGTCGTGCTCGACGCCGTCCACCAGATCCAGGCGACGCAGGCCAACGACCTGGCCTGCCGCTGGAACTGCAAGGCCGGCAAGTGCGGCTCGTGCTCGGCCGAGATCAACGGCAAGCCGCGCCTCATGTGCATGACGCGCCTCGACGACGTTGCCGCTGGAGCAGCCCGTCATCGTCGAGCCGATGCAGGCGTTCCCGCTCATCAAGGACCTGGTGACAGACGTGTCCTGGAACTTCCGCGTCAAGAAGCTGATCAAGCCGTTCAAGCCGCGCAAGCCCGACGCCGCGGACGGCACCTGGCGCATGAGCCAGGAAGATGTCGACCGCGTCCAGGAGTTCCGCAAGTGCATCGAGTGCTTCCTGTGCCAGGACGTTTGCCACGTCCTGCGCGACCATCACCTGCACGAGCGAGTTCATCGGCCCGCGCTTCCTCGTGTACGCCGCCGCCCTGGAGATGCACCCGCTGGACACCGAGGACCGCGCTCGCCGATGCTGAAGGACACGCTGAAGGCATCGGCTTCTGCAACATCACCAAATGCTGCACCGAGGTCTGCCCCGAACACATCCACATCACCGACAACGCCATCATTCCGCTCAAGGAGCGCGTGGTCGATGAATACTACGACCCGTTGACGAAACTGTTCCGCATCTTCCGACCCGGCAAGTAGGGGACGACACCATGTTCGAGCTGAAACACATCGCCCCGGAGGCGGTCCCGGCGGCCCTGGACAAAGCGGAGCGTTATCGGCTGCTCAATCAGCCGGACGCGGCGGAGAGCATCTGCGAGGACGTGCTGGCCATCGACCCGGACAACCAGCCAGCCCTGATTTCGCTGCTGTTGGCCCTGACGGACCAGTTCCGCCACGGCGACAGCGAAGGTTTTCAGCACGCGATCGAGATGTTGCCGCGCCTCGAGTCCGAGTACGATCGACTCTACTACACGGGGTTGATCTGGGAGCGCCGCGCCAGTGCTCGGCTCAGCCAGGGCGGGCCGGGCAGCGGCCGCGTCGCCTACCCATGGCTGTGCCGGGCCATGGAGTTTTACGAAAAGGCCGAGGCCATGCGGCCGCACGGCAACGACGACGCCCTGCTGCGCTGGAACACCTGCGCACGTTTGGCCCACCGCTACCACCTGGAGCCGGAGTTGGTCGAGAGGTTTGAACCCGCCTTCGATGACTGAGAGAACCTGTTTCCAAGCCGCTTGCGGCTTCGCGTTCGCCGCTGTCTCGCTAAGCCGCAAGCGGCAAATGCTACTTCCTCCGCACGAGTCGAACGATGAATCCTCCACGCTGCCGAACACCGTTCTGGTTCTTTCTAGCCGTTCTTGGGGGCGGTATCTCGCTGCTGTCCTCCCGCGCCGACGAGTCCAAACCCAGGGACGGAACGCTGTCGGCGGAATGGCTCAAACCACTGACGTGGCGCTGCATTGGGCCGGCGAACATGGGCGGCCGTATCGTGGCGCTGTCGGTCTACGAGGCGGACCCGACGACGTACTGGCTGGCCACGGCCTCGGGTGGCTTGCTCAAAACCACGAACAACGGCGTCACCTTCGAGCATCAGTTCGACCGCGAGGCGACGGTCTCCATTGGCGACGTTCTGCGTGGCTCCCTCGAATAAAGACATCGTTTGGGTCGGCACCGGCGAGAACAACCCGCGCAACTCCGTCTCCTATGGCGATGGTGTTTACCAATCGACCGATGGCGGCAAGACCTGGAAGAACAGGGGACTGAAAAAGTCCTTCCAGATCGGCCGCATCCTCGTACATCCGAAAAACCCCGATGTCGTTTACGTCGGAGCGTTGGGCCGACTGTATGGACCCAACGAGGAGCGCGGCCTGTTCAAGACGAGCGACGGCGGCAAGACCTGGAACAGGGTGCTGTACGTCGATGACAAAACCGGCGTCATCGACATGCGCATGCACCCTGCCGACCCGGAGACGTTGCTGGTCGCCACCTACGAGCGCCAGCGCGATGGCTACGACTACAACGATCCGGCCAAGAAGTTCGGCGCCGGCAGCGGTCTATATCGAACGCGCGACGGCGGTAAGACGTTCCAAAAGATCAGCAAGGGCTTGCCGGCCTGCAAGCTCGGCCGCATCGGACTAGACTGGTATCGCAAGGATCCGCAAACGGTTTATGCCCTCGTCGAGTCGGAAAAGATCGGCAGCGGCCCGCGGCAGGTCGTCGGACTCGCTTTCCTGGGCATCCAGGGCGAAGACGGCGAGAAGGGCGCCCGTATCACGCAGGTCAACCGGAACGGCCCCGCCGACCGCGCCGGCCTGCGCGTCGATGACGTGATTATCGCCGTCGGCGACAAGTCGATCGCGTCGTATGCCGCTTTGCTCGAAGAAATCCGTCGCCACAAGGGCGGAGATAAGGTCAAGGTGCGTCTGCGCCGCGGCCGGGAGGTCAAGGAACTGGAACTGACGTTCGGCACGCGCGGCGGTGGCCCAGGCGGCGGAAGCGGCCCGCCATTCCTCGATCGTCTCGGCGGCCAGGCGGCGAACGTCCAGGACCGCCAGGGTCCCGACGGCTTCCAGTACGGCGGGTTGTACAAGTCCACGGACGGCGGCGAATCGTGGACGCGCGTCAACAGTGTCAACCCGCGGCCGATGTACTTCAGCCAGGTCCGCGTCGATCCCAGCGACGATCGTTACGTCTACGTCCTGGGCATCGCCCTGCACCGCTCGCGCGACGGCGGCAAGACGTTCTCTCCCGACGGCGGCCGCGGCATCCACGGTGACCAGCACGCCCTCTGGATCGACCGGCGCGACGGGCGACACGTCCTGGTCGGCACCGACGGCGGTCCTTACGTCAGCTACGACCGCCTGGCCGCTTGGGACCAGCTCAACCACGCGGCCGTCGGCCAGTTCTATCACGTTGCCGTGGACCACCGCCGCGATTACCGGGTGTACGGCGGCTTGCAGGACAACGGCAGCTGGGGCGGGCCGAGCCGGACGCACAGCCTGACCGGCCCGGTCAACGAGGACTGGCTCCGCGTCGGCGGCGGCGACGGCTTCACCTGCCGCGTCGATCCGACCGACCCGGACCTGGTATACTCGACCGCCCAGTACGGCGCCCTGCGCCGCCTGCATCTGCGCAGCGGCGAATCGACTCCCATTCGCCCGCCGGAGGGGCGGCGTTATCGCTTCAACTGGAACACGCCCTTTTTGCTGTCGCACCGCAATCCACGCATCTACTACTGCGCCGGTAACGTCGTCTTCCGCTCGCTCGATCGCGGCAATGACCTGCGCGTCATTTCGCCGGAGATCGCGGCGACGGAGCGTGGCACGGCCACGGCGCTGGCCGAGTCGCCGCGCAACCCCGACGTGCTCTACGCCGGCACCGACGACGGTTTCCTGTGGCTGACGCGCGACGGCGGACGGGAGTGGACCAACGTCACCAAGAACGTCGGCCTGCCGGGACTGCGCTGGGTCGCCTCCATCGAGGCATCGCGCTTCGTCGAGAGCCGGGCCTACGTCGTCTTCGACGGCCACCGCTCTGACGACGACAGTCCGTATGTGTTCGTGACGGAAGACTTCGGCAAGACGTGGAAATCGCTGCGCGGCAACCTCCCGTCGTGGGGATCGACGCGCGTGCTGCGCGAGGATGTCGAAAACCCGAACCTTCTCTACCTCGGCACGGAGTTCGGCGCCTGGTGCTCGCTCGATCGCGGAGCCACCTGGGAGCGGCTGAACACCAACCTGCCAACGGTCGCCGTCCACGAATTCGCCGTACATCCGACGGCCGCCGAGGTCGTCGCCGCCACGCACGGCCGCAGTCTGTGGATTCTCGATGTGACGGCCCTGCGTCAGTTGACGCCGGCGGCCTTGCGGGCGGACGCGCGGTTGTACAAGCCGACGACGGCCTTCCGCTGGCCGCTGCAACCTAACCGCGGCCGCACCAATCGCCGTTTCGTCGGCGAAAACCCGCCCGCCGGTGCTCCGCTCTATTACTCACTGAATAAAAAAACGTCGAAGGTGAGCCTGAAAGTGCAGGACGTGGACGGCAAGCTGGTGCGCGAATTGAAGGCCGAGGCGCAACCGGGGTTGCACAAGGTCATCTGGAACCTGACCCACGCACCGGAGCGCCGGCCGGGAGGGCCTTCACGTCCCGGCCGCAATCGGCCGTCGCAGCAACCGGGCCGTCCCGTCGCGGCCGGCACCTACCTCGTCGTGCTGTCGGTGGACGGCAGCGAATATAAACAGTCACTCCGCGTCGAAGGCGACTTCGGGGCGTCCAATCCCTTCGTCGCCGAGGACGACGAGGAAGAGCAGGACAAGGAGGACGCTTCGGCGAAATAGCCTCTCCTCCTCGACCTTGCCCCTCGGCGGTTGTCTTCATCTTCGGCACACGCTTTGCGTCTCGCCGGTTGAATGGAGGTCATCTGTCCCACGAGGGTGAAGACGGCATGACAACGGCTTTCGAGCAGGTCTACCAGGACGTGCAGGCGTGGGCCGAAGGGCACGGTATCCGAGTACGCCATGAGAAGCTGAAGCCAGAGAAGGTGGGCGCGTTTGACGGCCTGTCGGTGACAATGAACAGCGACTACGGGGCGGAGGAGCGCACCTACTACCTGGTCCACGCTCTCGGCAGCCTCGTCCGCTGGAGCCAGAGTCGGCCGGCCGTGCAGGAGATGTTCGAGGAACTGTGCGCCGCCAAGGAGAGTCGGGAGACCGATCCGGCCAGGCTGGAGCGAGCGATCGAAAACTACCGGGCTTTCGAGACCGAGTTGTCGGAGTTTGCCGTCTGGCTGCTCAGCGTGTTGGGACATGCGGACGTGGAGTGCGCTTACACGAACTTCATGCGAGCCGACCTGGAGGCGCTGAGCGAATTTCACCGACGCGGTCAGGCACCCGTCTGGGGCGACTTTTTCGCTCGTTGGTGCGAGGAGGTCGCTAGCGGCCGTCGGCGTGTCCTCCCCTATAGCCCCAAGTCTATCCCTCCCTTCGTCCCCGTGCGCATCGAGAACCAGGAGATCCTGCAAGAACAGGGTGGGAAACCTTGATCCGACCCGTTCGCAGCGTCCGCAAGGTGTAGTCCTTTCCGCGCTGACTTGATGAGTGGCTCGGGTCTTTCCCCTGGTCCTAAGCTCTAATGGCATCTCTTTTGCATTCAATTCCCTACTCGATGCCGACAGGCAGTCGGAGGAGATTTCCGGATTGGACTCGTCCGCCGTTATCCGGAGAGAGACCGATGGACGGAAGGAGGACGTATGATGCGAGCAGTTTGCTGGTGCGGCTCCAAGAAGGTACACGTGGAGAAGGTGCCGGACCCGGCGATCCTGGCCCCACGCGACGCCATCGTCAAGACCGCCGTGACGACCATCTGCGGCTCGGACCTGCACATCTACGACGGCTACATCGCCACCATGCAGAAGGGCGACATCCTCGGCCACGAGATCGTCGGTGAGGTCGTCGAGGTCGGCCGAGAAGTCCACAAGATCAAGAAGGGCGACCGCGTTGTCGTCTCGTCGATCATCGCCTGTGGCCAGTGCTGGTATTGCCGCAACCAGGAATTTTCGCTGTGCGACAACAGTAACCCCAATGCCTGGATGCAAGAGAAGCTGTTCACTCAGGCCACGGCGGGGATCTTCGGTTATTCGCACCTGTTCGGCGGCTACGCCGGCGCCCAGGCCGAATATCTCCGCGTGCCCTTCGCCGACGTTGGCGCCTTCCCGGTGCCGGAGGCGATGAGCGACGAACAGGCGTTGGCCTGCTCCGACGCCTTCCCGACCGGCTACATGGGGGCGGACATCTGCGACATCCAGCCCGGCGACACCGTCGCCGTCTGGGGCTGCGGGCCGGTCGGCCAGTTCGCCATCAAGAGCGCCACCCTGTTCGGCGCGGCGCACGTCCTCGCCATCGACAACCTTCCCGAACGGCTGCGGTTGGCGGTCGAGCAGAGCGGGGCCATCCCGCTCAACAGTGACGAAGTGGACGTGTCCGAGGCGTTACTCTCTCTGACCGGCGGCCGTGGGCCGGACGCCTGCATCGACGCGGTCGGCCTGGAGGCGCACGGCAGCAATCTTATCGAGCACGTCTACGACCGCACCAAGCAAGCCCTGATGCTGGTCAACGACCGCGTGGCCGTCGTGCGGCAGATGATCGCTTGCTGCCGCAAGGGCGGCACGCTGTCGATCATGGGCGTGTACTCGGGCCTGGCGGACAAGTTCCCCCTGGGCGTGGCCATGAACAAGGGACTGCGCTTCCGCATGGGCCAGATGCACGGCCAAAAGTACATTCCGCGCCTGTTCGAGCACTGGCAAAAGGGGCAGATCGATCCGGCTTTCGTGTTCTCGCACCGCTTCTCTCTGGACGAGGCGCCGCTCGCCTATCCAATGTTCCGCGATAAGCAGGACCAGTGCCTGAAGGTGTTGCTGCGCCCTTGACAGGTGGCGCCGCCTGAATCCCCCTGCTAGCTCCCGGAGGTCTGTTCCCTATGCCAAACAATGGCCGCGCCCGGAAACGTCCCAATCCTCGCGGGGTGAAGCTCAACAAGCGCTTCATTGCTACCCATGACGGATACGATTTCTACGCGGTCAACGGCTACGCTGTCCGCGACATAGCGCAGCCCGATGAGGAGTTCGGCTCTTTCGCCACTTCCGAGGACTTTCCTTCGCTGATCCCCAAGGGTGAAGTGTGGCTGGCGGAGCAAACTATCGACAAGGAAGGTTTGTTTTTCATCGCCAACGCCTTGACGCAACTGAAGGAGCAGGCGCGCGGCACGCCGGACGAGCGGGCGTACACGCGGGGCATCGAGGTCGAGCGCCTGCTGCGCGAACGGCTCAACCACCTGCAGTTCCGCGGCGCGGGGCCACAAAAGCGCGTGCCCAAGGAAGTCTACGTCTCCCCCTATGCGACGCTGCCGGACAAAGAGGGCACCACGGTCGAGGTCTGGATCGTGGACGGCAACGTGGTGCGCAGCCTGTACAAGACCGACTACACCGAGGGCGGCCACGGCTTCGTCTATCCGTGGGTGCCCAACGACGAGATCTGGATCGAGGACAGCCTCGACCACCGCGAGCTGCCCTTCATCGTGGCCCACGAGTACATCGAGCGCCGGTTGATGCGTGACGTGAAACTCGATTACGATACGGCGCACGACATTTGCTCGCGCGTCGAGTTCCATCTTCGCAAGAACGAGCGCGTCAAACTGTTCCTGGCGCCGGGACGGCGCAAGGTCCACAAAGGCGATCTGCCGAAGCTGGCCTCCGACGAACTGCTCGACTATGTCGTGAACCACCACGTCAAGACGCGGAAGCAGAACGCTTGATTCCGCCTGTTGGGGGCGGCAGCTCCGCTCGCCGTCGTTTTCGTGAAAGCGTGAATCGCTCCCTTCGTCGCCGAGTAGTCGGGCAGGCCGGATTGCCTTGCAGGCCGGACCTCTCTTACGCGAAGAGCGCCAGGACGCCGATGCCGTAGAACGTGTATTCCACATCGCATCCCTCATCCCATAGTCCGCCGTGGAAACCGCCCTGTCGTCGTTCCAGCGACGTGGCGTAGCGCCGCGCTTGCTCCGTGTCCAGGCGCGACAAGCCGCCGAGCTGTTCGAGGGTCCACGCCGCCGTGAACGTGGACAGCAGATCCGCCAGCGGCGCTCGGCCGTTGGCGCGCAGACCGCCCTCCGGAGACGACATGCCGGCGAGGAATTCGATCGCACCATCGCGGACCTCGTCGAGTGTCCCCGGAATTTCCTCGTGCGCCATTTGCAGCAGTCCGATGGCGGCGGCCGTCGGATTCGTGCCGCCGCGACGCATCGGGGCGATCTCGACGTAGCCGCCGTCCTCGCGCCGGCGCGAGGCGACGAAGCCCACCACGTCGGTCCAGCGCGGCACCGGTCGGCCCAGCAGTTGATAGCAGAGGGCGACGAGGAACGTGTGATAGGTACTGCCCGAGATGCCGCCGCTGGTCTTGGCATAGCCGCCGTCGGAGGTGCGGAAACTCTCCAGGGTCTGGGCCACGCGGTCGGGCCAGTCCGGCGGACTGTCGCCGAGCACGTCGGGACCGCCGCCCGTTTGCACCAGCAGACAGGCGTAGAGCAAGGAGAAGAAATCGACAACGCTGGCCTGCTGCGTTAGGCAGCCCCGCAGATAGCTCGCCGCTCGCTCGCAGACCGCCGGCGTCAAGGCGTCGAGTACGGCGAGGCCGCGCAGGGCGAAGCCGGTGTAATACAAATCCGAGCCGCCCTCGCGGCCGGAGAAACCGCCGTCTTCATTCTGGGCGGCGTGCAAGTAGGCAGCGTGACGAGCACGGACCTCGGCCGGCAGACGAGCCACGCCGTCCGCGAGGCGAGCAGTCAATCGAGGCAAGTACGGTTCGGCGGCCATGAAGCAAGCGCCTGCGCGGGGACCAGGACCACAAGGACAAACGATTATTCTATGAGCTAGGGGGCAAAACGCATCCGAGCCTGAAGCGTGAGCGAAGAGTTTCCTTCGCTTACGCTTCAGGCTCGGAAAAGGCGTCCTCGCCAGGCCGCAAGCGGCTCAATGCACCGATTCGTCCTGCGAGAACAGCAGCAGTCCCATGCCTTCCGGTCGCAGCGATTCCTCGGGCACCTCGGCCGGCAGCGACCACGCTTGCACGCCGCGGCCGGGCACGACGCGGACGACGTTGCACGCCCACGCCTTGCCCGAGGTGATGGCGTCGCTCGTCAGCGCCAGCAGCGGAATCGCCGCCTCGATCACCCAGCACGTCGATTCGCTGTGAACGGCCACATACCAGTGCGGATCCCATTTCTTGTCGCCCCAGCAGTCCTCGCAGACGCAGCCACGCTGATCGATCTGCAGATGGAAGCAGGTGCAATAATCGCGGTCGAGGTCGAGCAGGATGCTGACGCGGTCGTGGCCGCGCAGGTCGGCGTCGCGCGTGCGCGGCTTGATCGGCGCGACGTAACGGTCGGCCGGATGGACGCACTTGAGGGCGACATAGAGGAAGTCCTTGTCGTAGGTCAGGCGGACCTCTGTCGGATACTCCTTGCCGGTGTCGCCGGCCGCGTTTTGCAGAGCGATCGGTTTGACTTGCCAGCAGGCGTCGTTGAGGTTGCCGTCGAGCAGGGGCCGCGTGTCGGTGTAACGGCAGGGCAGCACGGGCTTGGGAGGCGGGCCGGCGCGATGGCTCAGCCATTGCTCGGCGGCGGCGGCGGCGCGCCAGGGTCCGTCCGGCTGGCGAGCCACGAACTGCGTGTACCACTTGTGCGGCGTCTGGAAATCGCCGAGGTTGCGTCGCGCCGACTGCAAGCAGAACTGCATGGACGGATCGCTCGTCAGCAGCGGCCCGAGCGCGGCCAGGCGCGGCTCCAGGTCCAGACTGCTCTGGTACCACTGGCGAATCTGGTCCTTCTTGGCGAATAGATACTTTTGAGAGTTATCTTTTACTTTTAACTCTGGAATTTCCGGGGGTTGGCGCATGTCCTTGCTCCAGGCGGGTAACTTAACACCTGGTTTGTCCGCATCGCGCTCGCCCGGCTTGCCGAGGGTCAAGCCCTCTTTGTATCGCGACTTCCTCGACGACGAGGAATTGGCCCACCTCATGGCGGTGCCGGGCCTCGCTACTGCTGTTGTGGCGGATCAGCCAGCGATAGCCGTCCATCGCCAACGGATGCGTCGGATAGCGATCGACCAGCAGCAGGAACGCCTCGCGGGCCAAGGCCCACTGTCCCAGGCGCGCGTACTGGTTGGCGACGGCGAACGCGGCCGGCGCCGCCTGGTCGTCGGGCATCTCGGCCAACAGGGGACCAACCTGGGCCAGCAGACGGTTCGGATCGGTCAGCGCGCTGGGCGGCGTCTCGGACAGCGCCTTCAAGTTCGTGCGCTGGCGGATGGCCTTGAGCAGCTCCTCCGGCATCTCGGGCGATTCGTCGAGCATGCGGCGGGCCAGTCCACCCGGAGCGAGATCGACGCCCTGCATCAGATCGTGATGTCCGGCGGCGTCCTTGAGGTGAGCGGCGAGCAGGCCGAAGTCGCGCTGATCGGGCAGAGCGACGGCGCCGTCGGCGAGCAGGGCGGCCGGGCCGGCGGCGAACTCGCGCAGCGTCGATTGCAGGCGCGGTGCGATCGCGGTCAGGTCGAGTGACACGCGGCCGGCGCCGGTTCGGCCAATGGCGTAGACCTTGACAGCCTGCCACGGCTCCAGCCCAAGGGCCGTGACCTGCTCCGGGAACGTATGCGGATCGCCGGCCCGCTCGAACGCGGCACGCACCGCCTCGGCCAGCAGGGCGTCGCAGGCGAAGCCATCGGCCTTCTCCTCGGCCGAATCGGTGAGGACGACGGCGGGCCGCCAGGTGCGGATGGTCAGGACGAGCTGGCGCAGCAGCTGTTCGGCGGCCTGATCGCCGTGCAGTGTGTCCCAGGCGCGGAGCAGGTCCGGCGCGGAGCGCGGAGCAGGTGCGACGACAGGGGGAACGCCCACAGCATTTCCGCCGCGGCACCGCCGGCCTGCCGCACGGCGGTGGCGAACCGCGTCCCCTCGGCCGAGCGCGAAAGGGCCGCCGTCGTCAGGTCGGAGGCCGTGACGCGGAGGGCGGTACACAGGTAGCCCTCCTGACCGCCGAGTTGGGCCACGGCATCCAGCGGGACGCCGCCGGCGCGGGCGTGTACGAGCAGTACCGCCGCTCGCTGTCCGCCGCGATGCTGCACCTGCCAGGTCTTCCCGCCATCGACCGTGGCCGTGATGGTGCCGAATTCGCCGACCGCCCAGCCGTGCTGCTCGTCAGTGAAGAAAAGGCCGTGGAGAGGCAGCGGTTGGCCGGTGCGGACCACGTCCCAGTTCCGGCCGCGATCGCCGCTGTGCAGCGCCACCGAGCCGGGTCGGCCGACCACCCAGTAATGCGATCCGACGCCGTGGACAGCATGAAAGTCCCAGGCGGCTCGGACAGCACTCGTCAATGGCAGCTTGACGTAATCCCAACTCGATCCGCGCGTGCGCTCGCTGCGCAGGATCAACCCGCCCTGGCCGACCGCCAGGCCGTCGTCGCCGCGCAGTTGCAGGTCACGCAGGGCACGGCCGCCGAGGGTATCCATGTTGACCTGGAAGACGCGGTCCTTGCGCACCGTGGCCAGCCGATTCCAGGCGCCGCCCAGGCGCCTTCGCCGTTGTCGGCGAACGCCGCCGCCAGCCACGAGGCCGAGCGTCCCCCCGCCACCGGCTGCCAGCTCCGCCCGCCGTCCGCCGTCACGAACACGCCGGACGGATGCGCGTCGTTGCCGTCGCCGACGAGGTAGCCGACCGGGTAGCCGGCCTGCTCGTTCACGAAGCGAACGCGGTTGAGTCCGGGCAGCATGTTGAGCATGACGCGCTGCCAGTGCAATCCGCCGTCCTTGGTGTACAGCACCACACCGGTGCTGCCGGCGCCGTTGGGCAGCTCCTCGCGGCCGACGACCCAGCCGGTGTAGGGATCGAGAAAGTACAGCGAGCGCAGCGAGGCGCGCACGCCGCTGGGCTGGCGCTCCCAGTGCTTGCCGCCGTCGATGCTGTGCCAGATCACGCCCTCGTCGCCGACTGCCCAACCTTCGCGGTTGTCGCAGAACTGGATCGCGTGCAGGGCCGCGTCCTCGAAGTGGCGCAGCTCCGCGCCGCGCACGGACGGAACCAGCGCCGCCAGGAGCGCGATCGACGGAATTGATAGCGTGCGGATAAATCGCATGAATGATCCTCAGTTCAACAGACGAGCGGCCGCTTGCGCTTTCGCGCACGCCGGGCCACCAGCGGCCCCTTAGCCGGATCGTCTCGGCGGGTCAAGACGGAGATGCTTGAGAAGGAAGGGCATGGGAGCTTGGTGGAGAGCAACGGTGTGAAGATCAACCAACACCGCTGCCCATCTTCGAGGAGCGAGTTGTTGAAGAAAACAGGGGATGCTACTCTGGTTATGTGGGTCCGAGACGATGGGGGATACCATGAATTCCCTTCAGGCAATCACCAGCGCCATCGCATAACGGCCTCCCAAGTCGGCAGCTGTTGAACCGTATCGTTCGGCTCTAACTGGGTCAGTCGATTCGTGCGAATACCTCGTTACTGGTCGAAGGTCGAGTCGCGGGCAGAGACCCCTCGTGGGAAAGTTGTTCCCTTCCGCTGCTGGCGTAGTTCCCTCAACAGCGAGGCCGAAGCGCAGGCGCTCGCTCGGGAGGCCGCCGAACGCATCGCCTCCCGAATTAACCGAGGTGAGGGCTTCCCCGAGCGCTATGCCTACGGGGAGCGCCCGCTACGCGAAGAGATCCTCGGTCAGATCGATGGACCCTTCGGAGAACCCTTGGCGGTGCTGACCCGCAACGCTTACGGAGCGCGGATACTCAATGCCGCACGTGTTCTCTTCATCGACGTGGACCTTGCCGAGCCTTTGCGGTCCCTCGTCCTTCTGCGGCGCCTGGCCCACGTGCTCTTCCGCCGCCTCATTCCCCCACCGCGCGACCCGGCGACGGCCGCTCTCTCCCGATTGCGAGAATGGATCGTCGAACACCCCGACTGGGGCGTGCGCGTCTACCGCACGCGGTCGGGGCTGCGCTACCTGGTAACCCATGCGCCGTTCGAGCCGGGGAGCACACCGAGCGAGGTCGCGATGGAGTACCTGGGGTGCGACCCGCGTTACGTGCAGCTGTGTCGGTCGCAGAAGAGTTTCCGCGCACGCCTCTCGCCCAAGCCGTGGCGTTGCGGCGTCGGCCCTCCTCCGGTACGTTACCCGTGGACAGACGAGAGCGAAGAGCGGGCGATGCGTGCCTGGGAGGCGCAATATGCCTTGTCCACCGAGGGCTGGGCCACCTGTGCGTTGCTGGACGTCCTGGGCAACGAGAGCATCGATTTGGCCGTGAGACCCGTGGTCGCTCTCCACGATGAACTCACACGGGCGGACTCAGGTTTCCCTTTGGCCTGAGAAGACAGAGAAAGGTCGGCAGAGAAACGGCAACGGCCGCGAGCATTCGGTTGCCCGCGGCCGTTGAAGGGTGAGGGAATCGGCTGCCGGATACAGCTTACTTCTTCTCGGGCAGGATCTTGTTGACGTCCTGGGCGATGGCGTCGATGTCCTTGTCCTTGAGCTGACCCTTCTTGAAGGAATGATTGGCCTTGACGGTGTGGTCGGTGTAGAGCACGACCGTGACGGCGGCGTCCTTGGAGACGTTGTAGCGCTCCGGGCCGGCCGGGTTGTCGATGCTGAGTACGATCTTTTTGAGGTCTTGCTTGTCGGCCAGCGACTTCAGCTCCTTGTCCAGCCCTTCCTTGTCGCTGAGGAAGACGACGAAGCTGCCCATTTTGCAATCGCTGTGCTTGGCCGTGCAGGCGTCCAGCTTCTTGATGAGCTTGGCCACTTCGGGAGTGGCTTCACGGGCGAAGACCATCGCCACGGGGTTGCTGCCGTTCTGGCAGAACAGGCAGTGCTTCTTGCCGGCGGCCTCGCCGGTGACGTTCAGCGGATGGAACGGGCCGGGGACCGGCTCATTCACCTGCGGACCCGACTTCACGGCCTCGGCCGCGAACACGGCACCCGCCAACAACGCGCAGCTCAGGCTCAACCCAACGATTCGGTGCATCTTCATACGCTACCTTCTCCTGGGGGCGACGAAACGGAAAAACAAAACTCGGGAGATCCCACACGCAAACGGATAAGATCCCGCCGTCTAGACGCCGAGACCCGTCGAACTATTCAAGCGGACCCCTTCGGTCCACTCTTTTCTCGTATGGCCGAATTCGCGCGGTCACGGCGCCGGCGCGAGCAGTTTCTGGATCAGTTTCTTGACATCCTCATAGCTGAGAGGCTTATCGGGGTTCTCCGAATCGAACCGAGCGGCGCGCCGACCCTGGCGGTCGAACACGAACACGGTCGGCGGTCCCTGGATGTGCCAGCGCTCCGCCCATACCTCCGGCTTCTCATCGAGCAGGTAGTTGGCGAACGTGGCCTTCTTCTGTACGAGGAACTTCAGCGCCGCGTCCTTGTTATCCGGCGGGTCGAGGGTGACGGACATGCACACCAACCCCTTGTCGCCGTATTGCTGGTGCAGTTCGACCAGGTTATGAAATTCCCGTTTGCAAGGGGGACAAAAGTCTCCCCACACGTCGATGACGACGACCTTGCCGCGCTGATCGCGGACGGCCTGGACGAGATCGCGATACTTGACTACCTTCAGTTCGACGCTGCTGCCGTTGGTTGGCGCTCCCGCGTCGGCTGGGACCAAGGCGAACCAGCCAGCGAACCCTGCCAGAAGAACCCCTGCCGCCATTCGCGCGGTCATGGACATGCGCTGGTCCTCTCTTAATCCTTTGCTTTCCGATATTCGATGCTGCAACCGAAGGCGGGCGTTTCCATCCGGGCCGGCTTGTCGCCCTTGAGGACCGACTCGACGGCATCCCCCAGATACTTGTCCTTGACCTTGGCCGGGTTCATGTCGTCATCGAGGGCGCCCATGTAGACCACCTTGCGGCCCTTGTCGAGGACGAAAAATTCCGGCGTTTTGCTGGCGCCGTAGGCCCGGCCGATTCGCTGGCTGGGGTCGCGGAGGTACACGAAGTTGTAGCCCTTCTTTTTGGCGCGTTCCCGCATCGGGGCGAGGGTCTCCTCTTCGCCGGTGTTGACGTTGATGGCCACCACGGCGACCTTGCCCTCGTACTTCTTGGCGAAGGCGACGAGACGGTCCTCGTAAACCCGCGCCACCGGGCATTCGGTGCAGGTAATGGCGATGACGACCAGATCCTTGCCCTTGAAGTCCTCAAGGCTGTACTTCTTGCCGTCGATGCCTTCGAGATCCTTGAAGGCGGGCGCGGCATCGCCGAGGCTCAGCTTGCGGTTGTATTTGCCGGCCAGGGCCGGGCTGACCGACAAACCGGCGAGCAGCAGCATGGCAATGGCAGAACGATACATACGCTTGTCCTTTGACGTTTCATCGGGAGGGCATCGAAAGGCGTGTCAATCCAAATGGCATGGTAAAGACATCGGACGGTGGCCGTCAATCGCAAACGAAAGCGTGTGGCCGTCCCATCCGTCCCGAAGTGCTGGACGCTTCCTCCGGGATGAATATTCACCGCCACGGATGATCCTACGTGAGCACATCGTGAAGGAGCTTGCCGGCGAGCAGGGCGTGCGGCCGGCCGGTTTGGTCGTACAGATGCGTGTCGGGCGGTACGCCGAGCAGATGATAGACGGTGGCGGCGAGGTCGGCGGGTTGATGGGGAGAATCGGCGGGATGAGCGGCGATTTTATCGGAGGCGCCGACGACGCGGCCGGGCACGGTGCCGGCGCCGGCCAGGGCGACGGAATAGACCCACGGCCAATGATCGCGGCCGCCGCCGCGATTGATCTTCGGCGTGCGACCGAACTCCGCCGTCGCCAGCACCAACGTCTGCCCCAGCAGGCCGCGCTGGGCCAGGTCTTCGACCAGGGCGGAGAATGCCTGGTCGAATGTCGGACACAGCGACTCCTTCATCTGCGGAAAGTGCCGGCCGTGCGTGTCCCACGAACCCTGCGGCGTCAGGCAGTAATGCACGTTGACGATCGGCACACCGGCTTCCGCCAGACGCCGGGCCAGCAGGCAGCGCTGACCGAAAGCCGTATGACCGTAGCGCTCGCGCACCACAGCTGGCTCGGCGGCCAGGTCGAAGGCGCGAGCGGTGGCAGAGCCGGCCAGCAGGTTGAGAGCGCGCTGCTGGTGGGCGTCGAAGGTCGCCACATCGGCGACGCCGTTGAGCGTCCGCCGTTGCCGGTCGAGGCTGGCAAGCAATTTCCGTCGCCCGTCCAGTCGCCGAGCCGGCACGTCGGCGTCGGCGGCCACGGCTTGTACGCGCACGTCCGCCGCGCGCAGATCCTGATCGATGACGAGCGGGGCGTAACGACTGCCGAGGAAGCCCGGCGATTGGCCGTGCAGCACGGTGCCATTGAAGCGACGCATGAGCGGGCCGATCTGCACCCACGCCGGTAGCGGTCCTGGTCGGCGCAGCCGGCTGCATACGGCCCCGAACGGGGGCGGATCGCTCGGCGTCGGCGGGAAGTCGCCGCGCGCCTCGGTCGCCGGCGGGTGCGAATGACCTGTCATCGCTGTCAGGCTGGCCTGGACGTGGTTGGCATTGCCGTGGCTGAGCGAACGCAGGACGGTCAGCCGGTGCATGATGCGGGCCGAGCGCGGCAGCAGTTCGCTAACGCGCACGCCGGGAACGCTGGTGGCGATGGCCCCGAACTCGCCGCGTTCGGGTGAGGGTCCGTCCGGCTTGGGATCCCAGGTCTCTTGTTGAGCATGTCCGCCGTGCAGGTAGAGGATGATGACCGAGCGCGCCCGACCGAAAGTCCTTTGGTGCGCCGCGGGAGCGATGCTCCGTGCGGACAAGCTGGCAGGCAGCAACAGTCCGAGGCCGACGCCGCCGACCCGGAGCAGCTCGCGGCGGTCCCAGAAAACGGAAGGAGGGACCGAGTTGATCTCAGGAAGTGTCATGGATCCTTGCAGGCGCTTCGTCGTGTGCGGGCGGACATCGCCCTGAATACCCCACCTTATCCTTGTACCGCAGATGCGGCGCCGGGGCCAGCCAGAAGATGCGTGAGTTGAGAGTCGCACTCGTTTCCCTGAGACCCCCGCAAGATGGCAAAGACGGACTCTATCTCAAACTGCCCCCTGAAGACGAGGGCTGGGTGGACAAAAGAAAGGGGATGCGCTGCCATGACGTGGAAAGTTCACCTACCATGTCCGTACAGGAACCTTCCAGGAGCGTCCTAACCCTTTTCCGTCGCCTCGGTGCCACTTGCGCCGTGAGATGGAGTCCCACTCTGCCACTTGGCCAGGGTTCCCAGGCTGCTCGACACGAACCGTCTTGTCCTAGCGGATCGAATGGCGAACGGCCGGCGTAAGCCGGCTGGTGGCGGCTCTTACCAGCCGGCTTACGCCGGCCGTTCGCCTTCAACGGGAACGGGGATGAGGGCGGGGAGATGACGCTTCGCGCCGCATCCGCGCCAGCGCCGCCTCAGCGTCGCGCGTCAGCCGCGCGTCCGCGGCGCCTTTCGCCAGGGTTTCAACCAATCGGCGGGCGTCGCCACTGCCCATCCGCTCCAGTGCCTCCAGCGCTCGGACCTCGCGCAGACGCTCCGGGGGCGGGGGCAAACCGCTCACCTTTTCGAGCACCTGCTCGACCCGTCGCCGCGCCTCCAGGCTCGGGCGGTCGGCCAGAAAGCGCTTCACCGCCGGCTCGGCCTGTTCGCCGAGCTGTTGCAGTTCGCCCATCGCTCGTTCGCGGTCCTCGAAGCGCGAGCTATCCAGGTCGCGCAGGCTGGCCTCGATTCGTTTCCGGTCGATCGGCGCGGCGGGCTTGAGGTGCCGGGCGAGCAGCGGCACGGCAGCGTCCGAGTTCGAGGCCAGCACACGGATCGCCTCGTAGGCGGCCTTGGCGTCTTCACCGGCCAGGGACTTCCACGCTTCGCTCATGTCGCCGCTTCGCGGCGGGAGTTGCTTCGCTGCGGGTCCGGCCAGATCCCACACCAGCAAGGTCGAATCATCGCTGGCCGACACCAGGGCGCGCTCATCGGCCGGGAAGGCCAAGTCGCTGATTCGACCATCGTGACCGGCGAACGAGGCGAGCATTTCGCCGCGAGTCGCGTCCCAGACGTGAATGGTCTTGAGGCCGTTCACCCAGGCCAATCGGCTGCCGGTAGGAGAAAAGTGCAGAGCGCCCGACGGGTAGCCGTCCGGTCGCAGGTGTACCCGTTCTTGATGACTGGCCAACTCGAAGAGTCGAACGCCTTCCACACTGGCGGCGGCCACGGTTCGGCCATCGGGGCTGTACGCCAGTCCTTGGGAGGCATACGCGGCCAACGTCGTTTGCTCTTTCCAGGTGCTCGTGTCCCATAAACGCACCGTATCATAGTCCGCAACGGCGAACTGCCGGCCGTCCGGGCTGAACGCGGAAGGAACCCAATAAACCGAAGGGTTGACGCACTCGTGCCGCAATAGCGTGCGTCCGTTGCTCACGTCCCATACTTCCAGAAGACGACCGCCGTGCTGATCGTTGGCCAAAAAACGGCCGTCGGGCGACAAGACCACGTGATTGCCGACGTTGTGCCCGACCTGCACACGGCGTAGTCGTTTGCCCGTGGCCCCCTCGTAGATGTTGATCCCCTGGTTATCCTCGCTCGGCGTCGCCAGCAGCCGGCCGTCCGAGCTGACGGCGAAGGTGGCGGCGGTGTGGTCCCGCTCGATCGCCAGCCGGCCGACGATCTTTCCCGTCGCCACGTCCCAGGTGAGGACCGTGGCGTCGCTGCCGAAGGAGAGCAGTCGGCCGTCCGGCGTCCCCGCCACGCCCCAGACGCCGCCCTTGTGGCCCGGCGCCTGCGCCGGTAGCGATTTGCCCGTCTGCAGATCGTAAAAGTGCAATGTTGACTCACCGGTGAACAGGACTTCCAACCGTCGGCCGTCTCCCGAAATCGCCATCCGCTGAAGGCTCCATCGCCCCAGGTCGAGTTTGTGGGTGATCTCTCCCGAGGGCCAGGCACGCACCAGCACGAACGAATCGTCGCCGCCGGTGACGACGGTCTTGCCGTCCGGAGAGAAGGCGAAGCTGTGCGCCGCGTCCTTGTGTCCATCCAGCGGCGTTTGCTCGCGGCCGGTGGCCAGATCCCAGACACGCACCGACGGGCCGACCCAGCCCAGCAGGACCGCCGATCCGTCCGGGGACAGGCCGCCCTGACGTGCCTCTCCTTGCTTCATCGTTCGGAACGTCCGTCGTTCCTTTCCGGTGGCGCGGTCGAGAAGGTAGATGCTGCTGTCGTTGCGCTCGCGGAGCACCAGGACGGCGCCGTTGTCGGCGAAGCCAAGCGGCGTCAAATGGCCGACCTCCTGTTTGCGCTCCCAGAGTTCCTTGCCGGTCGCGGCGTCCCACAGGCACAGCATGCCACTGGCGTACTCGCCGGTCGTGGCGATCCACTTGCCATCCGCCGAGAAGTACGCCTCATCGATGCGCTTCCAATCTTTCGCTTCCCGTTTTTGTCGCTTCTCCCAAACCGTCTTGCGTTTCACCAGGTCATACAAAATCACCACCCATTCCTGCTCTTCCTTCTGTGGGGGCACTCCCCGGAGAAATGTAATGTTAACGAGGAAGCCATTCGCCATCAGGGCGTAACGTCCGTTGGCAGAGAAGCCGGCGACATGGTGTCCCTTGGGTACAGGCCACGTTTCGAGGACGCGCCCCGTCGCGGCATCGAGGCGGCGAATGTCGCTGCCGTGGATGAGATTCCGATTCACCAGGTACGACGCTCCGCCGGGCAGGTCTTGCCAGGGGACCGGCCAGGCCTGGACGCGATGGCGTTCCGTGCCGAGGCGACGGATCGCCCCCGGTGGCAGTGGATCGCCGAGCGCATCGACGCCCGGACGTGCTGGCGTCGCCGGCTGACGCGGCGGAGGCGCGGCGGACGGCTCCGGCCGACGGCCTTCCCCGATGCTGATTCCTCCGGCGACGAGCAGGACCACGGTGACGACGCCGAGCTTGAGGCGCGCAGCGAACGTCCCTCCCGCCGCCAGGATCGCGACGCTGCGCGGCACTGGGCCGCCGGTGAGGACGCCGAACACCATGCGGCAGGTTGTCTCGCCCAGCGCCGCCGGGACGGGATCGGTCCTCGTCAGCAACAGAGTAGCGGCCAACGGCAGACCGAGCTTCTCCAGTCGCTGCCGCAGTTTTTGTCGGCCGCGCTCCAGCCGGCCGCGCAACACCCCAGGGGTGATGCCAAGGCGATGGGCGGCCTCGATCTGCGGACGGTTTTCGAGATAGCACAGAATAAGCGGCTGACGATACGGCTCCGGCAAGCGGGCGATTTCCCTATCGAGCATTTGTTGAAGCTCGCGCCAGGTCAGCTCGTCGGCCGACGTCGAAGTTGCGTGTGCGTGGACACGGTCGCGGCGGCGGCGACGCTGCTCGGCGCGGGCGGCGCGGCCGGCGAGTCGCGTCGCCACCGTATGCAGCCAACCGGCCAGCGAGCCGTCGCGCCGCAGCGATGCGGCCCGGCGGGCGAGTTGCAGGAACGTCGCCTGAAAGGCGTCCTCGGCGTCGTGGGCGTCGCGCAGGACGCGCCGGCACACGCCCCACACCAGCGGGCCGTGGCGGCGCAACAACTCCGTGAACGCGGCTTGATCCCCGGCGACGGCGAAGCGACGGAGCAATTCACCGTCGGAGAGCTGGGAGTCCACCGTGGGCAGCAGATGACGCAGGTAGGACAGAACTCCGGCGGACATGCCTCGTTCCCTCGGTGAATGGTGTACTACCAAGATACTGCGCACGCTCCCCGTCCGCGACATGCGATTTTCCTTGCCCTGTCTTCCTCCCGCGCAAGCCGGTATAAAACCGGAATACGCCCTCCGTGCCTGGACGCCTTAATCCGCAGGAAGAATGTCAGCCATGTCTGATCCCTCGACCTCGATTCAAACCTCCGCCTCCGCGATTCCCGGTCCCTCGACGCCGCCCGGCAGTTCCGCCTCCAAGTCGGCCCTGATGATTGTCTTTCTGGTCGTCTTCATCGATCTGCTCGGCTTCGGCATCGTCATTCCTTTGCTGTCGCGCTACGGCGAACGCTACGTCAACACCCTTATCGAGGGCGGCAAGAAGGCTCCTCTCGGCGGCGCCATCCTCGGCCTGCTCATGGCGTCGTTCTCGGCCATGCAGTTCTTTTTCGCTCCTGTCTGGGGCCGCATCTCTGATCGTGTCGGACGACGGCCGATCCTGCTGATTGGACTCGTCGGTTCGGTCTTCTTCTACCTGCTGTTCGGCTACGCCTCGGACCTGCCGGCGGAGCGCGACTGGGCGCCGTTGGCCCTGGCGCTGTTGTTCGTCTCGCGCATCGGCGCCGGCGTGGCCGGCGCCACCATCGCCACGGCCCAGGCCGTCATCGCCGACTGCACGACACCGCAGCGGCGCAAACACGGCATGGCCTTGATCGGCGCCGCTTTCGGCATCGGCTTCACGTTCGGCCCGTTGGTCGGCTTCGCTTCGCTCTACCTGTTCCCCGCCCATTACGGCGTGATCGGCTACTCCGCCGCCGCTTTGTCTCTCCTCGCCCTGGTGCTCGGCATCCTCCTGCTGCCGGAGACACGGCGCTTCGATGCCGCTCCGCCGCTTCAACGCAGGTGGTTCGACAGCCGCGCCATGTCCAACGTGCTGCGTTCGCCGGTGCTGGCTCCGATTGTGCTGATCTTCTTCCTGGCGACGCTCGGCTTCGGCGGCTTCGAGCCGACCTTGGCCCTGCTCATCGAGGACGTGCTGCACCTGAGCGAACGCAACAGCTTCCTGATGTTCGCCTACGTCGGTTTCGTGCTGGTGATGACGCAGGGTTTTCTGTATCGCCGCCTGGCCAATCGCCTCAGCGAAGTGACGTTCATGGCGATGGGCATTAGCCTCATGGCCCTGGGACTGCTCCTGCTGGGCGGCGTGACGTGGATGGGCTACGAGAAAACGCTCTCGGTTGCGGAAACCCCGTCCTCGGTCGATCTCGTTCTGCTGGTCTGGATGCTGGTAAGCATGACCCTGGCCGTGGTCGGTTTCGCTTTCCTGACGCCGTCGGCGCAGGCGCTGATTTCGCGCCGCAGTGATCCGGACAAGCAGGGCGAAATCCTCGGCGTCAACCAGTCAGCGGCATCGCTGGCGCATCCTCGGGCCGATCTTCGGCTTGGGCCTGTACAAACTCACCCCCAGTCACCTGCTGCCCTACGTCTTCGGCGCCGCGTTGCTGTTCGTCATGCTGCCTCTCTTGCCGCGCATCCGCCGCGGCGACGTACACCCGTAGGTTCTTCCGTGACGATCCGGGACCGTCAACCGGGCAAAAGGTATCGATTGCTCGGCGAGATCGGAAGGATGCGCGACGGGAAGACGCTCCGGCGGGCTGGAAAAAAACGGCGACATCCGCTATCCTGCGGATGGAAACAGCGGAGCGTGTTTCACCCTTTCGTCGCGGAGGCTTCCCTCTATGCGGAACAGCCTGCCGGTCGTCAACCTGTCGGAAGCGAAGTTTGAGTGTATCTTCGGTCGCGGCTGTGACGGCATTTGCTGCCGCAACGGCCGGCCTCCCGTTTACCCCGACGAGATTGAACGTCTCGATGCCAACCGGGAAAAGTTCCTGCCGCACCTGCGTCCCGAGGCCCGGCAGCTTGTGGAGAAGAAGGGCTATCTGAGCGGCCGGCGACGGATGGACCTGCCGATGCTCCGCGTGGTGGACGGTTGGTGTGTCTTCTTCCACGGTGGCTGCGTGCTGCACAAGGTTGGCGCCGCCGAGGGCGACTCCTACCGCTACAAGCCCGCCGCTTGCTCCCTGTTCCCCCTGGCCCGCAACGACAAGGATGAGTGGTACGTGCGCCAGCACGGCTACGAGGGCGAGCGCTGGGAGCTGTTTTGCCTCGATCCGCACGCCAGCTCTCGGCCGGCGGCCGAATCCCTTCAAGAGGAGGTCCGCCTCGCCGAGCGCTACACCGCGGAGCAAGGCGAGCGAGCGGCCGGGTGACGTCTCCGGCCGTTCGCATCTTCTTTCGGCAATCGCCAAAAAGTCCTCTTGACAGGATGAAGGCGATTGCTATATTCCGCCTCCCTTCAATTCTTGTCGCGAGAACAGTCCGCCGTCGTGAGACGGCGCGGACGTTCTGTCCGACAACGGGGTCGCGGCCGGGGGGAAACGCCGCACGGGGGACGGGCCACGCGCCCGGGTCACGGAGGAGATGGGGCTTATGCGAACCAAGAGCGTTTGGAGAGCAGGATTGCTGGCCGCGCTCGCCGCGCTGGCGCCGGGGGCGGCGCTGGCTCAGATACCGGGCGGGCTAGCAGGGGATTATTCGCCTCCCGACCATCAGCTGCCGTATCCGCTGTACAGCAACCGACCCGACGTCGGCGGTCTCTTCGTGACCGGCGGTTACGTGATGTATGAGCAAAGCAATCCCATCAAGGACCAGCCGGTCGCCTACCGCGGCTTCATCGCCTCTCAGCCCAGCGTTCCCAATCCAGAGACCGGCGGCGCTACCTTCGTCACGGTCCCGGACCCCGTCACCGGCAACCAGGCCTTCCAGGGTCAGTTCATCGGCAGCCGAGCGCTGGCCCTGGACACCAACCAGGTGACCGGGCCGCAGAGCTTTCAGCCCGGCTTCCAGGTCGAGGGCGGCTGGAAATTCCGCGACGGCTCGGCCCTGACCATCGGCTTCCTGTACATCGCCGAAGCCCAGTACACGGCCGCCGCCACCCTGGTCAACACGCCGACGCAGTTGTTCGGCAATCAGCAGCAGGACACGTTTCTGACGTCGCCGGTCTACAACTTCCCCAGCGATTTCGCCGGCCCCCTCAACAAGATTCAGGTGCCCAACCCGCTCGGGGTGCCGGTACTCATCCCCGCCCCGGGGTCCGTCTTCGGCATCTGGAACGGCGCCAGCACTCAGACGCTGCTGTTCTTGCAGCGCTTCGAGCAACTCCAGGTCACCTATCGCAAGCCCTTCTATGAGACCGAGACCTACCGGGCCTCGTATGTCGTCGGCCCGCGCTATAGCTGGATCCAGGAGAAATTCCGCTGGACGACCACGGACCTCGACGCCTTCGGCAACTCGTCGCCGATCTACGTGGGCGTCTATAACAACCAGGTGGACAACCAGATGTACGGCGTCCACGTGGGCTTGCAGCAGGAGTGGTATCTGGGCTGCGGCTTCGCCGCCATGCTCACCACCGAAGGCGCCGCCTTCGTGGATGTCGTCAAAATGCGGGTCGATTACGAGCGTGGCGACCGGGGCGGCCCGGAGAACAAGCGTTCGCGTACGCAGTTCCGGGCCGTGCCCGAAGTCCAGGTCACGCCCAGCTTGATGTGGTATCCCCTGGAGGGCATTCAGCTCAACCTCGGCTGGGACTTCTTCGCCTTCGCCAACACCGTCGCCTCGACGCAGCCTATCGATTTCAACTACAGCGCCCTGGCGCCGGGTTACGAGGACGTCTTCCGCTGGTTCACCGGCTTCCAGGCCAGCATCGCTCTGATCTTCTGAGCGGCGACCCTGTCCGCCTCGTTCGGCCTCCGTTCGGCTGACCAACCCGCTTCCCACGATGCCAGGGGGGCCGGTTTGTCAGCCGATCCCGTTTCCAAAGGCTCGCCAACCTCTTATATTACCCCGGCAGGAAAGAACCCGATCGTGAGCGCGGGGGCGATTTCCCTCGCTCACGCTGCGGGCTCGGATAAGAACCCTCCGTGCCGGGGTAAATAAGGAGCATTCATGGCCGAGGACAAAATCGAGGGACGCGAGGTGACGTGGCGGCAGTTGCTGCCCTGGACGGAGCTGTTCCGCGGCTTTCAGGTGGCGTTGGACCTCAACAAGTTGTTGCTCGCCGCCGCCGGCATCCTGGTGATGGCCTTCGGCTGGTGGATGCTCGCCGTCGTCTTCCGCAACGCCGGCGGCTTCGATGACAAGATTCCCCCCGGTTGGCCGGGGAAGTATCAGGCCCAGGACGATCCCAAGAAAGGCTGGGAGCAGTTCAAGCGCGAGCGGGATGAATGGAACCTCATGCACGAGTCGGCTGGACTGGGCCAGTCGGGGCAGAAGGTCCAGGTCCTCGACCTGGCCAACAGCCGCGAAGAGTACGAGACCGTCAAGAACCTGGACAACGCCGGACCCAACCTAGGTCCGGCCGTCGTCGAGTTGGTGCGCGAAGGCAAACTTACCGAGGCCAAGGGGCGCGTCTACGTGGCGAAGCTGGGCAAGGACAAACCGTATGCCCGGCTGGCGACCTGGCCGTGGTTCGAGGACCGCGGTCCCAATCCCTATTTGCTCGTGACCGGCCAGGCTGGCATCCCCTGGGAGGCCGGCCGCTTCTGGGACTGGTTTGTCCGCGATCAGCTCCTGGTCATGATCGAGCCGCTCGTCAAGTTCGTGCAGCCGATCATCTACTTCTTCAGTCCGCGTTCCACCTTCTTCACGTCGCTCTACTTCCTGTGCGTGATGTTGTGGACGTTGGCTACCTGGGCGCTCTTCGGCGGCGCCATCACGCGCATCGCCGCCGTGCAGGTGGCGCGCGGCGAGAAGATCGGTCTGCGCGAGGCCATGCGCTTCACCCTCAAGCGCATCGCTTCCTACCTGATGGCTCCGCTGTTCCCGATGGCGTTCGTCTTTTTGTTGCTGATTATCATGGTGATCTTCGGCGTTTTTCACATGATCCCGGTCTTCGGCGACATCGTCGTGGACGGCCTGCTGTGGTGGGTCATGCTTATCTTCGGACTGGTGATGGCCGTCACCCTGGTCGGCCTGGTCGGCTGGCCGCTCATGTCGGCGACCATCAGCACCGAGGGCACCGATAGCTGGGAGGCCGTCAGCCGATCCTACAGTTACGTCTATCAGAAGCCGTGGCATTACATCTGGTACAGCCTGGTCGCTATCGTCTATGGCGCCGTACTGGTGTTCTTCGTCGGCTTCATGGGTTCGCTGACGGTGTACCTGGCCAAGTGGGGCGTGTCGGAAACGCCGTTCATCTCCAAGGCCAACCGCGAACCGTCGTTCCTGTTCGTCTACGCCCCGACATCGTTCGGCTGGCGCACGCTGCTGCTGGAGGGCACGACGGTCGAGGGCCGCAAACTGGTGGACAACGGCGAGATTCAACCGAACGTCTACGCCGATTACCTGGGCGAGCCGGAGCAGTCGAAGGACCGGCTGCGCGGCTGGAACAAGGCCGGCGCCTTCCTCGTGGCCATCTGGCTGTTCATCGTCTTCCTGCTCATGCTCGGCTTCGGCTACAGCTACTTCTGGAGTGCGAGTACGATCATTTACCTGTTGATGCGTCGCCACGTCGATGCGGCGGAACTGGACGAGGTTTATCTGGAGGAAGACGATCAGGAAGGTCCGTATGGCGGCCACTTCACGCCGCCCGCGCCGCCGGCATCGTCGGCCGTGAAGCCGCCGGAGCCGATGACGATGGTGGAGGCGCCGACGCTGCGGACACCAGCCACCATACCCGCGCCGGTCGCTCCTCTGACGACGCCAACGCCGCCGGCGCCGTGGTCCCCACGCCGGCCAGCGAATTGCCTCGGACGCCGGAGCCGGCCCCGCTGCCGCCTCCGTCGCCGCTGGGTGAGTTGCCGCCTCAACGGGACGGCGGAACAACCGAGTAGAAAACTCGGCGAGCGGGGGGCGTAAGCCCCCTGTTGAGAAGCAACAGGGGGCTTACGCCCCCCGCTCGCCACATTGAAACACTTTGTAAACCCGAAACTCTATGCCCCGGCCGATCCTCCTGTTCAGTGGTTCCTGCGCGGATGTGCCGCTCGAAGAGTTGGCCGCCCAGGCCGCCGAATGGGGCTATAACGGACTCGATCTGTGCTGCTGGGGCGATCATTTCGAGGTGCAGCGCGCCCTCAGCGCGGAAGACTACGCTCCGCAAAAACTGGAGCTGCTCAACCGCCTGGAACTGATGGTGCCCGTCGTCAGCGCTCATCGCGTCAGCCAGGCCGTCTGTGACGTCATCGACGACCGGCACCGCGACCTGGTTCCCGATTACGTCTGGGGCGACGGCTCGCCCGATGGAGTGCGCGAGCGCGCGGTGCAGGAGATGATGGACACGGCGCGGGCGGCCCAGAAGCTGGGCGTATCGGTCCTCAGCGGCTTCACCGGCTCGCCGATCTGGTCGTACGTGCTGGGCTATCCGGCCCCGAGCGCGGCCGTCGTCGAGGACGCCCTGCGCGACTTCGCTCGCCAGTGGAACCCCATTCTGGACGTGTGCCGCGACTGCGGTTTGAAGTATGCCTTCGAGGTCCACCCCGGACAGATCGCCTTCGACCTGTACAGTGCCGAGCGCGTTCTGGATGCATTACATGGCCGCGAGGAGTTCGGTTTCACCTTCGACGCCAGCCATCTGCACTGGCAGGGCGTCGATCCGGTCGAGTTCCTCCGCCGCTTTCCCGAACGGATTTTCCACGTCCACGTCAAGGATCTGGCACTGACGCTCAATGGGCGAACGAGCCTGCTGGGTTCGTATCTGCCCTACGGCGACGCGCGGCGCGGCTGGCAACCGCGTTCGCCCGGCCGCGGCGGCATCGACTGGGAGTCGATTATTCGCGCCCTCAACGACATCGGCTATGATGGAGCGCTGACGGTGGAGTGGAAGGATCCCGGCATGGATCGCGCCTTCGGAGCGGAGGAAGCCTGCAAGTTCGTCAAGCGGCTCGACTTCGAGGCACCGCCGCCCTCCGGCGAACAAGCGTTTCATTGACCTTAGACCCTTTTTTCGGCAAGCGAGGAGACGGCCCGATGGAACCCGCGGACCTGCGTTACGAGGCGCTCAAGCACGAATGGACCGACCAGTACGTCGAGGTCAACCCCGAGCGCCCGGAATTGAAACGGTTCGCCGGCATCGTGGGTCGAGTCGTCACCGTCAATCACAACAACAAGGCGCTGATCGATTTTCAGGACGGCGGCTGGTACGACATCAACGCTTCCGAGCAGTATCTGCGCAAACTCGATCCCGCCGTGGCCAAGGCCAAGTACAAGGGCGACGTCAACAGCGCCCAACCCTATCCCGAAAAACAAGGCTAACCCCGAATTGATTCTTCTCATCGACAACTACGATTCGTTCACCTACAACGTGGTGCAGCGCCTGGGGGAACTGGACGGCGGCATCGACGTGCGCGTCTTCCGCAACGATCAGATCACGGTCGAGCAGGTGGCGGAACTGAAGCCGTCGCGCATCATCCTTTCGCCCGGCCCGTGTACGCCGCGCGAGGCCGGCATCTCCAACGACGTGCTGCGCCGCTTCGCGCCGACGGTGCCGATCCTCGGTGTATGCCTGGGGCACCAGTGCATTGGCCATGTTTTCGGCGGTGAAGTGGTGCGCAATGTCCGCATCATGCACGGCAAGACCTCGCCGATCCACCACGACAACCAGGGCGTCTTTCGCGGCATGTCCAATCCGTTCGAGGCGACGCGCTATCACAGCCTGGTCATTCGCCGCGACACGTTCCACAATCCGGACTTCGTCATCAGCGCCTGGACCGAGGAAGGCGAGATCATGGGCGTGCGACACCGCACCTGGCCGCTGCACGGCGTCCAGTTCCATCCCGAGAGCTTTCTGACGATCGAAGGGCCGCGACTTCTCAAGAACTTTTTGGATATGACATATCCTGTTTAGCCGCGACGCGCGGCGGAGCGCGCTCCGCTGCGCGTCGCGGCTAAACGAGCGCCTTCTGGAACAGCACGAGGTTGGCGCCGCGGTCGGGATCCCAGCGAATGCCGACGATGTCGTATCCCAGGGCAATGCCCAGGTGCAGCATCGGCCGATGCTGGTTATGACACTCGAAGCGAATGGCCTCGTAGTCGTTCATCCGCGCCCAGTCGTGGACGGCCTCGATCAACTGCGAGGCGATGCCCTGGCGGCGGAAGTCGGGCAGCACACCGTAAAACCAGGCGAAGAACACGCTCGGCTTCAGCTCGAAACCGAGGAAGAAGCCGACCGGCAGATCCTGAATACGGGCCACCATTTGCAGCACGTTATGGCGACCCAGGTAACGGCGGTTGAAGAACTCCGCGTCCTTGGACGGGCGAAAAATCTGGTTGTAGAGCTTGACGATCTCGGCCACGTCCTCCGGTCCGAGGATGTCAATGATCGCGTCGGCCATGGGCTGCCCCTCCCCTAGTTCTGAGTTCTGAGTGCAAAAAGGAGTTCTCTTTTTGCACTCAGAACTCAGAACTCAGAACTTTTCGTCAGCGTTCGGGACGATAAAGCGAGGCGATGATCTCGGCCCAGGAGGGCACGTTCCAGGTCGAGAAATCCTCGCTCTCCTCCTCGGAATCGTCTTCCTCTTCGGCGGCAGGCTCCTCCACGACGGCATCGTCTTCTTCCTCGGCCTGGGCGGCGGGGGCCGGCTCGCTCTCCGGCTCCGCATTCTTGCCACGGCGACGTCGGCGACGACGCGGCCGTTCCTCGCCGCTCTCGTCCTCCGACTCGGCGACGGGAGCGGCCGTCTGGGTGGTGCTGGTTTCCTCAGCGGCTTGATTGCCGCCGCGGCGGCGCCGACGGCCGCGGCGCGGCCGTTCTTCCTTCGTGGACGGTTCCGCTGTCTCGGTTGTCTCGGCGGCGGCCGACGTTTCCGCCAGCTCCTCGACCTTCCTTTCGGGAGCGGCCGTCTGACCGCGCCGCCGACGGCCGCGGGATGGCGCTTCCTCCGCGCGCACGGTCGGCGCTTCCGCCGACTCCGCCTCGATGGGCGCTTCCGCCGGCTCCGCTCGCGGAGGCGTTTCCGCGCGCGGAGTGGGATGCGGCGGGGGCGCCTCCGGTTCTTGCGGCAAGCCCAACTCCTCGGCCAATGCCCGCCAGCGATCGGTCTCTTCCGGTTCGATCATGTTTGGTGTCTCGTCGCTAACTTGTTTCCTCAATGGTATACCCGGCCTATTCTAGCAAATCCATCCGGCGATCGCTGCGCCTTGGCCGCCCTGCTTCGTGTCGTCAAAGCGCCCGTGCCCTTGACAGCCGCGGAGACGGCCTGTTACACAACAGCGAACAACTTGCGGGAGGAAGACATGGACGATACGGAGGACCGAGAACGGAGACGGAAGTTGATGGTGCGCGGCTTCGGCTGGTTTCTCTGTCTCGGCGTTTGGACAGTCGCCCTGCTGACAACGTACCCGGCCGAAATCGGCAAGGAGTTCGCTCCGTCGGGGTCGTTCTTCCCGGCGGCGAAGATCCTGCATGTCGTCGCCTATGCCTTCCTGACCGTCTTCCTGTCGTGGCTGCCGCTCGGCGCGGGCGCTGGCTGCTGCTGGCCTTGCTGTCGCTGCACGCCGCCGGCACTGAGTACCTGCAGCAATTCGTCCCCCTTCGCACCGGCAAAGTGACCGACGTCCTCATCGATCACGTCGGCCTTCTCCTCGGTTTGGCCCTCACCTGGAAACGCTGGCTGCGGTTACGAAGCGGTTTCCTCACGAACCCGGAGCGACAGCGACGGGCGGACAAGCCTGTCGCGGACGCTCCGGGTTAGCGGCCTTGCGACGAACCGAGCCAGGTCAGGTCGGCGAGGACAGGGTGATGCGGAGAGCCGATGCTCGATCTGACCCAGCAGCGCTCGCAGCGCCAGCCGGGACTGGCCAGGATGTGATCGATGCGCACGGCCGTCCGGCCACCGAAGAAAGTGTAGCCCCAGCCGAATCCGGCGGAGGAAAAGGCGTCCGTGTATCGCGGCCATAGACGACGGAAGATGGCGCTCTCCGACGGAGTATTGAAGTCTCCGGCGAGCAGTACCGGACCTGAAGCCTCCTCCGCCGCGCGGGCCAGATTTCCGCACTGGGCCCAACGCACCGTCGAGCCTTCGTCGAGATCGTCCACTCCCTTCCAGGGATGGTGCGTCGCCTGGTACAATCCCTCTCGCGGCGAGGCCAGGTGCAGGCTGAACAAGGTAATGGGCGCCGCGGGGGCATCCAACTCATAGCGGATGACCAACCCCACCTCATCCATCGAGTCCTCACCGAGTTGCGTGGACCCTCGAATCGGAAAGCGACTGGCCAGGAAAAGTCCGTAAACCTTGTGGACATGCCATTCGCTTGCGGGGAAGACCTCGGCCTGTGCGGAACCGGGCCACTCCTGGACCACGACGATGTCCGGCCGGGCTTCGGCGAGCAGTTTCTTGAAGCGGTGGATGTCCGGCTTCTGATGGTGCGCATTGCACGTCATCAGGCGCAAGCTCCGCGCCGACGTTGATTCCATCTCGGAAGCCGACCAGGAGAAGCAGAAACCCATGATGGGTCCGACGATTAGCAGGAGGTTGAGCAGCAGCACCCCCATCATCCGGCGGCGCAGCAAAGCCGCCGCGAGGAGCAGGAAGGATGGCGGAACAATCAAGAGCCAGCGCGGGCTGAACATCAGCAGCGTGGCCGGCCACCACAGGTCTCCCAGGTGCAGGAGAAGCCACAAGCTCAAGGTCGCCCCCAGGCACAACCAGCTGCCCACGGCGACCGCCGTGCTCGCCCGGCCGGACCACCCTCTCCCTCCGGAGTAGGTGGGGTAGTCATTTCGTTCTCTTCCGTTTGACTGTTGCACCGCCTCAATTCCGCCCCGAAGAACGCGAGTCACGGGCCTTACTCCGTCAACAACCAGGACGCCGGAAAAGTGTCCCGCCGGTAACATAGCTCGTAGCGCTCGTCGGGACAACTCAACCCCAGACTGTACCCGGAGACGCGAAATGGTTCCATCCCTGTTCCGCCTCATTCCTTTTTCTCGAAGAACGGAAAAAGTTGGGCCAATTCCTCTCGATTCGGCCGGCGTCCGTACTCGCAGATCTCGAACGCCTCGGCGTGCCGCACCTTGCTCGCCCGGTCCTTGCCGTACCAGTCGGCCAACTTGGTCCGATAGCGCCCCGCGACGTCGCGGAAGCGCGCGGCGTGGGCCTCGCGCACCCGACGGCGGCGGTCCTGCTGCTTGGTCGGTTCGCTCGGCAGCAGATCGGCGGAGCCGTTGGCGCCGCCCTCGTAGAACTGCGACACGAGCGTGTCGAGGGCGTCGAGTTTCCGATCGATCACTACATCAATGTCCACGGCGATGTCGGGCTGGAACGGGTTCGGTTTCCGAAAGCGATCGGGATAGAAGAGGTAGACGGGATTGTTCTTCAGGATGGGCGTATCGGGACAGAAAAACGGTACGGTGACCATGTACGCCGAATCCTGCACCAGAATGCCGGTGTAACGGTGATCGGGGTGGTAGTCGTTGGGCCGATGGCTCATGACGACATCGGCCTTCCACTGGCGGATGAGACGGGTGAGCGTGCGGCGATTCTCCAGGGTGGGCAGCAGTTCGCCGTCGTGGATGTCAAGCACTTGCGTGGCGATGCCGAGGATGCGGGCGGCCCGCTCGACCTCGGCGGTGCGCCGGCGGGCCAGCGGGCCGCCGGCCTCGCGCCAGTGGCCGATGTCGCCGTTGGTCACGGAGACGAACTTGACGTGATGTCCCTGCGCCGCCCACATCGCGGTCACACCGCCCGCTTGCAACTCGCAGTCGTCGGGGTGTGCGCCAAAACACAGGATGCGCAGTTTGCCGTCGTCCGGCGGCGCCGCGCGAGGCGCGGCTGGCTTTTCGACCGAGGCTTGTGCAAGCACCGGCGCAGCCGTCGGCCGTAGGAACCAACCTCCCGCGAGCACGCCCAGCGCGAAGCATCCCACGCTAAACCACCACATACGCCGTTGTTTCATGACAGACCACCTTTGTTCTGTTGTCGCGGATACGGACGGGAGCCAGGGATTGTGATTGTCAGGCCGCCGCGCGCGTTTTGCAAGCGTCTGCTCGTTGCCGATGCGATCCGGGGTCTCTCCTCATGCCCCCTTGTCTGGACGGACGCCGAGCGCGGTACGCATGTAAGTCTCGTCGCAACCGGCAAGCGGAGTTGCCGTCTTCGCTGGAGGCTGGCGAATTCCCTGAATCGATTGACGAGACCGATACGATGTCAGTAGCAACAAGCCGCCCTCGCCATCGTTCCTCCATACTGCCGTCCTTGCCTTGAGGAAATGTCCATGTTCGGGTCTTCCCCCGTTTGTCGCCACGCTCGCTCCCTGCTCTCCTGGAGCCTGTCCTTGCTCGTCTGTGCGGGGACCACGAGCTATCCCGTTCACAGTGCGGAAGCGGAAACGCCGCAGAGGCATGGGATAGTGGTAGCGGTTTCACCGCCTGGAGCGGACACCGGATGCGCCATTCTACGCCAGGGCGGCAACGCGGTGGACGCGGCGGTGGCGACGGCCTTTGCGATGGCCGTTACCTATCCGGCGGCCGGCAACATCGGCGGCGGCGGCTTCATGCTCATTTATCCAAGCGGCAAGGCCGAACCTGTCCTCATCGATTACCGCGAGAAAGCGCCGCTGACCGCCGGCAAGACCATGTTCACCCAGAAGGACAGCTGGTACAGCCACAAGGCCGTCGGTGTGCCCGGCACGGTGCGCGGCCTGGCCCTGGCCCATACTCGCTTCGGCAAGCTGCCCTGGAAAGACGTGGTGACGCCGGCCGTCAAGCTCGCCGAGGAAGGCTTTGTCATCGATCAACCGCTGGCCGGCTCGCTGAACTGGATCGTCGGCAGTTCGCCGGAGTTCCCCGAGTTGCGGCGCGTCCTGGGCAAGGATGGCGGCAATACGACCTGGCAGGCCGGCGATCGGCTGGTGCAGAAGGATCTGGCGAAGACCCTGCGACTGGTCGCCGAGCACGGCCCGGACGGTTTCTACAAGGGAGCGGTCGCCGAGTTAGTGGCGGCTGAGATGCGGCGCGGCGGCGGTCTGATCACCACGGCGGACCTGGCCGCTTACCAGGCCAAGGAACGCAAGCCGGTTCACGGGACGTACCGGAGTTATGACGTGTATGGTCCTCCGCCGCCCAGTTCGGGCGGAACCTGCCTGGTCGAGATGCTCAACGTGCTGGAGAACTTCGACCTGCGCCGGCACGGCCGCTTCTCCGCCGAGACGCTGCACCTGATGATCGAGACCATGCGCCGCGCCTACTGCGACCGCGCCCGCTACCTGGGCGACAGCGACTTTGTCACGATCCCCGACTTCCTGACCAGCAAGGACTACGCCCGCAAGCTGGCTTGCTCCATTGACCGCTGCAAGGCCACCCCCAGCGCCGACCTGGCCCGCGACATTCCCCTTAAGGGCGAGGGCGACAGTACGACCCACTTCAGCGTCCTCGACGGCGACGGCATGGCGGTTGCCAACACCTACACGCTCGAACGCAGCTACGGTTCGCGCATCGTGGTTCCGGGGGCCGGCTTCCTGCTCAACAACGAGATGATGGACTTCAACTGGTTCCCCGGCGAGACGACGCGCTCCGGGGGCATCGGCACGGAGGCGAACCAGGTCGCTCCGGGCAAACGCATGTTGTCATCGCAGACGCCGACCATCGTGACGAAGAACGGCAAGGTCGTCCTGGTCACCGGCAGCCCCGGCAGCCGTACCATCATCAACACGGTGCTGTGTGTGATCGTCAACGTCATCGACTATGACATGGACATCCGTGCCGCCGTGGACGCGCCGCGCCTACATCACCCGTGGTTCCCCGACACGGCCTCGTTCGAGGGGACCGACGAGTACGGCAAGTCCGTGCAGTGCCTCGAAGCGATGGGGCACTCCGTCCGCGGCACGCGCCAGGGCGACGCTCATTCGATCTGGCTCGATCCGAAGACGGGCCAATACGTCGGCGCCGAGGACCGACGCATCAATGGCAAGGTGTCGGGGTTTTGAGAAAGTACGAAGGTTTGCCGATAAGCCCGGAGCGCGAGCGACGGATGTTTCCACCCGTCGCTCGTGCTCCGGGCTGATGATTCATTCGGATAGCAATGGCTGTTCGAGGTCGGGGCGGCGCACGAGCTGCGGATCACGGCGTCCGCGAACGAGTTCGTAAATGCCCGGCGTGTCCAGCGTCTCACCGGGAGCGAGACGACAGGCCGCTTGCTTGAGGCGACTGTGGCGGAACGAAGCGGCCAGGCACGTCGAGCAGCTCAAAGCATAGGTCTTCAGCTCCTCGGTTGCGCCGTCGCTCCAGCGCGCGGCGATCTTGTAGACGGCCAATTCCAAACAGCCGGAGGTGGAGCAGCGAACGGGGTAGGAGGGCATGGGCATGGTGGAGCAGCCCTAATCGTGCTCGTACGGCAGGGGATCGCCGTTGACCTGGGCCAGCGCGTTCATGGCGGCTCGCTGCTCGGCTTCCTTCTTGTTGCGGCCCCAGGCACCGGCGTAGGTGTGCCGGCCGATGACGGCGGCGATCTTGAAGCATTTGCCGTGATCGGGACCCTTCTCGTCGAGAAGGACGTATAGCGGCGTGGCGTTGAACTCGCGCTGGGCCACCTGCTGCAACAACGACTTGAAGTTGCCGCCGTGAGCGCTCTCGGCCACTTCCTCGATCTCGGGTCCGAGCTGCTTGAGGATGAACGTCCGTGCCGCCTCCAGGCCGCCGTCGAGATAGATCGCCGCCACCAGCGATTCGTACACGTCGGCCAACATGCTCGACGGCACCGCCGACGAGTGCAGGTGGTTCATGCCTTTGCCCAGGAAGATGAACGCTCCCAGGTCCAGAACCTTGCTGAAACGTGCGCAGGTACGGCGGCTGACCACCACCGACTTGATCTTGGTCAGGTCGCCTTCCTGATAGTCGGGGAATCGCAGATACAGCTGCTCGCAGGTTACCAGGCCAAGCACCGAGTCGCCGAGGAACTCCATGCGCTCATTGGACGCTAGGCGCGTATTGGCTCCCGAGGCGTGCGTGAGGGAAGCGCGGAGCAACTCTGGCTGGCGAAACTGATAACCGATGGCCTTCTGGCACTCGTCCAGAATCTCGGTTTCGTGGTTAGTCGTCAAATCCTGCGGCATGGTCTCTATCGCCAGAATAAATGCGAGCTTGACTCGAAATTACCACCGATCGACCTTCTTGTCAACGCCGCCAGACGAGCGACTTGCGGCCGTCCGTCCCGGAAACGAACCAAGCCGGTGACCGTCGTCACCGGCTTGGTTCCATCACTCCGAGCCGGGGAGACCTGACGGCCACCCCGGCGGTTCACAAGATTTTCCATCCCTTTCTTGTCGGCTTCAGATGTCGCAGTCGTTTGTTGCGGATGCGCCGGCGCTTGCGCATCGTCTTCGGACTGGAACGGGCCATGATTGTTTCGCTCCTTTGCTTGGGTGCGGTCGGTCGGTGAGAACAGTCGTTCAGATCGCTGGCAGTTTCCAGGGATCGCGGTGTTCGCGGTCGAGCCACTTGTTGGCCTCGACATCGCCAACGAACTGCCAGTGCTGCGGATCCCAGCGCAGCTTGCGATGGTTCCAGTATGCCAGGTTGCCCAGGTGGCAGACCGTCACCGAGCGGGCGCCGATCTCCACGTCGGCGATGGGCCGGCGACGCGCGCGGACGCACTCAATCCAGTTGCGCTGGTGGCCCGGCGATTGGTACAGCCGGACGTCGTGGACGCCAAGCGGTTGCTTGATAATGTCGGCCGGATCACTGGCGAGGTAGCCGCGGTTGACGAATACCTTGCCCTCGCTGCCGACGAAGGCGAGACCGTTCACCTTCTTGCCCGGTTCGTACTGCTCGGCATGGAGGACCACGACGCCATTATCGTAGACGTACTTGAGGCCCTTCTGCGCCTTGGGATCGTCCGGTGGGATGATCTCGACGGGACCGCTGCCGTCCATGCCGAGTCCCCACTGGGCGATGTCGAAGTGATGTGCTCCCCAGTCGGTCATCATGCCGCCGGAGTATTCGCGGTAGTTGCGCCAGTTGGGGAAGTGCTTGTGAACGCCGCGCGGGCTGAGGACCGAGTTGTACGGCCGCATCGGCGCCGGCCCCAGCCAGCGGTCCCAGTCGAGGCCGGGTTCCGCCTTCTCCTCGGGCAGATCGCAGGGTCGGCTGGGACCGCCGACGTTGACGTAGACGGCTTTCAACGTGCCGATACGCCCGCTGCGCACCAGTTGGCAGGCCAGGCGAAACTCCTTGCTCGAACGCTGCTGACTGCCGGTCTGGAAGACACGCTCGTATTTGCGCGCGGCATCGCGCATGGTCTTCGCCTCGTGAATGGTCAGCGACAGCGGCTTTTCACAGTAGACATCCATGCCGGCCTTGCACGCTTCGATGGCGGGGATGGCGTGCCAGTGGTCCGGCGTGGCGATGACCACGGCGTCGATGTCCTTGCGCGCCAGCAGCTCGCGGAAGTCATTGTAGCCTTCGCAGCCCTTGTACTGGCCACTCTTCTGCCTGTCGGCGTAGCGCTTTTCCACGGTCTTCTGCGCGTCCTCGCGCCGGGTGGTGTCCACGTCGCAGACGGCGACAATCTGCACGTCGCCCTGGCCGAGGAAATGGCCGAGATGACCGCGATTCTGGGTGCCGACGCCGATGAACCCCAGCGTGATGCGTTCGCTGGGAGGAGTCTCCTTCTTGTCCGCGGCGAGGGCGGAGGCGGGCTTGATGAGCGGGAGGGACAGGGCCGTGGCAGCGGCCCCTTGGACGAAGTGGCGGCGGGTGATCCCGCGATGGTGTTGACTCATGGCGGTCCTCTCGATGGCTGGAAACAGTTGGTCGTCCCCTGGCGGGCGCTCCTTGAGATTACCGCAAGCCGCGCCAGATACAAGTAAGAGTTTGCGCTTATCCAACCACATCCTTCTCGTTTAGCCGCGCCGCGCAGCGGAGCGCGAGAGCACCCCGCGCTCCGCTGCGCGGCGCGGCGAAACAGGGACTTGCTCTTAGGGCAGGGGGGGTGAAGGTTGTTCGGTGGGACGATCCATCGGTTCCGGATCGTCAGTCTGCCGAATGGATTTTAGTTTACGGCCATTGCGCCAGCCGAGGACGAACGCCGCCAGCGCCAACAAAAAGGTGATACCGAGTAAAGCGTCCTTGCTCCGCTCGCGCCACGCCGCCTCCGAGCCTGCCGGACGGAAGGACTCCTTTGCTCCACCTGCGGGCACGGCCTCGGGAGTGACCGTCGGGTCGTGGGTTTGTTCAAGCTCCTCTCGTGGGATGACAAAAGTTTTGCGATGTCCCGCGCCGGCCGAAACGATCACCTCCAGCGGCTCGGCCTCGGTGAAATGAAAAACGAAGTAGCCGTTCGCGTCGAGCTGGCCTTCCGCGAGCAACTCCCGACTGGGCCGAAACACCTGGACTTTCGCCCCATGAGGGATACCGCCCAGATCGAACCAACTTTCGATGCGCACCTGGCGATCGGGCAACACGAAATAGCCGGCATCGAGACGATGCGCCTGCGCGGGATTGGCGGCGAGTAGGGTGCTGAGTATGGCCAGCAGCAGCAGAGGTGGAGGGTGGAGGGTGGAGGGTGGAGGGACCACTTCACCCTCCACCCTCCACCCTCCACCCTCCACCCTCCTGTCGAGCATGTCCGGTTTCACCCGTGCCAGAAAGCTGACCGTGAAGCCGAGCACGACGCCCTCGATTCCGACGATGGGTAAATGAGCGTAAAACACCAGCCAAACAATTTGATGCCAGTCCTCCGCGCCGCCCCACAGCAAGACAACGGCGGCCAGAAGCAATGTCGCCAGCACGGAGGTCATGCCGATGACGCAGCCGAGCGGCCAGAGGAGAGAGGTCTTCGCCCGCCGTATCCAGGGCAGATGGGACAGCACGGCATACATCCATCCGGCGAGCAGCGCGGGCAGTGTCTGAATCGCGGCGTTGACGCCGATGGTCGTGAACCCGCCGTGGCCCAGGAGCACCGCTTGCAGGACCGAGGCCGATCAGGATGGCGAGCGGCGCCCGTCGGCCGAGCACGACGCCGACCAGGCCATTGAGCAGCAAGTGTACGCTCGTCGGTCCCAGGCGGATGTGCAGAAGCGAGGCGACAAAGAACGCCGCGCTGAGCAGGGCGATGCGGGGAACCTCCTCGTCGCGCACGCGGTACGCGGCCAGCAGGACGAGCAACCCCGAGAGCACGAAACCGCCGACCAACCAGGGAACGCTCAGCACCCCGTCGGAGATGTGCATCGCCCAGGGCAGCGACAAGGAAATCGGCATCGTACCCATGTCGTCCCTCGGCTCACTCGCTCCGCGCCGGTTCGTCCACGAAGACCCACAAGGTGCAGCGCTGCCGCACCGGATAACTCTTGCCGTCGCGCATCCGCTGACCTGCCGGACGGGCGGCAGTCAGGCACCACCAGCCCGCCTCCGTCAGTGTCGTCGTCACGATGCCGTTGGGGTCGGTCTTGACCGTGCGGCGTGATGTGCTCGTCCGGCGGCAGTTTCGCGGGAGGGCGGGGATTGTAGTGCTCGATTTCCACAAGGGAATCCGACACGCCGCCGCGTTCCTTCTCCTGTCCCTGAAGTTGGGCCTGAAAAACCATGCCCGGCCGCAGTCCGTAAGGCCGCGTCAGCGGCATAAAATCGAAATCCTTCCGCTCCGCGGCGTCCCAGCCTTTCTGCGCCTGGACGTGCAGCACCACTTTGACCGTGTCTTGCAGATACTCGCCGTCCTCCTCCATCCAGATCGGCGGCGTCTGGAGCACGAACCCGTAATCGCCGCGCTGGTCGGGATGGAAACGCAACTGATAGACCACCACCTCCTTCGACCCCGACTGACGCTTGGCCTTCTGCAAATGATCCGTCAAATCGGCTTTTCTTGCCATCGGGGCGCGAACGGTTAGGCTCAGGGGTTGGGGAGCGTCGAACAGTTGATGCTCGAAGGGATGGCCCCATTGGTAGGTGAAAACGACGATTTCGCCCTTCTTCGCCGTGGCGGTTTGAGGCAACAGCATGTGGAAATGTGCCGCGGCCGAACCGGCGAACAGACCGAGCCACGCCAGCGCCGAGCTTACCGCCAACCGCATGTTCGTCTCCCTTTTTCCCGTTGTCGCTGCCCCGCTGCCAGCGTCATCATACGATTTCGCAATTCGTCATACCAGGGACGGATTTTTCCAAGGACAAGCGTTCGCATCCCTATGCCTGTTGCTCGCGGTAACTCTTGCGGCGCTCGGAGGCGGGGATGCACCGCCTGCCACCCGCCCGGCCCCAAGGGGCGATCCCCTGCGGGAAATGAAAGGGCACACCGAACGAGTGATGTCGGTGGTCTTTTCACCGAATGGCCGGCATGTCCTGTCCGGCAGTCAGGACCGAACAATCCGACTGTGGAGCGTGACCACGGGTCAGGAGCTGCTGCAGTTGCGGGGTCATACGTCGCTGGTGCGCTGCGTGGTGTTCAACGCCGATGGTTCGCAGGCACTGTCGGCCAGCTACGATCGGACGGTGCGGCTGTGGGACGTGCTACGCGGGCTGGAGGTACGTCGTTTCGAGGGGCACGCCGGCGACGTGAATGCGGTCGCCTTGTCGCGGGATGGGCGACACGTCTTGACGGGCGGCGATGATCGCACGGTGCGATTGTGGGACGTTCGAACCGGCCGAGAGCTGCGCCGCTTGGCAGGACACGCCGACCGCGTTTACAGCGTGGCGTTCTGTCCGGCGGGGGGCCATGCGGTCTCCGGCAGTGCGGATGGCACGGCCTGTCTGTGGGATCTGAGCACCGGACGGCGTGTCCGCGTTTTCACCGGCCACCAGCAAGGCCTCGTCAGCGTGGCCGTCTCGCCGGACGGGCAATCCCTGCTGACCGGCAGCTGGGACCGGACGATGCGCCTGTGGGACATCGACAGCGGCCGGCAAGTCCGCACGTTCGTGGGACACACCAATTCGATATGGAGCGTCGCCTTCGCGCCGGATGGGCGGTGCGCTTGTCGGCCGGCTTCGACCTGACCCTGCGGATCTGGAACGTCCGCACCGGGCGGCAGCTCGAATGTTTCAAGGGGCATCGGCAACCGCTGTGGACGGCGGCGTTCGCGCCGGACGGTACACAGGCTGTTTCCTCCGGCGATGACGCGACGTTGCGTGTGTGGTCCTTGCCGAAGTAAGGACCATTCGCCCGCCTCCCGAGACCATATCGTCAGGGAGATTTCGCAAACACTTCTCGGAAGCCGCGCAGGTGTTCCGCCAGCAACTCCTTCAACCGCGCCGCCTGCCCCGGATCCATCTTCTGGAAATGCAGATACAGCAGATCGCCGTCCTTGCGCTGGTGCCGATGTTCGGCGCCATGCCGAGATCCTCGATCTGGCTCAGGTTGAACTGCCCCTTCTTGCCGAGGAAATGGCAGTCCAGGACGCCGCTTTCTTGGTCCGCCACTGCGCCCAGGCCCGGCTGACGCCGGGCACGCGCAGCGTGATGGCGTCGCGCGCGTCCCAGCGCACTTCGCAGGCCCGGCTCGACCTCGCGCACCAGTTGCAGCAGCCGCGGCAACAGCGCCCGGTCCCAGCGCACCTTCTTGCCGGGCGGGAAGCCCTTGTCGCCCAGGTGCCAGCGCTCGCCGTTGACCTTCCACGGCATCACGTCTTCCGGCTTCGTCTGCAGCCGCTTGCAGGTTGTCGTGGAACGACGCGGCCGCCTCGGCCGAGAAGGCGCGGAAGGCCGGCGTGTCGATCTCGCTCAGCCGATGCGCCAGCACCGTCACCGACTGCCACGGCCCCTTGTGGTTCGTCACCCAGACGCGCTCGCTCGTTGCCGTAGACCTCCAGGCCCGGCGTCTCGTTCAGCGGCCGGATGCCCAGGCGGCGCACCAGATCGGCGTCCTTGAAGGCGTTCTTCTCGACGCGGAAGACCAGCCGCAGCAGCCATTCCTGGCCGGTCATGGCGTGCAGGAACCAGCCCTGGCGTCCGCGTCGGGCGCGGCGATCTCGACCACGCTGCGCTGGTTCCAGTCCGTCGTCGCCGAAGTCGCCCAGCTCGTGGATGCGCTCGTCGATCCAGTCGAGGATGTGGCCCTCCCAGCGGCACGGCTTGCCCTCGTTGGTGACGCGCTCGACGGTGTGCCAGCGCCGGCCGTCCGTCTCCCACGGCATGGCCGCGTCCTTGCCGACCGCCTCCAGTTCCACGTCGTCCGGCCTGCGGCGCCTCGGCGGCGTTCGGGTCGTAGCGCGGCCGCTCGACGTGCGGCCCGGCCTCCAGCACCGGGGCCAGGGCGGCGCCGGTGTGACTGAGCCGGCGGACGCCTGCGGCCACTTCCTCCGGCGTGCCCTGCGACGACGACGCGGCCGCCGGCCGGAGCCGGCCTCCGGGCCGAGGTCGATGACCCAGTCGGCCGTCTTGATGACGTCCAGGTTGTGCTCGACCACGATGACCGTGTTGCCCAGGTCCACCAGGCGATTGAGCACTTCGAGCAGCTTGTGGATGTCGTCGAAGTGCAGGCCGGTCGTCGGCTCGTCGAGGATGTAGAGCGTCCGGCCGGTGCTGGGCCGGGCCAGCTCGGCGGCCAGCTTGACGCGCTGGGCCTCGCCGCCGGACAGCGTCGGCGCGGCCTGGCCCAGCGACAGGTAATCGAGGCCCACGTCGGCCAGCGTTTGCAGGACACGGCGGATCTTCGGGCATGTTGCCGAACAGTTCCAGGGCCTCGTGGACGCGCATGCGTCAGCACGTCGGCGATGGAATGGCCCTTGTAGCGCACGGCCAGCGTCTCGGGGTTGTAGCGCTGGCCGTGGCAGACGTCGCACTCGACCCACACGTCGGGCAGGAAGTGCATCTCGATCTTCTTCTGGCCGTTGCCCTCGCACGCCTCGCAGCGGCCGCCCGGCTTGTTGAAGCTGAAGCGCTGCGGCTGGTAGCCGCGCACCTTCGACTCGGGCAGCTGGGCGAACAGCTGGCGGATCAGGTCGAAGACGCCGGTGTAGGTGGCCGGGTTCGACGACGGCGTGTTGCCGATGGGATCCTGATCGACGTTGATGACCTTGTCGATCTGCTCCAGGCCGAGGATGTCGTCGTGGGCCGCCGCCGGCGGTGCGGGCGCGGTGCAGCCGGCGGGCCAGCGTCGTGGTACAGCACCTCGTTGACCAGCGAGACTTTTGCCCGAGCCGCTGACGCCGGTGACGGCGACGAACGCGCCGAGCGGAAAGGCCACGTCGATGTTTTGCAGGTTGTTCTGCCGCGCGCCCCTTGACCGTGACAAGGCGACAAGGTGACACGGCTGACGAGGTGGCAGGGAAGAGCGCGATCCGCGGAACCATCGCTTCGTAGTCGCCGATTGGTCGGCACGGGGATCGACTTCTTGCCGGAGAGATATTGTCCGGTCAGCGACGCCTTGCTGCGCAGCACCTGCTTGGCGGTGCCGCGAGCGGTGATGTCGCCGCCGCGGTCGCCGGCGCCGGGGCCGAAGTCGAGCAGGTAGTCGGCCGCGCCGATCACCTCGCGGTCGTGTTCGACCAGGACCAGCGTGTTGCCCAGGTCGCGCAGGTGGTGCAGGGCCGTGAGCAGCCGGCGATTGTCGCGCGGGTGCAGGCCGATGGTCGGCTCGTCGAGCACGTACAGCACGCCGGTCAGGCCGCTGCCGATCTGGCTGGCCAGGCGGATGCGCTGCGACTCGCCGCCGGACAGCGTCGGCGCCGGCCGGCGACAGCGTCAGGTAATCGAGGCCGACATCGACCAGGAATTGCAGGCGGTTGCGGACCTCGCGCAGCAGTTCGCCGGCCACCTGCTGCTGGGCCGTCGTCAGTTGCAGCGTCTTGAACAGAGCGAGCGTTTCGCCGAGCGGCAGGGCGCACAGTTCGCCCGGCGTCAGGGCAGGGCGGTCGGCCCCGAAGGCAGACGGCAGGCGGCGGCATCGTCGCGCAGCCGCGAGCCGCGGCAGGTGCGAGCAGGCGACCTCGCTGACCAGGTGGTCGAGCCGCTGGCGGTAGGCGGGGCTGACGCGCGCCGCCTCGTCGATGGCCGGGAACAGTCCCTTGTACTGGAAGCGGACGCCGTCGCGGTGTCTGTCGCGTCCTTCCTCGTCGCGGCGCGAGTCGAGCGCGATCCACGCCTCGCCGGTGCCGTGCAGGATGGCGTGCTGCTGGGCCGGCGTCAGCTCCTCGAACGGCGTGTCCAGCGAGAAGCCGGCGTGCCGCGCCAGCGCCTCGGCGAAGCGCAGGAAGGAGCTGGCTTCGCGTCAGGTCGGGCCAGGCGGCCAGGGCGCCGTCGCGCAGCGAGCGGCGCGGATCGCGGATGAGCAGGGCAGGGTTGGCGCCCTGCTGCACGCCCAGCCCCTCGCACGTCGGACACCAGCCGAGCGGGCTGTTGAACGAAAAATGATGCGGGTTGAGCGGCTCGAAGCTGCGGCCGCAGCGGTCGCAGGCGAAGTGCTGGCTGTAGCGCTCGACGCGCCAGTCCGGCTCGGGCTTGCCGTCCTCGACATGGGCGACGTGCAGGACGCCGCGGCCCAGGTCGAGGCACGCCTCCACGGCATCGGCGATGCGCGTCCGCTGGTTGGCCGCGCACCACGACGCGATCGACCACGACCTCGACGTGGTGCTTGCGGCGGTGGTCGATGGCCGGCGGCTCCTCGACGTTGTACGAGCTGGCCATCGACGCGCATGCGGACGAAGCCGCTGCGGCGGACCTCGTCGAACAGCGCCTCGTACTTCTCCTGCCCGCGCCGCTCCAGCGGGGCCATCAGGTACAGCTTGCGTCCCTTCGGGCAGGGACAGGATCTTGCTCGATGATCTCGTCGGCCGTCTGCGTGCCGATGGGGATGTGGCAGGCCGGGCAGTACGGCTGGCCCAGGCGGGCGTAGAGGATGCGCAGGTAGTCGTAGACCTCGGTGACGGTGCCGACGGTCGAGCGCGGGCTTTTGCTGGTCGTCTTCTGCTCGATGCTGATGGCCGGCGACAGGCCGCTGACGTGCTCGACCTTCGGCTTCTGCATCTGGCCGAGGAACTGCCGGGCGTAGGCCGACAGCGATTCGATGTAGCGCCGCTGCCCCTCGGCATAGATCGTGTCCAGGGCCAGCGAGCTCTTGCCCGAGCCGCTCGGCCCGCAGCAGACGCGTCATCTGCTCGCGCGGCAGCTCGACCGTCAGATGTTCTTGAGGTTGTGCTGCTGGGCGCCTTGCACGGTCAGGTGCATCGATTGGCTCGTGACTGTCGGCTTTCGGCTTGCGTCTAGCCCGCGTTCCGCTTGCGGCCGTTCGTTGCGAGCCGCGGCTCGCAGGACTGGGCGAAGCGCCTGGCCGGTGTAGCGACGCTTCGCAGGCCGCCACCTCTTCCGGCGTGCCGGCGACGACGATCTCGCCGCCGCCGCTGCCGCCCTCCGGGCCGAGGTCGATGATCCAGTCGGCCGTCTTGATCACGTCCAGGTTGTGCTCGATGACGACGACGGTGTTGCCCGCCTCGACGAAGCCGTGCAGCACTTGCAGCAGCTTCTGGATGTCGTCGAAGTGCAGGCCGGTGGTCGGCTCGTCGAGGATGTACAGCGTCCGCCCGGTGCCGCGCCGGCACAGCTCGCGGGCCAGCTTGATGCGCTGGGCCTCGCCGCCGGACAGCGTCGGCGACGGCTGGCCGAGCTTGATGTAATCGAGGCCGACGTCGTGCAGCGTCTGCAGCATGGCGCGGACCTTCGGCACGTTCTGTGAAGTGCTCCAGCGCTTCCTGCACGTCCATTTCCAGGACGTCGTGGATGTTCTTGCCCTTGAAGCGGACTTGCAGCGTCTCGCGGTTGAAGCGGCGGCCCTCGCAGACCGGGCACGTCACCCACACGTCGGCGAGGAAGTCCATCTCCAGGCGGTTCGAGCCGTTGCCCTCGCACGCCTCGCAGCGGCCGCCCGGCTTGTTGAAGCTGAACCGGCCCGGCTGGTAGCCGCGCACCTTCGCCTCGGGCATCTCGGCGAACAGGGCGCGGATCTCGTCGAAGACCTTGATGTAGGTCGCCGGGTTGGAGCGCGGCGTGCGGCCGATGGGCGACTGGTCGATGTCGATGACCTTGTCGATGTTCTCGGTGCCGGTGATGCGGTCGTGCTCGCCGACCGGGATGCTCTTGCCGTTGACCGCTTCGTCCTCCTCGTCGCCGTTGCCCGTCGCTGCGCTCCGGGCTGGTCAGCGCTGCCGCAGCCCTTGCTTGAGGATGTCGTTGATGAGCGAGACTTTTGCCCGAGCCGCTGACGCCGGTGACGCAGACGAACAGGCCGAGCGGGATCTCGACCGTGATGTTCTTCAGGTTGTGGTGGCGGGCGCCGACGATGCGCAGCTGCTTGTCCGTTGCGCGGCCGGCGCTGCTGCGGGGACGGCGATCTGCTGGCGGCCGGAGAGGTATTGGCCGGTGAGGCTGCCGGCGTTGGCGACGACCTCGGCGTAGGTGCCGGCGGCGACGACCTCGCCGCCGCGCACGCCGGGGCCGGGGCCGAAATCGACGAGGTAGTCGGCGGCCCGCATGGTGTCCTCGTCGTGCTCGACGACGACGACGGTGTTGCCCATGTCGCGCAGGCGCTCGCAGGCTGTGCAGCAGCCGCTCGTTGTCGCGCGGGTGCAGGCCGATGCTCGGCTCGTCGAGGATGTAGAGGACGCCGACCAGGCCGCAGCCGATCTGCCCGGCCAGGCGGATGCGCTGGGCCTCGCCGCCGGAGAGCGTCGGGGCGCCGCGGTCGAGCGTGAGGTAGTGCAGACCGACGTTGAGCAGGAAGCCGACCCGGCCGCGCAATCTCCTTCAGCACCTCGCCGGCGATGGTCGTGCTGCAGCGGCGTCAGGCTCTTTTCCAGCTCGCCGGTCTCCGGATCGAGCCAGGCGGCCAGGTCGCCGACGGGCAGGGCGCAGACTTCGACGAGCGTCTTGCCGCCGACGCGGACGGCGCGGGCCTGGGGGTTGAGCCGCTGGCCCTGGCAGGTCGGGACAGCGCACGACGCGCATGTACTTTTCCAGCTGCATGCGCCGCGGCCCGGCGGCCGTCTTCTTGAAGCTGCTCAGCAGCTGCGGGACGATGCCCTCCCACTTGCCGCCGTGCTTCCACACGCCGCCGCCGCGCTGCTTCCATTCGTAGGTGATGTGCCGGTCGCCGCTGCCGTACAGCAGCAGCTCGCGCTGCTCGCCGCGGCAGGCTCTGCCAGGGCGTCTTCAGGTCGATGCCGAGCGTCTGGGCCACGCCCTCGTAGATGTGCCGCCGCCAGCGGCCCATGCCGCGCAGCGTGCCGACGAGCGGGATCGCGCCCTCGTAGAAGCTGAGCGACGGGTCGGGGATGAGCAGGTCCGGGTCGAAGGTGTAGCGCGTGCCCAGGCCGTCGCAATCGGGGCACATGCCGTGCGGGCTGTTGAAGCTGAACAGCTGCGGGCTGGGCGGCTCGTAGCTCCTGTCGCAGTGCGTGCAGGCGTAGTGGGCGGAGAAGAGGATGTCCTCGCGCCGCGTCAATCCGGGGGCTTGCTCGCCGTCCTGCTCGGGCTCGCCGGCTCGCCGCTTCGACGGACGATGATGAGCGCCCTTCGCGCCAGCGCCAGCGCCTGCTCGACCGCCTCGGCCAGCCGCGGCCGCGACCGCCGGCGTCGTTCTTCAGCCGGTCGATGACGATCTCGATGTTGTGCTTGATGCGGCGGTCGAGCTTGAGGTCGTCGGTCAGGCGCACGACCTGGCCATCGACGCGGGCGCGGACGAAGCCGCGCTTGAGCATGTCGGCGAACAGATCCTTGTACTCGCCCTTCTGGCCGCGCACGACCGGGGCGAGGACGAGGAAGCGCGTGCCCTCCGGCAGGGCGAGGATGCGGGCGAGGATCTGCTCGCGCGTCTGGGCGGTGATGGGCCGGCCGCAGACGGGGCAGTGGCCCTGGCCGATGCGGGCGTAGAGGACGCGCAGGTAGTCGTAGATCTCGGTGATGGTGCCGACGGTCGAGCGCGGGTTGCGGCCGGCGGCCTTCTGCTGGATGCTGATGGCCGGCGACAGGCCGGCGAGGTAATCGACGTCGGGCTTTTGCAGCTGGCCGAGGAACTGCCGGGCGTAGCTGGACAGCGACTCGACGTAGCGCCGCTGGCCCTCGGCGTAGAGCGTGTCGAAGGCCAGCGAGACTTTTGCCGGAGCCGCTGACGCCGGTGAAGACGATGAGCTGGTTGCGCGGGCAGGTCGAGGTTGACGTTGCGGAGGTTGTGTTCGCGGGCGCCGCGGATGACGATGGTGCTGTTATCCATAACGAGAGGCCGCCGCTCCTGGAGAGAGATTCTTGGCATACTCATTAGTATACGGATGTCGCGTAGAGGCCGCAAGAGGATGAGGCCAAGGCGAGCCTGTCCGCGCAACTCGGCGGCGCAGGTAAGAACACAACGCCCAACTGCCCAGGGCGGCGGCCTGGATCGGCCAGAAGAAGGGAACCATGTGCGTCAGCCAAGGTCCATCTCGCATCAACAGGACGAGAAGCACTCCCCAGGCACTGAGAACGAGGAAATCCATGCGGTATCGCGGATAGCGCTGCAAGAACAGGGCCAGGACGTAATAGGCCGGAGCCAGCAGCGGCACGAACCAGCGGATGGAGCAGCACTGTCCCGAAGAATTATTCGACGTAGCGGCGTACAGCAGCCAGGTGCCCGCACAGCATCCCACGGCCCAGAGCACTTCGCGCCGACATTCGCGGTGACGCCGCAAGAGAACGACCAGCGCCGGCAGGGCCAGGAACAGAGGCAGGTTGTGGCCCAGAAAGCCGCGTTTGCCTGCCATCATGCTGGCGGCGTAGAGGAGGAACGACCCCGGGCTCGTCGTGGACCCAGCTTCCCGGTAAGATTGCGAGCGCTGAAGGGCGAACCTGGCCAGCAGAAATACTCGGGGTTCGCGTTCGCCGGCTGGAACGTTCCGCCGATCGCGTAGTTGAGGGCATGATGCAGCACCAGCCAGGGCAGGGCACCCAGCACGAAGAGAGACATGACAGGGGGACCAGGTGAAGCCGACGCCGCTCCGCAGGCCACGGGAGGCGGCAGAGACTCAGGACAGAAGAGCGACGTACGAAACCAGGACCACTGGACCGACGCCCAGATCGATCGTGTATCCCAAGTCCCGCCAGCGTGCCCAGGACGGCGAAGCGCCAGCCCGACACCCGGCCCTCGTTCTTGTCTTCCACTAACCGCGCGACGCCCAGAACCAGCGCGGCCGTCACGCCGAGGAGGAGGATGTGATTGTTGACGTGCTGGACGTAGGGCAGGGCCACCGTGGCCAAGGCGAAACTGGCGGTCAGGACCTAGTCGCACGGACAGGGACAAACGCAGAGGTCGGCCCAGACGGTAGATGCACAGCACGGCCACGACGTAAGCCAGTCCCGAAGAGGCCAGCGTCATCGCCCGGCAGAACTGATCCGGGTGAGTGCGTGCGGTCCAGCCGGTCATCCACTTGCACAGACTCGATAGCAGCCGGCCATCAGCAGGGCGGGAACCGGCGATTTGTCGGAGTAATAGTGTCCCTCGATGAATAATTTGTCGAGGGTGCCGTGCTGCAGAAGCCTGGCTCGGCGGGATCGTAGGGCAGGGGGGTAGTGCCATCGTAGGCTGGCGGCACCTGGACGAAGATAGAACGATCGATGATCCAAGTATGCTGATCGACCAGGGATTCGACGGTGGCCAGTCGGCTGCCGTCGTTCCAGCCGCCGGCGTAGGGGCGGGCACTGCAAACGGCGATGGCGAGCGGCGACGGCGAGCGAGGAGAGCCTCGACAAGTCGATCCCATCCTTTCCGGCGAACCGTTTGTCCATCTCGTCATCGCATCCTCCCTGACCGATCGTGGCCGACAGGACACGGATTACCCGTCTATAACTCCGCAGGCGGTCCCTGGGAAGACAAGAAGCTGGGACTTCACCAGTTCCTTTTGACAGGATCAAGCGAGATGTGGCATCATGACTAGCGCTTCGCCTTCGGCTTCGGGTATCGATCTCTTCCATAGCGCGCGACCCGCTCCGGATACGCCGTCGGCCGCACAGGGGGCTGTCGGCTCGGCGAATCCGCCTTTCGGGAACTTCCGCGGCGCCGCCATCGTCCAAGAGCGGTAGGGAACCGTCAGCGCCGACGACCAACGCCTCATCGCTGATTGTCTGCAAGGCAACACGGCCGCCTTTGGGGTGTTGGTACGCCGCTACCAGGAGCGTCTGTACAACAGCGTTTATCGCCTGGTCGATAACGCCGAGGATGCTCAGGACGTGGTGCAGGAGGCGTTCCTCAACGCCTATCAGTCGCTCGACGGTTTCAAGGGTGACTCGCTGTTTTTCACCTGGCTGTACCGCATCGCCGTCAACACGGCCATCAGCCTGAAGCGGAAACAGCGGGTCATGGTCCGCATGGAGACTGGGCCGAGACGGCGAGCACGGCCATCGAGCCGCTCGACCCCTCCGACGAGAGCCGGCCGGGCCACGCCCTGGAGCAGGCCGAGCAGGGGCGCCGGATCCACGAAGCGCTCAGCCGGCTTGTCGCCGGAACACCGGGCGGTGCTGGTCATGAAGGACATGGAAGGGCAGAAGTACGAGACGATGGCCGAGATTTTGCAAGTGCCCATCGGCACCATCCGCAGCCGATTGCACCGCGCTCGGCTGGAGTTGCGCGAGTTGCTGGAGAAGAGTGAACGGGCCGAGTAGATGTCCTGAGCGAAAGGACCGGCGTCCATGCTTCTCGATCGTTACCGCGAGTTGTTGACCGCCTACGTCGATGGCGAACTGACCGCCCGTCAGCGCCGTCACGTCGCGCGGCTGCTGCGCCGCTCGCCGGAGGCCCGTCAACTGCTCCAGCAACTCCAGCGAAGATGCTCGCTACACTTCGCCATCTGCCTTTCGCCCCATTTGCCGGTCGATCTGACGGGAGAAGTCCTCCGCACCATCGTCGAGCGCCGCTTGACGCCCGGCGCAGCGCCGGGTCCGCCAGGCTTCGCGTCGTCCACGTTCTGGGATCGGCCCCCTGGCCGCCTGGGCAGCCGCCGCCGCCGTACTCGCCTTGCTGGGCCTCGCCTCTTATCTCTACTTCGCCGCTTCCCTGACGCCGTTCGCTCAAGCCCGACCTCGCCCAGCAACGAACCCGACACGCTGTCCTCGCCGAACGTGCCGGAGAAGACGCCCTCGAAGGTCGGTCGCCAAGGAGCGGACTCCCTCGTCACCGAGATCCATCGGCCGTCTCGCCCGAACTTGATAAGCCCTCGGTGGCCGAGGCCCCCGAAGTCGTCCAAGGGCCGACCGGCAATCCGACAAAGCCGCGCCGGAAGTGCCTCCGCCTCCTCCGAAGGATGAAACGATCCTCACCGATCGCATGGAGATGTTTCGGTTCCGCGAGGTCGAGGCTATCCTGCCCGTCGTGCTCAAGGTGCACGATCTCGACCAGGAAGCCGTTCGCGAAGACTCTGTCGCCGAACTGAGAAAGGACACCAACTTCCGGCTGGAGCTGCCGTGTCAAAATGGCACGAAGGCCTTCGAGCACGTTCAGACCGCCGCCCGGACCCTGAACCTCGGCCTGCTGATCGAGAAACGAGCGCAGGATCGGCTCAAGATGCCGACCATGGAAGACGAATTATGTCGTCTATATGGAGAATCTCACGCCGGAAGAACTGGCTCAGTTCGTCCAGCGGATCGGCGCGGAGGACAAGAAGATCGCGGCCCGCAAGCCGGACGGATGCTCAGTTCGATCGCCTGGTGCTGACGCGCATGACACCCGAACACCACAAGGAATTGTCCACCCTCCTGGGCGTCGATCCCACGACATCGGAACCAGCCGCGAAGGGACCGCTCGGCACCGATCCGCGCAAGCCGCTCTCGGACCTGACCGCGCTGCAGGTCGCCCAGACCCTGGCAGGGCAGGGGGGGACGCCGCGGCCCGGAGCGGGTAAGCCGCCGCCAAGCTGCCCGAACATCTCGCCCTTGTCCTGGCTTACAATCCAGTTCGGCCCTCTCCCGGATCTCGCCGAGATCAAGCGGTTCCTGGACAGCCGCAAGCCGACCAAACCCGGCACGATCCGCGTTCTGCTCGTCTTGCGTAGCTGAGTCGTCTCGCCTCAATCCGCCATGTAACGGCCCGGTAACATCCAGCTCTGTCGTCGGCCGCTCGCGGTTCAGGCAATCCAACGGCCCTTCCATTCGTCTAATGGAGTGAGGGGAACCTGCGATCCATTCCAAGAAAGGGTTCGCCATGCGCCGCTCTGTACTGGTTATGGCCGTTTTCGTACTGGCCGGCAGGGAACAGTCCACGCTCACGGCCTGCTGATCCCCGAAGACAAGAGCCTGCCGCCCCTGGCCATGCTCAACCACAAAGTCACCATCACCATCGACGATCAAGTCTGCCGTCACCCGCGTCGAGCAGACCTTCCGCAATCACACCGACCGACAGCTCGAAGCCACCTACGTCTTCCCCGTACCCAAAGGCGCCTCCGTCAACCGCTTCGCCATGTGGGTCGACGGCAAGGAAACCAAGGGCGAACTCGTCGAAGCCAAAAAAGCCACGCGACATCTACACCTCCATCGTCCGACGCACCCAAGACCCCGGACTGCTCGAATACATGGGCAACAACCTGCTGCGACTGCGCGTCTTCCCCATCCCACCCAAAGGCGATCAGCAAGTCGCCCTGAGCTTCACCGCCGTCGCCAGCAAAGAAGGCAAGCTCGTCGAGTACGTCTATCCGCTCAAGACCGACGGCAAGGCCACCCGCACCCTCGAAGAGTTCTCCATCACGGCGACCATCAAGTCGGAGCACCACGTCACCAACGTCTACAGTCCCACTCACGCCATCTCCCTCAAGACGAAACAATGACAAGGAAGTCACCGTCACCTTCGACAAGAACCAGGGACTGCTCGACAAGGACTTCCAACTGTTCTACGCCACCGGCGACAAGGACGTGGGACTGACCGCCCTGACGCATCGGCCCCTCAGCAGCGAGAACGGCTACTTCACGCTGCTGATCACGCCGCGGGTCGAAATCTCCAAGGAATATCAGGTGCCGCGCGATATGGTGCTGGTGCTGGATACTTCCGGCTCCATGCGTGGTCCGAAGATGGAGCAGGCCCGCAAGGCGCTCAAATACTGCCTGGACAACCTCGGACCCAAGGACCGCTTCGGCCTGATCAACTTCGCCACGACGGTCAATCGCTACGAGGACAAGCTGCTGGAGGCCAACGCGGAGCAGGTCGGCCGGGCCAAGAAGTGGGTGGAGGAGCTGGAGGCGACCGGCGGCACGGCCATCAACGACGCCCTGGCCTCGGCCTTGGAGTTGCGTAGCGGCAAGGATGAGGGGCGTTCGTTCACGGTGGTATTCTTCACCGATGGTCAGCCGACCATCGGCGAGACCGACGCCGACAAGATCCTCAAGAACACCGTCGGCCCGGAACACCGCCGAACACGCGTATTTTCACCTTCGGCGTGGGCGACGACGTCAACGCCACCATGCTGGATCAGTTGGCGGAGAAGACGCGCGCCCTGTCCACCTACGTTCGTCCGGCGGAGGACATCGAGAACAAGGTGAGTGGTTTGTACGGCAAGATCAGCAATCCGGTGCTTGACGAACCTGAAGCTGTCGGCGACCAACGGCGTCAAGTTCAGCGAGGTGTATCCGCCGGAGTTGCCGGACTTGTTCCATGGCAGTCAGCTGGTGGTTCTGGGCCGCTACTCGGGCCAGGGTGCGGCGGCGATCAAGCTGTCGGGTCAAGTGGGCAAGGAGTCGAAGGAGTTTGTCTACGAGTTGACGTTCCCGGACAAGACGGGCGAGGAGCGTGAGTTTGTGGAGCAACTGTGGGCACGGCGCAAGGTCGGTTTCTTGCTCGATCAGATTCGCGCCAACGGCGAGAAGAAGGAGTTGGTGGAGGAAGTGGTGTCCCTGGCCAAGAAGTACGGCATCACCACGCCGTATACCAGCTATCTCGTCGTGCCCGACGGACCCATGCCGGTCGTGCGCGATCCGAGAATGCGACCACAGCCGCGGTCGTCCGGCTGTCGGCTTCGGCGGTATGATGGGCGGCACGGGCAGGGGCGGAGTCCCGGCAGGACTGGCTCCGGCGGCACCGACGAGCTGCGCCCGTCCCGGTACTCGAATTCGCCAAGCAGAACCAGTCCAAGCCCGGCGACCTGGCCGATCAACCGTGGCCATCGAGCCGAGAAGGATCTGTCGCCGAAGCGGCGACAAGGGCGCCGAAGGCAAGGCCCTCGCCGAAGCCCGCGACAAGAAGGCGAGCCTACGATCGCGCTCGGGAGTTGCTCTCGTCGGCGGGCCATTGACGGCGTGCAGGCCGGCAAACTCGGCGTCGATCTATCCGTGCAGATGCAAAACCTCCGCAATCAGACGCGGCTGGAACAGACGGCCTTGCGCAACGTCTATGGCCGCAACTGCCTGGAGGTCGGCGGCGTCTGGATCGACGAAGGCTTTGACGCCAAGATGAAGACCGCTCGTCGTCAAGGCGCAGAGCGACGCCTACTTCAAGCTGCTCGAACGCCAGCCGAAACTCAAGGAGGTCTTCAAGCTCGGCAATCATCTCGTCTGGGTCGCCCCAAGCGGGACCGCCCTCGTGATCGATACGAGCAATGGCAAGGAGAAACTGAGCGACGAGGAAGTTCGCAATCTCTTCGTCGCCCGCAAGTGAGCCGCCCTCGCCAGGGATGACGCGATCCGTTCCCCCACGCCGGCACGCCCAACCGGCGTGGGGTTTTTCTTCTCTCTCCGCAAAAACGGGCCACTCCTTGACACTCCCCGCGCGTCGTGATAACCCAATAGCTCGATGCACGCTCGCCACGTTCCTCTTCGCAGGAGAAGACCGCCATGATCGGGGACCGTCACACATTGGATCGCCGTCGTTTCCTCCAGGCCGGGAGCGCCTCCGCTCTCGGCCTGGCCATCGCGCCGAATCTCCTCCACGCCGAGGAGAAAAAGGACGACGCCTTCGGGGGTTTCAAGTTCGGGGCCCAGAGCTACACCTTCCGTGAGTTCGATACGGAGCAAGCCCTCAAGAGGATGCAGGATCTCGGCCTGCACTACGTCGAGTTCTTCCAGAAACACGCCCCTGCTGGGGAGTTCTCCCAAGCAGATCGAGGCCCTGTTGAAACTGTGCAGGGAATATCAGGTCACGCCGTTGGCCTGGGGAGTACAGCACTTCTCGAAGAATACCGACGCCAACCGCAAGGTCTTCGAGTTCGGCAAGGCGCTGGGAGTGAAGATGTTCAGCGCCGATCCCGACCCGGACAGCTTCGACAGCCTCGATAAGCTGTGTGAGGAATACCAGATCGCCATCGGCATTCATCCGCACGGGCCGCAAGGAAAGAAGGAGCATCGCTGGTATTCGGCGCAAGTCATCCTCAAGGCGGTCAAGGACCATAATCCGCTCATCGGGACTTGCCTGGACACCGGCCATCTCATTCGCGCCGCCCAGCTCGGCGACAAGCTTGATCCGGCCGAGCAAATCCGCCTCATGGGCGACACGCAATTTCGGCATTCACTTGAAGGACCACGACAATGCGAAGCACGAGGATGTCATCTTCGGCAAGGGCGTCCTCGACGTGAGCGGCGTCCTCCAGGCGCTGCGGGAGGTCCGATTCAAGGGGATGATCAGTATCGAGTATGAGGCCCATCCCGAAGATCCCTCGGCGGACGTGAAGGCATGTGTGGCACGTCGTCAAGGAAGCGGTCAAGAAACGAAGTTGAGGGCGAACCGGCCTGCCCGTTTATCTCGGCGTCTCGAAAGCACTCGTCCAACCATTCTCTCACGTTTAGCCGCGACGCGCGGCAGAGCGCATCGCGCTCCGCCGCGCGTCGCGGCTAAACGTGAGACCGATGCACCGGCCGAAAAGCCCTTCAGTGCTTTCGGCGCTGTTCCCTATAATACATTGGAGGAGTGGTCCATTCCCTCTCCACCTCGGACGCCATTTCCCAGCGGCACTGCGGCGGGGCGGGGGGTGCCGGGGCCGCTTGTTTGCGTCGGTGGGATCGAGAGAAGCATGACACCCGAACAGATCGCGGACCTGCGTCGTCAGAAGTACAACGCCACCGTGGCCCGGTTGGTCAAGATCCACAGCGACCTGCTCATCATGCGGGTACGTCCCGACTACACGCTTCATCTCCACAAACCGGGCCAGTACGCCGCGCTCGGGCTGGGCTACTGGGAGCCGCGCTTTCCGGGCAGCGCGGAGGAGGATCTGATGGAAGCGGACCTGACGAAACTGGCCCGCCGTTCCTATTCCATCAGCTGCTCGGTGCTCGACGACGAGGGGCGTCTCCTCGACCGCGACAAAGCCGACTGGCTGGAGTTTTACATCGTCCTGGTGCGCGAGACCGAAAAGACCCTGCCTCCGGCCCTGACGCCGCGCCTGTTCCTGCTGCGCGAGGGCGAGCGTCTCTTCCTGGGCGAGAAGATCAGCGGCAACTTCACCCTCGATCCGGTACGGCCCGAGGATGCCGTGTCTTCCTGGCCACCGGCACGGGCGAGGCGCCGCACAACTATATGTTGTGGGAGTTGCTGCGACGCGGGCATCGCGGCCGCATTCTCTCGGCCTGCTGCGTGCGTTATCGCCGAGACCTCGGTTATCACTCCATTCACGACGAGCTGATGCGGCGCTATCCGAATTACATCTACCTGTCGCTGACCACGCGCGAGGCCGAGAGCAAGGGCCATAAAGTTTACATTCAGGATCTCTTGACGAGCGGACAACTGGAGGAACGCCTTGGCGAACCGCTCGACCCGAAGCGGACGCACGTCTTTTTGTGCGGCAATCCCAAGATGATCGGCGTGCCCGAAAAAAATCGCGAAACCGGCGAACGCATCTTCCCGCAGCCGCCGGGCGTCATCGAGATCCTGGAAAAACGCGGCTTCGAGACGGACCAGCCGAGCTTAAAGATCAAAGGCAACCTGCATTACGAAGAATACTGGTAGCGGTTCTGTCAAAGTCCTGAGTTCTGTCTTCACTCAGAACTCAGAACTCAGAACTCAGAACTGAAGTGGGGAGGCGGACGTGTCAGAAGAAACGATCGGCGGATACCGCCTACTCCGCCATATTGTGACGGGCCAGGCCAGCCAGGTCTGGGAGGTCGTCGAGGTCCACAGCGGGCGGCATTTCGCCATGAAGCTGCTGTTGCCGGAGAAGGCCCAGGATTCGGCCCACCGCCAGTTTCTTTTTCATGAAGCGGAGGTTGGCCAGCAGCTCGCCCATCCCAATATCATCCGCATCGTCAAGGTGGATCGCAGCGCCAGCAATCCTTATTTCGCCATGGAGTATTTCCCGGCCGGAAGCATGAAGGTGCGCCTCATGCGCAAGGAGTACGATTTTCTGCGGGAGAAGGGGCAAGACATCCTCAAGCAGGTGGCCACCGGACTGGCCTTCATGAACGCCAAGGGCTGGGTCCACCGCGACGTGAAACCGGATAACATCCTGGTCGCCAGCAGCGGCGATGTTCGCATCATTGACTTCGCCATCGCTCAGAAGATGCCGACGGGTTGGGCCAAGTTCTTCTGGCGCAAGAGCAAGCCGCAGGGCACGCACAGTTACATGTCGCCCGAACAGATCCGCAGTCAGCCGCTGGACGGCCGATCCGACATTTACAGTTTTGGCGCCATGTGCTACGAAATGGTGACCGGCCGGCCGCCTTTCCGCGCTGCCAGCTTTCAGGAACTGCTGACCAAGCACATCGTCGAGAAACCAGTCACGCCGCGGCAATTGAACCCGGAAGTGACCGAGCAGTTCGCCGACCTGGTTCTGCGTATGCTGGCCAAGAAGAAAGAGGACCGACCGCGCGATTTCCACCAGGTCCTCATGAAGATGCGCGCAATGCGCCTGTTCGGGCCGAAAAAGGAGTGACCAGAAAGAGGACTACGGATTACACGGATAGCACGGATAAAGAAAGACTCTTTTCGTCTTTATCCGTGTAATCCGTGGTTGTCTTTGGAGAGTTGGACGGCAGCGCGATCAGGCATCCCGCCAGCAGAAGGAGCGATTGCCAGGTGACGACGCCGTACCACAGACTGAGCGTGTATAGTTTCTCGCCGAGAGGATCCTTGTTCGACAGAACAGCGAGCAGTACGGCCCCCACCAACACCGACGCCAGCAGACGGCTGCGCGAGGCGATTGCGGCGCGGGCCAGGCAGAAACCAGGCAAGACAAGAGTCCCGAAGTGGGCCTTGCTGGACATGGGCGACAACAGCACCATGAGAAGCAAGACGACGCCGCACTCCAGACCTTGACGGCACCCATCCGCGCCCTGGGAGAGCCGCTGAAAGGGCCGGCCACAATTCCAGAGCACGGCCAGCAGCAGCACCATCTGCAATCCATAGACGCCGCTTCGGAGGGCGAGCGGGGAAACGCGCGGCGTACACAGTTCGACCGTGCAATCGTCCGGTGCCCACGTCCAGGAAGTCGTGAACCAGCGCCGCCCGAGTCCGGCGAGCGACTGATTGTAAACCGGCTCGCTGCGCCAGGCGCCGACGAGGTACTCGGAATCGGTGAGAGGTTTCAGAAAGCGCGACGTGTAGACTTCCAACCACGGCTGTCCCGACGGCGACGTGCTGACGAAGTCCGGCAACAGGTTGACGCCGAGGGCGACGGCGAGCAGCCACGCCGCCGCGAAGGGCCGGCCGCGCCAGAGGAGATACGGCGCCCAGAGCAGCCCCGTGCATTTGCAAGCCGCCGCCAATCCGAACGAGGTGGCGGCCAGAAGGACGCGCCCGCGCATTAACAACAAGCAACCACCCGCCAGGGCCGCTCCAATGACGACATCCGTCTGCTGGTGGGCCAGGCAATTCTGAATGTAGAATCCCCCACAAAGACCGCCGAGCACAGCGGCCACGTGTTCGGCGAGTTTCGCTGCCCCGACACCTTCGAGTCGGCCGCCTCCGGCCAGACGCCAACTCCAACGGAGCAAGCCAAGCAGGCAGATCAGGTTGACGAGGAACCAGGCTCCGCGCCCGAGGGCATCGGGCAAGGTCAGAAAGGGCAGGACGGTCCAGGCCATGAACGGGGGATAGAGGTAGCCGCCGTCCGGACGATAGACGTCCTCCCCCAGCCACAGACGGGCCGCGGCGGGGACGTACACTTCGCGCCATTCCGACTGTTGACGCCGGCCAAAGGAGAGAGCGACGACGCTCAGCACAAGGACCGCGCCCGCGGTGTACGGGTGGCCCTTGAGCCAGTGTCCGACCGGACCCTGCCAGGAGGACGAGTTCATTTCGAGACTCCGCATCGGCGTTCGATCCTGCACCGCCGGCGGATAGTCGATAACACGGCCTTCGTCGAACGGGCAAGAGCAGTTGGACCCAATCGGGTCTCTTCGGTATCCTGTACTCCGCAGCCTGGAGTCGGTTGCCGGGCCGAGGGTCGAGGAGCGAATCATGCCTCCGCGCAATCGTTTGCCTTTTGAGTCCGACATTTACGAGTTGGAAGACCTGCTGGAGCGTCTGGAAGCGGGGTCCAACGGCCAACTCGGCAGCAGCGAGGAAATCCGCCGTATTCGCCGCGAACTGGTCAACCTCAAGCGCAAGATCTACAGCAGCCTGAACCCCTGGCAAACGGTGCTGGTCTCGCGGCACGCCGATCGGCCGCAGACGATGGATTACGTCGATCTCATCTTTGAGGAATTCGTGGAGCTGCACGGCGACCGAGCCATCGGCGACGACCGCGCGCTGCGGTGCGGCTTCGCGCGCCTGGGCGATTTCCGCGTCGTGCTCCTGGGCCATCAGAAGGGCCACACCCTGCAGGAACGCACTGACTGTTTCTATGGCTGTGCCCATCCCGAGGGCTATCGCAAGGCGCTCAAGAACATGCGTCTGGCCGCCAAGTTTCGCTTGCCCATCGTGTGCCTGATCGACACGCCCGGCGCCTTCCCCGGCATCGGCGCCGAGGAGCGCGGCCAGGCCCAGCTGATCGCCACGAACCTTCTGGAGATGTCGCGCCTGGAGACGCCCATCATCTGCGTGGTCATCGGTGAAGGAGGATCGGGCGGTGCCCTGGGCATCGGCATCGGCGATCGCGTTAGTCTGCTGGAGCACGCCTACTATTCCGTCATCAGTCCCGAGGGCTGCGCTGGCATTCTGTGGAAGGTCGCTACCGAGACGACCAAGCCGCTCGCCGCCGAGGCGTTGCGCCTGACCGCGCGCGACCTGCTGCGCCTGGGCGTCATCGATGACATCATCCCGGAACCACTCGGCGGCGCTCACCGCGATCAACGGGAAATGGCGACGACCTTGAAGTCGTACCTTCTCCGCTATCTCCGCGAGCTTCGACCGCTGCCGGTGGAGGAGCTGCTGGAAGGTCGTTACCAGAAGTTCCGCAAGATGGGCTTCTTCCTCTCCGGGAACGACTCTCAGGGTATCGCCGGCGGAGCCTCTTGACCGGCTCAGGGAGTTTCTTGGTTCAGCCGCTCTTGGGCCTGGGCCGTGGCCATTTCGTCGCTGGCAGGGAAGCGGTAGATAAGGAACGTCGTAGTTCGGTCCACGGGCGTATGGCGCCGCAACGAGTGAGCCAGCGCCCGCAGCTTGTCTTGAGTGTCGCTCACGCTGCCGTAGACGATCGAGGTGCCCACGGCGACCGTGCGACCTTGAAAGGCGAGGGGCAGCTGATCCGGTCCCAGTTCCAGTTTCGCTATGGCGATCGGACGCATGGGCAGTTGCCTAAGGGTCGTGTCCGTGCCGTAATATAACACATCCAGATCGCGCACCTGATGCGTCTGCTGCCAGCGCGCCAGCTCCTTCAATCCCTGGCCCCAATCGTAATTGGAATCGCTGAGGCGGCGATAACCGTTCGCCGTTCCACCCCACAGCTCGTTCGTGTAACACAAACCATGCGGCCAGACCGACACGGCGGCCCAGATGAGCCAGCCCCCGCTCAGGACCGCGGTCGCCGTCAGGACAGGGCGCAAGCGGCTCGACGTGAGGTTGTGCCGGGCCACGATCAGGGCGGCCGAGAGTCCGACCACGGCGAGGCTGACGAGAGGTAACACCAGGCGGATGCCCGTCTGGACGCGACACACGAAACTGAACAGGAAAAGAGCGCCGGCCGCGAGGCAGGCCCAGTTCCGCAGGGCTTGGCGACACGTCGCGGCAAGCAACAGCGGCAGCACCAGTAGAGGCAGGGGCGATTTGATGGTCAGCGCCAGCGGGAAATAGTACCAGATGGCCCGTCTTTCCACTTGTTCCAGCAGAAAGACGCCGTGGCCCTGGACGTTGTGGCGGACTTGACGAACGAGGGCCACTCCGGCGTTGCTAAAAATTCGCAGATGCTCCGCGAACCACAGCAGCCCGGATCGGGCCGGCCCCTCGGGCAGCTGTTTCGCCCAGGCGACGAAGGAGGGGGACACGATCCAGTCCGAGCCGCAATACCAGAACACCGCTATCAGAGCCAGGGTAACGATGTGGAACAAATCGCGCCGAAACGGAGGCCGAAATAAGGAGGCGATGGCAATTCGCACTCGTGAGGTCAGACTTTCCTTCTCCCCGAACGTGGTGAGGTAATGCTCCAGTTCGACCATGGCCAGGCCGATCACTCCGAACACGAGGCCGGACGCCTTGGTCAACACGGCCAGGGTGAACCACCCAGCGGGCACCAGGACGCGACGCCACCACGAACAATCCCTGCCGATTTTGAAGTGGTACAGCAAGGCCAGCAAACACGCCGACACCGCGACATCGGTGGTCGCCAGGCTTGCATGAGCCAGCAAGTTTGGCTCGCAGGCCAGAAGGGCCACCGACAACCTTCCGCCCCAGGGACCGGCCATCTGGCGACCCGCCAGCCAGCCATAGACAAGCAGAAGCCACCAGAACGGCAGGGTACCCAGCCGGGCCACCGGCAACAACGGGTCCAGGTTCCGACTCGTATCCAACGGCTCTCCGCACCAGCGCTCCCAGAGATGAAGGGGGAGCGTCTGAACATGGGCGGGTAGGGGCATGGTTCCCAGATCGAGCAAGCGCTTCGAGCTACCCGAACGCCAGTTCTCCAGTCCCAGGTTGAGATATGTCGGTTCGTCGAAGGTGGCCCCAAGGCGTGCCGATGCCGAGACGCACCAGGCGGAACTGGCCACGATCCAGAACAGCAGCCACGTTCCCTCCAGCAGTCGGCTCTTGCTCCAACCAGCCATGCCTCTCCTCCATGCGGCGCGAACTCGGTTCGGCTCTGGGCTGTATCGCGTTTAGCGACATCTCGGTCAAGGTCAGTTCTCAGGCGTTGCCGGTCTTCTGGAGAACATAGATAAACCCTTGTGCTTTCGGAAGTTGTGACGAGCGGCGAACCAAGCATTAATTAAACATAATGAACTCTTATCGGACGTTACTCGTTGGCCCTTCGATTTCAAAGATAGAAACGCGGTCGAAAGGGTAACGTCCGATAAGAGATCTTATGTTTAATTAAATGGATAGCGTTTTGGGACGCCCGAACGGACAGAACGTGAGTCAGGGCAGGAACTTAGGAACGGCGAGGTCGGTGGGTCTTGAGCATTCCTCGATATGGCTTCGCCGTTCAAAGATGACCGCCCACGAGTCCCGATACCGTTCGCGCCACGACCGGCTCTCGGCAAGGCGGAAGGTCAACGGTGCATTCGCCTGGATGCAGATGAGCTGAACGCCGGCGCGATCGAGCTTGTCGTTCCAGCCGGGGTCCGTTTCAAGGATGGAGAAATACTCCTGGACGTGTTCCTTGCCCTGGACCTCGTTGCGGTCGTCGATCCAGTTGCGGAAGTCGGGGCCGCCATGCCAGGTGAGGTAGCCGCCCCAGTCGTAGGAATGGAAGACGACAGGTCGCCGGCCATGCGTTTGCCTCCACTCGGCATGAATCTGCAAGAAGCGGTCGAGGGCATCTGCCGCAATGATCTCAGGTTGATGACGGGCCAGGCGTCCCTCGGCGCAGCGGGCCATTCCAAAGAGGACCACGACGCCGAGCAACGTCCCCATCCACGGCACCCCAGTCGGCGCGAAGGAGAACAACGACCCTCTTCCCTCCTTCCCCGAAGAGACAAGGCGCTGGGCCAGGTTTCGGCACCAGGGCACTTCGAGACTGGAACGCGCCAGCAGAGGGACGACGATAACCACCCACAACGGCACGTAGCGGAACCCAGTCAACGCGAAGTGGAACCACAACAGGGCGAGTCCCAACTCCACGAGGTTCGGCCGGCGCTTGCTCAGTGCCAGCAACATCGGAAAGAGGAGCATCAGCAACTCGAAGCGGATCGCCCCCTTGCCGTGGAAGTCCGGCGACTTCCATTCGAGATGCAGATCCATGAAGAATGGATCGCCGAGAAGTTGGAAGATCCACGGATAAAGCGACAGACCGTAAGGATTGACGAGCGTGGCGAGAAACGCGCCGGACAGCAGCAGAAGAAGATGGACGGCACGGCCTCGCGCTGCCAGTCTGGCTTCCGCATTTCCCGCGAAGAGGGTCAGGGCCATCTCGATCAACGTGGTGGCGGCGAGGAGAGTGAAGCCGGCCACGAACCCACCGTGGATGTTGGCCCAGAGGCCAAACAAGGGGACCAGCCAGAGGGTCTTGCGACGAGAGCAGCGGCCCTCGTGGAAGCGAACGCAGATCCGGGCCGTCACCAGCACGAAGAGCATGGTGAATAAATTCGGTCGGGCAACCCACGAGCAAGAAACGCCCATCGCTGCTTGCGAGGTCCAGAAGACGGCTACCGGCCAGGGTGAACCGTCGCGGAGAGACATGCGGTACAGACAGCGCATGGTGAAAGCGATGACGACCGCGGCGACGGCCGCGATGCCTTCCAAACCCGCCCAACGCTCGCCCAGCCAGAATGGTATTTCGCCGAGCCATTGATTACTGCGCCACGGACGCGGTTGGCCTTCGCGCGGCTCCGAGAACGAATCCACCGTCAGCCAACCGCCCTCCGCCAACATCGCATCGATATTCCGCAGGTGCCAACCCAGGCCGGGATCATCCAACAATCCCTGCCGCGCTGTCAGGAAGACAATAAACGCCAGCACGAAAAAAACCACGTCGGCCCCGCTGAGCCGATACCAACGGAGAGGAACGGACGACGAATTGTCAGCACGCGGCGAGATGCTGTCGGGAGGATCACGGAGAACGCGAACGGGTTCCGCAGGCGAGCAGGCCGAGGTCTGCATGGGAACAATCCTTCGAGACTCGAGTTCGATGTGTCACCGAGCGCAAAGGGAGGAAGGGTGACAGATGAGTGTCACCTCATCCCGCTCCGGCTTTGCCGCTCGGCCATCGTCAACCGGGGCTAGGTTTTCGATGACGGTGTCCACGACGAACAGAGGCCGGCGCTGCGTGTGACGATGAGTCCGCACCACGTACTCGCCAAGGATCGCCAGACTCAGGAATTGCACGTTCCACAGCAACAAGAAACCAAGGGCAGCTCCCATCCAGCCTTCCAGGGCGAGCCATCCCACCGCCCAGAGCAGGACGACCACGCCCAAGAAAAGCATGCTCAGCCCCGCCAAACTTCCGGCCAACAAGGTAATACACAGGGCCGGCAGCGTTGAGAATGCCGTGATGGTGTCGAAGGCGAGCTTGATCAGACGGCCATAGCGATACTTGGTATGGCCCCCTGCCCTGTGACATCGCACAAACGGGACGCCGACCTGTCGGAACCCGACCCAGCCAATCAGACCACGGAAGAAACGGGGTTCCTCGTGAAACTGGCGATACACCTCCAGGACACGGCGGTCCATCAAGCGAAAGTCGCCGGTGTCCGCCGGGATGGGTACGTCAGCGATGCGACCCATAAGGCGATAAAAAAGATAGGAGGTAACTTTTTTTAGAAGGCTTTCTCCTCTGCGCTCCTGACGCACCCCATAAACGACTTGATAGCCTTCGCGCCAGCGGGCGAGGAACTGCTCGATGAGTTCGGGTGGGTCTTGCAGGTCAGCGTCCATGACGACCGCGGCTTGGCCGCGGGCATACTGCAAGCCGGCCGTCGTCGCCATCTCGTGGCCGAAGTTGCGCGACAGGCCGACGACGCGGACGGCGGGATCGATCAGGGCTTTCGCGGCCAGAAGGGCGCGCGAACGATCCGTGCTGCCGTCATCGACGAAGATGATTTCGTAGCTCTCGCCCAGGCGGTCGAGCTGTTCCTTGAGTCGGCGATAGGTCTCGTCGAGCACCGCCTCCTCATTAAGCAGCGGAATGACGATGCTCAGCACCGGCGCTGCCGGGGATGGAGGGCCGCTCATGATACCTGCCTTCTCTGTCAAGGCGTTGTCATTCCCTCTCGGGGTGCGAAGAGCGGACGGTGCCCTCGTGGCCGATGGCCCTTGTCTCCCCGCGGGGTTGTGTTTCAACTATAGCTTGCAATGGACGCGAAAGCGGGGCACCCGCAAGTGAACCTCTCCCGGACTTTTCTTCCCCACGAAGCGGCCTATGATGCCCACATGCAAATAACCGCGAACCTCGGCCGTAATCAGCTCCGCGCGGGAATGGTCGGCCTGGGCATGATCTTTGAGGAGACCTATCGGCCGCTCTTCGAGCAGCTGCACGCCGAGGGACTGTATCGGCGGGACTTCGGTTTCGTGGACGTGGCGTTGACTGCTGTCGCCAGTCGGACGGGTCAGCGCGGCGAGCGTTTGCGGCAAAGCGCCGGTGCGAGACTGGGGCCGTTCGCCAATTGCAGCGGTCCCGATGCGATCGAGCAACTTCTCGCCCGGGGCGTTGATGCCGTCTGCGTCGCCACGCCGGACGATCGACACTTCGATGCCGCGCACCGCGTCCTTCAGGCGGGCAAACACGTCCTCATCGAGAAACCCTCAGTACTGCGTCTTCAGGAACTAGATGAGCTGAACGCCCTCGCACGCCGGCAGGGGGTGCTCGCCAAGGTCGTCTATCACAAGCTCGCCGACCCCGATCACAAAAAACTGCGTACCCACGTCGTCGATGGCGTCCTTTGTCACGTCAACAACGGATACTGTTCCCTGCTGGAACCGAAGCAGATTAGCGGCCAGCAGTTCGCCGAATGGATCAGCGGACGCAATCCGGGGACGTACGTGGCCGTGCATTACGTCAAGCTGATCGATTTCACGTTCGCCGCTTCCCTGGCCGGAGGGCCGCGTCTGGGCCGCGTCAGCGCCACCGGACAACGCGGCCTCGTTGGGCCAGCCAACGGCCCCACCTGGGACTCGGTGCAGCTGCAAATGGTCTATGTCTACCCCGACGGCCGCGAAGCGGCCTTCGACATCCATACGAGCTGGGTCACGCCCGACAACTTCCCCGGTTACGTCGAACAGGAAGTGCAGTTCCGGTTCGACAACGGCATCTGGCTGGCGCATCAGCGCAAGCGCGGCGTCGAGGTGACCGTGGAAGGGAAGACGCCAATCGATATGAAATACACGCCCAACCATCATTACAACGCGGCGTTCCTGGAGCCGTGGGACGAGCGGAGCCAGCGCGGCTACGGAGTCGAGGTATTGAGGCATTTCTTCGAGGAAGTGGCCCATGTTGAATTCGGCGGACCAACGGGCGAACGCGAGCAGCGCGTGCAGCGGATGCGCGGTCTGGCTTACAACGAGCTATCGGCCGACCGGGCGACGGTGGCTACGATCCAAGCCCTCGAAGCGATCTTACAGCGTCACGCCGCCGGCCAACCGGGTTGTATCGTGATGGTGAACGATCCCCGCGGGGGATTGGTCCTCAAAACTCCGGCACAGCCCGAGCCTGTCGTACTCTATGCGGATCCGGTTTGATCTCTATTCCGGGAGTTGCCATGACTGACCCGCTCCATCACCCCCAGGAGGCGTCTTCCAACACGATCCGCGACGGTCTCCTGGGCTGCGAGCCGCGCGCCTTGCGGACTTATACGCCGACGTTGGCCGTCCTCGCCAAAAGTGCCGGCGTCTTCCACTGGACTCCCGAGGGACGCCGGCTGTACGACTTCACGTCGGGAGTGCTCGTCGCCAACCTGGGGCACAATCCGCAGTCGTGGATGCGGCGCTTCATCCAGTACATGAAATGGCCGGCTGCCGGGTCGCTCTCGGCAGCGGACGCGGGCGGCGAGTATTTCACCGCCCTGCCCTTGACCGCGTACAACGCCGTGACCCCCGTGGAGATCGACGCCAGCCAGCGCTTGCTCGAGGTGCTGCAAGGCCGGCCCGGCGGAAGCCGTCTGCAACAAGTATTGTGGGCCGCGTCCGGCTCCGAGGCCATCCAGAAAGCTCTGTGGGCCGCCCTGGCCCGCGACCGAACCCGCGACATGATCGTGGCCACGCGCTACGGCTTTCACGGCAAAAAAGGATTGGCCGGCGCCGTCACGGGCTGCGAGACGGATCACGACCGCGACCCCCGTGTGCGCTTCCTCAGCTTCCCGATGACCGAGTGCGCCGACGTCAGCCAGCGCGGGCAACCGTTCGACCCAGCCCCTTACCGTCGAGAGCTGGATGCGCTGGTGCATCAATTCGGACGGCGATTGAGCATACTCGTCACGGAACCTTACCTCGGCGGCGGTGGCTCCTACCACCCCCCTGCTTCCTATTTGCGGATGTTGCAGGCGTTTTGCCGCGAACACGACCTGATCTTTATTCTCGACGAGGTCCAGGCCAACTTCGGCCGTACCGGCGATCTGTTCGCTTACGAGACCTACGGACTGGAGCCGGACATTGTGGTCCTGGGCAAGGGACTCGGCAACGGTGTGCCGGTTGCCGCGGCCGTGGGCCGTTCCGATGTGCTGGCCAGTCTCGATTATGGCGAAGGCTCCGACACCTGGAGCGCCAATCCGTTGTGCTGTGCGGCCGTCCTGGCCACGCTGGAAGAGTTCGCCGCCGGCGACGTGCTCGCCCGCGCCCGCCGCAGCTCCGCCATCCTCGAGCGAGGACTGCTGCGTTTGAAGGAATTGCCTTTCGTCGCCCGCGTCCGCGGCGAGAAGGGCGGCATGGTCTGGGGCCTCGAGTTCCGCGACCACGCCGGCCGCACGGCCGGCGAATGGGCCAACGCCGCCGTGCTGGCCTGTTACCTCGGCGAGACTCCGGGAGGCGACGGCATCCACCTTCTGGGACCGCTGGCGCGAAAGGTCGTCCGCATCGCCCCGCCGCTGGTCCTCACGGAAGCGCAAGCGGACGAGTCCGTCGGCTTGATGGGACGATTGTTGAGTGCGCTGCCTTCCGGCGACTGCGGATGACAAGGTGACAAGGTGACAGGATGAGGGGTGACAGTCTTCGCAGTCTGCCACCCCTCCTCGTTTTCCTCTCTTCACCTTGTCACCTTGTCACCTTGTCACCTTGTCACCTTGTCACCTTGTCACCTTGTCATCCGCAGTCGCCGGAAGGCAGCGAGGTCGCCGTTGATCTTTTTCCGAAGATAGATTATCCCGTCCGCGGGTCGCTCCGCAATCGACGGAGCGCGGCCGCTTCGTTCGGCAGGAGGCCCACGGATGAGTCGTCGATCGTTTTTCCTGGCAATCGGCATTTTCTTCTGCCTGACCTGCGGGGTGGGCACGACTTTGTGGATGCTGGTCCGCTACGAACCGCGTCTGTATCTGCGGGCGGCCGTGCCTCCCGGCGAAACGCGGCACCAACTCTCGGAGAAGTGCCAACGCGAATTGATGAAGCTGCTCAACTCCGTCACCGACCATGACGATCAAGAATGGGGACATTGTTTCAGTGACGGCGAGATCAACAGTTACCTGGCCGAGCATTTCGTGCAGACCCGACTCGACAAACAACTGCTGCCCGAGGGCATCAGCCAACCGCGCCTCGTCATTGAACCGGACAAGGTTCGCGTGGCCTTCCGCTACGGCAGTGGTCTATGGAGTACCGTCATCTCCATCGACCTGCGCCTGTGGCTGGTCAAAGGCGAGCCGAATGTCGTCGCCCTGAAACTGGTGGGCTTTCACGCCGGCGCCCTGCCGATCTCGGCGCAATCGCTGTTGGAGAACATCACCAAGACCTGCCAGGACAACGGCATCGGCGTGGATTGGTATCGAGATGAGGGTTTCCCCGTCGCTCTGCTCCGCTTCCAGGCCGAACAGCCTCACCCGACCCTGGAACTGGAGCTGATCAAACTGGACCAGGGGGCCATCCACATCCAGGGCCGCACCAAGGATCCGGCATCGCTGCGGGCGTTCCTGGCCAACCCCCTTCTCGGTTTCAAGTTCCAGACCGATTGATTCCAGAAGGCTCCGCTCCCCTCTCCCCTGCCCTGTTCACGAGTCGGGCGTGTCAGCCAGAAACGCGCCGCGCCAGTTGTCCTCCGTCACCTGTTCCAACCGCAGAACACCCCGCAGCTGTTCACCGTGCAGACGCACCACAATCCGGTCCGCTTCCTGAATCTCCCAGTCAAATGTGCCGTGCTCCCAGCGGACGACCCGGCCGCGATCTCCGTGGATGGGGCCTTCGTAATCCAGGTACATCAAGCGATGATCGAAAATGGCGAGGGCGTCGATTGCCTCGCCGGTGCGGGGTGACGTCGCCAACCGCCACGTCCTCAAGGCCGCTCCCGAGTCCAGCATGAAGTCCCAGTGCAGCAACGGATGATCGTGTTCCAAAATGACGAAACGCGGCATGATGCGGAATACTCCGTGCTAGCAGGTGGCCGTTGCGATCCCTGCAATCGGGCCAGCTGACGCAACCGTCACCTTCGGAACTCTAGATGCCGGAAAAGAGACTCCAACTCGATCTATCGCCTTGCTGGTCCCTCCGGTGTCGGCTAGGGTTCAGTCAGACAGGCGCTCCGACTCTGAGCCATCGAGGTAGTGGCTGGGTGGCGCTCGCGTTGAGTCGCCACCTCGCGCTGGGAGCCACTACCTCGAGTTTATCCCAACGCACAGGCCCACGAACTTCGGTTCGTGGGCCTGCTGTGTTTTCCAAGAGAGGGAATAGGGAATAGGGAATAGGGAATAGGGACCGTCATTTCTCGCCTCTATTCCCTATTCCCTATTCCCTATTCCCTATTCAGGTTTATGCGGCCATCTGCACCGCGGTCGCGGCACTCAGGGGTTTGAAAGCCTTGATGACCAGGACTCGTCCGAACAGCCGTTCCAGGAGCGGATGCGGCATCCACCGCCACAGATGGGGCACCTCGGAGCGGCGCAGGTGACGCTTGTAGACACGCGCTTCGACAAACCGGCTGAACTGCTGACGGAGACCTCGACCGCTGCAGGCAGCCGCCGGCAGGGTTGGCCTGCGCCGCGAGCGCAACCAGGCGTGCCAGGGCAGAAAGCGGCGGCGCCAGAAATCGATGTCGTAACGAGCCGGCGTAACGGCCAGCACCTTGCCGCCGGGTTTGAGCAGGCGATAAATCTCCTCAATGACACTCGGCGGATCGGGAATGTCCTGCAAGAGATTGGTCACACACACCACGTCGATCGAGGCCGATTCGAGGGGGATGGCCCGCGGATTGGCGTGCAGGAAGACGCCGCGGAGACCACGCAGCTCGAAATTGCGCTGAATCAGGGTGAGTTGTTCGGCGGAAGGAGAGCAAGCGATGACATCGGCACCGTGGCGGGCGTATTGAATCCAGTCGGTGCCCAGACCATTGCCCAGGCCCAGGAGTGTCTCTCCGCCGTGCTTGGCGAACTCCAGGAGACGCGGAATCCAGCGGCCCTGCCGGCTGTGGCGGGCGTTCTCGATGTCGAGGAACCATTGCAAGGTGAACGGCGCCGCCCCTTCCGGGAGACGGCCATTGGCGTGCAGCGTCTCGCCGGCGTAGAGGCGGTCGGCGAACTCGGGGACGTGCTGCGGTCCGGCCAAAACGCGCTCGCCGAGTACGGGCGGCGACGGCCCCTTGACGAGCGCCGGCATCCAGCCTTCCCAGAGTTGCAGCTTACGGGAATAGGATTCCGCCATGCCTCTGCCCTCGTTCCGAATCGGTCCCTCCGCCGCTCGGTGCCGGCGGTCGTCCCCCCAAACACCTGCGGACATAGCCCATTCCCCCAGGCGCGTCAAGACGATCTGTCGCCTTCAATTCGAGATTCGCCGCGCTTCTGGACACTGGGCGGCGGAGGGTGCTTACAATAAAGTCCGTGAAGGCCCCAGTCCCCTCAAGCGGCGCCGTTTCGCCCTCCCATCAGGCCGATGCGGTCCCGCTTGGTCGCCGAGATCGCGTGATGTTCGAGCGCATCAAGCACCTATTTTCGGCCTCGGCGCGGGAGTCGCGCTTGCAGGAGTACCTCGAACGACTGCGGCAACAGATGCCCGTGCCGGTCTTCTGGCTGCTGGGCAAGACCCAAAGCGGCAAAACGTCGCTGATCCGATCGCTGACCGGCGCCGAATCCGCCGAGATCGGTAAGGGTTTTCAACCCTGCACGCGCTTCTCGCGTCAGTACCAGTTTCCGCTGCGGGAGGCGCCGCTGCTCACCTTTCTCGACACGCGCGGACTCGATGAGCCGGGCTACGATCCGGCCGAGGATCTCGCGCGTTCAACGACCAGGCGCAGGTGTTGATCGTCACCGTCAAGGCGTTGGATCATGCTCAGGCGAACGTCCTGACGCACCTGCGCACCATCCGCGCGGCGAAGGTCGCTCGGCCGGTGCTGCTGGTGCTGACGTGCCTGCACGAAGCGTATCCGCAACAGCAGCACCCCCTCCCCTACCCTTTCGGGCCAAACGCCGAACCGAGGACCGACTCCCCTGCCCTGCCGTCTGATCTGTTGCGCAGCCTCGCGGAACAGCGCCGGCGTTTCGAGGGTCTGATCGATCGCGTCGTCGCGGTGGACCTGACGACGGCCGAGGAAGGCTTTAACGATCCCGACTACGGCGGAGCGCCGCTGCGCGATGCACTGCTCGAATTACTGCCCGCAGCCTACCGCCAGACCTTGCTCTCGCTGGGAGAGGCCAGCCGCGACTTGCAAGACTTCTACGCCCGGCAGGCGCTGCCGTACATCGTCGGTTACAGCACCCTCGCCGGCAGCGCCGGCGCCATGCCGGTGCCTATCGTCGATCTGGTCCTGCTGTCCGGCATTCAGTCGCGGATGGTATATCACCTGGCGCAGCTGTACGGCCAACCTCTGACCGCACCGCGTTTCCTGGAGATCGCCAGCACGCTCGGCCTGGGCATGTTGTTGCGGCAGGGTTCGCGGCTGCTGCTCAAGTACGTCCCTTATGTCGGGCCGGTGCTGGGTACGATGGCCAGCAGCGCCCTGGCCAGTGCATCCACCTTCGCGCTGGGCAAGGCGTTCTGTTTTTACTACCAGGCCGTCCACCAGGGCCACGTACCGCAACCGGAGGAGTTGCGTCGCTATTACCGCGGCCAACTCACCCGCGCCGAGCAAGCCTGGAAGACGAACAAGTCCTGACACCGAGGGAGGCTCGCCCCATGAGCCGCTGGCGTATCCTGCTGGTAATTGGCCTAACGGTCGTACCTTTCCTGTTCCTGGCAGGCGCCGGTTCCTACTATCTATGGACGCTGCGCTGGGGATTCTTCGCCTGGTGGCCTCTGGCCCTGTGCGTGGGACTCGGCTACACCCTTGGCTGGTACTGGCAGCGCAAGCGCGTGCTGCTGCATCCCCCCGATTTCAGTGCCCCCCGCCACTGGACCGAGCGCGACCAGCAAGCCTGGCGCTTGGTCGAGGCGCGGGCGGAGGCGGCCAATTCCCTGCCGACGGAGAAAATGAGCAATCTGGGCCATTATCTGACCACGGCGGAGGAAATGGCTGCCGAGTTGGCCGTCTTCTATCATCCGGGGACAAGCGATCCCATCTCCAACTTGACCGTGCCGGAAATCCTGGCCGTCATTGAGTTGGCCGCGCACGATCTCGCGGAGTTGGTGGATCGCTACGTACCCGGCGGCCATCTGCTGACCATCAAGGACTGGCGCCGCGCCAAGAAGGCCCTCGACTGGTATCAGCCGGCAAGCAACGTGTACTGGGCGATCACGGCCCTGTTCTCGCCCCTGGAAACGGGAGCGCGTTTTACCGCGTCGAAGCTGGGTCTGTCGCAGCCCTGGCAAATGCTGCAACAGAACTTGATCCTGTGGTTTTACACCGCCTACGTCCATCGCCTCGGAACGTATCTGGTGGAGCTGAACAGCGGCCGGCTCCGAATCGGCGCCGACCGCTTCCGCGAGTTGCTCCCGAGCGCCGCACAGCCTACGACAACTCAACCGGCGCCGTCCGCCCGCCAGGTAACGGTGACGGTACTCGGGCAGGTGAAGGCGGGGAAATCCAGCCTCATCAACGCCTTGCTCGGTGAGCAACAGGCTCTGACGGACGTGCTGCCGGCGACTGCGGGAGTGACGCGGTATCACTTGCACCCCCAGGGCGTCCCTGCCGATTTGGTCCTTCTCGATACGGTCGGTTACGGACACGAGGGGGCCAAGGCCGATCAACTCGCCGTGACCTGCGACAGCGCCCGGCAGTCGGACTTGATGCTGTTGGTACTGCACGCGCGCAACCCGGCCCGGCAAGCCGACGTGCAAGTGCTGCACGAGCTGCGAGAATGGTTCGCCTCCCACCCGGAGTTGAAGCAACCGCCTCTGCTCGTCGTGGTGACACACATTGATCTGCTTTCGCCGGCCCTGGAGTGGTCGCCCCCCTACGACTGGCGGCAGCCGTCTCGCCGCAAAGAAGAGAACATCCAGCAAGCGCTGGCGGCGGTGTGGGAGCAAGTCGGCGCCTACGCGACGGGAGTGGTTCCCATCTGTACGATGGCCGGGAAGGTATATGGTATCGAGGAGTGGCTGTTGCCCGCCGTGGCCGGGCAGCTGGCCGAGGCCCACGGGGTCGCCCTGCTGCGCTGCCTCCGCGCCGAGATCGATGAGAGCAAGGTCCGTAAAGTCTTTCACCAGCTCCTCGCCACGGCGAGGGAGGCCGCTCGCCTCGCTGGGGAGATCTTTCCGCGCGGCGAAGCAGAGGCCAATCCTTGACAGGGACAGGCCCGGATGCGCCTAATACAATCTACGATGGCTTGCCTCGCCTTCCTCCCTCCGCAATAGGAGATCCGACCTTGACGCACGAAACCTCCTCGACGAAAGCCGCGGCCACGCGGCGCGATTTCCTGGCCGGCGCCGCGGCGGCGGCCGCCGCCGCCACGTTTACCTCGCTGGCCCCTAACGTCCACGCCGGCGGCAGCGACGTCCTCCGCATCGGCCTGATCGGCTGCGGCAGCCGAGGCACCGGCGCCGCCGAGCAGGCGCTGACCGCCGACAAGAACACGAAGCTCGTCGCCATGGGCGACATGTTTTCCGACCGTCTGCAAGACAGCCTGACACGCCTCCAGAAAAGTAAGACCGTCGGCAGCCGCGTCGAGGTCGAGCCGGAATGCTGTTTCACCGGCTTCAACGCTTACAAGCAGGTCATTCCGCTGGTGGACGTGGTACTGCTGACAACGCCTCCGCACTTCCGGCCGATCCATCTCCAGGCGGCGGTTGAGGCGGGCAAGCACATCTTCGCCGAGAAGCCGTGCGCCGTTGATGGACCCGGCGTCCGCGCCGTACTGAAAGCCTGCGCGGAAGCCAAGGCGAAGAACCTCGCGGTCGTAGCCGGCCTGTGCTGGCGCTATCACCACGGCATGCAGGAGACGATGAAGCGCGTTCACGAAGGCACGATCGGCGACATAACCGCCCTTCAATGTACCTACAACATCGGACCCTTGTGGAAGCGCGAAAGGCAACCTGGCTGGAGCGACATGGAATGGCAGCTGCGCAACTGGCTGTACTTCACCTGGCTGTCTGGCGATTTCAATGTCGAGCAGCATGTCCACAGCCTCGACAAGATGGCCTGGGCGATGAAAAACGAATATCCCGTCAGCGCCGTCGGCAGCGGAGGCCGGCAGGTGCGGACCGAGCCTGAGTATGGTCACATCTTCGACCATCACACGGTCACTTACGAATACGCCAACGGCGTCAAGCTGTTCAGCGCCTGCCGTCAGCAAAAGGGCTGTGCCAATGATGTGTCCGATCACATTATGGGCACCATAGGCACCTGCCACATCGACGCTTTGGCGGCCCAAGGCTCGATCGTTTCGGTTCCCGGCCGCAATGTTCTCTGGCGTTCGCGCGGCGGCCGGCGGAATGCCGAGAACATGTATCAAAACGAACACGACGATCTGTTCGCCAGCATCCGCGCCGGCAAGCCGATCAACAACGGCGAATGGATGGCCAAGAGCACGCTCATGGCGATCATGGGCCGCATGGCCACGTATACCGGCCAGGTCATCACCTGGGACATGGCGCTGAATTCCAAGGAAGACCTGTCGCCGCCGACCTACGAGTTCGGGTCGCTGCCGGTCCCGCCAGTGGCTCGTCCGGGCGTGACGAAATTTGTCTGAAAAAAAGGGACTAGGGACTAGGGACAAGGGACTGAAGAAGAGGCTTCTTCTCCAGTCCCTTGTCCCTAGTCCCTAGTCCCTTTTTTCGTGCAGGGAGGACAACATGTCTCGCGGCGATCAACCTCGCCTCGCCATACTCGGTGCCGGTCCGATCGGCCTGGAAGCCGCTCTTCAGGCGGCCACGCTGAAACTCCCCTTCACCATCTACGAACGCGGCCGAGTCGGAGAACACCTGCAGCTCTGGGGGCACGTCCGTTTGTTCAGTCCTTTCGGTATGAACAGCACGGCCCTGGGTCGAGCACGACTCCGCGCCGATCAACCCGGTCACGAGATGCCGGCCGACGGCGACCTCCTCACCGGCCGCGAACATCTTGCCGCCTACCTCGAACCGTTGGCCCAGTCGCCGCTCTTGCGCGAGCACATTCGAGCGGAGACGACGGTGTTGCACATCGGGCGACGCGGCTTCTTTAAGGAAGACCTTCCTGGCGATGCGCGGCGCGGTCAGCAACCGTTCTTGTTGCTGCTGCGCCACGGCAACCGGGAAACGATGGAGGAGGCCGACGTGGTGCTCGACTGCACGGGCACCTACGGCCAACCGCGTTTTCTCGGTGAGGGCGGTATCCCTGCCTTCGGGGAAATGGCGTCTCGGACGCACATCGCCTGGGGGCTGGAAGACGTTCTCGGCGAGAAGCGCAACACTTACGCCGACAAGACGACCCTAGTTGTCGGCGCCGGCTACTCCGCGGCCACCACGGTCTGCAACCTGACGACGCTGGCGGAGAAGCATCCCGGCTCGTGGGTCATCTGGCTGGCACGCGGCAGTGGGACGCAGCCGATCAAGCGTTTCGTCAACGACACTTTCAAGGAACGCGACCAGCTGGCCGTCCGCGCTAACCGACTCGCCACACGCGGCGACGGCAATGTGGAATTTCATCCGCAGACCGTCGTGACCTCCGTCGAGTGCGCCGGCGCCGATCGCGGCTTCAAGGTCCGCGCCCTGTGCGCCGGTCGGGCCATGACGTGGGACGCCGATCGCCTGATTGCCAACGTGGGTTACACGCCCAACACTGACTTATATCGGGAGCTGCAAATCCACGAATGTTACGCCACGCTGGGGCCGATGAACCTGGCGACCGCCCTGCTCAAGCAACCCGCCGGGGAGAATCCGGCCGGTGCATCGCCGGGTGCGGCGACGCTGCGCAACCCGGAGCCGAACTTCTACATTCTCGGTGCCAAAAGCTACGGGCGCAACTCGAACTTTCTCCTTCGAGCCGGCTTCGAGCAGGTCCGTGACGTATTCACCCTCCTCGCCGGTAAGCTCAATCCTGAATTTCGCAAGAAGTAAGGCGTACCCTTCTATTACAGATTCATGAAGTCCACCATTCTTGTCACCGGCGGGGCCGGCTTCATCGGTAGTCATCTGGTGCGTCTCCTGGTCGAGCGCGGCGAGAAGGTGCGCGTCCTCGATCTGCCGCAGGCGCCCATCGCCCACCTTCCTTGTGACCGCATCGAAGTGGTGCCAGGGGACATCCGCGACAAATCAGCCGTCCGGGCGCGGTGCGCGACTGTCGGGAGGTGTATCACCTGGCCGGCAACCCGCACTTGTGGGTGCAGCAACGCGGACTATTCCGGCAGGTGAATTACGTCGGGACGGTCAATGTGATCGAGGCGGCGCTGGCTTCCGGAGTCCAGCGAGTGCTGCACGCCAGCACCGAGAGCATACTGACGCGCTCCCGGCAGTCCGCCGCCATCACCGAAGAGCAGCCCATCACTTACGAGGATGTCATCGGACCTTACTGTCGGTCGAAATACCTGGCCGAACGGCACGCCTTGCGCCTGGGCCGCGCCGGCGCTCCGGTGGTCGTGGTCAACCCGACGTTGCCGGTCGGTCCCGGCGACTTCGGCCGGACGCCGCCGACGCAGATGATGCTCGATTTCTGCCAGGGCAAACGCCGCGAATACCTCGACGCCAACCTCAACCTCATCAACGTCCGCGATGTGGCCGAGGGCATGGTCCGCACCATGGAGCGCGGTCGCCCCGGCCGGCGCTATTTGTTGGGACACGAAAACCTGTCGATCCTCACCGTGTTTCAGATGCTCGCTCGCTTGACCGGCCTGCCGGAGCCACGCTGGCGCGTGCCCTACCCTGTCGCCCTGGCGGCAGCGTATGCCAGCGAATTCGTCGCTGATGTCATTACCCATAGGGCGCCGGCCGCGACCGTCACCGGAGTCAAGCTGACGCGCCGCCTCATGCACTTCGACGCGCGGCGCAGCCTCGCCGAACTCGGACTGCGGCCGCGTCCGGTGGCCGAGACGCTCGCCGAGACCGTGGCGTGGTTTCGCACGATGGGATGGCTCGATTCACCAACCCGCGGCGCCAACAAGGATTGAGTTGTCTTTGCTGACACAATCGAAGAGCAAGCCAAATGGAGGAATGGAGGCGTGGCACCCAAAACCTTGGCGAGATATTTTTGGTTGAAACGGACCTCCGCTCGGCAGACAATAACCCACACCTCGATTCGCCTGAATTCGCCGGAGTGGAATGGCCATGCACACGCCGCCCGCCCTCTTGCGGTTCATTGCCAGAGCCGCCTTGAACATCGCCGGAGGCGGCGTATTAGGGGATTTTGCTGTCGATGTCTTGCCAGACATGGCGAAAGACGTTTGGAAGTGGTGGAACAGAGGCCGGCCAGAAGATCAATTGCGAGCGGAGCTGCAAGCGGTAGCCCGACTGTCGGTCGCCGAAACAAAGGGCTACGCCAAATTGGCTGCGCAGGTGGAAGGCGCTGGACATCTGGAGACTGTCTGCCAAGCGGTAGCGGACTATGTAGCTCTCGTACCGAACGCCATCCGTCAGTCCCAGCGCTGCCGCGGAGATTCGAGTGGACGATCGCTCTCTTCTGAACTTTCCTTGCAACGCGCCGAAGACCTACTCCTCCTCCTTCCCAGTAAGATGCCCCGGTTTCGGCCCGGAGACCGTCCGCCCGGTATCGGAGATTGGGAGTTACAGGAACTGCTCGGCGTAGGTGGCTTCGGGGAAGTCTGGATGGCATGCAACCCCCACCTTCCCCACACGGTAGCAGCTCTCAAGTTCTGCACCGATGCGACGGCGGCCAAAGTGCTCCGCAACGAGGCAGCCTTGCTGGGCCGTGTCATGTGCGAAGGGAAACATCTGGGCATCGTGAAACTCTTGCACACCTATCTCAACGCCGAGACGCCCTGTCTGGAGTACGAGTACGTGGCTGGGGGTGATTTGACTAAAGTGATCGCCCAATGGCACCGCTCGCCTTCAGCATGCACGGTCGAAAAAGCTACAAAATTGGTATACAGACTAGCGGAGATTGTAGCGTATGCACACAAGCTTAATCCGCCCATCGTGCATCGTGATCTCAAGCCAGCGAACATCCTCCTGAACCGAACCGATAAGGGAGGGTACGCTCCCCGCGTAGCTGACTTCGGCATCGGCGGTGTCGTAGCTGGTCAGGCGCTGGCGGCGGCGAAACGTAGTCGTGTGGGCTGTAACTTGCTTCCGACGGTGTTGCGAGGTGCCCACACGCCCTTTTACGCCTCACCGCAACAAAAGGACGGGGAGCCGCCAGACCCGCGCGACGATGTCCACGCCCTCGGTGTCATCTGGTATCAACTCCTCACCGGCGACATGAATAGTGTGTCTTTGCCGGCTGATTGGCAGGATGAAGTACGTTCACGCGGAGTGAGTGAAGACTTTCTCGCTTTACTGGCATCCTGCCTGGCATCACGAGCGGAAAAACGCCCGACAGACGCGGCTGAGTTGGCACGGCGGATTAGCGAAATACAAGCAGCACCCGGCCTCCAGGTCGATCAGGCCATTCCCTCCGGCCTTGCACTGCCCGACCTGATGCGGAATGAATGGCATTATACGATCCACGGCCAACCCGCCGCTTCGCCCATCAGCGCCACCCAACTCAAGCAATTGGCGGCCTCCGGGCAGCTGAAGCCGACCGACCTCGTTTGGCAGGAAGGCATGGTCGAATGGGTACCCGCTGGCGCCATCAAAGGATTGTTCCCCCCCGCCGGCAAGACTCTCGGCGATTCGGCCGTCGTGCCCCCTTGGCATTATCTAGCAACCCCTTATAGAAGTCCTTCCGGCAAGAGCCTCGGCGATTCGGCCGTCCTTCCCCCCGTCTCCGCCAAGGCGGCGAATGAATGGCATTACACGCTCAACGGCCAGCAAGCCATCGCGCCCATCACGGCCACTCAACTCAAGCAACTGGCGGCTTCCGGACAGTTGAAACCGACCGATTTTGTCTGGCAGTACGGCATGTTGGAATGGGTGCCGGCCAACTCCGTCAAGGGCTTGTTCCCCGCTGCGGCTCCCAGCCCCGCCCCAGCAGTGCTACCGGCCCCTGCCGCCCCCATCCCTTCCGTGGTTGAATCTCTTAAACAGGAAGCTCAGTCGATAATTCGGAAGTACTCGATCGGCACTATCCCTTCCTGGGTTGAATCTCTCAAACAGGTGGAAGACGTGCGAGGCTCCTACACGGCACCTCAAGCCATCGTGCAATCTGGCGGCGACGAGGAATCGCGGCGGCGCGATGCGTCGCTGCGGCCGCGATGGCTGCGCGAAATCATCGGCCAACAAGCGATCGTCCAGCGCCTGAGCATCGTCCTGAACGCCTGTAAAAAACTCAAGGAGCCGCTATCGCACATCTTGTTCGACGGCCCGCCGGGAATGGGCAAGACCACCTTCGCTAACGCACTGGCCAACGAACTGGGCACGTCGATCCAAATGACCAGCGGCTCGGCGCTAACTAAGCCGGCCGATCTGTTGACCTTTCTCACCAACGTCGAGGAAGGCTCGGTGCTGTTCATCGACGAAATCCACCGGATGCCGCGTCTTGTCGAGGAGTTGATCTATCCAGCAATGAAGGATTTCCGCTTCGATATTGTACTCGGCGAAGGCATGAATGCGCGGACAATCAACCTGCGTCTGAAACCGTTCACGCTGATCGGGGCGACCACCCGCAGCGGAATGATGTCTGGACCGCTGCGCGATCGCTTCAAGATGCACGAGCACCTTGAGTATTACACCGTTGAGGAGTTGGCCGAGATCGTGCGCATCAATGCCTGCAAGCTGCAAACCTCGATCACCGACGATGCGGCCCTTGAGCTGGCGCGGCGCAGTCGCGGCACGCCGCGCCTCGCCAACGCCCGGCTGTGGTGGGCGCGGAGCTTTGCCGCCAGCGAGGACGATGGCCGCATCACCTTCGACATCGCCCGCGCCGCCCTGGACATGGCCGAGGTCGATCGCGATGGACTGGATAAACAGGACCGCCGTTATCTGGAAATACTGGTCGGCGTACACGGCGGCGGGCCGGTCGGTGTCGAATCCCTGGCGGCCAGCATGAGCCTGCCGGTTGATACCCTCAGCGACGAGATCGAGCCGTACCTGCTGCGGGAGCAATTCATCGTGCGGACGCGGCGTGGCCGGATGGCGACGGCGCGGGCCTATCAGGTGCTTGGTCGGCCGATGAAACCGGCTCCAGAATCCCAGAAGCTGACCGACGAGGAGAAGGCGGAAGCGCTGTCGCCCCCAGAGAAGTCGGTGAAGGATCGGCCTGCAGACCTGTTCGGCAACGCCATCCCCACGGACCTCTTCGGCAACGAGATCGGCTCGAAGAAGGGGAGAAAGAAGGGGTAAGCGATGCATGTCCGATGACCAATCGCGGTTGTGACTGGCAGAGATCGCGGCATTTGGGGGAAAAAAGATATCAGGAACCATTTTAATACTTTTGCTATGCAAAAAGGTTCTTAGCGCCTTCCCTTGCCCTCGTATCTCGAAGCCTTCCTCACGGCGGCTCGTGAAACAGCCTCAAGCCGGACAATAGGGCGGCCATCGCGGCGAAATGCGCATCTTAGGTCCACAATTCCAGCCCAGCGTCCTTTGCGCACCGATCAGTAGAACGCAAACGATCCCGCACAAGGGGTCTCAAACTTTGCTGGAGGAAACGTACATGCTGAAAGCGGTTGAGGGCATTTATCGGCACGGCAAAATCGAACTGTTGGAAACGCCGCCGGACGTGAAAGAGGCGCGTGTCGTGGTGACGTTCCTTCCCATCGAAGGAAGCATCGACTTGCGGGCGCACGGCATCGACGAGGCGGAGACTGCGGAACTACGGTCGCGCTGGGGAGCGGCTGCGGAGGACTGGGATCGACCGGAAATGGATGTTTACAATGACGTATGAACGCGGAGAAGTTCTCCTGGCATTGTCCCCCAATTCCAACTTGGAAACGACGAAACCCTTCCCGGTCCTGGTCGTCCAATCTGACGGATCAGGATGGAACTATCGGTCAGAATCATGGGCGGTCATTCCACGGGCTTGAACTACCTCGTCTACGTCGATATCGAGTTGCCCCGTCAGGAGCAGATCAAGGTAAGGCCATAGTTTCGTATAGGCCGGATTGTCGCGCATGGCGCGGAACTTCGCCAAGTACGCCGTTTGCTCTTCCGGCGTCGGCGGCGGCGGGGCCAGACCAAAGAAGGTTTCTTCCGTCTCCAACTGCTTGCCTTCTGGGCCGACCGTTTCATCGAGAACGATGATCTCAACGGTCTTGCCGATCAGTGGCCGGAGTTCCGGCAGATACGGCGTGTCCGAGTCAATGTGCTTGCGGATGCGGATGCGTTCACGATGGACCTCCCGTCCCCGATTGTATCAGCCGGCGCGTCGTGGGGACCAGAACAGGCATCGGCAAGAGCGGCGAGTTCATCTTGCGGCGTTTCGCGGCGAGCGGGTACATTACGCGGACCCTCCGGGTCGAGGGAGAATAGTCGAAGGAAGCGGAAAGGATTCCCGTGAAAGGCTCACAGTCGCAGACGCGGCCGATGCCGCGACGGCCGGATGCCGGACGCCGCCACGATTCCGCCCCCTCCTCTCCTCTGCGTCGCGGCATCGACGCCGCTCGCCGCTGCCTGCTGGACCAGCAGCAGGACGACGGCCACTGGGTCGGCGAGCTGCAGGGCGACACCATCCTCGAATCCGAATACGTCCTGCTCATGGCCTTCCTCGGCCGCGAGGACAGCGGAGGTCTGCCGCAAGGCCGCCCGCTACGTCCTACGGCAGCAGATGGCGGAGGGCGGCTGGAGCAACTACCCCGGCGGCCCGGCCGACCTGAGCGTCTCGGTCAAGGCCTACTTCGCCCTCAAGCTGACCGGCCACGACCCCGACGCGCCGTACATGCGTCGGGCCCGCGCAGGTCATCCGCGCCCTCGGCGGCGCCGCCGGCTGCAACAGCTTCACGAAGTTCTACCTCGCCCTGCTGGGCCAGTTCCCCTACGGCAACTGCGCCTCGGTGCCGCCGGAGATGGTGCTGCTGCCGCGCTGGGTCTACGTCAACCTCTACGCCATGTCGAGCTGGACGCGCACCATCGTCGTGCCGCTCAGCATCTTCTCGGCGTGCAAGCCGGTGCGGCAACTGCCCGCCGAAAAAGGCATCGCGAACTGTTCCTGCGGCCGCCGCAGACGCTCGCTCTGGCCGGCGCAGCCCGCGCGGCGCTGGCTGAGCTGGACCAACTTCTTCCTCGGCGTCGACGGCCTCTACAAGAAGGTCGAGCCGTGGCTGGGGCCGATTCGTCGCCTCGCCCTCCGCCGAGCCGCCGCCTGGATGCGCGAGCACCTCGACGACAGCGACGGCCTCGGCGCCATCTTCCCGCCGATGATCTACACCGTCGTCGCCCTGCGCTGCCTGGGCGTCCCCGACGATGCTCCCGAGATGCGCTGGGCCCTGAAGCAGCTCGAAGACCTGATGATCGAGGAAGACGACACGCTGCGCTTGCAGCCGTGCTTCTCGCCGGTGTGGGACACGGCCCTGAGCCTCAACGCCCTGGCCGATGCTGGGCTGTCCGCGCGAGCACCCCGCCATCCAGCAGGCCGCCCGCTGGCTGCTTGCCAAGCGAAGTGCGTCAGCAGGGCGACTGGAGCCTGACCAACCCGGCACTGGAGCCGGGCGGCTGGTTCTTCGAGTACCGCAACGCCTTCTACCCCGACACCGACGACACGGCGATGGTGCTGATGGCGCTGGCGAAGACGGGGCAGGCGAACACGACCGACGGCCGGCCCGGCCGCCGAGCGCGGCCTGCGCTGGCTGTTGGGCATGCAGAACCGCGACGGCGGCTGGGCGGCCTTCGACCGCGACATCAACCGCGAAGTCCTGACGCACGTGCCGTTCGCCGACCACAACGCCATGCTCGACCCGAGCTGTCCCGACATCACCGCCCGCGTCCTGGAAGCGCTGGGCCATTACGGCTTCGGCATGCGATCATCCGCAGGTGCGCCGCGCCCTCGTCTTTCTGCGGAAAACGCAGGAGGAGTCCGGCTGCTGGATCGGCCGCTGGGGCGTCAATTACATCTACGGCACCTGGCAGGTGCTGTGCGGCCTGCGCAGCATCGGCTTCGACATGCAAGACCCGATGGTGCGCCGCGCCGTGGCCTGGCTGCGAGCAAGTGCAGCAGCCGGCGGCGGCTGGGGCGAAACCTGCCGCAGCTACGACGACCCCACGCTGGCCGGCACAGGGGACGCCGACGGCGTCGCAGACCGCCTGGGCGCTGCTCGCCCTGATGGCCGCCGGCGAGGCACGACAGCGACGCGGTCCGCGGTGGCATCGATTACCTACTGACCACGCAGGACGAGGACGGCAACTGGCGCGAAGACCGTTCACCGGCACCGGCTTCCCCAAGGTCTTCTACCTGAAATATCACCTTTACCGCCTGTACTTCCCGCTCATGGCCCTGGCTCGCTATGATCGAACCGCCAAGACGCCAAGGACGCCAAGAGAAGAAAGAGAGCTACGGAATCTCTCATCCCCCTCGTACTACACTTGATCCTCCGTCTTTGCTTGGCGTCTTGACGGTTGCGATCCGTTCGGAGGTTTTGTCCATGCGTTTCCCGCTGAGTCTGACGACGACCATGGTGGGCTACATGGCCCGCAAGAAGCTGTCGCGGCGCGAAGCGCTATCCCCTGGTGCTGATGCTCGAGCCGCTGCACGCCTGCAACCTGACCTGCACCGGCTGCGGCCGCATCCGCGAATACTCGCAGACGATCAAGGAAAAACTGACCGTCGCGCGAGTGCCTTGCAGCGGTCGATGAGGCCGGCGCGCCCATCGTCAGCATCTGCGGCGGCGAGCCGATGATCTACCCGGAGATCGGCGCCCTGGTGCGCGGCATCCTCCGCCGGCGCAAGCACATTTACCTCTGCACCAACGGCATGTTCATCCGCAAGCGGCTGCACGAGTTTCGGCCGACCAGCCGCTTCTTCTTCAACGTCCACCTCGACGGCCTGGAGCAGACGCACGACCTGGCCGTCGAGCGTCCGGGCGTTTTCCAGGCCGCCGTCGAGGGCATCGTCGCCGCCAAGAAGGCCGGCTTCCTGGTCTGCACCAACACGACCATCTACAAGGAAACCAACCTCGACGAGATCGACCAGCTGTTCGCCTACCTGAAGTCGCTGAAGCGTCGATGGCTTCATGCTGTCGCCGGCCTACGGCTACACGGCGGTCCAGAAGACCAACCCCAAGGGCGCGGCCGAGATTTTCCTGACGCGCGACGACATCCGCGCCAAGTTCCAGGAGGCCGAAAAGCTGCTCGTCAAGTACCGCATGATGTCTTCGCCGATCTACCTGGAGTTTCTCAGCGGCAAACGCGAGCTGAGCTGCACGGCCTGGGGCAATCCGACGCGGAACGTCAAGGGCTGGAAGGGGCCGTGCTATCTCATCACCGACGAGCACCACGACAGCTTCGCCGACCTGATGGAGAACACCAACTGGGAGAAGTACGGCCACGGCAAGGATCCGCGCTGCGAGCACTGCATGATGCACTGCGGCTTCGAGACCTCCGCCGCTCTCGGCGTCAACGCGAAGTTGGCCGACAGCCTCAAAATGCTGATGTGGCAACTGACCTGATGACCGCGGACAGCGCGATTACCGATCCTTGTCTCGTCTTCGCCTTGCGCCGGGAGTCGATGTACTTCCGGCGCGCCTACCCCTATCAGCAATCTTTCTCCGGCGCGCCCTGCCGCGCCGAGTTTCGCGGTCCCCCATCCCAGACGGTGTTGATGCTGGAGACCGGACTCGGGGCACGGGCGATGGAGAACGCCCTGCGCTGGTGTCTCGCGACGCCACGCTTCGGCGACGTTCCGTATCGTCCTCGCCTGGTTTTGTCTGCTGGCTTCTCGGGAGCGTTACGGCCGGAACAGCGTGTCGGCGACCTCATCCTGGCGACGGAAATCCTCGATCAACGCGGGAATTGCTGGCCTGTTGCTCCGGCAGCGGCTTTCGCTGACGGCCCCTCGTTCAGCAGCGGCCGCTTGTTGACCGCGTCAGAATTGATCGGCGATCCACAGTGGAAGCAGCGGCTCGGATGGGAGTATCAGGCGCTCGCCGTGGACATGGAAACCGCCGTCGTCGCCCACCTGTGCCACGAACACGGCATTCCCTTCGCCTGCGTGCGCGTCATCTCGGATGACCTGAACACGTCATTGTCACCTCATCTGGTGGACCTGCTGCGCCGGGGCCGCGTTTCGCCCGTGCGATTGGCGGGGGCCGTGTTCCGGCATCCCGCGCTCCTGGCGGAGTTGTGGCGTTTGGCCGGACAGACGCGCGGGGCGGCCAAGCAACTGCTGGCCCTCAGCTCGGTCCTCTCCCTTCTGGACAGATAGCCGAAGTAAACGGCCGGTCAGGAGGGCGGCGCGGGAATGCGGCAGACGGCGAAGCAATTCCGGCCTTTGTCCTTGGCGTCCTTGATGGCGCTGGCCGCCTGCCGGTACATCAAATCGAAATCGCTCGCCGCGCCAACCTCGGCCACGGCGAAACTGACACTGACCGAGATCCGGATCGATTGGTCCTGGTAAGGGATGGTTGTCGCGGCCACCGTGGCTCGAATACGCTCGGCCAGTCGGGTAGCCCCTTCCTCATTCGTCGCCGGTGCGATGATCAGAAACTCGTCGCCGCCGATGCGGCCGACCGAGTCAACCTCGCGGAGCGAACTCGTCAGGATGCGCACCAGACCCCTCAAGGCCTCGTCGCCGCCCGGCAACAAAAAGCGTGTATTGATCTCCTTGAAGCGATCGATGTCGATCAGTCCGATCGTCAGCGGACTGGGATAGCGCGCGTGTCGCTTCAGCTCGAAGCGAGCCAGCTCCTCCATCGCCCGGCGGTTGAACAGGCCCGTCAGCGGGTCGGTCAAGGCCAGCCGTTCCAACTCCTGGGCCCGCTGTTCGAGCAGATGATTGGCTTCTTCCAGCGCCCGCGTCCGTTCGGCCACGCGCCGTTCCAACTCGCTGTTGAGCTGCCGCAATTGTTCGAGAAGTTCGTCGCGGCTGCGTTCGAGCATGCACTTCTCGGCCGCGTTGCGGAGGACTTGCAGAAGCTCCTCCGTCCGCCAGGGTTTGAGCAAGTAGTGGTAAACCTGGCCACGGTTGATCGCATCGACGGCGTCTTCCAGGTCGGCGTAGCCGGTCATCAGCAGCCGGACGGTGCGCGGATGATGTTCGCGGACCCATTCGAGCAGTTGAATGCCGGTCTGCCGCGGCATCTTCTGGTCAGTCAGGATGACATCGAATGCTTGCCGGGCGAGGACGTCGCGGGCGGACTCGACGCCGTCCGCCGTGACCACCTCGAATTCCGGCTCCAGCAAGGCAGCCAGGCTCGGAAGGATGTACGGCTCGTCATCGACCAGCAACAGCGAACATTTCGGTGCCTTCACCCGCGCACTCCCGGCGCCTACTCTCGCCGCTCGGCCCACCGAACCCCGATCGGACAGCTACTCAAGCGTCGGCAGCGAGAGGACGAACGATCGGACGAGCTATTTTAGCTCACGCCGTCGGGAAGTCCAAAGACTCCGTTTCCGCGAGGGGTACGAAAGTTGCGAGTGGAGAGTACGGGAGAAAGAACCGAGCCGCGACCGCGAGGGAGCGGGGATCCACTCCCTTACGGTCGCGGCTCCGATAGCATCGGGCAATGCCTTCCGAAAAGACCTTGATGACTTTTCGATAATAAATCTTGATATGGGCGCGGCGGCACTTTACAATAAGCCCGCACGTTAGGAAGAACAGGGAGAACCCTTTCGTCCGCATACGGTTCCAAAGGATTGCGAACCTGGTAAGGTGGCCTTTCCTCCCTGGCAGCAGAGTCCGCGACCGTATGCCCCGGACGCCGACCCGAGCTGAGCCGCGATCTCTCACGGATGAGTTGCTGAAGTCCAGGGATCGACGCGGTTCGGTCGAGCGGCGTGTTTTTGTCTCGCCGCACTGACAGAGAAGACCGTGCCACCGCAAGCCGGCCCCGTCACCTGTTGCCAGCGCGGGCAACCGTTGCTGGCTAATCCGTGTCGGGGCACGCGGGTTGTTTGTTGTCGTCGCTCAAGGCCGAACGGCGGCAAATTGTTGTTGGGACGAGAGTTGAATAGCCTCTAGATGTAGGGAAAGACGGCCATGAAGACGCGACGTCGGAAGCGCCAGCCGGTTACCGAAGAGAAGCGCTCCTGTGGCGCCGACCACGATTTTCTCTTCCGACCTCCTGACTCCCGAGGAAGAGCGCGAGTTGCTCGCCGACTTCTGGGAAACCAAGAGCGAGTTGGTTCGGGTGCTGATCCGCAATTTCTCCCGCCTCCGCCAGCACCGCCCCGCCCTGGAGCCGTGGCCCATGGCTCAGTTCATCCGCGACCACTGCGACAACGACGCCCGCAGCCGTCGTCGCGGTTCGCCGCCTGCACGACCGCTACATCCACTTCAAGCATCGCCTGGCCTCGGCCAACATCCGCCTGGCCGCCCACGTCGCCAAGCGCTTCCGCCACCACGCCCTCAGCTACGCCGACCTGCTGCAGGAAGCCGTCTGCGGCCTGATGCAGGCCATCGACCGCTTCGACGTCAGCCACGGCACCCGCCTGGCGACCTACGCGACCTGGTGGATTCGCCAGACGCTGCAAATCGCCGTCGCCCGCCAGAGCCACCTGGTCAGCCTGTCGCCGCACCACTTGCAGGAACTCGGCCTGCTCCAGCAGGAGTCCGAGGCGCTGGCCCACGGCGGCAAGCACCTGCCCAGCCCGCAGGAGTTGGCCTCGCGCACCGGCAGCAGCCTCGAACATCTGACCCATCTGCAAACCGCCACGCGCACGCCGGTCTCGCTCAATGCCGTCCTCGACGACGACAGCGATTTCAAGCTCACCGAGGCGATGCCGGACAACGAGAGCACCACGCTGCGGCAGAACTCCGAGCGCCAGGAAGCCCTGCACTTCCTCATGGAAAACCTGCGGCCGCGCGAGCGGAAGGTCCTCGATCTGCGCTTCGGGCTGACCGGCAACGGCACGCACAGCCTGCGGCAGATCGGCCACCTGCTGCGCATCAGCAAGGAGCGCGTGCGGCAGATCCAGAACCGCGCCCTCGAAAAGCTGCGGGCCTCCGCCGAGCGCGTCGGCTGGGAGCCGAGCTTGCTGCTCGGCTGAGACACTGCTTTCCGAACGCCTGCGAAACCTCTTTCGGGCCGCGTTTCTCCTTTCGAGACGCGGCCCGTCTCTTTCCAGGGTCTTCGTGAGATCGGCAACGTTCGTGTCGAGCAGGATCATGGGTCACGTCTCCGGTTCTGCGCCTGCACCCGCAGACGGCGGGCGAATTCCTTGCTGTCGCCGATGTCCGCGCGGTCGGCCCACATTCCGACCAAGCCGGAATGAAGAAGATCGGATGCGCTCATCGTTCGCTGTTTTCCGGCAGGCGGCACCGGCTCCACCGTCACCTGCACCTCCTTGTCCGCCTCTTCCATCCCCAAGGGAAGATCCAGGCGCAGACTGCCGTCACTGCTCACCCGCGCTTTCACCACCATTCGGTTCATGATCTTGTCTCCTTCCGGGAACGCCGTCTCGATCAACGGCTACGCGAAAAGAAAAAGCAGTTGCCGAGATGAATTGTGTCTATTTCTGTCCAAAACCGCTACGGCACTCCCGTGTCTTTTTTTTCCATTTTCCGCTGGTCATCGCCGCCATTTCGGTTACAATCTCTTCTCGACAGAGCCGAGGAACAACGGCTTCACCGCATTCACTCCGTATCGAGGAAAGGAGTCCTCCATGTCGAGTCGCGCTCCCTCTATTCGCATCGGGATCTACGGCCAGGACAACGTCATCGGCAACGAGCGGCACGGCTGCGGACTATGGCCGGCCGGCATCGCCGCCTGCCTCACGGCTGCGGAAGCCGAGCCGGTCCTGGTGACGGAAGTCGGCGACCGTTCCTGGGACGAGGTCTTCGACGGCCTGCACGGCGTCGTCCTTTCCGGCCACGACGTCGACGGGCGGCGTCCCACGGCGGAATCCGAAGAGTTGTGCCTGTGGTGCAACAACCGGCGCTTCCCGCTGCTGGGGATCGATCACGGTCTGCACGTCCTCAACACGGCTCACGGCGGCACCGTCTATCTCGATTTGCCACGCGATCAGCCCGAGGCGTTGCAGCATCGCCATCCGCCCGAGCGCGGTCTGCGCCACGCCATCAACGTCCTGCCCGATACGATGCTGGCCGGCCTGTATGGCGAGGGCGAAGTGGTGGTCAACAGTGAACACCGCCGCGCCGTGCAGCGCGTGTCCCGCGGCTTCCGCATGTGTGCGCAAGCCCTGGACGGCGTGGTCGAGGCCATCGAGGCGGACGGCGACTGGTTCGCTCTCGGCGTACAGTGGCACCCCGCTTCCGCCACCGCCTCCGGCCTGGACATTCAATTGTTCCGCGGTTTGGTCAATGCCTGTAGCGAGCGCTGGGCGAAGAAGGCGGCGGCCGCCTGCTCCGCCGCGTGAGGCGACGATCCAGCCCGCAGCGCCGCCAGTGGGCGAGCCTTGCTCGCGCTGCGGGCTGCTAGCGTGTCAATGCACTTCCCGCCAGCGTTCCCGAACCTGCGCTGGCGTGGCCGTGCCCGTCGTGCCCAGCTGCCGGATAGTGATCGACGCCACCAAGTTGCCGAAGGCGGTGGCCATCTCGGCGATGGCCCCGCTCGCCCTGGCGGCGACGAGGGCGGCGCTCGTGCTGTCGCCGGCGCCAACAATGTCGATGGGGCCGCGGACGGGATAGGCGGGGATGCGCGTTCGAGATGCCATCCGGCGAGGCGATCAAGATGCCACGCGCTCCATCCGTGCAGAATACGTCCCGACCCGACTGCCGCGCCAGCTGGGAGGCGGCGCGATCCAGGATCGCGTCTCCTCCCTCGGCCGGGCAACCCGCCGCGCGTAGGGCTTCCGGACGATTCGGTTTCAGACACAAGCCACGAAACAAGCCGATCCGTTCTCGACTGTCCGCCAGGACGAACTTGTCCGGCTCCCGCGCGGCCAGGTCCGCGAGCCGTCCGCGCACGCGCGCCGTGATGACGCCGCAGTCCGCCTCGCTCACCTGATCGAGCGCTACCAGGCCATCCAGTTGCGGCCAGGCGTCCGCCAGTTTCTTCTCGATTTGCGCTTCGAGGGACGACGACATCGGCCGGCGGTTCTTGATGTCGAGCCGGTTCAGTTCGCAAGGCGGCGATCCCTTCTCGTGCAGCATCGGCTTGGTGTAAGTCGGCGTGCGGCGATCCGGGGCCAGGATGAGACCGTTCGGATCGATGGCCGCTTGCCGGTCGAGCGCTTGCCGTAGCTCGTAGCCCTCGCCGTCGTCGCCGAGGACCGCGATCGGACAAATTCGGCCGACGCCCAGGGCGACGAGGTTGTTGATCACCGTCCCGGCGGCGCCGGGACGGGAGCGAACGCTCACGACCTGATAGGCGTCCCGTCCCGTCTCCAGGGACGGCTCGGTCAAGGCAGCATCCAGATCGAGATAGCGATCGAGAAATAGATCGCCCACGACCCCGATCGTCAGATGGGGGAGGCGCTGCAAAATCGCTTCCAGGCTCTCCGTATCCAGCGGACGAGGACCGGCCATGATGCGACCCTCCTACCCCTGCGTGTGCCGCATGGCCTGCACGGCGGCATGATGGAGATGCGGCACGGTGACACGATGATCGCCCTGGACGTAGAAGCTCTCGCCGCCGTCGGCCACGGTGCGCACGAGGATGGTCTTCCACGGCCGATAGTAATAGCGCGGATCGCTCTTGGGAGCTTGTTGCCGCGTGTCGCCCTCCAGAGGGGCCAGATCGAACACGCCGGTCGTGAAATGGCGGATGACACGGCCTTCCTGATGGGCGACGTTCCGCGCCATCGCCAACGCCTTGAGGTACACTTCCGGCCCCATGACGGCCGAGCCGAAGTTCAGCATCACGCCGCCTTCCAGGCGCGTCACGGTCTGGGCGAAGGCCAGGAAATCACGATAACTCGTCTCGCCGAGGGCGGCGCCGTCGCAGTTGGGATGTTCGTGGAGGATGTCGTAACCGATGCCGGGGTGGACCGTCACCGGCACGCCGAGGCGGACGCCGGCGGCGAGGACGCTGATGTCGGCGTGGGGAAACTTCTCGTCGCGGATAGTCAGGCCCAGCGCTTCGCCCAGACCCAGGCCGCGCCGGGCGCCGTCGCGGATGACGTCGTTCATCCGTCCCGTCTCATTCCACAGGCCGAATTCGCCGCTGCGGATGTAGCGGGCCACGCTCTCGGTCGTGGCGCCGATGAGGGCCAATTCCCAGTCGTGGATGGGGCCAGCCCCGTTCATGGCGAGGTGGTCGATCAGGCCGCGCTCCATCAGGTCGATGAGATAGCGCGATACGCCGGCGCGGATCACGTGGGCACCCATGACCAGGATGCGGGCGCGGCCGTTGTGGCGGGCATCGGTCAGGCGCCGGCCGAAGAGCGGGAGCGCCGGGTGCTCGAAGATCGGCAACGGCGCATCCAACGGCAGTAGGACCGAAAGGTCGAGGTCGTGCTGTCGCTGGGAAAGCGGTTGAAGGCGCAAGCGGGAACGATCGAACAGCGGGTACGGCATGAGTGCAGTCCTGTCGAGGGCGAGGTGGCGAGCCGTCGAGGCGGAGTTCACGGCCCTTGCACCGGCTGAATGCCGGGAGGGAACTCGATGTGATCGAGAGTGGTGCGATCGGGTGTTTTCACTTTCGTCCCAGGACCCTCAAACGTGCAGTCCCGGACGATGAAATATTTGTTCGTGGGGATGGCGTCTTTGTGGAAATCCTCAATGCTGAAAAAAAGATCGGTCTGGGCTTGGCGATCTGTTACGAACGTCAATCGCTGGAGTACGACGTGCTTTTCGGGACTGGGACCCCCCTCGCAACTGCTGATCTGGATGCCGTACTTCTTGAACCCCTGCAAGGTAAGGTCTTCCAGTCTGACGCCGGGACAGTGATGTCCGAGGTAGACCAGCTTATCGATGCGGTTGTCGCCGTCGAGCGTGAAGCCTTTCAGGTGGAACCCTTCCGCCTTGTAAACCGTCAGCAGGCTCGAGGCTCCCGACTTCGACGACGGCTTCCAGTGAATGGCCTTACCGGCTTCCGCTTCGATACTCAGGTTGGGAAGGTCAACCAGGACGCCGCTTTCGGCCAGATCCTCCTGGACGACGATGTGTGCCGGGTGTTTGCCCCGGCCACGGACCTTCGCCACGGCGGCAGCGATGGAAGAGAAGGAATCGTTGGTACCGAGGCGGTTGACGAACAGGACGAGGGGTCCGGTCCTGTCCGCTTCCCCTGTCTCCGTTTTTTTGCCCAAGGCCCAGGCGAGGATGCCGCCGAGGACGACAAGAACCAGGACGATGCCGGAGGCGATGCCGACGATCCAGGCCAATCCGTAATTCTGAGCGGGTGCCGGCGGCAGACCTCCGACACGGAGGGTCGAGGAAACCGGCCCTTTGCGCGCGGCTCGATGGGGTGGATCGCTCGGGAGCGAAGTCGCCCCATTCTCCGCAACCAGCGCTCCCCAGGAAATCGCTTCCTCGGGCTGCGCCGTCTCCGTCACCGGCGCAGGCATCACCGGGGCCGAAGCCGCTTGCGGGGCGCCATTGGCGGCGAGCGCACGGCTCACCGGCACCGGAGCGGAGACGGCGGCGCGGATCGGCGGTGTCACGGGAGCAGGGACCGGAGCACGTGTACCCGATGCCGGCGTCACGGCCGGACTGGGTGTCCGCGGCGGCAAGGTCGAGCGACGGAGGTGGATTCGTCTTGCGGCGGGGCTGACGCGGGCGGATTCGATTGGGGAGGAGGACTGGATGGCGGAGGCGTGGTCCGCGAAGAAACCTGCCACAGCTTTCGCGGCGTCGGCGACAACTCGCCGCTGCTTCCGGGCGTCCGCGGCCCCGCGGCGAGGGTGGTTTCGGCCGCGCTACTACCCATCGCGGCCAGGCTGAACTGCGGCATCTCGTTCTCGGGAGGCGGAGGGATCGGCGTCTGCGTCCACGCCGCCAGCGCGTCGGCCACCGCCGCCGGCGTCGGGAAACGCCGCCGCCGCGTCCTTCGCCATCATCTTGTCGAGCAGGGCCGCCACCTCTTCCGGCACTTCCGGCCGCAGCTGCCGCAAGGGCTTGGGCTGCCGCGTCTGGTGCCAGATGAGTTTCTGCGCCACCGTCCCTTCCGCGAACGGCGTCCGCCCCGTCAGACAGAAATAAAACGTCGCTCCGAGACTGTAAATGTCCGCCCGAATGTCTACCGAATGACTGTCCAGCGCTTGCTCCGGGGCCAGGTAATCGGCCGTCCCCAGGACATTTTCCTCGTATTTCTTCGTCAGGACGTCGTCCTCGTCATGGAAGAAGCGCCAGTCCCATGTCGAGGACTTTGACGATACCGTTGCGGTCCACCAGGATGTTGCCTGGTTTGATGTCGCGGTGGACGATCCCGGCAGTCTCATGCGCGTGCTGCAAGCCCAGGGCGGCTTGACGAATGTAGTGACAGGCCCGTAGCACGTCCATCGGGCCGGTCTTCTTGACGATCTCCTGCAGGCTGGCGCCGTCCACGTGCTCCATGACCAGGAAGTGCAATTTGTCGTCCTGGTCGATGTCGTAGGCGCGGACGATGTTGGGGTGATCCAGGGCGGCGACGGCGCGGGCCTCGCGATAGAATCGTTCCAGCGACGAGGCATCGTCGGCCTTGGCCGTCGGCAGCACCTTGACGGCCACGCGGCGACGCATCAACTTGTGTTCGCACAAGTAAACGTTGCCCCATGCCGCCGGCACCGAGGCGTTCGAGCACCTTGTATTTGCCGATGGTGAAGCGACGCCATTTGCCTTGCAGGAACTGCTCCGCCTGGAAGTGCGTCAGCCAACCGTCGCGCACCAGCAGGCCGGCCAACCGCGGCGGATCGGCGGGAAGTACCCCGGCGGCGCGCACCTTGTCCAGATACGCTGCGAGTCGGGTGTCATCGACGACCCCGCTTTTGCGCACCAGACTCCAGGAATTCGTCGATAGTGGCTGGCGACGGCATCGGTTCCCTTCTGTTGCCGCGAATCCGCCTGGCGCCGCGAAGGACCTGCAAGACGCGCATGGACCGAACGGTCCTTCGTCCATCTTACAAACTATAGATCGAGAGCGGAAGGAGAGGAAGAAAACTCCACTCCAGGGCCGCGCCCGCAAGGGGGCCAGCGGCGCGGATGGTTTCGTGAGGACTCTCCTCTCGAAAACCGTTTCCGGCTTCGCACGCAGCGATCCGAACCTCCCCTTGTTCCCGAGCAATTGCCTTCAAGCCGTGAGTGTGCCAGGCGAGCGGCCCGATTGCAAGAGGGTAATCGCGTTTTTCCTCGAAAAGTTTCCCGCGACAAGCCGTTGGACTTCGCGCCCCGTGGCGTTAGCATGGGAACATGAGACCGTGCATCAGCGAGGCCACCACGCTATCGAGCACCTTCGCCGAGGACGTCAACGGCTACGCCGACGGCGGCTGTCACGCCCTGGAGGTGTGGCTGACCAAGCTGGAGTCGCACCTGGAAAAGCACTCCGTCGCCGATACCCGCAAGCTGCTCGAAGACCGCCAGATGACGCTGGCCGCCGCCGCCTACCAGGGCGGACTGCTGCTGTCGCAGGGAGAGCAGCGCCAGGCCCATTACGATCACTTCAAACGTCGGCTCGATCTGTGTCAGAGCTTCGGCATCCCGATCCTCTTGATCGCCGCCGATTTCGTGGACCAGGTCGATGCGATGGGCCTGGAGCGGGCCGTCGTGTCGCTGACACAGGCGGCGCAGCTGGGCCTCCGCCTTCGACGTTCGGCTCGCCCTGGAGTTTCGCGGTTCCGCCTCGTTCTGCGCCAGCCTCGATACGGCCGTGGCCCTGGTCGATCAGTGCGGCGAGCCGAACGTCGGCGTCAACCTCGACGTTTTCCATTACTACACCGGCCCAAGTAAATTCGACGATCTCGGTCTGCTGTCGCCGGCCAACCTCGCCTTCGTGCAACTGTCCGACGTCCTCGGTGTGCCGCGCAGTTGGCCACCGACGCCGACCGCATTCTGCCGGGCGAGGGCGACTTCCGCCTTCGGCCGATCCTCGAGCAACTGCGCGCCATCGGCTACGAGGGTTGGGTGTCGCTGGAATTGTTCAACCCGACGCTGTGGCAGGTGAAAACGTCGCAGATGGCGGAACTCGGTCTGGAATCTCTGCGGCGCTTGCTGGTCGAATAGGATACAATTGGGCAAGGGCTGCTCTGGACGTATCCGACTCGGCAGGCTACAAGGGGCAACGTGGCCCCGGCTCGCCGAGGGACACTCCAGGACGCGAGCGAAGGGACGCTTGCGATGGATGGCGGACGGAACCCGAAGAGGACGGCCGTGCGCGTGCGCCCAGGTGAGTGGAGGCGCCTCACCTCGTGGCAGGAAACGGACGGTGCGTCGGTCGATACGCGAGATGATGGGCAAACCCAACCTGGCCAACGGAACACGAGAGGGCGCCCCGCCCTCCTTGACGATCTGTGCGGAGGACAACGGCGAGCCGCCTGGTTTAGCCGGCCGTCCGCTCTCGACTTATGAGGCGCTGATCCGCTCGCTGAGCGACCGTCTCGTCGAGGCGCAGCGGCCCATCCGCATTCTCGACGCCATCAAATGGGACGACGACGTCGAACGCGCCTTCTTCGCCGCCGGCTGCCGCGAACTGCCGCCGGTTCGCCGAGACTATTACCTCTCGCGCCCCCTGCCCTTCGACGCCGAGCAAAAACGGCAAGATTTCCTGGGCATCGAGCGCGACATCCGGCAACGGCTGGGTAAATACAACGCCGCCGGCCAGATCATGTCGCGCATCTGCGAGGAGTATCGGCAAGTCCTCGATCTGCTCGTCCATCGCGGTACGCCCGCCTTCGCCGCGCTGTCGGAGCGCCTGTACGGCAGCTCCCGCGATAGCTTCCACGCCGGCGACCCCAGCCTCGCCGACCTCGGACGGATGCTGGCTGGGACGCTGGATAATCTCTCTCACGACAAGGCGCTCGCCCCGGTCGAGCCGATCCTGGACTCGGCCGAGGCGGTGTGCGTGCTGTCCGAACGGCTCACCGGCTTCTTCCAGATGCCGTCGGCGGTGCGCGTGCGCCTGTCCGACGGCATCGTCGCCGACGCGGCGGCCGGCAGCGACTACATCAAGCTGCGCGACGACGCCTCATTCACGCTGCGCGAGGTCCGCTTGCTGGAAGTCCATGAAGGCTGGGTCCACCTGGGCACGACGCTCAACGGACAACGCCAACCGATCTGCACGTTCCTCAGCAAAGGTCCGCCGTCCGCGACGACCACGCAGGAAGGGCTGGCGGTGTTGACCGAAGTGCTGTCGTTCGCCTCGTACCCCGCCCGTGTCCGCCGCTTGACGCATCGCATCGAAGGCGTCGCCCTGGCCGAGTCGGGCGCCGATTTCCTCGACGTGTATCGCTTCTTCCTCGAAGAAGGCTACCATCCGCGCGAGAGTTATCAGCACACGATGCGTCTGTTCCGCGGCAGTCTGCCGGCGGGCTGCGGTCCCTTCACCAAAGACCTTTGCTACAGTAAGGGCTTCGTCCTGCTGTACAACTTCATGCGGCAGGCGGTGACGCACGGCATGGCGCGGCGCGTGCCGCTGCTGTTCTGCGGCAAGACGAACCTCGACGACATCAAGACGCTGGCGCTGCTCGCCGACGAGGGGTTGCTCGTGCCGCCGCGCTACGTCCCGCCTCCCTTCGCCAACCTGCACGCCCTGGCTGCCTGGCTCTGCTACGCCCATTTCTTCACTTCCCTCTCGCACAAGCGCGTCGAGGAAGACTACTCGAACTTTTTCTGATCGAGTCAACCGGGCGACCGCGAGCGCGGATTGCTTTCCTCCCTCCCGCCGATTACCCTGTTTTCAGGACTGCAAGCACCTCCAGCCAAGGAGACCTCCGCGTGGAGCGCCCCATCGTCCTGTGCGGCCTGGGCCGCATGGGCACGCGCATCCTGGAATACCTGCATGCCGCCGGCCTTCCGGTGGTCGTCGTCGATAATCGTTGCCAGGCCGACGATCCGCGCCTGCAAGGCACGCGTCTGGTTTGCGGCGACTGCCGGCAGCGTGCCGTGCTGGAAGCCGCGGACGTGGCCAACGCTCGCGGCGTGCTCATCCTCACCAACGACGATCTCGTCAACATCTCCACCACCTTGATGGTCCGGGCCATCAACCCTCGAGGTTCGCGTGGTCCTGCGCATGTTCAACCAGAACTTGCTCATTCGGCTCGAGTCGAACGCTGCACAACGTCTTCGCCCTGAGCACCTCGCTGCTGACGGCGCCGGTGCTGGCGATGACGGCCGTGGGCGGTCAGGGACTCGCCGCTTTCGAGCTGGACGGCCAGGACCAGCGCCAGGTCGTCGAGCTGCAAGTCAGTGCCGGCTCGTCGATGCGCGGCCGTACCATTGGCGAAGTGACGACGTACCGCGAAGCGGTGCCGCTTGCCCACTTGCCGCAGGAGGGACCGGAGCGATTCCTGCTCGACGTCGATCTGGAAACTCGTCTCCAGGCCGGCGACCGCCTCGTCCTGTGTGCGCCGCCGCGCTCCCTGGCCTCGCTGTTGTCCGAGATGGACGACGCCGACGCGCCGCATCTGTTGTGGGCGGCGTTGGCCGCGCCGCATGGGCCGCGTTATCCACCGCACGCTGGCTGAGATCGATCGGGCCGTCCTGATTTGCACCGTGGTCCTGTTCGCCGTGATCCTCACCAGCACGCTGGTGTTGTGCCTGGGCGTGGAGAAGTACAAGGTCATCGACGCCCTCTTCCGCACCGTCAGCGTCATGGCCACCGGCGCCAGCATGCAGGAAGAACATCTGGAGTATTCGCCGGCCATGAAGGTGTTCGTGGCCACGCTGCGCATCCTGGGCGCGGCGCTGACGGCGGCGTTCACGGCCATCGTCACGAATTATTTGCTGCGCGCCCGCCTGGGCGGCGCGCTTGAAGTGCGGCGCATCCCCGATAGCGGACACGTCATCATCTGCGGCCTGGGCGCCATCGGCTTCCGCGTCGTCGAGGAATTGCTGCGCTACGGCGAACAGGTGGTGGTCATCGAGCGCGACCCGGGCAATCGCTTCGTGCGAGCGGTGCGGCGTCTGGGGGCGCCGGTCATCATCGGCGACGCCGGCGTCCGCGAGGTGCTGCGCGAGGCCCACGCCGCCACGTCGCGGGCGGTCATCGCCGCCACCGACGACGACCTGACCAACCTGGCCATCGCCCTGCTCGTCCGCGAATTGCACGCCGCGCCATCGCGTCGTCCTGCTCCTGGCCGATCCGGAGTTGGCCAAGATGCTGCGCGAGGCGGCCGACGTCCGCTACGCCCTGTCGGTGCCCATGCTGGCCGCTCCGGCCTTCCTGGCCAGCTTGTTCGGCGATCGCGTTCTGAGCGTCTTCCAGGTGCGCGAACGCCTGTTCGCCGTGATCGATTTGCTCATCCAGGCGAACGATCCGTTCGTGAGCCATTCCGTGCGGGCGATGTCGGTCGATTACCACTTGCAGGCCGTGGCCCTGCTGCCGGCGGAGGGACCGCCGCCGCGTCCGCTTCTGGCCGGGCGTCTATCCGCCGGCGACCGGCTGGTCGGCATCATCGCCCTGAATGATTTGGAGCGCTTGCTGCGACGCCAACCATGTTCGGCCGCCTTCGCCGTGGACGTACTCAGCTTCCCCCTGCCGGCCCGCGCCTGGCTGACCGGCCTGCTCCGCACCCAGCGCGGCTGCACCGACCCGCAAGCCGAGCAGGCACTCGACCTGTTGCCCCTGCGCCTCGCCGATCACCTGACGCGCGGCCAGGCGGAAGACTTGCTCGTTCGCCTCGTCCGCGAACGCATCAACGCCAAGTTATCGTCATCCGAGCCTGAAGCGTAAGCGAAGAGACGACAACCGTCGGTTGTCGTCTCTTCGCTTACGCTTCAGGCTCGGACAAACGATATTTCGCCAACTTGTTTTCATCGACATAAACGCCCAGGCCCGGCCCCTCGGGCACGTCCATGCACCCGCCCTCGATCCGGTGCAACGGCGTGATGATGTCATCTTCCAGACCGTAGTAGGTGCAGTCGTTGGCGAGCGTGAAAGCGGGCGTGCTGGCGACGACGTGCAGCATCGCCGCCGTCTTCAGGCCGAGGTCGTGGGCGCAATGGAAGACGCACGGCACGCCGCGCCGCCTCGCACAGCGCCGCCACTTTTTTCACCGCCAGGATGCCGCCGCACTGATACGTGTCCGGCAGCAGCACGTCCGCCGCGCGCAGCTGAAGGATTTGCATCACGATCTCGGTGGTCGTCACCGATTCGTTCAGGGCGAGCGGCGTCCGCGTGAGATGCCGGTGCCGGGCCGACTCGCCGATGCAGCTGAACGGCATCGGCTGCTCGAAGTATTCCAGGTGATAGGACTCCAGGTCGCGCGCCAGGGCGCAGGGCGACGTCGGGAGCATAGCCCATGTTGGGGTCGATGCGCAGCTTCAGTCGATCGCCCGACTCCATCGCGGATGCCGCGCACCATGTTCGAGGTCTTCTTGCGGATCGCGGCCGGCTTTCGTCTTCAGGGTGCGGAAGCCACGGTCGAGATATTGGCGGGCAATGGCCTTGGCCTCCTCATACGGACGGATGCCCATGCAGGCGGCCAACTCGATTTTCTTCCGCACCGCACCGCCGAGGAGCTTGTACAGCGGTTGGCGCGTCGCCTGGCCGAGGAGGTCCCACATCGCCATCTCGACAGCCGCTGGCGAGATAGCTGCCCAGCGTGTTCTCGGCGTACCAGGCTTCGAGGTCGAACGGATCGCGGCCGAGTACCTGCTGGCGCAGTCGTTCCTCGGGCGCGCCCTGGAACGAATGGTTGAGCCAGTCTTCCGGCGTCTCGCCCCAACCGACGAGGCCGGTATCGGTCTCCAGGCGCACCGAGCAGCGCCTCCTTGGCGGAGGTGGCCCGGTAGCGCGACTGATAGGGAGCGATCGGCGGTTTCTGCGGGATGCGCACGCGCAGGGCGTGAAGCTGAGAGATTTTCATACTCGGCAGGGTAGCGATGTCTGCCGAGCGGAGCAAGCAAAAATCCGTGTGTTCTTCGCCAGGAGACGGCCGTCACTCGATGCCTAGTTCGGTCAGGGCTTTCTTGGCGGCGGCGCGGAGGGTCGCATCCTCGTCGCGGGCGGCTTGCTTGAGCGCCTTGACAACATCGTCCCGTGCTTTCACCTTGGTGGGACCGAGCCAGCCGAGCGCTTCGACGGCCATGTAACGCGCGTCGCCGCCGAGATTCTCCTTCACGTTGGCCCGCCCGGCCGTCGCTTCGTTGCCGGTCCCTTCGACCTTGGCGTCCGTGCGGTTGTAGACATTCAACCTCTTGTTGTTGAGCATGTTAAGTAGAACGTCCACCGTCTTGTCCGGGGCATCGGCACCCAGCATATAAGCCAGCTTGCGGGCGGCATCGTAGCGCACCAGGGTCATCTTTTCGGACTGGTCGTCGAGCACCTTGGTCAGGGTCTTCTCGGCGCCGCTCCGTTTGAACTCCTCGACGTTATTCATGCGGAACAGCGACCAGACGCATTTCTGGCGGACCACGGGATCGGTGTCCTTTTCGATGGTTTCCAGGATGGCGGGCACGGCCTTCTCGTTGGCCGGATATTTCATCTGGGCCAGGACCTCGGCGGCGTATTGTCGTACTTTCACTGGTTCAGCCGGCCGCAGAGCTTGCACGATCGACGGCACGACGGGTTTCGCCGCCGGGCCGATGTGGGACAGGGCCAGGGCGGCGTAGCGGCGCACGAAGGTGGAATTGCGACCGTTGGTCAGCACCTCGGCCAGGTCGTACATGGCGGGTTCGGCCTTCGGGCCGAGATTGCTCAGCGCCGCCGCGGCCATCTCTTGCACGTGGGCATCGGGATCCTTCAGCCCCTTCCGCAACACGGGCAGAGCGCTGGCCCCTTCCTCTCCGCCGATGCGGGCCAGGACGAGCGCCGCGCTCATCGCCAATTCGGGGTCTTTATTCTCCAGAAGCGGCTGCAGTGCCTGGGCGTAGGGACGATGTTCGGGACCGGCCAGGTGGCCCAACGCATCGATGGCCGTTTTTTTCACCACGTCGTCCGTTTCCACCTTGACCAGCTGCAATAACGCCTCCGCCCCCGCCGCTCCGGCCTTCCCCAGCGAGCCGAGCGCCCCGGCGGCATCCCGGCGCACTAGGACGTCCTTGTCGTTCAGGCATGTACACAGGGCCGTCACCGATTCACCGGCCTGTTCGACCGATCTGGCCCAGCGCCCAGGCGGCATTCTGCCGCACCGACGGAGCTTCATCGCGCAGCGCCGCGCTGAGCACATCCACGGCGCCGGCGGCCAGCGAACCGAATGCGCCCAGGGCATACGCCGCACTACGACGGACATGAGCGTCCGTATCGGTTTTCAGTGCGTGGAGGAGCGGGCGGACAACCTCGGTCCACATCTCGCGCGCGCCGCCTTTGGAAGCTCGGGCGATGTCGCCGATCGCCGACGCCGCCATGTCGCGCACTCCGGCGTCGCTGTCGTCGCGCAATCGCCGTATCAACGCCGGCACCGCGGGGAGGGCGTCGTCGCCGATGCGGCCCAGCGCGAAGGCGGCACTGCGGCGCAGTCTTGGCATCCGAATCGTTCAGCCCGCGCCGCCACTGGTCCACCGATTTGCCCAGAAAGAACGGCGTTCGAGCGTACACCGTGCTCGTGAGGGTCAAGCCGAGCAGACACGCCGCGAAGGCGAGAGGAAGACGGCTCATGGTGCGGTCCAAGGTTGGAAGTGCGAGTGGAAAAGGCGGAGCGCCCGAACGGAGCGCTCCGCGGATTGAGAAGGTTATCGAGGTTTTCGGATGATTTCGCCCTTGGGGGACTCGCGTTTCGCTTTGATCGCGTCCTTGCGGGGCGTTTGAACCTCTTTGATGGCCTTGCGCACGATGTCCTTCGTCTGTTCCTTGAAGTCCTTGCGGTCGAGGAGCTTGTTCATGGCCTTCAGGACTTCCGGGCTGGCGACGCCGATCTGAGCGAGGGCGTTACACGCCGCCAGGACCGCATTGGTGGACTCGGCATCATCCCTTTCCATCACCTCGAGCAAGACGCCGATGGCCTGGTCGCTTTTGTCGCCCATTCGGCCCAGCGACGTGCAGGCGCTGGTCAGGACGATCGGGTCCTTCTCTCGTCGCATTAACTTGATGATATCGGCTAGGTAGGGATGGGCCCGCTCCTGTAGCGCCCCGAGGGCCGCCAGGGCCTGAATGCGGATATCGCGTTCGTGATCGTTGAGGTAGGCGACGATGACCGGCATGTACTTCTCATCAACCTTGTCTTCCAGGGCCATGAGGCTGACGTGCGACCAAATTTTGATGACCTTGTCGTGACTCTGCTGGTTCGTCTTGAGGGCCCGGACCACCTGGGCCAGCTTGTTCGGGTTCTGCGGCCGGCCCAGGCCTCCCAGGGTGATGATGGCCTCCAGGCGCACCAGTCGAACGGGTTCGTAGAACGAATTGAGGCGCCCCAGCAAAGCGTCGGTGACGCGCTCGTCCGGTCCCTTCTTCGGGTCCGGCCCCGCCAGGCGGATGGCGCTGATACAGGCCTGGCGAAGCTCCCAGGTGCTGCTGTCGCCGACGCCGCGAACCAGGTCGGCCACGACTTCCCGGACGTCGGCCGGCTGGAAGCGACCCAGGGCCTGCACCGCCTCGTAACGTACGATGGCCTGCGTATCCGTGGAGATGCGCTCGCCGAGCGCCTTCACCACCCGCGGGATGTCGGTGCCGTGAAAGCCCATGATTTTGAAGGCGAGCACCGCCTTGACGCGCGGGCTGGCATCTCGATCGTGGGTCAGTTCGACCAACCGCGGAATCGCATCCATGGCCTTCTCGCGGAAGCCGGGGATGACGGTGATGGCATTGGCGCGGACGCTGGGGTCGGGATGGGACAAGTCCTTCACCCACTGCTCGTAGGTCTTGCCGCCGATTTCACGAGGGATCGACGACATCGTGGGGTCGCCGGTCTGGGGGTCATATTGGCTGTCGCTGGAGCGGCTGGACGGATTGTCCTTGCGGTTTTCGGCGCGGAGTGGCAGCGCCAGGCAGAGCAGGCACAGGGCGGCGAGAAGGGTTCTGGAAGACATGACGTTCCCCTTTGAAACATGGGAGCTTCCCCATCTCTCAGGATACCACCGAAGGGGAAGTCAGAGCAATGACGAAAGCCGGAAACGCGGGCTGCCGAGTGGGCCGCTTCGGGTACGTAACCCCGATTACTTCTCGTGACAGGGCTGCACGCGCACGGCGAGGATGAGCAGTTCGTTGTTGGCCGTGCGGAAGGGGGTGACGATGGGCAGGAACTTGCCGCAGCAGGTGTCGTAAGTAATTTCGCCCATGCGCGGCGGCGCAACGCGAACCTGGACGCGGTTCTTGGCGTCGGCGGCGCGCTCAACCGTGACGGCCGCCTTCTGATCTTCAACCAGTTCAAAGGTGTCCTTGGCGCCGATGGTCAGCGACTTGCTCGCCAGGGTGACAATCCGGAAGCCGGTCAGTTTCTCGTGTGTCTTGTGGACCTCGCGCGCGACGTTGGCGAGCTTGGGATCGACCTGGTTGTTGCGTTCGGTGGCGAGAATGACGATGACGGACACCTGCACGGTTTCCTTGTCTCCGCCCTTGTCCCTCAAGGGCGCGGCACCCAAGAGCGTCAGGACCATCAAACCCGTGCCACAAGACCGAACCGCGCCAGGCGACATGAAAACCCTCCGCGAAGATGTCCCGGTTCACTCGTCGCCATTCTCGCCGGCGCGAGCGACCGATGTCACGAACATCGGCACTTCCCCCTGCTCCAGTCGTGGAACGTTGCCGCTGTGAGGGCAGCGCGTACACTGGATGACGCGAACGTCTTCGGATCGGGCGAATTCCAGGTCGCCCAGGACAGGCGGTTCGCCCACTACCAGGGCGGCAACGTCGCGCCATCCATGCGGATGATGGTGACGTCGTCCGCCTCGACAACGGGGAACGGTTCTTCGGCCGGTCCCGGTTGCGGGAGAGGTTGAGGCGTTCGCCACGATCGCGCCAGCAGGACCGCCGCCAACACGGCCGCCGCCGCACCCAAACTCACGACCGACCACCGCGAGCGGGACGGACCTTTGTCGCGGAGGCGCTCCGTGGGGATGCCGTCACGAATGCGCGTCAGCGCGGCCGTCCAGGCTGCCTCGTCCGGGTCGAGTGGGGCCGCCGACTGATACAGATCCCGCAAGCGGGGGAGGTCGGCCAACTCGTCTTTCGTCTCGGGGTGCGCGGCCAACCACTCCTCGATGTCCTGGTCCTCGGATGGTTGCTCGGGGACGTCGCCGCGCTTCGCCGGCGATCCGGGCTGTTCCGGTCACGACTCATAACGGGTTCCGTTCGTTCCAATACGTTCGCAATTTCTGTCGGGCGTAAAACAATCGACTCATCACTGTGCCGATCGACGTGCCCGTCGCCTCGGCGACCTCTCGATAACTGAGTTCGCCGTCGGCGTAAAGCACAAACGTCTGCCGCTGCACCTCCGACAGCGTCGCCAGGGCTTGATCGAGTTGGCGGCGCAGGTCGGCTCGTTCCAGTCCTCGGCCGGACTCGTCCTCGGTGAGCAGGTGCGGATGCACCACGTCGCCGTTTTGCGGGACGTCGAGGCTGACCGACTCACGGCGGCCGCGCTGACGGCCGAGGTCGAGGGCGGCGTTGCTGACCACCCGCAACAGCCAGGTCTTGAACGAGCTGCGTCCTTGAAAGCCGTGCAGATGGGTCAGGGCCTTGATGAAGCCTTCCTGGACCGCATCCAAGGCGTCCGCTTCGTGGCCCAGCAAGCGATACGCCACCCGATAAGCCGGCTGCCGATAACGGCGGAACAGCTCGTCCAGCGCCTCCCGATGTCCGGCGGCGTGGCAGGCGAGCAGCTGCTCGTCGCTGGCGCCGTGCGGGCAAGGTGCGGTGAGGGTGGCCATGGTGTGGCGATGTCTCCCGAATTCGTAGACGGCCCACAAGTCTCTTCTATTCAGAGGATCTTATCCGCTGAAGGAGTCCACGGCGAGAGAAACTCGACAGCCGATCACGGCCATCCACCGCGGCTGAGTTGGCGGCGAGTTTTTTCTGGGGAATTCGCTTGACAGGCGGGGACGTACCGGGCGCTAATCGGCGTTCACCTTCGGATGCGTCCGGCCATGCGGTCGGCCGTTCGCCTCTCTTTGCTGCGGGAGTCAGTCATGCGTGCCAGGAACCTTCTGCTCGTCCTCTCGGCCGTGGCGGCGATGATCGCGGTCGCCGCCCTGTCGGAACCGAAGAAGTCCAACCTTTTCTTGCTCGACTGGGCCAATCGCGGCTCGAAGGAGCGTCCGCCAGCCGCCATACTCATCGAATTCGGCCTGAAGGACAAGACGCCGGAGAAATGGTCCGGGCGAGCGGTCGTCACCGGAGCGAAGGTCGTGCATCGGGAGGGCTATCGCTTTCGTCCCGACGACAAGCTGCATCGAGAAGGATCGCTGGGAGGCGTCCTCGCATCGCGGCCTGCGCGTGCCGCCGCGCAATCCCGCCGTCGCGCGCATGGAGGGCATCGCCACCGTCGGCGTCGTCCTGCATCTGAGCGACATCCAGGACGACGCCAGCCTGAGCATCGAACCGGCGAAGGAAGGCGTCGAGAAAGCCGCCGTCTCCCTCAAGGACGTGCTGGCGGGACGGACGCGCGAGCTGTGGGAAGGCAAGGCGCGGGTGCGGCTGGTGACGACGGCGACGCCGCTGACCGACGGGCAAGACGGAGGACGATTTCCCCGCCGCCGCCTACGGTCCCGACGGCACGCTCTGGGTGGCGTACATCAGCTACAAGGTCCGCGACGAGGGCCGCGCGCGTCGAGCAGAAGCAGTTGACGGAGCAGCCGACGCGATTTCAAGGCGTCTGTATACTCCCGAATTCGCCGATCAGCTGTTCGTCAAGTATTACAAGGACGGCAAATGGAGCGAGCCGCTGGCGATCACGGGGCCGAACAGAGGATCTGGTGCGCTGTGCCATCGCGGTCGAAGGCAATGGGGTGGTACGAGTGGCCTATTCCGCTAATCGCAAGGGACACAAAATAATGTCCCGAACGCTTCGATTCCATCGTGAGAACGCCGAATATCGTGTTGGGCCGGAGACCGCCCTATTCGAAGAAGGGTCTCAGCTCAACCCGGTGATGGAGTACGGACCAAAAGGGGAGCGTCTATCTCGCTTGCCAAGACGATTACGCCGGAAGAAAGCCTCTCGATCGAGAACGGTCGTGGGAATCGGTTCTTTTCCGGAATCGGTTGTCCTCTGTTTCGACGAACAGGGAAGTTTCGATTGTTCCCCACGGAAAAGGAGCGGAAATCGTGGCATCCGGCGCATCGCAGCTGGACCAGATGGCCGCGTCGCTATAGCAGTGACGTTTATGATAGCGGCGATTACGATATCAAAGTGTTGACGAGCAAAGCTGAGATCCGGAGAAGGGTCAGTCTGTCCCGAATACGAGCATTGCTGCTTCTGCTCGCTTCGAGGCCCGTCCCTCCATCTGCTACGACGCCAAGGGCCGCCTGTGGATCGCCTACGAGGAAGGTCCGGAGAAATGGGGCCAGGACTACGGCGCTCTCGCCAAGGGCGGCGACCCGCTTGTACAGCAGCCGCTCGGTCCGCGTCGTCTGTCTTGCAGGACGGCAAGCTGATGAAGCCGGTCGCCGAGTTGCCGACCTCGAAGGTGAAAGCGCCCATCGCCGGCGACGCAGACGACACAAGGCTTCGAGAAGGCCAGCGCTACGCCTATCCGCGCCTCGGCCTCGACGGCAAGGGCCGGCTCTGGCTGACCTACCGCGAGAAGTTCGGCAGCCGCTACAGCAGCCATCCCGGCTCGTACTGGCTGACCTTCGCCCGCCGGCTCGACGGCGACCACTGGACCGAACCGATCGAGGTGCATCACTCCGACGGCCTGCTCGATTCGCGGCCGGTGCTGCTGCCGCACGCGAGCGGCGGACTGCTCATCGTCCACAATACCGACGGCCGCTATACCACGCCGGAACGACATCCAGAATCGCCTCTACACCAGCTACCTCGATCTGCCCGGCGAGCCGGTCGAGCCGAAACTGGTGCCGCACGAACGCGGGCAGGAAGGACGCCAAGGCCGGCCAGAAAGAGCGCGAGGACGTGAAGCGCATCCGCGCCTATCGCCTCGAGGCGGGCGGCAAGAAGTATCAGCTGCTGCGCGGCGAGTTCCATCGGCACACGGAGATTTCCTGGGACGGCGGGCCCGACGGCTCGCTGGAGGACATGTTCCGCTACGCCATCGACGCGGCGGCGCTGGACTGGATCGGCAACGGCGATCACGACAACGGCGCCGGCCGCGAATACACCTGGTGGCTGACGCAGAAGCTCACCGACGCCTACCACGTCCAGGACCACTTCACGCCGCTGTTCTGCTACGAGCGCAGCGTCTCCTATCCGCACGGCCATCGCAATTGCCTGTTCGCGCAGCGCGGCGTCCGCACGCTGCCGCGCCTGGCCGAGCCGGAGCCGGACAAGCGCGTGGCCGGCATCCACGCCGACGATACCAAGATGCTCTATCGCTACCTGAAAGAATTCGACGGCATCTGCGCCTCGCACACCAGCGCCACCGGCATGGGCACCGACTGGCGCGACAACGATCCGAAGGTCGAGCCGATCGTCGAGATCTACCAGGGCGATCGCAATTCCTACGAGAAGGAGGAAGCGCCGCGCGCCGGCTACGATCCCAAGAGCGGCAAGAAGCCGGCCAACATCGCCGGCTGGTATCCCAAGGGCTACGTCAACCTCGCCCTGGCCAAGGGCTATCGTCTCGGCTTCCAGTCGTCCAGCGATCACTGGTCCACGCACATTTCCTACTGCGTGGCCCTGGCCGAGAAGCACGACCGCGCCGGCATCCTCGACGCCCTCAAGCAGCGGCACTGCTACGCGGCGACCGACAACATCATCCTCGACGTCCGCAGCGGCGAGTCACCTGATGGGCGACGAGTTCCAGACGAAGGCGGCGCCGGTCGCTGAACGTCCACGTCGTCGGCACCGCGCCCCTCGCCGGCATCGACGTTCTCAAGGACAGCGAAGTGGTCGAGGTTCTGCGACCGGAGGACGCGGGGAGTTCGGAGTACAAGGGCGAGTGGGACGGACCCCAAGCCGGAGGCCGGCGTGCATTACTATTACGTCCGCGTGCGGCAGAAGGACGGGCAACTGGCGTGGGCTCGCCGATGTGGATCGATTACGCGAAGTGATGGTCACTGAGGCCGATTGGACGCGGCGATTCACAGACGATACAGCGGCGCGTACTTGCCGTGCAGATAAGTCATCAGCGGTTGATGGCTAAGCGGTCGGCCGGTGATGCGCCGGCACAGTTCGCCGGCTCGATAGCGCTGGCCAGCGCGGTGGACCTTCTCGTTGAGCCAGCCCTTCAAGCCGGGCGAACCGCCATCGCGGAAATCGGCGTCGAGGTCGGCCAAGTCGCGGCGGGCCTGCTCCATGAACTGGGCGGCGTAGAGATTGCCGAGCGTATAAGTCGGGAAATAGCCGATGCCGCCGATGCTCCAGTGGATGTCCTGCAAGCAGCCCTGCGGCGTCGTTCGGCGGCGTCAGGCCGAAGAACTGGTGTGAACTTCTCGTTCCACGCCCCGGGCACGTCGGCCGGTTTCAGGTCGCCGCTGACCAACGCCTGCTCCAGCTCGAAGCGCAAAATGATGTGCATGTTGTACGTCGCCTCGTCCGCCTCGACGCGGATGAACGACGGCCGCACGTCGTTGATGGCGAAGAGAAAATCGTCGAGCGCCACGTCGCGCAGCGCGGTCGGGGAAGAGCTGGCGCGCCGCGGGAAAGAAGTGTTCCCAGAACGGCCGGCCTGCGGCCGACCTGGTTCTCCCACAAGCGCGATTGCGATTCGTGGATGCCCAGCGACGCGGCGGTGCCGAGCGGCGTGCCGTAATGTTCGGCGGGCAGCCCCTGCTCGTAGATGCCGTGGCCGGCCTCGTGCAGGATGCCGAAGAACGATTCGTTGAAGTGGTGCGACGTTGTAGCGCGTGGTGATGCGGCAATCGCCGGGGCCGATGCCGCTGCAAAACGGGTGCGTCGTCACGTCGAGCCGGCCGGCGTCGAAGTCGAAGCCGATTGGCGGCCGCCGCCGCGGCCGAACTCTTTCTGCCGCTCGACCGGATACTCGCGTTCGAGAATGTCGCGCCGGGGCCGGCGGCCCGACGCCGCGATGGCCGACACCAGCGGCACAAGGTCTGCGCGCAGGGCGGCGAACAGCGTCGTGATTTCCGCCGTGTTCGCGCCCGGTTCGTATTCGTCGAGCAGGGCGTCGTAAGGCACGGCCTTGTAGCCGACGGCCTGCGCCTTCTGTCGCAGCAGGGCGACGACTTTTCCGAGCCACGGCTGAAAGGCGGCGAAGTCGTTGGCCTGCCGAGCTTCCTGCCAGACTTGCTGAGCGCGCGTCGTCACGCGGGCCAGTTCCTCGACCAGCTCTTTCGGCAGCTTCACCGCGCGATCGTACTGTGCGGCGAATCTCGCGGACGTTGGCGGCGGCGTCGCTGTCCGCATCCTGGACCAGCGGTGACGCCTCGACGGCCGCCAGCAGTTCGCCGATGACGGGATCCGTCAGCATTTCATGCGTCAGGCGGGCGAGGAGGGCCATCTGCTCGGCGCGATGAGCGGAGCCCTGCGCGGCATGTAGGTGCGTTCGTCCCAGCCGAGGACGCCGGCGCAGGATTCGAGAAGAGCGCCTTCGCGCACGCGGCGGAGCAGTTCGGTGTAGGCCGACCCGTGATCCATATTGGCGAGTTCCGAGTGCAAGCTCCAAAGGCCATCTTCCTTTCCGAACCTGAAGCGTAAGCGAAGGGAAACTCTTCGCTTACGCTTCAGGTTCGGAAAGGAAATCGCTTGTTCGCGCACTAGGTCTGAACGAGAAGGAATCAGCTCATGTTCATGCTCAGCAGAAATTCCGCATTCGACTTCGTTTTGCGCATGCGGTTGACGACCAGCTCCATCGCCTCGACGGGGTGCATGTCGGCCAGCACACGGCGAAGAGCGCGGACGCGATCCACCTCGTCGGGGTGCATGAGCAGCTCTTCCTTGCGCGTGCCGGAGCGGTTGATGTCGATGGCCGGCCAGACGCGCTTATCGACGAGTCGGCGGTCCAGGTGCAGCTCCATGTTGCCGGTGCCCTTGAACTCCTCGAAGATGACTTCGTCCATGCGGCTGCCGGTGTCGATCAACGCCGTCGCCAGGATGGTCAGCGAGCCGCCCTCCTCGATGTTGCGCGCCGCTCCGAAGAAACGTTTCGGCTTCTGCATGGCGTTGGAATCGAGACCGCCGCTGAGCAGCTTGCCGCCGGAGGGCGCCTCGGTGTTGTGGGCGCGGGCCAGGCGCGTGATCGAGTCGAGCAGGAGGACGACGTCGCGGCCGTCTTCGACCAGACGCTTGGCCTTCTCCAGGGCGATGTCGCTGACGTGGACGTGTTCCGAAGAGGGTTCATCGAACGTACTGGCCACGACTTCCGCGCTCGGCCCGGCCACAGTGCGTACCATGTCGGTCACTTCTTCCGGGCGCTCATCGATAAGCAGCACGATCAGGTAGCAGTCGGGATGGTTTTTTTTCAGGGCCAGGGCGATCTTTTGCAGTAACACGGTCTTGCCGGCGCGCGGAGGCGAGACGATCAGGCCGCGCTGCCCCTTGCCGATCGGCGTGACCAGATCGATGATCCGGGTAGACATCTCTTCCGCAGTGGTCTCCAGGACGAGCCGGCCGTTAGGGTGCAACGGCGTCAGGTCCTCGAAGACGGTTGGCCGCGATTTCTCCTCCGGCGGATGGCCGTTGACGGCCTCGACCTGCATCAAAGCGAAGTTTTCCTGGCCCTCGATGGGCAAACGGATCGGCCCCTCGACAACGAGGCCGGTGCGTAGGCCCAGGCGGCGGATCTGGCTGGGCGAGACGTAGATGTCTTCCGGCGAGGCCAGGTAATTGTGGGCGGCGCTGCGCAGGAAGCCATACCCGTCGGGCAGCACTTCGAGGGTGCCGGAGCCGCGGACGATCTCGCCGCGTTCAACCTGGCGGCGGACCACGGCCACGATCAGCTGGGCGCGGTTCATACCGGTGTGTTCGGCGATGCCCTCGCGCTCGGCCAGGGCGAACAGCTTGGGCATCGGCAGCCGATACAGGTCGTCCAGCCGCAGGGCGGCGTTGACTCGCGCCGGAGCGGGACTTGCGGAAGCGGCGGGTTGAGGGGCTGGCACCGCGGTGTCAGTGGGTTTGCGAACAATGCGTCGGCGGGTCAAGTTGCCCGATCCATCGTCGCTGCGAGCGACGGCCATGATGGGTGTCCTCCGGTCGTACAAGTTTGGAAAATCAGGGCCAGGAGAAGAAGGCACGACAACGATTCACGGCCCGCGCTGCGGTGCAGGCGGCCTGCTCCTCCGGATCATGCACTCCGCAATGTCACGTCGTATGGTAAACCTTGCGAATGCGAGTAAAGTTGCGGACTTCAATGGGACCATCCTCACCAGAGGACGGCGGAAAAAAGTGAAGCCTGCGGACAGAGAGGCGAGGGCGTCCAACTCTCCCTGCGACAATATTCTAGCAAGCCCCGCGATAATTTCCAGTCGTACTTGAGAAAAGTTCTCCAGAAAATCGGCGCCACCGTCGCCGAGGATCGATCTTGCCAACTTTCCTGCATCTGGTCTATTCTCGGGATTCGGCCAGTGGCGGCTTGGAAGCGGCTTTGCTCTGTCGAAATCCTCGTTTAGCCGCGACGCGCAGCGGAGCGCGGGAGCCTCGCGCTCCGCTGCGCGTCGCGGCTAAACGAGGGTTTCGATCGAAAGATGGAACCATGCTCACCCTGCGAATCGCGCGCGGAAAGTGTTTGCCCCTGGGCGCCTCGGCCTTGCCCGACGGCGTCAACTTCGCCCTGTTGTGCCGCAACGGCACGGCCGTCACCCTGGTGATCTGCCCGCTGGATGGAACCGAGCCGCTCGCCGAGGTCCCGCTGCATCCGCGGCGCAACCGCACCGGCGACCACTGGCACATCCTCCTCGCCGGCCTGCCTCCTGCCTTCGCCTACGGCTGGCGCGTCGATGGCCCTCGCGGTCGCGGCCATCACTTCGATCCGTCCGTTGTCCTGTTCGACCCTTCGGCCACTGCCCTGTCCAACGGCGCCCGCTGGGGCCAGGTACACGAGCCGCCGGACCAGCGCTTCTCGTCGCGCCGCAGCCTGTACCTGCGCCGCCCATTCCGCTGGCGCGAGGACGCCCCGCCCCTGACGCCGTTGGAAGACACCGTCATCTACGAGCTGCACGTGCGCGGCTTCACCTGCCATCCGTCGTCGATGGTCGCTCACCCCGGCACCTTTGCCGGGCTGGTCGAGAAAATTCCCTACCTGCACGCGCTCGGCGTCACGGCCGTCGAACTATTGCCCATTCACGAGTTCGATGAGGGCGATTGCATCTTTCGCAACCCGGATACGGGAGAGCGGCTACGCAACTTCTGGGGTTACAACAGCATTGCCTTCGCGGCGGTCAAGTCGGCCTACGCTAGTACGGGGACGGAACACGGCCAGTTGACTGAGTTCCGCGAGATGGTGCGCGCCTTCCATGCCGCCGGCATCGAGGTCTACCTCGACGTCGTCTTCAACCACACCGGCGAGGGCGACGAGCGCGGCCGGACCTACTCGTTCCGCGGCCTGGACAACCAGCTGTACTACATGCTCAGCCCGGAAGGGCGTTACCTGAACTTCTCCGGCTGCGGCAACACGGTCAACTGCAACCATCCGGTCGTCCGCAATCTGCTGATGAACTGCCTGCGCTTCTGGGTGGCCGACATGCACGTCGATGGCTTGCGCTTCGACCTGGCCTCGGTCATGGGCCGCGATTACCTGGGGCGCGTCCTGGTCGAGCCGCCGGTGGTCGAAATGATCGCCGAGGAGAGCGTGCTGACCGATACCAAGCTCATCGCCGAGCCGTGGGATGCGGCGGGGTTGTACCAGGTGGGCCACTTCCCATTCGGCCGGCGCTGGTCGGAGTGGAACGGGCTGTACCGCGATCACGTTCGCCGTTTCTGGCGAGGCGAGCCGGGCCTGGTCGGCCATCTGGCGACGCGGTTGTGCGGCAGCTCCGACCTCTACGAACGCTCCGGCCGGCAGCCGCATCATTCGGTCAATTTCGTCACCTGTCACGACGGCTTCACGCTCTGGGATCTTGTCTCCTACAACGACAAGCACAACCGGGCCAACGGCGAGGATGAGCGCGACGGCAGCAACGACAATTTCAGCTGGAACTGCGGCGTCGAGGGACCGACGACCGATCGGAACGTCCTCGCCCTGCGACAGCGCCAGGCCCGCAACTTGATCGCCACGCTGATGCTGTCGCAGGGCGTGCCGATGCTGCTGGCCGGCGACGAGTTCCTGCGCACGCAGGGCGGCAACAACAACGCCTGGTGCCAGGACAATGCCATTTCGTGGCTCGATTGGTCGCTGGCCGAGCGCAACGCCGGCTTCCTGCGCTTCGTGCGCGAGATGATCGCCCTGCGCAAGCGTCATCCCGCCCTGCGCCGTCGCGGCTTTTTGTGGGGATCGGACGTCATCTGGCACGGTGTCGTGCCGTATAAACCGGACTTCTCGCCCTGGAGTCGCAGTCTCGCCCTGGCCCTCGATGGCCGGCGTACCGGCCGAGAGCCGGGTCGCGACGTCTACATGGCCTTCAACGCCTGGATCGAGACGTTGCCCTTCCGCATTCCGCCGGCGCCGCAAGGCCGACCATGGCGCCGCGCCGTCGATACGGCCCTGGTGTCGCCGTTGGACATCGTCGAGCCGGATGAGGGACCGCGAATCGAGGTTGGGACAACCTATCCGGTCGTGCCATTTTCGACGGTGGTGCTCATATCCGAGCCTGAAGCGTAAGCGAAGACACGGCAACCGAAGGTTGCCGTGTCTTCGCTTACTCGGATTCCGTCACGATGCCTTGCGTTCGCTGGTCGCCGGCTCCGGGTATTTGATGCGCGAGTGATACAGCGCGATCAGCCCCTTGCACAGCGTCTCCTCGATGACGTGCAGTTCCGTCAGCGTCAGGCCGCTCTCCTCGAATTGGCCGTCGAGCAGGCGCTTCATGAGCAAATCGTGGACGAGCTTGCGCAGGCTGCCGGGTGTCGGCACGGACAGGGCACGGCTGGAGCTTTCGACGGCGTCGGAGAGCATGACGATGCCGTTCTCGCGGCTCTGCGGCTTGGGGCCGGGATAGCGGAAGGTCGGTTCGAGCGGATGCGGTTGGCCGTCGCAACGTGCCGCCGTGTTGGTCTGGCTCTCATGGATGCGCAGCGCTTCGCGGTAGAAATACTCCACCAACGTCGTGCCGTGGTGCTGCTGAATGAAGTCGATGATCGGCCGCGGCAAGCGGTACTGCTCGGCCAGGGCGACGCCGTCCTTGACGTGGCCGATGATGATGAGCGTGCTCAGGGCCGGCTCCAGGGCGTCATGGCGATTCTCGCCGGTCTGGTTCTCGATGAAATACTGCGGCTTGAGCATCTTGCCGATGTCGTGGAAATAACTGCCGACGCGGGCCAGCAGCGGGTTGGCGCCGATGGCCTCGGCACACGGCTCGGCCAGGGTTGCCACCGTCATGCTGTGCGTGTAGGTGCCGGGGGCACGGCGTACCAACTCTTGCAAGAGTGGATGCGAGCCGTCGCCCAGTTCCACCAGGCTGACGTCGGTGACGATGGCGAAGCAGCGTTCAACCAGTGGCAACAGACCGCTGACCAGGAAGCCGGCCAGCGTCCCCCAGGCCAGCGCCCAGGCCGAATCGGTCACGATCAGGCTCCACGTCTGGCCGGAGTATAACTCGGTGGCGACGGTCATCGCCAGGTACGCCACGCCGGCGACGATGCCCACCTCGACCAGGCGCGTGCGCGTGCGGACGCTGCGCAGGGTGAGGATGGCCGTCGCCTGGCCGCCCATGGCGACGAGCAGGTCGCTCAGCGAGCCGCCCAGCGTGACGATCAGGGCCAGCGTCAGGCTCAACGACATCAGCAGGGCGAACGGCGGATTGTAGGCGATAGTCAGAATGAGAGCGGTGACGGTCAGCGGCACGAGGACCGCGTGCCAGCAGACCTGGCACAGCAAAAGGCCCAGCACCAGCGTCAACAGCACCAGGGCGCAAACGCCGACGATCTTGTGCAGGCTGGAGGCCAACCCGTGCTGAAAGCGGACCACATACAGGACGACGAGCAGCGCCAGCAGCGTCAACACCAGGAAGATGGCCACGCCGCGGCTGACGCGACGGGCGTGTCCCTGCGTCAGCCAGAACGCCTTGGTCTCCGCCTGCAACAAGTCATATTGGCTATCGGTGATGGCGAAATTGCGTTCGACCAACAGCGTGCCGGGCGGAAATGGTTTTTTCACTTGCGGCACGGCCTTGCGCACCGTCTCGCAGACGTGGTGGTCGCGCTGCTGCTCGATGGGCAGCGCCTGCACGGCCTCGTCGCGCTTGCGGGCCGTCTCTTCCTCGTCCTCGACCTCGAAATAAACGCGGGCACGCAGATCGTAGGGCCGCACTTCGCCGACGCGGTAGGACATCAGCCCGCCCCAGTCGTGGGCCAGGTAGGTCGCACCGAGCACGGTCGCCAGCACCGCTCCCAGCCGGAGCAGTACCGCACGCTGAAGCAGGTACGGTAAGACAACCGAGTCGTCGCTGCGCGAAGAGCGACGGCGGCCATCCCATTGGCTCAACCGCGAGGACTTCTTGAAAGGACCAAACATACTTTCGAGCGATCAGCGATCAGCGATCAGCGATCAGCCAGACAATATCTATCCCGTGCCCGTCAACCCAACAGAAAACAACGGAGTGCATTCCTGTCTGGCTGATCGCTGATCGCTGATCGCTGATCGCTTCTACTCCTTTTTTTTGCGGGGCCGTTCTTCCTCGTAGGCCCGCAGGATTTGCTGAACTAACGGGTTGCGGACGATGTCGTGCTCGTCGAGGTAGACGATGGCGATGCGATCGATGTTGCGCAGACGATGGACCGCGTCGGTCAAACCGCTGCGCGTCTGCTTGGGCAGGTCGATCTGAGTGATGTCGCCGGTGACGATGATCTTGGAGCCGTTGCCCATGCGCGTCAGGAACATCTTCATCTGCGGGACGGTCGTGTTCTGGCCCTCGTCGAGAATGATGACGGCCTGGTTCAAGGTCCTTCCCCTCATATATGCGAGTGGAACGATCTCGATAATATCATTTTCCATGTAGCGCTTGACCTGCTCCGGCTCCATCATGTCGTTGAGGGCGTCGAAGAGCGGACGCAGATAGGGGTTGACCTTGGCGATGAGGTCGCCGGGCAAGAAGCCCAGTCGCTCGCCAGCCTCGACGGCTGGACGCACCAGGACGATCTTCTTGACCGACGCCTGGCGCAACAGGCTGACGGCCATGCCGACTGCGAGAAACGTCTTGCCGGTGCCGGCCGGCCCCACGCAGACGGTCAGGTCGTGTTCGCGCATGGCGCGGGCGTAACGGGCCTGGCCGTCGGTGCGCGGACGGACGTAGCGGCTGCCGCCCTCGGCGAGCTTGTCCGTCTGCGGCCCGATGCGCTCGCCGCCCTGCAGGACCACTTCGAGCACGGTCTTGACGTCCTCGCTGGAGAGACTGCCTTGCTGGCGCAGCATCTGCCGCAGCTGGCCGAAGACGCGCTCGGCCAGTGACAACTGCTCGTCGGTGCCCTTGAGCAGCACCTGATCGCCGCGGCCGACCAATTGCTGCATGCCCAACTGCGTGCGGATCTCGCGCAGATATTGATCGCGGCTGCCAAACAGCAGCAACGCCTCATCGCGGCTGTCCAGGGTGATGGTTGCTTCGCTCATCTCCGGGTCCGGGGTACAAGCAAGGACGTACATCCAATCGACACAGAAGCCTCGGGCGAGTTCACCCGCGCAGCCAGCAATAGGCCAGCGGCGCGGCGAAGACGATGGAATCGATCACGTCGAGCACGCCGCCGAAACCGGGCACCACCTGCGAGGCATCCTTGCGACGGCAGTCGCGTTTGACCAGGGACTCGGCCAGGTCGCCCAGGGCGCCGACGCCGCCGACGACCACGCCGAAGCCGGCCGCGGACAGGTCGCTCCCTGGCAGCGCGGACGCGGGCACGGACAGGAGGCGGTTGATAGCGACCGCCGCTGCTCCTGACAAGATCAATCCGCCGGTCAACCCCTCCCAGGTCTTCTTGGGACTGAGCACCGGCGACATCGGATGACGGCCGAGCATCCGGCCCGTGAAGTACGCGCCGATGTCACAGCATTTCGGAATGAAGATGGCCAGGGCCAGCGCCGCCACGGGATTATACGCTGCTGTACCCTCCCCCCCCGATGACGGCGGAGGCCAGCGGAGCTGGGCGAGGAAGCTGGGCAATAAACCCATGTAGGCGGTCATCCACACCAGCAAGGCCATGCGGATCACCACGCCCCCACTCGGCGGCACCGCCATCGCCGAGGAGGAAGTCTCGGCGGCCGGCATGGAGGGGCGAAATCGGGCCATCTCCCCAAGGAAAGCGATCAGCACGACCGACGTGAAGGCGCCGAGGACGACCGCCCAGGGGTCGCGGCCGAAAAGCTCCGGCCACAGGTGCGCCGGCCAATTGGCCAGCAGCACGGCCAGCACGGCGCCGCCGATCAGCCAGGACGGCAGACCGTGGGCGGCGCCGAGAAGATGATGCATCTCCACGCTGCCGAGCGTGGCGAGAAAGAGGACCAGCAGCAGCAGGAACGGATACCACGGGGCCGGATCGAACAGGAGGAGACACGTCACCAGCGCGATGAGGAGGCTTCCCATCCACAGCCGAGTTCGCAGCATGGAAACGACCCCGGCTATTCGTCCGTGAGGATGCCGCCGAAGCGCCGTTCGCGGGCGGCGTAGTCGCGCAGCGCCTGGTGCAGCACCGTCCGATCGAAGTCCGGCCAACACAGGTCCGTCACCCACAGTTCGGCATAGGAGATCTGCCACAACAGGAAGTTGCTGACGCGCATCTCGCCGGCCGTGCGGATCAGCAAGTCCGGGTCGGGCATGCCCGCCGTGTACAGGGCGTTGCTCAGGACCGCCTCATCAATCGCGTCCACCGACAAGGTGCCCTCATTCACCTGACGGGCCACGTTGCGCACGGCGTCGATCAACTCGGTGCGGCCGCCGTAGTTGATGGCCAGGCACAGGGCCATGCCGGTGTTGTCCTGACTGAGCCGGATGTTCTCGTCGATCTCGCGCAGCACGTTGTCCGGCAGACCGCTGCGCCGGCCGATGATGTGGAATCGGATGTTCTGGTCCAGGATCTCGCGGCGCTCCTCAATGAGGTAGTGTTCGAGCAGCGTCATAAGGAAATCGAGTTCGGTCCGCGGACGCTTCCAATTCTCGCTGCTCAGACAGTAAAGGGTCAGCTGCCCGACACCCAGGCGACAGCACTCCTCGACGGTGGCGCGGACGCTGTGGGCACCGCGGGCGTGGCCCTCGATGCGCGGCAAACCGCGCTGCCGCGCCCAGCGGCCGTTGCCGTCCATGATGATGGCGACGTGGTCGGGCAAGCGTTCCGGCTTCAATCCAGCCTCCGACAGACGCCGCAGCGTGTCCGGGGTCTTCGTCTTCAGGGGAGGGGCGGGCAAGATCATACCTCTGAATTACGTAAAGATCGTCTGTTCTCGATCCGGTCCCACCGAGATGGTTTTCACCGGCACGCCGAGCAATTCGCCGAGGCGATCGACGTAGCGGCGTGCGGCGGCGGGCAGGTCGGCGAGGTCGCGGGCACCGGATAGGTCCTTCCGCCAACCCGGCAGCGTTTCGTAGACCGGCCGGCAGCGCTCCAGCCGGAAGGCGTCCGTCGGGAAGTGGTCGAGGCGGTAGCCGTCTTCCTCGTAGGCGACGGCGATGCGCAGTTCGTCCAACCCGCTGAGGACGTCGAGGAGCATGACGGCCAACTCGTCGGCGCCGTTGAGGACGGCGGTGTAGCGCGCGGCGACGGCATCGAACCAGCCACAACGGCGCGGCCGGCCGGTGACGGTGCCGTACTCCCGGCCGATCCGGCGGATGCGTTCGCCGATGCCGTCGGGTCCGTCGTCCAACTCGGTGGGGAAGGGACCGCGACCGACGCGCGTGGAATACGCCTTGATGACGCCGACGACGCGCTCGATCGTGCGGGCCGGCACGCCCGAGCCGCTCCAGACGCCCGCCGTCGAGCTGTTGGAGCTGGTCACGTAAGGATAGGTGCCATGATCGACGTCGAGCAGACTGCCCTGGGCCGCCTCGAAGAGGATGTACTGCTTCTTCCTCAGCGCCTCGTGCAAGAGTCGCGTCGTATCGGCGACGTGCGGGCGGATTCGCTCCATGCACTGGAGATAGTCACGGCAGATCGTGTCGGCGTCGAATTGGCGGGCGCCGGCGTCGAGGGCACGAAAAAGACGATTTTTCCTCTCGACAATGGGAACAAGGCGCTTGCGCAGGTGTTCGGGGTGCAGCAATTCGCCGAGGCGGACGGCGAATTGCCGGCCGACCTTATCCTGGTAACAGGGACCGATGCCGCGGCCGGTGGTGCCGATGGCCTCGCCGGCGCCGCACTCGTTGAGGCGCTCTTCCTCCATGTGATAGGGGAAAATGACGTGCGCGTGATCGCTGACAACAAGATTGTCACCGATGGCGATGCCGGCCTGGCGCAGGTTGTCAACTTCCTCCAGGAAGCGCGGCGGGTAGACGACGACGCCGTTGCCGATCACGGCCCGGACGTTGGGACGAAGCACGCCGGTCGGCAGCAGCGACAGTTTGAACGTCTGACCGCCGCTGACGACGGTGTGTCCGGCGTTGGCCCCGCCGTTGTAACGGACCACGAAGGCGTGGCCTTCGGTAAGCAGATCGACGATCTTCCCCTTGGCCTCGTCGCCCCATTGCAAACCGACGACACAGGTACAGGGCATGAAACTCCACCTATCAACCTCATCCGAGCCTGAAGCGTCAGCGAAGGGCACCCCTTCGCTGACGCTTCAGGCTCGGATAACAACATTCATAAAAAATGCCTGAGGCCGGTTGACCGCAGGCTGCCACAAGACGTTACGGAATAAGGGACTGTTCGTCTTTCTAGCGGCCCTCTGCTAGACCGTCAAGGGTAATCCCCTCCGGCCCGGCCGACAGCTTGCGAAGGGCGCCGCGGACGGATATGTTCAGGGAGTGGCCGGCTTTTCCACACGGACTTCTATCCCTCCGACTCACGGGAGGTCCTCGCCATGTCGCTTTGCCGTTCGCTGATGGCTGTACCGCTCCTCGCTCTGCTTGCCGGGCTTTCGACCATCCGCGCCGAAGAGGACGATCCTCCCTTCCGAGGCAAGAAGTTGTCCGAGTGGGTGGACCTGCTGCAAAATGGAAAGAACTACGAGGAGCGCCGGGCGGGATTGTTGGCTGTGCAGCTGATCGGCCCGCGCAAGAGCCGCAAGATTACCCCAGCGCTGCTCGCCGCCCTGCGCGAAAACACGGAAGCGAAGATCCGTGCTGGCGCCGCCTCCGCTCTGGGCAACATCGCCGCCAAGGCCCGCGAGGACGACGACATCCCTCTCGATAAGGTGCGCGACGCCCTGGCCGCGGCGCTGCGCACGGACAAGGCGGAGCACGTCCGCGAAGCATCCGCCCGAGCGCTGGGCGACATGAAGGGCAAGGCCCACGGCTCAGCGGGCGTTCTGGCCGTCGCCCTGAAAGACCCTCACGCCGGCACGCGCACCGCCGCCGCCAACGCGCTGCGCAAGCTCGGCAAGGACGCCGACGAGGCGCTGGCCGAATTGCAGACCGCCCTCAAGGACGCCAAGCTCGAACGCCTGACGCGAGTCTACTGCGCCCTCGCCCTCGGACGCATCGGTCCCCCCGACGCTCTGCCGGCCGTGCCGGCGCTCAAGGAAGTCCTTGCCAACGTCAAGAATGACGCGGAGTTGCGTAAGGCATGTGCGCAGGCGCTGGGCGAGATGGGCAAAGATGCCGCCAATGTCGCGCCGACCCTCGGCGTCGTCTTGACGGCACGCGACGCCGACGTCCCCCTGCGTCGGGCCTGCGCCGAAGCCCTCGATCAGATGGAAGCAGATGCTCGCCCCGCCTTGCCCGCCTTGCGGGCCGCCCTCAAAGACGACGACCAGTTCGTCCGCTCGCTGTCCCTGCACGCCATCAGCCGTATGGGCAAGGAGTTGGGGGACGAGCATAAGGCCGCCCTCCTCGGCGTCCTGGCGTGCATGGACGACAACGTCCTGGAGGTCCGCGTCGCCGCCATCGAGGCGCTGGGCAATCTCGGCGCGGCGGACGCCCTGGGCGAGCAAGCCAAGACCGTCACCAATCGCCTCACCGAAGCCACGCGCGATCCGCAAAAGGCCGTCCGCGAGGCCGCCCAGGTCGCGCTCAAGAAACTTCAGGGCTCGTCCGAATAGAGGGCCGCTTGCGGCTTCGCATACGTTCGTGCTAAGCCGCAAGCAGCTTCCCCTCCGCGCGAAAAATCTTGCTCCGGCGATTTGACGGGACGTCCATTCCTGTTCTAAAGTTTCCCGTCGGGTTGAAATTCCTGGCAGCCCTCAATCGGGTCAGGGATCCTCACGGAGTTCCCCCATGCTTGGCACAGTCGCAGCGCCGGAGGCCGCGCCGGTCGATTCGAGTCGATCCGCTCTGGAGTTCGTTCATCGCCTGCTGGCGACTCCGCACGCCCGACAGCCGGACCTGGACGGCTTGCTGGGCGATCTGGCCGCCTCCTTCGCTGCCTCCGGAGCGGGCTTGGCGAGCTACCCTGATGGGATGCCGCTGAGCGTGTATCCCGCTGTCGCCGAGTCATCGCTCGCCGAGGTTTCTCTGCCCTGGCGCGAGCACCCCGACCTCGTGGAGCGACTTCGCCGCGCTGCCACCGCGCTGACGCGTACCTATCGCCAACGGCGGGAGCTGGTTGTGTACCTTGCTGGGCACGCCGGAACGAGGCGCCTGGCTGCTGTGGTTGCAGGATGCCGGTCGCACGGACTGGACGGAGAGGGAAGCCTCGGCCCTGCTGCTGGCCGGACAAGTCCTGGCCCCTCCGCTGACCAGCGCGGATGCGCCGCCGCGCTGGGCGGAGCAGCTGGACCGTGCTGTCCGCCAGCAGCGATTGGAGTCGGCGGCCCATCTGGTACGCCGTCTGGCGCACGATTTCGGCAACGTCCTCACGGGCATCCTCGGATTCAGTGAGTTGGCGCTGGCCCAGCACCTCCCCGCCGGAACGCCCTTGCACGCTTACCTCACCGAGGTCTATCGCGGCGCCCAGAACGGCGCCCAGTACACCAACCAGCTCCGCCTGTTCGCGCGGCGACAGACGAGCGGCAATCGCTCCGGGAACCTGTCCGCCGCGCTGGCCGAGGAAGAAAAACGGCTGCGGCCGGCGCTGGGGACCGACGTCCGCCTCCGCATCGATCTGCCGACGGACCTGCCGGTCCTCGCCGTGGACGGCGAACATCTTCGCCAGGTGCTCGCCATCGTGCTGGACAATGCGCGCGAAGCCATCGCTGGGACCGGTGCCATCATGGTCGCGGCCCGTCCGATGCAACTGAGTGCGTCTGAGGCACGCGATCTATTCGGCGACGTCCGGCCGGGGGCTCACGTGGAAATCACGGTGGCGGACAGCGGGGCCGGACTGACCCCCGACGCCTGGCGGCAGTTGTTCCGGGAGCCGTTCTTTTCGACGAAACCGCGGAAGCGCGGCTTCGGTCTGGCGGTCGCTTACGGCATCCTCGCCGCCCATCGCGGCGGGTTGGACTTGCTGCCGCGGACCGAGGGCGGCACCCTCGTCCGTCTCGTCGTCCCGGTGGCCGCCGCTCCGGCCGCCGTCGCGCCGTCTCGGGCGTCGGCCGCCGCCGCTAGTGGACCCAACCGAGCCGCGACCGTCAGGGAGCGGGGGTAACGGCCAATACCGCTCCCTGACGGTCGCGGCTCGGATAGCATCCTAGATGGAGGAACTCTCCGTGATCCGTACACGGCTCGGTCCCCTTGCTCCCTCTTCCTCGGTCGGCGACGCTGCCGGCGATGCCGGCGATGCCGGCACGCCGGGTCCGTCCATCTGCCGCGAGAGCAACGGCCTATATTGCGCCAGTGAAGTCCGCATCCTGGTCCTGGACGACGATCCCTCCATCTGTCGCATGATTCAGGCGGCGCTAAGCTCCAGTGCGTTCAAGGTGGATACGGTCTTCGATCCAGCGCGCATGCGCGAGGTGCTGCACGGCCAAATGTACCACGTGGTCATTCTCGACTATGTGCTGCCCGGCCTGGAATCGGACCAGGTCCTCGACTGGGTCAGGGAAACGCAGGCGGACGCCAGCGTCATCGTGGTGACGGCGTATCCGTCCATCGACAGCGCCCTGAGCTGTCTGCGGGCGCGCACCTACGATTACCTGACCAAGCCGTTCCAGGTCTCTCACCTCCAGCGCGTCGTCAATCGCTGTTTGGAAAGCCGTGGCCTGCTGCGAATGTCGGAGGAGGCCCTGCGCGAATCGCTCGGCTCCATCATCCGCGAACGCCGCAAGGGTCTCGGTCTGACCCTCGCCCAGATGGCCCAGCGCACCGGCGTGTCTTTGGGATATCTGTCGCAAATCGAGTTGGGCAAAAACTCGGCGTCCATCGAGACGCTGTATCGCATCTCGCTCGGCCTGGGTTTGAAGATGGCGGACCTATTTCAGACTGTGCAGACCTCGTGACTCGTGAATGGAGATCAGGTCCTTCTCGATACACGATCCGCGTTTTTCCTTGCTCCTCCTTGCGCTTGGCGGCTAAAGTAAGGGCTGAAGACACTCCCTTGCCGGAGTCGAGTTTTCGCCAGTCGAAAGAGCCATCATGCTCGCTGCCAAGGTCATCTGCCCGCACTGTGCCCGGCGCCTCAGAAACGTCGAAACCGCTGACGGTGGGACATCGCGTCCTCTGTTCGCGCTGCGGTCATTCTTTCGCCGTCCCCGCGGAGGCTGGCAACGACGCCAAACACGCCGCGCACGTCCAGACCGCGCCGAACGTGAGACCGGCACCGCCGCCGGCCGGAAATCGGCGAAGATGGTGGATCGGCCTCGTCCTCGGCGGTCTGTTGCTCGTTATGACCGCGACCGCCGGTCTGGTGGTTTATTTCGTCAGCCGCAAAGACCCGTCGGTCCCGTCGGAGCAGGCTGCGACCGCGACCTCCTCCGAGGAAGAGACTTACCCTGTCGAGCCTCCGCCGTCGGATCCCTCGGCGACGCGGCCCGACCCGCCCTCATCGCGGCCGGAGGCGGAGCCAGCCGCCTGGCTGCCTCCGGAGGAGCAGGAGAAGGTCAACAAAGCCATCGAGAAGGGCATAGCTTACCTGGAAAAAAACCAGAATCATGCCGGCAGCTGGGGGCTGCGCCTGGGTTTGTGCGCGTTGCCGGGACTGACTCTCCTCGAATGCGGCGTCCCCGCTGACGACAGCCGCGTTCAGAAAGCGGTTCGCCACGTCCGCCAGGTCATCCCGCGCCTCGATAAAACCTACGACCTGTCCCTGGCGATCCTGTTTCTGGATCGTCTGGGAGATCCCCGCGACAAGAAGCTGATTCAGACTTGCGCACTGCGGTTGGTGGCCGGTCAATCTCCGGGCGGCGGTTGGGTTTATGTCTGTCCGATCCTGACGGCGGAAGAGGAGAAAAAGCTGCTGACCTTCCTTCAACAGACTCGGCCGACTTCGGCGCTGGACCTGTTTGTGCAGGGATCGGACGGCACCTCACCTCCCGGCTTGATCGCCCAGGGTCCGCAAAGTTCCCTCGGCAAAACCACCTCGGACGGATCCATCGATTCCAAGCTGCTCCCCGATGACAGCACTAGCCCGCGGGACAGCACACCGATAACGAAGAAGCCGATCGATCCGAAGACGTACCAGAAAGCCCTGGATCGACTCCCGGCGAACCTGCGCAAACTGCCGGCGCTGCAACCGCCGGCGAAGGCGCACAACCTGCCCCGAAGCGACGCGGCGGACAATTCCAACACGCACTTCGCCATCCTCGGGCTGTGGGCCGCCAGCCGGCACGATCTGCCACTGCAACGGCCGCTCGCCCTGCTGGCGCAGCGCTTCCGCAAGAGCGCGGCGGCCAGCGGAGGCTGGGGCTATCGCTATGCCCTCCCCACGCCGAATGGGGCCGTCACGTCCTCCATGACCGGCGTTGGTCTGCTCGGCCTGGCCGTCGGTCTGGGCCTGGCCGCCGATCACGCCTCGCGTCCCCGCGACGGCGGACGCATCGAAGATCCCGCCGTCGAGAAGGGTTTCAAAGCCCTCGCTGGCTTCATCGGCAAACCGCTTGGCTGGAAGAAGCCGCGCGCCAAAAACCGTACACAGATCAACCTGTATTTCCTGTGGGCGACCGAACGAGTCGGCGTGCTCTTTCAGCGCCGGCACATCGACGGCAAGGACTGGTATTCCTGGGGCATCGAGTTGCTCCTGGATCATCAGCGTGAGGACGGTTCCTGGACGGCCGCCGGCTATCCCGGTTCCTCACCCATCACGGACACCTGTTTCGCCCTGCTGTTCCTCAAACGAGCCAACCTCGCCAAGGATCTGACCAAGAAGCTCGAATTTTTCATGGAAGGCAAGAAACTCCTGGGACCGTGACGGAAGCCCGGTCGCGAATGCTCCGGGCTGGTCGTTACTTCCCAGGGGCCGACACTTCGCACCCCCTTTGCTATAATAAACTCGGCAACGAGCAGGACAACGTTGACCCATCGAGTGCCAACCAGGACGACACGACCATGCGGCTTGCGGGACAGGACGACCGGCCCCCTGTGGATTCGGCCGCCGGCGGCGAGCGTCTGGTCTTCTACGAATATTGTATCTCCCTGGTATTCTTCAGTTTGCGTCGTCCCAGCCCTCTGGTGCGATCTGCGCCCGGACAACGCGGATGGCGGAAGGGTCTTCCGTATGCGATCCTGTCTCTCTTGCTCGGCTGGTGGTGCATCCCCTGGGGATTGATCTACACCCCACTGGTGCTCTGGACCAACCTGTCGGGCGGACGGCGGATCACGGCGGAGGAACAACAGCGCTGGGGTCCATCCGTGAAGGACGAGTGACGAGGGTAGACCATGCGTCGCGTGTTGCTGAGCCTGGCGGTCCTGGCGGGCGTTTCGACGGACATCGCGCCATTGCGCCGGCGTCTACAACCTCGACGCGCCGCGCAAGTTCCCCGTCGATTTCGCGCAGATCCAGAACCTCGACCCGGTCAAGCAGGTCATGATCCACCTGGCCGAGCTTCGCGCCATCGATGACCGCTCTGTCAATCCGCAGTTCCCCGCCGGACGGGATTCGCTGCGCGTCGCCTATTTGAAGCAGCTCGCCGACCTCGAAGAGAAACAGCGAACCGGCACCCTCAGCCCCCTCGACCGCGTCAATCTCGGCGCGTGCTTGATCCGGCTGGGGCGGTACACCCAGGCCCAAGGGACACTCGAAGAATCTCGAAGCGTCGTCCCGACGGACGATCCGATACGTTTTCTCTTGTTGCTCAACCTGGCCAGTGCCTACCAGGAACAGGATGACTTGCTGCAGCGGGCCATTGATACACAACGGGAGGCGTTGCGGGCCTGGCCGGCCTTGTGGGCCGGATGGAATCGCTGGGAAAATGGCTGGTATCATCACGCCGAGGAGTACGCTTTGACGGTGATGCAGATGCGTCAGCGCGAAGTGATCCGCAACCAGGTACGACCGGCGGTCGAGTTTCCGCGCTTCTACGACCTCTTTCCGAAAGTGCAGTTCATCGGCCGCGAGGGCGAGTACGAGGCCGGCGGCATCGCCTTCGAGCAAGCAAATCGCTTGCCGGCCGATGCCGAGAAGGTGGTTCTGCAGCTCCTGCTGTGGCGTCCGCTGGATAACCGGCTTTACTGGCTGTACGGCGAACTGCTCAATGCTCGCGGCCAGGTCGATTGGGCCTTCTCGGTGCTGGGCTATCTGGCCGAACAACTCAAGCTGGGCAACCGCGAGTTGCGGCGACATCATCTCATTCTCCGCGAGGCCGTGCCCGTCTACGAGAAGCTGTTCAACGATCCGTCGCTGGGCGGGGAGAATCGGCGCTTGCAGGCGGCGATCCTTTGGGCATTGGCCCCGCGCGGCGGTCTGACGGCGCCGGGCCTCGGCCCGGTCGTCAATGAGTTAGGCGGCATGGCCGCCGCTTCCTATCAGGAGGCGCGCACCGTCCCTCGGGGCGCTGACGCAACCCCGCTCGCCTCCGTCGGCCACGGTGCTGCCGGACTGGCGACACGTCACGGTCAGTTTCCTGACCGGCGTGGTGGTGGCCGTGCTGTGCGTTCTGCAATGGCAGCAATGGCGGCGCAAGCGCGGATCGTTGCGGAGGCGCGGCGATCCTCCACGGAGCTTTTCGTCCCCAACGGCGAGAGCGCCGACCGCTCTCGCTATTCGCCCCGGTGGACGGATGAAGAGGCGAGCGACGAACGCAGGGATCGGCCGCGGACGGTCGTGTGGGACGCCGCGAGCGGCCGGCACTCAAGGGAGATTGCCGACATGCTGGAGCCGTCCGCGCGTCCGCACGATGCCGCCTCGCCGATCCGCGCAGCCCCTGCGGATCGGCTGGAAGGAGTACCTGGAGTTCACCGAGTGGGACCTGCGCCGCATCCGCGTCAAGGTCGATACCGGCGCGCGCACCTCCGCGCTGGACGTGGTCCGCTACGAGCTGAACGAGACCGCCGGCGGCGGCCTGATGGCCACGCTGCTGCTTGGCCCTGGACCGCCGGCATCCCGGACGCTTCACGCGCATCCACACGCCGGTGTTGCGGACGGTCGTCGTCCGCAATACCGGCGGGATGCGCGAGGAGCGGCCGGTTGTCGAGACGGCCGTGCGCATCGGCCCGGTCCACAAGCGCATCCGCATCACGATCACCAATCGGTCGAGCATGCGCTATCGCATGATCCTGGGCCGCGAGGCGCTGGCCGGCGATTTCCTCGTCGATGTGAGCCGAAAATATCTGCTGCGGAAGCGGGAGAGCGAATAGCAGTTTCGCGGCGACTCGCCGAGCCGCTCGCGAATACGAATCGGACATGAGAGTTGACCCTCATGCGCATTGTCATTCTGTCGCGGCAGGAAGGCGCTGTACAGCACGCGGGCCCTGGTCGAGGCGGCCCGCCAGCGCGGCCACGACGTGCGCGTGCTGGACACGTTGCAGTTCGACATCCGCGTCAGCCGCCGCAACCCCGAGCTGCTCTACCAGGGCGAGCCGGTCGGCCCCGTGGACGCCGTCATCCCGCGCATCGGCGCCTCGATCACGTACTTCGGCCTGGCCGTGGTGCGCCAGTTCGAGATGATGGGCGTCTACTGCCTCAACGAATCGCAGGCCATCGCCCGTTCGCGCGACAAGCTGCGCTGCTTGCAGCTGTTGAGCCGCCACGACATCGGCCTGCCGCCGACGGTGTACACGCGCCAGGCCGAGCACGTGCCGGCCTGCATCGAGCAGGTGGAAGGGCCGCCGGTCGTGGTCAAGCTGCTGCAAGGGACGCAGGGCATCGGCGTGGTGCTGGCCGAGAGCGACGATGGCGGCCAGCTCGGTCATCGAGGCGTTCCACGGCCTGGAGCAGAACATCCTCATCCAGAAGTTCATCAAGGAGGCCAACGGCGCCGACATCCGCGCCCTGGTGGTCGGCCGCAAGGTGGTGGCGGCCATGCGCCGTCAGGCGGTGGCCGGCGAGTTCCGCTCCAACATCCACCGCGGCGGCACGGCCACGAAGATGCGCCTGCCGGCCGAGTATCGCCGCACCGCCCTGGCCGCCGCGCGCTGTCTGGGCCTGACCGTGGCCGGCGTGGACCTGATCGAGTCGGACGAGGGGCCGATGGTGATGGAGGTCAACTCCTCGCCGGGCCTGGAAGGGATTCAGAAGACGACCGGCGTGGACGTGGCGGCGGCGATCATCGAACACATCGAAACGGAACATCCGAAATCCGAAATCCGAAATCCGAAAGAAATCCGAAATCCGAAGAAACCGAAATCCCGAAACCGAGACGCTGAGGGTTTTGGGTTTGGGTATTGGGGTTTGGGATTTCTTTCGGATTTCGGATTTCGGATTTCGGATTTTACGTTGCGGGTGGTTCGGGGGGACGGAGCCAGTCGAGATTGTCGCCGTCGTGGACGACGAGGAACGTGTAGGGTCCATCCGGGGAAGGAAGGACCTCCACCTTGTAGGTGCCTCCGCCGACGACGAGGGGAGCACCGTCCGGGAGGCGTTGGGCAGGGACGAGATAGACGCGGGCGTGCCGTCCCTCGCGCGGAGAAGACCAGCATCGCCACCTTCAGGCCGGGGTAGCCGGGCAGCTCGGCCACGCTGGGAGGCGCAGATCAGCCAGTTGTAATTGAGCAGGGGCGACAGGGGCGTCTCCACGCCCAGGTGCTTGAGGGCCGCCTCGACCTTGCCGCGCGGATCTTCGGCAGCTTCACTGTTGACGGACGATGGCGACCTGTTCCGGGTCGATGGGCGTGCGAGGCGCGTTCGAGCATCCAGTGCCAGCCGGCCCATCCCAGCACAAGGACAGCGGCGGCGGCGACAGCGATACGAGCCGTGTGGGCGAAGCGGCGGCGGTGCCATTCGCCGCGCTCGGACTCCAGGCGAGCCAGCAGCTGTTCGTGCAAGCCGGCCGGCACTTCGACCTGACGCATGGCCTGGCCGAGCCGTTCGTCGAGTCGGCGCTGGCCGTCGGCCAGGCCGTGGCACTCGGAGCAGCGGTCGAGGTGGCCCTCCAGGGCGCCGGCCTCCTCCGCTTCCAGCTCGCGCGGCCGGGGACGAGCGAAGTCGAGCAACAGTCGGGCGGTGTTACAATCCATCGGTCGCCCTCCGAGGGACGCGGCCGTTGGCCAGCACCGGCGGCTCCGGCTCCAGCAGCCGGACGCGGAGGTGGGCCTTGGCCCGCGCCAAACGAGACATCACCGTTCCGATCGGCAGATCCATCTGCTCGGCAATCTCTCGATAACCAAAATCCTCGAAATAGTACAGGATAATCGGCGTCCGAAACGCCTCGGGCAGTTCGTTGAGCGCTTGTTGCAGCGTTCCGGGTCGATGTCCGGCAGCGGGTCGGGCAACGGCTCAGCCAGGTCGCCGATCCCTTCGAGCGGGACACAGTTCTGCTGCCGCTCGGCCCGGAGGCGATGCAGGTAGGCGTTGCGCAAGATGCTGAACAACCACGGCCGGGCGCGGGCGAGATCGCGGAGCTGGCCGAAGTTGAGCTGGGCCTTGCAGAACGCTTCCTGCGTCAGATCCTCGGCATCGGCGGACGAACCGGATAGGCGGTAGGCATAGCGGTACAGGGTGGCGTAGTGTTCCTCGACGAGCCGTTGTACCATCTGTGGACTGCCGGGCTTACCCATGATGCATGTCCTCTAGTAGCATGAACCCGCATCGGGGCGATTTATTCCCTGCGCGGCGGAAAAACGCCGAATAGGGTCGCAACGCCCCGCGGACTCCTCCGCGGCGGACGTCGGCGGGTGGCGAGTGTTTCACCTTACGCGGATTGCCCCCGTCATGCCAGCACAAAAGTCCTTCGCTGGATGGGACTTGTTCTTTCGTCGTCGGACGATGATTTTTTCGGGAATAATTTCCGCCGAGGCGCATCCTACTCATGGATCGTGCGCCGCTGGGGCGCACGGCGGAAGCGTTTTGCTTCCCTCCACGTATCGGAAAGGATGAAAACACCATGAAGAAACTGCTCGCGCTGCTGGTGATCGGCGGCCTGCTCGGCCTGACCACGGGTTGCCCCCCGACGACCACCAAGACCACCAGCACCACGAAGACTCCGAAGGACACGTCGAAGGATAAGGCCGACAAGGACAAGGACAAGGACAAGGCCAACCAGGACAAGGACAAAAAGGACATGGCCGAAAAGGAAAAGGCCGCGAAGGCCGACAAGGCCGCGAAGCTCGAACAGGCCAAGTCGAAGAGGGAGCAGGCCAAGGAGAAGAGGGCCGCCGCGGAGAAGTTGGATAAGGAGAAGAAGAAGGACGAGATCGCCAAGCTCAATAAGGAGGCGGAGGATCTCGAAAAGGAGGCCAAGGCGCTCGAAGAGGAAGCCGACAAGAAGTAATCTTCCTTGAAGATATCGTTCGGTGGCAGGCTTGCCTCGCACTGGCCCCGGCTATAGCATAACTCCCTTCATGAACGGGGGAGAGGCAGATGTGGCTGTGAACCCACACGATCTACCCCTCTGGATGGCCAGGGGGGTTGAAGGAACCGGCTGAACAAACTGGAAAGGACGGTCTCACCGTGAAGAAGCTGATCGCATTGCTCCTCGTCGCTGCTTTCTCCGTCGCCGCCGTTGGTTGCGGCTCGACCACGGCCAGTGGCGGCGCCGTTGGCCCCAAGGGGACCGGCGCTACCGGCGCCACGGGAACCAAGTAAGCGCACCTGTTCGCTTTGCCTTCGGGCTACACTCGGGGCCAGTCGTGGCGAGCACGACTGGCCCTGTTGCGTTTCGATCTTTCGCCCTTATCCGTGGCTTCACGAGGCGGACCTGTCCATGAGATCGTGGGTTTACTTGCTCCTGACCGCCTTGCTGCTCGCGGTCGTGCCCGGTTGCGGCAGCGACAAGGAGAAGGGCATGAACCGTCCCGACCAAAAACGCGATCTGCCGCGCACCGCCCCCACCGACAGCGACAAGTGAATGAGCGCCAAGCCGTATGACCCGACGCTCAAAGCGCTGGTCGAGACGGAGCCGGAGTCGTGGCCTATCTTTTTCGGACAGCCGAAGGCGCCGACGGCGGTGATCGACGCGGACATCGCCACCGTCAGCGGGGCCGCCGACAAAGTCCTGCGCGTCTGGGCCGACCCTCCCTATCTGCTGCACCTGGAGTTCGTCGCCGGGCACGATGCGGCGTCACTGCCGAGTATGATGCTGGTGCGCCACGGCTTACTGGAGCACCGTCATGACCTGCGCGTGCGCAGCGGTGTCGTGCTGCTGCGCCCGGAGGCCGATTCGCCTCAGTTGACGGGCCTGTATCAGCGCGACTTTCCCGGCGAGGAGGCGTACCTGATCTTTCGCTACCGGGTGGTGCGCGTCTGGCAACTACCGCCGCAAGCGTTATTGAGCGGCGGTTTGGGGCTGCTGCCGCTGGCGGTCATCAGCGCCGTGACAGAAGCCGAACTGCCGGGCATAATAAAGCAGATCGAACAGCGCCTGACCAGCCGGCGCGGACGGAAGCTGACCCCGGTTGTGTGGGGGGCGGCGTACATCCTGCTGGGCCTGCGTTACTCGCCGGCCCTGGCGACGCAGTTATTCCGAGGAGTGCTGTCCATGAAAGAGTCCTCGACGTATCAGGCCATCCTGGAAGAAGGACGAACGGAGGGTGCCGTGGCCGAGGCGAAGAGGATGCTTCGCCTGCTGGGCGAAGACGCCTACGGACCCGTGAATGCCCAAACGGCCGCAGTAATCGAGCGGATGGACAATCTGGCGCAACTGGAAGGTTTGCTCCAGCGCATGCGATCCACGACCAGCTGGCAGGAGTTGCTCGGCCAACCCTCGCGTCGAAGTCGGAGTAAACGGCGACCCTCGCCTTGAAATGCTCTCGCATCACTCCTTTCACGGTCATGCTGCGCCTCCGTCAGCGCGAACGTAGGTGGAAGCTGGCCCCAGCCCTGTGGGGCGGCGTACAGCAGCATCCGAAAGTGCATGGCGATGCCGCATGACAGACCCTGCGTGGCTTGAAGTCCGGCTTGTCTTTTACCCCCTTTACCTCGCCTTGGTCCACACGACCTAATTTCGGCGGAGCCATTCCGCCTTGGTCTCTTCCAACGCCAGACCCACCGCATCCACCGACATCGGCCAGAAGGAGGAGCGTTTCAGCTCGTCGAGAAGGTTGAGCCAATCGTCGTGGTTCCAGCGGCCCTGGCGCTCCTCGACCCAGGTCCGCGTTCCGCCGGACTCCCGCCACCGCCGGAGGTTCTCCGCCTCCGCGTTCGCCGGCGCCTGCCTCTCGGAACCTGTCACCTTTGGCATCTTCCCCGAATGACAGGAGTCGCGGTCCTCTCGTCGAGACTGTCACCGGGCCGGCGTTTCCCATCGCCGTCCACAGGCAATGGCCTTTCCTTGATGGCCGAGAGGACAGGCTTTTCTTTCTTCCCGAATAACCAATTCCAGATGCGCACGGATCGCCCTCCGTAAACAAGGAAGCGGGTGTAGGACTTGACAGCGTCGTTTCCGGCCGCGCATGTCGAGAGCCAGGCGGCACGGGCGATCGCGCTGCCACACGCGAACCCATCAGCCCACATAGGTTACTCTAGCATTCCGGGCAAGGGGAGGTTCCGGCAACCGGGGCGTGGACGCCGGATCACCGGCTCGCTTGTTCGTTCGGTGCGGTCATGATCGCGGGCACCTGCCACAATCGGGCCGTCTCGTCCTTGCTGGCGCTGGTCAGCGTCTTGCCATCCGGAGAGAAACTTACGGAGAAGATCAGGTCGCGGTGCCCTTCCAGCGAAGCGATCTCCTGCCCGCTAGTTACGTCCCACAACTTCACGCCGCCGCCGAGGTTACCGGCGGCCAACATTTTGCCGTCGGGGGAGAACGCCACGCCCCGCGCGTGCGGCGGGTACGGCAGGGTACGCCGTTCTCGACCCGAGGCCACGTCCCACAGCTTGATCGTGCCCAGGCCACTGGCCGTTGCCAACGTCTTGCCGTCTGGCGATAGCGCCATGCTCCAGACTTGACCCTGGATCCGGAAGCTGGAGCGCTCGGCGCCGGTGCCGGCGTCCCACACTTTCGCGGTCTGGTCCCAACTCACCGAAACGAGCGATTTGCCATCCGGGGTGAAAGCCACTCCGGTCGTCCGATTGCGGTGGCCGTTCAAGACGGCCTTCACCTTGGACGTGGCCACGTCCCACAGCCGGACGGTGTTGTCGTTGCTGGCCGTCGCCAGCGTTTTGCCGTCGGGGGAGAAGGCCAGGCCGCGGATTTGTCCGGTATGGCCGCTAAGCACCTCCAGACGGCCGCCTCCGTGGGCATCCCATAGCTGCACCGTGCCGCCGGAAAGGCCGATGGTCAGGATCTTGCCGTCCGGAGAGAAGGCGGCGGACATCGCCGAGCCGGTGTGCGCGAAGGTGAGACCCTGGGGACGAGCGGCAGTCAGGTTCCACACTTTCACGACGCTCGGACCCGCGTCCGGCAGGCCGGCGGCAGCCAGTCGCTTGCTGTCGGGGCTGAAGGCGACGCCCTCGACGAGGGAGCGGAAGCCCGTCATGCGGCCCTGGAGCTGCCAGGTAGACGTGTCCCAAAGGCCGACCTCGCCGTGTTGCCGGTCGCGGCCACTCGCCACCGCCAACATCCGCCCATCCGGCGCGAAGGCCACAAACACCGCGCGTCCGCCGGGGAGGTGGATGTCGGCCCGCATCGCCCCCGTTTGCCGGTCACGGACCTGGAACCGACCCGGCGCATTGCGGCCGCGCGCTTGCTCGGACACTACCACCGTCTTGCCGTCCGGCGACACGGCGAGGCCGTTGATCCCGAACAGTGTCGTCGGCAGCGTCTTTAATTCCTTGCCATCGGCTACGTCCCAGACCTTGATGGACCGATCCGGGTTCCAGCTTCCCGTCAGCAGCGTCTTGCCGTCGGGCGCGAAGGCCAGCGTGCGGACGGAGGCCGTGTGCCCTGTCAGGACGGCTCGCTCCTTGAAGGTGGCCATGTCCCAAAGGCGAGCGGTGCGATCGAAACCGGCGGAGGCCAGGGTCTTGCCGTCCGGGGAGATGGCGACGGCATGGACCATGCTTTCGTGTCCCGTGAACGAGGCCAGTTCCTTGCCGGTCGTCATGTCCCAGAGCTTGATTTCGCCGGGCCGATTGGTGTCCGACCACTGGCCCGCCGCCGAGGCCAACTTCTTCCCGTCGGGACTGAGGGCGAGCGAGAGGACCGGCATGCTGTGGCCCGTCAGGATCCTCCGTGCCTTGCCGGTGGCGGCATCCAGAAGATGGATGGAGCCATTGCCGCAGGATACGACCAGCGTTTGGCCGTCGGGCGTGAAGGCCACGACCAGGCCCACGGAAGGCAGCACCGAGGAGGTGTGCAGCGAATCGGGCCGCACATCCCAGAGGCGAATTTTGCCGTCATCGCCGCCGGTGACGAGGCGTTTGCCGTCCGGCGAGGGCACGGCGAACCAGACCTGCTTTTCGTGGCCAGTCAGCGTCAGGCGTGGGCCGAGGACCACGCGCGGAGGCAGGATGGGAGACCACAGTTTGACCGTCTTGTCCCGGCCACCGCTGGCGAGTTGACGACCGCTCGGCGCGATGGCCACGGCCGTCGCTCCCTCGGGATGTCCCGGCAAGTTGGCCCGCAGACGGCCGCTCTTCGGGATCCCAGACCTTGATCGTCGTATCGAGACTGGCCGTCACCAACGTGCGGCCGCGCGGCGAGAAGGCGAGGACCGTGACCTCGTCGTTGTGTCCTTTGAGGATGCTCCGCTCGCTGGCCTTGTCCACGTCCCACAGTCGGGCGGTCTGGTCTTCGCCGGCACTGGCCAGCGTCTTGCCGTCGGGCGCGAAGGCCAGCGCACGCACGCCGCCTTCATGCCCCTTGAGGGTGACGCGCTCCGCCCCGGTGCCGGCGTCCCACAACTTGATGGCGCGATCGCCGCCGCCCGAGGCGAGGGTCTTGCCGTCCGCCGTGAAGGCGACCGCGCGCACCGAGGCTTTGTGGCCCTTGAGGACGCGGACGTTCTGCCCGGTGGCGGCATCCCAGAGGCGAACGGTCTTGTCGTAGCTGCCGCTGGCCAGTGTTTGGCCGTCGGCCGAGAAGGCCAAAGCGTAGACCCAGCTGGTATGCCCTTCCAGGGTGCGGACTTCCTTGCCGGTGGTCGTGTCCCACAGCTTGATCTTCTGATCGGGGCTGCCGGTGGCCAGGAGCTTGCCGTCCGGCGAAAACGCCAGGCAGGTGACGACATCGGCATGACCCTTGAGGAGGAAACGCTGGCTCCCCGTGGCCAGGTCGCAGATCTGCACGCCGCCCTCCTCGCCGGCGATGGCCATCGTCTTGCCGTCCGGCGCGTAGGCCAGCGCCAGGACCGGCTGCGGCTCGAAGAGACGTCCTTGTGTTTCCTGCACGGCGGCCGATTCCTTGCGCTCCGCCACGTCCCATAACTTCACCGTGCCATCTCGGCTGCCCGTGGCCAGACGTTTGCTGTCCGCGGAGAAGGCCAGGCTCCAGATGCCCTGAGGCGGATGCTCGAGGATGGCCTGTTCCTCCAGGGTCGCCGCGTCCCAAAGCTTGATTCGACCGTTGGGTCCGGAGGCGGCCAACGTCTTGCCGTCCGGCGCATAGGCCACGCACATCACGATGTCGCCCGCGCCGGGGAGTGTCTTCTGCTCGGTGCCGGTGGCGGCGTCCCACAGTTTTACCGTGCCGTCCCAGCTGGCCGTGGCGACGGTCTTGCCGTCGGGAGAAAAGGCGAGAAACTCCACCACCCCTTCATGTCCGGAGAGCGTGGCCCGAGCCTTGCCCGAGCCTACGTCCCACAGGAGGGCGCTGCGGTCGTGGCTGGAAGACGCCAGCGTCTTGCCGTCGGAGGAGAAGGCCACGCACACCACCTTGTCCATGTGCCCCTGCAAGCGTCCCTGCTCTTTGCCCGTCGACACGTCCCAGATCGTCACGACGTTGTCCAGTCCCGCGACGGCGAGCCGCTTGCTATCCGGCGAGAAGGCGACGGAGTTGACGCCGACCGCAGGTCCGTTAAGGGTGGCCCGAACCGCGCCGGTGTCCGGGTCGCGCAACCGGATGGCGCCATCGAGTTCGCCACTGGCCAGGTTCTTGCCGTCGGGAGAAAAAGCGACCGAGCGCACGCTGCGCGGCGTCTGGAGGGTGGCGATCCTGCGGCCCTTGTCCACGTCCCACAGGCGCAGCTCGCCCACCGGCTGATCGACCCAGCCGGCGCCCATCGCCAGGCGTTTGCCGTCGGGCGAAAACGCCACCGAGCCGATGGTGAGGATTCGGCCCTGCAGAGGCACCGGATTAGGCAGGAACGATTCGGCGTCCTCGTCCGGCTCCGGCTGCGGTTGGCTCGCCGCTGGGGAAGGAGTTGCCGGCGGAGACGTGGATTCAGCCGGAGTGGCCGTCTTCTTCTGCGGCTCGGCGGGTGCGGGCAAAAGCGGCAAAAAGACGACGCCCAGGATCAACACGGCGAGCCGGCCGAGCCACGACAGCCTTGCGGGAGTACGAGTGCAGACGATCATGTGCAGTCTCCGATTCAGGGAGTGGACACGTCCGAAACCGCCAGACACGCCGAAGATGGGGCATTCCTCGCACAAGGTAAGACAGCTTGTCTCGTTTGTCAACGAGATTCGGGAAAGGAATTCGCAGTATGGCAAAATGGCCTTTCGTCCGTTGCTTCCTACATTGAAATCGATTCTTACGGAGTCTCGCAGGACGAAAGGTATCCGTCGGTGCCTCGACCGTGAGAGAGCGGGGGAATCCCACTCCCTCACGGTCGCGGCTCGGAGCCTTTCGCCATCCCCTGGATCACGGACATCGAATATGCCACACGGACCCGAACACCATCTCGAAGAAGCCGAACACGCTCAGCATGCGGTCCACAACCCCTTCGACCGCCGCGTGGCGCTGACCATGGCCATCGTGGCCGCGCTGCTGGCCAGCGTCACCATGCTCAGCCACCGTGCCCACAATGGGACTTTGCAAAACCAGATTCAATCCAACGACAACATCACCGAGCGCGCCAACGTCTTCGCCTACTACCAGGCCAAGAAAAATCGGCAATTGCTGGCCGAGGGGCTGGCCGACGAGTTCGCCCTCACCGCCGACGCCAGTGGCTCGTCCACAACGAAGGACAAGGCGAAGCAAGCTGTCCTCAAGTGGACGGATAACGCCCGGAAGTGGAAGGCGGATGCCAAGAAGCTCGAAATGAAAGGCCATCAACTGAGCCAGGAGATCCAGAAGTACGCCGAGGAAGCGCACCGGCATCACCATCGGGCGAACTTCTTCGACTTGGGCGAGCTGGGCATTGAGTTGGCCCTGATCCTGTGCTCGATCGCGCTCTTGACCAAAGGCCGTCCCTTCTGGTTCGCCGGGATGGTCGCCGCCGGACTCGGCGTCGCCGTGGCGATGGCCGGATTCATCATCCCGCCGTCGCACGAGGAACATCGCGGAGAGGAAGAGGAGGAAGTCGCCTGGCTCGTCCCCGTCGGTTCGTCAGGGCGCCGGGGCGGCAGTCGCGGTGGCGCGACGGCGACGACGAGCCTGGATGAACGAGTTAACGCACAGAGCGAGAAATACCGCGCAGAGCAGCATCATCAGCGACAGGCTGGCGCCGCTCACGCCCTCCGCCCTGCCCTTGGAGGCCAGGGAGGAAACGAGCCGCCCGCCGGCGGCGAGGAGGCCGAGTAAGCCGATCATGGCGGCGACGTGCATGGCGTGCTTGAGCAGGCTCGCCTTGAGGGCCAGCAGGCCCAGCACAACCAGGGCCGCTCCCACGTAGGCGGGGATCAGGGCCGTGAGGCTGAGATGCTCCGGCGGGGCCAATCCCAGCGGCGCCCACAATCCCAGCTCGCCCCCCCAATAGCCCCAGACGCCCAGGCCAATCAGCAGGATGCCAAACAGAATCGACACGACAGGCACAGAGTAATTCCTCCAGGATGAGGACGAGTGAGGGTAGGTGAAGGGATGCCGGTGGATCGTCCGGTATGTTCGCCGGCGTCATTGTAGTTTCCGTTGCCCTGCGCGGCCATGATCCGAAGGAGACGCTCCATCCCACCGAGGACTGCGTATTTGAGATCAAGGACGAACCCTAGGGGGAACGGTGGTGCGTCAGCCGGCCATTTCGCCAAAATGAAACGGCCCCGCGCCAGTCGATCCGCCTTGACGGAATCGTCGCCTTGCATCACGCTAAAGGCGAGCGGACCCAATCGAGCCGCGACCGTCAGGGAGCGGTACTCTCCCCGCTCCCTGACGGTCGCGGCTCGGTTCGCTTCTCGGGAGGGACTTATGGCCGATTTCACGCCGTATCAACAGAAGATCATCAAGCGCTATTACGATAACCAGGACACGATTCAGCTCCAGCGCCTGGCGGAGATGGTCGGCGAACTGTACCTGAGCACGGGCAAGAAGCGCCAGGGTGTATGGACGCGGATCGTCGCCGCGATGCAGAAGCTCGGTGTGCCGCAGCCGCGCATCGATCATCTGCAGCAGCAGGACAAGCCGGAACTGGTGGCGCAGGTCGTCAAGGAGCTGGAAGGAGGGAAATAGCGTGGGGCCGCTTGCGGCTTCGCGTTCTTCGCGTCAGGCGGCGGCGCGGTCGGTGTGCAGGATGATGCCGCGCGACGAGGCACGGATGAAGGCGACCAACTCGGCCACCTCGGGAACCTGTCCGAGTTCCTGTTCCATCCGCGCCAGGGCCGCGGGGACGACCAGGTGGCTGCGATAGAGGATGCGGAAGGCGCGGCGGACGGCCTCGATGTTCGCCGGCGGAATGCCGGCCCGGCGCATGCCGACCACATTGACGCCGACGACGCAGTCCAGGCGGTGCTGAATGATGAAGGGTGGAATGTCCTTGGTGCTGGCCGAGACGCCGCCGAGCAGGGCCAAGCGGCCGACGCGGCAGAACTGGTGGATGGCGCAGTTGCCCGACAGGTAGACGTTGTCCTCCAGGACGGAGTGGCCGCCCATCAGGGCGCCGTTGGCGAGGATGCAGCGGTCGCCGATGCGGCAGTCGTGGGCGACGTGGCTGTGGGCCATCAGGAAGTTGTGACTGCCGAGGCGTGTCTCCCACGAGTGCGTCGTGCCGCGGTGGATGGTAACGTGCTCGCGGATGATGTTGTGATCGCCGATTACCACCCGCGTCGGCTCGCCGGCGTACTTGAGGTGCTGCGGCTGCTCGCCGAGCACGGCGCCGCTGTAGACGGTGTTGTGACACCCCATTGTCAGCGGGCCGATCAGGTGGACGCCCGGCCGCAGAACGCAGCCGGCGCCGACGCGGACCTCCCCTTCAACGACCACGTGCGGGCCGACCTGGACGTCGTCGCCAAGGTCGGCTTCCGGCGCGATCACGGCCGTGGGATGAATGCGGGCGGACTGTGCGATCGGCATGGCGGCACCCGGTCTTCGTTCCGGCGATGGTCACATCGGCCTGGGACGATCCTCCTATAAGCGTTCCGCCCGACGGATGCCAGAGCAGTTTCTCGCGGGGTGGAGACCGGGACGCGGAGGTAATCTGGGAAGGGCCGGCGGGCGGGGCGAGCGTGCGACAATCCGTTGTCACTCGCCGCACACTTCCTCGAGCACGTCCTCGGCGACGTAGATGGGCACGCTGGCGGTGACGGCCAGGGCGATGGCGTCGCTGGGCCGGCAATCGACATCGACCATCTCGCCGTTGAGGCGGATGCGCAGCTTGGCGTAATAGGTGTGGTCGCGCAGCTCGCTGATGTAGATGTCGCGCAGTTCGCCGCCCATGTTCTCGATGACGCCGGCGACCAGGTCGTGCGTCAGCGGCCGCGGCGACGGCAGGTGCTTGACGCGGCGGTCGATGCTGGTGGCCTCGAAAATGCCGATCATGATGGAAAAGCTGCGCTCGCCGTCCACCTCTTTGAGCATGATGACTTGCTGTTCGTGGATCTCGCTGATGATGATCCGCCTCAGCTCCATCTGCACCGGCACGGCAGCCTCTCTTTCCCCTGGTCCAACTCGTCCTCCGGCGGCGCGAACGGAAATGGGCAAATTCGTTTCGCCTGGATGGTTTGCCGCCGGCTCGATCCGCGTGCATTATAAAGGGGGCGGACAAAGACGGTCAAGCAAGAGCGGGCCGTCCGAATCAGTTGCTCCCCCGTGCGGACGGACGTATAGTTAGGAAGATGGTCCGGCCGGTGGAGAAAGACTGGCAAACGGACGCGAACCCGTTAGGATGATCGCGGGGAGTTCGGCCGTTCGGCGAGCGTCCCGGGAACGGATACAGCCTATCTTTGTCGGCCCTTTTCGACCGGCGGCGTCGGCGCGTGCCCTTCGACGCCGCGGCAAGTACGAGGTGGCCATGGCTCTGACGTTGAATATCGGCAAGTCCACGCTGCTGGGCAACTACCGCGAGAACAACGAAGATTCCATCGACGTCAAGGCGTTTCCGGACATGACGGTGTGTCTGGTGGCCGACGGCATGGGCGGTCAGGCGGCCGGTGAGGTCGCCAGCAAGCGGGCCATCGAGATCGTGCCGCGCGAGCTGAAAAAATACCTCAGCGGCGCCGTCAGCAACGACGAGGCCCGCACCATCCTCCGCCGCGCCATCGTGCAGGCCAACGAAGAAATCATGGCCATGGCCGCCCTCGACCGCGAACTGAAGAACATGGGCACGACCATTGTCGTGGCCATATGGCGCAAGGGCAGCGCGAACCTTTACGTCGCCGGCATGGGCGACAGCCGAGCTTACCAGGTTCGTGGCAAGAAGATCGAGCAGCTGACCATCGACCATTCCATCGCCCAGGCGCTGGTCGAGGCCAAGACCATTTCCGCCGCCGAGGCGCGCACGCATCGCTATCGCAACGTGTTGTGGAAGTACCTCGGTTCGCCGGAGGTCGGCGAAGGTCCGGAGGTCAAGGCCGTGCAGGTCCAGGCCGGTGATCGCTTCCTGCTCTGCACCGACGGACTCAGCGGCGTCGTCTCCGACGAGCAGCTGCTCGATTTCATGGCGCAGAAGGAAATCGCCCAGGAATGCGCCGATGGCCTCGGTCAGCTGGCCCTCGACTCCGGCTCGCGCGACAACATCTCCTGCATCGTCCTCGACGTGGGCGAAGCGAAATAGGGTTTAGGGTTTAGGGTTTAGGGTGAAATACAGCCGGCAGTACCCGGCGCTTGCCCTCCGGACCTCTTTCCCTAAACCCTAAACCCTCTGTTAGACGTAGGCCGCGTTGGCCGGCGTGATGACCAACTCGGGAATGCTGGCGCGTGGCGGCAGCGTGGCGATGAGCAGCACGGCCGCCGCCACGTCCTCCGGTTGCAGCATGTCGCGGCGACGCTCCTCACTGACCGGCGCCGGTCGAGCCTCCAGGATCGGCGTATTCACCTCACCCGGATAAATGCTGCACACACGAATGCCGTTGTCCTTCTCCTCCGCCGCCAGCCCCAGCGCCAGGCCGCGCAGACCGAACTTGGCCGCGTTGTAGGCCAGGCCGCCCAGCGGATTGGAGCGCTTGCCGGAAATCGAATTGATGTTGATAATCAGCCCGTCGCGCCGCTGACGCATCTGCGGCAGCACGGCATACATGCAGTAGAACGCTCCGTGCAGGTTCGCTCCCAGCAGCCGGTGCCAGCTGTCCGGCGTCAGCTCGCGGAAGCTCCGCTCCTTGATGTTTAGACCGGCGTTGTTGACCAGGATGTCGATGTGCCCGAACCGGCGCGTGACGTCCTCCACGAGCGCTTGGACCTGGCTCACGTCGGCAACGTCGGCGGCGCGATGGAGGAGCCGATCGCCGGCGTCCAGTTCCCGCCCGGCGCGGCGGAGTTTCTCCTCGTTGCGGCCGGTGATGGCCACGTGCGCCCCCTCGTCCAGAAGGAGGCGGGCCGACGCCAAACCGATGCCGCTGCCGCCGCCCGTCACCAGGACCGTCTTGCCTGTCAATCTGCTCATCGCTCGTCCTTCCGGTTTGGGATTTCCAAGGTTACAGGGCCGGCGTGAACAGCCGGCAAGCATTCTCCAGGGTGCGCGACGCCAGGGTACGTTGCGCCAGCGTCTGCCGGTCGAGAGGGACTGCATCGTCGAGGTCGCGCCGGTAGGCGTCCTCCAGCTGGGCCACCTGCGACGCATCGTGCAGCATGCAGCCGACCTCGAAGTTCAGGTGCAAACTGCGGTAATCGAGGTTGGCCGAGCCGACCATGCCCCAGTGATCGTCCACCAGCATCAGCTTGGCGTGCATCATGCCCTTGCGATAGAGGTAGACACGCACGCCATAGTCCAACAGCTGCGCGCCGTAATACAGCCCTGCATAGTACGAGATGTAGTGGTCCGGCCGCAGCAGCGTCAGGACGCGGACATCGACGCCGCGGTAGCGGGCGGCGCGGAGGGCGTCGAACAGGCCGTTGTCCGGCACCAGGTACGGGCTGGCGATCCACAGCCGGCGGCGAGCGGCGACGATGGCGAGGAAGTAGATTTCGCGGATCGTGTTGACGTCCTGGTCCGGTCCCGAGTCGGCCAGCTGCACGGCCACGTCGCCGACGGGCGGCTGCGGCGGAGCGTACTTCTCCTCGGCCAGGGGCTCGCGGCACGTGAACTCCCAATCCTCGGCGAAGATACGCTGCAAATCGCCGACGGCCGGTCCCTCCAGGCGAACGAACGAGTCGCGCCAGTAGCCCAGGCGCGGGTTCTTGCCGAGATACTCGTCGCCGATGTTCATGCCGCCGGTGAAGCCGATTCGGCCGTCGATGACGGTGATCTTGCGGTGGTTGCGCAGATTGACGCGGATCAGCGAGTGCAGGGGATTGAGCGGCAGGAAGGCGGCCGTCTGGCCGCCCGCCTCGCGCAGCGCCGCAGCGCCCGGCGCTTCAGGTGCAGGCTCCCCATCGCGTCGAACAGCAGGCGCACCTCGACGCCTTCCTTGGCCTTGCGGCTCAGACATTCCAGCAGGCGCTCGCCGGTCGCGTCCGCGCGCAGGATGAAATACTCCAGGTGGATGTAGCGACGCGCCGCGGCGACGTCGTCGAGCAGTGCATCGAAGGCGTGTTCGGTGTCGTGATATACCGTCACCGCGTTGCCGGCCCGCGCGGGATAGGCCCCGACGCGCTCGGCCAACTCATCCAGATGGTGCTCTTGTCGGCCCTCGGCCGGCGGCACGGCCTCGGCTGCGTTGGGGTGGTGCCGCCGATGGCCGCCGTGTTCGTCGCGCTGATGGCGGACCCGGTGCAGCAGGTAGTTGTAACCGAACACCCAGAACAGCAAGGCGCCAAAGAGCGGCATGAGCAGGACGACGAGGCACCAGGCCACGGTGGCCGTGGCGTCCTTCTTACTCAGCAGTACCCAGGGGATGAAGATGACGATGAGCACCGCGTCCAGCGCGGTTGCCGCCGTCAAGTGCGGCCAATAGGCGGACAGGTCGGACAACACAAGACGCATCCTGGAAGCGTGCGGGTTGTTGAAAGACAGCGGCCATTTTGGCAGGGAGCGACGGCAAACGCAAGAGGCTCGACTCGTCCCGCAAATGAGAGCGGGACCGGGAGGCAGCGTGCCTTGTCCCGGCCCCGCGTGGGGGGTGGTTGGATTTTTGACGCACCGTCAACGCTTGCGATGCGCGGACGGATGCTTCGGCTTGGCCGAAGGAGTGTGCTTGGTCTGCGCCGGCTTGTGGGCCTTCTCGTGCTTGGCCGCCGCCTGGTGGATGTTCTTTTTCACCATCTGGGCCGTGTGCGCCTGCCCGGCGGGATGGGGTTGGTGATGCTGCGTCACCTTCCGGGTGGCCCGCCCCGCGATGAGTGTGTGACGCACAGGCTTCCTCACCATCGTCCGCGTCACGTTACGGCGGAGCGTCCTTGTGGATTGCGGCCGGCCGGCACGAGACAGGACGGAACCGCCGACGAGGGCGTTTCGGTGGTATCCGTGACGCCGACGGTAGTTCGACCCGTTTGCGGTAGCGGAGGAGCGGCGATACCGCACCGGATCGACGAGTTCGGCATAATCTCGACCACGCGGGCGGCATGACGCCGGCTGGAGCCGGGGATGATTCGAACGCGTTCGCCAGTACGCAGAGCGTGGAAGCTGATACGCGCCGTCCGGGTGCTGGCGATGGCATTGCCGTTGACACTCCGGCCCCGTCGCTGAAAGCGCGTCGAGGAATTGACCGGCACCTTCACCACATGACTACGGCTCCCCGAGCGGTTGCGGCCGGCGGCGGCGACCGCCGACGTGCCGCTCCGACCGGCGGAATGGTGATGCTGGGGACGGCGGACCTCGATCCACCCTGCACTGCGCGGCGAGCGGTGGTGATGAACGCGGACGACAGTGCCCTCGATGGTGTAGCGATTCGTGCGATGGCGTGCGGACAGCGAACGGTTGGGGGCGGCGACGACGGCGGTGGCCAAGGCCAAGGCCAGAGCCACGGTCAGAGAACCACGAAGGATCAACATGGCCCTCTCCTTTCCGAACGAAAATGCGGGCGAAGGAGAAACGCGAGGGTTGACGGCGGGATGTCGCTTCTCGTTCCACAACAGAAGCATCTGCTCTACATCCGATTCAACCCCGCCGCCGCAAAGAAGTACCGCGTTATTTGTTCTTCTTCTTCTTGCCAGCCACAATCTTCACCGCCTGGGCCGTGTCGCCGTTAGCCTGGATGAGCAAGTGCGTGCCCTTGGTCACGTCCTTCAACGCGGCCGCAGTCGTCTCGGTCTGCCCCTTCTGCCCCTTGACGCGCTGTACGAGCTGGAAGGTGGTCGCGCTGGTGACGTTGAAGGTTTTCTCGACGGCGGCAGGCGCGGCGGCCTGGTTCTTTTTCTTGTTCGGCTGAACCTGGACCGTGATGGTGCCGCTGTTGCCGCTGTTCTTGTCCGCGTTCGACACGGCCGTGACGACCCCATTGACGGGACGCGAACCCTTCTTGCCCTTGGCCGCTTCGACGGAGACCGTCCAGCCGAACAGCATGGCCAACGCCAATCCGAGATGCAACATTCGCATGACAGGATACTCGCTTGGGACAATTCGCTCGGAGGAAATCCACCCGAACCCATCGTGGCAGAAACACACGTGATAGGCATTCAACCGGCGTATCCCGAAAAAGTTTCGCCCGGAGTGTGAAACGGCCAATTATTTCTCCTGCCGCTGGCACCTAGATGGGGTTGGCGAAGGCGGCCTCGTTTGCCACAATGTCTGTTTGACCTCGTTTTCGCGCATCCCGGCCCACACGATGGGCAAGTCATACCCGAGGAGAGCGTTGTGACTGTACCCGTGGTGGCCATCGTCGGCCGGCCCAACGTGGGCAAATCGTCGCTGTTCAACTGGCCTGGCCGGGCGACGCATCGCCATCGTCGATCCCACGGCCGGCGTCACGCGCGACCGGGTCTCCACGCTCCTGCCGCTCGGTTCGCGCTATGTCGAACTGATGGACACCGGCGGTATGGGCATCGCCGACGTGGACAATCTGACCGAGCAGATCGAACGGCAAATCGCATTGGCCATCGACCAGGCGCAGGTGATCCTGTTCGTCGTCGATGGCCGGGCCGGCATCCTGGGACTGGACGAGGACGTCGCCCGGAGGCTGCGGCAGATCAACAAGCCGATCGTGTGCGTGGCCAACAAGTGCGACACGGACGCCCTCGACCCGCAGGCGGCCGAGTTCTACAAACTGGGCTTCGGCAAGGTCGTCTGCGTCAGCGCCGAGCAGAACCGCAATCGGGACGAGTTGCTGAAGCGGATCCAGGAACGGCTGCCGGATGCGGAGACGCCGGAGCCAGCACCGAAAGAAGTGGCCATGAAGCTGGCCATCGTCGGCCGCCGCAACACCGGCAAGAGCACCTTCATCAACAGCGTGGCCCAGAGCGAGCGCGTCATCGTCAGCGAGGTGCCCGGCACCACGCGCGACAGTATCGACGTTCGCTTCGAGCGCGACGGCCTGACTTTCCTCGCCATCGACACGGCCGGCGTGCGCAAGAAGAAGAGCCTGCAAAACGACATCGAGTTTTACAGCCTGGCTCGCGCCGAGCGTTCCATCCGCCGCGCCGACGTGGTCCTGCTGTTCTTCGATCCGCGCAGCGCATCAGCAAGGTGGACAAGCAGCTGGCCGACTACATTTTGCAGCAGCACAAGCCGGCCATCTTCGTCGTCAACAAATGGGATCTGATGGTGCCGATGCCGACCAGCAAGATGGGCCAGTACATCCGAGCGACGTTTCCGAGCCTGGATTTCGTGCCGATTGCCTTCCTCACGGCCAAGTCGGGCAAGAACGTGTACACCGTCTTGAACCTGGCCCAACATCTGTACAAGCAGGTCAGCGCCCGCGTCGGCACCGGCGACCTCAACCGCGCGCTGCGTCAGGCGCTGACCGCCTCGCCGCCGCCGCTACGGCAGAACCGTCGCCCGAAGATCTACTACGCCACGCAAGTCGGCACCAACCCGCCTACCATCGTCCTGTTCACCAACGGGCCGGAACTGTTCGACAACACCTATCAGCGCTATCCTCATCAAGACGATCCGCGATCATCTGCACTTCAACGACGTGCCGATCAAGCTGTACCTGCGCCGCAAACCGCGCGAGGACCAGACGTCGCCGGAGCCCGTGGACGACGCGGTTGCCGTGGACGCGACGCCCGCGCCCAAACGCCGCAAGAAGGAGCGGGCGCGGAAGCCGGCCAAGGATGCGGCCAACCAGCCGTCGGCGACCGCGAAGGCGGAGCATTCCGAATTGTGGAAAGACCTCTAGCGAATGTTGCGGAGATACCGCCATGTCTTGCCTTGCTCGTCGTCCGACCCTGGTCTTCGCTGGCGTTGTCGGTTTGTTTCCCCTGCTCGCCGGAGCCACCGACTCCAAGACAGCGCCAGCGAAAAGCGAGTATTTCACGGGCAAGGTCGTGCCGTTGGCCGATCTCGTGGCCAAGGCCGGCTCGCGTCTCGATCCCGACGCGGCGCCGCACTGGCTGGCGCTGGTCGGCGACGACGGCAAGGTCTATCCGCTGGTCAAAGACAGCGGCTCGCGTCTGTTCTTCAAGGATCCTGTCTTGCTGAATCGACCGATGCGTCTGACGGGACGGCTTTTGCCGGGCAGCCAACTCTTGCGGGTGACGGCCGTCCACAGCTACGTCAAGGGCCAACTGCACGAAGTCTATTACTGGTGCGACATCTGCTCGATCCGCCGAAGTGAGAAGAACCTCTGCGAGTGTTGCGGCGGGCCGATGCGTCTGGTCGTTGAACCTGTCCGCGAGGGCCGTTGACCACCTACAACAGCCCGGCGATGCGCCGTTCCCGACGTCAACAACCTCGAAAACCTACGCCACTCCGACCAGATCTGGAAGGTGCGTATGATTGAGGAAGAGTTCCGACGGCTCCTGTTCGACGTTCGGGATGTGTAGGAGGTCGGCGAATGGCGATGCTTCGACGTGTGATCCTGAACGGGTTCAAGTCGCTCAACGCGGTGGACCTCGAGCTGCGCCCTCGGAACATTCTGATTGGAGCGAATGGGGCCGGCAAGAGCAATCTCGTTTCGTTCTTTAAGATGCTCAACGAGATGATGGGCGGCCGTTTGCAAACCTATGTCGCCGAGGCAGGTCGAGCGCAATCGGTGTTGCATTACGGTCCCAAGCGTACGCCTCAAATGGAAGCAATGCTGGAGTTCGCCACGGACCAGGGTCTGAACACCTACCATCAGCGGTTATTTCACGTCGCGGGCGACACCCTTGCCTTCGCGGAAGAGACGCTGGATTTCAAGCGACACGACTGGGCAGGATCGCACAAGCCGCCACTGTCGCTGGGCGTCGGACATCTGGAAACGCGCATCGGGGACGAGGCGGATCGGGGCAGTCAGACGGCCGGGGTCTTTCGTCATCTCCTGAATGGCTGCCGGGTCTTCCACTTTCACGATACGTCGCCCACGGCGCAGGCGCGGAGCTACAGCTACGTCGGCAACGACCGTTGGCTAATGCCGGACGCGGGCAACGTCGCCGCGCTGTTATACCGGTTCCGTAGGGATGAAGGGAACCCGGCTTATCGCCGCATTCTGGGAACCGTACGCCAAATCGCGCCGTTCCTGGCGGACTTTGACCTCGAACCGACCGGCCGCGAGGAAAAGGACATTATCCTCAATTGGCAGGATAAGCACACCGGCGAGGTGTTCGGCGCGCACCAGCTTTCCGACGGTACGTTGCGGTTTATCGCACTGGCGACCTTGCTTCTGCAACCGCAAGCACTGCTGCCGGACCTGATCGTCATTGATGAACCGGAATTGGGCCTGCATCCGGCTGGCCTGAACCTACTCGGCGGGATGCTTCGGTCGGTCTCCCACCATTGCCAGGTCATCGTCGCCACCCAATCGGCGAATCTGCTGGACGGCTTCGCACCGGAGGACGTCATCGTCGTGGATCGGCGTGACGGCGCTTCGACCTTCAAGCGCTTGAACGAAGAACAACTTAAGGACTGGCTTCAGGATTATACCCTCGCCCAGTTGTGGGAAAAGAACGTCGTCGGGGGAGGGCCGTTCGCGTGAAGCACCTCTACCTGACGGTCGAAGGCCAGACCGAAGCAACGTTCGCGTTGACATTGCTCCAATCGCACTTGACGGCGTTCAACGTCTACTTGTGGCCGCCTCGATTCACCGGCCCATACGGCCGTCGAGCCGGACGGATCCCTCGGGGCGGCATGTTCAACACCTTTCGGCACGCCCTGGAAGACATGCGGCGCTGGCTCAAAGAAATCCCTTCGCCGGACGCTCGATTTTCGATGATGGTGGACCTTTACCATTTACCGCATGACTTCCCGGGCTATGCTCAAGCCATGGAACTGTCGGACTGTTATGAGCAAGCCTTAACACTAGAGCAGGCCATCGCCCTGGAGATTGGCGACCTTCGCTTTATTCCTTACTTACAGGTTCACGAATTCGAAGCCCTGGTGCTGTCGGCCCCCGAGCAGTTCGCCGACTGGTTCGAGGGCAGAAATCGCGCCCTGACGGCATTGGCCGCTGAGTGCCAGCCATTCGACACGCCGGAGCGCATCAATCACGGACAGCATAGTCATCCAAAATTCAGGATTCAAAAGCATTTTGATGATTATGACGAGAACATTCACGGGCCGTTGCTGACCGAAGCCATCGGTCTGTCAATCCTGCGCCAGCGCTGCTCCCACTTCGGTCAATGGCTGGCCCGTCTGGAACAACTCGATCAAGAAAGGGTGTGACGATGGCCCGCCGTACATCCTCACGTCCCTCCTGTGGAGCGCCCAGGCGGGTGGAGGGGAGCGCGAAACGTCCACGCCGACCTTACAGCCGGCTCCGTTGATGCGCCACCTGCCTCTTCTACCGTGTTGCCTCCCGAGAAAATGTCGTTTTTTCGTGGAGAACGAGCCGCCCGAGACGACGTTAGGGGGGATAGTAGAGTGGTTGTCGCGCCCCTTACGGAGTTGTGTCCATGCCCCGCGATGCCAAGTTCGGACTGGTCGTCGGTGTGAGTCTGGTCATCGTCGTGGCGGTGTTCTTTTTCCGCAAGGAGGCGCCGGCGCTCGATCCGGCGGCCGCCACCATCATCCAACCCGCCCCGGAAGTCGCGGCGCCGCCGGCGCCGGCGAGCAACGGCCGACCCGTCCGGGCCAAGGCCATGCGGCACGCGGCCGATACCGAGGCGGCGGAAGATCGGGACGGCCCGTGACGATTTCACGGTAACCACTGCGGAGGCAAGAACGGCCGGGCCAGTGTGTAGACACCGAGGGCGATGCCGGCCGTGACGGTCATGCCGAATAGCAGGAGCGTCAACCAGGCGCCGCCTGGGGCGGCCGGTTCCGTGCTCGGTGGAAGAGGAGCGGCCGGTGCGACGGCAGGACGAGCAGGCCGCGGCGGCACCAGTGGGCGCGACGGCACGGGCTGAGCACGAGGCACCGGCGCGTTAAGCGTGGGCGTACGCGCCGGCGCGGCGGGCGGGATCGGCCGATTGAGGTGAGTCGGTTTCACCTGGGCCGCGGGCGGGACCGTCGGCTCCGGCTCCGGCCGCAGCGGATAGACCTTGAGCGAGTCCGCCGTGCCACTCAGGGGCAGCGTCGGCTCGTCGCGGATCTCGATCAGAGGCGCCGTCTGTGGAATCGAGACCGTCGGCTCGGGACCGCCGCGCAGCTTGTGCAAGAGGCTGTCCGCCGTCTTCGGCGGATAGTTCATTTGCAAGTCGTGGATGTAGATCTGGATGTTGCTGGATTGTAGCGCCTGCGCGAAGGAGCTGAACGGTTTGAGCATGTGATGCGGATTGCCTTGCAGCAGGCGCTGGCGCAATCGTTCCGCCTCTTCGGGCTTACCCGCCGAGAACGCCGCCTCCGCCGCCAGGATGAGGAAGCGATCGCGCATCGCCGGCTGCCCCTGCCGTTCGTACCAGTCGGCCACTTCCCGGTACACCTGCAGCGCCGCCACCGTATCCATGTCCCTGCTCCTCCGCACTTCGAGTGGGCGGACAAAGAGTGTTTGTCCGAGCCTGAAGCGTAAGCGAAGGAACGACAACTTCGCTTACGCTTCAGGCTCGGATAAGTTTTTTCCGCCAACTCTTACAATACCACAGGGCAAATCGCCACCAAGCACGAAAGTCCTCGGAGGGAGACATGGCGACCGACGGACAGGGACCGCTGGCGGGGATACGTGTTGTGGACGCTTCGCGGGTATTGGCCGGGCCGTTCTGCGGCCAGGTGCTAGGCGACCTCGGAGCCGAGGTGTTGAAGATCGAGCGTCCCGGCGGCGGCGACGAGACGCGCGGCTGGGGTCCGCCGTTCGCCGGGGCGCTGAGCGGCTACTTCCTCTCCTGCAACCGCAACAAACGCGGCCTCACGCTCGACCTGGCCCATCCCGAAGGACGTCATCTGTTTCACGAACTGGCCCAGCGGAGCGACGTGCTGCTGGAGAATTTCCGCGCCGACAGCGCCGATCGGCTCGGTCTCAGTCCGGCCCAATTGCACGCGGAACATCCGCGCCTGGTGATCTGCTCCATTTCGGGTTTCGGCCGCACCAGTCCGTTGCGCGACGTGCCCGGTTACGACTTCGCCATCCAGGCACTGAGCGGCTGGATGAGCATCACTGGCCCCGCCGAGGGTCCGCCGTGCAAGGCCGGCGTCGCGGTGACGGACGTACTGACGGGCCTGTACGCCGCTGTCGCCGTGCTGGCGTGCTTGCGGGCGCGCGATCGCTCCGGCCACGGCTACGCCATCGACCTGGCCCTGCTCGACTGTGCCGTCGCCGCTCAGGTCAACGTGGTACAGGCATACTTGACCAGCGGCGTCGCGCCGCCGCGGCAGGGCAACGCCCACTTGCAGATCGTGCCCTATCAGCTCTTCGCCACGGCGGATAGCTGGCTGGTGCTGGCGGTCGGCAACGATGGCCAGTGGCAGCGCTTCTGTCAGGTAGCCGAGCGCCCCGACCTCGGCGCCGACGAACGCTTCACCACCAACACGCTGCGAGTGCGCTACCGCGACATCCTCGTGCCGTTCGTCGAGTCGCTGATGCGCACCCACACGACGGCGGCCTGGGAGGAACGGCTGCGCGGCGCCGAGGTGCCGCACGCGCCGGTGTGGACCTACGCGGACCTGTTCGCGCAGCCGGAGATGGCCCAACGTTTGTGCGTCACCGTCCGCGACCCGGAGGGCCGACCGTTGGACCTCGCCGCATCGCCGTTTCACCTCAGCGGTACAGCCATGCCCGAGCCGATCGCTCCGCCTCAGCTGGGGCAGCACACCGACGAGGTGCTGACGCAACTGCTGGGGTTGACGCCGGAGCGTCTGAGCCAATTGCACCAAGAGGGAGTTATTTAGGATCCGGCCGTCGGGAGCAATTGTTTAGCCGCGACGCGCAGCGGAGCGCGGGACCGACGCGCTCCGCTGCGCGTCGCGGCTGAACGAGGTGTACCAACTCAATCCATTTTCAGTGTCCGCAGATATTCGGCGGCGGCATCGCTCAACAGATCGCGGTCCATGCGCAGCGAATCATCGAAGAACGCCGTGGCGATTTCCCGGTCGAGCCGGTGGGTGCCGAGCAGGTTCAGCGCTCGCTTCTCGTCGAACAGAGCCTCGGCGTAGACGATGCGCCGCCCCTCGCCGCTCTCGCCCAGCAAGCGGGCGAAATACTGCACGGCGAGGTTCTTCTTCCGCGGCATCTGCGAACCCATGATGACCACGCACAGCTTGCCCCACTCCTCAGCCGTCAGTTGTCCCCGCCATGCCGACACCCGGGAGTGATACGCATCGATCTGGACGCGGGCGGCGTCGGCGATGTTGTCCAGAAACAGCGGAGCCATCCGGCGAGCGAAGGCCGTGCGCTCCTTTTCGGTGCAGCGTCGCCGCTTCAGCGCCTCCTCCACGGCGGCGAGGCTGTCTGTCAGGAGCTTCCGTTGGCGCCGGCACTGTTCCGCGCGGAAGCCGCGTTCCTCCGGCGCATCGCGCGCGGCGACGATCAACTCGCGTAGGCGGCGCAGTTCGGCCAGACCCTCCTCGGAGATCCCATCCTCCGTGGCATCGCCTAGGAGAAGATAAACCGTCAGCGGCACGTGGGCGACGGCCTTCAGGCGATGATACTTCGACAGATCGACCTCCGCCTCCCAGCGCTCCTTGCCGTGGAGCAGGACGAGCTTCGCGCCATCGACCACGATCACGGGACCGCTGCGCGCCAGGGCGGCCGCGCGCGAACGGCTGTAAGTCTTGCGGAACTCCTTGTTGAGCGTCACGAGTGGGTCGGCGGTCGGCGGGTCAGCCCTTCCCTCGGAGACGAGGAGGCCGGCCAACGTCATAAGGACCGCCCAATACGGATTGCGCATGATCTTCCTCCCGACGGATCGATCCGCCGTGCGGACGAATTTCCTTACAGCAGCCCGGCGATCGGTTCGCCGAAGTAGACGTGATGCGGGCGATCGAGGGTATCGTGCCACATGGCGGTCGCGGGGATGCCGAGGGAATGATAGAGGGTCGCCGCCATGTTCTCCGGCGTCTGTGGCTCCGTGGCGGGATGACCGCCGATTCGATCGGAAGAACCCACGACCCGGCCACCGCGCACGCCGCCGCCGGCGAAAAACACGGTCTGCACCGCGCCCCAGTGGTCGCGGCCGGGCAGTTTGTAGAACTGCGACAGCCGCGAAATCTTCGGCGTTCGTCCGAACTCGCCGGCCATGACGACCAACGTACTCTCCAGCAATCCACTCTCGTGCAGATCGTCGAGCAGGGCCGACACCGCCCGGTCGGTCGGCGGGAACAGTTTGTCCTTGAGGTGAGGGAACAGGTTGCCGTGCGTGTCCCAGGTCTCATTGTTGCCGAGGTTGACCTGGACCATGTTGACGCCGGCCTCGATCAGCCGCCGGGCCATGAGCAGCGACCAGCCGAAGGCGTTGCGGCCATAGCGGTCCTGCGTGCGCGGGTCGGCGCGGGTAACGTCAAAGGCTTGCCGGACGCGCGGCTGTGTCAGCAGGGCGACGGCCGTCTGACGGTTGTGATCGAAGCCGGCGCCGGCGTCGAGGTCGCGCCGCTGGCGGTCGATGTGGCGGAGGAGGTCGAGTCGTCCATCGAGGCGTCCGCCGCCGAGTCCCTCGGGCAGCGATAGGCTGGGAGCCTGGAAGACCTTTGTCTGGCCGACCGGGCGAGGACGCTGCTGGTGGTCGAACTCGTATTCAGGGTAGGCGCCGTAGGCTCGGGGGTCAAAGGGCGACGCCTCGATGAACCAGGGATCGCGTGCCCGGCCCATGATGCCGGCGAACGGACCGGGGATGACGCGGCCGGTGTTGTGAATGAGCCGTTCCGGCAGGACGGCGGCCGGCGGCAGATTGTTGCGCGGCTGAGTCATGGCGCCGGCCACGGAGGCAATGCACGGCCAATCGCTCGGCCGCGGCGCGGCGGGGTTGAAGCCCTCCGGCAGCGGCGATCGACCGCTGAGCATGATCTGATGGCCGGCCGAGTGATCGTTGCTTCGGTGCGTCAACGAGCGGACCAGCGACCACAGATGGCTGCGCTCGGCCAACCGGGGCAGGTGTTCGCAGACGTGCAGGCCGGCCGTCCGCGTGGCGAGCGGTCGAAATTCACCGCGGATGTCGGCGGGCGCGTCCGGCTTGGGATCGAAGCTGTCGATTTGAGACAGACCGCCGGAGAGAAAAATGTAGATGACCGAGCGGGCCTTGTGATTGCGAACGAGGTCATGCGGAGCGGCCGAGACCCTCAGGGCCGCGACGTGATTGCTGCCCAGGCCAAGCAGTCCGATCGCTCCTGCCTGCAAGGCCGTGCGGCGCGTCAACAGCGGATGCTGCAAGTCTCGGGGCGTGGGATGCATCACGGACCCTCTCCGACGGCAAACGGTCTGACTCCGACCTCCTCTCAACGTATCGCGGTGCGTCGCGGTTTGCCACCGAAGATTGTTCCGCCTCGACAGGAAAGTCCCGTCGCAGCGCACATTTTCGCTTGCCCCTGTCGTCCGCCATCGGCTAAGGTGAAAGGAAGGAAGAAAGTCGGCGAAGTCTCGAACCCCTCTTGCTTGAGCAGGTCCAATCATGGCGCAAACCACATCTACCTCGGACCCGTCCGGCACTCCATCCCAGAAATCGTCGCTGGTTCCGCCGGATGAGCGTTTCTGGCAGCGCTACTCCCAGCATGGCGAGTTGCCCCTGTCGGGCGCGACCTCGGTGGCCCTCCACCTGCTCGTTTTCGGGTTCGCGCTGATGATGGCCTGGCTGGCCTACTCGGTATTCAACCACACCAGTCGATCGCTGCCAGTCGAGGCGGTGCGTCTGGACCTGGGCGGCGGCGGCGGCAACCCACACGGGGTCGGCGACGGACCCGGCGTCGGCAAGGCGCCGGAAGAAACCGGCACCGCCGAGGCAGCTCCGACCCACCGCGATCCCACCGAGACGGTCAAACGGCCGGACCTGAAGGTCGAGCCGGGCGCGCGCAAGCCGTTCCAGTTCGACGACAGCGCCGTCCGTTACATCCATCGCAGCGAGACGGCCTCGTCGCAGGCGTTGCAGAAATTGGCCCAGGCGAACATCCGCATCCAGCTGCCCGACGGCAAGGCGCCCGGTCACGGCCGCGGCGGCACCGGCGAGGGCGGTGGCAGCGGCGACGGCAAGGGCACCGGCACCGGCGATGGTCGCGGCGAGGGACACGGCAAATTGACCCAGCGCGAGAAACGCATGTTGCGCTGGTCGATGCTGTTCAACACCAGCAACGGCCGCGATTACCTCAGCCAGCTCCAGGGTCTGGGCGCCATCCTCGCCGTGCCCGTCCGCGAGGACGCCAACGGCCGCGATTATCGCCTCATCCGCGACCTGTCCGCACGCCCCGCCAAGCTGCTCGAAGAGGACATCGGCAAGATCCAGCGCATCTACTGGATCGATGACAAGCCTCAGTCCGTGGGGGACGTCATGACCATTCTCGGCGTCCATCTGCCGACGCCGCCCAGCCATTTCGTGGCCTTCATGCCGGAGAAGCTGGAAGAGAAGCTCTTCAAACTCGAAAAGGCCTACCTGGCGAAGAAACATCCGGGCCGCTCGGAGGATGACATTGAGGAGACCAAATTCCGCATCCACCGCCGAGGCGCGGAGTTCGACCCCGAGGTGATCGATCAGAGGGTCAAGTGAGCTTCATCTCCTCTCCGAGCCTGAAGCGTAAGCGAAGAGCACTCTTCGCTTACGCTTCAGGCTCGGAAAGATACTCGGTGGATCGCTTCGGACTATTTTGGCACTCCGACAAATCCAGTTCAAACGTCCGGCCATCCCGAAAACGTCCCTCGGTCTCGTCGTAAACGCGCTGCAGCACGCGCAAACGCTGCCCGGTGAGGGTGTAATCGCTGTACGACCAGTGTTTGCGCTGCGTGGCGCTGCCGGCGCAGATGACCGGGAAGGGAGCGCCGCCGGAGGAAGGGTGATGATAGGGATCGTGCCGGTGGCCGTGCAGCCATAACACGACGCCGCCGTCCCGGGCGACGGACACCAGCTTCTCGAGGTCGCGCAGGCCGTGATGGGCCTTCTCCGGTTTGCCGCTGGCCAGCCAAATCGGGTAATGCGTCACGAGGATGCGCGGCCCATCTTCCAGCCGATGCAGCAGCGTCTCCAGCCGTTGCAGCTGTTCGGCGCCGACGCGGCCGCTGGCGTCCCAGGCCCAGCGGTTGGCCATCGCGGAGTTGACGCCCACCAGCCAGAACCGGCCCACCCGCTGGGCGAACGGATACACCGCCTCCGCGACGCGCTCGCCGACCTGCCAGGGAGCGAAGTGCCTCTCGAAGTGGCCGTCCCTCATGGCGGCGCGAGTGCAGTAATCGTGATTGCCCGGCACCGCCAGGCCCGGCGGTCCCTCCGCCGCACCGACGCCCAGTAGCGCCGCCGCCTTGTTCACCTCTTCCTCGAAACCCATCGCGGTGGCATCGCCGGAGAAGACGACATGGTCGAAGCCGCGCTGCCTCCATTCACTCCGCAGCGCGGCCAGGATGCGGTCGGTCTGGCGAAAGTGCTGGCCCCGACCGAGCAGGCGCAAGTTGATCCACGCCGACATGCGCTTGTTGAACCAGTCGCCCATGCGCCAGGCGCAGGCGGGCGCGGTGACGTGGATGTCGCTGAAGTGGGCCAGGCGGATGGTGCCGGCTTCGCGGCGGTTAATGGCGAGACTCCTTCCGCGGTGTACCCTGTCATCTGCTGGCCGCGATCCCTACAATGGCCGGCGACCTCCCTGACGGCGGGGAGGCGCCAACAACGCGATCGTCCTCTCTTGCGAGGGTGGAATTTCCATGCCGAAGGTTGTCTTCGTCAAAGAGAAACAAGAAATCGACGTGCCGGCCGGCACCAACCTGCGCGAGGCGGCTCGCCAGGCCGGCATCGCCGTCTACAAGGGGCTGGACCGTTATCTCAACTGTCGGGGCCTGGGTTTGTGCGGCACCTGTCGCGTCCTGGTCAAAAAGGGCATGGAGAACCTCAGCGACAAAACCGTGATGGAGCGCTTCAACCTCAACGCCCATCCGCTCACCCTGTTCGCCCGCATCGGCCACGAGGACGAGATGCGGCTGTCCTGCCAGGTGAAGGTCAACGGCGATTGCACCGTCGAGACGACGCCGGAGTTCAACGTTAGCGGCGAGAATTTCTGGCAGAAGCCCTACCCCAACAAGTGAGCGGAGGGCCGTCGTCCCCGTTCACCGGCCGGGGGGACCGCCCTTCAATTGCCAGGGCGACTTTTGCTTGAACTTCATGCGGGCCCCCACCGCTTGCGAGCCGAGGGCCAGCGATTCCAGAGACAGACTGCATCGCCCTCTTGAGGCTGGCGCGGCGCGTCGGATTGTACACATACACGATGGCGACTTGCGGCTGGCCGCGCAGCACATTGATCGAGTAGCCCTCCTGGACGTTGTCGAACTCCCAAACGGCGAATTCGAGCTGTGGCCGGCCTGGGGGCGTGAGGGTATCGACCCGCTGCTGGGACGGCCCCGAAGCCTGGAAATGGGGCAGCACCTCGGCGGCGAACTCCTTGTTGTCCTCGGCAAAGGCGATTTCGACGCGGGCAAAGTCGCTGCCGGTTCGAGCCGGAAAGTATTGCCAGAGCAGATCGTCGCGCTTCTCCGGCTGGTACACCGCCTGAATGCCCTTGGGCGGCCGGAAGAACATGTCGGCCAACGCAACATCGTGATCGTCTTTATCCTTGTGCGTGGGAATTTTCACCGGCTCGTCCAGAAGCCTCTTTTCCTCGCGGAAACGCTCCTCGCGCTCCTGTGCTTGCAGAGCCAGCGACTCATAGTCCGATAGTCCACAGGCCGGCAACATCAGCAACGTCAGGGCCAGGCAAGCCCTCCCGACTCGGGACCGGCATCGAACGGCAAATGATCGCATCACGACGGCATCCTCCGGCAAGGGAACCTTTCCTACAACATAGCAAAGGCGAGCGGGGGGCGTCAGCCCCCTGTTGCGAGGCAACCAGGGTACGAAAGGAGCCGCGATGGTCCGCTACAGTTTCCCGAACAAGGTCGTCCTGGTCACGGGCGGTTCGCGCGGCATGGGAGCGGCCATCCTCGAAGGCTTCGCCGCCTCCGGCGCCACCTGCGCCGTCAACTACTTCGCCGACCCCGACGGCCACAACCGCCGCGATGCCGACGAAACCGCCGAGCGTCTGCGCCGCCACGGCGTGCCGGTACACGTCTTCGAGGCCGACGTCAGTCGCTACGACGCCGTCGCCGGCCTGATGAAGCAGATCGCCGACACGCTGGGCGGACTCGACATCCTCGTCAACAACGCCGGCATCTTGCGCGACCGCACGGTCAAGAAGATGACGCCGGGCGAATGGCAGAGTGTGCTGCAAACCAACCTCGACGGCGTTTTCTACTGCTCGAAGCTCGGCGCGGAGGTCCTGCGCGACGGCGGACGGATCGTCAACGTGGCGTCGATCTCCGGCGTGGTCGGTTTCCACGGCCAGGCCAACTACGCCGCCGCCAAGGCCGGCGTCATCGCCTTGACCAAGGTGTTGGCCAAGGAACTGGCCCGCCGCGCCATCACGGTCAACGCCGTCGCCCCCGGCGTCATCCAGACGCCGATGCTGGCCGGACTCAAGCCGGAAGTGCTGGCCCAGTACGAGCAACAGATTCCGGTCGGCCGCGTCGGCCGGCCGGAGGAAGTCGCCCATGCCGTGCTGTTTTTCGCCTGTGAGGAAAGTGGTTACATCACCGGACAGACGCTACCCATCACCGGAGGCTGGTTCTAATTTCAACCACGGATAACACGGAAAAATAAAAATACTATGTTTATCTTTTTTATCCGTGTTATCCGTGTTATCCGTGGTTAAATGAGGGGGCTGGCGAGAGCCAATCTCCTATAACAACCCGTGACGCTTCCTACTTGACAACCCGGGAACGGAGGAAGTCATGGGGACCTTCGCCGAACACAATTTCGGTAACGACGGGGCGATGGATTATCTGTCCCTGCTCACCGCGAAGCTGGTGGCTACCATCACCGAAGTCGTGGCCGACCCGGAACGCATGCGGCTGGATGAGGACGGCGAGAGCATGCTCATGCCCAGCGTCGAGATCCTGGCGCTGTTGTGCGAACGCTACAACGCCACGCCGCCCAAGCCGGCCACGGTACGGCAGTGGGGTCAGAAATACCTCTCGACGTACGATCGCGGCATCGACGCCCTGAAGCCCGCCGCCAATTTCAAGACGGCCCGTCGCAAGGTCATTGAGCACACGTTTCGCTGGCTGGAAAGCGTGGCGGAAAGTTACTGGGACCGCTGAGCGGGACGCGCGGAGGACGACGGAACAATGCAGCGGCATCCGCTGAGAAGGGGATGGGAACCATTCGATCGAACGCCTCTCCCGCGCAACCACCGTTTGCCGGCGGTCTATCGGCTGTGCGTCGAGGAAGCGGAAGCGGCCGCAGCCGGCGAGTCGGCCCGCGATCCTCGGCTGGCGCTGGTCGAGGCGGCGCTTCTGGCGGCGGACGAACCGTTGACGCTGCGTCGACTGGCCGCCGTGGCGGGACTGACGGACACGGCCGAGGCGCGGCGCCTCGTGGAGCGCTTGCAATCGCTGTACGATCGGGACGGCACGGCCTTTCAGGTTGAGGAATTGGCCGGCGGCTTTCAATTGTTGACGCGGCCGGAATATCATCCGTGGTTGGCGCGTCTACGGCGGAGCGGGACCGAATTACGTCTGACCGCCGCCGCCCGCGAGACCCTGGCCATCATCGCCTATCGCCAGCCGATCACCCGTGCCAACGTCGAGTCTATCCGTGGCGTGCAGTCGGCGGACATGCTGCATCATCTCATGGAGAAAGGGTTGGTGCGCATCGCCGGCCGCGACGATTCGCTGGGCCGGCCGGTTCTGTACGCGACAACGCGGAAGTTTTTGCAACGGTTCGGTCTGAGAAGCCTGCGCGACCTGCCGCAGGTACATGAGTTGGCGGACCCGTCCCAAAAGCGCAAAAAAACAGAAGCGGAAGCGGGGCCTTGAGTCTGGAAGCCTTCAAGGCGCCGTCGCGGCCGAAAGGACAACGCTCGAAAAGGCGGGGAGGCACGCCTGCCACGCTGGGAACGACTCGGGCATCCCACCCCGCACGTCACCACTCTTTTCACCCTCACGGATAGATATAGGCGCCCGGAGCATAGTAGTAGCTCCGATAGCCCGGCCAGTAGTTGTAACGACGATACGTCGGGGCGTAATAGTAACTGGAGTATCCGGGGGTGTAGTAGTAACTGGAGTATCCGGGGGCGTAGTAGTAACTGGGGGTGTAGTAGTAGGGCATGGAGTACGTCGTATAGGGACTGTAGTAGCTGGTATAACCCGGAGCGTAATAGTAGGAATAGCCCGGGTAGTAGCTACCATAGCCAGCCCCCCAACGACCCCACCAGGCGTTGGCCTTCGAGGGAGTAACGGCCATCGTCCCCAGGGCGGCGGCGAACACGATCGCGGTCAACATGAGCTTGCGCATGGGATGCCTCCTTCACGGTTGAAATCAAGCCGAGTCCGGGGGCCATCCGTCTCTTTCGCCCCCGCTCCCCAAAGGATTTAAGCAGCAAAAGTGATACCGATCGTCGCAAGAATTGACGGGGAGAGAGAGTACAACCGGACTACGCGCGGTCTCACGGCCGCGACGGGAGGTTCCCGTCCGACGACCGCGGCGCCACGGGAGCGGACGCCGGCAGGACCGGCCCGCTGGCGTACAGGCGAACGTCTACGCGCTGGGCCTTGGACAAATCGATGCCTTCGTGCGCCAGGTCGAACTCCAGGCGCGGCTCTTCGCTGAGTTGCAACGGTAGTCGCACCGTGAACGTGCTACCGCGTCCCAGCTCGCTTTGCAGCGCCACCTCGCCGCCCAGCAGTTTCGACAACTCGCGGACGATGGACAGACCCAGGCCGGTGCCGGCGTGCTGGCGCGTCAACGGGTTGCCGGCCTGCCGGAACTTCTCGAAGATCAACTCCTGCTCTTCCGGGGCGATGCCGACGCCGGTGTCGGTGACGGTCAGCACGAGGTAGCCGCCGCTCCAGCGCCCCGACGAGGCCGATCCCAGCGAATCGACCTCGGCTTTCAGCTGCACTCGACCGCCCTCCGGCGTGAACTTGACCGCGTTGGACAGCAGATTCGATAGGATTTGCTGGAACTTGACCACGTCCTCGCGCATTAGCGGCAACTCTGGCGCGAACACGCCGCGCAAATCGATGTTCTTCTTCTCCGCCTGCTGCCGAAACATCGCCAACATCCCCTCGCACACATCGACGACGTTGAACTCGACAACGCGCACCTGCATCTTTCCCGCCTCGATCTTGGCCAGGTCGAGGATGTCGTTGATGAGGTTCAAGAGTTGCTGTCCGCTCGACTGGATGTTGGCGGCCCAGCGCGTCTGCTTGTCGCTCAGGCCATTGCTCGACAACAACACTTCGCTGAAGCCGAGGATGGAGTTGAGCGGCGTGCGCAGCTCGTGGCTCATGGTGGCCAAAAAATCACTCTTGAGACGGTTGGATTCGTACAGGGCCATGTTGGCCTGGGCCAACTCGTCCACCTTGCGGTCGAGGTCGGCGTTCACCTTGCGCAGACGGTCCTGCATGCTGACGAGGTTGCGCAACATGCGGTTGAAGGCGTGGCTGAGGTCCTCGAACTCGTCGCCGGTCTGAATCTCGCTGCGCACGTTCAGTTCGCCGGCGCTGATGGCGTCGCTGACTTCCTTGAGGTGCTTGACCGGCTTGACGATGACGTAGCGGACGATGAGGTAGCTGCCGACCATGATGAGCACGGCCGTGCTGAAGGCGATGGAGATGAGGATGGCGCGGTTGGTGTGAAAGTCGGCCTCGATCGGCTGCGTGTCCACCTCGATCTTGACCACGGCCAGCAGGTCCCCTTCCTGCAAGTCGGCGTTCTTTTGGCGGTGACAGCCCAGGCAGGATTCCGTGCGCGCACGGCCCCATAGTAGTTGTCGTGGCCGACGGACAGGTCGAGATAATTATCCTCTTTTTTGTCCGCATGGGCCTGGAACGCCTTGATGCGTTCGAGGCTGGCGGGATCGGGGATGTCCTGCTGGCGCGTCGCGTTGGGCTTGAAGATGTAGTGTTTGTACGAAAAGCCGTGTTTCCAGTTGTCGTAGAACTCGTCCATGGACTGAACGAGTTGTTTCTTGTCGTCGTCGCCGCGGACTGGGCCACGCTCATCAGGTCGGCACACGGTGGCGAGCTGACGCTCGACGATCTCGTTGACGAGGACGCGGCAGGCGGTCTTGATCTGATCGTAGGCCAACGATTCGGTCTGCCGATGATAGAGGTAGAAACTGGCCGTGAGCAGGATGGCGTTGAAGGCGCCGAAGAAATAACGGCACTTGCGTTCGAGGCGATACTCGCCGAGCAGACGTTTGAAGGCACGATAGGACATACGACTCTCTCAAAACCAATCACCACGGAAAACACGGAAAAAGAAAAGACAGATCAATCAATCATCGATCTATCTCGAATGAGTTTCCGGTTATTTTTGCCTTTTTTATCTTTTTTATCTTTTTCCGTGTTTTCCGTGTTTTCCGTGGTGATTGATTTTTGACACTGTGGACAAAAGTGGGAGGAACGTCCGCCGAGGCGAAGGCAGGCGACGGCGGCGCCGCAGCGCGGACACGGCTCGCCGGTACGGCCGTAGACGCGGAACTCGTTTTGATATTCGCCTCGCAACCCCGAACCGCCGACGTAGTCGCGGATGCTCGACCCGCGTTGTTCGATGGCTCGTCGCAGCACGGTGGCGACAGCGCGGCGTAAGCGGTCGGCCTCGGCGTCGTCGAGGTCGCAGGCCGGCCGGGCCGGATGCAAGCGGGCCTGGAACAGCGATTCGTCGGCGTAGATGTTGCCGACGCCGGCCACCACGCCCTGGTCGAGCAGCACCGCCTTGAGACAACGCCGGCTTCCCCGCAAGCGCTCGCGCCAGTAGGAGGCCGGCAGGTCGAACGGCTCCGGCCCCAGGCCCGCCTGGACGAAAAAGTCCTCCAGCGTCGGTCGGTCGCGGAACAAGGTAGCGCTGCCGAATCGGCGGATGTCGCGGAAACGCAATTGCTGTTCGCCGTCGTCGAGCGGGAAGATCAAGTGCGTGTGCGTGGCGACGGGCGCGGCCGCCGGCGTGACGGTCAATTGCCCGGTCATGCCCAGGTGGAAGACGAGCGTCTTTTCCCCTTCAATTCTCACGAGGATCCACTTGCCGCGCCGTTCGACTCCCTTGACGTGCCGCCCGGCGACCTCGGCGCTCCAGGCCGGCCGCCAGGGCCGGCGCAGGGCGTGCCGGCTAGTCTGCTTCACGGCCGTCAGCCGTCGGCCGACCAGGCACGGCTGCAGATCGCGGACAACGGTTTCGACTTCCGGCAATTCCGGCACGGATCACCTCGCCCTCGGTTTCATCGCTAAGATTATAAGGCAGGGGCTAAGGGCGCACCACCTCGGTTACTTGGGGCGTCTTCGCTCGCCGCTATGGGGAGGTAAAGTATGGCCGACAATCGGGAGACGCGCAAGGTCGTGACGACCGCGCCGGAGAACAGCGAGACGCCCCTGGAGGGTCTTCGCGGTTGGGTCACGCCCAACTGCCTGTTTTTCGTTCGCAATCACTTCGAGGCGCCCGTCATCGATTTGCCGTCGTGGCGGCTGCGCATCGAGGGCAGCGTCGCTCGGCCCGCCGAATGGACCTGGGAGCAGCTACTCGCTCTGCCGCCGCGAAGTGTGTTCGCCACCGTCGAATGTGCCGGCAACGGCCGCTCCTTCCTGCAACAGAAGGCCGCCGGCGTGCAATGGGGCGCCGGCGCGATCGGCCACGCCGAATGGACGGGCGTGCCGCTGTTCCGTCTCCTGGAGCAAGCCGGCATCCGTCCCAACGCGGTCGAGATCCTGTTCGAGGGCTGCGACCAAGGCAGCGAGTCGGACCACCCCGAGCCGATGTATTTCGCCCGCAGTCTTCCCTTGGCCAAGGCGCTCGACCGCGACACGCTGCTGGCCACGCACATGAACGGCGAACTGCTCAGCGCCAGTCACGGCTTTCCTCTGCGGCTGTTCGTGCCTGGCTGGTACGGCGTTTCATCAGTGAAATGGCTGCGGCGCATCGAGGTGCTCGACCGCCCCTTCCACGGCTATTACCAGAGCGTAAAGTACACCGTCCGCCGCGCCGCGCCGAGCGGCCTGGAAACGGTCGTGGTCGGGCCGATGGCCGTCAAGTCGGAGCTGATTCGTCCCTCGGCGGGGGCGGAACTGGGCGTCGGCACCAACCGCCTGTTCGGCGTGGCCTGGGCCGGCGAGGAAGCGGTGGCGCGCGTCGAGGTCAGTATCGACGGCGGCCGGAATTGGAGCGACGCCGAGTTGATTGGTCCGCGCACGCCCTATTGCTGGACGTTGTGGGAGTATCTCTGGGAGGCGGCCGAACCCGGCGAGTATTCCCTGCTGACCCGCGCCGTCTCGACGAGCGGTCGAACCCAGCCGTCACAGCACGATCCTCTTCATGGCGGTTATCTGATCCACCACAGCCGGCCGATCCCCGTGCGCGTCGAGCGCCGGTCTGGCGGCGCAGGCCCAGCGCGGCGATGCCGAGACACTGCTGTACGACATGAACGCCTACGCCGAGGAGAACACGCGAGCGCCGCTCGAACGTCGAGCTGGAGTTCGCCGCCGGCGGAGGGATTTGAAGTTCTCCTTATCTTCTTCTCGCGGAGCGAACCAACAAGGGAGGCCATCGAGTACCACTCCCGAACGGTCGCGGCTCGGTATCTCGACGTAGAAACTCCGCTCCCGAACGGTCGCGGCTCGGCTCAGCCAAACTGGACCCAACTCAATCCCAGGAACTCAACGTCATCCTCCCAACTCCAGACCCCTGCCTGCCGCTCCAAGTATTGCTTGGCCAGTCCAAAGGCCGCCTGGACATCGGCCCTGTCCCCCGGGAGCGAAACCGCATCGTCCCCGCTTCGCTCCACAGCGGGGCCAACCGCTTCCTCATCGACGTGACCATCCGCGCGGACGAAGACGGGATGGAACTAAAAGAGGCATTCGTCGCCGTCTTCGTGCGCGATCCGCCGGCGAACGATGAAGAGGAATAAATGTCCGGCTCGGCCCGCCAAGCTCGGCTCTGAGATGTGGCGAACCGCCGTCAGTCCACCGAAATCATAGGAGCCCACGCAAGCCAGCATGGCGTCCACGAAGGGATGGCCCAGCGCCAAGAACTCCACATCCGAACGCTGAATGGCCCCTTCGCGGTCGAAGGTCGCCCGCCGATACCGTTGCGGCAGTCCCGCGGACTGAAGCACGTCCGGGACGATAAATTCGACAAACGCCTCCTTCCGTTGCAACTGACGGCGATGGGCGGCCAGGAACCGTTCGGTGAAGTGCTCCAGGTCCGTCAACGTCAGGTCTGCGGCCAGTTCCCGCTGGTAGTGGTCGAACGAGTAACGCGATACGTCGCGGAACAGGCTCCGCGTCGCGATCTCATACGCCCGCCGCGCCCGTTCCACCGCCTCCGCGATCTCTTTCTGCGTCTGCTGGTTGAGGTCGCCCTCGACCAAGGCACGCTGGTAAATCCGCGTCGGCTCGATTTCGCTTTCGAGTTGGCCGCTGAGAGCGCCCTGGATTTCTTCCGCATCCTCGCCCGTCACCTTGGCGAGGGCCGTCGCCGCACGCCGCAAGCGGTCCTCGAAGTACGTCTGCACCACTTCCTCGATCGTGGACTTGTTGAACAGGTGGTAGACCTGCACAACCTTGTCCTGACCGAAGCGATAAACTCGGCCGACGCGCTGTTCGACCCGCATCGGGTTCCACGGTAAATCGTAATTGACACAGACATGGCAGAACTGAAGGTTGATCCCCTCTCCCCCGGCCTCGGTCGAGACCAGGAAGCGCACCCGCGGATGGTCGCGGAAAAGCCGTTGGCTCGAGCGCTTGGTCGCCGGCGTCGCCATCGCGCCGTCTCGGGACAACGGAGCCCATAGGTGGTCGAGGTCCTGCTCCGCCTCGCCGGTGCGCTCCAGTTTCATGCCGCCGTGGATGACGACGACCGACCCCGCGCCGTGCTTCGCTTCCAGCTCCCGCACCAGATAGCGCTGGGTTTCGCGGTACTCGGTGAAGATCAAGACTTTCTCTTCCGAACCGCGAGGACTTTCCCGGCCGATGTGGTCGATCAGCCGCACCAGTTCGTCGAGCTTGCGGTCCCGTTTGACGGGCATGGCCAGCAGTCCTTCCAGGGTCGATCGTTCGTCGTCGAGGATTTCGCGGTCGTCCTTGAGGACGGCCTGTTCTTCCTGTTCGCCCTGGTAACGTTCGTCAAAGGCGTCGTCCTCTTCTTCCGAGTCCGGCAGAGCGTCGAGTGCACCTTGCAAGCGCTGGAGCCGCCCCGACAACGCGGCGCGGATGGCGGCTGTCGAGCTGGCATTCAGTTTCTGGAAGGTGGTCAACAAGAAGCCCGCCGCGCGCGGCGGGTTGGATCGTTGACGCGCTCCAACATGCGGTAGCCGTGGCGAAGGTAGTCGGCGACGGCCTGATAAAAACGCGCCTCGGCGGGATAGGGCCGGCAGCGCAGCCGATGCGTCTTGCGGCCCTTGAAGACCTTATGGCCCTGCGCGTCGGTCACGTCCTTCTTGGGCGTGCGGATGATGAAGTCGGTGAACTTCTTGCCGCTGCCGGCGAAAAGCGGCATGTGCTCCAGAGCGCTGAAGTCGAGATCCTCATCGAGCAGGGACAGCAGGTTCTTGAAGCGGCTATGGTTTTCCTCGCCCTGGTGCGGCGTGGCCGTCAGCAGCAACAACGCCTCGCTGTAATGATGTTGGCGGATTTCCTCGGCGAGGCGGTAATTCAGCGTCTTCTCGACCTTGCCGGAGGCGTAATCGAGGGCGCTGAGGCGATGGGCCTCGTCGAAGATGATGAGGTCTCACTTGCGGTTTTCGAGCAGGATGCGTTTGTGTTCGGGGCGTTTGAGACGGTCCAGCGAGGCGATGGCCGCCGCGCGGTAGCTCCAGCGCGCGGGTTGACGGCGAGGAAGTCGCGGCCGAAGATTTCAAATGTCGCCCCGAATTTGTCCTGCATTTCCTCCTGCCATTGCGTAGTCAGTCCGGCCGGCGTGATGATGAGAGTGCGCTTGGCCTGACCGCGCTGATACAGCGCCTGCCAGATCATGCCCGCCTCAATGGTCTTGCCGAGGCCGACCTCGTCGGCCAGCAGGAAGCGGCGTCGTGGGCTGGAAACAACGCGGTGTGCGGCGAAGATCTGGTGGGGTAGGATCTCCGTGCGAGCGTTGCCGAGCTGCCCGCCCTTGTTGCCGCAGAGGAAACGGGCCGCTTGCATCTTCAGCTCAAACCGCCACGGTTCGTCCCACTGTCCCCCTCGCGCCCGGTCCAGCGGCGAATCGACGCGCTCCATCTCCGCGAAGTGCAGGATCTTATTTTCGGAGCGGTAGGGCGGCGACATGAAGACGGAGGGATTGAACTCGACCTTGGCCTGCTCGGCGCGCACCTTCATTACCCGGCCTATGCCGTAGGGCTTGTACAGCGCGCTCGTGCTGCGGACGACGGCGCCTTCGATGAAGGATGTAGTGGGAGATCCGTTGGACACTATTCGGCCTCATCAGTTTCTTGATGCGATTGATCGCCATGACCAGGAAGGTGCCGGAGCCGCACGCCGGATCGAGCAACCGCTTGTCCGGGTCGCCCTCGTAGCCCAGCTCGTTGAGGACGTGCTCGGCCAGCCAGTCGGGAGTGTAGTATTCGCCGAGGTCGTGGCGGACGCTTTTGGGGAAAAGCTGCTGATAGAGCTTCTTGAGCAGATCGCGGCTGGTCACCGGGTCTTCGGAAAGGGTGCCCGGATTGTAGTTATCCAGGCGCGTCATCATGTCGCGGACCAGCTTCTCAATGGCATCGGACCAGACGGAGGTGTACCAGGCGAACAGGTCGCCTTCGAGGAAGTTGGTGATGTTGAGGTGACGGAAGATGCTGCCGGCCTCCAGCTCTTCCAGTTCGCGTTTCAACTTCTGGCTGGTGCCGGCCTGAAGCAGTTTTTGCACCTGGCTCTTGAGTAGTCCGCGGTGGAAGAAGGCGACGGTCTCCGCCGCCAGCAGCTTCATGAACAGCGCGTAGTAGCTGTGCAGGGAGAAGAGCAGCTCGGCCGGCTTGAGGCCCTTCAAGGCGATGCCATAGGAATCGGCCAGTTTCTTGACCTTGTCCGACGGGTTGTCCACGTCGTAGCCGCAAACCTCGCCGAAGAGGATCTTCCACTGGTTGAAAAAGGTGTGGGCCTTGGGGTGGTCGGCGGCGAGGATGGCGTCGTAGAGGGCATGGACGCCGGGGACGGCGATGGAGGCTTCGTTGGCCCCGAAGTCGCCGGCGAGGTATTCCGGCGAGAACGGCTTGCCCTTCTGGCCTAGATTGAAGAGCGCCCACAGGAAGCGCTCGGCCGAGTGACGGTTGACCTCGGCCGGCTCCTGCACTTGCCAGGCCCCATCGCGGAAACGGACGAAGATAAAGTATTTGCCGTCGAGTCCGACGCCGAAGAGCGAGCCCAACGGGTGCCTGTGTTCGTCCTTCATGCCGCGGAATCGGCTTTTGATCTGCTCGACGACCTTCTTGCTGCCGGGAGAGTCGGCCTTGGGACCGATGCGAGCGGAGGGATCGCTGGGGTTCTTGTATTCGATCAGAACGCGCGAATAGACGGAATCCACCCGGCCCTTGGCCACGGTGAATTCGTGTTTGCCGTGCAGTTCGACGCCGGCTTCCTTTTGGATGAAGGCCAGCTGTTTCTCGACCTCGATGCGGATTTCCTCTTCCTTGTCCGCCATGCCGGCGGCCTTCTTGATCTGATCGGCAAATTCGATCGCCTTGTGCGCGATCAGTTCATCGAGCGACTTTTCGGCAGGCATGGCTATCCTTCGCGTGGAAGTTTTAGTGATACTGTATCCGGCGAATCCTTGGCGCCGCAACCGGGAAGCGCCGAAATCCGAGACCCTGCCGTGCGCCGACCCGAAAGTGGGGAAAGGTGGGAACGGCCGCGCCAATCGGAAGCTCTCCTCGTTAACCTTCTCCCAGGCAGCCGGCTTGACCTCGACGCGCGCACGGCTAGGCTTACAGTACGCACCGATGGACCTCCGTTCCCACGAGAACATCATGTCGGCTCCCTTCGCCAATCTGCCGGACGCCCAGGGTCGTTTCGGACCCTACGGCGGCCGCTACGTCCCCGAAACGCTCATGGCCGCCCTGGCGCAGCTCAGCGCCGAGTACGACAAGGCCCGCGCCGACGCCGCCTTTCAGCGCGAGTTCGAGCACTACCTGAAAACCTACGTCGGCCGGCCGTCGCTGCTGTACTTCGCCGAGCGGCTGACGAAGGAGGCCGGCGGCGCGCGCATCTACCTCAAGCGCGAGGACCTCAACCACACCGGCGCCCACAAGATCAACAACTGCATCGGCCAGGCGCTGTTGGCGAAGCGCATGGGCAAGCCGCGCATCATCGCCGAGACGGGGGCCGGCCAGCACGGCGTCGCCACGCGCCACGGCGGCGGCCCTGTTCGGCCTGAACTGCCAGGTTTACATGGGCGAGGAGGACGTGCGCCGGCAGAAGCTCAACGTCTTCAAGATGAAGGCGCTGGGCGCCACGGTCACGCCGGTCACCAGCGGCAGCCGCACCCTGCGCGACGCCATCAACGAGGCGATGCGCGACTGGATGGCCAGCGTGGCGAACACGCATTACATCATCGGCAGCGTGGTCGGCCCGCACCCGTTCCCGATGATCGTCCGCGACTTCCAGTCGGTCATCGGCCGCGAGGCGCGGGCGCAGTGCCTGGAGCAGATCGGGCGGCTGCCCGATGTCGTGGTCGCCTGCGTCGGCGGCGGCAGCAACGCGGCGGGCATGTTCTATCCCTTCCTCGACGACGCCTCGGTGGAGCTGGTCGGCGTCGAGGCGGGCGGCCGCGGCGAGGGTCTGGGCCAGCACGCCGCCACGCTCGGCCACGGCCAGCCCGGCGTGCTGCACGGCACCTTCAGCTACGTCCTGCAAGACGCCGACGGCCAGACGGCCCCCGTCCATTCGGTCTCGGCCGGCCTCGATTACCCCGGCGTCGGCCCCGAGCATAGCTACTGGAAGGACAGCGGCCGCGTGCGCTACACCAGCGTCGGCGACGACGAGGCCTTGCAGGGGTTTTCGGCGTGCTGCCGGCTGGAGGGCATCCTGCCGGCCCTGGAGACGGCGCACGCCGTGGTCGAGGGCATGCGCGTGGCGGCGAAGCGGCCAGCGCGACGACGTGGTGGTGATCTGCTTCTCCGGCCGCGGCGACAAGGACTGCTTCGAGGTGGCGCGCTTGCAGGGCGAGGAGATCGGAACTAGCCCGGAGCGTCAGCGACGGGTGCAGACTGTCGTGACGCTCCGGTGGTAATATCATCCATACCATGAACCCCATCGATCAATTGTTTCAGCGCCTGCGTCCCAGGGTCGCAAGGCGTTCATCCCCTTCCTGACGGCCGGCGACCCCGACCTCGACGCCACGGCGCAGCTGGCGCGCACGCTGGCCGGCCACGGCGCCGACCTGCTCGAGATCGGCTTCCCCTACAGCGATCCCATCGCCGACGGCCCAGTCATCCAGGCGTCGTACACGCGCGCCCTCGACCGCGGCCTGCGCGTCGACGACATCTTCGCCGCCGTGCGTCGCTTCGCTGTCGCCGACACGCCGCTGGCCGCGATGGTCTCGTACAGCCTCATCCACCGCCGCGGCCCCGAGGCGTTTCTCGATCAGGCGGCGGCGGCCGGCTTCAGCGGCGCCATCGTGCCGGACCTGCCCTTCGAGGAGTCCGAGACGCTCAGCCGCCTGGCCGCCGCCCGCGACTTCAAGCTGATCCATCTGGTCACGCCGACGACGCCGCGCGACCGCGCCCGCGACATCGCCCGCCGTTCGACCGGCTTCCTCTACTGCGTCAGCGTCGCCGGCATCACCGGCGAACGCGACCGCCTGCCGACGGAACTGCTCGACCAACTCGCCTGGCTGCGCCAGCAGACCGATGTGCCGCTGTGCGTCGGCTTCGGCATCAGCCGGCCCGAACACGTTCGCACGCTGCGCGAGGTCGCCGACGGCGTCATCGTCGGCAGCGCCTTCGTGCGCCATCTGGAGAAGGCCGGTAGTCAGTCGCTCGACGCCATCGCCGCCGCCGTCGGCGATCTGGCCCAGTCGCTCGCCGACGCCCTCAACCCCTCGCCGTGACGCCATGCCGGACGACAAGAAGAAACGCCGGCACATCGAGCGCGAGTTCGGCGTGCCGTTCGCCGGCGAAATCCTCGACCCGGGCCAGTGGACGCAGACCGCCCTCAAGAAACTCCCCGTCGAGGGCCCGCTCGACTTGTCCGCCCTGTTCGGGCGTTCCGCCCCGCTGGTCGTCGATCTCGGCTGCGGCAACGGCCGCTTCCTGCTCGGCAGCGCCGTCTGGCGCCGCGACCACGATCACCTCGGCATCGACGTCCTGCCCGTCGTCATCCGCTACGCCACGCGCCGCGCCAACCAGCGCGGCCTGACGAACATCCGCTTCGCCGTCACCGACGCCGTCCGCCTGCTCCAGCGCTATCTGCCGCCGCACCGCGCCGCCGAAATCCACTGCTATCACCCGCAGCCGTACTACGAGCCGGGCCAGGCCCACTTGCGTCTCATCACGCCGAGCTTTCTCGCCCTCGTGTACCGCGCGCTGGTGCCCGGCGGCCTGTTCTTCATCCAGACCGACAATCCCGGCTACTGGCGCTACCTCCGCGAGATCGTGCCGGTGTTCTTCGATTTTCACGAGCGCATCGGCCGCTGGCCGGATGCGCCGAAGGGACGGACACGGCGCGAGATCATTGCCCTGCGTCGCGGGCTGCCGATCTTCCGCGGCTCCGGCTCGGCGAAGCAAGGGCTGAGCGAAGCGGAGGCGCTGCGCTTGGCCGAGGCGCTGCCGCCGCCGGTTTTCGATGCGGATCGCCGTTTGCGCGAACTGGATGAATGGGAGCGTCGCGGCGGAGAATGAGTCGATCTGCGGCCGGAGGAGAGTCGAAGGTTACAATGGCGAGGAGAGCAGTCGTTTCCCGGTCACCGTCGTTGCAGGAGTGACCATCTCATGAGCAGCAACGGCGAGAGAATGGAACCGCCCGATCTGAGTCATTACGAGGAGAACCGGAGTCAAGTTCCCGTCTGGAAGAATTGGCGAAGTACTGGGGGAAGCACGTGGCGTTCAGCCCGGACGGCACGCGCATCCTGGCCAGCGGCGATACGCTGGAAGAACTCGATGCCACGCTGGAGGCAGCGGGAATTCATTTCAGCCAAGTCGTCCACGCCTATATCGATCCTCCCGACGTGAGCTTGCATTTGATGAGCCTTCTGTTCCCCTACACAGATCATCGCTGTTCCTCACGCTGTCGTGTCGCTCGGAGGGCGATGGTCCCGTCCACGCCCTTTGATTACTCGTTTCGCGTGGTTGGCCCGAGCGGACGCATCCGCTCTGGAAGGACTTCTCGATACCGGCGCGGATGATACGGTATTCCCCGAAGATCGTGGCGGCGCGCATCGGTCTGGATCTGACCGCACGCCCCCGCTGGCCAGGCGGCACGGCGACCCTGGCGAACGCTCCGCTTCGCTACGCTCCGGTTGCCTTGCGCATCACCGATGGAATGGAACGGCGAGAGTGGCCGGCCTGGGTGGTTTCACTCCCACGAAGCTCCATCTGCCTCTGCTCGGCTTCGCCGGCTTCCTTCAATTCTTCACCGCCACCTTCCGCGGTGACCGCGAACAAGTCGAATTAACGATCAACAGCCTGTATCCGGGAACGTAAGATTGAGCCGCTTGCGGCTTGGCGTCAAGCCGCAAGCGACTTGCCTCACGGCGTCGCGCCGGCTTCCTGCAACTGTTCGAGCAATTCCGGCGACGCCTCGCGCGTGCCCTTGCACTTGGGATACTTGGCGCAGCCGAGAAAATAGCCCTTGCGAGCGTGACGTAGCTTCATCGGCCCGCCGCACTCCGGACACGGCTCCTCAACCTTGACGTCCGGCAGCGTCTTTCTTCGGCGCCGCGCCGGCAACAAATCCTTGAGCTGTTCCTTCATCTCCGGCGGAATCGGCTTGGTGCTGCGGCACTTGGGATAGTTGCTGCATCCCAGGAACGGGCCGCGGAAACCCTTCTTGACCGTCATCGGCGAGCCGCATTTCTCGCAGGCGATGCCGGTGTCGATCGGCTTGACCGGGTTGCCCTGGCCGTCCACGTCCTTGGCGTTCTTGCACTTGGGATAGCCGGTGCAGGCCAAAAATGGGCCGCGCTTGCCTTGCCGGATCACCATCGGCTGACCGCATTTCTCGCAGGTGTGCTCGGTCGGCACCGCCGACAGCACCGGCTGGCCGTCGGGACCGAAGTTCATCGTCGTCTTGCACTCCGGGTAGCCGCTGCAACCGAGGAACGGCCCGCTCTTGCCCATGCGCTCCAGCATCGTCTTGCCGCAGGTCGGACACTTGTACTCCGTCTCGACCGGCTGCGGCCGCGCTTCGTCGCCCTCCTCCGGCTTGATGTACTTGCAGCCCTCCTTGAAGCCGGAACAGCCGACGAAGTAACGGTGCGTCTTTTTGCTGTAGTTGCGCACCAGCGGCTTTGCCGCACTGCGGGCACGTCTCGCCTGTCTCGACGCCGCGATGGGACGGCATCTTGTCCTCGGCCGATTTCAGCGCCTCGGAGAACGGACCCCAGAACTCGTTGAGCACCTCGTTGTAGTGCGCCTGCTTCGTCTCGATCTGATCCAATTCCTCCTCCAGATGGCTGGTGAACTTGAGGTCCATGACCTTCGGGAAGTGCTCGATGAGCAGGTCGGTCACGTTCTTGCCGATCTGGGTGGCGTAGAAGCGGCGGTCCTTGACCTCGATGTAGCCGCGCTCCGGCGAGGTGATCTTGTGGATGATGGTGGCGTAGGTGCTCGGCCGGCCGATGCCCTCCTTCTCCAGCGCCTTGACCAGCGACGCCTCGTTGTAGCGCGGCGGCGGCTGCGTGAAGTGCTGGCTGGCCGTCAGGTCCAGCCGATCGAGCTTTTGCTGCTCGCTCAGGGCCGGCAGCGTGGCGTCCTCCTGCTTGCCGGCCGGCGGCAACACCTTGCGATAGCCGTCGAACTTGAGCACCTTGCCCTGCGCCTTGAGCAGACCGCGCGGCCCCTGGGCGTCGTCGGACGGCGTGGCCAGCACTTCCACGTTGGTGACGGCGAACACGGCCGCGGCCATCTGGCTGGCCACGAACCGTTGATAGATCAGCGTGTACAGCCGCAACTGATCGCCGTGCAGGCCGAGCCGGGCGACGCGATCCGGCGTGTAGGTCAGGTCGGTCGGCCGGATCGCCTCGTGCGCTTCTTGAGCACTCTTTCCCGAGGCGTAGGTGTGCGGGCTGGCCGGCACATAGTTCGAGCCGTACTGGCTGTCGATGTGCGCCGCGCACGGCTTGCAGGGCGTCGGCGGAGACGCGCGTGCTGTCGGTACGCATGTAGGTGATGAGGGCCACCGAACCCTCGCTGCCCAGATCGACGCCCTCATACAGCTTCTGGGCCGCTTTCATGGTGCGGTCGCCGCTGAAGCGCAGCCGCAGGAACGCTTGCTGTTGCAAAGTGCTCGTGGTGAACGGCGCTTGCGGTCTCTCGGCGCGGTCCTTCTGCTCCAGCTTGGCGACGACGTACTTCGCCTGGTCGAGGGCGCGGGCGATAGCCGTGGCCATCTCCTCATTGGCGGCCTCGAACTTTTTGCCGTTCCACTCGGCCAACTCCGCGAGGAACGAGCCCGGCGGCAGTTCGGGCTTGGCCGTCTTTGGTTCGGCCCCCTCCTCGGTCTTCGCCTCGGCCGTGGTTCCCTTCGCTTGCGCCGGCACTATCGAGAATGGCTTTGGGGTTACGGAGACTGTGCCGGTCGGAGCCAGCAAAGCGAGGATCTTCCAGTATTCGGTCGGCACGAACGCCTCGATCTCGCGCTCGCGATCGACCACCAGGCGCAGGGCCACCGATTGCACGCGACCGGCGCTGGAGCGGCGCGCCACCTTCTTGCTCAGCAGATTGCTCAGCGGATAGCCGACGACGCGATCGAGGATGCGCCGCGCCTCCTGGGCGTGAACGCGGTCCATGTCGATCTTGCCCGGCTGGGCCAGGGCGTGCTGCACTGCCGAGCGCGTGATCTCGTTGAAGGTGATGCGGAAGACGCGCGGATCGTCGTCCAATCCCAGGGCGTCCTCGATGTGCCAGGCGATGGCCTCGCCCTCACGGTCAGGGTCGGTCGCCAGGTAAATGTGGTTCGACTTCGCCGCCTCGCGCTTCAGCTCAGCGAGGATGTCCTTGGCCGTGCGCCGCCGCGACGCGCCCTTGCCGTTGGACTCGGCGCGATCGACGACGACGTAGGTCGGCACCCAGCCCTTGTCGATGTCCACGCCGGCGATCTTCTCGCCGGGCCGGCGGCGGCGCGGCAGATCGCGGACGTGGCCGTAGCTGGCCAGCACCTTGAAGTTCGACCCGAGATACTTGTTGATCGTCTTGGCCTTGGCCGGCGATTCGACGATGACCAGGTCTTTGCTTGCCCTTGCCGTTGGTCGCTCGCGGTTTGGTGCTGAGACGCGAACGGCTGCCGGACGGGGACGCTTTCTTGCGGCTGGTCGCCGGCGGAGCTTCGTCGGGGGTCGCTTGCTTCTTGCGTGCGGGCACGGCCGTCTCCCTGTTGTGCAGGGGTCAGGGGTCAGGGGTCAGGGGTCAGAAATGAAGTTGCCGGTTTTTCTGACCCCTGACCCCTGACCCCTGACCCCTCCTGTTGCTGTTGTGTTGCCAACCAGAGTCGCTACAATCACCACTTTGAGCGAAGTCCGCCTTTCACCCATACTATAGCTTTGCGCCGGGTGTCAAGTCCGGCAGCGGCTCGGCGGACTGGAGGCGCGACCTTAAGCGAGGATTGCCAATGGCTTTTCATCCATTCCGCCACTTCCGCAAACGGCAGAAGGTCTACTTTGCCCTTCTGATTCTGCTCTGCATGATCACCTTCGTCTTCACCGGCTTCTCCTCCGGCGGCGCCGATCCCTTCCACAACATCCTGCAATGGATCGGACTGACGCGCCATTCCGGCGAGGAAGTTCTGTCCCTTTACGGCAAGTCGATCCATACCGATGACCTCGACCGGCTCAAGATGCAGCGGCAGCTGGGCAGTGAGTTTCTTCTCTTCGGCATCGTCTACGCCACGCCGCTGGACAGCGCCGTCAACGACATCCGCAAGAAGGTCGAACGGGACAGGAAGGGGCCGAACGAGGTCTCCGACAACCCGCTGCAGACGGCCTTGCAGGCGATGGACAGCGTCTGCGCAACCCGATGCTCCGGTTTGCTCCGCCGGAGCAGCAGCATCGGCAGATCATGGACAGCTTGGCATCCGTGCAGAAACTGCTGGACCGCCCCGACGTGCAGAAGAACGAGGAGCAGGTCCGATCCGTGGACGCCATCGCCACGGCGCTGGCCTTCCAGGCCTGGATTCTCAACCCCGAGAAGCCGCGCGACGAATACTACTTCGGCGGTACGCCCAAGGTGGACGATCTGCTCGACTTTCTGGTATGGAAGCACGAGGCCGACCGGCTCGGCATCGTCCTGACGCCCGCCGACGTTTGCCGCGAGGTCAACCGCGCCTGGGGAAACGAAGAATTCCTCAAGCCGGACAGCAAATTCGAGAACCACGATTGGGTACGCCGGTTCTTCGGCGCCAGCACCAAGATCCACAAGAACCTCGGCACGAACGACCTGCTTCGCGCCCTGACCGACGAGTACCGCGTGGCCATCGCCAAGGAGGCCGTGCTCGGTTTCGGCACGGGCGTCCGCCATTTCCGCGCTCGGTTTGACGGTATCCATCACAGCCCGGCCGTGGCCACACCGGATGAGTTCTTCCGCTATTTCCAGGAGCAGCGCACCACGCTCGCCGTGAACCTGCTGCCGATCGCCGTCGAGAACTTCGTCTCGAAGGTCGAGCGCAAACCGAACGCGGAGGATCTGCGCAACCTGTACGCGCGCTACCAGAACGACGAGCCGTCGCCGACGCGGCGCCAGCCGGGCTTCAAGGAGCCGCGACGCATCAAGGTGCAGTATTTCAGCTACCGACCGGACGGGCCGTTCGCGCGCGAACTGGCGAAGAAAGCGACGGAATTGCTGCCGCTGTTTCGCCTCGGTGGCCCGGCGTCCACCTTCGCCGCCGGCGGCGGCGTGGCCTGGGCCATCAACCTCGCGGTCCCCGGCGATGTCGAGACCGCCATCCAGACTCAGTACGAGGAATACCGCAAGGAGGAAGCCGGCCGCGCCCTCAAGTACGACAAGGACGACGGCAAGTCGTTCGAGAGTCATTTCCGCTTCGGCCAGGGCGTCGATCTGAACGACCGCCGCGCCGCCGAGGCGCAAGCGCCGGCGGCGGTGCTCGGGCAGCTCCTGGGCGACATCGGCACCGGCGGTTCACCCCTGGCGGCGCCGATTACCCTGCTGGCCACCAACGAACTGTACGAACGAGCGACCGTGACGGCCTTCGCCTCGACCGTGCTGGCCGGCACCAGTCCCTCGCCCCTGGTGGCGGCCACGCTGCCGACGCGCTATCTGCACTCCGCGCAAGCGCTGGAAGCCGTGCGCGGCCAGATGGTCGAGCGCTTCGAGACGAACATGGCCCGCCGAGCGATGGAGGCCAACGTCCTCGCCCTGCGCAAGGAGTTGGACAAGCTCATCAGTTCTCACTCGGATCGGAAGCTGGACGATTATCTGAAAAAGGTCGTCGCCGACTATGGCCTGGAGAACTTCCATTCGATGGCCGAGGCCCAGACGCGCCAGGAGATGATCGACCATCCCGACCCCGCCCTGAAAGAGCTGCAAACCGCTTACGACGAGACGGCGGACAACCCCTTCTTCCAGTTCGGCGGGCCGCAGCAGCGGCCGGACTTCGTGAGTGCGATGTTCCACAGCTTTGAGCTAAGTCCGATTGAGCGACAGTTCGACATGGATCGCCCGATGCGATCGCAGCAGTTCCGTTCGCGCTCCGGGGACGAGACGTGGGTGTTCTGGCGTTCCGAGGACAAGCCGGCACACCCCCAGAAGTTCGAGGTGGTGCGCGATCAGGTCGAGAAAGCCTGGTACTTCGAGCAGGCCCGTCGGCTGGCACGCAAGGAGGCCGACCGCATCGCGTCGGAGTTGAAGGAACAGCACGCCAACGCCTCCGACGCCATCAAGTATCTGCGCGAGCAGAAGCAGGGCGAAGTGTTCGAGTTGACCAACGTGGCCCATCTCCGGCCGCCGGCGTTCTTCATCGGCCGCAAGGCGACGCCGCAGGATTTCCGTCCCTATCAGCCGCCCGCCGACCGCATTGCCCATCCGTCGGCCGACTTCGTCACGCGCCTTCTGACCCTGAAGGAGCCGGGCGACGCCTTGGTGTTGGCGGATCAGCCCGTCCAGCACTATTACGTCGCCGTGCTGATGGAGAAGCCGCAGGTTCCCGACCGCCGCGAGTTCTACGAGGTGTATGCCTACGCGGACGGCCCGAACCCGCTCTGGCTGGACACGATGAACACCCGGCGGCGCACGTACTATCAGAAGCTGATGGAACAGCTGCGTTCCGAGGCGACCAAGAGCATTGAGGGCGGCGAGTACGTCATCCCGGAGAGCGTCCGTAGTCGCGGCGAGTCGGCCGGCAGCGACTACGGAGAATGACCTTGTTTCCAATAATTTGAGCGGGGGCGTCAGCCCCTGTTGGAAGCAACAGGGGGCTGACGCCCCCGCTCGCCCATTTGCGACTCGTTCACGCCGATTCGCCCGACGACGAGCCGGCGGCTTCCGCAAGGGGAGCGACCAGGTTGAGGATGGTGCCCAGTTGGGCGAGGCGCATCCCAAAGCGGTCGAGGAACTCTTGTAGGGTGAAGTCGTTATCCAGGCCGTGCTCTTCTTCCGTCAGCTTGTCGGTCAGGTCGCGGAGAAGTTGGCCATAGCTGCGTTCCAGGTGTGGCAGAGCTTTGCGGCAGCCCTCGGCCAGATCGGGAAAGTCCTGCTGCCAGCGCGACAGGAAGAGCGCGCCAGCGGGCGGTCACGTCATGCGCCGCGGCGGCAGCCCGCTGGTAAGACAATTGCTCGCGCTGCACCTCCAGGATCTGACGCAGCAGATCGACCGTTTCCGGTACGGCGGTGGAGGTGGCAGGGAGGTCGGCCGGGGGGCACGGCAGGGCGGAAGAGACGTCAATTTGAAAATTCATGGTTCGTGGATCGGTGTCGGAGGCGCCGGCCGTTCTTCCGGCCGCGCGACGACGCTCCGCAAGGTCGATAAGAGTCCCGTGTTCTCCGATCTTCGGATCGAAGCGACTAGGCCACATTCTACCAGCGCGGATCGGCCGGAGGAAGCATACACTTTTCCGAAGTGCGGCGAGCGGAAAAGAGGGAAGCCCTCCGCGGGGGAGCGGAGGGCTTCAAGGGGGTTCGGTGACTTGCCAAAAAGGAGGGAGGGGGATGAGAGAAGCGTTGTCGGTGTACTCGCTTCGGTGGGCGCCGCGCTGATCTATGTCGAGAGGATGGGGGATCCTCCCGACAACCATCGCAGGCCCGGCACGGACGGGGATACCGCGAGCGAAGCGGTGGGGGAGACCGTTCGCTAACCGTGCGAGCACCCGACCCTCGCTTCCACAATCGGTCGGGTCGTCTCTTCATTAAGCAAGGCCCGTGCCGGAGAAAGGGTGCAAATGTGTTAATGTGTTCTAACTCGAATGCCTGCCGAACCTTCGCTCTTTTTCGCCGTCGGGGGAACGACGGAGGCCGGCGAGCGCGATTTGTAAAAACGTCTCAGCCGATGTAAGGGCTACCATCGCGAAGCCCGACAGCCGCTTGCGGCTTCGCGGGCAGCGATACGCGAAGCCGCAAGCGGCTGGGACAATAGGTTCCTACAACTCGGCGAGAAACGAGCGCACGGCCGCGTTGAATAGTTCGGGTTTCTCCAGGTTCGACAGATGGCCGGCGCCCTCGATACGCACCAACTTCGCTCCCCGAATCCGCGCCGCCAGCGACTCCGCGGCCGCCGGCGGCGTGAGCACGTCCTTCTCTCCGACCACGACCAGCGTCGGCACGGCGAGGGCTGACAGCGACGGGCCGGAGTCCGGCCGATCGCGCATGGCCTTCAAGGCGCCGATGATCGCCGCCGGCGTCTGGTCCGCCGCGATGTGGCGAATGCGCTCGACCACCTCCGCGTGCTGGGCCATCGTCTCCGGGGCGACCAGTTTGGCGAGCATTTGCTCCAGGACGTCGCGGCCGGTGTGCTCGGCGGCGAAGGCGATCAGGCGCTCGCGGTTGGCCTTGCCCTCGGCGTCGTCCGCCTCCGCCTTGGTGTCCGCTAAAATCAGGCCGCGCAAGCGGCCGGGGTGTCGCCGGGCGAAGGCCAGCGCCGCATAACCGCCCATCGACAGTCCGCCCAGCACGATGCGCTCGCCGACCTTCAGTTCGTCGAGCAAGCCGGCCACGTCGTCGGCCACCTGGTCGAGCGCGGGCGGCTCGTCGAAGTCCTTGCTGCCGCCGAAGCCGCGCAGGTCCGGGGCGATCACACGATAATGGTCCCGCAGTGCCTCCATCTGCGGCGCCCACATGGAGCGCGACAGCGGGAAGGCGTGCAACAGCACGACGGCCGGTCCCGTGCCGCCTTCGTCGTAGCTGATCGTTCGGGCGGAAATCTCGGTTTGCATGATCGACCTCCCGGAAAAAGAACCGTCTTCGCTTCATCATGGACCTCCCGCCGCCGGACGGCAAGCGGCTTTCCGACAAGAAGAACCTCACGCAAAGGCGCAAAGAACGCAAAGTAAATAGAAAGAAAGAGAGGGGACGATGATTCGTTATTCGTCTCTTTTCTTCTTTGCGTTCTTTGCGTCTTTGCGTGAGGTTCTTCTTTCGAGGGAACGTCGTGAACGAAGCGATCCTTTTCAAGGAGCACACCGCCGAGAGTCTGCACGCGCTTTTGGCCCCTCACGGTGTCAGCGTCCGCCTTGCCCGCCGTCTCCAGGCCGCCGTCTTGCAGCACGGCGGCATTCCCGAGCAGATGCCCGAGGTGCCGCGTCGCCTGCTCGAACGAGTCCGGCAAACGACACGCATCCCGCAGCTGACGCGGATCGAGAAAATCGTCTCGCCGACCGACGGCTTTGCCAAATACCTCTTCCGCGGCGTCGGGACCGAGCCGTTCGAGGCGGTGCGCATCCCCCTGCTCCACCGGCCCGGCGAGGAGAAGTACATCGTGTGCGTGTCGTCGCAGGTCGGCTGCGCGATGGGCTGCGTCTTCTGCGCCACCGGCCGCATGGGCTTCCGTCGCAATTTGGAGACATGGGAGATCGTCGATCAGGTCATGCAGGTGCGGGACGATTCGCCGTACTCGGTGCGCGGCGTCGTCTTCATGGGCATGGGCGAACCGATGCTCAATTACGAGCGCGTGATGCGGGCGGCGCAGGTCCTGTCGGACCCGTGCGGCCTGGCCATCGACGCCCGCGCCATCACCATCTCGACCGTCGGGATCGTGCCGATGATTCGCCGTTTCACCGCCGAGCGTCGGCCGTATCGTCTCATTGTGTCGCTGACGGCGGCCGACTCGGCCCAGCGCCGCGAGTTGTTGCCGGTCGAGAACACGCACCCCCTGCCCGAGCTGATGGCGGCCGTGCGCGAGTATCACGCGGCGACCGGCAATCGCATCACCCTGGCGTGGACGCTGCTTCGCGGCATCAACACGCGCTCCGAGGATGCGCGTCGTCTGGCGGAGCTGACCGCCGGTCTGCCGGTGCGAATGGACCTGATCGAGGTCAATGATGCGACGGGTGAGTTCCTGCCGCCGTCGGCCGAGGAGTTGCAGGCGTTCCGCGACGCGCTGACGGCGGAGCTGGGGATGCCGGTCGTCCGCCGTTACAGCGGCGGTCAGGACATCCACGGCGGTTGCGGCATGTTGGCCGGACGGTCGAGGGAACAGAAATAACTTCGTTTAGCCGCGACGCGCAGCGGAGCGCGCGTCGCGGCTAAACGAAAACCTCGATCTTGCGTCACGGCCGGGCGAATTCCCGACGCACGAACGTCTGCACTTCATCCCAACGTTCCGCCGCCTGGGCGAAATCGACTGGCATTGCGCGCACCGTCTTCGGCGTTTCGATCGCGCGGGGCAGCTTCGCCTCCACCTCGGGATTGAGCGGAACCTGATGGCTCTCTCCCTCGGCTAGTCGTTTCTCCACCTCGGCACTCAGCAGGTAATCGACCAGCCGCCGCGCTCCTTCCGGGTTGGGACTGCCTTTGAGGATGGCGAGCGTGTTGGGGATGAACAGCGTGCCCAGACGGCTGTCGGCGGGCGCATCGCGGTCGGGGTAGACGAGGGCGACGTCGTGGCCGGCCCGCACTTCCTCCATCGCGTCGTCGGTGTCGGTGATGCCGACGGCGACTTCCTGGCCGAGCGGTGTTCGTCCCCGTCCGACCCACTCCGCCACCTGTTTGTTGCCGGGCGCGATCTGTACGCCGTTGGCCTTGAGGTCGAGATAAAACTTCTTCGCCCGTTCGCTCCCAAGCGCCTGGAACAGGCAGGCGGCTTGCGTCGCCGAGGTGCCGAACTGCGGTCGGGCCATGACCACGCGGCCGAGCCAACGCTCGTCCGTCAGATCCAGCAGGCTGCGCGGCCGGTCCTTCACGCCGACAAGGCGAGTGTTGACGATGAGGATACGGGCGCGGGTGGCGAAGGCATGCCAGTTGTGGTCCTCTGCCTTCGCTTCGGCGCGGTAAGGCCGGGCCGAAGGGCTGTCGTAAGGTTCCAGCAGTCCTTGCTTCTGAAGACGGATCGTGGACAGGACCTCGTTGTTCCAGAACACGTCGCAGCGCGGACGGTTCTTTTCGCTGAGCAACTCCCGATACAGGCTGACGGACTTGTCGGCTTCCGTGTCGTACTTCGGCGCCACCGCCAGGCCGGTGCTCCGGCGAAACTCGTCGAGCACGGGGACGGCGAACTCCTCGTCCTCGGCGCAGTAGAGGACAACGCGCGGCTCCGACACGGAGCGCGGACAGCCGGTGCAACAAAGCAGCACGATCGAGGTGCCGCAACAAAGGCGGAAGCACGGCATGAATTCGCACCTTCTCATGGGAGAAACGCTGCCCCAAGCGATGGACGAGGATCATTCTCTTCGCTCCTGCCTCCGCTGTCTAGAATAGGCGGAGCGGGCGGCGAATGCTGTCGAACGGGAGTACCTCATGGCGAAGACCTGGCCTATCGTCGGCGCGGCGTGGATGATGGCGGCGATCTCCTTGCCGGACGGCCGGGCCGAGCCACCCGCTCCCCGCCTTCCAGTCGTCGTCAAGGCGGAGCCGGCGCCGGAGTGGAATGCGAAGTTCGCCGGTCGAAAGGGGTGGATCGGCGGCGACGGTGCGTACTCGGCCGTGCTCGGCCCCCGGCGCGTGCTGTGGCTGTTCGGCGACACGCTGCTCGGCGAAGTCAAAGACGGTCGGCGCGCCGGGGCGGTGATGGTGAACAACACCGTCGGCCTTCAGGGCGGACGCGGAGAGAAGGACGCGATACGCTTTGTGGCCGGAAAGACGAACGGGGACAAGCCGGCGGCCCTGTTCACCCCGGCGGACGGCAAGGGCTGGTTTTGGCCGCAGGCCGCCTTCCGGGCCGGCGAACGACTGTTCGTCTTCCTGCCGCAGATCGAAAAGACCGGGGACGAAGGCGCCTTCGGGTTCAAGCACGTCGGTCAGTGGCTGGCGATTGTGGAGGATCCGAACGCGGAACCGGAGAAATGGCGGATGAAGCAACATCTGTTGCCGTTCGCGGAGTTCGGGCGCGGCCGCGAGCGCTCATGGGGTTCGGCGGTGTTGCAAGACGGCGACCGCCTGTACGTCTACGGTTACGTGGAGAAGGGGAAAGGGATCGGCAGGCGGCGGCTGACCGTGGCGCGCGTGCCAGCCGATCGGCCGGAGGACTTCGCGGCGTGGCGTTACCGCACGGCGGACGGCTGGAGCGATAAGCCGGCGGACGCCGCTGCGCTGGCGGACGGCCTGGCCACGGAGTTCTCCGTCAGCCGGCTGCCGGGCCGGAAGAGTTACGTCGCGGTGTACACGGAGAATGGTCTGGGCGACCGCATCGTCGGCCGCTTCGCCGACGCCCCGGAAGGCCCGTGGTCGGCCCCGGTACTCCTGTACCAGTGCCCGGAAATGGCGAAGGACAAGGGCGTATTCTGCTACGCGGGCAAGGCCCATCCGTGGGCGGCCGGGGAAGGCTTGCTGGTTAGCTACTGCGTGAACACGTGGGAGTTCGCCCGACTCTTCCGCGAGGACACTGTCTACCGTCCGAAGTTCGTGCGGGTGAAATTGAGATCAACCGAGTGATCTTCATGCTTACGGTCCTCCATCACGCGGCCCAGTTGGTCGGCATCGCGTCGGCCGGCGATCGTCTTGTCCTCGCGGACGGCTCCGTCATCATCCGCGCGGGCATCATCGACTGGGTGGGACCAGCGGCGGACATGCCGGCCGTGGCGCAAGAGGAGGCGACGTGGATCGATGCCAGCGGCAAGGTCGTGCTGCCGGGCTTCATCGATAGTCACACGCACTTGCTGTTCGCCGGCTCGCGCGTGGACGAATTCGAGCAGCGCCTGCAAGGCATGAGCTATCAGCAAATCACCGAGCGCGGCGGCGGCATCCTCCGCACCGTCCGCCAGGTGCGGCAGGCATCGAAGGAGGAGCTGAAGGCGCTGGCGCGGCCACGGCTGCGACGGCTGCTGCGGTTCGGCGTCACCACCGTCGAGGTCAAGAGCGGCTACGGTCTGACGCCAGCCGACGAGATCAAGTGTCTAGAGTCCATCGCCGAGCTGAACGCCGAGGGGCCGTGGGAGCTGGTGCCGACCTTCCTGGGGGCGCACGCCGTGCCGCCGGAGTACCGCGATGATCGAGCCGGTTACATCCGTTCGCTCCGCGACGTCATGTTGCCCGAGGTCGCCCGGCAGCGCCTGGCCGAGTTTTGCGACGTCTTCTGCGAGACCGGCGTTTTCAGTGTGGCGGAATCGCGGCAAATCCTGACGCGGGCGCGCGACCTGGGTTTGCGGCTCAAGCTGCACGCCGACGAACTGTCGCCGCTTGGCGGGGCCGAGCTGGCGGCGGAGGTCGGGGCCGTGTCGGCGGACCATCTGCTGCGCGTCAGCGAGGCGGGCATCGACGCCCTGGCCGCGTCGGGTACGGTGGCGACGCTGCTGCCGGGCACGGCGTTCTCTCTGGGAGTGGAGTATGCGCCGGCGCGGCGTCTGATCGAGCGCGGCGTGACCGTGGCCCTGGCCACCGACTGCAACCCCGGCACCTGCATGACTGAGAACCTACCGCTCGTTGGCGCCATGGCCTGCACACAGATGGGCATGAGGCCCAGCGAGGTCGTGACGGCCCTGACGCTCCACGCCGCCGCGGCGCTGGGCCGCGCCGACCGCCTCGGCTCATTGACGCCCGGCAAGCAGGGCGACGTCATCGTCTGTGACGTTGCCGATTATCGGGAACTCTTTTATCACTTCGGAATCAATCATGTCGAGTGCGTCGTCAAGCGCGGGCGCGTGGTACACCCGGCTTGAGCCGGTTGCGCCGCCGGATGGTCCGCGCCGGCCGGATGACCCGCGACTGGGCGAGTGCGTCGAGTTCTGGCGGGAGGGTCCGCCGATGCTGCGGCCGGGACGTCCGGTCCTGCTGGGATTTCCTCAAGACGAGGGTGTGCGCCGCAACCAGGGCCGGCCAGGGGCTGCCGCCGCTCCTGCCGCCATCCGTCACGGACTCTACCGGCTGACACCCTGGGACGCCTCCAGAGGCACGGACCTGAGCGCACTGGAATTACTCGACCTGGGGAATGTGCGCATCCTCGGTGGGCTGGAGGAAAGTCAGCAGGCGTTGGCGGAAGGGATCGCGTCGCTGTTGAAGGCCGAGGCCGTCCCCATTGTGCTGGGTGGCGGACACGAGACGGCCTACGGACATTACCTCGGCTACGTTCACGCCGGCCGCGACGTGGCGATCGTCAACCTCGACGCACATCTGGACGTCCGTCCGCTCGCGGACGGGCTGGGACACAGCGGCTCGCCGTTTCGGCAAGCCCTCGAACATCCGAATCGTCCGTTACGCGGCGATCGCTACGTTTGCCTGGGCGCCCAGCCTTACTCGGTCAGCCGAGAACACCACGCTTACGTCAACGCCCGAGGCGGTGTCATCCGCTGGTGTGCCGAGGTCCGCGACCGTCTGGGCGACGCCTTCCGCCAGGAGTGCGAGCGGCTGTCGGCCAGCGGATGTTCGGTGTGCGTGACGCTCGACAGCGACGTTGTCCGGCAGGCGGACGTGCCCGGCGTCAGCGCCCCCAACCCGCTCGGCCTTTGTGGACACGAACTCGCCGCCTGCGCCGCCTTGGCCGGCGAGCACACGGCGGTGAGCAGCTTCGACTTGGTCGAGATCAATCCCTCCTTCGACCGCGATGGCCAAAGTTCACGCTGGGCGGCTCTGGTCGTCTGGCACTTCCTCTCCGGCCTCGCCCGGCGGCGCGGATAGCAAACCGAGTGTCCCACCGACCGCGAACTCAGGAAGAGATCCCATCGGATAGGCGTGAGCCGCTGTCCGCCTTCGCCTCCGCCTCAGCGCCGATTTGGCGCATAACTTGCTCTCATGGCGGATTTTACGGATTGTGCGGGATGTCCGGCTCTAGCGAGCAAAGCCAGGATGAGGGATGTTCCACGACACGGGGGAGGGGTTAGGGGCAAAAAATGTCACCCCCTTGACATCGCCGTCGCCATTCGTGGCGTAGAATTGGGATGCAAGTATACCACTGCTTCGCTCGTAGGAGGGTAGCGATATGCTGGTCCTGAGCCGAAAACTGGGTGAGAAGATTTATATCGGGGATAACATCTGTATCACGGTCGTGGACATCGACCGGGGCAAAATCCGCCTGGGGATCGAGGCACCGCGTGACGTGCCGATCTACCGTCAGGAGCTTTTGCCCTTGAAGAACAATGAGACGCCCGCGCCGGGCGCCTCGACCGTGCCCCACTAGCCGGCGAATCGTTCCACCAACGCCCAAGCGGACGTTGGGAGAATGGCCCGCGATGTCGTCGCGGGACCGGCCAACCGGGGGCACGTCGAAAGCGTGTTCGCGGTCTGGCAGTCGCCTTTGCTTGCGAAAGAAGCAGTGGGGTTATCACAGGGGAGTGATACGGATTCATCACCGAAGGGAGTCCCGAGAATACTCGGGACTCCCTTCGGTGTTTTTGTCATCACAGATACCGTTCTGAGCCGCGACCGTAAGGGCGCGGCCTTTTCTTTTCCATGCTCACCGAGACGGTCGCGGCTCAGCGAATGGTCGGAAGAACTGGAAAACCGCGCCTCCACGCGGTACAAACATAGAATCTGCCCTCTCCTCCACACTGCGGTTGTGGGCGCTAACAAGGAACCGGCCCATGCGCACAATGGCCTGTCTCGCTCCGCTGGCCGTTCTCCTCCTGCCGGGATGGGTCCGGAGCGAGGAACGGAATCGCTTCGCCGACGTGCTGGCCCTGCAGGAGGCCGTCCACCAATCGATTGAGCGCGCCGAACCTTCCATCGCCTGCATCCTCGTCTCGCGCAGCGACAAATATCGGGCGCTCGGTCCCGTCCGGCCGAAGGTGCCGGGCCAGCTCGGCCGCTTCGAGCGTCCCGGCGGTCATCCGAGTTCGCGCACCGACCCCGCGCTGGTCAACCTCGACCTGAGCAACCCCGCCACCGTGCCGGAGTCCTACGGCAGCGGCGTAGTCCTCGACGACAAGGACGGCCTGGTCCTCACCCTGGCCCACGTCGTACGCAAGGCGACCAAGATTTTCGTTCGCCTGCCGGGCGGTCGCGGCAGCTGGGCCGACATCCACGCGGCCGACCCGCGCAGCGATTTGGCCGTGCTGCGCCTGCTCGACCGCGTGCCGAACCTCAAGGCGCTCAAGCTCGGCGACGGCGGCCGACTGCGCAAGGGCGATTTCCTGCTGTCGCTGTCCAACCCCTTCGCGGCGGGCTTCCGCGACGGCAGCCCTAGCGCCTCGTGGGGCATCGTCAGCAACCTTCGCCGCCGTTCGACGGGTGTGCTCAGCGAGGTCGAGCGCGGCGACCGTTCGCGCCTACCGCTGCACTGCTTCGGCACGCTCGTCCAGACCGATACGCGCCTGAACCTCGGTTGCAGCGGCGGCGCCCTGCTCAACCTGCAAGGAGAGCTGGTCGGCCTGACGTCGGCGCTGGCCGGCATCAGCGGCGGCGAGACGCCCGGCGGTTTCGCCGTGCCGCTCGACGCCGGCACGCGCCGCATCCTCGACGTGCTACGCCGCGGCGAGGAGGTCGAGTACGGCTTCCTTGGCGTCATCCTCAAGCCGCCCGAGTACGTCCCCGATGGTTTCGTGCAGCTCCAGGAAGTGCTGTTCGGCGGGCCGGCTGAGCGCGGCGAGCTGCGCAACGACGATTACGTTCTGGCCATCAACGGCATGCCGGTACATAGCAACGACGATCTCTTCCTGATGATCGGCATGCATCTGGCCGGCAGCGAGGTCCGCATCGAGGCGGCGGCTCGGCCGGACGGACCGCGGCGCGTCTGCAACGTCAAGCTGGCCAAGTACGCCGTGCCCGGCCCGGTCATCGCCTCGAAGCGGCCGCCGGCGCGTGGCGGTCTGCGCGTGGACTGGTCCAGTACCCTGTCGCTGCGCTGGCGCAGCATTCCCGAAGGGGTCGTCATCCGCGAAGTGGTGCCCAACAGCTCCGCCGACAAGGCGCGCCTCCAGCCCGACATGGTCATCACCCGCGTCAACCAGCGCCGCGTAACGGAGCCGGCCGAATTCTACCGCGCGATGGAGAAGGCGAACGGCCCGGTCGAGTTGACCTTCCTGACCTCGGATTCGCGCGAGGACCGCGTCACCATTGATAGCAAGTAGTGTCAAGCCGCTTGCGGCTTCATGCGGCGACCTTCCATGAGATATGCCATCTGCAACGAGACGTTCGAGGGCTGGGACCACGAGCGGGTGTGCCGTTTCGTCGCCGGCCTGGGCTATCAGGGGCTGGAGATCGCCCCGTTCACCCTGGCCGGCTCCGTCCACGACGTGTCCGCCGAGCGGCGGAGCGAGCTGCGCCGGCAGGCGGACGAACACGGCCTGAAGTTGCTGGGACTGCACTGGCTCCTGGCCAAGACCGAAGGGCTGCACCTAACCTCGCCGGACGCGGCTGTGCGGCAAAAGACGGCGGATTACCTGATGGCGCTGGCCCACTGCTGTGGCGACCTCGGCGGCGAGTTACTCGTCTTCGGCTCGCCGGCCCAGCGGCGCATTCCCGCCGGCGCGACGCGCGGCCAGGCCGTCGATTACGCCGTCGATACCTTCCGCCGCGCCCGATCCGGCATCGGCGACGCGGGAGTACGCCTGTGCCTGGAACCGCTGGCCCCGCCCGAGGCCGACTTTATCAACACCTGCGCCGAGGCCGTCGAGATCCTCGACCGCATCGACCATCCGAACTTCGTGCTACACCTGGATGTCAAGGCGATGTCATCGGAAGAGACGCCGGTCCCCGATCTCATCCGCCGTCACGCCGGGCGCACCGGCCATTTCCACGCCAACGACCCCAACCGCCGCGGCCCCGGCTTCGGCGCCGTCGATTTCGTGCCCATCTTCCGCGCCCTGCGCGAGAGCCGGTACGACGGCTGGGTCTCGGTCGAGGTGTTCGATTACACTCCCGACCCGGAGACGATCGCGCGGGAGAGCCTGCGCTACATGCGCGAGTGCGAACAAAACGTAACCGAGCCTGAAGCGTAAGCGAAGAGCACTCTTCGCTTACGCTTCAGGCTCGGACGAACGACTTCAAGACACCGGCCAGCCATTCGTACAAGAGCAGAAAAAAGTAGGACGTGGCCCACAGGAAAAGGACCAGCCCCCAGTACCAGGGGATGCCGGATTTCGTCTCCGTCGCCACGAACGGATCGCCGGAGCGTGGTTCGGAAGTCGGCGGCGGTAGAGCGGATTTGTCCGCCTGGACGGCGGCGGAGCGACGGGCAGCGGAGCGTGTCATGGTGCGTCTGTCCATTGTCGGCTCAGGAGTGGCGAGGGTGTCCTTCCAACTCATAGCCGATAATGCCTCCTCGTGCGGGCCTCAGATGCCGAACATTTTGCGAATGTCCTGGTAGAACACCAGTATCATGAGCAAAGCAATCATGGCCAGACCGATGTAGGTGGCCACCACCTTGACGTTCTCGGCCGGCGGCCGGCCGCGCAGCTTCTCGTAAATCAGGAAGACCATGTGCCCGCCGTCCAGGATGGGGATGGGCAGGAAGTTGACCACGGCCAGATTGATGCTAATCATGCCCAGAAACAATAGCAGATCGTAATTGCCGGCCTGGGCCTGCGAGAAGCCCATGCGCATGATCTCCAGCGGCCCGCCCACCTGCTTGAACGAGACGCGGCCGGTGGCCAGGCTCTTCAGCTGCAAGTACATGATGACGATCATTTCTTTGGTGTAGCGGGCGCCGAGGATGAGGGCCTCGCCGAAGTTGTCGGCTTTCTGCACCTTGTAATCCGGCAACAGGCGGATGCCGCGCCCGGCCAGCGGCCAGTCCAGGTCTTCACGAGCCGTCAGGGCGATTTCGTCCTTCATCTCCTCGCCCGGACGGTTCACCTTGACCTTGATTTCCTTAAAATCGTTCAGTTGCGCGATCCAGAACGCTTGCGCCCAGCAGTCGTATTGCGTCTCGCCGTGGCGCGTGGACTCCAGCTCGGCTGGCCTCGCTCCACTCCGGCTCCTTGTTGTACGCCGACAGGGTCTTGTAGCGGATCTCCTTGATCGTATCGTCCTTTTGCAGCCGCGTCCTTCTCGCGGCGGCCGGCGAATCCTTGTGGACCTCCACGACCTGGCTGAGGACCCAGTAGGCCACGCCCAGTTGCGGGATCGCCAGCGGCGAGGAAGTGCTGAGCGGCACTTCCTCGTCGTTGTCCCAGCGCTGCTCCCATTCGACCGGCGGCAGGATGTGATTTTCCGGTGTGTGGTTCGGCGGCGACGGCTCGCGGCGGACGGTCAGGAGCACCGTCTTCTTGCCCGGCTTGCTCGCCGCCGCCCTCCCCAGCTCGAACGGCAGACGCTCGGGGTCGAGCTCCTCCCAAGTGCGGAGCGTGTCGCCGTGCTCGTCCTTCATGACGACCTTGATGAGTTCGTCGCCCTTCCGCACGCCGGCGCGGGCGGCGGGGGAATCCTCGCGGAGGCCGCCACCTTGCCCATCTTCATGCGCATGCCGAACGTGACGTGAAAGGCCGGCGGCACGAACAGGTTGACGACCTCGCCGGTCGACGACGTATCGTGCAGGGAAGAGCTGTTGGGATCGCCGCGGCGGACTTGCACGACCATCGGCAGGCCGGCCAACTGCCGCTGACGGGCCTGGAAGACGAACGGGTCGCGCCGATCGCCGCTCTCATGACGGGGATCGCGCGGCAATTCGCTGACCTGGAACGGGTTGTACGAATCGTTCCGAGTATCCTGCGCCTCCGTGCAGCCGACGATGGTGTCGTTGAACTGGAAGCCTTCCAGCGGCACGTCGCGCTCATTCGGCTTTCGCCTTGTCGTCGGCGCCTTTCGGCTTGACGTGGATGACCAGCTTTTGGCCTTCCAGGGCGCGGAGACGCTTGCTGAAATCCCGGTAATCGAACGTGCACGGCCTGCAAGTCGTGCTTGATCTCCTTGACCTGGTCGGGGTTGTCCGGGTCGGTGGCGGCGACGATGACCTCGTCCGGCTGAAGGGGGACGGAGCGGGCGGCGGCCGCCGGGCTGTGGCGCGTCACGGGCAGGAGGCCGATGTCTTTCTTCGGCTCGAGGATACAGCGCAGCTGATTGGGCGGCGCGACGCCGACGACGGGATTGAGATCGTTCTCCTCGCGGCGCGGCAGCAGGTCCACCGTGCGCTGCTCCGCCTTTTCACCGTCCGGCCCGTACATCTGGAACGTGAAGGGGATCTTCTGGTCCTGCGCGGAGAGAATGACCTCGAAGCGAAGGTTCTTGAAGATGGGATTGCGGATGCCGTTCAGTTCGGTGATGACCGAGCCGGCGGCAACGCCCTTCTCCCACATCGGCGAGCCGGCATCGACCCGGCCGACGATGGCGGGCGCCTGCTCGACGCCGTGAGTAATTGTAGACGACGATGAACAGGATGCAGCCGAGCAGGACGTTCATGATGACGCCGGCCGAGATGATGAGCATGCGCTGGCCGACGCGTCTTGTTCTTGAAGGAGCGCGGATAGTCTTCGTCCTCGTCGGCCTCCGGCCCTTCGCCGACCATGTTGACGTAGCCGCCCAGCGGCAGCACGCCGATCTTGTAGGTGGTCTCGCCGCGCTGGAAGCTACAGCCGGGCAGGGCCGGCCCGAAGCCGATGCTGAACGTCTGCACGTGGACGTCGCACCACTTGGCGGCCAGGAAGTGGCCCAGCTCGTGGATGAAAATGACGAAGCCGAGTCCGATGACGACCTTGGCGACGGCCCAGACGCTGTCCAATCCGAGCTTGTACCAGATACCGCCGACGATGAGGGCCGAAGATGAGCAGGTAGACGGCGTTGTTCATCAGCCAGGCGGCCGGCGTCAGCGGCGGCGGCACTGTCGGCGAGCGGAGCCGCGTCCGCGCTCCGAGGCTCGCCGGCCGGTCTCACGGAGTCGGAGTGCTTCGGGGTCTGGGGCTGGTCCAACGGCCTACCTCCTGTCGAGCCCAGCGATCGCAGGCGCTCAGTTCGGCCAGCGTCGGCGTGGGGCTGTAATGATGGTGATCCAGGGCCGCGCGGCAGGCGCGCGGGATGTCGAGGAAATCCAGGTCGCCCTTGAGGAAGCGTTCGACGGCCGCCTCGTTGGCGGCGTTGAGCACCGCGCCGCAGGTGCCGCCGCGACGCGCCACCTCATACCCTAATTGTAGGGCCGGGAACGTCTCGTGGTCGGGTTGCTCGAAGTGCCAGGCCGATAATTCGCGCCAGTTCAGCCGTCGCGCCGGACCCGGCACGCGCTCCGGATAAGTCAGGGCGTACTGGATCGGCAGGCGCATGTCCGGCGGCGATAGCTGGGCCAGCACCGAGCCGTCCTTGAACTCGACGAAAGAGTGGATGACCGACTCGGGGTGGATGATGACGTCGATGCGCTCCGGCGGCAGGCCGAACAGCCAGCGTGCCTCGATGACTTCGAGGGCCTTGTTCATGAGCGTGGCCGAGTCGATGGTGATCTTCGGTCCCATGCGCCAGGTCGGATGGCGCAGAGCCTCCGCGACGGTGACGTCGGCCAGCTCGGCTCGGCTGCGTCCGCGGAAAGGGCCGCCGCTGCCGGTCAGGACGATGCGCTCGACGGCGTCGGGCGGACTGCCCTGCATCGCCTGAAAGATGGCGCTGTGCTCGCTATCGACGGGCAGCAGTCGGCCGCCGCGGCGGGCGGCGAGGTCGGTGACGAGGGCGCCGGCGAGGACGAGCGTTTCCTTGTTGGCGACGGCGACGGTCTTGCCGGCTTCGAGGGCGGCCCAGGTGCCGATCAGCCCGGCGGCGCCGACGATGGCGCTGACGACGACGTCCACGTCGGCATCGCGGACCATCTCCGCGATGCCGTCGGCGCCGTGCAGCAACCGGCAGCCGGGCGGCAGCCGGGCGGGGTCGATCCGCGGCGCGGCGGGGTCGGTGAGCGTCACCCATCGCGGTCGATGGCGTTGGGCCTGCTCCAGCAGGGCGTCGCCGCTGGAATGGGCGCTGAGGCCGAGCACCTCGAAGCGTTCGCCGAGGTGGGCCACGACGTCGAGGCAGTTGGTGCCGATCGAGCCGGTGGAACCGAGGACGACGAGACGACGGCGGGAAGACGCTGGCGTGGCTGACATCCGTGGACACGAAGCACCTGAGGGGTGGCGGCGGGGACGTTCCTTATCCGAGGGTCCGCATGGGAGGCATTGTAGCCCGCGTCGGGGGAAAGCCGCAATACAAAGGTTGGCGAAGAGGACGACGGCGAGGCCGTATTACGCCGGAAAGATCTTCACCACGGAAATGGCGAACGGCCGGCGTAAGCCGGCTGGTACGTCCCGCCCACCAACCGGCTTACGCCGGCCGTTCGCCCATAAAGTTAAAGTCTGTCCCCTACGGGTTGTGGCGGCACGTTTTCAACGTGCCGATCTGCTGGATTCTCCGGCCCTCCGGCACGTTGGAAACGTGCCGCCACAACCCGTAGGGGACAGAATCTTAGTGGTTCATATTCGTGTTCTTCGTGGCTCTCTTGTGCGGTTCTTTTACGCCGGAGGAATCAATCGGAGGAAAGAAAATGTCATGAACCTTTTCGGATAGGAAAAGGTTCTTGAAACTTTTTTTCGTCACCGTTCGGCTTGGGTAGCGTCGAGGCCACCCTGGCCACCGTCGGCGTGGTGGCATCGATGAGGATGCCGGTGGTGCCGAAGGTGTCGCTGTCCGAGCCAGGGATCGGCAGCGTCCGCGTGGCCGCCACGCCGCCCGCGTTGTGGATCGTGCCGCTCAACGCCGTGGCCGACGCATAATCGAGGTTGGCGCCGTTGGTGGTGTCTCCCTTGGCCACCGTGTAGGTGAATACCAGCGTACTCGTGCCGCTGCCGCTGCTGTAGCTGGCCGTCTGGCCGTCGTTGAGCGTCAAGGTTGGTGTGTCGGTGACCTGGACGTTCTCGCTGAAGTTCACGTCGATGTTGACCGTGGCGTTGGGTCCGTAGGTGCCGGCGGCGGTGGTCGTGCTCACGCTCGTCACCGTCGGCGTGGTGGCGTCGATGGTGATGTTGTCCGCGTAAAGGTCATCTCCGCTTCCCGCCGGAGATGGCAGGGTGAGGGTGGCCGCGTTGCTGTCGCCGTCCGAGGGATCATCGGTGATGGTGCCGCCGTTAAGAGCGAGCGCGTCGGTGCCCGTGGAATCGAGCGGAGCGGCGGTATCGCCGGCGGGCACGCTGAAGCTGAATTGCAGCGTGCTGGTGCCACTGCCGCCGCTGTAGTGGGCCAGCGAGCCCGCGCTATCGTTGAGAGCCAGCGTCGGCGTACCGCCGGTGGTGTTGACATCGACCGCCTCGATGAAGTCCACGTCGATGGTGACCGTCTTCCCGGTGCCGAGGGTGCTGTTGGACGCCAGCGTCGTGGTCACGTCCGTCACAACGGCAGCGCTGACCAACTCGGACACGAAGGCGTCGTTGTTGCCCGCGTTGGTCTGGTTGGTGCCGGGGAAGGAGGAGGAGTAGGTTGCGCCGGTGATGTAGATGTTGCCGGAGGTGTCCAACGCGATTCCGTAGCCCTCGTCGAAGTCGCTGCCACCGATGAGGGTGGAGTAGCTGAGGACCGGGTCGATCACCAGCGCCTGGCTAGGGTCGTAACTGCCCACGGCGAAACCGACCTGGCCGTTCCCCTCCAGCACGTAACGCACCGATACCGCCTGACGCACGCCATCGATCATCTGGTAGGCCACCGGCGCCTGCTCAACCACGTCGCCGGCCGCCGTGTGCAACACCAGGTCCCCTTGCGCGTCCACGGACATGCTTTGCTGGCCCGTGAACTGCAACTGGATCCGGCTCGCGTTGGCGCCGGCGCCACCGTGAAGTCGTACTCCAACTGCTGCTGATTGCTGCCGTGGTAAACGACATTGATCCCCTGGTAGACACCCTGGTACTGCACCTCGCCGTAGTTGGCCACGTTCATGCGCCACTGGCTGGGATCGCTGCCGATCTCGTAGTTGGTCTTGGCCGTCTGCTCGTCCAGGGCCGTGCCCTGCGCCGAAGCGTTGCCGCCGACCAGCTGCATGTGCATGAGCGTCGGCGTCGTCGGCGGCGGCGGGGATGTCTGGCCGGGAGTCGGTGGAGCGGCGGCGGAGACAGGCAGCACAGCGAGGGTGGCCTCGGTGGCGGTCAGGGCCAGCGAGTAGCCATTGCCCTGCGAGATAAACTGAGCGGAGGGATCGGCCTGGCCGACGTTGGCCTGGAAGTTCAAGGGCGTTTGCAGGTACGACACGGCCGGCGCGGCGGACAACAACGTGCGGTCTTCCAGCATTTCCAGAACATGAAGACCGGACATTTCTATTGTCGTTCAACAGTCAAAGTTGGGCGAACGGAAATGGATCGCGCCTCGGCGTGCCGTCGTCGCTATAATCATCGTTCAATCGACCGAAGGGGAACTCCATGCGAGCCGTCTTGCAGCGCGTCAGCCGGGCCGCCGTCGTCATCGACGGCGAGACGCTCGGCGCCATCGAGCGTGGCCTGCTCGTGCTGCTGGGCGTGGCCCCGACCGACACGGCGGCCGACGTGCAATGGCTGGCGGAGAAGGTGGTCGGCCTGCGCATCTTCAACGACGACGACGGCAAGATGAACCTCGGCGTGGCCGACGTCGGCGGCGGCGTGCTGGTCGTCAGTCAGTTCACGCTGTACGGCGACTGCCGCAAGGGCCGGCGGCCGAGTTTCGTCGGCGCCGCTCCGCCGGAGATCGCCGTGCCGCTTGTACGAGGCGTTTGTCAACGCGGTGCGCGCCCTCGGGCTGCCGGTGGCGACCGGCCGCTTCGGGGCGATGATGCAGGTGGAGCTGGTCAACGAGGGGCCGGTGACTCTGATCCTCGATACGAAGGACGTTTGACCCGTTCGTTTAGCCGCGACGCGCAGCGGAGTGCGACAGCCTCGCGCTCCGCTGCGCGTCGCGGCTAAACGAACGGGTCAAACCGAGAGGGATTCCATGTTCTGGAAACAACTGTTCGCCACGAAATCGCTGGAGATGCTGCAGGCGGAGGTCGAGGGCGAGAACCGCCTGCGCCGCGTGCTCGGTCCGATCTCCCTGACCGCGCTGGGCGTCGGCGCCATCATCGGCGCCGGCATCTTCGTCATGACCGGCCGCGTCGCCGCCCAGGACGCCGGGTCCGGCCGTCGTGCTGTCGTTCGTCGTGGCCGGCATCGGCTGTCTGTTCGCCGCCCTCTGCTACGCCGAGTTCGCCTCCATGGCCCCGGTCGCCGGCAGCGCCTACACCTACGCCTACGCCACGCTCGGCGAGCTGTTCGCCTGGATCATCGGCTGGGATCTGGTCCTCGAATACGCCATGGCCTGCGCCTGCGTCGCCGCGTCGTGGTCGAAATACCTCAATGAATTTCTGCTCTTTTTCGGCTTGCAGGTACCGGCCCACTTGTGCTGCGGACCCGTTCTCCACCGCCGGTGCCTGGTTCAATCTGCCGGCCCTGCTCATCACTCTGGCCGTGACGGTCATCCTCGTCATCGGCATCCGCGAGAGCGCCACCACCAACGCCGTGCTGGTGGCCGTCAAGGTCGGCGTGGTGCTGTTCGTCCTCGCCGCCGGCATCGGCTTCGTCAGCACGCCGCAACTGGACCGAGGTGCCGGTCACGGATCGCGTGCTGCCGGAGGAATTGCTGATCTCGGCGCAGGCCAAGGAGGTCGTGGAGAAGGAGGAACATTTGCAGGGCGAGGCGGCCAAGCAACGGACGCAGCAGATCGCCGAGCCAGGCGCTTCGCCGTCTACAAGCTGGCCCTCCGCAAGAAGGTGGCCGAGCACATGCTGACCGAACACAAGCACACCGCGGAGAAGGCCGCCGAGATGGTTCAGCAGGCGGAGACGGTTTACGGACCCGCCCTGCCGCAGAAACGACGACGACAAGGCGCTGGTGGCGAAGGTGTTGGCCGGGGCCAAGGAGAAGGCCCCGGAGAAATCGACGGAAAAATGGGGCATCCTCGGCCTGATGGGGCTGAACCAGCGTCTGGAGTCGATCGACGACTCGGTGCGTTCGCCGTTCATGCCCTACGGTCTGGCCGGCATCATTTTCGGGGCGTCGATCGTGTTCTTCGCCTACATCGGTTTCGACGCCATCTCGACGCACTCCGAGGAGGCACAGCGGCCGCAGCGCGACGTGCCCATCGCCATCCTCGCTTCGCTGGTGCTGTGTACGGTGCTGTACATCGGCGTGGCCGCGGTCATCACCGGCATGGTGCCGTACCCGGAGATCAGCTCCGAGGCGGCAGTGGCGGCGGCGTTTCGACAGAAGGCGGCGGGGCAAGCCAACGCCGGCTTCCTGCGCTGGGCCGCCCTGCTCATCTCCGTCGGCGCCCTGGCCGGCATGACCAGCGTGCTGATGATTACCTTTCTCAGCCAGGCGCGCATCTTCCTGGCCATGGCCCGCGATCGCCTGCTGCCGCCGGGCATCTTCGCCGCCATCCATCCGCGCTTCCGTACGCCGCACCGCTCGACCATGTTGACCGGCGGCCTCATCTCGCTGGTGGCCGCCTTCACGCCCATCACCAAGCTGGAGGAGATGGTCAACATCGGCACGCTGATGGCCTTCGTCATCGTCTGCGCCGCTGTCCTGCTCCTGCGCATCCGCCGGCCGAACGCGGTGCGGCCGTTCCGCACGCCGCTGTTGTTCGTGGTCGGCCCGCTCGGCATCGTCGTCAACTTGATTATGATGTTGTTCTTGCCGCTGGATACGTGGATTCGTCTGGTGGTCTGGCTGGTGGTTGGACTGGTGATCTACTTCAGTTACGGCCGGCCGCACAGTGTCGTCGGCCAGCGGCTGCGCGGGCTGATCCCCGCGTTCGATTTTGGCGGACGGTGCCCCGGCCGACAAAGGCTTACTGCCGCTCGCCCCCGATGCCCCCGCCAACCTGGACCCCTTCGGGGAAGTGAACCCGCGAATCAAGGCTGAGGAATGAGAGACCATGCGGATCGTCCGAGTTGATAATCAGCTTTTGCACGTCCCGCTGTCCCGGCCGCGCGCCTCGCCGACCGAGGCCGCCGCGGGCCGGCTCAACCACATCGTCGTCCTGCTCGTCCACGTCCACACGGACGCGGGTCTGAGCGGACTTGGCTTCGCCTACGCCCTGCAGGGCAGTGGCCGGGCACTGCTGGCGATCGCCGAGGACGACCTGGCCCCGCTGGTCGTCGGCGAGGACGCCCTGGACCACGAACGGCTGGCGGCGAAGGTGTACTGGCGCTTGCAGACGGTCGGCCGGCGCGGCCTGGTACAGCAGGCGTACTCGGCGATCGACGTGGCCCTGTGGGACCTCAAGGGCAAGGCGGCCAGCCTGCCGCTGTACAAGCTGCTCGGCGGCGCCCGCGAGTCGGCCCCGGCCTACGGCTCGGACACGGCCTGGCTGTGGATGAGTCCCGAGCAGATCCTCGACGCCTCGCGGCCGTACCTCGACCAGGGCATGATGGGCATCAAGGTCAAGGTCGGCGCCGACCCCGAGGCGGACGCCGATCGGCTGACGCGAATCCGCGAGGCACTGGGCGACGACGTTTGGCTGGGCGTCGATGCCAACGAGCGCTACGACTACGGCACCGCCCTGGCGATGGGTCATTTCTTCGAGGAGGAGATCGGCGCCGATTGGTTCGAGGAGCCGATCACTTGCGAGGATGTGCGATGGCCATGCTCGGCTGGCGTCGAAACTGGAAATTGCCATCGCCGGCGGCGAGATGCTGTTTGGACTCGACGAATTTCGCTCGTACCTGGAGCGCGACGCCCTGGCCGTGGTGCAGCCGGACGTGACGCGGCTAGGCGGTTTGACGGGTTGGCTGAAGGTGGCGGTCCTGGCCGAACTGCATCATCGGCCGTTGTCGCCGCACCTGCTGCCGGAGGTCGGCGTCCACCTGGCCTGCGGTCTGCCGGCCGTGACCAGCGTGGAGTACATGCCGTGGCTGTATCCGCTGTTCACGGCGCCGCCGCGAATCGAGCAGGGACGCCTGGTGCCGCCGCCGCGGCCCGGCCTTGGCCTGGAGGTCGATGCCGATGCCGTGGCGAAATTCCGCGTCATCTTTTGAGGCGCCCATCCGTTTCACCCCGACGCGGAGCGCGGGCGTCTCGCCCGCCGATAGTCTTGCGGACGGGCCGCCCGCAAGACTATCGGCGGGCTTACTCACTTCGCCACGTCGAGGATGAGTTGGCGGGCGTATTTGTAGGCCATTTTCAGCGTGGAGGCCCGCACTTCCATTTGGCCGTCGTTGAAGTGCCGGCCCAGCTCCGACTTCGGCAGGCCGGCGATTTCCATGGTCAAGGGCAGCAGACGCAAGAATTCAGTGACCTTCTGCTGCTGGCGATCGACGGAAACTTCGCTACTCATGATACGTTCCTCTGGGAGGTCGTCGCGGAGATAGGGAGCGCCGGAGGACACATTGACAAGATACTCCGGCGGCGGATCGGTCACAACCCTTTTGGGGCGACGAGCGGGCGAGGTGTATAATCTCGGAAGGCAGAGTCAAACGGGATCACCCGAGGAGGAGGAGCCATGCCCGTTCACGACTGGACCCGCGTTAACGCCGGCATTTTTCACCATTTTCATAATCGTTGGATTGGTCAGATCGCCGACGCCCTCAACGACGGATTGCTGCCGTCGAATTACTACGCCCTCGGCGAGCAAATCGCGGGGGATGCCGGCCCGGATGTCCTAGCCTTGCAATTCGATTCGCCTGCTATCGGACCGGACCCCGAGGAAGCGGCTGGGGGCGTAACCACGGAAGTGGCACCGCCGCGTGTGCATTTCATCGCGCAAACAGAGATGGAGCGGTACACACAGAAACAGAGCACACTGATCGTGCGCCACAGCAGCGGCGATCGGATCGTGGCGATGGTGGAGATCGTTTCACCGGGGAACAAGGCCAGTCGTCACCGACTGCGCTCGTTCGTGGAGAAGGCGGCCGAGACCCTCTTACGCGGCTATCATTTGCTCATCCTCGATCTGCAGCCGTCCGGTCCGCGCGATCCGCAGGGCATTCACGGATCGATCTGGGAGGAAATCGAGGACGATTCCTATCGCCGGCCCGCCGACAAACCGCTGACGCTGGCCGCCTACCATGCGGGATTAACGAAAACGGCCTACGTCGAGCCGATCGCCGTTGGCGACGCGCTGCCCGACATGCCGTTGTTCTTCGCGCCGGGTCGCTACGTCCCGACGCCTCTGGAAGTCACCTATCAAGGCGCCTTCCGCAGCGTGCCGGAGCGATGGCGCCGCGTTCTGGAAGCGCCGAGCGTTTGATCTCACCAGCGCTCGACGGGGCCACTCGGAACGCGGACGGGAAGCTCCGCGTCGGGCCAATCCTGGCCGGTGCGATGCTCCAGAAGATCGCCGATTTGCTCGACGATCCGCTCGAATGCCTTCACGCTCTCGATCACCATCAGACGTTGCTGAATGTCGCGCCCCGGCCGCAGCACGCGGCAATACCAGTTGGCCACCTTGCGGAAGGTCAGGCAGGCGAAGCGTTCGCCGCGATGTTCGACCAGCAAATGGAAGTGACGATCCATGAACTCCAGCCGCTGCCGATAGGTCGCCGGCGGTCCCGCCGCGCCGGTCGCCTCCTGACGCTGAAGCTGAGTGAAGATCCACGGATTGAGCAGGGCGCCGCGGCCGATGGCCACGCCGGCGCAGCCGGTCGTCCGACGCATATGCTCGGCGTCGGCGAGGGTGCGCACATCGCCGTTGCCGAGGATGGGAATGCGCTGGACCGCCTCGACCACGGCCCGGATGCCGTCGAGGTTGACGCCGCCGCGAAAGCCCTGGGCGCGAGTGCGACCGTGGATGGTCACGGCGGCGACGCCGACCTTCTCGAACTCGCGGGCGAAGAACGGAGCACTCAGATTGTCGTCGTCCCAGCCCAGGCGCATCTTGACCGTCACCGGCAGGCGCACGCCCTCGACGATGGTGCGGACCAGCTCGATGGTGTTGACGGCATCGCACATCATGGCCGAGCCGCCGCCGCCGCGAACGACCTTGTGGACCGGGCAGCCCATGTTGATGTCCACCGCCGAAACGCCGTAGTCTTCGAGCCAGCTGGCGGCGTCGCGCATCTCGATGGCGTTGGTTCCGTAAATCTGCACGGCCACCGGCCGGTCCTCGGGACAGGTCTGGATCAACTCCATCGTCTTGCGGCTGGCTTGCAGCAGAGCGCGGGCGTTGACGAGGTCGGTCGTCGCCAGGCCGAGTCCGCCCAGGCGCGCACCGCCAGGCGGAACGACAGGTTCGTGTAGCCGGCCAGAGGCGCCAGCAAGTAACGCGAGGGCAATTCCAGGGAACCAACCTTGAGCATGGCTTTCTCGCCGCCAGCGGCGAATCATTTCTTACTGTGGACGAACGGGTGCGGCGTTCCTTCGAGCGGGCCGCCCGGCTGCGGCCGCCATAGTGCGACTTCCTCGATCTTCTGAGCGAGGGCGAAATCCTTGTCGGTAATGCCGCCCGCCGAGTGCGTCTTCAGCTTCACCCACAGTTTGCCCCAGGTGACGCTCAAGTCGGCGTGGTGGTACGCCGCCTCACACAGGTAGCCGATGGCGTTGACCAGCATCAGCGTCGTCGGCCAACCGTCGGTGTTGTACTTGCGCCGCAGCCAACCGTCTTCCAGATACCAGCCGTCCAGGTGCCGTTCCTGGAGCAGGGCCGGGATGTCGGACTCGGCGTAGACCTTGAGGTCTGGCTTGCTCATGGTAAACCTCCCGTGCAGGACGCCCTCAGCATGGCGGGCGAGGGGGCGGACTGTCAAGCTCCTCCGAGCCTGAAGCGTAAGCGAAGAGAACGATAACCTTCGGTTGTCGTGACTTCGCTTACGCTTCAGGCTCGGACGTGGCCTCTGTTCTGCCCTTGTCTGCCGTCGCCTGCCGCGCCATACTCGGCACCGCTGGGCGGCGAATCAGGACTCGGTGCCAGGAGTGCGCAAGATGGGCGGACACGGCAAAGTGGGGCTGGTCCTCGGGTTGACGTTGGCGGCTTGCGGTTGCAGTCAGGATGCCGACCGGCTGGCGCGCGTCTGCCATCGGACTGCCGCCAAGTTCGACGGCCTCACGGAGGGCATTCGCGGCCGACTGCACAACGGCTGGGGCGCGGTACGCGGCTGCGTTAGCGAATCAAGCCCGGATAGCCGTGTCGCGCGTGCGGTTGCGTTGGGACAAGGACATGAGCGGGTCCGACGTGCAGGTGCGGACGGTCGGGCCAGGCGTGGTCGAGCTGCGCGGCAGCGTGACCGACCTCGCGCAGCGCATCCGGGCCGTGCAATTGGCCCGTACCACCGAGGGCGTCGAAAACGTCCTCGACGCGCTAACGACCCAGGCCGATAAACCGTGACCGAGTCCGCCTTGCTTTTCGTCCGCCGACTCCGTAACCTCCCGCCCGGTTTGATCCGGTCCCCCAGAAGGAGGCATGGCGATGGCGAAACTCACCCTGACGCTGGCGGTCTGGTTGGCGAGCCTGGGCGCCTTGCACGCGCAGCAGATTCCCAAGCCGATCGGCAAGTGGGAACGCAAGATCGGCAAGAGTCACGTCACCCTGATCGTCGAGGACAATCGGCTGCACGCCGCGTTCGTCGGCGAACAGCCCTGCACCCTCCACGCCGACTACAGCATGACCAAGGACGGCGTTCTTTACGGCGTCGTCACCAGCCTCGAATACGAGGAAGACGACGATTCCGCTCGACCGTTCTTCGACGCGCCGTTCAGCTGCCGCTTTCGCATCGACGAGGGGGCGTTAATTATCCGCGATCTGAAGTGTCACGAGGTGAACAGCAAGGACGATGTATGGAACGGTCGTTTCAAGGCGGTCGCTCCGGCGACGAGCCGCGCGGTGGTGCCCTCCCCTCCTGCGACTTCGAGCGCTACTGGGCCCTACCCTTGGTGCCTCAGTACGAGTAGCCTCGTCCTCCCCACCCCCAAATGAACTATTGTTAAAGTATGGATTGGGCATGAGCCGTTGACGGATGACGAGGACTGGGCGGTGATTGGATGAAGCGCGCGGCTGGACGCTAAGCCGCAAGCGGCTCAACCTCGTCACTTTTTGCCGCTCAATTCCGTCAGCCGCTTCTGCGCTTCCTCGATGCGCTTGGGATCGGTCTCGTGCGTGGTGATCTCCTTGTAGATCTCGATGGCGTGGCTGCGTTCGCTCTGGTAGCGCTCGTAGAGCCGGGCGGCGCGGAGGCGGGCGTCGAAGTGCGTCTTGGGGTTCCACTGGAAGCAGCGCTCGAAGTAGTCCGCGGCCCGGTCGTACTGCCGGTACGCCTTGCTCTCGTAGATGTCGCCGAGTTGGTAGGCGGCGTCGCTGATCTTGTCGCTCTGCGGATAGTTGGTCAGCAGCTGCTGGAACAGCAGCTCGGCCCGGTGCTGGTTGTCGATGTAGTCGTGTGCCCCAGCCCTTGTCCTTGTACTTCATGGCCTGGCGGTACAGCTCGTTGGCCTCGGGGATGTTGTAGTTACGCCTGCAACGTCGGCGGCGGCACGTCCAGTTCGAGGCGGAAGGCCTGCTTGGCGATGCGGTGGTACTGCACCAGTTCCTCCTCGGCCCAGCGTGCCCGCTCGATGTCGCCGGTGCTGATGTAGTGGGCCCGCAGCGTCTCCAGCGTCTTCTGGTATTCCTTGCGGGCGGCCAGCAGCCGCTCGACGATCTCGACGTCGCCCTTGCGCGCCGGGTCGCTTGCCCTTGGCGGGCTGGCTCGGCAGAGGACAAGGTCGACAAGGCGACAAGGTGCACAAGGCGACAAGCAAGGTCAGCAGACAGAGCGATCCAGAGAAGGGATGTCGTCCGTGTCATACCGTTTCTCCTCGGCCTTGTCACGCTTGTCACCGCTGTCATCCGGGGCGGAGTGCGTGCCCGGCACCGGCGTGGGACGGCCCTTCGATGCGGCCGAAGATCATCCGGCCGGCCGGCGTCTGCAGCACGCTGGTCACGGTGATCGTCACTTCCTGGCCGATCACCGACCGCCCCTGCTCGACCACCACCATCGTGCCGTCTTCCAGGTAGCCGACGCCCTGGCCGATCTGGTCGCCCGGCTTGACCATGCGCACCCTCATCAGTCTCGCCGGGCAGGGCCACCGACTTCAGGGCGTTGGCCAGCTCGTTGAGGTTGATGACCTCGACGCCCTGCAGCTGGGCGATCTTGTTCAGGTTGTAGTCGTTGGTCACCACGCGGGCGCCCAGCACCTTGGCCAGCACCACCAGCCGCTCGTCCACCTTCTGCACGTCGCGCAGCTCCGGCAGGTTGGCCTCGTGCATCTGCAGCTCCACCTTGGGGTTGCTCTGCATCCGCTTGAGCATGTCCAGGCCGCGCCGGCCGCGGTTGCGCTTCAGCTTGTCCGAGCTGTCGGCGACGCTCTGCAGCTCCTGCAGCACGAAGCGCGGCACGATCAGCTTGGTGTCGATGAACCGCGTATCACAAATATCGGCAATTCGGCCGTCGATGATGACACTGGTGTCCAGGACCAGCGGCTTGGCGCCCTTGACCTGCTTGGAGAATTCCACGTAGGGGATGATGAAGCGGAATTCGTCCTTGGTCTGCAGCAGCGTGGAGATGGCAGATGTAGCAGCAGACGACGGTGATGATGAGCGACAGGGCCTTGCGCTGATACCGGCCGCGCTGCTCCGGCGTGCCCGTCCCTCCGGCGTCCGTCGGGCTGACCTCGACGTGGAAGGCCCCGTCCTTGTCGGGATGAACCACGAGCCGCGCGTTCGGGCCGGGCATCGGCTGCGGCGAGCCCCAGTCGAAGACGAACGGCTCCAGGGCGGTGGACAGGATGTTGCCCAGCAGCAGGCCCAGCAGCAGGCCGAAGTAGATGGCCGAGATCGTGGTGATCTGCTTGTTGCGGATCAGCACGTCGGTGACGACGATGAGCAGGCCGGCGCCGAGGATGCACAGGAAGGCGAGATAGCCGTTGGACGGATCGCCGGGGCCTTCGCTGAAGTGGCGGAAGGCGATCATGGCCATGCCGATGACGATGGCGCCGAAGCAGCCGCGCAGCAGCCACAGCAGGACGTGACTGGACGGCGGCCGTTGGGCGAAATAGCGAGCCAGCCGGTCCCGAATCGGGCGAAGGAATGTCGGCGACACGAAAGAACCTCCCTCGGTTTGTGCCGCTCCGCTGGCGATCGCACGGCGGAGACGGGAGATGAAACGAGCGGCGGGAGTGCGGAGCCTATCCGCCACGAGCGGACCATCACTCTTTGGGGCGATCGCGTACGTGACCAAAAAATCATTCTACACGATGGTGTACGGCTGGAACAGCCGGAGGTATTCGTCCTGGGCGTAGCGGTCGGTCATGCCGGCGACGTAATCGCAGACGGTCCGCTCGGGACGATCGCCGCCGACGCGGCGGCCGTAGCGCTCCGGCAGCAGCCGCGGCGTCTGGCAGAACTCGTCGAAGAGCTGGCGCAACGATGCGGCCGCCTTTGACGGCCATGCGCTGCACGCGGTAATGGTTGTAGACGCGGCGACGCAGGAACGTCCTCCAGTTCGCGCCTTGAGCCGCCGCACTTCCGGGCCGGGGCCGACCAGCGATCCGGCGGCGCCGCGCACGTCCTCGACGCTGCCGATGCGTTCTTGCCGCAGACGCTGCCGACGTGTGCTCCAGCAGGTCGCGCACCTGCCAGTCGATCAGATGACGGACCACGGTCGGCTGGAATTGCTCGACGGCCAGCTCGCCGTGACGGCGCTGCACCTGCTCGACGGACGCGCCGCCAGAATTCGACTTCGCGCAGGTCGTCCGGCGTGATCAGGCCGACGCTGAGGGCGTCGTCGATGTCATGGGCGTCGTAGGCGAGGCTGTCGGCGGCGTCGGCGACCTGCGCTTCCAGCAGCGGCTGGCCGACGGCGGCGAACTCGGCGACTTCCGGGGCGTCGCGCCGCTTGCTGTGCAGGGCCATCGCCTCCAGCACCTCCCACGACAGGTTCAGGCCGGGGAAGTCGGCATAGCGATACTCGAGCACCGTCGACGATGCGCAGGGCGTGGCAGGTTGTGCTCGAAGCCGCCGTGCTCGGCCATGCACTCGTCGAGAGAGCGTCTCGCCGGCGTGGCCGAACGGCGGATGGCCGAGGTCGTGCGACAGGGCGATGGCCTCGGTCAAATCCTCGTTCAGGCCGAGCCGGCGGGCGATGGTGCGGCTGATCTGGGCCACTTCGAGGGTGTGCGTCAGGCGCGTGCGGTGGTGGTCGTTGGTCTGGGTGACGAGCACCTGCGTCTTGTGCATCAGCCGGCGGAAGGCGGTCGAGTGGACGATGCGGTCGCGGTCGCGCTGGTAGAGCGTGCGGAAGGGGTGCGGCTCTTCGGGGTGACGGCGGCCGCGGCTCTGGCGCGTGTGCATGGCGTAGGGGGCCAGCACTTCGTCTTCGCGGTCGAGCCAATCGGGCGGCTCGAAGGGGGCGTCATCCGACATGGATCGCTCTCGTACATTCACCGGATCGTCAGGCCATTCGCTTCATTGTACCGTGGGCGGATTCCCTCGTCGGCCTCAACCCCGGTCACGAGGAAGGCGAGCGCTGGGAGCGATTTTTGTCCACGATGGCCGCCAGAATGAGTGCGAAGGCCAGAAAGCGCACCCAGTACAGGTAGTCGCCTCTCATCGCCTCGACATCGTGCCGCTCCACCAGCGCGATGCCGAAGCGGTTGACGGCCAGGACGAAAAAAGCCAGGGCGAAGAGGGCGAACAGACGATCGCGGGTTTGCCGCCAGAAGCGCAGGAAAAAGAAACCGGCCACGGCGAAACCCATGCCAATGGCCCCAAACATGACCTGCTCGAATCGCTCGGGCAGAATATGAGGGAAGGAAATGGCGAAGCCCATCCCGACCACTCCAACCAGGAACGGACTCATCTCGCCACCTCGTTCTCTCGCATGACGATGCCCGCCGCGTGGCTGATGCCGTCGGAACTGCGACCGTCAGGGAGCGGGGTAAACAACCGCTCCCTGACGGTCGCGGCTCGGTTGGGTGCGCCGGCTCGAAGGGGTCTACTTGACCTCCCAGATCAGGCCGTACAGCAGCAGCACCACCCCGGCCACCGCCGCCGAGATGTGAAAGGGCGAGAGATCCGTTTCCGGTTCCGGCCAGATGATCCGATCGAGAAACAGGAACACATTCTCCACGGTCAGGGCCAGGAAACACAAGCCGCACCACAGCAGCAGCCGGACCCGGCTGCGCCGGTAGCCGCGCAGCAACAGCACACAGCAGGCCAGGGCCGTCGCCGCGCAGAGGAGATAGATGGCCCCTTCCATCTTTAACTCCCCTTCTTGAGGCGAAAGGCTTCGGCGAAGGTCTTGAGCGGATCGCGGGCGCGGGCGTAGACGAGCTTAATCATCGTCACCGGCCGCTCGCGGTAGACCTGGAGAAGACGGTGCATCCGCTCCTCCAACTCGGGAGTGCCAGGCCCGTAGCGACAGAACAGGCCCGACTCGCGCACCTGAATGGCAAGCAAATTGCGCGCCTGTAACGCGGCCAGGTGCGGTCCGATGGTCTCGGGCGGCGTCTGCGCCTCGCGGGCCAGGTCGGCGGCGTTCCATTCCTTGTGCGGATCTTCCCCCAGGACACGCAGGATCTCCAACTGGTCCACGGAGTCGATGTTCGCCTCCATGAAGCGCTTGACCTCTTCCGGGAGAGGATCCACGGCCGAACTCCCACGTGGCAGGCTTTCAGGGACCACACGGCGTTCCACGCGGGCAGAAAACGCCTTTGGTTTCCGCGGGTGGACTTGGCGGGCATCACGGACGGCTTCGCGTCAAACCGCCGGCGAGTATTCATGGCGAGTGCAATCGTCCCACCAGCAAATCATACAGCGCGTCCAGCGATTGCACGATGACTTTGACGTCGTCCAGTACCGGCATGAAGTTGGTGTCGCCGTGCCAGCGCGGCACGAGGTGCCAGTGCAGATGTCCCGGCAGTCCCGCGCCGGCGGCGTGGCCGAGGTTCAGACCGACGTTGTAGCCGTCGGGGTGCATCAACTCATCGAGCACGGCCACCATGCGTCGCAGCGTTTCCATGGTCTCCAGCAATTCCTCCGGCGTCAGTTCGTCGAGGCGCCCCTTGTGCCGGCGCGGGGCGATGAGGAGATGACCATTGTTGTAGGGAAAGCGGTTAAGCACCACGGCGCTGAGCGGCGTGCGCAGGGCGAGGAGGTGCCTGCGATCGTCCTGGTCGGCCAGCCCCGCGCACAGGAAACAGGGGTCGGCGGCGGTCGGCGCCTTGGCCGTCGCCACGTAGGAGAGACGCCACGGCGCCCAGAGTTGATCCATCGGCCGCCCTCTCGACACGCTCCCGCGCTCCGCCCGGCGAGCGGAGACCTGTCTGCTGTCCTCTCCTTTTGTATGATGACGGAAAGCATCGGCGAGCGAAGGACGAAGGCCCGCGCTCGCCGCGTTGTGGAACCTTGACACTCGGCAGGGGTTGTCCTACGATAGCGCGCTTTACCCCTGTATCTCGCGGGCGTGTGGGGCCGCATCCAGGAAAACAAGGATCGAAACAAACCAGAAGGCGAAGTCATGGCCGTACCCAAGCGACGAACCTCCCACGCCCGCCAGGGCAAGCGGCGCAGTCACCTGCACCTCAAGCCGATGCAGGTCCAGTATTGCGGCCGTTGCGAGCAGCCAATCCTGCCGCACCACGTCTGCGCCAACTGCGGCTACTACCAGGGCCGCGAGATCGTGCCGGCCGAAGAGGAGAAGTAAACCATGCTCATTGCCCTGGACGCGATGGGTGGCGACCACGCTCCGGGACCCATCGTGGCCGGCGCCGTGCAGGCCGTGGCCGCCGACCCTGAGCTGCACGTCCTGCTGGTCGGCGACCAGGCACAGGTCGAATCGCTCCTGTCCGGCGCCGCCAACCGCGACCGTTTGCCGCTCTTCCACTGCACCCAGGCTGTCGGCATGGACGAAAGCCCCGTCGTCGCCCTGCGCAAGAAACCGGACAACTCCATCAGCCGCTGCTGGCAGCTGTTGGCCCAGCAGAAGGTCGAGGGTATCGTCAGCGCCGGCAACACCGGCGCCATGGTCGCCGGCGGCCTGTTCCTCAAGCGCTTCCTCCGCAACGTCCGCCGGCCGGGCATCGCCGCCGTCATGCCCACCGTCAAAGGCCCGTGCGTCCTGCTCGATGTCGGCGCCAACATCAATCCCAAGCCGGAACACCTGTTCCAGTACGGCGTCATGGGCAGTATCTTCGCTCGCCACATTTTGCAGCGGCCGCAGCCGACCATCGGCTTGATGAACGTCGGTTCGGAGGAGCAGAAGGGTCACGACCTGGCCAAGGAGACGCACGCCCTCTTCAACGCCAGCCCGCTGCGCAGTCAGTTCGTCGGCAACGTCGAGGGCCGCGACATCCAGAAGGGGGCCGCCGATGTCGTCGTTTGCGACGGCTTTGTCGGCAACGTCGTACTCAAGACCAGTGAGGGGGTTTTCGAGTTCGCGCTGCAAATGGCGTATCAGGAGGTGCTCGGCGCCCTGGACGTGGAGAAGGAGAAAGCGAAAAAGGCCCTCGAAAGCCTGGTCCATCGCTACGATTACAGCGCCTTCGGCGGCGCGCCACTGCTGGGCATCGACGGCGTGTGCATCATTTGTCACGGCAGTTCCGGCGACCGAGCCATCAAGAACGCGCTGGGCATCGCCGCCAGCTATGCCCGCGCTCGCCTCAACGAGTTGATCGTCAAGGAGCTGGAAGCCAACCCGCCGAGCAGCCCCGACGAGTGAACCGGCGAGCGGGGTTGCGTCAGCGCCCGAGTGTTCGTACCCCTCGGGGCGCTGTCGCGACCATTATGATTCTGTTACATGGCACAACTCGAGCACGCGCGCAGCAGATTCTACAACAGGGACCGAATCCGCAGTTCCAAGAGCCAGGTGGGCAAGCATGGGCAGACGGTTTTTCCATGAACCTCGAAGCCGGCCCTTTCCTATTCGGCACTCCAGCAAACTATGCCCGCAGCAAGGCGAGGGAGTTCCCTGACGAGGGCGGACCTGTTATTCTGGCGGTAGACGTGCCCGACGCCATCATTCAGAAGGCGGTGAATGCCTGGTTTTCTCTTAGTCAGGGTCTGGTTCCGTTCGACATTGGCGGTGGTGTGGAAGAACTGCTTGCGGCTTGGGGAACGCTTGCGAAGGAGATACGGACTGTCGAATGAAGAACCATTCGCCACTCCCGGAGCGCCTGCAAAGGGCGTTTGCCCCTACCCATCGCGGCATTGTCGGGGTCGTCGATGATCTGCTGGTGTTGTGCAGAGAACAAGGATTTCAGATGGTCTGGCACGCTAATCAGTGCCACATTCAGCCGCTCGGGACGCCCCCCCAAGAATTGACCGCGGTGCCGATTGCGAAGTCTGTCTTTCGAGCGATTCTGGCCCGGTTGGCCACTCTTTGCCATGAACGAGTTCCGGACTCGGTATCGCCTTACCGTGGCGAAGGCGAATTCTCGATCGGAACCAACCCTCCAACCGTCTTCCGTGTGGCCTTCACGAACACTCCGGGCGAACAGCGCTTGGAAGTGAGATGCCAAGCGGAGAAAGAAGGGCCGGTCGAGGGGACCACTCTCCTCGCGCAAGCAAGCGGCACGCCTCAATCGCTCTCGGCGAATGAGGAGGGAACATCAAGGAGGCGCGTCGCCTTCCTGTTCCCTGGTCAGGGCGCTCAGACCGTGGGCATGGCCCGCGATCTGTGTGCGTCGCTGCCGGCGGCCCGCCGACTCTTCGACGAGGCCAGCGCGTTTCTCGGTTACGACCTGCTCGACATCTGCGTCAACGGGCCGGCCGAGCGACTCAACTCGACGGTGGTGAGCCAGCCCGCCCTGTTCGTCGCCAGCCTGGCCGCCCTGGAATCGCTCAAGCAAAGTAACCCGGCGGTGCTGGACGAGTGCGTGGCGGCGGCCGGTCTGAGTCTCGGTGAGTTCACGGCCCTGACGTTCGCCGGGGCGTTGACCTTCCACGAAGGACTGCGCCTGGTCCAGCGGCGCGGCGAAGCGATGCAGGCGGCGGCCGACCTCGTCCCCGGCGGCATGGTTAGCGTCCTCACCCTGGAGCAGCCGCGTGTCGAGGAGTTGTGCGCCGCGGCCCGGCAGAATGACATTTTGCAGATCGCCAATTTGCTCTGTCCCGGCAACTACGCGGTCTCCGGCCACCGCTCGGCCTGCGACCGCGTGGAAGCGCGGGTGGTCGAGGCGGGCGGACGGACGGTTCGGCTGGCCGTCGCCGGCGCCTTCCACACGCCCCTGATGAAGCCGGCCGACGAGGCGATGGCCGACGTCTTCGCCGCCGTCCCGCTGCAGACGCCGCGCCTGCCGGTATGGTCGAACGTGACGGCCCAGCCGCACGGCCCTCCCGAAGAGATCCGCGCTCTGTTGCGGCGACAGATGACCGAGCCGGTGCGCTGGGAGCCGACGATGCGCAACCTGTTGGCGGCGGGCTGCGAACGCTTTTACGAAATCGGACCGGGGCGGGTGCTGGCCGGCCTGCTCAAACGGGTCCAGCGGAAGGTGGACTGCCACAACATCGGCGCCTGAGCCGGTTGGTCTTTCCATTTTCCCTTGTTGTCTGTACTTATTCATTTTACGTCCGCCGCGCCGTCCGCGGCGGCAGCGTGACGCGCGAGGCGGAATGAGTGCCGAAGAAGAGAGGGTCGCTGGCGGCTTAGCGAGCGCTCAAGCCGCCAGCGGCAACACCCCTTGCCCATCGTGCGTGCGCTGTGTTACATAACCCGAGGGCGGCGATCCGTCGAGCGCACGATCGCCTGGTCCACGGGACGAACGAAGATCGCATTGGGAGGTCCCAAACCGTGGCTTCCGTTGAAGAACGTGTCATTGATATTGTCTGCGAAAACCTGGGCGTGAACAAAGAACAGGTCACACGCCAGACCTCGTTCCAGGAGGACGTCGGCGCCGATTCGCTCGACATCGTGGAACTGGTCATGGAGTTGGAAGAAGAGTTCGAGATCACCATCCCCGACGATCAGGCCGAGAAGATCAAGACCGTCGGCGAGGCCATCGACTACATCGAGCGGGAGCAAGCCAAGAAATGACCCGGCGCGTTGTCATCACGGGCATGGGCACGGTCAACTCGCTGTGTTCCGACGTGCCGGGCCTCTGGTCCGCGCTGTTGGCGGGCCAGAGCGGCATCGGCACCATCGAGCAATTCGACACGTCCGCCTTCAAGGTCCACTTCGGCGGCGAAGTCAAGGACTTCGCCCCGAAAGCCTCGTGGACCGGAAGAAGCTGCATCGACTGGACCGCTTCGCCCAGTTCGCCATGGTGGCTTCGCATTCGGCGGTCCAGGACAGCGGCCTCGACTTCTCCCGTGAAGACCCTTATCGCTGTGGCGTCATCCTCGGCAGCGGCATCGGCGGACTCAACGAGTTCGAGGAGCAGCACGGCCGTTACAAGGACCACGGACCGGGCCGCATCAGTCCGTTCGTCATCCCCAAGATGATCCCCAACGCGGCGGCCGGCAACGTGTCGATCGAGTTCGGCCTGGCCGGACCGAACACGGCTGTCTCGACCGCCTGCGCCTCGGCGGCCCACGCCATCGGCGACGCGCTGCGCACCATCCAGTGGGGCTACGCCGACGTCATGCTGGCCGGCGGTTCCGAATCGGTCATCACGCCGATGGGTCTAGGCGGTTTCGTCTCCGCGCCGCCCTGTCCTCGCGCAACGACGATCCGCAGCGCGCGAGTCGGCCTTTCGACCGCGACCGCGACGGATTTGTGTTGAGCGAGGGCGCCGGCATTGTCGTGCTGGAGGAGTTGGAACACGCCCGGCGGCGCGGTGCGACGCTGTACGCCGAGGTGCTCGGCTCCGGCAGCACGGCCGACGCCTACCACATCACCCAGTCGCATCCGCAGGGTGCCGGGGCCAGCCAGGCCATGCGCCTGGCGCTGCGCGACGCCAAGCTCAATCCGGAAGACATCCAGTACATCAACGCCCACGGCACCAGCACGCCGCTGGGCGACGCCTCGGAGACGCATGCCGTCAAGGATGCGTTTGGCCCGCACGCGCGGAAGCTGGTCATCAGCAGCACCAAGAGCATGCTCGGCCACCTGCTCGGCGCCTCGGGCGGCGTCGCGTTGATCGTTTGCGCCCTGACCATCCGCCAGCGCGTCGTCCACCCCACGATCAATTACCAAACGCCCGACCCGGCCTGCGATCTCGATTACGTGCCCAATACGGCCCGCGAAATGCCCGTCCGCCACGCCCTCTCCAACAGCTTCGGCTTCGGTGGACACAACTGCTGTCTCGTCGTCGGCGCCATCAAGTAACCATCCGAGCCGCGACCGTCAGGGAGCGGTAAGAAATCGCTCCCTAACGGTCGCGGCTCGGCGTGCGAATCGTGGAACCATCACTATGTCCGGCCCCCTCGACTCCCTTTCCGCTCGCGCCACGCGAGCCACGCTGTCAGCCCAGGAAGCCGCACGCTATAGCCGTCACCTTATCATGCCGGAAGTCGGCATGGAGGGACAGAAGCGCTCAAGGCCGCCGCCGTCCTGCTCCTCGGCGCCGGCGGCCTCGGTTCGCCTCTAGGGCTGTATCTCGCCGCCGCCGGCGTCGGCCGCATCGGTCTGGTCGATTTTGACGTCGTCGATTTCAGCAACCTTCAGCGCCAGGTGTTGCACGGCACCCCCGACGTCGGCCGGCCGAAACTGCACTCGGCGAAGGACCGTTTGCAGGCGATCAACCCCGAAGTACGGATCGACCTGTACGAGACGCGGTTGAGTTCGGACAACGCCCTGGGCATCTTCGAGCCATATGACGTCATCATCGACGGCACCGATAATTTTCCGACGCGCTACCTTGTCAACGACGCCTGCGTACTCCTCAAGAAGCCGAACGTCTACGGCAGCATCTTCCGCTTCGACGGCCAGGCATCGGTGTTCTCTCCGGGGCATGGGCCGTGCTATCGCTGCCTGTACCCGGAGCCGCCGCCGCCCGGCGAAGTGCCGAGCTGCGCCGAGGGCGGCGTGCTCGGCATCCTGCCCGGTCTGATCGGCTGCATTCAAGCGACCGAGGCCGTCAAACTGCTGCTCGGCCAGGGTACGCCGCTCATCGGCCGGCTGCTGCTGTACGACGCTTTGCAAATGAGCTTCCGCGAGTTCAAGGTGCGGCGCAACCCAAAGTGCCCTGTCTGCGGCGATCAACCGACGATCACGAAGCTGATCGATTACGACCAGTTCTGCGGCGTGCGCGGTCAGGAGACGTCGGCACCCGCCGCCGCGGCTGGGGCCAGTGACATCACGGTCGAGGAATTGAAGCGGCGCCTGGACCAGAGGGAAAACGTCTTCGTCCTCGACGTGCGCAACCCGGAGGAGGTGCAGATTTGCCGTCTTCCCGGCAGCACCGTCATCCCGCTGCCGGCGCTGCCACAGCGATTCGGCGAACTGGACCGCAACCGCGAGATCATCGTCCACTGCAAGAGCGGCGTGCGCAGCCAGAAGGCCATCCATTTCCTGCGCCAGCAAGGCTTTTCCAAGCTGAAGAACCTCACCGGCGGCATCCTGGCCTGGGCGGATCGCATCGACAAGAACATGCTCAAGTATTAGTGGCATCTGTCGGAGCCTGTAGCGTAAGCGAGGGAGAAATCATGTCCGGGACCATCGACTGGATGTATCATCGCCGTGGCTGAACCAGCTGCAAGAAAGCTCAAGAGTTCCTTGAGGCGCACGATTGGAACATCGGCGGGACCGTGGTGGATGCGACGAAGGAGCGGCGCGGCCGCGACGAGGCGCTGAAACTGGCGCACTCCGCCGCCCGCGTCGTGACGGCCAGGGGCAAGAAAATCGTTACCTTCGATATGAAGCAAGCGCCGCCCGACGAGGACACGCTGGCGGCCCACCTCCTCGGCCCCAGCGGCAACCTGAAAGCGCCGACGTTGCGCATCGGCGATACGCTGCTGGTCGGTTTCGGGGCGGAGGCGTATCAGCAGGTATTGGGCGATTGACACCGCACTCACTTCCGTATCGTCACCCGGTAGCGCAGGCCGGTCATCTCCAGCGACTCGCCGGGAATGCGGCTGAGGAGCGTGGCCGTCTGGCCATCGCGGCGATACTCGAACGGCCGGCCGGTGCCCGGATCGTTAGGCACGGGCGCGATGGCAACCTCATCGAGCTTGTCGGGCAGTTGGCCGTCGTGGGCGGCGGCGTGCATCCGCAACGCTTCGATCACCCGCAAGGCTGCCAGCTTGCGCTCGATGCGCACCTGGGCCAGTTCAACCTTGGTCAGGGCCGGTAGGAACAGACGGGTCAGCCGCCCCGCTTCGGTGTCGGGCGCGGACTTCAAGCGCCGATCCGTCTCCTTGGACAGCCGATGGGCCTGGGAAAACGGCAGATACGAAGCCTTGAACACCTCATCGCGGTATTCATGGTAAAGGTTCGACTGATATAGCAACAGTACCTGAGAGGGTGACATCGCCTGCACTTTGTCCGCTGGCAGGCGGACGGTTTCGGTCAGGTATTTCGCGCCGCGGGCAGGTCCGGCGATTTGCTCGCCGGGTCGTCTGGCCCGGTGCCGGGCTTCATCACAAAGTCGCGGTCGAATTTGCTGATGCGTTCGATCTCCAGGCGGACACGCCGGAGCATGGCGTCCCATTCTCCAGGGGCATGCGGCCGGGCGATCTCGGCCAGGTCGGGCAACTGCATCTCCAGAAGTCTCTGCTCGAACTCGTTGGCCTTGCGCAGATCGATGAGCGGCCGCGGCAGCACCGTCAGCGCCCAGTAGAGATTCGGCGCGTCGGGGCGTTCCATCAACTCCAGCAGGCAATCGTTGAATTGTCTCGCCACGGCGATGCCGACGAGGTCGCTGATGAGGAACGGCGCCGCGCTGATCTGCTGGCTGAAGGAAAAACCCGTCTCCAGCGTGCGAACCGCGTCGGCGTAGCGGCGCTCGGCGATCTCCACCCGCGCCTTGAGAACCAACAGCGGCGCCTGCATCCGCATCTCCTGAACGTCGGGTAGCAGGATGCCGATGGGGTCGCCGGCGTCGAAGGTGTAATTCCAGTCGGCGCTCCTACGCCGCGCTCCCAGGTCGAACTGACGGAGGTTGTACCTGTAGCCGTCCAGGAACTTCTTGACCTCGTCCAGGGGCAGCTTGTCCAGCGGCAGCTTGTTCCACTCTTCCGGCTTCTCCCGGAGGAGTTTCTTCCGCTCATCGCTGCGTTCGTGGGCGAAGCGCAGGTAGATCGGGACGGCGTTGCCTTCCTTGCGTTCGGAGGTCATCGGAAATAGACGATATTTGAGGGCCGGTATCGGGGCGGATGCCGGCGAGACGGAGAGCGAGCGATCGAGGAGCCATTTCTCCGCTGGCTTGTCGTCCGCTTTCTTCGCCGCCGGCGGCGTCTGTCCGCGCAGGGCGGCGAGCGATCCGGCGAACAGGAACAACCCGGCGAGGGCGGACCATCGGCGCAACCGTTTCATCGTTCCAATCTCCTGAAGCGAAAACAGAGGATTTATGGATCGAGCAGAACGTCCCGATGTCCGGCCTGGAGGACGGCGGGACTGGGCCGCAGTGGGCCGGATGTTTCGACGCGAACCACGGCCTGGATCGGCCAGGCGTCGAGTCCCTTCTCGAGCGCTCGGTGGCTGGCGAGGTAACTATCCGGCGGCGGTTCGTCCGGGCTTGGCCTCTCCACCCGGTCAACGTCGAGAGAAGGCGCGGGCGGTGCGGGGACGGAAGGTTGGGGACGGAGTTGCCGAGCGAGGTCCAGGCGCTCGCTTCGCTCGGCGATCAGACAGACACCCAGGACAAGGGCCAGTAGGGTCATACACGTCGTCAGCGCCGGCCAGACGAAGCGGGACAGGCCGGGACGAGCGGAGGCGCGACCGGCGGCGAACAGCACGGCATCGGCGTTCAGGCCAGCATCGGCCGGCGCCCAGGCGGACAGGCGGCGCTCCAGCTCACTCAGTTCGTCGGGGCGGTGGGGGTGTTGGTCCATGAACCTTCCAGCCTCTCGCGCAGTTGTGTCAGTCCCGTGTGATAGCGGCGGTGCGCCGTCGGCAGCGAACAGCCAATCAACCGGGCGATTTCCTCGAACGTCAGACCGCCCCACAGGCGGGCGACGATCACCTCACGCAACTCCAGCGGCAGTTCCGCCAGCAGGCGCGTCGCCTCGCCGGCGTCCAGGCGGTCCTCGGCCGTGCTGAACCATGCCTCGGGCGCGCTGGCGCGTTGCTCGCGGCGGCGACGGCGCGAGGCGCTGCGGTGAGCGATCCGCGCCTCATTGCGCACCACGCGGTACATCCAGGGCAGCACCTGCTCCGGCGGCGGCGTCTGCCGCGAGAGACGGATGAACGCTTCTTGCACGAGGTCTTCCGCGCCGCCGCCCCATTGGCGGGCGTAAAGGCGCAGGGCCGGCGCGTGCCGGCGGTACAGCCGTCCCAGGAGCGTCGGATCCATCGTCCGCATGCGTGGCCCTCGGAGGTCGCTTCTCTCTTATGATGCCACGGCAGCGCGGATTTCTCACGGGTTGACAAAGAAAACTGTCGTGTACTGCGCCGAAGCCGGCAGGCGCGGTATGCTAAACGCAGGCTACCTGGAGGAAAGTCCCATGAAGCTCAAAGTCATTATCCACGATGCGGAAGAGGGCGGTTTTTGGGCGGAAGTGCCCGGCTTCCCTGGCTGCGTCTCCGAAGGCGAAACCCTGGAGGAAGTACGGGCCAATATTCGGGAGGCGCTGGAGGGCGTGTTGGAGGTGATGCAGGACATGCCGGTTGAAGAGTCGAACAACGAACCCGGCGGCCGCACCGAGGTCTTGGAAGTATGAAACACGTCAGCGGCCTGGAGATGTGCCGCGTGTTGGAGCGCCACGGCTGGACGCTCGCTCGGATTCGCGGCAGTCACCACATCTACAACCGGGCAGGAGCGCGAAGACCGATCCCCGTGCCGATCCATACGCGCGACCCCTCAAGGCCGGCACGCAGCGAAGCATCATGCGGGAAGCCGGCCTCACCGACGCGGACTTGTGAACAGTCGCTCGCGGACATTCACGTCTCGGGATGCGGATGGGGGTGATGGTGGTCGTAAAAACCCTTGCGGCTGCCGAAGATTTGTTCGAGCATCGCCTCGCTGATGATCTCGCGCGGCGGACCCTGGCAGGCGATGCGGCCATCCTTCAGACAGAGAACGTGATGGGCCATGCGGTCCACCACGTTCGTATCGTGCGACACCAGCAGGATCGTCGCCCCCGTCTCGCGGTTGAGGCTGGCGATCAGGTCGTAGAACTTCTCTCCTTCCTTGAAGTCGATGCCGGCGGCCGGCTCGTCGAGCAGCAGCAGTTCCGGGTGCGGCTCCATCGCCAGGGCCAGGAGCACGCGCTGAAGTTCGCCGCCCGACAGCTTCTCCACCGGCTTGTGCAGTAGCTCCAACGCATTGACGCGCCCGAGCAGATGCATCATGCGCTCGCGCACGCGCCGGCTGGCGCCGAGGAACAGCGGACGGCGCTGCAGGGCCATGCCGAACAGGTCGTACACGGTCAGCGGCAGGTTGGCCTCGATGCGCAGCTTCTGCGGCACGTAGCCGACGTGGTCGGGGTTGGGCCGACTGTGGTCGTGGCCGCAGTGGAACTCGATGCGGCCGGTGTACGGCACTTCCTTGACCAGCGCCCGCAGCAGCGTGCTTTTGCCGGCCCCATTGAGACCGATCAGCGCCGTGATGCTGCGCCGCGCCAGCGCCGCGTTGACGCCCCGCAAGATCGGGTTGCCGCCCAGCGTGACGCGCAGATCCTTGATGGTCACCAGGTCGGGAGTCATGGCAAGCCCTTCGCCAGGGCGTCGATGTTCTGCTTCATTTTGTCCTTGTACCAATCCTTACTCTTCAACTCCTTTTCATCTTCCTTGAGGTCCGCGCGCTCGACCGTCTCCAGCGGATCGACCACCACGAACTCCAGACCCTTCACCTCTTTTTGCAGCACTTCCGCCGACGTGCCCTTGGGGTACTGCGGTTCGACGGCGATGATGCGGACGTTTTTCTCCTTGCACTTCTCGACCAGCTTCGTCAGGTGCCCCGGAGGCGGCTCGTGGCCGGGCGCCACCTCGATGGCGTCCACGATGGTCAGGCCGAAACTTTGGGCGAAGTAGCCCAGCGATTCGTGGAAGGCGATGAGATTGCGGTCCTTCTTGTCCTTGAACTTGTCCTTGCCGTAGGCGTGCAGATCCTTCAGCTTTTTGATGTAGGCGGCGGCGTTCTTGTCGTAGTCGTCGGCGTGGCTGGCGTTAGTATCGACGGCTTTCAGCTCGTCGCGGATCATCTCAACCAGGGCGATGGCTTGCTCGATGCCGAGCCAGACATGCGGGTCGTGTTCGCCGTGTTCGTGGCCGTGCTCGTGTTTGGCCTCCTCCTTGTCCTCATGTTCTTCGCCCTTGCGAAGCAGCTTCTCCGGCAGGCGCTCGCCGAGCTTGACGTAGCGCAGGCGGGCGTTGTGGCTCTCGACCTGCATCGGATCGGCGAACTTGTCGTCGAGCGTCAGACCGATGGCGAAGAACAGGTCGGCGTCGCGCAGGACCATGGCGTCCTGCGGATTGTACTCGTAGTGGTGCGGCCCCTTGTTCGTACACAGGCAGACGACACCGACGTGATCGCCGCCGACGTTGCGGACGAAATTGTCCAGGGCCGGGATGGTGACGACGACGTGCGGCGGCCCGCCACGGCCCAGCCACGCCGGCGTCGAGCGGCGCAGCCGCACAGACCTCCTGCCAGTACCACTGCCGTCCCGACCATCCACGCACCCGCCGCGCGTCGCTTCGTCATGGAGACGCCCTCAAAAAAGACATACTTTGTAATACCATGCCTCATGGTAGCCGAGTGCGGGACGCTTGACAAGCGTCGGGCTGTCGGCGACCGCTTGCCTCGACAAGTTCCGCGCCGCGTCTACGATACGAGGTATCGCCCGAAATGGGGAGACGTTTTCCATGTCCTTCGCCGTTCATGCCCGGCCCCATCCCGACGTCCGCAGCCTCGACGCGACGGTATACGTCCTGGAGGATGGCGCGGGCGGCCAGGCCGAGGTCTGGCCGGCGCTCGGTTTCAACTGTTATCGCTGGCAGGTGCGGCGCGGCGGCCAGTCGCTGGAACTGCTGTACCAGACCCCCGACCTCTTCCAAGACGGCCGACCGACTGCGCAGCGGCATCCCGGTGCTGTTCCCCTTCCCCAACCGCATCCGCGATGGCCGCTTCATCTGGGACGGACACGCCTATCAGCTGCCGTTGAACGATCCGGCGAAGAAGAACACCATCCACGGCTTCGCCTGCCATCACCCCTGGCGTGTCGTGGACCAGGGGTCCGACGCAACGAGCGCCTGGATTACGGGAGTGTTCCGCTGCTCCCAGGATGCGCCCGACAGCCGGTCGCTTTGGCCGACAGACCACGAAATTCGGCTCACCTATCGGCTTGGCGCCGGTTCGCTGCGCCTGGAGGCAGAAGTGTACAATCCGGATCGCGTAGGGATGCCATTCGGATTGGGTTATCATCCCTACTTCCGCATGCCGTTCACCTCGACCGGCACGGCGGACGAGTGCCGGTTGACGGTGCCAGCGCGCTCCGTGTGGAAACTGGAGGACTCGCTGCCGACCGGCGAACGGCGGCCGGTCGATGTGTCCTGCGATCTCAACCGGCCGCGGCGCTTCGGCGAGTTGAGCGTCGATACGGTGCTGACCGACCTGCCGCCGGCGACAGGGAAGATGCCGGAACGGGCGGCGCTGGAGGGAGCGACCGGGACGACGCTGCGTCTCTGCGCCGGGCCGGAGTTCCGCGAATTGGTCGTTTTCACACCGCCGCACCGGCAGGCGTTCTGCGTCGAACCGTACACCTGCGTCAGCGACGCCATCAACCTGCAAGCCCGCGGCGTCGATGCCGGTTGGCAGGTGCTGTCGCCGGGCGGCCGCTGGCAGGCCGTGGTCGAGATGCGGATTTGAAGGACGAGCGCGGAGGGCAGCATGTCCCGGAGACAGAAAGAGGCGCCGCTGAAGCCAGCGAACCGTGCCGGACCTGGTGCGCGCCAAGGCGCGTCCGCCGTTGGCCGTCGTGCTCGGCTCGCCCGCCGAGACGGCCCACTGCCTGAACGCTCTGAACGGCATCGAGGCCGTCTGCTACCAGATGGATCTGCATCAGGCCGAAAGGCTGCAAGCGGAGTTAACCGAGCGGCAATGTCCGGCGCAAGTAGTGACGGCGGCGGACCTGTGGGATCTGCCGGCCGATTTTCAAACGGTGCTCTATCTGCCGCCGCGCCGCGGCGAACGCGAGCTGAAGATCGACATGATCGAGCAAGCGTTCCACGTCCTCCGGCCGCACGGCACCCTCGTCGTCTGGTCGCCCTACGAGGCGGACCCGTTTTTCCCGGCCCTGCTCAAGAAGATCTTCGGCCGCGTCCACGCCCCGAATCTCGGGAGCGATACGGTCCTGTGGTGCCAGCGCGAAGGCGATCGGCCGCGGCGCCGGCATGAAGTCGCCTTCCAGGCCCGCGTTGGCGGCGGGCCGTCGTGCCGGTTCCTGTCGCGTCCCGGCGTCTTCTCCTACGGCCGCTTCGACAACGGAGCACGGGCGCTGGCGGAGACGATGGACGTGCGGCCCGGCGATCGCGTCCTGGACATCGGCTGCGGCTGCGGCACCAACGGTATCTTCGCCGCGCAGCACGCCGGGGCGGAAGGACACATCACCTTTGTCGATAGCAACGTCCGCGCCGTCGCCCTGGCCGACATCAATGCACGCGAAAACGGCGTCGCCGCGTTCCAGGCCGTGGCGTCGAGCCGGGTGGACGGCTTCAACGAGAAGCACTTTGACGTCGTGCTGGCCAATCCCCCCTACTACGCCAACAGCGCGATCGCTCGCCTGTTTATCGAACGTGCGGGTACACTGCTGAAGGCGGACGGCCGCTTTTATCTAGTGACGAAGCAGCCCAACGAAGTCGCGGAGTGGATGATGGAGACGTTCGAGCATGTCGGAGCGATGCAGCATCGCGGCTACACGATCTTGTGCAACCGCGAACTGACCGCAACCTCCTGAGCGGGGGGGCGTCAGCCCCCTGCTCAGGAGATTGATCTCCTCACTTCTCTTTCGGGCCGGCCTCCGCTCGCTGCAAAATGCGAACTCGCGGCGCGGCCCGCAATTCCACCTGGTAGCTCCTTACCCGCCTCGCCAGATCCTTGTTGAATTCCTCCTCGGCGGCGATCTCTTCGCGTAGTGATCGCAGTCGCTCTCTCTCGTCCGCTTCGGCGTCGGTGATGAGATCCTCCTGCTTTGCCAGAGAAGAGATCATCTTTTGCGTCCGCGCTTCCAGCAGCTTCTCCTGCGCCGCCAGGACGGCGATTTCTTCGTTCAGTTCGGCGAAGGCCGCCTTGCCGACTCCTTCTCCGGCCTCCCTCTTGCGGTGCTGGAGACGCGCTTCGGCTGCGACTTTCGCCAGGCTCACCCGCATTAACTCCTTGCGGAATTGAGAAAGGTCTTCGCGGGCGAGTTGCCGCTGAAGGGAAGAGGAGGTGCCCGGTCGAATTCGGGACATCTGCAAGAGCTTGGCTCGTTTCTCTTTCAGGCGCCCTTCGCTGATTTCGAGTACTTTTTCCATCTCCACCAATCGTGTCTCCTTCGCCCTCTTTTCCTCATAGACAAACTCATCCATGTACGACGAGACAAGTGCATTGATGAGGATCACCCTTTCCTCCAGACTACCTTCGCCGACGAAGTAAACGTGCAGCAAGCCCGTATTCTCCAGGAGAACCGCCTTGATGTGCCGTTCCAGCCAGCTCGCGAGATTTGTCTTTCCCTTGAGCATCTCCAGGCGTTTGACCTCATCTCTCCGCAGGGCGGCCCGAATCGTCGAGCGGCTTGGGAGAAGGAAGGCTTGCCTCTGCCGATAGGCGGAAGGGTTGCTCTCCCGCGGAACAATGGCCTGCCGGGCGTCGGGCAACAAACGAGGTTCCGCATCCTCAATCAAAAGGATGGCGTAGGGGACCGGCGCCGGCTCGGCAGATTTCGGATCGTCGGTGCGCACGGCAGCGGGCGGCGAAGGTTGTTGACCGGGCGTCGCCGTGTCCTGCGCCGCCGCCCGGAAGGCGAGAACACCTGCGGCGGTCCCCAGCAGAGTCAACGCTAGGAACGAGACGGCGACGAACTTGATCCGTGTCTGTAGCATGTTTTGCAGCACTCCTTTCATCAGGGCGACGACTTCCCGCGAAACCTCGGGCGCAACCGCCTGTCGCCCGCTGAGAATATTGGCCGCGGCCCTGGCCGTGATCGTCCCCAGCTTCGCCGTGGTTGTCGCCCCGGCGATGCCCCGCGTCAGCCCGAGTGCCAGCAAGGCGGCGGACAAGGTAATTCCTCGACGAGCGAGCTGCAGACGCAGCCGTTCGCGTCCGCACTGGAGTCGGCGGTCGAGCGTACGCACGGACAGATCGAGCTGGTGAGCGGCCTCGTCTCGCGTACGCCCTTGCAGATAGCACAGCACCAGGGCCGACCGTTCGCTCTCGGGCAGTCGGTACAATTCCGTATCGAGCACCGCGCACAGCTCTCGCCAGGCGGAATCGCGGGCGGTGTCGCTCGGCTCTCGTGCGACTGCCCTGCCCTCGCGGTCCTTCCGTCTCGCCGCGTCGCGGCGGGCGCGCAGGGCAGTACGCCAGGCGATGCCGTAAAGCCAGCCGGCCAGAGACCGATGCTTGCGAACGGAGTGCGCCTTGCACGCCAGGACCAGAAATACCGTCTGGAAAACGTCATCGACGTTGGATTCCTGTCCGAGCAATCGACGAGCGACTCCCCGCACCATCGGCTCGTGCCGCCGCATCAACGCCGCGAACGCGGTCTCGTCGTGCCGGCTCGTGAAGCGCCGCAAGAGTTCCTGATCGCTCGTTTCACCGTCAGATGGGATGGCGGCCAGACCGCGGATGTGCCGGACGGCCGCGTGTAAGGGGTGTTCTCTCATGCGCGCTGTCTCCTCGCCGCGTGGGCGGCCCCTTATAGTTTCCGCGCGGGGAGACAGTCCGCCACAAATATTTGCCGGGACGACGCCGTTTACAAGCCCGGAGCGCCAGCGACAGGTCGCTGCGACTGCGACCCGTCGCTGGCGCTCCGGGCTTGTAAACGGCGCTTTATCACAGCGTTTTCAGATACTCAATCACTGCCATGCGCTCGTCGTCGCTCAGCTGGTCGCCGTAAGTGTGCCCGCCGTTGCCGCGACCGGGGCGCGTCGTGTCGTAAATCTTGCGATACTCGATTGGCGGCAGTCCCTTGGGGTCGGGAGAGCGGGACAGCACCTCGACCTTCCAGCCGAGTTTCTCGGTGTCGTAGGCGTCGAGGTCGGTGCGATAGGAGCGCGTGAAAATCTTTGGCCGGGCCTTCGAGTTGAGGACGTGATAGACAGTCGGCGCCGAGCCGTTGTGGAAGTAGGGAGCGGTCGCCCAGACGCCGTCCAGCGGCGGCGCCTGGTAGCCCTCAGTCTGCCGAATGGGATAGTCCTGGTTGAACCAGCTGCGGGCGTAGTAGTCGCCGAACTTGGACGTGATGCCGTCGAAGCGGTGGCGGTCGGTGCCAATCTTGTCGATGGAAACGACCTTGTTCGGATAGGTCCATTTCTCGCCGTAGGTGCCGTGGCAGTGGGCGCAGTTGGTCCGAAACAGCTCCTCGCCGCGGTCGGCCAGGCGACGATCGATCGACAGCGGGTATTTCGGCGGCGTCAGCGTCAACAGGAAGGCGCGGATGTCCTTGAAGTGGCCCTCCGCCTTGTAGATGTCCAAGGCGGAGTTGAGCGGACTCATCATGAACTGCATGAGCGAACGGACGGAGCGAGCGTCGGCGCCGCCGGTTTGATACATGGTCTTTTTCTTTTTGAGCAGCCACCAGGCGGGCACGTCTTCGCACAGATCGTCTTGCAGGCCGAGGTCGAGGCGTTGAAAACGGCGGTCGAGGTTCGGCTCGCGGTAGCCGAGCAGGTAGACGGCCATCGCTCCGGCCTCGTTGGTGCCGCGGACGTTGCAGAAGCGGAAGGGCGTGCGGGGAGCACGGCCGTCGGCGGCGGACATTTCCTCGTAAAACGCCTGGTAGTCGAGGGTCGCGTTGCCCAGGCCGACGTAGGACTTGCCGGCGAGAGAGCCGGCGTGGCAGACCATGCAATCCATGGCGATGCCCTTGCCCAGGCCGAAAGGCAGGGACGCAGGCCGCAGACCCATCGGCAGGCCGCCGTTGGGATAAGGCGCCTCGTGCAGGCCGTAGCGTTCGCGGTACAGGCGATCGTAGTCGTCCGCGGCCGGCTTCTCCTTCAGCCCCCACTGCTTCCACACCTCGTCGTAAGCACGGCGCGTCATGGTGGGAGGGGCGTAGCATTTCTCCAGAAGCGCTTTGCGGCCGCGCTGCACGGCATCCGTTTCGGCCGCTCGAAGCATCGTCCCGACCGGCAGGACCATCACAACCACAACCCCGGCCAGCGAACCGCGCATCATTGTCCGGGACCTCCCTGGAACTGCAGAGGACCAGCCCCGTTCTCATTATACCACGACCGTCAGTTTTATCCGAGCCGGAAGCGTAAGCGAAGAGCACTTTTCGCTTACGCTTCCGGCTCGGAAAGGAACCGCCCCTCCCGCATTCCTGGACGGGTTGTACAATAACTACCCCCACCCGCCCGCGCCTCGGTACACAACCGTGCCGGACCCGGACGGTTAACTCGCAACTGCCTCGCCGTGTCCAGGACCGCATCGCCGCGGAAAGAGAGGAGACCGGAGAGAGGCAGCGATCGTAGCGGCTGCCGGAGAGGAGCGCGTTTGATGGAGATCCGCACGTACCAGGCCGGCGACGACGCGGCCCAGGTGAGCATTTACAACGAGGCGGCCGGCGATCTGCCCAAGTTCAAGGCGGCGACGCTGGACGAGGTCCGCCGCCGCGCCCGCGCCGCGGACTACGATCCGTCCACGCGCTTCGTCGCCCTGGCCGCCGGTCGGCCGGTGGCCTATGCCGGCTTCCACGCCAACGGTCGCGTCAACTATCCGTGGTGTCGCAAGGGCCACGAAGCGGCGGCGCAGCCGCTCTTCGACCGCGTACTCCAGACGATGAAGGAACGCGGATTATCACAAGCCTTCGCCGCCTACCGCGCGGACTGGACGGCGCCGCTGGAATTCTTTCGGAAGAACGGCTTCCAAGCTCGCCGCGACATGGTCAACTTCGTTCTCGACATCGTGGAGATGCCGACGCCCATGGCTCGCCCCAGCAGCACCATCGAGCCGGCGACGCCCGACGACGTCCCGGCCATCCTGACGTTCGGGGCGAACGTCCTGCGGCTGCACGATCGGCCGGCCGTGGAGCGGTATTTGTTCCACAACCCGTATTTTCCGGCCGATTCCGTGTTCGTCTTGCGCAGCCGCACCGGCGCGGCGCTGGCCGTCGGTCTGCTCGTCGCCGATCCCGCCTACGCCGACCCCATGCAGGTCGATGCGGCCATGCCGTGTTTCCGGCTGGGGTCGTTCGGGACGGAGGGAATGCAGACCAAGCGTCTCAATGGCCTGTTCAGCTTCCTGGCCGCCGAGGGCCGCGATACGCATGCGCTGGCCCTGGATTTGCTCGGTTATGCGGCGTACAAGCTGCGCGACACCGACGTCGAGACGTTCGCGGCGCAGGTGCCTTCGGATGCGAGCCATCTGTTCCGCTTCTACAAACAATATTTTCAGCGGCAGGCGAGTTTCCCGGTCCTGGAACGCGCCCTGTAACGGGTGGAGGACGGAGGGAGAAGTATGTCTTTTCCCTCCACCGTCCACCCGGCTGCCGCTAGTCGAAACGAGGGAGGTTGCCCATGCCGTTCGCCGCCGCGCTCTCCACGGCTGAGCCGACTCTCCGGGCGGTGGAGGAAGTCTGCGAACAGGTCCGCGCTCGCCTGAGTGGCGACGTGGACCTGGCCATCCTCTTTTTCTCGCCCCTTCACGCCCGCGCCGCCGACGACATCGCCCGCGGCGTGTACCAGCGCCTCGGCCCGCGCTGTTTGCTCGGTTGCGTCGCCGAATCGGTCATCGGCAACGACCGCGAGGTCGAGCAAGGCCCGGCCATGAGCCTGTGGGCCAGCCGCTGGGCGCGGCCGGTGACGATGGGAGCGTTCCATCTCGTGCTGGAGCGCACCGCCGACGGTCCCAGCCTGTTCGGCTGGCCCGACGAGCTGACCGGCGCTGACGCCGCCAACGCCGCCGTCCTGCTGCTGGGCGATCCGTTCACCTTCCCCATCGACCTGTTGTTGCGGCGGGTCAACGAGGATTCGCCGGGCTTGCGCGTGCTGGGCGGCATGGCCAGCGGCATTCACGCCCCCGGCCAGTGCCGGTTGCTGTTCCAGGACGCGGTCAAGGACCAGGGCGCCGTCGGCGTGCTGCTGCAAGGACCGCTCGGTCTGCGCTCGATCGTCTCGCAGGGCTGCCGTCCCATTGGCCGGCCCCTGGTCATCACGCGCGCCAAGGACAACCTCATTCTGGAACTGGGCGGCAAGACGCCGCTGGCGCTTCTGCAAGAGTTGTGGCCGACACTGAGCGCCGAGGAACAACGGCTGTTCCAGCAGGGTTTGCACGTCGGCCGCGTCCTCAACGAGTACCAGGGCGACTTTCAGCGCGGCGATTTCCTGGTCCGCAACGTCCTCGCCCTGGAGCGCGAGACCGGCGCCCTGGCGATCACTGACCGCGTTCGCGTTGGCCAGACCGTGCAGTTCCATGTCCGCGACGCGGAGACGGCCGACGAGGACTTGCACGCTCTGCTGCGCCTGGACCTGAGCGCCCACGACCACAAACCGGGCGGCGCTCTGCTGTTCAGCTGCAACGGCCGCGGTACGCGCCTGTTCGCCGAGCCGCACCATGATGCTCGCGCCGTCCGCGCCGAGGCCGGCGACATTCCGCTGGCCGGCTTCTTCGCCCAGGGCGAACTCGGTCCAGTCGGCGGACACAACTTCATCCACGGCTTCACCGCCAGCCTTGCCCTCTTTGAAGAGTTCTGAGTTCTGAGTTCTGAGTGAAAGATACAGAACTCAGAACTCAGAACTCAGAACTCAGAACTTTTTATGATCGACACGCACATCCACGTCGTAGCGCCGCGACTGCCGGGGGTCGGCCACTTGAACCCCTTGCTCGACGCCGCGCCCGAGGTGCGAGCCGCCGCCCTGCGGCGCGAGATGCAGACGGCGGGAGCGACGCACGCCCTGGCGATGGGCTGCTGGAACGCTGGGCCGGACGATCCGCTCGGCGTGGCCGACACCCTCGCCCTCGCCCGTGCCGTGCCCGGACTGTCCGCCATCGGCGTCGCCGATCCGGTTCGCGCCGACGCCGACCACCTCCGCCGCGTCGAAGCCGTTCTGGCCGCCAAGCAGGTCCGCGCTCTCAAGGCGTACCTCGGCTACCTGCACTATCCGCCCGACCACCCCGGCTATCGTCCTTACTACGAGCTGGCCGAACGCTATCAACTGCCGGTCATTTTTCACACGGGAGATACGTATTCTCCCTGGCCAAGCTGCGCTACGCCCAGCCGCTGCTGGTCGATGACGTGGCCGTCGATCATCCGCGCGTGAAGTTCGTGCTGGCCCACCTCGGCAACCCGTGGCTGACGGACGCCGCCGAGGTCGTCTACAAAAACGTCAACGTCTGGGCCGACCTGTCCGGCCTGGCCGTCGGCGACGACGAGGCATTCACCAACGAGGAGCGGCGCGAGACGTTGCAGGAGGCGCAGCAGGACGTTCGCCGCGCCTTCCGCTACGCCGAGCGGCCCAACCGCTTCCTCTACGGCAGCGATTGGCCGCTGGCGCCGATGGCGGCGTATCGCTCCTTCCTTGCCGCCGCCATCCCCGAACTGCATCATCCGATGGTCTTCGAGGACAACGCCCGTAGCCTTTTCCGTCTCTGATACCCAAGGAGCGTCCCGCGATGGGCATGGAACAAGGTATCTCGTTCGCCGGCAAGGCGATCCCCCCGTTTCCCGCCGTGCGCGATTTTCTTGGCGGTCGCGGTTTCCCCCTGCAAATGGGGATGATCGACGGTCAACTGGCATTCCCCGACGAACTGCCCGGCGAGGACTGGCGCGAGTTGCGGTTGCGCACGCCACAGGGCATGGTGACGGTGCGGCGCGAGGCGGAACGACTGGTCTTCGTCACCTGGGGCAACGCCGACACGGGGCTGCGACAGGCCTGGAACGCCCTGGTGTGGGCGTTCGCCAAGGTGGGCGGCGGATACATCGAGATGCCGGAAGGCCCGATGGACGCCTCGGCGTATCGAGGACGTGCGGATTTGCCCGCGCCCCTTCAGGAGTAATGGGCGAACGGGAGCTGTCAGGGCGCGTTCTTGCTTTTGGGGCGGAACGTGACTCCCCCGCCCGGCAACACGAGGAAATGGGTGCTGTCGCGGAGTACGCCGTCAGCCCGGATGCGCGTACCGTCCGCGAGTTGGCCGTCCAGAGAGAAGTGATCGCCGTTGCCGGCCCGACACGGCGCCGTCACCTCGGACCCTGTCCGCACGTCGCGGAACGTGTGCGTTTGGCCGGCGAGAGTGACCTTCAGGTGGGCGATCGTCTGCTCGGAGCGGTTTTCGATGACGAGGTCCGACGCCCCCTGCCTCACGGCCCACAGCAACCCGATGAGGGCGAGAACAAGCACCGCGGCCAACCTCAGAAGCCACCGCCGCCGACCTGGGTTCATTCGTCCATCCCTCCGCGTTCACCGGCCTGCCCCAGTCCGCTGGCGCAGCCAATTGTACGAGGCGACGGCCGCCTCGCCATAGGCGTGAGAGGCTCGCCCTCGGGCAGCGGTTCGTTTTCCGGCGAAAGTCTTAAAAAAATCCCATCGAGTGATTTTTCCCTTTACATCCCGGATGGTGCCCAACAAAATAACATTGGTTTATCCGTAACAACTCAGCAGTTGTTCGCCTCGGCATCCACGGAGGAACAGACGTGTTCACAGGCGCACACGCGACATGGCGTCGCCAACTCAGGAAATTCTTGTCTCCTAGCGAGACCTATAAGCCCATACGACAGCAGCGGCGCGTGCGGCTCCAAGTCGAGGAACTGGAGACGCGGGCGTTGTTGTCGGCCAGCACCGTGACGCCCGACGCGGCACCGGCGGCGAGTAGCTGGACGGCCCAGACCAACGTCTCGGTTACGCCGTCGGCAACCACTACCTTCTCCGGCTACACACCACAGCAGCTCCAGCAGGCTTACGGCCTCAGTTCGCTCCTCAACCCCGCAACGGGTACGAAGGCTACCAACGGTGCCGGTCAGACCATCGCCATCGTGGATGCCTACAACGATCCGAACATCGCCAGCGATCTGGCCACGTTCGATCAGATGTACGGTTTATCCCCCGCCAAGCTCAGCGTTGTCAACCAGTCCGGCTCCTCGACGAACCTGCCTTCGGCCGATCCCACCGGGGGCTGGGAGCTTGAAGAGTCCCTCGACGCCGAGTGGGCGCATGCCATGGCGCCGGGCGCCAACATCGTGCTTGTGGAAGCCAATTCCAGCAGCTTGAGCGATTTGATGACGGCGGTGCATACGGCTTCCACGATGGCGAGTGTCAATGTCGTATCGTTGAGCTGGGGCGGGAGCGAGTTTGCCGGCGAGACCAATTACGACTCCTACTTCCAGCCGAAAAGCAGCACGAACCCGAACGGCAGCAATCCGGGCGTGACGTTTGTGGCGTCGGCGGGCGACAGCAGTGCCTACATGGGTCCGGAGTGGCCGGCATCCTCGCCGGATGTGCTCGCGGTGGGCGGCACCACCTTAAAGCTCAATAGCAGCACGAACAACATTTCCAGCGAGTCGGCCTGGAACACCGGTTTTTCCTGGTCCTATGGCTATACGGGCGGCGGCGGCGGCATCAGCTCCTACGAAAGCGCTCCCTCGTTCCAGAGCAGCATTCCGGTGGCGCAGCAATACAACGCGCGCACGAGCCCGGACGTGGCCTTTGACGCCAACCCCAGCACGGGCGTGTCCATCTACGATTCCTACCAGGAACCCGGTTGGGGTTACGTGGGCGGGACCAGCGTGGGCGCGCCGTCCTGGGCCGGCATCGTCGCCCTGGCCGATCAACAGTCCGCCGCCAACGGTCACGGCTCCCTTAGTACGGCGACGGTGGAGAGCACCCTGTATGGCGTCTATAACAGCAGCGGCGAAGCCAAATACACGAGTACCTCGGGCGCGTACAGCAGTGATTTCCACGACATCACAAGCGGCTCCAACGGCTACAGCGCCGCCAAGGGCTATGACCTGGCGACTGGCCTTGGCAGTCCGAACGTGAGCGCGATTGTCTCGCTGCTGGGCGGACCCTCGACCTCTTCGACGACCGGGACGACCACGCCGACGAGCACGCCGACAGGGGGAACGACCGGCCATCCGGTAGGCCACCCCCGCGTCCTTTCTGCTGCGAGCGATGGCACGAGCCTGGGCAGCAGTCCGGTTGTGAGTGTGGTCCTCGCTACCACGACGAACGCGCCGGTCGGCACCTCGACCGCCGGCTCATCCGGTAGCTCGGCCGCGACGAACAACCTCTCGGTCTTCACCCTGGCCCCCATCGGAACGCCGCAGGACTCCTTCGTGGGCGCTCATGGCACGCCCTTCGACGGGATGTTGAATGCGTCGGCCAGCCAGGGCGCCCTTGTCTTCGGCGCGAGCGGTTGGAAAGGATCGGCCGGTTCGTGGCGGCTGAGCAGTTCCGGCCTCTCCGCCGCCCTCGTCAACCGAGTGGCGGGGGCTCTGGCCAGCGACTCCTTCGGCGACGAGGAAGGCCAGCCGGAATCAGGTTCCTCGGCCGAAGAGGCGCCGATCCTCGATGCGGCGGCACCGGCGGCATCGGCGGACGCCGGCGCCAGTGCCGGGGACGGCGGCGAATAAGCGGCCGAAAACGGCGAACACGCCCGTCGCGGCGGGGACGGATGCCCCTGCCGCGACGGGCGTTTTTTCGTACCCCGAGCCGCGGCGCGAGAGCCGGCTTTGCCCGCGCGGGACGGCAAGTTAGAATAAAGGAGACGCCCGTTGCCGATCCGCGGTCGAGGGTGAGTGCGCCATGCCGTTCTTGCTCATGGTCTTTCTGGTGCTGGTGTGCGTGCCCAACGCGGATGCCTGGCCCGATCCGCCCTGGCCGTGGCCGATGTCGCCGTGGTGGTGCGTGGCCGCGACCTGGCTGGCCGTGGCGTTGACGGGCCTGCACGCCTTCTGTGTGTCCCGGCGCGTCCATCGTCCGCCGGCGCTGGAGCCATCGCTGCGCGAACGCCTGCTGCACCGCTATGAGCGCGGCCGCTTCCATCATCAAATCGGACTGTTCGTCTTCTATGTCCTGGCCCTGCTCGTCTTCGGCTGGGGCTGGGCCGTGTCTGAGCTGTGGCGCTGGGGGACGCAGCCGCTGCCCCTGGCCGAATTGCTCGTGCTGGCGCCGTTCGTGGTCGGCCAGTTGCTGGGCTGGGCCGTCTTCTACGACGCCGAGCGCGCCTCGCATCAGGCGGCGCATCGCTTACTCGGGGCCGAGGCACACGCGGGGACGTGGCTGGAGCTGGAACGCCCCGGCCGCGGATCGCCGCCGGTGTTCGGCTCTCGCGCCGCCTATGTGCTGTTCCAGCTACGGCAAAAATTGGCCCTGGTGTTCCTGCCCGTGTTGATGCTGCTGATCCAGAAGGAGCTGCTCCGCTTCTTTCCCGACACGAACCAGGACTGGCAGGGCGTTCTCAACGTGGCCGGCATCGCCGTGGTGCTGGCGGTGTTCGTGGCCATGCCGTGGATTGTGCGACTGGTTCTGGGTTTGAAGCCGCTGCCGGCCGGGCCGCTGCGGACGCGCCTCGAAGGCGTGGCCCGGCGCTTGCGCTTCCGCTCGAGCAACATCCTGGTGTGGAACACGCGCCACGGCATGGGCAACGCCATGGTCATCGGCATCGTGCCCTGGATTCGCTACGTCGTATTCACCGATCGGCTGCTGGAAGACTTCACGCCGGAGGAAGTCGAGGCGGTGTTCGGCCACGAAATCGGCCACATCCGCCATCACCACATGCTGTACTATTTCGGCTTTCTGACCGCGAGCGTGATCGTGCTGGGCTGGCTCGTCAACGACCTGTTCAAGGGCTGGGACAGTCTGCTGGAGGCGGGCAACCACAAGTATCTCGCCGCTGTGCCACTAGTCGGTGTCCTGCTCGGCTACATCTTCCTGGTGTTCGGCTTCCTGTCTCGACGCTGCGAACGCCAAGCCGATGTGTTCGGCTGCCGCACCGTTTCGTGTCTCCAATCGGATTGCCGCGGTCACGAGGATGGCCTGGACCCGACGCAGTGCGGTCGCGGACTGTGTCCGACCGGCATCAACACGTTCATCCGTGCTCTGGAGAAGGTGGCCTTCATCAACGGCATCAGCCGCGATCGGCCGGGCTTTCTGCAATCCTGGCAGCACTCGACCATCGCGCGTCGCGTCGCGTTCTTGCAGAGCATGTTGCTCGATCCCAGCGTCGAGAGACGCTTCCAGCGCCGCGTCGCCCTGTTCAAGTGGGCGCTGGTCCTCCTCCTCGGCGGAGCGCTCGTCTTCATCTTCGTGCGCGAATCCCAGCCGCCCATCGAGGCGCAGGCCTCCGCGAACGTTCCGGTAGAGGGCCATTGATTTCCGCGCTTGCTCCCGGATGGTCAGGCAACATAAGGCAGGACGTATGGCCCCTTGGGAATGACGGCCACGCGCGCCTGCGGGCCGTACTCGGCGAGACAGTCGGCGACGGCCTGCTCGACCGTGTCGGCCGGCTCGACGTAGCAGCGCCGCAGCGTCTCCGGCGACAGGCCGTGGCTGACCACCTTCACCCGGCAGCGCTCGACCACCTTCGCCAACTCCTCGAGCTGCCACTGGTCCATCACGAAATAGTCCTCGCCGAGAATGCGCTGCTTGAAGCGCTTCAAATCGGGGTTCTCGGCCATGACCTGCTGGAACTCGGGGCTGCCCAGTCCTTCGGTCAGGCTGGCCGCCAGCACGATCGTGCCGCCCTGCTTGACGATCGGCAGTGCCCCCGTCAGGCCCTTGACCGCCTGATACCAGGTCGTGTCCAGCGGATAGCCGGCGCAGCTGGTGACGACCACGTCGAGCGGCTCCGGCACCGGCACCTTGACGACCTGCTCGACGAAGCGAACGCCCTCCTGCCAGGCCCGGATCATGTCGCCGGCGCCGACCCAGGTGATGCGGCGCTGGCCGTCGAGGCAGACGTTGACGATGAAGTCGCAGCCGGCCATCAGGGCGATGCGCGTGTTCTCCTCGTGGACGGGGTTGCCCTCGACGATGCCGCAGTCGGCCTGCGGGTGTTCGAGGAAGCGCGGGCCGTGCCAGACCTTGACCGTGTCCAGGCCGGCGATGCCGGGGCAGATGACCTTGCGGCCGCCGCTGTAGCCGGCCATCAGGTGCGGCTCGATCAGGCCGGTCGTGATCTTCAGGTCGGCGCGGAGGTAGCGGCGAATCGAGCCAGACCGGCACGCCGTTGGGCGTGGTGCCGAGGTAATCGTGCTCCTCGCGGACCTTGCCGTGATGGTTCTCGATGCGGTAGCGCGCGGCGATCTCGGGGCCGACCAGCTCGTCCAGCTCGGCGCCCTCGTTGGGGCGATGCAGGCCGGTGGCGACGAGGATGAGGATGTCTTGCCGCGCGATGCCCTGTTCTTCGAGGATGCGGAGCATCGGCGGCAGGAGGAGGCGGTTGGGCACTGGCCGGGTGATGTCGCAGACGAGGATGCAGGCGTTCTTGCGGCCGCGAGCGATCTCGGCCAGCGGCCGCGAGCCGATGGGATGATCCAGGGCGTCGGCGATGGCGCGCTCCGGGTTCGGCCAGCGGCGGCGCCGGCCGGATGGCTCAGGGGGCCGACGATGCGGTCGTCGGGGAGATTGACTTCCAGTCCGGTTCGGCCGTAATCGAGTTGAATGCGCATGGTGCTGTGTGCTCGCAGTTATTTACGAACCCCCTTCTTATTGTCGCCGTCGCGTCCGCTCTTGTCCACGTCAGCGGACGCCTCTATCATACCTGCTACGTTTTGGAGACCCGTGTGAAGGGACGGATTGAATCATGTCCATCGACAAGAGCCTGCGTCGCAAGAATCAGCTGGTGCGTTCGCGCAACGTGCTGACGCGGGGCGAGCGCATCAAGGTGCTGCAAGACGACGAACGCTGGACGGACGGCCGCAGTCCGTATGGCCTGCCGAAAGTCCGCGTGCTGAAGATCGCCAAGAAGGCCAAGAAGGCCAAGGAAGAAGAGAAGCCGGCCGAGGAAGGGGCCGAGGCTGCCGCCGCCGCTCCGGCCGCCGGCGAGAAAAAGTCCGAGAAGAAGTAATGTTCTCCACCCCGATCCGTCACCGGCCGAGGCGACCGCCTCGGCTGGTGCGTTTACGCCCCCGCCGCTGGCGGCATGGCGGCGGACTCAATCGGCTCCAGACGCGAAATGTGCAGCAAGGAGACGATTATATCGCGCTCCACGAGAGGCAGCGGCAGATTGGCCACAGTCCCAGCGATGGTCACCACGGAACGGTCCACAACCACCTGGTCTGGATGGCGGATCTCGTAAGCCGCACCATCCACCAGGCACAGACGGAAAGGCTCGAAGGGTTGGCGTTGCAATAACCGAAGAACGTCGTGGGGACGCATGGGACCTCTTCCCTCACGTTTTCGGACCACCCGAAGGTGTCGGCAGGCTGTGCAGCGGTTCTACCTTGCTGATGAGCGACAAGGGGACCTTGACCGTATGATCGGGGATCGGATCGGAGTCGGTATCACCGGGGGCCAGCACGCCGATGTGAATCCAGGTCACGCCCACCATGTTCATGTGCGGATAGCGAATGTCGAATACTCGTCCGTCGCTGAGATGGATGCGGAACGGCTCGAAGGGACGTTTATGCAGCAGGTGGTACATTTCCTCGGCTTGCATGATGGACCTCCCGTGCAAGGCGGTATTTGGCGGCAAAAGTTTAACTCCGCTGATGAACGCCAGTGATATTGTAGCGGAGGGCGGGGGGCCGAACAGGAACCGCTTGCGGCTTAGCGCGACGCGCCAAGCCGCAAGTGGTTCTGTCTGTTCACCGCTGCATAAGTTTGTGGGGTTTCAGAGGTATAGTCGGAGCGTAATACGGATTGTTCAAAGGCGGTGCCGCGCCTCCGGACGGCGGCGGGGACTGCGGATATCCCGGCGCGTTGCGGCTCGGAGGCAGTCGCTCGCCTTCGACCGGCGGCGGAGGCTCAGATCCCGGCGGTTGTGGAGCGATCGGTGGATGGGCGCGCGGAGTCGTGGTAGTAGGAGAGGACGGTTTCGTGCCCGAACTCCCCGATCGCGGTTCTTTCATCTGTTTGCGCAGCTCGTGCAATTCGTGCAGCACCTTCTCCAACTTCTTTTCCAGATCGTTGATGCGTTTCTCGGACTCTGACTGCGGTGGCTTGGTGACAAGGGAGTTTTCCGGCACAAGAACGCGGCGAATAACGATCTCGCGGCGTAGCTTTTCCGGAAGAGCCTTCTTGATCCTCTCGAGGATCTCGTTATCGTTCATGCTCGCTTCGACGGGAACTGTGATCTCAATGCGATAAGTTGCTTTCTTCTCGACCCTACCTGGGCTGCTAATGGTGAGTGCTTTCATTAGCTCCTTGGACGATGAAGCCCGGCGTAGCATTATGGCCTGGTTGATGGCGGCGGCGATCATCGGATTTTCAGGATCCAACTCCTGGAGCCGCACCGCGATGTTCACTGCCTCGGCGTACTTGCCCTCCTTAAGCAACTCGTTGTACTGCTTCATCAGCTGGACGATGTTTTTCTGCTTGACCGCCTCCACTTTTGCCTCGGCCGCCGCAAGTCGCGCCTTGGCTTCCTCCACCTCGGTTTTCGCCGTGTCTTCCTCCTTACTGGGCGGCTGCCCATGCAGCGCCGGCAGCATCGGCAGGAAGGTCAGGCCCAGAACAACGACGGCCAGGCAGCCGGGCCAGCTCAACGCTCGCGGCGTCGTCCCACGCATAATCATGGTCAGCCTCCTTTTGAGATCGGCTACTTGACCCAGGCCGCTGGCCAACGGCGGTACGGCGGGCTGGGCCGTGGACAGGAAATCGAGCGTATCCAGCAGGGCCGAAGCATAAGTGCGGCCGGCGCCGGGCAGCGTGGACACGACCCAGGCATCGCAGCACTGTTCCTCCGCCTCGTGCAGTTCGCGGCGGGCGTACCAAACGACGGGGTGCCACCAGTACAATCCCATGACGACGAACTCCAGCACGCGAACCCAGTGATCGTGGCGGCGCAGGTGGGCGAGTTCATGCACGAGCAGCGTGTCGAGCTGCTCGTCGCTCAGTAGGCCGAGCAGGTCCACTGGCACGAGCAAGCGCGGCGGGCCGCCGACGGCCCAGAGCATCGGCGCGATGCGGCCGGGCAGAAGGCGAACGCGCGGACAGCGGGACAAACCCAGCGAACGAGCCAGGCCGCGAGCGCGCTCCTGCAACGGCGCCGGGGCGGATTGGGCGAATCGGAGCAAGCGGCGAAAACGATGCAGTCTCTCCAGCGCCAGCAGGAACCAGGCCAGCGAGCCGACGCCCCACACGATCCACAACAATTGCGGCCACAGCGGCGGATCGGGCGACGGGGGCGAGGATGGAACGGTCGGGAGATCGACCGTGGCGGCGGGTTCGTTCGCCGGAGGAACATTTTCGGCTGCCGGAGCGAGGACGACGACCGCAGCCGGTTCCTCCTCGGGACGAGGCACAGTGGCGGCAGGCGGTTCCTCGGCAACAAGGGCGAGGTCCAGCCTGGCCGGCTCCGTCGCCGTCGGCCAGGCGACCGGGATATGCACCAGCGGCGGTGTCACCAATTTGAGCAAGACGAGCAGCCACAACCCATGCACCACGGCCGGCCGGCGATACACCGCGCCGACGGCGAGGGCGATCGCGGCCAGGATCGTCGCGGCCACGGCGTTACTCACAGCGATGCTCGGCAAGTCGTCCACGGCAAGTCCTGCTCAGCGTGTCCCTTTTTTGCCTTTGCCCTTCTGATCCAGTTCGTCGATAAGGTCGCGCAGCTCTCGCCGCTCACGGGCCGACAGGCTTCGATTGCGAACGAGGTGCGTCAACAGCGGCGTCAGCGAACCGCCGCACAGCTTCTCGGCCATGTCCTGCAAACGCCGGCCGATGAGGTCGCTCCGCGCGATGACGGCGGCGAAGGTGTGCGCGGCGGCCGTGCGGTCGCGGTGAACGCAGTCCTTGGCTTCCAGCCGGTCAAGCAGCTTTTGCACGGTCCCATATTGCGCCGCGCCGCCGCCCGGATACAGGGCGTCGGTCAACTGGCGGATCGTCGCCGGGCCGCCGTCCCAGAGTAGCTGGAGCACCGCCAGCTCGGCATCGGTGACATCCTGTGGAGTTCGTGCCATGAACCCTCCTGCCTCAGACATAAAGTCTGAGCGCAGTCTAAGACAGAATGACTGACGTGTCAAGGTCATCTTCGGCGCGCAAGGGGCTGACGCCCTCCGCTCGCCCTGCTATGATGTCGGCGCGACCAGGAGAACATCTGGAACGGACCACCCATGACGGCCGCCTTTCTCGAAGTCCACGAGGTCAGCAAGCTCTACGGATCGACCGTGGCCCTCGATCGTGTCCGCTTCGAGGTCCACGAGGGCGAGATTTTCGGCCTGCTCGGTCCCAACGGCGCGGGCAAGACCACGCTGCTGTCGATCGTCTCGTGCCTGACGTCGGCCGATGGCGGCGAGGTGCGCCTGCTGGGCCGGCCCATCGTGCCGGACGACCGCGAGGTGCGCCGCCTCATCGGCGTCGTGCCGCAGGAATTGGCCCTGTACGGCGAACTGACGGCCCTCGAAAACTTGCACTTCTTCGGCGAACTCTACGGCGTCCGCGGCGCCGAGCTGCGCCGTCGCGTCGAGCACATCCTGTCGGCCATCGGCCTGGAGGACAAGGCCGGCGACCGCGTGCGCACGTTCTCCGGCGGCATGAAACGCCGTCTCAACCTCGGCATCGCCCTGGTACACGGCCCGCGTCTGTTGCTGCTCGACGAGCCGACCGTCGGCGTCGATCCACAGTCGCGCAACCACATTTTCGAGGAAGTGCGCCGCCTCAACGGCGAAGGGATGACACTCGTATACACCAGTCATTACATGGAGGAAGTGCAGGCGCTATGCAGTCGCATCGGCATCATGGATCGCGGCCGGCTGGCCGCGTGCGATACGTTGCCGCGTCTGCTGCAAATCCTGCCCGGCGTCCTCCGCTTCCGCGTTGCCGAGTTGACACTGGGGCTGCGCGAACGGCTCAAGGAACTGCCCGGAGCCGTGCTGAGTGAGCGCGATGGCCGGCCGCTGGAGCTGGAGTGCGGCGACGTCAAGGCGACGCTCATGGAATTGATGCGCGTGCTCCAGCAGGCGCGGGCCGAACTGATCGGACTCGACATCGAAGAGACGAACCTGGAGCGTATCTTTTTGCATCTGACGGGCGCGAGCTCGCGCGATTAGCCGCTTGTGGCATGGCGCCGGAGGCATCGACATGGGTATCGTCTGGACGCTGGTGAAGAAGGAGCTGCGCCTGGTGCTGCGCGATCCGGTGGCGCTGATCCTGCTATTCGTGCTGCCGCTGCTGTTCATCATCGTGTTCGGGCTGTTCGTCGGCGAGAGCTTCGGACAGAAGCCGGACAACCGCCTGCGCATCTCGTTGGTGGACCTCGACCGCGGCTCGGGACTGCACCCCGGCGAAACGTGGTCGCGGGTGGTTCGGCGCGACCTGGGCGAGACGGCCGACATTCGCGTCGAGGTCATCGACAGCCGCGAGGAGGCCGAACGCCTCATCCGCGAGCACAAGCGGGCGGCCATTCTCATCTTCGAGCCGGGCTTCACCGACAAGATCAACCGCTGCTCGTTCCTGGCCGACGGACTCAACCCGTTTCACCGCGAGGGCGTCTATTTGGACAAAGTAGATGTGCAATTGTGCAAAGACGAGAAACAGCCGGCGACGGCCGCGGTCATCGAGCAGGTGGTGCAGGTGTCGCTGCTGCGCGTCATCCTGCCGTGGATGATCGGCCGGGCCTTCGAGCGGCTGAGCGACCCGGAATTCATTCAGCTTCTGGGCGACAACGTCAACCTGCCGGTGCCGAAGCAATTCCAGCTCATCCTGCTCGGCAGGGAGAAGATCAAGCTCGGCGAGATGCTCAAGATGGCGGCGGGCGGCGACGCGAAGAATGCGCAGATGTACAAGGAGAAGGTCGGCGAGGGCGTGCAGAAGGCATTAGCGGAGCAGTTTCGCAAGTACAATCTGCGCGGCAAGACGTGGGCGTCGCTGACGAAATCGTCGGAGGAGGCGCGCGAGGGCGCCGAGGTCAAGAACTACGAGGACCGCGAAGGCAGCGGGCCGCTGCGCTACGGCGGCGAGCACTACAAGTACCTGGTGCCGATGTTCGTGGTCATGTTCGTGTTCTTTCTGGTGCTCATCGTCGGCTGGGTGTTCGTCGCCGAGCGGCGCCAGGGTACGCTGCGGCGGCTGCAAACCGCCCCGCTGACGCGCGGTCACATCCTCTTAGGGAAGATGTTGCCGTGCTTCGCCCTGTCGGTCGGGCAGACGTTGTTTTTGCTGATCGCCAGCCGCGGACTGTTCGGCATCCGCTGGGGGCCGGATCACTGGTCGCTGGCCGAACAACTCGCCTGGCTGCTGCCGGTGGTGCTGTGTACGTCACTGGCGGCGATGGGGCTGGCACTCTTGATCGCGTCGGTGGCGCGCAGTGAATTGCAAGTGGCGATCTTCGGCGGCGTCCTCGTACTGGTGTTGGCGGTGGTCGGCGGCTGCGTGCTGCCGCGCGAGATGATGCCGGAGCAGACGCAGCTCTTCACGCTGTTGACCCCTCAGGGCTGGGCGCTGGACGCCTATCGAGAACTGCTCGGCGGTTCGGGCGTATATCAGCCCAACGCTGTGATCGTCTTTCGCGCCTGCGGTGTGTTGGCGGCGCTCGGTGCCCTCAGCCTGGGGCTGGCGAGTTGGCTGCTGCGGCTGGAGTGAGAACTGTTGCGAAAGCCCCTCTCCCCCGGTACTCCGGGGGAGAGGGGTTGGGGGTGAGGGGGCAGACTCCCCCTCACCCCCAACCCCTCTCCCCCGAAGCGGGGGAGAGGGGAGAGGAGCGAAAAACCCATGCTTGCGCGATTCGTCACGGGCTGGCTGGTGATGGCTGCAATCGCCTCGGCGACGCGCACGAGGAGACGCCGGCCCGTCGGCCGAACGTCATCGTCATCCTCGCCGACGATCTCGGCTGGGCCGACCTCGCCTGCTACGGCAGCACCTACCACAAGACGCCGAATCTCGACCGTCTCGCCGCCAAGGGGCTACGCTTCACCCACGCCTACGCCGCCGCCTCCATTTGTTCGCCGACGCGCGCCGCCCTGCTCACCGGCAAGTATCCGGCCCGGCTCAACCTCACCGATTGGCTGCCCGGACGATCCGACCGTCCCGACCAGAAGCTGCTGCGCCCCGTCATCAACCAGGCTTTGCCGGCGACGGAGACAACGCTCGCCGCCGCGCTCAAGTCCGCGGGATACGCCACCGGCCACGTCGGCAAGTGGCACCTCGGCGGCAAGGGATCGGCGCCGGAAGATCGCGGCTTCGACGTCAACATCGCCGGCGACGCCGCCGGCTCGCCGCGCAGTTACTTCGCCCCGTACAAGAACAAGGACGGTCGTTTCATTCCCGGACTGGAGCGCGCTCCGGAGGGCGAGTACCTCACCGACCGACTGACGACGGAGGCGGTGAAATTCATCGAGATGAACCGCGATCGGCCGTTCTTCCTCTACCTCGCTCACTACACGGTCCACATCCCGCTCAAGGCGAAGGCCGAGATGATCGCCCACTACAAGCCGGGCCGGTCGGGACAGCAAGGCAATCCGATTTACGCCGCCATGATCGAAAGCCTCGACGAGGGCGTCGGCCGCGTCCTTCAAAAGCTGGACGACCTCAAGCTGAGCGAGCGCACCATCGTTCTGTTCACGTCGGACAACGGTGGGCTGTGCGTGACGGAGGGACCGAACACTCCGGCGACGATCAACGCCCCGCTGCGCGAGGGCAAGGGCTATCTCTACGAGGGCGGCCTGCGCGTGCCGCTGATCGTGAAATGGCCGGGACACATCCAGCCGGGCAGCACCAGCGCCACGCCGGTATGCAGCATCGACGTTTTCCCGACGATCCTCGATGCCTGCGACGTCAAGAACGATGTCCAGACCGATGGCGTCAGTCTCGTGCCGCTGCTTCGGGGAGACACCCTCAAGCGGGACGCCCTGTTCTGGCACTATCCACATTACAGCAACCAGGGCGGCCGGCCTGGCGCGGCCATTCGCGTCGGCGGCTCCAAGCTCATCGAGTTCTACGAGGACGGCCGACGCGAGCTGTACAACCTCACGAAAGATCCCGGTGAATCGCACAACCTGATCGCCGAGAAGCCGGAAGTGGCGAAGGAGTTGGGCGAGAAGCTCGCCGCCTGGAGGAAGGAAGTCGGGGCGCGGATGATGCGGCCGAATCCGGATTACCGGCCGAACCCACAGGCAACGGATGGTAGGGTGAGGTTGCCGGCGCGAACGGCGGAGGTCCACGGCACGCAGCTGCGCTACGAACCGCTGCCGCACAAGAACACGCTCGGTTTCTGGGTGCGAGCGGAGGACTGGGCGTCGTGGGAGTTCACCATTACCAAACCCGGCACGTTCGCCGTTGAGGTGTTGCAAGGATGCGGCAAGGGCCAGGGCGGCAGTGAAGTCGAGCTATCTATCGCCGACAAGTCGATGATGTTCACGGTGGAGGACACGGGGCACTTCCAAAACTTCAAGGCCCGCACCATCGGTACGGTGACGCTCGACAAGGCAGGACGGTACACGCTGATGGTGAAGCCGAAGAAGAAGGCAGCTGCCGCTGTCATGGACCTGCGTGCGATCACCGTGAAACCGGCGACAAAGTGAAGGTCATCCGACGCCGGCGCGCGTCATTCGCCGAGAACGGTCACGACGACGGTGCGCTGCCGTGGGCGGGTGTCGCACTCCAGGTGGAAGATCTGCTGCCAGGTGCCCAGGAGCAGTCCGCCATCGCCGATGGGCACGGTCAGCCCCGGACCCAGCACGGTCGCTTGCAAGTGCGAATGGCCGTTGCCGTCGTGCCACGTTTGCTCGTGCCCGTAGTCGCGGCTGGGCGGCATTAATTGATCGAGTATCGCCGGCAGATCCTGGCGCAGTCCCGGCTCGAACTCGATGGTCCCCACCGCCGCCGTGCTGCCGATGTTGAAGACGTGGACGAGGCCACGGTGGACCTTCGCCCGCGCGACGATCGCCGACACCTGTTCGGTGAGGTCGTGCATGTCGCCGTGACCGTGCGTCGAGACGGTGAACTGTTCTTGAAAGACCATGAAACCTCGCGTCCGTTTCACTTCGCCCCGTGGGCGACGGCGGCCTCGAAATCCGGCAGGAATTGGAAGAGTTGCTCCAGGCAGCACGCCGCGAAGATGTTGCGCACGTCCGGCTGGACGTGGCACAGCACCAACTCGCCGCCGTGTTCGCGCAGCACGCGCTGCAGGGTGATCAGCTTGGCCAGGAAGACGCTGTACAGGCACTCCGGCGATTGTGGTCCAAGGCTCAGGGCCATCCGGCGACAGCCTCCATCCGTCACCAGTCGCCGCAGCTCGGCGACTAACTCATAAATCGTCGCTTCGTCCATTCGCGTCTGCTGGAGCCGCACGCAAAAGACCTCGCCGCGGCGTTCGACTTCAATGTGGCGGTAGGGGCGCGTCATGTCTCGGCCCTCACGGAGATGAGGTGTAACCCCGGCAGCGTTCGACGCCGTTTGTTGCGAGCCCCTCGCACCCCTTCACCGTAATCTTCCGCTTCCGGATGTCAAGCGCCTGCCGGGCCTCACATCAGCGGCAGCGTGAGTCGCCTATCGCTCGTGCGCTCGGACGGCCCGATGTCCCCGCATTCCGCTTCCCCCAGCACGACTCCGTCGGACACGGCGACGGCACGCACGGGGATGCGGCGGCGAATCAAGGCCGGGGCGTGACCGCGGCAGACGACCGGGACCGAGCGACAGGACGTGCCGCGCACGAAGCCGGGCCGCCGCAGGTCGGCCCCCTCGACCAGAACGTCGAGGCGCCGGCCCAGCAGGCTGCGGCCGTAAGCCGTCATCAATTCGCGTTCGATCTCCAGCAGTCGCGCTCGCCGCTCGGCGACCACGACCGGCGGCACAGTCTCGCGCCAGCCGGCCGCCTCGGTCCCCTGACGCGCACTGTAAGAAAAAAGATGCAGACGCGCGAAACCCGCCTCACGCACCACGCGGCAGGTCGCCTCGAAGTCGGCGTCGGTCTCGCCGGGGAAGCCGAGGATGACGTCGGTGGTCAGTGCGGGCTGGTCGAGCGCCGCCCGGATACGGCGGCAGCGTTCGAGAAAGCCGCCGCTGCGGTAGCGCCGCTTCATGCGTGCCAGAATGCGGTCGGAGCCGCTTTGCAGGCACAGGTGCAGGTGAGGACAGATACGCGGCTGTTCGGCCAGCACGCGCACCAGATCGTCGCGCGCCTCGGCCGCTTCGAGGCTGCTGAGGCGAATGCGGAAGTCGCCGGGCAGGCCGGCCAACCGTTCGAGCAGGTGCCACAAGCGGCACCACTCACCTTTCGGCTGGCCACGGCTGAGATCGATGCCGTAATGCCCCAGGTGGATGCCCGTCAGAACGACCTCGCGGTAGCCGTTGGCGACCAGGCGCTCGACTTCCGCGCCGATCTCCTCCGGCGTCCGGCTGCGCAACACGGGGCGGACGTGGGGGATGATGCAGTAACTGCAATTCAACAGACAACCGTCCTGCACCTTGACGAAGGCCCGCTGATGGTCGTCGAAACGCGAGATGCCGTCAATCGGGTGAAGAACGCCGAACGGCCCCAGTTCCTCCAGGAGTCGCGTCTTGTCGGTGACGACCTTGACGACGCCGGGCAGACGGCCGACGGCGTCCGGATCGCGCGTGGCATAGCAGCCCATGACCACGATGCCGGCTTGCGGATGCGCCTGATGCAGACGACGCACCGCCTGCCGGCTCTTGGCGTCGCCCTCGGCCGTAACAGTGCAGGTGTTGACGACGCACAGGTCCGCGTCCTGGCCCTCCGCCGCCTCGACGTAGCCGTTGGACTCCAGCGTTTCCTTGACGTACTGCGTCTCGTACTGGTTGACCTTGCAACCGAGCGTGACGAGCCGACACGTGCGCGGGGTGGTCATGTCAACTCCGTGTCGAGAGTCCTCGCCGCTGGCGCTTTAATAGCCCATGCTGCCGACGCCGGCCGTGGTAGAGGCGAGCGCGGGCAGTCCAAGCCGGCAGCGGCATTCGTCGAGCATTTCGCGGGTACGGCTGGCCCCGACCCGTGAGACGCCCAGCGCTCGCACTTGCAGCAGCGTGTCGAGGTCGCGCACACCGCCGGCGGCCTTGACCTGAACGTGCGGCGCCGCGTGCTGGCGCATCAACCGCAAGTCGTCCATCGTCGCTCCGCCGCTGGCGTAGCCGGTCGAGGTCTTCACCCAGTCGGCGTTCACGTCGCTGCACAGCTGGCACAGCCGGACCTTGTGTTCATCCCGCAGGTAACAGTTCTCGAAGATGACCTTCACCTTCTGCCCGGCGGCGTGGGCGACGTCGATCACCGCGCGGATGTCGTCGCGGACGTAATCCCACACGCCGCTCAACACCTGGCTGATGTTCACAACCATGTCCAGTTCCTGACAGCCGTCGGCCAGGGCTTGCTCGGCCTCGGCCCGCTTTACCGCCGTCGTGTGGCCGCCGTGTGGGAAACCGACCGTCGTGCTGGCCTTCACCGTGCTGCCGCGAAGGAGCTGTCCGCATCGCTTCAGGTAATACGGCAGGACGCAGACGCTCGCCACGTCGTAGGTCAACGCCAGGCGGCACCCCGCCTCCAGATCGGCCGCTGTCAGCGTTGGGTTCAGCAGCGAGTGGTCGATCATCTTGGCGATGTCTTCGTAGCGATAGTCCACCCTCAGCACTCCGATAAGGGGATGAATCATCTCTCAGTCGCGGCGCACCGGCACGAAGTTGCGTAGATACGTCAGGCTCTGGCGCAGCGCCGCCCACCGCGACTCCAGCGAACCTTCGTAGGCGCGGTCCTCGACCTCGACGCACACGGGGCCGCGATACCCGGCCTCGTTGAGGGCCGAGAAAAACGCTCCCCAATCGACGTCGCCCAGGCCGGGCAACTTCGGCGTGTGATACTCCAGCGGCACGGCCAGGATACCGGCATCATCGAGGCGATGGCGGTCCACCCGCGCGTCCTTGGCATGGACGTGGAAGAGGCGATCGCGGAACTCGCGCAGCGGCCGCACGTAGTCCATGTGCTGCCAGACCAGGTGCGAGGGATCGAAATTGAGTCCGAAGTTGGGGCTGGGGATGTCCTGGAACATGCGCCGCCAGATGGCCGGCGACGTCGCCAGGTTCTTGCCGCCGGGCCATTCGTCTGCCGTGAACAGCATCGGACAGTTTTCGATGCCGATGTGCACTCGTTGCTCCTCGGCGAAGCCGACGAGCGGCCGCCACACGTTGAGAAAGCGCGACCAGTTTTCGTCCACCGACTTTTTCCCATCGCGGCCGATGAAGGTGTTGACCTGCGGCACGCCGAGCCGGGCGGCGGCGCGGATCACGGCGCGAAGATGTTCAACGGCCCGCCGCGATTCGTCTTCATCGGGCGCCAACGGATTAGGGTAGTAGCCCAATCCGCTGATCGACACGCCGGTCTCGGCGTTCAGACGCCGGACGCGCTCGGCGTCGGTGTCGCGGAAGTCGGTCGCGTCCAGGTGCGTGACGCCAGCGTAGCGGCGCTCCGCCTTGCTGACCGGCCAGCACATCAGCTCGACGCAATCGTAGCCGATGTCGGCGGCGAAGCGCAGAACCTGTTCGAGACTTTGCTCGGGCAGAATGGCGCTGACGAAACCCAGTTTCACGTCAGGATCTCCTCCGAGCCTGAAGCGTAAGCGAAGGAACGGCAACCGAAGGTTGCCGTGCTCTTCGCTTACGCTTCAGGCTCGGACAACAAACACGTGTTCGCTCATAACCCCGCGGCCTCCAGGGCCGCACGCATCTTCGGTAGTTTATCGGCCAACAATCCCGACACCGGCGAACGACACGGCCCAATCGACAGACCCAACACTTGCAACGCCGCCTTGACGGCGCCGGGGGCCGTACCCAGGGCGAGCGCCAGCCGCAGCGGATTGAGCCGCAGCTGCGCCGCCTTCGACGCCTCCAGGTCGCCGCGCTGGAAGGCGTTGTAAATCTCCGCCAGCAGGGCCGGGGCGATGTTGCCCGTCGCCGGCACCGCCCCCCGCGCGCCGAACATCAAGGCCGAGAAGATGAGCGTGTCGCGGCCCATGAGCACGGAGAAGCGCGGCGGCACGGCCCGGATCATCTCGTTGGTGTTCTGCAAGTCGCCGCTGGAATCCTTGATGGCCAGGATGTTGGGAATCTCCGCCAGGCGGACCACGGTATCCACGTCGATCTTGACGCCGCCGCAGGTGCCGGGGTTGTTGTACAGGATCACCGGCAGCCGCGTGTGCTCGGCGATGCGGCGATAATGGTCGTAAATCTCCTGCTGCGTCGGACTGATGAAGTACGGCGTGATGACCGAGACGCCGTCGGCGCCCTCGCGCTCGGCCATCTTCGTCAGGCGCACGACCTCGCGCGTCGTCTCGGCGCCGGTGCCGGCATAAACGGGCACGCGCTTGTTGACGTGGGCAACCGCCGTGGCGATGACTTCCTGCTTCTCGCGTTCGTCCAGGGCGTAGAACTCGCTGTTGGTGCCGAGCACGAAAATGCCGTGGACGCCGTTGGCGATGAGGTGGTCGATAAACCACTTCAAACGCGGCAGGTCGAGGTCTTCGTTGGCCTGCATGGGCGTGGCGACGGGCGGAATGATGCCGTGAATGTGCATGATACTCCTCACAAAGAAATTAACCACGGATGAACACAGATAAACACGGATGAAAACCAATCTTTTTCTTTATCCGTGTTCATCTGTGTGCATCTGTGGTTCATTGTATTGGCGTTTCGCCGCTGTAACTGGCCCATAGGGCGTCAATAGGGTGGGCTACCCAGATGTCCGGATGCTGTTCGCGTAGATGGCGGGCGATTTGAAGCAGGCAGCCGACGTTGCCGGTGAAGACGGCGCGGGCCTCGGTTTTGACGATGTTCCGCGCCTTGCGCTCGCCGAGCTGCCGCGACATCTCCGGCTGCGTCAGGTTGTAACTTCCGGCCGCGCCGCAGCAGAATTCACTCTCGGCGAGCGGGACCAGTTGCAGGCCGGGAATCATCTCCAGCAGCTGGCGCGGCGGCTGACGAATCTTCTGGGCGTGGCTGAGTCCACAGGCGTCGTGGTAGGTCGCCCGGATCTTCAGCGGGTGCTGCGGGGCGATCGGTCCCAGCTCGACGAGGAATTCGCTGATGTCGCGCACCTTGGCGGCGAACGAAGCGGCGACAGCGGCGTCCGGCGTCTTTTCCAGCAGATGGCCATACTCCTTGAGCACCGGACCGCAGCCGCCGGCGTTGTTGATAATGGCATCGACCTCGGCGAGTTGTTGCCCAAAGGCGGCACAGTTAGCGGAGGCAAACCGACGGGCCGGCTCGACCAGGCCGGCATGTTCGTGCAGGGCACCGCAACAGCCCTGCGTACGCGGCACCCACACATCGCAGCCGTTGCGCTGCAGCACCCGCGCCGTGGCCAGCGTCGTTTGCGGAAAGAAGGCGTCGGCGGCGCAACCGACGAACAGAACGACGCGCGCCCGCCGCCGGCCCTCGGCTGGGAGGAACTCGGGCAGCCGACCGTAGTGCGGTGCCAGCCGCGGCACAATCTCCTGCATGCGCCGCAGCGACGGCGGCAGCAGCCGGCTCATGCCGCGCACCACGGCCGCCGAGTCCCAGACGCTGCATCAGCCGTACCGGGGCCAGCGCCCAGCGCATGCGACGAGCGTACGGCGTCAGATGGAACAACGTCCAACGCTGCACGGCGTTCAGCGTTGGAAAGACCGGGCCGAGACCAGCCACGTCCTTCTTGTACGAGCCGATGATGTGGCGATACTGCACGCCGGAGGGACAGGCGGTCTCGCAGGCCAGGCACTCCAGGCACAGGTCGAGATGCCGCCGTACCTCGTCGCTCAGCTCGGTTCGACCGTCCGTGACGGCCCGCCACAGGTAAATCCGGCCGCGTGGACTGTCGTTCTCGTTGCCGGTCTCGACGTAAGTGGGACACGAACCCAGGCACAGACCGCAGTGAACGCAGTCCATGAACAGCTCGTAGTCGATGTTGCGCCCGTGCTGGGAACCGCCGGTAACGACCGGCAAAGTGGTGCGCTGCCTTTCCACGGTGGTGTTCATGAATCTCGCTATCCGAATGCCCGGCCGTCTCAAATCCCTCCGACGAAACGGCCGGGGTTGAACAGGCGGCGCGGGTCAAGTTTTTCCTTCACTTGACGCATTAGCCAGAGGTCGCCGCGCTCGCGTCCCCAGACGGGGAGTTCGCGCTTCCATGGCACGGGGCACCTCGGCAGGACGAGATTGCCCTCGGCGCGGACGGCCGTATCGGTCAGTTCTTTCAGCATGGCGGCGACGCGCGGCAAGGTCAAGTCGCCGTCGAACTGTCCGCGAACGATGCCCGAGCCGGCGTGGGCGTGCAGACGGATCGGCTCGGGCAACGTCGCCGCCTGCTGGCAGAAGGAGGCGACCGCCTGTGGTAAGAGGTTGGCCTTGAACGTCAGACCCTCCGGGGGAGGGGCCGTGAATTCCACGAGACCGTGCCACAACGGTTCGCCGGCATCGCCGGCCCGCGCTTCCAGCCCCTGAATGTCGGCGGGCTTGATCTCCTGGAGCAACTGCCGCACCTGCCAGCCGACCGCCTCGCCGTTGTCCTCGAATCCCGTCACGAGCAACCACGGCGCCTCGGGCAGATCCACCCCCGTCTGGCCGGCGAGACGATTCGCCGCCGCGCGGTTGAGCACGTCCACGCAGACGGGTCGGGTGCGCGAGCTGGTGCAGCTGGTCGAGCAGACGGCCCAGCGCCGCGGTTTCGCAGCCGAAGGTGAGGAGTGCCCGCGCCTCGGGCAGTGGCCGCAGCTTGAGCGTGACCTGCGTGATGATGCCGAGTGTGCCCAATGCCCCGACGTGCAGCTTGCACAGATCGTAGCCGGCCACATTCTTGACGACGCGACCGCCGGCCTTGGTCTCGTGGCCCTCGTCGTTGACGGTGCTGATGCCGATGACGTAATCGCGCAGCGTGCCGAAGCCGAGGCGGCGCGATCCGCTGACATTGACCGCCAGAGCGCCGCCGAGGGTGGCCTGTTCCGGCCGCGGCACGTCGATCGGCAGCCGTTGGTTCTCCCGTGCCAGCAGGGATTGCAGCTCGGCGAGGGTGATGCCCGCCTGCACGGTGATGGTCATGTCGCGGGCCGGATAATCGAGGACTTGCGACAGGCCACGCAGATCGACTGCCGTAGCCGGGCCGCGTCGGCGGCAGGCCGACGCCGAGCAGCGTTCGGCCGCCCAGCGGATAGAGAGCCTGTCCCTCGGCGTCAGCACGGCGGACGAGGTCGCCGACCTCGGCGATGCTGCTCGGCCGGACGATCGGCAGGGGACCGAAGTCGTCGATGGAACAGGCATTCTCTTCCACGATGGCCCATTCTCCGAATGATGTCTGTCCGACGTCCATTTATTCTCGGATGCGATCGTCGGGCTGCTGCTCCGGCCGAAGTTTCCGCTCGGTGATGTCCTCGCTCTCAGCTCGGCTGGCATTGCCGCTGGCGGCGCCGGGACGAAAACGATCCGCATATTCCTCGGGCAATTCCTCGTCGATCAGCACGTTTCGCCTACGACCGGAGGGCTCTTTAACAACCGGCTTGGCCGTGAACAGAGCGATGACGATGGCGGCGACGAAGCAGCCCCCGTAACGGCGATGCCCAGGATCATCCCAGCCGATTTCATGTCCTCGACATCTTTACCCATGCTCCCCATCACCAGGCCCAGCGCAGCACCCAGTACGAACGCCAACGGCCAAGGTAGTATCAGGACAGCGCCGATGATCCGCGCGGGACGCCGCGGACCTCCTTGGCACGGGTGAGGAGGAACTTCCCCCGTATCAGGGTGATGATGCCGAAAATGAGCATGATGATGTCGCACATGAGCATCTCCTCGCGGAAGAATAGATGAGCGGTTCCAACTCCGCCGGTTGTTCACAGTGCCGCATGCCGGCCGGCCTTGCTCGGCTCGATGCAGGCGCCGGCCGTCGGCAGCATCTTGCGCGGGCTGCACCGGCCCTCCGGGTTGAACGCGGCTCGCAATCGCAACATCATCCCCAAATCTTCCGGCGTGAACAGCTTCGGCATGAAGTCGATTTTCTCGACGCCGATGCCGTGCTCGCCGGTGACGCTGCCGCCGACGCGGATGCACTCGTCGAGGATCTCGTGGCTGGCCGCCAGCACGCGCCGCACCTGGTCGGCGTCGCGTTCGTCGAACAGCAGGATCGGGTGAATGTTGCCGTCGCCGGCGTGGAAGACGTTGCAGATGCGCAGATCGTATTTCTCGCCGATGCGCTGGATCTCGCGGAGGATGTGCGGCAGCTGCGTGCGCGGCACGACGCCGTCCTGGGTGCAGTAGCTCGGCGCCAGCCGGCCGACGGCGCCGAACGCCTGCTTGCGCGACTTCCACAACAGCAGCCGTTCGGCGTCGGTGGCCGCTCGCCGCACCTCGCGGGCGTGGTTCTTCCTGGCGATGGCCGTGATGCGCTCGGCCTCGTCGTCCAGGCCGGCCTCCAGGCCGTCCACCTCCATGATGAGCACGGCGCCGGCGTCGAGCGGAAAGCCGAAGTGAAACGCCGCCTCGACCGCTTGCAGGATGAGCGTGTCGAGCATCTCCAGGGCCGCCGGGACGATGCCGGCGCCGATGAGGTCGCTGATGGTGTTGGTGGCGTCGTCCACCGTCTCGAAGACGCCGAGCAGCGTGCGGTACGCCTCCGGGTTGCGCGTGATGCGCACCCACGCCTTGGTGGCGATGCCGAAGGTGCCCTCCGAGCCGACGATGACGCCGGTCAGGTCGTAGCCGGGATTGTCCTCGGCCGGCCCGCCGGTGCGAACGACCCGGCCGTCGGGCAGGACGATCTCGACGCCGAGGACGTGGTTGACGGTGACGCCGTACTTGAGGGTGTGCGGCCCGCCGGAGTTGGTGGCGACGTTGCCGCCGATGGTGCAGGCGCCCTGGCTGGACGGGTCCGGGGCGAAGTGGTAGCCGTGCGGCCTTGAGGTGGTTGGTCAGCCAGAGGTTGACGACGCCCGGCTCGACGACGGCGTAGCGGTTGCGGTAATCGACTTCGAGGATGCGTTTCATCCGCGACAGAGCAATCATGACGCCGCCGCCGACCGGCAGGCAGCCGCCGGCCAGGCTGGTGCCGGCGCCGCGCGGCAGGAACGGCACGTCCAGCTCGTTGCAGGCCTGGACGATCTGCACGACCTGCTCGGTCGTGGTCGGGAAGACGACCACGTCGGGCTTGTTCTTCTCGATGGTGAAGCCGTCGCACTCGTAGACGAGCAAGCTCGCTGGGCGAGGTCAGGATGGCGTCGCGGCCGACGATGGCGCGGAGGCGGTCGATCAGGACGGTCGTGCTGGAGGTAGTCATGGGGTGCTTCGCAACGAGGAACGTAAGAGGAGAACGTCCTAAACGGGAGCGTAGCGGGTCAATCCCGACACACGGTCGAAGTCGGCGTCGTGGCTGGCCAGCGCTTGCAAGCCATGGTGCCGCATGACGGAGACAACGAGGGCGTCGTCGGTCAGGATACCGAACTGCGAACTGAGGTCGGCCGCGAGAGATACCTGAGGAGAAGTTACGGGCAGCACCTGAATGCCGAAGAGGGAAAGATCGTCTACAACCTGTTTGTGATGGGACAATCGCTGTATCTCGGTAGGGTGTCGCTTGAGCCAACTGACGATGCCTTGCATCGAGCGCTGAAAAACAGCTACCGCCTCCAACGTCATAACGCGGTGAACCACGGAACTGAGGATGGCGGATGAGGTGAAACCTTGAATTTCCTTGTTTTCGATCCGGAGCAACAGTTGCTGACAGGCCGGCCCGAACGTTGGATGCGGCTCGGCATAATAAACGAAGATGTTGGCGTCGAGAAAGACATCCAGGCCAGCCGCGATGTCTGCAAACGTCATGGCCCCTCCAGAATGTCAAGCTCCGGGTCGAGTGCGGCTCGCTCCAAATCCTCGCGGCTGAGGGGCGATCGAAGACGGCCATAACCCCGCTCGACGATGCCGCCCGGCGGATGGATGGTGATGGTGACCTTCTGCCCCTCATGCAAAGGCAATTCGCGCGACAGCTTGAGGGTGCCGCATTCATAGATCGCTTCGATTTCCAGACCGGACATGGATCGTCCTCCGTAGGGATCGCCGGGACTCTGCCTCCCTCATGGTACTCTCTGGGGACGCAAATCAAAGAGCGTTCGCGCCATCCTCGCGCATGATTCGGTACAACGTGCCCTTGAGACGCCGGCCGCCCAGTTCGCCGGCGCGCATGATCTTCGTGGTGAACGGCAAGCCCTCTTGCGTCAGTGTGTCGCGCAGGACGTGCGAGGGTACGCGGTCCTGATCCGTCAGCAGGCAGACGCCGCCCGGTTCCAGCATCTTCTTGATGAGGGCGACCAGCGGGCCGACATTGCGCATCTCGTAGATGAGGTCCGATGCGAGGAGAATCGGGAATTGCAAGCCGTCCGGCGGATAGCGCCAGTCCATTTGCAGTGTGTCGAAGTCGGTCAGACCGTTGGCGCGGGCGTTGTCGGCGGCGAAGCGCAGGGCGGTGGCGTCGTAATCGCTGAAGGTGACGCGCAGGTCGCGCGCCAGGGCGGCGATGCCCGGCAGACCCAGGCCGCAGCCGACTTCCAGCGCCCGCCGTCCCGGTGTCCACTTCTCGCGGAGGATCGCCTTGGCCAGCATGCGGGCCGCCGGCCACAGGTCGGCCCAGTACGGCATGTATTCGTCCGCCGCGAACGCCGAGCGCACGCTGGGATGATCGAGCATCCGATCCGATTCGCCTGGCCGGATGATGACAAACGTGCGATCCTCGACGATCACCGGCTCGCGGATCAGTGATCCGAGGGCGTCCGGGGGCGTTTCCGGCATCGGCGGCCGGATGGCGCGGAGTTCATCGTTCGTGGACATGGCTGTCTAGCAAAACCTCACAGGGTCTGAACGTGCTGGATCAGTTCCGCATGGGTGAGCGGCCGGTCGGCGGGGAACAGGCAATAGCAGGCAGGCGTGCCGAGGCTGTCGAGGATGAGCTGCCGATTGTTGGGCACGTCGAAGCCGTTGTCGCAGGGAACGTGCCCGGTGATGAGCAGATCGGCGTCCATCTTGGCCAGGAAGGCGACGGCCGTTTCGACGCGGGTATCGCGGCCCCAGACCAGCGAATGTACGGAACCGCCGGGCACCACATCGGCGTCGGTGGAGACGTCGCGCTCCAGGGCGGCGGGGTCGAAATCGTCCAGGCGCGAGGCCGGCGGCAGACTATGGGTCAGCAAGACGCGGTTAGACGCCCGAAGCGCCACCGGCACGACCCCCAGCAGTTCCTGATAGACGGCGTACACCTCCGTCGCCCGGCTGCCGTAGGCCGTGCCGACGCCGTCGCGGAAGCACTGGTTGAGGTCGAGGTCGCCCTTGCTGATGCGCCGCTGCGTATGCTGCGCCAGCTCGTGGTTGCCGAGCAGGAAGTGGACCTGCCGGGGAAACTGGCATTTCAGCGCCGCTACCAGGTCGAGCAGTTGGTGCGATTTGTCGCCGCCGGCCGGGTAGTGATACGGGCCGTGAATGACTTCCTGGAGGACGAAATGCCGCTCGGGATTCCGGGCGAGGTCGGCCTCGGTCAACAGGCGGCGAAAGTTCTCCACGTTGCCGTGTAGATCGCCGCCGACAAGGACTTCGGCGGCCCCTTCCAGGACCACCACTCGACCGCGACGGCCGGGCGTCTCGCGGAAGCAGGGAATGGCGCGGCGGAGGGTGCGGAGGATGCGATCGGGGTCGGGCATGATGCTCGCGGCTTTCCAACGGCGACGGGATGCTCCTGCATCCAGGATAGCGAATCGCCGTGCGGCAGATCAAGCCGCCGTTCGTCCCGCTTGCGAAAGGGGTTCGACGAGCAAAAGCCCGGAGCGTCCGCGACGGGGAAATTTCCCCCGTCGCGGACGCTCCGGGCTTGTTAGGCCATCGCTCCTTAACTGACCTCGCCGACGCGCAAGCGAACGAACTTGACCAGTTTCAGCCCGGCGGACTTGAGCAGGTCGCCGACCGTCTTGCTGTCGTCCTTGACGAACGGCTGCTCGTGTAGCACGTTTTCGGCGAACCAGGTCTTCATCTTGCCCTCGGCGATCTTCTCGACGATGTTGGCTGGCTTGCCGGTGGCCGCCGCCTGGGCGCGGGCGATCTCCATCTCCTTATCGATGGTGGACTGCGGAACGTGCTCGCGGAGGGCGGCCGCCGGGTTCTTGGCGGTGATGTGCATGGACACGTCGCGCAACATCTGCGGATCGGCCTTGGCGCCTTCGACCTGCACCATGACGCCGACGGAGCCGTCGTGGTGGACGTAGCTGCCCAGGGGACCGCCGGCCAGTCGGACCACGCGAACCGGCTTCATGTTCTCGCGGATCAATGCCACGACTTCGCCGATGCGATCGTTGACGGTTCGCTTGGGATCGTCGATGTAAGGCTGGGCCAGCAGCGCCTCGGGCGTGGTCGCTTCTTGCAGCGCCGCCTGCCTGGCCAGGTCGTTGGCCAGCTGGATGAATAGTTCGCTCTTGACCACGGGGGCACTTTCGCAGCGCAATTCCACGAGGGCGCCGACCTGCTTGACCGGGTTGATGTACACGCCGATGCGGCCCTCGGCGGTCTCGCGCGAGACCAGCTTGTTCTGGGCGTCCTTGTTGCGCTTGCGCAGCTTATCCACCGCCTTGTCGAGATCACCATTCGTCTCGACGAGGGCTTCCTTGCACTTGCCGAACGGCATCCCGGTTCGATCGCGTAGTTTCTTGACCAGTTCCGCGCCGATCTCAGCCATGCTGCTTCGTCCTTAACAAACTTGGCGTTTAGTCGCGACGCGCAGCGGAGTGCGCGACAACTCGCGCTCCGCTGCGCGTCGCGGCTAAACGGGAACCTTGTCTTATTCCACGACCGCCGAAGCGGGTTTGGGGTTCGCGGCGGTCTGCGGATTGCCATTGCCGACGCCCGCCGGCGCGGGCCGCGGCCTGGGGCCGGTCGCCTGCTGTTCCGGCGGCAGAGCGGCCTTGCCTTCCTGCACGGCATCGGCGAGCTTGCCCAGGATCAGTTCGATGGAGCGGATGCTGTCGTCGTTGCCGGGGATAGGCAGATCAACCACGTCGGGATCGCTGTCGGTGTCGATCAGGGCCACGGTGGCCACGCCCATGCGCTGAGCTTCCTTGACGGCGATGTGCTCGCGCTTGGGATCGACGACGATCAGGGCGTCGGGCAGACGGTTCATGTCGCGGATGCCCGACAGGTTGCGGTGGATCTTGGTCAGTTCGCGGTTGAGGGTGGCGACCATCTTTTTGCTGTAACCGCGGATCTCGGCCGTGTCGGGCGCCTTGCTCAATTCGAGCTTGCCCGATTCGTTGAGCATGCTCTTCATGTGGGCGGGCAGATCGACCTTGGCCGGGTTCTCGTTGGCCGGCAGCCACATCGCCTCCAACTCTTGCAAGCGCTTGAGTCGATCGCGGATGGTGCGGTAATTGGTCAGTGTGCCGCCCAGCCAGCGTTCGCTCACGAACGGCATGCCGCAGCGCGCCGCCTCGCGTTCGACGGCCTCCTTGGCCTGGCGCTTGGTGCCGACGAACAGCACGAGACTGCCTTGGCTGGCGACCTTGGCCAGATAGCGGTGCGCCCGCAGCATACCGCGGACGGTCTCGCGCAGGTCGATGATGTGGATGAGATTGCGTTTGCCGTAGATGTACGGCCGCATCTTCGGGTTCCAGCGACTGGCCCGATGACCGAAATGAACACCGGCCTCGATCAGATCGGTTACTTGGACAATGGCCACGCACTGCCCTCCTGCTCCCAGGCGGGATAACGGTTGGGGTGAAACAGTGAACAAACAATCGCCACCACGCTCATCGCGAGCCCCCTTGCCAAAAGGGTGAAGAAGGTCATCGTAGCATTCCAGGGGCCAAGGGTCAAAGGGTCTTGCCCGGAAAAAACTCGTCGGAAGAAGGGACTAGGGACGAGGGACTAGGGAAGAAGGCGGCTCTTCCCTCGTCCCTAGTCCCTCGTCCCTAGTCCCTTTTCAAGTGCGGAAAGAGATGTCCCCAGCCGAGCAAGTGGGGATCGGGCGGCGGTGGATTAACCGGCTTGAGGAAACCGGCCAGAACGAGCGTGCCGACCTGGAAATACACCGCGTCGGCGTCGGACGTGCTGCCGGGATAGTGGCCGAAACCGCCGTCGGGATTGCGGCAGCTCAGCGCCCATCGGGCGGCGCGATCCAGCGCGCGCTGACACTCCGGCTGGCCTCGGCCCAGCTGCTTGAGCACAAAGCAGGCGTCAAAGCCGGCGTGTCGATCGCGCGAGGGCGGGTTAAGCAGCCAGCTGCCGTCCGGCTTCTGATCGCGCAGGACGCGCGCCCGGATGGCGTCGGCCCGGGGCGTCGCCTCGCCCAGCAAGCGGTAGTAATGCACCGCATGGAACGTGGCGGCGATGTGATCGTTCAGGTAGCCATCGTCCGCCTGGATCATGGTGGCACGCAGTTTTTTGTCCGCGGCCGCGGGGAAGGGCTTGCCCATCGCCTGATAGGCGAGCGGAAAGAAACTCGTGCTGTATGCGGGCAGCGTTCGGTAATCGCCTTCCAGCACGGCGGCAAAGACGGGCAACGGGTCGTAGCGCGGACAGCTCGCCGAGCGCATGAAGGGCGACGAGTCCCTGCGTCGTGTTGTAGACGCGGGCCTGGGATGATTTCGGATCGACGGTCCCCTTGACGTTGACGAAGCCCCCATCCTTCTGCTGACGCGAGAGCAGAAATGTTCGAGTCTTCGCCTCGTCGGGCAGTTTCCAGCCAAACGTCCGATGCAGAATCACGGCATACGTCACGGGAGCCAGGTCGCTGTAGGCGCTGTCGGACATCCCTTCGTAAGCCGGATCGAGGCCCGGCCGGAAGGAACCGTCTTCGCGGGCGGTTTTGGCGAAGAAAGTGCGCACTCCCGTCAAGACCTCGGTGGGTGTCACCGCCGCCTTTTCTTCCCCGGCCGGAGCCGCAACAGCGGCGCAGCCAAGTACCAGTCCGATCGTGATTACGGGATACATTGATCGTGCCAGGAATCGTTTTTTTCCCCTCATGACACTTACTATAACGAGGGGAGACCCTTGTCGCCATGAGCGAAGTCTCCTCGATTCCGGATGACCTCATCGCCGCCATTGTGTTGGAGCTGTCCATGACCGCCATCCCATTCCGTTCGCGTCATCGGCGATGGTTCGTGATCGTGTTGGCGCTGGCACTTTCTCGGAACGCCAGGGCCGGCGAGGAAGCGGCGATGCTGAAAGGGCACACCGGATGGATCGGCGGTGTCGCATTCTCGCCCGATGGGGCCACCCTGGCCAGCGCTGCTGCGGACAAAACCATCCTTCTTTGGGACTGCAAGACGAAGACGACCCAGGCCACCTTGCGCGGACATGACGATTCCGTTTGTGCGATCGCTTTTCATCCCAAAGGGACGATACTCGCCACCGGCAGTTACGATCGCACCGCGAGGCTGTGGGACGTGAAAAACGCAAAGTCGCTTGCGCTTTGTGGGCATCGCGGAGCGGTTTTGGCGGTGGCGTTCAGCCCGGACGGTCGCACGCTGGCGACGGGAAGCATCGACGGATCGGTCAAACTGTGGGACACGGAGACGGGCGCGGAGCGTGCGACGCTTACCGGCCACAAGAGCTGGGTCAACAGCGTCGCCTTCACGGCGGATGGCGCCCTGCTGGCCACGGGCAGTTCCGACGCGACCATCAAGTTGTGGGACGTGAAACAGCGGCGCGTGCGGGTCACGATGCCGGTTCGCAGCGGTGAGGCGCGCTCCGTCGCCCTGTCGCCCGACGGCCGATCAGTCGCGGCGGGGACGCGCTACGGCGAAGTCGTGGTCTGGGACGTGGACGGTGGGCAACAGAGGGCTGTCCTCAAGGCGCACGAGGGAGACGTGTGGTCTGTCGCCTTCACCGACGACGGTCAGACGCTCGTCAGCGGCGGCGGCGATTGGAAGCGACCGGGCGAGATCAAATGGTGGGACACAAGATCCTGGCGCGAGCGGAATACCTTGAAACATTCGGGCGAGGTGCTGTGCATCGCCATCGCCCCGAAGGGTGCGGCCCTCGCGGCCGGGAGCTGGGACCGAACGATTCGACTGTGGGACGGCCGGTGTTGGCCGTGCCGCGCAAGTGAGAGGAAAACAACACATGAGCCAGGCGTATCCGCGGATCAGCGTCTTTCCCAAGTGTTATTTCGATGACCTGTACGCGGGCCGCCGCGATTATCTCGAATGGCTCCGGCAGGCTGCCACGCTCGGGGCCGAAGGCGTCGAACACTACGACGGCTTTTTTACGAGCCTCGACGAGGCCGGCATCGCCCCGGTGCGCCGCACGCTGCAAGAGACAGGCCAGGTCTCCTCGCTCCTTTGTTTCTCGCCGGATTTCACGCACCCCGATGCCGGCGAGCGTCGCCGTCAGGTCGAACGGCAGAAGACCGCCATCGACCTGTGCGTGGCGCTGGGCATCCGCCACTGCCGCACGCTCAGCGGCCAACGCTATCCCGAACTGTCGCGCCGCGAGGGCGTCGAACGCACCGTCGAGGGCATCCAGCGCTCCCTGGAGTACGCCCAGCGCAAGGACGTGGTCCTGTGTCTGGAGAACCATTACAAGGACGGCACCTGGCAGTATTCCGAATTCGCCCAGCCCGAAGACATCTTCCTCGAAATCATCGACCGCATTGATTCACCCTATTTCGGAGTGCAATACGATCCTTCCAACGCCACGGTGGGCGGGTTCGATGCCGTGCGCTTTCTGGAAAAGGTGAAGCACCGGGTCGTATCGATGCACGCCTCGGATCGCTATCTGGCGCCCGGCGCTACGCTCGATGAGCTGCGGCAAGCCGACGGCACGATCGGCTATTCCGACAAGCTCCGCCACGGCGAAACCGGCAAGGGTCTCCATGACTACGACGCCATCTTCCGCATCCTGTCCGGCGCTGGTTTCGCCGGTTGGATCTCGGTGGAAGACGGTATGAACGGCCTGGAGGAATTGCAGCGCTCGGTCGAGTTCCTCAAGAAAAAACGAGCGGAGTATTACCGTGGCTGAGCCGAGACTCGCTCGCGGAAATGATCAGGCTCGTCCCGCGCTCTCCTCGCGATGACGAGCGACCCGCAATTGTGAGCGGGCGCGTTCCTGCGTCTTGATCTGCGCCTCGCGTGCCTGCGGCGTGGCGGTGGGAGCGAGGGCGGCCTGCGAGCGCGTGAGAGACGGCGGAGGCGTCGATGTCCTCTGCCCGCATGGCCCGCGACGTCAGCACCGTGACGATGTTGGCGCGCACCTGCACGAAGCCGCCATCGACGAAGAAACGCCGCGTCTGCGTGCCGCGACGCAGGCGCAGCTCGCCGTATCCCAGCCGGCCGATGAGCGGCGCTCGGCCGGGCAGCACGCCCAGCTCGCCGTCGAACATCGGCACGGCCACGAAATCGGCAGCCTCGTCGAGGACGGCCTTCTCCGGCGTGACGATCACGCAATGCAGCTCTCGATCCGCGGGGTTTGGCATGTTCGTCACTTCCCTTCGCCGGCCATGCGCTTGGCCTGCTCCTCGGCCTCCTCGATGCCGCCGACGTACATGAACGCCGACTCCGGCAGGTGGTCCCACTTGCCCTCGCACAGCTCCTTGAAGCTGCGGATGGTGTCGGCGATCGCCGTCACCTTGCCCTTTTTGCCGGTGAACGCCTCGGCCACGATGAACGGCTGCGAAAGGAACTTCTCGATGCGCCGCGCCCGGTTGACCACTTGCTTGTCTTCCTCGCTCAGCTCCTCGACGCCGAGGATGGCGATGATGTCCTGCAATTCGCGGTAACGCTGCAAGATCTGGCGGACGCGGTTGGCGACCGAATAGTGTTCCTCGCCGACGTACTGGGCTTGCAGGATGTTGCTGTACGACGCCAGCGGATCGACGGCGGGATAGATGCCCTTCTCGGAAATGCGCCTTTCCAGATAGATGAAGGCGTCGAGGTGCTGGAAGGCGTTGGCCGGGGCCGGATCGGTCGGGTCGTCGGCCGGCACGTACACGGCCTGGACGCTGGTGATGGCCCCCTTGTTGGTGCTGGTGATGCGTTCTTGCAGCTCGCCCATCTCGGTGGCCAACGTCGGCTGATAACCGACGGCGCTGGGCATGCGGCCCAGCAGCGCCGACACTTCCGAGCCGGCCTGCGAGAAGCGGAAGATGTTATCGACGAACAAGAGCGTATCGGCCCCGGTGGCGTCGCGGAACCACTCGCACATCGTCAGGGCCGACAGGGCGACGCGCAAGCGAGCGCCCGGCGGCTCGTTCATCTGCCCGAACACCATGGCCGTCTGCGACAGGACTTCGCGGCCGGTGTTGCCGATTTTGGTCTCCTGCATTTCCAGCCACAGGTCGTTGCCCTCGCGCGTCCGCTCGCCGACGCCGGCGAACACCGAGTAACCGCCGTGCTGGCTGGCGATGCGGGCGATCAACTCGGTCAGGATGACCGTCTTGCCCAGGCCGGCGCCGCCGAACAGGCCGGCCTTGCCGCCACGGACCAACGGCGTCAACAGGTCGATGACCTTGATGCCCGTCTCGAACAGTTCGGTTTTCGGCGATAGTTCCGCGAAGCCCGGCGGCTCGCGGTGGATCGGCCGAAACTCGGCGGCGTTGACGGGACCACGGCCGTCGATCGGCTCGCCGAGCAGGTTGAAGACGCGGCCGAGCGTCTCCTTGCCGACCGGCACGGAGACGGGCTTGCCGGTGTCCACGACCTTCATGCCGCGGACCAGGCCGTCGGTGGTGCCCAGGGCGACGCAGCGGACGCGGTTGCCGCCCAGCTGCTGCTGCACCTCGCCGGTCAGATGGATGGCGATGCCCTTGTAGTCGCTGTCCACGCGGAGAGCGTTGTAGATCTCCGGCAGATGGCCTTCCTCGAACTCGGCGTCGAAGGTCGAGCCGATGATTTGCACGATATGGCCGTCGTGCTGGCCGTTGCGGTGGTGATCGGTGGCGGTAATCATGAAAGACTCCGTGAGTGCAAAATTCGGTGCGTTAAAATTCGAGGCGCCGGCCAGCCCTGGCGTCCTCCACCAGCTGCAGGATCTCCGCGCCGCCGCCTGGATAAACTCTCTCCCCCAACCGCCTCAAGCGGACCCGGCGAATCGCAGACAGGTTCTTTTCCACCATCGAAATAAAGTCCCCCGCGTCGAGGTGTTTCTTCTTCACGACACGATACGGCGACACCATCGCCGCGAACTTGCAGGCCAGGGCGAACTCCAGGTTCGGGATACGATAGCCCTCTTCAACGAGCACGGTCTGCCGGAAAGCGACCTTGAACAAGGGCTGACTCGGCTTCATCAGATCGATAAGGGGGATTGCCGTGACCGGATCGAGAAACCGCGTCACGACGGTAGAATCCTCCATCCGCAATCGAGGGAATGCCTCGTGGATCGCGCGCACGGCCTTGCGGTGATCGCGCGTCCTGACGAGAACATCTACATCTTCCGTGGCCCGCTGTTCGTCCCTCCAACCGGTGATGCCGTAATTGCCCATGAGAACGAATCGCACGCCCGCCTCGTTCAGCACGGCGATAACATCCGCCGGGGCGATCATGCTGACCTCCGGCCGATACATCTTGCGCAGCGTCCGCGCGATCTCGCTGCTGACGCGCAGCGCCTCGCCATGACTTCGCACGGATGCGGATGCCATACTCTCGCCCCTGTCTTATTCCAGCGCCGCCGCCCCGCCGATGACCTCGGCGATTTCCTTGGTGATCTGGGCCTGGCGCGCGCGATTGTACAGGCGTGTCAGGCTCTTAATCATATCGTCGGCGTTCTCGGTCGCCTGCTTCATGGTGACGCGGCGGGCAATCTGCTCGCTGACGGCGGCGTCAAGGAAACACTTGAACAGCCGGACCTTGAACGAGACCGGCAAGAGTTCCTGCAAGATGTCGGCGGCGCTGGGCAAGAACTCGTACTCGACAGGGCGCGGGGCCGGTTGACGCGCTTCGCCGGGGGCTGACCGCGATAGCGGCAACAGCGTCTCGACGACGGGCGTTTGCCGGGCCGCGTTGAGGAACTTCATGTACGCCACCTCAACGCGGTCGATTTTTCCGCTGATGAAGCCTTCGATGTAGCGGTTGGCGATCTCTTCCACCTCGTCGAAGCGCGGCTTCTCCTCGAATTGCGTGTAGGTGTGCTCGGCCTTGACGCCCTGGTAGCGGAAGTAGGTGATGGCGCCGCTGGCCGGATAGCTCCAGGTGCAGCGTTGCGTTTTCGGTTCGGATGTGGCGGATGCGCTGGTTGGCCTCGCGGAGAATGCTGGCGTTGTAGCCGCCGCACAGGCCGCGATTGGAGCACAGCACCAGAAGCACCGTGTTGCGAACGTCCTCACGCTGTTGCAGCAGCGGATGCGAGACGTTGGTCGCCGAGGCGCTGAGGTCGGCGGCCAGCTCGGTGATTTTGCGCGTGTACGCCTCGGCCTCGGTGGCGCGGTCCAGCGCCTTCTTGAAGCGCGCCGTGGCGATCAGCTCCATGGTGCGCGTGATCTTCTTGATGTTGCGAACCGCCTTGCGGCGTTTGACGAGCGCTCGGGTGTTGGCCATGATGTCTCGACTATCTCACCTGGAATTTGGCGAGCGGGGGGCGTCAGCCCCCTGTTTCTTCGCAACAGGGGGCTGACGCCCCCCGCTCGTCAGATCGTCAACGCGCCGCGCCGGCGGGTTTGAACTGCGCCTGGAAATTCGTGATGGCCGCGCCCAGCTGCTGCTCGATGTCCTTGGTCAGCTTGCGCTCCTTGAGGATGGCGTTGCGGACCTCCGGCTGCCGTTCGCGGATGAAGCGCAAAAACTGCTCCTCCCACGCGCGCACGTCCTTGAGGGGCACCTTATCGAGATAACCCTTGGTGCCGGCAAAGATAATCATGACCTGATCGACCACGTTCATCGGCTTGAACTGCGGCTGTTTCAAAATCTCGACCATGCGATAGCCGCGGTCCAGCTGCGATTGCGTGGCCTTGTCCAGTTCGGTGCCAAGTTGAGCGAACGCCTCCAGCTCGCGGAAGGCGGCCAGGTCCAGGCGCAGACCGCCGGCGATCTGCTTCATGGCCGGGATCTGCGCCTTGCCGCCGACGCGCGAGACGCTGATGCCGACGTCGATGGCCGGCCGGATGCCGGCGTTGAACAGGTCCGGCTGCAAGTAAATCTGGCCGTCGGTGATGGAAATCACATTGGTCGGGATGTACGCCGACACCTCGCCTTCCAGCGTTTCGATGATCGGCAGTGCCGTCAGCGAACCGCCGGAGTTGGCCACCTTGGCGACCTTGTGACCGGGGAACTTCGGCAGATCGTGCTTGAGGGCGTGTTCTTTATCGACGGGGCCAAAGTAGACCTTGCCCTTCTCGCCGGGCTGGCGGCGTTCGCCCTGTTCGTTGTTGACGCCCCAGTCGTCGCCGACCTTTTTCTCGTCGGCGTCGCTGGGCACGAGGACGTAGCGCTCGGCCAGCTTGGCGGAGCGCTCCAGCAGGCGCGAATGGGCGTAGAAAATGTCGCCGGGATAGGCTTCGCGTCCCGGCGGCCGACGCATCAAGAGGGAGAGCTGGCGATACGCGGCCGCCTGCTTGGACAGGTCGTCGTAGACGCACAGGGTATCGCGGCCCTGTTCGTACATGAAAAATTCCGCCATGGCGCAGCCGGCGTAGGGCGCGATGTACTGCAACGGCGCCGGATCGGACGAGGAGGCGATGACGACGATGGTGTAATCCATGGCGCCGTGGTCGCGGAGCACCTCGACGTTGCGAGCGACGCTCGATTCCTTCTGACCGCAGGCGACGTAAACGCACACCACGCCGCTGTCGCGCTGGTTGATGATGGCGTCCAGGGCGATGACGGTCTTGCCGGTCTTGCGGTCGCCGATGATGAGTTCGCGCTGACCGCGGCCGATCGGCGTCATGGCGTCGATGGCCTTGATGCCGGTTTGCAGCGGCACCTCCACCGGCTGCCGGCCGGCCACGCCGGGCGCCGTCGATTCGACGAAACGGTTGTGCGAGGTGGCGACAGGACCCTTGCCATCGAGGGGATTGCCGAGCGGATCGACGACCCGGCCAACGAGCGCCTCGCCGACCGGCACCTGCAACAGCGTCCCGGTCGAACGCACTTCATGGCCCTCGCCGATGGCCTTGTAATCGCCGAGGATGATGACGCCGACCGAGTTTTCTTCGAGGTTGAAGGCCAGGCCGTGTACGCCGGCTTGCGGGAACTCGAGCATCTCGCCAGCCATCACGTTCGCCAGGCCGTAGACGCGCGCGATGCCGTCGCCGACCTCCAGGACCTCGCCGACTTCCTTCGGCTCGATCTTGTCGCGGTAGCGGTTGATTTCCTCGGTCAAGACCGAGACGATTTCGTTGGCGTTAATGCGATTGGACATGGCTGCCTTTCTCGATGAGTTGATTCCGAATTCGCTCCAGGCGGGCCCGCACGCTGCCGTCGTAGACCCAATCGTCCACGCGCACCACCAGGCCGCCCAGCAGGTCGGGATCGACGCGGAGCGACAGAATCGGCTCGCGGCCGAACTTGGTCCGCAGTTCGTGCCGCAGCCGCTCGCGCTGCTCGTCGGCCAGGGGCACGGCGGCGCGGACCTCGACGTGGATGCGGCCGGCCCGGTGCTCGTAGATGTCGCGCAGCGTGATCGCTACCTCGCGGATCACGTCCAGACGGTCGTGGTCGTTGAGCACAAGCAGGAAATTGTACAGGACTTCGTTGACCTTGCCCTCGAAGGCGCGGCGCAGCGCCTCGCGCTTGTGTTCGCGGCAGACGACCGCGCTGGCAAGGAAGACCGCGAAGGCCGAGTCCCGATTAAGGACGTCTCGGACCAGTTCTTCCAGCTGCTCCAGCACCTCGGCGGTCTGCTGGCGCTTGTCGGCGGCGTCCAGGAGCGCCTCGGCGTAGATGCGGGCGATGTGCCGGGTGGCGTCGTCGAAGACGGTCGCGTGATGGACCTGGACGGTTTCGGTCATGATGGTTCGTTCGTCGTTTCCAGTTCGTTTAGCCGCGACGCGCAGCGGAGCGCGCTCCGCTGCGCGTCGCGGCTAAACGAGCGTTTTCGATTGCCGGCCGTTGCCGGCCTGTCCCAACTCAGCCAACGCCTCGTCCACCAGCTGCCGATGATCGTCGGAGTTGACCTGGCGGCGGATCACCTTGCCGGCAACCAAGGTCGCCAGCTGCGCCACCTGCATTTGAATGTCGCGCCGCGCCTGGTCGTATTGCAGGGTCATCTCACGCTGCTGACGTTCGTGCTCCGCCTGCAACTTCTTTTGGGCGGCGGCGGTCATCTCGGCCGTGGTCCGCTCGGCGGCGCGGCGAGCTTCGTCGAGCATCTCGCGGGCCTGATCGTGGGCCTTGCGCATCTGTTCTTCCAGTTGCGCGCGGAGCCGCGCCCCTTCGTCGCGGGCCTGCTGGGCCTCGTGCAACGCCGCGTGGATGGCCCGTTCGCGGTGCTCCAGTCCTTGCAGCATCGGCTTCCAGGCAAACTTGCCCAGGACGAAGAGCAGCAGCAGAAAGATGACCAACGTCCAGATGCCCAGGTCCATCGCCCAGGCGAACAGGTCGCGTTTGACTTCGCCGGCCGCCTCCTCGATTTCTGCCTGGTTCCTCTCCTCGAACCTATCCTCGGCCGTCTTGACTCGTTGGGGTGTGTGCTTCTTGTCCGCCCCGACCACGGCCGGCGCGTACAGGAACAACGCCAGCAAGCCGATTCCCATCAGCAACCAACCATGACGCATGGCTACCTCGTCCCATCAGGCGAAACGGTCGTCCTCACGAGCCCGGAGCGCTAGCGACGGGGGAGACCCGTCGCTAGCGCTCCGGGCTCGTGGATGGTGATCACACCCCTTAAAACTGCGCGCCGCCGGCCATGAGGATGCAGACGATCAGGGCGAAGAAAGTTGCGCCTTCGAGAAGGGCGGCGATGACGATCATGGCCGTCTGAATGCGACCGGCGATCTCCGGCTGCCGCGCCATGCTCTCCAGGGCGGCGGCGCCGATGCGGCCGAAGCCCCAGCCGGCACCGATGATCGTCAGGGCGGCGCCCAGGCCGGCGCCGACGCCGCGGCCGGACAGCGTCAAAGAGTTCACCGTCGGCGGCTGCTGGGCCATCGCCGGCGCCGCCAGCAACAACAGGGCGCCCACCACCATGAGGAACAGTTTCAGGACTTTCATGGACAATTTAACTCCCTTGTGTCAACTCAGGTCACAACCGTCCGGGAACGCATCCGCAAGCGACCGTCAATGTTCGGGGTGCAGCGACATGCCCATGAACAGCGCGGTCAGGAAGACGAAAATGTACGCCTGCAAGAAGGCGACGAACAGTTCCAGCAGACTCAGGGCCACCACGCCCAGCACGCTGGCAATCGACACACCGCCCAGTAGCCAGCCGTTGCCGGCGTTGGCCGCCGAGTAAATGAACAGCAGGATCACCGCCAGCACCGTATGCCCGGCGAACATATTGGCGAACAGACGCACGGCCAAGACGCCGCTCTTGATGACGGTGCTCACCAACTCGATGCAGAAGATGGTGAGGCTGAAGAACCAGCCGACGTAAGGCACCTCGATGTGCGGCCACAACGCCTTGGCGTAGAGGACGACCCCGGCCAGCAGCGGGCCAAGGAACGGAACCTTCCGCAGACCGTCCACGAGTGGACTGGGGGTGGGTCCGTGGCCGAGATGATGTCCGGGCCCCTCATGGTGATCGTGTCCATCATGGTGCCCACCGCCGTGGCCGTACTCGAAGCCCATCTTCACGATGGCCGCCCCGTGCAGCATGACGAAGGCGGTGCAGGCCAGCGCCTCCCGTTACCCAGATGCTCGCCGTCGGCGAACCGAGGAACGGAAACATGCCGAGCAGGTTGCAGAACAGCAAAAACAAGAACAGCGTCCACAGATAGGGGACGTACCTGTCCGCGTCGTGTTCGCCGAGGTTGGGCTTGGCGACCTCGTTGCGAATGAAGGTCAACAGCGACTCGAAGGCGTTCCACCATCCCCCTTTGGGCAGCTCGCCGTTGCGCGAGCGGCGAGCCAGGGGGACGTAAATCAACAGGATCAGGATGGCCGCGACCAGCTCCAGCACCATGAACTTGGTGAGCTGGAAGCGGTGGTGGAAGGAACCGATGTCGATGTTGAAGCCGGGCAGGTGCCATTCGACCGGCGGGCCGAACACCGCGTTGAAGAACTCCCAGTTGTGGGAGTCCATCACGTGCTCGAACGGATGCGGTTCGTGGGCCGCGTGCTGGGCCATGTCTACACTCACTGAATCGTGGACCGCGAAGCGGAAGTTTCCGGCCCCCCCTCGGGACGCCCCGCCAGCAGCAGCGTCATGTCCAGGGCCAGGGTGAACAGGTAACAAACGGCCAACCAGATCAAGAAGCTGGATTGCTGCTGATAGTAGGGAACACACTGGTAGAGCGTCCAGCCGGCCAACAGGACGAACGCCATGCGGACGCCGGTCCCGCCCAGCACCAGGACCAGCTGCTTGTCGGCGCTCTGGTGCAGCGCCCGCTCGCCCCAGAAGAGCGTGACGACAGCGGGCACCAGGCACAGAAGCAGGGCCGTGGCGATGAAGACGAGGGCCGAATCGCCGCCGCCGAGATGACGGGCCGGCAGCCCAACGAGCAGGCCAAAGGCGGCACAACCCCCAGTCAGGAACAACAAACGCCCAATCACCGCGACTCCCGGTCGGACGGCGAGGAATCCTTCGCGTCCATCTTGTTCAACAAATGCACCAGATGCACCAGTCCGCCGCACATCCCCAGCACGGCGCCGGCCACGGACGCCCACGGCGTCCAACCGAGGTAGTGATCCACCACCAGGCCGACGACGATCGGCACGACCATCTCCAGGCCGATCTGACTGAGGGCGAGATAGCGCCCCATTTCCTTGCGGTCGGGCATCTCCGGGAACATCAACGGTCCTCCAGGGCGGCCACGCCGGACCCCGAAAAACCTCTCCCTCCGGCCTTCCTTGCCTGTGCGGGGGTATTTTCTGGACCCGGAGAGGAAAGTCAATCTGAAATTCGTGTAAGTTTTCACAAAGTCGGAAAGAGGTTCCGTTCCTGCCATCGGCAACGTCTCGGCCACGGCCCCGCCTGTGTTTTTCGCGGCGAATCAAGGTTTTTCTTGTTGACATTCACGCCGCATCTCTTTAAAATCAAGCCAGCCTGAGGGTAAGACGCCTTACGGCAAAACCCCACAGCAAGAGTTCGCCTCCCGAACTCGTCCTGCGTTGAACGAATCGTGCTCCTGAGAATCAGCCCTGTTTTCCGCTAAGGCCATCCTCCCTCTTCGTGGAAGAATGGACATTTTGTCGTACTCCGTCCGTGCTCCCCTAACACGGCATCCACAGTGAATGCGAGGGGCGATGCGGTAACACTCCCTGGAACGGACCCTCCGGGAAGGTATTACACAGGGATGTCTCCCCGGCACCTTTTCGCGGCGCCGTGCTTGGACGGCGCGGGAGTGGTTTGGCATGACTCGCGATCAATTGCAAGCCAGCACCAAAAAGACCTTGATCGACCTGGCTCGCCAGCAAGGCATCGCCGGCTGGCACGATATGACCAAGGAGGAATTGATCGAGACCCTGGCCAAGCGCTCGCGGTCCTCCTCGACGCGCAGGCCCGCTGCTCGCAAAGCCGTCCCGCACCCGTTCGCGCTCGCGCCTGGCCGTTCCCGTCCAGGCCGCCGCCGCCCGCGACACCTCCAGCACTCCCTCCGCCGAGGACCAGGTCGAAAGCAGCAAGTACGACGTCGGCGTGCCGACCAAGGATCTGTCGGCCAAGGTGCCCAGCGATCTGCCGGCCGGCTACGGCAAGGACCGCATCGTCGTCATGGTGCGCGATCCGTACTGGCTGCACTGCTACTGGGAGCTGACGCGCCACGCCATCCAGCGGGCCGAGGCCGCTCTCGGCCAGGACTGGCACACGGCCAAGCCGATCCTGCGCCTGCTCGACGTCAGCAGCCACGACACGACCAGCACGTCCGAGTCGATCCTCCGCGACATCGACATCCACGGCGGCTGCAACAACTGGTACATCGACGTCAGCAATCCGCCGCGCTCCTTCCGCGTGGACATCGGCTACCTCGCCCGCAGCGGCCAGTTCTACGTCCTGGCCCGCTCCAACGTCGTCACCACGCCGCGCGCCGGCGTCAGCGACGTCATCGACGAAAACTGGGCCGACATCGACGCCAAGAAGGCCGACCGCATTTACGCCATGTCCGGCGGCTTCGATCCGACCGCCAGCAGTCTCGAACTGAAGCAGCTGTTCGAGGAACGCCTGCGCCGGCCGCTGGGCTCGCCGGCCGTCACCAGCTTCGGCTCCGGCGGCATGGCTGCTCGGCGGCCAGACGCGCAAGTTCTGGTTCCAGCTCGACGCCGAGCTGATCGTCTACGGCGCCACCGAGCCGAACGCCCGCGTCACCCTGCAGGGCGAGCCGGTCAAGCTGCGCCCCGACGGCACCTTCACGATGCGCTTCAGCCTGCCCGACAGCCGGCAGATCATCCCCGCCGTCGCCGCCTCGCCCGACGGCATCGAGGAACGCACCATCGTCCTCGCCGTCGAACGCAACACCAAGCAGCTCGAACCGATGATCCACGACGGCAACGAATAACCGAAGTTCTGAGTTCTGAGTTCTGAGTTCTGAGTGAAATGACAGAACTCACGAACTCAGAACTCAGCAACTCAGCAACTTTTGATGAACCGCCGCGATTTCCTTCAGCCCCGACAGCTCGCGCAAACGGCCGGCCACATGCTCGGCGCTCTCGACGAGTGGGCCGACGCGCCGGACTCTTCCTCGTCCGAGAACAGCGTTCTGCTCCACCTACGCCGGCGAGCGATGGCCACCGGCTTCGAGATCGTTCTGCCCTTCGGGACGACCAACGCGCGTGGAGATGGGCGAGGACGCCTTCGAGTTGCTCGATCGCGCTGGAAGACCAGCTGACGGTCTACCGCGAGACCAGCGAGGTCAGCCGGCTCAATCGGCGCGCATTCGCCGCGCCGGTGCGCGTGGAGCAGCGGACTGTTCGGCCTGCTGGAGCTGGCGGCCCAGATCCACCGGAGACGGAAGGCGCGTTCGACATCACGGCGGGAGCGCTCATCAAGGCGTGGGGCTTCTTCCGCGGCCCGCGGCGCGTGCCGTCCGAGGCGGAACGCGCGGCCGTGCGGGAACGCGTCGGCATGCAGTGGGTCGAGCTGGACGAGCCGCGGCGGACCGTGCGCTACCGACGGCCGGGGCTGGAGATCAACCTCGGCAGCATCGGCAAGGGCTACGCCCTCGACCGGATGGCGCGGCTGCTGGCGCGAGGAATGGGGGCTTTCGCCGTATGTTGTTGCACGGAGGCACCAGCAGCGTGTACGCTAGAGGCAGTCCTCCAGACGGCGAACGCGGCTGGCAGGTGGGCATCCTGCATCCGTGGGACCGGCAGCGACGGTTGGCGCGGGTCTGGCTGCGCGACCGAGCGCTGGGGACCTCGGCGGCCACGTTTCAGCACCTGGAATATAACGGACAAAAGCTGGGCCACATCCTCGACCCGCGCACGGGCTGGCCGGCCGCCGGCGTCGCCAGCGCCTCCGTCCTCGCCCCGACCGCGGCCGAGGCCGACGCGCTCTCGACCGCGTTCTACGTCGGCGGCGTCGATCTGGCCCGCCGATATTGTGCCGCCCATCCCGGCGTCGGCGCGATCCTGCTGCCGGAGGGAGAGGGGGCGGAAGCTGTCGTGATAGGACTCGCCCCGCAGGAGTTCGCCCTGAACTGAAAGGCACCCCCGGCCGGCACCATGAATCGATGCACCGCATTTTTCCTGATCCTCCTTGCGCCTGGCGATCGGCTGGCACTTCTTCGCCGAGGGCTTCCACAAGCTGGAAGGCTACTGGCGCGGCCCGACCGAAACGGTCGTCGGCAAGTTCAAGCCGTTCAGCAGCGCCGGCTACTTCCGCGAGGGCACCGGCCCATTGGCCCAGGTCGTCCGCAAGCAAGTTGGCGACCCCGACGACGAGGCGCTGGGTCGGCTGGAGCCGCTGCCGAAAACCGGCGATTCGGCCAACGCGCCGGCGAACACGCGCACGCCGCCGCTGCTGGCCCAGGAATGGAGCGATTACGTTCAGCGCTTCAGCGATTACTACGCCCTGGACGACAAACAACGCCAGGAGGCCGAGGGCAAGCGGAAGCAGACCGAGGACGCGGTGGTGCTATGGCTGACGAAGGAACAGACGGACGAGAAGACCAAGTCCGTCAAGAAGAGCTTCCAGTCGAACACCGTCGAGGTGAAGCTGCCGATGCCGCAGCGCATCGCCGAGTACAAGGCGAAACTCGGCGAGCTGCGCGACACGATGAGCAACCGCCTCTATCTGCTGGGCCATGACGTGGAAGGGCGGCGCCTGCTGGAGACCAAGGGCGAAGTCGTGCGTCTGCGGCTGGCCCTGCTGGCGGAACTCGACGACTACACCAAGCAGCTGCAAAAGAGCCTGGACGGCATCTTGACCGAGGAGCAGAAGAAGCAGGCCGAGGACAAGGGCCAGCCGCCGCAGCCGCAGCCGCCGCCCAGTCGCATCCAGAAATGGCTCGATCTTTCGACGATGTATGGCCTGGCGATCCTCGGCGCTTTGCTGCTGCTGGGACTGTTCTCGCGGACGGCGTGCGTGCTGTCGGCCGGTTTCCTGCTGATGACGTATCTGTGCGTGCCGCCCTGGCCGTGGCTGCCGGTGGCGCCCAACACCGAAGGCTATTACGCCTTCGTCAACAAGAACCTGATCGAGATGCTGGCCCTTCTGGCCCTGGCGACCACGGCGAGCGGGCGATGGTTCGGCCTGGATGCGCTGATCCATGCCCTCTTCTTTGGCTGGCGCCGGCCCGTGACGCCGCGGCCGGTGCGTTCGGCAGCCGGTGGTTTGAAACAGGATGCCGTCTCGGATCACGAGAGGCTCGAAAAGGAACAAGAAGGTTACTTTTTGGAGACAGATCCAACATGGCGATCGACCTGACCCCCGAACAACGCGCGACCGGCACGGCGAACTTCGCGCACACGGCTGACGGCCTGACGCGGCGCGGCTTCATGAAGAGTTTGGCGGTGGCGGGGGCGAGCGTGGCCGTCGTCTCGCCGGCCGTTTACTTCGGCTACAAGGGCATGGAGGGCAAGCCGGTCAAGGCGGCCCTCATCGGCGGCGGCGACGAGGGCGGCGTCCTCGTCGGCGAACACAACCCCGAGTACCTCCAGTTCGTCGCCGTCTGCGACATCCGCCCCTCGAACATGACGCGCATCTTCGAGGGCGACCCCAAGGTCGCGCTCCGCAAGGGCTTCAACAAGGTCTACGGCAAACGACGCCGAAAAGATCAAGAAGTTTGACACCTACGAAGGGTTGATGGAGGAATTGCGCAAGAACAAGGACATCGAAGCCGTCGTCATCGCCCTGCCGCTGGTCATGCACGCCAAGGCGGCCATCGACGCCATGAAGATCGGCAAGGAGCGCGGCAAGCCGATCCACGTGCTGACCGAGAAGCTGATGGCCTGGAACATCGCCCAGTGCAAGCAGATGATCCGCACGGCCAAGGACTGCAACAGCCTGTTGGCCGTCGGCCACCAGCGCCATTACAGTATGCTGTACGCCCACGCCACGGAGGTCGTCAACGCCGGCGTGCTGGGCGACATCAAGCACATCCGCGCCCTGTGGCACCGCAATTTCACCTGGCCGTTCCACGCCGATCCCAAGATGGAGACTGGTCAAGGACGTGGCGCAGCCCACCTTCCGCGACGGCTGGTTCCCGCCGATCACGCACCTGGATTACGACGCCCTGCACGACAAGAAGGACATGCTCAAGAAGTACGGCTTCGACAACGTCGAGCAACTGATCCGCTGGCGGCTCTACCAGGCGACGGGCGGCGGCCTGATGGCCGAACTGGGCAGCCATCAACTCGACGCTTGCAGCATCTTCCTGGGCCACGTCCATCCGCTGGCCGTCTCCGGCGTCGGCACGCGCTCGTTCTTCGGACCCGGCCGCAACGACCGCGACATTGACGACCACGTCTTCGCCACCTACGAGTTCCCCGGCAAGAACCACGCCCGGGACAAGCACGATGTCGTCGTCGTCACCTATTCCTCGATCAGCACGAACCAGTTCGAGAACTACGGCGAATGCGTCACGGGCGACCGCGGCACCATGATCGTCGAGAAGGAATCGACGGTGATGGTGTTCCCGGAGCTGGAGCCGGGCAAGGTCAAGACGCAGCCGCGGGCCACGGAGGTCGGCGTCAGCGCCGGCGGCAAAGACAAGCCGGTGCTGGAGTCCGGCTCGACGTGGGGCGGCCCGACGGTGTCGCCGACCGCGGCAGCGGCCGGCCCGGCGGGAGCGGGCGGCGGCCCGGTCAGCCGCGGCTACCGCGAGGAGATGGAGGACTTCGCCTACTGCGTCCGCCTGTGGAACCAGGCCAACGAGAAGGACCGCCGTCTGCCACGCTGCCCCGGCAAGGTCGCCATGGCCGATGCCATCATCGCCCTGACCGCCAACCACGCCATGCGGAAGCACCAGCGCATCGAGTTCCAGGAATCGTGGTTCGATCCCGATTCCGACGACGTGCCGCCCGGCGAGCAGAAGGCGAAGGTCGGAACCGCCTGAAACTTGCTACCGGGGAAGGTGTCTCATTTCCTCTCGGTTTAGCCGCGACGCGCAGCGGAGCGCGGGAATCGCTCCGCGCTCCGCTGCGCGTCGCGGCTAAACGAAGTTATTCTCGGAACTCCGCATGGACAAGCCGCCCATCGAGCCGCGCACACCCCTGAGCTACAAGTCGGCCGGGTTGGATCTCGACGTGTATGAGCAGACCCTCGCCGGCATGGTGCCGCACCTGCGCCGCACGCACACCCCGCGCGTCCTCGACGGCTTCGGCGGCTTCGCCAGCCTGTTCAGTCTCGACTACAACACCCGCCTGTTCGCCCGCAACTATCGTCACCCCGTACTCGTCTCCTGCACCGACGGCGTCGGCAGCAAGCTCAAGATCGCCTCCTTGATGGGCAAGCACGACACGGTCGGCATCGACCTGGTCGCCATGTCGGTCAACGATTGCCTGTGTACCGGCGGCGAGCCGCTGCTGTTCCTCGATTACCTGGCGATGCCGGAGGACGACCCGGCCCTGACGCGCGATCTCATCAAGGGCATCAGCGACGGCTGCATGGAGGCCGACTGCGCCTGGTCGGCGGCGAGACGGCCATCCTGCCGGACTTCTACCAGCCGGGCGATTACGACATGGCCGGCTTCTGCGTCGGCGTCGTCGAGCGCGACCACATCATCAACGGACGAGCCATCCAGGTCGGCGACGTGGTGCTCGGCCTGGCCAGCACCGGACTGCACTCCAACGGCTACAGTCTGGTCCGCAAGATCGTCTTCGACCACGCCGGCCTGAAAGTGGACGATTTCGTGCCGGAGTTGGGCCGCACCGTCGGCGAAGAACTGCTGGAGCCAACGCGCATCTACGTCCGGCCGATCAAGAACATCCTGCGGCATTACCCGGTCAAACGCCGTGTCGTGCGCGGCCTGGCCCACATCACCGGCGAAGGGCTGGAGGGCAACGTGCCGCGCGTGTTGCCGCCGGGCCGGCGTGTGTTCATCCGCAAGGGGAGCTGGCCGGTGCCGCCGGTGTTCGGCTGGTTGCAGCGCCTGGGCGGCATCGACGAGACGGAGATGTTTCGCGTCTTTAACATGGGCATCGGCTTCGTCGTCATCGCCGGCAGCTATTTCGCCGACAGCATCCTACGGCAGCTCGAAGAGGACCGCGTGCGGACCTTCGTCATCGGCGAGGTGCGCGAAGGCGAGCCGGGCGTCGAGTTCGTGAGTTAAAGGCTCCGAGCCGCGAGCGTCAGCGAGCGGGATCAGGCCCGCTCGCTGACGCTCGCGGCTCGGAGTCGGGATGGACCCACTCCGTCGAGCCGTCGGCCCAGTTCTCTTTCTTCCAGATGGGCACCAGTTCCTTCAAACGATCGATGGCGTGCCGGCACGCCTCGAACGCCTCGGCGCGGTGCGGGCAACTGACCGCCACGGCGACGCTGATTTCGCCGACATCGAGATGGCCGAGGCGATGCACCAGGGCCAGGTCGCCGACCGGCCAGCGCTGCCGCGTGTCCGCCTCGATCTCGGCCATCTTTTTCTCGGCCATGCCCGGATAGGCTTCGTAATCCAGCGCCACCGTCTCCCGATCGCCGGTCAGGTCGCGCACGGTGCCGAGGAACACGACGACGCCGCCACAGCCGGGCCGACGCACCTGCTCGGTCAGGGCGTGGTAATCGATCGTCTCACTCGTCAAGCGAATCATGGGAGAAACCTTTTTTTCCAGTCTTGATCCATCGTTCCAGCACGTCCAGGGCGGCGCGATCGGGGACCGCACTGGCCAGCGGCGGCATGCGCGACTTGTCCGTGCGGCGCATCCGTTGGAGGACCATCGACCGTCCAACGTCGCCGCAGGCGACGACGCGCGGATCGGACAGGTTCAGGCTGTCGCTGACCGTTGGCACGTCGATCAACCCCTGCCGTGCCAGCGGCGTGTCGAAGCGAGCGTCGAAGGTGGCCCGGAGGATGTTCCCCGGACGATGGCAGTTGGCGCAGTTGGCGTCGAGGTACGAGCGGACCCGGTCGGTCAGTGACGCCTGGGTGTCACCCAACCCGGCGAGCTTGCGGAAGCCGGCGATCTGGGTCTCGTCCAACCGTGGACGGAAGAGTCCCAGATAGTTCCAGGTGCGCAGCTGGTTGTCGGTGACGCCGGTGGCGGGATAGGTGAACGGCCGATTCAACTGCCGCGTCTTGACGCCGAGGACGAACTTGGCGGCGGTCGTGTGACACGTCAGGCAGTCCGCCGCGCTGGGGTAATACCAGGTCTGTCGCCGCGTGCCCGCCGCCGTCCGGATAGTGACGTCTTCGAGGAGGCTGTCGCGCAGCAGGTCGGCGTCGCTGTTGTCGGTTCGCCATTTGTAGGTCGCGCCGTAGCCGTTGCCCGTGCCGTCCACGACCAGCAGGCGCGTCTCCAGACGACGTTTCCGGCGCGGATCGCGCTCGTCGATCGACAGATCGAAATGCTTGACGAAGACGGTGCCGGCCGGGAAAGTCCACTCGCCCTCCGGCGTAAAGACAATAGGGCTGCGTCCCGGCGCCATCCAGCGCTGTTTCACCGCACCGTCGGACCATAGCGGCACATTAACGTCATAGGGGACCAGCCCCCGCCGAGGAACCAGATCGCTCAAGGAGGCGAACAACCCCGTCTGCGACAGTATCGCCGGTACGTTCTCGGCCATCAGTGGCACACGCAGGCCCGACACCGATGGGCGCGACGCCAGCCCATAGGGCGCCCCGCCTTCGATGATGAAGAGTGCCTCGCCCGACCGCCCCCACGGCTTGTCGTCTCGGAACACACGCCAGCGCAGTCGTGTCGTCTTCTCCAGGACGAACGGCCCTTCGTGGGACGCGGACACGGCGCTCGGCATGCGGCCGTCGGTCGTGTAGCGGATCGTCGCGCGCGGATCGTGCGGTGTCAGGCGCACGGTCACCGGCCCTGTGTATTTTGCCGGCCGCGGCGTCACGCTCACGCCGTCGAATCCTTCCGCCTCGATGTCCTCGAACGAGGGAAGCACCGTCAGCGTCGCCGTGCGGCTGACGGCCTTGCCGTGAGCGTTGGTCACGACGCAACGGAAGCGAGCGCCGTCATCGTTCTGGGTTACGGCCGGCAACGTGTAGGTCGCGCCGGTCGCGCCGGCGAGGTCGCTGTCATCGCGCTGCCACTGATAGCGGAGCGGACTACCACCGTCGGCGCCGACGTGGAACGTCGCAGCCTGCCCGACCGTGACGCGCTGGTCTGCCGGTTCCGCCGCGATACGCGCCGGCGCCTCCGCCCCAACGTAGCGGACCTTGTACAGTACGCCGGTGTTCGCCTTGTAATCCTTGTCGCGCACCCACGCCAGGCGGCGCAGGTAGTACAAACTGCCATCCGCCGCGATCTTGAGATCCACCACGCTCAGATTACCCAGGCCGGTAAGGAAATCGCGCACGTCCGCCGGGTTGTCGGGGTCGAGCGTCCGAACCCAGCCTTGCTTGAAGTCGGCGAAGAAGTATTTGCCGACGTACTTCGCTGGGAACTGCCGGCGCGGCGGATTGTAGAACGCCCCGCCGGCGATGGAACTTTCCTTGTACCAGTGGATCGGCCCCCGGAAACGCCGATCCTTCGTCGGGCCGTGCTCCGCAATCGGCCAACCGTAATTCGCCCCCGCCGCGCCGACGTTGATCTCCTCATTAGCGCCGCCCACGTCGTTGATGAACATGCGGCCGCTGCCCGGCTGGAACGCGAACGTGAACGGGTTGCGCAGTCCCAATGCCCAGATGGCCCGGTATTTCCCCGTCGTTTGGCGATAAAACGGATTATCCTCGGGGATGCTACCGTCGGCGTTGATGCGCAAGATCTTGCCTTGCAGCGTCTTCATGTCCTGCGCCGGCGTCCCGGCGGTCTGGTCGCCGATGGCGACGTAGAGCTTGCCGTCCGGGCCGAAGTGGATGGCCCCGCCTTGGTGGCCATTCTTGACGCCGCCGCCGAGTTTGTTCTGATCGTCGCCCTCGAACAGCACGACCTCGCTGCCGGGCATGGCCGTATCGCCGTCCGCCGTGAAGCGGCTGATGCGGTGATGCGGATAGGGATCAGGCGAGATGTAATTGACGTAGATGTAGTGGTTCGTGTCGAAATGCGGATCGAACGTCACGCCGAGCAGGCCGCGCTCCCAGCTACTATCGACCTTGACGGTGACGAAAGGCAGCGGCAGCAGCAGGTCGTTCTTGACGATGCGCAGCGCTCCGGTCTGCTCGCAGACGAACAGCCGGCCGTCCGGCGCGAAGTCCATCGCCGTCGCCCCGTTGATGCCGGTGACGATCGCCGTTTCCGTGAACCCCTGCGGCAGTCTGGCCGCGCCTGCTTCGCTGTCCACGCTCCTCGGTTGCTTGGGCCGCGCCGCCGACGCGACGCGCTCGACGTACCACTTCAAAAAATCGTCGCCCCGGATTGCCTTGGCGACACGGACGTTCGCCTTGCCCTTGACCGGACGTGTAATGCCCCGATCACCGACTTCCAGTCGCAGGTCTTCCATCGTGCAGAAGTGCTCGTCGAAGCACAGCGCCGCCGCCACCGGATCGTAAAGCGTCGGCGTCGGCGCAGCCCACATCTGATACAGCGCCTGGACCTGAGACGTCAGCGGCGTCTCGGCCCGGAACAGGCGCTGCCGCAGCGGCTTCTCCAACTTGAGCATCGTCGTGGCATCGAGCGGAGCGACCACGAGCGGAACGCCGGAAGAGAAGACCGTCTTCGCCGCCGCGATATCGCACTTCATGTTCCATTCCGGTTCGGCGGGCGCCGTGCCCTTGTAGCCGACGCGGACGGAGCCGCCCATCATCACCAGGCGCTTGATCCACGGTTTGCAGTCGGGGTGCTCGCGCAGCAACGGCGCGATGTTCGTCAGGGGACCGATCGTCAGCAGCGTCAGCTCGCCCGGCCGCGCCTTGAGCTGCCCGTACAGAAACTCGACGGCCGATTCCTTCACGGGCTTCGAGGTTCGATGGTTGATGACGTCCGGATGGTTGGCGTATCGGGCCTGTCCCTTGATCTCCTCGGCCGGCTGCGGCGCTGCTCCGGCCGCCACGGGAACTTCACGGCGACCGATCGCGGTCAAGAATCGGCAAACTATCAGGGCGCGCGTCCGCGGATCGCTGCCGACCGTGGTGACGCCGCGCAGCTCCAACTCCGGACTGGCCACAACCAGCGCCAGCGCGAAGGCGTCATCGACGTCGGTGCCGATGTCGGTGTCGAGGATTATCGGAACCTTTTTTTTCCCCACGTCCGCCGAACCCGCACGCAGGGTCGGCGTCACCAACAAGAACGCGGCGACGAGGGCGCAGCCCTGCACGAATGTCCGCATCGAATAGACCTCCTCGGGTCGGCGCGGAGAACGTTCGTTTGATTCAGCTGATCGAGCGCAGCCCGGACGATGGACCGCGTACTTGTCAGCTTATCTCTCCGAACCTTCCGACACCAGAGTCTGTCGAGCCGATCACTTCCTTGAGGCCGCTTCTGATTCGGGATAGCATTTCGGTTGGCCAGCCGCTTCTCGGGTGGATCCTAGCGAACGCCCTCCCAGCCATCGGCGAGACACCTTCGCGGTGTCGGGGTTCAAACTGGCAACGGAAACCGCCTCGGTGGTTTCCTCACTATCCTCTTTGTGAAGGAGTCGAACCGTGTTCTCCGCACGAACCATCGCGCTGCTGTCGGCGGCGATTCTGGCGGTTCAAGGCCAGCTCCAGGCAGCGGACGCCGACTGGCCCGGCTGGATGGGGCCGGATCGCACCGGCGTTTCCCAGGAAAAGGACTTGCTCAAGAAGTGGCCCGAGGGCGGCCCGAAGGTGATTTGGAAGGCGACCGGACTCGGCGGCGGCTACTCCACTCCCGCCATCGCCAATGGCCGGATCTACCTGCTGGGCACGCGCGACGGCAAGGAGTATGCCATCGCCCTGAGCAGCAAGGACGGCAAAGAGTTGTGGGCCACCGAGGTCGGTCCCATCGCTCCCGACGGTCCTCCCTCCTATCCTGGACCGCGCTCGACGCCGACAGTGGACGGCGATCACCTGTGCGTCCTCGGCTCCAGCGGCGATCTGCTCTGGCTGGACACCGCCGGCAAGGTGGCCTGGCGCAAGAACCTCGGCAAGGACTACGGTGGACTCCGCGGCCTCTGGGCCTACGCCGAGTCGCCACTGATCGATGGCGATGTGCTGGTGTGTACCCCCGGCGGCGAGAAGGCCACACTGGTCGCCCTACACAAGAAGACGGGGAAAGAGATGTGGCAGGCTTCCGTGTCGGCAGGCGGCGCCGCCGGCGCGGCCCCGCGCGGCCGGGGGCTGCCGCGCAATGCCGCCGCCTACGCCTCGCCCATCGTGGCCACTGTCGGCGGCATCAAGCAATACATCCAGTTCCTCGGCGGCTGTCTGGTCGGCGTCGCCGCCAAGGACGGCAAGTTGTTATGGCTCTACGACGGCATCACCGGCATCACCAATTGCACCACGCCGATCTTCCACAACGACGCCGTGTTTGTCTCCGCCAGCGGCCGCGGACGCACGCCGACCAGCGGCGCCGACCTCGTCCAGTTGACGGCCGAAGGAGGTCGCGTCGTGGCGAAGAAAGTTTATCACAACCCGGATCTGGCCAACCATCACGGCGGCGTGGTGCGCGTCGGCGACTATCTCTACGGCACCAACAACACGGGGTTGGTGTGCCTCGACTTCAAGACCGGAGAAACGAAATGGCAGAATCGTTCGGTGGGTAAAGGGTCGATCGCGGCGGCGGACGGCCGGCTCTACGTGCGCAGCGAGGACGGGCCGATCGCGCTGGTGGAGGCCAACCCGACCGACTACAAGGAGATCAGCCGCTTCGAGCAGCCCCAGCGCAGTAAGAAAAAGGCCTGGCCCCACCCCGTCATCGCCGGCGGCCGGCTGTATCTGCGCGATCAGGACGTGCTGCTCTGTTTCGACGTGAAGGCCAAGTGAGGGCGCGTCCTGGGACCTCCTCTCTCCCGTTCGCGGCGACCCGTCGAGCCGCCGCGAACGGGAGAAGGTCTCAGGGATGGTGTCGCAACGCCTTTCCGGGACGTGCCCCGGTGCGCTTGCCGCGCTCCAGGACGATTTGACCGTTGACGACAACGTATTCGACGCCCTCGCTGTAGCGGAACGGATTGGTGTAGGTGGCCGTGTCGCGGACGCGCTCGGGGTCGAAGAGGGTGAGGTCGGCGTACTGACCGGCCCGAAGCAAACCCCGATCGCGGATGCCGAGCTTGGCGGCATTGAGCGAGGTCATTTTGCGAACCGCGTCTTCCAGCCGGAGCAGTTGGCGCTGGTGGACGTACACGCCGAGGATACGCGGAAAGGTGCCGAAACTGCGCGGATGGGGGTTGCCGCGCCGCAGCGGTCCCTCGATGGCCAGGGCCGAACCGTCCGAGCCGATCGAGCACCACGGCTGCACCAATGCTCGATTCATGTCCTTCTCGGTGTGATGCTCGTAGATCGTCGGCACCGATCCGCCCTCTTCCAGCAGAAGGTCGAACAGCACGTCCAGCGGTTCCGGCGCCGGCTCCTTGCCCTTGCTCTTGATCTGCAACACGCGGTCCATCGTAAGCCCCTCGTAGCGTCCTTTGCCGCTGACGAGCATGCGGCCCCAATCGCCGCCGACAGCCGTGTAGTGGTTGTACCAGCCCGGTAGGCCATCGCGGATGTCTTTCTTCATTCGCCGGCGCTGTTCCGGCTCCTGGAGGCGTTCCAGCATTTTCTTCCGTCCTCCCTCGTGGGCCCACGGGGGGATGATGCTCGCCAGATCGTTGTGGCCGCGCGTGTACGGATAAATGTTGGCCTGCACGTTCACGCCGCGCTTGCGGGCCTCCTCAATGAGTGCGACGATTTCGTTCATGCGGCCCCAGTATTTCTGATCGGCGATCTTGAGATGGATAATGTCCACCGGAAGGCCCGCCCGCTCGCCAACGGTGATGGCCTCCTTGACGGACTCGAAAACGCCCGTGCCCTCGTTGCGGATGTGGCTGGAGTAGATGCCGCCGTGCCGCGCCGCCGGCTTGCACAACTCGACAAGATCGTCCGTGGTCGTGAGGGAGCCGGGCGGCATGGCCAACATGGTGGACAGGCCGAAGGCGCCGTCGGTCATCGCCTCGTCCACCAGCGCCTTCATCCGTTCGCGCTGCTCCGCTGTGGGACGTTCAAACGAACGTCCCATCACGCTCTGCCAGACGTTGTCCATGCCGACATACGAGGCGACGTTGACCGAGATGCCGGCGCGTTCCACGGTCTCGAAATAACTACCCAGCGTTGTCCATTTTCGCGGCGTCCCTGCCACGACGACGGAATGCGGCGGGAGCGGTCCCTGGTAAGGCCCCGCCGAGGCGCCTTCGCCGAGGACTTCGGTGGTGACGCCCTGCCGGACCTTGCTCTCGGCTCGGCCGTCTTCCAATAGTACGAAGTCGGAGTGCGAGTGCATGTCGATGAAGCCGGGGGCCACGATCAAGCCCCGCGCCTCGATCTCTCGCCGACTCGTTCCTTCGGAGATCCGTCCGACCGCGACGAGTCGCTGCCCGCGGATGGCCACGTCGCCAAAAAACCACGGATTGCCGCTGCCGTCCACGATTTGGCCGTGGCGGATGACCAGGTCGTAAGCCGGCTCGGCGGCGGACGACCACCCGGCCGGACAGAGCGAGAGAAGGGCGACGAGGAAGCCAGCGGATCGACGCGACGTCAGGAACATGGGACCTCCAGGGAGCCGGTTCGGGGCAGGCAGGACGGCGGGAGAATCAGGCCATCATAACACGATCCGCACCGGCGTCATCCGACAATCCGAGGGACCGGACAGGGGCGTGCGAACGAGTGTCAAACCGGCTTGCAACCCGTCCATCCGCTCGCTACTGTAAAAGTCGGTCTGATTGCACGAATGACCCGGTTCGATCCTCGGTGGAACGACGCCGAGCGATGACGTCCTGAAGGCAGGGGAACCCATGGCACGACGCATTCTCAACCGGAAAGACCTCCGCGCCGACTTCGAGGCGGCTGAGCGCCGCAAGCAAGAGGACGACGAAGAAGAGGTCGAAGGCGACGAGGAAGAAAGCGACGAGTCCGACGACGAGGTCGAAGCCGAAGACGAAGGCGAAGAGGCCGAGGAGGAGGCGGAAGAAGTAGCGCCCAAAAAGAAAAAGAAGGTTGTCAAGGAAGCCAAGCCCAAGCGGACGCGCGCGGCCAAGCAAGTGCGCATGAAAGTCGTTTGGGGCGTGTTCAACAACTCCAACCAGTGCGTGGCGAAGTTCGATTACCCCAAGCGCAAGGAGGCCGAGGAACACGCTGCCAAGCTGTCGGCCGCCAAGAACCCTCCGCAACCGTTCTTCCTTCAACCCCTCAAGGAGCCGATAGAAGAGAAGAAGGAATAAGGGAGCGTTCCGCAAGGTATTCCCAGTCGCTCGCGGCTTAGCGTTGATGGGATGCTAAGCCGCAAGCGGCTCGGATTGTCTATCGATCCGGAATCTGCCGGACCATCTCCTCGATCTGCTGCACTTTCTTGCCAATAAATAGGACGTTGTCCATCTCGAAGTGATGGGCCTGCGCGCCGAACGTCTTGACGATCAGATCTCCCGAGCCGAGGCCGAGAATCCAGTGGCGGAACAGGTCGCTGCGCCGCTTCTCCAGCGTCAGGCCCACGGTCGAGTAGACCTGCTCGCCGCCGCCGACCTCCGTGCAGACTTTGAACTGGCCGGGCGTGAAGACCATGTAAATCTGCTTGTCGAAGATCAGGATGGTGAACAGCCAGATGCTGAACAGGATGCCGGAGATGTAGAAGTAGCCGCCGGCGTTAATGCGGATGTCCAGCAAATGGATGACGGAGATGATTCTCCCCCACCAGTCGGCCAGGGCGAAGATGATCGACAGAGCGATGACGAGGAAAATCACCATCCACGACCACATGCCGCGCAGGGGGACGTTGGTGATGACGAGGACGAGGAGCAGGACGGTGGCGAAGAGGACGCCGAAGTTCTTGCCCCGATAGGCGCGGAGCCGGAGGGGCGCCTCCGAGAGTTTTTGATCGGGATGTTTGGGATCGACCGCGGGTAGGACCAACACCTCCCGGTCCTTGTACGTGGTTTCCTTGCCGTCTTTGGTCGGTCCGATCACGTCGGCCCCCTGGATGATCTCGGTATTCTCCGGCACGCTGACCATGCGCCAGCCGGAAAACAGGGAGAGCAAACCGAGCAGGAAACCGATCGCCCACACCGGCCACCAGTAAAACAAGCTGGAGTGGCTGACAATCCGGACTTCGCGGTTGGCCGAGGTGGCCGGCGGCAGCGTTTGCGGTTGCGCGACAGACATGGATGGTTCTCGCCTGATCGGTAAGCGGTTAAGTTCCGCGACGTTCCCTCTATGGACTCTTTCGCGGTTCGGCGGTTGATCTTGAGGAAAAACCGTCGGCGCCAGGCCACAACCTAAAGGCCGACGCCTCGGTTGTCAAGCACTCCAGGTAATTCGCTCACTCCGTATCGCGGTTGCCGCCCTTCGCTCCGGGCGCGGTCGGCGAGGCGTCGGGTCGGATGCGCGTCGGGACGCGGAAGGACTGATGGCAGCGGTTGCAGCGGGCGGCCAGGTCGGCCAGGGCGGCACGGCCGCGTGTCAGGTCGCGCTGCCCCAGCCGTCGAGCCAGGTTGGCGGCCGACTCCCTCATCTCCATGGCGCGGCGCATCCAGGTATCGCGGCCGTCGTTGCGCGGCGGCCGCAGCAACAGGAGGTTGCCCGTCTCGGCGATCAGCAGCGCCTGGCCGCGCGCGAACACCCAGGTGTCGGCGTCGGGTGGTCCCTCGCCCTGCAAGTGTTTTTCCAGGGCGGCGTAATTGGGCTGGGCCAATCCTTCCATGAGCAATTTGGTCTCGGCCACCGCCTCGAAGCGAGGCACGAACTTGGCGTCGGGATGAGGCAACTGCTCCGGCAACCGCCGCGGCGGGGCGGCCCATGCCGTCACCGCGATCCCGCCCGCCAGCAAGGCGAGGCCCAACAGCTCGCGGATGTGCCTCATCGGTTCGCCCCCTATTTTCTCGGGCTGGACGGTCCCTCGCCCATCTGGACCTGCACTTCGTCCCCCTCGACGCGCACCGGATAGGAGCCGATCTTGATTCGCGGGTTGTCCGCCCACAGGCCGTCGCACAGCCGGAAGCGCCAGGCGTGCCAGGGGCAGGTGACGAGACCTTCCTCGACGTAGCCGCCGCTGAGCGAAGCGCCCATGTGCGGGCAGGTGTCATCGATGGCCTGATAACCGCCCTGGCTGTGGAAGATGGCGAGGAGCCGTCCGCCGACCGTCACGGTCTTGCCTTCGCCCTCGGCCAACTCGCCGACCCGGCAGACCGTCCGCCACGCGCCCGACGTGCCAGTATCTACTCGCTCCTTCTCGGCCATAATGTCTCTCACTTGAACACACGGACCCCGCGCCGTGTCCTTGTCCTGATTCTAGCGGATGTTCGGGGCTTGTACACCGCGAGCCTTTCCCGCGAAGGGAGTGGACTTTGCGGCGACAGATACCGAACATTAGAATGTCCGAGGGGGAACAGGAACGGGTCAAGACGATTCCCTGACAAGTCCGAGCCGCGAGCGCCAGCGAGCGCGACCGACCCGCTGACGTTCGCGGCTCGGACGGTCTCTTGCTCCTATGGGCTGCGGTGTACACGTCCGTGAGCCATTCTTCGACTTCCGCCTGCTCACCGACCCCTCAGGATTCGCCACTCATGCTCGAAATCGAACAAAAATTCGCATACGCCGACTTCGCCGTCCTCGAACGTCGCCTGGCCGAATGGGGCGCACAGCCGGGCGAGGCGCACACGGAGGCGGACCATTACTTCAACGCGCCGGACCGCGATTTCGCACGCACCGATGAGGCGTTCCGTCTGCGTCGGGTCGGCGCGGCGAACTTCCTGACCTACAAAGGCCCCAAAAGCGCCGGCACCGTCAAGGTCCGCACCGAGTTGGAAATCCCGCTCCGCGATGGCGACGAGGCGACGGAGCAGTTCATGCAGCTCCTCGTTCACCTCGGCTATCGTCCCGTCGCCGTGGTCCGCAAGCATCGTCGGATGTACCAACTGGAGCGAGACGGTTTCGCCCTGACGGTGTGCCTGGACGAAGTCGAGCACCTGGGCCGCTTCGCCGAGGTCGAGATCCTCGCTGCGGAGGAACGGGTGGACAAAGCCCGGATCGTGTTGGCGGACACCACTGCCTCCCTCGGCCTGACCGATCTCCAGCCGCGTTCGTACCTCAACCTTCTGCTGTCCGTCCTCGGCAGGCCGCAGCCTGCGGACATCCCGGAGAACGCCCCATGAAACCTACCGTGGTGACGGACATTCCTACCCTGCGCGTCGCCGTCGCCAATGCTCGCCGGCGCGTTCTGACGATTGGCTTGGTGCCGACGATGGGCGCCCTGCACGCGGGACACCTCAGCCTGATCGAGGCAGCCCGTGCCGAGACGGCTTACGTCGTCGTCTCCATCTTCGTCAACCCAACGCAGTTCGGCCCGAACGAGGATTTGCAGCAATACCCCCGTCCGCTGGAGCGCGACCTGGAACTGTGCCGCCGAGTCGAGCGTCGATCTCGTCTTCCATCCGGAGCCGACCGTGCTGTATCCGCCGGGCTACCGCACCTTCGTCGAGGTGACCGGCTGGCAGGACGTGCTGTGCGGCGCATCACGGCCGGGGCACTTCCGCGGCGTGGCTACCGTCGTCCTCAAGCTCTTCAACCTGGTCCAGCCGGATCGTGCCTATTTCGGTCAGAAGGACGCCCAGCAAGCGCGCCTCATTCGGCAAATGGCGCACGACCTGAACGTCCCGGTCGAGGTCCGGGTCTGTCCAATCGTCCGTGAAGCGGATGGTCTAGCTCTCAGTTCGCGGAACCAGTATCTTGAAGCGGACGAGCGCCGTCAGGCCACGGTCCTTCACGGCGCGCTCACGGAAGCGCGACAGCGGATCGACGCGGGAGAGCAAGACGCCGCCGTGCTGCGCCGGGTGATGGCGGAGCACGTCCAGTCCGCTCGCGGTGCCGTCCTCGATTATGCTGCTGTCGTGGATGCCGACTCGTTGGAACCTCTCGCCCGGCTCGGCGCCGGCCGACCGATTTTGCTGGCCCTTGCCGTCCGTTTCGGCGGCACGCGCCTGATCGATAATCTCCTGATCGATAGGGTTTAGAACACCTCATGCTCTATCGAAACCCTCGTTTAGCCGCGACGCGCAGCGGAGCGCGGGACCATCGCGCTCCGCTGCGCGTCGCGGCTAAACGAATGGTCTGGGAGATTTCGACGGAGCATGAGGGCCACTAAACCCAAAACCCGAAACTCTACCGATGTCGCATCCCCTGTTCACCCCGGAAGCCCGTCTGCTGCTGGAGAAAGAAGACACCGCGGCGATGGAGGCGTTCTGCGAGACGCTGCACCCGGCCACGGTCGCCGAGTCGCTGGCCGATCACTTCGCGGTCGAAGACGTTTGGCGTTTCCTCAATACCACGTCGATCGCCAATCAGGCCACGATCTTCGTGTACTTCCCGCTGGAGTGGCAGGAACAGTTGGTCGAGGGCACGGGCCGACCGCACATGGCTCGCCTGATCGAGCAGATGTCGCACGACGATCGCGCCGACCTGCTGCGCCATCTGGAGCCGAAGGTCGTCGAGAGCCTGCTGCGCCTGGTCGATGAGGCCGACCGCCGCGACATCGCCACGCTGGTCAAGTATGAGGAGAACACCGCCGGCGCCTTGATGACCACCGACTACGCCTGGCTGCCGGCCAACATCAGCGTCGAACAGGCGCTGGACCGTCTCCGCTTGCAGGCGCCGAACAGCGAGACCATCTATTACGTCTACGTCGTCGATGAGCAGCGACGCTTGCTCGGCGTGGTGACGCTGCGCGAGCTGATCCTGGCGCCGCGGCGGGCGCTGGTCAACGAATTGATGGACGCCCAGCCGATCACCGTGCGCGTCAGCGACGACCGCGAGAAGGTCGCCCAGGACATGACGCACTACGACCTGCTGGCCATCCCCGTCCTCGACGACGACAAGCGCCTCGTCGGCATCGTCACCTACGACGACGTGATCGACGTGGTCGTGTCCGAGGCGACCGAGGACGTTCACCGCATGGGCGCGGTCAATCCGCTGGAAGAGAACTACCTGGAAGCGAGCTTCTTTCTGATCTGGCGCAAGCGGGCCTCGTGGCTGGCCATCCTGTTCGTCGCCGAGCTGTTCACATTCACGGCCCTGTCCTACTTCGAGGACGCCATCGCCGCTGTGGTCGTGCTCAGCCTGTTTGTGCCGCTGTGCATCTCCACGGGCGGCAACTCCGGCTCGCAGGCCGCCACCCTAATCACGCGCGCCATGGCCCTGGGCCAGGTCCGGGGCAAGGACTGGCTGCGCGTGCTGCGTCACGAGATCGGCATGGGGCTGATCCTGGGGGCGACGCTGGGCCTGATCGGCTTCGGCCGCGCCTCGCTGACTCCCGACAGCGTCCGCAGCAGCGCCGCCTCGCGCCCCGAACCGTTCCAGGTCAAGGTGCCCCGGGGGACGCGACTCGACGAATACCCGGTGACGGAGTGGACGGAAAAGGAGCCTTTCACGGTCGTCCTGGTCCCGCCTGGCTACCAACAGAGCATGGTGGACCAACATCTGACGAAAATTGGCCTACCTCGCAAGGAGAATTATCAGATCGTCCCCGATGTCCATGATCCGGATCATTTCGAGATCTACAAGTTTCCGGGCAATTGCCGGGTGATCCACGATCCGGTGGACCGCTATCGGCTGTCGCTGGTCATCGCCCTGGCGGTGGCGTCGATCTGCTTGTGGGGCACCCTGGTCGGCTCGATGCTGCCGTTGCTGCTCAAACGTCTGGGCCGCGATCCCGGCTACGCCTCCAGCCCCTTCGTGGCCACCGCCGTCGATGTGACGGGCATCGTCATCTACTTCCTGATCGCCCGGACGCTGTTGGGCGATTACCTGGTCTAAATGGCGGGATTAGCGCCAGTCGCCGGAGAGGGCGAAGGCGGCCCAGTAATAAGGCGGCAAGCGTCCGTCGTCCTTGCCCAGCCGTTCTTTCGGCACCTTCACGTTCACCATGCTCCGGCTGATGCCTTCCTTGAGCATCCACAACTGCGCCTGTCGTAACGCCTCCAGGCGGGGCAGCTTCTTTTTCCACAGGTTCTCGTAGAAGCGCATCGTCAGATCGCGCGTGGCCTTGTCATCGACCTGCCACAGACCCGCTACTACGCCGCGCGCTCCGGCCACCTGGAAGGCGCGTTGCAATCCCAGCAAGCCCTCGCCGCCCGCTTGCTCGCCCAGGCCCGTCTCACAGGCGCTCAGCACCGCCAACTCGACGCCGGCCAAGTCCAGCGATTCCACTTCCAACGCCGTCAGGATGCCATCGTCCTTGCCCACCTCCGCCGGCCGATTGGCCCCCGCCAGCACCAGACCCGACAGCAGACCCGGATGGAAGCCGGCCATGTCCTTGCGACCACCGAACAGGTTGGCGGAGTCAGACTCCTTGCCGCGCGAGGCAGCGCTGAGGGCCGAGCGCAGCTCCTTGGGGGCGAAGAAGCCGTGCGTGGCGAAGTGCAGATAACGATTCTTCGGCGCTTCCTTGCGTACCTCGGCCTCGCTGGCCTCGTCTTCGCGCAGGTCGGTGACGACGCCGCGGCGAAAGCGACGCTGGAAGCTGTCCTTGACCGCCGCCACCTCGGCGCGCGTGTTCTCCAACGCCTTCCAGCTCAACAGCGTGCCGGCGCGGGGAGCCGAGCGGCTGTCGGCGACCGCCGCGCCAACGCCGGCATCGTAGCTGACATCGCCGACCAGCAACAGCGACGGCTCGGTCTTGCCCTCGTCCGGGCGTGGTGCCAGCAGTTGCGGCAAGAGTTGCGGCACGGGCACGACAGCGATGGCCAACTCTTCCAGCAGGAAGGAGTCTTTTTTGCTGCCGGGCAGGGCGGCGAAGGGCACGCGGGCCAGGGCGCCATCGGGAGAGACCAGCACCACTTGCGCTCCCTGCAAGTGATTCTCCAGCTTGTTCCAGACGAGTTGGCGGACGGCGGCGCCGAGGGCGTCATCGCCTTCGGTGCGGAAGCGGCGTTGCAGGGCCGGCCGCCAGCGCTCGATCGCTTCCTGGATGGGCTTGACCGGGCCGAGGTCCACCCGCACCAGCGTATCGGGGCGGACGACGAAAGCGAGGAACCGGCGCTCTCGATTCAGTTGTCCCTTCTTCTGGGCGGAGGGAGTGAAGTGGGTATATTCGAGGAAGTCGAGGAGGGCGGCGTCCCTGGGCAGTGCGGCTTGCAGTTGCGCCGGCGTCAGCCGGCTTCGTTCTTTCTCCTGACGGAAATCAGCACTGCGGCGGGCCAGCCGGCCTTCCAGTCGTTCCTTGTCCTCGGTCAGATCCTGCATCTGCTGGCGGTGTACGTCGAGACGTTTGGGATCGGGCATGCTGAGGGCGAGGGTAGCCAGGCGTGCGGCGACGCGATTGAGTTCGGCGAAGTCGGCGGCCAACTCGGGATGGCGTCGGGCCATTCGCTGGTTGCGTTGCCGCAGTCCGACGATGCCCTTCCAGGTCAGGGACTGCTCATACAGCTTGTCGGCGGGTTTCTTGGCCTCGGCTGCCAGGGATAGGTAAGCGTCGAGGCGGAAACGCAGGTTTTCCAGCATGGCCAGTTGCTGACGTTGGGATTGCACGGCGGCGGCCAGTTCGAGGTTATCGCGGGAGATGCCAAGGGATTGCAAGCATAGTGGCTCGGCCTGGGCGTAGTTGCCCTGGGAGTGGTACAGCTGGGCCAGGTTGTTCAGACTGGTGGCGTAGTCGGGGTGCTTCGCGCCAACGCCTGCTTCCAGATCTCGGATGCCTTCCGGTACAGCGGCTCGGCCTTGGCGTAGTCGCCTTGGGAAGAGTACAGATGGGCCAGGTTGTTGAGACTTCGGGCGTAGTCGGGGTGCTTCTCTCCCAGCGCCTGCTTCCAGGTTTCCGACGCCTGGCGGTACAGCGACTCGGCCTGGGCGTAGTCGCCCTGGGAGTCGTACAGCGCGGCCAGGTTGTTCAGACTGGTGGCGTAGTCGGGGTGCTTCGCGCCCAGTGCCTGCTCGTAGATCTCCGATGCCTTCTGGTATAGCGGCTCGGCCTGGGCGTAGTCGCCCTGGGATTTGTACAGCAAGGCCAGGTTGTTCAGGCTGAGGGCGTAGTCGGGGTGCTTCGCGCCAGCGCCTGCTTGCGGATGTCCAGCGCCTGGCGATACAGCGGCTCGGCCTTGGCGTAGTCGCCCTGGGAATAGTACAGATGGGCCAGGCTGTTCAGACTGGTGGCGTAGTTGGGGTGCTTGGCGCCCATCCCCTGCTTCAAGACTTCCGACGCCTGTCGGTACAGCGGCTCGGCCCTGGCGTAGTCGCCCTGGTACTTGTACAGCTGGGCCAGGTTGTTCAGACTGGTGGCGTAGTCGGGATGCTTCTCGCCCAGCGCCTGCTTCTTGATCTCCAGCGCCTGGCGGAACAGCGGTTCGGCCTGGGAGTAGTCGCCCTGGGAGGAGTACAGCGCGGCCAGGTTGTTCAGGCTGGTGGCATAGAGAGAGTGCTTCTCGCCCAGCGCCTGCTTCCAGATCTCGGATGCCTGGCGGTACAGCGGCTCGGCTCGGGCGTAATCGCCCTGGGAATAGTACAGATGGGCCAAGTTGTTGAGGCTGAAGGCGTAGTCGGAGTGCTTCTCTCCCAACACCTGCTTCTTGATCTCCAGCGCCTGGCGGTACAGCGGCTCGGCCCGGGCGTAGTGACCCTGGGAGTCGTACAGCGCGGCCAGGTTATCCAGGCTGGTAGCGTAGTGGGGGTGTTTCTCGCCCAACGCCTGCTTGCGGATGGCCACCGCCTGGCGGTACAGCAACTCGGCCTTGGCATACTCGCCCTGGTAGAAGTACAGCTGGGCCAGGTTGTTCAGGCTGAGGGCGTAGTCGGGGTGCTTCTCGCCTAGCGCCTGCTTGCGGATGGCCAGCGCCTGGCGGTACAGCGACTCGGCCCGGGCGTAGTGACCCTGGGAGGAATTCAGGAGACCGAGCCAAACTAACGCCGCGGCATAACGAGGGTGTTGTGTTCGGTAAACACTCCGGCGGATACGCAGGGCCTTCTCCGCCAGGGGTAAAGCCTCTCGCGCCTTGCCTCGCTGGTAGAGTTGACTCACTTGCCGCAGCAGGGTGTCGGCCTCGCTCAACTGTCGCCGCTGCTCGCGGTCCAGCTTTTCCAGCAGATCAACGTCCGCCAACTCCAGCCGGGCATCAAGGACCCTCCAGTGCTCCTCACCGTGGAGCTTGGTACGGATCGCCAGCACTTCCTGCCGCGCCTTGCGGGCGGCGGTGAAGTCCTCACCCTGCTCATGCATTCCGGCCAGCCATTCCAGCCATGAAACTCCGCTCTCTCGCACCTCGCCGAATCCCTGTCGCTCGATTGTCAGCATCTTCTCGATGGTGGCGACGACCTCAGCCGCCTTGCCCTCGCGGCGAAGCCGAACCGCCTCCCCAGCGAGGCGGTTGAACTCCTTCAGCTTCTCCTTTTGCACTCCTGTCAGTGGCGGTGGATCGCCGGCAGGAGACGGCGCGTAGAAAACAAGACACGTTAACCCACTGAGAAGACAAAAGCACAACAGCCTGGAATGCGTATACGAAGACATGCCTGTCCTCCTGATGCGGCCAAGGGCGGAGGAGGGGTCGGAGCCGGCAGCGTCAGCGACGGTGCTGTCCGTCGCTCACCCAGCCGGCCCCGACAGTTCCTAGCGAATCGCCTCCAGCATAGCGGCCACGGCCTTGCGGTTGAGCTTGCCGTAGCCCCACTCCGGGTTCGGCGTGCGGCCGGAGCGGCTGACGTGATCGTCCTCCTTGTCGGCGTGGTTGCGGATCAAGTCCTTGATCTCGCCCACCGTGATTGACGGCTTCTTCTGCATCAGCAGGGCCACCACGCCGGCGGTGTACGGCGTCGCGGCGCTGGTGCCGTTGAACAGCCGATAGCCGCCCGACGTGTCGCGGATGGCCCGTGTGTTCAGAGCGGCGCTGGCCGTCCAGTATTGCCCCGGCGCTACCAGGTCCGGCTTGACCACGTCGCCGATGCGGCTCGGTCCCGGATTGGAGTAGCCCGACAGGGCGCCCGAGCGTCATGCGCAGTCAGCTGGCCCTTGCTGTCCTCGGCCTTGAAGAAGACCGGCTTGCCCTGCAGCTCGAAGTGGTTGTCGAAGTCGTAGCTGCCCACGGTGATGGCCTGGCCGGTCGTCGCCGGCGTGCCGATTTGCTTGCCCGGCACCCGGCACGAATCGTCGAAGCCGTCGCCGGGATAGTGGCTCGTCGGAATGTAGGCGTCGGCGCTGAGCTTCTTGTTGGCCTTGCTCATCAGGCGCAGCTCGCCCCGGCCGGCCGGCACCCGCACGTACAGCACCACCTTGCCGGTCAGACCCGTGCAAGAACTTGACGACCTGCTTGTCGCTGACGCCCTCGACCTCGACGTCCGTCTTGTTCTCGGCGTCCGTGTAGATGTCGAGGGTGCCGCCGCGATAAGAGTCCCATTTCAGAGTGCCCTTGTCGTCTGGACCGAACGAGACGGCAGCGTGAATGCGGTCGGCGCCCTCGTTGCCGCCGGCGATGCAGATGGCCCGGCCGCGGAGGGTGTTGGGAAAGCGAGCGTTCAGCTGGCGCTCATCGATGCGGTAGCCGTCGTGACCGCCGACGTGGCCGCCAAAGCTGCACGACAGGACCGCCGGCTTGCCTTCCTTGGCGGCCAGGTCATTAACCCAGGCGCAGATGGCGTTGAGCAGATAGAAGTTCTCCAGTCCAGGCCCGCGATCCTGGATGCGGACGGCGATGAGGTCGGCCTGCGGAGCGACGCCGGCGTAACGCTTCTTTTCCAGGGCGTTGCCGTTGCCGGCCGCGATGCTGGCGCAGGCGGTGCCGTGGCCGTCGATGTCCCAGACGTGGATGCGCGGCTTGCCCGAACGCAGCTCGGTCGTCAGGTCCGCGCGCGAGAAGACCGTGCCGACCGAGGCGCCGTTGGGATAGCGAACCGGCCCCGGACTGCCGATCTGATCGGCGTAGGCGTCGCTGGCGGTGTCCCAGAAGGCGAGCAGGCGCGAGGTCGGTTTACCGTCGGCGTCGTAGTCGATGAAGTCGGGGTGATGGAAGTCGATGCCGGTGTCGATGATGGCGACGAGGACGCCCTTGCCGGTCAGCGCGCCGGCGCCGCCGCGAAGGACGCCCTCGAGGGCGCGGACGTTCTCCTTGTCCTTGCGGGCCGGCGGCGGCGGCGGCGCGATGGCCGTCGTCGAGAAGTCGAACCAGACGATGCCGGCGTTCTTGTCCTTGAACAGCACGTCGGCCAGGTTCTTGTCGGCGTCGATGAACAGGTCGGCGAAACGGCCGAAACGGTTGAAGACGTAAGCGCCGTCGGCCTTGAAGCGCTCACACGAGTCGGCGTTCTTGAACTCCAGGTGGAGGACTTTGTAGGCGCTGGTGTACGGCGTGGCGATGGTTTGCGGGATCGGTTCGCCGCGGTCGGCCGAGGCGGCGGCGGGACGGAAGGCCGTCAGCGCTCGCAGGGCGTCCTCCGGGGCGGCCCGCGTCGCCGCTTTTTTCGCCTCGATGTCCTTGCGTCCCTCGGCCGGGGCGGAGATCGCAGTCAGCCACATCAGGGCGGATAAGGCGGCCATCCCCGCCAGGACGCTCCCCACTCGACGATACCTCATCGCGTTGCTCCTCGAAGAAAAAGACTTCATTGGGTGACAAACCTTTGCGTTTACTTCTTGCCGGTCGGGCACCGCGTCGGCATGGCCTCGTAGGAGAATAGCTGGAAGGCAAACTCCTTCGCCGCCGTCATCTCCATGCCCCTCTGCTTGCCCCGACCGTAAGCCGCGCCCAGCAGGAGCTTGCCCAGGGACGATTCCAGACTCCTTTCCCGCGTTCCCCGGGAAACGCTCGCCATTTCGCGGGTGGCCTTCTCGATGCTCGGTTGAGCCAGGAAGCTAAACTGGGCATACTCCCGGACACTCTCGCCCTTGACCGCAACGACCAGGACATGTTCGACTCCCCCGGTCTTGGTGCGCAGCGTCGTGCGAAAGGGGAGTGGTTTGTTGGGTTGAACGCGGTTGTCCGTATCAGCCGCCTGCGGGAAAATCGAACTGATGCCATACTCGTTGTCGAGCAAAAGGATGGTGACGTCGATCGGCTCGCGGCCCTCGTTGGTCACCACGATGCCAACCTTGTCTCGGTCATGGAGGACGGCACCTTCGGGGCCGCGCGTCAGCGGCGCGCCGGTTTCGTCGTCGTCGTTGCGGAACCGTACCACCTCCAACTTGCACTTCACGTCGAGGGGAGAATCCCTGTGAGCGCGGGCCGGCCGATTGGCGATGGCCAACAGGTTCCGCACACGAGCGATGCGGGCCAGGCGCTCCCGCAGCCAACTCTCCCTCCCGGCGGGGACAGGGCCGAACAGCGGCGGCAGGCTCGGCGACGCTCCGACTCGCGCCGCCGACTTGCCGGACCCGTCCGGCAACGACAGGCCGGATGCCGGGGTCAGATATAGTTTGCCTGATTGCAGCGAATCGAAGCGCAACAGCCACTGCGCCTCGGCGGGGGAGGCAGACTTGACGAGTGAACCTTCTTCGCCCTCGAGTTTTTTCAGCATGTCGAGCAGGGGCTGCCGCTTGTCCTTGGGCACTTCCTCGTCCTTGAGCGTCCGCGGATCGACGGCCACCGCCAACCGCTGCTCGCCATAATTGACGAAGACCAGCTCACAGCGGCCGCGCTTGGGTAACTCGTTCCCCTTCGGTTCCGGCATCCGGGCGAACGCGCACGGCTTGACCCGCGCCCGCAGAGCACCGAAATCATCCTCCAGGATTTCGACATGACCGATGGCCTTCTCGGAATCGGCCCCTCCGGCGGGAGGGTAGACCTTCAAGACGCTGCCCACGGTGAGGCCGTGCAGCGAACCCTGGTCAATGAACCAGTCGCCTTGTCCGTCTTGATCGAGGCGGATCAGTGTATCGCCGGCGTTCGCTCCCCCCTCCGCACTTCGCCGAAAATCTCGCGGTTGCGGTCCTTGCCCTCGATGAGCGGCGTGGGATAGGTCCGGTTCCAACCCTTGTAGTGGTCGTGGATACGTTGAAGCAGCTGATGGTAGGTGAGCGAAGCCTTGGCTTCCTTCGCCTCAATAAGGACTTTACAGAGAGTGTAAGTAAGTAAACCTTGCGGTTTGCGACTCCGCTCCGGCCCTTCTTCCGGCAGGACCAGCTCGACGGTCGGTTCGGTGGACTGCGCGGCGTAGATGGCCACGAGGTCCGGCTCCTGAGGAGGGAGCTTGAACGTCAGCCGTTTCTTGCCGCGTTCGCGGCCCTCCTGGCGTTTGCGAGCCTTGTCCTCGGCCTGCCGCAGCACGTCGGCAGGCACCAATTTGTTCCCCTCCACCTCGCGCGGCTTCTCCGTCGGCGAACGCAGCACGGACGACGAATGGCAGGCATCGACGATCACCCACAGCGACGCTCCGGTCTTGCGGATGTCTTTGAGCCAATCGCGGAACTCGTAATCGACGATGGCATTCTTGACGCGCGAGACGCCGTCCCACTGGCCGACGTCGGCGGGCAAAAAGATCTCTTCCTTGCCGTCCGGCTCGAAGCGCTCGGGGTCATCGGGCTTGCTGTCGGGCTGCTGGCTGCCGTGTCCGCCCAGGAGAATGACCACGCGATCATCCTTGCCGGCCTTGCGGGCCAACTCGGCGAACTCGCGCTGGATGTTGGCCCGCGTCGGCCGGAAGCGCTCGCCCTTCTCCTTGCCGGCCGCTTCCGAGAGGATGACGATGTCCTTGTCGCGGAAGTCGTAATAATTCGTCAGCACGTCGCGGAAGAGGAGCACGTCGTTGGCCGGGCCTACCAGGTAGTTGGCCGGATCGAGGTTGTCGTATTTGGTACAGCCGACCAGCAGAGCGTGCCGGATTGGTGCGGCTTGAAGCGGCGCCGCGGCGACGATGGCCAGCGTGACGGCGATCAGCAGACGGGGAATGTCCTTCATGGCGGTGACTCCCGGAGCAGGAGCGGCCCTCCACCGGGGAAGGGCCACGGAGTAAAGAGATTGGTGCGCTATTAGAACAGGGCATCTCTCCAACGTCAACCAGGCGGCCCGGTTTTCGACGGGACCGGAGCTAGGGGCGATGCCTGGTGTCGTTCACGGCCGGAAGGCGTGTTCGATTTTGTACGCTACAGCTCGCGTTGGCGTTCGTCAAGGGCGAGAAACCGGCGACTCGCCCGGCCCAATGCATTTTGAACCACGGATACCACGGATACCACGGATAAAGAAAACCCGAACGCTTCTGGTGTTTTATCTGTGTTATCCGTGGTCAAAAGGAGACATGATGCTCCAGGCACGGGGATCACTTTCAGGCGATCCTCGTTCGCCTCGCGGCCTCCTGGCTCGATATGCGTGAAGCAGGTTATCACGGCCGTTGCTCAAGCGGCTCATACGGTACGTCGTGCTTGCCGACGTAGATCTGCTCCGGCCGGAAGATGCGGTTGTTCTTCAACTGTTCCAGCCAGTGCGCCAGCCAACCGGCGACGCGGGCAATGGCGAAGATCGGCGTGAACAGGTCGCGCGGGATTCCTATGCTCAGGTAGACGATGCCGGAGTAGAAATCGACGTTGGGATAAATGCCTTTCGGTCCCAGGACGCCGGCGGCGACGCGCTCCATTTCCAGGGCCAGCTGATAGAGCTTCGGCCGGCCGGTCTCGACAAAGGCGTTCTCCGCCAGTTCTTGCAGCACCGTGGCGCGCGGGTCCTTGACCTTGTAGACGCGATGGCCCAGGCCCATGATCTTCTTTTTGTGGGCGATGGCGTCGTCGAGCCAGGCACGGACGTTGTCCGGCGAGCCAATCTCGTCGAGCATGTCCAGCACCTGCTCGTTGGCGCCGCCGTGCAGCGGGCCGGTCAGCGTGCCGATGGCGGAGCTAATGACCGTGTACGGATTGGCCAGGGTCGAGCCGGTGACGCGGCCGCTGAACGTCGAGGCGTTCATGGTGTGCTCGGCGTGCAGGATCAGGCAGGCGTCGAGCACCTTGGCGACGGCCGGCGATGGCTCCTGTTCGGTGAGCATGTAATAGAAGTTGGAAGCGTGGCCGAGGTCGTCGCGCGGCCCGATCGGCGCGTCGCCGTGGCGGAGGCGGTGGAAGGCGGCGGTGATGGTCGGCAGCTTGGCGATCAGGCGCACGACCGAATCCCAGTTGCTCTGCTCGTTGTGAACATCGCGGGCGGGGTAGAACATGCCCAGGGCGGCAACGCCCGCTTGCAGGGCGTCCATCGGATGGCCCGTCTCCGGCAGACACTTGATCAGGTCGGTCAGTTTGTACTTGATGCGACGGTGATGGCGCAGGTCGTGGTCGAAGGCGGCCAGTTCTCGTTGAGTTGGCAGCACGCCTTTGAGCAGCAGCCAGGCCGTCTCCTCGAAACAGCTCTCTCGGGCCAGGGTTTCGACAGCGATGCCGCGATATTCCAGGCGGGCACGCTTGCCATCAATGAAGCTAATCGCCGACTCCGCCACGGGAACGTCGGCCAATCCTGGGCGAAACTCCGGCTCACTCATGGTAGTCACTCTTACTTGCTCAGTTCACGCGGCCACGGTGGGGACGGCCGGGCAGAACAGGCCGGCAAGGCACACGTCGTAGAGGCGACGCGGTTATTATGGGAGGAACCGCCGCCAAGGGCAAATCCGCGCTGCTTCTCGTAACGGCCAACTTCTCGAAAAAACGCTCCACTCGGCGAGGTCGTCTCTTCCCGCGCCGGAAGTCAGCCGTCTACAATGACGACATGCATGCACAGGAATTGACTCTGTCCCAAACCACCGACTCGCGCCGCGCCTTGCTGGAAGTGTCGTCCGAGGAGCTTCTGGCGTGGCTGCGGTCGCGGGAGCAAGCGCCGCTGCGCACTCGACAAATGCGACGCTGGCTGTTTGCCGGCCGAGCCACCTCATTCGAGCAGATGAGCGACCTGCCGCGGGGACTGCGTCAGGAGTTGGCCGCGGCGTTTCGGCCGCTGGGCAGCGACATCGCCCGCCACCTGATCTCTTGCGACGGCACCCACAAGCTGCTCTTGCGCCTGGCCGACGGTCAGGTCGTCGAATGTGTCTTGTTGCCGGAAGCCGACCGGCGGACAGTGTGCGTCAGCACGCAAGTCGGCTGCGGCATGGGCTGTGTCTTTTGCGCCAGCGGCCTCGGCGGCGTCGTCCGCAATCTGACGTCCGGCGAAATCCTGGAGCAACTTCTCCATGCCCGCAACCTGCTGCCGGCCGGCGAACGGCTCACGAACGTGGTTGTCATGGGCATGGGCGAACCGCTGGCCAACCTCGACGCTTTGCTGGAAGCGCTGGCCATCGCCACCTCGCCCGAGGGATTGGGCATTGGGGCACGGCACATCACCATCTCGACGGTCGGGCTGCCAGCGAAGATCCGCCGACTTGCCGACCTCGGCAAACAGTATCACCTCGCCGTGTCGCTGCACGCTCCCAACGACGAGCTGCGCACGCGCATCGTGCCGACCAACGACAGGACCGGCCTGTCGGCCATCCTCGAAGCGGCCGACTATTTCCACGCCACGACCGGCCGGCAGGTGACGTATGAATACGTGCTGCTGCGAGACATCAACGACCAGCCGGCCCACGCGGCGGAGTTGGCGAAGTTGCTGCGGGGACGGCAGGCCCACGTCAACCTGATTCCGTTCAACGACGTGGCCGGGCTGCCGTACCGGCGTCTGACGCAGCAGGCGTTGACGGACTTCCTGGCCATCCTGCGCGGCGCCGGCATCAGCGTGAAGGTGCGCAGCGCAAGGGGGCCGACATCGACGCGGCCTGCGGACAGCTGCGCCGCGAGGCACTGGAACGGGCGGAACCCGCGCCGGTGATCGGGGTTGAATGAAGAAGAATCAACCACAGATGAACACAGATCAACACAGATATTAAAGAGAAGAAATAACTACAAACGAGTTTACCCGCTGTTGATTGCTTGCTTTCTCTCTTATCTGTGTTTATCCGTGTTCATCGTTCATCTGTGGTTGATTCTTTGGAGGTGGGATTGTTGTGGCAGCGACCGGCGAGACCAGCACGCAACTGGCCCTCCGCGATCCGGACATCCGCCTCATGCTGCGCGTGCGCGACGACCAACCCGGCGCGTTCGAGGAACTGGTCGAGCTGTATCAGCACCGCCTTGTGGCCGTCATGAATCACCTGGTCGGCAACGCCACCGAGGCCGAAGATCTGTCCCAGGAGGTGTTCCTGCGCGTTTATCGATCACGCAAGAAATATCGTCCACGGGCCAAGTTCTGTACCTGGTTGTTCACCATTGCCAATAATCTGGCCCTCAACTCCCTGCGGGCGCGGCAACGCAAACCGGTAGTGCCGCTGCCGGCCCAGGATTCCGGCCCGTTAGGACCACGCCCCGCCGAGCAGATCGTCCGCGACCGCGGCAGCGGACCCATGAAGCGCATCCAGCAACAAGAACTGGCCGCCATGGTTCGCCAGGCGCTCGAAGGACTCAACGAACGCCAGCGCATGGCCGTCGTCCTCAACAAGTTCGAGGACATGAATTACGCCGAGATCGCCGAGGTCATGGGCCTGACGACCAAGGCGGTCAAGTCGCTCTTGAGCCGGGCGCGGAGAACCTACGCGCGGCCCTGAGCGGTTACATCTACATGGACGGCGAACCCGTCCCGGAAGATGTGGAGGAGGGTCCGTGACCGAACCGTCTCCCATGAGCGAACAGGAGCGGGCCGACCTGGTGGCCTACCTCGACGGCGAGTTGGCCGACGAGGCCGCCCGCGACCTGGAGGCGAAGCTGAGCTTGAACGCGGCGGCCCGCGCCGAGGCCGACTCCCTGCGCCGTACCTGGGAGCTGCTCGATTACCTCCCGCGCCCGCAGCCGTCGCCTACCTTCACCAATCGCACCCTCGAACGACTGTCGCCGGTGCGGGACAACGAAGGACGACGCGGACAGCGTTGGAGGACGCGCTGCCTCGGCCTGGGCTGGGCGGCGGCGCTGCTCCTGGCCGGCTGGGGCGGCTACGCAGGCTTTAACTGGTGCGTGCCGCGCGAACCGGGCGATCCGGAACTTATCCACGATTTGCGCTTGATCGAGAATAAGCGTTCTTACGATCTGGTCGAGGATTTGGACTTCTGGCGGGCGCTCGACACGCCCGAGTTATTCGGCGACGAAGCCACGAATTCCTGAGGAGGCGAGCGTGTCCATCTCGCGCTATGTCTTGTTGTTCACCCCCATGCTGGGATTCCTTTTGACGGCGATGCCGACGGACGAAGAGGCGCGCGCGCGGATAACCTGGCCCACAACCGTCGGCTGCTGGAGAAGTGGAAGACGGACCCCGAGCATTACGCCCGCCTTCGCCGCGACTTGCAAGAGTTCTGGGCCTTACCCGAGGCGAAGCGCGACCGTCTTCGCCGGCTCGACAAGGAATTCCATCAACTCGACGCGAACACGCAAAAACGGCTGTGGAAGGCCGTCGAACGCTATGGCGCGTGGCTGGAGCGACTGCCCGAGGACCAGCGACGACAGATTGAGACGACCGCCGACAGGCACGAACGGCTGCGCCTCATTAGGGAGATCCGACAGCGGCAATGGTTCGAGCGTTTGCCGCGGAAAGTGCGCGACAACTTGCTGCAGCTACCCCCCGAGGAAAGGACGGAGCGGATCGTCCAACTCCGCGAGCAAGAGCGTCTTCAGCGCCGACTCTGGCAGCGGCCGCTCGGCGCCGGTGCTGCCGGGCGGCCGGCGAAGCCGCCGGCGCACCGACGCGACTTGCCCCCGGAGGTCCGCGACTACGTCGAGAAAAACCTGCTGCCACGGCTGAGCGCCGACGAAAAGCGCCAGTACGAGGAGGCAGAGGGCCAGCCGGAATTTCCGCGGACGGTGAAGCACCTCGCCGACCTGCATCCCGTGCTGCCGCCCCTGCCGCCGCCGAACCGGCCGGTCACGCGCTACGAAGACCTTCCGGACAAGGCCAAGAGCATCGCCGGTCCGAAACCGTTCTGGGAGCGACGAGTGGACGCCTGGAAGAAGCTCCAGCAGGTCGAGGGCGTCTGGCCGGAATGGGCCAGGACGTTCGTGACCCTGCTGACCGACGAGCAGCGGAGGGCCATGCCTCCCCTGGGCGCGAGCCGGCCGAACGAGTTCCCGCCGGCCGTACAGACCTTCATCGAAACCACACTGCGGCAAGCGGTGAAAACGGTCGAGTTCCACCGGCTGCGCCAGTTCGAGGGCAAGTGGCCGGAATATCCGCTCCGTCTACTCGACCTGGCCCTCAAGCACAATTTGACCGTACCGGGCATGAGCCTGCCCGGTGCGGCCGAATTGTGGAGCAGTATGCGCTGAAGTTTAACCGCGACGCGCAGCGGAGCGCGGGTCGGTCCCGCGCTCCGCTGCGCGTCGCGGTTAACCAAGATTATCCCTTGGCGTTCGTTCGGACGGAGGGGTCATCGGCGACGTTGACCCAGACGTGGACGTGCGGCGAACCGCGGAAGTACCACACGAACGACGGGCCTTCCAGGCGCCAGTTGTCCCACTCGCCGTCGTTGCCGATGTCGCCGTCCTTGTAGAAGGCCAGGCTGCACTTGTCGAGGCCGCCCTGCTTGCTGCAGGCATTCCAGCGCCTCTTCCCGGTCCTCCTTGCGGTACGGTTCGACCAGCGCCAACAGCACCTTTTGCAGCTCGGCCTTCTGATCGCGGGCCAGCTCCGTCACGGGGATGCCGGGGAACTTGCCGTTGGCTCCCTGGAAGGCCACGGCCGACTCATGCGGCCGCTTGGCGACGAGGGCGGCCTCGCGCTGCTTGCCGTCGAGCATCTGGTAGACGTAGTTGGCCTTGCGGCCCTGCTCCCAGAAGACGTTGCCGGGGTGGCCGGCCTTCTCGTTGAAGCCGCTGGCGGCGTGGCCGTAGAAGATCGGGCCGCCGAAGGCGACGTGCGACTCGGTATTGCCGTCGGCGCGGACGGTCATGTGCCGGCCGGTCATGACGAACTCGAACTTGTCGCCGCCGGGCTTGCCGAAGATGGCGATGCTCTGATCGGCGCCCCACGGCTTGCCGTTGGTGTCGTCCTTGAGCTGCTTGAGGAACCGCGCGTACCACTCCGGGTTGATGATGCCGCGGAAGATGTCGTGAATGATCGTCTGCTGTTGCCGGGTGTAGAAATCGCTGCGGATGTGCGGCTCGGTGATTTGCCAGTTATTCGAGACGTGCGTCCGCAGCAGACCGTCCTCGTCCTTGTAATCCAAGTCGAAGCAGATCTTTTTTTTCTGCGGATCGGTCAGAGTATCGTAGAGGGCCTTGACGGCGGTCTCGGCGGCGCTGGATTGGCTCGGCGCTGCGTGGACCTTGGCGGTGGCGAACAAGGGCAAGCTGACGGCGGAGGCGGCGGCGGCGGTGACGCCGACGCTGCGGAGGAAATCACGACGGTCGAAGCCGAGATCGGCCGACTCGCAATCCGGACAAACCTTTTTCTTCTCCATGCTGTTTCTCCCTTCAGACCAGGTAAGCACGTCCCATCCGTCCCGACGGACGGTGTACGGCGGCCGCGGAACACTTCGGGCAAGAACTCCACTGTCCCCACAAAGTAACACCCTTCGCGGGGCATCGCCAGCATCAAGTCGAGCCATCGCCAAAGATCAGGTTTCGGAATCGGTCGGCAAAGGAGTGGCGCCGGGCGGCGGCGTGCCTTTGCCCGCCCGGATATAGACGGCCCGGCGACGCTCGTATTCAGCCGGGGTCAGTTGCTCCAGTTCGGTCGCGCCGCCCGCGGCGGCCTGCTGGAAGAGTTGCTTCAGGTAAGGGATGCACCAGCCGCAGCCGGTGCCGGCGCCGCCGCACTCGGACAACTGGCTGGCCACGCGCGGCTTCTCGACGCGGAGGAAGTTGAGCAGCTTGCGCTGCGTGACGTGAAAACAGTAACAGACCTTCGCATCGAGATCCATGATGACCTCGCCAACCGAGCGGAGGACGGCGACCTCCGCTAAGAGCCTATCCGGTTAACCCCATACGCTTGTAAATGATGAAGGCGAAAGACATATGCAACAGGGCAATATAGTTCTCGGCCTTCTTGCACCAACGGATCAGAATGCCGCGGAATCGGTTCATCCAACTGTGCGTCCGCTCCGCCACCCAACGTCTCGCCTTACGGCCCGCCTTCCGCTTCACCTGCTGCGCGGCTCCCTTCTGGGGCGGCAGATGCGTCGTGAAGTAGAATTCTTCGGCAATCGCTTGCACCTCGTCATAGTCATAGCCCAAGTCCAGGCACAGACCCTGCGGCTCGTCGGGCGTCGGCTCGGGACGCTCCACGGGGATGCTGTCGAGAGTCTCTTCGACCATCTTCATGTCCGGACGGTTGGCACCGTCCACGGCCAGTCCCACCGGGATGCCCTCGGCCTCGGTCAGCAGGCTGCGTTTGCTGCCCTTCTTGGCCCGGTCGGTGGGATTTTTGCCCGTCTTTTTCCCCCCCAAGGGGTGCTTGGGTCATGCACCCGTCCATCGACAGCCAGGACCAATCGATCCCTTTCCAGTCGTCGTAGGCCATCAAGCCGTGTTCCCAGAGTTCCCGGAAGACGCCGGCCTGGACCCATTCTTGAAAACGATCGTGGGCGGTGGAAGCCGGGCAGAACTTGGTGGCGTCCAGCGCCTTCCATTGACAGCCGGTGCGGAGCACGAAGAGGATGGCTTCCATGCAGAACACGGTCGGGCTTTCGGGGCCGACCGCCGCCGAAGCGGTGTGTGTTTGGGTGTTCGGGCAGCAGCGGAGCGATGGCCTCCCAGAGGTCATCGGAGATACGCCAATCGTCCGGAATGGGTCGTTCGTCCATGGTAGAGCCTCCGCACAACGCCAGTCATCGAGACACAAGTGCCGACGGACTATAGACATTGTACTCGTCACCAGGTTATTCGGATAGGCTCTTAACGCTTCTTTTGTGTTATCCGTTTTATCCGTGTTATCCGTGGTCAAAATTGTATTTTGTTAGTGCCTCTAATGACAACTGATCGTCAGCGCGACCGCTTGAGCCGTTCGCGCACCAGTTCCGGCAGATACTTCACCGGCAGCGTGCCGTGATCGAGGACAGCCTCGTGATAGCGGCCGAGCTGGAACGATTCGCCCATTTCGCGCTGAATTTGCTGGCGTAGACGGTAGAAGGCCGTCCGGCCGACAAAGTACGTCGAGAGCTGGCAGGAGCTTTGCTTGGCGCGAATGATCTTGCCCACCGCTTCGCCCTCGGATTGGAAGGCTCGCCTGGTCAGCAGCTCCATCGCTTCCTCGTCGCTCAGGTTCGCGCAGTGCATCTTGTAATCGAGGATGGCGTTGGCCACGCTGCGCAAATACCACTTCAGTTGATTGAGCCGCAGGGCCAGATCGCCCTTGCCGTAGCCTTGATCGAGCATCATCTGCTCGGTGTAGACGGCCCAGCCCTCGGCGAAGACGCCGGAGGAGAGGACGCGGCGGATCAGCGACGGATGGCGATTGGAATAGGCCAGCTGGACGTAATGGCCGGGGTACGCCTCGTGGATGGTCAGCACCTGGATCATGCGGGAGTTGTATTCCTGCAAAAGGGTCTCGACGCGGCGGGCGTCCCAACCACTCGGCGGCGGACTGATGGCGTAATAGCTCGCCGCCTTGTCGTCCAGCGGCGGAGCCGGGTTGAGGTAGGCCAACGAATTGCCCCTATGGAACTCCGGCATCTCGATGATCTTACACTGGTCGGGTTCGGGTAGGCGGAGGATGTCGTTGTCCGCGATGAACCTCTTGATGCGCTGGACGGTGGCGCGGGCATCTTGTACCAGGTCGTCCGGTTTGCCGTGCTCCTGATTGAGTCGATCCAGGACGAGGCGAATGGTTTCACTTCGCCCCTTGGCGTCGTCGGGCGGCAGCGGCTTTCCGGGATGCGTGGCGCTCCACAACTGGCGAGCGATAACGTACAGGTCACGCTCGACGCGGGCAAATTCCGTCTCTGCTTCTTTCAACACTTCGTCCGCCGACAGGTTCGCGTCCAGTTCCAGGTCGAGCTTGCGGGCAAACTTCTCTTTCCCCAGCCGCCAATCACCCTTCGCTCGCGGCCGCCAGTCTTCGAGGAACTTCAAATAGTCCTTCAGCGCGGGCAGAACGCGCGCCGCGGCCGGCTTCAGATCGCTCAGCTGGGGGTTCTCGCCGGCCAGCTCGTAGATGCCGTGGTCGTAAAAGGCGATGGCGCCCTGAGTCTGCCGGATGGCCGTCTCCAGGACGACGAGAGGCGGGTTGTTCAGGTTCTGCTTGGCGGCGGCGAGGATGCGAGGGAAAAAGGCCATGCGGGCCACGCAGTTGCGGAGGTTCGTCGCCTTGGGCTGCGTGGACTGCGTGAGCAAAAGATAGACGCTGTCCCCGAGGTAATCGCTGTAGGTGCGTGGATCGGTTTCAAATGGGTGAGTGTTCTCGGCCAGCCACAGCGACGCGGTCAGGTTGTGCTTGAAGATCTCGTAATCGATCTGGGCGGAGCGCGACAACTTGCCGGGATCGATCTTGCGCGGCAGGTCGGTGAGGGTCGCGCGGTAATGGTCGGCCCAGCCGGCCCGGGCCTCCGCCGAGATGTCGTCGAGAAGATGATCGAAGCGATGATCGCCCAGGCGCGTCGCCTCCAACGGCCGGCGGCGAAACGCCTCGTCCAGATAAGTCTTGAAGAAAGCCGTCAACCGTTCGTCTTCCGTCTCCGCGGAGGAGGCCGGAGCGGACAAAACCATGAGGACGAACGGACACAGGCACAGGCCGGCGAGCATGCACTTCATGGATCGAACTCCAGTTCCCAGGATCGGACGCGACCGTCATGCTAACAGAAGTTTTCGCCGCAGCGTCAGAGTTCCCCTCTCGCCTTGGCCTTTTCTTCTTCCGTAAGCCATACTGAAGAGGGACAAATGCGGACGGCCATTCTCCGCGTCCGGGCCGTCTCGAAGCGTCGCGGCGACGGAGATACGCCGGCAAAGTAGCAACGAGTATGCACGCATCCGCACGGGGCGAATCCGGTAGCAAAAGGGCGAGTTTCCTGCTGATGGCGGGCCGCCTTTGTTTGCTGCTGTTGCCCCTGATCCTGCTGATGATCTGCTGCCTGCGCGGAAGCAGCGCCTCTCCGCGCCTGCTCTGGCTGGGCACTCTCTTCCAGCTGCTGGCCTGCGGCCTGTCTCTCTTCGGCCGGCAGGGCCGGCGCGAGCTGACCGGGTCCGCCGTCATCATGCTCTACGTGATTGCCCTGAGCTGGATGCTGCTGGGGGCGGTCGGCGCGGATGACTGGTTCTTGCATCTGGCCCAGGCCGTCCTTCTCGTGGTGCCGCTGGTTTACTTCGCGGCGCAGTGCCTGCGCGAGTCCGGGCGCCCGACGCTACGACGAGCGCGTCAGCTGGCGCATCGGTTGGCGCATCGGCTCGATTGGCCGGCGCAGCTGAACGACTGCCGGCTGCTGCCGGAAGTGAAGGCGCTGCGCGAGGCGCTACACGTCGATGCGTCGCCGGCCCTGTCCTTGCTGTCCAACCCTCGGCCGGAGGTGCGCGTGTCGGCGCTGTCCGCCCTCGAATTCCGACAGAATTGGCGGCCGGGACAACCGCAAGTGATCTTGCAGCTAGCCCAGCACGCCGTCGAACCGGAGGTACGCGCCGCCGCCCTCAACGCCCTGGCGAACGTGGACGACCGCACCACGATCGAGGCGCTGGCCGAGTTCCTGCGCGACTCGTCGCCGCTGGTCCGGCAGACCGCCGCGGAAGCGCTGCTGTGGAACACCGAGCAGAACTGGCCGTGGATTCGCCTGGCCGTGCGCCGCACCCTGGCCGACCCCGTGTGTCAGGACGATGGACCGATGCGTCACGAGGGCAACGTGTTGACCGCGGAGGCAGTGGCCGACCTGACCGCGTGGAGCACCGAGAAGGGCGTGCAGGCGCTGCGGGCGGCGCTGACACTCGGTTGTCATTATCATCGCGTGCTGTCGCTGGCGCCGGACCCCACTCTGGCGGAAGGTCTGCGCCGGCAGCTCGCCGACGCGCACACGCCGGCCCTGCTGCGGCTGGAGCTGGCGCGGGTGCTCCATGCCAACCGCGAGCTGGATGACCCTTTGTTGCGGCAACTGCTCGATCCGCTCAACCCGGCGCCGCTGCGCCTGATCGCCGTGGAAGCGCTGTTGGAGCAGGGCAACTGCGCCGAGGCCGTGGCCGCCCTGCACGACCTGGCCCGGCTGCCCAACCGCGAGATCGCCCTGGGCATCGCCCAGGTCGTGCAGCGCCGCCTCGGTGTGGACCTCGGCCTGGCGCTCGATCAGCCTCTGCCGCCCTTGCACAGCCGACAGGCGGCCGAAGTCGCTCGCCGCGTACTGGCCTGGGCCACCCGTCAGGAAGCCGTTTCAGAGCCGGCGCTGCGAACGGAGGACTCGGGTTGGCACACTCTCAGCGGCACACACCAAAAATAAACCACAGATAAACACAGATGGACACAGATGGAAGACCAAACGATAATTCAACTATTGTTTCGGTCTTATCCGTGTTGATCTGTGTTCATCCGTGGTTAACTCTTTATGGACGTGTGGATCGGCACCTCGGGATATTCTTATCGGGATTGGGTCGGGTCCTTCTACCCTCCCGGCACCCGATCCGGCAAAATGCTGGCCTACTACAGTCGCTGCTTTCCGCTGGTGGAGTTGAATTTCACCTTCTATCGCCCCCCCACGGCGGACATGCTGGCGCGACTGGCCGACCATGTGCCCGACGGTTTCTCGTTCCTCGTGAAGCTGCCGCGTTCCCTCAGTCACGAGCAGAAGACAGACGACTTGCCCGGCTTTCGACAGGCCGTCATCGAGCTACAGCGCCGCAACCAGCTCAAGGGGCTGCTCTGCCAGTTGCCTCAGTCCACTCGCTTCGGACAGAAAGCCCTGGCCTGGTTGGAGACGTTGAGCGGAGAACTGGCTGATTTTCGCCTGGCCGTCGAGTTCCGCCATCGCTCCTGGGCGCGCGGATCTCGCGGACTGGATGGCGACGAACCATCTCGATCTGGTAGCCGTTGACGTGCCCGATTTGCCGGCCCTGTTCCCGCGCGGATGGGTGCAGTCTAGCCGCCGCGCCTATGTGCGGCTGCACTCGCGCAAGGCGGCCAACTGGTACGCCTCCGACAAGGAGCGCTACGATTACACTTACGCAGATCCGGAATTGGCTGAGTGGGTGGAATCTTTGCGCGCTGCACAGGACCGAACCGAGGAGGTGTTGTTTCTGTTCAACAATTGTTTTGGTGGGCAGGCCATCGCCAACGCCCGGCAGCTGCGCGATTTGATCGGAGAACGATTACCTCAAGCCCGCGTTGTCGAGCCGTTCGCGGATCGGCCGCCCGAGCAGCGCTCACTCTTTGAGTGACCGCGCTCCGCCCGCGGCGCATGCCGATCGCATGCGCCGCGGGCGGCCGGACTACTTGCGGAACATCGGATGTTTCGGGTCGCCGCGCGAGAGCAGGTAGGCGAGCAGGTCGAGCACCTCGTTCTCGTTGAGCGTCTTGAGCAGACCATCCGGCATCACCGAAACCGGCGACGGCTTGACCTCGTCCACGTTGCTCTTCTTTACCTCCACGATCTTCGTCGAATCCTCCGGGTCGAGCAGGATCGTCAGCGCCTCCTTGGTCTCGTTGATGATGCGTCCCGTGTATACCTTGCCGCTGCTGGTGGTTACGACGGAAGCGCGGTACTGGTCCGAGACAACCTTGCTCGGCTCGACGATGGACTCGCAAAGATCCTTCAAGTTGAAACGGCCGGCGACCTGGCTCAGGTCCGGCCCGGTGGCGCCGCCCTCGCCGTTGAAGCGATGGCAGATCACACAGCGAGCGGCGGCGTACATCTTCTGGCCGTTCTTGAAATCGCGGCTCTTGAGCCGAGATTCGGCGAACGAGACGAGGGCGTCGAGCTTCCAGTCGTGGCCCGGACCCTTGGGCTTGGGCAGTTCCTTCATCTGGAATGGCTTGCGCAGGCCGGCCGCCTCGATGGCCAGCCGCTCCGATTCGCTGGCGTTCTCGAACGCTTCCTTCTCGATGTTGTTGAGGAAGCCCTGGTAGCTGGCTCCGCCGCTGTACTTGCGGGCGTCGCTGAGCCACTGGAAGTAGAACTTCCGCTGCTGCATCGTCCAGCCGTCGCGCAGGTTCCGCAGCACGAACAGATAGTGGAGCTTCTGCAGGTCCGCCCCGTTGGTTGCCACCTTGGCGATGGTACTGCCGTAACCCTGGTTGCGGGCCAGCAACTCGTCCATCCGCTCCGCGTTGGTCTTCTTCGACTCCTTGCTGCATCTCGGCAATGGTCTTGGCGATGACCGTCGGCGACTTCAGATAGACGAGCAGCGTGGACAGCTCGCGGTTGAGCGCTTCGGATGGGGCGGGATAGAAGGCGTCGAACTTCTTGGCCACGCGGGCCGCCGTCGTCCTGTCGGGTTCGCCCATGCGGATGAAGACCAGTTGATACACGCGCAGCAGTTCCCGTTGCTGGGACTCGGTGAGTCGGGCGAAGTCGAGGCGGTCCAGTGCCCCCAGGAGCTGCGATTGCGATGACGGAAAACCCTGCCGTGCCACGGCCACGGACCCGGTGATGAGCGTCTCGGCGTCTTGCTCGGCGAGCACGCGATCCTGCCACAGCACCGGCTTCTGATGCTCCAGGGCCACGCGGGCGGCGTAACGGATGAAGCGGTCGCCGTGTCCCAGGTGTGGGTAGGCGAACTCGACGGCCTTCGCCGGATCGTCGGCCGGAGTGTGATATTTCTCCAGCTGGTGCCGCAGGGACCGCGCTCGGCGCCGCGCGAATCGTGGAGGTCGGCCGGCGCCGTCGATTCCTTGCCGACATAGGTGACGCGGTACAGCTCGGACTGGGTGCCGCGTCCGCCGACCGTGAAGTACAGCGCCCCGTCCGGTCCCACGGCCACGTCCGTCAACGGCAGCGGCGTGCGTGACAGGAACTCCTCCTTGACCGCCTTGTACGTGCTGCCGTCCGGCTCCAGGTGCAGCGCGTAGATGGTGCCGAACGTCCAGTCGAGCAGGTACAGGGCTTTCTGGTACTTGGCCGGGAACTTCGTGCCGTAGCCGAAGCTCATGCCGACCGGCGAGCCGGGACCGATGTTGACCATCGCCGGCAGACTATCGACGTAGTAGGCCGGCCATTTGCCGGTGCCGCTGCGCCAGCCGAACTCGCTGCCGCTGACGGCGTGCATGGCCCGCGTCGGCCGATACCACGGCATGCCCATGTCCCATTCCATGTCGGAATCGTAGGCGAACAGCTCGCCGTCGGCGTTGAAGGCGAAGCGGTAGGCGTTGCGATAACCGACGCTGAATATCTCAATCGTCTTGCCATCGGGGTCGGTCTTGGCGATCCAGCCGCCGGGGGCCATGCGGCCGCGCGCGTGGCCGTTGGCGTCCCACTGGCGCGGCAGCAGCAAGTCCTCGCCCCAATTGCGGGGAACGCGGCTGCCATCGATCTTCGGCGGGAGGTCGGTGTGGTTGCCGCAGACGAAGAAGAGCGATTTACCGTCCGGCGACAGGCGCACGGCGTGCGGCCCGTGCTCGCCGCCGCCGGCCAGCGGCCGCAGCTTCACCACTTCGTCGAACTGGTCGTTGCCCTTGGTATCGCGGAGCCGGTACAGCCCACTGCCCGGCCCGCCGTTGACGGACACGTACAGGCTGTCGAACGCATAGAGCAGTCCCTGAGCCGCCGTGATTTTCACGTCGAGGTGTTCGACCTTGACCGGCTCGGAGCTGCCCGAGCGGCGGCGGCGTGATGCGACAGAGACCCTTGCGGGCCTCATCGCTGGCGATCAGACGGCCCTTGTTGTCGAAGGTGATGCTCACCCACGAGCCGAGCTTGTCGCGCGGCACGGTAAAGAGTCGCTCCACCTGAAAGCCCGGCAGCACGTTGAAGACGCCGGAAGGCGTGGCCGAACTGGTGGGGGCGTCGAAAACGTCCCTCCAGGGAGCGTCGCCGAGCTTGGCGATCTTGCGGGCCGAGACCGCCTTGGCGTTCCTCTTGGCCTCCTTCGCCTGCCACGTCTCATCCGAGACGACGTAGCGCGTCTCCTTGTCGGGCATGGTCAGTACGAGTTTGAGAAGGAAGCCGGCGACCCCGCCGTCGTTGGTGACGTCGGCGGTCAAGACGTTCTTGCCCGGCTTGAGGTATTTCTGCACGTCGGCCTCGACGGGCGTCTGCCAGTTATCTCCGTGGGCAACCTCCTGGCCGTTGATGGCGATTTTCATGCGGTTGTCACAGGTAGCCTTGAGACGCGCCGCCGTCGAGCCACCGGGGAACTCCTTACGCAGGACGTAGCGACCATTGCTGTCCGCCCCCCAGATCCACAGAGGAGTGGGGCCTTTCTTGAACAAGTCGGACGGCGGAGCAAGTTCCTTCGGCATCGGCGCCGGCGCTTTGCCGCGCACGCGGGCTGGGGCGACCTCGGGCTTCTGCGTGAAGATGTTCTGCTCGTCCGCCGTGCGGAGCGGAGAAACGTGCAAGACGACGGCGGCAAAAGTCCAGGCGGCCAGGAGAAGAGACTGGGTCGAATGACGGAGCATAGGTGGGTTTTCCCGCGTGGTTGGTTGGGGACGAACATCCTGCTATCCTAACATCCCCATCGTCCGCCGGAAAGGACGTGCCAACCTGGGAAGAGCCACGAACAAGATGCCCCACAAGCCCGGAGCGCCAGCGACGAGGTTGCATAACCTGTCGCTGGCGCTCCGGGCTAGCTATAGCTAGTCGAAGCAGCCTGGATTGGTGGACATTACAAACCTCATCGGCCGACGCCAATCCCGACGCCGACAGCCGGCATCACGACCGGCTCGGCGACATAGACGGGGCGCTGGATCACCACCGGAGCGGAAGTGTAGACACGGCCGCCGCGGTAGGCGGTTGCCTGCATCTCCTGGATGACGGAGGCGTTGACGCCCTGCTGGTTCAGCCAGACGAGCTGGTCCGGCGTCAGCGGGTACACGACACCGCTGGTCCGAATTTGGTCGATGATCTGGCTGGGGGGCAAGGCGGCTTGCGTCATGCGCACGATGTCTTCCAGGCTGGCGCGCGCATGGCCACGTTGGCGGCCACGGCGCGGTCGGCGGCACGCTGGGCCCGCTTCTCGCGGGTCACGTCCACGGCCGCCCCGCCGAGCAGGCCGGCACCGGCGCCGAGGCGCCGCCGGCCAGCGCCGCACCGGGGCAGTGGCCCGCCAGGGCACCGATGCCGGCGCCGAGCAGACCGCCGGCCGTCGCCCCTGTACCCGCCGCCGTCTCGCAGCCGCTAACCGTCAGGCACGTTAGCAAGCCGGACGCGATCAGCGTGCGGACGCAACCAAACGCTTGCGACTTGCGTAGAAGTACCATAGAACAACTCCCTCTGGTTCCGGAGGACGTCGCGGTACGCGGCCGGGCCGGGCGGAGTCGCCTGGCAATGCGGCGGCATACCATGTCCCGTCCTCCCCCGTCAACTCCATCCGGGTTCGACCGGCGGACGGTATGGAGACCACGGCCAGGAAGCGCCAACATACCTACTCTACCCTATCGGCCAACAGGAGGCCCCGACATGACGCGATCCGGATCGACCCCGCGGTCTTGCCTCGCCCTCGCCGCCCTCATCGCCCTCGTCTTTGGCCCTTCGCCGGGCCGTGCCGAGGCGCCTGCGGCTCCCAAGAAGATCACTACCGTCGAAGGCATCACCGAATACCGTCTCGACAACGGCGTCCGTATCCTGCTTTTCCCCGATGCCTCCACTTCCAAGGTCACGGTCAATTGCACCGTCTTCGTCGGCTCCCGCCATGAGGGCTACGGTGAGACCGGCATGGCCCACCTGCTGGAGCACATGCTGTTCAAAGGCACACGCCTGTATCCCCAGGCGACCGACGTGACCAAGGCCCTGCGCGATCGCGGCGCCGAGTACAACGGCACCACCTCGGACGACCGCACCAATTACTACGAGACGCTCAACGCCACCGACGACAATCTGGAGTTCGCCATCCGCCTGGAGTCCGACCGTCTCGTCCACAGCTTCGTCCGCCGCGAGGATCTCGCCTCCGAGATGACCGTGGTGCGCAACGAGTTCGAGATGGGCGAGAACAATCCGCAGTCCATCCTCATGCAGCGCATGCTGGGCGTCGCTTTCGAGTGGCACAACTACGGCAAGAACACCATCGGCAATCGCAGCGACATCGAGCGCGTGCCGATCGAGAAGCTGCAAGCCTTCTATCGCAAGTATTACCAGCCGGACAATGTCATGGTCATCGTGGCCGGCAACTTCAAGGAAGACAAAGCCCTGTCCCTGATCGCCAAGTATTTCGGCGCCCTCAAGAAGCCGGAGCGCCGGTTGGAGGACACGTACACGGAGGAGCCGCCGCAGGACGGCGAGCGCACGGTGGTGCTGCGCCGCGTCGGCGCCGTCGGCGTCGTCGGTGCCGTCTACCACATCCCGGCCGCCGCGCACGAGGACTTCGCCGCCCTGGACGTACTGTCGCAAGTGCTCACGGCGCAGCCGTCCGGCCGGCTGTACCAGGCGCTGGTCGAGAAGGGCAAGAAGGCTACCAGCGTCCAGTCGGCCGCGGAAAGACTGCACGATCCCGGCATCTTCCTCATCCTGGCCTCGGTCGATGACAAGAGCACGCCGGAGTCGGCCCGCGACGCTCTGCTCAAGGCGATCGACGAGGTGCGCGAAGGCACGATTGGCGAGGACGAGGTCAATCGGGCTCGGCTTCAGCTGAAGAAGAACTGGGAGCTGGCGATGACCAAGAGCAACCTCATCGGTGTCAGGCTCAGCGAATGGGCCTCGCGCGGCGATTGGCGATTGATGTTCCTGCAACGCGACCGCGTGGCCAAGGTGACGCCCGCCGACGTCAGCCGTGTCGCGCACGAGTATTTGACGGCGACTAACCGCACGGTCGGCGTTTACCTCCCCACGAAGAAGCCTGAGCGCGCCGCCATCCCCGCCACGCCCGACGTCACCAGGCTGGTCGAGGACTACAAGGGCCGCGAGACCATCGTTCAGGGCGAATCGTTCGATCCGACCGTGGCCAACATCGAGAAGCGCGTGCAAACCTCGCAACTGTCCGGCGGCGTCAAGGCCGCCCTGCTGCCGCGCAAGACGCGCGGCGAGGTCGTCACGCTCCAGCTGGTGCTGCACTACGGCAACGCCGAGTCGATGAAGGGCCACACCAGCGCCACGCAGTTCCTCGCCACGCTGATGGCGCGCGGCACCAAGAAACACAACCGCCAGCAGTTGACCGACGAGCTGGACCGCCTTCAAGCTCGGCTCTCGCCCGGCGGACTTCTGGGTACCGCCTCCTTCTCCATCGAGTGCAAGCGCAAGGCGCTGCCCGAAGTGCTGGCCCTGCTGGCCGAAATCCTGCGCGAGCCGACGTTCCCCGAGAACGAGTTCAGCGTCCTCAAACGACAGCTTCGCACTCAACTCGAACGCTCGCGGCCCGAGCCGATCCAGCGGGCCATCCGCGCCATGCAGCGCAAACTCGCTCCTTATCCTCCCGAGGACGTCCGTTATGTGCCGACCATCGACGAATCGCTGGCGCGGCTGGACGCCGTGACCGTCGAGGAAGTACGGAAGCTGTATGCCGATCAGCTCGGCGGCCAGAATGGCGAGCTGGTCGTCGTCGGCGACTTCGATCCGGCCCCGGTGCTCAAGCAGATGGACGACGCCCTGAAGGACTGGAAGCCGGGCGTCGCCTACCGGCGCATCGAACGGCCGGCGCCGGAGAACGTCAAGCCCGAGCGCGTGGTCATCGACACGCCCGACAAGGAGAACGCCTTTTACGTCGCCGCCCTGATGTTCCCGCTGCGGGACACCGACCCGGACAACGCCGGCCTGGAAGTGGCCAACTTCCTCTTCGGCGGCGGCGCTCTCTCCTCGCGCCTGGCCAACCGCGTCCGCCAGAAGGAGGGACTGTCCTACGGGGTCCAGTCGCAGTACGGCGCCGATGCTCAGGATAAGTCGGCGCGCTTTCTGATGGCCGCCATTTGCAACCCCAGCAACATCGACAAGCTCGATAAAGTGGTGCTGGAGGAACTAGAGAAGATGTGCAAGGAGGGCGTCACGGAGTCGGAGCTGCGCGAGGGCAAGAAGGCGTTTCTCGCCTCCCTCAAGCAGCATCGTGCCAGCGACTCCAGTTTAGCCGGCATCCTCCAGAGCGAGCTGCACGTCGGTCGCGGCATCGCCTACTACGGCGAACTGGAGAAAAGAGTCGATGCCCTGACCGTCGAGGAGGTCAACAGCGCCTTCCGCAATCACATCGACGCCCAGAAGCTGGTCATCATCCGCGCCGGCGATTTCAAGAAGAAGAAGTAGGAGGAGGGTGCGCAGCGTAACAGCTTTTTGCATGGCGTTGTTCACGACTTGCGCCGCGCGATGCAAAAAGCTGTTACGCTCCGAGCCGGGAAGGGCTCTTTCCGTTTGCGCTTATTGTTGGGGCGGGGCCGACAGAATGTTGACGCGGCGGCCCTGGCGATCAAAGTGAACGACGCCATCGGTCAGGGCGAACAGGGTATCGTCCCTGCCGCGGCCGACATTACGGCCGGGGTGGAAGCGCGTGCCGCGCTGACGAACGAGGATACTGCCGGCCGTCACCGAGCCGCCGCCGTAAACCTTGATGCCCAGCCGCTGGCTGTGCGATTCGCGCCCGTTGCGGACGGAGCCTTGACCTTTCTTGTGAGCCATGTTGTCTCCCTCAAACGGCCTACTCTTTTTTTCCTTCCACCGGGGCGGACGGCAAACCCGGCACGGTCAACGAGGAGCCTCGATAGAGCCACTGTGCCGGCGGCACAAAATGGATCTCCTCCGACCTTTGCAGATAACGGTCGCCCAGGCGGCGGAAGTTCAGTTGCAGCGTCTTGCGCCGCACGATGGACTTGACGCCGGGCTTCTCCGGGTCGTCGGTCACCGCCCAGCCGTTGGACAGACCCGACACGAAGATACTGTAGTAATTCGACTCCGGATCGACATCATCCCAGATGGCCACGCCGGTGACGGCCCGCGGCTCGGCCTCCTTGCGCGACGGCGGGATCGGCTCGGCCTGGATGGTCACGGAGTTCTTGATCTTGAGGTAGTTGGACGGATCCTCGATCTGGCGGATGGCCTCCTGCACCTTGGGCAGGATCTGGTCGTGGTGGACCGTGTTGCGGTCGTGCGTCACCAGCTCGAAGTCGGGGATGAGCGTGCGCGGCTGCGGCGTCTTGTTGATGACCTGGTAGAACAGATACCAGCACACTTTTTGACCGCGTCCGGGCACGTCCACCTTGATGAGACGCGGATCCTTGAACTTGAAATCGAGCACCCAGACCTTGCTGGTCGGCGAGGTGATGTCGTCGGCGTCCTGGACGTTGGCTCCCGGCTTGACGGTACGTTCGTTGGGATTGGCGGCCGGCGTCCGCTGCACCAGCGCGAAGACGAGCAGCGCGGCGAGCAGCCCCAAACCCCAAAGTCCGCCGTGTTTGCCGAACATCAATCCTCTCCTTCACTTCCGCCGGAACTGGCCCCTGGGATTGGAGATGCGCGGACCCCCAGCGCCCTGGTCCCCTACGGATGATTGGTTATAGCAGGGATCGGGACCGGCGGTCAAGACGAAGGCGAGAACCGCACGGGCCGGCCGACGAGATGGGGCGGCGACAGCAAGGGAAATTCGTGTTACCATCTGCGCAGGCGGATGTAAGGGTTGTCCGCTCTCGCCTCGCTGTTGGGACGAGGCTTCCGCATGGTCGAGTCACCGTCGAACAAGCCGACCGTCACCATCGTCGGCGCGGGCCTCGCCGGCGCGCTGCTGGCCTGCTCGCTGGCCCGCGCCGGCCATCGCGTCGAGGTGTACGAGAAGCGACCCGACCCGCGCCAACAGGGGCAGGAACCCGGCCGCTCCATCAACCTTGCTCTCTCGGTGCGCGGCATCCACGCCCTGCGACAGATCGGGCTGGCCGAGGACGTGCTCAAGTCCGCCATCCTCATGCGCGGTCGGATGATTCATGCACCGAGCGGAGAACAAACGTTTCAGCCCTACGGCAAGGACGACTCCGAGGTCCTGCACTCCGTCTCGCGGGCCGGCTTGAACCGATTGCTCGTCGAGGCCGCCGCCCGTCAACCGTCCGTCCGTCTCTTCTTCGGCCACAAGTGTACCGGAGTGGACCTGGACACCGGTACGCTGGAGTTTGTCGATCCGGCCACGCCGGCCGCCGTCCGGGTCCAGGCGGACCTCATCGTCGGCACCGACGGGGCCTATTCAGCCGTGCGCGGTTCGTTGCAGAAGCAGGAGCGTTTCAACTACCGGCAAGACTACCTCGGCCACGGCTACAAGGAGTTGACCATCCCGGCTGGCCCGGACGGCTCGTTCCGGTTGGACCCGCACGCGCTGCACATCTGGCCGCGCGGCAGCTTCATGATGATCGCCCTGCCCAACCAGGACGGCTCCTTCACCGGCACCCTGTTCTGGCCGTTCGAGGGGCCTAACAGCTTCGCCGCCCTGCGCAGCGCGGACGCCGTTGAAGCGCATTTCCGCGTGCAGTTTCCCGACGTGGTGCCGCTCATCCCGACACTGGGCCGCGACTTCCTGGACAACCCGACCGGCGCGTTGGTGACCATTCGTTGTCAGCCCTGGCACTGGGACGGCCGCGTCGTCCTGCTCGGCGACGCCTGCCATGCCGTGGTGCCGTTCCTCGGCCAGGGCATGAACGCCGCCTTCGAGGACTGCACCGTCCTCGCCGACTGCCTGGATCGCCACACCGACCGCGCCGCCGCCTTCGCCGCCTACGAGTCGTGCGCAAAGAACACCTTGATGTGCTGGCCGATCTGTGCATCGAGAATTTTGTGGAGATGCGCGATCGGGTCGGCTCGCGGCTGTTCGTGCTCCGCAAGAAATTCGGCCTGCTGCTGCACCGTCTGTTGCCGCGCGGCTACGTCCCGCTGTACGTCCTGATTGAGTTCACGCGCACCCCCTACGCCGACGCCCTGCGCCGCGCTCGCCGTCAGGATTGGGTGGTGCGCGGCATCGTCGCCGCCGTGCTCGCCGCCCTCGTCCTCCTGGGCGTCCTCCTGCTGCGCTGAGGGAGCCTCGCTATGGACCTGACCTACGCCACTTACCTGAAGCTCGATGAGCTGCTGGCCTTGCAGGAGCCGCGCTCCCAACCGGCCGAGCACGACGAGATGCTGTTCATCATCAGCCACCAGGCGTATGAGCTGTGGTTCAAGCTGCAACTGCACGAGCTGGACAAGATCAAGCGCGATTTCCTCGACGATCACCTGTACGGCGCCATCGCCACTTTCAAGCGCGTCCGCACCATCCTGAAAGTGATGGTCGAGCAGATCGACATTCTGGAAACGCTGACGCCGATGTCGTTCAACAGTTTCCGCGCGCGCCTGGACACCGCGTCCGGCTTTCAATCGAGCCAGTTCCGCGAATTCGAGTTTGTACTCGGCTACAAGCGCGCGGACATGCTGCGCTACCAGCAGCCGAATACGCCGGCCTACGAGCGCCTGCTCCGCCGCCTGCACGAGCCGTCGCTGGTCGATTGCTTCTACACTTTCCTCCAGCGCCACGGCGTCACCATCCCGACGGAGTTGCGGGCACGCGACGTCACCCTACCGTCGGTGGCCGACGAGACCGTCGCGGAGGGCGTCCTGCGCCTGTACAAGACGCAGCCGGACATGGAGATTTTGTTCGAGCTGATGACGGACTTCGACGAGGGCTTTCAGGAATGGCGTTATCGCCACATCAAGTTAGTGGAGCGGAGCATCGGCAGCAAGCGCGGCACCGGCGGCTCGCTGGGCGTCGATTTCCTCAAACGGTCGCTATTTCATCCGGTATTCGCGGACCTGTGGGCCATTCGGCACAAACTATGATTTTCGACATCACTCCCACCATCTCGCCGCGTCTTCGCGTCTGGCCCGGCGATACGCCGCCATCGCGGCAAGTGCTGTGCGACCTGCGGCGCGGCGATAACATCACCCTGTCCACCCTGCACGCCACGGTCCACCTCGGCGCCCACGCCGACGCGCCGAGCCACTACGGCGCCGATGCGCCGGCCATCGATCAGTGTCGGCTCGACGATTACCTCGGCCCATGCCAGGTAGTGCGGCTGAGCGTGCCGCGGCGTGTACGCATCGCGCCGGACATGCTGCCCGGACCCATCGAGGCGCCCCGCGTGTTGCTGGCCACCGGCACCTATCCCAATCCGGAGGACTTCAACGAGGACTTCGCCGCCCTGGACCCGGAACTGGTGGTCCATCTGCACCGGCAAGGCGTCCGCCTGGTCGGCATCGACACGCCGAGCGTGGACCTGTTCGACTCGACGGACCTGCCCAGCCATCGGCAATTCCTGAGGTACGACATGGCGATCCTCGAAGGGTTGCTGCTCAAGGATGTGCCGGAAGGACGGTACGAGCTGATCGCGCTGCCGTTGAAGCTGGTCGGCTTCGATGCCAGTCCTGTCCGCGCCGTCTTGCGGACAATCGGAAGTAAGGACCACTATAGTAAAGAGGAAAACCACGAATCACACGAATGACACGAATGAAAGAAGAGGTACATTCTTCGTGTTTTTTCTTATTCGTGTTATTCGTGTGATTCGTGGTTTTGCGTCTTTTTTCGTCCATCCGGTAGAATCGCTTCGGGACGCATGGCTGCCGTAACCGCTGTGGGGGTATCGATCCCGAAACTCGTGAAGAGAGGCTGCGTATGATCCTGCCGCGTTGTCTTCCTCTCGCCTTCTTCTTGTCACCGTTGCTGGCGTCGGCCGAAGAAGTCTTACGCCTGCCGGGCACCGTGCCCCTGAGCGAAAAGAGCGATCTCGCCGACAAGATGATGGACGGTCTGCACGCCTATATCGAGAAAAAGATCGAGCAATCGATCGAACAGCGCCCACGCCATTGGCGGCGGGACTTTTCCTCCGCCGCGGCTTACGAGAAGTCGATTCAGCCCAACCGCCAACGCTTTCAAAAGATCATCGGCGTCGTCGATCCGCGTTTGCCCGTTCGCATGGAGCGCTTCGGTGATGACGTTGCTCTCGCGCTCGTGGCCGAGATGGATCGTTACCGGATCTATCAAGTCCGCTGGCTGGTGCTCGATGACGTCAGCGGCGAAGGGTTGCTTCTGGAACCGAAGGACGAGCCGCGTGCGTGCGTCGTCGCGCTGCCGGACGCCGACCAGACACCGGAACAACTCGTGGGCCTGGCACCGGGTGTGGAGAAGGAAGCGCAGTTCGCCCGCCGGCTGGCGGAGAACGGTTTCCGGGTCGTCGTGCCGGTGCTGATCGATCGCTCCGATCGCTGGTCGGGAAACGCCGAGGTCGCCTGGACCAATCAGCCGCATCGGGAGTGGATTTATCGGCAAGCCTACCACATGGGTCGGCACGTCATCGGTTACGAGGTACAGAAAATCCTCGCCGTCGTGGACTGGTTCAAGCAGCGGCCCGGCCCGAAGGCGAAAGTCGGCGTCGTCGGCTACGGCGAGGGCGGTCTGCTCGCCTTCTACGCCGCCGCCGTCGATCCGCGCATCGACGCTTGCCTGGTCAGTGGCTATTTCGACAGTCGGCAGCGCACCTGGCAGGAGCCGATTTATCGCAACGTCTGGAGCCTATTGCACGAGTTCGGCGACGCGGAGATTGCCACGCTGATCGCCCCGCGCGGCCTGGTCGTGGAGCACAGCGAGGCGCCGACGGTGAAGGAGCCTCCGCCGGTCCAACCCGGGCGGCGCGGTGGTGCGGCCGCCGGAAAGGTGACGACTCCGGAGTTTGCCTCGGTCCAGGCGGAATTTCGACGCATCGATACGCTGTTAAAACCCAACTTCCAGCCTCGGCACCTCATCGCCGGCAGCGATGGCCAGACGGTCGGACCCGGCTCGCCGCGAGCACTGCAAGCGTTCGCCCACCTGCTCGGAATCGAATCGGCCATGAAGCTGTCGGACGATCTGCCTGCGGAGCATCGCCGCCGCCTTGATCCCGCCGAGCGACAGCGACGCCAGGTGCGGGAACTGGAGCGCCACGTCCAGCGTCTGGTGCGCGGCGCCGACCGCGTGCGCGATCGCTTCTTCCCGATCAATCCGGCTCCCGGCCATCGAGCACTGGATGCGTTCGTGAAGGAGACGCCGCGCTATCGACGTTATCTCTGGACCGAGGTGCTCGGCAAACTCGACGATCCTTCGCTGCCGCCCAATCCGCGTTCGCGCAAGGTCTACGACCGCGACAAGTGGGTGGGCTATGAAGTCGTCCTGGACGTTCATCCCGACGTGTTCGCCTGGGGGGTGCTGCTGCTGCCCAAAGACCTCAAGCCCGGCGAGAAACGGCCCGTCGTCGTCTGCCAGCACGGACGCAACGGCCTACCCTGGCACGCCATCGAGGGAGACAAACCCTCTCTTCGTAACTTTGGCGCCCGCCTGGCCGAGCGCGGCTTCATCGTGTTCGCCCCACACAATCCCTATCGCGGCGAGGACCGTTATCGCTTTCTCAGCCGCAAGGCCAACACCGCCAAGGCGTCCCTGTTCTCGTTCATCCTGGCGCAGCACCAGCAAATCCTCAACTGGCTGGAGAAACTGCCGCAGGTCGATCCCACGCGCATCGCCTTCTACGGACTCAGCTACGGCGGCGAGACGGCGGTGCGCGTGCCGCCGCTGCTGGAGCGCTACTGCCTGTCGATCTGCTCGGCCGACTTCAACGACTGGGCCCGCAAGGTGGCCTCCACGGATGCGAAATATAGCTTTATGTTCACCGTCGAATGGGAGATGCCCTATTTCGACATGGGCGCGACGTTCAACTATGCCGAGATGGCGGCGCTGATGCTGCCGCGGCCGTTCATGGTGGAGCGCGGCCACGACGATCCCGTGGCCCCCGATGAGTGGGTGGCCTACGAATACGCCAAGGTGCGCCGGCTCTACGACCACCTCGGCCTGGGCGAACGCACGGCCATCGAATTTTCCAACGATGGCCATGCTATCCACGGCAAGGGGACGTTCGACTTCCTGCACCAGCATTTGCACTGGCCGAAGTGATACATTAGCAAAGGCGCCCGCGTTTCAGCAGAAGGACGTCCTGAATGCCTGGATTGCTGCGTATCCTCACTCGGCTCATCGTGCTGGCCGTGCTGGTGATCGGATCGCCGGCGCTCGCCGCCGAAGGGGCGGACGATGACGAGCCTTTCCTGCCTGGACTGCTGGCGAACTTCCGCGATGGCCAGGGCCATACGGTGATCCGGCTCGATCCCCAACCGGCCTTCCACTGGGGCGAGACGCCGCCCGATCCGCGCCTGGTCGCAGGCGAGTTCCGGGCAAGCTGGCAGGGACATCTGCTTGTCACCACGCGCGGCGAGTACCACTTCTTCCTGTTCGCTACCGGAGAGGTGGAGCTGAAAATCGCCGGACAGGCGATCGTGCCTCGCCAGAATGTGCGACAGGATTGGTTGACATCGGCCGCGGTGCGGCTCAGCGCCGATTATCACCCGTTGGAGCTGTCCTTCCGGCGGACGGAGAAGGACGCCCGACTGATGCTTCTCTGGTCCGGTCCCGACTTTGGACTGGAGCCGATGCCGTCGCGCTCCCTGTTTCATCCACGTGAGAAGACAATCGGCCGCGATTACGAGCGCGGCCAACTGCTCGCCCGTGTGCTGCGTTGCGGCCGCTGTCACGGCGAGCAGCAGCCGTCTCGGCCGGCGCCGGCGCTGGATCGCTTGCGAGGAAATCTGTCGCGCGGCTGGCTGGTCCGCTGGCTGATCGCCGGCGAGCACGTCTCGTCCGCGCCGGACGAACGATCGCCGCGACGGATGCCGGCGCTGGGCTTGTCGGAAGCGCAGGCGGAAGCCATCGCCGACTGGCTCCTTTCGGCGCGGTCGGAGGAGCGTCCCACGCCTGCTCCTCCGCCGGAGAAAAAGCCGCGGAAGAAGGCGCCAAAGCCCGACGCCCAAACCGGCGAGCGCCTGTTCCTGACGCTGGGCTGTCTGGCCTGCCATACCTGGCGCGACCTCGGCGCCAGCGGCTGGCTCGGCGGCGGCGACCTGACGCACGTTGCGGACAAACGGCCTGCCGGTTTCTTCGCCGTTTGGCTCGCCGACCCGGCTCGCCTCAACCGCGATCACCACATGCCGGTGTTCGCGCTGTCGGACGACGAGCGGACTTCCCTATCCCTCTTCCTCGCCGCCCAGAAAACGGGAGAGGTTAAGCCGGACTTTACTCCTCGCGGCCGCGGCGAGCAAGGCGATGAGGGCGGAAAATTGGTCGAGCAGCTTCCGCTGCGGCGCCTGCCATCGACTGCCCGGCGCCGAACCGGACAGGGCAGTTCGCTCGGTGCCGCGGCTGCGCGAGCGGAGCAACTGGGACCACTCCTGCGCCGGTACACCCGAGGCGGCGAAACAGCGTCCCGGCTACCGGCTGAACAAAGGCGATGCCCTGGCCCTGCGCAACTACTACGCTGGCACCCGTTCGCCGCGGCGCGACGGCCGGCTCATTCTGGCCGAGCACAACTGCCTCGCCTGTCACGCGCGGGAAGGGACGCGCGAGACGATCCCGCTGCTGCCGCCGCTGCTGGCCGACAAGCTGACCGCCGTGGCCCGCCGCTATCCCGACCTTGCTCCCCTGGTGCCTGCGCTGACGCCGCCCGCCCTCAACAGCGTCGGCGACAAGCTCACCGACTCGGCTCTCGCCGATGCGATCGTCCGCCGGGGCGAGACGCATCGCTCTTATCTCCACGTGCGCATGCCGCGCTTCCCCCTCGCGGACGAGGAGTTGCAGGCGCTGGTGCGCCACCTGATCGACACCGACCGCGTGCCCCCGCGCGAGACGGCTTTGCCTCCGCCGACGGACCCGTCTCGGCAGGACCGCTATACCCTTGCCGGCGGCCGGCTCCTCTCCAGCGACGGCTTCGGCTGCACCAGCTGCCACCAGGTCGGCCGTGTGCTGCCGCCGAGCGCTCCGCTCAACGCCCGCGGGCCGGATCTGTCGCAGCTCGATCACCGTATCCGCCGACCGTGGTTCGACCGCTGGGTGCGCAACCCGGCGCGGATCGTGCCGCGCATGGAGATGCCGTCGGTGCAAATTCCGGTGTCCGGGGTACTCGATGGCAAGCTGGACGATCAGCTCGCCGCCGTGTGGCACGTCCTCAACCTGCCCGGCTTCGAGCCGCCGCTGCCCAACCCGATCCGCACTCTCCGGCAGTCCGGCAACGATGCCGGCGCCGAGCCGGTCCTGCTGACCGACATCGTGCAGCAGGACGGGAAAATGTGGCTCCAACCGTTCCTCGCCGGCCTAGCGAACCGGCACAACGTACTGCTCGACCTGGGTTCCGGCAGCCTGGTCCGGTGGACCGTCGGCGATACCGCCCGCCAGCGGACCAAGGGCAAAGCGTGGTTCTGGGAACTGGCGGGGACAACGGTCCTCGACACGGGGCTGGCCGGGCCGGACCTGTCGCTGCGAGCGCCGACGGTGTGCTATCGGCCCAGGCGCTCGGCCAGTTCGTCGCGGAGGCCGATGCCTGGCAGACGGATGGCCCCGGCGTCGTGGTGAGTTCTCGGCTGAAGTTTGATGTCCCCGCCCCGGTCGGCGAAGGGTCGAAAACGGTGGTGCTCCGAGTCCGTCGCAAGTTGACTCCGCTGGCTGCGGGGTTTGCCGAGGAACTATCGGTGGAGGGCGTTCCCGCCAAGACCGAAGTGCGATTGCGCCTGCTGGCCCCGGAAGCGGCGCGGAAAGCGATGCGCTCGGCCGATGGCCGCACCATCCGCCTCGGCGATCGCTTCGCCAGCCGCATCGTCCTCGTGAAGCCAATGGACGCACGTTTCACGGACGATGCCACGAACATCGTGCTGGCCCCCGACGCAAAGGGGACGGTTGGTGCCCGTGTGTACTATCAGTCGGAGGTTCCCGTCGATCGCTTCGCCGAGGTGCCGCAGCCTCCGGTCGTTGTCCGCAAGGGCGAACCCGTGGAGGTCGCCCCCGGCTTCGTCGGCGAACGGCTCCCTCTGTCGTCCGAAATCATGCCGACAGGGCTGTCCTGGAGGCCGGACGGCCGACTCGTCTTCTGCTCGCTGAAAGGCCAGGTCTACGAGGCGATGGACACGGATGGCGATGGCGACGAGGACCGTTTGCGACTTCTGGCCGACGGCCTGCCGGCGCCGTATGGCGTCCACGCCGGACCCGGTTACGTCGATGTCAGCGCCAAGTATGCCGTGCTGCGCCTGGGCGACGCGAGCCCGTCGGGCCGACGGGTTGAGGTAATTGCCTCCGGCTGGGGTTACAGCCCGGACTACCATGACTGGGCCGTGGGCCTGCCGCAAAACGAGCGCGGCGAATACTTCCTCGGCATCCCCTGCCAGCAGGACAAACGCTCGCCGGCCGCCGCTCGGTTTCATGGCGACGTCCTGCGCCTGGTGCCGCGTCCGCCGACGACGGACGATCCGCGACGGTTCGCGCCCATGTCGATCTCCGCCGGCCATCGCTTCCCAATGGGCCTGGCGCTGGACCGCGCCGGCGAACTGTTCGTCACCGACAACCAGGGCAATTACAAGCCGTTCAACGAACTGAACCACGTTCGGCCGGACACCCACTTCGGCTTCATTAACTACCTCGACCGCGGCAAGCCGGCGCCGCCGCGCACGCCATCGGCCATCGACATCCCGCATCCGTGGACGCGCAGTGTCAACGGCATCTGTTTCCTGTACACCCCGAAGGAGCTGCGCGCGAAGCTCGGCCGCGACGTCTTCGGCCCGCTGGAAGGACACCTTCTCGGCTGCGAGTACGACACGCGGCGGCTGATCCGCATGACGCTCCAGCGTGTCGGCGACACCTTCCAGGGAGCGGCGTACCCGCTCAGCATCCCACCGACGGACCCGCAGCGCGGTTTTCTGGGTCCGCTGGTCTGCGCCGTGTCGCCGCGCGGCGAGTTGTACGTCGGCAGCATCCGCGACAGCGGCTGGGGCGCCGGCAACAACGTCGGTGAAATCGTCCGCGTCCAGGTCCAGCCCGACAAATTACCCTGTGGCATCGCCGAGGTACGGGCGACGCGCGACGGTTTCGTCCTCGACTTCTTCCGGCCGATCGACCGCGAGCGGGCCGGGCGAAGCGACAGTTATGCGCTCCAGTCCTACCGCCGCGAGGCGACGCCGGCCTACGGCGGTCCCGACCGCGATCGCCGCACAGAGAAAGTGACGGACGTTTCCGTCGCCGCCGATGCGCGGCGCGTGACGCTGAAACTCGCCGAGATGCGGACAGGGTTCGTGTACGAATTGCGGCTGAAGAACCTTGCTTCTGGCGGCGGCGACTTCTATCCTGCCGAGGCGCATTACACGCTGATCCGGCTCCCGAAATGATGGCGGCCCCACGCCAAGCATGGCACGCTCTTTGCTACGGAATCAATCTTAAACCATTGATTCCGTAGCAGTTTGGTTAAATCGTATCAGACCGGACGGTTGACTTCAAGCTGCACTGGCTGGCGTCCGGCCAGAAGATCGCATCGATTCCCGACTCGCACTCTTCTTAAATCAGGCAGCAGAGGTTGTGACAGAGGAACTTGCGCAAGTCCTCGTTGACCATCGCCGTTTCCAGCTTGCTGCGAATGTAGTCGCCGAACTTCCGCTTAACCGTTGAGAAGGTGCTTTCGACGTTGCTCCGCTGATGGTAGTGCGGGTAGGCATCACTTTTGTTGGTGGAACAAATGATCAGTTCGCGTAGTCGCGCTCCCAGAACGCCTCCCATTGACCATTCTCACTGCGGTAAAAGCCCGCACATGACACAACGCATGCGCTCCCGCTTCGCCCCAACGCTTGCCCGCACCTTTCAAACGCTGACCTACCACCGTCTTGCACGCCGACTCCACTACCCCACTGCCAATCTGCCAGCCCTCCGCTACATACTCCGGATACTCCATCCGATGCAGATTGTTCGCAAAATAACTCTCCAACGCCTGCCAAGCCGCACGCCACGCCCACGACTTCCGCGCCGGCCAATCCCAGGCACGCAGCACCGCCAACGTCGTCGCTCCCCCCTCCTCTTTCAACAAACGACACCACTGCTCCGCTTGCCGCGACGCCTGCTCTCGCTCGTCGGCATACAAGGCACGCGCCAACGCTTGCACATAGCTGGCCGCATGGTAAAAGTCCAAAATTACCACCAGGTCGGCACGGTTGAAATGGCTTTGCAAAAGCTCCTCCAGACCGTTGCCGCCGTCGCTGAGGGCGATCCAGACTTCCGCCGGTTGCATGCCCACCGCCGTCGCCTGGTAACGCAACAACGGTCCCATCTGCGCCAGCGAATACAAGCCACTGACGTAACGCGCTTGCAGCGGCGGCGCCGGGCCGCCCGGACGCAACCACTCCGGCGGCGGCGGATTGTAGACGCCGCCGACATAGGCCATGCGGCCGTCGGCGTGCCGGCCGCCTGGCCCTTGCTGCCGTGGTGCCGCTGGCATCCAAGGTGACGTAGGCCACGCTTCGTCCCTGGGCATCCCGATGCCAACGCCAACGCACATCCGGGCCAAAGGTGATGCCTTGCCCAAAAGCCGGGCGATGCGTTGGCCCACGTCTTCGGTGGTGCGTTCGACGGTCGATTCGGACAGTCGCACGCCGGCCATCTCGTGCAGAAGTTGACGGGCTTTGTCGAAGCTGTCGCTGACGCCGCCGGCCAGAGTCGCCAGTCGTTCGGCGGCGGGGGTCAGGCGGCGTTGGGCCGATGCCGGCTTGCTGATCGAAGGGGAAAAAGCCCTTGGCCGCAGCGTCGGCAGTAGTAGTAGGCGCGTTGGCAGGCGAAGCTCGCCGCACAGGCCGACGAGGCGATGGCAGCGTCGCCGTGATAAGCGGCGGCGTAGTGGCAGTGGGGACAGGTTACGCTGGCTCCTTGGTAGCCGTTTTTTTTTGCTCAAGATGGTGGCGGTAGGCTTTGGCGGCGATGCGGTGGCTGAGGTCGCGGACGGTGAACTCGGTATCGCCGAAGAGAGAGGCGTTGTCGGTGGCGACGAGGGTACGGGCGATGTTGAGGATGTCGTCGTAGCTGGCCTGTGCGATGGCTTGGGCCAGTTTTTGGGCTTGGCTTCTTGCTGGTCCGACAGGGGAGCCTTCATGCTGGCCTCCGGGTGAAGGGTGGATTTCCGGCAAACGCTCAACATTCCTCTTTGTGTACAAAAATTCCACCAACTTTCGAGACGCCTACCCTGGTAGTGCTTCATGTACTCATCTTGCTTGAACTGGATTGTACTTTCCGTGAAAATCTAACACTCATGCGGCCAGATCGAGCAGGCGGATGGCGAGATCCTGAAACTCCTCTCGCTCTGTCCGCTGCCCCAGAGCCGCCTGGATTTCTTCGCGGAGGATTTCGCCGTTGCAGCGCCTTACGCTTGTCCGCGTGCGACGGCCGACGCTCCTCCGTGTCCCACGGCGACCGGCTCCGGTCCACCAACTCCTCCTCGCCACGCGCCCACGCCCACGCCTCCACCACGCTGTACAGCACCAGGTTGACCGTGAACGCCCCGATGCTGGCGTACACGTTGCGCACCTGCTGCTGACCCGCTCCCCACACCTCCTTGACATCCTTGAACAACTGCTCGATGGCGCCGCGATCCGCCATCGCCTCCAGGATCGTCCGCCGCCGTCACCGCCGGGTCGGTGCAGAAGTAGGCCAGCCAGCCGTCGTCCTCGCGCACGATCACCACGCGGATGCGGCCGCCGGCCGGACGCCAGGTCGCCTCGAACGTCTTGATGGTCTTGACCACCCGCTCGCCGTATTGCACGCACGCCACCGTCTGCCAGCCGCGCTTCTGCCCGGCACGCTTGGCCAGGTCGATCCGCTCCTTGCCGTAGGTCGGCAGCGGCCCCCGCTGACCGCGCCGACGTTTCGCTCGGCGGCAAGCTCCGCAGGTTGGCATCCTTGCGCAGCCGGCTGAACACCACCACGCCCAAGGCCAGCACCGGCTTGAGGAAGGGCCGCTTGGCGTAGGCGCCATCGACCGACCAGCCACAGCTCCTTGCCCAGGCCGCCCAGCCAGACGCGTCAGCCAGCGGACCAGTTCGGCGGCCAATTCCAGCTTGGTGCGGAACGTCCACGGGTAATGCTTGGCCAGTGTGGGCACGTCCTTGGCGCGGACGTAGAGGAGGGCGCGCAGCGGCAAGGCCAGGGTGTCCCAGGCGGGATGGCGGGCCAGCCAGGCCAGCGTGACCCAGATGTGGCCGTAGACGAACTTCTCGCCGGCCGGGCCGGGCGTGGGGTTGTGATGGATGCCGGCGCCCTGCACCGCGGGGCCGTAGCGGGCCGTGGGCGTGTCGTCGATGGCGAAGAGCAGGTGGTCGCCGGGGCCTGACGCATCAGCGGCTTGAGGGCGAGGCAGAGCAGGCGATAGGCCAGGGCCTCGGCGCGTCGGCCGGCGGCCCACAGGGCGTTGTAGGCGGGGCGGAAGTCGCGGTGATGCCGGCGGCGCGGAACCAGGAGGTGACGGTGCGTCGGCCCTTGGCGAAGAGGGCGCCGACGAAGAGCAGGAGCAGGCGGGGGGCGGAGCGGCGGTCGAGGGCGGCGGTGATGTCGGGGAAACAGGCGGACAGCAGGGCGGGCAGTTGCGACAATGGCATGGCCGGCTCCTTGGCAGGACGAAGGTTGTTGACTACCCTTCATCGTGTTCGAGGAGCCGGCTTGTGTCCACCCGCTCGTCGCAGCCATGCTTCGTTACCTCGCCAGCAACTTTACGCCCAAGAGTGATCGCTTATGGCGAACTATAAGGAAATCGCGGAAAGTACAGACTGGAAATAGTGGAACATCTTCTGGAACAGTCCGCCGGCCGCGCCGGTCGTGTTCGACTTGAAGGCCATAAAGCCGGTCCCGCCGCACTCGGCGACGGTCTCAAAGTTCTCCACGCTGGCGTATGCCTTGTCCGCCGACACTTCGCCGATGGTGAAGTTCTTGGCCGTTTCCTTGACGAGCGGGATGAACTGCGGGGAGTCGTGCCGCGTCCTTGTCCAGAATGCGAACCGCCGTCACCACGTTCGTTTTGACGCCGCACGCGATATGGACCTTGATCCAGGTGCATCGCCGCCGCGTGACGCCGTACTTGTGATCGAACCAGCGCTCGAACTTGCTGGTCGAAAAGCCGCTGCTGTCGATGGCGAACTTCGTTTCGACCGAGCGGAGCGGCAAGCTGCTCTGGACGATCAGGCTCTTGAGGATCGGCGTGAGGGCCGCGTTCTCAAAGAACTGCGGCACTTTCAGGCCGGGAATCGGCTTGGACAGGTAGCCGCGTTCGTGGGCTTCGCGCAGGTCGGAAGAGAAGCGCCGGCTGCTGATCGTGCTGTAGACCTTGAACACCGACGCGAAGATCGATGTCCTTCATCGAATGCGGCTTGCGACCGCTGCCGCTGCGCTCGGGTTCTTCGATGCCACGGCACAGGTCGAAGAGAAGTTCTTGCAGGCGGTCCTTCTCGATGCTCTGGCGAGGTTGTACGCGGGCCAGTCCTGCTTGTACGTCACCTTCTCCGTGAAGGTCAGCGTCTTCGTCTCGGTCACGGTGCCGTCCGTGCCGACTTCCCGCTTGGCGGTGAATTCGACGGCGTACAGGTGCTTGCACTTGAACCCACCCTCTTGGTGATCCGGGCAAGTGCAGGTCTGCTTTTCCACGTTCACGCGGTAGATCGTCTCGTTCGACTGCGACGGGACAAGCCACCCGTCCGGCGTCTTGTTCAGCTTGCACAGGGCCGCGATAACAAGGCCGCGTTCTTCGCGTGCGTTCATTGGGATTTCCCTTAAACGCGAGTGCTGTCTCCTCTGATTTATTGTAGTATAAATAAAACAACAATAAAAACCCGGAGGCTTGAATCCAGATTTTTTTTGCTACACTTATTTCCATGAAGAAACGACGCGGGCGACCGATGAAACCAAAGGCGGAGGCGAAAGACGTAGACCTGCGCATCCCGGTAACGCCAGCGCAGAAGGCCCGCGTCATGGAGGCAGCTTTGAGCGCAGGGGGCGACATGGCCGCGTGGGCGCGGCCGATCCTGCTGCAAGCTGCTGAAGATCAATTGCGGAAAGACGGAGAGCGGGGGAATTGAACCTGCCGGGTGCAAACCCGGTCCCTTCGCTGGTTTGTAAAGCCAGTGCGCCGGCCAAGACGCGGGCCGCTCTCCACGATACAGCCCGGACTGGTGGCGCACGGATTCTAGGCCATCGCCAGCGTTTACAAGTCGCTATTTAGAGTTGATTCTTCATGGTTTCTTCCAGTTTCTTGATCGCATCATTCATTTCCGCTTGCGGAACCCATCGCTTGTTAGGACTGAAACCAGTTGTGATGTAGATTTTGTTTTGCGTCAGACGATTATCTCGTAAGACTCTGGCGAGCATCCCCATCATCGGCCCGAGCGCCTTGGCTTCCGGCTTGTCGATCCCGGTTGCGGAGAGAAGCGAAGATGAATCTGCACCGGCATCGCCACCCTTCTGAATCGCTCGCAGGATGGACAAGGCTGCTTCCAATCGTGTCTTCTCAACTTCGTTGCTTTTGGCAACACCATTCTTGGGCGGTCGTCCGCGTCGGCGCGACGGTACGACTTCCTCTTTGTGGGCAAAACTGGCTCGTAAAGCCGTGATGCCAAGTTCCAAGTCCGTATGACTATTGCCAGTAACCACCCACCGAATGCCATCCTTGTCGGTGGCTTCGATGCGCGGAGACATGGGAGCCTCTTTCTGGTTGACGCGGTTGCCACGTTTGGTAAAATTAAGGAACGAAATGCCGGGTGGGGGAATCGAACCCCTCTTAAGCGGGGCTAAAGCCCGCTGTCCTACCAATAGACGAACCCGGCGCTTCGTATCCCCGGAGGCCGGGAGGGTGCAACCTCCCGGCCTTCTTCTTTTTGATTGTGAGCAGCAATTCTGTTTTCGTCAAGTGTGATTTCGCAAAAGAATCAATTTTTTCAGGTCAGATGAAAATGCCGCTCAAAGACCGAGCACGGATCAACGGCACAGTAGCCGCAGTTGATCCGTTGCATTTCGCCGTCTATCGAATAAACTTTCTGTCCAGCCCTGAATCTGTGAGGAGTATAGACAATGCCGGAGAACTTGCTCTACTAAGGAGATATTTTAGACATTCTATGTAGCTATACCTTATGACTCCGTGGGTCTCCATCTGCCTCGTCCCGTCAGGAGTAACAATCCATGATCTACTTCGTCTGTCCGAAATGTGGCACGCGATTGTCTGGTGATCCGTCGCGCGTCGGTCAAGCCGTGATGTGCGGTAACTGCAAACAGCAAGTAACTGTACCGAAGCCGCCTACGGCTGTGCGGGTCGATCCACCTGCAACAGAAACAAGCCAAGCAACGTCGTTAGGGAAGACGTTCCGGCATCCCCGCCTACTTGTCGGCGGTGTAGCCACATTGTTACTGGTCTGCATGGGTCTTGGCGGTATCGGTTGGTGGCTGACGGCAACTCGCTCGCGGAGTAGAGACACTTTGCCTAGCGTGGAGGAATTGGAAAGACGGATTGCCGGATTTACCATGAAGGAAGTACGGCAGACGCTCGGCAACCCGGCTGAAATAGCCCGCGAGGCACCAGCTGGCCTAAATGTGATAGCGTCTAATCCGAACGAAGACCTCTAGGTATATCACGACAAGACGCGATTCTCAAACCGGAAAACACGATCCCGACCTCTACATATGGTTCCGTTTCGGTCGCGTCGTTCAGGTCTCCACGTGCTGAATTGCAAGTGGCGATTGCGTTGCAAAACCAGTAGTAGCCGCGCCATTGCAACGCAACCTTAAGACACTACTGTAATTCCGTAACAGACCGGCTCCGTCCGGCGTCATTCCGTAACAAGAGGGCAAAACGTAACAAAGCCGCCCGGCGTCATTCCGTAACAGAGGGCAATTTCGTGGCAAAGCCGGCACGCTCTTTGCTCTATCTGTAATGTAACTATTCGACCGGGCAGTGGCCCGGCCGCACACGATCGCCCACCGGAACAGGGTAGGAGAGCGATCATGATTCGGACCTACACTTCGGAAGTCTCGAACGAGGTGCGGAGAGCGTTGCACGAGTTCCGAGAGGGCCGACTCACTGTCGGCAGCAAGTCGAAGATCCCAGTGACCAGCCTCCGGCAAGCGCTCGTCATTGGTCGAGCCTGGGCACACCGGAAGGAGGCCAAGGTCTTGCCCGAAAGGGCCGAGCGCCAGGACAAATGAGGCTCTTTCGGAGCCGGCGGCGCGGGGCGAGGGACACTCCCTTTTCTGCGCTGCCGGCTCCGAAAGCTTGTCCCCGGAGCTTGCCGGAGAGGGTGGAGAGGGAAGAAATTCGACCTTGCAATCGGCGAAACCCACTTTATAATTCGTTGGGAGGAGGATCAGAAGGAACTCTCTCCATCCTTGACGCGGGTGTAGCTCAGTGGTAGAGCGCCACGTTGCCAACGTGGCTGTCGTGGGTTCGAGCCCCATCACCCGCTCTCCGTTCCCCTACCAAGAAGTCCCTGTCCGTCAATCGACCGGCAGGGACTTTCTGCCTTCCAGAGACCACTCCCAACCCCTCCGACTGCGTCCCTTGTCATAGACTCCAGCTGGACGATTAATCATCGTCCTCTCGCGGGTGTTGCAGAACGAAGGCGGCGCGTACGGGAGCCGGCATCGGCGAATGCGGTCCCTTAACCGAACGCCAGATGACCTCGTTGAGCAGCAGGTCGTCGGCGGCGTCCTCCTTCGCCAAATTGAACTTCTCCGACCGCTTCGCCCCCCAGGCGGACGCCAGGTTCTTCTCCTGCAAGTCCACCTCGGGAACAACGTGCCGATAGGCGGTCGTGTCCGGCTTGGCCTGGAACGAGTGGTACATCGGCCGAGCCGCCGCGTCGAACTGACTCATCGGCTTCAGTCCCAGGATCAGTTCCATCGTTCGCAACATGCTGCTGGTGGAATACATCGTCGAATCGACATAGTTGCGCTTCGTATAGGGACTGACGACCAGGGCCACGCTGCGGTGGGCGTCCACGTGATCGGGTCCGTTCTGGGCGTCGTCCTCTACGACGAAAATGGCCGTCTCCTTCCAGAACTTGCTGTTACTAACGGCTTCGACGACCCGGCCCAGCGCCAGGTCGTTGTCGGCCACCTGGGCGCGCGGCGTCGGGGCGCCCACCTTCGTCCCCGACGTGTGGTCGTTTGGCAAACGCAGGATGATCAGGCTGGGGAAGCCGCCGTCGCGCTCGAAGCGTTGCAGTTCCTCGATGAAGCGGTCGGCCCGCTTCTGGTCGAGATAGTTGAGGTCCCAGCCGCGGAACATCGGATCGATGTGGCCCTCCAGCGCCTTGACTCGTGCCTTGGCGGGATCGCCGGGCTTCCTGCCCTCCTCGACCCATTCGCCGTAACTGCGGTAACTGACGCCGGCCTCGGCGGCGCGGTCCCACAGGTAGCCGCCGGCCGGACGAGCGATCGAATCGAAGTGCCCCTCGGAGGGATAAAGGCTGAGGTTTTTGATCGAACTGGCGATCGGCCGGCCGCGGTAGGACAAGGGCCAGACCTTCTCGACGAAATCCGTGGCGTAGGCGCCCATGCTCCACTGGTGGCCGTCGGCCGAAACCTCACCCTCGACGTAGAAGTTGTCCAGCAGAACAAACTCGCGGGCCAGTTTATGGTGGTTGGGCGTGATTTTTTCGCCGAATAAGCACAAATGAGGATCGCCATTGCCCTCTTTCATGTCGCCGAAAACCTGGTCGTAGGTGCGGTTCTCCTTGATGATGTAGATGCAGTGCTTGATGGGACTGGCCTCGCCGATCTTGGCTGGGATGGGATTGCCTTCCGGTCGCTCGCCGGTCGGCGCCGACGTCGGCCCGTAGCGGGCTGCACGCATACGCCTGCTTGCTGTAGACGGCCATCTGTGCCGGCGTCGGCATGTCGATGACGGCGAGCGTGCCACGGAAGAGGGCGGCGATGTATTGCTCCACGGAAGTATAGCGCATCCGGCCGGGCTGGGGTCCCTGGGGATTGGCCCGCGACGTCAGACCTTTGCCGTTGGCGACGTAGATCTTCTTCGTCTGGGCATCGAAGCGCACCGAGGTCGGATACCAGCCAACCGGGATGAAGCCCAGCGCCTGGGCCTGGCCGCGCTGGGCGACCTGAAAGACCGCGACGTTGTTGGCGTCGGCGTTGGCCACGAACAGGAGTTGGCCGTCCGGCGACAGACTCAGGCTGCTCGGCGTGTTGCCCGACGGCGCGTTGGGATGCAGAGAGCAGGCGATGGTTTGCAGCGCCTTGCCGTCGTGGGCCGCGTCGAGGACGCAGACGCGCGTCGAGTTGGAGCAGGAGACGTACAGGGTCTTGCCGTCGGGCGCCAGGGCCATCTCGGTGGGATGACTCTCCGTCGCCCAGATGGCGGCGACCTTATCGCTCTCCAGGTCGAGGACGGCGATGCCGGCCTTGCCCCACAGGCTGACGAACAGACGCTTGCCGCCCGGCTCGGGAAGGCAGGCGTAGGGATAACTGTCCTTGTCCAGCTTCACCAGGCGGCGCTGCTCGGGAGCGTCCAGCGGTATCCGGGCGACGGCATGGCCCCACAGGCCGGCGGCGAACAGCGTCCGGCCGTCGGCGTCCGTGGCCAGGCCGCTGGGCACGAACGTCTTGGTCCGTTCGGCCGTCCGAAGGGTGCGATGCCGGGCCAGCAGGCCGTCCTCGAAGGTCCAGGCGTGGATGACCTCCAACTCGCCGCCGCTGGCAAACAGGGTTTTGCCGTCCGGGGCGAAACAGAGTCCGTAGAACGCCTGATCGATCGGCACGCGGCAGACGATTTTCGGCGGGTTGCCACGGGTCGAGACGAGGATGACCTCGTGAGTGCCGTAACCGGCGTGCAGGGCGGCGAGCCACCGTCCCGTGGGATGCAGGGCGAGGTTGACCGGGAAATCGCCCAGCGGCACCTGCCGGCCGGCCGGCCGCAGCGCCCACTGGTTGGGCAAGCGGACCATGCCGCTCGCTTCGACGCCCGGCAGCATCCGCTGTCCGCGATCCGCTACCCGCTTTCCGCTCGCCGCGATCGGTCGCGCCTCGTCGGCCCAGGCCGGCTGCGGATCGCGGATCGCGGCGAGCGGGTAATGCAGGGCCAGACCGGCGACGCCGACGAGGACCAGAGCGGCGACAAAGGAGCGGTGTTTCATGTCATTCCTCAAGCATGGGAACCTGGCGAGCACCAACGCCCACCTTTCCCGTTCTGAGTTCTGAGTTCGGTTTTCACACAGAACTCAGAACTCACTCAGAACGGGAAAGGTGGCACACTCAGTAGATTACATGGAGGAGGATCGCTAAGACAAAGAAGAATTGGGGCGCGGGAGCTTTTTCATGATTGGCGATGGCGATCCCTCCGCCGGCGCGGCGACCGAGCGGCCGGCTTGGTGGCGACAGGGTCTGGGTTGGTGCGTCCACCTGTACACGGCGCTGGGTCTGGTCGCGGCCGCGTCCATCGCCGCTCTGCTCGTGCATGGTCAGCCAGACGACTTTCGCCGCGCCTTCCTGCTCATGGTCGCGGCCACCCTCATCGACGCCACCGACGGCACCTTCGCGCGCCGCGTCCGCATCAAGGAAGTCGTGCCCAGTTTCGATGGCCGACGCCTCGACGACCTGGTGGACTTTCTCACCTACACCTGTCTGCCGCTGCTGCTGATCTGGCGTGCCCGCCTCCTGCCTTCGAGCTGCGAGGTCTGTTTGCTTCTGCCGCTACTGGCCAGCGCCTACGGCTTCTGCCAGGTCGCGGTCAAGACCGACGATGGCTATTTCCTCGGTTTTCCTTCGTACTGGAACCTCGTCGCCTTCTACCTGTACACGCTCCAGCCGCTGCCGGCCTGGCTCTCGCTTGGCGTCCTCATCGTCCTCTCCCTGCTGACGTTCGTTCCCAGCCGCTATCTCTATCCCACCCAACGCGGCAAACTCAACCAGGTGACGAGTCTGCTGGGCGCCGCCTGGGCCGCGCTGCTGGTGGGACTCCTTTGGCAGATGCCGCCCGAGGTTCCCGCGGACAACGCGACGCGACGTCTGTCGCTCTTGTCGCTGATCTTCCCTGCCTGGTACATGGGCGCGTCGTGGATCATTAGCGTGCGTTGGTGGCGCCAGAAGCGAAGCCGCAAACGCGACCGTGCCGGCGCGGCATTATCGTGATGGCTTCAGGAATGCTTGCGATGGGCGGTCTGGAGATGCTTGACGAACGCGCCATGCTCGCGGCTGGCGAGACCTTTCTGAAGCACTTCCATCAGACGCGCGGAATCCAGGCGAAGCAGCGCCGCGACATCGAGCCACAATCCCGGAAAGACACGCGAACGAGAGATGCCTTGGCGGTTGGGCGCAATCGACTTGCCCGTCGGGAAATGGAACCAGTGAACTTCCTGTTCCTGCCAGCAAACGACGAGGTATTCGAGGACGCCGGTGCGTTGGTAATCCTCGCGTTTGCCGTGCATGGCAAGGGCACGGCGGCTATGAGCCACTTCGACGAGGAGTTCGGGAGCACCTTGTAGATAGTCATTGGGAGTCGTCCGCGATTGGCCGCCGTATTCCGGAAGGATACGGAGGCCGAGGTCCGGCTGCGGTTCGCTTTCCTCGCCGAGGATCATCGTCGCATTGTGCAGTGCCTCTGTCCCGGGCGTCGCAAGCTCATACAGTTCCAGGACGAGACCAACTTTGCCATCGTGGCGCGAGTGGCCCAGTCTTAACGGCGAGGCCATGTAGACGATACCTCCAATCAGCTCCCATTTCTCCTCTTCGGGACACGCCTCGTAACGGCGGTGGAACTCTGGCTGCTTCATGCGCTCGCCGTTGACGAGTGGCTCAAGCGGTTTCTTGGTCGCGCGAACCGAGTGAGGAGTGGAGAAGGCTCTCATGACGACGTTACCTTTTCAGGAATGCTTGCGGTGAGCGGCTTGCAAACGCTTGACAAACACGGCGTGTTCCCGGCTGGCGAGACCTTGCCGCACCACGTCAATCTGACGCGCGGTATTACGGGCCAGCAAGGACTGGTTCTCGATCCACAACCCCGGAAAGACCAGGGAACGCGACACGCCCTGACGATTCGGCCGGATCATCTTCGCCGAAGGGAAATGGAACCAGTGTAGTTCCTGGTCCTCGATGGACAGTACCAAATATTCCACGACGCCATTGTGCTCATAATCATTTCGTTTTTGATTCAGGTCGATGGCTCGCGAGCTGTAGGCGATCTCCGCCAGCAACTCCGGGGCCCGCGCATCGTACTCCTCCTCCAGGCGCGATTGACCGCCATACTCCGGAAGGATACGCAAGACGAGGTTCGGTTGCGGTTCGCTCTCCTCGCCCAGAAGGATGGTGGCGTTATCGCCCGCTTCGACGCCGGTGGTGGCGGCCCGGTAGAGACCAAAGACGAGGCTCAATTCCTGGCTGTAGTTTCCGTGCTTCCAGCGCAGGGGCGATGCCATGTAAACGATCCCTTCGATCAATTCAAACTTGACGTCATCGGGAGAAGCCAAGTAGCGACGGTGGAACTCGGGTTGTTTCATGCGATCGCCGTTGGCCAGCAACGGAACACCGTTTTTCAGGGGGGTAGCTTGTGGTGCGGACATCGTGCGCATGGCTCAACTCCTCCACCGCGATGATAAACTCAGCGCCGCAGCGGCGGAAGGGCAGTCCGAACCGCCGATTTGTTGCTTGCGATTCGGCCGAAAGCGGAGGACAATCGGCGACGATTCGCGGTCTGTCGAGTACGTCGAATCGCCAAGGTATGTCCAACGCTCCGGTTACGTCTGGAGGATCATCCGCCGCATCGGCCCGACCGGCGTTGGACGCGCTGTTGCCGGAGAGCATTTGGCGTGCGCCGTTGGTCCCCGCCGCCCTCGCCGTCACCGCCGGGGTGATGCTCGATCGTCACGTCTCGCTGCCGATGCCCGTGAGCCTTCTGGCGGCGGCGGGCTGCCTCCTCGCCTGGTTCGGCACGCGCGGCAGTCGGCAGCCCGGCTTACCGCTGCTCTACCTGGCCCTGGCGGGCACCGCCTTCGGGGCCGCTTACCACCACTACCGCCGCGATGTTTACGCGGCCGATGACATCGCCCTGTATGCGAAAGACGAGCCGGTGCCCGTGCAATTGCGCGGATTCATCGATGAGGAACCCATACACAACCGCGCCCCATCCATCGATCCCTTGCGCTCTTTCCCCCGTGCCGGGACGACGGTAAGCGTCCTGCGTGTCGGTCAGCTGCGGCGCGGTGACAACTGGTTGGCAGCATCCGGCCGAGTGCGCGTCGTAGGCGTCGAGAATTGGCCGGACCTGCACTGCGGCGATGCGGTCGAGGTCGTGGGGCAACTGTCCCTGGCCGCGCCGCCGAGCAATCCCGGCGAGTTCGATTTCGCCGCTCATCTGCGCGACCAGGGCATCCTCACGGTGCTAGCGGCGCGGAAGACACCGCAGGCCGTGACACGTCTGGACCGCGGATGGACCATGTCCTTCCACGGCTGGCTCGCCGTCATCCGCGGTCGAGGACAGCAAATCCTCCGCGACACGTTGCCGGAGCGATCGCAGGGCTTGGCCAGCGCCTTGCTCCTGGGCGAAGGCTCCGGCATGACGCGGGCGGACTGGGACAAATACATACGCACCGGCGTGCTCCACGTCCTGGCGATTTCCGGTCAGCATCTCGTGATTTTGGCGGCATTTCTGTGGTTCGTCCTGCCGCGCCTGGGTGTGCGCCAGCGCCACGCCGCCTGGGTCGTGGCCGTGGTGCTGCTCGGTTACGCTCTGCTCACCGGCGGCCGACCGCCCGCGCTGCGCTCGGCCATCACCGTCTGCGCCGTTTGCGGCGGATTGGTCCTGCGCCGCCGCGTGCTGCCGGCCAATGTCTTCGCCCTCTCCTGGCTCGTCGTCGCCCTGGTGAATCCGACGGACCTGTGTACTCCCGGCTGCTTGCTGTCGTTCCTGTCCGTCGCCGTCCTGTACTGGGGCAGTCGCCATCTGTTGCAGCGCGAAGAAGATCCGTTGGAGCGCCTGCTCGATACGACCCGCCCGGCGTGGCAACGGGGTCTGCACCGGCTCGGCTGCCGTGTGCTGGAAAGCTACGTCATCACCTTGCTCATCTGGCTGGCGATCACGCCCCTGGCCGCGTCGCGCTACCAAATGATCTCGCCCAGCGGCCTTCTGCTCGGCCCGCCGCTCGTCGTGTTGACGACGGTGGCCCTGTTTGCGGGTTTTCTGCTCCTGCTGACGGGCATCGTCTGTCTGCCGTTGACGGCGCCGCTGGCGTCCCTCGTTCACGGCAGTCTCGCCGCCTGCGAGGTACTGGTCGATGCCGCCGACCGCGTTCCCGGCAGTTATCTCTACGTCGGCTTCATCTCGGACTGGTGGTTGTGGGTGTTCTACGCCGGCCTGCTGGCGGTGATGACGCAGGGACCGTTACGCCGCCGCTGGCGCTGGGCCGGCGTGGCGGGACTGGGTTGGCTGTGTGCCGGTCTCGTCGCTGGGGCGGCGCGGCTGCCGAGCGACGAGATGCGCTGCACATTTCTGTCCGTCGGCCACGGCGGTTGTGTCGTGCTGGAGGCGCCCGACGGCCGAACGCTGCTCTATGACGCTGGCTCGCTCATCGGACCCGACGTGACGCGACGGCAGATCGAGCCGTTTCTGTGGCAGCGCGGCATCCGCCGCATCGATGAAGTCCTCCTCTCGCACGCCGACCTCGATCACTTCAACGGCCTGCCCGACTTGCTCGATCGCTTCGCGGTCGGTCAGGTGACGTGTACGCCGAGCTTCGCGGACAAGGCCACTCCCGGCGTCCAGCACACGCTCGCCGTTCTGAGGGAGCGCGGCATTCCCCTGCGCATCGTCAAGGCCGGCGACCGTCTGACGGCGGGCGACGTGTCCCTGGAGGTGCTACACCCGCCGGCCAGCGGACCCGAGGGCAACGAAAACGCGCGCAGCCTGGTGCTCCAGGTTCGCCACGCCGGGCACACGATCCTGCTCACCGGCGACCTGGAAGGGGCGGGATTGCAGCGCGTGCTCGGCGAACTGCCGCCGCGCCGCGTCGATGTCCTCATGGCTCCGCATCACGGCAGCCACTTGACCAATACGCCGGAGTTGGCGCGCTGGGCGCGGCCAGGCGCGGTCGTTTCCAGTCAGGGGAGGCCGGCGCCATCGGCGCGTGTTACCCAGCGGTTTACCGGGATCGGGGCGCACGTCCTCGACACGTATCGACACGGCGCCGTCACCGTCCGCAGTCGCGCCGGCGGACTGGTCGTCGAGACGTTCCGCAGCAAGGAACGATTTGCCATTCGCAGGGGAAAACAGGAAGATTGATGGAGTAGGGTTTGTCTCCGAATGCCTGGGAGGTTCGGCGGATGTCCGACCAGTTTGTCACCGTGATGACCTTCAATCGATCCTTCGAGGCCCAGCTGGCGAAAAACCTGCTGGAAAATGAGGGTATCGAGTCGATGTTGGCCGGCGAGCTGACAGCGGATGTGTTGCCGTTCGGCCAGGCGGGAGGGAGCGATCAGATTGCCTTGCAGGTGCGCGAGGACGATGCCCAGCGCGCGGCTGGTCTTCTCGCCGCCGTGGACGCCGCCAAGCTCGACGACGACTGGGAGGACCAGGCCGAGTCCGGCGTGTGGCTCTGCTCCATCTGCGGCGAACCGGTCAGCAATCGGCTGTCGATTTGCTATTCCTGCCAGACGCCGCGCGAAGGCATCCGCGCCGGCGCCCCGCGATCTCACCGCCATCCAGCCCGGCCCCGCCACGGTGCCCAGCGGCGAAGAAGTCCAGAAGCGCGACGAGATCGCTCGTGCTCCGTCGGTCGCCCCGACCGTACCGCCTGTTCCACCACCAGCGGCACAAGAAGAAGAGGAGACCGTCGAACGCTCGGCGACGGTCTCTTCCGGAGACGATCTCGCCCGGCGTGCGTTTCTCGCTTCGGTGCTGGGTCTGGGAACGCTCGTTCTTCTGCCCCTCGCCTGGTACTACTTGCTTCGCGCCGCATTTTCGGAAGAGGAAATGAGCCCCCAAGGGCGTTCGCCAGTTGAACCTAGCTTTGCTCCTCAACGGGCTGCTGGTCCTTGTCGTGTTTGCCCTCTACATCGCCTTCAAGAACTGAAGCGATCGGCCAGAGGTTGGCAGAGGGGATACGAATCAGCGCGTGAAGGCATCGCTCCGCGGCGGCTCTCGCCAGGGATCGTCCTCAAATCTATCCGCCTCTTCCGCCTCGGGAACGTCATCGCGGAAAGCGGCCACGGTGGATGCCGCAGCATGATGACGAGCACCACGATCGGGTAAACGACGATCAGGAAACTGACAACGGCGCCGATGGTGGCGGCCGCCTCCATGATAGTTCCCATCGGGCCAAGACCGGCCATCTGCGCGAACAAGTCGTGCGAAGCCGGGAGCACCACAATCAGCTGATACCCGAAGGAAAGAATGTGAAAAAGGATGCTCAAAGGAGCATAAATCAACGACAGCAGCCGCGCCCATGGCTGCATCTTCAGCAGGCCGATGCCGGAGGCAAGCAGCATCACGTCCAGCAGGAAGCTCACGGCCAGGGAGCCAAACGTAAACGCCGTGTAACCGGGTACGTGTTCCTCGTAATACTTGAGGATCTGCGCCGCGTTCGGCGGCGTCGGTTGCCCCTGGGGTGCCCCCGGCGGGGGCGTGAAGGCGGGAGACGGCGCGGTGGAGGAGGCCTGGGCCACTCCCATCATGGCAACGGAGTAACAGGAGCTGAGGATGCCGATGCTCGCGCCAATGATGTGCAGAATGGCGATCACCAGAATGGCGGTCGGTCGATGTCGGGCCATGTCGTTTCTCTCTCGCGTCTCAGGGGTGTACGAACTCGTGCTCGGGGTGGCGCACCGTCAGCACCGGACACGGCGCCCGCCGAACCACCTTCTCCGCGACGCTCCCCATCAGCAGGTGCGCCAGACCCGTGTGGCCGTGCGTGCCCATGACGATGAGGTCGATGTCCTTGTCACGGGCGAAACGAACGATCTCCTCGAACGGTGTTCCCTCGGCCACCTCCGGGATGACGCGCACGTCGGGCACGGCCAATTCCTGTACGGCGCGGTCCAGGGCGACGCGGGCCGCCGACACGAACTGCTCGACGGGCGGCATCATCGGCGGGCTGACCATCACCGCCTCGGGGATGAACAGGGCCAGGTCTTGCACGACGTGCAGCAGGTGCAGCTCCGCGCCGAACCGCGACGCGAACGCCACTCCGTAGGTGAGCGCATTGGCCGACGACTTGGAGAAGTCGGTCGGCACCAGGATACGGTGGAGGTCGATCATATGCTGTCAGCTATTGCCGGGCCAACTGGTGAAAGCGTTCGCGCAGCTGCCGGGTGACGAGGACCGGGCTTGCCGTTGCCGATGGGCCGGCCGTCGCAGTCGACCACCGGCACGACCTCGGCCGCGGTGCCGGTCAGGAAGCACTCGTCGGCGCTGTAGACGTCGTGGCGCGTCAGGGCCATCTCCTGCACCGGGATTTTCGCCTCGCGGGCCAACTCGATGACGGCGTTGCGCGTCACGCCTTCGAGGATGCCGGCGGCCAGGTGCGGCGTCCGCAGGATGCCGCGCTTGACGAGGAAGAGGTTGTCGCCGGTACATTCGGCGACCTCGCCGTTGTGGTTGAGCATGATCGCTTCCTGGCAGCCGGCGCGCACGGCCTCGATCTTGGCCAGGATGTTATTGAGGTAGTTGAGTGACTTGATGCGCGGATTCAGGGCGTTGGGGTGATTGCGGATGATCGAGGCGGTGATGACCTCCAGTCCCTTCTCGTAGAACTCGATCGGGTAGAGACTGATGTCATCGACGATGATGATGACCTGCGGCTGGGAGCATTTGTTGCGGGTCCAGCCCGAGATTGCCGGCGCCGCGCGTCACCACCAGGCGGATGTAGCCGTCCTGCTTGGCGTTGACCTTGACCGTGTCGAGTACGGCCTGCGTCAATGGCTCGCGGCCCAGCGGCATCTCCAGCGCGATGTGGCGGGCGCTCTCGTAGAGGCGATCGATGTGCTCGCGGAGGCGGAACACCTTGCCGCCGTAAATGCGAATGCCCTCGAAAACGCCGTCGCCGTAGAGCAGGCCGTGATCGAATACGCTGACCTTGGCGTCAGCCTTGTTGAACAGTTTGCCGTTGATCCAGACCTTATTCATGGCTATCCTATGGTGTATCCACGATTCCGCGTGCTGTGGCCCCATTGAAGCTCGAAGAGCTTGCCGTTGATCCACACTGGATCATGTCCTTTCCACAGCCGTGGAATCGTGGTTCCATTGATGTCTCAACGCGCCCTGCGCGAAGTTGGACCACCCTATCCGTGGCCGAGACGATCTCCATGTTGTGCGTCACCATGATGATAGTCAGCCGTTCCTGCCGGTTCAAGTCGCGCAGCAGACGGATGATCTCGACGCCCTTGTCGGCGTCGAGGTTGCCGGTCGGCTCGTCGGCCAGCAGGATGCGCGGACGGTTGATGAGCGCGCGAGCGATGGCCGCGCGCTGCATCTCGCCGCCGGACAGCTCGCGCGGCTTGTGGTGCAGGCGATGTCCCAGGCCGACGCGATCGAGCAATTCGGTGGCCTGCTGCTTGAGGGCGCGGCGCTGGCGGAACCAGCCGCGCACCGGCAGGGCGATCATTCGCGGCATCAGCACGTTTTCCAGCGTGCTCAGCTCCGGCAGCAGATGATAGAACTGGAAGATGAAGCCGAACGTCTGGTTACGCAGGCGGTCGCGCTGCTCGGCGGGCTGATTGTCGATGCGCTCGCCATCGAGGAGGATGCGTCCCTCGTCGGGCTTGTCGAGGGTGCCGAGCAGGTGCAGCAGCGTGCTTTTGCCGCTGCCGGAGCTGCCGACGACGCTGAGGAACTCGCCGGCATGCACTTCCAGGTCCAGCCCGGTCAGCACCGGCACCTCGATAGCGTGCTTGCGATAGGTCTTGTGGACGTTGACCGCCGCCAACAGGGGCAGGTTCTCGTGCATCACTCGAATCCTTCCGGGTTGACTTCTCCGTTTAGCCGCGACGCGCAGCGGAGCGCTGCGCTCCGCTGCGCGTCGCGGCTAAACGGGAATACCTTATTCGTATCGCAGTGCTCGCACCGGATGCAGCAGGGCCGCCCGCAGCGCCGGCAGCACGCTGAACAGCACGGCGATGGCCACCGCGCCGACGTTGATGAGGACCACGCTCCATACATTGAGGTCGGTCGGGATCTCGTTGAAGTAGTACACCGAGCGGTCGAACAATTCGTGCCCGGTGCATCGGGTCAGAAATTGCTCGATCTCGTTGATGTAGACGGTGATGGCCACGCCGGCGGCGGAGCCGAGACACGGCACCAACGATGCCGAGCAGCAGACCGTAACCCAGGAAGATGTTCAGCACGCCGGTGTTGGACGCGCCCAGCGCCTTGAGGATGCCGATGTCGCGCGTCTTCTCGACCACGATCATCGAGAAAATGGCCAGGATGCCGAAGCCGGCCACGGCGATAATCATGAACAGCAGCACGTTGAGGATGCCCTTCTCGATGCTGATGGCCGCCAGCAGCGGTCCTTGCTTGTCCTCCCAGGTCTGCACGGCCAACGGCTCGTGCGTTGAACAGATCCTGCAGATGCCGCTTGACCGCCTTCAAATCGCGGTAGTCCTTGAAGCGGATTTGAATGCTGGTGGCCCGGCCTTCCATCGTTCGCAGCCGCTGCAATTCCTCCAGCGGCACGAACACGTAATTGGCGTCGTATTCGCTCATTTCGGAGTGGAAATAGTCGCAAACGGCACAGCGCCATTCGACGGGCTTGAGGGCCAGGCCGCTGATGGTCGTGACGATGACGTCATCGCCGGGTTCGAGAGTGCGGATTTCGTGAGGACTGGCGGCGTCAGTCCCTGGAGCGCGGAAGTGGGCGACGGCATAGCCGACGATGATGCTGCACGGCACGAACTCGCGCGACGGCGGCGGTTCGGGGGCCGGCCGTCCGTCCGGCGCCGGCAACGCCATCAGGGCGGCCATGCGGTCCAGCCGATGCGGCGGGTGCAGCAGACGTTGACGCTGCACTGCCTCCGCGTTCAGCTCGAACGACGGTTGGCCGCGGTTGATCTGCAAATGCTCGGCGAAGCCGCCGACACGAGTGCGGCCAATCGGGTCGATGCCGATGATGCGCACCGGCCGGGCGATGGGCATGCCGTTGTAGTTGAACCGGATCATGCCGAAGATTTCCAGCGTCGGCGTCATGGCCTCGATGCGCTGACTCAGAAACGGGTCGGCCTGGATGCGGGCCATCTTGCCGTCGGGGTTGGCGAAGCCCTCGTAATCGCAGGCCTCGATGACGATGTCGGAGAGCAGACCGTGCAGCCGATCGCGCAGCTTGGTGCTGAAGCCGGCCATGACGCTGTTGACGACGATGAGCGTGGCCACCCCGAGCATGACACTGACGATGCACACCAGGGCCAGGTAGCGCGTCAGCAGATACCGCCAGCAGAGCAGCAATTTATACACATCTCACCTCAAGAAGGAAAACCACGAATCACACGAATTACACGAATGAAGAAAGAAAATCAGCGAAGACTCCCGCCATTATCTCTCTTTCTCTCTCTTTATTGGTATTTTATTCGTGTTATTCGTGTGATTCGTGGTAGTTCATTTTTTCTCCGGTCGAAGCAGCGGGAACAGGATCACATCGCGGATCGTCTGCGTGTTGGTCAGCAGCATGACCAGGCGGTCGATGCCGATGCCGAGTCCGCCCGCCGGCGGCATACCGTGGCGCAGGGCGCGGATGAAATCCTCATCCATCTTCGCCATCGATTCCTCTTCCGGCAGGCCGGCCAACTGCATACGGAACGTCTGCTCCTGCGTGATCGGATCGTTCAGTTCCGTGTAGGCGTTGGCCAACTCCATGCCGCGAACGTACAGCTCGAAACGCTCCGCGATGTCGGGATTGTCGGCCTTCCGCTTGGTCAGCGGACAAAGCGGCGCCGGATAATCGTAGACGAATACCGGGCCGATCAGCTTGTCCTCGACGTGCTCCTCGAACAGGTGGTGCACGACCACGGCCGGGTCTTTGCCGGCCGTCGGGAAGCCCCTTTGCTCGGCCACGCGACGCACCGCCTCGGCGTCGTTCATCGGCACGCCGACGTGCTGCTCGAACAACTCGGCGTAGGTCTTGCGCTGCCACGGCGGCGTGAAGTCGATCGTGTGTTCGCCGAAGGGCAGTTTCATGCCGCCGCCCAGCGCCTGCACGCAGGCGACAATCAGCTCTTCGGTCAAATCCATCATGGAGCGGTAGTCGCCGTATGCCTGGTACAGCTCCATCATGGTGAATTCCGGATTGTGCCGCGGGCTGATGCCCTCGTTGCGGAAGACCCGGCCGATCTCGTACACCTTCTCGATGCCGCCGACCAGCAGGCGCTTCAGGTGCAATTCCAGGGCGATGCGCTGGAACAAATCGATGTCCAGGGCGTTGTGGTGCGTGACGAACGGCCGGGCCGCGGCGCCGCCGGCGATGGCGTGCAGTGTCGGCGTCTCCACCTCCCAGAAGCCACGCTCGTCGAGGAAGCGCCGCATCGTCCGTACGATCAGGATGCGCTTGCGGGCGCGGTCGAGCGTCTCGGGGTTGTAGATCAGGTCGAGGTAGCGATGCCGCAGGCGAAACTCCAGGTCGTGCATGCCGGCGAACTTGTCCGGGTGCGGCAGCAGCGACTTACCGAGGAACGTCAGCTTGTCGGCGAACACCGTCGGTTCGCCGCGCCGTGTCTTGCCGAACGTGCCGTCCACGCCGAGCAGGTCGCCGAGGTCGAGAAGCTGCGCCAACTGCCAGCCGGTCTCGCCGACTTGCTTCTGTCCGACCATGACCTGAATGCGGCTGCTCAGATCGTGTACTTTCTCAACCTCACCCTCGTGTTCGCCCTTGATCTCGCGGAAGGTCGGCTTGCCGGACCAGTCCTTGAGGTCGAGGAAATGGACCTTGCCGCCCTCGCGGCGGCTGACGACGCGGCCGGCCATGCGCACGCGCGGCCGCTGCTCTTCCGGCCGGTCGGCCGGCAGGGCGAGGACGTCGGCGATGGACTGATGGCCGTCGAATCGCCCGCCCCACGGGTCGAGTCCCAGTGCGGCGATCGCTTGCAGCTTCTCGGTGCGGCTGGCCTCGAACGGGTCTTGGGGTACGGACACGGTTGTCGCCTCTCGTTCGGAAACGGCGCGAAGGTGCATCACGGGTGAGACATGGATTGTAGTAAGTGCCCTCACCCTGTCAATTGCAGCCGCGGAGAAGAGGGAATAGGGAATAGGGAATAGGAACGAGAGAAGCCTCGCTCCTATTCCCTATTCCCTACTCCCTATTCCCTATTCCCTCCTTCGATCAGAATTGATCGAGCCAGAAATGGAAGCCGCGGTAGTAGTGCTGCGGCGTGTACCACTCGTAACGCCAGTTCGGTTCCATGAAGGGCGGGTACGTCATGTAGGCCGGCGGCCGCATGTACGCCTGTCCGGGCCGCTCCGGCCACTTACAGGTCTCGGTCGGCCAGTAACTATGTGGATAATAGTAATAGGGATAGTAGAAAAATTTTCCCATGTTGTATTCGGCGGGTCGAGGGGCGTAATAGCCGATGGGCGGCGTAGGCGGCGTGATCGGAATGGTGCCGATGCCGAGATTGCCGGCCGCCGGCGCGGCCAGCCCGCCCCCCACACCGACTCCCGCGCCGCCGGGGGGGATAACGCCGCCCGCAGGCGGGATGACGCCGCCGCCGGGTGGCTGAACCATCGCTCCCGGCGCCGGCTGAGCGACGGCCGCGCCCATCCCCGCCGCGCCGGCGCGATCCTGCCCGTGGGCTGAACCGACGGCGCCGATCCACACAACCACACCGAGAGTAACGATTTTTCCGATGAAAGCCATGCGCGGCATGATCGAGATCCTCCTTGACGAGACGATGGAATCTCCTCCTGCTGTACTCTACCCGTCAAACCATCGCGGTGCGGCGACGAACGATGGCCGCAGCCATAAAAAAGGCTTGGAGACGACCGGAAATAGCACTTCCGAGCGGATTGCTCGCCGTGCCGAGATTTCGGCCGAGAGCGAACACGCGGACGAGAGGAGAGCATGGATTCCTTTCAGGTTTACGACAATCCTCTGGTGAGTCGATATGCCAGCCGCGAGATGGCCGAGCTGTGGGGTCCGCAGCGCAAGTTCTCGACCTGGCGCCGGCTTTGGGTCGCGCTGGCCGAGGCACAGCACGAGCTGGGGCTGCTCGACGACGATGGCGTCACGCCGCGCATCACACCGGCCCAGCTCGAACAGATGCGGGCGCACGTCGAGGACATCGATTTCGCTCGGGCCGAAGTCCACGAACGACGGCGACGCCACGACGTCATGGCCCACATCGAGACGTATGGCGAAGTCTGTCCCGACGCGCGCGAGATCATTCACCTGGGGGCGACGAGCTGCTACGTCACCGACAACACCGATCTGATTCTGCTGCGCGAGGGGCTGGGCCTGTTGCGCGATCGTCTCGTCGGCGTCATCGATGCGCTGGCGCGATTCGCCGCCCGCTGGCGCGACCTGGCCACGCTCGGCTTCACGCACTTCCAGCCGGCCCAGCTCACGACCGTCGGCAAGCGCGCCTGCCTGTGGTGCTACGATTTCGTACTCGACTTGCACGAGCTGGAGCACCGCCTGGATTCGCTCCGCTTCCGGGGAGCAAAGGGCACCACCGGAACGCAGGCCAGCTTCCTCGCCCTCTTTCGCGGCGATCACGAGCGCGTCCGCCGGCTGGACGACCTGGTCGCCCGTAAGATGGGTTTCGAGTCTGTCTACCCCGTCACAGGACAGACCTACTCGCGCAAGGTCGATAGCCAGATCCTCGACGCCCTGTCCGGCCTGGGGCAGAGCGCCCACAAGTTCGGCACCGACCTGCGGCTGCTGTCACACCGGCAGGAGATTGATGAGCCGTTTGAGGCGGACCAGGTCGGCTCGTCGGCGATGGCGTACAAGCGCAATCCGATGCGAGCCGAGCGCCTGTGCGGCCTGTCGCGCTTCCTCGTCAGTCTGTCGGTCAGCGCCGCGCAGACGGCGGCGACGCAATGGCTGGAGCGCACGCTGGACGACAGCGTCAACCGCCGCCTGACGCTGCCGCAGGCGTTTCTCAGCGCCGACGCCGTGCTGCGACTGGCCCTGAACGTCAGCAATGGCCTGGTCGTCAATCCGGAGGTGATCGCGCGGAACGTGGACGAGATCTTTCCGTACATGGCGACGGAGAACCTCTTGATGGCGGCCGTGGCGCGGGGCGGTGATCGGCAGGCCGTCCACGAGTGTATCCGCCGCCACAGTCATGCTGTCACCGCCGCCCTGAAGGCCGGCGCCCGCGACAACGATCTGCTCGACCGTCTCCGCGCTGACCCGCTGCTGGCCGGCGTGGACTTCGAGTCCGTGCTCGACCGCGGCCAATTCGTTGGCCGGGCGCCGCAGCAGGTGGACGAGTTTCTCGCCGGGGAAGTCGAGCCGATTCGGCAGCGCTATCGACATTTGCTCGGACAGACCGCCGACGTCCGCGTTTGATCCGAAAAAGGGGAAAAAGGGCGGACGCTGTTTTTTCTCTTGCGAGAGGAGACAGTCGGGTTATACTTCCGAAACGGAATGGATTACAAAGGCCCTCACAATACTCCGCGCAGTAGGGGCCGGCCATGTTTCGGAGAAGTGCCAGACAGTGGAAGGAAGGTTTCACACTGATTGAGCTGTTGGTGGTGATCGCCATCATCGCCATCCTCATCGGCCTGCTGTTGCCCGCCGTGCAAAAGGTCCGCGAGGCCGCCGCGCGGATGCAGTGCGGCAACAATCTCAAACAACTCGGTATCGCGGTCCAGAACTACGCCAGCACCTACAACAACGCGCTGCCCCCGGCCCTCAACACCGTGCCCGTCACGGCCAACCTCTTGTCGCTCCTCTTGCCCTACCTCGAACAACAGAACCTCTACAACCAGGGAATGACCACGACCGACGGGAATTTCTACGATGGTCCCTCGGCCGGCGCTCCCACCGGCACGGTGCGGTCGGTGGTCGTCAAGACGTTCCTCTGTCCATCGGACCCGAGCGTCAGCAACGGCTTCGCCGCGAACCAGACCAATGCCTGGGCCGCTTCCTGTTACGCCGCCAACTTCCAATTGTTCGGCATGTCGCAACAAGCTACCGCTCGCGGCACCACCTACGCCGCCCTGTATAACGTCGGCAACATCCCGGATGGCGCCTCGAACACCGTCAGTTTCACCGAGCGTTACGCCGCTTGTGGCCTGTACGGCAACCTGTGGGCCTGGTATGGCAATCCCAATCAGTGGGGCGTGACCTTCGCCAACTCGCCGTGGGGAGGCAACTTCACCTCGGCCCCGCTGTTCCAGCCCAATCCGTGGAACAGCAAGTGCGATCCCACCCGCCCGAGTACGTCGCATACTGCTACCTGTCAGACAGCGCTGATGGATGGCAGTGTACGCGGCGTCTCCACGGCGGTTTCCCAACCGACCTGGTGGCTCGCAGTCCAACCCGCGGATGGTCGGCCGATGCCTTCCGACTGGTGAGCCGACGTTTGCCTTTCAGGGAACGTTGAAAAGAGAGGGAGAGAGATTGCGGGCGCCGTGCAGGATGCGCAGGATGCGGATGCCGTCGTCCGCCGTCTGGTAGAAGATCACGTAGCTGCCAACGGCGAAGGCACGCAGTCCCGGTCGGAGATCATCGCGTGCCGTTCCCATGCCGGGGAATTGTGCGAGCAATTGACACTTTCTCTCCACTTCATCCGCGAAGCGATTGGCCACCGCAGGACTGTGGCGACCTAGATGGACGAGGATGTCGATCAGGTCGAGTTCTGCCTGATCGCTTCGATTCACTTGCGGCATGCGGCTGCGTCCTGGGCTTGTTCCTGCTGCAGGCGAAGAGCGGCCTTGGCCTTGATCGTTTCCATGTCCAGCGGAGCCAGCTGGCCGCGTTCGGCCTGCTGAATGCCGACATCGAGCAGATCCCGCAACTCGTCCCGTTTGACCTTGTACAACGCATAGCTGTCTCGGAGCAACCACAGGGCGCTGTGGATGACCTCCTCCCGCGTGGGATACAAGCCGTTGTCGATCAGTTCCTGGACCAACTCTTCCAACTCTTTCGGCAAGTGCATTTGCATGATTGGCATCTCCTCTTCGCAAAGTCCATCCGCAGTCTACCCGTGCGGACGTGAATTGTCTATCCGCGCCTCGGTCAAGACGCGGTCTCCGCCCTCGCCGGACCGAAGAAGTGATACAGCACCGGCAGCACCAACAGCGTCAACAGCGTGCTGCTGAGGACGCCGCCGATGACGACGGTGGCCAGCGGTCTCTGTACCTCGGCGCCGACACCCGTGCTCAGCGCCATGGGCACGAAACCGAGACTGGCCACCAGCGCCGTCATCAACACCGGCCGCAGCCGCGTCAACGCCGCCTCCTCGATGGCCCGGTCCATCGGCACGCCGCGGTCGCGGAGCTGACGAATGAACGTCACCAGCACCATACTGTTGAGCACCGACACGCCCGACAGGGCAATGAAGCCGACGCCGGCCGAGATCGAGAACGGCAAGTCGCGCAGCCACAACGCCAGCACGCCGCCGACGCTGGCGAACAGAACGCCGGAGAACACCAGTAGCACGTCGCCCAGCCGGTTATAGGTGATGTACAACAGCACGAAGATCAGCGTCAGGGCGACGGGCACCACGATCAGCAACCGCGTCTTGGCTCGCTCTAGGTTCTCGAACTGTCCGCCCCATTCGAGGCGATAGCGGCCGGGCGGCAGCTTGACGCCGGCCGCGATCTTCTGTTTCGCCTCGGCCACGAAACTTTCGATGTCGCGGTCGCTGACGTTGCACTGCACGGCGATGACGCGCTGGCCCCACTCGCGCGAGATCTGCGCCGGCCCTTCCACCAGCTTCACCTCGGCCAGGCGCGACAGCGGCACTCGTTCGCCGGTCGAGGTCGTGACCAGGATGGCGCCGATGGCCTGGGGACTGGCGCGCAGCCGTTCCGGCAGACGCACTACCAGCGGAAAGCGCAACTGCCCTTCGACCACCTCGCCCAGCGGTTTGCCGCCCAGCGATTCCACCAGGTCCAGTACCGATCGCGCCGTCACGTTATAGCGGGCCAGCTCCGTCTGCCGGACCTGGATCTGCAAGACGGGAAGGCCGGTGATCTGATCGACGTTGACATCGGCGTTGCCGGCAATGCTGCGCAGCACGCGGGCCAACTCGTCGCCGGTGTTCTTCAGCGTGTCGAAGTCGTCGCCGAATAGCTTGACGACCACCTGCGCCTTGGCGCCGGAGGTCATCTCGTCGATGCGCTGCTGGATCGGCTGGGTGATGGACAGGCGCTGGCCGGGAAGGTCCTCGAACTCCTCGCGGATGAGCTTCACTAGCTCTTCCTGCGTCGTGACCGGCTCGCCTTCCTTGGTCTGGACGGTCCACTGTTCGCGCGGCTTGAGAGTGATGAACATGTCCGTTTCTTCCGGTCCCATCGGATCGGTGGCGACCTCGGCGGTGCCGCAGCGGCTCCAGACGCGCTCGATCTCCTCGGGGAACTTCGCCAGCAGCAATTTCTCCATGGCCGTGTTGTAGCGCAGCGACTCGTTGAGGTCCGTACCGGCCAGGCGGCGGATGTTAATGACCAGCGCTCCCTCCGACAGCTGCGGCACGAACTCGCCGCCGCGATTGAGGGCCAGCAGGGCACCGAAAAGCAGGGCGGCCACGGCGAGAACGAGCACGGCGACGCCGTGCCGCAGGGCGTAGCGCAGGACCGGGGCGTAACCCCAGCGGGCCAGACGCACCAGCCAGGGGTCTTTCTCTTCCAGGTGGCGCGGCAGCAGCAGACTCGTCAGCACCGGCATGAAGGTCAGCGACAAAATCAGCGAGCCGACGAGGGCGAAAATCACCGTCAGCGCCATGGGTCGAAACAGCTTACCCTCGACGCCTTGCAGCGTCAGGATCGGCAGGTAGACGATCATGATAATCAGCTCGCCGAACATGGTCGGCGTTCGCACCTCGACGGCGGCGTCGCGGACGATAGCGAGCCGGCTGCGCAGGTCGTTCTTGTCGTGGGCCAGGTGGCGCACCACGTTCTCGACCATGACCACGGAGCTATCGACCACCAGGCCGAAGTCGATGGCGCCGAGACTGAGCAGACTACCGGCGATGCCGAAGCGCCACATGCCGCAGAAGGCGAACAGCATGGAGATCGGGATCGCCAACGCCACGATGAGGCCCGCCCGCAAGTTGCCCAGGAAAATGAACAGCACGGCGACGACCAGTAGACCGCCCTCGAACAGGTTCTTGTAAACGGTGTGGATGACCTTATCGACTAGCCGAGTGCGGTCGTAAGCCGTGACCAGTTTCACGTCGGGCGGCAGCGTTTTTTTCACGTCGTCGAGCTTGCCCTTGAGGCGGTCGGTGACTTCGTGGCTGTTCTCGCCCATGAGCATGAAACACAGACCGAGGACGACTTCGCCGCGTCCCTGGCTGGTGACGCCGCCCAGGCGGATGTCGTGGCCGATCTCGACGTCGGCCACGTCGCCGACGCGCACCGGCACGCCCGGCCGCGGCGTGGTGACGATGATCTTCTTGATCTCGTCCACGTTGACGGTGCGGGCCAGGCCGCGGATCAGGTACATGGCCCCGGCCTGCTGGATGTTGCCGCCGCCGGCCGCCAGGTTGTTGGCGCGCACCGCCTGCATCACCTGCTCGAACGAAATCTCATAGTGCAGCAGCGCCTCCGACTTGATGCGCACCTGGTACTGCTTCTCGTAGCCGCCCCAGCCGTTGATCTCGGCGGTGCCCGGCACCGTGCGCATGGCCGGCTTGATGACCCAATCCTGGACCGTGCGCAGGTGCGTCAGTTCCTCGACCTGCTCTCCCTCTTTCGGCACCGCAAGATAGTGGAAGACCTCCCCCAGTCCGGTGGCGACGGGGCCCATCTTCGGTCGCGGGATGCCTTCGGGGATCTCGGCGATGCTCAGCCGTTCGTTGACCATCTGGCGGGCGAAAAAAATGTCGGTGCCGTCGGCGAAGACGACGACGACCTGCGAGATGCCGAACTTGGAGATGGAGCGAAGCTGCTGCAAGCGCGGCAGACCGTTGATGGCCTGCTCGACGGGGAAGGTGATTTGCCGTTCGACCTCCTCCGGGGCCAGGCCGGGCGCGATGGTGTTGATCTGCACCTGCACCGGCGTCGTGTCGGGGAAGGCGTCGATGTCGAGCTGCGACAGCGACCACGCCCCCAGGACGATAAAGACCAACGCGCCGCCCAGCACGAGGAAACGGTTCCGCAGCGACCAATCGATGATGGCGTTAAGCATGCCCTCTCCAAAAAAGAATTAACCACAGATGAACACAGATAAACACGGATTCAAATTCTTGGATTTTTATCTGTATTCATCTGTGTTCATCTGTGGTTAATTTTTTTCCTCAATCCTCGCCGCCGATGCGTTTCTTGAGCAGTTCAGACAGCAGCACGTGACTGCCGGACGTGGCGATGAGTTGTCCCGCCCGCACGCCGGAGACGATCTCCGTGAAGGCATCGTGGCGCGGCCCCAGCTTCACGCGCAGCGGCTGATACTCCGTGGCCGACTCGCCTCGCGCGAAGACGAGGTGGGATTGGCCATCGAATTGCAACGCCTCGTTAGGCACGATCCGCCGGCGAGCTTGGCCGACGAGGATACGGCCGGTGCCCAGAGTGTGCGGCCGCAGTCGGCCATCGGGGTTGGGCACGTCGGCACGCACGGTGACGGTTCGCGTCTTCTCGTCCACCTCGGCACTGACCCAGGCGACCTTGGTCGGCGGAGCTTTGCCTCCGGGTCCGTCGAGATCGAAGGCGACGTCCTGGCGCTCGGCCAGCGGATCGGCATCCTCCAGGCGCACGTGCAACAGCAGCCACAGCCGGCGCACGTCGGCGACCACGAATTGCGGCGTCGTCGTGTTGACGATTTCGCCGGTGACGATGTCACGCTTGACGACCACGCCGTCGAACGGCGCGTACATCGGCAGCAGATTGCTCGTCAGCGTGGCGGCATCGAGTCGCTGCAACAGCGAGTCGGGAATGCCCAGCGTGCGCAAGCGGACGGCGATCTCTTCCTCGCTCAGCTTGGCCAGGTCCTCGTGATGGACGGTCAGGCCGAGATCCTGGAGCGACTGCTGGTAGCCGAACAGGCGAATCCGCGCTTTGCGCAGGGATGCTTCGGCCTCATCAACCAGCTGCGGCGCAATGGCGCCCTTGGTTTCTCTCCGGCGCCGCAACAGACGGGCGCGCGTATCGACCAGCAACAGCGTCTGCTGCAAATCGAACTTGATCTTCGCCAACTCCGGCGCGGCGATCAGGGCCAACACCTCGCCCTTCTTCACCTGGTCGCCGGCGTTCTTCTGCACGCTCCAGGCCGTGCCGGCGGCGCGGCTGGACAGGTGAGCGTAGCGGTTCTGGTCGAAATCGATCTCGCCAAAGGCCGTTACGTATTCGCCGACGTCTCTCTCCTCGACCGCCGTCACCTTGATTCCGGCCGCCTCCGCCGCTTCTTCCGAGGGCAGCGGCACCAGCGGCAGCGGTTGGTCCACGCTGCCGGATACTTCCTTCTCTTCTTTTTTCTTGGTTTCCTCCGTCTTGTCCGCCTCGCGGCGCAGCAGCACGGGCAGGGCGGGATTTTCCACTCCCAGATATACCCCCACCAGCCCACTCCGCCGAGGACGGCCAGGGTGAGCACGGTCGGCAACTGGGCCAGGAGCATCGACAACAGACGGGGTACTCGGGACGGCATCCGCGTCTCCAGTTCTGAGTTCTGAGTTCTGAGTTCTGCGTGAAGAGTTCGGAGTTCGGAGTTCTGAATGAAGAGTTCGGAGTTCTGTTTTCACTCAGAACTCAGAACTCAGAACTCAGAACTGCCGATGAGTGGCCGTTAAAGGAGGAGTGCGCGGAGTGTCAGATAGAGAGGACTTGGCGGAGGGTCGAAGCGGCCGGAGGTTTCCGCGTCGGAGCAGACGGCGGGAAACGATGGTATCGATTCGAGCGGCGGAGGCGGATCGAGGGACAGACCGGGGGGCAACAGCGGTTGCGTCGAGGGCTTGACGCCCATGCCGACGGCCAGCGGGGAGGCGGGGCAACCGGGGGCGTGATCGTCGTCGTCGCGCTCCTCCTCGACCGGGATCGGCCGTTCGCTTTGCAGCAGCGCGACCAGCAAGCGCGCGGCGGGCGAACTCCATTTGCACACGCAGATCCCCGGCGGCATCAACAGCCGAATGGCGATCAGGACCATCAGGATTGCGCAAGTGAAACACGACAAAAGCACCCTGGTTAGGAACCCTCTCCTGTAGGGTAGAGGCGCGGCGAAGGGAAGTCAACGCGACTGGTGAACCGTCGTGTGCCTGGCTGGCGATTACTTCTTCTGGGCGGCCTTCCAGCCCTTCCATTTCTCGAACGCCTTGTTGCGCTGATCGTCGTCGCTGAAGCCGAGGAAATTGGCATAGGCCATCAGGTGCTCGTTGTTGAAGCGGCTGACGGCGAAGCCGTAGTCCTTGTGCGATTGTTTGGTCAGGCGGACCATCATCGCCAGGGCCGCGTCGCGGACCTGCGTGGTGCCGCGCACGTTGCCGAGGTTGAAGTTGCCGATCGCCGTGTTGTCGTGAAGGAACAGCTCGAGCACGGCCACGTGCTGTTTGTCGCCGAACTTGCCCACCGTCGTCAGGGCCGTCGCCAGGATCATCCCCTGCGGCTTCTTGTCGCGGATGACCTTCAAGGCGAAATCCAGACCTTCGCGCATCTCCAGGTTGTTGAGCAGGTGGAAAACCTGGTGCAAACCCATCTCGTCGTCGGCCTGCCGCTCGATCCACGCCAGCACGATCTTCTTGAACGGCGAGGCCGCGCGGTTCCGCAAGGTGTTCTGCGCAGTCGCATGGTACTGAAGGATGCTAAAAAGAAGGTAGCGCTGCTGATCGGGAATGCGCACTTTCGGATCGGCGGCGACTAGCAGCAAGGAAGCGATCTCGCCCATCGGCACCTGCTGGATGGCCGGAGTGCGGTTGGCGAAGAGCCTCTGAAAGACGCTCTGGCACAGGCTGGCCCACTGCGCCCCGGCGTGCTCGGGGTCGTTGTCCACGTCGGCGAGGAAGCCGGTGTCGCACTTGTGCATCTCGACGAACAATTGACGGGCGGCGGTGTCGGCGCCGACGACGTCCCGGTAACGCGACCAGCCGGCCAGGTCGTGTTTCTGCTTGCCGTCCTTGTCGGCGATGAAGGCCGCCAGCCTCGCCTGCCGATCGGTCTCCAGAACCTCCGGCAGCAACTCGCGGCAGCGCCGCCGCACTTCCAGGTCGAGAGCCTTCGCCCCCTCTACCAGGACTTGCTTGGCCGGCAGGCCAATCCGTAACAGTTCCTGGCTGGCCTGTTCCCGCGCCTGAAAGTCGGTGTCGCCCAGGCGCTGCACCAACTCCCGGAGCTTCCGCTGTTCCGGCACCATGGCGGTGCCGGCGGCGTCAACGAGGGAAGGCAGCCCCGCAGCCGCTATCAGGACGGCGAGGAAGGTTGTAACCGTTGTCCAGCGCTTCATGAGGTTGATTCCGGCGGGTTCGTCGCGGAGAGAGCATCGAGCAGGATGTTCTTATCTTGGACGGAGACTGGGGGACTTTCAAGGGAATTATACGCGCTTTCGTGGAAGGAGGAAACGATTTCGGCGGATCGATCGAAAAGAGAGCCGAATCGTTGTCCGCCCTTCCGGGGAAGGTGCGGCCCCGGGGATTCGTGCCGCGCCTCGCGGCACAAGAGGACTTGACAGTCGGCGGAACCAACCTTAGACTGCCAAATAGATCAAGGTGAATTGTCTTCCGCGATTGTGCGATCATGTCCCGTCCCTATCTTCACCAACCGCCCTCCTCCTTGCATCCGAGGTAGGATTGGCACTCTCGGAGTTCGGGTTGAGGAATAGGTCGCGCGGACGTCGATGAGACCATAAAGCCGCGGGGCTGTACGGCCTTTGACGCGGTTGCCTTTCGTCCGGGTCGCGCTGGACATTCCTGGCGGATCGCAGGTGATGATCCTGTCGGTCCCGGCGGAGCATTTGAGCTTCGCGAAGTCGCCCTTATTCCTGGACTCGTATCGTCCGGTTTCCGCGATGACTCTCCACCACCCGCGCGGTTTCGGGTTTGGGCGTCGAACACGCCGACCTCGCCGCGCCTGATGGTCGCGGCCGTGGGATTGGCGGCCGAACCTGTGCATCCTTCAGCGCCCCTGTGCGGGCACGTTTTTTCCCTTGTACACAGCGGAATTTGTGCCGTCATGTCGTCGGGCACGGTAAGCGGAACTGTCTACCTGGTGGATGCGCATTCGCTCATCTTCCAGGTCTTTCATGCCATTCGCGGCATGACCAGTCCGTCCGGGCTGCCGACCAACGCCCTGTTCGGCTTCACCCGCGACTTGCTGTTTCTGCGCGACCTGCGGCCGGACTACCTCGTCTGCGCCTTCGACCGCGCCGAGCCGACCTTCCGCAGCGCCATCTATCCGCAATACAAGGCGCACCGCGACGAGATGCCCAATGACCTGCAATTGCAGATGCCGCTGATCCACCGCCTGCTCGACGCCATGAACGTGCCGGTCGTCAGCGTGGCCGGCTTCGAGGCCGACGACGTGCTCGCCACCCTCGCCGCCGCCGCCGCTCGTCGCGGACTGGAGGTCTTCCTGTGTACCAGCGACAAGGACTGCCGCCAGTTGATCGACGACCGCGTCCACCTGTACAGCCTGCGCAAGCGGGCGGCGTTTGGCCGCGACGAGCTGATGGCCGACTGGGGCATCAAACCCGAGCAGGTCGTCGATCTGCAAACGCTGGTCGGCGACGCGGTCGATAACGTGCCCGGCGTGCCCGGCATCGGCATCAAGACGGCGGCCAAGCTGCTGCAAGAGTACGGCACCCTGGAAAACATCCTCGCCAACATCGACCGCATCCCCGGCGCCAAGCGGCAGGAGAACCTGCGCCACGGCGGCGAACTCATCGACCGGGCGCGGCGGCTCGTGCGCCTCGCCACCGATGTTCCGATCGAACTGGACTGGGACGGCTGGCGCCTGCGCGACCTGGACGGGCCGCGTCTGCGCGAGCTGTTCCAGGAGTGGGGTTTCCACAGCCTCGCCAATCAGTTCCGCGATTCCGGACGCGGCGCCGCCGCCGTGCAGGGCGAGCTGTTCACCGCCGGCGAGTTGTTCCCCTTCGGCGCCAACGCCCCGGCTAATGGCGCTTCCGCCGAGACGTCTACCTCGGCCCCGAAGGGTGACGACTGGCAGGCCGACTATCGGCTGATCGATTCCGAGGACAAATTCGAGGCGTTTTATCGCGATCTGTTCCAGCAGAAACGGATCGCCTTCGACCTGGAGACGACCAGTCTCAGCCCGTTGCAAGCGGACATTGTCGGCTTCGCCTTTTCCTGGCGCGCCGGCGAGGCGTGGTATCTGGCGCTGCGCGGTCCGGAAGGCTCATCCGTGCTCGATCCGGACTCGACGCTGGCGCGGCTGCGCCCGATTCTGGAAGCCCCCGGCGTGGCCAAGGTCAACCAGAACATCAAGTACGATCTGCTGGTACTCCGCGGCCGCGGCGTACAGCCGCGCGGCGTGGTCGGCGATCCAATGGTCGCCGATTACCTCCTGCATGCCGGCGAACGAAGTCATGGTCTGGAAGAGCTGGCGCGGCGCTACCTGAACCATCAGGTCATCCCCATCACGGACCTGATCGGCAAGAAGAGCCGCAAGACGCCGCAGCTGCGCATGGATCAGGTGCCGACCGAGCGCGTCGCCGTGTACGCCGGCGAGGACGCCGACGTGGCCTGGCGCCTGTGCGGGATGCTGGAGTCCGAGCTGGAGGCGAACAGCCCGCTGCGCAAGCTGTACGATGACGTGGAAGTACCGCTCATCGAGGTGCTCGCCGAGTTGGAGTTCAACGGCATTCGCCTCGACCTGCCCTTCCTGCGCGGCCTGAGCGTGGACATGGGACAACAGCTGGCGACGATCGAGAAAGAGATTTACGAGCTGGCCGGGCATCCGTTCAACATCGGTTCGCTGGTGCAGTTGCGCAAGGTCCTGTTCGAGGAGTTGAAGCTGCCGGTGCAGGGACGAACCGGCATCACCGGCGCGGCCAGCACGGACCAGGAGACGCTGGAAAAGCTGGCCGCCCTCGACCATTCCGGCGCCGCCTTGCCCCGCAAGATCCTCGAACATCGCCGCATCGCCAAGCTCAAGAGCACCTACGTCGATGCTCTGCCGGAGATGGTCAATCCGCAGACCGGCCGGGTCCACACGGCGTTCAACCAGACGGTGGCTTCCACGGGTCGATTGTCGTCGAGTGAGCCGAATTTACAAAATATTCCGGTGCGTCGGGAAGAGGGACAGCAGATCCGGCAAGCGTTTCTGCCGGCCGAGGGTTGGCGGCTGGTGACGGCGGACTACTCGCAGATCGAGCTGCGCCTGCTGGCGCACTTCTGCGGCGACGCCGAGCTGCGTCGTGCCTTCGCCGAGGACCGCGACATCCACGCCGCCGTCGCCGCCCAGATTTTCGGCGTAGCGGAGGCGGACGTGACCTCCGCCATGCGGCGCATGGCCAAGACGGTCAACTTCGGCGTCATCTACGGAATCAGCCCGGTCGGCCTGGGCCAGCGACTGGAGATGTCGCGCGACGAGGCGGCGAAGTTCATCGCCTCCTATTTCGCCCGTTATCCGAAGGTGCAGGAGTACCAGGACCGATTGCTGAAGGACTGCCGCAAGAACGGCTACGTGTCCACGATCCTCGGCCGCCGCCGGCACTTCGACCGCGACGCCATCCGCGCCCACTCGACGTACCAGCAGCGCAACACCGCCGAGCGCGAGGCGATCAACATGGAGGTGCAGGGTTCGGCCGCGGACCTGATCAAGTTGGCGATGCTCCACGTCTACCGCCGCCTCCGCCGTGAGAATCGCCGCGCCCGGCTGCTGTTGCAGATCCACGACGAACTGGTCTTCGAGACGCCCCCGGAGGAACTGCCGTCCCTCGCCGCCCTGGTGCGCGAGGAGATGACGGCGCCGGTGGAGCGGGCGCTGGGGCTGCACGTGCCGCTCAAGGTGGACCTGGCTGAAGGCCCGAACTGGCTCGACGTCACGGAGATGAAATCCGCATGACCGCCGCGCGGGGCGACAAACGAGTGGTGGGCTTGATTGGCGGCATCGGCAGCGGCAAGAGTCAGGTAGCCGCCGCCTTCGCCCGCCACGGGGCGCGCGTCATCGCCGGCGATCAGCTGGCGCACGCCGCCCTGCGCGATCCCGACATCCGCGCCCGCATTGCGGCGCGCTGGGGCGAGGGCGTGCTGGATGAGGATGGCGAGGTCAATCGCCGTCGTCTCGCCGCCGTCGTCTTCGCCGATCCGGCCGAGCTGAAGGCGCTGGAAGCGATCACGCACCCGTGGATTCGCCGGCGTCTGCACGGCGAGATGGAGGCTGCACGGGCCAACCCCCGCGTGCCGCTGGTCGTCCTCGACGCGGCGATCATGCTGGAGGCGGGATGGAATGATGTTTGTGACTGTCTGGTCTACATCGAGGCGCCGCGGGCCGTGCGCCTGGCGCGGGTGGCCCGGCAGCGCGGCTGGACGGAAAAGGAGGTGGACGCCCGTGAGCAGGCGCAATTGCCCTTGACGGAAAAGGTCGTTCGGGCCGATCATGTGCTCGATAACTCGGCCTCCCTCGAGCATCTGAACCGCCAGGTGAATGACCTCTTGCATCTCTGGGGACTGGCCCAGGCTTCGACCCGGAGCGAACTCGAACCTTAACCCGTCGGCCGACTCGGCCGCGGACTGGAATCCGTGAGCTACCTCTAACCCTGTTTGGAAGCCCGCCGCTGGGGCCTTCTCGCGCCGAACGCGACACGACCATCATCTCCGCGTTCGGCCGGCCGAAAGAATGGATGATTGCTGTCCATTCTCTTCCTCCCGCCCCAGCCCTCTGTGAAGGAGAAAATAACATGGCTGAAGCCAAGAGCCGACGCGAACTGACCCCTCGACCGCGGACACGGAGCCGGACGGATCTGCCCGCCGACGGCGGCGAACGCCCGCCCGAGGAGCGCGCCGCGCTGCTGACCGAGTCCGCCTCCGCCGACGCCCAGACGCTGGAGCCGCGCGAGGAGCGCGAGACGCCGGCCGCCGAGCAACCGCAGGCGGCGGCGCCGGCCCGCGCGCCCGTGAGGACGACTATCCCGGCTTCGATGAAGAGATCAACAATCGCTACGAGGAGATCAAGCGCGGCAGCACGCACATCAGCGAACTGCAGCAGATGACCATGCCGCAGCTGCTCAAGATCGCCAAGGAAGAAGACCTCAGCGATTACACCGGCCTGAAAAAGCAGGACCTGATCTTCCGCATCCTCAAGGAGCGCGTCAAGCAGAACGGCCTGATGTTCGGCGAGGGCACCCTGGAGACGCTGCCCGACGGCTTCGGCTTCCTGCGCAGCCCCGATTACAACTACCTGCCCTGTCCCGACGACATCTACATCTCGCCGTCGCAGATCCGCCGTTTCGGTCTGCGCACCGGCGCCGTGGTCGCCGGCCAGATCCGCCCGCCCAAGGAGAACGAGCGTTACTTCGCCCTTCTCCGCGTCGAGGCCATCAACTACCAGGACCCGGATATCCTGACGCAAAAGGTCGTTTTCGACGACCTGACGCCGCTGCATCCCAACCAGCGCCTGAGCCTGGAGTCCGGACCCCGGCGAGATCAACATGCGCGTCATGGACCTGGTGACGCCGATCGGCAAGGGCCAGCGCGGCCTGATCGTCGCTCCGCCGCGCACCGGCAAGACCATTCTGCTGCAAAAGATCGCCAACAGCGTGCTGCGCAACCATCCCGAATGTTACGTCATCGTGCTGCTCATCGACGAGCGGCCGGAAGAAGTGACCGAGATGGAGCGCACCGTCAAGAGCCAGCACGCCGAGGTCGTCAGCTCGACCTTCGACGAGCCAGCCTCGCGGCACGTCCAGGTCAGCGAGATGGTCATCGAGAAGGCCAAGCGCATGGTCGAGTACGGCACCGACGTGGTGATCCTGCTCGACTCCATCACGCGCCTGGCCCGCGCCTACAACACCGAGGTGCCGCACTCCGGCAAGATCCTCTCCGGCGGCGTGGACGCCAACGCTCTGCACAAGCCGAAGCGCTTCTTCGGCGCCGCCCGCAACATCGAGGAAGGCGGCTCGCTGACCATCCTGGCGACGGCCCTGATCGACACCGGCAGCCGCATGGACGAGGTGATCTTCGAGGAGTTCAAGGGCACCGGCAACATGGAGCTGCACCTGGACCGCCGACTCGTCGATAAGCGCATCTGGCCGGCCATCGACGTCAACCGCTCCGGCACGCGCAAGGAAGACCTGCTCATGGACCCCGAGGAGCTGCGCCGCATGTACATCTTGCGGAAGGTCCTCAGCGACATGAACCCGGTCGAGGCGATGGAGCTGTTGACCAATCGCATGGCCCGCACCAAGGGCAACGCCGAGTTCTTGATGAGTATGAACCTGAGTTAGAGACTTGTTCGGAATCCCGTTTAGCCGCGACGCGCAGCGGAGCGCGGAAGCGTCCCGCGCTCCGCTGCGCGTCGCGGCTAAACGGGAAGTAGTTCGCACATATTGTTATGCCAACCATCTACGAAGGTTCGTTCGCGCCGCCATCGGGGCGATTCGCCCTGGTGTCGGCGCGTTTCAATTCCGCCATCGTCGAGCCGCTCGTTGCCGGGGCGCTCGACGCCCTGAAGCGTCACGGGGTCGCCGACGATGCCATCGACATCGTGCGCGTGCCCGGCTCGTTCGAGATCCCGTTCGTGGCGCAGCGGCTGGCCGGAAGCGGCCGGTACGCGGCGGTGATCTGCCTGGGCGCCGTCATTCGCGGCGACACGGACCATTACGATTACGTGGCCGGCGAAGCCGCCGGCGGCGTGGCGCGGGCGGCGTTGGCGACGAACGTGCCGGTGATCTTCGGCATCCTCACCTGCGACACGCTGGAGCAAGCCATCAACCGCGCCGGCGCCAAGGCCGGCAACAAGGGCTTCGACGCCGCCTTGACTGCGATCGAGATGGTGAATCTGCTGCGCAATCTGCCGAAATGATTTCGCTCCGGAGGGACCGTTTATGACCGTTGCCGAACTATTGAAGAAACTCGGCGGCATTTCCGCCGAGCGCGTCCTACTTGATCCGCTGCCCGGAACCGCCACGGAAAAGGACGTTCTCGCCGTTGAGCGCCGCGAAGGAAGGATTTGTGAGCTGGTCGATGGCGTCCTGGTGGAGAAGACCATGGGACTGGCGGCATCTTTCCTGGCACTGAGGATTGCCTTTTTTCTCCAGACATTTCTGGAACGGCAGGATCTCGGTTTTTTGGCAGGTGAAGACGGCACTCTACGCCTCTGGCCGGGTTTGGTTCGCATACCGGATGTGTCTTTCATCTCGTGGGACCAACTCCCCAAGCGCAAGATCCCGACAAAGCCCATCCCGGACCTGTACCCCGATTTGGCCGTGGAAGTCCTCAGCCGAAAGAACACGAAGGCGGAGATAGATCGCAAGCTCCACGAATACTTTCGCAGCGGCACTCGGCTCGCGTGGGTAGTGGATCCGCGAAAACGGATCGTCCGCGTCTATACCGCGCCCGATCAATCCCGTCTCCTCAAGGAAGATCAGGACCTTGATGGCGGCGACGTGCTGCCGGGGTTGAGTCTATCGCTGCGCGAGGTGTTCGCCCGAATCGAGCGAGAGCCGGCGCCGAAAAAGCGGTCGAAATCGTAAGCGTTTCAATTCCACCGTGCCACCGACCCCCGCGCCTGCCGCAGTAGTTTCTCCACCATGTCGGCATCTTCCGCCTGCGGCGACGCCGACAGGTAAGCCTGCAAGTGATCGATGGCCCGGCCGGCCTGCCCCGCCTGGAACAGCGTCGCACCGAGATCGCGCCTTTGCAGCGGATCGTCCGGGTTCAACTGCCGCAGCCGCTCGATGACGCGCGCCGCCCGGCCGTAATCGCTGCTTCGCAGGTAGACGCCCTTCAGGTTATTCAGCATGCGCAGTACCATCGCCCCCAGGGAAACGGGCTGCAGCGCCTCGGCATTGGCCTCGAACGGCATGCCGGCCACCTGTTCGACCAGCCGCTGACACTTCTCCGGTGTCAGCCGCCGACCGCCGTGGAACGGATCGAACAGGATCTCTTCGCCGTTCTCGACGGCCTTCGCCACGAAATGGCCGGGTAGACCAACGCCGACGACATCCAGCCCGGCCCGCCGGCCGACGGCCATCGCCACCGCCGACAGGGTAATAGGGATGCCGGTGCGACGGTCCAGCACGTCGTTGAGGTAGCTGTTGCGCGCGTCGTAGTAATCCTGCTGATTGCCGCGAAAGCCCATGTCGTGAAACAGATAGCGGCACAGACCCTTGACGCGCGTCGTCAGACTGCCGCGCAGGTGTGCCCGCGCCTCGTGGGCCATGCCGTCCAACTCGCTCAGGTACGCCTCGACGTCCAGGGAGACGTATTCGTCCTGCGCCAGTGACAGGGCCAACTCCGCCAGGTCGAGCGGAGCGTCGGGGGTATGCGACAGGACCGTTAGCGCCATGTCCAGGTTCATAATGGTATTATAAGGGAGAAGTCCGAGTCGGGCGGCGGAGGCGGGCATGGAACTCACGGTACAGAACGTCTACGGCCTGCTGCTGCGCAGCAAGCTGCTGTCCATCGACGAAGCCAAGGCCATGTACGCGCGCTGGCAGCAGGAGGCCCGAGGATGGGGCCAACAACCTGGCGCGCTTCGCCTCGTGGATGGTATCGAACCGCTACCTCACCGAGTACCAGGCGCAGCTGCTGGCGCGCGGCCACGCCGACGGCTTCTTCCTCAACGAGTACAAGGTCCTCGATCGACTGGGCAAGGGCCGCATGGCCGGCGTTTACAAGGCCCAGCACCAGCTCGGCCAGATCGTGGCCATCAAGGTGCTGCCGCCGTCCAAGGCCCGCGAAGCGAACCTGCTCGGCCGCTTCCACCGCGAGGCCCGCCTGGCCTTGCGCCTCAAGCACCCCAACATCGTCCGCTCCTTCCAGACCGGCGTCGCCGACGGCCTGCATTACCTGGTCATGGAGTACCTGGAGGGCGAGACCCTCGAGGACGTTCTGGCCCGCCGCGGTAAGATGCTGCCCGGCGAGGGCGTCCGCCTGGTTTATCAGGCGTTGCAGGGCTTGCAGCACATCCACGCCCAGGGACTGGTCCACCGCGACCTGAAACCGTCCAACCTGATGCTGGTCGGTTCGACGCTCGACAGCACGCTGCGGGCGACGATCAAAATCCTCGACATCGGCCTGGGTCGCACCCTGTTCGAGGACTCGGCGGGCGAACCGGGCGATCACGGCCTGACGACCGAGGGCGTCCTGCTGGGCACGCCGGACTACATGTCGCCAGAGCAGGCACGCGATCCGCGCCAGGCCGACATCCGCGCCGACATCTACAGCCTCGGCTGCGTCCTCTACCATGTCCTGGTCGGTCAGCCGCCCTTCCCCGACACCAATATCATCAGTCAGATGATCCGCCACGCAACCGAGCCGGCCCGGCCGCTGAAGGAGTTGAACCCGGCGGTCCCCGACGGCTTGCAGCAGATCGTCAACTGGATGATGGCCAAGGATGTCGCTCGAGCGCTACCCGACGCCCGAGCGCGCCGCCCAGGCGTTGCAGGTCTTCCTCGCCGCCGGCAACGAGCCGTTGGCCGCCCCCGAGGCCGACCCGCGCATGCGGCCGTACCTGACCTGGCTGGAAGTCGAGAACAAGAAGCCGGTCCCGGTCTCGGCGACGGCGGCGCCGACCGTCAAGAAGCCGACAACGGATAGTCTGCCGGCCGCCAAGCCCCCCGAGTTGCCCAAGGCAGCGCGGACGGCCGGACAGGAGGAGCGCCCGCGCGGCGGCAAACGCAACAAGAAGCAACGTCGCGCCGTGTCTGCCGTCTCCGAGGTCGCAGGCACTCCGCCGTTGGCTGTCCCTGCCGGCGAGGAATCGGTGCCGATCGACGTGGAACTTGTCCCTCTGGACTCTCTGCCTTCCGCCGCGAAGGCCGCCCGAGGATGGCGCCTCAGCCGCCGCGATGCGTTGATCTTCGGCATTGGCGCCATCCTCGGCGCCGCGGTTACGTTCGTGGGCGCCCTGATCGCCCGCTTCAGCCGGTAGGAGTGACTGCGAGGGTCTGCCGCGTAGTCTGCGCAGCGCCCCAGCGACCATCACGCGGCATGAAGTCGTCATGATCGGTCGCAACGGTTATTACCTCGGCAAGAAAGAGCATCCTGTAGGACGGCCTTCCCAGCCCGTCCCGGACGGCCTAGGAAGGCCGTCCTACAACGCAACTTCCCTGCCGGGGGGAATATAACATTTCCAGTTCCGCAGAGCAGTTCGACAGGGAGAAATGTCGTGCCGAGAGATTGTCCGGTATGCGGCCTGGTGAACCCCGACACCTCTCCCCGATGTGATTGCGGTTTTAACTTCGAGGGCGGTCCAGGGGCACTCAAGGAAGCCAATGTCGGCGGTCGCCTTCTCATGGTCGTTGGGTTGATCGTCTTCCTGAGTGGCGCGGCGTTAACTGCCCTTACCATCGCCGCGACGGGTGGCGCATGGGGGATTTTCTTCTGGGGCATCATCCTGGCGGGACTCGGAATGTTCGCCAAGGGTCTGTCCACCTACTGGAAAACCAGGAACTATTGAGGGATTCCGGCGATTCTTTTCAAGATATAATCTCCCTGTTGTGGGTCTATCTTCCATGCAGTTCCGCGCCCGACACTACACAACTGGCGAACGACTCTCCATCCGCTGCGAGCACGGCCGCATCGCCAGCCTGGCTCCCGCCGCCGAAGGGACGGTCGATTGGGAAGCGGAGTGGATCGCTCCCGCCCTGTTCGACCTGCAGATCAACGGCTGCGACGGCATCAGCTTCAATTCGCCGCGCCTGACCGACGAAGACATCCGCCGTGTCGTCCAGGTGTGCCGCCATCACGGGATCGGCGGCCTGTGCCCTACGCTAATCACCAATGCCCACGAATCGTTGATTCACGGTTTCACCACGCTGCGCCGCGCCTGCGAGACCGACGCCGAACTCGCCCGTGCCATCCCGGCGCTGCACCTGGAAGGCCCGTACATCAGTCCCGAGGACGGCCCTCGCGGTGCGCATCCGCTGCGCCATGTCCGTCCGCCCGACTGGGACGAGTTTCGTCGTTTCCAGGACGCCGCCGGCGGCCGCATTCGGTTGGTGACGCTCGCCCCGGAACGAGACGGCGCACTGCCCTTCCTCGAAAAGCTCGTCGCCGCGGATGTCGTCGTCGCGCTGGGCCACACCGCTGCCCGTCCCGATTGCATCCGCGCCGCCATCGCCGCAGGCGCCCGGCTGTCCACGCACCTGGGCAACGGCTCCCACGCTCAGCTGCCGAGGCACGACAACTACCTGTGGGAGCAGCTCGCCGCCGACGAGCTGTGGGCCAGCGTCATCAGCGATGGCCATCATCTGCCGCCGGCCGTGCTGCGTTGCATCCTGCGCGTCAAGACGCCGGCGCGGACGATCCTGACATGCGACGCCAGCAGCCTCGCCGGTCTGCCGCCCGGACGTTACCGCGAATGGGACCAGGAGTTCGAGGTGCTGCCGACCGGCCGTATCGTCGTGCCGGGCACCGCGTTCCTGGCGGGTTCCGGCGTCTTCACCGACGCCTGCGTCGGACACCTCCTCGCCGTCGCCGATGTGTCGCTGGCCGACGCCGTGGACATGACCGGGGCGCGGCCGCGCCAGTTGCTCGGGTTGGAAGCACGGCCGCTGCACGTCGGCGCTCCGGCGGACCTCATTCTGTTCGATTGGCAGCCGGGCGATGATTTCCGCCTTCGCGCCGTCGTCCTTGCCGGCAGTGTGGTTGCACTGCCCGGGCGGGAAGGGAGCTGACTTTGGCGCACCGTCCGTCTCCCACCCCTCTTCTTTGGGAGATACAATAAATAGGCGCCCATTCGAGCCTTCGGAAGGAAAGGAGCCGTATGAGTGAAGCGATCGTCGTGCGCGGCACATACGTGGGCCAGGTTTTCATCCCCAGCGAACCGCTGCCCATCGCGGAAGGCCTCGCGGAACTGATTGTTTTCCCCCACGAGAAATCAGCACCGTCTTCGCCACCGACCTCGATCTTTGACCTGTTCGGCAAGGCGCCCGTCCTTCGGTCTGCGGAGGACATCGCGGCCCAGGTCCGCGACGAACGAGAGGCGTGGGGCGACGAATGATCTACGCGGACGCGAATGTCCTTATCCGCCTGCTCGAAGGGACCTCCGCCGTCCGGGCACCCCTCGAAGTTCGTTTGCAACCGTTGCGCGGGACAGGCCGCTTCCTGGCGACCTCGTGGTTGAGCCGCCTGGAATGCCGCTGCAAACCGCTTCGGGCAGGCGATACGACCCTCCTCGCTCTCTACGAGGCGCTTTTCAACGGCCCAGAGGTCCAGCTGCTGGACATCACAGCCGATGTCGTGGAGAAGGCTACCGAGTTGCGCGCCTCCCTTAACCTCAAGACGCCGGATGCCATTCATTTGGCGAGTGCCATTCTCGCCAAGTCTACCGCCTTTCTCACCGGAGATAAAAACCTCGCGCGCTGCGGGGCGATCGTCGTTGAAATCCTTTGAGGGCTGCACCCCATCCGCAAGACGCTCATTGCCAACGACCGCGCCGCCGGGGTAAGATAGGCGTGCTGGCGTCCTGTCGTTCCTCTCGGCCGCCGGTTGACAACCCAATGTCAGGGCGAACCACACCCCGCAATCCGGTGTCGAACTTACTATGAACAGCCAGCTCCAGCAGTACGCCGCCGACCATCGCTTCCTGCTCGACACCGTCGCTCGCCAGGCGGGCTTCGCATCGCCCGTGGCCGTGGACATGGACGAGTTTTACACGCCGCTGGTCAAGGCCGCCCGCCGCGGCCCGCTGCTGCCCATCGACGGCGTGCTGGTGCGCGACTGGGATCCGGACAACCGCCATTCCATGCCCGGCATCCAGCTGGGCATGCGCCTGTACGACATCGAGGGCGTCCGCTTCGTCCGCGTCCGCTTCGCCCACAGCGACAACCTCAACTGCTGGGGAATGGATTTCGCCGTCGTCGATGGCAAGGATTATCGCCGGCTCTACAAGCTCGCCCTGCGCTGCCGTCGCGATAACGAACCGCCCTGCGTCCCGCCCATTCTGCCCCTGGACCAACTCGATCTGCTCTGGAAGAACACCATCGGCTATCTGGAGAGCGGCAACCTCGAACGCATCAAGGGTTACGGCGGCCGGGCCAAGCGCGGCGTCCTGCTGACCGGCGCTCCCGGCAACGGCAAGACGATGGCTTGCCGCTGGATCTGGGAAGCCTGTCGCCAGCGCCGCTGGGAGTATCGCCTGGTGACGCCCGACAACTACCGCGCCGCCCGCGCTCACGACAGTATCGAGGCGCTGTTCACCGTCGAGCGTCGCGGCATTGTCTTTTTCGACGACATGGACCTGGCCCTGCGCGACCGCGACAAGATCGCCGAGACCGAGGACCAGGCCGTCTTCCTCAGCGCCATGGACGGCATCGAGATCAACGAGGGCATCGTTTTCGTCTTCACCACGAATTGCTCGCTGGACCTGATCGATCGCGCCTTCAAGCGTCCCGGCCGGCTCGACCTGGTGCTGCACTTCAAGGCGCCCGACGCCGACCTGCGCCGCCGCCTGCTCGAACGCTGGCACGAGGACATCCGCACGCACCTGGACATCGATACGGCCGTCGCCTCGACGGACGGCTACAGCTTCGCGGAGGTCGAGGAGCTGAAAAATCTGTTGGTCATGCACTTCATGGATACGCAGACGTGGAATTGGGGCTGGGCGTTGAAGCAGTTCGACATCAACCGCCACGAATTGAACAGCCGGCCGCGTCGCCACGTCGGCTTCGGCAACAACCACGTCGAACGCGAGGGCTACGACGTCCCGTTCTAGGGGTTCCTTTTGCTCCCTCCGAGCCTGAAGCGTAAGCGAAGAGGACGATAACCGAAGGTTATCGTCCTCTTCGCTTACGCTTCAGGCTCGGACGAAAACGTGTCTTGGCCAGCCCCGGTCATTTCCCGGCCGCCTTGGCCGCCCCCTCGAACTCCTTGGCCGTCATGGTCCGCACCGACCCGTCGGCCATGAGTACCACCCCACCCTTGTCCTTGGCGTCCTTCTCGTAGGCCAGGACGGTGTTGGAGGTACCGGCGGTCATTGTTTGGAACGAGGCGTTCCAGAGTACGACGATCGTGCCGTCGTGGACGGCGGCGGTGATGGCGGCGTTGTTCTCGTAGAACGGAGCCAGTTCCTCGATCTTGCTCGGCGGCCGTTTGTTCGTGCCCGCGTAACTGTGGTACGCCAACCCGATCATCTTGAGCTGATTGGAGCGAGGGATGGCGGTGCGGGCGTCGCGCGGAGCAGGGGCCGAGGGCGTCGCCGGCTTCGGCGGCTCCGGCGGTTTGGCGACCGGGGGCGGCGGCTCCGTCTTCAGCTCGGCCTGCGGCTCCTCCGGCGGCGGCACCTCCGGCGCGATGGCGTCGAGGTTCTTGATTTTTTCGCCGCCGGCGATGGTACACATCGCCTGGAACACCTTCGGGTCGATGGTGGCCGGGATGAAGCGTACCTTGCCGTCGGCCATGATGGCGAAGGTGCCGCGCTGGTCCTTGTATTCGGTACACACGAACGACTGCACGCAGTCGAGGTCCTCGGACACGCCGCGAACCGTGCTGCCGCCGCCGGCGATCCACGGCGATTTGGGATCGGGCGGCACCTGGATCAGCAGGATCGTTTCGCCTGAGCCGTCCTTGATCTGGTCAAGCTTGGTCTCGCGGTCATAACCGAAGATACCGCGCAGCTTGGCCGTCGCCGGGTCGTCGGCGCGGTATTCGGCGGCGTCCAGGCCGACGCCGGCGATGCCGACGTAGTGCGTGGCGGCCACCGGCGCGCCTTTGTGGCCGGGATACTGGATGTAGAAGGAGTACGGCTTGTCCGGCGGCAGCGGAGCGATGTACGGCGGAACGACGGTGGACGCCGTGAACACGTTCACCGGAGGCTCGTCCCACGATTTCTCGTTGTCCAAGGGCAGGTTCTTGAATTCGCCGTCGGCGACGTAGGGCAACAGCGAGACCATCCAGCTCAGCCGCTGATCGGGCCGCCAATCGATGACGCGGTCGGTGGCGGGCGCGGAACACGGTGCCGCGTGGGAAGTGGCCCTCTTTCTTGAGGAACGCCTGAGTCGCCGCCGCCAACTCGTGGATGCGCCAGCGGTTGTCCGACATGTCCGCCATGCCCTTGAGCGCCTTGATGCCTTCGGCGAGGTACAGGGCGATGACGACGGAATGGCTCTCCTTGATGTTTCGGTTCACCGCCAGCGCGACGACATTCTCTTTGGACCAGATCAGAAAGTTGCCATCCTTGCCCTTCTCTTCCGGCTCGTCGTCGGCGCCGGGCGGCGGCGGGAAGGGACTGCCAGGCGCGACGCCCGGCCGCACACCAGGCCGCACACCAGGCTGTGGATAGCCGCCGGGCTGCTGCATGCCCGGAGGATAAGCATTAGATCCCACCATGTCGGGATTGTCGCCCGGATTGACGTTCTTCGGTGCGAGGTCAACGCCCATAAGGACCAGGAGTTTAGGCAGAACGTCACTAAGCTCTTTCTCGGACGTTAGAGCAAGTTGTTCGTCGCGCTGGGCCACGGCTACCGCCCCGGAAACCTTATCGATGCTCAGTTCGGTTAGACCAAGGGCAACCGTTTTGACCTTGCTCTGCATCTGCTCCAAACCCATCTTGAGGACGAAATCGGGAACCCGCACGCTATTGTCCTGCTGGGCCGCGAGTTTTTTCAGATCGTCCACGGACAATAGCGATGTCTGAACCGCCACGCTCAGCAGCAGTCCCGGCTCTTTCTTTTCGGTCTTCTCGACCTGATCCAGCGCCGCTTTAAGGTTCGGATCGACGGTGAGATAGGAAGGACTCATCGTCTCGGCGGGCGCGTTGCCGCCTTCCGAGTTCGCGCCGGGCATCATGCCGGGGCTGCGGCCCGGCGGCTGGTAGCCCGAAGGCGGCTTGTATCCCGAGGAAGGACTGCCCGGCTGAGTGTTTGACGATTGACGGCCCGGAGGCGTGGACGAACTGCCGGACGGTGGAGGAGAGGACGGGTTTCCCGGAGCGCCCGGCCGTTGGCCGCCCGATCCAGGAGGTCCGCCTGGTGTTGTCCCGGGTGCCCCCGGTTGTCCGCCCTGGGTACCCGGCGCTCCCTCCTGCGCCGGCGTTTCGGCGACCGGCAAGTTCGTCAAATGCTTCGGATGGCCCTTTTCCTTCAAGAATTGCTGCATCGGCCCCAGGTCGGCGCAGACTACCGTGTAATTGTCGAGGAAGGACAGGGCAAACTTGTCGCGCGGCTGATTGGCCTTGAGCAGCAACGTGCTCAGACTATCGAGCGGCTTGGTGAGCAGGTAATACTTCATGCCGCCGATCGGCGCCTCGGCGCGGAGTTTCAGGCCGGCGACGACCTGGTCCGGTTTCATCGGATTGTCGGTGCGCATCACCGAGAAGACGGTCTGCTTGCTGACGTTGAGGCCCATGACGACCTGGGTGATTTTATCGGGGGGAATGCCCCAGATGCGCTCGAATCTGTCCGCGCGGAACGAGCCGGGCGTCTGCAACACCGCCGTCTTGAAGGCGCCGTTGGCCAGCAGATGGTCCATCGGCAGGTTGAGGACGACCTGGGAATCGTTGGGCAGCAGGTTGGTGGCGTCGCCCAGGCGCGGCTTGATCTCCTCCTTCTTCTTGTTCTCGTCCGCCTTCTTGGCGACCTCCGGGGTCGTCGTGGGATTGACGTTTGCCGTCGAGTTGGAGGGAGAGCCGGAGGAGGAGGGCTTGCTGTCGCCGCCGAACAGCGCCCAGCCGCCGATGGCCAGGGCCACGACGGCGACGGCGGCGAGTCCGATGCCCAGGACGAGCATCGTCGAACCGCTGCCGCTTTGCTTCTTTTGCGGCTTGGCTTCCTCGTCGTCGTCCTCGTCGCCGGGCCGGCGGGCGGGCTTGCCCTTGCCGGGGGCCGGCTTCTTGTTGGTGGCGGCGGACCCCGACTTGCCCTTCTTGGCCGGGCCGGCCTCCTCGAGTTCTTCCGCCTCTTCGGGTTCCTCGACTACGAAGCGATACTTGCACTTGGGACAGTCGATTTTCCGGCCGACGAGCTTGGGATCGCGGATCGGGACCATCGCCTCACAGCTAGGGCATTGCTGTTTGAAACTGCTTTGAGTGGCCATGATGACATCTCCGCCGCGTGTACATCGATTCCCAGACGAGGCTTCCCTCATCATAGACGCCGACAGGGGGCGCCTGCAAAGAGCAATTCGAGGCCCAGAGGCAAAATTCCTCAAAGCTGGCGGTCCATATGTGTTTGTCCGAGCCTGAAGCGTAAGCGAAGTCCCCTCTTCGCTTACGCTTCAGGCTCGGAAGAGTTGCGTCCACTAGCTGGCGGCGCGGACGGGTGCAGGAGATATAATGATGCAGATGCGTCCCAATGACCCCGGAGCGTCCGCGACGGCTGAAAGCGCCCGTCGCGGACGCTCCGGGCTGGTGGAAGTGGGGAGAACGAAGCGTGTCGCGTACCCTGTCGCGTCTGCAAGCGCTGGTGTTGGGCCTGACCGTCCTGGTGGGCGTGGGGCTGGCCGTGCTCGGCCTGTTCGCCGTCGGCAGCCGGGGCTGGTTCGGCAAAGATCCCTGGCACGTGCGCGTCGGCTTCCGCGAGATCCGCGGCGTCGAGGTCGGTACGCGCGTCCGCATCCAGGGCATCGACGCCGGCGAGGTCGTCGCCATCGCGCCGCCTGAGACGCCCGACGAGCCGGTCGTGCTTCGCCTGAGTCTGAAGAACGAATACCGCCGGCTGGTGCGAGCCAGCTCGACCGTGCAAATCGTCAGCGAAGGCATGCTCGGCGGCAAGGTCCTGGAGATCCACCCTCGTGCCGCTCGATCCGGACAGACCGACGAACTCGCCGCCGAGGACGCCCTGCTTGAGTCGGAGCCGAGCACGGAGTTGGCCGACGTGCTCGGCCAGGTCAAACAAACGCTGCAAGGCATCCAGAGCGGCGAGGGCACGCTGGGCAAACTGGCCCACGATCCGCAAGCCTACGACGCCCTGCTCGCCCTGATCCAGCAGGGCCGCGAGACGATGGTCTCCATCGGCCAGGGCGCCGACGCCGTGAAACACATGCCGGTGGTGCGCGATTACGTCGAGGATCCGACCGGCTTGCTGGTGCGGCCCAACTGCGAGCGCAACCGCCAGTGCTTCGCCGAGTCGGAACTGTTCGAGCCGGGCCGGGCCGTCCTCACCGCCCCCGGCCGCCAGCGCCTCGACCGCCTCGCGCCCTGGCTGGAAGGCATGAAGCACAAAGGCTCCGAGGTCGTGATCGTCAGCTACGCCGATCCTCATTCCGTCGCGGCCAACCTGGCCCGAACCGTCACGCGCCAGCAGAGCGAGGCCGTCTGCGATTACCTGAAAAAGCAGTACGCCATCCAGAAAATGGGCTGGTTCTCCTCGCGCAAGGTGACGCCGCTTGGCCAGGGCGTCAAGCCGCCGCCCGCCCCGGAGACCGACTCTCTGCCCCCTGCACGCATTGAAGTCCTCGTTTTCGTGCCCCAGGGAACGTAAGAAGTTCTGAGTTCTGAGTTCTGAGTTCTGAGTGAAAATACAGAACTCAGAACTCAGAACTCAGAACTCAGAACTATGAATGCGACGCAAACGGCCCTGCTATATCACTTCTGCCGCCTGCGGCTGCCGGCGGTCGCTCTGCCCTTCTCGGTCTTCGAGCCTCAGCTGCGGCGCGCGTTCGAGCTGAACCGCGTCAAGCACGCCCGCAAGGGAGAAACGACGACATGGGAGTTATTTCTGGAGAACCTGCACGCGGTGGACTGGTTCCTGGCCTGCGCCTGTCTGGACGGACAGAAAGGCGCCTGGGAAGCACTGTTCGCCGCGCGGGCCAACCGCACCGACTGCCTTCTCGTCGATGCCCTGCGTCTGCGGGCCGTGCGCCTGTTCCCGCGCAACCTGGAACGGCAGGACGAGGCCGTCGCCGAGTTCTGGGGCTATCTGCTGGCCGGCGAATGCGAGGGTTCGCTGCCGATCCTGGCCCGCTACGACGGCCAACGGCCGCTGGTGCCCTGGCTCATCCGCGTCTTCCAGAACAAGCACCTCTCCGACCTGCGCCACCGCCACGATCGTGCGCAGCCCTTGCCCGAGGACGATCTGGGCGAACGCGATCTGCCTTTTCCCGACGACGGCCACGAGCGCTGGTACGATGAGTTCCGGTTGGCCGCGCGCGAATGGCTGGACGGCTTGTCCGAGCAGGAAGTGCTCATCCTCGGCCTGCGTCTGCGCTATCGTCTCAGTCAGCGCGAAGTGGCGACGCTGCTGGGCATCCACGAGGGCAACGTCTCGCGGCAGACGGCCCGCCTGCGCGACCATTGCCTGGAACAGATCGGCGAGCACCTGCGCACGCTCGGCTGGACCGGCGACGACCTGGGCGGCTTCGTCTTCAAGGAGATGGACAGCCTGCTGCTGGACGAGCCGCGTCTGTCGGCCGACCGCCTGGCGGCGCCTGCTGGCGTCGCGGGGCAAGACCCTCGCCGGTTGGGCCACAATCCGTAGAAAAGCCTCGGGGCAAGCAAGGAGGAACGCATGAAGCTGACGGCGACCGCCTGACGCGGAAGGGAACGACCCGTGGCCGGGGATCGTCGGAGACTCCCCCGCCATGCGGGAAGTGTACCGGCTGACCCAGCTGGTGGCCCCGACGCCGGCCAGCGTGCTGCTGGTCGGCGAGACCGGCACCGGCAAGGAGATGCTCGCTCGCGCCATCCACCGTCTCAGCCCGCGCGCCGAGGGGCCTTACGTCCGCGTCAACTGCGGTGCCCTGGCCGAGAGCCTGCTGGAGAGCGAGCTGTTCGGCCACGTCAAGGGCGCCTTCACCGGCGCCATCGACAACAAGACCGGCCGTTTCGAGGCGGCGCACGGCGGCACCATCTTCCTCGACGAAATCTCCAGCATGAGCCCGAAGCTGCAGGTCAAGCTGCTGCGCGTCCTGCAAGAGAAGGAATTCGAGCGCGTCGGCGAGAGCCGTACCATCCGCGTCGATACCCGTGTCATCGCCGCCACCAATCAGTATCTCGAAGACGAGATCGCGGCCGGCCGCTTCCGCGACGACCTGTATTACCGCCTCAACGTGGTGGCCATCGAGCTGCCGCCGCTGCGCGAGCGGCGCGAGGACATCCCGGCGCTGGCGCGGTTCTTCCTGGAACGGCACAGCGAGGAGCATCGCCGCGATGCGCCGGAGCTGACGCCAGCGGTGGCCAAGATCCTGCAGGAGCACGATTGGCCGGGCAACGTGCGCGAGCTGGAGAACTACATGGAGCGGGCCGTGGTGCTGGCCAACGGCGGCCCTCTGACGCCGGAATTGCTGACGCCGCCGGGGCAGGCGAGCGCGGCGCTGGCGCACCGCCCGCGCGCGCGGCGGCACCGACCTGCAAAGCCTCATTCAACAACTGGTCCAGGTCGGCATTCAGACCCTTCCCGACGGCACGCTCAACGAACGCATCGTCGGCACGGTCGAGCGCGAATTGATCGAGCAGGTGCTCATCAGCTGTGGCCGCGTGCAGGTGACGGCCGCCAAGCGCCTGGGCATCAACCGCAATACGCTGCACAAGAAGGTCAGCGATTACGAACGGCAGTCCAGCCCCCCCGCCGTCAGCACGCAGCCTCCGCCGACGGAGAACGCCGGGTGAGGGACTCTTTCCCCACCAGCCCGGAGCGCCAGCGACGGGTTACAACAACCCGTCGCTGGCGCTCCAGGCTGGTGGGGAAACTGTGCAGCGTCAACTCGTCGGGGGCGCTTTCACCTCTTCCACCCGGCAAAACACCGCTTTCAGATAGCGCCCTTCCGGGACGTGCAGCAAGAACGGATGGTCGGCTCCCGCGCCGGCGACCCGCAGCACTTGCACGCTGCGTCCCGCCTGCCAGGCGGCGCGGCGAACGGTATCGAGAAAGTCGGCCTCGCTCACCAGGCCGGTGCAGGAGCACGTCAAGAAGATGCCGCCCGGCGCCACCGCCTGCAAGGCGAGGCGGTTCATGTCCAGGTAACGCTTCAGGGCGTACGAGACCTCTTCGCGGTCGCGCGTCTGCTTGGCCGGGTCGAGGACAACCACGTCGAAGCGCTGCCCCGTGGCGAGGATGTCGCGCAGCCAGGGAAACAGGTCTGCCTGCACGAAGCGCACCCGCGCCTGATTCAGCCCGGCGTTCTGACGGGCCAACGCCAGGGCTTGCTCGTCGAGATCGACGCCGACCACCTCGTCGGCGCCGCCGGCCGCCTTGGCGTAGACGGCGAACCCGCCGCTGTTGCAGCACAGATCGAGGACGCGCTTGTCCTTGCAGAACGAGGCAAGCCGATGCCGGTTGTCGCGCTGGTCGAGGAAGAAGCCGGTCTTGTGCTTGCTGCCGGGGACGACGCGGAAGCGGACGCCATGCTCGACAATGACCTCCGGCGCGGGCACGTCCGCCGGGCGGCAGTCGAACGATTCCTGTTTCTGAACGTGCTCCTCGGCGAACCAGTAGAAACGGCTGTCGGGGAAGTGATTCGCCAGGGCCGACGTGATGGCCGACCGGAAGCGATACATGCCGGCGGCGAAAAACTCCAGCACGATCAGCGGGCCAAAACGATCGACCACCAGACCGCTCAGGCCGTCGCCCTCGGAATGGACGAGGCGGTACGCATCCGTGACGGCATCGAGTCCGAGTCCGTCGCGGCGCAGGGCCACGGCCCGGCCGATGCGGCGAGCGAAAAAAGCATCGTCGATCGTCTCGGCCGGATCGCTGCTCAGCACGCGCAGGGTGATGCGCGAATGGCCGTTGTAAAAACCGCGGCCGACCCACTGGCCATCCCGATCGACCACGTCCACGACACTTCCCGGCGGCAGGCGCGTCGCCGGCTTCTCGACCATCTTCTGGAAGATCCACGGATGCGAGGAACGGCGGGCGATCTTCAGACGCACCGCCGGCAGAGCAGCGACCTCGGTCATCGACTTGCGGCTTTCGGCTAGGGAACCTCGGCGACGGGTCTTCCATCACCCTATCGGTCGGCGGCAAAGGAGGGAAGGGGGCCAACGGGGATGGAAAGCCTCACGATACTCTGCTATTCGCCGTAGCCGCGCGCGGCGGTCATGCTCGCGCACAGCGCCAGGGGCGGCGAACGGCTCGGCGTCTCGTCGCCGGGTCCGCTAGGCGTCGGCACGTGGGCCGTGCGCAGGACCAGCAAGCGCTGCACTGGCGGCGTCTCTTCGCCGGAGAAGAAAAACTGCTCGCCCAGCGTCTCGCCCCTGTCCAGACGAGTGCCGATCACCACGTATTCATTCGGCGCCACGGTGACGGTCCAACTCAGCCAGGAGTACACCTCTTCGGGCTGTTGTTCCTGCTTGCCCCAGGCGCAGGACGCCGGCGGCATCGCGCAGCGGCGTGAAGGCCGTCTTCACCTCGCCATGCTTGACGTGCGGCGTGAAGCGCAGGCGAATACGGCCATCGTCGGCCAGGGACGGCACCACTTCGAGCAGACACTGGGCTTTCGGGAGATCGACGGCCGCCGCCTGGTCCTCGCGAGAGAGACGGCAGCGACAGTGCGGCCAAAGCGGGCCGAGCGCGACGGTCGTTTCGTGGCTGGCGTGCATCTCCACGCGGTAGTGCTGCAAGTTATATTTGGACAGCAACAGATCTTGCAGCTTGGCCGGCGGCAACAGACCGCTGACCTGGCCGGCACGGAAGCCGTTCTGTCCCAGCTCGGTCTTGCGCTCGAGGGTGACGGCCTGCTCGCCGCCGTCGGCGCGAACGGCCTGCTCGTCGGCCTCGCTCCACAGCTCGCCATTGAGGAACGGATCGCCGGGCGGTCTTTCCAGGATGGAAACGTCCATGAAGACGACGTCCTCGCCAACGAGGCCGGCCGGCGGCGGTGCGTGCAGCCGAGAGGTCGAGCGCTCCGCCGGACTGCTGAAGCAGCCCGCCAGCGCCCCCAGCCCCAGGGCGATCACCACGGCCCAGCAACGACGCATGACTCGCATCCTTGTCGGAGTCTTGACTATCTTCCGCGTGAAGGTGCAGGACGATAGCCACGACTGCTGGGCACGTCAAGAGCAAGCGGCCAACCGAATCCAATTCCCTATAGTGACGACACGGTGACTTCGAGACCGCATTCCGCATCGCGGAGGATCGCACATGGCCCTGGACCTCTTCAACTTGACCGGCAAGGTGGCCCTGGTGACGGGCGGCAGCAAGGGACTGGGCAAGGCCATGGCCCGTGGGCTGGCCGAGGCCGGCGCGGACATCCTTATCTCCAGCCGGCACGAAAACGAGCTGCGCACCGCCCTGGACGACATCCTCCGGGGCACCGGACGCCAGGGCCGGTTCGTCGTCGCCGACATGAGCCGGCGCGAGGAAGTGGTGCGGCTGGCGCGCACCGCCCTGGAGCAGATGGGCCGGGTGGACATCCTCATCAACAACGCCGGCACCAACAAGCCGCAGGCCATCGACGAGATCAGCGACGAGGTCTGGGACGAGGTACTCGAAATCAACCTCAACTCGGTCATGGTCCTGACCCGCGCCCTGGTGCCGCAGATGAAGGCGCGACGCTGGGGCCGCATCATCCACATCTCCTCGATCCAGGGTTTCATTTCCAAGGAGAAGCGGAACATCTACTCGGCGACCAAGTCGGCCCTGCTCGGCCTGGCCCGCGCAGCGCCCTCGACCTCGGCGCCTTCGGTATCACCGTTAACTGCATCGCCCCCGGCCCTTTCCTCACTGACCTGCCGGCGTCGGTACTGTCGGAGGCGGAAAAGAAGGTCTTTGCCGATCGCACCGCCGTGGGCCGTTGGGGCGATCCGCGCGAGCTGGTCGGCCCCGCCCTGCTGCTGGCCAGCGACGCCGGCAGCTACATCACCGGACAAACATTCATCGTCGATGGCGGCTTCCTGGCGCGGTGATCCTTCACGTCCCATGCGGGAGGTAAGACAGGTTTGCATTCGGCATTCTCGCTTTATCCAGGCTGCGCGGATCGCCCAGGCGGTGCGCCAGGCCGGGTCTGCGCTTGCACGCCGCGGCGGACGGCGTTAGGATAAAATGAAAGGATTGAGCCTACCTGGATGAATGCGAACCTGTATCAACCGATGGGGACGGACGTAACAGGGGAGAGACCGGTGGAAAAATCCAGCGTGTATGCCGAGGGCGAGCAAGAAGCCTTGCGCTACAAATGGATTGAGAGCGAGAAGGCCGGCTGCGACCTGGGTGAGGCCGCCATCCGCCGCTGGGTCCAGTGTCACTGGTGGGGCTATCTGAGGGCGCGCTGGCTGGAACATCTGCAAGGCAAGCGCTTCTGGGTGGAACTCGACCGCGGCGACTTCGGACTGCTGCAAAAAAAATTCCACGACAACACGCTGCTACTCGACCGCATCCTCGACCGCCTCAAGTCCGGCCAGGAAAACCTCGACATCATCTGCTGGGCCCAGACCTGGGGCATCTCCACCGAACCCGTCCTGCAAATCCTCGAAGCTCTCGACATCAACAGCCGACGACTCGCCCACCGCTTCGACCCGCAAGGGTGAAGTCCTCCGTTTAGCCGCGACGCGCAGCGGAGCGCTCCGCTGGCGCGGCCCAACGGAAAATTCACTTGGTTGAGGCGGGGATTTCCAGGCTGCCGACCAGCGACAGATCGCGGGCGCCGAGCTTTTCGACCTGCTTGGGCGTCATCGTGAAGACGAGGATCATCTGCTCGCCCTCGGGCGTGGCCACGAGGTAGAAGTTCTGCACTGCGGTCACGCCGTCCATCTGGCCCAGGGTCGAGAAGCGATAAATCCAACGGCCGTTGTCGGCCGGCACCTCGCCGGCTTGCAGTTCTTTCTCCGGCTCCCATCCGGCCGTGTCGTTCATGGCCTCCTTGAATTCCTCCGCCGTCAGGTGCTTGCCCTTCTCGGCCTTCTTCCACGGCGTCAGGGTCAGCTGGGCGATAAAGTCGCCGCGCTCCATGTAACGCAGAATGAGTTGTTCCTTCCCCTGCGCCGTGACGTGCCACTCGCGCGGGTGCAGGAAGGAGAAACGGCCCTGCGGATCGCGGTAGTCGAGTTGCGTCAGCGGCGCCGGCGGCGTCTCGTCGGACGGCACCGACACCAGGGCCACGTCCGACAGGGCGTCGGGCTGCTCGATGGGCTGCCGCTTCAGCGAGGTGGTCGATTCCACGACCGTCACGGGGCTGACCGGCCCCTGGTCGCGCTCGTCCTTTTGCTTCCACTCCAGCGACACCAGCCGTTTCATCTTGAGGTCGAAGCGGCCGACGGCCTCGATCTTCAGCTTGGCGATGGCGCCCAGGTCGATGCCGGCGGCGGTGCCGGTTAGGCGAAACGTAGCAGCGTCGGCCGTCACGGATTCGAGCTTGCCCGTCAGGGTGTGCTCGGTCAGCCCCTCGAAGTTGCACAGCGCCTGCACCACGTTGGCGGGTATCTTCCAGGTCTCGCCGACCGCCACCGCCTTGCCGGGCAGAATGCCGGTGACGGCGGAGCTGTCGAAGTGGCCGGCGGTCAGGTCCAGTTCCGCACGGGTGAGCGCGCCCGACGGCGAATAGACCAGCCCCTGGTCCTTGTAGCGCTGGGCCACGAAGAGCCGGCGCTCCGGGCGCAGACTGCGTTCGACGGAATCGGCGCCGACGGCGATGGTCGCTTTGGCCGACAGGTAGAGGCGAGCGGTCTTCTGCACGTTGCCGCCGGCGGCGACGGCCAGGATGCGCTCGGGATATTCGTGGCCGGCGACGGCTTCGAGCTTGAGAGGGATCGTCTTGTCATCCTTGCGGATGCGCATTTCGCCGGACAGTTTCATGTCGAGCTGGATCGTGAAGCAATCGCCGGCCTGCACGGTCTCGGCCAGCGTACATGTCTGCGCCTCGCCGGCCGGCGTCAGAGCCAGCAGCAGGGCCATCGTTCCCAGTACACGTCCCGCGCCCATCGTCTCCCCTCCTGCTTGAGCCAACCTCCGTCCCACTCCATCGGGCGGCGCGGGACCATACCGCGGAGGGGTGCATGGGGTCAACGCGAAATGCACTTTCCGTTTCGCCGCGACGCGCAGCGGAGCGCGGGACAAACCCGCGCTCCGCTGCGCGTCGCGGCGAAATGAGGTCGGGAGTGATAGGAGTTACGCGGAAGGCGGATTCGCCGGCGGCGCCGGTTCCTGCGGCGGCGGAGGAGGCGCCTCCGGTTGCGTACTCGCCTCGGGAGCCTGGACGGGCGGCGGCGGCGGCGTCGGCTCCGTCACGCGCGGCGCCGGGGCCGGCGCCCGGCTCTGGACCTTGGTCTCGCCCTCTTTGAGCAGTTCGATGAATGCCGTGCGGCCGGCATCGCCCAGGCGGCGCTCGTGTCGTTTGATGATGCGCGTGTAACCGCCCGGCCGATCGGCGAAGCGAGGGGCGATCTCCTTGAATAGCTTCTTGAGGACCGAGTCGTCCGTCGGCTTGCCCTTCTCATCGTAGAACGGCACCTTGGCGACCGAGCCGAGGCGCGCCCGGACGAGGCGGCGGGCATGCACGCCCTTGATGGGGTCGCCGCTGGCCAGTCCTTTCTTGGCCAGCGTAATCAGCTTCTCGACGAACGGCCGCAGTTCCTTGGCCTTTTCGACCGTGGTGATGATCCGCTCGTGTTCGATGAGGCTGCGCGTCAGGTTGCGCATCAGGGCCAGGCGATGCGAAGCGTTACGGCCCAGTTTGCGACCGGCTTTCAGGTGTCTCATAGCAGTTGTCAGTTGTCAGTTGTCAGTTGTCAGTTGTCAGTTGTCGGGAGCCAACCGCCAGCAATCATTTACTGACAACTGACAACTGACAACTGACAACTGTGTCAGCGCCGCAGCGAGGCCGGCAGCTTCATGCCCAGGTGCAGGCCGCGCTCCTCCAGCTTGATTTTGACTTCCTTCAGCGTCGTCTCGCCGAAGTTGCGCACTTCCAGCAGCTCATCGTCGCCACGCATGACCAGGTCGCGTACTGTCGTGATCCCCTCGGATTCCAAACAGTTCGTCGCCCGAACCGACAACTCCAGTTCGGCCAGGCTCATGTTCAGCTTGCGTTCCAGTTCGTGATCGACCTGGTCGCCCCCCGCGCCCAGTTCGCCCTTGTCCTCCATGCTGATTTCCGGTCCCGGCTCGGCGTACTGGATGAATGGGTTGAGGTGCTTGCGCAGGATCTTGGCGCCCTCGACCAGTGCCATCTGCGGCGTCACCGTGCCGTTGGTCCAGATCTCGATAATTAGCTTGTCGTAGTTGGTGCGCTGGCCGACGCGCGTGTCCTCGATCTCGTGCTTGACGCGAACGACCGGCGAGAAGCTCGAATCGACCGGGATGACGCCGATCTCGCGCTCCAGCTCGACGTTCTCCTCGGCCATGCGGTAGCCGCGGCCGTTCTCGACGCGCATCTCGACCACGAACGGCACATCGTCGGTCAGCGTGGCGATGATGTGGTCGGGGTTGATGATTTCAACGTCCTGATCGGTGATGATGTCGGCGCCCTTGACGACGCCGCGTTCGTGCCGTTCGATACGGAGGGTGCGCGGCGAATCGCTGGCGTTTCGGACCACCAGGCTCTTGATGTTGAGGATGATGTCGGTGACGTCCTCGACGACGCCGGGAATGGTGCTGATCTCGTGCTGGACGCCCTGGATCTTGACGCGGGTGACGGCGCTGCCTTCCAGGCTCGACAGCAGGATGCGGCGCAAGCTATTGCCGACGGTGACGCCGAAGCCGCGCTCGAACGGTTCGGCGGTGAATTTGCCGTAGGTATCGGTCAGCGTTGAGCGATCGCTGGCCACGCGGTTGGGCAGCTCCAAGCCACGCCATCGAATACGCATGTTCCATTTTCTCCACAGGGGTCAGGGGTCAGGGGTCAGGGGTCAGAAAAACACAGCTCGGTTTTCTCTGACCCCTGACCCCTGACCCCTGACCCCTTTTTCCAGCGGTTATCGGGAGCAGAACTCAATAATCAATTGTTCGCGGATGTCCTGGATGCGTGGATCGACGTCGCCGCGCGTGGGCAGCCGGCTCATGCGGCCCTCGGGCGGCTCGGTGCCGGTTCGTTGCAGATAATCGGGCGCGGGCGGCGGATTGTCTTGCAGGTTGAGCTTGACCAGTTGCAGGCTGCGCGGCCGACTCTTGATCGTCACGGTATCGCCGGCCTTGACCAGCAGGCTGGGGATGTTGCAGGCCCGTCCGTTGAGTTGGACGTGGCCGTGCGTCACCAGCTGGCGGGCCGACGCTCGGTTGGGCGCGAAGCCCAGCCGATGGATCACATTATCGAGGCGGCGTTCCATGAGGGTCAAGAGCACCTCGCCGGTGTTCTCCGTCGAGCGCGAGGCCAGCTCGAAATAGCGGCGGAACTGGCGCTCCAGCAGTCCGTAAAAGCGTTTGAGCTTCTGTTTCTCGCGCAGGCGGGTGCCGTACTCGCTCGGCTTGCCGCGGCGATAGCCGTGCATGCCCGGAGCGACGTTGCGCCGTTCGATGGCGCACTTGGGACTCTCGCAGCGGCTGCCCTTGAGGAAAAGCTTGATGCCTTCGCGGCGGCAAAGTTTGCAGACTGGATCAATCGTGCGTGCCATAGAAAGTTCTGAGTTCTGAGTTCTGAGTATTCCACTCCGTTCTGAGTTCGGAGTACGAAGTCCTTGAGGTATTGCACTCAGAACTCAGAACTCAGAACTCAGAACTTATTTTAGACGCGGCGTTTCTTCGGCGGCCGGCAGCCGTTGTGCGGCAGCGGCGTGACGTCTTCAATGGCCTTGATGTTCAGGCCGGCGGCCTGCAAGGCGGTGACGGCCGACTCGCGGCCCGAACCCGGACCCTTGACGCGAACCTCGACCTCTTTAAGGCCGAACTTCGTCGCCCGTTCGGCGGCGACCTCGGCGGCGCGCTGGGCGGCGAACGGCGTACTCTTACGGCTGCCCTTGAAGCCGACTGTCCCGGCCGAGGCGTAGCACAGGGTATCGCCGTTGGTGTCGGTGATGGTGACGATGGTGTTGTTGAACGTCGCCTTGATGTGGGCCACGCCCCGGCTGACGTTGCGACGCTGCTTGCGTTTCTTGCTCTTGGCCACGGATGCGAATCTCCCTGTGCCTCGGTCTCCGTTACCCGCGCATTTCCTTGACGCCCTTCTTGCCGGCCACGGTCTTGCGCGGCCCCTTGCGGGTGCGGGCGTTGGTGCGCGTCCGCTGACCGCGAACCGGCAGACTGCGACGGTGCCGGAAACCGCGGTAGCACTGAATGTCCTTCAAGCGGGCGATGTTTTGCTGAATCTGACGGCGCAGCGGGCCTTCGACAGTGTATTCGCGGTCCAAGATGGTCGCCAGGCGCGCGATGTCTTCATCGCTCAGGTTCTTGGCCGGACGCAGCGGATCGACGCGCGCCTGCTCGCACAGGCGCAGGGCCAGCGTCGGACCCACGCCGTAGATGTAACGCAGCGAGATGTGCGTCGGCTTGTCGTTGGGCAGGTCAACACCCAGGATACGCGGCATGGTGGATCTCCTCGCTCAGCCCTGGCGCTGCTTGTGACGGGGATTGCTGCAAATCACCAGCAGCTTGCCGTGCCGCCGCACCAGCTTGCAGTTCTCACAGATGCGCTTCACACTCGCTCGAACCTTCATGGTCAACTCCCAACCGCAACTCTTATGCCGGAGTAGGAAAGCGTAACTATAGCAATCCCGCGCCCCAGCGGCAAGGGGAGCCGCTTGCGGCTAACCGCGCGGCACCATCATCTCCTCGTCCGCCGTGACGACATACACGCCGTCGCGCGTCACGGCCAGGGTATGCTCGACGTGGACGCTCGGCAGACCATCGCGAGTCACCACCGTCCAGTGATCGCGCTGCGTATCGGTATCGGCGCGGCCCATGTTGACCATCGGCTCGACGGCCAGCACCAGCCCTTCGTCGAGCTTGAAATCGTGTTTGCGCAGGTCGCGGTTGACGAAGTTGGGCACTTGCGGGTTCTCGTGCATGACGCGGCCGATGCCGTGGCCGACGTACTGCGTCACCACGCTGAATCCGGCCGACTCGGCCACGCGCTGCATCTGACCGGCCACCTCCGACCACCACTTGCGCCGGCCCATCTCGACCATCGCCGTCCGCAGCACCTGTTCGCCGACCGCGACCAACCGCCGCTTCTCGGCGCTGACCTCGCCGACCGCCAGGGTGATCGCCGCGTCGGCGCACCAGCCGTTGAGCTTGCAGGCGGTGTCGATCTTGAGCAGATCGCCATCGCGGATGACCCGTTGACCGGGGATACCGTGGACCACCTGCTCGTTGACCGAGATGCACGTCACCGCCGGGAACGGCACGCGGCCAGGGTAGCCCTTGAACAGCGGCAGCGCTCCGCGCGGTGTACAGCGCCTCGACGGCCTGGTCCAACTCGATGGTCTTCGCGCCCGGCTTCGCCAACTCTCGGCACAGGCGCAGCGCCTCGGCCACGATCTTGCCGGCCGCGCGCATCAGGCCAATCTCGCGCGGTGACTTCAGTTCCGGCTTCTGAGGGAAAAACGACCTTAACACTTCGGCCCCGCCTGGCGCTTCAAAACCTTGATGATGTTCGCGTACACTTCCTCGATCGGGCCGTGTCCGGCAACCTCGTGCAACAACCTCTGCGCGCGGTAGTGTCCGACCAGCGCCTCGGTATTGCCATGATACACCACCAGGCGGGCCCGCACCGTCCCCGGCCGATCGTCTTCGCGCTGGACGAGCTGCGTGCCGCAGTAATCGCAGACGCCGAGCACCTTCGGCGGATTGCTCACGGTATGGTAGGTCGCCTTGCAGCCCGGCTTGGGACAACTCCAGCGCTCGCTGACCCGGCCGATGATTTCCTCGTCTTCCACTTGCAGCAGGATGACGGCCGACAGGTCGAGAAACTGCTGCCGCAGCACCTGGTCGAAGGCCGCCGCCTGCGCCAGCGTGCGAGGATAACCGTCCATGACGAAATGGTCGGGGCGGTCGTCGCGCTTGAAGCGCTCGGCAACGACGTCGTTGACCAGGTCGTCGGGGACGAGGCGCCCGGATTCCACGAAGGGATGTGCCCGGCGGCCGGCCGGCGTTTGCTGGCGGATGGCCTGGCGAAGGATGTCGCCGGTGCCGATGTGCTCCATCCCCTCGCGCTGGGACAGCAGCTTGGCCTGCGTCCCTTTACCGCAGCCGGGCGGACCGAGAAGAATGAGACGCATAAAGGGCCCTCTGCCGCGAGCGGCTCAATCCTCGGTCAAACCGGGGTAGTTGCGCATGACCAGGTGGCTGTTGATCTTCTGCACCAGGTCCAGGGCCACGCTGATGACGATCAGCAGGCCGGTCCCGCCGTAAAAACTGGCCACGTTGGGATCGACGTTCATCGTATTGGTGATGAGCGTCGGAATGACGGCGATGACCGCCAGGAACGCCGCCCCGACGTAGGTGATGCGGATCATCACGCGCTCGAGGTATTCCGACGTCCGCTTGCCCGGCCGATAACCGGGGATGAAGCTGCCGTAGTCCTTCAGGTTGTTGGCCATGTCCTTGGGATTGAAGATAATGGCCGTCCAAAAATAGCAGAAGACGTAGATAAGGGCGATGAACATGATGGTGTACCAGTAGCCCTGGCGCTCGAACGTCTCTTGCAGGATGCGGGCCCAGCGCCAGTCGGTGGCGTTGGCGACGGCGCCGAAGACGAAGAACGGCAGCACCAGCAAGCTGCTGGCGAAGATGACCGGCATGACGCCGGCCTGATTGACGCGCAGCGGCAGCCATTGGCTGGTGCCGCCGAAGACACGACGGCCGCGAACGTGCTTGGCCGACTGTGTCTTGATGCGCCGCTGCGCCTTGGTGATGGCCACCACGCCGATGACCACTGTGACGAACAACACGACCAGCACCACCAGCTTCTCGAAGCTCATGTCGCGGCCGCCGCCACCGCCGCCGCCCAGCGTGAACACCGAATCCTTGAAGTGTCCGTTCTCGAAGAACAACGTCGAGGTCGCCGCCGGGATGCGGGCCACGATACCGGCCATGATGATGAGACTGATACCGTTGCCGATGCCGTATTCGTCGATCTGCTCGCCCAGCCACATCAGGAAAATCGTGCCGCACGTCATGGTCACGACCATCGTCAACCAGGCCGGCCAGGAATCGTACTCGGGCAAGCCCCAGCCCTGTTTGCCCGCTTGCGGCGAACCCATGATGAATTGCACGTACATGAATGCCTGGAACAGACAGATGATGACGGTGGCGTAGCGCGTGTATTCGTTGATCTTTTTGCGGCCGCTCTCGCCTTCCTTTTGCAATTTCTCCAGCGGCGGATAGACGGCGCCGAGGAGCTGGAAGATGATCGACGCGGAGATGTACGGCATGATGCCCAGGCCGAACACGGTGGCATGGCTGAGGTTGCCGCCGGAGAACATGGACACGAAGTTGAGCACGTTGCCCAGGGCGCCGCCGGCGCCCATCGCCTGCGTCATCTTGCGCTGATCGACGAAGGGCAGCGGGATCGAGAAGCCGATGCGGTAGATGGCCAAAAACAGCAGCGTCAGCAGGATCTTTTGCCGCAGTTCCGGGATGGTGAAGATGGCCTTGACCTTGCCGCGATAGAGCAGGAAGGCCACGACCACGGCGATCGCGGTGACGACGGCGGCCTGCTGCCAGCTCATCATCAGCGATAAGAGAAGAAACAGGACGGCGATGGCGGCCGCGCCGATCAGGTAGGGATTTTGCTTGTTCATGCTCAACTCCTTGAGGCCGCCCAGCAAACATTAACCACAGAGGAACACGGATAAACACGGATGAAAACATTCATTAATTTATCCGTGTTCCTCTGTGTTCCTCTGTGGTTAATAGGTTTGGCCCTTCTAGGCGTCCTTCTTCGTCCGCGGCTTCATCTTGTTTCGTTTCGGCTTCTTGGGCGGCGGAATGACCTCGGCCGTGCCTCCGCGAGCGACGATCTTCTCCTGAGCGGACTTGGAGAAGTGGTGCGCCCGAACCGTGAGCTTCTTGGTCAATTCGCCCGTCCCCAGAATTCGTACCCCATCGGCCGGTCCCTTGGCTAGCCCAGTTTTCCGCAGCGCCTCGGCATCGATGGTCTCGCCGTCGTTGAAGCGGTCGAGATCGCCGACGTTGACGACGTGGTACTTCTTGTCCCAGGTGGCGTGGCTGAAACCGCGCTTGGGGATGCGGCGGAACAGTTGCATCTGTCCGCCCTCGAACATGACGGCCGGCTTCTTGGCGCCGGCGCTGGCCCACTGGCCCTTGCTGCCGCGGCTGGCGGTCTTGCCGTGACCGCTGCCGACGCCGCGGCCGACGCGCTTCTTCTTGCGCAGCTTGTGAACGCCAACGTGTACCTGGCTAAGGTCCATTACAGAGTCACTCCTCGCAAGCGGGCCACTTCTTCGCGCGTCCGCAGCAGCATCAGGCCGGCGATGGTCGCCTTGACCAGGTTGATGGGATTGCTGCTGCCGTGTACCTTGGTCAAAATGTTGTGAACGCCGCAGACTTCGAGCACGTCGCGGACGCCGGGTCCGGCCTTGACGCCGGTGCCGGGACCGGCCGGCACCATGATAACGCGGCTGCCGCCGAACCGTCCGATGACGCGGTGCGGGATGGTGTCGCCGCGCAGCGAGAAGCGCTTCTGTCGCTTCATCGTCTCCTGGGCGTCCTTGGTCGCCTTCTCGACGGCGGGCGGCACCTCATTGGCCTTGCCGTAGCCGACCGCGACGCGGCCCTTCTTGTCGCCGACGACGACCAGCGCGTTGAAGCTGAAGCGCCGGCCGCCCTTGACCACGGCGGCGCAGCGGCGAATCTTCACCACGCGATCTTCCATCCCGTCCGCTCGTCCTTCTCCACGATCTCTGGCCATGTCCCACTCTCAGTTCTGAGTTCTCGAGTTCTGAGTTCTGAGTGCTGCGCTCCGAGGTTTTTTCACTCAGAACTCAGAACTCAGAACTCAGAACTTAAAATTGCAATCCGCCTTCGCGGGCCGCGTCGGCCAGCGCCTTGACGCGGCCATGATAGCGATAGTGTCCGCGATCGAAGGCGGCCTTGGTGATGCCGTGCTCCTTGGCGACCTCGGCCAATCGTTTGCCGACCGCCTTGGCGGCCTTGAGGTTGCCGCCGTAAGGCAGGTCTTTGTGGACCTCCGGCGACAGGCTGCAAGCGGCGGCCAGGGTACGGCCGTTGAGGTCGTCGATCAGCTGGGCGTAAATGTGCTTGGAGCTGCGAAAGACCGACAGGCGCGGCCGTTCGACCGTGCCGACGATGCGGCGGCGAACGTGATTGCGTCGCCGCAGTCGCCGCACTTGTTTGAGCTTCTGTGCATTCATGGTCGCCTCGCTCAGCCGCCGCTGGTGAAGGACTTGCCTTCCTTGCGGCGGACCTGTTCGTTCTCGTAGCGGATGCCCTTGCCCTTGTACGGTTCCGGCGGCCGAACGTGCCGCACCTCGGCGGCGAACTGGCCGACCTTCTGCTTGTCGGCGCCCTTGACGATGATGGTCGTCTGGTCGGGCACCTCGACCGTCACGCCGTCCGGGGGCACCATCAGGACGCGGTTGGCGTAACCGACCGTCAGTTCGACGCCCTTGTTCTTGGCCGTCGCCTGGTAGCCGATGCCCTCGATCTTGAGGCGCTTCATGTAGCCCTTGGTCACGCCCTCGATCATGTTGGCGATCAGGCTGCGCGTCAGGCCGTGCAGCGCCCGGCTGAAGCGCTCGTCGTCGGGCCGTGTGACGACGACGGCTTTGCCTCCCTGGTCCAACTCGACCTTGATGAGCCGATGATAGGGGAACTCGAGCTTCTGCCCCTTGGGCCCCTCGACGTGGATCTTGCCGTCGGCGACCTGGACCTTGACGCCGGCGGGAATGGCCACGGGTTGTTTGCCGATTCGAGACATGGATACGCCCTCCCTACCACACCGTACACAGCAGTTCGCCGCCCAGGCGCTGGGCGCGGGCCTTGCGATCGCTCATGACGCCCTTGCTGGTGCTGATGACGCCGATGCCCAGGCCGTCGAGCACGGGCTTGAGCTGATCGGAGCGGCGATACAGGCGCCGGCCCGGACGGCTGGCGCGGTCGATGTGCCGGATGACGCGCTCGCCCTCCGGCCCGTAATTCATGAACACGCGCAGCAGAGCGTGCGGCTTGCTCAGGTCACGGTCCTGCTGGAACGCCTTCTTGCCCTGCTCGTCGGTCTGCATTCGGCCAACCTGGTAATCCAGGATGAAGCCTTCTTCCTTGAGCACCTGAGCGACGGCGATCTTGAGCTTGTTGGCCGGGATGTCCACGGCCGAGCGCTCGATGCGGTTGGCGTTGCGGAGGCGGGTCAGCATGTCCGCTAACGAATCAGTCATCATGTTCCGTGTGCCCTCACCAGCTGGCTTTCTTGACGCCCGGAATCAGGCCATCGCTGGCCATGTTGCGGAAACAGATGCGGCAGATGCCGAACTTACGATACACGGCCCGCGGCCGGCCGCACAGCTTGCAGCGCAGACGAATGCGGATGCGCTCGCGCGGCGGCATCTTGACCTTCGCATCCGGCTTTCGGCTGGCACTCAGCTTCGCCATCTGCTTCTTGAATTTGACGAATTGCAGCGGTGGTCGACATATTTCACTCAGTTCTGAGTTCGGAGTTCTGAGTTCTGAGTTCTGAGTTTTGTTTTCACTCAGAACTCAGAACTCCGAACTTTGGTTACGCTTCGCGGAACGGCATGCCAAAGGCCCGCAGTAGTTCGCGGGCCTCGTCGTCGTTGTTGGTGCTGGTGACGAACGTCACGTCCATGCCTTGCACGAACGTCATCTTGTCGGGATCGATCTCGGGGAACACCTGCTGCTCGCTCAGGCCCAGGCTGTAGTTGCCGTGGCCGTCGAAGCTGCGCGGATTGACGCCGCGGAAATCGCGGATACGCGGCAGGGCGATGCTGATGAGGCGGTCGAGGAACTCGTACATGCGCCGCCCACGCAGTGTCACGCGGCAGCCGATCTCGTTGCCTTCGCGGAGACGGAAGCCGCTGACCGCCTTCTTGGCCTTGCGAACCTGCGCCTTCTGCCCCGTGATCTGCGACAACTGCTCGGCGGCCTGCTCCATGCGGTTCTTGTCCTGCAGCGCCTTGCCGACGCCCATGTTGACGACGATCTTCTGCAAGCGCGGCAGGCTGAGCAGGTTCTCGCGTCCCAACTTGGTCTTCAGGTGGGCGACGATTTCTTTCTGATAGCGATCCAGCAAGCGGGCCATGACACGTCTCGTCTCACAATAGGACTTCGCAACCGAGCAATCTCGATGCTTACGATTTCTTGGCGTACTTCGGGTTGGGCTTGCTGAGGACGCCCAGGCCAGCGCCGCACTTCTTGCAGTAGCGTTCCTTGTGGCCGTCGGCGGCGTAGCGCCGGCCGGTACGAACGCCGCGACGACAGTGCTGACAGAACAGCAGCACGTTGGAGACCGAGATCGGCATCTCCTTGGACAGCCGGCCTCCCTGCGGATTGCGGCGGTTGGGCTTGACGTGCTTGTACACGCGGTTGACGCCTTCCACCACGACCTTGTTGGCCTCGGGGAAGACGCGCAGCACCCGATGCGCCCGACCCTTCTCGGCATCGTCCCCCGCGATCACTTCCACCAAGTCGTCTTTGCGAACATGCATGAGCAAGCCTCTCTTGTTTAGCGGAGCGCGCGCTCCGCTGCGCAGTCGCGGCTAAACGACCTCGGCCGCCAGGTTGACGATGCGGACAAAACCGCTCTCGCGCAGCTCGCGGGCCACGGCGCCGAAGATGCGCGTGCCGCGCGGGTTCTCCTCGGCGTCGATGATGACCATGGCGTTGCGGTCGAAGCGGACGTAACTGCCGTCGGCGCGCCGCGTCGCCTTCTTGCAGCGCACGACCACGCCGCGCACCACGTCGCCGGGCTTGACCTCACCACCGGGGTTGGCCTTCTTGACGCTGGCGATGATGACGTCGCCCAGGCCGGCATAGCGCCGCCGCGTGCCGCCCAGCACCTTGATGCACATGCATTCCTTGGCGCCGGTGTTGTCGGCGACGTCCAGGTACGTATACATCTGAATCATGACGCGATCCGATCCTTCTCATTCACCACCTACCCCAGCCCGAAGCGCCAGCGACGGGCGGCAATCACACGTAAATGCTCATCAACCCGTCGTCGCCGGCTCGGGCGCCGGGGTCTGCTCTGGGTGATGCGACGGCAGCGCCGGCGCCTTGGTCACGACGCGCACCAGCCGCCAGTTCTTGGTCTTGGACAGCGGCCGCGTCTCCATGATCTCGACCGTGTCGCCCAGGCGCGACTCGTTGCTTTCGTCGTGGACGTGGCAGACGGTGCGGCGGCGAATGTATTTGCCGTAACGCGGATGCTTGACCAGGCGCGGGATCTCGACGCGACGAGTTTTGCTCATCTTATCGCTGGTGACGACGCCAACTTCAACGCGCCGCTTGCCTCGTGGTTCGCTGCTGCTTGCCTCAGCCATTGCTCTTCGCTCCCTCGGCGGTCTTCTGGGCGGCCAACTCGCGTTCGCGCTGGATGGTCTTGATGCGGGCGACGTCTTGCTTGCGCCTTGCGGATTTCGCTGGGCGTCTCCAGGCGTTCGGTGGCCGACTGGAAACGCAGGTGGAACAGGTTCTTGACGGTTTCCTTGAGCGTCAGGGCCAGGTGTTCGTCGCTCTGGCCGCGAAATTCAGCCGGCTTCATCGGTCCCTCTCCCTCGCGTTATCGTCCGACAGTCGGCCGCCGCGACACGAAACGGCAGCGGAACGGCATCTTGTAGGCGACGCGGGCCAGGGCGTCGCGGGCCGCCGCCTCCGGCAGACCGCCGATCTCGTACAGGATCATGCCCGGCTTGATGACCGCCGCCCAGTATTCCGGCTCGCCCTTGCCCTTGCCCATGCGCGTCTCGGCGGGGATGGCCGTCACCGACTTGTGCGGAAAGACGCGGATGTACAGCCGACCCTCGCCACGCACCGAGTGCGTGGCGGTGATACGGCCGGCCTCGATGGCCTCGGCGCTGAGCCAGCCGCCCTCGATGGCTTGCAGACCGAAATCGCCGTGGCTGACCGTGTTGCCGCGGCAGGCGTTGCCGCGTACCTTGCCGCGCTGCGTTTTGCGGAACTTGACCCGCTTCGGCATCAGGGGCATGATGGTTCTCCTCCGCTTCTGTCTGAAACCGCGACCGTCCGAGCCGCGACCGTTAGGGAGCGGGAACAACCGCTCCCTGACGGTCGCGGCTCGGATGATCGCGGCTCGGTTCGCTCAACCGCGTCTGGGTCCGCGTCCGCGTCCGCGTGGCGGCGGCGGAGCGGCCTCGCTCGGCTCTTCGGGCGACAGGTAATCGCCATTGTTGACCCACACCTTGATGCCGATGTGGCCCTGGGCGGTCCTGGCCTCGGCAAAGCCGTATTCGACCTTGGCCCGCAGTGTGGACAGCGGGATGCTGCCGGCCATGCTGCTCTCCGTCCGAGCCATTTCCGAGCCGCCCAGCCGGCCGGACATCTGGATGCGAATGCCCTTGGCCCCCGCCTCCATCGTTGTGTCGATGGCCCGCTTCATCGTCCGCCGGAAGCTGGCCCGCTTCTGCAACTGCTCGCGGATGTCTTCCGCCACCAACTGCGGGTCTCTCTCCGGCCGGTTGACCTCCATCGTCTTGACTTCGATGTGGCGGCCGGTCAGGTTTTCCAGGTCCTTGGTGAGCTTATCGACTTCCTGGCCCTTCTTGCCGATAATCATGCCGACGCGAGCGGAGTGAATGAACACCGTCACCTTTTCGCGCGTCCGCTGAATGCGGATCTTCGAGATGCCCGAGCCGCCGTAACGCTTCTTGACGAACTTGCGGATCTTCGTGTCCTCGATGAGGAGGTCCGAGAAGTCCTGCTTGCTGGCGTACCAGTGGCTCAGCCAATCGACCATGATGCCGGTACGAAAGCCCGTCGGTCGAATCTTCTGTCCCATAAGCTTCCCCTGCTCGCCGCCTGATGGTTCGTCTTACGTCCCGGCAGTTTCTTCCAGGTCCGACAGCGTCACGCGAATGTGCGAATAACGCCGTTTGATCGGGTATGCCGTACCGCGCGCTCGCGGCATGATCCGTTTCATGATCGGCCCGCCATCCACGCACGACTCGATGACAACAAGGTCGTCGATGTCGCGGGCGCCGCGATCCTCGGCGTTGCCCAGGGCGCTCTTGAGCACCTGCTCCAGCAGACGCGCGCTCTTGTTGGGCAGGAAGCGCAACAATTCCAGCGCTCGTCGGCGGAGCGGCCGCGGATGAGCGTGGCGAACGGCCGAATCTTCCGCGGCGACATGTCGGCATGACGATGACTGGCTTTGTATTCCATGACTGTCGTTCCACCCGTTATGCGGCCGAGGCCACACGGCTTTCGCTAGTAGGCTTTACCCCTGTCCCGCGTATACTATGGGGAACCATTTTGGAGGGTTCCCCATGCCTTACAAGGATCCTGTCGTCCGCCGCGCCAAGATAGCCGAATACATGCGAATCCGTTATCAAACCGATCCGGAGTACCGACAAGCCCAACGCCGGGCTGTGCAAATGAACAAAGCCAAAGCTCGTGTGGTGATTCAGCAACGAATCAGCGAAGCCAAGGCGGGCGGCTGTACTCTCTGCGGAGAGAAAGAACCTTGCTGCCTGAGCTTCCACCACCGAGAACCAGCTAAGAAGGAATTCAGCATTGGCAACGCCTATGCTCGGGCTATTTCTCTCACTCGTCTCGCCGCCGAATTAGCCAAGTGCGTTTGCCTGTGCCATAACTGTCACGCCAAGCTTCACGCAGGCATCATTCATTTGTCGTAAGTCATTTCCGGGGGCTGGACTCGAACCAGCGACCTCCAGGTTATGAGCCTGGCGAGCTACCACTGCTCCACCCCGGGATCCATTACTTCTTGCCCTTGCCGCCGCTGTGCCCTTTGAAGATCCGCGTTGGCGAAAATTCGCCGAGCTTGTGGCCAACCATGTCCTCGGTCACGTACAGGCGAAGGAAGTTCTTGCCGTTGTGAATGAGGAACGTCATCTGGACGAACTCGGGCACGATCGTGCAGTCGCGCAACCACGTCTTGATCGGCTCTCGGTTGCCCGTGCGCTGGTTGCGCTCGACCTTGGCGATCAGGCGTTCGTCCACGTAGGGGCCTTTTTTGAGAGACCGGCTCATCGCTCCCTCCGGGCGGGAAGTAAAAATTATAGGGCGTTTCCCAATCGTGTCCAGTGTCCACGAAACCGGGACATCAACTCGTGGCGTAGTGCGGTCCCGGCCGGCGCCGGCGGATGATGGCGCTGTTGGACGGCTTGCGTTTCTTGCGCGTCTTGCCGCCCTTGGCGAGCACGCCGGTGGGGCTGCACGGGTGGCGTCCGCCGGCGGTGCGGCCTTCGCCGCCGCCCATCGGATGGCTGACCGGGTTCATCGACGTACCGCGGTTGTGCGGTTTACGGCCCATCCAGCGTTTGCGGCCGGCCTTGCCCAGGCTGACGGTCATGTGATCGGCGTTGCCGATCGCGCCGATCGTCGCCCGGCACTCCGAGCTGACGCGCCGCACTTCGCCGGAGGGCAGCGTGATCTGGGCCCAACGCCCTTCGCGGGCGGTCAGCGTCGCGCCGGTGCCGGCGCTGCGGCACACCTGTCCGCCATGGCCCGGCTGGATCTCCAGGTTGTGGACCGTCATGCCGAGCGGGATTTTCCGCAGCGGCATGCAGTTGCCGACGCGCGGCTCGACATCCTCCTCACCGCTGATGATGCGATCGCCCGCCTTCAACCCCTCGGGGGCCAGGATGTACGTCTTCTCGCCGTCCTCGTACTGCAACAGGGCGATGCGCGACGAGCGGTTGGGATCGTACTCGATGGCCACGACCGTGGCCCAAACGCCGTCCTTCTTGCGCTTGAAGTCGATGACGCGATACCTCTGCTTGTGGCCGCCGCCACGGAAGCGGGTACAAACGATGCCGTGATGGTTGCGGCCGCCCTTCTTGGGCTTGGGCCGAAGCAGGGACTTCTCCGGCTTCTTTTTGCGATCGGTGATGTCCGCGAAATCGCTGACCGATCCCTGGCGCCGGCCCGGCGTCGTCGGTTTGTATTGGCGGATGCCCATGCTTCACCTCAAAGCGGTCAGCTCTCAGCGATCAGCGGTCAGCTTTTGTTTTGCTGATTGCTGACCGCTGATCGCTGAGAGCTATTAGAAGAACTCGATCACCGGGCTGTCCGGGTGCAGCGTGACAATGGCCTTCTTCCAGTTGGACAACCGACCCATCTTGAAGCGGTAGCGGCGGTGCTTGCCCAGACGATTCTGCGTGCGAACCTTGTCCACGCGCACGCTGAACAATTCCTCGACGGCGGCCTTGATCTCGGTCTTGGTCGCCCACGGATTGACCTCGAACGAGTACGCCGGCGCCCAGTGTTCGCGCTTCTCGCTCTTGTGCTGCGACTGGTGCGTGCCCTTCTCGGTGATGAGTGGGCGAATGATGATCTGGTACGCTTCCAGCTTCGGCCCGCGCGTGCGCTCCCGGATGTTGGCCATGTCGGGTCCCCTTACTTCGCTTCCGCTCTCTTGGCCTTGGAACTGCCTTGACGCAACTCGTCCAGCGCGGCACGGGTCAAAAGCAGTCGTTTTTGCCGCAGCACGGTGTAGGCGTTGAACTGCGACGCCGGCAGCACCTCGACTTCCGGGATGTTGCGCGACGACAGATACACGTTTTTGTCGTAGTCCTTGGTGCCCACCAGGCAAGTCGTGCCTTGCAGCTTCAGCGCCTTGAGCAGACCGGCGACCTGCTTGGTCTTGATCTCGGTCAGGGCCAGGTCGTCGAGGATGAGGGCTTCGTTGTCCTGGAACTTGCTGAGGATGGCCATGCGGGTGGCGGCGCGGACGGCCTTCTTGGGCAGATGATATTCGTAGTCGCGCGGCTTCGGACCTTTGCTGGTGCCGCCGCCGCGGCGCTTGTTGGTGCGCCGGGGACCGACGCGGGCGTTGCCGGTGCCCTTCTGGCGGAACAGTTTCTTGGTGCTGCCGGACACCTCGCCGCGCCGCAGCGTCGAGTGCGTGCCGGCACGCTGGTTGGCCAGGTGCATCACGACAACGTCGTGCAGCAGTTGCTTGTTGACGGTGCCGCCGAACTCGTCGGGGTCCACCTGCACCGTGCCGACCGAATCGCCCTGCCGATTGTAAACGTTCAATGTCAGCATGTTTCAACCCTCCTCCGAACGTCTTCGGAGGAAATGCCAGTCCGCAAACGTGTCGCCGCTATTACTCGGCCCGACGCATCCCCCAGTCGAGGGACCGTTTCGCGGCACGCCAATGGATCGAGACGAGTCGGCCGCGCTCAGGAGGCCGTCCCGGCCAGGACGCGGATCTTGATGTCCACGCCGGGCGGCAGGCTCAGACCCTTGTTGAGCGCTTCGATGGTCTTGCCGGTCGGCTGCAGAATGTCCACCAAACGCTTGTGCGTGCGGATTTCAAACTGCTCGCGCGATTTGCGGTCAATGTGCGGACTCCGCAGCACGGTGTACCGTTCGATGCGGGTCGGCAGAGGAATCGGGCCATGCACCATGGCGCCGGTCTTTTCCGCCGTGTCCACGATCTCCTGCGCGGTGCGATCCAGCACTTCGTGATCGTAGGCTTCCATCCGAATGCGGATGCGTTCACTCGTAAAATTCTGGCCCGCCACCGCTGACTCCTCGCGTCGTTATGCCGTCCTCATCCCTTCGTAGCGAAGAGTGTTAAAGTAGTGGCACCCCCAACCACTGTCAAGGGTGAATCGCTCTTCCGTTCCGTAATTTCCGCCTGCCTGCTCTGCGTTTATTTAGCCGCGACGCGCAGCGGAGCGCGGGAGCAACCCGCGCTCCGCTGCGCGTCGCGGCTAAACGGAGATGGGCGGGTAGAGGTTGCTTCCCCTATCCTTTATAGTAACGACATGATTCCCAGCCGCGAGCAGCTCGAACAGTGGGACCGCGAGCACGTCTGGCATCCGTTCACGCCCATGCAGGCTTACGCCGCCGAAAAACCGCTCGTCATCGCCGCCGCGCGCGGCTGCTTCCTCATCGACCTGGATGGCCGGGAGTATCTCGACGGCGTGTCCTCGCTGTGGTGCAACGTCCACGGCCATCGCGTGCCGCAGCTCGACGCCGCCCTGCGCGAGCAACTCGACGCCGTGGCCCACAGCACCTTGCTGGGACTCAGCAACGTGCCGGCCATCCGGCTGGCGCGCCGCCTCGTCGAGCTGGCGCCGCCGGGGTTGAATCACGTCTTTTATTCCGACGACGGCGCCACGGCGGTCGAGGTGGCGCTGAAAATGGCGTTTCAATACTGGCGGCAATGCCCGCGCCCACGTCCGGAGAAGACGCGCTTCCTCGCCCTGCACGGCGCCTATCACGGCGACACGCTCGGCGACGTCAGTGTCGGCGACGTGGCCCGCTTTCACCACCTTTTCGCCCCGCTCTTGTTCCCGACGGTGCGCGCTCCCTCTCCCTACTGCTATCGTTGCCCGCTCGGTCTGGAACGCTCGCGCTGCCGCATGGACTGCGCCGACGAGCTGGAAGACCTGGTGTGCCGGAACGCGGACACGCTGGCGGCCGTGGTGATCGAACCGCTGGTGCAGGGGGCGGCCGGCATGATTACGGCGCCGGACGGTTATTTGCGGCGCGTCCGCGAAGTGACGCAGCGACATGAGGTGCTGCTCATCGCCGACGAGGTGGCGGTCGGCTTTGGCCGCACCGGAACGATGTTCGCCTGCACGCAGGAAGACGTCGCTCCGGATTTCCTGTGCTTGGCCAAGGGCTTGACCGGCGGCTATCTGCCGCTGGCGGCGACGCTGACGACCGATGAAGTCTACAATGCCTTCCTCGGTCCTGCCGAGGCCGGCCGGACGTTCTTCCACGGCCACACCTATACCGGCAACCCGCTCGGCGCCGCCGTCGCCCTGGCCAGCCTCGATCTGCTGGAAGCGCCGGACGGCCTGCCGGCGCTGCCGGAGAAGGTCGAACGACTGCGGACGCACCTGGTGCGCTTGCGGAACTTCGCGGTGGTCGGCGACGTCCGACAGAAGGGGCTGATGGCTGGCATCGAGCTGGTGCGCGATCGGCGAACGAAAGAGCGCTTCCCGGCCGAGGAGCGGATAGGCGCACGGTTTTGCCGGCTGGCGCCGAACAAGGCGTGTTGTTGCGGCCGCTGGGAGATGTCGTCGTCGTCATGCCGCCGCTGGCGATCGATCTGCCTCTGCTGGACCGTCTCGGCGACGTGCTTTACAATTGCGTCCAGGCGATGATCCGATGATGCGTGGCCTGTTCTTCACCGCGACCGACACCGGCGCCGGCAAGACCTTCGTGACGGCCGGCCTGGCGCGGATTCTGGCGCCGCCAGCAACGCTCCTTCCGCGTCTGCAAGCCGGTGGCGACGGGCGCCGAGGGACGCTGGAGCGACGACACGCGCCTTCTCGCCGAGGCGGCCGGCGATGCGGATCTCGCGGCGGTGACGCCGTTCACCTTCGCCGCGCCGGCCGCGCCGCCGGTGGCGGCTCGCCTCGCCGGGACCTCCGTGAAGCTGGAGGATTTGACCGCGGCGGTTCGCCGCCGCGCCGCCGGTGGAATGACGGTGCTCGTCGAGGGCGTCGGCGGATTGCTGTGTCCGTTGACGGAGCGCGAGACGGTCGCCGACCTGGTGCGTGAGTTGGACCTGCCACTGATCGTGGTGACGCGGCGCTCGCTCGGCACACTCAATCACACGCTGTTGACCGTCGAGGCGTCGCGGCGGCGCGGTCTGCGACTGGCCGGCGTCGTGGTGACGGCGACCGCGCCGGTGCAAGGCGTGGCGGAGGAAACGAATGTCGAGGAGCTGCGCCGGCGACTCGACGTGCCACTGCTGGCCGTCCTGCCGCACCAGTCCGGCCCGATGGGCAGCGGAGATCCCAACATTGTCGGCTGTCGATTGGTGGGGGCTGGCTCAATAGTCGGGAGCCGGGATCGGGTTGAGGGTTGATGGCCATGAACATGCTGTGTTCGGCCGCTGACAAAGTCATCCAACATGGGCAACGCCCGGTTGGCTCCCTCAGTGTCGCGGACGCTCAACAAACGTGTTCCGCTTACGACGAGTGCCTTTGGGCGATACTTACCGCCCCAGCCGAGGAACTTGCCGCCGGAACTTGCCGCCTTCGCCAAGCTCCTGTTTGATCGACCGTACATCGACCTGCCTCCGCCCCTTCAGGTTGCCGTTTTCCGAATCGTGGGGCTGGAGTCCGCTGAGGATAGGGAAAAGCTCCAGCTGGCCAATATCGGGATCAGCATGTACTGCAACCCAGCCGAAGAACAACATGCGGCTGGTCGGATTCGAGCAAAGATCGGTGCGTTAACTCGCCAAGCATGAAAACTTTCGGGGTTCAACGCCTCCGCAGCGGCCCTGGTCCCGAGTCGGGTCGTTCGCGCGAGGCGAAAAGGGTGTTGGACCGATGGGCGAAGCGCCGCGGATGTCACGAACCGCCCAACCATACAGGGAGCCATGATGCAGACCATTCATTTTCAATGCGGCCATTGCGGCAAACTAATGGGGGTGGTCAGCGAATTCATCGGCCAGCAGGTGCGCTGTCCGCACTGTCAGCAAGTCGTCATCGCGCCGCCACCTCCGACCGAAGCCGCTCCGCCTCCCCCCAGCCTGGGCGAGACGATCATCCACGTGCCCACCCCCGCCGCGGACATCGACGACATCTTTTCGCCGCCCGCGCCCAGCGACGACCTGTTCGGCCACACCGAGCCGCCGCGCATCGAGATGCCGCCTCTCGACCTGCTCGCGCCGACCCTGGCGGATAGCTCGGTTCGACCTCCCGAACCCCTGCCGGAACCGACCGTGACCTCGACCGTGCCATTGTGGCCGCCGGATGCGGCGCCGCCGTCACCCTTCCGCGACGACGGGACAGCCATTCTCCCGTCGGCCAGCAGCGACGCGCCCTGGATGACCGGCACCATCACCGAGGCGTTGCCGCCCTCTCCTCCGGCAACGCCCGCCGAGCCGGAGTCGCTCGGCGGCCCCTCCGCTCCGTCCGCTCCTCGGCCGCTCCGGCACGCTGAGTCCGGCACGCCCTGGTTCCTGATCCTCGTCTTCAGTCCTCTTCTGCTGTATTCCATCGTCATTACCATCTTCGCCGTCCTTCTCTACAGGCATGAGCGTGAGCTCGAGCAAAAACTGCACAACCGTTTCGAGATGATGCCCGACGAAGGCGACAATCCCGGCGTCCAGAAAGGCAAGAAGGTCAGCCGCGTCTATCACTACGACTCGAAATTCGCCACCGCGCCGCTGCCGCCTCATTTGATCACAGCGCTGGACAAGAAAAGAGGAGAGTCGATCCGCATCGGCGAGCTGCAAGTGACTCCCACACGGGTGGAACGTCAGCGCGTCAGCGTCTTCGTGGAAGGCGCCGAAAGGCCCGAACCCTGCACCGGCGATTCGCTGGTCTTGTATCTGTCGATGAAAAACCTCTCGTCGGAGTATGCCTTCGCGCCGCTGGACAATTATTTCGACCGCTACTGGAAAGCCGGCATGGACCCGCCCTTGACCCAGCTGCAGGCCGGCGACCATCGTTTCTACGGCGGACCGGCCAAATGGTTGCCGCGCGGCACGAAGAAGGAGCGCCGCGAGTGGGTCCAGGGCCGTAAGCCGTTCGAGCCGGAACTCCTCCAGCCCGGTGAGGAGAAGGAATTCTTCGTCTGCACCGACGGTCAGGATCCCAGGGCGGTGCTCACCCTTTTCGGCGAGAACCGAGGCGAGAAGGTCAAGGAGCCGTATCATGGGACGCTGTTCTGGCGGGTGCGCGTCCGCCGCGGCCTGATGAAAATCGAGGACAAGGAATACTCCACCACGGCCGTCATCGGCGTCAAGTTCACCGACAAGGACATCCAGTCGGCCCGGGCCGCGGCGGCGGAACAACGAGCCGCCGTCCTGGCTCGCGCCGAACGTCCGTTGGGGACAGGCTTTCTTCCCGTTAAGGTAAAGAAAGTGGGATTGCCAAGCTCCCAAAGGCGTACTATATTCAACATTAAGGATCGGTGTAACGCTGTGCCGTCGCTTGCTGACCCTCCGTGAGACGGCTTTCTTCATCTAGACCCCTTCACTCAATGCCGAGTGGACGGTAGGGTGCAACCCCTCAAGACGCCGGGTAGCGTTGCAGAGCGAATCGCCTTTTCCCTTTTCGTCCCGTTCCCCTAGAGGAGTAGGTGTCGCCCGGAAACGGACGACCGTTAGGCTGTTATGAAACTCACACGTGCTTCCAGTTATGCCTTGCACGCCGTGGCCTACATGGCGGACTCGGGCAGCAACGAGCCGGTGGCCTCGCACGTCATCGCCAAGGCCCGGAAAATCCCGGAACGCTTCCTGCTCAAGGTGCTCAAGCCGCTGGTGTCGGCCCGCGTGCTTCTCTCCATCAAGGGTCCTAACGGCGGTTATCGCCTGGCCAAGCCGGCTAGCGACATTTCGCTGCTGGAGATCCTCGAAGCCGTCGATGGGCCGATCCGTGGTCTGGCCCCGCTCAGCGGCGAAAAGAAGAACGGCCCCCTCAACAGCAAGCTCGACTCCATCTGCAAGGAGAGCGCCGACCAGATCCGCAAGCATCTGGGCTCGGTCAGAATCTCGCAGCTGGTCGGCAAAAAGGGCAAGTAAATCGCATCCGCGCGCGGATCGTGGATCGTATCTCTTCGATCCGCGTTCCGCGATCCACGAGCGGAGCATGTCGCTGCGCATCTCCAACGTCCGCCTGAGCGTGGACGAGCCTGAGAGCGCCCTGCCCGAACGCCTGGCGCGGATTCTGGGACTCGCTTCCGCCGCTCTGGGCCGCTGGCGCATCCTCCGCAAGAGCCTCGACGCCCGCAACAAGGATGCTCTGCAGTTCGTCTACACCGCCGAGGTCTCGCTGCCGGAGGACGAGGCACGCCTGGCCGCGCCGCGTTCGCCACGGCATGGCCCGCATCGACGTCTATCAGGAGACGCCGTTCACCTTGCCGCCGCCCGGCACGCGGCCGCTGACGCATCGGCCGGTGGTCGTCGGCTCCGGGCCCGGCGGTCTGGTGGCGGCGTACTTCCTGGCGGAGCAGGGCTATCGGCCGCTGGTGCTGGAGCGCGGCCGAGCCGTGCGCGACCGCATCCGCGACGTCCGCGCCTTCGACGCGGGCGGGCCGCTCGATCCGGAGAGCAACTACCTGTTCGGCGAGGGCGGGGCCGGCACCTTCAGCGACGGCAAGCTGACCTACCGCAACTCCGGCCCGGACGTGCGCCGCGTGCTGGAACTGTTCGCCGAGTGCAAGGGCAAGCCGTCGATCCTCTACGACGCCCGGCCGCACCTGGGCAGCAACCGCCTGCCGGCCGTGGTCAAGGCCCTCCGCCGCCGCATCGAGGCGCTGGGCGGCGAGGTGCGTTTCTCCTGCCGCGTCGAGGACCTCGACCTGGCCGACGGCCGGCTGCGCGGCCTGGCGACGTCCTCGGGTTACGTCCCGGCGTCCGTGGCCGTGCTGGCCATCGGCCACAGCGCCCGCGACACCTATCGAAATGCTGCTGCGCGCGGCGTGCCGATGGTGCCCAAGCCGTTCCAGATGGGCGTGCGCATCGAGCACTCCGCAGGAGACGGTCAACCGCGTGCAGTACGGCCCGACGCCGCTGGAGCAGCGGCTTGGGAGCGGCCGATTATTCGCTGGTCGCCAACGGCCCGCACGACCTGTTCACCTTCTGCATGTGCGCCGGCGGCTACATCATGCCGAGCGTGTCGGAGCCGGGAGCGTTCTGCACCAACGGCATGAGCCTGTCCAAGCACGATTCGCCGTTCGCCAACAGCGGCCTGGTGGTGACGGTGCCGCCGGAGCATTTCGGCGGCGACGACGTGCTGGCCGGCGTGCGTTTGCAGCAGGTGTACGAGCAGCGGGCCTTCGAGATGGGCCGGCGCGATTACCTCTGTCCGATCCAGCGTGTCGGCGATTTCCTCGCCGGCCGCGATACGCCGGACGTGCCGGCCAACAGCTATCCGCGCGGAGCGGTGCCCGGCCGCATCGCCGAGCTGGTGCCGCCGCTGGTCGTCGAGGCGCTGCGGCACGGCCTGCCGATCATGGACCGTCGCTGGCGCGGCCGGTTCCTGCCCGAGGCGACGCTGGTCGGTCCCGAGGCGCGCGGCAGCGCCCCGGTGCGGATCGTCCGCGATGACGCGACACGGGAGACGCCGGGGATGGAAGGGCTGTATCCGGTCGGCGAGGGGGCCGGCTACGCCGGCGGCATCGTCAGCGCCGCCGTCGATGGTCTGCGTTCCGCCAAGGCCATCCTGGCGCGTTATGCGCCATTATCCGCTGTCTAAGCCGGTTTGCACGTCGCCGGCGCATCAGGTATCATACCGCCGGAAACTTGAACACGGAGGAATAGCAATGGTTATCACGCTTACCCCCGAGTTGGAGGCCGCCCTGAACGAGCGGGCACGCCAGCAGGGAATTGCTCCCGATGTCCTGGCCCTCGACGCCCTGCGCGAGAGGTTCCTTCCCCTCCCGACCACGCTGCTCGAGCCTCGGGATGAGTGGGAGCGCGGCCTGCGCGAAGCGGCGACGGACTGTGGCGTATCCCTGTCCGACGAGGCCTTGAGCAGCGAAGGACTGTACGATTAGTGGCTTACCTGCTCGACACCAGCATATTGAGCCGCTTGGCGAACAAGGCGGACGCACACCACTCCCTTGCCGACCGAGCGGTGATGGAATTGCACCGACGCGGTGAGGTGCTGCACGTCACGGCACAGAACCTCGTCGAGTTCCGCAACATGGCCACCCGCCCCAGGGCCGTGAACGGCCTGGGATTGTCGGCGGTGGACGCGGAGGTGAAGGCAGCAATATTCGAGACGAAGTTCCCGCTTCTGAAGGAGACGCCGGACATCTATCCAGCCTGGAAGGCCCTCGTGGTTACGCTGGGGATTGTCGGCAAGCAGGTCCACGATGCCCGCCTCGTTGCCGTTTGTCACATACATGCAGTGACACATTTGCTGACGTTCAACGTCGCTCACTTCGTTCGGATGGCGCGATTTGGGCCAGGTATCGCAGTCGTCGATCCCGCGACCGTGTGAGGCGGATAACTCCGCGCTCAATGACGAGTCGAGGAATCGCTCGGCACCGCTTCAGCTCGCCGAACGCTATAGCGCTCGGAGCGCAGGGCGGTTAACTCGGCCGTCAAACTGTCTGAGTTGGCCCGGCCCCAGCAGCGCCGCGCCAGATCGCCGAAGCGACGCGCTTCCTCCGTGCGGCCCTGATGTTCGCACAAAACCTGCATGCCCAGGGCGCCGCGCACACTGGCGGCGTCGTGCGCCAGCGCTTCGAGAAACGCTTCTTCCGCGATCGCCTCTCGGCCGGCTTGCAAAGCGGCGATGCCCCACGTCTCCATGTAATAGGCGCCGTTGCCCCAGGCGTGATGGCTGTAGTCGTCCTTGGTTTTCTCGACGACGCGGGCCAGCAGTTTCAGGCCCGCGTCGGCGTCGCCGGTCTGGCACATGTACCAGCCCTGCGTCTCCCACAGGCGAAACTCCAGCCGTTTGTCGTGCCGGTCGCGGAAGGCGTGCTGCATGACCTCGATCTCCGGCAGCGCCCGCGCCGCCTCCCCCTGCTTGAGAGCGAGCAGGGCGGAAAGATAGGCCGGCGTCGCCTTGTCGCCCTTGCTGGTCTTGCGCATCTCGTCGATGATCTTCCGTGCTCCGGGTCCGTCGCGCTCGGCCAGGTGCAACTGGAACCAGGTCAGGCCGGACTTGAAGCCGCAGGCGCGCTGCTCCGTTTCGATGGCCCGCGCTTCGGCGAAGCGGCCGTCGTGGATGAGCGAACGCAGCAGCGTCTCCAGGTGGTGAGCATACTGGTCGTCCTGCCTGGGCTTGACGTTCATCTCCTTGTGGTAGGCGCGTTCCAGTTCGATGGCGTGGGCGGAGCGGTCGGTGGTTTGTCCCCACTTGCCGATGCGCATGGCCAGGTGGGCCTGCATGTGGAAGGCGTGCGGCAGGCCCGGCGACGACTGGATGTACTTCTCGGCGTGAATCCAGCCCAGCGCCGGTCGCCGCGAGTTTTCGTAGTAGTGCAGCAGTTCGTGATTGGCGCCGGGATGCAGCGAATTGATACGAAGAAGGGCCTTGTAAAACGGCACCGACGCGGCCAGGCCGCCGTGCAAGCCGCCGTTGGCCGCCAGCTGAGCGCGGTAGTACCATGCTTCCTCATCGTCCTCGTACAGCGCGATGAGGTTATCGAGGGTGGCGATGGCCGCCTTCTTGCGCTTGTCGGCGTCGCCGACGCCGGGAGCGTGGCCCTTCTCTTGCATGCTGGCCAGGATGAGCTGCTGTTCGCGGTGGCTGGCCCGAGCCTGAAACTTGCTCGCCTTCAAGAGCGCCTCGGTGTGGTTCTTTTTGCCCCAGCGTTCCAGGGCACGGCTCAGGCCCCACCAGGCCAGCGGGCACTCCGGGTCGTAGCCCAGGGCGGTCTCGAACGAGCGGGCCGCTTCCATCCACACGTAGGAATAAAAGTAACCGAGTCCCTGATCGAAGAACGCCTGACATTCCGGCGAGGTCGTGCTGATGCGATAGCGCACGATGCACAGGTCGGGGACGAGCTTCGAGGGGGCCAGGCCAGTCAGGGCTAGTTTGGCCGGCAGCTTCGGCCCGGCGACCGGCGCTTCGGCGCCCAGGAAGGCGGGAACGACGAGGCCGAGGACGAGAATGGCGACCGTGCGTCGGCAGAGCATCATGGTCGGGTTCCTTCAAGGTGGGTACAAGGCGGCTCTCCATTATTGTGGAGGATTGCCCGGCGGCTTGCCAGACAAAAAATTTGGCCTCTCTGCGCGGGCGGCTTCGGCCTCGCTTTTGCCGAGTAGTTTGTGGTCCTTCCCATCGGCGCGGCGAACGGACGGCGGCCAACCTCAACAAGCGGGAACCCTGATGTCAGACCCCCTTCCCTCCGGCTGGACGCACAACCCCTCGATGTGGCCGAGGCGGCTACCGACCTTCCTCCTCAGCGTGCTCGGCTGTGCCATCGCCACTTACCTTACGCTCTACCAGGTCGATGTGTTGACGAGCGTTTGGGAGCCGTTTTTCGGTGACGGCAGCAAGGTCATCCTCAAGGAGTCGGCCATCGCCCGTTTGCTGCCGGTACCCGATGCGTCGCTGGGCGCCGTGGCGTATGGGTTCGACGCGGTACTCGACTGCCTCGGCGGACAGCGGCGTTGGCGTACGGCGCCGTGGGCCGTGCTGGCACTGGGACTGATGGCCGGCGGCCTCGGTGTCAGCGGCGTAGCACTGGCGGCGAGCCAACCTCTCTTCTTCGGCCATTACTGCACGCTCTGCCTGGCCTCGGCCGTCTGCTCCATCCTGACGACCCTCGCCGTCGCCGATGAAGTTTGGGCGACGATTCGCCACGTGCGCGACGAACGGGCGCGCGGACGGTCGTGGCGTCAAGCCCTGCGGGGAGCTTCTTTCGGAGCCTGAAGCGTCAGCGAAGGAAATGCCCTTCGCTGACGCTTCAGGCTCCGAAAGATTGTCTTACGTGCTTCGCGATCCCGAGGAGTTGAACACGGCCTGAATGCCGAGCAGCTCGAACAGCGGCCCGAAAGATCCAGCGTAGGGCAGAGTGGCGGCGAGGCTGGCTTGCACGGCCGACACATCCTTGTGCGACAGCACGTCAAGCGCCAACTCGATCCCGTCAACGTACACCGCGTACAACGCCTGGAAGAGAGTCGGCGGCGGTGAGGACGGTGAGGGAGACGAAGGCGGAGCGCTGGCCGCGTTGATGGTCAGTGCCCCGGCGAAGAACCGTGTCGTCGTCTGACCGTCGCCGAGGTAGGACACCTGGAGACCATACGTTCCGAGCGCCGTCGCGGCCGGGACCGTCAGCGTGTCGGTCGCCTGCCCGCCGGCAGCCATGGAGACGCCGTTGGGACCATCGCTAACCAGTGTCCCGTTCGGACCGACCAGGGAGAAGACCACGGTGCCCGCGATGGCGGAAGAGTCGTTGGCGTTGACCGTGGCCGAGACCGTCACCGGCTGACCGCCGTTGCCGATCGAGAACGTGCCGGGGGCGACCATGCCGTTCGTGATGGCGGTCCCCGTGGCCTGCTGCGGGTTCAAGAGATAGAGGTGGCTGTCCGATCCCAGGGCCACGATTTGCCCACGATCGTTGATGGCGAACGCCTCCGCCAGCTTCACGTTGGCACCCGGAGGCAGGAGGCTGTTGAGGTCGGTCATGGTCCCGTCGCTGTAGAGAAAAGCGTCCGTGGGAAAGGATATTTCGCCGCCGCTTTTGGCCGCGGCGCCGACGACCTGACCGGCGTCGTTGATGGCGGCGGCGGTGCTCTGGTTGAAACCGGCGAGCGTACCCAGGTCCGTCATGTGGCCGTCGCTGTAGAGAAAAGCGTGGGCCGCTCCGCTCGACGTCGTGGCCAAACCGGCGACCTGCCCCGAGGCATTGATGCCGAAGGCCACGCTCTCGGAGCCGCCGAGCGTGCCCAGGTCGATCATGCGGCCGCCACTGAAGAGGAAGGCGTGTTCGGCGCCGGAGTTGGCGGAGGTGGTGGTGTCGTAGTAGCCGGCGACCTGGCCGGCGTTGTTGAGGCCGGTGGCGTAGCTGCCGGCCGGGCCGAGCGTGCCCAGGTCGGTCGCGGTCCCCTTGCTGAAGAGGAAAGCGTGGACGGCGCCGTCCGACGCAAGCAGGTCGCCGGCGATCTGCCCGCCGTCATTGATGGAATAGGCTTGGATCAACGTACCGGGAGACGAAGAAACCAGGCTATTCAGGTCGGTCATCTGCCCGTTTTGGTAGAGGAACGCTCGTCCGCTGGCGCTGGAGGAGTTGTCCACCTCCCCGACGACCTGGCCGGAGGCGTTGATACCGAGAGCGGTGCTGGCGGCGTAGCCGTCGAGAGTGCCCAGGTCGGTCAACGAGCCGCCGGCAGAGAGGAAAGCGTGTTCGGCGCCGCTGGAAGTGAGCGACGAACCGACAACCTGGCCGGAGGAGTTGATCGCCGCGGCGCCGACCGGGGCTTCGCCCAGAGTGCCCAGATCGGTCAGGGAATACACGGTCGGGCAGAGACGGTCCTCCAGCCGTTCGAGCGCCGGCTGGAAAGAAGACCGCGGAGCGGATCGTTGACCGCGCCAGGCAAACAACTCTCGGAGCATCTTGTCGTTCTCCCGCGAGGAGGGATTGCCGGGGGAGAGCGTTGGCCGCCGGCATGATCTCCTATAAGGGGAGGTGTGCCCCATCGTCCAGGCCAAAACGGGTACGAAAGAAGCCGTTCCTTCAAAAGTTCCAGGTTTAGCCGCGACGCGCAGCGGAGCGCGCTGCGCGGAGGCGGCGCTCAGGGCAAGGTGCCCGGCGTGGTGTTCTGGTAATTAAGAGCGGCACTGAGGTTGAAGCCGAACGGGACCAGGCGCACGCTGCCATCGCAGAGCACGAACAGGGCGCCGCCGCCGAACGGCGCGCCCCAGTTGCCCGGATAGCTATTGCCGGGCGCATCGCGGAGGATATTGGGATTGCCGCGCCCGGTGCTGCCCCAGCCGCCGCTGTAAATCGGCTCGTCCCAGATCGTTCCCCCGCTCTGAGTGTTGTTGTAGTGGCTGGTGTCCATGGCCTTCTCGCCGCCCAGGATGGTGTTGCTCGTCCCGTTGGCGGCGTGATGACGGTCAGGGTCAACGTCGAGCCGGGACCGCTGAACGAAACGCCGTTGATGGCGTAATCGGTGTACGGCCCCAGCGGCACGTTGACCCCGCTGGTGCTGCTCTGCACGGTGGCGAAGCCGCTGCGACCCCGCGCCGGACACAGGTATGTCTTGATACCGACATTCGTGGGCTGGTTAGTGAAGACCGCCGTCTGCTCGAGGAAGGGCAGTAACTGGAAGGCCCAGCACCAATTCGTCGGGTTCAGGGACGTGTTCGGCCCGCCGTTGTCGGGCAGCCGGTTGTAGGTATCGTGATAGCTCTGGGCCGCCACGCCGACCTGCTTGAGGTTGTTGGTGCCCTGCGTGCGTGCGGCGGCCTCGCGCACCTTCTGCACGGCCGGCAGCAGCAGGCCGATGAGGATGGCGATGATGGCGATCACCACCAACAACTCAATCAGCGTGAAGCCACGCGAACGGTCCTGAGGTGATAATCTGGGCACGGTATTCTCTTTCTTCGGACACAAGATTCCCTCCGAGCCTGAAGCGTAAGCGAAGAGCGCCCTTCGCTCTCTGCGCTTACGCTTCAGGCTCGGCCAAATACCTTTCGTCCGTCCACTCGAAACCGCGCACGGCTTCTCACTACATTCTAACCGCAGCAACGTCGATTCGTTCAAAAAAGAAGAGGCTTCCGACCCTATCAACCGTTCCCGGTCTCCGGTACAATCAAGCCGTTGCCGTGGCGATGGGATCCCGGAAAGGACCGCCGGGGGTCAGTCGAAAGGAGAGCGATGGAGTCGGCGGTCGGCCGGCTCGCTACAGGGGTGGATCACCTCATGGCGGAATGTCCCGTCTGCAAGGGAACTCTGAGGACAAGCGAATCTCCTCCGGGCAAGACAAGGATTTGTCCCGCGTGCGGGAACCGGGCCGACTCGCCTATGGGTTCACCTCCTGCCGAGCCGTGGTGGGTGTCCTCCACGGGGCCAGTCCCTCTCCCCGAGACGACGGCGTCCTCTTCTCCTTCTCTCCCTTCGGAGCCGTGGTGGGTATCCTCCCCCTTGCTGGAGACAAACGAGCCGAAGCGCGTCCCGATCCGGCCGGACGAGGAATCGACCGCATCCGTAGGCGATGATTCGGTCAAACGAAACGATCCGGCGGCCGAGAAGACAACGACATCTCCTCCTCCTCTTCCACCCGTCCCGCTTGCCGTGTTCTCCGGCACGACTGTACGAACCGAGCCGGCGAAAATCCCACTTCCGACCCGCGCCCGCTTCGAGCACGAGAGCGCGGACGAACCCGACGAGCCGGTTTCCTGGATCGAACGCTTGCGCCGGCTCGATGGCGGCACGGCGGCGGCCTTGTTTTGCGGCAGCGTGGCCCTTTTGCTGGCTTCCTTCGCCGATCTGAGCTTCCTGACCAAGCCGTTGGCCGCCCTGGGCTTATTGATCGGCCTGTTGGCCGGCGTGCTGCCCGCCCTGCGGCGCCGGACGAGATGGATCGCCCCCGTCGCCGTATCCTTCCTGTGCCTTTTCGCTTTGCTCTTCGTGGGAGCTTGGCCGACTTCTTCCCCGCCGCCGCCACCCGTCGCCGTCGCCGTCCCCTTCGGACCCGGTGGAATGTCCGCTCACCCGGCCGTCGCGGAGGACGACTGGGTGGACGCCGCCGCCAACGCCCTGCGGAGAGAGGACGTGCGCGTGCAGGTCGTTTCCGTGCAAGTGGGCCGGGTCGAGCTGAAAAATCGCTCGGGCAACGGCACCCTGTCGCCGGACAAACACCTGGCGATCCGCCTGCGCGTTAGCTACGATGGGGTCCTTTCTCAGCAGACTCCCTATGAGCCGTGGGCCGACCTCACCGGCTCGCCCAGCAAACACGCGCCGACTTTGACGGACAATACAGGCCGTACTTATACTCAAAAAACTTTTGACGCAGGCTGGAAAGTCGTGGGCCGCGCCGACGTGGACGCGCTGAACCCCGGACATCAGGTGAAAGAAGTCCTGGTCTTTCCGGTGCCGCCGAAAAACGTGGAGTACCTGGGGCTGGAACTGCCGGCCTCGGCCTTCGGGCGGGCGGGCGCGTTCCGCTTCCGCATCCCACGAGGCATGATCCAGGGTCTATAACCGGGCGGTTGCTTATGTTTCCCCGTGCCGTGCGAACGATCGATACGAAGCCGTGTCACCGCTCGCGCCGATCCGCGAGAGTCGGGTTCACGCTGATCGAGCTGCTGGTGGTCCTGGCGGTCGTGGCGATGCTGATGGCACTGTTGCTGCCGGCGGTGCAGAAAGTGCGCGAGGCCGCCGCACGGATTCAGTGCGCCAACAATCTCAAGCAAATCGGCCTGGCCATCCAGATGTACCACGGCGATTTCGACAAGCTCCCTCCCAACCGCCTCAGCGACCTGCACGCGACCTGGGCCGTCCTGCTGCTGCCCTACCTGGAGCAGGGGAACCTGTACCGGCAGTGGGACCTGGCCCTTATTTACTACGATCAGTCCGACGTCGCTCGCCTGACGCAGGTGCCCACCTACTTTTGTCCCGCGCGGCGGACGGCGCAGACCCCTCCCCAGGCGAGCATCTCCGGCGATCAGAACGACGACATCGGCTTGACCCTCGGGCCGTTCGTACCGGGGGCGCTGGGGGATTACGCCACCTGCACCGGCACCGACAACTGCGACGGCACCGACTGCGACGGCTCCGTCTACAACGGCGCCTTCCGGGCCGCCACCAATCAGTACGGCAAGGCGCTCGGCTCCATCACCTTCGCCCAGATCACCGATGGACTGAGCAACACGCTCTTCGCCGGCGACAAGCACGTGCAGCTGGGGAACTTCGGCCGAGGAGTGCTGGACTGCTCGCTGTACAACGGCGATTACTGGGTCTGCTCCAGTCGCTCCGCCGGGCCGAATTATCCGCTGGCCCGCACGCCGAGGGACGGTACGGCCAGCTTCGGCGGCTATCACACGGGAGTTTGCCAGTTCGTCATGGGAGACGGCGGCGTACGGTCGATCTCGATCAACACGGACCCGAACACGCTGGCGCTGTTGGCGAACATCTCCGACGGCCAGCCGATTCCGGATTATTGATCCGCGCTCGGCGCAAGATCCCTCGCCGCGACCGTTAGGGAGCGGGGCAGCCGCCGCGCTCCGCCAGGGATCGGCGGCGGCGTTGCCAGGCGGAGACGTCCAGCCAGCGAACCACGCCGTTGCTGTCCAGTTCCAGCCCGGTGCTGACCTCGACACACAGGCGGACGCGACGGGCATCGTTGGGCCACGGCAGCGGAATGCGCCAGAGGCGGGCCGTGCGGTCCTCGCTGCCGGTCAGCAGGGTCCGGCTTTCCGGATGGCACGCCACCGTCCAGACGATGCCCTGGTGGCGCCACGGCGGGCCGATGGGTGTCCGCGTCGGCAGATCCCAAAGGCGTAGTCGTCCATCGCGGCACGCCGTCGCCAGGGTTCGTGTGTCGGTGAAGGCCACGCCCCACACCGCGCCGACGTGATCGAACGGTTCGCCGACCGCTCGGCCGGTGGCGACGTCCCAGACGCGCGCCGTCTTGTCGGTGCTGCCGGTGGCGAGAAGCCGGCCGTCCGGGCTGAAATCGAGAGCGACGACGCGATTGTGGTGCTCCAGCGGCGGGCCGAAGGGCTGGCCCAGCTCCAGATCCCACAAGCGGACGGTGTCGTCGCCGTCGGCGACCGCCGCCATGCGGCGGTCGGAGCTGCAAGCCACCTGCCAGACGATCTCGCCCTGCTCCAGGGTCCGGCCGCGCGGAGGGCCGGAAGACCAGTCCCACAGATCGACCGTTCCCCGGGTCTTCTCTCCCACCACATTGCCGGCCCCCGTCAAGATGTGCCGGCCGTCCGCCGTGAAGGCCGCCGCCCGGCCGCGCTGGCCCATCTCGATCACCACGGGTCGGCCGGCCTCGTATTCGATCGGCCGCCGCGTCGCCACGTCCCACAGCCGCGCCGTTCCGTCCCGGCTGGCGGTCAGAACGTGCCGGCCATCGGGACTGAAGGCCACGGTCCAGACGTCGTCCTGGTGGGCGAATCCGCCGCCGCGGCCGGCGAGGGGACCGAGAGACTTTCCCGTCTCCGTGTCCCATAGCCAGACACCGGCGCCGCTGCCCGTCGCCGCCCGTCGGCCGTCCGGGCTGAGGGCTGCCGTCATGACGTACTCCGGGTGGCGGAACTCGTGCAGCCAGGACTTCTCGGCCGGGACGCCCCAAAGGCGGGCGACGTTGTCGCGGCCGACCGTCAGCAGGGAGCCGCCCGGCCCGAACGCTACCATCGTGACCGAGCCGGGATGCTCTACCGGGGGGCCGGCTGCTCGATCCGTGGCCGCGTCCCACAGCTGGGCGGTGCGGTCGGCACTGCCGGTCAGCACTTTCGCGCCGCTGGGGCTGAAGGCCACCGCGCCGACCGTGTCCTGATGCGGCAGCGCCGACGGCGCGCCCGTGGCCGCGTCGCGGATCAGCGGTTTGCCCGATTCGAACGTCCCACACCTGCGCCGTGTGGTCTTCGCTGCCGCTGACTACGCGCGTGCCGTCGGGACTGAAGGCGACGGCACGGACGGCGTACAGGTGCGATCGTTCGCCGGCGTCGTGACCGTGGCAGACGCGCAGCGCCCGCCGCGCCGCCGTGTCCCATAGCCGCACTGTCTTGTCTTCGCCTCCCGAGACCAGAACGGCACCGTGGGGACTGAAGGCCAGGGCGTGGATCGGTCCTTCGTGTCCGACGAGCCGGCCGAGCCATTCGCCGGTGGAGGCATCCCAGAGCCAGATGGCGTGGTTGTCGTCGCCGGCCGCGGCCACCCAGCCGGAGCCGTTGACGGCCACGACGCGAACCGGACCGGGCCTCATGCCGGCCGGTCCCCGCAGCGTGTGCAGCGCCTCGCCGGTCTCGACGTCCCAGACCTGGACCGTGCCGTCGGCGCAGCCGGTCGCCAGCCAGCGTGCATCGGGGCTGAACGCCGCCGACAGCACCGTCATGCCGTGTTCCAGGCGCGTCTCGTCGGCGGTGCCGGCGGTCACGTCCCAGGAGCGAAGCCGGCCGCCGCTATCGACGGTGAGCAAGCGCCGTCCGTCGGCGCGGAAGACCGCAGCCAGGGGTGGGGCGGAGTGCGGCAGGAGAATGCGCAAAGAGCAGAGTCGGTCGTACCACGCCCCCAGGTTGGCCAGCAGCGGACGGCGCAGCTCCTCGGCCTCCTCTTCACGGAAGCCGGCACCGTTGACCCGTTCCAGCGTGTCCGTCAGCCACAACATGCCGCGCGGCACCTGCCCCTTTTCGAGCAGGTTCAGACCGCGGTCCAGAGACAGGCGAATGAGCAGGCGGTCGGCGCGTTGGCGCTGCTGTTCGAGATCTTGTCGCGCCGTCACGGCCAGGCGCCACTGCCAGCCAACCAAGGCCAGGGCGGTCAGGGTGATGGCCGCCAGCGCCCCGGCCAGGGCCGCAACCGCCGGCCGCCGCCGCGCCCATTTGACCAACCGCTCGCCGGCCCCGACCGGACGTGCCTGGATTGGCTCGTGTCCCAGCCAGCGCGCCAGGTCGTCGGCCAGCGCCTCCGCCGAGTTGTAGCGCTGGCTCGGCTCCTTGCGTAGGCACTTCAGGCAAATCGTCTCCAGGTCGCGGTTGATGCGGGAATTGAGCGATCGCGGCCGCGGCGGTTCTTCCTCCAGCACGCTGCCGAAGGACTTCGAGACTGCACTCCCCCTGGAACGGCGGACGGCCGGTCAGCAATTCATAGAGGATCGCCCCTAGCCCCCAGACGTCCACCGCCGTCGTCAGCAGCTTCGATCCGGACGCTTGCTCCGGCGCCATGTAGCTGGGCGTGCCCACGATCACGCCCGAGCGCGTCGGCACCCCGCCGCCGCCGACGCGCTTGGCCAGACCGAAGTCGGTGACCAGGGGAACCAACTCGGAAGAAGGGAATAGGGAATAGGGACTAGGGACTAGGGAAGAGGTTTCTTCCCTAGTCCCTAGTCCCTCGCCCCTAGTCCCTCTTCCGAGCCCCTCTTCCGAGCGACGCCCTCCGCTCGCCAGAAGGACGTTGGCTGGTTTGAGGTCGCGGTGCAGGATGCCGTGTTGGTGGGCGTGATGGACGGCGCGAGCGACGAGGGCGACCAACCGAGCCGCGGCCTGAGGGTCGGCGCCCAGCGCCGAGGCCCGGTCCGAGAGGCTGCCGCCCTCGATCCACTTCATACTAAAGTAATAGCGGCCCTCGTGTTCGCCGACCTCGTAGACCGGCACGATGTGGGGATGCTCCAGGCCGGCGGCGGACTCGGCCTCGTGACGAAAGCGTTCCACTTCCTCGGCGGAGGCAAACCGGCCTTCCCGGATCATTTTCAGGGCGACGACACGGTTCAGGCTGATCTGCCGCGCCCGATACACCACGCCCATTCCGCCGCGGGCAATCTCCTGCTCCAGTTCGTAGTCGCCGAAACGACTGCCCGGACCCGGCAGCGCGGAGGGAGCGTCCCCGTTGACGGTCGTTTGCCCCTCGAGGGCAGATGAGTCCGTGGGGGCCGTCATCACGTCGGCCAACCACGAGGGGTCCGGCGTGGGCGTGAGGTTGGCGTAATCCTGCGGCGTGCCCGCTTCACCCCGAAGGCGGCGATAACAAACGTCGAGGGGAATCAGCTCTCGGACCAGCGCGTCGCGTTCCGCTTCCGTCGCGTCGGTGAGGAAATCTTCGAGGCAGGGCCGGCTGCCGCTGGTGCCGGCGGCCTTCCACGCCGACTCGAAGCGGTCGCAGGTCTGGTCCACGCGCCGCGCCAGACCCAGATGCGACACCCGGCTCGTCGCCGTCCGCGTCACGGCTCGTCCTCCCAGATTTCGCGGATCAATCGCAGTTTGCGCTCGACCGTGCGGAGGACGCAGCCGAGCCGGACGGCGATCTCCTCGTTGGTGTATCCTTCCATCTTCCACAGAGCCACCGAGCGCAGGGTATCGTCGCCGAGCCGGCACAGCAAGCGGCGACACTCCTCGGCGGCCTCGGCGACGAACTTCGGCTCCGGCTCCTCGCCCACGATGCGTTCGAGGTCCACCTCGTCCTCGGCGGCCAATCCGCCCCCGCGCCGGAGCCGGCCGCCATCGCGGACGAGGTGCGCCGCCTTGCGGGTCGTGAGGACGACCAGCAAGCGCCAGAGGTCGTTTCGGTCGTCCAGCTTGGGAAAGTGTCCGCGCTCGGCGGCGCGGCAAAAACTGTGGAAGGCGCTGAGGGCGACGTCTTCCTCGTCGGCCGCCCGGCGCGGTGCCCGCAGCAGCCGGACGCGGGCCAGCGCGACCAGTCGATGGAAATAACGCCCCCACAAGGGATTGGCCGCAGCCTGGTCCCCGGCCCGCAGTTGGGCGATCCAGCGCGTAACCGATCCCTGCGACAAGCTCGGTCTCTCCACAGCCTCGGAGGTATCCGACAGCTCCATTGTATGTCGCCTTCGTCGTCCTCGCCACAACGAGCCGAAGGGAAAAGCGATGGACGTTCCGCGTCCTCGAAATTTGTGTCGGGTTTTCCGGCCGGATGGGCATATTCCGGAGGGGTGCGCAGAGAATCAAACGCCGTTTGCGGCTCCGCGGGCCGCGGCAGGCGCGAAGCCGCAAGCAGCTTTTCGAGCGGAGAAGGGTGCGAACATGGAGTTGTGGCGACTGCGAGTGCTCCGGGGACCGAATGTCTGGGCGACGTGTCCGGTCCTCGAAGCCGGGGTGGACCTGGGCCGATGGGCCGCCGGGACGCGACACGAAGTCCTGGCGGCGGTCGAGCGCCTCGTGAGCTGGCTCCCCGCGCTGACGCCGGAGCCGGGCGAGGGCGTCAACCTGGCCCACCTTCTTAAGCGGATGGTGCTGCACCTGCAAGTGCTGGCCGGCAACGCGGTGACGTTCGGCGAGACGCGGCGAGGAGGGGAACCGGGCCGCTACCGTGTGGCCGTCGAATACCGGGAGGAGCCGGTCGGTCTGGCCTGCCTGCAAACAGCCGTGGCGATGTGCCGGGCCGCTCTGGAGGACCGGCCGTTCGCCATCAACGAGGAGCTGGCGCGCTTGCGCGAGTTGGCCGACGAGCAAATCCTGGGGCCGAGTACGCGAGCCGTCGTCGAGGCGGCGCAGGCGCGGGGCATTCCGGTCACCCACCTCAACCCGGACGACGGCCGCTATCTACTCCTGGGCCAAGGTTCCCGCCAGCGCCGCAGCCTGGCCTCCGAGACCGACGACGTCAGCGCCGTCGCCCGTTCCATCACGACCGACAAGCACCTGACCAAGTTGTTACTGCGCGAGGCCGGCGTTCCGGTCCCGGAGGGCCGTCCCGTCCGCGATGCCGAGGACGCCTGGTCGGCGGCGCGCGAACTGGGTCTGCCGGTCGCCGTCAAGCCACAGGACCGCGACCTCGCCCTGGGAGTCGGCCTGGACCTGCAGACGCGCGAGCAGGTAGTCGCCGCCTACGAGGCGGCGCGGGCGAAGAGCGCCGATGTCCTGGTCGAACGTTTCGCTCGCGGGGTGGAGCATCGCGTGCTGGTAGTCGATGACCGCGCGATCGCGGTGGCACGGATCGAGCCGCCGCACGTCGTCGGCGACGGCCTTTCGGCCGTGGTCGATCTGGTGGAGGCGGTGAACCGCGATCCGCGGCGCGGCGACGCCTATCCCTTCCCTCTCCGCCGCCTGCGGATCGATGCCGTCGCTTGCGCCGTGCTCGCCGCCCAGGGCTACACGCCCGATTCGGTCCCGCCGGCGGGTGTGCGCGTACTGCTGCGCCGCAATCCGCCGCACGTCGAGAACGGCGGCTGCCTGCGCGACGTGACCGAGCGCATTCACCCCCAGGTCGCTGCCTGCGCCGTGGCCGCCGCCCAGGCGCTGCGGGTCCGCGTCGCCGGCGTGGACCTGGTGGCCGAGGACGTTGGCCGGCCGCTGGAAGAGCAGGGCGGTGTCGTCGTCGAGGTCAACACCGGACCCGGTCTGGGTCTGCATACGCCGCCGTGGGTCGAGAGCACCCGCCCGGTCGGCGAAGCCATCGTCGCCACGCTGTTCCCACCCGGCAGCGATGGCCGCATCCCCGTTCTCGTCGTGACCGGCGGCCGGACGCGGGCGGCGGGACGGCGCCTGGAGGCGCTGTTGAGCCGGCACGGCTTCCGCGTCGGACGGGCCAGCCGCGACGGCGTTTTCGTCGCCGGCCGGCGGATTGTCCTGCCTGGGGCGACCGCACACCAGAAGGCTGGTGCCGTGCTGCGCAGCAGCGTCGTGGACATCGCCGTCCTGGAGGCGGATGCCCGCGACCTGCTTACCGAGGGACTGGGGTGCGACCGCTGCGACGTGACCCTGCTGACCGGCCCGCCCGAAGCGGGCGAATGTCTGGATTGCGCCGGTGCGGTCGCCGACGCCGCGGAACTGGTCGAGGCCTGCGCCGCCGTACTGCGGGCGCTGGCGCCGCGGGGCACGGCCGTTGTGAACGCGGATTTTCCACCGCTTGCGGAAACGCGACTTCCACCCGCCGAACGGGTCGTCTGGTTCGCCCGGGACGCTCAGCACCCGCGTCTGCTCGATCACCGGGCCGCCGGCGGCACGGCCGTCTTCCTCCACGGAGATTCCCTCGTGCTGGCGCGGGGCCGACGAGCAGCGACTGACCTTTGGAGGATACCCGGTCGAAAAAGACTCGCGCGAAGGGCTGGGGTTGATGGCGGCCCTGGCCGGCACCATGGCCCTCAACCTGTGTGGCGAGGAGATGCCGACCTCCCTGGCGCCGGCGGCGGCCGAAACGGCGGAGCACAGTCTGTCGGCCGTTTAGCCGCGACGCGCAGCGGAGCGCGGGAGATTCCCGCGCTCCGCTGCGCGTCGCGGCTAAACGGGGTTTACGAAGATGTAGCGGTCCTCGTCCTTGTCACTGATCGCGGTTGCGCCGCCGGGCGCCGGGCTGCAGCTCGAACGGTTTGCCGGTCATCTCCTTCCAGGTCTTCTTCTGGTCGTCCGTCAGCACGACGGCGATCTTGTCCATCGTCTCCTTGCGGATTTCGTTGAACTTCTTGGCGTTTTCCTCGCGGCTGCCGCCGCCCTGGCGCAGGTCGGCCATCTTCTTGCCGGCTTCCTGGCCGATCTCGCGGATCTTGCCCTTTTGATCCTCGCTCAGCTTCAGCTTCTCCTGTACCTGGGTGTTGAAGAAGGCGAAGGCGCCTTGCGTTTGCAACTGGATCTGTTTGAACCGCTTCATCTGCTTGGCGTCGAGAACGCCGCCGATAGCGTCGTCGAACGCCTTCATCAGCTTCTGCCGCTCCTCGCGCGACATGTCGCGGCCCTTGCCGATGATGTCTTTGTTGTCCTCGCGCACCTTGGTCAGGGCGTCTCGGACCTTAGTCTTCTGTTCGTCGCTGAGGCTCAACTCCTTCTGCACGCCCTCGTTTTGCAGCAAGGCTCCCGGACCGCCGAAAAATCCCGGTCCCTGTCGCTGGGCCTGGGCGACGCTGGCCAGGCCCAGGGCCAGGCACGTCGCCACGGTCCACTTCAACATTCCACGCATTTCCCACCTCCCATTGATTGGATTCCCCCGGAGACAACTTCCGCACACACCAACCACAGATCGTAACACCATCACCCGGCGTTTGTCTCATCAAAACTCGGGTGCCGTAATGGATTCCGATGGTTCGTTTATTGCCCCCGCACGGAAGCGCGAACGATGGCCAGGAACTGGTCGGCGTTGAGGCTGGCGCCGCCGATCAATCCGCCATCGACGTCGGGCTGACCGAAGAGGGCGGCGGCATTGTCGGGTTTGACGCTGCCGCCGTACTGAATCAGAAGCGCCGCGGCCGCTTCCTCGCCGAAGCGCTGGCGGATTTGGCCGCGGAGGAAGGCATGGGCCTGCTGGGCCTGCTCCGGCGTGGCGTTGTGGCCGGTGCCGATGGCCCAGACCGGCTCGTAGGCCAGCACGACGCGACGCAGCGCCGCCGCGTCCAGGTCGGCCAGGCTGCCGCTCAACTGGCTTTCCAGCACGGACTCGGTGTGCTCGCTCTGACGCTCTTGCAACGTCTCGCCCAGGCAGAGGATGACTTCCAGTCCCGCCGCCAACGCCGCCCGCACCTTGCGGTTGATAAAGGCGTCGCTCTCGCCGAGCTTGTGACGACGTTCGCTATGGCCGAGGATGACGTAACGACAGCCGACATCGACGAGCATGGTCGGGCTGACCTCGCCGGTGAAGGCGCCTTCTTTCTCGGGATAGCAGTTCTGCGCGCCCAGCGCGACCGAGCTGCCCTGGAGTGCCTCGGCGACGACGACCAGATACGGGGCCGGCGGACAGACGGCGACGGCGACGCGCTTCTCGTCGCCCAGGCCGCGCACCACTGCGGCAGCCAACTGTCGCGCCGTGGCCGTGTTGGTGAACATCTTCCAGTTGCCGGCGACGAATTTCGATCGCATAAGACAAGACCTCGAACCACGAAACACACGAAACACACGAAAAAAAGACAAAAAAGACAATAATTAATAAAGAAACGGCGTCGTACAGCGGACTTCTCCTCTTCTCGTTCTTTTTGTCTTTTTTTCGTGTGTTTCGTGGTTTAAAATGTTTTGCCCATCAGATCGGCGAGGCGGCGCAGGTCGCCGGTGAGGGCGGCGTACTGGGCCGGCAGCAACGCTTGCGGTCCGTCCGACAGCGCCTTCTCGGGACAACTGTGAACTTCGACATGGACGCCATCGGCGCCAGCGGCGACGGCCGCCCGCGACATCGCCGGGATCAGGTCTGGCCGGCCGGTGGCGTGACTGGGATCGACGATGATCGGCAGATGGCTCTGCCCCTTGACGTTGGGCACGGCGCTGAGGTCGAGCATGTTGCGCGTCGAGTCCTCGAAGGAACGCACGCCGCGCTCGCACAGCACCACGTCAGGATTGCCCTCCGACAGCACATATTCCGCCGACATGAGCATGTCCTTGACGGTGGCGCTCATGCCGCGCTTGAGCAGGACCGGCTTGCGGGCCTGGCCGACCTCGCGCAATAGGTCGAAGTTCTGCATGTTACGGGCGCCAATCTGGAACATGTCGGTGTAACGGTTGACGACATCGACTTGCCGAGGGTCCATCACTTCGGTGACGACCGGCAGACCGTGGCGATGCCCGACGTCGCGGAGGATCTTCAGGCCGGCCTCGCCGAGTCCCTGGAAGCTGTATGGGCTGGTGCGCGGCTTGAATGCTCCGCCGCGCAGCAGATTGGCGCCGGCCGCCTTGACGTGGCCGGCGATGGTGTCCAGCACCTCGGCGCTCTCGACGGCACAGGGTCCGGCGATGAGCGCCAGGGAGCCGCCGCCGATGCGCGTCGGCTTGACCGGCGGCCCGCAATCGGCGCCGACCGTGACGACCGTGTCGGTGGGGTGGAACTCGCGGCTGGCCAGCTTGAACGCCTTGAGGATCGGCAGCACTTGTTCGACGCCGGGGATGGCGGACAGCGGTTCGGTGCGCAGCTTGTCCTCGTCGCCGATGACGCCGACGAGAGTACGCTTCTCGCCGCGGCTGAGGTGCGGCTTGAAGCCCAGTTCGCGGATGCGCTCGAGGACGTGGTCGATCTGCTCCTCGGTGGAATCCGGCCGGAGAACGATAATCATCGAATTATTTCACCACGGAAAACACGGAAAACACGGAAAAAATCAATACAAAAAGAGTGAGAGAGGGATTGGGACTCGTCTCTTGAGCTCGTCAATGTCTTCTTTATGTCTTTGTCTTTTTTCCGTGTTTTCCGTGTTTTCCGTGGTGGTCCTCTCTTTGTTAACCAGTGGTTAGGGCCATCGGGTAGGAACCCAGCACCGTCACCTCCTGGCAGTGTTCTTCGAGACCCTGTAGAGCGCGTTTGATCTTGGGGTCGTCGGCGTGGCCTTCCACATCGAGGAAGAACAGGTACTCGGGCTTGGCCGCCTTGAGGGCGGCGCGGTCCTCGCCCGCATCGCCGGTGTGGCGCCGGGGTCCAGGGAACGATTCGATCCACGTCAGGTTGATCTTGTTCTGCTTGAACACGTCCAGCGCTTCGACCAGCGAGCCGGGATTGTGCGGGATGCGGAACATCAACGTCGTCTTGTCATGGCCGGTCTTGCCGGTCTTTTGCTGGCCGATGACGGCGAAGCGCGTCTCGTTGCCGGGCGAATCCTCGATGTCGGTGAAGAGAATGCGCAGGCCGTACTTGACGGCCGCCTGTCGGCTGGCCACGGCGGCGGCGCCGGGTTCGTGCTGGGCCAACTCGGCTGCCGTCGCCGTGCTGGACACTTCCTTGAGCAACGCTTGCGGCACGTTCTTGGCCAACCAGTTGCGGCACTGCGACAGCGCCTGCGGCTTGCTGTAGACGCGGCGGACCTCCTGCTGCTCGCACTTGGCCAGCAGATTATGGTGAATCTGCAAACGCACCTCGGCGCAAATCGCCAGGTGCGGCATCCGCATGAACATGTCCAGCGTGTCGGCGATGCGGCCATCGGTCGAGTTCTCGACCGGCACGACCCCGAAATCGACGTGGCCGCGCTCGACCTCCTCGAAGACGGCGGCGATGCTGCCGACGCCAACGAACTCGACGGCCTGACCGAAGCGATCGACGGCGGCCAAGTGACTGTAACTGTACTCCGGCCCGAGGTAAGCGACCTTGACCACCTTCTGCAAGGCGCGCGAGCCGCTCATGATCTCGCGGAAAATGGCGCGGACGGTGCCGGCGTCGAGCGGACCTTTGTGCTTCTCGTTGAGCTGGAGGATGTTTTGCAGGACCTCTTCCTCGCGGGCCGGGGAAAAGATCTCGTCGCCGTGGTCATTTTTGAGCTTGCCGATCTCCGCCGCCACCCCGGCGCGCTCGTTGACGAGCTTGAGGATCTGCAAGTCCAGTTTGTCGATCTGAGAACGAAGGTTACGCAGGGCCGTTTGCGAGCGCGCGGGAGTCGTGGTGGTGCCCGTCGTGCTGTTGCCCTCGACTTTGCGCGGCATGGAGAAGTCTCATCAAGAGGTAGCGTCACAAATATCACCGTAGTCTATTCGGGAGTAAACAGGGTGTCAACGGATTGGACGCAAACTCAAGAGGATTTGCCACTTTGGCCTTGTTGTCGTCCGAGCAGAAAGGCGAACGGCCGGCGTGAGCCGGCTGGTTGGAGACGACACCAGCCAGCTCACGCCGGCCGTTCGCCTGTCAATTTGACAGGAAAGCGTGATAGTGCGGCTTCAGCCCGAGCAAAGAAGCGAGAAGGCTGTCTCTTTAAGTCCGATAGCAACAGAGAATTAGGGCAGAGGGGGCGAATCCGGTCCTCCTGGCATGATCGTTGCTATAACAAGATCAGATTTGCACTAACTCCAACGAGGAGACATCTCCCGGATCGTGCGGCAATTCCAAGAGAAGACCGGGAGTTCCTCCCTAACTTCCCGGAACACCCGACGGCCGCTATCAGACCCGGATGGCGGGACATTTGACGTGGACGGCCGTTCAGAAAGGAGAACAACGCGATGGCAGAAGAAAAAATCATCGGCATCGACCTGGGCACGACCAACTCCGTCGTGGCGGTCATGGAAGGCGGCGAAGTAAAGGTCATTCCCAATCAAGAAGGCAATCGTCTGACGCCCAGCGTGGTGGCGTTCACGGATAAAGGCGACCGCCTGGTCGGCGATCCGGCCAAGCGTCAGGCGATCACCAACCCGCGGCGGACGATTTACTCGATCAAGCGGTTTATGGGCCGGCGGCACAAGGAGGTCGGGAGCGAGGAGAAGCTCGTCCCTTACAAGATCGTCGGTGGCCCGGAAGAAGCGGTCAAGGTCGAGATCGACGGCAAGGACTACACGCCGCCGGAAATCTCGGCGATGGTGCTGCGCAAATTGAAGGAGTCGGCAGAAGCCTACCTCGGCCACACCGTCCGCAAGGCGGTCATCACCGTGCCGGCCTACTTCAACGACGCCCAGCGCCAGGCCACCATTGAGGCGGCCAAAATTGCCGGCTTCGATACCGAATGGGAGATTGAAGATCCCGGTACGGGCAAAAAGACACGCCAGCGCATGCGCATCATCAATGAGCCGACGGCGGCGTCCCTGGCTTACGGCCTGGACAAAAAGAAGAGCGAGCGCATCGCCGTCTTCGACCTCGGCGGCGGCACGTTCGACATCTCCATCCTCGACGTCGGCGAAGGTGTGTTCAAGGTCGAATCGACCAACGGCGACACGCACCTGGGCGGCGACGACTTCGATCAGGTGCTGATCGACTGGATCGCCGAGGAGTTCAAGAAGGAGCACGGCATCGACCTGCGCAAGGACCAGATGGCGCTGCAGCGTCTCAAGGAGGCGGCGGAGCGGGCCAAGAAGGATCTGTCGCAGGCCAACAGCACGGACGTCAATCTGCCGTTCATCACGGCCGACGCTTCCGGGCCGAAGCACCTGCAACTGTCGCTGACGCGCTCCAAGTTCGAGCAGCTGGTCGATCACCTGATCGAGCGCTGCCGGGGGCCGGTGCTCAAGGCGCTGCAAGACGCCAAGCTGAAACCATCGGACATCGATGAAGTAGTGCTGGTCGGCGGTATGACGCGCGTGCCGAAAGTGCAGGCGCTGGTCAAGGAGATCTTCGGCAAGGAGGGCCACAAGGGCGTCAACCCCGACGAGGTGGTTGCCGTCGGCGCCGCCATCCAGGGGGCGCAGCTGTTGCTCGGCAGCAAGTCGGAAGTGCTGCTGGTGGACGTGACGCCGCTGTCGATGGGCATCGAAACGCTGGGCGGCCGACTGACCCGGCTGATCGAGCGCAACACCTCGATCCCGTGCGATAAGAAGGACATCTTCTCGACGGCGGCGGACAATCAGACCGGCGTGACCATCAGCGTGTACCAGGGCGAGAGCGAGATCGCCAAGAGTCCGAGCAATCGCTTCCTCGGCCAGTTCGACCTGACCGGCATCCGTCCGGCGGCGCGCGGCGAGCCGCGCATCGAAGTCACGTTCTCGCTGGACAAGAACGGCATCCTCGAAGTCAAGGCCAAGGACCTGGATACGCAGAAGGAAGCGAAGATCGAGATTAAGGGATCGAGCGGTCTCGATTCCGCCGAGGTCGAGCGCATGCGCAAGGAGGCGGAGGCGCACGCGGCGGAGGACCGTCGCAAGGTCGAGGTGATCGAAGCGCACAACCAGGCCGATGCCGTGATCTTCGCCATCGAGAAGCAACTCAAGGAGCTGGGCGACAAGATCGGCGCGAATGACCGCCAGGCCATTCAAGCCGCGGTCGAACGCACCAAGCAGGCGGCCAGCGGCGAGGACGTGCAGGCCATCCGGCAAGCCGTCAGCGATCTGCAGGTGGCGGCGCAGGCGATGGCGCAGCACATGCACCGTCCGGCCGGTGAAGGCGCCGCGCCGAGTGCGGACGGCGGCGAAGGCAAGGGCAAGGACGACGTTATCGACGCCGAGTTTGAGGTGAAGAAGTAAGGACCGAGCGGACAGGACCGAGCCGCGACCGTCAGGGAGTGGGGGAAGTACCAACTCCCCGCTCCCTGACGGTCGCGGCTCGGTTCGTTTCCGGCGCATTCGCCACCGTTGCGAGGAGAGCGAAACTCCGTCATACTGAGCGAGGGAGGAGAGGGACGACGGGTGCGAAGGGAGGAGGGCCGGGTGATTCGTTTCGCATGTCCGAGGTGCAAGGTCTCTCTGTCGGCCCGTCCCGAGCAGGCGGGAACGGCGGTGACGTGCCCAAAGTGCCGGCAGCGGATGCGCGTGCCGCGTTTGACGGAGCGAGCGGGTTTGCTTCCGCGCTCCGAGAAACAACCTCTGGGAGCCCGGACACGACTCCATTCGCCCAAAGTCCTCCTCGTTGCCCTTGCCGTCGTGCTGTTGTTGGCGAGCGCCGGAGGCGGAATCTGGCTGCTGGTGCGTTCGATTGACCACAAACCCGAGCCGGTTGCCCTCGCCAAGGTTCCCGTCCCGCCGAGTACGCCCGCGGAAGAGAAACCCGTCGCCGCGGACGCGCCGAGCGCGGCGGTGGAAACGAAGCCACCCGAGAAGAAGTCACCCGACTACAAACCTTCCGTCATCGAGAAGCCGCCGCCTCCACCCGCCTCGCCGCCCGTCGAGGAGAAGAAAGAGATCGCGCTGGCGGACGATTGGCCTCCGGAGCTGGAATTTCAGATTGTGGATGCCGTCAATGTCCATCGTGCGAAAGCAGGGCTAGAGCCGGTCTTTCTCAACGCGGTCGTGTCAAGCAAGTGTCAGTCACAGGCCGACAATCTCGCCCGTAACCCCTCCCGGTTGGCCGACGAAGGGCCGGATTTTCAGGCGGCGGAGGAGCCGTTGGCCGCTATCGAAAAGTGGCTGAAGGAACCGGCCCGGCGAGCGGTGATCCTCGAACCGCGCTTGCGAACCTTCGGCGCCGGCTTCGCTCGCAACACGGCGGGGCAGTGGTTTTCCGTGTTCGACTGGGCCAGTGGCATCGACCGCGGACTATCGCCGACCTCGGCCGTGACCGGCGCGAGGGTCTATCCGGCGCCGGGACAGATGCGCGTACCGCTGTGGTTCCCCGGCAACGAGACGCCCGACCCGCTCCCCGAGGCAACGGCGGCGAACAAGCTGGCCGGTTATCCCATTACGCTCACCTTTGCGCCGCGGACGCGCGTCGAGTCCGTGACCGCCCGCCTGAGCGACAAGGACGAGTCGGACATCGCGGTGTGGTTGTCGTCGCCGGAGAAGCCGGCCAATCCGCGCTACGCCGACGCCCAGCGCGGCACGATCTGCCTGATCGCTCGCCAGCCGCTGCGGCCGAACCGCCGCTACACCATCGAAGTAACGGCGCGAATCGACGGCGAGCCGTGGTCGGCGAAATGGAGCTTCACGACGCTCAGCGACGGCGAGATCCGTCACGAGACCGCCGGCACGCTGCTGCGGACGCTGAATGAGCTGCGCCGCCGCGCCGGCTTACGGCCGGTCCCTCTCGACACCGAGCTGTCGAAGGCGTGCGCCGCCCACGCTCTCTACCTGGGGGCGAATGCGCCCGGCGATCCCATGCTCAACTGGAACGAGGAGAAGCGCGACCTGCCCAGCTACACGGCGGCGGGTGCGGCCATCGCTCGGCGAGCGGCGATCCAGGGCGGCGGCGGGCCGGTCGAAGCCGTGACCGGACTCGTCGATTCGATCATCAGCCGGTCGCAGTTGCTCGATCCGCGTTTGCAGGCGCTGGGGTTGGGTTATACGCCGTTCGCGCGCGGCGGTTGGATCTGGGTCATGGACCTGCGGCGCGAGCGCGGACGATTCACCCCGACCGAGGAGATCCTCTACCCCGCGCCGGACCAGAAAGAAGTTCCGCTCCTTTATCCTCCCGAGGAAGTGCCGAGCCCCATTCCGCCCGAGAAGAAGGACCGCGAGACCGGCTACGCCATCACGGCGGAGTTCCTGGCTCGCGCCACGGTGACGGAGGCGACGGCGAAGATCGTCGAGGACAAGGGCGAGGCGGTGGAGGGCTGGCTTTCGACGCCGGAGAAGCCGGCCATCGCCGACTTCCCCCAGCGAGCGATCTGCCTGGTCCCCCGCGCACCACTGAAGCCGGACACTCGCTATACCGTGACGTTCCAGGCCGAGGTGGATGGCCAGCCGTGGAAACGAAGCTGGAGCTTCACCACGATTCGGCAGCCGGATCGCTTTGCGGACGATCTCAATGAGAAGGTCCTGGCGCGGGTGAACGCGGTGCGCGGGGCTGCCGGTCTGCCGGCGGTTCGTCTCGATACGGAACTGTCACGCGGTTGTCAGTCCCACACCCGCTACCTGGCTCTTAACGCCAAACACTCAGCGGCGCAGGGGCTGGGAGTACACCGGGAAGATGCGGGCCTGCCCGGCGCGACGGTGGAGGGAGCGCGGGCGGCGAAGGAATCGGTGATCGCCGTCGTGCTCGACCCGCGGACGTGCATCGACGGCTGGATGTCCACGCTGTACCATCGCATCCCGCTGCTGGCGCCGGAGCTGGAGCGCATCGGCTTCGGTCACGCACGCATGGGCGGCCGAAAGTGGGTCTGCGTGCTCGATACCGGCAATGGGCGGAGGAAGACGCCATGAACAGCGGCGGCCGCCGGTGGTTCTCGTGCCACTCGATCCACCCTACTTGTCTGTCCGCGCCTCTGTGCGACAATGAATGAGGTATTGTCTGTATCTTCATGGGAGACGGGAACGAGACCAATCATGCCTTCACGGTGGATGAGCTTGGCGATCCTCGTCTTCTGGCTGGCAACGACGGCCTGGCTGGTCTATCACGACCTTTGGCCGGAATGGCGACCCGGAGAGCCGCCGCCCTTCCACATCGACCTCGTGGAGGAAGTGCAAAAAGGTCCCAGGCTGAAAACGAACTGGGACGTCCTGCGGCAAGGCGAGGGCGACACGTCGTTGCAGAGAATCTTTCGGGCCACGACGTGGGTGGACTACGACGCGGACAACGACATCTTCGCCCTGAATGCCGAATTCAATGCCATCGACACCAAGCATCCCTACTCCCTGGCCAAGTTGCACGTGCAGTTCATGTCCAGTCAATACCGCGTCACGCGCCCGGCCAGTTGCAAGCAGTGGACGTGAACCTGAGCTCGAAGTCTCCCTCCAAATCGTCATCGCCATGGAAACCTGAACTTCGTTTATGGGGAGAAGTACACGACGGACAACTCTTCGCTCACCTTGCCCTCCCGGATGTTTCCGGCGAGGGAACGGTGAAGATTGATCTCCCCGCTGCCCCCCTCTCGTACAATGGTTCCGTGGTCATGCCGCTGCATCCGGTCAGCCGCATCCACGGCTTACGCCCCGGACAGAGCTGGCGCCAACCCCTGGTCGATCCCTTCCACGATGCCTTCGCCGGTCTGCCCGGCTTCTCCAGCGGCGTTCGCTACGCCAACGCCCGCGTCCTGCCGCAGCCGCAGGTGTTGAACATGGGAAAAGATGTGGACCTCACCTGCCTGGTCATCGAGTACGAATCGGAAGGCGAGATCGTCGGCCGCACCTGGGTCGAGCAGGACAGCGAACGAGTCCAGCAGCAAGAGGCCATCCAGGAGGGCGAACGTTGGCTCATGAAGCGCGAAGATCTACGCAAGGCCTCCAAATCCCCTTTCTGACTCTCGACCGTCGCCGGAACGAACCATGATCAAACTGGATCGCGTCACCAAACAGTACGGCAACAAGACGGCCGTCCACGAACTGAGCCTGGACATTCCGGCGGGCGAGCTGTTCGCTTTCCTCGGTCCCAACGGTGCCGGCAAGACGACTACCATCAAGATGATGTGCGGCCTACTGTTCCCCACGTCCGGGTCGGTACTCCTTGGCGGCCACGACCTGCGCCACGACGGCGACCGTGCGCGCCGGCTGCTCAGCTATGTCCCGGACCAGCCCTTCCTGTATGAGAAGCTGACCGGCCGCGAGTTCCTGCAGTTCATCGCCGACATGTATGGCCTGACGCGGACACAGACGGCGGAACGCATTGCCGAGGTCATCGAGCTGTTTGAGCTGCACGAATTCGTGGATGACTTGACCGAGCGTTACTCGCACGGCATGAGGCAGCGCACCGTGTTCGCTTCGGCGCTGGTCCACGAACCGCGCATCCTCATCGTCGATGAGCCGACGGTCGGACTCGACCCACACAGCGTCCGTCGTCTCAAAGACCTGCTGCGCCGCCAGGCCGACCGCGGCACAACCGTGTTCCTGTCGTCGCACTCGCTCGACGTGGTGGAGGAGCTGGCCGATCGCATCGCCATCATCGAGCACGGCCGGCTCGTCGCCTGCGGCAGCCTCAAGGCGCTGCGCGACCAGGCCGCCGTGGATGGCTCGCTCGAAGACGTGTTTCTGACCCTGACCCGAGCGTTGGAGGACCAGGCTCCGACGACGACGGATGACCGGGTGACAAGGTGATGGTGGGGGAATGGATGGACGCCGACCGGCCGGTTAACCAGGCCTTGTTGTTTCAGAGACTGCGCTGGCGGCTGTTGCGCAATTCGTGGCGGCAGCTGTTCGGGCAGTCATCCATGCGGCCGCTGACCATTCTGCTGTGCAGCGTCATCGTCTGGGTGTTCGTTTTCTCCGTCAGCCTGGGCGGCTTCACGTTCCTCAAGAAAGAGATTGGCGTGCCGCTGGAGGGCGGCATCGTCGGCATCCTGCTCGACCTGCTGTTTTTGTCGCTGGCCCTTTTGCTGATCTTTTCCAGCGGGCTGATCTTGTATGGCAGCCTGTTCACCTCGGCGGAAACGAACTTCCTGCTGTCCCGGCCAGTCGCGGCCGACCAGGTGTTCGCCTACAAGTTCCAGGGAGCGGTGGCGTTCAGCAGCTGGGCCTTTCTGCTGCTGGGTGGACCCATCCTCATTGCCTACGGTCTGGCCTGTGAGGCGCCGTGGCACTTCTACGCGCTGTTGCCGCTGTTCTTCCTCGGCTTCGTGCTGTTGCCGGGTTCGCTGGGGGGGCTGTTCGCCCTGCTCCTCGTCAATTACGTCCCTCGGGGACGCAAGCAAGTGCTGGCGATGTGTCTCGTTTTGCTCGCGCTCGCGCTGGGCTTGTGGATCTACCGTATGGGCAAGTCGTCCTCGTCGGAGCTGTGGCAGCGCGAGACGCGCGAGGCCGTCACGCGCCTGCTGAGTCACTTTCGCTTCACCGGCAGTCCGCTGGCGCCGAGCCATTGGGTCTCGGTCGGACTGCGGCGATCCGTGCGCCAGGACGTGGCCGGCTCGCTGTACTACCTGGCCCTGGTGTGGAGCAACGGACTACTACTGTATCTGTTGGCGGCCCAATCGTCGTCGTGGCTGTATCGGCGCGGATACAATCGCATGATAACCGGGGCGAGCACGCGCCGCGCCGCCGTCCCGAAGACCGCCGCCGCTCCGGCGCCTACGCCGGCGCCTGGATCGACCGAGTGCTCGTCGCGGCGCTGCCCTTCCTCCACCCCAGCACACGACTGTTGATCGTCAAGGACTTCCGCACCTTCCGCCGCGATCCGCAGCAGTGGGGACAAGTCCTGGTCTTTTGCGGTCTGATGCTGCTGTATTTCACAAACATCCGCCGTTTCGTCGAGAACCTGGAAGCTCCCTATCAGAACAGTATCAGCTTCCTCAACCTGTGCGCCGTCGCCCTGCTGTTGTGTACCTACACGGGACGGTTCGTCTATCCGATGCTGAGCCTGGAGGGGCGCAAGTTCTGGATCCTCGGTCTGCTGCCGGTGCGGCGCGAACAGCTGTTGTGGGGCAAATTCGCCTTCGCCACGACAGGCGGCCTGCTGATCGCCGAGTTTTTGGTGCTGGTGAGCGACATGATGTTGCGGATGCCGGTCGAGGTGGTGCTGTTGCACGTGTTGACGGTGGCGGTGCTGGCGGCGGGACTGAGCGGCCTGAGCGTCGGCCTGGGCGCGTGCATGCCGAACTTCCGCGAGACCGATCCGTCGAAGATCGCCGCCGGCTTTGGCGGCACCTTGAACCTGGTGGCGAGTCTGTTGTTTCTGTTGGTGATCCTCGGCTTGATGGCCGCTCCGTGGCATGCGCGGACGATGCTGGTCGAGGCCGATTCGAGCCTGTCGGGCGTAATTGGGGGCGCCGCGGCCGCCGGGACGGCGATCGGTCTGGGGATCGGCGTGGTGAGCGTCGTTCTGCCGCTGCGCCGGCATCCGCACACTGCGCGAGATGGAATTTTGAACTTTGAGGGCGAACGGCCGGCGTAAGCCGGCTGGTTTTTGGCCCCACCAGCCGGCTTACGCCGGCCGTTCGCCCTTCGCCTCACGCCGGCGCCCACGCCAGCGCCCGGACCTCGCCGAACTCGCGCGCGAGTCGGCGCCAGGACACGCCGCCGTCAAGGGAACGATAGACCTGGCCGCTGACGCTGCTGGCGTAAATCATCTGTGGGTCGGCGGGGTGGACGGCGAAGTTCCAGATCGTGCTGTTGGCCCGGCCGGGCATGTCGGCGAGTTGCCAGGTGGTGCCGCCATCGACGGAACGCCCGACGACGCCGGCCGAGCCAGGCGGGAAGTCGCCGTTGCCCAGCAAGATCACGTCGGGCCGGCCGCACGGCTGGGCCAGTGTGCGACAGTAGGACCACGGCATCGACTGCCCAATTTGCAACGGCCGCCAGGTGACGCCGTCGTCCTCACTGACGTTCAAATCGTTGTTTGTCGCGGCCAGCAAACGCCGCGGCTTGCCCCCGTGGCCGGGCACAATCACGATGGCGTGGATGTCGCGCGAGCTGAGTCCACTGCCGATCGGCTGCCAGGTGCGTCCGCCGTCGCGGCTGTGGTGTACGCCATCGATCTCGACACCGGCCCACAGCCGATCCGGGTTTGCCGGATCGCCGACGATGCCGGTGACGCGCGTCCACAGCAAACGCGGACATTCGCGCTCCAAATTTGCCTCGGCTTCGCTCCACGTCCGCCCACCGTCTTCCGAACGGAACAAGCGCGCGGGACAGGTGCCGACGAGGAGGACCTCGGGACGCTGCGGCACGATCCACAATGACCACACTTGCAAACCGTCCAGCGGCGCCGGCAGCCGGCTCCAGTTGTCGGCGCCGTCCGTGCTGACGTACAGTCCCTGTTCGCTGCCGAGATAGAGGGTGTCCGGCCGCCGCGGATGCACGGCCAGGGCACGGACGTGACACTCGACGAACATGTTCTCGCAGGCGCGGCGGAACGTCTCGCCGCCGTCGAGACTGCGGAACATGCCCTCGCCAATGGTGCCGACGTAGAGACGATGAGCGATCATCCTTGCGCCCCCTGGGCGACGGGCGCCTGCTGGCAGGGTAAGGCTTGCAGGCCGGCCGCGCCGGGCGGCAGCTCCGCCTCCTCGATCAACATGCAGGGGATGCCTTCCTTGATGGGGAACTTGAGCCGGCAGCGCTGGCACACCAGGCCATCCGCTTCCTGGTCCAACCGGGCTGTGTGACCGGGGTCCAGGGGACAGCGAAGGATGTCGAGAAGCTCTTTACTAATCATGCGCACACCGCGGAGATCGAGAAAGCCGGTGAAGGACGGACGAACGCAGCCATTGTAGGGATTCACTCGGCGTTGCCAGCGCGCGGCGTCAATCCTGGCGGGCGGCGGAGGCGGCCCAGCGATGCGACGGCGGCGACGGTTTCTTGCGATCACTGGCCGTGCGCCAGAGGGCGTGGATTTCCCGCCAGCGCTCGTCCTCGGCCGGCAGACCGGCCGCCCGCGCGATCCGCTCGACGTGGAACCACTTCACGAAGTCATCGCGGTCGATCCGCTGCAGATCGCGGACGAGCACGGAGTAATTGAATCCCAGTCGCGGGCTGAAATCGCGCAACGACTCGGCCGTCTCGCCGATCAGCAGGCGCAGCTCCACCGCCAGGGGCGACGCATAGCGCGCCTCCAGGTGCCGGCGATAGCGCTTCCTCCAGTCTTCGCGCAGGTCGTCCCACTCCGCAACGTCGCCGGCGCGGGCGATCTGTTCCAGTACGCACCACGGCGGGACTTCGTCGCCGCGAGCGATGGCGCGCAGCCGGGCCGTCCACAGGCCTTTGAGATTGGCCCGCTTGAGATAACGCGACAGGGGGATCAGGCCGCCTTCGCGGCGGGCCAGGAGGGTGACCAGCGCCGGCACCGAGGGCGGACATTGCCAGGCGGCCCGCTCCGCCTCGCACTGCCGGCGGTGTTGCAACAGGGCCTCGACGCGACGCTGGCCGGCCTGGTGGATGGCGTGACGAATGCGCTCGCGGGCGGTGTCCGCCAGGGTTTGCACGCCGCGCTCGATCTTCTGATACTCCAGCGAGGAATAACCCAGGATCGACTCCATGTCGCGCGGCTCGAAGCCGTACAGCTCGCGCGCCAACCGCAGGTCAATGCGCGTCTCGGGACGATGACGGCGATGAAACTGGGTGCGGCGCTCCTGCCAGGCGTCGAGGAGAGCGGCGCGGTCGGCGGCGCCCGGCGCCAGCAGGGCGACGAGACCGGCCGGGTATGCCTGGGCCGAATAAAAGCCGTCCTCCTCGATGTACTTGATGATGCGGGCCGGCTTCTTGCCGCCGATGCCGAACAGGTCGGCCAGTTCGCGGCGGTCGATGCCGTGTTGTTTGCGGAACTGCTGCAAGCGAGGGCCGAACTCGTCTGGAGAGCGCTCCGGCCGGGCTTTTTCGGCGCCGCGCCACAGCCGTTCGAGCGCCGCCAACTCGTCGTCCCGGCACAGTCGCCGGGCCGCCTCGACCACTTCGTGCCAGGCCGGCAGCTCCAGGTAACGCAGCCGGCGCACCGTCGCGCTGCTCAGGCCCAACGACAGCAGGTGCTTCTCGGTGCAGCCGGCGCGGCCGCACAGCACCCAGAACTCGGCCAGCGCCTCCGGATAACCGCGCTGGCGCAGGCGCTGCCGTTCGGCCTCGTGCCAGAGGATCTCCGCCGGGCCGGCGTCCTGGCCGACCGCGGCACACATCTGCCGCAATAGCGCCAGCGGCAGCGGGAAGTTGCCGCGCCGATACTCCCACAGCGTCGCCGCACTGATGCCGACGCGCCGGGCCAACTCGCGCGACGAGCCGGCGCGCAACTCCAGACGCGCGATAAATTGTTCCAGCGTGTCGCCCGCCCCAGCGTAGAGGCGGCGCAGCTGCTCCAGATGCTCGTCCGGCACGCCGGCACGCTGGCAGAAGGCGAGGAACTGCTGCAAGATTCGTCGAGTCGGCGTGTGGATGCCCAGCTCCAGGTCGCGCAGGGTGCCCCGACTGATGCCGGAGCGGCGGGCCAGTTCCAGGCGTGTCAGGCCGAGAACCTGCGCCCGGATGGTGACGAGAAGGCGAGCCAGCGGCGGGGCCGTTTCGGCGCGGCGCAGGGCGCGTTTGCGCAGATGGGCGTTCCGCAGCGCGTGGCCCTTCAGGACGGCGGGATGGCGAGAGTCGAATCGCATAGGCTCCTCTCGTTCGACTGTGGAGCCGGTGGGTCGTCGGTACAGGTGGGATCGAAACACCGTCGGGCCCGGCGGCTCTCGCCCGGAGAGGGCCGGGATGGACCCCGACTTCGACGGAGGTCTGACACCGACTCCGCTGGCGAGGTCCGAGGGCGAGAGGTTGGCAGGTAGCAAACGTTGGCAGGTTTACGGATGTCGCGGGGGGTAGGGGCGGCATCCAGCATTGCCCACCAACATGCTATGCCGTCGAGTCCTCGATTGCAAACAGATTTCGACAAAAGGAGGGCCAGTTCCTGCCCGAGCCTGAAGCGTAAGCGAACAAGGACATTCCTTCGCTTACGCTTCAGGCTCCGAAAGAGGGCGCCCGGCCCCGGGAAACAGGCACACCAGTGCAAACGCCGCGTAACACAGCAACACGCCATCCAGCGGCAAACGCGGACCCGACAACGCCCCGGCATGACCGAGGATGTACGGCAGAGGCACCCAGACCACGACCAGCGCGGACGGCATCGCACTCCAGCGCCAGCCATACGTCCAGCGCCAGCCGAGCAGTCCCAGCACGATCAGGCCCAGCAGCGTACTTTCGAGCACCAGGGGATACGACCACGCCAACCAGGTGGGCATGGACTCTTCCGAACTGGTGTGTTCGGCGAGCCCCCCGTCCGCGAACCAGCGTTCGCCGAAGAGGAAATCGAGCCCCGCCCGCAGGCGGCGCCGCACCGTCTCGGCGGGGCGATCGTGGACCTCTTGCCGGACCAGGCCGCCCAGGCGAGCGTAACGATCCATCGCTCGTGGGATCTGGGCCAACTCGTCGGCCGGCGCGTCGCGCATCATCTCTTCCTTCGCCGGGCCTCCCGTGGCGTGCGGGTTGTTGCCGATCCACAGGTGATACCAGGTCGAATCGACGATCGGCAGCGGTTCGCCGTACAGCTGCCAGTTGCGGAAGGTCCAGGGAGCCAGGCCATTGATGAAGCCGAGGAAGGCCAGCAGGGCACACAACCAACCGCGGGTCAAGGTCCGGCTGCGCAGCAGGAACCAGGCCAGGGCCACGAAGGCGAACGGCAACAGCGCCGCCCGCACCAGGGCCAGCGCCGCCAGAGACAGACCGTAAAGCAGGCTGGTGAGGGGGCCGCTCGTCTGAGCGGCCCGCGAGCCGAGGAACACAGCCAGGGCCAACAGGAATGTCGCTATGACACCGTCCGCCAGCGCCGCCGTATCGAGGATCCAGAAGGGGTGCAGCGCCGCCAGCAAGCCGGCCACGGCGGCGACGAGGGGACTGCGGAACGCCCGCCGGGCGAACAGGAAATAAAGTCCGGCCGTCAGCGCGCCCAGTCCGCACTGGAGCCAGCGCATCGTGCCGGGCAGGACCGAGGCCTCGACGAGGTGGGCGACGCCCGTCATCAGCCAGGGATAGCCGGGCGACACGTGGGCCGTCTCCTCCTCCTCGGCGCGGAAGGGAGAACGGCTGGCGAAGCGCTGGCCGTCCTTGAAGTTGCGAACCAGCGTTTCCAACTCCGGCGGCGCCGTCTCAACAGCCAGGGGTCCGGCGCTGCGGGCGTTGTCGGCACAGGACATCAAATAGCCGGTGCGTGTCCCCGCGGCCAGCGCGATGACCGCGACCAGCAGCAGGCCATCCGTCAGAGTGAATCGACGCATTTCCGCCATGAAGGCTCCCTCATCCGGCGATTGTCCAAAGTACTTGGCCGGGTGCGAGTTATGATAGGCATTTTCGTCGGGGAAGGGCAGACGCGATCCCGAAGGCCGGCTGGAAAGATTCGGCTCGATCCTCCAGGAATGAATCGTTTCGTGGCGACCCGCCGAGTCGCCGCGAAACCAAAGTTCTTCCGGGACGCGCCCTTGGCATGACCCTTGCTGGATTAAATCGGTTACGGTTCGGTCCTCGCTTCGCCGCGACTTGCCACTCGTCCATTCTTCCTCGGGAGGAGTTAGCCGTGTCCGTGGACACCAATCAATGGCAGAAGCCCCATCACTGGAACATGGAGCCATCGCCCTGGTCGTATCCTCATCCGGTCCCGCTCGTGAAGGAGTCGGACCTGCTCAATCCCATGCTCAAGATCGCGGACGTGATGTCGCGGCAGATACCTACGTGTGCTCCCAACGCCTCCGCCGCCGAAGGTGCGCGGACCCTCCGCGATTCGGCATTCTCGGCGGTCTTCGTTGTCTCCGACGGTCGGCTTCTCGGCTTCCTGACGGATCGCACCTTGGCGCTGGCCGTGGCCGACCGCGCCGGCCAGATGGAGCGTCTGACGGTTGGCGAGTTGATGAAGACCGATGTGCCGACGGTCGCGGCCGACGATAAGCTCGACGTCTCTGTTGGACAGGTTCGCCGACGCTGGCGTCGCGGTCGTGGACAGGGAGCGGCGTCTTCAAGGCGTGGTTCGCTGGATCAACCTGCTCGGCCATCTCTCGGAGTGCGCCCTGGGCAAGCTGGTCGTCTGTTTGTTCCAGCATGGCCACTCCGAGGCAAGCGAGCTGTGCGCTGAACGCCGTGGACGCCCTTTCGACGACACCTTTCGCCGTTCGCCCGGAATCGGTTCCGGCGCGTTCGCCCGGCCGGGCAAAGAGAGTAGAGACGATATGGACGAGCTTGGCTTCCCTCTCGGCGTGCGGCTGACGCACTGGTTCAACCTCCTGTTTATCACCCTCATCGCTCGCAGCGGCCTGGCGATCCTGGCGGCGCACCCCAAACTCTACTGGAACATCGACGCTCGGCCGGGCAGCGAATGGCTGGATCTTCTGCGCCGCAAGCTCCCGACCGATCAGATGTGGTGTTCCTCCGACGAGGAGAAACACTGGCCCGGCTGGCTGACGCTGCCGGGAGGCGAGGGGCTGGGTCTGGGCCGCTACTGGCACTTCTTCGACGCCTTCTGCTGGCTGATTGTCGGACTGGCTTATCTCCTTGTTCTGTTTACGTCCGATCAGTGGCGGCGATTGGTGCCGACGTTCGTGGGAGATCTTTCCCTGTGCCTGGCGGACGATGATCGAGTATCTCCAGTTCGGCGTACCCGAACCCGAGGATCCGAGGTTCTGCTACGCTCCCGGCTACCTGCCGTTCAACTCCCTGCAACAGCTCACCTATTTCGGGTTCATCTTTTTCCTGGTTCCCTTCCAGATCCTGACCGGCCTGGCCCAATCGCCGTCGATCCTGGGCGCTTCCCATGGTACGGCCGACTGTTCGGCAATCGGCAGGCGGCGCGCAGCCTGCACTTTATTGGCCTGGTGATGATCGGCATGTATGCCGTGATTCACATTATCATGGTATTCTGGCATGGATTCGCCAAGGAGATGGACAAGCAGGTGCTGAATGAGCCGCACTCGGAAGGGAGTTGGCTGGGCGTGTTGCTGGGATTGAGTATTCTCACGACCATCGTGCTGATTCACGTGGCCGCCAGTCACTTCTCCCGGACGGCCAAGCATCGCGTCCACGTCCTGCTCTCTTCCCTCGTCGGTCCGATCCGGGAGATGCTGCTACACAACCTGAACTCGGCGCAGGAATATTCCGAGAAGGACATTTCACCCTATTTTCGGACCAACGGCTATCCACCGATCTCCGCCTATCCGCAGGCCAAGGGCGACGATGACGCCTACGAGCGTCTGCTGCGCAATCAGTTCGCCGACTACCAGCTGGAAATAAAGGGAATGGTCGAGCGACCGCTGAAACTGTCGCTGAAAGAATTGCGCGCCCTGCCCAAGCAGGAGCAGACGACCTTGCACCACTGCATCCAGGGCTGGACCTCGGTCGGCCGATGGGGCGGCGTCCCGCTGCGGGACGTCCTCGAGCGCTGCAAACCGTTGCCCGGCGCGCGCTACCTGGTGTTCACGTCGTTCGCCAAGCACGAAAAGAGCGACAAGATCTATTACGAATGCGTCAGCCTGGACATCGGGCGGCATGCCCAATCCATCCTGGCTTATGAGTTGAACGGTCAGGAGTTGCCGATCCAGAGCGGCGCCCCGGTACGGGTGCGGTTCGAGACCAAGTTGGGCTTCAAGATGGTCAAGTTCCTGCGCTCCATCGACGTGGTTGAGGACTACCGCACGATCGGCGCCGGCATGGGCGGCGTCCGCGAGGACGAGCAGCAGTACGACATGGGGGCCGAGATTTAGGGACCGTCCGACAAAAGAACTTCTCTGTTTAGAGGCTCTACCAAAATGTGGCAACACGTTTTCAACGTGTTGGATTGTACGGCACGTTACAAACGTGCCGCCACATTCCGTTAGTGCCACTTAGCCGGGACGCGCGGCGGAGCGCGCTCCGCCGCGCGTCCCGGCTAATCCTCGGCCCAACGCAGCCACAGGGACGCCTGGGCATCGCTGGGCATGCGCCAATCGCCGCGTGGCGATAGGCTGATGGTGCCGACCTTCGGCCCATCGGGCACGCAGGAGCGCTTGAACTGATTGGCGAAGAAGCGGCGAAGGAACGTCTGGAGCCATCCGCGAAGTTCACCTTCACGATACGAACGCTGAAAACGGGCACGCTGAGCGAGGAAGAGGATTTTTTCCGGCGGCGCGCCGTAGCGAAGGAAGTGAAACAGGAAGAAATCGAGTACCTCGTAGGGACCGATCGTGACTTCGGTCGCTTGCGCCGGTTGGCCGTCCGCCCCGGCCGGCAGTAGTTCCGGCGAGATCAGCGTATCGACGATGTCCAGCAGCGTCCGCCGAGCGTCGCCCTCGAACTCGTTGCGCGCCGCCCACTCCACCAGGAACTTCACCAGCGTCTTGGGGATGCTGCTGTTGGGGTTATACATACTCATGTGATCGCCATTGTAGGTGGACCAGCCCAGGGCTGCCTCGGAAATGTCGCCGGTGCCGACGACGAAACCGCTGTTCATCAGCAGGCTGGTCCGCATACGCGCCTGCACGTTCTCGAAGACCAGATCGATTCGATGTTCCGGCGGCAGGCGACGCAAGCGCTCGCTCAACTCCTCGACGGTCAATCCTTCCAGGTCGATGCCGAACGGCCGATGACCGAGGACGCGCATCTCGTCCAGGCACAAGGGGCGGATATCGACCTCGCGGGCCGAAACGCCGAGCTGGCGCATGAGGGCGCGAGCGTTATCGCGGGTACGGTTGCTGGTGCCGAAGCCCGGCATCGTCCAGGCGAGGATGCGCGGCCGCGGTACGTTCAGCGTGTCCATGGTTTTGCAGGCGACCAGCAGGGCCAACGTCGAGTCGAGTCCGCCCGAGATGCCGAGGGCCACTGGCGGCGTACCGATGTGCTCCAGCCGCTTGGCCAGGCCAGCGACCTGAAGGTGAAAGATTTCCTCGCAGCGGTCGCGCAGTTGCTCTCGCCCCTGCGGCACAAACGGATGCGCTTCGACCGGCCGACGCAAATCGGCGGGGAGGACCGGCTCGCTTCCTTGGGACAACGCGAACGTCGAGCGCGCGAAGGGACGGTCGTGTCCGGGATACAGATGAGCGTCGAGGAAGCTGTTGGTGCGCTGGCGATCGGCGCGGAGGCGGTCGAGATCGACGTCGGCGAGAAGCAGGGCGTCCTCGCGCTGGAAGCGAGGCGACTCGGCCAGCAGGGTGCCGTTCTCGGCGATGAGACAGTGGCCGCCGAACACGAGGTCGGTCGTCGATTCGCCGACACCGCACGAGGCGTAGACGTAGGCGGCCATGCAGCGGCCCGATTGGTTGAGGACGAGTTGGCGGCGATAATTCGCCTTGCCGATGACCTCGTTGCTGGCCGACAGATTGACGAGCACGGTGGCACCGGCCAGCGCCTGCGCCGAGCTGGGCGGGGCCGGCACCCATAAGTCCTCGCAAATCTCGACGCCGACGATCAGTCCATCCACGTCTTCGGCCGCGAACAGGCGATCCGTGCCGAAGGAGACCGTTTGTCCCGCGACGACGACCTCGCGGCGGCTCGCCTTGATCGCCGGGGCGAACCAACGCGCCTCGTAGAACTCCTTGTAATTGGGCAAAAACGACTTCGGCACCATCCCCAGCAGGCGGCCGCGGTGCAGCACGGCGGCGCAGTTGAAGAGCAAGTCATCCACCACGATAGGTACGCCGAGAATCGCCAGGCCGGAGAAGACGGCGGCGCTGTCCTTGACGAGTTGCGCCAGTCGCCTCGACGGCGCCGCGTTGCAGGACGGGCTGGTGGAACAGGTCGGCGCAGGTGTAGCCGGTGATCGCCAACTCGGGGAAGACGAGGACGCTGACGCGCTCGCTCTCGGCCTGCCGCAAGAGGGCGAGGATGTGCTCGACGTTGAAGGCACAGTCGGCGACGCGCACCAACGGCGTGGCGGCGGCGACACGCAGGAAGCCGAAGGGAATCATGACTCGCGCCTCGTCGGATCGCGGAACCAAGACCGGCCAGCGATGCCGGCGCTGCCATTCTATCGCCCTGCTTCATCGGAATTGAGATCCGGAAACCTCAAGCTTCTCTCACAACTTTCAGCCGGTTTGGGGGAGGGCGAATGCTGGCAGCGAGCCGCTCGTGGCCATGGGGTACACCGACTGGGCCACGGTCACCCGCACGTCCCGGAAGCGAAGTCGCATCAGCCAACCGTTGCTGAAAACAATGGACTGACTGTGGAGCTTGCCCTCCTCCTCGCGCACGATGTCCAACTCATCGAACTGGAAGGTGGTCGGGCGAGTCCAGTCGGTCGGGGCATCCGCGAAAGGCTCAACGACGGGCTCGCCGACCAACTCGTAGCAGAGAAGCACGAGGTCGCGCGGCGGAATGTCCTTGTGCAGCACCAGAATCAACTGATTTCCCCGCCGTGCGATCGACTGCACTTTCGCATCGTGCAGGAGCACGGCGGCGAACTCGCGCAAGTGAGGCGGAAACTCCGGTTCGACAGTCGCCAGGTGTCGTTCGTAAGCCTCATTTGCCTGTTCCCATTCCTCGCAAGCCGCGTTGAGGACGGCTTCGTCGGTGGAGCGGCAACGGCGATAGAGATCGCGGGTGAAGTACCTCATGGTCCTTTCCTCGCCTTACGGTTTGCCGTCTCGTAGAACGTGTGGCCGTCCGGCGGCGGTCGGTCTTGCTGAAAATGGGGTAGAGCCAGCGGACCCGCGCGACGGTGTGGATCACTGCGCTGGCAAACGCCGACAGCAGTTTCGATGGCGGAAGCGAGCCGGCGATTGGCCACCCCATCTTCTCCGCATACTACCACGTCCAAGCCGGCGTGTCGGCGGGCCACAGCGGCATCGACGTTGATCACGGTCCCAGCGAGTACAGCGCCGGAAGGCCCGGAGGCACGCTCCGCCTCGTGAATGGTCGGAGGGGATGGCGCTGGCGTATCCGCTACAGGCTGGGGAGTCATCGCTCATCCTGTCAGGAGGCCTTCTCGCTCTCCTCCGCCATCTCTGGATCGACCTACGGATTGTACCGCCGCGAAAGGGGTCTTCCAAACCATTTCGCGCTCGCCACCCTTCGAGGGGTGGACGTTCGGAAAGATCGCGGCTCATGGGGGTTAGCCCCTTGCATCTCGTAGCGAAAGACGGGATACTCCCCTTCAGACTCGTTCTTGTATTCCGAACGCGCGGAGCATCGCCATGGATATCCCATCCGTCGAAACACTCTGCAATCTACTGGCCCGCAGCAAGCTCGTCACCGCCGACGAGGTCCGTAGACTGCGCCAGCGCTGGCTCGGCGAGGCCGGCGCGGCGGCGTCCGACTCCGCCAAGTTCTGTCAATGGCTCGTTAGTGGCCAGTATGTCACGGAGTACCAGGCCGGCATGTTGCGGCGCGGCCATGCCGATCGCTTTTTCCTCAACGAGTACAAATTGCTCGAGCGTATCGGCGTCGGTCGCATGGCCGGTGTCTACAAGGCCATCCATCGCCTCGGTCCGATCGTGGCCATCAAGGTACTGCCGCCGTCCAAGGCCAAGGACGCCAACGCTTTCGCCCGCTTCCAGCGCGAGGGGCGTCTCTCCCTGCGTCTCAAACACCCCCATATAGTCCGTACCTTCCAGATCGCCGAGGATAACGGCCTGCATTACCTTGTCATGGAGTATCTGGATGGGGAAACGCTGGAAGACGTGCTCAAGCGGCGCGGCAAACTGCCGCCGGCCGAGGCGGTACGTCTCCTCTATCAGGCGCTGCTCGGCCTGGAGTACCTGCACGAGGACGGCATGGTCCACCGCGACCTCAATCCCAGCAATCTCATGCTGTTGCCCGGTGCCGATGACGGACTAGCCGGTTCCACCCTGAACGCGACGGTGAAAATTCTCGACATCGGCATGGGCCGCGCCCTCTTCGACGAGGCCGACGCCGGCGCGAACGCCAACCTCACCGCCGACGGCACCATCCTCGGCACGCCGGATTACATGGCTCCCGAGCAGGCCCGCGACGCGCACGCCGCCGACATTCGCGCCGACATCTACAGCCTGGGCTGCACGCTCTTCCACGCCCTGGCCGGCCAACCTCCTTACCCCGAGTCGAATATGGTCCGCAAGATGATGCGTCACGCCAGCGAGCCGGTGCCGGCCCTGAAGAAATTCAATCCGGCGGTGCCCGACGGCTTGCAGCACATCGTCAACTGGATGATGGCCAAGGATCCCGCCCAGCGTTATCCGACTCCCGAACGCGCCGCCCAGGCGTTGCAGGTCTTCCTCGCCGCCGGGTCGGAGCCGGCCCCCCGCGAAGCCAGTCCGCAGATGCGCGCCTACCTCGATTGGCTGGACTCCACCAGCGGCGAGGAGACGCCAACCGTCGAGTTCCGGCCGGATGTCCCTTCGGTGCCGGTGGCCGCACCCGTCGCGGCCCCGAGTGCCGCCCGTTCGGTCCCGATGGCGACCTCCGTCGCCCCATCGGCCCCCGCCCCGACAGCCGACGTCGAGATGGTGGCCGTCGCTCCAAGGACAACGACTCCCCTGGCTCGGCTGAGCCGGCGCGACGCCATCATGCTATCCGTCGGTGCCGCCGCCCTCGTCGCGGCGGGCGGCATCGCCTGGATACTCAAGCGCGTTGTGGGCAAGAAAAACAAGTCGGGCGAAAACCAGGAAAAAGACCGGACAGACCCCAACTCGGCCACGTCGAATTGAGGGCAGGACTTACAAGGACGCCGGCACCATTTACAAGCCGCCCGGTGGCTCATCCGCCTTCCATCCCACCGCCGTACCGAACGTGCTGCCGCAACTGTCACCATGTTTGAAAGTTGGGTCGTTCGTCTCTATTTTGTGCCCGACGGCCCGCGGCATTGGCATTCGAGTTGCTTTCAGGGAAAGGTGTTGTCCGGACGCACGGCGCGAGGCGGCCGAGTGACTTTCGCTCCCCCGCGAGAGTTCGTCCGTTGGCTTGCGAATGCGGCGTCCGGATAGGGCCAACCCGGTTTGCCCTTCGTCCTTGTGTCTGTCCCCCCAGATGCGCGGACGGACGCCGGGCAGATGCCCGACGAATGGCGGCCTCCCCCGCTCGCCATTCCATCCCCTCCGTGTTCCGGCCTGTGGCCCCCGTGCAGAGGCGATCCTCGCTCCCCCGAGGATCGCCTTTTTTCTTTTCTCCGCAGTCATGTATAATTATTCAGACAAAAAAGATCTTTTTTATCTTAGTCCTATCACCGATCGGAACCCATCAAGCGGTCATTGGGGGTGTACGCGCCCGGTTCACTTCGCCCTGTGGGTTGCACCTTGCCGTCACGTTCGGGCTGCTGGACCTCGGACCCGGTATCGTGACCGGGCACCAGGGGCAGCGGCCCTTCCTTCTTGACATCCGCCTTCGGCCGCTGCTCGGCGGAGTAGCCCTTGGATCGCGCTCCGCCCGGGTCGTTCGTGCTGGGGAGGGGTTCTTCCAGTGGGACGTTCTCCGGCTGGTCGCCCGTCTGCGTCTCCCCGATGGTCTGTTCGCGTATCCTGTCATCGGCCATGTTGCACCTCCTTTGATCCGAGGATCATAGTGCAAATCCGGGGCCATCTCCAACTTCAGAGCCTGTTCCGAAAGCTGCTTGCGGCTTAGCGTCTGTCCGGTAAGCCCCTCTCCCCCGTACTCGGGGGAGAGGGGTTGGGGGTGAGGGGGCGGCAAGCCCTGGGAAACCGCACCCCCTCACCCCAACCCCTCTCCCCCTGAGTACAGGAGGAGAGGGGCTTACGGGACAGACACTTAGCGTTCTCGCTACGCTAAGCCGCAAGCGGCTTTCGGAAGACAGACACCCCGCCTTGCCGTAAAACAAACGCTGCGGTCTAGGGCATTCGTAAGGAGATGTCGTGAACCCGGAATGGCGAAGCCGCTACGAGTTGGCCGTCGAGGCGGCTCACAAGGCCGGGCAGCTGGCCCTGCGCTATTTCGACGGCTCGTTCCAGGTCGAATGGAAGGCCGATTGCAGTCCCGTCACCGTGGCCGACCGCGAGGCCGAGCAACTGCTGCGGCAGACGCTGCTCGGCGCCTTCCCGGGCGACGGCTTCCTCGGTGAAGAGTTCGGCGACACGCCCGGCTCATCCGGCTTCCGCTGGATCATCGATCCCATCGACGGCACGCGCAACTTCGTCCGCGGCATTCCTCTGTGGGCCACCCTCGTCGGCCTGGAATACCGCGAGGAGGTGATCGTCGGCGTCGCCGACGTGCCGGCCCTGGGACATACCTACCGGGCACTCCGCGGCGATGGAGCGTATCGCAACGATGGCCGCATCCGCGTCTCGGACGTGGCCGATCTGTCACGGTCGATGCTCTTTTATTCCAGCCTGTCGTGGTTCCTCAAGGCGGGCCGTCAGGAAGCGTTTCTGGAATTGACCCGGCGCACGGAGCGGCAGCGCGGCTTCGGCGATTACTACGGGCACGTTCTGGTGGCCCAGGGTTCGGGCGAAGTGATGATCGAGCATGGCGTACATGCCTGGGACGTGGCCGCCATCCAGCCGCTCGTCGAGGAGGCTGGCGGTCGCTTCAGCGACTGGAGCGGCCAGCCGAACATCCACAGCCCCGACGTGCTCATCAGCAACGGCAAACTGCACGACGAAGTCCTGGCCCTTTTGCAGGCCCATCCGGGGTGAACGAGGCATGTCCGCACCGCGCACCATTGAATGGGTCGGCGACGCCGGCGGTTTCGTGCGCCTGATCGATCAGACGCAGTTGCCGACGGCGCTGGTTTACCGGGACTGCCGCACCGTCGAGGACGTGTGGGAGGCGATCCGCGGTTTACGCGTGCGCGGCGCCCGGCCATCGGCATCGCGGCGGCGATGGGCGTCGTCCTCGGCGTGCAGGGCTGCGGCACCATCTTGCACTATGGCTTTCGTCTGCACGAGGCCACGGCCTACCTGCGCACCAGCCGGCCGACGGCCGTCAACCTGTTCTGGGCGCTGGGCCGCATGGAGCGCTGCTTCGAGCAGACGTGTCGAAGCGGCGGCCCAGCGGACTGGACGCAACGGCTACTCGCCGAGGCGCGGGCCATCGAGGACGAGGACCGCCGCACCTGCCGGGCCATCGGCGCGGTGGGGGCGTCGCTGATCGCCGAGGGGCAGGGCGTGCTGACGCACTGCAACGCCGGCGGCCTGGCGACGGCGGAGTTCGGCACCGCCCTGGCCGTGATGTTCGCCGCCGCCGAGCAAGGGCGGCGCTTCCACGTCTACGCCGACGAGACGCGGCCGCTGCTCCAGGGCGCTCGCTTGACCGCATGGGAGCTGCACCAGGCCGGCATTGCCGTGACGCTCATCTGCGACAGCATGGCCGGGCAAGTCATGAAGGAGGGCCGCGTTCAGCTCGTCCTCGTCGGCGCCGACCGCATCGCGGCCAACGGCGACACGGCCAACAAGATCGGCACCTACGGCGTCGCCCTGCTGGCTCGCGCCCACGGACTTCCCTTCTACGTCGCTGCCCCCTCCACCACGTTCGACCTGAGCCTACCGACCGGCGAGGGCATCCCCATCGAGCAGCGCGATCCGCGCGAGGTCACGCATGGTTTCGGCCGGCAAACGGCGCCCGATGGCGTCGGCGTCTACAATCCCGCCTTCGACGTGACGCCGCATCACCTGATCGCCGGCATCATCACCGAGAAGGGATTGATTCAGCCCGTCCGCGAAGAGCGCGTCCGCGCTCTTCTTCAGACATCGATGCCCGTGCCCAAATAACGGAGCCCTCGGTCGGAAATCATCCCGGCGGAACGAGGGCCAGCAACGGCAGGGAAAAGCACTCTCCACGCACAGGCGCTCTCGTCGCGGGTTCCTACAATAGAGCGATGGCCCTATCCGGGATTCTCCGCGACGAAGAAGACGCGCATGGGCATCACGGACGCCTTTCTGCACGACATCCGGACGCATCCCAACGACGATGCGCCGCGCCTGATCTACGCCGATTGGCTGGAAGAGCACGACCATCCGCGCGGCGAGTTCATCCGCGTCCAGTGCGCCCTCGCTCGCCTCGACGACGACGACCCACGCCGCTGGCCGCTGGAACAGCGCGAGCGGGAACTACTGCAAGAGCACCAATCGCAATGGCTGCCGCCCGGAAGCCTCCTGTGGCCGTGGTGTTTCCGTCGCGGCTTCGCCGAGCAAATCACTCTAACGCCGGAGGAATTTCTCCTCTGGGCCGATCCTCTCTTCGCGCAAGCCCCCATTCGCCATCTCACGCTGCGGCAGCGCGAGCGTTCCTCTCTCTCCCTGTTCTCGGAAGGGTCGGGGCCAGACGGCCTGGTCGCCCGGGTGGTGCAATCGCCGTACCTGGCTCGTCTCTCCGGCTTGACCTTGATGCACCTCAGCCTGAGCCGGCCCGACCTGCAGGCGTTCGCGGCTTCGCCCTACTTGCGACAGTTGACCGAATTGCGATTATCCCGTGTCTACCTGGATGAGGACATCCTTTTCGCCTGGAGCGAATCGCCGCATTCTCCGCGTCTGCTCCGCCTCGATCTCAGCGATAATCAATTGTCCGCGCGGATCGTTCGCGCTCTCGCCGAGACGCCGTACCTCGACAGTCTGCGCACGTTGAACCTCGCACACACCGGCCTGACGCTGGACAATCTGCGCGTGCTGGCCCACTCCTCCTCCCTGGCCAACCTGACCGAGCTGAACCTGAACGGCAATCGCTTGACCCACGAGGCCATTCCGATCCTGGTGGAAGGCGGTTTGTTATCACGGCTGGAGCGACTCCAACTCGACGCCAACGTCCTGGGCGATCCCGGCGCACTGGCGCTACGGAGGTGGCCCGCCTTGCCGCGGCTGACGCGGCTGACACTGCGGCACAACCACATTCACTCCGCCGGCATGCAAGCGCTCGCCGAATCTCCCGCGCTAACGGAATTGATTTCCCTCGACCTGTTCGGCAACATCAGCGGCGACGCCGGGACCGCCGCTGTGGCCAACTCCTCGCGCTGCGCGAAGCTGCGCGCACTCCACCTGCGCTCCAACGGCGTCGGCGATCGCGGCGTGCGGGCCATCGCCCAATCGCGGACGCTCGGCGAATTGACGTGGCTCAACCTCACTGCCAATCGCATCACCAGCGCAGGAGCGCGGGACTTGATCGACTCGCCTCACCTGGCAAAATTGGCTCGCCTTGATTTGTTGCGCAACGACATCGGATCGACGGAACAGCAGGGGCTGCGCGAGCGCTTTGGGGCATTCGTGTATTGCTAAGCAAGACGGGCGAGCAGGGGGCGTAAGCCCCCTGTTGGTCCTTTCAGAGTTGCAATCCTTCGAGGCGCTTCAGCGCCTCGGCGTGAACGCGCCCGTTGCTGCCCAGCAGGCCGAAACGCTGCCACGCTTCCGGCAGGCCGTAACGCAGTTCCTGACCATGTAGTCCCGTTACCGTGCCGCCGGCTTCCGCCACGAGAATGTGGCCGGCCGCGATGTCCCAGTCGTGGAACTGGGTGTAATCGTTGACGTACAGATCGACCTCGCCTCGTGCCACCATCGCCAGCTTGATCCCCGCCGAGTACGTCTCGACAACGCGGCCCGGTCGAACTGCCTGATCCATGCGCGAAGGCTCGCCGGGTTTGCGCGAATGGCTCTGCACCATGACGGCGGATGACAGATCCGCCGTGGCCGTCACTCGGCAGGCGGCCGGCGCGGCGTCGCCGTCACGGCGCCAGCATCCCTGACCCCGAACCGCATAGGTACAGCGCCTCTTGGCCGGCTCCTCCACGATGCCGACGGCGATCTGGCCGTTCTCGACGAAGGCGATCATGACCGAGAATTCGCCGTTTTTGCGCGAAGCCGCGCGTGCCGTCGATGGGATCGACGATCCACAGGCGCGGCCCGATGCTGACGACACCAACCAGTGCCGGCGTCCGCTCCTCGGCACAAAGAGCGTCACCGGGGAACAACCTTTTGAGATGGCTCAAGATGGTTTCCTGGGCCAGCCGATCCGCTTCGGTGCTAATGTCGATGGGAGCGTCCGGGATGGCTTGGAATTGCGTGTAGGCATCGAGGATAACGCGGCTGGCTCGATCGGCCGCCTGGATGGCCGCCTGCAATTCACGGTCGTATGTCATGACGTCCTTTCACGATCCACGAACGACGATTTACACCTGTTCCGCGATTTCGTTGAACTCCAGATAGTGCAGATGGCGGTACAGCGGCTCCTGGGCGAGCAATTCCTTGTGAACGCCGGAAGCGTGGACGCGGCCCCTGTGCAGCAGGAACAGCGCATCGCAGGAACGGATGGTGGAGATGCGGTGCGGCAGGAAGATGGCGGTGCGACCGGGCAGCACGCGCGACCAGGTGTCGTCGAGCATCGCCTTGGTGTCTTCGTCGAGGGTAGTCTCCGGCTCCTCGATGATGAACAGGGCGGGGTCGCGCAGGATCGCCCGCGCCAGGGCGATGCGGAACTGCTCGCTGATGGTCAGCGGATGGCCCAACTCGCCGATCGGCGTCTCGTAGCCCTTGGGCAGCTTCTGAATGAAGTGGTGCGCGTGCGCCACCTTGGCGGCCTCGATGATCTGGCCCAGCGTAAAAGCGTTGTCGCCGCAGCCGATGTTGTTGGCCACCGTGTCGTGGAAGACGAGGTTGTGCATCAGCACCGTGGCTGTCTGCGCCGCAGCGAGTCGAGCGTCACCCAGCGCAGGTTGTGCTGGTCGATGCGGATCTCGCCGCTGGTCGGATCGAGCAGTCGCGGAATCAGGTAGACCAGAGCGTGCTTCTCCAGGTCGTCGGCGCCGATCAAGCCGATGCGCTTGCCAGCCGGTACGGTCAGCGTCACCTCCTCCAGGAGCATTCGGCCGCTGCCCGGCTCGCGCAGGCTGACGTTGTCGAATTCGAGCTGCTTGGCCAGCGGCGGCAGAAACTCGGCGCCGACGACCTGGCCGACCTCGCCTCGCCGCTCCAGGAACTTGAAGACGTGATCGGCCGCCTCGCGGCCTCGGCGGATGAGCCGCCGCGCCTCCAGCCACTTTTCCAGCGGTCGATACAGGCTCACCAGCGCCGTGGCCAGCGCCACCAGGCCCGCCACCGTCAGATGGCCGTACAGCACGAGAAGTCCCGCCACGAACAGCAGCAGCAGGACACAGAGCAGGCCGAGGAGGACCAGCAGCGGTTGATAGATCGCCTCGCCGCGCAGGCGCACCAGCTGCACCTTGGCGTGGCGCGACAGCTGCCGCTCGACGCGGTTCTGGTTGAACGGCTCCATGAGGTAGCACTTGACCAGGCGCATGAGCATGAGGCTCTCGCGCATGATGGTCAGGTGCTCGGACGCCTGGTTGGTGGCGAGCCGGCCGGTGCGACGGAAGTAGGCGGCGATCTGGCCGCCGATCAGCCAGACCAGGACGGCGAACATCAGGAAGGCCAGGGCCAGCCAGAACGACAGGAACAGAGCGAAGACCACCAGCAGGGCGAAGCGGATCGGAGCGCGGAAGTAGACGGTCAGGCGAAGGAACAGGGCGTCGTGGACGGACTCGATGTGGCGGGCGAAGATGCTGACGGCCTCGGTCGGTCCCAAGGCCCGGAAAGCCAGCGTGCCCAGGCGGAAGGTGTGGTGGTAGACGGCGCGACGCAGCCGCGTCGCCGCCTCGATGGTGGCGCGAGCGGCCATCTCGCGCATCAGCAGCGACAGGACCGCCCCCAGGATGCTGAGGACGACGGCGCTGAGCAGCAGACCGACGAGATACGGCGGGATGCGGGCGTTGGCGCCGCTGCCGGCGTTGCGCATCCACGGATCCCAGTAGGCCAGGCGAGCGACCAGGGGCGTGAGGAAGCGACCTTCGGTGTGTTCGCGGACCAGGAGACTGCTGATGCCTTGATCGGAGTTGTAATCGACCGACTCCTGCCCCACGCCCTGCAGAGTGCCCGGTAGTCGCAAATCGAGAATGCGCCGCACCTGGGCCCGCCACAGCACCCGAAGCTCTTCGCGCGACAGGTCGGCCCCGGCCTTCTGGGACAACAGCTTCTGGCTCATCTCCTCCGAGGCGCCGACGTCTTGGAGACGCTGCCTGCGCTCGTCCTCGTCGAGTCCGTTCCACTCGTGGAAGAAGAGCGTCTGCTGCAACGGCGTCAGACTGTGATAGGTCGGCAGCCGGCCGCGGTAGACCATCAAATCGGTGAACAGCCACAGCACGACGAGGAGGGCGACGTAGACAACTCCCGTACCAGCGGCGGCCGCCAGCGCGGTCCACTTGGCCCCTTGCTTGTAATTCAGATAGGCACACGCCTTGGCGAAGGCGGCGCGTTCGGCTTCGCGGTCCATAGGTGTCGATCCGTAGTCCGAAGCCCCAGGTGCGTCTCGCGCGGATGGCCGACGGTGCTGACCGGCGCTTCTTCGCCTCGGAGAATGGTCCCAGACGCTGAAACTGATTCTAGCAAAGTCCGCCCGCATTGCACGAGCGAATCATTCGGCAGCCACCATCCTCCGTCCTCCCTCCGCGGCAAAACCGTTACCGTCCCCACGAGATTTTCCGAGCCCGCAGCGTCAGCGAGGGGGGCTTGCTCTTTCCCTCGCTGACGCTGCGGGCTCGGAAAAAGGGCGGCTAGGCGAGATCTCGGTCCTCGAATAGGATCAGGCCGAACAGCAGCACGATGGAGGTGTAGAGCAGGCCGTACAGCGACACGGAGCCGAGGAACTTGGCGAAGGCAACCGGCGGCGAGGGGCGTCTCGCTGAGCAGAGCGGGGTCGAGGCGGAACAGGTCGAGGTCGGGCAGGAGCGTGTCGAAGAGCTGGGCCATGAAGTAGAGGATCTGCGACACCGCCGAGCCGGGGTCGGCCGCGCAGGCGCGTAGCCGATCGACACCAGCACCGGCGTCAGGTGGGCGAGGAAGAAGACCACCACCACGGCGACGAGGTTGACCACCATGGGCACGCGCGTGGCCAGCGACACGGCGATGGCGACCAGCACCATCACCTGCGAGAAGCCCAGGAGGAGGCCCGGGGCCGTGTCGAGCGTCAGGTTGATCCACAGGCCGAGGCCGCGCAACAGATCGGTCGTCACGCCCGGCAACGCCCAGCGTTCGAGGGTGGCCGTCACCCACACCGGCGTCGGCTCCGGGTCCGATCTTGTCCCACCAGTGCTTGAACAGCGTCACGCCCTCGAAGTACGTGCCCAGCAGCGCAAAGAACACGGCGGCGGCCAGGACGATGCCGAGGAACTTGCCGAGCAGGAACTGCCGCCGCGACACCGGCTTGCTCATCAGCGTGACGGCGGTGCGGCCCTCGATCTCCTCGCTGATGGACATGCTGGCCGCCAGGGCGCCGAAGACGACGGCGGCCAGCATGATGGTGTCATAGCCGATGTCCTTGACCATCAGATGGTCTTCGCCGAAGGTGAAGTAGGGGATCAGGGGCGAGACCGGACATGAACCAGGAAGGCGGCGCCGAACAGCAGCCAGAACATCGGCTGGCGCACGCCCTCGCGGAAGGCGGCCAGGGCGATCGCTCCGCCCTTGGGCCAGATCAACAGCAGCAGTGCGAAGACGCCGAGGAAGGCATCGATCAGCAGCTGGATCTGCAAGACCGCCGCGTAGATTTGGCCGCACACTTCCAGGGTCGCGCCTTCTCGCACCAGGAAGTGAAACACAGCGGGGACCACCAGAATAACCGCCAGGATGATACCGTAGACCGGCACTCTCTCTCGCGTCAACGGCTGGCGGCGCCAGGCATCCCGTGTATTTCGATTGAGGAAGCTCAGCACCACCCAGGGCCAGGCGGCCAGGACCTGCAGCAGCATCAGCAAGACGCCGACGAAGTACGTAGACGAGGAGAACGTCATGGGATGCCTTTGAGAGAATCGTTTGTTGTCGCCGCTTCAGTGACGAATCCGGAAATCGTGCTGTCCCGTCGGCGCGGCGTCCTGGACCATCATATTCGTGATGTAACCGGCCATGCGCTGCGCCACCGCGGCGAGGAACGCCTCGACTGCCTCCGTCTCGCCCTCGGCCAATAACTCCACCTCGCCGCTGGGCAGGTTCCGCACGTAGCCGGCGACAGCATGGCCCGAGGCCAACCCCTCGGCGGTGTAGCGAAAGCCCACGCCCTGGACCCGGCCCGAGTAAAGCACGCGCTTGCACACCAGCATAGGGTTTCGAGTTTGCGGTTTAGGTTTCGCCGCGACGCGCAGCGGAGCGCTCCGCTGCGCGTCGCGGCGAAACCAAACCTCAACCCTAGGTACGTTCGTCCGTAGCCGATGGTTCGCTGCGATAGTTCGGCGGCGCTCCCCAGTGCAGCTTGTCGCGCAGCGTCTGGTAGTAGCTGCGCCCGGGCACCTTCACCAGGCGGAACGACACCGGCGCCTTGCGCACCGTCACCCGATGCTCGGCCGTCAGCCGGCCCTGCTCCTGTCCATCGATGACCAGCACAGGGTTGGCGCTGGGAGGCAGACGGCGAACCGCGATGGTGTAGACCTTGTCGGCGCTATCGACCACTGGACGATTGGTCAGTGTGTGCGGGCAAATGGGAGTGATGACGAAGGCGGACAGTTCCTGACCGAGGATCGGGCCGCCCGCCGACAGGCTGTGCGCCGTCGAGCCGACCGGCGTGCTGACGATGAGGCCGTCGCCGGTGTAGCCGGACACCACCTCGCCGTCGAGGAGGAGGTCCAGCTCGATCATGTGAAAGGGTGGCCCGGACTGCAAGGCGATTTCGTTGAGGCCCAGGACCGTTCGCCGCTCGGCTGGCGACTCGATGCGGCACTCGAACATGAGATGTTCGGTGATGCGATACTCGCCCTGCACGACGCGCGGGAAGGCGTCACACAGTTCGTCGGGGCTGAGGTCGGCGAGGAAGCCGAGGCGGCCGAGGTTGACGCCGAGCACCGGAGTCTGACGGTAGCCCATCTGCCGGGCCGCGCGCAGGATGGCGCCGTCGCCGCCGAGGACGAGCGTCAGGTCGGCGCCACAGGTGGAAAGGTCTTTCTCCTGCTCCAGATCGACGAGGACGATGTCGCAGTACTGACGGAGGAACGGCAGGAGACGCTCCGCCTCTTCGCGTACTCCCGGACGGCCGGCGTTGCCCAGGACGACGATGCGCATGGGGAAAACTCATTGAAAAATGAAAAGTAAAAAATGAAAAGTGAAAAACGCCTCGGCCCCTCTTCCATTTTCATTTTTCAATTTTTACTTTTCACTTTTCAATTCGCCATCTTACACGATGGCTCCACGGCTCGCGCGCCGATCGTGCGCCGCACGGTGGCGCAGATGCCGTCAACGTCGAGGCCCAGGTCGGCCAGCAGTTCGCCGCGCTCGCCGTGCTCGATGAAGCGATCCGGCAGGCCCAGGCGCAGGACGTGGCGCGTGTCCAGCCCGGCGCCGTTGGCCGCCTCCAGCACGGCGCTGCCGAAGCCGCCTTCCAGCGTGCCTTCCTCGACCGTGACGACCAGCGGCAGCTCCTCGACGGCTCGCAGCAGCGTGGCTCGGTCGAGCGGCTTGGCGAAGCGGGCGTTGATGACGCCGACGTTCAGCCCTTCCTCGCGCAGCGCCGCCGCCGCCTTGACGCAGGTGGGGAACAGCGTGCCGAAGGCGACGAGCACGCCGTCCTCGCCCCACTCGTAGACCTCGGCCTGGCCCAGCTCCATCGGCGACCATCGGCCGATCGACGCGCTCCAGGTTCGCCTTGGGATAGCGCAGCGACGCCGGGCCGGAGTGCGACAGGGCGAAGCGCAGCATCGGCGCCACGTCCAGCTCGTCGCCGGGGGCCATGACGACGATGTTCGGGAACAGCCGCATGTACGGGATGTCGAAGGCGCCGTGGTGCGTCGGGCCGTCCGGCCCGGTCAGGCCGGCGCGGTCGAGGCGTGAAGGCGACCGGCAGGTTTTGCAGGGCCACCTCCTGGAAGATCTGATCGAACGAGCGCTGCAGGAAGGTCGAGTAGATGTCCACGATGGGCCGCATGCCCGCCTTGGCCAGTGCCGGCGGCGAAGGCGACGGCGTGCGACTCGCAGATGCCGATGTCGAAGAAGCGGTCGGGAAGTCGGCGCGCACCTTTTCCAGCTTGTTGCCCTGGCACATGGCCGCCGTGATGACCGTGACGTGCGGGTCGTCCTGCATGGCGTTGTAGATGGCGCCGCTGACGGCGTCGGTGTAGGCGCGCGAGCCGCCGCGCTTGAGCGACAGGATCGTCCGCTCGGGGCCGACCTTCTCGAAGACCGGCGGCGTGTGGTACGTCACCGGGTCGGCGCTGGCCTGCGGGACGCCGTGGCCCTTCTTGGTCAGGACGTGCAGCAGCACCGGGCCTTTCTGGTCCTTGACGTCGCGCAGCCAGCGGCGCAGCGTCGGCAGGTCGTGGCCGTCGATCGGGCCGAAGTAGCGGAAGCCCAGCTCCTCGAACAGCATGCCGCCGGTCAGGAACGCCTTCAGGCCGTCCTTGATCTGCTCGATGGCCTGCGTGGCCACGCCGCCGACGAGCGGAATGCTGTCGCAGCAGGTCGCGGATGTGCCGTTTGGAGCCCTGGTAGAAGTTCGTCAGCCGGGCCTGGTCGAGACACTGGGCCAGGGCGCCGACGCGCGGGCAGATGGACATCTCGTTGTCGTTGAGGATGACGAGCAGGTTCTTGCGCAGGCCGCCGGCGTTGTTGAGCGCCTCGAAGACGATGCCCGACGGCAGGGCCCCGTCGCCGATGACGGCGACGCTGTGGCGGTCGTCCTGGCCGAGCAGGTCGTCGCCGACCTTCAGGCCCAGGGCGCTGGAGACGCTGCAGCCGGCGTGGCCGGTCATGAACAGGTCGTAGGGGCTCTCGTGCGGGTTGGGATAGCCCATCAGGCCGCCGCGCGTGCGGATGCGTGTCGAACTGCGTGTAGCGGCCGGTGATGAGCTTGTGCGGATAGATCTGATGGCCGGTGTCCCAGATGAGGCGGTCGCGGCTGAAGTCGAAGGTCAGGTGCAGGGCCAGGCACAGCTCGACGACGCCGAGGTTGCTGGCGAAGTGGGCCGGGCGGATGCTCAGGACGCGCACCAGCTCGTCGCGCATCTCCTGGGCCAGGTCGTGCAGCTGGGCGTCGGTCAGCTGGTGCAGGTCCGCCGGCGAGGTGATTTGCGGCAGCAGAGCGGTCATGGCATCAGTCCCTTAATCCATTGTGTGACGAGCCAAAGATCGGCATCCTTCACCGATCGCGTTCCAGGACGAAGGAGACCAGGGCCAGCAGTCGGCCGGCGGCGTCTCCCAAAGGGCCAACGTACTCGCGGGCCTCTCGACCGAGGCGCTCGGCGCGGCGGCGGCTCTCGGCGACGCCGAGAAAGCCGGGGTAGGTCAGCTTGCCGCGGGCCGCGTCCTTGCCGACGCGCTTGCCGGTCTGCTCGGCGTCGCCCTCGACGTCGAGCAGGTCGTCGGTGATCTGGAAGGCCAGGCCCAGACAGCGGCCGTAGCCGTCCAGCCGTTCCAGCAGCTCCGGCGGCGGAGTTTCGTTGCGGGAGGCGTATGCGGCCAGCGCGCCCAGGCGCAGACTGGCCTGGATCAGTGCCCCGGTCTTGCGGAGGTGCAGATACTCCAGTCCCTCGACGTTGCGTTCGCCGCCCTGTTCCCAGGCCAGGTCATCGACCTGGCCGCCGACCATGCCGGCGGCCCCGGCCGCCCGCGCCAGTTCCCGACAGCACGGCGCGCGGCGGCGGCGGGATAGCCCTCGGCCAGCACCTGGAAGGCCATCGTCAACAGGGCGTCGCCGGCGAGGATGGCCAGCGCCTCGCCGAACTTCTTGTGGCAGGTCGGCTGGCCGCGGCGCAGGTCGTCGTCGTCCATGGCCGGCAGATCGTCGTGGATGAGCGAATAAGCGTGGATCATCTCGACGGCGCAGGCCGCCGGCCAGGGATCGACCGCGCCGCTGCCGCACGCCTCCGCCGCCAGCACCACCAGGATCGGCCGCAGTCGTTTGCCCGGCGCCAGCAGGCTGTAGCGCATCGCCTCGAGCAGAGACGCGGGCAGGCCGGGCTGCGGGCGCAGCGCCGCCGCCAGGTGGCGCTCGACCTCGGCGCGCTTGTCGCGCAGGTAGTCGTCCAATCGTTCCAAAGGTCAATCCCTTCCCGCTTCCTGCCGGGGAACTGCCTTCCGCCGGGTTGGGCCGATCCTGGCCCTTCTCTTCATAATAGGCAACCGTGGGAGGATGATACCATTAACATCGCCTTGGAAGCAATGTCTCCACGACGGCGCGGGAGTTAGCCGCTTGCGGCTTCGCGCCGCCCGGACGCGAAGCCGCAAGCGGCTGGTTCGCCGCGCCTTACGGTTTGTCGAACACGCTCTCGTCGAGCTTCTCGGACAGTTTGACCTCCGTGACCTCCGCGTCCACGAACGGTTTGCCATCGCGTTTGATGGTCACCTTATGAGCGATCCTCACTCCCTCGACTTTCTTGTAATCGCCGTAGATCGTCTCGGCGGTGAACTCCTCGCCGCCGCGCATCGGATCCTTGCCGCGCGTCTCGGTCTTGAGCAACAGGCCATTCTCTTTATCGAAAAACAGACTGACGGGACGAAACCCCTTGCGCTCCACGCGCACGCCGATGGCTTGTCGGTCGCCGACCTTCATCTCGCCCAGGGCCGAAAGCGAGTAGTCCTTGCTGGATAGGACGGCGAGATGAACGATGTTCGCCGTGTTCATTTGCTCCCGCGCCTCGGCAAGCATCTCCTTGCTCATTTCATGGGTCTGGTCCCCAAACAGGATCCAGCCCTTGTCGCCGTTGACCACCTGCACGAACTTGAATTTCTGCCCGTTGAACTCGGAGTCCACTTCGGTGCGAATGCGGTCGGGCAGTTGCAGGGAAGTCGCGCCGGTGTACTCGATGCCCTCTCCGCCCGCGGGAGGGCCGTAGAACTTGCCCTTGCTCTTGGAGGCACTGCCCTTGAACTTGCTCAACTTCTCGGCGCCGCCGGTCTCCTTGATGGCCTTGTCGATGACGGCGCGCAGCTTGGCGTCGTCGTCGGCGCGAACCGGGCCGATGGCAGTCAGCAAGGCGACGACGCCCACGATTCTTCGCATGATCGAACTCCTTCGTGAAATGGGCCACGTTCGTTCGAGATCAAACGTCTGGATCTCATCGCAGCGCCGCCAGCACGGCGTCGGCCACGTCGGCGGTGCCGGCCTTGCCGCCGAGGTCCGGCGTGCGCGGCTCGCCGGCCTTGAGCACCGCCGCCACCGCTCGCCGCAGCGCCGTCGCGCTCTGGTCCAGGCCGAGATGATCCAGCAGCAGGCCCGCCGACAGGATGGCCGCCAGCGGGTTGGCGATGCCCTTGCCGGCGATGTCCGGCGCCGAGCCGTGGACCGGCTCGAACATGCTCGGGTACGCCCGCTCCGGGTTGATGTTGGCGCTGGCCGCCAGGCCCATGCTGCCGGTGACGATGGCGCTGAGGTCGGTCAGGATGTCGCCGAACAGGTTGCTGGCCACCACCACGTCGAACGTCTCCGGCTTGCGCACGAAGTCCATCGCCGCCGCATCGACCAGCAGCGAGCTCGGCCTGCACGTCGGGGTAGTCGCGCTTGCACGGCCTGGAACACCTCGTCCCACAGGACCATGCCGAACGTCTGGGCGTTGGACTTGGTGATGGACGTGAGCTTCTTGCGGCGCTTGCGGGCGCCCTCGAAGGCGGCGCGCATGATGCGCTCGCAGCCGCGGCGCGTGAAGATGTTGGTCTGGATGGCGATCTCGTGCGGCGTGCCCTGGTAGAGCCGGCCGCCGATCGGCGCGTATTCGCCCTCGGTGTTCTCGCGGTAAACCAGCATGTCGATGGAGCCGGGCGCCTTGTCGCGCAGCGGCGACTGGACGCCGTCGAACAGATAAGCGGGGCGGAGGTTGACGTACTGGTCGAACTTGCGGCGCATGGGCAGCAGCAGGCCGTGCAGCGTGATGTGATCGGGCACGTCGGGATGGCCGATGGCGCCGAGAAGAACGGCGTCGTGACGGCAGAGGATGTCCCAGCCGTCGGGCGGCATCATCTGGCCGGTCTTCTGGTAGTGGGCGGAACTCCAGGGCAGCCGATTCCATTCGAGCACGGCCTGGTCGTGGCGGCGGGCGGCGTCGGCGACGCGGATGGCCTGGTCGATCACTTCCGGCCCGATGCCGTCGCCGCCGATTACGGCGATGCGGAAAGCTGCCATTGTCTGATCCTCCGCTATCCGCTATCTGCTATCCGCTATCCGCCATCCGCTCCCATCGCGCGTGGATGGCGGACAGCGGAGAGCAGATCGCGGGTAGCGGATAGACAATTTAGCCAGGGCGGCAAGCGAGTCAAGTAGCGGGGGAAACCATGAGCCGGGTTGACCAGTCAAGATGGAAAAAGCCCTGTTCGACCGGATGCCCCCGAATTCCGCTTCTGTCGGCCCTCGCGCTGCTGGCGCTGACCGGCTGCGAAGGCGACGGGTTGAAACAGGGCGATCCCTACCTGGGCATTCATGGGACGCCTGCACCGGCCACGTCCGCCGCAGCCGGCGGACAGCCGGCACAGACAGCGGCGGGGAGCGTGCCGCCTTTGCCGGCGACGCACGCGCTGACCAGTCCGGCGGCCTTGGCCGGCGGCACGACGCCGACGCCGGTGGACCCGCGCGACCTGCGCATTGGCACGCCTCCGGTCGTACCGGCGAGCCTGCCGAGCGGCGCGGCGGCGCGGGGCGTGGCTCCCGGCAGCGCCGTGCTCGATGCTCCGCAGCCGGTGGCGGAATCCACGTCGCAGCGTCTGGCCCCGGTCGCCGCCGTGGGAGGTGCGTCGCCACCGGCCGCGACGGCCCCGGCCGCGCCTCCCGCGGGGACGTTGACGTTCGAGCAGGCCCAGCAAATCCTCAAGCAGCGCGGCGTGACGTTTCAACGACTGGAAACCTGGGGCGACCAGGGACAATGGAAGTTTCGCTGTTCCCTCCCCATCCCCGGCAGCACGAACATGAATCGCACCTACGAGACCGATACACCGTTGCCCACCGACCCCCTCACCGCCGTGCGGGCCGTCCTGGATAAGATCGAGAAGGACCAACCGCGCTGAGAGGTGGCTCGAACGCGGCGGTTTTTGTTTAGCCGCGACGCGCAGCGGAGCGCGGGATTGCCTCCCGCGCTCCGCTGCGCGTCGCGGCTAAACAAAAACCGCCGCGAAACCATTTTTACATCCCGGCGGCGCTACCGGCCATCATGGTACTGGGTTGATGGCGGCGCTTGCGGAAAAGGGAGCGCAGGCCGCGAGCGAGAAGGAAGAGACGGCCACAAACGGCCACGAGCAGCAGCAGCAGCACAACCAGCGTCAAGCCGGCCAGTTGCCAGCCGATGAGGCCGAGCAAGGCGACCTGCTCGGGCCAGAACCGACGCAGCCGGGCCAGCAAAAAAGGCAAGAACGACAAGGCCCAAAGGACCACGAGCAGGCCGAGCCACTGACCAGAAGCCGCCAGGGCTTGCCGTGTCCGCTGACTTTCGCGTGAGGTCAAATGCAAGATGGGGCGGCGATGCCGCCGGCGGTGCCTGCCAGGACAGCGGGGTACCGTGCTGCGGTAAGGGGCGGGACGTGCCGCTGCCGCCGCGGCCAGGACCGAAGAAACGGGCCACGCCGTCGTCATCGGGCACCAGGTCCGGCTCGGCCGCCTCGCCGGCGGCGGCCCGGCGCTGGGCGTCGGCGCTTACGGTCTCGAAACCGTTTTGGTTGGCCAGCTCTCGGTTGTCCGCTTGCAGTTTTTCCAGCCACTCCGCCAGAGTCCTGACCGGACGGACCCTTGACGCGGCCACGGTTGGCCCCCATGTCCAGGGCGTGCCGGGCGTGGCGGCAGTACAGGGCGAATCGCCGCTGGGCGGCGGCCAGCGGGGCGGAGAAGGCATTGTCCCGACCCTGCCGGCACAGTTCCTGACTGATGCGCAGCTGGGCGTCGGCGCGGTACAGCGCCAGGGCGCCCTCGCGCGCGGCCCCCGTCCCCAGGCGCGTGGCGGGCGCACTCTGGGCCGACTCCCAGCCGGCCGGCACCAGCACTGTCCAGAGGGACGGTCCCTGTCGAGCGTCCACGACCACCGGCGGCGCCAGGAGGGGACGATCCAGTGGCTCGGAGGGGTCATACAACCAGCGCAGGCGGACGCAGCGGACGCCGGCCCGGCCGGGCAGAGGCAGCCACAGGCGCGACGACGCCGGCTGCAAGGGCGTGACCTCGACGCCATCGACGGCGGCGGCGACGACGCGGACGGAAGCCGCGAAGTCCACGTTGAGGTCGGTGTGCGCCTCGTGCCGCAGCCAGCAGCGTGTCTCGTGCAGCCAGCGCCGGCCGTCCACCACGGCGGCCGACTGCTCCAGCAGGAAGACGCGCACCTGCGCCGACTCCACGGCGCGGGCGTGCGGCAGCAGACGCAGCTGCCACTCCGGCCCCTGTACCCGCCAACTCTGTCCGCTCGGTGCGCTCCACCCGTTGGGCCACGCCGGGCCAGGGCGCCAGCGCCTGCGCCGGACGCGCCAGGCGAACCAGGCTGCCCCGCGCCTCGCTCGTCAGCTCGCCGCCGGCCACGGCCAGCACGTACTCGGCACGCTCGACTCCCGAGACGCTCACGTCCGGCAGCGGCACGCCGACGGCCGCCTCCTCGACCGGCATGCTGCCGCGCAGCGTCACGCGATAGCGGCCGGTGACGCCCGGTTGCAAATCGAGCAGCCACGAACGATCTCCTGGTGTACGTCGCGGCCCGCGCCGCAGGGCCACTCGATCCGCCTGCAGCTCGACCTTCTCCGCCTCCCAGTTGCGCAGGCGCAGATGGACGCGGCGCAGTTCGCCGTGGCTCACCTCGTAATTCACGGTGGTGGTGAACTGCAAGCGACGGTCGGCCACCTCGGCGAAGGTCAGCACACGGGCGACGGCGTTGGCGGCGGTGGCGATCTCGCAGGAACCACCGTAGGACGTTTGCCGCGTCTCGAAGGTCCGCTCGTGGTCGGCTGCCGCGGAAGCGACGGAGGGGGCGGTGACGGGCTGGAGATTGTGGGGCGATACCGACGCCAGAGTCAGGCCGGCGGCGGCGACGAGGCGGAGCCGGGTGTGCTGCTCGCGGGCCTGCACCAGCCGCAGACAGGGCAGGTCGAACTGCGTCTGGCCTCCGCGTCCCTCCAGCGGCAGCCAGCCGGACAGACTGACTCGCGTGGCGGCGGTCGTGCGGTGCAGCCAGACGAGCAGACGGCGATCGGTTTGCTTCCAGGCCCGCACGTCGTCACCGCTCACGGACGCGACCGTCAACCGCGCCGATGGCAAGTCCCACTCGACGAGACCAAGGTCCTTGTTCGGCGCCTTCAGCTCGGCGGCAGCCTGGACCTCGGCCTGATGCGGGCCGGCCTGCACGGTGATGTCGAGTTCGGCCTGCACCACGGACGGGCCGCGGCGCAGGTGCAGACGCAGGACCGGCGGCACGCTTGGAGTTGATCTTGTAGGCGGCGCCCCCCCCTGTCCCCCCCGGAACGGGGGGAGATGGAAGGGGGGAAGACGCGGGACGCTCGGCCAGTCCGGGGCGAACTCGCCCTCGCCGATGCGCGTGATGTTCTGCGACGTGTCGCGCTGGGCCTCCAGTCCGGGGTGCGTGCGATAGGCCAGGTAATCCGAACCGGGTCCGCGTTCCCCGTGCGGCGCCGGCAGCGATAGCGTCACCAGCGCGGGCAGCGGAGCACGAGGGACGAGTTCGAGGATCACCTGGAAGTCGCCGGCGACCGGGTAGGGCAGCTCGAGATGGAGAGTGCGTTTGTCGCCGGCCGTGCGGACGTGCCAGTCGCGCAGGTGCAAGCGGGCCAGCCAGGCCGGGACCGAACTGGAAGCCGGCGCGATCCGCTGCACGTCCGCGGAGCGGGCGTCGAGGTCGGCCGGCAGGTCCACCTCCAGCGTTCGGACGGCGCCTCGAAGGACGCGGTAGCGCAGCCAGGCCGTTAAGACGCTGGCCTTGCCGCTGAGGTCGCCCGGGTTCAGGTCCCATAGATAAGCCGCCCGATATTGGACGCGAGCGGGCCGGTCGGGCTGGGCCGCCTGGTGCCAGTGCAGGTGCAAGGGGGTGGGCAGCTGCACGGGCGTTTCCAGGAGGCCCAGGTCCACTTCCAGGCGTTCGCCGGCGCCCTCGCGCACGGTCCACTCAGCGCCGCGTTTCACCAGGGCCTGCGTGTACGAGGCGCCGGGCGGGACGTGCCAGCTCAGACGGGTCCGTGGCAAGGGTGGCACGGTGAAGAGCACGTTACGGTCCTCGGGCGTGCCGACCACAGGGCGCGGAAGCGCAGCTCGACCTTGTGCCTGCCGCGACCGCGCACCTGAAAGCGAATAGCCCGCGCGCGGGGCGGACAGCGCCAGCAGGTCGGCGCGAGAACCGTCGAGCCAGACGTCGCCGACGAACTGGACGCCATCGAGCGGCAGCGCCAGCGCCGCCGGCTCGTCGCTCAGGCAGTGGACGGAGAAGACGGCGGTGAACTCGGCTTGCCCGTCCACGAGCTTGCCCTCGTAGACGGCGTCGAGCAGGACGGCCGCTGGACCACCGGCGACGAGAGGGGCGGGGCGGGCCAGCGCCTTGAGCCGGTCGAGGAGGTCGGCCGGCGCCAGCACACTCTGATTATCCCGGTCTCCAGCGGGGCCAGGCACCAGATAGACGGTGACGGGAGCGGGCGCGGCGGCCCGGCCGCCCCAATTGATGCCGGCGAGGAAGAGCACGACGGCCGTGGCCGCCCCGGCTACCGCACTCTTCGGATTTCGGATTTCGGATTTCGGATTTCCCGCCTGGCGGGCGATTGTCCTCACGTACCACACGAACAGGCCCAGGCAGCCGGCCAGCAACGGCCACCAGGCCAGGTCACGCAGCGCCGCCGGCAGCCACAACACGCCCACGCCGGTCAGGCCCAGCACCAGCAAAAGAAACGTCAGGCGCCAGCGGACGGAACGCCGGCGAAAGATCCAGAAGAACAGACCCTCCAGAAGGACCAGCCCCAGTCCTGCCGCCGTCACCAGGTCGCGGCGCACCACGATTAGCGTATCGTCCGACAGACCGGCCGCCGGCTCCCACTCTCCCCAGTGGGCCGCATCGGCGCCGAAGGCAAGCAGGTGCGGCGGGGCGGGCGCGGCGATGACGGCGTTCTCGGGACGCAGCCAGTTCAGGGCGGAGCGGAAGCGGCCCGAGGAGTCCTGTCCGCGGGCGACGGCCGCAGTGAGCGCCCGTTCGACGGAGGCGGACAGCGGCTCGCGGAGGGCAGCCCCATGCCCGGTGGCGGTGGTGAGCAGGACCGACGCGCGCGCCGGCACCGCGACCAGGCCGCACGCCTCCCAGGGTGGCGGCGAATCGTTGGCGGACAGCGCCTGGATGGTCAAACGGGTGTCCAGCCCGACGCCGGCTTCGCGTAGGGCCAACACGTCCACGATGAGAGGATAGCGGTCTTTGAGGTACGTGAAGGCGATTTCACTCACCACTTCCCGCAGGGGCAAGGTCCGGCCGGCCCGGCTGCCGCGCAGGGCCTCCGTCGCTTTGGCGAGAGCATCGCGTGCGCCGGCGTGGCTGTCCTCCAGCAGCGGATCGAATTGAGGACCGACGCCGGGTAACTGGAACAGGTCGGAGACGTGGCGCGGCAACGCGGACGGCTCGCCCTCGCTATCCGTGCCGGGCAGGGGTTGATACGATCCATCGTGCAGCGGTCTCCAGTTGGGGGGCAAACGCCAGCTGCGGCGGAAGGAGAGCGGCGTCACCGGCAGGACCGGAGCGGGCGCCGCCACGGACTGCCACGGCCGCCACGACGGCGGCGCATGCGTATAAACGATGTCGAAACGGTGGACCGTCTCGGCGGCCGTCGCGCCGTCGCGGCCGGGCACCGGCAAGTTCAGTTCCTCCGCATCGCCGGAATCGGAAGAGTCGCTCCGGTCGGGGACCGGCGCGGAGGACACCAGAAGCGGCAGCCAGTGTCCGTCCGCCTGCACGGCCACGGGACGGCAGTGCGGCGGCAAACGCAACGGCAAGGTGCGCTGCGCCCAGTTGGCGACCTGGAAGGAGAAATGGTGCTGCACAACGCCGCCGGCGCCGACGTAGGTAGTGAGGCGGGCACGGTCGATCGCGGCCTCGCTGGCGTGTCCGGCCGTCAGGGTCTGGCCCCACAGGGTCAGGGCGACCTCGGCCTGTCCGTAGCGGAAGGTCCGCCACGGTGTCGGGCCGTCGGAGGCAGCCGGGGCCGTCTCGCGCAGACCGACCGTCTGAATCTGTACCAGGTCAGCCCCGGCCAGGTGCAAGGTGACTTCGCCTTCCATCCGGCCGGCGCCGAGGACGACCGGCAGCGGTACGTGCCAGCGTTCGTCGCGCGGCCGCAGCGGACGCATGGCGCGCAGGCGGAGCGGCTCGCGCGTCCGCAGCGGCCGGGCCAGCGTCAGACGCCAGCGTTCGCCCACGGGGCGGGCGGCGAGCAGGATAGCCGCCTGCAGCGGGGTGCGCGCGGCCAGACCGTGCAAGGCGCCGGCCGCTTCCACCGCGTACAGCCGTTCGGCCCGCCGGACGAGGTTGCCGCTCGATGCACCGTCGCGGCGGGCCGATTCATTCTGCCACTGCCACGGTTCGCCGTCGCTCTCCGACAGGAGCAGGTCGATCGTGTCCGGCCTGCCGACCTCGGCTTCCACGAGCAGATGCGTCTCGACCGCCGCCCGGCCCGAGGCGACGAAGACTTCACTACTACACTTGGCCCGCAGGCGTGGCGGCCGCGGCTGAACGAGCAGCGTTCCCGACAGAGCGTGGCCGCGATAGCGGTAGGAATACTCGGGAAGCTGCTTGCCCCACGGGCCGTCCTCCTCCGGATCCGACCGATCCGCCGTCGTCCGCACGTCGAGATGGAACAGTTGCTCGTCGCACTCCAGGGCGAGGACGCCTTCGCGGAAGCGCGCTCCCAGCGGCACGGCATCGGGGAAGGGCAGCGGTCGGCCGGTCACGGGACCGGGCCATCCCGGTCGCAGATGAGACCGTCAGGGTCGGCACGCGCGAACGCCCCGGTGCGACAGGGTGCGGCGCGTCCATCACCAGAACTTTCGGGCATCGGCTTGCCCTTCGCGCCGGGCCTGTTCGGCGGAAACCAGGGGACGGGCGAGATCGACGTACAAGGTCGATCGCCCCGCCGTCGTGCGGACGCGCGAGTTGAGCAGCAGCCGGGCCGGACTCATCTCGACGCGCTCGACGGTCCATCCGGCCGGCAGCAGGACGGGCAACTGGAAGAGCTGGCCCTGGCTGACCTCGTAGCCGATCTGCAAGGTCAGCGTCATCCCGGCGGCGTCGCAGCGCCACCAGGCGATCTGGCGGGCGCGGAACTCGACCCCATAAGCCTGGACTCGCGCCTCCGGTCGTCGCGGCGGCGCGTTGGCGGCCGCCCCTTCCGGCCCCAGACCGCCGCCCACCAGCGTCAGGTGCTGCATGCCCGTCTGCCGCTCGGTATCGTGAGCTGACCAGCCGGAAACCGCCGGGGTGCCAACCCTCGACGCGCAGTTCGGGGTGCAACCACAGTGCCAGCGTCTCGCCGCGCGGCACGCCGCCCACCAGGCGGAGTCCGGGACTTCTCCACGAGACCGCGTGGGCCGATCCTGCCGGTGCCGGCGCGTTCTCAGCGGAGACAGACAGGAGATTTGCCACGTCCCCTCGCGGATTGGCTCGCGGAGGCGGATCGTCAGAGCGGGAAGGTGTGCCGCCGTCCCCGGCCTGAAACGAGTAACCGTCCACGCTCGGGCCAACCACGTCGCGAGGACGCAGCTCCGGATCGCATTCGCAGACCAGTTCGCGGACCCCGCGCGTCCGACGCATTCCAGCGTCAGCTCAAAGGTAGCGTCCAATCCTTCGCGGGTACAGCTTCTGAGTCGTCTTCTGACGCACGAACGCGACGGTCGCCGGCTCGGCGCCGCCCGTCGGGCGATCCGCCGGGCCGGATGCGGAAATCGACTGTGCGGCGTCCGCGCCAGACGATCTTCCAGCGGCGCAGCTCGGCAGCCTCCGCCGCGTACGGTCCGGACAGCAGGAGCGAATCGTCGCCCGCCCCGAGCAAGGTCACGGCGCGGCCCGGCCGGCACGTCCAGTTCCAGGAGCGCGACCGGGCAGGGCGGCACCTCCAGACGGAAGCGCAACCCTTCCGGGTCGGCCTCGGCGCGAGCCGACCATTCCAGCGACACCGTCTGTTCGCCCGCCGTCTCGACCAGCAGGGCGGGAGTCTTGTCGTCGAAGGCGGCGACGAGGGCGTCGCCGTTCTCGAACCGCGCCTGCCGCAGCGCCAGGTTGAACGGCTCCAGGTTCATCAGCCCCGGACTCGATCCGGTGTGGAGAAGCTTCCATTGGCCATCGCCGATCAGCGCTTCGCCCTGGAGGGCGGCGTGATAGCGCGACTCCAGCAGACGCGGCGGGGTCCTGGGCGCGCGCCGGCCCGCACCGCCTTCTCGACCCGCGCATCGAACTCGGCGAGCGGCAGGCGGACCGAGAACGCCGTCCTGGACGCGCTTCAGCTCCTGCGGCAGCCGCTCCGCGCTGAGCAGCTGACGGCGGATGGGCGGTAGGCTCGTCTCTTCGCCTTGACAAGGTGACAAGGTGACAAGGTGACAAGGTGACAAGGTGACAAGCACACACAACGCCAACGTGATACACGCGAGCGAGAGAAATCGGAGCGAGGCGCAGGAGTAACGAGTCTGTGCAATCATCCGTCGCTGGCGCTCCGGGCTGGTGGGCAAAAGGAGAGTGCCCTTCATCACCTTGTCACCTTGTCACCTTGTCACCTTGTCATCCGCCGTCACCTTATCACTTCGCTGCCGGGCGGGGGCGCATCGACGGTCGAAGGCTCGGCGGTCTGCGGCCGCTGGGCCGCGGAGCTTTTGCGGAGCAGGGAGGAGCCGGTTCGACCGCGACTGAAACTGGGCAAGAAGACGATTTGCCGGCGATAGCGCCGGTGCATCAGCCATTGGAAGCCGATCGCGCACAGCAGCACCAGGGCGCCCGGCTCGCAGCCATAGACGACGTCCCCGAGCGCCGTCGGCCAGATCAGGAAGCCGACCGCCGCCGCCAGGGCCATCACGGCAAGAATCGGCCACAACCACGGCGGCCATTCGCCCGTTGTCCGCCGACGACGGCCGCGCCGCCCAGTACAGACCCAGGCCAAGGATCAACAGGCCCAGCGAACACACCAACAACCACGCTTGCCGCGGGGCGTGCGTGACGGTAAGGGTTTCGACGCTGTCCTGCCAGCACACCAGCGTGGGAGTTGTCTGGCCTTCGCCCGGAAGTTGTTCGTCGCCGTGGCGCAACTCCGTCGGCAGCGATTCCTCGAACTCGCGTTCGAGGTCGGCGCCGGTGCGGTTGAGGCACGTCGCCAGCAGCCAGCCGCGCCGCGCCCAGGCGTGTTCGATACCCGCCGCGCTTTCGGGGGCGAGCAGCACGCGGTTGGACGGGACGGCGACCTGCCAGCGCGTCGGCACAGTGGCCGGGGCACCGCGCAACAAGGGCGGCTGGAGGGTGGCACGGAGCGGGCTTCCGCCGGTGCGTCCGGTCGGCAACTGGTAGGACACGTCCAGCAGCGCCGTCTGACGCACCAAGTCCGGCCCGAGACGGAGGCGGGCGATGCTGCCGCCATCGGTTCGCTGGCCGGACTCGTTGACCATGTCCGGCGTGACTTGCCGGCGGTTCAGCGTCACCTGCACGTTGAGCGTCAGCACCGGGCCGGGCAACTGGACATCGAGGTACGGGCCGGCAAGGTGACGCAGCTGGAAACGGGCGCGGTACTGTTGGCCGCCACCTTCCAGCAGTTGCACGCACACCAGGGCGCGCTCGACGAGGACCGTGAACACCGGCGACGGTTCACCGACGCGGAGGACGAGCGGCGCATCGAGCGCGGCGCCTGCACGACAAGGACCGGCAAGTCGTGGCGGTCCTTGACTTCCTCGATGCTCCGCTCGTCCCACGGCGGATCGCCCGAGGGCAAAGGCAGCGACGCCCGGCTCGCTCCAGACACGCACCTTGACTTCCCCGCGCGTCGCCTGCTCGGGCACCACCAACGGCACCGCGAACGGCTCGCCCGTCCGCGGCGGCTGGCCCTTGTCCCCCAGCGCGGTCGTATATTGCAGCACCACGCGACAATCCGCCTCTCCCGCCTTCGCGGGAACGACGAGGCGGACCTGTCCGCGCGAACCGGCGGCGGAGTCGCGGGGGACTTGCAAGCTGCCGCCCTCGACGATGCGCAGGCTGTCGCCAACGGCCGGCGGCACACGCAGGCTCATGGAATCGGGCAGCCCCTGCGGCGAGTGCCAATGGATCTCCTGCCGCACCTCGCCGTGACGGCCGAGTAGAGTCAGGTCCACTACCGACTTGACGTCCAGCTCCGGCCGATAGGGCCGCCAGCTCACGTCGATCCCCGGCCAATCCGCGGACACGTGCCGGCGACGCCAGGTCTGCTCGTTCGTCCCGTTTTGTTTGACCAGTTCCAGGTCGGCCGGCTCGGCATTGTGCAGGACCAACTCGCTGCCTTTAGGGACGTCGATCCTCACCTCACACGGCTCGACGACGCCCTGCGGTCGCGGCAGTTTCAGCACGGCGCGACCTTCTGTCTTGCAGAGCGTTTCGTAACGTCCTTCCATCCGCACAGGCTGACTCGGCCCCTCGCGCAGCAGCGCGGACGACCGAAACAGCAGAAAATGGTCCTTTTCCTGTCCCATTGGGGGGATACCCTCCTCGGCGGGGGACCACTCGGGAGGGACCATGACCTTGAGCTGCTCGATGTCGCTCCACTTCGTCGCCGGCGCGATGACCGTGGTGATGTCCCAGCGCAGCACGTCGTTCGCTCCCTTCTCGCCTACTGTTGCGGTGGAGGGTGGAGGCGAGGCCCGCAGCGTCAGCGTATGGGTCACGCGGGTGCGTACCTGGCTGCGCATCGTCTCCGCTTCGAGGTCCAGCCAGGACAACGAGCCGGGCCCGGTGACGCCCTGCGGCTTCTCGACCATCGGGATGTTGCCGTAGGTGAAGGCCGCTACCACGCTGGCGGCATCGCTGCCCGGCTCGTCGGGGAGTTTGCGCAGCTTCAGGTCGCCGTGCTCGTGGTAGTCCAGATGCAGGTGCCGCACCTGGTTGCGCACCAGCATGGTGCCGGTCTGCCGGGCCGCGCCGAGGACGAAAAACGGGCCGACCGCAACCAGGGAGCCGTTCCGCGGCAAGGGCGCGTGGACCTTGACCTGGACCCGAAGGGGATCGACGCTGGGGCTTCTTCAAGTGGATCGTCCGCAGCGAGGCGAATTTCTGGTTGGCCGTCTCGATGTTGGCCTGGACGCGCGCATCGTCGGACGGGACGACCTTGACCTCGGACCCCAGCGGCACCAGCAGACGCCAGACGCTCGCCGGTGCGCCCTCGATCTGGAGCAGCAACTCCGCCTCGGTGGTCAGCCCGGCGGCGTCGAGCCGGACCTGAATGTTCCCCTCGGCCGTCAGGACGGGGACGCCGGAGGGAGGGCGGACCTCCCTCCAGGCCAGATCGAGCTTGTCCACCGGCCGAAGGCTAGGACTGCCGCTGAGATGACTGATTCTTCAAGGTCAACCCGGCCAATTGTGGCTCGCTCAGGGGCTGACCGCCGACGCGCACGTCCTTGACGTTGGCGGGCAGGTCCAGGTCGAGCGTGGTGATGGCCGCGCGCGGCAAGGTCAACTCGAAGCCGCGACCGTTGCCTTCTCGCGCCGCCAGCGGCACGAACAGTTCGAGCGTAAGCGGATAACGGCCGGGTTTGTCGATCTGAACGGAAAAACCGGTGGCGTCGGATCGACGCAGGAACGGCACTCGCCCGTCGATCTGGGCGGAGGCGGCCCCTGCCTGCGGACAGGCCAGTGTCACCACGGCGTTGGGTCGATCCGTCACCACCTCGAACTGGGCCGTCAGCAGGACCGCGTTGCCCTCGACCTTGCCCTTGAGATGGCACTTGCTGGGCGCTGACCGGCTTGTCGGACGTGAAGCTGGCCCTTGAGGCGGGCGATCTCATCGAGCAGCTCCTGATACTTTTTCGGACTCAAGACGATGGCGTCGGGGACGAGACGGAAGCGCCTCGGCGGCGTGCTCGCACACGACGACGATGGCCTCGGCGGGCAGCGACGGCCAGTCGATTTTGCTCGACGTCAGTCGTCTTGCTGTCGGCGGCCGGCATGACGGCGGACGTGGACTTCTTGTCCGCCGAGCCGTTCGTCTTGCCGGGGGCGGACTGCCGGGCGGAGGGCGCCTCCTCGGAGTACAGCGGCAGCACCATCCCCGCGCACAGAAGCAGCAGGGCCGCATACCTGCCTGGCGAGGACCACATCGGATGCTTCCTCCCGAAATGGCGGGCCATCGTGCCGCTCGCCGGAGACAGGCTGCGAGCGGGAGTACGTCTTAATGTACCATCCTATCAGATTGGGGAAACCTCTCCGTCAGGGAAAACTCTGCCGGTTGAAAGGAAGACTCCGGATCGGTTGAGGGATGTACAACCTGTATTGGTTGTGCAACCCGCACGACCGCTACGACAGGCTGCCCAGGATCGCCGGCGTTTGCGGCGGATCGGCCGGCATATCTCCGATTACGAGCAGAGGTTTGCCGAGGTTCGCCAACCCCGTCGGGCCAACCAGGAAATGGGCCATCGACAAGGACGGTTCGGCGAGGGCGTATCGGCGATCAATCCCAGCAGCTTTCCCGCCGGTAGGCGATCCAGAGGAGGATGTCGCCCCTCGTCGAGGAGCCAGCCGAGACAGCTTGCCCGATCGCCCAGCAAATCCAGAAGTCGCAGTGTCTCCTCGCTGTCATCCATAAGCTGGCCGAGCACGAAGAAGCCGAGGCGATCCGCCTGCTCCCACACGGACAGCGTAGCCGGTCTCGACAGGGGCGACGAGCAAATTGTATCCGGCCTGCCGCAGAGCGAGGGCGTCCTCGTCGGAGCAGGCTGTGACGAATCGGCCGCGAAGCGTCAAGGGCCGGCTGTTGACGCGCAGGCCGCGTTCGCTCAGCAGGAAGGAACGCAAGACCGTGGCTGAGCACGACCTGATCGCAGCGGCGGCCGTCCTGCCACAGTTCAATCGGTCCCTGGTAGAGAAAGGGACTTTCCGGCTCCCACAAGGACGCCTCGGGAATGACCACGCGCATCGTCAGGCCAGTCGGCCCCGGCGACGTTTGGCCCGGCGGCAGGGGCCGCAGGTGGATAGGCGACCTCGACCGTGCTGGCATACGGACAGCGCGGTCCCATGAGCCGGCCGCGCACTTCCGTCGTTGGCGTGTGATGCTCGGGCGTCACGGTGATCCACACCTCCGCCTCGGCCGGGATCAGCGAGCGGTCGCGCACCTCGATTTGACGAATGCGATTGTCCATGAGCCACGCCGTTACAGAATCAGCATCGCGTCGCCGTAGCTGTAGAAGCGATACCTCTGCTCGACGGCGGCTCGGTACGCCTGGCGCATCGAGTCCATGCCAGTGAAGGCGCCGACGAGCAGCAGCAAACTGGAGCGCGGCAGGTGGAAATTCGTGACCAGCGCATCGACGACGCGGAAATCGAACGGCGGACGAATGGTCAACTCGGTGTCACCCGACCAGGCCGTCAGCGGCATACCCTGCTGGGCCACGGTCTCCAGCACGCGCACCGCAGGTGCTGCCGACGGCCACGACGCGGCGGCCGCGCGCCTTGCAGGCGTTGATCGCCTCCGCCGTCGCGGCCGGCAGCTCGCACCATTCGCCCTGCATCTGATGCTCGGCCACGTCTTCGACCTGCACCGGCTGGAACGTGCCCGGCCCGATGTGCAGCGTCACGAAAGCTCGTTCGATGCCGCGCTGTCGCAGCTGCCTCGAAGACGGCTGGCGTGAAGTGCAGTCCGGCGGTCGGCGCGGCCACCGCTCCGCGTGTGCCGGGCGTACACGGTCTGGTAGCGTTCGCCGTCGCGCTCGGCGGCGCGGCCCTTGCGGATGTACGGCGGCAGCGGCACGCGGCCATACCGCGCCAGCAACTCGGCGGCTCGATCCCGGCTCGCCCGGCTGGGCCAGCCAGCGGCCGGCCGGCGTCTTGCCCACCAGACACAACCGCAGCGGCGGACACGCGGCATTCGCCGTCCGGCCCATCGACGAGCAGCGTTTCGCCGACGATGAGCCGGCCGCGCGTCTGACACAGCAACTCCCACGTCCCCTCGGCCGTGCGCGCAGGAACAGCCCCTCCCACTTGCCCTCGGTGCGGGCACGCCGGCCGACCACGCCGCGCCGGCAGCACGCGCGTGTCATTGAGCACCAGCAGATCGCCGGGTTCGAGCAATCCGGGCAGGTCGCGGAATGGATGATGCCCCAGCACCTCCCCGCCGCGGCGAACCACCAGCAGACGAGACTGGTCGCGCTCGGCGCACGGTTCCTGAGCGATCAGGTCCGGCGGCAACTCGTAGTCGAACTCGTCGATGCGGATAGCTGACTCTCCGTTCCTAGTAAAGTCCTAAGCTCGACCAGCACCGGAGCGAAGCGACGGACAGACCGTCGCTTGCGACTCCGGGCTGCGGACTGACGACTGCGAATCTACTTGAAGTTCTTCAACCACTCGTCGAAGCCCTTCTTGTAGGCTTCGACAGTCTTGGCCGGTCCGGTCAGCTTGATTTGATAGACGTCCTTGGGGCCTTCAAAGTAGATCGGCCAACATGCGATAGTTGGGCTTCTTCTCCGCCTTGGAGCGCGGGTTGAACGGCTGGGGATTGAACTGGTAGGTGCCCTGCACGTCGAGATAGGTCGGCCGGCCGGTCGCCGATCTTGATCTCCTTGACCTCGGCGACGTCGTCGATCTTCTTGCCTTCGGGCGGCACAAACTGGTCCTTCCAGCGCTCGATGTTGGCCTTGCTGCTCGCCGCCCAGTCCCTTGAAGATGACCAACTCGGCATCGTCCTTGTCGTCGCCTTTCTTGGGCAGCGGAACTGCATGAAGCGCATGCGGTTGGCCGGCGCTTCCTCCTTCCAGTCGCCGGGCGTCCGCGACTTCAAGCCGTCGAGGTCCACCACGCACGCCCTTGCCCTTGTCGCCGTCCGCCGCGGTCGATTCGCTCGCGGAAGGGCCGCACGCCAGGGCCACGAAGGCCAACACCACGAAGCCGAGGATACGTTGCATTCGTCTCCCTCCCCGGGCGAGGAAGCGGCCCAGGGCCGCCGGACGTTTCTGTCAGTTAACGGGATGGCTCGCGCTTGGCAAGAGGAACGCCCGATCCCCACGTGCCGCCCTCGCGGTGTGGAACGATAATGCGCAGGCGGCCCATGCGACCTCCAGGGAAGGGATGCGATGGGTGACGCTGGCCGGCGCGACCCTCGTCTCACGTTTTTTCGTAGGCTTGCTTCAGCGCGTGGATGTCGAGCTTCTTCATCGTCAACATCGCCTTCATGACGCGCTGGGATTTTGCCGGGTCGGGATCGTTCAACAATTCGAACAGCACGGTCGGCACGATTTGCCACGACAACCCGAACCTGTCCTTGAGCCAGCCACATTGGACCTGGACTCCTCCCGCCGACAACTTGTCCCAGTAGGTATCCACTTCGTCCTGCGTTTGGCAATTCACCACAAAAGAGATCGCTTCCGTGAAGTGGAAGTGGGGCCCACCATTCAGGGCGACAAACGACTGGCCCTCCAGCTGAAACTCCACGGTCATCGCCGAGCCGGCCGGGCCAGGACCGGCGTCGCCGTAGCGGACTACCTTGATAATCTTTGAATTCGGAAAAATCGACACGTAATAGCCGGCCGCGTCTTCCGCCTGACGATCGAACCACAGGAAGGGCGTAATTTTTTGGATGGGCACGGATTTTTTCTCCTTCCATTCGATGATAGAGGGCCGAAAAGACCATTACCGTTGCAAGCGTATTCTATCGCGCAAAACCGTGATGGCGGCCCCGGTCAGGTGGAGCGTCGTGTTCGCCGTCTTGCTCGGCATCGCTCGCGGAAGGTCGCGGTTGGCGGATCGGCGGCGTTTGACTACGATGTTGCCGGCCAACTCCTTGGACGACAAAACCAGCCGCGCGGGAGAAAGTGTATGAGACGGATGGCGGAGGCGCTCACGGACGGACCTTTCGATCTGCTCATCCTCGGCGGCGGCATCACCGGCGCCGGCGTCGCGCTGGACGCCGTGCTGCGCGGCCTGCGCGTCGCTCTGATCGACAAGGGCGACTTCGCCTCCGGCACCAGCAGTCTCTCGTCCAAGCTCATCCACGGCGGCCTGCGCTACCTGGAACACGGCGACTTCCACCTGGTCTACGAAGCCCTGCACGAACGTGGCCGGCTGCTGCGCAATGCGCCGCACCTGGTCCGGCCGTTGCGCTTCGTACTGCCCTTCTACAATGCGGCCCGCGTGCCATCCTGGAAATTCCGGATCGGCCTCGTCCTTTATGACCTCCTCGCCGGTGGCCGCAACATTCGCCGCAGCCGGGCGTTCGCACTGTCCCGTTTGCGCCGCGAGTTCCCCGGATTGCAACCGATGAGTCTGCAAGGCGGGGCGGAGTATTTCGACGCCCAGATGGACGACGCTCGCCTGTGCCTGGAGGTGCTGCGCACGGCGGCGCTGCATGGCGCCATGGTGGCCAATTACGTCGAGGCGATCGGCTTCGAGCGCCGCGGGCGAGGTGCGGGCGCTGGATCATCGCGGCGGCCGCGAGATGGTGATAGCCACTCGCCAGGTGCTCAACGCCACCGGCCCGTGGGGCGATGCCGTGCGCCGCCTGGCCGGCGACGAGGGCGGGCCGCTGCTGCGGCCGACGAAGGGCGTACACTTGATCGCGGCGGATCGCGGCCTGTCGGCGGCGTTCCTGCTGCTGCACCCCGCCGACGGCCGCGTTTTCTTCGTCATCCCCTGGCTGCACAAGACCCTACTCGGCACCACCGACACCGCCTGCGACGATTCGCCCGATGACCTGCGCGTCACGCCGGCCGACGGGGCGTACCTGCTGGACGGCTTCAATCACTACTTCGCCCCGCCGCTGTCCGGCGCGGACGTGCTTGGCTCCTTCGCCGGCCTGCGCCCCTGATCCGAGCGCGGCCGGGCGAGCCATCAGACCTGTCGCGCGAGTTCCAGATTCATACGTCGCCTTCGGGATTGCTGACCGTCGCTGGCGGCAAGTACACGACCTATCGACACATGGCCGAGATCATCACCGATACGGTTGTGCGTCGCCTCGGCCTGTCGCGGCCCTGTCGCACACGCTCCTTCCGCCTGGACGGCGCTCCGGAACAGTCGTGGGAGCGCTTCGCGCCGGCGGCGATCTCCTCCCTGTCCGCACGACACCACCTCGGCGATGAAACCGCCCGCCATCTTGTCGAACGCTATGGGCGGCGTGCCGTGGAGGTTGTGGATTACCTCGACCGCGACGCCGCGCTGGGGCGGCGTGTCGTGGCCGAGGAACCGGACCTGCTCGCCGAGTTCGCCTACCAACGCGACCACGAGATGGCGCTGGCGCCCGCCGACTTCCTGCTGCGGCGCACGCGCCTCGGTCTGTTCCACCCCGAGTTACTGCACCATCCTCCACGGCTGCTCCGAAACGAGTACCTTCCGAAGACAGCGGCGGGATAGAATGAAGGCAGTGACATCTCGGAGGAGGTCCGCCGATGAGCAAGACATCCGTGATGGTGTTCCTCTGCACCGGCAAGGACTGCCGCAAGGCCTGGCGCCGCGTGTGCGACGAACCGCCGCGCAAGTGGATCAAGCGTCAGGTCGAGGAGTCCGGCCTTCCCTACAAGCTCCGCGTCGTCGAGACCGAGTGCATGGATCGTTGCGAACACGCCGGTTCCGTGTGCTGCGTACATGGGGCCAGCGCCTTGTTCCAGCAGGACATTCGTTCGCCGGATGACGCCGACCGGCTGCTGGCGGCCCTGCGCTGTTGCGTCGAAGCCGAGGGCGTTCAACCCCGCATTTAGAATGGCATCCACGACGTCCATCCACGGGACATGGGATCCTCGCTTTCAAGGCGTCCGCGACGAGTTCGAGCGCAACTTCGCCGAGCGCGGCGAGGTCGGCGCCTCCGTCTGCGTGATGATCGACGGTCAAACCGTCGTTGATCTCTGGGGCGGACTGGCCGATCGCCACACGAGGCGACCGTGGGAGAGAGACACGATTGGCCTGGTGTGGTCCTGCACCAAGGGCGCAACGGCCTTGTGTGCGCACATGCTCGGCTCGCGCGGACGGCTCGACCTGGACCGGCCCGTCGCCCACTACTGGCCGGAGTTCGCGCAAGCCGACAAAGACGGCATCACCGTCCGCATGTTGCTCGATCACCAGGCGGGGCTGCCGGCTATCCGCCAACCGCTGCGGCCGGGTGGGTTATACGATTGGCCGTACATGATTGACGTGCTCGCCGCCGAGGCGCCGTTCTGGGAGTCGGGCACGCGGCAGGGTTATCATGCGACGACGTTTGGCCATCTCGTTGGCGAGGTGGTGCGGCGCGTGTCCGGCCGGCCGTTCGACGCCTTTTTCCGCGAGGAAGTGGCGGGACCGCTCGGACTCGATTTCCACATCGGTTTGCCGGAGGAGCACGAACCGCGCATCGCGCCGACGATTCGCGCCGATCCCCCGCCGCCACGAGAGCCGCGTTCGCGCTTCCTGGCGCGGATGGCCGACGATCCGGCGAGCATCCAGGCATTGACCGTGAAGAACAGCGGCCGGCGCACGGCGGCTGGCGATCACGATTCCCGCGAGGCCCATCAGGCGGTCCTTCCTAGCCAGGGCGGCGTCACCAATGCGCGCGGCCTGGCGGGGATGTACGCGCCTCTGGCCCAGGGCGGCGGCCGCCTCGTGGATGCGGACACATTGAAGCAAATGAGCGCCGTCAGTTCGGCCATTGGCGTCGATGCGACGCTGCTGATTGGTCTGCGGATCGCCCTGGGTTTCTGGAAGTCGTCGGACAACCGCCGGGGACCGCCGGGGGCGCGGGACAGCATTATCTTGCCGGAAGAAGCGTTCGGTCATCCGGGGATGGGCGGCTCGCTCGGCTTCGCCGATCCCGCAGCGCGGATGTCGTTCGGCTACACGATGAACAAGCAGGGCCGCGGCGTTTGTCTGAACGAGCGCGGCCAGAGCCTGGTCGATGCCGTCTACCGCTCCCTCGGCTGAGGGAAAATCATTAACCACGGATAACACGGATAACACGGATAAAAAAAAGAGAGTATCGAGTGTGTTCTTTTGTCTTTTTTCCGTCTTTTCCGTGTATTCCGTGGTGATTAGGTTTTTTCACTTCTCCGTGGTATGAACTGTAAGGCGGCGGAGTTCATGCAGTAGCGCCGGCCGGTCGGCGCGGGTCCGTCCTCGAAGACGTGTCCGAGGTGCGCTTCGCAGCGGCTGCAACAGACCTCGGTGCGGACTGCGAAGCCGCTGCGGTCCTCGTGCAGCGAGACGTTGTGGTCGTCCTCCGGTCGCCAGAAACTCGGCCAGCCGGTGCCCGAATCGTACTTCGTTGCCGCGTCGAACAGCAGTTGGCCGCAGCAGACACAGCGATAGATGCCGTCCGCGTGGTTGTTCCAGTATTCGTTCTGAAACGCTCGTTCGGTGCCCTTGCGGCGCGTCACCTGGTACTGTGCCTCGGTCAGTGATGAGCGCCATTCTTCCTCGCTCTTGTGGATTTTCTCTTCCATTGCTACTCCTGTTCGTTCTTGTTCTCGGTCCGTCCGCATCGATCCACTCGTTATTGTAGGCGCGAGAGGGTTAGCCTCAGCGGCGGCGAACCTGGCAGGGGTGCCCCGGGGCCGCGTGCCGTGCGACCTCCTTCCCCGCACGATCGTACTCCAGCAGCACCATGTCTTGACTGGATACGAGCGTGTGACCGCCGGGCAACCGCACGGCGCACAGCGGCCGGCCCAGGCGGACTTCCCAGACAACCTTGCCGGCGCGATCGTACTCCTGGACGATGCCGCCCCCGTAGGCCGCGATGAGGAGGTTTCCGTTGGGCAACAGCGTCAGCGCGTTGGTGGTGAAGACGCCTCGGCTGACCGCGAAGCGTCTCCGTTCCTTACCGTCGGCGTCGCGCTCGAAATACACGCCCTTCTCAATGCAGCCGACCCGGCCATCGGAGAAGCGCCGGGCCGTGATGATGTTGTGGTCCGAGCGATAGCGGACGACCTCTTTCGTGCCGGAGCGATCCACTTCCAGCAGCCGGCTCCGCGTGGCGATGAAGGTGACGCCGCCCGGCAGCCGTTGGGCGTGGATCGGCGATTCGCCCAGCTTTTTCTCCCACAGGATCTCGCCCTGGAAGTTGCGTTCGGTGACGCGCTTGGTGTCGTGCTCGGCGATGAGCACGCGCTGGCCGGGCAGCACCTCGGCGTCTAGCGGCGAAGCGAGTCCCTTGATCTGCCAGCGCGGCTTGCCTTCGCGGTCCCATTCGACAACGCGGTTGTCGTTGAGCAGCACGAGCAGCGTATAACCGAGCAGGCGCTCCGCGTCCTTCAGCACGGACAGGGCGACGTGACCGCCCTCGTCGCGCCACCAGCGCCGCCAGGCATCGCGGCACGGCAGACGCGCGGCCGGCTCGTCACCGAGCGAGACCTGCGGCGCAGCGGGTCCGGCCAACCGATAGAGAAGCTCCTCGGCCTGCGCCGCCTGCCTTGCAGGCAGCTGCGCCAGCAACTCAATCAGCACGGGCACGGCATCCCTCTCGCCGGCGATTGCCAGTTCTCGGGCGACCGGCAAGCGGACACTGGCTTCCTTGTCCTGAAGTAATCGCCGCACGGAGGACCTGTCTTCGATGGGGCTGGCGCGACAAAGGGCAACGGCGGCGGCCGTCCGCTGCGCCGGCGTCGCGGACGTCAACGCGGCGACGAAGAGTGGATTGCGCCGGCCATCGCCGCGAGCAAGGGCGACCAGCGCCGCCTGGACCTCCTCGACTACGTCGTCGTCGTAAGGACCGGGCAGGAAGGCCAGCAACGTCTCGGCCGCGCCGTCGGGTTGGCGCACGGCCAGAAGTCGGGCGGCGGCCGCGGCGATGGACGACGGACGATCCATCCGGATCTGTTCGACGCAAGCGCGGGCGCGGCGGCGCACCTCGAGGTCCGGATTGTCGCGGATCGCCTGACGCAGCAAGGGAACCACCGCCGGCCCCAGGATGACGAGTTCACCGCTCCCCTTCTCGCGCACCAGGAAGGAGTCGGCGCCCAGCTGTCCGATCAGCGTCTGCGTCCGCCGATGCAGCTCCTCGCCGGTGGTCTGCTTGCGGAAGAAGTCGAGCAGAGCGGCGTCATCGGTGGCGAGGCCGGCCGAGCGCAGGAGTTGCTCGTCGCCGGCCGGTTCCACGGCCAGGACCGGCGCAGCGGCGGCTGTGCTCCAGCAGACGGCGGCGAACAGGGCGCGGACTTGCGGGGCCATGAGCGTTGTCCTTGCGGCAGTCGTCCCAGTCGTGCTCGTTCCCCGGCGCGATTCAGCGCAGAGTTATTTCATCTTACCTCACGAACCGAAGAGCGCGTGGATCGGCTGACCCGCCGAGATGGGCATGGGCCGGTGCAGCTGATCGCGGATGATCGTCTCGGGATCGATGCCGAGGGCGTGGAACAACGTGGCGGTGATATCGTCGGGCCGAACTGGCCGGTCGATGGGGACGGCGCCGATGGCGTCGGAAGCGCCATACACCTGACCGCCGCGAATGCCGCCGCCGGCCATCAGCACCGTTTGACACTTGGGCCAGTGATCGCGGCCGGCGTCCTTGTTGATCTTCGGTGTCCGGCCGAAATCGCCGGTCCAGTACACCAGCGTCTCGCCGAGCAGACCGCGCGTTTGCAGATCTTCGAGCAAGGCGGATACGCTCTGATCGGTGTGCGGCAGTCGGCTGTTCTTGAGGGTGGCAAAGTTGGCCTTGTGCGTGTCCCAGCCGCTGATGCCACGCGAGTAATACACGGTCACGAAGCGCACGCCCGCCTCGACCAGCCGCCGCGCCAGGAGCACGCTCTGACCGTAAGCCGTTCGGCCATAGCGGTCGCGCAGCCGATCGCTCTCTTCGTGCAGGGCGAACGCCTGGCGCGTCGCCGGCGAGGTGAGCAGGTCGATCGCCCGGCCGCGATACGCTTGCATCCCCTGGACCGCGGCCACGCGATCGGCCATCCGACTTTTCGCATCCAGCTCCCGCAAGATCGAGCGCCGTTCGTGGACGCGCTCGACGTCCAGCTCGGACGGCAGCGTCAGCTGCTCGACGTTGAAGTCCGTGGCGTTGGGATCGGCGAGCACCCACAACGGATCGTACATCTTGCCGAGGAAGCCGGCGAACTCGCCGGGCGTGCGGAACGGCCCATCGGCGATCATCGTCGGCAGCGACACGAACGCCGGCACCTTCCGCGCACTGCGGTCGAGGTAATCGACGACCGAGCCGGGGTGGGGAAAGTCGGTGGCCGAGGCGTTGGCCGTTACCAGGGCATTAAGTGGCTCGCGCCCGGTCAGCGAGTAATTCGCCCCGGGATTGTGACTGGAGCGGGTATGGTGGACGCTGCGGACGAGGGCGAAAGTGTCGGCGATCCGGGCCAGGCGCGGCAGGTGCTCGCTGACCGCGATGCCGGGCACGCGCGTCGGGATCGCGGCGAATTCGCCGCGGATTTCCCTGGGCGCGGAGGGCTTCGGATCAAAAGTGTCCAGGTGACTCGGCCCACCAAACTGGAACAGCAAAATGACGCTGCGTGCGCTCGCTCTCCTTTTCCGCGGCCGTTCCTCGGCGGCGAGCAGCGACGGCAGGCTCAGCCCGGCCAGCCCCAAAGCGCCCACTTTCAGCACGGCGCGGCGGCTCAGTTTCGCGCGCTGAAAGTCCGCACAGCCGATGCGATCGCGAGAAGGCACAGGATACTCCCGAGGAGGCAGGACGAACGCTTCACACCTTCGTTCGATTATTGGCCGGGGCCTGGGTCAATGCAAGGGCGTTGTGAATCGGCCACGGGCAAGCTAGGATGCACGGAAGAGAACGAGTCCCTCGCGGGTACGGCGGGCCGATCCGCGGACGTCGTGGTGAGTAGCAACATGATTCGATTGTCCCTCCGTCCTCGTGTGCTGGCCTCCGCCGCTTGTTTCGCACTGCTGTCCGTCGTCCCTTCGCCGGGCGTCCGGGCGGCAAACGAACTCCGGCCGGTTAGCTTCCGGCACGACGTCGGACCCCTTTTGACGCGGGCCGGTTGCAACGCCGGCACCTGTCACGGTACGCCCAGCGGCAAGAACGGCTTTCGTCTCAGCCTGCGCGGCTACGATCCCGCCCTCGACATCCTCACCCTGACGCGCGAAGTTCGTGCGCCGCCGATTGGACCTGCTGGAACCGGCCGTCAGCCTCCTTCTCCGCAAGGCCACCGGCGAGGTGCCGCACGAGGGCGGTCAACGACTGACGCTCGGCGATCGTCCGTACAACCTGCTCCTCCGCTGGATCGCCGAGGGCGCCCGCGATGATTCGGCCCACGCCGCGGCGCTCGAACGCCTGGAAGTGTCTCCGGCCCGCGTCCTCCTCGACGAGCCGGCGACCCGCCAACCCCTCCGCGTCATTGCCCACTACGGCGATGGTTCGCAGCGCAACGTCACGCACCTGACGCGCTTCGGCGTCAACGACGAGGCAATCGCCGTAGTCAGCTCCGATGGCCTCGTGGAAAAACGTCAAGCCGGCGAGGTGGCGGTCACGGCGGAATACCTCGGCCACATGGCCACGGCTCGCCTCCTTTTCCGCGATGCCGCGCCCGGCTTCGTTTGGCGGGCGCCGCCGGAGCACAACTACATCGATCACCACGTCTTCACCAAGCTGCGCCTGCTGCGCCTGGGACCGTCGCCCTTGTCCGACGACAGCGAGTTCCTGCGGCGAGTGTATCTCGACATCATCGGCAAACTGCCGACGCCCGACGAGGTTCGCCGCTTCCTCGCCGACCGCGATCCCCGCAAGCGCGAGAAGCTGACGGATGCGCTACTGGAACGTCCGGAGTTTGCCGACTGGTGGGCGCTCGAAGTGGGCGGATCGACTGGGTTGCAACCAGCGTTTCGTCGGCAAGATCGGGGCGCACAAGTATCACGAATGGATTCGGCAGGCGATGCTCGCCAACGTGCCCGAAGACGAACTGGCTCGCGGTATCGTCGTGGGACGCGGCGGCAATTACAGTCATCCACCGGCCGGCTTTTACCGCCGCCTGCGCAATCCGCAAGTGCGGGCCGAGGAGGTTGCCCAGCTCTTTCTCGGCGTGCGGATCGGCTGTGCTCGTTGCCACAACCACCCCGGCGAACGCTGGACGCAGGACGATTACTACGGCCTGGCCGCGTTCTTCGCGCGCGTCCGCTACCGCGATGGTCCCTTCTTCGTGCAGATCTACGACAAGGAAGAGACGGTCTACGAGGCCCGCGAAGGCGAGGTCGTCCATCCGCGCAGCGGGCAGGTGGTCGCGCCGCGCTTCCTTGGCGGACCTGTGGCCGTGCTCGGGCCGGGCGAGGATCGCCGCGAGGTGCTGGCGCGCTGGCTGACCAGTCCCGACAATCCCTTCTTCGCCCGCAACGCTGTCAACCGCATCTGGTATCACCTGTTCGGCCAGGGCATCGTCGAGCCGGTCGATGACTTCCGCGGCACGAACCTGCCGGTCAACGAAGAACTGCTCGACGCCTTGGCCGCCGACTTCGTCCGCCACGGCTACGACCGCAAATACCTGATTCGCACCATCGTCACCTCACGGACCTACCAGCTCAGCTCGACCCCGACGCCGGGCAATGCCGAGGATGGCAAGTATTTCTCCCATGCCCGCGTGCGCCTGCTGCAAGCGGAACAGCTGCTTGACGCCATCAGTTCGGCGACGAGGACGGCGGTGAAGTTCCCCGGCTTTCCTCTCGGCACGCTCGCAACGACCCTGCCGGATGGCGAGTACAAGCATCCCTTCCTGGAGGCGTTCGGCCGGCCCGCTCGCGCCATGGTCTGCGAGTGCGAGCGCGATGCGGACACCAATCTCGGCCAAGCGCTTCACCTCGTCGCCGGACGCACGGTCCACGCTCTGCTGAGCGACCCCGCCGGCCGCCCCGCCCGTCTCGCTGCCTCGGGTCTACCCGACGAGAAGATCATCGAAGAACTTTTCCTCGCGAGCCTGGGCCGTCCTCCCAGCGAGGAGGAAGGTCGTATCCTGCTCGATAAACTCCGTCACTCGGGATCCCCTCGCCGCCACGCCCTCGAAGACATCCTGTGGGCACTGCTCAATCACAAGGAATTTCTTTTCCAGCATTGAGCCGGCTTCCCAGCCCCATCCGAGCCTGAAGCGTAAGCGAAGACATATCCTTCGCTTACGCTTCAGGCTCGGAGAATTGCCCCCTGAGAAGGAAGGCAAACGAAATTCTCCTCCGCCGCGAAACTTTCTCCCAGGGGCGGGGTTAGAGACTCATACCCTCCACCCGCTGACGGTGGATAGCTCTCGGACATCGATATCGGAGATGGACCTATGGAACGGCGCACCGGAGCGATGCGATTGACCTCCCTGGCCCTGCCGCTGGCCGTGCTGGCCCTGGCCGCCGGCCCTGGCACGACCGACGCCGCCAACAAGAAAGCTCCCGCTCCAAGCGGGAAAGCAACCCCCGCCTCCACGCTGCCGGCGGGGGCCAAGCTGGACGCCCATGTACTGGCGCACCACATCGACGAGGCCATCGACGCTCGCCTGCGGGCCGAGAAGGTCAGCCCCTCAGCGCGCAGCGAGGACGCCGAGTTCCTTCGCCGCGTCTACCTCGACCTCACCGGCCGCATCCCGCCGGTGGACAAGGCCACGACCTTCCTCGACAGCCGCGAGCCGAACAAGCGCGCCAAGCTCATCGATGAACTGCTCGCTTCCAGCGATTACGGCAAGCATCAGGCCGACATCTGGCAGAGTCTCCTTCTGCCCCGCACCTCCGACAACCGCTTCGTCCCCTTCGACAAGATGACGAAATGGCTCGAAGACAACTTCAATCAAAACAAGCCGTGGGACCGGATGGTCCGCGACATCGTCACCGCCGAAGGCGACATGGAGAAGAACGGCGCCGTCGTCTACTTCCTGGCCAACCAAACGCCGGACAAGCTGACGGATAACGCCACGCGCGTATTCCTTGGCGTACAACTGCAATGCGCCCAGTGCCACAACCATCCCTTTACGTCGTGGAAACAGGAAGCCTACTGGGGCATGGCCGCCTTCTTCACCAAGGTGCGCTTCGACGGCAATCCGCGTCAGGTTGCGCGGCAGGGCGGCACGGTAAACGTCGGCGAGAGCGGACGGGGCCGGCCGTTGCGTCTGCCGATCTCGGCCAAGCGCCTGCCGCCGAAGTTCCTGCAAGGCGAGCAGCCCAAGCTCGACAGCGGCGACGCCTACCGTCCGGTGTTGGCCGACTGGATGACCAGTCCGAAAAACCCCTTCTTCAGTCGAGCGATGGTCAACCGCCTGTGGGCGCAATTCTTCGGCCGCGGTCTCGTCAACCCGGTCGATGACATGCACGACGGCAATCATCCGTCGCATCCACAGCTTTTGGCCGACCTCTCCGACCAGTTCGCCGCCGGCGGCTTCGACGTCCAATCCCTCCTCCGCGCCATATGTAACAGCGAGTCCTACCAGCGGACGAGCAAACCGATCGCCGGCAACAGCGACGCCGGACCCGAATTGTTTAGCCGCATGGCGGTCAAGGTCTTCACACCGGAGCAAATCTACGATTCCCTGATTCAAGTCGTCGGCGTCCCTCGCCAGGGGAACGTGGGCCGTCGCCAGGGAGCCATGGCCATCCGCCTTCGCAATGTCACGCCGCGGACGGTGTTCGTCAACTTCTTCAAGGGCGACGACAACGCCGACCCGACCGAGTACCAGGCCGGCATCCCGCAGGTGCTCCGCCTGATGAACTCGCCTCAGCTCAACAACGCTGGCATGATCGGGCCGGTCCTCCAGTCCGGCAAGGCGCCGGCGGAGGTCGTCGAACACCTGTACCTGGCCACGCTGTCGCGTCGGCCGACCCCCCGCGAAAAGGCCCGCACCCTGGAGCTGGTGCGCAAGTATCACGACGAACCCCGGCAAGCCTACGGCGACATCCTGTGGGCCTTGCTCAACAGCAGTGAGTTCACCCTGAATCATTAACACGGAGCCATCAGCGATCAGCCAGGAAAAGCTGATCGCTGATGGCCGATCGCTTTCTTGAGGAGCCCTACGATGATGATTGGGAATTTGTCGCGCCGCGATTTGCTGAAACTGTCGGCTGCCGGCGTGTCGGCGGTGTCGCTGTCGGGCTGGCTCAAGGTGCTGGCGAGTCGAGCGGCCGGCACGCCGAGCAAGCATAAATCGTGCATCCTTCTGTGGATGGACGGCGGACCCAGCCACAAGGATACCTTCGACTTGAAGCCCGGCACCAAGGACGGCGGCGAATTCAAGCCGATCGCCACCAACGTGCCCGGCATTCAGATCAGCGAGCACTTCCCGAAGTTCGCTCGGTTGATGAACCATGCCGCCATCCTGCGCGGCATGAGCACCGGCGAGGGGGCGCATGGCCGGGCCAAGTATTATCTGCACACCGGCTACAAGGAAGGGCAGGGCGGCCTGACCTATCCCAGCCTCGGCTCGATCGTGTCCGCCGAGATTGGCCGGCCCGAAGCGCCGATGCCCAATTACGTCGCTATCGGCGCCCGCAGCTTCGGGGCCGGCTTCCTTGGCGTCCGCCATGCTCCGCTCATCCTCGCCGATGCCGCTCGCGGCGTCGAAAACCTCAAGCCGCTGGTGAACGGCAGTCACTTCCACGATCGCATGGGACTGCTCCAGGACATGGAACAGGCCTTCTACCGCGACTACAAGGCCGACGCCAGCGCCGACCACAAGACGACCTATCAGCGGGCCGTCACCTTGATGCAGTCGAAGGAAGCCAAGGCGTTCGATTTGTCGCTGGAGCCGGCCTCGGTGCGCGAAGCCTACGGCTCCAGCCGGTTCGGCGACGGCTGCCTGCTGGCCCGCCGGCTCGTCGAGACCGGCGTGTCCTTCGTCGAGGTCACGCTGCCGCAGTGGGACACGCATCAGAATAACTTCGATCGCGTCAAACAGTTGTCGCAGCAGGTCGATCCGGCGATGTCCTCGCTGGTGACGGACCTCAAGCAGCGCGGCTTGCTGGATAGTACGCTCGTGATCTGGATGGGTGAGTTCGGCCGCACGCCGAAGATCAACAGCCGCGGGGCCAAGCCCGGCCGCGATCACTACCCGCGCGCCTGGAGCACGGTCATGGTCGGCGGCGGACTCAAGGGCGGACAGGTCGTCGGCAAGACCGACAAGGAAGGGGCCGCCGTGGTCGAGCGGCCCATCTCGGCCCTGGATTTCATGGCCACCGCTTGCGAACTGCTCGGCATCAACTGGAAGAAGCAGAACAACACGCCCATCGGCCGGCCCATCCGCATCGTCGATAAGGGCGCCAACCCCATCAAGGAATTGCTCGGCTGAAAACTCGACCAGCCCTCCGCGCCAGCAAGGGAGTGAGTCTTCCCTTGCTGGCGCGGAGGGCTGGTACTCTTTTTTTATTCCGCTTGCTTCGCCGCCGCGGTCGCCTTCTCGATGTAATCGAGAAGGGCACGATCGATTCCATTCCGGCAGGCGATGTCGGGTTCCTGTTGGTACATCGTTTGGACGGCCTTCTCGATTTCCGGATTGCCTCCACTGAACTCGTGGACCAGTCCCATCCAGCGCCGAGCGAGCGTCTGCATCGTCTCACTGGCCGGATCGGTGCTCCGGGCCATCTCCGTTCGTACCTGCGGCGATGAGCCGGGGCCATTCCGCCTCGACTTCCCGGATGCGTTCCTCGCCGACCTGAAGCCGGCGTTGCTGGAACCATTCCATTTGCTCGGGCGTGTAATACTTCTCGAACATGCTCATGTCCTCAATCGAGTGAAGGAGTTCCTCGGCGGAGACCGGCTCCGCCGAACGCAGGTGGGCCGCGATGGACTCCAGCCGGTCGCACAGTCGTTGCTGTAACGCGATCTGATCGCGCAAGCGGGCGAGGTGCGTCTGGACCAGCGCCAGCGGCGAGAAATCCGCGTCGTCCAGGCAAGCGCGAACCTCTTCCAGCGCAGAAGCCCAGCTGCCGCAGTGACTTGATGTGCTGCAAGCGCACCACGTCGCCGGTCGTATACAGTCGGTGCCCCGACTCTGTCCGGTAGGACGGCACCAGCAGGCCGATGTCGTCGTAATGGTGCAGCGTACGCACCGACAAGCCCGTGCGACGAGCCAGTTCACCGACTTTCCAGAACGACGGTTGCATCATGTGCCCTCCCGTAGGATCGCGTCTCCCATCCATGGTACGACCTGACGTTACGTCAGGATCAAGGGGTTTTTGCGAGAAAAATTCCGGCACCTCGTTTGCTCCTCTCGAATTGTCTCGCTTCGGTATGGCACGCATCCGACGAGGAGCTATGAAGATCACCATCCTGACTCACCTCGAAAAAGAGAACGCCAAGACCTACGACGTCGTTGTGGACCAGGTGGCGGACGCCCTGCGCGGCGGCGGTCATAAGGTGTCCGTCCTTGGCGTTCACGGCGACATCGTCCGGCTGCGCGGCGGATTGATGCGGCGCAAACCGGACCTCATCTTCAACCTCATGGAGACGTTCGGCGACAGCCAGCTCGGAGCGGTCGGCCTGGCGGGCTTGCTCGACCTGCTCGGCGTGCCGTACACCGGCGGCGGGCCGGGCGAGATTTACATTCAGGAAGACAAGGCGCTGACCAAGAAGCTGCTGGCCTTCGACGGCATCCCGTATCCGGAATATGCGGTGTTCTCGCCCGACGCCGACCTGGAGACGGGCGGTCATCTGCGTATGCCGCTGTTCGTCAAGCCGCTGCGCATGGACGCCTCCATCGGCATCGACGGCAAGTCGCTGGTTCGCGGCACGCGCGAGATGATGGAGCGTGTGCTGGACATCCACCGCCGCGTCGGGGACGCCGCCCTGGTCGAGGAGTACATCGAGGGGCGTGAATTTTACGTCGGCGTGCTGGGCAACGTAGTCCCCGCAGGCGTTTCCGCCAATCGAAATGGATTTCTCCGGCCTGCCCGACGGGGCGCCGCGCGTCCTCGACGCCTCGGCCAAATGGGACGAGAAAAGTCCGCAATACCGAGGCACCCGCGCCGTGGTGGCCGAATTATCCGACGAACTGCGCGCCCGTTTGCAGAAGGTGGCGCTGGCGGCGTACCGCGCCCTGCGCATGCGCGACTATGGACGCATCGACCTGCGTCTCACCGAGGCCGGCGAGATTTACGTCATCGAGGTCAACGCCAGCTGTTACCTGGAGCAATCCGGCGAGTTCGTCACCGCCGCCCGCGAGGCCGGCCTGGACTATCCCACTCTCATCAACCGCATCGCCGAATACGCCTGGGAACGCCGGAAGTCGCTCTCGCAAAAAGAGCCTCACGCCAAGGCGCAAAGAACGCAAAGAAAAACAAAAGACAACTAAGATCGCCGTCTCATTCTTGTCCTGTCTTTCTTTGCGTTCTTTGCGCCTTGGCGTGAGGCTCTTTTTCTACGGTGGTCAGGGCGAGGACGGTGACAAAGGTACTCAGCGCCACAGTCGCATCCGCTTCGCGCTCGGCGGGATAGCTCAGGCGTCGGGCCTCGGCGCGCTCGGCGAGTCGGCGCAGCAGCGCCCGCGTGTGCTCGGGAAAGTACGCGGTCCAGCGGAATACCTCGGTGCTCAGAACACGCTCCAGCCGGCGGATCAACATGGCGGCGGAATGCTGCGCCTGAGCCGACGGGTCCACCGCGGCCGGCAGATCGCCGAAGATGGTTTGCAGCGCATCGTCGATTTCCGCCGGCACGTCTTCGCCGGCCGGCGCGTGCTCCAGGTAAAACTCATCGAGCGAAGCGACGATCTGGCCCACGTCCTCATCCTGCTCCTCCTCGGTCACGAGCGGATTGCGGTCGCGCAGGACCGCCATCGTGCGATCGCAATACTCCAGCTTGGCCAGCGCGACCGGCGCCTCGGCGTAGCGGCGGCGCCAATCGAAGTTCGGCGTCAGCCAAACGGCGAAGGTCTCGGCCCAGTCCTCGTCGGGATGTTTCTGGGCGTACCAGCCCGGCAGATGACGGACGTAATCGGGGTGGAACGGCCGAGGACGATATTCCTCCTCGTACTCCTGGTTGATGTCGCCGAACAGACGGTTCCACTCGGCCTCCTCGTAAAGCCGATAGGCGTAATTGACGACGTGGCCCATCTCGTGCCGCAGGTAGCGGAGGATGTCGGCCGATCCCGTCCCCTCGACAAGGCCGCCGCGTTCGGCATGTAGCTCGGTCAGGTCGGCGCGAGCGAGATAGAACGGGATGGCGATACTGATGGTGCCGAAGGGGACGCCCCATTCGGTCGAGAGGTAAAACTTCGGCTCGACGCGCGTGATGCCGTGCTGTCGCAGCTCGGTCTGAAAATCTTGCAGCACTCGATCCAACGGCGTCCCGATGATGGTCAAACCGAGATCGCGCAGGGGTTTGGTCCAGGGATTCGCTTCCGGAATGGGAGGGCTGGACGGCGACATGGCTTCCCTCGCTCGCGCTTCGGCTCCGAGGAGTACGAAAAAGAGAGTGCAGAAATCATGCCATGCGGGCCGAGCGTCGTTCAGAGCAAGTCCGTCAGGACTCGACCCTCGGGCAAGAGATGGAAGGGCCGGCCTTCGCGGTCGATGGCTTCGAGGTCGTCCACGCCCATGAGGTGATAGAGGGTTTTGGCGATGTCTTCGGGAGCCACCGGCCGGTCGGCAGGATAGGCGGCGACCTTATCGGAGGCGCCATAGGTCTGTCCGCCGCGAACGCCGCCGCCGGCCAGGATCGCCGTCATGCAGTGCGTCCAGTGATCGCGGCCGGCGCCGCCGCGTCCGCCGGAACGCGGATCGCCCACCTTCGGCTGTCGGCCCATCTCACTGTTGACCAGCACCAGCGTCCGCGCCAGCAGACCGCGCTCGTGCAGGTCGGCCAGCAGGGCCGAGAAACACCGATCGAACTCCGGTAGCAGGTGCTGGCGCAAACAGCCGAAGTTGTTGCCGTGCGTATCCCAGCCGCCGCCGCTCTTGCAGGGAGCGGCCAGCTTGGGATCTTCCTTCCAGAAGACGGTGACGAACGGCACCTCCGCCTCGACCAGCCGGCGGGCCATGAGCATGCTCATGCCGTTGACTGTCTGCCCGTAGCGGTCGCGCACCGCCGGCGGCTCCTTGCTAACGTCAAAGGCGGCCTTCGCCTGCGTGGAGGCGAGCAGGGCGAACGCTTTCTCCTGCTGTCGGCCAAAGGTGGGCACCGGGCCGAAGCGCTCCGCCGAGCGGACGGCATCGTCCAGCGCGGTCAGCAAGTGCCGGCGCGATTGCAGGCGCCCAGCGTCCACGTCGCCTTGCAGGGTCAGGGCGGGCGCGACGAACTCCAGCGGTCGTTCCAGGCTGCCCAGTACGTAGGAGGCGTCGTACTCCAGGCCGAGGCGAGCGGCGAACTGACCGGGCCGCGTGTACTCGGGGAAGCCCGGCTTCTGCGGCAGCGCGATCAGCGACGGCAAATAAGGGTGCGGCGGACGCTTGCTCGTCACCACGGAGCCGACAAACGGCCAGTCGGAGGACAGAGGCTTGCGGTTGTTGAGGAGCTGGCGGAAACTCGGGTCCGGCGCGTGGCCGGTGAGATTGTAGTAATAGCCGGCGTGATGATCGCCGGTGCCGCGGCCATAGTGGCCCAGTGAGTTGACCAGCGCCAGATGATGGGCCTGTCGGGCCAGCTTCGGCAGGTGCTCGCACAGCCGCACCCCGGACGCCGACGTGGCGATCGGCTTGAACTCGCCGCGGTATTCCACCGGAGCATCGGGTTTGAGGTCCCATGTGTCGATGTGCGACGCTCCGCCCGACAGCCAGATCAGTATGGCGGACTGCGCGGGTTGGCGGCGAACGGGAGTTTTCGCCGTCGCAGCCCGCGCCAGGGTCGGCACGTGCAGGCCGGCGAAGCCGAGACCGCCGGCGACGAGAAAAACGCGACGAGTCAACGCGGCGCGGACGGTGGTATGGCCCGAGTGCATATCGGTTGTCTCCCCACCTCTCCGTTCCCTTTGCCGCTACACATCCTCGCATAGGATGCACGGAAGCGTCAAGGAGTTACCGGGCCAAATCCTCGAGGATTCGTGTTGCCGCTGACTTGACAGTTCCGGGCAGCGCTCTCTATCGTACTGCGGATGGCTCGGGTCGTGCTCGCACAGCTCGGCAAAACCTACCCCGGCGGCATCGCGGCGCTGCGCGACGTTACCTTATCAGTGGACGACGGCGAACTGCTCGCTCTGGTCGGACCGTCCGGCAGCGGCAAGACGACTCTCCTTCGCCTGATCGCCGGCCTGGAGACGCCGACCGGCGGCCTCATCCGCATCGACGGACGGATCGTCAACGACGTGCCACCGCATCGCCGTGACGTGGCGATGGTCTTTCAGCGTCCCGCCCTGTATCCTCATCTGAGTGTCCACGCCAATCTGGGCTTCGGTTTGACCCTGCGGCGCGGAGGATTCTGGCGGCGCTGGCTCGGCTCGCGGCAAGAGGACCGAATCGCGGAGCGAATCGAGACCGTCGCCCGGCAGCTCGGACTGGCAGACGTGCTGGACCGTCGGCCGGAGACGCTCTCGGGTGGACAACAACAGCGTGTGGCCCTGGGCCGCGCCCTGGTGCGGCGGCCGGCGCTGTTCCTGCTCGACGAGCCGTTCAGCAACCTCGACGCCCGCCTTCGCCTGGAAATGCGCCGCGAGTTGCACTTGCTCCATCGACGCCTTCGGGCGACAATGATCTGTGTGACCCACGATCAGGACGAAGCGATGACGCTGGGACAGCGCGTCGCCGTGCTCGACCAGGGCGTGGTGCGGCAAGTCGATCGGCCGGAGGTGTTGTATGATCGGCCGGCCGACCGTTTCGTCGCCGGCTTTCTCGGTTGGCCGCCCATGAACCTGGTGGACGGCGAGCTGATCGTGGACGATGGCCGGCTGATGGTCCGCAACCGCGACGTGTGCCTGGTTGCGTCGAGCCGCCCGGATTGGCAGACCTTCGCGGGTCGGCCCGTCCTCCTGGGTATCCGCCCGGAGGACGTCGGGACGGCGGAGGGACCGGGAGAAGGCCGACTCGGCATGGAGGTGCGCCTGGTTGAACGTCTTGGCTCCGTCTGGCTGGCGACGCTGGCGACGGGGAACTGGACGGTGATGGCCCGGCTGGCCGGCACGCTCGCGGCAAACGAAGGCGAGACGATTCGCGTCGCCTTCGACCTGACGCGGGCGCACCTGTTCGATCCCGCGACCGGCCGGGCGCTGTGCCACGGCCGCTCGAAGAAGTTCTGAGTTCCGAGTTCTGAGTTCTGAGTGGTTTTGACTCAGAACTCAGAACTCAGAACTCAGAACTGATTTTTTTGTTTCCAGCCGCGCGACGCACCGGATTGTCTTTGTGAGGACCGAGCATGAACGGCAAAGAGTTGCTCAGTGGGGTTGAGTACCTGCACCGCGAAAAGAACATCTCGCGCGACGTCATCTTCTCCAGCATCGAGAAGGCCGTCCGATTGGCCATCCACAAGTGCTACGACGACGAAGAAGGCATCGTCGTCAGCATCGACCGCGCCAGCGGCGAGATCCACGCCCAGAAGGGCGAGCAAGTGCTGGCTCCGGACAAGCTCGGCCGCATTCCCGCCCAGGCCGCCAAGCAGACCATCATCCAGATCCTCCGCGAAGAGGAGAGCCAGAACGTCTTCGACCAGTATTCGGCCCAGAAGGGCGACCTGGTACACGGCACCGTGCAGCGCTTCGAAGGCGGAGCGGCCACCGTCACCATCGCCAAGGTCGAAGCCCTGCTGCCGCGCGGCGAACAGATCCCCGGCGAATCGCATCACGTCGGCGAGCGCGTCAAGGCCGTCATTCTCGACGTTCGCAAGGTCGGTCATCGCGTCAAGATCATTCTGTCGCGCAACCATCCCGACTTCGTTCGCCGTCTGTTCGAGAGCGAGATCCCCGAGATCGAGGACCAAACCATCTCCATCCGGGCCGTGGCCCGCGAGGCCGGCCACCGGACCAAGGTCGCCGTCTCCTCCATCGACATGAAGGTCGATTGCGTCGGCGCCTGCGTCGGCGTTCGCGGCAGCCGCATCAAGAACATCATCGACGAGTTGAGCGGCGAGCGCATCGACATCGTGCGCTGGAACGATTCGCTGCAAGTGCTCATTCCCAATGCGTTGCAGCCGGCCCAGATCGAAGAAGTGTTCCTCTATCCGCGGCTGGGTCGGGCCATTGTGCTCGTCAAGGAAGACCAACTGTCCCTGGCGATCGGGCGGCGCGGCCAGAACGTCCGGCTGGCCAGCAAACTGGTCGGCTGGGACATCGAGATCATGACGCACGACGAGCTGAACACCGGCGTCGAGAAGGCGGAGGGCTGGTTCCTGGCCCTGCCGCACGTGACGCCGGAGATGGTCGAGGCGTTCATCGAGGAAGGCTTCCTGTCGTATACGGACCTGACGTTCGTGGAGGCGGCGGAATTGGCTGAGTTGGGCGGCGTCACGGAGGAGCAGGCCGAGGAGATCATCGCTTTTGCCGAGGAGGAAGCGGAGAAGCAGGAAGAGGAAGCCAAGCTGGCCAAGCCGGAGCCGCCGGTGGCTCCCAGTGCGCCGCAGTCGGCGGCGGCCAAGGCCGCCAAGCTGTTCTCCGGCCCGCTCGGCGAGACGGCCACGCCCCCGCCCTCGGAAGCCAAGCAGACCTTCGAGAGCCTGTTCGGCCCGGCTCGGGAAGCCCCAACCGCTCCAGAGACTCAGCCGGAGGCGGTCGCCGAGAACGTCAACCCCGCTCCGGTGCCCGTCGAGGAAGAACAGCCCGCTTCTCCGCCCGAGGCGACGGTCAGCGAATCGGCCGTCAGCGAGCCAGAAGCCAATGTAGTGGACGAATCGTCAGTTGGACAGGAGGTTCGCACCCCTGTCGATTCGGCCCCGAGTGAGTGAGCCGCATCTCCGTCCGAGCCGCGACCGTCAGGGAGCGGAGAAAACACCGATCCCTGACGGTCGCGGCTCGGAGGGGTTTGGAATCCGCGATTGAAGCGGACAGCCATTTGGCTAGAATGAAGGAGTAGGACCGCGTATTCGTGTCGGGCGAGGACGACAAGGTAACCCTCCATCCACCGTCAATCGGCTGGCGAATCACCCCGGCGCTGGGCCGGGGAGGATCGAGAGCGGATTGAACGACAACCGCAGGGGGAGTGGGTATGACCGATTAGTTCACACGGGAGTTCCGCTTGCAAAAAGAGAAAGTTCGGATTTACGTTCTGGCGCGCGAGCTGGGCATAGAGACCAAAGACCTGATGACTCTATGCCGCCAGAGCGGCATCGACGTGAAGAACCAGCTCAGCGCTATTGAGCCGGAGGTGCGCGATCAGATCGTGCAACTCGTGCAAAAGCGTGGCAGCGGGACGGGTGCGTCCACGACGCATCGCGCGGCGCCCATCTTGCCGGAGAAACGCATTCCGGTCCTCGACGCCAAGCCGAAGACTCCTCCGGAGTTAGGGCGTACGGCACATCGGCCGGTGGAGCCGGCCGCCCACGCACCCGTTCCTCCCACCGTACCCGTTGCGCCCGGAACTCCCCTACCTCCTCCAGGGAAAACGACTCCCCCCGTGACATCCGTACCCCCAAGTGCTCCCGCGGCCAGGGCCGCCGAGTCCGCAGCGCCGCGGACCCCCCCGATGACTCCGCACGAGAAGGTTCCGCCTCTCCCGGCGCCCGAGAAACCGGCGGCGACGGCGGCAGTCCCGCCGGTGGCGCCGCCGCGCGGCGCCGAAACGGCACCGGCCGCTCGCGGCGAAACGCCTCCTCCGCCGACTACTCCCCCAACCAGCCGGCCAACCGTGCCCCTCCCTTCCGAGTCCCGCGTTCCCGAGTTGGGTGGTGGACGATCGGGGTCCGTGCCGCGCAGGCCGTTCGATCGAGGTCGGCCAACTCCCCGCTCCGTGCCGTTCGGTCTGGCCGCGCCGCCCCGACAGAAGACCCTCGCGCCGTCGCCGGCCAAGAAGCCGGAGGCCCAGGGTCCCAAGAAACTCGCCGAAATCCCGGCGGAACTCCTTCAGCGCAGCGGCGACAGTCCCGTGAAAATCGAGGACATTCACCGCGCCTTGCAGCAACAGACGCCCGGCAAAGCCGGCGTGGGCGTCCCCGACGACGTTGAGGTCGAGGAAGACGAGGACGGCAACAAGACCAAGAAGCCGCACCGCGGCGGGGTTGGAGGTGTGCCCGGCCGTGAGGATCGCCACAAGGCCCGCAATGCCCGCCAGGCCGCACGCAAGAGGGGCGGCGAAGCTCCCGACCCCAAACGCGGCGGGGTCGGCCTCCTCGACGACGAAGCCGAACGGCACCGCAAGCGCCGGCCTGGCCTGCGTCCCAAGCGCATCGAACCCACCATGCCCCGCAAGGGCAAGGTGCCGATCCAACTGCCGATCACCGTGCGCTCGCTGTGCGAAGCGGTCGGCATCCGCCATCAGGAACTGATCCCCAAGTTGATGAACCAGGGCATTCTCGCCACCATCAACAGTGTACTCGACCCCGACATTGCCGAGGCAATGGCCCTGGAACTGGGGTGTGAACTGGACGTCAAGAAGCAGGCCGACGCCGAGGAGCAGCTTCTCGCCGAGTCGAAGAGGCCGGACAATCCCGAAGACCTCGTGCCGCGTGCTCCGATCGTGACGATCATGGGTCACGTCGATCACGGCAAGACGTCGCTGCTGGACCGCATTCGCCAGAGCAATGTGACGGCCACCGAGGCCGGCGGCATCACGCAGGTGATCCGCGCCTGGCGCGTCGAGCACAACGGCAAGCCGATCACCTTCCTGGACACGCCCGGCCACGAAGCGTTCACCAAGATGCGCGCCCGCGGCGCCCACGTGACCGACATCGCCGTCATCGTGGTCGCCGCCGACGACGGCGTCATGCCGCAGACCGAGGAGGCCGTCAACCACGCCAAGGCGTCCGGCGTCTCCATCGTCGTCGCCATCAACAAGGTCGATCTGCCCAACGCCAACCTGCGCAAGACCGAGCAACAGCTGTACGGCCTGGGCCTGATCCCCGATACGATGGGCGGCGACGTGCCGTTCGTGCAGACCAGCGCCGCGACCGGCAAGGGCATCGACGAGCTGCTGGAGACGCTCTCGGTGGTGGCCGAGCTGAAGGAGTTGAAGGCCAATCCGAACAAGCCGGCCGGCGGCACCTGCCTGGAGGCCAACGTCAGCGAAGAGGAAGGCGTCTACGCCACCCTGCTGGTGCGCGACGGCACGCTGCGCAAGGGCGACATTGTCGTGTGCGGTCCCAGTCACGGCCGCGTCCGCGCCATGTACGACGACATGGGCCGGCACATCGACGAGGCCGGGCCGAGCGTGCCGGTGCGCATCACCGGCCTGGACGAAGCCCCCAACGCCGACGACCCCTTCCTGGTCGTGCCCGATCTGCCGACGGCGGCTGAGATCGCCGACAAACGCAGGGAACGACTGCGCGAGGCCAACGTGACGCGGCGCGAGGCCATGCGCCTGGAGGACCTCACCCAGATCAAGATCGTCGAGCTGAAGGTCATCCTCAAGGCCGATTTCCGCGGCTCCATCGAGGCCATCCGCAAGGAGTTGGAAAAGCTGCATCACGAGGAGGTCCGCGTCCGCGTCCTGCACGCCGCCATCGGCGGCATCACCGAGAGCGACGTGCAGTTGGCCCTGACCTCGCCGCAGGACACGATCATCGTCGGCTTCAACGTGGTGCCCGACGACCGCGCCCGCGCCCTGGCCGAGGAGCGCGGCATCCAGATGCGGCAGTACAACATCATTTACCAGCTCACCGACGACATTCGCTCCGCCCTGGAAGGCAAGCTCAAACCGCGCGAGGAGATCGTGCATCTGGGCCGGGCCGTCGTCCGCGAAACGTTCAAGATCAGCCGTGTCGGCACCATCGCCGGCTGCTCGGTCACGCAGGGCGTCATCGAGCGTTCAGCCAAGGTGCGCGTCATTCGCAGCGGCGTGGTCATCTATCCGCCGGCGGATCGCACTGTCGGCCTGGAATCGCTCAAACGTTTCAAGGAGGACGTGCGCGACGTGCGGGCCGGCTTCGAGTGCGGACTCAAGGTGGCCGGCTATGACGACATCAAGGTGGACGACGTCATCGAGGCTTACCGCATCGAGCAGGTGCAGCGAACCTTGAGCTAAGATCCCGCCGCCTTCCGGAGCGCGGCGAAACGGACGATTATGATTGTCGGTTCCCTGCGGGTGCGGCTGCTGTTGCGCGAATCGCGCAGTCTGAAGGACAAGCGGCAGGTGGTCCTGAGTATCAAGGACCGTCTGCGTCAGCGCTTCAACGTATCGGTGGCCGAGGTGGAAGCACAGGACCATCGCCAGCTTGTCGTGCTTGGTCTGGCGATGGTCAGCAATGAGGCGAAACACGTACGCGCGACGTTCGAGCAGATCATCGCCGCTTTGCGGGGGCATCCCGTGGCGGAGCTGCTCGACCACGAGATCGAGACATGAAAACGTATCGCCTGGCGCGCGTCGCCGAGGCCGTCCGCGAGGTGGCCAGCGAGACCATCCTGTACGAGATGCGCGACCCGCGCGTCAAGATGGTGACGGTGACGCGGGCCGAGGTTTCCGGCGACTTGCAGCACGCCAAGGTTTACGTGTCCATCATGGGCACGGACAAGGAGCAGCAGTTGACCCTGCGCGGTCTGCGTCATGCCGCCGGGTTCATTCAGTCGAAGCTCGCCCGCCGACTGCAAACGCGCTTCACCCCGGTCCTGCACTTTGTGCTCGACCAGGGCGTCAAGCACAGCATCGAAATGACGCGCCTGATTAATGAAGCCCTCGCCGAGTCGGCCCCGCCGGCGGCGGGGCCGGACGCTCAAACCCCGCCGGCGGACGCTCCCTCCGAAGGAACGGCGGAAGACGACGCCGACATCCCGTGAAGGCCGAGGCCCAAAGGACAAGGTAATTTGTGCTTCGTCCTTCGTTCTCGCCATTCTTTTCAAGGAGTGATCGACTTCCCCATGGCGACCACCATCAATAAACAGCGTTTGCTCACGCACCTCTTCACGACCGCCAAAAAGCTGGTCGATCCGGATGAGGAAGCGCGTCCCGTTTTGCAGCAGTTCATCTACGGCCTGTGCCGCGAGAACGCCACGCGCGAGCAGGCCGACGAAGCCTACCGCGTGCTGTGCGAGCGCTTCTTCGACTGGAACGAGGTCCGCGTCAGCTCCGTCCGCGAGCTGGAGGAGGCGTTCGCCGGCATGAGTGAGCCGGAAATGCGAGCGCAGCGGTTAGTGTCGTTCCTTCAAGAAGTGTTCGAGATCCACTTTTCGTTCGAGCTAGACAAGCTGCAAAAAGAAGGACTCAAGCAAGCATCGAAGAAGCTGGCGCGCTACCAAGCGGCCGACGATTACGTCGTGTCATGGGTGGTGCAGCGTTCGCTGGGCGGACATGCCATTCCGCTGGACGCACCGACACTGCGTTGCGCCAGTCGCCTGGGCCTGATCGACGGCGAACAGGGCGAGGCGGAGGCTCGCGCCAGTCTCGAACATCTCATTCCCAAGGCGAAAGGCCCGCAGTTCACGGACATGCTGAGCATGATGGCGGGGGAATACTGCTGGGAGGAGCAGCCGCAATGCTCGGCCTGTCCCCTGGCCGGCGAGTGCGCCTATGCTCAAGAGAACGGCGTTGAGGGGATGACGGTCTCGCGCTCGCACCGTCCCAAGCCGCGCTGAGGTCGGAGCCCGCAGCGTAAGCGAGGGCATTCATTCCCTCGCTTACGCTGCGGGCTCCGAGGATTTGTGACGCAAGGTCACTCCTTCGCGGTCTAATCCGCGATGCGGATGTTGCGAAAGCGGAGGTCGGTGGTCGGATCGTGCCCTTGCAGACTGATCGGTCCCTTACCCAGCCGGCAGCCGTTGCGCGCGTTGTCGTTCTCACGCGCGATTGTCGGTCCAGTCCACCACCGGAATTCCATTGACCCAGGTGGCCATGTGCCGGCCGTGGGCCACGACGGTCATCGTGAACCATTCGCGGTCCTTCGCCGCCGCCCGCCGCGCCGGGACGCGCCGATAGATCGCCCCGGTGCCGTAATCCTGCGACCAGTTCTCGATCTTCTTCTTGTCCTTCAACTTGTGCGTCTGAGAATCGTACTCCTCGATGGTGTAGGTCTTCGCTTGCTTGGCGGCCTGGTTCTGGATCTGGGCTTCGTAGCCTTGTTGGTACTGGCCGGGAAGACAGCGGAAGAAGACGCCGCTGTTGAGATGGTCGCCGTTGGTGCGGCACTCCAGCTGCAACACGAAATCGGCCCATTCGCCGGTCGTTTGCAGATCGCCCGGCCCGTTCTGGATGCTCAGCCAGCCTTCCTTGGTAACGGAGAAGTTCGATTTTGCCCTTTTGGGATCGCTCTCAAACTTTTTCCAACCGGACAGATCCTTGCCGTTGAAAATCCGCTTCATCTTTAACGGCTTCAGTTTGACATTGCGGATGGCCATTTGCGCACCTTCGGGAATGTTCCATTTCGGAATGTCCTTGGAGCTGGAAGCGAATTGAACCTTCCACTTTTTCAATTCCTTCTCTTTGGATCGGATCGAGGCATCACCCTGGTTATCCTGCCACACGAGATGGAACGTGTACCACTCTTCTCCATCCGGGACGGGAAGGTCCGGCTCCGGTTTCGACATGATTCCACATTCGAACCAGAGCATCTTACGGACTAATTCCTCATTACCGTGTTTCATGGGGCGATAATCAAAGGACGTTTCTAAGGCTCGGAAGCTTGTTGACGGCGAAGGGAATCCTTTTTCTCCGAACACGAGCGAACCCTTTTCGACCTTCAGGGACTTGCCAGAGACCCAGCCGAAGGAAGTTTCACCATCAAATTGCAGAATCCATCCTTCAGCGATCTCCTTCGGAGTCAGTGTGTTAGGTTTGACGTCGTCGGACGCCTGGCAGGGAATGGCCAGCGCGAGCACGAGCAGAGCAGGGAACAAGCGGCGCATGGTAAAACCTCATGTTGGTGAAAAACGCGCGTGCGGTGTGCGATGGATGATGGCGCGGCCGTGCGCCTGCAAGGTGGCGACTTCGGCCATCAGGGCGGCGACGGCGATGGCGCTGTCGGCAATCTCCAGCACCCAGCGGCACTCCCAGCGTCCTCCGGGCGGCAGCACGGGTACGCGCCCCTGCTGCCGCTCGAAGCTCTTGAAGTTGGGATAATTTGTCGCCGGCTCCAGGCCGGTGACGTAGCCTTCCTCGACCGCCCCGGTGTTCTTCCACACGGTAAAACAGGGCAATTCGTGGCGATTGAAGCGCAGAGCGACGGCCCGGTCGGCGGCGGGGTTGACGAGCAGGGCGAGGGTCTGTCCGCGCGAGTCGGCGAGCAGATCGTAGAAATACACCTGCTCGGCGAAGCCAACCGCCGGCCCGGCGTAGGTGTCGAGGGTGTCGATGCCCTCGGCGGCACGCGGCGTCTGCGGGGCCATCTCGCGGATGGGAGCGAGGATGCGGCTGCCGGCCTCCAGGAAGGGCGGGCCGAGGTTGCAGTGATAGAGCAGCTGCATCTCAGCCGGACGCACGGCGCGGTTGGTCACGATGTCGTGAATCACCAGGCGGTTCGAGCCGGGAACCGTCGTGTACGTCGTGTTCAGACGCAGCTGCGAGCAGAACAGGGCGGACTCCTCGACTTCGCCGCTGACGCTCAGCTCGAAAGGCGGATCGAGGTTGACGCGGACCTCGACGGCCTGAGCGGGCAGGTTGGCGATGCGGCCGTGCAGCGTCAGCGGAGCGCGTTGCGTCCGGCCGGCGGCGTCGGTCCAAACGTCCTCGCCAGGCGGACCGTTGGAGAACAGACCGCAGCGGCACAGCCATTCGTCGAAGCCGGTCAGCCAGCCGAGGCCGCCACGGTCGGGAAGCTGGACGTACTTGGGGTGGACCGGCCCGACGACGGGGGCACGCCAACCGAGAGAGTTGCCGCGGTAGTCGCCGCGCCACAGACCCATGCCGCGCGTCGGCAGGATCGAGAACGACAGAGCGCCGTTGTGGACCTCAATCAGATCCAGCCCGTCGCGCAGACCGCCGCGCAGGGTACGCTTGCGCAGCGACCAATCGTGCGGCGTCGGCAGGTGCAGCGTGTCGCTGCCGGCGGCGAAACTGTCCAGCCACACGTCGCCGTACACATCGGTCAGCGTCCACGTCTTGAAGCGCTGCATGTTCACGATCCCTCGTCGGTTTCCGGTTTTTTCAACACCTCGAACGATTCCAGAAACCGCTCGGCGTCGTGCAGGTGCTTCTCGTCGCGCGGCGTCATGACGATGGCCCGGTACAGCCGTTTGTCCACCAGGAACCATTTGCTCTGCATGCGAAACTGATCGATGTCGAGGACCAGCTCCTTGCCCGGATAGCCGTGCTCGGATAGGTCGTGTTCGCTCACCAGTTGGGCTTGTCCCATGCGTTTGGCCAACGCCAGAGTGTTCTCCTCGATGCGGCCCAGCAACTTCTCGGCCGACAGGCCGGGCGTGGCGTTCCCTGTGCCGGAATAGCTCAAGGTATACCAGACGTGTCCATTTTCCTGGATGAGCTTCAACTGCGTGGTCTCCGGCTCGCCGAGTCCCTCCAGGACCAGGGTGCTGCCCTGCGAGGAGGGACTGCCCGGCATCTCGACCCGGCACGCACCGTCGGCGGTCGTCACCTGCTGCCACTTCGGCTCCGGCGGCGCTGGCGGCGACAGGTCCATGCCCGGTAGCACGAGGGCGAGGACCATCAGCAGAGGCCCAGCGGTGAGTAACCACGGCCGTACCCGCGCGAACCACGCATCGTAGCGGACATCGACGCCCGGCCTTTTGCCGAGCCGGCGCAGGCCCAGTAAAGTCGCGCACAACCCCGCCGCGAACGTGAGGACGGCGCCGACCAGGTTGGTCATCGTCACCGATTGCATGGCGCATCCCCGGACCAACCCCCAATACTACTTGACGCCGTGCATCATGGCGCCGATCTTACGGACGAGTAGGAACAGCACGAGCGCCGCCCCACCCAGCAGAACCATGAGATACAGGAAATACTCGGTCGGCGTCCACTCGCCCCAGCGCTCGCCGAAGGCGCCGGCCGCGAAGTTGCCGAAGAAACTTGTCAGCAGCCACAGACCCATGAGCATGGTGGCGAACTTGGCCGGGGCCAGCTTCGACACCATCGACAGACCGACCGGCGACAGGCACAATTCGCCCAGCGTGGCCAGAATGTAAAACCAGAACAGCCACCAGGCGCTGACGCGGTAGCGAGCCGATTCCTGATACAGGGCGTCGATCGCGCCGCGGAAGCGCGGCTCGCCGGCGGCGACCAGCAGCGCCTTGACGTCTTTGTCGGCGAGACGGAAGTCGGTGACGCGCAGCGTATGCGTCTTGTCGTCGTAACGGACCCGGCTTTCGTCGAGTCCGGCATAGCGCATGTCGAAGCCGGGCGGCACCGGATCGAGGTGGACCGAGACGGTGAAATGATCGCCGGCGGCGGCCTGCGATTGCCTCTGCAACTCCTCGATGGTTTTGACGAAGGATTCCGGGGCCGTATCGCGGACGATGCGATCGCGCTCCGTGTTGGACAGCACGCCGCGCATGTGCAGCGTGCCGCCGTCCTTGTCGTAAGTCATCCGGCCGGCCTGGTAATGCTTCAGTTCGTGGTCCTCCTCGGCACAGAGCCGGCCGTCGGGGTCGATCTGGATCTGCGGCGGCAGTGTCCCGGTGAAGGGAACGCTGGTCGGCTGGTCCTCGCGCTGCGCGGCGAAGATCATCAGGCCGAACGACGAACTCATGAGCAGGACGCCGATGGCCATCTTGGCCGGAACGGACGGGTTGAGGCCGCGGCGGTCCAGGGCCGTCCACATCCAGGCGAACAGCGGGGCCAGCAGGAAGATGGCCAGGGCGTTGATCGACTGGAACCACTCGGTAGCGACCGGGTTCCACAGGGCCGCGAACCATTGCCTCAGACCGGGTTTGACTTTTTTCCCGGAGACGTTGGCCTTCGCCGGTTTGAGTCGCCACATGGTGATCCAGCGGGACAGATCGGTGTCCGCGGTAGCGGTCGATTCTTGCCCTTCCTGCCCCATCTGCGGTTTCGTCGCTGTCGGTTTTTCGGGGTGCAGCGGCGGAGGCGGGGCCGGGGTGGTCAGGTAACGGTCGGTGGCCTTGTCCGCCCAGACGTTGAGGGCGTTGCCGGCTTGCTCGAACGCGGCCCAGAAGAACACCACGAAAACGCCGAGGACGTAGATGGTCAGGACGCGGTCACGCATGGCTTGCCGCGATTGTCCGAGGATCCACGCGGCGATCAGGGCGCAAATCGCCACGATGCCCAGCGAGATCAGCGTGTTGTTGGCGACGTGTCCGCCCAGGGCCAGCGTGTTGAGGAAGCTCGGAACGGCCCACTGTTGCGCCGCACACAGCGCAATGATTCCACGAACCGCGCCCAGCGCGACGCTGCCGAAAAGCAGGACATAGCCGATCAGGCGGAACAGGCCCGGCGCGAGGTGGTTGAGGGTGGGGACGGTGGAGGGGGTGTGCTCGGCCCTCTCCTCGGAAATGGCGCCGGACAAGGCGCGAGCGGTGAGAGGAGTGGATTGATCGTCGCCGGCTTCCGTCGTTGAGATCGTCCCCGGTCGCAGTTCGATCACCCAGCGCAGGCCCACGAGATAAACGACCAGGCCCAGCAACATGCCGATGCCGGCCGCCATGAAGCCGGTGTGCCGGCCGCCGAGAGTGTTCGCGGCCAGCCAGCCGCAGACCAGCGGCGACAGGAACGCGCCCAGGTTGATGCCCATGTAAAAGATCGTGTACGCCCCGTCGCGGCGAGGATCGTTCTGGGGATAAAGCCGGCCGACCTGTGTGGACATGTTCGGCTTGAAGAAGCCGTTGCCGAAAATCAGGAACACCAGCGCGGCGTAGAAAAACGGCAGGTGCTCGAAAGTCAGAAGAAACTGGCCGACGGCCATGAGGACGGCGCCGATGATGACGGCCCGTTTGTTGCCGAGGTAGCGGTCAGCAAGGTAGCCGCCCAACAGCGGCGTCAGGTAGACAAGGCTGGTGTACCACTTGTAAACGGTCGAGGCGTCGCGCTGCGACCACTTGAAGTAATCGACCATGTACAAAATGAGCAGAGCGCGCATGCCGTAGTAACTGAAGCGCTCCCACATCTCGGTGAAAAACAGGACGTACAGACCGAGAGGATGGCCGAGGAACGTGCGTTGCGTTGCGGGTCCGGCTACGGACGTACTCATACTCGTGATCCTCTTCCACCGGGCGTCGTGCCGGCACCACCGACGAGCGAGGCAGGATGATTGTAGCGACGAGCCGCGAGGCGTGAAAGCAGAATAGCGAGGAAAAACCCACGTTACGGCTGGAGTATTCCGCTCAAGTGGCGCGGAACACACGGTCGATGCAAGGAGGGAGAACAACTTCGCTGGGGGGATGCCATGCGGCCAGGTGCGCTGTCCGGACTACTCCTGCTCTTCGCGGCCGGTTGCCTGTCGCCCGTGACCAAGCGGCTGGACGCGACCAACGAGCAGCTGATGACGACGAACCAGTACCTCGCTCAGATCAGCGGCCAGACGGCCGAGGCCAATCGTCGCATCGTCGAGATGAACCAGCACCTCCTCGAAAGCAACGAACGTCTCGCCGAGACGAATCGCCGCCTGGAGGCGATCGAGAAGCGTTTGCCGCGTATACCGGGGCTGGGCGACGCCACGCCGTCCGTGCCGCCGACGAACCGGCCGGTGTCCGGAAGCTGAAGCTCCATCCATTCTCAAGCGGAGAACGAGCCGGCCCACGGTTGTATTCCGTGGGCCGGCATTTTTACAGTTCAACAGCCTCGACCTCCGTCACGAACCGATCCGACTGGTCGCTCAGGAACGAGGCCACCACGTCGAACACAGCGTCACTAAAGCCGCCAATGTTGAGGACGTCGGCGCGCTCCGGCGTCTGGCTGGTCGTGTACGCCTGCAGGTCGATGCACACCAGCTTCGGGCCAACCTCGTCGCCGTGCAGCCGCTTCTGGTTGGCGACGAACGCCTGCCATTCGGTCAGGACGCCCGTGGAACCGGCCCGACCGTTGCCGACCCAGCTCTCCATGTCGCTGACCAGGACGCAGCCGGCGAAACGGCGATCGCGGTACGTCCGGTTGGCCTCCGCCAGCGGCAGCGCGCAGTTGGTGCCGCCGCCGCCAAAGTGAGCCAGCCGGTCGGCCAAATCGAGGACCGTTTCGTTCGCGCCGACCTCGGTCGGATAGGCGGCCGTGTCGAACGGGATGACCACGCTGCCGGGATTGCGGCGCAGCAGCGCCGCGGCGAACAGGGCGGCTACGTCCACACAGCGCACCCGGCTGGTGGCACCACGGCCACGAAAACCCGTCACCGCCGAAGCCATCGAGCCGGACACGTCCAGGCCGATCACGATCGCCTCGGGCAGCTCCGGCACGTTACCGCACGCCGTCTCCGCCGCCTGGCCCAGCGCAGCGCGGATCGCCTGCGGCACGTTGGCCTCGGCGTTGAGATACGCGGCCAGGTACTGATACGGAAACTGCCGGCTACGGCGCACCTCGTCCGCATCGGCGATGCGATGCGCGACATACGCGACCATCTCCAGGTCGCCCGCCAGGGCTTCGTGGCGCACCAGCGTGTTGAGGTTCATGCGCAGCGCTTGCGGACCCATCTGCCGCGCGATCGCCTTCCACACGGACGGACCGCGAGCCGAGTCGGCCAGCAAGTCCCAACGGAAGCGCGCTCGCTCCAGGATGGCGACCTGCTCCGCCTCGCTCTCGGCCCGCCGAAACGCGATGAGGTCGCTGACCTCGCGCGGCAGGTCGGCCAACGTGGCCGGCGCCCACTGCTCGACCGACTTTTCGGTCAGGAAGCCGAACAGGGCACGGCGCGCGTTGTCGCTCGGCGTCGGCCGGGCCAGGCGCAGCACGTCGCGCAGGCTCGGATCGTTGCCGATCGACGCCGACAGCAACATGCCGACGCTCGCGCCATTCAGCCAGCGCTGGAAGGCACGCTGCAGGGCGTACGACAGGCTCTTGCGGCCGAACCGGCCGGAGCGGATCATCTGAAACAGCGTGCGCAGCACTCGGCCGTTATCGACGACACGGTCGAAGACGCGGCGGAACAACTCCGGGTCGCGCTTCGACAGCAGCACGAGCAGGGCGGCCGGCATGTCCTTCATCAAGGCGCGCTGGCGGCTGTAGATGGCCAGCTTCGCCAGGTAGACGTTGTCGTCCACCTGCTCGACCAGCGCCAGCAGTACGGCCAGCTGCTGCTCGGCATCACTGTAATACGTGCCGTTGAAGCAGCCGGTGGCGGCGAGCTGGGCCAGGGCGTGGCGCGGCGTCAGCCGGTAAGCGAGACCGCCGGCCTCGTTACGGACGTCGGCCCGCGGCAACAGGCTCATGACGCTGGCGAAGACGTTCTTGTTGGCCATGAGCGCGTCCTCCAGAAAAAATGATCCGACGAAGGATGGGCAGAGTATCGCCCTTGCGGGCGAATCGATTTGGAGCCGATGTACTCCACTCCGGCAGTCGGATCAGAAGCAGAAAAATCCAGTCGCCAGCGAAGGGTTGGGCAGAGCCTCCAGCCCGATCCGAAAGAGCGGGCTGGGCAGGAGTCGAACCTGGTAACCCATGTACTCCGCACCGGCAGCTGGCGGTGGTTTCAGGAGACCGACGAGGGTTTTGGCCAGAGTGGGCGTGCTGCTCTATCCGTTGAGCTACCGCACGCCTCGCCGAAACGAGTCGCGCGGGTGGGACTCGAACCCACAACCTGCACGTTACGATGTACTCCGAACCGGCAGTCGGTCTGATTCGTGATCGCGTCGTTGTCAGTATCCCGGCCTGGATTTGAACCAGGGACCGGCCCTTAGGAGAGGCCGATGTTCTCCGCTACACCACCGGGACGTTGCCTCAACTCGCCGAAAGAAAAGACGCGGAAAGGGATCGACAGGTTCGCCAGTTTTTCACCTAGGCAAATGAAACCCGCCCTCGGCGCAGGAAAAAGCCCCCGCGAGCTTCCGAGGCCGCGGGAGCTTTGCGAGTCTATGTCCGCTCCCACTTCACGGGATGCGTGTGGTCTCTTCCCTCCATGTGCCTCTCGGTTCGGGCGGGTCAGTGGGCGAGGCATTCCTGACAAAGCTGCTCGAAGTCCGGGCTGGTCTTGGTGGCCGCCTTCTTGATCCGGGTCAAGAACTTCTTCTCGTTGTCGTCGATCTTGCCGTCGGCGAAGAGCATCTTGCGGAGCCAGCCGGATTCCTTGGTCGTGATGCGGCCGTCGCGCAGCACGTTCTGCTCGATGGCCTTGAAAAACAGCGTCTCGAACTTGGGATTGACCTCGATCTTCTTCGCCTTGGCCTTCTTTTGGGCGCTGTTGCGCAGTTCGATCAGGAATTCGACCTCCTTGGCGTCGATCTTGCCGTCGGCCCACAGTTCCTTTTGCAACACCTTGACCTCGGTGTCGTCGATCTCCCCGTCGGCGAGGATCGCCTCCAGGGCCAGCTTGCGAAAATCAGCCATGAATCAACTCCCTTATGGTGCCAGGGAGCCGACGGCGGCCTCCCGCGGAGGTCTCCGTCCGGCTCGATGCACACAAATATACGGAGGGCGACGGGGTTCGCCTGCGCCGAGGTAGAAAAAAACAGCCTCACGCAAAGGCGCAAAGGACGCAAAGAAAGATACAAAAAGAGGACAATAAGATTGTTTCTTCTCTTTTCGTTGCGTCCTTTGCGCCTTGGCGTGAGGCTGTTTTTTGTTACGCCGACTCGCGCAGGGTGGTGGCGGTGGACTCTTCGCGGACCTGGTGGACGAAGCGCTCCCAGGCGGCGGCGTTGGCCGGCACGTCGTCGGCAGCACGGTCGAGGTCTTCCAGCAGCGCCGCACTGCTGGCGTAGCGCTTGGCCTCGTTCTCGTGGTGGAAGCGTCCCAGGACAGTGCTCAGGACGCTGGGCAACCCCTTGACCTTGCCGCCCTTGGCGGCCGGCGTGACGGCGGCCCAGCCGGCGGCGATGTGGCCCAGCGCGGCGAGGTCGGCGGCGACCGACGGCTCGCCGTCCTCCTGCGGCGCCGGCACGGCCAGCCAGCGCGGCTCACCGAGACCACACAATTTCAGGATGCCGTCGCGCGTGAAGACGAACGACGCTGCGTGCAGGTGGCCATGCACCAGTCCGGCCGAGTGGGCCGCGTGCAGTGCCTGGGCGGCCTGCGACAGCAGCCGGCACCAGACGCCGGGAGCGCCGGTCAGGGCCGGCCATTCGGTGCTCGGCAGCCCGTGCAGCCATTCTTGCAGCACGGCCGGCCGACCTGCGATGTCCTGTACTTCCAGCGTCGCGGCCACGTTTTCGTGCCGCACGGCCGCCGCCGCCGCAAAACGCTGGCGGAACTCATCGGGCCGAACCGCGTCGTCCATCTCCGATTCGGCCAGGTGGCGCAGCAGCAGTTCGCGGTTGCGGCGCGGATCGAAGACACGGTAGACGGCCTCGCGCGGCGTCGCTTGCAAACGGTCGATGACGCGCACCGGACCCAGCACGAGGCCGTCCACGCTGCCCGCCTCGATGAGGGCCATCTGGTACAGCGTCAGGTAATTGCCGGCCAGGAGCAGTTGCCGCAACGAGCGCCGCTGCCGCCGCGCTTCGAGCAGCAGCGCTGCCAACGTGTCGCCGTCGATCAACTCCAGCGAACGCAGCAAATCGCCCAGCTGCCGGTCGCCCGGATCGACGTCGCCCGTCAGCGACAGGATGCCGCGCTCCGCTCCCTCGCCGGTCGTCTGCGCGGGCGCTGCCTCGCGCGCTATCGGATCGCCGGCATCGAGTCCGGCCAGCTCGCGCATCTTGCGGCGATACCACTCGCGCATTTCGATCAGGTGGCGGTCCACTTCGCCGCGACGCTCGATCACGAGACGCTCTTGATGCTGCAACTGTTCGGCCTGCTGGGCCAGCTTCGCCGAGACGTCGGCGATCTGCTGCGCTTGTTCGTCTACCTCGCTGGCTCGCCGTTGCAGCCGCGTCTCGTCCAGGCGCAGCTCCTGCTTCAGTTCGGTGATGCGGCCCTGCCATTCGATGATCTGCTGGCGGAAGGCGGCGGTCGCCAATCGATGCTCGTCGCGGGCCGCGTGCAGGTCCGCTTCCTGACGCCGCACGCGCTCGACGTCGGCCTGGAAGTCGCGGCGCACTCCCTCCAGGTCGGCGCGGCTCTGGCGGACGTACTCGTGGATCTCGGCCAGGTGCTCGCGCAATTGTTCGCGTGCCTGCGTCAGCCGGTCCACGGCCGACGACGCCCGCGCCTCCAGCTCCGGCAGCTGCCGGCCCAGTTCGATGATCTCCCGCCGCGTCTCGTCCACCTCGGTTCGCGTCCGTTCGGCCTCCTCTTGCCCCTTCTTCCGCTCGACCTCGAAGGAGAGCCGCTCGGCAGCCAGCATCTTTCGCTGCTCACCGAGGTCGGTCATCTCTTCCTCGATGCTCTGCTTCTCGGCCCGCAGCTTCTCCTCGTCCTCCGCGACCTTCCGCGCTGTCCATCCAGCTCCAGCGCCGGCGCACCCAATTCCTGACGGGCGAGGTTGAGGCGTGTATCGGCGAGCTGACGGTCGTTTTCCAGGTCCTTCGCCTGTTCGCTCAGCTTGCCCGTCTCTTCTCGGACGCGCTGCTCTTCTTCCTCCATCCGGCGCTGCCGTTCGTTCAGCTCCTCGACGCGGCGGCGCACCTGCTCTTGCAGGGCCGCGAGGGTCTGCTCGGCCCGCACCAGCGCCATCTCGCGTTCGCGCAACGCTTGCCCATCGGCTTCGAGCCGTTGTTTCTCTTCGCCGAGTTGACTCGTCCGTGCCGCCAGCAGGGCGACCTGTTCGGCCTGCTCGGCGGCGGTGGCCCGCACCTGGTCTTGCTGCTCGCGGAACTGATTTTCCTCGGACTCCATCGTCGCCCGCGCCTGCCGCAGCTGGGCGACGGCTGCTTCCAGGGTCGCGCGCCGCTCCTCGAAACGACGTCGCTCCTCTTCCCACAGTTGTCGATCGTTGTCCACCTCGGCGCGGATCCTCTCCGCCTCGGCCTGACGCTGGCGCAGGTCCGCCTCGCTGGCCTCCTGCAAGACGCGCTGATCGCTCAGCGCCTGCTCCTGGCGGCGCAGGTCCTCGCGCATTCGTTCCAGACGAGTGCGCAGGGTCGTCAGCATCGCCTGCTGGCCCTCCAGCGCCGCCGCCCGCTCCTCCAGCCGGGTTGTCGCCGCTTCCTGTTCTTTCTTCTGCTCCGTCAGCCTCTCCGTGTCGCTCATCAGGCGGTTGTGCCATTCGTCGAGCTGGGCGGCCTGCTCCTCCAGGTCGCGCGTATCGCGCTGCAGCTGCTCGTAGCGGTGATCGACCTCCTGGGCGGTGATCCGCAATTGCTTCTGGCGTTGTTCGAGCATGGCCTGGATGCGGTCGAGGCGGACGAGGTCGGCCTGGTGCTGTTTCTGTCCCTTCTCCAGCTCGACCTCGGCTTGCGTCACCTTCTCCTCGCGCGTCTGCAATTGCTGGAAGCGCTCGCCCAGGTCGCGCTGCACTTCCTGCTGCCGGCTGACGATGAGGCGATGTTGTTCGTCCAGCAGTTGCCGTTCGCGCTCGACCTGCTCGCCGCGACCCTCGATTTCGAGTTGTTTCTGTCCCCACTCCTGCTGTCGCGCCGCCAGGTCCGCCTCGCCGGCGTCGAGGCGTTGCTTGCGCTGCGCCAGCCGCCGCGCCGCCTTGTGGATCGCTTGCTGCTGCTTGATGAGTCGCTCGCGCCGCTCGTGATAGCGCTGATAGAGCTGCTGGCGAATCTCCGTCAATTCGCGCTGAACCGAGGCCGTTTCCTCGTTGTGTTTCCGCGCCCCGCATCCAGCGCGTCCAGCTCCTGCCAGCGCCGCGTGACCTCGTCTCCGGCTCGTTCCCAGCGCTTTCTCGCGCTCTTCCAGCTCCTGCTCCTGTCGCTGCAAGCGCTGCACCACTTGCTGCAGCTCCTCGGCCTGCCGGTGGCACTCGCCCTCGATCTCTTCGCGTCGGCGATACCAGAGGACGCGGTCGGTCTCCAACTGTTCGAGCTGTTCGTTTAGCTGCTGTTCGCGTTCGGCGATGCGCGTCCGCGCGGTCTCGTCGAGGGCCGGCGCCGACTCGCCGGGGAGGACCGTGACGGCGATTTCGACCGGGCCGATGGTCACGCGATCGCCTTCGCCGAGGTAGGTGGAGGCGGTCGCCCGGCCGTTGACGAGGATGGGCAAGACGGGCGCCAGCGCCGCAACGTGGCGGCCGCGGCGCCGCGGGCGATCAGGCAAATGACGGGGGGTAGGTTGGAGCCGGGCAGGCGGAGGTCGCAGCCGGGAACGCTGCCGATGAGGAAGCCGCTGTCGCCGACCTCGTAGACGTTGGCCCGACCGCCTGCCGAACGCACCTCCAGACGCACCGTCGCCAACGTGCTCTCGGGGCTGTCCGCGGCCGACGGTTGAGAAGAAGATGCTTGTGCCATAGAGGGAACCTGGTCCCGGAACCTGCGCGCCAGGGCGAACCGAGCGGATTGGAACCAATTCCCCCGATTTTGGAAAGGTCAAAGACCCGATCACCACGGAAAGCACGGAATACACGGAAAAAAGACAAAAAGAAAAGAGAATACATAAGCTGGGCAGGAGTGAACTCCACAACAAAATGGAATGAATTGCTTGCTGCCTTGTTTTTGGTCTTTGTCTTTTTATCCGTGTATTCCGTGCTTTCCGTGGTGAATGTTTTTTTCTTCACACACGGCGGAACTGGCGTTCGAGGTCGTGGCGGCTGAACAACAGAGCGGTCGGTCGGCCGTGCGGACAGTGGTGGGTGTCGTCGGCGAGAGCACGCTGCTCGACGAGGGAGGCCATCTGCTCCGGCGTGAGTCGATCGCCGGCACGGACAGCGGCGTGGCAGGCCATCAAACTCATCAGATCGTTAAAGAGGACTTCGCGGCTGGGCGTGCGCTCCTGCGAAACCAGGTGATCGACGACGGCGCGGAGGATCGCCTGCGGCGAGCGGCGGCCGAGCAGGGCAGGATAGCTCGTGAGGAGAAGGGTACCACCACCGAAGTCCTCGACTCCTAGCCCCAACTCGGCCAGCGCCTCGCGGTGCTCCAGCGTTCGCGCCGCTTGCTCGGCCGTCAACTCGACCGGCTCGGGGATGAGCAGCGGCTGTGTCTCCAGCGCTCCCGAGCGGATGCGCCGCTTGATCTGCTCGAACAGGATACGCTCGTGCAAGGCGTGCTGGTCGATGACCAGCATACCTTCCTCCGTCTCCACGACGAGATACGAATCGTAGAGTTGAATGATCTTCGATGGCGGCAAATTTGCCGGCGGAGCGACAACCGGTGGCGGTATCGGCGGAGAGTTGACAAGTCCCGGTTCGCTCGGGGTAGCCGGTAAGGCAAAGGATAAAGCCGATTTTTCTTCGCTCATTGGCGGCGAGGAGAGCGACCACGGGGCCGGATCGAGGGGCGACGCGGGTTGAGAAGGTGGTGCGGAGGAGTTGAACAATCCGGCGGACGGCGAGGCACCGAGCGCTTCGGTCGGCCGCATGGTCGAGGGCAGTTGTAGCCGGGCGGTGAGGTTCGCGGCCCGCAGACGCTCGCGGAGGGTTGAGAAAACGAGGTGATGCAGGGCCTGGGCATCGCGGAAACGCACCTCGGCCTTGGTCGGATGGACGTTGACATCGACCTGGTCGGGCGGCAGATCGAGGAAGAGAAACGTCACGGCGTAGCGTCCGGTCATGAGCAGGCCGCGATAGGCTTCCTGGATGGCGTGGCCCAGGCTGCGGTCGCGGATGCAGCGGCCGTTGACGAACAGGTATTGCATGCGCGCCGTGCCGCGCTCGCAGGCCGGGTCGGCGATGTAGCCCGTCAGTATCGCCGGTCCCTGCCGCGCCTGCACGGCGTAGAGCTGGTTGCCCACCTCGGGGCCGAAGAAGGCGGCGATGCGGTCGAGCAGCACGGCCGAGGCCGGGATGTCATGTACCATCTTGTTATTGTGGCGCAGCGTCAGATGCAGCCCCTTCGGATGGACGCCGCGCTCCGCGTTGGCGTCGAGGAGCGAAGGGGAGTGGGCCAGTGCCAGCCGCGTGAAGGCTTCGCTGATGTGGCCCATCTCGGTCGAGGGTGTGCGCAGGAATTTGCGGCGAACCGGCGTGTTGTAGAACAGGTGGCGTACCTCGATGCGCGTGCCCGGTGAGCCGTTCCACGGCCGTATCGGCCCCAACTCGCCGCCATCGCAGCGGACCTGAGCGCCGCATGACTTCTCCGTCGGACGAGATTGCAAGGCCACCTGCGCCACGCCGCCGATGGAGGCGAGCGCTTCGCCGCGGAAACCCAAAGTCTCGATGCGAAAGAGATCGTCGGCCGATTGCAACTTGCTGGTGGCATGGCTAGCGAAGGCCAGCGGCAGGTCATCGGCGACGATACCGCAGCCGTCATCGACGACGCGGATCAGGTCGGTGCCGCCCTGCTCGATCTCGACGTCGATGCGGCGGCTGCCGGCATCGACGGCGTTTTCCAGCAGTTCCTTGACGACGCTTGCCGGCCGCTCGATGACCTCGCCAGCGGCGATCTGGTTGACAACGAGTGTCGAGAGCTGCTGAATCCGCGCCATACCCAATTCCCAAAAACATTTCACCACGGAAAACACGGAAAACACGGAAAAAAGACAATTAATAGGGAGAGTCTATTGAATCTATTAGTCGATCAAATCATGTAATATCCCACCTTTTTTGTATTTTTTCCGTGCTTTCCGTGTTTTCCGTGGTGAAATATTCGGCTTCTGTATCGTTCCAGCCCCATTTTTTGATTTGCGCTCCAGTACCGATTCTTTCATGTTGAAACAAATGAACTGAAGAAAAAAAAAAACGCACACAAAAAAAAAAAAAAAAAAAAAAAAAAAAAACCCGGGTATCGGTCGGCTACCAAACTCGCGCTCACCTTCGGGTTCCTGCTCGGCGAGACCATGCGCCGGGCCACAGGCCGGGACCGTGACCCTAGCTCGTGCGGGAGGCGCTCACCAGTCCGCTCCGCGTCGAGGAAGAGATCTTCTTCGCCGTCCCGCTGCCCGCCGCCGTCCCGGCTAGCGCGGCCACCCGAGCCGCAGCAGCCACCCCAGCCACCAGAACCGGGCTCACCGCTCGACCGGGCCACCCCGCCCGCGCTCCGCGACGCCGCCAGCCTCGGCCGCCGCGACGACGTGCTCACCGCCGACATCCCCTCCCTCGGCACGATGACCGCCCGGGCCGCGGCCACTGCATGTACTCCGCCCTGCTCGGCCACCCCGAGCAGGGCGGCGTGAAGCTCGCGTCCAGCCAGCGGCTCGCGGCCATGGCCGCCGTCGCCTTCACGGGGATGGACGAGGTGATGGGCTTCCCGACGAGCTGGGCGTTCGGTTACAGCCCGGACCGTCCGGCGGGATCCCGTCGCGCCGCGGCTCGACGTTCGGCATGATCGGTGCCAACGGCTCGGCCGCCTACGCCGACGTGGACTCCGGCCTCGCGGTGGCCGTCATGCGCAACAGGCCCGGCCGCGGCCGGGCTGGCCGCGGTCACCCGGATCGACCGCCTCATCGCAGAAACGGAGGAACACCGGTGAGCACGCACGCTCGACGCCCAGGTTCAGTGACGCCGACGCAAAGCCCGCAGGCTGGGAAGAGACACGCAGGATCCTCGAGGACGCCCAGCTGTCCTGGATCTGCACGGTCCGCGCCGACGGCCGGCCCACACCTCACCCCGCTCGTCGCCGTGTGGCTGGACGGACGCGCTCTACTTCTGCACCGGCGCCGGTGAGCAGAAGGCCGTCAACCTGCGCGGCAACCCGCACGTGCTGCTGCTGACCGGCTGCCACCGCTGGGACGAGGGACTCGACGTGGCCGCCGAGGGCGACGCGGTCCAGGTCGACCGACGACGCCCTGCTCACCCGGCTCGCGCAGGCCTGGGCAAGAAAGTGGAAATGGCAGTGGCAGTTCCAGGTCCGCGACGGCCGCTTCGAGCAACCCGGCGACGGAGGGTCGAGGCGCTGGTGTTCGAGGTCCGGCCGGCCAAGATCCTCGCGTTCGCCAGGGCCGCTTCGCCCAGACACGCCACAGCTTCGCTTAGTACCCTGGCGAGCCACACGCGGGAGGACCCATGGACACGTTGCTGCCGGGCATTGCTGCCGAACGGGTGGCGACCAGCCGTCTCACCGTCAACGTCCTGGAGGTGGCCAAGCGCGCCACCGGAGCACGCCGGTGCTGTTCGTGCACGGCAACGTGTCGTCCTCGCTGTTCTGGCAGCCGATGATGCTCGCGCTGCCCGAACGGTACCGGCTGCTGGCCGTCGACCTGCGCGGCTTCGGCGACACCGACGACGAGCCGATCGACGCCACCCGCGGGGCTGCGCGACTTCTCCGACGACCTGGCCGCCGCCGTCGAGGCGCTCGGCCTCGACTCGGTGTCCACCTGGTCGGCTGGAGCATGGGCGGCGGCGTGGTGCTGCAGTACCTGGCGGACCGGCCGGGCACGCACCGGGTCGCGTCGCTGACGCTGGTCGACCCGGTCTCCCCGTTCGGGTTCGGCGGGACCAGGGGCCTGGACGGCATCCTGTGCGACCCGTGGGGCGCCGGGTCCGGCGGCGGCGCCGCCAACCCGCGAGTTCGTGGAGCGGCTGGCGGGCCAGGACCGCACGGATCGACAGCCCGCTGTCGCCGCGGCAGGTGCTGCTCGCGCACTACGTCAAGCCGCCGCACGTGCCCGAGCACCTGGACATCTTCGTGGAGTCGATGCTGTCCACCCGGGTCGGCGAGTACAGCTACCCGGGCGACTCGCGCCCGGTGGACGCCTGGCCGGGCTTCGCGCCCGGCGACCGCGGCGTGCTCAACACCATGGCCCCCACCCACTTCCGGATCGCCGACCTGTCCGGGGTGGAGCCCAAGCCGCCGGTGCTCTGGCTGCGCGGCGCCGACGACGTCATCGTCTCCGACACCTCCCTGTACGACCTGGGCTACCTGGGCTCGATCGGCGCGATCCCCGGCTGGCCCGGCGAGACAGGCCTGGCCGCCGCAGCCGATGGTGGCGCAGACCCGGGCCGGCGCCGACCGGCTACGCGGTGGCCGGCGGCCGCTACCGCGAGGCGGTCATCGAGGACGCCGGCCACGGCCCGCACCTGGACCAGCCGGAGCGGGTCCTGGCCGAACGGACGCATCACCTCGCCGCCCGCTCACCGCCCGGCGCACCGGAACTGCGCCGGGTGGCCGTCCATGTGAAGGCCCTGAGCCACCCGGCGCAGAAGCGAGGAGCCGTATGTCAGATCCCTGTACGGGAGCCGCGCCCGGCGCACCGGTTCAGGGAGATCTCGGGCACCTCATCCCACCAAAGCGTCCGGTGCGGGCGAAGCAGGCGCCATCCGAGGACGCCGAATCCGACGATCCCGATCGCGTCTGCTTACCAGGGAACCGATGTCGCCGGGTGGCGCTGGAGAACACGACATCGGAGACCGGGCAACAGGGCCATCAGGATCCCGGCCCAGCGCGGCGTGATGCGGGCCCGCCACACCGCAACGCGCCGAGCAGGACGACGCCGAGGGCGAACAGGCAGTGGCCGGCCAGTAGCGGTGCCGCGGGGCAGGGCGGATCCGTGCTCGAGGCCGTCGAGCAGGTCCACCACTGGCGCCGCGGTTCATGCCAGGCTGGGCACTAGCGTCAGCGCGTGGCTGCCTGCCGGGGAGCCGACTCATGGCTGACCGGCTGCGGATCGTGATCGCCGAAGACAATTACCTCGTTCGCGAGGGCACCCGCCGTCTGCTCGAGGACTCTGGCGAGGTCGAGGTGCTGGCCGGGGTGGGAAACAGTGACGAGCTGCTCACCGCGGTCAGGCAGCTCAGGCCCGATGCCGTTCTCACCGACATCCGGATGCCTCCAGGTCACAAGATCGAGGGCATCGAGGCGGCGCATGCCATCAGGCAGCGCCACCCGCAGATCGGCGTGGTC
>CAWKHF010000001.1:0-601209 GCA_963849325.1 uncultured Planctomycetota bacterium | reverse complement strand
GACGAGCAAGGACAACGCGCGTGCCTTGCTGGAAGAGCAAGAAAAGCTCCGGCTGCAACGCCGGCGCGATCCGGGCGAAAAGAAGGACAAGCCGGCCGAGAAACCCAAGAAGCCCGCGACGGCGCCAGCGACTCCCAAGGTGGTGATCCCGTAAAACCAAGGCAAGGGAAGCAACGGCTCGGTCATTGCAACGCCGCGATGATGGCATCCGTCATGTCCGTCGTCGTCGCCTGTCCGCCCAGGTCGGGCGTCAGTGCCCGACGTTCGCTCAGCACGCGCTCGGCCGCCGACAGGAGGCGGCGAGCGAGGACGTCCTGCCCTTCGGCGTCGAGCAGGTCGATGGCCGGCAGCAGCAGCGGCAGCGGGTTGGCGCGGTTGACGCCGATCAGCTCGCGGCTGCCGCCGTGGAACGCTTCGTAGACGCGCACGCCGTCGCCGACGTTGATGCCGGCCGTGGCGCTGATGCCGCCGACGACGCCGGCGCCGAGGTCGCTCACCAGGTCGCCGTACAGGTTGCCCATGACCAGCACGTCGAACTGCTGCGGCCGCGACACCATCTGCATGCAGCAGTTGTCGACGATGATCTCGCGCGGCTGCAATTCGGGGAAGTCCTGCGCCGCCGTGCGGAACGCTTCCAGGAACAGGCCGTCGGCCAGCTTGAGGATGTTGGCCTTGTGGACGCAGGTCACGGTCTTGCGGCCGGCCGCGCGGCCCACTCGAAGGCGAAGCGGAAGAAGCGACGGCTGGCGGCCTCGGTCACGACCTTGATGCTCTGCACCACGCCGGGCACGATCTCGTGTTCGATGGCGGCGTACAGGTCTTCGGTCAGCTCGCGGATGACGAGCATGTCCACGCCCTGAAAGCGGGCCGGCAGTCCGGGCAGGTTCTTCAGCGGCCGAACCGAGGCGAACAGGCCCAGTTCGCGGCGGAGCTGGACGTTGAAGTTGAACTTCTCCGGTCGAGGTCCGGAGGCCGGTCCCGGCGGCGGCAGCAGCTTGGTCTTCAGTACGCGGCCGGTGTCGCGCACCGAGCGCAGCAACTCCTCGGGGCAGTGGCCGGGCCGCCGCGCTCCATCGACGCCCAGCCGGCCAGATGTTCGTCCCAGTCGATCGCGACGCCGGCTGCGGCGAAAATCGTCTGCACGGCCGGCACCTGATCGAGTCCCGCCCCGCCGCCCTGAACCAGCGTGACACGTAAGGCCATGCGCACACCTTTCTCGTTTAGCCGCGACGCGCAGCGGAGCGCGGGCTAGCCGCGCTCCGCTGCGCAGTCGCGGCTAAACCTGCAAGTTGGCGATCAGCTGCTGCGTCAGCGTGGCGGTGTTGCCGTCGCCGCCGAGGTCGCGCGTCAGGCCGCGCTTCGCCGCCAGCGTTCGCCGTACCGACGTCCTCGATGCGGCCAGCGGATTGCCGCTGGCCGATGTGCTCCAGCATCATCGCCGCCGAGCGGATCAGGGCGATTGGGTTGGCCAGTCCCTTGCCGGCGATGTCCGGCGCGCTGCCATGCACCGCCTCGAACACGGCATAGCGCTGCCCCAGGTTGGCGCCCGGCACCAGGCCCAGGCCGCCCACCAGGCCGGCGCACAGGTCGCTCACCACGTCGCCGAACAGATTTTCCATCACCAGCACGTCGAAGTGCGTCGGGTCCAGGGCCAGCTGCAAACACAGGTGATCGACGTGCATCTCCTCAAATTCGAGGAAGGGATAATCGTCGGCGACGGCCCGCGCCGTGGTGAGGAACAGGCCGTCGCTCAGCGGCATGACGTCGGCCTTGTGGCAGAAGGTGACGCGGCGGCGTCCACCGTGCCGGGCCAGCTCGAAAGCGTAGCGGACGATGCGCTCCGCCGCCGTCCGCGTGATGATGCGCAGGCTCTCGACCACGCCGGGAACGACGACGTGCTCCTGTCCCGAGTACAGCCCCTCGGTGTTCTCGCGGACGACGACGAGATCGACCTTTTCGTAGGGCACGGCCACGCCCGGCAGCGTACACACGGGACGGACGCTGGCGTACAGGTCCAGCTCCTTGCGCAGACGGACGTTGATGGAGCGAAAGCCCTTGCCGACCGGCGTGGTACACGGTCCCTTGAGGGCGACGCGATAGCGGCGGATGAGATCGAGGGTGGCGGCCGGCAGCGGATCGCCGTAGCGCTCGGCGGCGCCCAGGCCGGCCATCGCCTCGACCCAGGTCACGTCCGCGCCCGCCGCCTGGACGACGGTCTGCATGGCCGCCGTCACTTCCGGCCCGATGCCGTCGCCGGCGATCAAGACGACAGGTGTAGCCAAGGGTCTCCTCCCCGGAGCGACAGATACTTTCCGCCAGAGTGCCGAGAGGAGGCCGGTTTGTCAAGCGATCCGTAGGGATGGTGCGCGTTCTGCGGCCGGCGCGGAGACATTTTTCCGGCTGGGGCGGGAGTGGCGGCTTGAGTCGGAACCGCTACAATGTTGCAATTGAATGGGGAGAGTGCCGATGCCCGTACCACGCAGCGGCGCGGGTCCGCGGATTCACCTGTCGAGCCGGGGCGGCATCATGCAGGCGGTGAAAGGGCTCTTCATGGAAAAATGGCTGTGCTGGGGCTCCATGGGAGTCGCCGGATTGCTTCTCCTCCTGTTCCTTCTCGACCTGATCTTCAACTTTCCCTTCGGCGGGATCAGCAAGTTCGTGGACGTTCTCGTCATTCTCTCGTGCGGAGCCGTGCTCTACCTGGCCTACGACGCCTTCCGCGATTTACGTTAAGTTCCAAGTTTAGCCGCGACGCGCAGCGGAGCGCGGCTGCCGCGCTCCGCTGCGCGTCGCGGCTAAACGAAGTTATTTGTGGGCCAGATCGAGCAGCGCTTGCACTACCCCCTCGGCGGTGAACTCCCGCGCTTCCGCCGCCACCGGCAAACCCAGCTCCCGGATCGCCGCGCTCGTCACCGGACTGATACTCACCAGTCGCACGGAGCCGGCACGGATGCGCCGCAACGCTTCCTCGTCGAGTCCGCGGACCAGCGACCGCGCGATGTTGGAGCTGGTCAAGGTGACATAATCGATGTCACCCCGTCGCAAGGCTTCGACGGCCTCCGACGCCGGCTCGACGGCATCCACCTGGGAATAGACGGCGATCTGCTCGACCTCCGCCACGCTCGTCAGCTGTTCGCGCAACACCTCGCGCCCTCGATCCGCTCGCGCCAGCAGCACGCGCTGTCCGGCCGTCCGTTCCTTCAAGGCCGAGGCCAGGCTTTCCGAATCGTAGACGGGCGGGATGAGATCCGGCTCCAGATGATAGCGGCGCAGGGCGTCGGCGGTGGCGGGACCGATGACGGCCAGGCGCAGCGAACCCAGGGCACGCAGGTCGCGCCCCGTCTGGCGCAGACGGCGGACGAAGGCATCCACGCCGTTGACGCTGGTGAAGACGAGCCATTGATAGCTCGCCAGTTCGGCCAGCGCTCGGTCCACCGGCGCCCAGTCCGCCGGCTCGCGGACCTCGACTGCCGGCAGCAGCGACACGACGGCGCCGAGTTCCTCCAGCCGGGCGACCATTTCCCCCGCCTGGTGACGAGGACGTGTCACCAGGATGCGCCGGCCCAGGAGCGGCCGTGTCTCGAACCAGGCCAATTCCGCGCGGAGCGTCACCACGGAGCCGACGATAACGAGCGATGGCGCCGTCAGCCCCGCCTCGCGCACGGCGGCGGGCAGGTCGCCCAGCGCCGCCGTCACCGTGCGCTGTCGGCCGGTCGTCGCCCAGTGGACCGCCGCGGCCGGCGTCTCCGCCGGCTTGCCGTGCTCCGTCAACATCTGCACGATATGCGGCAACCGGGCCATACCCATGTAGATGACCAGCGTTCCCGGAAATCGGGCCAGCGCCGGCCAATCGAGGAAGCTGTCAGTCTTGTCCGGCTTTTCGTGGCCGGTGACGAAAGCCACGGCGCTGACGTGTTGGCGGTGCGTCAGCGGAATGCCGGCGAAGGCGCCGCGCCCAGCGCCGCCGTCACGCCGGGCACGACCTCGTAGGAGATGCCGGCCCGCCGCAGCGCCTCGGCCTCCTCGCCGCCACGGCCGAACAGAAACGGATCGCCGCCCTTGAGACGCACGACGCGCTGTCCTCGGCGAGCGGCGTCGATCATGATCTGATAAATCTCCGGCCAGCGCCTCCGGATGCGAGCCGTGCAGTGCATCGACGCAAATCCGCTGGGCCGTCGCCGGGACGTGATCCAGCAAGCGAACGGGGACGAGCCGGTCGTACAGGACCAGGTCGGCCCGTGCGAGGCATTCGACCGCACGCAGCGTCAGCAGGCCGGGATTGCCGGGTCCGGCTCCGACAAGGGCGACGGAGGCGGAAGGAGGGGGAGAAGACGGCTGGTCGCGGCTGGAATCCGGCTCCATCATCCCCATCCCCCGTCGGTGCCTCACACCTCGATCATTTCCTCGGAGGAGGGCACGTCCTCGCCCAGTTCCGGCTCGCTCGGCGACATCTGGATGAGCCAGATGCCCAACTCGAACAGCAGGCTCATGGGCACCCACAAGAACAGCATGGTCAGGGCGTCCGGCGTGGGGGTCACGAGGGCGGCGAATACGGCCATGCCGAACCAGGCGTAGCGCCGCTTGTTGCGGAAGGTGTCGGCATTGACGACGCCGAGCTTGGCCGCGAACAGCATTACCAGCGGCGTCTGGAACGAGGCGCCGAAGATCAGCGGCATCCAGATGGCGAAGCCGAGCCATTCGCTCAGCCGCAGGTCCGGCTTGAAACCCATCCACTCGTTGAACCACAACAGCGCCTCGATGGCGCGGGGGATGACGAGGAACTCGCAGATAGCCACGCCCAGCAGGAACAGACCGAGACTGACCGGCAGATAAACGTGGACCAGGCGTTTCTCGTGCGGATACAACCCGGCGGCGATAAACATCCAGATCTGCCAGAAGATCCACGGACTGCCGATGACGATGCCGCAGACAATGCACACCTTGAACCAGACCATGAACGCTTCCATGACGTTGAACGTGGACATGTCGTCAAAACCGCCGACGATGCGCAGGGCGTGCTGAAGCAACGCCGTTTCCTGGAGCGGTTCGCCGTGCGCCTGCCAGAGAGGAACGAGATCGTTTTCAGCGACAATTTCCTCGTCTTCCTTGGGTTGCTCCTTGCCGCCGGAGCGGCCAATGAGCCGGTCCAGCAACGAACTTTCCTCGTTCTTCTTCTCGTTACCGCGGCGAAGGGGGCGTTTGTATTTCTCCAGCTCCTCGGCCGATGCGCCCTGGAGGACGGCCAACAGTTGATCGCGGCGGAAGTAGACCTTGGTGAAGCCGGTCGCCTCGTTGGCCTTCTGATAGCTGGGATCGGTTTGCAGCTCCTTGAGCGTCTTTTCGACGCGGCGTTTGTGAAACTCGCCGAGCTGCTGCTTGACGGGGGCGGTGATGAAATCGACGGCGTGCTTGCCGATGAAGAAGCTCAAAAACAGGGCCACGCCAAAGCCGGCGATGGCGCGCCACAGGTGGACGCGCAGTTCCTCGATGTGATCGCCGAAGGTCATCCGGGTTTCGGAAAAGAAATCTTCGGGATCCTTGAGGGTGCCGTTGCTCATCGTCGCTTCCAGATCGGTGCGGGTACGCGGTGGGAGAGGCAGACCACGGAGATTGTTATGGTATCAAGTCCGAGCCTGAAGCGTAAGCGAAGTTGCTGTTGCTTCGCTTACGCTTCAGGCTCGGAGGAAGCCGTTTGTGGGTTAGGCGGCGAGCGGCGATTCCGCCGGCGTCTCCATCGGCGGCACTGTCGCCGGCCGGCGCCGCGCCCGCAGATGCAGCACCGCCGGCAGGAAGACCAGCGCGGTCAGCATCGAGCAGCCGACGCCGAGCGTGAGGATCAGACCCAGTCCCGACCAGGCCGCGCTCGCTGGAGATCATCAGCGTGCCGAAGCCGATCATCGTCGTCAGCGCCTTGACCAGCACGCCGCGGCCGATGGCGTAGCTGATGGTCGCCTCCTGTCCGCGGCGGCGCAGCAGGTAATCGTGCAGGACGTGGACGCCGTTATCGACGCCGACGCCGAGGATCAGCGGGAAGGCGATCATGTTGGCCGGGTTGAGCGGCACGCCCAGCAGGCCCAGGACGCCCAGCGACAGGACCACGGCCAGCACCAGCGGCGCGACGGCGAGCAGCGGTGCGCTTCCAGCTGCGGAAGTCGAGCCACAAGCACGGCGACGATGACCAGGAAGGCGTAGATGCCGGCCCGCTCCAGGCCGTTCTTCATCGCCTTGCAACCCCTCGACGGTGCCGAACGGCTTGCCGGTGGCGCTCGGGATCGATGGCGTGGATTTTCTCGGTGAACTGCTCCAGTTGGGGGAACTCCCACAGCGATTGGCGGGCGAAGACGCGCAGCAGCCACTTGCCGCTTTGGCCGACGTAGCGGACGCGCAGGTCCGGCGGCAGGTCGGCCAAGGCGATCGGCGCCGGCGTGGCCACCTCGCGCAGGCGGTGCAGGTCCTCGGCCAGGTCGCCGGCCAGGCGTTGCTCGAACATTTGCAGCCGCTCCTCCACCGTCTCCGCCGGCAGGACCGTCAGCTGCATGTGGAGATCCTGCGCGCTGTTACGCAGGTCGGCCAGCAGGGTCGAGGGTTCGTCCTTGGCATTGCGAGCGGAGCCGGCCAACGGCTGCAATTGCTCGGCCAGGCTGGTCAAGGCGCTCGATGAGGTCCGCGCATTGGGGCCGGGCGTGCTCGATGACCTGGCCGCGCCGCGGCAGATGGCGCAGGCGCTGGCGGATGTCGGCGAGCAGTCGAATCTTCTGTTCCTGGTCCGCCGGCACCAGCGAGGCGACCTCGACGACGCGGGCCACCTCCGGCAGCTGCTCGTAGCGCGCCTTGAGGGCCAGCGCTTCCGCCGGCGTGTCGGTGTAGCTGACGGCGTGCCAGTTGGCGCCGGCGGTGTGCTCGATCAGCGTCAGCTCCCATTTCACCGATCGAGGTCGCGCGCCTGCAGGTGCAGCAGGTTGTGATCGTAGGTCACGCCGCGCCAGGCGCAGTAACCCAGGCCGGCCGTCAGCGCCACGCCGGCGCAGGCCACCCAGCCGGCGCGGCGAGCGAGTCCCGGCAGCCAGGCGTCCCGAAGGGAGGACGGAGAAAAAGAAAGAATGTTACGAGGCCCGTCGTCTCCTTCAATCGGATATCTTTCGCCGGTCGAACAGCATGAGCAGGGCGGGCAGGACGGTGAAGCAGGCGAAGGCGCACAGCAGCACGCCGCAGCCGGCGATCCAGCCCAGCTCGGCGACGGCCTGGAAGTCGGCGAACATGGCGGCGAAGAACGCCAGGGCCAGCGTGCTGGCCGCCGTCAGGTTGCCGATGGCGACGTGCGTCGTCGTGTGCAAGAGCGCCGTCCGCACGTCCGCCCCGCGCTGCCGGGCCTGCTCGTAACGCATCACCCACAGCACGCCGTAATCGCCCATGCCGATGAGCATGACGGCGAACGTCGCCGACAGGATGTTCAGATGGCCGACCGTCAGCGTCAGCCAGCCCATCGCCCAGGCGGTGCCGATCAGCAGCGTCGCCACGGTCAGCAGCGGATACCAGAGGCCGCGATAGACCAGGACGAACAGCAGCGCTGACGCCGGCGATGGCCAGCCACGAGGCCAGGCGCGTGTCGTGGTCGGCGGCGGTCATCTCGTCGGTTTCCAGCACCGGCAGGCCGGTCAGGCCGAACTCGACGCCGGGATAGTCCGGCCGCGTCTGGGCCACGATGTCGCGCAGGGCCGTCACGCTTTTCAGCGCCGAAGTGAACGAGCCTTGTTCCTTGATGGGCCGCACGAGCAGGAAGGCCAGCGTCTCGCCCTGGCCGTCGCTGCCGGGCGGATCGCTGAAGAAATACTGCGGCTCGGCCAGCAGGTCTTTCTGTTCCGGCGGCCGGGCCAGCAGGCTGCCCCAGGGCGTCTTGTAGCGGGCCGGGTCGGCGACCACGTCGCGGGCGTTCCGCGTGATGTTCCACACCTGCGTCAGCAATTCCTCGTCGCCCGGCTTCAGCCGCTCGCCCGCTTTCATCTTGGCGGCGCGCTGCTGGGCCTCTTTCAGCAGACTCGCCAGCGTCAGGTTCCGCCAGGCGATCGGGCCAATCTGCAGCAGCAAGCCCATGTCGCGCAGATGGTGCTGGATCGCCTGGATTTCCTCGGTGGACAGAAACAGCAAGGCGCGGTTGCGCAGCGACCGCAGATCGACCTTGTAAAACAGCCGGTCGAACAGGTCCGGCCGCGCCTGCACGCGGCCGGCCAACGCTTCCAGGGCCTTCTCCATCCGCGGCCGATCGTCGCCCTTGACCACGACCACGATGTCATCGTCGTCGCCGAACTCGGCCAGGTAGTGCGCGCCAGCGCTGCTGGTAGTCCTTGTGCGGGCTGATGAGGTCGTTGCGCTGGGTCCTGTACTGCAAGCGGGTGGACGGCGGCGTAGATCGAGAGGCCGGCGAGAGCGAGCGACAGCAGAAGCACCGGCAGGGGATAGCGGCACACCCGGCCACCAGGCGGCCCAGCAGGCGGCGGACGGGAGAGCGCTCGTGCGGGGAGATCGGTTCCGGGACCATGAGTTCCGCTCGCCTCTTGGATTGGCTCTCTCGCCCCCCTGCCGTGGAGACGAGCGGGCGGATTGTAGGCGAGTGGTCCCAATCGTGCAAGGCGAACGCCACGGAATAGGGAATAGGGAATAGGGAATAGGGAAGAGGGGCGAGATTTCTTCCCTATTCCCTATTCCCTATTCCCTATTCCCTTCTTACTTCTTCGATTCGATGATGGGGGCTTCGGGGGTCTGGAGCAGCCGGGCGATTTCGCCGGACAGCACCTGGGCGTTCTTGCCGTCCTTGGTGCAGCCGGACACGACCTTGACGACTCGGCCGCCCTTGTCGATGAGGATGTTGGTCGGCATCACCTTGGCGTCGAAGGTCTTCCACAGCTCGCCCTTGGGATCGGCCAACCACAGGAACTTGACGCCCTTCTTGACGGCGTAATTGCTGGCGGCCTCCGGCTTCTCGCGGAAGACGGCCAAGGTCTGCAAGCCCTTGGCGTTGTAGGCGGCCTGCAGCTTCTGAAAGTGCGGCAGCTCCTGATCGCAGCCGGAGCAGGCGCACGTCAGACGCACCAGGACCGGCCCATCCTTGGTGAGTTTGTCGAGGTCATACGATTTCTTGCCGTCGGGCGATTGCAGGACGACTTTGGGGGCTTGTTTGGCCTTGTCCTCGGCGTGGAGCGCGAGGGGCAGCCAGGCCAGGGCCAGGGCGACGAGCATGAGTTTGCGCATGGACAACCTCCAGTTGCAGGTGGGACGGTAGCCGCCGGCCGGGAACCCCCGCGGTTCGGCCGGGGTGAGGAAGGCGGAATGAAGTTTACCCCGGAGTGTACCGGGAGCCAAGCAAATTCCCGCCGATTGTCCGGTTCCGTCTGTTCTTCTCCCCCGGAGCAAGGGAGCTTGCCTTGACCATGCTCCCCGCCGGGCCAAAATGAACGGTAGTCCCCAGGCACCCGGCGAGGAGCGCGACATGGCCGCACCGCTGACCTGTCCGCGGGGCCATTCGTGGCGCCCCGACGGACCCCAATCTCCGACGCCGCCATCGGTCTGCCCGGTCTGCGGTCTGCCTCTGCATCCCTCCGACGCGAACATCCCTCCGACGCTCGATTTCCCGCAGGCCGCCGAGGCGTCGTCGATTCGGCCGCCCAACACGCCGGTCCCGGACCCTCCCGCCCTGCCCCAGCTGGTTTCCCCCGACGCCCCGACGCTCCCCGGCGATAACGCCGACCCTTCCCGGCGGCGCAGCCCGGTCGTCTCGCAGCACATCCCCGGTTACGAGATCCTGGGCGAGCTGGGCCGCGGCGGCATGGGCGTCGTCTACAAGGCCCGGCAAACGAAGCTGAACCGCATCGTCGCCCTGAAGATGATCCTGGCCGGCGCCCACGCCGAGCCGCAGCAGCTGGATCGCTTCCGCGCCGAGGCCGAGGCCGTCGCCCGCTTGCAGCACCCCAATATCGTGCTCATCCACGAAATCAGCGAGTTCGATAGCTGCCCCTTCTTCTCGCTGGAATACGTGGACGGCGGTACGCTGGCCCAGAAGCTCAACGGCGCCCCGCAGCCGCCGCGCCTGGCCGCCCAGTTCGTCCGCCTGCTGGCCCTGGCCATGCACAGCGCCCACCAGAAGGGCATCATCCACCGCGACCTCAAGCCCGCCAACATCCTGCTGGCCATCCCCACCGAGCACGTCTCCGGCGCCGACAGTTTCCAGGCCGAGTCGCAGGCCGCCCTGCGTCTGTACGGCATCCCCAAGATCACCGACTTCGGACTGGCCAAGCACCTCGACGTGCAGTCGCAGACGCGCACCGGCGCCATCATCGGCACGCCCAGTTACATGGCCCCCGAGCAGGCCGAGGGACGCACGCACGCTATTGGCCCCGCCACGGATGTCTATGCCCTGGGCGCCATTCTCTACGAGATGCTCACCGGCCGGCCGCCCTTCGAGGGCGACAGCTCGCTCCACACCATCCGCCGACTGCTGGCGCAAGACCCCATCCGCCCCACGCAGCTCCATCGGAAGGTGCCGCTCGATCTGGAGACGATTTGCCTGAAGTGCCTGGAGAAAGACCCCGCCCGGCGTTATCCCAGCGCGGAGGAGTTGGCCGAGGACTTGCATCGCTTCCTGCGCAGTCAACCGATCGAGGCGCGGCCGATCGGTTGGTGGGGTCGGACCCTCAAGTGGGGGCGGCGGCATCCGACACGGGCCGCCCTCATTGGGGTCGTGTCGCTGGCCGTCGCGGCGCTGCTGACGGTCGGCCTGTGGTACCACTTCCAACTGGCGCGAGCGGTGGACGAGGCCCGACAAAGCGCCGAGGAAAACCGGCAAAACCTCATCCGTCTGCACGTCACGGAGGGCACCAGCGCCATGAACGCCGGCGACGGCTTCACGGCCCTGCTGTGGTTCGCCGAGGCGCTGCGGCTGGACGCGGGCACGGCCGAGCACGAGGAGCCGCACCGTCAGCGCATTGCCGCCCTGCTGCACGGTCTGCCGAGGATGGACCGCGTCTGGGTCCACGGCGGCGCCGTCAACGCGGCCCGTTACAGTCCCGATGGCCGACGAGTGCTCACCGCCGGCGACGACGGCAAGGTCCACCTGTGGGACGCCGACAGCGGCGAAGAGTCCGTGCCTCCGCTGACGCATGCCGGACCCGTCGTCCATGCCGTCTTCAGCGGCGACGGCCGCCGCGTCGCCACCGCCAGCCGCGACGGCACCGCCCGCGTCTGGGACGCCGCGACCGGCCAGCCGTTGACGCCGCCGCTGAAGCACGACGGCCCGGTTCGCTGGATCGCCTTCCGCCCCGATGGCCGGCAGGTGGTGACGGCCGGATCCGGCACGGCGGCGCGCGTCTGGGACGTGTCCACCGACGCGGCCTTGCTCGGCGAGCTAAAGCACGCCGGCTGGGTCTACCAGGCCGTTTTCAGCCCGGACGGCCGTTGGCTGGCGACCGCCGGCGGCGACGGGCTGGTGTCGCTGTGGGACGCCGCCACGCGGCGGCTGATCTCCTCCCTGCTGCACGACCGGGCCGCCCTGTGCGTCGCCTTCAGCCCCGACAGCAAACTCCTGGCCAGCGGCAGCGCCGACCGCAACGCCCGCGTCTGGAACGTCGCCACCCGCGAGATCGTCTGCCCGCGCTTGCATCATCGCGACCGAGTAACCCATGTCGTCTTCAGCCCGTTTGCTCATCGCCTGCTGACCGCCGGCGAGGACGGCGCCGCCTCGATCTGGCGCGTGGCCGACGGCGAACGGCTGGCGGAACCGTTGCGGCACAAGAGCGCCGTCCGCTGGGCCGTCTTCAGTCCCGACGGCTGCCGGGTGGCGACGGCCGGCGACGATAACGCCGCCCGCGTCTGGAGCGCCACCAACGGCGCGGCGTTGACGCCGCCGTTGCGCTGCAACGGCAGCGTCAACCACGCCAACTTCAGTCCCGACGGCCGTCATCTCGTGGTGGCCAGCGAGGACGGCACCGCGCGCGTCTGGGACATCGCCTGCCGGCGCCAGGCGGTCGTCGTCGAGGAGGCCGCCGTCTTCCGCCGCCGCGCCGACCGCGATCTGCACGTCGGCGCCGCCGACGCCGAAGACGGTCCCAAGGAGCCGCCTCCGCCCACCAGTCCCGATGGCCGGCTGGTCGTCAAAATCGACGGCGACACCGCTCGCGTTTACGACGTCCGAACGGGCGAGGCCGTCACGCCGCCCTTGCCGCATCACAACGCGATCGTACACGCCGAGTTCAGCCCGGATGGCCGCCGTGTCGTCACCGCCAGCATGGACCAGACGGCCCGCGTCTGGGACGCGGCCACCGGCGCCCCCATCAGTCCGTCCTTGACCCACGCCAGCGGCATCGAGTTCGCCGAGTTCAGCCCGGACGGCCGTCGCGTCGTCACGGCCAGCGACGACAACACGGCCCGCGTCTGGGACGCCGAGAGCGGCGAACTGTTGCTGCCTCCGCTCAAGCACGACGGCACCGTGATGCAGGCCGTCTTCAGTCCCAACGGCCATCGCATCGCCACGGGCAGCCGCGATCACAGCGCCCGCGTCTGGGACGCCGAGACCGGCCAGGTACTGACACCTCCTTTCGTCCATCCCTGGTCCGTCTGGCAGGTGCATTTCAGCCCGGATGGACAGCGGCTGCGGACGACCGGATCGACCGGCACGGTCTGGGCCTGGGACCTGCCCTGCGCCACCTGCGTTACCGGGAACCTGATTCGCCTGAGCCAACTGCTGGCCGGCAGTCGCATCGACGAGCAACGCGGCATCATGCCGCTCAAGCCGCGCCGTCTGCGGACCCTGTGGGCGTCGCTGCGACAGGAGCAGGGCGAGCTGTTCCATTTCTCCGAGGACGACGTGACGGCCTGGCACCGTCAGGCCGCGGAGGAGTGCGCTCGCGGCCAACACTGGGACGCCGCCCTCTGGCACCTGGATCGACTGATCCGGAGCGAGCCGGAGCAGTGGATTCACTACGCCCACCGTGGACGAGCGCGGGCCGAGCTGGGCCACTGGGGCGACGCCAGCGCCGACTACGCGGTGGTGGTCCGCCGTGCTCCGGACCAGGCCGAGGGCTGGTGCCTGTATGCCGTTCTCCGCCTGCAAGTCGGCGACGCCGCCGGCTACCGCCGTGCCTGCGCCGCGCTGGCGCAGCGCCAGGAGAAGGGCGACGCGCGCACCGCCTACCTGGCGGCGTGGACGAGTGAGCTGTCGGCGGACTCCGGGGTGAAGCCGGAACGGCTGGTCGAGCTGGCCAAGGCGGCCGTGGGTCGGGAACCGCGCGATCCGGACTATCTGTGTACGCTGGGAGCGGCCCTCTACCGGGCCGGCGACCTGAACGCCTCGGCGCGCCAGCTCAACGAGGCGCTGAGCCTGCGCGGCCATCGTCCCAGTGCGCGCGAATGGCTGTGGCTGGCCCTGGATCGCTACCGCATGGGTTTGCCGAAGGAGGCCCGGCAACAGTTCGACAAGGCGGTCTCGTTCCTGGATGACCCAAAGTCCGGCCACACCGGCGTGGAGAGCACGTCGCTGCCGTGGGTGCAGCGACTCCAGCTGGGTCTGCTTCGCCGCGAGGTCGAACAGTTCCTCAAAAGCGAGAAATCGAGTGGGAAATAAGCCGAGCCGCGACCGTTAGGGAGCGGGGGGAGCCTCGCTCCCTAACGGTCGCGGCTCGGTATCTCGTCGTGATCCGCCACGTCCAGGAATCGCGCCGCCACGTCGTAGATGCCCGCCAGGAGCTGGTTGCAGCGGATGATTCGCGCCACCATGCACAGCGCCGTCCGATCGCGCTGGGGCAAGGACACCATCACGTTCTCGCGCGGCAACGGCGTGCTCGTCAGGAAGGCGATGCCGCCCTTGGACAGATCGCGGCCAAAGCCGACGACCGGCTCGCTGTCCGCTCGGGTCCGGATGAGGATGCGCGCGGTGTACGCGGCCCGTGGATGCGCCCGCCGCTCATCGTGAGGCACGCTCGGGCAATTCAACTGCTCCATCATCGCGCTGATGGCCCGATCGACGTGTCCCGTTGTTGTCGCCGACCGCGCCGCGGCGACGGACGAGACCTGGAAGCGGCAGCCCAGTTCGACCACCTCGCCGTTGCCCGACTGACAATGCCGCACCTCGGCGGGGACGTACAGCATTTGTCCCTCCCAGTCGATGCCGATGAGGATGCGGTCGCTGCTGGCCAGGCGCGCCTGCAAGATGGCCATGCCGTCGTGGGACAGGTTCTGCGAGACGCCCTCGTAGGCCGCCTCCCAGTCCACCGTGCCGTCGGTCCGCACCGGCGCGACGCGAACCGGCCGTTGTACCGGCAAACGCGCCTCGCGCCGCCTCTCCTCGCCCGAGGGCCGCATCATGGTGAGCACGACGCGCCGTCCACCCGCCTCGTAACGCACGTCATCGAGCAGCGCCCGCATCAGGACAAGGCCCCGGCCGCTGGCGAGCATCGTCTCCGGGTCGGGGTGTTCCGCTCGCGCCAGGGCGCGCTCCACGTCGAAGCCCGGACCCTGATCGGTGAACGTCCAGTGGCAGCGTTCGCCGTCGTAATCGATACAGACTTCGACCGGCCGATTGCCGTAGCGCGGATCGACGGATCGCGCCGCCAGCGCCTCGGCGAAAGCGTTGTCGGATCGTTCCTTGAGGTCGGAAGACAGCTCCAGGTTGCCGTGGATAATGGAGTTGGTCAGCGCCTCGTGCAGGGCGAGGGTGAGCTTGCTGGCCCGCGCTTCGTCGCACGCTCCGCACAGGAGGGCCTTTTCCTTGAGGTACTCGACGGTCGGCGCGATCCACTCCGGCTGGCTGGGGATTTGCAAGAAGGTTCGTTCCGCCGCCACGGCGGTCGGCAGCGAGGGCGTCTGCGGCTGGCTTATCATGAACGACCCATTGCGAAGGGCGAACCCACTGGTCAGGGTATGTCGCAATCCTAGCTTGCCTTTCAGGTGGGAGCAAAGGTCTAACCAAAATCAAGTCCTCCGTTTAGCCGCGACGCGCAGCGGAGCGCGGGTCTGCATCGCGCTCCGCTGCGCGTCGCGGCTAAACGAAATGGAGGGGTTAGATCAGTCCTTACTTCGCCTCCCGAACGCGCCATTTCAGTACGCCGCCCGAAAATTCCGGTCGCAGCTTAACTTCCAGCCGCAATTCCCGCGTCATCACCGGCTCGAACGACACCTTGTTGAACTGATCCGGCCGCGTCTCGTATCGTTGGCCCGCAAGCAGCGGGACCGGCTTCCACTGCTCGCCGTCGCGCCACAGCAGCCGCCACTCGGCCGGCACGCGGCACGCCCCGATGCCCGTATCGTCGAACCAGTACACCTCCGCCGCGCCGAGCGTGCGCGGCTTCGCCGTCCGATACGACAGCCATTCGCTGCCGCCTCGGTGGTCCCACCAGGTCATCCGCCGGATGGAGTGGTCCTTCGACGATTTCGGTACGGCGCCGTCGTTGAGTGTCTCCAGGGTGTCCGTGGGGTTGAGGTGGGAAGCGCGGATATGCATGCCGTTGACGTTCACGCCCTCCTCGTTCGGCAGCTCGGCGCGCTCGGGCGTCTCCGCCAGCCAGACGATCATCTGTCCCGGCTTGCGGTTGTCCCAGGCGAAGTACGGCACCGCCCGGAACGCCACGGCCTTCGTCGTCCGCTTCTCCTCCGTCCGCGCTACCGCCAACGCTTCGCCCCTGATGACCGCGACGCCGCCGAGCAGGTCTTTCTCGAATTCCGCCGACAGCTTCGCCTCCTTCGGTAGACACAGGTTGCGCACGCTACCGTTGTTGTCCACGCCTTCGAGGCAATAGACCACCGGCCCACGCTGAAGCGCCACCCGGCCGACGTCCGCCTGGACGTGCGGGTCGGCGTAGACGCGCTCGACCGGCATCGGCAGTGACAGGCGGATGACATCGCCCGTCTTCCACGTCCGCGCGACGCGGACGTAGCCCTTCTCCGGCTTGACCGCGACTTTCTCGCCGTTGACGGTCAGGCTCGGCTCGGATCGACACCAGCCCGGAACCCGCAGGTACACGTCAAAAGCAAAGCTCTTCTCCGGCTCGACGAGAATTTCGACGTCGCCGTCCCACGGATAGCGCGTCTTCTCGGTCAGGCGCACCTTGCCGTCCTTGAGCGGGATGGCGGCGCGGTTGCCCATGTAGAGGACGGCCCAGACCGCGTTGTCTCGGTGGGCCCAGACGCGCTCGCCCATGCCGGGAACGTAACGGACGATGTTGGTCGGACAGCACGAGCAATCGAACCACGGGACGCGGTGATGCCGGCCGACGCTGCCCAGCGGGTTGACGTAGAAGAAGCGATCGCCGCTCCGCGACACGCCGGACAGCAGGCCGTTGTAGACCTCGCGCTCCAGGACGTCGGCGTACTTGCCCTCGCCGCTCATCAGGAACATGCGATGGTTCCACAGGGCCATGCCGATGGCGGCGCACGTCTCGGCGTAGGCCGAGTCGTTGGGCAGGTCGTAGGGCACGGTGAAGCCCTCGTTGCTGGCCGACGGCCCGATGCCGCCGGTGACGTACATCTTGCGATCGACCACGTCGTGCCAGATGTGCGTGATGGCGTCGAGCAATTCCTTGTCGCCGCTGAGGCCCGCCACGTCGGCCATGCCGCAGTAGAGGTACATCGCCCGCACGGCATGGCCGGCGACCTCGGCCTGTTCGCGGATCGGCTTGTGGTCCTGGGCATACTCGCCGAACAGTCGTCGCTTGTCCTTTCGCCCACGCACGTCGAGAAAGAACCGCGCCAGCGTCAAGTAACGCTCCTCTTTCGTCGCCCGGTAGAGCTTGACCAGGGCCAACTCAATCTCCTCGTGTCCCGACGTGTCCACCTTCTTGCCGGGTCCGAACGTGCGGTCGATGTGGTCGGCCAGCTTGATCGCCACGTCGAGCAGCTTGCGCTTGCCCGTCGCCTGGTGGTAAGCGACCGCCGCCTCAAGGAGATGGCCGGCGCAGTACAGCTCGTGGCCGTACTGGATGTTCTTCCAGCGCTCGTTCGGCTTGACCAGCGTGTAATAGGTATTCAAATACCCGTCCGCCTGCTGGGCGGCGGCAATCTGGTCGATGATGGCGTCGGTTCGCTTTTCCAGCTCGGCGTCGCGCCGGCTGCTCAGTGTGTAGGCGATGCCCTCGATCACCTTGTAGAGATCGGAGTCGTCGAACAGCAAACCTTTGTGCTTGCCCTCTTGCAGCTTGCCGGCCACGGCGAAGTTGCGGATGCGCCCGGTGATTTCGCACTGTCGCAGGTTCGCTTCGATGGTCGCCGTGCGGTTGATGTGGATGCGCTGTCCCCAGAAGGCGTCGGTGACGTGGACCTCCTGGAACGGCACCGCCGTCAAACTCTCCGCGTGCGCCGCGGCCATGCCCGGGGCTGTCAGCGCGGCGATCCAGCAACCGATAAGGACACAACGGCACATCCCCGAGTCTCCCTTGGTGACAATGAGATGTCAGCGTGTCAGCAGGCCGGCGTCGAGGACGAATTGCGAGCCGGTGATGAAACGCGCCTGGTCGGACGCCAGGTACACGACGGCCGCCGCCACGTCTTCCGGCTCGATCCACGGCACCGGCAGCAGGTTGCCGGCCGAGCGCTCGGCGATCTGCTCGGGCGTCGCCCCCTCCAGCGCGGCCAGGCCGTCGTTCATCGGCGTGTTGACGCCGGTCGGGTGCAGCGACACGACACGGACGTTGTGCGGGGCCAGCTCAATGGCCCACGATTTCGTCAAGCCGACCAGCCCCCATTTGGACGCGGCGTAATGACTCAGCCGGGCCATGCCGCGCAGGCCGGCGATCGACGAGTTGTTGATGATGACTCCCGCCTTGCGCGCGATCAGGTGCGGGATGACGCGCCGCGCCACCAGCCATGCCCCCTTGAGGTTGATGTCGAGCATGGCGTCCCACGCCTCCTCGGTCAGTTCGTGGGCCAGGCCGTAGGCACAGATGCCGGCGTTGTTGAAGAGGATATCGATCCGGCCCAGGCGGGAGACGGTCTCGTCCACGGCCGCTGTCACCGCGGTGTCATCGCGCACGTCAGCGGCGAACGTCAGACACTCGACGCCGAGTCGGCGGCACTCTTCGGCCAGGGTATCCAGCGCCTGCGGTGAGCCGAGCGCGTAGCCCGGATAGCGCAGGGGACGGGCCACGTCCAGCGCCGCGATGTGAACGCCCTCGCGGGCCAGCGCCAGGGCCGAAGCGCGACCCTGCCCGTGAGCAGCGCCGGTAATGAGGGCGACTCGGCCTGTCCGTTCGTTCGTCATGCGCTGCCTGCCCATGCTCTTCGTTTAGCCGCGACGCGCAGCGGAGCGCATCGCGCTCCGCTGCGCGTCGCGGCTAAACGGGTTTTTTGCGGAACGGTTGCAGATACTCGTCGAGATCCACGCGCAGGGCGTTGTTGACGACATTGGTGGCGATCATCAACCCGCCGAAGGCCGTCAGCGCGACCATCTGCTCCGGTTGCAGGTAGCGCGCCACTCGATCGTACAATTCATCGGAGACGTTGTTGGCATCGCGCGCCAGCTGCCGGCCATAGTCCACCACGGCCTGTTCGCGTTCGTCCAGCGTCAGCCCATCCGGGTTTTCGCCCGACTCCAGGAGCAGACGCCGAAAGAACGTCGAGCAGATCAGGCAATCGGCCTGCGTCGAGACGGCGTGAGCGAACAGCGTCGTCAGCCGTTCGCCCAGAAACGGCAGCACCGTCTCGCGGAGCGGATACCACTGCATGAGTGCGTGCAGGGCCGCCGGCGCGTGGGCGAGCGTGCGTTTCATGTTCGTCACGCGCCCGTGGGCGGCGAGCTGACGATCGAGTTCGACGCGGGCGGCGGCTTCGGCCCGCTCGTACTCCAGCGGCCGGATGCGTGCCATGCGGTATTCTCCCTTTGCCGAGGGCCCCTCGCTCCCATGATTCCAGATGGGACGGCAAAGTCAATCGTCGAGGACGGCTGATCCATCCGGCCGATTTCTCTTGCCGACCGCGCGAATCGGTGCGATACAGGAGAAGGGGAGCAGAGGAGCGATCGTCATGCACGATGTTCTCAGCCTGATTCTCGGCGGGGGCCGCGGCGCTCCCCTCTATCCTTTGACCAAGCACCGCAGCGAGCCGGCCGTGCCCATCGCCGGCAAATACCGCCTCATCGACATCCCGCTGAGCAACTGCATCAACAGCGGACTGAAACGCCTCTACGTCCTGACGCAGTTTCTCAGCGTCAGCCTGCACCGCCACATCGCCAACACCTACAAGTTCGACCCCTTCACCGACGGCTTCGTCGAGGTGCTCGCCGCCCAGCAGACCAATGAGACCGCCGACTGGTATCGCGGCACCGCCGACGCCATCCGCCAGAACTTGTCTTACCTGCAAAGCGATCGCGCCTCCCAGGTGCTCATCCTGTCGGCCGACCAGCTCTATCGCATGGATTTCCGCGAGCTGATCCAGACCCACCGCAACCGCCGCGCCGCCGTCACCATCGCCGTGCTGCCGGTGCATCGCCATCAAGCGACGCGCCTGGGTATCGTCCGCCTCGACGAGCACAACCGCATCCTCGACCTGGTGGAGAAGCCGAGTACCGCCGAGCAGCTCGACGGCCTGCGCGCTCCGTCGGCCTGGCTGGAGCGCCGCAGCCTGGCCGGCCGGGGGCAGGATTACCTGGCCAACATGGGCATCTACGTGTTCGATCGGCAGGCGCTGTTCGATCTGCTCGATGCGCAGCCGCAAGCCATCGACCTGGTGACGGAGATTCTCGCGCGCAGCCTGCGCAGCCACGTCATCGAGTCGTTTCTGTTTCACGGCTACTGGGAGGATCTGGGCAGCATCAAGTCCTATCACGAGGCCAACCTCGCTCTGGCCGGCCCGACGCCGCCGTTCGACTTCCACAGTCCCGAAGGCGTCATCTACACACGCCGGCGCAACCTGCCGGCCTCGCAAGTCCACGCGGCCCACCTGGAGCAGTGCCTCATCAGCGACGGTTGCCGGATCGGGACCGGCGCCACGCCTGGAACGCTGTGTCATCGGCGTCCGCACCTGTCTCGGCCGGCACGTCACCCTGCGCGACACGGTCGTCAACGGCGCCGACCGCATCGAGTTGGAGCGCGAACGACTGCTCAACCGCCAGCGCGGCCTGCCCGACCTCGGCGTCGGCGACAACGCGGTCATCGAGCGGGCCATTCTCGATCGGGATTGCCGCATCGGCGCCGGCGTGCAGATCGTCAACCTCCGTAACGTGCAGCACGCCGACGGCGACAACTACGTCATCCGCGACGGCATCGTGGTCATTCCCAACGGCGCCGTGGTCCCCGACGGCACGGTGATCTGAGCCAAACCTCCTCCGAGCCTGAAGCGTAAGCGAAGAAACGGCACTCTTCGCTTACGCTTCAGGCTCGGAGGAGGCCGGCGTTCTCCTCCACCCACGTCAGAAGGCGATCCAGTTTCGCCACGCCCTCGACAAGGTGCTCCTCGCGGAGGATGAGCGGCGGCGCCAGCAGCAGCAAATTGCCGCGGGCCAACAGGTGCAATCCTTCCTCCCAGGCACGGCGCCGTATCTGCAAGGGCAGGAGTGAATCCACGTTCGGCGGCACCAGCGGCGTCTTCGCGGCCCGATCGCGCACCAGCTCCAGGCAGGCGAGCAAACCCTGGCCGCGCACGTCGCCCACGCACGGATGACGCTCGGCCAGCTCGCGCAACGCCGACAGCAAACGCTCGCCCATGCGGCGGGCGTTCTCGATCAGTCCGCCTTCGTCGTACTCCGCCAGGCAGGCCAACGCCGCCGCACAGGCCAGCGGGTGCGCCGTGTACGTGCTGCCCAACGGCAGCATCCGCTTCTCGAAATGGTTGGCGATCGGCTGGCGCACCACGACGGCGCCCATCGGCACGTATCCCGACGTCAGCCCCTTGGCCAGCACCAGTATGTCCGGCACCACGCCCTCATGATCGACCCCGAACCACGCTCCGGTTCGGCCGAAGCCCGTGATGACCTCGTCGGCGATCAGGAGGATGCCGTACTGATCGCACAGCGCGCAGCCGGGTCAGGTAGCCCGGCGGCAGGGGGAAACCGCCGGCCGCTCCCGTCACCGGCTCGACGACCACCGCCGCCACCGTCGCCGGGTTCTCCAACTGCAACTGCCTCTCCAGGGCGTCCAGGCAGTGGATGCCGCAGGAGGGGAACTCCTTGCCGAAATCGCAGCGGTAGCAGTACGGGTCGAAGAAGCGCACGGTGCCGGGCGGTCCCGGCTCGACCGCCGACCGGCGCGGATCGCCGCCGACGCCCAGGCCGCCCAGCGTCGTGCCGTGGTAACTGCGGTACTTGGCGAAGATTTTCGGCCGGCCGGTGAACAGCCGCGCAGGATGAACGCCTGATCGTCGGCCTCGCTGCCGCTGTTGACGAAATAACAGACGTTCAAATCTCCCGGCGTTCGCCGTGCCAGGGCGGTGCCGAGGTCGGATCGCTCCGGCGTCAGGAATTGCGGCGTCACGCAGCAGGCCCGCTCCGCCTGCCGTCCGATCGCCTCGATCACCCGGCGATTGCCGTGGCCGAGGTTGCAGTTGAACAGCTGCGACAGGAAATCCAGGTAGCGGTGCCCCTGGCGGTCGAAGAAGTACACTCCTTCGCCGCGCTCGAATTCGAGGACCGGGTCTTCCCGCTCCTGCACGGTCCACGGTAACAGCAAATGCCGGCGCGACGCAGTTGCACGGGTCATGGACGCGATCCTCGTCCGGGGAAACGAGACGTACTCACGGCTCGGCGCTGCCGCCATGTTACTCCCCGAGGCACGCGGAGGATAGCAGCTTCTCCCTACCTGGTCCCAAATCCCGAATACTTCAGCATTTGAAATTATTTTGATTTCAATATCTTGACGCCCGTTCCGGTCCGCCCTAAGAATGGCCTCGGAGTGAGGCGATCCCTTCCAGCGCCATTCTCTCACTCCTCGAACGCACACGGAGAATTCTTTCGCCGAATCCTTCTCGGCCATCGGCTCTCGGACGCGCTTGCTTTTTCGCAGGCTCGCGCCGGTCGGGGACGTTCCGCGCCTCGATGCGGTTCGACGAGAGGCCGTCGCTTTTCCGTGCTCTTTTTCGGAGAGCCTTCATCCATGTTGCGCACCCTTTGGCGTCGATGGCGACAGAGGAATGCCCGCGCCCTGCCGCGCCGCGAGCGGCCGGTCGATTCGAGGCGCACCCTCCTCACGGTCGAAAGTCTGGAACGCCGAGACCTCCTGACGACGTTCAGCCCGTTCTACGTCCTGGACCAGGTCAACGGCGCCGCGCCGCTGTCCACCGCCGCGCCTACCGGGTACACGCCCGCCCAGGTCAGCCAGGCTTACGGCTTCAACCAAATCCGCTTCGACGGCATCAAGGGCGATGGCTCGGGTCAGACCATCGCCATCGTCGATGCCTACGACGATCCGAACATCGCCTCCGACCTGCACCAGTTCGACCAGGCTTTCGGCCTGCCCGATACCATCTTGACCAAGGTCAACCAGAGCGGCGGCAGTACGCTGCCGGCGGCCAACGCCGGCTGGGCCACCGAGATCGCCCTGGACGTGGAGTGGGCGCACGCCTTGGCTCCCGGCGCCAACATTCTGCTGGTCGAGGCCAGCAGCAACACCGATGCCGACCTGTTCCAGGCGATCCGCTTCGCCGCCGGCCAGCCGGGCGTGTCGGTGGTGTCGATGAGCTGGGGCGGCGGCGAGTTCGCGTCGGAGACCGGCTATGACAACGTCTTCACGACGCCGGCCGGGCATTCGGGGGTGGCCTTCGTCGCCTCCTCCGGCGACAGCGGCGCTCCGGCCTCCTATCCGGCCGCCTCGCCCAACGTGCTCGCCGTTGGCGGCACCAGCCTGTACCTGAATGGCTCGAGCTACGGCAGCGAGTCCGCCTGGTCGGGCAGCACCGGCGGCCTCAGCGCCGACGAGGCGCAGCCGGCCTATCAGAAAGGCGTGGTCGCGCAGAGCACTACCCAACGCGGCAGTCCCGACGTGGCCTACGATGCCGACCCGAGCACCGGCATCGCGGTCTACAACAGCTACAGCAACTCCGCCTCGGCGCCGTGGCAACAGGTTGGCGGCACCAGCGCCGGCGCGCCGCAGTGGGCCGCCCTGGTTGCCATCGCCGACCAGGGACGTGCTCTCAATGGCCTGGGTGCCCTGGACGGACCTTCCCAGCTCTTGCCCGACCTGTACGCTCTGCCGGCGTCCGACTTTCACGACATCACCGCCGGCAGCAGCAACGGCAGTCCCAGCTACGCCGCCGGGTCCGGTTACGACCTCGTTACCGGACGCGGTAGTCCCTATGCCGATCGCGTGGCGGCGGCCTTGGCGCAGTCCGCGCTCGTCAGCGGCCCGCCATCCACGTCGCCGAGTCCATCTCCCAGCCCGCCGGCCAGTCCGCAACCGCAGCCGAGTTCGCCGGCGCCGCCGAATCCCTTCGATGAGATGACGCAGGATGCGCTGCTCGTGGTGCAAGGTTGGAAGTCGGGCAACGCCTCCCTCTTCTTCCTGGGTCTGCGGAACGTCGAGTCCGTCATCTCCAGCAACCCATCCTTGACCGTCCCGCTGGCGGAAGCGTTTTACTATGATCTGCTCACGGATCTGTTCGCACGGCACTAAGACTCGTCCGACCATAACTTCGTTTAGCCGCGACGCGCAGCGGAACGCGCACTCCGCTGCGCGTCGCGGCTAAACTTGCAAGGTTCGGTTCATGACGGCTCGGCGGAGAGGGCCTGTATGGCTTGCGATTCATCGGCGTGGATGGGGATGAGCTGCGGCATGTGTATGACCTTGAAAATCTCCATCAGGAACGGGTCCACCGAGCAGAACGCCAGGCGCCCGCCGGCCTCGGTCAACGTGTGGTGCAGGGCCGCGAACTTGCCGAGCATGCCGCTAGTCAGGCTCTCGACGCCGGCGAAATTGACCACGAACACACGCCGGCCCTCTTCGGCGGCCAGGCGGAGCAGGGCATCGCCGATCGCCTCGATGGCCGAGTTATCGAGGATGGTGCGCCGCTTGAAGCGAACGATGGTCGTTTGCTCGAGGTGCTGAACTTCCAGCAAGTGCTCGTAAAGGCCCAGTGACATGGCCGGCTCCTTTGTCCCCGTGGGGAGGTGCTAGCCGCACTGTAACCGTCCGGCGGGCCGAGGGCAAGCGCCGCGCCGGCGCGCGGTTCAGCCGAAAACGATGGTGCGATTGCCTTCGACCAGGACGCGGCGATCCAGGTGCAGGCGCACCGCCCGCGCCAGCACCTGCCGCTCCAGGTCGCGCCCCTTGCGCACCATGTCGTCCACGGTATCGCGGTGCGTCACGCGCGTCACGTCCTGCTCGATGATCGGCCCCTCGTCGAGGTCGGCCGTGGCGTAGTGGGCCGTCGCTCCGATCAGCTTGACGCCGCGCGCCTGGGCCTGGTGGTAGGGCCGGGCTCCGGCGAAGGCCGGCAGGAACGAGTGATGGATGTTGATGACCCGTCCCGTCCAGCGCTCGACGAACGCCGGCGACAGGATTTGCATGTACCGCGCCAGCACCACCAGGTCGATGCGGTGCTCCTGCAGCAGCGCCTGCTGCGCGCGCTTCGGCCTGTTCCTTCGTCTCGGGCGTCACCGGCACGACGACGAACGGCAGGCCGAAATACTCGGCGGCCGGCCGGGCGTCGGCGTGATTGGAGACGACCAGCACGATGTCGCCGGCCAGCTCGCCCAGGCGCTGCCGCAGCAGCAGATCGTACAGGCAGTGCGGCTGTTTGCTGCAAAAGATGGCGACGCGATCGCGGCTCGTCGTCGAAGTTCAGCTCCCAGTGCAGGCCGAAACCGCGGGCCAGCACCTCCAGCGCCAGGCGAATGCCCTCGGCGTCGAGGTTGAAGTCGTCCGCCGACCAACACCAGCCGCATGAAGAAACGTCCGCTCTCCGGCTCGGTGTGCTGATCCAGGTCGAGGATGTTGCCGCCGTGGCGGAACACGAAATCCGACAGGGCGGCGATGATGCCGGTCCGGTCGGGACAGCGGACGCGCAGGATGGCGTTGCTCATGAGGGTGGCTCTCTCCGCTCAGCGGGCGCCGATGCGATACAGGTGCTTGCTCCGTGCGGAGGAACAGGGCGCCGTCGGCGGCGGCCGGCGAGGCCAGCGAACGCTCGTCGAGCTCATTCTGCGCCAGCAGGCTTGAACTCCTTGCCCGCCTGGAGGACGACGCCGCTGCCCTGTTCGCTCTGGAAGTATAGCTTGCCGCCGGCGAACAGGGGCGACGCCGAGTAACTGCCGCCGATCCGTTCCTGCCAGTATATCCGGCCCGTCCGGGCATCGCGGCAGCTGGCCTGGCCGTTGTCCGACACCAGGTACAGCTCGTCGCCGACCAGCAGCGGCGACGGCGCGTGCGGCACCGCCTTGTTCGTCCTCCAGACGACGTGCGTATCGGTGACATCGCCGTTGCCGTCGGCGCGGATCGCCAGCAGGCTCGGCCGGTCGTAGCCGGTGCTGATGAACAGCAGTCCGTGACCGTACACCGGACGCGGGATGACCGAATAACCGTCGTAGCGCACGCGCCAGATTTCACGGCCGTCCGCCGGGTCGTAGGCGCAGACGACGTTGCTGCCCGGACTGATGATCTGCTTGTGTCCCTTGACCTCGATCAACAGCGGCGTGCTGAAGGAGAACTTTTTGGCCGCCTCGCCGGTGCGTTCGGTCTTCCAGAGTACCTTGCCGTCGGCGACGTTCAGCGCCGCGACAAAACGCTTGTCGCCGCCGTCGCAGCTGAAGACCAGCGCGTCGCCGACGAGGATCGGCGAACCGCCGTTGCCGTGTACCGGCGCGTAGCGGAGGCTGGTGTTGCGCCACAGCACCTTGCCTTGCAGGTCGAGGCAGGCGGTCCCCTGGTGGCCGAAGTGGACGAACAGCCGATCGCCGCGCACGATCGGCGTCGGACTGGCGTGGCTGTTCTTGGCGTGGATGCGCGGCGATTTCTTGCCGTCCTGGCGGAAGACTTCTTTCTCCCAAAGCACCTCGCCCTTGTCCGCATTCAGACAGATGGCTTCGAGCAGCTGATCGCTGCCGTCGCGGGCCGGCACGCTCGTCGTCAGGTAAACTCGTCCTCCGACCACGACCGGCGAAGACCATCCTCGGCCGGGGATGGTCTGCTTCCATGCGACGTTCTTGTCCTTGCCCCAGGAGAGGGGCAGATCGCCCTTGGGGACAAGTCCCTGTCCGGTCGGCCCGCGGAACTCGGGCCAGTCGTCGGCGCGGATCGCGGCGCAGAGACACGGAACGAGCAGGGCCATTACGGCAAACGCTTGTCGTATCATGGGGGGTACTCTCGGGGTGGTGGGCCGGTCCAGGTAGGTTGTCGAATCGGTGCCGCTGCTAAACGTAGAATATATTTTTCGATCCCCTGGACCAATGACCGACGTGCGATGAAGAAAATCCTCCTCGACCTCGCCCTCGACGAAGCCGGCCTTCGGCGCTTGCGCGAACTGCCCGGCGTGACGGTGGAAGCGCTGCCGCCTCGCGCCGCCGACGAGCCGGTCGCCGCCGATCTGCTGCGCGGCGCGCATGTGCTGCTGTGCAAGAGGCCGCCGAAAAACTTCGAGGATCTGACCGACCTGGAGTTGATGCAACTGGCCACCGTCGGTTACGAGCACCTGCGCCATCTGGGGTTGGCCGACCGCCGCGTGCGTGTCTGCAACGCGCGCGGCCTGTTCGACACGGCCATCGCCGAGTGGAACCTGGCGATGATGATTAACCTGACGCGCGACCTACGCGGCCTGATGCACAATCAGGACCGCGCTGTCTGGGACCGGGACGCGCGCTTTCAGCAGGAGGTGCGCGGCCGGGTGGTTGGCCTGTGGGGCTATGGCGGCATCGGCCGCGAGACGGCGCGTCTGGCGAAGGCGTTCGGCCTGACCGTGTATGCGATGTCGCGTTCGGGCGGCGGCCCGCGCCACGACGCCTACACGCTGCCCGGCAGCGGCGACCCGGAGGGCGTTCTGCCCGACCGCTTCTTCACGCCGGGTCAGGAACTGGACTTTCTCGCCGGCCTGGATTTCCTCGTCCTCGCCCTGCCGCACACGCAGCGGACCACGGGCCGGATCGGCGCCCGCGAGCTGCAAGCGCTGCCCGAGACGGCGTTCCTGCTGAACCCGGCTCGGGGTCCGATCGTTCACGAGGCGGCGCTTCTGACGGCCCTGCGCGAGGGCTGGATCGCCGGGGCCGCCCTCGACACGCACTTCGCCTACCCGCTGCCGCCACAGCATCCGCTGTGGCGCATGCCCAACGTGATCCTGACGCCGCACGTCTCCGGCGCCGATCACAGCCGGGCCTTTCCCGGACGCATGGCGGACCTGTTCGCACAGAACGTCGAGCGCTATCTGGCCGGCCGGCCGCTGCTCAACCTGGTGACGCCCGAAGAATGGCGCGAGGCATGAACTATCCCAGGCTGCTCGCCACGACGGCGCGCATCTTCTCCAGGCCGGTACGGGCGACGGTCAGGGCGTCGCGCTTCCAGTATTCGCGGTTGAACAGCTCCAGCGACAGCACGACGCGAAAGCCGCTGCGGCGCAGGTCGCGCAGCAGTGTTTTCAGCGGCGCGACGCCTTCGCCGGGATAGACGCGGTGCGCGTCGGTGATGGCGGCGCGCGGCGGATCGGCGGGATAGTCGTTCATGTGCAGGACGTGTACGGCCGATGGAGCGAGCAGATGGAAACCCGAATAGCCGGAGCCGCCCTTGTAGAGATGATAAACGTCCGGCAGGATGCAGGCGTCTTTGTGGCCGCTCTCGACGGCGACGAGCGCCGCCTCGCCCAGCCGGCCGAGCAACTTCGAGTGCCCCCACACCTCGACCTGCGGGACGACGCCGATTGGCGTGCCGATGTCGAGCAGCGCCTGATAGCGCTGGGCCACGGTCAGCAGCGGGATGTTGGCCCGATCGGTCGCGCCGGCGGGAGGCGCGGCGATCCGTGTACCGCCGATCTGCTTCACCATGTCCATGCCGCGACGGGCGTTCTCCAGACCCTTCTTGCGGCGGGCGTCGTCGTCCACGATCCACTCGGGGAAGTCGATGGCGCTCTCGACGCGGAGGCCGCGGTCGGCGATGCGCTTGCCGAGATCCTTCAAACTGCCGCCGCTCTTGACGTAGGAATCCAGCTCGCGCACCCACGGTTCGAGGGCTTGATAGCCGGCGCGACTGGCGATCTCGACCTCCTCGACGATCGACAGCTTCTGGCCCATGAGCGTGGCCGTGTTCAGGCCGTAACGGAACGTCTCGTCCGGCTTGCTTTGCTCCGCGATCGCGGATGGCTCCAGCGATAAACCAGCGCCGGCCGCCGCCGTGGTTGCCGTCAACCAGCCGCGCCGCGTCCATTCCTGTGTCATGAAGATTTCTCCGGAAATAGTTAGGCCGCTTCCTCGTGCTCGTTACGGATCGTGACAACCGGGTCGGGGTTGCGCGGCGGGACCGGCAGACCTCGCTCTGCCAGCAATTCCATGTGCTCCTTCATGGCCCACTTCGCCTGGTAGAGGCAGTCTTCGACCGAGTGACCGACTCCCGCGAAACCCTCCAACTCCTCGGAATAGAAGCCGAAGAAATCCGGCTCTTGTGTGGCCTCAATGACCAAGGAATAAGGCAGGTCGATCATGGCTGCTCCTCGGCCCCATAGCCGACGGGTCGGCTCAGTTCGTGGCAATGCCTGGTCAACCCCGTCGGGCAACCCCCACGGTTTGCCCTGGCTTGATGCACTGAAACTGCTGATACGTGATGTGCATCTCGAATAAATCCGTGGTCAGGACTGCTGGTTGGCGACCGCCCTCTTGTCCGAGGCGGATGCCGAGCAGATCCGCCTGCGGTTCCTGGATGGGCGCGTCAGGGATCATATCGATCCGCAGTTGCGAACAACCCCGGAACGACAGCTGATACGCCCGGCGTTCGCCCAGCGGGTCGTAGATGCAGTCCACCAGCACGCTGGCTCCCCAGTCAGCGACGTGGACCGATTGGATGAGCGAGGAAGCGCTCCCCAGCCCAAGACGATAGTAATCCATGACACGACCTTCGATTCCCTATCACCGACACGCTTTCAGGAACGCCACCAAATCGGCCAACTCGCGCGGCGTCAACTGTTGATCGAGTCCCGCCGGCATCACCGACACCTTGCTGGGCTGCATATCATCGATGTCGTCGCGGGCGATGCGCGTCTCCTGGTTGGCCCCCGTCACCAACACAACCTCGTCCGCCGCGTCCGTGCGCACCAGGCCGTTGTACACCTTGCCGGATTTGGTCGTCACCTGCACCGGCTCATAACTGCGCACGAAACTGGCGCTGGGGAAGACGATCGACTCCAGCAGGTCGCGCTCGTTGCGGACCTTGCCGATGTGCGTCAGGTCGGGTCCGACCTTGCCGCCGAGGTAGCCGATGGCGTGACACGACGAGCACGCCGCCTTGCTGCCGTTGAACACGGCCTGACCGCGGCGCACGTCGCCGTCCTTGAGCGAAGACAGCAGCTGCTCCAATCGTCCCTTCTGCTTGGCCGTGTCCACGTCCAGGGCCGCGTACAGCTCTTCGGCCGGACGCTGGACGTTGGGTCCGTACTTCGCCAGGCGCGGCCGGAGCGTCTCGGCGCGCAGGCCCGAGCGGGACGATGACGTCTGCAAGGCGGCGATGAGGCTGCGGCCTACCTTGTCGTCGGTCGATTGCACGAAGGCGTCCAGCAGACGGTTCACCTCCAGCGGCCCGACCGTTTTCAGCGTTTCGGCCAGGGCCGTGAGCTGCCCCGCGTCCAGCCTGGCCCGCGCCAGCACCTCGGCCGCCGCCGTGCGGACGGCGACCGACTGCGCCGAATCCAGGTGCGAACGCAGGAAGACGAACAGCGACGGATCAACCTTCGTCAGCCCGCCGTGTACGGCAGCGAGGGCGGCGACTCGCGCCTTGTCCTCGGTCTGGACGTCCTCCCCAATCCGGAGCAGGGCCGCATTGAGCTTGGCGGCACCTTTCGACGGAACACGCAAGGCTCTGGCGGTGGCGATCGCCTCGGCTCGCAACTCGGCGTTATCCTCGGCGAGGACATCCGCCAGGGTGGTGATCCAGATTGCCGGCGCTTCTTTCAGGTTCGACGCGGCCATGGCGCGCAGGGCGACGCGGCGGACGTTGCCGCCGGCGGAGCGATCGCGCAGACGCTCGGCGAGCAACTGCTGGATGGGCGTGCCGCGGCGAAGCGCGTCAAGTGCTGCACCAACTCGTCGCGCGCGGCCGGGGACAGACTCTCCGCGGTAAACAGTCGATCGCGCAGGAACCCCGTCATGGTTTCGGCCCATTCCGGATGACGGCCGGCGATCCACCAGGCGGTTTCCTTCAACGCCGCATCGGTCGAGGCGAGTTTGTCGGCGACCGTCTCCGCCCTCAGTCCGCCGCCCTCCATCTGATCGAGGGCGACGAGGGTCGCTCGGTGAACGCGGGCGGTCGTGTCGTTCAATCCGCCCCAGGTCGCTTCGGCATCGGCGATTTCGATGAGGGCGAATATCAACGAATGCTCCAGAGCGCGATCGTCCGCCCCGGCGAACACATCGAGCAGATCCGGCACGGCGGACTTGTCGCCGAGGCGGCCGAGCGCTTCGGCGGCGGCACGGCGGTTGTGCGGCGAGGTGGTTTCCAGCAGCTTGCGCAGCGACGGCACGGCCTCACGGTCGCGGCGAACACTGATCGAATGAATCGCTGCCTGCCGGGTGGTCTCGTCGGCATCAGTCAGCGCTCGCCGCACCGCGGCGCGAGCGGCGGCATCGTTGATGCGCGTCGCCGCCCACACGGCATTGCGCCGCGCCTCGGCCGATTTCCCCGAACGAATCACGTCCGCCAAGGCCGGCACCGCCTCCGCCCCATTTCGCCCCAGTGTCTCCACGGCGCGCCGCCGCACGGCCGGCCGCGCGTCGCCGAGCAACCCCGCCAGCTCGGCGGGCGACATCTTCGCCCACGCCAGCTTGCGGCCGCGCGGGTCGTTGAGGCGAGGCGCTCCCTTGCGGCGAATGCGATAAATCGCCCCCAGAACGTCCGGCTTGTGCAGCTGCGAGGTCGGGCAGCATAGCTTGTACCAGCCGCCCGTGTCGATCACCAACAGGCTGCCGTCGGCGTCCTCGTGTACGTCGGTCGGATGGAAGTCGAGATTGCTGGAGACCAGAAAGTCCTCGTCGCGCGTGCGGAAGGTGGCGCCGTCGGGGATGAGGACGTGCCGCGTTACCTTGTGCATGTTGAACAGGCAGGCGAACAGGTTGTCCTGGTAGTCGGCGCCGAAGACGCGCGATTCATAGCGGGTCAAGCCGCACGGCGCCGCGGCGCCGAGATGCGTCAACACGGGCATGAGTGCGGGACTGGTCCACTTGTGGACGGGATCGTGGATGACGTCGTGGTCCTTGCCGTAGATGCCGCCGTAAACGGCGTGGATGAGTCCATCGCGGCGGCCGCCGCCGGGATGCTGGAAGAACGTCGTGGTGAAGATGCGCTCGCCGCCGGGCGTGAAAACGACATCGACCGGATTGTCCATGCCGCCGGTCATCACCGGCTCGATGCCCGAGCCATCAGGACGGCAACGGAAGATGTGCGATGCCCGTGTCACCAACGGCGGCTTGCCCCCCTCACCCTTACTCCCTCTCCCCCCGGAGGGGGGAGAGGGTTGGGGTGAGGGGGGCCGCTCGTAGGTCTGTTTGGCGAATGCCCCCTTGCACCAGTAGACCCAGCCGTCCGGTCCAAGGTAGGGTCCATGCAGGTCGTTGGCGCAGCCGGTGAGCGTCTTGCCCTGGAACCACTCGCTGCGCCGCTCGGCCACGCCGTCGCCGTCGGCGTCGGTCAGCTTCCAGATCGACGGCGGCGCCGCCACGTACAGCGATCCCGCCAGCCACATACACCCCTCGGGGAACATCATCTTGTCGGCGAAGACGGTGCGGCGGTCGAAGCGGCCATCGCCGTCGGCGTCCTCCAGGCGGACGATGCGGTGCGGCCTCTTGACGACCTGCACGGCCGTCGGCTCGTTGGAGCCGGACGAATCGGCGACGTAGAGTCGTCCCTCGTCATCCAAGTCGGCGACGATGGGTCGATCGATCAACGGCGGCCCGGCGGCCAGCTCGATGTCGAAGTCGGCCGGCAGCGTAAAGGTGTGGCCGTTCAGCTCGACCTGGTGTGTCTTGCGGACTTCCGGGTCGGCTGCGGCGGTTACGGCGGCGAGGAGGATGACGGACAGGGCAACACCGGCCAGGGTCAAACGTGTCATGCGGCGGTCTCCGGGGAGTCGGCGGGATGGTAGCCATCGCGGCGAGCGTTTCAACATTCACGCTCACGGGGGCGATGCGGCCGGTCCCTCCAGCAATCGTTTCAGGGCGGCAGGGAAACCGCTCCACGTCTGCTGATAGGTCGATTCCAGAGGAGTCGGGACGTAGAAATCCGGTCGTAAAAACAACGGCATGTCGGGCAGGACATCGCCGACCGCGACCGGTTCGACGTAGGCCACGTATTCCGGCCCCGCGTCGTAGGCCGCCAGGATGAGCGACTTGCCCGGTGGGAACTCGAAATCCTCATCCTCAAATTCGTCCCAGATGGCCTTGTGGATGCCGCCCCCATCATGGCGGCCCGGTGGAAAGAGGTCGATCACCAGCAGATGAACGCCCTGCTGGATCAGCTTCGCCGCCTTCTCCACAAACGCGCGCATCTCGGCGCGGCTGGCCTTGTTGCCCGGCGAGACGATCTCGATGATGGCGACGACATCGCCGTGTCGATGCCGGACGGTGATGCGATCGGCCTTGCCGGCATAGATTTCCGCTTCACTCCGCCGGACCAGGCGTGTTCGGGGCGGCGCCGTCGCCACCGCCAGGCCAACGCTGCCGTTGCTCGGCCCTTGTGACCCCGGCGGCAGCTGCAAGGTCAAGACGTCCGGGATCGGCCCCCGGATTCTTTGCTCCACGAGGGCGAAGTAGTTCGACGGCAGGTGGCCCGTGTTAAGAGAGTTGCACAGGGCGACTATCCAACTCTGGTGAAAGTCGTGAAACAATCCCGCATCGACACGGGTCCAGTCGTGGATGGGCATGGCTACCTCCTCCAGGCAACGAGAATGACGCGCTAACGCCGATTATATCCACCCGGCGGCCACTTGTTCGATGTCTTCTTCGGGGCCACGGTTCTCTCGGCCCGCTCATCCCTGTCGCATTCTCCGCAAACGACCCTCGGCCCTGCGGCTCCTCTTGCGGACCTCGGCGAGCAGCGCCTCCCGGTCTCCCGGTTGGCCGACCAACCCCCTCCGCCACAGATGGAGCCAGACGCGATGGTACAACCCGTTCGCCGCCGCATCGTCCTTGCACGCCTGGATCGTCGCGGCCGCTCGCCGGCCCACCTCGGCATCGGGCATGTGGGCGTCGAAAAAAGCGCAGCTATAGGGGGCGTTTTCATGCACGGCGCATTGGCCGTCGAAGTACCAGTGACAAGGACCTTGTTCGTTGCGGGCGGGCACCAGCAAAGGATACGGTTGCTGGATCAAGGCGCGCAGATGGTGTTCCGCCCAGGCGAAGACGTTCGGGCCGTCCGGGCCCAGGCGTGTTAGATCGGACGGATCCAGTGCGCCCGGCAGGTGCCGGCAATAAGCCTTGCAATATTCACAACCGCATTGGGTTCGCTCAAACCCGAACGTCCGGCGGACGATCGGCAGTTCTTGTACCGTCATGATGGTTTATGCCCCGTCCTCTCTTATACAGCCTTTGTAGCACGGGAACGCTTGACCGCAAGCGGCCAAACTACTGTCAGCCCATCGTCACGACATCTCCTTGACATTGGCGCAGAGGGCCGGGAGATTAATTGTTCGACAGTTACTTGACATCGATTTCATAAGTTCTCATACTGATTCTAGACTTTCCAATTCCCGCGATTGGGACCTCCTTCCTCGAATGGGTCAAAGCGGCCGGTCTGGATCCGGGGTCCGTTTTGCGCGGCCCGCGGGTCGTCCACGAAGCCCTCCTCCACAGCACGTCCGCGCAAGCCGCCGGTCGTCGCTTGTCGATGGTCCGGCGAGCGAATCACGGTCGTCCCTTCCCTGCCCGCCGTGACGTCGATGCCGACGCGGCGGTTGGAGGTGCCGTCCCGGTCACGCTTTGTCTCATCCTCTCAGGAGACCCGTCATGTTCTCAACGATTCGTTGGACGCGCCTGGGCTACGTCCTGGCTCTGTCCCTGTTCCTTGCTTTCCTGCTGCGACCGAGCCTGTCGAGGGGCCAGTTCCGCGGCGCCATGCCCCCCCTGCCGATGATGCCGGCGATGCATAACGCCATGACCGACTCCACGGGCGGTTTCGCCAGCGGCGGCATCGGCGGCGGCATGGGTGGCCTCGGCAGCATGATGGGCGGCGGCATGGGCATGATGGGCGGCGGCATGGGCATGCGCGGCGGCATGATGGGCATGCGCGGCGGCATGATGGGCGGCGGCATGGGCATGATGGGTGGCATGATGGGCGGCGGCATGGGCATGATGGGCATGCGGCGGCGGTATGATGGGCGGCATGGGCATGATGGGCGGCGGCATGGGCATGATGGGCGGCATGGGCATGATGGGCGGCGGCATGGGCATGATGGGCGGCGGCATGGGCATGATGGGCGGCATGATGATGGGCGGCGGCATGGGCATGATGGGCGGCGGCATGTCCATGATGGGCGGCATGGGCATGCGTGGCGGCATGATGGGCATGGGCGGCATGGGCGGCATGGGTGGCATGGGCATGGGCGGCATGATGATGGGTGGCATGGGCATGGGCGGCTTCGCCGGCAAAGGCATGGGTGGCTTCAACGGCCGGAAGGCCCTTTAGGGCCATCAGACCAAACCCATCGGAGCCTGAAGCGTAAGCGAAGAGGATTGTCGTTCCTTCGCTTACGCTTCAGGCTCGGACGAGCCGAGAGGATTGTCGTTCCTTCGCTTACGCTTCAGGCTCGGACGAGCCGAGCAACCGTTCCCGATCCACTTCGTCCAGGGTCCGATGCGCTCCCGGCGGCAAGTCGCCCAGCCGATACGCGCCGATCGCCACGCGCACCAGCCGGCGCACGCGATGACCCACGGCGGCGGCCATGCGGCGAACCTGGCGATTGCGCCCCTCGGTCAAAACGATTTCGACCACGCTGCTCTTCTCTCCCGCCTGGAGCAGCCGCGCGCGAGCGGGGCGCGTGCGGCCATCGGGCAAGATCGACGCCGCGACGGAGCCGATCGAGCACGTCCGCGGTCGGCCGGCCCGAGACGGTGACGTGATACGTCTTGGCGACGTGGTGCTCCGGCTCGGTCAGGCGCATGGCCAGGGCGGCGTCGCTGGTCAGGATCAGCAGACCCTCGGAATCGGCGTCGAGACGGCCAGCCGGGAAGATCCAGGGCAGGCCCGGCGGCAGCAGGTCGTAAACCGTCTGTCGGCCGCGCTCATCGCGGCGCGTGGTGACAACACCGCGCGGCTTGTGCAGGGCCAACGTCAGCGGGCCGGCCGACGCCGGAGCGGACTGCTCGTGGCGCGTGATCCGTTGGCGATCCAGGTCCACCCACGTCAGCGGCTCAGTGACGACGCGATCATCGACGCGCACCTCGCCAGCCCGAATCCACGCCCACGCCTGGCCGCGCGAACCCCAGCCCAGCTTCGACACGGCCCGATGCAGCTGCACCCGTCTTCCCGGTCGATCCCCTCGCAACGTCATGACTCCACCTTGATACAGCAGCGGAAAAACGAGCGCGACTCCCTATACAGGCGGCCATCCATGCGATAAACTCAAGCCGGATTGCCGGTGCCGGACCCCCGGCGGGATGGAATCATGCCTGAACTCGTCACCTGTCCGGCCTGCGGATGTAGCGTCCAGGTGGCCGACGCCCTGCTGGGGCGGCGCGTCCGTTGCTTCGGGTGTCATTACCCCTTCGTCGCCACCCCGGCTCGGCCTGGCCCGCCGTCCTGGCGCTCGGTGCCAGCCGTTCCTCGGTCTCCCCTGGAACCACCCGCCGACGACGAAGCAGGGGACCGAAGGCGCGGTCCCTATTGTCCGGGCTGCGGCCGGCGCATCACCTGGGAAGACCCGTGTTGTCCGCACTGCGGCGAGGAGTTGGAGCCGGAAGACGACCTCCCGAGCGGGCGACGCCGCGCCGCCGACGAGATCCGCCGCGATTGCGAGCCGCACCGCGGGCCGCTCCTCGTCGGCCTCGGCAACTTCAGCATGATCGTCGGCGGGCTGACCCTCTGCACGTTCGGCATCGGCGCCCTGGTCAGCGTGCCCGTCGGCGTGCTGGTCTGGCTGATGGCCAACCGCGACCTGGAACACATGCGCGACGGCCGCATGGACCCGCGCGGCAAGGCGCAGACGGAGACCGGCCGAAGCGGCGCCATCGCCGGCCTCCTCCTGGGATTGATTTTCGCCGCTTTCTACACCTTCGTCTACCTGGCCAAATGAGCGGGGCGGTACAACGAAGTATTCGGTGCCAGCCAAGGGCGGCCCTCGACGTGAGAACGACCTCCTTCCGGGAAGCATCCCCATGAGTACCACGATCTCCTGTCCCTCCTGCGAGCGCCTCTGCGCGTCCCCGAGAATTTACTCGGCCAAGCGGTCAAGTGTCCGTCCTGCGCGCACAACTTCACGGCCCCGGATGAGGCCGAGGAGGAAGCGCCGCGCCGGCCGCGCCGCCCCCGGAGCGCTCCTCGCGCCGCACCGCTCCGCCGCCGGACGACGATTATGACGACGAGCCGCGACCCTCGAAGCGCTGGCCGCGCGACGACGATTCTGAGGACCGCCCGCGTCGTCGCCGCCGCGCGAAGCCGAGCAAGGTGCAGGCCATCGGCATCATGATTTTGATTGGCGGTATCCTCGCCCTCATCTCCGGCCTGGCGGGGTTGGCCATCGGGGCCGTGTCCTGCGTCGGGCTGCTGTGGCCGGGCACCTATTACGCCCTCGTGCTGGGCATCATGGGCCTCATCAAGGGCGTCCACTTGATGGGCGAGCAGGCCCACAAGGAGGCCCCGCCGCAGGGCATCGCTATCATGATGATTATCAATGCCATTAATTGCGACCTCATCAACCTGACGCTGGGTATCCTGGTCCTGGTCTTCCTGGGCGATCCGGAAGTAAAAGATTATTTCGACAGATAAACGCTGAATTCATCGGTTGAGGTGTTCATGCCAAGCATCGTTGCGTGTCCGTCCTGCGGAGGGAAGCTGCGCGTCGCCGACGAGCTGCGCGGACGATCGGTTCGCTGTCCGGCGTGCGGCCACACCTTTGACACGGACCCGGCGAACGACCCGCCGCCGGACCTGCCGCTCCAGCTGGCGCTCGACGAGCCTTCGCAGCCGCGTCCCGCGCCGGCAGGCGGCACGCCTGGCCTGATCGGCGCCGTCGAGTTGAAACGGTCGCGGGACGACGAAGCGTCCTCTCCGTCCGAGCCGCCGCGCTCGGGGCCGCCCAAAAGGACGCTGCCGCCGCGCCTGTCCGACGACGCGGACGAGGATCTGCCGTCGTTCCGCCATCGCGGCCGGCGGCGCGACGCCGAACCGGATCGCGGTCCCCTGGTCCTGACGCTGGGCATCCTCAGCCTGGCTTGCCTGACCCTCTCCTGTGTCCCCATCGGGCTGATCCTGGGTCTATTTTCGTGGATCATGGGCCAGGCCGACCTGCGCAAGATGAAGCGCGGCGACATGGACGTTAACGGCCAGGGCATCACGCAGGCCGGCTGGATCTGCGGCATCCTCGGCACTCTCCTCAACGGTCTGCTGACACTCGGCTGTCTGGGCTTCATCGGCCTCTTCTGGTACGACCGAGAACAACCGTCCGCTCAATACGCGGCCCACGATCCAGCCGGCGCCGCCGGTCCAGCAATGGCCGCCGCCCCAGCCGAAACCGCCGCGCCGGGTCCGATAGCGAGGGCAGGAGGCCGAAGGATGATGACGCGGAATCATCGGCAGGAAGCATTGTGCCGGGCCTACGTGCAGGCCGTCGCGGCGTTGGCGGGCGCGACCTCTTCCAAGCCCGAGCCGGACTACGGCATTGATCTCTCCTTGCGAGAGATCGCTGTCCGAGACCGACGCTATCACGACACGAGCGTCCAGATCGATCTCCAATTGCGCGGCACGACCCGCGCAAACCGGACAGATACCACCCTGAACTATGACCTCGACATGGATACGTATAATGACTTGCGGATTGTCTCCGCGGGATGCCCGCGCCTCCTCGTCGTCCTTGTCTTACCGAAAGAAGAGGAACACTGGTTGAGTCAATCGCCGAACGAATTATCGATTCGGCACTGTGCCTACTGGTTATCGCTGGAAGGAGCGCCGCCACTCGCCGCGCGTCGCTCGATCCGTGTGACCATCCCGTTGGCGAATCGCTTCACCAGCGAAACGGTGCGAACCTTGCTGCGCCAAGCCCGGAAAAGGAGACGTTCATGAAGTTCCACAATCGTTGGATTGATCCGCGCATCACCCAGGTTCGGCCGGAAGCGGCGCAGGCTTACCTGCTTAGCCACGGCTGGAAACTCCTTGGCCCGGCCGTCAATTCCGTGATGCTGCTGTTTGAAGCTCCTGGAGAGGATGAGGATGCGCCGACCATTCTGTTGCCGCTCCAAACCGATGAAGGTGCCCTGCTCCAGAGAATGATCGACCTTGTGGCTGACCTGTCACGATTCGAGGATCGCTGGGCCGTGGATGTTTTGAACGACATTTTGCGGCAACCTTGCGGTCCCAGGCCGTCGAACGGTCCTGGCGCCGCGCTGCCGGCCGAACAACCGGCCCCCAAGTGACCGTCCGCTCGCACCTCATTGCTCGGAGGGATCATAGGGTCGCAACCACTGGATGATCTCGATGCGGTTGCCGTCCGGATCGTGGATGAAGAAACGGTCGGCGCCGGGAATGGGCGTCGTCTCCTGCATCGCTACACCGCGAGCGGCAAAGTGAGCGCGGGCGGCGCGGATGTCGGCCACGCGCAGGGCGAAGTGGCGGGCGCTGAGCCTGTCCGCTTCGTCCTTGAGCAGCAGGTGCAGGTGCTGATTGCCCAGGTCGTACCAGATCACCACGAAATCGAAGGTGCGCGGCTTGGCGATCTCGCGCAGGCCGAGCAACTCTCCGTAAAAACGCCGGCTGCGCTCCACATCCGTGATGATGACGGAGCAGTGGTCCAGATGCACGATGAACGGCCCGGACATACATTCTCCCTTCTATCCATGTTCGCACAGGCGAACACATCGAAATCTGTTCTTGTCACAATTTGGCCTTTCGGCGTAAAATTATATTATTCAGGCTTCTTCGGCCTGAAGACAAGCTCGCCCGCCGGTAATGCCGGTCAGGGTTGGGCTTGGGGCGATTCCGGGACATTGGTGTCCTGGTCCGCCGTGTGCAACGTCGCACCAACTCGGAGAACAATATGGCTCGTTGTCTGGTCGGCGCCCTGGTCGTGGCCGCGGGTTTGGTCGCCCTGGCCTCGGCCACTCGAGGAGTTCGCTCCTCGGTTTCGGAACCTGCCTCGACGGGCGGCACACGCCTGCGGCAGATGGAAGTCCTCGCGGTGTCCGGTAGTCTTCGCACCCTGCTCCGCCCCACCCCCGCGTTCGACCTTCGCTTCTCGCTCAACTAGATCGGCACGACAATTGCCTACCTCTGTTGTGGACGAATTCTCCTCGTTCGGCCACGCCGGAGGTGTGTATGCGTTACCTCGTCCTGGCGACGGATTACGACGGCACTCTCGCCACCGACGGCCGGGTGTCCGACGACATCTGGGACGCCGTGCGGCGGCTGCGCGCTTCGGGACGCAAGGTCTTCCTCGTCACCGGCCGCGAGCTGGACGACCTGAAAACCGTCTGCTCCCATCTGGAGCTGTTCGACACCATTGTCGCCGAGAATGGCGGTCTGCTCTACTACCCGGGCCGCCGCGAGGAAAAGATCCTGGCGCCTGCCCCGCCGGAAGACTTCGTCCGCGCCTGCGCGCCCGCCGACTGCCGATCTCCGTCGGCCGTAGCATCGTGGCGACCTGGCGGCCGCACGAGGTCTCCGTGCTAGAAGTGATCCGCGACCTGGGATTGGAGATGCACGTCATCTTCAATAAGGACGCGGTCATGGTCTTGCCCACCGGCGTCAACAAGGCGACCGGCCTGAAAGCGGCGCTGAAAGAGATGGGCCTGTCCGCGCACAACGTCGTCGGCATCGGCGATGCCGAGAACGACCATGCGTTCCTGTCGCTGTGCGAGTGCTCGGCGGCCGTGTCCAACGCTCTGCCCAAGCTCAAGGAGACCGCCGACTTCGTCACCGCGGCCGATCACGGCCGGGGAGTGGTCGAGCTGATCGACGAGCTGCTCGACGACGACCTGCGCGACCGCGACGAGCGGTTGACGCGCCATCACGTCCTGCTGGGCCGGCGGCCGGACGGCGACGAAGTGGGCGTGCCGCCCTACGGCAGCACCCTCCTCGTCGCCGGGCCGTCCGGCAGCGGCAAATCGACGGTGACGACCGGCTTGATGGAACGCCTGGCCGGGGCCGGCTACCAGTTCTGCGTCATCGATCCCGAGGGCGATTACCAGAATTTGGAGGAGGCCATCGTCCTGGGCGACCCCAAGCGCGTGCCCGGCACCGACGAGGTGTTGCAGCTGTTACGTCAATCGCGGCAGAACGTGGTCGTCAACCTGCTGGACGTGCCGCTGACCGATCGGCCGGCGTTTTTCGCCGGTTTGCTGCCGCGCTTGCAGGAACTGCGGGCGACCATCGGCCGGCCGCACTGGCTCATTCTGGACGAGGCGCATCACCTGTGCCCGACGGCGGGGCAGCTGGCCCCCGACGCCCTGCCGCAGCAGCTCAACTCGACCCTGCTCATTACGGTCCATCCCGGCATGGTGTCGCCGGGAGTGCTCCAGCAAGTCAACATCGCGTTGGCCGTGGGCGAAAACCCCGGCGCTACGCTGCGCGAGTTCACCGAGGCGTTCGGCGAAGCGCCGCCGCGCGACGTGCCGGCGGCGTTGAAGAAGGGAGAGGTGGCGGCCTGGTATCGTCAACCCGACGGCCGACCGCCGTTTGTCGTCGAAGTGGAGCCGGCGCGAACCGAGCGCCGCCGTCACAGCCGGAAATACGCCGAGGGCGTGCTGGTCCCCGAGCGCAGCTTCTACTTTCGGGGGCCGGACCAGAAGCTCAATTTGCGCGCCCATAACTTGTGGATGTTTCTGGCGCTGGCCGACGGCGTGGACGACGATACCTGGCTGCACCATCTCCGCGGCGGCGAATACTCGCGCTGGTTCCGCGACAGCATCGGCGACAAGACCCTGGCCGACGAGGTGGAGTCCGTCGAACGGGAGACGAGTCTGTCCGCCGCCGACAGTCGCACGCGCATCCGCGCGGCCGTCGAGAAGCACTACACCGTCCCGGTCAACGCGGTGGGTCCCGTTTAGCCGCGACGCGCAGCGGAGCGCGAGAGCGCTCCGCTGCGCGTCGCGGCTAAACGGGGAACTTTTTGTTGGACGATTTGTGAGCTAGGATTGGGCAGGGAATAGTCGCCGCCGGCGCCTCGTCGAGAGCGCTGCGCCCGGACGGAGGGCGAGTTCCCGCCGAGGGGTACCATGCACAGTGCCGCGTGGATGAAACTGCTGCGCCACATTCCGGCCGCGCAGCAGGACAAGTTGATGCTGATGACGGTCAGCGGCACCGAGATCGCCATCCAGTGCCTGCTGCGCATCGACCCGGAGTGCCTGGCCATTCGGGGACGCCTGGCCGGCAGCACGGACGCCGGCCGTGTTTTTTTCATCCCCTACTCGCACATCGACTATTTCGGCTTCCAGCAGCCGGTCAAGGAGGCCGAGTTCCACGAGTTGTTCGGCAGCCTGGACATCCCCAGCGGCGCGGCCGTCGCCGTTCCCTCGCCGGTTGCCCCTGCCGCGGCGACGCCTGCCGAGACGGAATCGACCACGGCCGCCCCGCCAGTCGCGCCGAGCGCGACGGCCGCGCCGACACCGCGCAATCCGCTGGCCATCAAATCGAGCGTGCTGGAAAAATTCCGCTCGCGCTCGGTCACGAACTCCGGCACGCAGCTGCGGCCACCTCCAGACGAATAGGCGCGGCACCGCTTCGTTGCTATCCTGTCGGGTATGGCAACGACGATCGCACCGCTTCCGACTTCCCTCCAGAGCGCCCCCATAACCAGCATCCAGCCCGGTGGCGGCTTCTGCTTCGGACTCGAACGCGCCTGGGGCCGCTGCCGCCGTGCCTGGCTGCGCCGCTTTCGGCCGGGTTACGTCCGCCGCATGGCCGAGCGCCGTCAGGGCCATTGTCCTAACTGCCCCCACGACATCCTCGATCCGCGCGACGTGAAGCTCTACCGCAATGTGTGCGGCTACTGGTTTCGACCGGAGGACGATCCGTTCGCCTGGCGCGGCCGGCTCCGCCTCGCCCGCGCCGGCCTGGCCGAGCTGCTCGTCTTCAGCGGCGTCTTTCTCCTCGTCGCCGCCGGTGCCGTCCTGCTCGGCGTCCTGGTACACCCCGCGCTCTTTTTCCTGCTGGTCCTGGTGCTGGCGCCGTGGCTGTTCGTGTTGTCCTTCTTCCGCGATCCGGAGCGAACCATCCCCACCGACGCGGACGCCCTGCTCAGCCCCGCCGACGGCACCGTGACACACGTTGGCGAAACGGCCGACGCCGACTTCCCCGGCGGCCGTGCCTTCACTATCAGCATCTTCCTGTCGGTGTTCAACGTCCACGTCAACCGTCTGCCGCGCGCCGGCCGCGTTGCCGCCCTGCGCTACTATCCCGGCGAATTTCTCGACGCCCGCGCCGCCGACTGCGCCGTCCGCAACGAGCAGTTCTGGATCGACCTCATCGATGCGCGAACCGGCGGCCGGGTGCGCGTCAAGCAGATCGCCGGCGCCATCGCCCGGCGGATCGTGTGCTGGCTCAAACCGGACGAGGAGGTACGCGCCGGCGAACGGCTGGGCATGATCAAGTTCGGCTCGCGCACCGAGGTATCGGTGCCGGTGGAGCTGGTTGAGAAGGTGGACGTCAAGGTGGGCGATACGGTCCACGGCGGCAGCACGATTTTGCTGCGCCTCAAAGGGCCATCCGTTTAGCCGCGACGCGCAGCGGAGCGCGGGACTCTCCCGCGCTCCGCTGCGCGTCGCGGCTAAACGGATGCCGGCGTCAGGCCAACATTCGCAGCGTCGATTCGGATGGGATCGGCGGGAGCGCCCCGCCTGCGCTCCAGGGCGACGACCTCGGGACGGACTTTTTGAAACCCTTCACGCAGGATACGCAGCACCTTCAGCGCCCCGCGCACGTCCTCGACGCTCCCCTGCTCCAGCGCGTGCTGGGCGAACTCGTAGAGCCGCAGCATGTTCGTCGTCACCGGATCGCCGTCGGGGATGACGCCGGAGGCCAGGCCCATCACGATCAAGCGGGCCTTGACGAGCAGCTTGCGGGCGGCCGCCTGGTCCTGGCGCTCCAGCGCGGCCAGGGCTTGCTCGCCGCGCTCGACGGCCCCATCGTACAGGGCCAGGAGCATGTCGATGCGCGTCCAACTGGGGGTGAGCTGCTGATATTTCGCATAGGGGTTCATCATGCACCTTCTTCGCGGGAGCCGAGGGACGCGGTTAGAGGGTAGTGCTGCTGTTGCCGCTGCTGCTGCTGTTGCTCGACCCGCTTGAGGAGTTCAGGCCGGTCAGCGAGGCGTTCAGGCTATTGCCGGCGGACTGCAGCTGCGCCAGCACCGTCTCCATGTTGGTGAACTCTGCGAGTAAGGCCTGCTGCATCTGCTGCATTTGCTGCTGCTGCCGCGTGATGGCCTGGCCGATGTTGGTGGACTGGGCCTGCAAGCCCTGGGTGGCGGTCGGGATCTGGCCGGTGGCCGGATCGAGCATCTGGTTGAGCACGTTGCCGAGCTGAGCGGCGACGCCCTGGGTGACCGTGACGTTGGCCTCGGGACTACCGCTGACCTGCGCCGGCGTCAAGGTGGAGAGTACGACCAGGCCGCTGGTGTATTGATTGCCTGAATTGCCGGTCAGGACTTGCCCGTTGCCGGTGGCCGTCTCGGTGACGCCGTTGTAGATGAAATTCCCGGCCACGTCCTGTCCCTGGCCCGACTCGCTGCCAGTGAATCCCAGCGCCGACAGGGCGGTGCCGCTGCCGATGGACGCCTGCGATTGCGAGCCGTAGCTGGCCGAGGTCAGCACGAGCTGGCCGCTGCCGTTGACCGTGGCCGTCACCGAGGCGCCGTCGAGCTGGCTGTCGGCGTTGATGGCCGATTGCACCTGCTGGGCCAGCTGCGCGGATGTGTACGTCCCGTCGGCCAGCGTGATCGTCCCGGACGTGTGACCGTCCACGGTGACGCTGAAGGTGTCATTGCTGGAGGAAAGGGTCGTGGAGGCGGCGAGGGCGTTGGTGGCCGTGGCGGCGCCCTGCGTGGCCGCCTGCGTGATCTGCACCTGGACCGGGCCGCCGACCGCCTGGAGGGTGCTGGGAGCGTAGACGTACTGCACCTGCGGATTGGACGATTGACCGTCCTGCACGAACAGGCGGCGCACGTCGTTGGCCGAGACGCCGGCGACCTGGCCGCTCAACGCCTGGTTGAGCGTGGTGTTGTTCACCGACAGCGTGCCGTCGGCGTTCACCGTGATGCCGACGGCGCCGAGCGAGTCCGCCAGCTGGTTGACGCCGGACACGGCGCTGGTGACGGCTTCGCCGAGGCGATAGTTAATGCTGGTGGCGTTGAAATCGCCGAGCAGGATGCCGGCCTGGTTGGTCTGCGCATTGTAACTATCGTTCTGATTGATGTAGCCGATGAGCTGATTGTAGGCACTGACGAAATTGTCGATGCTGGTGGCGGCGGACTGAAGCGTTGTTGGCCACGGTGACGCTGACCGGCGTGGAGCTGGTGCCAACAAGGTTCAGCGTGATGCCGTTGAACAGATTTTGTACTTGGTTGCTCGAGCTGGTGACGGTCAAGGCGCCGCTGCCGGAGCCGACCGTCACGGAGGCGTCGGCCGCCGCCTGCGTGTTGGGATCGAACGCCTTGATGGTGAAACTCTGCCCTGTCGTCAGTGTTCCGCTGCTGAAGGAAACCTGGACGGCCTCGGCGACGTTGACTGGTTGGCCGGCCTGGAGCTGAGAGCCGGTGATCGTGCCGGTGATGGAGCCGTTGCTGTTGCTGTAGGTGATCTGCGTCGCCGGATCGTTGAAGTTGCCGCCGTTGGTGACGGTGAAGGTGAAGGTGTCGTTGCTCGTTCCCGTGTAGTTGCCGCTGCCGGCGTTGGAAGTCGGCGTGGACGTGCCGCTCCAATTCGAGCCGGTGACGGCGGCGCCGACGTAGGTGGCGTTGAACTCCGGACGCATGGCGCCGCTGCCGTCGGCGGCCAGGTTGTTGGTGATGGTGATGTCGTTGGCGGTGCCGCTGTTATCCGAGGTCAGCAGCAGGTGGTTGCCCTGGGAGGCGCTGCCGTCGTTGACGATGGAAGCGGTCACGCCGGCGTTGTCGCTGTTGATGGCGTTGGCCAAGCCTTGCAGCGTGTCGTTGCTGCCGTCGATGGTGATGGTGTTGACGGCGCCGCTGCCGACCTGGAACTGGAACGTCCCCTGCGTGATGGCGCTGCTGGACGAGTCGAAGCCCTGCGACGAGATTTCTTGTGCCTGGGCCAGGCTGTTGACGGTGAAATTGTACACGCCGGGCGCGGCGCCGCTGCTGGCGGAGGCCGTCGCCACGCTGCTGTTGCTGGAAGTGGCCGTTCGGCCGTCGAAGACGCTGTTGGTCGTGGACGACAGACCGCTCAGCGACGTTTGCAGGGCCGTCAAGTACGACTGGATGTTGTTGTAGGCCGATTCTTGCTGCGTAATCTGGGCCTGCTGATTTTGCAGGTCGGTTATCTGCTGTTGCTCGGGAGCGAGCAGGGCTTGGACAATCTGGTCGGTGTTCAATCCGCTGACCAGACCCTGGAAGGAGATGCCGCTGGTATTCAGGCCGGTGATGGAGTTGCTGTTCGTGCCGGTGCTACTGCTGAGGCTGCTAGCGGGCGAACTGCTGCCGGCCGACGAGATGGCGGACATGGCTGTACTCCTGATCGACCGTTACACGGTGCCAGCCTCCGTCGGGCGCGGCCGTCGGACGACTGTTCCTCTGCCGAACTATAGCATACGGTGGAGGGTGAAGGATGGAGGGTGGAGGGAAGAATTCACCTTCCACCCTCCACCCTCCCCGGCCGGTGTTACTGCAACAGGGTCAGCACCAGCTGCGGGAGTTGGTTGGCGTTCTTGAGCACTTGCGTGCCCGCCTGCACCAGCACCTGGTCCTGGGTGAAGTTGGCCGTCTCCGTGGCGAAGTTGGTGTCCCGGATGGTCGAATCGGCCGCCGTGGTGTTCTGCAAGGCCGACTGCAGATTCGCGGAGGTCGCCTGCAGCGTATTGTCCTGGAAGGCGCCAAGATTGCCTTGCAAGCTCGAGACGTCGCTGATCGCCTTGTCCACCACCTCGATGACGTCCGAGGCATTCTTGGTGACGTCGATGGTATTGAGGCTGGAGAATTGATTTGTCGTTTCGCCGCTGCCGGGCGTGGCGGAGGCGTTCTTGCCCAGCGCCGTGCTCAGGGCGCTGGCGATGGACAGGCTGGCCGTGTCGCCGGCGTTGGCGCCGATCTGGAAGACGAGGGCGTTGGAGGCCGCCACCGTTATCGTCGTGTTGCCACCGCCGGTGTTATACGTGGTCGGATCCGCCGTGAAGGTGAGGCCCGTGGCGACCGTCAGCGTGTTGCCGGTTCCCGTCACGCTGCTGCTGGTGGTGCCATTGTTGACCGTGGCCTTGATATCCGCTCCCGTCGTCGATGTGGCTGTGAATCCTGTACCTGCCGGGTTGGTAAGAGTATCATTTTGAACCTGAACATTGGCAGTGCTGCCGGTGGCCGTGGACGTAAGTACGATTTGGTTGCCTGCAAACGAAGCCTTGAGACCGACGCTGTGAGTGGTAGCATCGGAGTTGATCTGGTTGATGACGTCCTGGACGGTCATGGCGCTCGTGCCGGCTGTGTTGTCGAGATTGACAGAGGCCGTGTTGGTTCCGTCGGAAATCGTGAATGTTTCCTTCTGACCGGCATTCAGGGCAGCGCTATTAACGTTGGTGTATCCACCGGGGACGCTTCCGGTGAGGGTAGCTTTGCTAGCATTCGTACCGGTGACCGGGGTGCCGGTGTTCGTGAACCCGGTACCTCCCGAGGAGGGAGGGGTATCACTCGAAATCGAGATGCTGGCGCTGCTGCCGGTAGCCGTGGACGTAAGTACGATGTGGCCGCCTAAAAACGAAGCCGAGACGCCGACGTTGTTAGTGGTAGCATCGTTGTTGATCGCGGTGATGATCTGCCCGACGGTGCTCTGGGTACTGCCGTTGAGACTGACAGTGGTAGAGTTGCCATTCCCGTCTGTAATCGTGAAGGATTCCGTCTGACTGGAAGTCAGGGCAGTGCTAGTGGTGGCGCCGTAGGTGGTGCTTCCGGTGATGGTAGCTGCGGTAGCATCCGTACCGAAGACCGAGTTGGTCGATACTCCTCCACCTAATGCTGTACCTGCCGGGAGAGTACCGCTCACGTTATCATTCGAAATCGCGACGCTAGCGCTGCTGCCCGTGGCCGTGGACGTGATTTCGATCTGATTGGAGGCGAAGGAAGCCTTGGCAGCGATGGAATCCGAGGTTAACTGCGTGTTGATCGCGTCCATGACATTCTGGACGGTCATGGCCGTCGTGCCACTGCTGTTGTCGACCGTGATCGCCGAGTTCGGGGCACTACCGACGGAAATGTTGAAGGTTTCCTTCTGACCGACAGCCAGGGCCGTACTAACGGTGCTGGCGTATCCACCACCGGAGACACTTCCCTTGACGGTCGCCGCGGTAGCCAGCGTCACGCCGCTAATCGTATAGGTGCCGGCAGTCGCACCCGTGGCCGTGGCGGTCACTCCGGTCGTATTGCCGCTGGTCGTCGCGCCGGCCGTCCCGTTGTGGCTGCCGTCGAGCAGGGTCGTGCTACCGAACCGCGTCGTGTTGGCGATGCTGTCGATGGTCTGGAGGGCGTTGGCGATCTGGGCCTGGTCGGCGGCCAAGCTGGTAGCATCGTTGGTGCCGGAGTTGGCGGCGCTGACCGCCAGGCCGCGGATCTGCAGCAGCAGTGAGCTGGTCTCGTTGAGCGCCCCGTCGGCGATCTGCACCACGTTGGTGGCCGTGGAGGTGTTGGAGATGGCCGTTTGCAGGCCGCTCATCTGCGCCTGCTGCTCCTGGCTAATGACCAGGCCGGCCGGGTCGTCCGCTCCGCTGTTGATGCGCAAGCCCGACGACAAACGCTGCAGCGAGGTGCTCAGCGCGCTGTTCGCGTTGTTCAGGTTGTTCTCGGCGGTCAACGCCGACAGATTGTTGACAAGGGACAGCATACCGTGTTGCCTCTCCTACATGGGAAGATGAGGGGACCTTGCGTAACCCGCCACGTCAGCGTGGTTGTCCTGTCTTATCGATCTTTACTCCGCGAACTTGCCCGAAAAGGCAGGGGGACGATTTTTCCCGCGCCGGCGCCTTGGGCGCGATCGCTGCGATAGGCGCATTCGGAAAAATCGGGAGGAGGGGACGGAAAGGCGCGGACGCAGAGGCCAGGACGCTTCAGGCTTGGTGATCAAATTCCCAGCATGGCGCGAGCAGTCGAATCGAGGGCGTCCGGCGTGTTCAGCTGACCGGAAGTGAGCCGCTGGAGGATTTCGGCGATCGCGTCGGGACGGGCCGGCGGGATCTGCTGCAAGAGAGTATTCAGGCGGAGCAGATCGAAGGACGGCGCCAGGCTAGAGGCCGGTGCGGAGACGGACGACGACGACAGATGGGTGCCCGCGAGGGCCGACGTGGCCGCGTCGGTACGCGGGGTTGGCGGCGTCGCGCCGTCGGCCGGACTGCCCGCGGTCTGGTTCGTCGAGTTGGTAATCCGCATCTGGAACTCCTTCGTCGTGCGAGGAAACTCCATTCCCTCTCTCTCCTTATCGAACGGCCCGGCGGAAAGTTGCTTCCCTTTCAACCTCAAGAGTGATTTTCCGTGTGCCGATAAAGGGTGGAAGAGGCAGAGTCTAACGGTTTGAAGGGTTGAATCGATCATGCGGCCCGGGAAGGCCCCCGATGAGGTTGGCCGTGGCAACGCCCCGACGGCCGACGATGCGCCCGATCCGCCCCGGCCGCTCCGGCGCGGGGTACGCGGCTGGCTGCGCTCGTTCGGCTGGCCGTTGGTGTGTCTGTTTCAGCTGGGCCTGGTCGCCGGCACGTTCCGTCTCGGCTCGCGCCTGGTCTTGCCCGAGACGCCCGAGCCGTCGGTGTCAGCCGAGCATCCGCAAGCCGCCGTTCTTCAGCCGCCGGCGGCTCCGGCGCCGGCGGAGGGCCGCGCCGCCCAGGCCGAGTTGGACGAGGTGGACCGTCTCCTCCGCGTGTCTCGATTCGAGCTGGCCCTGGTCCTGTGTCGCTCCTTCAGCGACCGCGCCGCCGCCGAGCTGCGCGACGCCTTTCAGTATCGTCTCGGTCTGTCGCTGGAGGGAATCGGCCACTGGGACGAGGCGCTGACGGCCTACCGGAAGCTGGCCGGCCGCACGCCGTCGGCGCGAACCGCCGCCATCGCCCTTCTGGGACAGGCGCGGGTGTGGCTGCGCACTGCGCCGACCGGCCGAGGCCAAGGCGCTGTTGTGCGATTTGATCCGCCGCTCCGCCGCGCCGAACCTGCGCGGTCAACCGTTCCTGGCCGACGCTCGTTACCTGCTCGCCCTGGCCGGCCCGCTGGAGATCTTGCCCAACGAGCCGCCGGGACCGTTCCGCGACGACCCGGTCAGCCCCTTCACCTCCGACTGGTGCCTGGAGCGCGCCGTGGACTGGGGGGGACCAGGCCGCGAGCCGGAGGTCGAGGCGGCGGAGGGCGAGGAGGTCATCGAGGTCCAGCCAGGCGCCGTCGCCCTGGTCCGCGTTTGCGTGCATCAAATGGCCGTCACCGGCCTGCTTGATCGCCTGGCCGAGCAGGCCCGTTTGCGCATCGAATGGACGCCCCGCGCCCGCCAGCAGGTGGAGGGGCGCAGCGTGGTAGTCGCCCTGGAGCGCACGTCGCTGCCGGACGCCCTGCGCGTCCTGGCCGAATCGTTGGGGCTGGTGTGGCACATTCGCGGCGATCGGCTGACGTTTGCCAGCGAGGAGGAAACGTCGGCGGAGGAACTCAAGACGCTGCGGGCCAGCAACGCTCGGCGGGCGCTGCGCGAGGCGGTGCTGACCTACTCGCGCCATCCGCTGACGCCGGCGGCCTATCTCGAACTGGGCGACCTGGAGGCGCTGGACGGCCGGCTCGACGAGGCCATCACCTGGTACGGCCGACTGGTCCGCGAATGGCCGCGTTCGCCGCTGGCCATCGAGGCCCATTACAATCTCGGCCTGCTGCGCGGCCGTCAGGGCGATCGGCCGGGGCGCGCCAGGCGTTCTACCGGGTCGTCGATCGGGCGCCGGCCCACGAGCTGGCGCCGTTGGCCTACTGGCGCGTCGGCCGCATCTATCTGGAGGAAGGCGATCCCGAACAGGCGTTGTCGCCATTGCGGCGTGGACTGGGCAGCGGTCCCGGTTCGCCGGCCCACGCGGCGGCGGCGATCACCATGGCCGCCGCTCACCTGCTGACCGACAACCCGCGCGCCGCCAACGCCGTCCTGCTGGAACACCGCGAACTGGTCGGCCAGGACCGTTACCGCAACGCCGCCGCCTTCCTGGATACCCTGGCCCGCTTCCGTGCCGTCACCACCGACCGCCGCCGTCGTCAGCGCGAGGCGGCCGACCTGCTGGCCGCCCTTCTGGCCGTGCGCGACGATCCCATTCTCGGCCCCGCGGGACTGGTGCTCCGCGGCCAGGCGTATCAAGAGATGGGCATGCACGAGGAGATGGTGCGGCTATACGAGAAGGCCCTGCCCCGGATGGGCGGCCCGCTAGCGGCGGAGGTGTCGATGTCCCTGGCCGAGGCGTACACGGCGGCCGACCGCCGCGACGATGCCGTCGCGCTGTACCGCAAGCTGATCGCCGCCGGGCCGTCGGACGGAGGCGACACGCGCCCGGTTGCGCCTGGCCGAGATCGCCCTGCGCGAAAAAAAACCGCAAGATTGTCTGAAGTGCTGTCGAGAATTGTTACAGCAGTCCAGCGGCGTGGACGTGCCGGCCGTGCTGCGTCTCATGGCCGGCGCCTACGAACAGATCGGCGAGCGCGACAAGGCCATCCGCTGTCTATCCGGCGAATTGCCGCCGTGATGGGTCTCGGAGAATCCTCGTTCCCAAGCTCTGCTTTGGGAACGCAGGTCTGGGAAGCTCTGCTTCCCGCTCGGTCAGGGACAGTCCGCGAAGCAGAGCTTCGCAACCGTACGTTCCCAAGCAGAGCTTGGGAACGAGAGCGTTACGCCTCCGCGTCATCCGTGGCTTGCGCCTGCCGTCGCAACCGCCGTTGCTCCGCGATGAGAAAACGCGCCAGCGTCTTCTCGACCTTCTCGTTGGCGCCGGGGTTGGCGCTGGGCAGAAATTGGACGCCGTAGATGATGCCATCGCGGTGCCGGTCCACGTGGGCGACGCAGGAAGGCAGGGACAGGCTCAGCTCCACCGGCGACGGCGCCTCGCGGCCGAGCAGATGGGTGATGACCGAGTCGCCGGCGCGGAGGCGCTGGACCGCGTTCCGCAGCCGCACCCGCATGCCGCCGAGAGAGAGGTCCAGCAAATCGCAGTCGATCTTGTCCTGCGTTCCCGGCCGGTAGAGTTCCACGCGCAGAGCTTCCGCGGGGACGAAGGAGTGGCGATAGGTCTGGCGTCGGTTTTCCATGACTGGGGGGACATCCGGGTAAGTTTAGCCGCGACGCGCAGCGGAGCGCGAGACAGACGCGCTCCGCGTCGCGGCTAAACGAAGAACCTGTTATTTCGACAGCCCCCAACCAAGGCGAGGGGTGAGGGACTTCCAGCCACGCCAACCGTGGCGGCCCAATTGAAGCCGGTCCTCCCTCCGCCGTCAAGCGGGATCGAACAACCATGCACAGGTCGGCGAGATGTCTGGTCGTACTCGTGGGTGTCGGTCTGCTGGCGGCGGAGCCGCCGCCCGGGGCGCCGCCGGCGCTGCGCCCGGCGAGGATGCCTTGCCCGCGCCGCGGCCGGTGCCCGCATCGACGCCGCGCGAAGAGCCGGCGCCCGCTCCTCGGGAGCTGCCTGGTCCGGCAGGCGGCGTCCCGATGCCGCCGTCGTCGCCCGGCGAGGAGGCCGCGCCCATGCCGCACGAGCAGACGCCGGCCCCGCCGCGCCTGGCCCTACCGGGCTACCTCCGCACCGCTCCTCCGGCCGAAATCCAGGGTCTACACCGCGAGATCGAGGGTCTGCGCATGGAGCGCGAGGCGATGCTCAACGAGGAGATGTCTTTGCTCACCGTTCGGGAGTCTCGCGCCGGCGGCGACGATGCCGCCCGGCTGCGCCGCCGCATCACCGAGCTGGTGGGCAAGGCCGTCCGCATGAACAACAAAGGGCTGGCACCGGCGCCATCCGCGAAACCGAACGAGGACAAGAAAACCCCGCCCAATCCGCAAACGGCCGTCAAACCGCCAACCACCTCTGTCGCGCCATCACCGTCGTCGGCCTCGTCGGCCCATTCGGCGCAACCTCTGCCATCCGGGCCGCCCGCGAAACAGGCGGACGCTTCGGCCAAGTTATTGACAACCGCCCCGGTCGATCCGCTGTCGTTGGCCCAGTCGCTCTTCCTGGCGGGCGATCACGCCGCCGCCCTGCAGCAGTATCGTCAGCTCCAGCAGGACGAGCAGCGGACGGACGCTCGGGTCACCATCCAGTACATGATGGCTTGCTGTCTGCGCAAGCTGGGCAAGACGGACGAGGCGTCGATGCTGTACCGCGAAGTGGCCAACTCCGACGGCAACGACGTTCTGGTCGAGAACGCCCGTTGGTATCTACGGGCGATGAAAGAGCGGCGCGAGCTGGAAGGGCAGCTGGACGAGCTGCGGCCGCGACGCCAGGCCGTGACTCCGAGGAAGCCATGAGCGAATCCTGAGTTCTGAGTTCCGAGTTCTGAGTGAAGACCCAACTCAGAACTCAGAACTCAGAACTCAGAACTCAGAACTGGAAGTTGTCTTGCACGCGGCCTTCGTGCGGCAGGCGGACTGTTACGCGCGGGCCGTGCCGCTGGCCGCCGAGTTGGCCGAGGCGTGCGGCCGGGGCGAGCACCCCGACGACCGCTTGCGCCGGGTGCTGGAGCTGCTCGACGAGGTTGCCGCTTCGGAGGCCGGCATCGCATCGGAGAAGCGTCGTTGGGAGCAGGAGGGCCGCCGCGCCGGCGTCGCCTTGCGCGGCGTCATGGCCCGCGCCGCCGACCTCATTCGACAGTTGGCCGGCCACCTGCGGACCATCGAGGAGTCGGCTCGCGCTCGCCGCGACGTCCTGGCGGCCGAACTTGACGCCTGCAACCGTCGGCGCCAAATGCAACGCGCTTACCTGAGGAAATCGTGAAGCGCTGTCGCCACGACCGGCCGCGCCGCGAAGCGGCGTGTGGTAGGATGCATCGGGATTGCTCTCCGCACCGCACCACGGACTCGGTCGCCATGCCCGCCATTGCCTTCGTGCCCAGCAAGCTCGTCAGCATCGTCGGCACGGCGATCGGTCTCGCTCATTCCTCCGCCTCAACCGGCGCCGGCAAGCACGGCGCCGGTCAAGCCGCCGGACGCGGACAAGACCGCCACGGACCCGACGAACCCCGCGAATGCCTTCGCGGCCTGCCTGGCCGCTGTCAGCGCCTCGCACGCGATCATCCCACCGGCGGCGTCCACCATCGTTCCCGCCTCCGCGCCAAGAAGGGGACGCCGAAAATCGGCAAGGATACGCCGAGCGGGTCGGCTTCCGGTTCGACGATCGCCGTCGCCGCGCCACCGGCCGCTTCGGCCCTGGCCGTGGCCACGGCCGTGGCGGTGAAGCGGGTGGCACCCTCCGCATCGACAGCGGCGGCCCCGGCGGCGGCTTCCATCCGGCCGTCCTCCCCGGCACCCTCCGGGGCGATGGCCGCGCGAGCGCAGGCGGCCAGGGCGGCAACGGCGTCCCCAAGCCTTCCCGTCGCCCGACCCGTGGGGTCTCCGGAAACGACCCCGACATCGGTGTCGGCGGCGGAGCACGAAGAGCCGGGAACCAACAGTTCCGCTCCGTCTCTGCTTGGCGTCCGTGGCCCGAATCCGCAAGGAACGCCGGAGGGCTCCGGTGTCGCGGCGGCGTTCGGGACCATCGCTCCGGGCGAGTCTGCCGTCGCCGCGAGCGCCCGAGTGCAAGCACTCACGAAACGACGGCGGTTCACCCCGCTGCGACCTCCGAGGCAATCAGTGACATCCCATTGTCATCGACTGTCGCGGAAAGCCTTCCCTCGACCGTGCTGCGGCAGACGATCGGGATGGCGACGACCGGCCAGGTCGAGAAGGCCGCGCCGGCCGTCGCGGCCTCGGTGTCCACTCCCGAACGACACGACGGACCCCCGCAAACGTCCGACGCGACCGTCTCCACGCCTCCGCCGCCGGCCGTGGCTGCCGTCGGGATCGCCGCCCCGTCGGCCCCCCCGTCGCCCGGACCTGCCGACAACCAGCCGGCCGCTCCGGTTGCCGACCAGCTGACGCGAGCGTTCGTCGCCCAGGCCGACGTGGTCCACCGCGACGGACAGACCGTTTTCCACCTGCGCCTGGAGCCGCCGCAGCTGGGCACGGTGCAGATCCACCTTCGCGCCACCGACCACACGATCTCGGCCCGCATCGTGACCGCCCAGGATGGGACGCGGCAACTGCTGCAAGACCAGGCTCACCACCTGCGCCAGTCCCTGGCGCAAGCCGGCGTGTCGCTGACCGGCTTCGACGTGAGCAGCGGCGGCAGTGGCTCCCGTGGCGGACAGCAACCGCCGCCCCAGCGCCGACCCAGACCGTCGCCCCGGTCTCTCCGCCGGTGCGCCCCGCCGCCGCCGTAGCGGCGCCGCGCTCGCCCCCACGAATGGAATCAACGTCCTGGCCTGAGCCGGGATGTCGGCAACGAGACAGGAGAAGAGTTATGGCCGATCTCCGGCGTATCGAACGCAACCTCATCGTCGTCGTCCGCGAGTGGAACGTCCTCGCCAGCGATGCTCAACCAGCAGCAATTTTTGCAACTGCTCACGGCGCAGCTGAAGGCGCAAGACCCCCTCAACCCGGTCAGCGCCACGGACTTCACCTCGCAGCTGGCCCAGATGTCCACCATGAGCGGCATCGAGCAGCTCAATACCACCGTGCAGCAGATGCTCCAGTTGCAGCAACTCGCTCAGGGGGCCGCCCTGATGGGCAAGACGGTGACGTTCACGCAATCGGGTTCCAGCCCGAACAGCCAGGGCGTCGTGCAGGGGGTCAGCGTGCAGAATGGACAGCTGCAAGTCCAGGTCGGCAACCAGCAGGTGCCGGTCGCCCAGGTCACCGGCATCGTCCAGGGGGCCAGCTAAGAACAAACGCCGAGCGGGGGGCGTCAGCCTCCTGAGTCCGCGAACATTCAGGGGGCTGACGCCCCCCGCTCGGGAGTACGACGAGTCAAGGAATCGCAACAGGAGATAGCATCGATGTCCAGTTCTCTGTTAGCCGGGCGTGTCCGGTTTGCTGGCCAGCCAGCAGATGCTCGACGTGGTGGGCAACGATCTCGCCAACCTCAACACGACCGGCTTCAAGTCGCAGACGCCGTTGTTTTCGGACCTGCTCTATCAGACGCTGTCGCCGGCCTCGTTGTCCAGCACGGGCGGCACCAACCCCGTCCAAGCCGGCTTCGGCACCAAGACCTCGAGCATGGACACCAACTTCACGCAGGGCGCGTTGACGACGACCGGCAATCCCGCTGGACATGGCCATCCAAGGCTCGGGCTTTTTCGTGGCCAACAACGGCAGCCAGGACGTGTACACCCGCGCCGGCGCCTTCAGCATCGACGCCAACGGCTATCTGGTCGATCCGGCGACCGGCTATGCAATCCAGCGCACGGCGCGGTCGGCGAGGCGACCGCGACCAGTCCCGGCTTCCAGACGCCCGGCACCAGCGACATCAAAATCCCCCTGGGGACCGGCGTCGCCGGCCAGGCGACGGCCAACGTCACCTTGCAAGGCAACCTCAGTGCCACGGCCGCCGGCCCGGTGGCCCAAACCCTGACCTCGGCGTCGCCCTTCCAGACCACGAGCGGCGGCGTCACCAGCGACGCTACCTCCGCGACGCTCCTGAACAACCTCGCCGACAACCAGACGCCCTATCCGCCCGTGGCCACGAGCACGGACACGCTCGTCCTGCAGGGCACCGACGCGGCGGGCAACGCCGTCAATGCCACGCTGAACGTCAGTCCGAGCACCAAGCTAGGGGACGTCGTCACCGCCATCAACACGGACTTCGCCGGCGCCCAGGCCGCTCGATCGTCAACGGTAACCTGGTCGTGCAATCCGCGACCACGGGACCGTCCAAGCTCCAGGTGTCCGTCAGCGACGGCGCCAGCGACACGGGGGCGACGAGCTGGAGCAATCACGCCATGCAAGCGACGACGGCCGGCGAGGACGGCGCCATCGTCAACGGCACCATCCAGATTTTCGACACGCAAGGTACGGCGCACAACCTGTCGCTGACGTTCCAGAAGCAGGCCGACAACACCTGGAACATGACCGCATCGCTGCCGTCCACGGACGGCACCATGATCAACAGCACGGTCACGGGCATCACTTTCAACGACAACGGCTCGTTCCGCCAGGTCAGCGGCAGCGGCACCGTTTCCTTCCAGATCAACGGCCTGTCGGCGCCGCAGACGGTGTCCTTCAATTTCGGCTCGGCCAACGGCTTCAACGGCCTGACGCAGTTCGGCGGGCAATCGTCGGCGGCGGCGACGAACCAGGACGGCTACGCCGCCGGCACGCTGTCCAGCGTGTCGGTGGCCCAGGACGGCACCATCAATGGCGTCTTCACCAACGGCCAGATTTTCCCGTTGGCGCAGCTGGCCATCGCTCAATTCAGCAACCCGGCCGGCCTGAGCCTCGACGGCAGCAATTACTACAGCCAGACCATCAATTCGGGACTGCCGCCAGGTCGCGGGCGGGCAAGCCGGCGGACGTGGCTCCGTCCAGGGCGGCTCCCTGGAATCGTCGAACGTGGACGTGTCGCAGTCGTTCACGCAGCTCATCACGGCGCAGCAGAGCTTCGAGGCCAACTCACGCTCCATCTCCATCAGCAGCCAGGTGATGCAAGACCTGGCCAATCTCATTCATTGAGCCGCGGCAAGTTCTCCGTTTAGCCGCGACGCGCAGCGGAGCGCAGGTCGCGCTCCGCTGCGCGTCGCGGCTAAACCAACTTGGCGGGGACGATGGGACGTACGATCAACCGCGTTTTTTCGGCTCCGCGATCTCCTTGATGCGGACGGCGAAGCAATCGTCGACGACGACGACCTCGCCGCGCGCCAGCAGCACGCCCTGGACCATCAGATCCACGGGTTCGGACACCGAACGATTCAGCTCCAGGACCGAATGGACGTTGAGATTGAGGACCTCGCTGATCGGCAGCGTGACGCGGCCCAGCTCGGCGGTGACGGTGACGGTGACGTCGAGAAGGCGGTCCAGCGGCGCGGGCGTACCCGGCGTCGCGGGCGCGGTCAACTCCGCGAAATCGGCGACGCGCGCCACCACGTCGGAACGGGCCGGGCGAGCGGTAGGCTCCGCGCCCTTGAAGGCGGCGGAGGGGTGGACGACGCTGGCCGCTTGCGCGACACGGCTTTCGCTCTCGGTCATTGTGTCCCCTCACTCGCGGGCGGATTCGATCTGCAGGATTGCCGCGAGCCGACCCGGCCGGGCCAACCGCGGAACTTCGGACGCCCATCCACGCGCGCCGTCAGCGGCTCGCCGACGCGCTGGTTAAGCAGGAGCAAGTCCCCTGGCGCCAGGCCGCCAGCTGCGCGATCGGCAACTCGACCATGCCCAGCTCCACCATCACCTCGACCGGCAATTCGCGGACCAGCGATTCCAGCTTGCGCGGCATGTCCTGCTCGGCCTGTCCCTGGACGACGGCGTCGGCGCGGTTGACGCGCTCGTGCAGCGCCTGGTAGGGGGCCAGCCAGCACCAATCCTGCTCGCCGAACGGGCCGCGCAGGCTAAAGGTGCATTGCACGACCTGCTCCGCCTTGACGAACAGCCTTGTCCAGCGCGGCGACGGCTCGCGTTCGCTCACGGTCAGCGCCAGCGGCGCCGTCCCGGTCCACGTCTCTGCAGGACGGCGGCCAACAGGTTTTGCATCAGGTATTCGCACAGCGATTGCTCGACGACGGTCAGGTGCGGTCGGCCGGCAGCTCGGTGGGCGTCTCGCCCAGGGCGCCGTTGACCAGGGCCAGGGCCAACGGCCGCGGCCAGGACGAACAACATGCTCGGCGCTTCGCCGGCGAAGGCGACGCGATAGCCAACGGCGGCGTCGGGCAAACGCCCCAGCGCCTCGGACGGCGCCACGCTCTCGACGCCGCGCAGCGCCATTTCGATTCGGAAAGGCAGGTGCTGCGCTCCCCTCTCCGCGGCCAGCGGCCCGGCCGCCCGCAGCCAGGCCGTCAGCCGGTGTTCCAGCGTCCCGGCGGGACGATCCGGTTTGCGGAAGTTGTAGGGCTTGAGCGTCATTGCACCACGAATTCTTCAAAGAAGATGTCCAGGACCTTCTCCGAGCCGTCGGGGAAGAGTTCCTTGTTAAACTCGTGCCAAATTTCGCGGCGCAGCTTGTTGACGCCCGAGGCCCCGCTGACCTCTTGCAGCGACTTGTCCGACAAATGACCGATCAGCCAGTTCTTCAGCGCCGGCTTCTTCTTTCCGATCAGCTCGGTCATCGACTTCTCGTCGCGGGCGGCGACCACCAGCAGGAGCTTGACCTTCAAATAGCGAGTCAAGACGATCTTCATTGAGATTGACGATGACATCGCCGAAGGGGACGTAGGCGTGCTTGGCGGCCTGATCGTGACCGCCGTCGTCCTTGGCGTGGCCGCCCTTGGCCGACTCGTGCAGCAGGAAGAAGGGCACGGCCACGCCGGCGGCCAGCGCCAGCAGGCCGCACGCCCCGAGCAGCAGCAGCGTTTTTTTGCCGCCGCCCTTGGTCGGTGGTGCCGGGTTGGTTTCTTTCGCCATGACGAACACTTCTCCGGCGTCTCGCGACTCGGCGGTCGTGAGGACACCCGACTCAACATCGGCTCGTGGGCCGGCGGGCCTTGAGGATTACTCGGAATTTGCGGGGAGGGCGAACGGCCGGCGTAAGCCGGCTGGTGCGGACCAGCACCAGCCGGCTTACGCCGGCCGTTCGCCCCTTACGCTTGCGGCTGGTCGAGTGTAGTCCGCAACCATTGATAATACTTGCGCAGATTGTCCCGCATCGCCGGTTCTCCCGCGATCCCTTGATTGACCAGGTTCGCGGCGATCTCCTCGGGCGGCTCCAGCTGCAAGGCCAACAAGACGTGCAGGTGCTCGGCGGTCAAGGACCCTCGGGCGAGGGCGACGTCGCCGAAGCGTCGCCGCGTCGCCCGCCGTTCGCGCAGCAGATCGCGCAGCTGGGCCGTCGTCAACCAGCCGAGACGGCGGGCCAGTCGGCCCAGTCCCTCGAAGCACGAACCGGCGCGGCGCACGCCGATGCCCACGTCCTGCGGCTTGCCCGACGCCGCGCTCGGCCAGCCAGACGCTGAACAGCCGGCGCTCGCACCGCGCCGAGAAAGCAAAGGTCCGCCTCATCCGAGCAGCGAGATGAAGCGCGACCTGATTTTTTCCCGTGGTCTTGGCGGCGTACATGGCCTGGTCCACGGCTGGCCAGGAACTCCGCCGCCGAGTGCGGGTAGGTGCGCGGCAAGCACACGGCCGGCGCCGATCGAGGCACGGACGGAGACGGTGTGGCCGTCGCCGCGGATGGTCCGGTGCGTTGAGATCCTGCCACAGCCGCTCGGTCATGGCCCGCAGTCCATCCGGCGAGGTGTTTTGCACCAGGACGCAAAATTCGTCGCCGCCGTAGCGGGCCACGATGTCGCCGTGGCGCACGGCGGCGAACAGATTGTCGGCCGTCTCGCTTGAGGACACGATCACCGAAGGGATGGCCGAAGCGGTCGTTGATGCTCTTGAAGTCGTCGAGGTCGAGAAAGACCAGGCCCAGGACGGTGCCGCGCCGCCGGGCCCGCCGGAAGGCCAGCGTTAGTTCTTCCTCGAAGCAGCCGCGGTTGAAGGCATCGGTCAGGCTGTCGCGCACCACCTCGTGACGCAGGCGATCGGCCTGTTCGCGCCAGTGTTGCGTCTGTTCTTCGGCCTGTCGCTTCTGTTCGAGGATGCGCAGCTTGTCCACGCTGGTTTCGACGGTCAGCTTGACCAGCTCCTCGGCGGCGCGAGCGAGGACGCGGGGATAATGATCGCAGGCGCCGATGTCGATGTCCATGACGGCGGCGAACTCCTGGATTTTCTCGGCCAGCGGTTCGAGGAAGGCCGTCAAGGCGGCCTCGTCCATGCCGTAATCTTCCCGAGCCTGAGCGAGAATTTCGCGCAGCAACTCGGCGCCGGCGGCGGCCAGTTGCAGCAGGGCCACCCGGCTGGCGAAGGCCAGCAGCCGAGCACGCTCGACCACCGGCCGCGGCAGTCCGGCCGCCTGCTCGGGAGCATGGTGGTAGCGGACGGATTCGATGATGTCCTCCGGCAGCCGCCAGCGGCGCAGCAGGAAGGCGCTGACCTCGGCGTGATTCAACCCCAGCAGCTGCTCCTCCAGCTGGCACGGACGGAGGCTCCGCTCCTCGAACGGATGGGCCAGCAGCCGGGCGTAATCGGCGGGGCGTACTTGCTGCAAGGCCAGGGTGCCGAGGTCGCGCAGCAGACCGGCCACCAGATCATCTTCGGGATTGGTTCGGCCCAGGTGCAGGGCCAGCTCGTGAGCGACGATGGCGCCGGCCACCGACTCCTTCCAGAACGTCTCCAGCGGCAGTGGGCCGGACGTTTGCCGCTGCATGGCCGGCAGAGATAGGCTGAGCACCAACGAACGAACCGGCTTGAAGCCGAGCAGGGCCACCGCCCGCTCGATGGACGTGGTCGGTCGCGGCAGGGTGTACAGCGCCGAGTTGACGACCTTGAGGATTTGGCCGCACAGGGCGGGATCGCGGTGAATGACCGCGGCCAGGTCGGCCGGCGTGCTGTCCAGGCGGCTGGCCCGTTCCAGGACCTGCAAGACGACGCCCGGCGGACTGGGCAAGTGGGGATGGTCGGCGATGCGGGCCAGCAGCGCCTCCCGCGAATCGCGGTCGGCCACGCGCCCGTTCGAGGCGATCGCGGCGTCGTCCTTGAGGGCTGCGGCCATCCGGATCGACATTGCTTGTTATCTCGATAATGCCTCGGAGAGCACCATTGCTGTTCATAATCTGGCTCATAAGAGCCGGTTCGTCAAAAGATGTTGGGTCGAGAGAGGAATTTTGCGCCCCGACTTGCCCGATTAGCCGCGACGCGCAGCGGAGCGCGGGAGCATCCCGCGCTCCGCTGCGCGTCGCGGCGAAACGAGAACAGGTGCGGCTATTCCTCCGTCTTGACGACGACCAGCGACAGGACCGGCCGGCGGATGTCGCGGTAGCGCCAGGGCTGGGCGAGCGGGATGAGACGTTCGCCAGCGGCTGGCCGCAGGTGCGAGTTGGCGGCGAACTCGGCGGCGACCAGGCGAGCCAGGACGGCGGTGCGCGTCCATGCCGACGGACTCGGCGTCGGCGTCCACACCACCAGGTACAGGCGAAAGCTCGATCGTTCCAGCAGCGGCCGCACCTGATCGAGTACGTCGAGGTGGCGCGGCGCCAGGTAGGGTGCTTCCTTGTGCAGCGGCTCGTACAGGTCGATCGATCACCTGGCCGACCTGCCGCGACGGACGCTCGACCGGAAACTGACGCTGGAGTTCGCGCAAGAAGCGCTGCAGGTGCTCCTCCTCGCCGTCGATGACGCGGCGGCGGTCGCGTCGGGCCGCTGTCCTCGTCGGCGGAGGATGATAGAGATAATGGGGCGTTGGGTTGTTCATGGGGATGGGCCGGGCGGAAGTGCGGAACAGGCCGGCCAGGCCGAAGGAACTCATGGCGTTGACGAACGAGCCGGTGCCGTTGGCCAGGCTGATGCCGGTCTGGTCCTTGCCCAGCGTGCTCAGGACGATGAACATGGCCAGCAGGATGGTGGCCATGTCCGCGTAGGACATCATCCAACCTTCGGTGTTGATGTGTCCGCCGGCTCGCTTGCGTTTCATGGAGACGCCCTTCAGAATTGCCGGACCAGGACGAGCCAGATGGTATCGCCGTCGCCGGCCCGCGGCGGCCGGCCGCCGACGGCCAGCCGGGCCGGCTCATACCCTTCCTGCGACGCCAGGAAACCGCACAGCTTGACCGCTTGCCCGACGTGGTCGTCGCGGCCGACCTGGAATTGCAGATCGTAGGGCAGATCGCGCAGGTTGACGGCCAAGGCATGCAGCAGACGCACGCCGGAGGACGACAGCCGATCGTCTTTCTCGAACAGCAGGCTGCGCGGCAGACGGACGGCGAAGTCGTCGCGCATCCGCCCTGCTTCGGCCTCGTCCAGGGCTTGCAGGATGTGGGCGGTCGTTTGCAGCGAGGGGTTCTGGTACAGCGGCGCCATTTCCGCCCCGGATTCGCTGGCTCGCGCCTGGCGGATGCGAAGGCGCCACACGGCCGAGTCCTGCTCCAACGTGCCCTTGGAAGCGGTGCTGGCGATGCCGGAGCCGCCCGCGTTGCCGATGAGCGAGTCCTTTTTGGGATCGAATTTCTCGGTTTCTTTCGAGGCAAAGGTGATGATGCAGATGAAGAAGGCCATCAGCAGCGTGATCATGTCGCTGTAGGTGACGATCCAGCTGCCGCCGTGCCCGCCTCCGCCGTGGCCGCCGTGATCGCCGTGGCCTTTTTTGTGTTGGCCCCGTCCGCCGTGATGGCCGCCAACGTGCTCGGCCTCGTGCTTTTCGTGGTGGTCCGGCGGCGATCCGGCCTCCGCTTCGGCGTGCGGATGCGTGGACATGGTAGCGCCTCTGGGTTACGCGGCCTCGGTCTCGACCTCGATCTTCCGCGCCTTGGGCGCCAGGAAGGCCTTGAGCTTGGCTTCCATCGACCGCGGCGCTTCGCCCTCGATCAGGGCCACCAGACCCTGGATCATCAGCTCGCGGAGCAGGGCTTCCTCCTTGCTGCGGTTCTCCAGCTTGCCGGCCAGCGGCAGAAAGATCATGTTGGCCACGAAGGCCCCATAGAAGGTCGTGACCATCGCCACGGCCATGCCGGCCCCGATCTTGCTGGGATCGTCCAGCTCGTGCAGCATCTGGATCAGGCCGATGAGCGTGCCGACCATGCCGAAGGCCGGCAGCGAGGCGCCGAGCTGGTCGAACATCTTCTTGCCGACGGCGTGCCGCTCCTCGATGTACTGCAACTCGATTTGCAGCACCTCTTCGACCTTCTCCCGCGACGTGCCGTCGATGACCATCTCCAGGCCGCGGATGAGGAAGGGGTCGGTGACTTCCGGCAAGCGTTTTTCCAGGGCCAGCAAGCCGTCGCGCCGCGCCACCGTGGCCAGGTCGGTCAGGCGGCGAATCTCGGCGCGCGGGTCGGGCAGCTTGTGCAGGACGCAGTTCTTGACCACGCCGAAGACGCCGAGCACTTTCTTGGCGGGGAAGAAAATGAACAGCGCCGAGAACGAACCGCCGAAGGCGACGAGGGCGCCGGGCACGTCCACGAAGTCGGACAGCTTGCCGTGCATGAGGATGGCCGTGGCGATGAACGCGAAGCCCAGCAAGGCGCCGAGCGATGGTTCCGGTGTCCATGGACGCTCCTTGTCGATAGCCGAGGACACAGCGCCTTCTTATCGACGCCGGGCGTCCGCGCACTTGACGGCTTTCGCGCACTCGCCTCATTCCGCCCGAGAGCAGCCGGTCGCTCGCGGAGGATGCGACGACGGAACGGTTCAAGGTCGGCGGCGGCTACGACCGATACAACCGGCATGAGTCTCACCATCCCTCAATCCGACCTGCTGGCCCGCCTGATGGACGTGGCCCAGCTGCGCCATCGCGTCATTTCGCAGAACCTCGCCAACGTCAACACGCCCGGCTACCACCAGCGGGAAGTGTCCTTCGAGGACGCTTTCGCGCGGGCCTTGGGCAAACAGGGAGAGAAGGGCGCGTTGCAGGTCGCGCCGCGCGTGGTCGAGGCCCAGGGCGGCGTGGCCCGGCAGGACGGCAACACGGTGGACCTCGATCGAGAGCTGGGCAATCTGAACAAGAATTCGCTGCCTTCAGCATGGCCGCGCAAATGCTGACCAGCCGCATCAACATGATGCGCAGCGCCATCACGGGGCACTGAACCTCTGGCGCTCGCAGGAGATGTTTCATGCACGGAAACCCTCTGTTCGCCGCGGCGGACATCAGCTCGTCGGGCCTGGCCGCCGAGCGGCTGCGTCTGGAAGTGGTGGCCAACAACATCGCCAACGCCTTTTCGACGCGCTCGGCCAACGGCGGGCCGTATCGGCGCCAGGATGTGGTCTTTTCGGCGGTGCTCAACCAGAGCGTGCGTCGCGGCGCGGGCCGCGGCGCCGCCGCCGCCCCTGTGGGCGGCGTGCAGGTCACGGGCATCGCCGACGACATGTCCGACTTTCACCGCGTCCATCAACCCCGGCCATCCCGACGCCGACAAGGACGGCTACGTGAGCATGCCCAACGTCGATCTGCCCGTCGAGATGGTGAACATGATTACGGCCAGCCGGGCCTACGAGGCCAACCTGCGGGCCATGCAATTCTTCCGCCAGATGACCGAGCAGTCGTACAGCCTGCTGCGCGGCCAGGGCGGATGACCCGGTGGTTGGACCTAATCATGCGAGGATGAAGACATGAACCTATCTCCCGTATCCTCCGCCGCGTCGAGCGGCGCGGCCGCAAGTATGCGTGGCGGGACCGCGCCGGTGCCGGGTTCGGGCGCGGGCGGCTTCGCTCGCTTGCTCACGAATTTCCTCGGCGATGCCGGCGCGCAGCAGGCCCATGCGGAACAGGCGGTACACAACCTCGCCGCCGGAAAGGCCGACAACGTGCATAACGTGATGCTGTCGATGGCCAAGGCGGACCTGAGCTTCCATCTCGTGCTGGAGATCCGCAATCGGCTCAGCGACGCCTATCAGGAAATCATGCGGATGCAGGTGTAGAAATCCCTTGTTTCGCCGCGACGCGCAGCGGAGCGCGAGGTCTCGCGCTCCGCTGCGCGTCGCGGCTAAACGAATAGAGTTAGACTCAGGTCCACGGCCATGCGATTTGTTCGTCAGTTGCTCGAACAGTTGCGCGCCATCTACCAGGGCATGAGCCGGCCGCGCCGCATCGCCCTGCTGGTCCTGGCCGGCGTGTGCGTGGCGGTGGTCCTGGCCGTCGGCTTCTTCGCCTTCCAGACCGATTATCAGGTGCTGTATTCCGGCCTCGGCGCCGAGGACGCCGGCGCCGTCACCGCCAAGCTGCAAGCCCAGGGTGTGCCGTTTCGCCTCGGCGCGGGCGGGACAACGATCCTGGTGCCGGCCGAGCGCGTCCATCAGCTGCGTCTCGACCTGGCCGTGGAGGGCGTGCCCAGCAAGGGCAAGGGCTTCGAGCTGTTCGACGAAATGAACGTGGGCATGACGCCGTTCTTGCAGCACGTCAACCTCGATCGCGCTCTGCAAGCGGAGCTGGCGCGGACCATCATGCAGGTCGAGCCGGTCGTGCAGGCGCGCGTGCATCTGGTGCGGCCGGAGCCGACGCCGTTCGTCCGCGAGCAGAAACCGGCGACGGCCAGCGTCGTCCTCAAGCTCAAGCCCGGCGCCGTGCTGTCGCGCAGCACGGCGCAGGGCATCGTCGCCCTGGTGTCGCGCAGCGTCGAGGGACTGACGGCGGAGAACGTGACGCTGGTGGACACGAGCGGCCGCGTCCTCAGCGAGACGCACGGCGACACGCCGGCGCCGGTGACGACGCAGATGGAGTATCGCCGCGAGATGGAGACCTACCTGTCCACGCGCGCCGAGGAGATGCTGTCCCAGGTGCTCGGTCCCGGCCGGGCCGTGGTGCGCGTGACGGCCGAGGTCAACTTCCAGCGCCAGAAGACGAACAACGAGACCTACGATCCCGAGCAGCGCGTGCTGGTCAAGGAGACGATCACCAATCGCAAGTCCACCACGGGCACGCCGGCCAACCGAGGCACGGCCGGCGCGGTCAGCAACCTGCCGGGCAAGGCGGAGCAGCGGCGTCCACGGCAGCGACGCACCACAGCAACGACAACGAAGAAAACACCGATTCGGAATGGCGGGCGACGAAGATCGAGCAGGAGATGGAGGAGGGGCGCGGCAACGTCGAACGGCTGACGGTGGCGGCCCTGCTCGACCTATCGCGGCCGGACGGCGCCGCCGGGCCGGGCCTGACGGTGACGGAGGCGGAGGAGATCATCAAGCAGGCGGTCGGCTTCAAGAAGGGCCGCGATGAGATCAAGGTCAACGACGTCAAGCTGGCCAGCGGAGCGACGCTGGAGGGCGTCGAGGCGGAGTATCAGCAGGCGCAGCGCATGGCGCTGGTACTTGTCGCTGGCCCGCAACGCTCGCTGGGCGTGGCGGTCGCTGGTGGGGCTGCTGATCGGCGTGCTCTACTACCGGCGTCTGCGACCGAAGGCGCCGGCCCCGTCTCCAGCCGGCGAGGAGCGGCCGGAGGGCGATGTGCTGGCCGAGCTGGCGCAGGAAGGAACCCGAGCGATTGGCCAAGGCGCTGGCCCAGCTGGATCGACCAGGCGGAGACGGCGACGGAGCAGCCGGCCGCACAGGCGGCGGCATAATCGAGGATGGATGACGGGCATGGCCACGCGAACGGGGATCGAGAAAGCCGCCCTTCTGCTGCACAGTCTGCCGGCGGAGACGGCGGAGAAAGTGCTGGCCGAGCTGGGCCGGCGCGCGGCGCCCGCCTGCGGCCGGAGTTGGACAAGCTGCGCCGGCAGAGCGAAAAGCCCGACGACCTGGGCGACGTGGTCCGCGAATTCGAGGAGATGCTGCGGCAACCGGACGTCGATCCCGCGTCCCCCGGAGGTGCGCCGACGCCGCGACAACTTGCCGCCTACCGTCCGCCGTCCGACGCGGAAATTCCGGTCCCGGAGATGGGGCCGTTGCCCGCCGATCCCGTGCGGGCGCTGACGGGCTTCTCGCCCGACATGCTGGCCGCGGTATTACAGGGCGAGCAGGCGCACACCGTCTCGCTGGTGCTCAACTGCCTGTCGGCGGAGAAGGCCGGCGATGTCCTCCGCCAGCTCAAGCCGGACATGCGCCGCGACGTTTCGGTGCGTCTCAGCCGGCTCGGTGCCACGCCCCCGGACCTGCTCGAACGCATCGCTCGCGCCTTGGTGCAAAAGAGCCGAACGCTCGCCGGCAATCGCGGCGACACCCGCGCCGACGCCAAGTACGAGAAGATGGCCGCCATGCTGCGCTGCCTGGAAAAGACCGAGCGCATGGAAGTGCTCGCCGCCCTGGAGGAGAACGAGCCGGACATGGCCCGGCACGTCAAGGAACTGCTGTATCAGTTCGAGGATCTGCTGCGCATCCACGATCGCTCGATGCAAAAACTGCTGTCCGAGATCGATTCCAAGACGCTCGGCGTGGCCCTCAAGGGCGCCACCGAGGCCATCAGCGAGAAGGTGCTGAACAACCTGTCCAAGCGGGCGCGCGAGACGCTGACCGAGGAAATGGCGTTTTTGGGCATGGTGCCCCTCGCCCAGGTGCGGCAGGCGCAGAAGGCGCTGGTGGACGTGATCCAACGTCTCGATCAGGCGGGCGAGTTGATGATGGACGAGTGATTTCCCACTAGCCCGGCAGCGGCGGATGGAGGTCCGGCATGCGCGTGTTCGAGATCACCTTTCGCTCGCCGCCGCGCCTGCGCCATGTCGTCCGCGCCGGCCGTCAGCTCCCTCTGCCGCCGGTGCCTGCCGTCGCGGTTCCGGCGCCGCGGGTCCAACCGGACCCCGAGCGGGAGGCGCAGAGGAACGACAAAGGATCGAGCAGGTGCTGGCGGAGTTGCGTGGCGCGGCGGAGCGTCTGGCGACGCGGCACGACTCCTTGCTCGCCGAGATGCGGCAAGCAGCGGTCGAGCTGGCGGTGGCGGTCGCCGGTCGGCTCGTCTTCGACAAACTACAAGCCGGCGACTTCCCCATCGAGGAGATGGTGCGGCAAGCCGTGGCGCGTCTGCCGGCGGCGCCGGCGATGACGGTGTACTTGCACCCCGAAGACCTGGCCCTGTTGCGGCGCCGACTCGCGGATCAGCCGCTGTTGCCGGCGCGGGAGCCGGCGCTGCGCATCGAGGCCGACGCGACGCTGAAACGCGGCGGCTGCCGAGCCGAGGCGGGAGAGATCCACGTCCTCGCCGACCTGGCCAACCAGCTGGCCGAGCTGCGCCAGCATCTTCTCTGGAGCGCCGGTCATGCTCGATCTGGACCTGGCTCGTCTGCGCCGTGACATCGTCCGGCACGATCTGTTTCGCACCAGCGGCGTGCTCCGCAGCGCCACCGGGCTGCTGTTGTCGTGCAGCCTGCCGGCGGCGGTCGGCGATCAGTGCGCCATCGACACCGGCGACGGCGGATCGCTGCTGGCCGAGGCGATCGGCTTTCAGAGTGGCGTGGCCTACGTCGTCCCTTACGAACATGCCGAGGAGGTCCACTCGGGCATGCGCGTGACGCACCTGGGCCGTGGTCTGATCGCGCCGGTGGGCGACGGGCTGCTGGGCCGCATCGTGGACGGGCTGGGCCGGCCGCTCGACGGTCGTGGCCCGCTGAGCGGCTGCGACCTGTTGCCGGTGCGGCGCGGCACGCCGCCGCCGCTGGAGCGAGCGCGCATCCGCCGACCGTTCGTCACCGGGCAGCGCGCCATCGACGCCCTGCTGACGTGCGGCCAGGGCCAGCGTCTCGGCATCTTCGCCGGCAGCGGCGTCGGCAAGAGCACGCTGCTGGGCGAGATCGCCAAGGGTTCGCGCGCCGACGTCAACGTCCTCGCCCTCATCGGCGAGCGTGGCCGCGAGGTGCGCTCGTTCCTGGAGGACTGCCTCGGGCCGGAGGGGTTGGCGCGGTCGGTGGTCGTGGTGGCCACCTGCGACCAGGCGCCGCTGCTGCGCGCCGCGCGGCGCAGGTGGCGATCACCATGGCCGACCACTTCCGCGCTCGCGGCTGCCAACGTGCTGTTTCTGCTCGACAGCCTGACGCGCCTGGCGATGGCCCAGCGCGAACTTGGCCTGGCGCTGGGCGAGCCGCCCAGCGCGCGCGGCTACACGCCGTCGGTGTTCCAGGTGCTGGCCAACACGGTCGAGCAACTCGGCAACGCCGCCTCCGGCAGCATCACCGGCATCCTGACCGTACTGGTCGATGGCGACGACCTCGACGAGCCGATCGCCGACGCGACGCGCGGCCTGCTCGACGGCCACATCGTCCTGGACCGCCGGTTGGCCGAGCGCGGCCACTACCCGGCCATCAACATCGCGCGGAGCATCAGCCGCGTGGCGCGCGAAGTGACGGACGCCGACCATCAGCAGGCGGCCCGCAAGGTGCGCGAGATCCTGGCCATCCATGCCGAGGCGGAAGACCTCATCCGCATCGGCGCCTACGCGCGCGGCAGCAGCCCGCAGGTCGATCGCGCCATCGAGCTGATGCCGTCGGTGCTGGCGTTCTTGCGTCAAGGCGTCGGCGAGCGCAACACCCTGGCCGAGACACGCGAGCGGATGGAGAAGATCGCGGCGGCATGGCCGTTTTGATGCGGTGGTTTATCGATGAAGCGATTTCATTTCCGCCTGGAGCGTGTGTTGGCGCTGAAGGAACAGCGCGAGCGGTTGGCCGAGGTACGGCAACAGCAGGCGCGGGCGCGGTGGGAGGAAGCGCGAGCCGAGTGCGCGCGGATCGAGGAGCAGATGACCCGCACGGCCGCGTCCGCAGCGGCGCGGCTGCGCGAGGCGGCGGCCCTGGGGACCTGGCAGATCCCTTACGAGCAGACGATGGCCCTGGGCGAACGGCTGAACGCGGCTCGGCGACAGGCCGACGAGGCCGAGAAGCTGTTGCAGGAAGCCGACCGTCTGCGTATACAGGCTTCCCTGGAGGCCGAGGCGCTGCGCGCCCTCCGCGCGCGCGAATGGCAAAACTATCGTCGAGAAGCGGCCCGGCAGCAGCAAAACAATCTGGATGAGCTGGGCTTGCAGCGCTGGCTGGCGGCACAGGACGCGGGACCGTTCGGCAGTCCCGACGCCCCGGAAGGAGGCGAGCCATGAAGCAATTGCTGATCGTCGGCGCGACGAGCCTGGTCCTGTTCGCGGTGTCGGCGTCGGTGTCGTATTTCTGGCAACAGAAGCCGAACCGACGGCCACGCTCCGGAGAAGACGGAGAAAATCGAGGTCAAGGCCCACGACAGCGGCAAGCCGAGCGCCGCCGCCGAGCCGGCCCACGAGTCCGGCGCAAGCGACGCCGCCCCGCGCGCCGCCGTTCGTCCCACCTACAACGCCGGCACCGAGGAAATCGCCCGCATGACCAGCGAGCTGCGTACCCGTCTCGCCGCCGTGCGCGAGCGCGAGGAACAGTTGGCCGCGCAAGAAGCAAATCGAGCTGATCCAGGAAGACATCCGCGGCGAACGCTCCGCCCTCGACGAGCTGCGCACGCAGGTCAAGAGCGAGTTGGAAGCGTTGAACGAGGCCATCCAGGGCGTCGAGAAGCAGCGCAGCAATCTCGATGAGGAACGCCAGAAAATCAGCCGAAATACGCAGGAGATGGAAGGACGGGTCTTGCAACTCCAGAAGGAAGAGCACGACAATTTGAAGAAGATGAGCGGCATGTACAATTCGATGGCGCCGGAGAGCGCGGCCAAGATTTTGCAGAACCTGGCGGACACGGGCAAGATGGACACGGCGGTCAAGGTGCTCGGACTGATGCAGGAGAGGCAAGCGGCGAAGGTGCTGGCCGAGTTGACCGACGCCGGCCTGGCGGCCCAGCTGGTCGAGAAGCTGAAGGGACTGCGGCGGACGCCGGCCAACGTGGACGGCAGCAAGCAATGATCGAAGCGGGCCGCTCACCGCTTGACGGCATATTCGTTATTCCCCTCCCATTCGGAAAGCTCCTCAAGGTTTGCCCTTCTTCGGGACGATAGTCTGCAATACCCCTGTCTGCCGGCCGGCGAAGCCGATTTCCTCGGCTTCGCGGTGCGGACGGTTCGGAGTATGCAGATCATGGTCCCATCCGACAAGGGTGCGACGCGCAAGGGCGGATTGCCGAGCTGGCTGGTGCTAGGCGTGCTCGGCCTCGTGGCCACGGCCGGCGGCATTTTCCTGCCGCGCAGCCTGAACAAGAGCGCCGAGGTGCCGGCGGCGGCCGTGCCCGCGCCTCCGCCGACGGCGGAGAAGAACTTGCTGGAGTATCAGCCGCCATCTCTGCCGGACGTGCCCTCGCCACAAGCGATGTTTCTGCGCCTCACTCTAGGGACTATTTTTGTCCTTATACTGTGTGGGATCACGCTCTGGATCGGCAAGCGCTGGGTACGGCCGCTGGCTGGGCCGCCGGGTGAGAACAAACAATTGCGTGTCGTCGAAGCTCTGGTGCTGGGCGGTCGCTGCTCGGTCTATCTACTCCAGGCGGGCGAGACGAAGGTGCTCGCCGGGGTGGACCCGGCGGGACTCAAGGCGCTGCTGACGTTGCCGCCAACCTTCGACGGCACGCTGGCCGAACTGGAAAAGCCGGCCAACGAGAGCGCGGAAGCGGCCTGAGTGGACGGGGCGTTGTTCGTGGTGGAAGGGAGTCGTCATGGCCGATCCGCTGTCGGTGGTCGAGCGCCTCGGCGAGTCGGGCGGTTTGCAGAACCTGTCCGCGCCGTTGCAGACGGCCCTGTTTCTGGGCGGCATGGTGCTGCTGCCGGCGCTGCTCGTGTGCCTGACGCCCTTCACGCGCATCATCATCGTCCTGTCGTTCGTGCGCCGGGCCGTCACGTCGCAGGACATTCCGCCCAACACCGTCCTTCTGGGCCTGTCGATGTTCCTGAGCCTGTTCGTCATGGGGCCGACGCTCGACGAGATCAACGCCAAGGCCGTCACGCCGTATCTGGACAAGACGATTAGCGGGGTGGAGGCCGCCCGCGCCGGCGGCGCCGCCCTGCACCAGTTCATGCTGCGACACACCCGGCGACAGGATCTGGCGCTCTTCATCCACCTGGCCGGGTTGAAATCGTTGCAGCAGCCCGCGGATACGCCCTGGCACGTCCTGGTGCCGGCCTACGTCATCAGCGAGCTGAAGACGGCGTTCATCATGGGCTTCTGCATTTATGTGCCGTTCCTGCTGGTGGACCTGGTGGTGGCCAGCATCCTCACGGCGATGGGCATGATGATGATGCCGCCCGTCATCATCTCGGCGCCGTTCAAGATCCTTCTGTTCGTGCTGGCCGACGGCTGGCACCTGGTGGCGCGAGCGCTGAGCATGAGTTTCGGTTGATTGTTCTCCCCTCTCCCCCGTTCGGGGGAGAGGGGTAGGGGGTGAGGGGGAGACGCCGCCCCCTCACCCCCTACCCCTCTCCCCCGAAGCGGGGGAGAGGGGAGAGCAGGAAAGGGACGCTCTCATGTCGATGGCACAAGTCATCGAGATTGGCCGCGATCTGCTGTACACGGCCCTGCTGCTGGCGCTGCCGACGCTGGCCGCCAGCCTCCTCGTCGGCCTCCTCGTCAGCATTTTGCAGGCGATCACCAGCATCCAGGAGCAGACGCTGGCGCTTCGTGCCGCGCCTGTTGGCGGCGGGGCTGGTCCTGGTGCTGGCGATGCCGTGGACCATGCAGCTCGCCATCCATTTCACGATGCGCATGCTCGAACGCGCCGCGGGGGTGGGCCGGTGATCGAAACGCTGGTGCTGTCGTTCAGTCTGATCCTGGCGCGGGTCGGCGCCTTCGTGGCGGTGCTGCCGCTGCTGGGCGGCGCCACGACGCCGCGCACCGTCAAGGTCGGCCTGTCGGTGGCGCTGGCCGTGCTGTACTTCATGCTGCTCGGCGGCTCGGCGGCGCCGGCGAGCCTCACGAGTGACGGCCCGGTGTCGTGGGTGGCGTTCGCCCTCGTGCTGATAAAGGAGACCGTGCTGGGTGCTTTCCTCGGTTACGTCGATGGGCCTGGTCCTGCTGCCGGTGCAGATCGCGGGAGATTACCTGGGACAGGAAATGGGCCTGGCCCTGGCCGCGCAGTCCGATCCGGCGAGCGACGAACCCGTCGCTCGTCGTCACCCAGCTCTTTCAGATGTTGGCCGGCGTCCTGTTCCTCGGACTCGACGGACATCACCTGTTTCTGGCGGCCCTGCACAGCACGTTTCTGCGCGTCCCCCTCGGCGGCTGGTCGGGGCTGTCGTCCGCGGGTCGATGGTGACGGGACTGGGGCAAGCCCAGGAATGGGGACTGATGTTGGCCGCCCCGGTCGGCGCCGTCCTGTTCCTCACCTCGGTCGTGCTGGCCCTGCTGACGCGAGCGGCGCCGCAGATGAACCTCTTCTCGGTCGGCTTCGGTCTGCGCGTCGGCATCGGCCTGGCCGCGGTGTTTGTGCTCTGCCCGACTTCGTCGCCGCCCTGGTGCGGACGCTGGCGCAGCCTGAGCGCCTTGATGGAACGGTTGGTGTACCTGCATGGCGGAAGACTTCGACCAGTCCAAGACGGAAGCCCCGACGCCGCGCCGGCGCGAGGAAGCCCGGTTGCAGGGCCGCGTCGCCGTCAGCACGGAACTGACGACCGGACTGCTGCTTCTGGCCGCCGTCGGCGTGCTGTGGTTCGGCTCGCGGACGCTGGGGGCCGGCTTGCTGGAGACGGTGCGGCAGGGGGTGCTGCGCTGTGCCGTCCACGAGCTGGGACCGGAGCAGACGCATGAGTTGCTGACCGCGTTGTCTGACGCGGGGGTTGCAGTTGATGGGGCTGTTGCTCGGCGTGCTGTTCGTGGCCGCCCTGGCCGTGATGGTCGGGCAGGTCGGCTTTCGCGGTCACGCCCGGCACTGGCGGCGCCGAACTGGGAGCGCATCGATCCGATGGCTGGGCTGGGACGCATGTTCTCGCTGGCGGCGCTGCTGCGCGGCGGGGTGGCCGTTGCCAAGGCGAGCGTTACCGCTGTGCTGGCGGTGTTGCTCATCAAGGGACGCTTCGCCCGCCTCGCCGAGCTGGACCGGCACGACCTGGCCGGCGCCGCCAGTCAAACGTGGGACATCGTCCTGCGTCTGGGCCTGATCGTCGCCGCCGCCTTCGTCGTGGTCGGCGTGGTCGATTACGTCTTGCAGCGGCTGCGCTTCGAGACGGTCGCTGCGGATGACGCGGGACGAGCTGAAGGAAGAAATCAAGCGCGAGGAGGGCGATCCGCAGGTCAAGGCGCGGCATGCGCAAGCTGGCCGCGAATTGAGCCAGCGACGCATGATGCGTCGACGTGCCACGAGCGACAGTCGTCATCACCAACCCGACGCACTTGGCCATCGCCCTGCGCTACGACAAGGGGGCGCTGGCGGCGCCGCGTGTCGTGGCCAAGGGCGCGGGCCACGTCGCTCGCCGCATCGTCGAGACGGCGCGGCGGCACGGCGTTCCCGTGGTGGAGCGCAAGCCGGTGGCGCAGGCGCTGTACAAGGCGGTGCAGATCGGTCAGGAGATTCCGGCGGCGCTGTATCACGCCGTCGCCGAGGTATTGGCGTACGTGTATCGGCTGCGGGGTGTAGCGTGACAATCATTTCGTTTAGCCGCGACTGCGCAGCGGAGCGCGGCAGTCCCGTGCTCCGCTGCGCGTCGCGGCTAAACGAAGTTATTGAGGGTGAAGAGTGTCCCTATGGCCAAGGCAATGGCACTTTCCGGCGATTCCAACCTGCCCTTCGCGCAGCGGAGCGAGCTGGTGCTCTCCGTCGCGCTGCTGGGCGTGCTGGTCGTCCTGCTCGTGCCGCTGCCGCCGCCGCTGCTCGACCTGCTGCTGGCGTTGAACCTCGGCCTGACCATCCTGCTGCTGCTCGTCACGCTCGGCGCCACGCAAGGCTCTCGATTTCTCGGTGTTTCCGTCGCTGCTGTTGCTCATGACGCTGTTCCGGCTGGCGCTCAACGTGGCCACGACGCGGCTCATTCTGCTCAAGGGCAGCGCCGGACACATCGTCGCCACGTTCGGCGGCTTCGTGGTCGGCGGCAGCCTCGTCGTCGGCCTGGTCATCTTCCTCATCCTCATCATCATTCAGTTCGTGGTCATCACCAAGGGTGCCGGCCGCGTCTCGGAAGTGGCGGCGCGCTTCACCCTCGACGCCATGCCGGGCAAGCAGGTGGCCATCGACGCCGAGCTGAACTCCGGCGCCATCGACGAGGCCGAGGCGCGGCGGCGCCGGCAGCAGCTGCTGCGCGAGGCCGAGTTTTACGGGGCGATGGACGGGGCCAGCAAGTTCGTGCGCGGCGACGCCATCGCCGCCCTCATCATCACCGGCCATCAACCTCGTCGGCGGCTTCGTCCTCGGCCTGACGCGCAACATGAGCATCGCGCAATCTTTTCGGACTTACTCGATCCTCACCGTCGGCGATGGTCTGATCTCGCAGGTGCCGGCCCTCATCATCGCCACGGCCTCCGGTATGCTCGTGACCAAGGCGACGACGCAGACCAGCCTGGGTGTGGAAATCGGCGCCCAGATGACGATGAATCCTCGACCTCTGTTCGTCGGCGCCCTGATCCTGCTCGGCCTGGCCCTGACGCCGGGCTTGCCCATGCTGCCGTTCGCCGGCCTGGCCGTGCTGCTGTACTTCGGCGCCCGCCGTCTGACAGCGCCGGCGCCGGCGGCGCCGGCCAAGGGGAAGGAGCCGTCAAGCCCGGCCAAGCCGGCGGAGATGCACCTCGACGATTTCCTGCAAACCGACCGCGCCACGGTCGAGATCGGCGCTCGGCTCATCCCACTGGTCGATCCGCGTCGCGGCAACGGCCTGCTCGACCGCATCGCCGGCCTGCGCCGCGACCTGGCGCGCAAAAACGGCCTGTGGGTGCCGCCCATCCGTCTGCGCGACAACATCCAGCTCGAAGCCGGACGCCTATCGCATCCTCATCGGCGGCCGCGAGGTGGCGCGCGGCCGACTGCGGCCGGAGCGCCTGCTGGCCATCGACCCCGGCAAGACACACATCCAGCTCGAAGGCGAGGCGACCAAGGATCCGGCCTTCGGCCTGGCCGCTCGCTGGATCAGCGAGAACGACCGCCAACGCGCCGAGCTGGGCGGCTTCACCGTCGTCGATGCGCCCAGCGTACTCATCACGCACCTCGGCGAGATCGTCCGCAAGCACGCTCACGAGCTGTTCAGCCGCGAGGACCTCAAGCTGCTCATCGACAAGGCCCGCGAATCGAATCCGTCCGTGGTCGATGAACTGTTGCCCAACGTGCTGACGATGGGCACGCTGCACCGCATCCTGTGTCTGCTGCTGGAGGAACACGTGCCGATCTCGAACCTGCCGCGCATCCTGGAGGGGCTGGCCCATCATGCACCGGCGACGAAGGATCCGGTTGAGTTGACCGAGCGCATCCGGGCCGACCTCGGCCGCGTCCTGTGCGACCGTTACCGCGACGAGCAGGGCCGGCTGCATGCCGTCGTCCTCGATCCGCGGTTGGAGATGGAGCTGCGGCGTGCAGCTGCACGACAAGACGCTGGTCCTCGATCCGGGACGGCTGGAGAAAGCTGATCGTGTTCCTGCTCAACGAATGGCGCAAGGCCAGCGCGCGCGGACAGGAGGTCGCCCTGTTGACCGATGGCAGCCTGCGCCGGCCGCTGCGCCACGCCCTGATGCGCGGCCTGCCGGACCTGGCCGTGATCGCCTATCAGGAGGTGCCCGGCGATCTGCTGCTGGAGCCGGTGGCCATGCTCAAGCCGGAAGACCTCGGGCCGGGGTCGGCGGCCGTTCTGCCGGCGCGGGCGTCGGCGTGAGTCGTTGGTGAATTTCTCGTGGGGTGAGGGGACATGCAGCAAGCACTGCAGGCTTATGATGCCATCGCCCAGAAGGGCCGGCGCGACCGGCTCATCCTCGAACATCTGACGCTGGTACGGCACCTGGTCGGCAAGCTGGTGGCCGAGCTGCCGCCCGGCGTGGACGTGGAGAACCTGGAATCGGCGGGCGTCCTCGGCCTGGTTGAGGCGGCCCACCATTTCGACCCGGAGCGCGGCGCGCAGTTCAAGACCTACGCCTATACGCGCATTCGCGGCGCCGTCCTCGACGAACTGCGGCGCAACTGTCCGCTGCCGCAGCAGGTGCTCCGGCAAGTGGCCCGTGTCCGCCGCGCCTACGACGCCCTGCCGCCGCCGGTGACGACGCAAGCCTTGGCGCAGGCCACCGGCCTGAGCGAAGAAGAGGTGGCCGACTGCCTGGCCGCCGTCCGCATGACGCGCCTGCTGTCGTGGGAGGAACACGGCGAGCCGATCGGCACGCGCCTGGACGATCCGCGCCGCCCGGACCTGCTGGCGGAGAAGGAAGAAGAGAAACGTTTGCTGGTCGAGGCGCTCGCCGCCCTGGAGGAGCGCGAACGATTGATCGTGACGCTGTATTATCTGGAAGACCTGCGGCTGAAAGAGATCGGCGAAGTCGTGCATCTGTCGGAATCGCGCGTGTCGCGGTTGCTGAGCGCGGCGTTGTTCCACCTGGGCGAGTACATGCGGACTCATGGAGGTTAATCATGCACGGCGAACAAGGGGGCAAGGGGTCGGGGGAGTTTCACGTCGGCACGGTGGTGCGCGGCGGCTGCGTGCGCGTCAGCGGCGACCCGGCGCGCGTGGCCGTGCCCGGCCAACCCTCCGTTGTCTCTCCCGCCAGCGCGGGAGATAAGGGCGGAGAACCGCGGATCGAGATGGTCCGCAGCGGCGACGTGATCCAGGCCATCGACATTCTCTGCGGCTGCGGGCAGCACATTCGCCTGCACTGCCATTACACGGCGACCGTTTAGCCGCGACGCGCAGCGGAGCGCGCGCTCCGCTGCGCGTCGCGGCTAAACGAGGAGGACGAGAGAGGTGAATCATGTCGGAGAGGAGATGGCGACGAGTGTTGGCGGCGTCCGGCCTGTCGGGACTGCTGGTCTGCGGCTGTATCGGCTCGTCGGGATTGGCCGGCGTCGGCTCGGGTGGCGCCGCCCTCAGTTCCCGTCCGCAGGGCGGGTTCGGGCCGGTCGGTCCTGGAGGGCCGACGCCGCCCGGCGCGGCGGGTGGGCCGCCCGGCCCGGTCAATCTCGCCGGCTACAACCAGCTGGCCGAGTACCAGGCCGCCGACCTATCGCAGAAGATCGCGGAGTTGCAAGATGAAAATAAGTCGCTGATGGCGCGCCTGCAAGGCTTGCAAGCTCTGCTGGAGGAACGCGAGCGCACCGTGCTCGCCGCGCGCGGCGAGGCGCAGACCGCCGCCCAGGAAGTGGCGCGGGCCCGTCAGGAGATCAACCGTTGTCGTCAGGAGATCGCCAGTCTGCGCGAGCACACCCACGCCGCCGACAAGGAGGGTCAGGCCAGCTTGCAAGCGCTGGTCAGCGTCCTGGAGACGATGCTCGGCGATAACCCGCCCCCCAAACCGGCGAGCAAGGACAAGGACGTCACCAAGCCGGCGGCGGAGAAACATTGATAAGTTGACCGTCCGAGCCTGAAGCGTAAGCGAAGAGAACGACAACCTTCGGTTGTCATCTCTTCGCTTACGCTTCAGGCTCGGACCAGGTTATTTCTGTCCGCTCGGCGGCTCCGATTCGTCCCACAAGGCGCGAAAGGCACTTAGCCAGAAGACGTAGCAATACAGCGACAAAATGCAGAAATACGTGAAATAGACCGTATAGCGGTCGTCAAAGGGGTAGAGGGTGAGGCGCATCCACGCGATGACGAAGACGGTCAACAGAAGGGAGACGGCCAGGGACAGCAACAGCGCCAGCGTCCGGCCGTGCCGGCCGAAAAGGGCCATGCCTAGCTCGACGGCGATTCGGCCTCCATCCAGCGGCCACAAGGGCAGCACATTCAGCAGACCCCAGAAGGCATTGATCCACATCAGCACCCAGACCGCCGGGGCGAGGGCAACGCGCCAGTCCGGCGGCAAGGGAAGGGCGGTCACTCCCCACATCGCGCCGAAAAGCAACGCATTCATGAGCGGCCCGGCCAGCGCGACCAGCACTCTCCGCCAACGGCTTAATTCCTCCAAGCCGAATAGCTGACCGCCAAGTCCCGAGACGACAAGGCGCGGACGGACGCCGAACAGACGACTGACGAGGACGTGGCCGAGTTCGTGTACCGCCAGCGCCGCCACGGCGGCGGCCATCCACAGCAAAAAGGCGGCGAGACCGCCCATTTGCTGGCGAATGTCCGGGTACTGGTAATAGACCACCCCCAGCAGTGCGCAGGACACCCAGAACAACGGATGGACGCGGAAGCCGGCGCCGAACATCCGTCCATGCAGTTCCCAGCGGGCCGGCGGCGGTTCGGGCAGGCGCATGGAGACCTCCCCTTGGACCGGGGGAAAAACGAAAGCCGCTTGCGGCTTAGCGGCAAACGCCAAGCCGCAAGCGGCTTCGACAACCGACGCTCTCGATTACTTCTGGGCGATCTTTTTCTCCAGCGAACGCCAATCGGTGACCACCGTCGCCTTGACGGGCTGGCCTTCGCTCAGCTCGCTCTGGTTGCTGATGATGACGACCTCCTCGCCCGTCAGGTCGCCCAGGACGTCGCCATTGTCGTCGAGCCGTTCGACCTTGGCGAGCCGGCCGTCATCGACCTGCACCTTGACGGGCTGCAAGTGGGCCTTGCCGTCCTTGACCACATAGATATACGAGTTGCCGCCCGTCATGACAATCGCCGCGGTGGGCAGCATGTAGGCGTCCTCGAACTTGCGGAGAATCAGCGTCATCTCGCCGAACATGCCCGGCAGCATGCGCATTTGCCGGCCGGCGCCCAGCTTGCCCTTGATCTCCGGCAGGATCGGCGCTCCGTTGCGGGGATCGCCCGGCATGCCCTTCTTGAGACCTTTGCGGAATTCCGGATCGGCCATCTTCTGCTTGTACTCCTCCGCCGAGCCGTTCCACAAATCGACCTCGACCACCATGGTGCGATCGCGCTCGGCATTGACCAACGACGGGGGGAAGCGCGTGACCTTGCCGTGGATCTTTACGCCCGGCAGCGCCGTCGTCTCGAAGATGGCCTCCGTTTGCGGGGTGACGTAAGGCGCGAAGTTGTCTGGCACGCGCATCATCACCGTCACGATGTCGTTGCGCTCGATGGTCAACAGGGGCACGGCGCGGCCGTTGCCCGCGTTTTGCACGAAGAAGCCGGGATCGACGTTGCGACGGACGATGACGCCGTCGAAGGGCGCCTTGATGGTGGCATAGTTGAGCATGGCCTTGGCGTAATCCAGCTCGGCCTTGCTGACATCGACTTTTCGCTTGGCCTCCTCCAGGTCGGCGTCGGCCTGCTCGACGCGGGCGACCGTGGCCACCTGCTCGGCCTTGGCCGTCTCCACCGCCTCCTTGGTGGCGTTGACCGCCTCGAAGGCCGCCTCACGCCGATCCTCCTGCTCATCGACCAGCCGCGCGTCGATGCTGCGCTCGTTGAGCAGTTGTTTGAAGCGCTCGGCCTGCTTGACGCGGAAGTTGTAATACGCCGTGTCGCTCTTCAACTTGGCCGTGGTCGATCGGATCTTGGCGTCGGCGGACACCACCATCGCCTTGGCGGTCTTGACGGCGGCCTTTTTCTGATCGACCTGGGCCTCCGCCAGTTTCCAGGCCGCCTCCTGCTGCTTGGTTTTCGCTTTCAGGTCGGGCACGTCCACCTCGATCAGGACCTCGCCTTTCTTGGCGGTGTCGCCCGCGTCGGTGCGGATCATGGACACCATGCCGGGCACGGCCGTTTCCAGGTTCGTCCGATAGTACGGCTCGACGTCGGCGGGCCGGCGCTCGATCATGGTGAAGGTCTTATCGTAATGGGGCTTGACGGCCCGGACGAGGATATCGATGTGCTCCGGCTCGCTGGTTTCCCCGGCGCTGACGGGGTTGCTGGGCGCGTGCTTCGACCCGCCAAAGTAGAAAAACGCGCCGACGGCGACGATGGCGACGACCAGGATGAGCACGAGGCTGATCCGCACCAATCCACTGCGAGGCATGATTTTGTCCATGAGAAGTCGGTCTCCTGACTAATCGCGGCCGATCCAGTTCGTTGAGGGACGGCCCTTCGGTTGGAAGTTCCACGGGATCGTGGCCGCTTGCGGCTTCGCGTTGGTCATTGCCCCGCTAAGCCGCAAGCGGCGTGAGGGACCTTAGCGTCCGGCGTCGCCCGCGGCGACGGCATGTTCGGTGCCATTGGTCGTGACCAGGGCGACGGCGGGACTGCCGGCGCCGGCCAGGATGGGCACCGCGGCTGGCTCGTCGGCCAACTCCGCCTCGATGTCCAGGTCGGTGTCCGGCCCGTCCTTGATGAGCAGCGTGTACATGATCGGCACCACGAAGAAGGTCAGGCAGGTGGAGGTCAACAGACCGCCCACCACCGCCCGCGCCAGCGGCACGTTGGCCTCGCTGCCGCGCTCCAGGCCGATCGCCATCGGGATCAGGTCGAGGAACGTCGCCAGGAAGGTCATGAGGATCGGCCGGAAACGCAGGCCGGCCGCCGAGATGATGGCGTCGCGGACACTGTGTCCGGCCTTGCGCTGCTTGTTGGCGAACTCGACCAGCAGCACGCCGTTGTTGACGGCGATGCCGACCAGGAAGATGACGCCCATTTCCGACTGCACGTTGAGCGACGTTTTGGTGACGAACAGCATGGCCAGCACGCCGATCAGTCCCAGCGGCACCGTGAACATGATGATGAACGGCCCGACCCACGAGCGGAACAGGGCCACTTGCAGCAGGTAGACCAGCACCGAGCGCCGGCCAGGCCGATGGCCAGGTTGTACGAACGACTCGTTCATGCGCTCGTACTCGCCGCGCATCGTCCAGGCCATGCCCGCGGCCAGGGTGTCGCCGCCGGGGGCCTTGGAGCGCCCGCCGCGCCGCTATCGTCTTTGACGAGCGTGTGGTGCGTGCCTTCCTTGGTTTTTTCGATGGACCAGTGCATCCCCGCTGGGGTCTTCATGCCGTCCAGGGCCGTCTCGATTTCCTTGGCGACGTGGCCGATGTCGCGGCCCTCCAGGTTCAGCTGCACGTTGAAGACGCGCTGCAGGCTGTCGTGGTTGATCTCGACGGCGCCCGAGCGGCGCTTGAAGCTGGCCAGGCTGGACAGCTTGACCGGGTATTTCTGCTTGGGGCCGCGTGGCATCGACGTTGAGCAGGTCGTTGAGGGTCATGGCCGGGTTCTCCGGATACTGCACGGCCACGAAGTACTGATTGCCGCTCTTGACGTCGATCCAGAAGTTGCGGTCGATGGAGATGCTGGAGTTCATGGCCGCCACCGCCTGCTCGATGACCTCGGCGGGCGTCAAACCGATCTCGGCGGCCTTGGTGCGGTTGACGTTGATGATCAGGTAGGGAGCGTCCAGGCGCTGCAAGACGCGGGCGTCGGCGACGCCGGCGATGCCGGAGACGCGGTTACGGATCATGCGGGCCATCTCCAGCCCCTGCTCGCGCGAGCCGCCGGTGACCTGGATGTCGATGGGCGAGGAGGCGCCGTTGTTCAGCGCCGTGGACACCATGCCGCCGGTGTCGAAGCTGACGCGCAGGTCGGCGAACTTCGGCTGCTCGCTGAAGCGATGCCGCAGGACGGCGGCCCACTCCTGGGAGCTCTTGCGTGCGGTCCTCGTTGAGCTGGATGCGGACGACGGCGTCCTGCTGGCCGGAGTTGGCCGTGTACGCCGCCGACCAATCCGGGTCGAGGCCGATCTCGCTGACGATCATCTCCATCTCGTCGCGTCGGGATGATGTCCTTGATGAACTGCTCGAACTTCGGCGACGCGCTTGGTGGTGGCGTCCAGGCGCATGTTCGAGGGGGCGCGGAGGTAGACGGTGATCTGGCCGGCGTCCACCTGCGGGAAGAACTCGCGGCCGATCCACGGCGTCAAGCCGAAGCGAGCCGACGAAGAGCGCGAGCACGCAGCCCAGCACCAGGAAGCGATGACGCAGGGCCGGGTCAGCAGCGTTCTGATACGACGCTGCGTGGTGGCGTCGAGGAAGCTGCTCGATGCGATGGTGAACGCGGCCGAAGAAGCCGGTCGGTTCGTGGCCGTCGTGTCCGTGCCCGTGGCCGGCGTGCGCCGCGGCGTGGCCGGCCGCCGCCGTGTGGCTGCCGGCCGCCGCGGCGGTGCGGCGACGGTGATCGTCGGGCAGGAACTTGGCGCACATCATCGGCACGAAGGTGCGCGACAGCAGGAACGAGCTGAACATGGCGAAGGCGACGGCCAGGGCCAGCGGCCGGAACAAGAAGCCGCCCATGCCCGGCTGCAAGGCCACCGGCGCCAGCACGATGTTCGTCGTGAACGTCGCCACCAGCACGGGGATCATGACCTCGGCGCAGCCGTCCAGGGCCGCCCGGATACGCGATTTGCCCAGGCCGTAGTTGCGGTGGTTGTTCTCCAGCTCGACGATGGCGTCATCCACCAGCGGGCCGATGGCCAGCGCCAGGCCGCCCAGCGTCATGGCGTTGATGGTGTTGCCCGTCACGTACAGGCCGATGATGGCGCCCAGAAGGGCCAGCGGAATCGACATGCTGGCGATCAGCGTCATGCGCCAGTTGCCCAGGAAGATGAGGATCATGATCGACACCAGAATGGCGCCGACGATGCCTTCCTGAATCAGGCTGTGGATGGCCTGGCGGACGAAGATCGTCTGATCCATGACGAAGTTCAGCTTGGTGCCGGCCGGGCAGATGGCCTCGAATCTCCTTGAGGTGGGCCTTCAGCGTCATCGACGACCGCCAGCGAGCTGGCCCCCTGCTGGCGGTAGATGGGCACGTAGACCTGGTTGCGGCCCTCCCAGCCGGTCTCCTCGCTGGCGATGCGGACGCGCGAGGTTTGAATGGTGGAGGAATCCTCGATGCATGCCGATGTCGCGCAGGATAGACGTTGTTGCCCGGCTCGATGCGGATGGGCAGGTCCATCAGTTCGCTGATCTTGTCGGCCATGATGTTGGAGTCGAGCAGCAGCTGGTTGTCGCCGAAGTAGGCGATGCCGGGCGTCACCATCATGTTGCCCTTCTTGATGGCCTCGACGACGTCGCGTGGCGGACAGGTGCCGCGCCTCCATCTCCGCCGGCTTGAGATAGACGAGGATGGTGCGGTCCTTGCCGCCGACGGCCACGGGGGCGACGCAGCCCTTGACGGAGCCGAGCTTGTTGCGCACCCAGATGCGGCCGACGTCCTTGACGTCGGCCTCGCTGAGGGTCTTGTTGCTGACGGTGAGGACGCCCAGCGGCATGGTGCCGGTCGGATCGAACGGCAGCACGACGGGCGGCAGCGTGTTGGGCGGCATGGTCGGCAGGGTGCCCAGGGCCAGCTGGCCGGTCATGGTCAAGGCGCCGTTGGGATCGATGTCGTCGCGGAAATAGATGCGGACGATGCTGACGCCCGGCACCGACTTGGACACGACCTGTTGCGGCGCCGGGCGACTGGTTGCACCAGCGCTCGATGCGGTTGGTGATGGTCTTCTCGATCGACGAGGCCGGCATGCCCTGGTAGTAGGTGATGACCTGCACGGCCGGCGACTTGAAGACCGGCAGAATGTCCACGGGGATGCTGCGACAGCGAGATGATCCCGAGGAACAGGATCATGAAGACGATCGTCGCCACCATGTAGGGGTTACGCAGCGATGCCTTAATCAGCCACATCCGAAGGTCCTTTCGAGAGAACGAGGGGCCGCGGCACCGGCCCCGACAAGCCCACGCGACCGATTCGTATGACGAGGTTGAGTTAACGTGGTAGCAGGTAGGCGCGGATGGAGGGATGGCCGGCCGTATCCGCGATCATTCACCCGATCCATCCGTTGTTCCGCCAATTCGTCTAGAATATTCTACGATGCACTTGCCAGGCACGCCATGCCGAATGGAATTACTTTTCCGTTAAGTTTCCTTTTCGGAGCCGGCATCCGTGAACCCGTTCGGGGGAGGGCGCGTCTAGAGAGTGTACAGGGCGGAAAGGACCAGGCCGTCCGGACGCTCTCGGGGATCGGCTAAGGGTAGGCTGTCTCGCTTTGAACGAGACGATGTTGGTTCGACTCCAACTCCCCGAACTGGATCGGCTCGGTAGGCAATCGGCAGACCATCCTTGCTCAAACCAAGGAATGCTGAGGGTTCGAGTCCCTCCTGAGCCATTGACGTCCTCGTGGGCCTGCGGAGTGGCCGCCACGTTCTCAGCGTGGAGATCGCGGGTTCAAATCCCGCCGAGGATACTGACGACTGCCCTCGTGGTGCCTGCGGAGTGGCCGCCGGGCTTTCAATCCGGAGATCGCGGGTTCAAATCCCGCCGAGGGTACTGGATCGGAAGGGCGAGCCAACTGGCCCGATGGCACCCGCTTGGAAAGCGGGCGAGGCGAAAGCCCTTGCAGGTTCGAGTCCTGTCCCTTCCGCTTCTCCAGCCGTGGCCGAGCGGCGAGGCCCCCGTCTGATATGCGGGTCGAGGTAGGTTCAACTCCTACCGGCTGGACTCTCGGGATCTCGTGGAGCAGCGGAGTGCTCGCCACCTTGACATGGTGGAGACCGATGGTTCAAATCCATCCGAGATCACTTCCCGAGCGCCCAGACTAACGATATCCTGTCCGAGCCTGAAGCGTAAGCGAAGAGATGGCAACCTTCGCTTACGCTTCAGGCTCGGACAGCGCGTGCCGTGAGATCGCATCATGTCGGCGTCTGAGATGTGCGTCATCTACAACCCGACATCCGGCCGCGGTCGCTCGGCCCAGCGCTTGTCCAGCCTGCGCCGGACCTGGGCGGAGCGCGCCGTCTTCTGGCCGACCCGCGCCGCCGGTCAGGCGGAGGAATTGGCCTTCCGGGCCGCTCATTCGGGTTTCGCCATCGTGGCCGCCGCCGGCGGCGACGGCACGGTCCACGAGGTAGCCAACGGCCTGCTCCGGGCCGAGCGCCCCGATGTCGTCCTGGCCGTGGTCCCCACCGGCTCGGCCAACGACTACGCTTGCAGCCTCGGCCTGGACGTGCGCTGGTGGCGGCGAGACGACCTCGCCATCCGGCCGCGTGCCGTCGATGTCGGAATCGTCCGCGCTTCGGGACGCAGCCGTTATTTCGTCAACGGCCTGGGCTTGGGCTTCAACGGCCTGGTCACGCTGGAATCTCGCCGTATCCGCCGGCTGCAAGGGCTGGCCCTGTATGGTCTCGCCGTCCTGCGCACCGTCTGCTTTCGCTACGAGCTGTCGCCGATGACCGTCCGCATCGACGAGGGAGAGGAGCGCGCGATGCCGACGCTGGCGCTATCGCTGGCCCTGGGGCAGCGTGAGGGCAACTTCGTGGTCGCTCCGACAGCGGTGCTGGACGATGGATGGTTCGACTACGTCCACGCCGGCCCACTGCGCCGTCGAGACCTGGCCGTCCTTCTGCCGCGTTTGTTTCTGGGCCGGGGACTGCCGTGCGACCATCCGAAGCTGTGGCTGGGCCGCTGCCGCCGCGTCCGTCTCCGCTCCGAGTCGCCCCTGGTCGTCCACACGGACGGCGAGTTGTTCTGCGTACCTGCAGACGGCGTGCGCGAACTCGACATCGATCTGCTGCCCGGCGCGCTGCGCGTCCTGGCCCGGCTCGACGGATCAGATGTCTTTTGAGGGCGGCTCGTCCGATGGTGGCCCTGCCTCCACCTTCGGCGGAGCAGGCGGCCCTGGCGGTTGCGTGCGAGCTACGGCGATGGCGCGGGCCAGCAAGGACGTGACGAAGTTGTGAAAGCCGAGTTCGGGGTTCGGCTCGTGGTACTCGCCTCTCAGGCCACCCTTCCGCGAAGACAGCAGGAAACAACCGGCATCGTAAAGGCGCGAGCGTACCAGCTTCGTCAGAAGAAGGTCGTAGCGCTGGGCATAGGACGCCGAGCGAAACTCGGGAAAAACCTGGAAGTGCGGCTCTTTCACCCGCACCGGACTGTTAGCGCCGGGAGCGTCTTCGAGCAGCATGAAATATCCCAGCCACGGGCGCTCGGAAGGGCGAAATGCGCCCTCCTCATACGCCGCCCACAGATCGGTCGCATTGCCGAGCGCTTCCTCGGTGCGATTGTTGAAGTTGTTGCCGAACGATCCTACCTGCGACTTGAACTCGACGATGGCCACCAGCTTGCCGTCGGCCACGATGAGCAGATCCCAGTTTTTCTCGGCGCGGAACCAGCCAGGCAGTTCGGTCCTCTGGCGCCAGTAGATGGTGGCCCGCTGCAAGCCCGCCTCTTCCAGCAGCACGGAGACGAGTTCGCGGAAACCGTCGAGGTGCTTACCGCCGGTGACGGCACTGCGGTCCCCACGGTCTTTCTCCCCTCCCTTGCCGCCCTGCTTGCGCGATTGCGATCCGCGCTGCGTCCAGAAGTACACGATCGCCCGGCGGAGACGCTTATCCAGATCGTCAAGGAGATCGCTCATGGGTGCCGGCATCCGGGTGGACCTGTATGGTAGCGGTAGCGAACAACCCGGATGTTTTAGCCGAGATCCGCCGGCGTGCGTAGTCGAAGTAAGTCGGATCCACTTCGACGCCGATGCTGTTCCGTCCACATTGGGCGGCGGCCAACGTCGTCGTGCCGGTTCCCAGGAAGGGATCGAGTACCGTGTCTCCGACGAAGGAGAACATGCGGATCAGTCGCGTGGCCAACTCCAGCGGGAAAGGCGCGGGGTGGTGGCGCGTCGAGGCGCCGGTCAGTCCGGTCCAGATCTGCTGGAACCAACTCTTGTGGTTCGTTTCGGAAATGATGCTGAGGATGCGCGTGGGGAGGTCGGGAGTGCGATAGCCGCCGGGCTTGCGCTCCATCAGAAGATATTCGATGTCGTTCTTGATGACCGCGTTCGGCTCATACGGCTTGCCCAGGAAGCTGGCGCCGTTGCCCTCCGCCTCCAACTGCGCGTTGGCGATTTTGTGCCAGATAATCGGGGCCAGGTTGTCGAAGCCGATCGCTCGGCAGTGTTCTTGAATGGAAGCGTGTAAGGGAATTACGGTGTGCCGCCCGCCATTCTTGCGCCGCGAAAGGCACACGTCTCCCACGACACAGATGAGCCGACCTCCCGGCACCAGAGCCTGCCAGCAGCGCCGCCAAACCTTATCCAACTCCGCCAGAAAGCCATCATAATTCGCAATGTCACCGAGTTGTCCTTCCGTTTGCCGATACTCCTTGAGGGTCCAGTAAGGCGGGGAAGTGAGCACGAGTTGGACGCTCTCGGGCGGCAACTCCATCGCCCGCGCGTCCCGGCCATAGAGGTCGTGCGTGGTGGGAATCTGAAGGAGGGCACGCTCGATCTTCGCGGTGAGTTCGGCATCCTTGGCGATGCGCGGAATGTCCTTCTGGGGATCATCCAGGCGCGTGAGGGATTCGGGGAGAAAGCGTGAAAAGCCCATCTCGACCTTGGCGTCAGATGACACGAGGATACTCCCTGTGCGAGACCAAGGGAACCGTGGTGACTTGGCGGTTCCTTTGGTTACACCGTTACTTCGGCAGCGGCTTGTCGAGGATGGCCACGTGCGGCTTGCCATCGTCGGAGGTGATGTAGCCGCGCGACATCTGCCCGGCGAGGCGATTGTAGACAATGTGGAAATCGCCCGAGGCGCCCAGGACGATTGCTCCCCCCTCGGCGCCGGCTTTTTGCAGCTGCTCGTTGATGACCGTCTCCGCCGCCTCTTTCGCCGAGCGCCGGCCGTACTTCACTCGTGCCGTGATGTCGTGGGCCACGGCGTAGCGAATGAAATATTCGCCCCAGCCGGTGCAGGAGACGGCGCAGGCTTCGTTGTCGGCGTAGGTGCCGGCGCCGATGAGGGGCGAGTCGCCGACGCGGCCGGACCATTTGTTGGTCATGCCGCCCGTCGAGGTGCCCGCCGCCAGGTTGCCGTCGCCGTCCCGCGCCACGGCGCCGACGGTGCCGAAGTGCCGGCGACGCGCCGGGGCCGTCGTCTCTCCCTTCTCCTTGCGGGCCTTCTCTTCCTTTCGCAGCGCTTCTTGCAGCTCCTTCCAGCGCTGTTCGGTCCAGAAATAATCCGGATGAACGATGTCCAGTTTCTGCTTGAGGGCGAACAACTCGGCCCCGCGGCCGACCAGCAGGACGTGCGGCGAGTGCTCCATGACGGCGCGAGCCGCCGAGATGGGATTTTTCACGATCGTCACTCCGGCCACCGCTCCGGCCTTCTTGTCCTTGCCCTCCATGATCGAGGCATCGAGTTCGTGGCGGCCTTCGTGCGTGAACACCGCGCCCTTGCCGGCGTTGAACAGCGGCGAATCCTCCATCACGCGGATGGCGGCCTCCACGGCGTCGAGACTGGCGCCCTTCTTGTTTTGTTTGAGGCGCTGGTATCCCTGCCGCAGTGCTTCCTCCAGGACTTCCTGGTGTTGCTTCTCCAACTCCGGCGAGACCTTCTCGGGCAGGTCGCCCTCGCCGCCGTGGATGACGAGGACCAGTTTGCGGGCCGGCTTCTCTCGCGGTTGCTCCGCGTCGGCCAGCATCAGGACGAGGAACGGCAGACTCGCGGCGAACGTCCAGGCGGCCGGGAAAGCGTTGCGTATACGAATCATCCTCGTCTCCTTGGCTTGGGCTGTCTGCTCTCACTGTTCGGGCTGGGCCGGATCGCGCGGCAGGGGCACGGGGGCCGGCACGCCCTTGCCGCCGTGGACCAGGGCGTGCAGGTCGCTGGCGCCGACGGGGTGCGGCAGGGCGAACAGCTCGCCGTAGGCGAAGCCGGCGCGGCTGCCGGCGGCGATGGCATGGCCGGTCACGAAATGGCTGACCTTGGCGAAACGCGCCTCGTCGAACTGCGAGGCGTAGCAGCGCACCGCCGCCAATTTCTGCTCAAAGGTATCGCTAATGTCGATGACAAAGGTGCTGTGCCAGTGGCGGACCTCGGCGTCGAAGGGGAAGGGAGCGTAGACCAGGTGCGGCACGCGATGGGGAGCCGTGCCGCCGAAGCGCTCGTCCCACTTGGTCAGCTGCGACCAGAAGCGGGCGGCCTCGATGAGCAGATGGGCCTGATGGTGGTCCGGCGAGGCGGCGGGCGTGCGGCCGGCCACGCCGATCACCACGGCCGGCCGCAGACGGCGAAACAGCGTCGCTAACACGTAGCGGTTGGCCGGCACGTCCATCAACTCGCGGTTGGGCAGTCCGGCGTTCAGGCGAACGGGGACGCCGAGCACTTGGCGGGCCGCTTCCGCCTCGCCGGCCCGGACCTCTTCCGAGCCGCGCGGCGTCGGCTCGCCGCTGGTCAGGTCCACCATGCCGACGCGGTAGCCCTGCCGCACCAGCTTGGCCAGCGTGCCGCCACAGGTGATCTCCAAATCGTCCGGGTGCGGTCCCACCGCCACCACGTCCAACCGATCGTACGCCACGTCCGGCATCGCGGCACCCATTCGGGAAAAGAAGTTGTCCAGCGACGATCCGCGACCAGTATCCGCGTCGGACGCGGCCGACGCAAGGGATATGTCTAGCGGCGCCGTGCCTTGGGGTACGTGTGCGGAGGGGGGTAGGGGTGTGGTGGGTCTCGTCCCTCGATCCACCCTACTGTCACAGCCTCCGTAGTGGGTAGTGGAGACAGAAGAGACGGGGTAGGGTGGGTCGAGGGACGAGACCCACCGGGGGCTACTGTCACAGCCTCCGTATTCGGTAGTGGAGACAGAAGAGACAAGGTCCGCGTGGATGGACTTCCCTCAACGCGAGGGAGGCTGTCCTCGCGCCGGGGGAAGTTCCTCCGTGCGCGCCTAGGATGCCTGGGTGCTCCCCTTTCCTCAATGAGGAGGACGCCCATGTTTCGCCATCGCTGGATTCGCAAGCTCTTCGGACTGAACTGGAGCCTCGGACACAAGCGGCCGACGAAAACGCGACGGACGCAACGGCTGCGTCTGGAGTCGCTGGAGGAACGGCTGGCTCCGGCCATCCTCGATGTCGGCAACCTCACCCAACTGCACAATGCCATCAACGCCGTCAACTTGCCTACCTCAGACGCGACCAACACCATCGTCCTGGCGGCGGGCCAGTACAACCTGACCAGCCAATTGATGCTGCAACACCGCCACCGCCGGCGGCGGCGGCAACGGTGGCAGCGGCAGCCGAGGCGGCAACGGCGGCAACAGCGCCTCCGTCCAGGGCGGCGGACTCTATGTGCTGGCCTTTTCCGGCGGCCGCATTCGTCTCACCAACGTCACGGTAGCCTACAACGCCGTGGCGCAAGGCACCGGCGGCGCCGCGGGCACCGGCGGCAAGGCCGGCGTCGCCGGCAGTGTCGGCGCCGGCCAAGGCGGCGGTATCTTCAATTACCCCAGTTCCAACCTCCTCCTGACCAACACCCTGGTGGCGTCCAACAAGGCCGCCTCGGCCCCCGATTACTTCGGTTCGGTCAACAGCAGCGACCACAACCTGATCGGCAACAGCAGCGGCAGCTCCGGCTTCAGCGCGGCGCACGGCGACCTCCTCAACGTGGCCGCGCTCATCGGCACGCTGGGCAACCACGGTGGTGTGACGCAGACGATCCTGTTGATGACCGGCAGTCCGGCCATCGACGCCGGCGACAACGCGGCGACGTTGCTGACGGGTCTCTACGATCAGCGCGGCCCAGGCTTCCCGCGCGTGATCAATGGCGGCAAGGGCAACATCATCGACATCGGCGCCACCGAGTTCTAGCCAGCGATAATCTTTCCGAGCCTGAAGCGTAAGCGAAGAGTGCTCTTCGCTTACGCTTCAGGCTCGGAATGGCGGCGCAATGAAGCATCCGCAATCGGTGCCACGGATCACCTTGAGCATTTCCCCAGTTCAGAGGTAAAAATGTCGAGTTGCGGCTAGACGGCTCGGCGAGCGGCCGATACACTCGATACCATCCTCAGGATCGATCGTCCAGGTAGGGAGACTGCCAAGTCGGACCCCTCGACGGTTTCGCCTCGGGGGAAGGTTCCCTGTGCATCAATCGGATTTCGCCCTTTATCCTCAACGAGGAGGACGCCCATGTTTTGTCATCGCTGGATTCGCCAACTCTTCGGACGGAACGGGGACCTCGAACCCAAGCGGCCGACGAAAACGCGACGGACGCAACGACTGCGTTTGGAAGCGCTGGAGGAGCGTCTGGCCCCGGCCATCTTCGATGTCGGCAACCTCCCTCAACTGCAGCAAGCCCTTAACGCCGTCAACTTGCCCACTTCGGACGCGGCCAATACCATCGTGCTGTCGGCGGGAACCTATAGTCTGTCCAACCAATTGATGGTGACGACCGGCCACGCCCTGACCATCCAGGGCGCCACCGGCAAGGCCGGCGACGTGGTGATCGATGCCGCCGCCGCCAACAACCGCGACTTCAACCTCGGCCTCTACACCAACGTGACGTTCCAGTCGTTGACCATCCAGAACGGCGCGGCCCACGACAACGGTGCCGGCTCGAACAAGGTGGCGGAGGGCGGGGCCATCTACGCCGCCGGCGGCAGCGTCACGCTCAGCAACGCCATTATCCAGAACAACCAGGCGGTCGGCAGCGCCGGCAACGCCATCGGCGGCGGCGTGTTCGTCTCGTGGGGTCAGTTGACCGTGACCAACGGCACGATCTTCCGCGGCAACCAGGCCAACGGCGGCGGAGGCGCGGTGGCGGAGGGCGGCGCCATCGCGGCCGCCGGCGGCAGCGTTACCCTCAGTGACGCCGTCATCCAGAACAATCAGGCCAACGGCAACAGCGCCAGCGCCTATGGCGGCGGCGTCTTCGTTTCGGGCAGTTCGTTGGTGGTGAACAACGGCACGCTCGTCAGCGGCAACGAGGCCTACGCCGGAACGAACGCGGCAGCGGAGGGCGGCGGCCTCCTGGCCGTGGGCGGCGGCAACGTCACCCTTAGCGACGCCAAAATCCAGAACAACAAGGCCGACGGCAACAATAACAGCGCCTATGGCGGCGGCGTGTTCGTCTCGACCGGGAACTTGACGGTGACCAACGGCACGGTCCTCAGCGGCAACGCGGCCCTCGCCGGCAACGGCGTCGTGGGCGTGGCGCCGGCCGGCATCGCCGAGGGCGGCGGGATCGCCATCCTCCAGGCCGACAGACCCGTGTCCCTCAACTCCAGCTCGATCAGCGGCAACCAGGCGATCGGCGGCAATGGCTACAACGGCAACAACAACTTTTCCAGCAGCGGCGGCGGCGCGGCTCAGGGAGGCGGGGTCTTCGTCAGCGGCGCGGCCATTGCGCTGAATCTGAACAGCATGACGCTGACAGGCAACAAGGCGCAGGCCGGCCAGGGAGGCCAGGGCGTGGCGGCGGCGGCCCGCAATAAGCCAGGCGGGGGCGGTGGCACCGGCGGCACGGCCCAGGGCGGCGGCCTGTTCGCTTTCGGCGGTGGCCGCGTGGACCTCACGGGCAGCGCCACCCTCGTATCGGGCAACACCGTCCTCGGCGGGGCCGGCGGCGCGGGAGGCAACGCCCAGAGCGGCGCCGGCGGCAACGGCGGCAATGGCGGCAATGCCTATGGCGGCGGCATCCACGCCCTGGCCGGGACCGGGCTTACCCTCAATGTGGAGTTGATGAATGGCCCGATCGTGCAAACGAATACGGCCAGCGGCGGCGTCGGCGGCATCGGCGGTGTCGGCGGCGCGGGCGGTGGCGGCGGCGGCGGCGCGGGCGGCTCGGCCCAAGGCGGCGGCATCAATGCCTTCAGCGGCGGCGGCACCATCGTGCTCGGCGACGGTTGGACTCCCGCTGGTGTCATCCTTCCCGTTACCATCGCGGGCAACCTCCTTTTCGGCGGCGCCGGCGGCAACGGCGGCGCCAGCAACGCGACCGCTGTCATGGGCGGCGCCGGCGGCGCCGGCGGCAGCATCTTCGGGGCCGGCGTGAACTACGCGGCGGCGAGCGCGAGCCGTGGACAGCTGGGTCTGGGCTTCGCCGCGGTGTCCGGCAACAGCGGCACGGGCGGCGCCGGCGGCAACGGCGGCAGCGGTGCCACGATCGCCAACGGTACCGGCAGCGGCGGCGGTGTCGGCGGCAGCGGCGGCGGGGCCTTCGGCGGCGGTGTCTACGACAGCAACAACAACGTTCCCGGCATCTCTAGCAGCGGCCCGGGCAATAGCTCTCTCTTCCATTCCACTCTGTCGGGCAACTTCGTCACCGGCGGCGCCGGCGGCGCCGGCGGCAATGGCGGCGGCGGTCGCAGCGGTGGTTTGGGCGGCAACGGCGGCAACGGCGGTTTCGCCGCGGGCGCCGGCACCTACCTGATCGGCGGCGGCACCACGCAGGTGACCAATGCGACGATGGCCAACAACAGCGTCACCGCCGGCAACGGCGGCCGGGGCGGCATCGGCGGCGCCGCCTCCAATGGCCAGGGCGGCAACGGCGGCAACGGCGGCGCCAGCGGACCTGCCCTCGGCGGCGCTATCGCCGTGCAGGCCCCAGCCAACCAAGGCGGCCTCGTTACGCTCACCAACGTCACGGTGGCCGACAACGCCGCGGTGCAAGGTCTCGCCGGACTCGGCGGTGCGGGCGGCGCCGGCAACACGCCCGGCGCGTCCGGCTCCACCGGCGTGACGGCCCTCAGCAGCGGCGGTGGCATCTCCAACAACGCTGGCTCCAACCTCAGCCTGACCAACACCCTGGTGGCGCTCAACAACGCCGCCTCGGCCCCCGATTACTTCGGCTCGGCCACGAACAGCGAACACAACCTGATCGGCAACAGCAGCGGCAGTTCCGGCTTCAGCGCCGCCCACGGCGACCTCCTCAACGTGGCCCCAGGCATCGGCACGCTGGGCAACCATGGCGGCTCGACGCCGACGATCCTGTTGCTGGCGGGCAGTCCGGCCATCGATGCCGGCGATAACGCGGTGTTGCCGACGGTGTCCTTCTGGTATGGCTCCGATCAGCGTGGCCTGGGCTTCGCGCGTCTGATCAACGGCGGCAAAGGCAACCTCCTCGACATCGGCGCCACCGAGTTCAATCCCACGCCCACGCCGACACCGACTCCCACTCCAACGCCTACGCCCACGCCCACACCGACTCCGACGCCCACACCTACTCCGACACCCACCCCGACGCCGACCCCGACGCCCACTCCGACCCCGACGCCTACTCCAACGCCGACACCGACACCGACGCCGACGCCGACGCCGACACCGACTCCAACTCCAACTCCGACACCGACACCTACTCCGACGCCGACGCCGACTCCAACTCCGACACCGACACCTACTCCGACGCCGACGCCCACACCTACTCCGACGCCGACGCCCACGCCCACGTCCGACCCCCACGCCGACCCCGACGCCGACTCCAACTCCGCCCGACTCCGACACCGACGCCCACTCCGACACCGACGCCTACTCCACTCCAGCCGACACCGACACCCACCCAGCCCTACTCCGACACCGACACCGACTCCTACCCCACCCTACTCCGACGCCGACGCCTACACCGACGCCGACCCCAACGCCGACCCCAACGCCTACGCCCACTCCAACACCGACGCCGACGCCGACGCCGACACCGCACCCTAAACGTCCCGGCTCCCCGACGCCCACGCCGACCCCGACGCCGACGCCCACACCGACCCCGACGCCTACGCCCACTCCAACGCCTACGCCCACTCCAACGCCGACGCCGACGCCGACGCCCACACCTACTCCCACCCCAACGCCGACACCCACTCCAACACCAACACCGACCCCGACGCCTAACCCGACGCCGACGCCGACGCGGCATCCTGGACATCCTTAGTGCATGATCCAGCGACAATCTTTCCGAGCCTGAAGCGTAAGCGAAGAGGAACGGCAACCGAAGGTTGCCGTTCCTCTTCGCTTACGCTTCAGGCTCGGAAAGGTGCTCGCTTGTTCGCTCGGCGAACGACGGTCTTCGTGAAGTCGGTCCTCGCAAGTCGTCCCGCGAGCGGATTCGCTCGCGGGACGCTTCCCCCTCGCTGACGCTCGCGGCTCAGAGAAACCGAACCATCACCAGAACGGAACGGCGCGCTTCGATACACATTAGAAATCTCTAATGTGACAAAATAAAATGGCATTCTGTCCTTTTTGTCGTAAGGATCATACTTGCCCGTCCGTACTTCTTACAGTGAGCGGCTCCCGGAAGTCGGCGAGTGCCGACTCGTTGTCACTACAGCGTCGTAGGAGGTCCGTGCCATGATGCCCCGCTGGATCGCTTCCCTCTTCCCGTGTCCGTCCCAAGTCTCCCGCCGCCAACGGCGGGCATCGCGGGCGGACTTCCGTCCTCGTCTGGAAAGCCTGGAGGACCGGACGCTGCCTTCCGCCACGCTGCCGGTCAGCGTCGATCCGACGGGAACGACGATGGGCAATGCGCCTTCGTCCACCGCACCGGGTTCGATCAACGTCAACGGCCAGTACGAAGTCTTCACCAGCAGCGCCACCAACCTGGTCAACGGCGTCACCATCAACGGCGGAAGCGACGTCTATCGGCGCGACCTGGCCTTCGGCACGACCAGCCTGGTCAGCATCAACAGCACCGGCACGGGCGACGTCGGCGGCGGCGCCTTCGCCGACGACCCGGTCGTCACGTCCAATGGCCGCTATGTCGCCTTCGTCAGCGATGCCACCGACCTGACGAGCAATGGCAGCGGCGGCGAGGAAGTGTTCGTGCGCGACATGCAACTGGGCCAGACCTACCTGGTCAGCCTCGGCACGGACGGCAAGCCCGCCAATGCGCCCGTGCAAACGCCCAGCATCAGCCGAGAACAGCAACGGCCAATTGGTCGTCGCCTACCAGAGCAACGCCACCAACTTGACCAGCGGCGACACCAATAGCGGCAATTACCAGATTTTCGCCACCACGCTCAACCTCGACTCCAGCGGCGACATCGAGACCAACACCCTCACGACGAGGCTGGTCAGCGCCGACAGCAGCGGCAACGGCGGCAACGGCAACTCGTCCAACCCCACCCTCAGCCGGGACGGCGGCACGCTGGCCTTCAACAGCTTCGCCACGAACCTGAACGCCGCCGGCGGCTACATCGATAACAACCCCGATGTGCAGAACCTTTACCTGTACTCGCTGAGCAACCAGACGCTGAAACCGTTGAGCGTCGAACCGACCACGACCACGGCGGCCACCGGCAATCAGGTCTCGACCATTGCCGAAGACTCCTCGTCTATGCCTTCCGCGTCCCTGGAGGCGGTCAGCGCCAACGGACAGTACGCCGTCTTCACCAGCGACTCCGACAACTTGGTTCCCGGTCTCGCCATGACGGGCAACAGCGACGTCTATTGGCGCAACCTGGCGACCGGCACGACCAGCTTGGTCAGCATCAACAGCACTGGCACGGGCGACGTCGGCGGTGGCGCTTTCGCCGACGAGCCGGTCATGACGCCCGATGGTCGTTACGTCGCCTTTGTCAGCGATGCCACCAACCTGACGAGCAACAGCAGCGGCGGCGAGGAAGTGTTTGTGCGCGACATGCAACTGGGGCAGACCTACCTGGTCAGCCTCGGCACGGACGGCAACCCCGCCAATGCGCCCGTGCAAACGCCCAGCATCAGCGAGAACAGCAACGGCCAATTGGTCGTCGCCTATCAGAGCAACGCCACCAACTTGACGGCCAACGACAGTAACTCCAGCCATTACCAGCTTTTCGTCACCACGCTCAACCTCGCCCCGACCACAGGGGCCATCCAGTATGGCAGCCTCTCGACGAAACTGGCCAGCGCCGACAGCACGGGCAACGGCGCCAACGGCGACTCATCGGACCCCCTCCTCAGCAAAGACGGCAGCACCTTGGCCTTTCAAAGTCTCGCCACCAACTTGCCGGGCGAGAGCGCGGATGGCACCGGCGCTCATCTCCAGATCTTCGCCTACAACATCGCCTCCGGCACGCTCGCGCAGGTCAGTCCCGCCGCCGGCGCCGGCAACACCGAGGACGCGGACCAGGGGGGGGTCTTCAGCATCAGCGACAACGGCACGTACATCGCGTACGATGAGTTGTTCACCAGCCCCAGCACCAGCTACGGACAGGTCCTCGCCTGGAACGCGAATACCAAAACGAACACCGTCATCGCCCAGACAGGTGTTGGGGCGACGCCCTTCACACTCGTGCAACAGCCGGTCATCAGCGGCGACGGCAGCACCGTGGCCTTCCAGGGCAGCCTAAGCGCCGCTTTTCTGGAGCCGAACGTCTACGTCACGAGCAATTGGCAATCCGGCAGCCCGACCGTCACCCAGGTCACCGGCAACCCCAACGACACTGAACTGGAGGGCGCGGGCGATGCCAGTCTCAGCGACAACGGCCAGATCCTCGCCTACGGCTGGGACCAGGGCGGCAGCGCGGGCGATGTTACCAATCTCTTCGTGACCAACCTGAAGACCGGCACCACGCAGGAAGTCGGCGCTCTTTCCGTGGAGAATGGCGCCCTGCTCGATGTCAACCCGCCGCTGACGGTCAGCTCCGACGGCAGCACCGTCGTCTTCAACTCCTCGTACAACCTGGTCCCCGGCACCACCGACTTCATCGCCGGCCAGGACAACGTCTTCGCCTACAACGTGGCCAGCAACACCGTCAGCCTGGTCAGCGCCAAGGCGCCCGGCGTGTTCACTACGGATGCCGATATCAACTCGGTCAGCCTCAGCGATAACGGCCGCTACCTCGCCTGGTGGAGCAGCGCCAACGACCTGCTCGGCAACCTGGCCAACAGTTCCACCAACGTGTTCGCCGAGGACGTGCAGGCGGGCGTGCCGACACTGATCTCCGTGAACTCGTCCGGCGGAACGGATGCCTACGGCGGAAGCGTCGAGCCGGTCCTCAGCGGCGACGGCGGCACGGTGGCCTTCCAGAGCGCCAACGGCGACTTCCTGGCCAACCAGACCATCACCGGCCCCCAGATTTACAGCCGAAATTGGCTGGCGTCCAATCCGACCACCACCCTGGTCAGTATCAACAGCGCCGGCACCAACGGCGGCAATGCCTTCTCGGAAAATCCCAGCATCAGCGACGATGGCTCGGTCATCGCCTTCGACAGTGCTGCCACCAACCTGACCAGCAACGACGCCAACGCCAAGGGCTACACGCAGGTCTTCGTGCGCCACCTGGCAACGAGCACCACGACCCTGGCCAGCAGCAACAGCGCCGGCACGGACGGCGGCAACGCCAACTCCGACACCGCCGTACTCAGCGGCGATGGCAGCGTCGTGGTCTTCAACTCGGCGGCGACCGATTTGGTGGCCGGCGTGACCGTGCCGGCCACGTCCACCGAGAACGTGTACGCCTCCGGCACCCCATCGCCCACTCCCACTCCGACACCTACACCCACGCCGACGCCGACCCCGACACCCACTCCGACCCCAACTCCAACGCCGACGCCGACGCCCACGCCCACGCCCACGCCCACTCCAACCCCGACACCAACGCCTACTCCAACTCCAACGCCAACACCGACGCCCACGCCCACTCCAACGCCCACTCCAACCCCGACCCCGACACCAACGCCTACTCCAACTCCAACACCGACGCCTACTCCGACCCCGACGCCAACTCCAACTCCGACCCCCACGCCGACGCCAACTCCGACCCCGACGCCGACTCCAACACCGACACCGACACCGACGCCGACTCCAACACCGACGCCAACGCCGACGCCAACACCGACACCCACTCCCGCGCCGACGCCGCTCGTTGCGGACGTGAATGTGATCGTCGACGGCTTCGAGCTGGTACTCGACCTGTTGACCGGCAACACGGCGGGAGTCAGCCAGGTGGAAGCGCAAATCGACTTCAACTTGCAGTTCACCGGGCCGCTCGGCCCGTACTTCGAGCTGATCGGCATCGAGGCGGTGCTCAACGCCCTCACGGGCGCCAACACGCCATCTTCGTGAAGCCGAGCCTCGCCAGTCGGCCCGCGAGCGCCTCCGCTCGTGGGCCGCTTCCCGCTCGCTGATGCTCGTGGCTCGGAAAACCGAACCACCGTCAGAACGGAACGGCGCGCTTCGATGCACATTAGAAATCTCTAATGTGACAAAATAAAATGGCATTCTGTCCTTTTTGTCGTAAGGATCATACTTGCCCGTCCGTACTTCTTACAGTGAGCGGCTCCCGGAAGTCGGCGAGTGCCGACTCGTTGTCACTACAGCGTCGTAGGAGGTCTGTACCATGATTCCCCGCTGGATCGCTTCCCTCTTCCCGTGTCCGTCCAAAGTCTCCCGCCGCCAACGGCGGGCATCGCGGGCGGACTTCCGTCCGCGTCTGGAGGCGCTGGAGGAGCGGCTGGTCCCAGCGACCTACGATGTCAGCCCCACCGGCACGGGAACCAGTTCCCTGCAAGGGGCCATCGCCCAGGCCAACCAAGACAACTCCGCCGACACCATCGTGCTGGCGAAGGGCACCTACGACCTGTCCAATCAACTGGTAGTGACGGCGACGAACGCCCTGGTGATCCAAGGCGCTACCGGCACGGCCAGCGACGTGGTCATTGACGCCGGCGGCCACAACCGCGCCTTTGTGATCAGCGGCAGCGACCTCCACGCCAACGTCACCTTCGAGGCGTTGACCATCCAGAACGGCCTGGCCAGCGACAGCGGGGTGGGCGGCAACACGGCGGCCGAGGGCGGCGCCATCCTCGTCAATCAGGAGGCCATCGACGGCAGCCCTTTCCTCGGCGGCTACGTCACCCTCAGCAATGTGGTGGTGCAGAACAACAAGGCGGTGGGCAATGCCGGCAAGGACGCCTTGGGCGGCGGCGTGTTCGTCTCCGCCGGCGGCCAGTTGACCGTCGAGAACGGCACGGTCATCCGCGGCAACCAGGCCATCGGCGGCAACGGCGTCGCGGGCGTTGTCGCCGATGGCAACGCCGAGGGCGGCGGCGTCTACGTCAACGGGACCGACCTCCCGCTGACGGTGGACTCCAGTTCGATCACGGGCAACGAGGCGATCGGCGGCAACGGCGCCAACGGCAACAAGACGAGCGTCACGGGCCAGGCTGGCGGTGCGGGGCAGGGCGGCGGCGTGTACATCAACATCCTCAGCGACGGCCTGGCGCTGAGCCTGACCGGCGCGACGCTGACGGACAACACGGCGCAAGGCGGCCAGGGCGGCCAGGGCGGCCCCAGCGGCATGACCAAGTACGGTGGAGGGGGCGGTGGGCCTGGGGGGGACGGTGCCGGCGGAGGCGTCTACCTCTCCGGCCTTGGCAGCGTGACCATCGGCACGTCCACCTCGACCGGCATCGCCACCACGATGTCCGGCAACGCCGCCATCGGCGGGGCCGGCGGCGGGGCCGGCGAGGCCGACGGCGATTTCTCCGATGGCGGCGACGCCTACGGCGGCGCCCTTTACGCCATTACCGAGCTGGGGCCGAACAATGAGGCGCTCAACGTATCGGTGAACGCCGGCACCGTTGTGCAGAACAATACGGTCGACGGCGGCACCAACAGCGATGGCGGCGACGGCGGCGAAGCCCTGGGGGGCGGCATTTTTGCCGCGAATATAGGAGCTGTCTGACGCCGTCGGCACCGTGCAGCTCAACCTCGACAGTTCGACCGTTAGCGACAACACGATCACCGGCGGTCTGGGGGCTCGAACGACGACGGCGACGACGACGGCAGGGCTTGCGGCGGCGGCCTGTACGTCGACTTCAGCGCGTCGAGTACTCCCGCGTCGCAGTTCAACGTCACCAACACCACCGTGGCGGGCAACCGCGCCACCGGCGGCGCCGGCGATGGCGACGGCGGCTGGGGCGGCGCGGCCGAGGGCGGCGGTGTCTTTGCCGAAATCGACGGCACCAGCCAGAGCACGATCTTCGATTCCACCCTGTCGGGCAACTTCGTCACCGGCGGCGCCGCCACCAACGGCGGCAACGGCGCCGGCGGCAGCACATTCGGCGGCAGCGGCGGCTTCGGCGGCAACGGCGGCTCCGCCCTGGGCGCGGGGGTCTACTTGTTCAGTTCCGGCCAGACGCAGATGATCAACTCGACGGTGGCCAACAACACCGCCACCGGCGGCAACGGCGGCAACGGCGGCAACGGCGGCAACGCCTCCGCCGGCACCGGCGGCGGCGGCGGCGGCGGCGGCAACGGCGGCTCGGCCCAGGGAGGCGGCCTCTACCTCCAATCGGACGCCTCGGGCGGCAGCCTCACCCTGACCAACGTGACGGTGGCCTACAACGCGACGTCGCAAGGTCTCGGCGGCGCCGGCGGCACCCCTGGCACCCCTGGGGGCGCTTCCGGCACCGCCGGCAAAGCCGGTGTCAGCCAGGGCGGCGGCGTCTACGTCAGTAGTAGTCTCTTTGGCAACACCGAGACCGTCAACCTCACCAATACCCTGGTGGCGCTCAACAACGCCCTTTCCGGACCCGATTACTATGGTGCAGTCAGCAACCACGACCACAACCTGATCGGCAACAGCGGCGGCAGTAGCGGCTTCAGCGCCGCCAAAGGCGACCTCCTCAACGTGGCCCCGGACATCGGCATGCTGGGCAACAATGGCGGGCCGACGCCGACGATCCTGTTGCAGTCGAACAGTCCGGCCATCGACGCCGGCGACAACGCAGCGACGTCGCTGACCGGCCCTTACGATCAGCGTGGCAGTGGCTTCCCGCGTGTGCTCAACGGTGGCAAGAGCGACACCATCGACATCGGCGCCACCGAGTTCAACCCCACGCCCACTCCGACACCGACACCGACGCCGACTCCAACGCCGACTCCCACGCCGACGCCGACGCCCACTCCGACACCTACTCCAACGCCCACGCCCACTCCGACTCCGACGCCCACTCCGACGCCGACGCCAACACCAACGCCCACTCCGACGCCGACCCCAACGCCCACGCCAACGCCCACTCCGACGCCCACTCCAACTCCGACGCCCACGCCCACTCCTACTCCGACGCCGACACCGACTCCAACGCCCACTCCAACACCGACACCTACGCCCACGCCGACACCTACTCCAACGCCGACACCTACGCCAACTCCGACACCGACACCGACACCGACTCCCACTCCGACACCCACGCCCACGCCTACTCCGCCCCCAACGCCTCCGCACGCCAGACATCCAGGCTCCCCGACGCCGACGCCGACGCCTACTCCGACGCCCACACCCACTCCAACGCCGACGCCTACACCGACTCCGTCGCCCACACCGACTCCGACGCCCACGCCCACACCGACCCCAACCCCGACGCCCACACCGACACCGACGCCTCCGCACGCCAAGCATCCCGGCTCCTCGTAGACGTAGCTCGACAAGGGGTTGTCTTCGCGAAGTCGGTCCTCGTTAGCCGGCCCGCGAGCGGATTCGTTCGCGGGCCGCTTCCTGCGCAGTCTTTCCCGAGCCGCAAGCGTCAGCGAGCGATGCCGTTCCCGCTCGCTGACGCTCGCGGCTCGGGAAATCAAACCAGCGCCAGAACGAAACGGCCCCCGTCCAGACGCCGGCACCACGTCCGGCGCGAGTGTTGCGTTTTCTCATTTTCGCATTTTCTTAACCGAGCCAAAAATCGTTGCCTTCCATCGATTGGACTGATAGGATCATCCCCGCAAACTCGTACTTTCCGACAACCCAATGTCCAATCGTGGTCGGCTGACACCGACCCGTCACCAGCCCATCGTCGTAGGAGGTACGCACCATGATTCGCACCTGGATCGCTCCCTTGTTCCCGTGGAGGTCCCCAGCCGCGCGGCCGGCCGCGAAGGCGCGGCGACGGCCCCGCTGCCTGCCGCTGTCTCTGGAGGGCTTGGAGGTCCGCATCGTTCCGGCGACCGACACGTGGATCAACCCAGGCAGCGGCAACTGGGACGTGGCCTCCAACTGGAGCACCGGCCAGGTCCCCGGCGCCGGCGACACCGCCGTCATCATCACGACCTCGGCCGCGACCATCACCATCCAGTACATCGATGACATCACCGTGCAGGGTCTCAGCACCGGCAGCAACGACACGCTGGCGATCACCGGCGGGTCGTTGACCGTCACCTCCGGCAGCTCGGCACTGAACGGCCCGCTGTCGATGACGGCCGGCGGCCTGACCGCCACCGGCTCCGGCGTCAGCTTGACGGCCGACGGCAACACGACCATCACCGGAGGCCAACTGGATGTCAGCAACGGCGCGACGCTGAGCTTCCCCACCCTGACCAGCCTCACCTCCTCCTACATCGGGCCGAATGGCGATTTAGAGGGTGGGGGCATTGGCATCTTCGCCAACAGCAACGGCACGCTTCTGGACGGCAAGCTCACCAGCCTCAACGGCGTCGGCGTCTACGTGGACGGCACCGACAAGCAGCTCGCCAACTCCTGGACCTCGTTCACCAACGGCTACCTGGAGGTGCAGGGCGGCTCGTACAGCCTGCCCGGCCTGACCAACGTCGATGGCTCCATCCTGGACGTCGAAGGCGGCAGCCTGGCCCTGCCGGGGGTGACTCACTTCGTGGCCGGCAATCCCACCGCCGGCTACGGCGGCCTCGGTGAATTCACGTCCGTCGGCAGCGGCAGTGTGCTGGACCTGTCGGCCCTGACCCGCGTAACCCAGCTGCCCGCGGCCTACTGGCAGGTCCTCGCCAGCAGGGGCGGCCAGGTCAAGCTGACCGGCCTGACGGGCAGCCTCGACGAGAGCACCGCCAGCGACAACCTCGCCGTCACCGATATCGGCAACGGCAGTATTCTGGTCAATAGTGCCCTGGCCAATCTCAACGGCGTCTCCGTGACCTTGGATGGCACCGACCCGCAGCTCGCCAAGTCCTGGACCACCTTCACCAACGGCGTGCTCTCCATGACGGCCGGCTCGACCACCCTGCCCAGCCTGACGAACGTGGACGGTTCCACCCTGGAGGCTTCCGGCGGCAGCAGCCTGACCCTGCCGGCGTTGACCTGGGCGGTCGGCCAGAGCAATTCCTTCTCCGTCTCCGGAGCGAATCCTGCGGACCCGGACACGTTCACGGAATCGGGAGCCTTGCCCAGCGGCGTCACCTTCACGGAGAACGGCAACGGCAGCGCCACCCTGGGCGGCACCGCGGCCGCCGGTACGGTCGGGACCTACAACTTCACGATCGCCGCCAAGAACAGTAGCGGCAGCACGGACGGCACCTTCAACTTCACGCTCACCGTGCAGGCGACGCAGGCGCCGGCCATCACGAGCAATAGCTCCACCCTCTTCGCCGTGGGTCTGAACGGCAGCTTCACCGTGACGACCACCGGCACGCCCAACGCCACGCTGTCGGAAACCGGAGCACTTCCCAGCGGTGTTACCTTCACGGACAACGGCGACGGCACGGCCATCCTGAGCGGCACTCCCGCCTCGGGCGCGGCCGGCGCGTACCCGTTCACGATCACGGCCCACAACGGCACGGGCAGCGATGCCGTCCAGAATTTCGTGCTCACGGTCGCGGCACCCCAGGCACCCGCCTTCACCGGCTACAACCAGGCGACTATTGCCCCGAATGCCTACGCCCCCCCTATCATCACCACCGGAACTCCCTGGTCCAGCTTGAAGGAAAGCGGATCGCTGCCCAGCGGCATCTCGTTCCACGACAACGGCGACGGCACCGCCACATTCGTCGGCAGTCCGGCGCAGGGATCGGACGGGGCCTATAACCTTACCCTTACGGCCCACAACGGCGTCGGCAGCGATGCGACGGAGAACTTCACTCTGTACGTTTCTACCACGCCGCTGCCGACGCCCACGCCCACACCGACGCCCACACCCACCCCAACCCCGACGCCGACCCCAACGCCCACACCAACACCGACGCCCACACCAACACCGACCCCGACACCCACTCCCGCGCCGACGCCGCTGGTCGCGGACGTGAACGTGATCTTCGACGGCTTCGAGTTGGTACTCGACCTGTTGACCGGCAACACAGCGGGAATGAGCCAGGTCGAAGCGCAAATCGACTTCAACCTGCAGTTCACCGGGCCGTTCGGTTCGTTCTTCGAGCTGATCGGCATGGAGGTGGCGCTCGGCGCCCTCACGGGCGCCAACGCGCCGTCTTCGTGACGCCGAGCCTCGCAAGTCGGCCCGCGAGCGCCTCCGCTCGCGGGTCGCTTCCCGCGTCGCCTTCACGGATGCGGAAATGGTTTTGGGCATGTTCTTTGGCGGACTTCATGCAGGCGCGGGCCGAGCGTCCGGATGCGTAGGTCCGCTAAAGCGCTTTCGAGGTTGGCGTGGCGTAGTTGGTAGGTGCCGCGAGCCGAGCGGCACAGGGGTCCGGCTCGGCTCGCCGGACCTACTTCGGGAACAGACGCTCAATCGTCCTGGAGCATCGGCGCCAGGCGAACGCGGAGCAGGTTGCGCGTGCGATACAGGAGGCTCTTGGCGGCCTTGAGCGTCATGTCCATGCGGGCGGCCACCTCGGCGTAGGTCTGGTCCTCGAACTGGTGCAGCTCCAAGGCGGTGCGCTGACGCTCGCCGAGTCCGGCGATGGCGGCGCGGACGACGCCGGCCAGTTCGGCGCGCTCCAGCGGCCGCGACGGCGCATCGCCGGCACTCGCCGGCAAGACGTCCAGCAGGTCGTCCATCGCCCATCACCGTCGTTCAGGCGCACGCTGGGATGACGACGGCGGAAGCGCAGGGCGTTGCGGGCCACGTTCTGCGTGATGTGAAAGACCCACGTCGCCAGGCGGGCGCGCGGCTGGTAGCGCTGCCGCGAACGGAACAAGCGAAGCAACACTTCCTGCGTCAAGTCCTCGGCCTCCTGGCGGTCGCCCAGCCGGCGGCAGAAGAAGCCGAACACGCGCGTGCGGTAGCGCTCCGCCAATTGACGGAAGGCGTCCTCGTCGCCGTCGCGGATGCGCAGCATCAGTCGCACTTCCGGGTCGTCCAGCCAGCGGTCTTTGGCTGGCCGGGCCGGGCGGATCGTCGGCGTTCTTTCGGGGGGCGTGGCAGCGTGAGCACCGGCATGAATGCTCCCGAAAAAGAGGGATGCGAAGCCGCTCGCGGCTAAGCCCTCCTCTCCCCCGCTTCGGGGGAGAGGGGCTTACCGGACTGACTCTCAGGTCATCGGCCGCACCGGCAACAGGACGCGGAAGGTGCTGCCCTGTCCCTCGGTGCTCTCGACGCCGATCGAACCGCCCATCAGGTCGATGTATTCCTTGACGATGGCCAGTCCCAGGCCGGCGTGCAGCTCGTCGCTGCCGCGCGACGGGTCGGCGCGGTAGAAGCGCTCGAAGATGCGGCCGCGGGCCTCGGCGGCGATGCCGATGCCCGTGTCGCGCACCTCCAGCTCCAGGCGGCTGTTCTGTCGCGCCACGCGCAGGCCGACCGAGCCGCCCGGCCGATTGTACTGGATGGCGTTGTGCAGCAGGTTGGTCACCACCTCGCGCACCTTGTCGGAGTCGGTCTCGACCAGGCAGGCGCCATCGCCGCCCGCCGCCGGCGAAACGGCGTCGTCGTCAACGGTCAGCTTCAGGCCACGCGCCTCGGCCAGCGGCCGGACCACGGCGGCGCACTGCCGGGCCAGGGCGGCCACGTCCACCTTCTGCAGCCGCAGTCGATCCACGCCGGCATCAAGGCGAGCCAGCGTCAGCAGCCGTTCGACGATCTGGTTCATCTGCTGGGCGCTGGTGTGACAATCGCCGAGCAGCTCGCGGTATTGCTCCGGCGGAGCGCGGCTTGCGCAGGGCGAACTCGGTGGTGGTCAGCAGGGCGGCCAAGGGCGTGCGCAGCTCGTGCGAGATGTCCGCCGCCGCCTGCTTTTCTCGCGCGAAGGCGCGCTGCAGCAGCGCCAGCGTACTCGTGAGCCGTTCGACGATGGGGTGTAACTCCAGCGGCAACGGGCGGTCGCCCAGCGGCAGACGGAAATCGCGGATCGATACCCGGCTGACGGCGTCGGACAGACGCCGCAACGGCGACAGACCCAGCCGTACTAGCCCGAAGCTGCCGACGCCGGTGGCGCCGAACACGGCCAGACTGATGGCCAGCAACCAGCAGGCGCAGGTCGTTCAGGGAATCGCGCGTGCGGGCGGCGGTGTCGGCCAACTCCTCGTCGCGCTGCCGCGCCAGTCCGGCGATGGCCGCGTCGCGCTGGCCGGTGTCGGCGGCGCAGTGGACGTAGATGGGGCGGCTGTAGATGGTGCGGCTGCTGCGCACCCTCGGAGGCCGGAACGAATCGCGGCGGCCCGGCGACGCACCCGACGGGCCGGTGCGGATCGAGGCCATGTCCACCCCCGACGCCTTGAACACCACGCGCCGTACCCGCGTGTTGGCATCGAGCTTCCGGTCGTCGTAGACCCAGTAGAACAGCTGATCGGGGTGGAACTTCGACGGGTCCAGCGGAAACGAGCGGTTGCCCATCGACGGCGAATGATACGCCTTGCCCGGCGGAGCGTCGATCTGGAAATAGTCGCAGACCTGGCCGTCGCTGGGCAGGACCACCTCATCCTTGAGCTTGATGCCGGTCAGACTGCGGCGGAGGAATTCGAGGTAGACCGGGCTGGGCGGTTCCAGGCGTGGCGGCTCCGGTCGCTGGCCCGTCTCCTCGCGCGGCGGCGTTTCGCCGCGCGCGGGCCGCGACGGTCGCGGTGGCGGCGCTCCCTCGGCCAGCCACGTCGGCGCCAGCACGTAGCCGCTCGGATTGAGGTTCGCCGACAGCAAGCCGAGCAGGTACAGCGGTTGCAGGTCGGCCCGATACCAGTCGAGCTGCACCTGCACCAGCCGGGCCAGCACTGCGCCTGCAAGAGCAAGGCGTCGTCCAGGCGCTTCTCTTGCTCGCGGCAGCGGTCGTTGTACTGGGCGCGGATGAGTTGCTCCGTCGCCTGCTGCTTGGCCGCCAACGTCTTCTCGGCGTTGCGGTAAACCAGCAGCGATGCCGCCGTCAACGCCACGGCCAACAGACCCAGGAAATAGACCATCAGCGACAGGCGGATCGAGCGCATGATTAGTCATCGCTCCGCAGCATGTACCCCTCTCCCCAGCGAGTCAGAATGAGGGGAGGATCGAAGCCTTTATCGATCTTATTGCGCAGATAGCGAATGTAAACGTCCACCACGTTGGACGTATTCTCGTCCTGGTCGTCGTACAGGTGCTCCCAGATCATGGAGCGGGTCGTCACCTTGCCGCGGTGGAAGGCGAGGAACTCGAGCAGGGCGTACTCGCGCGGCGTCAGGTGGATGGATTTGCCGCCGCGCTTGACGCTGCGGCTGGCGGTGTCGATCTCCAGGTCGTGGACGCGAATGAGGGGGCTTTTGACCTGGTGGCCGCGACGGATCAGGGCGCGCAGGCGGGCCAGCAGTTCCTCCAGCTCGAACGGCTTGGTCATGTAGTCGTCGGCGCCGAGGTCCAGACCCTTGACCTTGTCCTCCATGCTGCCGCGCGCCGTCAGGACGAGGATGTGGGTGGTCAAGCCCTCCTTGCGCCAGCGCTGCAACAGCGACAGGCCGTCCACCTTGGGCAGCATGATGTCGAGGATGATGACGTCGTATTCGGCCGTGCGGGCCTTGAAATCGCCCTCGGGTCCGTCGGTGGCGACGTCGACGGCGAAACCTTCTTCCTCCAGCCCTTGCTTGAGGGCGCGGACCAGCGGTTTGTGGTCCTCGATGAGCAGCACGCGCATGTTCGATTCTCGTTTCCGGGCGGGCACCGTGGCCGTCCGGGCCGTGGCCCGTTGCCTCCCCCACTATAATCGGTCCTGATTAAAGTGCCATGAGTTTTCCTCGTCTGGGCGAAGGCGAGCCGCTCCGCCGCGCCTGCCTATCAGCGCTTGAATCGGTCCTGCCAGACTTGACAACCCCTCCGGACATGCCCCACAATTTCCTTGAGTCGTTTCCGTCCGATCCCCTGTTGCCCCCGCGGACTCCGGCATGGCCTTGACTCCCTCCCATCGCCCCACGCGCGAATGGCCGCTGTCTGCTGTTGGCCCTCGCCCTGGTCTGCGCCATCTGCATCCCGCTCTGGCAGTGGTCGGCCGGCAAGGGCGATAGCGGCAACGACTGGTCCAAGTGGACGCCCGAACGTCTCAGCCGGCTACTGCTCGGCCCCGAACAGATCGCCTGCTACTGCGGCTTCACCTGGGCCGGCTTCATCTTGCTGGGCCGGTATCTCGAAGTGCGCCGCCAGCGCCGCGCCTTCGATCTGGAACTGCTGTCCACCGACGTTGGCGTGTGCATCTTGCCGGAGGATGCCCGGCTGTTGCAGCGGCGCGTCGAGCAGCGGGCGGCGCGCGGCGGGCCGTTCATCCTGGCCAACATGATCCGCCTGGCCCTGGGCAAGTACGCCGTCAGCCGTTCCGGCCGCGACGTCAGCGAGACCGTGCGGACGCAGGCCGACGTCGATCTGGGCCGGCTCGTCTCCAGCATGGCGACGGTGCATTACCTGGCCTGGGCGATCCCGGCCATCGGCTTTCTCGGCACGGTGCGCGGCCTGGCCACCAGCCTGACGCTGGGCGGGCAGACGCAGAAGGCCATCGGCGACTTCATCAACGACGCCACGCGCCATCTCAACGTCGCCTTCGACTGCACGCTGATCGCCCTGGCCCTGAGCCTGGTCCTCATGTTCCTGCTCCACTCCGTCCAGCGCGACGAGGAAGCGCTGGTCATCGATTGCCAGCAGTATTGCCTGGAACATCTGGTCACGCGCCTGTACGATCTGGAGCCGGAGGCCCATGCGGAAGTTCGAATGCCGAGTTAGAGTTCAGCCGCGACGCGCAGCGGAGCGCGGACAACCCGCGCTCCGCTGCACGTCGCGGCTAAACGGGAGACGCACCATGACCCTGATCGGCCTGGACCTGAATGCCACGCGCGCCCGGGCGATTCAAGGGGAGGGTCACGGGTCCGGTCCCCACGTACCGATGCCGCTGCCGCTGGACGGCACCGGCCGCGAACTGCCGTTGGCGCTGAGCCTGGAGGAACGTCAGCCGCAGGTCGGCCGGGCCGGCGCCGCGCTGTGTCGCAAGTCGCCGCACCTGGCCTGTCTCGATTTCCTGCCCTAGCTCGGCGACGCACGCACCTGGGACGCCGGCCGGCATCGCCTCGACGCCGCCCGCGCCTGCGCCCTGGTCTGCGAACATCTGCAGCAGCGGCATCGGCAAGGCCGAGGGTGTTACCGTGGCCCTGCCGGCATACTTCAGTCCGGCGCAGGCGGCGCTGCTGGCGAACCTGGCCGGCAAGGCGCGCTGGCGCACTGCTCGGCTCCGTACCGTCGCCGCTGGCCGTCGCCCTGGCCGCGCACGAACATCTGCCCTGGTCGGGGTTGGCCGTCGTCCTCGACCTCGATGGCCATGCCCTGACGTGGTCGGCCGTCGCCGTGCGCGACGATGTGCTGCACGTGCTGCACACCCAACCGGCTCCGCCGCTGGCGCGCGGCGCCTGGCTGGGCCGACTGCTCGACGGCGCCGCTCATCGCTGCGTCCGCCTCAGCCGCCGCGATCCGCGCGAGTCCGCCGAGACCGAGCAGGCGCTCTTCGATCAGCTCGCCTCTCTGCTGGACGTCGCGCCCCGCCGGCGAGCCGGCCGAGATGGTCATCCAAACGCCGCACTGGTATCAGCACCTGAAGTTCGCGCCGGCCGAGCTGTCGGCCCTGTGCGACCCGCTGGTGCGGCGAGCGATCGCCGAGACGCAGGACTTTCTGACGTCGATCGCCGCGCTCGGCCCGGTCGGCGCCGTGCTGCTGACCGGGCCGGCCGGTCGTTTGCCGGGCCTGGTCGCGGCGCTGGACAGCTCTCATCCTTCGCCCGGAGTCCGAGGCGTCCGGCGACGAGGACAACCCCGACTTCGGCGAAGACCTGGTCGAGGGCACACGTCCTGTCGGCCCGCGTTCACGTCCTCGATGACGACGCCGTGGCCCGCGCCGCCTTCGAGTTGGCGTTGCGGCAGCACCGGGGCGAGCTGCCGCGCGGCCATCTCGACGCCGTGCCGCTGCCGGGCCGCGCCGGTTCCGACGCGACCGACGATCGGGGTCCGGCGCGGCTGCACTACCGCGGCGAGGACCATCTGCTGTCCGGTCCCCTGTTCACGCTTGGCCGCGATCCGGCCTGCAACCTGGTCTTCGAGACGCGAGTTGTACCCGAGCGTCTCGGCCCGCCACTGCGAGATCGCCTTCACGCGCGGCGTGTATCTGCTGCGCGACCGCAGCCGGCACGGCACGCTTCGTCAACGACTGCCTGGTGACGCAGCCGACCGCCCTGCACTCCGGCGACTGGATTCGCCTCGGACCCGGCGGCCCGCTGGTCCGCTTCCTCGGCACAGCCCAGCGACCAGCGCCGACCTGGATGACGATCGCCTAACGCCGAGGATTTCCCATGCGCGTCCGCCATCGCATCCCCTCGATTTTCAACCTGTCCATGGTGGACGTGCTCTGCTGCGCCCTGGGCTGCGTCATTCTGCTGTGGCTGCATCAATCTGCGCGAGGCCAAGCACCACGAAGAGAGCGCCGAGGAACAGAACCGTCAGATCACGGAGCGCCTGGCCGGCACCGCGCCGAACGCGATGACGCCCTCGGCATGGTGATGCGCCTGGGCAGCGCGGATCGAGTCCGTCGAGGAGGAGAAAAGCGATCTGCAAAATCGTCTGAGTACACGGCAGGCCGAGGCCGAGGCGTTGTCGCGACAGCTAACCGCGTCGGCCGGCGCGTGACGGCGCTGGAGAAAGACCTGGCCGCGACGCACGGAAACTCACGAGGCGGAGATAGCCGCGCCGCCGACCTGGAGCGTCAGTTGAAGGACGCCGGCGGCCGCGTGGCGGTGCTGGAGAAAGACCTGCGCGCAGCGAGAAGCGCGGCGAGCGCGAGACGATGCGCGGTCGGGAGTTGGCCGGCGAGCTGACGACGGCGAAGACGCGCCTGAAAGACCTGCAAGCGACGGCGAACCTCGTGCCCGCTCTGCGCGCCGACCTCAAGGATGCGCGCGAGCAGTACGCCGCCGAAAAGGCGCTGGCCGGCGCCCTCGAAAAGGAGATCGCCAAGCGCCTGCGCGAACTGAAGGACGCCGACAAGGACCGGGAAGCCTTGCAGACGGCGCGGCGTTCCCTGGAGCGCGACCTCGACAGTCGCGACAAGGATCTGGTCCTGGCTCGGCGGAATGTGGCGACGCTGCAAAACGAGAAGAAGACGCTGGCGAGCGAGGCGGCGCGAGTGCGAGCGGCGGCGGAGAATCGCTTCGCCGGCATCGCCCTGACCGGCCGCCGCGTCGTCTTCCTCGTCGATATGTCCGGCAGTATGGATCTGGTGGACGAGAACACGCAGGCGCCGGCGAAGTGGACGGAGGTACGCAACACCGTTGCCCGCCTGATGCGCAGCATGCCGGACCTGGAGAAGTACCAGGTGATCGTGTTCGCCGAGAAGCCGACGTTCCTGTTCGGCGACGACGGCTGGCAGGACTACGAGGCGCAGTCTAGTCCGGAGCGCGTGCTGCGCGGCCTGGCCGCCGTCAAGCCCAAGGGCGGCACCAACATGTACGCCGCCCTGGAGGCCGCTTTCCGTCTGCGCGCCGAGGACTGGATACGATCTACCTGCTGTCCGACGGCCTGCCTAACCTCGGCGAGGGGCTGGCCGTCGAGGCGTCGCGCAACCTCAAGGAGGTGGAGCGCAACGACGCCCTCGCCAAGCACATCCGCCGCACGCTCAAGGCCGACTGGAACCGAGACGTGCCGGCCCAGCCGCGCGTCCGCATCAACGCCATCGGCTTCTTCTTCGAGAGTCCCGACGTGGGCGCCTTCCTGTGGGCGCTGGCCCGCGAGAACGACGGCAGTTTCGTGGGCATGAGTCGGCCTTGAGAGGAATTCGGAAAAGGCCAGGGCCATCGTGAACCGGCGTCACCAAAGGATCGGCACGCCATACGGTGCGAACTTGCTGTCCCCACTCACCAGGGTCATTCCTTCAACCAAGGTCTGGGCGATCAAGATTCGATCGAAAGGGTCTTTGTGGTGGGCCGGCAGCCCCACGACCGCCAGAGCGTGAGACGGCTGGATCGGTAAGAGATTCAGTTGATAGATTGCCGCCCACTTGGAGAGGAAGACGGGGAGCGGGTCGCTGAGGATAAGCTTCTTGTTGCCGGTCTTGATCGCCAGCTCCCACACAGACGCGACACTCAGAAATAACTCGTTGGCTGGGTCGCTGATCGCGGTTTGGGCGGCCGTACCCAGGTTCGGGTTCCCCTCGACCAACCACAAGAACGTGTGCGTATCGACAAGGAGCTTCACTCCACGTACTCCTTGAATTCCTCCAGCGGTTCATCGAAGTCAGCGGCCATGTAGAGGATACTGCCCTTGCCCAACCCCGGAGCGGGCCGAGGCGTGCGCGGCGGACGTTCGCCAATCAGTTTCGCCACCGGCTGTTGGTTTTCCGTGAGAACGACTTCCTCACCAGGGGCCAATTGACCGATCAATTCTTTCAACCGGGCCTGAGCTTCCTCTACGGGGATCATGGTGGACATGGTTTGTTCCTCTTTAGTGGAGTTCATCGATGCGACGACTGCCCTTCGTCATACTTCTACGGCTTCCCCTCCTGCTCCGGAAACCGCTGTCGCCACGATCCCGGATACGCCAGCAAACGGAAGCCATTGCGCCAGTGCCACAGCATGCAATCGAAAATGCCTTGTTTTATAGGGTTTTTCGGCAACAAACCTCCCATCTTAACGCCAATTTTGTTGCCAAAAAGTGTTGCCAGAGATACGCCAGGGAGGTATAATACGGATGAACTGACAATCGCCTGTCGCCATTGGAGGTCCGTCATGCCGACTCCGGAGTTGATGACATGGGTTCCCTCACGTCGCCGCTGGACGCGGATGCACAAGGGTAAACGCTTTTGGGTATCCTGTAAAGCCCTCGGCGTCCCCGAGACGAAAGAGGACAGCTTGCACGCGGCGAATCAATGGTGGCGGGACAAGCAAGCCGAACTGGATTACGCCATCAAGCCGGGCCGCGTTCCGGCACCGATGGAAGACCTTGCGGCGGCGTCGCTGGGCGTCGCGCCGGACCTATTCGGGAACGTGCGGCATCTCTTGGAGCAAGCGTTGCTCCGCGAAGTGGCACAGCAACCCAAGGGCCAGTGCGACCCGCGGGGCGATGACGAAATCCCCATCGACCCGCCCAGCCCTGTCGAGGACGCGGAGACGATCAGGCGCCGCGAGATAATGGGCTTGCTCGAAAGACTCCTGTTCGGTGAGCTATCGTCCCTGCCGCCGGCCGTGGCAGGGCATCTCCCGCCCGCTCGCGTGCAACAGGTGGAGCGGGCCGCCAAAGAACTACGGGGCGAGACTGTCGCCGCTTCGGGGGAGTCTGGGAAGACGGTGAAATCGCTTGTGGAGAAGTGGTTGAAGGTGAAGATGGACGAAGTGACTACCGGCCAACTGTCGGCGGTGCGGCTCGCTTCCATCCGCGTCCATATCGCGCATGTGGCCAACTACCTCGGCGAAGACGCGGACGCGGCCGGCATTGACGAGGACAAGCTAAGCGGGATCTTTAACTACTGTGTGTCCAAGCTCGCCGAACGCCAGCAATCGCCGGATTCCGGCTGGTCGAAGGCATACGCGAAGGAGGTTTTCTTGGCGGCGCGATGCTGGGCGCGTTGGCTGGTGGAGGAACACGTCATTGACGAACCGAGAAACCTTAATTCTCGGCGGTTCGCCTTTGGATCGGCGAACGAGAATATCGAGACGTTCGAGGCCGAGGAGGTACGTCGTATCGTCAGCGAGGCGACAGCCAAACTTCGCCTTGCTCTCCTATTACAGCTCAATTGCGGCGCGACGCAAGCGGACGTGTCCGACCTACTCGATTCCGAGGTCGATTGGTTGGCGGGGCGGATCGTCAGGAAACGAAGCAAGACCAGGAAGCGAGCGAACACGCCGACCGTTAATTATCTCCTCTGGCCCGCGACATTTGCCTTGCTCCAAGAACACCGCAGCGGACAGCAGCGCGTTCTTGTCACCAAGACGGGGAAACCTTTCGTGTACAAGCGGCTGATCGAAGGGAACTATCGGGCTGTCGATTCGTTCGGAGATCTTTTCCGCAGACTGCAAAAGCGGCTCGGCTTGAAAAAGCCCATGAAGCTGCTGCGAAAAACCTCTGCAACCTTGCTGAAATCGCATCCCGTCCACGCTCAATTCGTCGATCTGTTCCTTGGTCATGCTCCCGCGACGATGGCGGACAAGCACTATGCAGCCCCGCCACAAGTCCTCTTTGACGAGGCCGTTACCTGGCTGGGTCAGCAGCTCGGCTTTGTCGAGGCGCCAACCGACAAGAAGCCGTCGCCGCGGCGATCGCGCAGGGATACGCATTAGCTCACGTCTGCCGCGTTGTCGAGGCGCAAGCCGGCCCGTTGGCCGTCGCGGCACCCGGAGCGCACTGGCGCCAGCGTAGACGGCCGCATTGACCTTCCTCGTTCGCGGCGAAGCATCGTCTCCTCTCCCGTCGCCGATACTCGCGTCGCCTTCCGCACTCAGCGATAGGAAACAATTTCGCTCTGTCAACTACTCCCCTCTCTCATCTCTGACAACGTTGTCACCTTCCCGGTTCCTTCCGTGAAAAATCCGAATCGCGCCGCACAATTTCTCCTTGTCCCGCAATAACTCCTCTTGGGCACTCGAACTTCTTCAAATTCGCCGGTTGCTGCTTGTCTGGAGGAATGCCGATGGGAAAACGATGGGTTGGAACGCGGGAACTCGCCGAGGCGGCGAATGTTACCCGGAAGACGATAGCCGATTGGGCCAAAAGTGGGATGCTGCCGCCGCCGCTGCCAGGGTTCCGCCATCTCCGCTGGCGCTGGGAGGACCTAAAGCATTTATTCGGATGCGATAGCGTCGAGACGGACGACATCGCCACGAAGGCCGAATAGACGGCGCGAATCAAAAAAAAGAACCGCCGGGCGTATCAGCGCTCGGCGGTTCAGAGGATGGTCGGTAACTGAAATATAGCACGCCCTCCGCTGCATTTCCAGTAGCCGCCACCCAAAGCGATGTTTTTCCGAGGAAGGTCGGTTCCGGTCCTGACGGATCGGCGGGTTGCGAGCACGCGGACGTTTATCCCGACACAAAACGGAAGCGGTCGCCGGAGGGACCGGCGGCGCCAGCGGTGGGTTCAAACCTCCCCACCGAGCCGAAGCGGTTTCGCGGATCGTCACACGACGAACCGGATTTGACGCGAAGACGACGAAGAACGAAGGGTTCCCACGCTCCTACGGGGGCGTGGTTAAGCCGGGCAACGGGCCGCTGGTTGATGCGGCATGACGGATACGCCCCGGTCCCTCCGGCCCTCGCGGCCGGTCAAAACCTCTCGAAAACCATCGGCCATGTCGTCGTCACCGGCCGAGAACCAGACAGGCAGTCTGACCACCTGGCATCACCTAACCGACCCAGGGTAGACCAGCAGACCAAACAATCCCCCACAAAAGGGAGAGGATTTGATTTGGGAATCCGTCGTGCGGGAGTAAAGTCAGACAAGTTGTCTGATAGAAGGAAAATCAGACATGATGTCTGAGATGCCAGCAAGATCGTAGGTGCCCGTCGTGTCCCCTGTCCGCAAACAGCCCCAGAATGTCACCCCAAACGGCGGGGGCTGGCTGAACGCCGCCCTGGCCGTCGCTGCTGGGCAACCCGCCAGCGTAGCGGCGGCCGCTGCTGGGGTCACGGTACGGACGGTGCGGCGATGGCTCAAACGGCCGGCGTTCAAGGCTGCGGTCGAGGAAATCCGGAGCCAGCTGGTCTCCGAAACGCTGGGCAAGCTGCTGGCCCAGAACGGCGCGGCCGTGGACACGCTCGCGGCGTTGATGAAGTCCGAACAGGATCAGGTCAAGCTCGCGGCCGCAAGCCGGCTCCTGGAACTCACTTTGAAGACTCGTCACCAGGTCGATCTTCAACGAGAAATCGAATTCATCAAAGATCAATTCGCCCAGATGCTATCCGAGCATCCTGGCTTTTTCGAGAAAGGCAAGGCGATCCATGACAACTCGTCATCGAACGATTGATCCAGTCCATCTCCGTCGCAGGGCGGCCGAATGTCGAAAGCTGGCCCGCGAAACGCGCGGCGTGCTGCGCCGGCTGGCCCTCGATTTTGCCAGCCTGCACGAACAGATTGCCGCCCTGGCCGAGCGGCCGACGCCTTCCCCAGCGCAAAGGTGCAGCGCTGCCCCCTCCAGATTCACTACCAGGCAAGTAGCAGCCGCTTCGATCACCAGTCCCTTTTTCTCTTCTTCGAGGTGTAACGATGAATGCCTTCGACCGGATGAAAGCCGACCTGCTTTGCGACGGATCCATTGACGGCCGTATCGCTGCGGAGCTGCATCGTGGGCATGTTTTTGCACTACAGGCCAAGATTCAGGAATATCAATCACGGTTAGAGTCGGCCGACGGCGCGGCCGAGCAGGGCCGCATTCTCGGTGAGGCAATCTGCTACCTCGTCGCCGAGGCGTTGGAAAAGAGTAGTGCCGCTGCCGGCTTCGCCGGATACGCCGCGAAACTCAAGGATGACTTGAACGTCGCCCTTGCCCAGCTGGCCGCGTCGAGGTCAGCGTCGATTCTCTAATAAAGAGCTGCCATGTCCGACAAGATCCCCGACAATCAAGTCCCCGCATTTATGCAGCCGGTGATCCAGCAGCTAGCGCAGGCTACGCGCCAGCTGCAAACCATCGCGGCGTACTTTGCGCCCATAGCACAACTGAACACGCCGGCGCCCACGCCGAACCCGAACTCCCCGGCCGGGCCGACCTCGGCGGGCGCGCCGAACTCGCCGGTCCCGGTCGCGCAGACCACGCCGGCGCCGAATACGACTTCGACCTCGGCCCCGGCGCCCATGCTCCCCTTCGAGCAGGCCATGCGACAGGCCGCCGAGAATATCAACATGGTCGCCGAGGCCGAGGTCCGCCTCGCCGCGGCCGGTCAAGTTTCGCTCGGCACGTGGGAGAAGCAGGCTCACGCGCTCGAGCATCTTAACGGCCAGCTCGATCAGAACCAGGTGAAGATCAAGGGCGAGACCGCCAACATGAAGGCGCTCAAGCAGGCATTTACGGGAGTGCAGAAATCGGCACTGATCGCCACGGCCACAACTACAGGAATGTATCTGGAGCTGAAGCACTTCGCTTCGGCGGCAAGCCCTGGGGTATTTAGGAGTATGGAAGGGGCTGTTCAGATACTCACGGCGGAGATCGGCAGTGCTTTGTTGCCGGTCATGACGGATGCCGTGGACGGCATCATGACCGTGGCCGACTGGTTCGAGAGCCTCGACGACGGAACGAAAAAGCTCGTCGCCGGCGGCGTGGTCGCCGTGCCTGCCCTGATCGGCTTCGGTCATGCGGCGGCCGCGCTCTCTCCGGTCCTGACGCTCGCCACGGCTGCGATCCGAAAGATGAACGCGGCCGCGAAAGAGAGCGCCATGCTTTCCAATCTCGTCCGCCTCGCCGGGCCAGCTGGCGCGGTCGCCGCCGTGGCGGCAGCTCTCCCCCTCGCCGTCAACAACATTTCGACGCCTTCCGAGGAGCACGGACGGCCAACCGAGGAAGAATTTGAATGGGCGCGAAACCTGTCTAGTCATACGCATGGCATCTCGGCCGACGAATGGAACGCGCTTTCCCCCGAGAAGAGACGAGAGCAAGCAAAGCAGGACGCCGAAAGGTTGAGGGGGATTGAACAGCGCGGCGAGCGAAACTTCTACACCGCGCGGCATGGATACGCCTATGTCGGGGAGGGGAAAGCGGAACGGGCCGCAGACATCCTGGAGCGCTTTTCGCAGACCGGCAGGGAGGGGTACGAGGGCAAGGAAGAAAAAAGGCTGATCCGCAGAGGCCGCAACCTCAACATGATGATTACGGAGGCGTCCCGAGAGCAGCCGGCGAAATATTCTCCCATCGCCGAGGCCCGCAAGCAGATGCAGCTCTCCATCCTCAACAAAAATCCTTTCGAGCAGCGATTGCTGGAAATTCAGCGTAAAAACGTCCCGAAGATGCGCGAAGAACTGGAAAGGATTACGCGACAGCTGGAGGAGCTAAATCGACGCGAACGGCCGCACTAAAGAAAAGAGCAGCGATCGAATCAGGCATCCGCGACGGTGCTTCCGCAGTGACCGCACCGTGTAGCATCCACCGGGATGCGAAAACGGCAGGCCGGGCAAGGGCGCCGTGGTGGCAAAAGCCAAGCCAGGAATAGTCCTATGGGTCCGAGAAAAAGGCTTTCGGGCAGGCGGTTTTTCTTCTGACCGAGAGCGAGAGCGCGGCTATGAGACATAGCCAGGTTAGTAGCAAGATCGCCTCAAAATAGTTGCCGGATCGCTCTTGATAAATGTTTTCGTCGGCCACCAAAATTAAGAGAGTGCAGAGCATTTCTCATCTCCGATGGATGGCGCTGAGTTGCCCACCAGTCTACTTCGCTCCTGCTTTCCTCGCAAGCACGGTTGCAGACTTTCGACCGCCTCCTTTCGATCACTTCTCACTCCCCACATAACCACTTCTTCGAGCTTCCATGTCGCGCACTTCTCAACCGCAGCTTGTCCCCCTGGCCCAGATTCGCACCGAGGGGCTCCAGGTGCGTGCCGAGACGAACCGGGCGCACGTCGATGACTTGATGGAGTTGCTCGGTGACGAAGGCACATGGCCGGCAACGTTGCCCCCCGTCATTGTCTTCTTCGACGGCAAGGTCTATCACCTGGCCGATGGGCACCACCGATGCCAGGCCGCACAGGAGGCGGGTTGCACAGAGATCCCGTGCGAGGTCCACTCTGGCGAATGGACGGCGGCGTTGTGGCACGCCCTCGGTGCCAATGCGTCGCACGGCTTGCGGCGGACGGCTGAGGATCGACGCAATGCGATCTTGACGGCCTATCGTCTCAATCCACATCTGAGCAATCGTGCCATCGCCAAGGCGTGCAAGGTGGACGAAAAGCTCGTGCGCTACCATCTGGCCGAGTGCCGGAAAGCATCGCCTCCCACTGCGGAAATTTCCGCAGAGCAGACGGAGAGCGCTTCGGCAGGCGACTGGTTCGCGCCGAACGAGACATTTGCATCGACGCGCACTCCCTGGGATACTCCCGAGCCGGACCCGGTTCCTCCCGCGACGGCCGCGCCGACGCGAATGGCCCCGATGGCCGGCTCGACACCCGCCTCGGCGACGGCTCCCGCTCCGCCCGCGCCGGCGCCTGACATTCGAGTCGATGCGCACGGTCGCCAGATGGACGTAAGCCGGATCGGCAAGCGTCAGAAGGCGGACACGCCGGCGACGGCGAAGGAGGAAGCGACCGGAGCTGTCAAGGACGCGCTGGGCTTTCCCTGCCGAACCGAGGCAGCGCGGAAGGCGATGGAGTCTGTCGATTTCTTCTCGGAGCTTGACCGGCATCTCGGCCAGGCGGCGAAGATGATCGACCGGCTCGGCGGCATGGAGGGAGCCGAACTACTTCGGGCCAATCACCTGAAAATGACCAGGGAAACCAGAGACGGCGAGTCCGTCGAACGGTATCACTCCGCGGACTTGACCAATATCCGCCGCGAGCTGGCCCACTGGCAGCCGCACACGGCTTGCCCATGCTGCCGAGAGACCGTCGCTCCAGGGTGCCAGACCTGCAAAGGTCTGGGCTGGATACCGAAGGTGACATGGGATCGATTGCCGGAGAAGCTGCGACAGACGGCGACTTACACACCTGAAACGGAGGCGGCTTGATGTTTGAATTCGCTCTGACGGATCAGCCTTCGCGTCCCGGCTGGGACCGAGGCCAGGAGACGGCGGCGATAGTGTCCTGGACGGGCGACAACCCCTTGTTCGCCCACCTGGAAGACTGTCGGCGGCACGGCTGCCGGAGTTGGTTTTGTTTCGGCTTAATCATGCCGGAACCAGCAGTGGCGGCCAGTCCGGCAGCGTAAACGCATCGTCCACGACAACGGCTCCCCTGGCTCCGGCCGGCGACGCGAGCAACCCGCGTGTCTTCGTGCGGAGAGGCGATGCCGAGTGATTGCCCAAACGAAGAAGCTGATAGCGACGGCGGCTTGGAGTCCGTCGCCAGACCCACGGCAGACGGGGCTTACAGGGCCGCCGACCGTGGGTGCTCTTCACGATGGCCGGCGGCGGATGCAAGTACGCCGTGGGCTGGACACGAGCTGGGCGAAGTGACGCTCGGCTTCTGGTCGTTCAACGGTGCGGATGGCAGGTGCCGTGTAGAGACCAGCGCAGCGCAGGGGAGCCGGTGACGGCTCGCGTCGGACTGCGGATCAATAACGCGACGCGCATGAAAGCATACGGCCGGCTCCTTTATACGGGAAAGCCTTATGCAATGTCCCGATTGCTCGAAAGAGCGGTCGGGGCATTGCGCACCGACCTCACCATTACCGGGAAGGGTGAAGAGAAACAACGATGGACGTGGAGACGATGAAAGCCCGGTGGCGACAGCGCGACAGGCAGGCAACGCACTGTCACCGGGATTTGCAGCAAGACAGACCGGAACCGCCGCCCCTGGCGGGTTCCTTCTGCGAAAGGTGCGAGGAACTGACGGAGGACATTGTGTGCGTCTACGCCGATTACTGGCTCTGCCCGAAGTGTGCAGCGTTCCACCTGGGCCTACAGCGCCGATACTCTCTTCTTCGTTCCGCACCCTCCGCGATCAGGCGCAGCCCGTCGCTCACCACCTGCGCCAGCATGAAGACAGTGCCTCGGCCATGCTGGACGCCGCCGAGTTGAAGTTGCGGGCGCCGAGAGACCGATGAGCCGTCCCGATTGAACTGGACGCGGCCCAGGCGATCCAGGGCGATGCAAGGAGATATTCCTCAACCCTGTCAGGCGCGAGGGTGCGATTGATCGTAGGCGTTCCGAAGCCGCCGCGTCGAAACGTGCGCGTATCGCTGGGTCGTTGAAAGGCAAGAGTGCCCAAGCATGGCTTGGATTCCACGCAAATCACACCCGCCGTTAAGTAGGTGCGTGGCGAAGCTGTGCCGAAACGAGATCGGCGAAGTGCGTTTATCGACACCGATACAGGTCGCGTGTTTTTTGATCAGTCGGTTCACTGAGCGACAGTCCAGGCGCGAACCCGTACAGGCTACAAAGAGGGCTGGTTCCGACGAACCTGCCAACTCGTCGCGCCGGCTCAGCCAACGCGACAGTGCGGCCACGGCCGGCGGCCCCAGGATGCCCAGACGTTCAATCCGACCCTTGCCCCGTATCTTGGCCGTGCCGGCGTCTACGTTTACGTCCTCGACGTTCAAGCCCGTCAACTCGCCGCCTCGGACGCCGGTGGAATACAACACGGCCAGTACGGCGCGATCACGCACGCCGATAAGAGCGTCGGCCGGCGGCGCGTCGAGCAGACGCACCACCTCGGCGACAGTCAGGAAATGCGGGAGCCGTCGATTCGGACGCGGGCCGCACACGCTTGCGGACGGATCGTCTGACCGCAAGCCTCGCTGAACCAGGAAGCGAATCCATGATCGCACGGCCGCCATGCGCCGCCGTATTGTGCTCGCGGCGTAGCCTTGCCGGCCAAGCCAAGCGACGTAATCGCTCAGGAGGCCGGCCGTCAGATCTTCGGGACGTGGCGTAGGCGTCCCCAGCTGGGAGCGGAAGAAGTTTACGGCTTGCGCAGGTCTGCGCGATACGCTCGAACCGTGCAGTCCGAAGCCTGTTTCTCCGTTTCCATGTGGCGAATGAACCCGTCGAGGGCTTGCTGCATGGGGATTTTCCTTGATAACGGGCCGCAGTCAAGCGGCGTCGGGAAGGACCGTTGCCGTTTCGGAGGGCGTCGTGCCGAGGGGATGATAGAGGCGGTGCAGCTCCCGCTTCCGTTCCTCATCGACGTGAAGGTATCGCTGCGTCGCGTTGATGCTGGCGTGCCCGAGCAAGTTGCTGACAGTTTGCAGACCTGCACCACCATTCATCAACGCCGTTGCGCAGCTGTGCCGAAAGACGTGCGGGCTGACGCCTTCCAGGCCCATCCGCCGGGCGTAGCGCTTCACGAGCGTCCATACCATTTCGCACGTCAACCTCCGCCCGGCGCGACTCACGAATAGCCAGGGCGATTCCGGCGCCAACCGCACCATCCGAGGCCGCAACTCGCCGAGGTAGGCGTCGAGGGCCGCCACGGCCGGCCGGCCCAGCAGGACGAGGCGAGGCTTGTTGCCCTTGCCGAGCACTTCGGCATAGCGATCCGACAAGCGCAGGTCCGTCAAAGTCAGATCGCACAACTCGCTCACGCGACAGCCGGAGGCGTACAGGAACTCCAAAATTCCGCGGTCGCGCAAGTGGTAGCGATCCGAGGGCAGCGGAGCTTGCACCAATCGGGCCGCTTGCTCCGCGCCGAGGACCGCCGGTAGACGCTGCCACGCGGCCGGACCCTCGGTGCCGAGCACAACTCCCAGCGTCTTCGTCGATATGCGGCCCTGGACATGCAGGTAGCGATAGCACGTCCTCACGGCGGCGAGCTTTTGCCTGATACTGGATGCGGATAGTCCTTGATCGCGGAGGTGTTCGAGGAATCCGCCCAGCTCGCGGGATTCGGGCCGGAGGGGGCAAGCCAGGCCGCCGGACTGCGCCCACTCGGCGAACTGGCGAAGGGCGAGACCGTAGGCGGCGAGGGTGTTACCCGACAATCGCCGTTCGTGTTGGAGATGGCCGAGGAAGCCGGCCACGTCGAGGGCTTCGGCGCCGCCTGCCGATCCGGCCGGCGGCGCCGTGTTCGAGGGTGACAACGTTGTCAATGTCAAGGCGTTCGTCGTCGTCGGTACGTCGGACATTTCCCGCTCTCCTTATCGTTTGTGTCGTTTATGCTGCCGGTCTCCGGGGGAGGACGACCTTCCATCCTAGGGCGTCGAACGCGGCCCGGACGTTGACAATGTGACGGCAACCGCCGGCTCGAAAGTGAAAGCGGCCCTCCCCGCAATCGCATTCCGGTCCCCACCACTCAAGAAAGATGTTGTAGGTCCGGTTTGTCTGCTGATCCAACAGCTCGAACCCGACCGCGCGGGGTCCGCCCGGCTCGTTCCATCCGATGCCCCAGACGGAGTACAGGCGCCGGCCGATGCGCAGCACGCCGGGGAGATCGCGTTGCGGGTCGAGGGTCGGGCCGAACGGCCGGCGGAGCCATTCAAAATCAACGACGGCCGGAGGCAGCGGGTCGAGGAACATCTTCGTCATGGTCGTTACTCCGAAGGGAAAAGGGTTCAAGTGAATCGGGGCGGGCGGGAATCGAACCCGCGACCATCGGTAAGCGCCTCCATGCTGGCGTCATGCCCCGATGCTCCGCCACTGAGCTACCGCCCCCGCCATCTCAGGCTGATTGCTTCGCCGAGGGCAGCGCCCACGCGGGCAGCTGCGGCGGCTTGATGAACTGTCGCGTCTGCGGATCGTAGTCCACCCACTGACGCGGCAAACGGTACAGATAGCGGCCGATCCCCAGCTTGATCGCGGCCCGCTTCAACGAATCGCTGAAAGCGGCTTTCAATTGGTCGCCTTCATCGGGTTGCTCGCTGGGGGAGCCTACATCCGTCTTGTCGATCCACTCGCCATCGACCTTGACCGAGAGCGTGCAGACCACGGACCCGCCGTTGACCAGCTGGTACGAGTCTTTCCAGCCGCCCACGCCGAAAACGTTATCGAGGCGCTGCATCACGGCGCGAGCGTCGAGGTAGGCGGCGGCGAGGGCGCGGTTGCCCTTGACCGATAGCGGTTTGAAGTGGACCGCCTCGGCGGGGAATGGGGCGGTCAAGGCGAGTGACAGCTGCTTGGCGTCGGCGTTCATGGGTCGTTCTCCAGGATGAGGCGAGCGGAGGGCGTTCCGCTCGCCGTGGTGATCGGGTCACAGGTATCCGCAGCGTTCGCAGTAGAAGCCCTCAGACGGGCGGCCGCACTCAAAGCAGCACTTGGCCGTCTCGGGAGCAGACGGAGCGACTGGCGCCGGTTGCTCGGGTTGCGGCTGCGCCGGGGCGGGCTTCGCCGCGACGGCCAGCTTGCCCGAGCGGATCAACGCCTCGATCGCTTCCACGTGTTTGCAGTGATGCCGATACTCGTGTCCGGGGCAGGTGCAGCTCGATTCGCGGCCGTGCAGGAGCACGTCGTACTCTTCGGCGTGGCCGTCGCCGGCGTCGGCCTTGTGCAGATGGAAGGCCGTGCCGAAGTCACTGGCGAGCGAGGTCAGCAGGTAGGCCCGCAGCACGCCATCTTGCGTCAGACACAGGAGGAGCTTGCCGTCGCTGAGCGTGCCGAGCGTGGCCGTGCGGACGGGCTTCGTCGTTTTCCGGGTTCGCGTCGCTGTGGTCATGTTCATTCCTCCATTTTCTGTTGTCATCGTTGTTGACAACATAATTTTAGGGTTCGTTGTCCACAACGTCAACCCCTTTTTCTCGGTTTCTCAAAGATGGGAATTGCTTGCTCTGGGCGGCGAGCGTATACTACCTACGCGCCGTCAGCGTTGGCGCTGTGGACAACACGCGAGGGAGGGGCCATGCCGAGAGAATGGACAAGCCGGCCGCCAGGCACAAAGTCCGTGCGCGTCGATCTTGCGGAGAGAGTTCACGCCAAGCTGCGCATACTCGCTGCTGAGGCCGGCGTTGCTATGTCGGTCTTCGTGCGCGGGTTGGCCGAGGATGCTGTCGGGAACCGATTCCCCGAAGTCTTCGAGGGAAGTGAGGACAAGCCAGCGCCGGACAGGGGCAAGAAGAGGAATCGTAGAAAGGCGTAGCGCCCCGGAGCGTGGCAAGACTTGCCCGGCTCAAAGCGTTCCAATCTAATTACTACAATAAAGGGAGTGTTTAGGGCAATTCGGTATGTCCACGCTCTTGTTCTTCGTCCATGCCCTCCGCGCCGTTAGCCGTTGGTGGAGGGCATGGACGAGACGGTGAAAATGAGAGGTCTGCGGTAAAGGCGTGGTTCTGTGAGCATGGGAAGTATTGCAAGTCTGGTTGGGTTGCGGTGAATCGACGGCTTTGGCAACAGGGGAAAAAAGGGATGGGAAGGTCGGGGATGTTCGCGCCGGATCATTACCAGGACACGATTGATTACCAAGATGATAGTTGAAGTAAACCATCCTCTTTTGTTGCCTCGATTGGAGCCAAATTGTTGCCAAATTGTTGCCCTCCTAAGTCCTTGTTTTCATTGATCTTAGTGAGCCTGGATAGGGCAATAGAGCAAACCCATTGCGCCAGTGCCACAGCATACTCGAATCATTGCCAATCAGGAACGTGCTGGCCAGCTGCTTGTAACCCAGCGCGAGCAGCTCGCGCACCGTGGCCGACAGCAGGAGCGTACCGACGCCCTGGCCGGCGAAGAACGGACTGACGAAGATCCACGTCAAATGCGGCCGACCGAGGCGGCGAACCAGTGCGTCTGGCGGCGGCGGCTCCGGCCAGTGATAGCTGTCCCAGCCGGACGGCTCCACGTCTGGCAACAGCGTCACCAGGATGGCGCCGACCTCGTGTCCGGCGTCTCCCTCCGTGGCGACGAAGCTGGCCGGCTCAATCCACGGACCATCACCGCCCGAGGCGCGTGTGCTCCAGGCTCTTGCGCCGCCTCGACGCGCTGCTCGTCCTCCAGGCCGCCAAACGGTTGCTGCCGCTCGAACGCCGCGGCGAACAGCGGCGCCAGCTCCTCCCAGTCCGCCGGCCGAACGGAGCGCAGCGCCGTCGTCGGTCGAACGCCCTCCGGCGGCCGACCGGCCAGCGCTTCCAGTTCGAGCAGCGCGTGATAGTAGCGCGGTCGAGGGTTCAGCCAGGCCCGGTCCTCGAAATATTCGTACTTGTAGGCCGCGTTGCGCGGCAGCCGATGGAACTGCTCGAACGAGATGGGCAGCTCCAGACGCGGCATCCATTCGTCACACATTTCGTTCGTCCGCCATTCCCCGGCCGCGGCCGGCAGCGTAGCCAGATCCGCGGACGGGTAGTACAGTGGCCAAGGGCGACTTACGTTGATGATCCTCGATAACCTTATCCCTGTCTACCAACTGCGGACGAACGGACATGAAAGTCGGCATCGTCGGTTTCGCCGGTTCGGGCAAGAGCAGCGTGTTCCAGTGGCTCAGCGGCGTCAAGCCGGACCCGTCCAAGGGCCAGACGGGACAGACCGGCATCGCCAAAATTCCCGATCCGCGCCTCGATTGGCTGTCGGCGAAGTTTCAGCCGCGTAAGACGACGCCGGCGACGATCGAGTTCCTCGACACGCCGGGCCTGCTGGCCACCGAGCGACGCGACAACCCGCGCCGTCTCGGCATCCTGCGCGAGTCGGGCGGCCTGCTCGTCGTGCTCAACGGCTTCAACGAGCCGGACCTCGCCGGCCAGCTGCGCCGCTTCCGCGAGGAGTTGATGTTCGCCGACCTGGAGATTGTCAGCAACCGCGTCAGCCGGCTGGAAGACCAACTGCGCAAACCGCGTCCGGCCAAGCAAAAAGAGGCCGATCAACAGGAGATCGCCCTGCTGCAACGCATCGCCGCCGCCTTCGAGCACAACCAGTCGCCGGCCACGCTGGGACTCAAGGACGACGAAGAGAAGGCCATCCGCAGTTTTCAGCTGCTCACCCTCAAGCCGGAACAGGTACTCGTCAACCTCGGCGACGACCGGCTCAACCAGCCGCTGCCGGCCGACCTGCTGGCGTTGGCCCCCGGCGCCCTGCAAGCGCCGGCCAAGCTGGAGCTGGAGCTGCACGAGTTGCCGGAAGAAGATCGGCAGATGTTCATGAACGACCTGGGACTGAAGGGTTTCGTGCGCGACGAGGTGCTGCGGGCCATCTTCGCCGCGATGGGGCAGATCGTCTTTTTCACCGTCGGCGAGGACGAGTGCCGGGCCTGGGCCATGCCCAAGGGGGCCGACGCCGTCGTCGGCGCGGGACAGATCCACACCGACCTGGCTCGCGGCTTCGTTCGCGCCGAGGTCGTCGGCTACGACGATTTTCAGCGCGTCGGCTCGATGAAGGAGGCCAAGACGCACGGCGTCTATCGGCTGGAGGGCAAGACCTACGTTGTCCAGGACGGCGACATTATGCACATTCTGGCTTCAACATAATGATTGATTTAAGTTGTTACTGTATATCGAGTTAAAGTTACGGATAATGTTGGTAGAAAAGCCGGAATTCCATGAAATACCGTGGTTTCCACCCATTCCGTGCGGATTCCGTGATAAGCGGTTGTTTATGCGTTGTGATGGACAAGCGCGGCGAGAAAGGCGGATCGCCGCCGGGGCGGTTTTCTCCGGCGGAGCCACAATGCCGAGGGCTTCCAGTACGGCCTTCGTCACTGTCAGGCCAGGGTTGATGTGGACAGTCTCGACGCGCGGAACGGCGAGCCGCGCGAGCTGATGGCCCTGACCGCCACGGTGCCGTTCGACGACCGGATCAACCATCACGCCGAGCTGGATGATTTGAAGCTTCCGTTGATTCGCTCCTTCCTCAAGTTGGACCGGCTGGGCCAACTGGACCTGGTGTCGCTCACCATCCCGGAGAAGCCCCGCTCCATCGCCCCGCCTTTCCGGCCTGGAGCCCAAGGTGCGGTCACGGATGCCGATTGTCCAGCGATTGGTGATAGGTTTGCTCGGTCGATAAGGTCGCGCCAACGTAGGGATAATTCAGCCACTTGTGCTTGATACGCCGGTCCTGCGCGTTAAGCTGTGACTTGATTTATACTGCCCAAGTTCCGGCAGGTGACCAAGCTGCTTGAGCACTGCCCCGACACCGATCCGCAGGACTGTAGAACATGGCCCGTCCTACCGCCTTAACACCCAGGCAACCGAACGCGCTTGAAATTCATCAGCGCCTCCTGGCTGATGATCCAACTGCCCCGAATGATCTGGCTGACGCCTACCTGGAACCGCTCGTCGCCTGGTTGGCCAAAACCGACGCGAGCGTGCCTCCGGATGTCCGCATCGAGGCTGCGGAGGATGCCCTGCTGGCTTTGATTCGTAATCCGCGGTCGTACTCTCCGGAACGGCAGACCCTGGAAGTGTACCTGCGCATGTCAGCCCGCGGAGACTTGCGCAACCTTCTCGATAAAGAACGGAGACACAACAAAGGCCGGGTTTCGTGGAAAAGTGTCGAACTTTCGCAGGAGGCCGGGAAGTATCTGGGACGCCATGACGATCCGTCACTCCCGATGCGAGTGGCTGAGGAAGACGAGAGCGCGATGAACTCCATCTCAAATTCCGTCTGCCAAGGTTTGTCCGAAACCGACTCCCGCGCGCTGGATTTGATTTTGCGGAAGGAACGCCGGACCAAAATCTTCGCCGAACTCTACGGTTTGTTGCACCTGCCTGCGAAAGAGCAATTCCGGCAGGTGAAGCGAAACAAGGATCGGTTAAAGAAGATGCTGGAGCGAGCCGGGAGAAAAGCATGAATCCGTACCTGGAACACCTGGCCCTGCGTGTCGCCGATGCTCCCGATTTTTTCGCCAGCGCGCTGGCGGAGTATGCCCGAAGCGAACAGCTTGAGGATGCCGGATTGGCCATCCGGCTCGGTTGTTCCGAGGGAATCCTCACCCATCTGCGCCTGTGCCGGATGCCCCGAGCGCAGGCCCCTCTGTTCTGGCAAGATGTCGAAAAGATCGCGCAGCGCTTCTCGCTCGATGCTGAGGTCTTGGCCGAGGTTGCCAGGCGGGGTCACAGCCTGTTGCGGCTTCGGATTGGCGCCGGCGGCCAAAACAGCGAGAAAGGATTCCTGTTAGCGGCGCGAGACAATACGACGGAAGACACTCCGCCGCAAGGAGCGAAGTCATGAGAGTGCCGCTGTGGATCGCGGAATTGATCCGTGAGTTCTGGGCGGCTGCGGGCTTGGACGAATCCTTCCCTCGTGAATTACGCCGGCCCATAGTCCGGGCGCTGCCGGTATCCATCGTCTTGCTGCCGCATTTACGGCTTGATAGTGTCCGTGACTGGTTGTGCCGGAACGGGATCGCCTGTCGTTGCGACGAAGCGGATCGTCCGTTGCGGGCTTGCCTGGCGGCCCATTTCGGTCATGGACTGATCTTTCTCGACGGAACCGACAGCGATGACGACCAGCGTTTCTCACTGGCACACGAGTTGGCTCATTTTCTGCGACATTACTGGCATCCTCGGCGGCGGGCGTGCCGCTACTTGGGGAAACGAATCGTGGAAGTCCTGGACGGGGAGCGCCCGCCGACGCCAGAGGAGTGTCTTCATGCGCTCTTGAAAAGCATTTCCCTCGGTTTTCATCTGCATTTGATGCGGCGTGGCCCGCGCCGGGAAGTGCTTCACGCGACCATCACGCTGGCCGAAGAGGAAGCCGATCAGGTCGCCTACGAACTGCTGGCGCCTGCCGCCGACGTATGGGCGCGAGCCGGGTCGATTTCGGGTGTGGAAGGAAGAATCCGACTTGCGGAAGTGTTGCAAGCCGATTTCGGTCTGCCGCAGGAGCAGGCTAAGGACTATAGCCGTCTCCTCTTACCGCCCGTCCGGGAAGATCCGTTGCTCCAGCGACTGCGCTCCTGAGCGTTGGCTTGCCACGGCGAGCTTGCGGGATTGCTTACACTTCAATGCGGCCACAGCCATGAGACCGTGGAGAATGTCGAACTTTGTCGCGCATGTCGGGAAGTAGTGAGGGATCTTCAATGCGGCCACGTTCATAAGAACGTGGAGAACCTCGTCGAGGTGGCAAGGCGATGCGGTTCAATTGTCAAAGAACTGGGCCACGGACAAGGGACGGGCGCGACCACTTTAATCCAGGAGAGTATAGTCAGGCGCGAGGGTGCCGGCAAAGCGCGTGGGAGAACGAACGATGGCAACCACCACATCCCGAGACGATGCAGCATCCCCCGTGTCGGCCGCGGCACGGTCGCCGACGCGCCTGCCTTCGGAACCGGCAACCGCCGCCGAGTTTCGAGCGAGCTTCGGTGAGGAGTTGCAACGGGTTCTCGATGTGAACACATGGCGGCTGGGAGGAGACCTGGCGCAGGAGTATCCGCGTATCGAGCGCGAAGTGCGTGAGGCCATCGCCCAGGAGGACGAGTACCAACGGTGCATTCGCAGCGAAGTTTTCCCAAAGCTTATCGACCCAGCTTCGGCACCGGGCTGCGGCGTCTTCACCGCGAACATGGACATTCTCGCCCTCATTCATCGCGGCCTGTTATTTAACGGCGGTGTGGAAGCGTGTGACGGGACGGTTCAGGTACATGCTACGCTGCCTCTGACGATCTACCAGGTCGGCGTTTCGCTGGTATCCTACGCTGGCGATCAAGGCACATGGCAGCAGCGACTCTTCCGCCGCGACCTGCGGCAACGCGGCCCCGCGGACCTTAATGAGGTATTAGAGCTGCTCCGACGCCGCGACCAACGAGCCGCCCTCAACCACGGAACGCCGAGCGACCAACTCGGCGAATTGGCGAGGAAGGCTGTCATGGATTACGCCGAACGGGCCATTCTCCTCCGCCAATCGAGGGCGGTTTGGCGGATGGGCCACGGCAATCCGATCACTTACGAATTGCTGACTGGCGCCGACATCCTGGAATTGATGGTCGCCGCGACCGGGATGATGCGCGAACTGATCGAGGGTTACGGCAAATTCGTCTTCGTGGCCAGTGAGCCCCGTGAACTGCTGGCGCTGACCATTGGCCAGGCGCTGCCTCCGCTGCATTACGCCATCCTCGGCAACTTGGCTCCGCGTCTGGAAGGCTGGTTCCAACAACGCCGATTCACGATGGAATCCTCCGGGGACTTATTCTGGGACGGCGAGCGGCTGTCCCCGCCGGAATGGATACCACGCTTCATCGAGCGTGTCGCGTCGCAAGTGGTGGTTGGCCTGTACCGCGCCTCGATCCTGGCTCCAGCGCAGCTCTTCTACGCCCATGTGGACCACGCTCACTTCGCCGCCCATATCGTGCTGGCCGACAGCATGTTCCAAGAAGAGCGCGGCTTCCCGCTGCTGATCGACTTGGCCCATCACGTTTGCGATTCGGTGTTCGGCGGCAGTCTGCACCACCTGACCGAAACGGCCTACGCTGCGGCCGGTGCGCCCTGGCGCTACTTCAGCGAACGCACGACTCGTCACGATTGAGGAGAGGAGAACAGCTATGCCTGCACCCACAACGCGACCAACGCCTAGGACGGCACACGACAACGGCCAGGAAGACCTGGGCATCGCCCGTCCGCCGGAGGATCTGCTCCAGCAGGTCCAAGCCGACGTAACCCGTGCCGGCGGCGAGTTGGCTCCCGACCCGGATCGGGAAGGCGCCATCGGCGCGACCATGTTCGACCTGCCCGGCAGCGAAGACGGCAGCGTGACGGTCCTGCTGCCGCGCGATCACGCCCAACAGGCGCCGTCGCAATCCCTGGTGCGCATCAAGAGCTGCGACGGGCGCAAGTACCTGGGCATCGTGACCGCCGGTCCCTTTGCTGAACCGGACACGCTACGGGCCGACTCGCATTTGCTCGTCACCGTGACGGCGCGCGGCGGCGTCTATCTGCCGCCCTACCACGGCCGCGCGACGGTCTCGATTCTGGGCGAGGAACTCAAGAACGGCTCGCTGGTTCCGCCGCGCCTGCGACCGCTGCCCAATAGCCCCGTCGTTGCCCTGACGCAATCGGAGGTAGCCGCAGTCCTGCACACCGATGGCGACATCCGGCTGGGTTCCGTGGTTGGGGCGAGCGAGGTGATCGTCAACGTACCGTCCGACAAGAAGGCCGTGCTGCCGCGCCACGTCGCGGTCCTCGGTACAACGGGCGGCGGCAAATCGACGACGGTGGCGGGCTTGATCCAGCAAGCTCAGGCCGTGGGGATGACCGTCATTCTGCTGGATGTCGAGGGCGAATACACGCACTTGCACGAACCGGCCGATCACCGCACGATGCTGGACGCCTTGCAGGAGCGTGGCCTGTCGCCAGCCGGCATCCCCGCGGACTCCATGCGGCTGTACCACCTTGTCGGTCGTGAGTCCACGAACCCGCGCCATCCAAACCGCAGCGAGTTCTCGCTCCAGTTTGCCGCGCTTTCTCCGCACGCGGTTATCGAAATGCTGGGGATGAACGATGCTCAATCTGAGCGGTTTCTTCCGGCCTACGAAATCACCAAGGCGATAATGCGCGACCTCGGCATTTTCCCACAACGGGACAAGCCGAAGGAAGAAGTGGACAAGCAGGAACAGCTGCTGCTCCGCATCGACGAGTTCGAGCGCGGCTGGCCCCGCCTGACGCTGTCGCTGCTGCTCGACGTGGTCGGCAAGTGTCTGGCGACGGTGAGCAAAACGAGCTTCGAGCCATACAACGCCGTGCTCCGTACCGACGCCGGCCGCGCGGCGTTGGAGAAACACATCAAGGCAAAGGAACTGAGCAGTGCGTCCTCGTGGGGCAAGGTCAAGAGCCTGCTCTGGCGGCTGAATCGCTTGAAAGTGTTTGATCGCCATTTGCAAAAACGCGGCGCTCCGCCGCTGAACTACGACCAGCTCATCGCACCGGGTCAGGTTTCCGTGGTGGACCTTTCGGACACCGGCATGACGGAACTGGCGAATTTTGCGATCGCCGATCTGATGCGCGGCGTTCAGAAAGCCCAAGAAAATGCCTACCGCCGCTACGAGAAGGCGAAGGCCGCGGGGCAGGACCCGCCGGTTCCTCGCGTCCTGCTCATCATTGAGGAAGCGCACGAGTTCCTCAGTGCGGATCGCATCGAGCGGATGGACACGCTGTTCCAGCAAGTGGCCCGCATCGCCAAGCGCGGCCGGAAGCGCTGGCTCGGGCTGGTGTTCGTGACACAGTTACCCGCGCACTTGCCCCGTCAGGTTTTGTCGCTGTGCAACAACTTTGTGCTGCACAAGCTGACCGACCCGCAGGTGTTAATGAACCTGCGACATACCATCAGCGGCATCGACGAGTCGCTGTGGAGCCGCATCCCGGGACTGGCGCCGGGTCAGGCGGTGGTCAGTTTCACGCACCTTTCTCGGCCGCTCCTGGTGGCTATGGATCCGGCGCCTTGCAAGCTGCGGATGGTGGATTAACCCTTACTCGGACTCTCTGAGGTGAATCATGACCGCAACGACCGACGCCCAGATGATCCCCCTGCGCGCACTGAACCAGGTCACCTACTGCCCGCGCCTCTACTACCTCCAGTACGTCGATGCCGTGATGCCGCACCAACGAACACGTCGAGGCCGGCCTGTTCGATCACCGCCGCGTCGATGAGCCGGAACTGGCCAACAAGACGCGCAAGGAAGGCGATGCAAACCGCAGTCGCGGCGTCCACCTGTCGTCGGAGACGCTCGGCATCAGCGGCGTCCTCGACGTGATCGAGGAGAAGGACGGCGTGTCCTACCCGGTGGAGACCAAGCACGGCTCCGCCCCGCGCGACGACGACGGCCGGCCGACGACCTGGGACAACGACGCCGTGCAGCTGTGCGGCCAGGCGCTGCTGATGGAAGAAGCGTTCGGCGCGCCGGTGCAGCGCGGCTTCCAGTTCTACGCCGGCACGCGCGAGCGCGTCGAGGTCCGCTTCACGCGACGAGCTGCGGGCGAAGACGCGCACGGCCATCGACGAATGCCGGCGGCTGTCTGCCCTGGACGCCCCGCCGGACCCGCTGCCGGCGGAGCTGCGGCACCGCTGTTTCGGCTGCTCGCTGGCCCCGGTCTGTCTGCCGGAGGAGACGCTCTACCAGATCGGCCTGCCGCCGGCCGCCGAGGAAACGGCCTCGCCGCCGCCCGGCCTGACGCGGGTGATCCCGCAGTCCGACGACGGCGCGGTGCTGTACGTGCAGGAGCCGGGCAGCCACGTCGGCAAGCGCAGCGAGCATCTGGTCGTCCGCAAGGACGGCCAGGAGGTGACGCGGGTGCCGATGCACGCGATCCGGCAGGTGGTGGTCTTCGGCAACGTGCAGGTTTCGACGCAGGCGCTGGAGACGCTGGTGACGAACGAGATCCCGGTGGCCTACCTGACGGGCTACGGCCGGTTCATCGGCACGTTCGCGCCGGCCGAGCGCAAGAACGTCGGGCTGCGCGAGGCGCAGTTCCGCCGCTTCGCCGACGCCGCGGAGTGCCTGACGCTGTCGAAGGCGGTGGTGCGGGCCAAGCTCACCAACCAGCGGGCGCTGCTGATGCGCAGCCTGCGCGGCGACGGCGACCGCGGCAGCGACGAGCCGGCCGCGCGGGGTCTGGCGGACCTGATCCGGCGGTTGGACAGTGCCGCGTCCGCTGGAGACGGTGTTGGGGCTGGAGGGGCAGGGAGCGGCGCTGTACTTCGGCGAGTTCGGCCGCTTCCTGCAGGTGCAGCCGCCGGGCCGCGGCTTCGAGTTCACGACGCGCAACCGCCGCCCGCCGCGCGACCCGGTGAACGCGCTGCTTGTCGTTCGCCTACGCGATGCTGACGAAGGACTGCTTCGCGGCGGTCTGCACGGTGGGATTCGACCCGTACAAGGGCTTCTTCCACTCCAACCGCCACGGCAAGCCGTCGCTGGCGCTGGACCTGATGGAGGAGTTCCGCCCGGTGATCGCCGACTCGGTGGTGCTGACGCTGATCAACAACGAGATGCTGACGCCGGACGATTTCCTGGTGTGGCGCGAGGCGTGTCAGCTGACGGACTCGGGCCGGCGGAAGTTCTTCCAGGCCTACGAGCAGCGGAAGGCGACGGTGGTGACGCACCCGGTGTACGGCTACAAGATGAGCTATTCGCGGATGCTGGAGGTGCAGGCGCGGATGCTGGCCGCGTACGTGCGCGGCTCGGTGCCGGCGTACACGGGCTTCACGGTGCGGTGAGCCGATCGTCCCTCGCCCCTTGGGGAGAGGGTAGGGTGAGGGGTAATCCTTGGATAGCTACCTCGTCGCCTACGACATCAGCGATCCGAAACGTCTGCGCAAGGTGGCGACGGTGTGCGAGGACTTCGGCTACCGCAAGCAATATTCGGTGTTTTTGTGTCGCTTGTCCGCTACCGACTTTGTACGTTTGCGGTCGCGGCTGTATGATCTCATCAACTTGGAGCAGGATCAGGTGCTGTTCATCCCGCTGTGCGCGAAGTGCGTGAACGCGATCGAGGCGCTCGGCCGGCCGACGGAGGCGGCCGATGCGAAGGATGTGGTTGTGGTGGTGTAAGACGGCCCGACATCTGCCCTACCACAACCGCGTCGCGCCGTACTGATCGAAGAGCGTGTCAGCCCCCACGATGGCGATGCCCTCGGTCAACGCTTGGGCGATGAGCAGACGGTCGAACGGATCCTTGTGGTGGAACGGCAACGTGACCACGCGTGCCGTGTGTCGCAGGTCGATGTGCAAAATTTTGAAGCCGTTCTGCCGGATTCCGCGATCGAGGAAGTCCTCGAAGGGCTGGTTCAGGGCCAGTTTCCTGATGCTGACCTTGATGGCTATCTCCCAGTAGCTGGCTGGGCTGATAAGCTTGTCATTCCCCGGATCATTGATGAGGGCCAGCGCTGTGGGGCTCAACTGGGTGTCGCCGAGCGTAAACCAGAGGAACGTGTGCGTATCGAGCAGGAGCCTCAAGGCATGTACTCCTTGAAGTGCTCCAGGTGTTCCTCATCATCACTCACGATGGAGAGCATTCCTTTGCAGCTGCCGAACCGCGGTTGCGGATTGGCCGTGCAAATGGGCGTTATCAAGGCGAGCGGCGTATCATCGCGCGTGATGACGACCTCCTGACCGGCCGCGACTTTTTCCAACAGTTCCGGCAGATGGGCTTGAGCTTCCGAAAGGGAAACGGTGGTCATGGACAGTCTCCGGCAATCTCCTGACCGGGCGGACGGTACGGGAGAGAAAGGGGCGATGGTCGGCAGCACCTGTCAATGCGGCCACGGCCCGAAGGCCGTGGAGAACTCACTATGGTCGGTCAACTGTCCCACTGGCAGACGCCTGCTTCAAAGCGGCCACGGCCCGAAGACCGTGGAGAAGGCGATTTCTGCTACCGCCCTTGTATGCTCGCGGGCCCGGCTGTAGGACATTATACACCTCACCGAGGATCGGCTGTAGATCGTTCGTTCGTGCGCGAAGCGCATGGACCAAGTGAGAACTCAGCCAACCGACGGAGGTGAGTGCCAAGGACGTGGTGACCGTAAAGCGGGTGGCGGCTGACTCGACAATCGCGGGCTATCAAGAGGGTCTACCCGGTGATACATCAATTCGCCGAACTCGGCCAGTTCTACCTCGAACGAGAAGGGGTCAAGGACCAGCTGATCCAATATGCGGCCGACCCGTCGGCCAAATTTCGCACCAAGGAAATCCTGCTGCTCGTATTCTCATCCGACGGCTTTGAGGGGGTGCAGGTGGACGAATACGACGAGGGTCGCCGTTTGCGCTGCCTCTACCGACCAGGACCGCCGAACGGGTGGGACGCGACGCCGACGACCGGAATGGCGACTGTCAAGAAGGGCAAGGAGAACACGGCCGATGGGGAAATCGGCAAGAAACTCAGCCGGCTTGCTCGCAGCATCAATGAAGCGTTGGAGCAGTGCGAAGACCTACCGACATGCGAGTGCGAGGCGCTTGCCGTCATGCGCGACCGTTTGCAGTCTCCCAAGGACAAACAGGGGTCAGCGGGCAGCGATCCTCGATCGGCCATCTTCATCCGCTTGCGGGAAGCCCACCCCGATCTGACGAAACCAGCGATCCTCTCGGTGGCCTGGCGGCCTTCGGAAGGCGAGGCCCGATGGGTTGGTGACTTCAAAGCCTTCCAGCAGGCGCTAGTCCGCAAAGGGACGGAAGCTGCATCAAAGAAGAAGGGCATAGGGGGTGATGTCAAGGGCGTGGGTCAGTGCTGTATCTGCGGCAGACGGGATGCCGAGGTATCTGGCCTGCTCCAAATCCAGCAGTTCAAGGTTTACACGCTGGACAAACCCGGCTCTGTGTCAGGAGGTTTCGATGCGCTGGACGCCTGGCGGAACTTTCCCGCCTGTCGCGAGTGCTGTGACAAGGTTGATTTCTCCGGTGAACGAATCAAAAGGGATCTCTCTTTCAACTACTACGGCTTCAAGTATCTGATGTTGCCGGCCTCGGTGCGGCTGGCAGCGACCGACACCTACCAATCCCTGAACCGATTAGCCAGCGCTCGTGTGGATCGCAAGGCATCGAAACGGCTCACGGATGCGGAGGACGACCTGTTCGAGATCATTGCGGAGGAGAACAACCGGCTACAACTCGACCTGCTCTTTTACCAACCCGACCCGCAGTCGTTCCGGCCAGCGCTCTACCGTGTTCGGCTTACTACCGTCCCGATTCCGGGAACTCTTCCGTGCGCAGGATCGGGTTGATCGTCATCCCTGGCTTCAACCGCCGAGCCCAAAGACCTTCACCGAAGGGAGGTTTACCTTCGGCTGCTTCAGAAACATCTATCCTGCGGCACGCGGCGGTAGCACCTTCGACGATGACTTTCTTTCAGCCACTCGCCAGCCTTGGAGATCCGACCACATCGCGCCGACCGCATGGTCGAGATCGGGATGCGTTGGGTTCAAGAAGACTACTTGGAGGGCAAGGCTTGGCCGTTCAGGCTCGCCGATCTCTTCCGGTCGCTTCTGTTTTTTGAGGAACTTACAAGAGGAGACAACGAAAGGAGCCAGCCGACTATGATAGTGGACTACGGAGGTAACGAGCAGGCGGATCGTGTCCGCCACTTCTTCCAGCAAGCGCCGGAAACCAGCCGGCTTCGTACCGACCCCGCTGCCCAGGCAGCCTTCCTGGTCGGGGCGTGCTGCGGACGAATCGAGACGATCCAGAGCCTGGTGCGCGGATCGACGCCCTTCGAGGGGAAGTATAAGGGCTTCCGCTTGAACCAACCAGACGTTCAGCGATTGTTCATCGCCGCCAAGGACAAAGCCAAGGCATATGGCCCCGACAAGGAGCGCATCGTCAGCGGATTGCTGAGCTGCGCTGCCTCCGCTTTGGCCGCGACGGCGGAACGCTGGACATTGGGCCCGGACGACATCTCCTATTACTTCGCCCTGGGGCACGCCCTGCGATCTAGGCTCGCCAAGGAACAGGAAGACGAAGGAACCTTACCCGCAACCAGTGAGGAAACGAATCCATGAAGACTGAGACGGTCAGCCGGCGCAGCGAGATTCTGTTCGTCTACGACATCACGGACGCCAACCCCAACGGCGACCCCAACGACGAGAATCGGCCGCGCATGGACCTGGAAACCGGCCGGGCCAAAGTGTCCGACGTGCGTCTGAAGCGCACGATCCGCGACTACTTGCATGACTACGGCAAGCAGGAGATCTTCTGTCGGGAGATCGAGAAGCCGGACGGCACCATCCAAGAGGGGAAGGACCGGGCGGAAGACTTTTTCCAGAAGGTCGCCAAGGAAGCCAGGGAAAAGGCCACGAATGTCTTACAGAAGCGCGACCTGATTCAGGCCGGCGTCATCAAGGAGTGCATCGACGTGCGGCTCTTCGGCGCCACGATTCCGGTTTCCAAAATCCAAAAAAATGAAAAAGACTCCAGCGTCACGCTGACAGGACCGGTTCAGTTCGCAATGGGTACCAGCCTGCACCGCGTCGAACCACGGTTCATCAAGGGGACCGGTGCGTTCGCGTCAGGTCAAGGCGCTCAGCAGAGGACATTCCGCGAGGAGTACATCCTCCCCTACGCCCTCATCGCCTTCTACGGCATCGTGAACCAGCAAGCGGCGACAACGACCAAACTGACGGACGCGGATGTCGAGGAACTGTACAAAGGCATATGGTACGGGACGAAAAACCTCATCAGCCGATCCAAGATCGGTCAGCGTCCGTTGTTGCTGCTGGTCATCGAATACAAGGAACCGAATGCGTACATCGGCCGGCTGGATCGGTTCTTGACCATCACGGCAACGGCGAAGGAAGGTAGGCAGACGCTCCGCGATGAGCAGATCCGCGAAGTGCGCGAGGTGGCGCTTCAACTCGGTGAACTCGCGGCGGCCCTGGACAGGAAGAAGGAGCGGATCGAACGAGTCCGCTACGCCTGGGACAAACGTTTGCCTTTTTCCTCGGAGCCGACGGACAGGATCTTCCTGGGCCTGCCGGCCGAAGCACTAAACCTGGAATGACCATGCCGCGCGAGTTCATTGTCTTCGATGTGCTGTCGGACATGGCCCACTTCCGGCGGCCGTACGCCATCACGACGGCGCTGAGCTTCCCGGCGCCGCCGCGAACGGCGCTTTGTGGTCTCGTCGGGGCGGTGCTGGGGCTGCCGAAGAATGATTCCCTGGAGCAGTTTCGGGATTCCCAGGCGATATTCGCCCTCCAGATGCTCGCGCCGCTGCGCACCGGGCACGTTTCGCTCAACCTTCTCGACACCAAGGGAACGCCGACCGTGCTTGGCATCCAGACCTTCCGGCCCAAGTCGGTGAACCCGCATACGATCATGCGGTATGAGATCATCCGCGAGCCACGGTATCGGGTTTGGTTCAGCCATCCCGAACTCGGTTCGCGGTTGGCGACGACCCTGCGCCGGGGCATGACGAATTACACCCCTTGCCTCGGTCTGGCATGGATGATCGCATGGTTCGGGGATGTGGTCCGAACTGTTCAGGCGGAGGAGGTCCGCGACGGGGCCGGGCATCAGCGTTTTGTATCGCCCATCCGCACCGCGGATCTACAGGACATTCGTTGGGACGAGGAAGCCGTCTACCAGCGGATTCGCATGCCGGCCGAAATGCTGCCGACGCGGCAGGTGGAGCGGTACGAAGAGTACCTACTTGAAACGACCGGCGGCTCGATCACGGCTACCATGCGCACGTATTGGAGGTGCGATGATGGCACCTGCTTTTCGGCTCTGTGAATCGCACCCAGGCAAGCCCCTGACCGGCCACCTTCAAGACGTGGCGAATCGGCTAACCGCCTGTGGCTGGTTGGGTCGGATCGCCGGCCTGTTCCATGACGTGGCAAAAGGGACAGAACACTTCCAGCACTACCTGAAGGGTCAACCTGTCAGCGATCTCCGGTTGAAGCAGCACGCCCACCTTGGGGCCGTCTGGCTGCTTAACCACCTGTTACCCAAGGTCGCCGCTCATGGCCTGACCATAGACCAAACGGTCTTGGCGTATCTGATGGTGGCGCACCACCACACGGGGTTGAAGAACGCGCTGGAATCACTGCCCCCATCCGACGATGTGGCGCGTGGCCTGTGGGCGAAGCAACTTCAAGCCCTGGATCTTGAAGGCGCGGCGACCTGGCTTGCCGCAAGTCTTGGCGAGCCGGTCCAGAAGCCGGACCTCGACTTGCGATGGGCCAAGCTGCGGGTGCAGCTCGTCTACCGCTTTTCGGCAAGGGCCATCCGGGTTGGCCGCCATGAAGAGGTTCCAGGACGCGCTGCGTTGGTTCGGCCTGTTGATTGAGGCAGATCGAGATTCCGCGACAGGGTTCGCACCTGATCTCTTCAAAGCACCCCTTCGATTCACGATTGCCCACTTGGAGCGGTTCCGAACCGCCGCCAACTTCGGTCCAGCGGCCGACCCGCGTGTCGTTCAGGCACGAGAACACGTGTATCAGGCCGCCGTGGATCGGGCAAACCTCCGACCAGCTCGACTCGGGCCACCTATGGAGCTTGACGGTTCCCACTGGGGCGGGGAAGACCCTCGCGGCCCTGGGGTGGGCGCTCCGGCGTCGCGAGGCGCGCATTGGCGCTGGCCTTCCCCCGTGCCCGATCGTCTACGCGCTGCCGTTTACAAGCATCATCGACCAGAACGCGTCTGTGCTGCGCCGCATATGGGGAGATGACGAGCCAGACGAAAGCACTCTGGCAGTTCACCACCACGTCGCGGAGCCGGGCGAGCTGGCGCGGAGCGGCGAGCAGTCGCTTGCTCGGAGTTGGGTCGAAGGATGGCGAGCCGACATCATCTGCACTACGTTCGTCCAGGTCGTAAACGCCCTGTTCCACGGAACTGTCGCCGACACGAGGCGATTTGCCCGCCTGGCTGGTTCCATCTTAATCCTTGACGAGGTGCAAGCCATCCCCGCCAAGTTCTGGCGGCTTATCAACACCGCGCTGCGAGCACTGAGCGATCAATGGGGAACCGATGTACTGCTGGTAACGGCTACCCAACCGGCCATCTTCGAGGCAACCGATGTGAGCGAGCTGCGCCCGACCTTGGCTGAAACGCTGGCGGTTGCATTCGACCGTTACGACCTCCATGTGCAGACGGGGCAGCCAGTGAGCCTCGTCGCCTTGGCTGATCGGATTCGCAATGTGGTAACGGACCCGAAGCAGCCGTCTTGCCTTGTCATCGTGAACACCATCCAGGAAGCCCTCGACCTATGCGCCTTGGTAAGGTGCTGCCCGGCGTTTCCGATAATCCAGTCTTTCACCTTTCCACAAACTTGCGACCGCTGGACCGGAAGAAGATCTTACAACAGATCGTAAAGTGCCACGGTAGGCCGCATCTTCTCATCGCCACTCAGGTGGTGGAGGCAGGTGTCGATCTGTCCTTCGACGTGGTTTTCCGAGCGCTGGCCCCCCTAGACGCCGTGGTTCAGGCCGCCGGACGGTGTAACCGGCACGGCACGGGACGCCGCGGCCAGGTTTTCCTGGTCAGAGTGGAAGGAGATACCGGCAACCTGATCTATGGCAACAAGGAGATGGGTGCCGCGAGAGGTTCTGGAAAGAGCTGCCGGTCAAGGGACGCCCGTACCCGAGCCAAGACTCCAAGAGAGCGTGGGTGAATATTTCAGGCTCGTCGCCAGCCGAACCGGGTCGGACACCTTTCACAAGGTCATGGAGGCGGTTCAGCAGTGGGAGTTTGCCTCTCTCCGTGGGGAAGGAATCGATGCAAAGGACCAAGACAAAGCGGTTCGACTCATCGACGAACGTCAGGATGCGGTTGCGCACTTCGTCGAAGTTGACATTGCCGACGCCGACGTTTGGCGGCAGTTCCGGGAAGCGAACGCGCTATCCGATCCTGGACAGCGCCGGGGACGGCTTCGGAAACTGCAGCCTGAATTAGGGCAACGGATCGTTGAGGTTCCCAAGCGATATGGTTACTCTATTGACCAGGCGTCGCAAGAATCACAGATCGTTCATGTCCCAATGAGCCTCGCCGTTCAACTTTATGATGTCAGCACAGGGTGGAAACGAACAAGGAGCTAGGCATGGGCAGGCCAAGAAGGGGTTCGCGTCGCCGGCGGCCTGACACAGAGGCCTCGGACAATCGGATCACACCGATTGTGGTTCCGACGTTGGATTCCGCGACACTTGAAGCGGTTCCCTATGACCGCCCATTTCGTGTCGTGGTTACCGAGAAACCTGGCACTGCCTTAATGACGATCGCCCGCTTCCTGCTCGACGGCCCGGTGCTACCACTTGTGACCGAAACCCTCCCAGTGGCCGAGGCGTTTCGGCATGTGCTCATGCATCGCTTTCAGCGCTTTCTGCACCGTCGCAGATACGGAAACGCCGCCAAGCGATATCCGCAGCAGTTCTACTCGCGGGTGTTTTCCGGAAAGGATGAAACGGGTCGGCCGCTGAACTCCCACGACCACGCCTACTATCTGCCCACGGCCGAGAACGACGCCAGCCGCCTCGATCACGTAACCGTCTACGCCGCGGAGGGATTCGGCCCCGACGAGCTGGCGGCCCTCCAAGCCGTGCGGCGGCTGCCCTGGGGGGAGGGCGACCCGTTGCAGGTGCTGCTGGTGGGGCTGGGCCGGCCGGAGGATTTCCGCTGTCGCCTGTTTGGTCCCGCCCGCGTCTGGGAGTCGGCCACGCCGTTTGTCGTCACGCGCTGCCCCAAGAAACGCGGCCGTCAGAAAGACCCGCCCGACTGTCACGGTCTCACGGGCCGGCCGCACTTCGCGGCCCGCGTCCTTGCCGAAGAAAGCCAACGCTGGCTCCGCCGTCAACCCACCCTGGCGGCCGGTGCATCGGCCGCCTATACTGTCTTGGATCACGTAGGCCGCACCTGTTCGTTCCGGCCGCTTCAGTTCCGTCGCGGCCGCCGCAAACCGGGCGACGACGGGGCCAATCGAGCGACGGCGGCGTTCCGCCTGGAGTTCGACCGCGAGTTGGCGGGGCCGCTTTGTCTGGGCCACGCCTCTCATTTCGGTCTGGGCCTGTTCCTCCCAACCGAATGATCGCTGTCGGTCACGCCGTTCTTCTCGCATCGATGCCGCGAACGCCAAGGTGCTGCAATCGTGTTCGCCCGGTCTCCGTGGCGCTGGTCTTTGACAATTGAGGAGATGCGTTGTTTGCTTGGCCCGCGAGCCGCTCGCGTCGCCGAACATCTGTCGCCGGCAGGAGTTGACGAATGAGGAACTGTTTCCTCTGCTTCCTCTGTTCCTCCAATTCCTCAGCCTGCTCGCAGAGCACGCTCTAACGAGCGTGAAATACACCGCTTGCAACGCGAGCGGTTCTCCACGGTCTTCGGGCCGTGGCCGCATTGAAGCGACTCGTCGCCACGCGCACCCATGCGGCAGCGTTCTCCACGGTCTTCGGGCCGTGGCCGCATTGAAGCATGCTGTCGGCACGTCGAGGCAAGGCACGAGCGGCTGCGTTCTCCACGGTCTTCGGGCCGTGGCCGCATTGAAGCAGCCTTCGCCTGACGCCGGCGATTCGACCTCAGACGTTCTCCACGGTCTTCGGGCCGTGGCCGCATTGAAGCCTTGATCCCCCCCAGGCGTGCATAGGGATGGTTCCGTTCTCCACGGTCTTCGGGCCGTGGCCGCATTGAAGCCGAAACGTGTTGGACTCGGTGTGACCCTCGGTTGCGATGTTCTCCACGGTCTTCGGGCCGTGGCCGCATTGAAGCTGGGACGATGTTTATGGGGTTCCGCCTTGTCATCAAGGGTTCTCCACGGTCTTGGGCCGTGGCCGCATTGAAGCTCGCCGGAAAAGCTCACAATCTCGAATGGGAGTTCGTTCTCCACGGTCTTCGGGCCGTGGCCGCATTGAAGCACGCGCCAAATCGAGGAATTGCTTCTCTCGCCGGCCGAGTTCTCCACGGTCTTCGGGCCGTGGCCGCATTGAAGCTCGTGGTGATGGGCAAGCCGGTTGCAGACGAGCTGCGTTCTCCACGGTCTTCGGGCCGTGGCCGCATTGAAGCCAAATCGGCCAGAGCAAGGCGGAGCACAGCGTCATTGTTCTCCACGGTCTTCGGGCCGTGGCCGCATTGAAGCCTGCAATCGGAGGCCGATGCGCTCCAATGCCCGGCGGGTTCTCCACGGTCTTCGGGCCGTGGCCGCATTGAAGCACTCAGCTTTGCGGCTTCACCAAGAGCTTCAATCGGAGTTCTCCACGGTCTTCGGGCCGTGGCCGCATTGAAGCACGGGCAGAACGGGGGCCGTTTGCCAGAGCGACTTGCCGTTCTCCACGGTCTTCGGGCCGTGGCCGCATTGAAGCGTCAACTCGGGACGTGTATATTGCGAGTATTCAAGTTCTCCACGGTCTTCGGGCCGTGGCCGCATTGAAGCTGTCAGCCCACTTTTGCTCGACCAACACCCCACGCTGGTTCTCCACGGTCTTCGGGCCGTGGCCGCATTGAAGCTGGAGCAAATTCGGCGAGCAAATGCGTGACCCAGGGCGTTCTCCACGGTCTTCGGGCCGTGGCCGCATTGAAGCTGACCTTCCTTGGCCCGGCGTGCCTTTGGGGACGTGGGTTCTCCACGGTCTTCGGGCCGTGGCCGCATTGAAGCGGTACCGAGGGGCAATGGTGGCGTTCGGCAACTGGTGCGTTCTCCACGGCTTCGGGCCGTGGCCGCATTGAAGCAGGCCAGAGGATGCAACAGTATCGCCCAAGGTTGGGTTCTCCACGGTCTTCGGGCCGTGGCCGCATTGAAGCACTCCTCGATCGGTACGGCCGGCGTCGGTCGCGAGTTCTCCACGGCTTCGGGCCGTGGCCGCATTGAAGCTCCGACCGATGCGGCCACAGCCCCAGCATCGAGCCTAGTTCTCCACGGTCTTCGGGCCGTGGCCGCATTGAAGCTATTCGGCGATTTGCGGGGCGGCGGTCGATGGTACGTTCTCCACGGCTTCGGGCCGTGGCCGCATTGAAGCAGGCTTCATGGAGGCGAGTTGCAGTTGCTCGGTCGCGTTCTCCACGGCTTCGGGCCGTGGCCGCATTGAAGCTATTAGATGCGTACTCGGCAATCCTGAAAGTCTGGGTTCTCCACGGCTTCGGGCCGTGGCCGCATTGAAGCACGTCGCATCGTTGGCCCACGCCGCCAGCATTGCGTTGTTCTCCACGGCTTCGGGCCGTGGCCGCATTGAAGCCACGTGGCGGCCTTTAGCGGGTCGCAAGCTATCAGGTTCTCCACGGCTTCAGGCCGTGGCCGCATTGAAGCTATCGGGGTCAATCCGGCTCTCTGACCAGATTCGAGTTCTCCACGGCTTCAGGCCGTGGCCGCATTGAAGCGTGTTGGTGGAGTTGGTGGTGGTGGTGTTGGTGTCGTTCTCCACGGCTTCAGGCCGTGGCCGCATTGAAGCTGGCGTCGTCTGACGACCTGTCGGCTGTTTCTGACGGAGTTCTCCACGGCTTCAGGCCGTGGCCGCATTGAAGCGAGACAACGTCACGTCCACGTGAATCGGTCGTTATCGCGTTCTCCACGGCTTCAGGCCGTGGCCGCATTGAAGCTTCTGGTGTCGAAACCGCCCCTGTTCAGCGGGTGAAGTTCTCCACGGCTTCAGGCCGTGGCCGCATTGAAGCGCGAGCAAGGGTTGTACGCATGCAGGCCGCAGATCGCTGTTCTCCACGGCTTCGGGCCGTGGCCGCATTGAAGCCTCGTGCGGCGTGTCGTGATCGTGCAGTCAGACTCAAGTTCTCCACGGCTTCGGGCCGTGGCCGCATTGAAGCCCTGTTGCTCGGAGCTGCCACGACGCAGATCCCGCAGGTTCTCCACGGCTATCGCCGTGGCCGCATTGAAGCGTACATCACCTGGCGACACTACCATGTCCGCAGTGGTTCTCCACGGCTTCAGGCCGTGGCCGCATTGAAGCTCGCATCCTTTCGCCCCAGTCGACCCGCGACCATCGTCGTTCTCCACGGCTTCACGCCGTGGCCGCATTGAAGCCGCGATGATGATCGCCAGGCACAGCGTGGACGTGGATATGTTCTCCACGGCCTTCAGGCCGTGGCCGCATTGAAGCATGCGAATATGCGTATCATCGGGGTGGACGCCGTGGCAGTTCTCCACGGCTTCGGGCCGTGGCCGCATTGAAGCCATTCAGTGCTGATCCAGAAATCGACGGCCTTGTCCCAGTTCTCCACGGCTTCAGGCCGTGGCCGCATTGAAGCTGGCGTTAGTCGGTAGCAGTGGTGGTAGCGATGCGTCGGTTCTCCACGGCTTCGGGCCGTGGCCGCATTGAAGCCTGCGTCCGTCTTGACGATGTTCGTCCGAAGCTTTTGTTCTCCACGGCTTCGGGCCGTGGCCGCATTGAAGCGTTGGACTACGCACTCGGTGTTCCATCCGCGCCAAGGTTCTCCACGGCTTCAGGCCGTGGCCGCATTGAAGCAGCGGGGTGCCGGCGCGTCGAAATCCTGAGCCGCGAGTTCTCCACGGCTTCAGGCCGTGGCCGCATTGAAGCCATCCGGGGGCCGGCGGCAGGGGGTTCGCACGCGCGTTCTCCACGGCTTCAGGCCGTGGCCGCATTGAAGCTGCCAGTCGGCGGCCAGCGCCTTCTCATCGACGGCGACGTTCTCCACGGCTTCAGGCCGTGGCCGCATTGAAGCGTTGGAATACCGACTCGGTGTTCCATGCCGCCGCCAGGTTCTCCACGGCTTCAGGCCGTGGCCGCATTGAAGCTTGGACAACATAATGGTGAAAGCTCTGCAGTCTGATAAGGTTCTCCACGGCTTCGGGCCGTGGCCGCATTGAAGCATCTGCCCCGGCAGGCCCGTCGCCGTTTGCGCCAGGGTTCTCCACGGCTTCAGGCCGTGGCCGCATTGAAGCATGATCGATTCCGACGTGCGGCCGGCCTCCCTGGCGTTCTCCACGGCTTCGCCGTGGCCGCATTGAAGCGCCAAGTGGCAGCAGACACCTGCACCGATGCAACGCGAGTTCTCCACGGCTTCGGGCCGTGGCCGCATTGAAGCCAGAATTTCGTCCCGTCATCGCAGGCGTTGCGAGGTTGTTCTCCACGGCTTCAGGCCGTGGCCGCATTGAAGCTAATGTAGGTGCGAGGAGAACCACGGCAATAACGGTGGGTTCTCCACGGCTCTTCGGGCCGTGGCCGCATTGAAGCTCTCGTATCGAAACCTTGCCAATCACCGGACCGTTGGTTCTCCACGGCTTCAGGCCGTGGCCGCATTGAAGCCCAGATTGCTCCGGTGCGTTCAGCCGCACAACGCGGCGAGTTCTCCACGGCTTCGGGCCGTGGCCGCATTGAAGCTGTCGTGCAAGCTCCGGTGGTGGGTATCAATTCCACGTTCTCCACGGCTTCGGGCCGTGGCCGCATTGAAGCTTACCCACTTCACCGTCCAAGATAACTGGTCTGGAGTTCTCCACGGCTTCGGGCCGTGGCCGCATTGAAGCTACAATGAATCCCCAACATCGAACTTCACCTTGAAGTTCTCCACGGTCTTCGGGCCGTGGCCGCATTGAAGCCCCCTTTCCGCGCAACAACAGTCGGGCACGCCGAGGTTCTCCACGGCTTCGGGCCGTGGCCGCATTGAAGCGTCTTGCCAATTCTTCACCCATGTTGATTTACCGGACGTTCTCCACGGCTTCGGGCCGTGGCCGCATTGAAGCCGCCACCACACCTCCTCCGCGGCAACCGCCACCAGGTTCTCCACGGCTTCGGGCCGTGGCCGCATTGAAGCTCGCTCCTGCTCCGCAAGATGAAAAGCCGAGCGAACGTTCTCCACGGCTTCGGGCCGTGGCCGCATTGAAGCCGCTGTAATTCCTAAGCAAATAGAATGTACTAGCTCTGGTTCTCCACGGTCTTCGGGCCGTGGCCGCATTGAAGCCTCCGGGACTGCCGGCAGTGCCGCGAGATTGGCACTGAGTTCTCCACGGCTTCGGGCCGTGGCCGCATTGAAGCTTGGACGGTAGCTCCCCTCCGGCATATATCTCCAGTTCTCCACGGTCTTCGGGCCGTGGCCGCATTGAAGCGATAACATCGAAAATACCTGCCACACCAGAGGTTCTCGTTCTCCACGGTCTTCGGGCCGTGGCCGCATTGAAGCTTTGTCGGCCTCTTTTCTCAAACAACACTGCATTGGAGGTTCTCCACGGTCTTCGGGCCGTGGCCGCATTGAAGCAAATTATGTGTTGGCTGATAGGGCGACATAAGGACTGGTTCTCCACGGTCTTCGGGCCGTGGCCGCATTGAAGCATGGTCTCGCCAGTCCCTACTCCATACTGGTTTCATCAGTTCTCCACGGTCTTCGGGCCGTGGCCGCATTGAAGCCTCTGTGGCCGGGTTATGAACGGCCATGTGATAGATGGTTCTCCACGGTCTTCGGGCCGTGGCCGCATTGAAGCTTCGAGGTCGGTCTTGGCGTCGGCACCGATGCCGAGTTCTCCACGGTCTTCGGGCCGTGGCCGCATTGAAGCCTGTATCCGGCTCGATTACCTCTCTACGTCACGATGTTCTCCACGGTCTTCGGGCCGTGGCCGCATTGAAGCCGAAAAAAGGGAAACTTAACTCAACGCGACGTAAGCAGTTCTCCACGGTCTTCGGGCCGTGGCCGCATTGAAGCATTCCCAGCCGAAAGCACTGCCGCAGATACTTTCGCGTTCTCCACGGTCTTCGGGCCGTGGCCGCATTGAAGCGCCGGCGGGACGTGGACGTGCGCGTGCGTCAAGGAACTGTTCTCCACGGTCTTCGGGCCGTGGCCGCATTGAAGCTCGCCAAGCATTTCCCATACGTCGTGGCTGTCTTCAAGTTCTCCACGGTCTTCGGGCCGTGGCCGCATTGAAGCTCGACAGCAGCGACAACACGAATTGGGAGTTTCCAAGTTCTCCACGGTCTTCGGGCCGTGGCCGCATTGAAGCCCGATGGCCACGACCCTGATCTCGCTTGGATTCTCGGTTCTCCACGGTCTTCGGGCCGTGGCCGCATTGAAGCCTTCAGCTCCTCAATCATCTCGTCCGAGAACTTCTTGTTCTCCACGGTCTTCGGGCCGTGGCCGCATTGAAGCTAGGCCGTCCAGAGCGTGCCGCGCACGGCGGGCCGGGTTCTCCACGGTCTTCGGGCCGTGGCCGCATTGAAGCTAGTCTTGGGACGACGCCAATACAGATTGCGGAAGCGGTTCTCCACGGTCTTCGGGCCGTGGCCGCATTGAAGCTTGATCCGGTGTCAGGGTGACGCCCAGGACAACGCGAGTTCTCCACGGTCTTCGGGCCGTGGCCGCATTGAAGCCGTTCTCGTTGTCCACAGTCCGGCGAATGAACGGGTTGTTCTCCACGGTCTTCGGGCCGTGGCCGCATTGAAGCGCCGTCGCGGTATGATCGAAATGCTGGGAGTATCGACAGGTTCTCCACGGTCTTCGGGCCGTGGCCGCATTGAAGCGGGGAGGGCCGGCGATGACATCGGAGGAAGGCATCCTGTGTTCTCCACGGTCTTCGGGCCGTGGCCGCATTGAAGCACAGATCTTCCAGTTCCACTTTGCCATAGGTCGCGGGTTCTCCACGGTCTTCGGGCCGTGGCCGCATTGAAGCACTCACTATCAGGCTGTCTGTGTCCTGATAGTACCAGTCGTTCTCCACGGTCTTCGGGCCGTGGCCGCATTGAAGCAGAGCATCTTTCAATGAATCATTCATAGCTTCGATGTTCTCCACGGTCTTCGGGCCGTGGCCGCATTGAAGCCTCACCTACCGCCTCTGGGCTACCTGCCGGTGGGCGAGTTCTCCACGGTCTTCGGGCCGTGGCCGCATTGAAGCTCCCTGCCATACGGGCCACAGCAAGGCCCGATGCGGGGGTTCTCCACGGTCTTCGGGCCGTGGCCGCATTGAAGCCAGAACAACGACCTCGCCAACATCGGCGCCGCTCGAAGTTCTCCACGGTCTTCGGGCCGTGGCCGCATTGAAGCGTCTCTGCCGTCGTTCATCACAGCAGGATTGCCCGGTTCTCCACGGTCTTCGGGCCGTGGCCGCATTGAAGCAAAGTCGGTGACGCAGCTCACGCGAGGGGGCCGAGATGCGGTTCTCCACGGTCTTCGGGCCGTGGCCGCATTGAAGCGCCTATGGGGAGAGTGCGGCCCTCGCCATGAGTCGCGCAGGGTTCTCCACGGTCTTCGGGCCGTGGCCGCATTGAAGCAGCGTCACGCCAGCGGCATCGTTGCCGGATTTCTTCGGGTTCTCCACGGTCTTCGGGCCGTGGCCGCATTGAAGCGCCGTTCACTGAACGGCTCCGGCCGAACGTGATTTGGTTCTCCACGGTCTTCGGGCCGTGGCCGCATTGAAGCTCCTCATCACTGTCCGGAACGGCGTCCTCTGAGGGCAAGTTCTCCACGGTCTTCGGGCCGTGGCCGCATTGAAGCTCTGCTTGACACCTGGCATTGATTACTCCTTCAAACGAGTTCTCCACGGTCTTCGGGCCGTGGCCGCATTGAAGCCACCTCGCGGCCTTCAGCGGGTCGCAAGCTGCCAGGTTCTCCACGGTCTTCGGGCCGTGGCCGCATTGAAGCCCTGTCAAAACAGTATCGGGGTCAATCGGCGGGTTGGTTCTCCACGGTCTTCGGGCCGTGGCCGCATTGAAGCACCGCCAAGCTCAATTGGCCCTCAAAAGCAACCGCGTTCTCCACGGTCTTCGGGCCGTGGCCGCATTGAAGCTGGTATATGTCCTCTGGCGTCAAACAAGAAAAGAAGTTCTCCACGGTCTTCGGGCCGTGGCCGCATTGAAGCTGATTCTATCGGCAAGGACTTTGATTAAGACCTCGTTCTCCACGGTCTTCGGGCCGTGGCCGCATTGAAGCGCGAGCAAGTCGAGCTGTTCAACGGTTATCACGCCGGTTCTCCACGGTCTTCGGGCCGTGGCCGCATTGAAGCCCAATCGCTCCGGTCCCGGTCATCACGACGACCAGACGGTTCTCCACGGTCTTCGGGCCGTGGCCGCATTGAAGCAGACCGATCCCCGATATGGGTCGTGTCAAAGTCCCGAGTTCTCCACGGTCTTCGGGCCGTGGCCGCATTGAAGCCGGTTCACGGCCGCCATCACGGCGGTTCCGTACGCGTTCTCCACGGTCTTCGGGCCGTGGCCGCATTGAAGCGATAGCTGCGGTCTCGCGTTCGTATCCAGACGCGGGCGTTCTCCACGGTCTTCGGGCCGTGGCCGCATTGAAGCACGCCCTCCAGGCTCGCACCCGCCTCGCCCGCTTCTCGTTCTCCACGGTCTTCGGGCCGTGGCCGCATTGAAGCTCCTCCGCGTCGGCATCGATCCTGTCCGGGCCGCCCGGTTCTCCACGGTCTTCGGGCCGTGGCCGCATTGAAGCATTTCGTGGACAATAAAGAGTTGCGGTATCGCAGGTTCTCCACGGTCTTCGGGCCGTGGCCGCATTGAAGCATCGGACAGTTGCGATCAAACACTGGTGACTCCCTGTTCTCCACGGTCTTCGGGCCGTGGCCGCATTGAAGCCCACCTGACTCGCCAGTGTGGCGAGCACGCCCTCTATCGTTCTCCACGGTCTTCGGGCCGTGGCCGCATTGAAGCGGCCGGAGCCGTTCGCAGTACGGCCACGTTTCCACGGTTCTCCACGGTCTTCGGGCCGTGGCCGCATTGAAGCATTACTCCCGGAGAGCCGCACGCCATTTTTCCGGGGTTCTCCACGGTCTTCGGGCCGTGGCCGCATTGAAGCATAGGCACGGGATCGATCTTGCCCTTGGCATTGCGTGGTTCTCCACGGTCTTCGGGCCGTGGCCGCATTGAAGCCCGTTTGCCAGACCTCCACGAATTGCTTCAGGTCCGTGTTCTCCACGGTCTTCGGGCCGTGGCCGCATTGAAGCGCGCTGCGCGGCGGCTCTCTGCAATTGGTGTCCACAAGGAGTTCTCCACGGTCTTCGGGCCGTGGCCGCATTGAAGCCCCCGGTTCCTCGCCGCCTGCGCCAACCCCGGACCCGGCGGTTCTCCACGGTCTTCGGGCCGTGGCCGCATTGAAGCACGACGACAAGCGCTACGTCACGATGACGGGGCAGCGGTTCTCCACGGTCTTCGGGCCGTGGCCGCATTGAAGCGCCTGGATCGGACAGCCGGAGGACGGGCCGCCTGTGGAGTTCTCCACGGTCTTCGGGCCGTGGCCGCATTGAAGCTGCGATCCGGAACGAAGTCGCGCCTGGGCGATTGTACGTTCTCCACGGTCTTCGGGCCGTGGCCGCATTGAAGCACCTGGTCCAGACCGGGGATCACCTTGGTCCGGCTCGTGTTCTCCACGGTCTTCGGGCCGTGGCCGCATTGAAGCCCACAACGGGAAGGCAGTTAACCTCGATGTGGGGTGTTCTCCACGGTCTTCGGGCCGTGGCCGCATTGAAGCCACCTGCTCGGCGAGGAGGACACCGAGGAGGCGTGGGGTTCTCCACGGTCTTCGGGCCGTGGCCGCATTGAAGCAGACGGCCTGCGCTGCACGAAGGCGGAGAAGGTCGTTGTTCTCCACGGTCTTCGGGCCGTGGCCGCATTGAAGCAGCGCTTCACGCCACCTCTTGGAGCCGCCAACGATGGTTCTCCACGGTCTTCGGGCCGTGGCCGCATTGAAGCGGCTTCGTGGAATACTGGCCGGCTCGCTTCACGGCCTAGTTCTCCACGGTCTTCGGGCCGTGGCCGCATTGAAGCGGTTTTGCCAATGGATGTCCAAATTAACTGCAATCGTGTTCTCCACGGTCTTCGGGCCGTGGCCGCATTGAAGCTGCATGAAGGCTTGAATTTCATTGTTCATGGCCCCGGTTCTCCACGGTCTTCGGGCCGTGGCCGCATTGAAGCTACCGTTACCAAGTTGTCCAAGAAGGACGGCACCACGTTCTCCACGGTCTTCGGGCCGTGGCCGCATTGAAGCTTTGTCGTGGGCGTTTTGGATGCGATCTACCGGGAGGGTTCTCCACGGTCTTCGGGCCGTGGCCGCATTGAAGCCCCTGCTCCCCCGGCGGGGTTGATGTTGAAGTTCCCCGTTCTCCACGGTCTTCGGGCCGTGGCCGCATTGAAGCTGGTCCTGGAAGAAGCTCGTGTAGACCGGCACCCACGGTTCTCCACGGTCTTCGGGCCGTGGCCGCATTGAAGCTTCCATCCCTACGGCACTGCTGAATGCCAGGGTGAAGTTCTCCACGGTCTTCGGGCCGTGGCCGCATTGAAGCTCACATTGACGCCTCGGGATACACAACGCGCCAATAGTTCTCCACGGTCTTCGGGCCGTGGCCGCATTGAAGCCAGCTATTCGGCAGGGCCAGTCCGACGCCAGACTTGGCCTGCGTTCTCCACGGTCTTCGGGCCGTGGCCGCATTGAAGCCTTGCAGCTCGGCCTGCCCTGCGCCTGGTTCGCATCCTCGCAGGGTTCCCCTGCACCACAATGCCAGGAACTTGGGGCGAGACTCGCTTATCCTACCTCCGGTGTCCGGTGTCGATGTCCGACATGCTTCTGGTGCTGAGAGGCTTTGCGCTCCGCCCGCTGGTTCGACTGGACCGGGGAGCGATTTTCGGCCCACTCGTTTGGTGACGACCGCCTACGGCCTTCAACGCCGTCGCGGTCGATCCCGTTGGGACGGCTGGTGCCCGTGCCGACTCCCCCACCGGACACCCTGGTTCCCCAATCCCCCTATTGTGGAGGCTCCCGTGTCCGACTGCAAGACCCCACCACGCGACGCCCGTAAACCGCAAACGCCATCGGTGGCCGCGACCGCCAACGAACTACGCCGCGCCGCCCGCCACGCTGAAAAGACCCGACGTGACGCCCAGGAGTGCGCCAAGCTGGTCTCGATGCCGGTGCAGCATGCTCACGCCGCCGGCATCGACGCTGGCGACGTCAGCCACTGGGCCTGCGTCGAATCCACCCCCGACGACAGCAACGCCGTCCGCGCGTTCCCGCTCATACCGCCGGGCTGCGGCAATTGGTCGCCTGGCTACGCCAATGCGGCGTCACCACCGTGGCCGTGGAGGCCACCGGCGTCTACGCCCACGTCCTGTTTTTGACTCTGCTGGAAGCCGGCTTCGTGGTGGTGATGACCGCACCGCAGTTTGCCCGCCAGATCAAGGGCCGGCCCAAGACCGACAAGCGTGACTGCCAGTGGATTCAACGCCTGCACAAGCACGGCCTGTTGCCGGCCATCTTCCAGCCCGACGAGGCCACCCAGACCCTGCGTGACTACGTCCGCCAACGCACGAACCTGGTCCGCCTGTCCGGCCAGCACATCCAGAGGATGCAGAAGGCGCTGCAACTGATGAACCTCAAGCTGACCGGCGTGCTGGGCGACGTCACCGGCGTAACGGGGCTAAAGATCATCCGGGCCATCCTCGCCGGCCAACGCGACCCGCAGCAACTGGCCAGGCTGCGCGACCGCCGCTGCCGGCACAGCGTTGCGGACATCGCCCAGGCGTTGGATGGCCGCTATCGCCCCGAGCATATAACCGAGCTGCGCTGTTGCCTGACCTTGTGGGAGAAGTATCAGGAGGTGATCGGTGAGCTGGACGAAGCCATCGACGCCCACCTGCGGAGCATGCGTCGGCAGACCGCGTTGCCCCCACTGCCGCCCAAGCCCCGCATGCGTGGCCGCAAGCCGCACGACCCACGCTTTGACGTGCGCCAGGCGTTGTACTTGGCCACGGGCGTAGACCTGACGGCGATCGAAGGCATTGACGAGGTGCATGCGTTGACGTTGGTCAGTGAGCTGGGTTGGGACTTCACGAAATGGCCGACGGTCAAGCAGTTCACCTGCTGGCTGGGGCTGTGCCCCAACTGGCACAAGACCGGGGGTAAGGTCAAGTCCAGCGCGACGCGTAAGGGCAAGGGGCGTGCGGCGCGGACGTTGTGTTTGGCGGCCTGGAGTCTGATGCGGAGCAAGAGCTATTTGGGAGCCTATCTGCGTCGTCAGCGTTCGCGTCTGGGTGCGCCCAAGGCGATCACGGCGACGGCGCACAAGCTGGCGCGGATCGTGTACCACTTGGTGCGTTACGGCATGGCCTACGTCAAGCAAACGGAGGCGGTCTACGCCGAGCAGGTGCGGGCGCGTCTGGAGAAGCAGTTGCGTCGTCGTGCGATGGAGCTGGGCTTCGAGCTGCGGAAGGTGGAGGCGCCGCCGATGCCGGCGGTGACCTAGATTCGCGTTGGCGTTGGCAGTCATTGACAGTGAGGTGAGACGGAAACAGCGGAGAGGACAAGGGCGAAGGGCGGAAGGGAGCGGAGACGGTGCGCGCGGCGGAGGCCCATCGCAGCAGGGAGCTACGTCACCGTCGCGTCACCTTCCGAGGAAGTTCCTGGGGCTTGCATCCGGCCGAACTCGTCGAGCCGTGTTCTCCACGGTCTTCGGGCCGTGGCCGCATTGAAGCCCGAGAGCACGCGGAAGCTCTCGGCGTCTGGTGCTGAGGGTTCTCCACGGTCTTCGGGCCGTGGCCGCATCGAAGCATCACCGTTTCGGGCTTGGAGATGATCCACTCGTAAGTTCTCCACGGTCTTCGGGCCGTGGCCGCATTGAAGCAGCAGGTGTTCCCAGATGGATTCGTCCCTCATGGCATGTTCTCCACGGTCTTCGGGCCGTGGCCGCATTGAAGCACCCAGGTGTGGCCCTCGCCGGCAAGGTCGTCGAGGTTCTCCACGGTCTTCGGGCCGTGGCCGCATTGAAGCTCCGCGCTGCGCTGCTTGCTTCTTCGCCGCCATGCCGCGTTCTCCACGGTCTTCGGGCCGTGGCCGCATTGAAGCCAACCATAGTCGAGAGGATAGAGAAAATGACTGAGGGTTCTCCACGGTCTTCGGGCCGTGGCCGCATTGAAGCGTGCTGGGGGAAAGTGGTGGCACGCTCCTCATAATGTTCTCCACGGTCTTCGGGCCGTGGCCGCATTGAATGCATAGGGGTTGGCTTGCTCGGCGGCTTGCTGGTTGGTTCTCCACGGTCTTCGGGCCGTGGCCGCATTGAAGCGGTTTCTTGTTGTCGCACAGCTTGATGGTGAGGCTGGTGTTCTCCACGGTCTTCGGGCCGTGGCCGCATTGAAGCTTCAGCACCAGTCGGCTATTCCCGGTCGGCATGGATGGGTTCTCCACGGTCTTCGGGCCGTGGCCGCATTGAAGCGTTAATAGTCTGTCACAGAAAAAATCCGATATACTGCGTTCTCCACGGTCTTCGGGCCGTGGCCGCATTGAAGCTGTGACATGTGCTCCTCTACTTGCTCGAAGGCGAGTTCTCCACGGTTTCGGGCCGTGGCCGCATTGAAGCCTGACACCGCCGCCCCAAACGGATTTGTACGGCCTCGTTCTCCACGGTCTTCGGGCCGTGGCCGCATTGAAGCGTCATCAAGTGGCTGGGCCAGTCGTCGGCTTCACCGTTCTCCACGGTCTTCGGGCCGTGGCCGCATTGAAGCCAAGCGGAGCAAGGCCACTGAAGGCAGGAACCGGACGAGTTCTCCACGGTCTTCGGGCCGTGGCCGGATTGAAGCCGAGCCAGTCCATACGGTCGTGAAAGCCATCGAACATAGTTCTCCACGGTCTTCGGGCCGTGGCCGCATTGAAGCCACAACCCCGCTAACACTTGATCGTTGAAGTCGTGCTGTTCTCCACGGTCTTCGGGCCGTGGCCGCATCCAGCTCGTTCTCGCGTCATCTGCTCCCATAGCCTGGCCGCTGTTCTCCACGGTCTTTGGGCCGTGGCCGCATTGAAGCACATCGCGGGCTAGTGACATGGAGTCTCATCCGATGTTCTCGACGGTCTTCGGGCCGTGGCCGCATTGAAGTGCTTGTCCCGGCGCAGCAACCCCAGAGCATCACCTGCAGTTCTCCACGGTCTTCGGGCCGTGGCCGGATCCAAGACACCCAGACCTGCCGCATGGCCTGGCGGACGTAATGTTCTCCACGGTCTTCGGGCCGTGGCCGCATTGAAGCTCACTTCGGCAGAGCGGACACCGGCACAAAGGAAGAGGTTCTCCACGGTCTTCGGGCCGTGGCCGCATTGAAGCTCTACCGTACGGGGTATCCGCGAATCGGAGGATCATGTTCTCCACGGTCTTCGGCCGTGGCCGCATTGAAGCCACGTCGGCGGGGACCGTCAGGGGGCCGAGTCCTCGGGTTCTCCACGGTCTTCGGGCCGTGGCCGCATTGAAGCTTCGTCGGATACGGCCTCCGCCCGGCGGGGTGGCGGTTCTCCACGGTCTTCGGGCCGTGGCCGCATTGAAGCGTGGCGTCCAGCTGGGCCAGCTCCTCGGCACGGCGGGTTCTCCACGGCTTCGGCCGTGGCCGCATTGAAGCCACGGCCTCGCGCAACAAGGCCGTGATGGCACGTTCTCCACGGCGTCTTCGGCCGTGGCCGCATTGAAGCCCGATCGCTGCACGGCTTCAGGCCGATTCCTAGAAGTTCTCCACGGCTTCGCCGTGGCCGCATTGAAGCTCAAGGCCGTGCCAAAGAGCAGCGTGGCGTTTTCGTTCTCCACGGTCTTCGGGCCGTGGCCGCATCGAAGCCCTGGCTTCGTCCTTGACTGCAAATCCGACGTAGAGTTCTCCACGGTCTTCGGGCCGTGGCCGCATTGAAGCTCCAGTCGGCGACGGCCCCGGAGCCGGAGCCGGAGGTTCTCCACGGTCTTCGGGCCGTGGCCGCATTGAAGCTCTTTGCGGCGTACGCGTGGTGACGGCGACGCCGGGTTCTCCACGGTCTTCGGGCCGTGGCCGCATTGAAGCTCCTCATCTCCGTCGTCTCACCTGTCGCCGCCAGTCGCGTTCTCCACGGTCTTCGGGCCGTGGCCGCATTGAAGCCTTCCTGCGGCGTCAAGAGTCCGGGTTCGTGGCCCAGTTCTCCACGGTCTTCGGGCCGTGGCCGCATTGAAGCTCGAGGCGCACACGCGAGCACGTCGGCCGATTCCGGTTCTCCACGGTCTTCGGGCCGTGGCCGCATTGAAGCGCGGCGTAGCGGCGAACTCGCCCGCCGCGATGAGTTCTCCACGGTCTTCGGGCCGTGGCCGCATTGAAGCCTTGTTCTCCACGTCGCGGCCCGTGATGATTTCGTAGTTCTCCACGGTCTTCGGGCCGTGGCCGCATTGAAGCTTTTCGCGGCTCCGCAAACGGCACCACCGGCAGGCGTTCTCCACGGTCTTCGGGCCGTGGCCGCATTGAAGCCTCTCTCGCCGACGCTCAGAGACATGAAGGCGAGGTCGTTCTCCACGGCTTCGGGCCGTGGCCGCATTGAAGCGGCGTCAGCACGAAATCGGCGCGTCAAGTCCTGGTTCTCCACGGTCTTCGGGCCGTGGCCGCATTGAAGCGAGTGGACCTCGGCATGTTCGCATTGCCACGGATGCGTTCTCCACGGTCTTCGGGCCGTGGCCGCATTGAAGCCGCATTACCTGCGCGGCCTGCCGGCCTGGATGATGGTTCTCCACGGTCTTCGGGCCGTGGCCGCATTGAAGCGGAGAGCCTGAGATCGAGTCTGCGCGGTTCGGCTGGTTCTCCACGGTCTTCGGGCCGTGGCCGCATTGAAGCTCGCGCGGAGTGCGCGGGCGGATGCGAAGATGTGGTTCTCCACGGTCTTCGGGCCGTGGCCGCATTGAAGCATGCCGAAAAGCGGTTGCCGATGCGTGCGGCTCAGGTTCTCCACGGTCTTCGGGCCGTGGCCGCATTGAAGCGTGTCGTCCTTCGGCTCGGGCAACTCGCCGTCGGCGGTTCTCCACGGTCTTCGGGCCGTGGCCGCATTGAAGCATCGAGTCCATGCGTTACCCCGCTCTTTTTACATGCTCGGGTTCTCCACGGTCTTCGGGCCGTGGCCGCATTGAAGCACGTCGCGGGCGTCAACGTGGCCCCGGTGGTGAGCAGTTCTCCACGGTCTTCGGGCCGTGGCCGCATTGAAGCATTTTCTTTGATCGGAGGTGCGGACGAAGAGAGGGTGGTTCTCCACGGTCTTCGGGCCGTGGCCGCATTGAAGCCGAGGGCCGCCGCCATTCCCTCCGACCGCCGCCATGTTCTCCACGGTCTTCGGGCCGTGGCCGCATTGAAGCATGTCCTGTCTCTTCCTTTGGGGTTGTGCGGGCGTAGGGTTCTCCACGGTCTTCGGGCCGTGGCCGCATTGAAGCCACTGTGCGTATGCCACCACCATCCGCCCCACAGTAGAGTTCTCCACGGTCTTCGGGCCGTGGCCGCATTGAAGCTTCGGAGATGGCTGAGTAGGATTATTTCCGGGTTGCGTTCTCCACGGTCTTCGGGCCGTGGCCGCATTGAAGCACGGCGAGGAGCGGATTCTCGAATGCAAGACGGGTTCTCCACGGTCTTCGGGCCGTGGCCGCATTGAAGCGGCGTCGAGGGCCATGCGGACGATGGCCCGCTGGTCATCGTTCTCCACGGTCTTCGGGCCGTGGCCGCATTGAAGCAGCACGGTATCGAGCATCCACCAGCGCCGTGCACGGGTTCTCCACGGTCTTCGGCCGTGGCCGCATTGAAGCCCAGCTCGCCGCCGACCCGGTAGGATCGGTGGTACTCGACGTTCTCCACGGTCTTCGGGCCGTGGCCGCATTGAAGCCCGACGTGCCTCGACAAAAGCGACCTCTGGGGACGGAGGAGGGGTTCTCCACGGTCTTCGGGCCGTGGCCGCATTGAAGCCACGGATGAAGGCATAGTCAATCACGTCTCCATCCGGTTCTCCACGGTCTTCGGGCCGTGGCCGCATTGAAGCGCATCGACACGGCGGCTGTGGAACCCTGCCCGAGCGCGTTCTCCACGGTCTTCGGGCCGTGGCCGCATTGAAGCTCCTTTTTCTTCGCCCCCCTGCAGCCGCGCGGCGTTCTCCACGGTCTTCGGGCCGTGGCCGCATTGAAGCATTATGTAGGTCGCTAGTTCGTCAGCCTCGGCATCGTTCTCCACGGTCTTCGGGCCGTGGCCGCATTGAAGCTTGTTGCCTGACTGTCTTTCCAACAACCGATACTCGGTTCTCCACGGTCTTCGGGCCGTGGCCGCATTGAAGCGCTTGCTCGGATAATCATGGCGGAGCGTACAACGATTGTTCTCCACGGTCTTCGGGCCGTGGCCGCATTGAAGCGATCCTCTCCAGACGGAGCGACTTCGGCCCGGCGGTTCTCCACGGTCTTCGGGCCGTGGCCGCATTGAAGCACCGTCTCGAGCCGGCGGATGCAGGACGACGTAGGCGGGTTCTCCACGGTCTTCGGGCCGTGGCCGCATTGAAGCCGCCGGCTCCGCCCGTGCGGTTACGATTCTTAGATATGGTTCTCCACGGTCTTCGGGCCGTGGCCGCATTGAAGCCATCGCCGTTTCCGTGGCGACGAGGATTTCCGGGTTCTCCACGGTCTTCGGGCCGTGGCCGCATTGAAGCGCAATGAAGGCCCGCCATGCGGCCGGCGACACCGACCGTTCTCCACGGTCTTCGGGCCGTGGCCGCATTGAAGCTCCGGTGGCGTCGGCGCCGGCGCCTGCGGCTGTGTTCTCCACGGTCTTCGGGCCGTGGCCGCATTGAAGCAGCTCGTCCCAGTCGTACCAAGCGTCTTGGTCGATGTTCTCCACGGTCTTCGGGCCGTGGCCGCATTGAAGCCAGGCGTCGTCGTCCAGGTAGGACGCCGAGCGTGTTCTCCACGGTCTTCGGGCCGTGGCCGCATTGAAGCAATGCCCAGCCCATCGGTCCCGCAGTCCACGTCACGTTCTCCACGGTCTTCGGGCCGTGGCCGCATTGAAGCAACAGGTGAAGGTCGTTGAGCACCTTCGAGGCGAAGGTTCTCCACGGTCTTCGGGCCGTGGCCGCATTGAAGCGAAATCGCTGCGGAGGATGTCAAAATAGCGGAGTCAGTTCTCCACGGTCTTCGGGCCGTGGCCGCATTGAAGCTCGGGCGCGCGACGAAGCGGTTAAGGCCGAGGCCAAGGTGTTCTCCACGGTCTTCGGGCCGTGGCCGCATTGAAGCGGGAGTCGCAAGCTGGAGTACGTTGACGAAAAGGGCAACCCGTTCTCCACGGTCTTCGGGCCGTGGCCGCATTGAAGCTTCCCCGCCTTGTAGGCCCAATCGGCGATGCGCACGGTCGTTCTCCACGGTCTTCGGGCCGTGGCCGCATTGAAGCCGCTTGCTTCTGAGCGATGGGCGTCTCCCGCAGACTGTTCTCCACGGTCTTCGGGCCGTGGCCGCATTGAAGCTTTTGTGGCGGCATCCATGCCGCCACAGTCCGGCGTGGTTCTCCACGGTCTTCGGGCCGTGGCCGCATTGAAGCGTCGTTATTTCGGCATGTCGCCGGATGGGGATACCGAGGTTCTCCACGGTCTTCGGGCCGTGGCCGCATTGAAGCTTCCGATCGCTTATAACGAAACCGGACGACATCTTTGAGGTTCTCCACGGTCTTCGGGCCGTGGCCGCATTGAAGCGCCCTGTCTTTCGACCTCACGGAGCGATGACCTACGAGTTCTCCACGGTCTTCGGGCCGTGGCCGCATTGAAGCAATGTTTCCTTGCCGACTTAGGACCACGCCCATCTTCAGTTCTCCACGGTCTTCGGGCCGTGGCCGCATTGAAGCCTTGTCGAGGGGACAACCGCACTCGGCGCATTTCTCGTTCTCCACGGTCTTCGGGCCGTGGCCGCATTGAAGCTCTCATTGGTTTCTCCAGCCTGGCCTCAGCACAGGCGTTCTCCACGGTCTTCGGGCCGTGGCCGCATTGAAGCCCAATCGGCCCAGGCGGTTGTGCCCTTTTCGGCGAAGGTTCTCCACGGTCTTCGGGCCGTGGCCGCATTGAAGCACCACGCTCTCGCGGAAATCCGCTGCCCGAGACGGCGTTCTCCACGGTCTTCGGGCCGTGGCCGCATTGAAGCCAAGTTCCCTGCGCCGTTTGCGGTTCTCCGACTGACCTGTTCTCCACGGTCTTCGGGCCGTGGCCGCATTGAAGCGTGTCGGCCGTGTTGCCGACGGCGGCGAGCGAGGAGTTCTCCACGGTCTTCGGGCCGTGGCCGCATTGAAGCTCCTTGCCGAGCGTGACGACGGCTTCCTTGTGATAGGTTCTCCACGGTCTTCGGGCCGTGGCCGCATTGAAGCGCCTGCGTGGGCAAGGGCTGCTCCAGCCCGAGGAGAGTTCTCCACGGTCTTCGGGCCGTGGCCGCATTGAAGCCAGGAGCTGCGCACGCAAAAGAGATAGCTGAAATCTCGTTCTCCACGGTCTTCGGGCCGTGGCCGCATTGAAGCTTCGGAGGCAGGACAGTGAGTCTCCGCCAGCTAAAGGTTCTCCACGGTCTTCGGGCCGTGGCCGCATTGAAGCGGGAAATCAAACTCTCTTCAGGTTATCCAATACTGGGTTCTCCACGGTCTTCGGGCCGTGGCCGCATTGAAGCTCTTGCCAAAGCTATTTGAGGATCACAGTTCTTGCCGTTCTCCACGGTCTTCGGGCCGTGGCCGCATCGAAGCTGTCATCCCCGCCGCCGGAACAGGCCGGTCAGCGTGGTTCTCCACGGTCTTCGGGCCGTGGCCGCATTGAAGCTGCCTTGGCCAAGGTGGAAGAAGCGTAGGATGGCCTGTTCTCCACGGTCTTCGGGCCGTGGCCGCATTGAAGCCTTGTCGAGGGCACAACCTCACTCGGCGCACTTCCCGTTCTCCACGGTCTTCGGGCCGTGGCCGCATTGAAGCTTGGCCGGACGACGGTTAGCCGCCACGGCCGGGTTCTCCACGGTCTTCGGGCCGTGGCCGCATTGAAGCTATCCAGTTCGAGTGTATATGTTGCCTCCGAGGATTTGTTCTCCACGGTCTTCGGGCCGTGGCCGCATTGAAGCATGGCAGTCGCGAAATGCCGACGCCGGCCGAGATAGTTCTCCACGGTCTTCGGGCCGTGGCCGCATTGAAGCTCAGTGCCAGGTGGATGCGACGAGTGCTAGGGTTCTCCACGGTCTTCGGGCCGTGGCCGCATTGAAGCACCCTCAGCGTCTTGAAGTCGCCCGACGCCCAGTCAGTTGGTTCTCCACGGTCTTCGGGCCGTGGCCGCATTGAAGCGGACATGGCCTGCCTGATTTGTGGCTTGTGAGCCCCGTTCTCCACGGTCTTCGGGCCGTGGCCGCATTGAAGCTCGCCGACGAGGTTATCAGGAGTGCCGTCACTCGGTCCGGTTCTCCACGGTCTTCGGGCCGTGGCCGCATTGAAGCACACGTCCTCGGCTGAATCATTCTAGGTGTGCGAGTTGTTCTCCACGGTCTTCGGGCCGTGGCCGCATTGAAGCACCAGTCTCGTGAAAGAACGCATGGGGTGCCAGCTATCAAGTTCTCCACGGTCTTCGGGCCGTGGCCGCATTGAAGCATGGCGATGTCCTGGGGCAAGCTCCTCTCTCGTCGTGAGGTTCTCCACGGTCTTCGGGCCGTGGCCGCATTGAAGCCATCGGCTCCAGAGGTAGGTCCTCCTCGGATAGCCGGTTCTCCACGGTCTTCGGGCCGTGGCCGCATTGAAGCTTCGTGGGTTGCGTCATGCGCCGTGGGACTTCCTTTCGTTCTCCACGGTCTTCGGGCCGTGGCCGCATTGAAGCCCTCTTGCTCCAGCCGAGTCCGTCCTCGGCGGTCTTGTTCTCCACGGTCTTCGGGCCGTGGCCGCATTGAAGCTGCACTGACCGAATTCCATCGTCGTCGCGTTGTAGGTCGTTCTCCACGGTCTTCGGGCCGTGGCCGCATTGAAGCACTGAAGACTACGCAGCAAAAAGTCGTCATGTGGCGTTCTCCACGGTCTTCGGGCCGTGGCCGCATTGAAGCACGTCATGTCCGCGAGGAGAGCAGCTCAAAGACGGTTCTCCACGGTCTTCGGGCCGTGGCCGCATTGAAGCGATCGCCGGCCACGATGGCAGCCGCTCTCACTCCGCTGTTCTCCACGGTCTTCGGGCCGTGGCCGCATTGAAGCCACCGGTGTACAGCGCCGACAATCGTGATGGACGCTCAGCGTTCTCCACGGTCTTCGGGCCGTGGCCGCATTGAAGCCACTTATGGAGTGCGAGACCAAGCCGCTCTGCCACATGTTCTCCACGGTCTTCGGGCCGTGGCCGCATTGAAGCTTAACGGGCCGACGCCTCTCCCGTCCGCAGCCATAATCGTTCTCCACGGTCTTCGGGCCGTGGCCGCATTGAAGCCAGACCTCTTGCGGATCGTGGAAGGCTAGGCCCTTGGTTCTCCACGGTCTTCGGGCCGTGGCCGCATTGAAGCGCTAGACCTCCCCAAGGACGGATGGAACCAGTGCTCGTTCTCCACGGTCTTCGGGCCGTGGCCGCATTGAAGCTCGGACTGCCCCTCTCATTTCTCCCCAGGGTGGAAGTTCTCCACGGTCTTCGGGCCGTGGCCGCATTGAAGCACGCAAACTCCTAAGTACAGCTAGGCATTGAAAGCAGCGCTAATTGACATCAGCTGGGCAAGAAGGACAATCGGGGTTACGAGCATTCCAGGCTTTCTTTCCCCGGTGTTCCCATGCGCGGCCGCAAGAAAATGTTCTCCGTAGAATTAACCGATCCCCAACGAGCGGAACGGCTGCGCTGGCAGCGCTCCACCACCCTCCCCGCAGGTCTCGTTCGCCGGGGGCGACTGATCCTGCCCTTGAGCGAGGGCCGCTCCGTGACGGAGGCCGCCCAGATCGCCGGCCTGGCGCCCAACAACGCCCGCAAGTGGGTGCGCCGCTTCCTCGGACAGGGGACCGCGGGGCTGAGACGACCAACCGGGGCGCGGACGCCGGCCGGTCTTTTCCCCCCGAGGTCGCGCTGCATCTGGTTAAGGTCGCCTGCGAACGGCCCGATCGCTACGGCCGCTCGCTGGCCCAGTGGGATTGCCAGGAACTGGCCCGCCAACTGGTCAACGACGGTTTGGTCGAGAGCATCTCGGCCGACACCGTCGGCCGGATCTTGAACAACCACCGGCTCCAGCCGTGGCGCCACCACTTGTGGCTGTCCCCCAAGGTGCCCCGCGATGCGGCTTTCGCCGCCCAGGTCCAAGAGGTCTGTGATCTGTACACGCGGCCGCTCGCGGCTCACCCCGAGCCGCCGTGAACAGCAATACGGCCACGATTGCCCGGTCGCGCAGGCCAACCGTCGTCAGCTTATTGATGGAAAGGAGCAGGGTGCGCGCCTGGTCGAGAGTGATTTCCGGGGTCTTGCCCTCGATGACCTGGTAGCGCTCGCCGCGAACTGACGCGGCCGGGTTGAGCACCATCAGGTGACGGGTGACGAAGAGGTCGAACAGGCGGCGCAGCGCCGCCAGGCGCAGCTTGCGGGTCGGGGGGCTGCCGGTGTGCTTGTCGAAATAGGCGCCAACGAGGGCCGGGGTGATGTCGTGCAGGGCGACGCCCTGCGGCGCGAACCAGTGCAGGAATTGCCGCACGGCGTGGAGGTAGCGGCGCGGGTGTGGCGGTTGCGGAGGCTGGCGCCGAAGAACTCGCCCCAGGCGAAGCCGGCGGCGGGTCCGGCTGACGCAATGAGGGCGGGCAAGGCTCCGGCCTTGGGTTGCGGAATGAGGGAAGGGACGCGCACGATTTCTTCTCCCGGATCAGGTGAATCTTCAGGTTGTAGCCGTGGGCTTTCCAATCGATCTCCTTCCATCTGGATTCGCAGGTGAGGACGGGCCAGCCGTGCAAGATGCCGGCGGCGAGGCAGGCACGGTCGCCCAGCGACAGACCCTTGGGGCGTGTGACCGTTTCCAGGGCACCGCAGAGATAAGCCTGCTCGCGGTCGAACGGCACAAGCTCGGAGAACACCCGCAAGATGCGTTCCTCCACCCAGGAGCGGGATACATTGTGGCGGGAGACGACGGCTCGCTTGATGTACGCTTCTCACGTCAATCACATCAATCAACCGTCTCACAGGTATTTATGCGTCAAGTCAACTCAACGGATTTCAAGACTCACTTCGGCGAGTTCGTCGATCGGGTGCGCGACGAGCCCATCGAGGTGCTGGGCGGCAGCAAGCCCGTGGGGGTGTTCCTCTCCCGCGACGAGTACGAGCATTTGCAGGCGATCGAGGACGCCTACTGGGGCGCCCTCGGCGAGGCGGCGGTGGCGCGCGGGGACTTCCTGACCACTGCGGAAGCGATGCGCTGGGTCAACGCAGGATCGGGCCGGCCGCCCGCGAGGCCTTGCCGGCGCTCACCGTTGCTTTGGCCGACCACGCCGAATCTGTCCGCCGCGATGCCGCCTGGACCCTCGGGGAAATTGCTCCGACTGAGTCGCAACCGCCATCGGAGACTGTGGCCGACAAGCCCCTGGTAGTAGAACAAACGCCCGGCTTCGTCCGAATTATCCGGAAAATCTCTCCCCAACTTCACGACGCCCTGATCGCTCTCGCCCTCATCGGCGATCTCTGCGAGCAAGAAAACTCCGTTGAATTTCGGCAAAAGACCATTGCCTTGAGGATGAAAAGGAGCCAACCGACGATTACCGGCTACCTGAAGCGTCTAGAACGTGACTTCAACCGTTACTTCACCGAAGCACTTCGGCTTGCCAACAGGCCCTACCAAAATGTGGCAACACGTTTTCAACGTGTTGGATTGTACGGCACGTTACAAACGTGCCGCCACATTCGGTTCGTGCCTCTCAGCTGGTGCAGGCATTACGCACGCTGCCATCCGTCCACCGGGTTTGATGGCCGGTGCCTGGATGCCTACGCCATTGGCGCATCTGGTCGAACCATCCATAGACCATGTGCTGCGTCAAATCTTTCACCATCACCTCGCCGAGGGCGTCGGTGAAGGCGACATAGATTTTCTGGCGGATTTTGACGGGGAGTTGATGACGGCGGCTAGAAATCCAACGCGGATACATCTCGCAAACGACGCGACAAGAGTTTCTGATCTTTGGCGACGTCGGCGTCGGCGAGGGCGGTGATCTCCGAGAACTTGCGAAGGGCCGCTTGGTAGGTCGGGCCATTGGGGAAATCGTCCGGTCCCTCGGCGAGGGTATGCTGCTTGCCCCGGAAGCAGCAGCAGTATGCCTTTCGGCTCTCCCAATATCGCACGTTTGCGCGTCTGGCCATGCGTGTTCTCCCGTACAGAGGTAAAAGACCATTCCGTGGAGAATTCCGTGTCCATTACCATTCTTCGCATGACGTAAGTACAAGACAACAGAAGCGATATGAAAAATCTAGCGCGACATTATGCACATTCTGGCGAGTACGTGATCGTTCAATTCTCGCCTTCCGCTTCGCATCGGCCCCGTCGGGGGGTTATAATAGTTGCTTGCCAGGGCAAGTCCTCTTCGCCGCGAGAAGGAGGGTATTCCATCATGAACGCCGAGTTTCTCGACGTGTTGATGCGTTTGACGCCGGCCGAGGCACGCAAGCAGCTGAACCTATCTGCCCGCGATCTGGACGCGCAGGTGCTTCGACTGACGGCTACGCTCAATGGCCAGGGCGAATCGCCGGAGCAGCGGGCCATCTTCACCTACGTCGTGGCTCGCACGCGCGAGTCCGAGGTCGAGGCGCAGCGAGCATCCCACCCGCAGCTTTATTCGCCGGAGGTGGTGGAGTTGCGGGAATGGGCGCACCGCCACTACGCTCCGGAGTCCGAGCCGGTTCCACCGGAGATAATGGAGTGGGCGCGCCGGACTTTTAACAAGGAAGAATTTCTCGCCGGTGTGCGGGAAATTGAGCAAACGGGCGGCTTGCGGCTGGAAGACTTTATCGATGAGCTGGAGCAGAGGGTAAGGGGACGTGAGTGATGCCGCGACTCCTTACGGCGTAGTGTATTCCGCTCAAGTTCTGCAAGAACTTCGGGTGTTGGGTGACCGAGCAACAACTCGCGGCGATGGCGAAGCATTTCTCGCCGCCGTCAAAGAATTCGACCGCCGCCTACGCATCTACCCTCAGTTTGGGGAAGCCTTGTACGATCTGGAAGGCGAGGAGGGTCAAGTTCGCATCGGGTTTGTCCGCCCCTTGACCATGCGTTACGGCCTTTACCAGGAAAGACGGCTGGTGATCGTAGGAGCACTTCCCATACTCTTGCCCAAATCCGACGCATGACGAACTTTTGCCCTGGCGAATCCTTTTTCTCCACTGCCTCCTTGCGGTTTGTGATCCTCTCGACCGCCCTCCGATGAACCGACAATCGAAAAAAATTCGCGCGCAGCGCGATAAGGTATCGCCGATCGCCGGTACTTGTAGAGGGAGGGATTTGCCGCATGAGCGACGCGCCAGCCACCCGGCTCAGCCTGCTGGTCCGTCTGTGCGACGCCCGCGATGACGGTGCGTGGTCGCAGTTCGTGGAGCTGTATGCCCCGCTGGTCTACGGCTTTGCGCGGAAGCATGGACTGCAGGACGCCGATGCGGCCGACCTGACGCAGGACGTTCTGCAAGCTGTTTCGGGCGGCATTCGCCGGCTCGACTACGACCCGCGGCGCGGCTCCTTCCGCGGTTGGCTGTTCACCGTGGTGCGGAACAAGCTGCGCAACTTCTTCGCCGCCCAGAAACGCCCCGGACGCGGCAGCGGCGACAGCGACGCCCAGCACCGGCTCCAGGAATTGCCCGCCCGGAGGAAGATCAACCGGCATGGTGGGACCAGGAGTATGAGCAGCGGGTCTTCGCCTGGGCCGCCGAGCAGGTGCGCGGCCACTTCTCGGAATCGACCTGGCAGGCATTCTGGCAAACCGCCGTCGAGGGCAAGACCGGCCCGGCGGTTGCGAAAATCCCTGGGCATGAGCGTGGCCGCCGTCTATCTCGCCAAGGGGCGGGTGATGGCCCGCTTGAAGGAACTCATCCGCGAAACGCTCGACGAATCAGTTTAGCAGCGGAGCTCTAGCGAGCGCAGGAACATCGCGCTGCGGAAGTCCGGAAATGAAGATAGGGAGGGGAGTCATGGCTGTCAGTTTAGGGTCTCTTTGACTGCTGTTGCTGCTGGGACTCGTCGGGGCGGTAACTTCTGTCTGTCCGCACCCGCCGCCTCTCGCGCAAGGTCCTGCAATCGGTGCCTGTCTTGCTGTTGGCCCCTGCTCGTGCTCTGTTCGGGCGTTACTGCCCTACGGGATCGTGAGTTATCCGTGCCCTGAGGTGGATGTTCTGGATTTTTTTCCTTCTCGCCGGCATTAGCTTACTCTTCGTCTGGGGGATAACGCGGTTGCTCCGGCCCGCCTCGCGGCCGTAGCGCGCGGTGCCCGTCCTCGCCCGTCTGGCCGCGTAAAAGACTTGCTGGTGGACTCCCCTTCGCCTCGCCGTACTTCCGGCTCTGTACTTGCTCCTGGTCTCCCTCTGCCGGCGGTTCTGCTGATCCGTTCATGGTACTGGCGGCCTTGAAGGCACGCCCCAGGACACTCGCTTCGGAACTCCTCGCGATTTTATTTTCTCCTCAGTTCTGGACACTTCGTTCTGTTCGTCTGGGGGGCGTTCTGGCTCGATCCGGCTCGGCATCATCCGGGCAAACGGCCCGTCCGCCTGTCCCTCTGTCGGCCGTCTGAAAGATCTGCTGGCCGAGCGTCTGCCTTCTCGGAGAGCAGACACGGCTGACCGCCCATCTGGAACTCTGCACGGCCTGCCAGCATCGCGTGGAAGGACTGACGGCGGGACGATCATTCCTGGCCGGGGATGGCCAGCAAGCTGAGCGAACGGCCGCCCTCCCCTGAGCCGGCCTTGCAAAAACTCATGGAGAGACTGAAAGAGGAAAACGGAACGAGGCAACGCGCGATGAGCCGTCGTTCTGCCGCCGACCTGCCTCTCGGTTTCCTCAGTCCGTCCGACAAGCCGGGACAGCTCGGCCGACTGGAACGCTATGAAGTGCTGGAGGAGATCGGCCGCGGCGGCATGGGCGTGGTGCTGAAAGCGTTCGATCCGACGCTGCATCGCGTCGTGGCCATCAAGGTGCTGGCGCCGCAGTTGGCGACCAGCGGCGTCGCCCGCAAACGCTTCCTGCGCGAGGCCAAGGCCGCCGCCGCCGTGACGCACGACCACATCGTCACCATCCATGCCGTGGACGAGGCCAACGGCTTGCCCTACCTGGTCATGCAATACGTCGCCGGCCTGTCGCTGCAACAGCGCATCGACAAGGACGGGCCGCTCGAACTGGCGGACATCCTCCGCATCGGCATGCAGACGGCCTCCGGCCTGGCGGCGGCGCACGGCCACGGCATCGTTCACCGCGACATCAAGCCGGCCAACATTCTGCTCGAAGAGGGTGTGCAGCGCGTCAAGATCACCGACTTCGGCCTGGCGCGAGCGATGGACGACGCCAGCCTGACGCAGAGCGGCTTCGTCGCCGGCTCGCCCTTGTACATGGCCCCGGAGCAGGCGCACGGCGAAGCGATGGACCATCGCGCCGATTTGTTCAGCCTCGGTAGCGTCCTGTATACGATGTGTACCGGCCGACCGCCGTTTCGGGCCGTCAACACCTTGGCCGTGCTCCGCCGCGTCTCCGAGGACGCGCCGCGCCCATCCGCGAGACCAATCCCGAGGTGCCCGATTGGCTGGCCGCCGTCGTGAACAAGCTGATGGCCAAGGAGCCGGCCGAGCGCTTTTCGTCGGCCGCCGAGGTGGTGGACGTGCTCAGCCGACATCTCGCCGCGCTCCAGGGTGCGGCCTTCGTGCCGCCGCCGGTCGCCGAGGCCGGACTGCCGACGAGTGTGACCCTCTGTCCGACCTGCGGCGCCAGCTTGCACGTCCCCGAGGCAATGGTGGGGACCATCGTCCATTGCGAGGAGTGCGGCAAGCCGTTTCACGTCGAGGAAGGCTCGGCGGTGATCCAGGTGGCGCGCGGTGCCGCCGCCGTTCGGGCCGCGCCCCGCGCTGGTGGGAAGCTTCGGCGCGGGGTGCGGATTACCTGCGGAGGTGCGGCCTTGATGCTGCTGTTCCTTTTTGCTCTTTTCGTGTCTTTTTTTGCGATTCGCGAAAGCCGGTATATCGCCCCGCCTGTCCAGTCAACGTCGGAAGCGCGTGTGCCTGGGGGCATAAGGGCGATGGCGAAGGACGAGCTGAATTGGCTCCCCTCCGGGGCGACTCTTTTCGGCGCCATCCAGCTCCCGGATCAGGAAGCCCTTACTCTCGGCGACGCTCGCACGCAAGCCTTGCTCCGCTTGTTCATGAGGGGCCGAACGGTCGAGCCGCTGACGTCGGAGAACCTGGGACGCCTCGATTTCCGCGGTATCGTCCTGGGCTACTACGAGGGGACGAATTCTGAGGATCGCCGTGTGATCGTCCACGTCTCCGGGACGGCGCTGGACGGCCACAAGCGGATCATCGACTTTATCCGCCGTAATGCCGGAGAAAGCGTGCGGGTCGAGGAACTGGATGCGCGGTTGGCGGCCAACGGGCCGGTTCGCGTCAGCGGTCCCGAACTGTCTTTCGCTGTGAAGATCCTCGATGACCAGCGGGCGTACCTGGCCGCCTCTCTGGCTCGGGACGCCAGAACGTCTCAGCATCGGAAGATACTCGAGCAGGTCTCGTCGGCAACACCCCTTCCGGCCGGCTACAATCCTCCCTGGATCAAGAGCGCCCTGAGCAGTATCCCCTTGGATGCCTATGGTTTTTTCCTCGGCGAAATCCCCACCGAATGGCGTAAGATGCTGATCGAGACTCTCCAGCTTCGGGTGTGTCCGCGCACCTTCGTTCTCCACATCCAGAAGGAAGGCGATGGCTTCCTCCTGTCGCTGAACCCGCACGTGGATGGGGCGAATGTGAACCTCCTCTTGCAGGATCTCGAAAAGTGGCGGCGGCAAGGAATCGACTCCCTGGAGAGAAAATATCCCAGGTTACGAAAGAAGTCGGACGCGCTGGCGCAGGTCCGGCAAGCTCTCCAGAGCATGCGCTGGAGCGTCCACGGTCAGGGTAACATCCGATACGATATGCACGTCTCGCGCTCGACCTTGGAGGCGCTGTGCGAGTTGTTCGCCGCGGGCGACTAGGTGTCTCCGAACGCTAAGCTGCAAGCGGCTTGCGCCGTCGCCGTCGTCTTCGCCGGCAGGCGCTCCTTGCGCACATTCTCGGCCTGCTTGAGTACCGGCGGCATCACGAACAGCAGCATGACCAACCAGAACACGACCGCCAATCCCAGCGCGTGCGGCCACTGGAAGCGCAGCAACAACCACAGCACCACGAACCACACGACCAGAAGGCCGAAGTTCAGGACCAGGTTCAGCAGCAGCCAGCCAAAGTGAAAGATGCTGACCTGGCCGAGAGACGATTCGTCCATGTAGCGCGACTTGTTGCTTTGATCGTAGTAGCGCAGCGGCTGCTCCTTCTCGACCTTGAAATTGCCCTTGGCGTCGCGCTCCGGCTCGAAGACGTGCTTGTCGCCGTTGACCTGCTGGGCGGCCACGATCTTGCTCGGCCGTGTCGGCAGCGTTCGCCCGTCCTTGCGCACATACTGGTTGCCACGACGCTCGTAGTGCTCCTCCTTGCCGTCGCGATTGATGATCCACAGGTGTTGATACGTCACCGTCTCGGAGGTGCTGAAGTTGTGCAGCGGCTGATAGCGACCCTCGTCGCCGCGGTCGACGATGCTACGGTAATCGAACACGAGCCAGATCAGCACGAAGACGATCAGGGCCGTGCCGGCGGCGGGGGCGCGCCAGTGAAGGGCACTGGCCGGCTCGCTGTAAATGTAGCCCTGGAAGAACAACGTCCACGCCGCCAGCAGCACCATCAGCACGACCCACACTACCAGCACGATCAGGATAAGATTGAGCACGCGCCACTCCGCAAGGATGAAGGTCGAGACCCGCCGCTGCCTGGGTGGGTCGGGTCGCTCTTATCCTGCCTGCCCCGTCTGCCCGCGTCAATGCTTTGCCGGCGTTTGCGCGGTTTACTCCCCTCTCCCCCGCTTCGGGGGAGAGGGGTAGGGGGTGAGGGGGCAGCGTCTCCCCCTCACCCCCTACCCCTCTCCCCCGAAGCGGGGGAGAGGGGAGAAAGACATCCGCGGCTCGGCAAAACCTCGCTTGTGGGAGAAAGGCCCCTTGTTATAATCCGCCTCCGCATCGGGGACGTTGCCTCGCGGCGTGGTTGGCGCATCCTCTATCTTTTACCCGTCGGGGACTCGATGGTAGCGACCCTGTACCTGCTCGGCTGCGTCCTGCTACCGGGACAGACGATGACCCGGCCGCAGTCGCCGCCGGGCCTGTCGGCGGCCCGGCCGGCGGTCGGCGGCGACTGGTTGCTCGTGCCACGTCTGAGCCGGTCGCAGGAGTTGGTCTATCGCGGCACCTTCAGCGAGGAGGCCCGAGGCGGCCGTGTGCAGTTCAGTCGCTCCTACCGCATCGAGACGCGCGTCTTCGTGCTGGACACGCCGCCGGGCGGCGCCGAGGTGGCCCTGCTCACCATCCTCAAGCATCGGCCCGGCTCCGGCGAGCCGCCGCTGAGCGGCGACATGCCGGCCGCCTCCGTCCGGCTCGAACGCGCCCGCGTCGATTTGCAGGGCCAGCTCACGGCCGAGCGGGGCGTCGATGTCCTCGTGCCGCTGGACGGAGCGCCGACGCTCGAAGGCGGCGCCTTCGTCGCCCTGCCGGGCGGGCGCGTCTGCGTCGGTCAGGAATGGCCGGCCGCCGAGGGTGATCGGCCGCCGTTGTTGTGGCGAGCGGCCGGCATGGAGATGGTCGGCGGCAACAACTGCCTCAAGCTGATCGGCGAGCAAAAGTCCGACGACTGGGATCGGCCGCGCGCCGATCGCATCGCCTGGCACCGCCAGGATACCGTCTGGTTGGTGCCGCACCTGGGCCTGGCCTACCGCGTCGAACGCGACATCCGTCAGCGCGAGCCGGCCCAGCGCGAGCCGACGCAGCGGAGCCTGCTGCGCCTGGAGATGGAGAGCAGTTTCCAGCTGTCGGGAGAGACCGGCGAGACGCGGCGGCGCGAGATCGCGCAGGCGCTGGCCTTCCGCGCCACGCTGGAGCCGATGCTGACGCAGCCGGCCCGCTATGGTCCGCACCTGACCGCCTTGCTCAAGAAGATCGACTTGCACCTGGACAATCAGCCGGACACGCCGTATCGGCCGGCCATTCTCCAGATCAAACGGCGAGCCGAGGCGGCCCGCCGTGGCGAGACGCCGCCCGAGCCGGTCCGCGAGGCGAAGACGACGCCCGCCGTGGCCACGCCCGGTCAATTGGCCCCCGATTTCATCGCCAGCAACCTCACCGCCGGAGGCACCGCCCAGCTGCGCCGCTGGACCGGCAAGCCGGTCCTGCTTGTCTTTTATCACCCGGCCTCGGCGACGACGCCAGTCGTGCTCCGCTACGCCCAGCAGCTGCTCATCACCTACGCCCAGCGCATCAACGTGGTGGGCATGTGCGTCTCGGAGGATGCCGACTCCGTGCGTCGGCAGCACGCCGACATGGGGTTGACGTTCCCCGTCCTCAGCGCCGGCGGTCTGCGCGGCAGCTTCGGCGTCGAGACCACGCCCAAGATGGTCCTGCTCGACGCTTCCAACATCGTCCGCGGCGCCTATCTCGGCTGGGGCCATGAGACGCCGAGCGAAGTGTTGCAAGAGCTGAAGCGCTGGCTGCCGATCGGCGTGTCCCTGCCGCCGACGCCACAACGGCGCTGAGCGCAAGCGGTAGATTCGTGCCAAACGCTAGGGCCGGCACCATCGCCATCCGTAAAATGAGGGGTCGGCCCCCTTGTCTCTTGCCGGAACTTGACCGGCGCCGATACGATTGGTTGCGGCCGGTTTCCTGCTGCGGTCCCGCGGTCAGGAGGACACGGACATGATCGATTATCAGATCCAGCCCAGCACCCGCCGCTGCTGTGCCAGCGGGCGCGAGCTGCGGCCGGGCGAACGCTACTACAGCGTCCTGATGGAAGAGGACGGCAAGTTCGTCCGCAAGGATTACAGTGTCGAAGCCTGGCAGGGCGCCCGGACGGCGCCTTTAGCTTCTGGATGGGCCGGCTCACGCCGCCGCAGGGCAAGCGACGGCAGCCGATCGACGATGAGATGCTGATGGAGTGCTTTCAGCGTCTGGAAGGCCAGCTGGAGCCGGGCCGCGTCCGCTTCCGCTACGTCGTCGCCCTGCTCTTGATGCGGCGACGCCGGCTCAAGTTCGAGCAGGCCCGGCAGGACGGTCCCGACGAAGTGCTCACGATGCGCTGCACCCGGAGCGGCGCCCGCCACGCGGTGGTCAATCCGGGCCTCACGGACGAGGAACTGGCGACGGTTCAGGACGACGTGTTCCAGGCGCTCGGTTGGGAGTAGCCTCCACGCCTTCGGGCAGAGATCAGGGGACGTTCATGCGTTCAATCATCGCCGGTATCGCCGTGGCAGTCCTGCTGGTGGCCGTGGGCTGCAACGTCGTCTCGCCGCACCGGCGCGACGGCGCGCCGCGCGTTGCCGTCACCGATCAACAGCTGCCGACGACGGCGCAGCTGGTGCAGTACCTCAACGATAGCGCGCAAACGCCTGGGCGATGGCGAGGCGCTGCAATGCAACAACCTGGCCATCGACGCCAAGGCCAACGGCCAGTCGGTCGGCCTGGGCGGCCGGATGATGTGCCAGAAGCCGCGCAACTTCCGTCTGACGGCCCAGGTACTCAGCCAGCCCGCCGTGGACATCGGCTCCAACGACAAGGAGTTCTGGTACTGGATCAGCAAGAACGAGCCGCCCGCACCTGTTCCACTGCTCCTACGAGGCCCTGGCCCGCGGCGCCAACATTCCCTTCCCCTTCCAGCCCGACATGGTCGTCGCCGCCCTCGGCCTGGCCGAGTACGATCCGGCCAAGAAGTACGAGTTGAAGGCGGAGAAGAATTATATCGAGCTGATCGAGTCGGCGACCTCGCCGCAGGGCCAGCCGATCCAGAAGGTGACGGTGTTCAACCGCACGGAAGCCGCGCCGCCGGCGCCGCAGGTGATCGCCTACGTCCTCCGCGACGCCAAGGGCACGGTCATCTGCCAGGCCAACGTCCGCCGGGTGCAGTGGAGCGCACGACGAATACCGTCTGGCCGCAAGAGATCCTCTTCACCTGGCCGGGCCAGAAGATCGAGATGAAGCTGCAACTCAACGGCGTCGAGATCGTCAAGATGGACCCGCGGAAGGCCGAGTTGGTCTTCACACGCAACCGACTGACGTATCAGACGTTTGACCTGGCCTCGCGGATGCTCGATGGTCCCGGAGTGCAGCGCGCCGGAGCCAGTGCTCCGTCGTATCAGCGCTGAGTTACATGAGCCTGAGCGGAGGGCGTCAGCCGCCTGAGTGTATCGAGACGATAAGCTCAGGGGGCTGACGCTCGCCCGCTCAGGTTATGGTTACGCTTGTGGTTCGGTATCGCGCTTCGGTTCGACGGGACGCTGCGCCGGCGGCGCGGCCTTTGCATTCTGACGCAGCTTCTTGCGGGCGCGCGACAGGATGGGGCCGATGCTGTTGACCGGAACTTCAGCTCCGTGCTGATCTCCTCGTAAGAGCGGCCCTCGATGTAGTGCAGGCGGACCACCTCGCGCTCGCGGCCGGGCAGTTTGCTGAGCAGCTTCTCGACTTCTTCCAGGCTCTCCAGGCCGGGCGTGCGCGGCAGATCGTCGGCCTCGACCTCGTTGAGGTCCGGATGGGCCGGGCCGGGCTGCACTTCGCGGCCGGCGCTGCGGCGCGACAATTCGTGGACGCAGATGCGGCGGGCGATCACCGTCAGGTAAGTGGCCAGGCTGCTGTTGCCGCGGAACTGGCGGAGGACGGCGTAATCGTGGGCGACGATTTGCAGCAGCACCTCGGCGGCCAGGTCTTCGGTGTCTTCGGGCCGCAGCGGCGCGCTGCGCAGATGGGCGGTGTGATGGACGACGTGGTAAATCAGGCCGAGGAAGCGATCGACGAAATCGTTCCACGCTCCGGGCTGATGAGCGAGGCATCGCTTCAGCAAATCGCGGTCCAGATTGGTCAGGGCCACGTGGGTCTCCTCTACGGAGAAGTTGCCTGGGGGCAGGGCGGCATCCTCACTCATTTCCTTCAATCATCCATTTTACCCACGCCGAGAAGGCCGGGGTAGTCACTCGTCGGAAAAAATCGAATCGAGTAGGGGTCAGGGGTCAGGGGTCAGGGGTCAGCGACTGGTCATCTATCCTTTGCTTCCTAATCTGACTTCTGACCCCTGACCCCTGACCCCTACTTGGACGACCATGAGCACCGCACCGGCCGATCCCTGGTTCCAGTCGCTGTTCGCCGAACGCATCGGCGGCGCCAACTACGGCAAGGGCACCAAGATTTACAAGTTCGAGAAGATCAAGCGGGCCAAGCGGGCCGCCCTGGCCGCCCATCCCGAGCGCCGTCTGCTCGACTTCGGCATCGGCGAGAACGACGACATGGCCGATCCGCTGGTGCGCGACGTGCTCAAGGCGCGAGGTGGACAAGCTGGAAAACCGCGGCTACGCCGACAACGGCATCGCCGCCTTCAAGGAGGCCGCCGCCGGCTTCATGCAGCAAAGTCTTCGGCGTCACGCTCGACCCGGCCACGGAGATCAACCACGCCATCGGCTCCAAGCCGGCCCTGGCCATGCTGCCGGCCGTCTTCATCAACCCCGGCGACGTCACGCTGATGACCGTGCCCGGCTATCCCGTCGCCGGCACGCACACGGCCTACTACGGCGGCGAGGTCTACAACCTGCCGCTGCGCGAGGAGAACGGCTTCTATCCCGACCTGGCGTCGATCCCCGCCGACGTCCGCCGCCGGGCGAAGCTGCTGGTCCTCAACTACCCCAACAGCCCGACCGGCGCCGTGGCCACGCGCGACTTCTACCGCCGCGTCATCGACTTCGCCCACACCAACCAGATCGTCGTCGTGCAGGACGCCGCCCACATCCTGCTCAGCTACGACGGCCCGCCGCTGAGCTTCCTGCAAGTGGAGGGGGCGAAGGAGGTCGGCGTCGAGATCCATTCGATGTCGAAGGGCTTCAACATGATCGGCTGGCGCATGGCGTTCGTGGCCGGCCATCCGAAGATCGTGCAGGCGTTCGCCGACGTGAAGGACAACTGCGATTCGGGACAGTTCATGGCCATCCAGCAGGCGGCGCGAGCGGCGCTGGAGCATCCCGAGATCGCCGACGGCGTCCGCGAGAAGTATCGCCGCCGTCTGCACAAGCTGGTCGCCGCTCTGCGACAGGTCGGCTTCCAGGCGAAGATGCCGAGCGGGCACCTATTTCCTCTACGTCCGTGCGCCGCAGCGGCTGCGCGGGCCGGTCGTTCGCCAACGCCGAGGAGGCGTCGCAGTTCCTCATCACCGAGCAGTCGGTCTGCTGCGTGCCGTGGGACGACGCCGGGCCGTACCTGCGCTTCTCGGTGACGTACCTGGCCAAGAACGAGGCGGAAGAGGATGCCCTGATGGAGGAGACGGTGGAGCGCCTGGGCCGGCTCCAGCTGCAATTCTGAGCCGCTGACGGCTTAGCGCTCCGGGCGGCGAGCGCTAAGTCGCCCTCGGTCATCGGGCACGAACAGAGAATACGGCCCCACCTGACGGTCGAAGCGATACGCCTCTTGCATGGCCGCCGTGACGCGCGGCCCGAAATGAAAACGCGGACACAGACTTTCGCCGGGTTGATCCACGCGCCCATCAACACGAGCACATCGAACTCTCTGCGTGCGATGCGTCCGGCCAGCGGGCGGTCGTCTACCCGTCCGCGTTCGGCCAGGACGCGGAAGGCGAACGGGTCCATCACCACCGGACGCCGGCCGAGCAGCACCGGCACCGTGGCGTCTTCCGCGAGGAGGGAGCCATCCGGCGGCAGTGCCTCGATCACGGTTCCGCCCGCAATCCCCGGCCCTGCTGCTGAGGAATCGAACGCTTTCACGTTTTCATACGTCCCTGCCAGGAGCACGCCGAGAACGACGAGTCCGGCCGCTGGTTCCAGCAGAGGGTGAGTGATCGCCGCGTTGCCGGACTGCCGGGCGAACAGCCGGGCGACGACGAGCACGGCCGCGACCTCCAGTTCGAGGAGATGGTTGAGTCCGGTGCCGGGCGAAGTGAAGATGACCAGCGTGACCGCGGCCGTGGCGAGAAAGTATCCGTCCCACAGATCCAAGCTGTGTTCGCGGCCGCGCCGAGCAGCGCGAATACGGCCAGCGCGAGGACGGCGCTGAAGGGCAACGATTGCCCCAGAGCGAAGGCGACGCGCGCGGGTCCGATGCGGATGCTGTCGAGGCTCATGCCGCCGGAGCCGAGACTGCGGAAATTATCGAGAAAGCGGCCGTCGCTGAAGTGTTCGAGCAGCACCAGTCCGCTCGCGGTCAGGACGAACCACGAGAGAAGCAGTCCCAGGGCACGCTTGCGGTCATGGCGAAGCAGGAAGACGCCGGCCGCGACCGGCCCGGCGATGGCGCTGAACTTGGTCATCAATGCCGCCGTGAAAAGCAGCGCCGCCAGGCCGGCCCGGCCACGATCGATCAGCAACAAGCCCGCCAAGGTGAGGGCCGCGGCCAGGGCGTCGGCGTGCGGCGACAGCAGCGCCGTCCTCGCCTCGGGCGAGGCGAGTACCAACCCCGTCAGGAGGAGGGCGTCGAGCGCGCGGCCGGTGAGGCGTCGCACGGCGACGAAGACGCCGGCCAGCAGCAGCACCATCGACGCCAGGGCCATCAGCTTCGCCGCCACCACGTAATCGCCGACGATTCGCACCAGGCCGGCGATCAGTCCGAAACACAGCGGCATGTAGCGCGTGCCGGCGTAGAAGCCGTCCGCCTCCAGCGGCGGGTACAGGACGCCGGCGTTGCCGTACTGGGCCAGCGCCATCCAGATGCCGGCGATGTGCTGGATGCCGCTCAGGTCGCGCAGGTGGACGACCGCGCGCACCGCCGCCGACACGAGCAGGACGACGGCGCACAGCAGCGACAGGACGCGGATCAGCTGGGAGAAGCACGCAATCGCTCGCATAGCACAAGGATAGGTCATGCGGGGCGAGTTTGTGCCTACGGAGAGGCGTGACCTATGCTTGGCGTGAACCGGGCGAGCGGGGGGCGTAAGCCCCCTGTTGGCGCTCAACAGGGGGCTTACACCCCCGCTCGCCCGTCTGGAAACCGCGCAAAGAGAATCTCCCCATGTCCCAACCCCTCGCGGCGCATCCGGCGCGGCGTCTCCGGCTGCTGGTTCTCGGTCTGACCATTGCGATCCTTGTCTTGCTGGTTCCCCTCGGCGACCCGGCGCGCGGTTGGCCCGCCTTGCCGCTGCACGACTTCGTCGAATACTGGGCGGCCGGCCGGCTCAACGTCCACGGCGACAACCCCTACGATCCCGAGCGCGTCCAGCAGCTGGAACACGAGGCCGGCCGCACCAGCGAAGGCATCCTCATGTGGAACCCGCCGTGGACGTTGCCGCTGGTCATGCCGCTGGGGTTGCTCGACTGCCGCACGGCGCATCTGACTCTGGCTGGTTCTGCAATTCGCCGTCGTCGCCTGGTGCGCCGACGCCCTCTGGCGCCTCTACGGCGGTCCCGCGGCGCGGCGCTGGCTGGCGTGGCTGCTCGCCTTCGCTTTCCTGCCGACGCTGTTCAGTCTCACAGCCGGACAGATCGCGCCGCTGGTTCTATTCGGCGCCGTGCTGTTCCTCGTCTGCCTCGACCGGGGCCACGACGCGCTGGCCGGGGCGGCCACCGTGCTGCTGGCCGTCAAACCCCACCTTTCTTATCTTTTCTGGATCGCTTTACTCCTTTGGGCGCTGCGGGAGCGCCGCTGGTCCGTGCTCGGCGGAGGGGTGCTGGCGGGCGTGGGCGCCCTCGGTATCGCCTTCCTGTTCAACCCGTCTGTGCTGGGCCAATACGGACAAACGTGGACGAGCCAACCGCCGTCACAGTACCGTTCGCCGACGCTGGGCACGGTGCTGCGCCTGCTGCTGGGCGAGGAGCGGTTTCGCCTGCAATTTCTGGCGATGCTCCCCGGTCTGGCGTGGTTCGTACCCTACTGGCTGCGTCATCGCACCGCCTGGGACTGGAAAGAGCGCCTGCCGCCGCTGCTGTTGGTGTCGCTCCTGACCGCGGCTTACGGGGCCTGGCCGTTCGATCTCGTCTTGCTGCTGGTGCCGCTCGTGCAGGTGGCTGCCGAGGTCCAGCGCGGAGCGCGCGGCGTCCAAGGGTTCGCCGCTGCCCTTTTCCTGACGATCAACGGTGTGGCCTCGATGCAGCTGTCTGGCGGCGTCGAATACTTCGGCTTTATCTGGATGACGCCGGCCCTGCTGCTCGCTTATCTCGCTCTGCGCCGCCGATCCGCCGCCGCCTCGATCCGTTCCGATTCCCCGTGACGCGACGCCCTTTCTTCCATAAATTGCCGGGGATGCTCCGTCGCCCGCTGACACGGTGAAGACAATGCCACGAAAACATTCAGGAGTGTGGGTATGGCCGCGAACGACGGGAAGTTGACCCGTATCGGTATCTTTTATGACGGTAATTTCTTTTTTCACGTCAGCAACTACTATCACTACCACCACGAGCGCCGCGCCCGCGTCAGCGTCGGCGGACTGCACGCCTTCGTCCGCCAGCAGGTGGCCGATTGCGAAAAGGCGGACCCGCGCTACTGTCTCATCGTGGACGCCCACTACTTTCGCGGCCGCCTCCGCGCCGCCGACGCCGAGGACCGCGATCTGCTCTACAAGGAGCGCGTCTTCGACGACGTGCTCGTCCGCGAGGGCGTGACCACGCACTACCTGCCCCTGACACGTGAGGGCGAGAAGGGCATCGATGTCTGGCTGGCCCTGGAAGCCTACGAAACGGCCATCTACAAGCGGTTCGACGTGGTTGTCCTCGTCGTCTGCGACGGCGATTTCCTGCCGCTGGTCCGCAAGCTGAACACGCTCGGCACGCGCGTCATGGTCCTCGGCTGGGACTTTCACTACGTCGATCACAACGGCATCGAGCGCGAGACGCGCACGGCCCAGGTGCTGCTCGATGAAGTCACCTATCCCATCATGATGCATCCCATTGTCGAGGACCGAGCGCGGTTCAAGGATCCCCTCGTCAACGGCCTGTTTGTCCCGCGCAAGGAGTTCGCCTTCGGTCCGACCATCGCGCGTCCCGCTGCTCCCGTGGCGACGTCCCCCTCACCCCTGCCCCTCGCCTCTCCCGTGCCGCGAGGGAATGGGGGGGAGGGAGGAGACTTGACCGGGTCGATCCAGGCGCTCAAGAATGGTTATGGCTTCATCGTCCCCGACCAGGGCGGGCCGAACATGTTCTTCTTCCACGAGGACGTGGTGGGCATCGATTTTCTGGACCTCAAGGTCGGCGACCGCATGCAATACGTGATCGGTCAGAACGATCGCGGCGCCTGCGCCAAGCAGGTGCGGCGCGTGACGGTGAGCGTCAGTTAGGGCCGTCCGAGCCGCGAGCGTCAGCGCGGGGCTGTCGCGCTCGCGGCTCGGATGCGCACATTCCGATAGACGTACCAACTCCAGCCTCCGAACGCCGTGACCGGGAAGTCTTTGACGCGCTGGTAGGTGTTGCCGTCCGCGTCGTACAGGCGCGGCTCCGGTGGGTGGCGGGTGTCCAACCGATGCGCGAGCAGCCAGTCCGCCCCGTGCGCGGGCAGGGCGTTCTGTTCGCGGTAGACGAGCCGGCCGCCGCCGTCCACGTAAGGGACGTAGAAATCATAAAACTTGTGGACGCGGAAGTCGTAATCGCCCGACACATCGACCTTCCCTGCCGGTGACTCGCGCTCGACGTAGGCCAGCGCGTCGAGAAAGTGACCACGGCCGCTGCGCTCGAAGTCCACGACCTGAACGATGCTTCCGATGACCATGCCGAGCGCCGCCAGGGCGGCCAGCAAAGCGCCGCCGCGCGAACGTCGCCACCACGCGCCGAGGACGTAGCTGAGCAGCAGCAAAAAAAATACAAACGAGATCAAGAAATAGCGCTCGAAGAGATAAACCGGCTTGCCGAGCAGGAAGAGAGCGGGCGAGCCGACCACGGCGACGGCGAAGAACAGCCACGAGTGCCGGTCCTGGCGCGCCAGCAGACGCAGGCCGAGACCGAGGACGACGACGGCGAACGCGAGCAGCGGAAGGGACCACGCCGCCGAGTCCGAGCCGCCCAGCCCGAGGCTGACCAGTCGGCCGACAACCACGTATACCGGCGCGGGCGGCGCCCCGCCCAGGTCCATGCGGCGGATGTCCACCAGGTACAGCGCGACGAAGAACAGGACGGGGACGGCGTGGCAGGCCAGCAGCTGCCGGACCTCGTCGCTCGGCGACGCCCGGCCGCGGGCGAGATGGTACACCGACCACAGGGCCAGCGCCAGGTAGGCGTGAAGAAAAGTCAGGTGCGCGGAGAAGCCGAGAATCACACTGGCCCAAAACAGCAGGAGCCCGGCGGCGGCCACTGGCGAAATAGTCTTGCAGCGCATCCAGGGCCAGCAGCGCGAAGCAGACGGCGAGGGCGTAGCCGCGCGCCTCGGTGGAACAGACGCATCAGCCAGTAATTGGTGGCGAAGAGCAGGCCGGCGAACACGGCCTCGGCGCGGCCGCGCCGCCGCGCCGTCCGCATGGCGAGGACCACGGCGACCAGGCCCGCCGCGAACGAGTGCAGACGGTAGCACCACCAGCCCACGCCCACGGGGTAGAGTGACAAGAACAGCGTGTTCAGCTTGTGGTTGTTGTCGTGGTGATGGTGTTCGCCGGCGAAGACCTGCCACGGCGACGCGGCGGCGCGAGCGAACTCCCACGACCAGATCTCGTCGAACCAGAACTCCGAGCGCAGGGCGCCCAGGCGCAGCAGCACGGCCAGCGCCGTGATGCTCACCAGCAGGACGGCGAAAAGGCGATCGCGCCGCCGCGGCTTCGACATCGTTTGCGGATACACCAGGGACATATTGCACTCCAGGGTCGGCGGACACGGACGCTCCCTGTCGGGAGCATAACTCACGGCCGTGGATGGGCGCGCGAGTCTCCCCTCTCCCCCGTACTCGGGAGAGAGGGGTTGGGGGTGAGGGGGAGAGTCATCGCCCGGCACCCCCTCACCCCCAACCCCTCTCTCCCGAGTACGGGGGAGAGGGGGACGGATTGAGGGCGCGGCGGGCCGGCCGTTGCCGAGGCAAGAATTCTGCGGAAAAATCGAGAATTTTGGCACAACCATTTGACTATGGCCCTGGTGCGATCTACTTTTTTGTCACGAGCGGTTCGGCGGATGCCCGCGGCGAGGGTCGGCGACGATCCCAGCCGCGGTGGACAATCCTCGGTAATCGCCTCTTCATCCTCGATACCGGCAAACCCGTCGCGAGGCGGGGACGCAAAGCCATGGGCCCCTCGCGGGTCGCCAGGCTCCCGAAGGGATGAGGACGTCGCACACCAATCCGGAACGGACGGCCCCAGACATTCGTTCCGCCGATTTCTCGGTGCTCGATCCTCCTCATGCGCGAGAAGACGAAGAGGCCGGCGGCTCACGTCCGGGCCACGGGCCGGCTCCGTGTTCCGCGAACAGGGAAAGGGGACAGGTTTATGAACAAGTGGATCGCCAGGACGAAACAATTCCTGCGCGACGAGGACGGCCCGACGGCGGTCGAGTACGCCGTCATGCTGGCCCTGATCATCGTGGTATGCATCACGGCCATCACCACGCTGGGCAGCAACGCCAACGGCACGTTCAGCAACGTCGCCCTCAACGCCGCTGCCGGCGCCAAGAGTTCCTGAGCAACCCATTCGGGGAAGGATGCACTCAACCGGATGCGGTATCCGGTCTCCCGTCCGTTCAATTCGTCTGTGGTTTCTTGTGAGGAAGTCGAGACCCATGCGTAAGTTTGCGAACGGTCTGGTGAGTTTCTTGCAGAACGAGGACGGCCCGACGGCGGTCGAGTATGCCGTCATGCTGGCCCTGATTATCGTGGTGTGCATCACCGCCATCACCACGCTGGGCAGCAACGCCAACAACACTTTCAGCTATGTCAGCACGCAGGTCGGCGCGACCAGCAGCTGAGCGTTTCGGGGGACGGGCTTCGCCCAAGTTTAACTTTCATCCACCAAAGGGGAGACACATGCGTAAGTTTGCCAACGGCCTGATGAACTTTGTCAAGAACGAAGACGGCCCGACCGCGGTCGAGTACGCCGTCATGCTGGCCCTGATTATCGTGGTGTGCATCACCGCCATCACCACGCTGGGCAGCAACGCCAACAACACTTTCAGCTATGTCAGCACGCAGGTCGGCAAGACCAGCAGCTGAGCGTTTTGGGGGGACGGGACCTACGGGGTTTAGCTTTCATCCACAAAGGAGAGACTCGTGCGTAAGTTTGCCAACGGCCTGGTGAACTTTGTCAAGAACGAAGACGGCCCGACCGCGGTCGAGTACGCCGTCATGCTGGCCCTGATTATCGTGGTGTGCATCACCGCCATCACCACGCTGGGCAGCAACGCCAACAACACCTTCAGCTACGTCAGCACGCAGGTCGGCAAGACCAGCAGCTGAACGGTCGAGGGCTGGAGTGGAACGCCGGGCCGGGTTCGACCGGCGGCGAACGGTGAGCCGCGGCGCCCGACGGTGCCGCGGCTTGCCGCGTTCCCTGACGATCGGGTGACACTCGTCTGAGAGGATGCCGTCTCATGCACTTCATTCTCAACAATTGGCCGCTGGCGTTCGTGTGCGCGGCGATGATCGTGGCGGCCGTCATCGACGGCTGGAAACTGAAGGTGCCCAACTGGCTGACGTTTCCGCTGATCCTGAGCGGCTGGGCCTTGGGAGCGCTGCACAGCTGCGGCTGGCTGGAGTCCACCGGCTCCGGCGGCTTCGGCGCCAGTCTGCTCGCCACCGGCCTGGGCTTTCTGTTGCTGTTTCCGCTGTACGCCATCGGCGGCATGGGCGCCGGCGACGTCAAGATGCAGATGGGCTTCGGCGCCTGGGTCGGCTCCTTCTATGGCATGCGGGCCACCGAGATCCATCCCGGCGCCGGATGGATCCTGGTTTCCGCCTTCTGTCTGGCGGCCCTCATCGGCGGCGTCCTGGCCCTGGGCATGATCGCCCTTCGCGGTCAGCTGAAGACCAACATGGCCAACTCGGCGGAGATCCTCCGCGATCTGCTCGGCTCGGGTGTGGGCAAGGCGGCGGACAAGGCCGCCCAGCGCAAGCCGCGCATGCACTTGCTGCCCTACGGGATCCCGCTTGTGTCTGGGCTTCGTCAGTTACCTGATTTACCTGCACGGTGCCTAGGGTGAAACTGCGGGAGTCGGGCAAACCGATTCCCTGGGCAAACTCGGAAGGCTTGCTACAAGCGATAAAGTTGAAGTTCCGCGTCACGGGCGGTCGAATGAAACGGTAGTTCGGAGTTCGGAGTTCTGAGTTCGGAGTGAAGAAGGTCTGCCCTGCTTTCACTCAGAATTCAGAACTCCGAACTTGGAACTCTGACCTTGAGGTATGCACCATGAAACCGAAGACGATGATGCTGATGGTCGTGGCCGTCGGCTGCGGCCTGGCGGCCAGCTACATGACCAGCCGCCTGCTGGCCGATCGCTCGACCACGACGGTCGAGGAGCCGAAGATCAAGATCCTGGTGGCCAAGGGCAAAGTGCCGGCCTGGGTGCTGATCAAAGACCCGGCGAAATACTTCGAGGAAAAGGACGTCGCCGAGAGCGCGGTGCCCAAGAAGGCGCTGAAGGAGCTGAAGGAAGTGGAGAACCAGCGGCTGAGCCAGGCGCTGACCGAGGGCGAGTACGTGCTGGCGGATAAGCTGGTCAACGCCGAACAGGTCGGTCTGCTGGCCAAGCTGCCCTCGGGACTGCGGGCCATCGCCCTGAAGGTCAACGCCGAGGCGTTGGCCGGCGGATTCATCCTGCCCGGTTCGCGCGTGGACGTGGTGTCCACGCTGCGCGGCGGGGCCAACGAGTCGGTGGCCAAGATCATCATGCAAAACATGCTGGTGCTGGCCGTGGACACCAACTCGACCCGCGATACGCAAACGACGTCCATGCTCGGCAGCACCGTGACGCTGGCCGCCACGCCGGAGGAGGCGCAGCGGTTGTCGCTGGCGGCGTCGATGGGCGAGCTGCGGCTGACGCTGCGGACGCCCGACGATACGCGCATCGTCCGCCTGCCCGGCTCGAAGTGGGACGACCTCGGCCGGCCGATGCACGAGAACCGCAACAAGGACGATGATGATGGGCAGCAGACGGCGAGCGCTCCGCCGGTGCCGCCGCTGCCGCCGCTGCCGCCGGCCCCACCGCCGCCCCCGCCGCAGACCGCTCCGACGCCGGTGGTGCAGAAGACGCCCGAGGTGGAGCCGGAAGCGCCGGCGCCGCCCAAGACGCACACCATGACCGTCATCAACGGCGAATACGTGCAGAAGGCCGTTTTCACGTTGGATCCCACGGAGAAGGTGTGGACCAACGGCGGCCTGGACCGCAACGGGGAAGATGCCCCGCCGCGCCGGCTCGCCGGGCCGGTCCTTTCGCCCGACGACCCGATCGCTCCCCCTGCCGGCCCCGCTCGAAATGGCGCCCGCGGCGGGCACGGCAAATGATAGGCAGTTTGCGCTGTCGAAACCCTCGTTTAGCCGCGACGCGCAGCGGAGCGCGGCGGCCGCGCTCCGCTGCGCGTCGCGGCTAAACGAACAGTACGGACCCTGACGGGTGGCTGACTCCCGCCCGCTCTTACTGACGAGGTGAATGGATGCACCGCTCTATCGGCAGGCCCCCGCTCCTGTTGGCGGGCATGATTGTCGCCCTGATTGTCCCAGGCGGGCCCCGACCCGCCGCCGCGCAGGAGCCTTCGCCCAAGCCCAGCGCCTTGATCGTCCCCATCAACGGCACGGTCAAGCTGCAGATGTCCCACAAGCAGAAGATTCGTACCGTCACCAATCCCAAAGAAAACGCCATCAACATCCGTACCATCGTGGGCGACCCGACGACGATTATGGTCATCGGCCAGCAGCCGGACGTCACGCGCCTCGAGCTGGAGGGCGACGACGGCAGCAAGGAGACCTACGAGGTGATCGTGCAGGCGGACATCGAATACTTGCGCACGCAGCTGCAGCGTGCCGTGCCGACGGCCCACATCATGGCCATTCCGACCTCGAACAATACGGTCATCTTGACCGGCACGGTCCCGCGAGCCGAGGACGTGGCCATCATCCGCGGCCTGGTGCAGTCGGTCGGCTTCAAGTACATCGACGGCATGCGCGTCGGCGGCGTGCAGCAGGTGCAGCTGGACGTCATCATCGTCCAGGTGTCGCGTTCCGACCTGCGCAACCTGACCTTCAACATTTTGGGCAGCGGCAGCGGCTTCGCCGCCGGCAGCACCGTCGGTGGGGCGGCCACCAACCCGGGCGCGGTTGGCGGCACGGGCGGTACGTTCACCTCGCTGGGCAACATCCAGGCGCTCCCAACTCGGCCACCAACCTGCTGCTGGGCATCGTCCACAACGCCTGGGGCTTCCAGAACTTCCTGGAGGCGTTACGGCAAAACGGCATGTCGAAGCTGTTGGCCGAGCCGCGCCTGGTGACGCTGAGCGGCCGGCCCGCCTACTTCAACGTCGGCGGCCAGCAGGCCGTCCCGCAGACCGGCAGCTTCGGCGGCACCGGCGTGCAGTTCTTGCCGTTCGGCACCATGTTGAGCTTCATCCCCATCGTCCTGGGTAACGGCCGTATCCACCTGGAAGTTGCGCCGCAAGTCAGCAACCTGGACCAGGCGTCCGGCCTGGCCAACGTCGGCGGCTCGTCCGTCCCCGGCCGCACGATCACCTACGTCAACACGACGGTCGAGCTGGAGGCCGGCCAGACCTTCGTCCTCGGCGGCCTGATCCAGCACGAGACGCAGGCCACCACCAGTAAGGTGCCGTGCCTGGGCGACCTGCCCTACCTGGGCACGTTCTTCCGCAGCACACAGTACCAGGATACCGAGCAGGAAGTGCTGGTCATCGTCACGCCCTGGCTGGTCGATGCCGAATCGTGCGATCAACGGCCGAAAATGCTGCCGGGCGAGGAAACGCGCCGGCCCGATGATTTTGAGCTATTCTTGGAAGGAATCATCGAGGCACCGCGGGGACCGCGCCAGGCATGGCAGAAACTTCACTATGTGCCGCCCTACAAGAGCAGTCCGTCGGCCGCGGTGTTCCCGTGTGCCGGCCGAGGCAACTGTGGCGTCGGCGGCTGTGGTGTCCCCAGCGGCGAGCTGCCGGTCGGCTTCGGCCCGACGGAACCCGCCGCGACGATGCAGCCGCCGGCGAGCTTGATGTCGGTCCCAGCGCCCCTGCCGGCGACCTCGACGCCGACGCCGACGACCTCGGCGCCAGCTACCCCGGCCCCGGCGGCGACGGCGGCGGCCGAGACCAGGACCGACAATCAGGTGCGGCCGGCCGCGCTGGGTCGAGAAGAATCCGGCTGGGTTCCGACGAACGATCTGTCCGCCACGGCGGGAACGCGGTGAAAACCCGGCGAGCGGGGGGCGTCAGCCCCCTGTTACTTCGGAACAGGGGGCTGACGCCCCCCGCTCGCCAGATGGAAGATAGTTACCAAGAATCGGTGGTGCTCATGAGGGACGTGCAACGTATCGCGATCGTCGATCCCTCCGACTCCACGCCGCGAGGAGCTGCGCAATGTCCTGCTGGGCATGGAGTCGGTCTGGCTGGAGGCGGAGTGCTCGCGCTACGAGTTCTTCCTCGACGTGATCGCGCAGTCCAACCCCGACGTGGTCGTCGTCTCGCTGGACTCCGACCAGATCAAGGCGCTGCCTGATCGCCCAGCTGACGCCGGAGGCGCCGCAGTGCCGATCCTGGCCATCAGCGCCCGCGGCGACGGCCAGGCCATCTTGCAGGCGCTGCGCAACGGCGCCCGCGAATTCCTGACCGTGCCGGTCGTGCTCGAAGACTTGCTCAAGGCGCTGCAGCGTCTGCAGCGCGGCCGGCCTAACGGCGAAGGCGGCAGCAGCGAATCGCCGGTTCGAGGCCGAGTCGCAAGTCGTCGCCATCCTCGGCTCGCGCGGCGGCGTCGGCTGCACCAGCCTCGCCGTCAACCTCGGCGCCACCCTGGCCCAGGACCCGAGCACAGCGTCGCCCTCATCGACCTCGACCTGGCCCTGGGCGACGCCGACGTCGCCCTCGACCTGATGGCCGACTACACCCTGGCCGACGTGGCCCTGAACATCGAGCGCCTCGACATGCACTTCCTGCGGCGCTCGCTGAGCAAGCACGCCTCCGGCCTGTCGCTGTTGCCGCACCCGGTGCAGATGGAAGACGTCAGCCTGATCCGCGAGGACCACCTGCAGCGCGTCATCGGCCTGTTGCGGGCCAGCTATACGCACCTGGTCCTCGACCTGAGCAAGAGCTTCTCGCCGACCGACGTGACGGCCCTGCGCATGGCCGACGTGATCCTGCTGGTCGCCCAGCTCGAGCTGTCCAGCCTGCGCAACGTGGTCCGCATGTTGCTGACCCTGGGGGCCGACGAGAGCCTGGCCGACAAGGTGCAAGATCGTCCTCAACCGCGTCGGCAGCGACAACGACATCACCCTGAAGAAGGCCGAGGAGACCATCGGCAAGCCGATCTACTGGCAGGTGCCCAACGACGCCAAGCTGATGATCGAGTCGCGCAACCACGGCGTGCCGCTGTTGCTGCACGCGCCCAAGAGCAAGGTGCAGCAGAGCTATCGCCGGCCTGGCCCAGGCCCTGTCCGGCAAACAGCTGCAACCGGCCGTCAAGGACAAGGCCAGTCGATGGGCCTTGTTCTCGCGACGCTGAGAGGCAAAACTCCCGGCGAGCGGGGGCGTCAGCCCCCTGTTCCGAAGCAACAGGGGGCTGACGCCCCCCGCTCGCCATAGTTGAATGACAGCGGAGAGTATGCATCATGTCCCGTTTGCAACGCGGCCTGAGCGGGCTGAGCAACAACGGCACCGTCAGCCGGCTGGGCGGCTCGATGTCCGGCATGGGCGGCGACCGCCAGGGCACCAAGAGCTTCGAGGAGCTCAAGCGCCTCATCCACGGCAAGCTGGTCGATAAGCTCGACCTGTCGCGCGTCAGCGACCTGGAAGGCGACACGCTCCGCCGCGAGATCCGCCTGGTCGTCGAGCGCCTGTGCGACACCGAAAACCCGCTGCTCAACCGCATGGAGCGCGAACGCCTCATCGACGAGGTGCTCGACGAGACGTTCGGCTTCGGCCCGCTGGAGGTGCTGCTCAAGGACCCGACCATCAGCGACATCCTCATCAACGGGCCGCACAAGATCTACGTCGAGCGCCGCGGCAAGATGGAGAAGACCGACGTCAAGTTCCGCGACAACGACCACCTGCTGCAGATCATCGACCGCATCGTGTCCAAGGTCGGCCGGCGCGTCGATGAGACGTCGCCGATGGTGGACGCCCGCCTGCCGGACGGCTGCCGCGTCAACGCCATCATCCCGCCGCTGGCCCTGGACGGCCCGTCGATGAGCATTCGCCGCTTCGGCGCCAACCCGCTGAAGCTGGAAGACCTGCTCAACTACAAGGCGTTCACGCCGGAGATGGCGATGCTCATGGAGGCGTGCATCAAGGCCCGGCTGAACATCGTCATCAGCGGCGGCACCGGCTGCGGCAAGACGACGCTGCTCAACACGCTGTCGAGCTTCATCCCGCACGACGAGCGCATCGTCACCATCGAGGACGCGGCCGAGCTGCAGCTGCAGCAGGACCACGTCGTCCGCCTGGAGACGCGGCCGCCGAACATCGAGGGCAAGGGCGCGGTCGACGACGCGCGACCTGGTGCGCAACGCCCTGCGTATGCGGCCGGAGCGCATCATCATCGGCGAGTGCCGCGGCGGCGAGACGCTGGACATGCTCCAGGCCATGAACACCGGCCACGACGGCTCGATGACCACGCTGCACGCCAACACGCCGCGCGACGCCCAGGCCCGGCTGGAGACGATGATCATGATGGCCGGCATGGAGCTGCCCATGAAGGCCATGCGGCAGCAGATCTCCTCGGCGGTCGACCTCATCATCCAGGCCAACCGCCTGCAGGGCGGCCCGCGCAAGGTGACGTCGATCACCGAGGTGATGAACATGGAGCAGGACATGATCATCATGCAGGAGGTCTTCCGCTACAAGCAGCTGGGCATCGACCAGAACGGCCGCGCCTACGGCCAGTTCGAGGCGACCGGCGTGCGGCCGTCCTTCGTCAGCCGCCTGGAGGCGGCCGGCATCAAGCTGCCGTCGCAACCTGTTCCAGGAGCGCGTGCTGTTGCGCGACTGAAATCCAAAGTTCTGAGTTCTGAGTTCTGAGTTCTGAGTAAAAGAGACAAACCGCGTGTTTATCGCGCAGTCCTCAGCTCCGAACCCGGTCTCGAAACTCAGAACTCAGAACTCAGAACTCGAGAACTGAAACATGACACCCGTGCTGATCTCGGCGATGGTCTTCATGGCGGTGGCGGCCCTGGTCGGCCTGCTGGCCTTCGTGTTCCGCGACAACGCGCCGCAGACGGCGACGCGGCTGGACATGCTGGTCGGCAAGCGCAGCCGCGAGGCACGATCAGGCGCAGGACATCCTGCGCAAGACGCGCCTTCGAGGGCGACAAGAAGAACTTCCTGGAGGCGATTACGCCGAAGTTCCTCAGCGCCGACAGAGGCTGTTCGAGCAGGCCGACTGCCACATCAAGCCGAGCACGCTGTTCGGCATCGGCCTGCTGCTGGCCGCTGGTCGGGGCGACGGCCAGCCGTGCTGGTCAAGGTGCCGGTCTACTTCGCGCCGCTCAACGGCCTGCTGATGTTCGCCCTGCCGTGGGTCTGGCTGTGGAACAAGCGGCGCGCTCGCCTGAAGAAGTTCGCCGCCCAGCTGTCCGACGCCCTGGAGCTGGTGGCCCGGCGCCTGCGGGCCGGGCACAGCCTCGGCGCCGGCATGCACGTCGTCGCCGAGGAGATGCCGTCGCCCATCGCCGACGAGTTCGGCCGCGTCTTCGAGGAGCAGAACCTGGGCATCCCCATCGAGGAGGCCATGCGAGCCATGTGCGAGCGCGTGCCCAACCTGGACCTGCGCTTCTTCGTCACCTCGGTCGCCATCCAGCGGCAGACCGGCGGCGACCTGGCCGAGATCCTCGACAAGATCGGCTACGTCGTCCGCGAGCGTTTCCGCATCCTCGGCCAGGTCAAGGCGCTGACCGGCGAGGGCCGGCTCAGCGGCGTCGTGCTGATCGCCCTGCCGTTCGCCCTGTTCGGCTTCATGCTCAACGCCAAGCCGGACTACGTCGAGTCGCTGTGGACGACCGAGCTGGGCAAGAAGATGAGCGTCGCCGCCATCATCGCCCAGATCCTCGGGGCGCTGGTGATCCGCAAGATCGTCAACATCAAGGTGTAAAAGCTGTCAGCGATCAGCGATCAGCGATCAGCGAAGACGGCGTAAAGTTTTTCACGCTGAGAGATGCGAAAAGTCGATTTCATCGGTAATCGTTGAGAACGGGCTGCTGATTGCTGATCGCTGATTGCTGATTGCTCAAGTGGGAGGTGCGTCGTGGTCTTTGCCCTAGTCGGCTTACAGGAAATGATCCCGCTGCTGGTGTTCGGCGGGCTCGTGGCCGGCGTCTTCGCCGTCCTGTCGCATGATCTCCAACCGCAACAGCCGCGCCCAGGAGCGGCTGGACCGCATCGAGCCGGCCGGCCTCGCTGGCCGAGATCGAGGACCCCAAGCTGAAGAAGGAACGCTTCCAGGGCGTCATGGAGACGGCCAAGGCCCTGTCCGGGCCGCTGATGCCGCAGACGGAGCTGGAGCAATCGGAGCTGAAGATCAAGCTGGCCAACGCCGGCTTCCGCAGCGATTCGGCGGTGGCGGTCTACCTCGGCCTGCGCTTGGCCGTGCTGGTCGGCTTCTTGCTGCTGGGCGCTGGCCATCTTCTTGCCCAAGCACGGCTTCACGATGGCGGCGCTGAAGCCGATCGGCATCTTCGGCGGCATCGGCTTTTACCTGCCCAGCCTGGTGCTGTGGTTCCTGCGCAAGAAGCGCCAGGAGGAAATCTTCCTGTCCCTGCCGGACGCCCTGGACCTGCTGGTGGTGTGCGTGGAGAGCGGCCTGGGCCTGGACGCGGCCATGCGCAAGGTGTGCGACGAGATGAAGGACCACGCCAAGGTGATCGCCGAGGAGTTTTCGCTGGCCAACTTCCAGCTGCAGATGGGCCGGCCGCGCCGCGAGGTGCTGCACGACCTGGGCGTGCGCACCGGCGTCGATGACGTGCGCAGCCTGGCGGCCATCCTCATCCAGGCCGATCGTTTCGGCTCGAGCATCGCCCAGGCGCTGCGCGTGCAGTCCGATTCGATGCGGACGCGGCGCAAGCAGTTGGCCGAGGAGAAGGCCGCCAAGACGGCGGTGCAGTTGATCTTCCCGCTGGTGCTGTTCATCTTCCCGGGGATCTTCGTGGTCCTCGTGGGGCCGGCGGCCATCAGCATCATGAAGACGATGATGAAGTAAGTAGAGTTCTGAGTTCTGAGTTCTGAGTTCTGAGTGAAAGAAGCAAGTGGATTGTTTTTTCACTCAGAACTCAGAACTCAGAACTCAGAACTTGAAAAAGGAGTGAAGGACGATGAAAGGATTCATCAACAAGTCGGCGGCCGTCCTGTGCGGCGTCGTGTCGGCGGCCGGCCTGGGCTGTCTGCCGGATACCTGTGTCGATCCGTGCTATCCGATGCGCTACAACTACATGGCGCGTCAGGAACTCAACGCCGCCATCGCGCCGCAGGTGCAGAACGGACACGTGCTCGATCAGACGGTTTGGAACTACTACTTCGAGCCGGGTACGGACAAGCTGACGACCGGGGGGCTGGAGCGCCTGGCCAACCTGGCGCGACGCCGGCCGTGCCCCGACACGGCGTTGTATCTGCAGACGGCTCAGGATCTGGTCTACGATCAGACGGTGCCGGAGAAGCTGGTCGAGATGCGGCAGACGCTGGACGGACGACGGATCGCGGCCGTGCAGGCGTACCTGGCGGCCCAGACCGCCGGCCGACCGCTGGCGTTCCATATCGTCGTGCATGACCCGGCCCAGGTGGACCTGGCGTCTACGCCGGTCAACCAGAGTGTGTCGCAGATGTACTTCCGCTTCATGGGCGGTCTACCCATGATGGGTGGCATGGGCGGCGGCATGGGTGGCGGCATGGGCGGCATGGGCGGCATGGCCGGCGGCATGGGCGGCGGCATGGGCGGCGGCATGGGCGGCGGCATGGGCGGCATGGGCGGCAACATGGGTAGCACCGGCGGCGCCAATGTTTCCGGCGGGTCCGGCACCGGCACCGGCGGCGGAGCCGGAGCTGGCCGGTAAGCCCAAAGTTCTGAGTTCTGAGTTCTGAGTTCTGAGTGAAAGACGCTAGTTGTCGTTTTTCACTCAGAACTCAGAACTCAGAACTCAGAACTAACGACGGGCCAGGGAGGGCTTTACACAGGCCCGCTCTGGCCTTTTCTTTTTCCCCGATGTCCCGTTCAGTGCGGAGACGAGAGATCGAGAAGCAATGGGAGGCAGCGCCATGACGATGTCCTGTCACCGACGGGTTTTGTTGACCGCTCTGCTGTTGTTGACGACGACGGCGGCGGCGCCGGCCGATGCGTCCGAGCGGCCGGGATCGTTCGCCGTGGTCCGCGCCGACGTGGACGCCGTGACGGCTCCGGTCCTGTTGGCGGAGGGTTTCAGCTTCGGCAAGTGGTTCGCCGGCGGCGGCCGAACGCGCGTGGTGCAATTTTGTGCCGGCGCCATGTGCGTGGCTCTTTTCGTCATGATTCGCAAGCTACAGTAAAGGAAGGCTCTCGTGCCCAATGGGGGGTTCGTGACGTGCAAACGATGAAACGAAGCGGAATGGACTGGGACAGCAGCGGACTGCCGGAGGCGCCCAGCGCTCCGGAGAACATGCAGCAGACGGGTCTGCTGCTGGGCTTTCTCAACGACCTGATCCTGCGCACCCTGTACGTGCGCGGCGGCATGCTCGGCCTGGACCTGTCGCGCGTCCTGTGCCTGCCGTTCAAGATCGTTGAAGAATCGCTGACCTTCCTCAAAAACGAGAAGTGCGTCGAGGTGCTGGGCGGCGACCTGATCGGCCGCATCAGCTACCGCTTCAGCCTGACCGAGCTGGGCCGTCGTCGCGCCCAGGAGTCGCTGGAGCAGTGCGCCTACGTCGGCCCGGCGCCGGTGCCGTTGGAGGATTACGTCGAGCAGGTCTATCGCCAGGCCGTCACCGCCATCGAGGTCTCGCCCGAATCGCTGCGCGCCGCCTTCGCCCATCTCGTCGTCAGCGATGAATTGTTCAACGCGGTCGGCCCGGCCATCGTCAGCGGCAAGTCGGTGTTCATCTACGGCCCGCCCGGCAACGGCAAGACCGCCATGGCCCAGTCCATCGGCGCCTTCATGAACACCTCGGGCGGCGAGATCTTCGTGCCCTACGCCTTCCTCGCCGAGAACAACATCGTCACCGTCTACGATCAGGCCGTACACGAAGCGGCCGAGGAGGGGCCCTCGACGCGCCTGGAGGACAACGAGGCGACCATCCGCCGCCTGCTCAATACCGGCACCGTGGACGCGCGCTGGGTCAAGATCAAGCGTCCGGTCATCATCACCGGCGGCGAGCTGAACCTGTCCATGCTCGATTTGAAGTATTCGCCCGAATCGAACTATTATCAGGCGCCGATGCACGTCAAGGCCAACGGCGGAGTCTTCCTCATCGACGACTTCGGCCGTCAGCTGTGCAGTCCCAAGGAGCTGCTCAATCGCTGGATCGTACCGCTGGAAAACCGCATCGATTACCTGTCGCTGGCCTCCGGCCAGAAGTTCCAGGTGCCGTTCGAGCAGCTGACCATGTTCTCCACCAACCTCGATCCCAAGGACCTGGTGGACGACGCCTTCCTGCGCCGCATGAGGCACAAGCTGGAGATCACCGCTCCCAAGCGCGACATCTATGAGCGCATCTTCCACAGCTACGCCAAGCGCCTGGGCATGAACCAGTGTCCCGCCGCCATCGATTACATGTATGAACAATTATTACAATCGCGGTCGTTGTCCTCGCGCCAGCGATTGCCGCGATTTGCTGGAGACGGTTCAGTCGATTTGTCGATTCAGACGACAGCCGGTTCAATTGACGCGCGATCTCATCGCCGAGGCGGCAACCAGCTTCATCCGCGAATTCAAGTAGAAGTCCCGAGGAGGTTCCGACATGGATTGTCGCCGGACGTTGGGGCTGACTTTGTGCCTGCTGGGCGGCGCGGCGGGCTGTCAGCATCAGGTGACGACCGTGCCGCCGTCGGTGCAGGTAGCCAACCAGACGCCGATCGACCCCAGCCGGATCAAGAAAGCGGCGACTCAGCCGGTGAAAGAGCCGCCGCCCGCCGTGCTGGTGTCGTGGGGCGATTTCAAGGCGGGCGAGGCGTTGGCGCCGGACTTCCCGCCGGCCCGGCAGCAGCAAGTCCTCGAGGCCGCACGCCAGGATTACGAGCGCGCCATCAAGAACGATCCCAAGTACGTGCCGGCCTATCAATCCCTGGCCCGCCTGTACACGGCCATGCAAGATCCGCTGGCGCCGTGGAGACCTATCAGAAAGCCCTCCAGATCGCTCCCAGTAATGCCTCCCTCTGGTACGAACTGGGCGTGAACTACAACCGCCAAAAGGACTGGGTGTCCGCGACGGACTGCCTGAGCCGAGCGGCGCAGCTGGAGCCGGCCAACCGCGGTTATCTCAACACGCTGGGCGTCGTGCTGGCCCAGACCGGCCGCTATCCGGAGAGCCTGGATTGCTTCGTCCGCTCCAGCGGCGACGCCCTGGGACACTATCGGCTGGCGCAGACGCTGGACCATTTGCATCAACCCGAATTGAGTCGGCGCTACCTGGAAGTGGCCATGCAGAAGGATCCGAACCTGGGCACGTCGCTGGCCCAGCGGAGCACGCTGCCGGCCGCGCCGGGAGCGACGGTTGTGCAAACCTCTTACCAGACCCCAGGCGCCGCGCCTACGCCTTCGGCTCTGCTACCCCAGGGCAGCCCGCTTCCTTCCGTTGCCCCGGCCACCGCTTCGGTCCCGAGTACGCCGAGCACGCCGCCGACTGCACCGACCACCGTCTTGCCAGGCGTTCCGTTGCCTCCGCTGAGCGCCGCGGCCGAGGTCGAGGGCCATTCCACACCGCAACCGCTCGTCGCGCCGACGCCGGCCGCCATTCCTCTGCGCTAGCTGCTGGGTGGTTTCTCGCCCTGCCCCTTGGGCGCCTCTCTCCGGCGCTGTAGAATCACTCCGACACGGGAGGATTCTACGGTGCGTGGACTGCATTTCGATTGTTTCAGTGGACTCAGCGGCGACATGACGCTGGCGGCGCTGTTCGACGCGGGCGTGGATGTCGAGTCCGTCCGCCACGGCCTCGCGTCGTTGGGCCTGCCGATCCGTCTCGACGTGGCCCGAGTACGCAAGGGCGGCTTCGCGGCCACGCAGGTCACCATCGACGCTCCCGAGGAGCACGCGCATCGCCATCTGCCGGACGTGGAAGAGATTTTGGGTCGCGGCCAGCTCGACGTCCTCGCAGCGCGACCTGGCCCTGCGCATCTTCCGCCGCCTGGCCGAAGCGGAGTCCGCCGCCCACGGCATGCCGCTGGAGAAAGTCCACTTCCACGAGGTCGGCGCTCTCGACAGCATCGCCGACATCGCTGGCGTCGCCATCGCCCTGGACCTGCTGGGTGCCGAGCGCATCACCAGCCGGTCGGTGCCGACCGGCAGCGGCATGGTGAAGTGCGCGCACGGCCTGATGCCGGTGCCCGCGCCCGGCACGGCGGCGCTGCTCAAGGGCGTTCCGCTGGCTGCTTCGCCGATCAAGGCCGAGCTGACGACGCCGACCGGCGCCGCCATCCTCACGACCATCGTGCAGGAGTGGATCGAGCAGCCGGTCATGACGATCGAGCGCATCGGCCACGGCGCCGGCCAGCGCGACTTTCTCGAACAGCCGAACCTGCTGCGCGTATTCGTCGGCGAGGTGTCCGGCCCGGCGAACCCGGAGGAGCATGACCGCGTTTGGATACTGGAGACGAACCTCGACGATGTGGCGGCCGAGGTTGTCGGCTACTGCTTCGATCAGCTGTTCGCGGCGGGGGCGCTGGACGTATTCAGCACGCCGATCCAGATGAAGAAGAATCGGCCCGGCGTGTTGCTGAGCGTGCTGGCCGTCGAGAGCGCTCTGCCGGTGCTGGAGGCGGTGCTGTTCCGCGAGACGGAGACGTTCGGCATCCGCCGTTATCCGGTTGAGCGCCGCAAGCTGCAGCGCGAGGCGGTGACGGTCTCGACGCCGTGGGGCCCCGTCCGCGGCAAGCGCGGCTGGCGCGAGGGTGGGCCGAGCGTGTTCACGCCGGAATACGACGACTGCGCCCGCGTCGCCCGCCAACACGGCGTCGCCCTGCGCGAGGTCTACGCCGCCGTCCGCCGTGCTCATCAAGAGAAAAACCACGAATCACACGACAATAACACGAATAAAAGACAAGAAAGAATGCCCGTGGAAACATGCGCACTATAGACGCCTTTTTTGTCTTTGATTCGTGTTATTCGTGTGATTTGTGGTTTGGTTCTTCCGGCGGCACCGGATCGTAGGTGCCCGGTGCTGTGCCGTGGTTGCACGCCGCCAGCCGTTTGACGGTCAGGACCAGCCCTCGACGAATGCCGTGCCGCTCGACCGCCTCGATCGAATAATCCGAACAACTCGGCGTGAACCGGCACACGACACGGCCCCGGAGCACGGGGCGGCCAGCCCTCTGATAAAGATGAACCGCGCCGACGTAGGCCCGGGCGGTTCGCTGTTGCTCGGGCGCGCGGAACGAGTCCAGCACGGCCAGCAAGGCGAGGCCGGCGAACAACACCAACCAGGTCCGCGGGTCTCTCAGGCGCGACAGTGAGGGCATCGACGGCTCTCGCGCAGACGCTTGTTGCCACACTCCCGACAGATCACCAGATCGCCCTGGTTCCGGGAGACGATGTAGATAACCAGGCCAATGACGCCGGTAAACAGGATGAGGACCACCCACATGGCGCCGTTGTCCATGCCGCGCGACCTGGCGTCCTTGGCCACCCAGATCAGGACAAAGACCCAGATAACCGTGGTGACAATGGAGATGGCGACCATCACGATGACGAAGAAGATGGCCGCGCCGCCGCAGGCGGCGGCACCCGCTTTCTGCGCGTCGCTTGGGCCGGAGGAGAACGGCTGGCCTGGCCGAACAGGCTGGAACGGCTGCCCCGGCCGACCCGGTTGTCCGGGCCGGCCCGGCTGCGCCACGGCCGGCAGAGACAGCGATGTCAACGTCAACAGGACGAGGGCCAGGCGAACCAGGTGATGGGCGGACACGCGCATTCTCCTTGAGGACGTTCTTCGGTCAACCTCACGCGAAGGGGAACAAAAGATACATCAAAGCCGGGTGATGGGAGCAAGTCAACCACAAAGGGCGGGTTTTTCGCGGCCGACGGCGAGTCGAACCGAGGAGAGGCGTGCCGTGTCGAGGAGGAGGGCGAGGCTTCTGGTCGCCGTCACGTTGACGGGAGCGGCGCCAGGTCGGAGAATAATCCGCTGCGAATCGCTGTGTCCGCTGTCGCAACCCTCCGCCCGCCGGGGACAGGGCAACCTCCCGGAGAAGCAGCCATGACCGACTACGAGGACAACGACCGCGACCCCTTACCGGACGACTCCCCGGGGCTACCGAGCATCCGTTCCAACGCGCAAGAGCGGCAGATGGCCATGTTCGCCCACCTCGGCGGCATTTTCGGCTTCCTCATCCCGCTCCTCATCTGGCTCCTGAAGAAAGACGAGTCGCGCTTCGTGGACGACCAGGGCAAGGAAGCGGTCAACTTCCATCTGACCATGATGATCGGTCACTTTCTCGGCGGCCTGACCATCTGCTTCACCTTCGGCGCCCTCAACCTCGCCGTCTGGGTGCTGACCCTGGTCTTCGGCATCCTGGGCGGCGTGGCCGCCAACAAGGGCGAAGTTTATCGTTATCCCTTGAACATCCGCTTTATCAAGTGAAGCCTAGCGAGAAGCCTTCATGCCATCCGCCAACGACATCCGTCAACAGTTCCTCGACTTCTTCGTCAAGAAGCACGGTCACACGTTCGTGCCGTCCAGCAGTGTCGTGCCGCACGATGACCCGACGCTGCTGTTCAGCAACGCTGGCATGAACCAGTTCAAGGACGTGTTTCTCGGCACCGGCACCCGGCCGTACAAGCGCGCGGCCAACACGCAGAAGTGTATCCGCGCCGGCGGTAAGCACAACGACCTCGAAGACGTTGGCAAGGACACCTATCACCACACCTTCTTCGAGATGCTCGGCAACTGGTCGTTCGGCGATTACTTCAAGAAAGAGGCGATCCGCTGGGCGTGGGAACTGCTAACGAAAGAGTGGAAGCTGGACAAAAGCCGGCTGCACGCGACTGTCTTCGAGGGCGATTCGGAACTGGGCCTGGCGCCCGACGACGAGGCGGCGGCGCTGTGGCGCTCCGAGACGGACATCGATCCGTCGCACATCCACAAGGGCAACAAGAAGGACAATTTCTGGGAGATGGGCGAGACGGGTCCGTGCGGTCCCTGCACCGAGATCCACATCGACCGCACGCCGGACAAGAGCGGCGGCAAGCTCGTCAACCAGGGCACGCCGGACGTAATCGAGATATGGAACCTCGTCTTTATCCAGTTTAATCGCGGGCCGGACAAGAAGCTGACGCCGCTGCCGGCGAAACACGTCGATACCGGCATGGGCTTCGAGCGCATCTGCGCGGTGCTACAAGGCAAAACGAGCAATTATGACACCGACGTGTTCACGCCGATCATGGATGCGATCGGCCACCTGACGGGCAAGAAGTATGGCGGCCGGCTCGATGACGTGCATGACGTAGGTTTCCGGGTGATCGCGGACCACCTGCGCATGGCGACGTTTGCCATCACCGATGGAGCGCGGCCGGGCAACAAGAAGCGCGATGCCGTGCTGCGCAGCGTCATCCGCCGCGCGGTGCGCTTCGGCTACCAGTATTTCGATCTGCGCGAACCGTTCGTCTATAAACTGGTTCCGGTCGTCGTCGAGCAGATGGGAGGAGCGTTCCCGGAGTTGAAGGCGAATCCGGCGCGGACGGCGGACATATTGCGCGCCGAGGAAGCGGAGTTCCTCAAGACGATCCAGCGCGGCCTGTCGCACTTCGCCGAGGCGGTGGAGCGCGGCAAGCAGCATGGCGGCCTCATCGGTGGGCACGAGGCGGCGAACCTGCACACGACCTACGGCTTCCCCATCGACCTGACCGAGCAGATGGCGGCCGAGGTCGGCATGCACGTGGACCGGCCGGACTACGAGGAGGCGATGGAAGAACACCGCCGCAAGTCGGGCCAGGGACGCGCGAAGATCGTCCTCTCCGCCCTCCACGGCGAGCTGCCGGCGACGAACGATGCGCCCAAGTACGGCAGCCTGACCGCCTATGGCAAGATCCTCGGCTGGGTCAAGGACAACGTCGTTATCCGCTCGGGCCAGCTTCCGGAGGGCGAGGAGGCGGCGCTGTTGCTGGATCAAACGAACTTCTACGCCGAGCAGGGCGGCCAGGTCGGCGACCACGGCGTCATGGATACCCCCACCGGGGAGTTTTGGGTCTACGATACCCAGAGACTCGGCGACGCGGTACTGCACCTCGGCGAAGTCAAGGAAGGTTATCTGGAGTGCGATCAGGCGGCGACGCTGGACGTGGGGAGTTTGCGTTACGATACGATGCGCAATCACACGGCCACGCACTTGCTCAATTGGGCGCTGCGCAAAGTGCTCGGCGAGCACGTCGAGCAGCGCGGCTCGCTGGTCGATGCCGAGAAGACGCGCTTCGACTTTATGCATGACAAGCCGTTGTCAGTCCAGGAGATTGCGGACGTGGAGCGGCTGGTCAATGAGAAGATTTACTTCGACCTGCCGGTAAGTGCGGTGACGATGCCGTTGGCGGGGGCGAAGAAGCTGCCCGGCGTCCGCGCCGTCTTCGGCGAGAAGTACCCCGATCCCGTGCGCGTGCTGCTCATCGGGCCGCAGAAGCCGGAGGATGCGACGCGCGAGGACTCCGTCGAGTTTTGCGGCGGCACGCACCTGAACCACACCGGACAGGCAGGCTTCTTCAAGATCGTCGGCCAGGAGTTGGTCGGCAAAGGTGTGCGCCGCGTCGTCGCCGTCACTGGCCGCGAGGCCGTCGCCACCGTGCAGCGCCTGGCGGCGGTGGTGGACGAACTGACCGGGCGCTTCAACTGCCAGCCGGACGACCTGCCGCGCCGAGTCGAGGTCTTGCAGGAGGAAGTGAAGAAGTTGCAGGCCCAGCTGCGCAAGGGAGCGGCCGGCGACCTGGCCGGCGCCGGCGATCGTCTGCTGGCGCAGGCGGTCGAGGCGGACGGCTCGAAGATCATTGTCGGCGAGATGCCGGCGGCGCCCGTCGAGCAGATGCGACAGCAGCTCGACCGCCTGCGCGAGAAGGCCAAAAGCGCCGTGGTTGTCGTCGGCTGGGCCGACGAAGGCAAGGTCGGGCTGATGAGTCTGGTCACGGATGACCTCGGCAAAAAGGGGCTGCATGCGGGCAAGCTGGTCGGCGAGGTGGCGAAGGTGGTCGGCGGCAAGGGCGGTGGTCCACCGACGGGCATCGCCCAGGCCGGTGGCAAGGACGCCGGCAAGCTCGCCGAGGCGCTGCAGTTGGCGAAGAAGTTGGCGATGGAGAAATTGAATGGCGGATCTTGACCAGCCCGGAGCGTCCGCGACGGGTGAGAACCGTCGCGGACGCTCCGGGCTGGTCGGTGGGTGACATCACGGCGAATATCCCACCGGCGAACGCGGGCCGAACTGCGGCATGGCCGGCGGCGCCTGCTCGAATTCCGGTGCTCCCAGCGATACCGTCGGCGGCGGCGGCACCCGGTAGCCCTGCGGCGGCCGCGACACAGGTTGCGCCGGCGGCGTCCGTCGATACTCGCGGCGCGGATCGACGCCCTCATCCTCCCCGGGCGCCTGACCGCGATAGATCGGCTGCGGCGCTTCGAGCAGCGGCTGCACCGGCGGAGCGGTCTGCCGCACCACCACGCGCGATGTTGGCGATACTTCGCCTCGTCCGCGCGTACTGGCCACTTCGATCGGCTGCGGCCGATTACTGTAGACGTGCTGCACCCACGCCGCTTCCAGGTCCTCGACGCTGCGATAACGGTAGTGCGTCTGCAACGCTCGATCCCAGTTGCCTTGCATGCCCTGGGCCACGAACGCCAGGAACACCGAGCGGCTGCTCTGGCTGACCAGGAAGTTCGTCACCGAGTAGCCCTCGGCGTACAGCACCATCACGTCGCGCGGATAGTCCTTCAAGTCGAACAAGCGGCGCAGTGGGATCATGCGGCTGCGGCGTTTGCAGGATTTGCCGTACCATCTGGTCGTGGACGGCGCGCTCCTGGTCGTCCTCGGACAGCACCGAACCGCCCTCGTCGGCCCAGCGCGGCACCGGCGTGCGGAAGTAGTAGGCGAAGACGGTGTGCGTGATCTCGTGCGGCAGGACGCTGGCGACGAGGCGATCGGCCCGGCCCTCAATGTGCATGTCGATGCTGAGGATCGCTCCGCGGTCGAAGGCGAACGAGGTCGCTCCGCCGGAGCCGTTCATCGTCACGGTGACGCGCAGCGGACAGGGTTGGCCCCACGGCCGCATTTCGTCGCCGAGCCAGTCGATCGCTTTTTGACGGCGGTAGTGTTCGGCCCAATCGCCGACTTGCTTGGCGAACTCGGGCGTGGGCGCCTCGACGACGAAGTTTTGCGTGCGATAGGACGCGGCGAGGGATGCCAGCGCCCGGCCAGCACGAGAAGGATCGAGGGGCGTGCAGCCATGCCATTGCCTCCAGCGAAGAGGGGCCGAGTCCCGAACGCTCAACTCTACACGCAAAAGCTGAGCCACGAGCCGGCGCGGCCGAAAACTTCCGCCGAGACATTGTTGTAATCTGCGATCCGTTCAGCAGTTGTGGTTTGTATAAAGTCGGAGGCGCGATGATACAAGCGCTCCAACCATTGTAAGAAGTGCAATCGCGCCGGAAAAATACGAAAAAGAGGCAAGGAAAAGTTGACAGAAGGAGGGCGATAAAAATACAACGCCGAATCAAATTCGATACTGGATTTGAGTGTTAGAAGATTTCCCTAGAAGAGCCTCACGCAAAGGCAAAGGACGCAAAGGAAAGACAAGGAAGACCAAAGCGACTTACGCCTATTTTTTGTTTTCCTTTGCGTTCTTTGCTGCTCTTTGCGTGAGGCTCTTTAGGTTAGAGACATTACTTCTTCGTCGGCGCGGCGGGTTCGGCGTCCGGCGGCAGCAGCGTTTTGACGAGCTGGCCGTTGGTGCCGTTGTACAAGCGCACGATGCCTTCCTGTCCCCCGGCGGCGACGAGGGCGCCGTCGGGGCTGACGCCGAGGGCGTAGAGGTAATCGGTGTTGCCGCTGAAGTTGCGCGTGTTGCCGCCGTTGACGTTCCAGAAGCGCACCGTCTGATCGCCGCTGCACGTGGCGAACTGATCGGTCTTGCCGACGAACAACAGGCGCGTCACCTGCTTGCCGTGGCCGGTGATGGTGCGGACCTGCTCGCCCTTGTCGAAGTCCCAGATCTTCACCATGTTATCGGCGCCGGCCGAGGCCAGCAGCTTGCCGTCGGCCTTCCAGCCGACGCCGAGGACGTGGTGCGTGTGGCCCTCGAACGACTTGAGGAACTTGCCCGAAGGCAGCTCGAACGTCTTGACGAACTTGTCGGCGGCGCAGGTGGCTAACTTCTTGTCGTCGGGGCTGAAGCTGACGCCGAAAACGGTGTCGCTGTGGCCGTTCTTGATGTCCACGATCAGCTTGCCGTCGGCCACGTCGAAGACCTTGATCTCGCCGTCGGCCGTCGGAGCGCCGCCGCCGCTGGCCAGCAGTTTGCCGTCGTGCGAGAAATCCAGGGCCACGACGCGGTCGGCGAAGCCGGTCAGGCGGCGGCGAATGGCGCCGCTCGAAGCGTCCCACAGGATGACCTCCTGGAAGGCGCCCGAGGCGATCGTTTTGCCGTCGGGGCTGTAGGCCAGCGAATCGACCAGCGACAGGTGAGCGGCCTTGACCGGCTTCTTGTCCGGCCCGGTCAGCTGCGGGTCGATCAGCGAACGCAGGTGTGCTCCGGAGGCAGCGTTGTAAATGTGGATTTGGTTGCCGCGCGAGGCGGCGACGGCGGACTTGTCGGGGCTGACGGCGACGCCGAGCACGGGATGGACGTTGGCGGGCGGCCCGCTGACGATCACCTTGGGGCGTTCTCGTCTCATGCTCGGCGCCTTGGCGCCCTGGTCGATCCACAGCTTGAGGAGGGCCAACTCCTCCGGCGTCAGCGGCTCCTCGCTCTTGGGCGGCATAGCTGGACGCTGCGTCTTGCCGGCCAGCTTGACCAGCAAGCTCTCGCCCGACTTGCCCGGCACGATCGGCGCGCCGCGCTTGCCGCCCTTGAGAAGCGCCTCGTAGTTGCCCATGTCGAGCTTGCCTTCCTTGATGTTGTCGCTGTGACAGAAGGCGCACTTGTTGACCAGGATCGGCTCGACGTCCTTGTCGTACAGCACCGGCTCGGTGCGTTTCAGCTCGACGACCTTGATCGGCTGCGGCGGTTTGGATTTTTTCTGCTGGGCGAGAACGAGTCCCGGCAGCAGTGCGAGGACACCAAGGGAGAACAGGGAACGCATTGCAGGTATCTCCTTACATCAAAAAAAGAGAACCACGGATAACACGGATAACACGGATAAAGAAAGAGAGGCCCATTGTTCTTTTTGTTTTTATCCGTGTTATCCGTGTTATCCGTGGTTCTCTTTGCATTGAAGTTGCTTACTTCTTCTTTTTGGGCAGGATGGTCAGCGTCACCGGCGCCGACGGCAGGACAACCGGAGTGTTCGGCTTCTGCTTGGCCGCCGGGTCTTTGCTGTAGGGCATCTGCGTTTGCGTGCGCAGGACGATGGTGTAAGTGCCCGGCGGTACGTTGTTGGCGACGTTGATCGCCAGCGACGCTTCCGCCTGGTTGGCGGCGATGGTGAGCGGCTGATTGTTGTTGAAGGTCAGCCCCTTCGGCAATTCGGCTTGCAGCGCCTGCACGGTCAAGGGCGTCTTGAAGTCCGGCGACAGACGAGCCAGCTTCACCTTGAGCGTGCCCTTTTCGCCTGGCGCCAGCGCCGGCTTGTCGAGAGTGCCGGTCAGACTGTAAGGAGCGCCGGGCGCACGGCCAGCATAAGGCTGTGATCGGCGCGGCTGATGGTGGGGATGTTCTGGTTGGGCGGCACCGGCCAGACGACACTGCCGGAACGAGCCTCGCGCACCACTTTCTTGCCCTCGATGACAGCGGTGCCGACGACCTTGATCTCGCCCGTCCAGGCGGCGGCCGACGGAGCGGCCGAGACGGCGAAGCGCGTCTCGCGCAGGTCGCCGCCGACAGTCTGCGGTGCGGCCGTCACGCCCGGCGGCAACCCCTCGGCCGTCAGGGCGATGTCGCCGACGAAGCCGTCCTGGCGGACGGCGAGAATGGTGAACGCCTGCTGACCACCGGCCAGGACCGTCATGCCCGCCGGTCGATGGTCGTCCGGCGGCAGGGCCACCAGATGGAAGTCGGGCCGCGGCGGCGTGATGCGGACGCGATAGAAGTGACGCGGGCCCGCTACCGTGTCGGCGAGCCGGCTGCTCACCAGAAGCTGATACTTGCCGTCGGCCGGGACCGTGAAGCGATACGCCTGCGGGTCTTCCGTCCGCGCGTAGAATGCACGACTCAGGATGTCCGGATTGTCGTCGGATTCCTTCAACTCGGTCTTCTGGTCGCGGAGCATGAAGTACATGTAGGTCGGCGCGCCGAGGCGATCGCTGAGGATCTCGATGTTGTACACGTCGCCCTTTTTGGCCGCGAAGGCGTACCAGTCGCGGTCGCTCCGCTTCTCGACGTGTCCAGCGATCTCGCAGGGAACAGGGACTTCCTGGGCCGTCTCGGGTGTGTCGTTGCCGTCCTTATCGAGTACGACGGGAGCATGGGCCAGCGAGATCAGAAACGGATTGGACCAGCCGGTCTCGTTGCGCAGGCGGTACTCGAAGCCGTCGAGGGCGGCCATGCGCGGCGCCACCAGGCCGCCGAACGTCAGACGCTGGCCGGCGTCCGTCGGAGCGGTGACGTTGACGGTGATCTTCTCCAGCACGCGGTCCTCGACCACGGCCGACGGGTCGAGCTTGCCGCCGGGCAGGTTGCGGCCATAGACGGTCACGGCCGTCGTCTTGCCGGGTTCAACGGCGCAGGGGAAAACCGCGTCGATCCAGGGAGCGGTGCTGATGCGGAGACGGTAAAAGTGCTCGGCGGTGCCCTGCGTATGCGTGAAGTGAAACAGGCGAACGTAGTAATCGCCGTCGGCGGACAGAGTGCAGTCGGCCAGGGCGTCGTTGTCGTGGTAATCGCGGCCGGACGCCACCTGCTTGCCCTTGCTGTCGTACACTTCCAGGCCGGCGTGGAAACGGCTGTCGATGCTGGAAGCCAGGCAGCTGAAGACGACGCGCTGGCCCTTCTTGCCGGCGAAGACGTAGTAATCCACGTCGGTGGGAGCGGCCATCGAGCCGTTGACGGTGGCGTTCAGTTCGACGCGCTGGGCCTGCTCGACGTCGTTGTTCGGCTCTTTTTCGAGCACCTCGTTGAGATCGCCGGCCACGAAGGCGCGCGGGTTGCTGACGCCCCACTTGTTGACGAAGCGGACATCGTGGATGCCCGGCGGCACGTTGGCGGCGAGTGTTACCTTGAAGCGGCTGACGCTCGGCTTGCCCATCATGCCCTGCCGTCGTCCCTTTTTGGGCGTCGGCTGGGGCGTCGGCGGCGGCTCGGGGGCCGCGACCATCTCGGCCTTGATGCCGGGATGGCTGAAGAGCAGGTGCTCCGGTTCTTCGAGGTCGGTGCCGGTGAAGGTCACTTCGACCGTGGAGCCGATCTTGCCTCCCGGCGGCATGACGGTCAACAGGCGCGGGGCGGGCAGGTTGGAACCGATCTGTTGCTGGGCATCAGTGCGGCTGGTGAGTAACAGGCCGGCGCCGACGAGCAGCAGAGCCAGGCAACGACGAACCCCGAGCAGGGCACGGAGGGAGACGACCATGGCAAGATACTCCTGAGCAATCCGAATTCCTGAAAACAGTCGGTCGGCGGGAGCGCGACGGCGGGCAGCGGTTGGCAGCTAACGGCGGGCCAGACCCATCGGGAGGTAGGCGACCGATGAGCCAGCGGAACAATCTATTCACGCATCGTAAACGTCGGCAACGGCTCGGTCAAGCAAGTTCCGATAAATGTGGCGAACGCGAACGAGCGCACTCCTGCGGACCAGGCCGGAGGAGCGACCGGCGAGGAGTTGACGCGCCGAAACGGGATTACTCGTTGAAGCGGAAGACCGTCGGGCCGACGTTGAAGTGCCGGGCCAACCGGCCGATCTGAACGCGATTGAGGATTCGCTTGCCGGCGAGAACTTCGGAGATCGTCGATTCCGCAATCCGGGTTTCGCGGGCGAGTTTCGCCTGGGTAGTGCCCTTCGCCTCGATCAAATGCGCCAGCACCTCCGCGTCCGAGACAGGTTCGATGGGATGGTGCGCCGATTCGTAGTGCTCAGTCAAGTCGCTGAGCACGTCTAGGTAATCTTTCTCCGACTGATCCAAATTGTCTCGATCAATTAGCTCGTCAATAACTTCCATCGCCCGGTCCAGTTCTTCCTCCGAGCGGATCGGGCGGAGGGGAAATCGCCGGATCAGCTCCATGTAAGCATCTCGGTGGTCGTCAACCTTGCGAGTCGTTTTCATGGCTCGATCTCACTTCTTGGGACGGCCTTTCCGGTGGCGTCCTTTTGCTTTGCCTGGCGCTGGACTTGCGGGAGCCTGTTGTGAACCTGGCTTCCAGTCCTGACCAAACGTATCGCTCTTCCAGTGCCCTTTTTCGTAATCCTCGTGGCGGAGGACGAATCGGATAAATACTTTGTGTCCTTCGTAATCGATTACGGCGACTAGCCGATACTTGTTGCCACCTATGTTGAAAACCACGCGGTTGCCGACGAGATCCGCCGTGCCATAAGTGTTGCGGACATCGGCAAAACAAGTCCAATCGGCTGCCCTTACGACCAGATTCCATGCTCGAAGAGGCGATTCCGAGTCGGGATTTCGGGGATCCGTCCAGAAGTGGCGGAGTTTCTTGGGGGAAATGACTCGCATCACATATTCTTTCGACCGATCAGGTTAACGGAATAGTTTCAGCAGGGTATTTCATGAATGGTTTTGCGTATGGTCTAACAGCATAGAACTTGTAACAACGGGGCTCAAAACTATTGTCCCTATCGGCATCTGCAAGTCAGCGTATTCGCAAATTGCGAAATTGTCAAGCGCTTTCTTCGCAATTTGCGAATACGGAGGGCCGTTGAGAGCAGGAACAAGAAAGGCCCGGAGAACGTGGGTTCGCGCCCTCCGAGCCTTCGCCGGATTCGGATTGCCTTACGCGCTCTTCTTATCGGCGCCGGCCTTCTTCTCGAACAGCGGCACCTCGCCGCGGACCACGGCGTCGGTGACGACGTACTTCGTCTTCGCCTCGATGTCGGGCAGCTCGAACTGGATGTCGAGCATGACCTCCTCGACGATGCTGCGCAGACCGCGAGCGCCGGTGTCGCGCTCGCTGCGCCTTGCGGGCGATCTCCTTCAGGGCGCTGGAGTCGAACTCCAGCTCCGCCCCTTCCATCTCGAACAGCTTCTGATACTGCCGCACCAGGGCGTTCTTCGGCTCGGTCAGAATGCGGATCAGCGCTTCCTCGTCGAGCGGGTCGAGCGGGGCCAGCACCGGCAGACGGCCGATGAACTCGGGGATCATGCCGAACTCGATCAGGTCGTCGCTGGTCACCTTGCGACAGCATCTCGCCCAGGTTTGTCTCGCGGGCCTCGGGATTGCTGCCGAAGCCGATCGTCTTGCGGCCGATGCGGCGAGCGATGACGTTGTCCAGTCCGACGAAGGTGCCGCCGCAGATGAACAGGATGTTCGAGGTATCGACCTGGATGTACTGCTGCTCGGGGTGCTTGCGGCCGCCCTGCGGCGGGACGTTGCTGATGGTGCCTTCGAGCATCTTCAACAGCGCCTGCTGCACGCCCTCGCCGGAAACGTCGCGGGTGATGCTGACGTTCTGGTGCGTCTTGGCGATCTTGTCCACTTCGTCGATGTAGACGATGCCGCGCTGGGCCGCCTCGATGTCGAAGTCGGCGGAGTGCAGCAGCTTCAGCAGCAGGTTCTCGACATCCTCGCCGACGTAGCCGGCCTCGGTCAGCGTGGTGGCGTCGCCGATGGCGAAGGGCACGTCGAGGATCTTGGCCAGCGTGCGGGCCAGCAGCGTCTTGCCGCTGCCGGTCGGGCCGATGAGCAGGATGTTGCTCTTGTCCACCTCGACGTCGCCGTGGCCCTGGTCGCCGAGGCTCAGGCGCTTGTAGTGATTGTGCACGGCCACGGACAGGACCTTCTTGGCCCGCTGCTGGCCGATGACGTACTGATCGAGCTTCTCCTTGATGTTCCGCGGCGTGGGAATGTGGGTGAACAGCGCCTTGGAGCCGCCGCGACGGCGCTTCTCCTGATCGATGATGGACTGGCATAGCTCGATGCACTCGCCGCAGATGTACACGTCGCCGGGCCCCTCGACCAGGGGGCCGACGTCGCGGTAACTTTTTCGGCAGAAGGAACAGTAGGCGTTGCGATTGCGCCCGGTGTTCCCGGTGGGTCGTTTGCCACTCCCACCTGTGCCCGAGTCTTTGGTCGGCATGCGGTCTCCTTTTCGTCGGCCCCACCTGCCAAGAGGTCGGGAAACGGTTGCCAGCAAATAGGTTGCGAGAACAGCCGATCAACGGCTCAGCGCGGAATGCAGAGGAGAAAGAAGTCGTGGGTGTGGCGGCGCCGGGGTCCGTTGAAGTGGTTGCCTCGTAACAGGTTCAGATTCGTTTCTCGTTCCGGATTCTACGGGGCGGCGGAAAGATCCGCAAGGACTTTCGCCGTGTCATGCTGGGCGGACGCCCGTCTCGGGATTGTCGGGCGGCTGCCCGTTGTCTCCCGGGGGCGGATTCGCCGCCGCGTTCGGCGCCGGCGAAGGGACCCCGAATTCCTCGCGCATCCGGCCGCCCAGCAAGGACCGAAGGCGCTCGAATTCCTCCTGACTGATCGCTCCCGCCTCGTACAATGAGCGAAAATGGGCCAGCTGCGCACTGGGCGAGAGATCATCCTTCGAGTCCGCCGCTGCCACCAGCGACTGAACGAGGGCGATGACGATGGCGCCCCAGAAGCAGCGCCGCGGCGAGACACAGGCCCGTCACGAGCAACTGCATCCTCGGCGCGTCGGCCAGCAGAAGGAAGGAAGAAACCGTCGCCTCAAGAGCGGCCATGCCCGCCTCGCACGCTCCGCGACTGTGGCCTTCCGAGCTGCGATCGTGAGGGAGCGGAGTTCGCTTCCGCTCGCGACTCGACGGTCGCGGCTCGCCTCGTGCCCTCTATTATAGCGCCCGGCTCAAGACGGGAACCAAAATCCTTCTGCCTCCGTGGCGGCCGAAGGCGGAGGCGCAACGATACAGGACGCACAGACGGGTTGCCTTGGCGGGACCGCCCTCTTTGTCATCGTCCTGAACATCCGCCGGTCTTCGGCACGAGCGGCGCAGACGGCAGGGCTCGCCGACCCGTTTCGAGTTCCTTCCTGCCTGTGAGAGTTCCATGTCACGCATCCTGGCGCGCCTGGCGGCGTTCAATTTTTTTGTGCTGCTGTTGACCTTCGCGGTGGGCTGGCTGTCGCGCTGGCGCGGCAGCCTGCGCGAACCTCGACGATCCGCTCTATCCGATCCACTTCTACCTGGCCTGTTCGCGGTGCTGCTGACACTCGGAGTGCATTGCCTGATCTTCATCTACTTCCTGGGCACCGGCCGCTGGGTCAAGGAAGTGGCGATCGCCTATCGTCTGCCGGACGCACCGCTGCCGCGCCTGACGCGCGATTTGAAGCGGCGCACGTTTCCGATCGCTCTGCTGGCCATGCTGGTGCCGATCGCCACGGCCGCCGCCGGCGCCGCCGCCCAGCGACAGGAATGGCCGTGGACGATCCACGCCACGCTGGCCACCGTCACGCTGCTCGTCAACCTGTGGGCGTTCGTCGTCGAGTATCGCAACGTGTCGATCAACGCCGGCGTCATCGATGAGGTGATGGGCGAGGTGGACCGTATCCGCCTGGAACAGGGTTTACCGACAATGCCGAGGCGCTGCAGCAGGAGCAAGGATTATAGCCGCGAACCGCGCAGCGAGAGCGAGCCGAGGCAGCGCTCCGCTGCGACAGTTCGCGGCTAAACGGGTCAGCCGGCATAGCGGCGCATGACCAGGGCGGCGTTCTGGCCGCCGAAGCCGAAGCTGGTGGACAGGCCCGTCCGCACCGGCATCTCGCGGGCGCAGTTGGGCACGTAATCGAGATCGCAGCTGGGATCGGGGTGCGTCTGGTTGATGGTCGGCGGCAGCACGCCGTCGATGCAGCGTCAGCGCCAGCGCCGCCGCCTCGACGGCGCCGGAGGCGCCGATGAGATGGCCGACCATCGACTTGATCGACGACAGCGGCAGCGTCCGCGCCGCCGGGCCGAAGACGCGCTTGACGGCCACCGTCTCCATCAGGTCGTTGAGCCGCGTGCTGGTGCCGTGGGCGTTGATGTAGTCGATGTCGCCGGCATCGACGTGCGCTTCGCGCAAGGCCCAGCGGATGGCGCGGGCGGCGCCGCGCGCCTCGGGGTCGGGCTTGGTCACGGCGTAGGCGTCGAAGCTGCTGCCCAGGCCGAGCACCTCGGCGTAGATGACCGCGCCGCGCCGCCGGGCGTGTTCCAACTCCTCCAGCACCAGCACGCCCGCGCCCTCGCCCAGCACGAAGCCGTCGCGCTGGCCGTCGAATGGCCGCGACACTTCCGCCGGGCGACGCTGCGCCGGACTGAGCGCGCCCAGCGCCGAGTAGGCCAGGATCAGCAGCGGATCGAGGCGGCTGTCGGCGCCGCCGGCCAGCACGATGTCGGCGTCCTCGCGGGCAATCAGACGGAACGCCTCGCCGACCGCCTGCGTGCTGGCGGCGCACGCCGTCACGATCGTGCTGTTCGGCCCCTGGGCGCCGTGGATCAGCGAGATGTGCGCCGCCGTCATGTTCGGCAAATACTTCAGCATCCACAGCGGGAACAGCGTGTCCTTGCCGGCGTGGCCGAGTCGGTCCAGGTGCAGCTGGCCGTCGCTCGTTGCAGCGCCCCGGCCACGAGGGGCGCCACCTCCGGCAGCTCGATCGGCACCAGTCCCGCGCCCATGACGACGCCGACGCGCTCGGGGTTGTCGCGCGACAGGTCCAGGCCGCTGTCGTGCACGGCCAGGCCCGCCGCCGCCACGCCGAAGCGGGCAGCCCGGCCCATGATTTTGAGGCTCTTGCGGTGGACGCTGGGCATGAACGGGCGTGATGTCGAAGTCCGGCACTTCGCCGGCGACCTGCACCGGCAGCGACGACGTGTCGAAACTGCGGATCGGCCCGACGCCGCTCTTGCCGTTGACGCAGGCCGACCAGAACGCCTCCTTGCCGACCCCGTTGGGGGCCACCACCCCCACCCCGGTCACCACCACTCTACGCATGGCCTCTCTCCACTGAAAGCCGAGGAGGAGGGGCTTGCTCCCCGCTCCCCGATTGCAACGCAGAGACGGCATTTCCTTCCGTATGGGCACAGCCCGTTGACCTCCGCATTGCCAACGGCTGCTGGATCCTCGGAGAGCCATCCCGACTCCCCCCTGCCTGAAACTCATCCATGAAGCAAATTGTATGCCATTGCATCCTAGCGAGACCACCCATATTACGCATTTTATCTGAATTCGCCGGGGTGAATCAATGGAAGGAACGGCCCGGAAAGGAATGCAACGAGGGCCGCTCCTGTCCTTGCTGGCACAATCGGCGCGTTTGGCTCGTGGGGACGGTTAACGATCCGAGCGGGAAGCGTAAGAGGCACTAACATTCTGGCGAACGGCCGGCGTAAGCCGGCTGGTTTTGTGCCTCTACCAGCCGGCTTACGCCGGCCGTTCGCCAGAATGTTGCAGCCTGTAAGCGAAGGAGATGAGGAATCACGGACGCCGGCGCGAGTCGGCCCGCACTTCCTTGACTAGCTCGTGTACCTTGGCGACGATCTTCTCTTCAATGGTCGGGCCCCACTTCGCCGGCATGCCGTAGGGAATCATCGACGTGTCGCCCTCGTAGCCGCCTTCCTGGAGCACGCGCCGCGAGGGGATGTAGGCCATCACGTCGTTGGCGTAGCCGGCGATCCACAGCGGACCCTCGCGGCCCAGCTCGCGCTTCAGGCGCAGGTCGTAATCGACCACCACCTCGCCGCCCAGCGTCACCCACGTCAGCTCGCCCAGGCGCCACGCCTGCACCGGGTAATGACGATAGTGATCGTCGATCTTGCCGCCGTCATCGAGGAGCTTCAGGTAGCGCGCGGCCCGATTGCGAGCGCTGTGCTGCTTGCTGCGGAGGTCGGCCTCCCACTTGTCGCGGCCGGGCAGCTTGTCGAATGGCAGGGCGATGGTCGCGTACCGCGCGGCATTGTCGCCGGCGATGGGCGTCCGACGGCCGGTGAGGACGCCCTCGACGGCGTTGGCCAGTTCGTGGCCGTACTTTTTACACAGCTCGACCTTGCTGCGCGGCAGCGGGTTGGCGTCGCCGCCGCAGCCCATCCAGAACAGGGCCGTCGCGCCGGATGCTTCTCTTCGAGGTACGCCTGCGCGAAGCCGGCGTAATCGCCGCACCACTGGTAGAATGACAGCGTCGTATTGTGGCAGGCGTAGCCGAAGGCGACGGCGCGGAGCTTGCCGTCCGGCCCCTCGACGCGCAGCACGGGGACGCCGTGTTCGACCGGCCCTTCCGGGTTGGCGGCGTTCTGGAAGCCCTGCGGCGTCGGTTTACGGCGATTGACCGCGAAGCGCGCCGTGCCCGTGCCGAACGACAGCTGGGCCGGTTTCAGGTCGTCCACGGCGCGGACGATGACGTCGATCATCCAGTCCTTGACCTTTCGGGTGTACGGCTCGATCTTTTTCGCTTCCTCCGGCGGCATGTCGTACATGGTGTGCAGCGAATCGTTGAGGACCGGCCCGCAGTGCGTGTGCGACACGGTGAGCATCAGCCGTTCGCGCGGCAATCCCTTGCGCTGGCGCACTTCCTCGGCGACGGCCACCGACAGGTGACGCGGGATGCCGACGAGGTCGCTGGTCAGCAGCACGAGCCGTCCGCCGTGCGGATCTTCCAGGGCCAGCGCCTTGACGTACAACTCGGTGAGCTTGCCTTCGGCGGGCTTGTTACGGCTGGCGTAGCCGGCCATCCACATGGGCTGTTGCGGCGTGATGACCTGCACGGCGATGCCGGCCTTCCAACCGGAGGGCTTCGGCTCCGCCGCTGTCGCCACACTCGCGGTCAGGAGCAGCAGCAGGGATGCGATACGCATGAGGAACTCCCGAATGAATCTCATGGACCTCTCCCTCGTTTAGCCGCGACGCGCAGCGAAGCGCGCTCCGCTGCGCGTCGCGGCTAAACGGGAGGTCGTTGCCAAAGCGCTTGATACGCCTCGTACACCTCTCGGTTGTAGCAGACGACGACGACGCGCTCCACTTCTTTGTTGTCCTCCAGGAAGCGTTGGATCTCGTCCACGGCGATGGCGGCGGCGCGGTCGAGGGGGAAGCCGTAGGCGCCGCAGCTGATGGCGGGGAAGGCGATCGAACGCAGGCCGTGCTCCGTCATCAGGCGAAAACAGCTCCGATAGCACTGCGCCAGCAAGTCCTCCTCGCCGCGCTGGCCGCCGTCCCAGACGGGTCCGACGGTGTGCAGGACGTGCGGGGCCGGCAGTCGATAGCCGCGCGTGATCTTGGCCGCGCCGGTGTCGCAGCCGTGGAGAGTGCGGCATTCCGCCAGCAGCTCCGGCCCGGCGGCGCGGTGAATGGCGCCATCGACGCCGCCACCGCCAAGGAGCGACGTGTTGGCCGCGTTGACGATGGCATCGACCTGTTGCCGAGTGATGTCGCCTTCGAGGACGGCGAAACGAGGATCGGAAAGCATGGTTGTTTCTCGCACAAAAGAGAGCCTTTCCACCATTCACGAAAAATTTCGTATCAAATCCCGCCCCCTCGCGCCACTATAACAGGAGGGCGGATCGAGCCAAGAGACAAGCGGAGGAACAGGTGGCGAGCCATCGCGCCCGTGTGGAAATCGAGGAGTTGCTGCGGGCGGCGCACGCACGGCGCCGAGGGCCAAACCGACGGCCAGCTGCTCGGACAATTCCTCGCCCGGCGGGACGAGGCGGCGTTCGCGGCACTGGTGCGGCGGCACGGGCCGATGGTGCTGGGCGTCTGTCGTCGTCTGCTGCGCGATACCCACGACGCCGAGGATGCCTTCCAGGCCACGTTCATCGTTCTCGTGCGCAAGGCCGCTTCGTTGACCTCGCGCGCCGTGCTGGGCGATTGGCTGCACGGCGTGGCCCGGCGCACCGCGCTGAACGCCAGGCGAACCGCCGCACGCCGCCGACACCACGAGAAGGCGATGGCGCGATCGGAAGCGCCAGGAGAGGAAGTGGACGACGATCGGTTGTCGCTGCTGGACGAGGCCTTAAGTCGTCTGCCGGAGAAATATCGGCTGCCGATCGTGTTGTGCGAACTGGAAGGACGGACGCGCCGCGAGGCGGCGGAGCGACTGGGCTGGCCCGAAGGGACCGTGGCGGGTCGGCTGGCGCGCGGCCGAGCCCTGCTGGCCAGGCGGCTGCTCCGGCAGGGTTTGGCCCTGCCGGTGGCTACGTTGACAGCCGGGTTTTCCGTGGCGACGGCGTTTGTGCCGGCGCCTCTCGTGTTGTCCACTCTCAAGGCCGCGATGGGGATCGCGGCGGGTCCAGCGGTCACGACGGGTGCTCTCTCGGCCCCTGTCGCCGCTTTGGCGGAAGGAGTGTTGCGAAGCATGTTCCTGACCAAACTCAAGCTCGTCGTGGTCGTGCTGTTTCTGACGGCCCTCCTCGGCGCCGGCGGAACGGCGAGCGTATTCGCCTATCGAACCCGAGCGGCTGAGCCGGAGGCCGTGGCGCAAGCGGCCGAGCCGAAGAAGGACAAGGGGAATCCGGAAACGGCCGAGCGCAACAAGCCAGCGCCGTCCACGCCGGCGCGAAAGCCGTCTGCGCCGGCCGCTCTCGACAAGGACGACATCATCCGGCCTGGAGATCTTCTCGACATCCGCGCGCGGACCTCCTGCCAGCCAGGCCCATCCAGGGCGTCTTCCAGGTTGAGGCCAGCGGCAAGGTTGCCCTTGGTCCCGTCTATGGCCGCGTGGCCATCAAGGGTCTGAGCCTCGAAGAGGCCGAGGCCGCGATTCAAAAGCACCTGGCGAAAATCATCCAAAATCCTGCGGTCTCGGTCACGAGACCCATCCCCGTCGATCCCGTTCTCGAACGCCGCGTCCAGCAGTTGGAAAGCGAGGTACGCGCGCTCCGCACCCTCGTCGAAGAACAGCGGAAGAAAGCGCGGGATTGACGCATGGGACCGCGAATCCGCATCGTGGAGCTTTGCTCCTACGGTTGGGCATAGCGTCGGACCAGGCGTTGCAGTGACGCCTTCGCTTCGTGCGTCAGCCAAGCCTCGGCTGCGCCGTGGGCCAAGCCTTCGAGGATTCGCTGTGCCTGCGGCGTGCCGATAGTCTCCAACACCTGCAAGGCGCGGATGGTGCGTAGGCGCTCGGGAGAGAGCGGCCGTTCATCCAGCGCGGCGAGGATGGCCTCGATGCGCTCGCGCATCTCCAGGGAGGGATTTTCCTGGACCGCCTGACGCAACGCCGGAGCAGCTACCTCGGCGATCTTCTCCAGCTCGCGCGAAGCCTTTTCCCGTCGCGTGAATTCCTCGTGGTCCAGATCGGCGATCAGCGCCTTGACACGGCTCATTTGCGCCGCGGACACGGGAGGCAATTGCTTGTCGAGAAACGGCAGCGTGGAATCGGCAGGCTGAATGAACGTGGCGACGGCTCGCTGAGCGCGCGAGGCATCCTTGGACGCCAGGTCGGTCCAGAGGTCGGTGCATTGGTCGGCGGAAAGTTTCTTGCTCGGCACGCGGCGGCGCATCACGGCGGCGACATCCCAGCAAAGAACGGTGCGGTCATCGCTACCCGAAAGAAGCGAGGTGCCGTCCGGCGAAAAGGCCAGGGTGCGGACACTATCCCGATGGCCGCGCAGGACGTGGATTGACTTTTCCGTGGGCAAATCCCACAGGCGGATGGTTGCAAGAGGGCCTGTGTCGCCGGCGGCAAGAGTGCGGTTGTCGGGAGCAAAAACCACGGAATCGATCCAATCCGAACCGAGGGGCCATTCCTTGAATCGTTGTCCGCTGGCCGACTCAACCAGATAGAGAGCGTTCCGGTTCGACAGGGCCAGCAGACGGCCATCGGGAGAGAACTCCAAACACCGATAGGGATTGCCATGTCTGGGTAAGGAGAGGATATGGCGCGGCCGACCTGTGCGCGACTCCCACAGGATCAGGCGGCCGTCGCTGTACGTGGCTGCCAGCGTTCGGCCATCGGGAGAGAAGGTTAGCTTATCCACCGAGATGGTGAGTCTACGCTTCTTCGCCTCTTGGACGGGGGCGCTATCCTCCAGGCGGCAGTGCTCGATGCCTTCGTCCGTCTTGCGTAAGAGGAGGATGCTGCCATCCTCGACGCTGCCAATGGCCAACAAGGCGTTGTCGGGTGCGAAGGCGGAGCAGCAGATTCTCTCTCTGGAAAACGCTGGACGATCCCGGCCTCTCTGCACGTCCTGCCACAGCAACGCCAGGGTCCGGCCGGTATCAGGACCGAAGAGGAACCGTTCGATGCGGTCTTCTCCGTTCGCCAGGGTGCGCAGGCGGCGGCCATCGCGAACATCCCACACGTTCAAGGAACCTTCCGCAGAGCGAGTCAGCAGCGTTTGACCGTCGGCGGCCAAACCGAGGAGGTCCAGCCAGTGCCCTACGCCTGTCAGTGGGCGTGGCGATTTTCCCGGCCGCACCTCCCACACAGTCACCGCATTATCTCTGCCGGCGGAAGCGAGCAGGGAACCATCCGGAGAAAAGGCGAGTGCCCAAATATCGTCCCGGTGTGCCTCGAATTGACGCACCGACTCGCCGGTGGCCGGGTTCCACAGGCGGATGGTTCCTCTTTCGCTTAAGGCCAGTAGCTGTCCATCGGGCGAGAACGTTAAAACGTTCCCGTCAATGTAAAGTCGCCAACCCATCATTCCGTATTGGGAGTCGGCGTAATTCCTTGCCCGCAGGCCAACTTCGTAGAGTGATGCTGTCGTCGTTGACAACGGCCGCCAGCATCTTGCTATCAGGGGAGAAAGCGAGGGAAAACACCTTTTTCTGTCCTTGCATGTCCTCCAAGACTTTCTTTTTGCGCCCGTACCAATCGTCCAGTGGAGGACTCCTTCATCGGTCGCCACGAGTACAGCACGGCTATCCGGCGTGAACACTACGGGACGCCCAAAGCCGGCCGCTGTTGCATTCAGATGACCGAGCTCTTTGCCGCTGTCCACGGCATACAGCTGGACCCCTGATCCTGATCCTCCTTCGCGGACGGCGAGGATCTTTCCATTGGGGGAATAAAAAGCTAAATGGTAGCCGGGCGCTGACGTTGGAGAGGGCTCCGCCGGTTTTTCGCACAGGAAGGCGGCGGCGCTCCTTGCCGGTGGCGACATTGACGATGCGGATCACTTCCTCCTCCTCTCCGAAGGGGTTTCCGTCGCCGCAAGCTAGGCTTCGGCCATCCGGCGAAAAGACGACGCCTTCCCGGTTGTCCCATTGAGCGAGTTGCTTGCCGCTGGGGATTTGCCACAGGCGAACGGTGCGATCCCAACTCGCCGACGCCAGGGTGCGGCCATCGGGTAGCCAGGCCAGAGCCATCACGTCGCCATCGTGCCGCAGGCGCACGGTGCCCAGGCGAAAGCGAGCCCCCTTGGGCAGGGGATCGCCGTAGTGATCGACGCGGGCAGGCTGGTCTTTCGCTGGAGACTTCCCATCCCTGGCCGCGTGCGGCTCGGCACAGGAGGATTGTCCCGCCAGGAAGGCGAAGGCAGCGATGACGATCGAGAAGGCATGACGCGGATACATTGAGGAAGCCTCGAAAGATACTCTTCCCTCCTTTCAAGAGTAACGGCTGACTTGCCCGCTTTCCACAGCGAAGGTGCGAACATCAATCGTTCCGTATCGGGCGTGGAATGGGCAAGGCACGTCGCTCCTTTTCCTTGGCCTCTTCGCGTTGGTGCTCTCCTTCGTTCGCTCTTGGATTGCCGGGCGCCAGCGCCAGCAGTAGCAACATCAGCACGACAAGAGCGTATGCGCCGGCCCAGTGATACGGCGTCTGGTAGCAAACCGCCTCCCGAAACACCTCGGGTACATCGCCCAGCACGCGCGCCGGCAGGTCGATGCGCTCGCTGCGCAGCGGCGAATGGATGACGCCGAAAAGGGCGAACACACCGGCCAGCGCGAAATAGAAGGCCGCCCGCAAAAGCCGGCCGTCGATCAGCATGGCCAGCGCCGCCGCCCAGAGCAAACTCGTGATAATAAAGCCGCCCGCCAGGCAGCGCAACGTCTGCACCAGCAGCCGCGCTTGTGGGTCGGGATCGCGCAGGCCCAGCGCCATGCCGAGGGGAATGGTGAGCAAGTACGCCAGCGCCGGCAGCATCGCCAGGGCCAGGGCCGGATAGTGCCGCGGAGGCGTGGCGGCGAACGATTGGGCCGTGATCTCCAGGCCGACGAACACGAGGATCGGAAACAGGGCCGGACGCGGCAGCCACTCGAACAGCAGATGGAAGCCGCCGAAGTAGCCGACGCCGCCGACGAACAGGGCGGTCGCCAGGGTGTACGCCGCTCGGCCGCCCATCTTCTTGTAGGCGGGGTGGCCGATGTACGGCGTCGTCTGGATGACGCCGCCGAGCAGGCCGGCCAGCAGCGACGCGACGCCCTCGGTCAGCAGGACGACGCGAGTGTCGAAGTCGTCGCCGGCGGCGGCGGCGCTCTCGGTGCAGTCGATGCCGCCGACGATGGTGGCCAGGGCGAACGGCAGCACCACCGGCAGCTTGCCCAGGGCGTAGACGAAGACGCGCTCCCACCAGGCCCACGAGGGTTCGCCGTAAAAGGACACCAGCGCCGCCGGCTGCCAGACGACGGCGGAAGTCTCCTGCTCCGGCGGCGGCACGAGGGCCACTCCGCCGGCCGATCCCAAAAATCGACATGCCTGGTAGACGAACACGCCCAGCAGCACGGCGGCCAACGCGCCGGGGAAACGGCCGGGTAGGGCCCGATGCGCCACCAGCGTCCACAGGATCAGGGCCAGTGCCGTCATGCCGACCAGCGGCACGGCCGCGATGCCGTCCTGTGCCAACGGCAGGAAGGCGATCAGGACCAGGGCGATCGCCGCCAGCGAACCGAGCAGTCCCGCGCGCGGCACCAATCGCCGCACCGCGTTGCCCAACGGAGCGCAGACGATCTTGAACACGCCGGTCAGCACCAGGACCACCAGGCCGACGTGCCAGGCGAAGGCCATCGCCCGTTCGTGATCGCGGCCGCCGACCTGGAAATAGCCCTCGTTCAGCGCCGGCAGCAGCACCAGGAAGGCGATACCGAACGTGCTGGGCGTGTCCAGGCCCAGCGGCATCGCCGTCACGTCGTCGCGGCCCGTGCGGCGAGCCAGCCGCCAGGCCATCCACGTGTACACCAAATCGCCCAGCAGCACGCCCAGGGCGGTGCCGGGGACCATGCGCGTCAGCACGAAGCCGGGCGTGAACCGAACTTGCCTGTCCTTCTCCTGCTGCTCCAGCGGCGTCGTGCTGCTGACCAGGCCCAACAGCAGCACCATCACGGTGACGTTGTTGAGCATCAGGCCGAAGAAGGCGTTGACGTTCCTCCGCGCGCCCAGCGATAGCGCTTTCATGGAAAAACCCCATCCGAGCCTGAAGCGTAAGCGAGGGAAAGAAAGCCAACCCTCGCTTACGCTTCGGGCTCGGACGAAAACGTTACGCGGATCAATCGCCAACGGGATAGTACACGCTCGGCGGCGCCACGCGGCCGAGACGATCCAGCTGCGGCGACGGCGGCGCGGAAGTCGCCGGTCAGGGCCGTGTGCGTCATGATGACCAGGTGGACTCGGCCGCCCTCGTGGTCCTCCGGCGCTTCGTGCTGGATCACCGAGGCGATGCTGATGTGGTGGTCGGCCAGCACGCGCGTCACGTCGGCCAGCACGCCGGGCCGGTCCTCGACCAGCAGGCGCAGGTAGAAGCGGCTGCGCACCGTGGCGGACGATTGCAGCTGGATGCCGTTCGCTGGCCGGACCAGAGCCGCAAGGTCGTGAAAGTCCGCTGTGCCCGGCCCACGGCCAGGTCGATCAGGTCGGCGACGACGGCGCTGGCGGTCGGCATCTGGCCGGCGCCCTGGCCGTAGAACAGGGCGTCGCCGACGGCGTCGCCGACGACGTAGATGGCGTTGTAGGCGCCGCGCACCTGGGCCAGCGGCGTCGTGCCGGCGCAGCAGCACCGGCGCGACGTGCAGCGCCAGCTGATGCGTCGTGCGAACCACGCCTCGGCCAGCAGCTTGATGGTGTAGCCCAGCTCGCGGGCGAAGCGGATGTCGAGGGCGTCGATGTCGGCGATGCCGCGGCGCTCGATGGCGCTGACACGGCACCGCCACGCCGAAGGCGATCTGCGCCAGGATGGCCAGCTTGTGGGCGGCGTCGGTGCCGTCGACGTCGAGGGTCGGGTCGGCCTCGGCGTAGCCGCGCCGCTGGGCCTCGGCCAGCGCCTCGGCGTAGCCCTGGCCCTTCTCGGTCATGCGCGTCAGGATGAAGTTGCAGGTGCCGTTGAGGATGCCTTGCAGCGACAGGATCTGGTTGGCGGCCAGGCACTGGGCCAGGGCGGCGATGATCGGCACGCCGCCGGCGACGCTGGCCTCGAAGGCGACGGCCCGGCCGTGACGCGCGGGCGGCGTCGAAGACCTCGGCGCCGTGCTGGGCCAGCAGCGCCTTGTTGGCCGTCACCACGTCCTTGCCCGCCGCCAGCAGCGCCAGCACGGCCTGCCTTGGCCCAGTCGACGCCGCCGACCAGCTCGACGCCGACGTGGACGCCGGGATCGCGCAGCACGGGTTGCAAGTCGGTCGTGACCAGCTCGCGCGGCAGTCCGGCCGGGCGTGGCTTGGATGGGATCGCGGACGACGACGCGGCGCAGCACGAGCGGCCGGCCGGCGCGGGCGGCCAGGCGGTCGGGTTGTTCCAGCAGCAGCCGGGCCACGCCGCCGCCCACCGTGCCGCAGCCGATCAAGGCGATGCCAAGAGGTTCGTTCACCGTCTTACGTCTCTCTCAAGAACCGTGGTAATGCGACTGGCTGCGGGCAGCCTCCTCGGCCGCGGCCGTCTGCCGAATCGTCGTCTGGCGCTCTGGCCGCGCACCGACGCCAGGTCGGCGATACCGACGCCGTAGCCGCGCAGCGGGTTGTTCCACAGCACCTGCCCCGTCAGCGGGTCCAGGCAATAGATGTAACCGTTGGTCGAGACGATCAGGCGATCGCCGTCGAGCAGCAGGGACGTATAACCCGAAGCGAGTTCCGAATTGTCCCACACGATCTGCCCCGAGTCGCGCTCCAGGGCGATCACGTAGCCTCGCAGGCCCACGAAGATCAGTTGATCGATTCGCATGACGCCACTCCCGTGGACGAAAGGGGATGAAGCAACGCCACGAACACTCCGCCATCTTATGAGCTGCGGGGCGGCGCGGCGTGTAGAATGGAGAAACGGAGATACAACCCCAAGGGGAGGCTGAAAATGACAAACGAGCTGATCCATGACCGGGGCCGGGGTCCGGAAATTGTCGGAACCCGGATTACCGTGTACAACTTGCTGCCGCACTTCCTGGATGCGACCGCAACCGAGGCCTCCCTTTGTCGGATGTACGAGCTGACGCCCGAGCAGCTGGCGGCAGCCCGAGCCTACGTGCTGAATAACCCGGATACCGTTTTGGCCCGCTATCTGGACATCGAGGCGCGGATGGCCGCCGGCAATCCTCCGGAAGTGATCGAGCACGCCGAACAGACCCACGCCGCTTTCCTGCGTTTCAAGGACTGGCTGGCCAAGCGCCGGCAGGCCCAGACGCGGGAAAACGCGGAGGAGTCCGTATCGGCAAGCGGAGAAAACGGTTCCGAGCGACTGCCAACCTTCCGCGAATGGCTTGCCCAACGAGAGTCGATGCCGGAGAAAGGCACGTGACATGCGCGGATTGTTAGGCGACGTGAATGTCCAGGGTCATTTGCCGTACCTTCGCCAACTGCTCGAAACGCTCGACTTGTGGACCGTTCTCGCGGAAATCCCTCTCGCCTTCGCGACGTTCCCCGATCTCCAACTTCCACGCGATCTCGATGACCGCTCTCTTTGGAATCGCTGCCAACAGGACGGATGGGTGCTGTTCACCGAGAATCGAAATGATGAGGACGAAAACTCCCTTCAGGCGACCCTCGCGGATTCCTGGCGGATGGGCCACCTTCCCATCCTGACGCTTGCGAACAAAGGAAGGTTCGAGCACAGCGCGAGGTATGCGAAACGAGTGGCGATCGACGTTGCGGAACTGTTGTTCGGCATCGCCCAGGAGGAATACCGCGATCAGCCTCGGATCTATGTCCCGCGTTAAGGGAGCCGCACCCTGGATCCCCGCCGCACGGGGCTAACAACAAGTCAGGAATCGTTCGAGAATGCGAGCAAAGGTCCACACTTCCGCGAAGGTATTATACAGCGGCACGGGCGCGACGCGCAGGACGTTCGGCTCGCGGAAATCGCAGACCACGTCCTCGGCTTGCAGCATCTTCGGCAATTCGTGCGGCCGATCGTGGACAAGCAGCGAGAGTTGGCAGCCGCGCCGGACGGGATCGGCCGGCGTGATGATCTCGAAATGCCCGCTCGGCAGACGTTCCAGCAGATAATACAGATACCCCGTCAGGCGCTCGGACTTGGCCCGCAGTGCCGGCATTCCGGCCTCGTCGAAGAGGGCCAGCGAGGCCAGCAATGGCGCCATCGCCAGGATGGGCGGGTTGCTAATCTGCCAGCCGTCGGCGCCGCTTTTGGCGACGAAATCGGTCTGCGTCCGCATCCGGAAGCGCGTGGTCGGATCGTTGCCCCACCAGCCGGCCAGGCGCGGCAGCGTAATGTCGCGGCCGTGCTTCTCGTGGACGAAACAGCCGGCCACCGAACCCGGCCCGCCGTTGAGATACTTGTAACCGCACCAGACGGCGAAATCGACGTCCCAGTCGTGCAGGTGCAGCAGCACATTGCCGGCGGCATGGGCCAGGTCGAGAGCGAACAGGCAGCCGTGCCGATGGGCCGCCGCCGCCAGGCGCGGAATATCGAAATACTGCCCGGTCAGGAAGTTCACGCCGCTCAACAGCACCACGACGATTTCGTCGCCGCGCTCGTCCAGCACCACCTCGATGTCCTCGTTCCGCCCCTCGATCCGCAGCAGCCCGTCTCGCGCCTCGAAACCGTGATGGCGGAGCTGCGATTGCATGGCGTACAGGTCCGAGGGGAAAGCCGGCTCGTCGATCAGGATACGATAACGCGACGCGGTGGGGCGATAGAAGGTCATCATCAGCAGATGCAGGTTCACCGTCAGGCTGTTCATGAAGACGACTTCGCCCGGCTGGGCGCCGACCAGGCGAGCGCCGACTGTCGCGGAAGTTTTCGTGATAGGAGTACCAGGGGTTTTGGCCGTGAAAATGGGCATCGACGCCGAGGCGCGCCCACTCGTCCAGCTCCTGCTCGACCAGCCTCCGCGCCGCCTTCGGCTGCAAGCCGAGCGAGTGTCCGCAGAAGTAGAGGACGGGTTGGCCGTCGGGGCGGCGCGGGATGTGGAACTGCTCGCGGAAGGGACGCAGCGGGTCGTCGGCGTCCAGGGCGAGGGCGAAGGACTCGTCCGGTTGGAAGATCATGACGGCTTCCCTCACGGCGTCGCTTCCACGCCCAGAAACTCCAGGGCGGTGCCGGCCAACATGCGTCGCCGCGCCTCGGCGGGCAAGTCGGTCAGCGACTCGATCAGCCGGCCCGGCTCGTCCTCGCCCAGCGGAAAGGGATAATCGGAGCCCAGCGCGATCCGCTCGGCCCCGACCAGGCGGACCAGGTAACGCAGCAGGTCGGCGTCATGCACCAGCGAATCGAGGTAGAATTTCCCGAGATAACTACGGGGGCTTTTGTCGTTCTCGACGGCGCACAGGTCCGGGCCGCACGTGGAAGCCGTGCTCGATGCGGCCGATGGTGCCAGGGAAGGCGCCGCCGCCGTGAGCGAAGGCGAGACGCAGACGCGGCAGACGTTCCAGCACGCCGCCGAAGATCAGCGAACAGATCGCCAAGGACGTCTCGGCCGGCATGCCGACCAGCCACGGCGCCAGTATTGGCTCATGCGTTCGCGGCCGAGCATGTCCCAGGGGTGGACGAACACGGCCGCCCCCAGGCGCTCGGCCGCCTGTAGCACCGGGAACAGGGCGGGGTGATCGAGGTTCCAGTCGTTGACGTGCGTGCCGATCTCGACGCCGCGCAGGCCGAGGTCGCCGAGGCAGCGCTCCAGCTCGCGGATGGCGAGGTCAGGCGCTTGCAGCGGCAGCGTACCCAGACCGTGGAAACGGCCGGGGTGCATGCCCGACCACCTCGGCGATGTGGTCGTTGAGCAGACGAGCCAAGTCGTGCGTGTGCTCCGGCTTGGCCCCGTAGCAGAACATGACCGGCACCGTCGAGAGCACCTGCGCCGTGACGCCGTGGCGGTCGCAGTCGTCCAGCCGTCGCCGTGCGTCCCAGCAGTTGTCCTCGATTTCGCGGAACAGCCGATCGTCGATCATCATGCGAGCGCAGCCGGGGCAGTGGTGCTCCAGCCGCACGAAACCGCCGCAGCCGTAACGCTGACGAAGGTCGGGCCAGGTCCGCGGCAGGATGTGCGTGTGCAGGTCGATTTTCATGGACGCGGCGCTCGGGCGATGCCTCACAGGACGAAGACTTCACCGCATGCCTTGCACGTTCGCAGTTCCTCGTCGGCCCGGAAGCGCTCGATGATCTCCTTGATTTGCGCGCCGAGATCGACCGGCTGAAAGGCGGCGTCGTAGAGCAGGGCGTAGCAGCGCCGGCAGTACCAGCGCAGGTGCTGCGGCTCCCGCGATGCCTTGGGCTGCTCGACGACGAGTCCGACGGTATGGGCCGGACGCTGTGGCGAGTGCGGCACGCCGGCCGGCAGCAGGAAGATTTCGCCCTGCCGGATGGGAACGTCGCGCGGCCGGCCTCCTCGATGATCTTGAGGACGATGTCGCCCTCGATCTGGTAGAACAGTTCCTCGCCGGGATTGACGTGGTAGTCGCTGCGCTGGTTGGGACCGCCGACGATCATGACCAGGAAGTTACTGTTCCAGATGCAGGCGTTGCCGACGGGGGGTTTCAGCAAATGGCGATGCTCGTCGATCCAGGCATGCAGGTTCAACGGCGTGAGTTGCGGCATGGTCCGATCCTCCGTTGCGGCCACGGACACACTCTTGTCAGGCTAAAACGCCAACGTGCCCCTGGCAATGGCAAAGCGCGGAGGCACAGTGCGCCCTATGATATTTCTGTAGTTGCCTCTGGCTCTCCCGTGTCTCTGATGTTCTCCAGGTCCGCCTGTCGGGAAAGGACGGCTACGATGAAACGCCTGCTTCTGGTCCTGTTCGTCTTCGGTCTGCTGCTGGCGGCCGTCGGACTGTCGCGCAGCACGCCGCAGCCGGGCGTTACCGCCGAGGCGCCCTTGCAAGTGACCGTCGAGTCGCGCAATCCCTGGACGCACCTGCGCCTCAATCGCTCCGCCGAACAATTCCAGTTCGCCATCGTCTCCGACCGCACCGGCGGTCATCGGGCCGGCATCTTCTCGCGCGCCGTGGAACTGCTCAATCTCATGCAGCCGGAGTTCGTCCTGTCCGTCGGCGATCTTGTGGAGGGCTACACCACGCCCGAGCAGGCGCGGAGTCAATGGGGCGAGTTCCAGGGCTACGTTGGCAAGCTGCAAATGCCCTTTTTCTACGCTCCCGGCAACCACGACGTGCTGACGTCCGACATGGCCAAGGTCTGGCAGGAAAAGTTTGGCCGCCGTTACTATCACTTCGTCTACAAGAACGTACTGTTCCTCGTCCTCAATGCCTACGATGGCCCGGAGGTGGAAGCCAAGGGAGGAAAGCATTTCCAGGAGCAGATTGGCAAGGAACAGCTCGACTACGTCAAGCAAGCCCTGGCGGACAACCCCACCGTGCGCTGGACGGTGGTGGCCCTGCATCCGCCCATCTGGACGCGGCCCAACGGCGCCGAGACCGGCTGGCCGGAGGTGGAGAAGCTGTTGGCCGGCCGCAATTACACGGTGTTCTGCGGCCACATCCATCACTTTCGCAAGTTCGTGCGCCAGGGCATGAACTACTATCAGTTGGCGACGACCGGCGGCGGCAGTACGCTGCGCGGCATCGATTACGGCGAGTTCGATCACATCACCTGGGTGACGATGAAGGCGGACGGCCCCGTCCTGGCCCATGTGCTGCTGGACGGTATTTATCCCGAAGACATGAAGAAGCCGATCACCGAGGAGGGCGGCAACATTCCCGGCTACGGCAAGTCCGTTACGCCGGTCCGTGGCAAGGTGTTCTATCGAGGCAGCCCGGCCGTGGGAGCGGAGATTGTTTTTCGTCCGGCTCGGGCCGCGGCGCGGAAGCCGGCGGAGACGGCGCGCGGCCGCGTCGAGGCAGACGGTTCCTTCCGCTTGACCACCTATCGCGCCTTTGACGGCGCGGCCGCCGGCGAATACCAGATCAGCATGACCTGGTATCCGCCGACGCCGGTCCTCGGCGGTTCGCGGGGCGCCAATCGACTGCCGGAGCGTTACGCTCGGCCGGAAACCTCCAAACTGACGGCGACTGTGGAGTCCGGCGGCCGAAATGACTTCGTCTTTGAGCTGACCGACTGATACAGGCGTTTAGCCGCGACGCGCAGCGGAGCGCGGGAATCTCCCGCGCTCCGCTGCGCGTCGCGGCTAAACGAGATACCATTACCGGCAACGAGTATCAGAAGCCCTTACCCTTCGTCTTGGTCTTGATGCGCGTCAACGCATCGTTGGCGGTGACGTACAGAACGGTGCCGTCCGGCGCCCCAGTTGCAGTTGGCCGTCGGCACGCCGGTGGCGAGGGTGCCCAGGTGCTTGCCATCCGGCGCGAACACCAGCACGCCGCCCGGACCCGTGGCGAATAGATTGCCTTTCGCATCGACTTTCATGCCGTCGGGCAACCCCGGCCTGTCCTTGCCGACATACTTCGTCACGTCCTGGAAGACGCGGCCGACGCCCAGCGTGCCATCGTCCTTGACCGGATAGGCCATCCAAATCGCCTTTTCGGGGTCCGAATTGGCGACATACAGCGTTTTCTCGTCGGGAGAGAAGGCGATGCCGTTGGGCCGGCTCATCTCGCGGGTCAGCAGCGTCAGCTTGCCGTCCTTCGCCAGCCGATAGACGCCGCAGAAATCGAGGTCGCGGTCGGGAAACTCGTTGGGCTTGGCATCCTTGAGCGACCGCCCGTAGGGCGGGTCGGTGAAATAGAGATCGCCGTTGGATTTGAAGACGCCGTTGTTGGGGCTGTTGAGGCGCTTGCCCCTGTAGAGGTGGGCCAGCGTGGTTTTGGCCTTGCCGTCCCAGCGGTCCAGTCGGCTGACGCGGCGGTCGCCGTGTTCCATGAGGACGAGCCGGCCCTCGGCGTCGAGCAGCAGGCCGTTGGAGCCGGGTTCCTTCAAGGTGGGTGCGTCCTTGCCGGTGCCGCCCGACGGCTTCAGAAACAAGCTCTCGCCCTTGCCCTCTTGCCACTTGTAAATGCTGTTCCGAGGGATGTCGGAGAAGAGCACGAAGCCGCCGTCGCGCGGCACCCAGACCGGCCCCTCGGCCCAGACGTGGCCGGTGACGAGGACTTCGAGTTTGGCGTCGCGGCCGATGAGGTTATCGAAAGCCGGGTCGAGGCGCTCGATGGTGCCGAGCGTTTTGGTGGCTTTCTTGTCGTCGCCGCGCATCGCCGTGGGGCCGGCGAGCGCGAGGCCGAGCAGGGCGAACGCGGACAGAAGGATGAAGCGTTTCATGGCGGCAGAGCACCTCCTGAGGTAACGGGGTAGCCAGCGAACCGACAGCATACCAGAGCGAGCGTCGCGCTCAAGCCGGCGCGGACATTTTTCTGCCCGAGCCTGAAGCGTAAGCGAAGAGAAACGGCAACCTTTGGTTGCCGTTTCTTCGCTTACGCTTCAGGCTCGGATAGAAGTGCGCTGGTTCGGGCACGAAGCACAAGCTCTTCCTGCTTGACATACCTACCTCAGCCGTTTAGGTTGAAGCCAACGGATGAGGTGCCGTTCTCCGGGCCGTCCGGAGAGTGCCTTCCTCCGCCCGCCATTGCTCGCCGACCCACGCGAGCGATCCCGCATCGCTCGCCTCCCGCCTTGCTCGAAAGGACCGGCCATGCTGACGATCTTCGGCCAAAAGCAGCGGTTCTGCGACGGCGTCTCCCGCCGCGGTTTCCTCCGCATCGGCGCCTTCACCTTCGGGGCCGCCTCCCTCACGTTGGCGGACATCTTCCGGGCCGAGGCCCGCGCCGGCTCGACCGGCAACCGGCACAAGTCCGTCATCAACATCTTCCTCGGCGGTGGTCCTCCGCATCAGGACATGTGGGACATCAAGACTGAGGCGCCCGCCGAGATCCGCGGCGAGTTCAAGCCGATCGCCACCAACGTGCCCGGCATCCAGATCGGCGAGGTATTTCCGCGCATCGCCGCCCGCATGGATAAGTGTGTCGCCATTCGCTCCGTGGTCGGCGCCAGCGGCGGTCACGACGCCTTCCAGTGCATGTCCGGCTGGGCGCCGTCGAGTCTGCGAGCGATGGGCGGCCGGCCGAGCCTCGGCGCCGTCGCCGCCAAGGTGCAGGGTCCGGTCGATCCCTCCGTTCCGCCCTTCGTCGGCCTGGCGGCGCGGACGCAACACGTGCCCTGGTCCGATGCCGGCGGTCCCGGCTTCCTCGGCGCTTCCTACGCCGCCTTCAAGCCGGACGGTCCCGGCATGGCCGACCTGACCCTGCGCGGCGCCTCCGTCGAGGCGCTGAGCGACCGCCGCCGTCTGCTGTCCAGCTTCGACAGCCTTCGCGGCGACCTCGACCGCAGCGGCACCTATCAGACCGTGGACGCGCTGACCGCAGCGCGCCCTCGGCGTGCTGACCTCCAGCAAGCTCGTCGAGGCGCTGGATCTGTCCAAGGAGAGCGCCAAGGTGCGCGAGCGCTACGGCGACGGGAAGCCGTATCAGTACCAGTACGACGGCGCCCCGACCGTCAACGACCAGCTCTTGCTGGCCCGCCGGCTGGTCGAGGCCGGCGTCCGCGTCGTGTCGCTGTCGTATGGCCGCTGGGACAGCCACGGCAAGAACTTCGACCTGGTGCGCGATCACGGCGGCAAGCTCGACCAGGGTTTCACCGCCCTGATCGACGACCTGGAGGCGCGCGGCCTGCTCGACGACGTGACGGTCATCGCCTGGGGCGAGTTTGGCCGCACGCCGCGCATCAACAAGGGGGCCGGCCGCGATCATTGGCCGCAGGTCAGCTGCGCCTTGATGGCCGGCGGCGGCATGCGCACAGGCCAGGTCATCGGCGCCACCAATCGCCTCGGCGAGTACGCCAGCAATCGGCCGGTCACCTTCGGCGAGATTTTCGCCACCCTTTATCGCAATCTCGGCCTCAATCCCGAGACGACGACCATCCTCGATCCGACCGGCCGGCCGCAGCACGTCATCGACAGCCCGGTGCTGCGCGAGGTCGTGTAGGCGCGTTGGGCGGCATCGGGACAATCGAGGGCGTGGCATCCGCCGGATGTCACGCCCTCGGGGCTTTTCCGTAAGAGGCACTACCCAAATAGGCGAGCGGGGGGCGTAAGCCCCCTGTTGACGGCGAAAAACAGGGGGCTTACGCCCCCCGCTCGCCAAAAAGTTACCGCTTCTAAGCGTGTTCTTGGCGATGAGCCAATCCGGCTAACGCCAATGGTTCAGGATGTGAAATTCGTTGGTCAGGGGGACATGGGACTGTTCCAGGTTCTGGAGTGCCCGCACGATATCGCCATCTTTCATATCCCGAACCGGATCGTTATCGGAGCGGACAACCAGGATACCCGCATGCCGGCCTCCGACGGCCTGGACAAGCAAATGCAGATCGCGGAAATCATCGTGGTTCTTTGTCAGCAGAAGCAAATCGTGTTGGACCGCGTGAAGCAGATGGCGTGGATCCCATGCTCCCGAGAGGGCCGCGTCCGCCGGTTGAACCACCGTATGCCCTGCCTTGCCGAGCCGAGCGGCCAGAGATTTCTTGGCCGCATCGTCATCGAGATAGAGCTTCATGGTTGCGGCGGATGGTTGCGCGGGGCGTAAGGCCAGCGGTCGTGTCCGCTGGCTCGAATCCACGCTTCTTCGCGGGCGCGTTCTTCATCCAGGAGGTTGGCGTGCCGAGTGCCGTAGTCAATCGCCTCCTGAACGGCCTCGACCGGCAGGCCGTATTCGCGGGCGACTTCCTCGGGGGTGAGCGGCTCTCGGCCGATGGTTTCGCGGTAAAGCACCTCGGCGCGAATACGGCCCAAGACAAACAACTGACGATAGTTGGAGTTCTTTTTCGGCTCGAGGTATTTGTAGGAGGCAGACGCCGTCATGGTACTTCTCCAGGCAAACGGGCCAATGGCCACCTTAGCCCGGCAAACGCCCAGACACAAGACGGAACGCAACGGCGAAAGCGAGAGGATTTCCCGATCCGCATCGAAATCGGCTTCGGCCCTCGTGCCGGAGCCGGCCGAGGCGTTCCTCCTACAGGATCCGTATTGTGATCGACAAACTCGGTGGGCAAAAAAAATCCATCCTCGCTTGCACAATCGGAAAAAGCGTTCTACAGTTGGGGTGTGGCCGGTTGATGTAACGAATCGACCGGCCGCAAGGAAAAGAGTGGCGGCGACACCTAGGCCGTCCTCGATAAAGGCAAACCCGTCGTGAGGCGGGGACGCAAAGCTATGGGCTCTTACACCGTCCGAGGGGGGACGGTTTAAGGCTGCCAGGCTACCGAAGGGATGGACGGGACCCGTAAGTATGTCTGGTCGTCCGGCGCTCCCGCAAGGGAGCGCCGGATATATTTTTGCGCGCCGAACGGATTCACGAGGCTCCCGTCGCCCATAACCGCCGCCCACGAGCTGTCGTAGTCGGTGGACACCGAAGACTCCTCGGGTCTGTGTCCGTTCGTACCGCCAAGGCGTCGCCTACTTCCGTTCCTCGATCTCGATCTTGCGGAACTCCGCCACCGTCTGCGGTTCAAACTGCTGCAAGGCGATGTGGCCGCTGCTGTACAACCGCTTCTCGTCCGTGTAGTCCACCGTCGTCTTGCCATCCACCTTGAGGACGATGTGGTTTCCCTCCGCGATCACCTCCAACGTGAACCACTCGCCGGGCCGAGTCGGCGCTTCGCGGTTGCTGACCAGGACGCCACCTGGTAACGCATACAAGCTTCCGGTCTTAAAGTGGTCTGTGTGCGTGCTGTTGATCTGGGCCTCGTAACCGAGAAGAAACCGCGGATTGTCCGCGGGGAACCAAGGGCCGAACAGAGTACGGAAGCATACGCCGCTGTTGCCGCCGTCGTTGATCCGCGTTTCGACGCGCAAGTGAAAGTCCTTGTAATCACCGCGATCCGTGTAGAGATAACTGTCGGCGGGACCGGAACCGAGGAGAACGCCCTTCTCGACGCGCCAGTTGCCCGGCTGCGTGAGATGCGTCTTCCAGCCGGTCAGATCCTTGCCGTTGAACAAGGGGACGAAGCCCGTCGCGCTCGGAGCGGAAGGCGACAGTTCCTTGATCTCAACGCGACGGAATTGGACAACGGTCGGTTTGTCAAACACTTGCAGGGCGATGTGGCCGCTGGGCCAGGTATTGTCCGCGTCAACGAAATCCACCGTCGTCACCCCGTCAATCTTGAGGAGAATGTGGTTCCCCTGGACGATCACTTCCTGGGTGAACCAGGTATCGACCGGGACCAGCACTTTCTCAATCCCGACACCGGGCGCTGCCTTGACGTAGAGGGTGCCGGTCTTGAACTTGTGGCTGCTGCTATCAATCTGGGCCTCGTAGCCGCGCGTCCAGTCCGGAGTAAATGCCTTGTGGAAAAGGACGCCGCTGTTTCCCCCCTGATTGATCTTCGCCTCCACCAGAAGATGGAAATCCGCATAGTCGTCCCGCTGGCTGTAGAGGTGGCTCACTTTCGGGCCGCGGCCAATGAGAATACCGTTCTCCACCTTCCAGTCACCCGCCGCCTCCGGATGGGCTTTCCACCCCGTCAGGTCCTTGCCGTTGAACAGCGACACGAAGCCCTTGTCTTCCGTCGCGCGCTGGGGGGCCGGAGGCTGCGGCTTTCCGGGCGGCGGGGACGCCGGCTGCAAAGTCACGCGGATAGGTACACGGCTGCCGGCGTCGATTTGCACTTCCTGGCCGAAGACCTTGAACCCCTCCTTTTTCACCTGCAATTGGTGCTTTTTCCCCGCGCGACGGCGACCGTGACGGTCTTGCCATCGCCGGCCTGGAGCGTCACCGTCGCGCCGTCCACCAGCACCTCAGCGTCGGCCGGCACGTTCTCCAGCACAATCGTGCCGTTCGCCGTCTTCACTCGGAACACGCCGCTGGCCCACATGCCCAACAGCACGAGAAGAAAGACGCCGATGCCGCCGCCGATCGACCATTTCTTCCACGACGCCGGCGGCCGGCGTCCGCGTGCCGCCGCACTTCGCCGCGATGCGCCGGAGATGATGCCGCCCTCCGTCAGCGCTTCCCAGGAGGCCTCGGCCGGCTGCGCTTCCGGTCCATCCGCCCTTGTTGGCGCAATCGAGCGCTCGCCGCGCGCGACTTTCCGGATCGCCGGCTTCGCGGCCGGCACCCCGGCCGCCTCCTCCGGCGACGACTTCGACTTCGCCGCGGGCGGCCCTTGCTTGACGAACGGACGGAGCGCCTGCACCACCTCCATCGGCGTCTGATAGCGCTGGGCCAGCGTCTTGGCCATCATCTTGCGCACCACCGCCGTCAACTCTTCCGGCACCTCGGCACGAAGCGAATTCAGCGGCTTGGCCTCCTGCGTCTGATGAGCCATCAACACCGCCCCCAAACTCGATCCGCGGAAGGGCGGACGACCGGCCAGCAGATAGTACAACGTACAGCCCAGGCTGTAGATGTCGGCGCGGATGTCGGCCTTGGCCGCGTCCAGCATCTGCTCCGGAGCGATGTAATCGGGCGTGCCCAGCATCTGACCCTCGCCGGTCAGTCCGGTGTCGTCGGCCTTCTCGCGCGTGGCCTTGGCCAGGCCGAAGTCGAGTATCTTGACGACGTGTTTGTTGCCCTCGCGGGCCAGGATCAGGTTTTGCGGCTTGATGTCGCGGTGGACCATGCCCTTCTCGAAAGCGTGCTGCAAGCCGAAGGCCGCTTGCTGGATGTAGTAGCAAGCGTACGGCATCGGCAGCGGGCCGCGCGATTTCACCAGCGCGGCGAGATCCTCGCCCTCCACGTACTCCATGGCGAAGGCCAGCACTTCGCCCTGTTGCAAGACGCTGTAGGCGGTGACGACGTTGACGTGATTGATCTTGGCCGCCGAGCGGATTTCGCGCAGGAAGCGCTCGACGGCGCCGGGTCGATCGATCAACGTCTTGTTGACCACCTTGAGTACTTCCAGGCGGTCCATCATCTTGTTCTTGGCCAGGTAGACGACGCCCATGCCGCCGCGTCCCAGTTCGCGGAGGACGTCATACTGCGGATGCTCGGCCAATTCGGGCGGCAAGTTGTGCAGAGTGGTCGGCCGGCCGGGCGGCTTGGCGCCGGGGGCGACCGAGGGGGACAGGGCTTTGGCGGGCGCCGGCGTGGCGCTCGGAGTGCGCGCCTGACGGAGCCGATGGAGAAAGTCGTCGCCGGACAAGGACGCCACCGCCTGGCGGCATTGGGGGCAGCTGTCCAGATGGCTCATGATCCCCGAGGCGGCGGCATCGTCCATTTGGCCCAGGCCGAACGCCTGCAGGGCGTCGGCGGACGGGTGCGTGACGGGACGTGCTTCCATCGCAGGCTCCTTCGTGGCAACCAATCGACGCGGCCGGCGCGTTGTCCGCGCGGCCCTCCCAAGAGAAAGTCCGCATGTCGAGCCGACCGGACGCGAAAAGGTGCGCTCAGTCCAACAATGCTCCGGCCTCTTCGCGCAAGCGTTTGAGGATTCGGGACTTGGCCTTGATGACGGCGCTTTCCGTCATGCCCAATTCCTCGGCCACGCGCGCGGCCGGCTGGCCGTCCAGGGCGAAGCGCGTGAACGCCTGCCAGGTATTGGCCTCGAAGTCCACCTGGACGACGGCGAGCAGTTTGTCGATGACGTGCTTGTCGTGGTCGCGGTCCCACTGCCGGGCCAACTCGCTGTTGGCATCTTCCAGCTGGGCGAGGAGCCGGTCGGTCTCCGCGCCGGCGCCCGCCGTGGGACGCCTTCCCCTGGCCTTGAGAAAGGCTCTCGTCCGGTTGACCGCGATCTGGCGCAGCCAGGCGCGGAACGCACCGTGGAAACGATGCTCGAACGACGGCAGTTCGCGGAAGAGGACGACGAGCACCTCCTGAGTCAGATCCTCCATCTCATCGTGCAATCCGGGTAGGCGTGACAACCAGTGGCGGATCAACGGCAGATAGATGTCCTGGAGCTTGTGCCATTCCGTGGAATCCGGCCGGGCACGCTTGAGGCGATCGAGCAAGCTGAGCGAGGTCGTGTTCATCGAAGATCCAGACGCGCGAGCCGTCAACCGGGTCATCCATCCCGGACACGCTTCGATGATCCCGCGCCCGGGCAAGAACGGCAAGGAGAAAATGGATGGGACGACAATCCAAATCTGCTAATCAGCCGATTGATTGATGGCGTCGATCATCTGTCGCAGCCGTCCCAGACTGCGGCGATCAAAGCGAAAACGCAGGCGCGGCAGGTGGGCGATGTGCGTGTCGTTGGCCTCCTCTGGCAGCGCCTCGGTCTGCTCGAAGGTGCCGGCCACGAGGATGTCCGCGAACTCGTCGCGCAGTCGTTCCAGCAGCGCGTCGGATAGCTTGTGCTGGAAGCGCAGCACCAGGTCGCCGTGGACGTAGCGCATGCTGTGATAGACGCGATAGAAGTGGAACACCTCCGCCACCGCCTCGTCCACCGAATCGGTGACTTTGAACAGCGACAGGTCGGCCGGCGAGATCAGTTGGCGGCTCAGCAGCTCATCGGTGATGTACTCGCGCCAGCGCGCCCAGTAATCGCCGCCCGCTTCGTCCACCATGACGATCGGAAAAAGATGGCTTTTGCCCGTCTGCACCAGCGTCAGCACCTCGAAGCATTCGTCCTGCGTGCCGAAGCCGCCGGGGAAGAGAGCGACGGCGTCGGATTCCTTGACGAACAGCAGCTTGCGCGTGAAGAAGTATTTCAGGTGCATCAGCTTCAGGTCGCCGCGAATGATGGGGTTGGCCTCCTGCTCGAAGGGCAGCAGGATGTTGACGCCGATGCTCTTTTCGCGGCCGGCGCCGACGTGTCCGGCCTCCATGATGCCGCTGGCCGCGCCGGTGATGACCATCCAGGCGGCCTCGGCCATGCGCTGACTGAACTCCACCGCTTGCAGGTAAGCCGGGTTGCTCGACGGCAGACGCGCCGAGCCGAACACCGTCACCTTGCGCAGATGTCGATAGGGCGTGAAGATTTTCAGGGCGTAGCGCAGCTCCTTCAGCGCCGTGCTCAGCAGTTTGACGTCGCCGCGCATGGCGCCGTCGCGGATGAGCTTGTCGGCCGTCTCGCGGATCTGCTGGGCCAACTGTTCGATGCCGATCTGCTGCCGATCGTCCGTGGCCGCGTCGTCGTGAATGTGCTGAAAGGCGCCGTGGAAGGAAGGTCGGCCGGGGCCGAGAGGGGGTTTCTGCATTAGCTTCTAACTCTGTTCGGCGAGGGCTGTTTCGCCGTGACGCGCAGCGGAGACTGTCGCGCGCTCCACTGCGCGTCGCGGCGAAACGAAGGGAGTCAATCTCCGGTCAGGGCGGCCAGGGCTTCGGCGCGGGTGTCGTACAGCGCCCACAGCGTATCCAGCGCGGTCATGTGCAACAGCTCGCGGGCGCGGTGCGAAGCGCCGGCGACCACGACCTCGCTGCCGTGCTCCTTGACGCGCTTGTGGCAGCGCAGCAGGAACGACAGAAACACCGAGCCGACGTAATCGACGCGGCTGAGGTCGAAGATGAGTCCGGCCGGCGGATCGGAACGCAGCGGCGCCAGCACCATCAGGGCCGCCTGCTCCATGAGGTTCTCCGCCATCTTCTCCACTTCCGGCGACGGCGTGATGATGGCGATGTCGCCGTGCCGTTCGATGTGGAAGCATTGGTTCTGTTTCGATTCGTCCGTCATGATGATCGCCGTCCCACGGAGACAGGGGATTCCCAGTAGTCTCCAGGCTACCATCCCGCGCCGGCGAATCAAGGTGGAACCGCGCCGCGGCGGCGAAATGGGGACAAAGGGCGCGGCCGCTCACCGTCTCCAATCATCCGGCGGCAAGCCGCCCAAGGCGCCTGCGGGCTTGGTCGGAGGCGCAGCCAACGGCGAGTAGGGCCGCTGCGTTTGCGGCGCGGCGGACGATGGCTCACGAGCCTCGCCGGGCTTGACCTCAATGCGCTTGATGCGCGGCACCTTGAGATCCACCTTGATCGGCTCGCGCCAGCGGTCCGCGCCGACGTTGCCGGCCTCGTCCGCCGCCTCGACCTTGATGAAGAACTGGTACGGCAGGCCGATTTTCTGCGGCTCGCACGAGAAGCTGCCGGAGTTGTCGCACTTCTCGAGGACCTTCCAGTCCTCGTGTTCGAGAGGGCTGTAGGAAATGGTGATCGCCTGCCGGGCCAGGAACGGATCGCTGGCGGTCCAGGTCACGGTCATCCGGCCGCTGTCGGCGCCGGGACTGACGACGACGTTGGTGATTTTGACCTGCGGCGCTCGGTCGTCCACCTCGACCCACAGGTCCGGCGCCTCGCCGGGCCGCGGGTCCGGCTCGGCCAGGCCGACGCCGCTGCGTGGGATCAGCCGGAAGCCCCAGCGCCCCGAGGTGTCCACCGTCACGGTAGCCGGCCCCTTCGGCGAACCCGTCTCGCGGCACTTCTGCCACGGGCCGCCCGGATGCATCTTCCAGATCTCCACGCCCTTGACGTCCGAAGGGCCAATCGTGCCCTCGTCGAGCTGATAGTCGAGCTGGAAGGTCTTGTTCTTGACGTGCTTGACGTCGCCGGGGCTGGCCTGGCTGACCGGCGACAGGGCGGCCTTGCGCGGATCGGGCTTGATCGTCACGGTCAGCGGCGCGGCCTTGTTCTTGGCCCGATCGATCGCCTGGAGGCGCACCTCGAGATCGCCGGAGACCGCGGGCGTCCATTCGTGCTTGCCGCTGGCGGTTCGCGGCAGAAACAGCGGATACCAATCGCCGCCGTTGACCGAGCGATACTCGGCATACAGGTCGTCAAAGTTGGCGTCCTGGATCGACCACTCGATGGCGATGGGATAACCGTCCTGGGACGGGATCTGGCGCAGGTTGATGACGGGCTTCTGGGTATCGACGCAGACGCGAATGCTCGGCGCCGCGCCGCGCAGGTCGGACGGCGCCAGCACGTTGTCGCGGTCGCGCGTCTGCACGATGAAGAAGTGCCAGCCGTCGCCTTGGGCCTGGAAGAAAAAGCGCCGATCGCTTGGCCGCGCCGAGGCGGCATGGCGATAGGTCTGTCCGTTGTCGGTGGAGACGTGCAGCAGCATGTCCACGAGGCGCGGGTCGGTGCCGGTGCTGAAGGGAATGTTGAAGCTGCGCGTCGGCACCCAGTAGGTGCGGACGGCGTCGGTCCCCTGGGCGAACAATCCGGCGGGCGCGGCGGCGAACAGAGCGCACGTCAACAGGACGTGCCCGACCGCCTGGGTGCGGCCCGTTCGCGGCTCGGCGCCTCGGGGGATGATTCGGCCCATGATTGTCTTCACCGGAACGTAAGATTCGCGCGCCTCATACCCGATTCTCGTCGCCACTTCAATGTGTCTATGCCCAGCGCGGCACCCGTCCGGCACGGCCGGGTATCCGCCATTCTTCCTCTATCGTCCCACCTGCCCAGACGCTTGAGGCAAAAGAGAGGGACGAGAGAAAACCGGCCAGCGGGGGCGTTAACCCTCGGAGGGACGCATCAGGGGGCCGGCGCCCCTGCTTGCCTCACTCCTCCCCGTGCGCGAGGAGAGCAGGGCACGAATCTGTTCGCCGGTCGCCTGCAATCCCTGCCGCACCGCCTCCGGCGGCACGAACGCCAGCACCAGGCACAACATGACGAGGCTGAACATCACCAGTCCCATGAGCAGGGCGATCATGGTGTGGAACAGGACCGAGCCGGCCACCATGACCCAACGCATGTGGCGGTTCCAGATCAGGAAAGGCAAGCCCAACTCCATGAAGAGCGTGAAGATCACGCCGACGGCGCCGAACAGTTCCCACAGCATGCGGTGCTTGGCCATGAATACGAGCATCTGGGAGTACATGCCGACCTCGAACGGCGCGAACGAGTAGTTGAGCAGGAAGCGGTTGGGAGCGGTGCCGTTCCACCACGACGCGCCCAGCAGCTTGGAAGTGCCGGCCGCGAAGTAGATGAGACAGAAGTTGATCTGGATCAGCCGCGTGGCGAAGTTGGCCGACACCATCGGCTCCGGCGGCCGCGGCACGTACGCCGCCCCGAGACGCTGACGTTCGCGGCGCTCCTTCAGCCAGCGGTCCAGCGACAGCGCCGCGCCGCACGGAGCGATCATCAGGTACAGCAGCGCCAGATTGCTCATCGTATCCATGCCGAACAGCAAGCTCGGCACGCGCTGGATGTACATGAGCGCCCCGATCCACGTCAGCACACTGGTAACGCGCGTCCACAGGCCGAGCGTGAACAGCAGCATGACGAACAGGATCGAGCAGTGGATCACCCACACCCAGGTCGGATCCTCGACGTGGTAGTAGATCGACCACAACATCTGTCCTTTGAGGATCTCGCCGTCGGACTCGCTCCAGCCGGAGTCCTTCCAGTTGGTGGCGGGAGCCTGAATGGGGTTCTCGTAGCGCAAGAAGTGGATCACGCCCTTGTTGGAGACCCAGGCGTTCGGGCCGACGTAGTTGAGCAGTCCGAGGCTGTAGACGAAGTGGATGTACAGGATGAGAATGCCGGTGCTGATGCGTATCAGCCCCAGGCTGGTCGGGTCGGTGGGGTGGAACCAGAAGCGGTCCCAGGCCCGCACGGCGAACCGCAGCGGCGATTCGCCCGCCTCTCCCGCATCCGTCGGCGCGTCGTGTGTACTCGTCGATTTCATGACGACATTCCCCGTCTTTCGGAGCCTGAAGCGTAAGCGAATAGATGCTCTTCGCTAACGCTTCAGGCTCGGACAGAAGTTCTCAGGAACCTTTTTCTTCCTGGACCGCGTCGCTTTCGTTGGCGTGGATCTTCACGAAGTCGATCAGCTTCAACGGACCCGGCGGTGTAACGTGCATGAACAACCCGGTGTCGTCCTGGGGATAGCGTTCCGACACCTTGAGGATCGGCAGATACCAGAACAGGAACGGGTCCTTGGGATCGAGCAGCTGACCGTCGCGGTCGTACTTGCCCATGTAAAACGGAGCGTAGGTGGTCTCGTCGGTCGGATTTTTGCCCTCGTTGAACTCGCGCGGTGAGATCAGGATGTGAATGACGCGGTAGACGCGCACGTACTGGACCGGGACCTCGGGGTGCTCCGGGTGCGGCGAGGTGCGGGCGATGTGCCGGGCGTAGGAGGCCAGCAGACGGCGAGCAGTCTCCTGCGGCTCGGCGTACTGGTTGATCTCGGGATCGTCGCGCACCAGCTGAATCGGCTGCGAATACGGCAGCGTCACGCCCAGCTTGCGGCGCATCAAGATTGTTTCCCAGGGATCGTGCGGGATGCCGGGCAGCAGCTCGTACTTGTGGTTGAACTTCGCCTCGTACTCGGGGATTTGGCCCTCAATCAACGGCACGCCGGCGGGGCTGAGGGTGTTCTCGGCCGCGGCCAACATACGAAAGTGGTGCAGGGCGACCGGGCTTTCGGCGCGGTTGGGCATCTTGATCCAGCGATATTGGCCATCTTCATACTTGACGTAGAACCACAGCAGCGTCGGCGGGCCGGGATCGGGCGAATAAAAGTGGTAGGCGTTGGTCAAGTAGGCGAAGGTCAGGTAGTGCCGATAAAAGTGGGTCCAGATCTGCATCGACAGCCACGGGGCCGGGTCATTGCGCGGCGGCACGGCGGTGATCGACGTGACGATGCCGCCGAAGTGCAGCAGGACCAGGATGCTGGCGGCGATGCGTCGGCCGGTGCGCGGCAGCAGTACCAGGAACGAGCCGAGCAGGGCCACGGCGATGAGCACGCCCAGGAAGATGCGGCCGGAGTCCCAGCGTTCGTCGGTGCCCAGAAAGGCGAGCAGGGCCACGAAAGCGGACATCGCCAGCAGGCCGGCCGACTCGGCCCGGTCCTCCAGCTCCCACTCGGCCGTTTGCAGACGCCGCGCGACGGCGGCGGCGGCGATGAGCAATCCGGCCCCCAACAACAACAGCCGAAGGGGCACATAGGGCGTCTGCGATAACAGCAGGCCCGCCACGGTGCAGGCCAGGCCAGCCAGCAGCGTCGGCCACGGCCGGCGGAATGTCCGCAGGGCGGACCTCACCGACGCGACAAGGGATTGCGGATCGCGTGCCATCGCCAAGCTCCTCTCTCCTGATGCGGTCGCGGCCCCGTCTCGCGGGGTGTCCGACGTGGATTTGCGTTCTCTCTTTCAGGATACCCGATCAGGTCCGGCAAGCTACGGAGGATGACCAAAAAATCCCACGCGGAGGGGTAGAAACGAGCCTCAACTTAGGGGGAACGCCTGTTTCAGCGATCCTTGCGCCCGGTGCGGATCTCCCCATCTTGACTGCTCTGTGGTCTGGTTCGCGCCGCGTCCGATTTTTGACCGAGACCGAGCCTGAAGCGTAAGCGAAGAGGACGACAACCGAAGGTTGTCGTCCTCTTCGCTTACGCTTCAGGCTCGGAATGAGACTTGCTTCGGTTTCGCTGGAGCAAGAATCATTCCTTCCATGTTATCAAATCTTCTCAAACCTCCCAAATTGCCATTGACACTTTATTGCTCCAGCTTTACTATTCATCACGATCGTTACAGTCGTCCGGGGCATCGCGACGGTTCACCCTGTCGGGCCTCGGGGAAGGGAGGGGGTTACGCGCTTGGATGCACTGATGGCTGCCGTTGGACCCAAAGGGGAGCGGTGCCGCCGTTCTTGTTCTCCATTTTACCCACGACCATCGTTGTTCTGGAGTGCCTCAGACGGACAGTTCGAGGCGTGGAGGGGGCTCTCCGCGCAGGCGGGCTGTATGGTTCCCCATTTAGGGAGGTGAGTTCGATGTACAGTATGGTCCTGATGATGGCGATGACGACCAGCGTGGACATCCCCGAAGCGGGTCGTCGCGGCGGCGGTTGCGGCGGCTGCCAGGGCGGCTGCATGGGCGCCTGCTACGGCGGGGGCGGCGGCGGTCGGAGCAAGGGCGGTCGTAAAGGCGGCGGCGGCGGCTGCTGCGGCTGCTACGGCGGCTACGCCTACGGCGGCTGCTACGGTTATGGCTACAGCTGTGGCTGCTACGGTGGTGGCTACGCCTACGGCGGCTGCATGGGCTACGGCTACGGCGGCTGCATGGGCATGGGCCACGGCTACGGCGGCTGCTACGGCGGCGGCATGATGATGCCGGGCACGCAACCGCAACCGGGCGCCGGCGAGAAGCTGAAGACCTCGCCGACGCCGAAGAAGACCGGCGTCTTTGGCCCGGCCCCGGCGACGATCGTCGTCGAGTTGGCCGCCGACGCCAAGCTGCTCATCGACAATGAGCTGACCACCTCGACCGGCGCCAGCCGCGTCTTCGTCTCCCCCGACCTCAACCCCGGCCAGGAGTATCACTACACCCTGAAGGCCGAACTCGTCCGCGACGGCAAGCCCGTCCGCGTCGAGAAGGTCGTCGCCGTCAAGGCCGGCGAGACGACGTCCGTGCCCCTGAACGAGCCGGCGGTCGGCGTCGCTCAGCGCGTAAGTTTTGACGGTATTCGCAATGAAGCGTGCGGGGCGAATCCACGGATTCGCCCCGTTTCGTTGCGCCGCCGTGAAATCTCGTTCAAAACGCCACGCCCCGCTCGCGCAGGAAGGTCGCCAACTGATCGGGTACGTCGGTGGTGAGGCCATCCACGCCCCAGTCGAGCAGGCGCTGCCAGTGCTCCGGCTGGTTCACCGTCCACGGCAGCACGCGCGCCCCGGCCGCCTGCACCTGCCGCACCTGCCGCGCATCCAGAAACAGGTAGCCCGGACAGTACACCTGGGCCTCGGCCCTCTCGACCAACTCGGCCGGTTCCACCGGCGCCGTTTCCGCGACGAGCACCGCACCCGTCAGGCCCGGCTCCATCCGCCGCAGCAAGCGGACGCAGCGATGGTCGAAGCTGCGTACCGTCGTCCGCGCCACCACGCCCGCCCGACGAATGGACTCGACGACGCGCTCTTCCAGCAGGCCCGGCGCCGTGGCGTCGAAGCGATCGTTGATGGTCTCGGGGTGGAAGGGCACGCGCTTGAGTTCCAGGTCAAAGCCCACGTCGCGGACGCGCCGCCGTTGCGGCTCCGACTTGCCGGCGCGTTCGCCGAGTTCGCCAGCGTAGGCCGCCGCGAAGTGCAGCAGCTCCTCGAGTGTCGGAATGCCGTAGGGATCGAGTCCGTGTTGCCCGGCGAACAGTTCGGCCAGGGGCGTGACCTCGGCGGTCTGGCGGGGAAAGCGGCGCGGGTCGGGGTTGCCGTCGGCGCGATAGCCGCGCAGCTCGGCCAGCGACAGACGGCTGACGAGGAGCAGCTCGGCGGCCATCTCCGTTCCCGGCTGGAGACGGCAGGGCAGCTTGTCCAGCATGGCGTCGTGGAAGAGGACGGCCACGCCGTCGCGCGTCAGGTGGACGTCGGTCTCGACACTGCCGGCGCCGGCGTCGAAGGCGGCCTCGAAGGAGGGCAGCGTGTTTTCCGGTTTCAGACCGCGGGCCCCGCGATGGCCCTGCAAGTGGAAGCGCGTGGACATCGGCGTCGGCACGTCCCCGTGGGCGAAAAAAACGCCTCGCGGAGGTCCTCAGACTTCCGCGAGGCATCAGAAGAGAAAAGGTCGTTTCGGGCCGGAAGCGCGTGCCGTCTCCCGACCCACGAATGAATGTAACGGGGCGAAGACGCAGCGTCAAGAAAATTCGCGGACAAAATTCGGACGCCAACGAGGAGAAAGGAGAACGCCGCCTTGCCGTTAGCCGGCGCCTTCGTTACCCTTTTACTTGGTCCGAGACTCGTTCCCCACTCTAGCCGCGAGCGTGCCATGCCCCAATCGTTCGGCCCGCTTCTGCACTGTTCCGTCGAACAGGGCGTCCTGGTGCTGACCGTCGCGCAGCCGCGCATCCAGGGCGAAGAGATCGCCCAGGCACTGCGCGAGGAGATGCACGACGCCGTGGAGCAGGCGGGGGTCAAAGAGGTCGTCGTCGATTTGCAGCACGCGCGCTATTTGTCCAGCGTCGCCTTTTGGCCGCTGCTGAGTCTGCGCCGCCAACTGCTCCACGTCGGCGGCCACCTCATCATCTGCGGCCTGTCCGGCGACATCGAGGACGTGTTCACCACGACGAAGATGATCAGTACCGGCGGCGAGGTCGATGCTCCGTTCGAGGTGGCTCTCGACGTCGCCGCCGCCGTGGCCCGACTGCTCGAAGCGCGCCATGTCTGAACGCCGCTCGCGGCTTCGCGTCGGACGCGAAGCCGCAAGCGGCCATCGTTTACTCCGCCGCCGCGCAGACCATGCCGCAATCGATCTCCGCCGGGTCGTCCAGCGCGACCGTGGCTTCCTCGCCGCCGGCGGCGGGGCGCAGACGGCCGGCCAGCCACACGCTCAGCAGCGTCGCCACGCACGCCAGGGCGCCCACCAGGGGGAAGCCGGTCATCGTGCCGTCCTCGCCCTGGCCCAGTAGCAGACCGCCCAGCGCCGCCGCCAGGCCGGACGCCGCCTGCTGCACCGAGGCGTTGATGCTCAGGAAACTACCGCGATTGCCAGGGGCGGCGCTGGCCGTTATCAGCGCCATCGCCGGCACCATGCGCCCCGACGATGCGACCATGAACAGCGTCGAGACCAACAGCGCCGCCGTCAGCGTCACCGGCGGCAGGTTGGTCACCAGCAAGATCGGCACCAGCGTACACAGGGCCAGGCGCGGAAGACCGGCAGCTTGCCGAGGCGATCCGACAGCGTGCCGAACAGGGTCATCGTCACCAGCGTACACAGACCGCCGCACAGATACACGTAAGGCAGCTCGCGCTCGCTCCGCCCGGCGTTGGACACCAGGTACGAGGCGAGATAGGGCACGATCATGAACGTGCTCATCACCAGGGCCGTCATCAGCAGGTAAGCGCGCAGGTGCGTCGGCTGGACGAACACGGCCCAGACGTTGGCGCTCGGCCGGCCGCGAACGAGATGGCCGCGCATCGGCGGCAGTACGAAGCGGACCAGCACAAGTACGGCCGCGCTCAGGCCGGCCAGCACGGCGAACGGCGCTCGCCAACCCATCAGGTTGGCCAGGTACAACCCGGCGGGCACGCCGGCGATCGAGGCCACCGAGAAGGACGACATGATGGCCCCCATCGCTCGACCGCGGCGTGCGCCGGGGAAGGCATCGCCGATGATGGCCAGGATGCTGGCCGCCACCACGCCGCCGAACGCCCCGGTCACGGCCCGCGCCGCCAATAGCAGCGGATACGTCGGCGCCGCCGCGCAGCACAGCGTTCCCATCGTGAAGCCGCCGTACAGCCACAGTAAGGACGTCTTGCGGTCGAAGCGATCAATGAACCACGCCGCCAAGAGTCCGGCCAGCGCCGCGCTGAACGCATACGCCGACACCAGGAAGCCGAACCACTGATCGCTGAGCTGGAGGTCTTTCTTGAATTGCGGTCCCAGCGGCATCATGATGACGAAGTCGATGATGTGCGTGAACTGCACCGCCGCCAGGGCCAGGAGGAGCAGCCATTCCGCCCGCGTTAGCCCAGACGCCGCGTCGCGCAGGGCGACGGCCGGGCCAACCTGTTCCGTTAATGTACTCGTCTCCGCTTGCCGCATCACGGTTCCTCTGTCCTCGGGGATGAAGCGAGCCGCTCACCGCTCGATCGGCTCGTCGTTGTTCTCCGGCCGGCCCTCGACGTAGAACCAGTTGTGGATCGGTTCGAGGATCGCCAGCACTTCGTTGAGCAAAACCTGGTCCAGGGGTTGATTGGCCCATTCGACCCACTGGGCGACTCGTCCGGGGTCGGCCGACCCCGTGACGCACGTCGTCAGGTCGGGGTGGCGGAGGGAAAATTGCAGCGCCAACTGGGCGATGTCCACGCCCTTGCTTTGGCAGTACACCGCCGCTCGGCGGCAGACGGCTCGCACCTGCGGCGTCGCCTTATGCCACGACGGCAACGGCGCGTTGGTCAGCAGCCGCGCCGAAAACGGCGCCGCATTCATGATACCAACTCCCTTCGCTTTCAGATACGGCAGCAAGTCCGCCAGCATGGTATTTTGCAGCGTGTAATGGTTGTACGACAGCATCACGTCCAGCGGAGCGCGATCGAGGACGTAACGGAACATCTTCATTGGATAGCCCGACACGCCGACGAAGCGCACCTTGCCCTGTTCCTGAATCTTGCGCAGGGCCGGCAGCGTCTCGTGGACAATCGGCTCCATGTCCACGAACTCGATGTCATGACACAGGATGATGTCGAGGTGTTCGACGCCCAGGCGATGCAGGCTGACATCCACGCTCTCGGCGACGCGGCGAGCCGAGAAGTCGAAGTGGCGGACGTCATAGCGGCCGAGCTTGGTACACAGCAGATAGCGGTCGCGCGGCACGCCGCGCAGGGCGACGCCGAGCAACACTTCCGACATACCTCGGCCATAATAGGGCGACGTGTCTATGAAATTCATGCCCAGGTCCAGGGCCACATGCACGGCTCGCATGGCCTCGTTGAGGTCCACTGGCCGAAATTCCTGGCCCAGCGACGAGGCGCCGAAGCTCAGCACCGGCAGCTTCAATCCGGTTCGGCCCAGGTCACGATGTTCCATGTTCGCCCCTCACAGGATATTGTCAAAAAGAGCCTCACGCAAAGGCGCAAAGGACGCAAAGAAAGACAGGAAAGAGTTAGAGGCCGTTGACGACTCGGCTGATGCCGTCCTTGATCTTATCCTCGTTGAAGTTGATGAGGAGACCGAGTTTCTTGCCGGTCAACCGCAGGTAGGTGAGAAGCTGCTTTTTGTGGACGGGAATGACTTGTTCTACTGCCTTTAGTTCAATAATGACCAGGTTCTCAACAATCAGATCAGCCCGGAAGCCTTCGTCAAGGTTGACTTCCTCATAGACGATGGGCACGCGAACCTGTCGCAGGATGTGCAGACCACGTTTGCCGAGTTCGTATGCGAGGATAGCCTCATACGCCGACTCCAGCAACCCCGGCCCGATCGTCGTATGAATCCTGTAAGCCGCATCCACGACGATGCGCGCAATCTCATTTTCTCCCATTCTCCTCTCCTTTGTCTTCTTTGCGTTCTTTGCGCCTTTGCGTGAGGCTCTTCTTCTCTCGCCTTAATCCATGCGGACGCCAATGGTCAACAGCAGGTTGGCGAAGCGCTGCTGATCGGCGGTTTGAATCGTCAAGACGTGGTCCGGCGTCTCGACCGCCTGGTAAAATTCCCATTTCTCGATGGGCTGGAGCTTCAGGTTGAGCTTCGCCGCGGCGAGCGCCCGGCGAAACTCCGTCCACACCGGCGGATCTTCCGTCAGGGCATACGGCCCGGTCGTCTCATACATCATAGTATTGGCCGCCTCAATGGGGATGGCGGTCAGCAGCGCCTCCAGCACTTGCGTGCAGGTGACGATGCCGGGCGACAGGTTGAGGCTGACGATCTCGGCGTGCGGCCCCTTCTTCGAGGATGCCGGATAATTCCCATCGGCGATGAGGACCTTGGCATGATGTCCGGCCTGGCCGAGGACGGCGTTGATGTGCGGATGAATGAGCGGATGCTTCAGCACGATCGTCGTCCCCCTCACGCCGCGAAATACTGACGATACGCCGCGATCGTCCGTCGTGCCGCCTCGACCGGGTCGGGGTACGGCAGCGCCTCGGCCGAGACGTACCCCTGATAGCCGGTGTCCCGCAGCGCTCGGACGATGGGCGCGAAGTCGGTGTGCCCGCACCCTGCCGGGCGGCGGTTGGAATCGACGAAATGCACGTGGCCGATGTGTCCCGCGCCCTGCCGCAGTGCCGCCGCCGGGTCCGTCTCCTCAATGTTCATGTGAAACAGGTCGGCCAGCAGACTGACGTTCCTCGTGGACAGCGTATTGAGCAGATGAACTCCGTCCTCGATGGTGTTGACGAGGTTCGTTTCGTAGCGATTGAGCGGCTCGAACAGGAGCGGCACCCCGTACTTGCCGGCGTGCTCGCCGAGGTCATTGATCCCCTCGGCGAGATGGCCCAGGGCCGCTGTCCGGTCCACGCCCTCGCCGTGCCGGCCCTGCATCGAGCCGATGATGGCCGGAGCATGGAACTGGCCGGCCAGGTCGATGACGGCGCGGATGAACTCGCGGGCGGCGGCCCGCTTGCCGGCCTCCGGAGCGGTCAGCGTCAGGCGCTGCAACAACCAGCCCGCTCCCGTACCGAAGGCGGCCACCTTCAGGCCGGTCTCGTCGAGCAGTCGCCGCAGCCCGTTGGCATCGACGCCGGCCGGCGACGGCGCGAACACCTCGATGGCGTCGAAGCCCAGTTCCTTCGCTTGCCGGCAGCCGGCGGCCAGGCCATCCCAGAAGACGAATGGCCCGCCCCGCGCTTCCGGCACCAGACTGATCGTGACACACGAACGGATCATGATTGCTCCCCCCGAAGGTCAATCGACCTCGACCATCGCCTTGAGGACGCCGGTCTCGGCCTTGGTGTACGACGGGAAGTTGCCGATCAGGTCGGCGAACGACGTGCGGTGCGTGATCCATGGCCGGGTGTCGATCCGTCCTTCTTCGATCAGGCCGATGATGCGGCGGAAGTCCGCCGGCAGGGCGTTGCGCGAGGCGAACACGGTCATCTCGCGGCGATGCAACAACGGGTCGGGAAAGTGAATGTCGTCGGTGACGATGCCGACGAACACGAGCCGGCCGGTGTGGGCGACATAGTTAAAGGCGTTGCACATCGATTTGGTACTGCCGGTCGCGTCGAACACCACCGAGGCCAGGGCGCCCTCCGTGATTTCCTGCAGTTCCTTCAATTCCGAACCGTCGCCCCGGAAACGGATGGTGTGTTGGACGCCCATCTGTTTCTTGCAGAAATCGAGGCGTTTTTCGTTGAGGTCGAGCACGAGGATCTTCGCCCCGGTCAACTTGACGAACTCAAGGACCGACAGGCCGATCGGCCCGGCGCCGACGATGAGGGCGTATTCGCCTGACTGCGGCTTGCCGCGATCAACCGCGTGGCAGCCGATGCCGAGCGTCTCGACGAGGGCGAGCTGATCGAGCGTCAGTTTGCTTGACGGATGCAGTTTGCGGGCCGGCACGAGAAAGTACGGCCGCAGTCCGCCGTCGGTGTGGACGCCAAGGACTTGCAGTTCCTCGCAGCAGTTGCCGCCGCCGCGGCGGCAGGCGAAACACTTCTGGCAATTCATGTACGGCTCGATCGAGCAGCGCTGGCCCGCCTGGACCGCGGTGACGCCGTCGCCGACTTCGACCACCTCGACGCCCAGTTCGTGGCCGGGGATGCGCGGATAGCTGTAGAAGGGCATCTTGCCGAGGTAGCCGCTGATGTCGGTGCCGCAGATGCCGACGCGATGCACGCGCACCAGCGCTTCGCCGGGTCCGGGCTTGTTCGGCTCGGCGATGCTAATCGGCTCGAAATGACCTGGTTGCTGGAGCTGAATCGCTTTCATGGGGGAGGACTCACGGTGTTGTTGGCGGAGACACGCCGGCTTCTCCGTCATTTTAGGAGGACGGAGGACTTTGACACGAGGACGCTTCGTCGAGCATCCTGCCAACCTATGCGACGCTTTCCGCAGCAGATATGCTAACAAATGTTCGTCGCGGCGCGAAACCGAACTCGCATCGGCAGGAGGGGAAATGTCCATGACTGAGCAACCCACACCCGCCGCGCCTTCCTTGTACGAGCAGGATGAGACGGCCTGGCTCGAGTGGACGGCCTGCCTTGTCGTCCAGCGGCGCTTCGACGAGATCGATCCCGAACATCTCAGCGAGTACCTAACGGACATGGCGCGGCGCGATAGGCGGGAGGTCTTGAACCGGCTGACGGTCCTGCTGGCCCACCTCCTCAAATGGGAACACCAGCCCCAGCAGCGGACCAATTCTTGGCAGGCGACGATCCTGCATCAGCGTCAGCAACTGCAGGACTTACTCGAAAGCCGCACCCTGGAGAACTACGCACGGGAGAGCCTGGCCAAAGCCTACCATCGTGCTGTCCGGCAAGCTGCCCTGGAAGCGGGAGTAGAGGCGGGTGCCTTTCCAGCCGCTTGCCCGTGGTCGCTTGAGGAAGTTGTGCCGCAGGAGGATTGACCTGGATGGAGGCTCGGCATCCCAGCCGCTGAGATAACAACGATGCGTGATCTCCGTGATTCTCTCCCTGAAGCCAACCCCGACCTGTGGACCCTCACCCAGGCGGCCGACTACCTCGACGTGTCCCGCAAGCAGCTCCTCGACCTGATCCGCCAGGGCGATTTGCGCTACGTCCAGCGCGGCCTGCGCATCCGCATCCATCGCGAGGAACTGGAACGCTACCGCGAACGCACGGCGGGTTGATTATCTACGGAACAGGGCTTCAATACGTCTCCTCGGGATGCAGCAGCGCTCGCAGCACCTCATCCGGTGCCGGCCGATACTTGTACGGCTCCATCGACGACGACGCCCGCCCCTGGCTCAGGCTGCGCACCTTGTCGGCGTAGTCGAACATCTTCGCCAGCGGCACGATCGTCTCCAGCAGGCAGATGCCGTTCTTGTTCTCCAGCTTGTTGATCTCGGCTCGGCGAGCGTTGAGGTCCGACGTCACCGGGCCGAGGAACTCCTCCGGCACCGTCACCTCCAGCTTCATCCACGGCTCCAGCAGCACGATGTTGTCGCGCATCGCCTTGTGGACCGCGTCGGCGCCGGCCGCCTGGAAAGCCGTCTCGTTGGAGAGCTGCTCGTCCATCTCGCCGCCGCGAATCGTCGCCTTGACGTTCATGACCGGGAAGCCCAGTTCGCCCGAGTCGAGGGCGCCGCGGACGCCCTGCTCGGCCGCCGCCACGAACACCGGCGGCAGCGCGTCCGGCGGCAACCGCGATTCCACGACAATCGACTCCTCGCCGCGGTACGGCTCGAACTCCACCGTCAGCTTGGCGAACAGGCCGGCCTGGCCGGCGTGCTTGATGCACTCGCCCGTCACGGTGATCGGCGTTGCGGATCGTCTCGCGGAAGCTGACGCGCGGCTTGCCGACGCGCACCTTCAGGCGGAAGTCGCGCTCCATGCGGTGCTGCTTGATCTCCAGGTGCAGCATGCCCATGCCGTTCATCAGCGTCTGGCCGGTGTCCTTGTCCGTGTTCCAGGTGAAGGTCGGGTCTTCCTTCCGCAGCATGTTCAGCACCGTCGATCAGCTTGTCCTTGTCGGCCGACGATTCCGGCTCGATGGACCGGCTGACGACCGCCTCGGCGAACTGGATGCGTTCGAGCAGGATCGGGTGCTGCATGTCGCACAGCGTATCGCCGGTGATCGACTCCTTCAGGCCGATGACGGCGACGATGTCGCCGGCATACGCCTCGGGCAGCGTCCGTGCGCTGCTCGCGGGTCGGCCTGGGTGTGGTAGAGCTTGCTGACCATCTCCTTGCCGTCGCGGCCGGGGTTGTACGGCCGGCTGTTGGCCTTCAGCGTGCCGGAGTAGATGCGCACGATAGTACAGCTCGCCCTTGACGTCGGCGACGATCTTGAAGACCAGGCCGCAGAACGGCTCCTTGCGGGTCGGGCTTGCGCTTCTCTTCCTTGTCCTTCTTCTTCGGGTTGACGCCGATGACCGGCGGCCGATCGAGCGGGCTGGGCAGGTACCACGTCACCGCGTCCAGCAGCGGCTGGATGCCGATGTGTTCGCGGCCCGAGCCGCACAGCACCGGCTGGATGAGCGCGTGCCAGCGTCTGCTCGCGCAGCACGGCTCGGATCGTCTCGGCCGGGATGTCTTGGCCTTCGAGGTAGGCGCTGGTCAGCTGGTCCTGTTCGTCGTGCTCGGTCAGCTCGTCGAACAGCTTCTCGCGCCACTCCTGGGCCAGCGGCCGCAGCTTGTCGGGGATCGGCTCGGCGCGGAAGGTCTTGCCCTGGTCGGCGGGGTCGAAGTACAGGGCCTTCATCTCGATCAGGTCGATGATGCCGCGCAAACGGCGTGGCGCTGTCCTTGACCGAGCCGCTGCCGATGGGGATGTTGACGGCGACGGGGTTGCCGGCCAGGCGCTGGCGGATCGCTTCCAGGGCGTTGCGCGAAGTTGGCGCCGACCACGTCCATCTTGTTGATGAAGACCAGGCGCGGCACCTGGTACTTGTCGGCCTGCCGCCACACCGTTTCGGACTGGGCCTCGACGCCTTTCTGGGCGTCGAAGACGACGACGCAGCCGTCGAGGACGCGCAGGCTGCGTTCGACCTCGGCGGTGAAATCGACGTGGCCGGGCGTGTCGATGAGGTTGATGGTGCAGTCGCGCCACTGAAAGGGGATGCAGGCGCTGTAGATGGTGATGCCGCGCTCCTGCTCCTCCTCGTCGTAGTCGGTGTCGGTGTTGCCCTCGTCCACGCCGCCGAGCTGGTGCGTGGCGCCGGCGTAGTAGAGCAGGTGCTCGGTGGTCGTGGTCTTGCCGGCGTCGATGTGGGCGATGATGCCGAGGTTGCGGATCTGGCTCAGGTCGAGCTTGGGAGCGGCCATTGGCAGTCGGCTTTCGGTTGCAGGTTTAACCGCGACGCGCAGCGGAGCGCGGGAGTCTCCCGCGTCTCTGCTGCGCGTCGCGGCTAAACAGAGTCGATGACTGCGCCGACCGTTACCAGGCGAAGTGGGCGAACGCCTTGTTCGACTCGGCCATCTTGATGGTGTTTTCGCGCTTGGTCATGGCCTCGCCCTCGCGGCGGTAGGCGGCCATCAGCTCGTCGGCCAGGCGCAGGAACATCGGCCGGCCCGACTTGTTGCGGGCGGCGTCGATGATCCAGCGGATGGCCAGGCTCTGCTGCCGTTTGCGGTTGACCTGCATCGGCACCTGGTAGGTGGCGCCGCCGACGCGCTTGGAGCGCACCTCGACGCTCGGCTTGACGTGCTCGACCGCCTGGGTGAACACGTCGATCGGGTCGGCGTCGGGCATGCGCTTCTTGATCTGGTCCAGGGCGCCGTAGAAGATGCGCATGGCGGTGGCCTTCTTGCCCTGCCACATGAGGCAGTTGATGAACTTGATGGCCAATTCGGAGTGGCCGGTGTAGCGGACGTTCTGTTCGAGGGTCTCTTTACTGGCGGTTCGTTTGCCCATGATGGATTCTCGGTCGGATAGTCGGGTCGCTCAGTTCACCGACGGTTCGGGCAGTGGCCGATAGCAGACGCACGGCCGCACGGACCGAACCGTGCCGTAGGTTCGAAAGACAGCTGGTTGATGGCGCCGCAGCCGGGGCAGGGACGTTGACGGCGGGCAGCGTTTCGCCCGCCGGGTATTCCCCTTTGCATTGCACCGTCACCGTCACACACTCCTCGCAGCCGCAACAGGAAAAATCCAGGGTCACTTTCAGGTCCATCATCACGTGCATCCACTCCTCATTGAAAGGATGAGGGATGAAGGGCGAGCCATTCCTTCCGAGCCGTCGTCGGCTCGGCCGCCCTTACTTGCCTTCGCGCTTGGCGCCGTACTTGGAGCGCGCCTGCTTGCGGTCGGCGACGCCCTGCGAGTCGAGCACGCCGCGGATGATGTGGTAGCGGACGCCGGGCAGGTCGCGGACGCGGCCGCCGCGCACCAGCACGATGGAGTGCTCCTGCAGGTTGTGGCCCTCGCCCGGAATGTAGGCCGTCACCTCGACGCCGTTGGACAGGCGGACGCGGGCCACCTTGCGCAGGCGCCGAGTTGGGCTTCTTGGGCGTCATGATCTTGACCTGCAGGCAGACGCCCTTTTTCTGCGGACAGCCGTGCAGGGCCGGATGCTTCGGCCGGCGATACTGCTGCACGCGCGGCTTGCGGACTAACTGGTTGATCGTCGGCATCGTCGGCCTTTTCCTGATGAGGTCGGAGGTCCGAGGAAATCGTAAAGAGATTACGGTAGTATCAACCGGGCCATCGGTCAAGACTCAGTTGTCGTCCGCAGTTGTCAGTTGTCAGTTGTCAGTTGTCAGTGAAGACCGTACACCGGGCTGTCTTCACTGACAACTGACAACTTACTCGGTGGCGCCGGCCGTTTCCAGTTGATCGGCGGCCTCCTCGCGGGCGGCCTCCTCGCCGTCGGGGCTGGGCCGCCGCGCCGGGGCGTTGAGGCGCACTTCCGCTTCCTGGTGCGTGTGGAAGCCGGTGCCGGCCGGAACCAGATGGCCGAGGATCACGTTCTCCTTGAGGCCGACCAGGTAATCGACCTTGCCGGCCAGCGCCGCCTCGGTCAGCACCTTGGTCGTCTCCTGGAACGACGCCGCCGAGATGAAGCTGTCCGACTGCACCGCCGCCTTGGTGATGCCCAACAACTGCGTGCTGCACGTCGCCGGCGTCGGCGTCGTGAAGGTCGGCAACTCCTTGCCGTCCGCCTCCAGCCGGCCGCGCTCCTCCTCGAACACCTCCTTGCTGACGATCTTGCCGATCTCGAACTTCGAGTCGCCGGGATCCTTGACCTGGACGCACTCCTTGAGACGGTCGTTGACCGCTCGGAAGGCGAACTTGTCGATGACGCTGCCGGGCAACAGGCCGGTGTCGCCCATCGTCTCGACCTTCACCTTGCGCAGCATCTGCGACACGATGATCTCGATGTGCTTGTCGTCGATGTCCACGCGCTGGCTGCGGTAGACCGACTGCACTTCCTGCACCAGGTAGCGCTGCACTTCTTCGATGCCGGAGATCTTCAGGATCTCGTGCGGCACCAGCGGGCCGAACACCAGGCGTTGGCCCTCCTTGACGCGGTCGCCGGTGTGGACCGACAGGTGCTTGCCGGGCGGCACCTGATGCTCGCGCTCCTCGCCGATGGTCTTGCCGCTGTCATCGACCGGCTGCACGAAGATGAGGCGCTTGCCGCGCTTCTTCTCGCCCAGTCGAACGACGCCGGCCACCTCGGCCATCTTGGCCGGATCGCGCGGCGTCCGCGCCTCGAAGATTTCCGTGACGCGCGGCAGACCGCCGGTGATGTCCTGCGTGCCGGACACCTCGCGCGGCGTCTTGGCCAACAGCGTGCCGGCCGACACCTTCATGCCCTCGCGCACTTCCAGGAACGCCTTCTCCGGCATGTAGTAGGTGGCCAGGATCTGGCCGCGCTCGTCCTCGATGATGATCTGCGGATGCAGGTCGCCCTTGTGCTCCATGATGACCCAGCGCTCGGCGCCGGTCGCTTCGTCGCGTTCCTTTTTCAGCGTCTGCTCCTCGACGATTTCGTCGAAGCGGATGACGCCGCTGAACTCGGCGACGATGGGCGTGATGTGCGGGTCCCACTTGCACAGCACTTGCCGTTCCTGCACCGTTTGGCCGTTCTCGACCATGCAGCACGGCCCCGTTGGGCACGGCGTAGCTCTCCAGCTCCTTCTCGTCCTTGCTGCCGGCCGCCCGGGGGGCCACGATCTTGATCTCGCCGTTGCGGGCCAGGGCGATGCGTTCGCCCTTGTCGTTGAGCACGTCCGTGATGCGCTCGTAGCGGACGATGCCGGTCTTCTTGGCCTTGACCTCCGACTCGCCCATCTCGCGCTTGACGACGCCGCCGATGTGGAAGGTACGCATGGTCAACTGCGTGCCCGGCTCGCCGATCGACTGGGCGGCGATGATGCCCACCGCCATGCCCTCCTCGACCAGCGTCCCGGTGGCCAGGTCCATGCCGTAGCACAGCCGGCACACGCCCAGGGCGGCCTGGCACGTCATCGGCGAACGGACCAGGATCTTGTCGATGCCCATCGACTCGATCTTGCGCGCCGCCTCCCAGGAGATCATCTCGTTCTCCTTGACGACGTCCTGGCCGGACACCGGATCGGTGATGGTGTTGCGGCTGACCCGGCCGCGGATCGTCTCGGACAGCGGCCGTTCGATCTGCTCGCCCTTGTAGACGACGCCCTTGCTGACGCCCTGCGTGGTGCCGCAGTCGTGCATGGTGACGACGACGTTCTGGGCCACGTCCGCCAGCTTGCGCGTCAGGTAGCCGGAGTCCGCCGTCTTCAGGGCCGTGTCGGCCAACCCCTTGCGGGCGCCGTGCGTCGAGCTGAAATACTCCAGCACGCTCAGACCCTCGCGGAAGTTGGCCTTGATGGGCGTCTCGATGATGGTGCCGTTGGGCTTGGCCATCAGGCCGCGCATGCCGGCCAACTGGCGGATCTGCTCGGTGCCGCCGCGGGCACCGGAGTTGGCCATCAGGTAGATCGGATTGAGGTACGGCCGCAGATGGCCCGACTCGTCCTTGCGATGATCGTTGCGCAGGTCCTCCATCATCTGATCGGTGATCTGATCGCGGGCGTGCGTCCACAGGTCGATGACGTTGTTGTAGCGCTCGACCTCGGTGATGTTGCCGCGATCGTACTGCTTGCGGAAGTAATCGACCTTCTTCTCGGTCTCGTTGAGCACCTTCTCCTTGTTGGCCGGCGTCCGCAGATCGTCGGTGGCGAACGACAGGCCGGAGCGCGTCGATTCGCGGAAACCGAGGTCCTTCATGCGGTCGAGCAGTTCGATCGTCTCGCGGCGGCCGAGCAGCTGATAGCAGTCGGCGATGATGCGGGCCAGGTGCTTGCTCGACAGGGCCAGGTCGTAGAAGGCCATCTTCGAGTTGAGGATGTCGTTGAACAACACGCGGCCGACCGTGGTGAAGACCAGGCCGCTCGACTTGCGCGGCACTTCCTCGACGCGCGATCTTGCTCTTGTCCACCTTGATCTCGCTGATGACCTTCTTCTCGATCGGCAGGCGGACGTAGATGCGGGCGTGGACGCCGAGCTTCTTCTGGGCGAAGGCGGTGAACACTTCGTGGACGTTGGCGAAGATCTTGCCCTCGCCGGCCTCGCCGGACTCGCCGAGGTCGCCGCGCGTCGCCGTCAGGTAGTAGCAGCCCATGACGATGTCCTGCGACGGGCTGATGATGGGCTGGCCGTTGGCCGGGCTGAAGATGTTGTTGGTGGACATCATCAGCACGGTCGCCTCGACCTGCGCCTCGATCGACAGCGGCAGATGCACGGCCATCTGATCGCCGTCGAAGTCGGCGTTGAAGCCCTTGCACACCAGCGGATGGATGCGGATGGCGTTGCCCTCGATCAGCGTCGGCTCGAACGCCTGGATGCCCATGCGGTGCAGCGTCGGCGCCCGGTTGAGCAGCACCGGATGGTTCTTGATGACCTCTTCGAGGATGTCCCAGACCTGCTCTTCCTTGCGTTCGAGCATCTTCTTGGCCGACTTGATGGTGTCGGCGTGGCCCAGTTCCTTGAGGCGGCGGATGATGAACGGCTGGAACAACTCCAGGGCGATCTTCTTGGGCAGACCGCACTGGTGCAGCTTCAGTTCCGGCCCGACGACGATGACGGAGCGGGCCGAGTAATCGACGCGCTTGCCCAGCAGGTTCTCGCGGAAGCGGCCCTGCTTGCCCTTAATCATGTCGGTCAGCGACTTCAGCGGCCGATTGCTGGAGCCGAGCACCGGCCGCTTGCAGCGGTTGTTGTCGAACAGGGCATCGACCGACTGCTGCAGCATCCGCTTCTCGTTGCGGATGATGACCTCGGGGGCGTTGAGATCGACCAGCTTCTTGAGGCGGTTGTTGCGGTTGATAATGCGACGATAGAGGTCGTTCAAATCGCTGGTGGCGAAGTTGCCGCTGTCCAGCAGCACGAGCGGCCGCAGGTCCGGCGGGATGACCGGGATGCACTCCAGGACCATCCATTCCGGCTTGTTCTGCGGGCCGCCCAGGCCGCTGTCGCGCAGCGACTCGACCACCTTGAGGCGCTTGACCAGGTCGCGCTGTTTCTGCTTGGACGGCTTGTCCTTCTTGTTCTCGTCGTCGAGCTTCTGCCGCAGCTCGGCGGCCAGATCGACGAGGTTGAGTCCTTCGAGCAGCTTCTTGACGGCCTCGGCGCCCATGTCGGCCTCGAAGCTGTCGCCGTAGCTCTCGCGGGCCTTGCGGAAGTCCTCTTCGGTCAGCAGCTGTCGGGCCTTCAGCGGCGTATCGCCGACATCGGTGACGACGTAATCCTGGAAGTAGATGATCTTCTCCAGGCTGGTCGTCTTCATGTCCAGCAGCGTGCCCAGGCGCGACGGCATGGCCTTGAAGAACCAGATGTGGACGACCGGCGCGGCCAGCTCGATGTGGCCCATGCGCTTGCGGCGGACGCGGCTGTGCGTGACCTTGACGCCGCAGCGGTCGCAGATCATGCCCTTGTACTTCATGCCGCGGTACTTGCCGCAGGCGCACTCCCAGTCCTTCTCCGGCCCGAAGATGCGTTCGCAGAACAGGCCGTCCTTTTCGGGACGGTAGGTGCGGTAGTTGATCGTCTCCGGCTTCTTGACTTCGCCGAACGACCAGGAGCGGATGTCGTGCGGGCTGGCCAGGCTGATGCGCACCGCCCCGTAGTCGTTGATGCGGTCGTAGTTGATGTCGCCGTTACTCATGGTCCGCCCTCCCCCAATATAGTGGTTAGTGGCTAGTGGTTAGTGGTTAGTGAAGATCGCTTTCTTCACTAACCACTAACCACTAGCCATTAACCACTGTTAGATTCTTTTCTTCTCCAACTGCATGTTCAACGCCAGGCCGCGGATCTCGTTGGTGAGCACGTCGAAGCTGGCGGGCGTGCCGGCTTCCAGCGTGTTCTCGCCCTTGACCATCGACTCGTAAATCTTGGTCCGGCCCTCCACGTCGTCGGACTTGACCGTCAGCAATTCCTGCAAGATGTAGGCGGCGCCGTAGGCTTCCAGCGCCCACACTTCCATCTCGCCGAAGCGCTGGCCGCCGAAGCGGGCCTTGCCGCCCAGCGGCTGCTGCGTGATGAGCGAGTACGGCCCCGTCGCCCGGGCATGCACCTTGTCGTCGACCAGGTGGTGCAGCTTGAGCATGTAGATGTAGCCGACCGTGACCGGCTGCTCGAAGCGATCGCCGGTGCGGCCGTCGTACAGGTACGTCTTGCCCGTCTCGGAGATGCCGGCCTCCTTGAGACACTTGCGGATCTCCTCCTCGGTCGCCCCGTCGAAGACCGGCGTGACGGCCTTGAAGCCGAGCTTCTGCGCCGCCCAGCCCAGGTGCGTTTCGAGGATCTGGCCGACGTTCATACGGCTGGGCACGCCCAGCGGATTGAGCAGGATGTCCACCGGCGTCCCGTCGGCCATGTACGGCATGTCCTCGACGGGCAGGATCTTGGAGATGACGCCCTTGTTGCCGTGCCGCCCGGCCATCTTGTCGCCGACCGAGATCTGCCGCTTGGTCGCGACGTACACCTTGACCATCTGCTGCACGCCGCTGGGCAGCTCGTCGCCGCGCTTCAGCGAGTTGAGCCGACGCTCCTTGTCGTCGAAGAGGAAGTCGAGCCGCTCCTTGTGCCGGCTGGTAGATCTCCTGGCACTGCTTCTTGCGTTCGGGACTGCGGATGTCCAGGTGGTCCAGCCGGAACGACTGGGCCTGCTCGACGACTCGCCTTGTCGTCCTTGTCCTGGCCGAGCGTCTTGTTGCTGAGCGTGTCCTTGAGCACGTGCTTCTCCAGCACGCCGCCCAGCTCGGCGATCATGGCCCGGAACTGGTCGGCGATCTGCTTGTTGAAGCGGTGCTCCATCTCCTTCTGCTCCTTGTCGAAGGCCTTCTTCTCGTCCTCGGACATGCGACGCCCGCCGGCTGAAGCGCTGCGTGTCGATGACGATGCCCTCGACGCCGGACGGCACGTCGAGGCTGTCGTTCTTGACGTCCTCGCCGGCCCGGCCGAAGATGGCGTGCAGCAGCTTCTCCTCCGGCGTCAGCTCGCTCTTGGACTTGGGCGACACCTTGCCGACCAGGATGTCGCCGGGCTGGACGAACGTGCCGATGCGGACGATGCCGTACTCGTCGAGGTTGGACAGCGCCTTGGGCGAGACGTTGGGAATGTCGCGGGTGAACTCCTCCTTGCCCAGCTTCGTCTCGCGGATCTCGATCTCGAACTCCTCGATGTGGATCGAGGTGTAGGTGTCCTTCTCGACCAGCCTTTCGCTGATGATGATGGCGTCCTCGAAGTTGTAGCCGTCCCACGACATGAACGCGACCAGCACGTTGCGGCCCAGGGCCAGCTCGCCCTTGTGCGTGGCCGCCCCGTCGGCGAGGACGTCGCCCTCCTTGACCTTCTGGCCGACCTTGACGATCGGCTTCTGGTTGAGGCAGGTGTGCTCGTTGAGTCCGGTGAACTTGCGCAGCACGTACTCGCGCTCATCGACGCGGATGTGCTGGGCATCGACGTAGGTGACGGTGCCGCCCTTCTCGGCCCGCACGACCATGCCGCTGTTGTAGGCGACGTCCTTCTCCAGGCCCGTGGCCACGATGCGGCGGTTCGGTGACGAGCAGCGGCACCGCCTGGCGCTGCATGTTGGAACCCATCAGCGCCCGGTTGGCGTCGTCGTGTTCGAGGAACGGGATCAGGCCGGCCGAGACGCCGACCATCTGCTTGGGGCTGATGTCGATGTACTGCACCTGGTCGGAGGGAATCGACGCGAAGTCGCCGCCGAAGCGGGCGATGATGCGTTCCTGAGTGATCTTTTGGCCGTCGGTCGGAGCGTCGGCCGGCGCCAGGTGGGCCAGCGATTCCTCGTCGGCGCGCAGCTGCTTGCACTTCGTCGGTCAGCTTGCGGTGCTTGACCGTGCGATACGGCGTGATCAGGAAGCCGTATTCGTCCACGCCGGCGAAGATCGACAGGTGCGAAATCAGGCCGATGTTGGTGCCTTCGGGCGTCTCGATGGGGCAGATGCGGCCGTAGTGCGAGATGTGGACGTCGCGCACGTCGAAGCCGGCCCGCTTGCGATTGAGGCCGCCCGGCCCCAGGGCCGACAGACGCCGCTCGTGCGTCAACTGCGACAGCGGATTGGTCTGATCGACGACCTGGCTCAGCTCGCCGCGGCCGAAGAAGTATTCGATGGCCGCCGAGATCGACTTGGGGTTGATGAGCGAGCGCGGCGTCATGTCCTGCTGATCGCGGATGGACATGCGCTCCTGCACGGTGCGGCGCAGCTTGAGGAAGCCCTTGCGCAGCTCGTCGGCGGCCAGCTCGTCGATGGTGCGGACGCGGCGATTGCCGAGGTGGTCGATGTCGTCGATGTGGCCCTCGCCGGCGCGCAGCTTCATGATGTAGCGGATGGCGTTGAGGTAGTCCAGCGCCCGCAGCGTCATCTCCGACTCTTCGATGTCCTGGTCGAACTTGCGGTTGATGCGGAAACGGCCGACCTTGCCCAGCCGATAGCGGTTGGGGTCCTGGAACTTCTCCTTGAACAGCTCGCTGGCCTTCTCCAGCTGCGGCGGATTGCCCGGCCGCAGGCGCTGGTAGATCTTCAGCAGCGCCTCCTCGTGCGTGCTGGTCGGTCCTCGTTCAGCGACGTGAGGATGAGCGGATCCTTGATGCTTGCGTGAGGATCGTCACCTCGGCGACGGGACTGGCGAAGATGACGTCGAGCTTCTCCTCGGTGAAGGTCTCGCCGCTTTCGAGGTAGACCTCGCCGCGTCTCCGGGTCGATCACGTCGCCGACGGCGACGGCCGCCCGTCGATCTTGGCGCGGTTGTCCTGGCTGTTGGTCTTGATCGTCTCGGTCGGGTAGAAGGCCCGGATGATGTCGGCGTCGGTCGAGTAGGCCGGGTCCATGGCGCGCAGCAGCGTCATGGACGAGAACTTGCCGGACTGGTCGATGCGAACGCCGAGGGTGTCCTTCTTGGTGACGTTGATCTCGATCCAGCTGCCGCGCTCGGGGATGATGCGGCAGGAGTGCAGTTTCTTGTCGCTGGCCTCGGTCTCGACGACGAAATCGACGCCGGGCGAGCGGTGCAGCTGGCTGACGACGACGCGCTCGGCGCCGTTGATGATGAACTCGCCGCCGCCGATCATGATGGGCATGTCGCCGAGGTAGACCTCCTCCTCGACCGGCTGTTCCTTGCTCAGGCGCAGCCAGACGCGGAAGGGCCGGCCATAGGTCAGGCGAAGCTGGCGGCACTCGTCGGGGCCGTAGCGCGGCTTGCCCAGTTCGTAGCGCAGGTATTCCAGCGACAGCGTGTTGTCGTAGCTCTTGATGGGGAAGATTTCGCGCAGGACGCCTTCCAGGCCGGTCGGCGTGCGCTTGTCGGGCGGCGTATCCAGTTGCAGGAAGCGGTCGTAGGAGCGCGTCTGGATGGCCGTCAGCGGCGGCACCTTGGCGGTGTCGCCGAAGCGGCCGAAGTTGCGGATGTCGTCGGGGATGATGGTGCGAACAGCGGGGACGGGCATAAGGGGTGCTCCTCCCAAAAGGCTAACGGATACGGACAGGCGCGAGCCGCTGGGGCACGGTGCTATCGCTTGGGGCCGCGTCGAGTCACCGGGCCGGCTCGGCGTCCGGCCGTCGGATGGTCTGCGGATGGTCGTTCCAGGATGCCGGAGTCGATGGTGGAGGCGCCGCGAGAAGGTCGGCGGCGAACGGCCCTGTTTGCCGCCGCGGAGCGGGGCCTCCAACGGGTCTGTTCCTGATGATACTCCTGTCGTTACCCGGATGGCGCGCGAACATAGCCAGGCACATGGCCTGGCCCGTGAACACCCGGGGGCGAGGGGAAAGGCTGACTGGTGGCACGCTGTATTCCAGTTTCCGTACGCGCCCGGCGGGACATCCGAGCTACCGCCGAGCGATCGTCGCCACGCCTCAACTCCAGGATACGGAGAGCAAGCCTGTCTATTTCAACACAAAGGCACGATAAATGCAAAGGGAAAAACCGGCCCCAGGTGGGTGGGGCGTCCGTCTCGACGGTCGCGCCTCCCATTTTTCGCCTGTTTTTACCGGCTTTTCGCTGGACACGGCAGGTCGTTTCGATCCGGAAAATTTTTACTTCAAGCTCACCTTGGCGCCGCCTTCCTCCAGTTTCTTCTTGATGGTGTTGGCCTCGTCCTTGGCGATGTTCTCCTTGACCGGCTTGGGGCGCCCTCGACCAGCTCCTTGGCCTCCTTGAGGCCGAGGTTGGTGATCTCGCGGACGACCTTGATGACGTTGATCTTCTTGGCCGGGTCGGCCAGTCCTTCGAGGACGACCGTGAACTCGGTCTGCTCGGGCGGCTTCTCGGCCGGGCCGGCGGCGACCGGCGGGACCGGCCATGACGACGCCGCCGGCGGCCGGTTCGATCTTGTACTTCTCCTTGAGGTAGTCTTTGAGCTGGACGGCCTTGGTGATGGTCAAGGCCGCGATCTTGTCGCCCAGCTCCGTGATGTCGGCGGCGAAGCTGGTCCCATTTCCTTCAGCCATTGCGTCTGGTCCTTTCCTGATGCGGTTGCTGCTTGAAGCGGAGCAGCGGCTTGCGTAATAGCCTGTGGGTCAATCCGGTTTCGCCGCGACGCGCAGCGGAGCGCGGGAGAGTCGCGCGCTCCGCTGCGCGTCGCGGCTAAACGAACATTTTCATCCCGCCGCGGGGGCGGGGGCGGCCTCCGCGGCCGCTTCTTCCTTCTTTTCGCTGATCGTCTGAATCTGGCTGGCCACCTGCGCGATCGGCCCGGTCAAGCAGCCGGCGATCGCCGAACCCGGCCCGAGGATAGCGCCGAGGATCTGGCCGATGGCCTCCTCGCGGGTCGGCATCTTCAGGGCCAGCTCGAAGCTGACGAGCTGGCCGTCGGCGATGGCGCCCTTGACGGCGACCTTGTCCTTGTACTGTGGGGCAGTCTTGGACTTCTTCAACTCGCTCGTCGATGGCCCGGCTCAGCTCGGCGATGCTGTTGGCGCCCCAGGCCACCGTGGTCGGCCCTTTCCAGTACGGCGAATCGGCGTCGATGTGGATGCCGATGCTCGTCGAAGACCCGCCGCGTCAGGCTGTTCTTGACCACCTTGCAGGCGGATGTTCTTCTTGCGCAGCGTCGCGCGCAGCGTGTCGTCGAGCTGGCAGTTCAGGCCCTTGATGCTCAGCACCACCAGGTCGCGGACGCCCTCGAAGGTGCTGCCGCAGGGCGTCCATTTCCATCTGCTTGATGACTTTGCTCATAAGTCCATAGTCCGTAGTCGTCCCGCCGAGTGCCCCGCGCCCTGACGGTCGCGGCTCGGCGAGGGTCACATGGTGACCGGGATGCCCGGGGTCATGGTGGCCGCCAGGGTGATCGACTTGACGTAGTGGCCCTTGACGCCGGTCGGCTTGGCGGCGCGGACCTGCTCGACGAAGGCGGTGATGTTGGCGGCCAGCTTGTCGTCGTCGAAGCTCATCTTGCCGACGCCGGCGTGGACGTTGCCGCCCTTGTCGGAGCGGTACTCGACCTTGCCGGCCTTGAACTCGCGGACGACGGCGGCCACGTCGTGCCGGCCGTGATGACCGTGCCGGCCTTGGGCGTCGGCATCAGGCCGCGCGGGCCGAGCACCTTGCCGAGGCGGCTGACCTGGCCCATCATGTCCTGCGTGGCCAGGGCCACGTCGAAATCGAGCCAGCCCTCGCCCTGGATCTTCTTGATGAGCTCGTCGCTGCCGGCGTAGTCGGCGCCGGCCTCCTTGGCCTTGGCGACGTTGTCGCCCTGGCAGAAGACCAGCGACGCGCACCGACTTGCCGACGCCGTGCGGCAGCGGCACGCTGCCGCGGATCATCTGATCGCTCTGCGTCGTGTCGATGCCGAGCGACATGTGGATCTCGACGGTCTCGTCGAACTTGGCCCGCTTGATCTGCTTGAGCAGGGCGATGGCCTGCTTGAGCGGAGCGGGGCCGTCCTTGGCGATCTTCTGCTGATCGTTCTTGAGCTTGTTGCGCAGCTTCTTGCCGCGGCGCGGCGGATGGCCGGGCTGCTGGCCCTTCTTCTTGGCGCTGGCCGGCGCAGGCCGCCGGCGCGGCGGCGGGGGCCGCCTCGGCAGCCGGCGCGGCGCCGCCGCGCTCTTGGCTTCCTTCGTCCGCGGCGCCCGAGGTTTCTTGGTCTCCGCGGCGGCGGGCGTCGCGGCTGGTTCGGCCGCTGCCGTCGTCGGTTCGGCGGGCGTTCGGCTGGTTTCTTCGCCATGATGGTGTTACTCGTTAGACGCTACGAAGCAACAAAGGTTCACCCGCCGGGATGGCTTTGTCCATTCCGGGCCGGTGATCCTTGTGTGTTTCGCCAAACGATTCGTCACACGAATTGCCGCTTGCGACTTCGCGCTGTCCGTTAAGCCGCAAGCGGCAATCGTTACTCACCCCTCGACGGCCAGGCCCAGGCTGCGGGCCGTGCCCTCGATGATGCGCATGGCGTGGTCCACGTCGCGGGCGTTGAGGTCTTGCAATTTCTTCTTGGCGATTTCGCGCACCTGGGCGGGCGACACCTTGAAGCCCTTGTACTTGCCGCTGGCCTTGGTCTTCTCCTCGGCGTTGATGACCTCGCCGCCCTTCTTCTTCTCCAGCGGGATGCCGGCCGCCTGCTTGAGCAGCACCGCCGCCGGCGGGCTCTTGATGATGAAGTCGAAGCTGCGGTCGGAGTAGACGGTGATCACCACGGGCAGGGTGATGCCGCGCATCTCCTTGGTGCGGTCGTTGAACTGCGACACGAACTGCCCGATGTTGACGCCGTGCTGACCCAGTGCGGGGCCGACCGGCGGCGCGGGCGTCGCCGAGCCGCCGGGCACCTGCAACTTGATCTGCGCGGTTACCTGTCGCGCCATGCTGCAACCTTTCTAGCAGGGGTCAGGGGTCAGGGGTCAGGGGTCAGTAAACAAATGCGTATCACTTGTCTTTACTGACCCCTGACCCCTGACCCCTGACCCCTCCGTTACGCTTGCTCCACCTGCCAGTATTCAAACTCGACCTGCACGGGCCGGCCGAAGATCGTCAGCTCCACGCTCACGCTGCCTTTCTGCTCGTGCAACTCCTTGACCTCGCCTTCCATGCCGGCGAAGGTGCCGTCGGTGACCTTGACGCGGTCGCCGATGCCGAAGCGCGGCTTGGTGTAAACGACCTTGCCTTCCTCGGCCTTTTCGCCGCCCTTCTGCTGCCCGTGCAGCATCCGCTCGATTTCGCGTTCCGACATCGGCGGCGGCGCTCGATTGACCGAGCCGCCGACGAAATCGCCGACGCCGGAGGTCTCTCGAAATAGATAGAGAATTCGGTCGTTGTATTCCACCTCGACCATCAAATAGCCCGGATACAGCTTGCGCTCCTTCTGGACGCGCTTGCCGTTGCGCATCTCGGTGACGCGCTCGACCGGGATGACGATCTGGCCGTAATACTCTTCGAGCCCCTCGATCTTGACGCGGCGTTCGATGGCTTCCTTGATCGACTCCTCGCGGCCGCTCTGCACCTTGACGACGTACCAGTGTTTGTTGCTCGGCGGAGGTGCCGGCGGCGCTTCCGGCTCGGCGGGAGCTTGCGTCTCCTCGTCGGCCGATGACGGTTCCTCGGCGACGGGCGCCTCGGAAACGGGTTCGGCGGGGGCCGTCGCTTCCGGCAGCTCCTCCGTGGGAGGAGGGGCCGGCGGCGGCGTGGGTTCCTCGGGGGCCAACTCCGGCGGCGCCGACGGCGTCAACGCGGCAGCGGCATCAGGGGGTAAGACGTTTTCTGGCATGGCGCGGACTCTTGGTCGGCGATCGCTTCGTGGCGGGCGTCACCACGGTCGGTTTTCCACGTTGGCATTCGTTTCCGGCGTCTCCTCGGGGATCACCAGCACCCCGATCGGCTTCCAACTCAGCACGTGCTTCCAAACCATGTCCATGCTGAACAGGTAGAAGGCCATCAGCACCACCGTGACCAGCACGACGATGGTGTCCTGCACCAGCCGTCGCTGCGTGGTCCACGATACCTTGTTCATCTCGGCTTCGGTGGCGATGAGGAAGTCGGCGAAGGCCGGCATGTTGACCACGCGCCAGGCCAGCCACAGCGACAGGGCCAACAGCAGCAGCGGCACGCTGAACTGCATCGCCGGCAGCAGCGTCAGGGCGCGCAACGTGGTCGGCCCGCTGGCCGGCTGCGGCGCCACCGCGATCGGCGGGTCGTCCTTGAACTCGCGCTTGGCCTCGTTGAACGTGGCGGTGTCCACGATCTGGTTGGTCTGGAAATCCGAGGCGCCCGGCTGGAAAATCTTCACGTGCGTGGCCGGGTCGATGGTCTGGTTGATTTCCTTCAAGGTGTATTGATCGACGACGAGCAGGTCGGGTTTGGCTTCCGTCGGCGGCGTCTTGTTCTCCGCTCGCAGCGCCTTGACCGTCTTCTCGAACTCGGCCCGCGAGACAACGTCTCCGGCCTGGAGATCGGCGTCGTTCGGCTCGCCGACCTTCACGAAGTAGGCCGGGTCGAAGTAATCCTTACCGGGGTAGCGCTTCTCCAACTCCGCCCCCACGTCGCCGGTGTTGTAGACGGTGACGCGGCCGGTGAAGGGGATGTTGAGCTGCCAGTCGGGCGGGCCCTTGCGGAGCGTGTTGTGCATCAGCAGGGTCCAGATGCCGGCGCCCACCAGAAGGAGAATGCCGAAGATCGTGCCGCGGCGGACGCGCAGCCCTTGCAGCGCCTTGTAGGCCGAGGCGTGAACCAGCCCTGGTCCTCCAGCCGCACCAGAGATTTCTCGGTTGCCGGCCGCAGAAACAGACGGATGCCCAGCACCAGCAGGGCCACGCCGACGACGGCCGTGAGGATGGCGCCGACCGAAGGCCCGTACAGGCCGCGCTGGAAGCTGCCGTATTCGATCCACAGGCTGGCCCAGCGCGTCAGCAGCAGCATGGTCAGAAAACCGGCGAGGCCGATGAAGATGCCGGCGCGAACGCCGGGCAGCGCCTTCGGTCCCAGCAGGCGGACGCCGAAGACGATCAACCCGCCGAGCACGGCCAGCTGGAGCAGGCCGCGCACGGTGACGGAGACGATGCCTTCCCAGCCCAGCGACTGCCACAGGGACGGCACCAGGTAGAAGACGATCCCGAGCGTGCCCAGCGCGTACGCCGTCCCGGCGAGGCTGGCCACCGCCATGCGGTCGAGCAGGCTCCCCGAGGCGACTTCCGGCGTGTTCTTGACGGCCACGGCCATGACAGTTCCTGTCCTGAGAAAAAAGGTGGAGATGAAGGCTGCCGGCGACCCTGCCGGTTTCATCTCCGCGTGGCGCCGCCGGCCCCGACCCTCCTGGCGTGGGGGTTGGCCCCCAGCGGCGCCCGGCCAACCCGCTGCGAAACAGGGGCGGAGCGACTCGAACGCTCAACCGCTGGTTTTGGAGACCAGTGCTCTACCAATTGAGCTACACCCCTTCCGCAGGGGTCAGGGGTCAGAAAAGACAAAGACAGCCGATGCACGGTTCCTCGCTTTATCTTTTCTGACCCCTGACTCCCTACTTCTTCCGCGATTCCTTGTGCGGGGTGTGCTTGCGTTCCTTGCGGCAGAACTTCTTCAGTTCGAGCCGGTTGGCCCCGCGCGTCTCCTTCTCGGTGCGGTAGTTCCGCGCCCCGCAGACGGTGCATTCCAGCCAGACGTATTCGCGCATGATCGCTCTCCGCCGCTTGCGGCCTGCGGTGCTACGCACGCGGCTTAGCCAAGATCTTGGTGACGACGCCGGAGCCGACGGTGCGGCCGCCCTCGCGGATGGCGAAACGCAGGTCCTCGTCCATGGCGATCGGCGAATCGGCGATCAGCTCGACCGTCATCTTGACGTTGTCGCCGGGCATGCACATCTCGATGCCCTCCGGCAGCGTGCAGTTGCCGGTCACGTCGGTGGTGCGGAAGTAGAACTGCGGCCGGTAGCCGGTGAAGAACGGCGTGTGCCGGCCGCCTTCGTCCTTGGACAGCACGTACACCTGCGCCTCGAACTTGGTGTGCGGCGTGATCGAGCCGGGCTTGGCCAACACCTGGCCGCGCTCCAGGTCGGTGCGCTCGATGCCGCGCAGCAGCACGCCGACGTTGTCGCCGGCCACGCCGTACTCCAGCGTCTTGTTGAACATCTCGACGCCGGTGACGACGGTCTTGCGCGGCGCCTTCATCAGGCCGATGATCTCGACTTCGTCGCCGACCTTGCACTTGCCGCGCTCGATACGGCCGGTGCCGACCGTGCCGCGGCCCTTGATCGAGAAGACGTCCTCGATGGACATCAGGAACGGCTTGTCCTCGGCGCGCTCCGGCGTGGGGATGTAGGTGTCCAGGGCGTCGATCAGGTCGTCGATGCACTTGCACGGCGGCGTCGTCCTTGCCGGCCGACTGCATGGCCGCCAGGGCGTTGCCGCGGACGATCGGCACCTCGTCGCCGGGGAACTCGTACTTGCTGAGCAGTTCGCGCACTTCCATCTCGACCAGTTCGAGCAACTCGGGGTCATCGACGGTGTCGACCTTGTTCAGGGAGACGACGATGCGCGGCACGCCGACCTGGCGGGCGAGCAGGATGTGCTCGCGCGTCTGCGGCATGGGGCCGTCGTTGGCGGCGACGACGAGGATGGCGCCGTCCATCTGGGCGGCGCCGGTGATCATGTTCTTGATGTAGTCGGCGTGGCCGGGGCAGTCGATGTGGGCGTAGTGGCGGTTGGGCGTCTCGTACTCGACGTGGGCCACGGCGATGGTGACGGTCTTGAGATCGTCGCGCTCGGTGCCGCCCTTGGCGATGTCCTTGTACACTCGGCCGCCGGGTCTTCGACTTTCTTGCCCTTGAAGGTGGTGATCTTGTTCTTAAACGCCGAGCGCATCACCAGGGCGGCGGTCAGCGTGGTCTTGCCGTGGTCGATGTGGCCGATGGTGCCCACGTTGACGTGCGGCTTGGTCCGCGAAAAGACTTCCTTAGCCATCGTTCCTCCGCTTGGTTTCAAAGCAAGGGCCCCGGAGGCCGTCCGAGAGCCGGGTGATAACGTTCGCCAAACCAAAGAGCTGCTGCTGGGAGTTGAACCCAAAACCTCCACATTACCAATGTGGTGCTCTACCATTGAGCTACAGCAGCCTAAGTCTCTCCTTTATCTACCTTTTTCATTCGCCGCTCGAAAGTCCGGATTCGGTGGCAGTTCGCGCAAACCACATCGCATTTGGCGATCTCGGCCAAGAGTTTTCGCCTTGAGGTCCGCCGATGTCCATTCAATTCCGACACGTTGAACAGCTTGGTTTCTCCATTACGGTGATCGAAGTCCATCACATAATACGGGTATTGCCGCCCACAGTCCGCACAGGGCTTCTTCTTTGCGGAACGAAGAAGCTCTTTAATTTTTTTCAGATATTGAATAGAGCGGGCAACGTAAACCGCTTTGTTCTTACGATAATACTCCTGGCAGTAAGCGAGAAGGCAGGGCTGGCAATAACTCTGCCTCCGCCCTGTACTTCGCAGGTGAAAGTCGGTAACCGGCTTCATCACCTTACATTTCGGACAACGTCTTAGGGGCTGCTCATCCATAAAGCGGGCGATGGGAGTCGAACCCACAACGTCTTGCTTGGAAGGCAAGAGCTCTAGCCATTGAGCTACACCCGCATTGCATCAACGGTTTTACATATGGGCAGAGCAGGATTCGAACCTGCGTAGGACGGAGTCCGCCAGATTTACAGTCTGGTGCCATTGGCCGCTCGGCCATCTGCCCGTTGTCGCTCCTCCAACACCAGACCGTCTGGGGGAGATGCCGCACGTTCCCGCTTGTTTCACCTGCGGAAGCTAGCGGTGGGAGTCGAACCCACAACCGCCGGTTTACAAAACCGGAGCTCTGCCGTTGAGCTACGCTAGCAAGCCCCCCCGTGCGGAAAGAGTAAGTATAGGAAGGCGGCATAAGCGTTGCAAGCCGAAATTCCCCTACAACCGGACCCCGTTCGCCCGCTTTCCAGCGGTTCGCCGCGCTCCAGGGAAAAGACACGCCGGCACCCTGCGGAGTTCATCTTATTGCGGGTCGGGCCGGCGTCCAAGAGGGGAGATCCGGAGACGCCGACTAATCCGAGCCTGAAGCGTAAGCGAAGAGAACGGCAACCGAAGAAGGTTGCCGTTCTCTTCGCTTACGCTTCAGGCTCGGACAAAAACGTCAGGGGAGGGAGGGCGTGGAGATGGAGCGACGATTCGGTTTGCGCTGGCGGAACTCCGACCAGGCGATGCCGAGCACGTCCAGGATCGGCCGAACGACCTCAGTGAAGAAAACGTCCTCGTCGAATATCTTCAGTTCGCGGATGGCCTGCACGCGCTGACGGCTGTTGGCCAGCATATCGACGGCCGGCATCTTGAAGGTGTGGACGACGCGGCGCAGCGCCTCGATGGTGCCGGCGCGGTCGCGCTCCAGGTACATCTTCGACACTTGCTTGTAGAAGTCGTGGTGCGAGCGTTCATCGACGCAGATGAGGGTGAGCAGCTTCGACAGGGCGGGATCGCCGACAGCGTCGTTCTCGACGCATTGCCGCAGGTTGCGATAGTGCAAGAAGGTGGCCAGCTCCTGACACATGCCGTACATCACCATGCCGATGGGACTATCGTGCGGCAACTCCCACACGTATTCGCCGACCTGCGTCTCGACGGTGCGCGAAATCGTCCTCGGTGCGCTGGCCGGAGGCGATCAGCCAATCGCCCATCGCCATCGAGTGTTTGGCTTCCTCGTAGCCCCAGTTGGCGTGGAACCAGGCTCGGCCGCGGCTCTTGCGCAGCATCGGCATGGCCTTGTCGATGTAGTCGGGCAGATACAGCTCGACGGCGCAGAACGTCTCCAGCACGTCGGCGATGGCCGGGTTGAGGTTGCGGTTGACCTGGTCCCAGGGGATGTCGTCGCGCAGCGACCAGCGCCGCTTCTTCTCGGCCTTGTCGAAGAACTCACGAAACAGCCGATAGTAGGCTTCCTCCAGCCCGGTGCTGTCCAGTTGCCTGGAAGGGAGCATGCCGCGTTCTCCTCACTCGTTCCCGGCGGACGCTGCCGGCCGCCTCTTCTCGCTACTTTGTGGACGTTTCCGCTCCGTTGGTCCCCAGAAACCGTCGTACTCCAAGGGGACCGTTTCCGCAAGGCGAATTGAGGAAAGTCTATTCGCGTGACGAGAGACTGTCAAAACATTTACCGGCGCGGCGTCGCGCGAATTCACGCTCTTCTCATCGACGCCTCCTTACATTACTATGATGAAAGGTGCGCGGCGAGCGATCCATCGAGCCGCGGGCCGTACATCCGGTGAGGGACGAGTCATGGCGGTGAAGTTTGAGTGTCCGAATTGCAAGGCCGGCTACGAGGTCGCCGACGACCTGGCCAACAAGGTGATCCTGTGTCGCGTCTGCCAGAAGCGCGGGACGGTGCGCGCTGCCGGCGCCAAGGCCACGCCGTCCTCGGGCGGCGTGCCCTCGGTAGCCCTGCCCTCGTCGAAGCCGTCGCGCCGGCAGACGCTGAAGATCGTCGCCGGCATCGTGGCCTCGGTGGCTTCGATCGCCACGGGGGCGGTGCTGGCACGCAATCCGTCCCTTCGGCCGTGGCGCCACTGGAAATCGGAGTCCGGAGAGCGGAGGCGGCGCGGCGGCCCAGATAGCGGGGGAGGATCGCCGCCGACCAATTCCTGAGCGAGCCGACCCAACCGAGCCGCGACTGTCCGAGCCGCGACCGTAAGGGAACGGTTGTGCCCGCTCCCTTACGGTCGCGGCTCGGTTTGTCCGGCCGACAACTCAATCGGCCGACCGTGCGGCGTATGAAGATAGGCGCGGCGCCATTGCTCCTTGCGCTGCCGCATGTCCGCGTCGCCCACCAATCCCTTGGCGACGCACAATCGTTCCAGGGCGTTGAGCCAGTGCTGGTAGTAGGTATTGCCCGAGTCCGGGTCGCCCCGTTGCCGCGCCGCCTGGATCTCCCGACTGAGAAACGCGGTCCATTCCGACCAGGTGAAACAACCAGACTCCGACAGACGCACGGTCAGGGCGAAGGCGTGCGCCTGCCACGGTTCCTGAAAGACCGGCCCGTCCGCGTCGCGCGGCAGCGCCGGAAGATCGTGGATCGCAACAGAAGGAGACGGCATCAGGCAGGCTCCAGGTAGTCTTGCCACAGATCGACGTAGACGGCGCTGTTGCCGTTGGCGCTTTCGCCCCACAGTTCCGCCGCCTCGAAGCGCACGGTATACAAGTGCCGGCCCACCCGCACCCCCTCGGCGCTGAGGTCGGGGAAGACGTGGGTGCCGTGATACTCGTGGATGACGCCGGCGCGTCCGCGGACGTAACGCGGCTGGCGCGTGTGGCCGGCCGGGTGCCGATTGACGGCGCGAACGCGGTCGCCGAGTCCGAAACGCGGAGCGGTGTCGGCCGGCATCGTCGCCGGCGCACCGCGAGCCACGGACGCGGCGGCCTCTTCCGCCGTCAGGCGACGCCGGCGCACGTCCTCGTCGGCCAACCCCGCCGCCTTGCCGGTCGCCAACTCCTCCGCCGTTACCAGGCCCGTCTCGCGCAACTGCGTCTCCAGGCCCGCCAACCAGTTTTCGTAGTAACTGTGCCGCAGATAATCGGCGGGGTGCTGACGCTCGCGGGCATGGCGCGTCTTGTCGCTGTTCCATCGTCCCAGCGCCCCGGTCGCGCGCACCAGGGCGAACACACGCTTTTCCCAGTCGGCATGAAAGACCGGCTCGCGGCCCTCCGGTTCGGCGTCGAGGGGACCGAAACCGTGCATGCCGCCCAGGTCGTGCCCGCCGTTCATGCCTCCCTCCCGACTTCTTGCGGCGACCGCGCCTTTTCGACGCCGATCATGGCGTTGCGCGTCACCAGGGCGGCGAGCTGTTCCTCGTTCCAGCCGTCGGTGCCGGACGGACGTTCCGGCAGCACCAGGTAACGCACCTCCGAGGTGGAGTCCCACACGCGGACTTCGACGCCGGCGCCGAGCGCGGTGCCGAACTCTTGCAAGACGCCGCGCGGGTCGGCGACAGCGCGGGCGCGGTAGGCGGCGGACTTGTACCACACCGGCGGCAGTCCCAGCACCGGCCACGGATAGCACGAACACAGCGTGCAAACCACGAGGTTGTGGACCTCGGCCGTGTTCTCGACCACCTGCAAGTGTTCGCCCTGCCGGCCGGCGTAGCCCAAGGAGGCGATGGCCGCCGTGGCGTCCCGCAGCAGCTCCCGCTTGAACGCCGGATCGCTCCAGGCGCGGGCCACGACGCGCGCCCCGTTGCGCGGGCCGATCTTCGTCTCGTAGGCGTCGATGAGCACGTCCAGCGCCGCGGGATCGACCAGGCTCTTCTCGGTCAGCAGCGATTCCAGCGCCTGCACGCGCAACACCAAGTCGGAGGGCGGTTCGGTATGGTCGTGGTCGTGATGGTGCTCGCTCAAGGCGGCCTCCTATCTGTTTCGCCGCGACGCGCAGCGGAGCGCGGGAATCCCGCGCTCCGCTGCGCGTCGCGGCGAAACTCCCGGCCTGCTCGCGTTCCCGCAGTGTAGACGAGACGTTCGCGGGGATCAAGGCGCACGATTGCACGGATCGATCCGGGTCTCCCCGCCGTCGGCGTGACAAAGAGGCGAGAATCTTTCCGGCGCAGGCCCCCGGCACTCTCGGCAAGTGAAATAGTATAGTATCGCCCTTTTCGCCCCGCGGACACCGGGAGGACATTCCATGTTAGGGCGGCTCGGTTCGCTTCTGTGTACCGCGACGATGACGACGGCGTTGTTTCTGGGAACGAGTGCGACCATCCTCGCACACGGCGGCGGCGGACATGGGGGCGGCGGCGCCGGCGGGCATGGCAGTTATGGCGGACACCCCGGCGGCCCGTACCACGGAGGATACCATCAAGGCGGACCCTACCACGGCGGTTATTACCACAACTACTACGGCGGGTTTAACCACGGCTATGGCTATCCCGGTTACGGCTATGGCTTTTATCGGCCGTATTACGGTTATGGCGGCCTGGGTGTAGGTGGATTGAGTTTAGGCGGTCTGGGCCTGGGCGGTCTCGGCCTCGGTGGGTTGGGTTTGGGCGGTCTCGGGGGCGGCGGGTTGGGTTTGGGGGGACTCGGCGCCGGCGGGTTGGGGATGGGAGGCTACGGACTGGGCGGATATGGCGGGGGCGGATATGGTCTCTATCCGCCCTACGGCGGCGGCCCGGTCGCCGTACCGGCCTTCGGTGGCTACGCCGCTGCGCCCGGCGGCGCCATACCGGGGCAGACGCCGCCGCCCGATAACGCCGCCCATTTGCAGCTCGCCGTGCCGGAGAACGCCGAGATTCGCATCGACGGCGAAATGACCCGCCAGACGGGAGCGGTTCGGGAGTTCGTCTCGCCGCCGCTGACGCCCGGTCAGAGCTTCACCTACCAGATCAGCGTCCGCTACACCAACGCGGCCGGCAAAGCCATCGAGGACACCCGTCCCATTCACGTCCGCGCCAACGACTGGTTCCGCATCGACTTCACGCGGCCGGCGCCGCCGGAGAACGCGCCCGCTCCGCTGCCGCGTCCCTGACGCCCGCGGAAGCCCACCTCGGGTTTTTGAAAAAGATTGTGACGTCCAGCCGAGACCTTCCGGCCCCAAGCGGGTTTAATCCGTTGCCCGAGGCGGGCGCATCGTCTCGCGGAGATTGTCCGTTTCCGTCGGGACGCCGGTCCTGCCTCCGCCTCGCCCTCCATCCGACTCGCGGGCTTACTTCGAGAATGGTCCCGGCGTTGTGCCGGATCAAACTGCGGCCGTTTTACAAGGAGTACGGTATGTTGCGGAAAGTCTTCGCTGCCTCGATCGTCCTGGTTCTGGGCGCCGGCATCGCCTTCGCCGACGAGATCCGGGCGGTCATCACCAAGGTGGACGGAAACAAGGTCACCTTCGCCCCGACCAAGGGCAAGGGCCAGAAGGGCGACGAGCAAACGCTGACGGCCGCCTCCAACGTCAAGGTGGTCAAGGGCAAGTTCAACAAGGAGACCAAGAAAGCCGAGGCCGGCGACGACATCGAAGGCGGCCTCAAGCACAAGATGTTTTCCAACATCAGCGACAAGGGCGTCCGGGCCGTGATCGTCACCGACAACAACAAGATCACCGAGATCCGCGTCCTGGGCGGCGGCAAGAAGAAGAAGGACCAGTAATTCCGTCGAGCTTGTCTCGTTTAGCCGCGACGCGCAGCGGAGCGCGGGGAATCCCGCGCTCCGCTGCGCGTCGCGGCTAAACGAGTCACCCTCAACGGGTGCATGGATGAGACGGCACCAGCACGCGGATCGGCTCGCGGATCAAGCCGCTCGCCGACAGGTTGCGCAGGCGCTGGAGCAAGGTCTCGCGGACCTCCTGGCCCTTGCGCAGAAGCATGACGCCGTTGACGGCGACGGCGTCTTCGGCCAGGATCATGCCGCCGCGCATGTCGCCGACACGGAGTACCTGGCTCTCGTAACTCGCCTCCTCTTCCGCAATCCGCTCCAGAGCATCGAGAACGGCCGGGTCGTACCAACCGTCGCGGTACTTGAGGCGCTCCAGTGCCGTCTTCGGCGAGTGCTCGCGCGCCTCCAGGCAGTCGAAATCGAGGGCCGCCTTGAGGATGCGGGCGCCCACGGGAATGGCCGATCCCTTGCGGTCGTCGGCGGGCAGACCGTTGCCGTCGAAATGCTTCTCCTGGTAGGCGATGATCTCCGCCACGGACTCCAGGCGCGGGATCTTTCCGATCAGCTCCGCCCCGATGCGCGGATGGCGCTCGAACATATCGAGGTCGTGCGGACAGAGGTCGGTATCGTGGAAGACCTTGGCGAGCACGGGTTCGGGCACGGTGACGCAGCCGATTTGCGACAGCATGGCCGCCACCTCGATCCGCCAAACGTCCTCCAGGCGCAGTGTCTCCGCCAGCCGTCGCGCCAGACGCTGCACCCGCGCGGCCCGGCCGAACGCCGACGGGTTGACCAGCGACAGCACCTCCGTGAGTACCTTGATGCTGCCCCGCAGGGTGTGCTCCAATAGTTCCTTCTCGGACTGGAGGAGACGATATTGCCGCACGCCGGCGGCGAGGGCCTTCAAGAACGTCTCCGGCGGACAGGGCTTGGTGAGGAAGCGAAAGATGTGACCGTCGTTGACGGCGGCGATGGCCGCCTGCTGGTCGGCGAAGCCGGTCAGCAGCATACGCACGCTGTCCGGAGCAGCCTCGCGCACACGGGCCAGGAACTGCGCCCCGCTCAGGCCCGGCATGCGCATGTCAGAAACGATCACCGCGAACGGGCCGCGTGCCAGCGCATCCAGCCCTTCCTCGCCGCCTCGGGCAACCTCGATGTCGAACTGCTTGCGCAGCTGACGCCGATAGCCCGCCAGCACGTTCGGCTCGTCATCGACGCAGAGGATTCGCTCGCTCATGGATCACCCTTCTTTCGGAGCCTGAAGCGTAAGCGAAGGAATACCCTTCGCTTACGCTTCAGGCTCCGACAGGATCTCGCTTCCGATGGCCTCCTTGAGCATGTCTGGGTCGCACGGTTTGGCCAGGTGGTAGTGGGCCAGGGCGGCCGAGCGCTGGACCGCATCGCCGTGGTACTGCCCGGTCAGGGCGATGCGGAGGACATGAGGAAAACGACGGCGTACCTCCTCCAGCAACTGCGGGCCGTCGATGCCGGGCATCCGCATGTCCGTGACCAGCACGTCGAACGGGCCGCGCTCCAGCATCGCCAGCGCCTCGGCGCCGCCGGCGGCGAACGTCATCCGCCACTCGTGCCGCAGCGGCCGAAGCATGCGCTGCAGTCCCGCCAGCACCTTCGGTTCGTCGTCCACGAACAGGACTCGTTTCATCGTTGCGCCTCCTCGGCCAGCGGCAACCGGATGATGAAGGTCGTCCCCCGGCCGACCTCGGTCTCAAAGGTGATCGTGCCGCCGTGTTTTTTGACCACGACGGCGTGAGCAATGGCCAAGCCTTGCCCGGTGCCCTTGCCGACCGGCTTGGTGGTGAAGAAGGGATCGAAGATGCGGCAGCGGATGGACTCGGCGATGCCGCCGCCCGTGTCGCCGACGCGGACCTCGGCGTGATCGTCCAGCCGCCGCGTCCGCACCGAGATGGTCCCCTTTCGTCCCGTCTCGGCGGCCCCGCTTTCGTCGATGGCCTGGGCGGCGTTGACGAGTAGGTTCAACAGCACCTGGTTCAACTCGCCCGGTAGACACGGCACCGGCGGCAGCGACGCATCCAGGTCCGTGACCACCTCGGCCACGTACTTCCATTCGTTGCGCGCGATGGTGATGGTGTTTTCGATGGCGTGGTTGAGATCCACGGGCGTCTTCTTCGCCTGTCCGGGATGAGAGAACTCCTTGACGGCCCGGACGATGTGGGCGACGTGCGACACCCCTTGCAGCGTCTGCTCGACCGCGCGCGGCACCTCGTCATTGAGGTAGGCCATGTCCACCGCGGCGATGAGAGCTTCGGCCTCGGCGAACTGTTCGGCCGTCAGAGCGTCGTCCTTGTGAGCGGTCAGCAGCCGCTCGTGGGACTCCAGCACGCGCCGCAGGTCGCCGAAGGCGTCGCTGAGGAAGTGGGTGTTGTCGCCGATGTACTGGATGGGCGTGTTGATCTCGTGGGCGATGCCGGCGGCCAGCTGGCCAATCGATTCGAGCTTTTGCGCCTGCACCAGCTGGGCGTGTAGTAGGCGGCGCTCGCCGATCTCGCGCCGCAGCGCCTCGTTGGCCGCCGTCAGCTCTCCCGTGCGCTCGCGTACGCGCACTTCCAGCTCCCGATTGGAGGCTTCCAGCTGGCGCTGCAACCTCTCGGAGCGATCCTGCGCCTCCTTCAAGCGCAGCGCCGCCTTCACGCGGGCCAAAAGCTGGACGAAGGTAAACGGCTTGGACAGGTAATCGTCCGCCCCGATCGAGAGCATCTCGGCCATCTCGTCCGGGCTGGCCCCCCCGGAGAAGACAATGGCTTTGCCGTGCCGGCAGGCGGAGGCGCTTCGCAACTGAGCCAGGACTCGATCGCCCCGGATGTCGGGCAGCTCGATGTCGAGCAAGAGGAGGTCATAGGCCGTCTCCGCCGCCATTTCCAGCGCCTGCCGGCCGTTGGCGGCCAGGTCGCACGTCAGCCCGGCCGTTCCCAGGGCGTAGCGGCAATAGGTGCGGAAGTTGTCGTCGTCGTCGATGACCAGTATCCGCGGTGCGGCCACGGTTGCTCCCGGAATAACTTCGTTCCAACAGAACGGGTGAAGCGACGCCGCCACGTCTCAAAGATAGGTTACGATTCGGCCAAAATCATCTGTCGCGCGAATGTGCCGGCCATGATGCTGTCCGAGCCGCGACCATCCGAGTCGCGACCGTCAGGGAGCGGTGCGTTCTCCGCTCGCTCGCTAACGCTCGCGGCTCGGTTTGGTCCACTCGCGCAACAAAAAGACCCCACCGTGTGGTGGGGCCTGGGAGGGAAGGGGTTGTTGTCTCGACCGTTCACGGCATCTCGAGGTCCTGCTCCTCGGCGATGGAACGCAGCTTCTTCATGGCCCGGGCGTTGAGCTGACGCACGCGCTCCTTGGTGATGCCGAACTGCTGGCCGATCTCTTCCAGGGTCATGCCCTTGGCGTGATCGTCCAGGCCGGCCCGCATGCGGATGATCTCGCGCTCGCGCGGCTCCAGGTACTCCAGCAGACGATTGACGCTGTGCGTCGCCCGCTCCTGCGTCGCCACGATCTCGTGCTCGTCGGTGCGCGTGTCCGGGGCGACGTCGAAGACCTCGTCGTGGCCGGTCACGAAGCGTTCGCGGCGGTGCTTCTCGTCGGGGATGCTGCGGGCGAAGTTCTTCATGATCGCCCAGCTGGCGTAGGTGCTGAACTTGAAGCCGCGGCCGAAGTCGAACTTCTCCACGGCGCGGATCAGCGACATGTTGCCGTCGGAGACCAGCTCGAAGAAGTTGTCGGCCTGGGCGGCGTGCCGCTTGGCGATGTTCACCACCAGCCGCATGTTGGCGTTGATGAGCAGCTCCTTGACGGCGTTGGCCTCGCGCTGCAAATCCTCGATCTCCTTGAGCGTCTGATTGCGGACGCGGCTGGGATCGACCTCGTTGGCCTCGCCGCCCTCCTTGCGGAGCTGGTTGCGCAGCCGGGCCGCCTTGTGCTTGAGGAAGTTCATCTTGCGGAACAGGTGCTGTTCCTGCTCCTTGCTCAGGAGCGGATATTCGTAGCAGGAAGCCAACTCCGGCGGCACGTCCTTCGGCGCGTGCATGGCGCGGCGCTTGGCCTCGTAGGCGTCGGCGTCGGGCATGGGGGCCAGGATGACGGCTTCCATCGCGGCATCGTCGAAGGAGGGATGCGGGATGTAGTCGAGGGGCTGCTCCAGCAGCCGCTGGGCGCGCACCTCGTTGATGACGCGGTACATGGACGTCCGCGGTGCGCTGAAAGCGTTTGGCGAGGGTATCCACGTTAATCCCTCGACGGTAAGAGCTATAAATGGTCTGCTTGGTCGCCGCGTCCAGCGGCCCGGTCAGGTTCGGGAACAAGGCCTGTTCGGGATGCTGGCGGTCGTGGTTCTTGATGGTGTAACGGACGGTCTCGACGGAGCGGCCCAGGCGGCGGGCGATGCGCCGGCTGACCTCGGTGAGCGTGCCGCCGCAGACGCGCGACAGCCGGCGGGCCCGTCGCAGGATGTCCTCGCGTTCGTCCTCGGTCATCTGCGAGAAACGGCTGCCGCGCTCGACGCGGTCGGGGTGGCTCGTCAGGAAGCGATCGACCACCGACTGCAGGAAGCCCACCTGCCGCTTGCCGTTGAAGACGATGGGTTGACCCACCAGGCCGAACTTGCGCCAGCGGCGGATGGTCTTGGTCGAGACGTTCAGCTTCTTGCTGATCTCCTCCAGGGTGACGACCGGCTCGGGAATGTCCTCGGTCGGCACCGGCGCCAGCACCTTGCCGGCCAGGGCCTGCATCAACAGAAGCAGGTCGTGCGCCAGCTCGTCGCCGGGCATGAGCAGGTCGGCGTGCGTTTGCGGGCGATATTCCGTGATGCGCCAGCAGACGAACTGATACGGATAGCGCTTGGCCGGATCGATCTCGGCCAGCAGTCGTTCGGCTCGAACGAGCTGTTCCGCCCGGCGAGCGGGCGGAGCGAACCGAACTTGTTGATCCGTCAACTGTTTCAGGGCCGGATGCGTGAAGCCAGTCACAGCCACTCCTTTTCGGCCTTTCCGCCCGGCTCCATCCCGGGGGTTGCAGGCCCTTGTAGACGCCGGCCGAAGTGCGGGCCTCGGCCGGCGCCGGCTTCCTTCTCTTCTCTGTTACGTCTCTGCCTCGAAGAAAGTTCCCATCGCCCTTCAGTCCTCACCGTTGCTCAGCCGATACCTCCTGTTGACCCAAGTAAGACGCGCCGGGGTAGGGGGAGGGTTCGGGGCAATCGCTCCCGAATTCCATCGCTCCTTCCACCTCCGCCACAAGTTCCCCTTTACAGGTTGGACAGCAGCCGGTATCTACATCGCTGTCTTGTTCTTCGCCGGATGGGCAACCTTCTTGCGAAACGAGCGAGCGTTTTGTCCGGCCGTCCTCGCTCGCGCCCTTCTCTATTGCAAAAGCTGGGCCACTCTCTCCATCTATTAGACGATGCTCGGCGACAATTCTTTCAACGAATCGCGACACGCCTTGCGCCTCCAGGAGTTTCGTCGGACGCGCGGCGAGCGTCCTGCCGGCTGAGCTTGCGAATGGTTGTCAGAAAGCGTCTGATTTTCTATACAATTTTACAGTAAAGATGTTCAAAATTGCAAGAGTGACTGAATACAATACAGGCACCTGGTAAATCCTTTCTCTTGCCCAGGCGGCCCAAGTCCTACCGTCCATCCGGAAGTGACGAAGGACGACGAAGTTGCGGCGCCGCCGCCGAAAGGGAGGCGGGTAGAATCGTGACAGAGGACATCTGCCATCCCGGCGGACGCCTCGTCACGGAGCCGATCATGTCGTCCCTTCTCACGGCCCGCCGATTCGCCATCGCCGCCTGTCTGATCTGCCTGAGCTGTCCCTCATCGCCCGCCGCCGACGAACCGATCCGTCTCCAGGAGCGCTTCCCCGTTGGCTATGAGTATCACGTCCGCACGCGGGTGGACGTCTCCGGTACGCTGACGCTGCCCCCCCCTTTATCCCCCCCGTTCCGGGGGGGGTAAAGGGAGGGACAACCGCGCCGAAGCCGTTGAGCGTGCGCGGCACCAGCGCCATCGAGTACGATGAGCGCGTTCTCGACGTCGGGAAGGACGGCCAGATCCGCAAGACGGCTCGGCTGTGCCGCCGTACCGATTTCCGCCGCACCGTCGGCGACCGTCCGCAAGAGAATTCGCTGCGTCCCGAAGTGCGACGGCTCATCCTCCTGCGGCACCAGAACAAGGAAGTGCCGTTCTCGCCGGACGGCCCGTTGATGTGGGGCGAGATCGACCTGATCCGCACCGACGTCTTCACGCCGGCGCTGACGGGCCTGCTGGCCGATCATCCCGTCCGCCTGGGCGACCGCTGGTCCGCGACGCAGTCGGCCATCCAGGAGCTGACCGACCTCGAACGCATCGAGGAGGGATCGTTGGAGTGCCGGCTCGAGCAGTTCACGACCGTGGAGAAACGGCGGCACGCGCGCGTATCGTTCCGCGGCAGCGTGCGCGGCACCAACGAGGACGGACCCAACCGCCAGCAGCTGGAAGGCTATTTCTTTTTCGACCTGGAGTCCAACCACCTGAGCTACCTGTTCGTCCAGGGCAAGCACTTCCTGCTCGACAAGGACGGCAAGGAAGTGGGCCGGGTCGAGGGGCGTTTCGTGCTGACGCGGCAGGCGCACACGCGCTGCGCCGAGCTGAGCGAGTCGGCCTTGCAGGGCGTGGTCGTCGAGCCGAACGACGACAACACGCTGCTGCTGTACGACAACCCGGACCTGGGCGTGCGCTTCCGGTATGGCCGGCGCTGGCACGTGGCCGGCGTGCGCGGCAGCCAGGTGGCGCTGGACGGCGCCGACGGCAGCGGTCTGTTGCTGACGCTGGACCCACTGACGCGCGACTCCGACCGGCGAGCGCTTCCTGGCCGAATCGCGCGAGTGGCTGGGCAAGCAGAACGCCCGTCTGCTGCGCGTCGATCCGCCGCGGACGGTGCGGCCGTCGCCGATCCTCGAACACTTCGCCTTGGAGGCGGAGATGGGCGGACAGAAGTTCATGATGGATTACTACGTCACGCGGCAGAACCACGGCGGCGCTACCATCGCCGCCCGTCTGTTGCCGCGCAGACCTGTCCGCCGTGCAAAAGGAAGTGGAACGCCTTGCCGTCAGCGTGGTCGTCACCCGCGAACAGGCGGCGAAGTGAACCCATTCGCGGCGCCGGCGGAGAGCGCCCGCGCCGGCGCCGCGACCGGCGACCATCAAATCACTTCGATCAAGTAGGTCGTTAGCCAGATGTCGATCTGACGGAACCGAGCCTTGAGTTGTTCCTTGTAGTCCTGGAAGAACTGCCGGTTCTCGGGGGTGTCCGGCACCTCCACGTTCACCCGCGCCAACTCATCCCGATAGGATTGTCCTTCGTGCTGCCACAGGCCGCGGATGATTTGCGTTTCCGAGGAAACGGCGCCGAACTGACGCTCCAGTTCTAAAACGGTCTCGATGAGGAGGTCATCCGGAACGGGTTGCTGATCGTTAAACCGCCGGGGTAGAAGGAGTTCGTACCGCCGCAATGATTTGCTCATACGTAGCCAACCCCTCCACGATGAAGGAGATCCCTTCCCGCGCCAGCGCAGGCAGAGCATACTCGGGCACCAGCATTTCCCCAGTGGCCCAACTTTTGAACGAGTAGCGGCCCAGCAGGAAGCCCAGCGCGCGACGTTTCGCGGCCTCGTCGGTAAAGCGAATGCGGATCATGGGATCTTGTCTCCCCTGCTTGGGGGCATAGCGTCGCGGATCGATGTCCACCACATCATACCCAATTGTAGCTCCCTGCGTGGAACCAGGGCAAGAACCGTATTCGCCGCGCAATCCGCGGCGAATAGCGTGCCACCTACGGCGAGCCGATTGTCTTGACAGTGTCGAGACCATTGACGGCCGAATAGGGCGCGGCTTTAGCCGTCCAACCCTTCTTCAGATAATCCGCTTCGCGGAAGTATATTCGGACCAGTCGATTGTGCAGACAGCGTTTGCACAATCGAGTTGGTCTCATTTTCTGGAAATCATCGCGTCGAGCGATCCGCTCCAACGCGGCTTCCAAGCCGATCAAAGAGAAAACTGGGAGGATATAAGGATCTTTTAAGGTATTAAAAGGTTCCTTATGTCTCTCCCGTTCTTTCGGTTCTCATCCCAGGCTGATGCTCTGGCGTATGTGCCGCAGCAACAGCGAGAGAATGCTCTCCTGCTCCGTCACGATCTCCACCTGTCCCGCCATGCCGAGCTTGACCTTGCCGCGTGCTCCTTCGCGCCCGACCTCCTCGCCGTCACAGACGATCTTCACCACGTAGACGGCGTTTCCCTGGCCTTGACGCACGCCGGAGTCCGGCGAGATGAAACACACCGTCCCCGATAACGTGCCGTACTGCTGATAATCGTAGGCATCGAGCTTGATCCGTGCCGGCATGCCCACGCGCAAATGGGCCACCTCGGTGCTCGACACCTCCGCCTCGAAGTGGAAACCGTGCTGCTCGGCGATCTCCACCACGGACTTGCCCGCTTCGAGCAGGTCGCCAATCTTCACGTCGCCGCTCGTGACAATGCCGGTCAGTGGCGAACGCAGCTCCGCTTGCTTGCGCTCCAGCTCCAGGTTGGCCAACTCGAGGCGGGCGGCCTCGACCTCGCCCCGTTTGCTCACCCGTTTCAGTTCCAGTTCTTCGCGCTTCAACGCCGCGTCGCGCTCGCTCAGTTCCAAAGCACGCTTCATGACCTCAACCTTGCTATCCTCCACCGATAGGCGCGCCTTGCGGAGTTTCTCCTGCGCCTCGCGCAGACGATTCCGTGCCTTGACCAGATCCGCGACCGTCGTGGCATTGTTCGCCGCCAACTGCTTGGTGCGGCGCAGCTCGTCCTCCGCCGCTTCCCATTCCAAGCGAGCCAGCTCGACATCCACGACGCGCCGCTCGCTCGCTTGCCGTACCTCGGCCGTCGCCTGGGTCAGCTCGGACTGCGCACTTCGCGCGGGTCGCCGTACTTTGTCTCTCCAGCATGTCCTTCAGGCGGTCGAGCCGGGACAGTTCCTCCTCGCCCGCCTGAATCGTTCGCTTTCGCCGGGTGATTTCATTGCCCAGCGACTCCGTATCCAGCTGGATCAGCAGATCGCCCCGATGCACCTGGTCGCCTACGTGGAAGTAGACGGCCACGACGCGCCCGCCGCTGGAGCGCGGCATCGTCCCGGCCCCGGCGGTGAAAACCTTCTTGGGCGAGGTCACGGGCCGCACACGGCCTTGGGCGCGGACGACGAGGTTGGCGCGGGCGACAGCGGCCCAGATCAGCGCCGTGGCCAGCAGGCCGGCCAGCAACAGGACCACGCCATGCAGAAAGCGCGGCGGCTTAGCCAGCAACGTCTGACGGAACTCCGTGCAATCCCGCAGATCGACCATGACGGCTTCACGCATGACGAATGGTCTCCCGTGGGGTCTTACCGTTTCTCGCACTGTCCATCCGGGAGAGCGGCGTCGCGCCCGCGGTCTCGACCGGCGCGACGCCGTTCTCTCCGGCCCTGGATGATTCCTCGTCCGCGCCGGTCTGCTTGCGGCACAGCCGGCTATACAGTCCTTGCTGGGCTAGCAGTTGCCGATGCGTGCCCTGCTCGGCGATGCGGCCCTGGTGCAGCACGTAGATGAGGTCGGCGTCCTTGATCGTGCTCAGACGATGCGCCACCAGGATCACCGTCCGGCCGCTCAACACCGTATGCAGGTTTTCCTGAATGGCCTGCTCGGTGGCCGTGTCCAGATGGCTGGTGGCCTCATCGAACAGCAGGACATCCGGTTTCCGCAGCAGCGCGCGGGCGATGGCCAGACGCTGCCGCTGACCGCCGGACAGGTTGGCGCCGCGCTCGCCGATGAGCGTGTCGTAGCGCTGCGGCAGGTGGGCGATGAACTCGGCGAGTCCCGCCGCCCGCGCCGCCTCGATCACCTCCGCGACGCTCGCCTCCGGCCGGCCCAGGGCGATGTTGTTGCGCACCGTGCCATTGAAGATAAACGGCTCCTGCGAAACCAATCCCATCCGGCCCCGCCACGAATCCAGGTCGAAGTCGCGCAGATCGACGCCGTCCACGAGAATGCCGCCTTCGGTCGGCGAGTGGAAGCCCATCAGCAGATTCAGAAGCGTGGATTTACCGGAGCCGCTCTCGCCGACCACGGCCACCGTCTTGCCGGCGGGGATGCGCAGGTTGATCTGGTCCAGCACGTTGGTCCGACTGCCATAGCGGAAGGTCACGTCGCGCAGCTCGATGCCGTCGCGTAGTCCGGCGAAGGTCGTTTTGCTCGCTCCGTCCGGCTGTTCCAGCTCCAGATCGAGTACCTGATAGAGCCGATCCACGGCGACAAAGGCTTCCTGCAACTTCAGGTTGACGCCCGCCAGGCGGTTCAGCGGTTCCAGCAAGTAGACCAGCAGCGAGTAAAAGAACATCAACTGGCCAATGGTCAGCGCGCCGTCCATGACGCGGTTGCCGCCGTACCACAAGATGATGATGCCGGCCAGGGCCGTCAGAAACAGGCTCAGGGCGTTCATGCTCAGACCGAATTTCTGGAGGGTGAAGTTCGCCTGGGCGAAGCCGACCAGGTGTCGATCGCCTTCCTCGGCTCGGGCCCGCTCGGCGCCGAACGCCTTGATGGTCTGCACGGCGCCGACGTTCTCAATCAGGTGGGCCGACAGTTGCGACCAGTTCTCCATGGCCTGCCATGACTGCTTCAACGTGGCCGGTTGCAGCAGGAGGGCGGCCACAAACAGCACGGGCACGAACGCCGTCGCCGTCAGGGCCAGCCGGAAGTCGTACATCCACAGCACGCCCAGCAGCAGCACCACCAGCACGCCGTCTACCACGGCGGTGGTCGTGGTGCCGCTGATGGCTTCGCGCACCTTGGCCGTGTCGATGGCCCGCGACAGGATCTCGCCGACGCGACGCGACTCGAAGAAACGCATGGGCAGGCCGAGCAAATGCCGGCTGTAACCGGCGATGACGGCGAGGTCCACCTTGCGGGCGACGTGCGCGAGCAGGTACTGCCGCAACAGGGCGAACAGCGTGCGGAACACCACGATCAGCACCATGCCGATGCCCAGGGCGTTGAGCAGTCGTCTCTCGTGACGGACGAGGACCGAGTCCACCAGATGCTGGACGAAGTAGGACGTGGACACGCCCAGCAGCGTCATGAGCAGGGCGCAGAAGATGGCTTCGGTGAGGATGCCGGTGTGCGAGCGGAGCAGGCCCAGGAAACGCCGCCACGGAGGCAGCGGGGTCGGGCCGCGCGGGCCGTGCAGATCGGTCTGCGGCACGAGCATCAGCAAATGGCCGGTCCAATCGCGGCAAAAGTCGGTGCGCGAGCGCTTCTCGACGCCGCGCGCCGGGTCGGCCACCACGACGGCGTCCTTGCTTACTTTGTGCAGAACAAGGAAATGGCCGCTGTTATCCGTCGTCCGGAGATGAGCGATGGCCGGCAGAGGCAGATGGGCCAGCGCCTCATACGGCGCCTTGACGGCCTTGCTGGCGAAGCCGAGCTTCTCGGCCCCGCGCAGCAGGCCGAGCAGCGTCGCGCCGATGCGATCGGTGCCGGTCCAGTCGCGCACTTGTTCCAGTCCAATGCTTCGGCGATAGTGCAGAGCGACCGTGGCCAGCGACGCCGCGCCACAGTCGCTCTGATCGTTCTGCCGAACCCATACGTAGCGTCGCCACATGGTTGTTCCTCGATATCCCAACGACAAGCTGATCGGGGACCGCTCGTCATCACTGAGCGAAGGTTGCCCGGATGATCGTGAGTTGCTGTTGAAGGTCCGCTGGTCCCAGTTGTCGCAGACGCTGGCGCACCAGTTCCACGCCGGTTTGCTCGAAGAACGCGACGATCCGCTCTCCCGAACTGGTCCACAGATCGCGTGAAGCGGGACGGGTGGTGAACAGCGGAATGTCCTGCCGCAACAGGTCGGCATCCTCGGCGTCCCGGAGGCGCGCGAACCAGGGCGATTGCGCCACCCGCTGGTCGAGTTGCCGAAAGAAACGGCTGCGTGCCGGGCCGTCGCGCAGCAAGTCCGGATGATAGCTCTGACGGAGCAGCAAGGCGTAACACTGCGTCGTTCGCGCGAGAAAACGCACCTCGTCCCGGGCAAAGGAGTCGATGGGGCCGCCCGCGTCGAGCAGTTCCTCGCGATGCGTCTCCAGCATCCGATACGTGGCCTGGAAGCCGTGGATCAACTCTTCTCGATAATCGAAAAGGTTGATCTCTTGACCGCGAAGGGTCGGCCGATTGCGCGCGGCGGGCATCTCCATTCGTCGCGGGACCACACGCATCTCGTCGGTGCCCATCCCCTCCCAGCAGGGTGTCTCGTAAGGCGAGAGCTGGCCGGCCGTCGCTCCCAGGGAGCTGAAATCGACGAACGAGCCGGTGTCCGCAACGAGGCTACGGTGCGGCAGAAAACGCACGCCTCGGACGGAATCGGCGTGCAGCTGGCCAGCCGCGTCGGCCGGGCCGTGATGGAAGAGAGCTTCCAAGTCCACCGGCACCGGCTGCTCACCCGCGGCGATCACATTCTCCAGGTGAAAGTCGGTTGCCCTCAGTCCATACAGAAGCGCCAGGTAGGCGCCCTGCCGCTGGTAGAAACGCTGAATCTCCGCTTCGGTGCTGCAGCCGTAGGCGGCGACGAAGGCGACCCAGCCGTGTCCGCCTCGGTCCAGGACGGGCGTCATCGGAAAGGCGGGGTGAGCGCCGTGCGCATTGAGCCAGGCCAGCAGTCGTTGGAAATGCACTTCGACGGCCAGGGGCTTGGGCTTGTACACCAATCGCCAACCGGAGCGGAAGGTCACGATCAGCACCGATCGACCGCCACGGTGGCGGTCGCCGGCGAACTCGACGGCGATCACCGGACCAGGCTCGGCGTCCGGCCGGAACGACGAGCGGATGGCCTGCCAGTCCGCGCACAGATGTCGGAGGAACTCCAGACTGAAGGCGGTCCAGTCGTCGATGCCTTGCGTCACCAGATTTGCCAGAACGGGATATTCTTCGAGCAGAGCGGCGGCAACCTCCGGCTGACGCAAGCGACAGAGGAAGTTGTCGAAACGCTCCGCGGCGGTCGCGCCGGACAGCAACCCCTGCAAGCGGGCCACTTGCAGCTCCAGGACCATGGTGCGCCCGAGTACGGTCAAGAGCTGCTCTTCGAGCGATGTCGCCAACGTCTCCTCGATCGCGGAGACGGCGAAGGGCGCCTCGGGATAGCGACGGACCAGCGCCTCCGCTTCGTCGCGGAAACGATGGCGTCCCTGGCGGATCAATGGCTCGATCGCTTCCAGGAACCCAAAGGCACCGCGTTCGGGAGATGAAGGGTTCATGGCCATCGAGTCCTTCTTCGGGAAGCCAGGAATGAGAAAGGGAAAACGAACGAGCGGGGAGCCTCAACTCCCCGCTCGCGGAGAACGGCGGTTTAGCGAACCGCCACGACGGCGGCCCTGCAATGACAGGTGCTGCAACAGGCGGAGCTGAGTTTGCCTTCGACCGCGGCCGCCTCGGCCTCGGTCAACTCGCTCATGCCGGCCGGATTGGCCGGCAGGGCGGCGCGCTGGGCCTCGCTCAGACCCTGCCGATAAGCCTCGTCCTTCCACGCACGAATGATGTCGATACGGGACATGATATGTCCTCCTTTGTTGGTTTCCGACCGTTCGCCAATGCTTCCGCCAACCGTTGGCGGGTTTACTTATCGGCTGGGGTGCGAAAACAGTCTGACAGGTGCTCCTCTTTGGATAAACCCGCCCGATGCGCGAGGAGCGAAAAACATCGGCGGGGTTGATCACGCGAAAGCCACAAGTCCCTTGTCGGCGAGGTCGCGGCACCGGATTGCCAACTCCTCCCGGCTGACGGGACGTAGTCGGCTCGTGCATTCCTCCAGAGTGCGCGGGCCTGGTTCGAGCAGGTCCACGAGTTCCCGGATCCTTGAATCCAGCCCGACGCTCGCCACGCGGTCGCCGGCGGCGAAGAACAGTACCTCGCCGAAATCGCGGCCGGGCAGGGCCAGGCGCGTTCCGATCCGGATGGGATTCAGATGGAGCCGCAGGGTAACGTCCGCGTCGAGCCGTGCTGCCTGCTGCCGGGCCTTCGTTGCCATCCCCTGAAAGGCCAGGTGCCGCGGACGCTGCGTGCGGGCCAATGCCGCGACGGCGTACTCCGCTTCCTGGTAGGCGACGAAATCGCCCTGCATGGCCGTCAACGGCCGGACTCGTCGCAGCCAGCACAAGAACCGCTGTCGATCGCTGCAAGCGGGATCGTAGGCCGTCTGCGGCACCGCTCGCATATAGTCACAAACAAGGTCGTCAAAGTCATCAAATGCCAGGGCCACCAAGGCCAGTTCTTGCCGCAGCAGCTTGCGCCGTTCGCCGACGCTGTTGTCCAGGAACCGGCGCACGTCGTCGGCTTCTCCTTCGGCCAGGGCGTCGCACACCGCGCGGATGTCGCCCGTCGTCAGCGCCTCGACCCAGTCGTGGAGTTGCTCGTGATAACCCACGCTCGCTTGGGGAGCTTTCATCACGAGGCCTCCACTTCCCGAGCGATCCGCCGAGCTTGTCGCACCTCCTGACGCCAGCCGGCCTCGTCGGGAGCGTTCCAGTCGCGTTCGATGAAAACCGCGTCCACCTTGCCTCGTCCCAGCGTGAGGGCGTGGCGATACAGCTCCCACACGGACTCGGGGATCGGCTGCGAATGGCTATCCACGTAGCGGCCGGTTCGAGCGTCGGTGAAACCGCCCGCCAGGTGCATCTGCATGCGGCCAGCGCGGGGGACCACACCGTCAAGGAACGCTCGCGCGTCGTGTCCGAAGTTCCGGGCGTTGGCATAGGCGTTGGTGACATCCAGCAGGAGACCGCAGCCGGTTCGCTCCAGCACCTGGCCGAAAAAGTCGGCCTCGCTCATCGAGCCGTGCCACACAAAGAAATGAGCCAGGTTCTCCAGGTAAAACGCCACGTCGCCGAAATGCCGTTGAATGTGGTCGATGTTCCGGCAAACGGCATCCAGGGCGGCGGGCGTGCAGGGCGGCGCGGTGACGTGGCCGATGCTGGCCCCTCCCGGCTTGCCGTGCGTGAAGCCCAGATGATCGGTGATGGCGACGGCGTTGTTTTCCCGCGCCACGCTCAGGAGGGCGTCGAGGTAAACCGGAGCGGGCGGTTCCGGGCTGGCGACCGAGAGATCGAGCGTGTGCAGGCTGACATAACGGAACGACGAGCCTTCGAGATACGGCGTCCGTCGCAGCGGATTGCTGGCACGCTGAAAGTCAATCTCGACACCGTCCCAGGCGGCTTCGTCCATCCAGGGACGATTCTCTTCACGCAGGGAATAGCCGATGGCCGGCAACATCGCGGAACTCGGGGTTCGGGAAAGAAGGAAGAGGTGTCGGAAGAGCCGTCTTCCGTTCCTCTTGCCTTCTCACCCTCTTGTTCCGCGATTCGATGGAATGTGACAGAAGGCGAATGGATTTCGACGAAGATCTTTGCGGAGCGACGTTGTGGGGGCGCATCGAACCCTACAACGACTCTTCGCGCGGCGGCGAAGGGATCACTGCGGGAACTCGACGCGAACGCGCTGTCCGATGCGCAGCTCCTGCGCGGTGGAGTCGATCTTGATGACGCATTCGAGGGTCCGCACGTCGTTGCCCAGCTGCATCAGTTGAGAGGAAGACGAACGCCGTGGGGCGTACCAGCGGGCAATGCTCGCCACGGTGCCGCGCGCGCATTCCTGGCCGGTGACGTGGTCGGCGATGGTGACGGCCTGGCCCTTGTGGATGCGGCCGACGAACTCCTGTTCGACCTCGGCGCGCACCAGCAGCGGCCGATTCGGGGCGAACTCGATGGCCGGCTGATGAGGGTTGGCGCCCAGCACATCGCCGGCACTGACGTGTACGCGCAGCGGCGTGCCGGCGTAAGGGGCACGGACGACGCACTCGTCCACGCCTTTCTGGGCCTCACGCTCCTGGATCTTCTTGGCCTCGACGTCCATGCGATACAGCTTGACGCCGGACTCCGCCTCGGCCCGACCGGCTTGCAGGGCGGCGAGCTTCTTCTGCTCGGCCCGTACTCCCACTTCGGCCTTCTCGACGAGGAAGTCGAGATCCTTAACCGTCTGGGAACTCTCCCTTGTGCTCTTGCCCCCAACGTCGCTCTCGAACCGCTTCTCCCGGTCTCGATTGAAGCGGGCGCGGCGGAGGTCCACCATCGCGGCCGCGATGGCCTCTTGCTGGGCGGCGATTTGCTCCTCCAGTTGCTGCACCTTCGCCTCGGCCGCGACCACTTTCTCACGGGCGGCATCCCGAGCGATCCGGGCCTGACTCAACTTCAGGGCCGGCATCGTGTCCTCCAGGTGAAGCAGAGGCGCACGGCCTCGACCGGCTCGTTCTCGACGGCCTCGATGCTCTTGATTCGCCCTTGCTGGAGCGGGTAAATCTTCGTTAGTCCACCCTCGACGTACACCAAGCCCAGCGACATCCAGCGCTGATTGTCCGCCGGGGCCGGCGTCGCGTCCGACGGCGACGCGCTGTCGTGGGCATGGGAACGCAGACTGACGGCCGCGATCACCAGCGAGGCCAACAGCAGGACGACACCCAGCGAGACGGGCAGGGCGATCCGCCAGTGCCGCGGCGGCGCGGACGGATGGGTTGATTCCATGAGGTCCACCTCGCGGGAATTTCGGGCGGAGGGAGAATCCACGGCTTGCCGGTTCATGGTCACCTCTCCTGCTTTACCTTGTCCAGGAGCGGCGTTCGTTCATCCTGTCGCCGCAGACGGCCGTCTTCCATGTGTACCACGCGATCCACGTGTTCGATGATGCGCGAGTCGTGGGCGACGACCAGGACCGTGGCGCCGCGGTCGTGGGCGGCGTTGCGCAACAGTTCGATCACCTGCTCGCCGTGCGCCCAATCCAGGGCGCTGGTCGGCTCGTCGGCGAAGCAGAAGTTCGGGTCCTTGATGAGCGCGCGGCCGATGGCCACGCGCTGCTTCTCGCCGCCGGACAGTTCGGACGGCCGCAGATGGGACTTCTTGGCCAGGCCCAGCAGGGCCAGCATCTCGTCGGCACGGCGGCGGGCATCGCCGGCCGTGGCGCCCTCGCCCCAGCGGACCACCATCTCCAGCTGCTGCCGGGCCGTCAGGGCGGCGAACAGGTTGTAGCCCTGGAAGATGAAGCCGCAGTGCCGCAGACGGAAGCGTTCGCGTTCCTGGTCGGACATCGCCCACAGGTCCTGTCCCAGGGCCAGCACCCGGCCGCCGTCGGGCCGCAGCAGGCCCGACAGGATGGCCAGCAACGTCGATTTGCCGCTGCCGGACGGCCCCATCAGCAGCGCGATCTGGCCGCTGAACAACTCGATCGACACGTCGTGCAGGACGGTCGTTCTCGTCTCGCCCGAGCCGAAGCTGCGCGACAGGTGGACGCCTTGCAGGGCCGGCGTTGACAGCGAATCGTCAATCATCGCGAGCCGTTCCTCCGAGGACGTTAACGCAACAGCATGGCCGGCTCGATCAGCCGCAGCGAACGGAGGGCGAACAGGCCCGACAGCAGGGCCATGACCAGCGTCACCGCGACCGCTCCCGTCTGCAACCACCAGGGCAGGGCCAATTGCACGCCCATGAAGTGGTCGGCTGCCCAGGCCAGGCCGTACACCGCCGGCACCGCCAGCACTACGCCAATGATACCAATCCAGAACGACTGAGACACCACCATAAACGCCATGCGCCAGCGCGGAATGCCCAGCGCCCGCAGCACGGCGTACTCGCGCAGCGACGCCACCGTGGCGGCGTACAGCGTCTGACTGGTGACGACGGCGCCGACCAGCAGGCCCAGCGCCGCGGCGTAGCCCAGGGCGACGCCGGCCTTGGTCTTGGTCAACCAGTGCAGTTGCGTCCGCCGTGAGAACTCGCGGGCCGTGAACGCCGACACGTCCGAGTATTGCCGCAGACGATCGACCACCTTCGGGGCGTCCTCCGGATTGCGGCAGCGGCCCAGCACGTAGGTCGTCGTCTGCCCGGCTGCACCGGCAACCGCTGCCGGGCCGTCGGCACCGAGCAGAACACGTAGGGCCCGGCCAGGCTCTTGAGTCCGTGCGTGAGGCCGACGACCCGAACCGGATGACCGGAGATCTCCGCCACCGAGCCGACGCCCTTGACGCCCAGCCGGTCCACGTCCGACTCGTCGATGACGACGGTCCCTTCCTCGGCGAGCAGGCCGCACTGCCCCGGCGTCAGCTGATCGATCTTGCCCAGCGAGTCGGGGCTGAGACGCGAGCCGATGACCATGCACAGCTCGTTGCCGCCGCTGGGCTTGGACCAGAAGGCGAACCCTTGCAGGTAGATCTCGCAGCGCTCGACCTCCGGCTGCACGCCCATGCGGGCCAGGGCGGTCTCCGGATCGGCCGGCCCAGATCGACGGACAGCACCTGCGGAGCGCCCATCCACACGTCGGCGCGGGTGTGGTCGATGGGGATGGACGTGATCGAGAACAACCCCAGCAGCAGGCCGCACTGCAAGGCGATGAGCAGGGCGCTGAACGCCACCGCCAGCACGCCCGGCAGGTAGCGCTGCCGTTCGTACCACAGGGTTGCCAGCGAGTACGACGCCATGTTGCCCTCAAAGCGATCAGCGATCAGCGATCAGCCAAACGCACCTTTGTTGACTGCGAACCGTTGCCGTTTTCCTGCCCGACGGCTGATTGCTGACCGCTGATCGCTGACCGCTGATCGCTGATCGCTGATCGCTTTTTGTGAGCCAGCGACGGCAGGTCGGCCAGGCTGCCGTCGATGAACGTCTGGTGCCACAGCTGCGTGGCCAGCACGCCGACCAGGCCCATCTCGACCGACGCTCGCTGCGGCGTCCGCCGCCGCAGGTCGCGGAAGGCCGTCCGCCAATGCTCGACCGCCTCCGGTCGAAATAGCCGGTGCGCCGCAGCGATTCGGGGCTGAGCAGTTGGTCGACGAACGCGGGGCGTGCTCCAGGTGGAAGCTGTCGAAGGGAGCGCGGAACATGGCCTTGCGCCGCCAGGCGATGGACGCGGCAGCCAGCGCTCGGCCACGCGGCGCAGCAGCACCTTGTCGCGCAGGCCGCGCAGCTTCCAGCGCGGCGGCACGCGGGCGAGGAAATCGAACACCTCCTCGTCGAGGAACGGATAGCGCGTCTCGACCGAGGAGTTCATCGCCACGCGGTCGCCCTTGGCGGCCAGCAGCAGGCCGGGCAGCTGGATGCGAGCGCCGACGGCCAGCTCGCGGTTGAGCGGATGCCAGCGGCGCATGCGATCGAGGTCGAAGCCCAGGTCCTCGTAGGAGGGCGATCCTGGGCGACTTGCAGCATCGACGCTGAAGAAGCGCAGCTTGGACATGCTCATCAGGCCGTAGATGTCCAGCCAGCCGTTGTGTCCGCCGACCGCCGCCTGCGCTCGCCGTGCATACGTCCAGGAGAAAGTCGGCGCCCCCGTCAGGCGGACGAAGGCGCGGCGCGCCATCTGGCTGAGCGGCAGGCCGGGAACGACGTCGAGCCAGCCGAGCAGCCGGTGGACCTTGTGCCAGGGATAGCCGGCCAGCCATTCGTCGGCGCCTTCGCCGGTCAGGGCCACCTTGTAGCCGCGGCGGTGGACCTCGCGGGCCAGCATCAGCAGGGCGGCGCACGAGGTATCGATCACCGGCCCCTCGGCGGCGCGGATCAGGGTCGGGTAGTTGTCCAGCACCTCGTCGGGGCCGCAATCCACGACGACCGGCTCGACGCCGACGTGGCGGGCCACCAGGGCGGCCTCGGCAGTCTCGTCGAGGTCGGGCCGAGTGATGCGGATGGTGAACGTCGGGATCGGCGTGCCGCGCACATGGCTGGCCAGGGCCACCACGACGCTCGAATCGACGCCGCCGGACAGGTACGACACGACCGGCACGTCGGCCCGCAGCCGGCGCGTCACCGCGTCCATCAGCACCTCCTCGAACTCGTCGGCGAGCTGCTTGTCGTCGCGCGAGTAATCTTCCTGCCCCCGGTCGGGGAAATCGATCTGCCAGTAGATGCGCTCGCTGACGCGAGCGGCCTCGCCGGCGGCGCCGAGCTGGACGCGCAGGTAATGGCCGGGGGGCAGCAGTTGCACGCCCTCGAAGCAGGTGACCGGGCCGGGCAGGGCGAAGAAGGTGAAGAGGTGATTGATGCCGCGCGGGTCGGGCCGGGCCGCGACCATACCCGAGGCCAGCAGCGCCTTGATCTCCGAGGCGAACAGCAGCCATTCGCCGCCTTGCACGGTCTGCCGTGTCCAGTACAGCGGGCAGATGCCGAAGCGGTCGCGGGCCAAGATGACGCGGCGCAGCCGAGCGTCCCACAGGGCGAAGGCGAACTGGCCGCGCAGGTGGGGAAAGATGTCTTCCTGGTGGTCTTCCCAGCGGTGCGGAATCAGCTCGGTGTCGCAGTGGGTGGGGAAGCGGTGGCCGCGCCCTTCCAGCTCGGCGCGTCCCTCGGGATAGTCGAACAGTTCGCCGTTGAAGACGACGGAGACGGAGCCGTCCTCGTTGTGGATCGGCTGCCGGCCGTCGGCCAGGCCGACGATGCTCAGGCGGCGCGAGGCGAACGCCAGGCCGGGCCGTTCCAGAAAGCCGTCCTCGTCCGGCCCGCGGTGGTCGATCGCCTCGGCCATGGCACGGAGGGCGTCGTCGGGGCTGGCCGCCCCTCGCCCGATAGGTCCACGATCCCCGCGATACCACACATCCATTCATCCTCTCTGCTACGGGCGTCATGCCGAGGCGTACAACCGCCGGACCTGTCGGGCCAGGATGGCGTCCACCAGGCGCGGGAGAAACCGATTGACGCGGAGCATCCAGCACGCATCCCAACCCAGGACCGTCTCGGTTCGATTCTTCGTCAATGCACGCAGGATGCCGGCGGCGACTTTTTCCGGCGCCATGCCTTTGCCGAAATCGATCGGATAACGGCCGGTGTTGCGCAGCAGGTGCCGGCCTAGGTCGCTGCGCGTCAGGCCGGGCACCACGAGCAGGACGTCGATGGCGAAGCGCACCATCTCGCCGCGCAGGGCTTCGGTCAGGCCGCACAGGGCGAACTTGCTGGCGGAATACTCGCTCCAGGCCGGCATGCCGCGCCGGCCGCACATCGAGGCGATGTTGACGATGGCCGGCTGGCGACCCTTGCGCAGCACCGGCACGGCCAGGCGAATCAACTCGGCCGGGGCGAAGAAGTTGACCTCCATGACCTTGCGCAGGATCTCTTCCGAGCCTTCGGCGAAGTGCCCCCAGCTGCCAACGCCGGCGTTGTTGACGAGCACGTCCAGTCCGTCGAAGCGTTCCACGGCGGCGGCGAGGACGCCCTGCCGATCCGCCTCGCTGGTCACGTCGCCGGGAAGCGCCAGCACTTCCGTTCCGCCGGAGCCGAGATTGGTCGCCAACTCCCGCAGTTTGTCGGCCGAGCGGGCGACGAGAACCAGTCGCGCTCCGCGCGCGCCGCCTGTTCCGCCAGGCAGCGGCCGATGCCGCTCGACGCGCCCGTAATCAGGATGCGAGTCCCACGCAAATCCCGATGCATACTATTGTCTCCCGGCCATATTACCCCGTCCACTAAAACTTCGCATCTTATCCAAATTTAACCGATGCGAAGAAAACCGCTTTACTCTTTCGCGAGCAAAAACGCGGCGCGGCGATCAAGGAGGGTGCTGTGCCTGTTACAATCGTCAGGTCTGATTCCGGGGCGAATCGAATCCGGCCCCTCGGAGGGAGACAACCGAACGTCCGGCCCAAAGCGACTTGTGTGCTTCCCTGCTCTCTGGAAGCGCAGCTGCGCTCGTGCTACCGTTATCGTATGGTTACGACGCCGAGAGGAGAATAGGGAAAGGGTCGGGAAATGGGTTGCTCACGCTAACTTTCGCCGACAAGCCCGGAGCGTCCGCGACGGGTTAAGAAACCGTCGCTAGCGCTCCGGGCTGGTGGTTCATTCGATTCGTGTCTCAAAAGCAGACCGGAGCCGCCCCAATGTCCCAGCCGGGCGGCTCCGGTGCCGGCGTCCCCGAGACGCCGCGGTGAAAGATAATCTCCGCCTCATCAGTAGTCAAGAGTTCAAGTGTACAAAATAATACTCCTGCGCGGCGGCTGGCCTTTCAATCGTTACGATCGCTAGAATCACACCAGCCCGGAGGTCCAGCTTGGTGGAGGAGGACGGTGAAAGGACTCTTTGCCCGTCAGACGTTCACGGGGTTCGGCCCGCTTGCGCTGTCGCCCGGCACGGAAGCGCCCCCGCTGCATCGGGTCAAGGCCCGTCGTCCCGGCCGACTGCGCGCCTGATGCGCCGCGACTGTCCGCGTCTGCCGGGCGTCTACGGCATGGTCGATGCCAGCGGCGAGTTGATCTACGTCGGCAAAGCGAAGGACCTGCGCGCCCGGCTGCTGAGTTACTTCCGGCCCCGGAGCCGTGATCCCAAGGCCGGCCGCATCCTGAAGAACACGCGCACGCTGGCCTGGGAGGTCGCGCCGAGCGAGTTCGCCGCCCTCCTGCGCGAACTGGAACTGATCCAGCGCTGGCAGCCGCGCTTCAACGTGCAGGGCCAGCCGTTGCACCGGCGGCGCGTGTACGTGTGCGTCGGCCGGCGTCCGGCCGCGACCGTCTTCCTGGCCCGGCAACCGCCGCGGACGGCGTTGGCCCACTTCGGTTCGGTGCCCGCCGGTTTCAAGGCACAGGAGGCCGTGCGCCGCCTCAACGACTGGTTTCGCCTGCGCGACTGCCCGCAAGCACAGACGATGACCTTCGCCGATCAGCCGGAGCTGTTCGCCCTGCCGCTGGCGGCCGGCTGCATCCGTCACGAGATCGGCAACTGTCTCGGCCCGTGCGCCGCCGCCTGTTCGCGCGACGACTACGAAGCCAACGTCCGGGCCGTCCTGGCCTTCCTCGGCGGCGAAGATGATTCGCCGCTGGGCACGATCGAACGCGAGATGACGGCCGCCTCCGCGAGCCTGGCGTTCGAGCGCGCCGCCGCCCTGCGCGACAAGCTCGATACGATGACGTGGCTGTGCGAACGTCTGCGGCGCGTGCGCGAAGCGTCGCGGTACTCCTTCGTCTATCCCGTGCGCGGCCACGATGAAGCGGAATGGTGGTATCTCATCCACGGCGGCCGCGTGTGTGCCGTCGTGCCGGCCCCGCAGGAGGAAGCGAGCCGGGCGGAGGTAACGAAACTGCTCGAACGAGTGTATCAGCGTGAAAAGGCGCTGCCAGGAGTGAGCGAGATCGATGGGGTTTTGCTAGTGGCGGCGTGGTTCCGCCGTCACGAGGATGAGCGCCAGCGTACCCGGAAACCGGCAACGATCCTCACCTCCGGCTACTAAACAATCCGATCCGTTACGTCTGACCGTTGCCGGGCGGCGGGGCGGAAACCGGCAGGTCGTGCAAGGCGGTGACGTGCATGAGCGCAATGCGCGCGATCTGGTCGTAGTATTTGGGACTATTTGGGCCGGTCAAGCCGACGACGATGTCATGCTGGCCGACCAGGATAAGTTCGGGGTGAGCAACATCATAAGTTTCGTCGGAACTTGTCACGATGCGGAATGGACGGAAGGGACGCACTTTGACCCGGTGATCGATGTCATTCGCGGTAAACATGGTCTTCGTCTCCCGCCAAACGAGCAGATGATGTGATCCTACCAGGCTTTCCGCAATCTCGCAAGCATTGCGGAAGCGAACGCCGCCGCGAGAACAAGGCATCGCCTCGTCGCGCGGCGGCGTTCTCACGCCGTCAAGCTGCCGGCGGCTCAATACATATCGTCGTAGCCACCGCCGCCGCCGGCCGGCTTCTTTTCTTCCTTGGGCATCTCGGCCACCAGGGCGTCGCTGGTCAACAGCAGCGTCGCCACGCTGGCCGCGTTCTGCAGCGCCGAACGCACCACCTTGGTCGGATCGATAATGCCTTCCTTGACCATGTCGCCATAGCGATCCAGGCGCAGCGTCATAGCCGAAGTTGGCGTCCTTGCTGTCCAGCACCTTGTTCATGACCACGGCGCCGTCCTCGCCGGCATTCTCCGCGATCTGCTGGATCGGCGCTCGGCAGGCCCGTACCACGATGTTGTAGCCGATCTCCTCATCGTGCGCCAGGTCCTTGGCCGCCTTCAGGCCGGCCGAGGCCCGCAACAGCGCGACGCCGCCGCCGGGCAATACGCCTTCCTGGGCCGCCGCCCGCGTCGCATGCATGGCGTCCTCGACGCGCGCCTTCTTCTCCTTCATCTCGCTCTCGGTGGCCGCGCCCACGTTGATCTTGGCCACGCCGCCCGACAGCTTGGCGATGCGCTCGCTCAGCTTCTCCTTGTCGTAGTCGCTGGTCGATTTCTCCAGCTCGCGCTGGATGGCCTGGATACGGCCCTGGATGGCCTGCTTCTTGCCCGCTCCCTCGATGATCGTCGTGTTGTCCTTGTCGATCTTGACCTTCTTGGCCCGGCCCAGCTGGTTCAGCCCGACGGTCTCCAACTGAATACCGAGATCCTCGAAGACCGCCTGACCGCCCGTCAAGACGGCAATGTCCTCCAGCATGGCCTTGCGGCGATCGCCGTAGCCCGGCGCTTGACGGCGGCACACTTGAACGTCTGCCGCAGCTTGTTGATGACCAGCGTCGCCAGCGCCTCGCCCTCGACTTCCTCGGCGATAATCAGGATCGGCTTGCCCTGGTTGAGCACCTTTTCCAGCACCGGCACCAGGTCCTTGTTGCTGGAGACCTTCTTCTCGTAGATGAGGATGTACGGGTCTTCCAGCTCGCACTCCATCTTCTGCGGATCGGTGACGAAGTACGGCGACAGGTAGCCGCGGTCGAACTGCATGCCCTCGACGAAGTCGTGGCTGGTTTGCAGCGCCTTGCCCTCCTCGACGGTGATGACGCCGTCCTTGCCGACCTTGTCCATGGCCTCGGCGATGATCTTGCCGATCTCGCGGTCGTTGTTGGAGGCCACCGAGGCGACGTTCTCCATGTCCTTCTTGGTTTTGACGTCGATCTTCATGGCCTGGAGCTTGGCGACAACGTCCTCGACGGCGCGTTCGATGCCGCGCTTCATGAGCATGGGATTGGCGCCGGAGACGACGGCGCGCAGACCCTCGTTGTAGATGGCCTCAGCGAGGACAGTGGCGGTGGTGGTGCCGTCGCCGGCCACGTCGCTGGTCTTGCTGGCGACCTCCTTGACCATGCGGGCGCCCATGTTCTCGTACTTGTCTTCCAGTTCGATCTCCTTGGCGACGGTGACGCCGTCCTTAGTGACCGTCGGCGAGCCGAAGCTCTTCTGCAAGATGACATTGCGGCCCTTGGGTCCGAGCGTCACCTTGACGGCGCGAGCCAGCTTGGCGATGCCCCGCCGCATCGCTTCCCGCGCTTCCTGATCGAATGCAATCTGCTTCGCAGCCATCATACCTCCAAAGTTCTGAGTTCTGAGTTCTGAGTTCTGAGTCCCAGGTTCCGAGGTCTTTCACTCAGAACTCAGAACTCAGAACTCAGAACTTTTATTCTTCCACCACGGCCAGTACGTCTTCCTCGCGCATGAGGAGGATATTGTCTCCGTGGGCCTGCTTGAATTCATCGCCGGCCCAGTTGGTGAACAGCACGACGTCGCCCTCCTTGACCTGGAGCGGTTGACGCTTGCCGTCCTTGAGCAGTCGGCCGGGGCCGACGTGCAGGACCTTGCCCTTTTGCGGTTTGTTCTGGGCCGAGTCCGGCAGAAGAATGCCGCCGGCCGTCTTCTCCTGCGCCTCGAAACGCCGGATCACAATCCGGTCGCCCAGCGGTTTGATCTTCATGACCCTCTCCCTTGTCAGCGCTTCCAACGAGTCCACGGATGTCTTGCCGGAATGCAAGTGCCATGCCCGAAAGAATCATTACGCGAAAGTGTTGTAATCATAAGGAGTTGCGATGGAAAATGGAACGGGAGCGCCTCGTCACTCGCTGCCAAGATTGCGCCGGAAGAAGTATGGACCTGTCGGAATGGCAGGGCATTGAAATCGGAGCCTGAAGCGTAAGCGAAGAGCGCGACAACCGAAGGTGGTCGCGCTCTTCGCTTACGCTTCAGGCTCGGATGAAGACGTCCGCGCGCCTAACTTCGAGGGGCCGGATTCAGGGCGGCGAAGGCCAGCTCCGCGGACAGCAGTCCGGTGGCGTAGCCGGCCGGCGTGCTGAAGGCCGGGTTGTTGTCGATCGAGTCCACCAACGAATTGATCTCATCGCCCCGCGAAGAATCGAGCGAGACCATCACCAGGTCGAAGGCCAGGGCCATCTCGTCCGACATCAGCTGATTGGTTTGCGAACTCGATGCGTTCATGGACAGCAAAAAGGCGTTGGTGAACGAGAACAGGGCCGCATTCTCGCCGGAGAAGGTGAGCAGCTGCGGCAGGAAGTAGGCGTTCAGCTCCAGCTGGTTCAGCAGCTCGGAGGACGGCCCGGAGGTAGGGCTGGGGGAGGGAGTGGGGGTGGGAGTGGGAGAGGACGAGCCGGTGACGTTGGCCGTGTTGGTCAGCGTCACAATGCTGCCGCCGAAGTCCTGTACCACGGCGCTGACGGCGAACGTACCGCCGTTGGCGTAGGTGTTGCTGCCGTTGACGCTGAACAGGCCGTTGCCGTTGGACGTGATGGTGCCCGGCGAGGTGTGACCGTCGCCCCAGTCGATCGTGGCCGTGAAACCGCTGGCATCGGCGGGGGGCGACGAATCGGTGAACTGGCCGACCAGGACGTTGTTGAGAGAGACGCCGGCGGCGGCGCTGAGCGTCGTCGTCGAGGAAGACGCCAGTGCCGCCGGCTCGGCGTAGGCGAAATCGTCGGTGGCGACCAGGTTGTTCGTCGCACTGTTGGCCCCGCCGGAGGTTACGGTCTTGCCGTCGAAACTGAACAGGACGCCGCTGCCCAGGGTCAGCGTGACGTTGGTGATGACCGGGCTGGAGAACTGCACGCCAAGGAACTCCGGTTGGCCTGGCGCTGCGATCGGCACATAGTATTTGCCGAGGCTCTGATCGCCGTCGAAAAACTCGATGCTCGACGTGTTGGGTTGCTCGACGTTGAGGAAGACGGCGCCGAAGGCGCTGGTGGCGGCCGGCGTCGGCGTCGTGGTGTGCGAGCTGGGCTGGACGATGTTCAGCTCGATGGTGTTCTCGTTGAACATGGCGAACGTCTTGGGCGAGCTGAAGGGCGGAAACAGCCCGTCCACGTTCGGATTGACGGTGACGAACGTCGAGTTATCGGAGGGCGTGGCGGGGTTGGGACCGCTGACGGCGTAGACCTCGGCGAACTGGACGCCGCGCTCCTGGAAGCGGTTGGTGGGGATGCCGACGACGCTGTTGGGGACGATTACCGTGTCGCTGAAACCGGGATCGTTGCCGTCCAGCGGTACGCCGTCCCAGTTGATGGTGCGGAAGCCGCCCGACTGCGGAGAGGCGGTGCCGCCGTTGTTCGTGCCGCCGATGGCCGTCTCGAAACTGCTCAGCGCCGCGGCGGCGCTGCCGGCGGCGCTGCCGGTGCCGACGCCGGTGAGGACGTTGGTGGGGACGGCGGACGCAGTGCCGGGCAGCAGCGGCGCGTCGGGGATGGTCGCCGTGCTGCCGGTCAGGTTCACGTCCTGGTTGTCCTGCGTATCGTGCATGGAGACCGAGATCGACTGGGGGCCTTCCACCGCGTAGGCGTGACTGCCGGTGACCAGGAACGGCGCGCCGGTGCCGCCGGGTTGCGTGATGGTGCCGGCGGTGGTCGTGCCGTCGCCCCAGTTGATCTGGACGTTGGTGAAATTATCGGGGCCGACGCTTTCGGTGTCGGTGAAGGCCATGACGGCGATCGGCGTGCTGACACCTTCGGCCGCGGTGAAGGTTTGCGGCACGGCCGTAACGCTCAACAGGCAGCGGTCTTCCAGCTCTTCCAGGAACAGGTCCACTCGCCGCCGCGGCATTGGGGAGAACATGGCGCCACTTCTCCGGAACAAGGTGACAGGCTCCCGTCACAAGGTAGTGCCGGCGCGAGTCGAGTGCAATGGGAAAATCGGGGAAATGGGAGAAAAGGGGGTTTCAGGTAGGATATTGGCTTATCGTCTCTCGGAGCCGCGACCGTCAGGGAGCGGGGCTTTCTCCGCTCCCTGACGGTCGCGGCTCGGTCCTTGCCGCCCACTCTTTGCAAAACGGTGCCAAGCCGCTAACAAGTTCCCAGGGTCTCGGCTCACCGGGGATAGGTCCTCTGGAGATGGGAGGGATAATGAAGGTCTATGAAATCCGCGATCGCTTCGGCCTGGACGCCTTGACGTTGGCCGAGCGGCCGCAGCCGCAACCGGGTCCGCACGAAGTGCTCGTGCGCATCCGGGCGGCGTCGCTGAATTACCGCGATCTGTTGGTCGTCAAGGGCCAGTACAATCCGAAGATGCCGCTGCCGCGCATCCCGCTCTCCGACGCCGCCGGCGAAGTGGCCGCCGTCGGGCCGGGCGTCCGCCGCGTCCAGGTCGGTCAGCGCGTCGCCGCCATCTTCATGCAGACAATGGCTCTCCGGCGAGCTGGACGAGGCCAAGGCGAAGTCGGCGCTGGGCGGCGCCATCGACGGTCTGCTGGCCGAGTATGCCGTGCTGCACGAGGATGGCGTGGTGGTGGTGCCGGAGCACCTGAGCTTCGAGGAGGCGGCGACGCTTCCCTGCGCCGCCGTCACCGCCTGGCATGGCCTGATTACCGAGGGGCGCGTCAAGCCCGGCGACAGCGTGCTCGTGCAGGGCACCGGCGGCGTGTCGCTGTTCGCCTTGCAGTTCGCCCGCCTGGCCGGCGCCCGCGTCCTCATCACGTCTAGCCGTGACGACAAGCTGGAGCGCGCCCGCGGTCTCGGCGCCTCGGACGGCATAAACTACAAAACAACTCCTGAATGGGGAGAAAAAGTCCGCGAGCTGACCGGCGGTCGCGGCGTCGATCACGTCGTCGAGGTCGGCGGCGCCGGCACGCTCGGCCAATCGCTGCGAGCCGTGCGCATGGGCGGACAGATCAGTCTCATCGGCGTGCTGTCCGGTCGCCGGCCAGGCCAATCCCATGCCGATCCTCATGAAGGGCGTCCGCGTTCAGGGCATCTTCGTCGGCTCGCGCGAGATGTTCGAGGCCATGAATCGCGCCATCGCCGGCAATCGACTGCGCCCCGTCGTCGATCGCGTCTTTTCGTTCGCCGAGGTTCCCGAGGCGTTCCGCCACATGGAGAGCGGCGCCCACTTCGGCAAAATCTGCATTCGCCTGGACGATCGCTGAACGTCTGCCCGGTAAGCCCCCTCTCCCCCGCTTCGGGGGAGAGGGGTAGGGGGTGAGGGGGCGGCAAACCCGCGAAGCGCACCCCCTCACCCCAACCCCTCTCCCCCGTACTCGGGGGAGAGGGGCTTATCGGATCGACGCTGAGCGTCCGCGTCGGGTCGTGAAAGATTGTGGAAAAATTTTGTGGAAAGAGCTTGCTTTCGCGCAAGACTCTGATACAAGAAGGGGAGAGCAAGGCAACTTGCTCGCCACTGATGAGGCCGAGAGAACCGGGATTCAAAGCTGACTGGGCGACGGTTTTGGGTTCCCTCCTCTCGGCCTCACTTTTTTTCTCCCCTCCTCGTTCTCTCCCCATGAAGCTCAAACAGCAGCCGGACGATTTCCAGGTCGAGGAAATCACCGCCGATTTCTCCGGCCGAGGGCCCGTTCGCGCTGTATCGCCTGGAGAAGCGCGGCTGGTCCACGCCGGACGCGCTGGCCGCTGTGCGGCGGCGCTGGCGCATCGAGCCGCGGCGCATCTCCTACGGCGGCCTGAAGGACCGCCACGCCTGGACCGTGCAATATCTGACGATCTTCCACGGCCCGCGCCGCAACCTGCGACACCACGACGTCACCGTGCAATACCTCGGGCAGGTCGCCGCCGCCTACACGTCGCAGGACATCCAGGCCAACCGCTTCCGCCTCACCCTGCGCGATCTGCCGCCGCGACAGTCGGCCGGCGATCGAGGAGCGATTGGGTGTGCTGGCGCGGGAGGGCGTGCCGAATTATTTCGACGATCAGCGTTTCGGCTCTGTCGCCGGGGAGGGCGGCGAGTTCATCGCTCGCCTGCTGGTGCGCGGTCGTTTCGAGGACGCGCTGCGCCTGGCCCTGGCCGCCCCCTACGAATTCGACCGCGCCGCCCAGAAGGAGGAGAAGCGTCTGCTGGCCGCGCACTGGGGCGACTGGGCGCGGCTCAAGGACGTGCTGCCGCGCGGCCACGCTCGCAGCCTGGTCGATTATCTGCGCGTCCACCCCGGCGACTTCCGCGGCGCCGTGGCGCGGCTGCGGCCGGAGCTGCGCGGCCTGTACCTGTCGGCGTACCAGAGCCATCTGTGGAACCGTATGCTCGCCCACTGGCTGACGCATGCACCTGCCGCCGGAGCAACGGCGTTCGGTGTCGCTGCGCCTGGGCGAAGTGCCGTTCCACCGTGGACTGACCGACGAGCAATAGCGCGAGCTGGCGGCCTTGCAACTGCCGCTTGCCCTCGGCCCGGCTGAAGCTGGAGGACGCCGATCCGCGCGCCGAGTTGGTACGGACGGTGCTGGCGGAGGAAGGATTGGAATTGCGACAAATGCAGATAAAGGGCATCCGCGAGATGTTCTTTTCGCGCGGCGAACGCGCCGCCTTGTGTCTGCCGTGTGAGTTGACGCACGAATTCGGCGCCGACGAGAAGCACCGCGGACGAGACAAGCTGACACTGGGCTTCGAGTTGCCGCGTGGCTGCTATGCGACGTTGATCGTCAAGGCCGTGACGGAGGAGTAATTGGCTTCGTTCATTCGTCGAGGGCTTTCAAGGCGTCTTGGATATTCGGATATTGTGGCTGGTGCTGCTGAACTTTCTCCAGCCATTCGTGAGCCGTCTTATTTTCGCCGATCAGCCCGAAGTAAACGCCGCAGCTCGAAGGCATAGTTGGTCCAGCAGTTTTCACCTCCTCCTTCCAGCATTTGGGCCTTGCGCATCTCATAGAGTATTTCCCCCGCTTGTTGAAGGTCTTCGCTAGAGCCGTGCAGGAGGAGTAAGTCTGCTAGAGCGAGTTTCAGCATGAAGTCATCGGGAGTGTGATTGAGGCCCACTCGAATTACCGCCTCGGCTTTATCGAGTTGATTGAGATCCTCATACGCTTTTGCCAAGAATAGCCGGTTTTGGGGCGAATCCTCGTACTGCAACCGTTGGCGGCAGGCATCAGCCGCCTCGCTATGGCGACTTGGTTCCCTCAAGAAATGTAGTCCACATATAAGCCATGTTGCGCGATAGATCGAGGGAGACGCTCCCGGGCACTCTTTCAGCAGCGGAAACATCCTGGAAAATCATTAACTGCACGACGCCGAAGACCTCCGCCGCTTCGGCTGTCTTTTTTTATCCGCCAGTTGTGTCTCTTTTTCGAGCAGAGCCATGTCCTGACGCACGCGGCTTCCGTGTGGATTCCGACAGTATGTCCAGCAGTTTCTCCGGTTGTTTGGCGGACGGATTTTGGAAATGGTATCGGCAAATTTCTCCTGTCACCTCTGTCATAATGACCATGCCAAGGCCCATGTAGTCGGTCTGACTCAGATCGAAGGCTTTACGCAGGTCCGACATCGCTTCAGGTGCGGAGGCGGCCGCGAAGAAATCGGCTTCCTTTCCCTTGTACAATCGCAGGCTGCAATCGAGGTAGCAGTTAAGGTACGCGCTGCTCCCCGCAGTCGATAAACTTCCGGCTCTTGGGGGGCGAGAGCGACCGCACGCTGGAAGCAGTGCTCCGCTTCGCTATGATAGCGCTCGCCGTCTCGATCTGTTCGGAAGTTGGCTGAAGGGGCTCGCATCGCCTGCGATATTTGTTGCGGGTCGCCGCCGATCGGTAACGTCTTACCGCCTGTAATTGCCGACGAGGAGCGGAAGTACAGGAAACTGCCGAGAGCAAGCCAGGCGTGCCAGTTCTCCGGGCCATCCTTCACCGCGCCTGCGCACGTGGCTTCCTCTCCTTTTTCGAGGGGTTCCAGGGCATCGGCCAGACGGAGGCGGAACACGATCTCCTTTGGGTGCTGTTCAATTTTTCTTGGGGCCTAGCAACGACTCTGCCTGGCGGAGGGCCTCCCTGCCCTTGGCGGGTTGATGGGCGAGAAAGTAGAGCTGGTACAGTTGGTAGTAACGCTCGCCATCGGTGGCGTCGCCCTTCAATTGGCTCTCGATCTCCGCTATCTTCTCCGGCTGGGGCCTTAATTCCGAGGGACTGGTGAACTCACCTCGTCCACTGACACCGTAGCCGAAGATCAAATTAACCTGAGGGAGTCGAATCGTTCGCCGTAGCTTGTCCTTGTCCACGGCCTTCGCGGCGGTCGTCAGCGACAAGAGAGCGAACAGAGCGAAGAGGGCGAAGCGAGGACGGGTCATGGCAACCTCCGATCCGATGGGCGATGGCGCGGGACGCAAGAGGTGCATGGCGAGCGGCGGCGCATTGCAGCACAAGCACCCGCCGGATAAAGACCAATCCCGTGTTCCGGAATCGGGGGTGCGTGAGCGGATTCTGGGAGTGCGTTGTCTTGTTCGTTAGCCCAGCCCTTCAGGGCTGGGAAGTACGCGGATGGGGAGGATGGTCCGGGCCTTTAGGCCCTCCCCCCTGGCGTGCCCGAGTCGCGGAGGGGCTAAAGCCCCAAGACTCTCCTCACCCGACGCTGTTCCCAGCCCTGAAGGGCTGGGCTAACGAAAAAATACCCGAAACCATTCGCGCCACCCGAATCGGGGAAGGTCTCACTCCAACCCGAGCAGCATCGGCACCTTCTCGCGCAGCAGCTCGATCTCCTGGTGCGTCTCGCCGAGGTAGGCCAGCAGCCGCAGGTCGTCGCGGCTGACGGTGCCGCCGGTGAACAGCCAGGCGCGGACGCGGAACAGCTTGTACAGCTTCACCAGCTTGCGGTCGCTGATGAAGATCTTGTCCTCGCGCACCAGCGTCTTGACCAGCGCTGGAACTCGTCGAACACCTCGGCGGGGAAGAACACCTCGCGGTCGTTCTGCTCCTCGCCGCGGCCGCTGCGGTGCTTGCGGCCGAACAGGTGCGTCAGGTAGCGGTTGGCCTTGAGCAGGTCGTCGAGCGATGCAGTGGCCCTCCACCCACGGCTTCTGGTTGAGGCTCTTGTAGACCTCGCCCTGGACGCCGGCGTCGATCAGCTCCGTGAAGTGGTCCTCCTGCACCGACCGGCTCTCGGCCTTGAGACAGAAGCGGTCCTTCAGGGCGGCCAGCTCGCCCTGCTCGGGCACCTCGTTGGTGGCGGCGAACAGCACGCGCAGCGCGCACCGGCTGCGGCACGCCGTCCTGGTAGAACTTCCGCTCGTTGATGATCGTCAGCAGGATGTTGAGGATGGCCGAGTTCGACTTGAAGATCTCGTCGAGGAAGGCCAGCCGGGCGGTCGGCAGCTTGCCCTGCTCGCGGCGGATGTAGCGGCCCTCGCGCAGCTTGGCTGATGTCGATGGGGCCGATGATCTCCGACGGCTCGGTGAAGCGCGTCAGCATGTACTCGAAGTAATCGTCCTCGCCCAGGCCGAGGGCGTCCTTGAACTTGAGGACGAGGTCGGACTTGGCGGTGCCCGGCGGCCCGACGAGCAGCAGCGGCTCCTGGGCGACGGCCGCGACGACCATCAGGTCGATGAGTTCCTGCTTCTTGACGAAGAATCGGCCCAGCGATGTGCGGAAGCGGTTGATGCGCGCTGCGCAGCTCCTCGGCCTCGTCCTGCAGCTCTTCGAGCGTCCAGTCCTCGCGGTGTTCCGCGGCGGAGTTGTTGTTCGCGGCAGTTTTCGCAGGCATAACGGATCGGCCCCATTCCTTCCGAGCCTGAAGCGTCAGCGAAGGAACAGAAGGAACAGCACTCTTCGCTGACGCTTCAGGCTCGGACAAACACTTATTCTACAGCTGAGTCGCGGACATCGTTGTGGATGCGGCGGCGAACGAGGAACTCGTCATCGTCGAGCCAGCGACGTGCTTGCGTGCCTTGGGTGAAGTCGTCGCTCACGACGGCCAGTACAGCGGTTTCCACAACTCGTAACTGCAACTGATTGTAAAAGGAACTCATGGTGCGCAGATTCAAGAGCGTATCCAATCGGTCGAACAGTTCTTCCAATCCCTTTTTGGCCGTTTCCACCGGCGCTTGTCCGAGGGTAGCGGCGAAGGTGCAGGCTAATCGCGTCCGTGGCAGTGGGAGCATGGTTTGGTTGTAAAGAACATCGCGGGCGATACGGACAATCGCCATAGCGGAGTCATCTCGGCCAAAAGAATACCAGCCGGCGGCAACCTGCAGCAGCGCCTGTAAAACCTCGGGTTTTTCAGCTAGTTTCCTTCGGTCCAGCAATTCGATGTCCTTGGTCTCCACGAGTGCCGCCGTGATCTGTGAAAGTAATTGATCGATCTCTTCACGCATGCCGAGCTTACGTAGGCCACGGAAGCAGTTGGCGATCAGCCTCTCCAGGTTTTCCATTACCAGAGACTGGGACTGTCCGCGGAAAAGACCCTTGAACCGATCGAGCAGAGCATGGATTTGCTCTACCTGGTCGAAGTGGGCGGCGACGAATAGCGCCTTCTCCAGAAGCGAGCATCGATCTTCGAGGAGGATAGGGTCGTTGGTCTCGGGAACTTTATCGTAAGCGGCTATGGCCTGATCGAGCATACTCCGAGCGAAGTCCTCCCCGATACGGGGCGCTGCTCTAACGCCAGATTCAAGGCTTTAAGCCGCGCGTGATGATTTTTTACCCCCTTGCCCACCGCCTGCAAGAGCGCAAGAAGGCGGTGAGAAATCTCTTCACGATCCGTAAGGTCCGGTACTTCGGCCGCCAATCGTCCCAGTTCGCCGTCTGTCGCTTGCACGTGCCGATAGGGATACAGTCTCTGCTCCGGCTCCAGGATGCGCGAAACTGAGCGCAAGCTGTCCACGACGTAAGTCTGATCGATCTCATTCTCTTTGCGCGATTGGCGGAGAGGTTGCAGCTGATTGGTGATCTCCGCGGGCAGCGGCCCTCGGCAAGGGACTCCTTCCAGGGTCTGGCGGATGCGATACTGAAACGAATCGAAAAGGAGCCGGTGGGCCGCCTTTTCGTTCGCCAGGACGGCCCCGGCCCTGTTCCGTAAATGATGGCTCTCATCGTATTCGCTGAGGCGTGCGAAGCCGAAGGCGAAGATCAGATCGACATACGCCGCCGTCTTCGCTTCCGGATAGACTCCCACGGTATTGGGGGAGGCTTTCCCGATCCAGTTGCGTACCCCTTCCAGAAGGCGGCCCAACCATTCGCGCACGTCGTGGAAACGCTGACTCGTCGGTTGGCCGGCGAAACGCAGGAAGGTCGGTAAATCCTGCTCGGGGCGCAGGCCGTTGTGAAAGAGGCGTTCAAGCAGCCGATCGCGGGCGCGGGCCAGGGCCAGCACGTCGCCGTCGAGCAGTTGAGCAAGGTGATACCACGCCAGCCAGCAGGCCCGCACCGGCAGCAACCGTTCGTGCTTTTCCAGAATGCGCTGCACGGCCTGCAAACGCGGCGCCAGCACCGTTGGCCGCGGGTTGCGGCGCGCCGATCCCACGAGGTACGCGGCCAGGGCGCGGAACGTCGGCCGTCGTCGGCTCTTCGGATTGAAGCAGGAGATCCAGAGCCTCGGCGGCCGCCTCGCAGTCGGTATCCGATGTCGCGGCCAGCCGAGCGATCCATGAGCGCGTCTCGCGCGGGCCGGCGGAGGAGCGGTGCGCGGCCCCGATGGCCTCGGCGCAACCACGCCGCCGTCCATCGGGCGGCACCGTTCGGTCCCTTACCGGACTCCCACAGGGCGTTGAGCCAGCAGATGCCGGCATCCTCCGTCTTACCGAGCCGAGCGTTGAGTTCGGCCAGCCGCGGCCATAGTGCCTGGTGGGCGTCGTCGTCCAGCGTGCCCGGCAGCGACAGAAATTCCTCCTCGACGGCGTGCAGCTCCTTCTGGATTTCGCTCGGCTCGATCTTCTCCACGGCGGCGAAGGCTTCCAGCGCGGTTTCCTCCTCCCCCTCGGGTGCCTCGTCCCGCACCTCGTAGGCCGTCAACTCGCCCGCCGTACCCTCTGTCGCGCCGCGCGGTTGGCCGGACTTGCGGCCGCGCGGTTTCTCCGCGTCCGGCGGCTTCTTCGGTCTGGACGGCTGTTCCTCGTCGCAGACGAACGGCTCGAACTCGAATTGCATCGCTTGCACCCAGGCTTGCAGTAACTTCTTGTCGCGGTCGAGCACGTAATCGACCCAATCGGTCAGCGGTCGAAACACGTCTTCGGGGAGACCTTCCGGCGTGAACGCACTGTCTTCGCCCGGAGCCAGCCAGGTGATCTGGGTGACGTCCTCGGCCAGCAACTTGCGGACGATGTCGCGGCGCAGTGGCGGATGCAGGATGTGGCCGACCGGCAGGAACAGGTTCGGCAATTTGAGATAGCTTTTGTACGCCTCGGCCGGCAGGATGACGACCGGCGGCGGCAGCTTCGAGGGCCGCACGCGCAACACGACGATGGTCTGTCCGTTTTTCTCGCCGACGGCGAAGGCCAACCGGGCGAGCAGCTGGTCCTCGGCGTTCTGCACGAAGCGGTTCAACTCCTCGATGACCTCGCCGCGCAGCACCCACAGCTCGGCGCCGTCGGCCGGCCCCGCCTGCCGCAAACGCGGCGCGACGCGGAGCCGGGTCCGAAGCGGGCTGTCCTGCCAGCGCGTGGCGGCGTCGGGCAACTGGAATTCGACGATCTCGTAGACATCGCGGAAAGGAGCGTCTGGGAGCAATACCCAATGACGCGGCGGACGGAGCAGCAAGAGCTTGCCCTTGGGCGGGCGGATGGCGGAGTCCAACGGATGGCGATGACTCACCTCGACCCACACGCCCGGAGCGCGTTCGAGGAAGGCGTGCGGGGCAGCGCCGGGTCCGCCGAGTTGATCGATGGCGCGCAGCAGCGAGTAATAGGGCGGGCCGACTACGCGCAGCAGCGCCCGGCTGCCATCGCCGTTTTTGCCGCCGCCTCTTCCAGCCAGCGGAAGCTCTGCCGGTCGTTGCCCAGCCGCAGCATCTCCAGGACCAGGCGAGACAATTCCTCGCCACCGGACACGTCGAACAGCACCGGCGCCTGTTCAAGAGACTCCGGCGGGGCGGCGTCGCGCACGAGTGGCAGCAGTTCGAGCCAGGAAGAGACCTTGGTACAAAGGGCGGCGCCGCTGGCCTTGCACACCAGGACGCCGAGGCGTTTCAGTTCCTTCTGCACCGCGGCGGACAGCTTGGACGGCGTCTCGACCCAGAGTTCGTCCTGCGCCGAAGCCAGCGACGGCCGCCTTCTGGGCCACCTCCACCGGGATCGCTCCCGATGTGAGGGCCAATCGCAGCGTATCGAGATCGGGAAACTTGACGATCATAAGGAACCACGACTCCGCTTCGTTTAGCCGCGACGCGCAGCGGAGCGCGCTCCGCTGCGCGTCGCGGCTAAACGGGGAACTCAGGAACCCACCTGTCGCTGCGCCTGTCGCTGCGTCTCGGGCGCGTTCCTCGTCGGCTCCGGCGTGGCCGTTTCCTCCTCGCGCTCGACAACGATGTTGCCCACTTCGGCGGCCTTGACGATGCCGCCGTTGATGAGCTTGTCCACCAGCGCCCGGTGCATCTGCTCGTGTTCGTGCGGCAAGGCGTCCTCGTCGGAGCGCAATTTCACGATGATGTTCTGTTTGCCGGTTTCCGGATCGCGGACCAGCCGGATGGTCATTTCGGCCATTGCCGTCTCCTTCTCGCTGGGTGCGTCAAACGCCGCGCTCGGCCCTAGCCTTGTCCCGCGATCGCGGCTTCTTCTCGTCCTTCTCCTTACCGCCGACGGCCGACTCGCCCTCGGGCCAGTGCTCCTTCGGCGCCGCCTTGTCGCCGGCGAACTGGCGAATGGTCCTGGCGTCGATGGTCTTTTTCTCCATCAGCAGATCGCGCAGCGCCTCCAGCAGGGCACGGTTCTCGCGCAGGATCTGGGCGGCGCGCAGCCGGCCCTCCTCCAAGAAGGCGCGGACGGCGCGGTCGAGCGCTTCCTTCTGACTCTCGGACAGGTCGGCGCGGCGCTGCCGTTCATCCTTGTCGGAGACGAAGCGAGCCATGCCGACCTCGGGACCGCCCAGGCCGTGGACTTCGACCAGCTCGCGGGCGATGGCCGTGGCCGTCTCCAGGTCGCCGACGGCCCCCATCGACAGATCGTCCAGCAGCAGCGGCTCGGCCTCGCGGCCGCCGAGGGCGACGCAGATGGCGTCGAGGTATTCGTTGCGCGTGCGGATGTAGCGATGGGCCGGGTCCTGATGGCGGACGTAGCCGAACGCCCAGGGGTTGTCGCTCTCGATGGTGATGCGCTCGATGGGCGGCGTGTGTTTGCAGAACAGCGAGCAGATGGCGTGGCCGGCCTCGTGGGTGGCCACCACCCGCTCCTCGGCCGGCGTCATCTTGGGACGGTCCTCGTACTCGGTCAGGGCCCGCTCGACGTCCTCCGGCGTGCGTCTCGTCGGTGCGACCTTCGCGCAGGCGAAGGCGGGCCATCGCCCGGCACAGGGCGTTGAGGTGGTCGCCGCTGAACGACGTGCCGTGCGGCGTCAGGTAGCCCGAGCCGGTGCGCTTGACCGCGTACTCCAGCGTCTCCTCGCGTCATCTTCAGGCCCATCTTCTGGTCGTAGATCCGGAGGATCTCGCGGCGGGCGTCGGCGTCGGGGTAGGGGATGTGCAGGTGGAACTCGAACCGGCCGGGACGCAACAGGGCCGGGTCGAGGATCTCGACGAAGTTCGTCGTGCCGACGACGAAGACCATCTCCTCGCGGTGGAAGCCGTCCATCTCGGTCAAGCAGCTGGTTGACCATCGAGTGCTCGACGCCGGAGCCGGTGTAGGTGCCGCGCGCCGAGGCGAACGAGTCCAGTTCGTCGAAGACGATGATCGACGGCGCCGACTGCGCGGGCCTTGTGGAAGATCTGTCGGAGGTTCTCTTCGCTTTCGCCGACCCATTTGCTCTTCAATTCCGGGCCGGAGACGACGGTGACGGCGGCGCCGATCTCCGCGGCCATCGCCTTGGCGAACAGCGTCTTGCCGGTGCCGGGCGGTCCCCAGAAGATCATGCCCTTGGGGATCAGCTCCTCCATGCGCGCGGATCTGGTCCTCGCTGGTCAGGTGGTCCTTGCGGGCCAGCACGTCGAGGATCTCGTTACGCAGCCGCTCCTTGACCTTGGCGTAGCCGCCGATGTCGCTCGTCGAGGCTGACCGTCGGCACTTCCAGCGTGCCGCCGAGCGTGGCCTGGCGGAGCTGGCGATAGGCATGCGGCGGGTCGGCCGGGTAGTCCTCGCCTTCCAGCGTGGACAGCAGCTTGCGCAGGCGGACGGCGTTGACGCCGGAGACGTACTTGTACAGCGCCCACGGGTTGAACTCGCGGCCGAACTTGCGGCTCTCCTTGCGCGTGACCAGGTGGCGCAGCCGATTGCGGGCGATGCCGAGCAGGCTGACGCGGTGCGGGAACAGGTTCTCGATGACCTGCGGCAGCGGGAACGACGGGTCCTTGAAGCCGAGCCAGACCAGCTCCGGGTTCTCGTAGAGCAGCGGGATGACCTCGCGGGCCTCGGCGGTCAGGCCGCCCTGGCTGGTGGTCAGCAGGTCGAGGTGCGGCAGCACGACGACGCGGCGCTCGACCGGCGCCGCGCACCGCCTCGCGGAGCTGGGCGATCATGGTGCCGATCAGACCCATCGGCATCGTCGCCTGCCCTTGTTCCTCCTGGCGCGGCCGGCCGTCGAGGTAGAGGCAGCGCGAGGTTGACGGCGCCGCAGCCGGTTGCGGAGGTTCACGTAGAGGAAGGGTGCGAGGTCCTTGTCGCACTCGACCAGCGTCGGCAGGCCGCGCTGCAGCTTGGACGCGACCTCGGCCAACTCCGCGGAGTAGGCCGCCTCGACGGCCTGCTCGGCCGTCAGCTCCTGCGGCAGATCGTTTTCGGGGATGAGGACGGACATGATCGATGTCCTGCGTATTATGCTAACCCCAGAGTCACAGAGAGCACAGAGAAGAAAACACAGAAGCAAACGAAGCCCACATAGTTATTTCTTTTCTTCTTCTCCGGCCTTTTTTTCTTGTCTTCTCTGTGCTCTCTGTGACTCTGTGGTTAGCTCATAAATCTCAGACTTCCACGACGATGGTGAGCGATCCCGCCTGCGGATCCTCGGTCATTTCCTTGATCTGCCCCATCTGGGCGGCCTTGCGCTCGAGCGCCTCGGCCGTGACGCGGTTGACGACCTGGTCCAGCTCCTGGCGCACGTCGCTCAGTTCGCCTTCGAGGCGGTCGGTGACTTGCGTCTGCAAGCCGGCCGTCTTCTCGCCGACCTTCTTTTCGATGTCCTTCTGCACCTGCTGCTTGAGGTTTTCGCGTACCGTCTTGGCGTGCGGCCCGACGTCGTCGTAGGCGCGGTCGGTGCGCTCGGCCTCGATCGAGGTTTGCTCGGACGCCTCGGCGGCGACCGTGACGGTGCCGGTGGTTGTCTCGACCGCGATTGTCACGCCGTTCTGCTGGCGGCTCAGGCGCGTGCCGTCGCGCTGGAAGCCGCGCTTCTCCAGCTCGTCGGCGAGCAGGCCGGCCATCTGCTCAGGCGGCAGCACTTCCAGGATTTCCAGTTGGGTGCTGACGTGGTCCTCGGCGCGGATGGTGCGATCCTGGCACTCGCGGACGCTGACGCGATACGATCGGCTCATGATCGGCCTCCCGTGTCGAAAGATGCCCGCAGCTCAAGCTTGGCTGCATCGGGTCCAGCTGCCGGACGAGGACGCGGGCGCGTTCGGTCAGTTGATCGCCCCGCACCTGCTCCCAGTCGGCCTTCCACAACTGGCCGGCGGTGTAGCCCTCATCGAAGTAGCCGACGCCGCGCGCCCGCCGTTCCCAGGTTTGCAGACGATCGAGCAGTCCGCAGAAAGACGGTCGCCGCCTGGTAGGTGGCGGCGCGATCGGCCACGCGCTGGCCGGACATCTGCAATCGCGCCGTCCACATGCCGGCGTGGGCCTGCGGTCCCACCAGCACCGCCGCCGCCCGCAGCAGGAAGCGGGCCAGGTCCAGCCGCCCGGCCTGCTCCAGGGCGTCGAGGAACGCCGTCAACACGCGCTCCTGCGACAGCCCCAGGACGCGCATCGCCTGCGGTTCGGCGAGGCGCTCCTTGCTGCCCTCGACCTCGATCCAGCGGCGCGCCAGCTCCGGCTGCAAAGCCTCCAGCATGAACGCGCCGGCGCCGTTTGTCCAGGGCGAGAAGTTCGGACGGACGCCGAGCGGGGCCGCCGCGTAGTCCTCGGGAAAAGCCAGCCAGCACAGGCCATGCTCGACGAACGGCTGCTCCGAACGCAGAGCGGCAGCGCCCAGTCCCTCCGCGACGTTTCGCAGCCCCTCGTGGGCGAAGTAGAGCAGGAGGCGGTCGCCGACCGTCAGGTCGCCTTCGCGCGGACGCCAGGGCGGGTCCGTGTCGCCCGGACGCTTGGCCGTGATCCAGACGAGGAAATCCAGCGTGTGGGCCGAGAACGTCAGGCCCAGCTCGGCCGGCGGCGTCCGCTCCCACAGTCGGCCCTCGATCCCACGCTCGCCGCGCAGGAAGCGTTCGCGTCGCCAACCGCCGCGCCGCGCCAGCAGGGAGACGCAGCCCTTGGCCAGCGCGTCCTTGACCAGGTTGACGGCGTTGCGGTTCAAACAGGGCGGCGCCGCACAGCGATCCTCCAGCAGCGGCAAGGCACGCTCCGGTGGTTCGCGGCGTAGGAAATATCCCAACAGCCGCAGCAGGCTCGCTTCAAAGCGTGAAACAGTCTGCATGATTCCATCCACCGTCCCCTCAAGTAAGTGTCTGTCCCGTAAGCCCCTCTCCCCCTGTACTCAGGGGGAGAGGGGTTGGGGTGAGGGGGTGCGGTTTCCGCAGGTTTCTCTCCCCGAGTACAGGGGGAGAGGGGGGCTTATGGGACAGACTGTAAGTATTGTCTCAGATGGCGGGAGAGGTTTCCATGTCCGCAGCCTCCCCTTGTCGCCTCGGGCGCGGTCCTTACATTCCTCTTCATGTCCAAGAGCAAACCGCGCAAGCCGGCCAACGAGATCGCCGTGGTCGGCGACGTTGAGGACTGGGAGGAGGACGTCGTCAAGGCGCTGCTGGAAGTGCCGCCGCGCGGCCCGTGCGTCTTCTACATCGACTCGGCCGGCGGCAGCGTTTTCGGCGCCCTGGCCGTGCTGACGCTGATGAAGCATCGCGCCATCGACGGCACTGCCGTCGTGCTGGGCGAATGCTCGTCGGCGTCGCTGCTGCTGTTCGCCGCCTGCCGTCGCCGCCTGGTCACGCGCTACAGCACGCTCCTGTTCCATCGCATGCGCTGGCAGAGCGAGAAGCGCATCGGCTCCTTCGAGGCGTCGCACTGGGCCCGCCACTTCGCCGAGATGGAGAAAGACATTGACGATCTGCAAGCGCGACTGTTCGGCGCCGCCGAGGATCAGGTCCGCGCCTGGACGGCCGACAGCCAGTACGTCACCGGCCCGCAAGTCGTCGCCGCCGGACTCGCCGAGTTGCTCGAAGTGTAAGACGTTGCTCTATCTTTCGCCGAACCGGATCGGCTAAGATGATCGAGGAGGAAGGGTGGCTGGCTCGTCCCGCGTGTGCCCCTCCGTTCGATGGATCGCCGCCACGGAGCGCGAAGCGTGATCGATTGGCTGAACTTTCGGGAACCGGCGAGTGCCTGGACCCATTTTCTCTGGCTGCTATTGGCCTTTCCGGGGACGTGGCTGCTGTGGCGGCGCGGCCAGGGCGATCGCCTCAAGCAGACCGGCTTCCTCCTCTTCGGTCTCGGCCTGGTCCTGTGCTACGGCGGCAGCTGGTCATTCCACGCCGTCCGTCTGTCGGACAGGGCCATCCACGCCTTCAACACCCTGGACCACATCGGCATTTACGTGCTGATCGCCGGCTCCGCCACGCCCATCGCCCTGGTGATTCTGCGCGGAGCGTGGCGACTGTATCTGATGCTGCTGGTCTGGCTGCTGGCCGGCATCGGTATCGGGCTGTGCCTGACTCCTCTGCACATGCCCATCTGGGTCTCGACCCTTCTCTACCTCGTCATGGGCTGGGTCGGCTGCGTCACGTACTTCGAGTTGGCCAGCCGCCTGTCGCACGCCGCCGTGCGGCCAATCTGGATCGGCGGTTTGCTCTACAGCATCGGCGCCATCCTGAACGTGGTGGAATGGCCGACGATCGTGCCCGGCGTATTCGGCCCACACGAGGTCTTTCATGTCTTTGTCATGGGCGGCAGCCTGTCCCATTACGTGTTCATGCTCCGTACCGTGGCGCCGTACCGGCGGTTGGCGGACGAAGCGCTGCCGGCCGCTCCCTATCGTCTGCCCGCCCTCGCCGACAACCTGTAGCCGGCCTACGAGGTCGCCAGCACCGCCCGGACGTGTTCGAGCACGCGAGCGATTTTGCCCCCGAGTTCCATCTCGGCCGGGATGATAATTAGTCCCGGATGCCCCTCCCACGCCGCTCGCACGGTGCGCTCGACGCGGAGGGCGTCGGTCGTGTCTTCATAGCGAATGGCGTTGCCCTCCGGGCCGTACAGGTGCGGATGCGTTTCCGCCAACGATTGCAAGTGCAGGACGCTCCGGTAGCGCGCGAAACAGTCTTCGAGCGACTGACCGAAGTGGCGCAGGAACGCCGCGCGTCCGCCGGGCCAGTACGCGGCCCCATCGAGCACGCCGCGATCGCAGACGATCAGACGCACGCCGCAATTGCTCGCCGGGCGCTCGAACGACGCCTCCAGCTGTTGCTGGATCGACAGAATGGTCCCCTGGAATGTCTGAATCCACTCCTCCGGGGCGCAGTGGATTCGCTCGTGACCGGGCGGCGGGAAGCCGCTGTCAAGGACGAGCGTGGCCGTCTCCGGCACGGTGACGATCTGCGCGCGAAGTGCGCGCGGATGCGCGCAGGCAGCTGGTCTTGCCGGCACACGGCCCTCCGGTCAAAACCACTTTCGGTATCATGGCGATCCTCCCGGCGCGACCGCCGCAAGTCGCCTGCTTACTTCGCCTCCAACTCGAAATCCTTGACCGTCACCGCTCCATCCCTCAATTGGATCGCTTCGCCTCGGCCCTCCCCCTTGTTCAGCCAACCGGCCTTCTCGTGCCAGGCAAACACGCGCACCTCCCCGGAAGGAACATACTTGATCTCGTAAGTACCGAAAGTTCGGTCGTTTTTCTTGACCTCCGGTTCGGCGCGGCTGATGGTGGCGTAGGGATGATCGAAGACCCAGACATAGGCACTCATCCAGCCGTGGATGTTGCACTTGAACGCGATCGGGCCGGGTTCCGGCACCAGGTTGTCAATCGTGAACTCCTTGCCTGCCGCGATGAGGATGTTGTTGCCGGGGTTCTTGGCGCCGCCCTTCCAATTGACGTTATGGGCGATCTCGGCATCGTTCGCCATTTTGAGGACCTGCCCCGTCCGCGCCCGGCGTCGGACGTTGGTTGGATCGGAAGGATACTGCGCGAAAAGAACGGCGCAGTGAGGGATGAACGCGCAATGAGGCTGGCGAATGACGACTTTTCGTTTCTTGGCCTCTTCGAGTTGCTTGTCGTCAATCGGGAAGACGGAGCCGGGCGCCGGCGCGATCCACACGAAGACATTGCCCACTTGCTTGTTCTTCGGGCCACCCAAGCGATAGACTTGTTGGGATTTCTCGAAGTCGTCGCAGTTCAAGCAATAGTCTTTGTGGGCAATACTCTGCTCGATGCCTTTCCGCAGACGATCCGTCAGCGCCTCTAGGTCGGGAGCGGCCCCCTTGAGCACAATCTTGCCGATCAAGATGCTCTTGCCGGCCGGCGCCGGCCCCGCGGCGCGGGAACCCGGCCTTCCGCGTCATCCCTCGGAGCACCGAAGAATAGTCCCATCGTCAGGATCGCCAACAGAAGGATGGTCTCGCTTCGCTGCGAACGTCGCATGAGACAACCTCCCGACGAATGAGATCCGAGCCTGAAGCGTAAGCGAAGAAGAACGCTCTTCGCTTACGCTTCAGGCTCGGATCGCTAACGAGCACCGTTTCTGGGGCGGTTTCTTACTTCGCCTCCGCCTCAAAATCCATCACGGTCGGAGCGCCTTCCTCGATCTTGATCTCTTGGCCCTTGCCCTCGTTCTGGTTCAGCCAGCCGGCCTTTTCGTGCCAGGCGAGCACCTTCACCTTGCCGACCGGCAGGTTTTTGATTTCGTAGGTGCCGAACTTGGCGTCGCTCTTTTCGACCTTGTTGTTGCCGTCGAGATTGTCGGAGTAACTGATGGCGTAATAGGGCGTGTCGAGGACCCACACGTGGGCGTCCATCCAACCGTGGATATTGCACTTGAACGTCACGGGGCTGGATTCCGGAACCAAATTGTCGATCACGACCGACTTGCCCACGCCGATAAGTTCGTTGCGGCCGGGGTTCTTGGAACCGCCCTTCCAATTGGTGTTGTGGCTGATGGTGGCGTCGTTGATGACCTTGATGTCCTGGCCGGTCTTCTCCTCCTTGCGTGGGTTCTTGGGATCGGAGTGATAGCGAGAGAAGAGGATGGCGCTGTGGGGGATGAAGCGCAGTGCGGTTGGCGGATCACTACCGGCTTCTTGGCATCCTCTAGTGCTTTGGCATCGACCTTGAAGAAGGTGCCGTCCGCGGGCTTGATCCACACGAACACGTTGCCCAGCCGCTTCTCGTCATTGACGCGGTAGGACTGGCCCGTCTTCTCGGTCTCCGAACCGGCATTGCAGCGTTCTTTCTGCCCCTGGTCCTTGAGATCGGCAATACCGTCCACGACCTTCTTCGTGTCGGCGGCCGTGTCGGGCGTGCCCTTGATGGTGATCTTGCCCTTGAGCACTCCGCCCTTGGCTTCGACGACCTTCAAGTCGCCCTTGGGCTGCTTGTCCTTGGCAACGTCACCGCCCGACGAGGAGGCGCTGTCCTTCTTCTCGTCCTTGCTGCATCCGACGAGGAACAGGGTGAAGGCGAACACGGGCACCGCGATGGCCGCGAGCCCCAGTTGGAATCGGCGCATGTCATACCTCCGGTTGTGCAATGGGCCGTCGGCGTTCGGACACCAACAGCGTCCGAACGTCGGCGGCCCGGTCCTTCCTCAATCCTTGGACGGCTTCACGGCGAACTTGCCCAGGTCGGTAGTTCCACCGTCCTTGATGGTGATCTTCTTGCCCATCTTGTTCGGCTTGGTGTCGCCGGCGACCCAGCCCATGCCCTCGTGCCAGGCGACGAGCGCGGTACTCGCCGGCCGGGGCGTTCTTGATCTCGAACTTGCCGTCCTCGTCGGTGACGGCGAAATAGGGGTTCTTGAGCACGAAAATCTTCGCCGCCATCCAGCCGTGGATGTTGCAGGCGACAGAAATGGGCAACGGCCGGGCCACAATGTCCTCGACCTTGAGCTTGGCGCCGGGCGGCAGGATCTGGTTGAGGTTCGGTCCCTTGACGCCGCCGGTGATGTTGACGTTGTGCGCCGACCGGGGCCGAGTTCTTCACCAGCAGCGTCTGCCCCTGCGCATGGCCAGGACGTGCGGCTCGAACCGGCAGCAAGGTTGGTCCATGTCTACCATCGGCGTCTTGATTTCCTTGAGCGACGGGTGGACCGGCACGTCCTTGGTGAAGCCGTCCACGCTCGTCAGGTAGACGATGGCCCAGCTTGACCCCTTTGTTCTTGGGGTTGACGACGAATTCTTCCTTGAAGATCGGCCCCTTGCTGAGGCAGTGTTCCTTGTCCTTATCGACGTTGAGCGCGATCGGCTTGGGTACGTCGCCGCCGTCCCAAACCACCTGTCCCTTGATCGTTCCCCAACCGTCCGCGCGAGCGCCGTCGCGGCGGCCAGCACAAACGCGCCGGCCACGGCCAGCGAAAGCAGTTGCCTGGTCCACGGATGCATTCACTTCCCTCCTCCCGCCGCGAGGGCGCCCGCGAGCGGTTGCCCGGCAGTGTCGGCCACTCGCGGCAGATCCATCAAAACATCGCGCACGGCAGTCACCTGATCGAGGGTCTTGCCGACGAAGACATTTTGATAGTCTAGCGAATCGTTGGGGAAATTCTGCGGCATCGCCGGTTTGTAGCCGAACAGGCGATCGGGATTGGCGATCCACTCGCGCACCCACTCCGGCCGCAGCCGTTCCGCCGTCAGGGCCAGGTTCGGCCCCTGCGGCGCCGAGGCCTTCACGTCGCCAACATCTGTGGCACTGCAAGCACAGGTTGCGATCCGTCACCAGCCGATAGGCGTCGGTGGCGTAGGCGCCCGGTGGTCTCCCACTGCTTGCGCAGCGAGTCGTAGTCCTTCTTGTCCAGCTGGGCCTTCCACGTCTTGATGTTGGCCTCCAGCGTGTCGAGCGTCTTGCTGCTTCTGCTTGCGCGGGTCGCCCTCCTTGGCGTCCTTGACGGCCTGCTTGGCCGTGTCCAGGCCGGCCTCCGCCTCGGCGATCCGCCGCTTCAGCGCGTCGTGCCAAACCGGCTCCATCTCCTTGACGCGGTCGTCGAACTTCTTCTCGGCCTTGAGTCGTTTGACGTACTCGGCCGTGCGCGTCCGCCAGTATTGCTCGTCGCGCTGGTGGACGTTGACGTATTCGGCGGTGACGCCGGCGCCCGGATTGGTCAGCCGCGACGACGCCGCTGAAGTAGTTGGCCAGCGCGCGCGCGTCCTCGCTGCTCATGTTGAACTTGGGCATGCGCAGCATCATGTAATTGGTCGGCCGGATCGGCGGCGGATTGAGCAGGAAGCCGTACACCCAGTTGGGTTGCACGCGCTCGCCCTCGCGGATGAGCGGCGGCGGCAGCGTCGAACGCGCCTTGTCCGCGTCCGGCTCGCGCGGCTTGATGTACTGGATCATCAAGTCGGTGAACGTGCCGCCCCACGGATCGGCCCGTCACGGTCAGGTCATCGGGGTTGATCGGCACCAGGCTGGCCGCCGGCAGGTTGCGGAGGACGCCGTCGTTGCCCGGAAAGCGCAGGGCGTCGCTGAGGCGGACGACCAGCATCGGGCGGTCGAAGTCCGACTCGTTCCGCTTGCGGATTGGTGCCGAAGACGGTCAGCCGGTCGGCGGTCGTCTGCGGTGTCCCGACTCCAGGCGTTGTGGCCAGGGAAGAAGTGGTCCTTCTTGTAGGTGCCCTGTTGGCGCTGATACGTGCTCTTGCAAGAGCTGCAAGCCGTCCGTCGCTGGTCTTGAACTCGTAGACGCCGGGGCGGAGCTGATGGCAGCCGGAGCAGTTGAATTTCTCCAGCACCTGATGGCCCTTGACCTCGGCCAACCGATCCGGAGCGGGACGGTTGAGGTACTTCAGCGGCATCGGCTCGGCGACCAGGCCGAGGATGAACGTCATGACCGCCTCGCGCGCCTCGGCCTCCTCGAATTCCTGGCGGGCCTGATACGCCTCATCGCTCTCGCCGTCGCGCCGCTTGGCGCGGGCGAAGCGGAACTGCGGCATGCGCAGGCGGTCGTCCCAGGTGCGGAGGCGGTGGAAGTCGAAGCTGCGCGGCTCCATGCAGCTTCTGATGCAGGAAGCCCTCGCGCCGATGGTGCTTGAGCGCCTCGAAATAGACCTGCTCGTAGGGCGGCTTGCCGTCCTTGGCGTGCCAGTCGGCGGCCGGCTTGCTCTTGTCCTCGGGGTTGTTGCGCACCTTGACGATGTTGTGGTCGTCGCGGACGAAGACGTCGGCGTCCTCGAACGCCAGCCGCTCGGCGTCCTTCTTGCCCCAGTCGTTGAGGGCGGTGCCGATCGGCTTGGCCGTCTCGAAGCCGGGCACGTCATGGCAGCCGAAGCAGCCCAGGCGATTGATGGCCTTGCGGCCGATGTACCACTTGAGCCTGATCGTCGCCGACCGGGCCGTGCAGCTTGCGCTCGTCGGAATCGGGCGGCAGGTTGCCCAGGCGGTCGTCGGGGATGCCGGGCAGTTCGCCCTTGCCGGTGCGGCAGGAAGTTCTCCACGTCCAGCCGAGTGAAGCCGGGCGCCTTGCCGAGATAGACGCGGGCCAGGGCGACGAGGTCTTCGGTCTTCGGCTCTTGCGGTCCCTTCTCGTCCCAGTCGGTGACCTTCTGGCTCAACAGCCATTCGGCCACGTCGGCGGCGTCCTCCGGCGACAGGTGCGTGATCGGCATGCGCGTCCGCGGATGATAGACCGTCGGATTGAGCACCCACTGCACGATCCAGCGACGTTTCGCCTCCTCCAAATCCTTTTCGCCCTTGCCGGCGATCTCCGGCGCGATCTTGGCGGCGATGCGGCTGAGGTTCGGCCCGAAGTTCGCCTCGCCATGCACGGCGCCGACGCCGTGGCCCGCCTTGGTCGTGCCGTCGTGGCTATGGCAAGCCAGGCAGCCTTTCTCGGTGAACAGCTTGCGGCCGTTGGCCAGGTGCTTTTCGCGCTCGGCGTCCTTCGGCGCCCCGGCAGCTCGACGGTCTTGCCTTCCTCGTCGGTGATCTGCTTCGCCAGCGGCACAATCTGGCCCTGGTCGATCATCTCGCGTGGTGACTTCGTCGAGTTCCTTGCCCGCTTGTTCCAGCTCCTTGCGTTTCGTCGTCGCTGAGGTCTTCCGGCTCGGGCTTCTTGGCTTGAAGTCCGCCTGCTTCTTGTACAGCTCTTGCAAGCGCTCCTGCAATTGCTTCTGCCGGGTGAGGAGACGGTTGATCGTCGTTGGCCCGCGTCGGCACCGACATCAAACCCAGGTCGCCCAGGCGGCGGCTGGCGTCGAGCAGTTCCTTCCACTCCCGATCCGCAAGCCGGCCCTTCTTGAGTTCCTCCTGACGCAGCTTGACCAGCCCTTCGAGGACGGTACGGGCGTTGTCCTTCTTGTCGCTGTCGAGGTTGCCCTTGCTCTCGGCCAGCAGATAGTAGGCGATGCCGGCGATCTCGGCGTCGGGGAACTGCTGCTGGTCCTCGGGCAGGGCTTCCTCGCTGTTGTTGCTCAGGCCGTAGAAGTGCGGCATTTTGGTGTCCGGCCGGAAGCCGCGCGGCGACGTGGACCCATTTGCGCACCCAATCCTGGTTCGTCTTCTCGGCGATGCGGCGCAGGCTGGGACCGACCTTGCGATACTGGCCGGGCAGGTTGAGCGGGTCGGACTTGGCCTTGTCCTGCTCGGCCGGCGTCAGGTACGTCCAGCGCCGGCTGCGGCTCCAGGCGCAGGTCGGGTCCGACCTCGCGGCCGGCCTTGATGCCGGAGATTTCGTGACAGCCGAAGCAGCCGTTCTCGCGGACCAGCTCGTAGCCGCGCAGCAGCTTGGGTGCCTCGTCCTTGCTGCCGTGGCGGATCAGGTCCGTCACTTCATGATGGCACTTCAGGCAGCTCGATTCGATGAAGCGGCTGGACAGCATGGGGAAGTCCCAGAAATGGCTGTGCGACCAGCCGTATTCCTTGTGCCATTCTTCTTCTTGCGCGGCGTCGGCCGGCGTGTGGACGGCGAGCACGAAGTCGGTGGCGCTGCCCTGGCCGTTGTGGCAGGCGGTGCAGCCGAACTTCTCCATCGGGTGCGCGCTGTTGGCATCGACGAACAGATCGAGGCGCGGATGGGCGGCGTACTGCGTGACCTGGCCGGCGGTCAGGTTCAGCCAGCGCACTTGCTTGGGCAGGTCGCCCGGATCGAAGCCGAGGTTTTCGATCTTGGCGCGGGCCATCAACATCTCGCGGGCCTGGGTCAGTCGGTCCTGCATCCCTGCGCGCTCTCCAGCTCTTTCTCCAAACTGGTCGATGCGGGCGTCGGCCCGTTTGACCTCGTTTTCCGGAGCATCGTCTTTCAGCTCGGCCCTGCGGGCGCGGGCCTTGTCGAGGTCCTTCTGCACGACCTCGGGCGGACGGGTCAGCCGAGCGATGGAGGCGTGGTCGAAGGTGCCGCGGTCGATGCCGAGGTGGCAGGAGATGCAGCGGTCGTAGCGCGGCACGTCCTTGAAACCGCCGTAATCGATGGTCAATTCGGGCAGCCAGAGTTGCTTGATCTTGGTCGGCGACTCGAAGGCGTCGAGGATGGGCAGAGTGCGGAAGCGATCGCCGAACTTCCAGCGCTTTTGCGCCGTCACCTTGGCGTAGCGGTCGAAGGAAGCCGTCACTTTTTTCAGCTCGTCCTCCGCCTGGTTGACGGCCTGCTGCGGGCCGTCCAGCGGCTCCATCACGTCCTTCTTGATCTGCTCGTCGATCTTGTCCAGCTCATCCTGGGCTTTCGTCAGCTGCGTCTTGCAACTGATCGACTTCCTCTTTCATTTCTTCGACTTCGTCCTCCAGGATCTTCTTGCGGACGGGGTCGGTCTCCTGATCGCGGTGCTCGACGGCGATGTTGTACAGGCTGGTCTTGGAGTCGAAGTCGGCCTTGATGCCGCGATAGGTGTTGTCTTGCAGATCGCGTCGGGCCATCAGTTCGCGTTCCTTGGGCCGGACGTTCCTCGCTGCTTGGCCTCGAAGTTTTTCTTGGCGTCGGCCACCTTTTGCCGCGCCGTCTCGACCTGCTCCTTGGACGGCAGCTGCGCGATCATTTGATGCTCGTTCATGGCTTCTTCCACGTCGCGGAAGTCGCGCTGAACGTGCTTGAATTGCCGGTCGTAATCCTGCCAGAACATCCACAGGGTGCTCAGCAGCATCAGGATGCAGGAGACGGCGAAGACGATGTCCAGCGTCTTCTGACTGCGGTAGGTCTGATCGGTGGCGGCCATGATCTTCCCAAGTTCTGAGTTCTGAGGTCTGAGTTCTGAGTGCTTCGCCGAGCAAAAACCGGCGTCGCGCCGAACGCAGGACTAGATGTTGAAGAAGATTTCCGGGATGGCGACGATGTACTTCAGGTTCATGGTCCAGCGCAGCACCATCTTGATGCGGCAGCGCGGCCATGAACTGCATCAGCGTCACCAGCGTGATAAAGCGGACAAAACCCATCCGAATAAAGAACGGGCCGCATCACGGTTCGAGCCAACAGCGGCGGCAGGGCGAACAGGTACAGCAGCACCAGAATGATGCCGGGCAGCTCGCGGAGGATCGGACCGAAGAAGTTGCCGAAGCGGACCTTGAAGTCCTCCAGCGGAATATGCAGCATGTTCAGCCAGAACAACTGCGACAGGTTGACGTTGTTGAGCGGCAAGACCTTGTGCGGATCCCAGTATTCAAACGGCGCGAAGAAGTTCCAGTTCGGCCCGCGCAGGAAGGTGCCCAGCACGATCAGCGTCACCCACAAGACGACGAAGCCGAACAGGAAGATCGACACGGCGAACTTGCGCTCGGCGAAGGAGAAATAGCCGTTGCCCTGGCGGTTGAAGTCGATGTAGGGAATGGCGATCAGGCCAATGATAATCATGGTCGGCAGCACGACGCCGGCCATCCACGGATCGTAGTAGACGAGCATTTCTTGCAGGCCGAGGAAGTACCACGGCGCCTTCGACGGATTGGGCGCCTTGGCGCTGGTGGCCGGCTGCTCCAGCGGCGCCTTGAGCAGCACGGACCAGATGATCAGCACGAAGGTGGCGATAATCATGGCGATCAGCTCGGTGTAAACCAGGTCGGGCCAGACCAGCACCTTTTCGTCCTCGACCTTCTCCAGCACCGGCTCGCCGCGGGCGATGCGCTCGTCGTTCTGCACGGCGCGATAGAGAGCGGCCCAGGTGAAGAAGCCGACCGAGAAGATGAGCATGCTGATGGGGACGTTGTCTTCCTTGGCGACGATCTCGCGGAAGTTGGGGTCGGTCATGGCCCAGCCGCCGAAAAGCAGCGTGAGCTGAAGGATGGCCCAGGCGACGTGCGGCTGCACGAAGAACTTGCGGAAGTACAACAGCAAGATGAAGGCGACGATCGACAACGTGGTGTAAACGACCGGACCTGTCGCCTCATCGACGGCATCGCGCACCCCGATGGGCAGAAGCCAGCCCAGGTGCGCGAAATAGGCGATGCTGTGGATCAAGAAGAGAGCGCCGACGGCGGCCCAGACGGCGCCGGCGGCCGGCTTCTTGGCCCCGTACCACCAGTAGGCCGCGAAGCCGAAATTGAGCAGGGCCACCAGCAGGTAATAGACGGCCAGACCGTTTTGTAAACCTCGGTCGAGGGTATGCATGGGTGATCGCCCTGGTAACAAAAGTTTCCGTTTCGCCGCGACGCGCAGCGGAGCGCGGCTCGCGCTCCGCTGCGCGTCGCGGCGAAACGAGTCATTCTCACAACGGCCCGCTGATGCCGCCGTCCTTGCGCACGCGCCAGAAGTGGACGGCGATGAGCACGGCGACGGCCAACGGAATGGCGACGCAATGCAGCACGTAGAAGCGCAGCAGCGTCTCGCCGCTGACGAAGCGCCCGCCCAGCAGAATGAAGCGCGCGTCCGAGCCGGAGTGGATGAGCGAGACATCCCCCACTTTGAGGAAGCTGGCGCCCGGCCCCTCGTGGCCGAGGAACGGCGTGGCGCGGGCCATGTTGCTGCCGACGGTGATGGCCCAGATGGCCAGTTGGTCCCACGGCAGCAGATAGCCGGTGAAGCTCAACAGCAGCGTCAAGACGAGCAAGATGACGCCGACCCCCCAGTTGAATTCTCGGGGCGGTTTGTAACTGCCGGTCAGGAAGACGCGATACATGTGCAGCCAGATCGTGATGACCATGGCGTGTGCGCCCCAGCGATGCAGTTCGCGGAGGATGCCGAGCGTGGCCACGTCGCGGAGGATGAGGATGTCGTTGTAAGCGTGTTCGAGCGTCGGCCGATAGTAGAACATCAGCAGCACGCCGGTGACGGTCAGCTCCAGGAACATGAAGAACGTCAGTCCGCCCATGCACCAGGTATAGCTCAGGGCGATGCCGCTCTTGCGCACCGACACCGGATGCAGGTGCAGGAAGACGTTGGTGAGCATGACCACCACGCGGTTGCGCCGATCGCGCGGGGCCGGATGGCGGAAGATGCTCTTCCATACCTGCGAATTACGGATGAAATCACCGACGCTCACAGCTGGCTCCTACACCTTGATGAAGGATTCGGGGTTGTTCCATTCGCCGCGTTCTTGCTGGAACTTCTTGCTCATATCGACGACGATCTGGCCGTCGTCGCCGACGCTGACGGCCCAGCGTTCCAGCGGCCGCGGGGCGGGGCCTTCAAAGTTGATGCCGCTGATGTAGAAGCCGCTGCCGTGGCAGGGGCATTTGAATTTCTGTTCGCGCTCCAGCCAGTTGGGCGTGCAGCCGAGGTGCGTGCAGGTGGTGCTCAGGGCGTAGATGATGTCGCCGAACTTCTCGTCCTTGCGGCGGACGATCCAGGCGTGCTGGTCCTTGTAGCGTTCGATGACCTTGCCGTCCTCGTAGCTGTCGGGGAAACCGACCTTGATCTTGCTGGGCGGCTCGGCCAGGACGTTGGGAAAGAGGAAGCGAACGGTGCCCAGCGTCATCAGGCCGAACGAGGCCGTCATGGTCGTCCAGGCCAGGCCGATCCAGGTGCCGAACATGGCGTAGAGAAAGCCGCGTCGCTCCTTGGTTTTGGCGACGGGCTTGGCCGCCGGCTTGGGCGGCGGCGCGGCCGGCTTGGGCGTCACCGCTGCCGTCGTCGCGGCCGGCGGCGGATTGGGCGTGATGCCGGTTTCGGGCTTATCAGGAGACGGCGGCGTGCCGCCAGGAGGATTGGGAGTAGGATCTGTCATAACGAAGCATCGCTCCGGATACGGCTTTCCTTCGGATACAGCGATACCGCCGTGAAGGATTTCAGCTGCGGCACGCTGGGAGACGTTGTAGCCCTCGCGGGGGATGCGTCAACCTCTTTCAGGGTGCGGTATCGCGTGAGGAGAGAGAGGGCAAACGAAGTGCCAAGCGTCGTCGCGGCGAAAGCCGGGAAAAACAGCTACGTTAGGACCGTCCGGCGCGGGACGGTTCCTGAAAGTGGCAAGGAAACGGGATGGACTTCCCACATCTGAGAAACCCGGCCGAGAGCGCGACCGCTGTGCGGAGGCTGGAATGGTTTATGGCGGCGTGGGTCGGCTCGTGGGATGGGGCGAGATCCAGCCTACGGCTGCGGTCCATTTCGAGATCGGCGTGCCGGTAGCGAACGTCACCCCGTGGCTGGGAGGCTGCGACCGACGAGCGGCGAGTGAGTGCGCTTTCGCCCCAACTTTCTTGGAAATCGCCAGATTGACGGGTTCAGATTCCCCGCTCCCGGTGTGTGACACATAGTCCGTTTACTCATGGTCCGTGGACTCATCGTCACATGGGCTGCTAGGGTGGGCGGTCTTGGGGCAGGCTTATGGACGTATTGGAGCGTTTCGGAAAGCGGGTTCGTGAGAAGCGGACGGCCCTCGGCCTGTCGCAAGAGGCGTTCGCAGATAAGTGCAAGCTGGACCGGACCTACATCAGTGGCATCGAGCGGGGCAAGCGCAACGTCGCCCTTCGGAACATCGAGGCAATTGCGAAGGCGCTGGGGATTTCGATTGCCGAGTTGATGAAGGCTGTCTAGCCCGGCCAGACGGTACAAGAGCGCTCCATCACCATGAGTACCCGCCCGACGACTGCTGACGCCGGGGAAGAACTGCCTTTGGACCTTGTGGCCATTCTCTTGAAGGCGCTGACCACTGCGCTCAAGGTCGGAAACCTGCCGGCCTCAAAGAAGTCCATAACCGGATCAACTTCCCTCAGTGAACTAGCAACCATAACTGCGGAGTCTGGTCTCGCCATTGACCGACTACTCTCCCAGGCGGCGTTGGAGTCGTACAGCGCCAAAAGAGGGCCGGGCAAAAGGGCGACGAGGGACTCATTGGAGTTTCTTCAAGCGGACAAGCGGCCAGAAACGGCGTTGCTGTTCACGAAAGACCCCAAAGTATCGTGGAGTCTGACAACGCAACTGGTACAGGACACCCTCCAAAACGCAAACCGGGCGATAGAGTTAATCGACGATCTAGCGACGGGCAACGACATCCCCATATTCACCCTCCTGGGACTGCGTAATCTGAGTAGCTTCGTCGGTGAGATTTTTGCAAGTGAACTATACCGGCTGCAAAAAGACCGCTTGTTCCCCAACCCCAACCAAGACGGCTACCCCGACTTATTGGCGCTGACCCCGGAGGGTAAACAATACATCGCCGAACGTGAACGCCGTGGGGAAACGTCCGAGAAGCGGTTTTGGAGTCCCTACCCCTACGGCGGTGTTGAGGTCAAGGCTACTTGCGGCAACGTGGTCAGTGCGTCAGTCCGAGCGAAGCCGAAGATCGGCGAAGCCCGTATTCCAACTCTCGTGAGCGCCGAATGGAAGGCTCACCATAGGGACACGAACGACCTTCTTGGCATCTTTTGGGATTTCGTGGACGGACTGCCAACCGTTCTGGCGTCTTTCTATCGTAACGACTTGACCATGGAAGATTGGGGCAAGGTAATTCAACCCACCGAGGGCGGCGGTCGCACGACAAGCGTTTCCATCATGAAGAAAACCGGCGTGAAGCGAATGGGCGAAGGATGGGTATTGTTGCCGAAGGCTCATAGTCTCCGAAGCGTCCTTTGCCAGCGCAAGCTGTTCTGCATTCTTGACACGGCAATAGCCCAGGTCTGTTCTGCCTGGAACGCCTCGCTCGCAACCTCATAGCGCACGCTCGGACGTTTAATCCCAAAGCATCCGTTGAACCGAAATGGGCGAAGGGGCGAACGGGGTGTGGTTGCGTGTCGGGAGGCTCTGTGTTTGTGAAGTCTCGAAGGTAGGGTCCGAGCAATTCAAGAAAACGGGGCGGCACGCTTTCGCCGATGACCAGTCGGATAAGACTGTCCGGGGCGAGGCTCTTCGTGACGGTGCGCCTCCCCTTATTCACGAAGACCGGCCCCCACCGATAGGAGTAGCGGTCAATTGTCTGAAGTCGCATCGCTTCCGCCAGTGACAGCACACGGTTCTGAGTCGGATGTATTTTCTGGTCGCTACACGGATAACTGAGGTTTCTTGTTAGCGCAGGGGCAGGCAACGATCCGTCCATACGCTTATAGGCACTTGTGTACCCCGACATGATGCGCTTGCTGCCGTCTTCTTCGGTGTATGGACGAGGTAGGATATTCCCGCATCGCTCACAGAATAGCGGCGTGTCCTTGTGCGCCCTATTGATCCCATCGGTTCCGTGACTAGCGCCGTGAACGGGATTGTCCTGGTAGCCGCATTTTGGATTGACGCATTGGTTGTCGAACGCAGAACGTCCGGGCGGCGTGTGCCTGATCCATTCGTATTTTTTCGGATCCAGTACCGGGACATAGTGAAATGCGATGCTATCGCAAGCTGCCGTCCGTTCAGATTGGCCATCGAGCGGAGGGAAGTCAGCAAGGGCTTCGTCAACCGAAACCCATTGGCACAACTTCCCTTTTGGATACTTTGCGTGGGTCGGAGACGGGATTAGAGACACGCCGGCCCTGAAGCGCTGAACGGCCTCTGGGTCACGAGTATAGACGGTTATGAGGCGCTGGCGGCGCTGCGGGATGCCGTAGTCTGCGAACTCCACGTCATAGGCGGCCCCGACGTAGCCATGCGGAGCGAGGGAGTCCCGGATAATGTCTAGGATCGGTCGTACTTCTTGCGCCTCGTCTTCGATGACTGTGTTCCGCATCTCGATGACATTCTCAAAGACTAGCCACACGGGCCGCAGGCGTTGGACGATCTTCAGCGCCGGGAGAATGAGCCTGTTCCTCGGATCGAATTTGGGTCGCATGCCCCTTCGGACGAGGTTGAGGAGCGTACCTTGACCATTCTTCGACATGCCTTGGCACGGGGCGGTACACGACAGTACGAACAAGTCTTCTCGTGCCGTCGCAAGCTCGCCGGTGACGTAGCTACAAAGCCCGTCTGCCGCTTCCTCGATCCCCTTTGCGAAACACTGTGCTTCGGGGTAATTCAGTTTGGCGAGCGCCGATCTATCTTCTTCTAGCTCGCACATCGCTAGGAACTGGACCCCGGCAGCACGAAACCCCAAGTCACCGATCCCAGCGCCGGAAAATAGGCTGACTCCCTTCAGGGGCAGTTTCGTGTTCAGCGCCGTGGTCAAGACTTCCTCACTTCGAGGTCACGAACCGTTGAATGACTTCGGCCAGGCAATCTTCGTCGGCGGTTTCACACTCCCATACGACCAGGACTTTCCACCCAGCTTCCTCCAACAGTCGCCGTTTCTGTTGATCCCGCTCTAGCGTCCGCTCGAACTTCTCCTGCCAGAGACGTTCGTTGCGCCTCGGCGTCGTGGTCCGATGGCAGCCGGAGTGCCGATGCCAAAAGCAGCCATGTACAAAAATCGCCTTGCGGCGCGAGGCAAGCACTATGTCCGGTCGCCCCGGTAGGTCGTAACGGTGCAACCGATACCTATAGCCGAGCCTCCGAAGAACCCGCCGGACGATCATCTCTGGCGTTGTGTCGAGCGGGCGTACTGCGGCCATCCGGCGGGACGTTCCAGCGTCAGTCTCGTATCTTCCTTTCGGCTGTCCCACCGTCCCCACCTTCGCCTTTCTGCCGGGCTGTCGTCACTGCGGACTATAAGTAACGGGTCGCTTCCTGTCAAGGTTGATTGTTCATCCTTCCCCTCGCCCGCCAGGCCCGTTCAATAGTTGATCTTAGCGGGAACCCCAGCACGCCGGTAAAGCGGAGAAGCCCGAACCGAAGCTGGAGGCTTTACCATGTCTTCTCCCCTTTCCCTGCTCGATTGTCCTGGCGGACATTCCCGCCCCCCGACACTGCCGGGGCATCCGTCACCCCCTCTCCGCCATTCTCGGCTTGGCCGTTCTCGCCATGCTCACCGGCTGTAAGCCCTGTCAGGCCATTGCCCAGTTCGATCGTCCATCTGCTCGATAACACGAGTGACAGCTTGGTCGCCGCTTTGCGGACCATGAGCAATTGCTTCAACAAAGCCCTGACACTTCTCGGCTTGCCGCAGCTTGAATAATTGAACAGCCCTGCAGTCCGTGGACCCAGACGCAAGAACAAAGTTAAAAAAATGTAATATTCAGGCGCGTGCATCGCTTTAGGGAGTCGTCCGTCTTGCTTCCCTTTCCCCGAAGCAGGAGAGAGGGGAGGAGACCGGCGCATAAGCGAGTGTGGATGCGAGAGAGGCCAACAAGCAGACCGTAATGCGATCGTTCAATCCCGGGCGGCGGCGTGCAGCTCCAGTTTCAGGTAGAGACACAGCCTCTCCGCTGTGTCGAGGGTAATCCCTCGCTTACCCGCGAGGAAGCGTTGCACGACGGCCTGAGAGACGCCGGACGTCAGGGCGACCGAATTGACGCTCTTGCCCGTGTCGGTGATGGCTCGCTTGATGGTGTTGGCCAGAGAGAGACTTGATCGCTCGGTCATGATTCGTTACCCTCGTAGAGAAGTGTCCCTGGCGGGCCACTGGCGGTGCCCTTTAGGATAGTCGGGAGAGCGCCGGCATCATGCCGGTTTGGGTGGCAATCCCGTAACCGTAAGGTCCGTGGCCTGTCGCCCGCACCCGTGTACTCGCCAGGGACATTCCATTATGCCTGCCAACAAAGATACGCCAAACGGCATGGGATCTTTTTCTCCGATCCTTCCGCCGACTCTGCGGACGGCGCCGATTCTTCCGCGGTTCGCACGGTGGATACCGCCGGCGCTGACTCGCCGTCGCCCTGATCTCCGCCGGCGCCGAGCCGTCTCTGCCGTCTCCCTCGGCGCGGCGCATCGATTTCACGCGCGACGTGCGGCCAATCTTCGCCACCTCTTGTTACTCCTGTCACGGCGACAAGAAACAGAAGGGCGATCTGCGGCTGGACCGCAAGAGTAACGCCCTGCGGAGCGGTGTCATCCGGGCGGGCAAGAGCGGCGACAGTCCCTTGATTCAGCGCGTGGCGGGAATCGAGCCGGACAGAAAGATGCCGCCCAGGGGACCGGGGCTGACCGCCGAGCAAGTCGGCATCCTCCGCGCCTGGATCGATCAGGGCGCCGTCTGGCCCGAGGAGGCGACGGATACGTCCGCGCGGCACTGGGCCTATCGGCCCTTGCGAAGTCCTCCGTTGCCGGCGGTCCAGCAGCGCGCTTGGCCACGGACGCCGATTGACGCCTTCGTGCTGGCCCATCTGGAGGCGAAGGGACTAACGCCGTCGCCGCCGGCCGACCGCCGCACGCTGCTGCGTCGCGTCACCTTCGATTTGCTCGGCCTGCCACCGTCGCCGGCGGAGATCGACGCCTTCCTGGCCGATCCTTCGCCGAACGCTTACGAGAAGGTGGTGGATCGCCTGCTGGCCAGCCCGCACCACGGCGAACGCTGGGCGCGACACTGGATGGACGTCATTCATTTCGCCGAGACGCACGGCCACGATCAGGACGTGCCGCGCGAGAACGCCTGGCCCTACCGCGATTATCTCATTCACGCCTTCAACGAGGATAAGCCTTATGGGCGATTCGTGGAGGAGCAAATCGCCGGCGACGTCCTCTATCCGGCGGAGCCGCAAGCCGTCGTCGCCACCGGTTTCATCGCGGCCGGGCCGTGGGACGAGAGTTCGCTGCGCGACATCCGCGAAGACACCCTCGACCGCAAGGTCGGCCAATATCTCGACCGCGACGACATGGTTACAACAGCCATGTCCACCTTCGTCAGCGCGACCGTCCACTGCGCCCGCTGCCACAACCACAAGTTCGACCCGATCCCGCAGCGCGATTACTACCGCTTGCAGGCCGTCTTTGCCGGCGTCGATCGCGCCGACCGGCCCTACGATGCCGACCCGCACGTCGCGCGCAGACGCCGGGCGCTGCGGCAGCGCGAGGTGGAACTGGTTCCCCTGTCCCTGGCCGGGCCGGTTGGGATGGCGCTGCGAGGCGTTGTCGGGACGGAGCTGGCGGCGCTGCCGCCCCAGCAGTTCGTGTATTCGGGAACCAGCGACTTCAAGCCGCAGGGCAGTTTCAAGCCGGCCAACGGCTGTCGCCCCGTTCACGTCCTGCGCCGCGGCGACATCAAGAACCCCGGTGAGCGCGTTCGGGCCGGGCGCCCTGTCGTGTCTGCCCGGACTCGAAGTACACTTCCGTTTGGCCAACCCCGACGACGATGGCGCCCGTCGCGCCGCCCTCGCCCGCTGGCTGAGCGATCCCCACAACGTCCTGACCTGGCGCTCCATCGTCAATCGCATCTGGCACCATCACTTCGGCCGCGGCATCGTGGCGACGCCGAACGATTTCGGCCGAATGGGGGCAGCGCCGACGCATCCCGAGCTGCTCGACTGGTTGGCGGTCCACTTCCGCGACCAGGGCGGCTCGCTCAAGCAGCTGCATCGCCTGATCGTGACCAGCGCCGTTTACCGGCAGTCGTCGCGGCACCGTCCCGACGGCGCTCGCCTCGACGCCGACAATCATTTCCTGGGACGCATGAATCGCGGCCGGCTCGATGCCGAGAGCGTGCGCGACGCGGTCCTGTGCGCGACCGGCAAGCTCGATCGACGCATGGGTGGGCCGTCGATCAAGCAGTTCGTCCAGGGTCCGGGCATCCACCGGACGCCGAAGGTGGATTATCAGGCGTTCGACGTGGACAGTCCCGGCAGTTATCGCCGCAGCGTCTACCGCTTCCTGTTCCGCACGCTGCCCGATCCGTTCATGGATACGCTCGACTGCCCCGACGCCTCGCAGTTCACGCCGGTGCGCAGCAGCTCGGTGACGGCGTTGCAGGCATTGGCGATGCTCAACGACCGTTTCATGGTCCGCCAGTGCGAACACTTCGCCGCGCGGGTCGCTCGGGCCGGCGCTGACCTCGGCAAGCAAATCGAAACCGCCTACCTGCTGGCGCTGGGCCGACCGCCTGGCCCGGAAGAGACCGCTCGTCTCCGTGCGTACGCGAGAAAACACGGCATGGCCAACGTCTGTCGGCTGATCCTCAACAGCAACGAATTCCTCTTTGTACCCTGACGCCGATCGCTCCGCATTGTAAAAAATACATCCGGAGCAGGGAAAAACCTTGCAATTGACATACGCAAAGCACCGGGGATAGATTAGCACCCGCCCGATCATCTATCTCGCCCCGGAACCCGGCGGACTGCCGCCGGACGCTCATCGTCGGGGTTTCGCCAGGGACGGCGAATCCGAACAGGCAGGAGGCCATATCGTGCCCATACCGCGCATTCTCCGTACTCCCCTCGCGCGCTGCGTGCGTTGGCTGCCGATCCGAGGGCGTTGGCGAATCGCCTCGCGTCTCAGCCGGCTGTTCGCCGCCGAATCGACCACGTTCGAGTTGCCGGGCGTCGGCCGCCTGACGCTCGACCTCGGCATCGAAATGCACCAGCACATCTACTGGGCCGGTCTAAGCCGCGACGATGCCCAGATCCTCCAGCTCGCCCGCGCCGTCCTGCCGGGCGACGGCGTATTCGTCGATGTCGGCGCCAACGTCGGTCTGCACACGCTGGCCGTCGCCCGCCACCTGGCCGACGGCGGGGCCGTCGTCGCTTTCGAGCCGCACCCGGCCAACCACCGTCTCCTCGTCCACAACCTCGCGCAGAATCGGCTGCGTCACGTGATCGCCGAGAGCTTCGGCCTGGCCGAGTCGCCGGCGACGCTGACCGGCACCGCCTGCGCCGAGGGCGGCAACTGGTCGTTGGCCTCGCGTGGCGACCGTCGCTTCGAGGTGCGCCTGGTCCGGCTGGACGACTATCTCGACGACCATCCCGTGCCGCGCATCGACCTGATGAAGATCGACGTCGAGGGGGCCGAGGTGCGCGTGCTGCGCGGAGCGCGGCGGACGATCGAACGCTTTCTGCCGCTAATCATCTTCGAGGTGTGTCCGGCGTGGCTGGCGAAGATGGAGACCAGCCCGGCCGAACTGTTCGCCGAGTTGGTCGGCCACGGCTACACCATCCATCCGCTGCCCGGCGCAAGATGGCCTGGGGACCGCGCGTGAAGGTCGGCGACCTTGATGGGTTGGACGCGGGCGCCTTCGTCAACCTCGTCGCCGTGCCGCCGACGTCCGCGATGCCTCGCTCCGGCTCTCCGCGGCATGTGGAAGCGCACTGACACGTTCGATGGCATTTTCGCTGACGACGGCTGTCCGAACCTTCTTGATTTCATCGCCCTCGGCCGGATCGAACCGGATCCGCCAGACCTCGCCCCTAACGAGGGTCGGATTCGTCGTCGTCATTTCGTTCTTCCTCGCTGAAGGCATCGAAGCCGGTCAGTTCCCTGTCCGAGCGGTAGTCCGGCTCCGCCATTTCCGCCGCGGCCGACAGGATGGTTTGCCGCTGCTCACGCGGCATCTTCCGCAGTTCGCTCGGCGAGACGCGAACCGCAGCGTCTGGCAGGGCCTCCGGCCGAGCCGTTTTTAGCTGAATTTCGACTTGTGCCCCTTCCGGCAACGGCGAATCGGGCACGACGACGCCGTTCTTGACGAAGCCCCCAATGATGATCGACATGGCATGGCCCTCCGGAATCATCTGTCGCGCATGGCGGATCCGCCGCTTGGGAGGCTAGCACAGACAGGGCCGGCCGTCGAGCGTCTGGCTTGGCGCCTGGACGCCCCTGAGCGGAACGCCCTGAGATACGAGGGAGCGACATCGGTTCGTCGATCCGGCGAGCCTTAGCGACTGGACCCGTCACCGCCACGATGATCCTCTCGGTATAATTGCATCAACTAACCTCATGAACACTCAGAGCGAGGCCGGACATGAGCACCCAACGACGGGGTTCCACCGAAGCACTGATCCAGGCGCTACGCAAGAACGCGGAGGAGTGGAGGCGATGGATTCAGGAAAACGTCCCTCGCGTGTGGCAGCGCGGCGCGACCAGGCCATTGACTACCAGAACCATCCATCTTACATGGATGCGGAGACGTTCAAGCAGAACTTTGAACCCAAAGACGGTTGTGACTACAAGTGGGCCATCGAATACGCCAAGGAAAGCTATCAACGACTGGATCAGACCTTCCGCTACCTCGACGAGAAAGCGGATGCCATCATCAAATACTTGGGCGGCGGCACCGCAGTCGTCACCGTGGCCGCACTAGCGACCGTGAACCACTACAGTGCCTGGCTGCCCATCCTTCTCTTACCTTCCCTCGGATGCGCTCTCGCGGCCATCGCGCTCGCCAACTCAGCACGCCGGCCCAGGACTCACCCTAGCCCGCCGCCAGTCACCGAGGCGGTCAATTACGCGGAGGCGTACAGCGACAAGGCCGAGGCCACCTTCTTGGGACTATGGCATCAGTGCTGCGAAGGGCTGGATGTCGTGAACGCAATTAAGGCCAAGCGGGTCGATTGTGCTGGCCGCTGTTACTGGTGGGCCTTGTTCTGTCTCCTCCTCCCCGCGCTCGTCTGGCCCATCTGGAACGTGACATCACCTCCCCCGAAGGTACCCATCCGGGTGGAGATCATCAAGGGGGAAGACAACAAGTAGCAAACCGTCGCGCATCACCCTCGTTGGTGTTGGTGGGTCGAGCTGTCACTTTTTCTTTTTGGGGTCGCTATTTCGGTGAATTTCACGCGGTTTTGCAGTCTGTTTCGGGTCTGTTGCCGGGCCTTTCCCGGACGGTGAGGCCGGCTTCCCAGACTGGCTTTGCTTGGGATTTTTCGCCATGACAATCTTCTCACTTCTTGCGGTTCCCGCCCTTTTTCCCTTCCCGCACTTCACGCGGTGTTGCGGTTCGTTTGGGATCAGGCTTGGGAGGTGGTGGGGGTGGAGGACTCGATTTTGGACTATCTGCCATAGTTAGTCTTCCTCGATCTCTCGGTGTCCACCCGAACCAAATTATCTTTACGAGTATACAAAATCTATGTACTCATCCGCAATGTCAAGCTCATTCGGTGGATCGAAAAGGGAACCTGCTTGAACAGACGTTATCTCCTACTACTGCTTGCTGGTGATTCCAGAGAGGGCCAGCGTGTTCGAGGAGGCATTTCGGTAGTTCGCATCCAGGCGGCCCTGCACTGCGCCGTCGAAGCATTGAAGCAGGAACACGTTTACCCTTTGCCGGTGTGACGCATGGCGAAGTTCCTGGCCAAGCGCCGCTTTCATCCCGGAAAGCGCTCGACAACACCCGCCCACCTGTGGAAAGATGGAGACATCCTCGCCCCCGGGAGCCGTGCAATGGCCATCGACCGTTTTCGCCCCGTGTGGTCGCGCCGCGATCTGCTCTGGCGTCTGGGCGGCGGTCTCGGCGGCATCGCCCTGGCGCACTTGCTGGGTCACGATGGTCTGCTCGCCGGCGCCCCGGCTTCCCGCAAGGATCTCAACGGTGGGATGCATCACCGGGCGAAGGTGAAGCGCGTCATCCAGCTATTCATGAACGGTGGAGCGAGCCAGTGTGACACCTTCGATTACAAGCCGGAGCTGAGCAAACGCCACGGCCAAAAGTTCGACCCCGGTACGCAGTTCGAGGCGGTCACGTCCACGCCCGGCCACGTGATGAAGAGTCCGTTCGCCTTCCAGCAGCATGGCCGGTGCGGTCGCTGGGTCAGTAGTGTCTTCCCGCACGTCGCCGGCTGCGTCGATGACCTGGCCTTTCTGATGGCGATGGCCAGCAAGACCAACGTACACGGGCCGGCCAGTTACATGATGAACACCGGCTTCGTGCTGCCGGGTTTTCCGTGCCTGGGAGCGTGGCTGTCCTATGGTCTGGGCAGCCTCAACGACAACCTGCCGACCTTCGTCGTCCTACCGGACCCGCGCAGGCCTGCCCTACAACAACCGCGGCAACTTCTCGTCCGGTTTCCTGCCCGTCATCCACCAGGGCACGATCATCAAGGCCAACGCTCCCAACCCCATCGCCGACCTGTTTCCACCGCCGAGCGCGAAGTTCATCACGCCTTCCAGCGAGAAGGAAGGACTCGCCCTGCTCCAGCAGATGAACCGCGAGCACGCCGCCCGCTGGCAGGGCGATTCGCGCCTCGACGCACGCATCGCCTCGTATGAGTTGGCTGCGAAAATGCAGGTCAGCGCCCGGAAGTGCTGAATATCGACAAGGAGACGGCGGCGACGCGCCGGCTGTACGGCCTGGACGACAAGACCACGGAGACGTTCGGCCGCAATTGTCTGATCGCTCGGCGGCTGATCGAGCGCGGCGTGCGCTTCGTGCAGGTGTGGAGCGGGGCCGGCGGGCCGACGAACAACTGGGACAACCACGCCAACATCAACACGGAGCTGCCGAAGATCGCCGTCGGCGTCGATAAGCCGATCGCCGGCCTGCTGCGCGATTTGAAGGCGCGCGGCCTGTTCGAGGATACGCTGGTGGTGTGGAGCACGGAGTTCGGCCGTCAGCCGTTCAGCCAGGGATCGACCGGCCGCGATCATAACGGCGGCACGTTCGTGACGTGGTTGGCCGGCGCCGGCGTCAAGGCCGGCACCGCTCACGGCCAGAGCGATGAGTGGTCCTGGCGCGCCATCGAGCCGACGTACTGCTACGATCTGCACGCGACCATTCTGCATCTGCTGGGCATCGATCACACCAAACTGACCTTCCGCCACAACGGCAGCGATCGGCGATTGACCGACGTACACGGCGAGGTCATCAAGCCGATCCTCTCCTAAATCAGAAGGATTTCACCGCAGAGGACGCAGAGAACGCAGAGAAAAAAAGATAAGAAAGATGCATAATAGAACAATGCCCTTTTCACTCTCTATTTTTTCTATTTTCACTTGTCTTCTCTGCGTTCTCTGCGTCCTCTGGGGTGAAATTCTTCTTACTGCACTTCGCGTTCGCGGCGGCGGGCGACGCCGCTGTCGTGGGCCGCTTTCGCCACGGCTCGCGCCACCGCCCGCACCACGCGCTTCTCGAAGACGCTGGGCACAATGTAATCCTCGGTCAGATGGTCCTCCGGGATGGCGTCGGCGATGGCGTGGGCGGCGGCGAGCTTCATCGGCTCGTTGATCTCCCGCGCCCGCACGTCGAGAGCGCCGCGGAAGATGCCGGGGAAGGCGAGCAGGTTGTTGACCTGGTTGGGATAATCGGAGCGGCCGGTGGCCAGGATGCGGCAGTGCGGCAACGCCTGGTCCGGGGCGATCTCCGGGTCGGGATTGGCCATGGCGAAGACGATGCGGTCGGCGGCCATCACTTGCAGGTCGTCGGCGGTCAGGACGTTGCCGCGCGACAGGCCGATGAAGACGTCGGCGTCGCGCAGCGCCTCGCGCAATACCGAGAAGGGGGCGTCAAAGCGGATGACGCCGCGCAGGTCCTTATGGGCGGCGCCGACGTTCTCCGCGGTCACGTCCAGCACGGCGCCGTTGCGATCGCAGCCGATCAGCCGACGAACGCCGGCGGCCAGCAGGATACGACAGCACGCCGTCCCCGCCGCGCCCATGCCGTTGACCACCACCTTGATCGCGCCTGGGGCCTTGCCCACCACCTTGAGGGCGTTGAGCAGCGCCGCCAGCAGAACGACGGCCGTGCCGTGCTGATCGTCGTGCATGACGGGAATGTCCAGTTCAGACTTTAGACGATCTTCAATGTCGAAACAGCGTGGAGCGCTGATGTCTTCGAGGTTGATGCCGCCGAAGGACGGGGCCACGGCCTTGACGACGCGGACGATTTCGTCCACGTCCTTGGTCGCCAGGCACAGCGGCCAGCCGTCGATGTCGGCGAATTCCTTGAAGAGCATGATTTTGCCCTCCATGACCGGCAGGGCCGCCTCCGGCCCGAGGTCGCCCAGGCCGAGGATGGCCGTGCCGTCGCTGACCACGGCCACGCTGTTGGCCCGGCAAGTGAAGGCGAACGCCTTGTCCTTGTCCTCGGCGATGGCCCGGCAGACACGGGCCACGCCCGGCGTGTACACCATCGACAGCGTGTTGCGCGTCTTGACCGCGACCTTGGCCCGCGTGGTGATTTTGCCGCCCAGGTGCAGCAAAAAAACGCGGTCGGAGGCCGAACGCACGCGCACGCCGGGCAGCGAACGCAGACGCTGGAGGACGTGCTCGGCGTGCGACTCGCTGCGGGCGTCGAAGGTGATGTCGCGGACCATCTTGGTGCGGCCAACCTCCACAATGTCGATGGCGCCGAGGTTGGCGCCCTCCTCCGCCAGCAGCGTCGCCAGCCGCGCGAACTGGCCGGGCTGGTTCGGAATCTCGATGCGGACGGTCATGCGGTAATCGCAGTAAGGCTGCTCGTTCATGGCACGGCTCCTGACGGGACCGAAAAGGAGGAGGCATCATCGGCATCGTGGCAAAAGGAGGAGGCAAAATCAATCCGGACAGCGGCGAGGGCATGGGCCGCTGCTACCAGACCGGGCGAGCCTGCCGTACACTATCTCGTGTCGTCGAAGAAATGAGGACGAGGCACTCCACCAGGTGCGACCACAAGGAGCGATCCATGCGACAGGCTTCCGTGTATCTGGGCGTGGCGACCCTCCTGCTCGGGGGACTGGCTGCCGCCGCCGGCGCGGACGAGGCGAAGAACAAGAGCGACAAAAAGGAGAAGGTAAGCGTGAAAAAAGAAGCATTCGGCAAGACGCCCGAAGGGACCGAGGTGGACCTGTACACCCTGACCAACCGCGCCGGCATGACGGCCAAGGTCATGACCTATGGCGCCATTCTCACCGAGCTGGATGTGCCCGACCGCGACGGCAAAAGGGGCGACGTCGTTCTCGGCTTCGACAACCTGAAAGACTATCTCGCCGGTCATCCGTTCTTCGGCGCGACCGTCGGTCGGGTGGCCAATCGCATCGCCAGGGGCCGGTTCACGCTCGACGGCAAGGAATATAAGCTGGCCGTCAACAACGGGCCGAACGCCCTGCATGGTGGACTTAAAGGATTTGACAAGGTCGTCTGGAAGGCGCGGCCGGAGGAATCGAGCGTGGTCTTCACCTACGTCAGCAAGGATGGCGAGGAGGGCTACCCCGGCAACCTTACCGCCACGGTCACGTACACCTTGACGGACGAAAACGCCCTGCGCCTCGACTACACGGCCAAAACGGACAAGGCGACGCCGGTGAACCTGACCAACCACAGTTATTTCAACCTGGCCGGTGCGAAATCCGGCGATATTCTCGACCACGAATTGAAACTGGACGCCGACAAGTACACGCCGGTGGACGGCACGCTCATCCCGACCGGCGAAATCAAGCCGGTCCAGGACACGCCGTTGGACTTCACCAAACCGAAGAAGATCGGCGCACGCATCGACCAGTTGAAGAACGAGCCGCGCGGCTACGATCACAATTATGTGCTCAACAGCGGCGGGAAGAAACTGGCCCTAGCGGCGACCGTGTATGAGCCGAAGAGCGGTCGAATCCTGCAGATGTACACGACTGAGCCGGGCGTGCAGTTCTACACCGGCAATTTCCTCGACGGCAAGCAGACCGGCAAGGGCGGCGTCGTGTACAAGAAGCATTGGGGGTTCTGTCTGGAAGCCCAGCACTTCCCTGAACTCGGTCAACCACACCAATTTCCCGTCGATGATCCTCAAGCCCGGCGAGACGTATCGGCAGACGACGGTGTACAAGTTCTCGACGAAGTGAGGAGGCCGCATCCTCGTTTCGCCGCGACGCGCAGCGGAGCGCGGGAGAGTCCCGCGCTCCGCTGCGCGTCGCGGCGAAACGAAAATCGTTATTTCGCGCCCTCCTCCTCGCCGCATAAATGCAGGCGATCCGTATCGACGTAGATCACGTCAACTCGGGGCGTGGTCGATCGAACGGCGATGGAAGGATCGACGCCCTCGACGATCTCGGTGTAGTAAACCGTGCATTTCCAGTGACAGTGGCGCAGCCGGGCCGGCCCAACCAGCGGGTAGAAGCGCGGTGGATCGATCCGGTCCACGAGACATTCCGTCACGATCTGCATGTTGTCGCGGTGGATGGTGACGAAGCCGGGATAGTCATTTTCGACGGGCGGCATGGCCCGCAAGATCGCCGCCTCGTCGGGCGGTTCCGCGCCCGGCGACGTTTCGTCGGATCGGCTCGGAGGAATGATGGGCAAGGGGGCGCTCTTCACCGAACCGCCCTTGACTTCCGCCTCTTCATGAGTCGCATCTGTTACAATTTTTGAGATCTTTTTTATAGATTTATTTTCCTGTTCCGGATTGACGAGGATGCGCGGCGTCACCAGGACCAGAAGGTGATGCAGCTCGCAATGGTACCCCACATTGCGGAAGAGTCGGCCGACATAGGGGAGGTCGCTCAGGATGGGAGGACCATACTCGTTCCTGCCCACCTCTTGTCTCACCAACCCGGTCAACACGGCGGTGTTTCCATCCGGGATGACCAGCGTTCGGTTTACGTCCATCGTGAGGACGCGCGGCTGCTGGATGTAGTGCGTAACGGTTCGCGGCTTACCGTCCGGGCCTTTCTCCTCATCCGGGGCGGGGGTCGTGATCGGGAACACCGGCACCTCGGAGTCGTCCAGGTTGGTCAGTTTCGCGTTCAGGTGAACGCGGACGGAGCGGCGATCCTCCGAAACGACCGATTGCAGACCGAGCCGCACTCCAAGGGGAATGGTTTCGGTCTTCGGTCGATACTCGATGTGACCGTCCACGGCAACGATTTCCAAACCCGTGACAATTTTCTGCTCATCCAGGGGACTGAAGCCGACCGTCTGGCCGTTGAACATCGTCATCCTGGCGCCTGCATCACATTGGTGCGGACGTCCTCCTGGATCGCATCCATGAAGCGAAGTATCTGAGCGTCGTTGAGACAGGCGACGCCTCCGGAGTGGTGCGTGTTCTTGTCCGGGTCGCCGAGGATGCCTTTCCGCTGTAACGCTTGAAATACGTCCGTCGCCACATCGACGAACTTCACCTCAACGGCCACCTCAATATCCTGCAAGCGGCGCAGAGCGGCCAGCAGGTCGGCGATCTGATCCTGTACGTCCGGCGTCTGGTAGATGACCAGGCTCATACCTAGGGGAAAATATTCGATGGTTGCCGACCCGCCGCGCTCACTCCAACTCGACGGCGCGATGGTGTCGGTGATGATCTTGATGAGGCGATCTTCGTGCGTCACCCCCGGCGGGGCTTTCTTGAGACGAACTTCCGCGGATGCCGTCTTCGATGGTTTCATCCTCGCCGCGGCCCAGCCCGTCGCGGCGGCGGACTTCTCTCCTTGGTCCGCGTCGCCCACGGGGACGACGAGGTCGGCCACCGAATATACCTTTTGTTCCAGCTTGGCGTCCTCGGCCCGTCCGGCTCCCGCGGACAGCAGCACGGCCGAGATTAGAGCGACGATCCGACAGCGAGCGGACATGCCTGGCTCCCTCCATTGCGTTAGACCCTGCACGCCGGCGCGTCGCCGGCGCCTCCCTCTATAACGATTCCCCCGTCCGCGGCAATGGCGATCGCCGACGCCGCCGGCGGACCTGATAAAATGAGCCGGAGTCGGGAGCGCGGGAGGTGGCGGCGATGACCGGAACACGGCGCATGAGCGAGGCGGACTGGCGGGAGTGCATTTGTCCCGAACTCATGCTGGCCTATCTCGGCGAGCGAGCCAGCGCTCGGAAAAAATGCCTGTTCGCCTGCGCCTGCGTTCGCCGCGTCTGGCCGCTGTTGACCGACCAACGGCTGCGGCAGGCGGTCGAGTTGGTCGAATACTCCGCCGACAAGCCGATGGATGCGCGACAGTTGAAGAAAGTTCGCCAGATGGTGCGTTCGCTGCGCGGCCAACTTGAGGGGGCGGCCCAGGCGGCGGCGGTGGCCGTCGAGGCCCTGGTGGCGAGGAACGGGCCGATCCTGGAACGACCGCGCGACATCCGCGAACCGTCCGACGTCATCAGCGCCATGCGCCAGGCACGCGCCCTCGCCCGTGCCGCCGAGGCGGAACGCGAGGAACGCTCCGGCGTCCCGGCGACCCTTGCCGAACCCGCACCCATCCGCCCCCTGGAAGCGCTCGATGCGGTCGAGTTGCTCCGTGAGGTCTTCGGCAATCCCTTCCGCCCTCTGGTCCTCGATCCGGCCTGGCTCGCCTGGAACGAGGGTACTGTCGCTCGCACGGCCCGCGTTCTCTACAAAGAGCGCCGCTTCCGCGACTTGCCCATCCTCGCCGACGCGCTGGAGGAAGCGGGCTGCACCGACACGGACATCCTCGACCACTGCCGGGCGCCAAGAGAGCACGTGCGCGGCTGCTGGGTCGTCGATGCCTTGCTGGGGATGGCATGAATCGCTGCGTCATCCTGTTGCCCTTGGTTGAGGGAGCCGTTAAAGTGGGGAGCAAGCGGATCGGGCACCGTTTGCACACATCGCACCAAGGGGCCTTAGCTCAACGGTCAGAGCAGGCGACTCATAATCGCTTGGTTCCCGGTTCGAATCCGGGAGGCCCCACTGCCTTGGTAGCAGGGGAAAAGGTCAGACTCGGTAGATTCCGGCGGACGAACACTTCCGTTCAGGAGCCGTTCGGCCATGATTATAGCTCCCCACGGAAGGCCCGGTCGAGGATCGCCGTAAGCATGGCTGATCGTCCGGCAGTAGTTTGAGCCTGGAACTCCCTAACGGCCTCGACCTTGTCGTGAAGCTCTCCAAACCAGACCTGTTGTTCATAGCTCGGCACCGGGACAGGAATTTCCAGAAGACCCTTCGCACTGGTGGTCCGATTCCGGTCAGCACTACCGGGAGAGGCTTCTCCTACATGGTAAAGCCCTTCGGGCGTGAGCATGAAGAAGCAAAGGAACCTGGCCGTGGCGACACCTGGGACAGGTACATAAGTCAAGTAACGGTGGGAACCGAAGCGACCGTCATCCTCTTGTTTGGCAACCGCAATAGCTCCTTCCCACGCCTTGATGTTGCTAATCAAGATGTCGCCAGCTTTGACGAGGTAGGGCTTCTCCCAAGTGATTTCACTCCCCTTCAGAGGAGGGTTGTGAAAAGTCCCTCGGCCAAATGACCGAACAGACACCTGGGGATATTCTTGCAATAGATCGATATGTGCAGGCCGCCGAGTAAGGGGAGCTACTTCCCCCAAAGGTCGTCGGCAGGCGTCCTTTGTGACCCGATTGAAGGAAGCCATCAAGAGTCTTGTATTCTGATTATCGATCTCGGTCGTTCCTGTTTGGGCAGCGTCGATCTTGCCAGCGAGTGAATCGATTCGCTCGACCAGTCGCCGCTGCTCGGTCAGTGGCGGGAGAGGAATCGTATACTGAAGGACGTGTCCGGGCCGGATCGCAGCGTAGTTTGTGGATCCCTGTGCAGCGACTTGCTCGAAGAACGCCGGCGTTCGGATGAAGTAACCGAGGAAGCGGCGATCCAACTTTTCCTCGTTGATGCTGAACAAGAAGTAGTGGCTGCTGACGATGGCTCCTTCCAGGTCGTTCGGGACAATCCCGTATCCGCCGAGCTTTGCATCAATCTCGGCGACCAGGAACTCCCCAGTTCGACAGACTTGTTGCTGCTTCGTCTTGATCTCGGCCCCAGAAACCTGATCGCGGACGACGATCCCCTGGGCATGTAACTGGACCCGGCAACGCTTGTACGTTTCAAGGTCGTTGATCTCGATGAACTCTTTACGGTGAGTCAGCAATTCTCCTAGGGGCACCCTCTGCCAAGTGCTCATGGCGCCCTCCCCAGGAGGTCCTTGATCTCCCGCATGATCTCCGCGATACGGAGTTCCTTCTGAAGAATGTCGTCCGCCAACTGCTCCGGGGGCAGATGCTCGAAGTCGTCCCTGGCATTCGGGTTCTTGAGGTCGAGATTGCAGTTGTTGTCCAGGATCTTTTCGACGGGCACCTTCCAGGCCCGTTCGTTCTCTTTGCGTTTGCCCCACCACGTGATGCAATCGGCGAACTCCTCGAACTGGATGCGGCGCGGTCTTCGTGTAGTTCTTCTTGCCCTCCGGCAACGGCTGCTCGTAATACCAGATGTGCTCGGTGGGGCCGCTGCGGTCGAAGAAGAGCAGGTTCGTGGGGATGCTGGTGTACGGGGCGAAGACGCCGTTGGGCAACCGGACGATGGTGTGCAGGTTGAATTTCGTCAGCAGCTCCTGCTTGATCCGAGCACAAACGCCGTCGCCGAAGAGGGTGCCGTTGGGAACGACGACGCCGGCCCGGCCCGGCTTGGGCGTGATCCGGAGCTTCCGCATGATGAGCTGAAGGAACAGCAGGGCCGTCTCCGCCGTCTGCTTGTCCTCGGGGAAGTTGCCCTGGATGCCGCGTTCCTCCTCGCCGCCGAAGGGCGGATTGGTCAGGATCACGTCCACGCGGTCGGAATCCTTGATTTCGGTCAGCTTCTGCTCCAGGCTGTTGCCCTTGGCGATGTCCGGGGATTCCAGGCCGTGCAGCAGCAGGTTCATCTGGCAGAGCATGTAGGGCAGCGGCTTGGCCTCGCCGCCGAAGATGCTCTCTTCCTGCAGGAGTCGTCGCTGCTGGACCGTCTGGCACTGCTTCTCCAGATGGGCGTACGTCTCGACCAGGAAGCCGCCGGTGCCGCAGGCCGGGTCCAGCACCTTCTCGCCGAGCCGCGGATCGGTCACGGCGACCATGAAGCGGACGACGGCGCGCGGCGTGTAGAACTCGCCGGAGTCGCCGGCGGCGTCGCGCATCTCCTTCAGCATGGATTCGTACAGATGGCCGAGAGTGTGAATCTCCTCGGTGCTGTCGAAGTGGATGCCGTTGACCTTGTTGATCACGTCGCGCAGCAGGTAGCCCGACTCCATGCGGTTGGCGACGCCGCTGAAGACGGAGCGCGATAACGTCCCGGCGGTCGTCCCCGTTGCTTCCCTGCAAGCCACGCAGGTAGGCGATCAGTCCCGGCCCCTTGCTTCCGTCGGGCAGTACGGTTTCCTCCTGATTGATGAAGTTCCGAAGGTTGTCGCCGCTGATGCCGTCTTCCTGGGCCGCCCAATCGCGCCAGCGATAGGGCGCCTCGATCGCCGGCCGGTACTTCTCCTGCTTCATCCTGGCCCGGCCTTCTCGGATGCTTCGTGTCGTCCAGGAACTTGAGGAACATGACCCAGGTGAGCATCGGCAACCGGTCCAGGTCGCCGTTGAGTCCCTTGTCCTTGCGCATGATGTCGCGGGCGGACTTGACGAGGCTGCCCAGCCGCTGGGCGGTCGTCAGGGGTCGATCGTTCCGGGTCTTGCTTCGGGGCATGAATCATCCGTCTCTTCGGGCCACGAACCCAATGAATTTTGAACCACGGATAACACGGATAAAACGGATAAAGAAAACCAGAATGCTTCTTTGGTTTTATCCGTTTTATCCGTGTTATCCGTGGTCAAATTGCATTTGGTTGGTGACTCTTACGCCACGTACAGATATTCCTGAAGCTTGCCGAACGCCTCCACCAGCTTGTCGGTCCCGCCGAACTTCGAGGCGATCTCCTTGAGGTTGCCATGTTGGCAGATCGGCGGCACCTCGAACACATCGGGGAGGGTGAACTGGGCCGTGCCATGCTCGGCATACTTGTCCAGCAGCTCGTCGAGGATGGTCCGAGCCTCGGGGCCGAACTGATCGAAGAAGTCCTTCTTATTCTTGCGGAGTTTTTCGGCCCGCTGCTTCCGGGTCAAGAGCGGAGCGTTGTAGGCCAGGTGGCAGAGCAGATCGAACGGATCGGCGTCCGGCGTGCCGGCGGAAGCCGCTAGCTCGTTGAAGTCGATGCCTTTTTGTTCCAGCATCTCGATGAGGGCCGACCGTTGCTCGAAGTCGGACCACTTCGTGCGCAGGTCGTCCGGATCGGTGTAGAGCGTCCGAACGGTGTCGGCGGCGTACTGGGCGATCTGGACCGTCCGTAGTTTGCCGCCGTCGGCATCGAGGTCCAGGGTCACTTCCGTGTCGATCCCCACCTTCCCGCCCTTGACGTAGTACTTGCGAGGCTCATGCGGTTCGTCGTCGTACCGCGGAATACCCGTCTCTTCCTCCTCGAACGGTTGGGTCTGCTCCGCGATATTCTCCTCGGAGCCTTCGACGGTCTTGCCGGCGTCGTCGATTTCTTCCTGGCGGACGAGACTGGGTTCGCCGTCGAAATCCGGATCGGCGAACATCCGCGTGGCCGATCCGGTGTAGTCGAGGATGTTGAAGAAGAGCTTGCCCTTGTCGTCGCGGACGCGGGTGCCCCGGCCGATGATCTGCTTGAACTCGGTCATGGAGCCGATGACCCGGACCAGCACGACGTTCTGACAGGTCGGGGCATCCACTCCGGTCGTGAGCAGCTGCGACGTGGTGAGGATGACCGGATAGCGTTCTTCGGGATCCTGGAACTTGCTCAAGAAGCCGCGGCCGATGTCGCCCTCGTCGGCGGTGACGCGGGCAACGTACTCTTCTCCCCGCCGCCTGGCCTCTTGAGCCAGGTCGGTGTTGAGATTGTTGAGGGCCCGCCGCATCTGGTCGGCATGTTCCTGATCGACGCAGAACACGATGGTCTTGGCGAAGCGGTCGGTCTTCTTGAGAAAGTCCGTGAGGTGCCGGGCGATGGCCTCGGTGCGGGCCTGGAGGGACACGCCTCCCGTCCGCTCGAAGTCCTTGGTGTGGTATTCGGCGTCGGGGATTTCTCGACCATGAATGTCCAGCTGTCCCTTGTTCGGCCGCCAGCCGGCGGCATCGTAGGTCGTCAGGATCCGATGCACTCGGTACGGGGCCAGGAACCCATCGGCGATGCCCTGCTTGAGGCTGTAGGTGTAGAGCGGATTGCCGAAGTAGAGGTAGGTATCGCGGTTGTCCTCCCGGAGCGGGGTGGCCGTCATGCCGAGCTGATAGGCCGGCTCGAAGTATTCCAGGATGTCCCGCCAGTTGCTCTCGTCGCGGGCCGAGCCGCGATGGCACTCGTCCACGACGATGAGGTCGAAGAAATCCGGGGCGTATTCCTGGAACAGTCCCGGCCGGCGTTCGTCCCGGGCGATGGACTGATAGGTGGCGAAGTACATCTCCCGGCTCTTGATCGCCTCGCCCTTCTCGATCTTGTGGCGGGCATCGCCGAAAGGAGCGAACGTCTTGTCCTTGGGATCATCGACGAGAACGTTCCGATCCGCCAGGAACAGGATGCGCGGTTTGCGATGGTCGCCCTTGCGGTTCCAGGCGGCCGACCAGAGCTTCCAGCAAATTTGAAAAGCCACGAGGGTCTTGCCCGTACCCGTGGCCATGGTCAGGAGCGATCGCGGTTTGCCGCCCAGGATCGCTTCGACGGCGCGCTGGATGGCGATCCGCTGGTAATAGCGAGGCTCTCGACCGGGTTGATGGAAGAACGGGGCGAGGAGAGCGTTGGCGGTCGCCGTGGTCAGCCCCTGGCCCTGCTGGTAGCGGAACCAGAGTTCGTCGGGAGGGGGAAAGCGTTCCCTCTCGCTCTCCCGCGCGGTGAAGAAGTCGTACTCGAGGATCTCGGTGCCGTTGGTGGCGTAGGCGAACTTCAGTCCAAGGATCTCCGCGTAGTCCTTGGCCTGCTGAAGACCGTCGCCGGCCGACCGCTTGTCGGACTTCGCCTCGACGACGCCCAGGGTCATGTCGCGCGTGTAGCGGAGCAGGAAGTCGGCGTACTTCTTCTTGAGCCGGCGAGGCTTGCCTGCCGGGACGATAATCCGGCCGTCGGTGAACGGCGTCTGTTCGCTGTAGAAGTGCTTGTTGCCGTCCCAGCCTGCCGCTTCCAGCTTGGGCCGAACGAGCATCCGGCAGGTGTCGGCTTCGTTCATGGTCCCTGGCTCTCCCGTTGCCGTCTGGCTGGAAGTCTTCCGGCGCGTGGGAAGTATTGTCGCCGGAAACGGCTTCCGATTCAAGGTTCGTAGTTCTTTTCCGGGTGGGGTTTGCGTCCGCCATCCGTCCTCGCTGTGCTGGGGCCGCCGTGAGACGGCGCACCGTTCGCCCACGATGGCCTCACGCGACGGCGGAATGTATAATCGGGGTTGTTTCGCTGTCGATGCCTTGTCAGGTGAGAGCGAAAGACGGCATGCCTGGCAATGTTTCCTATCTGCCGGAAGGTCGCCGTTATGGAACGCCGAGCGATCGTGGTCCGCGGCATCGTGCAGGGAGTCGGCTTCCGTCCGTTCGTGTACAACCTCGCCACGCGGCTCGGCCTGCGCGGCTTCGTCAAGAACCAGACGGGCAGCGTCCTGATCGAAGTCGAAGGCGAGCCGCCGGCGTTGGCGTCGCTTCCTGGCCGAACTGGCCGAACGACCGCCGCCGCTGGCGCACATCGAGCATCTCGTCCTGGGAACAACGGGCGCCGCGAGGCGAACGTCAGTTCCGCATCGAGTCCAGCGAGGCCGACGCGGCGAGCCCGGTCTTCATCTCGCCCGACGTGGCCACCTGCCCGGACTGCCTGGCGGAGCTGCTCGACCCCGCCGACCGGCGCTACGGCTATCCCTTCCTGAACTGCACCAACTGCGGACCGCGTCTGACGATCATCACCGGCGCTCCCTACGACCGCCAGCGGACGACGATGGCCGCGTTCGCCATGTGTGCCGCCTGCCGGGCGGAGTACGACGACCCCGCGCAACCGCCGCTTCCACGCCCAGCCGACCGCCTGCGCCGGCCTGCGGCCCGCGCCTGCAGTCTGCTCGACGCGGCCGGCCAACCGATCGCGGCCGCGGACCCGCTCGCCGTCTTCGCCGCCGCCTTGTGTGCCGGGCAGATCGGGGCACTGAAGGGCTCGGCGGCTATCACCTGGCCTGCGATGCACGGAACGCCGCGGCCGTCGCCGAACTGCGGCGGCGCAAGCACCGCGACGAGAAGCCGTTCGCCGTCATGGTCGCGGACGTCGCCGCCGCCGACGCCCTCGCGCGAAGTCGGACCCGTCGAGCGCGCGCTGCTGCTGTCGCCGTCGTGTCCCATCGTCCTGCTGAACGGCGAACGGCCGGCGTCAGCCGCTGGTGAGGAGGACGCGACTGACGCCGGCCGTTCGCCGGAAGAGGTCGCGCCGGGCAATCCCTGGCTCGGCGTGATGCTGCCGTATACGCCGCTGCACCATCTCCTGCTGCGGGCCGTCGGCGGCATCCCGCTGGTCATGACCAGCGGCAACCGCTCCGACGAGCCCATCGCCTACCAGGACGACGCCGTGCGCAGAAGCTGGCCGGCATCGCCGACCTGTTCCTGGTCCACGACCGGCCGATCCACGTCCGCTGCGACGACTCGGTCACGCGCGTCGTCGATGGCATCGAGCTGCCGCTGCGGCGCTCGCGCGGCTACGCCCCCCGGCCGATCGAGCTGCCGTTGGCCTGTCCGCGGCCGATCCTGGCCGTCGGGCGGACAGCTCAAGGCGACGTTCGCCCTCGGCCGCGGCCGGCAGGCGTTCCTCAGCCATCACCTGGGCGACCTCGATCACTACGACGCCTACCGGGCGTTCGAGAAGGACGTCGCCCTCTACCAGCAACTGTTCGCCGTCACGCCGCGAGTGCCTGGTCCACGATCTGCATCCCGATTACGTCACGACCCGCTACGCGCGGCAGCGGGCGGAGCGGACGGGAACGGAGCTGCTCGCCGTTCAGCATCACCATGCGCACATGGCGAGTTGCATGGCGGAGCACGGACTGACGGAGCCGGTCATCGGCGTCACGTTCGACGGCACCGGCTTCGGCACCGACGGCGCCGTCTGGGGCGGCGAGTTCCTCGTCGGCGATTACCGGCAGTTCCGGCGGGCGGCGCATCTGCGCTACGTCGGCATGCCGGGCGGCGACCAGGCCATCCGCGAGCCGTGGCGCATGGCGGTGGCCCATCTCGCGGACGCCGGAGGTCGAGTTCGCGCCGCTGACGGCACGGCTTTTGCCGCCGAAGTGGAGCATGATCCAACGGATGCTGGAGCGGCGCTTCAACACGCCGCTCACCTCCAGCGTGGGGCGGCTCTTCGATGCCGTCGCCGCCCTGGCCGGCGTTCGCGACCGCGTCAGCTACGAAGGGCAGGCGGCGGTGGAACTGGAATGGCTGGCGGACGGGAGTGCCGCCCGATCGGACCTATCCCTTCGCGTTCGATCCGCCTCGGCAGGGACAGACGCGAGGCGCCGCTGGTCGTCGATACCCGGCCTCTGATCCGGGCGGTCGCGGAAGAGGCGGCGCAAGGGAGTCCGGCGGCGCTCATCGCCCGGCGCTTCCATTCGACGCTGGTCGAACTCATCGCCGCGGTCTGTCGGCCGGCTTCGGCAGACGACCGGGATCGAGGCCGTGGTCCTCAGCGGCGGCGTCTTCCTGAATGCGCTGCTCACCCGCGAAGTGAGCGCGCGGCTCGGCGGCGAGGGCTTTCGCGTGTACCGTCATCGCCTGGTGCCGCCCAACGACGGCGGCCTGAGCCTCGGACAACTGGCCGTCGCCGCGGCCCGCTTGCGCGCTGAGCGGCTGCCATGTCGACAGGGGAACGACGATGTGTCTCGGCATCCCCGGCAAGGTGGTCGAAACCTACCGCGAAAACGACGTGCTCATGGGCAAGGTCGATTTCAGCGGCATCTGCAAGCGCGTCTGCCTGGAGCACGTCCCCGAGGCGCAGCCGGGCGATTACGTCCTCGTTCACGTCGGCTTCGCCCTGTCGCTGCATCGACGAGGAGGAAGCGGGCCGCGTCTTCGCGTTCCTGGAGGAGATGAACCAACTCGACGAACTGGAGGTGCCCGCCGCCATGAAGTACGTCGACGAATACCGCGACGGCGAGGCGGCCCGCAAGCTGGCCGCCGCCATCGCCCGCACCGTGACCCGGCCGTGGACGATCATGGAAGTCTGCGGCGGGCAGACGCACACCATCGTCAAGTACGGCATCGACCGCGTCCTGCCGCCGGAGGTCGAGCTGGTGCACGGGCCCGGCTGTCCGGTGTGCGTCACCTCGCTGGAGATGATCGACCGCGCCCACGCCATCGCCTCGCGGCCGGACGTGACCTTCTGCTCCTTCGGCGACATGCTGCGCGTGCCCGGCTCGCGCGGCGACCTGCTGCAGCTCAAGTCGCAGGGCAGCGACGTGCGCGTCGTCTATTCGCCGCTGGACGCCGTGAACCTGGCGGCGGCGCAGCCCGATCGCCAGGTGGTCTTCTTCGCCATCGGCTTCGAGACGACGGCCCCGCCCAACGCCATGGCCGTCTGGATGGCGCGCAAGCGGCGGCTGACGAACTTCAGCGTGCTGGTCTCGCACGTCCTGGTGCCGCCGATGATCACCGCCATCCTGCAGGCGCCGGGCAACCGCGTGCAGGGCTTCCTCGGGCCGGGCCACGTCTGCACCGTCATGGGCACCGCCGAGTACGAGCCGATCGCCCGCCGCTACCGCGTGCCCATCGTCATCACCGGCTTCGAGCCGCTCGACCTGCTCGAAGGCGTGCTGCGCACGGTGCGGCAGCTCGAAGCGGGCCGGGCGGAGGTCGAGAACCCGTACGCCCGCGCCGTGCGGCCGCGAGGGCAACCCGGCGTCGCGGCGGCTGATCGAGGACGTTTTCGAGGTCTGCGACCGCAAATGGCGCGGCGTCGGCCTGATCCCCAAGAGCGGCTTCAAGCTGCGCTACGAGTACCGCGACCACGACGCCGAGCGGCTCTTCGAGGTGGACGACATCGAGACGCAGGAGTCGTCGCTGTGCATCAGCGGGCAGGTGCTCAAGGGGCTGAAGAAGCCGCACGACTGCCCCGCGTTCGGCAAGGAATGCACGCCGCAGACGCCGCTGGGGGCGACGATGGTTTCCGCCGAGGGGGCGTGCGCCGCCTACTACGCCTACGGCCGGCATCTGGAAAGCCTGGCGGACGAGCCGGGGCAGCGTTAGCCGCCGCGCAGCGGAGCGCGATGCTCCGGTCGCTGACGCGTCGCGGCTCGACGACGATTTTGACAGCCGTGGAGGCCGCTCATGAGCTGACACCGGCGCTGCGCGACGCGATCCTCCGCAAGTGCCGCGAGAGCATGGCCACGAAGGAAAAATTCTTCGCGGACAACGCGGATCGCATCGCCGCCTGCTGCACGGCCATGGCCAAGGCCTTCGACGCCGGCGGCCGGCTGTTCGTCATGGGCAACGGCGGCTCGTCGTGCGACGCGGCCCACGTCTCCGTCGAGTTCATGCACCCGATCATCGAGAAGCGGCCGGCCCTGCCGGCGCTGGCGCTGAACACCGACACGGCCCTGCTGACCGCCGTCGGCAACGATCAGGATTTCGCCCTGGCCTTCGTCCAGCAACTGCGGATGCTCGGCGCGGCGCGGCGACATGGCCCTGGGCATCTCCACCAGCGGCAAGTCGGCCAACGTCAACCGCGCCTTGCAGGCGGCCCGCGAGATGGGCATGCTCGACCGTCGGCTTCTCCGGACGCGACGGCGGCCGGATGCCCGAGTACTGCGATTACTGCTTCACCGTGCCCAGCTTCAGCATCCACCGCATCCAGGAAACGCACGAGACGCTGCTGCACGTCCTCTGGGACCTGATCCACGTGATCCGCGGCGAGGAGGACGTGATCTAACATGGCCGACGACGATGACCCGCTGACCGCTCTCCCCTTCGGCGCCTGCCCGCTGCCGCAGTCGCGGTACGACCACATCCTGCTCGGCCACGGCAGCGGCGGCCAGTTGACGGCGGACCTGATCCAGCGCCTGTTCGTGCCGGGCTTCGCCAACGACGTGCTGGGAGCGCTGGAAGACCAGGCCACCCTGGACCTCGGCGGCGACGGCGGCGCGAAGTCTCCGCGGATCGCCTTCACCACCGACTCGTTCGTGGTCCGGCCGCTGTTCTTCCCCGGCGGCGACATCGGCCGACTGGCGGTCCACGGCACGGTCAACGACCTGGCCGTCGGCGGCGCCCGGCCGCTGTTCCTGTCGGCCGCCTTCATCCTCGAAGAAGGTCTGCCGCTGACCGACCTGCAACGCATCGTCGCCTCGATGCGGCAGGCGTGCGACGAGGCGGGCGTGGCCCTGGTCACCGGCGATACCAAGGTCGTGGACCGCGGCAAGGGCGACGGCGTGTTCATCACCACGTCCGGCATCGGCCTGGTGCCGGAGGGACGCGTCGCTGTCGATCCACAACGCCCGGCCCGGCGATCGCATCCTCGTTTCGGGAACGCTCGGCGATCACGGCATCGCCATCATGTCGGTGCGCGAGGGGCTGGAGTTCGAGACGGTGCTGGAGAGCGACACGCGCCGCGCTGACGGACCTGGCCGAGGCGATCCTGGAAGCCTGTCCGCGCACCCGCTGCATGCGCGATCCGACGCGCGGCGGACTGTCCAGCGGCCCTCAACGAGCTGGCCGCCGCCTCGCGGCGTCGGCGTCGAACTGGACGAGGCGGCGCATCCCGATCCGTCCCGAGGTCCGCGGCGCCTGCGAGATGCTCGGCCTCGATCCGCTCTACGTCGCCAACGAGGGCAAGCTGATCGCCGTCGTTCCGCCGGAGGACGCCGACCGCGTCCTGGCAAGCGATGCGAGCGCCATCCGCTGGGACACGAACGCCGCCGTCATCGGCGAGGTCGTGGCGGACCACGCCGGCATGGTGATCCTGCGCTCCCTGGTCGGCGGCGAGCGCGTGGTGACGATGCTGGCGGGAGAGCAGTTGCCGCGGATCTGCTAGAGCGAGTTCCTTCCGAGCCGCGACCGTCAGGGATTCGTCGCCCTCATCAAGCACAGCTACGCCGTTCAAGGGAAACCTCCCGGTTGATCCGGAACGTCGATCCCGGTGGGCCGGGCAGAAAGGAGAAGCCACCATGGCCGAAGCGAACGCGGCGCCCTATCGGGCGCAAGACCCAGCGCGAACCGGACATCAAGGAGATCCACATCCTCTGGACGCCGGATGGATTGAGCTGTGATGGCGACACGATCTCCGTCACCGCCGCCACCCAGCCGAGCCTCGAGGACATCCTCCTGGGCGCCATCCCCGGTCTGCCCAAGGTCCACCTGCACAACCGCTGCCTGGCGGTGGAGAACGGCGACGAGTTCATGGAGTATTGGTACGCCGCCGACCGCGACGAACTGGGTCCGTTCCTCCTCGTCGTCGAAGGCTCGATCCCCAACGAAAAAATCAAGAGCGAGGGCTACTGGGCCGGCATGGGCTACGACAAGAGCACCGGCCAACCCATCACCCTCTGCGACTGGATTGACCGGCTGGCGCCCAAGGCCCTGGCCGTCGTCGCCGCCGGGACCTGTGCCACCTACGGCGGCATCCACGCCATGGCCGGCAACCCGACCGGCAGCATGGGGCTGGCCGACTACCTCGGCTGGGGCTGGCGCTCCAAGGCCGGTCTGCCGATCGTCAACGTGCCGGGCTGTCCGGTGCAGCCGGACAACATGACGGAAACGCTCCTCTACCTCCTCTATCACGTGGCGGGGCTGGCCCCCATCATCCCGCTCGATCAGCAGCTGCGGCCGACCTGGCTGTTCGGCAAGACCGTCCACGAAGGCTGCGATCGCGCCGGCTACTACGAGCAGGCCGACTTCGCCCACGAGTACGGTTCGCCCAAGTGCCTGGTGAAGCTCGGCTGCTGGGGTCCGGTGGTCAACTGCAACGTCACCAAGCGCGGCTGGATGGACGGCATCGGCGGTTGTCCCAACGTCGGCGGCATCTGTATCGCCTGCACCATGCCCGGCTTCCCGGACAAGGTCATGCCGTTCATGGACGAGCCGCCCGGCGGTACGGTGTCCTCGGCGCTCATCGCCGTGTATGGCCGGCTGATCCGCACGCTTCGCGGCATCACCAACAACACCGTCAACAAGGAACCGAAGTGGCGGCACCGTCGCCCCGAACTGACGACCGGCTACCAACCCACGACGTACTAGAGGTCCGTCCAACAACTCGTTGCTGGTTTCGCCGCGACGCGCAGCGGAGCGCGCTCCGCTGCGCGTCGCGGCGAAACGAGGAATTTGCTCGGAGGAACATTCATGGCCACCGTGACCAAGCCCCAGCGCCGGGCCGCCACCGAGGGTCGACAACTCGTCGATATGAACTGGGACCCGATCACGCGCATCGTCGGCAGCCTGGGCATTTACACCAAGATCGACTTCGCCAACCGGCAAGTCGCCGAGTGCTTCAGTACGTCGTCGATCTTCCGCGGCTACAGCGTTTTCATGCGCGGCAAGGATCCGCGCGATTCGCCGTTCATTACCAGCCGCATCTGCGGCATCTGCGGCGACAACCACGCCACCTGCGCCATCTACGCCCTGAACATGGCCTTCGGCATCCACAGCCCGTCGCCGATGGGCACCATGATTATCGACCTGGGCGAAGCGGCCGAGTACATGTTCGACCACAACATTTTCCAGGACAACATGGTCGGCGTGGACTTCTGCGAACAGATGGTCAAGGCGACCAATCCCTCCGTCTGGGACAAGGCCCAGCGCACCGCCGCCCCGCACGCCAACCTGCACGGTTACCGCACCGTCGCCGACATCATGACGGCGCTGAACCCGTTCAGCGGCGAACTATACTTGCAGGCCCTGCAAATGAGCCGGCTGACGCGCGAGATGTTCTGTCTCATGGAGGGCCGCCACGTCCATCCCTCGACGCTGTATCCCGGCGGCGTCGGCACCGTCCCCACCCAGCAGTTGTTCACGGACTATTTGGTCCGGCTCATGAAGTACGTGGAGTTCATGAAGAAGATGGTGCCGCTGCACGACGACCTGTTCGACTTCTTCTACGAGGCGTTGCCCGGCTACGAGAAGGTCGGTCAGCGCCGCATCCTGCTGGGCTGCTGGGGATCGTGGAACAACCCCGACGTGTGCGACTTCACTTACCAGCGCATGAACGAGTGGGGCAAGGCGATGTACGTCACGCCCGGCGTCATCGTGGACGGCCAGGCCGTCACCAACAACCTGGTGGACATCAACCTCGGCATTCGCATCCTTCTGGGATCGTCTTTCTACGACGATTGGGAAGGCGAGGAGATGTTCGTCAAAACCGATCCGCTCGGCAATCCGGTCGATCGACATCATCCGTGGAACCAGCGGACCATCCCTCGGCCACAGAAGCGAGACTTCAACGACAAATATACCTGGGTGATGTCGCCGCGCTGGCTGCATCCGCAGACCGGCGAGCACCTGGCCCTGGATACCGGCGGCGGTCCCATCGCCCGGTTGTGGGCCACGGCGCTGGCGGGGTTGGTGGACATCGGCTACATCAAGGCCACCGGCCACAGCGTCAAGATCTATCTGCCCAAGACGGCGTTGATGCCGGAGGTCGAGCTGGAATGGAAGATCCCCAAGTGGAGCAACGCCATCGAGCGCAATCGGGCCCGCACTTACTTCCAGGCTTACGCGGCGGCGGCGGCCCTGCACTTCGCCGAGCGCGGGATGAAGTTGCTGCACGCCGGCCGGGCCCGAACCTGGACGGACTTCAAGGTGCCGGACGAGGCCATCGGCTGCGGCTTCCACGAAGCGGTGCGCGGCGTGCTGTCGCACCACGTCGTCATCCGCGACGGCAAGATCGCCAACTATCACCCCTACCCGCCGACGCCGTGGAACGCCAGTCCGCGCGACATCTACGGCACGCCGGGACCGTATGAGGATGCCGTGCAGAACACGCCCATCTTCGAGGAAAATGGGCCGGACAAGTTCAAAGGCATCGACATCATGCGCGCGGTGCGCAGCTTCGATCCGTGTCTGCCCTGCGGGGTCCACATGTACCTGGGCAACGGCAAGCTGCTCGACGTGCGGCATGCGCCGATGTTCGGCGCCCACGTGTAGGAGTGTCCCGTTTAGCCGCGACGCGCAGCGGAGCGCGCGGCCGTCCCGCGCTCCGCTGCGCGTCGCGGCTAAACGGAAAACGCGATTTTGGTGATGGGGAAGGATGATGACTGGTACGCTTGACGCGCGCGAATTTCAGGCTCGGCTGGAGCGCCTCGACGTTCTGTTGCGCGAGGCGGAGCGCGGCACCGATCCGTCGGCGCAAACACGCATTCGGGAGATCGTGCAAGTCCTCCTCGACCTGCACGGGGCCGGGCTGGAACGGCTGCTCGAACACGTCACGGCGACCGGCGAGACCGGCCGCACGGTCCTCGACGCCTGCGCGGGATGACCTGGTAGGAGGTCTGCTCCTGCTCCACGGACTGCATCCGCTCGACGTGGAAGCGCGCGTTCATCAAGCCCTGGAGGCGGTTCGACCATATCTCCATTCGCACGGCGGCAACGTCGAGCTGCTCGGCGTCGAGGATGGCATCGTGCGGTTGCGGCTGCACGGCAGTTGTCATAGCTGTCCGTCGTCGGCCGTGACGATGCAGCAGACCATTGAGGAGGCCATCTACGGCAAGGCTCCCGAGGTGACGGCGGTGGAAGTGGAGGGAACGGCCGAGGAAGCGTTGATGTCGGACAACGGCCGGGCGCGGGTCGCCCTGCCGATGGTGTGAACCGGGACCGAAGTAACGAAAGGGAGGACCGAACATGGCCAAGGGACCAAGACCCGACCTGCCCGCGCACACGCCGGGCACGCCCAAGGGAGAGGAATACGTCGAACGGCATGGCCGCGAGCCGGGCCGAGACGATCCGCGCTTCGAGCGCACCGCCCGCGATGCCACGAGCATCAGCCCCTCGAAGCACGATCCGATCGACCCGCGCATGCCGCACTTGCCGCCCGCTTGAGGGGAGGAGCGAGCCATCGAGATCGATGAAAGGGATGATCCATGTCCGCGAATCCAAAGGGCGGGTCGCCGCGAACCGCCCTGAGTTCGCTCCGCCGATTCGTGCGGCCGCGCACCGTCGCGGAGCGGTGTGAGCTGTGCAACGCCGAGCTGGCAACCGACCATGCCCACCTGGTCGAGCTGTCCAGCCGGCGACTCGTCTGCGCCTGCGACGCTTGCGCCATCCTGTTCGACACGCCGGGCACCGGGAAATATCGGCGCGTGTCTCGGCGTGTCCAGCTTCTGACGGACTTTCGCCTCTCGGACGTGGCATGGCAAGGTCTGGGTGTACCGATCAACCTGGCCTTTTTTCTGCCCAGCACGGCGGCGGAGTGCGTCATCGCCCTGTATCCCAGCCCGGCGGGCATCACCGAATCGCGCGTGCCGCTCGATGCCTGGCAGTTGGTGGTGGAGGACAACCCCATTCTGCGCGGCCTGGAGTCGGACGTGGAAGCGCTGCTGGTGAACCGCCTCGGAGCCACACAGGAGTACTACCGGGTGGGCATCGACGAATGCTACAAGCTGGTCGGTCTGGTCCGCAGTCATTGGCGGAGCCTGTCGGGCGGAACGGCCGTGTGGAAGGAGATTGGAGGTTTCTTCGCGGCCTTGAAAGAGCGATCGCATCCCGTGGGAGGCACGGCCCATGCCTGAGCTGAATTTCCAGGTGGAGGGAGTGAAGCCGCAGCCCCTGGCGGCGGCGCCGCTGCTGCTGTTCCCTCTGCGCATTCAGGAAGTGCCGACCGCGGCACCGCCGACGCCCATTCATACCATCGTCCTCCGCTGTCAGGTGCGGATCGAGCCGGGGCGGCGACGCTATGGCGCCCTGGAGCAGGAACGGCTCCTCGACCTGTTCGGCACCCCGGAGCGCTGGGGCCAGACCTTGCATCCGATGTTGTGGACGCACGTCGGCGCCATCGTGCCGCCGTTCACCGGCACCGGCAGCGTGGACCTGCCGGTGCCGTGCAGCTTCGACTTCAGCTTGGCGGCGACCAAGTATTTTGCCGCTTTGGAGGACGGAGACATTCCGTTGTGCTTCCTCTTCAGCGGGACCATTTTCTATCGAACCGACGAGGCGGCCTTGCAGGTGGCTCAAATCTCCTGGGAGAAGGAGGCGTCCTTCCGCCTGCCGGCCGCGACGTGGCGGGAGCTCATGGATCAGTTCTATCCCAATAGTGCCTGGCTCTGCTTGCGCAAGGACGTGTTCGACCTGCTCCAGCAGTACAAGAGTCGTCAGGGGCTGCCGACCTGGGAACGGACGCTGGAGCAACTGCTCAACGCGGCGGAGGAGACGGTGAAACCATGAACCGGGTACTCGTGGACCGCATCGCCGACGCCGTTCTCTATGAGGGGTATATCCTCTATCCCTATCGTCCATCGATCAAAAATCGGCAGCGTTGGACCTTCGGCGGCTTGTATCCGGAGGCCTACTGCCGGGCGCAAGAGAACGGCGATGCTTCGAGCAATCAGACGGAATGCCTGGTCCGCGGAACGTCGGCCACGGTCATCGAGGTAGTCATTCGTTTCCTGCACCTGACGGCCCGCCGCGTCGGCGCGGTGGAAAAAGGTGTCCGGAACCTTTTCGATGCGGTTCAGGCGACGGAAAAGGTTCCGGACACCTTTTTCGTCGAGGCGCTGCGCATCGGCGAGCAGGTCTTTCACTCCTGGCAGGAGGCGGAAGAGCGCGAACGTCTCCCTCGGCGAAAGGACGCTGGGCGAACTGCTGGCCCATCCTTGCGGTGTGCCGTTCGCGTTCGCCGGCGGCCAGCGGTCGGAGGCGGTGCGCGGGACGACCGGCGAAATCGCCGGCATCCTGGTCCGCGAGCAGCAGGGCGTTGAGGGAGTTGTCTCCGTGGAGGCAACCGCGATCGCGAACGAGCTGTACCGCCTCACGATCCGGGTCGAAAATCGCACGCCGCTCGCGGAAGTCGGCAGCCGCGACGATGCCTTGCTGCGCTCCCTGGTCTCGGCGCACACGATCCTCGGCGTCCGGGGGGGCGCAGTTCGTCTCGCTTCTCGACCCGCCCGAGTGCTGGCGCGAGGCCGCCGCCGCCTGCCGCAACGTCGGCACCTGGCCGGTCCTCGTCGGTATGGAGGGACAGACCGATACGATTCTCTCCTCGCCGATCATCCTCTACGATTATCCTCAAGTGGCCCCGGAGAGTCCGGGCAACTTCTTCGACGGCACCGAGATGGACGAAATGTTGACGCTGCGCATCCTGACGCTGACCGACGAGGAGAAGCGCGACATGGCCGCGGTGGACGAGCGGGCGCGCGAGCTGTTGGCGCGAACCGAATCGTTCGCACGGGAGCAGTTGGGTAGTCTTCACGGCACGATCCGCGATTTGCGGCCGGTGCCGGAGGAGGGCGCGAATGGATAGCTGGGAACCCGAATCCGACCGGCGCATCCTGGAATGCATCCACCTCGGCCCCTGCGAACTCCGGCAGGGCGGCCGTGTCCGCCTTCGGCCGCGCGGCCGGGCCGACATCTTCGACCTGGCCCTGGCGGGGATGACCGCGACCGTCGAATCGATCGAACAGGATTTCGAGGGCCGCGTCTACCTGGCGGTCACGGTCGATGAGGATCCCGGCAAGGACCTCGGCACCCTGCGTCAACCCGGACATCGCTTCTTCTTCCAGCCAGAGGAAGTGGAGCCTGTGGAGGAGGAAGGAGCATGATTCGGCCGCGCATTCTTCATCGCCGGCGTCGGCAACATTTTCCTGGGCGACGACGCCTTCGGTGTCGAGGTCACCCAGCGCCTGGCCCGACGCCCGCTGCCGGAAGAGGTACGGGTCGTCGATTTCGGCATCCGGGGGTTGGACCTGACGTACGCTCTGCTGGAGGATTACGAGGCGGTCATCCTGGTGGACACGATGCAGCGCGACGGGCCGCCCGGCACCCTCTACGTCCTCGAACCGGAGCGAGGCGAGACGGCCGAAGGTGCGGTCGCCGGCGCGACGATCGATGGGCACGGCATGGATCCCGTGAAGGTGCTGCGGCTGGCCGAGGCGATGGGCGGCACGATGGACCGTCTCGTGGTGGTCGGCTGCGAACCCGCGCCGGATGGCGATTATGAAGATATGCAGATGGGTTTGAGTGCCCCGGTTCGGACTGCCGTGGAGGAAGCGATTCATCTCATCGAGTCGCTTCTGGCGCGGCTCCTGCGGGGCGAGACCCTTGAGGCAACGTGAGACCCTATCATTCCTGAGAGGGAGGTTCCACCATGTCAAGGCAAGCGTCCGAGTATCCGGAACGTGTCTATTCCTCGGGTGAAGAGGGGAAGAGTCGCCATCTGTTGGGACGAGGCGGCTCCGGCGGCGCATCCACGGGCTGGCTGCTCGCCGGGTTGATCGGGGTCGGAGTGGGCGCCTGGATGGCGTGGCATTTCGGCCCGGACCTCGTGCGCTACCTGAAGATGGAAAGAATGTGACGAGGCCATGCACGAGCTTTCCATCGCCCTGAGTATTCTGGACCTCGCCGAAGAGGAGGGCCGGCGGCACGGCGGCCGTGTCGCCGCCGTCCACCTGAAGCTCGGCCGCCTTTCCGGCGTGGTCCCGGAAGCACTGCGCTCGGCTTACGAGTTGGCCCGCGAAGACACATCGCTGGCGCGGGCGGAGTTGGTCATCGAAGAGGTCCCGCTCGTCGTCCACTGCCCCGCTTGTGACGCCGATCGAACGCCGGCGTCGCTGTTGTTCTTGTGCTGTCCCGCTTGCGGCACTCCGACCAACGAGGTCATCAGCGGCCGGGAGCTGGAAGTCCGCGCCCTCGAGATCGAATCATGAGCACGAACCCGCGCCTCGTCGAGGTCCGGCAGCACATCCTGAAGCACAACGACGCCGCCGCGCGCGTCCTGCGGGCGCGTTTCCACGAAGCCGGCGTCTACGTCGTCAGCCTCGTCTCCAGTCCCGGCGCCGGCAAGACGGCGTTCCTGGAGAAGATGCTCGGCCGACTCCGCGACCGCTACCGCGTCGCCGCCCTCGTCGGCGACCTGGCGACGGATAACGACGCCCGTCGCCTGGCCCGTGCCGATGTCCCGGTCAAGCAGATCACCACCGGGACCGTCTGTCACCTGGAAGCGGACATGGTCGCGGCGGCCCTGGAGGGCTGGCGACTGGAGGAGCTGGACTTTTTGTTCATCGAGAACGTGGGCAACCTGGTCTGTCCTTCCACCTTCGACCTGGGCGAAGACCTCCGCGTGGTGCTCTTCTCGGTGACGGAAGGAGAGGATAAACCTCTCAAGTATCCGACCATCTTCAACACGGCGGACGTGGCCATCCTCACCAAGACCGACCTGACCGCGGCCGTGGAGTTCGACGCCGTCGCCGCCCACCGCAGCATCCAGGCGGTGCGGCCGGGCATGGAGACCTTGGAGGTGTCGGCGAAATCCGGGCAGGGGATGGAGGCATGGCTGGACTTCCTCTGTTCCCGGCGATGCGCAAGAGTCAGGGGCCATCTATCCGAGCCTGAAGCGTAAGCGAAGGAATTTCCTTCGCTTACGCTTCAGGCTCGGACAGGCTCGCTGGTTTGAGTACGAGGGGCGCAAGGCCCGAAGACCCAAGGGTCGAGTTTTTCGCTTGTTCCGCTGCCGGATTGCGGTATGGTGGTAGAGACAGCCCCACGACCTCGGGAGGAGTGCTCTCCTCCCTTCGCCCGCATCCCGCCGTCCGTCATCGAGCGAACGCATGAAGTCCTTCCTGAGTCTGTGCCTGGCCGTCCTTTGGCCCGCCTCCGTCCTGGCCGCCGTGCCGGCTGATTACGTCCGCGACGTCCAGCCGATCCTGACGAAACACTGTACCGTCTGCCACGGTGCCAAGAAACAGCGTTCCAGCCTGCGCCTGGATAGCGCGGGCGGCGTCCGTGCCGGCGGCAATTCCGGGCCGGCGGTCGTGCCGGGCAAGAGCGGCGAAAGCCGGCTCCTCCAGGCCGTCACCGGCGCCGCCGACGTGCCGGCCATGCCACCCAAGGGACCGCGCCTCAGCGCCCGCGAGGTCGCCCTGCTGCGGACCTGGATCGACGGCGGCGCCGCCATCCCCGCCGGCGATGCCGTCGTGTCGTCGGCCAAGACGGCGAGCCAGCACTGGTCGTTTCAACCCATCCGCCGGCCGGCGGAGCCGCCCGTAAAGAATTCCTCGTGGTGCCGCAATCCCATCGATCATTTCATCCTCGCCCGACTGGAAAAAGAGGGCGTCGCCCCAGCGCCGGAGGCGGATCGCGCCACGTTGCTGCGCCGCGTCTCGCTCGACTTCATCGGTCTGCCTCCCTCTCCCAAGGAGATCGATGACTTCCTGGCCGACACGCGGCCCGACGCTTACGAGCGTGTCGTCGAGCGTCTGCTGGCCAGTCCGCACTACGGCGAACGTTGGGGACGCCACTGGCTCGACCTGGCTCGCTACGCCGACTCCAACGGCTACAGCATCGATGCGCCGCGCTCCATCTGGAAGTACCGCGACTGGGTGTTGTCGGCCTTCAACCGCGACATGCCCTTCGACCAGTTCGTCGTCGAGCAATTGGCCGGCGACCTGCTGCCCGGCGCCACGTTGGAGCAGCGCATCGCCACCGGCTTCCATCGCAACACGCAGATCAACGAGGAGGGTGGCATCGACCGCGAACAGTTCCGCGTCGAGTCGATCGTCGATCGCACCAACACGACCGGCACCGTCTTCCTCGGTCTGACGGTCGGCTGCTGCCAGTGTCACGATCACAAGTTCGATCCGCTGGCGCAGCGCGAGTATTACCAGCTGTTCGCCTTCTTCAACAGCTGCGACGAGCCGACGCTGGAGCTGCCCGCGCCGGAGCAACTCCGCCAGCGCCGCGAGGTCGGCGCCCGCATTGCCGCCCTGGAGAAGCAGCTGAAAACGCTCGACACAGCCACCGAGGCGCATGTGACGGCCTGGGAGGGCAGCCTGACGGCGGAGGCGCGGGCGATGCTGCCGGCGAAGGTGCAGACCATCTTGGCCATCGCCCCCAACGGCCGCAGCTTTCGGCAGCAGCAGGTCGTCGTCTCGGCGTACCGCAACGCCGAGCAGGTGCGCCACGTTGTCGGCGGTCTGGGCCAACCCCTCAACTACCTGGCCGCCGCCCACGTCCAGGCCATGACGGCGCGGCGGGCGCTGGAAAAACAGATCGCCGAACTCCGCAAAGAGATGCCGGTCATTCCCACGACGCTCGTTCTTCGGGAGCGGCCGGCGCCGCGCGTCACCTCCATTCACCTGGGCGGCGATTTTCTGCGGAAAGGGGCGGTAGTGACGCCGGACGTGCCGCGCGTGCTGCCGCCGCTGCCGAAGAAGGTCCGGCCCACTCGCCTCGACCTGGCCCGCTGGCTGGTGGATCGCGGCAACCCACTGACGCCGCGCGTGACGGTGAATCGCTTGTGGCAGCAGTATTTCGGCACCGGCCTGGTCGAGACGGAGAACGACTTCGGCACGCAGGGCACGCCGCCCTCGCACCCCGAGTTGCTCGACTGGCTGGCCGCGGAGTTCATGGCCCCCTCACCCCAACCCTCTCCCCCTCCAGGGGGAGAGGGCAGGGTGAGGGGGTGGAGCCTGAAAGCGATGCACCGGCTGATCGCCACCTCGGCGACGTATCGGCAATCGTCGCGGCATCGGCCGGAACTGGCGACGCTCGACGCGCGCAATCGGCTCTTGGCCCGGCAAAATCGGCTGCGTCTCGACGCCGAGGTGGTGCGCGACGTGGCCTTGGCGTCGAGCGGTCTGCTGACGCGCACGTTCGGCGGCCCCAGTGTGTTTCCGCCGCAGCCCAAGGGCGTGTACGCCTTCACGCAGGTGCCGCGCGATTGGAAGGCCAACGACGGGCCCCGAGCGCTATCGTCGCGGTCTGTACACCTGGTTCTGGCGCTCGGCGCCGCACCCGGACCTCACCGTCTTCGACGCGCCCGAGGCGCTGTCCACCTGCACGCGCCGCAATCGCTCCAACACGCCGCTGCAAGCCCTGACCTTGCTCAACGATCAAGGCTTTTTCGAGTTCGCCCAGGCGCTGGCGGCGCGCGTCCTCCGCGAGTGCAAGGGCGATAATGACGAACGAATCGCCTTTGCCTTCCGTCTGTGCCTTGGCCGTCAGCCAAGCACGCGCGAGCGACAAGCACTGGGGCGACTTCTCACGCGGCAAGGCGAGAAGGAACCGCTCGATGCCTGGACCAGCATGGCCCGCGTCCTGCTGAACCTCGACGAGTTCATCACCCGGGAGTAGAGACATCGGAGCTAACAGGATTTGGCCGACATCGCGGCCCTGGGTAGATAATAGGGAGCACGATGGCCCGGGAATTCCTCGCTGTCGATCCACGCACGCTTCATCTGCCGGCCAGCCGGCTTGACGGTGCCGATCCGGCTAAGTTGCAGCGTCAAATCGCTCATCATGGCCGATCGATCCAGGAAATGCCGCCTGTGCTGGTCTATCGGGGCTCGGATGGTGCCCTGATGATAACCGATGGCGTCACGCGGGCTACCCGCGCGGCCAAGCTCTGTCCTGGAATGCCCATACCCGTGGAAGTGCTGGGTGAATTACCACGGGCGTTCGCCTCGCTTCCAACCGTGGAGGAGAAACTGCCATGAGTGACAGCGCACGCGCGGAACTACTCTCTCGGCTCCATCAATTGAGTCGGGCCTGTCCGGAGATGCGATTTGGGCAACTGATCGCCAATCTGACGGTAGTGGCTCGGGGAACGGAGCCGGGAGCGGTCTGGGACATGGAAGACGAGGAACTCCTTACGGCGGTGAACTGGCAGCTGGCCGAATTGCTGTCACGGCGAGGCTCGGAAGTGGCCGAACCCTTGTAGGTTTGGAGAACAGAATACGGCGTGCTGACCTTAAGTCCGCCAACAGCGTTCGTCCCGAATGAACTTCGTATCTGAGGTATCCGTGAATCCGCTCCTGCTGCAAACGCGCCGTCACTTCTTCCAGGACTGCTCTCTCGGTCTCGGCTCCCTCGCCCTGGCCTCGCTGTTGAACGACGGCCGGGCGAAGGCCGAAACACCTGCGCTGGTCAATCCGCTGGCGCCCAAGCGGGGCCACCACGCCGCGCGGGCCAAGCACGTGATTTTCCTGTTCATGGCCGGCGGTCCCAGCCAGCTCGAATTGTTCGACTACAAGCCGAAGTTGACGGCGCTGCATGGCAAGCCCATCCCCGACGAGTTCGTCAAGGGCAAGCGCTTCGCCTTCATGGACAGCTTCTTCGCCAAGAACAGGCCGAAGTTGCTGGCCGCGCGCGCAAGTTCGCTCGCCACGGCCGAGCGGGGACATGGGTGTCGGAGTGTCTGCCGCACACCGCCGGCATCGTCGATGACATCGCCGTGGTGCGCTCGATGGCCACCAACGTCTTCAATCACGCCCCGGCGAAGATTTTCCTCAATACCGGCACACCGCAGGCCGGCCGGCCGAGCATGGGGGCGTGGGTGACTTACGGCATCGGCAGCGACCGCCAACGACCTGCCCGGTTTCGTCGTCTTGCAGTCCGGGCCGCGCGGGCCGCGCGGCGGCCATCCCCTGTGGGGCAGTGGCTTTTTGCCGACGACGTACCAGGGCGTGCCCTTCCGCTCCGGCGGCGAGCCGATCCTCAACCTCACCCGGCCGCCCAGCGTCAGCGACGAGCGCCAGCGCCAGGTACTCGACACCGTGAAGGAGTTGAACGCCGTCCGCCTGACGGACACCGGCGATCCCGAGATCGCCACGCGCATCTCGTCCTACGAGATGGCCTATCGCATGCAGACCAGCGCCCCGGAGTTGATCGACATCGCGCGCGAGGACAAAAAGACGCTGGAAATGTACGGGGCGCAGCCGGGGCAACCGTCGTTCGCCAACAATTGCTTGCTGGCGCGCCGGCTCGTCGAGCGCGGCGTGCGCTTCGTGCAGCTGTACCACACCGACTGGGACCACCACGGCTCCGGCGGCGACAATCTGACGACCGGACTCGACCGCGTGTGCAAGGAAGTCGATCGGCCCTGCGCCGCCCTGGTCCAGGATCTCAAGGCGCGCGGCCTGCTCGATGACACGCTGGTGATCTGGAGCGGCGAGTTTGGCCGCACGCCGATGGGCGAGGTGCGCGAGACGGTCGGCCGCAATCACCACATCGACGCCTTTACCACCTGGCTGGCCGGCGGCGGCGTCAAGGCCGGGCTGAACCTCGGCGCCAGCGACGAATTGGGTTTTGCCGCTGTCGAGGACCGCGTTCACGTCCACGACCTGCAAGCGACCGTGCTGCACCTTCTCGGCCTGGATCATACGAAGTTGACGTTCCGCTTCCAGGGCCGCGACTTCCGCCTGACCGACGTGCATGGCGAGGTCGTGACGAAACTGCTGGCGTGAGCGGGTCCGCTCGTGCGGCGAGGGAAGACTCATGGTCTTGCGTCTTGTCGCCGTGTTGCTCGGCCTGGTCCTGTCGATGCGGCCCGCAGGCGGCGAGGGGCCGCCGGCGAAAGCAGCCGTCCGCACCGACCGATACGGCGACCCGCTGCCGCCGGGGGTGATCGCGCGGCTGGGGACGGTGCGCTGGCGGCACGTCGATCGTGTGAGCGCCGGCGTCTTTTCCGCTGACGGCGAGGTGCTCGTCACCTCTTGCGGTTGGTCCCAACTTTGGCTCTGGGAGACCAGCGGCGGCCGGCTGATTCGGACGTTCTGCGAATCGGAGGACATCACGGCCTTCGCCCCGGCGCCGGACGGGCGCTTGCTGGCCTACGTCCGTGGCGACCGCCTCCGCGTCTGCACATCGCGGACAGGTCGGCTCCTGTGGCAGTCCCCGGCGCTTGCAGCGGGCGGCTGGCCGCGCGAGCAAGTGCGTATCCCTGGCGTTCTCCCTCGACGGCAAATGCATCGCCTCCGCTGGCGATGATGGCGTCGTCCGCCTGTGGGATGTCGTAACGGGCCGCTCGCTACGGTGGTTCGCCGGACATCAGGCGGCCGTTTACCAGGCCGCCTTCTCCCCCGACGGCCGGACGCTGGCTTCGGCGGGCACGGACGGGTCCGTCCGCCTGTGGGGCGTCGCCAGCGGCTCGGAAGTCCGTACCCTGCGACACGACCGGCCATGCGTATCGGTCGCCTTCGCACCTGACGGCCAAGCGCTCGCCTGGGGCGACGACGCCGGCGGCGCTCACCTGGCGAGCACGGCAACCGGGCGTCCGCTCCGGCACATCGCCACCGGCGACGAACACGCGGTCCAACACGTCTACTTCTCCTCTGACGGCGGCCTGCTCGCTACGCACGTCGAGACGCTGTGCTTCTGGGACACGGCGACGGGGCAGCGCGTGGACGTGCTGAAAAATGCGGACGCCTCTCCGGGGGCGGTTTCGCCCGATGGCAAGACCGTCGCCCTGTGGGGCCGCGATCAGACTGTCCACCTGTGGGACTTACGGAGTAGCCGGGAGAAAACGCAGCCGCCGGGGCATAGGGATGGCGTCCTCCGCGCGGCCTTCCTGGGCGCGGGCGATCGGATGGTCTCCGTGGGCGAGGATGATACGCTCCGGCTGTGGGAGACGGCGACGGGGCGGCTGCTGCACTGCCGGAAGGGACAGGAAAGCTGGGAGCTGACGGTTTCTCCGGACGGAACGCATTTCGCCACCTTCGGCCACGATGGACGAATCCGTGTCTGGGATTCCGTCACCGGCCGGCCGTTCTGGCGCTCCTCCGACCTTGCTACTTTTTCGGCCCTCCTCGCGTATCGCCCGGACGGCCGAGCGCTGGTGTGCGCCGACGGTCTCCGCGTTAAATGGTTCCACCCGGCAAGCGGTGCGGTCCTTCGGGAATTCACGATGCCCTGTACTATCGATCCCGCATCAACCCTCCTGCTGTCCTCCTGTGGCCGTTGGATGGTGGCGCAGGAGATCAATTCTCGGCGTGTGCAGGTTTTCGACGCCGAGACGGGCGAGTGGCGCCCGATGCCAGCCGGGTTTGAAACGTGTATCCGGGCGCTAGCCCTGTCCCCCGATGGCCGATACCTGATCGTTGCCCGAAAGGATGAGCAAGGCGAACGGGAGAGCGTTCTCCTCTGGGAGATGTCCGCCGGCGTAATTCATCGGCTGATGGTGACAAGGGTGCAGCACTGTTTCGGAGCCGCCTTTAACTCGGACGGCAAGACCCTGGCGACGGCGACCCGTGACGGCCGCGTCCGGTTGTGGAGCACCGTGACCGGCGAGGAGGTCGGTGATCTCGGTGATCGGGATGCGGAAAACCTGGCGTTCTCCCCCGACGGTGGCCTGCTGGCCACTTGGGGCCGCGATACGACCATCCTCGTCTGGGACGTGGCCGCTCTCACCCACAGGAACGACTTGGCCCGGCTGCCGCGTGCCTCCGTGGCCGACGCATGGGGCCGGCTGGGAGGCCAGGCCGATGTCGCCCACACCGCAGTCTGGCAGATGACGGCTGATCCCGAGCAGAGCGTCCCCTTCCTGGCCGAGCGGCTGCGCCCCGCGATCGCGCCCGACCGTCAGAAGGTAACACGCTGGATCGCCGAGTTGGACAGCGACGACTACTCCACCCGCGAGCGGGCCGCGGCCGAACTGGAGAAGTGCGCCGGCGTGATCCGCGAGACGCTGCGTGCCTCCCTGCGTGCGGCGCCGTCGGCCGAGGCGAAGCGTCGTCTGAAACACCTCCTGGAGACAGCGCGACAGGCCGATCTTCCCTCTGGGGAGGTGTTGCGTCCCTGCGGGCGGTCGAGGTCTTGGAACACATCGGTACGTCCCAGGCCCGGCGCGTGCTGGAAAAACTCGCGGCGGGGGCAAGCACCGCCTGGCTCACTCAGGACGCACGGGCCGCCCTGGCCCGCCTGAAGGACCACGATGCACGCGCCGCCTCCCGACGATAAATCGCACAGGTGATAAAATGAGACCGTCGCTCCGGCCATTCCCGGCCGTCGAGCGCCGGACTGGAGGAGAGGAGACGGCTCATCCGATCTCTCCTCCCGGCCCACTCCTCGATTGACACCACGGAGGGCGATCATGTTTGACGAGTTGGAACGATTGCGCGACGTGAAGGAATTGTCCGACCTTCTGGGACATTATGCCGAGCGAGGGGCAGCCGATCGGCAGGCGTGGCAGGATCGGTTGGCCGAAATGAATGGTGTCGAGCCGCGTCAGCTGGTCAAGCTGCATGGCGAACTACTGGCCTACGGCTGGCTCGAACAGAACACTGGGCTGACTCCCGTACTGCGTCCGGGAGCGGCGGCCGGTTGCTATCGGATCACCAACGCCGGCCTCCGGGCGCTCAAACAGGCCCGATCCCAGGAAGTCCAGCCGGCATGAATCTCTCGCCAGCGGACAAGGCGCGGCTGCCTGGGACGCGGCATCGGCTTTGCATCCCATTGCTCAGCCGTGGCATGTGCGTTGCGAACAACCCAAGGGAGGACCAACATGGTCACCAAACGCAAGGGTGGAACGGCGAAATCGAAGAGCGGGACGGCGAAAGGCAAGCGCGGAACGCTGTCGAAAGTCGGTACGGCGGTCAAGGAGGCGGCCCAGACCGTGGCCCAGAAGGCGGACGAGTACGTCGTGGATCCGGTCGGCAAGGCCCTCGGGCTGACCGGCAAGAAGAAGGCCGCCAAGCGTCCCGCCGCCAAGAAGACGACGGCCGGCAAGGCCGCGAAAGCCCCAACCGCGAAGAAGGCGACCACCGCCAAACGCGGGGCCCGCGGCAAGTAAAGCGTGAGAACGAGCGGAGCAAACGTTCTGGTCCGAGCCCGTGGCGTCAGCGAGGGCTGACGTTCTTTCCCTCGCGGACGCCGCGGGCTCGGAACGGGACCGGCGTTTCCTCGCTGTTGCATCGTACATTTCCGTTGGCGCAGGAATTCCCTCCTCGGATCGCTGGCGGAGGGATCGTCGATTGGTTGACATCCCCTCGGGGACAAGGTAGATGCTTTGAGTAGAGGGACCGTTCATTCGAGTGCCACTCGCAGGCGGCGCATGGAGACACCCAATCGCAGACAGGACTATCGCTTTCGGTTTGCCTACCTGGCTCGACCGAAGGTAGAGCTCATCCACGCCGGCGGCCCCGGCGGTGCGACCGTTCAACTCGGCGCTCTTCTCAACCTCTCGATTAGTGGGGCGGGGATCCTGTTACCGCAAGAGGTGCCCCAATCGCAGTGGAAGCAGGACTGGTTTATCCGCTTCTCCCTCACCGACAAGAAGAAAAACCACACCAGTCTGGCGCTCCTTTGCCGTATTGTCCACCACACTTCGACCAAACAGGGACACCTCCACGGTCTGCAATTCCTCGCCATGAACACGGCCTCGCATGAGGTCGAGCGGCGGGTCCTCTGGCAGTTCTTGCTCGACGAGCAGCGGCACTCCCTCGGCGAAAGCTCGGCCTGACGGACGAAGACGGCCGACGACATCTCTGGACCACTCCAGCCGCGACGCCGGCGCAAGGGCGTCTTTCTTCCTCCGGTATGTCGATTGCAGAGTGGTAGTTCGTGGGTAGGATGAAGCAAGGTCACTCTTTGCCAACCCCCACTTTCCAACCACTTCACGGATCGCACGGGAGGGACACATGAAGACCAGATGGTTGACCCTTGGCATGGGCGTTTGGACAGTTCTCGCCCTGGCGGCACGCCTGTACGCCCAGCAACCGGCGGCGCCGGCCGACTCGGCGCGGCCCCGGCGAGAGGGCGGTCGCCCTCCTCAACCACGCTTACGATCAGATCACGTTCGCGTCGGTGTGGATGAACTCCCGCCAGGCCAAGCTGCCGAAGGAAGACGCCGGACTGCTCGCCCAGGCCACGGACACGTATCGCAGCGCCTTGCAGGCGTACCGGGCCGGGCAGCATCGGCGAGCGGAGTCCGCCGCCTGGGCCGCCCAGGTCGCCGCGCGCGGAGTCGTACACCTGTTGCAGGCCAATACGCCGGTCGTGGAAGGTCTGCCAGCCCCGCCGATGGGACCGGCGCCGGCGACGCCGCCTCCTTCCGGTCGCGTCGGCACGGGCAACCAAGGGGCGACGATGGTCCGCGACGCCATCCGCGAAGTAGGTGCCGAACTGCAGGACGCCGCGCTGGTATCGCCTCGGGGACCGGGCCGTTCGTTCTTCGACGCCGCCCGCCGCGCTCTGGAGCAAGCCCGCAAGGCGGCCGAGGGCGGCAACAACCGTCGGGCGCTGCAATTCGTGATGGCCGCCGAGGCACTGGCGCACGTCCCCGAGCATCTGCGGAAGGCCGAAGGGACGTCGCCCTCCGCCCCGCCGGGCGCCGTCCCCGCCCGGCCGCCGAGCAAGGGCGTGCCGGTGACGCCGCCACCGCCGTCGCCCAACCGCAATCCGTAATGGTCCCCTCCTCGGCGCCGGCAGTTGTTCGACGACGGCCGGCAAGGTACGATGGCAGCCATCGCCAATCCTGCCATGTACCCAACATCCTCGGAGGCGTTCATGACGCGGAAACAAACCAAGCCTTCTGCCCTCAGTCGCCGTCGTTTCCTCCAGAACGACGTCCCTGGCCGGCGCGGCGCTCCTGGCGGCGCCGGCGTTCGTATCGTCCCGTTCGCCGAGCGCGAAATTGAACATCGTCGTGATCGGCTGCGGCGGCCGCGGCGCGGCCAATCTGCGCGAGATGCTCGGCGAAAACATCGTCGCCCTGTGCAACGTCTCCGAGCCGAACTTGCTGCAAGCCGCCCAGAAGGCGCCGCGCGCGAAAAAGTACCGCGATTTCCGTAAGCTCTACGACGAGCTGAAGGACGGCGACTTCGACGCCGTCGTCGTCAGCAGCACCGAGCACACGCACGCCTTCGCCACGCTGCCGGCGCTGCGGCGCAAAAAGCACGTCTATTGCGAGAAGCCGTTGACGCACAATCTGCGCGAGGCGCGCGTCATCATCGAGGCGGCGAAGAAGGCGGACGTGGCCACGCAGATGGGGACGCAGGTCCACGCCGGCTCGAACTACCGCCGGGTGGTCGAGCTGATCCAGGGTGGCGCGATCGGCCCGGTGCGCGAGGCCCACGTATGGGTATCGCGGGCCTGGGGACGACAGAGCGAGGAGGAGGCCAAGCAGCACCGCGACATCGTTTGGACCGCGGAACGCCCCCGCGAGGAGGTGCCGGTCCCGGCCGGGCTGGACTGGGACTTGTGGCTGGGGGCGGCGCCGCGCCGTCCGTTCCACGGCGTGTACGTTCCGGGGCCGAAATGGTATCGCTGGTGGGACTTTGGCGGCGGCACCATGTCCGACCTCGGCAGCCACTGGATCGACCTGCCCTTCTGGGCCTTGAACCTGGATGCGCCGAGGATCGTCGAGGCGAGCGGCCCGCCGCCGCACCCGGAGATCGCGCCGGCCAGCATGTCCGCCACCTTCCACTATGGGCCGCGCGGCGAGCTGCCGGAGGTCAAGCTGACCTGGTATCAGGGCACGTTGAAGCCCCAATTGTGGCAGCAGGGCAAGATTCCGGCGTGGGGCGATGGCGTCCTCTTCATCGGCTCCAAGGGGATGCTCCTGTCCAACTACGGCAAGCACGTCCTGCTGCCGGAGAAGGAGTTCGCCGATTTCCAACGGCCGGCGAAGACCATCCCCGACTCGATCGGCCATCATGCCGAGTGGCTGCGCCTGCAAGACCGGCGCGGCAACAACGTGTCCTTTCCACTACAGCGGCCGGCTCACCGAGGCCAACCACCTCGGCAACGTCGCCTATCGCGCCGGCAAACGCATCGAGTGGGACGCCCGGGCCATGCGCATCCGTAATGCTCCCGAGGCCGAGCCGTTCCTCGGCCGCGAATGTCACAACGGTTGGAAGCTCGGCTGATACCTATTCCTCGTAATGGTGTCTCGTTTAGCCGCGACGCGCAGCGGAGCGCGGGAGTCTTCCCGCGCTCCACTGCGCGTCGCGGCTAAACAAGACACCCCCAGGATGCGGAGATTACGGAGGGGAGGACGATCCGATGTGGAGCAGCACCGTCCCGGCCGCACGGCGGACGTCGGTGTCGGGATCTTGCAGGGTCAAGCGTAGCTCATCGACCGCATCCCGAGCCGTCGGACCGAGCTTGCCCAGTGTGCGCACGGCCGACCAGCGGAGAAAACGATCCGGATCGTGCAGGACGCGAGCCAGGGCCGGCAGCGCCGGCAGCGCCAGCGGACCCATCATCTCTAGGGCGTCCAGGGCGCTGCGCCGCACGCGCAGGTCGGGATGCGCCAGCGCCGCCGCCAATGCGTGTACCGCTTCCCGGAGCACGTCGCCCAGCGCGTCTTCCTCCGGTCCATTCACCGTGGCGCATCGCCGCGCCCAGCATCCGCGAGCGTGCCCCATTTCCTCCAGCGCCTTGTGCGCCAGCACGCGCACCTCGACATCGTTGTCGCGGACGCAGCGCGCGAGGATCGGTCCCTGATCGCGGAGGGCCACAAGCAGCGGGCGCAACTCTTCCCGCTCCGATTCCAGCCGCCGACCCGCGGGCGATGTCTGTCCGAAGGAGGGTCCGTCCGGCGGGTTCGCGTCCTCGATCAGACGGGACAGGGCCACGGCGGCGAGGCCGATCGTTTCCAGGCAGCGGCGGCGCACCTCGAGTCGGTCGTCGTCCAGGCCGTGATGCACCGCTGGCAGGATGCTGCCGGCCACCAGGACCAATTCGCCGCGCGGGGCGGGGCGCTGGCTTCCGGCGCCGCCGAGCGCTTGCAGGGCGTTTTGCATCAGATGAGCGAGTCCGTCGGCCGCGGCCAGACGCAACTCCGCCTCGCCGGCGCGGAGCAGTTCTTCGAGGGCCGGCACGGCGACGTACACACTTGGTTCGATCTGTCCCAGTGTACGGGCGGCCGCGGCGCGAAGCGACGACGGACCCTGGATCACCACGTCGGCCAGTTCCGGCCCGAAGCGATGGAAGAGAGGAAGGGGTTCGCCGCTGGCGCGGGCTTGTTCGGCCGTCCGCGCGATCCAATCGATCGTCGCGGCCGCCGCTGGACCTCTCGGACGCAACACGCCGCGCACGGCAACCGTCAGCGCTTCGAGGAGCGCTTCCTGGTTGGCCCGATCCACGGCCGCGCTCGATTCGCCGGGGCAGGATTCGCACCACTCCACCAGCACGGCGGCGCGTTGGAGGTCGGAGAGCGAACGCAGTTCGGCCAGGCATTCCTTGACCTGACGATCCCGCGCCGCCGGATTGGGATACGTAGCTTGCAAGGCGTGGCGAAGACGTTCGACCGGATCAATGTCGGCTGCCTGGGACCGCACCACTCCACACGCACTCAACCCCACCGACGCAACCAGCAGGGGCAGACAGCACCAGGCCATCCCTTGCTGCCGCCCTGGAGTCTCCCCTTTATTCCTCGGAAATGGCCCCTCTTCATCCGACATGGGTTCTCTCCCGGCGCCGAGGGGACGATGTCCCTCATGCCACCGTCCCGCATACCCAAAAGTCAACCACCGGGAAAGTCCAGTCCTGAAGCGTAACAGAGGCGAACGGCCGGCGTAAGCCGGCTGGTAGTCTCGCCCACCAGCCGGCTTACGCCGGCCGTTCGCCGGGAGCGGCACGCGGCAAGTCTCGCCCACCAGCCGGCTTACGCCGGCCGTTCGCCGGGAGCGGCGCGCGGCAAATCCTGGAGGAGTCGCATCAGCTTGTCCAGATCCACCGGCTTGACCAGATGGTCGTCGAAACCGGCTTCGACGGCGCGGCGTCGGTCCTGCGGTTGACCGTAGCCTGTCACGGCAATGAGCACGACCCGATCACCGCCCGGCGCGGCGCGTACCTGGCGAGCCAGTTCGTAGCCGTCCAGGTCCGGCAGGCCGATGTCCACCAGGGCCACATCGGGAGGTTGCCGGCGGATGGCGGTCAGGCCGCCCGGCCCATCGTCGGCCTCCTCGACCTGATGTCCCCATAGGCGCAGCAGCCCGGTCAGCATCTCGCGGCCATCCTGGTTGTCCTCGATGAGCAGGACACGGCGAGGGACGAAGGGCGGTTGGGACCGAGGAGGTTCCTCTGTAAGAGATCGAGGATCGAGCCGCAAGCGGACCACGAACTCACTGCCTCGGCCCAGGCCGTCACTATGGGCGGCGATCGTGCCGCCGTGCAGTTCCACCAGCCGACGAACCAGCGTCAGGCCAATCCCCAGTCCACCCTGCGCACGATCTAGCGACGGATTAAGCTGGGCAAACGGCTCGAAGATACTCGCCAGCGCGGACGGAGGAATGCCCATCCCCGAGTCCTTGACGCGCACGACCGCCTGCGTGCCGTCTCGCTGAAGACTCAGCTCGATGCGGCCGCCCGGCTCGGTGTACTTGGCCGCGTTGTTGAGCAGATTCACCATCACCTGCCCCAATCGCGTCGGGTCGGCCTCGACGCGCAGCGGCACCGGGGGCAGCGAAAGGGCCAGCTGATGCTGCCGTCCATCGATCAGGGATCGACTGCCGTGGATGGCATCGCTCAGGATGGTGCCCAGGTCCACGACTTGCTTGCGCAGCTCGATCTTGCCGTACGTCACGCGCGACAGGTCGAGCAGGTCATCCAGCAAGCGAGCCATGTGCCGGCCCTGCCGCTCGATGATGGCGCAGGAGTGTTCCCGCTGGTCGGCGGGCAGACCCTTCTGCCGCAGCAGTTGGGCGGCGGTGAGGATCGGGGCCAACGGATTGCGCAGCTCGTGGGCGAGCATGGCGAGGAACTCATCGCAGCGGCGCAGGGCCTCCTTGCGTTCGCTGATGTCACGCAGGGTCGCCAGTAGCGCCGGCTGTCCATCCCAGTCGATCTCGACGACGCGCATCTCCGCCACGCGCAGCGGTAGATGAAGAGGGCCGGACACGCCCTCCGTCGAGGCGGAACGACGAGGCACGGGGCAGAGGTCGATTTCCACGGTTTCGCCCGACGCCACCGGCTGGCCAAACGGGGCGCCGACCAACTCGTCGGCGCGACGGCCCAGCAGCGCCTCGGCGGCCGGATTGACGTAACAGATCACGCCCGCATCGCGTACCACGATGACGCCGTCGGCCATCTTCTCGATCAGGGTGCGAAAGCGCGCCTCGCTGGCGGCCAGTGCGCAGTTTGTAATCGTCCAGCATGACGAACTCCCCGGACCGGGCACGGCGTCACCCCAGGGGATGATCGCGCCCGACCTGGATGTCCCGAGCATGGGCATTGGGGTCTCCATCGTCCTTGAACAGCTCGCCCAGGCGCTCGATCTCGCCCGGCGGCAGATGGGTGAAATGGCCTGAGAGAATGCCCGAAACATTGCGGAACGGTTTGCCGATGTGCATGCCTTTGCCGTCAATGGTGAACTCGCGGATGTTCTTCTCGTGACTGGAGCCGCGCATCTTCAGCACCGTGACGCCGCGCCGCATCTCGCCGTGCATCTCGACGTAACGCAACAGGATGATGGAGTCGGTGATGGTCGAGATGTGCGTCTCGGTCACCGACGAGCCGCCCAGCAGGCTCGACGAGGTGGCCGTGAACAGGCCGGCGATGTTCTTGTCCTTGATGTACGAGGTCAGGGCGATGGCGAACTCGCGGAAGCTCTTGACCGTGGCCACGCGCTCCAGGGCCGACAAGCTGTCGATGGCGATGCGCTGCGGCTGAAATTCGTCCACCACCGCTTTCATGGCGATCAGGTGGTCTTCCAGGCTGCCGGTCTCGGGATACTCGCACACGACCTTGAGCTTGCCGGCCGCCTCCATCTTCTCGAAATCGATGCCCCAGCCGCTGGCGTTGCGGAACAGTTGATCGCGGCTTTCCTCGAAGGCGAAGAACAGGGTGCGTTCGCCGGTGGCCGCGCCGCCGGCGATGAACGAGGTCGTCACCAGCGTCTTGCCGGTGCCTGTCGCCCCGGACAGCAGCACGATCGAGTCGCGGAAAAAACCGCCGCCGCACATGCGGTCCAGCTCCGGGATGCCCGAAGCGATGCGCAGGTCCGACGACTTCTGCTTCAGCTCGATGGCCGACAATGGAATGACCACGACACCCTGGTCGGGACTGACGGTGAAGGGAAACTCGCCTTTCTGATGGGGAGTGCCGCGGAACTTGAGGATCTCGATGGTGCGTCGCCGTTTCTCCTGTTCCAGGCCGTTGCGCAGGATGACCACGTTATCGGTGACGAACTCCTCGATGCCGTAGCGCGACACTTGCCCATATTCCTCGGTGCGTTCGGCGGTGATGATCGAGGTGACGCCCATCTCCTTGAGGGCGGAAACGATGCGGAACAGCTCATTGCGCACGGTGGTCGATTCGCCGAGTTGGGCGAAGACGCCTCCCAGCGAATCCAGCGACATGCGGCGGGCGCCCGTCTTGCGCACGGCGTTCTCGATGCGCACCAGCAGAGCGTTGAGGTCGAAGGAGCCGCTGATGATCGTCTCCTGACCGGGGTGCGGCGACACATCAACAAACGACCATTTGCCCTCCTGTTCCCAACGAGGGATGCCCCAGTTGAAGCCTTCCATGTTCTTGCGGATGGCTTGCGGACTTTCCTCGAAGGTGACAAAGACGCCCGACTCGCCGCGGCGGCGAATGCCCTCGGCCAGGAACTGGCAGGCGAGCACGGTCTTGGCGCTGCCGGACGTGCCGGACAGGAGAGTGGAACGCCCCTCGGGCAAACCGCCGTAAGAGATCAGGTCGAAGCCGGGGACTTCCGTCGGGAGCTTGGCGACAGCGGAGTGATGGTTATGCCAGGTCAATGCTTTCCTCCTTTCCGCATGAACCGTTCCCCGCGAGGCTGCACCGTTGTAAATCCAGTCCGAGGAGCACTTTTTCGGCGTCGGACAGGTCGCCGATGATACGGCGGATCGGCGCCGGCAATTCCTTGACCACGGTGGGCGTGGCCAGGATCTTCTCATCCTCGGCCAGCTGCGGCCGTTCCAGCACGTCGATGACGTGCATCTCATATTGGCCGTGCAGTTCCTCGTCGCAGAGGCGGCGCAGGTTTTCGATGGCGCGATGGGAGCGCGGCGTCTGGCCGGTGACGTAGAGCTTGAGAAGATACTTAGCCATGATCGAAGCCTCGATTCACCTCCGAAGGGACCGCTCGGAGGACCGTCCGGCCTGAAGGCACTCCCTTCGATAATACGACAGCAAGTGCCCCATGAGTTCGAGCACGAGCAAGCGTCCTTCCTCAACGTAGACGGCCGCCAGTCGTGCCGGCGCCGCGGCCAACTGGACCTCCAGGGCGTGGCTATGCAGGTCGATCACGTCGCGGGGGGCCGCCTGGAGACGGCCCAGCCGCACGCTCATTTCCCGCAAGCCTTCCGTCAGCGCGGACTCCCGCGCATACACGCGCTGGTCCACGGTCCTTTCCAGCAGTTCGCCGTAGCGAGCCGCCAGGGTCCGGAAAAGGTCCGGGGCGACCCGGCGCAGCGGTCCCCGCGCGTCCGGCGGCGAGGAGGGTTCCTTCCCGTTCGCCTTTCTCTGCGGCAGATTGAAAGGCTCCGGTGCCAAGCCAAACAGCTGGTTCGATTGCTTCATCATGGTCGAACATGAGAGCAACTTCTGTTCCCAAGGTGGGTGGCCTTTTGCACTCGGCGAACCGGCTTGGTAAGACGTGCCGGCCGGGAGTGTATCGAGAAATGTAGATGGAAAAGATCACATCGGCCAGGGCCGCGACCGTCAGGGAAAGGGGGAATTTCGCTCCCTCGCGGTCGCGGCTCGGTAGGGTCCGCTAATCATGGCGAACGGCCGGCGTTAGCCGGCTGGTTGCCGCCTCTACCAGCCGGCTAACGCCGGCCGTTCGCCCAAAAGTCTAGGGCACCGTGGAGAGGTTTTGATCCAGCGCGCGCAGCAGCGCCTCGGGGTTGAGGGGCTTGCGGAACCAGCGATCGATGCCGCCCGGCCCTTCGGCGAGGCCGAATTGCTCGACGGCGGCTCCGGTGACGCCGAAGATGCGCATGCCGTCATAGGCGGGGTTACGACGGATGTTGCGAACGGTCGTGGGTCCGTCGCAGCGCGGCAGCATCATGTCGAGCAAGACCACGTCCGGCTTGCCCTGTTCGTTGAGATAATCGAGGGCGTCGGCGCCGTCGCCGGCCGTGTGAACGTCGAGTCCGGCCAGGCGCAGGAAGCCGGCCAGCAGTTCACACTCGTTGCGGTCGTCTTCGACCACGAGCGCGCACCGTCGCGCCGGCCTGGCGGGACGAGGCCGATCCGCGTCAAGCCCTTCGACACGCTGCTGCAACCCCTTGAGGTTGTCCTCGATCTTGTCGAGCGTGGAAAGCATGTCGCGGGTGAGACCCAGATCCAGTTGCCGGCGAAGCAGGGCCAACCCGACCGTACTGGTATTGAGCCGGTTGTTGAGGATGTGCAGCAATTGGTCGGCCACGTGCTGCGCGGTTGACTCGTCCACGAGGGGCGTCCGTTCCTGGAAGTCGTTTCGCCCCAGCAATTCGTCGCGGTAGACGGCGACGTGTTCGGGGGCGTCGATCCCCAGGCGAACGACGCCCGGTTTTAGGGAAACGATTTGCACGGTCGTCTGCGTGCCGGGAAAAACGATCTTCTGTCCGAGTCGGCGTGAAAGTACGAGCATGCGCGGGTGTCCTTTCCGGTGGATGGAGACCATTGCGGCGGCGCACATCCCAGGCGAGCCGCCGTTCCCCCCAACCATGAGGGGCGCGAAACAACTTGCCCATGCTGCGTTGAATGGGACCGGGCGATGGGTTGAAAACTCAGGAGGTGCGGATCTGCGAGGAAGGCAAGTTATCTGAAGTGTTCAGCCTCCTGCCGTACCTTCACCCTCAGCGAGGGTGGAGCGGGATTCCCTACCCACACTCCTTATCGTATCGACGGTTTTACAAAACTCGTCCGCTCGGAGCAAGAGCAGTTTTTCACCGCTGCTCGGGCGCAGGTCGAAACGCAGGATCGTCCCGTCGGCTAGGCCGATGACTCCCTGATCGCCTCAGCGCCCCTAGGGCGAGAGCGACGGGAGAGGCATCGAGGGTGATGGGGTCGCGTCGAGTTCCATCGCCGTCACGCAGACAGACGCGGTTGTCCCGCTCCGCTGTGAGCACACGGTCGCCGGCATAGGAGACGGCCGCGCGAGAACAGGCCGCGTCAAGAAGGATCTGCTGGGGCGGCGGGCCGGCCGCGCGGTAGCGATACAGACCATCGCCAAAGCAGGCCAGGAGGAGGCCATCGCCGTCGCCGCGGACTGCCAGGGAGCCGACGTGCGCGACCAACCCGTCGCGCCACAGGCATTCGCCGGCCGAGCCAAAACAGACGACCAGCCCGAAATCGGCGGCGCCGACGAGCAGGGGTTTCTCCGGCACGAAGGCGAGATGGGACAACGGCCGCGGCGTCGTCGCCCGCCACCGCGTTTGGCCGTCGCGGTCGAACAGGTACAGCGTGCCATCGGCGTCGGCCACGGCGACGTACTGGCCCAGTGGCTCCAGGGCGATGGCCGTCGCGCCGCGATGCAGCGGGCGCTGCCAGCGCGGCGACAGATCCGGACCCAGCCAGCACACGACCGGCTCGCGCGAACCGCCGACGGCGTAGGCGCTGCCATCCTCGGCACCGCAGGCCGCCGCGATGACCGCGGGAGAGGAACATTGACCCTGGAGTCGGCCGGCGTGGTTGAACAGGAACAGATCGTCGCGACCGTCCCAGGCCAGCACCGCATCGCGCTCACGGGCCAGGCTCAGACCGCGCAGCGGGGCCGAGATTGTCTGGGACCAGAGAGGGCGCACGACAGGTCTCAACGGAGGATATGCCGATCAGTGCGGTATCGCCATCGGCTGCAAGGTCTTGAGCATGTCCAGCAGGACTTGCTGCGCCTCGGCCAGCACCGCATCGCCATCGGAACTGGAAGGCACATTCGGCCGAACACCCTGGCCGCTGTACGGCTGCCAACTCGGCGACAGCAGCTTGGCCACCGTGATGCGGATGCCGCCCGGCATCTTGTCGAAGGGCGGCTTGTCCAGCGGGATAATGCACTGGATCGAGCCTTTGCCGAACGTCGTTTGCCCGATCAGCTTGGCCCGACCGTTGTCCTTGAGCGCCCCGGCCAGCACCTCGGCGGAGCTAGCGGTATCGCCGTCGATGACCACCACCATCGGCAGCAACAGCGGATTCATGCTCTCCACTCGGATCGGGCCGCTCAGCCGTTTGTCCCTGGGCAGAATGTGCGACTGCGACACCACGATGATGCCTTCGGGCAGAAACAGTTCGGCCACCTGCACGGCCGACTTGAACAGGCCGCCGGGGTTGCCGCGCAGGTCGAGGACCAGCATCCGCATACCGTCGGTTTGCAGTGCCGCCAACGCTTCCTTCACTTCTTGCAGCGTCGATTCCTGGAAGTAGAGGATGCGCAAGCGGCCGATGGGAACGACCGTCTCCAGACCGTCTCCGGTGTCCACCAGGACGGGCTTCAGCTCGAACTCGACGCTGGGCACGATCACGGGCCGGCGCGTCAGCTCAATGGTTGGCCGCGTCATCATCTGGGCCACCGAGAAGACTTCCAGCTTGACGACACTGCCGGCCTTGCCGCGCAGTCGTTCGGCGGCGACCTCGGCCGGCAGCGTTGCGGTGGATTGGCCGTCGATCCGCAGGATGCGGTCGTGCAGCATGAGTCCCTGTTCCCAGGCCGGGCTGCGCGGATAGACGCGAGCGATTTCCAGATGTCCCTCGACCACGGCCAGATCGACGCCGATAGAGACCAACCGGCCACGCAATGCCGCCTGCACTTCGCGGTAACGGCCGGGCGTCAGGAAGAAGGTGTATTCATCCAGGGCGTTGCAGGCGCCGCTGAGAAATTCCAGGGCGATGACCGTCAGCAGCAGGGGCCGAGGTCCGAAGCCCATCTGCTGCGCCGTCCGTCCAACCGCCATCACCTGGGCGCGGGCGTCGGAACGGCTGGCGATCTTGCGGCCGCGCCACTCCTCCAGCTTCGTCTTGAAGGCGTCGAACGTCTCGCGCGGGATGCCGGGAAAGTATTCGTCGCGGAAGACGGTCTCGTCGAAGGCCAGGAGCAATTCTTCCACTCCTTGCCGGAACAGCGCCGCCGCGCTGGTCCTGTGCCGATCGACGTAGGCGCGGGCAACGGTGTCGAGCACCTGCTCGTACATCTCCAGGGCTTGCACCGCCGTCACGCGCGTCAGGGCTTGACGGTAGACCTTGTCTCGATGGCGATGGACGATGTGATAGCGACGCAGGCAGCGCTGATACGCTTGCCGGACGTCCTCGCGCGTCCGGTCCTTGCGCAACAGCTCGTCGTAGACGCGGCACGCTTCGAGCCAGTCGTGGCGCTGTTCGAGGAGGACGGCTTGCTTGCGCAACTCGTCCGTGGTGAGCGTCTGAGCGGAAAGAGAGGCCGGCAAAGCGAACAACCCCAGCAGACAGAGCAGCACCGGCGTCCGGATGCTTCTTCCCTTGTACACACGCCGCGGGGTTGTTGTTGACAAGAGGCACCTCCTGAGCTGAGAAGTCCTTTCCAGCCCCCGGCGAGCGGGGGAGTGTCCATTCGCTGAGATCGAGTATAAAAGACCCCTTTGGCCGCGTCAAACCATCCTGCCTCATTGTTACAAACTTCGCGGCTTGTTACGAGAGAGGTCCGCGCCTGCTATAAACAGGCATGGCCCCCGGTTTTCGAGAACGCAGCCATGCTCGACGCGGTTCGGCAAGAAGTCATCGCCCTGGCGAACACGGTGGTGGTCAAGGTGGGCACCAACGTGCTCACCCACGAGGACGGCACGCTCGATCCGCAACGGCTGCAAGCGCTGGCCGACCAACTCCAGCGCCTGCGCCGGCGGCCGCCGGGTCGCCCTGGTCAGCTCCGGCGCCATCGGTGCCGGCATGGGCCGTCTTGGCCTGGCGCGCCGTCCGACCGACTTGCGTCAGCTGCAAGCGTGCGCCGCTATCGGTCAAGCGTTCCTCATGCGCGCTTACGAGGACTGCCTGTCCCGTCACGGCATCCCGACGGCCCAGATCCTGCTCACCGCCGGCGATTTCGACAGCCGCGGCCGCTACCTCAACGCGCGCAATACCATTCTGACGCTGTTCGAGTATGGCTGTCTGCCCATCATCAACGAGAACGATACGGTCAGCGTCGCCGAGATCCGCTTTGGCGACAACGACCACCTCGCCGCCCTGGTCACCAACTTGCTGCAAGCGTCGCTGCTGGTCCTGCTGACCGTGGTGGACGGTCTGTACTCCTCCGACCCGCGCAGCGATCCGTCGGCGTCGCTGCTGACGACGGTGCCGGTCATCGACGCCGCCATCATGGAGAAGGCCGGCAGCAGCCGCAGTGCCCTCGGTTCCGGCGGCATGAGGAGCAAACTGCGCGCCGCGCGCCTGGCGACGGTGGCGGGCGAGACGGTCCTCATGGCCAACGGCAGCACACCCGGCATTCTCGACGCCCTCTTTCGCGCCGAGCCGGTCGGCACGTTGTTTTTGCCGCACGACCGCACCATGCCAGCGTGGAAGCGCTGGCTGGGCTACACGGCCCGGCCGCGCGGCCGGCTCGTCGTCGATGCCGGGGCGCGCCAGGCCGTTCAGCATCAGGGCCGCAGTCTGTTGCCCATCGGCATCGTCCAGGTCGCCGGCACGTTCAGCAAGGGCGATGTCGTCACCTTAATAGACGTTGCAGGCGTCGAATTCGCTCGCGGACTGAGCAATTATTCTTCCGGCGATGTCGAACGCATCCGCGGTTTGCGCAGCGAACGGGTGCGCGAAGTGATCGGCGCTTCCGCCTACGATGAGGTGGTCCACCGCGATAATTTGGTCGTTATCGCGGTCCATTAGCCCGGAGCGCCAGCGACGGGTTGGGGTACCCGTCGCTGGCGCTCCGGGCGAGTGAGCTTTGAAAACCGTTCCTAAACTCGAGATCCTTTCTCCATCCAATGGAGAATAACTTTCCCCGACTGACCGGACATCATCACGTCGAAGCCCTTGTGAAACTCCGTGTAAGGAAAGCGATGCGTGATGACTGGCCGAATGTCGAGGCCGCCTTGCAGCATGACCGTCATCTTGTACCACGTCTCGTACATCTCGCGGCCGTAGATGCCCTTGATGGTCAGCATGTTGAAGACGACCAGGTTCCAATCGATGGCCATCTCGCGCTCGGGGATGCCGAGCATGGCGATCTTGGCTCCGTGGCACAGGTTGACCAGCATGTCGCGGAACGCCGACGGATTGCCGGACATCTCCAGGCCGACGTCGAAACCTTCCTTCATGCCGAGCTTCTTCTGGGCCTCGGCGATGCTCGTTTCGCGGATGTCCACGGCCATCGTCACGCCCATCTTGCGGGCCAGCTCCAGCCGGTACGGGTTGACATCGGTGATGACGACGTAGCGCGCCCCGGCATGGCGAACGACGGCGGCGGCCATGACGCCGATCGGCCCCGCTCCGGTGATGAGCACGTCCTCGCCGAGCACCGGAAACGACAGGGCCGTGTGGACCGCGTTGCCGAACGGATCGAAGATGGCGGCCACGTCGAGGTGGATGGCCGGATCGTGGTGCCACACGTTTGTCATCGGCAGGGCGATGTACTCGGCGAAGGCGCCCGGTCGATTGACGCCGACGCCCCTGGTGTCCTTGCACAGGTGGCGCCGGCCGGCCAGACAGTTGCGACACAGGCCGCAAACGACGTGGCCCTCTCCGCTGACGATCTCGCCGGGGTGGAAGTCGGCGACATTGCCGCCGACGGACACGACCTCACCGACGAACTCGTGGCCGACGACCATCGGCACCGGGATGGTTTTGCGGGCCCAGTCGTCCCACTTCCAGATGTGGACGTTGGTGCCGCAAATGCCGGTACGATGCACACGGATGAGGACGTTGTTGAGACCGACCTCCGGCCGCGGTACGTCTTCCAGCCACAGTCCGGGTTCGGCTTTGCGTTTGACCAAGGCTTTCATGTGCGGTCCTTGGGATGGAGGTGTTCTGCGCGAAGCGTTTCGGCGGCAGATCGCTGATTGTCCTATGGTGGACGAACTCGTCGGCAAGGTGACGAGACCTCGTTTCGAGTTGCCGATGAGGCCAATCTTTTCGCGCGGAATGAAGGCATCCTCCTGGTTGGCGATGTCACTCCTTCAATCGCAAGTAGTTATGGATTTGAGTTTGCGGCTGATGCACGGGTGAATCCCGCATTCAGGACGTAAAACGTGCTCTCAGACTATAGTCCGCGGAATACGCCTCTCTCCCTTGCTACCTTGACCTGATGTTCGGCGAGGAACTGCGAAAGGCGAGGGACAAGGCTGGCTTAACGCAAGAACAGCTTGCGTTCAAGGCGGGGGTCCATCGCACCTACGTCAGTCTATTGGAACGGGACGTGAAATCGCCCACGCTCAACATGCTCTTCCGGCTGTGTGCCGCTATGGAAACCAGCGCCAGCAAGCTTATCGCCAAGGTAGAGAAAGAGATGAATGAAAATCGTGGAGACGGTTGACCTGATCGCGCGGGGGAAGTTCCCGAAGTCTCGGGCCTGGCGGACGGCCTGTCGCCATGTCAAGTCGGCGATTCGCGCTACGGACTGGCCCCACGGTTCGGGGAAGTTCACGATTTACCCGCAGAGTGGGAAGAAGCGAGGCGAGGGCAATGGCGTCGTTCCAATCAAGTTGCCGTGTTTGCAGAAACTTCGGGAACAGGGTTGGCAGGTCGAACGGCTGCCGATCATCGAGAACGGAGTGATGGAAACGGGCGACCTGGATGCTTTGTTCCGGAGTTCCTCGGGATTCATCGGCTTCGAGTGGGAAACGGGAAACATCTCGTCCAGCCACCGGGCCATAAACAAGTTGCTTTTGACACTGAAACTCGGGGGCTTGATCGGTGGTTTCCTGGTGGTGCCGAGCAATAAGCTGAAGGCCTATCTGACGGATCGCATCGGCAATATCGGTGAACTCCGGCACTATTTCCCCCTGTGGCGCGATACGGAAATCAAAGAAGGGGCTTTGCGAATCGTCGTCGCGGAACACGATGCGACGAGTTTAGACGTTCCGCGCATCCCGAAAGGGACCGATGGTCGGGCCTTGCAATGACCGCTTGCTATTTCCGGTCTTCCACGTGGTCCTGACAATCGTGTGCCTCCAAGTCGGCAGTCGTCAGCCGTTCGATGATTACATCGCAGTTCTCCAACTCAACGCCGATCCAATGGCGCTCACGGCGTTCGCAAACATCGAAGGTCGTGCCGCTGCCGCCGAACGGATCAAGCACAATGTCGCCTTTCTGCGTTGACAATTCCACGACGCGGGTCAACAATTTCGTGGACAGTTGATTCGCTTTACGTTTTTTGCTTTTGAACTTCCAGTGACGAACGGGCGGGACGTCATCCCGAGACGTCCGTCAGGTTTACGCCCTTGGGATTCATGGCGTTTCGATGACCGCCGTAATCTCGAATCTCTCCTCCACAGTGCCGACAAGTCTTGATCGGCGTCCGGATGCTTCGGAACGTCTTCGGCTTCTCTCCTTTGCAGTAATACAGCAAGCTGTAATGACACGGATAGAGCCTACCGGGGATGGGCAGGCCGAATTTGATACTGACCGCAATCCAGTGGCGAAAGGTCAATCCTAATTCCGCCAGATGGGCACCGAGCCGGATGTTCCATTTCGGGATATTGTACAAAAACAGCGAACCGCCCGGCTTGAGCACGCGGACGCATTCCGCAATCCATTCCCTGCACCAGCTCACGTATTCTTCGTCTGGTCGGTTATCGTCAACCTTTGCGCCGTAGGTTTTCCCCAGATTGAAGGGCGGATCGGCAAATACAGTATCAACTGTCGCGTCGTTAAGGTAAGGCAGGACGGCCAAGCAGTCGCCGGAATACAAGATGCCGTGCTCGGTCCTCAGAGTGGGCGAGGGTTCGTTTCCGTCGCTCCGGAAAAGCCCGATTGGCTTCCAAGGATCGCCGGGAAAGGGCAGTTTTTGCTGGCTCATGATTCACTCTCTAGCAGACTATAGTCTGAACGTCAAGCTCTCCCGCTTCGATTTGCCGATGGCCCGGCAGCCTTCCAAAGGGGATGTCTGCCTTCCCCCTCAGGCGAGCGGCAAGGATATTCGCCCGGTTTTGAGCTTTTCCCACTGTCCGCCGCACCCTACCCTGTCCCTCGCCTCGTCTCGGGATTGATCGAATATACCTTTCATCAGTACATACCAGCAGAAATAACAGTGATTGCTCGTCGCCCCCGGCAGCGCCTCCGGGTCACGAGCCAGGATCTCCTCGCGGATCGCCGTCAGCCCTTCGCGGAACACCTTGCCGACATACGGATGTCGCCGCGCCCGGCGGATGATGCGGCGCACGCTGTCATGGTAGATGTTGCCGATGGTCAATTGATCGAGGTCCGAGGCGAAGCCGCAGCACGGTTTGACCTCGCCCTTGGGCGTCACGATCAGCGCCTGTCCCGGCCCCTCGCAGTAATCTTCCGCGAACCATTCGCCGTCCCACGCTCCGGTGAAACGCTCGGCGCGCTCCACTGGCGCCAGGTGGTTCCAGTTCAGCGTGATCGTCAGTTCGTCGGACACCATCAGATAGCGGTGCAGCACGTCGGACCACTCGACGACGGCGTCCAGCTCGCGGGCCAGGTCGTGTACCGGCTCCAGCCCCTGATCGGGGCGACGGCTGGCATACGAGAGCGAGACGATGTTATCGCGGTCGAAGACACGGCGGGCGATGCGACAGAACTCCGCCGCCTGGGCCGTGTGCTTGCCGTGGAACTTATCGACGCTCAGGCCCAACTTACCGCTGAAGCCGGTCGCGGCCAGGTCGCCCAGCACCGCCTCCAGGTGGGCGGCGTCGCGGTGCCAGACGCCGTTGCTCATGATCTTGTCGAAGCGGAAACCCAGCTCGACGGCCCGACGACAGAGCGCATACAGGAACTCGGGATACAGAAACGGTTCGCCGCCGGTGAAAGCGAGGATGGCGACGCCCTCGCGGTGGGCGTCTTCGAGGAAGCGCAGGGCGACGGCGATGTCGAGGCGGTCGGGCCATTCGATCGGCACGCAGCAGTGGGGGCAGGTCAGGTTACACTGGTACGTCCCCGCGAACGACAGGTAATTCGGACGAAACGTCCGCGTGCGCCGCCGAACCGGCCGGCCCTCGCCGCGCCAGTCTGCCGAGGGAGACGGAACCGAGCGCGACATCACAAGACTCCGAAGGTGACGAAGAAAACGGAATTATAGGTTATGCGAGCGCGGAGCGTAAGCCCCCGCTCGCCGCGCGGCTGTTAGTTCGCCCAACGAGCCTCGTCCTCCTTAATGCGGCAGACTCTCGCGACGGGGAGATGCTGTTTGTGCCGCCGTGAGCGATCTTCCGGCCGCACAGTCCACGCTTCGACGGGTGGAATCGTCGTATCCCCTGACGATTACGCTTGCCAGGTCGTCGCGGGCTGTGAGAGAATCCCTGGAGCCGACCGCCGCGGCGGCGACGCTGTGGCCGCAATCAAGGAAGCAGGAGAATCCCGCCAATGTCCTGGAACCCTCGCCGAGCCTCCGTTGTCCTGCTGGCGCTGATCGTGGCCGTCTCCGCCGTCTGCCTGGATCAAGGGCGCGCCCAGGTCCAAATCGCCGTGCAGCCGCCGGGCGGCGGACCCGTGCCCGCGCTGCCCGTCCCGCCGCCTCCCGACCCCAACATGAACCCCGACGGCTTTCTCAACAGCGGTATCAGTCTGCCCAAGGACGAAAAGGGCCGCGCCAGTGCCATCGAGGCGGCCATCGATTACATCCGCGAAGAGGAATGGAAGACCGCCATCCCCACCCTGCAGAAGCTCCTCGAGATCGATGAGGACGTCTTCGTCCGTCTGGAACGAACCAACGCCGAGGGCAAGAAAGGCCATGCCTGGGTGAGCGTCAAGCAGGAAGCGGATCGGCTGCTGGCCAGTCTGCCGCCGGCCGGACGGGACTTCTACAAGCTGACCCACGGCGCCGCCGCCGCCAAGCTGCTTCAGAAGGCCAAGGACAACGGCGATCCCAGCCTTCTGGCCGAGGTGATGAAGCGGTACGCTCACACCGACGCCGGCGGCGAGGCCATCAAGCTGCTTGGCCGACTACCACCTCGATCGCGGCAACTACATCGCTGCTGTCCTCTGCTTCGACAAACTGCTCAACCGCGAGGGCGCCGACAAACTGCCGCCGGTGGTGCTGTTCAAGGCCGCCTACGCCGTCCACATGGCCCCAGCCTCGGCCACGGCCAGCCAGGGCACGCAGATCACCACCAGCAAGATCAGCGAAAAAGAACTGTGGAAGCAGCTCCGCAACCAGGCCCGCGAGGTCCAACTGGGACCGGACGACACGCGCATCCGTCGCCGAGCTGGAAGAATACGTCGCCCGGCTGGAACGACCGAGCTTCAGTCAGAACGCCACCGACTCCATCGTCTACCGAGCCACGCCCAATCGCGCCAATCAACTCGTGGGCGGCCCGGCCTTCATGTCGGCGACCTGGCGCAAAGCAATGATGTACGATGAGGCCAAGAACAACCCCTTGCCTCACGAGCGTCTCAAGCGGGCCATCACCTACTGGTCCAAGGACCGCAATCAGCCGATCATCCCCGCCTTCTCTCCCATCACCGTCACGGTCGTCAAGGGCGAGAAGAGGATGCCGCTTCTGATCTACAAGAATTACTGGGGCGTCGTGGCCCGCGACCTCAAGAGCGGCGACATCGCCTGGACGCAGCCGTCGAGCTGGAGCCTGGAGCGGATGCTCGCCTCCCGTTCCGATCCTCACAAGCAGCAGGCGATGGCCGGCTGGCTCCAGTATTACGTGGAGCAGAACCAGCACCCGCAGATCCTGTTCGAGAACTCCACGGTCGGCACCCTCAGCACCGACGGACAGTTCGTCTACGTCGTCGAGGATCTCGCCGTCCCGCCGCCGCCGCAGATGATGAACGTGAACATGGGCTTCAACCCCGGCATGAACAACGCCAACCACGCTTATAGCCCCGAGATCCGGGAGGCCATCCAGCACAGTCGGCTGGAAGCGTATAGCTTGGCGAACGGCGGCAAGCTGACCTGGGAGCTGGGCGGCGAAGACAAGGGTCCCCTGTCCGATTGCTACTTCCTCGGCCCTCCCCTGCCACTGGGCGGCAAACTGTACGTGCTGACCGAGAAACAACAGGAACTTCGGCTCGTCTGCCTCGATCCCCACGTGATCGATCCCGTCACGCGCTTCCCGAAAGCGGTCATTCTTTCCACCCAGACGCTGGGCACGACGCAACAGCAGATGCCCAACGACGTCATGCGGCGCACCGGCGCCGCCCACCTGGCCTACGGCGAAGGCATCCTCGTTTGTCCGACCAACGCCGGCGCCGTCTTCGGCATCAACCTGCTGGAAAACAGCCTGGTATGGGCCTACCCCTATCGGGAAAAGAGCGACACGCCGCCGGAGCAGGTACACGTGCAGCGCTTCATTCGCCGCGGCATGATCGTCGGCCCTGGCGGACAAATCGCGCAGCCGGTCCAGAACCATAATCAATGGAAGGCGTCCGCCCCCGTCATCGCCGACGGCAAGGTCGTCTTCACCGCCCCGGACGCCCGCTCGCTGCACTGCGTCAATCTGCGCGACGGCTCGCGCGTCTGGCAGAAGCCGAAGCTGGAGGACGACCTGTACCTGGGCAACGTCTGCAATGGCACCGTACTGGTCGTCGGCAAGAAGAACGTGCGCGGCCTGAGCCTGCAGAGCGGCGAGGTGCTGTGGACGCTGGACACCGGCATGCCGTCCGGCCAGGGCATCGCCAGCGACAACGTCTATTACCTGCCGCTCAAGGAGGCCGGCCGATCCAAGGAGCCGCAAATCGTCGCCATCGACATGCCGCGCGGCAAGATCGTCGGCAGCAGCAAATCGCGGCCCCGAGACGTTGGCGGCAGCGACCATGACGTACCCGGCAATTTGCTCTTTTACGAAGGCAACGTCATTTCCCTGACGCATGAGGAAGTCGTCGTCTATCCGCAGCTCAAGGTCAAGATCGCCCAGATGGACGAGCTGATCGCCAAGAACCCCAACGACCCGGTCGGGCTGACCGAGCGCGGCGACCTGCGCCTGGACAAGGGCGACCTGGCCGGTGCCATCGAGGATCTGAGCACCGCACTGAAGAACAACCCCGACAAGGCCACCCGCGATCGCGCTGCGCCAAGCTGTACGATACGCTGACCGCCTACATCGCGGACCACTTCAACGAGGCCGAGAAATACCTCAAGGACTACGAAGACCTGTGCCGTCTCGACGTGGCCGACGCGCCGCCGGAAAAACGGGCGGAGCTGGAGGCCGAGCAACGGCGGCGGCGGGCGACGTACCTGTGGCTGGTCGGCAAGGGACGCGAGGAGCAGGGCCGACTCGTCGAGGCGTTCGAGAAATATCAGCAGTTCGGCGCCGAGGCCGGCAAGCAGCAAGAGCTGGTGCCCGCCGTCGATGAACGGCAGGTCAAGGCCGCTCCCGACGTCTGGTCGCGCGGCCGCATTATCGCCATGATGGCCAAGGCCAAGCCGGAGCACCGCGAACCGCTCGAAAAGCTCATCGCCTCCAAGTGGGACCAGCTGCGCCAGACCAACGATTTGCCCGAGCTACGCCGCTTCGTGCGTCTGTTCGGCTCGGTGTCGGCCGCCGGCAAGGAGGCCCGGCTGCAATTGGTGGATCGCCTCATGGAACAGAAGGAGAGCGGCGACGAGCACCCGCTGCTGGAGGCCGAGCTGGAGCTGAATCAGTTCCGCACCGGCGAGCACAGCCCCGAGCTGGCCGCTCGCGCTACCGAGGCGCTGGCCCGGCTGTACACCCGCAAGGGCTTGCTGGAGGACGCCGCCTACTGTTACCGCAAGCTCGGCAGTGAGTACGCCAAGATCGTCATCCGCGACGGCAAGACCGGCCGCGATCTGTATAACGACACGGCCACCGACAAGCGGCTGCTGCCGTACCTGGACGAACCGGAGCGTTTCGGCTCGACCAAGCTCAAGGCCAAGCGCGAGGCCGGCGATTTCCGCGAGCAGATGCCTGGCCACGGCCAACTCTTCCAGTTCGCGCACAGCGGCGAGGAACTGCCGTACTTCCGCAATCACATCGTCGGCCTGAGCCTGGACAATAAGCACGAGTTCAAGCTCCTGGACCGCAATCTCGACGACGACAACCACGCTCCCAAAGAGGTCTGGTCGCAGAAGCTGACGCAGACCATGTTCCAGATGCTGACACAGCAGGTGCTGGGCAACCAGCTCAACAACCAGGTCGTCAACGCCAGCCCAAGCTCGGCCGCCCGCTTCGCCTATCGCACGGTCGGCCATCTCATCGTGCTGCCGGTCGCCCACATGGTCTACGGCATCGATCCGGTCAATCGGCGCGTGCTGTGGGAGAAGAACCTCGCCGCCGGCGGCGGCCCGGTCGCCGTCAACGTCAATCACCCCAATGGGCCGCAGTGGCAGGGCGTGCCGGTCGTCGATCCGCGCGACGGCAGCGTGCTGCTGTCGTTCGCCGACGGCTGGGCGCAGCGGCTGGGGCAGACCGGCCCGCTGGAGGGGGCAACCATCTGCGTGCAGACGCGCGACACCCTCACCGCGCTGGATCCGCTGTCCGGCCGGACGCTGTGGTCGCGCTCGGACGTCAATCCGCGCAACCACATCTTCGCCGATGAAAACCACGTCTTCGTCGTCGAGCTGGACAAGGCCAACAATGCCCACGCCACGCCGCGTCTTTCGGGCCGCCGACGGCATCACCGTCAAGGCCCTCGACTTCGCCGCCCTCTTCCAGAAGCGGCTGCAAGTCCTCGGCCGGCACATCCTCCTGTCCGAAGCCGGCGCCGGCAGCAGCGTCGTGCTGCGCCTCTACGATCCGCTGACCGGACAGGACGTGTGGAAGGACACCTACGCCGCCCGCTCCCTCGTGGCCCGCGGCGACGATCCGTACTTCGCCGGCGTCGTCGAGCCGGACGGCAAGGTCCACGTCATCGACCTGCGGAAGCGCAAGGAAGTGATGGCCGGTAAGATGGCCGAACCGGCCAAGGATGCTGCGCAACGTCCAGGCCGTGCATCTGCTGGCCGACCGCAAGTTCTTCTACTTCGCCTGCGCGGCGCCGGTGGAGATGAATAACGTCAACGTCCGCCTCGGCGGTATCGGCGGCGTGCAGGCCAACGTGATGACCCACCTGGGCATGCGCACCGTGCCGGTCAACGGCATGATCTACGCCTTCCAGCGCGACAGCGGCGCCTGGGAATGGTACGTGCCGGTCAAGAACCAGTTCCTGGTCCTCGATCAGTTCCGCGAGCTGCCGGTCCTGCTGCTGACCGCGCGCCATCAGGAGATCCAGCAACCTCGGCGCCGGCCAGCGCGTGGTCCAGGCCGTCTCGGCCATGAGCATCGAGAAGCGCAGCGGCCGAATGCTCCTCAGCGACGACAACCTGCAAAATGCGACGAACTTCTTCGGCGTCCACATCGATCCGCGAGCCGGCACGATCGACTTCCTCAGCATGAGGGAAAAGATCACCCACTCTCCCGCCCCGGCCAAGGACGGCAAGGCGGCGGCGCCGGACTCTGGCGCCGCTCCGGCGCCGCGGACAGCGACCGGGGCGCGGAGCAATCGCTCTCCGCTCGATCGCCTCCCGCTCCGCGAGGTCGGCAATCCGCTGCCGCCGCGCTGAGAGCGAATTGACAAACTTCTCCGAGCCTGAAGCGTTAGCGAAGTTTATCCTTCCTTCGCTAACGCTTCAGGCTCGGAGAAGTTTGTTCGCTCGGGGCGTGTCAGAAAACCTCGCGTCAATCGTCCAAGAATGGGAGTCTCCCTCGCTCGGCCTCCGGGCCCCTCGCTCAAGGAGTTCGTCATCATGCGATCACCCTCTCGCCGAGTCGTCCTGCTGTTGTCCGCGCTGGCCCTGGCCGTCGCCGGTAATCCCGCATGGTGCGGGCGGACGAGATGTCGGCGGACCAGCGCAAGGCCGTGCAAAAGGGGCTGGAGTGGCTGGCCAAGAACCAGCACAAGGACGGCCACTGGGAGGCGTTCGGCGGCCAGTATCCGGTGACCATGACCGGCATCAGCGGCATGGCCATGCTCATGGAGGGCAGCACCATCCGCGAGGGCAAATACAAGGACAACATCCGCCGCGCCGCCGACTGGCTGATGGCGCCACAGCATGCCCAACGGCATGATCGGCAACCCGAACATCCCCGGCGAGGCCGGCCGCTACATGTACGGCCACGGCTTCGGCATGCTGTTCCTCTCCTGCGTCGTCGGCGAGGAGGAAGAGGGCGACCGCCGCCGTCGCCTGGTGGACATCCTCGAACGGGCCTGCAAGTTCTCGCACGACGCCCAGACCAACCGCGGCGGCTGGGGCTACGTCTCGGCGCACGAGGGCAGCAACTTCGACGAAGGCTCGGTGACCATCACGCAGGTGCAGGCCCTGCGGGCCGCGCGCAACGCCGGCATCGTCGTGCCGCAGGAAGCGATCAAGATGGCCCAGAAGTACCTGCACGACTCGACCAACGCCCAGGGCGGCGTGATCTACAGCCTCGGCGGCGGCGGCGGCGGCGACGGCCGGCCGGCCCTGACGGCGGCGGCCATCGCCTGCGGCTTCAGCTTCGGCGACTACAAGCTCGCCGCTCGTCAAGAAGTGGTTCAAGTTCTGCCAGCAGCACCTCGGCGGCGTCGGCGGCGGCCGCTTCGGCCACGACGAGTACACCCACTACTACTACGCCCAGGCCATCTACATCCTCGGCGAAGACGGCTACGCCGAGCTTGTTCCCCGACTCGCACGCGAGCGAGCGGCTGACGTGGAGCGGCTACAAAAAGGCCAACTTCGACAGCATCATCCGTTCGCAGTCCAGCGACGGCAGCTGGTCCGGCGGCCACGTCGGCCCCGCCTTCATCACGCCCGTGTACCTGACCATCCTGCAGCTGGATAACGCGGCCCTGCCGATTTACCAGGGCACGCACTGACCCTCTGGATCTGTCTCCGTTTGGCGGCGGCTCGGCGAGCCGACGCCCAATATTCCCGATGTGTTCCCCACGAAAAGAAGAGATCCGCATGAACGAGCAGTCTTTCACTCCCTCCTTGTCGATCAACGAGGCTGCCGAGGCGGCGCCGCCCGAAATGGGCCAGGACGATCTTGAAGCCGTCCGCCGGCTGCGCGAGGCCTTCGAGAATATCAAGAAGCAGCTGAGCCGCATCATCGTCGGCCAGGACCAGGTCATCGAGGAGCTGCTGATCGCGCTGTTCAGCCGGGGCCACTGCATCCTCGAAGGCGTGCCCGGCCTGGCCAAGACGCTGATGATCTCGACCCTGTCGCGCTCGCTGTCGCTGGCCTTCAGCCGCATCCAGTTCACGCCCGACCTGATGCCGTCGGACATCACCGGCACCGAGGTCATCGAGGAGAACCGCACCACCGGCCAGCGCGAGTTCAAGTTCCTGCAGGGCCGCTGTTCGCCAACGTCATCCTCGCCGACGAGATCAACCGCACGCCGCCCAAGACGCAGGCCGCCCTGCTCGAAGCCATGCAGGAACGGCAGGTCACCGTCGGCCGCGTCCGCCATCGCCTCGAAGCGCCGTTCTTCGTGCTGGCGACGCAGAACCCCATCGAGCAGGAAGGCACCTATCCGCTGCCCGAAGCGCAGCAAGACCGCTTCATGTTCAAGGTGTTCGTGCGCTATCCGAAGTTCGACGAGGAGTTCGAGATCGCCCGCCGCACCACGTCGCTGCAGAACGACGAGGTCGCGGCCGGTGCTCGGCGGCGAGCAGATCCTGGAGCTGCAAAACCTGGTGCGCAAGGTGCCGGTCAGCGACCACGTCATCCGCTACACGCTGGCGCTGGTGCGGCAGACGCGCATCGGCGAGCCGGGCGTGCCGAAGTTCGTCCGCGACTGGCTGTCCTGGGGCGCCGGTCCGCGCGCCGTGCAGTACCTCATCCTCGGCGGCAAGGCCCGCGCGCTGCTGCTATGGCCGCGTCCACGTGCAGACCGAGGACATTCAGGCGCTGGCCTACCCGGTGCTGCGGCACCGCATCCTGACCAACTTCACCGCCGCCTCGGAGGGCATCACCCCCGACACGGTCATCGAGAAGCTGATCAAGGAGACGCCGGCCAAGGACAGCGAGCTGACGCGCGACGAGCGCTTCAAGAAGATTTTCGCGTCGTGATTATCCGCCGCCGCGTAGCGCGGCTTGCGGCGCGCAATCGCTAACTGCCGCGAGCGGCTGACCTTGAGGTAGCGCACCCGTGGCCGTAAAAGAAGACGACCCGCGCCGCTTCCTGCATCCCGACACCATCGCCAAGATCTCCCGCCTCGACCTGCGCGCCCGGCAGGTGGTCGAGGGCTTCATCTCCGGCATGCACAAAAGTCCGTTCTTCGGGCACTCCATCGAGTTCGTGCAGCACCGCGAGTACACCACCGGCGACGACATCCGCCATCTCGACTGGAAAGTCTGGTCCAAGACGGATCGCTTCTACATCAAGCAGTACGAGGCGGAGACGAACCTGCGCTGCACGCTCGTCGTGGACGTCAGCGAGTCGATGCACTACGGCCGCGGCGCCCTGAACAAGTACAACTACGCCTGCACCGTCGGCGCCTGCCTGGCCTACCTGCTGCTGCGCCAGCAGGACGCGGTCGGCTCCATCACGTTCGATTCGGACGTGCGGCAGATCGTGCCGTCGCGCAGCCAGCAGACGCACATCGACGCCATCTTCAACGCCATGCACGTCAGCAAGCCGCGCGAGAAGACCGACATCGAGAAGATCCTGCGCCGCGTCACCGAGACCATTCCGCAGCGCGGCATGATCGTCCTCATCTCGGACTTCCTGGTCGACCGCGAGCCGCTGCTGAAGGGGCTGGAGATGCTGTGCGCAGCGGCGGCACGACATCCTCGTCTTCCACGTCCTGGACGACGACGAGATGACGTTCCCGTTCGCCGGCACGACGCGCTTCGAGGGCATGGAAGAACTGCCGCATCTGCTGTGCGATCCGCGCGCCTGCGCGACGGCTACCTGGAAGCGCTGGAGGAATATCTGGTCGAGGTGCGCCGCGGCTGCACGCGGCTGGGCATCGACTATCAACTGGTGCGCACCGGCGATTACCTCGACGCGGTGCTGTCGAAGTTCCTGCACCACCGCATGGACGCGCGCACAACAAGGCGTCCGCAACCGCGGCCCAGTATAAAAAGAATTAACCACAGATGAACACAGATAAACACGGATGAAAACACAAAAAGAAATAATAAAAATGGTTTGGTCTTATCCGTGTTTATCTGTGTTCATCTGTGGTTAATGGAGAGGTTTGTTATACATGGAACTGTTTCTGCATCCCTGGTACATGGCCGCCGGCGGTCTGCTCGTCAGCGCGCCGATCCTCATCCACCTCATCAACCGCATGCGCTTCAAGCGCATTCGCTGGGCGGCGATGGAGTTTCTCCTCAAGTCGCAGAAACGCAACCGCCGCCGGCTCATCATCGAGCAGATGATCCTGCTGGCTGCTGCGCATCCTGCTGGTCCTGCTGGCCGGCTTCCTCGTCGCCCGCTTCGTCGGCGCCATGCCGACCGGCCAGGGTGCCACGCACATCGTCATCCTCGACGATACGCCCAGCATGGCCGACCACTTCGCCGACAAGGGGCCGAACACCAACTCCTTCGAGATCGCCCGCGAGCAGATCAAGCAACTCGCCCACAGCGCCGCCCAGGCGCCCTCGCATCAGCAGATGCGCATTTACCTGCTGTCCGATCTCGATACGGCCATCTTCGATCAGACGCCTCAACGACCGCTCCGTCGAGGACATCGATCAGGCGCTTCAAGCTCGCCAAATCGACGGCTCTGCACGTCGATCCCATCGAGGGCGTCAACAAGGCGCAGGCGCTGTTCAACGACGTGCAGCAGGGGCAAAAGATCCTGCATCTCGTCAGCGACTTCCGCGATCTGGATTGGAGCGGGCCAGGCGGCGAGGAACTGAACAAAGCCATCGAGAAGCTGGTCGAATCGGGCATCCACCTGAGCCTGATCGACACCGCTCACCCTTACCGCGGACAGACGCGGCAAGTGGCCCTGCACCACGACAACCTCGCCATCACCGACCTGCGCTCCGAGGCGCGCGTCGCGGCCGAGGGCGTCGAAACCGAGTTCAGCGTCACCATCCAGAACTTCAGCTCCAGCGATAAGAAGACGTTCCTGCACGTCAAGGTCGATGGCAAGGAAGCCTTCGCCGGCTCGCGTCCCATCGACCGCATCCCCGCCGATGGCAGCGTCACCGAGAAGTTCACGCTCCTCTTCGCCAAGAAGAAGCCGTCGCCGGAAGTACGCTCGTCCGACCTGCCCGAAGACCGCGAACGCAAGCGCCGGCTCGATCGGGAATACGTGCGCATCACGGCCGAGATCGAGCCGGAGGAGACCGGTCTGCAAGCGGACAACGTCCGCGACATGGTGCTCGAGGTGCGCAAGCGCGTACCGACCCTCGTGGTGGACGGCACCGGCCAGGATCCCGACCTCGACGGCGGCGACCTGTTCCACCTCAAGGCCGCTTACCTGGCCGCCCGCTCCTACGAGATCGAACGCTGCAAGGTGGACGACCTCGACAAGATCAACCTTGAGCTGTATCCGACAGTCATCTTCCTCAACGTCGGCGAGATCAAGAGCGAGAAGACGCTTGAAGAAGGTGCAGGAGTACGTCCAGCACGGCGGCAGCGTGTGCTACTTCCTGGGCGACAAGGCTCGTCCGCTCTTCTACAACGACACGCTGTTCAAGAAGTTCAACGGCCTGTTCCCGGTTCTGATCGGCAACAAGCCGTATGATCCGCTCGACCCGACCGGCGCTGATGCCGCCGGAGGAGCGCGAGGAGAAGCGCCGCGACCGCCTGGTCCGCGACGAGCAGCCGAAACTGCTGTTCCGCGATCCCAAGCACCCCGCCGCCGAGACGCTGTACAAGAACCGCTCCGGACTGCGCTACCTCAACTTCGACCGCTATTTCCAGGCGCTGCCGCGCTCGCAGTGGGATCCCGAGCCGACCAGCGGCATCCAGGCCGAGGAGATCGTGGTGTTGCCCAACAACCATCCGATCGACGATTACAAGCCCCGCGCCCTGGAGCTGAGCCGCAAGCTGATCGAGCAAACCCACGACCTCGCCCTGGCCGAGCCGGACGCTTTCACGCGCTACGTCGAGCCGGCCGAGCGCTATCAGACACGAGATCCGCGACGCCCTGGCCACGCCGTACCTGTTCAACCTGGTCAAGGCCATCGACGCCCTGCGACACGACCACGGCGCCGAGAACGATCCGCAGCGGCCGGACATGGAAACGCTGTGGGCGCACCCCAAGATGAAGGGACTGGCGGCGCAGCTCGACGAGTTCCGCACGACCATCGAGTACGGCGATCCGCTCGTCGTGGCGCGCGCGCACGGCAAGGGCAAGGTGTGCGCGATCCTGACCAGCGCCGGCACGGCGTCGCAGCTGGAACGACTGGGGCGGCGGCAGTCTGTCATCGTGGAGCTACCAGGTCTTCATCATGGACCTGCAGCGCTACCTCATCAGCTCCGGCGACGACCTCAACCGCACCGTCGGCGAGAGCGTCCAGCTCGACTTCGACGCCGGCCGCTATCTGCCGAAGGTCAAGTGGACGTTTCAACCGCAGCGCGATCTCGACAAGGAGCAAGGTCGAAGACGCGATCAAGCCGCAGGAGTTCCCCGAGCAGCCGTTGCCCATGAAAGACAACGTGCTGACCTTTGAGTTCCGCCGATTCGCGCACGCCGGGCGTCTACACCTTCGAGTTCTACCCCACCGGCAAGGACGGACCCGCGGCGCAAACCGAGGTCCGCGCCTTCGCCTTCAACCTCGATTCCGCCAAGGAGAGCGACCTGCGGCGCGCAGCGCGCGACAAGCTGGAGCGGAGCCGCGCCAAGGACAGTCGAGCCGGCACGATCCTGTTGCGCTCGCCGGGCGACACCTATGAGGCGTACAAGAACAAGATGCCCGACGCCTCCGAGTCGCCGTGGCTGTATCTGTTCTTCCTGGTCATTCTCATCGTCGAGCAGGCGTTGGCCGTGCATCTGAGCTTCCACCTGCAGGGCAACGAAGCGGCGCCGGGACAGCGGGCGGCAGCCGCGGCCGGCGGCGGCGTGATTGCGATTTTACGCCGCTTGCGGTCTGGCGCAGCCCGCCAAGCCGCAAGCGACTACGGATATACAAGGACAACGTATGTATCATGAATGAAGCCAACACCAGCCAGTACCAGGAATGGGTCTTGCGGCGGCTGAGCGAGCCGTTGACGATCCGCGGTCACGAATTTCCGTGGTGCGCTGTGGCCGATGATCCTCGGTGCCGTCCTCCTGGCCGGCCTTCGTCTACATCGTCTGGATGTACGTCAAGGACAGCCGCGGCGTCGGGCCGTGGTGGGCCATCTTCCTGGGCCTGCTCCGCGCCGGCGTCTACGTCCTGCTGGCCGGCGTCTTCCTGCTGCCGGCCAAGCAGACCTGGGAAGAGACGCGCGTCATGGGCAAGGTGCTCGTCCTTCTCGATACCTCGCCGAGCCTGACGAAAGTGGTCGATGACGTCTCCAGCGGCAAGCCCGGCGAAAAGCTGCAGCACGCGGCAGGACAAGGTACTCGCCTTCCTGACCAACGCCGACAAGAAGTTCCTCGCCAACCTGGAAGCGAAGAACCCGGTGACGGCGTTCCGCTTCGCCAGCCGCCTCGACGAGAATTACCTGCTGTTCAAGGACAGCCGCAACTGGACGCGCGAAGAGTGGGAGGACTTCACGCGCAACGCCGACCGCAACGTCGAACTCCCCGAGGCGAAGCCCCTGCCGGCCGAGTATCTGCAAGCCTGGCTCAACCCCGGCACCAAGGTGGACGTTCCCGTCGAGTGGGGCGACGCGGAACAGGAACGGCTACAAAAGCTACAGGTTTTGACGCAGAAACTCGGCGAGGCAGGCGTCTTCAGCGGCACCAACCTCGGCAGCGCGGCGCTGTCGCTGGTCAACCGCGAGCTGAACGGCCGCGTCCAGGGCGTCGTCCTCTTCACCGACGGCCGCAGCACCGAAGGCTCGCCCAAGGCGTTCGAGGACATCGAGGCCCGCGCCAAGGCCGCTCACATTCCCATCTTCGTCGTCGGCATCGGCGAGGAACGGCCGCAGGTCAAGATCGACATCGTGGACGTGCGCGTGCCCGAGCAGGTGCAGCCCGAAGACACGTTCCGCGCCGTCGTCGAACTGCAAGGCGAAGGACTGGCCGAGAAGCCCGTGAAGGTTTTCCTCGACATCACCTACACGAAGAAGGACAAGAACGGCAAGGACGAGGAACTCGAGTTGACGCTGACCGAGCAGACGAACAAGAACGACGCCGACTCGGAGAAGGACAAGCCGGCCCGGCTATCGCTGCGGACGAAGAAGCTGACGCTGGAGCCGGCGGCCCCGGTGCAGTTCGATCGCAGCTCGCCGCCGCGCGTCGACGGTCGAGTTCCCCATCGACGCGGCTGACGCTGGCGAAGGCCGGCCCATATCGACCTGGAGATCAAGGAGGTCGCCGGCAAGAAGTGGGAGCTGAGCGAGACCGGCGAGGGCGAGCTGCGCTTTCACGTTCGCGTGCCGCGCGATCCGCAGGAGTCGTTCGCCGCGCCGTTCCACCTCAGCGAGCCGTCGATCCTGCGCGTGATCAAGAAGCCGCTGCGCGTGCTGCTGTTCGCCAGCGCCGCCACGCGCGATTACCAGTTCTTGCGCTCCATCCTCGTCCGCGAGATGGACAAGAAACGCGCCGAGGTGTCGATCCACATGCAGCTGCCGCCCGGCGTCAGCGAGCGGCGCGGCGGCATCGTCCAGGACGTGCCGCCGGAACGACTGCTCAGTTCCTTCCCGACGCGCCTGGAAGCCGGCGACAAGGACGACACTCTTTATGCCCTGGACCAGTACGACGTCATCGTCGCCTTCGATCCCGACTGGACGCAGTTGACCGCCAACCAGCTCGAAGATGGTGGAGAAGTGGGTCGAGCAAGGGCGGCGGACTGATCGCCGTGGGCGGCCCCATCAACACGCTGGAGCTGGCCCGGCCCGAATCGACGTACAAGGACAAGCTCAAGCCGATTCTCGACCTGTACCCGGTGGTGCTGCAGCGACATCCGCCTCGACGACATGGACCGCGACGACCAACGACCCTGGCCGCTCAACTTCAGCGGCGCCACGCCGGACATGGAGTTCCTCAAGCTCGCCGAGGGCGACGACGTCACCAAGTTCCTGGCCGACTGGGACGCCTTCTTCTACGGGACCGGCAGGGAGAGCGGCGACAAGACACCGCGATACGCGGCTTCTACAGCTATTATCCGGTCGAGAAGGCCAAGACCAGTGCCGTGGTGGTGGCCCGCTTCGCCGACCCGCGCGGCAAGCTCAAGGACGGCTCGCAGCAGCCCTACCTCGTGCTGAATTCGCAGGGCAGCAATCGCCGCGTGGTCTGGCTCGGCTCCGGCGAGACGTGGCGGCTGCGCAGCTACAGCGTCCCCTACCACGAGCGTTTCTGGACGAAGCTGCTGCACTACGCGGCGTCGAACAACATGAGCCGGGTCAACAAGCGCATCCGCCTGTACATGGGCTCCAGCCACGTCGCCAACAAGCCCATCGAGATCGAGGGCAAGTTCGACGGCAAGGACGGCGAGCCGTTGGCTCCGGAGTTCCAAGCCGCCCGAGGTCAAGCTGACGCCGCCGCCGGGACGTGCCCGATTCGGTCGCGCCGAAGCCCTTCGACATGAAGCCCAAGCCGGGCGGCGACGGCTGGTACAGCGCCCGCTTCCAGGTTCGCTCGGCCGGCGACTACTCGTTGCAAGTCAAGATGCCGGAGACCGGCGACACGCTGACCCAGCGCTTCAGCGTCAAGGAGGCCAACCCGGAGATGGACAACACCCGGCCCGACTTCGCCACCATGTATCAGCTGGCCAGCGAGGCCGACGACGTGCTCGGCCGCATGAGCGACGCCGAGCGCCAGGAACTGAAACGCAGTCTGCAACGTCCCAAGCTGGACGCTGCCTCCAAGTCAACGAAGCCGGAGACGACAAGCTGCGTCTGTACTTCGACCTGAAGAACGCCCACCTGATCCCGACGTGCATGAAGCCGGACATCCAGACGTTGCGCAGCCGTGGGCCGATCCAGGACGTTTGGGACGAGGGCTTCACCGTTTGGGACCGCGACCCGCCGTATCAGCCGATCAAGATGTCCTGGGTGCTGCTGGGCGTGGTCGGCCTGTTGTCCCTGGAATGGTTGACGCGCAAGCTACTGCGTCTGGCATAATCCAAAGTTCTGAGTTCTGAGTTCTGAGTTCTGAGTGAAGAACCCAGCACGCGGGACTCCGAACCTGGCACTCAGAACTCAGAACTCGGTACTTTTTTATGGCCACTGTCACGAGTCCGGATCGTTCGCGCAACCTGACCGAAGCGTCCAAGCGCGTCCGCAGCCCGCTGGAGCGGCTGCGCCGCTACATCCGCCTGTACGTCAGCCTCGAAGGCGCGGCGCGTGGTGGGGCTGTACCTGGCCCTGTGGTTCTGGATCGGGCTGCTCCTCGATTATGGCTTCTTCCGTCTGTTCCACATCGACTGGGTGCAGGAGCTGCCCTGGAGTGTGCGCTGCGGCGTGCTGGTCGTGCTGCTTGTCCGGGTCTGACGGCGGCGTTCGCCTTGCAAGGTGTTCACGCGCCTGTTCCGCGAGTTCCGCGACGTCGCCCTGGCCCTCGTGCTCGAACGACGCTTTCCCAAGATCCTCGGCGATCGCCTCATCACCGCCGTGGAGTTGGCCGACCCGAAGAAGGCGGCCGACATCGGCTACTCGGCGGCCATGGTCCAGGAGACCATCCACGAGGCGGCGCGGCGCGTCGAACAATTGAAGATCAAGGAAGTCTTCGATTGGGAGCGTCTGACGTGGCGCGGCATTCTCGTCGGCGTGCTGGCCCTGGGCGGCTACCTGCTGGCGGGGACGATCTTCTGCACCGCCAACGCCGTCGCCGGGCTACGGTTTCACGACGGCGGGCTTCGGCCAGTTCCACGAGGTCGCCGAAATCTGGTTCGAGCGCAACGTCCTCCTTGCAAAACGTCATCTGGCCGCGCATGGCCCACCTGGAACTGCTGGACGTACCGGCCAACGGCGAATGGCGCATCGGCCGGGGCGATCGACCGCCGACCCTCCGCGTGCGGGCGTTCAAGTACGTCATCGCCGGCGCACCGACGAAGAAGGCCGTCGAGGCGTATCGCTCCTGGCTCGATTCGCGCGGCATCGTCGGCGACGAGCGGGAAAGATTGGTGGCGCAGTTCCAGCGGAAGCCGGCCGAGGGCTGGCGGCCGCTGTCGTGGTTCGACCTGACGCCGGAGTTGCTCGGCGCTCCGGTGCCGGAGATCGCCCTGCCGGCCGACTGGAAGGTGCGCGAGATGCGGGCCGGACTCACGCTCGATGAGATCGAATTGAACCTCGACAAGAGCGAGACACACAAGACGCTGGAAGCCGACGCCCAGCAGGGCATGCGCAACGTCCTCGAACAACTCGAAGGCCGAGCCAGCGACCCGGCCCTGAGCCGGCTGCTGCGCAAGCTCGTCGTCCCCGACGACGTCCTGCTGGTCTACAAGGGCAACACCACCAGCAGTCAGACCACCATGCAGAAGCTGGCCGACAACGAGTACACCGGCCAGTTCGGCGAACTCAAGGAGACGGTCAGCTTCCACGTCAAGGGGCTGGATTACTACACCGCCTCGCGCCGCGTCGTCGTCGTCGAGCCGCCGGCCCTGGAGGAGCTGACGCGCCAGGAGGACCGGCCGGCGTACCTGTACTATCGCCTCGAGCGCGACGACAATCCCGAGGAACTGAGCGGCAAGAAACAGCGCTTCGAGGAGAGCAAGGTGTCGCTGCAAGGCGGCGAGGTATCGCGCATCGACGTGCCGGCCGGCACCAACCTCGTGCTGACGGCCACGGCCAGCAAGGATTTGCAGTCCGTGTCGATCGTGCCGCACAAGTCGCACAAGGCCGGCATCTCCCTTACCGCCACGCCGGCGGAGATGCTCGATGCCCGCACTTTCCGCACGTCCTTCGCCAACGTCCGCTTCGAGCAGAACTTCCTGTTCCGCTTCACCGACACCGACGGCGTCACCGGCCAGCGGCAAATCGTCGTCATCCCGGCGGAGGATGCGCCGCCGAAAGTCCGCGAGCTGGCCCCCGACGACATCGTCCGCAAGGTCCAGGGCGGCTACATGGTCACGGTCCTGGCGCGCATCCCCTTCAAGGGGCAGGTGGACGACGATCACGGCCTGACCGACGTGCGCTACGCCTACACCATCGCGCACCTGGAGACGGCTCGCCTCAATCGCCGCGCCGCCTGGCCGCTCCTGGCCGGGACCAGCCTGGCGCCCGCCGGGCAGGGATTGTTGCCCGGCCTGCTGGACCTGGCCATCACCCTCAAGGCGGCGACGCTGGCCGAGAAGAAGGCGAGGAAGCCCCGGCTGAACGCTATCTCCTGCCGCGCTTCAAGCGGCGCTGGAGGACCGCCCGGAAGACGCCATCCTGCATCCCGACACGATCCGCGAAGAGCTGGCCAAGAAGCAGAAGGAGCCGTATCGCCTGTTGCTGCGCAACTTCTCGATCAAGCCCGACGAGTGGACGCAGCCGGACCTCGATCCGGTCGGCTGCGATCTGCCGCTGTGGAAGACCAACCCCGGACTCAAGATGACCGATCCGAGCCGGCCGCAGCCGCGCTACCGGATGCAGCTGTGGCTGGAAGCCGTCGATACCGACCTCGACAGCGAAAAAGGCAAGGACGGCAAACCCCAGCCGCACCTCAAAATCAGCGAGGAAAAGTTCACCTTCTTCGTCGTCTCCGAGAACGAACTGTTGACCGAGATCGCCAAGGAGGAGGAGAAACAGTACGGCGACCTCGACACCACGTATCAACGCCTGCTGGAGACGCAGGCCAAGCTCGGCCAGTCCTACCTCGACCTGTCCAGCTCGGCCCTCAAGGTCGAGGAACTGGGACCGATGAGCGCCCGCACCGATCAGGTCAACGAGGTGCTGGAGAAGGGGCAAAATGCCACGCGCGAAGTGTACAATGCCTATGCCCGCATCCTGCGTGAGATGAAGACCAACCAGGTCAGCCAGAAGTTCATCGACCAGGTGGAGAAGAACATCGTCGATCCGCTCAAGAACGTGGACCGCACCTTCGACGACACCCGCGACGCGGTGGCCGGCTTCCGCACGGCGCTGGACAGCAAGGACCAGGCCGCGGCGGAGCGCATCGAGACGTCGCGCAAGGCCGGCTCGGCGGCCAAGGACCAGATGCGCGTCCTCACCCTGGCCCTGGAAAAATCCTCGCCTCGATGCAGAAGATGACCGACATCAACGAGCTGGTCAAGCGCCTGGCCGAGATCGAGAAGACCGAGGCGGAACAGTACGAGACAATCAAGAGGATCAACGAGGAGCTGGAGGACGCCATCTTCGGCAAGGCGACGGGAGGCGGCAAGGTCGATAAGAAGTGAACTTTCGTTTAGCCGCGACGCGCAGCGGAGCGCGGGAGTGCTCTCGCGCTCCGCTGCGCGTCGCGGCTAAACGAAGGGGAACGATGGGGAACCGTCCCTGTTGGTAACGCGGCGGCGGATCGTCATTACTGCGCGGACGCGCGGAACTTCGGGGGTCCGACCCTCAACAGCATGGGAGAGGGAACATGGTCCATGTCACGTCGTCTGTTGGCGGTGCTAGGGGTGCTGGCCACGGCCTTCGTCCTGGCCGCGCGGGCGGAAGAGCGTCTGCCGCTCAAGATCGACTCCAAGGGCAAGAGCGACGTCAAACGCGCCAGGACGCCGCCGATCCCAAGGTCAAGATCGAGGACGCCGCCACGCAGCAGGAGCGCCTCAAACGCCAGTTCGACGACTTCAAACAGAAGCTGCTCGGCCTGGCTCTGCGCATGGAGAACAGCGCCAAGCCGGAAGACCGCGAGAAGGCCAAGATCCTTCGCCAGGCCATCAAGAAGGCCAGCGAAGAAGGCGTGGACACCAAGTTCAGCTCCCTCATCGAGACCCTCAAGACCAACGACGCCTTCAAGAACACCGAACAACTCCAGGAAGTCCTCAAGCAAAACGAAGCCCTGCGGCAGGATCTCCGCGCGATCATGGACTTGCTGCTCAAGGACGACCGCGACGCCGAGCTGCGCAAAAAGAAGGAAGAGTACACCCGTCTGCTGGAAGAGCTGAAGAACGTCATCCGCAAGCAAGAGTTGGTGCTCAACAAGACAATCCTCCCCCGCACCAAGAACAAGGATCTGGCCGACAGTCAGCACAAGGTCAAGGCCCAGACCGACAACCTCATCAACCCCAAGAGCAACCAGGGCAAGGAGGCCAAGCAAGGCGAGGGCAAGGACAACAAATCCGGCAAGAAAGGTATCGGTGAGGCCAAGGACGACGCCAAGGATCCCAAGGCGGACAAGAAAGATGGCAAGGACGGCGAAGGCAAGGAGGGCAAGGGGAAGGACGCCAAGCAGGGAGAAGGCAAAGACGGCAAGGGCAGTGAAAACAAAGAAGGCAAGCCCGGTGAAGGCAAGGACGGCAAGTCGGGTGAGCCGAAGCCGAGCGATAAGCCCGGCTCGGGCAAACCCGGCAGTCCCAAGTCCGGGGAGAGTAAGCCAGGCGCCGGCAAGTCCGGCGAAGCCAAGAAGGGCGACAGCAAAGGTAAGGGCGAAGGCAAGGGCGATAGCAAGGGCAAGTCCGGCGAGGGCAAACCGAGTGAAGGCAAGCCTGGTCAGAGCGGCCAGCCGGGACAGCCGGGACAGCCGAGCGAGGCCAAGAGCGGCGGCAAGAGCGGTCCCAAGCCGCCGCCACAGCAACAGCCCAGCCCCGAGCAGTCTCAGATCAAGAAGAAAATCGAAGACGCGGAGAAGTATCAGGAACGCGCCGAAGACAACCTCCGCAAGGACAACCGCAAGGACGCCCCCGAGGACGAACAGGAAGCCCTCAACAAGCTGAACGAGGCGAAGAAGCAGCTCGAAGACCTTCTGCGGCAGCTCCGCGAGGAAGAGATCGAGCGGCTCCTGGCCCGGCTGGAAGCGCGCTGCCGGCACATGCTGGCGTTGCAAATCGCTGTCCGCGACGGCACCGTCGAGCTGGACAAGGTCATCAAGGGCAATCCCAAGGCCGAGCCGACCCGCGCCGATCAGCAGGCGTCCAACGTCCTGTCCGACAAGGAAGACGAGATCGTCAAGGAGGCGGCCGCCGGTCTGCGGTTGCTGGAGGCCGAGGGTTCGGCCGTCGCCTTCGCCGAGGTCTTCCAGCAGGTCAAGAGCGACATGGAGACCGTCGCCGTTCGCCTCCGCAAGACCGATACCGGCATCGTCACCGTCACCATCGAGAACCAGATCATCGAGACCTTGCAGGAGATGATCGAGGCGCTGAAGAAGGCGCAGGCGGACAACAAGAACAAGAGCAAGGCGCCGCCCGGCCCGTCGGGTCCGCCGCCCGATCCGAAGCTGATCGACCTGCTCGCCGAGTTGAAAATGATCCGTTCGATGCAGAAGCGCGTCAACTCTCGCACGGAGTTGTACGGCAAGCAGTACGCCGGCGAGCAGGCCCCGCCGCCGGAGAACGGCTCCACGCCGGAGCAGCGTGAGCAGTACGAACGCATCCAGAGCGAGCTGAAAGACCTATCGAAGCGGCAGGAGAAGATCGGCAAGGTGACGCACGACATCGCCACCGGCAAGAACGAGGCGAAATGACGAACGTGCCGCTGGCGACCTAGCGCATCGCTCCGCCGTCAGCGGCTGCCCCTTGCATCGTCGGAAGCATTGTGGGAACATGGGCCATTGGGTCTGATACCTTTCACCTTGATCACAGGAGAACTCCCGTGAGGTGGACTCGCTGGTTTTCGGTCGCCGGCCTGGCGCTCGTCCTGGCGGGCGGCGGGATGACGCAGGCGGATGAGAAGAAACCGCTGAAGGACCTGCCCTCCTTCAGCCAGCTCCGGGCGCCCGCCCCGGACGCAGTCCGCGCCCAAGCCCTGGCCTGGCTCAAGGGCGTCGGCAAGACGGACGCGGCAACCCAAAAGTCGTTCGACGCCCTGTGGGCGACGGATCGTCCGCTGCTGGACAAGGTGGCGGGCACGTTCACCCTGGGCGACCCGGCCGCCGCTCAGCTGCTCAAGGACGCCCGCGATCCCGAGACGCCGGCGCCGACCAGCGTGCCCAACCTCGTCAAGGACCACAAGCTGCCCGCCTTCTTCCGCGCCAACCTCGGCCTGGCCTACGCCAAGGCGCTGACCAACCGCAAGGTCTTCGACGAGGCGCTGGAGGCGTTCAAGAGCGTCCGGGGCGAGGACGTGGTCGATCCCGCCGCCTACTACTTCCACCGCGCCGTCACCGAGCACGCCTTGATGATGAAGCAACGAGGCCGACGACTCCATCGATCGGCTGCTGGTGGACGTGGCCGACGCGCCGGCGCGCTACCGCATGGTCGGCGTGCTCATGCACTACGACATGGCGACCTGGCAGGACAAGGACCTGGACTGGATCGCTCGCAAGATGGGCGTCATCAAGGACCGCCTCGACCTGACCCGCGGCGGACCCAAGACGCGGGCCATGCAGCGCGAAGTGCTGGTCAAGCTCGACGAGAAGATCAAGGAGCTGGAGAACAAGTGCAAGGGCTGCGGCCAGTGCAACGGCGGTTGTTGTCCTTCGGGCGGCTCGCCCGGCTTGCCCAATGGCAACCGCTCCTCCAGCCCGGCCGGCGATAGCGCTCTGCCCAACGCTCCGGCCATGGCGGGGCAGGTCGATACCAAGAAGCTCAAGGAGTACGCCGAGGTCTGGGGCAAACTGCCGGAACGCGAGCGCGTCAAGGCCATGACCGAGTTGACGCGCGGCATGCCCGCCAAGTACCGTGATGCCATCGAGTCCTACTTCAAACAACTGGAGAAGTCAGGCGGCAAGTAAGTCTCTCTCTCCCAAGGGGGAATGGGGAATGGGGAGGAACGCAGCCCCTTCCTCATTCCCCTTCGTCATCCCCCACTGGCTCCCTCGTGAGGTTGTCCATGCGTGTCCGTGCCGCGCTCTTCGCCCTGTTCCTGTGCGCCCCGGCCGGCTGGTGCGCCGAGCTGCACACCCTCAAGGGCGATGTCGTCAAAGGCGACCTGGAGAGCATCACGGACAAGGAAATCGTCCTCGCCCAGGGGGGCATGCGCGTCGCCACGCCGCTGGCCCAGGTCCTCAAGATCGACTTCCCCGCCGTCGTCGCGGTCAAGCTCCCCGAGCAGTTTTCCGATGTCGAGCTGATCGACGGCTCCCTGCTGCACTGCCAGGAATTGTCCATCAAGGAGAAGCAGGTCGAGCTGAAGACGCTGGCCGGCCAGGAAATCAAGCTGCCGCTGTCCGCCGTCGCCAACGTCCTCATCAACGCCGGCAACGACAAATATCGTCAGGGACTGGACGGAGCGCCTGGGCAAGAAGCGCCGCCGCGACGTGGTCGCCATCCTCAACGAGGGGACGGTCAACCCCGTGGAAGGCACGCTCGGCACCGCCGACATGGACGGCAAGACCATCGAGTTTCAGACGCGCCAGCGGCAAGAAACGCGATCTCCTCCTCGCCAACCTGCACGGCCTCATCTTCCAGCGCGAACTCGATCCGCAGGCGCCGCCGGTGTTGTGCAAACTGTCCGACATCCATCACGATCTCCTCATGGTCAGCGGCGTCACGCGGACGCCCACCGGCCTGTCGGTCACGACGCCCGCCGGCGCCCACATCGACGTCCCGATGGAGATGGTAACGCGCCTCGATTACACGCTCGACAAGGTGGCCTTCCTGTCGCGCGTCGAGCCGGCGAAGGTGGTGCAGACGTCCAACTTCGACTTCATCGACACCTACCGCCGCGACAAAAACCTCGACAACGGGCCGCTGCGCATCTACGACGAGACGTTCGCCATCGGCCTGGCCCTGCACGCGCACACCGAGTTGGAGTACGACCTGAAGGGCGATTACCGCGAGTTCCACGCCCTGGCCGGCATCGATCAATCCGTCGGCGGCGTCGGCGGCCCGGTCGTGCTGGTGATCGAGGGCGTCCTCGACGGCGAGACCAAGGAACTCTACAAGAAGACGTTCACGCGCAGGGACTCCAAGGACAAGAAGGAAGGCGTCATCAACCTGAACATCAAGGACGTACAGAAGCTGCGCCTCATCGTCCGCAGCGGCGACCTGTTCGACAACGGCAAGCACCTGGATCTGGTCAACGCCAAGGTGCAGAAGTAGTAGGGTCAGGTGTTCGTTTAGCCGCGAGTCAGCGCATTGCTGACTCCGCTGACTCGCGGCTGAACGCACTGACCCGCTTGAAAGGATCCCATGATCCTCCTCCGCCAATAATCGCCGGCGACTGCTGGCCGTACTGCTGCCGGCCCTGCTCGTCGCCGTCCTGTCCGTGCGCGGCGACGACATCGACCCGCGCGTCCGTGGACATGGAGAACAAGCGGGTGGCCGTCATCGAGAAGGTGCAGCCGGCCGTCGTCGCCGTGCTGACCGGCGGCGGCTCCGGCGTGCTCATCAGCGAAGACGGCTACGCCCTGACCAACTTCCACGTCACCGAGGCCGCCCACGGCCCGGTCATGAAGTGCGGCCTGCCCGACGGCGTCCTCTACGACGCCGTCCTCGTCGGACTCGACAAGGTCGGCGACGTGGCCCTCATCAAGCTGCTGCCCAAGAAGCCGGGCGACAAGTTCCCCTACGCCAAGATGGGCGACAGCGACAAGGTGCAGGCCGGCGACTGGTCGCTGGCGATGGGCAATCCGTTCCTGCTGGCCACCGACTTCACGCCGACCGTGACGTTCGGCCTGGTCAGCGGCGTCCACCGCTACCAGTATCCGGCCGGCACGCTGCTGGAGTACACCGACTGCATCCAGATCGACACGTCGATCAACCCCGGCAACTCGCGGCGGCCCGCTGTTCAACATGGACGGCGAGCTGATCGGCATCAACGGCCGCGGCTCGTTCGAGAAGCGCGGCCGCGTCAACTCCGGCGTCGGCTACGCCATCTCGATCAACCAGATCAAGAACTTCCTGGCCCAGCTCAAGGCCGGCATGGACACCGATCACGCCTCGCTCGGCGCCCTGATGGAGAGCGATTCGGAAGAGGGCGCCCTGGCCAAGGTCGTCGTCAAGCGCATCATCCCCAGCGACGCCCTGCGGCGCGGCCTGGACATCGACGATCAACTGGTGTCGTTCGCCGGCCGGCCGGTCTTCACCGTCAACCAGTTCAAGAACGTCCTCGGCCTGTACCCCAAGGGCTGGCGCGTGCCGATCGTCTACCGGCACGAGAACGACAAGAAGAAACGGGAGACGCGCGAAGTGCTGGTGCGTCTGATGGGCGTGCAGCGTCAGGAGATCGGCGGTCAGCCGGGGCCGCAGCCGGGGCGTCCCGGACCGCGACAACCGTCCAATCGTCCGCCGATCAAGTCGCCGGCGACCAAGCTCTACGAGGCCAAGGCCGGCTTCGCCAACTACTACTTCAACAAGCAGGAGCAGCAGCGTCTGCTGGCCGCCTTCCACAAGCACGGCGACTTCGGCAAGGCCGCCGGCAGACTGGGGCATCCGCACCACCGGCATGCTGTACGCTGGCGTCGGCCCGCGCGGCAAGCGCGTCGTCGCCGACTTCAGCATTCACGCCAGGGGAGCGCAAGGACGGCCAGAACGATCTCGTCCAGGCCATCGTGGATGGGCTCGATTTCAGCCTGGAACCGCTCAATGACGACGAGAAACCGGTCACGCGCCGCGATCCGCCCGACAGCGGCGGACTGCTCATGGCCTTGTATCAGTATCGACAGCTCTTGATCTCCGGAGCCAAGGGCTTCGCCACCGGCTTCAGTCACGGCGGCATCGAGCCGTTCTATCCGCCGAAGTCCGACCAGACCAAGGTGGACTACAGCAAGCTGCGCGTGGACGCCGAGGTCATCCGCACGCGTCACGCCGGCGTCGATGGCAAGTGGTACTTCTCGACCAAGAACGACGAGACGGCCGGCCAGCTGCTCGGCTTCGAGGTTTGGCTGGACCGCGACGAAGATCCGTGCGAGGTCTACCTGTTCGATTACAAGGACGTTGACGGCGGCAAACTGCCGCACCGCATCGAGGTCCGCTTCAGCGACAAGACCTACGCCAGCCTCAACGTCAATTCGTGGAAGAAGGAATAATGCGGTCGGTGATTCGGGGATTCTCGTGCAGAACACAAGTGGCAATCCACCGAGAATTCCCCAGACTCTTTAGAGCCTCTCCCAACAAGAGCCTCACGCAAAGGCGCAAAGAACGCAAAGAAAGACAAAAAATAGGCACGAGTCGCTTGGATCTTTATTCTCTTTTCCTTTGCGTTCTTTGCGCCTTTGCGTGAGGCTCTTGTTGGGAGAGGCTCTGAAGGAGATCAAGCAATGACCCACCACAGCCGATTTGTTCTCCAAAACGACCTGTCGGGTCCGGTCATCCTGAATATCGAGCCGGAGTGTGCCCACTTCTCGTTGGCCTCCGGCGAAAAAGTGATAGTGTGCGATACGTTTGAAAAAGAACCCGTTACCCTCAGAGTTGAATCGGATAGGGGCGACACCATCATCTCCGTGTGGCCTGGAGACGGTGACGTGCGCGTTGAGAAAGACGATAGGGATGTTCTCGAACTACTTCAAAAGGGTATCGGTGCCTGATCTTCACCCACGTCAGAAAGAATCACCCATGAACCAAAAGCGATATATCGCTGCCTTGACGTTGGCCTTCCTGTTGGCCTCGTCCGCGCACGCCGAGGAGTCCTTCGCCACGGTCTCCGACAAGGTCAATCCCAAGCTGGTCAAGCTCTTCGGCGCGGGCGGCGTCAAGGGGCTGGCCTCCTACGGCAGCGGCATCCTCGTCTCGGCGGACGGCTACATCCTCACCGTCAACAGCCACATCCTCGACACGCGCGACCTGCGCGTCCACCTGTACGACGGCACGCGCTTTCACGCCCGCGTCGTGGCCATCGAGCCGGAACTAGACGTCGCCCTGGTCAAGATCGGCGACGACAAGGTCAAGGTCGAGGGGCAGGAATACTTCGATGTCTTCGAGGCGGCGAAGCGCGCTCCGGTCGAGCCGGGCACCGGCGTCCTCGCTTTCAGCAATCAGTTTCAGATCGCCACGCGCGACGAGCCGATGTCGGTGCAGCGCGGCGTCGTGGCCTCCTACTCCAAACTGTACGGCCGCATCGGCATCTTCGAGGCGACGTACAAGGGCGACGTGTACGTGGTCGATGCCATCACCAACAATCCCGGCGCCGCCGGCGGCGCCTCGACCACGCGCAAGGGCGAGCTGCTCGGCCTCGTCGGCAAGGAGTTGCGCAACGAGCTGACCAACACCTGGATCAACTACGCTCTGCCGATCAACGCCCGCATCACCGTCCCGCAGGCCGACGGCAAGAGCGTGACCGTCAGCATCCTCGACATCGTTCAGAAGAAGGAGAAGTACAAGCCGCTCGACCCCGGTAAGAAGGGCAACGAGGGGCCGGGCGTCTACACCGGCATCATTCTCGTCGCCAACCCCGTCGAACGCACGCCGCCGTACATCGACGACGTGGTTCCCGGCTCGCCCGCCGACAAGGCCCAGCTCAAGCCCGACGACCTGATCGTCTACGTCGATGGCCTGCCGGTCGGCGACATCCACACCTTCAAGGACGTGCTGGGTCGTTATCACCCCAACCAGACCGTCCGCCTGGAGATTCAACGTGACCGCAAACTGCAAACCGTCACCCTGACGTTGGAAAAACCTCGGACCAAGAAACCCGCCGCTCCCCGTTCCCGTGACAAGGTGACAAGGTGACAAGGTGAAAGAGATGAGGAACAACAGCATGCAAAGGACGATATTCTCTCCCTGGGCTGCGCGATGGCTCGCCGCCCTTGTGTTCACCTTGTCACCTTGTCACCTTGTCACCTTGTCATCCGCAAGGGCGGATGATGACCTGGACGACCTGCAGGAGAAGGCGATCAAGACGGCCGTGCGCAAGGTCGCTCCCTGCGTGGTGCAAATCGAGACCTCCGGCGGCACCGAGGTTGTGCAGATGGGGCCGCGCGGCCTGCTCCGCACCGCCAGCGGGCCGACCAGTGGACTGATCGTCCACGCCGACGGCTACGTCATCTCCAGCGCCTTCAACTTCGCCAGCAAGCCGGCGGCCATCCACGTCTCGGTGCCCGGCCACAAGGAGCGCTACGTCGCCGAGGTCGTGGCCAACGACCAGACGCGCATGTTGACCCTGCTCAAGCTAGTCGGCGTCAACGGCAAACTGCCGGTGCCGGTCGCGGCGCCCAAGAAGGAGATGCGCATCGGCCAGACGGCGCTGGCCGTCGGCCGCACCCTGACCGGCCCGGCCGACCAGATGCCGTCGGTCAGCGTCGGCATCCTCAGCGCGCTCCATCGCATCTGGGACAAGGCCATCCAGACCGACGCCAAGGTGTCGCCGACCAACTACGGCGGGCCGCTCATTGATCTGTATGGCCGCGTCCAGGGCGTGCTGGTGCCGGCTTCGCCGCGCTCCGAGGGCGAGACGGCCGGCTTCGAGTGGTACGACTCCGGCATCGGCTTCGCCATTCCGCTCGAAGACGTCAACCGCGTCCTGCCGCGTCTGCTCAAAGGCACCAAGGAAACGCCGGTGACGCTGAAGCGCGGGTTGCTCGGCATCACGCTGAAGCAGGCGCAGGACGCGCACGACGCCCCCGCCACCATCGGCACCGTGTCGCCGGGTTCGGCCGCCGAGAAGCGCGGCCTCAAGGCCGGCGACACCATCAAGGACATCGACGGCAAACCGATCGTCAGCCAGGCCCAGCTCCAGCAGCGCCTCGGGCCGAAGTACGAGGGCGACGTGATCGCCCTCAAGGTCCAGCGCGGCAAGGAAGAGATCAAGTTCGACAAGGTCGTGCTGGAAGGGGCCGTCGCCGCTTATCGCCCAGCCGTTCCTCGGTATCCTCCCTCTCCGCGACGACCCCGAGCCGGGCGTCGAGGTCCGTTACGTCTACCCGGCCAGCCCGGCGGACAAGGCCGGACTCAAGGCCGGCGATCGCATCATGAAGATCGGCCGAGAGTCCACCCCCGGACGGAACGCCTTGCAAGCCGTCCAGGGCCGCGATCAACTCCTGGCTCTGATGGCCGCCGCCATCCCCGGCCTGGAGCTGTCCTTCGAGGTCAAGCGCGCCGACGGCAAGAAGACGGAGACGCTCAAGATCAAGCTCGCCGAGGTGCCCGAGACCGTGCCGGGCAAGGACCAGCTGCCCGAGAGATCGAGCGCCAAGAAGGCACTGGTCAAGCCGGGCACCCCCGCGCCGAAGAAGGACGACAAGAAAGAGGACAAAAAGGAGGAGAAAAAGCCGGAAGTCGGTCTGCTCAAGCGCACCACCGCCGCGGCGGACCACACCTATTGGATCTACGTCCCGGAGAACTACGACCAGAACGTCGCCCATGCCGTGGTCGTCTGGCTGCACCCGGCCGGCAAGAACAAGGACAAGGATTTCGAGCAATTCAGCGACTCCTGGCAGGATGACTGCGAGGACTATCACATCATCCTCGTGTGCCCGCGCGCGAGGCCGAGCGCGGCTGGACGCAGAGCGAGAGCGAATTTGTGCAGGAGGCGGTCAAGGCGGTCGGCGACAGCTACACCATCGATCGCCAGCGCCTCGTCGTACACGGCATGGACCAGGGCGGCGAGATGGCGTTCTTACTGGGCTTTCGTTCGCGCGGGCTGTTCCGCGGCGTCGCCACCACCGGAGCGGCGCTGACCAGCAAACCGCGCGAGAAGGTCGCCAATCAACCTCTCAGCTTCTTTCTCATCGCCGGCGACAAGGATCCGCTGCGGGACGCCATCAAGGAGACCAAGGCCAAGCTGACCGAGTACAAGTATCCGGTCCTCTTCCGCGAGATCAAGGACATGGGCCGGCAGTACATCGATGGCCGGCTCGGCATCGACACGTTGCACGAACTGGTTCGCTGGATTGATTCACTCGATCGAATCTAACCGCGAGTCGGCCCAGGGAGCACGATCATGCCCAGTCGAAGAACGATGCCGCGTTACTCTTTCGCGTTTGTGGCCCTGGCGGCGAGCCTGCTCGTCCGCACCGAGATGACGAGCGTCGCGGCCGAGAAGCCCACGGAGTCCAGGCCGGAGCAAACGTCGGCCAGCAACCTCCAGCTGGAAGTGCAAGCGCTGCAAACGCTCTATCACCTCCGCTTCACGATCGAGCAGATGCAGTTCCTGGCCCGGCTGGCGCCTCAGACGGCGCAGCGGGACCATCCGCGCAAGCCCGGCGAGGTCAGCGAGGACTACCGGCAATTGCTCGATGACCTGCGCAACGCCCTCCTCGACGCCAACGACGACGAGGGCATCGACAACCTGGAAGAAAAGCTGGACGAGTTGACCGAAACCGAAAAGCCCACTCTGGACAATGACATCGAGTTGACAGCGGCGGCCCGCCGGCATGCGCCGGAAGTGCTGCGGAAGCTGAAGCCGTCGCAGCTGGCGTACTATTTCGGCTACGTGGAAGACGAGGTCGCCGATCCGCGCGAGCGCTTATACGAGTCCATCGAGAAGGTGCGCGGACTGAAGGACAAGGAGTGGGAGGAGAAGCGCGACGAGATCGCCGAGGAGGTCGGTTGGCTGGTCGCCGGCGTGGACGCGGATCGATCGGGCCGCATCCGCGCTCGGGCGGCGGCGCTGTTGAGCCAGGCGCGCGGCCTGAGCGCGGCGGAGTTCAAGAAACAACAGGGCGAGCTGGAGAAGACAGCGGATCGGATCGTCGGCGACGTGAGTTCCGTGGCGGTGCTGGAGCACACCGTCGAGCACGCGCTGGCGGAATTGCTCTCGAATCCTCGGCTGACGGCGGCGCTGGCAGCGCGCTTGCGCTGAACGGCGAGGAGAAACTCGGCGGGGTGGTCCGCGAACGCGAAGAGAGCGTGTTTTCCACTCCCTTGGTCCGTTGATTCATCTTCTCTCTTTGCTCTGCTTGGCCGCCTCGTCGAGTTCCCGACGCCATTGGTCGGACTTGTCCTTCTGGCCCCAGGCGTCATACAGCTGCACGAGGCGACTTTCCCGCCTCGATCACGCGAGACCGAGCCTGCGCCGGAATCTTCGACTCGCGTTCTTTCATCCCCTGGTAGCCTTGCAGCAACAGCGGCTCGGCGTTGGCGTATTGCTTCTGGCCCCAGAGCGCTTTACCGAGCAAGGAGCGGGCGTTGAAAGTCGTCCAGGCATCGGGCTCCTTGGCTTCACGGATTTGCAGACCTTCCCGCAACAGCGGCTCCGCCTCGGCATACATTTTCTTGTCGAGCAAAGTCCGGCTCAGACGGACTAACGATAAGGCCACCTCAAGGTTGTCCTCGTTGCCTTCGCCGCGCCGGCATCGATCCGCCAGCAGCGGACGTGCTTTTTCTCGCTGGTTCTGAGCGAGGTAAGCTTCCACCAAACGGTCCTCGGCCCATAACACGAGGGGGTCGTTCCTGGCCCGGCCTTCGCAGCCGGCCAGCACCTGCTGAAACAGCCGTTCGGCCCGGGCATGGTTGCCCCGCGCCGCGAAGCTATCGGCAAGCTCACAAAGAACGCGGAGTGTATCGGTGTTGTGCTCTCCTTTCGACTCCCGCGCTTGCCGATAACGATCGGCGATTCGTTTCATCTGCCGCGCGGAGGCCACGGCGTCGCGAGTCCGGCGTGTGGTGTTGTGATTGGGTCCGAGCGTGGACTCGTAGTGTTGAAGGAGCTGCTCGCGTAGACGGATGGCCTCGTCGGCGCGGCCGGCAAATAAGTATACCTGGGCCAGGTTGTTGCGAGAGAGAAGCGTGTCGGGGTGGTTGACTCCGAGCTTGGCCTCTCTCTGCTGGAGGGTCTGCTCGTGCAGGCGAATCGCGTCGGCGGTGCGTCCGGCGGACGCGTAAGCCACGGCCAGGTTGTTGCGGGATTTGAGGGTGTCCGGGTGGTCGGGTCCAAGCGTGGCTTCCCTCTGCTGGAGATTGTGCTCGTGCAGACGGATGGCGTCGGCGATCCGGCCAGCGGAGCAGTACGCAGTGGCCAGATTGTGGCGGGACTGGAGCGTGTCGGAGTCGTCCGGTCCGAGTTTGGCCTCGCACTGCTGGAGGTTCTGCTCGTGCAGGCGGATAGCCTCGGCCGTGCGGCCAAGAGACTGGTACGCCAGCGCCAGGTTATTACGAGATTTGAGTGTGTTGGAGTGGTCGGGTCCGAGCTTGGCCTCGCACTGCTGAAGGTTTTGGGCGTGCAGCCGGACCGCGTCGGTGGTTCGGCCGACGGACCAGTACGCCAGCGCCAGGTTATTGCGGGATTGGAGCGTGGCGGGATGGTCGGGTCCGAGCTGGGACTCGTGCAATGCCAAGGCCCGTTCCTGCTGGCGGATCGCCTGGGGATATTCGCCCAGGTATCGGTACGTCTCCCCCAGCGAATCGCGGATCGACGCCTCGACCAACGGCCGATCCGCAAAGGACTTGGGCAATCTCCGGCTCGGCCGCGTCCACCGCTTGCCGCAAGGACACCTGATTGCCCAGGCCGCCTTCCTGCCCCTGGGGGCGACCCGCACTCAACACCTTGTCCTGGAAAAAGCCCAGCACCGACTTGGCGTCTTCCTCCGACTGCTTCGCTTCGGCTTCCGCCTTCAAGGCACGGTTGCGATCCGTCAACGCTTTTTCTTCGGTGCGCCACGCCCACACCGCTAGGCTCGTGCTCACCACCACGGCCGTCACCAGAAGAAGCAGCAACGCCCCCGCCGTCGCCAAACCCCGGCGATGCTTCCACGCCAGCTTGCGCAAGCGATAGGCGGCGCGGGGTGGACCCGCCTCCACCGGCTCCTCGGCCAAATAACGTTCGATGTCCCGCGCCAGGTCGTTGGCGGCCTCATAGCGGCGTGTACGGTCCTTCTCCAACGCCTTCATGACGATCCAGTCCACCTCGCCCCGCACCGCCTTGAGTAAAGCCGACGGCTCCAGATGACGCTTCGCCGCCACGGACGCCAACGAATCCGGGGAACTCAACAAGCGTGTGCTGGGTCGGGGTGGCTCCTCCTCGCGGATCCGTCGCAGCACTTCCACGATGGCCACATCTTTGAGTCGCTGCCGCGTCAGCGGCGTCGTGGCCGTCAGCAGCTCGTACAGCAGCACGCCCAGCGAGTAGATGTCGCTGCGCGTGTCGATGTCCAGGGCATTGAGTTCGGCTTGCTCTGGAGACATGTATTCCAGGGTGCCGACCAGGGCGCCCAGGCCGGTGAAGAGCGTCTGCTCCGTCAGCTTGCCGCCCATCGCCTTGGCCACACCGAAATCAATGACCTTGGGTGCCGGCTTGCCATCGTAGGTAGCGACGAGGACGTTGGACGGCTTGATATCGCGGTGGATGATGCCCTTCTGATGAGCGTGCTGGATGGCTTGGCAGACCGGCACCAACAACTCCAGCCGCTGCCGCGGCGAAAGACGCTGTTCGTCGCAGTAGCGAGTGATGGGGAGACCCTGGACCAGTTCCATGACGAAGTAGGGATGGCCGCTGGGCGTCTTGTTGGCATCGAGCACCTTGGCAATGTTGGGATGATCCATCAACGCCAGGGCTTGCCGTTCGGCCTCGAAACGAGCGATGACCTGGGCCGAATCCATGCCGGCCTTGATGACCTTGAGGGCGACCATGCGGCGAACCGGTTCTTGTTGTTCGGCCAGGAAGACGGCGCCCATGCCGCCCTCGCCGATCTGTTGCCGCAGCTTGTACGGCCCGATGCGGCGGCCGGCGTCGTCCAACGGTACTTCGGGCAGCTCGTTGCGAGGGTGCCCTTGTTCGGGCGTAATAGGGCCGGCAGCGTTGGGATCGGCGATTGTTTGGCTCAGAGTGCTGGGGCCTTGCTCGTGCGAATGGAGCAGCGCCTCGATACGTTGTCGCAGCGTCTCATCGCCGCCGCAGGCTTGCTTCAGGAAGGCGGCCCGTTCGGCGGGATCGCTCTTCTCCCGAGCGCGATGGAATAAACTTTCCTCGTTCATGGGCGTTCTCCGACTCAGCCTGCGAAACTTCCTCGGCCTCCTCGTCCAGGATCTTCACCATAACCGCCGAGAAAACTCTCCACAATCTTTTTGACAATCGATCCTTGGCAAACACAAACTCCCTGGCGGGATGACAAACCGCCGTCCCGTCAGGGAGCCGCGTAAGGACATTCCATTCCCCGCTCTCTATTTCAGACCGAACCGCTCCCTGACGGTCGCGGCTCGGTTGGCTTTTGGTCGTTTTCCTACTTGCCCGGGTCCACCCGGATTTGCAGCAGCGGCGGGCCTATGGCCCGGAGCGGCGGCTGCGGCGCCGGCGGATAAGACGGGATCGCCCAGTCCAGGTCCAGCTCGACGAGTTGGCGGCGGATGGCCCGCAGGTTCCAGACGTGGATCGTCTGGCTGTCGTTGCTGGCGACGATGAGTTGGGTGCCGTCGGGGCTGAAGGTCATGAAACCGGCGCGATCCTGATTGGGGTCTTCCAACACGGCCAGGTCCACGCCGGTGGACGGGTCCACCAAGCGGATCATCCCCCGCCCGCTCTCGAAGGCCAGCAACCGGCTATCCGGGGAAAAAGTCAGTCGCCCTACCCACCACCAGGGGGGCGGGATCTTTCGTACTTCTCGCCAGGTCTCCACCTCCCAGATCGTCAAGCCGTCGAACCAGAGGACGGCCAGCCAGCGACCGTCGGGACTGAAGCAGGCACTGTTCAAGCGGGTCGTCACCAATTGATGAATCCGTTCTCCGGTACGGGCATCCCAGATGGCGACCTTCGAGCCTTCAAAGCTGGGTGTGACGACCCAGCGGCCATCCGGGCTGACGTCCACGGTTCGCACCTCCGCGAAAGGCCCCAACCGAATCGGCTTCCGGGGCGTCTCCGCATGGAACACCAGGGGGTGCAGGCCCGGCCATCCCGACACGGCAATGGTCTTGCCGTCGCGGCTGCCGCGGACGGCGCTGTCGAAATGGCCCTCGTTGTTCCAGATCTGAGGAGGTCCGAAGCGCCGTTCCTCCGGCGACGGCGCGGCGACCGGCCAGCGCAGCAGGCGGCCCGAGCCGTTGGTGAACAGGTCGCCGGAGACCGGCTCGAACCAGACGCTGCTTCGGCCGACGCGCAGCACCGCCCGCTCCTCGCCGCGGACCAGGTCCCAGATCGCCGCGCCTTCTCGAACGCCCGCGGCGACCAGCCGGCCATCCGGGCTGACGCTGATGCCGCGGAACTCCGGCGCGGCTTCGTTCGGACGGTGCGTCAGCGTGCGATACTCTCGACCGGGCACGATCTCCCAGACCTCGTGATGCTCCTCCTCGCGGCGAAAGAGCTGGGCCTCCAGCATGGTGCCCCAGAACGGCCGGTAAGCGACCATGCTCGTATCGGGGATGCTCAGCAACTCTTGCCCCGTGCCGGGGTGCCACAAGCGCATGCCGCCCGACCAGAGTGCCGTGCTGGCCAGCAGTTCGCCGGTGCGGTTCAACGCGATGGACGGCGCTCCCCCCTTCTGCCGGTCGAACACGCGCAGCACCTTCCGAGACGGTACGTCCCACAGAAAGATCTCGTTGGTATCGATGCAGGCGACAAGCAGGGTTCGGCCGTCCGGCATCCATTCGGCCATGGACACGCCGTTGGTATGCGGTAGCTCGGCGATTCGGTCTCCCGTTTCCAGGTCATACACGCGCAGTTGCGCGTGCTGCGCTCGCCGTACAGGCCGGTCACGACCGCTACCTGCCGGCCATCCGGGGACAGGGCATGGCGAATGTCCCCCTTGCCGACCGCGAGCAGCCGCAACAGCCGGAACGACGGCAGCTCCCGACATTCGAGGACGCCTTTGTTGTCGTTGGCGATGGCCCAGCGGGTCAGGTTCAGGTTGACGGAGGCGCCATTCCGGCCAACGCTCTGCTCCACCAGCACCCGCGTCCGGCCCGTGGCGGGGTCCCACTCCAGCAGTCGATAACCCTCGCCCTCGGGCCGATAGACCCAGACAAGGTTTTCATTCAACGGATTGAACGTGACCGGCGTGACCTGTCCCTCTCCGGGCAGCCGGGCGATTTCCTGGTGATCGGCGGCCCGGAACAGCAGGACATCGCCCCGCGCGTTGCTGTCCAGATAGGAGCTTCCTTCGCTCTGGGCCTGATAGCTGTAGCGCTCGCTCGGGCGCGGCACTTGGCGGCGCAGATGCAGGTCCGGCAGGATGAGTGCGGAGATCGCCAGGTTGCGCAGTTCGTCGCGGTGCCGCCTCTGCTCTTCCTCCGGCAGTTCCAGCTCCGGCAGCAGGGTCAGCGCCTCGCGGACGGCCTGGAGGGTGTCGAAGCGTTGCCCCTTGCGTCGGCTGAAGCGGCCCGCCTTGGCCTGCGCCACCAGGGCCTCGAACTCCCTCTTCCGCGCATCCCGCTCCGCCGTCTCCGCGCGCGTCAGGTGCGACTCGAGCCGAAAGGAGGTGATGGTCCCGCCGGCGGCGAGCACGGCCAGCAGCGCCACGACCGACAGCAGCAAACCGGCCACCGCTCGGTTGTGCCGGCACCAGCGCCCCAGCTGCTCCAGGGCACGAACGCGCCGGGCCCGGATCGGTCGATCGTCGATGAAGCGTTGCAGGTCGGCGGCCAACTCGCCGGCCGTACTGTAGCGCCGGCTCGGGTCGCGGTCGATCGCCTTGTGGACGATCGTCTCCAGGTCGCGCGGCACCCGCGGATTGAGCATCCGCAAGCGGGTCGGCTCCGTGCTCGTGACCTGCTTGATGAGTTTCGGCCGGTCCCTCTCGTCGAAGGCCGGCCGAAAGGCCAGCAATTCATACAGCGTCAGCCCCAGCGCGTAGACATCGCCGCGGGCGTCGACTCGGCCCTCGAACGCCTCCGGGGGCATGTAGCGCAGAGTGCCGAGGAGGTCGCCGGGATGCGTTAGGTCCTGGCGATCGTCCGTCTTGGCCAGGCCGAAGTCGGTCACCCAGACGATGCCCCGCGTGTCCAGCAGAAGGTTGGACGGCTTGATGTCGCGGTGCAAGATGCCTTGCCGGTGCGCGTGATCGAGGGCGTCGGCCACTTGCACGCCGATGCGCCGACGCTTTCCCAGTACGTCGCCTTCCGCGTGCGCGGCTGGCGTTCGTCTTCCCCCTGTCCCGGCAGCGCCACCGAGGAGGATGAAGGCGCGGCCGAATCGGAGCGAAGGACAAACGCGGAGGGAGACGGGTCGTCCGAGGCGCCGGAGGACGCCGCCACGGTCGCGTCGAGGGGAGGCCGATACTGCCCCGCGAGCAAGGAACGGGCGACGTCCGCGGCCGACACGTCGCGCGGCGACGTCCCAGGCTCCCTTTCGCCCAGACGCGCGGCCGCGTCACTCTCCCCTTGCAGACGTTTTAGCTCGCTGAGCACCTCATCCAGTCCCAGTCCCTGGATGAACTGCATGACGTAGAAGGGGGTGCCGTCGTGTTCGCCGATGCCGAAGACGGGCACGATGTTGGTGTGGTGCAACCGGGCGGCCGCCCGGGCCTCGCGCTCGAAACGGCGTTTGTGCCGTTCATCCGGCAGCAAGTTCGGCGGCAGCATCTTGAGGGCGACACGCCGGCCGAGCGCGACCTGCTCGGCCTCGTAGACGATGCCCATGCCGCCGTGGCCAACCGTGCGGAGGATGCGATAATCGCCGACCTGGTCCGGCGTCGCCGTCGCGTGGTCCGCGGCGGGAGGCTCCTTGTCCTCGCGGCGGTCCTGCTTGGTTCGCTCGATCTCGACCATCGCCGGGAACAGTTCGCGGATGTCGTCGGCCAGGTCGGGATAGCGGTCGAGGTACTCCTGTAAGGACGGGGGTTCGCCGCGCCGGTAGCGGGCCATGAACTCGTCGGCCAGTCGGGCCAGCAGGGCGTACTTGCCGGAACTGCCACTTGCCATGTCCAATTCCTTCCAGTCCGCTGGGCAGGACGGCGAGAAGGTCCTTGAGCCGCTTCAGGCCAGAGCGGCATGGGCATCGGCGGCCACGCTACTTCAGCTCGACCGACCAGTAGGCGTTTTCGAGGAACGTCTTCCACGACTGGTACTTGCTGTGCGTCAGTTTGAGGTTGAGCAGCGGGCTGCGCTTGGGCTTCTCCGGCTTGCGGATGAGGTGCATGTGCGCCTCCTTCGGCGTCCGGCCGCCCTTTTTGACGTTGCAATTGACACAGGCGCAGACGATGTTCTCCCAGGTGCTGGCGCCGCCCTGGCTGCGCGGCAGCACGTGGTCCAGGCTCAGCTCCGAGGTCGGAAATTTCTTGCCGCAGAACTGGCACTGGTTGTTATCGCGGGCGAAGATATTGCGGCGATTGAACTTCACCGTCTGCTTGGGCAGACGGTCGTAGTCCATCAGGCGGATGACCCGCGGCACCTGGATCTCGCAGCTGACGGTGCGGACCCAGTCGTCGTCCTCTTGGCGGAAGTTGCGAGCGCGGTATTCGCTGACCTCGCGCCAGGTGGCGAAATCGTAGGTGGTGAATTGGCCGTCTTCCAGGCTGACCACCTCGGCCAGGTCCTTGCACAGCAGGCAGAAGGCCCGCCGCACGGAAATAATGTGAATGGCCATGAACAGTTTGTTCAGGACCAGGACACTGGCGTCCAAGGCGGTCGTGGAACTGGAGTGCATGAGGCTCCCTTTCTCCCGGTGTCGCGCCCGACCGATTCGGCCGGCCTCGGCACGATCTAATGGTATCGAGGCGCCGGCGCGGAATCGGGTTCAAGTTTTCTCTATACTAACAGGCTAATGGAAGAGCATGCAAGAACAGGCTGCCGCGCCGGCGCGAGCCGACCGTGAAGTTTGGTGGAAGAAATCGGGTGTTGTCTTTGGTCCTTCTCTCCAAAGCGGTGGAGAAGGGAATAGGTGTCAAGGAGCCGGGACATGGCCGAGGCGCCGCGTTCGGACGGGAGCGCTCGCGTGGACGAAGAGCGACTGGCGCACGCGCTCATCAGCCGCGGTCTGCTGACGCGGGAGGAGGCGCAGAGCTGTCGGCCGGCCGCCGGCGGCGACGCCGGTCCCGACGCTCTGCTGTCGCGCCTGGTCGCGGCCGGCTACCTGACCGCCAACCAGGCCCAGCGCCGGCAAGGAACTGGAGGCGCTCCTGGGCCAGCAGATTCCCGGCTATCAACTGCTGGAGAAGCTCGGCCAGGGAGCGATGGGCACCGTCTACAAGTCGCGGCAACTGAGCATGAACCGCCTGGTGGCCGTCAAGGTGCTGCATCCGCGCCTGGCCGCCAACCCCGAGTTCTTGCAGCGCCTGACGCGCGAGGCGCACCTGGCCGCTCGCCTCAGCCACAACAACATGATCCAGGCCATCGACGTCGGCTCGGCCGGGCCGCTGCACTACTTCGTCATGGAGCTGGTCGAGGGCCAGACGATCCGGCAAATCCTGGAGGGGGGCAAGATCTACCCCGAGCGCGAGGCGATCGAGATCATCCTGCAAATCGCCCAGGCGTTGCAGCACGCGCATCGCCGCGGCCTGATCCACCGCGACGTCAAGCCGGCCAACATCGTGCTGACGGCCGACGGCATCGCCAAGCTGGCCGACCTGGGCATGGCGCGCGAGACGGCCGACGCCGTGCTGGCTCGCCGCGAGAAGGGCCTGACCATCGGCACGCCCTATTACATCGCCCCGGAGCAGATCCGCGGACGCGAAGACATCGATGGACGGGCCGATCTGTATTCGCTGGGCGCGACGCTGTATCACATGGTCACCGGCCATCCGCCGTTCCACTACGAGGAGATCGACCGCGTCCTGCTGGCCCACGTCGAGGAGGAGCTGACGCCGCCGGACCACCTCAATCAGTCGCTGTCTTCCGGGCTGGGCGAAGTGGTCGAATTTCTCATGGCCAAGGACCGGCGTCGCCGCTACCGCAAGGCCGACGATCTGATTATCGATCTGGAATGTCTTCTTTCCGGCGAGGCGCCGAAGCTGGCCCGCCAGCGCATCGAGGCCTCGACCCTGGCGGCGCTGGGCCAGGGCGACACCGACGAGGAGGAGACGCCGGCCGCCCCATCCGGCCCGGCGAACGCCTGGATGTGGATCGCCATCCTCGGCGGACTTCTGGGGCTGAGCTTCCTCGTCAACCTGATTCTGCTGATACGACATAGCCAGTGAGCCGCTGGCGGCTTCGAGCAAACGGACAAACGGTTGTTATCCGAGCCTGAAGCGTAAGCGAAGAGCATCTCTTCGCTTACGCTTCAGGCTCGGAAGGAATGGCTCGACGCTTCCTACGAGGCAAACGTCAGTTGTCGAGACGGGACCGCTCCGCGAACCAGGCGCAGGCGCACCACATCGGTCTGCTGCCAGGCCGTGTGCAGCCACTCCGCGACCTGCTCGGGCATCGGCGGCCGCTCCTCGGGGAGGAACAGGGCGAGCGTACCGTGCTCGGCCACGCCTTGCAGGACGCCGGCCGAGCGCAGCTGTCCCTTGAGCGCCGCCGTCGCATCCCACGCGGTCAGGCCCGCCGTCTCCTCGGCCGCCGGCCATTCGCATCCCGCCGTGTCCGCCGCCTCGACGAGCCGAAAGCCGAACGGCCCATCCACACAGGTATCCAGGTGAGCGTTGCGGCCGTCCTGACGCAGCACGTCGCGCAGGCGTTGGACGATCTGCCGCCCGAAATCGAGGGCCGCCCCGCCGCCACTCAGACCCTTCTTGTGGAACGACGAGACGACGCCGTCCAGCCCCACCGGGGCGACGACCAGGCGCGCCCGGTCGAGCAGAAAGCCGTTGGTGACGGCCGGGCCGTCCGACCCGGTGCGCGGTCGGCCGCGTTCGAGACGGCGGAGGTACTCGCGCTTCTGCACGCCGGCGCTGAGGGCCAGGCGGGCCAGGCTGCCGAGCTTCGCCAGGAACTTGGAGGGATCGCCGTCGATGCCCGGCTGCGTCGCCAGGCGCGGCAGGTGGACGCCGACCGTCAGCAGGACGGCCGGGTGCTGCCGGTCCACGCCCTCGGCCAGGGCCGTCGGCCGGCGCGGCCGATCGAAGACGAAGCCCAGCGACGCGCCCTCCAGGGCCAACCGCGCCAACCGCTGCAGGCGTTCGCGTGGCGCTGGCGGCGCCGTGAAGTCCAACTCGCCCAGGTGCCAGTCGATGCGCACCCGGCCTGCGCACGGGATGGAGTGCGAAGGACGCAGTAGTTCTTCGACAAGCCTATCCGCCAGCGGCTGCAAGGATTCGGCCCGCGCCGCTCGCTGCCGGGCCGCGAACAGAGGGCCTTCGGCCAGATCGCCCGCCCACGACGGCGGCGCGGCACTGTTGAGATTGATGACTCCGAGCAACCCCGTCAGGCGCAGGCCAATCGCCAGGTCGCGCGCGAACTCCTTCACGTCCGGCCGTTCGTCTATCGCCAGAAGGTGCTCCGGGCCATCCAGTACCACGAAGTGGCCCGCGAAGCGACGCAATTCCTCGAGGGCGGCAATCGGGCCGGGGTCCGGATCGAGAGGCGGCCCCAGCACGCAGCCGGCCAACTCGTTCGGCGTATCCAGCCCTGTCAGTGTCAGCAGCCCCGCTGCCTGCGCCGCCACCAGATCGCGGGTGTACACCGTCTGCAACGTGTAGTCGCGCACGCAGGCAGGAACGATCCGCGACAGCGGCGTCCCCGGCGTGAAGCGCAGCACGACCTCACCGGATGGCGCGGCCGGACTCGCCGGCCGAGACGTCTCCGTCGCGCCGGCGGGCGGGACGGTTCGCCGCCGCTGCGCGGCGCAGCGCGCGAACGCCTCGGCCAGCGCCGGCTGCCCCAACTCGCGCACGACCTTCACGACGAACTCGGCAATCTGTGCCGTCGTCGGCGTGGCCTCTTCGCTCTCGGCGGTAAGGAAGTGGACGACACCGTCGGCCAGTTCGCGGGCCAGGAAGGCATCGGGCCGACCCAGGTCCTCGGTGACGGCGAACAGCGCCCGACTGATCTTGTCCGCGTCGAACGGCACGAGCTGCCCGTCGCGTTTGTAGACCCAGGCCGGCGATCCGAGGGGAGATGAATCCTTCATGCGGGCTTCCTCCTTGCGATCCGCCAAAACTCTTCCGAGCCGGAAGCGTAAGCGAAGAGTGCTCTTCGCTTACGCTTCCGGCTCGGATCAAACTTACGCCGGCGTATCGCGGCCGACGTCGAAGAGGACGAAGGCCCAGGCGACGAGCGGCACCAGGGCGGCGGCGCACAGCAGCACGACCGGCCACGCCGCCGCGCCGGCCACTTCGTTCCGTCCCGTCACGAGGTAGGCCGCCCAGGCCACGACACCCGCCGCCACGGCCACCACGAACAGCGCCGTCGCCTTGGCCACCATGAACAGCACGTTGCGGCCCAGCGCCTGAAAGTCGCCCGGCGTCGCCGCCATCAGCCGCGTCGGAAACAGCAGAAACAGCAGATTATCCAGGGCGAACAACAAGAAGTTGATCGGGGCGACGTAGAGGGCACATGCCAGGCAGGTCGGCAGCAGCCACTCGGCCGGCGGCGACACCCAGACGACCGCGATCAGTCCCAACCACTGCAAGCCGGTCATCAGCAACACCGGCGCCAGCAGTTGGCCGACCGCCAGGCGCCAGGCCGGCAGCGGCAGTGTTTTCAGCAGTGCCAGCCGATCGATGTCGCCGCGGAAATCGAAGGGCAGCATCGTCGTCAGAAACAGCGTCAGCCACAGGGCCACCGGCCCCAGGACGAGGAGCATGTTCTCCTGCTCCTGGTGCAGGTTGGCCAGGATCGGCGCGGCCAGGGCGGTGCCGAGGATGAGCAGCAGCAAGAGCAGCCGATCCGCTCCGCGCAGCGCCGTCGTCAGCTGCCGCCACACGATCGGGCCGACGCCGCCCAGCGACGGTGGCATGGGCAGGCTCAGGCGCGCCGTGAGGCCGCGCCACAGTCCTTCGCCCGAACCGATGCCTCCACGGCGCAGGCGCTGCACGCGCGCGTAGATGCGGGCGCTGGCCGTCGCCGACGCCTCCAGGTACTGCGCGTCCAGGGCGAAGACGACGCCGACCAGGGCCAGGTCCACCAGCGCCGCCAGGGCGGCCGATCCCAGCAGGTCCGGCCACAGGCGCGTCGCCGTGAAGGCGTCGAAGAACCAGCGCAGCGGCAGAGACGCCGTTTTCCAGGCGGGCGTCGCCAGCGCTTGCCGAAGCAGCTCGCGCGGCTGCCACTGCGCCGGCGGCCCGCCGAATTGCAGCACCAGCGCCGCGCCGAGCAGCACGGACCCCGCCAGCACGAGCTTGCGCCGCGCGTGTACAGCCGCGCGCCGACGCTGACGGCGAGCAAATTGATCGTCAGGCCGAACAGTTGCATGAACAGCACGATGAGCAGCATGGCCGTGAACGACGCCGCGAACCAGGAGGCACGTACGTGCAGGGCCAGACTCAGGAATAGGGCCGTCGGCAAGCCCACGATCAGCGTCGAGGCGGTTTTGTAGGTCAAGAGTTGCCGGCGACTGAACGGCCCGGGAAACAGCAAATTCACCTCGGCCGGTGGAAAATAGATGGCCCGTTCGCCGGTCGAGAAGACCACGTTCATGAAGCAGTAGAGCAACAGCAGGGCCGGCCCGTAGTCGCGCAGGTCGTCGGCGAGCCAGGCATCCGGTCGCGGCCGCAGCAGGATCGACAGCAGCCACGGCAGAAACACCATCGCTCCGACCAGGGCCAGCAGCGCTCCCTTGAGCGTGCGCAGGCTCCGCAGCAGGTAACGCAGCCAGCCGCGCAGTTGCAACCCGATCAGCAGCCAGAGAGCGCCGTTCATGTTGTGCGTCCGCCCCCCGTCACGGACACCGGCATCTCGGTCAGGCGGAAGAACAGCTCTTCGAGCGTTTCCTGACGTCCGTTGTGGGCCAGTTCGCCGCGCAGGGCGTCGAGCCGGCCGTGCCGCAGCACCCGCCCATGATGCAGGATCAGCACCGTCGTAATCAGGTCCTCGAACAGCGACAGCAGGTGCGAGGACACGATGATGGCGGCGCCGGCGGCGGCGTGCTCGCGGATCAGCTCTTTCATGGTGCGAATGCCGCGCGGGTCCGGCCCGGTGAACGGCTCATCCAGCAGCACCGCGCGCGGCTGATGCAGGTAGCCGCAGCCGACCGCCAGCTTCTGCCTCATGCCGCGCGACAGCTCCGAGGCCAGCGCGTCGCGCTTCTCAACCAGTTCCAGGCGCTCCAGCATCTGCTCGGCCCGGCCGGTCCAGTCGCGCAGACGGTAGGCGGCGGCGATGAAGCGAAAGTGCTCCCACAGGGTCAGGCGGTCAAACAACTGCGGGTCGTCGGGAACGTAAGCGAGCTGGGCCTTGGCGGCGACCGGGTCGCCGACGATGTCGTGACCGGCGATCATCAGCCGGCCGCGCGTCGGCGTGAGGATGCCAGCCAGGGCGCGCAATGTCGTCGTCTTGCCGGCGCCGTTGGGTCCGAGCAGGCCGAGGATCTCACCCGGACCCAGCGCGAAGTCGATGCCGGCCACGGCCACGGTTTCGCCGTATGTCTTATGGAAGTCTTCGACGACGATGGACACGGATCGCTCCCATCGGGTGCGCCGACCGCCCCTCTCCCCCGCAGGACTCATTCTAACAGCGAGCCGCTCCGGCGTAACAGTCGAACCAGTGCGGCGGAGTTCACGAGGTGCGGGGACGGATTCGGTTCGTTCCCCTCGTTTGTCCTCGTGGCCCGCTGGGCTGGGGAACGCCGGTCGGGAAGCTCTCTTCCCGTCTGGGCAGGGGGCTGGAAGGGGTTGCCGCGGCGCAAAAAAAGGCCGGCTCCCCCGAAGAGGAGCCGGCCCACGTCACGCTGTCGCCCAATCAACGTGACAATAGTAAGAATGCCACAACCCAGGGCCGCAGGCAAGAGCGGGAGGATTACTTCTTCGCAAGCTTCACGAAATCAACCGCGCCTTCGTGGCTCCAGGGTGCCGCGAATCGGAACCGACATTCCCGACGCTTTCCTTTCTTTCAGGGCCGCGTAGTAAAACTTGCACGATCCGCCGATTACTCCTTCGGGCAGAATGGACATTCCTTTTTCTCAAAGGCAGCGGAGATGAGCGTTTACGGCGGCATCCCGTCGCCGACCGTTTGCTATGGCACAGCACTTGCTGTCCAATCTCGCCATCGAATACCTTGTCGGGCTGTTTCCCGCGGCCCACTCCCATGCCTACGACCCACTTCCCGAAGCACCTTCCTGCGAGCCGGTGACGCAAGTCACCGGCTTCTGGTCTTTTCGGGCTTCCCTCGCTGATGCTGCGAGCTCCGAATTGAAACCCGGATGTCGCCCGGCGAGTAAATTCCCTATGCTGGATTATCGATCCGTAAACGTTCATCCCACACGGAATTGCCTGGAGAGAAATCTTATGCCGCGATGGCTATTGGGTTCGGTCCTCTTGCTGGTCTTGATGGCACGGATCGGATCGACCGGCGCGTCCGCTCGCGCCGATACGGATCTGGTCGTCGATAAGCTCAACAAGAAGATCGAGAATGTGACGCTCGCGGACGCCAGGGGCGAGGCCCGGTCGCTGTACGAGCTGAAGGACAAAAAGGCGATCGTCGTCGTCTTTCTGTCGTTCGAGTGCCCTGTGTCCACCAGCTACGCGCCGGCGCTGGCGGAGCTGGCGAAGACCTACCGCGACAAGCAAGTCGCGTTCGTGGCCGTCAACAGCAGCGACGATGGCGACGCCGCCCAGATCGCCAAGCAGGCCGCCGAGTTCAAGCTGCCCTTTCCCGTGTTCAAGGACGAGCGCTTTCGCGCCGCCGACGCCTTCAAGGCCGACACCGTGCCGTCGGCGTTCGTGCTCGATCACAACTTCGTCCTCCGCTATCGCGGCCGTATCGATAACGGTTACTATGCTCGCCTGAAGAAGAATGGTCGAACCACCCGTTTCGATCTGCGCCAGGCGCTCGATGAATTGCTGGCGGGCAAGGCCGTGAGTGAGCCGGCCACCCGGCCGGTCGGCTGTCCCATTCCGCGTGAACGAACGGCCCGCGCGGACGGCGCCGTCACTTACCACCGCGATGTCCTGCCGATCCTGCAGAAGAATTGCCAGGAGTGCCATCGGCCCGGCGCGGTCGGCCCGTTCGCATTGATGACGTACAAGCAGGCCCTCAACTGGGCCGGCGACCTCAAGGAATACGCGCAGGAGCGCAAGATGCCGCCGTGGAAGCCGGTCGAAGGTCCGGCCTTCCACAACGAGCGCAAGTTGTCGGAGAAGGACATCCGCACGTTGTCGGCCTGGGTGGACGGCGGTACGCCCGAGGGCGATCCCAAGGACGCGCCGCCGCCGCGGACGTTCGTGGACGGCTGGCAGCTCGGTCAACCCGACCTCGTTTTGACCGTCCCCGAGGAGATGACCCTCGGCGCCAGCGGTCCCGACCTGTTCCGCTGCTTCGTCCTGCCCACGAGCTTGCCCGAGGACAAGTACGTCACCGCCGTCGAAGTGCGGCCGGGCAATCATCGCGTCGTCCATCATTCCCTCAACTTCTTCGACACCAGCGGCAAGGCGCGCGAGATGGAGAAGAAGGAACGCCTCCAGGAGAAGACCGGCGCAGGATCGCGGGCCGGGGTACTCCGTGGCGATGGGGCTGGGCTTCATCCCTCAGGCGGGCGCGGTCGGCGGTCTGGGCGGATGGGCGCCGGGCCAGATGATCCGCCATCTGCCGGACGGCTACGGCTATCGTCTGCCGGCCGGCGCCGACGTCATTCTGCAACTGCACTATCACCGCAATGGCCGCGTCGAGAAGGACCGCACGTCGATCGGACTTTATTTCGCCAAGGACGGTAAGACCAAGCCGTGGAAGGGCATGGTCATCCCCGGCCGCTTCCTCCTCATCCCGCCCGGCAAGGAGCGCTTCGTCGTCCACGGCGGCCTGGAGGTGCAGCAGGAGTGCATGCTGTATTCGGTCATGCCGCACATGCACATGCTCGGCCGCGAAGTCAAGGTGACGCTCACGCCGCCGGACGGCCGGCCGACGACCCTCGTGGCCATCAAGGACTGGGACTACAACTGGCAGGAGACGTATTTCCTCAAGGAACCCATCGCCCTCAAGCCCGGCACGCGCCTGCAGGTCGAGGCCATCTACGACAACACCGACAAGAACCCGAACAACCCGTCGAACCCGCCGCGCTGGGTGAAATTCGGCGAACAGACCACCGATGAGATGTGTTACATCTTCCTCGGGGCCACATCGGACACGCCGGGTCGGATCAAGGTCCGCCGGGATGGCCAGCGCTCCAAAGACGAAATGGATCGCGAAATGCCTGGAGCGGGTTGCGTCAGCCGCCGAGTGCTCGCGAGACTCGAGGGCGCTGACGCCCCCCGCTCGCGGCTAAACGATCGCTGTCGCATCTGTTATAATCCGCGGAGTGTCGTCCCATCCCTCGGAGTCCGCATCTCGGGAGTCTTGCGATGAAAATACTCTGCTGTGTTGTCCTGGCGGCGCTCGGCCTCGCGCCGCCGGCGACGGGCGGAGGGGCCGGCCAAATCGTTCCAGGTTCCCTATCAGCTGACCAAACCCAGACACATCCTCGTGCGGGCCAAGATCAACGGCAAGGGACCGTACAACTTCATCGTCGATACCGGAGCGCCGGCCCTGTTCGTCGCCGTGCCGGTCGCGCGACAAGCTCGGCGTCAAGGCCGACGACAAGGGCTGGGGCACTTTCGATCGCTTCGAGATCGAGGGCGGCGTCGTCCTACCAAGCTCCAGGGCCGCGTCGAGACCCCTCCGCAGGTCGAGGGCATGAACGGACTCGGACTCGCCGGCGTCGAGTTGCACGGCATGATCGGCTACAACGTCCTGGCGCGCTACCGCATGGAGATTGACCTGACGCGCGACAAGATGGTGTGGACGGAGCTGGAAGGCAAACCCAAGATGGCGCTGTCGCTGGCCGGCAAGGCCCGCGGCGCCGGGGAGATCGACCTCCTGGGCGGCATTCTGAAATCGCTGGGCCATCTGCTCGGCACGAAGGCCAGTCCACCCGTGCGGCTGCGCGGCTTCCTCGGCGTGGAATTGAAAGACGACGAGGACAACCCCGTCGTGCAGTCCGTCCTCGCCGAAGGTCCGGCCGGCAAGGCGGGGGTCAAGGCCGGCGATCGCATAACTCGCGTCCAGGGGCGCAGCGTCCTCGATAGCGACGATGTGCAGCCGCTTCCTTGGCCGTCTCCTCCCCGGGGAAGACCTCAAGCTGACCGTGCGGCGCGGCAAGGAAAAATGGGAGATCACCGTCAAGATCGGGGAGGGCCTGTGACATGAAACCTCGTCATCTACTTCTTGCGGTGTTGGCCCTGTCTGGGACGCTGCGGCTGTCGGCCGCGGAGCAACCGTCCGTCAAGCCGATCGAGAAACCCGCCGCCCGGCCGGTCGTCGTGCCGTTTGAATTGCTCAAGAGTGGCCACATGGCGGTGAGGATCAAGGTCAACGGCAAGGGTCCGTACCGCGTCGTCTTCGACACCGGCGCCTCCGATCAACCTGCTCAACAACAAACTGGCCCGCGAGGCGGGTCTGCTTCGGGACACGCCGCCATCGACGCTGCCGTTTCTCGGTCGGATCGGCGAAGTCACGGTGAAGGAGATGGAAGTCGGCACGGCGAAGGCCGCCGACCAACCCGCCATCATCATGGATCATCCCCTGGTCGAGTTGATGTCGCACAAGCTGGGGCCGCTCTACGGTATTGTCGGCTTCCCCTTCTTCGCACGCTACAAGATGACCATCGATTACCAGGCCCAGACGCTGACCCTCGTTGCCAACGGCTACAAGCCAGCCAACGTCCTGCGCTCGATCGAATCGACGATGCTCCAGCTCATGACCAGCGGTTCGCCGCCGCCGAAGGTGTTGGCGCCGGCCGGACAATGGGGTCTGGTGGCGCACAAGCCGGATGGCGACGATGAGGCGGGCGTGATCGTCAAGGAAGTGCTGGCCGGCGGCGCCGCGGCCGCGGCCGGACTCAAGCCGGGCGACCGTCTGCTGACCCTCGACGGCCGCTGGACCGACACGCTCGCCGATCTGTACGCGGCCGCCGGTCACGTCCAACCGGGGACCACCGTATCGGTGGGCGTCCAGCGCGGCGGCAAGGAGATCGAGGTGAAGGTCCAGCCGCGTCCGGGACTGTAGGATCAGTTGTCAGTTGTCAGTTGTCTGAATTACTGACAACTGACAACTGACAACTGAGGAATCACTCCCACGGATCAGGAGGCTATGTCATGTCGATGCGTTTCACCACCTACGTATTCCTGATCGGGTCCGTCGTCCTGCTGGGGGGTGAGGGCGGGCCGCGTGCCGAGCCTGCGCACCGCTGCTGGCCGAAAAGTGGACGGTTTCCGTCTCCAGGATCCGCGCGACCAGGCCACGGTCTCCCTGGCCGATTTCAAGGACAAGAAAGCCGTCGTCCTGGTCTTCCTCGGCGTCGAATGTCCGGTCAGCAACCTGTACCTGCCCGTCCTGGCGGAACTGCACAAGAAATACCACGGCAAGGGGGTCGCCTTCCTGGGTATCAACGCCAACTCGCAGGACGGCCTGGAGCGCGTGGCGGCCCACGCTCGCCGGCACGCCATCGCCTTTCCGGTCGTCAAGGACGCCGGCAACAAGCTGGCCGACCAGTCCGGCGCCCGCCGCACGCCGGAAGCGTTCGTCCTCGACACCGGCGGTAGCATTCTGTACCAGGGGCGCATCGACGATCAGTTCGGCATCGGCTACGCGCGGCCGGGCAAGCCGACGCGGCGCGACCTGGCTGCGGCGCTGGACGAAGTGCTGGCCGGCAAGCCTGTGTCTCTGGCTGCAACCGAGGCGACCGGCTGCCGGATCAGCCGCGTCGCCCGACCGAAGGCGGATGGGAAAATCACCTACGCGCACCACGTCAGCCGCATCTTGCAGAAGAACTGCCAGGAGTGTCACCGACCGGGGCGGATTGGCCCGATGGCGCTGTTGACCTTCGACGATGCCGTGGCCTGGTCGGACACCATCCGCGAGGTCGTCGGTGACGGCCGCATGCCACCCTGGCACGCCGATCCGCGCTACGGCAAGTTCCGCAACGACCGCCACCTGTCGGACGAGGACCGCGACACGCTGCTGAGCTGGATCGACCACGGCACTCCGCGCGGCGACGACAAGGACTTGCCGCCGCCGCGCCGCTTCGTCGAAGGCTGGAGCATCGGCAAGCCGGACCTGGTCATCCCGATGCCGCGCGCCTACGAGGTGCCGGCCCAGACGCCCAAGGGCGGCATTCCCTACCAGTATTTCACGGTCGATCCGGGCTTCAGGGAAGACCGCTGGGTGCAGCGAGCCGTGGCGCGAGCCGGCGCTCCGGCCGTCGTCCATCACATCGTCGTCTTCATCGTGCCCAAGGGAGAGCTTTTTAATCCCGATGCGCCCGGCGCCGTCCTGTGCGGCACCGCTCCCGGCGACATGCCGCTCGACCTGCCGCCGGACCAAGGCAAGAAAATCCCCGCCGGCGCCCGGCTGATTTTCCAGATGCACTACACGCCCAACGGCAAGCCGTACCGCGATCAGTCCTCGGTCGCGATGATCTTCGCCAAGGAGCCGCCGCGGCACCGCGTCCTGACCAAGCCCGTTTACAACCCGTCGTTTTTGACGCGCTTCGACAAGATCCCGGCCGGGGCGGCCAACTACAAGATCGAGGCCGAGTACGTCTTCAAGGAGGACGCCCACCTGCTGCACTTCATGCCGCACATGCACCTGCGCGGCAAGGATTTCCTCTACGAAGCCCTCTACCCCGACGGCAAGAAGGAAGTCCTGCTCTCGGTGCCGCGCTACGACTTCGGCTGGCAGAGCGTCTACCGCCTGGCTCAGCCGGTGGCGATGCCCAAGGGGTCCAAGCTCCACTGCGTCGCCCACTTCGATAACTCCGCCAACAATCCCAACAATCCCGACCCCAAGCAGGCGGTCTACTGGGGCGATCAGACGTGGGAAGAGATGATGATTGGATGGATCGATTATTATCTCGACGGCGACAAGCCGTGAATCAGAAGGGCCGCTTGCGGCTTGGCGACAAGCGCGAAGCCGCAAGCGGTTACTGCGACTGCGTGGGGGTCACGCATGACAAAGTTGTTTGTCGGCGTTCCGGCCAAGCACGGCCGGCGCCAGGGACTGGTCGAGCAGTTCTTCACGCATCACCTGCACGTCCGGCGGCGCCTCGATGCCGATGCGGACGGTGCCTCCCTTGACGGCGACCACCTGGATGGTCACGTTGAGGCCGGGCAGAACGATTTTCTCGTGAAGACGGCGAGACAGGACCAGCACGGCAAGACTCCTTTCGAGACAGTGCGGGAACACAAAGTGAGGGATTTTCGCTCGCCTTTGAGAAATCCCCCGGAGCGGCGGAAAGTGCGGTCGGGCACACGTGGCTTCCGTTCCGCGCCTTCGCCCGTAACCAAGTTTTACCGGATGGAGGCGGGAACGGACAAGGGCAAATTCCGCAAGTTGCGGAAGCTCAGCCGTTTACAAATCGGCGCCGGGCCGAAGGCTGGCCGCCGTGGAATGCAAGGACGCCTCCGCCGATTATTCTCTCGATAACGAGAAGCTCGGATGCGACCATCGCGACGGGCATCCCCTTTCCGAAGGAGCTGGGTTATGAACGAGAAAGCCTCCCTGTCCCGACGCGATTTTCTCCGCGCCGGTGCCGCCGGCGCCGCCGTGCTGCTGGGGAACACTCCGCCCATGCGAGGCGAGGGCGGCGCGCGTCTGCCGCAGCGTCCGCTGGGTAAGACAGGCGTCCGTGTGCCCATCCTCGGGCTGGGCACCGTCGCCCTGGGCAACCTGGGCGACAAAAAGAAGGCGGTGGCGCTGCTGCACAAGGCCATCGATCTCGGCGTCACCTACATCGACACGGCGCCGCCGCGAACGCGCCTCGCCTTCCTCACCGGCTACGGCCGGGCACAGCAATTCCTCAACGGCGTGCTCAAGGAACGACGCAAGGAGGTCTTCCTCGTTACCAAATGCCTGGAGACGGACGGCGACAAGACCCTCGATCTGCTCCGGAAGAACCTGGACGAGCTGGGCGTGGAGCAGGTGGACCTGACGTACACGCACTCGATCGGCCACGCCGTCTACGACTTCGATGCGCTGGTCGGCGACGCGGGACCGATGGCGGCCCTCGAACGCGCCAAAAAAGATGGCCTGACGCGCTTCGTCGGCATCACCGGCCACAACCGTCCCGAGAAGTTCGCGCAAGTCATCGCTCGCCGCGACATCGACGTCATGATGAATGCGGTCAATGTCGTCGATCGCCATACTTACGCCTTTGAAGACGTGGTTTGGCCCCAGGCACGCAAGAAGAAGATCGGTTTGGCGGCGATGAAGGTCTTCGGCGGCGGCATCACAACCTGCAAGATGCCGGCCGAGCTGATGCACGATTCGTTTCGCTTCGCCCAGAGTGTCAAGGGAGTGACACTGACCGTCATCGGCATGGGGTCGGAAAAGGAGCTGGAGCAGAACGTCGAGTGGGCGAAGACGTTCAAGCCGATGACGCCCGCGGAGGCGAACGAGCTGAAGGAAAAGACAGTCGCCCTGGCGAAGAAGTGGGGGGCGCACCTCGACCGGCTCGACGGCAAGGGCGAGAAGAGCCGGCCGCTGGTCAACACTTAGAGTCGGTCCCCTACGGGTTGTGGCGGCACGTTTTCAACGTGCCGATCTGCTGGATTCTCCGGCCCTCCGGCACGTTGGAAACGTGCCGCCACAACCCGTAGGGGACAGACTCTTGGACGAGCCGCGAGCGCCAGCGAGCGACAGGACGCCGCTCACTGGCGCTCGCGGCTCGTTTCTTTGGATCACCGTTCACTTCCGCTCCATCAGTTTGCGGATGACCTGTTCCTCCGCCGGACTCAGCTTGGTCGGCGTCTTCTCTTCGAGTTTCTGAAGGTGGTTCACCAGTTTGCCCTCCTGGTGCAACTGAAGAAGGTCTTCGACCTCGGAGACCTTGAAACTCTCCTCTTTTTCGCGTAAGGCCCGGTACACGCGAAAGAGGCACAGCAGCCCGGAATAGCGATCGTTGCGCTTGACGCCGGAGTTGAGCTGCGACCCCACGTCGCCGGCCGCATAGGCGGCGAGCAACAAGAGACTGCGCTGGTCGCCCTTGCCGATCCATCTCAGTTCCTGCCGGCTCAGTCCCACGGCGGCATTGGGCTTCTGCAGGGTGTAAAGCAGGATGAGCCGCGCCGAATCGCGCGCGGTTTTGCTCAGCGGATCATCCAGGAGCAGGAAGCTGGCCCGCCGGAACGTCTTGTCCGAGATGGTCGGCCCCTTCTTCTCCTCCGCATGCGCGTTCGTGGCTGCCAGGACAACCAGGACCGAGACAAAAACCATTGGTAAACTCTTCATTTGTCATTCCTCCCGTTATGGCCCTTCCGAAAACAGCGTGCGCGCCTCTCGCGCTTCGCGGTCAGCCGTTCCACGTCTTCGGCCAGCAGGTAGCGCCGTCGCACCAGGTCTTTGCAAACGTCGTCCCACTGCTTGCAGTAGTGGGTGAAAGAGCCATAGCGTTCCGCGATCGACGGCCGAGGATCACCCGTCTTCCGGCGTTCCGCCCTAGTACGCGGCAGCGGGATGTACGAACCGGACAGGTTGGCCAGCATCGCCTCGGCGCCGACGTCGCGGCGGCGCAGGTTCCAGCCGGTGTACGTCGCCACGGGCACGGCCACCTCGACCGGCAACAGCGTACCTAGATCGTTGCCATCCGCGTCACTCTTGGGCACGAGGACGACATACTGTCCCAGGATACGCGGCGGCTCGACGGTGAGGATGCCTTTGGACTCGAAATCCGGGCCGAAATCGGCGATCAGCGGACGATGAATGACTTGCGGGTAGCGCACGCCCGGCAGGGCGGGAAAGCCGGTGCTCCGCTGCCTCCAGTCTACGAGTGTTCCGTTGTCAATGCGTGGATACACGCTCGGCGGCGGCGCCGTGCCGTCCTTGACCCAGGTGTCGAGAGCATCGAGCAAGGCGCGGAGGAAGGGACGATAATCGCCCGGATTGAGGAGGTTGTCGGCGTTGCCGCGGCTGGGCGGCCAGGCGGCCGGGCCATGCTGCGTGCCGCCGAAAGCGTAGACGCGCACGTTCTCCGGGATGCCGGCGTCTCGTCTACCGAGCGGGTCCGTGTGGACCAACGAACCGCTGCGGTGCCAGTATTCGGCGGCGCTCTGCGTGTGCAGGACCTTCGGCAGCAGCTTCACGTCCTCGCTCGCCGTGCGCCGCAGGATGCCGTCGCGCCGGCGCGTCGCTTCCGGCTTGCCGGTGTCGGCCCGAAGGTAGGCCAGCTCGGAATCGCCGTAGGTGAAGGGGAAGCGGTCGGCGGAATACAGGTGGTCCTCGTGCTGGCCGTTGTGACGGGTCGGCTGGGCGAAGCGGTGATTGAAGAAACCCAGTCCGCCGCCGGCGACGTGCGGTATCATACCGTCGAACACCTTGCGGCCGGACTCGTCCACGTTGAAGCCGAGGTGCAGGTAATTCCGCAGGAAACGGCCGCTTTGCGAGACGCCGAAGGCGTGGGCGCGGGCGATGACCGGCTTGCCGTCGCGGCCCAGCGGGTTGCCTTCGCCGCCGTCGTAGCGCAGGAACGACACCAGGTCGCTGACGGCGGCGAAGCCAAGACCCTGCACGATCGGTCCCTCCGCCTCGCAAATCAGCTCGTAGAGATAGCCGGGACGAAAGCCGCCGACCAGGCGCAGCCGCACCTGACCGAGCGTGCCGTGTACGCCTTGCGGGACCGGCGGAATCGGCAGCCGTTCGATCGACCACTGCCCGCGCGGGATCGGCACACGCTCGTCGGTCTCGCGCATGCGCCAGGTGAGGGCGCCTTCCGCCTCGCCCCGCCGCGTCGGGTTGTAGCAGCCGTGGCCGTCGCGGCGGGACAGCGGCAAGGTCTCGACCGGCTTGTCGCTGCTCATTTCGTAGCGCACCAGGCCGCGGATGGGTTCGCCCCCCTCCGTCGCCACCGGCGGATGCAACAGCAGTCGGCCGCCGCCGGGCAGCAGTTCGCCAATCCAGCCACACCACACCACGCTGTAACCGCGACGGAACAGGAAGCCGTCGCCGGCGTCGTGCTCGCTGGCCGGGTCGTTGCTCCCGCGAGCATTGTTGAAGAAGCTCAGGGCCAGCTTGTTACCGCGATTGTTCACGTCGTAGAGGATCGCCCGGTTGCCGCGCGCCAGGTCGCGCGGCATCAGGATGCAGAAGTCCGCCTCGAACGCGACCCGCTTGCCGTCCGGCGCGGAGCGCGTTCCAGATCGACGATGACTCGATTGCGGGCGTGGGCCGGATCGACGGCGAAGCGGACGATGCCGGTGATCTTCTCGTAGAATCCCGCGTCGCCGAACGCCTTGCCGCCGGCGAACGGCTCGCGCTGGTGGACCTCCAGCGCGACCACGCCGGCCCGCGCCGGCAAACCGCCGGCGCACAGCGCCAGCACCATCAGTCCTTTTGCCCGGATCATGATGTCCTCTCGCGGAGATGGGGAAGAAAACGGCGAAACTTCTGCGGATTCCGAGCGGCCTCGGTCCTATTATGATCGTAGCGGCCGTCGCGCTCGACGTGCTGATGATCGCGGAAGCAGGAGACGTTCATGGATTCACAGGCTCATGCGGGACCGACGGTGGTGGCGATCTTCGGTGGCGGCGGCGATCTGACCCATCGTAAGCTCGTGCCGGCCCTGTACAACCTTTTTCTCGATCGCTGGCTGACCGAACCGTTTGCCATCCTCGGCATCGACCGGCTTGAGATGGACGACGACGCTTCTCGCCGCAACCTGCGTCAAAGCGTCGATCAGTTCTCGCGTCGCGGCCGGACCAAGGACGAAGAATGGGACCGCTTCGCCGCGCACCTGTCCTATCTCTCCGCCGACTTCACCAAGGCAGACGCGTTCGCTCGGATCGCCGAGCGCCTCGGCGACTGGGACAAGGATTGGCAGACGAAGGCCCAGCACATTTTCTACCTGGCCACCGCGCCGAGCATGATCGAGGTCATCGCTCGCCAGCTCAACCAGGCCCAGCTCCTCGCCGACGAGAAACGTGCCCGCCTGGTCGTCGAGAAGCCGTTTGGCCACGACCTCGACTCGGCCCGGACCCTCAATCGACAGCTCGCCGGCCAGATGAACGAAGACCAGATTTACCGCATCGACCACTATCTCGGCAAGGAGACGGTGCAAAACATCCTCGCCCTGCGCTTCGCCAACAGTTTTCTCGAACCGATCTGGAACCGTCGCTACATTAACCACGTGCAGATCACCGTGGCCGAGGAAGTCGGCGTCGAGCATCGCGGCGGTTACTACGACCACGCCGGCGCCCTGCGCGACATGATCCAGAACCACTTGCTGCAAGTGCTGTGCTGCATCGCCATGGAGCCGCCGGTCTCCTTCGACGCCAACGAGGTGCGCAGCAAGAAGACCGACGTGCTGCGGGCCATTCGTCCCATCGCGGCCGACCAGGTGTCGCAGTTCGCCGTCCGCGGCCAGTATGACATGGGCGACTCGAAAGGGCAAACGGTGCCGGCCTATCGACAGGAGCCGGACGTGCCCGGCGATTCGTCCACCGAGACGTATGCGGCCGTCAAACTGTACGTCGATAACTGGCGCTGGCAGGACGTGCCGTTCTACCTGCGCACCGGCAAGCGTCTGCCGACGCGCGTCTCCGAAATCTTCATCCAGTTCCAGCCGGTGCCGCACCGCTCCTTTCCGTCCAGCGCCTCGGCCAACTGGATGCCCAATCGCCTGGCCATCCGCATTCAGCCGGAGGAGGACATTCTGCTGCGTTTCCAGGCCAAGCAGCCCGGACCCACCGTGCATCTGCGGCCGGTCCACATGCGCTTCTCGTACAAGGACTCGTTTCAGGCGCCGACGCCGGAGGCGTATGAGACGCTGCTGCTGGACGTGATCCGCGCCGACGCCACGCTGTTCATGCGCGCCGACCAGGTCGAGGCGGCCTGGGCGGTGGTGCAGCCCATCCTGGAAGATTGGCGGGCGCAAACGGCGGAGGACTTTCCCAACTACGCCGCCGGCTCCTGGGGACCGGAGGAGGCCGACGACCTGATGGCGCGCGACGGCCGGCACTGGTTGGCTCCCGACGCCGTGTCGGAGCCGAAGCGGTCTTCTTGACACGACCTCGGTCGCCCGGACGAATACATGACAATTCGATGTCACTTGCGAAGGAGTATCCCATGACCGATCTGCGAGAACTGGCCGCCCAGCTGCGCGTGGACAGCATCCGCTGCACGACGGCGGCCGGCTCCGGACACCCCACCTCCTCCATGTCCGCCGCCGACCTGATGGCCGTGCTGATGGCGCAAATATCTCCGCTACGACTGGGCCAATCCGCACAAGCCCCAGCAACGACCGCCTCATCTTCAGCAAGGGCCACGCCTGCCCGCTGCTGTACGCCATGTTCAAGGCCGCCGGCGCCATCACCGACGAGGAACTGCTGACGCTGCGCAAGTTCGGCAGCCGCCTGCAGGGCCATCCCAATCCGCACGTCCTGCCCTACGTCGATGTCGCCACCGGCTCGCTCGGCCAGGGTTTGCCCATCGGCGTCGGCATGGCCCTCAACGGCAAGTATCTCGACAAGCTGCCCTACCGCGTCTGGGTCGTCCTCGGCGACAGCGAGATGGCCGAAGGCTCCATCTGGGAGGCGTTCGACAAGGCGTCGTATTACAAGCTCAACAACCTCATCGGCATCCTCGACATGAACCGCCTCGGCCAGCGCGGCGAGACCGACCTGGGCTGGAACAGCGCCGCCTACGCCGCCCGCGCCCGCGCCTTCGGCTGGCACGCCATCGAGCTGAACGGCCACGACCTCGACGCCATCGATCGCGCCTACGCCGAGGCGATGAACCAGAAGGACCAGCCGACCTGCCTCGTCGCCAAGACGGAGAAGGGCCACGGTGTCTCGCAGGTGGCCAACAAGGACGGCTGGCACGGCAAGGCGCTGCCGCCGGACAGGAGAAGGCCGCCCTCGCCGAGCTGGGCGGCGTCCGCCACCTCACCGTCCCCACGCCGAAGCCGGAGGACCGCAAGCCGGCGGAGCAGCCGAAGACGCAGCCGCTGAAATTGCCTACCTACGAAGTCGGCAAAAAGGAGGCGACGCGCAAGGCCTACGGCGACGCCCTCGTCGCCCTGGGCGCCAGTCGCGGCCGACGTGGTCGCCCTGGACGGCGAGGTGTCCAACTCGACGCACGCCGACGAGTTCAAGAAAGCCTACCCGGATCGCTTCTTCGAGATGTTCATCGCCGAGCAGCAGCTGCTCGGCGCCGCGGTCGGCCTCGCCGTGCTGGGCAAGCGCGCCTTCGCCTCGACGTTCGCCGCTTCTTCACGCGGGCCTACGATCAGATCCGCATGGCCGCCATCTCGAATGCGACGATCCATCTGAGCGGCTCGCACGCCGGCGTCAGCATCGGCGAGGACGGCCCGTCGCAGATGGCCCTGGAAGACCTGGCCATGATGCGGGCCGTCTGCGACAGCACCGTCCTCTATCCGTGCGACGCCAATCAGACCGCTCACCTGGTCGGGCAAATGGTGGACCTCAAAGGCATCTCCTACCTGCGCACGACGCGCGAGAAGACGCCGATCCTCTATCCGGCCGGCGAGAAGTTCCCGGTCGGCGGCAGCAAGGTGGTGCGTCAGTCCGGCCAGGACCGCGTCGCCGTCGTCGCGGCCGGCATCACGGTCCACGAGGCGCTCAAGGCCCACGACACGCTGAAGGGCGAGGGCGTCGCTGTCCGTGTCATTGACGCCTATTCGGTCAAGCCGATCGACCGGGCGACGCTGGTGAAGGCGGCCAAGGATACCGACGGCAAGATCGTGGTGGTCGAGGACCACTGGATCGAGGGCGGCCTGGGCGACGCCGTGCTGGAGGCGTTCGCGGCGGAGGGGGCGCTGCCGCGCGTGGTCAAGCTGGCCGTGCGGCAGATGCCCGGCTCCGGCACGCCGGCGCGAGCTGCTGCGACGCCGCCGGCATCGACGCGGCCCACATCGTCAAGGCGGTGAAAACGCTGCTCGGCTGACGAGGTTTCGAGTCTGTCCGGTAAGCCCCTCTCCCCCTGTACTCAGGTGGAGAGGGGTTGGGGTGAGGGGGCGGGTTTTCGCAGCTATTCCCCCTCACCCCAACCCCTCTCCCCCGAAGCGGGGGAGAGGGGCTTAGGGACGCACTGGTTTCGTCGATCCGCGCGGCGGCTCGTCGCGCGGATCGGCCCTTCTTCTCGTCGTCAAGCTCGACTCCTTGGGAACAACAAGGGAACGAACGGACTCATTCCAGGAGGGGCGCCCGCCTCGCCGTAAGGACCATCCGCATGAGCTTCGCCATCCTCGGACTGGGGACCGCCGTGCCGCCCGCCTGCATCACGCAGGCCGACGCCGCCCAGATCGCCCGCGCCGTCTGCTGCCGCACGAAAGAACAGGAGACGTGGCTGCCCTTGCTGTACGACCACACCGGCATCCGCTCGCGTCACCTGATTTTCGGACGGCAAGTGATCGACGACATCCTGCACGGCACGACCTTGTCGCAATCGATCTGGCTGCCCAACGGGCGCGACGACGACCGCGGGCCGACGACCGGCCAGCGTATGCGGCAGTACGTCGCCGACGCCGGCCCGCTGGCCCTGCGCGCCGCCCATCAGGCGCTGCACGTGTCCGGCCTGGCGGTGGGCGAATTGACGCACCTGGTCACCGTCTCCTGCACCGGCTTCCACGCGCCGGGCGTCGATTTCGAGCTGATCCAGGGACTCGGCATGACGCCCACGGTGCAGCGGACGCACATCGGCTTCATGGGCTGTCACGGAGCGCTCAACGGCCTGCGCGTTGCCCGCGCCTTCGCCGACTCCGATCCAGACGCCCGCGTTTTGCTCTGCGCCGTCGAACTGTGCGGGCTGCACTACCATTACGGCTGGGATCCGCAGAAGATCGTCGCCAACGCCATCTTCGCCGACGGCGCCGCCGCCGTCGTCGGTGTGCCCGACGCGCTCGGCCCGGCCGGCGCCTGGCGCGTGACCGCGGCCGGCTCCTGTCTTCTGCCTGACTCGCGCCAGGCGATGAGCTGGACCATCGGCGATCACGGCTTCGAGATGACGCTATCCAAGCGCGTGCCGGGCCTGATCCGCGAACACTTGCGGCCGTGGTTGGAAGGCTGGCTCGGCCGTCACGGCCAGCGCGTCGAGACGGTCGGCTCGTGGGCGATCCACCCCGGCGGCCCGCGCATCCTCGACGCCATCGCCGAGGCACTCGGCCTGGGCGAGGACCAGTTGACCTCGGCCCGCGAGGTCTTCGCCGCCCACGGCAATATGTCGTCGCCGACCGTGTTGTTCATTCTCGATCATCTGCGGCGGCGACGCGCTCCGCTGCCGTGCGTCGCGCTCGGCTTCGGTCCCGGTCTGGTGGCCGAGGCCGTTCTTTTCGAGTGATCTGCTCCTCCGTCCGGCTCCCGGCTCAAGATGCGAATGGAGTCATCGGTTCCGGTTTCGCTTGACAGTGCGGGATCGCAGGGTTGAAATATCCGAATTTATGAGGACTTGCACGATGGATCAACTTTGCCGAACCTCCTTCGGCCGGTGGCAAGGTGACAAGGTCGCTCCTGCATGCCAATTCCATCGGCTCGTCGCCCCGAATCACCCCACGTTGTACGATAAATGGATAAAAAGACATCCATCATTTCCGAGACGATGAATGTCCCCTCGTCTCTGGCGGTTCTGAGGTCAAGAGGTCGATCATGCCCCGAATCTCGAAAAGAACGACGGTGCGGGCACACATCGACCGCATGGTCAAACGGATCGTGACGAAGTTTCGCCTGCGGCAAGTGATCCTGTTCGGCTCGCACGCGCGCGGCGACGCCGAGCCGGACAGCGACGTGGATCGGCTGGTCGTAATGGCCTTCGAGGGTAGCGTCTTCGACAAGGGACTGGAGATAATGCAGACGCTTCACGACATTCTTGTCCCCAAGAACATCATCGTTACCAGGCCGGAGGACTTCGCCTGGAGAAAGGATGTTGTCGGCACAATCGAATGGCCGGCGGCGCGGGAAGGGAAGGTGCTGTATGCCCGTTCCTAAGTCGGCGACCATGTCCGAGCAAGCGCAGCACTGGAGCCGAGCTGCCGAGGGGTACGAAGAAGCCTTCATCGACCCCTATCTGCCGGAGGTGCGCAATCCGCTGCGGCAGGCCGTGGCGGCACTGGCGGACAAGCACAAGATGGTTGCGGACCTCGGCTGCGGCATCGGGCCGCTGTTGCCGTTTCTCGCCGAGCGCTTCGGGCGGGTCGTCGCCGTCGATTTCGCCGAGGGGATGCTGGCCCGCGCCCGCGAACACTGTCCGGGATTGGCGAACGTCGAGTTCCGCAAGCGCGACCTGACCGACCTGAGCGACCTGGCCGGACAGGTGGACGTGGCGGTCGCCGTCAACAGTTTGGTACTGCCGGACACGGCCGCCCTCGACACCGCCTTGCGGTCGATCCATGCCGCCCTGCGCGGGAGGACATTTTCTGGGCATCGTGCCGGCGATCGATGCCGTGCATTATTTCACGATGTTGCTGCTCGACCGGGCCCGGCGGATCGGCATGCCGGAGGACAAGGCCCGTCAGAACGCCGCCCACCACGCCGAGCACGAGTATTACGATTTCGCTTTCGGCACCTTTCGCTTCGCCGGACTGAAGCAACACTTCTGGCAGCCGTTCGAGGTCCGCTACCGCCTGCGCCGGGCCGGCTTCCGCTGTCTACGCCTGGCGAAGGTCCACCTGGCCTGGCACCAGTTCGGCTGCGCCCGCGACCTCGGCGATCAGCCGCCGCCGTGGGACTGGTTCTTTCACGCCCAGCGCTAGCGTAAGCGAAGGCACGGCAACCTTTGCTTACGCTTCCGGCTCGGAGCAAACCGCTGGGCCGCTCCTTTCTGTTGACAAATCCACGCCTCCGGCCCAGCATATCCCAGGTTTGCGATTCGCGCGTCTTCCGAAAGGGTGCTGCTCCGGTATGATCGCCAACGAGGAATCCTCCCCGGCCGCCGTGGAGTTGCTGTTGGTGTCGAGACGGTTCGGAGAACGGACCATCCTCGACGGCGTAAGCCTGGGCGTCGGCCGCGGCGAGTTCTTCGCGCTGGTCGGACCCAGCGGTAGCGGCAAAAGCACGCTGCTGAAAATGGTTTCGGGCCTGGACGTGCCCGACAGCGGCCGCGTCTGCCTTTCCGGCCGCGACGTCACGGCCGTCCCGCCGTACCGCCGGCCCGTCCACACCGTTTTCCAGAACTACTCCCTCTTCCCCCATCTGAACGTCGAAGACAATGTCGGCTTTCCGCTGCGGGTGGCCGGCGTGCCGCGCAACGAACGTCGAGACCGCGTGCGGAAGGCGCTGAGCTGGGTCCAGCTGGAGACGTTCGCGGCGCGGCGCATCGCCGGGCTGTCCGGCGGCGAACGCCAGCGCGTCGCCGTGGCTCGCGCCCTGGTCGATGAACCCGAGTGCGTCCTGCTGGACGAGCCGCTGTCGGCCCTCGATCCACACCTGCGCGGGCAGACCCTGGAACTGTTGCAGGAGATACAGGATCGTTTACAGGTGACGTATCTGTACGTGACCCACGACCGCGAGGAGGCGCTGCGCGCCGCCCACCGTCTTGGCGTCCTGCACGAGGGACGACTGCAACAGGTGGGACGGCCGGAGGAGGTGTATCACCAGCCCGCCAACGCCTTCGTCGCCTCCTTCATCGGCCCGATCAACTGGTTCGCCGCGGAGATCACGAGCCAGGACCATCAGCCGGCGGCGCGCCTGACCAGCGGACATCTCGTACACCTGGACGGACAGAAATTACCGGACGGCCGCGATGTCCTCCTCGGCGTGCGGCCCGAGGCGTTGCGGGTCGGCGCGGAAAGCGGGCTGCCGGTTCGCGTGGTGCAGCGCCAGTTCGCGGGAGCATCCGTATCGCTGGGCCTGGAGATGGACGGCGGAATTCGGCTCATCGCTACCGTTGCGGCCGATGGCCCTGTCCCCGCCGTGGGCGCGACGTGCCGCGTGGGTTGGCCGCCGCGAGCCACCCACTTGTTCCCAGCGGAGACGAGGGACCGAACGTGAACCGCTCCGGCTTCGCGCGCTGGCTGGCCTGGCCGCCCTTGTTGTATCTGGCCGTCTTCTTCCTCGCGCCAACGCTGCTGGTGGCCCGCTACTCGGTCCTCGAACGGGATTATTACGGCCAGGTGACGGAGAAGTTTTCGACCGAAGGCTGGCACGACGCGACCAGCGCCGTCACGCTGAAGATCCTGGCGCGCTCGCTGCTGCTGGCCGGAGGCGTGACGCTGGCCTGTTTGCTGCTCAGTTATCCGTGCGCCATGGTCCTGGCGCAGATGAACGGAGCGCGGAGGCAGGCCGCCGTGATGCTGCTCGCCTTCCCTCTGGTCACGTCGCTGCTCTTGCGCATCTACGGCTGGATGAACCTGCTGCCCCTGGCGTGGCAGGGTACGCCGGCGGCCGTCGTCCTGGTGATGACGGTCAATTACCTGCCGTTCCTGGTGCTGCCGCTGCTGCGGGCGTGGGAGCGGATCGATGCGGATCTGCCGCGGGCGGCGATGGACCTGGGCGCTACGCCGTGGCAGACGTTCTGGCACGTCACCGAGCCGCTGACCCGTCGCGGGGCATGGGCTGGCTGCGCCCTCGTGTTCATCCCGGCCTCCGGCGAGTACCTGGTGCCGCACTTCGTCGGCGCCGGCAAGGTTTCCGTGCTCGGGACGCTCATCGTTCAGCAGTTCATGGAGCGGCGGAACTGGCCCTACGCCGCGGCGGCGGCGCTGTGGCTTCTGGCCATCGTGACGCTGCCGATCTTGCTGTCCGCCTTCGGAGGCGGCTCCCAGTCCGTGTACGCGAAGCCTCGTCGGGAGGAGGGCAGAGATGGCTGATCGCATCATGGCCCGCTGGCTGGGACGCGCCCTTCTCGCTCTGGTTTTCGCCCTCCTGTATGCGCCGCTGCTGATGGTGTTGGTCTATTCCTTCAATGCTTCGCGCCTCGGCGCGGTGTGGACCGGCTTCTCGACGCGCTGGTACGTCGAACTGAGTCAACGCCGTGACCTGTGGCGGAGTTTGCAAGTGAGCCTGCTGGTCGGCGTAACGGCGAGCACGCTCTCGGTGGGGCTGGGCACGCTGGCCGCCCTGGGTCTGTCGCGCTGGTCGCGGCGATGGCGACGGCTGGCGCAGGCCGTCCTCGCCCTCCCCCTGGTCGTGCCGGACATGATCCTCGGCATCTCGCTGGCCCTGTTCTTTCACGCCCTGGGCACACGTCAGGGATTGCTCTCGATCGTCCTCGCCCATACGAGTTTTGGCATCGCTTATGCGTTCATTGTCCTGTCGGCGGCGGTGGCCGACCTGGACGAGGATCTGTATGCCGCGGCCCTGGACAGCGGCGCGACCCCGCGGCAGGCGTTTCGGCTCGTGCTCGTGCCGGTACTCGCCCCCAGCCTGTTCGCGGCCTGGCTGCTGGTCTTCGCCCTGTCGTTCGACGACTTCCTCATCACCTTCTTCACCAAGGGCATCGGCAACGACACCCTGCCCATCAAGATTTACGCCCAGATGCGCTTCGGCGTGCGGCCGGACACCAACGCCCTGTTCGTCGTCCTCTTCCTCGTCACGCTCACCGTCGCCGGCCTGACCGCCCGCATCCTGCGCCACCGCCAACCGCTCTCGTGAAAGCGGTTGGCGGTCCCCTTGAACTGGATCGAGTCGAGGATCAGTCCTCAATCACCAGCTTGATCTCGTCGGAGTTGCCCTTCAGCTCCGGCGCGTACATGGCATACGCCCGCGTCGGCAGAGCGCTGAACTTGCCGGGGATCTCCGCCCGCATGCGGTAGGCGACGCTGTGCTTGCCCCGCGCCAGACGGCGGACGAAGAAGCAGACCTTGTCGTCGCGCAGCTCCATGTAGGCGCCCAGGTCGTTGGCGTTGTAGCCGCTGCGGACCAGCATCGGCTCGAAGCCGGCGGCCTTGGGATCCTCGAAGATCAGGTACTCGTAATCGTTCTTGCTGTCGATCTCCAGCTCGACCTCGACCAGGTCGCCGCTCTTGAGCGCCGACAGGTTCGGCAGCTCCGTCCGCTTGTACTTCTCGACCTTCTGGTCGAGCGCCTGGCCGCGCGCGCCGGACACCTTGACCGTGGCTTGTCCACGCGGGTCAGCTTGTAATACTTGCGGTTGACCTTCACCTCCAGGCCGGCCTTGGTGATGAAGTCCTCCAGCGTGAAGTTGGTCAGGTAGGCGTTGAAGTAGACCGGGCCGGTGCCCTTTCGCCGTGATCTCCAGCGCGTGCTTGCCGGACTCGACGGCGTCGCCCTTCAGCACAAACTTGTTGTCGAAGCTGAACAGGTTCGCGGCGTCGATCTTGACCTCCTTGTACATCTTGCCGTCGAGCCAGACCTCGACGGTCATGTCCGGGCCGGTCCTCGCCGCTGGCCTTGAGATACTCGGCCATCGCCTCGATGCAGATGGCCGTGTCGCGCGTGCTGTTCCAGTAGGTCGCGTGCTTGCGGTTGTTGAGCAGGTACTTGACCAGCCCGGCGGCCTTGCCGTCCTTGGGGTTGGTGCGCGCCAGCAGCTTGAGGTAGTAGGCGTCGGCCTCGATCTCGCTGCCGTACCAGTACCACCAGGGATTGTTGGCCGGCAGCGCAGGTACGCCGTCTGGTTCTCCTCGTCCTGGACGACGAACTGCTCGATGTTCTTGAGGATCATGGCCAGCTTCTCGGCCTGCTGCTCCTTGTGCAGGGCCAGGCCGAACATCGCCTTGGCGTAGACGGCCAACTCGTGCGATCGCGGTACAGGAACTCGCGCATGTCGTTGTTCATGGACGCCGGCGTCGACCAGGACCATGTAGACCAGGGCGTCGAGGTTGTCGGCGTGCTCCTTCCAGGGATGCACCTTGGCCGGGGCGTTCTGCAAGCGTCTGCACCTGCTCGGCCTGGTAGTTCTTGAGCCAGGCGACGCCGCGCTCGAGCATGCCGGGCGGCAGGGCGACGTCGTTCTGCTTGGCGATCTGCAGGCCGTGGACGACCACGGCCGTGGTGTGCGGCCAGGAGTGCTCGCCGAAGCCGGAGAACCAGCCCCAGCCGCCGTCGCCGCACTGCATGCCGGCCAGCGCCTGCACGCCCGCCTCGGCCATGCGGCGCACCTCGTCCTCGTCGAAGACCGGGTTGCGCTCATAACGCTTCCAGCCCTCGGCGCGCTTCTTGTCGTCGCCGATCTCCTGGGCGTTGAGGTTGGTCCGCTTCTTCTCGATGTCCTTCAGGTCCAGCTTCATCCCTTGCAGGATGCGCTGCGTGATGACCGTCGGCAGGAAGCGGTTGAGCGTCTGCTCGGTGCAGCCGTAGGGATACTCGACCAGGTACGGCAGGGCATCGACCATGGCGCCGGCCAGCGTCGGCGAGTAGCGCACTTCCAGCACGCGTCTCGTTGATGCGGCGCTCGGCCGGGACGTGGAAGACGACACGGCCGGACTTCTGTCTCGGGGCGGACGACGCCGGAGAAGGAATCGGTCTTGAGCATGCCGTGGACGTAGCAGGGGAAGAGCATCTGCATGGCGTCGGATTCCTCGTCGGTGACGGCCTTCATGCGGACGATGGCGTCGCCCTCGCCCGTCACCTTGACGCGCCAATCGACGCGCTGCTCGCCGCCGGCGGGGATGCGCACCTGTCGCGTCATCGCGCCGGTGGCGGACAGCGTGCCGCCCTCCAGCTCCAGCGAGACATTCACCATCTTGTCGGACTTCAAATAGTTGTGGACGTTGGCCGACAGGACGACCTCGTCCTTCTGCACGAAGAAGCGCGGCGCCTGCAGGCGGACGAGGAGGTTCTTCTTGGTGACGACCTCGGCCTCGCCCTGGCCGACGCGGGTGCCGTCGCCCATCGCCCAGACCTTGACCTTCCAGGCGGTGAGGTTCTCCGGCATGGTCAGCGTGACCTCGGCCAGGCCGTCCTTGTCGGTGGTCAGCGAGGCGGCCCAGAACGCGGTGTCGGCGAAGTTCTTGCGGACGGCCGGCGCCGGCCCGCTCCGCTGGGGCGGCTGGCCGCGCCTCATCCGGCGCCCGATTCTGGCCATCGGCTTTCTTGTCGGCGGCGTTCGCATCGCGGTCCAGGCCTCGACGGGCGTGCTCCGCCTTGGCCGCCAGCGGCGAAACCTGCCGCGGCTCCTCGCGGAGCGGCGGCGGGCTTGCCGCCGGCGCGGCCCAGGAGGCGATCCTCCTTCCGAAGCGACTGCCGTTCAGCCTTGCTGTCCGCTTCCTTCGCCGATTCCTCCACGACCGTCGCGCCGAACACGCCGAGGTTGGACATGCCGATCTCGCCGCTGCCGCAGCAGGTTGCCCAGCCAGTGCCCGAGGCTCGATTCGGTCTGCGGATAGTGATGTCGCCGCCACTTCCAGAAGAACTCGCGGATCTCCGGCACGTTCGAGCCGCCGGAGATGTACTCCACGCTCTTGTCGTAGACGCTCAGCACCGTCGAGCCGACGAACGGCTTGCCGAAGAAGTCGGTCAGCTTGACCTTCACCGTCGCCTTCTGGCCGGGCTTGTACTCCTGCTGCGACGGCTGCACCTCCACGTTCAGCACGCGCTTTTCGGGCGGCACGACGACCTCGCGCACCTCCGTATGGACCTGGCCGTCGGCCACCGTCACCGCCTCGACGAAGAAGTTGGGCATGTCCTTCTGCACGACGGCGATCTCCTGCTCGATGCTCTTGCCCTTGCAGGCGCAGCACGCGCGGCGGCAGGTAGACGCCGTTGGTCGGCCGCACGAACAGCAGCACGACGCCGTCGTTGCGGTTGGTGTTGATGAGCAGCTTGACCTTGTCGCCCGGCGCGTACTCGCGCTTGTCGGTGACCAGTTCGATGTCGTTGAAGCGGAAATCGCGGCCGTCGAAACCCTCGCCGCGGACCACGAAGACGTAGCCGCCCTCGATGGTGTGCTGCTTGGCGTCGGTCAGCTTGTACGAGAGCCGATACTGGCCCGGCTCGGCGGCCTTGACCTGCTGGCTGGCCTTGCCCTCGGCGTCGGTGTCCAGCTTCCACGTCTGCACCGCCTTCTCGACCGGCTTGTTGTTCTCGTCGTAGGTGATGCGGTAACAGCGTCAGCTCGCCCTTGCCCTCGACCGGCTTCCGGTCCAGCGTCTGGGCGCGGAAGCTGGCCTTCACCGTGTCGCCGGCGCGGTAGTAGCCGCGATCGAGCCAGGCGAAGACCTGGAACGGCTTGCGGGCCACCAGCACGTTGCCGGTGCCGACGATGGTGCGGCGCGACTCGTCCACCACTTCGGCCGTGATCGAGTACTGGTGGTCCTGGTCGCCGTGCAGTTCCTTGGCCGGCGCGGTGTCGATGGCGATCTTCACGGTGCCGTCGGCGCCGATCTCGACCTCGTTTTCCAGCACGACCTCCGGCGGTTCCTGTCCGCGGCCCCACCAGGATGGGCACGGGACGCTTGCAGCCCCACTCGCGCCAGCCGGGATACCAGGGATAGTCGGCGGCGAACCACCAGTAGCCGGCGCCGTAGAACCAGTCCCAGTTGCCGCGTCGGATACCAGCGGTTGCTGTAGCTGGTACGCAGCACCTTGTACTTGACCTTGGCGCTGCGTCGACCGGCGCGCCGAAGTAATACTTCGCCTTGATGGTGGCGTGATCTTCTCGCCCAGGCGCACCGGCTCCTTCGGCGCCTCGACCTTACCTCGAATTCCGGCTTCTTGTACTCCTCGACGCGGAAGTTGCCGCCGCCAAGATTCGGTTGCCGGCGGATCGCAGACCTGGAGCGAGTAGACGCCGAGCATGACGCCCTTGGACAGCGGGAACTCGCCGGCCAGGCCGCCGTAGTCGTCGGTCGTGAAGTTCTTCTCGAGGACTTTCTCGCCCTCGGGTTGTGGATGCGGACCGGGAACGCCTGGTCGGCGAAGGCGGAGTTGTCGGCCTGGTCGTACTTGGCGTGCTCGATCCACGCCTTGAACTGCACCTTCTGCTCCGGCCGATACACCGGCCGATCGGTGATGGTGAACACCTTGGTCGGCGTTGTACTCGGGGTCGTAATGTCCGGCCGTACCAGATGCCGGTGAAGCCGAGGTAGGCGAAGCGGTCGGCGCCGTTGGCGCCGGCCTTCGCCTTGCGGGCGGTGATGAGCCATTGGTGGTCCTGCGGCAGTTTCGCCTGACCGACGATGATCTGGCCGTCGGCGTCGGTGCTGTCGTTGAAGGCGGTGGTATCGACGCGCCAGCGGTTCGGATTGGGCTGCACTAGCTGCTGCTGCCAGCCGAAGAACTCGACGTCGGCCTTGGCGATCGGCTGGCCGGTGACGGCGTCGGCGACGTAGTAATACGTCTGGCCGTCGAGCTGCTTCTTGACGATGACGGTGTCGCTGACCCAGACGATGATGCGGCTGACGTTGCCGCCCTCCATCGTCGCCGTCAGCAGGTAGGCCCCCGGCTTGTCCAGCGGCGTCGTGACCGTGATGCGGTCATCGACGTGGGCCGGACGCGGCTTCAGGTCCACGTCCCAGGCGGCGACCTTGTCGCCGAGGTACTGCTGCTGGTTCTGCTCGACAAGGCGATAGCCGATGTTGCCGATGTTCATCGTGCTGCCAGTCGAGTTGGCCGGGGTTGCTCTTGAGGTAGGCCTTCACGTCGTCGAGCAGCTTGTCGACCTTGATGGCGTGGGCCTCGAAGGACACCTTCTTGCCGTTGCGGAAGCGGAAATCGACGATGGCCTTCTTGCCGGCCGGCTGCATCTGCGCCCGGCTCGAAGCGGCCCCAGTTGCCGACGATCTGGTCGAGCCGTTTCTGGCGGAACTCGTCGTGGCCGGCGCCGTACTCCTCGATGGCCTTCTTCCACGCCTCGGCCGCCTTGACGTACTGGCGGCGATCCTCGTATTCCTGGGCGAGCAGGTCGCGGGCCTGCTCGCCGGGCTGGCTCTTGCCGCGGCCGGCGACGCGCTCGTCGATCTTGATCCAGTTGAACTCGTCGGGCAGCGTGAAGCGCTTGATGCCGGTGGCCAGCTTGGCGATGGTCTCGTCGTCCTTGAGCGTGTGCAGGGCGAAGGTGCCGCTCTTCTTGTCGCCGTTGGCGTCGCCGCGGAAACCGTAGCCGAACTGCGCCATCGTCTGCACGCCGAACTGCGAGCGGAAGAAGTTGGCCAGCTGCATGTCGACCTCGCCGACGCGGGCCGGATCGAACTCGGCCGCCTGCGACAGCATCCAGCGCCAGCGTTCGCCGTCGCTTGGCGGCCGCCTCGTAGCTCTTGGGCACGTGGTAGTAGATCGGATCGCCCTTGGCATCGACCGGTGCGCCGCGCGTGTCGCCGCGATTCCAGAAATAGCCCTCCTCGTAGTCGGGCAGTTTGCTGAGGTCGGTGAGGTATTGCAGCCGCCAGGCGTCGTGCCAGCCGGCGCCGTGGAGCAGCAGTTGGGCGAAGTGCAGGTGGAAGCGAGCCAGGGCGGGCTTGTCGTTCTCCTTGGCTGTCAACGGCAAGTGCCTGCTGCATCAGTTGCAGGGCGCGGACGCGGTCGCGCTCCATCGTGCCGACGTAGCGGCCGCCGCCGTGCTTGTGGCCGCGATAGAACTTGCCGGCCACGATGAAGCCGAATGCTCCATCTGGTTGCTGGCGTAGCGTCTCGGCGGCCGTCTCCAGCAGCCGCCAGTTCTTCTTGTGGGCGTCGATGACGGCCTCGCGGAAGTCGTCGATCTCGTCGGAGCGGCCCAGCCGTTGCAGGCAGGTGATGGCCGGTCCGGAGATCGTCGCCGACCTTGGCCGGGTCGTCCTTGGGGTCGAGGGCCAGCTTGCGCAGACCGTCGTAGGCGTCCTTGAAATTGCCCGCATGGAAGGTCTTCATGAGGTTGTCTCGCCGCGCCGGCGCCGGCCGATCCGCGGCCGACAGCCAGACCCCGCCGACACGAAAGCCAGCGTAACACCGAGAACGATCGACGCCCGTTTGCCGTGCATGTTCGTCCCACCCTTGACCGAAGGTAGCGTTCCGTACCGTGAAGGCAGTATCTCCGCCCGCGCGTCGGAGAACCGCCCCCTGGAATAGACGAGGCAACCGGCCTCATGGTTTGCCTCTCCGAGTGCCGGAACAAACGAACGCTTGTCCGAGCCTGAAGCGTAAGCGAAGAGACGGCAACCGAAGGTTGCCGTCTCTTCGCTTACGCTTCAGGCTCCGAAAGATTGCTCCACGGCCCGCAAGGCCCGTCGAGCTTGCTCCGGATCGCGGACCATTTGGCGGACACGCTGCCGGTCCAGTCGTCCGTCCAGGGCGGCGAAGAGAAGACCGGCATACGGATACGCTCCGACCAGGGCGGCGAACGCCTTGCGATACGCTGGCGTGCCTCGGTCCTCCCGATCGCCGAGTTGTTTTTCGAGCTGACCGTACACCTGTTCGGCCCACTGCCGCAGTCGGTCGCAGTCGGCGAGGTAGGCGGTGTAGCGTTCGTAATGCGGCCGATAAAACGCCAGCACCTCTTCCGGTACCTCTTCGCGGCCTCGCTCTTTCAGCAGTGCCTCCACTTCCGCCCAGCTCGCCCGGTGCGGATGCTCGTCAAGGAGCGCGGCCAGGCGCTCGTAGGTGCATTCCGCCATCGCTCGCATCAGGCGGAGATAGGCGGGCGATTTCACCTTGACGCGGTAGATAACTTCGTCGGGGCGCTCGAACTGGAGGACGCTGCCTTCCTGGTCGGTGCCGGCCAGCGCCGCCAACAGGCTTTCGATCTGCTCGGCCAGCGTTGCCCCGGCCGGCGTCAGCGCGTCCACCACGGTCAAGCCATGAGCTTCGGCCAGTGCGGCGACCTCCGGGTAGGCAGCGTAGGCCAGGCGGCGCACGTCCAGGCAGGCCAAGAGAATGAGGTCCATCCGTGGGCCATAGCTCGTCACCTTTTGCACGGCCGGATGGATCAATTCAAAGATCAGCGTGCGGCCGTCGAGCAACCGGGCGTCGTCGAGCAGGCGCGGATAGCGCTGGGCGGCGAGGCGGCGAGCGGCGCCGAGATAATCGAAAGAAGAAGGGAATAGGGAATAGGGAATAGGGACTAGGGAAGAGGTTTCTTCCCTAGTCCCTATTCCCTCGCCCCTAGTCCCTTCTTCCGAGATCAGGCCGCGCGTCGTGAACCAGACGCGGCCATCGTGGCGGAAGATCTGCACCAGCGAGCCGTCGATTTTGCGCAGGAAGCGCAGGCGCACCTGTGGCTCGTCCGTCAGCGCGGCCAGGTCGGCGATGGTGACGTTACGCTCGCCGAGGTTGTAGATCTTGACCAGCGGCAGCGACACGAGGCGGTAGGGATCGCGGCGATAAACGATACCCTTGGCGTAGAGCTGATGCTCCTGCTGCGGTGTGTACAACGCCTGACTGGCGTTGGCCAGCACGAGAGGGCCGCTCGTGCGCTTGAGCAGCATCGGATCGCGGTCGATGGCTTCGAGGATGGGGACGGGTTGCTCGCGCAACTTCCGCAGCAGATGATCGAGGCGCAATTCCATGATGGAGGATCGCTCACGCCGAGACGGAACGCAACCGCAACACGTCGAGCCACTGGTGCGGCTCCAGATGGACACGGCCGAGGGTGTGAGGTTCATCCGCCCACAGCCCCAGACCGAGGAGGACGGGTTGTCGGCCCAGCAGCGCCCGACCGGCGATCAGCAGCCAGCGCGACGGTTCGCCGTCCGGCTCGGGCCGCGGCGTACAGCGATGGAAGGTGGCCAGGAAACCTTGCTGGCTCAACTGCGGCGGCCAGACACGGATGCGCGGCCGATCGCGCGCGGCAATGCCTCCCAGGCCGGGCACGATGCGGTCCAGCAGTTTCTCGATGGCCGTGGCGTCCACGTCCGCCTCCTTGCCGGACCCCGCCACGATGACCAGTCGCAGCCGTACCGGCAGATGGTAGGCGTACAGGATGCGGTCGCCGGGAGGCCGCGCCGGGAGTGGGCACGCGTCGAGATCCTCGCGCAGCTCGCGGTCCCAGGGCGCCGCCGGACCTCGGCGACGGAAGACGGATCGCATCAGGCTGCGCAGGAACAGGCCGACGAATAGCAACAGCAGCAGACCAACGGCGAGAAAGATCAACCACCAGACTTCCACGTCGAGCCGGTCGCGCAGCTCAGGCGGTATCCAATCCGTCAGCGGTGCCAGTCGTGTACGCAATTCATCCATCATCAGCGGCTCACTCCCGACCGCGGCGCACCCAGCGGAACAACAGCAGCAGCGCCAGCAGAACGCCGCCGGCCACGCTGTAGAACAGGCTATTGTTGCCGATCAGCGGCGCTCCCGGCTGCTCATCCGCCCACACGCCGCGCAGAAAGGGTGCCATCCGTTGGTCGCTCCCGTGTTGTCCCGTCGCTGCCCATTCGGGTGGAGGGGCTTTCTCCTATAATGGTGGAGGAAACCGCCGCCGCATTCAAGAGCCTGACCGTAAAGGAGCACGCGCATGTACGCCTGGCTGGTCTTCTCCCTGCTCGCCGCCGAACCGGCCGACTGGCAACAAGCCGAGTCCGTCCACCTGCGCCACGTCCGTCCGGTGACGCGTGACTTCGTTCGCGCCGGCGAGGGCTACTTCTCACCCGACGGCAAGCGGGTCATCTTCCAGGCCGAGGAGAAGGACAGCGGCAATCCCTTCTATCAAATCTTCGTCCAGGACCTGGAGACCGGCCGCGCCCGCCGCGTCAGTCCCGGCGTCGGCAAGACCACTTGCTCTTACTTCTCGCCCGATGGCAAGAAGATAATCTTCGCCAGCAGTCATCTCGACCCGGACGCCAAAATGCAGTACGACGCAGAATACCGCCAGCGCGAAGAGGATCGCCAGTCGGGCAAGCGCCGCCGCTACAAATGGGACTTCGATCCACACCTCGACATCTTCGAGTCCAACCCCGATGGCACGGAGCTGAAGCGCCTGACCGACGCGCCCGGCTACGATGCCGAGGGCAGTTATTCGCCCGATGGCCGGCACATCGTCTTTTGCTCCAACCGCAGCGGCCCGGAAAACTTCGAGCTGTACGTCATGGACCGCGACGGCCGCAACGTCCGCCAATTGACGCACGCACCCGGCTGCTACAACGGTGGTCCATTCTTCTCGCCCGACGGCCGGCGCGTCATCTTCCGCAGCGACCGCAAAAAGAAGGACCACCTGCAACTCTTCGTCATCAACGCCGACGGCAGCGGCGAGCGGGCGCTGACGGACGACCTGAACTGGGTGCAGTGGGGACCGTACTGGTACAAGGACAGCCGGCACATCGTCTACGCCGGCGCCAACCATGCCGTGCCCGGCCGGCCGAATTATGACCTTTACTGGATGGACATTGACGAAAAATCAGAAGACTCCAGGCCTCTTCCCAACAAGGTCCGGTTGACCTTCGCTCCGGGGACCGACGTGCTGCCGGTGTTCAGCCGCGACGGCAGGAAGATTATGTGGACCTCGACGCGAGACGGCCGGCAGCCGTCGCAGCTGTGGATGGCGGATTTCGTACCACCCCAATAATAGCGGCGTCGTTTACGCCCCCAGGGACACCGCCGCGTCCGCGTCCAACTCCACTTTGGACACCACCAACCCGGCCGCTTGAACCTGCGCGACGGCCAAGAAAATCGCCTCTTCCAGCGAGGTTGCTTCCCGGTCGAAATGAATCCAGGCCACGCCCGCGCAGGCAGCCGGCGTGCCATCGTCGCAACCGGCCGCGAACAGTCTATCCGCCTGGTCGTCGGTCACCTCCGATACATCCCTCAAGACGACGTCAAATTCGTAAGTCTTCATAAGCGTCACTCCTTGGCCCCATCCGGGGGCTAGTGCGGACAAACATCGACGCGACGACGAATGTAGCGAGCGTGGTTTTCGGGTACGCGCGGCGTGCTGTAGACGCTAAGTATGCAGCCGCCCCGCGTTTGCGCCGAGCAGTATAACCGTCCCCAAGCATGAGCGCGCGGCCCGGATTTCACCAGCCGCCAACCCTTTCCGAGGGCGTAATCCACAGCCTCCCGTATGTGCTGATTCGGATGATCGTTCATGTCCAACCTCTTGGGCACGATCCATTTCCAAATTACTCCACGACGGAAACGCACGCCAGAGTAACAGGGGCGTTAGAGGAGAAAGGGTGCCGGGAATGAATAGCATGGATTTAGAAGTACAAACTTAATCTAAATTGTCCTTTACGCAATGGGGACTCTCTCGTCGCTTGATTGTTGTCGTTGTTCTGCCATAATCACGGCAACGTATCCTCCCGAGGAGGCCCTCCGATGCTATCGCTCCGCTCATCCGTGCCGCTGGCCCTGGCCGGCGTGTTGTTTCCATCCCTCGTCTTCGCTTGCATGTGGGACTATGACACCCTCTTGCAAGAACGGAGCCATTTCCCCGATACGCTCGAACTCATCACCGGCAAGTTCCTCCGCCACTCTACGGAGTTCTATGAATGGCGTATCCGCGACCGTTTGCAAAAGCTGGAGAGCGACCCGTACAACCCGGCCCTCTACGACGATTTGGCCGTCGCCTACGACAAGACCGGCCGGCACCAGAAAGCCATCGAGACCATGCTCGACAAGGAGAGTAGGAAATCGGGGCTGTACGAGACCGAGGCCAACCTGGGCACCTTCTACATCCACGATGGCCAGCTGGAGAAGGGATTGGAGCACATCGACAAGGCGCTGCGGATCAACCCCGATGCTCACTTCGGACGGGAGAAGTATCAACGGCTCGTTGTCGAATACGTCCTCACTCGCCGACGTGGTAGTATGACACCGCTGCCGTTGAGCGGGGCAGAAACTCCCACCACCTTCTTCGACTTCCTCAACACGAAGCAGAAGGCACCCCTGGACCCCGAAGATCGGTGGCTTGCCGTCAAGGGCATCCTGGGCATGATGCGGTTCGGCAACCACGCCTCACCGGTGCTTCTGGAGACCCTGGCAGACCTCCTCGTCAATCGCAACAATGCTGCGGATGCCAAGCGGTTGGGGGCGCGGTCCTATTTGAAGGCGTCCTACGAGGTCTCCGACGAGAGGGCCAGGCAGGCGTACCAGAACAAGGCCCGTTCGGCCCTGTACATGCAGACGAAAAGCCCGTTAAACATCTCGTTGACGCCCTCGGAGCTGACGCTGGAGGAATTGGAAGCGTCGTTCCGGCAAGAGTTAGCCGAGGCCGAGGCGTGGTACGAGAAGGTTCGGCAGGACGAGTTGACCTGGATCGAGCAGGGCAAAAACCCCGAAGAAGAATTCGTCCGCAAGTATTACGATGAGCCGCGAGTGGGAACGCACTGGCGAGAAGGTTGGTGGGTGATCGTCGAGTCCAATCCGGTGATTTCCGCCCTCACCGTTGTCGTGGCCTTGCTCGTCCCGGCGTTCCTCCTCCGCTGGTGGCTGCGTCGGAGACGAGTAGCCCGAGCATCCGCGTAAGGAAACGGGGCGGGCGGGACGCCCGCGCTCCCGGGGAGGACACCAACCGACTTTAGTGGCTGGCAACCGGCTGGCTGACCGGAGCGTGGATCGGCCGCTCCACCTTCGAGACTTTCCGCCTCTCCAGCACCAGGTAGCCGACCGGAATCACCATGCGCGTGAACAGCATGTTCGCGGTCAACCCGCCGATGACCATGATGGCCAACGGTTGCTGCATCTGCGCGCCCGGCCCGATGCCCAGGGCCAGCGGAAACAGACCGAGGATGGCCGCCAGGCTCGTCATCAAGATCGGCCGAAACCGCGTCCGCCCCGCCAGCAAGAGGGCCGGTCGTAATTCCATGCCTTCGCTGCGCAGCTGCTGGATGTACTCGACCAGCAGGATGCCGTTCTTCATGTCCAGGCCGATCAGCAGAATGGCCCCCATGTAGCTGGAGACGTTCAGCGGCGTATGCGTGATCCACAGGGCGAACAAGCCGCTCACCAGAGAGAGCGGCTGTGTCAGGAAGATCAACAGCGGCAGCACGACCGAGCGGAACTGGAAGGCCAGCATGATGAAGACCAGCAAGACGGCCACGACCATGACCAGGGCCAGGGTGTCGAAGGCTTCCTGCTGTTTGAGGTAATGTCCGCCCAGCTCCCAGCGATAACCGGCAGGCATATGGACGTCGGCCATCCAGCGGCGAATGTCGCTCACGGCGGCGCCCAGGCCGGTTTTCGCTTCGTCGATCTCGGAGTTGATGATGACGGCCGGCTGCTGGTTCTCGCGCACCTGCTCGTCGGGCGTGCGGATGCGGTCCACGCGCGCCACGGCGGACAACGGCACGGCGCGAGCCAATCCCGACAGGGCAATCGTCGGCCCGCCCGAAGACGCCGGCGCGGTGCCAGGGAGAAGGATCCACGGACTGAGGACGCTTTCGGGATTGAAGCCGCCCACGCCGAAGCGGAGACGGTCGGGATAGCGGACGCGCACGTCCGTCATGCGCTCGGCGGATTCGCGGACCTGCGTGGCCACCTGGCCGAAATAGATCGCCTTCAGCTGCCGTTCCACTTCCTGGACCGGCAGTCCCAGGTTCGCCGCCCGTACCTTGTCCACCTCGATCATGAGGTCGGGGTTGCCGGCGAAGACGTTGCTGTTGATCTCTTTCAGGCCGCCGCCCTTCTCCTTGCTCTTGGTCTCCAGCATCTCCGCCACTTCGGTCCCCAGCCGTCGCAACTCGCCGTAGTCCGGCCCGAACAGCTTCACCTCGATGGGCCGATTCGATCCGGACAGGTCGTTCAGCTCATCCTCCATGATCTGGATCAGCTCGAACTGGAGCTGATGCTCGCTGTAATGCTCCTTGATGTGGTCCTCGATCTCCTCCATGATCGCTTTCAACGGCCGGCGACGATACTTCGAGCAAACGACGGCCTTGCCCTCCTTGAGCGCCTGTTCCTCGCTGAAATGGGAACCGTACTTGCTTGCGGCCGCTTCCTTGCCCCATTCCATCATGTCCTTCTCGATCTCCTCGAACGGAGGACGAACCGGCTTGCGGAGCAGGCTGACCGGATCGTTCTCGGCCGGTCGCAACACGACCTGGATGTCGCCGGTGTTGGTTCGGGTGGCGAACATGCCCAGCTGGGTCCCGGTGCGACGAACGTAGACCTGCACGTCTGGGTTCTCCAGCAGAATGTGCTCGATGGTGCGCACCATCTCTTCCGTCCGCTCCAGGGGAGTGCCGGTCGGAGCGAAATAGTCCACGACGAAGGCGCCTTCGTCCATGGCGGGCATCAGGCCGGTCTGCACTCCCGGAACCAGAGGCTCGTCGCCGGCCTTCTCGCGGTGAGGATCGGGGATGCCGGTGTAGAGGACGATACCCACGAAGACGGCGGCCACCGAGAGAGTCAGGGTGATCCAGGGGAAGCGGAGGGCGATGGCCAGGAAGAATTCGTAGACGTTGGCGAAAAAGCGATAGATCGGGCCGGGTTGGGGCATCGGCTTGCCCGCCAGGAACTTGGCCGCGAAGACGGGAACCAGGGTGAGACTGATGACCATCGACACGAGGACGGCGATCGACAGCGCCCGACTCAGCGAGGCAAAGAACTGGCCGTAGACTCCGGCCATGAAGGCCAGCGGTACGAACACCAGCACCGTCGTCAACGTCGAGCCGATGACGGCCCCGGTGATTTCGCCGGAAGCCGCATCGATCGGGTCGGACGGGACCGGGACCGCCGCCGGTTGGCCGCTCGCCGTTGCCTCGCCATTCGCGGCCGTCTGGCCGTTCCCGGAGAGAGAGGCGGCCTCGCCCTTCACCCTTTTCGCCGGGGCGAGATGGCGAGCGATGTTCTCGATGACGACCACAGTGTCATCGATAATGAGGCCGATGGCCACGGCCAGGCCGCCCAGCGACATCAGGTTGAGCGTTTCGCCATACCAGTGCAGGAACAGAAAGGTGATGGCCAACGTCGTCGGGATGGCCAGCGCCGAGATGAGCGTCGCGCGCCAGCTGCGCAGGAACGCCAGCAGGATGAGGATGCTGAACAGGCCGCCAACCAGGATGGCGTCGCGCACGTTGTCGATGGCGGTGCTGACGAAGCGCGCCTGGTCGTAAACGACCGTCGCCTTGACGTTGGCCGGCAGCGACTGCTGGTCCAGCATCTCCTTGACGGCCCGGGAGATGTTGAGCGTGTTGCCGCCGGGGCTGCGGAAGATGGTGGCGACGACGGCGTCCTGCCCGGCGAAGCCGACCGAATGTACGCGGTCCTGAGACAGCACCTTGACGCTGGCCACGTCGCGCACCCGCAGCGGCTGATTGCTGTGAGTCGTGACGATCAACTCCTCGATCTCGCGGGCGCTGCTTCCCTGGGTGTTGACGATGACCGTGTAGGCGTCTCGGCCACGCTCGATGCGGCCGACCGGCTCCAGACGATGGGCCTTGCCAATCTGGTCGGCGAGGTCGGCGGCGCTCAGGCCGGCGGCCAGCAGGGCGTCGGGCTTGACCTCGACCTCGATCTCCCGAAAATCGCCGCCGGCGACGCTGACGCGATAGACATCGGGGATGTTCTTCAGTCGAGGGGCGAACTGGTAGAAGGCGTAGTCGCGTAGCTGCGAAGGGCCCTCGCCGCCGCTGAGCACCACGGACATGATGGGGAAGACCGCCGGCGTCATGCGCTCGACAGTCAGTTCCACGTCCGGCGGCATTGAGGAGCGGGCGGCGCCGATACGGTTCCAGGCCAACAATTCGGCGCGGGCGATGTCCGTGCCGGCGGCCAGGTCCACGGAGATGTCGCAACCGCCGCGGATGGTCTTGGAGCGGACACGCTCGACCCCGATGACCTCGCTGACGGCCAGTTCCAGCGGCCGCGTGACCATCACCTCCATGTTGGGCACGGCCAGTCCCGGCTTCTTGGCCACGACGGCGAGACGGGGAAAGGTGACTTCCGGGTAGACGCCGCTCGGCATACGTAGGGCGCTGTAGATGCCGCCAGCGGTCAGCAAGGCGGCGGTCAGCACAACGGCGCCGAAGTACGGCTTCGCTCGGGATGCCAGGTTCCACATGATGAAGAGCGCCTCTATTGCCAAACCAGCCCGAAGCGCAAGCGACGGGCGGAAAGACCCGTCGCTCGCGCTTCGGGCTAGTCGGAGGGAAATCGTCCTTTATTTGTCCGCCGGTTTTTCCTTGCCGTCCGCTTCTTCCTTGCCCTCGGGTTCTTCCACGCGCACGGCATCCTCATTGTGCAAACCGCGGCCGCCCTCGATGACGAATAAAAGATCGTCCAAGGGGACTTTCTCTTTCTTCTCCGGGTCTTCCAGGCCGAGGATCTCTACCAGGTGTTTTTCGCGGTCGCGGATACCGAGGACCGCCTGGAGCTTGCGGGCCTCGCCGAGTTTCTGGTCGTGCCCCTCCTTGTCCTTCTCCGTCTTGACATCCTCGACCACGACGACGAAGGGCTGATTCAGGTCCTCCATCACGGCCGCTTCGGGGATGGTCAGCCGTTCTTCTTCGGGCTGCGTCAACACCTGGACGCGCACGACCATGTTGGCGCGGAGACGCAGGTCCGGATTGGGGAAGCGGACCTTGGCGAGAAAATTGCCCGTGTCCGCCTGGGCTTGGACAGCGATGAACACCACCTTACCCTCGGGGCCGGACTCGTGGAGAGCGCCGGACCCTGATTCATCTCCAGCCGGGCGGACTGGCCGAGGGCGAGTTTGGCGGCGCTGTCGGGCGGGACGACGCAGACGACATCGATTTCCCGCAGATCAACCACGTCGGCTACCGAGGTGCCGATGGGCAGGGTCTGTCCCGGCACGGCCTGGACGGTGCCGAGTCGGCCCGCGATCGGGCGCGCAATTTGTGGAATTCCAGCTGCACGTCCAGCACGTCGAGATCGGCGTGCAAGGACTTCTCCTTGGCCAGGACGGCGTTTCGCTTGGCCTCGGCGTCTTTGTAGAGCAGGCTCGCTTTCTCCAGCTCCACCTTCGACACCAGGGGGATGGCGCCGTTGCCGCCGGGGAGAAGGGTCTCCAGTCGATCGCGCTCCAGCTGGGCCAGTTGCACGGCGATGTCCGCCTGCCGTTTCTGCGCCCGCAGGTCTTCCAACATGCCCTCCGTCTTGGCACGGTTGGCCCGAATGATGCGATCGTCCAGTTGCACGATCACCTGCCCTTTTTCGACGTGCTGGCCCTCGACCACGGCCGGGCCGGAGCCATCGCTCAACGCCCACAGGACATGGCCTTCCACCGGAGCGGTGACGCGGGCGGCGTGCTGCGGCAAGGTCTGCGTGGCGCCGAGCAATTCCGTGTGCTCGCCCAGGGACACGCGCTGGGCCGTCACGACCTTGACGGGCGCCTTGACCTCCTCTTCCGGCGGTGGCGACGCCTTGTGGCAACCCAGGGGACCGAGACCGAAGAGGCCGGTGACGAAGAGCAAACCCAAACGGTGTGGCTTCATGAGTACGGCTCCAGCACAATTTCCCAGTTCCCAGTTCTGAGTTCTGAGTTCTGAGTCGGAGGATCCCGAGGTCTTTTTACTCAGAACTCAGAACTCAGAACTCAGAACTATTATTTCGGGAGCGGCAGCGCCAGGGACGGATCGCCAATGGCCGCGGCCAGGTCGGCGCACGCCTGACTCAATTCCAACAGGGCGTCGAGGTAGGAGCTGCGCGTCTGGATCAAGCGCTGGCGAATGGCGATGACGCGGGCGAGGGTCACATTGGGTTCTCCCCGCGCGAACAACTGATCGAACCCCTCGCGGGCGCTTTCCACGGCCGGGATGGTCTCCGTGCGAAACGTCCGGACCAACTCGACAGCGGAGTCCAGCCGACTCAGGGCCGCGTACACGTCTTGCTGAATGGTGACGTCCAGGGAGCGAACGGCCTGCATGGCCCGTGCGACGTCGGCCTGTCGCTGCATGATTTCGCCCTTGCGTCGATTAAAGACGGGAGGACTCCAGATGAGCCACATGCCCGCGAAGGCGACACTGGTCTCGTTCACTTCGGCGGCGGGACCGAGAGAAGGATTGCCGTAGCGGTTGGCAATCTGCAGCTGCAGCGCCGCCTCCGCTTCCTTGACGGCCACCTCCAGGGCACGCAGATCGGGCCGCCGCTGCTTGGCCTCCTCCACTAACTCCGCCGCTTCCAGCTTGGGAGGAGACGTTTCCAGTGTCCCATCCAGCGTCAAGTTTTCGTCCACCATGCCCAGCAGGCGACGCAAATCGTTGCCGGCCACGACCAGCTGATTGCGGGCCGGACCCAACGCGGTTTTCGCATCCACCAGGTCCGCCCGCGCCAGCATCAATTCGGTGCGCGGCAGATGGCCCTGTTGAACCAACGGCTCAACCTTTTCCATCACCTGCCCCTGCAGGCGCAGCATGTCCTCCTGGATGCGCAGCTTCTCCTGGCGATACAGCACCGTATCGAAGGCCCGCACCATCTGAATGGCGATGAGGACTTCCTGGGCCGCGATTTCCCACTCGGTGCGCGACAGGGCCGCCTGCGCCTGGGTCCGCCGATGTTTGCCCTGGCCGCGCAACTCCAGGTCCAACCGCGTCGTGTGCTCGTTGAAGACGCGATTGGTGACGGCCGGATACGGTCCCATCGAACCCCAGACGAAGTCCTGAATAATGGGATTGAAGGGATACGTCTTGGCGATGACGATACCGGCCTGGGCGATGCCTCGTTGTTTGCGCACGAGGGCCAACTGCGGATTATGCTCGATGGTCCAGCGAAGGGCGTCCGCCAGCGACAGGACGGGCAGGGAGGGCGCGGCGTCGGTCGGGGAATTCGCCCGCCGGGGCGGCGGCGCTTCCTCGGCGGCGCCGGCCGGCGGCATCGGGGGTGGAAGGCTCCTGGAGGCCGACTGGGCGGATGCCGAAGTCGTGTTCAGGATCAGGCCGAGCAGGCCCAGCAGGATCCACACACATCCGAGCGGAGCATCCCGCGGAATAAGCCTTGACCGCATCCTGAATCTCCTATCCCACGCCGGACAGGTGGTAGCTCGACCGATTTGCCCAGTCATCTTCTTTTGTCGTTCCCCAATGATGGTCCTGCCTGCTCTGCCGATTATCACGTCTATTTCTTATCGGTAAAGGGCCGCGAAGTCTTATGAAATCGCATTTATTGCAGACCTCGGCCGACCGGAAGCTCTTCCGGGATCGCCCGGCCGGCCCCCCTTCCCACCAACGACAACTCTTGCTCAAATTCGCGAGCCTTTGTGGATTATAACCGTTGGCGCGGGGCCGTCGATGAGGACCGCAGGATAAATTCGGCTTTATCCGGTCTTACGGAGATGACGAGAACAGTCCGAGCCGGAAGCGTGATGCGTCCACGAATGACTTCCTCGTTTAGCCGCGACGCGCAGCGGAGCGCGGGAGTATCCCGCGCTCCGCTGCGCGTCGCGGCTAAACGAAGTTATTCGAGGACGCGGCCTTAGGGAGCGGTCGATGGCGTGAGATCGAAGCGCAGCCAATCCCTGGCCTCAACCGCGATGCGTCGCTTCTCCTCGATCGGTTTGCCATCCTTCATCCAGCGAACGCGCACCTCGTAGTGATACTTCTCGCCGGGAGTCAAGGGCGGCGTATCGTACAGGCGCAACGCGCCGGTCTGTTTCGTCTCCTTACCGCCGAACCACACCTGGGCATCGGCCGGCACGCGCAGCCAGATATGGGCGCGGTTGTCCGGTGTCGGTTTGTAATTGCCTCCGGGCAGTAGTGAATTCGGGTCGGTCAGGGCCAGGGAGGACAGGGGGGCAAAGCCGACGAACGCTCCTATCCTCGGCTGGTTCTGCATCGACTGGCTCAGACCGAGCGCCGGAGGAGGGGAGACGGTTGAACCCAGGGAAGGTCCACGGTAAATTCCGCTGCTGATCTGGACGGCCGACGGTGCAGGCGTGAAACTGCTCGGTGCCGTTGCCAGGTAGGGATAGGCGCGCGGACCGAACAGGAAGGGAGAGATCGGGCTGCCGCCACCGGGCGGGGCAGCAGCGCGCGGCGTCACGGTGGTTTGAGGCTGAGCCCAAACCGGACGGCCCGCCAAAAGTAGAACGGCTAACGTCAGGATCGCCCGAGGACGGGAGAGAGAACGGTAGCTCATGCATTGGGCCTCCCCGCAGGCGATAGGTAGTCCTCCCTTATTATACGCCATTGTCGGAAGCTCCACCACGAGTCGCCGATCCTCACACGGACCCATCTCGGGCAGATGCGGACTGGGATCCAGGACTTGCCGGGATGACCCCTCCTTGTCGTTCTACCCGCAGCAGTACGGCAGTTGAATGCCTGCTTGAAAGCGGCCCTGGAGTTACCTTGATTCGTGAAAGGAACGTAGGCAATCGTCCTTAAAGTCTTCCCCCTCTCCGACCCGAATCTATGAGGTGCCTGGAGGCCGGCGCTTCGCCAGACTGCCGGCGCCTCCCGACTTGCCGGTTTTATCGACGGAGATCGATTCTCGCGGATAGTTCGCGCACCGAATGATACCGACACCAGCCGAGACCAATACTTGGGTTGAGTCCGCGACGGGCGGGCCATCGTCCGAGGTTCCCTCCCCGGACGAAGCGCTGCCGTCCATCTCGATTGACGAGATCGACCTGGCGCTGTCCGTGGAAGTGCGGACCCTCCCGCGTTTCGATCGGCCGCTGGAGGTGACGGTCCGGCAAGCGACGCTCCTGAACAGTCCGCCGTGGATACGGCCGCTGGGCAAGCTCGGCATGGACGTGACCACGCAGGGCTGGCGTTTTCCGACGCCGCCCGATCAAATCGCGTCGGCCACGAAGCCGCGCCTGGCCCAGTTGGAGCCGGAACCGACTCCTCCGGCGGAGCAAGGGTCTGAGCCGCCGAGCAAGCCAGGGCGAACGCGGCTGCGGCCGCCGCGCGAGACGGTGCTGTTCAAGGATCGCCTGCTCTACCTGCTGCAGCCGCCGCTGGAGGACCTCTTCGCCGGCAAGCAGGTGTCGCTGCCGTTCAAGCCGTATCCCTACCAGCTAAGCGGCATCGCCTTCCTGATGCCGCGGCACGCCGCCCTGCATCGCCGACGAGATGGGGCTGGGCAAGACGGTGCAGGTCATCGTCGCGCTGCGGCTGCTCTTCCACGCCGGCCTGATCCGCCGCGCCCTGGTCGTCTGCCCCAAGCCGCTGGTCATCAACTGGACGCGCGAGCTGCGCACCTGGGCCGCCGGACCTGCCCTTCGAGGTCATCGGCGGCGACACCCAGACGCGGCGGGCCGCCTGGCACGTCTCCAACTGCCCGCTCAAGCTGGTCAACTACGAGCTGCTGACCCGCGACGCCGCCGAGGTCGGCGACGAGAAGGTCCGCTTCGACGTGGTGGTGCTCGACGAGGCGCAGCGCATCAAGAACCGCGAGTCGAAGACGGCGCAGGTGGTGCGCAGCCTGCACCGCGACCGCAGCTGGGCCATGACCGGCACGCCCATCGAGAACCGCATCGACGACCTGGTCAACATCTTCGCCTTCGTCGATCCGGACCGCATCCCGCCGGAGACGCCGGCCAAGCCAGCTGCCGGCCCTGACCAGCGACTGCATCCTGCGGCGGACCAAGGAAGAGGTGGCGACCGACATGCCGCCGCGCATCATCCGCGACGCCTACCTGGAACTGACGCCGGCCCAGCGCGAGGCCTACGACCTGGCCGAGAAGGAAGGCGTCGTCCACCTCAACGCCCTGGGCGACACCATCACCGTGCAGCACGTCTTCGAGCTGGTCATGCGGCTCAAGCAGATCTGCAACTTCGACCCGCGGACCGGGCAGAGCGCCAAGCTCGAGCAGCTCGATGGCCGACATGGCCGAGGTGGCCGAGCAGCGGCCGCAAGGCCATCGTCTTTTCGCAGTGGGTCGAGCCGCTGGAGTACCTGGCCGAGGCGCTGCGCCAGTTCGGCCCGCTGCAGTACCACGGCAAGGTGCCGCACAAGGAACGGCAGGCGATCCTCGACCGCTTCAAGAGCGACCCGAGCAAGCACGTCATCCTGATGAGCTACGGCACCGGCAGCGTCGGCCTGAACTTGCAGTTCACCAACTACGTCTTCCTGTTCGACCGCTGGTGGAACCCGGCCGTCGAGGACCAGGCCATCAACCGCGCCCACCGCCTGGGCCAGAAGTCGCCGGTGTTCGTGACGCGCTTCATCACGCCAGGGCACCATCGAGGGACGCATCGCCGAGGTGCTGGAGAAGAAGCGGCAGCTGTTCAACGAGCTGATCGAGCAGAACGGCCCGCCGCCATCGCTGGGCCTGAGCGAGGACGACGTGTTCGGCCTGTTCGACCTCCAGGCCCGGCCGCGCCGCGCTGCCGCCTGAGCGACGGCGAAGTACAAAGAAAGCAGTCAGCGATCAGCGGTCAGCGATCAGCAAAGGACAAAAGCTGCGCGATCGCTGATCGCTGATCGCTGATCGCTGATCGCTGATCGCTGATCGCTGATCGCTGATCGCTGATCGCTGATCGCTGACCGCTGATCGCTGACCGCTGATCACTTTTTGGAGATCTACCCTTGCGTCTGGTCGTGCAGAAATTCGGCGGCACCAGCGTGGCGAACGCGGAGCGGATCATGGCGGCGGCGCGGCGGGCCATCCGCGCCAAGCAGGCGGGCAACCAGGTCATCGTCGTCGTCAGCGCCCGCGGCGACACCACCGACGAGCTGATCGAACTGGCCCGCGAGATCAGCGAGCAGCCGCCGGCCCGCGAGATGGACATGCTGCTGTCCACCGGCGAGCAGATCTCCATCGCCCTCATGGCGATGGCCATTCAGACGCTCGGCGAGACGGCCATCAGCTTCACCGGCGCCCAGGTCGGCATCGTCACCGACAGCACGCACACCAAGGCCCGCATCAAGAGCATCTCGACGGCCCGCATGCGCCAGGCCCTGGACGAGGGCCAGATCGTCATCGTGGCCGGCTTCCAGGGCATCGACGAGAACTACAACATCACCACGCTCGGCCGCGGCGGCTCCGACACCACCGCCGTCGCCCTGGCCGCCGTCATGAAGCACGATGCGGCCCAGCCGGGCAACGGCGACGTCGACTGCGAGATCTACACCGACGTGGACGGCGTCTACACCACCGACCCGCGCATCGTGCCCGAGGCGCGCAAGATGGACGCCATCAGCTACGACGAGATGCTGGAGCTGGCCAGCGTCGGCGCCGGCGTCATGCACTCGCGCAGCATCGAGTTCGCCAAGAAGTTCGACGTGCCGGTTCAGGTGCGCTCGCTCGTTCAGCGACGCCGAGGGCACCTGGATCGTGCCGGAGGCGGACTGGATGCGCGACGTGGTCGTCTGCGGCGCCGCCATGGTCCGCGACGAGGCCCGCGTCGTCGCTCAACGGCGTGCCGGACCAGCCGGGCGTCAGCCATCGCGTCTTCGCCGCCATCGCCGAGCAGCAACATCGTCGTGGACATGATCGCCCAGAACGTCGGCAGCGGCGGCCGGGCGGCCATCGGCTTCACCGTGCTGGCGCAACGAGCTGCCGGACGACCCTGGCACGTGCTGCGGCCGCTGGCCGCCGAGCTGGGCGCCACGCGTCGAGTACGACGAGGAGGTCAGCAAGGTGTCGATCGTCGGCACCGGCATGCGGACGCACACCGGCGTGGCCGAGCGGATGTTCGCGGCCCTGGCGGCCGAGAACGTCAACATGAAGATGATCACGACCGGCGACATCAAGATTTCCGTGCTGGTCGGACACAAGCCGACGGCGTCAAGGCGCTGCGGGCGGTCCATCAGGCGTTCGGCCTGGATCAGCCGCGTCCGGGCGCGGGCACGGCCCGGCGGCACGGGCAGCCGGCCAGTTCCAGCGCCGTCCCGGCGGCGCGGTGGCGCCGAAGCCCGGCCGCGACCTGGCCGCCTTGACGCAGCAGCTGGCCAGCATGGAGGACATCGTCGTCAGCGACGTGCTGCTGGCGACCGACCAGGGCCGCATCACCGTCTTCGACCTGCCCGACCAGCCGGGCAGCTGCTCGCGCGTCTTCCAGGCGGTGGCCGCCGGCGGCATCGTCGTGGACATGATCGTGCAGAACCTGAGCGGCCGGCCGGGCCGAGCTGTCGTTCAGCGTGCCGCAGGCCGACCTCGACCGCGCCCTGGACGTGACGCGCGACGGTGGTCGCCGCCGATCGATCCCGGCGCGCGCGTCGCGGCCGACGCCGGACATCGCCAAGCTGTTCGTGCTCGGCGTCGGCATGCGCACGCACACCGGCGTCGCCCGCCGCATGTTCGGCGCCCTGGCCCAGCGCGGCATCAACATCAGCATGATTAACACCAGCGAGGTGCGCGTCAGCGTGGTCGTCGATCGCGCTCGCGGCGAGGAAGCGCTGGCCTGTCTGAAGGAAGCCTTTCATCTGTAGGCGAACCTCCGAAGCCGGGCGCCAAGCCCCCGGTGACGGGGGGATTTCGCCCACGCCGAGGGGGTGATTCCGCTTCGGCTCCGAGCGAATCGGCACGTCTTCGCGCCATGGATCGGCCGGGACTCGTTCGTCCTATCTTCCCTGCCATCTATCGCTTGTAACGAGCCGTCGGTGTCGAGGCCGTGAGGCGACCGGCGATCCGCACTTCGAGAGTTGACCCGCTCCTCCCTTTGGCATCGCGATAGCGATTCCTCCCTGGAGAGCCGAGGGGCTGAGGCGACACGTTGAGAAAGCCACACCCCCTACCTGGTTCCGGGAGCTTCGGCTCGGCGCCCGGCATGACGAGGAGAGGATTCTATGATTCGGCCAAGCGCAAGCGGCGTGGGAAACCGATGGGTCCGCACGGCGGCCGCACTGGCGTCGGCGTTTCTCTTGCTAATCGTCTGCGCGGAGACGAGGGCGCAGCGCCGAGCGGCGCGACGCTCGGACGGTGCAGGGAACGATCAAGAGTTTCACGACCGCCCCGCGAGGTGAGGTGGACGGCGCCGTGCTCGACGACGGCACGGTGATTCACTGGCCGCCGCACCTGGAAGATCGATTCACGAGCATCATCGCCAAGGGCGACCGCGTCCGCGTCACCGGCCGGATGGAGACGGGTCCGGAAGGCGACACGCACCTGGAAGTGTTCGCGCTGACGAACCTCCGCACCAAGGTCTCACGCGAAAACAACGACGACGGCCCGCCGCCGCGGCGTCGTGGTCCCCGTGGCCCTCGCGGCCCTCGCGCGGATCGATAGCGCCTCGGCCGACAAGACGGTCGAAGGCGTGATCCGCCGCTTCACGTCCGCCCCGAGAGGGGAAGTGGACGGCGCCGTCCTGGAGGATGGCACCGTGATCCACTGGCCGCCGCACCGCGAGGATCGATTTGCGAAAATCGCCTCGAAGGGCGATCGCGTCCGCGTGACGGGCCGGATGGAGACCGGGCCGGAAGGCGACAGCCATCTCGAAGTACAAAACCTGACGAACCTGCGCACGAATCGCTCCGGCGTCAACGACGGGCCTCCGCCGCCCGACCGGCGCCGGGCCGGCCCGGATCGTTCGAGCGATCGGGAGCAGCGCTTGCGAGCGCTGGAGGAACAGGTCGAGCAACTTCGCCGTGAGATCGCACGGCTCGCAGTGAGAAATGACGGACCTGATGATGTCTCGTTTAGCCGCGACGCGCAGCGGAGCGCGGGAGTATCCCGCGCTCCGCTGCGCGTCGCGGCTAAACGAGACATCATCACCGAGCGCTTGTATTAGTGCTGCTTGACGTTGTAGCAAAACAGATATTGCTGATCGCGGATGTACAGTTTGCCGTTGGCGACGACGGGGTGTGGCCAGGCCGCGTTGCGCGAACGCTTCGGCTGATCGAATCGGCCGTGGACGACCATCCGCTCGGGGTTGGCTTCCACCAGGTAGATCGGCCCGCCCTCGTTGCGGTAGTAGAGCCGGCCGTCGGCGTAGGCGATCGAGCCTTTGCCCGGCTTGTCGCCGCGCCACATCTCCTTGCCGGTCTTGAATTCCAGGCAAACCAGCTTTCCGCTGCCCTCACCGTACAGGTAGCCGTCCACCAGCACCAGTCCACCGTGATGGTTCTCCATGTTCTCGTGGAAGTAGGCTTCCTGGGCGTTGACCTTGTCGCCGTCGCGGGTCAGTCGGACCATCCCGCCGCCCTTGCGGTAGGCCGCCGCCGCGTAGACGCATTGATCGTGGTAGATCGGCGTCGAGCAGTTGATGCCCGCCGACGGATGGGTATAGCGCCACAGGAACTTGCCGCCGTCGGCCGTCACGCCGACCACGCCGGCGCCGAGGAACTGGATGTACTGCCGCTGGCCGTCCACGTCGGCGGCGACGATTGACGAATAGGCCGCCTCGGAGCCGCCCGGCACCGCGGCCATCCAGATGGTCTCGGCCGTCTTCTTGTTCAGGGCCAGGAGCGTCGCCGTCTTGCCGCCGGGCGTACACAGCAGTTTGTCGCCGTCGATCAGGGGCGATTCGCTGTAGCGCCAACCGCCGACCTTTCCGCCGAAGTCCTTGAGCAAGTTCTTGTGCCAGCGTTCCTTGCCGGTGGCCGTTTCCAGGCAGACGAGATCGCCGCTGACGCCCAGGGTGTAGAGCACGTCGCCGTCCACCGTCGGCGTGCAGCGCGATCCCTCGCCGCAGCCGATCTTGCGGTTGGCCGTGGCGATGCGCACCGACCAGAGTTCCTTGCCGGTCGCTTCCTCCAAGGCCCAGACGACCTCGTTGTCGCCGCGATAGCTCATGCCGAAGATGCGGCCGGCCGCGATCGAGGGCGTGCTGTAGCCGCCGCCCAGCGTATCGAGCTTCCAGACGAGCGGCGGTCCCTCCTTGGGCCAGTCTTGCAGCAGGCCGGTCTCGCGCGAGACGGCCGTGCGGTCCTGCCCTTGCCACTGCGGCCAATCGAACTTCTGAGGCTGGAAATTGTCGGCCGCGAAAGCCGACACCATGAGGAGCAACGCCGACAATGGCGCCGCGGACCAGAGCAATCGTCGCGACATGCGGAAACTCCTGCGAAGGCGGGTGGGGTGGACCAATCCGGCGGGACGGCAGGCAGGTGGGCGGGCGATCAATCACCAGATGTGAATGTAATCGGATCGTGCGGGGAGGGCAAGAGCCTTGCCGCAATCCACCGAGCCTGAAGCGTAAGCGAAGGGATCCTCTTCGCTTACGCTTCAGGCTCGGAAGAGTACATTCCTTCTGCTATCGGCCGCTGAGTCGTTCGAGTGTCGGGTCGGGCTGCCACAGATAGAGGAACGTCGGCAGCTTGCTGCGTTCCAGGCCGGGCATGCTGAACGGCAGCAAGTTCGCCTGAATGGGGACGTTCGGCGTGGTCGCATACGGCGTCCGCGCAACGTCGCCGGTACGGTGCAACAGGACGGTGCCCGCTTGCGGTTGGCCGGCCATCTCCCGTGCCGCGGCGAGAGCATCCGGTAAGTAGCCAACGCAATCCACCAGGCCGCGCTCCAGGGCTTTCGAGGCGAGGAAGACTCGGCCGTCGAGAGCAGTGTCCTCCATCGGGGGAGCGCCGGGTCGGCGACCCCGCACGACGGCACGGAAACGACCGTGCAACTCGTCGGCCATCTCCTGCAGCAACCTTTCCGCCTCCGGCGGCAGAGGTTTGAGGGCGGAGCCGATGTCGATGTTGGGACCGGCCTTGATCGATTGATCGACCAGGCTGATGGTGCCCATCGCGTCGCGGAAATTGTACAGGTTCAAGACAACGCCGACGCCGCCGGTCACGGTGGTCGGATGAGCGATGATCCAGTCGCTCGCCGTGGCCAGGTAGTAGGCGCCGCCGCAGGCGAGGTCCATCAGGCAGGCGACGACCGGGCGTTTCGTCTTGCGCGGAACGATTGCAGTTCGCGCCACATCATGTCGGTGGCCGTCACGGAGCCGCCCGGACTGTTGATGCGCACCACGAGGGCGACGCAACAAGGGTCGGCCATCGCTGCGTCGAGTTTTTCGCGGAACACATCGACGGGATTGTCGCCCGACGAATACGGGCCGGTGAGATTGGTATTCAGGAGCAGGCCGTCCACGTCGAGGATGGCGACGTGCGGTGTCTTGCAAACCCGCCCCGCGTCGTCCACCGGCATGGCCACGATCGGCCGGTCGTTGTTGTTGTGGGCCATGTCGCCGAAGATCGGGCCGTCCACGCGGAGGATGGCCTTGACGGGGTGCAGGCAACCCGAAACCGTCAGCGCCAGCAACGCGAGCAACACCAGCGGCGTCGTTTCCCCGCCGTTCGCTTTCCGTCGTTCGCCCCCCGTCATGTTGGCTCCCCCGATGAGCGCATCATCCCGAGAGCCTTATCGACTCGCCACGCTCCACACAATCAGCCAATTCGGCACAACCGTAAAGGAGCCGCGGTTTGAGGAACCGGCTCAGTCCTCCTTCCCCGGAGATGGGGAGGTCCAGCGGTAGACGGCGAGGGCGTTCAACTCGCGGACGTAGAGTTCCTCGCCGCAGACCGCCAGGTGGGCCCAGGTTTCCGCCTCGCTCACCCGGCGCTGGTCGAGCAAGTCGAACTTCTCCGGGTTGGCGCGGAGGAGGTAAAGGATGCCGCGCTCATCGAGTGCGAGGATGCGGTCCTTCCGTGCCACCATGCTCCAGTACTTGCCGAAGGCTCCGGAGGTGGTCCAGCGCTCCTTGCCGGTGCGCAGGTCCAGGCAGGTGAATCGCTGGTTGCGCAGGTGTATGTAGAGATAGTCGCCGATAACGAGCGGCGAGGACATGTAACCCTGGGCGGGGTTGTCCCAGGCGGTGCGGACCTGCAAGGAGCTATCCTTGGCCATGACATCGAAGCGGAACGTCCGACCGCCGAAGGCGCTGGTGACGACGCTGCGATCGCCGTAAAGGGTTGGCGTGATGATGTTGGTGCCCCGGAAGGACGGCACGTCCCGCCGCCAGAGCACCTCGCCGGTGTCGGGATCGACGCCGGCCAGGACCTTGCGGTTCTGCGCCAGGACTTGTCGTTTGCCGGCGAGCGTGGCCATCGTCGGCGACGAGACCGCCGAGGCGTAGGCGTCGCCTTTGTCCCTGTCCTCGACGCTGCGCCACAGCACTTTTCCACTCCGCTTATCCAGTTTGACCAGCGCGGCCGAGGCCACGATGTACACCGCATCGCCGTCCACCAGCGGCGAACTCACCAGGCCGAGGATGGGCACCGCCGTCCGGAACTGGGCCGGGAAATCGACACGCCAACGCTCATGGCCATCCTTCGCCTCCAGGCAGACGAGCACGTCGCGCATGCCGCCGACGTAGACGGCCTCGCCGTCGTAGGCGGGGGTCGAGCGGATCCACTCGCCGTTGCCGCGCGCATAGGCCGGCACGGTGACGGACCCCTTCCAGTGGACCTGCCAGAGTTCCTTGCCGGTCGCGCGATCCAGAGCACGCACGACCTCGTTGGTCTTGTTGCGCGTCTCGGTGACGAAGACGCGATCCGGCGCCACGATGGGGCCGGAGTAGCTCGGTCCCAGCTCGACGCGCCAGAGGAGTTGCAGGGCCGTGCCTTGCAGACGTTGCGGCCAGGCCGGTCCTTCGACCTTGCCGTCGCGCGATGGGCCGCGCCACTGCGGCCAGACGGGACGTGGTTCCGCCGACTCCGCCCGTGCTGCGGCCGACATCATGGCAGCGGTCCATCCGCAAGCGATGATCCACCGTCGCCACCTGGGAATGCGAGACGACATGAGCATTCCTCCGAGTTGAGGAGTATTTTCAACGGATAACTCGATCCGAGTTCTCCACTTATCCGTCCGCAGCGGCACGGCGGAGGCGATCGCGTACCGCCAACCAGTCGAGGGTATCCGGTGGCAGCGCCACGATGATGCGGTCCAGGCCGGCGGTGTCGAGTTCGTGCAGCACCGCATAGAGGCCAGCCGCGTAGCTGGCGGGGTCGGCCGGCAGCACGCGCTGCCAAACGCCGGGCATCGCCGTCTGGTCGGAATCGGCGAACGTCACCCAGCCGACGCGCCGTCCCTCCCGAACCAGGGCCGCGACGCGCTCGGCGCTGGCCGCCTCGACGCCTTCCAGCGGCGTGCGCGGCGCGTAGTGGCGCGGCAGCATACCCGGCGAGGGAAGCGTCCGAGTCGTTTCCTCGCCCCTTACCATAAGAGTCACCGGCCCGACCACGGATTCCAATTCAGCGATGCCGAGCAGTCCGGGACGCAACAGGCGCGGCGAGGGTGCAGTGAGATCCAGTACCGTCGATTCGATGCCTCCCGCCGTCGGCCCGCCGTCCAGCAGCACGTCGATGCGCCCGTCCAGGCCGCGCAGGACGTGCTCGGCCCGCGTCGGCGATAGCTCCGTCGAGCGGTTGGCACTGGGGGCGGCGATCGGCACCCCCGCGGCGCGCAGCAGCGCCTGCGCCACCGCATGAGCCGGCACGCGCACGGCCACCGTCGGCCCGCTCGCCGTCACCACGTCCGGCACCCGGTCGCACCGGGGCAGCACCAGCGTCAACGGCCCCGGCCAAAATCGCTCGGCGAGGCGCGCGGCCGTCGCCGGCCAGTCGGCGACCAGCTGCTTCGCCTCACCGGACTCGGCGACGTGGACGATGAGCGGGTTGTTGGCTGGCCGGCCCTTGGCGGCGAAGATGCGGGCCACCGCCGAGGCGTCCAGGGCGTTCGCTCCCAGTCCGTAGACCGTCTCCGTGGGGAAGGCCGTCAAGCCGCCGTCGCGTATCACGCGCGCCGCCTCGGCGATGCTTTTCGCGTCCGGCGCGTTCGGATCGATCGTGAAGACGGAAGTTTTCATCCGCGACGGCCGCCCAGCGAGGAGATTCCTCCTCGGTCTTTCCCATTTGTTTGACAGGTGCGAAAAGATATTTTAGGGTTGCCTCAACGAGAGAAACACCCCAACAAGGAATGAGCATGGCCGATCCTGCTCCAACGCCGACCCGCACGCCGAAGGTGCCGCAGACCGCGGAGCGGCGGGCGTGGGTGCGCTATCCACCGCGTCGCTTGCAAATGCTCTGGCATTTGTTCGGCATGAAACCAGCGGAGCCGCGCCCGGCCAAGATCCAGGATCTCTCCATGCAGGGCGTCGGTCTCATCGTCGATCGTTCGTTCGCCCAGGGTTCCGTACTGGTAATCCGCTTTCCCGGCACCTCCCTGGAAACGCGATCGGTCCTCGTCCGCGTCAAACATCTGCAACCGCTCGGCGACGGTACGTTCCTCGCCGGCTGCACCTTCGTCGTGCCTCTGAGCGAAGCGCAGCTGTCCGAACTAATCTGACGCGCAGGGATCGGGAACGAGAAGGCGCACGTCCCGAATTCAAATCTGATAGTTCAGCGCCTCCTCGACGCTGGTGCCCGGCTGGCGGATGCGCAGCGACGGCTTCTCCAGCGACACCACGGCGAACGGACCCACGCTCTGCGTCAGCCAGACGTTGGAGCCGATGACCGCGTGGCGGCCGATGACCGTGTCGCCGCCGAGGATGGTGGCGTTGGCGTAGACCACCACCTCGTCCTCCAGCGTCGGATGCCGTTTCATGCCGCGGATGATGTTGCCGTCGGCGTCGCGCGGGAACGACAGCGCCCCCAGCGTCACGCCCTGGTACAGCTTGACGTTGCGGCCGATGTCGCACGTCTCGCCGATGACGACGCCGGTGCCGTGGTCGATGAAGAAGCCCGGCCCGATGCGGGCGCCGGGGTGGATGTCGATGCCGGTCTTGCGAGTGGGCGTGTTCGGTCATCATGCGCGGAATCAGCGGCACGCCGAGCAGCAGCAACTCGTGGGCGATGCGGTAGACCGACACCGCCTCCAGGCCGGGATAGCAGAAGATGATTTCGTGATAGCTCTTGGCGGCCGGGTCGCCCTCGAAGGCCGCCTGCACGTCCTGCTCCAGGATCCATGCGCACGTCGGGCAGCCGCTTGAGCAGTTCGACCGTCTTCTGCTGGGCCAACGCCTCGAAGTCGATCGGCAGCGCGCGCCTCGGCCGGCGAGCAATCCTGCTCGTGCCGCAGGGCGCGGGCGATCTGCTGCGTCAGCTTGTCGTGCAGGCCGTCGATCAGGTCGCCGACGTGGTACTCGACGTTGCCGATGTGCAGGTTCTGCCGCCGCCAGTAACCGGGATAAAGGATGTCGAGCAAGTCGCAGAGGATCTCGACGACGGCCTCGCGGCTGGGCAGCGGCTTGTGGCCGAGGTGGCTGGTGCGGCTGCACTCGGTATAGGTGGCGACGACGGTCTCGGTGATCTCCGGCAGCGCTTCCTTCAGTCGGATGTCGGTGGCCATCGCAATGCTCACTGGTTGGGGACCGCTTATGCTCTTTGTTTCGCCGCGACGCGCAGTGCGACTCGCTCGCGTCGCGGCGAAACAAAGTCGCATCGGCCCGGATGCAACCCCCGCTTCATGCTAGGAGGTTGGCGGGGCGAGGTCAATTTGCTCCTGTTTATCCTTCGGACACAAGATCGACAAAATGCAGAAAATTCAAACGACCCAACCAACCGCATTCGCTCTGCCGATCGACGATGCCGAGCCGGTCCCTCGCCCAGAGAACGGGCAGGCAACGCATGGCGATTGGGCGATCCTCCGAAGAGCGCGTCCGCTCCGGCGATCCGACCCGCCGAAGCACTTGGACGTAAACTCGCTTGTAAAAAGCATTAGCGGGATGAGAAGACCCCGCAGGAATCGAAGGTTTCGCAATTGGTCCGACGTTTGCTCTCAGAGGGCCGTTCGTCTCTGGGAGAGAGAGCGAACCAAAACCGACCGGCTCGCGCTGGCCATGGGAGAGGTGGTACAGCGAGTCGGCCGGTTTTTTTTCGGTTTGCAGCCTTCCGGCTTGCTGGCCACGGGAGAGGTCGTACAGCCTGCGCCGGACGGTGTTGGTATGCTGGCGGACCAGACGTCGCCCGTCTCTTGCGGAGGTCCGTCGCCTTGAGCGAGCATCGACCGTGACCGGCCCGAATCCCCGGAAGCCGTTGTACACTCCTGCCGTCCCTTGCCGCGCAACCGTCTGGGTTATCGCTGGCGCAACGCCCTGCTGGCCCTGGTCGGTCTGCCGTGGCAGCGACGGTTGGCGCGGGCCGCCCTGTACGTGCCGCGCATCCGCCACTGGGAGAGCGACCTACGATCGCCTGTCCGACGCGGAGCTTCGGACTGACCGGCCTGCGGCTGCGCGGCCGGGCGCGCGGCGGCGAATCGCTGGACGACTGCTGCCGGAGGCGTTCGGCCTGGTCTGCGTGGCCGTCTCGCCGTCACCTGGGCCTGCGGCCCTTCGACGTGCAGCTGGCCGCCGGCGTCGTCATGCACCAGGGCGCCCTGGCCGAGCTGGCCACCGGCGAAGGCAAGACGCTCATCGCCACGCTGCCGGCGTTCCTCAACGCCCTGGAAGGCAAGGGCGTCCACGTCACCACCGTCAACGACTACCTGGCCCGCCGCGACGCCGAGTGGATGGGGCCGATCTACAACGCCCTTGGCCTGACGCGTCGGCGTCATGCAGAGCAGATGGGCGACCAGGACCGCACAGCGCCGTACCGCTGCGACATCACCTACGGCACCGCCTCGGAGTTCGGCTTCGACTTCCTGCGCGACCGCCTCAAGGTGGCCGGCGCGCGCGGCCAGGACACGCCGTTCTGGGACGCCTGGCTCAAGAGCGAGCGCCGGCGCCTCGCCGGAGGACGCCAACGTGCAGCGGCCGCACCACTTCGCCCTGGTGGACGAGGCCGACAACATCTTCATCGACGAGGCGCGCACGCCGCTCATCATCAGCCGGCCGAGCGCGGCCGGCCACGCCGGAGGAGCAGATCGTCTACCTCTGGGCCGACCAACTCGTCCAGCAGATGAAGTACGAGCGAGCACTTCTACTTCGACACCGAAGAAGCAGAAGCTCGAGCTGACCGGCGTGGGCAAGCAGCTGGCCCGCTACTCCAACCCGCCGTCCGGGCCGCACGGCAAAGCGATGGACAAGCTGCAGGAGCGCCTCGAGCAGGCGCTGCAAGCGCACTACCGCTTCCGCCGCGACCAGCATTACATGATCGACAAGGACAAGATCGTCATCATCGACGAGTTCACCGGCCGGCGCATGCCGGATCGCCACTGGCGCGAGGGGCTGCACCAGGCCGTCGAGGCCAAGGAGAGGCGTGCCGATCACACATGCCGTCCGACCACGCCGCCCAGATCACCTTCCAGAGCTACTTCCGCCTGTACAAGAAGCTGGCCGGCATGACCGGCACGGCCCTGCAGAACCGCTGGGAGATGCGCCGCGTCTACAAGCTCTGGGTGGTGTGCGTGCCGACCAACCGGCCGATCCGTCGCGACCACTGGCCCGACCGCGTCTTCCCGACCGAGGACGCCAAGTTCGACGCCGTGGTGGAGGAGGTGGTGCCGACTGCGTGCCGGGGGCCGGTCGGTGCTGATCGGCACGCGCTCGGTGGAGAAGTCGGAGAAGCTGAGCGAACGGCTGACGGCGGCGGGCGATCGAGCATCAGGTGCTCAACGCCCGGCAGCACGAGCAGGAGGCGAAGATCGTCGCCCAGGCGGGCCAGGCGGGTCGGGTGACGATCGCCACGAACATGGCCGGCCGCGGCACCGACATCAAGCCGGCTCCCGAGGTGCTGGCCGCCGGCGGCCTGCACGTCCTGGGCACCGAGCGGCACGAAGCGCTGCGCATCGACCGCCAGCTCATGGGCCGCGCCGGACGCCAGGGCGACCCCGGCAGCGCTCAGTTCTTCCTGTCGCTGGAAGACGAGCTGCTCGAAGGACTCGGCCCCCGGACGCAGGAGAAGTGGAAGGAGTTCGGCCGGCGCGGCGGCAACCTCGACTGGGACAAGTACCTCTTCCTGTTTCGCCGCGCCCAGCGCCGCGTCGAACGCCGCCACTTCCGTAGCCGCGTCGATCTGCTCGTCCACGAACACCAGCGCCAGGAAATCCTCAAGGATCTCGGCGCCGATCCGTATGTGGATTGAAGATGAAGAGCCTCACGCAAAGGCGCAAAGAACGCAAAGGAAGACAAAAAAGAGGCGCGAGTCGCTTGGGTCTCCATTTTCTTTTCCTTTGCGTTCTTCGCGCCTTTGCGTGAGGCTCATTTTGTTGGACCTTCTAATGCGTCGCCGTTTGGGCCGCCAGCTCGCGGGCACGGTTGGTCAGGTCGGCGGTCACGCTCGCGGTTTCGTCCTCGACCTCGGCGTCGCCGGGCTGGAAGGCGAACAGACGTTCGCACGCCTCCGCCGACAAGGGACGGTCGAAGACGGGATTACGGAACTCCATCTGCACCAGCAAGCGGTCGGCGCCCGCGGCGGCGTGAGGACCCCACCACTCGACGCGCTGCGGCCAGTGCGTGCGCGCGTCGAGGTACAGATGACACTGACGCGGCAAGCCGGCCGGCCACGCCTCGCCCGCCGGCGCGTGCCGGATCGCGTCCTCCTTCGACCAGACGCCGACCAAGTGAATCTGCCCGCCGGCAGGGCGTTCGATCGTCTCGATCCGCGCCCATACCAGGCAATGGCGGAGGTTGCGTACCAGCGGCGCCATGCCCTGGAAATGCGGCCGTTGCAGGAACTCGTCGCGCAGCCGCGGTCCCGATGGGCCATTCATAACGGCGAACACTTCCGACAGGTTCAGGCGCGTGACGTTCTCCCACGGTCCCTCGCCGGAACGGACGGCCTGCCACAAATCGCGGCCATCGCTGACCATCAGCATCGTGCCCTCGGACTCGCCCAGGTGGGTGTGCATCTCCAGGCGGAAGCGCTGTCCCGGCGCCATCCGGTAGCATCCGTCCGCCTCGTAGGCGTAACCGGGCAGCTGGACCTTTTGCCAGATCGCCATCTCCTGCCAGACGAAGCGATCGCCCTTGAGCGCCTCGATGGCCCGCTCCATGCCGCGCTCGGCCTCGGGGTCCGGCCGTGGATCGGGAGCGGGCGAAATCGCGGGAAGTTCGGCAGCGGCGGGAGCGGCGACGGCCGCGGAAGCGACGGGAGCCAGGGAAGCCGCCGTCCGCGTCAACGTGGCCGACAGGACCACCAGGCAGCTGCCGCCGAGAATCGCCAGAAGGAATCGGTACATCCACATGGGTAAAGCCTTCCGGGTTTGACGAAAGATCATCCGCACGGCGGGCCGACTTATACCCACAGGAGGGGAAAGACAAAAGACGAACTGGACACTGCGCGTCGCCCTCGGGGTGCGCCGATGACCTACTAGCTCGGAGCGCTAGCGACGGGTTGTAGCAACCCGTCGCTAGCGCTCCGGGCTGGTGGGAAACCGTTCGCCGGAACAGGCTAACCGTAACTAGGGGGGAAGTATGAAGCGAACCCGGGCGATCCTGCTGCTCCTGGCCGTGCTGGGCGGCGGCGCGGCCTCGGCGCTGGGCGGGCCTTTCATGAGCCAGTACTGGAACAAGGAGGCGCCCGACGGCGTCCATTGGGGTCCGCAGTCGATGCCGGAGGTGGCGACGGTGCAAGGCCCGTGGGGTCAACCCGTGGCGATGGCGGCGCCGTACAACGTCAAGCCGCCCAACGGGACGGATGCCGCTCGCGCCATGCTGGCGCAGAGCATGCCGCTGGAGTTGGTCCAGCAGAGCGGCTACTTCAAGGATAGCGCTTTGCCGATCGTGCCGGTCGGCGGACAGTGCGCCGGCGGCGCCTGCCCCATGCCGGGGGCCGGTGGTCCGATGCCGCCGGGCCTGATGCCGCCGGGACAACTGATCTCGCCGCCGGGCATCGCCGGCATGCCGCCGGGCGTTTTGCCGCCGGGCATGCGTCCGCCGGGGGCCGTCGCCGCCGTCGGCGCCCTCACTGGCGGCGTGGCCGCGCCTTTTCCCATTCAGCGCACCGAGGTGCGCTTCGTCGGCCCGGCCGGCATGAAGATCGCCTGGTATGGACCGACCGCCGACGGCCGCGGCGGCTTCGGGCCGCAGTTCCTCGAAGCGCCGGCACGCTACAACTTCCTGCAAGCGTCGATCTATCGCCTCAAGCTGAGCGACATTCCCAATCGGCCGGGCGTCGAGCTGTATCCGACCCTGGAAGTGGTGCCGTCCAAGGCCAAGACGTGCACGTTCCTGGCCCACAGTGCCGTGCCGGTCGCCTTCACCGAGGAGGACTTCGAGCAGGTGGCGGCGGGCAATTTCGTGGTCAAGGTCATCTACCTGCCCGATCCGCAATTCCAGGATCTGGCGGCGACGGGACCGGACGAGGTGGTGTCGTCGCGGCTGGAGCCGGGCGTCGATCCGATCGTCGAGGCCAAGCGGCGCGGCAGCATCCTGCTGGTGATCCGGCTGGGCAATATCGACCTGGAGGCGCCGAATACGCCGTCGATGGAGGCGCCCAACCCATTCCAGCAGCAGGCGGTGCATCCGCCGGGACAGATGCCGCCGGGTATGCCGGCCGCGCCAGGCATGCCCATGCAGATGGGACAGATGGGACCGGGTCTGCCGCCGCGTCCGCCGATGGTGCCCTACGGGGTGGTGAACGGTCAGATGCCGCTGCCGGAGGCGCCGAATCCGAACCTGGTGCCACCGGGCCAGATGTTGCCGCCGGTGCCGGGCGCGTCCGGGCCGCAGATGCCGGTTCCGCCGAACACGTCCCCGGTAGGCGCGCCTTTCCCCGGTCAGCCGGGCACGCCACTGGGCGCGGCCATTCCGCCGCCCGGCAATGTGCAGCAGGCGCAGTATAGCCCCTTCGCGCCGCCGGTCGAGTCGCAGAAGCAAACGCAGCAGACGCCCCGACGCCGGCCGACCCTGGCCGAGTTGGCCGGCCAGCTCACCAGCTGGGGACCGTCGGACTCCCGACCCGCGCCCGGCGCACGCTAAGCGTTTGTGGAACCATAACTCCGTTTAGCCGCGACGCGCAGCGGAGCGCGGTAAGCCCCGCGCTCCGCTGCGCGTCGCGGCTAAACGGACTGGCCGATGATACCTACCCTCGGATCTCCGCATGAACCTCCGTCATCTCAAGCTGGCTGCTCGTGCTGCTGGCCGCCGTGGCGGCGCCGGCGGTCGCTCAGATGGTCCCGCCCCTGCCGGGGCGCGGCCCCTCGCCGCTGCTGTTCGTCCGCTTCCTCGGCCCGCCGGGCCTGCGGGCGACCTTCTACCAGGGGCAGTCGCGCGGCCGGGCCTTCGACGCCCCGGTGGCCGTCGGTATGAGGCCGGGCTATTTCTACCGCGTGCAGCTCAGCCACCTGCCGGGCCGTCCCGGCGTCAGCATCTATCCGACGCTGGAAGTACGCGGCAGTTTGAATCTGCCGCCGCGGCTGAACGCCTCCGCCTATCCTGCTCCTGTCGTGCTGACCGACGACGACGTCGAAAGCGTCCTGGCCGGCAACCTGATTACCAAGGTGGTATACCTGGAGCACCCCGACCACGCGCTGCCGACCACGACATCGCCCGACCTGCCGACCGAGACCGACCTGCCGCCCGGCCGGAATTTGCTGGCCGAGGCGCGCGACCGCGGCCGGCCCATGCTCGTCATCCGCATGGGCGGCCGTCTGCTGGTGTCCGACGAGGAACTGGCTCAATCGTCGGTGCCGGGCACGATCTTGCATCCCGGCGAGAAGGTGATTCTGCTGGCGGCTCGACCGCCCTGCCTGCTCTGGGATTGCCGGCCGTTTTTCGATCCACGGTACGGCCCGAAACCGCCCGAAGAGGAGTGCCTGCACGACGGCGGCGACCAGGGCAACCGCGCCGGCTTCGACGCCGACGGCCGGTTGGCCGGCGTCGAGCCGGAGGACACCGTCGCCGAGTACACCGACAGCCACGGCCGACGCCACGTCACGCACTCCAATCGCGTCTGCCTGTGCGTGCCGCGCTATGCCGTGTTGCGCGGTCAGACGCCGCTAAGCCGATATGACAGCGTCCAGGCCGTCAACGACGCTCGCCGCGTGCAATTCCACGAACGCCTCGACGTACTCACGCCCCCGTTGCAGGCACGCAAATACGAGCAACTCCAGGGAGCGCACGGCCGGGCCCGGCCGAGCGTCAACGAAGCCGTCACGGGCACCGGCGGCTTGATCCACCTGGAAGTGCTCGATGCGATGGACGTCCCGCTCGGGCCGATTGCCCTGCTGGACACGAAGGCCGTGCGGACCCTCAGCGAGGTCGAACGCGCGCGGCTGGCGAAACAAATGGAGCTGGCGCGTCAGTTGAGTAACCGCGTCAACGTGCAGGGGACGGAGCAGGTGGTCGGCACGGCGGTGGTCGGTCGCGTCGAGGCGGGGCCACAGGTTGTCCGGGCCGAGGTGGAGACGCGCGACCTGACGGTTTGTTGCAACGAGACGCCCTGCCCGCCGGACAAGCCGCTCGTCCTGATCAAGTGCGCCGATCGTCACGCCGCCAACGTCGGCGACGTTGTGACGTTCCTCTTGAAATACAGCAACCACGGCGGCCGACCGATCACGGACGTGGCCGTCACCGACAGTCTGACGACGCGCCTGGAGTATGTTCCCGGCAGCGCCCAGTCCGACCGCCCGGCGGTGTTCACGACGCAGGCCAACGAGGCCGGCTCCGTCATTCTGCGCTGGGAAATCAGCGGCCGGTTGATGCCGGGGACCAGCGGCGTCGTTCGTTTCCAGGCCCGCGTACGATAGCGAAGGGGCGAACGGCCGGCGTCAGCCGGCTGGTTTGGTACACACCAGCCGGCTGACGCCGGCCGTTCGCCATTACTTTGATGACTTCGTGATTTCCGGTACTGCCTTGAGGATTTCGGCGATTCGTTCGTCGTTCAGCTCCCCGGCGCGGAAAGCGAAGTTGCGGACGACCTTCTGCTTGACCGCGAGCAGCACCGTCACGTCGGCATCACGGCCCAGCAAGTAGCTCGGCGGCCCGACTACGTCCTCGAACACGGCCAGCGGTACGTTGCGCAGGGCCTGCTTCTTGCTCCACTCGACGACCTTCGGATCGAAGGCGGTCTGATCGCGGCTCAGAAACGTCACCCAGGCACGCAGTTCGGCGTCCTTGTGATCGACCAGCGCCTTGTCCAGTCCGCGGACGAGCTTGCCGAGCGGTTCGCCGAGCGTGCGGGCGAAGACGATGACGGCGGGCCGATCGGCCGTCTCGCAGATGAAGCAGTGTGGCTGGCCGCGCTGCGGACCCACCGAGACGAGGGACGAATACGGACCCGGACGCTGGCCTGGCTTCGGCCCCGACTGGCACGGCTCCTCCGCCGAACAGACGGCCGCACCGAACAAGACCAGGACAGCGCAACAACGAGGGATACGTCGCATGGGTACATCTCCAGGTTCCTTTAGCCTATCCCTCTGCCCTGCGGACTGCAAGCGGCTCGTGCCGTGCGATCGGCGTTTTTTCCGGGTAATCGGCGCAGTTGCCGCTTGGCGCACGGGCGGCGTCCGCCGTAAGGTGGAAGAACAGCGTCTTCCCTCGCGGAGAGTGCTTCCGCCCGAGACGTTATCCCGGTTGTCCCATGAGCCAGGCCGATTTCTGGTACGTCCGCTTTCCCGACGGGCGCATCCTCCGCGCCGCCAGCACGGCGATCCTGCGTCACGAGGTGGACGCCGGACACATCCCGCTCGGCAGTACGGTGCGCCGCGCACCCAGTGACGAGTGGGTGTCACTGGAATGGACGCAAGAGTTCGCCGATCTGGTCGGGCAGCATTCGGCCTCGCCTCCGCCGCCCGAGCCGGTCCCGTCGCCGGAGTCGCGCCGCCATAAGCCCGGCCGTCGCGGCGAGGCGGCGAACCACCCCGCCGTCGAACACTCCGCCACCGTCGGTTCGCGTCTGGACTCGTCTCGGCCGCACCTCGTCGGTGTGCGCGGCCACGTCGAGGAGTTGTTGGCCGCCCTCGACAGCACGCTCGTCGCCAAGAAAATCCTGCTCGGCTTCGGGGCCGGCCTCTTCCTGGGCGTTCTGCTCGCCGCCGAGCGCGCCGCCTGGTTCGAGACGGACAGTCGCCGGCTGGTGCCGGCCTGGTGCCTGGCCGGAGCGGCGATGATTGTGCTCGATTTCCTGACGGCGCTGCTGACGCAGTTGACCTACATCGAACTGGCCCGGCTGCGTCCGGCCCGCTGGCGCGAGGGGCTGTCCCACATCGTCCCGCTGACCATCCGGTTGATCCTGACGCAGGTGATCGTCCGCGGTTCGACCTGGGGGCTGATCGTGCTCCTGCGCTGGCTGCCGTACTGGCTCGGACCCGGTCCCGAGGGTTCGCAGACCGCGATCCGGCAGACCGTCGCGGGGACCGCCCTGGCCCTGGGCATGGTCCTGGAGGCGTTCTTGTGGCCCCTCTTCTTCTTCTGGTGGCTGATGCCGTCGGTCTTGGTGGTAGAGGAGTGCTCGCTCCGACACGGCCTGCGGCGATGGTTGGCCTTGCTGCGACAGCACCTCGGCCGGGTATTTTTATATCAGACGATGGCCGTGGGACTGGGCATGTTGGCGACCGCGCCGTTTCTGCTGCTGATCGCCCCGTTGTTCCTGCCGACGTTCTGTCCACCCCAAGAGCTGCACGAGGTGGCCGACGGAATGCGTGCCGTCCTGCTGGGGCTGGCCTGCGGTCCGATGCTCACCTACTGGATTGTGGCCAACGTCTTTATTTACCTGAACCTGCGCTATGGCGCCAGCGGCCGACGTTGATGAAGAAATAGGGAATAGGGAATAGGGAATAGGGAATAGGGAATAGGGAATAGGGAATAGGGAATAGGAAAGAGAGAAAAAGTCTCTTCCCTATTCCCTATTCCCTATTCCCTATTCCCTCCTCTCAGATCAATTCGCTGACCGGCTCGCGGTCGTCGAGGATGTACATCGGCCGGCCGCTGCCGTTGGGGAACGTCTGCGACGGATCGATGCCCATGGCGTGATACATCGTGCTGAGCACCTGCGGCACGGTGACGCGGCGGTCCTTGGGATACTCGCCGCGGGCGTTGGTGCGTGCCGATGGCCTGGCCCATCTTGAGGCCGCCGCCGGCCACCAGGGCGCTCATGACCGGCGCCCAGTGATCGCGGCCGCCGTCGCTGTTGTTGATCTTCGGCGTGCGGCCGAACTCGCCCCACATCACCGTCACCACGTCCTTGTCCATGCCGCGGTCGTGCAGATCCTGGATCAGGTTGGCGATGCCGCGGTCCACCTCCGGCAGCTGCCGCCGCAGGGTCTTGAAGTTGCTGCTGTGCGTGTCCCAACCGCCGATGGACAGCGTGACGCAGCCGACGCCGGCCTCGACCAGACGGCGAGCCGTCAGGAACTGCTCGATGCCCTTGTAGCGGTCGCGCGAGCGCGGCTCCTCCTTGCTCAGGTCGAGGGCCTTGCGCACGTTGCCCGACGCGATCATGTCGAAGGCGCGCGCGGTGAACGAGTCGAGGCCCTTCATGGTGCCGCTGGCGTCGATGTCGCGGCGAACGTCGTCGAAGTTGGACAGCAGCGATTTGCGGTCGTCCATGCGGCCAGCATCGACGCCGCCGGCCAGGCGCAGGTTCTGGAAGCCGGGACCGTCCGGCGTGAACGGCCGATGCGCCACGCCGAGATAGCCGGGCTCGGTGCCGAGCGCGACATGCCGCGCAGACTGACGAACGGCGGGATGTCGTTGGCGCCGCCGCGCAGCTTCGACATCACGGCGCCGAACGACGGATGATGGGCCGTGCGGTTGTCGTTCTCGCTGTAGCCGGTCATGACCAGCGAGTCGGAGTGCTCATCGACGGAGACGAGCGAGCGGACGCACGGCCAGCTTGTCCCACATCTTCGCCTGCAGCGGGAAGTGCTCGCAGATCTGCACGCCGGGCACGTTGGTGGCGATCGGCTTGAACTCGCCGCGGAATTCCTTGGGTGCGTCCGGCTTGAGGTCGTACATGTCCATGTGCGACGGGCCCCCCGGCAGGTAGATCATGATGGCGGCCTTGTTCGACGAGCCGGTGCCGGCTCGCGGCGCGCAGCCGCAGCATCTCGGCCAAGGTCAGGCCGGCGCCGAAGGCGCCGATCTTGAGGAAGTTTCGCCGCGACAATCCGTCGCAGAACTTCTGCCTTTGGCCCCAAAGTGTCAACATAGGTGAGACCCCCCTAACAGGTTGAGAGACGCTCTCCCGGGCGAAGGAGAGGCACGGTGGTGAGATAACCCAAGGTTAACCATTGTCTCCACCACAGGCAAATGAAATTTCTGTTTCACACGTGAGCAAGTGAACATAGCTCGACACTCTGCCGGGAGCATCAAACGACGCGGCGCAGCAGCGTGACGCGGCCGGTTTGCACCCACTCGACGACGAAGATGTTGCCGTCGCGGTCGAAACAGGCGTCGTGCGGATGGACGAACTTGCCCGGCAGCCAATCCTCCGGCCTGGCGCGCACCTTGAAGCCGTCCAGCACCTTTTTGCGCCACGCCGGGTCGTCGCCCAGATGCACGATCGGCTTGTTGTCCTTGTCGAACAGCGAAACGCGCGCGTGCAGGTCGGGCACCAGCAACACGTCGCCGCGGATGTCGAAGTGAGCGGGAAATAGCACGTCTTTGATGGTGCGGAGATACCTGCCGTCCAGCGTGAAGTATTGCAAGCGCGCGTTGGCGCGATCGGCGACGACCAGGGACGGCTGACGGCCGGGGCGGTCATCGAGCCAGAGTCCGTGCGGCGTCTTCAGTTGACCGTTGCCGCTGCCGGTGCCTCCCCAGGTGCGGACCCACCGGGCGTTCTTGTCGTACTGATGGATGTAATTGGAGCCGTAACCATCGCCGACGTAGAAACCGCCGTCCGGCGCAAAGGCCACGTTGGTCGGACGATATTGGTTGACGCGCGCGTAGACGCCGGACTCCACGGGGTAGCACAGCTTCCAGACCTCCTCGCCCTTGAGGGTGGTCTTGACTACCTGCCGATTGTGGATGTCGCTCAGGTAGAGGAACGGCTCGCCGCCCTCCTTGCGGAGGTCGATGCCGTGACCACCGGGGTAATAGCCCTTGCCGAAGGAGCGGACGTACTTGCCCTTGGGGTCGAAGACGACGATGGTGTCCATGGCCGCGCCGCCGTGGCCCTGATGCTTGATGTAGACGAAACCGTCATCGTCGAGGGTGACGCCGTGAGTCGTCTGCCAGCGGATGTGCTTGGGCAGCTGGCCCCAGTCGTGGAGGCACTCGTAGCGATAGTCGCCGTGGCCGATGATGGGGTTTTTGGTGCCGCTCTTATCGCGGGCGCCGAGGACCGTCGGGGCCGCGTTCGCCGCCAGGGCGGCCGCGCCGGCCGCGGTCGTTCGTTTGAGAAAGTCGCGCCGTTTCATCAGAAGGTCTCCACTCGGTAGGATGTTCGCGGGCAGCACGCAATGTACGGCAGGACGGCGCGGTTTGCAACGGAGTGGGAAAGAAAAGCCGCTGGCGGTTTGTCCAACAACAAGTATCTCGTTTAGCCGCGACGCGCAGCGGAGCGCGGGTTTCTCCCGCGCTCCGCTGCGCGTCGCGGCTAAACGAGAAGGCAGGATTGGACGAGTCGTTTAATAGTCGATGTCGTGCGTCTTCGCTTGCTTGCGCAACGCTTCGAGAACCTGATTGTCGAAGCTGTCCTTGCCGTCCTTGCCCTCTTTCTTCGCCTTCTTGGCCAACTCCTCCTTGATGTATTCGCCGCGCTTCTTGTCGAGTTCCAGCGCCTTCTTGTTCAGCTCGGCGCGTCGCTTGTCCAGCTTGTCGAGATAGGCTTTGCGCTCCTTGGGATCCATCTTCTGCATCTGAGCAGGCAGTTCTTCCCTCTTGAGCTTGTCGAGATCGACCTTGCCTTCCTTGACGGCGTCGAGCAGGTCGTAGGCGGCGGCCTTGCCGTCCTTGGCGGCCTTGGCGGCGCGGTCGGCGGCGGCGGGGGCGGGCAGCGAGCGGGCAGCCTCCAGCTTGAGCGCACCGCGCGCCTTCATCTCACCGGCTCCGTAGACCAGCGTTGTCCGGGCCAGTTCGGTGTTGATCTCGGCCAGTTCCTTGTCGAACGGCGTGGCGATGGCCACCACGCCGCCGCTCTGGGCGATCTGGGCGTAAGAACCTTCGGCGCGTTTGCAGATTTCCTTCCAGTGCTTCTGGCACTCGGCATCGCCGCCGCACTGAATGGTGTTGATGAGGATACCCTTCTCGCAAGCCTTCTTGCAGGTATCGGGATACTTGACGTCGTCCTTGTAATCCATGTGCGGCGGCGCGTCGCCCACCAGGAAAAGGATGCGCAGCGTTTTCTTGTCCGTGCTCCACTTGATCTTGTGTACCGCGTCGTCCAGCGCCTGGTTGACGCTCTCCGGCCCATCGCCGCCGCCCCCGGCCTGGAACTCGCGCAGCTTGCCGTGGATGGCGTCGAGGTCGTCGGTCAGGTCGATGACCTTGGTGACGTAGGCGTCGCCGCGGTCGCGGTAGGCGACCAGGCCGATCTTCAATTCCGGCGTCGGCTTGCCGCCGGCGATCTGGTTGCTGATGGACCAAATCTTCTGTTTGGCCCCTTCGATCAGGCCGCCCATGCTGCCCGTCGTGTCCAGGCAGAACACCACCTCGATACTCGGCTTGGCTTTCTTGGTCTCGGGCTTGTCGGCGGCACCAGCGGGGAGGACGGAACCACCCAGGACGGCCAGCACCGCGGCCCAGCGGAAGGAAAAACGATCGGACATGGCTGACTCCTGCGCGAAAACGGGTAGAGAGAGTTCGCAGACGCTCCTCTCCTAAGACGAAGGAGAGGCGGGAGGAGATTGCGCCGCTTGCGACTTGGCTCTTCTTCGTTTCGCCGCGACGCGCAGCGGAGCGCGGGACAAACCCGCGCTCCGCTGCGCGTCGCGGCGAAACGGACGAGTCCTTACTCGTCGCGGACCACCGTTTCGCTATGCGTGATGAGAACGCCGTCCTCAACGTAGGTGGCGCTGGTCGAGACGCGGAAGACCTTCAGTACGTCGAGTACGGTGCGCACCTGCTTGAACAATTGCTCGCGCGCCATCTTTTCATCGCCGGCGCCGGGCAAGAGCTTCTCGGCGTGTCCCTGCTCCAGCCCGAACAAGATCCAGGGCGTGACGGCATCGACGAAGGCCGGCCAGCGGAAGTAGGAAGCGCCGGCCAGCGGCCGCTTCGCGTCGGACAGGGGGCCGCCATCGATTTGGAGCGGCTTGCTCTCCAGCAGCCGTTCGGCGTGGCCGGCCGATAGCGCCAGCACGCCCACTCGCGCCGACAGCCCGGCCGTCGGCGCCACCTGGGCATCGAGCTTCCACTCGGACGGCAGAGGATAGAGGTACAGTTTGCCAGCCTTGACCGTCTTGACCTCCGGTCCGGGGATCTTGATCGGCGGCACTTCACCCGGCGGGGCCATCTCCCTCGCCTTGGCCAAGGCGTCCTCGACGATCTTCGTGTACGATTTCATCGCCTTTTCCAGCAGGTCGGCGTCGCTGACACCGACGATCACTCCCAGCTCCAGCATCGGCAGCGCCTTGTCGCTGGCCGGCATGTCCTTGTGCCACTGCTTGCTCTTCCACTTGGCATCAAGGACGAATCCGGCCTGGCCGTCGGCCAGCGCCGGCAATAGCATCTCGCTCGTCGCCTTATCGAGCCGCTTCAACAGCGGCATGAAGGCGTCGCGGCCTTTCTCGTACTGCTCTCGTTGGTCCTTGTCCAGCTTCTCCACAATCAGCGGCTCAACGTGGCCATACGCCTTGCGAACCCACTTCGACAGGCTCCGATACTGTTCGAGCGCTCCCCGGGAGCGGCCGACGACGGCCAGGATCGGATCGCCGCCGACGTGGTTGAGCAGCGTCAGCGCTTTGGAGCCGTCCCGATCGGGGAACTGACCGTGCTGATAATCGTAGCTCTCGTAGCCGCGCTCGCTGAGGAAGGCGAAGGCCAGCGCCGCCCCCGGATCGGGCATGCCCTTCTTCATCTCGCCAGCCAGGTCGATCACGTCCTTCTCGATGGCCTTGCGCCGTTCCTCCGGCACTCCGGCTGCCTCCAATCCTTGCCGGGCCAGGAGCGCCAAGCGATCGATGTCCTTCTGGTTCATCTGCGAGCTGGCGTTGAGCGCCTTGCTGGTGTAGCTGATGCCGGTGAGGCGGTTGTCGGCGACGCGCACCAGCGGCTTGAGTTCCGGCCGTGTGGTCAGGCGTTCGGTCGAGCCGCCCAGCTTGCCGAGTACGTCGGCGGACGAGCCGATGGCGAAAAGCAGGAAGTTGTCGCGCACGCCGAGGCTGAAGGTGAGCTTCAGTTCCTTGAGTTTCTTCACCACGCCATCGAACTCGCCGGCCGCCTCGGCCAGATCGGTGATGGCGCCGGGATCCCACGGCACCATCGAACCGTCGAGGTTCAAGGTGAGGTAATTGCCGGTGCCGAGCTTGACGCGCTTGACGCGGCCCTGGAGTATCGGCTGCTGGGCGGCCACCGCTTCCAGCAGCGCCTCCAGTCGTTTGAGCTGGGCCTCGGCCTTTTTGGGACTGGCGATCTTGAAGCCGATGACGAAATCGGGAATGCGCACCTTGTCGGGGTTGCGGGCCAGCACACGCAGGACGGCCCGCACCTGGGCCTGGCTCATGGCCTGGTTCAGCTCTTGCTTGTTCTGGAGGATTTTTGGGTTGCGAATGATTTCCTCCGCCGGTCCCAGGTAACGGGCCATGTTGACCTGGGCGTACAGGTGAGAGAAGTCGGTGCAGGTGGCGTCGCCGTAGAAGAAAATTTCGTCGGAGACGGCCTCGGCGAGCACGTCGATCAACTCGCGGTTGTCGGGCTGTTCGACCCATTCGCGCAGGGGAGCGAGCTTGCCTTCGTCCCCGGTGTATTGCGACTGGACGATCCCCCACGCTAGCTGAAAGGTGGGCAATTGCGTGATGCGGGCCCACGCCTTGCTCTTGGCGACGGCGTCGAGTTGCTCGCGGTTGCGGAGCATGGCGCTGTAGTAGGCCGCGTCGGCGGGGATGAGGGCCAGCGAGGCATCCGGCTTTTTGTCCTCGGCCCGGGCCTGTGGGACGGCGGCCAACAGCGCTGCCGCGGCCAGGAGAAGCAGACATTTCCGCGGGGTACGCCATCGCTTCTGCTGCATCATGATGCTCTCCCTTGCTGGGGCCAAACTGGAGTCGCGGGATCGCTTTTCCGCAAATGTCGGGACATTGTAGGAAATCGAAACGACGGCCACAAGCGGCCGTCCACGTCAGGCGTCGTCGCCGAGCCAGCCGGTGCGGGTCTTGCCCAGCTCGTTCGCCTGCCAAATGCGGCCGGTGTCTACGTCCAGACACGTCAGCCAGCCGTCTTCGTAGACGTTGGTGTCGAGGCAGATGCTCGTGCCCAGATCGAGCGGCCGGCCCGTCTTCTGCCGCGTGTGGCCGCAGATCATGGTCTTGCCGGAGACGTGGTTGCACGGCCGGATTAGCTTCTGCCAGTACAGCATGTCATCGGACTGCCGATCCAACGGCAGGTCGGCGTCGGCGTTGGCATGGACGAAAAAATGGGTCTCGGTTTCGTACCAGCGCCGACAATCGTTTTCGAGGAACTGCCAGTGACGCGGCGGTACTCCGGCCAGCAGATCGTCGAGGCTGTCGATGCCGTCGATCGCGTTCTCGATTTGCGGATCGGTGGCGCCATAGGAGCGGAGGGTAGTGACTCCGCCGCACGCGAGCCAGAGCGGGTCCGTGAGATGACGGGCTTCGAGCATCATCACGTCATGGTTGCCGCGCAGGGCGACGAGGCGGCCGGTCTCGTGCAGGGCGAGGAGGCGGTCGAGGACGCCGCGCGAGTCGGGGCCGCGATCGACGTAATCGCCGAGTGTGAGGAGGAGGTCGTCCGTGGTGGGCGCCACGATGTCGAGCAGGGTGTCGAAGGCGCGCAAACAGCCGTGAATGTCGCCGATGGCCAGCAGCCGCATGTCAACCTCCCGCGATCAGGGCGGCGGCGACGCGGGCCGCCAGGCGGGCGTTGGCCACGATCAGGGCTTGGTTGGCCCGCAGCGTTCGTCCCTCGGTTAACTCGGCCAGGCGGGCCAACAAAAACGGCGTCAGCGCCGGGCCGCGCACGCCGGCGGCGCGAGCCTGGCTCTCGGCTCGCACCAGCGCCCTGTCGAAGTCGGCGGCATCCAGGGCCGCCTCCGCCGGCAACGGCTGGGCCAGTACGACGCCTGCGCCGCCCAGGCGCCAGTGAGCGTCGAGCAAGGCCGCCGCTTCTGCCGGCGAGTTGACGCGGGCGCTGACCGGCAGACCGCTCGACCGCAGCAGAAACGCCGGGAATTCGTCGGTCGCATAGCCGACCACCGGCACGCTCATCGTCTCCAGCATTTCCAGCGTGGCGGCCAGATCGAGGATGCCCTTGGCGCCGGCGCAGACGACGGCGACCGGCGTGCGCGACAGCTCGATCACGTCGGCGGAGATGTCGAAGGCCGCGCCGCTGCGGCCGGGGTGGACGCCGCCGATGCCGCCGGTGGCGAAGACGCGCAGACCGGCGCGATGGGCCAGCACCATCGTCGCCGCCACCGTCGTCGCGGCGAAGGCGCCCTGGACGACGGCGGCGGCCAGGTCGCGGCTGCTGGCCTTGCGCACGTCCGGCTGCCGCGCCAACTGCTCCAGCTGCGCCGCGTCGAGTCCGATGACCGGCCGACCCTGCCACACCGCCACCGTCGCCGGCACCGCTCCCTCGGCGCGCACGGCCTCCTCCGCCGCCCGCGCCGTCTCCAGGTTCGTCGGCCACGGCAAGCCGTGGGTGATCAGCGTCGATTCCAGCGCCACCACGGGCCGACGCCTTTCCAGGGCGTCGGCCACCTCCGGGCGAACGTCCAGTTTCCATGCGCTCATGGCAGACCTCGTGACCATTCTCCGTTTAGCCGCGACGCGCAGCGGAGCGCGACTCCGCGCTCCGCTGCGCGTCGCGGCTAAACGGAGATATGGTGTTCATGATACCATGTCGCGGCCTCGCCTTGGGGTTCGCGCCTCTGCCCGTCCGCCGTATAATCCCCGTTCTCGTAAAGGAACCACGGACGGCCCCAAACGAGGACCACTCATGCGACGGATCGCGATCATCAATCAAAAGGGCGGCGTGGGCAAGACGACCACGGCGGTCAACCTGGCCGCGGCCCTGGCCGAGTGCGGCCAGCGCGTCTGCGTCCTCGACCTCGACCCGCAGGCCCACGCCACCACCCACCTCGGCATCGAACCGGACGGCAAGTCGCCGTCGATGTACGACGTGCTGGTCAACAACCGGCCGCTGGCCGAGGTGCGCCGCAAGGTCGAGCGACAACCTGTGGGTGGCCGGCTCCGACATCAACCTCGCCGCCGCCGAGGTCGAGCTGGCCGGCGTCGTCGGCCGCGAAGTCATCCTCCGCGACCTGCTGCTGCAGGACGAAGGCGCCTTCGATTTCGTCTTCATGGACTGCGCCCCGTCGCTGGGCGTGCTGACGCTCAACGCCCTGTCGGCGGCCAACGAAGTCTTCATCCCCTTGCAGCCGCACTTCCTCGCCCTGCACGGCATGGGCAAGCTGCTCGAGACGACCGCGCTCGTCGCCAAGCGCATCAACCCGGCCCTGAAGGTGACGGGCATCGTGCTGTCGCTGTACGAGTCGAGCACGCGGCTGGCGCAGGAAGTGGTGCAGGACTTGCAGGACTATCTCGACAAGAGCCGCGGCACCAACGCTCCGTGGGCCAAGGCGCGCATCTTCGGCACGCGCATCCGCCGCAACATCAAGCTGGCGGAGTGTCCGAGCTTCGGCCAGTCGATCTTCGCCTACGCGCCGCACTGCCACGGCGCCGAGGACTACGCCGCCCTGGCCCGCGAAGTGCTCGGCGAGACGCCGACGGTGATGTCGGCGCGCGTCGAGCTGGACGAGCGCGGCCAGGCCACCGTCCTCAGCGTCGAGCGCCAGGAGCAGCAGGAACCGCCGGTGCCGGCGTGATACAATGAGGCGAGCGGGGTCGCGTTAGCGCCCCGAGTGCTTCCCTCGGGGCGCTAACGCGACCCCGCTCGCCGACGTCTGTGCGTGACATCATGAGTCGCATCTCCATCGCCAGCCCGCAGGAGATCGTGCCCATCGACCGCGGCCGCATGCGCGAAGCGGTGCGCGCCGTCCTGGCCGGCGAGGACGTGGCCGATTACGAGATCAGCCTGGCCTTCGTCGATAACCCCACCATTCATCGCCTCAATCAACGCTATCTGCAACACGACGAGCCGACCGACGTGCTGAGCTTTCCTCTCAGCGAGCCGAGCGCGGCGAAGCTGGCGGGCGAGTTGGTCCTCGGCGTCGAGGTCGCCGTCGAGCAGGCCGCCGCTCGCGGCCATGACGTGCAGGCGGAGCTGACCCTCTACGTCATTCACGGCCTGCTGCACCTGTGCGGCTACGACGACCACGACGACGCCGACCGGGCCGCCATGCGTCGAGCGCGAGCGCCATTACCTGGCGCAACTCGGTCTGCCCGACATCGCGGAGTAGAAGAGTTTAGCCGCGACGCGCAGCGGAGCGCGGAGACTCCCGCGCTCCGCTGCGCGTCGCGGCTAAACGAAGTTATTCTTTATTGTGGTGGTTATTTGGAGTTACGCATGTCTGCGGAGAAGGCGCATGGCGCTGGTGCTGCGGACCACCGACTGGAGCGAGAGCAGCCGCATCGCCACCTTGTGGACGCGCGAGTTCGGCAAGGTGCGCGCCCTGGCCAAGGGCGGGACGGCGGCTCAAGTCCAACTTCGAGAATGCCCTTGACTTGCTGACCGCTGTGCAGTATCGTCTTCCTCCGCAAATCATCGGGCAGTCTGGACCTGTTGACGGAGGCCCAGGTCATCCAGCGATTCCCGCGGCTGCGGACGGACCTCGCCGCCCTGTATGCCGCCTACTACGTCGCCGAGCTGCTGGCCGACTGGACGCAGGACTACGATCCGCATCCGCCGCTGTTCGACGAGGCCGCTGGACACGCTGCGGGAAATCGGCTTGACGGAGGCGGGACCGCGAACGGTCGAATGTGGGCCGCGCATGGCGCGATTTGAGATGGTGTTGCTGCGCGAGCTGGGGTATAGCCCCGTCCTCGATCACTGTGCCGGCTGCGGCGGGCCGGTCGCTGGAAACGGAGCTGGCCTTCAGTCCGTCGGCCAACGGCGTGCTCTGTCGCGGCTGCCGGGGCGGACAGCGCGACAGCCGGCCGCTGTCGCCGCGAACCTGGCGGACGCTGTGCGACTTGGCCGAACCCGGCGAGGCCTGGCGACGTCCCTGGGGCACGGAGGTGCGGGCGGAAGTTCGGCAGCTGCTCGGGCAGTACGTGACGCTACCTGCTGGGCCGCCGGCCGCGGTTGCTGTCTTACCTGGGGAGCTGATGAACGACGCACGAAGTGCGAACTGCGAAGTACAAGAAAAGAAGGACGAAGAGGATCGCCTCTCTTGTCGTACTTCGTACTGGCTACTTCGTACTTCGTCGGCGGCTGCACCTGGGACCAGATGAATCCCTTCAAGCCGCCCGATGCCGCCGCCGCCGCCCGTCGAGAGCTTCGTGCTGCGCAACGGCGCCCTCGTCGCCGAGACGACGCCCAAGGACAAGGGCGCCGAGGCCGAGCTGGCCGGGGCCCGCGAGTTCTTCCGCCGTGAAGACTACGCCAAGGCCGAGAAGCTGTATCACCACGTCGCCAACAACGAGAAAAACCCCATCCACCTCGTGCAGGAAGCCCTGTATTACGAGGCGGAGTGCCTGCGCATGCAGGGCGATTATCCCAAGGCGGCCGACACCTACGCCGACCTGCTGAAGAACCATACGCAGAACCCCTACCGCGACCAGGCCATCCAGCACATCTACGACATCGCCCGCTTCTGGCTGCAAGACACCTGGGTCGAGGTGCGCGAGACCGAGGAGAAGCGCGAGGGCAAGCGCTGGGTCGTCTGGCCGCGCTTCGTCAACCTCGACAAACGTAAGCCGCTGATCGACCGCGAGGGCCGGGCCATCGAGCGACTGAAGGACGTGTACACCTACGAGGGCAAGGGCGGGGCGCTGGCGGACAAGGCGCTGTACCTGTGCGGTACACGTCAACTGGTTCAACGAGGATTACACGGACGCCGACCACGACTTCACCACGCTGCACGAGCACTACCCGGACAGTCCCGTTCGCGCCCTACGCCGTCGAGTTGGCGATCAAGGCCAAGCTGATGAGCACCGGCGGCGAGCTGTACGATGGCCGTAAGGTCGCCGAGGCCCGCAAGCTGGTGGACGAGGCGCTGCGCATGCCGCAGATGAACGATCAGCGCAAGCAGAGACCTGGTCAAACTGCTGGCCAGCATCAGCGCCCAGCAGGCGGAGAAGGACTTCCAGATGGCCGAGTTCTGGCGCCGCACCGGCCATCCCGGCTCGGCCTACTTCTATTACGAGATCGTCCGCCGTCGTTACCCGGACACGCGACCGGACTCGGCCGCCAGCCGAGCGACGCAGCGGATGTTGGAGATCCGCGCCAAGATGGAGAAGGAACAGCGCGACCGGCTGGGTCCGCCGCCGGAGCCGGAGCTGCGCCGGCCGATCGAGCAGCTGGCGCCAGCCGCGCCGCGTGACCAACGAGCCGGAAGTTATGCCGCCGCCGCGGCCGCTGCCGGGCGGACTCAACGCGGCGCCGATGGCGCACCCGCACGCCGGAGACGGCCCCGCCGCCGCGGCCACTGCCCCCCGGCGCCGGCGGGAACTGACAAATCGATGTCATTGGCGTGTCGCCAAACGGAGGAGGACATGGACAAACTCGCCGAGCGAGGGACACCGCGGCAATGGTCGCGCCGCTCCGTGTTGCTGGCACTGGCCGGCGTCAGCCTGTCCGTGCCCGCCTGCACTTGGAGCCAGGTGTTCAGCTGGAACGGCGGCAAACCTGTCCTCTTCGGCTACGGCACCGCGCCCAACTACGACAAACGCTTCAAGACCGTGCGCGTGAAGATCTTCAAGGACCCGACGTTCTGGGCCGTCGTGCCGGTGCCCGGCCTGGAGATGAGCTGACGCTGGCCATCGTGCGCGCCATCGAGCAGAAGACGCCGTACAAGGTCGTCTCCGGCGATGCCGACACGGAAATCTCCGGCTCCATCCTCAGCTTCCACGAAGCTGGCCCTGAACTACACCCAGCAAAACGAACAGCGCGAGGTGCAGACGACGCTGACGGTCGAGGTGTTGTGGAAGGACCTGCGCACCGGCGAGATTCTGTCGTCGCGGCGCAGCGTCCGACCGAGCCGCTGCCGCCGGCCGGGCTGCTGCCCAATCAGCTGGACCCGCTGAACGCGCCGCCGGGTTCGCCCGGCGTGATCGCAGGCGCCTCTCCTCACCGCGCCGAACAACCCCGGCGGACAGCCGGCCACGATGGCCGACGACCGCCCACCGCGACGCCGGCATCCGCCGTCCGGCGGTCGGCACCAGGTTCCCGGCTCGCCCGGCGTCTCCGTGCCGGCGGCATGCCGGCCCACGCCGGCTTCCGTCGGCCTCACCGGCCGGCCGATCTCCAGGGCGTGCTCGTGCGCTCGCTCGCCTACTACCGGCCGGAACTCGGCCAGTCGATCTCGACGGCCCAGCAGGACAACGTCAATCGCATGGCCGACCAGATCGTGTCGATGATGGAAGTGCCCTGGTGAGCCGATGGCTGCCTCCCGGACCTGGCAACTGCGCGACCGCACTCTGACGCCCGGCGACCCGCCGCTGGTCATGGGCATCGTCAACGTCACGCCCGACAGCTTCTCCGACGGCGGCCGATTTCGCCGACGCCGGACGCGGCCGTCGCGCATGCCCTGCGGCTGGTCGAGCAGGGGGCCGACCTGCTCGACATCGGCGGCGAATCGAGCCGGCCCGGCGCCCAGCCCGTCTCGACCGAAGAAGAACTGGCGCCGCGTCGTCCCGGTGGTCCGCCGCCTGGCCGCGCTAACCACGGTGCCGCTGTCCGTGGACACGTGCAAGGCGGAGGTCGCCCGCCAGGCGCTGGAGGCGGGCGCGCACGTCATCAACGACATCACCGCCCTGCAAGGCGACCCGGCCATGCCGGAAGTCGTGCGGTCCTTCGGGGCCGGCGTCATCCTCATGCACATGCAAGGCACGCCGCCACCATGCAGGTCCAGCCGCACTATGACGACGTGGTCGCGGAGGTGGCCGCCTTCCTGGAGGCGAGGTTGCAGGCCGTCGTCGATCTGGGTATAGCAGCCTCGCAGGTCGTGCTCGACCCCGGCATCGGCTTCGGCAAGACGACCGCGCACAACCTGCGACTGCTGGCCCGTCTGGAGGAATTGCAGCGTCTGGGCCGGCCGGTCTGTCTGGGCGTGTCGCGCAAGGGATTCCTCGGCCAGGTGCTGGGCCGGCCGCTGGAGCAGCGGTTGGCCGGCTCGCTGGCCGCCGCCTGTTACGCCCTCGTTCGCCAGACCGCCCAGATCGTCCGCGTGCATGACGTGGCCGAGACGCGCGACGTCGATCGTGTTGCTCAAGGCGCTGCGTGATGAATGTTCCGTACGAGCGGATAAACGGGATTGATCCGAGCCTGAAGCGTAAGCGAAGAAACGACCTTACGCTTCAGGCTCGGAAGAGTTTGGTCCGGAGGCGGATCATTGAGAGAACGCCTGGCCCAGCTCTATGAATCGGTGGGCACGCGCGACGGCGTGGAGATCGCCATCCTCGCCGTGGCCATCTACTTGATTCTGCGTCTGCTCGGCAAGACGCGCGGGGCCGGCATTGTGCGCGGCCTGGGCCTGGTCGTCGTCGGCCTGTTCCTCGTCGCCCAGGTCGTCATCGCCAGCTTCGACCTGACCGTGCTCGGCCGCGTCCTCGACTACCTGCTGACCACGGTCCTGCTGGGGCTGCTGGTCATCTTCCAGCCGGAGCTGCGCCGCGGCCTGATGGTGCTGGGCCGCTATCGCATCTTGCGTTACTTCGTCCACACGCCGCAGCAGCCGGTCGCCGACCAGCTGGCCGACGCCGCCGAGGCGATGTCGCGCGAGTGCGTCGGCGCCCTGATCGCCATCGAGCGCGAGATGGCCCTGGCCATGTACGTCGAGACGGGCGAGCGGATCGACGGCGAGGTGTCGGCCAACTCTGTTGCGGGCGATTTTCTGCAAGCGCAGCCCGCTGCACGACGGCGCGGTGATCCTGTGCGGCGGCCGGCATCGCCGCGGCGGCCTGCCAGCTGCCGCTGGGCCAGCCGCCCGAAGGCGCCAGCATGCACATGGGCATGCGCCATCGCTCCGCCCTGTGCATGAGCGAGGAGACCGACGCCGTGCTGCTGGTGGTCAGCGAGGAGACGGGCCGCATCTCGCTGGCCGTCGGCGGCCGGCTCGAAGCCGGTGCCGCGCGAAAACCTGTCGCGCCGCCTGGCCGCCCTGCTGAGCAGCCGCGACAACGGCGAGAGCCGCCGGCGACAGCGCCGCAAGTCCGACGAGCAACGCTCCGCCGCTTGAACCGCATGTTGCCTCCTCTGCTCTGCGATTCGGGGATAAGTGGTGAGATAAGATGAAGGAAGCGGGTGCCGATGATCGATCGCATGCTCTCCCTGCTCGTCGCCCTGAGCCTGGCGCTCCTGGTCTGGCTGTACGCCCGCAGCCGCGATCAGGAAATCCTCGACAACGTGCCCGTCCCGGTGCAGGTGACGCCTGGCCCCCGAGCAGGCCGAACACTACAGCCTGGAACTGAGCGGCCCCAATCACGTCATGGTCTCGTTCACCGGCTCGCCCCTGCGCATCCGCGAACTGCAGGGCATGCTCCAGCACAACGAACTGCAGGTCGCCGCTCACGTTCACCGTGCCGGCCGAGCATCTGCACGAAGGCTCGCTACACCGATTCGATCCTCGTCGAGAGCTCCGACATCCACACGCCGCCGGGCGTCACGGCGATGATGGTCGAGGGCCGCAATCGCATCTCGTTGACGCTGCATCGGCTGGTCGAGCGGCGTCTGCCGGTGCGCTTCGACTCGGTCAGCGACGAGCCGGTCGGGCCGGTGGTCATCGAGCCGGCGACGGTGCTGGTGCGCGGGCCGCAGGAAGTGCTCGACCGCGCCCGCGTCGATCTCCACGCAGCCGTCGGAACTGCCGATCGCGGTCGCGCCCTGGCCGCGCGCTGCCGTCCGCGTGCCGCTGGTGCAGGAACTGGAAGGCCGGCCCGTGCAGGTGGTGCCCAACCGCGTCACCGTGCGGCTGCCGGCGCAGGCGCGGAAGGTCTACGAGTTGCCGGAGGTGCCGGTCCACTTTCTCTGTCCGGTGGACTTCCCGCTGCGGCCGCAAGTTCTTCGACGAACGCGCCGGACGCATCAGCCTGCGCGTCCAGGGGCCGGCGCGCGAGGAGCTGCCGAAGGTGTACGCCTTCGTCGATTTGACGCGCGGACGTTTCCCGGCGGGCAGATATCACGAGCCGGTTCAGCTACAATTACCAAAGGACTTCGAGCTGGTGCAGGAGCCGCCGCGCGGCGTGTCCTTCCAGCTCGTGCCCGCGGACTTCGGTTCGCGGGGCCTGGATGGCACGATCCTCCGCACCCTGAGAGATCCATCATGACCGTCGTCGCGTCCTCCTCGACCCTTCCCGCCGACCTGTCCGCCTACTGCGCGGACCTGGCGCGCCGCGCCCGCGCCGCCGCTCGGCTGCTGGCCACGGCCAGCGGCGCCCGCAAGAACGCCTGGCTGCTGGCGCACGGCCGACGCCCTGGAGCAGCGCGGCCGACGAGGTCCTGGCCGCCAACGAGAACGACCTGGCCAGCGCCGCCGAGCTGGGCCTGAGCGCCGCCCAGATCGATCGCCTGCGGCTGACGCCGGCGCGGCTGCGCGACGCCGCCGCCGGACTGCGCGAGGTGGCCGCTCTGCCCGATCCGGTCGGCCAGGTCCGCGCCAGCAGGTCCGGCCCAACGGCCTGGAAGTCCACAAGGTCGGCGTGCCGCTCGGCGTGATCCTGTTCATCTACGAATCGCGGCCCAACGTCACCGTCGATGCGGCGGCCCTGTGCGTCAAGAGCGGCAACGCCATCATCCTGCGCGGCGGCCGGGAAGCGCTGCACTCCAACACCGCCCTGCACCGCATCCTGCGCGACGGCCTGCGCGACGCCGAGCTGCCCGAGACGCGGTGCAGCTCGTCGAGACCACGCGACCGCGCGGCGGTCGGCCATCTGCTGAAGCTGAACGACTTCATCGACCTGGTCATCCCGCGCGGCGGCGAGGGGCTGATCCGCCGCGTCGCCGAGGAGGCGCGGATGCCGGTGCTCAAGCACTACAAGGGCATCTGCCACGTCTACGTCGAGAAGAGCGCCGACCTGGACAGGGCCGAGCGCATCGTGCTCAACGCCAAGTGTCAGCGGCCCGGCGTCTGCAACGCCGTGGAAAGTCTGCTGGTCGATGCAGGCCGTGGCCGAGTCGTTCCTGCCGCGCGTGGCCGCCGCCCTGCGCCGCCGCGGCGTCGAGCTGCGCGGCTGTCCGGCGACGTGCCGGCTGGTGCCCGAGGCGATCCCGGCTCGGCCGGAAGATTTCGATACCGAATTTCTCGATCTTGTGTTATCCGTCAAGGTAGTGGCCGGCCTGGAGGAAGCGGTCGCCCACATCAGCCGGCACGGCTCGGGGCACACCGACGCCATCGTGACCAACGACCTGACGCGCCGCCCGGCGCTTCACGGCGGCGGTCGATTCGGCGGCCGTGATGGTCAACGCCAGCACGCGCTTCAACGACGGCCAGGAGCTGGGCCTGGGCGCGGAGATCGGCATCAGCACGGATAAAGTTCCACGCCCGCGGGCCGTGCGGTTTGCTTGAACTGACCAGCTACAAGTATATTGTCTATGGGGAGGGACAGGTGCGAGGCGAATGAGGAATCCGGCGAGCGGGGGGCGTCAGCCCCCTGTTGCTTCCAACAGGGGGCTGACGCCCCGGCTCGCCGGCCATGGGATGCGGATGCACATGCACGCCGTGATGATCCTGATCGTGTTGCTGCCTCTGCTGCTGGCGGCGGCGCTGCTTGCTGGTGCGCCGGCACCGCCAGCAGCAGCCTGCGCGACGAGCTGTCGCCGATCAGCCGCCAGCACATCGACCTGTTCCAGGGCGGCCAACTCAGCGAGTCGGCGGTCGAATCGGCCAAGGCGCGCTTCCGCGATCTGCTGGAGCGCGGCGAGGTGGCGGCCGTCGAGGCCAGCCTGCGCGCCGGCATGCAGTACGTCGTCCAGGTCCGCGCCCTGGCCGAGCTGGGCACCGACGACGCCGGCCGCATCCTCGAACGCCAGCTGCACCGCCGCCTGACCGACGACCAGATCGAACAGGCGTGGTACTGGATCGACCTGGCCAACGGCCTGCGCACGCTCAACCGCGCGCAGAGCCTGCCGCACCTGCTGCGCTGCGCCGAGGCGGCCGGCGATCCGCCGCTGGGCCAGTTCTTCGCCGCCGAGACGATCTGCTTCCTCGGCTTCTCCGGCTACCTGCGCCAGTTCGAGACGCCGCTGGGCCGCTCCGCCCTGCGCGTCTTCCACCGCGCCCTGGAGGGGCTGCGCTTCGGCGTGCCGCCCAACGTCGTCGCCGAGGCGCGCGTCGGCGAGCTGATCGAGACGCTGTGGGACAACCGCGACGGAACGGATCGATCCGCTGGCCGTGCGCGTCTACGTCGAAGCGCTGCGCCTGCTGCGGCGGGCGCCGCACGCCGAGACGATGCTGTCCGGCGAGGCGTCCGAGCAGGAGGCGTTCGGCTGGCAGATGTCGCGCCTGACCGCGCTGGAGCCGGCCCTGACCGACTTCCTGCACGAAGCGCCCGTCCTTGCTGTGTCAGCGTCTGCCGGATGCGTCCAGCGAGGAGCAGCGCGACCTGCTGCTGGCCCTGATCGACCTGCGAGCCGAGGCGGGCGAGGCGGTGCTGCCGCTGCTGGCCGACGCCGCACTATCCGCACGCCGAGTTGGCCCTGGAAGTGCTTACCTGGTCGTCCCATCCGCGCATCGCCCCGCTGCTGCGCGACTGGGTGCTCGAGCGCGTGCCGATGGTCCGCCGCGCCCAGCGCCGCCGCCGCGCCGCGTCGCCGCGCCGCCCGTCGATCCCGTCCGACCTGCCCTATCGGGCCATCCTGCGCACCCTGCGCGGCCATCCCTCGCCGCAGACGGAGGCGTTCCTGCTCCTGGCTGCCCGCGACTGGGATCCGACCATCCGCCTCAGCGCCGTCGGCAGCCTGGGCTGGTGGGAGCCGCTGCAGCGCCACGAGGTGCTGCTGACGCTCCAGGACGCGCGCCGCGATCCCAACCCCGACGTGCGGCAGGCCGCCCGCGCCGCCCTGGCCCGCCTCGGCGAACGGCAGGCGCTGCAGTGGTTCCGCCAGACCTTGACCAGCGAAGATCCGCAGCGCGTCCACGACACGATTCAGACCGTCGCCGGCGAGAACCTGACCCTGCTGTGGCCCGACCTCGACCGCCTGGCCGACGCCGAGGACGGCGACGTGGCCCACCACGCCCGCGAGGCGCTCGAACGCCTCTGTGAAGACATGAACTATCGGCACAATTAGAAAAACAATTAACCACGGATGAACACGATGAACACGGATAAAAATTAATTGTCTTTTTTATCCGTGTTCATCTGTGTTCATCCGTGGTTAATTGTTTTCTGCTTTGCCGTCTTTGCCGGCGGAATCAAGTCGGCCTTTCTTCCGCACTCCCTTTCTTTTCAAGAACCGCGCCGCCCTCCACCGAAGAAGAAACGACCGGGTAGAGTTGCATGGACAGACCATTCCTCGGTGGACCTCAGCGAAGACGAGGCCGGACATGGGGCCGAACTTGCGGCGCATCGGTTGGATCACCCTGCTTCTGGGCGGCACCCTACTCGGCTGCCACAAGTCGGCGGTGCAGCACAAAGAGCCTCCCGACCCGTTGCTGGTGAGCAAACCGGCCGTCGAGGGTCGGCCGAATACCGCCCGCTACAACCCTCTCGCTCGGACAGGTCCGACGCCTCCGCCTCCGGCCCCGGCGGGGGCCGATACACCCGCCCAGTGAACGCGAACGGCCAACCTCACGCCTTGAGCATCTCATCGTGGCGCATGCCGCTGGGCGGGTTGTCGGCCTTGTGACAGTTGGCCAGGGCCGTCTGCGCGCCGGCGTGCTGCTCGGCGTCGTTGTCCTCCCACTCGATGCTCACGGCGCCGTCGAAGCCGACGCGGTTCAGCTCGATGAAGATCTCTTCGAGGCTGTTGGCGTCGCGGGCGGTGCCGGCGGTGACGAAGTTCCAGCCGTTGGTCCAGTGGCCCATCGGCCGATGACCGCCGAGCCGGCCGCCGCGGCAGTGCTCGCGGATCACCTGCACGCCCTTGACGTGGGCACAGTGGATGCGCTCGCCGAACTCGCGGATGAACTGGACCACCGACACGCCCTGCCATTCCATGTGCGAGCCGTCGAGGTTGAAGCCGACGACGCTGCCGTAGCCCGCCTTGTCCATCGCCTTGAGGTAGTCGTTGGCCGATTCGAGGTCGCCCATCGCCCGCTCGCTGGGATGGCATTCGAGGTCGAACGTCACGCCGTACTTCTTGCAGGCGTCGAGCACCGGGCCGAAGCGCTCGACGAGCAGTTCCAGGCTGACGTCGCGCACGTCGGGGATGGCGTGGCCGCCGATGTCGGCCGGCAAGGGCGGGAAGAGGAAGAAATGGCTCCAGCAGTGGGCCGGCGAGCCGACGAAGCCGGGCACGGCGACCTTGCGATCTTGCAGCTTGCCGAGATAGTGGGCCAGGCGGACGATGGCCAGCAGATCGCGCGTGGCCGCCTGCGTGGATGAGCTTGCCGACGTCGTCGGGCACGAAATAGGGGTTGGTGCGCGGCGGCTTGTTGCCCTTGGCGCGCCAGGCCTTGTACGCCTCGATCGGCTCGCCCTTGACGAATTGCAGCGTCTTGGCGCTGGGCTCGTCGCCGAGGGCCTGGCCCTGCAGGTGGGAGGCGACGGTGAAGATTTCCAGGCCGTGCTTCTTGGCCAGTTCGACGCGCTCCTTGGCATACGCCTCGGCGCCGGCGTCGGTGGCGCAGCGGTTCAGGTCCAGCTCCCAGCTCGCTTCCTCCCAGCCGTCGAAGCCGGTGTCTTGCAGGAACTTGATCCACTGATCCATCGGCACGTTGCCGAACTGGCCGCGGACCAGGCCGATCTGATGATACGACGACTTGCCGAAACGATGCTGGGCCGTTTGCTTGTACCCCACGCTCGCCGTCCTTTCCCGAGAACGTGAATGACCTCTCTGTGACAACCTGTTGACTATATCGTTCCGGACGATGACAGCAAGGGAAAGGGTCGATAAAATAGTCGTAAAGGCAGCCGGAGCTTGGAGGTACACATGACGTCGGCCGATTTGCAGAAGCTGGTAGGGCAGAAGCCGTTCGTGCCTCTGCGGCTGTACGTGAGCGACGGGACGGTGCATGACATCCGCAGACAGGAGTTGATCTGGGTTGGCACGGGGATGGCAATGCTCGTCGTGCCGCTGCCCGACCAGGGCGACATGGAGAAACCGCTGATTGAGCGAACTGTTCACATTGACTTGCGACACATCGTCAAGGTTGAGACGGAGGAGACTCAGCCAATCCCGTGAGCGAAAGATCGGGGACCTTCGGCCGGCGCGTGTGCCAGTCGGTGGCGCGTTCGTGCATGCGGGCGATGCGCAGCAGCTTCTCCTCCTCGAACGGGCGCGGCCAGGATTTGCAGGCCGATCGGCAGGCCCGCCTTCGTGAAGCCGCACGGGATGCTGATGCCGGGCAGGCCGGCCAGGTTGGCGCTGATGGTGTAGATGTCGGCCAGGTACATCGCCAGCGGGTCGGCTGCTTCGCTCGCCGATCTTGAACGCCGGCGTCGGCGAGGTCGGGCCCATCACCACGTCGCAGCGGCGAACGCCTGGTCGAAGTCGTCGCGGATCAGCCGGCGGACCTTCAGCGCCTTGAGATAATAGGCGTCCTTGTAGCCGCTGGACAGGGCGTAGGTGCCGAGCATGATGCGGCGCTTGACCTCGGCGCCGAAGCCCTCGCCGCGCGATGCGGCAATACATGTCGATCAGGTCGGCGTGGTCGGTCGAGCGATGGCCGTAGTGGACGCCGTCGTAGCGGGCCAGGTTGCTCGACGCCTCGGCCGTCGCCACCAGGTAATAGGTGGCCACCGCGTACGGGCTGTGCGGCAGCGACACGTCCTCGACCTTCGCGCCCAGCTCTCGTAGACCTTCAGCGCCGCGCGCACGGCCTGCTCGACCTCGGCGTCGAGTCCCTCGTCGAAATACTCGCGGGCCACGCCGATGGTCAGCGGCGCGACCGGCTGCTCGAGCGCTCTCGCGTGTAGGCCGGGACCGGCCGATCGACGCTGGTGCTGTCGCGGCGGATCGTGGCCGGCGATCGCTTCGAGCAGCAGGGCGGCGTCGGCGACGTCGTGGGCGAACGGGCCGACCTGGTCGAGCGAGCTGGCGAAGGCGACGAGGCCGAAGCGCGACACGCGGCCGTAGGACGGCTTGAGGCCGACGACGCCGCACAGGCCGGCCGGCTGGCGGATCGAGCCGCCGGTGTCGGTGCCCAGCGCCAGCGGCGCCTCGCAGGCGGCGACGGCGGCGGCCGAGCCGCCGCTGGAGCCGCCGGGGATGCGCTCCAGGTCCCACGGATTGCGCGTGACCTGATAGGCGCTGTTCTCCGTGGACGAGCCCATCGCGAACTCGTCCAGGTTGGTCTTGCCGATCAGCACGGCGTCGGCCTGGCGCAGCCGGCGCGATGACGTGGGCGTCGTAGGGCGGCCGATAGTTTTGCAGCATCTTGCTGCCGCAGGTGGTCGGCTGGCCGCGCGTGCAGAGCACGTCCTTGATCGCGACCGGCAGGCCGGCGAGCGGACCGAGCGGCTCGCCGCGCCGCCGGCGCGCATCGACGTCGCGCGCCTGCTCGCAGGGCGCCGGCCTCATCGACGTGCAGGAAGGCGCGCACCTGCGGATCGCGCTGGCGGATGGCTTGCAGGAACTGCTCGGTCAGCGCCTCGGCGGTGATCTCGCCGTCGCGAGAGGAGGACGGACAACTCGGAGGCGGTGCGTTCGATCATGGGGCTGCAATCCCGGCACGTTTGGCGTTAGTCCAGCACGGCGGGCACGCCGTAGAAATCGCCGCGGCGCTGCGGAGGCGTTGGCCAGGGCGTCGGCGACCGGCAGCGAGGGCGCCGGCTCGTCGTCGCGGAAGACGTTCTGCACCGCCAGCGCGTGCGCCATCGGCTCGACGCCGTCGGTGTTGACCTGCTGCAGCTGATCGACGTAGTCGACGATGGCGCTGAGCTGGCGGGTCATCGTCTCCAGCTCGGCGTCGGTCAACTGCAGGCGGGCCAGGTGGGCGACCCAGCGAACTTCCTGCGGCCGTCAGCGACATGGCGGACCTCGCGGCAGACTTACAGGTGGGTCGGCATCTGGAACGGCCGGCGTCTCTGCGGCCGCTGGATGCGGCCGCTGCGGATGCACTGCACGCAGACGCGCATGCGCTTCACCGAGCCGCCGACCTGGCACTGGATGCTCTGCAGGTTCGGCTTGAAGGCGCGGCGGCTGATGCCCGTGACCTTGCGGCCGACGCCGCCCAGGTACTTGGCCTTGCCGCGATGGGCGTACTGATTGCCCAGCACCGGCTTCTTGCCGCACACGTCGCATTGCATGCCCATGATCGTTCTCCCGTCCTCTCCGGCGTCCTGACGGAAAATGCTAGTATAGCGAGGCCCCGGCGTCCGGCAAGCGAGCCTCTTGCCAAGAGGCACCCGGGGCGACGACTCGCCTCGGCAAGAATTTCTTGGAGAAAAACGAACTTTTTTCCGGAATAATCGCTTGACGACCGCTCCGGGGGCGTCTCGACAATCGGAACTTAAGCTAATGTCAGCTTGTCTCTTCATCTCCATCGGAGTGGCGGCCTCTGCCAGGGGAAGGCAAAGACGACATTCGAGTGCCGCTTGAGGAGCCGTTCGGCGTCCCGGTCTTTCCAGGCAATCCACCAGGAGTCGTCATGTTCTCAGCTGACCCGCCTCGTGCGCGTCGGTCTACGTCCTCGGTTTGTTCCTCGTCTCTGGCTGTGCTTGTCCGTCACGAACTCCGTTGGATGCGCAGTTCCGCGGCGCCATGCCTCCGCTCCCGATGATGCCGCCGACTGAATAACGCCATGACCGACAAGGCGGGCGGTTTCGCCAGCGGCGGCATGGGCGGCGGCATGGGCGGAATCGGCAGCTGATGGGCGGCGGCATGAGCATGGGCGGCGGCGGCATGAGCATGGGCGGCGGCGGCATGGGCATGATGGGCGGCGGATGGGCATGATGGGCGGCGGCATGGGCATGATGGGCGGCGGCATGGGCATGATGGGCGGCGGCATGGGCATGATGGGCGGCATGAGGGGCGGCATGGGCATGATGGGCGGCGGCATGTCATGATGGGCGGCATGGGCATGGGCGGCGGCATGTCCATGATGGGCGGCATGGGCATGATGGGCGGCGGCATGTCCATGATGGGCGGCATGGGATGGGCGGCGGCATGTCCATGATGGGCGGCATGGGCATGGGCGGCATGGGTGGCATGGGCGGCATGGGCATGGGCGGCATGGGCATGGGCGGCATGGGCATGGGCGGCTTTGCCGGCAAGGGCATGGGCGGCTTCAACGGCCGGAAAGCCCTCTAAACCCGTCTCCTCTCCGCATCGAGACGACCGGGTCCGCGATCTTCCATATCACGGACCTCGTGCTTTTAATCGTTCGCCTCATTATCAACTTGGTCAGCGGAGCCAAGGCATTCTAAATGTCGTTCGACCGGCGCTACCCTCGCTCCTGCCGAGCGTACCGCGTCCGCGATCTTGGAAGGTACGGCGTGGGCGACATTTTTTTTTTCAGATTCCCTTGACTTGGGGCTTGACGAAAACGACAATTATCCGTAGGAGCAGTTCGTCTCTCAACATGCGCCAAAAGGTAGTGGAGTGACGACTCCTGCCGGGGAGCTTCCTTCGGTGCCGGGTCCAGAGGAGGAAACGCCTGCCGTCCTGGACTTATCGGGGATCCAGTTTGGAGGGTCGTCATGTTCTCACTCGCTCGGGCTGCGAAGGTCGGTTACATTCTCGTCTAGTCCTTGTCCTTTCTCTGCTTCTCCGCCCAAACCTGTTGGAGGCCCAGTTCCGCGGCACCATGCCTCCGATTCCGATGATGCCGCCGATGAATAACGCCATGAGCGACTCGACGGGCGGCTTCGCCAGCGGCGGCATCGGCGGCGGCATGGGCGGACTCGGGAGTATGATGGGCGGCGGCATGGGCATGATGGGCGGCGGCATGATGGGCATGATGGGCGGCGGCATGATGGGCATGCGCGGCGGCATGATGGGCGGCATGGGCATGATGGGCGGCGGCATGGGCATGATGGGCGGCATGATGGGCATGGGCGGCATGTCCATGATGGGCGGTATGATGATGGGCGGCATGTCCATGATGGGCGGTATGATGATGGGCGGCATGTCCATGATGGGCGGCATGTCCATGATGGGCATGGGCGGCATGGGCATGATGGGAATGAGGGGCGGGATGATGGGAATGATGATGGGCGGAATGTCCATGATGGGCGGCATGATGGGCAGCATGATGGGCATGGGCGGCATGGGCGGCATGATGGGCATGGGCGGCATGATGATGGGCGGCATGGGCATGGGCGGCTTCGCCGGCAAAGGCATGGGCGGCTTCAACGGCAGGAAGGCCCTGTAAGAGTCGGTGTGCCACAAGCCGCTTGCGGCTTCGTGTTCGCCGCTAAGCCGCAAGCGGCTTGGGCAACTCCGCCTCACGACACCAGCTGGAAGAACAACTCTTCGAGGTCGTTCTGTCCGTGGCGCTGCGCAGCTCCGCCAGCGTCCCGCACGCCTGCACGCGCCCCCGGCTGACGATGGCCACCCGGTCGCACAATCGCTCCACCTCGCGCATGATGTGGGTCGAGAACAGGATGCACTTGCCCAGCGCACGCAGCTGCTGGATCGTGTCGAGGACGGAGCGAGCGACGAGCACGTCCAGTCCCGCCGTCGGCTCGTCGAAGATCAGCACCGGCGGATCGTGGATGATGGCTCGGGCGATCGACACTTTTTGCCGCATGCCCGTGCTCATCTTGGCCCCGAGCGTGTCGCGGAAGTCGTTCATGTGCAGACGCGGTGAAGACTGTCTCCAGCCGCTGACGGAGCTGTTCTTCGTCCATGCCGTGAAGGCGGCCGAAGTATTCGACCAGTTCGCGGGCGGACATGCGGTCGTAGATGGCGGTATTGGCCGACAAAAAGCCGATGTGCTGGCGCACCAGGGCCGGCTGCGTGGCCACGTCGTAGCCGGCCACCCGTGCCGATCCGCCCGTTGGCCGCAGCACGGTACACAGGATGCGCATGGTGGTCGTCTTGCCGGCGCCGTTGGGGCCGAGCAGGCCGAATACCTCGCCCGGCCGTGCCTCGAAGCTGACGCCATCGACGGCATGCACCAGGCCGCGCCGCAAGTCCCGGAACGACTTCATGAGGTTCTCGACCTGGATCATGGCGGCCCTCGCTGCTGCTCTTCCCTCGGAAGCATAGGACATGCGCCGAAAAAGTTGGACCTACTCGGCGTTTCTCTGCTAGTATCCATGCGGTGATTCTAGTGATCGCCCGTCTCTGTCCCTCAAGGAGCGACTTTCATGAAGGCATCCCGCCGCTGGGCGATTGTGGTCCTCATCCTGCCGCTGCTGGTGCTCGGCTGTGCCGACAACGCCGCCGCGCCGCGAGACAAGACGCCGGACAAGGAGAAGGACAAGGAAGCCCGCATCAAGGCGTCTCTGGCCAAACTGGATACGGCCGACCGCGAGTCGGCCGAGGAGCAGAAGTATTGCGCCGTCGAGATGGACAATCGCCTCGGCTCGATGGGCAAGCCGGTCAAGGTGACGATGAAGGACCAGGCGATATGGCTGTGCTGCAAGGGCTGCGAAAAGGCGGCGTTGAAAGACCCCGACAAGACGCTGGCCCGCGTCGAGGAATTGAAAATTCAGGCGGCGCTGGAGCAACTCGATCCGGCCGACCGCCGGCTGGCCCAAGAGCAGAAGTTTTGCGCCGGCGATCCCGAGAGCCGTCTCGGCTCGATGGGAGCGCCGGCCAAGATCCTGATCGAGAATCAGCCGGTGTTCCTGTGCTGCAAGGGCTGTGAGAAATCGGCGCGAAGGATCCCGAAAAGACCCTGGCCCTGGTCAAGAAGCTCAAGTCCGCCAATGCCGCGGCCACCAAGGAGGCCGACGGCGCGACACACGAATAACCAACGAGTAGAGAGAAAAAAGATCAACCACGGATTACACGGATCACACGGATAAAAGACAGGAAAGAAAACGGATCGCCAATCACACTGACTTAATTGATTATTCTTTGTCTTTTTTATCCGTGTTATCCGTGTAATCCGTGGTTTTTTTTTCCCTCCCTTCTAACGCAAAAGGGAACGTGGGCATGTCGTCCCTGCCGGCACTCGACATCCGTTACGCCGCCGCGGCCTGCCAGACCGACCTGCCCAATCCGCGCGATCGTCACGGCATCGTTTCCGCCGTCAACCACATGTTGACGATGATCGATCGGGCCGTGCTCGGCTACGCTCCGTTCATGCCGGTGCGCCTCGTCGTCTTCCCCGAGTTCGCCCACGCCGCGCCGATCTACCCCACCGCCGAGGAACTGCACGACCGCCTGGCGGTGCCGATTCCCAACGAGCACACCGACCGTTACCACCGCAAGGCTCGCGAGCACGGCGTCTTCATCCAGACTGGCAGCTTCCTCGAACGCGACGAGCGCTACCCCGGCCACGTCTTCAACACGACCTGCCTGATCGGGCCGGAGGGACTGTTGACGCGCTACCGCAAGGTCCATCCGTGGCTGCCGTGGGAGGTCCACACCAGCCCGCACGATCTGCCCGATTACGAGGGGCCGTTGTTTCCGGTGGCTGAGACGGAGATCGGTCGTCTCGGCGCGGCGACCTGCTACGATTGGCTGTTTCCGGAGGCGATCCGTCAACTTGCCCTTGGCGGGGCCGAGGTGTTGGTCCGCGTATCGGCGTACATGGACCCGTGGGGGACGACGCCGCCGATGGACTGGTGGACGCTGGTCAACCGCTGCCGAGCGCTGGAGAACCTCGCGTATGTGGTGGCGTCCAACCAGGGAGCGCGAGCGGAGCATTACCCGCCCTTCACCTGGCCTGGAGGCAGCATGGTGGTCGATTACGACGGTCGCATCCTCAGCCAGGCCGATCCGGGACCAGGAGAGAAGATCGTCGTCGGCCCCATTGATCTCGCCGCGCTGCGGGCCGAGCGACAGAGGCGCCGCGGTCATCACATGCTGGCACATCTCCGCATGGAAGCATATCCCGCTTACGGCCGACCGGTGTATCCGGGTGGGCGGATCGAGGGTGGCCGGCCGCCGAGCGTGGACGGGAACGAGCAGGCCATCGCCATCGCCAAACGGCGGGTTTCATCCGCGAAGGACCGATCATGAGTCCGGAAAACCTTCCGAATCGACTATTTTCGTGGATATTGGGGAGTGCTCTTGCCGTCATTCTTCTGGCTGCCGTCGGCGTCGGCGTGTGGTGGTGGCTGCGTCGCTCCGTGGACTGGGAGTCCGTCTACGAGGCCAACAATCACGCGATCGCCGTCCTGGAAGGATACGCCTACGAAGAGGCCATCCCCCCGTTCGAGCAGGTCGTGCATCTGGCCCCCGACTGGCTGCCCGGTCGCATCAACCTCGGCATCGCCCTGCTCAACGCCAGCAGCACGCGCGCCGAACTCGCCCCGCGTTGCCAGACCGCTTTCGACGAAGTGCTGCGACGCGATCCGGACAATCCGCACGCGCATTTCTGCCTGGGCCTGCTCCTGATGTACCAGAAGGACGGGCAAGAAGCCGTCAAGCATTTTGAAGCGGTCCTTCGCCGCGACCCCGACGACGCCTATTCCTGGTACTGGCTCGGCACGCTGAAGACGCCGGGCGGCGACGAACAGACGGAATGCTTCCAAAAGGCGCTGCAACGGAACCGGCACCTGAGCGGCGCCCTCTACGGGCTGTTCCTGAATTTACGCCGCAAAGACCCCAAGGCCGCGAACAAGCTGATGGAGGAAAACGAGGCGCTGACGCAGGCGCACTGGCAGAACGTCTCCGACCTCAAGTACAGCCAGATGGGGCCATATGCCGAAGTCGTCGGTCGCAGTGGCGACCCGCTGGCTTCCGCGCGCACCGGCCCGCTCCCCCTGTTCCAGCGCCGCGAGTCGCTGAGAGTACAGCTCGCCGCCGGTTCGCGCTGGGCGACGGCGGCGGACCTGGGTGAGGACGCGGTTGGTCAAGTACGGCGATTGATGCGTTCCCGCTTCGGCGCCGCCCTGGCCGTCCTCGATTACGATGGCGACGGCAAGCCCGACCTGTTCCTGGCCGGCGCCGTGTTCGAGAAGGGACATGTGCATGATTTGCTGCTGCATAACGATGGCGACGGCGGCTTTACCGACGTGACGGCCGAGGCGGGATTGGCGGAGGCACGGCCGACGCTCGGCTGTTGCGTCGGCGATTTCGACAACGACGAATGGCCCGACCTGCTCCTGACCGGCGTCGGCGTCCAGAAACTATTTCGCAACACCGGCCGAGGTAAGTTCGAGGACGTGACCGCTCGGGCGACGCTTGACAAGGTCTCGTCGGTCTGCCTCGGCGCCGCCTTCGTCGATCTGGACCAGGACAGCGACCTCGATCTGCTGCTATGTGAGTTCGCCCGCGATGCGAAAGAGTCCGTCAAGCTCCTCCAGGATGCGACGAAAGCCGAACCGTCGGGCGGATTGGTCGTGTACCTGAACACGGGTGCGGCGCCGCCGGTCAACTCTCCAGAGCAGAAAGTGTCGCCGCTGGAGTGCCGGTTCCAGAAGACTTCGCTCCCGCCGCTCCAAGGTCCGTCCGCCTCCCTGGTGGGACTGACAGCCAGCGACATGGATGGCGATCGCGATCTCGATTATCTCCTTTTGCAAGACCGAGGCGTGCCGGCCGTGGTCATGAACGACCGCTTGCTGCAATTCCGTCGGCAAGCTCTGCCGGAGAAGCTCACTCCCGCCGCCGGCTGGAACGGAGCACTGGTAATCGACGTCGATCACGACGGACGATCCGATCTGCTGTTGCTTTCCTCCGCCGAGCGGCCGCGGCTGCTCCACAATCGCGCCGCGCCGAGCCGGGAATCCGTGGGTGAGTGGTTCGAGTCGGCGGCGACCAACGCGCCGCCGCTCCGCCAGGCCGTGGCCGTCGATCTGGACCTGGATAGCTGGACGGACGTGGTTGGTCTGAGCCGGGACGGTTTGCCGGTCCTGCTGCACAACGCGGCAGGACGCCTGGTCGTTCGGCCCGAAGCGCTCGGTCGTGACGCCGACTGGCCCCGCGATCTCATCGCCCTGACGGTCTGCGCCGGCGACGGCGATGGTGTTCCTCACCTGTTCGTCTGGTCCGAGGGCCAGGGATTGCAGCGCTACGACAATCGCGGCAACGGCAATCGCGGCGTGCAGGTGCGGCTGCAAGGCCGCAACGCCAAGGATGGACAGAATGAGCTGCGCTGCAACGCCGACGGTGTCGGCGCCCGGGTCGTCGCCCTGGCCGGCGAACTGTGGGCAGGCCAGGAGAACACCACGTTCAGCGCCGGCCCGGCACAATCGCGGCAACCACTGCTGTTCGGCATCGGCCGCCATCCTCGCATCGACGTTCTCCGTCTGCGCTGGCCGGACGGCACCTTGCAGGCGGAGCCATTTGCGCATTCCGATGTGGAACTGAGTGCCGGCCGCTTGCACCCGATCCTCCAGCGCAATCGCATGCCCGGTTCCTGTCCCATCCTGTTCGCCTGGGACGGCCGGCGCTTCACCTTCATCAACGACTTCCTCGGCGCCGGCTCGATCGGTGAAACCGGGCCGGACGGGACGTGCCGCCCGCCGCGCCCGGAGGAATCCATCAAGATCGAGTCGGGGCAGTTGGTGACACGCGATGGTCAGTACGTCCTCAAAATCACCGAGCCGATGGACGAGACGACCTACCTCGACCGCCTGCAACTGGTGGTCCTCGATGAGCCGCCGGGCGTGCGCGTCTATCCCGACGAGCGTTTCGTGACGTCCGGGCCGCCGCCCAGCCAGCAACTCATCGCCTTCCGTCGGGAGGTCCACCCCGTCCACGTCCGCGATCACCGTGGCCGCGACGTGACGGCGACGCTGCGTCACTGGGACCGCGACGCAGTTACGGATTTAGCCACGCGCGCCTGGGTCGGCTTCGCCGAGGAGCACGGCGTCGAGCTGGACTTCGGCGATCGAATGTCCTCGTTGCGGGCGGACGAGCGCTTGTACCTGTGCCTGGCCGGCTGGACCGAATATCCGTTCCCCGAATCGAGCTGGGCGGCGCGTCAGGCCGGCGTCGGCGAGCAATGGCCGGTCCTGGAGCGACAGGACGATTCGGGCCGCTGGCACGCGCTGGGCGAGGCGGGTTTCCCGGCGGGACTGCCGCGCATGACGATGCTCGACGTCACCGGCCAGCTAACTGGCCCGCGCTGTCGTCTGCGTCTACAGACGAACATGCGCATTTACTGGGACCAGATTTTCGTGGCCGCGGATTGCCGGACGGTCGCTCCAGGGGCCGACACCCCCGGCGGGCCGCGCGGTCTGCCTGGACGTTCACGAGGCGAACCTGACATCCGGCCGCGTCGTCGCATCGCATTCGCCGGATGGCCGGGCGCCAGTCCTGTACGATTACGACCGCCATGAGGATGTGCCGCTGGTGCGCCAGTCGGGGCAACTGACGCGCTTCGGCGACGTGACGGAGTTGCTGCGCCGGCGCGATGATCGCTTCGTTGTGTTTGGGCCTGGCGATGATCTGACGGTGCGGTTTGACGCCGGCCGATTGCCGTCCTTGCCGGCGGACTGGCGGCGCAGTTTCGTCCTACGGACGGCGGGCTACTGCAAGGACACTGCCCTGTCCACAGCCCACGGCGCTTCCGTCGAGCCTCTGCCCTTCCGGGCCATGCGCCGTTACCCTTACGGACCGGAGCAGCGCTATCCGCGCGACCAGTCGCACCTCGCCTATCTCCAGCGCTATCTGACCCGCGAGGTCCAGTCGGACCCCTCACCGGTGCGCGGATGGCGTGGAGAGGCGTCGCCTCGTCTGCACGCCCGTCTCAACGGGCTTCCCTAGGTTTGCTCGTTAAGCGTTCGAGAATGATCCAACTTCACTTCCCATTTCCCCTCTGTACACGCGCGGTCTCCATTAGCATCTGCGCCAACTCGGAGACGTTATCCCGCGGACCTTCCCTGGCGACAGAGAGTATGAACTGCATGGCCGACCGATAATGCTGATGATCGAGCAAGTCAGACCATAACGCCTGGGCCTTTGTAAGATAGGAATGATCTTCTTTCGGCGTTAGGCTGAACGAACGGTGCAACAGTTCAAATTTCTTGCTTGAATCTCCCAAATAATCCATGAGGACGCTTAGTAGGTAGTACATGTGGGACGGATGGTCCCTCCAGACGAAGACGGCATGTTGATACATGGCGTTGACGAGACAGTCGTGTTCCGGCATCAAATTCTGACTCTTGAGTTGCGGTAGAAGACTGTCGATGGCGCAGAGAAATAAAAGACTCTGAGAGTCACAGAAAATCCCCGTATCTCCTTTCAAAGAGGCGAGCATCTGGATTACGAGGAAAGTCCAGGTTTTTTCCGCTATTGCCACTGAATTGGTCCTTTTCGCGGAAAATGCAGATGGCATTCTCGGCAATGGCTTCCTGTAGAAGAAAGGAGCATATTGCCTAATGGGGGCGAGTATCGTCTGGTCGAGGGCTCTCGCCGAAGTTACACGTTGCTCATCGAACTCAAGCACTCTCTGCCAGGCGGCTTTTGCTGGGGTAGCGGCAGACGCAATTAACGACCAAAGCAGCGCGAGCGTCGTTTCGACCGTGTTTTTCGACCAGTCTGATTTCAACAACTCTCGGTATCGTTCTTCGTCAGCAGGCTTTGCTCGAACATGAATCGTGGGAGCCGCCATCACCCGATCTCCCTTACTGGTGTGCCTTTTTCGACTTCTGACGTGAGATTTCGTTCGCCCTGTTCAGCTTCTTATTCCGTTCTTTGCTCTTATCCGTTCCGACCAGTTTCCTCGCCTGCTCTCTCAGACGCTTTTCCTCCTTGTCTTTATCCTCTGGAGAGAAGTCATGGGAAGGATCGTCCCCTCCTAGCGTCGATGCCATTCCACGCCTACCGCGAAAAATCGTGGCCCTCCTCCTCGATTCCCTAGGAGCAAGACAGGTGCTTGCTATTCCGACTCAGAACACAAGTTCTCCACCCTGACTAGGGCGCCGTTCTATGACTATTGATTGTCAAAAAAGGAGTAAAGTGTAACTTACAACGGCATTATTTGTCAATCGCTGTACATACGCACTATTCTACGAGCTGTACGGTCGAAAGGTCAACTGCGAACCACCCCCTTGCGGGCGGCTCCGGTCGCCGCCTACAATCCACCACCATGAGCGAACACTCCCTTCACCTCGCCTTCGAGGGCGGAACCCTGGTCGTCACGGGATTGCCGGAGGAGCGCCTCGCGGCGATGCCGTACTGCCGGCAAGATCCGCGCTCCGGCGTCTACCGCACCGAGGCCGTGTACTATCGCCCCCTTGTTGAGCACCTGCGCCGCGAGCGCATCGCCTACGAGGACCATGCGCGCGCCTACCAACCGACGCCGTGGCCGCTGCGCACCAGCCGTGATCCCTTTCCCCACCAGACCGAGGCACTGCAAGCCTGGTGGGGCGCCGGCGGTCGAGGCGTCGTCGTGCTGCCAACCGGCACCGGCAAGACGCACCTGGCCGTCCTCGCCATCCACAAGGCGGCCCGACCGGCGCTGATCATCACGCCGACCATCGACTTGCTCAACCAGTGGTACGGCGAGTTGCTCGTCGCCTTCGACACGCCGGTCGGACTCATCGGCGGCGGCCACTACGAAATCCAACCACTGACAGTTACGACCTACGACTCGGCCCACATCCACCTCGACCGTTGGGGCAGCCGTTTCGGCCTGCTCGTCTTCGATGAGTGTCATCATCTGCCCGGTCCGTCGTACCTGGAGGCCGCGCGCGGCAGTCTGGCGCCGTTCCGCCTGGGTCTGACCGCCACGCCGGAGCGACAGGACGGACAGGAGTTCCTTCTCGAAGGGCTGATCGGGCCGATCGTTTACCGCCGCGAGATCAAGGAGTTGGCCGGCGATTTTCTCGCCGAGTATCGCGCCGAGCGCCTGTACGTCGAGCTGTCGCCGGAGGAGGAGCAGCGCTATCGGCAGGCGCGCGAGCAGTATCGGCAGTTCTGCACCGACCACGGCATCAGCCTGGGCGGCGCCAACGGCTGGCAGCGCTTCATCCAGGAGACGTGTCGCTCGCGCGAGGGGCGGGCCGCCTTCGAGGCGTACCGCGAGCAGCGTCGCCTGGCCCTGGCGGCGCCGGCCAAGCTGCACGTCCTGCACAAGCTGCTGGACCGCCATCGCCAGGATCGCGTGCTCATCTTCACCTATGACAATGCCACGGTCTATCAGATCGCGCGCCGCTACCTGGTGCCGGCCATCACGCACCAGACCAAGGTCAAGGAACGCCGACACATCCTGCAGGGTTTTCAGTCGGGAGAGTACAATACGGTTGTCACCAGCCGCGTCCTCAACGAGGGCGTCGATGTGCCGGCCGCCAACATCGGCATCATTCTGTCCGGCAGCGGCACCGTCCGCGAGCACGTTCAGCGTCTGGGCCGGCTGCTGCGAAAGTATGGCGACAAGCAGGCGCTGCTCTACGAGGTGGTGACGCGCGGCACCGCCGAAGAGTTCACCAGTGATCGGCGGAGGCAGCATCATGCTTACCGATAACTTCATCCCGAAGGAGACGTATCATGTCGGAATTAGTCGATTTCAGTGCGGATCAGTTGCGGAGCGAAGTGAGTCGCCTTCGTGCCGAAGTGTCCGAACTGCGGCAAGCACTTGAGACTGCCGTGCGCGACAAGGCCACCATCACAGCCGAGCGCGATCGGTGTTTACAACACCTTGAGATGTTTTGGGCGGAACGGATCGCTGATATGGATGAAAATGGAATCGACTTGGGCGAATTCATCGCCGAATTAGAGCGCGATCTGGACACGCGAGGAATGCCCGATGGCAAGTAACTCTGACGCCTCTTATCAGGTTGTTCTCAGGGCAGCGCAGCACAAGCAACTGAAGTCCTGGGCGGAGCGGGCTGCCGCTCTGGGCAGGAAGTCAGAATATCTCGCTGTGCTGAAGATCATCCATCACGAACGAACGACGAATCCGTTGGTCTGGGGAGATCCTTGCTACCACCTGAGCCATCTTGGTTTGCAGGTTTACCAGCGTGCTTGCATGCCTTTGTATGTTGCCTATGCGGTCGATACCGCGAGGCGAATTGTTTTTGTCCTACAATTTACCCTCTTCTCGGGAAGCGGTCTCGAACCGGATGAATGAGAAAAACCCGTCATGCTCACCGGCAAAATGGTATCCGTCCGTTACGCTCGCGATCGGATCATTCCCCGCTACCTCGACGCGAACGACCCCGGCTGGGGCGAGACGGCCGAGCGCCTGCTGGCCCTGTTTCGTGGTCAGGAAGGGCGAACGCGCGGCGAGTTGGAGGAGGATCAGGAGGAACTGCTGGGCGACGATCCCAGCCAGCTTGTTCATCAGGGATTGGCGAAACTGATCGAGGACCGCTGTGAGTTCGAGGTGGTGTCCGGCCATCCGCCCGAGGCGATCCGCGCCGCCGTGTTTCGGGCGGCGGCGCGGCAGCGACAAACTGCCGCTAGCGGAGACGCCGCACTGGCGCCGTTCGACCGCGACGCCGTGCTGCGCGAGGCGGCGAACGAGCTGACCCTGACGCCCGAGGCGGTCGATCAGGGACTCTTCGCCGACCTCAAGAGCGAGCAGCGTTTGGTCCATTTCAAGGACATCAGCGCCGAGCGTCTGCTGCAGCGCTACAACGTGGCGCTGGCTCAGGCGGTGCTGTACCGCTGCACGCGCCTGCACGTCACCATCCGCAACGAGCCGCCGCAGCGCTACCGCCAACTGCTGCGCCGCGTCAAATTCCATCGGCTACTCTGCGAGATGGAGCGGGTCGGCGACGCCAGCTGGCGGCTGCACCTGGACGGGCCGCTCAGCCTCTTCTCGGCGACCCAGAAGTACGGCCTGCAACTGGCCTTTTTTTTGCCCGCCGTGTTGCTGTGCCGCGACTTCGAGGTGCGCGCCGAGCTGCGCTGGGGACCGCAACGCAAGCCCAAGGTGTTTACCGTGACGCCGGCGGACGGGCTGGTGTCGCACTACGCCGACGCCGGCACCTATGTTCCGCCGGAGTTAGGGTTGTTCGTCGAGTTGTTCCGCAAGCGCATCGCGGACTGGGACATTCGGGAGGAGACCGAGGTTTATCCGCTCGGCGGCGCCGGTTTCTGGGTGCCGGACTTCCGGCTTGTCCATCGGGCGACGGAACGGCACGTCCTGTTCGAGGTGCTCGGCTTCTGGCGGCGCTCCAGCGCCGAACAACACCTGGCCCGTCTGCGGCAGCACGTCCGCGAGCCGTTCTTGCTGGCGGTGTCCGATCAGCTGCACATCGAGGAGGCGGAACTGGAAGGACTGCCGGCCGAGATTCATCGCTTCCGCAACATGCCGCTGCCGGACGAGGTAGCGCGACTGGCCGCGGAAGTGCTAGGTTCGTCCGAGCCTGAAGCGTAAGCGAAGAGCATCCCTTCGCTTACGCTTCAGGCTCGGATACGATCGGCTATTCGCTCATCACCAGCTTGGCCGCCCACGAGCACAGCGCCTGCACCGCGTTGTGATCCATGCCGGCCTGCTCCATGACCGGGATGATCTCCTTGCGGACGTGATGGAAGACAATTTCGATCTCCTCATTCCGCCAATCCGGGCCGCCGAAGTGGTGCAAAGTCGCTTGTAGGTCTGCAAGAATTTCTCTTGCCCCTCTTTCAGACACTTGACCTCGTTGCGCAATTGCTCGGCCAACTCATTCGGAATCATCGCTCATGTCCTCCCTCAAACGTTGTAGGTCGTCGAGGCCGTGGTGCCGCCGCGGCCGGTCCAGTTGGTGTGGAAGAACTGGCCGCGCGGCCGATCCACGCGCTCGTAGGTGTGCGCGCCGAAATAGTCGCGCTGAGCCTGCAACAGATTGGCCGGCAGTCGGCCGCTGCGATAGCCGTCGAAGTACGACAGGGCGGCGCTCATCGCCGGCAGCGGGATGCCGTTGGCGATGCCGGCGCCGACCGCCCGACGCCAACCCGGCTGCGCGCGGCCGACCTCGGCGGCGAAATAGGGATCGACCAGCAGATTGGTCAGCTTCGGATTGCGGTCGAAGGCGTCCTTGATCTTGCCGAGAAAGACACTGCGGATGATGCAACCGCCCCGCCACATCAGGGCCACGGCCCCGTTGTTGATCGTCCAGCCGGAGTCGCGGGCCATCGCGTTCATCAAGGCGAACCCCTGAGCGTAGGAGATGATTTTGCTGGCGTAAAGGGCCATCTCCACGTCCTGGATAAACGCCTCCCGGTCGCCGCCGAGGCGCGGCTCGGGTCCGTGCAGCACCTCGGCGGCGGCGACGCGCTCGTCCTTCTGGGCCGACAGACAGCGCGCGAAAACCGCCTCGGTGATGAGCGTCAACGGAATGCCCAGGTCGGTGGCCGACGCCACCATCCACTTGCCGGTCCCCTTCTGGCCGGCGGCGTCGAGAATCAGGTCCACTAGAGGCTTGCCGCTCTCCGGATCGCGGTAGCCGAAGATGTCGCGGGTGATCTCGATGAGATAGCTGTCGAGATGGCCCTTGTTCCAGCGGGCGAAGACGTCGTGCAGCGCCGCCGCGTCCAGGCCGGCCAGGCGGTTGAGCAGATGGTACGCCTCGCCAATCAGCTGCATGTCGCCGTACTCGATGCCGTTGTGGACCATCTTGACGTAATGGCCGGCCCCCTCGGTGCCGACCCAATCGCAGCACGGCGAACCGTCGGGCGCCTTGGCGGCGATGGCCTGGAAGATCGGTCGAAGGTGCGGCCAGGCCGCCGGATCGCCTCCCGGCATGATGGACGGGCCGAGCAGTGCTCCCTCCTCGCCGCCGGAGACGCCGGTGCCGATGAACAGCAAGCCGCGTTCTTTGAGGGAGCGAGTGCGCCGGGTAGTGTCAGGATAGTGCGTGTTGCCGCCGTCGATCAAGATGTCGCCCGGTTCGAGCAGAGGGGCGACCTCGTCGATGACCTGATCGACGGCCGGGCCGGCCTTGACCATCATCATCACCTTCCGCGGCCGCTTCAGGGCGGCGACGAAGTCCTTGACGGAATGACAGCCGAGGATGCGTTTGCCGCGAGCGCGGCCGGCCAGGAAGTTCTCGACGCGAGAATGGGTGCGGTTATACACGGCTACCGTGAAGCCGTGGCTCTCCATGTTCAGCACCAGGTTTTCGCCCATGACGGCCAGGCCGATCAGGCCGATGTCAGCGGGGGCTGCGGTCATTGCACGAGCCTTTGCCAGAGAAGAGACCCCATCGCGGCCGAAGCCCGCCGCGAAGGCGTGGGATTACGAAAAATCGAAAGCGCCGAAGCTATTGTGCGATGTCGAGGGCGGAGAGGCAACGGGACAGGCTCGAACCTGGTTCGCAAGCGGCGCAGGGAGAGGCTTATCGGGAGCGGAGAGGACAGGACGCCAATTGAACTTTTTATCGCCGGCGTGCAGGGCTGGGAAGCCGATGTGCGACGGCAAGTTGAGGGCGGTTAATCCTGCTTGGTTCGCACAACTGTCCAGAAAGCCCCCGAGGCGGTCTCAACTCGATTACGGGGCTCGTCGAGCGAGGTGTCATACAGATCAAGAGGTTACATCGAGCGGCCGTGATCTCGATGGTGCCCTGGAACGGTTCCAACGACCCCATTATAAAGGCCGAAGCCGCACCGAAGGAGAAACGCGATCCGCTCAAACTTGTCCGCTACTTCCAGTCGCTGCTTGACTCCGGCCAGTTCGAGAACCGGGCGGCGCTCGCCCGCTACCTCGGTGTCAGCCGGGCTAGGGTAACTCAGGTGTTGAGTCGCTTGAACAAGTGACTGAGGCGGGCGTGCTGGTCAGCCGACACGGCGGCTTTTCGTTGATCTGCCGCCCAGCTCCCGGGTCGCTGGCCTGACTGCTGACCTACTCCGGGTGTCGTCAGATCAGTATCCTCTTCTTGTTCAGCAATTCCGGAACAAAGACGCATTGATCGTCAAGAGGCTTGTCGCTGCCGAGTCGCGGCGTGCCCTCACGAAACTGGCGTGCCGCATGGACAGCCGGTACGGTCACGATTCCTGGACCCGGCTGTGAACAAGTGTAGCGCCACCCCAGCGGGACAGTCGCCGGGCGGCGAGAGGAGTCCAGGCGAGTGCTTCGCGAAGCTGAAGGGACCGCTTCGCAGCTACCAAACAGGGGAACCACATGTCGAAGAAGCTGAGTTTGGAGCAGTTGCAAAAAGCGGTTCAAACCGGAGCGGCCGCCCGCTCGCGGGTTGCGCTCCAGCCCGCTGGGGGTGAGGGAACAAAAGTCTTCCCGCCGACCTATGCTGGGGCCGTCTACGCCACGGAGAAACGTCGGGTGCCAGGGCACACGGACCCGGTGGACTGCGTGCTACTCGATTCGGTTCAGTCGCAGGCCAACCGGATGGAGGAGGCACTCCAGCAAGCGATCGACAGCGGGCGGCTCAAGAAGGTTGGTGTCAGCCTGCCCCTCGTCGAGGTTGATTTCTCGGCGTACTTTCCCGGCACGGACAAAGCCGAAGCACTTCGACTGCTCGAACCGGTGGGCAAGGTCACTTCCCTCCAGGCCCCGCACCGGATCGTCGATGCCATCCTGCGCGACAGCGTGGTAGCCGAGGACAACAAGCCGTTCCGCGCCAAGGTGGAAAAGGACGAGTCCAGTTACGGCCAGCGACTACGACGAGTCTCTGCTCAGAACGCGACCGCGTTGTTCGAGCTGTGCCCGACGGCCCTTTTACTCGGGATGTGGGACTCGACCGGCCCCAAGGGCGGGCTTGGTACGAAATTCGAGCGGGCGATGGTCAGCGAGATCGTCGGCATCAACGCCCAGCCCGGCGTGAAGACGAGCAGCCGCCTCGATCCGCTTGCCATCCAGAAGGATGCTGGGCCGCTGTACCGTCGCCCCGATGGGGGCTACACGACCGACCCGTCCCTGGCGATGGACGAACTCAAAGAGGGGCAAGCCACCGGGAAAAAAGTCCTGTTCAAACCCAACAGCAAAGGCGCTGATGTCTTCCACGATCCCAACGAGCCGTCGTTCCCGGACCAGGGCCGCCCGTCAGAGGCCAACCACGGCAACGTGACACCAGACATCGACTACCGACGGGACCAGAACCGCAACAAGATCAAGGATGAGGCGGGCAGGCCGATACCCGTCGGCGGCTTCACCATCACTGCCGCCGAGCAAACGGTCGTTCTTTCGTTTCCGGCACTTCGCCGGCTTCGATTTCCGGTCGATGGCAAACTCGATCCAAAGGTCGATGACGCGGCCCGGACGGTGCTGGCGGCTTTGGGCCTCTGCGCGGCGGCGCTGGCGGCCGAGGCCGGACTGGATTTGCGGTCACGGTGTTTGCTCTGGCCGATCGCGCCCTGTCCTGGGAATTGCTCGGCAAGCCGGGCCAGATTGACAAAGACCTGACCCTGGAGTCGGACGAGGCCATCCGGTTGCTGAAAGAGGCCGTTGAGGTCGCCACGAGCAAGGAGATCGGGCTGCCCTGGCGCACGGACCCACTTCGGCTCGTTCCCTCGGATGATCTGGTCAAGCTGGTCGTCAAAAGCCAGCAACTGGCACTGGCACAGGGCGGCGAAGGAGGCGAGTGATGCCGGGCTTGACCATCGGGTGGGAATACCTGACCGGATACTGCGTGGCGACTGACCCGGCCAGTCGCCAGCGGGCTGAATGGCCGCCCCATCCCGGCCGCGTCTTTATGGCACTGGCGGCAGCGTGGTTTGAAACGGGCGAAGACGCTGAGGAAGGAATCGCCCTGAGATGGCTGGAAAAGCTCGGCGACCCTCATCTTGTTCTGCCGCCTGACGGTGAGGTGAGTCATCGGAAGGTCGTGACGGTATTCGTCCCGGTCAATGGCGACCAAGCGAAGGATACATTCCCGGAGAAGAAGTCGGGGACACTTCAATCCGCGCCTGCGATCGCACGAAAGAAGAATGACCGCACGTTCCCGTCTGCATGGGTCGGCGACGCTCTTTGCTTCCTGCATTGGCCCAACGCTGTCCTGGAGGACGTGGAGAGGCACCAAGTAGCCCTGGATGGACTGTGCGGCAAAGTCACCCGCATCGGTCACTCGTCATCGTTGGTGCGGATGTGGGTGGCAGAAGACACGCACTCACCTCGCCAATCGGAAACGTGGGTGCCCGATGACGGGTTGGCTGACTGGCAGGCGCGGCGAGCATCTGAGGGCACACTCGACCTGCTCGATCGCCAGTTTAACCGCCGAGGGCGCGAGGAATTTGATCGGTTGACCGGCGAGATCGAATCACTGGCCGCCAAGAAGAAGACCATCCGCGGCAAGGGCGCGTCGGAGCAAAAGGCGGCTATTGATCGACAGATCGGCGCAATTCGGGAGCGTCTGAAATCGGTTGATCCCCGGCCTCCGATCCGGCCGAAGCTCGGCTTGTGGTCCGGGTATCGGCGGTGTGAGTCGGAACCACTCGCGCCCACGCGGCACACGGATTTCGACAGCGACATTCTGATTCTGACGCAGATCGACGGCCCGCGCTTACCGCTGGTTTCGACGCTGGCAGTCACCCAGGCTCTCCGCGGTACGGTCATGAGTCTGAGCGGGGTGCAGCCGCCTCCGTCATGGGTCAGCGGCCACTTGGATGGTTGCCAGCCGCTGCGAAATGGCCGGCAACATCTGGCCTACATTCCACTGCCTTTCGTTGGCAGCGACTACGCTGATGGCCACCTGCTGGGAGCCGCCCTGGTTTTCCCGCGCGAGATTGCCCGCCCCGATAGGGGGCGAGTGCTTGCTCCGTTCGTGCTCGATCCGAGGTCCGGCGAGTCGAGAGAAATCAGACTAACCTTGGGCTCGCTCGGGGAGTGGACGCTCGTCAAGCGCGACTGGTCCGAATCGCGGCAGGGCCTGAAGCCGGAGACGTGGACCGCACATCCCCACGGAGCGACAACCTGGGCCACAGTCACGCCCGTGGTTCTTGATCGCTTCCCAAAGGCCGATCGGGCGCGGGAACAGACCAAGTGGCAGATGGAAGTCGTAGAGATCATCGAGACTGCCTGCCAGCGGCTTGGATTGCCGGCCCCCGCGGAAGTGCAGTTCGGCACGACGAGCTGGCACCGGGGCAGTCCTCGCGCCTCCACGAAACGCCGTCCGCTTCAGGAACATGCCGGCGCAGCTGACAGCACAACTTCGCTCGGTGACGGCTTCCCAACCTATCCTGCGAAAGGATCGAACGGTCTCAGGCCACAGCTGCATGTCCACCTGCGGTTTGCCGAACCCGTGGTTGGCCCGATCCTGCTTTGCGCCGGTCGATTCCTGGGCTATGGCCTGTGCAAACCGCTCAGGGAAGGAGTCGGCCAATGAACCCACTGACGCTTGCCGACTTCGAGGACTACTTCCGGGAACTGCACGGTCGCGCTCCTTATGACTGGCAGTACCGGCTAGCTGAGCGGGTCATCGCGGGAACTTGGCCGGGTGCGGTTGACCTTCCAACCGGCAGCGGGAAAACCTCGTGCCTGGACATCGCGGTGTTCGCCCTCGCTTGCCAGGCTTCGTGGAAGAAGTCCGAACAGACCGCGGCGCGGCGAATCTTCTTCTGCGTCAATCGACGGGTAATCGTGGACGAGGCCCATCAGCGGGCGATGCGCATTGCCCGACAGATTTGGGCTGCTGAACAGGACTCCGCGACCTCTCCGGTGCTTGCCCGAACGGCTGCTGCTCTCCGGCAACTCTCCGGGATGGCCAGAGAGAGCGGGCCACCGTTGGATGTCCTGGAACTTCGCGGCGGCATCTACCGCGACAATCGCTGGGCACGTTCCGCCACCCAGCCGACGATTGTCTGCACGACCATTGACCAACTGGGGTCGCGGCTGCTTTTCCGCGGTTACGGTGTCTCGCCGAATGCCGCACCGATCCAGGCGGCGCTCATCGCCTACGATAGCCTCGTGCTGCTCGACGAGGCCCACATCAGCCGGCCATTTCTCCAGACGCTCGATTTCGCAAAGCGTTATCTCGATCCCGAGAGCTGGGCCAAGGAGCGGGTCGGCGTCCCCCCGATGGTCGTGGTGCCGATGACCGCGACGCCCCCGGAAGGGGTGAACGCCGCAGACGTGATCCGTTTGGGGCCGAAGGATCGTGATAACGTCGGCCTCGACAACCGTCTCAAGGCGTCCAAGCCGGCCAGGTTGTTGAGCGTGTCCGACATCGTTCAATCCGCCGCGAGTGAAGCGGAAACACTGGCTAAAGGTGTCCCGGTCGCCGTGGGCATCATCGTGAACCGTGTGGCCACGGCCAGAGCGATCTACGAACAATTGCGGGCCAGGCATCCTGACGCCGTGGCTGAACTGGTCATCGGCTCCATGCGACCGATCGACCGGGACCGGCAGGCCGAGCGCTTGCGAGTCGTCGTCGGACCAGACCGGCCCAATGTGACAACTGAGACGAGCTTTGTTGTGGCCACCCAGTGCTTGGAAGTGGGGGCCGACTACGATTTCGATGCCCTAGTAACGGAATGCGCCTCGCTTGATGCGCTCCGGCAGCGGTTCGGGCGACTCAATCGGGGCGGGCGTGCAATCGACGCACAGGCTGTGATTCTGATCGACAGCAATCAGGCAATGGAAGAGTCGCAGTTGGATGACGGCAACCCTCTCGGTCCGATATACGGCAACGCCCTCTCGCGGACCTGGAACTGGCTCAGCGAGTATTCGCAGGTGCTTCGCGTTGAACCGGATGCCGGTGCGACTTCAACCCGAAGACGCCGGTCTGGGGCACAGGCGGTCGTCGAAATCCGCCGGATCGACTTTGGGATCGATGCGTTCACGGCCACGCTTCAGGAGCACGGGGAGGGCGGCAGGATTCCCGCAACGCTCTTGGCACCCTCGGCGTCACGGAACGCCCCTGTAATGTTGCCGGCCTATCTCGATTGCTGGTGCCAGACGAGCCCACGGCCCCTCCCGGACCCCGAGGCATCGCTGTTCATTCACGGCCCGCAGTCGGGTGAGCCGGATGTTCAGGTTTGCTGGCGGGCCGACCTGGTTGAGGACGACCACCTGAAACGATCGGACTGGTGCGACATTGTCGGGTTGCTGCCCCCTACGGCCGCCGAATGCATGAGTGTTCCGATTTCCCGAGCGCGACGCTGGCTGACCGACGATTCCGACAACCCCGATCAAGGCGACGTGCTGGGGACAGCGGACACAACACCTGCGAATGGTCAGGCGGGAAACGGCAGGAACCAGAGCAAGAAGCGATTGCTGGAGTCACGGGCCGGAGTTCTTTGGCGGGGCACGCGCGATAGTGTACTGGTCCGTTCGCTCGGCGACCTCCGCCCTGGGGACACACTTGTTCTTCCCGCCAGCACCGAGGGGTGGAATGAACTGGGGCATATCCCACCCCAGACACCCATTGATACTGCCGAGGCTGCTTTCAGAACGGCGCGGGATCGTGCCGTCCTTCGGCTGCACCTGACCCTGCGGGCATTGTTGCCGGATTCACTCGCCATCACTGGACTACTGGAGCGGGTCAGCGATTCCGAGGAGCTGCTGACGCTGGCCGAGTTGCGTCGATTGCTGACCGAGGCCGCCGACAGCTTCGGGTCGGATCACCTCGAACTTGCAACCGCCTGGCGCAACCTGGCCAGCCGACGATTCGGTTTGATCCGCGAAAACTATCCTGATGATCGCGGCTGCGTGTTGATGACACGTCGTCGTGTGGAGTCCGGAACGTCCTGGTACTTGCCCGTTGCCGATGAAGGCGAAGATGATCGGTCTCGCACATCGCGCGAGCAGCCGGTACGGCTGGACGACCACACCCGACACGTTCGGGAAGAAGTGGTCCGGACGATTGCCGCCCTGCCGTTCGACGAGCTGGCCGATGTCTATCGGTTGGCAGCCGACTTGCACGATCTCGGCAAAGCCGACGAGCGGTTTCAGGCCATGTTGCGGCGAACCGACCGCACCGACGCCTGGCTGCTCACCGGCGTGGATTCCACATTGCTAGCCAAATCCGACGGCATGCCACAAACACCCAGACAGCGGAAGGAAGCGCGCGAACGAGCCGGGCTGCCCGAGGGGTTCCGCCACGAAATGCTCTCTTTGCAGATTGCGGAGCGGATCGATGCCCTTCCAGCGGAGCACGGTCATCGTGATCTGATTTTGCACCTGATCGCCGCGCATCATGGCTACGCCCGGCCGTTCGCCCCGGTCAGCATCGACGACGAACCGCCGGACGTACATGTGGCTGGCGTGGGCTTCCGGGGTGAGGACCGTCGGCGATCTCCGCCGCACCGGATCGACTCTGGAATCGCTGAGCGTTTTTGGGCACTTACTCGCCGGTACGGCTGGTGGGGCCTGGCATACCTCGAAGCAGTTCTTCGTCTCGCCGATCAACAAGCCAGTGCCGATGAAGATGCCGGGGTTCTCGATGCCAGCACCACGTCGCCTGCACCTGCTGGAGCAGCGTCATGAGCACCAACGCAGACTCACCGCAGGATGATTTGCTGCTCAACGGCCTCGACGGAACGAATCCGCTGGGGTTCCTGGCAGCCCTGGGGACGCTCCAGACCCTGACTACCGCTCAGGCTGCCGCGGTTGCCATGTCCTGGTCGTCTCATGGATCGTCATGGACCCCAGTCCTTCACGGGATGGGTCGTGACCAGAAGGTCATTGCATCGACGCTGGCAAAGCAACTGAAGTGCCCTTTCCAGCCGAATCAGGATGCCGACACCAAGCGAACCCAAGCCCAGAGCGAATTCGACAGCAAGAAGACCGAACTCAAAGAAGCCATCGAGAGATTGAAGGGGCGGCGTCTGCGGGGGACTGAACGCACAGCCGCTGAGGACCGAGAAATCGCCCCGATCAGAAACCAACTGGCGCAACTACGAACTGCGTGGTTGACAGCACTCCGGGCCTGTGTCCCCTCGTTGGAGCTTTCCCTCGGAAAGCACCTGAACGCGACATGCGAGGAGCTTCGGGACGCGGTGCTTTTCAGCCTTGGCGAGGCGGGTCAAGCGAATCGAGAGATTCTCGACCTGTACGCATCCTTCGGATCGGACGTGTGTGGCCAAGAGAAGTCCGGGCAAATGCGGGCCACGCAATTCTGCTTCATCACGGGCTCAGGTCATCAATACTTCCTTGATACGGTTCGCCAACTCGCAATGAACTTGACCGAAGGGCGCTTTGAAGAAGCACTGTTCAGCAACTCTGAACCCCAGGATGAAAAGCTCTCGATGCGATGGGACCCACAGGAGGATCGTCGCTACTCCATCATGTGGAGCGATCCCACGGCGAGCGGCAACAAAGCCAAGACGAATTGGGCACTCAACCTGCTGGCATATCACGGCCTTCAGCTTCTTCCATCGATTCCACAAGCCAGCGGCCTGGGCAGCACGGGATGGTCAGGCGATGAGGAGCCGGCATGGAGTTGGCCGGTATGGACGGGACGAATTACGTCCTGTGTTGTTCGGTCACTCCTGTCTCATCCTTGGGTAGTTGATGAGAGAGCCAATCGTGCTAATCTCAGGTCATTCGGCATCGCGGCCGTCTACCAGTCGCTCCGCATACAAGTCGGAAACCCGCCACTACACAAGATCAACTTCACTCCATCATCCTGTGTTCGATGATTGAGGATTGACTACCAATCTGCTTGAAGCACAGCGGGCAGCCGTTGTGGGCCAGTCAGACGGGCGACGAAGAGGCTACATGCTTTCCGCCAAGCATCCGGGCGGCCATGCCCTTCTTCAGGTTGGGAACGCCACGGTACTTTGCGAGCAGCCTCGGCAGCGACGAACCGCCGGGCAGTCCCCGGAGTCCCTTCCGCAAGGCTTGATCGATGTTGAACCAGCGCTCGCCGCCCGTGTCCGGGATGGCTTGCTGCGGACACCGGCAAGTCGGCCACTGGCCGTGGGCGGCATAGTGGGCGTCGGCCCACGCCAGAATTTGCTTTTCGGACAGTGGCGGCAGGTGGCCCACGTTCCGCACGCAGCGATGCCTGGCAAGCAGGTCGAACAGCGTTTCCCCTCCGGGGAAACCGCGGAGTCCTTTCGCAACCGCCTGGATCACGTTGCCCCACGTCTCCCCGCCGGAACCAGGAATCACCTCCGGCCAGTGCTTCTGCTTCGGCCACTGCCTCGTTCGTTTGTGGAAGGCGTCCGCCCAGGCAAGTACCTGCTCCACTGGCAGTGGCGGCAGGTCCGCGATGTTACGAACACCGCGATGATCCGCGAGGATCTGCGGGAGCGACGAGCCACCCGGCAGCCCTCGCTGGCCAACGCGGAGGGCGGTATCCACGGCCAGCCAGGTTTCGCCGTTCGTGCCGGGGATGCCACCGGGCTTCGTCTTGGGCTGCGGCCATGCGCGATGCGTCGCATGGAACGCATCGGCCCACCGGAGGATTTGCCGGACGGTGAGGTGTGGCAGACCCTTCTTGTTTCGCACTCCCCGCCGGGCGGCAAGCAAGCGGGCGAGGGAGGAACCGCCCTGCAAGCCGCGCAGACCTTTCTGCAACGCCGAGTCGATGCCCGACCAGCGCTGCGTCCAGCTTCCCGGAACCAACCCCGAGTCCTTTCGCGGCCAGCTTCCCTTGAGTTCGTGATGGGCGTCGGCCCACGCCAGGATTTGATCCTCGGTGAGGGTGGGGCGCGGCCAGTTCTTGCTGCGCTTCCGCCGGCGCATGGGTCATGCCTCTTCTACTTGTTACGGTTCCTCGTCCGATGGTTCCTCGTCTGGGAAGTCGTAATCGTCGTCGTCATAATCGTCCTCGCGAGACAGGTCGCCGTCCTCGAAGGAAACGTGGACTTCCTGCTGGGCGAATGCAACCGTCCCGAACGTTACCTGTTCAGGATGTGCCTGGTCGTACAGCAACGTCAGTGTCACCGCCGCTTCGTCATCCCCTTCAACAGTCCCACTGCGGCGAAAGACGAAACGCCTGTCGCCATCGTCGGGGTCGGTGTAACCAGAATCGGGGTCATCGTCGGTGATGGTGACTGCGTAATGCAGCGTACACGCGAGGTTGACGGTTGCCTTGCCGTCCTTCGCTTCGATGACGTGGAAGTCGTCAATCTTCACGTCCACCTCGTCCGGCTCTTCGATTTCTGCTTCCACCCCATCGGACGAGTAGAAGTAAAGCTCCTTGGCGGCGGCATCGAGCAGGGTCTTCAACTCGTCTTGGCGGTCGTTGATCGCCTCTCGGATGTAGCTGACCAGTTCGGAATCGGCGTATTTTTCGAGTAGTTCGCTGAGTTGGGCCATATGGAGAAACGCTGCATTGTCCTGACAGACCCGTCGCCAGTCCTTGTCGTTACTGACAACGTAAACCTTGCCGTTTTCGTCTTCGGCCGCCCACGCTAGAAGAGCGGCGGAGGCAAAGGCATCCGGGAACTCGTTCTTCTTTGCCCCATCCCCAAAGGGTGGCTTCACTTCAAAGTAAGCCTTGAAGATTGCTTCCGGGGATACGCCATCAACCGAAAGCACGCTAGCTTTGGTGTCGGCCAGGAAATGGTCGAATGCCGTGTGGATCGCCTGACGAAACTCCTCTGTTGTGGTACTGGACAGGGCTTCGTGCAACTCCGGCGTGACGACCCTTCGGGTCAGCGGAAGGATGCGGCGGAAGGTTTCGACCTGCTTGAATGCTCTCTCGGCGTGTTCGTCGATGTGCCTGCGGACCTCCGAAACCGTGACAGTCGTCAGCAGCACACGCATGGGGCCATCGGCAGCCAGCCGGACGAGCCGGCGAAAGCTCGACGCCCCGAAGTCGAACTGGTGGCAGTCGAACACCTCGGTGTCGAGGAACACGTTGTTCGTCGCGGCGCTGTCGGCCATGCTGTTCTCATCCTCCGCCCGCTTGGTTGATGCGGCTTTCCAGCCCGGCCAAGATCGCGAGAATCTCCTCGAAACTGGCAGGCTCGGAAAGGTACATATCCCGCATCGCCTGGTAGTCACGCCGCAGCGCGGGCAGCCGCTCGGGCGGCGGGACGAGGCGAAACGTGCCGGGCTTTGCGCGGTCGTAGTTCGCCCACGAACTGCCGAAGAACTGGCTCTTCCACTGCACGACGCGGCGGCGTAGCTCGTGCTGGTCCACCGCTTTACCCGCAGCCGGGTGCTTCGCTAGTGCCGCCGTGTCGGCATAGTGCCGCGAGAACCGATCCGGCGTCGGCTTGTCGGTCGGCCGGTAGTACTCGGTGTGGAGGATCGTCGCCTTCTCCCAGAAGCTCCGCTCCACTTCCAGGGCGACGACCTCGCATTTCCAGTCGGGAAAGGCGGCGGGTAACACTTCGGCTACCCACGGTTTTACCGGATGGCGGCCGACCGGCTGCTGGTCGGTCAGCGAGCCGAACTCCAGCTTGACCGCGCGGTTGAGATACTCGAACCCCGTCGGGTGGGCCGAGGGGTAGTGGAACAGCAACACCGGCGAATGCGTGCCGGGATCGGTCAGGAACTCGAACCACGCGCGGTCACCTCGGCCGAGAATCCCCGCCACGGCGGTTTCCAGCGCCGGTGCGATCTGGTTCTGCACGGCGATGCCGCAAGCGGCCTCGGCCCTGGTCATCCACTTGTTGGCCTGGTTGCGGCTCGTGCCTGCTTCCGGCAGTTTCAGGAAGTCAGGCGATAGCGACAGGTCGATGTCTTCCGAAAACCGGTCGATGACGCCGAAGACCTTCGACAGCGACGTGCCGCCCTTGAACACGAGGCTTCCGGCGAACTCGGACTCGAAGAGGATGCCGAGCAGCCAGCACACCCAGAAGTCCTTCTCCAGGATCACCGGGGACAGGTTACGGCGAACCGCCGCCTGCTCGATGTACAGGCGGCGTTCGTCCTCGGGCAACGCCAGAAAGCCGAGCTTCATGCTTCCTCCCCGGCGAGTTCGCGGAAGATCGGGTGCATCCACGCCGGGGCGAGCCGCAAGTCCTTCAGCAGCTCGCGCCGCTTGTCGGCCGGGATCGTCCGCTTCAGGTGGTCCCGCCGCTGCTGCGTCACATGCTCCTGGCCCAACTCACGGAGTGCCTGGATGAGCAGGCCGCTGAGCCGTCCGGCTGCTTCCATGTTCTTCGGCGTCGTCCGGCGGAGCTGGATGGTGGTCGGGCCGATCTTGACCGTCCGGGCCGGGCCGTCCGTCAGGAACACCGCCTTGGCCGGAACCTGCTCGGATAGCCCCAGGGCGTTCGCAGCATACGCCCCGGCGGGCTGGAGGCGGGTGCGGTCGCGGCCCGCCAGTGCCCGTGCAATGTCCTCGGCAGACGGTGCGAGCGGCCCCAGCACCGGATGCTCTTTCGGGAAGTCGTACAACCCGCGGGCAAGGCGGCGGATAGTTCTCTGCCGGACAAGCCGGTGGAGGGCAACGTCAACCGCCTCCCGGCTGCCGATGTCCAGAAAATCTGCCGGAACGAATACTGAACCGCGTCCGCGGCCGTGAATGGCCGCAACGATCCTCGAATCAATGGCTTGTGGTGACTTCTTCCTTCCGCGCATGTAAGGAATACTACCCTATTTTCCTTACAGAATCAAGGACCGAGTGCGACCGCGACCCAAGCTGGAAGGACCGGACGGGAAGACAGGAAGGGGCTTACGATCAACGGGCGACGAGGCACACCCGCGCTGGCGGGGTACGTTGCCGCAGCCGGACTTTGATGCTTAGTGGGGCGATGCCCCGTAAATGCGGTAGATCTCCTGCTCGATGACCCAGTACATGGTGGCCGCCCCCCGGAACATCTCATCAATCGTGGAGCGGATGCTTACGAGAGTGGACACGCCGAGACGCGCTGCCGGACGAAGCCACGGGTCGATCAAGTCCGCCTCGACCGCGAAAACCGCCGCCATGACAGCGGCGTCTACCCGTTGTTGTGGCGCGCTCGTCGGCGAGCGGATGATCGCGACCAAGTTGGCGGCCAGTCGCACGTTGCACTCGCGAGAAAACCAGCCGTGGTCGAAATAGCACTGGTCGTGACGGCGACAAGCTTCGTCGATGACATCGACGGCGTCCGGCATTGCGGCGATCCGACCGGATTCTACGTCCTGACGCACGAATCCCCAGCCCGGCCCACAGTAGCGCCCTCCTCGGTACGTCGATGTGCCGCCGCCGGGAGTGCGCCGCCACTCCAGCCGAGTGTCCGGAAGTGCCCTCCAGGACGTGTAACCGGTCGAGGCGGCACCTAACCCCAGAAGTAGCGGTATCTGGACTGCCACAATGCCTCCTCGATTAGCGGTCAGCGCGGGTAGCGGTTTGACCGGTTCGCTCGACCCGCCAAGTCCCGCTCTTGGTCGGGGCGGGGTCCGGCACCGGCGGGGAACCGGCTTTCAACGACGGCGCGCAGGTGATTCGGAACGTGCCCTGGGTGCGGGCGGTGACTGCGGAGGCCCCGTCCACCATGACCAGCGGTGACAGCGTTCCGCCATCGACGCTCACTGCCGCTGCCGTTACCACGCCCGGAGCGTCGGCGAAACCGTCCGATGTGTAGCTCTTGCCGAGAACTAAAGAGGCCAACCTCTCCACGTCTTCGGCCAGAGCAACCGCCTTCCCTTCCGACGCCATCCCGTGCGGACGGGTATTTACGGAAACAATGCCATTCCACCCTCCGCCCCATGCCCAGCCGGAGGCCGGCGTAAACTCGACCGTGCCGCCATCGACCAACAACTCATCCATCGGACTGGCCCTCCCATTCGAGTCGGATCGGTAGACCGCCGAACTGATCTTGCAGCCGCTCGCTAACACCGCCGAAAAACCGATCTAATCGCTCGGCCAACGCGCCCGGATGGGGTCGCAGGGGTACAACCCAGGTCGGGATGGCGTAGCCGGTGCGGGGATCGCGGCGTGCTTCCACGCGAATCGCTGGGGCCGGTGCAGCGAGGTCCACCCAGGCCCGCAGCGGCGCAGGAAGGGTGTGCCAGGCCGCCTGACGCAACTCGTCCGATGACGGGTAGCGGACAGGCGGGCGGGTGAGTAGCCAGACGGCCCCTTCATTGAGGTCGCGATCGCCTGGCGGCGGTCTGTCAGGTACGACGGCTGTGACAGCGCGGAGGACGGGAACCCGGTCGAGTTCGAGCGTGGTGCCGGGGACGACGTGGAACCCGTCAGGCCAAGGGATGTGCCGAAGGTAGGCGACCCGCAGCCGCCCCGGGATCACCTGGGACTCGGGATGAAATGTCATCCTCCCGTCGCCCTCTAGTTTGAACGTCCGCAGGGGGTCAGTCCCAGGGAGCGCGTAACGCTCATCGGTGAAGAATCGGCTGCCCGCGGGGTCGTCGCACTGGATCACCAATGGGCTGGAGCCTTCGAGCACGATGTCCGCGCCCGCCCCATTCGGGCTAATCCGTTCGAGCAGCCGGTTTGCCAACAACGTTCCGTTGGCGAACATCGCGCCTACCAGTTGCTCAGCCAACAGCGGAGCGAACTCGCGGCCAACCGTCACCCGTAGCGACGAACGCCCGCCCAGAGCATTCATGAACGGTACAAAAGGCAGACGCAAGAACCTGCCGTGGTACGGGTGCAGCAGCAGCGATGTGAAATCGACCGGTCCGTGCCACGGTGCGTCCCAAATGGGCGCAGGGCCGAGACGGGGCCGCAGGTCAGCAGGCCAAGCAGCCGCAGCGAGCCGCCGTGAAGGCGTCGAGCGTATCGATGCCGCAGCCTCGTTCCGGGCGCACGAACAGTACAGCTTCTTCGCCTTCGTGGGCATCTCCGTCGAATCGTTCAGGGGGCGAGTTGAACAGCAGCTCGACATCAGCCCCCCGTGCGCGTACCTCGACACCGTTGTCGGCCAGCGGTACAGGCCGGAAACGGCGGGACAGGAGTCCGAGCCGGGCGTTCGATGCCGGCTCGACGATCCACCCCTCGGCCCAACTGGACATCGGTTGGCAGGCCGGCAGACTCTCGGCGATGACGCTCCGCAGACGCTGTTCACCCAGGAGCGCCAGGCCCGTCAGTTCGGCCAGTTCGCGCGTCACGCGGATCGGAGTCATTTCTTTTCCCCCTTCTTTACTTCGAGTGTCTCTGAGATTGTCACCGGGCCGAGGATGCGAACGGCCTTACCCTGAATGGTGACGGTGCCGGCTTCCTGATCGACTTCCACCCGAATGCCTGGTGATGAGTGAAGGATGCGGCGAGTTGCCGTTGTCGGTTGGCCGCCTCCGGGGCCGCGGTACACCGCCCCGACGACGGTGGGCGGGTCGAATCCCGTGGGATCGAGGAGGGCAACGACAGCCTCTCCGGCCGCCGGAACCTCGACTGCGCCGCGGCCGGGTTTGGCAGCGGTTGCTTGAGCAACTGGGCACCAGATGCCGTCACCGGGTTCGTGCCACGCGAACGCCACGCGGACCCAGGCCCGGCCGGTTCGGTCCGGGTCTTCAAGTGTGGTGCCGAGGATGCCGACGACGGGGCCGGGGACGGCGGGCATCGGGCAACCCCCGAGTGGCCCTGTGGGGACCGCATCGACGGCAACGGTAAGCGGGTCGCGGCTCGTCGGCGTGTACACCAGTTCTGCCGCCCGCACCAACAGGTCATCCGTGATTGCCGAATCGATGAGCTTTAAGCGGTCGCCCACTCTCACCTGGGGAGCTAGCGTGCCGGTCAGTACGGCCCGCCAAGCTGTCAGCGCGCCGCGGGCAGCGGCGGCAGCCCGGCCGGCGCGGTCCGCATCGGTCAGTCCAGCTCCGCCTCCGTACAAGTCGTGCGGGCGACACGCGCCGAGTGCGTGGGCAGCCGCGGCAAGCGGGGTAACTCCGTTCGCGCCGGCAATCGGAGTTGCCGGACGAGGAGGCGTTTTGTCGGTGAGGATGTCGGTCGAGACGCAGCGTGCGGCCGCGGTCCGCCGATGAAGGTGGAGGGTGGTCGAGCGGGGAGCGACCGCTTCGCGAGGAACGAGGTGCGGCACCCCGTCGGTCCCGTCCGACAGGGACAGCACGCCAGCAGAGTTTTCGCGCAGATACAGTCCGTGCCACCCGGCCAGCCTCTGCAACACTTCGTAGTCGGTTTGCCCGAACTGGTACAGGTGTGCGACGGGCAGGGTCAGCTTGGCCGAGTTCCCGACGCCCGCCAACAAGTCGGCGATGCCCGTCAGAGATTTGATCACAACGCGCCCTGGCCCGCCGCCGAACGAACGGACCCGCACCGTTTCGTCTCTCTGGCCGGATTTGCCAGTGACGGTAAGGACGGCCACGCCATCCTCCCCCAAAATCGCGTCGGTGACGGTTCCGGTGAATACCGGCTGGCACACGGGCACAGGTGCGGGGGCAGTGACGCCCATCGAGACCGCCGCGCCGCACACGCCGATCGCGGCAACAGTGGTCGCCGAATGCCGCACGCGGACGACGCCGGTAGGCGGGAGGTTCGCTCGCATACTGAGGGTGAGCGATTCGACGTGGTTGATCCGGAAGTCCGGGGCCGCGATGTCGATCGTCACCGCTTGGTCGCGTGATGTTCCCATAAGATCACTCCCGGTACGGGGCAGGCGAAAGATAGAAGACCGGATGTCCTGCCCGACACAGCCCGAGAGGGCACCTGCAATGTGCGGCCGGGCATCCAGGTGTCGGTAGAGTCGAACTGCTTACTGGCGAACCGCTCCCGCTGCCGGGAAAGCGCGGCGTACTCGCGGTCAGCCTGTCGCAACAAGGCAAGAAACTCGTTCAACTGCTGCAATGCCTTCGCCTTTCCCTGTGCCGCTGGCTTGACCTCCCACACTTCGCGAGTGCGGAAGTCGGCGAGGTCCGGACGTTGGCTCGCAGCAGACTGCGGCGGCTCAAGCGGATAGGCCGCGTCTTTCAGCGTCTGGAGTACCAGCTTGACGATCTGGAGGTACGGGTCACCAAGCCGCCGGTCGAAAACGTTTACGCCCGTGAGGAGCGATACACGCTCGCCCCCGCGCAAAATGGTGTGATCGTCGATCAGCCACCTTTCGGGGTAGCGCTTGCGATACCACTCGGCCACATGGGCATGGGCCGTGCGCCCGAGAGCCTGTCGGTCTGCGTCGGTCATCGCGGTGTCTCCATTGGGCACAGAGGGGTGGGTGGCATCGGCGGCCCACCCCTCCTGACTCCTTTAATCGAGCTTGAAGGGCGCGGGGTCGTTGTCTGTCAGGTTCACCACCGTCCCCTCGGAACACCTCAGCGTGATGTTCTCGACGAATGTGGCCCCGTTCAGGCCGTCGTTCCCGTCGCCCGTCCAGGTCAGCCGCCAGCGGATCGGCTGCACATCCTTCATGACCACCTTGAACAACGGGACGAGTTGCCCACCTGCCTGCTTGTCCAGCACCATCTCGGCGACTGGGTGCTTGTCCGCCTGCTGCGCGAGCAGGTTGAACCGCTGTCCGGAGACAGTTACGGCAAGGAGAGAGAGCTTGCCGTCCGTCATCAGCATCTGGCGGCTGACCCGGCCGGTCGCCATCTGCGGGCGATGGGTGAACCTGCCGTCCTCGTCCAACTCGGCTTTCATGCCAAAGCTCGCCGTACACAGTTCCGCGGGGTCGTCGCCCGCCCGAAACTCGACACCGTTCGCTTTAAGAGTCATCTGGCTCATGTGCTTCTCCGGCTATGGGTGTTTGAGGTCACTTACGCTTGGTTTCGCTGAAGCCGTGGACGACCACCGGCACCAGCTTCGGGTCGCTCGGCTCTTTCTGCCCGCTGACGGCGTTGAAGTACGAGTACTTGTTGCAGGTGAATTCCCAGGTTTGGGTGGGGCTGTCGGCGTCCTGGATGTCCCCTTCGGCAACCAGCGCCTCTTCGGCCTCGATCTTGCCGATGAGGACCGGTGTCGGCCCAGACACGTCGTCCACGAGCAGGACGGTCAGCTTGACCATCTTCTTTTCCGCCCTCCCGCCGGCGAATTGCAGCTTCCAGCCGGCCATGTCGGCGGCGGTGCCCTGGGAGGCGTCGCGAGTGATTCCCACCCGGAGTCGCCTTGGCCAAGGTGCCGGCCACTTCGGGTTCCATGACAAGCTCGGCCTCCAGGCGGGTGACGCGGTCCAGGTTGACACCACCACCGGCATTGAGTTGGCCGTTGGCAAAGGTCGGGTTGCCGTTGGCGATCACATGCACACTCATCGATTTTCCTCCATAGAGAAGGCGGCCTGCCCGGCCGCCCGAAGTCGCGTCAATCGTTGCTACTGCTCACCCTTGGCCTGGGGCTGGGGTTGGCCAGCGGGGGCAAAGTGGATGGCGAAGTTCTCCGCCCCTTCGCGGAGCGTGACGGTCACCGGCAGGACGATCTCCTTTTTGCCCGTGAGAACCGGGTTCCCCTGGCCGTCCAGAATCGGTTCGCCGTTATTCTTCCGTTGGACCTGGTCCTCGACCCGGCATTTCGTCGTGTCGCAGCCGGCCTGGAGGAATGGGAGGGACAGGTCCGTTCTGCTGGACAGCCCGGCAAGGACGCTGTTCAGGTCGCGGCCGATGGCCTGCGCGTTCTCGTCCGACAGGTCGGTCCCTTTGGCCATGAGTACCTGATGCATCACGATGCTGCGGACCAGGCTCGTCCCCAATTCCACTTCGGCCGTGTGAGCGGACCCGGCGAACATGGTGCGGGACGAACTGAACACGACGTTGATGTCGTCCAGCCGCGCGTTGCTCACCTCGCAGAGGATGGCCATCGGCAGGGAGTCGAGGTCGCCCCGGCGATCACGCAGTGACGGCACCAGCAGGGAGTGGAACCAGTTTCCAGCGACGAGCGGGTCTTTCGCGCTAGTGGGGACCGACGTGATGCCCCGATCCGGGCGGCCGTACTCGTAGCCGTACAGCTTGCCGGCGTACACCGCCGCCGGGGACACGCAGACGGGTTTCTCCTCCGGCCCGCCCGCCGGGTGGGTAACGACGTGGTTCCCGCACACGACGACGGACTTGGTGGCCCCGTTCGAGCTGGAGTACTTCCGCCGCAGCCGCACGGCGGTGCCTTCTTCTTTCGTGCGGGCGTCGGGCAACTTGAACGGGCCGTCTCCCAGGTCACGGCGGTTCACGCTGACAAATCCCACAGCACCTGCCTTGGTCAGCTTGTCCGCCCACCATTCCAAGTCGAGCAGGCCGGCGCGTCCCCGCCCAGCACCACCACCCGGCCGGCCGTTTGGAACACCAGCTTGTCCGCCATCGGGACGAGCGTGACCGCCAGGGGTTGTCCGTCGGGGCCGACGGCGGACTCGATGAAGGGCCAGGCATTGCCGACCTTCTGGTCGTCCGGCATGTCGCGGAAGCTACCTTCTCCACGAGCCTTCGTGTCTGGTGTGGCGAACGGGTCGGCGTTCACCCAAAAGACCTTGCCGGCCTTCCCGTCGCAGAGGCTCAGGTCGAGCATGGCGACGAGAGTGCAAATCCCCTCTCGCTGAGTGTGTGTGGCGTTGAGTCCGTCCCGCCAGGCGGCCGTCTGAACCTGTCGGAGACGGGTTGCCTCGGCGGTGAGTGCGGCCTGCTGTTCGGCACCCGCCTTGGTGACGAAGCCGGCGTCGGCCGCGAGTACGTCGCTGATCGCTTGCACCCGCACCATGTGCGCGATCAGTTGTTCCTCAAGCGCGTCCAGCTCGCCGCGGGTGAAGGGAGTCGGCCCGTCGGCTGCCAGGTCCACTCCGATGCGTTCCAGTTGGCCCGTTACCTTGGCGTCGGTGATTTCGCCGACACCGGGCACAGCCACCCGGACGAGGGCATTACGGCTGGGAACCGGCAGGGTGTTCACTTCCATCTCTGCCAGGATGCGTTCGAGCAGTTCCTCGGGGGTGACGGCTTCGCTCAAGGCATTCGGTTCACGGACTGCGGTCGCTGTCAACATGGCTTACCTCCGGTCGTGGGTCAGTTGGTGGGGATGGAGAGCTTGGCCTTCGCGGCTTGCACTTGAGCGAGCAACTTGGCGGTCCGCTCGTACTCGGCCTGTGCCAGGGCGGCAAGTTCGGCGGGTACGGCGAGACCGCAGGCCACTTTTGAGGCGAGGTCGGTCAGTACGGCGGCCTTCATCCCCGCCCGCACGACGACGCCCGGCTCGCCGCAAAACACGGGAGTGGCCGGCTTGAGCAACACCGCAACCCGCTCCTTCGAGCAGTTGTCCACGAGGTCCGCGCCCGGAGCGCCCCTTCGGCGTAATCGATGACGTGGGCCTTTTTCTGGCCGTACTCGTCGGTGACTAGCACGGTCTGGCGGGGCTGCTGCTCGATCAGGGTGGCAGCCCCCGGGAGCGGGGCCGGAATGAAGCTCGGCCGGCCGGCCGGGTGCTTCGCGGTTTCCACCCGCAGGATCACCGGGAAGTTGATCGGGTGCTTCACGGGGCTTGCCGGCGGCGGTTGCTGACCGGCGGAGAGGATGTCGATTCGGCTCACGATGCACCTCACAGAGTTAGCGGTTCAACCAAGGGACACGGGGATTATTCCGAACTTGAGGACCGGCTGTGTGCGGTCCCTGCACAGCTCAGGAACTCAGATCCAGCGCTGGATCAGGAGCGTGATTCCCACGGCGACGCAAGCCGCGGCAGAGGGCACTAGGTCGTACTTGTGGGCGAACTCGGATGCTTCGCCGCATCGCCGCAGGCTCCGATACCCGTAAACCAGCCGCCCGCGCTTCCCGCCGGCCGGTACGACCCATGCGGAATCGCGGAGCCGATCCAACCGCCCGCGGCGGAAGGAATATCCGCCGGCAGCCAACTCGGTCGGCCGGCGGGTCGAGGGCAGGTAAAGTCCCCCATCGCTCAATCGCTGCCAGCTCGGTGGCAGCAGCCGGTTCCGCGCCCAGGCAAGTGCGCCACCGACGGCCAGTACACTGGCTGCCGTCCAGCCCAAACCGACCACGCTGCGGGACACCGCCAGCCAGAGCAGAACGGCCAGTGGCATCACGGCGACGGCATGTCCGAGCGCCTCGCGGACGTAGGCAGGCAGATCAGCCGTGCCCTCCTCGGCCACGACCGTCGGACGGGTCTCCGGGGGGGCGACCGGCGACGGGTTCGCCGGCGAGTGTGCTGTCGGCCGGGGGTGTACGGTGGCCCACTCTTCGATGACCGGCATGAGATCACCCAGTCCGGTGGAGTTCGTGTCTCGAACGTACACGGGCAGTTCGCCGGTCACGGCCGCGTCAGCCCGGACCTTGCCGACCACGTTCCCGAGCAGGTGGGCGTTCCGGTTCGTGCGGACGAAACCCGGCCCGAAGAAGAAACGGTTGATCTCCTCCAGCCACTCCTGCCGGCCCCACGCCGGCGTGGGTTCGATGATGTCGCGGCCGGTTAGAACCAGAACCTGGTCTTCGGCCCGCAGTCCCTGGAGCAATTCCCGAATGGGTGCCTCGGCGTCGCGGGCGACGGACACGGCGTCCTCGATGACCTCACGCAGGCAGGCCACTACCCGCCGGCCTTCGTCTTTGGGCAGCCCGCCGCCGTCCACCGTCAGCCGGGCCTCACCGCGGGACCACTTCACCGTCACTCTTGCGCCTGCCAGCCGTTCGTCGGCCAGCAGGCGATTCAGCCCGTCCGTGTTGGTGCTGCCCAGGGCGTCGCGGTGGTCGGCGTTCGTGGCCACCATGAACGCCAGCTTGGCGTGTTCCCGCAGGTCGCCCTCGGGGGCGGCCGCATTGAACTGCTCCAGGTAGAAACAGAACACCGACCAGCACAGCTCAAGATGCAGGCGGGGAGCCCATCCCACCGCGATTAGGTGGCGGCAGGGGTCGCGGTAGCACTGCAACCAAGCGGGAACGTTGGCGCGAGCCGGATCGACATGTGGCAGCGAGACGATCAGCGACGGCCGCAGCCCGCTCGGGTCGAGAACAAACCCCTCCAGCCCGTCCAGGTCGGAGAGGCTGTCGTCGTATGCTGTCGTCTCCAGCGGCACCTTTCCGCGGAGGCGAACGGCCTGGTCGCTAAGCGACGTGGTGCGGAGCGTCGGTGTCGGCAACTCGGACCGTCGCTGGAGTGCGTCCGCCAGGGCCAGCAGCAGGATCGTCTTGCCGGAGTCGCGGGTTCCGAACAGGTCCGCCCCACGCGGATACCGTTCGCGCTTCGCTTCCAGGGATGCCAGGGCTTCGCTCAGCCCCTTTTTCGTCGTGGGAATGGTCATACGTCGTCCTCCTTTGGGGTGCCGTTCAGAGGGATGTCACACTTGGTCGGGCGAACTGTCCGGGCAAGCCTTTCCAAGTGGGGCGTGTACTGGGCCATCCACCGCTCCAAGGCGGCCAGCCGGTCAGAGAGATCGTTCAGTTGGGCAGCGGTCAACACTGCGTCGTCCGTGAAATCACGAGCCCGCCGTTGGAGTTCCCACCGGACGAACTCGGCGAACTGATCGGGTAGCCGGTTCGGGTCCAAGTCGAAAAGTTCCTGGACCTTCTTGACGGCCAGTTGCACATCGGCTGGGAGCGGGGCGTCGTTGTCACTCATGCGTTGAATCTCCGGGTTGGGTGCCAGCGGCCGGGTTTGACCGAGGCGGCAGCGCCCGAGGCGTGGCGTTTCGAGGCAAAGCCATCGGCCGCTAATCGGCACTTCGTAGACCAGCCGCCAGCCGACATGGGCAGGCAAGTGGCGGTCGAGTTCGGCTTCCGTGACCGCTAATCCACACTCTTCGCGAAGCCATCGGGCCGCCTCGGTGGCGTCGTTTGAGGCCGGGCGAAGCGACACGCGAGCCGCGACCATGCGGACCACGGCCGCGGTGCCGAGGGCGAGCTGGCCGCCCGCGTCCCCACGCCGTACATCGACGTGGTCGTCGGCGGTCGCTTGAACGCGGGCCTCCAAGCCGGCCTGCTTTAGGGCAACACGAACCGCATCGGCTACAGGTAACAGGTCCATCTCTGACATCCCGATTGGCTTGACTCCACGAGCAAGATACGCGTTGAGAAGGAGCGACCTGTGCAGACTCCGCACAGGCATCCACTGCCATTTCAGGGCATTCGGAACGGCCCACCGCAGCGGTTGCAGGATGCATCGATCTCGACGGCAGCCCACAGGTTGCTACAGCCGCATGTCCATTTCTTGAGCTTCGAGCCGGGCCGGCGTGACCCAAGAGCGCTGATCCGACTCAATCCGAGTCGCTCCTCGTCGATCCCCAGCCCATCCACGAAAGATTCCAACTCCGGCGACAGGCGGGTCGCAGCCCATCCGTACCTCTTCCGGGGGTGTTTCTCGCAAATCAGGCCGACCGCCTCACAACCCGCTCGGAAGTGACGGTTGTGGTATTGGCTCGACGAGCAGTCTCGGATACCGTCGAGCCAGTTGGCGTAATGCACCATTTCGTGCAACACGGAGTGGGCCAGTTCTTTCAGGCCGTCCCGCACGTGCTCGGCACAGAGGTTGATCTCGGGGATGCGCCGGGCTCCGAGTTCTGCCACCGATCCGCCCAGAACCACGCGCGTGCGCTGCATGCGCCCTTTGGTCTGCACGGTGATGACCGGCTGCGGTAGTTCCCGTTTAAACCGTGAAGTGAAGGTGCCGTAGAGAAGCTCGGCCACTTCGATGACTGGTTTGATGGTGCGGGACAACATGCCACGACCTCCACACGCACGGGCATCACGCATGTCAAGCGTAAGCCGTGACCTGGAGGCCGTGTGCGGCCCACGCACGGGCCGTCAGAGAGTGGCAGGTGAGGGCGCTGCGAGAGCAACCGAGGCTCGCAGCCGATCAGCCGGAAGTGGAGGCATGCGTACAACCGGAGAAAATCCGTAGGCCGGGTGCGCGCCCATCGGGAGAGCGCAACCCCGTCAACGCCGGTGTCGAGTAGCCCCGAGGCCGGGCCGCTGGCCAGTTCATCACGCACAAGCCGTTGCAGGGCGCGAGCAAACTGGCACCACGACGGAGTATCGCCCCCGTCGGTCAACCGAGTGCGAACAAGGTCGATCCCGAGATCGACGGCCGCATGTGCTTCGACAACTTGCGTGAAGGAGCCGACGAGGCTTGGCTGTCTCGACAGCCGATCCGATAGGCAAAACGACAGGAGTACCTCGTCAGTGATCGAGCCGAACGAGTCTACGAACGGTGCCGTTTGCGTCATACGGCCAGCCACGCACGACAGCAGAAACATGACGGAGCCACCCTGATCTTCCCCTGCCTGGGTCGCTTGACAAGGCGGCAGGTCGATGGGGAAAAGGCCGTTTGCCAACTGGACCGATGTCGGAAAGTTCTGACCGTGCGCGAGCACCAAATTCCAGTTGCCTTCATCGGTCATTTGGCCAGTGCGGTGGATGGTCGCCATTGGCGAGTCGGCCGCAAGCCAGAGATCGGTCAACTCTGCGAGTTCTCCAGTTGCGCGTGATACCAGTAGATGAGCGGGGTTGCTGCGGTCGGCCGGAACCGGAAACCACGACGCGACATTGAGCCTTGGGGTGGGACCAACAGCGCAACCGCCGGCCCGGCGGTGCATCAAGCCGAAAAAACCCAGCGAGGGCGTTGCGGTGATCGATCGGAAACTCTTGCCCAATCGATGATGCTGGCCGACAAGTGCCGGAGCCGCCGCCGCCAGTGGGCCGCGCGGGCAATAGACCAGGTCCACACCGGCGAGCGCTTGGCGTTGAGGAACAGAGAGTTGCCGCCCGATCCGCTCCATCACTTCGTCGATGAGTACCCCATACTCAGAGTTGATCTCCTGCTCGTGAAATCGGGTGAGCGAACTGCACAAGTCGCGGGCCAGGAACGCAACATCGAGATTCCCGTGCCCGTACTGGTCCCACGCATGACCGCAAGCCTGGTAGTACTGTACGCGCCCGTACATGCGCGACCGAAAGCCGAAGGTCTTCCGGCAGCCCGACTGCTCGCAGATCGTCGGATGAAGCCGTAGGGCCGGGGTCTCCCGCGACCGCATCGACGATTACACGGTCTCCCAAGCGCACAGCAAAGGTCACGACGGGGCGGTGGGAATGGGGCAACTCGTAAGCGCCGAGAAAGGCTGTCTCCGGCGGCAGCAACGAGGCCCATTCGTCGAGTGTGGGAACGCCCCCAATTTCGGCGTATGCTGCCGGTGAAAGCTGCCAATCGCCAGCAGTCAGACCAACGGTACTCGACGCGGGGACGGGCAGGCCGCCGAGTGGCACAGGGTCGGCAAACAGGGATCGCCAATCCAACCCGTGCCGCCATCGCCGCCCGCTTCTCGTGTCTCTGTCCAGAGGGTTGGGGTCGGTGCAGCGGATGACGAGCCCACTCGTACCGAGGGGCATGGCCTCTCCAGTCGGGCCACCATCGCCAAAACGGATCGGGTGGACCTCGTTCTGGTTTGGGCGCGGCGCGTTCGTTGATCGCCATTCGACCGGAGAACATTTCCAGTTGCGGAACCATTTGTCCGACGACACGAACCCGATGAACGCCAGGTGCGAGGCAGCGAGCCAACGCCGCCATCGTCCAAGCGAAGTACCCCCACGCGGCCGAAGCGTCAAACGCTGCGAGATGACCAGGAGCCTGCGCTCGACGAAGTTCGTCAAGGGTGCCAAGCACGACCGACGCTGATCGGAGAACCTGGGGCACTTCGGATGGCCTGCGAGCCTCCCCCGCGGCTCGCAACCAGAACGCGAGGGACTGCGTCGCGCGCTCGCGCTGGTTAAGCGAACCCGGCGGTTCGCGCTCAAACCCGTATGGGTTAAAAACAAGGTCGTGAATTTCCGGGAAGTGGTACTCAAGAAAGTCCTGGGAGACCAAACGAAGGGTCTCGTACTCGGCGAGCAGGCTCATCGCCGCGAGCCAACGTACGAACAGGTCCGTCTGTGTCTCGAACCCGAAATCGGAAATGCGGTCGAGGCGGTCGAGCACCCCAAAAAGCCGGTCGTCTGAATACACGATAGAAGCCGACTCGTTCGGGGAATCCCTCAGAAAGAATTCGTCGAGGCCAAGGCGGACACGATATGTCACGTCCGGGTCGCGGGTATCCATGTTGTTGTCGCACAATCTTGCCAGAACGATGACCGCTGCCCGAGCCACTCCGCGTCCGGCCGGCACACCCGCTTCCAAAAACTGGCGAACTGCGAACGGATGCTCCTGGAAGCGTTCGCGGCCGGCATCCTTTCCGCAAGCGGCCTCGTGTAAAGCGAGCAACAAGGTGGCACGATTAGCCGCGATCAACTCCCGCATGCACGACAGCGCCAGATGCCCCAGCACGCCCGCGCTTCCGGCCGAACGGGATTCTGCCCGTCCGCGAATGACATCCCAGGAGGGTGGCTCGTCGGGGGCGATGCCCAACTCTGAGAGCCAGCGGATTTCTTCAGTCGGGGTTTCGATGCCCACCGCCGACAGTTCTTCACCGATGGCACGGTTTAACAGGTACAGAGCGAGTTCTTCGACTGGCTCCCAATGTTCCCGAGATGCCGTGTAGTTCGGGTACTGCCCAGGTTCCAACGGCTCCGCATGTTGTGGCGATGCTCTATTGACCTCGTTCATCGCAGCCCGGATGAACTCATTTTCGAGTTCGATTGCTTCGGGGATCAAGGCCGCTGGTTCTACCCCCATCACAATGCAAAGCTGTAGATAGTGATTGAGGGTTAGGTCGCCGGCACGCTGGCCGAGCCAACTCATGACCGTCGTGTTCTTCACGTTAATCGTTCTGCCAAGAGACGCATTCGTGTAAGCTCCCTCGTCTCTTGCTGTTCTCAACCGCTCGCGCACCAGGCGCACTCCTTCGTCGCCATAGGCCTCGCAAGCAATGTCTACGACCTGCCCTTGCAGGGTTACCACCGGCGTGATAATCGCCAATCGGGTGATTAATGCATTGATTTCATCCACGTTCGGTTCCCACTGTCGGCGTCATTTACCTTGGCATCCTGGGCAGAATGCCAAAGATCACCTCTGTACCGCTCACTTGTCGGTTGCGACCGATTGTCGAAACGAACAGCCCGTCGGCGCAGCGCGCACAACGGGCTGAGCGCGACAATCAATTACTTCAGCCTCATCTCCTTGGGCAGCGAGCTATCCTTACCGGTGTAGTCACTCGCCCATTTCGACGACGCCTTCGCCAGCACGGCGGCGTCGATGCTCTTGTCGAGGTTCGACTTGTAGATGTCACCGAGTTCGTCGATCATCTTCGACCAGTTCTGGTCGCGGTCGAAATTAACGATCATCTCCCGCTTAACCCAGTAGATGATCCGGTGGACGATCACCGCCTCGTTGTACTCGCGGACCAACTGCTTCTCGGTATCGGTCAGGGAGGCGAAGACTTCCTTGTTCACCTGGCCGGACACCGGCAACTCTTTGTACTTCCCTTCGTCGCCCTCGTAGACCAGCCGATGGACGAACTTGAAGGCCGACTTGCCCGGATCACCGTTCACGTCAACGGCCTTCAGCCCGGCGTCGTCCAGTTTCCAGGCGTTCTCGACGACGGCCGACAGAGAGAAGCTCTTCTCCTTGTCGTTCTTATCTTGCTGCTTCATCAGCTTCTTGAGAGTTTCTTCCGACATGCGGTCCTTTTCCGAGAAGAGCGACTCCTCGGCGAACAGGTCGAGCAGCGCTGGACGGTAGGCGAGGCGGTGCCCGTCGAGCGCCGGGTGGATCGCCGCACCGACATCATCCCCCTCGTCATCCATCGCGGTCAGGGTGAAGAGGCCCAGCCGGCCGTCCAGCGCGGCCGCGGTCATGGGCGTGATCACCGCGGCGGCCACCTCGAATTCCCAACTCGGCTTCTCGTTCTTCACGTCCTTCGCGAGCCAGAACTTCAGGTTCACGCGCCGCGGCTGGCCTTCCACCTCCGGCAGCAGTTTGTACTCGAACCTGGGCAGGCCGATCGGCTCTGCCTTGCCCTCCCCGACGGGGCTCGGATCGCGCCCGACGATCACGCCCTTCCACCGCCGGTCGGAGAACGAGGCTTCCCACGGCGTCAGGCCCGAGAAGTCGAGGGGTCGGTTCGTCCCACCCCAACGCGGGCTGACCATGAGCGGGCGGTAGCCGGTCGGCTTGGGGAACGCCACCTGGTAGGAGGACTTGGCAACCCGCGTGACCGAGTGGTTCGTTCCGGCATCGATGACGATGGCGGGGTTCTGGGCGCTGATCGACTTCGCCCAGTTGTCGAACTGTTGCTTGGTTTCCTTGTCCGCGCTTCGCGCGGGGCCGGTGAGGAGCAGAACCCCGGCCAGACCGGCGACCAGGACTGCCCCCAGGTTGGGTACGAAACGACGGAGCATTTCTGAAACCTCCTTTGCGAACCCCCGACGAGGGATACTGTCGGGCACTTCTGCACCAAAAACAGGATACCCCCGCTCAGCCGAGCCCTGTGCGAAAGCCGCACATTGGAGCGCCGCAGCCCAAGGAAGGCACGCAGATGCCGAACCGGGTTATTATCTACCGCTGCGGCACCACTTTCCAGCAAATTCAGCATAGGCATCAAAGGCCGAACCAAACATCCGTACAGGTATTTTGCTCGTCGAGAGGTTCACCGTCGCCGTCGGAGTGTTTCGTCGCGGGGGTTCGCAAGAACTCGCCCCCGCGGCGGAACGCGACAGAGGCGGCGGACCTTCGAGCGGTTCACCAGAGCCAGAGGAGGATTCCGAGCGGGGGTTCTTCTGCCAGAATGCCCACCCTGCGATTATGGAGGGCTTGGGCCGTCGCTCTTGTTTTGGCGTTCGCGGGCCAGGCGTTCCTGGAACGTCATCGACTGCTGCTGGGTGATACCCGCCACGGGTATGGCACCGGCGTCGTTCGTTGAACCAGCTGCGGGCATGGACTCGGCCCGGCGGCGGATGCGGGAGGTGATCGGTTCCTCGGCGGTGGACTGCTTCGGCCGGACACGCTGAGGCGTGGCCTCGACGCTGTTCGCGGCCTTCAGCGCCTTGATCCTCCCGGCCAGTTCGGAAACGCTCGGCCCGTCGTGCTGACCCGTCTCGTGGCCCGTGCCGGAAAGCCTCGCCTTGAGCTGGTCGCGTAAGGAAGTCAGTTCGGTCAGGTAGGTTTCGAGCGTGAAGGGCTTGCCGAGTCGCGCGTGGTAGTCGCGTAGCTGGGCTTCGGCTATGGAAAGGTCTTGCCGCGTGCGGTCGCAATCGGAGCCGTAGCCGGTGGCGAGTCGTTCGAGGGCGTTGAGGACAGCACGCGGTCCCTGGTGTTCGCGCGACAGCATGGTGAAGCGCGTCATGCTGCCTTCGAGAAAGACATCGGGCGGGAACTGCGGGTGCAGCACCATGCCGAAACGCAAACCCCGGTAGGTGCCAAGCGGCACGCGGGTGGTCTCGCGGACGTGCTTCGGCAAGCCGTCGAGCTTGCCGCCGAGAATCTCGCTGATCGCGTCGCGGGCGATGGTGCGGCCGCCGATGGACATCGGATCGGTGGCATGGGATTTCGCGGTGGCGTCGTCTGCCGAGAGTTTCGACAACCGTTCGGAGAGGTTCTTGATGGTGCCCGGCAGATCCCGCACGCTGCGGCGGGCGACGTATTGTTCGTCCAGGTGGTTCTTCTTGAGCAGGGTGAGGCGTTGCAGTTCGGCGTCGGCCTCGGCAAGCGTGAGCACGGCCGGGTTGCCGGAGGCGATGGCCTTGACCTCGGCGTAGGAAAGTTCCTGGCCGCTGATGTCCTCAGCACGCCGCAGCGCGTTGGCTCCCGAAATCACCTGCCCGATAAAACGTGCTTTCGTCTCCAGGGCCTGCCACATCACGGCGTCAAAGGAACCTTCCGTGACGTAGCGGTAGATCGCCACTTCCTCGTTTTCGTTGCCCTGGCGCAGGATGCGGCCGTCGCGTTGCTCGACCTCCGCTGGCTTCCACGGGGCATCGAGGTGATGCAGGGCGACCAGGCGTTTCTGGACGTTGGTGCCCGTACCCATTTTTTGCGTGCTGCCGATCAGCACGCGCACCGAACCTTGCCGGACCTTCTCGAAGAGAGCCTGCTTCTTGGCGTCGGACTCGGCGTCGCCGATGGCGGCGATCTGTTCACGCGGAATGCCGCTGGCGACCAGCTTCTCGATGATCTCGCTATAGGGTGAGTACCCCCAAGGGGTCGGATTGACGCCCATGTCAGCGAAGATCATCTGGGTACTACGCTTTGGAGCGGTCTTCTTCCAGATGGCGACGACATTCTCGACCAGGCGGTTGACCTTGGATTCGGGGAAGTCCGGTGCCGTGGCCGACAACATGCGGGCGTCGGTGGCCAGCTTCCGGCCGTCGGTGGTGATGTTGAGGGCGTTATCGACGCGCGGGTCCACTTTTTGCGACCGCAATCGCTCGTAGCGCTCGACCAGTTCCTGTTGCAGTTCGTGCTGTTCGTCGGACATGGGGCAGGCGACGACGATGGGCTTGCCGTCTTGCAGGCGGGGACGCGGCAGGTTGAGCATCTCGGCGGTCTGCACGTCCGCGAACGAGCGGAACATCTGCTGGAGTTCCGGCAGGTTGGTGAACTTCGCAAACCGGCTGCGGGGCCGCAGCCCCGCGCCGTCCGGGGCGATTTCCAGGGTGTCGATGACCTCGCCGAAGGTGGCCGCCCAGGCGTCGAAATGCTCGATGCCGCGACTTTCCAGCCCGTGCGGATCGAGGAATCGCTGGAGTGTAAACAATTCCATCATCGTGTTGGAAATCGGCGTCCCCGTGGCAAACGTCAGTCCGTGCCCCTGGTGCTGTTCGTCGAGGTAGCGAGCTTTCATGTAAAGGTCGAAGGCGCGCTCGGACCCGCCGGTCTGGATACCGGCGACGCGCTCCATCTTGGTCGGCGTCTCAAGGTTCTTGAAGTAGTGGGCCTCGTCAATGAAGACGTGATCCACACCAATTTCATCAAAATGAACGCCGTCATCCTTCTTGTCCTGGGCGAGCAGGTCCTTGAGCCGTTCGGCCCGCGCCGCCTTCTGTTTCTCGATGGTTTTGATGAGGTTGCGGTTGGCACCCCGGTCGGCGGCGTGCTCGCGCAGCAGTTTGTCATATTCGGCGATCTGCTCCGTCAGGAACTTCTCCTGGTATTCCCACGATAAGCCAATGCGCTCGAAACTGGAATGCGTGACAATGATGCCATCCCACTCGCCCGAGGCGATCTTGGCGGTCAGCATCTTGCGGCGCTCCCGGCTCAAATCTTCCTTGGATGCAACCAGAAGCCTCGCGTTCGGGTAGAGCTGCATGAACTCGCGGGAGAATTGTTCGAGCAGGTGGTTGGGGACCACGTACATCGGCTTTTTCACCAGCCCCGCCTGCTTGAGCTTCATGCCGGTCGCGGCCATCGTGAACGTCTTGCCCGCGCCGACGACGTGGGCCAGCAGCGTGTTGCCCGAACTCATGCCGCGCCAGACGGCATCCTTCTGGTGGGGTCGAAGCGTCAGGGCTTGATTCATGCCGGGGAAGTCGAGGTGGGAGCCGTCAAAGAGCCGGGGTCGCAAGTTATTGAAATTGTCGTTGTACAGGCGAACGAGATGCTCCGTCCGTTCGGGATCGGTGAACACCCAGGAGCGGAAGCGTTCCTTGATGAGCTTCTGCTTCTCGCGAGCGGCCATCGTCGCTTCCTGGTTGACGACCCGCTCCTCGCGGTCGCCGTTCTGGATGGTGTCGTAGATGGTCGGCGTTTTCATGTTGAGGGCCAGATCCAAGAGCCAGGTGCCGTTGGCGCGGGCCGTGCCGTACTCGGAGGTCGCGGCCACTGATGCCTTGGCGGCGTAGTCGGCCTCGAGGCTCCAGACGGCATCCTTTTTCAGGTGGGCAAGCGGAACCGACGACGGATCGACGTGGAATAGCTCGGCCGCGAACGCCTGGATGTCGGACTCCGGTATCCAGGGCGCACCCAAGTTGGCGTCGATGTCGCCGGGCAGCAGGTCTTCGGGCTGTACTTCGCGTAAGGCACGGACGTTGCGGGCATAAGCCGTCCCGGCACGCTCGGCGGCGGCGAGCTTGACCCGCACGTTGCCCGACAGGTAGGCGTCGGCCGTTTCCCAGCGTTTCGCTTCCGGGTCCGGAAAGATCAGATCACCCAACTCGGCGACAATCTGTGCTTTCGTCTTGCCATAGAGAGTCCCGATGAACGGCAGATCGACCATACCGCGCTGGTTCAGGGAGACGAGCAATCCTTCCTCGGCGGTGCGGACGCTGGTGATCGGCTGGGTTTTGCCGACCACATCGCGGGTCATGATGGTGGCTTTGGTCGCCTTTCCGGTGTCCTCGTCATAGTCCTCCAGCGACATGACCAGCATAGCGTCCGGGTCTTCCTTGAATTTCACGAGGTTAGGCATTCGGCGGATGATCGTGCCGTCCTTGGTTTCGCCAAAGGTGGTCTTGTTGATCGGGCCGTAGGCGGCGATGAAGCGGTCGTAGCTGCGGTTGAGGTCGCGGCGGGCCTGGTCGCGGTGGTCCTCGGGCCAGCCTTCGTTCTGCGATTGCAATACGCGGCGGGCGCGGTCGCGCAGCTCGACCAGCGCCGCCAGGCGTTTGCCGGTTAGCGTGCCATCGGCCCTGAGCGTCGTTCCGCCATAGACCACGGGCACGCCTTGCCCGCCCTCCGACTGGTAAACGATGCGGTCGTCGCCGACGAAGAAACTGCCCTCGCCGATATGCCGCTCGGGCGGCGGGGGCGTGAAGGCCGGGGCCGGGTGGTCCTCAACTTCTGATGCCCGGATGGATGCGAATTGGGGAAGGCGATCTACGGCTTGGCGGAGTTGACTGGGGAGGTCGCCGGTGCTGGTCAGGCTGTAACCCTCGCCTCCGTAGAGCGTGTCCTTGCGGGACCAAGCCCCCAGGACCATGTGAGGACGGTTCAGAAAGTAGCGGTTGACGGAAACCTTTGCGCCATCGATCTCCAGCGGTGCGATGCCCAGCCAGTCGGGATCGACGTGGCGGGCTGGTTCGCCCCGGTCACGCTTGCGAAGAAACACGATGTCGGTCACCACGGCGGTTCCTTCCCGCTTGAACGCATCCGATGGCAGCCGGATCGCGCCCACGAAGTCCGCCTTCTCAGCGAGATACTCGCGGAGAGCGCCGTTCTGTTTGTCCAGGGTGAAATGCGATGTAACCAGTGCCAGCACGCCGCCCGGCCGCAGGGCGTCGATGGATTTGGCAAAGAAGAAGTCGTGCAGGGACAGCTTCTGGCCTTGGTAGTCGAGTTTCAGGTCGGCGAAGGGCACGTTGCCGATCACGGCGTCGATGCGGTCCTCGGGCAGCCTGGTGTCGCGGAAGTTCTCGATGCGGATGTCGTGTTTGGGGTGTAAGGCTTTGGCGATACGGCCAGAAATGGAATCCAGTTCGACGCCGATGAAATGGTGATCCGGGCTGCCCTGGGCCATGAAGTTGCCGACGCCGCACCCCGGTTCGAGAATGGTACCCCCAGCCGGTACACCTAATCGGCCAATGGCCTCGTGGATCGAGGCGATGACCGTGGGCGAGGTAAAGAAAGCGTTGAAGGTAGTTCGCCGGACGCTCTCATACTCCACGGGGGTAAGCAGTGATTTGAGTTCCTCGCCGAGCGTCTGCCATCCGGAATCCTTGTATTTCCCAGATGCCGGGTGGGGAATATCGAGAGGGCCACCGGCCCAAAGCCCGAGAAGAGGGCAAGTATCTGCTTTTCCTGCGGATTGGCCGGTCGTTTCTCCTGCTCGATGACCTTGAGGGCGCGGATCGCAGCGATGATGTCGCGGGCCTTGGCCTTCTCCCCGCTGGCCATCGCGGTGGCCGGAAGCGGATCGGAGCGGACGATACCGGACGGGGGTATTTCAGGAGGAGGTGTCGCAGGCGGGGGCGGGGAGTCGGTCGTGGGATCGGAAGTTTCGGGCGTTGCGTACTCAGCGTCGAAGAGGCTTTTCTGGCCCCGCGATGCCCTCACTTTTTCGGCGAAGCTTTGCGGATGAACGCCATTGCTGCGTCCAGCGATAGCGGCTCGTCCTCGACGCTCGGCAACTCGCTCGGCAAACGATCCTCCAGTTCCTGAATCGCCAGTTCCAACGCTTCCGAAGAAATCTGGTTGGGGTCGCTGCCCGGCCTGGACTGCACGAGTGTCTCCTTCCAGGCTTCGTGGCTCGCCTTCAGTTCCTTGGCGTAATTCTCCATCGTTGTCAGGAGCTTGCGTTCTTTTCGCAGTTGTTCGTGCAACTCCGTGCGTTGCTGGAGCATTTCGAGCACTATCGTCTTGTATTGCATGGCTTTCTCCATTACTGGGTTCAGAGTCAGGATTGAGGTTGTTGGCGGCGTCGTCAAGCGTGTCGAAGAGAGAGGGCTGGTCCTTGGGAGGCGGCTTCCTGGCCATCGGTTAAGGGGTTGCCTCCGCCCTTGAAGATTCCACTGGATGCCTTTGTTCTTCCTCGATTTTTACGACTGGGTGCGTCATGGCTCATCTCTCCCAACCTCGGTGGGGGTGATGATCGGCCGGGCCGAAGGTCTCCCGCAGGACGCGGCTCGCAGCAACCCCGGCCATGACGATCATCGAGCCGAGGGCGACATATTGCATAATCATCGCCATCCGCTCGTTGCCGCAGTTCCGAGCCATTGATTGGGCCTGGGTGCCGAGGTCCTGAAGGTGATAGGTCGGGGGCATGGGCATGACGCGCCGCCTTTCGAGCAAATAACTCGTTGTTTAGAAGGGGATTTCCGGTGATTTCTCGATGCCCTTCTCTTCCCGGATCATCCGGCTGACTTCCTGAAAGAGCCGCTCGGCCTTGATGCGGGTGCTCATGGCGGTGGCCGGCCAGACCGGTTGCGCCCAGATCATATCGGCGGGGTTCCAGCGGTATCCGGCCTCCTTCAGCTTGTCGATGACCGCCTGGCTCGGTTTCTCGTCGAACTTCAAGGCCATCTGGTGATCCCGCCGGCTTTCAAAGAGACGGACTCCGGCCAGGTAGTCTCCGGCGATACCAAATGGGTCGGGCTGTATGGTTCCTTTCCTTTGCCCGACGCGCTCGGCGAAGCTGGGACGAGATTCGGCGTTGGCCGGTAGTTGGTCTGCGCTAACCGAGCTAGTTTCAGCGATACCGGGTAGGGGTTCTGCAACAGCGGTTGACGTGGTGCTGGAAGTCGTGTCTGCGGGCGGTTCTTCTTGCGTTGTGGACTTGCGTTTTCTTGCCATACATTCCTCCGTGAAGTGATGGGATCAATCCTTGACCCTGTGTGACAATTTTATCACAGTCGGAATCCTTCGCGCAACGGGCAAGACACTGAATTATCAGGTGATTCGTTGCCATTCGCGGCGAGCCGTGAGCAGCCGACAAGGCTCTTTTCGCAAGGGATTCGGGCTGCGGAGGCGACGATTTTGATGCGCGTCGCGGGGCCGTCCGGTGCGGTCAGGAGAGCAACCGGATGGCCCCCGCGAAGCTGCGCTGGCTGGGCGTCTGGCGGCTGGAACGGTTCCAGCCGACCTATGCAGAGCATAGGGAAGACGCCTGCAACCTTTGGAAGCATTGTGTGACTTGAAAAACTGCCGTGTTGCCACGACTGGAAGAGAGGCGTGGGCAAGGCTGTGTGGAAGCCCCGTGGGGGTATCTGGTGGCGAAGTCGCGGTCCTGTGCTGCATCGCAGCAGACGACAGGCACACCCCCGCCCGCCATCGGCGGTGGCCGCGTTGGAAGGAAGGCGATAATGCAGCCGGGCATCAGCAGGCTCGCCGCCCGGAGTTGGGTATTCTCTGACGGCTCCGGGTGCCTTGGTCTTTTCGCGTCAGGGGGCCGGAGGGTGCGAACGCAGTCCGTCCCCGGACCGGAGCGAAGCGCAGCCCGGAGTCACCCGGTCGGCATGGATGCCGGGACGCCCATACGTTTCGGGAAATAGCTGGATAGGGGGGGATAGGGGGAGGGAGTAGAGTACCGGTCAGACCTTCACCAGGTCCTTAAGGTAGACCCGTTTTGACAGGCCGGGGGTATCCCAATACACATCGGCAAGAAGAACCCCTTCGGCAATGCGGTGAAATGCCGTGACCTTTCCCCTGGCATTCGCCAGCTTGTCACAGTGGATTCTCTGGCGGTCCAGGTAGGTCCGATTGTAAGCAACAGTGTCGCCTCTCTGAATAAGCGGGGATGAGTGGGTCTGTTTGGGCATGTCAGTGCTGTCGCTGGGGTAAGTAAGTCAATAACTGGGCTGGACCCGCCTGTCAACTTATGCCGTTGGCCGTGGCCGGGACCTGGCGGGCAGGCCCGGGCGGTTACTCAGGTTGTCCTCGCGGTCGCTTCGGCGATGGCGGCCAGCGCCTCGCGGTAAGCTTCACCTTCCTCGCCGTCCGAGTCGTCGTAATCGGTGAGCAGGTTGGCACAAGTGATGAGCGATGCCAGCAACCTCGGCGCGGCCGACGCAAGGCAGGCATTGGCTTCCTGAAGTTCGGCAGGCGTGGCTTCGTTCGTATCGAAGACTTTGTTGCCGTCGGCGTCGAAGACCTCGAAGGCGGGAAGGGCATCGCCAACGGAGCAGGTGGCGTCCGCGCCAGCTTCGCGGACCGTGTAAGGGCTATATTCGTAGCTCCAGGGCGCGGGGGAAAACGTCGTGCTCATGGTGTGATTCCTTTCAAGATAATGGGCGGCCCGTTTCCGGGCCGCCCGGTTGAGTTACGCTGCCTGCTGGGATTCCTTGCGGGCTTTGGCGTCGGCCTGCTGCTGGTGCATGATCCACGTGTCGGCCATGTCGAGCAGCTTGGCTGCCGGGAGCAGGTCGTCCTGGCCCAGGGCATCGGTTTCACGCCAGCCCTCATCGACCTTGTAGCTGCGGGAGAGATTGACCGAGTACCAGTTGCCTTTCTCGCCGTGGTTGCGCCAGATGGTGACTTGCAGGACGCCGTTGCGGATTTTGTGTGCGGGTTTAGACATGATGTTCTCCTTCTCTTGAGTTTCAGTCCCGACCACCGGGGCCTTACGGCACGTCAAAGGAGCCCGCTTGAGCCGGGGCGGAGCGAGCGCCAGCGACCGGGCAAGCTGAAAATTGGGGGCGACCTTCAGGGGGAGCCGATTTTCTGCTTGCCCGGACCGGCGGCGGGATCAGAGTGCCGTAAATACAAGGCCCAGGTGGTGGGGGCTGGCTCATGCCGGGAAAGGAGACAGGCTAACGCTCGCACACACCGCAAGGGCGGCCCATTGTCGCCAGGCAACCAGGTGAGATGGGCTTGCTTGAAACGAGGACATCCCATCTCGCAGGGGCGATAGGTTGATAGGAAACGCCGCTGGGCCAGCCTGCCCGGCACCCTGCCGATCATGGACCGACGCTTGGATACCGGGCAGGACGGGGCCAACTGCTCAGTAATCGTTCGGCAGCAGGACGGTCGTAACGGACCGGTCGGCCTCCGTAATGATCCAGAAACGGTTGTCGCCCTGCCCGTAGGCGGAGAACAATCGACCCCCATGTTGGAGAGCCTCGTCATTGGCGAGGGAATCCTCGGGGCACAGGTCGCCCCAATCGCCGCTGGCGTGACGCTTCAGAGCGGTCAGCACTTCTTCGGTTGCCAGTTGTAGGCTGGCGTTGGCGGTGATGACCGTCTGGCCCAGGGAGAATCGGACAGTGCGGGTCATGGCTGGCCTCCTTCCCGAATACCCGGTGTGGGTATCTCGTGCTGGAGGCCGTGAAGGAAATCAACCGCCCGTTGCGCGTGGGACGATGCCTGGAAGATGGCCCGCTTGTCTTCCTTTAGGACCTTGAGCCAGTGGTCGAGGTAGGCGGCGTGGTCGTCGCGCGGCTCCGGCGTGATGCCAAGATCGCAGCACAGGAACGCGGCCCCGATCTCCGCTACCAGTTCCTCACGGGCATAGCCCTCGTCGCCGAACTTGGTGCGCCCAAAATCCCGGTCAAGACGTGAGGGGTGCTTGGTCCAGTGGGTCATCTCGTGGGCCAGCGTCGAGGCATAGCTCTCGGCATCCCGGAACGCAGCGAAGGGCGGCATCTGCACGTAATCGGGGCCGGGGGCGTAATAAGCATGGCTCCCGCCGTGGCGGATGTCGGCCCCGGTGTTGGCGAAGAAACGCTCGGCGGCATCATTGCGCAGAGCCTGATCGAGCGGCGGTGTGTCAACGGCATAGAAATGCGGCGGAAGACCCTCGATCTGCTCCACGTTGAAAACGTGGTATTCCTTCATGAAGTAGATGTCCCGCTCCTGCTCCTCGCCGTCGTCGGTACTTTCCGTCCTGGTGATGCGGTCGGAGTACACGACGAGCGATCCCTTGGAACCCTTCCGGATGTTCGCGTTGAGTTCCTTGGCTTGTTTGAAAGTCATCCAGATGGGCGAAGCGAAATGCTGGGCCATCGCTGATGTCCAGAGCATCAGCACGTTGACGCCTTTGTAGGGCTGGCCGCTGGCCCGCAGGGGCCGGGTGATCGGCCCGGCCGCGTGGCTCGCGTTCCACGGTTGGAGCCAGGGGCGGACGCCCTTTTCGAGGTCGGTGAGAATACGGTCGGTGACGCGAGTGTAGATGTCGCTGCGAACGGATGTCATACCGGCCCCCGTTCCTCAGCCAGTCCAGGGGGCGGCAACAGCATGTCGTAAGGGTTATCGTTGAACAGCGTGGCAAACGGCACCAGCTCAACCTCGTCGCCGCGACGGTTGACGGCGCAGATGACGTAGACGGGCCTGCCCGTCGCCCGCTCGTGGCATTCGAGAAGGCAGGCGGCACCGTCATCAAAAGCCCGGTGTAAGGCGTCGAAATTGTCGTTGTGGGATTGCGGTATCATGGTGGAATCCTTTCCAAAGTGAACGGCGGGCGTTTCCGCCCGCCGCAATGTTGATTAAGCTGCCTTCCAGGTTCTCTTGCCCTTCACCTGCTTGGGCGTCGGGAGAGAGCCGAACGCCATGCCAGCCGGTAACCAACTCTTCAGTCTTTCGGCCTGTTCCGGCGTCTGGCCCGGCCTGCCGGGATCGGCGAAGGCGCGTTCCATTTGGCCGACCAGCGATGCCTTGCTATCGCGTGCCCTCGACTGTGCCCACGGTTCGCCGAGGGTTTCGCGGGCAATGGCGAGCAACTGGTCCCGGCTGACGCGGCTGAGGAAGTTGGCACCGCTCGGCCGCCAGTATGCAGCCACGTTTGCCCCGGTGAGTGACAGCGAGGCATCGTAGGCGGTGGTTTCCTCGCCGTCTGCGGGGCCAAGTTTCGGTTGCAGCGTCATCGCCACGCAGTAGGCGAGCAATTGCTCCTTGGCCTCGTGCGGCAGCAAGCGGAAGGCCCCAAATCGGGCGGCTTCCGATTTCGGCTTGAGCCAGCCGGCAGGGAGCGATTGCTCGATGCCATCGAGGGCCTTTACCGCAGGTGACGATCCTTCCTCGCTTCTCGAATCGGCACGCGGCGGGAGGAATGCGACGTTCGGCCCGTCACCACAGCAGTCCTCACTCAGCATCCCGGTCGCCACGTGGAAAACCAGCAGGTCAAAGGCAATCGCGGGATTGCTTGCGATCTCCACCTGGGCCACTTGCGACCGCGAAGCGGCGAGGTCGCGGCGTAGGCTCTCCGACAGGGGATTCTTCGGCGGCTGCGCAGCCGACTCGGTGTCCGTGCCGCCTTCCTTGAGCAAGCGGGCCAGTTCCTTCCGGTGCTCCGGCTTTATCAGCCCCTTGTCCACGAACGGCGTGCCATCCTGCGCGATGGAAACGTAGCAGCCGGCAAGTCCCTTCTGCCCGGTGTCGAACCCGACGAAGGCGGCGAGTTTTTCCTCCGCCTCGTCCACCCGCTGCTGGGTAAGCTGCTGCTGCTCCAGCAGCTCGTCGGACTCGGTTTCCGCAAGTGCCTCTTCGATCTGCGTCAGCTCGTGATCGAGGCGTGACCTGAACTCAACCAGTTCGGGTGGTGCATCCATCAGGCGGGGTTCTATCCGGCCGCAACGGCTGATGAACTGGTAATCCCGCTCCGGGTTAATCTCGATCCAGCCCCAGCCTTCCGCCTCAAGCTCCTTGCGAATAGATTCGAGCTTCTGCTCGGCGAGCTTGTGCAGGAGGGCGGGCTTTTCGAGATAGACCTCCTCGCCGAACAGGTCGGCGCGGGTTGGCCCCCCGGCTGCCTCGTATGCTTCCACGCCGACGAAGCGCGCCAGCTTGCTGCTGGCCTCGACCAGCTTTTCGGTTAGGGCCGCTCGGATTTCGCTCGGGTCTTCCTTCTGCCAATCTTGCAGCGACTTGAAGACCTTCACCTGTCGGCGGTGGTCGTCGGTAACTGTGAACGCCTTCAGGCATTCGAGCGTGATGCCTCCCTCGCGGTATTCCTTGACGAGTTGCGGCGCGACGCGGGCCAGCTTCATCCGTTTGAGGACGTGGCCTTCATCGACGCCAAAACGCTCGGCCACTTGGGCCGCGGATTCGCCCTTGTCGATGAGGGCGGCGAACGCCTCGAACTCGTCCGCCGGGTGCATGGCCAGCCGAACCGTGTTCTCGGCGAGGCTCATTTCAAGGGAGTGCTCGTCGGCCACGACCTGGCATGGAACCGCGAAGTCCTGCGGCAGCTTGCCCTCCGTCTGGAGCGTGCGGATCGCCTCCAACCGGCGACCTCCGGCGATGACCTGAAACACGCCGTCACCCGTATCGGTGACGACGAGGTTTTGCATCAGCCCGTGCGCAAGCAACGAAGCCTTCAGTTCGTCCATCCCCATCTTCGGCGCGGTGCGGCGGGCATTGTGCGGCGACTTCTCCAGCTTGCTGGCGGCAATAAGTCGAGGTTGATTGCTGGCATTGTCCAGTGTGTTCATAGGAAACTCCTTTTCGTTGATGATTGAAAGGAAGCCGGCGGGCAGCAGAGCCGCCAACCGACAACCGGTCGGCCCCGCCAACCGGGGCCTTCCGGCACTTCACGGGAACCCGCTTGAGCCGGGGCGAAGCGAGCGCGAGCGACCGGGCAAGCTGAAAATTGGGGGCGACCTTCAGGGGGAGCCGATTTTCTGCTTGCCCGGACCGGCGGCGGGTTCAGAAGTGCCGTATAGGAAGGGCCCGGTGCGGGGCCGTAGAGGTGGGCAATTCGTAGGATGACATGCGGTTTGCGATCACATCATACCGATAAGACGATACGCCGGACGGCGCACGACTGCCGTTGCTGCGTTGCAGCATTCGTTGTCATCGGCTCTCAGTGCGATTCTCCGAGACATTTGACGGCTCCTGTGGTAATATCGGAAAATGGGAAGGGGGTAAGCATGGCATGAATGGCCTACCTGAAACCGGATTCCTTCGACTGCCACAGGTGCTAAGTATGATACCCGTTGGGAAAACATGCTGGTGGCAAGGAGTCAAATCGGGACGTTATCCGAAGCCCGTGAAGCTCTCGACACGATGCACGGCTTGGCGCGTCGAAGACATTCACGAGTTAATCAAGGCGCTCTCGGAGAATGCGACCGTGAATTAAATCTGGAAGTGGCCTTGATGCGAACAAATGCAACCAGGAGAAGTAAGGGGTAGAAAAGCGGGGTACATCGTTTTTCCACATCGGTAAATTACTACACCTATCAATACGTTACCGGCTCAATGTGTTCACCGCCCAGATCACCAATTCTTCATCCGCTCGTGTTCGCAGAAGTCCTCCGAACTAAGACGGTGCGGCGCTCACACGACGAATGCACTTCGGTGACGTTCGTTGAGATTTGTTGACATTCACGGCAGAAATGGGGTACATATTTATCCATGTACCCCACTCTCGTTCGATTTGTACCCCATGCCGAAATCCCTTTCTGAGGCCACAGTTCGCAACTCCAAGCCAAAATCAAGACCTTATAAGTTGTCCGATGGCGAAGGACTGTTCCTTCTGATCCTGCCCTCGGGGGGCAAGTATTGGCGAATGAGGTACAAGTTCGCGGGCAAGGAGAAGTTGCTGGCGTTTGGTGTCTACCCCGAAGTCACCTTGGAGGCAGCCCGGAAACGTCGGGCGGAGACAAAAACGCTCCTCGCCGGCGGCAACGATCCAGGGGATGTCAAGAAGGAAGAAAAGCGGAAGATCATGTTGCAGCGCAGCAACCTTTTTGAGTATGTCGCTCAGGAGTGGTTTGAGACTCGTCGGCACGAGTGGAAGCCGAGTTCGACCCGCACCAAACGTGTCTACCTGGATAACTACCTTCTTCGCCAACTGGCCTCGAAGCCCGTCGCCGAGATAAAAGCACCCGAACTGCTTGATATGCTGCGAGCGATTGAGAGTCGTGGCACGCTTGATACGGCACGGCGGGTAATGCAGATGTGCAGCCAGATTTTTTCCTTTGCCGTTGCCACGGGCCGCACGGAATACAACCCGGTGCCCGACCTGCGTGGCGCGCTCAAGACGCCGGTCGTCAAGCACCACTCCTTTCTGAGAGCCGACGAACTGCCCATGTATTTGAAAAAGCTGAGTAGTTATGACGGTTGCCTATTGACGAAGCTGGCACTTCGCCTCCTTCTGTTGACCTTCGTTCGCACGCGGGAGCTGCGCGGGGCCGAATGGAAAGAAATCGACTGGGAGAAAGCCCAGTGGAGAATCCCTGCGGAAAGAATGAAGATGAAGGAAGAGCACATTGTTCCGCTGGCCGTGCAGTCCATTAAGGTCTTGAGGGAACTGGAGAAGGTTTCCGGCCACCGACAGTACTTGTTCCCGAACGAGCACAACCCGTCAACCTTCATGAGCGAGAATACCATGCTTTATGCCCTGTATCGCATGGGCTACCATTCGCGCGCCACCGGCCACGGATTCCGCAGTACGGCCAGTACCATATTGAACGAGCATGAGTTTCGAGGGGATGTCATCGAACGCCAGTTGGCTCACGGAGAGAGAAACCGGGTGCGGGCGGCTTACAACTATGCCCAATACCTGACCGAGCGCCGTGAAATGATGCAGTGGTGGGCGGACTATCTCGACGAGGCCGCCAAGAAGGGGGCAGCGGGGCGGGATGGCTCGTTGCCGTCTTGATTGCCTTTCGCATCTCTTGAAATCATTCCTCCTTGCCTTTCCGACCGTCGCCATCGCGGATCGCCGTCGCGGGGGTTCATAACCGGGGGTCCCCGCGTAAGGCGAGAAGCGGTGGTGGCGGGAGGTGTGTGTGTGCCGACCGTCCACTTGAGCCGGAGCGGTTGAGCCCGAGCGGGGGGTTCTGTTTTTACGTTTCTGCTCAGCGGCTTGTGTTGGCTGAAGGGCAATTGGAAAAGGAAGGGGTGCAGGGGGAACCGTCGGTGCTCCCTGCAAAAAGTAAGTCCAAAGGCCAAGTTCCCCCGGCGGGCGTCGCGGCCCAGCGGTAAGCGGTTTGGTGGAAGACCAAGTGTCCCTTCGCCAGGCGGGAGAAATCTGGAGTGATCCGCAAGATGATCGTTGAAGACGACCGTGTCAATCGGTGATGTTGCGGTGACGGTGGGGTGACGTTGGCACTCATTGAGTTGTTGTAAGCCAAGGAAATCCGCGGAGAATCGTTGGCCCGTTAACGCTTCGTTAACGAATTTGTGGCAATCTAGAATTGAGGCATGATCCGCGTCACACAACAGGATTCTGCCTCCGGGGCCAAGCGTTACTACGCCACCGCGGATTACTACTCGGAAGGTCAGGAGCTGATCGGTTCCTGGGGCGGACAGGGGGCGGCCCGGCTCGGCCTGGAGGGCAAGGTTGACAAGCTCTCCTTCGAGCGGCTCTGCGACAACCTCCATCCCCGGACGGCTGAGCAACTGACGGTTCGGAATCGCTCTGACCGCACGGTCGGCTACGACTTCACCTTCTCGGTCCCCAAGTCGGTGTCGCTGCTTTACGGGTTGACTGGCGACCACCAGATACTCGACGCATTCCGCTCGGCGGTCGATGACACCATGCGGGAGATGGAAGCGGAGATGAAGACCCGCGTCCGCCGCAAGGGGGAGGACAAGGACCGCACGACCGGGAACATGACCTGGGCAGAGTTCATTCACACCACGTCGCGGCCCGTGGACGGCGTCCCCGATCCGCAACTTCATGCCCACTGCTTCGTCTTCAACACCACCTGGGACCAGGATGAGGAACGCTGGAAAGCGGGTCAATTCCGGGAGTTGAAGCGGGATGCCCCGTATTTTCAGGCGGCGTTCCGCGTGCGGCTGGCGAACAAGCTCCAGGATTTGGGATTCGGCGTTGAAAGGAAACGCGATGACTTCGAGATCGCGGGCGTCCCGAAGGATGTGCTGGGCCGGTTCTCGCGGCGTACCGCCCAAATCGAACAGAAGGCACAGGAACTCGGCATTACCGACCCGGACCGCAAGGCGGAGCTTGGTGCCGAGACGCGGGAGCACAAGAACAACGAGTTGACCACAGCGGAGCTGCGCCGGGACTGGGAAGGCCGAATGACAGCGACGGAGAGGCATACCCTGGAGGGGGTATATAGCCGGGCCACGCCATTTGCACGGCCGGAGCGTGGCGAGAGTTTGGCGGTTGATTATGCCCTTGGCCACAGCTTCACCCGCGATGCGGTGCTGCCCGAACGCAAGCTGTTGACGGAGGCGCTGAAGCGAGGGCTTGGCACAGTGACCGTCGAGAGCACGGCAGCGGAGTTAAAGAAACGACCGCTCATCCGCAGCGAAGTGGACGGCCGTGCGATGGCAACCACGAAGGAAATGCTCGCTCTGGAATCGAAACTCATCGACTTTGCACGGCAGGGGCGCGGACGCCACCGGCCGATGGGTGATGCGCAGCAAGCGATCTCCCGCGACTGGTTCAACGAGGGGCAGAAAGCCGCCGTCCGCCACGTGCTGGGCTCCCGTGACCGGGTGATGATTATCCGGGGTGTGGCCGGGACGGGGAAAACGACGCTGGAACAGGAAATCGGCGAGCGTTTGCTGGAGTCTGGTAAGCCGGTCGTCGCCCTGGCGCAATCCGTGAAGGCGAGGGATGTGCTGCGTGAGCAGGCCGGGTTCGCCTCCGCCGAGACGGTGGCGATGTTCCTCAAGAGCGAGCCGTTGCAGCAATCGGCCAATGGCGGCGTCATTCTGGTCGATGAAGCGTCCTTGCTCGGCACCCGAGACATGGGCCACCTGTTCGAGGTGGCCGAAGCTGCGAATGCGCGCGTCCTGCTGGTGGGCGACCGCCGCCAGCACCGCAGCGTGACCGCCGGTGAACCGCTCAAGTTGCTCGAAGAAAAATCCGGGCTGAAGGTCGCCGAGGTGACGGAAATCCTCCGGCAGGATGGCGATTACAAAAAGGCGGCGAAGGCGCTGAGCCAAGGCCGGATCGCCGACGCCTTCGCCGAATTCGAGAGGCTCAAATGGATCAGGGAAGTGCCGGATGAAAACCGGAACCAGCAACTGGCCGAAGCGTACCTGGCCGCCGTGACCGAGAAAAAGAAGAACGGCGAGTCCAAGACGGCCCTGGTCGTCTCGCCGACCCATGCCGAAGGGAGCCGGGTGACGCAGGCGATTCGAGCCGGTTTGAGAGCCTCCGGCAAGCTCGGCAAGGAACGCGACATGACAGCATGGGTCCCGATGCACCTGACCAATCCGCAGAAGGCCGACGCCACGGAGTACGAGGCGGGCTACCTGGTGCAGTTCCAGCAGAATGCCAAAGGCCACGCTAAGGGATCGCGGCTGATCGTGGAAGAGGGCGTCAAGCCGCCCGTAGACCTGGCCGAGCGGTTCGAGGTCTTCCGGCCGGTCTCACTGGCGGTGGCACGCGGCGACCGCGTCCGCATCACGGCGGGCGGCAAGACGAAGGACGGCAAGCACCGGCTCGCCAACGGGGCGATTCTGACTGTGGAAGGGTTTACCCGGCGGGGCGACCTGATCGTCGATCACGGCTGGGTCATCGACCGGGATTTCGCGCATCTCACGCACGGTTACGTCGTCACGAGCCATGCCGGACAAGGGGACACGGTGGACAAGGTGTTCGTGGCCATCGCCAGCGAATCATTGCCCGCGACCAACCAGCGCACCGCTTACGTCGCCCTGACGCGCGGCAAGGAACAGGCGGTGATCTTCACCGACGACCGCGAAGCACTGCTGAAAGCCGTGAGCAAACCCGACGAACCGCTCTCGGCAACGCAACTCGACGAGTCGGCTAATGGGGCAACAGGCCCGAATAGGCTCCTCGACAAGCCGCTGGCACTGGCCCGCCGGTTGGCGGCAATGGTCCAGGCATCAGCGGCCAGGGACCTGAAGCCGGAACGGAGCATGGACCATGACCGATAATCCCACCCCACACCAGGACCGGCTACGCCACATTCTGAAGACCGGGGCCAAGGCCGCATCGACCGGAGGACACGACGGGGACGGCGACGACGAAGCCTCCTGTGCCGCCTTTGGCTATTTGCGCGGCATCCGCGATACCGCCGCCTCGGTGGAGTTTCGCCTCCGCGACGGCAATAGCAGATGGTTCCCGTATAGCTGGCTTGGCCCGTGGCAATTCAATCCGTCAGAGGGGCTGTTGCTGAAGTTTTCCGGGGATGTCGTGTATCTCGTCCTGATCCGCGGCAGCAACCTGGACAAGCCGCTGGCGGACGGATCGATCAACCTGACTCATGCCGGCTTGCAGCGAAACCGTGTCCTGTGGATTCGGGAAATGAGCCGGGAGGAAATCGAACGGGTCGGGGAAACGGGACCGACCATCGACAGCATCGAGATCGAGGAATTTACATCGCAGGACGCACTTCAGACGTGGATCAAGACCCATGCCCCGGCGTTTGCGCGGGCGGAGCATAGGGGAGAGTGAAACTGTTCCAGGCCCCGAGGACGCTTCCCATCCGAAAGCCCCACTGACGATAGGCCGTTCTCGGAGTCGTTGACAGAGAAGTACCCTTGTGGCAATGTCGGCAGGGAGTTTAATCGCAAACTGCGTGTGGTGTTGATGGATGGAGTCATTAAAGTTCGGCGGGGTTCTAACCGCCGCATAGCAATTCCTACCGTTTTCCGCGCACGTGATAGGACCCAACCGGAGCAGTCGGGTCTTCGTCCATGAAGTTGCAGTGGTTTCGGGGCGGCCGTCCGAACTTCGGGGACGAATTGAACACGTGGTTGTGGCCGCGGCTCTTGCCTGGCTTCTTCGACGACGACCCGCGTGTGCTCTTCCTGGGGATCGGCTCGATCATCGGAACACAGTACGACACCGCCGCCCGCAAGGTCGTGTTCGGAGCGGGGTACGTGTCCGCCTACCACGACCGCGTGCCGGATGTTCGCGGCCCGGACTGGGACGTGTTCTTCGTCCGGGGACCGAGGACCGCCCGCGCGCTGGGGCTTCCCGATCACGTCGGCATCGGCGACGCTGCGGTCCTCGTGCGTACCCTTGGTTTGGCCCGACGGCAAGTTCCTGGTCAGATCGGCTTCATGCCGCACTGGGAGAGTCTGCCGCGCGGGAACTGGCAGGCGGCTTGCGAGCGCGCGGGCGTCCGGTTGATCGATCCGAGTTCGCCGGTGGAAAAAGTCCTGGACGCCATTCTGGGCTGCGAGGTGATGCTGTGCGAAGCGATGCACGGGGCGATTGTGGCGGATGCGTTGCGGGTGCCCTGGATTCCGCTCTTGCCGATCGACAGTCTCCACCGGGACAAATGGCTGGATTGGGCCGAGTCGCTTCATATCCCGCTCCGCTTCCGCCGGTTGTGGCCCTCCACGTTGGCCGAAGCTCAGATCGCCGCGGCTCGCAGCCCGGTCCTCTCCCGCCTCGTTGGGGCGGCGAACCAAAAGCCGTGGACGAGGCTAGCGGCACCCTTAGTCACCCGCGTCGCTGCCCGGCGACTGACCATTCTCGCACGTGGAACACCCTGCCTGAGCGCCGACAAACTTCTCGACGACGCCACCGGGCGAATGCTCGAACAACTTGTGCTTCTTCAGGCGAAATACGGAAAAGGTGGGCGTCGTGCGTGAGGTGGCGGTCATCATCCCCTTTTTTCAACGCGAGCCGGGCATTCTCGCGGGCGCTCGCGTCCGTTATGGCTCAACGTGTGCCTGCCCCGTGGTCGGTGATGGTGTTCGTCGTGGATGATGGCTCGCCTTGTTTGGGGTTGGGCGAAGTCCGACAGGCGTGTTTTGGCGGCCCACACCGGGTCCGCGTGGTCCGGCAGGAAAACCAAGGCGTCGCCTCCGCCCGAAACCGCGCCCTCGACATGGCGTCGAACTCTGCCACTCTGATCGCATTTCTGGATTCCGACGACGTTTGGCCGCACGACCATCTGGAGCGAGCGATTCGCGCCCACGAGGATGGCTTTGATTTCTACTTCACGGACAACGGCCGGCCGGGGCACCACGGCTCGCACGTTCGCTCCCAATGTTGCCCCGCGACGAACCAGTTTCTCGCCCAACACCGGCAGCCCGCGGGTGCTCATCGAGTTCCACCCCGATCATCTGGTTCGGCTGATCCTGGAGGAATTCCCGACGCAGGCTTCGACGGTCGTTTACCGTCAAGCCATCGCCACACGCCTGAGATTCGACACCCGCTTGCGAACAGCAGGCGAGGACGTGTTGTTCTTTGCAGCGCTGGCCTCACGCGCGGCCCGCGTCGGTTTCGATGCCGACAGCCAAGTCGAGTGCGGGCGAGGATTGAACATGTATTACGCGAATCTCTCATGGGACAGCGCTCCCTACCTGGCCATCAAGCTCGACCAGTTGCTGGCCCATCGGTTTATCGACAAAGCAATACCGTTATCCGTCCCCACCAAAGCCTGGAACGACCACCACGTGACCGAGTGCCGGAATGCTCTGGCGTATCACCTGCTGCGGAACCTGGTGCTACACCCGCAACGGGTGCCCGGCGTAGTATGGCGGCTCCTGCGGACAGACCCGGCGACGCTGGCTGCGCTTCCCGTCACCATGCTTCGTGTCGGTGGAACGTCACTCGCCCGCTTGGCGCGGCGTGAGCCTTCTCGCGGGCGGTAGCGGTGTCGCTCCGACGCATTGCCAGGGGGACGGCCACGGTGGGCTTCACCAACGTGGTGCGACTCGCGGTCCAGTTTGTTTCCGTGCCGATCCTCGCCCGATTCCTTTCGCCGGAAGACTACGGCCTCGCCGCGATGGCCATGCCCGTCATCCTGTTCCTCATGACGCTCGCCGATGCCGGCCTCGCCGCCTCGCTCGTCCGCTCCGGCCCGCCCGATGGACCAGCCTGGCACACCTGCTTCTGGCTTTCGGGCTTGTTCGGTACGGCGGCCGGTCTCGCCGTCGCGCTCGTTGCACCTGGGGCCGCCTCCCTACTCGGCCAGCCGCGTCTGACCGCGATCCTGCTCACCCTGGCCGCGGTTCTGCCGCTCCAGTCGTTGACGCTCGTTCCGGGCGCGGCGTTGCAGCAGGGCGGGCGGTTCGGCGTAATCGCGACCACGGAGATCACGGCGATGGGTTCGGGAGTTGCAGTCGCCGTGGTCCTGGCCAATTCGGGCTGCGGCGTCTGGGCACTCGTCTGGCAGCAAGTCGTGTTTTATACGGTCCGCCTCGTTTTCACCCTGGCGCGGTCCTCCTACCGTCCGAAGGCGATATTCGACCTGCACGACGCCCGCGACCATCTGACGTTTGGGCGGAACCTCCTCGGGGCGGCCCTGATTTCCTTCGTCAGCCGGTCGCTGGAAAACCTGGTGATCGGACGGGTGTGGGGCACTGGGGTTGTGGGCGTGTATGCGATGGCGTTCCAGTTCGCCCGGCTGCCGTCCATGCTCGTGACCGGCCCGCTCCAATACGTCCTTTACCCGCACGTCGCGGCCATCCGCGGAAACGAGCGTGAGTGGAAGGTCTTGTTCCTCTTCCTCACCCGGTTGCTCGCGGCCGGGTGCCTGCCTGCGGTCGCCCTGGCCGCTGCCGCGAGCGGACCAATCTTCACCGGACTGCTGTCAGAGAAGTGGTCCCCGGTTGCGCCGATTTTCGTGCTGGTCGCTCCGGCCACGGCGGTCCAGCCGGTGACGGCCCTCATCGGGACGTTCCTGATGGCCACGGGGCGGACGGACGTGCAGTTCCGACTCGCGGCCCGGTACGCCGCCCTGTGGCTGGCCGGCCTTCTCCTCGCCGTCGGCCACGGCGTCGAGGCGGTGGCCGCGGCGTATACCGCGTGCGTGTTGTTCTTCACGCTGTGGTCGCTCCGGATCAGTTTACCAGTGATCGGCTGTTCTTTGCTCGTCTACGCGCGGTGCTTTCTGTGGCCGGGCACCCTGACCGCCGCGGCGCTCCTGGTCTACCACTTTGCCGCTCCGGCCGCGTGGTGGGCGGACATCACCCTCGCGACGGGGTTAGCCATCGTGGCCGGCGGCCTGGCTCTCGCCCTCCAGCGTCGCGCTCTCAGGGATGTGATCGGCCTGACACTTCGGGCGATCAAACCGTCCTCGCTAGACCGGGCTTGAGAATGGCTTGTCTCGGAGGGAACGGTCTCGTGGCCCCTCAGGAGGCACGCAGGGATGGCCCTCGCCCCAGCAACCGGCGGGAAGGGCAAGCGGGGGTCGCGTCGGGCAGAACCTGTTCGGCAACGGTATACTTTGGGTACGGTCGGGCTGGGGTGGCGCTCCGTTACGGCGGTACGTTGGCAGGACACCTCAAGGCGATGGTTCGGAAGTGCTTGTTGCGTCGGCTCTCGCCCCGGAGCGGCTCGGGTGCGGCCACGGCCTGACCGAGCGAGTGGCGGCGGACGGGTTCGATGCCGTCTCGCGGCGGCCGTCTGAAAGCCTGGCGGAATTCGTCGGAAGCTTCAGTTCGGCTTACCCCGAAGCGGCAAGCCGCCCGACCTCGCTGGACTCGACCGGCCGGGGCTAGGGAATAGCCTTCGATCAAGAGGGAACGTCAGCGGCTTGGCGTGGGCGATGAGTGATGTGTCGGGTATCGCGATTGAGATCGACGCCATGAACACCAAATCCGATGAAACTTCCGGTTCAGAAAAGCCCTTGCAGGGATACCGTCGCTTGGTCGCGGCGTTGGCCGGTCCGGCGTGGAGTTCCGAGAACGATGACATGCTGCAATTCGGCAGGCTTCACCACACCGAAGTGGTTCCCCTTCTCATCGCGGCACTCGCCGAACCAAATGACACGATCAACCAAAACACGGCCGGTGTTCTGAAACAGATTGGGGCTCCGTCCGTTCCGGGCCTGATCGCCGCGCTGAACGCTTCCGACGAGCGGACCCGCCGGTGGGTCGCCTGGATTCTGGGGGAGATTGGGCCGCCGGCGGAAGCCGCCGTCCCGGACCTTATCGTCGTGGTGTTGGCGGACACTGACGAAGTGACCCGCAATCACGCGGCCGGGGCGCTGGGCAAGATCGGGGTGCCGGAAGGGATCATCTCACTGGCCCTGTTGGCGACGAAAGGCGATCACGGAAAGGTGAGTGACGCCGCAGCCAGCGCGTTGATAGAGATCGGTACCGCTGCGGCTCCCGCCTTAATCGACGCGATCGGCGACACCGATGCGGGTGTCCGCGAAAAGGCCACCCGCATCGTGGGCGAGATCTGGCCGCCGGCGGAAGCCGCGGTCCCGGCCCTGATCGCGGCGCTGGCCGACACAGACGACGAAGTTCAGGCGAACGCGGCCGAAGCGTTACGGAGGATCGGGCTTCCCGCGGTTCCGGCCCTGATCGACGCACTGGCCAATCCGGACGATGACGCCCGTAGCTATGCCGCCTGGGTCCTGGGGGAGATCGGCGAGGCGGCGGTTCCCGCCCTCATGGCAGCAATCGCCGGTAGAGTGGATCATTCGCGAGTGTCAGCGGCGCACGCATTGGGACGAATCGGACTGCCGGCTGTCCCGGCTCTGATCCGCGCGGTGGCCGGCCCGGACCCGTTGGTCCGCGGCAATGTGATTTGGGCGCTGGGAGAAATTGGAGCCCCGGCCAAGGACGCTGTTCCCGTCCTTGCGGCGGTGCTTCCCGACCCAGACGCCTGGCTTCGCCAACGTGCGGTTTGGGCACTGGGTCGGATCGGAGCGAACGCCGGACCCGTTGTTCCCGCCCTCATCGCCACACTCTCCGACTCCGTCGAACGCATCCGCGAAACCGCCGCTGGGGCCTTGGGCATGATCGGGGCTCCGGCTCTGGCCGCCGTTCCGGCTCTGATTTCCGCGATGACCGATCCGGACGAGCGCGTTCGCGCGGAGGCGGCCTGGGCCTTGGGAGAAATCGGCGCTGAGACTGCTGTTCCCGTTCTCATCCGTGCGCTGGCCGATTCCGCCGAAGCCGTAAGGCAGCACGCGGCCGACGCCCTGGAGCAGATCGGGGTTCGATCCATCCCGGACTTGGTTGCCACGCTGGCCGATCCCGACGAATCGGTTCGGCGGAAAACGCCAGAAATCCTGGGGAAAATTGGCGGGCCGGCCGTCCCCGCCCTCCTGGCGGCGATGGCTGACCGCGACGAAACGATCCGGCAAAACGCGGCGGCATCCTTGGGCAACATCGGACCCGCCGCGGAAGCGGCTATTCCGGTTCTCGTCGCCGCTCTCGCCGACCTGGGCGAGACGGTCCGGCGGAATGCGGGCACAGCCTTGAGGAAGATCGGCGCTGCCGCCGTTCCGGCGCTGCACAAAGCGAGGTCGAACCCGGACCCGATGGTTGCGCTGGCGGCAATCCAGATTCTGGCACCACTGGCCCCATCGCTCCTCGCGGCCGATGGCAAGGGACAACGGCCCAAGGGCATCGAGCGGACGGGCGACGAGGCGTTGAAACTGACCGGGCAACTGGAAGTCTTCTATTGGATCGGGGCGTTGTGCCGCAAGCGGCGGACGGATTCGTTCTCGTTCACAGAGTTGGAGGTCGTGCTTCCCGATCTCGTCACCATCTCCGACAGTCTATCGAGTGCGAGCATTCGTCGGCACGTCGAGAAGGTCAGCGATTTCTTCCGCGCCTACTACAAAAAGTACGACGACGTTGACGTTCCGCGGGATGACGACCGGATGGTGGCGGACGGCGACAAGTTCGTAGCCCGCCACAACGGGGCGAGGCGGCAGATCATCGGTGCGGTCGGCTGGAAGGCTTGGGAGGAGACCAAGCGATACCTGACGGCGAGGGGGATTCCCCTCAAGCCGATTTCCCGAAAGTATTGACAGGGCGGCAGAAGCGTATTAACACTTTGGTCACGACAATCATTACGATGACATTAGGACATTGGCTGAACACGTTCCCAAGTTAGACTTCAAGAAGATTGATTTTCCTTCAGACAAGATCACCGTCAAAGACCTCCGGCGGGCCTACCCGCTCGGTTACGATCAGTGGATGGAGGATCGGTTCGACTACAGGATCACGACCGGCGAAATCCGCCACCCCATGAGCTTGGATGACGCCATCCATGACATGATCGATTACGAGCGAGAGTACGCCGAGCGAGCTTTTTTGCAGGCGCTTGGCGTCCCCGTCCGTCCCGGCCGGGAATACGACCACCAAGAAGTGGTTGACACTTTCTGCACCCAGTACATCAAGCTCGGCCTGGCCTCCGGGGAACATCAGGTCTCGGAACTCGTCCGGAACGTCGAACGACAGGCCATCGCACAAGCCGACCAGTACCTCGGCCGCCGCCCGTAGAAGACCCGCCGCCTCGTCGCGGACCCTACCCGACCTCGCCAAATCGTGACGAGCTTTTGCCTCGCGGCCTTGCCCGGTCAACAATTCTCACGGTGAACGACGGGTTTGGGGTAAGCAACTCCTCCCGTCGCGAAAAACAATCAGCGATTCCCAGACCGGTTCACCCGACCGGTCGCCTCAAGGAGAAGTCCAATGGCGGCAAAAAGCTTCGAGCAGGAAGTGGCGGAAGAGTTGGCCGGCAAGGCCGTGATGTGGGGACCGGCCGTCGCGGGCGGACTGGTGCTGGGTCCGGTGGGGGCGCTGCTGGGTGCAATCGCTTCCGTCGTCATCGTCGCTTCGGGCAGTTCCTCTCCCCAGGGGGAGGACCGCAGCGATAAGGAGTAGGGGCGACTGTGGGAGTGCCGGTTCGACGGAACGGAACCGGCACGGCAATTCGCTTCGCCCTGGCAATCGAATCGTTTCCCGAATTCCTGAAGTAGCCGAACGGCGGCCGTCGGCCGCCCCGTGGAGGGTACGTACATGGCGACCTTACAAACGAAATCGCTGGCGATCGAACATCGCCCGCTCGACTGGTTCCAGACGGATGAGCGGGAACTCGCCCGGCACGACGATCCCGAGAAGGTTCGCCTTCAGGGCGAGGACATGCTGGCCAAAGGCCAGCTTCAACCGGTCGGCGCGACGGAAGACGGCCGCATGATCTTCGGTCACGGCCGCTATCTGGCGGCGAAGGCGGCCGGGATCAAGACGCTTGAGGTCAAGCTGTTCCCGGCTTCGCTTTCGGACACACAGTTCAAGCTCATCCGCGCGGCGGAGAACCTGCACCGCAAGGAACTCACCGGCTACCAGAAGTGGATTCTCTGCGCGGAGCTGATCGCGGGCAACCCGACCTGGCAGATGAAGGACCTCGCCGAGCAACTGCACCTCGACCCCTCGATGGTTACTCGCTTGTTGTCGCCATCGAAGTGCATCCCGGCTTGGCAGGAAGCACTCGCGGCAGGCAAGGTCGGCATCAGCGACTGCTATGCCGCGAGCAAGTTAAGCGAAGCCGAGCAGGCCGAGCTGCTCCGGCTGAAACTGTCCGGCGCGAGCCGGGACGCCATCGAACATGCGGGCCGCAAAAAGCGGGCGGTGGCACCGACGGTCAAGCTTTCGCGAATCAAGGCGATCCTGCCGTCCGGCGTGATGATCGTTGCGAGCGGCGAAGGTCTGACGCTGGATGATTTGATCGAGAGCCTCGGCGAAGCGCAGCGCGAAGCCCGGAAGGCTCGTGAGCAGGGCCTCGATGCCCGCACCTTTCAGGCCGTTCTCCGCGACAAGGCAAAGAAGGGGTGAATCATGGTGCGCATCCAGCACGACATCGCGTGGAAAGCCACGCTTCGCATCTTGGACATCTTTGCCCTTCGAGATGAGGAGAAGTGCGAGGCGTTTCCAATGGTGCTTGAGAGGGTCAAGGAAGCCTTGGTCGCTTACGAGAAGGAAACCCGTGACTTGCTCCACCGGCTGCGGCCACTGAGCAACTGACAGCAGTAACCACCGCACAAAGGCGGTTTGAGAGGAGTTTATGCCATGCAACCGAGCTTCGACGACCAAGTCGTCTCACTGGCGATCATTATCGGCGTGTTGCTGGTCGTCTTTTATCGACGCCGCTGGCGGGGATCGGGGACAGCCTACGGGTCTGCCTCCTTCATGACGGATCAGGCGCTCCGCGCGTTCGGGATGCTTGCCGGATATGGGTTGGTTCTCGGGCGGACCTTCAAGGGCGCACTTATCCGCCTTCCGGACTATTGCCACGTGCTGGTCTGCGGAAGTACCGGTTCGGGCAAGGGCGTGAGCATCATCATCCCGAACCTGCTCACTTATGAATTGGGCTCGGTTGTCTGTTTCGATACGAAAGGCGACCTGTTCGAGACCACGGCCAAGCGACGGGCGGCGATGGGGCAACGTGTCATTCGGCTCGCACCGTTCAACGGTGGGACGGATGCCTTCAACCCGCTGGATTCCGTGCCCGCCGATAGCCCGTCACTGGTCGATTCCGCGAGGGCGATCGCGGAGGCGCTGGTAGTTCGGCAAGGAACGGAGTCCGACCCGCACTGGAACGACAAAGCCGTTCAGGTGATCTGTGCGGTGCTGGTGTTGGTGTTGCTGCGCTTCAAAGGCGAGGACCGCAACCTCAGTTCTGTGCAGGAGATTCTCAGCGACCCGGACATGCTGAAGGCCGCCCTGCGGATGTTGCAAGACACCGGTGGTATACCGGCACGGCTCGGCAACCAGCTCAAAACACTGTTCGAGAAGGACGGCGTTGGATTGACCAAGGAAGGGGCCGGGGTGCTGAGCACGGTCACGCGGCATCTGTCCTTCCTGGATTCGGGCCTGGTGGCGACCGCGGTGGCGGGCAGTACCTTCGACGCGGCGGCCCTGCGGAAGCCTGGAACCACAGTCTATTTGCAGATCCCACCGGAGCAGTTGGAAGCACAGAAGGGCCTGCTGCGTTGCTGGGTGGCGACGCTGGTGCGCGTCATCGGGGCGACAGGCAACGAGCGCGAGAGCGAAGTCCTGTTCCTGCTCGATGAGGCTTCGGCCCTCGGCTCACTGCCCGCCCTGGAGGAAGCGCTGGTGCGGGGCCGCAGCGCCGGGGTCCGGCTGGTGCTGGCGTACCAGTCGGACTCGCAGGTGCGAACGGCATTCCGGGATAAACCCACGCTGCTCCCGGATAACTGCGGCACGCAAATCTACCTCGGTGCCGCCAGCAGCTATGAGAGCGCCGAACGGCTGAGTAAGTCCATCGGCGATTGGACGCAAGTGGTCGAGAGCTACGGGGAAAACCAGTCGCAATCCTGGCAGTCAGGTGGTGGCGCGCAACAGGGCGGGCAGGTGAGCCGCGGTAGCAACTTGAACTACTCGGTCGCCGGTCGGGCGCTTCTTCGCCCGGAAGAAATCCTGACGCTCAGCAACGACTGCGTGATCGTCCTCCAACGCGGCATGTCGCCGATCCTTGCCGAGCGCGTGAAGTGGTATCAGGACCCGGAGTTCAATCCGGCCGTGACGAGGCGGTCCAAGTCCGCCCGCCCGTGGTGGTTCGACCTCTTCACTCCCATATGGCGGCAACCATCACGGGCATCGGTCGTGGTGCGGCTGGTGGCGGCGATCATCCTGGCCCTGATCCTCCTCGCAATGGCGAACAGGGCAAATCCATGAGTCCCAGACACATGAAGGAAGGAGGCATGAGATGGAACGCAAGATCGGTGAAGGCCACGCGGCAGCGATGTTTCGGCTCGGGCTGAAGGAGCTGCGCAACGCACTCACCCCATCGCGTGAGAGCGTCGCGGACAACGAAATCGGCCTGTTCGGGACACAGACGCAAGGCGAAATCGCCCAGGCGCGGAAAGGCCCCGGCCAGGGGCCGGACCAGGAATCGACTGCCACAGTGAGCCTGGATGATGTTCGTGCCTACGCGAAAGAGCTTTCGCAGGCAGAGGACCGAAGCGGGCAGCAAGGCCAAGAGCAAAACAAGGACCGGGATCGTGGCGGCATGGAACGATAGCCGCGGCATTGACAGTCAACCTTACCTCACCCTTTTTCAAAGGAGTTCGTCATGTACCTACTGGCTCAATCGTCGGACGGCAGTTCCTTCGGGTGGATCATCATGTTGGTGATCTTCTTCATCGGCACCCGGAAGATCTGCTCGTTCCTCAGCGGCAACGCCACCGCCCGCGACGCGGCGAAGCGTGGCGGCCTGGCTCTCCTCCGCAACCTCTTCAAGAAGTAAGGAGGCATCCAAGCATGGGCGACTTTTTCATCAACCTGCTGATCGGCGGGTGCATCCTGGTGTTCTTCGTGACAAAGGTCGTCGCCGCCGTCGATGGCGATGGCGAGATCAAGAAGACCTGGAGCAGCGGGTTCGCAGAGTGCTTCAAGAAGCTGTTCAAGTAACCCGAAGGCGGGGCGCGCCCAGCCCCGCCCTCGCCCCCCACATACAGGAGATGCCACACGCCATGAAATGGGAATCTTGGATTTCGAGTGTTGGGGAAGCAATCGCCTCCGTTCTGTCGCCAGACGACAAGCCCGTAGAGCGGGTGTACTGGGTCGGCAGGGACACCGACGGTCGCCGCTACATCCTCACCGACACCGGGGGTTGTCGTTGGGTCCTGAAGGTCACCGGCGGCAGCAACGAGGCCCCGTTCACGGGCCGTCAGACCCAGCAAACAGAGGAGTTTATCGAGATCAAGTTTGACACGGGCCACGATGAGGATCGCGCGCGTGTCTACGGTGACAAGCTGCTGTTCGCAGCGACGGACGCCCCCAAGGGGTGGATGGAGATGGCCAGGGGGCGGTGGATTCCAGCCTGATTGCTCGCCGTTGACTTCAGTTACCCGGACAACGGGGTTCGCCCGCCCCGCAATTTCTCAAGGAGTAGATCATGGAAACGCTATGCAAGTATTTCCTCGCGCCGGTCGTGGTCACCTTCGTGCTCATCGGCCTGTTCGAGAGCGTCAACCCTCCGTCATGGCCGAAGGGGGCCGTTGCGGGCGAGCTGTTCGCCTGCTGGGTGATTATCGCAGCCATTCTGGGGCGCAACATGACCAAGGAAGAAGAACGGCAAAAGGCAGAGGAAGCCCGGAGGTTCGACGCCGAGTTGCGCAGTAAGGAGCAGGTCGAGCTGGAAAAGCATCGGCTCACACTGGAGGCGCAGCAAGGAACGGATGGAACGAAGGCCAAGCAGAGCCCGACGGTTTCGCCGATGCTCTTCCCGGAGCAGGCCCGGTGACCGCGAGGGCGGGACCTCCCAATCCCGCCCTTTCTCTGGAGAAAACCATGAGCGACAAACGCACGAAGTTCGCCGAGCAGTTGGCGTCGGTGCAACCCACGACACGGCACCTTGTCACCAGCATCCTGTTTGATGCGTGGCCGAACCATGCGGCGGTCGTCGATTTCGGCATCGACAGCCAAAAGCACTATGAGGCTCTGTATTACCCCATCCGCGCGGCGGAGATCCTGCCGGAGGCGCTGGACGCGGCCCTCGGCGACGGACCGCAACTGACCGCGATGGTGCGGGACGCGGCCAGCAACCCGCATAAGGACGTGGAGTTTCACACGTCCTGGGATGTGATCCTCGGGCGGGCGAACTCGATGACCGTGGAAAAAGTCGGCTTGGAGGAATTGCGAAAGGACAGCGCGACGGCCCGCACCTCGGTCAGGGAAGCGGTCCGTGAGCAGGACCGCACGGACCTGGAAAGGTAGGGTGTGGCCATGACGGTCGAAGAACGGCTGGAAAAGATCGAGGCGATGCTGGTCGTCCTCGCGGAGCAGCAGCCGGTCCGGGAATGGTACTCCATCGAGGAGTTTGCGGCCCTCGTGGGTAAGGCCGAGTTCACCGTCCGGTCGTGGTGCCGCGTGGGTCGGATTCGGGCACGGAAGAAGGAGAGCGGGCGCGGCGCTCACACCGCGTGGGCGATCTCCCATGACGAGTTGCAGCGTTACCGGCGAGAGGGCCTGTTGCGGGCATCGTAACCCGCAACCGCTCTCGCGTGTACTGGTGGTCCCGCGCGTCGGGCCGAGGGTGGCTTTGCGCATTTCTCGAAACTTTATCGGTGGTGGTCCCCGGCCATGTCCCGCAGCAATCGACAACCCGATTGCCGAACCCGAGAGGATGCGAAGAGCATCGTCCCGGCCGGGACACCGGACTGGATCACCGCTGAACTCATCGAAGCAACGATTCGCACCTGGCAGCCGTACTACGAAGCTACCATCACCCCCGAGGAAGCCGTTACAATGATCGTGGATGTCGGTCGCTTGTTCGAGGCACTTTCGTCGAGGTCTCCGCCATGAAGCAGTTCGCCGCTTTAGCTCGGGTCAGCAGCCGGGAACAGGAACGCGAGGGCTTCAGCCTGGAAGTGCAGGAGGAAGCCCTCAAGCGTTATGCGACCCAGGCGGGCGGCGAGATCGTCAAGTTCTTCAAGATCGCCGAAACCGCCAGCAAGGGCGAACAACGCAAGACCTTCCGCGAACTCCTCGCCTACGCCAAGAAGAATGCCTTTGCCTTGGACGGCCTGCTCTTCTACAAGGTGGACCGGGCTTCCCGCAATCTCTTCGATTACGTCGAACTCGAACGTCTTGAATCAGAATACAACCTACCGTTCATCTCTATCTCGCAGCCGACGGAGAACACGCCCGCCGGACGGATGATGCGACGGACGCTCGCCAATATGGCCAGCTTCTACACCGAACAAATGTCGGTCGATGTCCGCGAAGGGATCGCTCGCCGCGTTCGGGAGGGCTGGTTCTGCGGTCCCGCTCCCTACGGCTATCGCAACATCCGCAGGGATGGCCGGGGCGTCATCGAAACCGATCCGCAAGAGTCGGTCAACGTCAAGCGGATTTTCCATCTCTACGCCTATGAGGGTGGGCAGCTGTTACTTGGGTGGGTTTTTGGCTTGTCGCGCGATAGGTTGACTCCCAGGTCCAAAACGCACACGCCTTCTTCACACTCAGGAGTTGCATCATGGCTTCCCAGCACGGTCCTTCCCCAGTGGCCCCATCCCGCCAAGAACGCATCGAAGCCATCCTGCAACAGCTGCGACCCCAGATCGAACAGACCGTTCGCCAGCTTGTCGAAAGGGCCGTCGATGTTCCCGAGGCGGAGGAATTCGGCGCCATCGACTTCGAGTTCCGCGATGCCGGGCAGAAGCTGGTCAACCACGTCCGGCAAGCCAGCGTGGCGAGCCGGAAAAAAAGGGCTACGTAGGCTCCAGCGTACGCTGCACCTTGTGCGGGCACACGGCCAAGTTTCATTCCTACCAGTCCCGGCGGCTGTTGACCGTGCATGGCGAGGTGCGTCTGGAGCGCGCCTATTCCTACTGTGCCCGCTGCCACCACAGTTGCATCCCCTACGACGAGGTACTGGGCTTGCACGATGCCATCAGCCCCGGCTTGCGGCCGCTGGTCTGTCTGGCCGGGACGATGGTGCCCTTCGGCGATGCGTCCGAAGACATCCTCCGGCGTTTCTCCGGAGTGCGTCTGTCGGCTTCCTCGGTATTGCGCTGTACCCAAGGGGAGGGCGAACGCTTGCGGGCGCAGCAGAAAGCGGGGCCGATGGTCGAGCCGACGCAGCCCGAACTCCTCTGGACCGCACCGCGAAGGGAAGGGCAGCCCGCGGCCTATGTCGGCCTGGACGCCTTCAGCGTGCCGATGCAGGGGATCGGAGCAGGCAAGGCCGAGCATCGCATGCTCTACACCGCGTTGTTGTACACGCCGCAAAAGGAGCACAGCCGCTACCTGGTCGATTTCGACCTCGATGTGCTGGCGGAGCAAGTGCGCGCGCAGGCCCGGGCGTTGGGCGTTACGCGGGTGAGTGACTTGATCGCCGTGACCGACGGCGGCAACGGCCTGGAAGAAGCCTTGCAGCGTCACCTGGCCGAGAACCTGACGACTATCCTGGATTGGTATCACGCCGCCGAACACCTCTGTGCCTTCGCCAACGTCTGGCATGCCGGCGAGGAAACGGCCCGCGTGCTGTGGCAGCAGCAGGCCAAAGGAATCCTCTATGAGCAAGGGGGCGAAGCCTTGCTCACCTTTTTGCGGGCGTTGGACTTGCCGCCGGAGACATCGGCAGAGGTTCACGAGGAACTGCGGAAGCTGATCGGCTACTTCGAGAACAACCGGCATCGCACCGATTATCCGCGCTATCGTCAGAAGGGCTGGGACATCGGCAGTGGGCCGACGGAGGCGGGCTGCAAGATCATCGGTGAAAGGCTCAAGGGTTCGGGCATGCGCTGGGTAGAAGACGGTGCGGCGACCGTGGCGGCCCTACGGGCTTTATATGTCAGTGGCGGCAAGGTGTGGGACGGCTTCTGGTCGCAGCCTCACCGCGCCGCCGCGTAAAGTCACCCAAGTAAATGATTCACACCCCGCCTATGAGAACCTGACGCTTGATGGCGTGGTCGAGAAGATCAACTCCGAAGGCCGGGTGTACCGCCCGTCGCAGCCACGGTTCCCCCGCACCTCGATCCACAACATCCTCAAGGATCGGGCCTATATTGGCGAAGTCCATCACAAGGGACAGTGGTATCCCGGCAAGCACGAGCCGCTGGTTGACCGGGCGACCTGGAACCGGGTGCAGGCGTTGCTCGGCGGGCACGTCCACCATGCCACGACGCTGACCTACGCCGGGCAGTTCATGACCTGCGGCCATTGCGGTCATCCCGTCACCGGCGAGCTGGTCAAGAAGAAGCGGAAGGACGGCGGCGTCAACGAACACGTCTACTACCGCTGCTCTCGATACGCGAAAGGCGACCATCCCCGCATTCGGGTGAAGGAAGCGGACATCGAGGCCCAGGTGCTCGCGATCTTCGACAAGATGAAGGTGGAGGACGAGAGCGTCCGCGAATGGTTCCGACTGGTACTCGCGTCGCAGACCCGCGATGCTCAAGCGGACAGCCAAGCTCAACGGGCCGAACTCACCCGGCAAGAGACGCTTCTCATCCAGCAGCAGGACCGCTTGCTCAACATGCGGCTTTCCGATGACATCGACCAGGAAGTCTTTGCCAAGAAGCACACCGAGTTACGCGACCGGCTGGCGTCGATCAAGCTGCAACTGGACGTGCTGGACCGCTCCCACGACGAAACGGCGGAACTGGCGGCCAAAGTGTTTGAACTCTCGCAAACCCTGAAGGAGCAATGGCTTACCGCCGATTACGCCACGAAGCGGCGTTTACTCGAAATCGTGTGTTTGAACTGCCGCCTCGACGGCGTAACCCTTTACCCAGAAATGAGGAAGCCCTTCGACGTACTCGTCGAAGGGCGGTTTCTAAAAACAA